>NZ_CP121261.1:0-4800000 GCF_029637605.1 Achromobacter spanius | reverse complement strand
CTGGATGGCGCGCGCGGGCATCAGGCGCTGCTCGTCCACGAACTCTCCCGCGTCGCCCTCGCGGATGCGATGCAGGTCGTCCGCATTGATATAGCCGCGCGCCTCCAGGCTGTCGGGCGCGGCAATCAGGGCCAGGCGGGTCTTCTCGTCCACCCAGCGTCCGGGCGACAGTTCCAGCGCCAGCTCGACCACCACGCCGTCGATGGGCGCGCGCACCGCCAGGCGGGCACGCTCGCGTTCCAACCCCGCAATGCGGTCGCGCTCCAACTGGACTTCGCGCGTCAGCGTGAGGGACTCGGACAGATCCTTGCGGTCGGCGCTGCGACGGTCCAGCCGTTCGTTCAGCAGCCGTTCACGCTCGCGCGCGGCGTCCAACTGTTGTTCGACCTCTGACGCGCTCAACGCCATCAGGATCTGTCCGGCACGCACGGTCTCGCCCTGGCGCACGCGCACGGCTTCCAGGCGCGCGGGGCGCGGCGCAAACGCCGGCGCCTGCTCCGTTGCGGTCAGCACGGCGGGGATGCGCACGGTGTAGGGCAAGGGCACCAG
This sequence comes from Achromobacter spanius, assembly GCF_029637605.1. NCBI lineage: Bacteria > Pseudomonadati > Pseudomonadota > Betaproteobacteria > Burkholderiales > Alcaligenaceae > Achromobacter > Achromobacter spanius. The sequence continues at coordinate 4,799,451 of NZ_CP121261.1, read as the reverse complement.
CAACACGGCCGCGAGTATCGCCACGACCATCATCGTCACGAACGCCTGCCGCCCCACTTCGTGGCGGCGACGCACCCACACTTTCATTTCGCGCCAGATCGGCAGCGCGATGAACCAGCCGATCTCCACCACGAACAGGAAAATGCCCAGGATCTTGAAAAAGTAGTGATAGATCAGCAGGGCGATGGCCAGGAACAGGAAGAAGCGATAGATCCAGGTGGCGTAGGCAAAGACGATGAACAGCGTGCGCGTCGAGCCGTAGGTGGGTTCGGGCTGCTCGTCTCCGTAGCCGAAGAGCCGTTCGCGCATCCACCAGCGCGCCATCGCAAACGATCGGTCTTGCAGGCTGGGAATGCCGATCAGGTCGCTGAAGAGGTAGTAGCCGTCAAAGCGCATCAGCGGGTTGAGGTTGACCGCCAGGCTCAGCACCCAGCTGGTGGTGGCCAGCGCGAAGGCCACGTTGCGCCAGGCGCCGTCGGGCAGGAACACCCAGGCCAGCGTCGCCAGCACCGCCACCAGCAGTTCCACCGCCATGCCGGCGCTGTCGATCAGGACGCGCTGGCGGCGGGGCAAGCGCCAGGCGTCGGTCGTGTCGGTGTAGAGGATGGGTGTCATCACCACGAAGGCCACGCCCATCGTCGTCACCCGCGACCCCAGCCGCACGGCGGTATAGCCGTGGCCCAGTTCGTGCAAGGTTTTCACCAGGGCCAGGCTGAGGCCGAAGGCGATCAGGCCCGTGGCCGAGATCATGTCGGGGAAGGTGCTCAGGAAGGTGTCCCATTGGCGTGAAACCAGATACAGGCTCAACACGCCCAGCAACGCTGCCAGGGCCCAGAAGGTGCGCGAGAAGAACACCGTTACCCACGGCAGCGTGCGGCGCAGAAAGGCGTCGGGGCGCGCCAGCGGCACCTTGAAGAACAGATAGCCGTGCAGCAGTCGGGCGCTTAGCGAGCGCTGTTGCGCGCTGCGCTGCTGGCGTACGCGCGCATAGGTTTCGCCCGCTGCCGGCGCCAGCAGTTCATGGCGCTGCAGGAACTCGATCAGGCCCAGGATCTTCTGGTCGTCGGGTGTGCGGCCCGTACTGCTCGCCACCGCCGAGCGCAGCGCGCCGACCGTGCCCTGATGCCATTGGGCCAGCATGCCGACGGTGTCCTGGTCGATAGCGAAGAAGCGATGCGCGGCGGGGTCGTGGATACGCCAGTTGCCGCCCCACTCGCCCGCGCGCGTGCCGCCCTGGTCGGCGATCAGGCGCAGGTCCTGACGCAGCGGCGGCAGCTTGCGCGCGTCCGGGTTGGCTTCGGGGTCGTCGATGCGCAGTGCGGTGGCATCCATGGCGTCAAACTCCGGTCCATTGGCGCAACGCCGTGATGGGCCGCCGCATCAAGTAGTAGAACAAGGACACCGGCTCGCCATAGACACGCGCCGTGCCGCGCAGGCCCAGGCGTTCGGGCGCGGCGGTGGGGTCGTTAAGCCGTGCCAGCACGGTGTAGCTGGCCACGCCCGCGGCGTCGGATTCCGCGCGATACGCCACCCGCACGATCTTCGCGTCCAGCGGGTCCAGCGGCGCGGCATCCAGGAACACGCGCACGGAGGCGCCCTCCTGCAAATTGACGGAGTCCGCCACGGGTACCTTCAATTGATACTGCACACGATTAGGGTCGGCCACGCGCATGATGGCTTCGCCCACCGCCACCGGGCGGCCCAGCCAGTCGCGCGGGTCGCCATACAGGGCAACGCCATCCTGCGGTGCGCGCAGCAAGGCCTTGGCCAGCATGGCGCGTGCGTAGTCGCGTTCCGCCGTGGCGACGGATTCTTCGCTCATGGCCACGGCCAGTTCACGCTTGGCGGTCGTGTCGGACACCGCCGCCTGTTGCAAGCGCAGCACCTTGGCGCGGGCCACTTCCACCTTCTGAATGGCCACTTCGTAATCGCTGCGCAGTTGGGTGTCCACCAATTGCACCAGCGGCGTGCCGGCGGCGACGGTCGCGCCCGGCGCCACCAGAATGCGTTCCACCACGGCGGGCAGCGCCGCCGTCACCACGAAAGGGTCTTGCGGCGTGACTTCCACCGGCGCCAGCGTCGTCAGCGGCACGTGAACAAACGCCAGCGCCGCCGCCACGGCCGCCAACAACACATACAGCTTGGGACGATGACGGCGCAAGCCGGCGGGGGGCCTGGCGCGGCCGGCGATGGCGGACAGACCATGGGCATAGGCCCCGCCCAGGCGCGCAGCCAGACGCTGGTGCGCAGAGTCCCAGGGTTGATCGCGCGCCAGCAGCCAGCCCGCGTGTGGGGCCTGCCCCACGTCGGCCAACGGCACCCACAAGAGCGAGGTCAAGACCGCGTCGGCCGAGCAGGGGTCGGAGGGATCGGCGTAGGCGTGTACATCGAAAGTACGGACGGCCCTTGGATCGGTCGCATCGGGAGCAGCGGACGCAGCGGCCGCATTCCCTTTCTGCCGGCACAGGGCCGACACCATGTTCTCGTACCAGCGCACCAGCGGCGCATCGCGGTTCACGCTTGCCAGGCCCGATATGGCGGCCACGCGCCAGCGGCCTCCCGGCACGCCTTCGAACACCAGCGCCTGTCCAAAGGGCAACAACGCAATGGGCTCATTGGCCAAGTGCTGCCACAAGGCATCGCGCGACGTGCAGCGGCGCAGCTCGCCTTCCAGGCGTATCAGTTGCGCACCCGTGCTGTTTTGCGGATCGGCCTGCGACACCGACGGCGCATTCGCGGCGGGTCGAGGCCGCGCGGCTTCGCCGCCAGCCACGGATTCAGCCGGCCCACTACGGGAACTCGCCACATGCAGGGCCATGGCTGTCGCTCCTTACCGGACACCGTTAGTGCTGGAACCCGGCGTGCCCACGCGCGACGACCCGACGGGCGTGGCATGGGTTGGCACCGACGGTATCGGCATGACCGCGGGCGGCTGGCCTTCGCTACCCGCGGGCACGTGATAGACGGCCTGCACGGGCAGCTTGCCGGCTGGCGCCGGCCCCGGCGTCGATGCCATGGGGGTGCCGGGCGCGGCGGCGGCGCCTTCCAGGGTTGCGCGTCCGCTCATGCCTGGCAGCACGCCCACGGGGGCCTGCTCCACCAGCGCCACCACCTTGATCGTCTGGCTGACCGCATCCACCGCCGCGGACACGCGCGTCACCTTGGCCGGCAGCACATCACCGGTTTCATCGACGATGAAGTCCAGGTCGGATCCCTCCTTCAACCACGCCAGCCACTTGGACGGCACGACCATGTGCAATTCCATTGGGCCATCGCTCACGATGGAGATCAGCTTTTCGTTGGCCGGTGGCGTTTCGTCCAGCCGCGCCAGCGTTTCCACCACGCTGCCCGCATACGGCGCCACGACCTTGCAGTCGACCATGCGTTGCTGGATCACTTCGGCTTGCGCCTGCCGCTCCTGGTGCTTGAAGCGCGCAATGTCGGCGTCGGCGCGGCCAGTGGCCGCCATGCGCAGCAGTTCAGCTTGCACCTTCGCATTGCGCGCTTCGACGGCAGCGCCGGCACGCGCGGCGCGCAGTTCAGCTTCAAGCCGACGGCAATCGAAACTGACCAGCACGTCGCCCTGCTTGAACCGCTCGCCTTCACGCAGCGGCATGCTCAGGATCTTTTCAGAGACCGATGACGACAGCGTGGCCTCGGCCGTGGCGCGCAGCACACCGCGCGCGGAGCCTCCGTCAGCGGGCGGTTGGGAGCCCCAGGCCGTGGCGCAGGCCAGCAGCAAGGGGGTGAGCCAGACGCGACGGGGCCAACCCGCCTTGGGCGCGCTACTTCTTTGCTTGTTCATGATGGTTCCCGCGAAAGGGGGGGTTAGCGTGTCGGCGCGACCACGGCCACGCGCGCGTCCTGCTCGTTGCTGGCGAAGGTGTCACGCGCCGTCCACATGCCGCGCAGCTTTCCCGCCAGCGTCGGCACGGCGTCAGACGTGCTCATGGTGGTGTCAACGGGGTCGATGCCAAGCGAGGCGAAGACGTTGGCGTAGGCGTTTTGGAGGTCCGCCAGCGCCAGGTCATAACGCACCCGCGCCACCAAGGTGTTCATCTGTTCCCGGATCAAGGTTTGGCGGCTGAGCTTTTCCGCCTTGAAGCCCGAATCGATCTGCCCTTCGATGCGCGCCTGCACGTCGTAGAAGCGTCGCGCCGTATCCAGCTCCTCCTGGCGCAGCGCGTAGCGCGCGCGGCTGACTTCCACCTGCGTCGCCACCGCCGTGGTCAGCGCCAACTGCCGCTGATCCAGCAGGTCTCCTTCCGCCTTGATCTGCGCCTTCTCGGCAGGCAGGCGGAAGATGTTCAGCAGGTTCCAGCTTGCCACCGCACCCCAACCGATCCAGTTGCTGTTGTAGAGCAGGTCGTTGGTGCTGGCGTTCACGCCACCAAAGAGCTTCAGGCTGGGCAGCGAGCGCAACAAGGCAGCAGTGTTTTCCTGTTCGTTCGCGCGCAGCTGATACGCCACTTCGCGCAGCTCGGGCCGGTTCTCGATCGCCACTTGCAGCCAGGCCGCCGAGTCATCGGCAATGCCGGGCAGCACCAGCGGCCGGTTACTTTCCATGGGCGGCGGCATTGCGATGGTGTATTGGGTATTGGGCGGCAGATTCATCAAGGCGGCCAACTGCTGCTTGGCCACGCCCAGCTCGCGTCCCAGCGCCTGCACGTCGCGCCGGATGCCCAGCATTTCGCGCTGATAGCTCAAGGGCGCAAGCGGCGCGGTCAGGCCCAGGCGGTCTTGCTCGGCGGCCAGGTCCAGCGCCGTCTGCGTGGCTGTTTCCAGTTCACGGATCTTGCCCAGCAAACGTTCCGCGCTGACGGCGCGCCAGTAGGCGGTACGCACGTCTTCAATCAAGCGGTTCATGACCTTGCGCTTGCGCTCGTCGGCCATGTTGACCCGATCGGCCGCTTGTTTGGCGCGCACATACGACAGGCCAAAATCCAGGACGTCCCAGCTCAGTTGCAGATTGCTTTGCAGCACATTCTTTTCGGACGACGTGGAAGGTTCCAGCGAGGTCTGGCCCGTCAGCAATGACTGGCTGGCGCCGCCCGAATAGTTATCGCGGCCGGAGTAATCCAGCGACGCGACAAACTTCGGCAGCATGTCGTAGTGCTTCAAATCCAGCTCGCGCTGGGCCAAGGCAACGCCCATCATTTCAACGCGCACATCCAGGTTGTATTTGATGGCGCGCGCCATGGCTTCGTACAGGTCCACCGGGCCCAGGATGGGTTCTTGGTTGGCGGTGGATCGCGCAATCAGATCCATGGCGCGATCGCGGTTTTCGGCCGCTTCGAATTGCTTGGGCTGCACCGAGCAACCGGCAAGCAATACCACCGCCAAGGAAGCGGCAGCGGTGCATATCCTGGCTTTGTTTTCTATGCTGGGCTGGCGTGTAGCGCCGATGCCGAGGCTTACGATGGAGCTCATGTTCTTTACCCTTGTCGCGCACGACTGCGTGCGCCCCTGACAGAATCCGCCTAAGAAAAACTCGTATGGAATCGACCCGGAGAATGCAGACGAGCGGCCCATAGCTGTAAATACGAGCGCACGCAGCATCCGGTTACGGGGGCAATAGTTAAGAACGGTAAATAATGGACATAGCTTTGCGGGAGTTCGGCAAATTTGTCTCTCGCGCAATGTGGTCTGAAGTTTGCGAGTATTTTTCTTGTCATATAAATGCGGACATGCCGGGTCCGCCAACGCAACAGTCTTGCGATGATTCGGCAATTACGTCGGGGATAAAACAAGGGCGCGCAGTGATGCGCGCCCTTTATTGCGCCGCCATCCCATCACACGTCGGCGATCAGCGCATCGTGGCGGGCGTCTTCGGCGATCGCCTCATTGAACTCATGATCATGCAGACGCAAGATCATCGAACGGCGGGGCCGGCCGCGCGACGTGGCCAAGCCCGCCACGAATGAAAACGGCGCTTTGGCGCGCGTCCATCGCACCAGCTTCGAGCGCGCGTCCAAGCGCGCATTGCACCGGTCGATGGCGGCCTGTATTTCACCGTCGGACAAGTTCTGGCCGATGGGCCACAACACCGCGCAGCATCCCACACGCGGCTTCAGGTACACGACGGCCTGCATGAAAAGCAAGGTGTCCATCAAGGCGCGCTCGGCGCTTGCCTGCGTGGGCCCTGCGCGAGAAGTCGCGACAAGGGCGGAGCCCGCGCGATCCAACAGGTACACGAAGCCTTCGGCGTCGATCTCCCCATACCGGCCCGTGCCCAGCCATTCGCCCGTATAGGGCGCGTCGCCGACGTAGCCCAGGAACAGCGTGCCCTTGACCTCGAGTTCGCCTCTGGCGGACACGCGCATCCGCATGTGCGGCAGCACCTTTCCCGCCGAGCCGGCATGGCGGATGCCATCTGTTCGCATCGTGATGACGGAAGCGGCTTCGGGCAGGGAGAAGGTCGGCACGACAGGCAGCCCGGTCGCTTCGAACAGCCGGCGCACACCCAGCTCGTCCGCCGGGCCGTCGATCAGCGCACAGCGCAATGTGACGGGCGCGCGGGCGCGACGGTCCTGCAGGAAGGTGGCGTAGTCAACCAGCGTTTGCAGCGTGGCCAGAACGCTCTGCGCGCCGTGGTGTTCAAGCTCTTCATGCAAGGCCAGCGGGTCCACGCCCATTGCGTCCAGCGCAAAATGGCTGCCCGGCAAGGCCACGCACGTGGCGCCCGCGATCAAGCTGGCATAGGCACCCATCACGCATTCTTGCAGCGTGGCCAAGGGGCGGGTCATCAAATGCCGTTTGATTCCCCGATCAGCCAAGGCTTGCGCCGCCGACGACGCGGCCGACAACAACGCTTGCTCGCTCAGGCAGATGCCCCGCCCCATGCCTTCGCCGTCGATATCGAACACAATCTTCGCTGTGCCTGGCGGCAGCGGGCGCGCGGGTGCTGCAAGGTCCCGAACAAACACGCCATCGCCGCCCGACAGCGTGACCGAGGGCCGCAGCCCCAACCTGACAAGCCTGGCCGTCATGGCGATGGGCGCGATCACCGTATCCACGCCACAGCGCTCCATCGCGCTGGTCACCATGCGGTCGGTGGCAAGCGGCGGCAGCGGAACGTGGACCACTTCGGTCATCAATGCCGCCACATCATCGATGATGGTCCAGGGCGCGTTGTCTTGAAGCGTCAGCAACACGCCGGCCGACAACTGCTCGTATAGCGCCATGCGCTCTTTCACATGCGCGCACAACGCGCTATAGGACAGCGACGCGCGCGGCCCGATCACCGCGGGCCGATAGGTGCTTGCCGCATGCTGAGTCAACACATTGAAGAATTCTTGGGCGTTCATGGCGGGCTCGTTGGCGCCGACGCGGCGCGACGGCTGGGCGCCTGCGCGTCTTCCCAATCACAGGATCAAAGATCCGGGATGGCCAACGCCGGCATGTCTTCTTATTCGACGTCGCGCGCCGTTTCGTTACAACGCCACAAACAACAACGGACCCCAATGGGTCCGTGACACATCCGCGACCGACGCGCCTACCAGTTCAGCACCTTTGGTCCAAGCAACATGCCAAGCAAACCGCTCAAGCCGATTCCCAACGTGTACCAGACCGCCACGAACAAGAACGAATCTTCAAGGCAAATCACGGCATAGCCCAACGCCCCCATCGCACCCGCGAGGACGCCAGCGGCAAAGCCGGCCAATCGCAATCGTGTGGGCGCCAATGATCGCAAGGCCCAAAGCAAGACCGCCAACCCGGGTAGCGAAAACAGCAGTATCAGCACCGAGCAGACCTGCCAGCTCTGGCCCAATAACAGCGCCGCATATTGACCAGGCGGTGCGTTCATCAAGGCCCAGAAACCGAATCCGGCCATGATCAACACCACCGCCATCAAGCACCACATGGAACGATGCACGCGCGCGAGCGGGCGGGCTAATTGCGTGACCATTACCCAGCCGCAGGCAAGGATCGACAAGGCATAAAGCAGCTTGTACCAGCGGCTGACCAACAAAATAGCGGGGGTAGCGGAGCCGTTCGCCACCAGGCCTATTCCCAGGCTGGTGGCCAATCCGGCGAGCAAGGCGGCGCGGAGCTTGAAGGACGTGTTTGGTGTCGGCGCGGGCCCCGCGCCGGTGGCAAGAAAATCGATGAAGTCCTTGGTTTTCACTATATGACCACCTTGACGAGTAGGCTCAACCGTTTTAACCCACGATGGACTTGGACCCGGACGGCGCCTTCTGACATACCAATTCGCGCCGCGGCCTCCGCCACGCTCAACCCCTCGAGTTTAGTCAGTTCGATGGCTCGGCGCTGAGCGTCCGGCAATGCGCCCAACAAACGGGCCAGATCCACATGGGAAGTCGCTTCGTTGGCTTCTCCGGCAAGGAGCATTTCATCCACGTCGTCAATGGAATCGTTCAGCGCCCCATAGCGCTTATTGCGTCGCCAGAAGTCGATCAGCTTATGGCGAGAAATTGCGTATACCCACGCGGAGAGCGGCAGGGTGGAATCGTAGCTTGCACGCTGCAGGTGCAGGGCCAACAAACATTCTTGAACCAGGTCTTCGACATCGTCCAGAGAACCCGCCATCCGGCGGCGCAAATAGGCTCGCAGCAAACGAGCAATGCGGCCCAACACATCTCGATAAGCGGTTTCGTCTCCGGCCTGGGCTTGTAGCCACAGTGCTTTGAGCTCGGATTCCACAGTCCCTAACTGGGAGGAGAATTCTCTGGGCATCTTTCTCGCCATTCTGATCAGCGGCCTGGCCGCAAAGATGGCGCATGGGCGTGAACCATGCTGCGAAGTATACGCGCTTAAGTACAGACAGATACACATTTCATGCACCGCCAATTACTGAACATTGCTTTCCTTTCGAGCTTATCAATAAGGCATCAAGCCAAATGAAAATTAACGTCAAGGCTGCAACAAGCCCGCGTTATCGCGCGAACTAGTGAGTGCGTGCTGAGTAATCGGCACGGTCTTGCAAGGTGTCCACACGGTCACTGCGCAAGCCCTTTATTAGCACTCGGTTTCATGGCTTTTTGTTTAGCCGCGGCAACCAAGACATACTTCGGATCTGCTCGCATCCATGACAATCCCTCATCGTTTCTTGCGCCCCTGTCTGCCCTATTTTTTATTGCTCGTTTTGACGGGAGCCATCTTTGGCGTGGCCTATGACGCAATCGCTTCTTCGTCCGGCGAGAGCAACGGCACAGCCGAGCAACCCACGCGCGATGCGCATTGGCCCGCTTTGCTTGGCGCCATTGGCGGCGTGCTGCTCAGCCTGTTGTGCTATCGCTGGATTGGCGGTTCGTCAGCAGTGCGACGTCGATTGAATCGCGCCATGCGACGCGGCCACATCCACGTCGTCTATCAACCGCTTGTGAGGATGTCCACGGGCCACATGGTGGGTGTCGAGGCCTTGGCGCGCTGGACGCACGAAACGCTGGGCGTGATCCCGCCCGATACGTTTTTTGCATGGGCAGAGTCAACGGGCCTGGGACGCAAACTCACGCGCCACATCGTGCGCGCCGCCTTGACCGAGCTTCAAGATCGTTTGCAAGAACCGGGCGATTTCTACGCCAGCATCAACGTGACGCCGCGCGATATCGAAGACGCTTCCTTTGTGAAGTTCATGGTGGATACCACACGCGAGTTTGGAATACCGCCCAACCGAATCGTGCTTGAGATTACGGAGTCTCTGGCGTTCGTGGTGGAAGACCCGCGCAAGCTGATCGCCCAATACTTGCGCGTTGGATTCCGCGTGGTTATTGATGACTTCGGGGCGGGCTACGCCAACCTCAGCAATCTGCTCACGTGGGGGGTCAGCGGCCTGAAGCTGGACCGCACGTTGATCCGTTGGATCAGCGCCAACGCGTGGGCGGCCACGGTGCTGGACACGGTATTCGAAATGACACGCCGTTTGAATATCTCGGTGCTGGTCGAAGGCATCGAAACCGAAGAGCAGGCGCGCTATGTGTTGGAACGCGCGCCCGAAGCCACTGGGCAGGGCTGGCTGTATGGCCGCCCGTGCCGGGCCGAACTGCTATGCACCAACCCATCCCCGCCAATTGCACCGGCGTCCGCCCGCCAGGCGGCGGCTTCCTTCTGTCCTGGAGCCCGCGCCGCCACACCCGGCCAACGCGACGCGACAGCGTGGCCTGTCGGATAAGACCTGGCGCTGGCCAGGTCAGGCTCCTGCCAGTCCAGCAGGCAGATGCGTGCGCATGATCTCGATGAATCGGCGCAGCCGCGCCGGTTGATAACGCGATGGCGCATACACCAGGGACACCGGCAGCGGGTCCGCGCGCCACTGCGGCGCCAGATGCACCAGCCGGCCCGAGGCCAGGTCGTCTTGCATGACCCAGGCCGAACCCAGCGCCACGCCCAAGCCCAGCACGGCGGCCTTGCGCAGCGCGTGCAGGCCGTCGGTGGACAGCCGGGCATGAATGCCGAAGCGTTCGGTTGCGCCGGTTTCGGCATGCGTCAGGCTGACCTCGGTGCGATAGAACGTGCGCAATGCCAGCCACGGCAGGCACGCCAGCGCCTCCGGTTGCTGCGGCACGGGCGCCCCGCGCAACAGATCGGGCGACGCGACGACAATGCGAGGCACTTCGCCCAGCTTCACGGCGATCACGGACGGGTCGGTCACCGCGCCCACGCGAATCGCGCAGTCCACGTTTTCGGCGATCAGGTCCGGCATGCGGTCATGCAGCAGCCATTCCACGCGCATCGCGGGGTACTGCTGCAAGTAGCGCGCCAGCGGTTCCACGAATTGATCCTGACCAAAGGCGTGCGGGGCCACCACGCGCAAGGTGCCGGTGGGTTCGTTGCCCGCGCCGCGCACATCGCTTTCAAACGACTGCCAGGTGGCAAGCAGTTCCTTGGCGCGTTCATAACAGCGTTGCCCATCCTCGGTCAGCCGGATGGCGTGGGTGGAGCGCTGCAGCAGCCGCACCCCCATCGAACGCTCCAGCAGTTGCAGCCGGCGGCTGACGGTGGGTTGGGTGCCGCCCAATTGCGCGGCGGCGGCCGACAGGCTGCCCGCCTCGACGATGCGCACGAAGGTTTCGATCAGCAGCAGGCGGTCGGTGCCGGCAGTGGCGGCGGCGGGGGTAATGACAGTCGGGGCGGAGGTGCTCATACGCCAACCGTATAACCGATGTACCGCCGCGCCGGCTACCAAAACATGACCCAGACGCCCAGAATCTGCCCCGTACACGAACCTTCGGACACGTCATCATGTCATCCCAAACCCCTGCCGCCACCTTGTCGCGTGGCCTGGTTTTTCTTCTAGCGATCGGCGCTGGCCTGTCGGTTGCGTCCCTGTATTACAGCCAACCCATGCTGGGCGTGCTGGGCGTTGAGATCCACGCCAGCGCCGAAACGCTGGGCTGGATTCCGACCCTGACGCAGTTGGGTTACGCCTTCGGCATTCTGCTGCTGGCGCCGCTGGGCGACCGTCACGACAGAAAACGCATCATCCTGATCAAAGCGGCGGTGCTGAGCCTGGCATTGTTGGCGGCCGCCATGGCGCCGTCCATCGGCGTGCTGCTGGCGGCAAGCTTCGTGGTGGGCTTGTCGGCCACGCTGGCGCAAGACATCGTGCCCGCCGCCGCGCACCTGGCGCCCGCCGAGCAACGCGGCAAGATCGTCGGCACCGTCATGACCGGCCTGCTGCTGGGCATTCTGCTGTCGCGTGTGGTCAGCGGCTTCGTGGCCGAGCAATTCGGCTGGCGCGCCATGTTCGTTGCCGCCGCCGTCGCCATCGTGGTCTTGGGCGCGGCACTGTGGCGCGGCCTGCCGCGCTTCGTGCCGACGGCTCAGTTGTCGTATGCGGCGTTGCTGGGTTCGCTGGCCACCTTGTGGCGCCAGCATCCGGGGTTGCGCCGCGCGGCCACGGCGCAAGGCTTGCTGTCGTTGGGCTTCAGCGCGTTCTGGTCGACGCTGGCGGTCATGCTGCATGGCGCGCCGTTCCACCTGGGCGCCGGTGCGGCCGGTGCGTTCGGCCTGGCTGGCGCAGCCGGCGCATTGGCCGCGCCGCTGGCCGGCCGCGTTGCCGACACCCGTGGCCCGCTGGCGGTAGCCAGCCTGGGCGCTGGCCTGACCATGGTGTCGTTTGCCGCCATGATCTTCTTGCCGTTCCTGTCGCCGCACGCCGCCTTGTGGCTGATCGCCGGCGCCGCCATCGGTTTCGACCTGGGTATCCAGACCTCACTGATCGCGCATCAAAGCATCGTCTACGGCATCGACCCCGCCGCCCGCAGCCGGCTCAACGCCATCCTGATGACGGGCGTCTTCATCGGCATGGCCGCCGGCGGCGCGTTGGGCAGCCTGGCGCTGGCGCACTGGGGCTGGACCGGCGTGACGGTGGTGGCGGCCGGCGCGGCGGCGGTGGCGCTGGGCTTGCGGGTGTGGCCGGCCTTGGGTAGCCGCGCGGTTATTGCGGCGCGTTGATCTCGTCGGCCGTAATGATCTCGGCCACCAACACCTGCGCGGGACCGTCCAGGAAATACTCCTCCTTGGCCGGCTCGCGCAGCTTCATATAGGCGTTTTCACCGATCTGCATGGTGTGCCCGGCGGCCAGTTCCGCGCCGCTTTCCAGCATGTAGCTCATGATGTTGTTGAACATGTTCGAGTAGTACTCGCCTTCATCATGGCCACGCGCCAGCGCCGCGAAATCGGGCAGGCCGAACCGGTCGGCGCCATACGTGCGCATCCACACGCCCGCCACGCCGTCCACGTCGTATTTCACAAAGCCGCAATACAGCATGTTCAGCGGCAGCGTGCGCAGCAGGTCCAGGCTTTCTTCGCCCAGCGACTCGGCATCGAACACGCCGGCCGGCAACGAGGTGTGCGCAGTTTCGTTCAACACCGCCACGGCGCCAAACCCCGTCAACGCGCCGGCCACGGCGGCCAGCGCCACGTACTGCTCCAGCGGATCTTTCGCGAACCCACCGTAGTACAGGATGATGTGGCTGGCATGCGCGCGGACTTCGTCCTTGACCGTGCCCGGGTAATGGGCCGGCGCCACGCAGGCTTCCAACGAATCCTTGGGATAGGGCGCGTCAAAGCCCACCAAGCGCACCACATGCTCGCCCCAGCCCGCCAGGCCCAGCACTTCCGGCATGTCGGGCGCGATCTCGACGCGGGCCTCGCCCATGGACGGGTGATACGCGCACAACGCGACCTTCAAGGCGTCCTCGTCCACCGCCAACGGCGCGTTGAACAGCACCTGCAAGCTCAGCGGGTTTTCAACGTCGGGGTTAGCGGCCAGCGCGCGCGAGTCGGCGGATTCTTCCTTGCGGCCAAAGAAGCGGGAGAAGATGCTCATGGGGATGGGGCTATCCAGAATTAAAACGGGGGCAGTATACGTTTGCCCCCTGGTGTGTCCAGCACCATGTCTCGATTGGACACATCTCTCACCGTCCGGCCGGCTCCGAGAATCCGTTCGGCCCCACGGCTTCAAGCACATAGTCGATGAACGACTTGATGCGCGACGAGATCGCGGTGTTGCGGTAGTACACCGCGTTGATCGGCTGCCTGACATCTTGCGTGTGGCGCGGCAGCACTTGCTGCAAGGCGCCCGACTCGCGGTCCGCTCGCGTCATGAAATCCGACAGGCAGACGATGCCGCCGTCGTTCAGCGCCAACTGCCGCAGCGTCTCGCCGCTATGCGCGCGCACGCCGGGCTTGACGTGCAAGGCTTGCCCATCGGCATCCAGCAACGGCCATTCGTTCAGCGCTTCCAACTGACTAAAACCCAGCAACGTATGCGTGGCCAGGTCGGCCACGCGCTTGGGCGTCCCGTGTTGCGCCAGATAAGCCGGGCTGGCCAACACGCGCACGCGGCTTTGCCCCAGCTGCACCGCATGCAGCGACGAATCCTTCAGCCGCCCGATGCGAATGGCCAGGTCGGTACGGCGTTCCAGCAAGTCGATATTGCCTTCGTTGCTGTTGAGCTCCAGCTCCACTTGCGGATAGCGCTTGCGGTAGCCCGGCACCAGGGGCGCAATGACGTGCAGCATGAACGGCGAGGCCGCATCCACGCGCAACAGGCCGGCCGGCTGATTGCGCCGCACATTCATCAGGTCTTCGGTTTCTTCCACCGCCGCCACGATGCGGCGCACCTGCTCCAGATAGGCGCGGCCTTCTTCGGTCAGTTCCAGCCGGCGCGTGGTTCGCCGCATCAAGGTGGTTTGCAGCTTTTCTTCCAGCCGGCTCATGGTGCGGCTGGTGGCGGAAATAGTCTGGCCCAGCACGTCGGCGGCAGCGGTGATGGACCCGCTGTCCACCACCGCGATAAAGACCTGCATTTCGTCGAGGGTGGTTTTCATATTTGACGTTATATCAAAAGTCTTTCACCAATACAGGGCTTTTTCGGCAAGGGTCGGGCGGGCACACTGGCTGCTTTCCCGGGCCATCGCCGCCTGGATCTTCACCCCCAATTTGGAGTTTTACATGAGCATTCCCCAATTCGGCGTCGGCACGTTCCGCCTGCAAGGCCAGGTTGTCATGGATTCCGTGCGCAACGCGCTGGACGTCGGCTACCGCGCCATCGACACCGCGCAGATCTACGAAAACGAAGCCGAGGTCGGCCAGGCCATCGCCGAATCCGGCGTGGCGCGCGTAGACCTGTTCATCACCACCAAAATCTGGGTGCCCAACATGGCGCAGGACAAGCTTGTGCCCAGCCTGAAGGACAGCCTTGCCAAGCTGCGCACCGACTACGTCGACCTGACGCTGATCCACTGGCCCGCACCCGGCAACGGCGTGTCGATCGCGGAGTGCATGGGCGCGCTGGCCGAGGCCAAGTCGCAAGGCCTGACCCGCCAGATCGGTATCTCGAACTTTCCCATCGCCGAAACCCGCGCAGCCATCGCCGCCGTGGGCGCTGACGCCATCGCCACCAACCAGATCGAACTCAGCCCCTATCTGCAAAACGCCGCGCTGACCGCCTTCCTGAAGGAACAAGGCATACACGTCACGTCGTACATGACGCTGGCCTACGGCAAGGTGCTGAAAGACCCGGTCATCCAGCAGATCGCCCAACGCCACAACGCCACGCCCGCACAAGTGGCGCTGGCCTGGGCGCTGCAACTGGGGTATTCCGTGATTCCCTCGTCGACCAAACGCGACAACCTGGCCAGCAACCTGCTTGCCCTGCAACTGCGCCTGAGCGACGAGGATATGGCGCAGATCGCCGCGCTGGAACGCAATGGGCGTGAAGTCAGCCCCGAGGGGTTGGCGGCGAAGTGGGATTGAGCGGGTGCTGGGATAACCGAGCCAGTGCGCGGGCCGCCTGCAACAGCATCGGCTCGCTGCCCGGCGGACCCAGCAGGTCCAGTCCAACGGGTATGCCGCTCTGCGTGAAACCGATGGGCAGGCTCAAGGCCGGCAAGCCGGTCACCGCGGCAAGCAGGCCATTGCCCCCACGCTGTGGCTCGCCCAGCACTACCGGCCCCGTCCGCACGCTGGGATACGCCAGCATGTCGAACGGGCCGGATGCCAACGCCGCCAATACCTCGGTACGGATCGCCGCGGCGCGCGCCAGCACGGCCTGGCGCGCGCTGCCGTCCGCGTCGCGCAGCGCCTCGCGCTCACGCAGCAGGGTCATCACTTCCGGATGCGGGTAGGCGCCGTCCAGGATGTCGGCCAGGCTACGCACGGGCAAGCCGGCGTCGTGCAGGCACGCCGCGAGCGCATCGCGGAACTCGTAGCCCGTGACATTGGCGGCCTTCAAGCGCGCGTCGTCCACGGCGAGCTTCACCGAATGAGTCCGCACTCCCTGCGCCTGCCAATGCGCCAAGGCGGCTCGCGCATGCGCCGAGACTTCACGTTCGTCAGGATCGTCTCCAAAGAGCGGATCCAACGTACCGATGCGCCAGTCAGCACTGGTGCGCGACGTTGTTGGCGTCGCGCGGTCTGGCCCTGCCATGACCGACCACAACACGGCCAGGTCGTCCGCGCAGCGTGCCATGGGACCCACGGTGTCCAGCGTGGGGGACAAGGGCAGGACACCGGCCGTGCTGCATCGTCCGGCCGTCGGTCGCAGGCCCAGTACCTGGTTGAACGCCGCCGGAATGCGGATTGAGCCGCTGGTGTCGCTACCGATGGCGGCCGCCGCGAAGCTTGCCGCCACCGCCACCGCGCTGCCGCCGCTGGAACCGCCTGGCACGCGCGCGGCGTCATAGGCATTGCGGGTGCGACCTGACAAGGAAGACACGTTGGTGATGCCGCATGCCAGTTCATGCAGCGTGGTCTTGCCCAGCACAATGGCGCCCGCCTCGCGCAAGCGCCGCACAACGTCGGCATCTTGCGCCGGCCGCCGTTGCGCCAGCGCGCGCGAGCCGGCCGTGGCGGGCATGCCGACAGCGTCGATGTTGTCCTTCAGCAGAATCGGAATGCCATGTAGCGGGCCCCGCGTGGCGCCCTGCCGTCGCTGCGCATCGCTGGCTTTGGCCTCGTCCTCAGCCCGAGGATTCAACGCCAGCACCGCGTTCAGCACGGGGCCGTGCTGGTCATAGGCCGCAATGCGCGCCAGATAGGCACGCACCAGGTCGACGGCGCTGAGCTGCCCCGCCGCCATCGCCGCTTGCAACGCCCCGATCGATTGGCCGAATACCGGGTCGCGCTCAGGCGACGACGACGGCAAGGGCCCCGCCAACAATGCAGGCGCGTTCATCGAAAGTGGCACGCCACCCATTGCTGCCCACTGCCCGATGCCACGGGCCGTTCGGTCAGCGCCGGTTGCGTCTCACGGCAGATCGGTTGCGCCAGCGGGCAGCGCGTATGGAAACGACAACCACTGGGCGGATTCGCGGGGCTGGGCGGATCGCCTTGCAGCAGTTTGCGTTGCGCCGGCTTGTGCGGGTTGGGCACCGGCACGGCCGACAGCAGGATCTCGGTGTAGGGGTGCCTGGGTTGCGCAAACAAAGTGTCCCGGTCGGCGACCTCGACGATGCGGCCCAGGTACATCACCGCGACCCGATGGCTGATGTGCCGCACCACGGCCAGGTCGTGCGCCACGAACAGGTACGCGATGCCCATTTCCTGCTGCAGGTCCATCAGCAGGTTGATCACCTGCGCCTGAACGGACACGTCCAGCGCCGACACGGGCTCATCGCACACGATCAGCTTGGGCCGTAACGCCAACGCGCGCGCAATGCCTATGCGCTGCCGCTGCCCGCCCGAGAACTCGTGCGGATACTTCTTCATCGATTCCGGGCGCAGGCCAACCTTGCTGAACAGCCAGGCCAGCTCGTCCACCCGGGCGCGGGCATTTGGCATCGGATAATTGCGCAGCGGTTCGCCGACGATGTCGCCCGCCGTCATGCGCGGGTTCAAGGATGCATAGGGGTCCTGGAAGATGATCTGCATGTCGCGCCGCCGGTCGCGCATTTGTTCCGGCCGTAGCGCCAGGATCTCTTCGCCTTCCAGCTTCACCGATCCGGCCGTCGGCTGGATCAACCGCAGCACGGATTTTCCCGTCGTCGTCTTGCCGCAGCCCGATTCGCCGACCAACGCCAGCGTTTCTCCGCGCGCCACATTGAACGACACGCCGTCCACCGCCTGAATGACCTTGCGGCGCGGCTGAAACCAGCCGCCCGCGCCGGGGTAGTGCATCTTCAGGTCGCGAACCTCCAGCAAAGGCGCGGTGGATGCCGATGCCGGCTGCTGCATAGGGGCGCTCATGCTTGAACTCCAGTCAGGTCGGCGCTGGACGCCGGAATGGATGCGACTTGCGGACCCGGCTGCGCCGCCACGCGCGCCACCTCATGGCAAGCCACCACGTGATCGTCGCCGTGCGTGGTCAACTCAGGGGCTTCAACGCGGCAGCGCTCGGTTGCATACGTGCAGCGCGGTGCAAAACTACAGCCTTTGCCCAGCTCGCTGGGCGCGGTGACCATGCCGGGAATCTCGGCCAGGCGCTGCGTCGAAGCATTCATCGATGGCATCGAGCCCATCAAGGCCCGCGTGTACGGATGCAAGGGTCGGTCAAACAGTTCGGCTACCGGCGCTTCCTCGACCTTGCGGCCCGCGTACATGACCGCCACGCGGTCGCAGCATTCCGCCACCACACCCAGATCGTGCGTGATCAGCACAATGCCCATGCCCAGCGTCTTTTGCAGGTTGCGCAACAGGTCCACGATTTGCGCCTGAATGGTGACGTCCAACGCCGTGGTGGGTTCGTCCGCGATCAGCACCTCGGGGTTGCAAGCCAGCGCCAGCGCGATCATCACGCGCTGCCGCATGCCGCCGGACAACTGGTACGGATACTCGTGTACCCGGCGTTCGGGCTCGGCAATCTGCACCAGGCGCAGCATTTCCTCGGCGCGGCGGTAGGCGTCGCGACGGCTCAGCTTCTGGTGCACCATCACCGTCTCGGCAATCTGCCGCCCCACGGTCAGCACCGGATTCAGCGAGGTCATCGGCTCCTGAAAGATCATCGATATCCGGTTGCCGCGAATCTGGCGCATCTGCTTTTCGGTCAGGCCGAGCAAGTCGGTGCCGCGATACCGGATCTGGCCGCCGGCAAAGCGCCCGGGCGGCGTCGGCACCAGCCGCAGGATGGACAGCGCCGTCACGCTCTTGCCGCAGCCGGACTCGCCGACCACGCCCAGCGTGCGGCCGGCCCGCACTTGATACGACACGCCGTCCACCGACCGGACCGTGCCGGAAACGGTATCGAAGTACGTGCGCAGGTTGTCGACTTCCAGCAGCACGTCGCCAGGGGCGACGGCGTTGGCGGGGGATAGGGCCATGGCGTCCTCCTAGCGTTGGTTGGCCAGGCGCGGATCCAGCGCATCGCGCAGGCCGTCGCCCATCAGGTTGATCGCCAGCACGGTGATGGCCAGCAAGATACCCGGGTACAGAATGGTGTAGAAAGCCACCGCCACGTAGTTGCGCGCATCGGCCATCATGTTGCCCCAACTGGGCACCTGTGCCGGCACGCCGACGCCCAGGAACGACAGTACCGCTTCGGTCAGCACGGCGGTCGCGGCGATGAAGGTTGCCTGCACCACCAGCGGCGTCACCATGTTGGGCAGCACGTGTCGGCGCAGAATCACCGGCAGGCGCGTGCCGATGGCGTGCGCCGCCTCAACGTACAGTTGTTCGCGCAGCGTCAGCGCCAGCGAACGCACCAGCCGCACCACGCGGGGCACCTGCGGAATGGCGATCGCGATGATCACCGTGGTCAGGCTGGCGCGTATCACCGCCATCAGCGCAATGGCCAGCAAGATGTCCGGGATGGCCATCATGCCGTCCATGATGCGCATGATGATGGCGTCAGCCCAGCGGACAAAGCCGGCCAGCAGGCCCAGCACCACGCCCAGCAGGCTGGCCACCAGCGCCACGACGATCGCGACCACCAGCGACACCCGGCCGCCCCACACCACCCGGCTGAACACATCGCGGCCCATCGCGTCGGTGCCGAAATAATGTTCTGCCGACGGCGGCTTCAAGCGCTGCAAGGGGTTGATCGTGATGGGGTTGTGCGTGGCGATCCACGGCGCGGCAATCGACAGAGCCGCCACGATCAACAACAGCACCAGCCCGATGATCAGCGTGGGATGCTTGCGTATCCAGCGCCAGCGCCGGCCGCCGGTCGTAAGCGCCTCGTGCAGCAGGATGGGCGCGGCGGGCGCTTGGGTGGAAATCGAATTTTCTGACATGGCTTATTCCCGCGACGGCTCAATAACGGATACGCGGATCGAACAGCCGGTAGCTGAGATCGATCAACAGGTTGATCAGCACGTAGGCGCCGGCCGAGATCAGCAGCACGCTCTGGATCACCGGGTAGTCGTGGTGCTGAACGGCGTCGATGACCAGGCGGCCAATGCCCGGTATGGCGAACACCGTCTCGGTCACGACCACGCCGCCGATCAACAACGCAATGCCCACGCCCACCGTGGTGGCGATGGGAATGGCGGCATTGCGCAGCGCGTGCTCCAGCACCGGCAATACGGCCAGGCCCTTGGCGCGCGCGGTACGGATGTAGTCTTCATGCAGCACTTCGACCACGGTGGCCCGCGTCATCCGCGTGATCAGCGCGATGTACACCAGCGCCAGGTTGATGCAGGGCAGCGTCAGATTGCGCAACCACGGCCCCACCCCGTTGGACAGGCTGACGTAGCCCTGCACTGGCAGCCATTGCAGCTTGACCGCGAAGCCGTAGATCAGCAGATAACCCACCAGGAACACCGGCAACGAAAACGCCAGCACCGCAAACAGCATGACCAGCCGATCAATCCAGGTGCCGGCACGATAGGCCGCCAACACGCCCAGCGGCACCGCCACCAGAATGGATACCAGCATCGTGATGGCGGCGATCGACAAGGTCGGTTCCACGCGCTGCGACAGCAGTTGCGTCACGGGAACCTGCGTGAAGATCGACGTGCCCAGATCGCCCTGCAGCAACTTGCCGGCCCACATCCCGAACTGCCGCCACAGCGGCTCGTCCAGGCCCAGCGCCGTGTGCAGCTTGGCGATGTCTTCCGCGGTGGCGAAGTCCCCGGCGATCAGCGCCGCCGGGTCGCCGGGCGACAGGTGGATCAGCAGGAACACGATCACTGCCACCACCGCCATGACTGGCACGATGGCCAGCACGCGCCGAATGATGTAACCCATAGTTGTCTCGCGTATCGGTAGCGGCGGGCGCGGACTACTTGTCCAACACCCAAAGGTTGGGCAGGCTCCAGATCTTGTCGGTGTTCTTCAGGCTGTGATACGCGGCGAAGGCACGCGAATACTGGCCGATCGAGATCACGGGGAAGACTTCGTAGACGCGCTCCTGGAACAGGTCCAATATGCGCTTGCGTTCGTCGGACGTCGTCGCGGCGATCCACTGCTGGCGCAATTCGTCCAGCTTCTTGTCGCACGGCCAGCCCGGCAGGCTGTTGCCGCACACCGCGCCCAGATAGGTGTTGCTGAGCGGCGAGTCCACGTTGAACTCAGAGGCGGCCGACAGAAAGATGTTCCAGCCGCCCTTGTCCAGCGTGGCCTTGCGCGCGCGCCGCGCCGTCAGCGTGGCCCAGTCCATCGACTGGATGTCCAGGTTGACGCCAATATCCTGCAAGGCCTGGATGGCAACCAAGGTGGCGGAATTGAGATAGGCCAGATCGGTGGGCAACAGGATGGCCAGCTTCTCGCCCTTATAGCCCGCTTCGGCCAGCAGCTTCTTGGCCAGCACCGGATCCGGCTTGGCATAGGGCGCCGCGCCTGCCGTGCTGTCGTTGGGGCCACCGCAGATGAAGACCGTGGCGCAATACTTCATGCGCAGGTCGTCCGGGTAGCCCATGGCGGCGGTGAACTTGTCCTGGTCCACCAGGTGCGCAATGGCCTGGCGCGCCTTCGGGTTGTCGAACGGCGGCATGGACTGGTTCAGAACGATGTAGCCCTGGGCGCGTTCCAGCACGCCGATCTTGACGTTCTTGTTGGCGCGCAACGCATCGATGTAGTCGGCGGGCGCCTGCTCGATCATGTCGACTTCGCCGTTGGTCAGGGCGGCGGTTGCGCTGTTGGAGTCTGGCAGCACGCGCCATTCCACGCGGGCGATGTGCGGCGTCTTGTCGCCCGCCAGACCATCGGCGGGCGCCTTGGGGCCGATGTAGTTCGGGTTCTTTTCGAAGACGATCTTGCTGCCGGGCACCCATTCATCGCGCTTGAACACATACGGGCCGGAGCCGACCACTTCCGTCAGCGGGCGGGTGGCGGGCTGCGACGCCAGACGCTTGGGCAGGATGAAAGCGGGATAGCTCGACACCTTGGCCAGGCCATCCAATACCAGGTCGAACGGCTGCGCCAGCGTCAGCGTGAAGCGGCTGTCGTCCAACGCTTCCCATTTGCCGCCTGCGCGCGTGATGGCCTGCCCGATGTTGTCGCGGGCCGACCAGCGCTCCAGCGACGCAATCACGTCAGCCGTGGTCAACACCTGGCCGTCGCTGAATTTCAGGCCGGGCCGCAGCGTGAAGGTCCAGGTCTTCTTGTCGGCGCTGGCCTCGTATTTCTCGACCATCTGCGGCTGCGGCTTGCTGTGCGTATCCATCGCGAACAGCGTGTCGTAAACCATGTAGCCGAAGTTGCGCGTGATGTAGGCGGTGGTGAAGGTCGGGTCCAGCACCTTCAGGTCGGCGTGCGGAACGATGCGCAGGGTCTTGGCTTGCGCTTGTGCTTGCGCGGGGGCCGCGCCCAAGGTGCAGGCAAGGCCAAGCGTGGCCATCGAGAACAGGCTAAGCAGGCGGTTTTTCATCGCACTAGGCTCCCATCAAAATTGGTGGATTTGCCGGCGCACAGACGCCGGCAGGATCTTAAAGCGGCCACTTCGGCAGCCGGATGTTGCGATACGTCAGCGTCTTCCAATCGGGCGTGGCGACGCCCCGGCCGCCCACATAGATGATGTGGCGCGCTACCTGCGAGAACGAGGCATGGAAATGCTGCGCGGACTTGACCACCACAATCTTCCTGGCAGAAAGATCGCATCCCAGCTGCGTGAACAGGTCCATGTTGATGGCCTGGTTGCGCACGGATGTCAGCACGATCTGGATGCCTTGCGCCTCGACCAGCGCGCAATCACCCATCGGCGCGGGCGCGCCGGACAGGCCGGTCATCACCAGTTCGGCCTGCACCGCGAGAACGGTGCAGCGCAGATCGACCGGGTCGCCGGACAGCGGGCCGACCTTGCCGCCAATGCGCAAGTCCAACTCGGCACCCACGCCCGCGTCGAACGCGATGCGCGCCGCCACCGGGTCCCACATCGGCCCAAGCGCCGCATGGGTCACGCCGCGCTCCAGCATGCGGCGCAAGACAAAGGTCGCGTCACCGGGCGCGCCGCTACCGGGGTTGTCGGGCCGGTCGGCCAGCACGACGGGCTCGCCGTCGAACGCCAGCGCTTCGTCCAGCGCCTCTTCCACGCTGCGGTAAGGCACCATCAACTGCTCGCGCATGCCGATCAATTCATCAGCCAGCGTACGCGCCAGCGCTTGCGCGGCGGCGGCGTTGCCATCGGCGTAGACCAGTACCTTTGTGCCCATCTCGGGGACGTCGCCGGTGGCGAAGCCCTGCGCGGCAGACACCGACAGAATGCCGTCGCGGCCTTCCAGCGCCTTCATGCGGCTGACGAAGCCACGCGCGGGTTCGCGGGTGGTGTGCATGGGTACGATCATGTCGCAATCCACCAGCGCGGCGACGGGGCGCGTGCGGCCTGCCTGCGCGTCCAGGCACAAGGCCAGCAGGTCTTCCGCGCGTTCGCGTATGTCGGTGTGGGGATACTCTTT
Organism: Achromobacter spanius; assembly: GCF_029637605.1. Lineage (NCBI taxonomy): Bacteria > Pseudomonadati > Pseudomonadota > Betaproteobacteria > Burkholderiales > Alcaligenaceae > Achromobacter > Achromobacter spanius. The sequence goes on along the minus strand of NZ_CP121261.1, from coordinate 4,776,214 downwards.
GAACAGCACCAGCACGGTGGCCTGCTCGACCATCAGCGGCGTCAGATGGGCATGCGGATCCAGTTCGGCGCCCACGGTCACAACGGGGCCGACCAGCTCGCGCACGCGGCGCAGCAGGTCGCCTTCGCAATCGTCATAGCCGTCCGCGACCATCGCACCGTGCAAGCCCAGCAGCACCATGTCAACCGGAAGCGCGGCGCGCAGATCTGCCAGCAGCTCATCGCGCAAGGTTTCGTAGGCGGCGCGCGTGGTGGTGCCGCCGGGTTGTGCCGAGGTCACCAGCCCTTCGGCCAGCGTCCACCCCGCCTCGCGACCTTGCAGACGCGCCACGTAGAGCGGCGCGCCGGCGAAGGTGACGGAATCGGGATGCGTGCCCGCCGGGTAATAGTCGCGCTCTTGAAATGCCGCCAGGCTGGTGGGCATGGGCGCGAAGGTGTTGGTTTCGGTGCCCAGGCCGGCGCTAAAGACCTTCATGGCTGCGCTCCCGGACAGGCTGGCGCAAGCGCCGCGGCAAGCGCGGCGTTCCGGTAAGACGTCATCATTTCCCCTTGTATAGGCCGGTTATCCGTCATCGCCTGCCCATTCAGGGCGGCGCTGCGTTCCGTAAGCGGATCATCGGCGGGGCACACTCGCGGCACAAATAGCTAACGTGCGCCTATGGATAACCCAAGGTTATGGCGTGGGCGCTTTTCCAGGGAAATGCGGGCGAAACCAGCTTTGGCGGGCCCTAGCTTTAGGGAAAACGATAGGCCGACGACAGAGCAGCGAAGGCGCAGAGATGGCGGAGAGATGGCCCAGCGCACACATATCGCAAGGTTATGGATAGCGTGTGATTTGGAATTTGCCCGGCCCCACTGCCCGGCTCAGAATCGTGCCCAACCTGAACCTACGAGGCGAGTCATGCGGGTATGCGTAATTGGGGCGGGCGTGGTCGGCGTGACGACGGCGCACCTGTTGTCGCGGGCGGGACACGACGTGGCGTTGGTGGACGAACGGGCGCAGCCGGCCATGGGCAGCAGCTTCGCCAACGGCGGACAGCTCAGCTACAGCTATGTGGCGCCGCTGGCCGGCCCCGGCGCGTTGGCCGACATGCCGGGCTGGATGTTCCGGCGCGATTCGCCGCTGCGTTTGCGCTATCGCTTCGACCCGTCGCAATGGCTGTGGCTGGCGGGATTTCTGCGAGCTTGCCGCGCATCGGTATCGCGCGCATCCACCGCCGAGCTGTTGTCCTTGTCTTACCTCAGCCGCGACACGCTGCATGCGATGCTGGAGGAAGCGCCCATGGATTTCGGCTTGTCGCGCACCGGCAAGCTGATCGTGTATCGCGATGCCGCGCAACTGGAGAAGGCCGCCGCGCTGGTGCGGTATCAAGCGGCGCATGGCACGGACCAACGCGTGCTCTCGCGCGACGAAACGCTGGCAGCGGAACCCGCGCTGGCGGGCATGGGAGCGCGCATCGCTGGCGCCGTCTACACGCCCGGCGAGGAAGCCGCCGACTGCCATCGCTTTACGGAGTCCCTATTCCAGCGGCTGCGGCAAGCCGGTAACGTGACGGTCCACATGGACACCCGCGTCAAGCGCCTGCGCCGCGAACGCGGTCGCATTGTCGCCGCGCAGACGGCGGCGGGCGATATCCAAGCCGACGCCTTCGTTGTCGCGTCGGGCATCGGCAGCCGGCCGCTGCTGGCGGCCTTGGGCCAGCGCGTACCGCTGTATCCGCTCAAGGGCTACAGCCTGAGCGTGCCCATCACGGCGGACACCGCCGACATCCCGACCATCAGCGTCACCGACTACGAACGGCGCATCGTCTACGCGCGCTTGGGCAATGTGTTGCGCATTGCCGCCATGGTCGACATCGGCGCCAAGCATGCCGAGGTGGACGCAACGCGGCTGGACACGCTGCGGCGCCAGGTCGTTGAAGCCTTTCCCCGCCTGGACTTGTCCCGCGCGCAGGCCTGGGCGGGCGTGCGGCCCGCCACGCCAACCAGCAAACCGCTGATCGGCAAGAGCCGCGCCGCCGACAACCTGTGGCTGAACCTGGGCCAGGGCGCGCTGGGCTTCACGCTGGCCTGCGGCAGCGCTGCCTTGCTGACGGCGCAGATGACGGGCAACACCCTGCCCATCGACGCCGCTCCCTTCCAACCTTGACCGGGCGCCACGCGCCTCTCGGAGCCGTTCCATGCGTATCTTCACCGGCGCACTCGCCACCGAAACCAACACGTTTTCGCCCTTGCCCACGGGCATGGCGGCCTTCACATCGCGCGAATACCTGCCCGCCGGCACACACCCTGACCACATGACGTTTTACGGCGGGCCGTTGTGGGTGGCGCGTGAACGCGCGCGCGAATTCGGCTGGACAGTTGTGGAAGGGCTGGTTGCGTCGGCGCAGCCAGGCGGCATCACCACGCGCGCCGCCTACGAGACCTTGCGTGATGAACTGCTGGCGGACCTGCGCGCCGCGCTGCCGGTCGATATGGTGCTGCTGGGCCTGCACGGCGCCATGGTTGCCGACGGCTATGACGATTGCGAAGGCGACATCCTGCGCCGTGTGCGCGACATGGTCGGCCCCGACGTGACCGTGGGCGCCGAACTGGATCCGCATGCCCACCTGACGTCGCTGATGGTCGAGCAGGCCACCGTGCTGGTGCTGTTCAAGGAGTACCCTCACGTCGATGTGTACGAGCGCGCCTGCGAACTGGTCGACCTGTGCCACGCGGCGCATCAGGGCCGGCAGCATCCCACGCCGGCGCTGGTGGATTGCGACATGGTGGTGCCCATGCACACCACGCGCGAGCCCGCGCGCGGCTTTGTCAGCCACATCAAGGCGCTGGAAGGCCGCAACGGCATCTTGTCGATCTCGGTGGCACAGGGTTTCGCCACCGGCGACGTACCCGAGATGGGTACCAAGGTACTGGTCTACGCCGACGGCGACGCCCCCGCCGCGCAAAGCCTGGCCCGCACACTGGCCGATGAACTGATCGGCATGCGCGAGCAATTAATGGTGCCCTACCGCAGCGTGGATGAAGCGCTGGACGAAGCCCTGGCGTTCGGCCAGGGTCCGATTGTGCTGGCCGACCGGTCCGACAACCCTGGTAGTGGCGCCGCCGGCGACTCCACCTATATCCTGGCGCGCATGCGTGAACGCGGTATTCGCGATGCCGCGCTGGGGCCGATGTGGGATCCCGTGGCCGCGCGCATCGCCTTCGATGCCGGCGTGGGCGCGGAACTGGACTTGCGCATCGGCGGCAAGATCGGCCCGCTGTCGGGTACGCCCGTGGATGCGCGCTGCCGCGTGCTGAGCACGCACGCCAACATGATGATGACCGGCAATTCCGACACGCGCATCGCACTGGGCGACTGCGCCCTGGTTGAGGCGGACGGCATTCTGATTGCGCTGGTATCGCTGCGCACGCAGGCCTATCACACGGACCTCTTCACACAGTTGGGCTGCGACCTGACGGCGCAACGCCTCATCGTGGTGAAGTCGGCCCATCACTTCTACGCGCGCTACGCGCCGCTCGCCCACGCCGTGCTGTATGTAGCCGCGCCGGGCTCCGCCAGCCCGGATTGGCGCAGCCTGCCGTACCGCAAGATCCGTCTGCCGAAGTGGCCGATCGGCTAGGCCCGTCCGTCACAATTTATTGACGCCACTTGGCATACAGTGCTTCATAGTATCTTGAACCCGAGATTTTTATGAAGCCAAGCAAGAACCCACCCAAGAAGCCCAACAACCTGACCGGTATCCAACGCTACGACGCCCCCGCCGGCGGCTGGGGTGCGCTGAAGGCCACCGCCCAGGCGGTGGCCGACCAGATGCGAATCGCGGAAGCGCCCGTCCTGCTGTTGCGCACCAACAAACCCGACGGCTTTGACTGCCCGGGTTGCGCCTGGCCCGACAAGGCCCATACGTCCACCTTCCAGTTCTGCGAAAACGGCGCCAAGGCGGTCACCTGGGAAGCCACCAAGAAGCGGGTCACGCCTGAATTCTTTGCCGCGCACACCGTCACCGAATTGCTGACCTGGAGCGATCACAAGCTGGAAGATGCCGGCCGCCTGACGCATCCGTTACGGTACGACGCCACCAGCGACACCTATCAGCCCATCTCGTGGGACGCGGCCTTTGCGCACATCGGGCGCACGATGTCCAGCCTGCCGGCCCCCGACATGGTGGAGTTCTACACGTCTGGCCGCGCCTCCAACGAGGCGGCCTTTCTCTTGAGCGTGTTTGCGCGCGAGTTCGGCACCAATAACTTTCCCGACTGCTCGAACATGTGCCACGAGGCCACCAGCGTCGGGCTGCCGCAAGCCATCGGCATCGGCAAGGGCACGGTGTCACTGGATGATTTCGATGCCTGCGACCTGATCATATCGATGGGCCACAACCCCGGCACCAATCACCCGCGCATGATGGGCACCTTGCACGAATGCGCCCGGCGCGGCGTGCCGATCATCGTGTTCAACCCCTTGCGCGAACGCGCGCTGGAACGTTTCGCCGACCCGCAGGACCCGATCGAAATGGGCACCTTCGGCTCGACCCGCATCGCATCAACGTACTACCAGGTGAAGGTCGGCGGCGACGCGGCGGCGCTCAAGGGCATCATGAAGGCGCTGGTGGAGGCGGACCGCAAGGCGCCCGGTGCCCTGGATCACGCTTTCATCGCGGAACACACGAACGGGTTTGACGCCTACGTTCAAGACCTGGACGACACCGCCTGGGCCGACATCGAACAGGCCAGCGGCCTGGCGCGCGCGGAACTGGAACAGGTGGCCGCCGCCTACGCCAAGTCCAAGGCCACCATCGTCACCTACGGCATGGGTATCACCCAGCATGCGCGCGGCACGCAGAACGTGCAGCAAATCGCCGCGCTGCTGCTGATGCGGGGCAACTTCGGCAAGCCCGGTGCCGGCATCTGCCCGTTGCGCGGGCACTCCAATGTGCAAGGCAACCGCAGCGTCGGCATCACCGAAAAGATCGACCCGGTGATGTTCGACAACTTTGAAAAAACGTTTGGCTTCCGCCCGCCCGAGCGCCATGGACACGACGCCGTCGACGCCATGAAGGCGATGGTGAACGGTGAGGCGCGCGTGCTGATCTGCCTGGGCGGCAACCTTGCCATGGCGTTGTCCGACACCAGCCAATGCGAGGCCGGCATGCGCCGCCTGGACCTGGCAGTGCACATGAACACCAAGCTGAACCGCTCGCAGTTGCTGATCGGCCGCGACGCGATCATCCTGCCGGTGCTGGGCCGCACGGAAAGCGATGTGCAGGCCAGCGGCGCGCAGTCCATCACCGTCGAAGACTCGATGTCGATGGTGCACGCCTCGCGTGGCAAGTTGACGCCGGCGTCCGAGCACCTGCGTTCCGAGCCCGCCATCATCGCCGGCATCGCCGCCGCCACGCTGCCCGCCAGCCGCGTCCCGTGGCGACAACTGGTGGAAGACTACAGCCGCATCCGCGACCTGATCGAACAGGTGTATCCGGACTTTCATGGCTACAACGAACGCATCCTGAAGCCGGGCGGCTTCCGCTTGCCGCTGCCGCCCACCGAGCGCATCTGGAAAACGCGCTCGGGCCGCGCCGAGTTCCTGCCGTTCAAGGGAATACAGGTTGGCGGATTACAAGATGGGGGCTTGCAGGAAGACCCCGTCGGATCGCCCGGCAGCCTGACGCTGACCACACTGCGCAGCCACGACCAATACAACACCACCATCTACGGCCTGGACGATCGCTACCGTGGTGTGTTCGGCCGGCGTGATGTGCTGTTCATGAATGCGTCCGACTTGACGCGCCACGGCCTGGAACCCGGCGACGAAGTCGAGCTTCAGACCGACCTGCCCGGGCAGTCGCACCGGCGACTGAGGCTGACGGCGATTGCCTATGACATCGCGGCTGGCTCGGTGGGCGCGTACTACCCCGAAGCCAATGACCTTTGCCCGCTGGACTACCAGGACAAGCAAAGCGGCACACCCAGCTACAAATCGATTCCGGTGGCGATTCGAAAGGTAGCCTAGCGCGCCGACGCGACAGCGGCCTGGCACGTGTCACCGTGCCAGGCCGCTGGGTTACTGCGTGTCGTAGCGCGGTGAACGCGGCCCGTACAGGATGCCGCCGGGTTGGCCGGCGCTGAGCAGCATCTGGTTCGTCATGCCCGCCACGCCGTAGCTACGGTCGGACAAGGTGTTGACGATCTGGTCCACAACGGCCTGCACCAGCATGCCGATCAGGCCACCGCTGCTGTTGCTGGCCTGCACCACCTGCTTGGACCCCGACCACAGCTTGGCGCCATTGCGCAGATCGATGAGTTCGGCATCGATGGCGACGGTAACGTTGCTCGACAGCACGGCATAGCTTGAGCCGTACTGCTTGACCGTCATGTACAGCGCGGCGTCGGCGCCGAAGATCTCGCGCAGCTTGGTGGCGGGCAGCCCGTGGATGTCGTCGGCGGTGGTCAGCCCGTTCTGCTTGAAGGTCTCGTCCATGACGCCCACGGGGATCACGTAGTAGCCGGACTCGGCCAGCGGCCGCGTGGCTTGCGACAACACCGCGGCGGTCGCCGCCACGTCCACCGACGAATTCAACGGCGGCAAAACCAGAATCGACGCCGGCTTGCTCTCACGGAACGCGGTGTAGTCCACGTGCTGTTGCGGAGCAACGCAACCCGCCAGCAGCATCACCGCCGCCAACATGCCGGCCTGGAAAATACGAGTCATCATCACGAGCCCTTTGTCGGTGCGTCGGCGGCCGGCGTGGCGGCCTCCGGTTCGGCTTGCGGCTTGCCCACGTTGCGCATCAGGAAGTCCATGAACGGCGTGGACTCGGGAAAGGCCACTTTCTCGCCCTGCATCTGTTCGATGCCCTTGTCGCCATCACCCATCTTCAGGTAGAGCATGCCAAGATGCGCGCGAAAGCCGGGCGGCAGCTCGACATTGGCCGCGCGCGCGGTTTCGATGTTCTTTTCCAAGGCTTGCGCCTGCACCGCGTTGTCCGCGCCATCGTCCTTCAGATAGGCATAGACCGAGGGCTGATACGCCTGCCAGCTATACATGGGCTTGGGCTGCTGCACGCACGCGCTCAGCAAGCCCGCTGCCGCGACTACCGCCGCAATCGCCAATCCACGGCCGGCCCTTGCAAGCGTCAGCGGGCGAGGCATCGCCAGAATGTTCGACATGGCCGCCCCCTTATTTCGCGGAAGGCTGCCAGGCGCCTTGTTCGATGCCTTCAACCAGGCGGTCGACGGCTTCACGGATCGCCAGGTCCAGCACCTTGCCGTTCAAGGTCGAGTCATAGCTGGCGGTGCCGCCAAAGCCGATCACTTCGCGGTTCGACAGGCTGTATTCGCCGGCGCCCGACGCGGAATACACCACTTCCGACGTGGTCACGTCGACCACGTTCAGATCCACCTTGGCGTAGGCCACTTGCTCTTTGCCACGGCCAAGAATGCCGAACAGTTGCTGGTCGCCCGTGACCTTGCGGCCGAAGGCGGTCACGTCGCCCGTCACCACGTACTGCGCGCCCTTGATCTGGTTGGCCTTCTTGTTGAAGCCCGCTTCCTGGGCGATCTCGGAGAGGTTGTCGCGGTCCATCACCTGAAAACGGCCGCTGCGCTGCAGGTGGCTGACCAGGATCGTCTTGGCCTGGCCGCCCAGGCGGTCGATGCCGTCGGAGAACACGCCACGCAAATAGTTGGTGCGGTTATCGAACTTGCCCACGGATATCGGGCTGCGCACCCCTTGGTAGGGCTTGCTTGCCGCCTGTACGGCGGGCACGGCCAGGGCTTGCGAGCGCTCGGTAGCGCAGCCCGAAATAATCGTCGACAACACTGCCAACGCGCCAATCTTCACGACCTTGTTCAACATCGTTTTCTCCAGCCGGCCCGAAGCCAATAAGGCAGGGCGGGCATCTGTCGCCCATTAAATTGAGCGCCGATTATAAACAAGTGAATTACTTAGTCACGTATTGAAATATCTTGACTGTGCGCCAGCTATCTTCTATTAGGCAGCGGTTTATCGAAGCTCCCGCGTCGCTCCGATCACCCGCATCGTCGGCATCAACTGGCGCCAGGCGTCCCGGGGTATCGAGGCCGGGCGCTTCAGTTCGGCGGCGGCGGGGTCGTTCAGCAGGTCGCCCTTGCAGGCGAACACGATGCTGTTGGTCATGTCGTCATCCACCACTTCGAACATTGCCGGCCCGAACGCGGCGCGCACGCGAGCCAGGTAGTCGTGGTGCATGGGGTGGTTAACGTGATAGTTGATGACCAGGATGCCGTCGTCGCGCAGCGCGCGGAAGCAGTCGGCGTAGAACGCCTCCGAACACAGGGCATCGGGGATGCCGCCCACGCCGTAGCCGTCCAGGAAGATCACGTCGGCGTGGTCCGACAGGCCGCGCAGATGGTCGGCCGCGTCGGCCTGGATGACCTGAAAGCGGTGGTCGTCGCGCGGCACCATGAAGGTGTCGCGCAGCGCGATGACGGCGGGGTCGATCTCGACCACTTCGATCTGGGCGCCGGCCAGGTAGCGATAACAGAACTTGGGCAGCGAGCCGCCGCCCAGACCCACCATCAGGATGCGGGCGGGCTCGGGCTTGAACAGCACAAAGCCCATCATCATCCGCGTGTATTCGATTTCCAGCGCATCGGGGTTGAGCACCGACATGCTGCTCTGGATTTCCTTCTGCGTGAAATGCAGCGTGCGGCGCGTGCCCGCGTTCTGGACGAAAGGCCGGTGGATGGCCGCGGGCTCGTCGCCAGGCGCCGAGTCGGATGACGATGCGTCGGCGGGAAGATGGGGGTCGGACATGGGCGGGGCTTGTGGTGAAAACAGGCACAAGATACCACCAGCAATAGGCCGGCCATCACGCCGCGCGCTTGCGATGGCCCGCCCCTACCGCGCCTGCGACGGCTTGCCCCTACTTGCGGACCCAGTGCCCCAGGCCACCATCGTCGTAGAACTTGATGTCCAGGCCGCTGGCCTGGCCCTGGCCTGGATCCGTCTTGAACACGATGGACGCCTGCGAGTCGACCAGGTCCGCTTCCCCGGCGGGCGCGAAGGCGAAGGTATCGCCGTCCCAGTGCGTCATCGGAAAGCGCATGCCCTTGGGCCCCAGCACCAGCGTCAGCGCGCCGTCGGCCTCCTGAATCTCGGCAGGCCCGTAATAGGCGTTGTCATAGCGGCCCACATATTGGCGCAGCGGCTTGGCGGGCGCGGGGGTCGTGGGTTTGGCGGTGCCGGAAAGATCGGCCTGCGGCGCAAAGAAGCCCAGCATGGCGCCGTGATAGGCCGCATACCAGTCGCGGGTGGGCTTGCCGTACAGCGCCGTATCGATGAAGGTGGCCGCCACGGATTCCGCCGCGCCCACCGGCGCTCCGTTGGTCAGCACCACGATGCCGATGCCGGCGGACGGCACGATCTTGAACGTGGTGCCCGTGCCCATCAGAAACGCGCCGGAATGCCCCATCGACGGGCGTCCGCCCAGCTCCGTGTTGACGTTGAAACCATAGCCATAGAACCCGGAACGCGCGTCGATATCGTGGGAGCGCGCGCTGAACGATTGCGGCGACAAGGCAGGCAGCAGCGCGCTGGCGGCAATCATGGGCTTGCCCTGATATTGGCCGTTGGCCAGCAACAGCTTCAGCCATTGCGCCAGGTCCACCACCGTGGACGACACGCCGCCCGCCGGCGCCTGCTGGTCGGCGTTGCGTTGCCCCAGCGGCACGAACGCGCCCTTTTGATAGCCATGCAGCACGGCGCGATTGGTGTGCGCCATGAAGTCGTCGTAGCGATAACTGGTCGACGTCATCCCCAACGGCTTGAACAGCAGGTCTTGCGCCAGGCTTTCCCACGGTTGGCCCGCCGCCTTCGCGACCGCCTCGGCGCCTATCGTCGTGCTGAAGTTGGCGTAGTGATACGACGTGCGAAAGGCGTCCAGGGGTTGCAGCCGCAGCCGCGCGATGACCTCGTTGCGCGTGTAGCCCAGGTCTTCCAGGTCGTCGCCCGCCGTGCCTGGCAGGCCCGAACGGTGCGCGAAGAAATCGCCGATGGTGCCGTGCGTGGAGACATAGGCGTTGCTGAGCGCAAAGTCCGGCAGATACCGCGCAACGGGGTCATCCCACGACACCGCGCCCTTGGACACCTCGATGGCCGCCACGGTGGCCGACAGCGACTTCGAGATGGACGCAATCTGGAACACCGTGCGCGCATCCACGGGCGCGTTCTTGCCGATTTCGCGGGTGCCCCAGCCTTGCGCCAGCACCGTCTTGCCGTCGATGACGACCGCCACCGCCATGCCTGGCACCTGGCTGCGCGCCATGATGTCCTGGACGATGCTCGGCAGCGTCTTCACCGCCAGGTCCTTGCTGCCCGCCGGGATCGCGATGGCGTCGGCGGGCGGGCTGGCATGGTTTTCAATGGCGATGGGCTGCGCCCGCGCCGTCATCGAACCGCCCAGAGCCAGAACGACAAGGCTGGCGATGATGGTGTGTTTGTTCGTCATGGTGCCCTCAGAAACCCGCTTGATACGCGATGCGGAATACGCCCTGGTTGATGCGGATGGCCTGATCGCGCTGATGCGTGATGCCGGCCTGAATGATGAAGCCCATCGGCGTCACGTACGTGACCGCGCCCGATAGCGCCCAGTCCCAATCGTCTTGCAAGCCGTACTGCGCCAGCTTGCCGTTGCTGCCGGACAACTTGCGCGCGGCGGCCGTGGCGGTGAATTGCCAGCGCTCGCGCGACAGCGATACCGACGTCACCCCATTGCCATTGCCCACCGGCGCCCCCCGGAACGCACTGGCGAAGGTGGCTTCGTTGAACCAGCTCAGGTTCCAGGCGTTGGCAAGCGGCGCGTCGTAACGAAGCCGGGCGGAAACCGTGTTGGCGCTTTCGCCCTGGCCCGGGTCCACATGCAGGCGGCCGGCGTCCACCCCGCCCGACAACCCATCCCAGCCCGGCAAGCCACGAAAGTCATAAGACACGATGAAGGATTTCAGTTGGTCGCTGAACGCTGGCGGCTGGTCGGGCCGGAGGAATCCGTCGTCCACGCTAAGCCGATGATTCAAAGCCGTGTCGTCGCGCTTGAACAGCACCGCCGCCACCGAATGCGTGCCATGGCCGCCGGCGTCGAAGGTGTAGCGGCCGCCCAGGCCGATGGATCCACGAAACTCCGAGTTCTCGTTAAAGCCGCTGTACAAGCCGTCGACGACATGCCAGGCGTCGCCAAAGCCCAAGTCCATCTTGCCGGCATACAGCGCGTAGCGGTCCGCGGTGTAGGCGGCGAACAGGTTGTCCAGGTCCACGCCCAGATCCGAAAACGCGTTGTCTTGCGTTTCGTTGTTTGATGAGTTCAACGTGGCCTTGGTGCGGATCGAGAACCGCTGGGTCAGTTGCAGAACCAGCGCGGCTTCCGCCGTGGGCTGCACGCTGCTCCAATGCGAACGCGGAATCTGTCCGTTGTCATCCTGGATGCCGAAGAACCCGGTGTAGCCGGTCATCAGCAAGAAGCGGCCATTCACGTGGGGATAGGCGTCCGCACCGTCTCCCAGCTGGCTGTAGGGAGTCAGGAAGATCTCGGTCTTGAAGGGGTCGGGTCCTTCTTGCGCGGACGCGGCGCTGGCCGCCAGGGCGAACAAGGCAATAGCCTGGCAAAACGATCCTGCAATACGCGCGCCCATTGCAGGGCGCCGGCCAGACCCGATCACCGCGCCAGCTCGGCCGCCAGTTCGCGCACCTGGGAATGGATGTTCCCGAACATGGCGAAGTTGACCCGGCTGGCCACGACGAACACGCCCAGGCCACGATTGGGCGACAGCACCGCATAGCTCATGAAGCCGCCCAGGCCGCCGCTTTTGCCCAGCAGCAGCGGCGCGCCATCGCGGGGCAGGCTGACGACCCAGCCCAGCCCCATGCCATCGGCGTCGGTCACTTCCGTGCCCACCACGGACTTCAAGCCGTCATACGGCAGCCACATCGTGTGGGCCAGGGTGAACGCTTCCTTGCCTTGCCTGGCGCCGTCCAGATGCCAGCGCATCCAACGCGCCATGTCGCCCGCCGTGGAATAGATGCCGGCGCTGGCGTACATCACGTCAGGCACCGGCGCGTTTGGATCCGGTTTGTCGAAAGGATCCAGGCCCGTCATCAAGCGCTTTTTCTGGGTGTCGTTCAGCACGTTGGTCGTATCGACGAGGCCGGCGGGCTTGAGGACTTCGTTGGCCAGCACCGTGGAATAGTCGGCGCCCCCCGCCCGGGCCAGCGCATCGCCCAGCAGGCCGAAGCCCAGGTTCGAGTACAGGGTGGTGGTGCCGGGCCGATAGGCGGGCGGGTTGGCGCCGATCCACTTCCAGTAATACGCGCGGTCGAAAGCGGCGAAGGGGTTGTCGGACGGCTTGGCGTTCGGGTCCGGCAGTTCGCGCGGCAGGCCCGCCGAATGCGTGGCCAGGTCCAGCAGCGTGATGGGGCGGCCCTGGGTCTGCACGGTGGCCTTGTCGGGCGCGTACTTGGCCAGGGGATCCGTCAGCTTGAGCTTGCCCTGGGCCGCCAGCGATGCCAGCACGTCGCCAGCGAATACCTTGGAGACCGATGCGATCCTGAAGATGGAATGTTCGTCCGGCTCTACGCCGTTGCCCGGCGCCGTCTCGCCGTAGCCCTGAATGACCACGTCATCGCCGCGCACCACGGCGATGATCAGGGCGGGTGCGCCGGCGTTCAGGTACAGCTGCATGCCGGCCATGGACACGGCATCTTGCAAGGCCAGGTCGGTGGCGCGGGCGGGGACGGTACCCAGTACGCAAGAGGCGGCAACAGCCAGGAAGGTAAAGCGTGAAAGGACGCGAGACGCCAGCATGCCGATTCTCTCTAGATAGCTCGGGAAAGCGGGAAACCCCGCCAAGCGAGATGATCCCAAAAACTTCGGCATTGGCCACATTGCAAGGACGAAACAACATTCCGGCATGACGAATGGCATGGCGGCGGGGGTCAAATCCCCGAGTCAAATCCCCATGCGTTCGCGCAGCAAGCGTCGGTACGAGCGCGACACCGGCCAGGCGCTCTCCACCGATCGCATCCGGATCAGCCACTTGTCGACGCTGCGGCGGTCGACGTCCATGACATGCAAAGCGTTGGCAATGGCGGTGCGGTGGACCCGGAAGAAAATCTTTTCGGGCAGCAAGGTCGACCACAGCCCCAAGGCGCGGGAGTCCAGCACCATTGAGCCATCTTCCAGCCAGATCTCGCTGTAGTTGCCGGCCGATCGCACACCCACGATCGTCTCGGGCTGCACGCCGCGCACCACGCCGCGCATTGTCAGATACACCACCGACATCGAGCTTTCGTGCATCGCCTTCCGGTTTCTCTCCAGGCGTTGCGAATATTTGGCCTGCCCGATCAGATTGGCGCATTGGTACAAGGCGTTGATCTCGGCGACAGACCAGGTCCGATGCAGGACGGTGGTGTCGAAGCCGATGATTCCGCATAGCTTCTTGTCGTGGAATACCGGCACGCTCAGCACGCTCTTGTTGCCCTGGCGCACGAATTCCGCCTGGATGATGCGCGCGGTGCGCGGCAGGTCGTGCACATCGTGGATGGCCACGGCATAGCCTTGCACCATGAACTTGTGCAGCCACGCGATCAGCGTCGTGGGCACATCCTGAAGCTCGGCGACGAAAGGTTGCGTCTGGCCCCGGCACCATTCATGGGTGTTGCGAAACCGAAGCATGTCGGGCCGGTATTCGATGAACCAGGCGCGGTCGACATCCGATGTTTCGCCCATGAAGGACAACTGCTCGGCGATGGCGTCGTCGACAGGATGCTTGAGCAAGCTCATCGCGCATCGGTACAGCCACTTCAGCGATGAGTCAGGTGCAAGCTCGGCTACGGTGTGCGTCTGGTATTGGACTGCATCCTTCACGGCGTTTCCCCTGGCGACCGGATCTGACATCGTCCATGTGCTGCCACGCAGCACGCCAAGCGGCGATTTTCACTCCGGCCCCGGGCAAAGACAAGCTTGAATCAGGAAGACGCGCCGCCAAACAGATCCGCCTGGCGCGGGTCCGCGGCCGTCAGGTCATAGCCGATCTGGTCGGCGACCTCGCGCAGGATGGCCTGCGCCAGATTGAACGCGGTGTTGGCGGCCGGCACGCCCGCGTAGATCGCGTTCTGCAGCAATACTTCCTTGAGCTCGTCGGGCGTCAGGCGCGAGTCATCCGGCGCCGTCAACGCGGCGCGCACATGCAGCTCGAACTCTTCCCAGCGGCCCAGCGACAGCGTCACCGCCAGCACCATCATGCGCCGGGCCTTGTGCGGCAAGCCCGGGCGGCTCCAGATGTCGTGCCAGGCATAGCGCGTGATCAGGTTCTGGTAGTCGGCCGTGAACGTGGTGGCGCGGTCCAGCGAGCGCTGCACCCATTCATCGCCCAGCACGGCGCGGCGGTTGGCCAAACCGCGTTCGAAATCGTCTTCCCGGCTCATCTATGCACCTCCCGTGACTGCTTCAGGACAGGGGCACGGACAGAATCCGCCCGCGCCCCCCTATCGATCAATTCACCGAGATGTTATTGGCTTTCACGACTTCGGCCCAGCGCACTTGTTCGGCGTCAACGAACTTGGCGAAGTCAGCCGCGCTGCTGCCCACCGCAGTCAGGCCCAGCTTGCCGAGCTTTTCGCGGGTGTCGGGGCGAGCCAGCGCTTTTTGCACCAGGTCTTGCAGCTTGGCGACCACGGCGGGGTCGGAACCGGCGGGCAGGAAGAAGCCGTTCCATTCCGACACGTCAAAGTCCTTGATGCCGGCTTCGCCAACGGTGGCCACCTTCGGCAGTTCGGGCATGCGCTTGGCCGACGACACCGCCAGCGCCTTCAGCTTGCCGCCGCTGACGTAGTTGAGGCTGGACGCGGCGTTGGCGAAATAGACGTCGACCTGCCCGCCCATGACGTCAACGATGGCCGGGGCGCCGCCCTTGTACGGCACGTGCACCACATCGATGCCCGCGTCTTTCTTGAGCAGTTCGGCGGCCATCTGCGCCAGGCTGCCGGGGCCGTAGGACGCGAAGGTGTAGCGGCCCGGGTTGGCACGCGCGGCCGTGATGAAGTCAGGCAGGTTGTTGAAGGCCGAGCCGGGCGCCGCCACCAGGATGTTCGGCACGCTGATGGCCTGCGAGACCGGCACAAAGTCTTTCTTCACGTCGTAGGGCAGCTTGCGCAGCGCCGGGTTGATGGCGAAGGCGGATGCGTCGTACAGCACCGTGTAGCCGTCCGGCTTCGCACGCGCCACGTAAGACGCGCCGATCGCGCCGCTGGCGCCGCCCTTGTTTTCGATGACCACGCTTTGGCCGGCCACTTCGCTCATGCCTTGCGCGATGATGCGCGCGGCGTTGTCGGCGCCGCCGCCCGCGGAATACGGCACCACCAGCGTGATGGGCTGGTCGGGATAACCGGCGGCGTGGGCCGTGCCCAACGCGCTGGCCAGGCCAATGGTGGCGGCCAGGGCCGCGATGTAGGTCTTCTTCATGTGTGCTCCTCAAGTCCCCCCTACGGGGATGTGAAATGGATCATGGAATCGTGGCGCGATCCGCCGGAAAAAGTCAGACGGTCGCGATGGGGTTGACCGGCGCGCCCACCAGGCCGGGCACGTACATCGGTGCGGCGGTCAGGAAGAAGGCGTGTCGGCCATGCTGGCGCAACCATTGCGCCAGCGGGGTCAGGTGCCAAAGCTCGCCCAGCGGCAGGCCCAGCTTGAACAGGCATTGTTCGTGCAGGGGCAATAGCGGCCCCGTGCCCGTGTCCAGATGATGGTTGCGCAGTTCCACCGCGTGGTTGTCGGCGGCGATGGCCGCGATGCGGCTGTCCTTGATCCAGGCCAGCAGTTGCGCATCCGCGCCATCCAGCACGCAGCAACTGGTCTTGAGCCGGTCTTGTTCGTCGTCGCCCAGGGTCAGCGCCAGATCGGCCAGACCCGTGTGCAGGCACAGCACGTCGCCCGGCTTCACCTGCACGCCATCGGCCTGCATCACGTCCATCAGGTCGCGGTAGGACACCTTGCGGTGCGCATCGCCAAAGCGGGCGCGCAGGTCCACCATCACGCCACGGCCCTGAATGCCGTGCCGTGCCATCGGCGCGATGGACAGGTCTTGGGTGCCGGTGAAGTTGTCGGCTTGCGGTTCGCTGACGGCAAAGCCGTTGTAGCCGGTGGGCTGTGCGTCGCCGGTGCCATGCGCGTCGTACATCGAGCCCACATGGCCCAGCGCGTCCCATTGTGTGGAGTACTGCGGCGACAGGGTGACGCGGTCATCGCTGACGACGTCGGTGGCGCCGGGCACGTCGCGCGCCAGGGGGTAGCGGTAGACCGGCACGCCATTCTTTTCAGCGGGCTGGATCACCGGGCCCTTGCGGCGCGGGTTCAGCACCGGCGCGCGCGGTACGTTCAGCGGCAGGCTAAGCGAGAACGACAGGCCGGTCTGAATTTCAGCAATGGCGGCCAAGCGCGCCTGGCTGTCCAGATGATTCAGGGTGCCGAGCTGGTCGTCGTGCCCGAAGTCTCCCCAATTCGATCCTTCCGGCCGATGCCGGTAGCGGCTTGCTTGATTCATGGCTGCTGTCTCCTCGTCCTGCGATGGACGAATTTTGCTATCGTTTTGTTACGGCTTATTGCACCACGGCGGACTGCATTAATTGCTCGATTTCCTGCGTGGTGTATCCCAGGGTGGACAGTATTTTTTCGCTGTGTTCCCCCAGACTCGGCGCAGCGCGGGCGGTTGCGCCGTTGTTGGTGCCCTCGTTGGCGCTTCCCGTGGGGTTCTCGGTGGCTTCTTCGGAGGTCTTGCCTACGCTGGCCTGGGCATCGCCAAACGCACCGAAATGCGCCCATTGCGCCAGGCCCAGATAATTGCCCGCCTGCTTGCTGTGATAGGGGCGCATCAGCCCCATCGCTTCAACCTGCGGGTGGTCGAACATATCTTCCACCGGCCGCACCTCGGCGCAGGGCACGCTCTGACCAAAGCGCTCCGCCCATTCACGGGCCGATGCGCGCGACAAGGCCTGGCGTACCAGCGGCACCAGCACGGCCGCTTGCGCCGCGCGCTTCTTGACGGTGTCGTAATCCGGGTGGTCCGCCAGCTCCGGCAGATCCAGATGGCCGCACAGCGCGCGCCAGAAATGCGGCGTGTTGGCTGACAAATACAGATGGCCTTCGCGCGTGGGATGAATACCCGTGATACCGCCCGAGCGCATGTCGCGCTCGATGTGGCGCGGCTCGCCTTCGGCCCACACCAGGCGGGCCGATTGCATGGCCAGCGCGCTGCCCAGCAAGGAGACCTCGATGGCCTGGCCCCGGCCCGTCTTCTCGCGCTGGTACAGCGCCGCCGACACGCTGTTCGAGATCAACGCGGCGCCGTAGTAGTCCACCACCGATCCGTACAACACTTCGGGCGGGCCGTCGGCCTTGGCCTGCGCCGCGCACATGCCCGTCATCGATTGCAGCACCTGGTCGTAACCCGCGTGGCGCGCCATCGGGCCCACCGCGCCATAGCCCGTCATGGCGCAATAGATCAGGCGCGGGTTCACGGCCGACAGGGTGGCGAAGTCGATCCGCAACCGTTCCGGCACACCCGGCCGGAAGTTGTGGACCAGCACGTCGGCCTCGCGCACCAGCCGAAGCAGCACGTCGTGGCCGGCCTCGTCCTTCAGGTTCAGGCACAGGCCACGCTTGTTGCGGTTGATGCCCAGAAAGGCGCGGCTTTCCGATGCCAGTGTTGACGGGTATTTGCGCAGGTTGTCGCCTTCGGGCGGCTCAACCTTGATCACGTCGGCACCCATGTCGCCCAGCAAGGCGCAGCCGTAGGGGCCGGCAATGTAGGCGCTCAGGTCCAGCACTTTGATGCCTGCCAGCGGCAGGCTGGCGGAAGATTCAAATTCCATATTTCGCTTCACTCAATATTCATGGCCCGGCGCGCTTCAGGCCGCGCGGCCGGCTGCCAGCAGCACGTCGCGGGCGCGCTGCACGAAGGGCGCGTCGATCATTTTTCCGTCCAGCAGGAACGCGCCCACGCCGTCTTGCTCGCGGCTGGCCGATACGATGCGTTCGGCCTCGGCAACCTCTTCGGCGCTGAAGCCGAACACCTCGTTGGCAATGGCGATCTGGCTGGGGTGCACGCAGGACTTGCCCAGAAAGCCCAGCGAACGGGCCAGCTTCGCTTCGGCGCGAAAACCTTCGGCATCGCGCACGCGGGCATAGGCCGCGTCCATGGCGTACTTGCCCGCGCAACCCGCGCCCAACCGCAAGGACAGCATCACGGCGCGCAGCGTTTCGGGTTGATAACGGTCTATGCCCAGCGGCTCGAACAGGTCGGCCAGGCCCAATTGCAAACCGGCCACACGCGGATGCGCGGCGGCCAATTCGGCCGCGCTGGCCAAGGCGCGCGGGGTTTCCACGGTGATCAGGAACTCATTCTGGAAGCCGGCGGCAATGGCTTGGCCGGCAGCCTCGCACAGCGCCGTGACGCTTTCCACCTTGGGCAGATTCAAGAGGTCAATCGGCAAGCCGCCCAACGCGTCCAGGTCGGCGGCAAAGTACGGGGTATCGGCCGCATTCACGCGAACGATAATTTTCTTGGGATGTAGGGCCTGTGCCGCCGCGAAACCGGGCGACGCCAACCAGTAGGCCAGGGCGCTGCGCGCCTCTTGCTTGCGGGTGGGCGCAACCGCGTCTTCCAGGTCGAAGGACAGCGCATCCGCCTGGCTGGCCATGGCTTTATCGAAGAGGTCCGGGCGCGAACCCGGCACGAATAGCTTGCTTCTCATTGGTGCCTCCTGGTGGCATTGTGGCGCTGCGCCACGCCGTCAGGGGACAGCCAAATTACGATAAGACGATAGAATATCTATCGTTATGAACACCGACTTCCTACATACGCTAGCCGCCGTGGGCCAGCATGGCTCCATGGCCGAGGCCGCTCGGCGCCTGGGGCTGACCCATGGCGCCGTGGCGCAGCAAGTGCGCAAACTGGAACAGGAACTGGGCGTGCTGCTGGTGGCGCGCGCCGGCCGCACGGTGCACCTGACGGCCAAGGCGATTGAACTGATCGGCCCCATGCGCGAGGTTCTGGAGCGTATCGAGAAGATCCGCTACCTGGCGCGGTCCGACGAAATGATGGGAGAGCTCAGGCTGGGTGCGGGCAACACCGCCTTGAATTCCATGGTGCCGGCCATCCTGGAACACCTGGTCAGCCGCCATCCGCTGATCAACGTGGAGATTCAGCCGGGGCACTCGGTGCGCTTCTATCCCGCCATCGAAAGCGGCGAGCTGGACGCCGCCATCGCCCTGGAAGCGCCTTACCCGCTCTCCAAAAGCCTGGGCTGGCAGTTGCTGCGCGAAGAACCCTATGTGCTGGCAGCGGCGCCCCGCCATGCCGGGCGGCATCCGCACAGCCTGCTGACCACCGAGCCGTTCATCCGCTATCAACGCAGCGACTGGGGCGGCCGTCATGTTGACGACTATCTGCGGCGCGTGGGCATCACGCCGCGCGAACGCTTCGAACTGAACGCCGTCGAGTCGATCGCGGTGATGGTCAGCCGCGACCTGGGCGTGGCGATCCTGCCGCAATCAACCAATGGCGCGATCGAGCGGCTGGGCCTCTTGGCTTTGCCGTTGCCCGAACACTGCGAGCCGCGCCGCTTCGGGTTGATCTGGTCCAGGGTGTCACCCCGGCTGGCGCTGATCCGGGCGTTTCGCGACATCGCGGTGGGGGAGTACGGCAAGGTGCAAGAAGGCGGCCAGTAAGGGCTATGCGCGGCTCAGTACGCCGCGCGATAGATGGCCAGCGCCTGCGCCTCGTCAATGGGCAGCGGGTTATTCATCAACAAGCGCTGCTGCACCATGGCCGAGCTGGCCAACGCGGGCAGGTCGGCTTCGGTAATTCCCACCGCACGCAGGCCTTGGGGCAACTGCGCCTGACGGATCAGGTCTTCCAGGAAGGCGATGAAGGCGGCAGCGCCGGACGCGGCGTCCGCGCTTGGCGGCAGGCCCACCGCCACACCCAGCTCGGCGTACAGCGGCGCGGCGGCCTGGGCATTGAAGTGCAGCACGGCGGGCAGCACCAAGGCATTGGACAGCCCGTGCGGCACATGAAAGATGCCGCCCACCGGATACGCCAAGGCATGGACGCCACCGACGGGCGCGTTGGCAAACGCCTGCCCGGCCAGCATCGCGCCCAACAGCATGTCGGAGCGCGCCTGAAGGTTCCCGCCGTCACGGCACACGGTCAGCAGATTGGCGCTGAGCAACTTCAGGGCCAGCACCGCCAGGTGGTCCGACAGCGGATTCTTCAGCCGCTTGCTGGTGTAGGCCTCGATGGCGTGAACCATCGCGTCCACGCCGGTGGCGGCCGTGGCGGCTGGCGGCAGGCCGACGGTCAGCTCTGCATCCAGAAAGGCGGCATTGGCATAGAGCTGCGGCGCGACCACGCCGCTCTTGGTGGTTGCACCGGTAGTGACGATGGAAATGGGCGTGACTTCCGAGCCAGTGCCGGCCGTGGTCGGCACCTGTACCAGCGGCAGGCGCTTGCCGTGCACCTGGTTGATGCCATACATGGCCGACAGCGGCTGGTCGCCCTGGCACAACACCGCCACAAGCTTGGCCACATCCATGGACGAGCCGCCGCCGAATCCGATGACCATGTCGGCATTGAAGGCGCGGGTGCGCGCGGCCGCGGCCTCGACCACGGCTTCAGGCGGGTCAGCCACCACATCGTCGATCACCAGCGTCTGCCAGCCGGTGGCGGCCAGGCTGTCCAGCGCGGGCTGCAATGCGCCGCTGCGATGCAGGAAGGCGTCGGTCACCAGCACGGCACGTTCGCCCGCGTATCGTTCGCGCAGCAACGCGCCCAAGCGGCGGACCAGTCCGGGTTCGACGACAAGATGGGCAACAGTCTGGAATGAGAAGGCGGTCATGGATGCGTTCAGGACAGTTCGTTGATAAGGATTTGGGCAACGTCTTCAAGCGACGAGCGCGTGGCCATGGCACGGCTCTGGATGCGGCGATGCGCTTCGTGTTCGGTAATGCCCTCGCGGGCGATCAGCAAGGTCTTGGCGGTAGCCACCTTGCTGGCAGCAGCATAGCGGCCTTCCAGCTTGCGCACATGGGCCAGCGTGGCGGCCTGCTGGCGCCACGCGGTACGCGCCAGCAGCAATTGCGTCAACAGGCCGAAGGGCCGGATCGGGCGTTCGATGACGCCGGTACAACCGCTTTGCAGCACCAGTTGCAGGGTGGCGGGGTTTTCGTATTCGACGATGCCGACCAATGGCGGACTCAGCTCGGTAAGGCTGTCCGCCAGCTGCTGGATGGCCTCGCGCTGGTCTTCTTCAATCGGCAGCACCACCACGTCGGCATCCGCGCCCAGGCGCTCGGGCAAAGGCCATTGTTGCGTCGGTACGCAGCCGATGCGCTTCAAGTGCGACATCAGCAAGCGTGATTCGGCGTCCTGCGGAAGCAGGACCATCACGCGCAGGCCGTTGAGTTCGCGCAGCGCGGTGCTGCTGCGCGCGGGCCGGTTACGAGGCGCCATCACGATAGGGCCAGGGCCTCGGGGTCCAGCGCGTGGTCCACCAGGTACGGCACCGGCCGTACCGCGCCGCGCGCCGAGTAAATGATTTCGAACTGGCGCCGCGCGTTCACGCGGGCAATGCGCGGCCAGAGCGAGGTGTGTTGGGTGTCGCCATCGATGGTGACCAGGCCCTGCGGCGCTTCGAAACTGGCTCCGTTCAGGGCATTGACCAACGCCGGTAAGGCCAGACCGCCCGCGCGGCGGGCGGCGTCGGCCACCAGATGCACCTGGAAGTAGGCGGCTTCGGCCCCCGCCGTGATGGGGCTGTCTTCGCCATAGCGAGCCTGGTAGGCCCGCGAGAAACGCCGGCTGGGTTCGGTGTCCAGCGTGGCGAAGTAGGGCGCGGCGGTGATGTGGCCCTCGGCCTGCTCGGCCGTCAACGCGGCCACATCGGTTTCGTTGGTGGCCAGGCTGACGATCGGCATGCGCGCCGGATCCAGTCCCAGCTCGCGATAGGCCCGATAGAGCTTGACGATGTCGCGCCCGACCACGGTCGAGTAGATGGCGTCCGGGCGCAGCGCCACGGCGCGCTTGAGCACCTCGGCCAGATCTTCCTGCGGCGCATTGAGCGGCAGATAGACCTCGTCAACGACTTCGCCACCGGCCTGTTCGTAGAGCTCGCGCATGATGCGGTTGGACTCGCGCGGGTAGACGTACTGCCCGCCGATGAACAGCACCCGGTTGCCGAAATGACGGATCACATAGCTGGCAAGCTGCACCGAATTCTGGTTAGGCACGGAGCCGGTGTAGAAGCAATACGGCGAATACTCGAAGCCTTCGTACAACGTGGCGTAAAAGAGCAGCGCGCGGCGGCTTTCCACCACCGGCAGCACGGCCTTGCGCGTGCTGGACATATGCGTGCCGAAGATCAGCGGCACGCGCTGGCTGTCGCACAGCCATTCGGCCGCCTGACGGTAATCGGGCGGCTGCGCGCCCACGCGCGCGCTCACGGGCACCAGCGGCACGCCATCGATGCCGCCGGCCGCGTTGACCTCGTCGATGGCCATCAGCGTGGCGTTTTCCTGGGTGATCTCGGTGGCGGCTGTCAGGCTCTCGTGCGAGAACAGCAGGCCGACCCGGTGGCCGTCGCGCGCGCTCACAACACCGTCCAATCAAGGTCGCGCTCGAAGGCGCGGGCCGCGCGGTACAGCGTGGGCTCGTCGAAATGGCGGCCCACCAGCATCATGCCCACGGGCAGCCCGTCGCGCAGTGCGCAGGGCACCGAGATGGCCGGATGGCCGGTGACGTCGAACGGGGCGGTATTGGCATTCATTTCCAAGGCGCGGGTCACAAACACGTCCGGCGTGGCGTTGGCGTCGATCAGGCGTGGCGCGCGCATCGGCACCGTGGGCATCAGCAGCATGTCCACTTGCTTGAGCGCCTGGTCATAGGCCAGGCGCAGGCGGCGTGCCAGGTTCTGGGCCTTGCCGTAGTACTGGCCGCCGTAGCGCGCATGAAAGTATTCGCCCGCCAGCAGGCAGGTCTTGACGTCATGCGGGAACTCGTCGGCGTGATCGCGCCAGTGGCGCTGCGCCTGCATCAATCCGGTCACATAGAGCCCTTTCCAGTTGGTGCCGTAGTTATACCCCTTCATTTGTTGTGTCGTGCCTTCCACGGCAATCGGGGTCCAGATCGCGTGGCCTTTGCGATGCAGGGGTACGGGCACCTCGCTTACCTCGGCGCCCAGCGCGGCGAGGTGGCCGGCGGCCTGGCGCACGGCACGATCGACTTCGGGATCGCTGTTGCTCCATCCAAACCCTTCCGGCACCACGCCCACGCGCAGGCCTTTCAAGGGCAGGCCCTGCGCGGGCAGGTCGAGCGCATCGGCGTAAGCGGAGCGTTCGACGGGCAGGTTCTGCTGACGCGGGTCCAGACCGTCGGCGCCGGCGATGGCATCCAGCAAGCGGGCGTTGTCGGCCACGGTGGCGCTCATGATGCCGGCATGGTCCAGCGTCATTTCGATGGGCATGATGCCGGTGTACGGAATCAGGCCGTGAGTGGGCTTCATGCCATAGATGCCGGAATAGGCGGCCGGTATGCGCACGGAACCGCCCTGGTCGGTGCCGATGGCCATATCCGCTTCGCCGGCGCCCACCAGCGCCGCCGCGCCGGACGAGGAGCCGCCCGCCGCATGCGCCGGGTTGCGCGGGTTGCGCACCGGGCCGGCCGCGCTGGTGTGGCTGCTGCCGGACACGCAGAAATATTCGCAATGGGCCTTGCCCACGATGCGGCCGCCGGCGTCCAGGATGCGCGTGGCCACCGTGGCGTCCTGGTCGGGCACATAGCCGCGCAGCGTGGCCGCGCCATTCATCATGGGCACGCCCGCCAGGCAGATATTGTCTTTCAACACCACGCGCTTGCCCGCCAGCGGGCCGTCCGGGCGGCCGTCGATCTCGGTGCGCACGTACCAGGCGTTGAGCGGATTGTCTTCGGGCTGTACGCCTGGGGTGCGCGGGTAGCGCACCACCGGCGGCTGGTCGATCATGGCGTCGACCTGGTCATAGTCGGCAAAGGTGGCTTCCAGAATGCTGTCGTAGGCGCGCAGCGTGGCGTCGTCCAGATTCAGGCCGATGCGACGCGCGGCCTGGTCCAGCGCTTCCAGAGTGGGACGGGGAAGGGACATCTCGAATTCCGTATCAGGATTGCAGACCGCCGTAACGCCGGGCGATCTCTTGGGGTGTGGTGGAAGCGGTCGGCACATCGGCGATGAGTTCGCCTTTTTCCAGCACCAGGATCCGGTCGGACAAGGCGCACAGGAAATCGATGTCTTGCTCGACCAGCAAAATGGCAATGCCATGGGAAGCCCGCAGGTTCTGCAAGGCTTCGACGATCTCGTCGCAAATTGAGGGCTGGATACCTTCGGTGGGTTCATCCAGCAACATCAGCTTGGGGTCGCCGCACAGGCAGCGAGCCAGCGCCAGCAGTTGCTGCTCGCCGCCAGACAGGCTGCCGCCCGGCCGGTCCAGCAGGCGCTGCAAACGCGGAAATACCTTCAGCACCGACGCGATCTTGACGTCAGCCTGGCTCAGTTGTTTCACGCACCCCATGCGCAGGTTTTCGGCCACGGTCAACGCCGGAAAGATCTGTCGGCCCTGCGGCACGAAGCCCAGCCCATGACGAGCGCGCGCATACGGCGCCAACGCGCCAAGGTCCCTGCCCTCCATGGTCAGTGAGCCCCCGGTCAGCGGAAGCTCACCCATCAGCGTGCGCAGCAGCGTGGTCTTGCCCATGCCGTTGCGACCCAGCACACCGGTGAACTCACCCGCGGCCATCTCGAACCCCACGCCATGCAGCACGGGAATGCGGCCATAGCCGGCCTTCAGTTCATGCGCTGCGAGCATGCGGCTCTCCTTGCTTGCCCAGATAGGCGGCACGCACTTCCGCGTGCGCCATGATGTCGTCAAAGCTGCCTTCGGCCAGCACCTCGCCCTGGTTGAAGACCGTGATGCGGCCGGCAATCAGGCGGATGAATGCCATGTCGTGTTCCACCACCACCACGGTACTGTGCCGGTTGATGGCGGCGATCAGGTCCGCCGTCTTGCGAACCTCGTGCTGAGTCATGCCGGCGGCGGGCTCGTCCAGCAACACCAGTTCGGGACGCGAGGCCAGGATCATGCCCAGTTCCACCCATTGGCGCTGTCCGTGCGCCAACGCATTGACTGCTTGATGCGCCACGGATTGCAGGCCGATCTCTTGCAGTACCTGCGCGGCAATGTCGGCAGGGTTACCGTCGCTGCGACGGCCCGCGGCCAGCCGCAAGCCTTCAAGCACATCCAGCCCTTCAAAGACGTTGGGCACCTGCGTCTTGATGCCGATGCCCAGCCGGGCGACTTCGTGCGTGGCCAGTCCGCGCAGCGGCTTTCCCTTGAAGCGGATTTCCCCCCGGCTGGGCCGCAACTGGCCCGACAGCATCTTGAAGAAGGTGCTCTTGCCTGCCCCGTTGGGGCCGATCAGGCAGCGCACCTCGCCACGCCGCAAGCGAAAGTCCACGTCGCGCACGGCGTGCACGCCGCCAAAACTGACGCTCAGACCCTGCGTCTCCAACAACATGTCGTTCATGCTTGCTCCTTGACGGCTGGCGTGGCCGAACGCGACGACGATCGCCATAAGCGACGCGCGGCATCCGCGATGGTGGGCGCCAGCCCACGCGGAATCAGCAGCACGAACAGAATCAGGATCACGCCCAGCACAAGGCCGGTATCGACCGTATGTTGCGCACCAAGCCGTGTGACCATGGCTTGCAACGCAACGCAGGCGATGATGGGGCCGATCAGCGTGCCGCGCCCGCCCACAATGACCCAGATGATGATCTGCGCCGACTGCGCCAGGCCAAACACACCAGGGCTGACAAAGGCGCCCCAGTTGGCGTAGAGCATGCCGGCCAGGCCCGCCAGCGCCCCCCCCAGCGTGAAGGCTGCCAGCTTGTAGAAGCTGGCGTTGTAGCCCAGCAGCATGGCGCGTTGCTCGTTCTCGCGCACGGCAGCCACCACCCGGCCAAAGCGCGACGCCATGACCGCGCGCAAGCCGAAATAGGCGGCGATGAGCACCAGCGCCGCCAGCGTGAAGGTGCCTTCTGGCGACAGCGGTTCGGCGGCGCCGGGCAGGGTCAATGGTGGAATCGAAGGGATACCGTTGAATCCGCCCAACAGGGCCTCGCCAATGCGATAGCTGTCACCCGACGTGGAATTCATCAGATTGAACAGAATCAGCGTGACGGCCAGCGTGATGACGCCCAGATAGACGTCGCTGATCTTGCCGTAGAACATGAAATAGCCCAGCAACGCCGCGAACGCCGCCGGCACCGCGACCGCCAACGCCAGCGCGCCCAGACCCGGCCCGAAGTTGAACGCGCCGACGGCCCAGGCATAGGCGCCAAGACCAAAGAAGGCTGCCTGGCCAAAGCACAGGATGCCGCCGTGGCCCCAGACAAAAGCCAAGCTCAGGGCCAGCAAGGCCATGACCAGATAGACCGTCATGGACAGCAGGCTGAACATATCGACCGCCAAGGGCAGCGCCACGGCGGCCGCAACCGCCACCGCGCCCAGCGCCAGGGAAAAGACAGGTACACGCATCAGATTGCTCGCTTGAAGAATCGACCGGTGATGCCTTGCGGCAGCAAACGGATCAGCACGATGGCGGCCAGCAACAAGGCCACCTGCCCATAGACCGGCGTGGCAAGAAAAGTGACGCCCTGGCTGATGGCGCCGAAGATGCCCGATGCGCTCACGGTGCCCGCAATGACGGCCGAGCCGCCGCTGATGACCGTGATGAAGGCCTTGGCGATATACGCCGCGCCAATGGTCGGGATGACGCCGGTCAACGGCGCGAGCACCGCGCCCGCCAGGCCCGACAGCGCCGCGCCCAAACCGAACGTCAGCTTGTAGACGCCGTTGGGATTCATGCCCAGCGCGTTGGCCATGGCGGCGTTCTGCATGCAGGCACGCGCCCGCAACCCAAAGTCGGTGAAGCGCAGCAGACACCACAGGGCCAGCATCACCACGGCCGCCAGCCCGATCAGGAACAGGGTGTAGCCACTGGCCTGGCGCGCCCCGATGGCGATGCCGCCCAAGGGCGACGAGATGCCGACGGTGGTATTGCCGAACACCATGGTGGCCGTGCCGATGACCGCCAGCGACAAGCCCCAGGTGGCGAGCATGGTGTCGATCATGCGGCCATACAGGTGGCGCACCAGCAAATGCTCGACAAGCACGCCGAAGAAGCCCACGGCCAAGGGCGCCAGCACCAGCATGGAAATCCAGATCGGCACGCCCCATTGATTGGTGGCCAGGATGGCGACATACCCGCCCAGCATCATGAATTCGCCATGCGCGAGGTTGATGATCTTCATCATCCCGAACACAACCGCCAGCCCCACGCTCAAGAGCGCGAGGATGGCGATTGCCCCCAGGATATCGATGGCATAGATGGCAACGAGATCCATGGGGTGCTCAGAACTTGATGGCGTACTGGCGGTTGTCCGCCGGGTTCTTGATCAGGTCGCACACCGCGGCGGTATCGCCGGGTTGCTGCTGCGGGAAGCTTTCCACCAGGTTGAGCTTGCGGTCGCGCACTTCAGCAATATGCACGTCAAGCGTGCAATGGTGCGTGGCCGGGTCCAGCGTCACGCGGCCGCTGGGCGCGTCGATGGCCACGCCCGATTCCAGCGCTTCGATAACCTTCATGCGGTCGATCGACCCGGCCTTGCGCACGCCTTCGGCCCACAGCATGAAGCCTTGGTAGGCGCCCATGGCCAACTCGGTGATGTAGGGGTAGTCGGCGCCGTACCGCGCATGGAAGCGCTTGACGAAGTCGGCGTTGACCGCGCCTGGCAGCTCTTGCAGGTAGTTCTGGCAAACCAGGAAGCCGTTGCATTCTTCCGGTGACAGCACGATGTGTTCATTGCCGCCCGCGAACGTCGTGGAGGCAAGCGGAATCTTGCCGGTCATGCCGGTCGCCTTCCATTGGCGATAGAAGGACATATGCGCGCCGCCCACCAGGGCGGACCAGATGAAGTCCGGCGATGCCGCCTGGATCTTCGAAATGGCCGCGCCAAAGTCCGTCACGTCCAAGGGGAAAAATTCGGTGGCGACGGTCTTGCCGCCGACATCGGCCGCGTACTTGCGCACCCAGTTGGAAACGATCTGGCCGTAGTTGTAGTCGGCCGCCACGATGTAGACCTTCTTGCCCCATTTCTTTACGGCATGCGGCGCCAGCTTCTGTACGGTTTGGGCCGGCGTCACGCCCGCGGCAAAGTAGTTCCGGTCGCACACGCCGCCTTCGTATTGGTTGTCGTAGAAGTACAGCGTGCGGTAACGGTTCAGCACGGGGCGCACCACCTCGCGCGAGGCCGACGTGATCCCGGCATGCACCACGGCGGCCTTGTCGCGCAAGGCCGCCTGTTGCGCAAACTGCGCATAGAGCTGCATGTTCGATTGCGCGTCATAGGCGATGAAGTTCAGTTGCCGGCCCAGCAAGCCGCCCTTGGCGTTGATTTCTTCCGCCGCGAAGCGCAGCGCGTCCATGACCGGCTTGCCATAGATATCCAGGCCGCCCGACAGGTCATAGATGGCGGCAACATTGATTTTCTCTTCGCCGGCGGCGAAGGCGCGTGTGCCCGTCAGGCCGGCCAGTGTGGCTGACGCGGCGGTAACGGCGGTGGAAGACAGGAACTGGCGGCGGTTCATGCTCATGTTGGTAAGCCCCTTGTGCGCAGACGGCGCGCAGCACTTGCCCCCGGCGCAAAACGCACGGACGAGCAAAGGCCGACGCCGAAGTTGCGTAGACGTGAGTAGGTGTTGGGATATGCCGAGAGACCGGCAGAATGTCGACGTCGTTGTCGACAAGAGAATTGCTGAACGACCGCTGCGGCAGTTGCGTCTTTGGAACTTACCGGGTCGGTCTCCCTGGAAAAGGAGACAGGAATTATTTTAGGAGAACGGCGTAACGCGGCATAACCCCGTGGTTTCCCTAGGGGCTGCCGCGCTACGCCACGGCGCGGCTACTTCGCCGCACTACGGCTTCGCGCACCCAGCCCCGCTGCGTGACACCGGCAAGGGCGTATCCCCCGACGTGTTGCCGGCGAACTTGCGGATCTTCTCAGCCAGTTCAGGCGTTGGCCGCTCGTAGCTGTAGCAGTACGGCGGCGTGGGAGCCGACTCGGGGCGATAGTCCTGAAGCACGGGCTTGGCATCGCCCAGGTACAGGTTGTCTTTCAAGCGCAAGAAGGCCTTGTAGTCACGCTTGTAGCCATGCACCGCTTTCAATTTTTCGTACGCGCCACGATCCGACTCCCCGTTGCTCAGCGCACTGCGCCCGGACGCGATGGGAATGTAGCGGCAGTAGTTCACGTTGATGCCTTCCACCGTGGGGAAGAATTCGGGCTCGACACATTTGCGCTTCGTGTCGTTGTTGAAGATGTTTCCTTCCACCAGCGCTTTCGCTTCCAGGCTGAAGCTCATGCCGTAGAAGTCCCAGTTTTCAAGCAGGTTGTTGAACAGGTGGAAGGTGCCGAATTGCCCGCGCGGGTTGCGCTGCACGGTATTGAAAAAGTAATTGTGGTGCAGCGTCACGCGCGCGATGGCGTCGCGCTCGTAGTTGTGGAACAGGTCCTTGGACGTGATGTTGTTCAGCAGCATGACCTTGTTCGAGTTATGGAACTTGGTCCATGAGATCGTGACGTCGGTCGAGCCATTCTTTACGTTGAGCAGCCGGTCGGACATGCGCGACAGATCCATATGATCGACCCACACGTCGCGGCTGCCATTGGCCACGTTCACTGCCTGCGTCAGCCGATTCAGGCGGCCATCTATCGTGAGGTGCGTCAGGATCACGTTCTGGCTGCCATACACGCCCAGGCCGTCGTCGATCAAGGTGACGCGCTTGCCGCGTCCGTCGATCGTGGTGTTGGACGGTACGCGAAGCTGCTTCTTCAGCACGATCGTCATGTCGGACGCAAAGCGGATCCAGGTGGGTCCCTTCTTGGCTTGCGCCAGCGCGGCGCGCAGCGTGCCTGGCCCCGCGTCCTGGTCGGAGGTGACCTCGATCAGCCTGCCGCCCAGACCACCCGTGGCCTTTGCGCCGTAGCCTTCGCGCTGTTGCAGCAGCGACGAGACCCAGGCGCAACTTTCATCCGGGTAGGCGCAGGCTTCACTGGCTGCTGCCGTGCCACCCGCCAACATGGCAAAGGCCAGAATGACCGAGGCCTGAATGGCCCAGGCCCGGATGGCCCAGGCCCGGATGGCCCAGGCCCGCAGCCAACGCGATGGCTTCCTTCCTGACTTCCTTCCTGGCAGCATATCCGCCCTCCTTGTCACTGCGCGGAGCGATCCGCCGGTTTCACATGGCGCCAGATGCCGCCGCTTGCGCGCAGGTTCTCAGGCGGGCCTGCCAGGTGTTCCCGCAGCAGTTCGAAATAAGCCTTCTGCCAGCGCGCTGCATACGCCTCGGCGTCTTCGCCGGGATTGGCGGCCGGCAGCATTTCAAGCGTATAGGCCACGTGGCCGTTTTCCCAGCGCGGCACGTAGAACACCGACGGCACGCCCAGCCGATGCGCCAGGTGCGACGCGAAGCTGGAATACGTAACGTCCTGCCCTTCGAACGTGGTGCGCGGCGCGGCCGGGTTCGCCGCGCCATCGATGGCCAGGCACAGCACGTAACCCGAGTTCAGTGCGCGCATGCAGGCCTTGGCCACCTGCGCCTCGGTCTGGTCGGCGGTGGAAATCAAGGCCGTGGCGTAGCTGCTCTGGGCAACGCTGGGCGCCGTCGCGAGCCAACGCGAGGGGATGCCCAGCAATTCCAACGCCATCAACCCGGCATACATGGGGCCAACGTGCGCCGTGGCCACCACCACCCCCCGGCCAGCCGCCAGGAGCGGCGCAAAAAAGCGTTCGCCGGTGTCCAGCTCGCCCAGCACCTGCATGGCTTCTTCGACGCTGTCTTCGCGGCATTCCAGCCAGTCGAACAGCAGGTGGTCCATCATGTGGCCCCAGCGCACCCGGCGTTCCCATTGCTCGCGATCAATCTCCTTGTCACCGCGCAGCGCCCAGGCCCAGTCCAGGCGCGCCTGTGGAATGGGTGCGGAATCCAGGCGCGCTTCCATCTGGCGCATGGCTTCCTGGAAGGTCGCGGGCAGTTGCTCGCTACGCGCCGCGACGTACTTGTCGTACAGCGCCTCGGCCTCTTGCTTGCGGCCCGCCTGCGACAAGGCCCCGATGGCCGCGCGCTGCCACAGCCGCTTCTCGGGCGATTTCTCCAGCAACGTCAGCATCTGATCGGCGGCTTCGTCGTACTGCAAGGTGTAGCGCAGCGCGCGTGCATACAGCGCCCGCGTCTGCTCCAGGTCCGGCGCCAGTTCAATGGCCTGCGCCAGTGGTGCCACGGCGTCCTTGTAGCGGCCGGCGCGCAGCAGCGTTTCGCCGTACAGCGTCAGCAGCCTGACGTCGGTCGGCGCCGCGCGCAAGCCCGCCTCGAAGTGCGCCAGCGCATGCACCTTGCGATCGTCCTCGGTGCTGCGCCGAAGGTGCGACAGGCCCAGCGAAGAACGCAAGGCGGCACTGTCGTGTCCCGCAGCCAGCGCCGCGTTGCCCAGCTGGATGGCGGCCTCGGCGCGGTCATCGTCCATCAAGGCGCGCACGGCAACGGTCGCCACGCGCTCGTTCGGCAGCTTGTTCGGGTCCAGCGTCGCCGCGATACCGGCCGCGTCGGCCGCGTCGCCGTTGCGCGAAAAGGCCAGCATCCAGAAGTGCGCTTCGCCGGGCTCGGCGCGCGCGATGTCCAGCGTGGCGCGGGCGACGTCGGCGGCCTCGGCGACACGGCCTGCCTGCACCCGCAACTGGATCCGCGCGGCATGCATGGCCGCGGATGCCGGCGCCAGCGCGGCGGCGGCGTCAGCCTCGGCGATGGCGCGTTCCCACTGCTCGGTGCGCCCCAACAGGCTGGCCAGCGTGCGGCGTTCGTCGGCGCGCAGCGGGTAGGCGGCAATCAGCACCTCAAGCGCGGCGATGGCAAGCGCAAGCCGGCCTTCCCGCATGTAAGGTGAAACCAGCAAGCGGCGCACATCGCGCCAGCCATCGCCAAGCTGCGCCAGTGCGGGCGCAAGCTTGGCCATGTCGCGCGCGGGGTCGTCAGCGTCCAGGATTTCCTTGATGACCGCGCGCAGCCGCGCGGTAGCGTCGGCCTGCGCGCGGCGCGCCGCAACAGCAGGATCGACCGCGTTTTCAACGGAATTTTCAACCATGGCGAAGCCCCCTCAACAATGCCATCGCCACGCGGGTGATGAACATCAACACGAATCCCAGCGCCAGCGCTTGCAGCAGCAGGATGGCGGTACGCGGGCTGCTCGGACGATCGGTCGGCACCGGTTGCGCAATGATGGACAGATACCGCTGCAAGCGCAGCGCATCCGTCATGGCCTGCTGATACGACTGCTGCGCCAAGGTCAGGTTCGAATCCGCGAAGGCCTGGGTATTTCTCAGCGCCTCGTAGGACTTGAGCTGCTTGGCTTCCGTATTCCCTTGGCCGCTTAAGCGACGGCGCACCGACTCGATCCGCTTCTTCAAGGCCACCACCTGCATCTGGGCGGGCTTCAGCATGAAATGGTCTTTGTTGCCCAGCGCGCGGATCTTGTCCAGATTGATCTGCGCGCTGCTCAACTCGGTTTCAAGCTGGCTAGACAAATTCAGCAGCATCGACACCGTGGCGGTCGGGTCGATATTGCCATGCGTGGTGCGCCACGCCGTCAGCGCCTCGCGGGCGGCAAGCGCCTTTTGCTCGGCAAGCCTGACCGATTCTTCGCTGACCTTGAGCTTGTCGGCCACGCCTTTCTTGTTCATTGAACTGACGAACTCCTCGGCCATCCCGATCAGCGCCCGCGACAGGGTGGCGGCGTCGTCGGGTGAATACGCGCTGACGCGCAGCACGTCGATCTGCTCAAGCGCGTTGAACGACACGTGCACCGCCGCCTGATAGGCACGGTAAAGAGCGTCGTTGCTTGAGTCTTCGGAAAGATGGTTGAGCGGGTCCACGCCCGCATGCACCAGGTATTGGCGCAGGCCGACGCGTTGATCCAGCTGCTGCATGGCATCGCGCGATTTCAGGAAGTCGGCCACCGCCCAGCCGTCCACGAAGCCACCCAGCATGCCGCCCATATTGCCGGTGGTGAGCAGGCTTGCCGGTCCGCCTCCGCCGCCTTGCTGGCCGGACCCCGCCTGCACGAAGAAGCGCGATTCCGCTTCGTAGCGCGGCGTGGCGATGACCAGCGCGTAGACCAGGGCGCAGGCCACCGGCGCAATGACAATCAGCGCATTGATCCAGCGGTGACGGCGGCGCTGGCGTATCGACGCCTGCCGTTCCAGACGGCGGCGTTCGATCTCGGACCCGCCTTCAGATGCCGAGCTGGCTGTCCTCGAAGCCTCCGAAGACGTCGTCGCCCGCGCTGCCGGATTCATTCCTTGATCGTCTTGGGGGAACCGGCTGATGCATTGGTCGAGGTCGTCTTCGATCCGGAGGTTGCTTCGTTCATAAATCAAGCCTTTCAGGCAATAGTCCGCCAACTGATTCTGGCGATAACTGGAAAAAATCAATGTCCGGCCAATCAGCCGCTCTTCGAACAGGGCCAGCCAAAGACGGGTGAAACGGCAGGGCTCGAAAGGGATGGACCCTTCGATCACATACACGTCGAACGCCGGCGCCAGCGCCAGTGCGAACGAAAATTCCTGCCGTGCGTAGAGCGGCCAATGCTCCATGGGCTTGGCCAGGACCTTGGGGTCGCTGACCAGGTCGGCCACCAGTTCGTAGGTGGCATCCGCGTCGATTTCGTACATCTCGCTGACGAAGTCGATCATGCTCAGGCCGTTTGCCTTGCCGCGAATGAAGCCTTGCCGGCCGATGGCCCAGGACACATTGCCGTCGTGCTTCACAAAGCCCTGGCGCGGCGGCCGCAGGTTGCACAGCACATCGATAATCTGGCGATGCATTTCCGGCGCGGGCGACAGCAAGGCATAGCGCCCCACCGGTATGTCCAGGGTGACGTTGGCCAGCAGCGCCTGCCTGGTGCCAAAGGCAAAGGGCTCGTCGGTGACGCCGTTCAGATGAATCATCTTCTTGCCTCACATCGGCTGGATATTGGGGCGGGCCAGACGCTCGGCCGCCAAGGCGACCACCATCAGGAACACCAACGAGGTCAGGAAGTAGCCCAGGCTGGCGTCGGTCGAGTCGTAGGCCTCGAAGTAGGCCGAGCGCAACAGCTGCATGCCATGCGCGAACGGCGACCACAGGATCCACGGGCGCAGATGCTCGGGCAGCTGTTCCGACACGAAGAACACGCCCGAGAAAATCTGCAAGAAGCGCTCGATCACCGGCGCCAGCCGCAAGAAGAAATGCCAGAAGGTGGCAATTGATCCGAACAGCAAGCCCATGGCCGAGCCGCAGCATCCCATCAGCACGACAAACAGCACAAACCCGCCCCAGCTTATCGGCAGCGTGATGAACCCCAGCGCGTGGCCGGCACTGATCAATATCGCGAACACCACCAGGTATACCGACAGGTAGATAAGCGACTGCACCAGCGCGCACATCAGCGGCGTCACCCCCTGGAAATTCAAGATGCCGCGCGCCGAGATATAGGCCGCGCTGCTTCTGAAAATGATCTGCCGGAACATGATCCAGGTGGTCGCGCCCAGCAGCGAAAACGTCTGCACATCCATGCCCAGGATGTAGTGCGTGCCCATCAGGATGTACAGCGACGAAATCAGCGTCAGCAGCACCACCGGGCCCACCAGGGCCCACAGCAAAGCGATGCGGCTTTCGCCGTGGATCACGCGCAACTGAAACACGAACAGCGCCAGCAGGGTGCGTCCCACGGGTCGGTGTTCGGCCATGCGTGGGTGATGCCCGTCATGCAGCGTCCGCAGGTGTTGCCGCAGGATCGCCAGATCAGCGGCCTCGTCACGCGGCAGCTCGACTTCCAGCGCGATGTCGTTGCGCGACGCATGGCGGCGCGCGTCGCGTGCCTCGTCCTGCTTGCGCCGCTCCACGCGCCGCGCATGCGCATCGGCCAGGCGTTGGTCTTCCGCCACCAGCTTGGCCGGCATGTAGCCCGGCGCGAACACATCGACACCCGCGCGGATGTCCTGCTCAAGCAAACGCACGATGATGCGCAGCCGGCGCCGTGAAAAATCGGCGACGGTCTCATCGGCTTTGCTGCGCGCGATCTCGGCATCCAGCTCCGCCTGCACGGCCTCGTACACCGCCCGGCGGGCGGCCACGGAATCGTGTGGCTCGCCCTGCAGGCGCGCCAGCAAGGGCTTGAACAAGACGGCCGGCGGCGCCTTGGCTTCAAACAGCACGGCCGGGTCCAGCCGCCAGGCGGCGACCCCGGACCCTACCGCGTAACTACTGTCCTTGCGGCGCGAGCGCCAACCCTTGATCCGGTCCTCGTTGCTCATCGACACGCTATTGAGTCACGCCGGTAGAGCTGCCGCCCGAATCGCTGTCGATTGCGCGCGTGGCGCTGAAGCCGGCGCTCATGGTGACGCGGAATGCCGACAAGACCTTTTGGACCTGGGTAAACGGCGCATCCGAAATGTAGATGGCCTGGCCTTCGTGCACGGTGAATTCACGCGCCAGCGCCACCTGTTCCGGACGGGTCAGATCAAACTGGTAGACCACCGGCAGCATGTCCGGCTTGCCTTCCACACCCGCCTTCGCCGGCGTGAACAGGAACACCGAACGCGGGTCGGCCAGCTTGTCGTCCAGGCCGCGCGAATCAGCCAGCGCGTCCAGCACGCTGTAGTTGCGCTTGCTGATGGCCACGCGGCCTTGCGTGCCGGCCGCGCCCAGCACCGTCAGGTACTCCCGCGAATCGTAGGCGGTAATGACGTCGCCCGGCCGCAGCAGGATGTCGTTGTTCTGGTTGCGGTAGATGTCCGACAGCCGCACGGACGCCACCTGGTTGTCGCGGCGCAGGCTGATGACCAGTTGCTCGGGGTTGGTCTGCACGGGCGCGGCCTGCGCCAGCGCGCTGCTCAGCCGTTGCGAGGTCTGGGTGATGGGGTACATGCCGGGCTTGGTCAGGTTGCCCTGCACGGTGACCATCTGGCCGCGCTCGGCGGCGGCGCGCGTCACGCTGACGTCGGCGCCCACGACCAGCTTGGCCAGACGCTGCACGACGCGATCGTGCAACTGGGCCAGCGTCAGGCCGCCGGCCTGGAATTTGCCGATGATGGGGAAATAGACGTTACCCGACCGGTCGATCTGCTGGTTGCCCAGGTCGCTCACGCCAGAGGGGTCCGCGGCGAACACGCCCAGGCCGCCGCGCTCCCACACCTTCACGTTGATGCCGTCGCCCGGCACCAGGCGGTCGAACCCCGCCTCGGTCAGGTCGCGGTAACGGACCGGAAAGTCCGCGACGTCGGGCACCCTGCTTTCCTGCACAAGCTCGCGCGAGGCGGGCATCACGATGACGTCCTTGTCGTCGTGCGCCCCCGTCATCTCGCTCAACATGGGACCGGAACGCGGCAGTTGGCATCCCGTAAGTGACAGGGCGGCAAGCACCATCAGGGTGATTGCCGCGTTGCGCCGCAGGCTCGGAGCCGGGACGTTCATTTGCATAAAAACCTTAACCTTTAAGACCTCGGAAGAATGAGCGGCTGATCAGCGCAACCGCTGATCAGCCGCTCAAAGCTGCCCATCAGGCAAGCATCCGTTGCATCGGCACGAAGTCGACGCGTTCATCGTTCTCGGAGACGGGCATGACGGGCACGCACAGACTCAGGAACATGGACAACATCGCGTCCAGCGAAAACAGGTTCTGCGCCCGTTGCCGGCTTTGCGTTTTCAATTCCTGGTTGGTGCGCGCCAGGTCGACCATCGACTCCACCTTGTCGCAGGCCTCGTGCATGTCCGGGTGCTCGACATCCGAAAGCAGGTGCCCCGTCTCGTTCTCGACAAAGCACTCGCCCGCGCCGCCGGCCGGTGTGGAGATCACCGGCACGCCCAGAAGCTGCGCCTCGATCAGCACGTTGGGCAAGCCTTCGTAGCGCGACAGCAGCACGCTGGCGTCCATTTGCGAATACCAGTAGCCCACGTGGTTCGACAGGCCAACCAGCAACAACCGGTCTTGCACGCGCAGCTCTTCCGCCAGCGCGACGATGTTGTCGTGCAGACGGCCGTCGCCCACGATGACAAAGCGCGCCTGCGGTCGTCGCTTCAGATAAAGCGCGGCAAGCTTGATCCACAGTTGCGGGCGCTTGTCGGGCTCCAGGCGGAACACGCCGCCGATCGTTTCAGTCGCGTCGCTGGTGCCTTCCTTGAAGGCCTCCCACTTGGCTTCATCCGCGGGGGAGGCATTGACCGCCAGGTCCGGCACGCCGTTGTACAAGACGTGAAAACGCACGATAGGGATGCCGAGCCAGTCCGCATAGGCCTCGGCGGCCGTGCGGCTGTTGCTGACGAAATACACCCCGGGCACTTGCGCCAGCGCCTGGAACAGCTCGGGGTATTCCTCGCGGAACCGATCCTTGCGGATGTTCGGCGGCAGCCCGCGAAACACCAGGTGGATGGTCGGGGCGCCGGCCAGCAGCGCGGCCAATGCGCCGAACAGGCACGTGCCGTCCTGCCACAGGCTGACCACGTCGAAAGGGTTGGCGCGCAAGACCGGCGCCAGGCGCGTGACGCCATAGTGCACGGGCGGCGGCAACTGTTCCAGCAGGCGGCCCAGGCGGCCATCGGGCACGGACTGATGCGCCACCGACACGGCGGGCAAGCGATTGATTTCCGTGACCGGAATCTGCGCCTTGACCAGCACGGGCAGGAAGAAGTCCAGCCCCTGCTTCTTGGATGACCCGGACGGCTCGGTGTGCTGCTTGACCATCACCTCCACCTTCTCCGGCCGCATCACGGGCGCCGCGCCATTGCCGGGCAATACCTGATCCGGCAATTCGGCCATGCGCGTCAGTTCGCCAGCCAGCCGCGTCAATTGCCGTTCGGCGCCGCCTGGTCCCAGGCTGCCCGTTACCAGCGCCACCGATATCGGTTTTTCGGGCGGCTGCTCGGCAATCTGTCGATTGCGAAAATGCAGGATCGCATGCTTCATCGACACGATCCGGATGTCCTTGCCCGCCAGCGCCCCTTCGGGTTCCAGGCCGCGATAGAAGGCGTAGTCGCGAGCCAGGCCCTCGGCCAGTTCCGCCGCCTTGCTGCCCGGCGCCAAATGGCTGGCCACGGGCCGGATCGCCTCATAGGCTTCAAGCAGCAAGCCGCGCTTGCGCAGGCGCTTGGCGAATTCGACGCGGATATTGCGATCCGTGTGTTGCAGGATCAAGCGGCGAAACAGCGCGTCCGACTGCGCATGCGCACGGATGTCGCTCAGCAGCTTGGCCCGCGCGAACAAGCGCGTGGGGTTCTCCGACGACTCGGGCAGATGGCGGTCGACCAAGGCCATGGCCTCGTCGACATGCCGTTCTTTCACGAGGCGCGTCGCGCAGTAGCGAACGATCTGAAGATCGTCCGGCCATTCCTTCAACAGCTTGGCCCACTGCTCGGCCATGCCCTCGTTCAAGCCCGCCGACTCCTTCAGTCGAAGGAGCAGGAAGCGCACCTTGGAGTCTTCCAGGTGATCGCGCGCCAGCGCCTCGGCGCGCGGCAGGTTTTCCTGGGCGACCTGAACCCGCACCGACGCCGCAACGATCTCCTCCAACTGGGCGTGCACCCATTGAAGGTCGGACATTACGCCAGTCCGCTCGGCTGTCAGTGGCGGGTTCATGCGGCCTTCCTGCGGTTGGCCTTTTCAATCCACGCCAGGCAGCGGTCGATGTAATGGTCGTACTGCGCCGGGTTGTCGGACTGTTCCTTCAGGCGCCGCCAGTAAGGCAGGGCGTGCTCGAAGCGATGCAGGCGCATGGCGCCCACGGCGGCCAGGCGCAGGCCGATGGCATCCGTGGGAACGAGTTGCAGAATGCGTTCGCCCAGCGCCAGGCGCTCGGTGGTGCTGGCGGGATCCAGCGCACGCGCTTCGGCATACAGCACCGCGATGATGCGGCGCTTTTCGTGTTCGACCTCGGTCATGGCCGGCCACGACTGGGCCACGCGCTCCAGCAGGTTCCAGGCGCCGCGATGATCGCCGGCGGCCAGGATTTCGCGGGCGCCACGGATGGCGCGCGGGCCCAGCCTGCCAAGCTGGCGTTCTGCTTCGTCCTTGGCGCTTTGGTCGGCCGAGGCATGCGCCAGCACCATCTTGTAGGCGTCGATGGCTTCGCCGAACCAACCCCCGTTGAATGCCACGCGGGCAAAGTACAACTGCGTGCTGAGCGGGGCGGCTTCTTCCGCCGCGGCTTGCTCAAGATGGTGCATCGCCGTCTGCTTGTCGCCCAGGGCGTCGGCCGCGCGGCCACGCATGGCATCCAGCTCGGGAAAGTCCACCTGGCTGTCCAGCGCGATGTCGGTCAGGTCGATCACTTCCTTGTGGTTGCCCGCCAGCAGCGCGGCGCGCACGCCCAAGCGCATGGCGCGTTCGAACGCGCGCTGCGAGCGCAGGGCGGTCAAGGCATCGGGGTTGAGCAGGCGGTGCGCGCAGATGCGTTCGGCCGCATCACGCAGGCGCCCTTCTTCCAGGGCGCGCGTGCCCTCTTCGGCCCATGCGGACGATTGCGACAGCAACCAGGCGCGAATGTCTTCCCGCTCGCTCTGGGCCAGCCGGCAAGACACGGCCAACGCGGCGGCCGCCAGGATGCAGCCGCGCCACGAGGCCTCTTTGACCAGTTCCAGCGCCACCACGTCTTCCAGCGCGGGCGACTCGGACGCCAGGGCGCGCAGCCCCGCGCGGTCACCATTCAACAGCCTGTCGCGCCACAGCACCGCAAAGCCTCGGCCGTGCGACGGAATGGCCGCGCGCACTTCCTGAACCCAGCGAAGCACCGCTTCCATGTCGCCGCTGGCCTGCAGCAGCGACAGCACCGTATCGGCCGCTTCCAGCGCGCTGGCCTCGTCCGGCGAGGAAATGCGGAACAGTTGCTTCCAGTTGCCCAGCGCTTCGTCCACATAGCCCAGTTGCCCCGCCGATACCGCGGCGATGCGCACGATTTCCGGGGTTTCGATTTCGTCGCCCAGCAGGCCGGCGGCCAGCGAGTACGCCAGGTCGTGGCGGCCCAGATTGAAGTGATTGCGCATCAGCACCTGCTCGGCCTTGCTGCCCGAGGCCAACGCGCCGTCCGCGCTGCCCAGCAGCGCCAGCGAGCCTTCGTAATCGCCCAGCTCTTCTTGAATGCGGGCGAACAGCAGCGTGTGCTCGGGCAGGCCGGGATGGCGGCGCAGCACTTCGCGCACCCGGCGCGATGCTTCGCGCAGGTCGCCCGATTCCCAGATCTTTTCAATGCGCTCGGCGCTTTCCTCCGCGCCCAGCTTGGGCGCGGCGGGCTGCGTCGTGGCGGTGCTCATGCGCGGACGCATGTAGTTCTTGAACCACTCGGCGTACAGGCGCTCGGAGAACGTCTGCGTGTAATGCGTCAGGTCGAGCCCGCCGTCTTCCATGGCATCGGCCTGGCCGATCTTGTTCATCAGCGGCGTCGGGTCGTAGCAAGGCACGCCGATGCGCTGTGCACCGGCAGCCACCGCGGCAATCAATTGCGCGCGCTGTTCGATCGGCACGTTGTCCGGCGTCAAAGCGTTCACGTGCGTGACGAACACCACTTTGTCGTGGCCCAGCAGGTCGACAAGCTGGCGCATTTCGCCTTCGATCTCGTCGTCCGTCAGGTCGCGCTTGACGATGCGGGCCAGCAGCTCGCGGTCGTCCTGGGAAAGACTCTTGAAGACCGGGTCCTGGTCCAGCAGCGCACGGCGTTCGGCCAGGCGGTCGGCGTGGGCCATCGACCAGAACATCCGCGTGCGCGTGCGGTCGGCGAAGAACTCGCTGAAGTAGCGCCCCAGGTAGTTGGACTGGATGGGGTAGCCGTCAATGGTCAGCAATTTGCGCGAAGACAGCTCGACCATGTACAGGTCGGCCGGCTTGTGCGTGCCACGGCGAGCCTGCTCGCCATTGGACGGGCGGAAGATCAGGCGTTGCACGTCGGCCGGAATATCGGTCTGGCCGAACATGAAGCGCGCCTGCTGCAGCGCCTCGGTGCTGGTATGCACAAAGCCGTAGTTGCGCCCGAGTTGCAGCTTGATCGGGTAGCGGCCCACGGCGTCGCGCAGCGGGGTGTGGATGCGGCAGGTGCCGATCGGAGCGATGGTAAATGCGGTCATTCAGGGTCTCTCCTGTAGTGAGGGATAGCGAGCCTGAACTTAAAGAGTCCAGTACAAGAGGTCGGAGGCGAGCCGCTTGCTATCAAGCACGGACTTCAAGTCGCACACCATGCCTCCGCTCTTGACCAAGGTGGGCATGTCTTCCCAGATGGTCTCCATGGTTTCGCGGTGCGGAACTGCAAGAATCAGCACGTCCATGTCGCGGAAGTCTTCGCGCTTGACGAGCTGGATGCCGTATTCGTGCTCCATCTGGTCCGGATCAACCATCGGGTCGCACGCCACGGGGGTGATGCCGTAGTTGCCAAGCGCCTTGTACAGATCGACGATCTTGGAATTACGGATGTCGGGCACGTTTTCCTTGAAGGTCATGCCCAGGATGCCGACGCGGGTCGACGCATTCAGACGGCCGGCGCGGGCCAGGTTCTGCACGATGCGCGAGGCCACGTGGTTGGCCATGCCGTCGTTGATGCGGCGGCCCGACAGGATGACTTCGGGGTGGTAACCCAGCTCCTGCGCCTTGGAGGTCAGGTAGTACGGGTCGACCCCGATGCAATGGCCACCCACCAGGCCCGGCGTGAACTTGAGAAAGTTCCACTTGGTGCCGGCGGCGTTCAGGACTTCCGACGTGCGGATGCCAACCAGGTCGCAGATCTTCGACATCTCGTTCATCAACGCGATGTTGATGTCGCGCTGGGTGTTCTCCAGCACCTTGGCGGCTTCGGCCACCTTGATGGACGAGGCGCGGTGCACGCCCGCATCAATGATTTTTTCGTAGACGCCCGCAATGATTTCCAGCGACGCTTCGTCCTGGCCGGACACGATCTTGACGATCTTTTCCAGCGGGTGCTCGCGGTCGCCCGGGTTGATGCGTTCGGGGCTATAGCCCAGCTTGAAGTCGACGCCGCAGCGCAGGCCCGACACTTTTTCAAGCTCGGGTCCGCAGATTTCCTCGGTGGCGCCGGGGTGCACGGTGGATTCAAAGACAACGATGCAACCCGGACGCAGCACGGGGCCGATCGAGCGGCACGCCCGCACCAGCAGGGAAAAGTCAGGGTTGTTTTTTTCGTCCACGGGCGTCGGGACGGCGACCACGAAGAAGTCGCAACCTTCCAGCTCAGAGATCTGGTCGGTGAAGGTCATGGGGGACGCCAGCAATGCGTCACGTTCGATCTCGCCAGTCCAGTCATGTCCCTCTTTCAGTGTCGCGATTCGCCGCTTGTCCACATCAAAGCCGATGACATCAAAGCGCTTGGAAAATGCGACTGCCACGGGCAGGCCGACATAACCAAGGCCACACACTGCGATTCTCTTTACCACGGGGGCCTCACTGTTTTCGTCGTGTCTGGGACACTAGAAATCGACGCCCAAAAGACAAAAAATCGACGCGAAATCGATTTACTTTTGCCTCGCTTGGGCGGACTTATTGCTAGGGGGATTGTTACGTCTCGATACCCAAATCAGAGTGCTGGGTGACGAGCAGACGAATCGTAGAGGCGCTGAACAGCAATTTTCTTTCTAAAGATTTATTTTGCTGTGCAAATAAGTCTGGAACTCCGTAATAAACCCCGGAGATTCCCTCAAATAATTACATTCATTACACAAACTGCAACATAGCGATGTCGCGGAGTTGTTAGTGAATATTGGAATTCGTGTTTTTTATTATTTATTCACGAAACTGAAAGGCGTTATCTCAGCGCCATAATATCCACTCGCGCAACGGTTATTAATTAATAACTGAAAAAAATATTATCAGTTTCTAATTCAGGTAACGGCGTCGTGCTAGCCATGCGCCCCTCCTGGGCGCGAGCCTTCCGGTAGCGGCACCGCTTGACAACGTAACCGACCAACTAGTAGATTGGCTGCCACGCGTAGACTTCAGCCGACCTTGCGCCGTTGCGTTCCCCGGCGCTTCGTTTTTTTTCAGCAGACCAGAGTTGTTACCCATGAGCTTAGAGCTTTCCCCCCGCGCCCTTGAGATCGTCGAGCAGACCCGGCTACTGCTGGGCGCCGGCGGTTATCACGGGTTCAGCTATGCCGATGTGTCCGAACGGGTGCATATCGGCAAGCCCAGCATCCATCATCATTTCCCCACCAAGGCGGACCTGGTCCTTACCGTGGTGTCGCATCACCGCGCGCAGGCCCGCCAGGGCCTGGCGGCCCTGGACCAACATGTGCCGGACCCGCGTGCGCGCTTGACCGCCTATGCGGACTACTGGGCCACCTGCATCCGCGAGGGCACGATGCCGATGTGCATCTGCGCCATGCTGGCCGCTGAATTGCCGATGATTCCGCCGCCCATTGCGGACGAGGTGCGCGCCTATTTCGGCGAACTGACGGCGTGGATCGCGGCGGTGCTGGAAAGCGGTGTGGCGCAAGGGCAGTTCCAACTGCGCGACACCGCCGAGGCAGACGCGCAAGCCTTCATGTCGACCATGCACGGCGCGATGCTGACCGCGCGCGCGTTGGGTGACCCCAAGGTATTCGCCACGATTTCAACCGCGGCCATCAAGCAGTTGGCCGCTTCGACCTGATCACAGCAGGACGCGCACCCGCAGGTCACAAGTGGGTGCGCTTTTTTTAAATTACACACCAACCAACTAGTCGGTTGATTTTCTTTTGGAGACCTCCCCATGCCACATCCCATTTCCACCCTGGGGGCCGCACACACCTTCATCAGCCTGGTGCCTCTTGCCGCGGGCGCGTACAGCTTTGTGCGCTATCGCGGCATCGACAGCGCCACGCGCACCGGCAAGATCTATCTGGGCGGCTTGCTGATTGCGGTGCTGACGTCGTTCGGGCTGTCCAGTTCCGGCGGCTTCAATGTCGGGCACGCACTGGGCATCCTGGCGCTGCTGTCGGTGGCGGGCGCGTTGCTCGTACCGCGGCTGCCCCTGCTGTCGCGTGCGCATCCCTATCTGTCGCAGCTTGGGTTTTCATTCAGCTATTTCCTGATGTGCGTGCCGGGCATCGCGGAAACGCTGACACGGCTGCCCGTCTCGCATCCGCTTGCCGACGGCCCGCAGTCCCCCTTGGTGCGCGGTGCGCTGGCGACGTGGTTCGCGGTGTTTCTGGTGGGTTCGGTGGCGCAACTGATCTGGATCGGTATGCAA
Source organism: Achromobacter spanius (assembly GCF_029637605.1). NCBI lineage: Bacteria > Pseudomonadati > Pseudomonadota > Betaproteobacteria > Burkholderiales > Alcaligenaceae > Achromobacter > Achromobacter spanius. The sequence goes on along the minus strand of NZ_CP121261.1, from coordinate 4,731,789 downwards.
CGACGCGCCGCGAAGGCAACGATCAGCGGCCGCAGAGCAGCGCCCGGTGTTCCCAGCCGTTCATGACGCCTGGCAAAGGCACACAACGTGATTCGTCACACCCAGATCAGGAGTTGCCATGAGTTCCAGCGCCATTGACCCGATTGGCCACACCCGCATCGACACGGTTCCGGACCCCTACCGTGCCCAGCTCGCGGCGCGTCCGCAGGCGCAGCAGTTCACGCGGGTTCAGGCAGCGATGCAAACGACAGCAGCGGCGTCGGCCCCAGCTGCCGGGCAAGTTGCCCGCATCAAATCCGATGACGCTGCCGCATCCACGGACTCGCTGCGCGACCAGTACACCGCCCACTGTTTGAAGCTGGCCATCCAGGCTTTTCACGACCAGCAAGCCCGGCTGGACGCGCATGCCATCGAGGTCAATCGGGCCTTGCGAGCCGAACAGACCGCCTTGCAGGTGCGCGCCGACGCGGCCAATGACCTGGGCACCATCCAAGGCCTGCTGCCGCAGTTGCCGTATCGCTTCGTGGTGGGCGTGCCGCCAATGCTGCCGCTGCCCTTGAGCGCGGCAGCGCAGCCCACGTCCGCCACGGTTACCCCGGTGACCCAGGCGGAGAAGCTGCGCAGCGGCACCGAAGGCGAGGTGTCTAACCCGCCGCCGCGTCCGCAACAGAAGGCTGGCGCTGCGCCCGATGCCGAATCGCGTTGGCCAGGTCAGCAATTGGCGCAAGAAGACCACGATCAAAGGTCTCGTGCGCCGCACCCGCGCGCAGCCTAGCGGGCCAATCGGCGTGCGTCAGCGCCCCCCGGCCCAGCGACACGAAGTCAGCCTCTTGCCGGGCAAGCATGCCTTCGGCCTGCGTGGCGTCATGCAAGGAACCGTTCGCCAGCACCGGCACGGAAACATGCTGGCGCGCCAGGGCCGCCAGGCTTGCACCATGCTCACCGAAGGCAGGACGCCAGGCCTCGAATTCCGTCGTGTGCAGGTAGTCGATAGGCTGCGCACCCAACGTGCGAAAGATATGCGCCGCATCGGCCTCGCCGCCTTCCCACTTGTGCGTGAAGTCGTTCACCTTGCCTTGCGAGGCACGCACCCCCACCACGAATGGCGCCGACGTGGCCTGCCGAACCGCCTGGATGACATCCACCGTCAGGCGCAGCCGCTTGTCCAGGCTGCCGCCGTAGCGGTCATCGCGCACGTTGGTATGGGCCGTCAGAAACTGGTCCAGCAGATAGCCGTTGGCGCCGTGGATCTCTACCCCGTCGAACCCGGCCTCTTGCGCCCGGCGCGCGGCTTGCGCAAACCCGTCGATCGCTTCGGCGATGTCATCGGCCGACATGGCTGCGGGCATGCGGTACGGCCCTTCGCCCCGATAGAAGGCCATCTGTTGCCCCCTGGGCTGCACCGCCGAAGGCCCCTTGGCCGTGTCGCGATAGGGGTTGCCCTGCGACAGCGCGCCCGCATGCATCAGCTGCGCCACGATGCGGCCGCCTTGGCCGTGCACGCGATCCACCACGGCGCGCCACGCATCGCGCTGCGCGTCGTCGGCCAGCCCCGGCTGAAAGAGATAGCCCTGTGCGTAGGCCTTGTCCGTATAAATGCCCTCGGTAATCACCAGGCCAAAGCCGCCTGCCGCGAAGGCCTCGTAGTAATCGGCCATCAACGTCGTGGCGTGGCCATCCGCCGTGGCGCTGACCCGGGTCATGGGCGCGACAACAAGCCGGTTTGGCAGGCTCAGCGCCGTGCCTACCCGCAGCGGCGCGAACAGCCCCGCGTGCGCGGTCGGCGTATTGCTTACGGGGCGATCGACAGGCGTGTTCATATCAGTCGCCCTCTTGGTGGCGCACGGCCGCAATGGCTTCGATCTCGATCATGGCGGCGGGGTCGTACAAGGCCTTGATCTCGGCGATGGTGTCGGCCGGATAGGGTGCCGAGAAGAAGCGGCGGCGCAGGGCCACCACGTCTTTGAAGTGCCCCATGTCGGTCACGAAGATGGTGACCTTGATGACGTCGTCCAGGCTGGAGCCGCCGGCTTCCAGCGCGCGGCGCAGGTTGGAGAACGCCTGCTCGCCTTGCGCCATGAAGCCGCCTTCCACAATCTTGCCGTCATCGGCGGCGCCCGCCTGGCCCGAGATGAACAGCAGATTGCCGAACTGGATGCCCTGCGACAGCAGGAAGGGCGCGTAGTTGTCGGGTTGGGTCGTGACACGTTTCAGCATGATGAATATTTCCTCATTTGTAGATGGTTGAAAGATCAGCCGTAGATGACCGATCCATGCCTCTACTGTAGAAATGCGCCGCACCCCTGACAAAGGTTCAATTGTCAGCTATAAGAAGAGATAAATTCATCTATCAGCCCACGCCGCCATGCACCGCCGCACCCTTCCGCTGTCTGCGCTGCGCGCCTTCGAAGCCGCCGCCCGCCTGGGCAGCTTCAAGGCCGCCGCCACCGAACTGGCGGTAACACCAACCGCCGTCAGCCACCAGATTCGCGCACTGGAAGCCCAGACCGGGCTGGCGCTGTTCGACCGCCAGGTGCGCAAGGTGGCGCTGACTGAAGCGGGCGCGCAGTTGTTTCCGGTGCTGCGCGACGGCTTCGATGCCTTCGAGGCCACGCTCGCCCGATTGACACAACAGCGCACGCGGATTCAAGTCAGCATCTCGGCCACCAATGCGTTCACCGTGAAGTGGCTGGTGCCACGCATGAGCGATTTCCGCGGCCAGCATCCTGGCATCGACTTGCAGTTGCAAGCCAGCGACGAGCTTGCCGACCTGCGATCCACGGTGGTCGACATCGCCATCCGCTACGGCCGTGGGCCCTATCCCGGCCTGGTCACGCAACCCTTGTTCACCGACCGCTTCGCCCCCGTGGCGAACCCGCGTCTGGGCGCCACATCGCCGGCGGATCTGGCGCGCGTGCCCTTGATCCGTTTCGACTGGAAGCAGGCCCATCCTGAAAACCCCACCTGGGAACGCTGGTTCGCCGTCGCGCAGTTGCCGCTGCCGCAACAGGCGAGCCAGCTGCGCTTTTCAGATGAGGGGCATGCGATACAAGCGGCTGTCGCTGGCCATGGCATTGCGTTGGTCAGCCTGGCGTTGATTGCCGACGAGTTGGCGGCCGGCCATTTGGTGCAGCCATTCGGGCCCGAGATTGATGGGCACACTTATCACCTGGCGATGTATGCCGACAGGCCGATTTCGGCGCCGGTTCAGACGGTGGCGGCGTGGTTGCGTGCGCAGGCCGCTGAAAACAGCTAAGCCCATGATTTCATTGCGTTTTGGATGGTTTTGAACAAAAAAACAAAAACCATCCAAAACGCTTTTAAATCAATGACTTATGTTTGAAGACGGCCAATGCGTCGCTGCTCAGGAAGTCGGGCGCGCCGGCCGGGACACACCACGGTTGCACGGATGCCCAGCTCGGCCACTTCTGCCGTCAGCGCTTCTGTCAGCCCTGCCAGCGGCGTTCAGTACGGGCTGGCCGTAGGCCGCACCACGATCTCGCTCACGTCGACGTCAGCAGGCTGCTCGACCGCGTAAGCAATGGCGCGGGCGATGGCATCCGGCGTGATGGCGATGCGGCGGAATTCCTGCATGGCCGCGCGCGCGGAGTCGTCGGAGATAGTGTCGGCAAGCTCGGATTCCACGACACCGGGGCACACCACCGTGACGCGGATCTTGTCCGTTTCCTGGCGCAGCCCGTCGGAGATGGCGCGCACCGCGAACTTGGTCGCGCAGTACACCGCCGCGGTGGGCGACACCGCCAAGCCGCCAATCGACGAAATGTTGATGATCTGGCCCTGGCCTTGCGCTTCCATCGTCGGCAGCACGGCGGCGATGCCATGCAGCACGCCTCGCACATTCACGTCGATCATGCGATTCCACTCGTCGACCTTCAGCGCGTTGAGCGGCGAGAGCGGCATCACCCCTGCGTTGTTGACCAGCACGTCAATGCGGCCAAACGCGTCAAGCGCGAAGCGCGCAAACGCCGCCGTGTCGTCGGCCGAGGTCACGTCCAGTTCGCGATAGCGAACAACGCCGCCGGCCGCTTCAATCGATTGAGCCAGTTCGGCCAACCTGTCGGTGCGGCGCGCGCCAATGACAAGCCGGTGGCCCTGTGCCGCGAGCAAGCGGGCGGCGCCCTCGCCAATACCGCTGCTGGCGCCCGTTATCAGAATGACTTTGGATTCGTTTGAATTGCGTGCCATGTTGCATACTCCTATCGTTGGTTCGAATCTGGCCGACGACGCCCACGGTGACCCCTGGAACCGCCGTTGCCTGATTACGGCCCTGAATGAAGGGTTATTGCTTGTGTGCCGTTAAGTGAATGATAGGGATCACCCGCTTCCAGGCGAATACACGGACCAATGCCGTTATTGCCTATTCCTATCGTTCATACTGACGCCCTGCTCTGAGTGCAGTTAGAATTTCGGCTATCGCGAACCATCAGGAGACCGCGGTGTCGACAGTCCGCTCCCCCGCCTCGATCAAGATGATCAGCCTTATTCAGAAGCTGGCGCCTAACGAGGGCTACACGCAGGCCACCTTGGAAAGCGTTCGGCTGATGCGCTCTGATCGGCCGCTGGGCCGCACGCCGGTGCTCTACGAACCGAGCATTGTGATTGTTTGCCAGGGCCGCAAGCTGGGCTTCCTGGGCAGTGAGGTCTATATCTACGACGCACAGCACTACCTGGTGCTGTCGGTACCGCTGCCATTCTCAACGGAAACGCAGGCCTCGCCAGAAGAGCCAATGCTGGCGGTATCCATCCGTTTGGATTTGCTTGCACTCAGCGACCTGATCACGCAGATCGGCGCCACGGGTCTGCCCGACGAGCCCCCCAACGGCATGGTGTCCACCAAGCTTGACGAGCATCTGGCCAGCGCGACAGTGCGGCTGCTGGAGGCGTTGACGGTGCCCAGGGACGCCAAGATTCTTGGCCCCAGCCTGGTGCGCGAGATCTGCTACCGCGTATTGACGGGCGAACAGGGCGGCGCGATGCGCGCGGCGCTTGCCCACCACGGGCGATTCGGCCGCGTCGCAAAAGCGCTGAAGCGCATCCACGCCGACTACGCCGCGCCGCTGAATGTGACGCACCTTGCCGAAGAAGCAGGCATGAGCGTGCCGGCGTTTCACGCAAACTTCCGCACGGTGACGCAGACCTCGCCCATCCAGTACATCAAGTCCACCCGCCTGCATCAGGCACGCCTGATGATGATCCGCGACGGCGTCACCGCCGCCGCCGCAGCCGGGCGCGTGGGCTATGAAAGCACCTCGCAATTCAGCCGGGAATTCAAGCGCCTGTTTGGAAGAACGCCCATTGAAGAGGCGTGCGACATGCGCGAGTCTTTTACGCTGTCGCCGCCCACTTTCAGTGACTGATCATCCACGGTCGGGCGCCGGCGAAGGTTTTGCCGCCGTCCGCTGTCTGGCGTGTTCGGCCGGTGGCTTTGGTGCCTGAGCAGCAAGCGCAACCCATGCCGTGGCCGCCGCGGGTGCTGCGGGGTTCATGGGCGGCGCGTTCGTTGACGGCGCGGGCGCGGTGCATTGCCGAAGACAGCGCCGAGACCGCTGGCGCGCCGCTCACAAAGCGCTCGCAGGCGCCGCCGCAATCAGGGCAAGGCGCGGGGTCACGCCATTGCGACAAGGGCCTTAGCACCGAGAACTCACCGCAGTCCTGGCAGCGATAGTCATAGAGCGGCATGGTGCCTCCTTAAAGGTCTTTGGCGATGGGCATGTCCATGCCACGCGTTATCTGGGGTACGTCGCCCAGCGCATTGGGCTGGATGTCGATGTCGAAGATCTCGGTCGGCAGCCACAAGGTCGCGCAGGCATTGGGAATGTCCACCACGCCGCTGATGTGGCCCTGCACCGGCGCCGTGCCCAATATCGAATACGCCTGCGCGCCCGAATAGCCAAACTTCTTCAGGTATTCAATGGCGTTCAGGCAGGCCTGGCGATAGGCGATGTGCACGTCCAGATAGTGCTGCTTGCCGCTTTCATCGACCGAAATGCCTTCGAAGATCAGATAGTCTTTGTAGTTGGGCGTGATGGGGCTGGGCTTGAAGATGGGATTGCGAATGCCGTACTTGGCCATGCCGCCCTTGATGAGCGACACCCGCATATGCACCCAGCCCGCCATTTCGATGGCGCCGCAGAAGGTGATCTCGCCGTCGCCCTGCGAGAAGTGCAGGTCACCGACCGACAGGCCGCCACCGTCGACGTAGACCGGAAAGAACACCCGGGAACCGCGCGACAGATCCTTGATGTCGCAGTTGCCGCCGTGCTCGCGCGGCGGTACGGTGCGTGCGCCGGTGGCGGCGGCACGATCCCGCTCGGCCCCTTTGAGCTTGCCCATATGCGCCGTCTTGGGCGCGGGCGGATTGGCCAGGGGCGGGACGCGTTCCGGGTCGCTGTCTATCAGCTTCTGTTCACGCTCATTCCAGGTGTCCAGCAGTGCCTGATCCGGCAGGCAGCCGATCAAGCCCGGATGGATAAGGCCGGCGAAGCGCACACCAGGGATATGGCGCGAGGTCGTGAACATGCCTTCAAAATCCCAGATCGATTTTTGCGCCGAGGGAAAGTGTTCGGTCAGAAAGCCGCCGCCATTGTTCTTGCTGAAAAAGCCATTGAAGCCCCACAGGCTTTCCTGCTTGGCGCCGATATCCAGCAGGTCCACCACCAGCAAATCACCGGGCTCGGCGCCTTCGACGCCGACCGGGCCGGACAGGAAGTGCACCGTGGACAGGTCCACATCGCGCACGTCAGAGGCATCGTCATCGTTCTTGATCGCGCCGCCCGTCCAGTCGTAGGTTTCAAGCACGAAGTCATCGCCCGGCTTGACCCACGTTGCCATGGGAATATCGGGATGCCAGCGATTGTGCACGCCTTCGTTTTCGTAGGGGGATTGGGCCAGGTCGACCTTGATCAGGGTTTCAGGCATGTCATGCTCCTTTGAGATGGACAACGACTTCAGACAGACAGGTATTTGCTGATCGTCTTCTCGTCAACGCGCTCGCGCGGGTCTTCGTGCACGAAGCGGCCCTTGTCGATCACGATGAGCCGGTCGGCGATCTGCATGGTGAAACTCAAGACTTGTTCGGACACCACAATGGCCAGATTGCGCAGCTTGCGGATCTCCAGCAGGCTGCGGGCGATGTCCTTGATGATGGACGGCTGTATGCCCTCGGTGGGCTCGTCCAGCAGCAGCACGCGCGGGTTGGTGACCAGGGCGCGGGCGATGGCAAGCTGCTGTTGCTGCCCGCCCGACAGATCGCCGCCACGCCGGCCGCGCATGTCGTGCAACACCGGAAACAGGGCGTAGATGTCTTCCGGAATCGTGTCGCGCAGCGCCCGCCCCCGCATGCCGGTACGGATGTTCTCTTCAACGGTCAGCGTCGGAAAGATCATGCGGCCCTGTGGCACGTAAGCCACTCCGCTGCGCACGCGCTGATGGCTCTCAAGACGTTCAAGCGGCTTGCCGTCCAGCAAGATCGAGCCCTGCATGGTGGGCAGCATCCCCATCATGGTTTTGAACAGCGTGGTCTTGCCCATGCCGTTGCGGCCCATCACGGCGACGATCTCACCGGACGCCACGGCCAGGTCGACACCGTGGATGACTTTGCTTTGCCCATAGCCTGAAACCAGGCCAGCGATATTGAACATATTGCCTCCTGGCCTCAGTGGCCGAGATAGACTTCAACCACGCGCGGATCGGACTGCACCTTGTCCATGCTGCCTTCGGCCAGTACACGGCCCTGGTGCAGCACCGTGACCTTGTGCGCGATGTTCTTCACGAATTCCATGTCATGCTCGATCACGATGAGCGATCGATTGCGGCTGATTCGATTGAGCAATTCGGCGGTGCGCTCGCGCTCGGACACGCTCATGCCGGCCACCGGTTCGTCCAGCATCATCAGCTCGGGCTCCTGCATCAGCAGCATGCCGATTTCCAGCCATTGCTTTTGGCCGTGCGAGAGCAGCTCCGCCGATCGGTCCAGATGATCGGCAAGAAAGATCTCTTCGGCCACCTGCTCGACCCGTTCGATCACGGCCGCGCTACGCCGAAAGGTCAGCGCGCCAAACACGCTGCGCCCGGCCGGGAACGACACTTCCAGGTTCTCGCGCACGGACAGGGTTTCGTAGATGGAAGGAGTCTGGAATTTTCGGCCCACACCCGCACGCACGATTTCATACTCGGCCAGACCGGTCAGCTCCGTGTCCTTGAAGCGGATGGACCCGGCGGTGGCCTTGGTGCGGCCGCAGATCAGATCCAGCAGCGTGGTCTTGCCGGCGCCATTGGGGCCGATGACCACGCGCAGCTCTCCCTGATCAACATACAGGTTGAGGTCGTTGACGGCGACAAAGCCGTTGAACGAGACGGTCAGGCCTTCGATGTACAAGGCGAACTCTGAGGGGTTCATGCGGCCTCCGTGGCGCCATCCGCCTGCCGGCGCGATGCTTTGCGCGTCAGGCGTTTTTGGGCGTATTGCTGATACAGACCAGCCAGCCCATTAGGGAAGGCCATCACGACGGCGATGAACAGGCCGCCCATCAGGAACAGCCAGAGCTGCGGGAAAGCCTCCGAGAAATAGCTTTTGCCGAAGTTGACCAGCAGCGTGCCGTAGACCGCGCCCAGCAGGGACAGGCGGCCGCCAACCGCGGCGAAGATGACCATTTCAATGGAAGGCACGATACCCACGAAGGATGGCGACATGAAGCCGACCTGCAAGGTGAACATGGCGCCCCCTATGGCCGAGAACACGGCGGCCACGCAGAAGACAAAGACCTTGAAGCTGGCGACGTCATAGCCCGAGAAGCGCACGCGCTCTTCTTTGTCGCGCATGGCCATCAAGAGCTTGCCCAGCTTGGACGAGAGCAGGTAGCGGCCGAACAGAATGCAGGCAAACAGCAGCACGCCGTTGATGAAATACAGCACCAGCCGGGCGCTGTCCGTGCGGATATCCCAGCCCAGCAGCGTCTTCAGATCGGTGATGCCATTGACGCCGCCGGTCCAGCCTTGCTGGCCGATGATGAGCACCGACAGGATCAGGGCCACGGCCTGCGTCACGATGGCGAAGTAAGTGTCGCCCACGCGGCGCTTGAACATGGCCACGCCCAGAATCAAGGCCAGCAGGCAGGGCAGCACCGGTACCGCCATCAAGGTGAACCAGAAGCTTTTGAAGGGCACCCAGAGCCAGGGCAGCGAGGTCAGTTGGTTCCAGTCCATGAAGTCCGGGATGCCGGGCGTGGACTGAATCTTGGTGGCCTCCAGCGTCGAGGCTTCCAGCTTCAGGAACATGGCCATGCAATAACCGCCCAAGCCGAAAAACACCCCCTGGCCCAGGCTCAGGATGCCGCCATAGCCCCAGCACAGCACCAGGCCCAGTGCGACAAAGGCATAGGACAGGTATTTGCCAATGAGATTGAGCCGGAAGACGTCCAGGCTTAGCGGAAACACCACAAAGAGCAACAGCGCCAGTATCACCAGCCCGGCCAGCCCTTCGCGCCCACCCACGACATTGCGAAAGAATTTCTGCATGATGCGCCCCCTACTTGCGTACCTTGATGCTGAACAGGCCTTGCGGACGCAGCATCAGAATGATCACGATGGCCGACAGGGTCAGCACCTTTGCCATCGAACCCGTCAGGAAGAATTCCGAGATCGATTGCGTCTGCGCGATGACGAAGGCTGACGCGATGGTGCCGAAAAGACTGGCCGCGCCGCCAAACACCACCGTCAGGAAGGTATCGACGATGTAGAGCGAGCCGCTGGTCGGGCCGGTGGAACCGATGGTCGTGAAGGCCGCGCCGGCAATGCCGGCGATGCCGCAGCCCAGCGAGAACGTCACACGGTCCACGCGCTTCGTATCGATGCCGACCGCGCCGCTCATGGCGCGGTTTTGCACCGTGGCGCGCACATGCAGGCCCCAGGTTGAGCGGAACAAGGCCAGGAGCAGCCCGCCGGTCAACAGAATGCTGATGGACATGACGAACAGGCCGTTGATGGGGATGTCCACGCCGTCCAGCGGTTGCCAGGAACCCATCAGCCAGTCGGGCAGCGTTGGGCTGACTTCACGCGGGCCGAACAGCGAGCGCAGCGTTTGCTGAAGCACCAGCGACAGGCCCCAGGTCGCCAGCAGCGTGTCCAGTGGCCGGCGGTAGAGATGACGGATCATCAGCCACTCGACCAGCCAGCCCAGGCCGAAGGTCACGGCAAAGGCGAACAGGATGGCGATGAAGAAGTAGGCCGGCATCAGCCCGGGCGCGTACTGCTGGACCAGTTCGGAACAGAGATAGGTGCAATAGGCGCCCACCGCCAGGAACTCGCCATGGGCCATGTTGATGACGCCCATCTGGCCAAAGATGATCGCCAGGCCCAAGGCCATCAGCAAGAGCACGCTGAAGACCGATAAACCGTTGAAGCCCTGCATCAGCAGGATGGCCCCGAGATCGGAAAAGGATTCCATGGATGGCTCCCGGCAGTGGAAAGGGCGCCGCGCGCGGCGCCCGGATCGAGGTGATTACTGATAACCCTTGGGGAAGGGATCAGGCTTGATCAGCTCCGGGGTTTCGAAGATCACGTCAAACTGGCCGTCCTTGCGAATCTGGCCGATGCGGGTCTTGCTCCACAGGTGGTGATTGGGGTCGATCTTGACGTAGCCTTCGGGCGCTTCCTTGAATTCCAGGCCGGCCGAGGCGGCGACCACTTTGTCGACGTCGAAGCTGCCGGCCTTTTCCACCGCCATCTTCCACAGCCAAGGGCCCAGATAGGCTGCCTGGGTCACGTCACCAATCACGGCGGTGGCGCCGTACCTGGCCTTGAAGGCTTCGACGAATTTCTTGTTGTTGGCGTTGTCCAGGCTCTGGAAGTACTTCATGCACGACCAGAAACCCTCGGCATTTTCACCGCCGATGCCCAGCAATTCATCTTCGGTCACCGAGATGGTCAACAGCTTCTGTTTGCCGCTGGTGACGCCCGCCGCCTTGAGCTGTTTGTAGAAAGACACATTGCTGCCGCCCACCACCACGGCGAAGACCACATCGGGCTTTTTCAGTTTGATCTTGTTGATCAGCGAGCCAAATTGCGTGTGGCCCAGCGGGTAGTATTCCTCGCCGACCACTTCGCCCTTGAGCACGTTCTCGATATGCTTGCGGGCAATCTTGTTCGAGGTGCGCGGCCAGATGTAGTCAGAGCCGATCAGGTAGAAAGAACGCGCCTTCTTCTCGCGGGACAGCCAGTCCAGGCTGGACAGAATCTGCTGCGTGGCCTCCTGGCCGGTATAGAAGACGTTCTTGGATTGCTCCAGGCCTTCATAAAAGGTCGGGTAGTACAGCAGGCCGTTTTCTTTCTCGAACACCGGCAAGACCGCCTTGCGCGAGGCCGAGGTCCAGCAGCCGAACACGGTGGCGACCTTGTCGCTGACCAGCAGTTTGCGGGCCTTTTCGGCGAAGGTCGGCCAGTCGGAGGCGCCGTCTTCCTGGATGATCTTGATCTTGCGGCCCAGAATGCCGCCCATGGCATTGATCTGCTCGATGGCCAGGCGCTCGGATTGAATCGAACCCGTTTCGCTGATGGCCATGGTGCCGGTCGCCGAGTGCAACTGGCCTACCGTGACTTCGGTGTCGGTAATGGCCAGGCCGGTGGTGTTGATGGCCGAAGTGGCCGGGGCGGCCGCGCGCGACAGAGCCGGTATGCCCAACAGCGGCAGGGAGGCAAACGCGAGGGCCAGGCGCCGGCGCGAGGGCAGTTCCGGGGCATTATCAAAAGGGGTTTTGCCAGACATCGATGACTCCTCAATGGATCACGACCAGGGAAACCGAGCATGCGCGACACATGCCGCGGCCCGGAGGGTGAGGGCATACTAGGAGCCTATGACGCAGTGCAACATACGTTGATTGACGTACAGGCAGGCCCACCCCCCGGGCGTTACAACGGCATCTACGTTCAATGACGTATCCCCTACTCGCCCGGAGCCCGATTTGTCTGCCAGCGCGCCTCAACGCATCGTCAAGATCCGCCGCGACTACAACACCTGGGTCGCCAACGAGACGCTGGAAGACTATGCGTTGCGCTTCACGCCCGTGTCGTTTCGCAAATGGTCGGAGTTCCGTGTCGCCAATACCGCCCTGGGCGCCGTGTCTTTCCTGGCGCTGGAAGCCATCGGCGGTGCGCTGGCGCTGAACTATGGCTTCATCAATGCCTTCTGGGCCATCATCGCCGTGGCCCTGGTCACCTTTCTGACCGGCTTGCCAATTGCCTATTACGCGGCGCGCCATGGCCTGGACATGGATCTGCTGACGCGAGGGGCCGGGTTTGGCTATATCGGCTCGACCATTACCTCGCTGATCTACGCCTCGTTCACCTTTATCTTTTTCGCGCTTGAGGCAGCCATCATGGCGCTGGCCATCGAGCTGGCCACCGGCTTGCCGCTGTCTATCGGCTATCTCTTGTGCGCGGTGGTCATCCTGCCCATGGTGGCTTATGGCATTACCTTCATCAGCCGGCTGCAGTCTTGGACGCAGCCGATATGGCTGGTGCTGCTGCTCTTGCCCTATGCCTTCATCGCCTTCCGTGACCCGGGGACCTTGCAGGAGTTTCTGCGGTTTCCGGGCCATGACGGCCGGGGCGGCAGTTTCAATCTGCTGATGTTCGGCTCGGCGGTAGCGGTGGCCGCCTCGCTGGTGACGCAGATCGGCGAACAGGTCGACTTTCTGCGCTTTCTACCCGAACGCACGGCGGCCAACCGCAGGCGCTGGTGGCTTGCCCTGATCTGCGCGGGTCCGGGCTGGATCCTGCCGGGCGCGGCCAAGATCCTGGGCGGTGCCTTTCTGGCCTGGCTGGCCCTGTCCCTGGGAGCGCCGGCCGACAAAGCGGGCGACCCCACCCATATGTATCTGGCGGCCTATACCTATGTGGTCAGCGATCCCGGCCTGGCACTGGCGCTGGTCACGGCCTTTGTGGTGATCTCGCAGGTCAAGATCAATGTGACCAATGCCTATGCCGGCTCACTGGCCTGGTCCAACTTCTTTGCCCGCATCACGCACAGCCATCCGGGCCGGGTGGTGTGGCTGGTGTTCAACGTGCTGATCGCCGTGGTGCTGATGGAGATGGGCGTGTTTGGCGCGTTGGAGCATGTGCTGGCGGTGTTCTCGCACGTTGCGCTGGCCTGGATCGGGGCGCTGGTGGCGGATCTGGTGATCAACAAGCCCCTGGGTCTGTCGCCGAAACGGATCGAGTTTCGCCGCGCCTATCTGTATGACATCAACCCGGTCGGTGTGGGCAGCATGCTGGTCGCCATGACGCTGGGCCTGCTGGCCTTTGCCGGCGTGTTTCCGGGCACGGCGGGCGCGCTGGCGCAGGCCTTGTCGCCCTTTGTGGCCTTGCTGGCGGCGTTTGTCTGCGCCCCAGTCATCGCCTGGCGCACGCGCGGTCGCTACAACCTGGCGCGCACGCCGGTCGATGTCGCGGGTTCGGACCATGTTTGTGTGATCTGCGCCAACCGTTTTGAACAGCCGGACATGGCGCATTGCCCGGCCTATAACGGTTCCATCTGTTCCTTGTGCTGCACGCTGGATGCCCGCTGCCAGGATCGCTGCAAACCGCAGGGACGCTTGAAGGATCAGGTGCAGGCGGTCCTGGGCTGGCTGTTGCCGGCGCGGGTCACACCGCTGCTGCATAGCCGCCTGGGCCACTACCTCTTGATCGTGGCGGGGATGGGGTCGCTCCTGGGCGGCATCCTGGGCTTGATCTACTACCAGGAGTACGCCAGTCACATGCGGGCCGGCCTGGACCCTTCCGGTTTACGGCCCACCTTCTTGAAGTTGTATGCCGCCCTGTTGCTGATCGGCGGCGTGCTGGCCTGGTGGCTGGTGCTGGCCCATGAAAGCCGGCGCGTGGCGCAAGAGGAATCGGATCGACAGACCCATCTGCTGCTGCGTGAAATCGAGGCGCACAAACAGACCGACGCGCAGTTGCAACAGGCCAAGGAAGCGGCCGAAAGTGCCAATCTGGCCAAGAGCCGCTTCATGGGCGGCATGAGCCATGAGTTGCGCGCGCCCTTGAACAGCATTCTGGGTTACGCGCAGATTCTGCAGCGTGACCCGAGCCTGCCACCGGCGCGGCGCGAGGCCATTGATGTGATTCATCGCAGCGGCAAGCATTTGATTGGCCTGATAGATGGCCTGCTGGACATCGCGCGCATCGAGGCGGGCAGGCTGAGGTTAGAGAACAGCGAACTGCGCCTACCGGAGTTTCTGGAGCAGATCGTGCAGATGTTCCGGCCGCAGAGCACGCTCAAAGGGCTGCGCTTTTGCTATGAAGCGGCGGAACTGCCCTCCATCGTGCATATCGACGAAAAGCGGCTGCGGCAGATCCTGATCAACCTGTTGAGCAATGCGCTGAAGTTCACTTCGGAAGGGCAGGTGTCGATGCGCGTGAAGTCGGCGGCGGATATGGTCTTGTTCGAAGTGGAGGATAGCGGCCGAGGCATACCGGCCGAGGATCTGGAACGCATCTTTCTGCCCTTCGAGCGCAGTTGGGCGGCGGTCGAGCAGGCCGATTCCGGCACGGGCCTGGGCCTGACCATCTGCCGCATGCTGACCGGCATCATGGGCGGCGAGTTGACGGTGCGCAGCGCCGTCGGTCGCGGCAGTGTGTTTACGCTCAAGCTGTTTTTGCCGGAGGTGCGCTCGCCGCGCAGCGATGCCCGACCGTCGGGGCTGGTGGTGGGCTATCGCGGCGAGCGGCTGCGGATCCTGGCGGTGGATGACCAGCCTTCGCAGCGACGCCTGGTTCGCGACCTGCTGGAGCCGCTGGGCTTTGAGGTACACGAAGCACCGCATGGCGCGGCGTGCCTGGCCTGCGTGCATACGCTGCGGCCGGCCCTGATATTGATGGACGTGTCCATGCCGGTCATGACGGGATGGGAAGTCTTGCGGCGCCTGCGTGATGAAGGCGTGGCCGTGCCCATCGTGATGCTGTCGGCCAACGTCCTGGGTCTGGATCCGAAAGACCCGGCGCAGCACGGGCATAACGCGTTCATTGCCAAGCCAGTGATGGTTGAGGATTTGCTGAGTCAACTCGGCAGGTTGCTGAAGCTGGACTGGCTGGTGGCGCCGGTGGAAGCGGCGCTGCCGACGGGTGATCTGCATCGGGTGGCGCTAGAGCGCGAGGACGCCGAGGCACTGCTGGAGCTGGGGGCCATGGGTTACATCAAGGGCATACAGGCCAAGCTGGAAGAAATACAGGGCCGCCGGGCCGAGGCGCGCGAATTGACGGCGCATCTGCGAGCGCTGGCTGGCGAGTTTCAACTGCATGAATTCAATCAAGTGCTTAAACATCATGTACAGCGTCACCATGCCCACGCCCGATAAAAACCTCGTCATGCTGGTCGATGATGCGCCGGACAATCTGAAAATGCTCTCCACCGCATTGGACGCAGCGGGTTATCAGGTGCTGGTGGCTACCGATGGCCAGTCGGCCATAGAACGGGTGGATTTCGTGGTGCCGGATATCGTGCTGCTTGATGCGGTGATGCCGGGAATGGATGGGTTCGAAACCTGCGCGCGCTTGAAAGCGCATCCGGCAGCGGGAGATGTGCCGGTGGTGTTCATGACGGGCCTGACCGAACCCGAGCATGTGTTGAAGGGGTTTCGGGTTGGCGGTGTGGATTACGTGACCAAGCCGCTGGACCCGGATGTGGTGGTGGCCAGGCTGCGTACGCATTTGCGCAACGCGCGCAGCCTGTCGGCGGCCTTTGATGCGATCGATGCGGCGGCGCGAGCCGTGGTGGCGCTGGATGCGCGCGGGCTGCCGATCTGGAAGACGGGCAAGGCGCGGCTATGGTTGGCCGCCTATTTCGGTTGCGCGGAAGATGCGGCGGAGCTGCCGGCCCCCTTGGCGGATTGGGTGGCGGGCAATCTGGCGGCAGGGCCGGCCGCTGAGCCCTTGGGTGTTGTCAGTGCGCGAGGGCGTTTGACCTTGAGTCTGTCCGCATCACGGCGTAGCGGCGAGACCTTGCTGTTGCTGCAAGAGACGGCGCCGTTCGCTCCGGCCTACGGTCTGACGCCGCGTGAGGCCGATGTGCTGCGCTGGCTGGCCAAGGGGAAAACCAATCGGGATATCGCCGACATTCTGGGCATGGCGCCACGAACGGTGAACAAGCACCTGGAACACATCTACATCAAACTGGGCGTGGAAACGCGCGCGGCGGCGGCGGCGCTGGCAGTGCGGCAGGGGGAGGCCTTTTAAAGCGCTCCGCGCCGCTGCATCTTTCGGCTACTCGACGTCGAGGGGCACGACTGAACGTCTCGGCAAATCAGACAACGCTTGAAACCCGTTTGGCAAGATCGCCCTTGAGCAACTCCGCCAACCGGGTCAGACCGTGCGTCAGGCGAGTTCGATCGATGGCGCCCCCCAATGACACGCGAAGCGCCAGGGGGCTGAAGGACCCCGTGGAAAACGAGCCTGAGTCCGTGACACTCACCCCTTGTTCCAGCGCCGTTTGTGTAAGGCGGTAGAAGTCGATATGACGCGGCAACTGAAGCCAGAGATGCAGCCCAGTGGGGTCGGCCTGAATATTTCCCGGAAGGATCGATGCCGCGATGGTTTGTCGATGCCGCAGCTCATTCTTGACCAGTGCCAGCCATTGAACGGCAGCGCCCGAGTCTATCCAGTTCGACGCCATTTCAGTCATCCAGGGAATGGGCATCAGCGCCAACGAACGCAGCGCATCAAGAATGGGACTTAACGGCTCGTCAGAAGGCACGACCAAGTAGGCGGTTCGAAGGCCTGGCGCTATGCATTTGGATAGCGTCGAGACGTAGTAGACGGGCGTGGACGGCGTGTTGGCGGCCAATGAAAACATCGTGCTTGGCGGATGCTCGGTCAACAGCCAGTACGGGTCATCTTCAATGACTGGCAGCGCATACTTCTCTGCCACACGTAACAGCGCTGTGCGTCGCTCGGTGGAGAGCGTCAGCGCAGTCGGGTTTTGAATCGTCGGATTCAAGTACAGCATTGCGGGGCGATGTTGTGCGCACACTCGCTCGAGGTCGGCGGGATCCATTCCGAACTCATCTGACTTCACCCCTACGGCCAAACGCTGAAGCAAGCGGGCGGCGGCCAGGAAGCCTGGGTAAGTCAACGCATCGCAAGCAATGGCATCGCCGGCTTGGCTCCTGGCCAGAAGCAGTGCAGCGATAGCGGTTTGAGCGCCCGGGCACACCACAATTCGCTCGATGTCCGTGTTGCCAATCATCGGCTGCAGCCATTTCGCGCCGGCTGCGCGATGCCGATTGGCGCCTGCGCCCACGTGATAGCTCATCAGATCCATCGACCCTGCGGTGACCTGAGTCGTGCCACTGGCTTGCGCGAGCATGTGCGAAAACTCGGCACTGTTGAGCAAAGGAGGGATATTCATCCCCAGATCAATCGTCCCTCCTGCCTCCAAGCCGGAATAGGCCACATAGGTCCCGCCCGCCCCTTGAGCTTCCAGAATCCCTTTATGGCGAACTTCCGTGTACGCCCGAGTGACGGTCGTGAGATCAACGCCTAATGTCTGGGCGAGCTCGCGCTGCGGGGGCAGGCGGTCGCCTGGCCGCAGTACGCCGTCTTCCACCGCTGTGATGATTTGCGTGGCGATTTGCTGGTATCGCGCACCGGAGCCGGCGGCAAGGGGCCGCACCCAAGACATGTTTGCTTTTTTAAGGCGACGTGAAAGAGACATGTCTTATCTTCATGTATGGTTTTTTGGCACTTCCGCGTGGGATAAAAGACATACAAGACTAACAATTCAAGTGATTGTATGGATTTTAGCGGTAGAATTTTGCTGTTTGTAGGGAGTATAGCGCCGGCCCCCCCACGGCAATCGTTTGCGTGTCTTTGCCCGGCCCACGAGTGGTAAATGAAGCTGCTGAAGCAGCGCCTTGAGGAAATGATGAATTTTTGGGTCCCTGTCGTCTTCGGTACGTTCAAGCTCCTCGTGCTGGGCACGGGCATGTTTCTGGCCATCAAGTCTCATTACGATGGAGAAAAAAAGGAGAAAGAGAAAAAGAAGGAGACGAAAGGCCTCTAGTGCAGACCTCGCGGTCCAGCACTCGCCCGCAAGCGGTACAAGCGCACCAGAGCAGTCGTGCTTTGCCGTAGCGCGGCATCCATGCTTACATCGTCGGAACCCGTCGCGGGGCGGCATCCGAGGAGAGCACCATGGCGCAGACCGATGAGCGGGGCAATCCCGTTTCCACGAACGATCAAACATCCCTGGCTGCCTACGAACAGGCGCAATCCCTGTTTCTTGGCTATTACGGTGATCCGGTAGGGATCATCGACCAGGCCTTGGCCGACAACCCCGCATTCGTCATGGGCCATGTGCTGCGCGCCGGGATGATGATCACGGCCAGCGACCAGTGCGTGGAGCCGCTGCTGCGCGAAAGCGTCGAGGCCGCCGAGGGCCTGCACGACATCGCCAACACCCGCGAACGGCGCCACACCGCCGCCGCGCGCGCTTGGCTGAATGGCGACTTCTCCAATGCCCTGCGGCGCTACGCCGACATTCTCATCGACTATCCGCATGACACGCTGGCCTTGCAGGTGGGCCATATCGGCGACTTCCTGCTTGGGCGCTCAGCCATGCTGCGCGACCGCGTGGCAGGCATTCTTCCAAACTGGAACAGCCAGATGCCGCACTATGGCTACGTGCTGGGCATGCATGCCTTCGGCCTGGAAGAAACCAACCTGTACACCCAGGCCGAGGCCCAGGGCCGGTGCGCGCTGGCGTTGAACCCGCGCGATCCCTGGGCCGTGCACGCGGTGGCCCATGTGCTGGAGATGCAGGGGCGGGTGGAAGAAGGCATCGCATGGCTGGACGGACGCCGCGAAGACTGGTCCATCGACAATATGCTGGCCATCCACAACTGGTGGCATCTGGCGCTGTTCCACCTGGACCGCGACGAGATCGAAGAGGTGCTGGCCCTGTACGACAAGCGGCTGCGCGAATCGTCCACCGGGCAGGTCCTGGAACTGATCGATGCGTCCGCCATGCTATGGCGCTTGCTGCTGCGCGGCGTGGACGCAGGGCCGCGCTGGCGGCAGTTGGCCGACGTATGGCAGGAACGCGGGGGCACGGGCTATTACGCGTTCAATGATGTGCATGCCTTGATGGCCTACCTGGGCGCGGGCGATGACGCGGCAGCGCAGCAATTGATCGCGGCCATGGAGGCCGCGGCGCTTGGCAGCGGCACCAATGCCATGATGACGCGCACCGTCGGCCTGCCCGTGGCGCACGCGCTGGTGGCCTTCGCCCGTCAGGACTATGCGCGATGCGCCGACCTGCTGCGGGACGTGCGCCTGATCGCGCACCGCTTTGGCGGCAGCCACGCCCAGCGTGATGTGCTGGCGCTGACCCTGGTGGAGGCCGCCTTGCGCGATGGCGCTCGCAGCCTGGCCAAGGCGCTGACGGCGGAACGCATGGCCTTGAAACCCACCAGCGAAGGCAACCGCAAGCTGGCCTCGCGAGCAGCGGCGCTGTAGAAGGAGGGCAAACCTCGCGGCGGCGCCATACTCACTTTTGAGTATGGCTGGCAACGGAGATGAAGACCACGCTCGCACCTGGTCGGCACGGTGAAACAACACCCGCATGGCGACTGCCTCCATCAAGGAGATTTGCGATGAAACGTAGAACTTTCCTCTCTGGCAGCGCCACGTCAATTGCAGCGTTATCGGCACAGCCGGTTCTGGCGCATTACGACCCGCCGCTCAATGCGCCGCCGGCACCCGGCGATCTGGCGGCCACCGCCGCCCGCGTACGTGCGCAGTTCATGAAGGATTTCGAACCCGCCTACGTGGAAAACGTGATCATCCCGCATTTTCTGGTCAGCGTTTTCGAGGGTGAACGGTCGTTTCTTCCCATGATTGACCTTGCGCTGACCAAAGAGAATGCGCTGCCCAATGATCTATGGGGTCTGCTTAGCGAAACCTGGCGGCCCGACCCGGCGGATGGCGTGACGGTATTCCTTCAGGGGCTGGAAAAGCGAGGCCCGGACAACCGCCGCAAGCGCATCTACATGTCGGCCGTAACGCCGGATCTCTACCGTGAACAATACGGTGGGAAGGTGATGAAATTCTTCGACGGCTTCCTGTCCGATGCCAATGCCGGGCGGCCGTTGATGCGCAAATACCTGGATTCATTCTGGGACCTGTATTGGGACCTGCACCTGGGCGTGTCGCCTGACCAGATCCCCAAGCGCGTTCGCCAGATCGGCGAGAGCTTCAATACGGTTCTGGCCTATCGCGACCCCACGCAGCGCATCGTGTACGAAAACTACATGATCGTTCGATCCCACCTGGACTTCCTGAAGTCATGGATCGACGAAAGACTTGCCGACATCGCATCCGGAAAGACGAAGGCCCCCGAAAAAACCTTCGCCTGGTATTGGATGAAGAACGGCGAAGACAGCGCGTACTTCAACCACAAGGATGTGGTGTTCGAATGCTTCCACAACTTCGTTGCCTTCAGCCAGTGGGGCAACACCATCTACAACATCATGCGCCGGTTGGCCTCTGACGTCGGAGACCCAACGATCAGAAGCGCTTTCAAGCAAACGATGGAAAGCGAGCCCGACAATGCGCGGGGTGCGCCTTATACGCCGCTGGAAGCGTACGTCATGGAGCTCTTCCGGCTGATTTCACCGAACGGCGGCAGCATTTCCGCACTGGGCGAAACGCAGACCCCTCGGTTCGACCGCCACGGCTATATCGTCAGCCCACATACCTCGACGAGCCTCGACCCTGTGCATTGGACGAACCCCGACGAGTTCGATCCATCACGATACGCGGCGGTACCGACAAGCGCCGATATCGACGAGGCCAAGGCCAAACAGATAGGCTTTGCCAAGTGTCCGTTCGACTTGACGTCGTTTGAGGTAAAGGACGGCCGCAAGGCGTCGTTGCGCAACAGCGGCTTCGGCACCGTCTTTGGCGAGGCCGACGGCAAGCCGCTACCCGTCTGCGATTACGCGGGCTTTGCCCCATTTGGCTTCGGCTATCGACGCTGCCCCGGCGAACAGTTGACGATCATGGCGTTCGAGGACTTTCTGCGCAAAGTCTGGAAGGACAAGATCACATTCAAGAAGCTCAACATTGCCAACCCGGAACCCCTGCCGATCGGCCCCACGACGGTTATTGGCGACGACATCGGTTTTGAACGGGCGACATAAAAAGGCGCCCCCAATGCTTGCGGAATGCCCCTGCATACCGGGCATGAAGGGCACGGGCAACGTGCCGTTCATGTTCGGCAAGAGGTCGTTCTGACGTAAGACCCAGGCCAGCGCCTCGACGGGCCGGCTATTCAGCACTGTCGATCAACCTGCCCAGTGGGAGTAGGAAGTGATGCGTCTGAAGGGCAAGCTTAGGTCCGTGCGCCGTGTCGCGCCGCTGCTGCTGGCCGTACTGATGGGGTGTGGCGACCGCGAAACGAACGTGGGTGATGGGCCGCCACCCGCATTCGTTACGCTTGCCACCGTGCAGGCCGAGTCGGCGAGCGTAGACATCGAGTTACCCGGCCGTATCGTGCCGATCCGAAGCGCCGAGGTGCGTGCCCGCGTGGATGGCATCGTGCAGAAGCTGCTGTACACCGAAGGCAGCGACGTGGAGGAAGGCGCGCCGCTATTCCAGATTGATGACAGCGACTATCGCGCGCAATTGGCGCAGGCGCGGGCCATGCTGCAGCGCGCCGAAGCCGTGCAGCAGAATGCGCAATCGGTGGTGAATCGCTTCCGGCCATTGGTGAAGCGCCAGGCCGTGAGTGCACAGGAATTCGAGGCCGCCGTGGCTGCGCTCGGCCAGGCTCAGGCCGGCGTGACCGATGCCCAGGCGGCCGTCACGCTTGCCACGCTGCGGCTAGAGCGTTGTGTTGTGCGCGCGCCGATCGCGGGCCGGGTCGGTCGCGGGCTCGTCAGCGAGGGAGCCCTGGTGAGCGCCGCATCGGCCACGCTGCTGGCGCAGGTGAATCAGCTTTCACCGATCAGCGCTACCTTTCCCAAATCCAACACCGCGATCCTCGACCTGGTTGACGAGTTGCAGCACGGGGCGCTGCAACTCGACGACGGCGACCGCTTCCCGGTGCACCTGACACTCGCCAACGGCAGGCCCTATGACGAAGTAGGCCGGGTCGACTTCACCGATCTGACGGTGGACGCCAGCACCGGTGCGCAAACCGTCCGCGCGCGCTTCGAGAACGCCGGACGCGTGCTGCTGCCCGGCCAGTTCGTGACCGGGCGGGTGCGGGTAGGCGCGCGCGGCAACACCATCTGGGTGCCGCTGGGCGCCGTGCAGCTCAATGCCGAGAGCGCTTCGTTGTTCGTGGTGGGCGCCGACGACGTTGCACAGCTGCGCCGCGTCACGGTCGGCGCGCAGCTCAACGGCCGTTGGGAGGTGCGCGAAGGGCTGCATGCCGGGGATCGCATCATCGTGGAAGGCTGGCACAAGGTTGCGCCCGGGCAGCGTGTGCAGCAGGCGGCCCCGGCCGATACCGGAGGCGCCCGATGAATGCGTTCTTCGTCGATCGGCCGATTTTCGCCTGGGTGGTGGCGCTGTTCGTCCTGCTGTTCGGCGGCATTGCGCTTTGGCTGCTACCGGTGGAGCAATATCCCAACATCGCGCCGCCGTCGATCACCGTCAATGCGACCTATCACGGCGCGGACACCACGACCATTGATCGCACCGTTACGTCGGTGATCGAGTCGGAGATGAATGGGGTCGACGACTTGCTCTACCTGGCTTCGGTCAGCCGGGCCAACGGCACGGCGCAGATCACCGTGACCCTGCTTCCCGGCACGGATCTCGACATTGCGCGCGGCCAGGTGCAAGACCGCCTGAGCCGGGTCGAGCCGCGACTGCCGGCCGAGGTAAGGCAACTGGGCGTCACGGTGACCAAGGCGTCCAGCGGCTTCCTGATGCTGATCGCGCTTCAATCCGATACCGACGGGGTCAGCGCCGTCGCGATGGGCAACTTCGTCTCGAATAATGTTCTTGATGAACTGCGCCGCATTCCGGGTGTGGGCGACGTGCAGTTGTTCGGGTCGTCGTACGCCATGCGCATCTGGGTCGATCAGCGCAAGCTCGATAGTTTCCGCCTGAGTAGCGGCGACGTGATGCGCGCGGTGCAGGAACAGAATGCCCAGACCGCCAGCGGCGCGCTGGGCGATCAGCCGCTGGCCGATGGCGTGGAGTTCAACGCACCCATCATTACCCAAAGCCAGCTCTCCACGCCCGCCGAATTCCGTCGCATCATCCTGCGCGTCAACCCGGACGGGTCCACCGTCACGGTGGGCGATGTGGCGCACGTGGAGCTTGGAAACGAGAACTATGGCTTCCGGCTCAGCGTCAATGGCAAACCCGCCGCCGGGATCGCGATCCAGCTTGCCAACGATGCCAATGCCCTGGCCGTGGCGCAGCAAGTGCGCGAACGCATGGCTGAGCTCGAATCGGTGTTTCCGCAGGGGGTGAGCTGGAGCGTCCCCTTCGACACGACGCCCTTCATCGTGACCTCGGTGCGCTCGGTGATGGGCACGATGGTCGAGGCCTTGCTGCTCGTGACCGTCATGGTGTTCCTCTTTCTACAGAGTTGGCGTGCGACCTTGGTGCCGACGGTCATTGTGCCGGTGGCGTTGATCGGCACCTGCGCCGGGCTCTACCTGTTCGGGGCGTCCATCAACCTGCTGTCGCTATTCGGGATGGTGGTGGCGATCGGCATCCTCAACGATGACGCGATCGTGGTGTCGGAGAACGTGTCGCGCATCATGAACGAAGACCAGCTCGACGCGCGCGACGCCACGCGCAAGGCGGTCGCGCAGGTCTGGGGACCCGTGGTGGCCAGTACGCTGGTGCTGGTGGCGGTGTTCGTGCCGATGGCGATGTTTCCCGGATCAAGCGGCGCCATATACCGCCAGTTTTCGATCACGCTGGCCGTTTCCATCGTGATATCAACCGTGCTGGCCTTGTCGCTTGGCGGCGCGTTGTGCGCGACCTTGTTCCGGCCTGCCCCGCCCCGCACGCATGGAAGGCTGGCACGCGCTAAATACTGGGTGTTCGACCGGTTCAACCACGGCTTCGACAGATTGACGGCCAGCTATGCGCGGGCGCTGGCGCGCATGCTCAAGTATCCCGTGCGATGGCTGCTGGCGTTTCTTGCGGTCTGCGGGCTGACCATCCTGCTGTTCTCGCGCATTCCCGGTGGCTATCTGCCAAGCGAAGACCAAGGCTACTTCTTCGTGTCGTACACGGGGGCCCCCGGGGCGACCGCGGAACGCACCGAGGCGGCGGTGACGCAAGCCGAGGCGTACCTGAGGCGTCAGCCAGAAGTGCGTAATGTGGCGTCAGTCGTCGGGTTCAGCTTCTTCGGCCAGGGCCAGACGGCGGCGCTGTCCTTCGTCGACCTATACCCCTGGGCGGACCGCGAAAGGTCGGTCGATGCCTTGGTGTCGCGCAGCAATGCCGCCTTCTTCACGATCCCGCAGGCGCAGATCTTCGCGCTTAATCCACCGCCGATTCCCTCGATGGGTAACGCCGCCGGGTTTTCGCTCAAGGTGCAGGACCGCTCGGGCCAGGGCGGCGCGGGCCTGAGCGCGGCGGCCAGCGCCATGATGGCGGCGGCCGCGCAAAGTCCGGTGCTGGCCGGCATCCGGCTGGATGGCATGCCGCCCGCGCCGCAACTCTATGTTGAGGTCGATCGTATTCATGCCCGCGCGCTAGGCGTGCAACTGGGGCAGGTCAACCAGGCGCTTGCGTTGGCCTTCGGTGCGAATTATGTGAACGATTTTTTGCATGACGGCAACGTGCTGCGCGTGTTCATGCAGGCCGACGCGGCGCAGCGCATGAGTCCGCAGGACGTGATGGACATGCAGCTGCTCAACGATCGCGGCGAGCTGGTGCCGATGTCGGCCTTTGCCCGCAGCCGCTGGATCAGCGGGCCGCAGCAGCTTGAACGCTACAACGGATTTCCCGCCATCACCCTTTCCGGCCAAGGTGCGCCCGGCCAGTCCAGCGGCAATGCGCTGCTTGCGATGGAGACCATTGCCGACGCTGTCTTGCCACCCGGCATGACCTATGAATGGACCGGCACCGCGTTCGAGGAACGGCAAGCCGGCAACCAGGTGGCGCTGCTGCTCGCGCTGTCGCTGGTTGTCGTGTTCCTCTTGCTTTCCGCCTTGTACGAGAGCTGGTCGGTGCCGATCTCGGTGTTGCTGGTGCTGCCTTTCGGCGTGCTGGGCGCGGCCGCGTTCACGCTGGCACGCGGCATGTCGGCCGATATCTACTTCAACATCGGTCTGGTCACCATCATCGGCCTGGCGGCGAAAAACGGCATCTTGATCGTCGAGTTCGCGCTCAAGGAGGAGCAGGCCGGGCGGCCACGCGACGAGGCCGTGCTGGATGCGGCGCGCCAGCGTCTGCGGCCCATCATCATGACCAGCGTCACCTTCGTGCTGGGCATGCTGCCGCTGGTGTTCGCCACCGGCGCCGGCGCCGCCAGCCGTCAAGCGGTGGGCACCAGCGTGATGGGCAGCATGCTCACTGCCACGATCTTCGGTGTCTTCTTTACGCCCTTGTTCTACGTTGCAACGCGCAAATGGCTCGGCCGCCGCAGCCCGGCTGGCGCGGCGCCCAAGGAGGCGCCATGACGCGCCTGACACTGCTGCTGGCGATGGCCCTGTTGTTAAGCGCCTGCAACTTCGCGCCGCGTGAGCCGGCCCCCGTCGTTGCGCTGCCCGACCGGTTCTCGGACGACGACACCGCGGTCGGCACGAGCGCGCAAGACGTGGCCTGGCAGCAATTCTTCGGCGATATGCAGTTGCGCATGCTGATCGGCGAGGCACTGATCCACAACCGTGATCTGGCGGCCGCGGCGGCGCGTATCGAACAGGCGCGCGCCTTTTATCGGATCGAGCGCGCCAACCAGGTACCGCACATTGATGCCGGGCTCAGTGCCAGCCGCAACCAGGCGCCGCTCTCGAGCCTGGATCCCGCGCTGGCAGGCAGTACGCGCACCATCGAATTCAGCCAGTTCGGCGCGCAGGTCGGCGTAAGCGCGTTCGAGCTCGACCTCTGGGGCAGAATGCGCAACCTTAGCGCGGCCGCATTGCAGCACTACTTCGCCACGGTGGAAGGCCAGCGGGCCTTCCGCCTGAGCTTGATCGCGAACGTGGCGGCAAGCTATTACGACGCCCGCGCCGGCGAAGAAGGGATTGCGCTTGCGCTGCGCACGGTGCTGGTAAGACGCTATGCCCTGTCGGTGGCGCGCGACCGGCTCGACGCGGGGGTGACGTCTTCCGTCGATTTCGATCAGGCGGCCATTCTGCTGACCCAAGCCGAGGGGCAGTTGGCCGAACTGCGCCGCACCACGGCCGAGAGCTGGAATCGGCTCTGGGTGCTGGTGGGCTCGCGGCCCGACCTGACCGCAACGCCGGCCAATCCCATTGCCAACGCCGGTCAGTTCGAGGCGCTGAGCCCGGGTCTGCCATCCGATGTGCTCTTGCTGCGGCCCGATGTGCGCCAGGCAGAAGCCGCGCTGGCCGCCGCCGACGCCAATATCGGCGTCGCGCGGGCAGCGCTGTTTCCCCGCATCGCCCTGACCGCCTCGTTCGGCTATGCCTCAGGCGAGCTTTCGGGACTTTTCGAAGGGCCCAACAAGGTGTGGACCTTCGGTGCCGGCGCTGCCTTGCCGCTGTTCGACTTCGGCCAGCGCCGCGCGGCGGTCGATCTATCGCTCGCGCAGCGCGAGGAGCGCGTCGCACTGTACGAGAAGACGGTACAGACTGCCTTCAGCGAAGTCGCAACCGGGCTGGTCAGGCGCCAGCAGTTACGCGAGCAACTGGCCGTGCAGGAAGCGGCGATCCAGGCCCAGACCCGGCTGGCTGAGACCGCTGAATTGCGCTACGAAAACGGAATCTCGATTTATCTGGAGGTGATGGATGCGCTGCGCAATCTGTTCAGCGCCGAACTGCAATTGTTGATGTTGCGCGCGGCCGCCCTGCAGAATGGGGTGTCGTTGTACGTGGCGCTGGGCGGGGGGCTCGACGACCCCGTCGTAACGCAAGCCGCGCGGAGCGGACAATGAGCGGGCGCCGTTGGCCGCGTCTGCGCCGCGCGCTGCGCATCCTGGCGCTGGTCCTGCTTGTGTGCGTCGTGACCGTGATCGGCCTGCGGCTGTACGACATCCAGCAGAGCCCGCCCCTGGCCGTGTGGCACACCTACGTGCCCGACGAGCTCGACCGCGAAACGCTCGCACACAGCACCTGGCAAGATTATCTGGCTCGCGAGCAGAAGATATTCGAGCAGGTCCGCGAACACGTGAGCGAGCAGCTGGAGCGGCAGGATCGCGTCGAGAGCAACCGTTACTTCAGCGGCGCCGCCGTGCATCCCGCGAATTTCGCCCATGACTGGAACCGCTCGTACGTGCTGATGCCCGAGGGCACGCCCGCCGGCGTGGCGGTGCTGCTGCACGGGCTGACCGACTCGCCTTACAGCCTGCGCCACCTGGCGGTGCACTATCGCCAGGCAGGTTATGCGGTGGTGGCAATCCGCTTGCCGGGTCATGGAACCGTGCCTGCCGCGTTAACCGACGCGGGCTGGGAAGATTGGCTGGCCGCCACGCGCCTGGCCGTGCGCGAAGGGCGGCGGCTGGTGCCGGCGCCGTTGCCCCTGCATATCGTCGGCTTTTCGAACGGCGGGGCGCTTGCGCTGATGAGCGCCATGGAAGCGATCGACGACCCGTCGCTGGCGCGTCCCGACCGGCTGATCCTGATCTCGCCGATGATCGGCATCACGCAGTTCGCCCGCTTCGCCGGTCTCGCGGGGCTGCCGGCGATCCTGCCTGCTTTCTCCAAGGCGGCGTGGCTGAACATCGTGCCCGAATTCAACCCGTTCAAGTACAACTCTTTCCCGGTGAACGCGGCGCGGCAGTCGTATGAACTGACGAACGTATTGCAGGACACCATCGCCCTGCGCCAGCGGCAGGGCACGCTGACAGCCTTGCCGCCGATACTGACCTTCCATTCGGTCCTGGATTTCACGGTCAGCACGCGCGCGCTCGTCAATGCGCTGTATGCCCGTCTGCCACCCAACGGCAGCGACCTGGTGCTGTTCGACCTGAACCGCGCCACCAAGCTTGGCCCCTTGTTCCGCCGCGGGGTGGACTGGTCACTGGCACGGAGCCTGCCCGGCGAGCCTTGCAACTATCGCCTCACCATCGTGACCAACGCCTCTACCGAATCCAGCGAGATGGTCGAGCGCATCAGCGAACGCTGCGAGACCCGCGTGACCGAGCTTCCGATCGGCATGCGCTATCCGCAAGAGATCTATTCACTGTCGCACGTGGCGTTGCCGTTTCCCACCAACGACACCCTCTACGGGCAGCACCCCGACAACATCGAAGAGTATGGAATCAGCCTAGGCGCACTGTCGATTCGGGGCGAGGTAGGCGCCCTGATCGGAGGCATGGACTCCCTGGCGCGGCTGACGTCGAACCCGTTTTATGCGTATCTGATCCACCGTGTGGACGAGGTGATTCCCAGATGACGAGACCAGCAGCCCGTGCGCGTTTCACTGCCCCGCCGCTTTCCAGCGCGGCGGCGCGCTGGAGCGCCGCGCTCCTCACGCTAGGCCTTTTGTACCTGGCCAGCCCGGTGTTCGTGCCACTGGCGTTCGCCATCTTCATCCTGGCGCTGGTGGCGCCTTTGCAAGCTGTGCTGCGGCCCCGGATGGGCGCGGTGCTTGCCGCGACCCTGACGCTTGTGTTGACGCTGGCCGCGGCACTGCTGTTTCTGTCGCTGGCGGCGTGGGGATTCACCCTGGTGGCCCAGTGGATCATCTCCAACGCGGCGCGGCTTCAACGGCTGTTCAGCATGGAAACGGCCGACATGCATCCGCGGCTGGCAATCATGGTGACGCTGTTCCTGGACAACTTCAACGCCTCGCTGCTGCTTCGCGCAATCCAGGAAGTGCTGTCGCGGCTCAACAGCATGGCGGGGCTGGTTTTTCTGTCGTTCCTGTTCATCACGCTTGGCGTGTACGAACTGCACGACGCGCCGGCACGCCTGCGCCAGTTGCTGCCGCGTGCCGACCACTGGATCGCCGTGGCGGGCAGCATCGCGCGCAAGCTGCGCCGCTACATGCTGATCCGAACGATCGCCAGCGTGCTCACCGGCGTGACGGTCTGGCTGTTCGCGATCTACGCGGGGCTGGAGTTGGCCACGGCATGGGGCGGGCTGGCGTTCCTGTTGAACTACATCCCTTTCCTCGGCCCCCTGCTGGCGACGCTCTTTCCGTCGTTCTTCGCGTTTGTGCAGTTTGAATCGCTGCAAGGCGCGCTGGCGGTATTCCTGATTCTGAATGTGATCCAGATCGGCTACGGCTGCTATCTCGAGCCCCGCCTGGCCGGCAACGCTTTCTCGCTTTCGCCGCTGTTGGTGATGCTGGCGGTGTTCTTCTGGGGGCTGGTCTGGGGCATCCCGGGCACGTTCATCGGCGTGCCCATGCTTATTGCAGCCACCTCATGCTGGACCGCAAGCCGGTCAACGGGCTCGCCCGTCACCGACCGACAAGGGATCCGGCCGCTTGCATCCCACCCACGAACGGCCTTGCGGCCTACCGGAGATGAACCATGAACAGCAGTGCTGAAAAGAAGCTTGGTTTGCTTGCCCTGACCGGCATGGTCGTGGGGTCGATGATCGGCGCGGGCATTTTTTCCCTGCCGCGCACCTTTGGCGGCGCCACGGGCATCATCGGCGCGGTCATCGCGTGGCTGATCGCGGGGGCTGGGATGTTTACGCTTGCCCGCGTGTTCCAGACCCTGGCAGAGCGCAAGCCAGATCTGGACGCCGGCGTGTTTGCGTATGCCAAGGCGGGGTTCGGCGACTACCTTGGGTTCCTCTCCGCCTTCGGTTATTGGATCGGCAGTTGCATAGGCAACGTGTCGTACTGGGTGCTGATCAAATCCACGCTCGGTGCGTTCTTTCCGGTGTTTGGTGACGGCAACACGGTGATCGCGATCCTGGCGGCATCAGCAGGGATCTGGACGTTCCATTTCGTGATCCTGCGCGGCGTGCAGCAGGCCGCCATCATCAACGCGGTCGTCACGGTAGCCAAGATCATTCCCATCCTGGTCTTCATCGTGATGCTTGCCATCGCTTTCAAACTGGACCTGTTTCGCGCCAACCTCTGGGGTGACAGCAGCGGCCCCACCTTGTTTGAACAAGTGCGGCGCACCATGCTGGTGACCGTGTTCGTGTTTCTCGGCATTGAGGGCGCCAGCGTGTATTCGCGCTTCGCGACAAAGCGTTCGCACGTAGGCGTGGCAACGCTGATCGGCTTCGTCACCGCCCTGAGCCTGATGGTGCTGGTGACCTTGCTGCCATACGCCGCGCTGCCACAGGCCGAAATCGCCGGCCTGCGTCAGCCGTCGATGGCCGGCGTGCTTGCCTCCGTGGTTGGCCCATGGGGCGCTGTGTTCGTGAGTGTGGGCCTGCTGATTTCGGTGCTGGGCGCGTACCTGGCGTGGTCATTGATCTGCGCCGAGGTGTTGTTCGCCGCGTCAAAGAACAAAGACATGCCGCGGATCTTCGCTCGCGAAAACAAGAACGGCGTTCCGGCAACCGCGCTGTGGCTGACCAACATCATCATCCAGTTGTTCGTGATCAGCACCTATTGGTCCACCGACGCCTTCTCGCTGATGCTCAACCTTACCAGCGCGATGTCGCTGATTCCCTATCTGCTGGTGGCGGCGTTCGGCTTCATGCTCGCGCGTCGAGGCGAGACCTACGAGGGCGACAGTGCCCGCACGCGCGATCTGGTGCTGGCAGGCATTGCTGCGTTCTACAGCGCATTCATGATTTACGCGGGCGGCCTGAAGTACGTGCTGCTGGCCGCCTTGCTGTATGCGCCCGGCACCATCCTCTATTACTGGGCCCGCCGGGAGCAGGGGCAACGACTCTTCACGCAGGTGGAACTGGTGGTCTTCGTGATCGCTGCGGTCGGTTGTGGAGCGGCCATCGATGGCCTGGTCCGCGGCTGGATCGTTATTTAACCGTTATGGGAGAAGGTCATGTCGGAAAATCAACAATTTGGCGTGTATTCTGAAGTCGGCGTGCTGCGTAAAGTCATGGTTTGCGCACCAGGCCGCGCGCATGAGCGGTTGACGCCATCAAACTGCGACGCGCTGCTGTTCGACGACGTGCTGTGGGTCGATAACGCCAAGCGCGATCACTTTGATTTCATGAACAAGATGCGCGACCGTGGCGTCGATGTCGTGGAGATGCACAATCTACTTGCCGAGACAGTGGCGTTGCCCGAAGCGCGCACCTGGATTCTCGACAACCAGATTGTGGCCAATCAGCTTGGCTTGGGCTTGCTGGATGAGATACGCGGCTATCTGGAATCCCTGCCGCCGCGCAAGCTGGCCGAGACGCTGATCGGGGGGCTTTCCACCGAAGAGTTTCCCGAAGACATTGGCGGTGAACAACTGGCGCTCATCAAAGAGGCGGCCGGCGTCACCGAATACCTACTGCCGCCATTGCCCAACACGCTCTACACGCGTGACACCACATGCTGGATCTATGGCGGGGTCACGCTCAACCCGCTGTATTGGCCTGCGCGTCATGAGGAAACCATCCTCACGACCGCCATCTATCGCTTCCATCCCGACTTTGCCGGCCGCGTCAACGTCTGGTGGGGTGACCCGGTGCACGACCATGGTCTGTCCACGCTTGAGGGAGGCGACGTGATGCCGATCGGCAACCGCACCGTGCTGATCGGCATGAGCGAGCGGACCTCGCGCCAGGCGATCAGCCAGCTCGCCGCCGCGCTGTTTGAACAGGACGCCGCCGACCGGGTCATCGTCGCGGCCATGCCCAAGCTGCGGGCCGCGATGCACCTGGACACGGTACTGACCTTCGCCGATCGGGATTGCCTGCTGATGTATCCCGACATCGTCGACAAGATTCAGGCCTTCTCCTATCGGCCAGGCGGCAAGCCCGGCACGCTTGAACTGCACAAGGACAAGGGCTCGCTGGTGGAGGTGATTGGCGAGGCGCTCGGCGTGAAGAAGATGCGGGTGGTGCAGACGGGCGGCAATGCCTACGTGCGCGAACGCACGCAGTGGGACAGCGGGGCCAACCTCGTTTGCCTGTCGCCCGGCGTCGTGATGGCCTATGACCGCAACGTCTACACCAACACGCTGCTGCGCAAAGCCGGCATCGAAGTTGTGTCCATCGTGGGCGCCGAGCTTGGACGCGGCCGGGGCGGCGGGCATTGCATGACGTGCCCGATCATCCGCGACCCGGTCTGACGCACCAGGTCAACTGACGCCGCACGGGAGCATGGGATGAGCATCGAGACGGCAAAACTCTCACGGCTGGCGCTGGTCGCCATGGTGGTCGGCTCCATGGTCGGCGCCGGCATCTTTTCGCTGCCGGCCCTGTTCGCGCGGTATACGGGGCCGGTGGGAGGGCTGCTCGCCTGGGCCATCTCCGGCACTGGCATGCTGACGCTCGCGCTGGTGTTCCAGTACCTGGCACGCCGGCGCCCCGATCTTGACGCCGGCATCTTCGCCTACGCCAAGGCCGGCTTTGGCCGCTACATCGGCTTCCTGGCGGCGCTGGGCTATTGGACGGCGGCGTGCCTGGGCAATGTCAGCTACTTCGTCGTCTTCAAGGCCACACTAGGCGCGGTGGTGCCAGGGTTTGGCGACGGCGACACCGTCGCCGCGGTACTCGTGTCGTCGCTATTGCTCTGGAGCGTGCACTTCGCCATCCTGCGCGGCATCCGCCAGGCGGCCGGCATGAACCTGGCGGTCACCATCGCCAAGATCGTGCCGATCCTGATCTTCATCGTGTGTGTGGTGGTCGCGCTGGATACCGACGTGCTGCTCGCCAACATCCAAGAAGGCGCGTCGGTAAGCGGCAGCTTGCTCGAACAGGTGCGGGGCACGATGCTGGTGACGGTGTTCGTCTTTCTGGGCGTGGAAGGGGCCAGTGTCTATTCGCGCTACGCGCGGCGGCGCGAAGACGTGGCCGCCGCTACCATCATCGGCTTTCTGTTGGTACTGACCTTGCTGGTGGCGGTGACGCTGCTGTCCTATGGCATTTTGCCGCGCGCCGAACTGGCGGCGCTGCGCAATCCATCGATGGCGGGCGTGCTGCGTGAAGTGGTGGGGCCATGGGGCAGTGTGATGGTAAGCGTCGGCCTCATGATCTCGGTGGGGGGGGCTTACCTGTCGTGGGTCCTGCTGGCCGCCGAGGTGTTGCACGCGGCCGCCAAGGCGGACACGATGCCGGCCATCCTGGGCCGTCAGAACCGCCATGGCGTGCCGGCAGCGGCACTCTGGTTGAGCAATGGATTCGTGCAGGTGTTCCTCATCGTGACCTTGTTCACCGACGACACCTTCGTGCTCATCAAACACATGGCCAGTTCGATGAGCCTGATGCCATACCTGTTCGTGGCCGGCTTTGGGCTGCTGACCGCCTGGCGCGACAGGCAGACCCGCCCGCGCTGGAGCCGGCGTAGCGGCTATGAGGTCGCTCTGGGCAGCATTGCCTGCGTCTACGCCGTCGGCATGATGTATGCGGGTGGGCTGCAATACTTCGCCTTATCGACGCTGGTGTATGCGCCTGGCACGCTGCTGTTCTTGCGCGTGCGGCAAGAGCAGGCCGGTGCGGTGTTCTCCGCCCGCGAATGGCCGGTGTTTGCGGCGGTGCTGGCCGGCTGCGTCTACGGCGTCTGGACGCTCACTGCCGGCGCCATCGCGCCTTGAGCCCGGGGACCTTCATCATGACGCCCGATCTCGCTCTCGTTCTTGCGCTGCTCGGCGTGGCGATCGTGCTCTTCCTGGTCGGCCGGCCCCGTGCGGATGCGGTCGCGTTGATGGTGATCGTGGTGCTGCCCTTGAGCGGAACGATCACCTATCGAGAGGCGATCGCAGGCTTCGCCAACCCCAACCTGATCCTGATCGCCTGCCTGTTCGTGATCGGTGAGGGGCTGGTGCGCACCGGCGCAGCCCAGGCGGTGGGCGATTGGCTGCTGCACAAGGGAGGAACACGCGAGCAGCGGCTCATCGTACTTATCATGGTTGCCGTGGCGACGATGGGATCGGTGATGAGTTCGACGGCAGTGGTCGCCATCTTCATCCCCATCGTCCTGCGGATCGCGCAACAGACTGCGGGATCGAGCCGCCAGGTGCTGTTCCCGATGGGCGCTGCGGCGGCCATCAGCGGCATGATGACGCTGGTGGCAACCACCCCGAATCTGGTGCTCAACAGCGCGCTGGTCTACAGCGGGCACGCGGGTTTCGGCTTCTTCGCCTTCACGCCGATCGGCCTGGCGGTGCTTGCCGCGGCCATCCCGTATCTATTGGTGGCGAGACGCTTTCTGCCCACGGAGCCGCCGCGCAGCTCGCATTCGCGGCGCCCAAGCCTGGCGGGCTGGGTCGAGAAGTATGCCTTGCGCGAACGCGCCTATCGCTTGCACGTTGATCCCCGTTCCGACTTGGTAGGCATGCGGCTTGAGGTCTGCCACGAGGAGCTGGGCGCGCAGGCATGCGTGGTCGCAATCGAACGTAGCGCCCGGTTCGGCCGCGCCGTGCTCGAAGCCACCGATGACGCCTTACTGGAGGCCGAGGATGTCTTGCTCCTGGACATCGACGACGAGACATTTCCGATCGGCGAATATTGCCAGCGCCACGAGCTGCGCATCTTGCCCATGACGGGCGACTATTTCTCTGATCAGTCGCGCGACGTGGGCATGGTCGAGGTGATTATCCCGCCGGACTCTCGTCTGGTGGGGGCCTCTGCCCGCAAGTCAGCGCTGCTGCGCCGACATGGACTGTTCGTGGTCGGCGTGTGGCGCCATGGACAATCGCAGGCCCCCGTGCACGCGCTTGCCCTGCGCGCGGGCGACACGGCGTTGGTGGTCGGGCCGTGGAAGGGGATTTTCGCGTTGCAGTCTGTCGAGCACGATCTCGTGAGCCTTGCGCTGCCCGTGGAGACCGATGCGGTGGTGGCCGTGCCTGGCCGTGCGCCCGCTGCGCTGCTGGTCATGGCGCTGACGATTGCGTTGATGCTCACCGGCTGGGTGCCTATCGTAATCGCCGGCCTGATCGGCTGTCTGTTGATGGGGCTATTCGGCTGCATCACACTGGACATTGCCTATCGGGCCATCAACTGGCGCGCGCTCATCCTCATCATCGGCATGCTGCCATTCGCGATTGCGCTGGACCACACCGGCGGTGTGGACCTCGCCGCCGAGAACCTGCTGCGCTTGTCTCAGACCTGGGGCGCGCACGGCCAGATCGCCTTGCTGTTCGGCGCAACGATCGCGCTCGGCACCGTGATCTCTGGGACCGCCACGGCGGTGTTGATGGGACCGGTCGCGATCAGCTTGGCCGAAGCCATTCACGCCGAACCCCATCCCTACGTCATGGCGGTGGCGATCGCCTGTTCGGCGGCGTTCATGTCTCCCGTCTCCACACCCGCCAACGCGCTGGTCAGCGTGGCCGGCGGCTTCCGGTTTGTCGACTATTTGAAGGTGGGTACGCCGCTGATGCTGGTGACCTTATGCGTCAGCGTCGTGATGATTCCTTTGCTGTTTTCGATGTGAGCCGCCAGGTGGCGGCCGCACATCCCTGCGCACTCGCGCGACCGCGATGTCGTGGTTTGCGGTGACCGGCGTTCCGGCGGCCTTGCCGGCTGGGACGGCCTTTTGTTCTTAAGGAGGACTGTTCATGAAACGATTTGCGCTTGCCTGCGCGTTCGGCATGCTTGCGGGATGCGTCAGCCATCCCGCTGACCGTGGCGACCAAGCCCGCTACGGCACACCGCCCAGCGAGGAAGACCTTTATCAATACCTGTCCGTGCTGCGCGACAGCCTGCCACCCACGCGGTATGTCAGCTATCGGGATGCGGGCTATGCGGCGTCGCTCAAGCAAACCTCGGCCGCGGACGCGGATGGCCAGCAGATTGCGGGCTGGGAATACGACTTTGAAGCATCGGGCTACGACACCGTGGACGGCAAGCCCATGCGCTGGACGCCGTACCGCGCGCTGTTCTTCAACGGACGCCCAATCGGCGTGATCGACGCGCAAGGACGCCTGCACCGCGCGCCTACGCTTCCAGACAGCGCGGCGCCGGTACCTGCGCCAACGCCGACGCCGACGCCGACGCCGACGCCGACGCCGACACCGATGCCGAGCAAGACGCCCTGAGCCGCTTTCAGTACACCCGTCTCAATTTCGTATCTTTCGAGGACTGATCATGAACCTACGCATTAATCTGACGCGCAGTCGACGCCTGCGATTCGCGCTGCTGGCCGGCGCGGCGGCGATGGCCCTGGGAGGCTGCGCCCAACAAAGCGCGTCGTCGCGCGTCTACACCTTCGACCAGGCCCAACGCGCGCAGACTGTCGTGTTAGGCACGGTGGTCGCCGTACGAGGCATCACCATCCAGTCGTCCGGCAGTTCCGGCGCGGGATTGATTGCTGGCGGCGCGCTTGGCGCGGTGGCCGGTAACGCCATCGGCGGTGGATCCGGCAGGCGCCTGACCACCGTCGGAGGCCTGATCGGCGGCGCGGCAGCCGGCAACGCCATCGAGAATGCCTCAGCGCGCCGTGCGGGGCTGGAGATAACGGTGCAGCTGGACAACGGCGAAACACGAGTCATCGCCCAAGAGGCCGATGTGCCCATCTCAGCGGGGCAGCGGGTGCAAATCGTGACCCAAGGAGGCACCAGCCGTGTCGGGGTGATTTGATACGCGATAAAGGACGCTGGTCCTCTGGCGCTAACCTGCCAGGTGGTCAGCGGCCTCTTGCAGGCCGTTGAGGATGCAGTCGGCCACGTGCATGGGGAATCCCGCCGGCAGTAGCGCGCGGACGGCCTTCACGACCCCGGGCGTGCGCGCCACCAGGTCGTCGAGGACATGCTCCACCCCCTTACCGTCGGGATTCACTACGCCATGCTCGGTGCCCACGGCGATCCAGTGCCGACGCAGGATGTCGCGCATGACCCAGTGGGGGTTTTTCGAGCGCACGGCCATGGCCATCTTGGCGTCGTACGGAGACAGCTTTTTCGCACCCTTGCCGATGACGGGGTAAGCGGAAAGTACGTCGTACAGCGGGGTGAGTTCGTAGGTGCCACCCTGGCGCAGGAAAATGCTGAAGTTCTTCGCGTGGCCATCCGTGGCACGCAGCATCCAGAAGAGGACCTGGGCCTGGAAGAACGTGCGACGGTCGCGGTCAGGCGCGCGCGACGTAGCCAACAGCTTCATGATTTGGCGCACACCCGGCCCGCCGTCGGACTCGTACTTCAAATGCGGCGGGGTTGCCGTCGCTTGGCACATGTCTTCCTGCGGCAGCCGGATGAGCCAGCGCTTGCCCTCTGGGCTCTCCCACCACATCCGGTCGAAGCGCTCGACCGCCAGCACCTTCATGTCCTCGAACATCAGGGGCTCGGTGCGCGCCACAGGCATTTGGTAGGCGCGCAGGATTTCGGAGCACAGCCACTCGTTTTCGACCGAATCGCTCATGTCGAACTTCATGTTTGCGACCAGGCCCAGTGGCAGCTTGAAGATGTGAGTGGTCGGTGTCGCGCCATGCGGCCGGCACCACCGCCCGTCGTACCAGAGCATGGCCGACTTTTCCTGTGCTCCGGCAATGGAGATGCGGAAGTCTTCATCCTCGGCAGCGTTCCGGCCCAGGGGGCCTGGCGCCAGGGTGTTGCGAAGCAGCTGGGCAATCTCGGCGTCGGTCATCGGAACCGCGTTCACCTCTTGCACGCCGTCCGGCGCATCGGGGCCCGGCACCACCTGCAGCGCGCCGACACAGTCCCGACCAACTTCAGCCAGCAAGGCGAACGCATTGGTCGAGCCGGCCTGGTACCGACGTGCCACGCGCTCGCGGATTTCCTTGCTGTCCGGCAGCAGGTTTTCGAAGTAGGTGCGCACGGCTTCGCCACGGTGCGGCGGATTGCCCGGGGTGAAGGGGAGGGACAGCGACAGCGGGCGCCCCTGTCCGGATGCCACCCAGGCGTCGGCATACTGCAGGACTTCTCCGACATGCGGTTGCACGCTCCAGGTGCCGACGAATTCGCCGTTCATCCAGAGATTCAGTGTGCGGGTGTGTGAGCGTCGACCCATGGGCTCACCAGTTGGGGCCAACCGACGCCTTGGGCGACGGCGATTCGCTGGTCTTGCGCAGCACGAGCTCGACGCCCAGGATGCTCAGAAGCTCCAGCAGGCGGTCGGCGCTGACCTTGTCGGCATGGCGCTCGAGATGAGACAAGGCCTGCTGGCTGACGCCCAGGCGCATCGCCGTATCCGCTTGGGTCAGGCCGGACTGTTTGCGAAAACCCTGGAGCAGTGCAGGCAGCTGCTCCGCCGTACGGACGGTGAAATCGGTCATACAGGCCTCACGTTGTTTTGCTGATTTACAAATTCTACTGAGTAAAATTGAAATACTCAAGATAGGTTGTAAATCACCAATACAACGCGGGAATTGTATTCGCGTTTTACTATTCAGGAGTTGTAAAACGCCCAGGCGGCGCTGCGCGCGACGCCTTCAATGCACAGGGCTGGTCCCCCGGCTGCGCTACAGTCGCTCGTCCAGAGTGTGGGTTATATCCAGCCGAGGCGTATCCAGCAGTCGTGCCTTGACGTCGAGCAGCTCTTCGTCAGATACATCGAAGCGCTCAACCCATGCTTCGCCTTTGAGTCCGGTCAGCCGCGGTTCGCCGGCGGCACTAGCTGCCAGGTGTAGCCCGAACACAGCACTGCGCAGCGGTTTGAGCGCTGCGTTAGGTAGCGCGTACTGCGGAGGCTTAGGGTCGATAGCCGTCGCAGCCAGGTCGGGTTCATTGCCAGCCTGAATGACGATGCCAGCGCCATAGTCATAGAAGGCAAACCAGTCTGGAGGCAATTCCGAGCGCAACGTGTGCAAGCCGCCAGCCTGCGTCACCATGTCACGATTGATTGCGGTCAGCCAAGACACTGTCTTGAACGTGTCGGGCTTGAGCACCATGGCGGAGAATACTGGTGCCCCCACATCAACGCCGCGAGCCTGCTCCGACGCGAAGGCTTCGGTGGGCTGATTACTGTTCCATTCCGACGGGGACAGCACAAAACCAAAACCGCCATGGCCATGCAATGCTTGCAGCCGCCCAGCGAATTCGACGAACAAGGTTTGAAAGGCTTTCGGTTGCTCGACAATATCAACAAAGGGCAACGTGAACCGCAACACATCCAGACGGCCTGTTTTTTTGGCGGCCCAAGCCGGTGCGGCATTGACATAAAAGGAATAAGGGCCGGCGTCCTCGCGCTTGGTGCCGCTCGTGTACTGCAGGTCAAGCTTTTCGTCTTCGTCGAGCGTTTCGAAAGAATCGCGGATTTTCGGAGCCTTGACGTAGGGCATGCACGGCGGGCCTGACGGGGGCTCGCCACGCCACAGCCATGTAAGGGCATCGCCCGCCTGCGCCAGGTAATCGTCAAAACACTGTGCGATTGCCTCCCGCTTAAGCTGCGTATAGCCGCCTTCGAAATACAAGGTACCTGTGATGGCGATGACCGCGCCTACATAATCGTGGCGGCTCTTGGGCATGAGCATCGCCCCGGGGAACTGCTGCGCCTGCGTGTTCTCGCGAAGTGCTGCGGCAAACGCCTCGCGGCTCATGTCGGGATGAAAGTCTGTCATAGGTCGTCTCAGGGTACGGCGTACTTGTCTAGCTCTTCGGCCTGGCGTTCGCGCTCCTCTACCTGGTTGCAGTCGCATTCCGAAGATTCGAGCAGCACAGTTTTATCGAAACTGCCGGCGATTCTTATGTAAGCCTCTAACTGACCATCGCCAAGGTCATCGTTTGGGAATTTGATCTCCACCACCATCCGGATGTTGTCTTGAGTGGGCGAGTTCATCGGGTCATTGACGATCACTACATCGGGACGCCGGACATAACCGCGGTTGGGCTTCCACGTTGGCCGGCCCTTGTCTGGATCGCCCCAGTACTTGTCAATCCAGCCGCGCAGCCAGCTATGTGGCTGTGTGTCGTCTTCGCTATCCATGATGGGCTCGGGCGGCTCCTGAGTCATGTCATAGTTGACCTCGGGCTTGTAAGGGCTGCGCCCACTTTGAAGCTTGTCCAGTTCCTTGAGGCGGCTGGATACACACACTTGATTCAGCTTGCGGCCGTCCTTACCGATACCAGGGGTCGCCTGGCACTTGCAGATCGCCGAGCACAATACAGATTGGTCTGGCGGCGCCAGCCGGCTCAGCCCGGAGCTTACCGGTGTTGTCGTGCCGGCCCCAGTAGACATCCCTCCGCCGGAGGTCGGAGCTCCATCACTCATGACGTTTCATCCTGATTCCGAGCAAGCAGTTCCAGAGTCAACATATCGGGGGATTGGGCCTCGATCCAGGCGGTATAGCCACCGGCATCCGTTTCACCTTCGAACGGCGTCCCCTCCATGGTGGTCACACGATATCGTTGGCCAGAGAGTGGCTCTCGCGAGGCGTCATCGAACACCTGAAAGCGGCCCTTGTAGGCATTTGAATTGGTATCGGCTGGCACCATTGACCTCGTGCCGCTCGCGTCGGCCTCCCGCCAAAAATGCTGGCTGGCGATAAGGGTCGCGCCGCAGGCCGTGCGCATGCCCTCCAGCGCCAGCCACTGCGAACTGCCGGTCGAGCGGGTGCCTTCCACAATCGGGTAGCTCCCCTTACATTTTGGGCACGTTGTCATGTCGCCCTTACGGGCGGCAGCCTGGCCAAACACGTTGAGTGTTTGATCTCCCGTAACGACGACGCCTCCATGGCTTGTTCTATCGCCAATGCGGACCACAGATCTTGGCATGCTTTCTCCATGATGTTGTGACTGAATGGACGAGAATGACCTGCCCACAGATTTAGTACAACACCGACATAGGGTCTAGGGGTAAAAAACCTTGTTTCTGATTAGCCTGCGCAAATTGCGCCGGGGTTAAATATCCGAGCGCACTGTGGGGTCGATCGGTGTTGTACTCGACCCGCCAGTTTTCGATCAAGTCTTTGGCCTGTCGCAGGGACAAGAACCAGTGCTCGTTAGGGCATTCGTCGCGGAACTTGCCGTTGAAACTTTTGATATAAGCTTTCTCCACTGGCTTGCCCGGCTGAATAATCGACAGCTTTACGCCAGATTAGTAGGCCCAGGCATCCAAGGCTCTTCCGGCGAACTCCGGCCCATTGTCCACAGTAATAGATCGCGGCAGGCCACGCATTTCAGCTAGCCGTTGCAGCACCGTGACAACACGCACTCCCGGCAACGACGTATCGACCTCGATGGCCAGGCATTCGCAAGTGTTGAAAGAGAGAAATAAAATCGGTCGCAACGTTCGTGCCTCCGGTGTTCCAGCGACTTAGTCGCGAAATGGATGGGTCACTCGCCGCTCGGCTCATCCAGCGGTCGTGATCGACGGATCAGCGTACGATCTTCAGATATCACGCCACTCCAACCGGTCGATCAGGAAGCCTGTACGGCGCTTGGCGCCGTCACTCTGCCCGCTATCGGCCATGAGCCGCCGCTGGTGGGATCAAGAAGCATGTAATTAACATTTGAGCTGAGAGGCGCGCGTACTCCGGCTACTTGAGAATAGCTCCCACAAAAAGCGCGTAACCGAACGAGTAGGACTGTACAGCCAGCGGTCCGGTCCAAGAGGGAGTAAGTGTCAAGTCGGCGAGCACTACAACAGCCCCACTGAGGCCCACACCAAGGCGAAACAGCAGGTCTTCTTTTTTGCTCTCTGCTATTAGCTTGGCTTGGCCTGCGGCGCGACAGACTTCATCCGTGAACTCATCCAAGTTTCTTAAAAAATACTCTTCGGAGCCGCGCCCATACTTGCCGATGTATGCATGTGCGTGGAGATCGAAGCCGTCTTTTACGATATGACCGATGGCCGTGCTGGAGAGACCAGCTCGCTCGAGGACTAGTACTTCAGGGCTCAGAAACTCATCGAGAAAGCGTGCGAGGCTATGCCGTATGGCCGCATTGGTTTCGGTGTATTTGTCTGCAGCTGCCGCTACGTCGGACACACGTTGGCGAAATGTTTTATCTCTTGTCAGTTCTCGAAGCCCGTCGCAGCTAAGCTTGGTAGCGAGGATTGCATCCTCTGTCGCAATGTTTCCTCGACGCGTGCGAAGTTCCTGAACATAGTTTGTAGCTCTTATGAGCTTATCGTTGGCCAGTGGAACTTGCCCCTGCGCAAATGCAGTGTCCGATGCAAAAAATCCAATGATCGACACGACTAGTAGAAGGACTTGCATGCCATCTCCTTGACTAGCGACGGATTGTTGAACTTGCAGCCTACGCGCGAAGGACTTTCGGCGACATCCCCAAAATTGAGGATGTGCGAGCGGCAACTTTTGATGCGCGGTAGTCATCCGGCGTCGAGGTCCGACCGACCGCGATGGGTCGAACGCCGGCATTCGCGTCACCACCCGGATACCCGAGTTTGGCCGCTTAGGGGCCCGTAGCGACCGTAACCACGGACCGCATAACCACGTGGAGATGCCATGAAGTTCGACGCTTACGGAAGATTTGCGCTGGAAGTGCTTCACACGAGCCGGGGTGGGAGGTGTACCGCCTAACCGACGGCAAGCAGGTGCGCGCGGATGACATCATCATCCCG
The DNA here is from genome assembly GCF_029637605.1 of Achromobacter spanius. NCBI lineage: Bacteria > Pseudomonadati > Pseudomonadota > Betaproteobacteria > Burkholderiales > Alcaligenaceae > Achromobacter > Achromobacter spanius. Next base: position 4,689,109 of record NZ_CP121261.1, on the reverse strand, counting down.
GCCGATATGGAGGTTGGAGATATCGCGGGATACCTGATGATCTCCTTCACGAAATAGCTCGACCTGGGAACTCGATCAAAGAGCCGTGAGGCCTGGCGCGCCAACGCTTACGGTCCCTGACGCGCGGCGGGCACACGGTCGACATTTGTGAACGCGCCGCCGGCCAAGCGCGGGCTGCGCGTTTTATGACCTGGCGGCCTCAAATGACAGTCAGGATTGATCCCAGGCATCAATTGTCAAGAGCTGATCCGGAGAACACGCGGCCACACGGTCGGCATGCACCTGGATCTTGCCTACCCAACCGGGAGGCTGCGCGTATTCCTCGCCCTCGTCGATGCCGAAGATCCAGACGCCATCCTTGGATGGCAAGATACCGCCGCCTTCGATCAATGGCAGCACATCGCGAGCGCGCGCGGCATAGCGGTTCGGATAGCCGCCACCGGCGAACTTGGCGGCCTTGCTCACTTGCGTCAAATGCTCGATCCAACCGATGCCGCCAGCGCCTGCTTCCCACTGCGCCAGGATGGCAGCACGACGCGCTTCTGGGTCGGCGCGGTCGCATTCCTCGGGGCTGCCTGTCGATACGATGATCCACCAGCCGATCATGTGTCACCCTCCATCCTAGAGGTAAGTGCTTCGAGGTTTAAGAACACAACCATTCAAATGCCTCCACGGTGTCTACACGCTAAGCACGGGAAGTTTACGCACATCCGCGAGCGCCGGTCCAAATCGGGGCGTTGAACTGAGATTTCGGAGCAATTCAATGATGCCTCACCAGAGGTGGTGACGCACGGTGCTGCGCGACGACGCAGTTGGTACAAGGGGCTCCCATCCCACGTTAACCAAGCGTGGCACACCAAGCTCGAGTGCGTCCATCCGGGCAAGCCGCAGCAAACGCCCGTGTTGAACGGTTCAACAGGACGGTTTGAATGGTTGTCCCAGTATCAGCGATTGGCTGTCGGTACGTCTTCTGCTGAGCCGAACCTCGTGCCAAAAATGAAGAAGGGCCGCTTACGCGGCCCTTGCAATGGGGTAAAAGCTGATATGGCGGTAGATCGAAGGAGTAGAAGGACGTCGGCGCTGCGACCAACTTTATTCCGCGCGACCGACTTTATTTCCAGTTCTCAAAATAACGTACTTTTATCGCCCCATCACTCCACCGTCACGCTCTTCGCCAGATTCCGCGGCTTGTCCACATCCGTACCACGGGCGCAAGCCGTGTGATACGACAGCAGTTGTAGCGGGATCGTGTGCAGGATCGGCGACAGCTTGCCGTAGTTTTCCGGCATGCGGATCACGTGCATGCCTTCGGCGCTTTGGATCTTGCTGTCGGCATCGGCGAACACATAAAGCTCGCCGCCGCGCGCGCGCACTTCCTGCATGTTGGACTTCAGCTTTTCCAGCAGCTCGTCCTTGGGCGCGATGGTCACGACGGGCATGTGCTCGGTCACCAGCGCCAGCGGGCCGTGCTTGAGTTCGCCGGCCGGGTAGGCTTCGGCGTGGATGTAGCTGATTTCCTTCAGCTTCAGCGCGCCTTCCAGCGCGATCGGGTAGTGCATGCCGCGGCCCAGGAACAGGGCGTTTTCCTTGGACGCGAAGCGGTCGGCCCAAGCCATGATCTGCGGCTCCAGCGCCAGCACCGAACCAATGGCCACGGGCAGGTGGCGCAGCGCCTTCAGGTGCTCGGCTTCCTGCTCATCGCTAAGGTGGCCGCGCACTTGCGCCAGGGCCAGCGTCAGCAGGAACAAGGCGGTCAGCTGCGTGGTGAAGGCCTTGGTGGACGCCACGCCGATTTCAACACCGGCGCGCGTGATGTACGACAGTTTGCACTCGCGCACCATGGCGCTGGTGGACACGTTGCAGATGGTCAGCGTCTTGTCCATGCCCAGCGAACGCGCATGCTTCAACGCCGCCAGCGTGTCGGCGGTTTCACCGGACTGCGAGATCGTGACGACCAGCGAACGCGGGTTGGGCACGCTGTCGCGGTAGCGGTATTCGCTGGCGATTTCAACGGCCACCGGAATCTTCGCAACCGATTCAATCCAGTACTTGGCGGTCAGGCCGGCGTAGTAGCTCGTGCCGCAGGCCAGGATCAACAGCGAATCGATGTCCTTGAAGATCTTGTAGGCCTGGTCGCCGAACAGCTCGGGCGAAATCGATTCGATGTCTTGCAGCGTGTCACCCACGGCGCGCGGCTGTTCGAAGATTTCCTTTTGCATGTAGTGGCGATACGGGCCAAGTTCGGCGGCGCCGGTGTGCACGTGCACGGTGTGCACTTCGCGGTCCACGTTCTTGCCGTTGGCGTCCACGATCCACACGCGCGAGAGCTGCAGGTCGACGACGTCGCCGTCTTCCAGGTAGATGATCTGGTCGGTCGTGCCGGCCAGCGCCAACGCGTCGGACGCCAGGAAGTTCTCGTTCTGGCCCACGCCCACCACCAGCGGCGAACCTTGGCGAGCGCCCACCACGCGATGCGGCTCGTCGCGGCAGAACACGGCAATGGCGTACGCGCCGTGCAGGCGGCGCACGGCGTTCTGCACCGCTTCGAACAGGTCGCCCGCGTACAGGTGGTTCACCAGGTGCGCGATGACTTCGGTGTCGGTCTGGCTTTCAAAGACGTAACCCACGGCCTGCAGTTCGGCGCGCAGTTCGTCGTGGTTTTCGATGATGCCGTTGTGGACCAGCGCGATGCGCGGCTCGTCGTTGCCCAGATGCGAAAAATGCGGGTGGGCGTTGTGCGTGGCGGGCACGCCGTGGGTGGCCCAACGTGTGTGGGCGATGCCCGTGAAACCCTGGACCTTGTCCTGTGCCACCTGGTCCGCCAACTCGGCCACGCGCTGCGTGCTGCGCGTGCGGCGCAGATTGCCGTCGGCGTACACGGCAACGCCGCAAGAGTCGTAGCCGCGATATTCCAGCCGCTTCAGACCTTCAACCAGGATAGGGGTGATGTCGCGCTGGGCGACGGCGCCAACAATGCCGCACATAGGAAGACTCCGCTTAAGTTCGTGTACCGACGCATTGTGCGCGAGGCGGAAAGAAATATGATTTCTTAATGTTCACTAATTTGAAAGTTAATTCGCTTACAGATTTGTGATTAAATAATCTTTCGTTAAATAGTAATTTTTGAATTAATCATGCACAACACGCCGATTTCCGCGCCCGAACTGGACGATCTGGACCTGCGCATCCTAGAGCAGCTACAAGCGGACAACTCGCTGACCAACCAGGATCTGGCGGTGCGGGTGCATGCGTCGCCCCCCACCTGCCTGCGCCGCGTTCGGCGCCTGGTGGACGAAGGGGTCATCGAAAGGCAGGTCGCCATCCTGGCGGCTGAAAAACTGGGCAGCACATTGACGGCAATCGTCGAGATCACGCTGGACGTGCAGGCGGCCGAAAGCCTGGACGCGTTCGAACAAAGCATGCTGACCGAACCGGCAGTGCTGCAGTGCTACCGCGTGTCGCCAGGACCGGATTTCGTGGTGATCGCCCAGGTAAAAGACATGCCCGCCTACCACGCGCTGGTTCACCGCGCGTTCACCGCACTAGCCAACGTGCGCAACGTGCGCACATTCTTTTCAGTGCACCGCGCCAAGTTCGAAACCAGGATTGATGTGCGGAGGTGAAAGAGGCACCGAAACCCGTAGGATGGGTGAAGCGCGCGCGGACACAGGCAAGAACCCCAATGCCCCATCGCGCGGAACCCATCATGCAGCGGTGTTGCTGTGGCTACCCACCCCCTACCTAAGCCCGCCCCAACAACCGCTCGAACTGCGCCAGATACCGGTTCCCCATCTTCTGCACGTCGTGTTCGTTCTTCACGTATTCGTACGCGCGTTCGGTGACGTCTTTACGGAATGCCGCGTCGTCCAGGCAGCGGGCCATGCCGGCTGCCATGGTTTGATGGTCGCCCACGGCCACCAGCACGCCGCGGCCATCGGCCAGGCTTTCCTTCAGGCCGCCCGCGTCGGTGGAGACCACCGGCACATGCTGCAAGAAAGCGTCCAGCACGCTGCTGCCCAGCGCTTCTTCTTCTGAGCTCATCACAAACACATCAAGGATGCTGTAGAAATCTTCGACGCCTTTACGAAAGCCCGCGAAGCGGTAGACGTCTTCGATACCCAGACGGCGCGCTTCGTCCTTGGCTTGCTGCTCGCGGTCGCCGCCCGCGCCGAAGTGCAGGAAGATGAAGTCGCGCCGTGTCTTGGCCAGTTCGCCCACGGCGCGCACCAGGGTCACGGGGTCTTTGTCGCGAATCAACGCGGCAGACGTGGCCATGACCTTCTTGCCGGCGAGGTCGAATTCCTGCACCAGCTTGGCGACGTTGTCGGCATCTATGGTGTGAGGTTCAACCGCACTGCGGATGATGACGGGTTCAATGCCCAGGCGGCGCGGTTCGCCCGCGGCCATCTCGCTGATGGCCACGAACAGATTGGCGTGGCGCCATTTGAAACCGGTCTTCCATTCGTCGCCCGGCTTCACCACGAACGAGGTGCGACGCGAGAACACCACCGGGCGGCGATGCAACCATTTGGTCAGCACGGCCCAGGTGATGGTGTTGGCGGTTTGCGCGTGGATGATGTCATAGCGGCCCGCGCCCGCCAGAAAAGCCAATTGCCCCGGCACGTTGCGGCAGGTGTGGGCAACAAACCCTTCCTGGCGCGCGCGCTCGGCCAGCGGCGCGCCTTCCCGGCACATCACTTCGACGTCGTGGCCCGCCTTGCGAAAGGCGCGCATGCAATACAGCGTCTGCCGTTCGCCACCGCGCCAGCCCTTCTCGAAGTTCAGTTGCAGGATCTTCATGCGCGTCCGATGCCGGAATACTCGAAGCCCAGGGCGCGCACGTCGGCCGGCGTGTACAGGTTGCGGCCATCGATGATCAAGGGCGTTTTCAGCAGAGCCTTCACGCGGTCGAAGTCGGGCGCGCGAAAGACTTTCCATTCGGTGGCGATCAGCAGCGCGTCGGCGCCGTCCAGCGCGTCGTACATGTCGATGGCGAAGCTGATGCCAGGCTGGCCGACCAGCACACGCGCCGCCTCGTGCATGGCCACGGGGTCGTAGGCGCGCACGTCGGCGCCGCGGCGCGTCAGTTCGGCAATGACCGTCAGGCTGGGCGCTTCGCGCATGTCGTCGGTGTTCGGCTTGAACGACAGGCCCCACAACGCAATCTTGCGGCCGCGCAGGTCATCGCCGTAGCGGGCGACCAGCTTTTCCGACAGACGGAATTTCTGTGCATGGTTGGCGGCTTCGGCCGCTTCGATGACGCGCATGGGCAGCGAATTTTCGGCGGCGGTGTTCACCAGCGCCTGCACGTCCTTGGGAAAGCACGAGCCGCCGTAGCCCGCGCCGGGGTACAGGAAGTGGTAGCCGATGCGTGGGTCCGCGCCGATGCCGCGACGCACCTGTTCGATATCGGCGCCCAGCGCTTCAGCCAGGTTCGCCATTTCGTTCATGAACGAGATGCGCGTGGCCAGCATGGCGTTGGCGGCGTACTTGGTCAGCTCTGCCGAGCGCACGTCCATCACCATCAGGCGGTCGTGCGTGCGCTGGAAGGGTTCGTAGATACGGCGCATCACGCCGACGGTGTAGTCGTCGTCGGCGCCCACGACGACACGGTCGGGACTCATGAAGTCATTGATGGCCGCGCCTTCCTTCAGGAATTCGGGGTTGGACGCCACGCTGAAGGGGATGTCGACGCCACGCGCGGCCAGTTCCTTCTGCACCACCGCGCGCACCTTGTCGGCGGTGCCGACCGGCACGGTGGACTTGTCCACGATCAGTTTGCGGGACGTCATGTGGCGCGCGATGTTCTGCGCGGCGGCCAACACGTACTTCAGGTCGGCCGATCCGTCTTCGCCGGGCGGCGTGCCCACGGCAATGAACTGCACGTCGCCAAAAGCCACGCTTTGCGCCACGTCGTCCGTGAAATGCAGGCGGCCCGCCTGCACGTTGCGGCGGACCAGGTCTTCCAGGCCGGGCTCGTAGATAGGGATGCCGCCTTGGCGCAACAGAGCGATTTTTGCGGCATCCACGTCCAGACACATGACGTCGTTGCCCATGTCGGCCAGACACGCTCCCGACACCAACCCCACGTAACCGGTACCCACGACCGTGATTTTCATGCCTGCACGCCTTCAAAATAGGGAATCTTGCGCGCCTGGCAAGAGGAACCAGGCGCCGGCCGCCATTATAGAAGCGGCCGGGACCCAGGGGCGCGGCGGCCCCTAGGCGCGTAGTTTGTTGAACCTGACCGTATTCACCACCACCGCCAACGCGGCGCATATCGTGCCCAGCACCAGCGCCAGGCCCGGACCGTGCGCCAGGCTGATGCTGAACGCGATGGCCACCAGCGCGGTGCCAAAGCTTTGGCCAAACACGCGGGTGGTGGCCTGCAAGCCGCCCGCCGCCCCGCTACGCGAGCGGGGCGCGGCCGACAGCATGGCGCGGTTGTTCGGCGTCTGGAAGAAACCGAAGCCCACGCCCGCGATGAACATGCCCGCCACAATGGGCCAATTCGACACCGAGGCCGGCAGCAGGGTCAGCCACAGCATGCCGGCCACCATGGTCGCCGCCCCCACGCCGCTTAAGGTGGCGGCCGAGTAGCGGTCGGACAGGCGCCCTGCCAGCGGGGCGATCAGGGCCGTGCCCACGGGCCAGGCGCCCATCAGCAAGCCCACTTCCAGGTACGGCCGTCCCAGCACCTGCTGGAAGTAGAACGGCAGGGACACATACGACGCCATCTGCGCGGCGAACGTACAGGCGGACGCGCCCACGGCGAATGCCAGCGGGCGGATGCGCAGCAGGTCCACCGGCACCAAGGGGGCCGGCTGCTTGCTGGCGCGGCGCACCAGCACCCAGCCCGCCACCGACGCAATCGCCACCAGGCCGATGCCGCGCAGCAGGTCCTGGCCCATCATGTCGACGCCGGAAATGAACACGCCCAGCGTCGCCATGCAGAGCAGCACGCTGACCCAGTCCAGCTTCACATCGTTGCGCGGCACTTCGGGCAAATGGCGCAGGCCGAACATGGCCAGCACGCAGATAGGCAGGTTGACGGCGAAGATCCAGGGCCACGGCGCCACCGACAGGATGGCGGACCCGATGGTGGGCCCCAGCACCGACATCACGGCCACCGTGGTGGCGTTGATGCTGATGCCCCGGCCCAACATGTGCAGGGGATAGATATTGCGCACCAGGCCGCCGAACATGCACATCAGCGTGGCGGCGCCCACACCTTGGAAGACGCGCGCGGCGGTCAGTTGCCACAGGGTGCCGGCCAGCGCACAGCCCAGCGACGCCAGCGTGAACAGGATCAGGCCAAAGGTGAACATGCGGCGAAAGCCGATGCGCTCGGCCAGCGCCGACAAGGGCAGCAGCGTCATCACCACCGCCAGGTTGTAGGCGTTGACGATCCACACCGCCTGCGCCGGCGAGGCGTTGAGGTCCACGGAAATCGTGGGCAGCGCCACGTTGGCGATCGTGGTGTCCAGCACCGACAGGCTGATGCCTGTCATGACCGTGGCAGCCGCCCAGTAACGGCGCGGCGCGGGCAGGCCGTCAGGCAGGGCGGCCTTGCCGGCGTCGTTCTCCGCCATCACGACTTCTTCGCGGGACGCTGCCAACCCTCAACGGTGATCTGCTTGGCGCGCGACACCGTCAGCTTGTCGGCCGGCGCGTCGCGGGTCAGGGTGGTGCCCGCGCCCAGGGTTGCGCCCCGGCCCACGCGCACCGGCGCCACCAATTGCGTATCCGACCCGATGAAGGCGTCGTCTTCGATGACGGTGCGGTGCTTGTTCACGCCGTCGTAATTGCAGGTGATGGTGCCCGCGCCCACGTTCACACGCTGGCCGATGTCGGCGTCGCCAATGTAGGCCAGGTGATTGGCCTTGCTGTCGGCGCCCAACACGCTCTTCTTGATTTCGACAAAGTTGCCGACGTGGCTGCGATCGCCCAATTCGGCGCCCGGGCGCAGGCGGGCATACGGGCCCACGCGCGCATCCTGGCCCACTTCAGCCTGCTGCAAATGGCTGAAGGCCTCGATCTGCGTGCCCGCGCCCACGGTCACGTCGCGCAACACGCAGTGCGGGCCCACGCGCACGCCGTCGGCCAGCGTGACCTTGCCTTCAAACACGCAGCCCACGTCGATGAACACGTCGCGCCCGCAAGTAAGGGTGCCGCGCACATCAAAGCGGGCAGGGTCGGCCAGCGTGACGCCGGCTTCCAACTGGCGGCGGGCCTGCTCGCTCTGCCAGCGGCGTTCCAGCTCGGCTTGCTGCACGCGGCTGTTCACGCCCAGCGTCTCCCAACCCGCGCCCGGTTGCGCCGCGCCCACGGGCACGCTGTCGACCACGGCCAGGCCGACTACGTCGGTCAGGTAGTACTCGCCTTGCGCGTTCTTGTTGTCGATACGGGTCAGCCAGTCTTTCAGCTTGGCCGTCGGGGCGGTCAGGATGCCGGTGTTCACTTCCTTGATGGCGTGTTCGGCTTCCGACGCATCTTTGTGTTCGACGATGCGGCACACGTTGCCTTTGTCATCGCGCACGATGCGGCCATAGCCGGTGGAATCGTCCAGTACTTCGGTCAGCACGGCGGCGCCCGTGGCGCGCGCATCCAGCAGGCGTTGCAGCGTGTCGGGCTGCACCAGCGGCACGTCGCCGTACAGCACCAGCGTGACGTCGTCCTTGCCATCGCCTTCCAGCAGCAGCGGCACGGCCTGCTGCACCGCGTGGCCCGTGCCTTGTTGCGGCTGCTGCAATACAAAGTGCAGGTCCGCCTGGCCTTCAAACGCCTCTTTGACGCGGTCCGCGCCGTGGCCCACCACCACGATGATGCGCGCGGGCTTCAACTGGCGCGCGCTGTCCAGCACATGGGCCAGCATAGGTTTACCGGCCAGCGTGTGCAAGACCTTGGGAAGGTTGGACTGCATGCGTTTGCCCAGTCCGGCGGCGAGGATCACTACATTAAGCATAAGTTCTGATAGGTTGAGAGACGGCGCAAACGGCCTTGCGGCCGATGCGGGTCGATTGAAAGGAGTTCAGGGCTTGCCGTCGGCAGGCCCATTATTCTTGGACGCCCGAGGCGCGGACTTGGCTGCCGTCTTGCGCGCCGCGGGCTTGCGGGTGGCGGGCTTGGAAGCCTTGGCTTCGGTCTTGGCGGCCGGTTTGGAATCCTTGGGTTTGGGCGTGGCGGACTCGCCCGGCTCGGCGGGGTTGGTCGGCATGGACGCGGCGGTGGCGGCCGCAATCTGGTTGAACTGCTGCTGCAGCAAGTCCCACCAGGCCTTGGAGGCGGACTGCGCGGCGGCGCCCATTTGCTCGGTCATGCCAGGCCCGGCCGAGTCGGCGGCCGATGCGTTGCCGGCGTCGGATTCCGACGACGCGTTGGAGGAAGAATCCTGCGGCTTGGCGTCGCGGGCGCTGTCCGATGCTGACGGTTTGGCGGCGGACTTCGGCGCGGGCTTCAAGCCCAGCACCACTTCAAGCGGCGAGGCCGCGCCGCTTTCACGCACGGCGTTCATGTCCATGCTGGCGGCGCTGTCCACAAAGGCACGCAAGGTGCTGATGGTGGAACGCTGCACTTCCATGCCCTGGATGGTGGAAGACAGCATGGACAGGTTCATGCGCAGCCAGTTTTCCACCGAACGCAGCTCGGCGATACGGCGGTCCAGGTCTTCAAGATTCATGGGCGGCGCCATGGGCAGGCTGCTGGCCAGGCCACCCGGGCCGGTCAGGCCGGCCCAGGCCTGGCGCATCATTTCCATGCTGGCCAGCAAGGGGTTGCCCGACAGATCGGAATTCTGTCCCATGCCAGGAAGGACAAACGGGTTCGTGAATTGGTCGCTCATGCCAGGTCTCCCCATGGACTGATCGCCACCGGCCTCGGCTTAGCCCGGCAGCAGCTGGTTGTTTTCCACGCGCACGTGATCGCCCGAGGCAAAGGCGAACGGCTGCGCGCTGCGGAACTGGCGCGCACTGCCGTCGTTCATGCGGACCGTCAGCTCATAGTGCGTCACCGTTTGTTGCTGTCTGATATTACGCTCAACTTCACGGCCTGCCAAAGCGCCGCCCACCGCGCCCAGCACGGTCAGCGCCGTCTTGCCGCTGCCTCCGCCAAATTGATTACCCACTACGCCACCGACCACACCGCCGCCGATGGTGCCGACCAAATGGTCGCTGTTGTCTTTCACCGGAACCTGCACCTGGCGGATGGTTTCCACCACCCCGCAGCTTTGGCATGCCTGCTTGGCCGGCGCGGGCGCCGCCGCGCGGGGCGCCGAGGCCGACGCCGGCCGGGCCTGCTGGGTCTGCGGCGCGGACTGCTGGGCCTGTTGCGCTTGTTGCTGGCCGGGCTGTGCCCCGGGAGCGGGCGCCAGGTTGGCGTCTTCAGGGCCCGCTTCAACCACGGGCGTATCGGCGTGTGGATTGGCCGACGGCGTAGGCAGCCAGCCCATCACCGCCGCCACGCCCACCGCGCACATGACGATGACCGCAATAGCGGCGGCCGCAACCAGGGGGTGCAAGCCGCTGCGCGAGTTCTGGATTCGGGTGGATGTATTCATAACGATGCTCCATCGTAACTAACCGGCATCGGTATAGCACCCGCGCGCGGTTTCGGCATGTTGCGATGGTGACGCTTCTTTGCAGGGGTTTCAGGCGCGGGCCGCGTCGGTGGACAGCCATGCCCATTCGTGGACAATAGCGCATGGATTCCATTTCCCTGCCCCAGCTCGAACAGGCAATCAACTACTGGCGCAATGTCTCGCCGTCGGTCGGCGACGAGTCGCGCCTGTGCCCTGAAGCCGCGGCGCTGGCAACGCCCTACGCCCTGATGATCATCACGCACCGGCACGATATTGCCGTGGCCGAGCTGAATGAAAAAGCCCAGGCGGCGTTGGCCGGCTGGGCTGCGGCGGGCACACAGGCCCGCTGATCCGTCTTACGCACTAGCCTGCTAGTCTTTCAGCAGCGCCTTGATGTCGTGCGTCAGCGCGTCCACGCCCAGCGTGTTGTTGGCCAGCACGCGCGATTCGCCCTTGCCATCCAGCAGGTAGAACGCGGCGGTGTGGTCCATCGTGTAGTTGCCGTCCTTGGTGGGCGCCTTGGCGTAATACGCCTTGAACGACGCGGCGGCCTTTTTGACTTGGTCCGGCGTGCCGGTCAGGCCCAGAAAGCGCGGATCGAACGCCGTCACATACTGCTTCAACACTTCCTGCGTGTCGCGCTCGGGGTCCACCGTGATCAGCAGCACCTGCACGCGGTCGGCGTCCGGGCCCAGCTTCTTCATGACTTCGGTCAGCTCGGCCAAGGACGTGGGGCACACGTCCGGGCATTGCGTGAAACCAAAGAACACCACGACTACCTTGCCGGCAAAGTCGGACAACTGGCGGGTCTTGCCGTTGGTGTCGGTCAGCTCCATGCCGCGCCCCAACTGGGTGCCGCTGATGTCGCTGCCCTTGAACGTGGGCGCGCTGTCGCCGCAGGCGGCAAGGGTGGCGGTAAGGACAGTGACGGCGGCGGCGGCAGCAAGGCGCAGGCCCAGCCGGCGGCTGGCGGAAAACATGGACATCAAACAACCTCCAGGGGTCAGCGCAGCAGGGCGACCCAGTGGTCCACCAGCAGGGCACCGAACAGCAGCGCCAGGTAGAGAATGGAAAAGCGGAACATGCTGCGCGCCAGTTCGTCGCTATAGGCGCGGTACAGGCGCCACGCATAGGACACAAACATGCCGCCCAGCACCAATGCCGACAACAGATACAGCGCGCCGCTCATGCGGATGGCGTAGGGCAACAGCGTCGTGGCCACCAGCGCCACGCTGTAGAGCAGGATGTGCAGGCGGGTGAACTGGTTGCCGTGCGTGACCGGCAGCATGGGCAGGCCGGCCTTGGCATAGTCGTGGTTGCGGTACAGCGCCAGCGCCCAGAAGTGCGGCGGGGTCCAGATGAAGATGATCAGCACCAGTACCCAGGCCTCGGCGGGCACGGAATCCGCCACGGCGGCCCAGCCCAGCGCCGGCGGCATCGCGCCCGACAAGCCGCCGATCACGATGTTCTGCGGCGTGCGCGGCTTGAGGATGACGGTATAGATAACGGCGTAGCCCACAAAGGTGGCGAAGGTCAGCCACATGGTCAGCGGGTTCACCAGCGTGTACAGCACGAACATGCCCGCGCCGCCCAACAGGCCCGAGAGGCTCAGCACCTGGAAGGCCGAAATGGTGCCTCGGGCGGTGGCGCGCCGCGCCGTGCGCAGCATGCGCGCATCCACTTCCTGTTCGATCAGGCAGTTGATGGCGAAGGCGGCCGCGGCCAGCAGCCAGATGCCGATGGTGCCAAACAGCACGCGGCGCATATCGGGGATGCCCGGCACGGCAAGGAACATGCCGATGACCGCGCAGAACACCGCCAACTGCGTGACGCGCGGCTTGGTGAGTACGAAATATTGGCGGAGCAATCCGGAGGGAGGAGCGGCAAGACTGGTCATAGTGGACCCTATTTTAAACGCGCACCGAATTGGGGCCACTGCCCCCTGTCCGCGCGCTTCCCGCCGTGGACAATCGCACCATCAGCACCACGGCGGCCAAGGTCAGGCCGGCGGCGCCCCCGTTGTGCAGCACCGCGATCAAGAGCGGCCACTGGAAGAAGATGGTCGTCAGGCCGGTGAACAGTTGAGCGGCCAGCAGAGCCAGCATCAAGGTGGCGGGGCCACGCAAGCCCGGTTCGGCCCGCAGCCGCCAGGCCAAGGTCCCCAGGTACAGGAACACGACAAAGGCAAAATTGCGATGCACCCAGTGGATGGCGGTCAGCGCGGGCTGCGAGATCATTTCGCCCGACGGCAGTTCACCCAGGCCTCGGATCACCGAATAGCCGCCGTGGAAATCCATGTCGGGCACCCACTGGCCGTGGCACATGGGAAAGTCCATGCAGGCCAGCGCGGCGTAGTTGGTGCTGACCCAGCCGCCCAGCGTGACCTGCACCAGCAGCAGGCCAAAGCCCACCGCCACCCAGGGCTTCCAGCGCGCCGCCGCCGCGGCAATCGCCAAGTGCGGGCGTTCGCGGGCCGATAGCCACGTCATCAGCGCCAGCACCGACAACCCGAACACCAGATGGGCCGTCACCACGGCGGGCATCAGCTTGTGCGTGACGGTCCACGCGCCGAAGGCGCCTTGCACGCACACGGCGACCAGCGTCGTCACGGCCAGCGCGGGCGAGCGGCCCAGTTCGCGGCGATAGCGCCATGCCATGTAAACGATGCCGATGATGAGCATGCCCAAGATGGTGCCGACGTAGCGATGGATCATTTCGATCCAGGCCTTGGACATCGTCACTGGGCCGAACGGCATGGCTTGCGACGCTTGATGGATGTCGCCCTGGGCGCCCAAGGGCGTGACGCTGCCGTAGCAGCCGGGCCAATCCGGGCAGCCCAGGCCGGAATCCGTCAGGCGCACGAAGGCGCCGAACATGATCAGGTCCAGCGTCAGGAACCAGGTGAAGAAAACGAGCTTGCGATAACGCGCTTTGATGCGTTCCATATCAACCAACTGTAAGTACCCCCGCGCCGCGCACCCCATAGGGTGCCGGTGGCGGGCAAAGAATGCTTAACCAATGCGCGAGTTATAGACCAGCTTGCTGATGTCCTTGCGCACCTTCACGCCATCCGCCTGGGCAGGGTACTGCATCATCAGGTTGCCCAGCGGGTCGATCACCCAGATCGGGTCCTGCAAGCCCGGCTGTCCGGCGGCCGTGTCGCGAGCCAGCAGATAATGCGCAAGCTGGTCCGGGTTCACGCGCAGCATGACCGTGCCTTGATAGGCCTCCAGCACTTTCTGCGGCACCGGCGCGTCGTCGGTAATGAACCAGACGCGGGCCAGGCGGTCCACGTTCTTGCCCTGGCTGGCGTGCGTATTGCGCGTAATGTAGAGCTTGCGAGCGCAGCTTTCGGGGCATTCCGCGCCATCGGCCGCCACCAGCAGCCACTTGCCCTTCAAACTTTGCAGGTCGAACGGTTTGCCGTCCAAGGTCGTCAGCTTCAGGTCGTTGGCGGCGGGCATGGGGCGCTGCGGCGACACCAGGGTGCCGTAATTGCTGGACTCGTCCGGCCACCATTGCGGGTTCATGTACACCACGAAGGCGGCCACGATGGGCGCCAGAGAACACAGGAACACCAGCAGCATGGGCATCAACGAGCGCTTGCGTGCGGGTGTGTGGGATGAGATGTCGCGAGCCACGTTATATCCTGGAAGAGTCATTCATTGATGCGCGCGCTCAGGGCCTTGCGCCCTGTCCCGCGCGCTGGCGCATGCGCTTGATGGCGCCCCCCAGCACCACCAGCCATGCGATGGCGGCAATCAAGCCGAACGCGAACCACTGGACCGCGTAAGACGTATTCTTTTGAAAATCGACGGACGGCTGGGGCCAATCGCGCACCAAGCCGTCACCGTCGGCCTGGCTGGGCTGAGCGTTCGGGCTGTGCTGAGTGTTCGGGCTGCTTTGAGCATTCGAACTGCTTTGAGCATTCGAACTGCTTTGAGCATTCGGACCGCTCTGAGCGTTCGGGCTGGTCTGGCTGCTCTGGGCCAACACGACGGGCAGCAGGTTCAGCCCCGTCGCGCGCGCATAAGCGTCCAGCGGCAAGTTTTGAACCTGGGGCACCTTACCGTCCGCGACCGGCAGCGTGGCGGGCAGGGCCGATTGATCCTGCCCGCCAAGCGACCACAATTCAAACAGGCGCGGCACACGGTCGGCCATTTCGCCGGTGATGGTCTGCGGGCCTTGCGGCGTGGCCGGCAACGCGGGTTCGCCCTGGCCTGGCATGACCCGAGGCAGCCAGCCGCGCAGCACCAGTACGGCCTGACGAGAAGACCCATCCAGCAACAGCGGCGTGGCCAGCCAGTAGCCCGGCCGCCCTTCGTGGTTGCGGTTGTCCAGCAGTACACTGAATTGCGGTTGCCACACGCCCGTGGCCTGAGCCACGCGCCAGGGTGTCAAGTCGTCGGAAGGGGTGGCGGGCGTCAGCATCACCGGCGCTTGCTTGCGGCCCGCTTCGATAGCGGCCAGAATGGCGCGTCGCTCATCGCTGCGACGCAACTGCCACTGCCCAAGCGACACCAGAATCACCACGGCGATGCCAAGCAGAAGTAGGGCGGTTACCGTGTAGCGTGTTGAATGCGGTCGGGCCATGTATCGTTGCTAACTCTGTTTTGTCCGGAGACCACCATGCGCGTTTTCGTCGTACTGGCCTTCATCGGAATCCTGGCCAGTCTGGCATCCGCCCTGGTCTATCTGATGCGGGACAAAGGGTCCACCAACCGCACCGTCAATGCGCTGACGGTACGCATCGGGCTATCAGTCGCCCTGTTCCTGTTCGTGCTGTTCGCCCATCACATGGGCTGGATAGAAAGCACGGGGCTGCGGTGATGGGTATGGCTGTGGCCGCTTGAAGGGCTTGCACCGCTTCACCGCTGCTTGATGGGTTGCGCGCGATTATCGACAGGGTTCTTGTCCAGGAGTTCCCGCGCTTCACCCATCCTACGAACCTCACCACGTAGGATGGGTGAAGCGCGCTTGGTTCGCCGCCAAAACCCCGGCGCCGAACGCGCGCAACCCATCACACAATCAGAACCATCACACCCCATCAGAACCAATACACAAACAAATACAGCCCCAGCCACACCACGTCCACAAAGTGCCAATACCAGGCCGCGCCTTCAAAGCCAAAGTGATGGTCGGCGGTAAAGTGGCCCCGCATCAGACGTATCAGGATCACCGTCAACATCGTGGCGCCCAGGATCACGTGGAAACCGTGAAACCCGGTCAGCATGTAGAACAGCGAACCGTACGCGCCCGAGTTGAATTTCAGGTTCAGTTCGGTATAGGCGTGATGGTATTCTGCGGCCTGACAGGCCACGAAGATGAAGCCCAGGATGACCGTGGCGGCCAACCAGAACATCGTCTTGCCGCGATGGTTCTCGCGCAGCGCATGGTGGGCGATGGTCAGCGTGACGCCCGAGGACAGCAGCAGTGCGGTGTTGATCGTGGGCAGCCAGAACGGGCCGACCGTCTGGAATTCCTCGACCACGCCGGCCGGGCCGAAGTTGGGCCACGCGGCCTTGAAATCGGGCCACAGCATCAGCCGGTGGTCGATGTCGCCCAGCCACGGGGTGGTGATCGTGCGCGTGTACCAAAGCGCGCCGAAGAACGCCGCGAAGAACATCACTTCCGAGAAAATGAACCAGCTCATGCCCCAACGGTAGGATCCGTCGATGCGCTTGCTGTTCAGACCGGCTTCGGATTCCTGGATAGCGTCGCCGAACCAGTAATACAGCACCACGATCAGGCCGATGAATCCCGCCAGGACAGACCACTTGGCCCAGCCCACGCCGTTGATCCAGGCCGCGGCGCCCAGCCCCATGAACAGCAGCGCCACCGCCGTGCGTACGGGATGCCCCGAGTCGGCGGGCACAAAGTAGTACGGTGCCTCTTTACCTTGAACCGAGTGGCTTGCACTCATGGCTTTCTCCCTGGTACAGATTTATAGAATTAAGTGATTCAAGTCAGGCTGGAAACGGCCCAACGCACAATTAAAACCAGCACAGTTACGAAGATTGCCGCCGCCAGCAGCCCTGCCACGATCACGTGCACCGGGTTCAGCTTGGCGATATCTTCCTGATGCCCCGAACCCTTGCGCACGCCGAAGAACCCCCAAGCCACCGCCTTCATGGTCTGAAGGAAACTCAGCTTGCGCCGAGAGGTTTCGTGCAGATCGTCGCTCATGGCCTGGGCCTAGCCGACCGCATTGCCGGTCAGCAGGGCTGAACCGCGAAACACGGTCCAGCCGAACACGGCAATGACGAAGGCCACGAGGACCCATCCTGCAATCTTGTTACGGCGGCGCTGCTCGGGTGTCATTGCTGTGCTACCTGGAACGTGAAAGACGGTTTATTTGACTTCGGGCGGCGTTTCGAAGGTGTGGAAGGGCGCGGGCGAAGGCACCGTCCATTCCAGCCCTTCGGCGCCTTCCCACGGCTTGGCGGCCGCCGGTTCGCCCTTGCCCATGTAGCAACGCAGAATCGCGTACAGGAAGATCAGCTGCGACAAGCCGAACCAGAACGCGCCAATGGTGGCCATCTGGTGGAACGTCGTGAACTGCGCGGCGTAATCGGCGTAGCGGCGCGGCATGCCGGCCAGCCCCAGGAAGTGCATCGGGAAGAAGGTGACGTTGAACGAAATCAGCGTGGACCAGAAGTGCAGCTTGCCCAGTTTTTCGCTGTACATGCGGCCCGTCCACTTCGGCACCCAGTAGTAGGCGCCCGCGAACAACGCGAACAGCGAACCGGCCACCAGCACGTAGTGGAAGTGCGCCACCACGTAATAGGTGTCGTGCACCTGGATGTCGATGGGTGCCACCGACAGGATCAGGCCGGTGAAGCCGCCCATCGTGAACACGAAGATGAAGCCGATCGAGAACAGCATCGGTGTTTCGAACGTCATCGAGCCACGCCACATGGTGGCGACCCAGTTGAACACCTTCACCCCGGTCGGGATGGAGATGAGCATGGTGGCATACATGAAGTACAACTGCCCGGTTACCGGCATGCCCGTCGTGAACATGTGGTGGGCCCAGACAATGAACGACAGCACGGCAATGGAGGCGGTGGCGTACACCATCGAGGCATAGCCAAACAGCTTCTTGCGGGCGAACGCGGGCACGATGGCCGACACGATACCGAACGCCGGCAAGATCATGATGTAGACCTCGGGGTGCCCGAAGAACCAGAACACGTGCTGATACAGCACCGGGTCGCCGCCCGCCGCTGCGTTGAAGAAGCCCGTGCCGAAGTGGCGGTCGGTCAGCACCATGGTGATGGCGGCGGCCAGCACCGGCATTACGGCCAGCAGCAGGAAGGCGGTGATCAGCCAGGTCCAGCAGAACAGCGGCATCTTCATCAGCGTGAGGCCGGGCGCGCGCATGTTCAGGATGGTCACGATGATGTTGATGGCGCCCATGATCGAGGAAGCGCCCATCAAGTGCATCGCGAAAATGCCCAGGTCCATGCCCGGACCCATCTGCAAGGACAGCGGCGCATACAGCGTCCAGCCCGCGGCGGTGGCGCCGCCCGGCACGAAGAACGATGCCGTCAGCATGATCGCGGCCACCGGCAGCAGCCAGAAGCTGAAGTTGTTCATGCGCGCGAACGCCATGTCGGACGCGCCGATCTGCATCGGAATCATCCAGTTCGCAAAGCCCACGAAGGCCGGCATGATGGCGCCGAACACCATGATGATGCCGTGCATGGTGGTGAACTGGTTGAACAGTTCGGGGCGGAAGAATTGCAGGCCCGGTTCGAACAATTCGGTACGCAGCAGCAAGGCAAGCGTGCCGCCTTCCAGCAACATGGCAAACGAGAAGATGAGATACATCGTCCCGATGTCTTTATGGTTCGTGGCAAAAAGCCAGCGGCGCCAGCCCGAGGGCATGGCGTGGTGGTGGTCATCGTGACCGTGGCCGTGGCCCGGCGACACGTGGTCTACAGTGACGCTGCTCATGATGGACTCCTTCCTGCTGAGTGCCGGCCCCGATCCACGGGACCGGCAGGGTATCTCTAACTAAACGGAACCGGTTCTATCGGTGTAGGCGTAGGGTGCGCGATCAGCGCGCAGCCGCAACGTCCTTCGGTAGAACCGTCGGGTCCTGCCCCTTGCCTGCATTGCTCCAGGCATGGCGTGTATAGCTGATGACCGCTGCGATCTCGACATCATTGAGCTGCCCGCCGAATGCCGCCATGGCGGTGCCGGGCTTGCCCTTGAGCACGGTGTTGATCTGGGCCGCTTGGGGGCCCAGAACAACCTTGTCTCCGTCAAGCGGTGGGAAGCTGCCCGGAATGCCCTTGCCGTTGGCCTGGTGACAGGCCACGCAATTGGCGGCGAAGACTTTTTCGCCACGGGCAACCAGTTCGGCTTCCGTCCACTCTTTATTGGGATCGTCGGCGTTTGCCGCCATCTTCTTCTTCTGGTCTTCAACCCACTTATCGTAGTCGGCTTGCGCCAGGACTTCGACAACGATCGGCATGAAGGCGTGGTCTTTGCCACAGAGTTCCGCGCACTGGCCACGGTAGATGCCCGGGGTGTCGGCACGGAACCAGGCGTCGCGCAGGAAGCCAGGGATGGCATCCTGCTTGACGCCGAAGTCGGGAATCATCCACGAGTGGATGACGTCGGCCGCGGTCAGAACGACGCGGACCTTTTTATCCACCGGCACAACCATGTGGTTGTCCACTTCCATCAGATAGAACTGGCCCTTGGGCTCGCGGTTCTCGATCTGCGCACGAGGCGTGGCAAGTGTGGACAGGAATTTGACGCCGGCGGCGGAGCCGTCGAGGTACTCGTAGCCCCACTTCCATTGATAGCCGGTGACCTTGATGGTGAGGTCGGCGCTTGAGGTGTCCTTCATGGCCACCACCGTCTTGGTGGCCGGCAAGGCCATGGCGATGACGATGATGAAGGGGATGACCGTCCAGGCGACTTCCACGCCCAGATGCTCATGGAACGTCGCGGCCTTGTGCCCGCGGGACTTCCGGTGCGCCCAGATGGAATAGAACATCACCCCGAACACACCGATGAAGATCACGATACAGATCGTGAGCAACAGCCAGTGCAGCCACATGATGTCGCGCGAAATCGCGGTCACACCTTCATGCAGGTTGAGCTGATTGACCTTCGGGCCGCCGGGCATGTCTTGCACCTGAGCACCGGCCACGCTGCCAATCAGCATCGCACAAGCCCCCAGTATCCCTCTCCACTTCTTCATGCTTACCTCGAAACACGGCGCGAGGGCCCTTGTCGCCTAGTGGCACGAGTGTCACTTCAACAGGACTACGCGCAATTATTAGATGGCAGGGTTAAGCAGGGAGATAGAGCGGCCCCCGCGTTCCCACTCGAAATCACAAAGAAACTGGCGGATTATAGCGGACACGCAAATAGATGTAAGACAGGCCTCTTGAATAAAAGGGCCTCGCCCCCATCTGCGCCGCCCCAAGCTTCGGCCCTTGACGCGCGCGCCAAACCGTGTGGCATAAAATCGTCGGCAACCTCATCACGACACGCCACGATGCCTAAGCAGTTGCCCGATTTGTATGCCGACCTGTGCGCGCGCGCGCAGGAGCCCGCCCCCGATGGCGCGCACGCTTTATATATAGCGGGCCGCCGCTGCGGCTGGGCCACGCATGCCGCCTGCGACGCACTGCGCGATGCGCCCGGCATCGTCTGCGACGACGCCGCGTTGCACATCGGCGCACACCTGACACCCGGCGCGGCACTGAACGCCGTGCTGGAAAATACCGCGCAACTGTTGCGTCAAGCCAACTGCCTGCGCGGCTGGCGCGATGAACTGCTGGACGTGATGGACGGCGATGTTGCGCTGGGCGTCATCGAGCGCGCGGCGGTCCGCCCCCTGGGCCTGCTGACCCACGCGGTGCATCTGAATGCCTGGACGCCGGACAGGCGTCTGTGGGTTGCGCGACGCGCGCTCAGCAAGTCGACAGATCCCGGTATGTGGGACACCTTGGTGGGCGGCCTGGCGGGCTGCGGCGAAGATCTTGAACTTGCGCTGGTGCGCGAATGCGGCGAGGAAGCGGGCCTGGATGCGCCCGACCTGGTCAACCGCACGCCCTTGCGCACCATCCTGCGCATTCATCGCCGGCTGCCCGAGGGCTATCAGGTGGAAGACGTGCTGACCAGCACCTGCGTGCTGGCGCCAGGCGTGCGGCCCGCCAACCGTGACGGTGAAGTCATGGAGATCGCCACCGTCGACGTTCCTACCGTGCTGCGGCAGATAGCCGACGGCGAGTTCACGCTGGAGGCGGCGCTGGTGATTGTCGAGGACATCATGCAACGCCAGGCTGCCGGCCAGATCTGAATCAGCGGGACGCCGTTCCCGGCGCATCGATCGCCGGCTGATCCGGTTCACGTGTCACGCCCGCCGCTTCGGCCGCTTCCGCCGCCTGCGCCGGGCTTGGAGCCGAGGAGGGGGCGGGCGTTGCGGCCGGCGCCGCGTGCGATGCCTGCGAGAACTGCTTCCAGACCTCAATGGCGCGCAGGCGCTGCTTGGCCACCACCTGAATACGTTCACGCAGATTCTCGTCGCGGGCCAAGAGGGCATGGAAGTCGCGCGACGACAGCATCAGCAGCTTGCTATAGCCCAACGACGTCACCTCGGGCGTGATGTTCTTTTCTCCGAGCAGGCCAAGTTCGCCAAAGAATTCGCCGCTGCCCAGCTCGATCAAGGTGTTGTCGGGCAGGTGCACCGCCACGGCGCCCGACGCCACAAAGCACATTTCCTCGCCATGCCGTCCCTGGGTCAAGACCCGCTGGTCAGGCAGCGCCAGACGCGGCTTGAGCAGCTTGCTGATGGCGCGCAGTGAATCCGGCGACAGCCCCTCGAACAGCGGCACGCGCTTGATCAGTTCGGCCGCGCTCATTTCAATATCCAGCGGCGGGTGCGCGTCGATATGCGCCCAGCGGCTCTTCAATTGCGCCATCAGGTCTGCATAGACCTCGCCGCTGATCAAGAATTGCTCAAGCATGTCGCGGTAGCGGATGCGCTCAAGCTCGCGCGCGACGCGGCCCAGATAGCTTTCCTGCAGCCATAGCGCGTAGGACGGATATTGCAGGTTCAACGCCTGCATGGCGTTTTCGATCAGGTCCAGCCGGCGCTGGTGCAGGGCCACGATGCGCTGCGTGGCGGCTTCGCCCAGCAAGGGCGTGATCTGCTCCCGGGCGAACACAATCAGTCGTTGCGCGACGGACCGCTTGCTCATCAGATTGGCAAAGCGCTGGCCCAGTTCGCGCGCCAGCCAGCTTTGAAAGCCGAACACGTAATGCATGCGCAGCGCCAGCCGGAAGGCGGTGGAATAGCGCACGTCCTGCACGATGGCGCGTTCGAAGCCGGGCACGCCGCCCAGGCGGATGGCGTCTTCCAGCCGCTCGGCGCGCGCCAGCAACGTCTCGGCCATGCGCCAGTCCACGATCTGCGCCTTCAGGATGTCGAAGAACATTTCCTCTTCGCGTTGCGCCACGATGGCCAGGCCCACGGCCACGCGCTGCTCGTCGCTCATCTGGCTGACCTGGCCATCGTGCACGCTGGTCAGGCTGGCGTCGAACACCGCGCGGATCCGGTCGCGCACTTCGGTGCCGATATGTTCGGTCTTGGCCACCTCGTCCGTCTTGTCCTGCAAGTCTTCCAGCGCCACCGCCAGCGCCTGGTTGCGGATGGTGCGTTCCACAGAAGACAGTTGGTTCAGGCCCAGCATGCGGATCAACGGCCGCAGGCTGATGCCATTGATAAAGAGCGTCAGCAGCACATAGCTGGTGGTCGCCACCGCGATGAATTGGCGCGCCTCTTCGGGCACGCCCGTCTGCTCGGTCACCGCCAGAGCCAGCGCCAGCGACACGGCGCCGCGCAGTCCGCCCCACAGCATCACCACCTTGTACGGGTTGCTGACCTTGGTGCCCAGGCGCGTCAGCCCCAGCAGGGGCAACAGCCCGAAAACAACGATGGCCCGAGCGACCAGGGTCGCGACGAACACCACGGCCACCAACAGCAGTTCCTGCCAGTCGGCGGCCGCCATCAGCTTGGGGATCAGCATCGCCGCGAACAGGAAGATCAGGGAATTGGCCCAGAAGCCGAATTGCCCCCAGGCGCTGGCCAGGTATTCGAAGGTGGTGGGCGACATGCGCGTGCGGCCGGTGGAGCCCACGACCAGACCCGCAATCACGGTGGCAACCACGCCCGACACGTTCAGATAGTGTTCCGAGATGAAGAAGGACAGGTAGGCCAGCGTCAACGTCAGCGTGATCTCGGCCGTGGGAAAGCCGCGCAGCCAGGCGAACAGGAAGCAGGCCAGCCGCCCCATCGCAAAGCCCGCGACGCCACCTCCGATGAAGTGCACGATGAAGTCGTTGAAGATGCCGCTGACGGTGAGTTCGCCGTGGCCGCTCAGCACGGCCAACAGCACGGAGTACAGGGCGATGGACGCGGCATCGTTGAACAGGCTTTCGCCTTCGACCAGCGTCGTCAGCCGCTTGGGCGCGCCCACTTCCCGGAATATGCCCACCACGGCGACCGGGTCCGTCGTCGCCACAATGGCGCCCAACAGCAGGCAGACCACCAGCCCATAAGACGAAATCAGGTCCAGCGTCAGCCCCACCACCACGGTGCACACCACGACGGCCACAATCGCCATCATCAGAATGGGGCCGATGTCATCCATCAGGCGGCGCACGTTCATGGCCAGCGCGGTCTCGAACAGCAGCACCGGCAGGAACACCATCAAGAAGGTTTCGGACGAGATCTCAAAGCTTTCCAGTGAATCGAGAAAATCTCCGATCCAGCTGGGTGCCCAACCATGGACGTGGATGACGATACCCAGCAAGCAACCAACAATAGCCAGCAATACCGAATAGGGCAGCTTTAGCCGGCCGGCCAGCGGCGGCATAAAGCAGACCAGTGTGAGCAATCCGGCCAAGCCGAATACGAGAAATCCTACATCCATGGGTATTGCCACGTCCCGAGCAGTGAGAGGTGCGACAAGAATAGCGGCATTTTTCAGCAACGCAGGCCTGGAAACTGTGGGGAATCGTAGAGAATGCACGTTTCGTTACCCTAGGTGCCGCTGCTGATACGCGCCGCGCCCTGTTTTTTGGGTAATGTGCAAACGTACAAACTACGCAGGAGCGGCACTTGCCACGCGTCCACTCTCTGGCCCGCCGTCACGACGCGCCCGCCATGCTCGTCCAGTTGACCGACAGCCATTTGTTCGGCGAACCCGACACCGCGATGCTGGGCGTTAACACCGACGCCAGCCTGCGCGCGGTGTTGCGCCAGATTGAAGCCGACGGCAAACGTCCCGACCTGTTGCTGGCCACGGGCGACTTGTCGCAAGACGGCGAAGCCGCCGCCTACCAACGCTTTGCCGCCATTCTTGGCCAGGCCGGCGTGTTGTCGGGCGCGCAGATCCGTTGCCTGCCGGGCAACCACGACCAGCCGGCCGTGATGCGACAAGAGCTGCCGCAATGGTCAGTGCCCGTAACGGATGTGGGTGCCTGGCGCGTCGTCACGCTGGACACCACGGTGCCTGGCTCCAATGCCGGCCACTTGCCCGACAGCCAGTTGGACATGCTGGAGGCGGCGCTCGCCGCCGAGCCCGGGCGCCACACGCTGATCGCCATGCACCACAACCCCATGCAGATCGACAGCCATTGGCACGACTCGATGATGATCGACAACCCGCAGGCGCTGTTCAAGCGGCTGACGCGCTGGCCGCAGGCGCGCGTACTGCTGTGGGGCCATGTCCATCACGAATTCGACCGCCGCCGGCACAACCTGCGCATGCTGGCCACGCCATCGACCTGCTTCCAGTTCAGCATTCGCGACGGCAAGCATGTGGTCGACAACCTGGCGCCAGGCTACCGCTGGATCAAGCTCTATCAGGATGGATCGATGGCCACTGGGGTGCGCCGCGTACAGGACGCGCTGTGGCACACGGCGCTGGCGCCGGACGACGCGCAAGCCGCATAAAAATCGGGGCACCAGATATATGAATATATGTGGTGCCCCGCAAGCATCCGTCTCATAGGGGAGGGGAAAGAGGAGAAGCCGAGACGGATGGCAAGACTGCAAACTACCTAAAGTTCGCGGTCTACATGAACTTAGGCGGCGCTCTCTTTATTAAGTTTCTGCAAGAGCCCGAAATTTAGCGGCGAATTTGTATCAATTTATTGGCGCCCTTATTGTCGGGGCTACACGCAAGAATCGCCGCGCAAAGAAAAGGGCCGCTTGCGCGGCCCAGCTCTGGCTTACCCAGCAAATCAGTCAACCATTCAGGAAGCCAGATTGCCGCGCATTTTCTTCAGCGCAGCGGCTTCGATCTGGCGGATGCGCTCGGCGGATACGCCGAACTCTTGCGCCAGTTCATGCAGCGTGGCGCCGCCGTCATCCTGCAGCCAGCGCGCCTCGACGATGCGGCGCGAACGGGCGTCCAGCGCATCCAGGGCGCCGGTCAGGCCAGTGCTTTGAAGCTGGTCGCGCGCGGCGCGTTCCAGCACCCGCGTGGGTTCCTGGCGGCCATCGTCGGACAGATAGGCGATGGGCGCATAGCTGTCGTCATCGTCATCCTGATTTTCGAGCGACATCTCGCGCCCGGACAAGCGCACTTCCATTTCGCTGACATCTTCGCGGCGCACGTTGAGCTCGCGGGCGATGTGATCGACCTGGTCGGGGTCCAGCGTCTGGCCGTCGGGGCGCATGCTGCGCAGATTGAAGAACAGCTTGCGCTGGGCCTTGGTGGTAGCCACCTTGACCAGACGCCAGTTGCGGATGATGTATTCGTGGATTTCGGCCTTGATCCAGTGCACGGCAAACGACACCAGGCGCACGCCGCGTTCAGGGTCGAAGCGCTTCACGGCTTTCATCAGGCCAACATTGCCTTCCTGGATAAGGTCGGCGTGGGGCAAACCGTAGCCCAGATACTGGCGCGCAACCGACACCACCAGGCGCAGGTGCGACAGAATCAGTTCGCGCGCGGCACCCAGGTCTTCCTGGTCGCGCAAGCGACGGCCCAGCTCGGTTTCACGCTCTGCCGACAGAACCGGCAAGCGGTTTACCGTGGAAATGTACGCGTCGATCGTGCCAAGTGCGCCCGGATTGGCAATGGCCAACGCCAGAGCGTTGCCAGACGCGGCCAACGAGGTACTGGGTTGCTTCATAGCGGGGGTCTCCGGAAAGCGAAGGGATAGCGACATGGATTCGATGTTAGCACTCTAGTAAAGGGAGTGCTAATACGACTATTGCGCCGCGTCAAAGTTTCAAGTTTATGGCGCGTCCCCATTTTTTCTGACGCACCGATCAGGCCAAAAGGCGCTACCAGCCCAGACGCTTCAAACCGTCTGCCGTGGCCTCGCCATCCGGCCGGATGAACAAGGCGCCGCGCGGGTCCATGAACACCTGGTACTTCGCGCCGTCGAACATCGGCATGTAGGCGGCGCTACCAAATTGGACATCGACGAAGGGAAACCAGTTCGGAAAACTCTTCTTCAGGGATCCGAGATCGGGTGCGGGCCAATCGTCCAGCGCGTGGACGGACCTGGTGCCGGTCGCTTCACGCGCGATGTCGCTGTGGCGCCCTGACAAGCGCTCAAGGCGGTACAACGGCGGCACACCCGCCATCAGCGCCGGCAGCTTCCACCGCACAACCCGGGCGTCGATCTGCCATTGGTCGCCATACAGCACGTATTGCCTGGGCTCCGTACCCGGCCCGGAGGTAGTCAGTTGGAACTGCCCTTCGGCCTGCTGGCGAACCTCGACCCGAGCCACGGATTCGTCCGTGGTCAGCTTGTAAAACTGCACCAGCGACAAGGCCAGCAGCCCGGAAACACATCCCAGCAACACCAGCATCAGGCCGAACAGACGGCGTACCGGACGAAACTGGAACATCTTGCGGCCGCGCTCGTCACGCGGGCCGCCACGGCTTAGCAGCATGACAAGGCCGGGCAGCAGGACGACGACGGCGCCCAGAAGGATCCAGACGAAGGGAGCAATACCGTTGATCAAGTCAGGCGTTCCTATATAGCGCACCGCGGCTCATGACCCGATGCGCCCAGGGCGCCGCGAGCCTGCCGCGGCAGGCTCCCCAGTATAGAAGCGGGCTTTCACCCCGCCGGTTTTCCAAGGCGCTCGACGTGAAACCGGATGTGATCTTCGATGAAGGTCGAGATGAAGTAATAGCCGTGGTCATAGCCGGGCTGGCGGCGCAGGGTGAGGGGTTGGCCAGCGGTGGCGCAGGCGGCTTCGAACACCTCGGGATACAACTGTTCGGCCAGGAATTGGTCGGATTCGCCCTGGTCGATGAGGATGCCGCCCGGAAAAGGCTGCTTCAGCCCCTGCATCAGCGAGGCCGCGTCATACGCGGCCCATTCGGCGGGGTTGTCGCCCAGGTAGGCGCCAAACGCCTTCTTGCCCCACGGGCACTGGCTGGGCGCGGCGATCGGCGCAAAAGCCGACACCGACCGGAATTTTCCGGGGTTGCGCAGCGCCAGCACCAGCGCGCCATGGCCGCCCATGGAATGTCCGAAAATGCCGGTGCGCGACGCATCGCCCGGCAGGGTGTCGCCCGTGACGATAGCGTGCAGTTCTTCGGTCACGTAGCTATACATGCGGTAGTGGTCGCGCCAGGCCGGCGTGACGGCATCCACATAGAAACCCGCGCCGGTGCCCAGATCCCAGCTTTCGTCTTCGCCGGGCACGTTGGCGCCGCGCGGGCTGGTGTCCGGCGCCACCAGCATGACGCCCAGTTCCGCCGCCAACCGCTGCGCCCCGGCCTTGATCATGAAGGTCTCTTCGGTGCAGGTCAGGCCTGCCAGAAAGAACAGCACGGGCACGGGGCCTTGCTCGGCCTGGGGCGGTACGAAGACCGAAAAACGCATGGGCAGGCCGATCTGGGCGGACTCATGGCGGTAGTAGCGCTGCGTACCGCCAAAGCAGCGATGCTGGGAAATGAGTTCCAGGGCCACGGGCATGGACGTTCTCCGGTCGGGGGGATGAAAAATGCGTCGACGGGTTAGGGTATATCCACGGTACGACGTTCCGTCGCCGAATGTTAACCTGCGCTGCATACCGGCCGGACGACAAAAAAAAGCGATTCCGTGCCCATATTGTGATCACGGTACTTGACCAGCGCCCATCGTGGCACTATTTATATACCGTGAGCGAAGACAACCCGTTCTTCCAGATACGCAAGCCCTGACACTATGGCCCGTCTGCCCCGTCTGTACGCCCCTGGGCTGCCCCAACTGGTGCAGGCCAATTTCATTTCGCCGCTGGCCGCGCCGTCTCAACCCGCGCCCGCCGACATCCTGAACCAATTGGCCACCTGGCTGGGCGAATCCGCTCAACGCCATCGGGTGTCGGTCCACGGCTGGCTGTTGGCCAACGACCGCATCCTGCTGTTGGCTACGCCCGCCGACGAAGAAGGCTTGCCCCGCTTGATGCAGACGCTGGGCCGCAACTTGGCCGCTCGCCTGCGCGGTGGCAGGGTCTTCGCGGGGCGTTACCGGTCCGCTTTGCTGGAACCGGGCGCCTGGGTGCTGCCCGCACTGGTCTGGCTGGAAACGTATCCCGTGCGCAGCGGCGCGTCGCAAGACCCGGATTCCTGGCCTTGGTCTTCAGCGTCCAGCCACACCGGCAACACCACCGCCGCGCCCGCGCAATGGCAGTCCGACCACGCGGATTACTGGGCTTGCGGCAACACGCCGTTCGACCGGCAGGCCAATTACCGCAAGCGCCTGCAAGACGGCTTGTCGCGGGAAGAATCCCAACGCATCGATCAAGCCGTATCTGGCCAGTGGGCATTGGGCGGACCCAGCTTCATTGCCAGCCTGGCACATACCGCCAGCCGGCGCGTGGCTCCCGGCCAGCGCGGCCGGCCGCGCAAGAAACCCGCCGCCGCGACAGAATCGGATTCGCCCGCGAGCCCGCCGCCGGGCAACAACCCTCCGGCAACTTCCTGATTTTCCCAACCCGCCTGCTGGCGGGTTTTTATCGCGCCTTTGGTGCGTCGAATCGTCGCCGGCTGTGCATTTTCTGCCACAGGCGCGGCGCAGACGCGCATCAATAAATAGGGACGCATAAAGCAAAATAGTTCGATTTTGGTGCAGGCTTGGACCAGCTTGCGTATACCCCTGCGCACTGAGCCAATAACGATGCGGCCGTTGTTGTGTCCCCATATTAATGCCCTATGATGGCGCATCGATATAAATAGGGTCATACCCCTTTTGTTTTTATTGCACCCTACCCCTGGTGGGGGTATTGTCCGTCTCCTGCACTGCAACATTACGACGCAGGCTCACTGCGGAGCGCGCCATGCCCCAAATTACCCCGATCGAATCCTGTCCCACGCCCAAGGCCACCCCTATCGATGCGTCCCGCATCGGTATGCCCGCGGCCCAGGGTCTGTACCACCCCAAGAACGAGCATGACGCCTGCGGCGTTGGGTTCGTTGCGCACATCAAGGGCAAGAAAAGCCACGCGATCATCCAGCAAGGCCTGAAGATCCTTGAAAATCTGGACCACCGCGGCGCGGTTGGCGCGGACAAGCTGATGGGCGACGGCGCTGGCATCCTGATCCAGATTCCCGACACGCTCTATCGCGACGAACTCGGCCAGCAAGGCATCATCCTGCCGCCTCCGGGCGAATACGGCGTGGCCATGGTGTTCCTGCCCAAGGAAACCGCTTCGCGCCTGGCTTGCGAGCAAGAGCTTGAACGCTCGGTGCGCGCCGAAGGCCAGGTCGTGCTGGGCTGGCGCAATGTGCCGGTGGACGTCGACATGCCCATGTCGCCCACCGTGCGCGATTGCGAACCCGTCATCCGCCAGTTGTTCATCGGCCGTGGCGCCGACGTGATGGTGCCCGACGCGCTGGAACGCAAGCTGTACGTCATCCGCAAGACCGCCAGCCACGCCATCCAGGCCATGCATCTGGCCCACGGCAAGGAATACTTCGTGCCGTCGGCGTCGGTGCGCACCGTGGTCTACAAAGGCCTGCTGCTGGCCGACCAGGTTGGCCGCTACTACCGCGACCTGGCCGACACCCGCACGGTGTCCGCGCTGGCGCTGGTGCACCAACGCTTCTCGACCAACACGTTCCCCGCCTGGCCGCTGGCCCACCCGTACCGCATGATTGCCCACAACGGCGAAATCAACACGGTCAAGGGCAACTTCAACTGGCTGCGCGCCCGCGAAGGCATGATGCAGTCGGCCGTGCTGGGCGACGACCTGAAGAAGCTTTACCCCATCGTCTACGAAGGCCAGTCGGACACCGCCACGTTCGACAACTGCCTGGAACTGCTGGTGAATTCGGGCTATTCCCTGGCCCACGCCATGATGATGATGATCCCGGAAGCCTGGGAACAGCACACGCAGATGGACGAGTCGCGCCGCGCGTTCTACGAATATCACGCCGCCATGATGGAGCCGTGGGACGGCCCCGCCGCCGTCGCGTTCACCGATGGCCGCCAGATCGGCGCCACGCTGGACCGCAACGGCCTGCGCCCCGCCCGCTATCTGGTCACCGATGACGACATGGTCATCCTGGCGTCCGAAGCCGGCACGCTGTCGATTCCGGAAAACCGCATCGTCAAGAAGTGGCGCCTGCAACCGGGCAAGATGTTCCTGATCGACCTGGAACAAGGTCGCATCATCGACGACGCCGAAATCAAGCTGCAACTGGCCAACAGCCGCCCGTATCGCCAATGGATCGAGCGCCTGCAGATCAAGCTGGAATCGCTGCCCGCCCCGCGCCAGACGGCCGTTGCCACGCAGTCGGCCGTGTCGCTGCTGGACCGCCAGCAAGCCTTCGGCTGGACCCAGGAAGACTACAAGTTCATCCTGGAACCCATGGCGTCGACCGGCGAGGAAGTGATCGGCTCGATGGGCAACGACGCCCCGCTGGCCGTGCTGTCTGACCGCGCCAAGCCGTTCTACAACTATTTCCGCCAGTTGTTCGCGCAGGTCACGAACCCGCCCATCGACCCCATCCGCGAACAGTTGGTGATGTCCTTGGTGTCGTTTATCGGCCCCAAACCCAACCTGCTGGACATCAACAACGTCAATCCGCCGCTGCGCCTGGAAGTGTCGCAGCCGGTGCTGGACTTCGCCGCCATGGCGCAGATCCGCGACATCGAACAGGTCACGGGCAAGAAATTCCGCAGCTTCGAGCTGGACATCACGTACCCCGCCGCCTGGGGCTCCGAGGGCATTGAAGCCCGCGTGGCCGCGCTGTGTGCGCGCGCCGTCGATGCCGTGCAAAGCGGCTACAACATCCTGATCGTGTCGGACCGCCTGGTCGACAGCGAGCGCGTGGCCATCCCCGCGCTGCTGGCAACGTCCGCCGTGCACCAGCACCTGATCCGCGCCGGCCTGCGCACCAACACCGGCCTGGTCGTGGAAACTGGTTCGGCGCGTGAAGTGCACCACTTCGCGCTGCTGGGCGGCTACGGCGCCGAAGCCATCCACCCCTACCTGGCGCTGGAATCGCTGGGCAAGATGAATGACCCCGAAAAGGCGGTCAAGAACTTCATCAAGGCCATCGGCAAGGGCCTGAACAAGGTCATGTCCAAGATGGGCATTTCGACCTATATGTCGTACACCGGCGCGCAGATCTTCGAAGCCGTGGGCCTGCAAAGCAAACTGGTGGACAAGTACTTCACCGGCACCTCGTCCAACATCGAAGGCATCGGTATTTTCCAGGTGGCCGAAGAAGCGCTGCGCCAGCATCGCGCTGCGTTCAGCACCGACCCGGTGCTGGCCAACGACCTGGACGCGGGCGGCGAATACGCCTACCGCGTGCGCGGCGAAGAGCACATGTGGACGCCGGATTCCATCGCCAAGCTGCAGCACGCCTCGCGCGCCAACAACTACCGCACGTACAAGGAATACGCGCAGATCATCAACGACCAAAGCCGTCGCCACATGACCTTGCGCGGCCTGTTCGAGTTCCGCTTCGACCCCACGCGCGCCATTCCGCTGGATGACGTGGAATCGGCCAAGGACATCGTCAAGCGCTTTGCCACCGGCGCCATGTCGCTGGGTTCGATCTCGACCGAAGCGCACTCGGTGCTGGCCGTGGCCATGAACCGCATCGGCGGCAAATCCAACACAGGCGAAGGCGGCGAAGACGAACTGCGCTACCGCGCCGAGATGCGCGAAGGCAAGAGCACCATCAAGGACGGCGACACGCTGGCCTCGCTGCTCGGTTCCGACCGTATCGAAGCCGACGTTGCGCTGAAGAAGGGCGACTCGCTGCGTTCGAAGATCAAGCAGGTGGCCTCGGGCCGTTTCGGCGTGACCGCCGAATACCTGTCGTCCGCCGACCAGATCCAGATCAAGATGGCCCAGGGCGCCAAGCCCGGCGAAGGCGGCCAGTTGCCCGGCCACAAAGTGTCGGAATACATCGCCAAGCTGCGCTATTCGGTGCCGGGCGTGGGCCTGATTTCGCCCCCGCCGCACCACGACATCTATTCCATTGAAGACCTGGCCCAACTGATCCACGATCTGAAGAACGTGAATTCCAAGGCCTCGGTGTCGGTCAAGCTGGTGTCCGAAGTGGGCGTGGGCACGGTGGCCGCCGGTGTTGCCAAAGCCAAGGCCGATCACGTTGTGATCGCCGGCCATGACGGCGGCACGGGCGCGTCCCCGGTGTCGTCCATCAAGCACGTGGGCACGCCGTGGGAACTGGGCCTGGCCGAAACGCAGCAGACCTTGGTGCTGAACCGCCTGCGCAGCCGCATCCGCGTGCAGGCCGACGGCCAGATGAAGACCGGCCGCGACGTCGTCATCGGCGCGCTGCTGGGCGCTGATGAATTCGGTTTCGCGACGGCGCCGCTGGTGGTGGAAGGCTGCATCATGATGCGCAAGTGCCACCTGAACACCTGCCCGGTGGGCGTGGCCACGCAAGACCCGGTTCTGCGCAAGAAATTCCAGGGCAAGCCGGAACACGTCGTGAACTTCTTCTTCTTCATCGCCGAAGAAGTGCGCGAGATCATGGCGCAGCTGGGCATTCGCAAATTCGACGACCTGATCGGCCGCGCCGATCTGCTGGACATGCGTTCGGGCGTGGAACACTGGAAGGCGCAAGGCCTGGACTTCGCCCGCGTGTTCCATCAAACGCAGTCCGACGCCGACGTGCGCCAGACCGAAGAGCAGGATCACGGCCTGGCCAACGCGCTGGACCACCAGTTGATCGACCGCAGCCGCCCCGCGCTTGAGCGTGGCGAGAAAGTGTCGTTCATCGTGCCGGTGCGCAACCGCAACCGCACCATCGGCGCCATGCTGTCGGGCGCCGTGGCCTCGCGCTACGGCCACGACGGGCTGCCGGACGACACCATCCACATCCAGTGCAACGGCACCGCCGGCCAAAGCTTCGGCGCGTTCCTGGCGCACGGCATCACGATGGACCTGGTGGGTGAAGGCAACGACTACGTCGGCAAGGGCTTGTCGGGCGGCCGCATCATCGTGCGCTCGCCCAACGACTTCCGCGGCTTCGGCCCCGACCACATCATTGCCGGCAACACCGTGCTGTACGGCGCGTTGGCGGGTGAAGCGTTCTTCAACGGCGTGGCCGGCGAACGCTTCGCGGTGCGTAACTCGGGCGCGGCCACGGTTGTGGAAGGCACGGGCGACCACGGCTGCGAATACATGACGGGCGGCACGGTCGTGGTGCTGGGCGCCACGGGCCGTAACTTCGCGGCCGGCATGTCGGGCGGCGTGGCCTATGTGTGGGATCCGGAGCGCACGCTCAAGCACCGCGTGAACCTGTCCATGGTGGAACTGGAAAGCGTGGCGCCGCATGCGGAACAGCAGGCGCTGAACAACATCGACATCTGGCACAGCGCGCAGCGCGGTGGCGAACGCGAGACGGATGAAACCATCTTGCGCCGCCTGGTGGAAGACCACTTCCGCTACACCGGCAGCTACCGCGCCCGCGAAATCCTGGGCGACTGGGAAGCCTCGCGCGGCAAGTTCGTAAAGGTCATGCCGACGGACTACCGTCGCGCATTGGGTGAAATGTGGCGTGCGGCCAATCAGCAACAATTGGCTGCGTGAGGAATACCATGGGAAAGATTACTGGCTTTATGGAATTTCAGCGTCTGCAGGAGGCCTCCGAGGCCCCGCAGAAGCGGCTGAAGAACTGGCGCGAATTCGTGCTGCATCTGACGGATGATCAGGCCAAGCAGCAAGCCGCGCGCTGCATGGACTGCGGCATCCCGTTCTGCAACAACGGCTGCCCGGTCAACAACATCATCCCCGACTGGAATGACCTGGTGTACAAGCAGGACTGGCGCCGCGCGCTGGACGTGCTGCACTCCACCAACAACTTCCCCGAGTTCACCGGCCGCATCTGCCCGGCGCCGTGTGAAGCCGCCTGTACCTTGAACATCAACAGCGACGCCGTGGGCATCAAGTCCATCGAACACGCGATCATCGACAAGGGCTGGGAAGAAGGCTGGGTGGCGCCGCAGGTGCCGGCCCGCAAGACGGGCAAGAAAGTCGCGGTGGTGGGCTCCGGCCCCGCCGGCATGGCGTGCGCGCAGCAACTGGCGCGCGCCGGCCACTCGGTGACGCTGTTCGAAAAGAGCGACCGCATCGGCGGCCTGCTGCGCTACGGCATCCCCGACTTCAAGCTGGAAAAGCACCAGATCGACCGCCGCATCTCGCAGATGGAAGCGGAAGGCGTGGAGTTCGCGCCGTCTACCTACATCGGCAATCCGAAAGACCCCGTGGCCGACGGCCTGACGGTGCGCACGCCGGAATCGCTGAAGACGGAATTCGACGCAATCGTCATGACGGGCGGTTCGGAAACGCCGCGCGACCTGCCGGTTCCTGGCCGCGAATTGTCGGGCGTGTACTTCGCCATGGACTTCCTGCGCCAGCAGAACAAGGCCGTGGCGGGTGACCGCCTGGCCAACCAGACGCTGGCCAAGGGCAAGCACGTGGTCGTGATCGGCGGCGGCGATACGGGTTCGGACTGCGTGGGCACCAGCAACCGCCATGGCGCGGCCTCGGTCACGCAATTCGAGCTGATGCCGCAGCCGCCCGAATCCGAAAACAAAACCATGACGTGGCCGTACTGGCCGCTGAAGATGCGTACGTCGTCCTCGCACGAAGAAGGCTGCGATCGCGACTGGTCCGTGACCACCAAGCTGCTCAAGGGCAGCAACGGCAAGGTCGAAAAGCTGGTCGGCGCGCGCGTCGAATGGTTCAAGGACGACGCCACCGGCCAGATGAAGATGCGCGAAGTCGAGGGCTCGGAGTTCGAGATCAAGGCTGACCTGGTGCTGCTGGCCATGGGCTTTGTGTCGCCGGTGCAGACCGTGCTGGAATCTTTCGGCGTGGATCGCGACGGGCGCGGCAACGTGCGCGCCAACACCGACGACTACCGCACCAACGTGGAAAAAGTCTTCGCGGCGGGCGACATGCGCCGTGGCCAATCGCTGGTGGTCTGGGCCATCCGCGAAGGCCGCCAATGCGCACGCTCGGTGGATGAATTCCTGATGGGCAGCAGCGAACTGCCGCGCTGATCCTCAGGCTCTGCAACACCCATTCGCCGCCTTCGCGCCGTAGCGCCAAGGCGGCGAATGCTATTTGGGCGGCCACCCGACGGCGTTGCGGGCTGGACGTAGGATGGGTGAAGCGCGAATGAAACGATAGAAGAATGCTGCCCTCCAACGCGCGCAACCCATCATGCAGCGCTTGCGATATGGCTGCTCTTCAGAAAAATCCGGCGTTGCTTGATGGGTTTCGCGCGATCAGCGTCAGCGTTCTTTTTTGAAATCTCTCGCGCTACACCCATCCTACGGTGCGTCGCGAAGCGGCTGTTGCCGCGCCGCCACGGCGCGGTCCGCATCTTTTCACGGCTTGATACACGTCAATCGGGTCAGGCGCCAGGTCTGAGAACCTGTGGCCTCACCCTCATGGAAAGATCGGAGAAGAAAAATGTTTTCGCTGAACGGGCGTATCCGCGCCACCGCCATTGCCGGACTGATCGCCGCCAGCGGGCTTGCCGCCCCGGCGCACGCGCATGAAGCGGGCGACGTGCTGTTCCGGGTGGGCGTCACGCAGGTTCGCCCCTCTTCCAACAACGGCACGGTACTGGATGGCAGCGTCAAGCTGGACGCCAACAACAACGTGCGCCCCAGCTTCACGCTGGGCTATATGGTGACGCGCAACATCGGTATTGAACTGCTGGGCGCCTGGCCGTTCCAGCATGACGTCAGCGGCAGCGGCCTGGGCAAGATCGGGTCGAGCAAGCAACTGCCTCCCACGCTAAGCCTGCAATGGCACATCTTGCCGGACAGCATGATCCAGCCTTACATCGGCGTCGGCATCAACTACACGCACTTCTTCGACACCCAGGCCGAAGGCGCGCTGAAGGGATCGGACTTGAAGATGGGTGATTCCTGGGGCGTGGCCGCGCAACTGGGCGCGGACTTCAAGATCAACGAACGCTGGTTCATGAACGCGGACATCCGCTACATCGACATCAAGTCGAAGGTGAAGCTGGACGGCCAGCACATCGGCACCGCGCGCATCGACCCGTGGGTGGCGACACTGGGCGTGGGTTACCGCTTCTAAGCATAGATAGGACCGGTTGCGCGACATGCCGCGCAACCCGCACCAGATCAATCGCCTTCAGGCTGCAGCTGCCGACGCAAGGCCTGCAGCGCAGGCGTGTCGTCATCCCCGCGCCAGACCAACTGCGTGCGCGCCTGCCCATACGGACCGCGCAGCGCACTGACGCGAACGGAATGCTCCGCGCCCAACACCGCCAACACTGAACGCGGCACGATGGCCACGCCAGAGCCCGCGGCCACGCACGCCACGATGGCGTGATACGACGCAAACTCCATCACCCGCGCGGGCGCCACGCCTTCATGGTTCAGCCAGGATTCCAGGATGCGCCGATACGAACACCCGGCCGCAAACGCGATCACCGTGCGGCCGCCCACGTCGCGAGCACCGTCGATGTCGCCCCAGGCCAGCGGCGAAATCAGTGCCAGGTCTTCATCGAAGGCATCCATGGCCGCCAGGCCCTCGTCGGGAAACGGCTGGGCCACGAAGGCGGCTTCGATCTCGTAATTGCGCACCTTGGCCGCCAGCGCGCCCGACGTGCCGGTAACAAGCTCGATACCCACTTGCGGCCAGGCTGCGTGATAGGCCGCCAGAATAGGCGGCAAGCGCGCGGCCGCCGTGCTTTCCATGGTGCCGATGCGCAGCACGCCTTGCGGCGCGCCATCGCGCACGGCGGCCTGGGCTTCGTCGGACAGGCGCAGCAGGCGGTCAGCGTACGACAGCAGCACACGCCCCTGGTCCGACAACACCAGCCGGCGATTCTGGCGCCTGAAAAGCGGGGCGTTCAGTGACGCCTCCAACTGCTTCAAGCGCGTCGACACATTCGACTGCACCCGGTTCAGGTGCGCGGCGGCGCGCGCCACGCCGCCCTGATCGGCCACCGCTTTGAAAATCTGCAAGGCGTCGAGATCCAAATTTCTCATTTCAAGAACCTGTGTTCTTAATAATTCACTATTCAAGATATAAGTACAGCCGTAGAGTGGGCACATGTCAACGCCTGCTTACCCTTCCGTTTCCGATTCCCGCAGCGCGCTCAGCCTGGCGTGGCCAGCCGCGCTGGCGCTGGCCTCCGCCATGGGCATCGGCCGCTTTGCCTTCACGCCGGTGTGGCCGCTGATGGCCCAGGAAGGCGGGCTGTCGCTGGCCCAGGGAAGCTGGATTGCATCGGCCAACTACGCTGGCTACCTGTTGGGCGCGCTGGCCGCCGTGGCCTGGCCAGTGCGCCACGCCCGCGCCCAGCTTGCCATCAGCCTGCTGGCCGTCGCGCTTTTGACCCTGGCCATGCCGCTTACTCATGATGTGGCGGTTTGGTGTGCGCTGCGGCTGGCCGCCGGCTACGCCAGCGCCAGCGCCTTCATCTGCGTGGCCTCCAGCCGCGCCGTGCCCACGGGAGACCCGCGCGAAGCCGCCACGGCGGCGCTGACCTACGCCGGAGTGGGCGCCGGTATCGCGCTGACGGGGCTGGCCTGCCTGGTCCTGATGGCCGGGCAGGTGGGAGCTGACGGCAATTGGCTGATGCTGGGCGCGCTGACGCTGGCGTTGTCCGCCATGGCTTGGCCGGGCCTGAACCGGCCGGCGGCAGCAGCGGCGCCGGCCGCGCAGACCGCGCCAAGCGCAGCGCATGCGCACGCCGCAAACGCCCCAAACACTGCAAGCACCCCAAAGCCACAGACCTCCACACCGCCCGCCCGCTTGCCCAGCGCCACCCCCCGCCTGGCGCTGCACTACGGCGTGTTCGGCGTGGGTTACATCATCCCCGCGACGTTCCTGCCCGCGATGGCCAAGCAGCTTATCCCCAACCCCGCCATCTTCGGCTGGGCCTGGCCGCTGTTTGGCCTGGCCGCGGCGGTGTCTTGTCTGCTGGTTCCTCGCCTGGCGCGCGGACGCGACGAAAAGCGCGTCTGGCAAGCCGCTCAGGCGCTGATGGCCGCCGGCATGCTGACCGTGGCGCTGTGGCACCACATTGCCGCCGTGATCGTGGCCGCGCTGCTGGTGGGCGGCACCTTCATGGTGATTACCCAGGCCGGCATGCTGACAGCTCGGCGCATGGCGGGCGCTGCCGCCCCGCGAGCCGCCGCCATCATGACTGCCGCCTTTGCGGCTGGCCAGATCCTGGGGCCGCTATTGGCGTCGTGGGCCGGCCACTGGGGCGCGGGCTTGCCCCAGGTGCTGGGCGGCGGCGCGGCGCTGCTGGCGCTGTCGGCATGGCGTTTGGGAAAAATCACCACAGAAGGCGAAGGCGCTGGGCATAATGCGATCGGCCCCAAGGGCTGCATCCATTAGAAGAGAACGAGGAGTCACCCAGCATGAAAGCACTGCGTCCCCTGATTGCCACCCTGGCGGCTGTTACCGCCTTCAGCGGCGCCGCCCACGCCCAAGCCACCGACTGGCCCACCAAGCCCATCACCATGATCGTGCCCTACGCGCCGGGCGGATTTGCCGACACGCGCGTGCGGCTCCTGGCACGCAAGCTGGGCGAATCGCTGGGGCAGCCCATCGTGGTTGAAAACAAGGCGGGCGCGGGTGGCGTGGTCGGCACCAGCCTGATCGCCAAGGCCGCGCCGGACGGCTACACCATCGGCACGGGCAACCTGGCGCCGATGGCGGTCAACCCGACGCTGATGAAGGACATGCCCTACAACCCGCAAAAGGACCTGGCGCCGATCATCCTGATCGAGACCAGCCCGCTGGTACTGAGCGTGAACAACGAACTGCCGGTCAAGACGCTGGACGACCTGATCGCGCTGGCCAAGAAGCAACCCGGCAAGCTGTCGTTCGGCTCGTCCGGCGTGGGCGGCGCGCATCACCTGTCAGGCGAAATGTTCCGTGAACAAGCCAAGATCGACATCGTGCACGTGCCGTACAAGGGCGGCAGCCTTGCCGCCACTGACTTGATGGGCGGCCATATCTCGATGATGTTCGAAATGGGCTATTCCGCGCTGCCGGCCATCCAGGGTTCCAAGATCCACCCCATTGCCGTCACGTCCGCCAAGCGCCTGGCCGTGTTGCCCAATGTGCCAACGATGGCCGAATCGGGCCTGACCGGCTTCGAATCCTATAACTGGCAGGGCATCGTCGCCCCGGCCGGCACGCCCGCGCCGATCATCGCCAAGCTGAACGCCGAGTTCAATCGCATCCTGAAAGAGCCGGACGTGCAAAAGGCCATTGCCGATACCGGCAGCCAGGCCGGCGGCGGCACACCCGAGGAATTCGCCACTTTCATCAAGAGCGAAACCGAGAAGTGGGCTCACGTCATCAAGGCTGGAAACATCCAGCTTCAATAACCGAAAGGAGTCATCCCATGTCCCCCCGTCTGCTTGACCTGCTGAAGCTGGACCACCCCATCATCCAGGCGCCCATGGCTGGCGGCGCCACGACAGTGGAATTGGTGTCGGAGGCATCCAAGGCGGGGGTCCTGGGATCGCTTGGGGCGGCTTACATGAGCCCCGCGCAGATTGAAGCCGCCGTGGACGGCATTCGCGCCCGGACGGACCGGCCGTTCGCGATCAACCTGTTCGCCACCGTGACGGAGCAGCCCATGCAGGGCGATGCCGATCGCATGCTGGCGCTGATGGCCCGCTACCACGCGCAACTGGGCCTGCCCGCGCCGGCCATGCCAGGCGCGCAGACGGATCCGCTTCCCGGCCAGATCGACGCCATCCTGCGCCTGCGCCCCGCGGTCTTCAGCTTCACGTTTGGTCGCATCGCCCCCGATGTCCTGGCGCGCTGCCGCGAGCTGGGCATCCTGACGGTGGGCACCGCCACCACGGTGCGCGAAGCGGTGATGCTGGAGCAGGACGGGGTGGACGCCGTGGTGGCGCAAGGCGCGGAAGCGGGCGGGCATCGCGGCACGTTCCTGGACGGTTTCGAGCTGTCGCTGATCGGCACCATGGCGCTGGTGCCCCAGATGGCGGACGCGGTGTCGCTGCCGGTGATTGCGTCCGGCGGCATCATGGATGGCCGTGGCATCGCGGCCTCGCTGGCGCTGGGTGCGCAGGCCGCACAAATGGGGACGGCCTTTCTGACGACCGATGAATCCGGCATCAGCGACGCCTACAAGGCCGTGCTGCCGGCATCGCGCTCGGAACAATCACGCGTGACCCGGGCGTTTTCCGGCCGCCCCGCACGTGGCATCGCCAACGCCTTCATGCAGGACGCGGACGCCATCGCGGCGGACATCCTGCCGTACCCCCTGCAAAACGCCCTGACCCGCCCGATGCGCACCGAAGGCGGCAAGGCGGGCAATATCAATGTTCTGTCCCTATGGGCGGGGCAGGCCGCGCCGCTGGCCCGGCGCGAGTCCACGGCTGACCTGGTACGCCGCCTGACGCGGGAACTGGTCGCCGCGCAAGCGCACCGCTGACCCGACACTGAGTCCCGCCAACCGCGACGCGACTCCCACGCCGGCCAGAGCACCGGCCCCCGGCCCACCGCCCTGGCCACAGGCGACTGTGCGACGCGCGGGCCGGATTGTCCCTCACACCGAAAACACTGTTCCATGGGCGCACCCTTGCGTTGTGATTGCAAAGCGTCGAGCTACAATGGCGCCTCGCCGCTGGGAGCCATCGCCTGTCTTGGCCCCCGCACCTGAGTAACCGGGCGCTTCCCGCCACCGCTTGTCTCGCCCCCGCAGCCTCGGCTATCCGCCCTGCGTATCGACAAGCCGACAGGGCAAGCTCCGCCACCGAAACACCCTTTCGTTGCCCATGCCCGCTCAATCAAGCAGCACCCCGGAATTCGCCCTGCGCCTGGACGGTGTGGCGCTAGGCTATGGTGATTTCACCGTCTTGCGCGACATCTCCATGGACGTGCGCGCGGGCGAAGTGGTCGCCATCATGGGCGGCTCGGGCTCGGGCAAGACCACGCTGTTGCGCGCGGCCACCGGCCAGCTCATCGCCCGCCAAGGCCAGGTGCATGCGTTCGGCCAGGACATCAGCCGCGCCACCCCCGACGAATTGCAGGCCTTGCGCAAGCGCATGGGCGTGCTGTTCCAGCAAGGCGCGCTGTTCACCGATCTGAACGTGTTCGAAAACGTGGCTTTCCCGCTGCGCGAGCACACCCGCCTGTCCGAAGCCGACGTTACCGAGCGGGTACTGGACAAGCTTGATGCCGTGGGCCTGCGCGCCGCCGCGCACCTGAAAGTGGCTGAAATCTCCGGCGGCATGGCGCGGCGCGTGGCCTTGGCGCGCGCCGTGGTGCTGGAACCCGAACTCATCCTGTACGACGAGCCCTTTGCCGGCCTGGACCCGATATCGCTGGGCATCACCGCCCGCCTGATCCGCCACCTGGCTGACCGCCTGGGCTGCGCCTCGGTGCTGATCACCCACGACGTGCAAGAATCTTTTTCCATCGCTGACCACGTGTACCTGGTCGGCCAGGGCAAGCTGGCCGCGGCCGGCACGCCTGAAACGCTGTCGGCGTCGCAAGACCCCTACGTCCAGCAATTCCTGAAAGGCGAACCCGACGGCCCGGTCGCGTTCCAGTACCCCGAAACGCCCGCTTTCCAAAAGTGGCTGTCCGAACAGAAAGGGCGCAAAGCATGAGCGGTTCCAACAACGCGATCGGCGCGATGGGCGGCTGGGTGCGCAAGCAGGTCTCCGGCATCGGCTTTTTCACCCGTTTTTTTGGCGGCATGCTGGCGCGCAGCGGCATCGTGTTTTCGCGGCCGCGCCTGGTGTCGCAGCAAGTCCATTTCATCGGCAACTATTCGCTGCTGATCATCGCCGTGTCGGGCATGTTCGTGGGCTTCGTGCTGGGGCTGCAAGGCTATTACACGCTGAACCGCTACGGCTCCGAAGAAGCACTGGGCCTGCTGGTGGCGCTGTCGTTGGTGCGCGAACTGGGGCCTGTGGTCACGGCGCTGCTGTTCGCGGGCCGGGCGGGCACGTCACTCACCGCCGAGATCGGCCTGATGAAGGCGGGCGAACAACTGGCTGCCATGGAAGTCATGGCCGTCGACCCCATCCGCCGGGTGCTGGTGCCGCGCCTGTGGGGTGGCATCATCGCCATGCCTATCTTGGCGGCGGTGTTTTCCATGGTGGGCATCCTGGGCGGCTGGGTTGTCGGCGTCGTGATGATCGGCGTCGATGCGGGCGCTTTCTGGTCGCAGATGCAAAGCGGCGTTGACGTCTGGAACGACGTGGCCAACGGCGTCATCAAGAGCGTGGTGTTCGGCATCACTGTCACGCTGGTCGCGCTCTATGAGGGCTGGCAGGCCAAGCCCACGCCGGAAGGCGTGGCGCGCGCCACCACGCGCACCGTGGTCGTGGGTTCCCTGGCGGTACTTGGGCTGGACTTCCTGCTCACCGCCTTGATGTTTGGAAATTGAAACGGATTGATCATGTCACGCGAAAAAACCGACTTCTGGGTAGGCCTGTTTGTATTGCTGGGCGCGGTCGCGCTGGTGTTCCTGGCGCTGCGGGCCGGCAATCTCAGCACCTTTTCCTTCGCCCCCACCTATACGCTTTCCGCCAATTTCGATAACGTAGGCGGCCTAAAGCCGCGCGCGGCCGTGAAAAGCGCCGGCGTCGTGGTGGGCCGCGTGTCCAGCATCACCTTCGACGACAAGACCTTCCAGGCGGTCGTGTCGGTGAATCTGGAAAAGGCCTATCAGTTTCCGAAAGACTCCTCGGCGTCGATCCTCACGTCCGGCCTGCTGGGCGAGCAGTACCTGGGCCTGACGGCGGGCAGCGAGGAAGAGAACTTTACCGACGGCGGAAAAATCCGCTATACACAGAGCGCGGTCGTGCTGGAGCAGCTGATCAGCAAGTTCCTGTACGGGTCCGCCGAAAAAGAAGGCACCACATCGCCTTAGCCCGCCGCGAAAGCGCCAAATTAAAGACGATGCGAAAAGCGCTGTAACAGCGCCGCGCCTCGACACCGCCGTAACATAAGAATCGTTGATAGGGATCTCCTGATCATGAACAAGAACGCACTTTCCCGAATTGCCGTCATCGCGGCGGCGGGTGCCCTGATGGCCGGCTGCGCCGCGCCGCAGAACCCCGACCCGCGCGATCCGTGGGAAGGCTTCAACCGGGGCGTTTACAAGTTCAATGACACGGTCGACCGCGCGGTATTCAAGCCGGTCGCCCAGGCCTATACCTACGTCACGCCACAGCCCGTGCGCAGTTGCGTGCACAACATCTTCAGCAACATGACCGACCTCTGGTCGGGCACGAACAGCTTCCTGCAAGGCCGCGGACACGACTTCGTGAACACGCTGGGCCGCTTCCTGTTCAACACCACCATGGGTGTGGGCGGCTGCTTTGACGTGGCCTCGGCCAATGGCGCCCGCAAGATCCCGAACGACTTCGGCACCACGCTGGGCGTGTGGGGCTTTGGCCAGGGCCCGTACCTGGTGCTGCCCATCTTCGGTTCGTCCACCGTGCGCGACGGCGTCGGCCTGGCTGGCGATTTCGCCGGCACCACCTACGGGTACATGGGCATCGATTCCATCGACAACGTACGCCTGCGCAACTCGCTGTGGGGCCTGCGCCTGGTCGACACGCGCGCCAGCCTGCTGGACGCCACCGACACGGTCGACCGCGTGGCCCTGGACCCGTACAGCTTCATCCGCGACGCCTATCTGCAACGCCGCAACGCCATGGTGATGGGCCACCGCGCAGACGACGAAAGCGCGTTGCCCAACTACGAAGACGACGAAGACGATGCCCCTGCCGCCGACAAGGCCGCACCGGCGCCTGCCCCTGCAACCAAGTAAGCTGTGGCCTTGCGTTCATCGGTACAGTAAGGAGTTTTGATGCGATTTGCTTTTGTTTCCCTGTTGCAACGCCTGGCCTTCGCGGGCCTTGTCGGCCTTGCCGCGGCCAGCGCTGCCCAGGCCAAACCCGATCCCAACGGTCCACCCGACCAATTCGTCATCGCCACGGCCAACGAAGCGCTTGACGTGCTGAAGGCCGACGGTGCTGTCAAAGCCGGCAACACCGCGCGCATCAA
The DNA here is from genome assembly GCF_029637605.1 of Achromobacter spanius. NCBI lineage: Bacteria > Pseudomonadati > Pseudomonadota > Betaproteobacteria > Burkholderiales > Alcaligenaceae > Achromobacter > Achromobacter spanius. Next base: position 4,644,986 of record NZ_CP121261.1, on the reverse strand, counting down.
CGAAGTGGTCAACCAGCACATCCTGCCCTACGTCAACTTCCAGAAGACCACGCGCCTGGCCGCTGGCCGCTTCTGGCGCCAGGCTTCCGAGCAGCAGAAGACCGAGCTGGCCGATGCGTTCCGTGGCACGCTGGTGCGCACCTACAGCGGCGCCCTGACCCGCGTCACGCCCGACACCTCGGTCAAGGCGCTGCCGTTCCGTGGCGATCCCAAGGCTGACGACGTGGTCGTGCGCACCCTGATCAGCCAGTCCAACGGCCAGCCCACCGGCGTGGACTACCGCCTGGAAAAGACCCCGCAAGGCTGGAAGATCTACGACATGAACGTCGAAGGCATCTGGCTGATTGAAAACTACCGCAATCAGTTTGCGCAGCAGATCAACCAGAGCGGTATCGACGGCCTGATCCAGGCGCTGAACAAACGCAACCAATAACCGCACGGTTCCGGCTGCTTCCGGCCCGGCGCGCCCTCAGTGGCCCGCCGGGCCGATTATTTCGGGGACGCATAACCTGCACCATCCCCCACGCTTGCCGGGGCCATAGGCGCTTGCCGTCACGGCACGCTTATATAATGATCAATTCGCTCTTTTCCGGGCACCACCCGCCGTCATGTCAGCCGTCAGTCTCGAAAACGTCTCCAAGATCTACTCGCCGCGCCAGCGCGGCTGGCAAAAGCTGCTCGGGCGCAAGCCCGCCCCCGGCTTCCAGGCGCTGGACAATGTCAGCCTGAATATCGAACACGGTGAATTCTTCGGCCTGCTGGGGCCCAATGGCGCGGGCAAGACCACCCTGATTTCGATTCTTGCCGGCTTGGCCCATGCCACGTCCGGCCAAGCCAGCGTCTGTGGCTACGACGTCGTCACCGACTACAAGTCGGCGCGGCGTGCGCTGGGCGTCGTGCCCCAAGAGCTGGTCTACGACCCGTTCTTCACCGTGCGCGAAACGCTGCGCATCCAGTCCGGCTACTTCGGCCTGCGCAACAACGACGACTGGATCGACGAAATCCTGTTCAACCTGGGCCTGGCCGACAAGGCCGACAACAACATGCGCGCGCTGTCGGGCGGCATGAAGCGCCGTGTGCTGGTGGCGCAGGCGCTGGTGCACCGCCCGCCGGTCATCGTGCTGGACGAACCCACCGCGGGCGTGGACGTGGACCTGCGCCGCACGCTGTGGGAATTCATTTCGCGCCTGAACAAGGCCGGCCACACCATCATGCTGACCACGCATTACCTGGAAGAAGCGGAAGCCCTGTGCGGCCGCATCGCCATGCTCAAGCGCGGCCGCATTGTCGCGCTGGACACCACGCAGGCGCTGATGGCACGCGTGGGCGGCGTCGACCTGGAAGACGCGTTCGTGCGCATCATGCACCAAGGCGACGAACCCGCCGCGCCCGCCCTGCAACCTGAAGAGATCTCGTCATGACGCAGTCCAACGCGACCGCCAGCCAGCCGCTGGTGCAGCCCCGCCTGGATGCGGGTTCCGGCTTTCCCACCCTGCTGCGCAAGGAATTGCTGCGCTTCTGGAAGGTGGGCTTCCAGACCATCGCCGCGCCCGTCATCACGGCGCTGCTGTATCTGCTGGTTTTTGCGCACGTGCTGGAAGGGCGCCTGATGGTGTATGGCACCGTGCCCTACACCGCGTTCCTGATCCCCGGGCTCATGATGATGAGCATGCTGCAGAATGCCTTCGCCAACCCGTCGTCGTCGCTGATTCAAAGCCGCATCACGGGCAACCTGGTGTTCATGCTGCTGCCGCCGCTGTCGCACCGAGACATTTTCGGCGCCTTCGTGCTGGCGGCCATCGTGCGCGGCCTGAGCGTGGGCGTATGCGTGTGGTTCGTGGCCTTGTGCTTTGTGTCGCTGGTGCCGGCCAACCCGCTCTGGCTGCTGGTCTTCGCGGTGCTGTCCTGCGGCATCATGGCGGTGCTGGGCGTGGTCGCGGGCCTGTGGTCCGAAAAATTCGACCAGCTGGCCGCCTTCCAGAACTTCCTGATCATGCCCGCGACGTTCCTGTCCGGCGTGTTCTATTCCATCCACACCCTGCCGCCTTTCTGGCAGGCCGTGTCCCACTGGAACCCCATCTTCTACGCCATCGACGGTTTCCGCTACGGATTCTTCTCGGTGTCGGACGTCTCGCCCTGGCGCAGCCTGGCGGTGGTGACGGGGGTGTTCCTGGCGCTCTCGCTTTACGCGCTGCGGCTTCTGGCCAGCGGCTACAAACTCAGGAACTGACGTCCATGCTTCCCACTCCCGCGCAAGTCCGCCAATACATTGCGGACGGCCTGTCCTGTGAACATCTTGACGTGCAAGGCGACGGCTCGCATTTCGACGCCGTCATCGTCAGCGCGGCCTTCGAAGGCAAGCGCCTGATCCAGCGCCATCAAATGGTCTACGCCGCCCTGGGCGACCGCATGAAGGCCGAGATCCACGCCCTGTCGATGCGCACGCTGACCCCTGACGAATACCAGCAAGCAGGCAAGTAATGGATAAGCTGCGCATCACTGGCGGTACGCCACTGCACGGCGAGATCGCGATTTCCGGCGCCAAGAATTCGGCCCTGCCGATTCTGTGCGCCGGCCTCTTGACCGCCGACGCGCTGACGCTGACCAACGTGCCGCACCTGAATGACACGGCCACGATGCTGCGCCTGCTGGCGCGCATGGGCATGCAAGCCACGCGCGGCACCGACGGCGTGGTCACGTTGCAGGCCAACCATGTCGACAAACTGGAAGCGCCGTACGACCTGGTCAAGACGATGCGCGCGTCGATCCTGGTGCTGGGCCCGCTGCTGGCCCGCTTCGGCGAAGCGCGCGTCAGCCTGCCGGGCGGCTGCACCATCGGCCAGCGGCCGGTGGACCAGCACATCAAGGGCCTGGCCGCGCTGGGCGCGGAAATCAGCATCGAACACGGCTTCGTCGTGGCGCGCGCCAAGCGTTTGAAGGGCGCGTCGGTGCGCACCGACATGGTCACCGTCACCGGCACCGAGAACCTGCTGATGGCCGCCGTGCTGGCCGACGGCCAGACCGTGCTGGAAAACGCGGCCCGCGAACCGGAAGTGGTGGACCTGGCCGAACTGCTCATCAAGATGGGCGCCCGCATCCAGGGGCACGGCACCGACCGCATCGTGATCGACGGCGTCGAGCGCCTGCATGGCGCCGAGCACCGCGTCATCTCCGACCGCATCGAAGCCGGCACCTTCCTGTGCGCCGTGGGCGCGGCGGGTGGCGACATCCTGCTGAAGAACACCGACCCCGCCATCCTGGGCGCCACGCTGGACAAGCTGGCCGACGCCGGCCTGACCATCGAAACCGGCCCCGACTGGATCCGGGGCGCCATGTCCACGCGCCCCAAGGCCGTGGGTTTTCGCACGCATGAATACCCCGGCTTCGCCACCGACATGCAGGCCCAGGTCATGGCGCTGAACGCCGTGGCGGAAGGCACGTCCGTCATCGTCGAAACCATCTTTGAAAACCGCTACATGCACGTGCAGGAACTGCGCCGCATGGGCGCCGACATCGACATCGACGGCCACACCGCCGTGGTGCGGGGCGTGAAGCGCCTGTCGGGCGCCACCGTCATGGCCACCGACCTGCGCGCCTCCGCCAGCCTGGTCATCGCCGGCTTGGCGGCCGACGGCGACACGCTGGTCGACCGCATCTACCACCTGGATCGTGGCTACGACCAGATGGAAGTCAAACTACGCGCCCTGGGCGCGAACATCCAACGCGTGACCGGCAAGGAACAGGCATGAAATGTAATAGCCCCCACGCTGCGCCTTCGGCTTGCTGCCCCCCGAGTGGGTCCGTTCATTTTGAGGCTACCCGGCAATGAACAATGCCACCACGATGAAGCCCCTGACCCTGGCGCTGTCCAAGGGCCGGATTTTTGAAGAAACCATGCCCTTGCTGGCCGAAGCCGGCATCGAAGTCACGGAAAGCCCGGAAAGCTCCCGCAAGCTGATCCTGCCGACCAGCGACCCCGGCCTGCGCCTGATCATCGTGCGCGCCTCCGACGTGCCCACCTACGTGCAGTACGGCGCGGCGGACCTGGGCATCGCGGGCAAGGACGTACTGATCGAGCACGCCAAGGAGCAGCCCGGCGGCCTGTACCAGCCCATCGACCTGAACATCGCCAAGTGCCGCCTGGCCGTCGCCGTGCGCAATGGCTTTGACTACGAAGGCGCGGTGCACCAGGGCGCGCGCCTGCGCGTGGCCACCAAATACGTGCACTCAGCCCGTGAACACTTCGCGGCCAAGGGTGTGTACGTGGACATCATCAAGCTGTATGGTTCGATGGAATTGGCGCCGCTGGTTGGCCTGGCCGACTGCATCGTTGACCTGGTGTCCACCGGCGGCACGCTGCGCGCCAACGACCTGGTCGCGGTGGAAGACGTCATGCCGATTTCGTCGCGCCTGATCGTCAACCAGGCCGCGCTGAAGACCCGCGGCGCCCGCCTGCAACCCTTGCTGGACGCCTTCGAAAGAGCCGCCTCCCGCAACGCCTGACCCCCGCCCGCCGCGACGTCGCGGCGGCCGCTTTCCGCTTTGCTCCATGACGCCATGGCCCTGATCAATCGTCTCGACTCCCGCGATCCCGGATTCAAATCCGCCCTGTCCAAGCTGCTGGCTTTCGAGGCCACCGAGGACGAGTCCATCGACCGCGCAGCGGCCGGCATCCTGGCCGACGTGCGCGCGCGCGGCGACGCCGCGCTGGTGGAATACACGCAGCGCTTTGACCGCATGCCGGCCGCCTCGGCCGACACGCTTGAAATTCCCAAGGCCGACTGGCACGCCGCGCTGGCCACCTTGCCCACCGCGCAGCGCAACGCGCTGGAAGCCGCCGCCGACCGCGTGCGCAGCTACCACGAGCGCCAGCTTGCCCACACCTGGACCTACACCGAAGCCGACGGCACGATGCTGGGCCAACAGGTGACGCCGCTGGACCGCGTGGGCCTGTATGTGCCGGGCGGCAAGGCCGCTTACCCGTCGTCGGTGCTGATGAACGCCATTCCCGCCAAGGTCGCGGGCGTGCAGGAACTGGTCATGGTGACGCCCACGCCCGACGGCGTGCGCAACCCCATCGTGCTGGCGGCCGCCGCCATCGGCGGCGTGGACCGCGTGTTCGCCATCGGCGGCGCGCAAGCCGTGGGCGCACTGGCCTACGGCACGGACACCGTGCCCGCCGTGGACAAGATCGTGGGCCCCGGCAACGCCTATGTGGCCGCCGCCAAGCGCCGCGTATTCGGCGTGGTCGGCATCGACATGATTGCCGGCCCCAGCGAAATCCTGGTCATCTGCGACGGCAAGACGCCGGCCGACTGGATCGCCATGGATTTGTTCTCGCAAGCCGAACACGACGAATTGGCGCAGTCCATCCTGCTCTGTCCGGACGCCGCCTTCATCGAAGAAGTCGAAGCCGCCATCGCGCGCCTGTTGCCCACGATGCCGCGCGCCGACATCCTGCGCGTCAGCCTGGCCAATCGCGGGGCGCTGATCCAGGTGCAAAGCCTGGAAGAAGCCTGCCAGATCGCCAACGACATCGCGCCCGAGCACTTGGAAATTTCCACTGAACAGCCTGAAATCTGGACGGCCAAGATCCGCCACGCCGGCGCCATCTTCATGGGCCGTTTCAGCTCGGAAGCGCTGGGCGACTATTGCGCGGGTCCGAACCACGTGCTGCCCACGTCGCGCACCGCGCGATTTTCCTCGCCGCTGGGCGTGTACGACTTCCAGAAGCGTTCCAGCCTGATCCAGGTGTCGCACCAGGGCGCGCAAACGCTGGGCCGCATCGCCGCCGAACTGGCGCTGGGCGAAGGCCTGCAAGCGCACGCCGCCAGCGCCCAGTACCGGATCGACAAGCCATGAGCGCGGCCCCGGCGGCTAGCGTCGCTGGCCGCATCCAGGACACCTTTCGCGCGGACGTCCTCGCACTGGCCGCCTACCCGGTCGCCCACGCGGATGGCTGCATCAAGCTGGACGCGATGGAATGCCCGTATGAACTGCCCGACGAGGTGCGCGACGACATCGCCCGCGCCGTGCGTGACACGCCGCTGAACCGCTATCCCGCCGCCGACCTGTCCGCCTTGCAGCAGGCGGTAAAGGCAGGGTTCGGCGTGCCCGACGCGGCCGACGTGCTGTTCGGCAACGGCTCGGACGAACTCATCCACATCATCGTCCAGGCCTGTTGCAACCCGGGCGACGTGGTGCTGTCGCCGTGGCCGTCGTTCGTTTATTTCGACATGGCGGCGCGCTTTGACCACGCCCGCTTTGTCGGCGTGCCGCTGACCGAGGATCTGACCCTGGATCTGCCGGCCATGCTGGCCGCCATCCAGGAACATCAGCCCAAGGTGGTGTTCCTGGCCGTGCCCAACAACCCCACCGGCGGCCTCTGGTCCGACGAAGACGTGCAGGCCATCATCGCCGCCGCTCCCGGGCTGGTGGTGCTGGACGAGGCCTATCAGCCCTTCGCCGACCGCACCTGGATGCCGCAAGTGCTGGACGCCCCCAACGTGGTCGTCATGCGCACGGTGTCCAAGATCGGCCTGGCCGGCCTGCGTTTCGGCTATCTGGCCGGCCATCCCGACTGGATCGCCGAACTGAACAAGCTGCGTCCGCCCTACAACCTGGACGTGCTGACGCAGGCCACGCTGATGGCGGTGTTGCGCCACAAACCCGTGCTGGACGAACAGGCCGCGCGCCTGCGCGCCGACCGCGGCCCGCTGGCCGACGCGCTGGCCGAGTTACCGGGCGTCAGGGTATTCCCTTCTGCCGGCAATTTTGTGCTTGCCCGCTTTTCCGGCAAGCTGGATGGCAACGCCGTGCATCTTGCGCTGAAAACGCGCAAAATATTGATTCGCAACTTTTCCAACGCCCATCCGCTCCTGGCAAACTGCCTGCGCATCTCGGTGGGCGCCCCGGCCGAGAACGCCGCCTTGCTGGCTGCCCTGCAAGAGATTTTGAGTGCTTAACATGCGTACCGCAGAGATCACCCGCAACACCAACGAAACCCGCATCCGCGTGGCCATCAATATCGACGGCACCGGCAAGCAGACGATCGACACGGGCGTGCCGTTCCTGGACCACATGCTGGACCAGATCGCGCGCCACGGCCTGATCGACCTGGACATCAAGGCCGAGGGCGACCTGCACATCGACGCACACCACACCGTGGAAGACGTGGGTATCACGCTGGGCATGGCCATTGCCAAGGCCGTGGGCACCAAGGCCGGCCTGCGTCGCTACGGCCACGCCTACGTGCCGCTGGACGAAGCGCTGTCGCGCGTGGTGGTGGACTTCTCGGGCCGCCCCGGCCTGGAATATCACATCCCGTTCACGCGCGCCCACATCGGCAATTTTGATGTAGACCTGACGCGTGAGTTCTTCCAGGGGCTGGTCAACCACGCCCTCATCACCCTGCATATCGACAACCTGCGCGGCTTCAACGCCCACCATCAGGCTGAAACCGTGTTCAAGGCCTGTGGCCGCGCCCTGCGCATGGCCATGGAAGTCGACCCGCGCATGGGCGACGTCGTGCCGTCCACCAAGGGCGTGCTGTAACGTTCGCCAACCCCAACGCAGCAGGCAAAAGAAGTGACCACTATCGCCATCGTCGACTACGGAATGGGCAATTTCCACTCCGTCGCCCGCGCCCTGAAGTTCGCCGCGCCCGATGCGGACATCCGCATCTGCAACCAGCCCCAAGACATCGACGCGGCCGACCGCGTGGTGTTTCCCGGGCAGGGCGCCATGGCGGACTGCATGCGCACCCTGAATGAATCCGGCCTGCGCGAAGCCGTCGTGCGCGCCGCCCGCAACAAGCCCTTGCTGGGCGTGTGCGTGGGCGAACAGATGCTGTTTGATTCCAGCGAAGAAGGCGGCACGTCGTGCCTGGGCTTGTTCCCGGGCGTGGTGCGCCGTTTTTCGGGCCCCCGCTTTGCCGACCTGATCCCCGCCGACGACGAAGCCTGCCTGGCCGACACCGGCGACGCGGGTCTGGCCGACACGCGCCCCGAACGGCTCAAAGTGCCGCACATGGGATGGAACAAAGTGCGCCAGACGCGCTCTCATCCCATCTGGGCCGGCATTCCGGACGATACGCACTTCTATTTCGTCCATAGTTACTACGCCGATCCGGATGATTCCAGCCTGACTGTTGGTGAAACCGATTACGGCGTCGCCTTTACCTGCGCGGTGGCGGCGGCTAACATTTTCGCGGTGCAGTTTCACCCCGAGAAGAGCGCCGAACACGGTTTGCGCCTGTATCGCAATTTTGTAGACTGGCAGCCGTAGGTCACGGACCTGCATGCGCCAGCCCATTCAACCCCTCTTTCTTTTTTGCTGCCCACCATGCTGCTGATCCCCGCCATCGATCTCAAAGACGGGCGCTGCGTGCGCTTGCGCCAGGGTGACCTGGACGATGCAACGGTGTTCTCCGAAGACCCCGCCGCCATGGCCACCCGTTGGCTAGACCAGGGCGCGCGCCGCCTGCATCTGGTCGACTTGAACGGCGCCGTCGCCGGAAAACCGAAGAACGAAGCGCCCATCAAGGCCATTCTGGAGGCCGTCGGCGACGACATGCCCGTCCAGATCGGCGGCGGCATTCGCGACCTCGACACCATCGAACGCTACCTTGACGCCGGCATCTCCTACGTCATCATCGGTACCGCCGCGGTGAAGAACCCGGGCTTCCTGCAGGAAGCCTGCGGCGCTTTCCCTGGCCAGATCATCGTCGGCCTGGACGCCCGCGACGGCAAGATCGCCACCGACGGCTGGAGCAAACTGACCCGCCACGACGTGCTGGACCTGGCCAAGAAGTTCGAAGACTACGGCTGCGAGGCCATCATCTACACCGACATCGGCCGTGATGGCATGCTGTCGGGCGTGAACGTCGAAGCCACGGTCCGCCTGGCCCAGCACGTGCGCATCCCCGTGTACGCCTCGGGCGGCATCGCCGGCATCCAGGACATCGAAGCCCTGTGCGCCGTTGAGGAAGAGGGCGTCGAAGGCGCCATTCTGGGCCGCAGCATCTACGAAGGCACGCTTGATTTCCAGGCAGCCCAGGCACGCGCCGACGAATTGGCAAAATGACTCTCTCCCGCAGCAGCACCGAGGCCGGCGCGCCCGTACCCAGCGCGCTGACCCGCCGCATCATCCCCTGCCTTGACGTCACCGCCGGCCGCGTCGTCAAGGGCGTGAACTTCGTCAACCTGCTGGACGCGGGCGACCCCGTCGAGATCGCGCGCCGTTACAACGAGCAGGGCGCCGACGAACTCACTTTCCTGGACATCACCGCCACCAGCGACGGCCGCGACCTGATCCTGCCCATCATTGAGCAGGTGGCCTCCCAAGTGTTCATCCCGTTGACCGTGGGCGGCGGCGTGCGCCAGGTGTCCGACATCCAGCGCCTGCTGAACGCCGGCGCCGACAAAATCAGCATCAACAGCGCCGCCGTGGCCAACCCTGAACTGGTTCGGGCCGCGTCCGACTACCACGGCTCGCAATGCGTGGTGGTCGCCATCGACGCGCGCCGCGTATCGGCGGATGGCGAACCGGCGCGCTGGGAAGTCTTCACGCACGGCGGCCGCAAGGCCACCGGGCTGGACGCCGTGGCCTGGGCGCGCCGCATGGCCGCGTACGGGGCGGGCGAAATCCTCCTGACCAGCATGGACCGCGACGGCACCAAGTCCGGTTTCGACCTGGAACTCACGCGCGCCGTATCCGACGCGGTGCCGGTGCCCGTCATCGCCTCGGGCGGCGTGGGCAACCTGCAACACTTGGCCGATGGCGTCACCACCGGCCGCGCCAGCGCCGTGCTGGCCGCCAGCATCTTCCACTTTGGCCAGCACACCGTTGGGGAGTGCAAGCGCTTCATGGCCGAACAAGGCATTTCCGTACGCTTGGATTAACTATGAGCACCGAACCCGCCTGGATGGCTGACGTCGTTTTCGACGAAAACGGCCTGATCCCCGCCATCGCCCAAGACGCCGAAAACGGCCAGATCATGATGGTCGCCTGGATGAATCGCGAATCGCTGGCCGAAACGGCCGCCACTGGCCGCGCCGTGTACTGGTCGCGTTCGCGCCAGCGCCTGTGGCGCAAGGGCGAGGAATCCGGACATGTGCAGGAAGTGCACGAATTGCGCCTGGATTGCGACGGCGACGTCATCCTGCTCAAGGTCCACCAGGAAGGCGGCATTGCCTGCCATACCGGGCGCGCCAGCTGCTTTTTCCGCCGCCTGGAAGGGCCGACGGACCACGCCTCCTGGGTCACGGTCGACCCCGTGCTCAAAGACCCCGAACTCATCTACAAATGACCGATCAAACGCTAAGCGCCGCCGACATCCTGGCCCGCATCGCCGACACGCTGGAAACCCGCCGTCCTGAAAACGGCGGCGACCCAGCCGCGTCCTATTCCGCCAAGCTGCTGGCCAAGGGCCCCGATTCCTTCCTGAAGAAGATCGGTGAAGAAGCCACGGAACTGGTCATGGCCGCCAAAGACGGCGTGCCGGAACGCATCGTCAGCGAAACGGCCGACTTGTGGTTTCATTGCCTGGTCGCGCTGACGCATTTCAAGCTGCGGCCGGAAGACGTGCTGGCTGAATTGGCCCGCCGCGAAGGCTTGTCGGGCCTGGCCGAAAAAGCCAGCCGCCCCAAAGACTGACCTCGGAGCCCGGAAACATGAGCGACAACTGTCTTTTTTGCAAGATCGCCGCTGGCGAGATCCCGTCCAAGAAGGTCTTTGAAGACGAGGACTTTGTTGCATTTCACGATATCAATCCGGCAGCACCGGTGCATTTGCTTCTGATCCCTCGACGTCATGTCACATCCATGCAGGATATTACGGGCGAGGACGCAGGTTGGTTGGGTAGAATGATGTCGTTGGCGCCGCGGCTAGCAGCCGAAAACGGTTGCCGTCCGGGCCCTGATGGCGGATTTCGCATCATGATCAACTCTGGCGTCGAAGGCGGCCAGGAAGTCCCGCATTTGCATTTCCACATCATTGGCGGTTCGCGACCCTGGAAAGGACGCGTGGCCCCCACCGCGTAATTCGGAGAAACATCATGGGTAGTTTCAGCATTTGGCATTGGTTGGTTGTTCTGGTCATCGTGGCGCTGATCTTCGGCACCAAGAAGCTGCGCAACATCGGTTCGGATCTGGGCGGTGCGGTCAAGGGCTTCAAGGAAGGCATGAAGGACGCCAACGGCGACAAGCCCGCCGACCCGATCGCGCAACAGCGCGTGTCCGACGACACCATCGACGTGCAGGCCAAGGAAAAAACCAACTCCTGAGCCGCGGCTCGTATCCCGGGCCCGCCCTGAAAGGGCCGGCCCTTATTGCTTCATTTCCCGAGCGGCCGTCGAATGTTTGATGTCAGTTTCACTGAACTGATGGTGGTCGGCGTCATCGCCTTGATCGTCATTGGTCCCGAACGCCTGCCCAAGGTTGCCCGCACCGTCGGCCACCTGCTGGGTCGCGCGCAGCGTTACGTCAACGACGTTAAGTCCGATATCCAACGCGAAATCGAAATCGACGAGCTGCGCAAATTCAAAAGCGAAATGGAAGACGCCGCCCAAGGCGTGCAACAGTCGCTGAATGAAACGCACGCGTCCTTGCAAGAGCCGGTTCAGCAGTTCCGTGCCGAACTCGACGAAGTGGCCCGCGAAGCCAATGGCAAGGTCGCACCCGTGATCGTGGGAGACGCGTCGGCCCCCGCGGCTAGCGCGTCGCTTGAACCCGCGCCCGACTCCGTGCCCGAACCCACGCGCACGATCGCGCCTCCCGGGCAAAGCCACAACCTGGATCTGGACCTGCCGCCCGCGTCCGCAACCAGCAGCACGGCGGCCGCGCCCCCCGCTCCTCAACAACCCGCCCCGGCGCCCCGCGCGCCCAAGGCTGACGACGCCGCGCCCGCCGCCAAGCCCGTCCCGCCCTCCGGAACACCGACGTGACCCAGGAAGCCTCCCAAGAAGAAGGCCAGCAAGAGACCTTCATCTCTCACCTGGTCGAATTGCGCACCCGCCTGATGCGCGCCGTCGGCGCGGTAGTGGCCGTGTTCATCGTGTTGTTCATCTATCCCGGCGCATCGGCCATTTACGACGTGCTGGCGGCCCCCATGCTGGCGTCGCTGCCCCAAGGCACGCGCATGATCGCCACGGGCGTCATCACGCCGTTCATGGTGCCGGTCAAGGTCACGATGATGGCCGCCTTCATCGTGGCGTTGCCGGTCGTGCTGTACCAGGCGTGGGCCTTTGTGGCGCCGGGCCTGTATCGCCACGAAAAACGACTGGCGCTGCCGCTGATCGTCTCCAGCACGTTCCTGTTCATCGCGGGCATGGCGTTCTGCTACTTCGTGGTGTTCCGCACGGTGTTCCATTTCATTGCCACGTTCGCGCCGCAGTCCATCACGCCGGCCCCGGACATCGAGGCCTACCTGAGCTTCGTCATGACGATGTTCATGGCGTTCGGGATCACCTTCGAAGTGCCCGTGGCCGTCGTGCTGCTGGTGAAGATGGGCGTTGTCGAACTGTCCAAGCTACGAGCCGCGCGCGGCTATGTGGTGGTGGGCGCATTCATCATTGCCGCCGTGGTCACGCCGCCCGACGTGGTCAGCCAGTTCATGCTGGCGGTGCCGCTCTGCCTGCTTTATGAGGTTGGCCTGCTCGTTGCCCGGATGGTCACGCCCAAGGCGGGCGCGGCCGACGACGCCGTCTCTGACTCACTGACCGAGCGTCACTGACCAAGCGCCACGTATCGCGCATTGCGTGGGGCCGCCTTCGGGCGGCCCCATTCACGTTCACCGCGGTATCCACCGCCGTTGTCCGCCGCTCGCGCCACGCAATACATGGTGCAAAAAATCGGTGCAAGAAACTGAGCAAGAAGCGGCGCAAGACGCCGTGCAAACGCCGTGCAAACGCCGTGCAAACGCCGCTCAAACGCCGCTCAAACGCGGCACAGTATCGGACTCTTTCACTCTTGTCGGCGCGCGGGTGCCACCCTACATTGTTGGCATGTCGCCTGCTCAAAGGCTGCGCGCCCTGATGCGGTGGCGCGGCATCCACAGCCAAAACCAATTGGCGCGCCTTTCGGGCGTGCCGCAATCCTGCATCCACCGAATTCTTACCCGCGATGAGCACTATGCCCCCTCGCGCGCAACCTTGCTGCGGCTGGCGAAAGCGTTGGACACCACCGTGCCCTGGCTGAGCGACGGCGTAGTGAGCGTGACGGAATTCAACTCGAACTGCTTGCCGGCGCCCGCGACGCCGGCCGTGCCGGCAGCCGCCCCGGACGACTACTGCGCCGAGATCGGCGCATTGCTGCAGAGCCAACCCGACAGCACGAAAAAAGCCGTGTTGTCGATGGTGCGCCTGCTGGCCGAACGGCAGCCGCCCGATGCCTAGCCGCGCCTGCCAGGCACGCGCCACGCAGCCCGCCACCGCCGCCTGCCACCTCGCCCCGCTAGCGCGGCTTGCCGGGCCGCGTCCCCACCACCACAGCCACCTCAACCGCCTTGCCCGCGCGCAAGACGCCCAGCGCGGCGCGCTGACCAGGCGGCAACTGCGCAATCTCGCCCAGCAACTGGGTCGTATCGGCCATGCGCTTGCCATTGATCGTCTGCACGATATCGCCTACGCGCAGGCCGGCGCGCGCGGCCGGACCATCGCGCATGACGCCGGCGATGATCACGCCGCGCGTGTCGTTCTTGAGTTCAAACGCGCGGGCAAGCTCCGGCGTCACGTCCTGCGGTTCCACGCCCAGCCAGCCGCGCTTGACCGAGCCCGTCTTGACGATGTCGTCCATCACCTTGCGCGCAATCTCGATGGGCGTGGCGAAGCCGATGCCCATCGACCCGCCCGATTCGGAATAGATGGCCGTGTTGATACCCACCAGGTTGCCCTCGGCATCCACCAGCGCACCGCCGGAGTTGCCCGGGTTGATGGCCGCGTCGGTCTGGATGAAGCTTTCGTAGGTGTTCAGCCCCAGCCCATTGCGGCCCAACGCCGACACAATGCCCTGGGTGGTGGTCTGGCCCACGCCAAACGGGTTGCCTATCGCCAGCACCACGTCGCCCACGCGCAGGCCACGGTCGGCGGCCAGCGTGGCGGCCGGAAGCGTCCGCAACGAACTCAGCTTCAGCACCGCCAGGTCCGTATCAGGGTCCGCGCCTACAAGTTTCGCGGTGTCGCGCCGGCCGTCGCTCAGCGCCACTTCAATGGCGTCGGCCGCCTGAACCACGTGATAGTTCGTCAGCACGTGGCCGTCGTGGCTCACGATGACGCCGGAGCCCAGACTGGTCGTTGCCTGACGCCGGCTCATGCCCGGCACCTGCCCGAATAATTGGCGCAGCACCGGGTCGTCGGGCAGCGGCACCAGCGGCACATTGACGTGCTTGGTCGTGTACACATTCACCACCGACGGCGCCGCGCGCGCCACGCCGTCCGCATACGAAACCGGCCCCACGCCACTGCCAGCGGGCAGGCGTGCCGCTGCCACGGCGGCGGGTGGCGCGGCCCCTGGGCCGCCAAGGCGCAGCAGGTCCGGCCGCAAGGTCGTGACCACGAATAGAATACCCAGGCAGACCGTGACGGCCTGAGCAAATATCAGCCAATATCGGCGCATGATTCTGATAGGACGAACGATGAAAAAAGTGGACTCTCGCGTGCTGGCCAGTTGGCTGGACGACACCCTGCAAGCCGCGCGTTTCAAGGACTACTGCCCCAACGGCTTGCAAGTGGAGGGCCGATCCGAAGTCGCACACATTATCACCGGTGTTACCGCCAGCGAAGCATTGCTGCGCGCCGCGGTCGAACGTGGCGCGGATGCCGTGCTGGTCCACCATGGCTGGATGTGGCGCAATGAAGACCGTCGCGTGATCGGCACGCGACGCACGCGCATGGCGCTGGCATTGAAAAACGACCTGAACCTGTACGCCTATCATTTGCCGCTGGATGCGCATCCCACCCTGGGCAACAACGCGCAACTGGCCCGCGTGCTGGGTTTCACGCCCGCGCGGCGCGATGACGGAACACCGCGCACCTGTGGCCAGGACAACCTGGTATGGCTGGGCGAGGCCACGGGGCTGAAAACACTGGGCCAACTGGGCGCGCGCGTGGCAGAACGGCTGGGCCGGCAACCGCTGGTGGTCGGCGACCCGGATCAACCCTTGACAAGCGTGGCGTGGTGTACAGGCGGGGCGCAAGGCATGCTGGCCGACGCCGTGGATGCCGGCGCCAGCGCTTACCTCACAGGCGAAGTGTCTGAGTCCACCGTGCATCTGGCGCGAGAGACCGGCGTCGGCTTCATCGCGGCCGGTCACCACGCCACCGAGCGCTATGGCGCCCAGGCGCTGGGCCAGGCCGTGGCCGAACAGTTCGGCATCAAGGTCGAATTCATCGATCTTGATAACCCGGCGTAGCGCAAACACAACAACGGCAGCCAGGCCCCGGCGAATGCGCCGGCCGGGCCGTTGTCGTGCTTTATTTTTTGCGGTGCTTTATTTCTTGAGCAGGTCGCGAATTTCGCGCAGCAGCGCCACGTCTTCGGGCGTTGCGGCTGGCGCGGCCGGTGCCGGTGCTTCCTCGGCCTTGGTGCGGGCCTTGTAGATGGCTTTGACCATCCAGAAAATCACGAACGCCAGCAACACGAAGTTGATGAGGACCGTCACGAAGTTACCCCAGGCGAACACGCTGGCGCCCGCTTTGGTGAGGTCGGCATACGTCATCGGGCCGTTGTAGCCGGCGGGCATCGACAGCACAAAGAATTTGTTCGAGAAATCGACGGCGCCGCCCAGGATGAAATTGACCAAGGGCATGATGATGTCTTTCACCATGGAATCGACGATTCGGCCGAACGCCGCACCGATAATGACACCTACCGCCAGGTCAACCGCGTTGCCTTTTACAGCGAAATCTCGGAATTCTTTGACGAAACCAGTCTTTTTGCTCATAAAAGCACTCCCATCGTGATACGCCCTTGAGTGGGCTGGCGCTATAATACGCGGTTGCTATGTTGTTACATATTCCCGCGAAGCCGATGCCGCAGAAGTGATGCTACTCGTAGAGCGGGCGCATCAACAAGGATAGGAAGATGAGTCAGGATACGCTGGTGCACGATGATGACGGTGCGGTTGATCCCAACCTGCCACCTGATCCTTCGCGACGTTTCTGGGTTACCACCGCCTGTGCTGTGGGTGGCGTAGCAGGTGTCGCAACGGCAGTGCCGCTTGTGAGCACATTTTCTCCCTCTGACAAGGCCCGAGCGGCCGGGGCCCCCGTTGAAGTGGATATCGGCGATATACCCGTCGGCACCATGAAAACCGTGGAATGGCGTGGGAAACCGGTGTGGATCATGCACCGTTCTCCCGAACAGCTCGCCGCCCTCAAGACGCTTGACCCCTTGCTGGCCGACCCGGAATCCGAGCGGCCAGGCTTCACTCCCGAATATGCCAAGAACGAAGGTCGCTCGCGCAAGCCCGAGCTCTTCGTTTGCGTCGGCATCTGTACTCACTTGGGCTGCTCGCCCACCTCGCACTTCGAAACAGGCGGCGGTGGCGGCATGGGCGCCAATTGGCAAGGCGGATTCCTCTGCCCCTGCCACGGCTCCACGTTCGACCTGGCTGGCCGGGTCTACAAGAACAAGCCTGCTCCCGATAATCTCGAAGTTCCGCCGTACGAATATCTGAGCGACACCCGCATCATTGTGGGCGTCGATGAAGACAACAAGGCCTGACGCTCGCGTCGCGCTTTTTTCCCGATTACGTAAGTAAAACAAATACGCCACGTATTAGAGAAGGAGCCGTTACATGGCTGGCGAGAAAACCGTCGAGACAACAGGCCTGTTGGGGTGGCTGGACCGGCGTTTTCCGGTGACATCCACCTGGAAAGCCCATCTGTCCGAGTACTACGCACCAAAGAATTTCAACTTCTGGTATTTCTTTGGCTCTCTGGCCTTATTGGTCCTGGTGCTGCAGATCGTGACCGGCATTTTCCTGGTCATGCATTACAAGCCGGACGCCGAACGCGCGTTCCAATCCGTCGAATACATCATGCGCGAAGTCCCCTGGGGCTGGCTCGTGCGCTACATGCATTCCACCGGCGCGTCGATGTTCTTCGTCGTCGTCTACCTGCACATGCTGCGCGGGCTGCTTTACGGTTCCTACCGCAAGCCGCGCGAACTCGTGTGGATCTTCGGCGTGGCAATTTTCCTCTGTCTGATGGCGGAAGCCTTCTTCGGTTATCTGCTGCCGTGGGGCCAGATGTCGTATTGGGGCGCCCAGGTGATCGTGAACCTGTTCGCCGCCATTCCGTTCATTGGCCCCGAGCTGTCAATCTGGATCCGTGGCGACTACGTCGTGTCGGACGCCACCCTGAACCGCTTCTTTGCCTTTCACGTCATCGCGATTCCGCTGGTGCTCGTGGGCCTGGTCGCGGCTCACCTGGTGGCACTGCACGAAGTCGGCTCGAACAACCCGGACGGCATCGAAATCAAGCAGGGCCCGAAAGACAAGTACGGCCGGCCCAAGGATGGCATCCCGTTCCACCCGTTCTATTCCGTGCATGACCTGATGGGCGTGGCGGGCTTCCTGCTCGTGTTCGCGTTCATCGTGTTCTTCGCGCCGGAAATGGGCGGCTACTTCCTCGAGTACAACAACTTCATTCCCGCTGACTCGCTGAAGACGCCGCCACACATCGCGCCGGTCTGGTACTTCACGCCGTTCTACTCGATGCTGCGCGCCACCACCGACGAATTCACGTGGGTGTTGGCGGGCGCATCGGTGCTGGGCGCCATCGCGTTGCTCGTCAAGAGCAACCTGAAGGGCATCCTGCGCATTGCCATCCCCGGCATCCTGATCGTCGTGGCCGTGCTGCTGCGCGTGATCGACGCCAAGTTCTGGGGCGTGGTGGCCATGGGCGGTACGGTGGTCATCCTGTTCTTCCTGCCCTGGCTGGACCATTCCCCGGTCAAGTCGATCCGCTACCGGCCCACGTGGCACAAGTGGATCTACGGCATCTTCATGGTCAACTTCCTGGTGCTCGGCTACATCGGTACGCAGCCGCCCAGTCCGCCGTTGAACATCACGTCGCAAATTGGCACGCTGCTGTACCTGGCATTTTTCTTCCTGATGCCGGTCTGGAGCCGCCTTGGCACCTTCAAGCAAGTGCCCGAGCGCGTTACGTTCCACGCCCACTGAGCCCACCAGATAACGGATTAACCATGATCAAGAAGCTGATTGGTGCCGTGGCCTTGATGCTCACGTGCACCACCGCATTTGCCGCCGAAGGCGGTTTCCCGCTGGACAAGGCGCCGTACCGCGTCAACGACATGTCGTCGCTGCAAAACGGCGCCAAGCTGTTCGTCAACTACTGCCTGAACTGTCATAGCGCGTCCTCGATGCGCTACAACAAGCTCAAGGACATAGGTCTGACCGACCAGCAAATCAAGGAAAGCCTGCTGTTCACCGGCGAAAAGGTGGGCGACATGATGCATATCGCCATGACGCCCCAGGACGCCAAGAAGTGGTTTGGCACGACGCCCCCGGATTTATCCGTGATCGCCCGCGCCAAATCGGTCAACGCCGGCCCGTCCGGCGCCGACTACATCTACACCTACCTGCGCACCTTCTACCGCGACACGTCGCGCGCCACGGGCTGGAACAACCTGGTTTTCCCGTCCGTGGGCATGCCGCACGCCCTCTGGGAACGCCAGGGTCCGCGCGAACTGACGACCGTGGCCATGCATGAAGTGGAAGCCAAGGATGCCAAGGAAGGCGCTCCCAAAAACTGGGAACGCATCACGACGGTGTACGATGCTCAAGGTTTTTCCACGGTCAAGGCCGAACCGGTAGCTGATTACCACGGCCATGCCACCTTTGATGCCAAATTTAAGGCCGCCAACCCGGCCCAAGTCGCAACATACGACAACGACGTCGCAGACCTGACCGCGTTCATGTCCTGGATGGCAGAGCCCGTCCAGACATTGCGCGTCCGTATCGGCGTCGGCGTCATGTTGTTCCTGCTGTTGTTCTTCCTGGTTACGTGGCGCCTGAACGCCTCGTACTGGAAACACGTGCGCTAACCGCAACGCCCCGCCAGGCATGCAAGCCGCTACCTCATTAATAAGGGACGGCAACGGAGGATAGGGCCGTACGCCTATCCCGCCTGGCAATCGGGGCCAGCGCCTGCTAGATTTAGGCGCTGGCCTTTCGTTTTTCATAAAGGACTTTCACCATGATGGTGCTCTATTCCGGAACCACGTGTCCGTTTTCGCAACGCTGCCGCTTCGTGTTGTTCGAAAAGGGTATGGACTTCGAGATCCGTGACATCGACCTGTACAACAAGCCCGAAGACATCGCGGTGATGAACCCGTACGGTCAAGTGCCCATCCTGGTCGAGCGCGACCTGATCCTGTACGAATCCAACATCATCAACGAGTACATCGACGAGCGCTTCCCGCATCCGCAACTGATGCCGGCCGATCCCGTCATGCGCGCCCGTACCCGCCTGTTCCTGTACAACTTCGAGAAAGAACTGTTTGTTCACGTCTCGACGCTGGAAGACCGCAGCACCAAGCCCGACGAGAAGAAGCTGGCCAACGCGCGCCAGAACATTCGCGACCGCCTGGCCCAGTTGGCCCCGATGCTGCTGAAGAACAAGTACATGCTGGGCGAAGAATTCTCGATGCTGGACGTGGCCGTGGCGCCGCTGCTGTGGCGCCTGGATCACTACGGTATCGAACTGCCCAAGAACGCGGCCCCGCTGCAAAAGTACGCCGAACGCATCTTCTCGCGCCCGGCCTACATCGAAGCGCTGACGCCTTCGGAAAAAGTAATGCGTCGTTAAGGCTGGCTGTGTGATGGGTGAAACTTCGACCAAACCGTATCTGATCCGCGCACTGCATGAATGGTGCACCGACAACGGCTACACGCCGTACATCACCGTGCAGGTCGATGAGCACACCATGGTGCCCGTCGCGCATGTCCGTGACGGTCAGATCACACTGAACGTGGGCACACTGGCCACCAACCGTCTGGTGCTGGGCAACGAATTCATTGAGTTCCAAGCCCGCTTCAGCGGCGTGACCGAAAACGTCTATGTTCCCGTCGGCGCCGTCAGCGCCATCTACGCGCGTGAAACCGGCGCGGGCATGGGCTTTGAAGTGCAGCCCTATGAACCGCCGGAAGCAGGCGCCCAAGGCGCGGCGGAACCCGCTGCCCTGGAAGGCGTTGAAGCGCAGGCCGACACCACGCCCGGTGACGACGGCGGCAACGACGACGAACCCAAGCGTCCGCGCCTGACTATCGTCAAGTAGTGTGCGTGACACAAAGACGGCGTGCCTGGCACGCCGTCTTTGTTTTTCTGCTTGCTCAATTCAACCGCCTCACGCTGAAGCCTGAAGTATCCACTCGTGCCTGGGGTCGTTGCGAAACGCCCATTCGCGCCGTGGACCCGCCATCGTGTTCAGGTAATAAAGATCGTAACCGTGGGGGGCGACGCAGGGATGGTAGCCGCGCGGCACCGTCACAACATCGTGATCTTCAACGGCCATGGCCTCGTCCAGACTGCGATCATCGGTATAGACGCGCTGGAACGCGAATCCTTGCGGCGGATTCAAGCGGTGGTAGTACGTCTCTTCCAACTGCGTCTCGCCCGGTTCCGCCGTGTCGTGCTTGTGCGGCGGATAGCTTGAAGCATGCCCCGCCGGCGTAATCACTTCGACTACCAGCAGCCGCTCCGCCACGTCGCTTTCAGGCAGGATGTCACACACATGCCGCGCATTGCTGCCTTGCCCGCGAACGCTGCGTTGCATCGACATTGGCTCGATCACGCGGGGAGCATGGCGCCCAAGCGCGGGGGCAAAGCAAAGCCCCAACTCAACATTCGTGATCGCGCGTATCGACACGCCTTTGCCAGGCGGCACGTAGACGGCATAGGGCGACACCGGATCAAACACGGACATGCGGCTGCCCAGCGCCCGATAGCGATGGGCGCCAAGGCTCACATCCACCTCGCCCGCCAACACCACAATGCAGCATTCGCGGGCGTCGGTACTGAATAGCTCTTCTTCATCAGGCAGCATGCGCAACGCGCGAAATCCCACATGCTTCCAGCCCGCGCTGGCGGGCGTGACTTCCACGATCTGCCTGCCGCTTGCGCTGGCCTTGATCAATAAACTCATGCCTGATCTCCCTGAAGTTCAGCCACCATGGCGGACAAGGTTTGATAGCCCAGCTTTGCATATTGGTAGGACGGCGCCACGGCGGGATCCTGCTCGGCCTCGACCACCAGCCAGCCCTGATACCCCGCGTTGTGCAATGCCGCCAAGACCGCGCGAAAATCGATGCAACCATCACCGGGCACCGTGAACACGCCGTTCATCACCGCATCCAGGAACGACCAATCCTCGTTGCGAGCCGCCCTCGCGATGCCGGACCGTACATCCTTGCAATGCACGTGCACGATACGCTGCGCGTGCCGCGTCAATTGCGCCACGACGTCGGTGTCCAGCCCCGCGACGGCACCCGCCAGATAGCAATGCCCCGTGTCGAATAGCAGGCCCACGTTCTCGTCCGTGACCGCCATCAATCGGTCGACGTCGTCGGCGGTTTCAACGTAGGCGCCCATGTGATGGTGATAGGCCAGGGTCAGGCCGTAGCGTGCTTTCAGGTGCTCGCCATAGGCGTTCAAACGCTTGCCATAGGTGCTCCAGGATGCGTCGCTGCGCCAGCGCGGCCGCTTGGCCAGGGGTGTGCCGCGCCGCCCCTGGATCGAATCGGCAACCTCGCCGTAGACCACCACGTTGCAACCCTGCGCCTGCAGCTTTTCCATGTGCGCCGCGCCCTCGCGGATCTCGGCATCCACGCCCTGATGAGCGAGTCGGCCCGAATACCAGCCGGATACGCATGCCACGCCATACTCCGCCAACACGGCCTTCAGTGCCTGTGGCGACTGCGGGAACTTGTTGCCCAGTTCGAAACCCGCGTATCCGATCCGCGCACCTTCGGACAAGGCCGTTGCAAGCGGCGTGTCGCCGCCTAGCGTAGGCAGGTCGTCGTTGCTCCACGAGATGGGGTTGACGCCGATGCGCACCTTCCACGCAGACTCTTTGTTCACAGTGCCGGCTCCTTCAAAGTGCCTGTCGGCGTTTATTGGCGACATAGGCCGCGTGGGCCGCTTGCGCTTGAGCGCGGTCAGACACTTCCGGCACGGCTACGTCCCACCAGCAGCCGCCGTCCGAAGTCGTGCGTGACGCGGACGTATCAATGACCAACACCGTGGTGTGTTGACGGCTGCGCGCCTCGCGCAAGCGCAGTACGAGTTCAGCAACATCAGCGACGTGCTCGGCATGCGCGCCAAGACTGCGGGCGTGCGCCGCAAAGTCGATGCGGGGCGCGATGCCCGCGGGTGCGATGCAGTCGTCCAGCAAGTTGTTGTAGTTTTCGCCCCCGCAAGCGTGCTGCAGGCGGTTGATGCATCCAAAGCCACGGTTGTCGAGCAACACGATGATCAGCTTGCACCCCAACATGACCGACGTGGCAATTTCGGAGTTCATCATCAAGTAGGAACCGTCGCCCACCATCACGATGACTTCCTTGTCTGGATGGGCCAGCTTCACGCCCAGGCCTCCCGCGATTTCATATCCCATGCAGGAATAGCCGTATTCCACGTGGTAGCCGCCCGGCAGGCTGCTGCGCCACAGCTTGTGCAGTTCAGCAGGCAGCGTCCCGGCGGCGCACACGACAATGTCATGGTGCGACGACGCCGTATCGGAAGACTGCACCGCGCCGATCACGTCGGCCTCGTAGGGCAGGCCATCCGGCGCTGCCGTGGTCAATGCCAGGACCCGTTCGCGCCATTGCGCCCCAAGCCGTCGGGATGCTTCCGTCCAATCCAGGTCGGCCCGCCAGCCGGTCAGCGCGTTGCCCAACTGCGCCAACGCCAGCGCGGCGTCAGCCACCAGGGCTTGCCCACGCCGCTTGCCAGCGTCCAGCGCCTGCACGTTGATGGACAGCAACGGCGTGTCGCCGAACAGAGAATTCGATCCGGTTGTGAAATCCTGCAAGCGCGAGCCCACGGCAATGATCAGGTCTGCCCGCGCGGCAAGAGCGTTCGACGCGGGGGAACCGGTGACACCGATGGCGCCCAGATTCATGGGATGGTCCCAGTCCAGCGTGCCCTTGCCGGCCTGCGTCTCGGCCACGGGTACGCCATATGCTTTGGCAAACGCGGCCAGCGCCTCAGACGCCTGGGCATAAAGCGCGCCCCCGCCCACCACCAACAGCGGGCGGCGGGTGGCACGAATGGCCACCACCGCGCGCCGGAGCGCATCCTCGTCGGGAGGAGGGCGCAAAAAATGCAGGGGTGCGGGCTGTAGAAATTCAAGCGGGCAATCAAACGCCTGCGTCTGCACATCCTGCGGCAGGGCCAGCGTGACCGGCCCGCACTGCGCGGGGTCGCTCAGCACCTGAATCGCGCGCGGCAACGCGGTCAGGATCTGCTCGGGCCTGACCAGGCGGTCGAAGTACCGCGACACGGGCCGGAACACGTCATTGGCCGTCGTGTCGCCATCGCCAAAGGGTTCAAGCTGCTGCAACACCGGGTCGGGTGCGCGTGAGGCAAAGGTGTCGCCCGGCAGCAGCAGGACCGGCAAACGGTTGACGTGCGCAAGCGCCGCGGCGGTGACCATGTTGGTGGCACCGGGGCCGATGGATGTCGTGGCCGCCATGATGCGCCGGCGCATGTGCGCCTTGGCATAGGCGATGGCCGCGTGCGCCATCGCCTGCTCGTTGTGGGCACGCAGGACGGGCAAGGCATCGCGCGTCTCTGCCAGCGCCTGGCCCATGCCCGCCACATTGCCATGACCAAAGATTGCCCACACGCCGCCCACGTACGGCGTCAGCGTGCCGTCCGGCTCTTGAACGCGCAACGCGGCCAGGTAGCGCGCGAGGGCTTGGGCCATCGTCAGGCGCAGGGTTTGGCGGGCGCTCATGACGCGGCCCTTTCGGCAGGCACGGCCATATCAGCACCTTGCCCCAAAGTCATGCGGGTGTCGGAACGGCTTGCTTGCCAGCCCGTGATCAAGCTGCGAAAGCGCGCGGCAACGCGATCAATCAATTCCGCATCGGCGATATCTTCGCGCAGCCAGGCCGCGGCGGGCTCGCTCCAGACGCTGCGGCCGATCATGAAGCCCTTCACTACCTGTGCCCGCGCTTGGGCAAAGCCCTGCAATAGCGTGGGCACCGGCTGGTTCAAGCCCAGGATGACCGCCCCTCGGCAATGCGGGTCGCGTTGCGCCACCAACAGATCCAGCGCCTCCCAGGATTCGGACTCCATCATGCCCAGCTTCCACCATTCCGGCCGGATATCCAGGTTGTACAAGCGCCGTACCGAGCGCAGCACCGCATCATCGGCGGCTTCGCCCAAGAGCATGTCGTCAGGGGGAATGATTTCCAGCAGCAGTTCGTGGCCGCTATGGCGCGTGGCCTCCCAGACATGCCGCAGTTGGTCTTCCTGCGCAACGCGCAAATCCGCGTCGTCATCGGGGTGGTAATGCACCAGGCATTTCACGACCTGTTCGCGCGGCCATTGCCGCAGATGCGAGGCCAGGGAACGGCCAGCATCAAAGCGCAAGGGGCGCGAGCCCGGTAGCTCGATGGGCCGCCCCACCCACCAGCCCCGACCGGTCGAGTCGTGCAGGCTTTGCTCCCCATAGACGTCGTCGATCAGCACCCCGATGCGGCCTTGCACACCGGGCGCCTCGGCCACTACATCCACGGCCTGCACGATCAGGCGCTTGAGCGCCGCAATGTCTTCGTCGGACCTGCCATGGCTGGCCGCCAACTCGTAGAACTGCGAACGATGATCGAAAGCCAGCACATAGAGTTCGTGCCAATCAGGACGCGGCGTGGTAACTCGGTGCAGATGCGACAGCGTGACGTCGGTGTCCGGCCGCCGGGACTTATTGCCCGATAACCAGTGGCGCAGTTCGGCTTGTGTCGGCATGGCGGGCGCGCAGCCGTGCCGCGACACCACGATGGCGCCGCATGCGTTCGCCATGCGCGCCGACGCTTCCCAACCCTGTCCACGCAGCAAACCCGCCATCAACCCCGCGGCGAAGGCGTCCCCCGCCCCCAACACATTAAGGACCTGCACGTCTTCACCCACGACCGTGTGCGCGTCCTCGATTCGTTCGGGCACGTCACCCGGCACAATGGCGCATCCGTAGGGACCGAGCTTGATCACGAGCACGGCCGCGCTATGCGCGCGCACCGTCCGCAACGACGCCATCAGATCCGTGGGCACGCCGCCGGCGATCAGGAATTCTTCTTCGGTGCCGATGATCAGGTCAAACTGGCCCAGCAAGGCCTGCAACTGCGCGCTGACGTCGGCATCGGGCACATAGCGGCGCTCTCCGTCGCCTTGCTCCGCCAAGCCCCACAGCACCGGGCGGAAATCGATATCCAGAACACGCGTCACGCGATGTTGCGTCGCCAGTTCCAACGCGCGTAGGGATGCCTGGCGCACACCCACGGTGCTCAGATGCGTACCCGTGACCAGCAGCGCCCGGCATTGCGCAATGAAGGCCGCGTCGATGTCATCCGCGTCCATGGCCATGTCCGCGCAGTTTTCGCGATAGAACAGCAGCGGGAACGTATCGCGGTCCTTGATGCCAAGCAGCACCAATCCCGTCAGCCGTTGCGGATCTTGCCGCACCTGGCTGACATCGCACCCCTCGGCCTGCAACGCGCCAAGTAGAAAGCGCCCCATCTGCTCGTTGCCCACGCGCGAAATCATGGCGGACTTCAGGCCCAGGCGCGCCGCGCCGGAAGCGATATTGGCGGAAGAACCGCCCAGGTACTTCGCAAAGCTAGTGACCTCTTCCAGCGCGCATCCAATCTGCTGCGCATACAAATCCACGGCCAGACGGCCCAGGCAGGCCAGGTCATAACGGCGGTCCTCGGGAAAGCAAAGTGGTTTCATGGCACCCTCAGACGATCACACCTTCAAGATCACGCATCAAGGCCTGCATTTCGGCCCCCCCTGCCATCATGTCCAGCACCTCTTCCTTGGAGATGGCGTCTTTCCGGTAGGTGCCCAAGGATCGGCCCCGATTCAACAGCGTGAAGCGGTCGGCCACGGGATAGGCATGGTTGACGTTATGCGTAATGAAAATAACGGCGATGCCGCGTTGGCGCGCCGTCGCGATTAGCTTGAGCACATTGGCCGATTGCTTGACGCCGAGCGCCGCGGTGGGCTCATCCAGAATCAGCACCCGGGCGCCGAAGTGCATGGCGCGCGCGATCGCCAGGCATTGCTTTTCACCGCCTGACAAAGTGCCGACGGCCTGCTGGGGATCGCGCACGCGGATGCCCATTTCGCCCAGCTTTTCGCGGGCCGTGCTGGCAGCCTCGCGATGGTCCATGACCGGCAACACGCCCAGCCATCGGCGCGTGGGTTCACGGCCCATGAAGAAATTGCGCGCGATGCTCATCAAGGGCACCAGCGCCAGATCCTGGTATACCGTGGCGATGCCGGCGTTCAGCGCATCACGCGGCGATGTGAAGCCGGCGGGCTTGCCGTCCAGAAAATAGCGCCCTTCATCCGGCGGATGCACGCCCGCCAGCGTCTTGATCAGCGTCGACTTGCCGGCGCCGTTGTCGCCCAGAAGGCAGTGCACTTCTCCGGCACGCAATTGAAAGGTCACCCCGTTCAGCGCAATAACCGAGCCGAACGTCTTGCGTATGCTTTCAAGTTCAATGATGGGTGCGCTCATGGTGGGCTCCTTCAATGCCTGGCCACTGCAACGCGGCGGCGCACGATGCTGTTGAAGACCACCGCCAGCAGCAGCATGATGCCCAGGAATACGCGGTACCAGTTGTTGTCGATGCTGGTGTAGCCGATTCCGATCTGCACGACACCGAATATCAGCGCGCCGAACGCCGCCCCGACGACGGAGCCAAAGCCGCCCGTCAACAGGCATCCACCAATGACGGCCGCGATGATGGCTTCAAACTCTTTTTGCAGACCGCGATCCGCGGCGGCCGAGCCGGCGTCCACCACTTGCAGGACCGCGAACAAGGCGGAGCAGAAGGCCATGATCATGAACAGGATGAGCTTCACCCGCGCAACGGGGATGCCCATGTTCTTGGCCGCCGTGGCGTGCCCGCCGGCCGCCAGCACCGCATTGCCAAAGCGCGTGCGGGCCAGCACGAACGCGCCGATGGCCGCCAGGCCCAACCACCACGCCACGACCTTGGGCAGGCCAATGGCCAGCGCACCGCCCCCGTCGCGCGCGTCGATCCATCCCATTGCCGCCAGCCCGTCGAACAGGCCGGTCAGCAGATAGCCTTGGAAGAGCGTCTGCATGACCCAGTCGGATTCCAGCAGGTCGCGCAGGATCAAGGGGCCGTTGGCGCTGATGATGGTCTTGCCGGTGAATAGCGTGGACAAGGCCAGCGTCAATCCGCGCAGGATGTAATAGAACGCCAAGGTGACGATGAAGGAAGGCAGGCCGGTGCGGATGACCAGATACCCGTTGAGCGCGCCAATGGCGATGCACAGGCCGAACATGAACAGGCATGCCAGCCATGGCGGCCAACCCCAGTACAGCGTGGGGATCGCCAGGCCCATGCCGGCAAAGCCGATCATCGAGCCGATGGACAAGTCGAATTCGCCGCCGATCATCAGCAAGGCCGCGCCGGTGGCCAGAATGCCGATGAAGGCCGCCACCGTCGCCCAGTTGACGATGCCTTCGGCGCTGAACATACCGGAGCCGCCGGCCACCAGGCCGAACACCAGGAAAACCGCCACCGTTCCAGATACCGACGCCGCTTCCGGCCTGCCCAGCAGGCGCTGTGGCCATGCCAGCGATTGCACACGCTCGTCGGGCGACGACGGCATCACTGCCGAGCCTTCTGTCATGTCGTGCTCCTTCGCTTAGCGGTACTGGCCGGCGTACTTCTCCACCTTGGAAAGATTCTCCTGGGTGATGAAGCCCGGCCCCGAGCTGATATGACGCGGTCCGTACACCGGCGTCAGCCCGTATTCCTCGAAGCGCGCGACGGCTTTCGCGTTGGCTTTCAGCGCGGCTTGAATCGACTCGGCCGGCGTGGCGCCGCCTGCGCGATCCGCCTTCATCGCCACCATGACGGCCACGGGGATGTAGCCCTGCAGGAAAGGTTGCTGATCGATGGCGAACTGCACTGTGCCGGCCTTGATGGCGCGAGCGAGTTCGTCGGACAGGTCGAATGAGGCAAACCAGATTTTGTTTGTCAGCCCGGCCTTTTCCAGCAGACGCAAGGTGGGGCCAGCCGCATCCGGACCCAAGGCCAGAATGCCCTGTATGTCGGGGTGCTGGCGCAAGTATGCGGACACCTTGGATTCCACCGCACTGGGATCCACGCCCCCGGTATCAAGCGTGCTGGCCCGGAAGTCCGCGCCGATGGCATCGGCAAAGCCCTTGCAACGTTCGAAGGACACGGGGTTGGTGGCGTAGTGGTTCACGCATAGAAAGCGTTCTACGCCAGCCGCCTTCGCGCGCAGGCCGGCCGCGTAACCGGCGTCGTATTCGGGCTGGCCCACATGCATGATGGCGCCCAATTGCTCGGACTGTTCGGCCGACCCCGAGTTGATGGTGATCAGCGGAATGCGCTTGGCCCGGACCTTTTCCAATGCGCGCTGCAGCACGTTGAAATCGGCAATGGTGACCATCACGCCGTCATAGTTGGCGGCGGCCGCCTGTTCGATCAGACGCGCCATTTCCGCGATATCGCCGGTGGCGGGATTGCGGTAGTCCACCTGCACCCCGTAGTCCTCGCCCGCCTGCTTGAGCGAGTTCTTGATGACGTTCCACCAGGAATCGGAATCGGGTGCGTGGCTGATCAAGACGTATTTGTCGGCCATTGCTTGCGTGGCGCCCAGCAGTAGTGCGCTGAACAACAAGGCGCGCAGTGTGAATATGAATCGCGGGTGCGTCATCTGTCTTCTCCGTGCGGCGTTGCGGCCGGGCGGCGGGCTTGTGTCGTCAAGCCCTTGCCGTTCCAGCGTCTGGCCGATCAATGTGCAGGGATCATAGGCCGGAATGGAAATTAATTTGTGGGTGTAAACCCTATGGAAATTATTTTCTAAATAATCCTATGGATTCCTATAATTCCTTCGATCCGCCCCTGATACCAAGTCTCCTCAATCGCCTAGCCGCCATGCCGAAATCCACCACCAAGCCCGTCCCCTACGCCACCGTCGCGCAATTTCTTGGCGACATCTCGCATCAGTACCCGGGCCTGAGCCGTCAGCTCAAAGTGGTGGGCAGATACATTGAGCAAAACCGCGACCATGTGGCCCTGGATCGCATCCAGGACATGGCGGAGCGTTGCCAGGCGCAGCCGTCGGCGATCGTCCGCTTCGCCAAGCATTTCGGGTTTTCCGGTTTCTCGGACATGCAGCAACTGTTTCGTGATGGCATGGCGCAGCAGATTGCGCCGGGCCGCAGCTACCAGGACCGGATTCGCGACCTGATCGAATCCACGCCCGAGAATCTCTCGTTGTCGACCTTGTCGCACGAAGTCATCGGCGGTGGCATCGCCAGCCTGGAAGCCTTGTCGCGCGACCTGGATCCCACGGCCTTCGATGCGGCGGTATGCCTGCTGGAAGAGACGCCGGCCGTATGGGTGGTGGCGTCGCGGCGCTCGTTTCCGGTGGGCGCGTATCTGGCCTATGCCTTGCAGCACACCCGCAAGGCGGTGCATTGGATGAGCGGATTGGGCCACATGCAAGAGGGCCAGCTACGCAGCTTGGGCGCGGGCGATGTGATGATCGCCATCTCCTTCATTCCCTATGCCGAAGAAACGGTCGCCACCGTGACGGAAGCGGTGGCCCGCGGCGCGCGCGTCATCGCTATTTCCGACAGCCAGATGAGCCCGATCGCGCGCGTAGCCAGCGCCACCTTGGTCGTGCAGGAAAGCTCCACCTTCGGATTCCGATCCCTGACCAGCACCATGAGCCTGGTGCAATCGTTGTTCATCGCGCTGGCCTACAAACTGGAATTGAAGTTTGACGCCAGCGAAACCGGCGCCGCGCAAGCGCGCGCCAGACCCTGACCCCTTCACGGAGGCTGCAGCATGAAAGTCGCACTCTTTGGCGCCGGACGTATCGGCGCTATCCACGCCGCCAACCTGGCCGCCATGCCAGGCCTGACACTGGCGACGGTGTGCGATCCCGCCACCGGCTTGGCGGATGCGCTGGCGGGCAAGCACGGCGCGCGCCGGGCAAGCGAGCAAGACGCCCTGAACGACCCCGACATACACGCGGTGCTGATCTGCTCGTCCACCGACACCCACAGCGACTTGATCCTGCGCGCCGCGCACGCCGGCAAGCACATCTTTTGCGAGAAGCCGGTGGACCTGTCCACCGAGCGCGCCATCCGCTGCCAGGACGCCGTGGCCGCGGCGAACGTGCGCTGCATGATGGGCTTCCAACGCCGCTTTGACCCCACCTTCGCCTCGGCCCACGATCGCTTGCAGCGCGGCGCGATCGGCACGCCGGAGATGCTGATCATCACCAGCCGCGATCCCGGCGCGCCCAGCCAGGCTTATCTGCGCCAATCGGGCGGCATGTTTCGCGACATGCTGATCCACGACTTCGACGTCTTTCGCTGGCTGCTAGGCGAAGAGGCAACGATGATCCATGCAAGCGGCTCGTGCCTGACGGACCCGCGCATTGCCGAGGCCGGCGACATCGATTCCGCCGCCGTGACGCTGCGCACGGCCAGCGGCAAACTCTGCCAGATCAACGCGTCGCGCCGGGCCGCCTATGGCTACGATCAGCGCTTCGAAGTCCTGGGCTCCGCCGGCATGCTGGCCTGCGACAACCATCGCCCCACCGAGGTTGAGCATTGGACGGCGGCGGGGCTCATCCAGGACGTGCCCGAGCCGTTCTTCCTGCAACGCTACCGGGAAGCCTACCGACTGGAGCTGGACCATTTCTTCACGCAATTGCGCTCGGGCGGCGCGCTGGGCACCACGATCGCCGATGGCGTCGCCGCGCAACGGCTCGCGGATGCCGCCACCCAATCTCTGTCCATCGGCCAGCCGGTCGAACTTTAAGAGGCGCCACCATGAGCACTGCAAGCGCACCCTTGCGCGTAGGTATCGCCGGCCTGGGCCGGCTTGGGCGGCGGCATGCCGAAAACCTGGCGTTTCATACGCCTGACTGCGTCTTGATCGCGGCCTGCAGCCCGGTCGAAACCGAGCGCGCCTACGCTGAAGCCACGCTGGGCGTAGGCAAGACATACAGCGATTTCAACGCCTTCTTGCAAGATCCCGACCTTGACGCCATCGTGCTGGTCACCCCCACGTCCCTGCATGCCGACCAGGCGATCGCCGCGCTGCAAGCGGGCAAGCACGTCTTCATCGAAAAGCCCTTGGCGCTAGACGTGGCGGATTGCCTGCGGGTGGAAGCGGCCGCGTCGGCACGACCCGACCTGATCGCCATGGTGGGCTTCGTCAGGCGTTTCGACCCCAGTCACGCCCACGCCTTCGACAGCGTTCGGCAAGGCGAAATCGGCCGGCCCTTCCTGGTGCGCTCGCAAACCTGCGACCGCCTGGATCCGGACGGCGGCTTTCTCGCTTTCGCGCCCACCTCGGGCGGCATCTTCATGGATTGCAGCGTGCATGACGTCGACCTGGCGCGCTGGATGCTGGGCAACCCCAAAGCCACGCGCGCGTTCGCCAGCGGCACCATTGCGGTTCATGAGGACCTGGCCGCGATGGGTGACGTGGACAACGGGCTGGCCATAGTTGAATTCGAGGGTGGCGCCCGAGCCGTGTTCTACGCCTCGCGCACATTCGCGCACGGACACGAGCAACACACCGAAATCATCGGCACAGAGGGCAAACTATTGATCGGACAGGGCGCACCGCGCGACCATGTTGTGCGCAGTGACGAGCACGGCGTGCGGCATCAGGCGACGGCCGATTTCTTTGAGCGCTTCTCCGATGCCTTTCGTCATGAGCTGACGGCTTTCGTAAACGCCTGCCGCACGGACGGCGCCTCGCCGCTGTCACTGCAAGACGCCACCGAAGCCACGCGTATTGCCCGCGCCATCACAGCATCGCTGCATCACGGCCAGCCGCAAGAGATTCAGCGATAAAGGAGGTCGGCGGACCCGTTTTCCCCCTGTGGGCTGCCGGCCTTACAAACGCCGCAATATTCATTACAATGCAGACCCTGCGCGTGCCCCGGCACGCCGTGCCGGTGTAGCTCAGTTGGTAGAGCAGCTCACTTGTAATGAGAAGGTCGAGGGTTCGATTCCTTTCACCGGCACCAGAAACTACCGCGCGATTGCCACAAAAAATCCCAACCCATCCGGTTGGGATTTTTGCTTTCAACCACATCCCGCCGCCCTCAACCCAACGCCGGCAGCATGTTGAACAGCAGCACCATGATCAAGCCTGCCACCGCCACAATCGATTGCACGACCGAAATCGTTTTGGTGGCTTCGCCCATCGTCATGCCGAACGACTCTTTCACCATCCAGAAGCCGGCATGATTGGCGTAGTTGAAGAACAGCGAGCCGCAGCCGATCGACAGCGCCAGCAGCGGCAGGTTCAAGGTGGGGTCCGATCCTGCCAACGGCGCCAACAGGCCCGCCGCGCCCACGATGCCAACGGTGGCAGAACCCGTGGATACCGATAGCAGCATGGCGATCAGCCAGCCCAGGATCAAGGGCGGAAACGCGAACTGATGCGTCAGGTGCACGATGGCGTCGCCCACCTTGGCGCTGGTCAGCACCTGCTGGAACGCGCCGCCGCCCGCGATGATCAGCATGATGCCGGCGATGGGTTTCAGGCTTTTGCCCAAGCCGTCTCGCAGTTTTTCCGCGTCGCCACCGCGCATGAACACCAGCGTCACGGCGGCGAACAACACGCCCAGCAACATGGCGACCAGCGGGTTGCCCAGGAAGGCCGCCACGTGCATCAGGCTGGAATCCTTGGGCAGCAGCATCTCAGCCAGCGCGTGTACCAACATCAGCAGGGCGGGCAGCAAGGCCGCCAATACACCCAGGCCGACGCTGGGTGCAGACGCGCCCGAACCGTGTTCCGTGGTGGCGGTGAACTGCTCCAGCAAGGCTTCGTCGGGGCGGGTCGTCATGCGCGGCGTGAGGAATGCACCGTACAACGGGCCACCTAGCACCATGGCGGGCAGGGCGGCCAGAAAGCCGTAGATCATCGTGGGGCCGACCGTGGTCTTCAAGGTGGCGATGGCGGTCAGCGGGCCGGGATGCGGCGGCACCATGCCGTGCATGGCGGCCAGGGCGGCAATGACCGGCACGCCCACGTAGATGTAGGGCGATCCCTTGAAACGTTGCTGGCCTTCCAGCTTGCGCGCCACGCTGAAGATCAGCGGCAGCATGACCACCAGGCCCACTTCGAAGAACATGGGGATGCCGATGACAAACGCCACCAGCGTCATGGCCCACGGAATCATGCGAACAGAGGTGCGCCGCAAAATGGCGTTGGCCAGGCGCTCGGTGGTGCCGGAATCCGCCAGGATCTTGCCCAGCATGGCGCCAAGCGCGATGACCACGCCGACCGCGCCCAGCGTTTTGCCGGCGCCGTCGGTCAGGTTCTTCACAATGGTCGTGGGCGCCATGCCCGTGGCGAAGCCAACGCCGATCGACACGATCAATAGCGCCAGCAGCGGATGCATGCGTATGCGGGAAACGATGAGAGCGACCAGCACCAAGACGCTCACCAGGGCGGTGAGCAGCAACTGAATGTCGAACGAAGACATGGAGTAATCCAGAAAAATCGAGAGAGGTCGCGAGCCTTCTGGTTGCCATGATAAGGGATTAGCCTGACGCGCATCGGTCACGCCGGAACTGCCGGACGAATAGGCAATTTCCGGCGTGTGCGCCAGGCGCATTCAGCCGATCAATCCGGCTTGTTCTCGATCACGACGGTCTGGCCCTGGCGCTCGCCCAGCTTGGCGGCACGCGGCCGGGCGAAGGGCGTAGCCCCACCACGTTGCAGAACGACGCCGGGTTGCGTAGCGCGCCGCGTCACGACTATCCCAGCGACCGCTTGCTGCGCGATATCGTGCCGCAACTCTTCCGCACGGCCCACGCAATCCAGCACGCCTGAACAAAATTTTCAGGCCGCTTTGCATTCTTCCCATTTTTTGTGCATAATTCGGCCCCTCTACCTGTTCCCCGATAGCTCAGTCGGTAGAGCGACGGACTGTTAATCCGCAGGTCGCTGGTTCGAGCCCAGCTCGGGGAGCCAAGAATTCAGCAGTGCATGTAAAAGCCGCACCGCTAGCAGTACCCCTAAAAAAGCCCGCAACCTGTTTGCGGGCTTTTTGCATTGGGGCTTGCACAAGCGCGTTTTGCACCCGTGCTTTGCATTCCGGGTTTCGAAGCGCGTAGCATGACGCGCATCCGTATCCACATCACCGCGCGACATCACAGAGCGACACCACCGCCTTCCTCATGCGTTCCACGCGATCCCTGCCCGCCCTGGTATCCCTGCGCGCCTTTGAAGCGGCAGCGCGGCGCCTGAGCTTTTCGCTGGCGGCGCAGGAGCTCTTCGTTACGCAAAGCGCCATCAGCCACCACATCCAGCGGCTGGAAAGCGAACTGGGCATTGCACTATTTGAGCGCCGCACGCGCGCGGTGGCGCTGACGCCCGCCGGGCAGGCCTACTACGACCATGTGCACGCGGCATTCGAACTGCTGCGTCAAGGCACCGACCAGATCCGTGCGCCCGCCGCCGCGCGCATCACGCTGAAGGTCGGCTTGCTGGCCTCATTCGCCACGCGGTGGCTGGCTCCACGGCTACCCGCGTTTGCCGCCGCGCATCCCGGCATCGACCTGCAATTGCAGCCCGACATCGGTCTGGCCGACGTGGCGGGCGGCGAGGTGGACGTGGCCATACGCTATGGTCGCGGCGCATGGCCCGGGGTGAGCGCGCGGCTGCTCATGACGGAAACCCTGTCCGTGGTTTGCGCACCAGCGCTTGGGCGGGGACGCAAGCGCGCCCGCACCCCGGATGATCTGCTGCGCCATCCCCTGTTGACCTCGCACGCCAGGCAACCCTTTGAATGGGATGCCTGGGCGCGGCGCTTCGGCATGGACCTGGGCCGCGCCCAGACGGTGCGCCTGCATGACTACAACATCGTGGTCGAAGCCGCCTTGGCGGGACAAGGGCTGGCCATGGGCCGGCACCGGCTGATTGCGCCGCACCTGGCCAGTGGCGCCCTGGTGCAGGCCTTGCCCGATGCCGTCCTGCAAGACCCCCGCATAGGCTGGTGGTTTGTGACGCCACGCGGAGCGCTGACGCCCGCGGCCCTCGCCTTGCGCGACTGGCTGGCCGAGGCGGCGCGGGCGGATGACCCGGACGACGCCGGCACGCATTAGTTTGACTCATGCGTCGGGCGCAAGAATTGATTGGTCAGGCGGCGGCGCGGCCGATAGCATCAACAATTGCCTCCGTGCACTCGCCGTGCGACCCACGCACCGCATGCATCCTCAACTTCTTCACAGGTGATCCACCATGACCCAAACGATTTCCGGCCGCGTCAGCGAACTGGGCTACGCCCTGGAAGCGGCCGCCGCGCCCGCCGCAAACTACGTGCCCTTTGTGCTGGAAGGCAACCTGCTCACCATCTCGGGGCAGATTTCGCGCAAGGGCGGCAAACCCCAGTACCTGGGCCAGTTGGGCAACCAGATTTCCGATGCCGACGGCATTGAAGCGGCCCGCCTGTCCGCGCTGGGATTGTTGGCGCAAATTGCCGCCGCCACCGGCGACCGCCTGGACCGTGTCGCGCGCGTCGTGCGCCTGGGTGTCTTTGTGGCCAGCACGCCTGACTTCAATCGCCAGAGCGCTATCGCCAACGGCGCCTCTGACCTGATGGTGGAGGTGTTCGGCGACGCCGGCCGCCATGCGCGCAGCGCCGTCGGCGTGGCGTCCTTGCCGCAAGGCGTCGCGGTGGAAATCGAAGCCGTCATCGCCCTGACCTCAGCCTGAGCCTTCCATAACCTCCACCATGTCCGCCGCCCCGAGTTCCGCCCCAAGTTCCGCCCCCCTCAGTCCCGCCACCCTCCAGGCCTTGCGCGCCCAGACGCCGGGCACGCAAACCAGCGTCCACTTCAATCACGCGGGTTCCTCGCTGCCGTCGTCCGGCACCGTGCAAGCCATCCAGGCGCATCTGCATCGCGAGGCCACCCAAGGCCCCATGGAAGCCGGCGTGGCCGCGCGCGCGCTGACGGAAAGCGCCCGCACGCTGGCCGCCCAGTTGCTGAATGCACAGCCGGACGAGATCGCCCTGACCAGCGGCAATTCCGCCGGCTGGGGTGCGGCCTTCGCGGCACTTGCGCCGTGGCGGCCGGGCGACCGCATCCTGGTTGGGCGCCATGAATGGGGCGGCAACCTGGCCACCATGCGCTTTAGCGCCGAGCGCGCGGGTGCCGTGCTGGAAACCATTCCGTCGGACGCCAGCGGCTGTGTGGACGCCGACGCGCTGGCCGCCATGCTGGACGAGCGCGTGCGGCTGATCACGCTGACCTGGCTGCCGGCCAACGGCGGCCTGATCAACCCGGCCGCAGCCATCGGCCGCGTCGCGCGCAAGGCCGGCATTCCCTATTTTGTGGATGCGGCGCAAGCGCTTGGCCAGTTGCCGATTGATGTCGCCGACATCGGCTGCGATGTGCTCAGCAGCGTGGGCCGCAAAGCGCTGCGCGGCCCGCGTGGCACCGGCCTGCTGTATGTGCGGCGCGGCTTCCTGGACCAGTTGACGCCCGCGTTCGTCGACACGCATTCCGCCCCCCTGGGGGTGGACGGCCGGCCCATGCTGCGGGCGGACGCCGCGCGGCTGGAGTTTGCCGAAGCCTCGATGGCGCTGCGGTGTGGCTTGGCCCATGCCTTGCAAGAGGCGCTGGAACTGGGAGTGGATTGCATCCGCGCCACCGTGGACGCCACCGCCCAGAAGCTGCGTGCTGAACTCGCGGCCATTCCCGGCATTGCCGTGCTGGACCAGGGCCGTGAAAAATCCGGCCTGATCGCGTTCAATCTGAAAGGCTGGAACGCCCCCGACGTGCAACGCGCGCTGGCGGCGGGCGGCATCACCATCGGCAGCAATGGCGTGCCCTACACGCCGCTGGACATGGAAGCGCGCGGCCTGTCGCAGATTGCGCGCGTGTCGGTCAGCCCCCTGACCCACGACGACGAAATTGACCGCCTGCTGGATGCGTTGGGCCGGCTGGCGCGATCGACGCCGGCCTGATCTTCGGACTGAAAATCCGGCCTGCGCTCTGGCCTGATTTCAATCTACGCCGCCACCCGCCGCACAAACGGCGACCACTTGGAAAAGACCAACAGGTTGCCGCTCATCACCAACGCCAGGCCCACCAGCGCGGGCGGCGTCCACTGGTAGCCCTCGGCCACCGTTGACACGCCCAGCGCCACCACCGGGAACAGCACCGTGCAGTAGGCGGCGCGCGCCGGCCCCATGCGCCCGACCAGCGTCAAATACGCCGTGAACGCAATCACCGACCCCGGAATCGCCAGATACAACAGGGCGCCGACATACGGCGTCGACGAGTCGAACTGAAACGGCAGGCCGGCCACCAGGCAACCCGCCAGCAAGATGGCCGCGCCGTAGAGCATGCTGTAGGCATTGCCGGTCAGAGGCCGCACGCCCGCGCGCTGCTGCAAGGACGACAACATGTTGCCGGTGGAAAAGCAGAACGTGCCCAACAGCGCAAAGCCCAGCCCCAGCAAGGTTTCGTGGCTGGCCTGCTGGCTGGCAAGCTCGGGCCAGAACAGCAGCACCAGACCCGAAAAGCCGATCGCTCCGGCCACCATCACGCGTGGCGCAATCCGGGTGCCGAACCACAGGCGGGCGTTCAGCGCGTTCCACAGCGTCGCGGCCGAAAACACCACCGACACCAGGCCACTCGGTATCCATTGCGTGGCCGTGTAGAAGCACAGGAAATTCAAGCAGAAGAGACACAGCCCCTGGCCCACACAAAGCCAGTGCCCGCGCCGGTCCAGCTTCTGCAGCTTGCGGGTCAAGCGCAGCACGGCGAACAAGACCAGGCCCGCCAGCGCGAAGCGATAAAAGATCGATACGGGAATGGCCACCACGCCCAGTTGCAGCTTGATGGCGATCCAGGTGGTGCCCCAGATGACGACAGTCAGGAAATACAGAAAGAGGTTCACGATGCGATGCGCAAAAGAAGGGACACGAAGCAGCCACCGATGGGCCGCCCACCTGGACGCCAGTGTGCGCCGCCGCCCTTCCAGGCGATTGCCGGATCTTGCTGTTTTTGCGCGCCCCGGCAGCGCGGCAAGCGAAAGATCGCTTAGCATTTCGCCACTATGGGCACCGCTGCTTCGGCCCCCGCCGACTTCTCCGTCTTTCGCACCCTGTCGCGTTCCACCGCCACGCTGGAACGCGCGTCGCCCTTGGGCGAAGGAATGGCCATCTCGCAATGGCGGCGCAGCGCGCACGAAACGCTGGGCTACGACACGCCCGGCCATCACACGCTGTCGCTCTACCTGCACGGCGGCGACAAGTCGTTTCGCGTAGGCCGCGACACGCTGCATGGCGGCGCCGGAAAATTCTGCGTGCTGCCGGCCGAACACTATTCGCGCTGGTGCATGAACGACACGGTTCATTTCCTGCACCTGTACATCGCCCCCGAACGGTTGGCTCGCGAAGCCGTCATGCGCCTGGACTGCGAGCCCCGCGCGCTGGAACTGCGCGACCGCACCTACATCCAGGACCCCTCGCTGATCGACGTGTGCCGGCAACTGCTGGGCACCGATTGGGCGCAACCCGCCGACCGCCTGGCCGCCAGCAGCGCCGCCGAAACCGTGCTGCACCATTTGCTGCAACAGGGCGTGGCGCGCAAGACGCCGCAACCCGCGCGCGGCGGCCTGGCGCCCGCCGTGCGCCGGCGCGTCATGGACTATGTGGACGCGCACCTGCACGAACCCTTGACGCTGGACCAACTGGCGGGCGTGGCGGCCTTGTCCACCTACCATTTCGCCCGCATGTTCCACACCTCGTTCGGCGAGCCGCCGCACGCCTGGGTGCGCGCGCGGCGCCTGGCGCATGCGCGCGGGCTGCTGGCGGCGGGCAAGGGTGATCTGGCCGGCATTGCGCAGGCCAGCGGCTTTGGCAACGCCAGCCACCTGTCGCGCGTGTTCCGCGAGGCCATCGGCCTTACCCCCGGCCAATACCGCAACGCGCACCGCCAGCACTGATCGCGGCCGGTCTCCGATTTCGCTGCCGGGTCCGATGAGTAGCCCGCTGTCTGGCTCGCTGTCCGGCCCCAATGTGTAGCCCACCGCCTGACCGCTATCTGACCGCTGTCTGCCCCACTTTCCGCACCGCTTTCCGCCCCCGTCGGCGAATCCGCCCGGTCTACAATGGCGCATCGCCCTTTGCGGCCTCACGCCGCGGTCCGACCGCGCTGCCTACCGACGCGATGCCGTCCTCGACCTCTCGCGCTTTTGATCCCCCGCCTGGCCCCGCCACCCAGCGCCCCTTGCGCGCGCATTGGCTGGCCGAACTCATCCGCCTGCGTGAAACGCATTGGGGTCCGCTGGACGATGCGGACGCGGTCCGGCACGTGCGCCAGCTTGACACCGATCTGCCGTCCCGCATCCTGGCCCGCGCCGACCTGCTGGCGCAACGCGAGAACCTTGCCCCGCTGGTGGATGGCTGGCGCCGCAGCGCCCAGGCCATCCTGGCGGCGCTGTTCGTGCTGGCCCTGATGTCCGGCATTGCCGTGGCCCTGGGCGCGCTGGGCGATGGCACCCGATCCGTGAACGTGCTGTGGGCGCTGGGCGCCTTGCTGGGTCTGCACGCCCTGACCTTCCTGCTGTGGCTGGCCAGCTTTCTGCTCAAGCCCTCCGCCGCAACCGGGCTGGGCCGGCTCTGGCTCTGGGCCACCCGCAAGCTGGCGCGCGGCCCCGACAGCGCGCTGGTGCCGCAAGCCTTTCTGAACCTGCTGGCCCGCGCGGGCGCCTTGCGCTGGCTCTTTGGCGCGGTCAGCCATCTGCTGTGGCTGACCGCGCTGTGCGCCGCGCTGGTGGCCTTGCTGGTGGCGCTGTCCACCGCCAGTTACCGCTTCGTCTGGGCCACCACGCTGCTGGCGCCCGATACCTTTGTCTGGCTGACCCAGGCCATTGGCTGGCTGCCCGCGCATCTGGGCTTTCCGATGCCGGATGCCGCCGTCATCCGCGCCAGCGACGGGGCGCAGACGCTGGCGGCCGAAGCACAGGTGCAATGGTCGTGGTGGCTGATCGGCGTGCTGGTGGTCTACGGCATCTTGCCGCGCCTGCTGGCCGCGGCGTTGTGCATTGGCGCCACGCTGCGTGCGTTGCGCCACTTGCGCATCGACCCCACGCTTGCCGGCTTCTCGCCACTGCGCGACCGCCTGGAGCCGCCCGCGCAATCCACCGGCATCGACCGCCCGGTCGACGCGCTGCACCAGCCGCGCATGCAGGCCGCATCCCTTCCTGATCTGGCGGGGCAGCCCGTGCTGCTGGCACTGGAACTGCCCGCCGACATGGCCTGGCCACCCACTGGCTTGCCCGCCAGCGTGCAGATGGCCGGCAACCTGGACACGCGCGAAGAACGCAACCGCGTGCTCGACGCCTTGGCCCAAGCCGCGGCATCGCGCTTGCTGATCGCCTGCGACGCGCGCCAAACCCCAGACCGCGGCACCTTGTCGCTGATCGCCGAACTCTCCGCCCATGCGGGCCACACCGGCGTCTGGCTGATCGCTTCCGTCGAAGACGGCGCGGCCACGCGAGCCGCGCTGTGGCGCGAACGCTTGCTGGCGTTGGGTTTGCCGGCAGACGCCATCCTGCAAACGCCCACGCTGCCGCTCACATGGCTGGAGCCCCACCATGGCTGAGGACATCATCAAAATCGCCCTGGTCGGCCACACCAACACCGGCAAGACCTCGCTGTTGCGTACCTTGACGCGCGACACCGGCTTTGGAGAAGTCGCCGACAGCCCCGGCACCACCCGCCACGTGGAAGGCGCACGCCTGCGCCTGGACGGGCGCGCAGTGCTGGAATGGTTCGACACGCCTGGCATGGAAGACAGCATCGCGCTGCTGGAATACCTGGAACGCCTGGGCACCACTGACGAACGGCTGGACGGCCCCGCGCGCATCCGCCGCTTTCTGGACACGCCCGAAGCGCATGGCCGTTTCGAACAAGAAGCCCGCGTGCTGGCAAAAATGCTGGAGTGCGACGCGGCGCTGTACGTGATCGACGCGCGCGACCCTGTACTTGGCAAGCATCGCGACGAACTCGCCATTCTTGCCGCCTGCGGCCGCCCCTTGCTGCCCGTGTTGAATTTCGTGAACGCGCCCGCGCACCGCGCCGACGAATGGCGCGACGCCATGGCGCGGCTGGGCCTGCATGCCGTGGTGGAGTTCGACACCGTGGCGCCGCCGCTGGATGGCGAACAGCAGCTCTACGCCAAGCTGGGCGTGCTGCTGGACCGCCACGCCGGCGCACTGGCGCGCCTGGCCGACAGCCTGTCCACGCAGCGCCGCGAACGCCACGCCGCCGCCTACGAACTACTGGCCGATCTGCTTATCGACGTCGCGGCGCTGCATCTCACCAGCCCCAGCGACGACGTCGCGCTGGCCGCCGCGTCAAACCAGTTGCGCGACCACGTGCGCCAACGCGAACAGGCTTGCGTGAACGCCTTGCTGGCGCTCTACAACTTCCGCGCGTCCGACTTCAGCGATGACGCGCTGCCGCTGCAAGGCGAACGCTGGGGCATGGACCTCTTCCATCCGCAGGCGCTCAAGGACATGGGTGTGCAGATGGGCATGGGCGCCGCCGCCGGCGCCATGGCCGGTGCGGCGGTGGACCTGTTCAGCGCGGGCCTGAGCCTGGGCACCGGCATGTTGGTCGGCGCGGCGGCGGGCGGCTTGTGGCAGGGCGTGGAAAAGCTGGGCAAGCGTGTCGCGGGCAAGCTGCGCGGCTGGCGCGAGATCAGTGTCGACGATGCCGTGCTGCGCTTGCTTGCCTTGCGCCAACGCCACTTGATCGACGCGCTGGAACGCCGCGGCCACGCCGCGCGCGAACCCTTGAAGCTCACCCTGCCGGATGACGACGCCTGGAAAAAGGGGCCTTTGCCCGACGCGCTGAAAGAAGCACGCAGCCGCCCCGAATGGTCAGCACTGGGCAAGCATCATGAAGACAGCGACCGCCGCAAACGCATCGTTCAGGAACTGGCGCGCGCCCTTGCTGCCGGCCCCGCCAACACCGCATGAAAGGCCGCCAACCTGCACCATTCAAGGCAGACGGCAAGCACGGGCTAACCCCAATCCAAACCGATTGACGCTTAAACGAATGGGTCTATAAGATTCGATCTGCATTGGCGCGGGCTCGTCCCGGCCGTGACAATCAAAAGGGGTTGGATCTATCGTGAAGTCGAAGTCCTCTGCAGTGATGCCCGGCATCGCCCTCCACGGCCTGTGCGCAGTTCGCGCCGCGCGCCGCTCAACCCCGCACCTTCCTTCGCAGTAAGCAGCAACGCCATGCCCTGGACCCCGTTGGGGCCGGGGCTCTGTCACTTCTGTCGCGCGATCCGCGCACCACACGGAGCATGAGGGCTATGCGTACTTTTCCCCACCTAAAGCAAGCTGCGCTGGCGGCCACCATTGCCGCATCGCTGGCGTTCAGCGCCGGCGTGTCCGCCAAGACGTTCCACTGGGCGTATCAAGGCGATGCCACGTCGATGGACCCGATGGCCTTGAACGAAACGTTCACGCTGGGCTTCCAGGGCAACATCTACGAAACGCTGGCCGGCTATGACGGCGACCTGAAATTGACGCCCCTGCTGGCCGAAAGCTGGGAAAACCCGGAGCCCACCAAGTGGGTGTTCAAGCTGCGCAAAGGGGTCAAGTTCCACGACGGCTCGCCGTTCACCGCCGACGACGTCATCTTCTCCTGGAAGCGCAGCCTGACCCCCGGGTCCGACATGAAGGGCTACGGCGCCAAGGCTTCCGACATCAAGAAGATCGACGACTTCACCATTGAAGTCACGACCCCCACGCCCAACCCCATCCTGCCGCGCGAATGGGTGTTCCTGTACATCATGAGCAAGACGTGGGCGGAAAAGCACAACACCACCGAAGCCACCAACGTCAAGGGCGACAACCAGGGCAATTACGCCAACCTGAACGCCAATGGCACCGGCCCCTTCATGCTGGTGTCGCGTCAGCCGGATGTGAAGACGGTGCTCAAGCGCTACGACGGCTACTGGAACAAGAACATCAAGACCAACGTCGACGAAGTCATCTTCCAGCCCATCACGCAGGAAGCTACGCGCGTCGCCGCGTTGATCTCCGGTGAAATGGACCTGGTGCAACCGGTGCCGGTGCAAGACTGGAAGCGCATTGAAGACGCCAAGGGCGTGAAGCCGCTGACCGCGCCCGAGGCGCGCGCCATCTTCATCGGCATGGATCAGCACCGCGACGAACTGCTGTTCTCGGACGTCAAGGGCAAGAACCCGTTCAAGGACGCCAAGGTGCGCGAAGCCGTCGTGCTGGCCGTGGACACCAAGGCCATCAACGAAAAGATCATGCGCGGCGCGGCCAAGCCGCTGGGTTCGCTGGTGGCCACCGCCATCAACGGCTACTCGGACTCCTACGGCGCGCCGTTCAAGCCCGACCCCGAACGCGCCAAGAAGCTCCTGGCCGAA
Source organism: Achromobacter spanius (assembly GCF_029637605.1). NCBI lineage: Bacteria > Pseudomonadati > Pseudomonadota > Betaproteobacteria > Burkholderiales > Alcaligenaceae > Achromobacter > Achromobacter spanius. The sequence continues at coordinate 4,601,256 of NZ_CP121261.1, read as the reverse complement.
GCGGGCTATCCGAAGGGCTTCACCGTCACGATGGACTGCCCGAACGACCGCTACGTCAACGACGAAAAGATCTGCCAGGCGGTCGCCGGCATGCTGGCGCGCGTGGGCATCAAGATCAACCTGCTGGCGCAGACCAAGTCCAAGTACTTCGGCAAGATCCTGCTGCAAGCCGGCAACCAGACCAGCATGTACATGCTGGGTTGGACGCCCAGCTCCACCGACGCGCACAACGTGCTGCTGAACCTCGCGGCCTGCCGCGACGCCAAGACCGCCGCCGGCCAGTTCAACCTGGGTGGCTACTGCAACAAGAAGGTGGACGACCTGACCAACAAGGTCGGCGTTGAAACCGATCAGACCAAGCGCAACGCCATGATCACGGAAGCCTTCGAGATCGTGCGCAAGGACTTCGGCTACCTGCCGCTGCACCAGCAGCCGATGTCCTGGGGCGTGAAGGACAACATCAAGGTCATCCAGCGCGCCGACGACGTGCTTGATCTGCGCGACGTGGTGTTGCCGTAACCCCTCTTGTCGTAATCCTTTGACGACCTGAGCCCCGGATGGCGCAAGCCATCCGGGCGCGCCCGGCCCAGCCCCGCTTTTCGGCTTTTCATGGCAAGCGCGGCCCGGCGTTATCTGCAAACGAGGGCAACTGATAATGCTTTCCTTTATTGCGCAACGGCTTATCCAGTCGGTGCTGGTGATGTTGACGGTGGCGCTGATCGCGTTCTCCATGTTCCGCTACGTAGGCGATCCCATCGCCAGCATGGTCGGCCAGGACACCACGCCCGAACAACGCGCGGAATTGCGCGTGCGCCTGGGCCTGGACGACCCCTTCGTGGTGCAGTTCGCGCGCTTCGTCGGCAACGCCGTGCAGGGCGACTTCGGTATTTCATACCGGCAGCGCCGGCCCGTCAGCGAGCTGCTTGAAGAGCGCATGCCCGCCACGCTGGAACTGTCGTTCGTCTCCGCCGTAATGGCCCTGGCACTGGGCATTCCCATGGGCATCTACACGGCACTCAGGCGTCACGGCATCCTGTCCAAGGCCTTCATGGCGCTGTCCTTGGCAGGGATCTCGCTGCCCACGTTCCTGATCGGCATCCTGCTTATCCTGGTATTCGGCGTGCAGCTTCGATGGCTGCCCAGCTTTGGGCGCGGCGACGTGGTCAGCCTGGGATGGTGGACCACGGGCTTCCTGACCAAATCCGGATGGCTGGCGCTCATCATGCCCGCCATCACGCTGGCGCTGTTCCAGATGACCTTGATCATGCGCCTGGTGCGCGCCGAGATGCTGGAAGTGCTGCGCGCCGACTTCATCAAGTTCGCGCGCGCCCGCGGCCTGCCGGAACGGCTGATCAATTTCCGCCACGCGCTGAAGAACACGATGGTGCCCGTCATCACCATCACGGGCCTGCAACTGGGCTCCATCATCGCCTTCGCCATCATCACCGAAACCGTGTTCCAGTGGCCCGGCATGGGCCTCTTGTTCATCCAGGCAATCAGCATGGTCGACATCCCCGTCATGGCGGCGTACCTGGTGCTGATCGCCTTCATGTTCGTGGTCATCAACCTGGTCGTCGACCTGCTGTACTTCGCCGTGGACCCGCGTCTGCGTGTGCAGAGCAAGTAAAGGAATCAACATGATTGCTCGCATCGCTCCCATGTTTGCCCGCGCGGCCGACAGCGACATCTGGCACAGCTTCAAGCGTTCGCCCGGCGCCATCATCGCCGCGATCGTGACGCTGGCCATTCTGCTGGGCGCCTTGTTCGCGCCCATCATCGCGCCGCACAACCCCTTTGACCTGGCTTCCTTGAGCATCATGGACGCCAACACGCCGCCCGCCTGGGAAGAGGGTGGCAGCCCCGCCTTCCTGCTGGGCACCGACGACCAGGGCCGCGACATACTTTCCGCCGTGCTGTATGGATCGCGCGTGTCTTTGCTGGTGGGCTTCGCGTCGGTGATGTTCTCGATGGTGCTGGGCGTCACGCTCGGCCTCATCAGCGGCTACGCCGGCGGCCGCGTCGACAGCTTCATCATGCGTATCGCGGACGTGCAACTGTCGTTTCCCGCCATCCTGGTGGCGCTGCTGATCGACGGCGTTGCGCGCGGCGTATTGCCGCGCGACATGCACGACCAACTGGCCCTGTACGTGCTGATCTTCGCCATCGGCATCTCGGGCTGGGTGCAGTACGCGCGCACCGTGCGCGGCTCCACGCTGGTCGAACGCAACAAGGAATACGTGCAGGCGGCCAAGCTGATCGGCATTGGCCCCATCACCATCCTGCGCCGCCACATTCTGCCCAACGTCATGGGGCCGGTGCTGGTCATTGCCACCATCCATCTGGCGATCGCCATCATCACCGAAGCCACGCTGTCGTTCCTGGGCGTGGGGGTGCCGCCCACGGCGCCGTCGCTCGGCACGCTGATACGCATCGGCAACAGCTACCTGTTCTCGGGCATGTGGTGGATTTCGATATTCCCCGGCATTGCGCTGGTAGCGCTGGTGCTGTCGGTCAACCTGCTGGGTGACTGGCTGCGCGACGCGCTCAACCCCAAGCTGCGCTGAGGACGTCATGGCCCTGTTGAACATAGAAGACATCCGCATCGAATTCCCCAGCCGCCGCGGCACGATGGTGGCGGTGGACGGCGTATCGCTGGCTCTGGAAAAGGGCGAGATCCTGGGCGTGGTGGGCGAATCCGGCGCCGGCAAGTCCACCATCGGCAATGCGGTGATCGGCTTGCTGGAAGCGCCCGGGCGCCTAGCGGGCGGCTCGGTGCTGCTGAACGGCGAACGCATCGACACGCTGACGCCCGCGCAAAAGCGCAAGGTGCGCGGACGCCGCATCGGCATGATCTTCCAGGATCCGCTGACGTCCCTGGACCCGCTGCAAACGGTGGAAAGCCAGTTGGTGGAAACCATGCAGGTCCACCTGAACCTGACGCAAGCCGAAGCCAAGACGCGCGCGGTGCAACTGCTGGTGCAAGTGGGCATCGACCAGCCGGAACTGCGCGTCAAGCAATACCCCCACCAGTTTTCGGGTGGCATGCGCCAACGCGTGGTGATTGCCTTGGCGCTGTGCTGCGAACCCGAAGTCATCATTGCCGACGAACCCACGACCGCGCTGGACGTGTCCATCCAGGCGCAGATCCTGGAGCTGCTGAAGAAGCTGTGCCGCGAACAGCAGGTGGGCATGATCATCATCACGCACGACATGGGCGTGATTGCGGACGTGACCGACCGCGTGGCGGTGCTGTATCGCGGCAAGCTTGTTGAGCAAGGCCCCACCACCAAGATCCTGGGCGACCCCGACCACCCCTACACACGCAGCCTGATCTCCGCCGTGCCGCGTCCGGACATCAAGCTCAAGCGCTTTCCGCTGGTCACCTACATCGAAGACGTCAAGACGCCGTCGCAACCGCTGGACCTGGCCACGCACTGGCTGGGCCAGCGGCGCGACTTCGGCGCGCAGACGGACGGCCCGCTGGTGCAGGTGCGCGATCTGTCGATGCGCTTCGTGCTCAAGAGCGCGCTGTTCAAACGCAATCAGCGCACGCTGGACGCGGTCAAGCGCGTCAACTTCTCCATAGGCGAAGGCGAGGTATTCGGGCTGGTGGGCGAATCCGGCTCGGGCAAGTCCACGGTCGCGCGGCTGATATCCGGCCTGTACACCCCGTCGGAAGGCTCGGTGACGTTCGGCGGCACGGACCTGACCGCGCTGAAAGGCGAAAAGCAGATGAATCCGTTCCGGCGGCAGATCCAGATGATTTTCCAGGATCCGTTCTCGTCGCTGAACCCGCGCATGCGCGTACTGGACATCATCGCCGAACCGATCCGCTTCCATAAATTGGCGGCATCCGAGGCCGAAGCGCGCCGTATCGTCGCCAACCTGCTTGACGTCGTGGGCCTGGGCGACCGTGCCGCCGAACGCTTCCCGCATGAATTTTCAGGCGGCCAGCGCCAGCGCATCTGCATCGCCCGCGCGCTGGCCACTCGCCCGCGCTTCTTGATCTGCGACGAACCCACGTCGGCGCTGGACGTATCGATTCAGGCGCAGATTTTGAACCTGCTGAAAGACCTGCAGGAAGAGCTGGGCCTGACCATGCTGTTCATCAGCCACGACCTGCCGGTGATCCGCCAGATGTGCGACCGCGTCGGCGTGATGCGGTACGGGGAATTGCTGGAAGTGGCGGAAACCGAAAGCCTGTTCGAGCATCCGCAACATCCGTACAGCCAGCACTTGCTTGGACTGATGCCCCGCCTGCAATCCATGTCTCGTGAAGGCTTGGATGTGGTGGAAGGCTGACGCCTGAGCGCAACCGGAGCGAGACATGACGGCGACACGACAGACCCTGTTCATCGGCGGCCAGGTATTCGATGGCGAGGGCAAGATATTGCGCGATCACGGCGTGCTGGTCGAAGGCAAGCGTGTGGCGCGCGTGGCACCCGCGAGCGCGTTCGAAGGCTATGCCGGTCCGCAGGTCAACACCACCGGCATGACGCTGATGCCCAGCCTGGCGGATTGCCACGTGCATCTGGTCTACACGGGCGGCGCCGATCCCAATGCGCAATTAAGCAAGCAGGGGCCGGCGCAGATCACACTGACCGCACTGGAGAACGCGCAAGCCAGCTTGCGCGGCGGCGTCACGGCATTGCGCGACTGTGGCGGCAAGGATTACCTTGAATTCGGCGTGCGCGACGCGATTGCGCGCGGCGTGTTTCCCGGCCCCACCATCAAGGCGTCTGGCCGCATCATCTGCATGACGGGCGGACACGGCAACCGCATTGGCCGCGTCGCCGACGGCTGTGAAGACGTCATCAAGGCCGTACGCGAACAAGTGCATGCCGGCTGCGATCTCGTGAAGATCATGGCCACGGGCGGCGTCATGACGCCGGGCGTGAGTCCGATGGACGCGCACTACAGCTTCGACGAGTTGAAGGCGGGCGTGCACGAAGCCAAGCGCTTTCGCAAAAGCACGGCCAGCCATGCACAAGGCACGCAGGGCATTCTGAACGCGGTGCGCGCAGGCATTGATTCCATCGAACACGGCATCTTCATGGACGACGATTGCCTGCGCGAAATGCTGGAAGCCGAAACCTATCTGGTGCCCACCATCGCCGCGGTGCGCAACATCATCGCCAACGCCGACAACGGCATCCCCGCCTACGCGGTGGAAAAGGCGCGCGCCGTCGAACAGCGGCATCGTGAGTCGTTCCAGATGTACTACAAGGCCGGCGGCCGCATCGCGCTGGGCACGGACGCGGGCACGCCCTTCAACCTGCATGGCGAAAACGCCATGGAGCTGGCCTACATGGTGGAATTTGGCATGACGGCCATCGATGCGCTGATTGCCGGCACCTCACGCGGCCACGACCTGATGGGCCTGACGGAACACGGCGCCATCGCCGACGGCAAGATCGCTGATCTGCTGCTGGTGCAGGGCGACCCGACGGAAGACATCCTGAAGGCGGCCGACAAGCGCTTTCATGTGGCGGTGCTGCGCAATGGCGAATTGGCGGCTGGGGCTTTGCCGCTGTAATCCGGTGCGTCCCGAGCCTGGGAAGGCACGATGAAACGGTCGGAGTCAGATGCCGGCAACGATGCGCATCATGAACAGGCGTGGATATGGTGGAAGGCCAAGCCTCAATTCCCAAGATCGAGCATGCCGCCAAGCCGGCCCAGGAACGTATCCAATGGCATGACGGCGCCGTTGGCTTCCACCATGCCGTCAGCCACGCTCACACGGGCCAGTATGGCGTCGCCGTCAATGCTGGCCAGCCCCATTTCACGCAGCGCATCCGCAATAGTGTCGACCTGCTTTGCGGCCATCGTCTTGCGGATGCGCAGCGGAACCTCTACGCCAGGCGGACGCTGCCGCAGAGCGATCACGTCGCGCAGCATGGGCTTGGATAGCGTCATGCTGAAATCCAGCGTCCTCAGCATGCCAAACAGGGGAATCTGAAGCTGCGGTTGCGCAGGGTCGGCCGGGGCCAGGCCAAGATCCAGCTTCAGGGTGGACGTGTTCGACGCCGAGCGCACTGTCAGCGATGAGAACAGGGTGGGTTTGCGGGCAAGAAACTGCTGAAGATATAGCGCCATCGACGCCATCAATTGCTGCGCACCCGCCCCGTATTCCGTTTCACCGGCACGGTCGGCCAAGGTCAGAGAGGTATCGACCAGGGACTTGAAGGCGTGCTGATCCCAGTTCTTGACGGCTGCGGCCCATTGCAGGCCGACGGTTTCATTCCCCGTGTCCCGGCCCTTCAACGCGCCGATATCAACATTTGCGTCGATGGCCCAAAGACGGCCGGTTCGCGCGGCGCCCAAGGCAAGAGCCGTGTCCTGCGCCACCCATAGCGGCTGGCCATGCTCGGTCAGTGCAGCCGTTGTGAACGACAGCTTTTGTTGCGTCGCAAACTCGCCGGCCGGCATGCGGGTCAGTTCCTGGCGCCAACTCGGCGCGATCAGCTCAAAGCTTGAAGACGGATGCCGATGCCCCAACACCAACAGCTTGTCCGCGCGCCACTGCGCAACCCCCCGTTGCCGGGCGGTGGAGTAGCCAACGTTGGCCGTCAGGTTCCAGGCCTGGATGATGGCCGTGCCTTGTTGTAGCGCCATTACCGTTGCGTCGAAGCGGGCCGAATACTGCTTGCTGTAATCAATGTCGTATTCGCCCGACACCGGCACTTTGCCATTGGCGGCGGCAAACCAATCTTTGACGAAGGCGGAATCTTCCAAGCGAATGCGGCCCGCCACCATCGCCGGCGCATACCTTCCCGCCTTCAGGCGTTGAAGCGGAAACGGGCCATGGTCCAGCGTTTCGACAAACTTGAGCTCTTGCGACTGGCCCGTCTCCCCCGCGGCGGGCGCCAACGTCAACCGGTACCGCCGCGTGGTCGAGAAAACGCCCCGCTCGGATGCCATCAGTTCGATGACGGGCACGGCTTGGCCGCCCCATGCGCCCAATGCCTGCAACGCACCGTTGATCTGCCCCAGCGTCTGGTCCAGATCACTTTCCGCCCGTTTGCCTGTGTACCAGGCCCCCCCGGCGATCGTCGCGCCAAGCGCCAATCCCAGCACGCCAGCAATCCCTATTTTCTTCATGGTTCCATACCCGATGACCTGAGGTCACAGTATGGACAGCAACCGGTATCAGGATGCCCGCCGGGCATGTGCGAACGTGACTCCACATGTCCGGCTCATACCGATTCCGAGATTTTTCTTGTTTTGATGGAATCGCCAAGCGCAAAAAAAACTGCCACGCCTTTACGGCGCAGCAGTCTTTACGCGACGGCGCCGATGCTTATCGGCGCCGCGGGGTCACAACACGCTTAACGCGCACCACCCATCGCGCCGCTCATGACCATCATCAGGAACTGTTCAACCGGCATCTTCTTGCCGTTGAAGTCGACCTGGCCGTCAGCGTAGTTCAGGTAGGTAACGATGTTGTTGTCCTCGACCTTGGCCATGCCCATCGCGGTGGCCATCGTGGCGACCATTTCGGCTTGGCCCTTGGCGGTTTGCACGGCTTGTTCGGCCGGCACGCCACGCATCTGCGGCTCGATGGCCATCAGGTCGCCCAGGTTGCCCTTGGACAGCACCAGCTTGGCGTCCAGCTTGCGCACGGCTTGCGTCAGCGTATCGGCAATGTCACCGTCCATGGACGCCGGCTTGGCGAAGTCCAGGTTCAGGTTGAACGTGGATGTGCCGTTGGCGGTGCGCACTTCCAGCGGCGACACGGCCAGCGTCGGGTTGCCCGCCAAAATCTGTTCAAGATTGGTCTTGATGACCTGCTGCTCTTCCGGCGTGAACTGCGGCAGTTGCTCTTCGCCATTGCTTTGCATCATGCGACGCGAGGCGGCTTCATAGACGTCGTTCAGCGCCTTGAACGCCTTGGCGTCCAGCTTCTGCACGTCGATGCCCAGCTTCATGCCGGCCACATCCTTGGCCTGCACGTTGATCATGCCGAAATCCAGGGCCATCTTTGCGCCCATGGCCGAACCGGTTTCGGTCATGTCGACGGCAATCGACGTGTCCTTGAACTGGACAGGCGGCTTTTCCTTGGACGTGATCGTCCAGTCCTTCAGCGTCAGCTTCTGGTTGCCCACGTACATGTCGTTGGACGCCGGCGTCATGTCGCTGGTCAGCGCAATGCCCTGCATGGTCATGTTGACCACGTCGCTGTTGTCGCTCTGGCCGGCCAGCACCAGCTTGTCGGTCTTCAGGTCGAAAATGCCGTGCTTGGTGTCGATCGTGTAGTCGAAGTTACCCGTCATGCCCGAAAAGGAAAGGCTGGTGCCATCCTTCGCGACCTCGGCCGGCGCCATGTTGAACTTGCCGGTGATGTCCTTGCCATAGCTGACGCTGTAGTGGCCCGACAGCGGCGCCGCGCCCTTGGTGGCGGCAAACCATTCCTTGACCGTCGGGGTCTCTTCCAGCACGAAGTCGCTGGCCACCATGGCCGGCGCGAAAGAACCCGACTTCAGGTTCGACATCGGCAGCGGGCCATGCGACAAATGCTCGACGAACACCACGTCGCGCTCTTCGGCGGGCTTGCCCTCGGCGGCCGGCAGGGTGAACTTGACGCGATAGCGCGCGGTGGACGAAAACACGCCGCGCTCAAACGACATCAACTCCACGGCGGAGGCAATGCCCCATTGGTCGCTGAACTTCTTCAGTTCAACGTTGGCGTCGCCGATGGACTGGTTGACGAACGCCTCGGCCTTTTGGCCCGTGTACCAGGCCGTGCCGGTCCACACCGCGCCCAGAACAACCACGACGCCCACTAATGCCGATTTTTTCATAGCGACCCTTTATTTCTTTGAATGGATAGATGCGCAGCGATTATAGGGAGTGCGCCCTAGGGAAAACACGTATTTCGTTCTGATACGCTGCAAGTTGTTACGTCGCAATACAGCACCGGTAAAGCAATCCGCTGCTGCACCGCCACATCAGCTACAATCGCCGAGTGTGCTTTGCCAATCTGCACACGTCCGCTATGGCCCTTCGCTGCCAAGCTTCGCCCATCAGGGCGCTTCCCTTTTCTCCTTATTCGTCCGCCTGGATTGGAGTCTCTCAACTTGAGCGACGGGCTGCCGCTGGAGTTGTTTTGACTACCTCTTCCCCTTTCGCCGACCTCGGGCTGGCTGATTCCCTGTTGCGCGCCATTGCCGATACCGGCTACACCGCACCCACGCCTATTCAAGCCCAGGCGATTCCCCAAGTTTTGAAAGGTGGCGACCTGCTCGCCGCCGCCCAGACCGGCACCGGCAAGACCGCCGGTTTCACGCTGCCCATCCTGCATTTGTTGATGCAGCAAAAGCCGGAAGCGCGCAAGCCCGGCCGCCCCCGTTGCCTGATCCTGACCCCGACGCGCGAACTGACCGCGCAGGTGGCCGAATCGGTGCAAACCTACGGCAAATACACCTCGCTGACGTCCATGGTGATGTTTGGCGGCGTCAATATCAACCCCCAGATCTCCGCGCTGCGCAAGCCGCTGGACATCCTGGTGGCCACGCCGGGCCGTCTGCTCGACCATTGCGGCCAGAAGACGGTGGACTTGTCCGGCGTCGAAATCCTGGTGCTGGACGAAGCCGACCGCATGCTGGACATGGGCTTCATCCGCGACATCCGCAAGATTCTTGCCCTGTTGCCCAAGCAACGCCAGAACCTGCTGTTCTCGGCCACGTTCTCGGACGAAATCCGCACGCTGGCGCGTGGCGTGCTGAACAACCCGGGCGAAGTCTCGGTCACCCCGCGCAACACCGCCACCGAGCTGGTCACCCAGACGGTGCACATGGTGGAACAGCATCACAAACGCGACCTGATCAGCCACATCATCCGTGAAAGCGGCTGGCACCAGGTGCTGGTGTTCACGCGCACCAAGCACGGGGCCAACCGCCTGGCTGAAAAGCTGGTCAAGGACGGCCTGACCGCCGCCGCCATCCACGGCAACAAGAGCCAATCGGCCCGCACGCGCGCGCTGGCCGGCTTCAAGGACAGCACCGTGACGGTGCTGGTGGCGACCGACATCGCCGCCCGTGGCCTGGACATCGACCAGCTTCCCCAGGTGGTGAACTTCGAACTGCCGAACGTGCCGGAAGACTATGTGCACCGTATCGGCCGTACCGGCCGCGCCGGCGCCACGGGCGCTGCCGTCTCGCTGGTCGACAACAGCGAAATCAAGCTGTTGAAGGACATCGAACGCCTGATCAAGAAGACGATCGAGCGCAAGCCGGTCGAAGGCTGGACTCCGTCGCCCACCAGCGCCGCCGCCTTCGAACGCCAGGAACGCGATGAAGACGCGCGCAGCCCGCGCGGCGGCAACCGCAACGGCGGTCGTGGCGGCAATGGCGGTAACGCTGGCCGCGGCGGCAACGCTGGCGCCGGCCGTTCGCGTCCTGCCCAGGGCCAGGCCCGCGCCGCCACCGGCGGCCGCGCCCCCGCTCCGGCTCGCGCCGGTGGCGAAGGTCGTGGCAACGGTGGCCAGCGCGACGGCAAGCCCGCTGACCGTCCGGCTCACGCCGGTCGCGGCGAAAGCCGCCCGCAGCAGGCCCCGCGCCGTCCCGAAGGCGCCCCGCGTCCGGCGGGCAATGGCGGTTCGGGCCGTCCGCGTGCGGCCTTGCTGGGCAAGTAAAGCCAAGCGAGTAATATCCCGGCACCTCTTTCCTGCGATCCAAGGACCCGCGCCATCATGCCCTTATCCACCTGGTTGACGTTCTTCCTGGCCTCCTGGGCCATTTCGTTCTCACCCGGGGCGGGCGCGATTTCCGCGATGTCCTCTGGATTGAAATACGGCTTTGCACGCGGCTACTGGAACACGGCCGGCCTCATCCTGGGCATCCTGTTCCAGTTCGTCGTCGTGGCCGTAGGCTTGGGCGCGGTGCTGGCTACGTCTGAAATGGCCTTCAATGTGGTCAAGTATCTGGGCGTGGCGTATTTGATCTACCTGGGCGTGCGCCAGATTCGCACCGACGCCGCGCCCGTCGCGGTGGACGCGGGCGACCCCAAGCAGGCCTCGATCCGTGAACTCGTCATGCGCGGGTTCCTGATCAACACCATGAACCCCAAGGGCACGGTGTTCCTCTTGGCCGTGGTGCCGCAATTCGTGGACCCCACGTTGGCGCTGACGCCGCAATACATGGCGCTGGCCGGTACGCTTGCTTTAACCGACCTGGTCGCCATGGGTGTCTACACGTTGTTGGCGGCGCGCGTGTTGCGCCTGCTGCGCGATGCCAAACACATCCGCTGGATGAACCGCACCTTCGGGTCGCTGTTCATTCTGGCTGGTGTATTCCTGGCGTCGTTCCGCCGCCATTCCTGAATTTTCGGGCCTTGCGGTGCTCGCTGGCGACAGCGCGTGCCCCAAGGCTTTTTCATGCACGATGCCGTACCGCGCCGGCTCCAAAAGCGGCGTTAAGTACAATCTCCCCGACCATGAATATCCCTCAAGAAGTTGCGCGGCGCCGAACGTTCGCGATCATTTCCCACCCCGACGCGGGCAAGACCACGCTGACCGAAAAGCTGTTGCTGTTCGCAGGCGCGATCCAGATCGCCGGTAGCGTCAAGGCGCGCAAAGCCTCGCGCCATGCCTCGTCCGACTGGATGGAAATCGAAAAGCAACGCGGCATTTCCGTGGCCTCGTCGGTCATGCAGATGGAATACCGCGACTGCGTCATCAACCTGCTCGACACCCCGGGCCACCAGGACTTCTCGGAAGATACCTACCGGGTGCTGACGGCGGTGGACGCCGCGCTGATGGTGATCGACGCCGCCAATGGCGTGGAGCCGCAAACGATCCGCCTGCTGCAGGTCTGCCGCGCGCGCAACACGCCCATCATCACGTTCATCAACAAGATGGACCGCGAAGTGCGCGAGCCGCTGGAACTGCTGTCGGAAATCGAAGGGCACCTGGGCATGGACGCCGTGCCGTTCTCGTGGCCGGTCGGCATGGGCAAGGCGTTTGGCGGCGTGTTCGACATTCGCCGCGACCGCATGCGCGTGTTTCGCCCCGGGCAGGAACGCCGCTCGGACAATGACGACGTCATCGAAGGCCTGAGCAACCCCGAAATCGCCCGTCGTTACGGCTCGGCGTTTGACCAGGCCAGCGGTGAGATCGAGCTCATCAACGAAGCCGCGCCCCCGTTCGACCGCGATCAGTTCCTGGCCGGCAAGCAGACCCCGGTGTTCTTCGGGTCCGCCATCAATAACTTCGGCGTCCAGGAAGTGCTGGACGCGCTGGTCGACCATGCGCCGCCCCCGGCCCGCGCATGGCGCTGCAGCGCGAAGTGCTGCCGGAAGAACCCAAGTTCACCGGCGTGGTGTTCAAGGTGCAAGCCAACATGGACCCGGCCCACCGCGACCGCGTTGCATTCGTGCGCGTCAGCTCGGGCCGCTTTGAACGCGGCATGCGTTTGAAGGTAGCCCGTACCAACAAGGAAATGCGGCCGAACAACGTGGTGTCGTTCCTGTCGCAGCGACGCGAACTGCTGGACGAGGCCTATGCCGGCGATGTGATCGGCATTCCGAACCACGGCGTGCTGCAATTGGGCGATGTGCTGACCGAAGGCGAAACGCTGCAATTCACCGGCCTGCCGTTCTTCGCGCCGGAACTGTTCCAGGCGGTGGAAGTGAAGGACCCGCTGCGCACCAAGCAACTGCGCACCGGCCTGACCCAACTGGGCGAAGAAGGCGCCATTCAGGTGTTCCGCCCCGAAGCCGCCGGCGGCTCGCTGCTGCTGGGCGCCATCGGCCAATTGCAGTTTGAAGTGGTCGCCCATCGCCTGAAAACCGAGTACGGCGCGGACGCCCGGATGCTGCCTTCGCGCTACACAATGGCACGTTGGATTACGTCTGAAAACCCGAAAGCGCTGCGCAAGTTCATGGATGCCAATGCCGCCCATATCGCCTATGATGTCGTCGATGCTGCGGCGTTTTTGATCAGTTCCCATGCGCAGTTGCGCGTAGCCGAGGATCTGTATCCCGAGGTTAAATTCCATGCCATGCGCGAGCATGGAGGCAAAGTTTTCGGGGACAAGGCGTAGGCCCGTTCGGGCTCCGCACGGCAGATGAGGGTAGCAATGTCTTGGCGCTTATTATTCGCAACGCTCCTGATCGCGCTTGGCGCGTCGGCCTGGGGCGGTATTCAACTGGGTGACTGGCTGGTAGCGCACGCGCCGCCCGCGGCACCGGCTCCTGGACAGGACGCGGCGGCTTCGCAGCAGCCTGTGCTGGACGCCAACGGCCGCCCTTATGTGGCGCAACCGCCGCAGCCCCGCATTGACGGCACGCTGGGCGTGCCGGACAAGCCCGCTGACCGACAATGGCAGGTCAATACGGTGTCGCTGTTCGACACTGTCAGCGATCCCGCCGTGCAGCTCTCGCGCGAACGCATCACGCCTGAGCAAGCCCGCGAAATCGCGGCGGCATCGGAAGTGCCGCTACCGTCCGGCTCGTCGGATGTCACCACGATGGATCTGCAAGTGCCTGGCACCTCCACCGCCATCAATGGCGGGCAGATGCAGACCGGCGGCTACGGCACGTCCCAAATGATCCAGGCGCCGCCGCCGCCCCCAAACACGTCGCCCGCGCCCGGCGTGCCCGGCTGGCAGGACTCGCTGAAGCGCGAGTTGGCCCAGTGCGCCACGCAAGGCTTCTTCGAGCGCCCCTCCTGCTCCTGGAACGCGCGCAACAAGTACTGCGCACCCAATCGCGCCTGGGGCACCATGGCCGAATGCCCGGCTCGTCCGCAGTAACTCTGTCGTCTTTACACCGCCCATGAAAATGGCGCCCCGTGGGGCGCCATTTCATTGCCTGGCTGTCGGACCGATTACTCGGGCACGGACATCTGGCTTTGCAGGTAATTCTGGATGCCGACCTTGTCGATCAGTTCAATCTGGGTTTCCAGATAATCGATGTGCTCTTCGGTGTCGTCCAGGATGTCCTGGAACAGATCGCGCGAGACGTAGTCACGCACCGATTCACAATAGGCAATGGCTTCCACAACGGTGGTGTGCGCTGCTTGCTCCAGCTTCAGGTCACAGGCAAGCAGCTCGGGCACGTCTTCACCGATCAGCAGCTTGTGCAGGTCTTGCAGGTTGGGCAGGCCATCCAACATGAAGATGCGCGCGATCAGGCGATCCGCGTGTTTCATCTCACCGATGGATTCTTCGTATTCGTGCTTGCCCAGCTTGTCGAAGCCCCAATGGTTCAGCATGCGGGCATGCAGGAAGTATTGGTTGATGGCCGTCAGTTCGTTGGTCAGTTGCTTGTTCAAGAACTGGATGACGGTTTTGTCGCCTTTCATAATGGACTCCTTGCAGTCAGGCGCGACGCGAGTGCATCGCGACAAAGGAGCGCACGATGCCGCGCGTACGCAACCCCGGCAGACTACCACCTGCCGCGGGGCCGCGCCTAGCCTTGCTCTGCATTTGGTAAACCGCTTTAGGACCGCTACAAGAAAGCGACAAGCCAATGAGAATGAGTATGCGTACTTGATGCCTTGCGCATGCAACACAAGCACGATGCGGCGTGGCGCGCACCCATCCGCCGCAAACACTCGGCATATTGCGCGCAGAGGCTCGGTTAATGAGAGGAAGACTGGGAGTTTTCCGTGGCAAACGCACTGATGCCATCAGGTTGCAGTTTTGCAACCCAGGACCGGCAAAAGGGGATCAACGGAAAAACAGTGGGAATAGCTGCAGGAAAACGGCGGGAAAAACAGCGCGGCCCGCTGGGAAATCTCAGCGAGCCGGAATGGGACGGCAATACTCAGCCCGCGGCGACCAGCGGAATGGGGAAGCTGCTGTTGTTGGCAGCCGCGCCCGACTCAACCAGAGTGGCAGGAGCATTGACCGGAACGGCGATGGAGCGGACGTCGCACACGCTGGAGCAGCGGCCGCCCGGCAGGTATTCGGCGGCGGTTGCCGCGCAGCAGCCGCAGCACGTGGCCACGCCCAGCTCGAATTGCAGGTCGGAGAGCGTCGTCGCGCCACCGTCCACGCTGGCGCGGACTTGGCGTTCGGTGATGGCATTACATACGCAAATGTACATGCGAATGATTATCGAAAATTATTCGACGGATGACAAGCCCCGCACCCAAAAAAAGTTGTAGCGGAATTGTCACGCAAGCCCTTGAAACAAAGGACGAATCCGCGCGGAATCGTCCCCTATTTCAACGCGCGCTAGCCTGTGCCTTGCGCAGCGTGGCGGGGGCAATCCGCAGCGCTTCGCGGTACTTTGCCACCGTCCGACGGGCGATGACTATCCCCTGATCGGCCAGTTTCTGCATGATCTGGCTATCGGACAAGGGCTTGGCACGGTTCTCTTCAGCCACCATTTGGCGGATGAACGTCTGCACCGCCGTGGCGGACGTTGCATCGCCGCCGTCCGTGGAGACGCCCGTGCCGAAGAAGCGCTTGAGCTCCAGCGTGCCGAACGGAGTGAGCATGTACTTCTGTGTTGTAGCCCGTGAAATGGTCGATTCGTGCAATCCGAGCTCGCCCGCAATGTCTTTCAGGATCAACGGGCGCATAGCTGACGGCCCCTGGCTGAAGAACGCGGTCTGGCGTTCCACGATCGCCTGGGCGACCCGCAGGATCGTGTCAAAGCGCTGCTCCACGTTGCGGATCATCCATCTGGCTTGCTGCAATTGGGTCTGCAGGCCCGCGTGCGCGGATTCCTTCTGGTTGCCCAGCATCTGCGCATACAGGCCGTTGATCTGCAACCGGGGCACGGCAGCGCTGTTGAGCGTGACTTGCCACCCGCGCCGGGTCTTGCGCACGATGACGTCCGGCACGGCGTAATCAGCCGCCGGCACCGTCCAGGCCCGTCCGGGGCGAGGTTCCAACCGCAGGATCAGCGAATGGGCAGCACGAAAGGTCGCCTCGTCACAGCCCACGGCGGCGCAAAGGCGAGCGGCGTTACCCGTGGCCAGTACGGGCAGATGCTGCGCGCAGATAACCCGGGCGCACGCTAAAACCGCCCCGTCAGCCGCTTCCGGCAACCGGGACAGGTCGGGATGGCGCAATTGCAACACCAGGCAGTCGGCCATGTCTCGCGCACCGATGCCAGGCGGGTCGAACGACTGCAACAAGGACAGCGCAGCGCGCAATTCGTCCAGGTCCGGCTCCATGTCGGCGGGCAGCCACGTCAGGATTTCCTCTAGCGGCGACCCCAGATACCCGTTTTCGTCCAGTTCGTCGATCAGCAGCGCAGCCAGCGCGGCGTCACGCGGGGCGGCCCGAGTCAACATCAATTGGCCCAGCAGATGCTCGCGCAGGGTGTCGGGGCGCGCCGCCTCGGGCAGGCCGGAATCATCATCCGAATAGACCCCGCCCGAGCCGGGCATTTCGTCCACTGGCGTCTCGCGCTCTACCGCGGGCTCATCGTCCTGCACGGAGGATTCGCGCTCGGATTCGGCTTGCGCCTCGGCGGCGGGGGTGTCGTCTTCACGCTCCAGCAGCGGGTTGTCCGCCAGCACTTGCGAGATCTCGGCCTCAAGGTCGAGCGTGGACAACTGCAACAATCGTATCGATTGCTGCAGTTGAGGGGTCAGCGTCAAATGCTGGCCAGGTCGCAGTTCTAAAATTGGACGGGTCATAGGTACAATATTTTGCATGATGAATCTGACTTCGCCCGCAAGCGTTCGCCAGGACAGCCGACTTATCGGCCAGACCCTGCTCAAACTGGCGCTACCCCGAATCGTTGTGCGCGCGATAGTCATCGCCGTCGCCATCGTCCTTTGGTATCTGATTGCCTCGTGGATACTGGATTTCGGCAGACGCATGAACTACGACTTCCTGCATACCCTGGGCCAACCCACCCAGGACATGGCGCAGAAGGTCAATCCTTACATCTGGTGGGTCGTCGCCGGTATCTGGACCCTGATCGTCTTCTTCTCCGTGCGCGCCTGGTTTTCGGCCAGCCTGGCCTCAGGCGCGGCGACGCCGGTAGGCACCGACGTCCTGGCCGACCTGGCCCCCAATCTGACTGAAGAATCATTGGGCGTGCTGCGCTGGACCTGGGGCGACCGCCAGGAACCCTTCACTGTAGGCGACTTGCGCCGCGCATTGTCTGAAATTCGCCACAATCGCATTGGCAAGATCTCCATGGTGGCGGAACAGGCGCAGATTCTGGACGGATCGGCCAGCCTGCCAGCCCGGGATCCCCGAGATGATGGCCGTCGCGAACCACGTGGCGACGCCCGTACCGAACGCTACGTCGAACCGCGTATCGGCCCGGCGCGCTGACCCCCATCCCGGCAGTTTCTGTTTGCGCTTGTCGAAAAAGTATGTTTGACTAGCACCCTATGGCCGCTTACCGCACCCTCCCCGCGATTGCCACCGGACGCTTCGCCGCTCCGGTCGCCGGCCTGCGCGCTCGCTCTTCCTTCGCCGCCGCGCTATCGCTATACCTACCGATCGGTTGCCGGGCCTAGTGTCCCCGTGGTAGCTCGGCAGCCACGTTTGCCACACGCGATTTCCCCCATTTATTTGTGAATCCTGCCGGTTAATCACGGCAACCCCTGGCGCAAGACCGTCATCCGGTCACAGGCGCCGACGAGACTCAGTGCTCACGGGATTCAAAAGATACCGATCGAGGTGTAGTAATGATGCTTGCCAACCCCGCCACCAAATACGTCCCCTTCGCGCCCTTTGCCCGCGACTTCTCCGAACGCACCTGGCCCAGCCGCCGCATCACCAAGGCGCCGATCTGGATGAGCACCGACTTGCGCGACGGCAACCAGGCGTTGATCGAACCGATGAGCGTCGAGCGCAAGCTCCGCTTCTTCGAACAACTGGTGAAAATCGGCTTCAAGGAAATTGAAGTGGGTTTCCCGTCCGCGTCGCAGACCGACTTCGATTTCGTGCGCAAGCTCATCGACGAAAAACGCATCCCCGATGACGTCACCATCATCGTGCTGACGCAGTCGCGTGAAGACTTGATCAGCCGCACCGTGGAAGCCGCCGCGGGCGCCAAGCAAGCCATCGTCCACATGTACAACGCCTGCGCGCCGGCCTTCCGCAAGGTCGTGTTCAACATGTCCAAGGACGAGATCAAGGGCATCGCCACCACCGGCACGCGCCTGATCAAGCAATACACCTCGCAGCGCCCCGAAACCAAATGGAGCTACGAGTATTCGCCCGAAGTGTTCAGCACCACCGAACCCGAATTCGCGTTGGAAGTGTCGGATGCCGTGGCCGATGTCTGGCAGCCCACGCCCGATCACAAGATGGTGCTGAATTTGCCCGCCACCATCGAAGCCACCAGCCCCAACCTGTACGCCGACCAGATCGAATGGATGCACAAGAACCTGGCGCGCCGCGACAGCATCGTGCTTAGCGTGCATCCGCACAACGATCGCGGCACGGCAGTTGCCGCCGCTGAGTTTGCCGTGATGGCCGGTGCCGACCGGATCGAAGGCTGCCTGTTCGGCAGCGGCGAACGCACCGGCAACGTCGACCTCGTCACGCTCGCGTTGAATCTGTACACGCAAGGCGTACATCCGGGCCTGGACTTCTCCGACATCGACGAAGTGCGCCGCTGCGCCGAATACTGCAACCAATTGCCGGTGCACCCGCGCCATCCGTACGCGGGCGACCTGGTCTTCACGGCGTTCTCGGGTTCGCACCAGGACGCCATCAAGAAGGGCTTTGCGCTGCAACAAGCCGACGCCGTCTGGGAAGTGCCGTACTTGCCGATCGACCCCGCCGACCTTGGCCGCAGCTACGATGCCGTGATCCGCGTGAACAGCCAGTCCGGCAAGGGTGGCGTGTCGTACCTGCTTGAACAGGAACACGGCCTGGTCTTGCCGCGCCGCCTGCAGATTGAATTCAGCCGCGCCATCCAGCGCGTTACGGATGAGACCGGCAGCGAAGTCACCGCCGACGACGTGCACACGATTTTCAATCGTGAGTACCTTGAACAGAACACGCCGTGGAAGCTGATCCGCCACCGCATCGACGGCAACCCGTCGGCGGGCGAGGGCCAGCACTTCAGCATCGAAGCCGAACTGGAATACAACGGCGAACGCCGGGTCGTCACGGGTAAGGGCGATGGCGCCATCTCGGCCTTCGTTGCCGCGCTGGACGTGCCCGTGCGCATCATGGACTACCACGAGCACGCCATTGGCACCGGCACCGGCACGCGTGCCGCCTCCTACGTGGAACTGCGCGTCGGCGAGTCCGGCACGGGCTTTGGCGTAGGAATCGACCGCGACATCGTGACCGCCTCGTTCCAGGCCGTACTGAGCGCCGTCAACCGCCACATCAACGCAGGCGCCGTGGCGTCCGCTGAGCAGGAAGCCGCCGAAGCCGCATGATCCCGCTGCACAAGCTGCACTGAACGCCCACAGCCAGCCCGAAACATGGGCTGGCCACCACCCAAAGACACACCTCTCTTTGGCGCACCCGGCAAAACAGAGCCCGCCTTATCGGCGGGCTTTCTGCTTTCTGCACAACACTGTCCGAATAGCGTTCAGCCGCGCGGCCACATGTCGGAGGCGCCGATATCGGCTTCATTGGCCTCCAGCAGCCGCTCATGGACCCAGGCGCCGATTGCCAGCGTGCGGTAGTCGTCGTAGCGTTGCCCGATCAACTGCAGCCCCACGGGCAGGCCTTGCGGGCCCGTGGCGAAGGGCAGGTTCAAGCAGGGCAGGCCGAACAGGGTCCAGGGCCGCGAGAACTGCGGGTCGCCGGTGCCCAGGTCAGCAAACGGCGCTTCGCCGGCGGCGCTGGGCGCCAGCACCACGTCGTAGTCCTCGAACCAACTATTGACGCGGGCGCGCGATTCCTCGGCCCTGGCCAGATTCCTGATGTGTTGTTCCGCTGTGATCTGCGACCCTGCTTCCAGCACCGCCTGAATCTTCGGGCTGAGCTGGCTGGCGTGTTGCAGGCGTTCGTAGGCCAGCGACTGCGAGGCTTCGAACGCCATGATGTCGGCGTGCAACTGCACCAGCATGCAATCCTGCGCGGGCAGCGGCACCTCTTGCACCACGGCGCCCGCGCGCGACAGCGTGGCCGCGGCCTGCGCGAAGGCTTCCTTGGTTTCGGCCTGCGCATGCCGCCATTGCAACGTGCGGCACATGCCGACGCGCGGCTTGGCGTCGTAGGACAGGTTCAGCATGCGCGCATCGCGCATCATCACCGAGGCAAACAGCGCCACGTCCGGCACCGACCGCGCGAACCCGCCGACGGTGTCCAGCGATTCGGCCAGGCTCTTCACCCCCGCGCGCGGAATCGCCCCGAACGTGGGCTTGAAGCCCACGATGCCGCAGTACGAGGCCGGACGAATGATCGAACCGGCCGTTTGCGACCCCAAGGCGAAGGGCACCATGTCATCCGCGACAGCGGCCGCTGAACCGCTGGACGAGCCGCCCGGCGTATAGGCTTCGTTGCGCGGGTTGCGCGTGGGACCTGCCTGGTAGGTAGCAAATTCCGTGGTGACCGTCTTGCCCACCACAACGGCGCCCGCGCCACGGCAAAGCGCCACAGACGCGGCGTCCAGGCCGGGGCGGTGGCGTTCATAAATGGGCGAACCATAGCGGGTGGGCAGGTCGACGGTGTCGAACAGGTCTTTCACGCCGATGGGCAGGCCGTGCAGCGGGCCGCGCAGGGCGCCGTCATCCAGCGCTTGGGCGTGGTCCAGCGCCGCCTGCTTCTGCAGCGCCGTCCAGGCATGGATGGTGTTCTCGCGCTGCTCGATGCGGGCGAAGCACGCTCGCACCAGTTGCACCGCGGTTAGCTCGCGCCGTTGCAGCTTGCGCGCCGCTTCCAGCGCGCCAAGTCTGTTCAAGGCAATAGACATTTCTTTTCCTCTATCCGGCGCCGCGCATTGCGTGGCTGCAGAAGCGCACCCGGTCCCCTTGACCGAGGGTCTGTCCTGGCTTGCCGCGCGGCGCAATCGCCACGCGAATTCAGCGGACCGATCCCAGCCATTGTGCGCGCCGCGTCAATTGGGAAAAACACCGAAAACACCGTGTTTTCCCGGGTAATCCGCCTGCGCCGCGCCCTGGCTTTATGTTGTTGCGTTCACGTCAGCATAGCGCAAACCCGTGCAACACAAAGGTCATATTTGTCTTGTAAGATGAAATCGTTTTCAGCAAATCGACAGTCATCCAGATATGGCCACGCGCCCGTCGCCCCGCTTTTCCATTATTGAAGTGGCCCGCAAGGCAGGCGTTTCGCCGGCGACGGTTTCGCGCGCGTTCAACCAGCCCGAGATCGTGCATCCCGAGACGCTGGCGCATATCCGCAACGTGGCCAAGCGCGCCGGTTTCAGGCCCAACCGCGTGGGCCGCAGCCTGCGGTCGGGCAGCACCCGCACCATCGGTTTGATTCTGCCCACCTTGTCCAATCCCGTCTTTGCCGAATGCTTCGAAGGCGCGGAACGGCGGGCGCGCGAATCCGGCTACAGCGTCATGCTGACCGCCACCGGCTATGACCCCGCCGTTGAATCGGCGGCGGTGCAAGGCTTGATGGATCACCAGGTGGATGGCTTGATTCTTACGGTTGCCGACGTGAACAAAAGCGCCACGCTGGACGATCTGGACAGCGCCGGCATGCCCTATGTGCTGGTCTATAACGAGTCATCCACCCACCCATTCGCGTCTGTCGACAATCGCGCCGCGGCCAGCGACATGGTGGCGCATCTGGCCGCGCTGGGGCACCGCCGCATTGCGCTGGTGACCGGCCCCTTGACCGCGTCCGACCGTGCACGCCGCCGCCTGATGGGCGCGCGCGCCTGCGCCAAGAAGCTGAACCTGGACACCGTGCAGCACATCGCCATGAGCTCGCACACCGGCAGCGACGCCGACGTGCTCAAGGCCGCGCTGCGCGGCAAGCAGGCGCCCACCGCGCTGTTCTGCTCGAACGACTTGCTGGCCACCGCCGTCATCGCCGACCTGGTTGCGCTGGGGCTGCGCGTGCCCAGCGACATTTCAGTCTGCGGCTTTGATGGCATGCGCTTTGGCGCCTTGCTGACCCCGCCGCTGACCACCGTGGCGCAACCCAGCGACGGCATCGGGCAGACGGCGTGCTCGAACCTGCTGGCGCAGATTCACGGCCAGCCCCCGCAGTCGAATCGCCTGCCACATTGCATCGTGGTTGGCGGCACCGCGGCGTCCGTCCGTCGTTGACCGGATTTCATTCCGCTGCCTTCATTCAATTTCAATATTCCGCACGCATCATGCTCATCGCACAAATCACCGACCTGCACATGCGCACACCGGGCGACAAGGCCTACGGCGTCATCGACTCCGCGGCGTTCCTGGCACCCGCCGTGCGCGCGTTGAACGCGCTGACGCCGCGCCCCGATTGCGTGCTGATCACGGGCGACCTGACCGACCTGGGCCGCCCGCATGAATACCAGGTGCTGCGCGACCACTTGAGCGCACTGGAGATTCCGTATTTTCTGCTGCCGGGCAACCATGACGACCGCGCGGAACTGCGCGCTGCGTTTCCCGATCATCACTATCTGCAAGGCGGCGGCCCATTCATCCAGTACGCCATCGAAACGTATCCGCTGCGCTTGCTGGCGCTGGACACCGTGGTGCCGATGAAGAGCCATGGCGAGCTTTGCCAGGACCGGCTGGACTGGCTGGCGGCGCGTCTGGCTGAACAGCCTGACCGCCCTACGCTGGTGTTGATGCACCATCCGCCGTTCCTGACCGGTATCGAACACATGGACGCTATCGGCTTGTTGGCCGGCGCGCCGGAACTGGAACGCATCGTGTCGCGCTTTCCCAAGGTGGAACGCGTGTTGTGCGGCCATTTGCACCGCACGATCTTCCAGCGTTTCGGCGGCACGATTGCCTCGACCTGTCCCGGCACCGCGCACCAGTTGGCGCTGGAGCTTGGGCCCCGTCCAACGCTGCAATACATCATGGAACCGCCGGGCTATCAGTTGCATTGGTGGCAGGGCGCGAACCTGGTCACGCATCACGCCGTTATCGGGGATTACCCCGGCCCGTATCCCTTTGCATGAGCGCTGCGCCTGACACGCGACGCGCAGTTTGAAGCCGTAGAGCTTGCCACGAATCCGTCATGTTTGCGCTGCACAATGAAAAGGTTTTCATAACAGGCAACAATGCGGATCTAACAATTAGATCTTCGAGACAGCATGTCATCCATCGTTCTGGATAACCTCACCAAACAGTACGGCAACGCCGCCGCCATCCACGGCGTGAGCTTCACGGTGCCGGCGGGTAGCTTTACGGTATTGCTGGGCCCGTCGGGCTGCGGCAAGTCGACCACCTTGCGCATGATTGCCGGGCTGGACACGCCCACGTCGGGCACCATCCGCATCGGCGACCGCGACGTGACGCAACTGCCTCCCGCCAAGCGGCGCATCTCGATGGTGTTCCAGTCGTACGCGTTGTTCCCGCATTTGTCCGTGCGCGAGAACATCCTGTTCGGCTTGAAGGTGCGCAAGGAACCCGCGCGCGATTTCGACCGCCGCTTGCAGCGCGTGGCCGCGTTGCTGGGCCTGGCCCATCTGCTGGACCGCAAGCCGTCGCAATTGTCGGGTGGACAGCAACAGCGCGTGGCGCTGGGCCGTGCCGTGATTTCCGAAGCGCCGGTGTGCCTGATGGATGAACCGCTGTCGAACCTGGACGCGCAACTGCGCCACGAGATGCGCCGCGAGATCCGCGCGTTGCAACAGAACCTGGGCATCACCATGGTGTATGTGACGCACGATCAGACCGAGGCCATGAGCATGGCCGACCAGGTGGTGCTGTTGCGCGGCGGCCAGATCGAACAGCACGACACGCCTGATGGCCTGTATGCACGTCCGGCCAGCGAATTCGCCGCCCGCTTCATCGGCACGCCTCCCATGAACCTGATCGCGCTGACCAGCCTGCATGGCTCGACGGTCATCACCGGCACGCATGGCCCGGCCATCGCGAATGCGCCGGCGGGCGCGGTCAAGCTGGGCGTGCGCCCTGAACACATCCGCATCGACGGCGCGGGCATACCCGCCATCGTCGAAAGCGTCGAGTACTTCGGCGCGGACTCCATTGTGGTGTGCCGCGTTGGAGACACCAGTGGCGTCGCCGTGCGAATTGGCGGCCACCTGCGCGCTCGCGCCGGCGAGGCCTTGGGCCTGTCCTGGCCGAACGAGCAACAGCATTTCTTTGCCGCCGATTCGGCGGTCATCAACACCGTCGGGCGCTGAAAGACGCCCAATCCACAGGAAAGGAAACGCACCATGCGACGCATCGTACTGAAGACCCTGGCCGCCAGCCTGGCCGCCGCCTGCCTGTCCCTGCCAGCACAGGCGCAGAACAAACCCGTTGAAGTCGAGTTCTATTACCCGGTGGCCGTGGGCGGCCCCATCACCAAGATCGTTGACGACATGGTGGCGGACTTCCAGAAGGAAAACCCCGACATCAAGATCAAGCCCATCTACGCCGGCTCGTATCAGGATTCCATCGCCAAGGCGCTGACGGCGCTCAAGGGCGGCACGCCGCCGCAACTGGCCGTGCTGTTGTCCACCGACATGTTCACCCTGATCGACGAAGACGCCATCGTGCCGATCGATTCGCTGGCGAAGTCCGATGCCGACAAAAAGTGGCTGGGCAGCTTCTATGACGCCTTCATGCAGAACAGCCGCACGGGCGGCCAAACCTGGGGCGTGCCGTTCCAGCGTTCGACCATCGTCATGTACTACAACAAGGACCTGTTCAAGGCCGCTGGCCTGGACCCCGAGCGCGCGCCGGCCACCTGGGCTGAACTGGTTGAATACGGCAAGAAGCTGACCAAGCAGGATGCCTCGGGCAACACCACGCAATGGGGCATCGAGATTCCGTCGGGCGGCGCGTTCGCGTACTGGCTGTTCCAGGCGCTGACCACGCCCAACGGCGCCATCCTGATGAACGAGGCCGGCAACGAGGTCTACCTGGACAAGCCGGCCGTGGTGGAAGCCGCCCAGTTCTGGCGCGACCTGTCGGCCAAGCACAAGATCATGCCGACCGGCACGATCGACTGGGGCACCACGCCGAAGGACTTCCTGGAGAAGAAGGCGGCCATGGTCTGGACCACCACCGGTAATCTCACCAACATCCGCAAGAATGCCGACTTCCCGTTCGGCGTTGCGATGATGCCGAAGCAAAAGCGCGGCGGCAGCCCCACGGGCGGCGGCAACTTCTACATCTTCAAGAGCGGCACGCCGGCGCAACAACAGGCCGCGCTGAAGTTCGCGCAATGGGCCACCACGCCGGAACGCGCGGCCGACTGGAGCATCGCCACGGGCTACGTCGCCGTGACGCCGGCCGCCTGGCAGACCGAGAAGATGAAGAAGTACGCCCAGGAAGTGCCGGCCGCAACGGTCGCGCGTGACCAGTTGGAGGTCAGCGTGGCGGAATTCTCCACGCAT
The DNA here is from genome assembly GCF_029637605.1 of Achromobacter spanius. Lineage (NCBI taxonomy): Bacteria > Pseudomonadati > Pseudomonadota > Betaproteobacteria > Burkholderiales > Alcaligenaceae > Achromobacter > Achromobacter spanius. The sequence continues at coordinate 4,575,885 of NZ_CP121261.1, read as the reverse complement.
GAAAACCAGCGCGTCACCAAGACCCTGAACGATGCGCTGCAAGCAGCGCTGATCGGGTCGAAGACACCGCAGCAGGCCCTGACTGACGCCCAGCGCGAGGCCGACCGCGTCCTGCGTTCCTACAAGTAAACCGACAAGCACGATGAGCCGCTCTTTACATGCGCTTTACGGCTGGCTGCTGTTGCTGCCAGCCATCGTGCTGCTCGCCGCCTTCACGCATTACCCGGCGGTGGCGACGCTATGGCACAGTTTTTTCTCCACCCCCAAGGGCGCGCGTCCGGCGCGGTTCGTGGGGCTGGAGAACTACGCCCTCATGCGCGACGATCCGGTGTTCTGGCAGTCATTGTGGAACAACCTGTGGTTTGCGCTGGGCACGATTCCCACGTCCATCGGCATCGCGCTGATCATGGCGCTGTGGGTAAACCGCAATCTGAGCGGCCGCGGCTTTCTGCGCATGGCGTACTTCACGCCGACGGTGCTGCCGATGGTGGCGGTGGCCAACATCTGGCTGTTCTTCTACACGCCGCAATACGGGCTGATTGCGCAGGTGATGGGCTGGTTCGGTGCGCCCGGGCCCAACTGGCTGGGCAGCAGCGCGACCGCCTTGCCGGCGCTGATGCTGGTAACGGTGTGGAAAGAAGCCGGATTTTTCATGATTTTCTACCTGGCCGCCTTGCAGACCGTGTCGCCGTCGCTGCGTGAAGCCGCCATGCTGGAAGGCGCCTCGCGCTGGCAGTATTTCCGCCGCATCCTGTGGCCGCTCTTGATGCCCACCACGCTGTTCGTGCTGATCAATGCGCTGATCAACGCTTTCCGGCTGGTGGACCATGTGGTGGTCATGACGCGCGGCGGGCCGGACAACGCCAGCACCTTGCTGCTGTACTACATCTACCAGGTGGGTTTCAGTTTCTGGGACACGGCTTACGCCGCCACGCTGACCGTCGTGTTGCTGGTGGTACTGGCGCTGACCGCGCTGATCAAGTTCCGCTGGCTGGACCGCAGGACGCACTATCAATGAAAGACAAGCTAGATACCCTGGGCGCCTGGGCGCTGGGCCTGTTGTGGATCCTGCCGCTTGCCTATGCGATGTGGGCGGCGTTCCACCCCCCCGCCTACGCGACCCGCTTCGAACTGTTCGCGCCGCTGACGCTGGATAACTTCGCGCGCGCCTGGCAGGCCGCGCCGTTTCCGCGCTACTTCCTGAACACCTTCCTGCTGGTCACGATGGTGCTGGCGGCGCAGTTGGTGCTGTCCACGCTGGCGGGCTACGCCTTCGCGCGCTTCGAATTCCGGGGCCGCGATTTCGTCTTCATGCTGGTGCTGCTGCAATTGATGATCATGCCGGACGTGCTGCTGGTGGAGAACTACCGCTCGATGAGCCAACTGGGCATCCGCGACACGGTGTTCGCCATCGGGTTGCCGTACTTCGCATCGGCGTTCGGCATCTTCCTGCTGCGCCAGACCTTCAAGACGGTGCCGCGCGAGCTCGAGGAAGCGGCGCGCATGGAAGGCGCCAACGCCATGCAGATTCTGTGGAAGGTGTACGTGCCGCTGGCCAAGCCGATCTATGTGGCCTATGGGCTGGTGTCGGTCAGCCACCACTGGAACAACTTCCTGTGGCCGCTGATCATCACCAATTCGGTCGAATCCCGGCCGCTGACGGTGGGCTTGCAGGTGTTCTCGTCCACCGACCAGGGCATCGACTGGTCGGTCATCACCGCCGCAACCTTGATGTCGGCCGCGCCACTGCTGATCGCCTTCCTGCTGTTCCAGCGGCAGTTCGTGCAGTCGTTCATGCGGGCAGGGATTCGGTAGGTTTTCCTGCTGCCGCATTGCGCGCCGGCGCCGTCAGTACCCGACGGTCAAACCCGGCAGGTCAACCGTAATGCGCGGGCGCTCCAGCGCCATGGCCAGGTGCTCCGCGAACTCGCGGGCTTCCTTGGCGTCGGAGGACAGGGTGTCGTAGCCCAGGGCGTCGGCCACGCCCAGTACCTTGTCCAGCAGCAGCACTTTGCCGCTGGGGCGCAACGGTTCGCAGCCCAGGGTTTCCCAGGCGCCGTCGAACCAGTCGCGCGCGTCGCTCTGGCGTTGCGGGGACGTTTCCACCGTGGCGGTCAGGTCCAGCGACCGGCGGGTGTCGAAAACAATGGTGATGTCGCAGCGCATAAAGGGGTTCCTTGAAAGGGCGTCAGGCGGCAAGGGTAGGCAAAAAACGCCAGGCAGATTGTCCGCCGGGCGACATTGCCTACCAGCCCCGCGAGGCTTCCCAGGTAACTTCAACGCCCGCGGCCTGGGATTGCCGCATCATGTCCAGCAGCGGAAAGGCGCGTTCCTTCATGCCGACCGCGCGCGCCATGGCCGAGCGGGGCACCTTGTCTTCGTCGTCTTCGTCCTCGTCGGGATGTTCGGCGCTTTCAATGGCGCGCTCGATGCCGTTGATCGCGGGGCCCAATTGCTCGGCGGTGAACACACCGCGTTCGGGGATCTTGTCGCCGATGGGCTTTCCCGCCGCCTGCAGAATGGGGAGGGCGTGGTCGGACACCATCAGAACTTCGGCCACGACCTTGGAGTGAAAAGTAATCAGCATAGTGCGGTCTCCCTCAATGAATACGTTACATACACTACCGCAACGACCCAGCGATGCCAACTGGCGCCATGGGGCGGGTGCAGCGGCCGCTGCCGTCGGCGCGCCCTCGCAAACCTAGGCGATTGATTTTATTGAGAGTTCCGCCGTCCGCGCGAACGCTTGCCGGACAGTTTGCGCCCCCGAGCCCGCCGGTTGGACCGCCAAATCAACTATCATTCCGGATGATTCCCGTGACATCGCCGGCCCGGACACCGTCTGCTTGATCCCCGCCTTGGTCACTTACCCAGAACTTCTCCAGACGCCCATGCTCCCCGAGCAACAAAAACAGCTTATCTCCCTGATCCAGGCCGCCGTTGCGCAGAGCCTTCCCGACGCCCAGGCCAACGTGCTGCTCGAGCGCCCCAAAGTTGCCGCCCACGGCGACGTTGCCACCAACGTGGCCATGCAGTTGGCCAAGCCGGCCCGCCGCAACCCGCGCGAACTGGCGCAAGCCATCGTGGACACGCTGCTGGCCAACCCCGAGGCCCGTGAGCTGGTCGACAGCGCCGAAGTCGCCGGCCCCGGCTTCATCAACTTGCGCATCACCGCCGCCGCGCGCCAGGCCGTCGTCGCCACCGTGGCCGAGCAGGGCGCAAGCTTTGGCCGCGCCCCACGCAGCGGCGAGAAGATCCTGGTTGAATTCGTGTCGGCCAACCCCACCGGCCCGCTGCACGTGGGCCATGCCCGCCAGGCCGCGCTGGGCGACGCCCTGTGCCGCCTGTACGACGCCATCGGCTGGGACGTCACCCGCGAGTTCTATTACAACGACGCCGGCAATCAGATTCACAACCTGGCCATCAGCGTGCAGGCGCGCGCCCGTGGCCTGACGACCGAATCCCCCGACTGGCCGGAAGACGGCTACAAGGGCGACTACATCGCCGACATCGCGCGCGACTTCCAGGCCGGCAAGACCATCCAGCCGTCCGACGGCGAGCCCGTCACCGCCACCGGCAACATCGACAACCTGGACGACATCCGCGTCTTCGCCGTGGCCTACCTGCGCCGCGAACAAGACCTGGACCTGCAGGCGTTCGGCCTGGCGTTCGACAACTATTACCTGGAAAGCTCGCTGTATACGTCGGGCCGCGTCGAGGCCACCGTCAAGGCGCTGGTCGCCGGGGGCCATACCTATGAAGAGGGCGGCGCGCTGTGGCTGCGCACCACCGAGCTGGGCACGGGCGACGACAAAGACCGCGTCATGCGCAAAAGCGAAGGCGGCTACACCTACTTCGTGCCGGACGTGGCGTATCACAAGGCGAAGTGGGAACGCGGCTTTCACCGCGCCGTGAACATCCAGGGCAGCGACCACCACGGCACCGTGGCCCGCGTGCGCGCAGGCTTGCAAGCGTTGAACGAAGGCATCCCGAAGGACTACCCGTCGTACGTGCTGCACAAGATGGTCAAGGTGATGCGCGGCGGCGAAGAGGTCAAGATCTCCAAGCGCGCCGGCAGCTACGTCACCATGCGCGACCTGATCGACTGGGTGGGCCGCGACGCCGTGCGCTACTTCCTGATCCAGCGCCGCGCCGACACCGAGTTCGTGTTCGACGTGGACCTGGCCTTGTCGAAAAGCGACGAGAACCCGGTCTATTACATCCAGTATGCCCACGCGCGCATCTGCACGATGATCAACAACGCCGGCATGCCCGCCGCCGACGTGGCCGCCGCCGATACGTCCTTGCTGACCGCGCCGTCCGAATTCGCGCTGATGCAACGCCTGGCCGAATTCCCCAACGTGGTGGCCCTGGCCGCCCAGGACCTGTCGCCGCACCACATCGCTTTCTGGCTGCGCGATTGCGCGTCGGACTTCCACGCCTGGTACAGCGCCGAACGCGTGCTGGTTGACGACGTGGCCTTGAAACTGGCCCGCCTGCGCCTGGCCGCCACGACCCGCCAGGTTCTGGCCAACGGCTTGGCGCTGATGGGCGTGTCCGCGCCCGAGCGGATGTAACATCGGTTCATGGCAACCAAGCGCAAAACCACCCGCCGTTCCGCTGGCGAAAGCGGCAGCACCCTTTACGGGGCGCTCGCCGGCCTGCTCCTAGGCCTGATCGTGGCCGCCGTCGTGGCCTTCTACGTCACCAAGGCTCCCGTGCCCTTCGTGGACCGGGCCAGCCGCCAGGGCGACACGGGCAAGCTGCCCGACCCGCGCCAGGCGCCGGACCCGAACGCGGGACTGTACGGCCGCGACGGGGCGGCGGGCGCGCCGCCCACCGGCCCCACCGCCACCGCCCCGATGCCGCTGCCGGGTGCGGGCACCCCGTCCAAGCCCGACGAAACGCCGTCCCGGCTGGATGACCTGGGTGCGCTGATCGCCACCTTGCCGTCCACCAACAAGCCGCAGGCCGCCGCGCCGAGTCAAAGCGCCAGCGCAGCCCCAACCCCCTTGTCCAAACCCGCGCCAGCCGCCAAGGCCGCGGCCCCGGCGGCAACGGGCACGTACTACTTGCAGGCGGGTGCGTTTCGCGGTGAAAGCGACGCTGAATCGCTACGGGCTCGCATCATCCTGCTGGGCCTGCCGGTGGCGGTGCAGAAAGCCGAAGTCAATGGCAAGCCGCTCAACCGCGTGCGGGTTGGACCGTTTGCGCGGCTGGACGACATGAATCGCGCGCGTGGCCGCCTGGGCGAAAACAAGATCGAAACCGCCGTGGTGCGCCAGTAAGCCTATCCGACGCCATTTTTTGCATTGAACTTATCTGGCCCCGAGCCTGTCTGTAACTTTTTACTCAGGAACCTCTCATCCATGTTGTCCCCCAAGATTATTCGCATCATGGCCGCGGCCGCGCTGACCGCCTCGGCGTTCTTCAGCCCGGTAAGCCACGCGCAAGGCACGCAAGCCTATGTGGCAATCAACCCGCCGCTGCCGTCGGACACTCCGGGCAAAGTGGAAGTGCTGGAATTCTTCGCCTACACCTGCCCGCATTGCGCCGCCATGGAACCCATGGTTGAAGAATGGGCCAAGACGGCTCCTTCGGACGTCGTGCTCAAGCAAGTGCCCATCGCGTTCAACGCCGGCATGAAGCCCCTGCAACAGGTCTACTACACGTTCCTGGCGCTCGACCGCCCCGACCTGCACGCCAAGTTCTTCACCGCCATCCACGGTGAGCACAAGCGCCTGTTCGACAAGAAATCCATGGGCGACTGGGTTGCCACGCAAGGCGTGGACCGCGCCAAGTTCGATTCCGTCTTCGATTCGTTCAGCGTGCAGACCCAGGTGCAGCGCGCCACCCAACTGGCCGACGCCTACCGCATCGACGGCACGCCGTCGTTCGCCGTTGGCGGCAAGTTCATGACCTCGCCGGTCATGGCGGGCAACAGCTACGAAGGCGCCTTGAAGGAAGTCAACCAATTGATCCCGATGGCGCGCAACAAGTAATTCCGCTTGCGCAACGCTGGCAGAGCGCCCTGGCCGCATGGCCGGGGCGCTTTTCTTTTGGGAATGCGTTGAGAAATTCTTCCTCGCCATCAAACTCGCGGCGCTACACTTTCGCCACAAGAATTCGCCGCGAAGACGGCATCACATGGGTGGAAGACAAATGAAACAGCAATTCCCGCGCAAACGCGCGACATTAAGCCTGGGCGTGGGCCTGTGCCTGGCGTTCGGCGCCATCACCACACACGCCAGCACGGCCGAAGGCGTGAAGATCGGCGTGCTTACCGACATGGCGGGCGTCACCGCCGACGCCACGGGCAAGGGCTCGGTGGAAGCCGCCCGGTTGGCCATCGAGGAAATGGGCGGCACCGTATTGGGCAAGCCTATTTCGCTGGTCTCGGGCGACCACCAACACCGCCCGGACATCGGCAGCAGCATGGTCCGCAAGTGGTACGACACCGACGGCGTGGACGTGGTGGTGGACGTGCCTAATTCGTCCGTCGCGCTGGCGGTGCAGGGCATTGCACGCGAAAAGAAAAAGTTGGTGCTGTTTTCCAGCCCCGGCACCACCGCGCTGTCGCAAGCGCAGTGCTCACCCTACGGTGTGCAGTGGACGTACACCACCTACGCGCTGTCGCGCGGCACGGCCACCGCCGTGGTCAACGAAGGCAACAAGCGCTGGTTCATCCTGGCGTCGGACTACGCCTTCGGCAAGCAACTGGCGGCCGACACCGAAACCGTGGTCAAGGCCAACGGCGGCGAAGTCGTCGGCACCGTGTTCCATCCGCTGAACGCATCGGACTTTGCATCCTTCCTGCTTCAGGCTCAAGGAACCAAGGCGCAGATCATCGCCATCGCCAACGCGGGCGGCGACACGATTTCGGCCATCAAGCAAGCCGCGGAATTCGGTATCGGCGGCGCGCAGCAACTCGCGGCCATGCTGCTGCTGATTACGGACGTACACAGTCTGGGCCTGCAAGCGGCGCAGAAGACCTACCTGACCGTGCCGTCGTACTGGGACATGAATGATGGCACGCGCGCCTTTAGCAAGAAGTTCGAAGCGCGCGTCGGGCGGCCACCGACCTTCCTGCAGGCAGGCGTCTACGGCTCGGTGCGTCACTACCTGCAAGCCGTGAAAGCAGCCGGCACGGTAGACGCCGACGCGGTCATGGCGAAAATGAAATCGCTGCCCATTGATGACCCCTTCAGCATGAACGCCCACATCCGCGAAGACGGCCTGGTGGTGCGCGACATGATGCTGGCGCAGGTGAAAACGCCGGCGCAATCCAAGGGGCCTTGGGACTACTACAACATCGTGCGCAATATCCCCGGCGATTCGCTGGCCTGGCCGCTGTCGGACAGCCAATGCCCGCTGGTCAAGCGATGACGCAAGCCCCGGCCCCATCCGTCACGCTGGCAGACTTCGGCAGCTTCTATGCGGGCGGCAGGCCCGTGAACATCACCGGCCTGCCGCAGCGCGAGATCGCGTTCACCCAAAGCGCGTCGCTGGCTTATGACCCCAACGGCCTGTACCACTTTGAACAGGCCTACGTGCAGTACTTCATTCCGACGCCATTAGTGCATCCGCTGCCCATCGTGCTGCTGCATGGTGGCGGCATGACGGGCGCGATGTGGGAGCAGACGCCAGACGGCCGCACAGGCTGGATGCAGCATTTTTTGCGTCAGGGGCACGCGGTGTATGTGGTGGACAACGTGGAGCGTGGGCGTGCTGGCTGGGCGCCATTCGAGCAGGTGTGGCCCGAACCGCCCATCATCCGAACCGCGCAGGAAAGCTGGTCGCTGTTCAGGCTTGGCCGCCCGGAAGATTTCGAGGCGCGGCGGGCGTTCACGGGGCAACGCTTTCCCGTCAGCGCGTTTGACGACTTCATCCGGCACGCCGTGCCACGCTGGCTGGGCAATAACGACGCGGCGCTGCAGGGCTTCTGCGCGGTGCTCGACCGCGTCGGCCCCTGCCTGGTGCTGGCACACAGCCACGGCGGCGAAGTGGCCTATCGGGCGCTGCACGCGCAGCCCGATCTGGTGCGCGGCGTCATCGGCATTGAACCATCGGGATTCTCTGCCGATGTCTCGACCACCGCCGTGGCGAACAAGCCGTTTCTGTTCGTCTACGGCGACTACCTGGACGCCACGCCGCTATGGCAACGGCTGTGCGTCAGCGGCCAGGACTATGCCGACACGCTGGCACGCCACGGCGCGCGGGTCGACACGTGGCGGCTGGCTCAGATGGGCATTGCCGGGAATTCCCACATGCCGATGATGGACGACAACAGCGACGACATCGCCGCCCGTATCGGCGCATGGATACGTGCCGCGTCGGTGTGAAGCCATCGCGGCGGCGTCAGGGTTATACGCTGACCGCCGCGGCCTTCTCCAGCGCCTGGGTCAGGTCGGCAATGATGTCGTCCGGCGACTCCAGGCCGATGTGCAAGCGCACCAGCGCGTTGTCGCCTTCGCCCCAATAGCGATGCGTGGACAGGTCCTTGGGCGACACCAGTTGCACCAGGCTTTCATAGCCGCCCCACGAAAAGCCTATGCCGAATAAAGTCAGCGCATCCACGAAGGCGCCCGCCGCGGCAGGCGACAGACGCAGCTCGACAGACAGCATGCCGTTGGAGCCGGTGCAATCGCGCTGCCACAGCGCGTGGCCCGGATCTTCGGGCCAGGCCGGATGGAACAGGCGCACGGTTTCGGGGCGGCTCTTGAAGAATTCGCACACTTGCATGGCATGGCGCGCGTGTTGCGCCATGCGGATCGGCATGGTGCGTACACCGCGCAACGCCAGCCAGGCATCGTCGGCGCTGATGGAATAGCCCATCGCATACTGCGTGCGGTTCAGCTTTTTGGCGATGGCCTCGTCGTTCGTCACCACCGCGCCCAGCATCAGGTCGGAATGGCCGCCCACGTACTTCGTGCCGGCAATGACGGACACTTGCGCCCCCAGCGTCAGCGGGCGGTAGATATAGCCGGAGCCCCAGGTGTTGTCGGTGGCCAGCACCAGGCCGTGGCGCTTGGCCACGGCCGCCATCGCGCCCATGTCCAGCATTTCGAACAGCAGTGAACCCGGCGATTCCACGTACAGCAGCTTGGTGTTGGGCTGCACCAGGGCGTCCAGGTCTTCACTGGCCGCGAAGTAGGTGATGCTGATGTTCATGCGCTTGAGCACCGCGTCGTCCAGCTCGCGCATCGGGCCGTAGACGCAATCGGAAATCAGGGCATGGTCGCCCGCCGAGCACAGCGCCATCATCACCATCGTCATCGCCGACAGGCCCGACGAGGCCAGATAGCAATGCGTGCCGCCTTCCAGCTGCGTGAAGACCTCCTCCAGCGCGGCGTGGGTATCCATGCCCATGCGGCCGTAGGTGGTGGCGCGGCCGCCGGCGGCCTTGCTGTGCTGCGCCTGCTCCAACGCGGCCAGGTTCCGGAACCGCACGGTGCTGGCGCGCATGGGCGGCAGCGGCACGGGTGCCGTCCCGGTTTCGGGGTCGAACGGGGCGGTGCCCGCGTGCTGCAATACCGTATCGATGTGTTTGGAGGTCATCTTCAAGAGGAATGCTGGAGGAATGAACAGGGCCGAACGGGGCCAACGGAGCCAGGCAAGCGGCAGACAGCATGAACCATATCAGGCGTGAGGGCGTATGTCCTCAGGGCGGATCTTCAGCCCGCATGCTTAGCCAGAAACCCAGCTTGCGATTTCCGGCAATTCGGCGCGCCGCGTGCGGTAGCTGTTGGCCGGATGCGCGGCGTCGGCGTAGCCGAAGGAAATGCCGCAGACCACGCGCCGGTCGGAGCCGATGCCCATCACCTCGCGCAGCACTTCCGGATACATGGCCAGCGAAGCCTGTGCCACCGTGGCCACGCCGTTGGCCTGGGCCGCCAGCAGGAAGTTGGCGACGTAGCCGCCGCAGTCCATCGCGCCGTATTCGCCAAGCGCCTCATCGGTGGTGATGATGGCCACGTGCGGCGCGTCGAACAGCTGGAAATTGCGCATTTCCTGCTGGCGGTAGGCGTCGCGGTCACCGCGCGCCACGCCCACCGCGCCGTACAACTGGAAGCCCGATTCCCGGCGACGCGCCAGGTATTCGTTGCGGTATTCGCGGGGGAAAGGGAAGTCAGGCGTGAAGCCGGGGCTGGCGTTGACGGCTTGCGCCCGCGCTTGCAGCGCCGCGCGCAAGCGCTCGGTGCCGGCGCCTTCGGTAATGGCCACCTGCCAGGGCTGGCAGTTGCACCAGGACGCCGTGCGCTGCGCCAGCGTCAAGATGCGTTCGATGACATTGCGCGGCACCGGCGCGGGCAGGAAAGCGCGGCAACTATGCCGGGCAAGCAGCAGGCCTTGCAGCACGGCGTCGGGGTGCGCATCAAGGAGCGCGTCAGGCTTCGCGGCGTCAGGCTTTGCGGCTTCATCCTCAGGGGCTTGCTGGCTTTGCGCGGCGTGTGTCGTCATGGCGTGTCTCTGTCCTTTGTGTCCCGTGCCGGGGCTGAACGGTGTGGATTTTGCCCTTATGATGCCATTCTCCTGCTGACCGGCGCCCACCCCTGACAGGCCACACCCATGCTGCCCCTAGACACCCTGACCGCATTTTTCGGTATTGCCGTTCTGCTCGCGCTGACGCCCGGGCCGGACAATGTATTCGTGCTGATGCAATCGGCCATCTGGGGACGCAAGGCGGGCATGCTGGTGGTGCTGGGGCTATGCACCGGGCTGCTGGGCCACACGGCCGCCGTCGCCCTGGGGCTTGCCGCCGTGTTCGCGGCGTCGCCCGTGGCGTTTACGGCGCTGAAGCTGGCGGGCGCGGCGTACCTGACCTATCTGGCCTGGCAGATCCTGCGCGCGCCGGTGGAGTCCGATGCCGGCAAGGCGCCCGAGCCCTTGAAACCCGGCGCGCTGTACCGTCGCGGCATCGTCATGAACCTGACCAACCCCAAGGTGCTGCTGTTCTTCTTTGCCTTCCTGCCGCAGTTCACCACGCCCGCGCTGGGTCCGGTGGGCTTGCAGGTCATGCAGTTGGGCGCCGTGTTCATCGTGTCGACGCTGTTGGTGTTTGGCGCCATCGCCTTCTTTTCCGGCGCCTTTGGCGAACTGCTGCAACGCTCGGTGACGGCCAAGCGATGGTTGAACCGCATCGCCGCCTTGGTGTTCGTGGGCCTGGCCGTCAGGCTGGCCACCGCCACGCGCTGACCGGGACGGGTTCCGCCTGGAACCCGCCTTGCTTGCTACGTCTTGCTTGCCGCGTCTGGCCGACCGCGTCTAGCCGACCGCGTCTGGCCGACCGCGTCTGGCCGACCGCGTCTTGCTTGCCGCTCAGGCCGCCGTGAACCGCACGATGCCGTCCGCGCCGGTCGCGCGTTTCAGCTTGCCTTCGAAATAAAGCGCATGCAGGTGCGCCAGCGCCTCGCCCATGGCGAAGGTCAGTTGGTGCAGGTCCAGCTTGCGCTTGAACAGCACGGGCACGATGTCGGAGGTTGACTGCGGCTGCGCCGCGCACGCCTCCAGCACTTCGGCCAGGCGGTCGCGGTGGTGCTCGTGCTGCTGCGCGATGCGCTCATGCAGGCCCTTGAACGGCCGGCCGTGCGACGGCAGCACCAGCGTGTCGCGAGGCAGGCCGGCGTAGCCGTCCAGCGACCGCAGGTACAGGGGCAGGGGGTTGGCGTCGGGTTCGTAGTCGAACACGCTGACGTTGGTCGAGATGCGCGGCAAGACCATGTCGCCGGAGATCAGCACATTCAGGTCGGGCGAAAACAGCGACGCATGCTCGGGCGCATGCCCATAGCCCACGATCACGCGCCAGTCGTGGCCGCCAATGCGGACCTGATCGCCGTGCATGATGCGCGTGTAGCGCGCGGGAACGGCAGGCACCAGGTTCGGGAAGTAGTTGGCGCGCTGGCGGATCTGCTCTTGCGCGTCGGGGTCAGTCAAGCCATGGCGGGCGAAGTGTTCCACCGCCGACTGGCCACCGGGGCCGGCGCCAGCATCGTTGCGGCGCGACGACCACAACGACGCCACCATGAAATCCGTCATCGTCATCCACAGCCGCGCGTTCCAGCGCTCGCACAGCCAATGGGCCAGGCCGATGTGGTCGGGATGCATGTGCGTGACCAACACGCGCAGCACGGGCAGCCCTTCCAGTTCGTTCTTGAATACGTCTTCCCACAGCGACTTCACTTCGTCGCGCGAGATGCCACAGTCAACGATGGTCCAGCCGTCCTGACCATCGATGTTGTCGCGCAGCAGCCAGAGGTTGATATGATCCAGCGCGAACGGCAGTGGCATCCGGATCCACTTGACGCCTTCGGCCACCACGTGGGCCCGGCCGGCTTCGGGCTGGAAGTCTGCCCAGGGGTACTGCAATTTCTGTTCGTTGGGGTTCATTGCCTCGCGCTCCACGCTTGACGTTCACGTCAAGTCATCATAATTTACGTTTACGTAAACTGCCACACGTCGCATGCCCTCGTCAACCTGGACCATCTCTGAACTCGCCCGCGAGTTCGACGTCACGCCCCGCACGATCCGCTTCTACGAAGACCAGGGAATCGTCAGCCCGGCACGCGAGGGACGCAACCGCATCTTCGGCCCGCGCGACCGCACGCGCCTGAAGCTGGCGCTGCGCGGCAAGCGCCTGGGGCTGCAATTGTCTGAAATCCTGACGCTGATCGATATGTACGACAGCCCGGGCGACACCGAAGTGCAACTGCGCCAGTACCTGAGCGTACTGGAACAGCATCGCGCCACGCTGGAACAACAGCGCCGTGACATCGAAGACACCCTGCAGGAAATCGCCCAGCAGGAACGCGACTGCCGCGCGCTGCTCGCGAAAAAGCCTTAACGGACGGCGCCTGCGCCAACCTGGCGCTGCTGTGGCCAGAGGCCGCTTGATGTCTTGCCCGCGCCATGCGGGACGGCTAGTCCGCAATCTGCGCGCGACAGGCGGATCAGACAGTTCCGCCCAAAAATAAGACTTATCCAATATCTTTGCGTCCGACGGAAAGGCAAGATCGGCGATCGCCATCCCGGCGCGTCGCGGCTGCGATCGTCCGGAGCAAGTCGTGCCCGTTGCCTGCTCCCATCCTGTTTCCCAATGGGTGTCCGGCGGTGCTTACGACAGTCATGGCGGTGTCTTTGGCAACAGGATTCCTCATGCACAAGCGTCGTCTTCACCCCATCCTTGACCGCCAACCCCAGCTACGCGCCGCCGCGGACGCTGCCGGTTTCGAATGCCTGGACACCGATTGGCGCGGTTTATCAGCGATGTATCGCTTTCACTGCCGAGAAGGGCATCTGTTCCAACGCACGCTGCAAACCTTTGGCCGCGCGCTCGAGGTCAAATGCCCGCTGTGCGCCGCCGCGTCCAACTTCGGGCGCTTGCGCGAGCTGTCGCGACAGAACGGCGTGACCTGCCTGGAACCGCATTGGCTGGGATGGGATGCACCGCACCGCTTCCAGTGCGACGCCGGCCACGCCTGGAACCGCAAGGGCAACAAGGCGCTGCAACGGATCGGCTGCGCCGTCTGCGGCCGCGACGCCGGCTACCGGCGCCGGCGCGACGATCTTCTGCTGCGCATCCATCAAACGGCGGCCTTGCGGGGCGGGCAATGCCTGGACACCGCAAGCCCCCGTGGCCAACGAACATTCCTGTTTCGCTGCGGCGCGGGCCATGAATGGGAAGCGGCCGGTGTCGACGTATTGCGGCGCACCTGGTGTCCGGAGTGCGCGCGGCTGCGCAAAGTCGAAGGCTATCGGCATCCCGACGGCCTGGCACGCTTGCAGCGCAAGGCCGCCGAACGCGGCGGCGCATGTCTGGCCGACGCTTATGGCGGGCTTGGGGTGCGCTACCGCTTCCGTTGCGCCGAAGGCCACGAATGGCTCACCACCGGCGGCAAGGTCATGCTGGGCAGTTGGTGCGGCGTGTGCGCCAACCTGAACAAGCGCCTGGGCATCGAAGCCGCACACCAGGCGGCGCGAGATCGGGGCGGTGAATGCCTGACTTCCGTCTACCAGAACACCACCAAGAAAATGCACTGGCTGTGCCATCGCGGGCACGATTGGCACGCGCCATTCGCGTCGATCCGGGCGGGCCACTGGTGCGCGCAGTGCGCGCACATGGCGCGGATCACCAACCCCAAGTCCCTGGCGGTCATGCGGTATCGGGTAATGGACCTGCCCGTGGACGACCGCGGCGTGCCGCACAAGCCGCGCAGGCGCGCCACCCAGCCGGCGGTCAAACCCTAAGCAGATCTTCTAGCCGGGGAATTTTCATTCCCTAGGGATTACCCGACTCCACTTTACGTTTACGTAAACGTAATATTTGCGGTGCATCATTGCATAGCGGTGCGTGATCGGCGCATGATGAGCCACACGACCGCGGCGCGGCGCCGGCCACAGGCGCCCATAAGAATGTAAGTACCCACTATCACGGAGACATCGATGAACCTTCCCGGCCTGAACTTCGACCTGGGCGAAGACCTGGACATGCTGCGCGACGCCGTGCGCAATTTCGCACAAGCCGAGATCGCGCCGCGCGCGGCCGAGGTAGACCGCAGCGACCAGTTCCCCATGGATCTCTGGCGCAAATTCGGTGAACTCGGTGTGCTGGGCATGACGGCCGACGAGGAATACGGCGGCGCCAACATGGGCTATCTGGCCCATATGGTGGTGATGGAAGAAATCTCGCGCGCCAGCGCCTCGGTGGGCCTGTCGTATGGCGCGCATTCCAATCTGTGCGTGAACCAGATCAACCGCAACGGCACGGCGGCGCAAAAAGCCAAATACCTGCCCAAGCTCATTTCCGGCGAACACGTGGGCGCGCTGGCCATGAGCGAACCCGGCGCCGGCTCGGACGTGGTCAGCATGAAGCTGCGCGCCGACAAAAAGGGCGACCGCTACGTGCTGAACGGCACCAAGATGTGGATCACCAACGGCCCGGACGCCGACACCCTGGTGGTCTACGCCAAGACCGACCCCGAAGCGCACCAGCGCGGCATCACCGCGTTCCTGGTTGAGAAGGGCTACAAGGGTTTCTCGGTGGCGCAAAAGCTCGACAAGCTGGGCATGCGCGGCAGCCACACGGGAGAACTCGTGTTCCAGGACTGCGAAATTCCCGAAGAAAACGTCTTGGGCCAGGTCAACGGCGGCGTCAAGGTGCTGATGAGCGGGCTGGACTACGAACGCGCCGTGCTGTCCGGCGGCCCGCTGGGCATCATGCAGGCCGTGATGGACGTGGTGGTGCCCTACATTCACGACCGCAAGCAGTTCGGCCAGGCCATCGGCGAATTCCAGCTGATCCAGGGCAAGGTCGCCGACCTGTACACCACCCTGCAAGCCAGCCGCGCGTTCTGCTATCAGGTGGGCAAGAACCTGGACAAGCTGGGCGCCGAACACGTGCGCCAGGTGCGCAAGGACTGCGCCGCGCTGATCCTGTACACGGCCGAGAAAGCCACCTGGATGGCGGGCGAAGGCGTGCAGATCCTGGGCGGCAACGGCTATATCAATGAATACCCGGTGGGCCGCCTGTGGCGCGATGCCAAGCTCTACGAAATCGGCGCCGGCACCAGCGAAATCCGCCGCATGCTGATCGGCCGCGAACTCTTCAACGAAACCGCCTGATCCTTCGGCCGAGCGCCCCGCCATGATCCGCATGTCCGACGTCCAGCACATCGAGCAGGCCCCCGCCCCGGGGCCGTCGCCGCTGGATGTGGCGCGGCTGATCCTGGCCGGCTTTGACCGCCACTACGCCCTGTTTCGCTACAGCGCGCAGCGCGCCAAGGCGCTGTTTGAATCCGGCGACTGGCACGGCATCCAGCACCTGTCGCGCGAACGCATCGAGTACTACGACATGCGCGTGCGCGAATGCGCCACGCAGTTGGAAAGCGTGCTGCGTGGCCGGCCCGAAGGCGCGCTGGACGACATTCCCAGCCACAGCGGCAACGGCAACGGCAACGGCGCGGCCGTACCCGCCCTGACCGACGCCCAGACCGCCTACTGGCAACAGATCAAACAGGAATTCGTGGGCCTGCTGGGCGCACACAAGCAGCCCGAATGCGCCGAGACCTTCTTCAATTCGGTCACGTGCCGGCTGCTGCACCGCGACTATTTCCATAACGATTTCCTCTTCGTGCGGCCCGCCGTTGCTACCGACTATCTGGACAGCAGCATGCCGTCGTACCGGGTGTATTACCCGGCGACGGACGGCCTGGAAAAAAGCCTGATCCGCATGGTGGCCGACTTCGGCCTGGCGCTGCCCTTTGAAGACCTGCCGCGCGATACCCGCATGCTGGCGCGCGCGGCGGTTGCACAATTGCGTACGCTGCTGCCGCGCCACGTGGGCCGGCGCATCGCCAGCGACTGCCAGGTCCACGCGCTGGGCTCGCTGTTCTTTCGCAACAAAGGCGCCTACATCGTCGGCCGGCTGATCAACCAGACCACCGTCTACCCCTTCGCCGTGGCGCTCACGCGCAACCCGGCCGGGCAGGTCACGCTGGACGCGCTGCTGCTGGGCGCCGACGACCTGAGCACGCTGTTCAGCTTCACGCGCGCGTATTTCCTGGTGGACATGGAAACGCCCGCCGCCGTCGTCAACTTCCTGGCGACGCTGCTGCCCCGCAAGCCCAAGGCCGAGCTCTACACCATGATCGGCCTGCAAAAGCAGGGCAAGACGCTGTTCTACCGCGACTTCCTGCATCACCTGGCCCATTCGCGCGACGCCTTCGACATCGCGCCCGGCATCAAGGGCATGGTGATGTGCGTGTTCACGCTGCCGTCCTACCCCTACGTATTCAAGCTGATCAAGGACCGCATCGACAAAGACGGCATGGACCACGCCACCGTGCGCCGCAAGTACCAGATGGTGAAGCTGCACGACCGCGTGGGCCGCATGGCCGACACCTGGGAATATTCACAGGTGGCGCTGCCGCGCAGCCGCTTCGCCCCCGCCTTGCTGGACGAACTGCGCCGCCTGGTGCCCAGCCTGATCGAAGAAACCAGTGACACCGTCGTCATCCGCCACGTCTACATCGAACGGCGGATGACGCCGCTGAACATCTATCTGCGCCAGGCCTCCGACGCCTTGCTGGACCCCGCCGTGCGCGAATACGGCGACGCCATCCGCCAGCTTGCCGCCGCCAACATCTTCCCCGGCGACATGCTTTACAAGAACTTCGGCGTCACGCGCCTGGGCCGCGTCGTCTTTTATGACTACGACGAAATCCAGCGCATGACCGAAATGAATTTCCGGCGCATCCCGCCGGCCCCGAACGAAGAAGCGGAAATGGCCTCCGAACCCTGGTACGCCATCGGACCGAACGACGTATTTCCCGAAGAATTCGGCCGCTTTCTGCTAGGCGACCCGCGCGTGCGCGGCGCCTTCATGCGTCACCATGCCGACTTGCTGGAACCGGACTGGTGGCAGGCCTGCCGCGCCCACGTGGCGCAGGGCCGGATTGAAGAATTTTTCCCTTACGATACAGACAGACGCCTGCGTCCGGCACGCCTTCCTGGCGACCGCGCAGTGCCGACACCCAGACGCTGTCCCGACCCTCACAGGAGTTAGTCATGTCAGATCCCATCGTTATCGTTTCCATCGCCCGCACGCCCATGGGCGGCATGCTGGGCAGCCTGTCCGGCCTGGCCGCGCATGAGCTGGGCTCGGTGGCCATCAAGGCCGCTATCGAACGCGCCGGCATCAAGCCGGAACAAGTCGACGAAGTCATCATGGGCAACGTGCTGCAAGCCGGCCAGGGCCAAGCCCCGGCGCGCCAGGCCGCGCTCGGCGCCGGCCTGCCGTTGGGCGTGGCTTGCACCACGATTCACAAGGTGTGCGGTTCGGGCCTGAAGGCGGCCATGTTCGGCCACGACCTGCTGGCAGCCGGCAGCGCCGAAGTGGTGGTGGCCGGTGGCCAGGAAAGCATGAGCAACGCGCCGTACCTGCTGTTGAAGGCGCGCCAGGGCTACCGCTTCGGCCACAACACCGTGTATGACCACATGGCGCTGGACGGTCTGGAAGACGCCTACGACAAGGGCAAGGCCATGGGCGTGTTCGCCGAAGACTGCGCCGCCAAATATGAATTCACGCGCGAACAGCAGGACGAGTTCTCGCTGGAATCGCTGCGCCGCGCCCGCGCCGCCACGGAAGATGGCAGCTTCAAGTGGGAAATCGCCCCCGTGACCGTGGCCGGCCGCAAGGGCGACACCGTGATCGACACCGACGAAGCCCCCACCAAGGCCATGCCGGAAAAGATTCCGACGCTCAAGCCCGCCTTCAAGAAGGACGGCACCATCACTGCCGCGAACTCGTCGTCGATCTCCGACGGCGCCGCCGCCATGGTGCTGATGCGCGCGTCCACCGCCGAGAAGCTTGGCGTGAAGCCGCTGGCCCGCATCGTGGCCCACAGCCAGCACTCGCAAGAGCCGGGCTGGTTCACCACCGCCCCCGTCGGCGCGTTGAAGAACCTGTTCGCCAAGACCGGTTGGAAGGCCGAGGACGTAGACCTTTACGAAATCAATGAAGCCTTCGCGGTAGTCACCATGGCCGCCATGAACGACTTCAAGCTGCCGCATGACAAGGTCAACGTCCATGGCGGCGCCACCGCCCTGGGCCACCCCATCGGCGCATCGGGCGCCCGCCTGATGGCCACGCTGGTCGGCGCGCTGCGCAAGACCGGCGGCAAGCGCGGCGTGGCCACGCTGTGCATCGGCGGCGGCGAAGCCGTGGCAATGGCCATCGAGATGGTGTGAGGATTGGGCGGGACAACGTCCCGCCCAATTCGCAGGATGGGTGAAGCCGTAGGATGGGTGAAGCGCGAGAGACCGATGGCAAGAACGCAACCGCCTCAACGCGCGCAACCCATCAAGCAGCATCAAATTTCTAGGCAACCTAAGCCAGAAAACGATGGCCCCCACACCCCATCATTGCTGCACCGCTGTTCTTTTGATTTTCTGCCACAACTTAACGTCTGTTTGATGGGTTGCGCGCGTTGAGACCTTGGCGTTCTTGCCTCTGTTCTCTCGCGCTACACCCATCCTACGCCTTCAAATCCTCATTTCGCAGGACGGGTGGTACCCCATGCCCATCATCGAATCCCGCATCAATCCGCGGTCGCAAGATTTCACCGACAATGCGCGTGCCATGCAGGCGCAGCTGGATGATCTGAATCAGAAGCTGGCGCAGACCGCGCTGGGCGGCAGTGAAGCCGCGCGCGCCAAGCATGTGGCGCGCGGCAAGCTGCTGCCTCGCGACCGCGTTGAAAACCTGATCGATCCGGGCACCCCGTTCCTGGAACTGTCGCCCATGGCGGCACACGATATGTACGACGGCGACGCGCCCGGCGCGGGCGTCATCACCGGCATCGGCCGCGTGTCGGGCACCGAATGCGTCATCGTCTGCAACGACGCCACCGTCAAGGGCGGCACGTACTACCCGATGACGGTCAAGAAGCATTTGCGCGCGCAGGAAATTGCCGCGCAAAACCATCTGCCCTGCGTCTACCTGGTGGATTCGGGCGGCGCCAACCTGCCGCAGCAAGATGAAGTCTTCCCCGACCGCGAACACTTCGGCCGCATCTTCTACAACCAGGCGCAGATGTCCGCGCAAGGCATTTCGCAGATCGCCGTGGTGATGGGTTCCTGCACCGCGGGCGGCGCGTATGTGCCGGCCATGAGCGATGAATCCATCATCGTGAAGAACCAGGGCACCATCTTCCTGGGCGGCCCGCCGCTGGTGAAGGCCGCCACGGGCGAAGAAGTCAGCGCCGAAGACCTGGGCGGCGGCGACGTGCACACGCGCCTGTCGGGCGTGGTGGACCACCTGGCCGCCAACGACATGCACGCGCTGCAACTGGCGCGCAACGCCGTCGCGCGGCTGAACCGCAAGAAGCCTGCACAACTGGCCACCATCGCCCCGCGCGAACCGCGCTACGACCCCAGCGAACTGAACGGCATCATTCCCGCCGACACCCGCAAGCCTTACGACGTGCGCGAAGTCATTGCGCGCATCGTGGACGGCTCGGAGTTCGATGAATTCAAGGCGCGCTTCGGCCCCACGCTGATCACGGGCTTCGCGCACATTCAGGGCATGCCCGTGGGCATCGTCGCCAACAACGGCATCCTGTTTTCGGAATCCGCGCAAAAGGGCGCGCACTTTATCGAGCTGTGCGCGCAGCGCAAGATTCCGCTGGTGTTCCTGCAGAACATCACCGGCTTCATGGTGGGCCGCAAGTACGAAAACGAAGGCATCGCGCGCCACGGCGCCAAGATGGTGACGGCCGTGGCCACCGCCGCCGTGCCCAAGTTCACCGTGCTGATCGGCGGCTCGTTCGGCGCCGGCAACTACGGTATGTGCGGCCGCGCCTATTCGCCGCGCATGCTGTTCATGTGGCCCAACGCCCGCATCTCGGTGATGGGTGGCGAACAGGCCGCAAGCGTGTTGGCCACCGTCAAGCGCGATGGCATCGAAGCGCGCGGCGGCCAATGGTCGGCAGACGAAGAAGCCGCCTTCAAGGCGCCCATTCGCGACCAATACGAGCACGAAGGCCACCCGTACTACGCCACCGCGCGGCTGTGGGATGACGGCATCATCGCCCCCGCCGACACACGCCGCGTGTTGGGCCTGGCCTTGTCCGCCGCATTGAACGCCCCCATCGAAGACACCAAGTTCGGCGTCTTCCGCATGTAGCGCCATCGCGCTATTCGTGCCCGCAGTTCAAGAAGAATTACAGCCAGGATGACATTCATGTTCGACACTTTGCTGATTGCCAATCGCGGCGAAATCGCCTGCCGCGTCGCCGCCACCGCCCGCCGCATGGGCATCCGCACCGTTGCCGTGTACTCGGACGCGGACGCCAACGCGCGCCACGTGGCCGCCTGCGATCAAGCCGTGTACATCGGCGGATCGGAACCGCGCGCCAGCTACCTGCGCGCCGACGCCATCCTGCAAGCCGCGCTGGATACCGGCGCGGGCGCCATCCACCCCGGCTACGGCTTCCTGTCGGAAAACGAAGCCTTTGCCGAAGCCGCTGAAAAGGCCGGCATTGCCTTCGTGGGCCCGCCGGCGTCCGCCATTGCCGCCATGGGCAGCAAGTCAGCCGCCAAGTCGCTGATGGATAAAGCCGGCGTGCCGCTGGTGCCCGGCTACCACGGCGACAATCAGGACCCGCAATTCCTGAAGACCCAGGCCGACGGCATCGGCTACCCCGTGCTGATCAAGGCCAGCGCGGGCGGCGGCGGCAAAGGCATGCGCGTGGTGGAATCGTCGGGCGCGTTCCTGGACGCGCTGGCCTCGTGCCAACGCGAAGCGGCATCCAGCTTTGGCGATGACCGCGTACTGATCGAACGCTATCTGCAAAAGCCGCGCCACATTGAAATCCAGGTGTTCGCGGACACCCAGGGCAATTGCGTCTACCTGTTCGAACGCGATTGCTCGGTGCAGCGCCGCCACCAGAAGGTGATCGAAGAAGCCCCCGCTCCCGGCATGACCGAAGAACGCCGCCGCGCCATGGGCGAAGCCGCCGTGGCCGCCGCGCGCGCCGTGGGCTATGTGGGCGCGGGCACGGTGGAGTTCATTGCCGAGCCGGACGGCCGCTTCTACTTCATGGAAATGAACACGCGTCTGCAAGTGGAACACCCGGTCACCGAAATGATCACGGGCCACGATCTGGTGGAATGGCAGTTGCGCGTGGCCGCCGGCCAGCCGCTGCCCGCGCGCCAGGAAGACCTGCGCATCAATGGCCACGCCATCGAAGCCCGCATCTACGCCGAGAACCCGGAAAAGGGCTTCCTGCCGTCGATCGGCACCCTGGCTTACCTGGGCCTGCCGCCGCACAGCGCGTTCACCAACGCCGACATCCGTGTGGATGGCGGTGTACGCACGGGTGACACGATCACGCCGTTCTATGACCCCATGATCGCCAAGTTGATCGTGCACGGCGCCGACCGCGACCAGGCCCGCGCCCGCATGCTGCAAGCGCTGGCGCAAACACAGGCCGTGGGCGTGCAGACCAACGTGGCGTTCCTGGCGCGTTTGATGAAAGACAGCGCCTTTGCCGCCGCCGATCTGGACACCGGCCTGATCGAACGCCAGCGCGCCACCTTGCTGCCCGAACCGCAAGCGGCCAACGCCGCCATGCTGGCGCTGGCCTCGGCCGCCGTGCTGGTGCGACAGGGCCTGGCGCAGCCCGGCGCGCAATCCCCGGTTAAAGGCCTCGCCGACCCCTGGGATGCGCGCGACGGCTGGCGCCTGGGCGGGCAGTACCAGCGTCACCTGCAATGGGTGGACAACGGCGAAACGCGCCGCGTTACCGTGGCTCGCCAAGGCGACGCATGGACGCTGGACGCCGGAACCGGTGCGCAACCATTCCTGTGGCGCTCGCATGCCAGCGCCAATCCCAATCTGGCCTACGGCCTGCGCATCACGCTGGCCGGCCATGAGCATGCCGGCACCGTCGTGTTGCATGCCGACCGCGCCCACGTCTTTGGCGACGACGGCGTACACGTGCTGGAGCTGTACGACCCCTTGGCGCATGCCCAGGACACCCAGGGCGAGCACGGCGGCGGCCTCACGGCCCCGATGCCGGGCAAGATCATCTCGATCTCGGTCAAGGCGGGCGACACCGTCGAGAAAGGGCAGCCGCTTTTGGTGATGGAAGCCATGAAGATGGAGCACACGATTTCGGCGCCTGCCGATGGCAAGGTCGAAGAAGTGTTCTATGGCGTGGGCGACCAGGTGACCGAAGGCGCGGAACTGGTGTCCATCGGGGCGTAGTGCCGCGCCGGCTGACGCTTTAGTTTCGCGTCAGCCGGCTGTCACTAGAATGTGCCTTCCGGCGCCGTCCGCGCGCCTGCTGTGCACGCCCTTATGCCTGCCCCCGCATCTCCCAGTCCGCTTACCCGCCCTCCTTTCCTGCACTTCCTGTTCGCCCGCGTCAGCGCATCCCTGGCGTTCCAGATCGTATCGGTAGCGGTGGGGTGGCAGATCTATGCGCTGTCCGGCAGCGCCATCGACCTGGGGCTGATCGGCCTGGCGCAATTCCTGCCCATGGCCGCGTTGACGCTGGTGGTGGGCCATGTGGCCGACCGCTACGACCGCCGCAAGATCGTTGCCGCCTGCATGGCACTGGAAACGCTTGCGACGCTGGTGCTGGCCATTGCCGCGCTGCACGGCGTAGGCGGCAAGACGCTGATCTACGCCACCATCATCATCATGAGTTCGGCGCGCGCCTTCGAAGCGCCCACCTTGTCTACGTTGATCCCCGCCGTTGTGCCGCGCGAATGGCTGCCGCGCGCCACGGCGTTGGCGTCATCGGGCGGGCAGATCGCACAAATTGCCGGCCCCGCGCTGGGCGGCATTGGCTACAGCCTGGGCGCCGGGTGGATCTATTGCGTGGCGGCGGCGTTGTACCTGACAGCGTTTGCGTCGATTGCCACGCTGATCATCGAGCGCGCCCCGCCGCGCAAGGAACCCACGACGTGGCGCACGTTGTTTGCCGGCATCACCTTCATTTTTCAGCGCCGCCTGCTGCTGGGCACCTTGTCGCTGGACCTGTTTGCGGTGCTGCTGGGCGGCGCAACGGCCTTGCTGCCCATCTTCGCCAAAGACATCCTGAACGCCGGCCCCTGGGCGCTGGGCGCCTTGCGCGCGGCCCCGGCTTGCGGCGCGGCGCTGATGTCGCTGACCCTGGCCCGGCTCAGCCTAGGCGAGCACGTGGGACGGTTGCTGTTCGGTTCCTTGATCCTGTTCGGGCTGGCGACGACGGTGTTCGGCCTGTCCACATCGATTCCCGTGTCGGTAGCGGCGCTGGTCGTGCTGGGCGCGGCGGACGCCGTCAGCGTAGTGGTGCGGTCGTCGCTGGTGCAATTGAATACGCCCGACCACATGCTGGGCCGCGTCAGCGCGGTGAACACGCTGTTTATCGGCGCGTCGAATCAGCTGGGCGAATTTGAATCCGGTCTGACGGCCGAGCTGTTCGGGGCCGTGCCGGCGGTGGTGATCGGCGGCATGGGCACGATAGCGGTCGCGGGTTTGTGGATGCGCTGGTTTCCGGAATTAAGGAAGCTGAGGACGCTGCAGGGCCAGGAATCGGCAAAAGAGTAGACTGACCGCCTCTTTCCTTTGTTTGAGTTGAACATCCATGTTTGTCAAAGCCTTGCGTGTCGGCCTGGGTCAACTGATCGTTCTTGGCGACGCGCTGACACGTCCGCGCCCGCAACAACGTTCAGCACAAGGCCAGGCCACGGTAAACGCGGAAGCCGCCGCGCTGTCGCTGTATCAGTTTCACGCCTGCCCGTTCTGCGTGAAGACGCGGCGCACCATGCATCGCTTGAACGTGCCCGTCACGCTGCACGACGCCAAGAACGATCCCCAGGCCCGTGAACAACTGCTGGCCGGCGGCGGCAAGGTCAAGGTGCCTTGCCTGCGTATCGAAGAAGCCGGCGGCGCGCGCTGGATGTATGAATCCAGCGAGATCATCGCCTACCTGGACAAGCGCTTCGCGGGCGTGGCTTGAGGCGGCGTGTGGGCGGGGGGGTGATGGGTTGCGCGCGCTGGTTATCGCGTTCTAGCAACGAACTTGCCGCGCTTCACCCATCCTACGAATGAAGGCCTTGCCCGTTGCACGAATGACGGCGTTGCCCGTTGTACGAATGTAGGCCTTGCCCGTTGTTCGAATGTAGGCCTTGTCCGTTGTTCGAATGTAGGCCTTGCCCGTTGACGCAGGGCCATGTTCAGGGATGCCGACTGCGCCCGGGTTGTTGCGGCTGTGTCCGTACGGCTGTGTCCGTAGGATGGGTGTAGCGCGCGCTGATCGTTGCAAGAACGCTACCGCATGCCGCGCGAAACCCATCTGCCTCTCCCCCTTCGGCATGCCACTTGCTGCACCGTAGCTTCGGCGAGCGCGCCCCGGCCCGCCGCGCATCGCTCGCACGGGGCCAAGCACAGGGAGCAATCATGGCAACACTCAACGAGGTAAACATCGCCATTCTGGCCGTCGATGGATTCGAACAGGTGGAACTGACCGGTCCGCGTGACCGGCTGCAAGCCGAAGGTGCCCGCACGGTACTGGTATCGGCGCGCAATGATCCGATCCTGGGCATGCATCACGACAAACCCGGCGACCGCTTTCCGGTGGATCTGATATTCGCGCAAGCCGAAGCCGAACCTTCGGTGTTCGACGGGCTGCTATTGCCCGGTGGCGTCGTCAACAGCGATGAAATCCGCATGCACCCCAAGGCGCAGGCGTTCGTGCGCGCCATGTTCGACGCCGGCAAGCCCGTGGCGGTCATCTGCCACGGCGCATGGCTGCTGGTGTCCTCAGGCGTAGTGCGCGATCGCACCATGACCAGTTGGCCGTCCTTGCGGGACGACCTGCGCAACGCGGGGGCCAACTGGGTGGATCAGGAAGTCGTGGTTGACGGCACGCTGGTGTCCAGCCGCAAGCCCGACGACATCCCGGCGTTCAGCAAGGCATTCATCGAGGTCCTGCAGGCATCCAAGCGCTGACGCGCGGGTTAGGCCAGGGCAGAGCCCATGTAATCGGAACGCCGGTTTGAACGGGGATCGGCCAGTTCAACCGAGGCGTGGCTGACGCAGGTCGGCAACGTTCAGCGTACGCGCGTTGCAGGCCTGCACCAGGTCGGGGTCATGGCTGGCGAACAGCACCACGCGGTCGCGCGCCCAGGTCATGAAAACCTCGGCCAACACCCCGCGCGCCTGGGCATCCAGGCCGCTGCTGGGGCCGTCCGCAACGACGACAGCCGGTGTGCCCAGCGCGGCTGCCGCCAGGTACACCTTGCGCCGCGACCCGGTCGACATCTGCTCGAAGCGCTTGTCCAGATGCGGCTCCAGCCCCAGGCGGAACGCCAGGTCCAGCACGCTATCGTCCAGGCTCACGTTCTTTTCGGCGGCGGCGTTCAGCAGGAATTCGCGCCCGGTCTGCGTGGGAAACGCCATGCAGTTATCCGGCACGTAGGCCAGACGGGCGCGGGCCTGCTGCGGCGCCTTGGCCAGTGAATGGCCGTCGATGCAGACGTCACCGCCATCCGGCGCGATCACGCCCGCGATGATGCCCAGCAAAGTGGATTTGCCGGTGCTGTCTTCTTCGCACAGCGCCATGCATCCAGGCTGGAACGTGTGGGTCAGGCCCTGGAATACAAGGTAGTCGCCGTAGCGCTTGCTGAGATTGTCGATGCGTAGCATGGCGGAAAGTTTAATCCATGCGCGGGCTTGCCGGACACGGAACGCCGGCTCAAACGCGCGCCACTTCCACCCAAAGCCGCGTCATGACAACGTGCTTGACCAGCTCGAACAGATGCGTGGGCGCGCTCGTCGGCACCAGCACACGCCGGATCAGGGCTTGCAGGTCCACGCGCAGGCACGCTTGCGACGCCCCCTGCCGCGTGGACAGGGTGCGCAGACGGACGCGGCTTTGCGTGGGCATGTCGATCTTCAGCTCGGCATGTTCAGGCGCCAAGACGGCGTCGCGTAGCGCTTCCACCGTGGTGCAGACGTAGACCGCGCCAGGGGCGCTGGATTCGCCTTCGATTCGGCGCTGCCATTCCTGCGTGCCGACCCACGCCGTACCAGCCCCTTGAGGGGACGCGTCCAAGCGCAGATGGCTGAATTCAAGCAGTTCAATCAGCTCAACAAAGGCCAACTCACGCACCACCGTCAACGCCCCGCGTGGCTCATCACCGCGTGGACCGCGCGCCCATTGCTTCACGACGCCCTCCCGTTAATCGACAGGGGGCTCACGAATGGCCCCCCGTTCAGCCCTGCCTGCGTGGCGTGATCAGGCCTGAGCCTGCGCCTGCTCCAGCGCGCGCACCTTCTTCCGGTTGCGCACCGTGGAGAACACCAGCCAGATGGCAAGTGCCGCGATGGCGTAGATGAAGCCCGCGCTGATCGGGCGGTCAACGAACACGCTCATGCTGCCCCGCGACAGCAACAAGGCGCGGCGGAAGTTCTCTTCAACCATGGGGCCCAGCACGAATCCCAGCAACAGCGGCGCGGGAGAAAAGCGCAGCTTCAGAAACAGATACCCCACCAGGCCAAGCATCAGCACCATGCCCACATCGAACAGGTTGTTGTTGGTGCTGTACACGCCGACGCAGACAAAGAACAGCGCGGACGGGAACAGATACTTGTAGGGCACCTTCAAGAGCCTTGCCCACATGCCGATCAAAGGCAGGTTCATCACCACCAGCATGACGTTGCCGATCCAGAAGCTGGCGATCAGCCCCCAGAACAAATCGGCGTGCTCGGTCACCATCTGCGGGCCAGGCTGGATGCCGTGAATGATCAGCGCGCCCAACATCAAGGCCATCACGGAGTCGCCGGGAATACCCAGGCTCATGGTCGGAATGAAGCTCGTCTGCGCGGCGGAATTGTTTGCCGCTTCGGGTCCCGCCACCCCTTCGATGGCGCCGTTGCCAAAGCGCTTCGGCGTCTTCGACACGCGCTTCTCAACTGCGTAGGACATGAACGAGGCGATGGTCGCCCCCGTTCCCGGCAGGATGCCCAGGACGGCGCCGATGGCGCTGCCACGCGCGATCGGCATGGCCGACTTCTTGATGTCGCCCGGTTCCGGACGTACCGACATCTTGGGGCCAGCGCCCACGGTCGTGGCCTTGCCGATGCGATTGACGTTGGCAAAGAAGTCCGCCAAGCCGAACAGGCCCATCGCCAGCGCAACCAACTGCACGCCATCGCTGAGCTCAATGACGCCGAAGGCATAGCGGATGGTGCCGGTGTTGACGTCGGTGCCCACCACGCCCAGCAGCAGCCCCAGAAACACCATGGCGATGCCCTTGATGGCCGAACCCTTCGCCAGGGTTGCCCCGGCGAACAGGCCCAGCATCATCATGGAAAAGTACTCCGCCGGCCCGAACTGAAACGCCACTTCAACCAGCAAGGGCGAGAACAGGATCATGATGACAATGCCCACGCTGGCGCCCACGAATGACGACATGACCAGCATGAACAAAGCGGATCCGGACTTGCCTTGCCGCGCCAGCGGATTGCCGTCCAGGCAGGTCACCGCATGGGACGGCGTGCCCGGCAGATTGAGCAGAATGCAGGTGATGCCGCCGCCGTACTGAGCACCGTAGTAAATGCCGGCCAGCATCATCAATGCGGCCACCGGCGTCATCGCGTAGGTGAGCGGAAGCAGGATGGAAATGGCGGCCAGCACGCCCATGCCCGGCAGCACGCCGATCATGTTGCCCATGAACACGCCGAACAGCGACCACAGCAGGTTCTCCCACTGCAGCGCCACGGAAAAGCCGTGCAATACGTTATCGAACAGATCCATGGCCTACCCCCAGCGCAGCATCGGGAACTGCAGTTGCAGCGCCCACGAGAACACAACCGCGCCGAACACCGTCATCGCAATGGCGAGAATGGCGGCGGATTTGATGGAATTCGACGTATCGCCCAGCGCCGACACGAACACCAGCGCAAAGGTGGCGGGCAGGAATCCCACGAAGCTGCCCAGGATGATGAAGAGCGCAATGCCCGCCGCGATGCAGGCCATGCCACGAATACGGTCGCGGCGCGACGGTTGCGGCAGATGCTCTTCGACCAGGTCTTCCTGCACCTCGTCGGGGTCCGGGCTAAGCGGAATCAGAATGCCCAACGCCACCAGAAAGCAGCCCACCATCATGGGGAAGTAGCCTGGCCCCATCCGGGCCAGTTCTCCAATGTTGTAGGACGTCGCTTCAAGAATGGTGAGCGCGCCGCAGAGTGCTATGAACGCACCTCCCCACAGATCGCGCTTTCTAGAGAATATGGTGCTGCCCACGGCTTGCTCCCCGGTTTGTTGTTGACCTGCTCCGGGCACACGACCGTGCATGCCGGAGGAGCGGGCACTTTAAGGAGGGCGCCTTCCAAACTGCTTTCACGCCAGGCCGACGACCCTACGGGATAACCATGAACGCGGTGTTCGGCTGCCGGCCCGCCTGAACACGAATGAACCATCGTGTTCAGGCGATGTTCACAAAAGTGAACATCCCGGCGCGGTCGCATGGCCTCACCCACAGTGCCGTGCCAAGCGACACTCATGGCTGGCACGAATTTTTCCCGAGCGACGCACGCTTTCCATTTTTTGCAAATCCGGCAGCCACATGTACCCAGGCATAATTCCGTTTTCGTGGTCCAGAAGCGCCGTCATGTTCCGCCTGTCTCTTACCTCGCGCATTCCGCTCGCGGTCTCCCTGCTTTTTCTTGTGATTTCCGCCGCGCTTATCTCCTTGGCGCTGCACGGCGTTTCCAGGCAGTTCGACAGGCAGATCGCCAACCTTGGCCAGGTGTATCTGGATGGCTTGTCGGCCGCGATCCTGCCGGCCGTGCGCGCGGCGGATACCGCGCAGATGGTCGACGTGCTGAATCGGGCGCTGGACACGCATCTGGGCGTGGTGGATCGGACGCTTGCCGTGGTAACGCCGGACCAGCATCTGCTTGCGCACGTGGCGCGCTATCCCGATGTGGAAGGCGTTCCCCTGGAAGCACTTGCCGCGCCGTCCGGCACCTTGATCAGCCCGCGCTCGGAAGGGGTGTGGACGTGGCGCCTGCTGGACAGCGATCAACCACGGCTGGGCACCTTGGTGGCCAACCTGGACGTCAGCGACTTTCATCGGCAGCGCAAGGAACTGGCGCTTGAGCTGGGCTTGCTGGGTCTGACCATCAGCCTGTTTGGCGCGGCGCTTTGCTTCGGCATGGCCAAGCGGCTGCAACGGCCCATCATTTCCTTGACCGAAGCCATGCGCGCCCGACCGCGGGAACGCCTTGCCACCCGGGAAATCCATACGGCCGACCCCGAGATCGCGGATCTGCTGTCGGCCTACAACGGCATGGTGGACAGCGCGCTGGAACGCGAGGCGCTTGCGGAACGCAATGCGCGCATCGAACGCGAAGCGGTGCTGGGCCGCATGTCGGCGGCGCTGGCCCACGAGGTACGCAACCCGCTGGGCGGCTTGCGTACGGCGGTGCAAACCTTGCGCCAATTCGGCGAACGCCCGGACGCCAGAAGTGAGTCACTGGATTTCATCGAACGCGGTGTGCAGGCGCTGCAAGCCGTGGTGGATGCCAGCCTACGCACGTTTCGCCCTGGCAACGCATGGCTGCGCCAGGAAGACATTGCCGACATCCGATTGATGGTGGACGCGCAGGCCGGCAAGGCGGGGGTTCGAGTACAACTGCATTGCGAAGGCATGCACGACGAGCAGCCCCTGACGCTGCCCGCCGGAGCGGTTCGGCAGGTGCTGCTTAATCTGGTGCTGAACGCAATTCAGGCCTCTCCGCCGGGCGATCTGGTGCTTGTGCTGGCACGGGCCCGGCGCGACGCGTTGACGCTGCACGTCGCTGACGGCGGTTCCGGCTTGCCGATCGCGGCGCGACGCGCGCTGGCTGGCCACCCATCCGAGGGCGACGGCATGGGGCTACGCATCGTCGCCGACCTGATAAGCACCCTGAAAGGCCGTCTGCGTGTGACGCGCGTTGAAAGCGGCACGCGCATCTCGGTGCGCCTGCCCTTCGCCACAGAGGAACCCTTGCCGTGAACGACATACAGGTACTGCTCATTGAAGATGATGCCTTGCTGGGCGCCGCGCTCTTGCAGCGCTTGCGCCTGGAAGGCATCTCGGCGCAATGGGTGCAAAGCTGCGCACAGGCTGTCGAGCTGTTCCGCCGAACGCGCATGCGGCCCGCGTTCCTGCTTGCCGATATCCGGCTGCCGGACGGATCAGGAGAAGATCTGTATCGCCGCCTGATTCCTTATCTGGCCCGCACTACCGTCGTCTTTGCCACGGCCTACGGAGACATTGCCCAGGCCGTGCGCCTGGTTGCCGCGGGCGCGAATGACTACTTGACCAAGCCCTATGACACCGATGCGCTGATCGTCCGCATACGGGCGCTCATCGCCACCCAGCCCGCCGGGGGCAACGCCGCGGTCCAGGACAACCCTTTCGCGCTTGACGCTGCCACGCACGATGTCGCGCAAGCGCTTGAGCGGTTTGCAGCCAGTGCGTTGCCGGTGCTCTTTGAAGGGGAAACCGGAACGGGCAAAGACCGTGCCGCAAGATACGTCCACGCGCGCTCGGCGTATTCAGCCGGCCCCTTCGTCGCGGTCAACTGCGCCACGCTGGCGCCGGACCTGGTCGAGAGCCTGTTGTTTGGTCATGCGAAGGGTGCCTTCAGCGGCGCCAGCGCAGCGCGGGATGGCCTGTTTTCCCAAGCGGCAGGCGGCACCCTGTATCTGGATGAAGTGGCCGAACTGACGCCCAGGGCGCAAGCCGCCCTGTTGCGCGTGCTGGAGAACGGCGAGTACCGGCCCTTGGGCGAGTCTTCCAGCCGGCAAACGCATTGCCGGATACTTGCCAGCACCTGCGCGGATCTGGAAGCGTCCATAGCGCAAGGAACATTTCGCGCCGATCTCTTCTATCGGCTTGCCGTGGCAAGAATTGCGACCACGCCGCTAAGAAGCCGGCCCGGCGCGATTGACCCGTTGGCCGGCACCTTGCTGGACGCGCTGCGCACGACGGCGACGAGCATCACGTTTTCGCCGGACGCCATGCAGGCAATGCGTGACCATGCCTGGCCTGGCAACATCCGGGAAATGAAGAACCGGATTGCGCGCGCCCTCGTCATGATGGAGGGCGCCACGCTTTGCGCCAGCGACCTGTTCCCCGAAAGACGGCTCGCGCAAAAGCCGGACCTGGCCACGACGCGCCTTGATGCCGAACAACGCGCCATCCAGCAAGCCATCTCCGAATCCGGCGGCCATATGGGGCTGGCGGCAAAGCGGCTTGGCATCTCGCGGACAACACTGTGGAAAAAGCTGCGCGCCGGCCGTCAGGAAGCCACGGAGTCCGAGCCCTCCTGACTGGCGCTTATGTCATCCAAGGGCATTTCAATCTGGCATGTGACTCCGCCCGGCTGGAAATTCAGGCGCGCCTTCCCGCGCATCACGGCATCCAGAGTCTGTTCGAGCAGTTCGCGGCCCTGGCCCGGATGCGCGGCTCCCACCACGGCTTGCACGATCGCGAACATATTGCGGGTGCGTCGTTGCAGGTCGGCGATTAAAAGGCGGTGGCGGCGCTCGACCTGGGTAATGTCGGTGATGTCGATAAACGTGACGACGACACCATCCACGCGATTGCCGGCGCCGTGGTGGGGCACGATGCGCAGCAAGTAGTGCTTTCCATCCAGCGGGCTGGCAATGCGGCGTTCGACGGGCCGATAGTCCGTATAGACGCGCTCGATATCGCTCGCAAACGCGGGCAGGTCGAAACGACTGGCCAAATCGATAATGGGTCGGCCGCAGTCGCTGGGCAAAATGTTGAACACGTCGCCTATCGCCGGTGTAAAGCTGCGGATGACCAGATTTCGGTCCAGGAACAGCGTCGCGATGGCGGCCTTTTCAAACAGGATATTCATGTCATTGTTGCAGCGGTCCAGCTCGTCGACCTTGCCATGCAGATCTTCGTTGGCGGTATGCAGCTCTTCGTTAAGCGAAAGCAGTTCTTCCTTGGAGGCTTCCAGCTCTTCGTTGGCCGATTGCAGCTCTTCGTTGACGGACAGCAGCTCTTCGTTGGACGCGCTCAATTCCTCGAGCGCGGCCTCGTATTCCTCAGCCATGGATTGCAGGCGTTCACGCGCTTGCAGCAGTTCGAATTCCAGGTGGCGGGCAGCGCCGTCTTGCCGTGCCTGCGCAGGGGAATGGGCGCCTGTGTCGCCCCCGACGCCGCACTGAAAGAACAGGACCAGATATCGCGTTTCAGAGTCTCGCTGCCAAGACAGCGGCTCGACCTCGAGTGCTACGCGCTGCAAGCGCCCTTCGTCGTCTTCAAAAGCCACGTCCTCGCGTCGCGCGCGCTTTCCCGTTTCTGCCGCCTCGTGCAGCAAGGCGCGCAGATCCGGCCGCAGGCCCTTGCGCGCCAGGGTCAGCACTTGATGGCTGGGCATTCCCATGTCGGCCTGCAAGAATTTGCCTGTGCCGTTCGAGTAATACAGCACGTCGCCGTCCCGATTGATCACCACATGCGCGGGGGCATGCCGGGTCAACACCTGGCGTTCGATCGCCGCGTGCAACGTCGCACCGACGGCCTCACCCGGGCGATGCATGAAACTGGGAAGGTTGGCGGCCTGCAACGGCCACGACGAAAAAGCCAGGCGGGGCGCAACCGCTGGGCCCGTGCGTCGTTGAAAGATTCCATGCTGGCGCTCAATGGCCTTGAACAGGCTGCCGACCTCGCTCACGTCTTCAGACGCGCCAAGCAGCAGATAGCCATTGGGCTGCAACGAATAATGGAACGTCGGGATGATCTGCTGTTGAATCTGGCGGTCGGAACAGATCAGCAGATTCCGGCAGGAAATAAGGTCGATCCGGGCGAAGGGCGGGTCGCGCACCACGCTGTGGGGCGCGAAGATGCACATGTCCCGCAGGTGCTTGTTCACCACATAGCCGTCGCCATCCGCAATAAAGTGGCGATCACGGCGTTCGCGCGACATCCCTTCAAGCCATTGGCCCGGGTATCTTGCCGCGCGCGCCGCAAGCAGCGCCCAGTCGTCGACATCGGTGGCGAACAAGCGCACGCGAGGCGTCACCGCCATGGTGTCCAAGTGTTCGCGCAAAAGAATGGCCAACGAATAGGCTTCTTCGCCGGTGGCGCAACCGGGCACCCAAATGCGCACGGTATCCGCCGCTCCGCGGCCTTGCAGCAATGCCGGAACAAGCAGCCGGTCGAGCACGTCGAACGCTGCGGGGTCCTGGAAGAAGTTCGTGCTGCCGACCGACAGATCGCGGACCAGCGCGATGGCCTCCTGAGGCCACTGGTTCAAATGGTCAATGTAGGCGTCAACCGTGCTGAGCTGCTTGATCTGCATGCGGCGCCGCACACGGCGCATGAACTCGCGGTCATTGTGGCCGCCGGGTTCGTGGCCATGGCTGGCGCGCAACAACTCACGGATCTTCCGGCATGACGCGCCCTGGCCGGCTGGGCCGCCGCCTTCGTGCGGATTGGGTCCCCCCTCGGTCGGTGCGGGTAAGCCCAGGCCAAGCTGGACCAGTTTTTGCCCCATCTGGTTGGCGGGCAGCACAAAATCGACCCAACCGCTGGCGATGGCGCTGGCCGGCATGTCGGGATTGATGGGGCCGTCCCCGTCCGTGGCTTGCGCCAGGGTGGTGCCGCCATATTCCTTGATGGCCTTGATGCCCAGCGTGCCGTCTGCATTGGCGCCGGACAACACCACGCCCGCTGCATAATCCAAGCAATCGCGCGCCAAGGCGGAAAAGAATAAATCAACAGGGCGGCGAACCGGCACACTCTCAGGGCGTTTGATCACGCGTAAACGCCGCTGGCCGATAGACATGAGGGTGTCGCGCGGCAGAAGATAAATGCAATTGGGTTCAAGCTGCTGATTATCAACGCCGACCATGACTGCCAGCGAGGTGTCGCGAGCGATGGCATCGAGCAACTGGCTTTCGTCGCTGGAACTTAGATGGGAAACCACCACGAAGGCCATGGCGGGGTTCGCGGGCATGCCGCGAAAAAACGCTTCAAATGCCTTGATTCCGCCAGCGGAAGCGCCAAGGGCCACGATGGGGAATTCCGTTCGGAGCATCATGTCCCTTTGGCCTGGCCGGCCAGGCAAACAGTATATTGGGCGCTACCTGCACGACAAGGGAGACGTCTAAACCGCTGTCGTCAACATTAGCACGGGCAAATACGCTTTGATACGGATTAATCCATAATGCGCAGATTAGTCCGATGGCTTTATCAGGCGACTAATACCCAATATAAACAATTCCCCATATCCCTAATAGCCGCATTACCGTTTTGCCGTGCCGGGCGGCACCAGCCCGCGACGCTCGATGGGGGTGGAAAAAATAATGGACGTACGTGTTTCCCCGTATGGATTAATCGTTCCGATAAAGCGTTCAAGATCCATCAAGCCCGTTGCGACAACCGTCATCAGATAGGAATCCGCCCCGGCCACATGGTGGCATTCAAGCACTTCGGGCGCATGGCGCAGCCGGT
Source organism: Achromobacter spanius (assembly GCF_029637605.1). NCBI lineage: Bacteria > Pseudomonadati > Pseudomonadota > Betaproteobacteria > Burkholderiales > Alcaligenaceae > Achromobacter > Achromobacter spanius. The sequence continues at coordinate 4,540,854 of NZ_CP121261.1, read as the reverse complement.
CAAGCAGCGCTTTCTTGCCCGGCTGGATTGCGGTGATACCGACTATCGCCTTCACCGGATAGCCCACTTTTGATGCATCGACCTCAAGCGTAAACCGTTGCGCAATGCCGGCATCCTGCAGCCGCTTGAGCCGCTCGGCCGTGGCCGCGACAGACAAGCCAGCGGCCTCGGCCAGGGTCTTCAAGGGCGCGCGCGCGTCAGCCTGCAGCGCGCGCAACAAGCGCCAGGCCACGTCGTCCAGTTCATTTTTATCTGTTCTTGCCATAACGCACCTTCGCCAGAAAATTGATGGCCAAATTTATCATCAGCAGGAAGAATGCACTGTATTGGGCCACATCGCGAACGGGATAATCAGTACTGATCAAACACTGACCCCGACGCGACATGCTCGACATCCAGCACTACGGCAGCTTTATTCTGGCCATCCTGGTATTCCAGGCCATTCCCGGTGCGGGCACCATCGCCATCCTTGACGCCACCGCGCGCCATGGCAAGGGCGCCGGCATGGCGGCGGTGCTGGGCACGATCGCGGGCGACTTCCTGTTCATGGTCGCCGCCGCCGCCGGCCTGGCCGCGATCATGCGGACGCATCCGATGGTCTTTCAAGGCCTGCAATGGGCCGGGGTCGCGTATCTTTTATGGCTGGGCGCGCAACTCATCCGCACACGCCCCGGTGCGCAAGAGCAGAAACGCGGACGCGATCGATCACCCTGGGTGTATTTCCGGCGGGCGTTCATGGTGAGCCTGACCAACCCCAAGGTGATCTTGTTCTTCGTCGCGTTCTTTCCCTTGTTTCTCAAACCGGCGGCATCCACTCTGACGCTGGCGGTCATGATGCTGCACGTGACCGTGCTTAGCCTGCTTTATCAAGGCGCGTTGGTGCTCATCGGCAACGCCGTGGCCTTGCGCCTTGCGACGTTTCCCGGAGCCCGGCGGCTGGCAACACGATTTGCGGGCCTGGCGCTGGTCGGACTTGGCATCCAGTTGGCCGCGGGTGTCGCTTAGCCGCTGCGGCGGACAGGCGGGATGCTAGCCCGCCTGGATCATCTTCCACCCGTTGCCGGCCGGGTCTCGGAACCCGGCATCGACGCTGCCGTAGCGGTCCGTGGGCTCCTGGGTGAACTCAACGCCCAGCGCCTGCAATCTGGCATAGGTGGCGCGGCAATCCGTCACCGACAACACCAGCGGCGGCATGGCGCCTTTGGCAACCATCGCGAGCAGGGTTTGCGCAGTGGCTTCGTCGTGGATGGGTGGGCCGGGCTTGAACAGGCCAAGCTGAAACGCGGGCTGGTCCGGATGCTGGATGGTCAGCCATCGGTAGGCACCATTGCGCACATCCGTGTGAACGCGAAAGCCGAGTTTTTCCACGTAGAACGCCAGCGCTTCGTCCTGATCATTCACGTACAAGCCGACAACATTGATACCTTCGTTCATGACTCCTCCTTGGTCGATTCGCGCAATGTAGCGGCGGCGGCGCGACGGCGCTTCTCCAAAACTGCGCTGTCCAGGTCGGGGCGCTGCGCAGCCTTGACCAAACAGGCAGGAACGCCGGCAAGCGCTGTCGGTCGGGCTTGGAGCTCGGCTTGAGCGTGGACGCGCATCCCGCCGGGGCTAAGGCCGGTGACGTCATGGAAGATTCGGCCGAAGGTGCCCAGACTCTGCCAACCGGTCTCGAACGCAATCTCCGTAATGCTCAGGTCGGTATCCCGCAGCAGGGCGGTGGCGCGTTCGATCCGGCGGGTGAGCAAATAGCGGTGCGGCGGCAGCCCGAAGGCGCGCTTGAACGAGCGCGCGAAATAGGCCTGCGACACACCACTGACCTCGGCCAGGCGGCTGATCGGCCAAGCCTCGCCGGAGGCTGCATCCATGCGGTCCTTGGCGCGCAAGAGGCGGCGCAGCAGCGCGGCATCCTCCAACGGGCGGGTCGAGCCGCTTGCCGATGCCTCGGCAAGCGGGCGCGAATCACGGGTTGCGCGGCTTGGCATAGGCATCCGGCGATTCCGAATCCGCGTCCGGCTCTTCGCGCGACTCCAACTCGTTGCCCAGCACTTCGGCAGCATCGTCGCCGCTGGTTTCCGGTTGCAGGCGGCGGCGGGTGTGTCCGGCAGCGCGGGCGTCCTCGCCTTCATCCGGGCGCTCGGTTTGCAGCGCCACGTTCGCCGCGGGCGCAAAGCCCCGCTTGTCCTGGCCGAAGTAGACGACCGTGTGCGGATAGGGCAGCTCGATGCCGGCGGCGTCGAAGTGCTTCTTCAACAAGCGGTTGTAGCCACGCTGCACGGCCCATTGCATGCCTGGCGTGGTCTTGATCAGGATGCGGATGGTCACGCCCTTGTCATTGACTGCCGTGACGCCCGCAATGGTGATCTCTTCCAGGATTTCCGGTCCCAGCACCGAGTCCGTCATCAGCTCGGCGAAGGCCGCGCGCAGATGCTCAATGGCATCGTCCACGCTTTCGCGATGCGCGATGGTGTACTCACCCAGGTGGTACGAGAAATCACGCATGTGGTTGGCCACCACATCCACCGACGAGAACGGCACCAGGTGGTAACCGCCGTCCAGCGTGCGTATGCCCACCGAGCGTATCGTCATCTTTTCAACCGTGCCGAACACGCCCGCGACTTGCACCACGTCGTTCTCGTTCATGCCGTTTTCCAGCTGGATGAAGACACCGGTGATGATGTCCTGCACCAGCTTCTGCGCGCCGAAACCGATCGCCAGGCCAACCACCCCGGCGCCCGCAATCAACGGCGCCACGTCGATACCGATTTGCGACAGCAGCACCATCAGCGTCATCGTCACAATGACGATCAAGGCAGCATTGCGAAACAGCGCCAGCAGCGTGCGCTCTCGCGCGGTCGGCATGCCGCGCCCTTCGCTTTGGCTGAGCCGGTGTTCGATGACGCTGGCAATTACTGTCCAGACCAGCGCCGCGATCAGCAACACAATGACGATGTTGAGCACCATCTTGATCGCCGCGCCCCCGGCATCCGATGCCAGCCAGCTGGAGAGGTCGAACGCATGCCAGGCGTCAAAGATGAGCAGCACCGCGACGATGCGGATGATCCATCCCAGCACTTTCAACAAGGCCGGCACATAGGCGTTGACGCGCGCCTCAAGCATCGGCAGTCGCCGCCGCAGGTCGGCCGACAAGGCAATGGGCTTGGCCAGTACGGTGTTCAGCAGCAGCACCAGCAGACTGCTCACGCCAATGACCAGCAAGGTCTGGGCAGTAGCGCGGGCCATGAAGGGCAGCGCGTTGGTCGGGTCGATCTGGCTGACCACCAGCAGGATGGTGAAGTACCCGATACCCAGCACGTGCCACACGCGCGACAGGAAATTCAGCCGCGACCCCATGAACGTGGTCGCATGGGCGGCACGGCGGCTAAGCCGTTCGCGCACCGAGTGGCGGTTATGCCAGATGACGCGCACCGCATACACGTACACCACCAGCATGATGAGCATATTGGCCAGGCGGCCCAGGGCGGGCGACAAGGTGGCCGAGATCACCGGGTCGATCAGCAGCGTGCCATAACCCGCCGCGGCAACCACGCGCACCAGCCAGCCGTTCCAGTACTTGGCCAATTCGTCTTCCATGGGCAGCAGGCGCAGATGCGGATGCCGCACGGCGAATACGGTGCGGACCAGCACCTTGACGATTTCCACCGCCACGAAAGCCTGCAGAAATACCGCCGCCAGCGTGTCCAGCGCGCCGCGCCCCGGCGTGCCCCACAGCGCCGCCGCGCCGCCCGCCATGGCCGCCAGCAGGACCACGCCCGCATCGATGGCTACCGCCCCGATAATGGCGCCGCCGCGCCGAATGAGCACCCGCATTGGGGCCGGTACGCCGCGCTGCGGCGATGGGTTGACCGCTGCGCCCGCGCCCTGATGCGCCACCCAACGATCGATGCGGGTGTAGATCAGCATGGCGATCATGCGCAACAGAAGGAAGGCAACGATAGTGGCCACTGCGGCCAGCGCCAAGGGCATCAAGGCCTGGCCTGCCGTGCCGCTGTCCATCCGCAGGTTGCGCCCCGAGGCCAGCGCGCGCATGTCGTCCACGCCCTGGCCGAGGTCGGCGGCAACGCCGGTCAGGAAACGCTGCACGCCATCGGCCATGCGCGCCTGCAAGCCGGGGACGCCGGCGTCTTGTTTGGCTTCAGCGGCTTTGGCGGCTTCGCCTGATTTTGCCGCCGCAGACTGGCTAGCGGGGTCCGCCTTGGTGCCTGACGCCTGCGCTCGCAACTCGTCCACCAGCGCCTTGCGCGCCTCGGGATTTTCCAGCAGGTCGGCCAGCGCCGCTGGGGTCAGCGCCGAAGAGGAAGCGGCGGGTTCCTTGGCTTGCAGCAGGGGCATGGCGGCCGTGGCGGGCGCTTGCCACAGCATCGACAGGCAACTCAGCATCACCGCCAGCAGCAGGGCCGCCAGCCAGGGTCTTTCTCGTCGGCGCCGCCAGAGACTGGCGGCATGGTTGCGGAACAGGTAAGACGCGGATGCTGTCGTTGCGGATCGAACCACTAATAAATCTCCTAGGCGATCAGGGTAAAAATCGCGGCGCGATCGCGGTGGGGACGCCGGCAATGTACAAATGATATCGCCCATGGTGCCGTCCCCCAGCACGGCCCGCCACGTTCCCCGATCCGCAACGCCAGGTTTCAGACTGCATCAGGGCATCAGGAATTGCAGTCTGACACCCGATTAACACCGATTAACACCCGATTAATTGCCATCCGCACCGTCTGCCGACATCGTCAGATTAGTGTGTCGGATTAATGTGTCAGACTGCATTTTCTGACCAAATCTTAACGACATCCTTATTGCTGACGATGGCGCATCCACCTGAACCGTATCTTCCCCGCCGCATTGCCTATATCGACACCTGGCAGGACGCCGGCCATGCGATCAAGGTCTACGGCATGCATCGCGACGCGGATGGAGTTGAACCCATCCTTTCCGAACCCGCCATCGCCTCGGCGCGTGCCGCCGTGCTTGACGTACTGCATCAACATGCCGACGACGAACGTAGCCACGGCCTTGGCTTCTGCATTGCCCACGTTGGCGACGAGGCCGTGTGGCTGCTGGTGGATTGGTGGATCACAGGCGGCATTCTGTGCCAGCGCATGCTGTCAGCGCCGCTTTCCCAGCCCGATGCTTTTACGCCGGTCAACGCTCCGGCATTGGCCTGCGTATGGGAATTGGTCGTAACCACGCATGAACGCAACGCCTGGGTTCGGCATATGCTGACGGCCCAGCCCGACGCGCGCGCTTATCTTGCAGACGTCCTTCCGGCAGGGCGGTATTGAAATGCCTGTCCTCCGCCTGACGCTTCATCCCTCATCCCTCATCCCCTTCCCATGACCAAACCAAGCATCAAGCCGCCCGCCCCCTACGAAGACGCCGTGACGTTTCAGTTCGGCGATTCGCCCGAACTCGCCGACGAACTACTCGCGCTGGTGCTCGCGGGCACGAAGACGGCCACTTGCGGCGCGCTGCATCACTTCGACGACGAAGAACCCGTACCGCAAGCGGGCCGGCGCGATGTCGTGCTGGATGGCCAGGGCCGCCCCGCCTGCGTCATCGAAACCACCGGTGTGTTGATCCAGCGCTTTGACCAGGTAGACGAAGCCTTTGCGCTGGCGGAAGGCGAGGGCCCGTACCCCGTCTGGCGCGACGCGCACATTGCCTACTTCGAGCGCAACGGCGGGTATGCGCCGGACATGATGCTGGTGTGCGAACGCTTCCGCGTCGTCGAGGTCTTTGCGCGATAGCGGCTATGTGACTGCTGGCGCACGCCGTTCGGCGATGGCGTCATACCGTTTCAGACGCACTCAGTCCGGCTTCCCGTCATGGTCGCCCAGCGGCCTGGTGGGCCAGTCTGCCCAGCGGTTCACGCGGGTACGTTCGTACGCTTCGTTGAGCGGGAAGCGCACAAGGTTGTCGGCGCGTGTCGGTTCGCCGACCACCATCAACCTGACTTCGTCCTGCGTGTTGTTGATGAAGGTATGGCAGATGCCGGTGCCAGCGGGAAACGCAACGGAATCCCCTTCGCCGATGGAATGCAGCACGCCGTCGATCCAGACATCGGGCTTGCCTTGAAGCACGAAGACGTATTCCTGCTCGGTGCTTTCGGCGTGCGGATATGAGGTACGTCGACCGGGCAGCAGCCTGACGTGATGAATGCCGATGCGAGTGATGCCGAGCGCCGCGGAGAGCGGCGCGTCCAGCGCCATGGGTTCGGTATCGCCCTGGTAGGAATGCGCGTCGGGGGTTTCAAGTTCGGTCCAGTGCTTGATGAATTCCGGTCGGCTCATCGGCGGTTCTCCAGGTTGTTCCTGTGAAGGGATGTGTGGATTGCAGTCTGACACCTGAACCCTGAACCGCCAAATTCCGTCGCCAATCCGCCTTCAACCATCCGTCGACACCGTAGTCGCCTCCCACTCTCGAAACTCGCCTTCCAATGCGGCAAGCTTGGATCGCACCAGCATCAACGCATCGCTGCCCAGCAACAAATGTGCCGGAGGATTGTCGGCGTCGATCGCGGTAAGCATCGCACGGGCGGCCTTTACCGGGTCGCCAAGCTGCTTGCCGCTTTTCTCTTCGCGCGCCTGCCGGATCGGGTCGAAGATGACGTCGTAGTCCGGAATGGAACGCGGGGTGCGCGTCATTGAACGGCCGGCCCAGTCGGTACGGAACGAACCCGGCGCCACGGCGGTGACGGCGATACCCAAGGGTTTGACCTCTTTGCCGAGGCTTTCCGAAATGCCTTCCAGCGCGAATTTGCTGCCGCAGTAATAGGCGATTCCCGGCATGGTGAGGTGTCCGCCCATCGACGTGATGTTCAGGATGTGGCCACGTCGTCGCGCGCGCATGAAGGGCAGCACGGCCTTCATCATGGCGACGGCGCCGAACACGTTCACGTCGAACTGTCGGCGCATTTCCGAGAGCGACGATTCTTCCAGCACGCCCTCGTGCCCATAGCCAGCGTTGTTGACCAGGACGTCGACAGGTCCGACGCTGGTTTCGATTTCGGATACGACGTCGTCAATGCGGTCGAAGTGAGTGACGTCCAGGATGCGTCCATGGGCCGCTTCGGAAAGCGATTCGAAATCGCGCTTTGCCTCTGCGCTTCTTACCGTGCCCACCACCGTGTGACCGGCGGCCAGCGCTTCTTGCGCAAGCGCGCGGCCGAATCCGCTGCTGACTCCGGTGATCAGAAATATCTTGCTCAACGCCATGATGCGTCTCCAGAATACGAAAGAGAGACTGCATACTATTCTTGCGGTAGACGACTTATCAGCCCGAATTCGCTGAATTTCTTGCATAAAGCTATGAGCCATGACTACACCCCGGATCAGGATTCGACCACGCTGCCCGATACGCGGAAGCACACGGTCGCGCTGCTGCGCGACTTGGCGCCCACGGAAGGCTATAACCTGACCGCACTGCCCAGCGTACGTATCCTGCGTTCCGACCGCGCGCTTTCGCGTACCCCTGTTTTGTATGACCCAGGCATTGTGATCGTGTGCCAAGGGCGTAAGCGCGGCTACTTTGGCGGGCAGCTGTACCAGTACGACGCGGATCATTATCTTGCCGTCTCGGTGCCGGTTCCGTTCAGCATGGAAACCGATGCAACACCCGCACACCCGTTGCTGGCGCTGTATCTGCATCTTGATTTCACGGTGGCTGCCGAGCTGGCCGCGCAGATCGGCAACGCAGGCATGGGCGATGGGGCAGACGTGCCGCAGAGCATGATGTCGACGCGGATGGACGACAGGATGCATGCCTCCGTTCTGCGCTTTCTTGAAGCCATGCACCAGCCAATCGAAGCCGCCGTGCTGGGACCGGGCCTGCTGCGCGAACTGTACTTCCGCGTGCTGACCGGGCCACAGGGGGGCGCGCTGCGCGAGGCGTTGGCGATGCGAGGACAGTTCGGCAGGATAGGGATGTCGCTACGGCAGATTCATGCCGACTACGCCGAACCGCTTGATGTGGCGCAGCTTGCCAATAAGGCGGGCATGAGCGTGCCCAGCTTCCACAGCCATTTCAAGGCGATTACACAGCTGTCGCCGATGCAATACGTGAAGTCGACGCGGCTGCATCAGGCCAGGCTGTTGATGGTGCGCCAGGACTTGACGGCGGAAGCGGCGGGCCACGCCGTGGGCTACACGAGCGCATCGCAATTCAGCCGGGAATTCAAGCGGCTTTTTGGCTTGACGCCCGCGGCCGAGGCGAAGCGCATGCGTGAAAGTTTCGCGATTCCGGCGTCGTTTGCGGACGCCACGTATGTGTCGTCGCACTGACGTCGTGGCTAGAGCCTATCCAGGCGCTTGGGGTTGAACGCCCACTGATGGGTGTTGTTCTCCGTGCATTGGATGACGGTCTTGAGGTGTCGACTGGGGCCGATGTCCTTCAACTTGATCTCGCCGTCACATACCGGGCAGTCTCCACCCAAGGTGGTGAGATAGACCTGTCCCGCCTTGTCGGCTTCGAAGTTGAACAGGCCCACCAAGCGGACGAAGCCCTTGCGCATCAGGCCACGGCCGACCAGGAATGCGATACCGCTTGGAACGACCAGCCAGAACCACCAGACGCCCCATCTGAAGGCCATCTCGCCGATTGTCATCAGCACGCCAGCCGCGCCAAGCGCCGTGAGCCAACCCCGCTTGATTGGGCGGCCGGCCAGCGTCAGGGGAACGACATCGGTTCGAACGAGTTGCGGCTCATCCCAGCCGCCTTCCTTGGATAGCGGCTTTTTCGGCTCGTTCCAGCCGCCCTCTTTGGGTAGCGGCTGTTGCGGCTGAGGCGCGGGAAACGTTTGATCGGTATTGAAGTCGCCAAGGGGCGGAAGTTTGCTGGGCTCGGAAAAGCCGGACAAGGTCTTGGTGCATTCGTCGCAAAGACGGCCACGGCCGCGATACGCGGCTCCACAAGTTTCGCAATGCACGCGCGCTTCCTCGCGAATGATGACAACGACCAAAAGAATACAACTGATTGGAGGGGGGCTATCTGAGGCAGGCGACGGGGCGCTTGGACGGCGTGTTCGTCCGGCAAGCATTTCCGTACACTTTACGTTCCACATCACGGGTAGCCGCGCATGCCACCAAGCCCCCTGGAAAGCCAGCTTGCCTTCCTAAGAGAAATCGACAGGCTCAAGACCGTTGTGCGGCAGTCTTCGCTGCTTGATCGCAGCAGAAAGGAAAACTCGGCCGAGCATTCCTGGCACTTGGCGATGTATGCCCTGATCCTGAACGAGTACGCCAGCGGCGCCGTGAATACGGATCGGGTCATGCGGATGCTCTTGCTGCATGACATTGTGGAGATAGATGTCGGCGATTTTCCGATTCACGGCGGATCGTCAGGCGAACTACAGGCAGAGCTGGAGCAGAAGGCAGCCGAGCGTTTGTTCGGCTTGTTGCCGCCGCCGCAACGCGATGAATTCCTTGGCTTGTGGCAGGAGTTCGAGCGGGCGGAAACAGAGGACGCCAGGTTTGCGAAAGCGCTTGATCGCTTTCAACCGCTGCTGATTAATATCTACACGGGTGGGGGCACGTGGACAGAAAGCGGCGTGTCTCTTGAACAGGTGTTGGCGCGGTATGGACCTGCCATCCAAAGGGGCGCGCCCCGGCTATGGGAAGAATGCGAGGGCTGGGTGAGGCGGCATTTTCAACTGCAAATGGAAGCGGGCGGCGACACAGGCTAGCAGTACGAGCACAAGCATCAACGGCTGTTGACGCTTTGCACGTGCACCAAGCACCAAAAAACAAGGGCCGCAAAATCCGCGGCCCTTGCTCATTTCCTACCTACATCAATCACGCCTTGCGCACCTGTGCGATCAGCGCGTCCAGTTGCGTCAGCATCAAATCGATTTCTTCTGCCGTGACGTTCAGCGCCGGCATGAAGCGCAGCAGGTTCGGGCGCGGGGCGTTCAGCAGCAGGCCTTGGGGGTTCTGGTTGCGGGCGGCTTCGACGATGGCGGGGCCGTCGTCGCGGTCCATGATCAAGGCGCGCAGCAGGCCTTGGCCGCGTTCGCCCTTCATGCCGTACTTGGCCGACAGGGCCAGCAGGCCTTCGGACAACTGCTTGGAACGCGCGTTGACGGCGTCCATGAAGCCCGGGGCGGCCAGGGCGTCGAACACGGCCACGCCCACGGCGGTGGTCAGCGGGTTGCCGTTGTACGTGCCGCCCTGGTCGCCATGCGAGAACACGCAGGCGTCCTGGCGGGCCAGCAGCGCGGCCAGCGGCACGCCGCCGCCGATGCCCTTGGCCAGCGTCATGATGTCGGGCGTGACGTCGGAATGCTGGTAGGCGAACATCTTGCCGGTGCGGCCCATGCCGGTCTGGACTTCGTCCACGATCAGCAGCAGCTGGTTTTCGTCGGCCAGCTTGCGCAGGCCTTGCATGAACTCCTTGGTAGCGGGGAGGACGCCGCCTTCGCCCTGCACCGGTTCCAGCATGATGGCGACGGTCTTGTCGTCGATCAGCTTCTTCACGGATTCCAGGTCGTTCAGTTCGGCCTTGGGGAAGCCTTCGACTTGCGGGGCGAACATCTTGTCCCAGCCCGGCTTGCCCGATGCGGACATCGTGGCCAGCGTGCGGCCGTGGAAGCCGTGGTTCATGGTGATGATCTTGTAGGCGCCGTTCTTCTTGACCTGGCCCCACTTGCGGGCCAGCTTGATGGCGCCTTCGTTGGCTTCGCCGCCGCTGTTGGCGAAGAAGACGCGGTCAAAGCAGGACGCGCCGGTCAGGCGTTGGGCCAGCTCGATCGAGGGGATGTTGTAGAACGCCGGCGACGGGTTCATCAGCTTTTGCGACTGTTCAACCAGCGCGCGCTGCATTTCCGGGGCGGAATGGCCCAGCGTGTTCACCGCCCAACCTTGCACGAAGTCCAGGTATCGCTTGCCCGCGTGATCCTCCAGCCAGGAACCCTTGCCGCTGACGAACACGAGGTCCGGGCGGGAAGTGATATCCATGAGGGTGTTGACGTTGAACTGGCTGAATTCCATGGCGGTTCCTGCGGGGGGTAAGGACAGCGGTGAAGGAAGAAGTTCGCGAAGGGGAAGCGCGAAAACGCAAATGTAGCACCGACAGAGGAATGCTATCGTGACGCACCCCCCGCCGAATCGCCCCGGGCCGCCTCACAAGGGCCGCCTGATCGGGCGCTCTATTTTATGAGCAGTGGCGCGCCCTCCGCGCGCCCTCCGTTGTCGCTTTTTACTGACCAATCATGAAACGTATTCTTTCCAGTCTTGCCGCTGGCCTGACGCTGGCGGCGGCCAGCGCCACGGCGCACGCCGAATTCCCCGACCGCCCCATCCGCCTGGTGGTGCCTTTCCCGCCCGGGCAGGCCACCGACATCTTTGCCCGTGCCCTGGCTGAAAAGCTGGGCGCCGCCGTCAAGCAGCCGATCGTGGTGGAAAACCGCGCGGGCGCCGGCAGCAACATCGGCATGGAACAGGCCGCCCGCGCCACGCCGGACGGCTACACGCTGGTCATCGCGGGTAGCGCGGCCGCGGTCAACCAGACGCTCTACAAGAACATCAAGTACAGCCTGACGCAGGACTTCGCGCCGGTGTCGGGCGTGTTCTCGGTGCCGCTGATGTTCCTGGCCACGCCGGCCTCGGGCATTACGTCGCTGAAGCAACTGGTGACCCAGGCGCGCGCCAATCCGGGCGAACTGGCCTATGCCAGCGCCGGCATCGGCGGCACGCAACACCTGTCGGCCGAGATGTTCAAGGCGGCCGCCAATATTGATATTCGCCACATTCCGTACAAGGGCAGCGGCCCGGCGCAAGCGGACTTCCTGGGGCATCAAGTGCCTCTGATGGTGGATTCCGTAACTGCCGGCCTGCCGCACGTGCAAAGCAAGAAGGCCGTGGCGCTGGCGGTCACCACCGCCAAGCGCCTGCCGCAATTGCCGGACGTGCCGACCGTGGCTGAATCCGGCTATCCGGGTTTTGAGGCCATCGGCTGGGCCGCCGTGCTGGCCCCGCGCGACACGCCGCCCGCCGTGACGGACTACCTGAGCAAGCAGATCAGCGCCGCGCTCAACACCCCGGAAATGCAGAAATTCCTGCGTGACCGTGGCGCCGAACCGATGCCGCTGACGCCCGACGCCACGGGCAAGTTCATTGCCGCCGAAGTGGACAAGTGGGGCCGCGCGGTGAAGCAGTCCGGCGCGCAGGTGGACTAAGCGTCCAGGCGTTGCCAGGAAGCCGTCCCGGGGTCTGTTCAGATCCCAGGGCGGCTTTTTTATTTCCCGATGCCTTCAGCCACCCAGGTCAAGTTGCCGGCTGAAGGTCGGTTGATCTTTCACGTTGCTCGACGCTTCCAGATCAGCCCGGCGGCCAGTGCGAGCGCCGCGCCGATGGCCACCGAGGCCACCGCAAAACCTAGCCGAACGTCTTGAGCACTGGCGCCATCAGGCGCGATGGCAATGAACAATCCGCCGACCATGGCGACGCTTACGGCGGCGCTGATCTGGAGGGTCGCGGTTACCAGGCCCGACGCCAGCCCCGCCCAACGTGTTTCGACCTGGTCCACGTTCAAGCGCACCAACGCGGGAAGCGCAATGCCTTGCCCGGCGCCAATCAGGAACAAGGGCAACGCAAGCCAGGAAGCCCCATCGGCGACGGCCAGGACCGCAACCATGATCAGGCCGAACACCTCCAGCATCATGCCCAGTGCGGCGGTACGTGCCCCTATTCGCCGGACGATATGCGGGCTGCACAGCGGCCCAAGGAAGAAGCCAATACCTAGCGGCAAGACCGCCAACCCGGCCGTCAGGGCGTCGTGTCCCAGGCCGTTCTGTTCGTACACCGCGAACACGAAGAAGAACGCGGCAAGCGCATAGAAGAAGAACGTGGATGCCAGGCTGCGCCGCAGCCCGCGCGCGGCCAAAAGCGAGGGCAGGACCAAGGGCGTTCGGCCCGCAAGTTCCTGCGCTTTTTCGTAGCGCCAGAAGAACCACAGCAAGGGCATGCTCAGGATCAGCAGCGCCATGCACCATACTGGCCAGTGGCGCTCGCGCCCTTCGATAAGCGGCACCACAAGCGCCAGCAAGCCAGCCGCCAGCAGCAACGCACCCGGCACGTCCAGGCGCGCCGAACGCTCGGCTCGGCTTTCACGCAACCACCACAGCGCGGCGGGAACGGCAAGCGCGATGATGGGAAGGTTGATCAGAAACACGCTACGCCAACCCAGTCCCCATGGGCTGGTCGACACCAGCACCCCCCCCAGCAATTGCCCCCCCACGGAGGCCAAGCCGAATGTCGCGCCATACAGGCTTAGCGCGCGGTTCTTTTCGCTGGCCGGAAAGAGGGCGTGGATGGACGCCAATGATTGCGGCGCCATGATTGCCGCCGATATCCCTTGCAGCAAGCGGCCGACAATAAGCAGGTTTGGCGACGGCGCCAGGCCACACAGTGCCGACGCGACGCCAAAGCCCAGCATGCCGCTCACGAATACCCGCTTTCGGCCGTAGAGATCGCCTAAACGCCCACCCAGGATCAGCGTGACGGCATAGGCCGCGGCATAGACCGAGATCACCAGTTGCGAGACGTCCGACGTGGCTTGCAGGCCCACGCGGATGGCAGGCAGCGCCACGTTGACGATGAAGAAGTCCAGGGGTGGCAAAAGGGTGCCGGTCAGGAGGACAAGCAAGGCGAGCCAGCGGCGCGAGTCCGGGGCATAGACCATCACGGGCGAAACTTGGGTATTCATGGCTAGAGGTTCCAGACTGGACCGCCCGGAGTTCGGGAATTAGCAAGTCCGCGGGCGGCGCGGTCGATGTCGGCATCGACGATTGGCAGCCATCATGACGCCCACAATGTTGTTTGCGAACTGCCATTTCTGCGTATTTCTTGTTCATTTTTGAACGGATAGGTGTGCCGCGGCAGGGAGCGGACGTTCGCATCTTCCTGGTGCCTTTCGTGCCCGCATTCGGCGCATGGCTCGCACCACATCGGGGCGGGGTTCAAGCGCTTGGCGCTGCGCTCCGGGCGCGGCCCAAATGGCACGGAATTTGCTTTTCCAGTTTTGTATACCGAATTGGTGTGCAACGCGTCGACCCACCCCTGGGCGATGCGCGCCCTGGAGAGTCCCCTCATGAACCGTAGAACCTTGCTGTTGTCCCTTTGCACCGCCGCCACCCTGCTGGCCGCGCCGCTGACGCATGCCGACACGCTGGACGATATCGTCAAAGCCGGCACCATCAAGATCGCCGTGCCGCAGGATTTTCCGCCCTTCGGTTCGGTGGGCGCCGACATGAAGCCGCTGGGCTATGACATCGATACGGCAGCACTGATCGCCAAACAACTGGGCGTGAAGCTGGAGCTGGTGCCGGTCACCAGCGCGAATCGCATACCGTACTTGCAGACCCACAAGGTGGATCTGGTGATTTCCAGCCTGGGCAAGAACGCGGAACGCGAGAAGGCCATCGACTTTTCCGATGCCTACGCGCCGTTCTTCAATGGCGTGTTCGGCCCGGCCGACCTGAAGGTATCGTCGGCGGCGGACCTGGCCGGCAAGACCATCGGTGTCACGCGCGGCGCGGTGGAAGATATCGAGCTGTCGAAGATTGCACCGGCATCCGCCACGCTCAAGCGCTATGAAGACAACAACGGCACCATCACGGCCTTCCTGTCGGGCCAGGTGCCGATGATCGCCACCGGCAACGTGGTCGCCGCCGCCATCCTGGCGCGCAACCCGGCCAAGAAGCCCGAAACGAAGTTCCTGATCAAGAACTCGCCTTGCTACATCGGCATGAACAAGGACGAGCCCAAGCTGCGCGCCAAGGTCAACGACATTCTGGCCGCCGCCAAGCGCGACGGCTCGCTGTCGGCGATCTCGCAGAAGTGGCTGGGGGCCGAGCTGCCCAAGGACCTGTAAGTCCGGAAGGCGGCCATCATGGCTTATCAATACGACTTCGCGTCGGTGTTCGACTACACGCCGGTGCTCATCAAGGGCATCGGCGTCACGGTCGAGCTGATTGCCTTCGGCGCGGTGGCGGGCGTGGCGCTAGGCATTGCCTGCGCGTGGATTCGCACGCAGGGACCACGCGCGCTGCGCGCCCCTGTCACGGCCTATGTCGAGGTCATACGCAACACGCCGTTTCTGATCCAGTTGTTCTTCGTCTTCTTCGGCTTGCCTTCCTTGGGCATACAACTGGGCGAAATGCAGGCCGCCTGCCTGGCGATGGCCTTGAACCTGGGCGCCTACAGCACCGAGATCATCCGCGCAGGTATCGATGCCACGCCCAAAGGGCAGTACGAAGCCGGCGCCAGCCTGGCGATGACGCGCTTTCAGGTGTTCCGGCACGTGGTGCTGAAGCCCGCGTTGCAACGCATCTGGCCCGCGTTGTCGTCGCAGATCGTGATCGTGATGCTGGGCTCGGCGGTGTGTTCGCAGATTGCCGCTGAAGACCTGACCTTTGCCGCCAACTTCATCCAGTCGCGCAACTTCCGCGCGTTCGAGGTGTATCTGGTCACCACCGGCATCTATCTGGCCCTGGCCATCATCTTGCGCCAATTGCTGCGCATGACCGGCAGGCGTCTGTTTCGCAAGGCGGCGCGATGATTGAATTTTCAATGTGGGACATCGTCCGCAACCTGCTGCTGGCCGCGCGCTGGACGATAGTGCTGTCGCTGGTGGCGTTCGCGGGCGGCGCGCTGATGGGCGTGCTGGCGCTGATGATGCGCACGTCGCGCGTGGCGCTGATGCGGCGGGCCAGTTGGGCTTACATCGAACTGTTCCAGGGCACGCCGCTGCTGATGCAGCTGTTCCTGGCGTTCTTCGGCCTGTCGCTGCTGGGCCTGGAAGTGCCGCCGTGGCTGGCCGCGGGCGCGGCGCTGACGCTATGGTCGGGCGCGTTCCTGGCCGAGATCTGGCGCGGCTGCGTGGAAGCGATTCCAAAAGGCCAATGGGAAGCGTCCGCCAGCCTGGCGCTGGGCTACGTGCAGCAGATGCGCTACGTGGTACTGCCGCAGGCGCTGCGCATTGCCATTGCGCCCACCGTCGGCTTCGCGGTGCAGATCGTCAAGAGCACCGCGCTGACCTCCATCATCGGGTTCACCGAGCTGTCCAAGGCCAGCACGGTGATCACCAACGCCACGTTCAGTCCCTTCACCGTCTATGCCTGCGCCGCGCTGATCTACTTCGCGCTGTGCTGGCCCCTGTCGCGCCTTAGCCTCCGGCTGGAAAGGAAGTTGCATGCCCCTCATCGCCCTTGAAGACGTCCGCAAGAAATTCGGCGACAACGAAGTCCTGAAGGGGGTGACGCTGCGCGTCGAACCCGGTGAGGTCATCGCCATCATCGGCAAGAGCGGCTCGGGCAAGAGCACGCTGTTGCGTTGCGTGAACGGGCTGGAACAGATTGACGGCGGCGCCATCATGGTGGCCGACGCGCAACTGGGCGACGATGAACTGCGGCTGCGCGCGCTGCGGCTAAAGGTGGGCATGATCTTTCAGCAATTCAACCTGTTCCCGCACCTGACGGTGGGGCGCAACGTGATGCTGTCGCCCATGGTGGCCAAGCGCATGCCGGAAGCGGAAGCGGCCGACATGGCGCGCGCCATGCTGACGCGCGTGGGGCTGGCGCACAAGTTCGATGCCTGGCCCGAGGAACTGTCGGGCGGGCAGCAGCAGCGCGTGGCGATTGCCCGCGCGCTGGCGATGCAGCCCCTGGCCTTGTTGTGCGATGAAATCACGTCGGCGCTGGACCCCGAACTGGTCAACGAAGTGCTGGCGGTGGTGCGCGAACTGGCCGCCGACGGCATGACGCTGCTGATGGTCACGCACGAAATGCGCTTTGCGCGCGAAGTGTGCAACCGCGTCGTCTTCATGCATCAGGGCCGCGTGCATGAGATTGGCCCGCCGGAGGAATTGTTCACGGCGCCCGCCACCCCGGAACTGCGCCAATTCCTGGGGATGACGAACCTGTGAATGGCTGGGCGGCGTTGAACGCCGAACATTTACCTCATGCGGCGACCGTCAGCGCGAAAAGCCGCGCGCCGCGATTTCCCAGATGTCTTGCACCACGCCGTCGCGCACCACCACCAGGCCGTCATGCAAATTGAACGTCGGGTCCACATGCGAGGGCACCAGCCGCAGCACATCACCCAGCGCGGGCGCCTGCGCGCCGGGCGCCACGCTCACCACGCCGTGTTCGTCGTTGATGGCGGCATAGGTCAGGCCGTCCAAGCCGAAGACCGCGGGCGGGCCGCATTCGGCGGTGGTGGATTTCAGGCCCGCATCCAGGATCACGCGCTCGGGCGCGGGCACGCTCATCACGGTGGACAGCACGAACAGGCTGTTCTGGAAGCGGAGCGGTCCGTCCCATTCATTGGCGCCGTAATCGCCGTCCATGAAGGCATAGGACCCGGCCTGCAGCTCCGTATAGACGCCGCTTGCCGCGTCGAATTCCGCGCTGCCCGTGCCGCCGCCCGTGATGACGTCGCAGGCGATGCCGCTTTCGCGCAGCAGTTGCGCGTGGGACGCCGCAATCCGCGCCGCCTGGCGGCACACCTGGGCGCGTTCTTCGCGCGTGCGGGCGTGCTGCACCGAGCCGTGATAGGCCTGCAAACCCACGAAGTTCACACCGGGCAGGTCGCGCGCCTGCTGCGCCAGCGCCAGCACCAAGGCGTCGTCAGACACGCCGCAGCGGCCTTGGCCGACGTCAACTTCCACCAGCACGTCGATCTCGGCGCCGGCATGCACCATGGCTTGGGAAATGTCCGCCAGATTCTTGGCGTTGTCCACGCAGACGCTCATCTTGGCGATGCGCGCCAATTGGCCCAGCAAGGCCAGCTTGGCCGGCCCGACCACTTCGTTGCTGATATGGATGTCATGGATGCCGGCGGCCACGAAGGGCAGGGCTTCGCTGACTTTCTGGCAGCAGATGCCGCGTGCGCCCAGCGCCAGTTGGCGCAGGGCAATCTCTGGGCATTTATGCGCCTTGGCGTGCGGGCGCAGGGCCACGTCATGGCGGTCGGCCCAGGCCTGCATGGCGCGCAGGTTGGCCTCGAACGGCGCCAGGTCCAGCACCAGGCTGGGGGTGTCGACGCGGGCCAAGGGATCGCCGGGTTGCGCGGCCGGGGGCAGCGCTATGCCGCGTATGACTTCCTGGGACATCGGGGGTACTCCGTTATTGACAGCGCGTGGGATGTAACCGTGGGGGCAGGACTCCATAACCAAAGCACGAGCAGCCATAACCAAAGGGTTCATTGACCCCCAGGTAAACGATAGCTCCGTAACCATTGGCTACGCACCCCCCTCATGCCAGAATTTCAACATGAAAACGGCCCCCAAGGGGAGGCCCATTTCTGCGCCAAGGCGGCGCTTTTCCTGAACCGCCAAGCGCAGGAATGACAAGACGATTTTCGTCACACGAACCCTACCCAACAACACCCGGAGAAGCACACATGAAACTCAAACACTGGATCACCGCCCTGACCGTCGCGGTTGCCGCCGTCGGCACCGTGGGTTCCGCACAGGCCCAACAGTTCTTCCGCATCGGCACGGGCGGCACGGCCGGCACGTACTACCCCATCGGCGGCATCATCGCCAACGCCGTGTCGCAGCCGGGCAAGCTGGTCGCCACGGCGGTGGCGTCCAACGGTTCGGTGGCCAACATCAACGGCATTCTGGGCGGCTCGTTTGAAGCCGGTTTCACGCAGTCGGACGTGGCCTACTGGGCCTACAGCGGCACGGGCACCTTCGAAGGCAAGCCCAAGGCGCAAGACCTGCGCCTGATCTCCACGCTGTACCCGGAAAGCATCCACCTGGTGACGCGCAAGGGCGCGGGCATCAAGAGCGTGGCCGATCTGAAGGGCAAACGCGTGTCCATGGATGAACCGGGCTCGGGCACGCTGGTTGATGTGCGTCTGATCCTGGGCGCCTACGGCATGACCGACAAGGACATCAAGGCCGAATACCTGAAGCCCAACCAAGCCGGCGACAAGCTCAAGGACGGCGGCCTGGATGCGTTCTTCTTCGTGGGCGGGGCACCGGCCGGCGCCATCGCCGAACTGGCCTCGAGCGGCGCGGGCATCGAGATCGTGTCGCTGGTCGGCCCGGAAATCGACGCCCTGCGCGCCAAGCAGGAATTCTTCACGCCCGACACCATCGCCGCCAACACCTACCAGAACGTGGGCGAAGTGAAGACCATCTCGGTCAACGCGCAAATGGTCACATCGGCCAAGCAGTCCGAACAAGTGGTGTACGACGTCACCAAGGCGCTGTACAGCGACGCCACGCGCAAGACGCTGGACAACGGCCACGCCAAGGGCAAGCTCATCACGCGCGAGAACGCCATCAAGGGCGCCGGCATCCCGTTCCACCCGGGCGCCGAGAAGTTCTACAAGGAAATCGGCCTGCTGAAGTAAGCCCAAGCCGATCTCCAACCGGCGATACGCCGGCGCGCCGGGTCACCCCGGTGGTGCGCCGGCATTGCGCAGGGCCGCCTAGTGCGGCCCTGTTTGCGGATTCACCTGAGAAATACGTCGATGGAAATAGACCACGAAAAGACCCAGCAACTAGCGGAAAAGTACGATTCCGAAATCCGCTTCCGGCCCCTGGACAAGACCGCCACCTGGATCGTTTCCGGCCTGCTGGTCACGCTCTCGATCTTTCACTACTACACCGCCGGCTTTGGCCTCTTGCGCGAAGCCACCCATCGCGGCGTGCACCTTGCCTTTGTGCTCAGCCTGATTTTCCTGGTGTTCGGCTTTTCAAAGTCGCACTACAAGCGCGAGCCGAAGTCCACCTGGTACGCGCCGGGCGGCATCCCGCTGTATGACTGGATCATTGCCGTGGCGCTGGCGCTGTCGGTGATGTACATCCCGTACATCTTCGAAGACCTGGCGTTCCGCGTGGGCAATCCACTGCCCATCGACGTGTTCATGGGGTCGATCCTCCTGATCGGCCTGCTGGAAGCCACGCGCCGCGCCATGGGCTGGCCCTTGCCAATCATCGCCATCGTGTTCATGGCCTACGCCATGTTCGGCCAGTACTTCCCCGGCCTGCTGCAGCACGCCGGCAACACCTGGTCCCAGATCGTCAACCACATGTACCTGACCAGCCAGGGCGTGTACGGCGTGGCGGTCGGCGTGGTGGCCACCTACGTGTTCCACTTCGTGCTGTTCGGCGTGCTGGCCACCCGTATCGGGCTGGGCCAGTTGTTCCTGGACGTGGCCTCGACGATTGCCGGCCGCTACGCGGGCGGACCCGCCAAGGTGTCGGTGTTCGGCTCGGCCATGTTCGGCATGCTGTCGGGTTCGTCGGTGGCCAACGCGGTCACGGTCGGGTCGCTGACCATTCCCGCCATGATCCGCGTCGGCTACCCGCGGCATTTCGCGGCGGGCGTCGAAGCCGCCAGCAGCACGGGCGGACAGATCACGCCCCCCATCATGGGCGCGGCCGCGTTCCTGATGATTGAATTCCTGGGCATTCCCTACCAGCAGATTGCGATTGCCGGCGTTTTCCCGGCCTTCCTGTACTTCTTCGGCCTGTTCATGCAGGTGCACTTCGAGGCCAAGCGTGAAGGGCTGCGCGGGCTGACGGCCGAAGAAATGCCGAAACTGAAGCAATCGCTCAAGATGCGCTGGCCCACCTTGATCCCGCTGTTCCTGCTGATCGGTGTACTGGCCAGCGGCCGCACGCCGTACCTGGCGGCGTTCGCGGGCATTACGGGCTGCATCGTGGTGGGCTTGCTGAATCCGTTCCAGCGGCTGCGCCTGCGCGACCTCTACGAAGCCTTCGAAACCGGTGCCAAGTACGCGCTGGCCGTGGGCGCCGCGGCCGGCACCGTGGGCATCGTCATCGGCGTGGTCACGCTGACGGGCGTGGGCTTCAAGGTGTCGTACATCGTGATCTCGGCGGCGCAGTCCATCGCGGGCGTGGCATCGGTGGTGATCCCGGAAGCCATCGCCAACACGCAGTCGCTGACGCTGGTGGCCGCGCTGATCATGACGGGCATCGTCTGCATCCTGATGGGCTGCGGCATTCCCACCACGGCCAATTATCTGATCATGGTGGCGGTGGCCGCGCCCACGCTGGTGCAGTTGGGCGTGCAGCCGATCGCGGCGCACTTCTTCGTGTTCTATTTCGGCATTCTGGCGGACATCACGCCACCGGTGGCCCTGGCGGCGTATGCGGCAGCGGGCATGGCGGGCAGCGACCCGTTCAAGACCGGCAACACGGCATTCAGGCTGGGCATCACCAAGCTGATCGTGCCGTTCGTGTTCGTGTTTTCGCCGTCGCTGCTGATTTCGGTGCAGGGCTTTACCTGGTACGCGTTCTTCGTGACCTTGTTCGGCTGCATGGTGGGCCTGGTGCTGCTGTCGGCGGCATTCTCGCGCTACATGCTGGTAACGATGAAGAGCTGGGAACGCTGGCTGTGCACCTTGGGCGCCTTGCTGACCATCTTGCCGGGGCTGACCAGCGGCTTGATCGGGCTGGCCGTCTGCATACCGGTGTTCATCCGCCAGTTGGGTGAATTGAAACTGCAACGCAACGCCAAGCCGGCGTAGGGCTCGCTGACCGCTGCAATCTTCTAGAAGATAAAAAAGAGGGGCGGACACTTAAGTCCGCCCCTCTTTTCTTTCGTCCAATCACGCATTTTGTCAGCAAATACGGGCAGAATGGGGGCCGTCAAACGACAGGGTGACGCCATACAACATTCCGCCTTTTCGCCGGTTGCCCGGCTAAATAAATCAGCGTAAAGTAAAATTCATGTTTGCTGGTCTGCCGATATGCGGGCCGACTGTGCAAACAGGCACAAACTGCGCCATATGTTCGATATCCTGGTTTATCTGTTCGAGAATTACTACACGCCGCAAGCCTGTCCTGCGGCCGATGTGCTCGCTAAGCGGCTTGCCGCTGCCGGTTTCGAGCACGAAGACATCGACGACGCTCTCGGTTGGCTGTATGGCCTGGCCGAGACTACCGAACGATGTGTCGACCTCGCTCAGGCGCCCAACACCGGAACCCGGATCTACACCGACAACGAATACAGCCAGCTCGGCACCGAATCCATCGGCTTCATCGCCTTCCTGGAATCGGCCGGCGTGCTGCCGGCGCCCCTGCGTGAGATCGTCATCGACCGAGGCCTGGCTTCGCCCGAAACGCCCGTGCCGCTATCCAAGATCAAGATCATCGCCCTCATGGTTCTCTGGAGCCAGGAAGCCGAGATCGACAACCTGGTCCTGGAAGAGCTGCTGGACGAAGAAGGCGTGCGGCTGTTGCACTGACCCGACGCGCAGGCCCTTGCTTTTGCTGTGACCTACGTAGGCCGATTCGCCCCCAGCCCCAGCGGCCCGCTGCATGCGGGCTCGCTTGTGGCCGCGCTGGCCAGTTGGCTGGACGCGCGCGCCCACGGCGGGCGCTGGCTGCTGCGCATGGAAGACGTGGACACGCCCCGCACCGTCGCGGGCGCCGCCGACACCATCATGGCGCAGTTGAACGCGCTGGGCCTGCATTGGGACGGCGACGTCCTGTGGCAGTCGCAACGCAGCGCCGCTTACCAATCCGCTTTTGACACGCTTGCCGCACGTGGCCTGATCTACGGCTGCGGCTGCACGCGGCGCGAAATCGCCGATTCCGCACTGCGCGGCCAGACCGCGCCGGGCGCCGACGGAGAGCGTCCCTATCCCGGCACCTGTCGCCACGGCTTGCCGCCCGGCCGGCAAGCGCGCGCCTGGCGCTTGCGGGTGCCCGACGGCATCGAGCGCTTTGAAGACCGATGGCTGGGCCCGCAGGAGCAGGACGTGGCCACGGCCGTGGGTGACTTCGCCTTGCGGCGCGCGGACGGCCTGTGGGCGTATCAACTGGCGGTGGTGGTGGACGACGCCGAGCAGGGCGTGACGGACGTGGTGCGGGGCGCGGACTTGCTCAGTTCCACGGCGCGCCAGCGCGTGCTGGGCCGCCTGCTGGGCTTGCCGCCGCTGCGCTATCTGCACGTGCCGCTGATCCTGGACACCGCCAGCGGTTTGAAGCTGTCCAAGCAGAATGGCGCCGCCGCCATCGACACCGGCACGCCGATGGCCGCGCTGGCCGCCTTGGCCGACGCCTGGCGTGCCCTGGGGTTCGGCCCCATCGCCGCGGCGGATCGTGGTGACTTTCTTCGAACGGCCGCCGCACAATGGGCGCAGCGCTTTCCGCTGGCCCAGTCGCTGGCCTAATCGCTGTCCTAATCGCTGTCCTCGCTTCTGCCCTCGCACTGCACGCCGCGTCAAACCGCTGATTCGCTACAGCGGCTGCAAGTCCTCGCCCAGCATCCGCACCAGCAGCGCTTCACCGTTTTCAGCCACGCGCAGTTCGCCATAACGCGCGACCTCATAGCGCTTGGCCTGGCCTTCGGGAAAGAAATAGGCATTGGTGACGATACGCACGCCCCGATCGCGGACGCGATAGCGCAGCGGCACTTCGTCCTCGGCATGCGGCTGCGCGTCGGGCTGGATGCGCAGGGGCGTGGCGATCCCGCGCGCATCGGCCTGCAGCATCACGTAGCCGTCGGGCTCAAAGCCCAGAACAGAGTCATCGTCCACTGGGCGGTCGGCGCTTAGCCGCAAACGCGTGATGTCCCGGCTGGCCGCGAAGTTCAGCGCCATGTAGTCGCCCTGCATCAACGACCGGGGGTCGACCGGCGCCAATTCCAGAATCACCACCTTGCCCGTGGCCAGCAGCTTCTCGCGCTGCCAGATGCCGCCGTTGGCCACCACCAGCACCAGCGCCAGGCCGCCCAGGATGGCCAGCGTGCGCCAGCGCAACAGCGCCGACACCGGCGGCAACGGCACGCGCCGTTGAGGCGCCTGCGTACGCATCAACCTGGGCACCAGCCACACCAGGCCGCGCAGCACGAACAGCAGCAGCGCGCCCCCGCCCAGCCACAAGGCCTTTTGCAGCAAGGGCACATCCAGTTGGTAGTAATAGACACCCAGATAAGCCAGTAGGCTCAAGACCCCGAAAATGACCAGGCGCAATTGGTTCAGCCCAAAACCCAGCAACAGCCAGGCCAGCGCAAACCCCACGCCCGGGCTGGGCAACCAGAACAACGCCAGCACCAGCAGGGCGATCGGCACGCCCCAGGTCACGCCGGCCGTCAGCACATGGCGGCGCGGCCATAGCACCGACAGGGCCGCCGCCGCCGGCAGCAGCGCGCCCGCCACGACCAGGAAAGCGCCTTGCGGGTTCAGTTGCCACATGGCGGGCAGATGCAGGGCCGAGACGCCGCCCGCCAACCACACCATGCCCTGCACGGACAGCAAAAAGGCCCAGGCCAGCGGCTCGAGCGCGTGGCCGCGCTTGCCGCCCACGCGGTGGCTCCAGGTCAGGATGACGGCAGTGGCCCAGGCGCCGATGACGGCGATGGGCAGCCAGACAAAGCCGGCGCGCCCCGGGTCGAAATAGAGCCAGGCGTCCAGCAGGTCGTCGCGCATCAACTCCGGCGACAAGCCACGCCAGATCAAGGCAGCGCCTGCCGCCGCGATCATCAGGCCTGACAGAAAGCGCAGGATCACGTCAGGCCCCAGCGCGTAGATCACCGCCGCCAGCAACAGCACAAAGAAGCAGGCGCTGGTGAAAGACGTAGAACTGGACAAGCCGTAGATGATGAGGATCTGGCCGGTGAACGCCATCGCCGTGCCGCACTGGCGCCAGAAAGGGCCGGCGTCGCTGCGCAATACCGCCACGCCCGCGCCGCACAACACCAGCCCGGCCACCAGCGCACCTTCGTCCGACGTCACGATGCCCGAGAACGCCACGAACACCAGCAGCAGCAAGGTCGCCAGCCAGGCGCTCAGGCCCAGCAGGCATTGCACGTACCAGGGGGGTTCGGCATGCGGCGTGGCAACGGGCGCCAGTTGCGCCACGGCGGCGCCGGAATCGCCCGGCTCGACGGCATTGCCCGCCGACGCCGAGGCCGGTTCCGCATCCGCGGCGGCCACGGGTGCCTGCGGTTCCGCCGCCAGCCTGCGCAGCCAGCGCGCCGCCAGCACCGCTTCGGCCATCAGCAAGGCAGCCAGGGGCAGGGCGGCCCACACGCCGGGCTCCAGCCGCAGCAGCCATTCGCCCACCACCCGCAGCGACACGCAGATGACGCCCGCCGCCAGCATGGCCAGAATGACCAGGTCCAGCCGGCCGCGCTGATAGTACAGGCCGAGCCCCACCGTTGCCGCCAGCCAGGCGATGCCGTGCAGCGAACCCACCCCGCGCAGGATGAAGTCGCCAAACATCAGCGACAGCACCAAGGCGCTGATGGCAATGGCCGCCAACACGCGCGGGCCGATCAGTGTGCTGGCGCGCCAGCGGCGTGCCGCCAATTCCCAGCCCAGCAGCAAAGTCAGGTTCAGGGCCGCCATGATCAGGTTGGGCAGGCCCGTGCCGTCATAGATGGCGTACCAGGTGAAGACGCGCTCGCCCTGCCACAGGGCAACCGCCATGTTCAGCACCAGGGCCCACAATAGCCACACGGCCTGACTCGCCGAGGCCAATGCCCAGGGCAGCAGCAGAACTGCCCACCAGGCGAACAATTCCCAGGTATCGGCGCCAGTCTGGTAAGTTTGACCCAATAACGCGAGCAAGGCGCCCAGCAAGATGCCGGCCAAAGCCAGAAGCGCGCCGGGGACGCTGCGTCGCACGCCAGGCTTGCCACGAAGGCGCAATCCGGCCCAGGCCGCGGCCAGTGCCGAAATGGCCAGCAAGCCTTGCGTGCCGGCAAAGCGTTGCACTTTTGTCATGTCCTGCCAGTTGGCGGCGACCCAGCAAATCGCAGCGCTGCCCAGCAGCAAAACGCCTAGCCACAGGGTGCTTCGCGCCAAGAATTGACGCCAAGCGTGCAGTTCGGATCCCGCTTGCCTTTCAGTGCCGACTTGCATCTGGCGAATCTCCGATCTTATTATCCGCGCTACTAAGGCGGGACTACCGCCACTGGATACACATGAATAAAACGCTGATTATTGCCGAGAAGCCCTCGGTGGCCCTTGATATATCACGCGCCTTGGGAGGCTTTGCGCGCGAGGGCGACTATTTTGAAAGCGAACGTTACGTACTCGCGTCCAGCATCGGCCACCTGCTGAGCTTGGTCGCGCCCAATGATCCGGTCAAGGGAAAGTGGAGCTTCACGCACCTGCCCGTGATTCCGCCGGAATTCGAACTGGGCCCCACCGACAAGAAATCGGCAGAACGCCTGAAGCTGCTAGTCCGCCTGGCCAAGCGCAAGGACGTGGATTCGATCATCAACGCCTGTGACGCGGGACGCGAGGGCGAACTGATCTTCCGCTACATCATTCAGTATGCGGGCGTGAAAAAGCCGATTCAGCGCCTGTGGCTGCAGTCGATGACGCAGGCCGCCATCCGCGAAGCCTTCGCCAACCTGCGCGACGATTCCCAGTTGAAGCCGCTGGAAGCGGCCGCCCGCTCGCGCGCCGAAGCCGACTGGCTGGTCGGCATCAACGGCACGCGCGCCATGACCGCCTTCAACAGCAAGGACGGCGGCTTCTTCAAGACGCCGGTCGGTCGCGTGCAGACGCCCACGCTGGCCATCGTGGCCGAGCGTGAAGAGCGCATCCGCCGCTTCGTGCCGCGCGACTACTGGGAAGTGCGCGCCACCTTCATCGCCGCCGCCGGCCTGTACGAAGGCCGCTGGGTCGACCCCCAGTTCAAGAAAGACGACCGTGACCCGGAAAAGCGCGAATCGCGCCTGTGGTCGGCCGCCGCCGCGCAAAGCGTGGTGGCCGCCTGCCGCGACCAGCCGGGCAACGTCACTGAAGAATCCAAGCCGTCGACCCAGATGTCGCCGGCCCTGTACGACCTGACGTCGTTGCAGCGCGAGGCCAACGGCCGGTTCGGCTTTTCGGCCAAGACCACGCTGTCGCTGGCCCAGACTCTGTACGAACGCCACAAGGCGCTGACCTATCCGCGTACCGATTCGCGCTACCTGCCCGAGGACTACATCACCACGGTGCAGGAAACGATGCGCGCGCTGGCCACGGGCGGCTCGAACGCCGTGGGCGGCCTGTCGCGCCACGCGGGCACCGTCGTCAGCCAGCAGTGGGTGAAGCCCAACCGCCGCATCTTCGACAACAAGAAGGTGTCGGATCACTTTGCCATCATCCCCACGCTGCAAATCCCGCATGACCTGAGCGAAGCCGAGGCCAAGCTGTACGACCTGGTGCTCAAGCGCTTTCTGGCCGTGTTCTTCCCGGCCGCCGAATACCGCGTCACCACCCGCCTGACCGAAGTGCAGGGGCACCGCTTCCGCACCGACGGCAAGGTGCTGGTCACCCCGGGCTGGCTGGCCGTGTACGGCAAGGAAGCCCAGGGCGAAGACGCCAACCTGGTGCCGGTTGCCGACGGCGAGACCGTGCGCACCGAAGACGTCGAAGCCGTCGGCCTG
The DNA here is from genome assembly GCF_029637605.1 of Achromobacter spanius. Classification (NCBI taxonomy): domain Bacteria; kingdom Pseudomonadati; phylum Pseudomonadota; class Betaproteobacteria; order Burkholderiales; family Alcaligenaceae; genus Achromobacter; species Achromobacter spanius. The sequence goes on along the minus strand of NZ_CP121261.1, from coordinate 4,513,469 downwards.
TCGACCAAGCCGCCCGCCCGCTTCAACGAAGGCACCTTGCTGTCCGCCATGGAAGGCGCGGGCAAGCTGGTGGACGACGAAGAACTGCGCGAAGCCATGTCCGAGCGCGGGCTGGGTACGCCGGCCACGCGCGCCGCCATCATCGAAGGCCTGCTCAACGAGGTCTACCTGCGCCGCGAAGGCCGCGACCTGGTGCCCACCGCCAAGGCGCGCCAGTTGATGACGCTGCTGTCGGGCCTGGACGTCACCGAACTGACCTCGCCCGAACTGACGGGCGAGTGGGAACACAAGCTCAAGCAGATCGAGCAGGGCGGCCTGGGCCGCGAAGCCTTCATGCGCGAAATCGCGCAGATGACGCAAGTGATCGTCAAGCGCGCCAAGGAGTACGAGCGCGACACGGTGCCGGGCGACTACGCCACGCTGCAAACGCCGTGCCCCAAGTGCGGCGCGGTGGTCAAGGAAAACTACCGCCGCTTCGCCTGCACCGCCTGCGACTTCTCGATTGGCAAGCACCCGGGTGGCCGCACGTTCGAACTGCCGGAAGTGGAAGAGCTGCTGGCCAAGCGCGAGATCGGTCCGCTGCAAGGCTTCATCAGCAAGATGGGCCGTCCGTTTGCCGCCATCCTGCGCATCAGCGACGAATACAAGCTGGAATTCGACTTCGGCCAGAACGACGAAGACGATACCGAAGCGGTGGACTTTTCCGGACATACGCCGGTGGGCCCCTGCCCCAAGTGCCAGTCGCGCGTGTTCGAACACGGCATGAGCTACGTGTGCGAAAAGTCCGTCGGCCCCGAAAAGACCTGCGATTTCCGTTCAGGCAAGGTCATCCTGCAACAGGAGATCTCGGCTGAACAGATGGGCAAGCTGCTGGGTAACGGCCGCACCGACCTGCTTGAAGGCTTCGTGTCCAGCCGCACCAACCGCAAGTTCAAGGCATTCCTGGTGCGTCAGCCCGACGGAAAGATCGGCTTCGAGTTCGAGCCGCGTCCTGAAAAACCCGGCCGCGCCCCGTCCAAAACCGCCACCAAAACGGCAACAAAGACGGCCGCGAAAAAGGCCCCGGCAAAGAAGGCCGCGGTAAAGAAAACGGCAGTAAAAAAAGCCGCCGTAAAGAAAACCGCCGCCAAAAAAGCCGCCCCCAAAAAGACCCCGTAGGATGGGTGAAGCGCGATAAACCCGGAAAGAAGAACCCAACCGCAGAACGCGCGTAACCCATCACACACCCCCCGGGCGTTTTCCATTGTTGCCCCCCCACCCCCTGCGTTATCGTCTACCCAAAACAGCAACACCCAAACTCAACCGAGGACGACATGACCCACAGCCCCCGTTTCACCGCCCGCCGCCGCATCCTGACCGCCGCCGGGGCCTTGGCCGGCGTCAGCCTGCTTGATGGGCGCATCGCCTTCGCCCAGCCCAAGCTGGGCCGCGTGGCCTACGGGCAAGGCAGCATCGACCCCTTCTTCGCGGCGGGCTATGTGGCGTTGAAAAAAGGCTACTTCGGTGAAGGCGGGCTGGACGTCGAATACCTGAATTCGCAAAGCGGCCCGCGCACCAACCAGTTGTTGGCGGCGGGCCAGATCGTGTTCGGCGCCACCGCCGCCACGGCCGCCCCCGCGCTCACCATCGCCGGCAAGGCCGCCACGCTGGTGTTCGGCTTTGACCGCAAGCTAACCTACGCCAACATCATCGTGCGCCGCGAAGACTTCGACAGCGGCAAGATCAAGTCCTTGAAGGACCTGGCCGGCAAGCGCGTGGGCGCCACGCAACCGCAGTCCAGCACCTGGTTGATGGCGCTGTACCTGATGCAGAAGGCCGGCGTGGCCGACAAGGTCGATATCCGCCCGCTGGGTGACCTGGCCACGATGCTGGGCGCGCTGAAGACAGGTTCGGTGTCCGCCAGCATGGCCACCATGTCCATGATGGAACAGGCCCGCCAGGAAGGCTGGGGCGTGCCGATTTTCGACGCCACCACGGAAAGTTCATGGAATGAATTCATGGGCGGCGACGTGCCGGGCATTGCCGCGCTGACGCTTGAAGACACCATCCAGAAACGGCCGGAAGTGGTGCAAGCCTTTGTCACCGCCATGGTCAAGGCACAAGACTTCATCACCGCCAACAGCGCCGCGGGTGTCACCGACGCGATCTACGACGACTACCTCAGCGCCTTTCCGCGCGCCGCCATCGAAAAGACGCTGGGCGTCTACAAAGACACGGTGTTCTTGAAAGACAACCTCATCACCGAAGACGCCTACAACCGCATGACGGCCATCATGGGCGACGGCCGCCAGTTCTCGAACGACGAGATCAAGACCGTGCCTTACACCAAGTGCGTGAACATGAGCTTCGTGCGCAAAGCGCGGGGCCTTTGATGATTACGCTGGACAAGGTCGGCAAGGCGTACCAGTCGCGCCAGGGCACGACGCACGCGGTGGGCGAGGTCAGCCTGACCGTCGAGGCGGGCGAATTCGTTTCCATCGTGGGCCCCTCGGGCTGCGGCAAGAGCACGCTCTTGAACATGATCGCGGGCTTTCTGCGCCCCACTACGGGCACGATCCAAGTAGACGGCCGGGTAGTCGACGGGCAGGTGCCGCCCGCCTTGGGCTACATCTTTCAGAAAGACACGCTGCTGCCGTGGTTCAGCGTCAAGAAGAACGTGGCGCTGGGGCTGAAGTTCCAGGGCGTGGCGGCCGACAAGATCGAACGCCGCGTGGCCGAACTGCTTGAACTGGGCCACTTGAGCGCCTTTGCCGACGCCTTTCCGCATCAGCTATCGGGCGGCATGCGGCGGCGCGTGGCGCTCTTGATGAGCCTGGCGGTGGAGCCGCGCATCCTGCTGCTGGACGAGCCCTTCGGCGCGCTGGACACGCACACCAAGACGCACCTGCATCGCGAACTGATGGAGATCTGGCGCAAGCTGGGCCAGACCATCGTGATGGTCACGCACGACCTGGACGAAGCCATTCTGCTGTCTGACCGCGTGGTGGTGCTGTCCGGCCCGCCCAGCCGCGTGCTGCTGGACGAGCGCATCCGCATTCCGCATCCGCGCGACGTCTTCACGCTGCGCGAAACGCCGCAGTTCGTCTCTCACGTGCAAAGCCTCTGGAGCGTGCTGGGCCAGCAGTTCCGTGCCGCCGCCTGATCCGATTCGCACCATGATTTCAACTGAAACTTCCGATTCGCTGCAGGACCAGCTGCGGCTGGACCGCCGCGCCGGCGTCAAGCGCCGCGTTCGCATCACCTTGTGGCAAGTGCTGATTCTTGCCGTCATCCTGGGCTCGTGGGAAACGCTGACACGCATCCCCTGGTTCACGCAGAACACCCTGTTCGACCCCTTCTTCATCAGCCAGCCGTCGCGCGTGGCGGTGCGGCTTTGGGAATGGATGCAACCCGGCCCGCGCTCGGTCTGGCCGCATCTATGGCTGACCTTGCAGGCCACGATGGTGGGGCTGGTGGTGGGCGTGGGCAGCGGCTTCATCGTCGGCATGACGCTTAGCCGCAGCCGCTTTCTGGCCGACGTGTTCAACCCTTTTATCGTGGCGTTCAATTCCATGCCGCGCATCGCCTTCGTGCCGCTCATCACCATGTTCTTCGGCCTGGGGCTGGCGTCCAAGGTGGTGACCTCGTGGTTCGTGGTGTTCTTTCTGGTGTTCTTCAACACCTACAAGGGCGGGCGCAGCGTGGAACGCGAACTGGTCGACTTCTGCCGCACGCTGGGCGGCTCGCCGCGCCAGATCCTGTGGCGCGTGCGCATCCCGACCGCGGCGGCATGGACGTTCGCCGCCTTGCCCAATGCCATCAGCTTCGCGCTGATCGGCGTGGTGCTGGCCGAGTTCGTCGGGTCCACCACGGGCATGGGGTACTTGATGATCACCGCGCTGGCCACGCTGAACGCCACCGACATGTTCGCGGCCGTGACGCTGCTGTCCATCGTGGGCATTGTGTTGGTTTATTGTGTGACCTGGCTGGAACGGCGGCTTTTGCATTGGGCGCCGGAGTTCAGGGAATGAGAACGAACGAAGCAGGACAGCACTGATGACGACACTACCTTATCTGCGTAACTTCGACTTGACCGGACAGGTCGCGCTGGTGACCGGGTCCGCGCGCGGGCTGGGCTTTTGCATTGCGCGGGCCTTGGCCGGATGCGGCGCGCGTGTCCTGATCAACGGCCGCAACGCCGGGTCCGTGGACGCGGCCGTGGCCGAGCTGGCCGACGCTGGTTTGGACGCGCATGCCTTGCCGTTCGATGTCAGCGACGACGCCGACATGGAACGCGCGTTCCAGCGTATTGACGACGAACATGGCCGGCTGGACGTGTTGGTGAACAACGTAGGCGCGCGCAACCGCAAGACGCTGCGCAACACCAGCCCCGCCGAGATCCGCGAATTGATCGATACGGATCTGGTGGCCGGCATGCTGTTGGCGAAGTTCGCCGCCGAGCGCATGATGCGCCAGGGCGGCGGCCGGTTGATCGCCATCACGTCAGTGGTGGGCGAACTGGCGCGCGCGGGTGACGCCGTCTATCCCGCCGCCAAACAGGGCCTGACGGGCATGGTGCGGGCATTGGCGGCGGAGTTCGGCGGCCACCACATCACCAGCAACGCCATCGCGCCGGGTACGTTCGCAACAGAGACGAACGCGGCCATGGTGGCGGACCCGAATTTCGGTCCTCGTATTGCGGCGCGCAATCCGACGGGGCGGTGGGGTGAGCCCGAGGAGATCGCCGGGGCGGCGGTGTTTCTGGCGTCACCGGCGGCGTCGTATGTGAACGGGCACGTGTTGGTAGTGGACGGGGGGTTGTCGATTCAGTTTTGAGGTGAATGGGGTTGTGGGGGTGATGGGGGTTGTGGTGATGGGTTGCGCGCGAAACCGGGCGTCGTGGAACAGTTAGACCGGTGCGCGCTTCATCCATCCTACAGAGACAACGCCATCTTCGTAGGATGGGTGAAGCGCGGAAAAATCGCCCCGCGCACGGTCACCCCCATCGCGCGCAACCCATCACCCCCGCAAAAAAATCAGGTCGTCTCGTCCTGATACCAAACCCCTTCCGCCAACATCATCTTCTGATGCCCATGCCCCGCAGGCATCATCGGAAAGCAGTTTTCCTGCGCCGTCACCGCCACGTCCAAAAAGTAAGGCCCATCGTGCGCCAGGCATTCGGCCAGCGCCGCATCCAGCTTTGCCGGATCATCCACGCGCGCCGCGCCCCAGCCGAACGCGCGCGCCAGCGCCACGAAATCCGGCAATGACGCGTTATAGCTGTGGCTATACCGCCCGCCATGGATCAGCTCTTGCCATTGGCGCACCATGCCCATGTAGCCGTTGTTGCACAGCACGACCTTCACAGGCGTCTCGTGCTGCATGGCGGTGGACAGTTCCTGGATGTTCATCAATACCGATGCGTCGCCGCTGACGCACACCACCGTCTTGTCCGGGTGCGCCACCTGCGCGCCAATCGCGGCCGGCACGCCGTAGCCCATCGTGCCCGCGCCACCCGACGTCAGCCAACGGTTCGGCTTGTCGAAACGCAGGTATTGCGCGGCCCACATCTGGTGCTGGCCCACGTCGGTGGAGACGATCGCATCGCGGTCGGCCAGCGCGGCGTTCAGGCTTGCCATCAGGTGCTGCGGCAAAATCGCATCGGCGGCGGGCGTGAAGCCCAGGCAGTCCTGCGCGCGCCACGTATCAATACGCTTGAACCAGGGCGCCAGCCGCGCGGCGTCCAACGGCGCATCGCCCAGTTCGGCGCGCAACGCGCGTACCAGCGGCAGGCAGTCGCCCACCAGCGCCACGTCCACGCGCACCACCTTGTTGATGGAAGCGGGGTCGATGTCGATATGGATCTTGCGCGCATGCGGGCAGAACTCGGACAGCTTGCCGGTGATGCGGTCATCGAAACGCGCGCCAATGCACACCACCAGATCTGAGTTGTGCATGGCCAGGTTGGCCTCGACCGTGCCGTGCATGCCCAGCATGCCGACAAACTGCGGGTCGGACGCGGGGAAAGCGCCCAGCCCCATCAGCGTCAAGGTGCAGGGCGCGCCGGTGTGGCGGACCAGGTCGGTGAAGGCCTGGCAGGCTTCCGGGCCGGCATTGATCAGGCCGCCCCCGCCGTAGAAGATGGGCCGCTTGGCCTGGGCGATCAGCGCGGCGGCGCGCCGCACGGCCGACTGCGGCAGCTTGGCCGCCAGCTTGCCGGACTGCCGGCGCGCGCGCAGCGCGGCCAGCTTTTGCTGCGACGGCAAACCCGGCACATCATCGTCCGCGTCGCGCGGCACGGCCAGTTGCACGTCCTTCGGAAAATCCACCAGCACCGGTCCGGGGCGGCCCTGGCGAGTCAATTCGAACGCGCGCGCCGCCACATTGGCCACGTCGTCCACGGCGCGGATCTGGGTATTCCACTTGGTGACGGAACGCGAAATGCCGATGGCGTCGCACTCCTGGAACGCATCGGTGCCGATGGCGGCCGTGGCCACCTGGCCGCTGATGCACAGCACCGGAATCGAATCGCACATGGCGTCAAGCAGACCCGATGTGGTGTTGGCCATGCCGGGACCCGAGGTCACGAACACCACGCCCGTGCGGCCGGTGGTGCGGGCATAGCCTTCGGCGGCATGCACGGCGGCCTGTTCGTGGCGCACCAGCACGTGGCGCAAGCGCGGCTCGGCATACAGGGCGTCGTACAGCGGCAGGACCGCGCCACCGGGGTAGCCAAAGACCGTGTCGACCCCGTTCGCAATCAAGGTGTCCAGCAGAATCTTGGCCCCGTTTGCAGGGGCGGTTTCAGTGGCGGCAAGCGCGGCGGCGGCGGTGGGGTGCAGGCGATCGTTCATGCTATCTATCTTATTCGGAGCGGCGAAGAATTTTTATCTTCTTTTCTACGAATCAGGGCCATCCAGAGTAAATTCATCTTTGATTTGGAGGAATCAAAGAAAATGAACCTGGACAAGTTTGATCTGGCCATTTTGAAGGTCTTGCAAGACAACGCGCGCGCCAGCCTGAACGAGATCGGCGCGGCGGTGGGGCTGTCGTCCACCCCGTGTTGGAACCGCATCAAGCGCATGGAGGGCGCCGGGGTCATCCGCGGCTACACCGTGGACATCGATCCGGCCAGCCTGGGCTTCATGGACACGGTCATCGTCCACGTCACGCTGGAAAGCCACAGCGAAGAAACGCTCTACGAGTTCGGCCGGGCGCTGGCGGCCATTCCCGAGGTGCTGGAAGCGTTCCTGGTGTCCGGCGACTACGACTATTACATCCGCATCGCCGTGCGTGACACCCGCGACTACGAACGCCTGCTGCGTGAACAGCTCTACCGCATCCCCGGCATACGCCACAGCAAGTCGTGCTTTGTGCTGCGCCGACTGAAAGAAACCATGCTGCCGCTGACCGGGCCAGTGGGCTAAGCCGGCGTCAGCGCAGGATGAAGTCTTCAGGCACCGCGGCGTCCGGCAACGGGCGCACGCCCAGGCCTTCCAGCAGGTCGATCTCGATCACGCGCGCCAGGGCCGACAGCGGCAGGTCGTTTTCTTCCAGGCCGAACGGGTCTTCGAGCTCGTCGCCCAAGGCATCCAGCCCGAAGAAGGTGTAGGCGATGATGGTGACGGCCACGGGCGTCAGATATTCCAGCGTGCCCACCAGGCCGAACGGCAGCAGCAGGCAGAACAGCCAGGCCGTGCGATGCAGCAGCAGCGAATAGGCAAACGGACAGGGCGTGAACTTGATGCGTTCGCAGGCGGCCTGGATGGCGGCGCACTGCGCTACCCGCTGGGTCAGCGCCTGGTAGAGAATGTCGCTGAGTTCGCCGCGCCGCAGGCAGCCGGCCAGGTCGCGGTTGATGGCCATGAGCAGCGCGTCCGGCACATTGCGGCAACCGGCAAGCGTGTCCAGCTCGTCCTGCTGCACCCAGGGGCGCACGGCCTGCACCATGTCCTGCCCGCGCAGCCGCGCCGCCAGCCCGTAGCCGAAGCCGATGCAGCGCCGCACCAGCCGTTCCTGAATCGGGTTGGCCGTGCTGGCGGCCAGCAGCACCGCGCTTTCGCGGGCCAGGCTGCGCGCCTGCACGATCAGGTCGCCCCATTGCTTGCGGGCTTCCCACCAGCGGTCATAGCAGACGTTGTTGCGAAAGCCCATGAAGACCGACAAGGCCAGGCCGAACAACGAGAAGGGCACCGCCGTCAGGTGCGCGGGCGAAAACCATAGTCGGTGGTACATCCACACCACCACGCACGACAACAGCGTGATGACAAGGATCTTGCCGACAATGCGCGGGATGATGGAACCGCGCATCACAAAGAACAGGGCCAGCGCGGAGGGACGCGGACGGACGATCATGATGAAATCAACCAAGGACCAGGCGGCGCCAACTATACGCCTGTGATCCTGTCACAGGCGCGTCGATATAATTCTGTTTCGTCTCGCGCGCCCCGACGCTCCTCCAACGCCTTCCCCAACGCCTACATGACCACCGAAGCCACCCCGATCAAGCCCTGGCATGTTGTCCGCCGCTCGAAGCTGCATGGCAACGGCGTCTTCGCCGCCCGCAAGATCCCCGCCGGCACACGCATCATCGAATACGGCGGCGCGCGCATCAGCGCCAAGGAAGCCGACCGGCGCCACCCCACCAACCCCGACGACCCCTTCCACACCTTCTTCTTCGCGCTCAGCTCGGGCCGCGTGATCGACGGCGGCGACGAAGGCAACGATGCCCGCTGGATCAACCACTCCTGTGAGCCCAACTGCGAGGCGCAGGAAGGCAAGCACGGCAAGCGCGTGTACATCGTCGCCTTGCAGGACATCGCGCGCGGCACCGAACTGTCGTATGACTACGGTCTGGTTCTGGACGGCCGCATCACCAAGGCGCTGAAGGAAGGCTACCGCTGCCTGTGCGGCACGCCGCCATGCCGGGGCACGATGCTGGCGCTGCCGAAGAAGAAGACGGCGAAGAAAGCGACGCAGCCGGCGACCGAGAAGCCGCCGGAGAAGACGACGAAGCCGGCGACGAAGCCGGCGACGAAGCCGCCAATCAAGAAGACGACGACCAAACCCGCCCGGGCCGGCAAATCCGTCCCCTGAAAATCCGCGTTCACGTCCCGCCCGGTCTGTTCCGCGATCTGCGCAGACAGGCGTACAATCGCCGATGTCGTTAACACGACATGCAGTACGTCTTCAGGGCGGGGTGCAATTCCCCACCGGCGGTATGCCATGCAATGTGGCGAGCCCGCGAGCGCCCGGCGTCCTTCACGGACATCGGGGTCAGCAGATCTGGTGAGATGCCAGAGCCGACGGTCATAGTCCGGATGAGAGAAGATGTGCCGGCACAACACCCCGTTATCCAGGCGCCCATGCGCCTGGAACGTTGTATTGCGTTCGGCAGTCGATTAGCCCTGAAACGTTTTTCGCCCACTTTATTTTGCGAGAGCGTTTCAATGTCCACCCTCAATACCCCGCAGTCCCTTCCCAGCCTGGCTTCGCAACCCTTTGCCGCGCGTTTACAACGCGCGCTGCATCATCTGCGCCTGGGCCGTCCGGTCATCCTCATGGACGACTTCGACCGCGAGAACGAAGCCGACCTGATCGTCGCCGCCGACAAGCTCACCGTGCCCGTCATGGCGCAGTTGATCCGCGACGGCAGCGGCATCGTCTGCCTGTGCCTGCCCGGCGAAACCCTGGACCGGCTGGAACTGCCGCCCATGGTCACGCGCAACCAAAGCCGCTTTGCCACCGCCTTCACCGTGTCCATCGAAGCGCGCGAAGGCGTCAGCACCGGCGTGTCGGCGGTTGACCGCGTCACCACCATCCGCGCCGCCATCTCGCCGTCGGCCCAAAGCGATGACATCGTCAGCCCCGGCCACGTGTTCCCGCTGCGCGCCCAACCCGGCGGCGTGCTGACGCGGCGTGGCCACACCGAAGGCTCGGTGGACCTGGCCGTGCTGGCCGGCCTGCGCCCCGCCGGCGTGCTGTGCGAACTGATGAACGCCGACGGCACCATGATGCGCGGCGCCTCGCTGGAGCGCTACGCGGCCCAGCACGGCCTGGTCGCGCTGACCATTGCCGAACTGGCCGACCATCTGCAAAAGCTGAAAGACGGCAACGCCGAAGCCGTGGACGACGAAGTCCTGGAAATGGCCGCCACCGTCTAAGGGGAACCGCATCCCATCGGGGCCGCAGCCCCGATGGGTTGTTACCGCGCCGGACGCCGCAGCGCCAGGGCCACGAACACCGCGGCCAACGCGCACGCGCCGCCCATCGCATACACGGCGCCCACGCCTTGCGCGCCGGCCAGCCCGCCCGCCAGCGGGCCGCTGATACCCAACGCCACGTCCAGAAACGCCACATACGCCCCCATGGCCGCGCCACGGCTTGCCGCCGGCACGCGCCGCACCGCTTCGACGCCGAACGCCGGAAATGCCAGCGAATAGCCCGCGCCGGTCAGGCATGCGCCGGCATACGCCCACATCGGCGTGACGCTTTGCCAGATCAGGCACTGGCCCACCGCCTCGATCAGCACGCACACCAGCGCCACGCGCGCGCCGCCCAGCTTGTCAGGCAGACCCGCGAAGAAGACGCGGGCAAGAATGAACCCCACGCCGAACGCGCTGAACATCCATCCCGCGCCGTCCCAGCCGCGTTGCACAAACAGCAGGCTTACAAACGCGGTGATCACGCCGAATCCCACACTGGTCAGGGCCAGCCCCAGACCGGGCAACAGCACCATGCCCAGCACCCGGTAGAAGGGCGTGCGCACCCCACCCAGCGCAGGCGCGGCGCGTTGCGGCAACACCAGCGCCAGCGCCGCCAACGGAATCACGACCGTTGCCCACGCCAGGCCCGCGAAGCCTGCATAGGCATACAGCCGCATGCCGGCGGGTGCGCCCAAGGCATAGGCGGCGTAGATGGCGACACCCACCCAGGCCATGACGCGGCCCGCGTGCTGCGGCCCCACGCGGCCCACGCCCCAGCTCAACGCGCCGGTGACGATCAGACTTTCGGCGCAGCCCATCAACGCACGGCCCGCCAACAGCGCCGTCAGCGCCCCTTGCGGCCGCGCCGACAAGGCGTCGGCCAGCACATACAGCACACCCGCCGCCGCCCCCAGCAGGCAGCCGACCACCACCGCCCGCTTGGCGCCCTGGCGATCGGCCAGCGCGCCGGCATAGGCGCGCGACAGCAGGGCGGCGGCAAACTGCAGGCCGGCCACCACGCCCACCACCAGCGCGCTCATCATCAGCGTGCCGGTCACGTAGAGCGGCAAGACCGGCATCGGCAGGCCGACCATGAAAAATGCAATGAACACCACCACCACCAACGGCGACAACTGCACAAATACAGAGCGCACGGGTTCACCGGCTGCGGGCGGTGCCCCAGCCGTCGATACGTTCGACATGAGAAATCCTTGATAGGGTTGTGGCAATCTGAAACCATCGCGGAGAATTCGTCGATGGCATAATCCGCGCTTGCGGGTGAACAATCAGATTGCCTGCCCTGAATTTTATGAGCCATTGCTCAGCTTTGATACTCGCCTTTCCACGCATCCATGACCGCTATCCCTCAGCCCCGAAAATCACCGCGCCAGCTCAGGTCCCAGCACACCGTCGACACGATCCTGCAGGCCACGGCTCGCATTTTGGCCACGCACGGCTATGCGGGAACCAACACCAATCTGATCGCCGAAACGGCTGGGGTCAGCGTCGGGTCGCTGTACCAGTATTTTCCGAACAAGAACGCGCTGATCGCCGCGCTGCATCAGCGCCACGACAACGACATGCTGGATGTCATCGACGAGGTGCTGAACAGCAACCCTGCCGCGACCTTGAAAGAACGCGTGGCCGCCATCGTGCAGGCCATGCTGCACGCGCATCTGCTGGAACCGGCCCTGCACCGGGTGCTTGAACGCGAGTTTCCGCTGTTCGACACGCCGCGCGAACACAGCCTGGCCGACCAGGATATCCACCGCCGCATGCGGCATCTGCTGGAGCTGCATCGGGCCGAGATCGCGCAACAAGACCGCGACCTGGCCACCTATGTGGTGCTGCGCATCATGGAGTCGTTAGTGCATGCGGCGGCGTTGGAGCCGCCCGTGGGGTTTTCCACCGAGCAGCTTGAGCAAGCCGTGGTGGACGCGGTGATGGGATATCTGGGTACACCGGTGGCCAAGAAGGCGACACGCAAAAGGGCGGCGAAGTAGCGGCCTGCGCAGGCTTGCCGCTGGGGATCCCTGCTTAGCGCAGGCGATTCACCGGCTGGCCTCTGCCGCCATCAGGGCCAGGCAGTCCGACGCTTTACCCACGACGATGCGCGCGCTGCATGCCAGCATCAAATTCAGGTTCAGGCCAAAGTCTTCCACCGTATAGCCCTCGGCATCCACCATGCGTGACGCGCCGTCGTCCGCCGCCGCCCCCACCGCCACCTGATCGATCAGCGACCCGGCCTGGCTGGTGTAGCCCCAGACCGGCTTGCCACAGGCAATGGCGTAGCCCACCTCGAAGGCCGTGCCCGAATCAGGCTCGGCGCCACGAAAGGTATTCAGGTTAGCCATCACCATGTCGGCGCGGCGGATCAACGCGACGTTTTCGCGATAGATCCATTGCGCCAGCGCGGGCCCCGACAAGTCCTTGGGTGCCGCGTTGTCCAAGGGAAACAGGCCGTCGAATCCGTAGGTGGCGCATAGCGCCTTCAGGCGCTGGCCATGCGCCGCGGCATCGGGCAGGAATACGTCGAACCCCGCGAGATACACGCTGCGCATAAGGGCTACTCCGATTCTGAAACGTTGAAGGCTTCGCCGGTGGCAAAAAATGAGCCGCCCGCCAGGTAGTGGATCGAACGCCGCTCGTCTTCGGGAAAGTGCCAGCGGTTTTGAGAGAACACATCCGGCGCGGCCCACGCGGCGACGACTTCGCCAATGAACAAATCATAAGCCTGTTGGTTGTGCGGCTCGGGCACCACCTTGCATTCCAACCAGCCCAGGCAGTCGCTGACCAATGGCGCGCCGATCTTGCTGGCCGCAAACGTGTTCAAGCCACACGCCTTGAACTTGTCCACATCCCGGCCCGATTCCGAACCCACTTTCAGCGTGGCGGCCGCCTGCGCGCGCGACGGAATGCACAGTGCGAACTCGCCGGACGCCTCGATCAATTCGCGCGTGTAGGTGTTCTTGTCCACCACCACCAGCATCTTGGCCGGGTTGAAGTCCAAGGGCATCGCCCAGGCCGCGGCCATGACGTTGCGCGCCGCGCCATGGGCACTGGTGACAAGCACCGAGGGCCCATGGTTCAGAAGCAGATAAGAGCGAGGCAGTTCGACGGGTTCGATAGGGGACATGGGGTCGCGGGGTAGGGTTGCTGGCTTCAGATTGCCGGCGTCAATACCCGACCGTGAAGCGGCGGCGGGCGTGTTGGGGGGATTCGATCTCGTCGGCCAACGCAATCGCGTAGTCTTCCATCGAGATCCAGCTTTTGCCTTCCTCGTCGGCCAGCAGGGTGTCATCGCCGACCCGGAATGCCCCGGTACGCTCACCGGGTTCAAACATTGCCGATGGCGACAGGAAGGTCCAGTTCAGCACTTTTTCCTGGCGCAGCGTGTCCAGGAAGACGACGCCCGCGCGCGCCTCGGGCTTGTACGCGTCCGGGAATTCGGGGGTGTCGATCAGCAGCATGCCGGGCGCCACTTGCAGGCTGCCCGCGCCGCCCACCACCAGCAGGCGCGGCACGCCGGCGTTCTTCACGGCGGCCAGCAAGGGCTTGGCGTCGGTGGACACAAAGCGCGTGGCGCTGACCACGGCATCGTGGCCGGTCAGCAGGGGGGTCAGGGTTTCAGGGTCGGTGGCGTCGCCCTGTTGCACGCTCAAGCCTGGCTGGGTGTTGACGTCGGCCGGGTTGCGGGCGATGCCCGTCACCTGGTGGCCGCGCTTGAGCAGTTCGTCCGCCACGCGCGAGCCGACGCGGCCCGAAATGCCGATCAATGCGATTTTCATGGTCTTGCTCCTTAGGAGGGAAACCGGGGCGGCGGGTGGCGCACCACGCGCCTATGCCCTGCGCCGCCCCGAATTCGGCAATCCATACTATTCGGTCAAATCCGAACAAAAAACCCAATAGAACAGACGAGTTTTTTGCAATCCATGCACCAATACATCTATCCCATGCAGCAACTCAAGCTGCCGCCCGTTGCGCTTGATAGACCTGCAAGTGCGAATACGCCACGCGCAGATACGTTGCATTCACGCCCAAGGTTCGGGCGCGGTTGACCATGTCGCCCACGATGTGATCGGCCTCGACCGGCAGGCCTTGGCGCAAATCGCGGAACATGGAAGCCGTCATGGGCTGCGTGCGGTCGCTGATCAGGTTCTGCACAAACGCATCGGCCTCAGGCCGCACGGCATGGCCGGACGCCGCCGCCACGGACTGCGATTCCTGCAACAGGCTTTTCAGGATGTCGATACCGTCATCGGTGGACGCGATCTGGCCGATCGACCCGCGCATCAGACACGTGGCGGCCGCCAGCGTGGTCAGCATGACGTACTTTTCCCACATGTCCTGATGGATGTCTTCACTAAGGCGGCTGACGTATTCACCCCCGGCCAGCGCCTGCTCCAACGCCACGCAACGTTCACTGCGGGCCGGGCCGGCGCGTTCGCCAAAGACAATATTCGCGTGCTTGCCCAGGTGCACCACTTCGCCTTCGGGGCCAAGCGTGGCGTTGATCTGGCACAGGCCGCCCAGCACGCGATGCGGCTCGAACTCGCGATCCAGCACGTCGTACTGCAGCACGCCGTTCATGATGGGCAGCACCGCCGTATCCGGGCCGACCGCGGGGCGGATGGCATCGATGGCGCTGGCCAGGTCATACGCCTTGCAGCTCAGCACAATCACGTCATACGCGCCCTGCAAGGTCTGTTGCGTAACCAGCTTCGGGTGCAGCGTGACATCGCCAAGCGGGCTCTGGATGCGCAACCCTTGTTCACGCAGACGCGCCGCGCGTGGCTCGCGCACCAGAAAGGTCACATCCGCGCCAGCCTGCGCCGCGCGCCCACCAAAATATCCACCGGTGCCGCCAGCACCCAAGAACAACAACCGCATTCGTCTCTCCTGTAGCCGCCCGCCTGCTTGGCGGGCTGATACGGAATTATGCGCTTGGCGCGGAACATCGCCCAGCCCAAGCCCGGCGACTCAGGCCTCGTGATTGCGTTCCGTCCACGCCTCGAAGCCGCCCCGCAGCGCCCAGGTCTTCGGATACCCCGCCGCGCGCAAGCGCGAGGCCAGCAGTGCTGCCGAGACTTCGTTGGGGCAGGCGCAATAGACCACGATGTCGGACTCCAGCGCTTGCGCGTCCAGCGTGGGCAAGGGCGCCTTCAAATCCACGGCGATGGCGCCGGGTATGCGCGCGGCATCACGCTGCACGTCGGGCCGCACGTCGAAGACCAGCGTGTTGCGGCCATCTTGGCGCCATTGCATGAGTTCGTCGACGGACACGCGGGGAATGACGCGCAGGCTGCGCAACAGAAGCCGGCGGCGCAGGAATCGCGCCAGGATGTACAGCGCCAGCACCGCCCCCAGCACGCCCAACCCCATCGGGCCGTAGGTGCCCAGCACGTCCAGCACATCGTTGATCACGCTGTGGAACAGGCCCCCCAGCAGCAAGCCGGAGCCCGCCCAGATCATGGCGCCCGCCAGGTCATACAGCAGGAAGCGGCGGTAGGCCGTGCCGGTCAGGCCCGCCATGACGGTGGACAGCGCGCCCGCGCCGGGCAGGAACTTGCAGACCAGCAAGGCCCGCACACCAATGCGCAAATACAGCCGCTGCGTCTGGCGGATGCAGGAGTCCTGCGACAAGGACATCTTGCACACCACGCCCAGCAGCCGCGCGCCATAGCGCCGACCCGCCACATACCAAAGCGTGTCCGCCAACAGGCAGGCCACGGTGGCGGCCAGCCAGGGCGTCAGCCAACCCGCCGCGCCGCCCAACGCGCCCGCGGCAATCAGCATGGGGTAGGCAGGCACGGGCAGGCCCGCCTGTTCGACCAGGACGTTGGCGAACACCAGCCACCCGCCGTACTGCTCGAGCAGCAATTGAATGTCTTGCATGGATCTTCCAGCATGCCGCGCCACGCGCGGCCGAAGCGGCGATTTTAATGGCGTGGCCGCCTGCGCAGCGCTTAGTCCGAGGGGCCGATAGGGGAACACTGCGTTTTGCGCTGCGACCCTGTCCATCCCATGGAACGATGGGCACCAGATTGGTGCCACGGATCCCGCCCTGGGTGCCTATAATCCTGCCCGTCCATCAGGTTTCCCCGACTTGTCGCGAGGAATGCCGCATGGCATACAACTTGCTTCGCCAGGATGGGCCGCGATGCCGATCCTGCCGCCGCATCGCTGCC
Organism: Achromobacter spanius; assembly: GCF_029637605.1. Classification (NCBI taxonomy): domain Bacteria; kingdom Pseudomonadati; phylum Pseudomonadota; class Betaproteobacteria; order Burkholderiales; family Alcaligenaceae; genus Achromobacter; species Achromobacter spanius. Next base: position 4,497,097 of record NZ_CP121261.1, on the reverse strand, counting down.
ATCCCATCACGTTTCCATCCCCCGCGAAGGAGTCACCCGCATGAAATCCCTGTCCACCCCGTCCGCTGGCGGCATTGCCCGCCGTGGGCTGCTCAAGCTGGCCGCGGCCGCCGCGACCGGCGCGCTGCTGTTCTCGGGCGCAGTGCAAGCCCAGGCGCCCGCCAAGACCAAGGTTGCCGCCATCTATACGGTGCCGGTCGAGCAGCAATGGGTGTCGCGCATCCACAAGGCGCTGACGGCTGCGCGCGACCGTGGCGAGATCGACTACACGTTCTCGGAAAACGTCACCAACGCCGACTACGAGCGCGTCATGCGCCAGTACGCCGAGCAGGGCAACAAGCTGGTGGTGGGTGAAGCCTTCGCGGTGGAATCCGCCGCCCGCAAGGTGGCCAAGGACTATCCGCAAACCGCCTTCCTGATGGGCTCCTCGGGCAAGCCGCAGCAACCCAACTTCTCGGTGTTCGACAACTACATCCAGGAACCCGCCTACCTGACCGGCATGATCGCCGGCGGCATGAGCCAAAGCGGCAAGATCGGCCTGGTTGGCGGCTACCCCATCCCGGAAGTGAACCGCCTGATGCACGCCTTCATCGAAGGCGCCAAGGAAGTGAACCCGAAGGCCGAATTCACCGTGACCTTCATCGGCTCGTGGTTTGATCCCCCGAAGGCCAAGGAAGCCGCCTTCGCCATGATCGACAAGGGCGCGGACGTGCTGTACGCCGAGCGCTTCGGCGTGTCGGATGCCGCCAAGGAACGCGGCAAGCTGGCCATCGGCAACGTGATCGACACGCAGCCGCAGTACCCCGAAACCGTGGTGGCATCGGCCCTGTGGAGCATGGAGCCCACCATCAACGAGGCGCTCAAGCAGATCAAGGCCGGCACGTTCAAGGCCGACGACTATGGCCAGTACTCGCTGATGAAGTACAAGGGCTCGTCGCTGGCGCCGCTGGGCACCTTTGAAAAGAAGATTCCCGCCGAGCTCGTCGCCAAGGTTGAAGCCAAGCAGAAGGCCATTCTGGACGGCAGCTTCACCGTCAAGGTCAACGATAAAGAACCCAAGTCCTCGGCACGATGAACCAAGCGCCTCTCGCCCTGCAACTGACGGGGATCACCAAACGCTTCGGCAGCCTGACGGCCAACGACGATATCTCGCTGACGCTGCGGCAGGGCGAGGTCTTGGCACTGCTGGGCGAGAACGGCGCCGGCAAATCGACGCTGGTGTCGATTCTGTTCGGCCACTATCTGGCGGACGCCGGCAGCATCGATGTGTTCGGCAAGCCCTTGCCGCCCGGCCGGCCCGACGCCGCGCTGGCGGCGGGCGTGGGCATGGTGCATCAGCACTTCACCCTGGCCGACAACCTGACCGTGCTGGACAACATCATGGTCGGCACGGAATCGCTGTGGAAGCTGGCGTCCGGCCGTGGCAAGGCACGCAAACGCCTGGTTGAACTGGGTCAACGCTTTGGCCTGGGCGTGGACCCGGATGCGCGCGTGGGCGGCTTGTCCGTCGGTGAAAAGCAGCGCGTTGAAATCCTGAAGGCGCTGTACCGTGGCGCGCGCGTGCTGATCCTGGACGAACCCACCGCGGTGCTGACGCCGCAGGAAGTGCAGGACCTGTTCGCCACGCTGCGCGGTTTTGTCGACGACGGCCTGGCTGTCATCTTCATCTCGCACAAGCTGGACGAAGTGATGGCCGTGTCGCGCCGCGTGGCGGTGCTGCGCCAGGGCAAGCTGGTGGCCGAACGCGACACCGCAGCCACCAGCCCCGCCGAACTTGCGGAACTGATGGTCGGGCGCAAGGTGGTCATGCCGCGCGCCGAAGCGGTGGCCGCCGGCGAACAAGCGGCGCCCGTGGTGACGCTGTCGCAGGTCACCGTGCGCGACAGCCGCGCTGGCGCGCCGCGCCTGGACAGCCTGGACCTGACCGTTCACAAACATGAAATCGTGGCAATCGCGGGCGTGGCCGGCAACGGCCAGCAGGCGCTGGTGTCGGTCTTGACCGGCTTGGCCCAACCGTCCGACGGCACGATCCGGCTGGGCGCGGAACACGCCCCCGCGCCCACGTCGCCTGCCGGCTGGACCGCGGCCCGCGTGGGCCGCATCCCAGAGGATCGCCACGGCGAAGGCATGATCGGCGACAGCCCGCTCTGGGAAAACGCCATCGTCGAAGACCTGAAGGACAAGCGCTTCGCACGCTACGGTTTGATCCGCGCGCGCGCGGGCCGGGCATACGCCGCATCGCTGGCCAAGCAGTTCGACGTGCGCGCGGCGTCGCTGGACGTACGCACGCGCAGCCTGTCGGGCGGCAATATGCAGAAGCTGATCCTGGGACGCACGCTGGCGCGCGAACCGCGCTTCATCGTGGCCGACCAACCCACCTGGGGCCTGGACATCGGCGCCGTGGCCTATGTGCGCGAGCAGTTGCTGGCCGCCCGCGCGCGTGGCGCCGGCGTGCTGCTGGTGTCCGAAGACCTGGAAGAAATCTTCGCCCTGGCCGACCGCATCGCCGTGCTGTGCGGCGGCAAGCTCGTCGCCATCAAGCCGGTGGCCGACTGGACGCCCGCCACTGTCGGCCTGGCCATGACGGGAACCCGCGCGTGACGGTTCACGCCGCCTTGCGCCGCTTCCTTTTCTATTGAGCATTCTTCGCATGAAACTGATCCTGGAACGCCGCCCCGAGCCCAGCCGCATGGCGCTGGCCTTGGCCCCCATCGCGGCCATCCTCTTCACTCTGGCCATCTGCACCTTGCTGGTGGCCTGGGCCGGCGCGCCCGTGGGCCGCACCTACGCGCTGCTGTTCGAAGGCGCGTTCGGCTCGCGCTTCGCGCTGTCTGAAACGCTGACCCGCGCCACCCCGCTGATGTTGACGGGCCTGGCCTGTGCCGTGGCGTTTCGCGCGCGCTTCTACAACATCGGCGCCGAAGGCCAGTTGTATCTGGGCGCGCTAGCGGCGGTGGCCATCGGTGGCCTGCATGACGGCACCGGTTTCGATCTGCCGGTGCCCGTGCTGTTCGGCGGCATGATGCTGGCGGCGGCCCTGGCCGGCGCCTTGCTGCTGCTGATTCCCGCGCTGCTGAAAACCCGGCTGGGCGTGGATGAAGTCGTCACCACCTTGCTGGGCAACTTCATCGTGCTGCTGTTCGTGTCCATGATGCTGGACGGCCCTATGAAAGACCCGATGGCGATGGGCTGGCCGCAATCCGTGGCGCTGAACGGCGACCTGGAACTGGGCAAGCTGATCGAACGCACGCGCGCGCATACCGGGCTGTTGTGGGCGGCCGGGCTGGCGCTGGGCTTGTGGCTGCTGAACCGCTACACGGTCTTCGGCTTCCAGATGCGGGCCGTGGGCGCCAACGCGCATGCCTCGCGCTTTCTGGGCCTGCCGGTCAACCGCGTGATGCTGGGCACCGCGATGCTGTCGGGCGCGCTGGCCGGTCTGGCAGGCGCCATTGAAGTGGCGGGCCGCACCGGCTACGTCACGCTGGACATGTCGCCGGGCTACGGCTACACCGGCGTCGTCGTCGCCATGCTGGCCGGCCTGCATCCGCTGGGCGTGATCCTGGCCAGCATCTTTGTGGCCGGCATGCTGGTGGGGGCCGACAGCATGAGCCGCGCCATTGCCGTGCCGAACTACATCGCCGACGTCATCGTCGCCACTTCGTTGCTTGCCATGCTGGTCGCGACGCTATTCGCGCAGTACCGCCTGCGCCGCAATCTGGCTTGAGGAGCACGCCATGGAATGGATGGATCTATTAAGCACCTCGGCCTTCTGGGTGGCCGTGCTGCGCCTGGCGACGCCGCTGATTCTGGGCACGCTGGGCGTGCTGCTGTGCGAACGTGCCGGCGTGCTGAACCTGGGCATCGAAGGCATCATGGCCGCGGGCGCCTTCACCGGCTGGCTGGTCGTGTATCTGGGCGCACCGCTGTATGTGGGCGTGCTGGCGGCCGCGTTCGCCGGGGCCGTGTTCGGCCTGTTGCATGCGGTGTTGACGGTGCCGCTGGGGCTATCGCAACACGTGTCGGGGCTGGGAGTGACCTTGCTGGCGACCAGCCTGTCGTACTTTGCGTACCGCGTGACGTTTCCCAGCGTGAACACGCCGCCCACCATCACCCCGTTTGCTGAAATGAAGTTCCTGGACGGCATTCCGTTGATCGGGCCCGTACTGGCCGGGCAGACGCCCATGACGCTGATCGCGCTGGCCGCCGTGCCGATTCTGGCCTGGGTGCTGAACCGCACGCCGGTCGGGCTGGCGATTCGCATGGTGGGTGAAAACCCCGCCGCCGCCGAAGGGCAGGGCCTGTCGGTCACGCGGCTGCGCATGGGCGCCATCGTGGCGGGGTCGGCGCTGATGGGGGTTGCCGGCAGCTTCCTGACGCTGGCCGCGTTCAACGCCTTCTTTTTCAACATGGTCAACGGCCGTGGCTGGGTCTGCGTGGCGCTGGTGGTGTTCGCGTCCTGGCGCCCGGGCAAAGCATTGCTGGGCGCGCTGATCTTTGCCTTTTTCGATGCGCTGCAACTGCGCCTGCAACAAGGCGGCGCGGCCTTGCCCGGATTGCCTGAGCTACCGTATCAGGTGTATTTGATGCTGCCCTACATCCTGTCCATCCTGGCCTTGGTAGTGATGGCGCGCCGCGCCGCCTACCCGCAGGCTCTGATGAAGCCCTACCGCAAGGGCGAACGCTAAAACTATTCGCTAGGACCCAACCATGCTCGACCTGATCATCAAGAATTGCACGCTGCCCGATGGCCGCACGAATATCGACATCGGCGTGGCGCAGGGGCGTATTACGGCGGTGGAACCGGCGTTGAAGGCCGAGGCCGGCCAGACCATCGATGCGGCCGGTCAGATGGTGACGTCGCCGTTCGTGGACGCGCACTTTCATATGGACTCCACGCTGTCGTTTGGGCTGCCGCGCGTGAACCAGTCCGGCACGCTGCTGGAAGGCATCGCGTTGTGGGGCGAGCTGAAGCCGCTGTTGACACAGGAAGCGCTGGTGGAACGCGCGCTGGCGTATTGCGACTGGGCCGTCGCCCGTGGCCTGCTGGCCATCCGTTCGCACGTGGACGTCTGTGACCCGCGCCTCTTGGCCACCGAAGCGCTGCTGCACGTGCGCGAGCAGGTCAAACCGTACCTGGACCTGCAACTGGTCGCCTTCCCGCAAGACGGCGTGCTGCGCGCGCCCGGCGCGCTGGACAACCTGAAGCGCGCGCTCGACATGGGCGTGGACGTGGTGGGCGGCATTCCGCACTTTGAACGCACCATGCAGGACGGCGCCGAATCTGTCCGCATCCTGTGCGAACTGGCCGCCGAGCGCGGCCTGCGCGTGGACATGCACTGCGACGAAAGCGACGACCCGCTGTCACGCCACATCGAAACGCTGGCCTATCACACGCAGCGCCTGGGCCTGCATGGCCGCGTGACCGGTTCGCACCTGACGTCCATGCATTCGATGGACAACTACTACGTGTCCAAGCTGATCCCGCTGATCCGCGAAGCGGGCGTGGCTGCCATTGCCAACCCGCTGATCAACATCACGCTGCAAGGCCGCCACGACACTTATCCCAAGCGCCGAGGCATGACGCGCGTGCCCGAATTGATGGCGGCCGGCGTGCCGGTGGCCTTCGGCCATGACTGCGTGATGGACCCCTGGTACAGCCTGGGTTCGGGCGACATGCTGGAAGTAGCGCACATGGGCCTGCATGTGGCTCAGATGACGGGCCAGGACGCCATGCGCGCCTGTTTCGAGGCCGTGACGACCACGCCCGCCAAGATCCTGGGGTTGGACGACACGGGCATCGCGGTCGGCAAGCGCGCCGACCTGGTGCTGCTGCAAGCGCGCGACCCCGTCGAGGCGCTACGCCTGCGTGCTACCCGGCTGATGGTGCTGCGCGCCGGCCAGGTCATCGCGACCACGCCGCCCGCCACGGCCACCCTGAACCTGCCGGGCCGCCCCGGTCAGATCAGCTTTCAGACACCGGCCCGCTGACATACCCCGGCCGCTTGGCGGCCGTCACGATGATCTCCACCAACAGCTCCGGCGCGGCCAGCTTGGCCTCGCAGGTGGCGCGGGTGGGCATCGCCTCGGGCAACGCCCACTCGGCCCACACGCTGTTCATGCCGGCGAAGTCCTGGTCGATATCCTTCAACCAGATCTGCACCGACAACAGCCGCGATTTGTCGGTGCCGGCCTGCGCCAGATAGCCGTCGATCTTCGCCAGCACGTCGCGCGTCTGCGGGACGATGCCGCCCTCGGCCGTTGACGTCACGCCTGCCACATAGACCGTATCGCCGTGGATCACGATGCGGCTCAGGCGCTGGTTGGTGTCTTTGCGCACGATATCGTTGTTCATACGTCTTGCTCCTTTTCTGATGGGGTGGGCGCCATCGTGGCGTCCGAAAAACGTTCAATCCGGAATGGCTCAATCGGCATGTCCGTCGCGCCGGTGGTGATCAGGTCGGCCATGATGCGACCCACGATCGGCCCCAGTTCGAAACCATGCGCCGAAAAGCCGAAGGCATGGAAGGCGGTCTCGTGGCGGCTGCTGCGGCCAATGACCGGAATCTCGTCCGGCATGGCCGCTTCGATGCCGGCCCAGCCCCGGTTCACGACGGCGTGGCGCATGTGCGGAAACAGGTCGCAGACCGTGCGCGCGCCTTCGGCCAGGGAACGAAAGTCCAGCTCGGTCCATTCCGCGTCGCGATCCACCCAGGCGCGCCGCCCGCCACCGATCAGCACCGTGCCGTTCGTGCGCTGCTTGAAAGAGAGCGCGCGCCCCGTGCCCAGCACGACCGGATCCAGGAAGTGGTCCATGCGCAAGGTCACCAGCATCATCGGGCTGATCGCCAACAACGGCACCGGCTCGCCCCATTGCGCGGCGATACGGTCGGCCCAGGCGCCCGCGCAGTTCAACACCTGCGGCGCGGTGTAGGTGCCCGCATCGGTGTCCACGCGCCACTGTCCGCCGTCTTGCGACACGCGGTCCACGCGCACGCCTTCCAGAAAACGCGCGCCCAGGCTTGCGGCCTTACTGCGAAACGCCAGCGTCGTGCGGTAGGGGTCGGCCGCCGCATCCTCACGCGCGATCAAGCCGCCCTGGATGCTGGGCGCAATCATCGGGATCATGTCACGCAGGTCGTCGGCGCTGATCCATTGTTCGTGCGTGTAGCCGTGATCGGTCATCGTGCGCAAGCGCGTTTGCAGCGCCTGGACATCGGCGGCGTCCTCGGCCACGCGCACCTGGCCGTGCTGCTCGAAGCCGCAGTCGTCATCCACCAGCTCGCCGATGCGATACCAAATTTCACGCGAGGCCAGCGCCAGCGGCACTTCGGCCAAGTGCCGCGACAAGGTGCGCACGCCACCCGCGTTCACGCCCGAGGCATGCCGCCCCACGTAGTTCTTTTCGATCACCAGGGCCGACACGCCGGCGCGCGCCAGATGCAGCGCCGCCGAGCTGCCATGCAGGCCGCCGCCGATGATGATGACTTGCGCCGACCGCGTTGCATCGGTCATGGCATTACTTCTTCAGACGGACCACGGCCTGGCGGGAATCATCCGTCTGCGGCAGCGACGCGAGTTCTCCCAAGGTCAGCGGCTTGGTCGGGAAGCGCAGCCGGTAATAGCCCACTTCCTGCGTCGGCACGCCGCGTTCCTCGGCAATGATCTCGGCCACGGTCAGCCCGCAGAAGCGTCCTTGGCACGGCCCCATGCCGCAACGCAGAAAGGCCTTCATCTGGTTCGGACCAGTGCAGCCCAGCTTGACCGTCTGGCGCACTTGCGCGGCGGTGACTTCCTCGCAGCGGCACACGATAGTGTCGCCGGTGGGCCGCCGGAAGGCGTCTGGCGCCTTGTACAGCGCGTCGAAGAACTCGCGGCCCCTGACGGCACGAGCCAGCGCGTCTCGCGGCGTCACGGCCTCGCTATCGCGTTTGCGGGCATCGATGCGGCCCAGCAGATGCGCGGCCTGCAAGGCGGCCAGCCGGCCCCGATGCTCCGCTGCCAGCGCGCCCGCGATCCCCGCGCCATCGCCCGCCATGCCGATGCCGTCCACCGACGTCAAACCCCATTCGTCGACCTGTGGCTCCCAACAGTCCAGTGCGTCGTTCCAGCGGTGCTCCGCCCCCACGGCGCGCGACAGGTTCACGTTGGGCACCACGCCCTGATGCAGCATCAGTTGTTCAGCGGGCAAGGTCTTGGTGACGCCGCCCGCCGTGTAGCGCACGCTTTCCAGCTTGCCATTGCCCAGCGCTTCCAAGGCCGTCACGCCGCGCGTGATCGGCACTGCCGCCTTGACGGCGCGCAGCAGCTTCAAGCCCTTGCCCAGATAAGGCGAGCGCAGGAATCCCCACACTTTGGGCAGCGCCTGGCCCATGCGTCCGGGCGGCGTGGTTTCCAGCAGCGCGTCGATCTTCACGCCGGCATTCAGGTATTGCCAGGCCACCAGATAAAGCAGCGGACCGCTGCCCGCCAGCACCGTGCGGTCGGCCGGCACCACACCCGCCGACTTCAGCAGAATCTGCGCCGCGCCCGCCGTGATCACGCCGGGTAGCGTCCAGCCCGGAATCGGGAAGGGCCGCTCTTGCGCGCCCGTGGCCAGCAGCAGCCGGCGCGCGTGCACAATGCGCGCCTCGCCCGCCACCGAATACGCCACCTCGAACCCTTTATCGGGCTGCGGCGCCGTGCGCTCAGCCACGGCCCAGACGGTGGCGCCCGGCACGTAGCGCGCGCCCGATTGCTTGAACGGCCCCACTAGCGACGCGCCATGCCAATAGTCTTCGCCCAGGATGCCCCGGTCGGTGACCGGCGTGGTGGTGATGGCGCGATAGATCTGGCCGCCCGGCGCCGGTTGTTCATCCAACAGCACGGTGTCCACGCCCAACGTGGCCGCCAGCGTTGCCGCCGCCAGGCCCGCCGGGCCCGCGCCCACCACCAGCAAATCGCATTGCGTTGTTTCGATCATGCCTGCACCTTGCGCGCGCCCAACTGGCGCTCGATCTTCATGCCCTCGCGCACGGCCGTCATGCAGCCCTGCTGGTTCGCCTGGCCATCAATGGTGACCAGGCAGTCGTAGCACACGCCCATCATGCAATAGGGGCCGCGCGGCACTTCGTTCACCGCCGTGTCGCGACAGGCCGACACGCCGCCCGCGAACAACGCCGCCGCCACCGTATCGCCCGGGCGGCATTGCAGTTCGGCCCCATTGACCGTCACGCGCACGGGCGCGCTTTGCGTCTGGCGCTGCGCCTCGTCAAGCCTCTTGAACATGGAACCTCCGGGTCGAGAAGGGCGCCATGTCGTCGGCAAGCTTGCCGGCCACAATCATGGGCGCCAGATTGAGCGCGTGCGCGGCGGCCAGCGTCACACCGCTGTGACAGGTGGCGACGAAGGCGCCGGGGCACGTTTCGGATTGCTGATAAATGGGAAAGCCGTCCTTGGACATCACGCGCAGCGCCGCCCAGCTGCGCACCACGCGCACGTCGCGCAGGGCCGGCAGCGTGCGCACGGCACGGTCGGCCAGCGTACCCAGGATGGGCAGGCCAACCAGGTTATCCACATAGCCGGCTTCTTCCTGCGAATCGCCGATCAGCCAGGTGCCTTCATCGGTCTGGCGCAAGGTGGACAACGGCGTCTCCAGCATGCGGCGCGTGCGTTCCAGCACCACGATCTGGCCGCGCTGCGGGCGCACGGGCACGTCCAGGCCAACTTGCGTGCCCAGCTCCTTGTTGGACAGGCCGGATGCCAGCACCAGCTTATGTGCGCGCACCGTGCCGCCCGGGGTCGCGATCTCGAACACGCCATCGCGCTGCTTGATGCCTTGCGCCGGACGGCGCGGCAGGTAATCCACAACCCGCTGTGCAAAACTCGCATGCAGCGCGCGCAGCAGCTTGAGCGGGTTGGCTATGCCGTCCACCGGCGTCCAAGTGGCGCCGCGCACATCGGGGCCGATGCCCGGCACAAGATCGGCCACTTCGGCGCGGTCCAACAGCTTCCAGTCGTACTGCGCCATGCCGGGCTGTGCCAGCAGGGTCTTCATGAACGTGCCGCGCGCCTCTACCTCTTCGTCGCTCAGCAGTGCGTGCAGGCCGCCGCGTTGCTCCAGATGCACGTCCACGCCGGTCTCATCCAGCAGTTGCGCGGCCAGGCGCGGCCAGCCCGAGGCGGACGTCATGGTCCACACGCCGTAGCGCGGCAGGCCCATGCCTTTGCTCTGCACCCACACCAGCCCGAAGTTCCCGCGTGACGCGCGGTAAGCCACGTCGCCTTCGTCCAGCACGGCCACGTGATCCAGTTCGCGCCGCAAGCCATAAGCGATGGCCGAACCCACCAAGCCCCCGCCGATCACCACGGCGTCATAAATGCCGCGATGCACGGGCGCGCGGGGCGCCAGTTCTTTCTCGTCCGTCATTAGCGTCCCTTTCCTACAAACAGCTTTTCCAGGCCGACCACGCGGTCCAGGATGAAGATGGCGATGATGGTCACGTAGATCAGCACGGCCGACACGGCGGTGACCAGCGGGTCGATCGTGTCTTCGATGTGCAGGAAGATGCGCACCGGCAACGTCGTCGTGGACGGTGAGGCAATGAAAATCGACATGGTCAATTCGTCAAAGCTCGTAATGAAGGCGATCACCCAACCGCTGACCACGCCCGGCAACAGCAGTGGCAGCACCACGCGCCGGAACGCCGTCCAGTTGGACGCGCCCAGCGACTGCGCGGCGCGCTCCAGCGCGGGGTCGATGCCGGTGGCCGACGCCAGCACCAGGCGCAGCGCGTAGGGCATCACCAATATCACGTGCGCCACCACCAGGCCCACATAGGTGCCGGCCAGGTCCACCGTGGTGAAGAACTTCAGGAAGGCCAACCCCAGCACCACATGCGGAATCATCAGCGGCGACAGGAAGAAGGCCACCAGCGCCTCGCGGCCGGGGAAGCGGTTGCGAGCCAGCGCCAGCGCACTGGGCACGGCCAGGCCGATGGCCAACGTTGCCGACAGCGTACCCAGCCCCAGGCTGAACCAGAACGCTTCAATGAAGCGCGGATTGTCCAGAATGGCGCGGAACCAGCGCAGCGACAGCCCGCTGGTGGGCAGCGAGATAAAGCCTTCAGAGGTGAACGCCACCGCGCACACCATGACGATCGGCGCCAGGATGAAGAGGATGAACAGCGTGTGGAATACCAGGCCGATGGGGCCGTTACGAAATTGCATCTCAGCCTCCGGCCTGGTTGAAGACGGCGCCGTACTTGCGTTCGATGATGCGGTTGGCCGACAGCAACACCACCACGGTCGCCAGCAGCAGCACTACCGCCAGGGCCGCGCCCAGCGGCCAGTTCAGCGTATTCAGGAATTCGTCGTAGGCGGCGGTCGCCACGTTCTTCAGCCGCCGCCCGCCGATGATGGCCGGCGTGGCGAAGGAACTTGCCGCCATCGCAAACACCATGATGGCGCCCGACAGAATGCCTGGCATGACCTGCGGCACGATGACGCGGCGGATCACGGTGAACTGCGACGCACCCAACGACAGCGCGGCGGCTTCCGTAGCCGGGTTTATCCGTTGCAAGGACGCCCACACCGAAATCACCATGAAGGGCACCAGCACGTGCGTCAGCGCGATGCCCACGCCCAGGTTGCTGTACATCAGGTCCACGGGTGTCGAGGTCAGGCCGATGCCCATCAACACCTTGTTGATCAGGCCGGTGGAACCGAACAACAGCGCCCAGCCCAGCGTGCGGACCACCACCGAAATCAAGAGCGGCCCCAGCACCACCATCAGGAACAAGCCCTTCCATGGGTTGGCCATGCGCGACAACACATACGCTTCGGCCGTGCCCAGCACCAGGCAGGCCACGGTCACGGCGGCGGCCACGCCGAACGTGCGCGCGTAGATCTCGTAGTAATAGCCGTCGCTGAAGATCTCGAAGTAGTTCTTCCAGGTGAACGTGGCCTGCATTCCGCCGTAGAACTGGAAGTCGAAAAAGCTGATGAGAAATACCAGCGCCATCGGCACCACCAGGAAGGTGGCATACACCACCAGCGCCGGCGCGCTCAGCACCCAGGGGTTGGTGCGCGTACTCATGACGGGCGGCCCTGCGGCGCGGACGCAACCTCGCACATGTCTTGCGCGCGCCAGCGCAAATGCACGGCCTCGCCCTCGGCGGGCACCGGCACGCCGTCGTTCTGGCGGATCACCATCACTTCGCCCACCGACGTATCCACCTGGCATAGCCAGTGGTTGCCCTGGAAGACGCGAGTCTTCATGCGGCCCGGCAGGGCACAGGCGGCAGGTTCGGAAAACAGGATCTTTTCAGGCCGCACGATCACCGCGCCTTGCGGCACCGGCGCGCCGGCCATCGGAATATGCGCCTCGCCGATGCGGGCGCGCGCTTCGTTTTCGTACTGCTCGGACTTGGGCGTGAACACATTGGCCTTGCCCAGGAAGCCGCCCACGAAATGGCTGGCCGGCCCTTCGTAAGCCTGGAAGGGTTCGGCCACCTGTTCCACGCGGCCCTGGTTCATGACTACGATGCGGTCCGACAGCGCCAGCGCCTCGGACTGATCGTGCGTGACCAGGATGGTGGTGGTGCCGATGGTGCGTTGGATGCTGCGCAATTCCAGCTGCATCTCCTCGCGCAGCTTGGCGTCCAGGTTGGACAGCGGTTCGTCCAGCAGCAACACACTGGGCCGGATGACCAGCGCGCGGGCCAAGGCCACCCGCTGCTGTTGCCCGCCCGACATCTGCGCGGGATGGCGGTCCGCCAGGTGCGACAAGCCCACCAGCTTCAACGCATCAGCCACGCGCGACTCGCGTTCATCCTTCTTGACCCGCTGCATCTCAAGACCAAACGACACGTTCTCGGCCGCCGTCATGTGCGGAAACAGTGCGTAGTTCTGGAACACCAGGCCCAGGCCACGCTTGTTGGCCGGCACGCGGCTGACATCGCGGCCGTCCAGCACGATGCTGCCGCCCGTGGGTTCGACAAAGCCCGCAATCATTTGCAGGGTGGTCGTCTTGCCGCAACCCGAGGGCCCCAGCAGCGAAATGAATTCGCCCCGGTTCACGGACAGGCTCAGCTCTTGCACAGCGGTGGTCTCGCCATAGCGCTTGCTAAGGCGGTTCAACACTAGATAGGTCATGAAGGCTCCCGTGAGCGGCGCGCCGCGCCGCCCCGTATTGCACTACCGGCGATTGCGCGTCAGCGCTCGACTTCCCGCGTCCAGCGCTTGTTCCATTCGTCGCGATTCTGGTTGACGGTGTCCCAGTCGATCACGATGAGGTCATCGGCGCGCTTGCCGATCGGCAGCGGCACGCGCGGGTCGTCAACCGCCTTGGCCTTCTTGTTGACCGGGCCGTAGCCATAGGCGGAGGCCAGCTTTTCCTGCACCTCGGGCGACACCAGGTACTGCACGAAGGCCTGGGCGGCGGGGTTGGCGTTGGGCTTGGCCACCGGGCACACGGATGACAGCAAGGCGTAGGCGCCTTCCTGGGGGTACACGAAGCCCACCGGGAAGCCGGTATCGGCGAACGACTTGGCGCGGCCGCTGCCCCAGACGGAGATCAAGGCCTGGCCGCTGGAGAACAGCTCGGTCATCTTGCCCGGTGAGGGCTCATAGACCAGCACGTTGGGGCCGATATCATTCTTGAAGGTGGTGAAGCCGGCGTCGATGTTCTTTTCGCCGCCACCGCCTTCGCGGGCGTATTCCACCACGGCGTGCAAGCCGTAGGTGTTGTTCAACGGCGGCACCACCAACAGCTTCTTGTACTTGGGATCTTTCAGGTCTTTCCACGACGTGGGCGGGGCCCACTTCTTCTCTTCGAAAGCCTTCTTGTTGTACATGATGCCGGTGGCCACGATGCCGATGGCCACCGCCTTGTCGTCCTTGTAACGCGCGGTGGCGTAGAGGTCGTCGGCGGGCAGTCCCTTGATGGGGGCACAAAAGCCCAGCGCAATGGCTTGGTACATGGGGCCGTCATCAATGATGGCGACGTCTATCTGCTGGTTGCTTTTCTGCGCCTGCAGGCGTGCCACCGTGTTGGTGGAATTGCCGGCCACATAGTCCAGCTCAACGCCGTGCTGCTTGGCGAAGGGCGGGAAGATGTCCTTGCGCATGATGTCTTCGAACGAGCCGCCATAACCTGCCACCACCAACTTCTGCTGCGCCATGGCGTTGGCGCTGAGCCCTGCGGCCACGGTTGCCGCTGCGAGTACTGCAAGTACCTTGCTCATGAGAACCCCCGATTTGTTGGTACACTTTGTCCGTACATGAATGTCCGGACAAATAATGAATCCGACCGGACATCGTTGTCAATCGGGTTATCGTCCGTACAAACCCCATATAACAAGTCAAGGAGCCTCCCCAATGACCCGATCCTCCGAGCGCGCAACCGGCCCCGGTGGAGCACGGCAAGCGCGTGGCAAGCCCGAATCGCAAGCGCCGGATATTGACGCCGGCCCCCGCTACAAGAGCATTTTTCAAACCTTGTCGCAGGACATCAGCGCCGGCCGCTATCCCGTGATGACCCTGCTGCCCACCGAGCACGAGCTTTGCGACCAGTTCGACGCCAGCCGCCACACCATCCGTGAAGCCATCCGCATGCTGACCGTGGCGGGCATGGTGTCGCGCCGCCCCGGCGTCGGCACCCGCGTGGAAACGGCACGCGCCAGCACGCGCTTCACGCAACGCATCTCGCAATTTCCCGACCTGCTCCAGTACGCGCGCAATGCCGCCCTGCTGGTACAGGACGTGCGCACCATCAAGCTGCCCAAGCGGCTGGCCGAAGCACTCGGCTGCCCCGCCGACAAGTCCTGGCTGCATATCAACTCCATCAAAACGCTGGATGACCAGGGAACCGCCGCCGCCAGCACGCTGATCTACGCGGACCCCGAGCATTCGGACGTGCGCGTGGACGTCAAATCGCGCATTTCGCTGCTGCGCCTGATCGAAGACCATTTCGGCGACCGCATCACCGAGGTCAACCAGGAGTTCTCGGCCACGCCCATCAACGCCACCATCGCCAAGCAGCTCAAGGTGGAACCCAAGACGGCCGGCTTCGTCATCACCCGCCGCTACTACGGTGATGGCGGCTTGCTGCTGCTGGCCACCATCACCACCTTCCCGCACGACAAGATGAAGTACTCCATGACCCTCAACGTGGGGTAGCAGCCCCCGCGCGCACGCCTGGCATGCCGTAGGCCGCGCGGGCCGCATCCAAGCTGATCTTGCCGTCGGCCAGGTCCTGCGCGATGCGTGCCTGGGTGCGTTCGGCGGGCGGCCCATAGCCCCCGCCGCCCGGTGTTTCGATACGCACGCTTTCACCGGCTTCCAACGCGATGTTGGCGGTCTTGGAAAACAGTTCTTCCTCTTGCGGCGTGCCGAAGTTGCGCACCAGCCGGGCACGCCGCCCGTCGCCGCCACCATCGACACCCGCTGCCACGCCCACCGTATGGCTATCCGACCGCGCCGAGAACACGATGCCGGGGCCCACCGCGCGAATCTGCTTGGCAATCGCCATGCCGCCGCGCGTGCGGCCGGGGCCGCCGGAGTCCTGGATCATCGCGTACTCGTCCATCAGCAAGGGGTATTCGTTTTCCAGCGCTTCCACGGGCAGGTTCGACGTGTTGGTCATGTGTACGTGCACCGCGTCCATGCCGTCCGCATCGAAGCGCGCACCCGCGCCGCCGCCCAGTGTTTCCAGGTACACGAAGTGGCCCGCGCGCTCGCGCCAGCGGCCTGAAAACACGATGGCGGGGCAGCAATCATTGCTGGACGCCATGGTCTTTTCCGGCGGCAGCAGGCCACGAAAGGCACCGAAGATGGCGCCCGCGACTTTCTGCGCGGTAATGGACCGCGCGCCCACGGCGGCGGGATGTTCCGGATTGGTGATCGTGCCCACCGGGGCCGACAGCGTAATGGGGTCGAACAAGCCGGCGTTGGGGGCAAGGTCGGGGTCCAGCAGCGCCTTCACGGCGTAGTACACGCAGGCGCGCAAGGCATTGATCGGCAGGTTCATCGCGCCGCGCGCCTGCTTACCGGAGCCTGCAAAATCAAAGTGCAGGTTGTCGTGGCTGACGGTCAGCGTCACCTGGATGGGCACGGGATCGCCGCCCATGCCGTCGTCATCCAGATCGCTGCGAAAGGTGTAGCTGCCCGCTTGCAGTTCGGCAATGCGGTTGAGCAGGCGGCGCCGCGTGTAGGCAATGACGTCGTCCACTGAGCGCAGCACGGCGTCCAGCCCCATCTGGCGGATCAGGCCTTGCACGGCGGCCGCGCCACGGCGGTTGGTGGCCATTTGCACACGCAGGTCCAGCACGCGCTCTTCGGGGTCGCGGGTGTTGGCGCAGATCAGGCGCAGCATGTCTTCATCGTTCTGGCCGTGGCGCGCGATGCGGCAGGCAGGGATGCGGATGCCTTCTTCGAATATCGACTTCAAGCCGCCTGCGATGGACCCGGGCACCGCGCCGCCCACGTCCGAATGGTGCGCGATGTTGGCGGCGAAGAAGCGCAGCACGCCGTCCCAGAACACGGGCGTGACGATGTTGATGTCGGGCAGGTGGCTGCCATCGGCCAGATAGGGGTCGTTGCAGATGAACACGTCGCCCTCGCGGATGTCATCCACGGCGTAAGTGCGCAAGATTGCGCCCATGGCCCCATCCAGCGAACCCAGGTGCAGCGGAATCTGCGTGCCTTGCGCCACCAGCCTGCCGGCCGCGTCGAACAAGGCCACGGAGCAGTCCTTGCGTTCCTTGATGTTGGTGGAGAACGACGCGCGCACCAGCGTGTTGTTCATATCCTCGGTAATGGACAGCAGGCGGTTGCAGAAGACCTCCATGCCGATGGGGTCGGCCAGCGCCACAGCGGCGTTGGCATTGTCGGGCGTGGCGGTGTCGCTCTTGGCGTCTTCGGGCTTAGTCATGCAAGCCTCCTTGCAAACGGATGATCAGGTTGCCGTACTCGTCCACGCTGGCTGCGTGGCCCACGCCCACCACCGTGGTCGAGCTCATTTCCTCAAGCAGGGCGGGGCCGGTGAAGCATGCGCCGGTGGGCACACGGTCGCGGTCGTAGACGGGCGTCTCGCGCCAGCCGTGCACGGCGCCGAAGTAGGCCTTGCGCCGCCCCAGGCTGGCGTCTTCCAGCTCGCCGCCGATGTAGCGCGGCGCAAGTGGCGCCTTCACCACCTGGCCCACGGCCTGCATGCGGCAATTGATGATCTGCACCTTGCGGTCATCAACGGTGTAGCCGTATTCGCGCTCGTGCGCCTCGGCAAAGCGGCGCGCGAATTCCGCGTGGCCGCTCGCGCCCATGTCCACGCCATCCAGGCTGACCTGCACTTCAAAATTCTGTCCTTCATAGCGCGCATCGATGGCGCTGTGGCACACACGCAGCGCCGAGTCCACGCGCTCCGTTTCAAGCCAGCGCTCGGCCTGCTGGCGCAAGCCGTCGAAGATAGCGGCGATGGCGGGCCAGGTGTCGTCGGACGCAAGCGAGATTTCGCTTTGCACGAAGTCGAACGAGATGTCGCTCAGCAAGATGCCGCGCGCGCACATGGTGCCCGGCTCCTGCGGCACGATGACCACGGGGATGCCGCATTCCTCGGCCACTTCCACCGCGTGCAAGGGCCCCGCGCCGCCGTAGGCGTAGAGCGCGAAGCAGGACAGGTCGTAGCCGCGTTCGGTGGATACGGCGCGGATGGCGCGGCTCATGTTGGCCGCCGCGATGCGCAGAATACCTTCGGCCGCGGCCTCGGGTTCCAGCCCCAGTGGCTGCGCCACACGCTGCTCGATCACGTCGCGCGCGGCTTGGGCGTGCACGGGCATGCGTCCGTTGAGCAAGGCGATCGGGTTCAGGCGCTGTAGCGCGATTTCGGCATCGGTAATGGTGGGCTCCTGCCCGCCACGGCCATAGCCGACCGGCCCGGGCACCGCGCCCGCGCTGTGCGGTCCCACCTTCAAGGCGCCCGCGTCGTCCAGCCAGGCAATGCTGCCGCCGCCCGCGCCGATCACGTGGATGTCGACCATGGGCGTTTTGACGGGGTAGCCCGCCACCTGCCGATGGGAAGTAAACAGCGGACGCCCGTCGCACACCAGCGACACGTCGGTGCTGGTGCCGCCGACGTCGAAGGTGACCAGGTTCAGACTGCCGATGGCGCGCCCCACCGCCGCCGCGCCCACCACGCCCGCCGCCGGGCCCGACAGGCAGGTGCGCACGGGGTATTGGCGCACGGTGCCGATCGACATCAAGCCGCCGTTGGAATGGATGGTGTGTGGCTCGTGGCTGATGTCCAGGTCACGCACCCGTTGCAGGAAGCGTTCCAGATAGCGCGCCATCTTCGGCCCCACCGCCGCGTTCAGCACCGTGGTGGACAGGCGCTCGTATTCGCGGAACTCGGGCAGCACATCGGACGACATGCTGATGTAGGCGTCCGGCATGACCTCGGCCACGATCTGCGCGGCGCGGCGCTCGTGCGCGGGGTTGCGGTAGGCGTGCAGAAAGCAGACGGTGACGGCCTCGATGCCGGCTTCTTCGAATTGCCGCGCGGCGGCCAGCACCTGGGCTTCATCCAGCGGCGTGAGCACGTCTCCCGACGCGCTCACGCGCTCGCTCACTTCAATGCGGAACTCACGCGGCACGGCCACGGGCGGCTTGCCTACGCTGTAGTCGTACAGGTGGGGCCGCGTCTGCCGGCCGATCTCCAGCACGTCGCGAAAGCCGCGCGTGGTGATCAGGCCAACACGCGCGCCCTTGCGTTCGATGATGAGGTTGGTGGCAACGGTGGTGCCGTGGCCCACGTGCGACACCTGCGAGGGCGTCACGTCATGGTCCGCCAGCATCTGGCCGATGCCGGTGGCAATGGCCTCGGACGGGTCGTGCGGGGTTGAGGGCACTTTGTGGAAGTGCACCACGCCCGCGTCCTCGTCGATCATCGTGAAGTCGGTGAACGTGCCGCCGACGTCTATCCCTATGCGATACATATCGTGTGTTCCAAAGAAAAGGTCGAGCCAGGGAAGATCAGTCCAGGCGGATGCCGGCTTGCTTGACCACCCCGCACCATTTGCTGATCTCGCTTTTGATCATCGTGGCGAACGCGGGGCCCGCCACGTCCGACACCTGCGCGCCCTGCTGTTCCAGGTACGTTTTCATGGCGGGCGCGTGCAGGGTCTGCACCAGGCCGTCCGTGAGCTGCTGGCGCAGCGGCTCGGGCATGTTGGCGGGGGCCAGCATGCCGAACCACACCATGGCCTCGTAACCGGGATAACCGGATTCCGCGACGGTGGGCACATCGGGCAACAGGGACGAACGCTCGGGCGAGGTCACGGCCAGCGCCTTGATCTTGCCGTCCTTGATGTAGGGATACGACGTCATCACCACGTCCATCATCATGTTGACCTGGCCGCCCACCAGATCGATGAGGGCGGGGCCGGAGCCGCGATACGGCACGTGCACCATGGATACGCCCGCGGTGGACTTGAAGAGTTCAGCCGCCAGGTGGTTGGACGTGCCCTGGCCGTTGGAGGCGAACGAGTATTTTTCGGGCTCCTTCTTCAGCAGCGCCACGAACTCCTTCAAGGTGTTGGCGGGCACCGATTGGTTCACCGACATCACGTTGGGAATGGTGGCCACCACGGTCAGGGGCGTGAAGTCCTTGACGGCGTCGTAGGGCAGCTTGGAATAGATACACGGGGCGCTGCCGTGCGTGCTGACCGAGCCCATCAGCATGGTGTAGCCGTCGGCCGGCTGGCGGGCCACGTATTCGGTGCCCACGGTGCCGCCCGCGCCGGGCCGGTTTTCAACGATGACGTTGGCGGACAGGCGCTGGCCCAGTCCGTCGGCGATCTTGCGGGCGATGAGGTCGGTGGACCCACCCGCGGCAAACGGCACGACGATGCGGATCACCTTGTCCGGCCACGCGGCGGTGGCGGTGCCGGCGGCGGCAAACAACGCGACCCCGGCGGCAATGCGGAAGCAACTGCGTATCAGCCCTTGGTTCATGGCTTGGTTTCCCCTTGTTGATAGAACTTCGTGGTGGCCGGATCATGCGTGTCCGGTCCTGGTTCGCTGCAACAACAGGGCCATCCTAGGCCTGTGACTTCAATGACAGCAGTCCTACAGGTTTATATTTGTATAGATGCCATTTATAGGTGCGCGGCCGTGAAAAATCCGGACTTGAATCTGCTGATGCATTTCGACGCCTTGATGGCGTGCCGCAACGTGTCGCGCGCGGCCGAGACGCTGAACATCAGCCAGCCCGCGATGAGCGCGGCGATGAACCGGCTGCGGCAATTGTTTGGCGACCCCTTGTTGGTGCGCGAGGGCGGCACGTGGCAGCCGACGCCGCGCGCGCTGGAGCTGCATCAGAACTTCAAGCCTTTGCTGGAAAGCTGGCATCGCGCGACGCGTACGCGCGAGGCGTTCGACCCGGCGCATTCGTCACGCACGCTGTCGCTGTATGCCACGGACTATGTTCAATACACCTTGCTGCCCAAGCTGATTCCGCGTCTGGCGGTGGACGCACCGCATTTTCAGTTGCAAATCGTGCCGGCGCGGCCGCAGCATGGCTTGAGCATGCTGGACACGAATCATGTGGAGTTGATTGCGGGTTATTTCCCGGATCCGGCGCCGGATCTGCGCACGCGGTTCTTGTATCAGGAGCCGGCGGTGTGCATCGTGCGGGAAGGCCATCCGTGTTTGCGCAAGCGTTGGAATCTGGATGCGTACCTGCGCTATGGCCATCTGGATCTGGCGGCGCATACGCGCTATTTCAGTACGGCGATCGATCGCATCCTGTTGGGGCAAAACCGCAGCCGCAAGATTGTGGCGACGCTGTCCAGTTATCTGGTTTGCCCGTTCATTGTGGAAGGGTCGGATCTGATTGCGACGATGCCGGCCAGCATCGCGCGGGCGATGGCGGGCGCGGCGCGGATCGTGACGCAGAAGGTGCCGCTGACGTTGCCGCCGATTGCGGTGTCGCTGTACTGGCACGAGCGATATCAGGACGACCCCGCGCACGCCTGGCTCAGGCAGTACCTGGCGGGCGTGCTGGGGTAGCGTGGGGTGCTATTTCAGCGGGAGGCAGATGCGGGTTTGCAACTGGGCGGGCGGGGTGGTGCGAGGGTCGTTCAGGTACTGCTCGAACATGGGGATGTCGGCGGGGACCATGCCGCTGGCGGGCAGCCATTCCGAGAACATCCATTGGTAGGGCTTGGCCATTTCGTTGTAGGGGCCGGTGTAGGTGAGGATGGCGCAGCGAGTAGCGGGGATGTCGAAGCGTTCGAGTTCGTCGCCGAGGTCGGCATCAGGTTGAACGACCATGCCGGCCAGCGAACGCAGTTGGCGTTCGGGCACTTGTTCGGGGTCGTCGAAGTAGATACCGAAGCCGGTGGATTCGGGGTTGGCGATGCCACGGCCCAGGGCAAGCAGGAAGGCGCGGGTGAAGACGGGTCCGATATCCTGGTAGCTGCCTTGGTGCGGCAGGACGGCCAAGGTGGCGCCGGGAAAGTTTTCGATGACGATGGGGTACATGGCAATCTCCTGGGAGGCTAGGGGTTGGGAGCGCGCGGCGCGATACCGGCCCGGCGGGATGCCGAATAAAGCACCGAAGGCCCGGTTGAACGCAGCGTCGGAGTCGTAGCCGGCGCGTTGTGCAACGTCCCTGAGCGAGGCCTGCGAATCCGCCAAGGCCGCCGCGGCACGATGCATGCGGAGGCGTTGGACGGTGGCGTTGACCGTTTCGCCGATCATGGCGCGGTAGACCCGGTGAAAGTGATACGGCGACAGGCAAGCCAGGTCGGCAAGCTGGTGCAGATCAGGGTCGGCGTCAGGGTGGGCGGCAAGCCAACGCAAAACGGGGTCGAGGCGTTCGATGTAAAGGGTTCGGGTTTCGGGCTTCATGCTTGCTCCTTGGAGGGCAATGTAGCTTTGGTGGATTTGCGGATTTTGCGGTTTTTGGGGGGGTGTGGGGATTTTTGACGATGGGTGGGTGGCGGTGTCGTGCTGCACGAATGGCGACATTCTGGTGACGCACGGCGTGGTGCGTTCTGGTGGCGCACGGCGTGGCGGCGGCTGGTGGGGAGCGGGTCAACGATTGCGGTCCGGAGCCTTCGCTCCGGACTCGCCTAGGCGGCCCCCCCCGTCGTCATCCTCGTACGCCTACGGCTCCCTACGGATTCCCTCGGGCTGATCGACTCCCCGCCCCCCACCAGCCACCACCCCACCATGCTCGAATTGCGGCAATCTGGCGTCAGCAGGGGAGGCCTGCGTGCTTGGCATTTTTGCGCACGATGGCGGTGGCGTGAAAGATCTTGCAGGGCCCGCCCCAGGCCGGCCGCGCGGGCGGCCTTTTGGGGCTTACGCGATGTGCCAATGCTTGGACTGACTCATACATCGTAGGATGGGTGAAGCGCGTCCGGGTCTGCGCAAGGGCGACAACGTCAAACGCGCGTAACCCATCATCTCACCACCTCAATACCCCCGCCCCGGATCATAAATATTCGGCAACGCTTCCCCACGCTCATTCGCCGCAATCAACCACGACGTATGACGGGCGCGTTCCTTGCGGTCGGGAATCGCCGCGCAATGCGGCGTAATAATCACCCCCGGATGCGACCACAACGGTGACTCCTCCGGCAACGGTTCGGCTTCAAACACATCCAACACCGCCTGATGCAACTGGCCACTATCCAACGCCGCAATCACATCCTGCGTCACCATGTGCGCCCCCCGCCCCGCGTTGATCAGGCTGGCGCCGCGCGGCAACTGCGACAAGGTGGCGGTGTTCAATATGCCCTTCGTCGCCTCGGTCGCAGGCAACAAACAAACCAACAAATCGGTATTGCCCAGAAATTCGCCAAACTGCCCCTGTCCCGCATAGGACGGCAAACCGTCCAGCTTGCTGGCCCCGCGTGACCAGCCGCTGACTTGAAACCCCACACGCGACAGCAATTGGGCCGCCGCCACGCCCAGATGCCCCAGCCCCATGATGCCCACGCGCACATCGGCCGCCACCCGCAGGGAATCGAAAAGCTCCCAGTGTCGGCGTGCCTGGTTATCCACAACGCGCTTGATATCGCGGGTAAGCATCAGCGCGGACGTCAGCACGAATTCGGCCATTTCCGTCTGGGTGCGGGCGGTGACCATGCGCGCGATGGGCAGGTGGCGTGGCAGTTGCGGGTCGGCCAGGATGTGGTCGACGCCGGCGCCGGCGCTGATGATCAGTTTCAGGTTGGGAAAGGTGGCCAGGCGGCCGGCGTCGGGCGCCCAGACCAGGGCGTAGTCCACGCTGGCGGGATCGACGTCTTCATGCCAGCCCACCACGTCCAGGCCGGGCGCAAAGGTGTGGAACTGCGCGCGCCAGGCGTCGATTGCCTGGGGGCCGCCGGAGTTGATGATGAGCCGCATGGGTCTCTTTCCTTGTGTCGAACGCATCGGGCGAGTCGTGCGAGTCGCCCGGTCGGGTTGCGCGCGGCGCCGGCGGTTTATCCACAGGCGCCGCGCCGCAAGATCTTATCAACGTTCGACGGTGCGGTTCCAGCGGGCGTTGAAGGCGGGGCGCGCCTTGTTCACTTCGTCCCAATCCAGGATCTTGGCGTTTTCCATGTAGCCCTGAAAGCGCTTGAGCGTGTCGACGGTGTCAGCCGGTGCTTTCACGTTTTTGTTCGACGGGAAGTGGCCGCCCATTTCCAGCGCCTTGGCTTGCGCGCTGGCGGACAACAGATACAGCGCCAGTTTCTGCGACAGTTCCGGCTCGCTGTTCTTGGCGATGACGCATTCCCCCACCATCAGGATCACCGAGCCTTCCTTGGGCTGCGCGTATTCCACCGGAATGTCGCGCTTCTTCAGGCGTGCGATGGCGGTGGGCGTCAGGGGGAAGATGGCGGCTTCGTTGGACTGGATCATCTCGGCAAGCTTGGCCGAGTTGGGGATGTATTCCAGCACGTTGGGGCCGATGGTGTCGGGCCACTTCTTGAAGCCGGGCTCGTAGTTCTTGTCGTCGCCGCCCTGGATGCGGTTGAACATCAGGAAGCCATGCAGGCCGAAGGTGCTGCTGGAGGCCGACTGGAACACCACCTTGCCCTTGTACTTGGGGTCGGCCAGGTCCATCCAGGACGTGGGCGGCGCCCAGCCCTTGTCGGCGAACATCTTGGTGTTGTAGCCCAGGCCGGTCATGCCGATGTCGATGCCGGCCGCCATGCGGTCCTTCATCACGGCGGTGGGGTAGAGCTCTTTCAGGACGGGGTCGTCGTTAAGCTGTTGGCACAGGCCCATTGAAATGGCGCGCGCCATGATGCCGTCGTCCAGGAACATGACGTGCATCTGCGGGTTGTCCTTGTAGGCTTGCGCCTTGGCCAGCACGTCGGTCGAGGTGCCGGGCACGACGACGATCTTCACGTTGTTGGCTTTTTCAAAGGGCGGGAACACGTACTGCGTGAACGCGCGCTCCATGTCGCCGCCGTTCATGCCGACGTACAGCGTCTTCTGATCCGCCATCGCGCCTGCCGACAGCATCATCAACATCGCCGCGCCCAACAACCGCTTCCCCTTGCTCAGGCGCAATGCGCCCTGTTTCTTATCCATCATGGTGACTCCAGCGTTTGCTCACGAACAGGTCCAGGCCGAGCCACGGCGCCGTGAGCGGCCACCGCGTATCGTTCAATGCGAAACGCATCGATAGGAATGGAGGACTGGCCGCGCACGACCAGTTCGGACAACACTTCACCCACGGCGGGGCCAATCTGAAAGCCGGCGCCCGACAGGCCGAAGGCGTGGAACAGGCCAGGCGTGGTGGCGCTGGGTCCCAGCACCGGATTGTGGTCGGGCATGTTGCCTTCCACGCCCGTCCAGAAACGGATGACCTGCGCGCCGCGCAGCACCGGCAGCAGCTTGATGGCGTTGGCCATCAGCCCGCCCAGGCCGGTGCGGCCGGGCCGTGCGTAGTCGGCGCCGGATGACACGCCGCGCCCGCCGCCAATTACGCAGTTGCCACGCGCCACCTGGCGCGCATAGATGCCGCCGCCTTGTACGCCCAGGCTGACGTCCATGAAGACGGGCAGCGGCTCGGTCACCATCATCAAGGGGTGGATGGCAGTTTCGGGCACGGCTTCACCAAAGCTGTCGGCGAACTGTCCGGCCCAGGCGCCCGCGCAATTCAGCAGGTAGCGCGAGCGCACTTCCAGCCCTTCGGCGCGCACGATGAAGCGCGAGCCATCATGTTCAGCGGTGGTGACGCGCACGCCTTCGCGCACGTCGGCGCCCAGCGCGGCGGCGGCTCGCGCAAAGGCGGGCGACACCAACCTGGGGTTGGCATGGCCGTCTTCCGGGCAGAGCGATCCGCCCACCACGTCCTGGCCCAGCCAGCCGAAGCGGTCGGCAAGGTCGTGGCGGCCAAGCAGCCGCAGGTTCATGCCGAAGCCGCGCGTGCGGTCGCGATACGCTTCCAGCAGCGCCATGTCGGCGTCGGACGCCGCCAGTTTCAAATGGCCGGAGCGCACGTATTCGCCGTCGATGCCGATCAGCGCTGGCAACTGGCCCCAGAGTTCGTGTGCACGCCGCGTCAAGGGCATCTGTTCCAGGCCGCGTCCCTGGCGGCGCACGCCGCCGTAGTTCACGCCGCTTGCGCGCGCGCCGCACAGCGCGGATTCCAACAGCACGACGGGCACGCCGGCGCGGCGCAGGAACAGCGCGGCGCTGCCGCCAACGATGCCGCCGCCGATGATGGCCACTTCGGTGTCGATGCGCTGCGTCATGCCGATACCTTTTCCTGGCGCTCCAGGCACACCACGCGCACCGGCACGGGCTTGACCGGTGGTTGGTTGCGCAAGCGTCCGACTTCGGCGGGTGTGCGGCCACAGGCCTGCGCCAGCACCTCGGCTGCCGCCGCGCCGCACATGCGCCCTTGGCAGCGGCCCATGCCTACGCGCGTCAGCGCCTTCAAGCGGTTCATCTCTTGTGCCGCCGTGTCGTGGACCGCGCGCCGCACGGTCCCGGCGGTGACGTCTTCGCAACGGCAGATAACGGTGTCATCGGCAATGCTTGCCGCCCAATCCTCCGGAAAGGGGAAGGCGCGTTCCAGCGCTGTCCGGATTCGGCTGTTGGCGGCAAGGCGGCTTTCGAGCAGCCGCGCGCGCGGGGCATCGACCGGCTGCCCGATGTCTTCCAGCAGCGCCAGCGCCGCGCGCTCACCCGCCAGTTCAGCGGCGTCCGCACCGCCGATTGCCGCGCCGTCGCCGGCCACGTAGACGCCCGGCACGCTGCCGCGCCCGGCTGTGTCACGCCGAGGCGTCCAGTTACGGTCGCGCGCATTGAATTCGAATTCGCAGCCGACCAGGCTGGCCAGTTGGGTTTCGGAACGCAGGGCCAGCCCGTAGGCCAGCGCATCGCATTCCACGCTGTGTTCGCGGCCGCCCTGGCGGTAGCTCAGGCCCGCGACGCGCGTCTGACCTTGCACGGCCACTGGTCGCACGCCGCTACGCAGCGGCACGCCATGCGCGCGCAGCCACGCCATGTAGTACAGCCCCTTGGCCAACAGGCCGGGCGCGCGCAGCATGCCGGGCAAGGCCGCCAGGCGGTCGGCAAAGCGCGACGTATCCAGCACGGCCGCCACCTGCGCGCCGGCGCGGGCGTATTGGTAGGCCACCAGATACAGCAGCGGCCCGGTGCCCATGAACACCACGCGCGACCCGATGGCGCAGCCCTGGAACTTCAAGGCCACTTGCGATCCGCCCAAGGTGTAGACGCCGGGTGTCAGCCAACCGGGAAACGGCAGCACGCGGTCGGTGGCGCCCGTGGCCAGGATCAGGTGCGTATACGGCACGGCGGTGCTGACGCCGTCTTGCAGCACGTCCAGCGTCTTGCCTTCCACGTTCCACACCAGGCTGCCGGGGCGGTAGTCCACCTGCGGCAGCAGGGCGTTCATGGCGCGGTGCACGGCATCGGCCTTGCGATGTTCGAAGCCATACAGCGCGGGCTTGTGGCGTTGGAACCCCGGTGGCGGCTGGCGATAGATCTGGCCGCCGGCGCGTGGGGCTTCATCCAGGATGACAGGCCGCAGGCCCTGGGCCACCAGCGCCTGGGCGGCGCGCACGCCGGCAGGACCGGCGCCGACGATAACGGGCATCACGATGCTCATGCGATGTCGTCCTCGGGCCAGGCGGCCACCGCCAAGGTGCCGGGCACGGCGGCGGGCGGCAGGGGCGCGCTTTGCAGGCGCATGCCGGGTTCGATGAAGGTGGAACATGCGCGCAGGCGCGAGCCGTTTTCCAACTGCATCCAGCAGTCCTGGCAGGCGCCCATCATGCAAAAGCCAGCGCGCGGCGCGCCGCTGAATTCGGATTGGCGCAGGCTTTCGGCTTGGGTCAGCACGGCGGTCAGCACGGTGTCGCCCGCCAAGGCCTGGCAGGCTTGCCCGTCCAGCGTGAAGGGCACGGCGGGCCGGGCAGTTTCGGCCAGGCGTTTCAGTATTGCCATGATGCCGGCGCCTCTCTATTCGCCATCGGCAAGGGTTTCATTTTTGCCCCACCAGCACGCGGTCCAGGCCATACACGCGGTCCAGCAGCAGCATGGTGACGGCGGTCAGCACGATGACCAGCGCGGACACGGCAGCCATCATCGGGTCGATGGATTCGGTGGCGTACATGTACATGCGCACGGGCAGGGTGATGGTGGACGGCGCAGTGATGAAGACTGACATCGTCAGCTCATCGAAGCTGTTGATGAAGGCCAGCAGCCAGCCCCCCGACACGCCGGGAATGATGAGCGGCAAGGTCATCTGGAAGAACACCGTGGCGCGGCTGGCGCCCAGCGACAGCGCGGCGTGTTCAATCGAACGGTCAAAGCCAACCAGCGCGCCGATCACCAGCCGCATCACGTAGGGGGTGATGACGACGACGTGCGCGGCGACCAGCCAGGGAAAGCTGCCCGCCATGCCCATCAGCGCGAAAAAGCGCAGCAGGGCGACGCCC
Organism: Achromobacter spanius; assembly: GCF_029637605.1. Lineage (NCBI taxonomy): Bacteria > Pseudomonadati > Pseudomonadota > Betaproteobacteria > Burkholderiales > Alcaligenaceae > Achromobacter > Achromobacter spanius. The sequence goes on along the minus strand of NZ_CP121261.1, from coordinate 4,469,150 downwards.
AGCACCAGATGCGGAATCATCAGCGGCGACAGGAACAAACCGTTCAACACGTCGCGCCCCGGAAAGCGGTAGCGCGTGATGGCGATGGCGGCGGGCACGGCCAGGCAGACGGCGATGGTGGCCGACAGGAAGGCCAGCCACAGGCTGTTCTGGAATGCCTGCATGAAGTTGGGGTGCTCGAACACCGCGCGGAACCAGCGCAGCGAAAAGCTCGTGGTGGGCACCGTCAGGGTCGATTCCGGCGTGAACGCCACCAGGCACACGATGGCTAGCGGCGCCAGCACGAACACCACCACCAGGAAGTTGAACGCGAGCGCGAAGGGGCCATTTTTCTGCATGTTGGTTCCTTGGCGCCTTAGCCCAGGCTGCGGCGGTAAGAGCGTTCAACGACGCGGTTGTAGGCCATCATGATCACGACGTTGACCACCAGCAGGATGATGGCGATGGCCGCGCCCAGCGGCCAGTTCAGCTCGGTCAGGAACTCGTCGTACACCACGGTGGCCACCATCTTCAGACGGCGTCCGCCCAGCAAGGCGGGAATGGCGAATGAGCTTGCCGACAGGCCGAACACGATCAAACTGCCGGACAGAATGCCCGGCATGGCCTGCGGCAGCACAATGCGCGTCAGCGTCTGAAAGCGCGAGGCGTTCAAGGACAGCGCGGCGTGCTCAACGGTGGGATCCAGTTTTTGCAGCGACGTCCACACCGGGATCACCATGAAGGGCAGCATCACGTGCACCAGGCCAATGATGACGGCGGTGGGCGTGTACAGCAGCGGCCCCAGCCCCAAGGCGTCGGCGGCGCGGCCGACGACACCGTGCGGGCCCAGCAGCATGCTCCAGCCAAAGGCGCGCACCACCAGCGAGATCAATAGCGGCGACAGCACCACCAAGAGGAAGATGGAGCGCCAGGGCTTGCCCATGCGCGACAGGATGTAGGCTTCGGGCGCGCCGATCAGTACGCAGATCAGCGTGGTCACGCCGGCGATCCAGAAGGTGCGCCAGAAGATCTCGAGGAAGTAGCTGTCGGTGACCACCGCCAGATAGTGTTCGAACGTGTGGCCCGGCAAGATACCCGTGCTGTAGTCGAACGGTCGGAAGGACAGCACCAGGGTCAGCCCCAGCGGCGTCAGCACCAGCGTCAAAAAAACGATAGTCAGCGGGATGGAGCCCAGGATGGCCAGCAGGCCGTCGTTGCGGGGCTTGGGGCCGGCCGCGGCGTGCGTCAGCGTTGCCATGTCAGGCGGCCTCTTGGACGGTCGAGGCGGCCGGGGCACGCAGCACGCGCAACACGCCCTCGGCCCAGTCCAGCCCGATGGCCTCGCCGTCGTCGTGCGGGCGGCGGCCGTCGTTGGGCGTGAGGATGGTCAGCGTGCCCACCGGTGAATCCAGGTCGTACATCCACTGGCTGCCCAGGAAGTAGCGCGTGCTGACCACACAGGCCAGCTTGCCCTGGCCCGGGGGCACCGGCACCAGCTTTTCCGGGCGCAGCGACAACTGCACGTTGTCGCCGTGGCGCAAGCCTTCGCCATCGACCAGGACGCGCAACGCGCCGGTCTCGACTTCGGCTTGCTCGCCGCAGCGGGTAACGCGGCCGGGCAGCAGGTTGGTCTTGCCCACAAAGCGCGAAATGAATTCGCTTTGCGGATGTTCGTACATGCGGAATGGGGCGTCGACCTGCGTGGCGCGGCCGTCCTGCATGACCACCACGCGATCGCTGATGGACAAGGCTTCGGCCTGGTCGTGCGTGACCATCACGGTAGTCGTGCCGATCTTCTTCTGGATGCCGCGCAGTTCAAACTGCATGTCTTCGCGCAGCTTGGCGTCCAGGTTGGACAGGGGCTCGTCCAGCAGCAACACGGGCGGGCGGATGACCAGCGCGCGGGCCAGCGCCACGCGTTGCCGCTGGCCACCGGAAAGCTCGCGCGGATAGCGGTCGGCATGCTTGTCCAGCTTCACCAGCGCCAGCGCTTCACGCACGCGGTCATGGCGTTCGGCGCGTTCGACCTTGCGCATCTTCAAGCCGAAGGCCACGTTGTCGGTCACGGTCAGGTGCGGGAACAGCGCATAGCTTTGGAACACGATGCCCAGCCCGCGCGTGTTGGGCTTGGCATGGGTGATGTCGCGCCCGTCCAGGGTGATGACGCCCTGCGTCACGTCCGCAAAGCCGGCAATCATCTGCAAGGTGGTGGTCTTGCCGCAGCCCGAGGGGCCCAGCAGCGAGACGAATTCCCCTTTTTCAACGGTCAGGTTCAGATCGGAAACGACGCGCAGGTCGCCGTAGTTCTTCGAGACGTTGTCCAGCCGCAGAAATGACATTTTCCAAACCCCGTCGCCCGATGCGGGCGTTGTGCCGCCCGTTGAACCGGTTTCCCGGCGCGGCGGCTTATTGATGGGGCAGTCTAGGATTCGCGAAAAGGACGGGTCAATAAGGGTTTTCCGAAGAATCGAATTTTTTATCTAAAATTTCCATTAGACTGAATTTACTGATAAAAATGCGGTTAGGTATTTTGATCACCGGAATTCAATAATGAAGAAATCAGAGACAGCGGACGAATCTGGGGGCCAGGGCGTGTTGCAGCGGGCGTTTGCCGTGCTGCGCGTGCTGGCAGACGCAAAAGGGGAAAAGCTGCGCCTGACCGACATCGCGGCGCGTACCGGGCAGGCGCAGGCCACGGTGCACCGCGTGCTGCAGGGCTTGATGCAGGAAGGCGTGGTGGAGCAGCCCCCGCAAAGCAAGGGGTATCAACTGAGCGTGGCGTTCTTTTCACTGGCCGCGGCGGCCGGCACGCACCAGTCCAGCCTGCGCTCGCTGTACCGACCGGCCATGCTGCGCCTGTCGGGCATGTTGAACGACACCATCTTCCTGCTGGTGCGCAGCGGCTTTGACGCGGTCTGCGTGGACCGCGTGGATGGCGCTTTCCCGGTGCGTTCGCATACCGGCGATATTGGCGGGCGCGTGCCCCTGGGCATGGGCCAGGGCGGCCTGGTGTTGCTGGCCAGCCTGCCGGAAGCCGAGCGCGAAGAAGTCATCCGCTTCAACATTCCGCGCTTGCACCATCTGGGGTTTGTGGACGAGATTTCGATGCGGGTACGCATCAAGGAATGCCTGGAACGGCGGTACGCGCGCAGCCAGGGGCAGGGCGTGTTCCCGAACATCGCAGGGCTGGCGGTGCCGGTCTACGACCCCAACGGCGTCACGGTGGCGGCGCTAAGCGTGGCCGCCCCCATCGAACGCATCGACGACGAACGCCTGCCGCTGATCGTTGAAATGCTGCGCCGCGAGGCCGACGCGGTAGGCGCGCAGATCAACCCCTTCGACCCGGCTCTGCGCCGCCCCAGCCAGTACCTGGGCGCGGGTAACGGGGGGTGATGTTGGGGGGTGGGCGTCGGTGGAACCGGAAGTAATCCGGCTGTGTCTTGGCGGGGGGGTGATGGGTTACGCGCGATTGGCGATGGGGTTCTTGTGCAAAGCATCGCGCGCTTCACCCATCCTACGAAGCTCGTAGGATGGGTGAAGCGCGCAAGATTCGCGGCAAGAATGCAGATGACGATCGCGCGTAACCCATCAAGCAACGCCGGAACCCGAACCAACCCAGCCACATCGCCGGGCCTGCCCCATTACGTCGGATACGTACCCGGCAGCAAAATGCTGCGGTCGCCCACTTCAATATTGCGGCGGCCGCACAGCGCCATCGTCGTATCCATTTCCTTGTACAGCAGCTCCAGCGCGCGGGTGACGCCCGCCTGGCCATACGCACCCAGGCCGTACAGGAAGGCACGGCCGATCATCGTGCCGCGCGCGCCCAGCGACACCGCCTTCAGGATGTCCTGCCCGGAACGGATGCCGCCGTCCATCCAGACTTCAATCTTCGAACCCACCGCATCCGCAATCGCCGGCAGCGCGGCGATCGACGACATGGCGCCATCCAGTTGGCGTCCGCCGTGGTTGCTGACGATCAGCGCGTCGGCGCCGCTGTTGGCGGCCAGTTGCGCGTCTTCCACATCCAGGATGCCCTTGATGATGAGCTTGCCGCCCCAGCGCTGCTTGATCCATTCCACGTCGTCCCAGCTCAGGCGCGGGTCGAATTGTTCGGCCGTCCAGGCCGACAGCGACGACAGATCGCTGACGCCCTTGGCATGCCCGACGATGTTGCCGAAGGTACGGCGCTTGGTGCCCAGCATGCCCATGCACCAGCGCGGCTTGGTCGCCAGGTTGATCAGGTTGCGCAGCGTGGGCTTGGGCGGGGTCGACAACCCGTTCTTGATGTCCTTGTGGCGCTGGCCCAGGATCTGCAAGTCCAGCGTCAGCACCAGCGCGGTGCAGCCGGCGGCCTTGGCGCGGTCGATCAGGTTGGCCACGAACTCGCGGTCGCGCATCACGTAGAGCTGGAACCAGAACGGCTTCCTGGTGGCTTCGGCCACGTCTTCCAACGAGCAGATGCTCATCGTGGACAAGGTGAACGGCACGCCGAAATCCGCCGCGGCCTTGGCCGCCAGGATCTCGCCGTCGGCATGTTGCATGCCGGTCAGGCCGGTGGGCGAAATCGCCAGCGGCATCACCACGTCGTGGCCCACCATCGTGGTGCGCAGCGACCGGCCTTCCATGTTCACCGCCACGCGCTGGCGCAGCTTGATCTTGTGGAAATCGCTTTCATTGGCGCGGTAGGTGCCTTCGGTCCAGGCGCCGGAATCGGCGTAGTCGTAGAACATGCGGGGCACGCGCTTTTGCGCGACGACACGCAGATCTTCGATGCAGGTGATCGTAGAAAGGTTAGCGGTCATGAGAGGTCTGAGGAGTGATGGAAGGGCGCCAGCTACGTTTCGTATTCTTGGAATCTGGAGCCGCCGGCTGCGGGCGGCTGCGCCGCAACGCGTGGGCGACAGGCCCTGCGGCGCCGCTCAGTATACGCGCCGAGGCCGGCAAGCGTTGCTTGCCGGCCTCGTTCGCCCCCCCTCTGACTGGGGCTCTATGGCCCCGTCGCCCGAGCTATCGCGGCCAGACCTTGCTGACCGCGCGTATGGTTGCCCACGCTACCCAACGCGGGCTGGTCAGCCGCGCACCCGGCAGCCGGCGCATCACGTCCACGGCCAGCCCGCCGCGCTTGTGCCACTGCTTCTTGCGCGTCTGACTGTCGGTCCAGCGGCCTTCCAGCCACGGGAATTCGCGGCGTCCCGGCTTGTAGACCGGCGGCGTGTTGTAGATCAGGATGTACGCCAGCCGCGGCGACGGCGACGTGTTCGGCCCGGTGAAATGCAGCGTGCGGGCGTCATGCACGGTGATGCCGCCCGGGTCCAGCGGTTCGGCCACCGCCTGGTCGCGTTGAAAGTCGCCGCAGCATTCCAGCGGATGCAGGCTCTTGTCACCGCCGGGCGAGCGATGCTCCAGCACGTCCCATTTGTTGGACCCGGGGATGAACTGCATGCAGCCGTTTTCCACGGTGGCGGGTTGCAGCGCCAGCCAGATGCTCAGCTCGTTGTAGACGAAGTCGGGCGAGCGAAACGCCTCGTCCTGGTGCCACGGCGTTTCCGGGCCGAACGGACCGGGCTTGAGCAGCGCGTGCTCGCCATAGAGCGCCGCCTCTTCGCCCAGCAACTGCCGCGCCAGGTCCAGCGTACGTTCGTGGTAAGTCGTCTTCAGTAGACCGGGGGCATAATGACGCGGATCGTGCAGGCTTGGAAACTTCGCGGGCTTGGACGGGTCGTCGCGGCTGACGAAGTCATACTGCGCACCTTCGTTGTATCCCGTTTTGTTCGCGAACAAGTCCAGCAGGGTGCGACGGATATAGCCAACTTCATCCTGCGGGCACATGTCCTTCAAGGCCAGGTAGCCCTGATCCCTGTAGCGCGCTGTCTCAGCTTCCGACAACAAACTGGTCTCTTCCATAATGGCTTCTCCAAGCTCTAGTAGCGGGTGTTCCCGTTGGCACGTTTTGACATGAGCACTAACGTATCGCTTCGATGCCCACCGGGCCTATAGACCATCCGCTGTAGCCATAACCGCCTACTCATCCCATTGGCGGCGCATCATCCGAAGGAAAAATCCATGCAAGACCCTAAAACCGACTCCCATATCGAAACCGTCCTCGTGTCAGTCAGCGGCACGGTACAAGGCGTGGGGTATCGCCACGCCACGGTGCGGCGCGCCCACATGCTGGGTGTGACGGGCTGGGTGCAGAACCTGCTGGACGGCACGGTCGAAGCCCTGGTGCAGGGCACGCCCGACCAGGTGGACCACATGCTTGAGTGGCTGCGGCGCGGCCCGCCGGGCGCGTCCGTGCAAGAAATCACGACGCGCCGGGAATACACCGACAAGCGTTACATCCGCTTCGAACAGGTGTAGGCGGGGAGTAGGCGGGGTCTGAGAAGCAGAGTGCCCTCGGCGTTAAGCCGTAGTCCAGTCAGCCGAGGGGTTGAGGCGGGGCCCCAGGCGAGGTTTAGGCGGGGCACGGGCGAGCTTGGCAAGCCGAATTCTTCGGCTATCTCAGCGGCTGCGCAGCCAGCGTCCGCCGACCTGATTGATGATCAGGCCCGCCAACACGCAGCCCGCACCCAGCCACTGCAACGGTTGCAGCCGTTCCCCAAACGCCATGGACGCCGCCCACAGGCCCACCACCGGCACCAGCAGCGAGAACGGCGCGATCTTGGCCGCCGGATGGCGCGTCAGCAAGCGTGTCCACAGCGTGTAGGCCACCAGCGTCGCCAGCACCGCCAGGTACAGCACCGACAGCGCCTCGCCCCAACCGATGCCGGTGATCATGCCCACCACGGGCTCCCAGCCGTCGATCAGCACGGCCAGCAGCAGGAACGGCAGCACCGGCGCGGCGCTGCTCCAGGCAATGAAGGCAAAGGGGTCGTAGCCGGGCGCCTTGCGGCTCGCACGCCGCACAATCATGTTGGACGCCGCCCACATGAACGCGGCGCCCAGCGTCAGCACAAAGCCCAGCATGGTCATCTGGCCCGGGCCTTCGCCGCGGCCGCCCGCGATCACGGCCAGCCCCAGCGCGGCCACGCCCAAGCCAATCCAGTGGTGCCGCCGCGCGCGTTCGCCCAGCACGGGGGCCGCCAGCAGCAAGGTGAAGAATGCCTGGGTCTGGATGACCAGCGAGGCCATGCCGGCCGGCATGCCGAACTTCAGCGCGGTGAACAGCAGGCCGAATTGGCCCAGCCCCTGCACCAGTCCGTAGGCCGCGATCCATTGCCACGGCAGCTGCGGCCGGCGCACGACAAGGATCAGGGGAAAGGCCGCCAGCGCGAATCGCAGCGCGCCCAGCATCATGGGCGACAGGCCCTGCATGCCGACCTTCATGACAACAAAATTAAGACCCCATATGACCACGACCGCCAGCGCGCAGAAATAGTCTTTTCGGGTGAGGTGAGTCGTGGACATGCGGCATTATCGCACCGCCGCAATGGGCCGGCGGTGCCGATGAACACTGGGTTTCAGGGCCAGTTTTCAGTGCTGGCGTTCAGCACTTTTTCAGCACTTTTCAGCGTTTTTCCAGCACCGCCGCGAAGGCCTGCACGGCGATGTCGATGTCCTCGTCCTCGATGTGGCGATGCGTGACGCAACGCAGGCGCGTGCGGCCCCACGGGCGCGTCAGCAGGCCTTCGGCTTGCAAGGCCGCCACCCACTGCGTGTTGGTCATGCCGGAGTCGGCGGTCTCGACCTGCACGATATTGGTCTGCGGCACCGTGGCCGACAAGGCCGGCGCCAGGCGGTTGATGCCATCGCTCAAGCGGCGCGCGCGGACGTGGTCTTCGACCAGCCGGCCGGTCATCGTCTGCACGCCTTCCAGGCCGGCCGCCGCCATGATGCCCGACTGGCGCTGCGTGCCGCCCAGCATGCGGCGCAACGTGCGCGAACGGGCCATCACGGCCTTGGTGCCCACAAGCACCGCGCCCACGGGTGCGCTCAAGCCCTTGGACAGGCACAGCGACACCGTGTCGGCATATTGCGTGATCTCGGCCGCCGGCACGCCCAGCGCCACGGCCGCGTTGAACAAGCGCGCACCGTCCAGGTGCACGGGAATGCCACCGGCGTTGGCCATGCTGTACACGGCACGCATGTGCTCCAGCGGCAGGACGGCGCCCCCGGCGTTGTTGTGCGAGGTCTCCATCGCCACCAGCGACGTCTTCAACCGATGCCCGCCCGACAGCAAGGCCTCGTCCAGCCGGTTCAGGTCCATCGCGCCATCCGTGCCGGACACGCCCTGGTAGAACAGCCCGGTAAACGTGGCCGCGCCGCGTTCCGAGGTGTACATGTGGGCGGACGATTCCAGCACCACCTGCTCGTTACGCTGCGTTTGCGCCAATACGGCAAGCAGGTTGGCCATCGTGCAACTGGGCACGAACAGCCCGGCTTCCTTGCCCAGCAGCGCCGCCACATGGGCTTCCAGCGCGCGCACGGAAGGGTCGCCATCCAGGCCGTCGTCACCGATCGGCGCGGTGCGCATGCGTTCGTACATGGCCGCCGTCGGATGGGTCACCGTGTCGCTGCGCAGGTCGACGGGAAGGGCGGGATTGTCGGCGGGAGTCCGCTGGGTCATGGGTATCAATGCTGCAAAATCTTGGAAAGAAACTGGCGCGTGCGCGGAGCACGTTCCTCTACATTGCCGAAGAATTCGTCCTTGACGCAGTCTTCGACAATCTTGCCGCCGTCCATGAAGATCACACGGTCGGCAACGCGGCGGGCAAACCCCATTTCGTGGGTCACCACCATCATCGTCATGCCTTCGCTGGCCAGGTCCGTCATGACGTCCAGCACCTCGTTGACCATCTCGGGGTCCAGCGCTGAGGTGGGCTCGTCAAACAGCATCACCACGGGGTCCATCGAGAGCGCGCGCGCAATCGCCACGCGCTGCTGCTGGCCGCCCGAGAGTTCACCCGGGTGCTTGTCCTTGTGCGCCGACAGGCCCACGCGCTCAAGCAGCGTCAGCGCCCGCGCGCGGGCTTCTTCCTTGCCCCGGCCCAGCACCTTGGTCTGGCCCAGGCACAGGTTTTCGGTCACCGACAGATGCGGAAACAGTTCAAAGTGCTGGAACACCATGCCGGCCACCGACCGCAGCTTGGGCAGGTTGGTGCGCGGGTCACCCACCGAAATACCGTTGACCACGATGTTGCCCTTTTGAAAGGGCTCCAGCGCGTTCACGGTCTTGATCAGCGTGGACTTGCCGGACCCCGACGGCCCGCACACCACCACGACTTCACCCTTGCCGACTGTCGTCGTGCATTCATCCAGCACCTGAAAGGCGCCATACCACTTGCTGACCTGCGAGATCTCGATCATCGGAGGCGTCGAAGATAGTTGCATCGTTAAACCCTATCGCAGCACACGGGTGCGCTTTTCCAGTAGTTTGACCAGGCGGGACGCCGTGAAGCAGATCACGAAATACACCACCGCCACGAATAGATAAAGCTCCACCAGCCGGCCATCGCGCTGGCCGATCTTGGACGCCGCGCCCAGGAAGTCGGTCAACGACAGCACATAGACCAGCGACGTGTCCTGAAACAGGATGATCACGCGGGTCAACAACGCGGGAACCATGTTGCGAAACGCCTGCGGCAGGACCACGTAGCGCATGCCCTGCCACGGCGTCAGGCCGATCGCCATGCTGGCCGACACCTGGCCGCGCGCAATCGACTGAATCCCCGCCCGCATGATTTCGCAGAAGTACGCGGCTTCGAACAAGGTGAAGGTGATGACCGCCGAATTGAATGCCCCCACGCGCAAGGGCGTGGCCGAGCCCACCACCCAGGCGGCGATGTACGGCATCAGGAAGTAGAACCAGAAGATCACCAGCAGCAGCGGAATCGAGCGCATCACGTTCACGTAGATGCCCGCCGGCACCGACAGAATCTTGAAGCGCGACAGCCGCATCATGGCCAGCAGCGTGCCCAGCGCCAGGCCCATCACGGCGGCCAGCACCGTCAGCGTCAAGGTGAACGTCATGCCCGTCTGGAACAGATAGGGCAGCGCGGTCCAGATCACATCGAAATCAAATTTACCCATCGCGATCCCCTATCGGCTCAGGGCGGCGGTCTTGACCGCGGCCGGACCGGCTTTGCTGGCCGCGCCGTTGCTGGCCGCGCCGATCAGGCCAGGCACCGCGATATGCCGTTCAAGCAGGCGCATGCCCAGCACGACCATGCCGTTGAGGATCAGGTAGATCACCGTCGCGGCGGAGAACGCCTCGAAGATGTGGAAGCTGAATTCCTGCATGGAACGCGCCTGGCCGGTCAGCTCCAGCAGGCCGATCGTCAGCGCCACCGAGGAATATTTGATGGTGCCCATGAACTCGGACGTCAGCGGCGGCAGCACGATGCGAAACGCTTCGGGCAGGATGATGTAGCGGTACACCTGCACCTCGGTCAGCCCCAGGGCGGTCCCCGCCTGGAACTGGCCACGCGGCAAGGACTGGATGCCGGCGCGCAGTTGCTCGGCGACGCGCGCCGAACCATAAAACCCCAGACACAGCACGGCGGGCACAAACTGGCCCCACGGCTGCGGCATCTGCTTCATCGCCAGGCCCCAGGCATGCGGCAGCAATTCTGGCAGCACGAAATACCACAGGAACATCTGCACCAGCAGTGGTACGTTGCGGAACAGCTCGACGTAGGTCGCCCCCAGCACATTCATCACGCGAGACTGCGCCGTGCGCATCACGCCCAGCCAGGATCCCAGCAACAGCGAAAAGACCCACGCGGTCAGCGCCAGCGCCAGCGTCCAGCCCACGCCGATCAGCAGCGTTTCCAGGAAGTTATGCACGCCGTCCGGCGACATCTCCAGAAAGACGCTCCAACTCCAGTTGTAATTCATGCCCGTGCCCTAGATGGCGGCGCCGTTCGCGGCGCCTGGCCCCAAAACCGCCGCGGGACGCCTGGGCGTCCCGCGGACAACTTGCTATTTACTCGTACACCTTCGGGTCACCCGAGTCGGTCGGGTTGGCCAGCGCGCGCTTGAGCGCATCGCTCATCGGATACTTCAGGTTGATCTGCTTCGGGGGAATCGGCGAATTGAAGTACTTGTTGTAGATCGCCGCGACCTTGCCGCTCTTCATCAGGTCCACCACGGCATCGTCCACCACCTTCTTGAATGCGGGGTCGTCCTTGGGTTCCATGATGCCGTAGGGCGCCATTTCCAGGCCCTTGGTGCCGATCACGAACGCATCCGGATTCTTCGACGAGGCCACGGCGCCATAGGCGATGCCGTCATCGTTGGCCGACCCGGCGGCTCGGCCCGATTCCACCATCAGGATGGTCTCGGCGGTGTCCTTGGTGGGCGCCATCGTGATGCCCAGGTTACCCTTGGCGTTCAATTGCGAGATCAGGCGGAAAGTCTGGCCGCCGGCTTGGGCGGCAATGGTCTTGCCCCGGAACGATTCCAGGTTGTTGGGGTCCACGCCGCCGTCCTTGCGCGCCACCAGCACCACCTGCGCCACGAAGGTCGTGGGCGCGAACGACACCAGCTTGTGGCGGTCGAGCTTGTTGGTGGTGTTGCCGCATTCCAGGTCGATGGTGCCATTGGCCAGCAGCGGGATACGCGTGGCGGAGGTCGTCGGGTTGTAGCGCACTTCCAGCTTGGGCAGCTTCAGTGCCGTCTTGATGTGTTGCACCACTTCCTGGCAGATCTCGACCGAATAGCCGATGGGCTTCTGGTTGCCGTCGAGATAGGCGAAGGGCACCGAGGTCTCGGGGTGGCCCAGGGTGATCACGCCGGTTTCGCGGATCTTGTCCAGGCGGCTGGTGCCTTCGGCGTGGGCGGTGGCCGTGCTGCCCAGCAGGGCGGCAGCGACGGAGATCGCGGCAAATGCTTTCATCTGATTCCCTTGGCGCCGTGCAACCGGCGCGTGTTTGTAGTCACGATCGGCGGCGCCGGTTTGTCCGGCGTCCGCCACGTCCCGCGATGAGCCCCGCGGCTGGCAAAAAGTATCAACTAGCAGTATGGTTTTATCCAGTTCCAATCAGGTATTCCTCTATACGGATTTGATATGGCCATTCCACGGATGGGCTTAAGACACATCGAGGCTTTCCGAGCCGTCATGATGACCGGCTCGATGACGGCCGCCGCGCGGCGCGTGCATACCTCGCAGCCGCACGTTAGCCGCTTAATTGCGCAATTGGAAGCCATCACCCAGTTTCCCTTGTTCGACCGCAATGGCAGCCGCCTGAGCCCCACGCAGGACGGCTCGCGCTTCTTTCAAGAGGTGGAAAAAACCTTTATTGGCCTGGCAGGCCTGGAGTCGGCGGCGGCCAGCATCCGCTCGTTCAGCGCCAGCCGCCTGAGCGTGGCGGCCATGCCACGGCTGGCGGGCGGCATGCTCGCGCGCATCGTCGCGGCCTTCAAGACCGAGTACCCGGACGTGATGGTGTCCATCCATTCGGGCAACGCCAGCGCGGTGCACAACTGGATCAGTTCGGGCTTTTGCGACACGGGGCTGGCCATGCTGTCGGGCGACAGCCCCGGCATTCAGGTCGAACCCGTTATGACGATGAACTGCGTGGCGGTGCTGCCCAAGGGGCATCGCCTGACCAAGCTGAAAAAGCTGAAACCCGCCGACTTCGCGGGCGAACCCTTCGTTGCCTTTCCCAGCGCCACGCCGCTGCGCGAAAAGATCGACGCCGTCTTCAAGTCGGCCAAGGTGGAGCGGCAGACGGTGGCCGAAGCGGGGCTGGGATCATCGGTATGCGCGCTGGTGGGCGCGGGCCTGGGCGTGGCGCTGATCAACCCCTTGGCCGCGCGCGAAGAGTACGAGGCCAACGGCGTTGAGGTCCGCCCGTTCAGCCCCGCGGTGCCGGTGACGGTGGCATTGCTGTATCCGCCGTATCACACGCGCACGCGGCTGGTCAGCGTGTTTTCAAGGTATGCGCATCAGCTGATGAATGAAGAGATGGCGGATTTGAAGGCGCGGGCGGCGCGGTGAAGGGGCCGGCATTTGCCGCCTGCTAGATGAGGGACCTTTCCAGATAGTCGGCAGCTTCGCCAGACTGCTTCAGTGCCTGCCATTGCGCCAGGTTCATCTGCGGCAGTGATTCCCAACCGCTAGGCACCATCGGTCGTCCCTTTTGAACCACGTTCCCGGCTATTCAACATTTTCTCCACCCGTTCCAACTCCCTCAAATCTTCCCGATCCGCCGCCAAAGCCTCTTCCTTCCGCCGCGCGGCATCGAACTGCTCGTACCGGTCATAAACAATCGTCGTCATCGCCTTGTGGCTCATCTTTCCCGCCCCCTTCAATAGCGGGCTCTCGTTGAACTCGATAAAGCTGTCCACATATGCACGCCAATCGGCCATGCGCAGGTTCTGCCGCTTTTTTGCGCGCAGCTCTGCAAAATCCATGAACATGCTCGCGATGCGGTTGAAGTCGTCCAGCTCTTCAGCATTCAGATAGTTCTTCGCCACGATCACATCTGCCTTCCGCACGCGCCCTTGTTTCCAGGACAGCAACGCCATATTGGGCTGAGAGGGATCGGCACGCCGAACCACTAGCTCGGCCGCCGTGTGCCGCGTCACCGCGTAGAACATCTTGTTCTGCACTTCCGCATAAAACAGACCCGTCGCTGCTGGGTCGTCGGCGTAGTCCACAGACAGAGCAAACAGATCCCGAATCTTCTGATAGAAGCGCTTCTCCGACGTTCGGATGTCCCGGATGCGTGCAAGCTGCTCATCAAAGTAATCCCAGCGGCTCACGTCCTTCAGGCGTTCGTCGTCCATAACGAAGCCCTTGACCAGGAACTCCTTTAGATGGGTGGTGGCCCATTGACGGAACTGCGTCCCTCGCGGCGACTTCACGCGGTAGCCGATCGCCAGAATCATGTCCAGGTTGTATTGCTGCGTGCGGTAGCGCTTGCCGTCGGCGGCAGTTGTCAAGTCTTGCTTGACAACTGAACCCTCCTGAAGCTCCCCCTCTGCCAGCACATTGCGCACGTGCAGGCTGATGTTCTGCTTTGTCGTCTGGAATAACTCGGCCAGCTCAAGTTGGGTCAGCCAAACGGTGCCGTTTTCAGCACGCAAGAAGAACTGAGCGTCTCCATCCTGCGTTGTATATAGCACAAGTTCGGCATTCATCGGAGCCTCCAATTGTTTGACACTGGTTCATCATCCCCTGCAAACCGGATCCGCACTGTGGCGAACGTATCGAATTCATCATCCATGACACGCAGCAAGACCACTTCTATTTTGTGCAAGCCAAGCATGCGCTGCTTGGAGAAAAGGGCATTCTGACGCGCACTTTGGCCGCTCGCAACTTGAACGACGTAAAGCCTGCCAAGTGCAGCAAGAAAAGGGCTGCTTCTTTACAGATCCGCTGACATGAAATCCTTGGCCGTGCGCGAAGAGTAAAAGACCAACGGCACAGCCCAGCCTGCGCTATTTCGGCTCGGTTTGCACCCGCCCGTCCGCATGCAAATAGCGCATCGCGCCGTCGGCATGCATGGCCGGCACGGCCTGCCCCTGGCTCCAGCATTGCGCAATCGCCGTCGGGCAGCCGTGCACGCCATCCCCGGTACGCAGCGACGCCGGCACGCCGATCCAGGCATAGACCGGTTCGTGCAGCCACGCGCCGTCCGCTTGTGCGATACCGATGTGCAGGCCATCCGGACTGCATACGCTGGCATGTTCCGGCACCACGGCGCACAGCCAGCCGTAGGTGTCTTTCCACATTAGGCCGAACACCATGTGCTGCGTGCACGGCAGCGCCTCGCGGCGCTCGAGCATGTCGTAGGCGCCTTGGAACCATTCGTCCCATTCCCCGTGTTCCTCGCAGCGCAGCACGCGCAGATAGCGGCCGGCCTGGCCCGCGGGCGGGGGCGTGATGTTGGCGGGATCGGGCGCGGGTAGCCAGATGATGTCGGCCAGATCGGTATAGGTCACCGGTACGATGACTTCGCCTTCGCCGTTCACAATGCCGCGCTGATCGTCGCCGGTCAGCACCCGGATTTGCATCTGGCCGCTTATCCACAGGCCGGCGGGATCGGACTCCGTGTCCACAGGCCCCAATGCCGAGTACAAGGCGTCCAGCACGAGTCGACCTTGCGCATCGATCAAGCCGCAACGGTCACCGCGCTGCGTCACGTAGGCATGTAGCGCGTTATCCCAATTGATGTCGTCCCAGTCGGGCGCGCTTGCCCAGGCGCCGCTACGGTCGATCAAGCCCCAGCACCCGGCCTCGTATGCAGGCGCCAAGCCACCGGGGGAAAAATCGCCCGCTGATTCAAATGCGGGGGGTATCGCCCACGCCCCCGACCTATCCACAAAGCCGATCCGATCGCCCACCCGCGCCATCGCCAGACCCTGTGAATAACTCCACACTTCGTCCAGCTCGCACGGCATCAACAGGCGGCCGTCGGTATCGATCAGCCCAAACTTGTCGTCCCTAAGAACCGCCGCCACGCCGTCTTCGAAACTCCAGATGGAATCGAACTGTGGGGCGAGCACCACGCGGCCGTCTTCGCCGCGTCCTTCGCGCACGCCCCACAAGTTGTCCACAGCAAAGCGATGCAAGCCGTCGCCCAGGTGGGTGTCGCGGCGCTTGGACGTGTGGGCGGCGTGGGCGGCGCCATTGCTGTCGGTGTCGTCGTCGGAATCTTCTTCGTCGCCGGCATAGTCTTCGCCGCTGTCGTCCTCGTCTTCGTCGAAGTCTTCATAGCGAACGCGCCGGGCGGGTTCTTGCGGAAAGAAATACGGATGCGCCAGACCGCCCAGGCCGACCCGCCACGCCCACCCCGATTCATCGTCGGGGTCCTGTACGTCCAGCAAGCGCAACACGGCCACCACGTCGCCCATGCGCATGCTGTCCTGCACAGCGTTCCAGCGATCCGTGCACAGCGCGCACGCGTGGGCAAGATACGCCTGCGCGCCATCCCCATGCAGCCACGCCAGCTCATCAAGATTGGCGCTTATCCACAAGCCGGCGGCATCGTCCCGCTCGCCCGACGCGTCCCGCGCTCCCCGCGCATCGATCCGTTCGGCCAGGTAAGCCACTGCCGCGTCCCACTGCACGCAATGCGGCGCGTCGTCGCTTGCCGCATGCGTCCGCAAGAATGCCGCCACCTGGCGCAAGCGATCGTGCGCGGCTTGCGCGGGAGCGGCCAGCGCCGTCGTGCCCGCATCGCCAAACACGCGCTGCGACGCATCAGCATCCCGCAAGCTGCCGTCGGCCAGCAACACCTGCCATAACGTGGGCAGGTTGCCGTTGGCGGCGGCGATTTCTTCCGATGACACCGTGCGGCCATCCCGTTCCGCCTGCAACGACAACCACGCGCGATTACCCATCACTGCATCCTTGAAGCACGCCAGCCACCGCACGATCAGCGTGCGACCAGTCAGAAAAAACAAAGGCCAGCCCTTTCAGGCTGGCCCGGGTCATGCGGGGAAAATGCTTACGCGTCGATATTGCCCGCCGACAGCGCGTTGCGCTCGATGAACGCGCGGCGTGGTTCCACGTCGTCGCCCATCAGGGTCGTGAAGACTTCGTCCGCCGCGATGGCGTCTTCGATCTGCACGCGCAACAGGCGGCGCACCTTCGGGTCCATCGTGGTTTCCCACAGCTGTGCCGGGTTCATTTCACCCAGACCCTTATAGCGCTGCTTGGAGATGCCGCGGTCGGCCTCGCTGCGCAGCCATTGCATGGCTTCGCGGAAGTCAGACACCGTCTGTTCCTTGCGCTTGTCGCCTTCGCCACGCGCGGCCAGCGAGCGCGAGCCCACCTTGCCCAGGAAGCTCTTGGCGGCCTTGGACAGGATGGCGTAATCAGAGCCGTTGACGAAGTCGGCGTCGATGATGCTGACGCGCACGTTGCCGTGGTGCATGCGCTGCACCGACAGGCGATGGCGTTCGGTGGCTTCGTCAAACTGCGGCACCACGTCCACGCCGTTGCCGCTGATCGGGTCGCGCATGGCCTCGGCCAGGCGCTTGGCGGAATCCGCGGTCGACTCGGCCGTTTCCAGGTTGATTTCCACGCCTTCGGCCATGGCAGACAAGGCGCCCACGTCGAACACCTTCGACAGGCGCGCAATGACGCCGTCGGCCGCCACGTACTGGCTGGCCAGGTCGGTCAGCTCTTCGCCGCGGATGATGTTGCCGCCCGAGATGATCTCGGCATCCTTCAGGGCTTGTTGCAGCATGAACTGCGCTTCTTCCTGGTCGTCTTTCAGATAGCGTTCTTCGCGGCCAACCTTCACCTTGTACAGCGGCGGTTGGGCGATATACACATAGCCGCGCTGCACCAGTTCCGGCATCTGGCGATACAGGAGCGTCAGCAGCAGGGTGCGGATGTGCGCGCCGTCAACGTCCGCGTCAGTCATGATGATGAGGCGGTGGTAGCGCAGCTTTTCCACGTTGAAATCGGGGCCGATGCTGGTGCCCAGCGCCGTGATCAGCGTGGCGATCTGTTCGCTGGCGATCAGGCGGTCAAAGCGCGCCTTTTCCACGTTCAGCACCTTGCCGCGCAGCGGCAGAATGGCCTGGAACTTGCGGTCGCGGCCTTGCTTGGCCGAGCCGCCTGCGGAGTCACCCTCAACGATGTACAGCTCGCACAGCGCCGGATCTTTTTCCTGGCAATCGGCCAGCTTGCCGGGCAGGCCGGCGCCTTCCAGCACGCTCTTGCGCCGCGTCATTTCGCGGGCCTTGCGCGCGGCTTCACGCGCGCGAGCGGCTTCGACGATCTTGTTGCACAGCGCCTTGGCGTCGATGGGGTTTTCAAGCAGCCAGCTTTCCAGCGTGCGGGCCACGGCTTCTTCCACGGCCGGACGCACTTCGCTGGACACCAACTTGTCCTTCGTCTGGCTGCTGAACTTGGGCTCGGGCACCTTCACCGACAGCACGCAGGCCAGGCCTTCGCGCATGTCGTCACCGGACGTTTCCACCTTGGCCTTCTTGGCCAGTTCGTTATCGGCGATGTACTTGTTGATGATGCGGGTCATCGCCGCGCGCAGGCCGGTCAGGTGCGAGCCGCCGTCGCGCTGCGGGATGTTGTTGGTAAAGCACAGCACGCTTTCGCTGTAGCTGTCGTTCCACTGCATCGCCACTTCCACGCCCACCGACACGCCACCGGCGGCCGATTCGGTGCTGACCGAAAACACGTTCGGGTGCAGCACGGTCTTGGCGCGGTTGATGTATTCAACAAAGCCCTTCACACCGCCCGAGAACGCAAAGTTCTCTTCCTTGCCGTGGCGTTGGTCCACCAGGCGGATCTTCACGCCGTTGTTCAAGAACGAGAGCTCGCGCAAGCGCTTGGAGAGAATCTCGTAGTGGTATTCGATGTTGTTGAAGATGATCGGGTCGGCCAGGAAGCGCACTTCCGTGCCCCGCATGTCCGTCGTGCCCGTCACGGCCAGGGGCGCCACGCGCGCGCCTTGGCGGAATTCCATCTGGTGGACCTGGCCGTTGCGGCGGATGGTCAGGCGCAGCCATTCGGATAGGGCGTTCACGCAAGACACGCCCACGCCGTGCAGGCCGCCGGACACCTTGTACGAGTTCTGGTCGAACTTGCCGCCGGCGTGCAGTTCGGTCATCACGATTTCCGCCGCGCTGCGGTGGAATTCGTCGTCCTTGTGGATATCCGTGGGGATACCGCGGCCGTTGTCGGTGACCGAGATCGAGTTGTCGGTGTGGATGGTGACGACGATGTCGTCGCAATGGCCGGCCAGGGCTTCGTCGATGGCGTTATCGACGACTTCAAACACCATGTGGTGCAAGCCGGTGCCGTCGGATGTGTCGCCGATGTACATGCCGGGGCGCTTGCGCACGGCCTCCAGCCCCTTGAGCATCTTGATCGAGTCTGCGCCGTAGCCGCTGTTCTCGGGAGTGGTGTTCTGCTGATCTGACATGTCTGGTTCGATAACGCTTTAAAGAACGGCCTGGCGGCCGGACCGCCCGCGAGCCATCAGGCCCGCAAGCGGCACAAACCCACAAAGGAGTGGGACGCGGATCAAATCCGCATGGGCATGACGACGTATTTGAACTGGTCGTCTTCGGGCAGGGTGATGAGCGCCGATGCGTTCGCATCGGGCATGACCGACCACTGGATGCTGTCGACTTTCACGTTGGCCAGCACATCAAGCAAATAGCCCACGTTAAAGCCCACGTCCAAGGCCTCATGGCCGTAGTCGATGTCGATTTCTTCCTGCGCTTCTTCCTGCTCGGCGTTGGAAGACGAGATCTTCATCTGGTTCTGCGCCAATTGCAGGCGCACGCCCTTGAACTTGTCGGTCGTCAAAATGGCGGCGCGCTGCAAGCTGCCTTGAAGCGCTTCGCGGCCCACCATGAAGTGGCGCGTGTAGTTCGTGGGAATTACACGCGTGAAATCGGGGAACTTGCCTTCGACCAGCTTGGACACCAGTTCGACATCGCCGAAGCGGAAACGGATCTGGCCCGGCGCCACATCAATGGAGACCACCTCGTCGGAGTCTTCCAGCAGGCGCTGCATTTCCAGCACGGTCTTGCGCGGCACGATCACTTCGTGGCGCTCGGCGATGCCGTCGGCTTCGGTCGAGCAGTGCGCCAGGCGGTGACCATCGGTGGCGACGGCGCGCACACGACCCGGTTCAAACACCAGCAGCATGCCGTTCAGGTAGTAACGGATATCTTGTTGCGCCATGGCGAAGTGCACCATGTTGAACAGGTGGCGCAGCGTGCGTTGCGGCATGGTGAGCGAGACGTCCCACTGCTCGGGCTGAGCCACGGTGGGGAACTCGCTGGCGGCCAGCGTCTGCAACGCGAAGCGGCTCTTGGCCGACTGCACCGACAGCTTGTTGCTGGCCAGGGCCAGGCGCACGTCGCCGGTGTCCGGCAGCGCTTTCAGGATGTCGAGCAGCTTGCGCGCGGCAACCGTGGTGGACTCGTTGTCCTGGCCCACGCCGAAATCGGCATGGGTGGTGATCTGTACTTCCAGGTCAGTCGCAATGAAGGCAACCTTATTGCCTTCCTTGCGCATCAGGATGTTCGCAAGAATGGGCAGGGTATGGCGTCTTTCGACGATGCCCGCCACAGTCGACAGCGGTTTCAGCAATGCATCGCGTGTGGTTTGTACGAGTTGCATGTTCATCCTTTTAGAGTTTGTTCCAACACGTGCAGGGTATGGTTGAGCTCCGCTTGTTTTGCGCGGGCGTCGGAAATCTTGCGTACGGCATGCAGTACGGTGGTGTGATCGCGCCCCCCGAACAGATCACCGATTTCCGGCAGGCTTTTCTGCGTCAGCTCTTTAGCCAGGTACATCGCGACCTGACGCGGCAAGGCGATATTGGCGGGCCGGCGTTTCGAGTACATGTCCGCGACCTTGATCTTGTAGAAATCCGCCACCGTCTTCTGGATGTTTTCCACAGTGATCTGCCCGTTGGACACGGACAGCAGGTCCTTCAGGGCTTCCTTGCAGACATCCACCGTCAGCACGTCGCGACCATGGAAGCGGGCGTAAGCCAGAACCTTGCGCAGCGCGCCTTCCAGTTCGCGCACGTTGCTGCGCAGATGCTTGGCAATGAAGAAAGCCACTTCCTCGGGCATGGGCACGCCTTCGGATTCCGCCTTGCGCAGCAGAATCGCCACGCGCATTTCCAGCTCCGGCGGCTCGATAGCCACCGTCAGGCCGGAGTCAAAGCGCGAAATCAGGCGGCTGTCGATGCCGGACAGTTCCTTCGGATACGTATCGCTGGTGATGATGATCTGCTTGCGCTGGGCCACCATCGCTTCGAACGCATAGAAGAATTCTTCCTGCGTGCGGTTCTTGCCCGAAAAGAACTGGATGTCATCGATCAGCAGCAAGTCCAGCGAATGGTAATAGCGCTTGAAGTCATCGAACGCCTTGCGCTGGTACGCCTTCACCACGTCGGACACGTATTGGTCGGCATGCACGTAGCGCACCCGCACGCCCGTGCCCGCCGCGACCATGGCGTTGCCGATGGCGTGGATCAGGTGGGTCTTGCCCAGGCCCACGCCGCCATACAGGAACAGCGGGTTGTAGGACGTGCCAGGGTTCTCGGCCACCTGCAGCGCAGCGGCGCGCGCCAACTGGTTGGCCTTACCCGTCACGAAATTCTCGAAGGTAAGGTCTGTGTTCAGGCGCGAACGCTCGTACACGATGTTGGCGGCATCCGCGTTCACCGCCTGCGCCGCAACCGTCGTGGCGGGCTGGGGTGGGGCGGCCGGAGCCGGGGCCTGCATGGGCGGCGCGCCGCCTGAGGGTTGTGCAGCGGACAGGTGCGATTGGTCGGGCTGCGGCGCACGCACGGGCGCGACCGGCATGCGCGGGGCGGCTCCATGCGAGGGCAACTCGAACAAGACCTGTACCGGTCGCTTGAACCACTCCGCGGCCAACGCTTCGATCTGGTGGGAAAAGTTCTTGCGCACCCAATCCAGCTTGAAGCGGTTGGGCGCGGCAACGCGCAGCACCGCCTGCGTTTCGTCGTACGCAAGCGGGACCAGCGGTCGTATCCACGCGCTGATTTGTTGGGGGGGGAGTTCCTGCTCAAGACGACTGACGCAGGTCTGCCAGAATTCTTTCATGTCGCTCTTATTCAAACCTCGATTCTACCTTGCCTGGGCTGGGGTTATCCACAGGGCAGGACATAAGCGTCTACACTGCCCAGGCTTAACTGTTTGACAAGACAGGGAAAACTTGCTGAAATGGTGGGCTTTTCCGAATTCTGTCTGTCAGAAGGTTTCACAGAGAGCTTAGCCGGAGTTGTAGCAAGTACCCTCCTTTCACAGGTTTGGGCGCTTACTGCACTGTCCGGTTTTTAGCTTTGCTGAATAGGTCGCCTGGGGAGAAATCCCTTGTCCAGAGCCCCGTCTATAAGTTGTTTTTTGCACCTGTTGCAAAAAAGCTCACTAGATACCCGCTTCTGATTTTGCGTCCTGGAACCCTCCGGGCAGGTCCCTTCTGACTTTTGTTCTTTTTGTGGATCGTCCATGAAACGTACCTACCAACCTTCCGTCACCCGCCGCAAGCGCACCCATGGCTTTCGCGTGCGCATGAAAACCCGCGCTGGCCGCGCCATCCTGAACGCCCGCCGCGCCAAGGGCCGCAAGCGTCTGGCTGTCTAAGTTCTGGTTTTCCGGTTCTTCCGGAAAGCCGTGACTATTTGCACGGACCGGCCATATTGCAAGACCTCTCGCAATCTCGTTCTGGTTCCGCGCAAACGCCTGACCCGCAGTCCATGCCGCGCTCCACGCTTCCCCCGGAGGCGCGGTTGCATCGCCCCTCCGAGTTCGCCGCTGCCCTAAAAGGCCGGCGTCTTGCTCGAGGGGCGT
The DNA here is from genome assembly GCF_029637605.1 of Achromobacter spanius. Lineage (NCBI taxonomy): Bacteria > Pseudomonadati > Pseudomonadota > Betaproteobacteria > Burkholderiales > Alcaligenaceae > Achromobacter > Achromobacter spanius. The sequence goes on along the minus strand of NZ_CP121261.1, from coordinate 4,446,905 downwards.
TATTCATTGTGACGTCGGCTCCCAATGATCTGCCCCCCGGCCAGGATGCCTGTGCCCGTCTGGGGCTCATCATCGCCAAGCGGTTCGCCGCCCACGCCAGTACGCGCAACGCCATCAAGCGGGTCATCCGCGAAGCGTTTCGCCACCGGCGTCTGGCGCTGCCGGCCAAGGATTACGTCGTGCGCTTGCATAGCAAAGTTGCTCCCGCCACGCTCACCTCGCTTAAACGCTTGGTCAGAGCCGAAGTGGACGCTCACTTTGATCGGATTGCGCGATGATTTTCAAAGCACTGCTTATTCTTCCGATCCGCTTCTACAGGTTCTTCCTGAGTCCCTGGATCGGCAGGCAGTGCCGCTTTACCCCCACATGCTCGGCGTACGCGATTGAAGCAATCGAACGCCACGGCGCCTGGCGTGGCTTCTGGTTGGCGGTCCGGCGTATTGGCCGTTGTCACCCGTGGTCGCCGGGCGGCTGGGATCCGGTTCCGCCGTCCAAGGGAACCAATGGCCCCCCGTGCTGCTCCCACAGCCACCGCACCGAGCACGATTGACGCTAAACTGGCGGGCTTTGCTGGCCCGTATTCACTTCAGTAGGCACCATGGATATCCGACGAACCGTCCTCTGGATGATTTTTTCCTTTTCGCTGTTGCTCCTATGGAACAACTGGCAAATCCATAACGGCAAGCCGTCGCTGTTCGGGGGCCCGACGCCCGCGGCCAGCACGGCTGAACCGCAGGCCGGCGCCAATAACGCCACGCCTTCGGTGCCCAGCGCGCCCACCACCACGGCTACCGCGCCGTCGGCGGTTCCTGGCGCCGCCGCGCCCGCTACCGCCCGCTCGGAAGAAGTCGTTGTCACCACCGACGTGCTGCGCCTGACCTTCGACACGATGGGCGCCCAACTGGTGCGCGCCGAACTGTTGAAGTACCCGGCAACCGGCCAGGCTGACAAGCCCACGGTGCTGCTGGACCGTTCGGCTGGTTTGAACTACGTCGTGCAGTCCGGCGTGGTTGGCGCGCCCAACGGCCAGAGCTTTCCCACGCACCAGACGCCTTTCCGCGTCACGTCCACCGAACGCCAGATGACCGGCGACAACCTGGTCGTGTCCTTCGAAGGTGAGTCGGGCGGCGTGAAGGTCACCAAGACGTTCACCCTGCACAAGGGTCGCTACGACATCGACGTGCGCCACGACCTGGCCAACGTCGGTTCCGCCCCCGTCACGCCCGCGCTGTACCTGCAGCTGGAACGCGACGGCAACGACCCCGCCGACACGTCCAGCTTCTATCACACGTTCACCGGTTTCGCCGTCTACTCCGAGCAGGACAAGTTCCAGAAGAGCACGTTCAGCGACATCGAGAAGAAGAAGGCCAACTACATCAAACAGGCGGACAACGGCTGGATCGCCGTGGTGCAGCATTACTTCGCCACCGCCTGGGTGCCGCCGCAAGGCAAGCCGCGCACGAACGAACTGCTGGAAGTGCAGAAGAACCTGTACGCCGCCCGCAGCATCGAAGCCGTGGGTGAAATCGCCCCGGGCTCCGCGTCGCGTGTCGACTCGCACCTGTGGGTGGGTCCGCAAGATCAAAAGGCCATGGCGGCGCTCGCCCCCGGCCTGGAACTGGTGGTGGACTACGGCTGGCTGACCATCATCGCCAAGCCCCTGTTCACGCTGATGACCTGGCTGCACTCGTTGCTGGGCAACTGGGGCTGGACCATTGTTGCGCTGACCGTGCTGATCAAGGCCATCTTCTTCCCGCTGGCCGCCGCGAGCTACCGCTCGATGGCCCGCATGAAGCAAGTGGCCCCGCGTCTGCAGGCCTTGAAGGAAAAATACGGCGACGACAAGCAAAAGCTCAACGCCGCCATGATGGAGATGTACCGCACCGAGAAGATCAACCCGCTGGGCGGCTGCTTGCCGATGGTGGTGCAGATTCCGGTGTTCATCTCGCTGTACTGGGTACTGCTGGCCAGCGTGGAAATGCGCGGCGCGCCTTGGATTCTGTGGGTCCATGACCTGTCGATCCGCGACCCGTACTTCATTTTGCCCGCCATCATGATGGCCACCATGTTCCTGCAGATCAAACTGAACCCGACGCCTCCGGATCCCATCCAGGCCAAGGTCATGATGATCATGCCGCTGGTGTTCGGCGGGATGATGTTCTTCTTCCCGGCCGGCCTGGTGCTGTACTGGTGCGTGAACAACACCCTGTCCATCGCCCAGCAGTGGTCCATTACGCGCTCCATGCAGCGCAAGGCGGAAGCTGCGGCAAACCGTTAAGGCAATCGTCAAGCCTTGCGCTTGCAAGCCTCCAAGAACCGGCCCTAGCGGCCGGTTTTTTTATGCGTGCGAGGTTCACGCCATCCAGATCCTCCATCCTGAACGGGAAAACGTTCGATAGTTTTTGACAATCGATTTACAAATATCAATCAACTTCACAAACGCAACCTTGACCCCTATGATGTGTCGGACATATTCCCTGGTACCGCACGGGGAATATTCACAACACCGCGCGGGGCCCAAGCGGCCACGCGTCTTCCAGAATTACGTACGGAGTGTGCTATGACCGACAAAAAGCCTTTGACCACCGCCTCGGGCGCGCCGGTGCCGGACAACAACAACACGTTGACCGCCGGCCCCCGCGGCCCGGCGCTGCTGCAAGATTTTTGGCTGATTGAAAAGCTGGCCCACTTCGACCGCGAACGCATTCCGGAACGGGTCGTCCACGCCAAGGGGTCCGGCGCCTACGGCACCTTCACCGTTACTCACGACATCTCGCGCTACACCCGCGCCAGCATCTTTTCGCAGGTTGGCAAGCAAACCCCGCTGTTTCTGCGCTTTTCCACCGTCGCCGGCGAACGCGGCGCCGCGGATGCCGAACGTGACGTGCGCGGCTTCGCCATCAAGTTCTACACCGATGAAGGCAACTGGGACCTGGTCGGCAACAACACCCCGGTGTTCTTCATTCGCGACCCGCTGAAATTCCCCGACTTCATCCACACGCAAAAGCGCGACCCCAAGACCAACCTGCGTAGCGCCACCGCCGCCTGGGACTTCTGGTCACTCAGCCCCGAATCGCTGCATCAGGTCACCATCTTGATGAGCGACCGCGGCATTCCCGCGAACCTGCGCCAGCAACACGGTTTTGGCTCGCACACGTTCAGCTTCGTCAACAAGGACGGCGAACGTTTCTACGTGAAGTTCCACTTCAAGTCGCAGCAGGGCGTCGCCTGTATGAGCGACGAGGAAGCCGCCCAGGTGGTTGCGCACGACCGCGAGAGCTCGCAGCGTGACCTGTTCGAGAACATCGAACAGAAGAACTTCCCGAAGTGGACGCTGAAGGTGCAGATCATGCCCGAGGCCGAAGCCGAGACCTATCACATCAACCCGTTCGACCTGACCAAGGTCTGGCCCCATGGCGACTACCCGCTGATTGAAGTGGGCGTGCTGGAGCTGAACAAGAACCCCGAAAATTACTTTGCCGAAGTCGAGCAAGCCGCCTTCACCCCGGCAAACGTGGTGCCCGGCATCGATTTTTCGCCGGACAAGATGCTGCAAGGGCGCTTGTTCTCGTACGGCGACACACACCGGTATCGCTTGGGAATCAATCATCACCAGATCCCCGTGAACGCGCCGCGCTGCCCGTTTCACAGCTATCACCGCGACGGCGCAAGCCGTGTCGATGGCAATGTGGGCGGCACGTTGAACTACGAGCCCAATAGCGCGGGTGAGTGGAAGGAAACCCCGTCCGCCGGCGAACCGCCGCTGGCGCTGGACGGCCAGGCCGCCGCGCGCTGGAACCATCGCGTGGACGATGACTATTATTCACAGCCCGGCAACTTGTTCCGCTTGATGACGCCGGAAAAACAGGAACTGCTGTTCGGCAATATCGGCCGCCATATGGCGGGCGTGCCGGAAGAGATCCAGCGCCGTCAGTTGGAACACTTCAGAAAGGCTGATCCGGCCTATGCGGCCGGCGTGGCCAAGGCGCTGGGGCTGAAGCTCTGAGGATGCCCGTAGTCTGAATAGCAAAAGGGCGGTTCCGAACAGGAACCGCCCTTTTTTCATGGTTGCGCGCTAGGCGAAACGGTATTTTTGTACGGGATCCGCCGTGTTCCGTACGTGCTTTCGTGGGTGATTTCGTGGGTGATTTCGTCCGTCAGCCTCGTACTTCACCTTATCCACAGCTCGTGGAAGTGGCCTGTTTTCAACGTTATCCACAGGGCTGGTCATGTAATGCAGCAGTTTGGCCAGCGCCGCGAACAACGCTTAAGGCAAGTTCGCCGACGCGGCGACGCACGCAGACAAGGTATCCACAGCTTCGGCCGAAGCGGGGGTGGGCGAGGCCAGCGCCAACAGGGCCAGCACCAGCGCCAAGCCGGTGGCGGTAGCGGTTTGGACCAGCCGGTCCTGGAGTTCGGATGACATGCGCATGGTGTTCCTTGTGGATAAGTCCTTATCCTTGGGGTGTCCGCTTGCTGTGGAGCAACCCATTATGGGAACCACGCCCGGTATCTCAAACGAAGTTATCGGCGTTTGATCAAAGCTGTACGTCATATAGAAAAAGCCGCGGGAGTACCCCCCGCGGCTTCATCCACAACGCCAATAAGCATATAGCCTATCGGTAGTTGCCGGGCAATCAGGCGGCCGGCAAGAAGGCCTCGGCAAGCTTCACCCAATATGTGGCGCCCACCGGCAACAGCGCATCGTTGAAATCGTAGTTCGGGTTATGCAACTGGCACGGACCCATGCCGTGATAGCTTTCCATGCGGTGATCGCCGTCACCATTGCCCAGGAACAGATACGCGCCCGGGATGGCTTCCAGGAAGAAGGAAAAATCTTCGGCGCCCATGAAGGGCGGCATATCGCGCAGCACGTTTTCAGCGCCGAAGGCCTCTTCGGCCACCTTCGCCGCGAAGGCCGTTTCCTTTTCCCAATTCACCAGCGGCGGATAGGCACGCACAAAATCGAGTTCGCCCGTGCCGCCATATACCTGCGGCAAGGTGGTGGCGATACGGCGCATGTCGGCTTCGATCTTGTCCAGCGTTTCCACCGAATACGTGCGTACCGTGCCACGGAGCACGGCCTCGCCGGGAATCACGTTGTAGGCATCGCCCGCATGGATCTGCGTGATCGACAGCACCGCCTGGTCCAGCGGATTCTTGCTGCGCGAAATCACGGTCTGCAAGGCGTGCACCATGTCGGCGGCCACGATGATGGGGTCGACCGAGGCATGAGGCTGCGCCGCGTGGCCGCCCACGCCCTTGATGACGATGTCCCAGCGGTTGCTGGATGCCATCGTCGGGCCGGCACGAAAGCCGAACTGGTTGACCGGCATGCCAGGCATGTTGTGGATGCCGAACACCGCATCGCAGGGGAATTTGTCGAACAGGCCGTCCTGCATCATGGCGCGCGCGCCGGCGTTGCCGCCTTCTTCGGCCGGCTGGAAGATGAACACCACCGTGCCATCAAAGTTGCGATGCGTGGACAAGTACTGCGCCGCGCCCAGCAGCATGGCGGTATGGCCGTCATGGCCACAGCCGTGCATGCGGCCGCTGATGGTGGACTTGTGCGCAAAGCGGTTGTGCTCGGGCATGGGCAGCGCATCCATGTCGGCGCGCAAGCCGATCATCTTCTTGCCGCTGCCTGCGCGCAGCACGCCCACCACGCCGGTTTTCCCCAGCCCCGTATGCACTTCCAGGCCCCATTCGCGCAAGCGTTGCGCCACCAGATTGGACGTGCGCGTTTCCTGGAAGGCAAGTTCCGGGTGCGCGTGGATGTCGCGGCGCAAGGCGGTCAGTTCTGGATGCGCACGTTCGATTTCGGCAATGGTTTTCATGGCGTCAGAGTCAAATTAAGTGAATTCACAAGGCGACGTAGGATGGGTGAAGCGCGATCAGCACGTCAGAAAAAAGCGAGTGCCAAATGCGCGTAACCCATCAAGCGACGGTTCAATTTCCACAAGCGCATGCGCAAAAAAAGCTTCTTTAGTCGCGGTCAGGTTCTTCTTTATTCCTGCCATGGTTCCGGCTCTGCTTGATGGGTTGCGCGCGCTTGGTGTCAGCTTTCTTGTCAAGGGATTCTCGCGCTTCACCCATCCTACGTCCAGTCCGAGCGTGTCATTCTTTACCGATACAACGCCAGTCAGAGCGTGTCATTCTTTACCGATACAACGTCCAGTCAGGGCGTGTCGTTCAGGTGGCAGGCGCTGAACTGGCCGGGCGCGATTTCCCGCAGCAAAGGCCGTTCCTCCTTGCAGCGCGCCATCGCATGGGGACAACGTGGGTGGAATGCGCAGCCAGTGGGTGGGTCCAGCGGCGACGGCAATTCGCCCTTGATCGGCTGATACGTGCGTCGACCGGGCGTCAAGGTCGGCAGCTCTTTCAACAGTGCCTGCGTATACGGATGGTTGGCGCGCTGAAAAACCGTGTCGGTCGGCGCAAGTTCCACCACGCGCCCCAGATACATGATCGCCACGCGGTCCGAGATATGGCTGACCACGCTCAGGTTGTGGCTGATGAACAGATACGTCAGGTCCAGATCGTCGCGCAACTGTTCAAACAGGTTCAGCACCTGCGCCTGAATCGACACATCCAAAGCGGCCACGGCTTCATCGCAAACGATCACGGACGGCTTGAGCGCCAGCGCCCGAGCGATACCGATGCGCTGGCGCTGCCCGCCTGAAAACTGATGCGGGTAGCGCTGCGTGAAAGACGGGTCCAGGCCCACTTGGCGCATCAGCCCGGCCACGTATTCCGCCTTGTCGCGGGCGCGGATCAGGCCGTGCGCCACGGGTGCCTCGCCGATGATTTCGCGCACCCGCATGCGCGGGTTGAGCGAGGCGTAGGGGTCTTGGAAAATCATCTGCACGCCTAGCTCGTAGGCGCGCCGCTCCGGCCCCGCCATCGTCCGTACAGCCTTGCCCTGGTAGTGCACATCGCCCGACGAGGGCGGCAGAATGCCGGATACGACGCGGCCCAGCGTGGATTTTCCACAGCCTGATTCACCCACGATGCCAATGACTTCGCCAGGCTGCACATCCAGGTCCACGCCGGCCACGGCGTGCACCACCTGTGTCTTCAAGCCCGCCCCCAGCAAATTGGCAATGCGCCCGGCCAGGTCCACGGGCTGCACGAAGCGCAGTTCCACGTCACGCAGGGACAGGATGGGGGTGGCGGCGTCGCGTTCTGCTGCGCTCATTTGGGGTCTGGGTCTCCGGCGTGCCAGCAGCGCACCCATTGCGCCGGGCGAACTTCCACAGGCTGCGGTTCGATCAGACAGGCGTCGGTGGCGCGGGGACAGCGCCCGCGAAACGCACAGCCTTGCGGCAGATTCAACAGCGACGGTGTCATGCCGGGAATCGGCACCAACGGCCGGCCGCGCGATTCCGGTGTGGGGATCGATGCAATCAGCCCGTGCGTGTACGGATGCATGGGATGCGTGATGACGTCATACGTGCTGCCCGTTTCAACTACGCGGCCCGCATACATCACCGACACGCGGTCGGCCAGGCCAGCCACCACCGCCAGATCGTGCGTGATCCATATCAAGCCGGTACCGGTTTCGCGGCACAGCTTCTGCACTTCAAAAAGAATCTGCCCTTGAATCGTGACATCCAGCGCGGTGGTGGGCTCGTCGGCGATGATCAGGCGCGGTGAATTCAAGAGTGCGATGGCAATGGCCACGCGCTGTCGCATGCCGCCAGACAATTGGTGTGGATATGCGCGCAGGCGTTCCTGCGGCGACGGAATGCCCACCATCGTCAGCGTCTGCAAGGCGCGCTGTCGCGCTTGTTCGCGCGACACCTTATGGTGCGCCTGCACCGCCTCGATCATCTGCGTATCCACGCGCAGCACGGGGTTCAGCGTCATCATCGGGTCCTGGAAGATCATCGCGATCTCCTGGCCCCGCAACTGACGCCAGCGGTTCGGCGTCGCACCGCGCAGGTCTTCACCGTTCAGCCGCAGGTTTCCTTCAACGATGCGGCCGGGCTCGTCCAGCAGGCCCATCAGCGAAAAACCGGTGATGCTCTTGCCGGATCCTGATTCGCCCACCAGACCCAGGATTTCACCTTCGGCCAAGGTCAAGTCCACGCCATCCACCGCCTTCACCACGCCATTGCGCGTAAAGAAGTGGGTCTTCAGTCCATGCACCTCAAGAACATTCGGGCGCTCGGCCAAGGGCGTTTCCACAGCGTTTGTCTGCATCGCGTCCGCCCCTAATTCGCGTGACGCGGGTTGAGCACATCGCGCAGGTGGTCGCCCACCAGGTTGATGGCGATGATGGCCAGCGCCAACGCAATGCCGGGAAAGAACGATATCCAGTACTGGCCCGACAACAGGTATTCGAAGCCGTTGTAGATCAGCATGCCCAGCGACGGCTCGGTCACCGGCACCCCCACGCCCAGGAACGACAGCGTGGCTTCCAAGGCAATGGCGTGCGCCAGGTCAATGGTGGCGATCACGATAAGCGGCGGCATACAGTTGGGCAGCACATGGCGAAACAGCACGCGCCCCCAGGACAGGGACATACAGCGCGCGGCTTCCACGTATTCCTTGCCACGCTCCACCAGCGCGGCGCCGCGCGCCGCACGCGCAAAATACGCCCATTGCACAACGATCAACGCAATGATCACCTTATCCACACCCTTGCCCAAAATCGCCAAGAGCATCAACGCGACAAGAATGGCGGGGAACGACAACTGGATATCCACAATCCGCATCAGCAGCGCGTCGATCCGGCCGCCAAAATAGGCCGCGATCAAGCCCACGGTGGCGCCGATGCCAAAGGCCGCCAGCACCGACACGGTAGCCACCATCAAACTGGTGCGCATGCCATAGAGAATGGCCGACAGCAGGTCGCGCGCCTGCCCGTCAGTGCCCAGCCAATGGTGCATGGAGCCATCGCTGCTTTCGCTGCCTGGCTTCAACTTGGAATCCATGATGTCCAGCACCGCCAGGTCGTAAGGATTTTGCGGCGCAATCCAGGGCGCCAACACGGCGGCGCCCACAATCGTCACCAGCATCACCAGGCCCAGGGTGGCCAGCTTGCTGGCGAAGAAATCCGTGACGAAGCGGCGCCAGGGCGTCTGTTCCTTGCGCACGGCGTCCGGCACGGTTGGGGCATTGACGTTGGTGTTCATCGGCGGCTATCCAGACGTACGCGGGGGTCCAGCACGGTGTAGATGATGTCCACCACCAGGTTCAACATGACCAGGAAAAACACGATCAAGAGCAGGTAGGCCACCACCACCGGACGATCCAGATTGATGATGGAGTCAATCAGCAACTTGCCCATGCCTGGCCACGAAAACACGGTTTCGGTGACCACGGCGAACGCCATCACCTGGCCGAACTCCAGGCCCGCCACCGTCACGACCGGAATCAGAATGTTTTTCAACAGATGTACGCCCAACACCCGCTTTTCCGACAGGCCCTTGGCGCGCGCGAACTTGATGTAATCCATGGGCAGTGCTTCGCGCGTGGCCGCCCGCGTCACGCGGATGATCATCGCGCACTTGGCGATGGCGATCGTGGCGGCGGGCAAGGCCAGGCTCATCCAGCCGCTGAGCGTCAGCACGCTCAGCTCAAGCGAACCAATGCTGACCGTCTTGCCGCGCCCCCCCGCCGGCACCCAGCCCAGCATCACGGCGAACACCATGATCAGCATCAGGCCAACCCAGAAGTTGGGCAGGGAGAAGCCCAGCACAGACCCCGTCATGATGGCGCGCGAACCCGGCGCCTGCGGCTTCAAGCCCGCCAGGATGCCCAGCGGTACGCCAATCAGTACCGACATCAGCATGGCCACACAGGCCAGTTCGACGGTGGCCGGCATGCGCTCCAGGATCAGGTGCATGGCCGGCTCGCCCGTCAGAAAGCTGTTGCCGAAATCGCCCTGAACCGCCTGGCTCATGAAGATCAGGTACTGCCGCCACAGCGGCAGGTCCAAACCCAGCGACGCGCTGATGGCCGCGCGCTGCGCCTCGGTTGCTTCCGGGCTGGCCAGCATCGAGACTGGATCGCCCACCATGTATATGCCTGCAAAAACCAACGCCGACATGACAAGCATGACGACGATGGTTTGCAGCAGCCTTCTTACGATTGTTGCCAGCACTGGAAACCGCCCGCGTTGCGCGTTACTTCTTCAAGGTTGCAAACTGCGCAAGCGTGACCTGGTCAGGACGGCCCTGGTAGCGGATGTCGTTCTTCATCGCCCAGACCGACAATTCGAAGTGGATCGGCAGCATGGCGTAGTCGTCCATTGCCATGTTGCTGGCCTTGGACAGCAACTCGGCGCGCTTGGCCTCGTCCATGGTGGACGACGCTTCCTTCACCAGCTCATCCATCTTCGGATTGGAATAGCGGCTGCGGTTGGTGGTGCCCAGGCCCGCTTCCGGATTGCGCGTCACCAGCAGTGAAGTCAACGCGTTGGACATCTCGCCGCTGGTCACCGACCAGCCCGCCAGATAAGCCGAGAACGCATAGCTGTCGCGGTTCTTGAAGAACACCGGGGGCGCCATCGCGTCCACACTGGTCTTCACGCCGATGCGCGTCCACATCGATGCGATCGCTTGCGCCACCTTTGAATCATTTACGTAGCGGCCCGACGGCGAACCCAACGTGATCGAGAAACCGTCGGGATAGCCAGCTTCCTTCAACAAGGCCTTCGCCTTTTCAACATCAGCCTTGGGCGCTTTGGAATGTTCCTTGCTGGAGCCGAACATGGGGTAGGGCAGCATGTTGCCGGCGGGCAGGGCCACGCCGCCCATCACCCGCTCAACCAGCGCTTGGCGATTGATGGCGAGCGACAAGGCTTCGCGCACGCGCTTGTCCTTCATCGGGTTCTTGTCGGTGCCCTGGATGCCGGGCGACGGCTCGGCGTACTGATCCAGCGCTACATACACCACACGCACCGACGGCGTCTCTTCCACGAAGAGCTTTTTGTCGCTCTTCAACTTGGGCAGGTCGTCGGTGGGGGGATCTTCGATCATGTCGACATCGCCGGCCAGCAGCGCGGCCACGCGTGCGGCGGCGTTGCTGATCGGGCGGTACACCACACGGTCCCACTCAGGCTTTTTGCCCCAGTAGTTTTCATTGCGCGCCAACACGAATTCGGCGCCGCGTTTCCACGACACGAACTTGTACGGACCCGTGCCAATCAAGCCATCGCCGCTGTTCAATTCGGTTGTCGTCTTGCCTTCCGGCGCCGGACCGGATGCGGCCTTTTTCGACAAGATAGGTAATTGCGCCAGGTTCACCAGCAAATTCGGGGCGGCCTGTTTGGTGGTGATGCGCACGGTCATCGGGTCGACCGCTTCGGTCTTCTCGACCGAGCCCAGGTACAGCGTGAAGGGAGACGGACTGTTGGGTACCTTGGGCACGCGGTCATACGTGAACACCACATCTTCGGCGGTGAACGGCGTGCCATCCGAGAACTTCACGTTGGGGCGTAGCTTGAAGGTCCAGACCTTGCCATCCACCGTCCAGGATTCCGCCAGTGCGGCCTTCGGCTTCAACTGGGCGTCGGTAGCCACCAGCGTATCGAAAATGGTTTGAGAGATCTGCGTGTTCGGCGTCAGCGCGTGATATTGCGGATCCATCGACGAGGGCTCGGTCTTCAGGGCGATCACCAGATCGCGAGCCATTGCGGAACTGAATGTGCCAAAGGCCAACATCACCGCGGCTGAGCCGCAGGCCAAGACACGCGAAAACCGAGATGCCATCGTGATCTCCCTGAGTAGATTCGGGTTTTGAACCTCGGGGCCACATTAACCAGCAAACAAGGGGCTGCGCAACAGTTATATTCCCCTATTGTTCTCGCTTCCGTCCCCTTCAGATATGTCCGCTTACGCCCCCATTGCCGCCATTGCCACCGCCCCCGGAAGAGGCGGCATCGGCGTCGTGCGCGTTTCTGGTGCGGACTTGTCCGAATTGGTGCGCCGGCTGTTCCAGCGCCAACTCACGCCGCGCCACGCGCACTATCTACCGTTCAAATCCGTGGACGGCGAGCTGCTGGATGAGGGCATCGCGATCTACTTCCGCGCCCCGCATTCCTATACCGGTGAAGACGTGCTGGAGCTGCAAGGCCATGGCGGTCCGGCCGTGTTGCGCCGGGTGCTGGAAAGCTGCCTGGCCGCTGGCCGTGACCTTGGCGTACGCCTGGCCGAACCCGGCGAATTCACCCGACGCGCCTTTCTCAACGACCGCATGGATCTGGCGCAAGCCGAGGCCGTTGCGGACCTGATCGATGCCTCATCGGTAGCGGCCGCGCGCGGCGCCATGGCTTCGCTATCGGGCGAATTCTCGGCGCGTGTAAACGACCTGTCCGACCGCATCATCCACCTGCGCATGCTGGTCGAAGCAACGCTGGATTTTCCCGAAGAAGAAATTGATTTTCTTGAAAAGTATCATGCTCGGCCGACGCTTGATGCACTGACCGCCGACCTCTCCAGGCTGATCGCGCAAGCGCGCCAGGGGGTTATCCTCCGCGAGGGTTTGCACGTGGTTCTGGCCGGCCAACCCAACGTGGGAAAATCCAGCCTGCTGAACGCCTTGGCGGGCGACGATATCGCCATCGTTACCCCCATTGCGGGCACCACACGCGACAAAGTGGTGCAGGAAATCCATATAGACGGCGTTCCATTGCACATTGTGGACACGGCCGGCTTGCGTGAAACCGAGGACACCGTCGAGAGCATCGGCATCGCCCGTACCTGGCAGGAAATCGAGCGCGCTGATGTTATTTTGCATCTGCAAGACGCCACCCAACCCGGCGACGAGCTGGACGCACAGATCACCGCGCGTCTGCCGCCGCGCACACCGGTGCTGAAGGTTTTCAACAAGGTGGACCTGTTATCCACAGGCTTCGTGGCGGGCGCTGGCGAATTGGGCATCTCCGCCAAGCGCGGCGCGGGCCTGGACGCGCTGCGCGCCGAGCTCCTGAACATCGCGGGTTGGAATCCCGGCGCCGAATCCCCCTGGCTGGCACGCGAACGCCATTTGCACGCCCTGCAGCAAGCGGCCGAGCATCTGGAATTGGCGGGTGAACACGCGGGTCAGGACGACCGGGTGCTGGATTTGTTTGCAGAAGAGCTACGCCTGGCGCACGACAGCCTGACCAGCATCACCGGCAAGTTCACCAGCGACGATCTGCTGGGCGAGATTTTTTCCAGTTTCTGTATTGGGAAGTAGCACTAGCGCTCAGCCGGCAGACGTCTTAACGCAGCTCGTACCAGGTTCCGCGGCCGCTGCCATGCAGAATAAGATGCCCCTGTTCCACCAACGTGCGGAAGTGCTGCTTGAGGGTATTGCGGTTGCTTCCGGTCAGGCGTATCGCTTCGGCCATGGTGATCCGACCATGGTCGCGCGTGAAGTCAACAATCTGCAGTGCCAAGTCTGGCAGCTTAGCCAATACCAGTTTCTCTCGCTCAACCTTGCGCTCCAACCGGCTGACTTGGCGGGACAGGGCGCGCAGGAAGAATAAGAGCCAAGGCTGCCAGTCCGGAACATCACTGCGTATGCTGCCTTGAGTCTGACGCAGCGCCAGATAGTAGGCTTCCTTGTTTTGCTCAATCACACTTTCGAGCGAACTGTAGGGTACGTAGGCATAGCCCGATTGCAGCAACAGCAGCGTAGTCAGGACCCGGCTCAATCGACCGTTTCCATCCTGAAAAGGATGGATCTCCAGAAACACGACAACCCAGATGCCAATCAGCAACAGGGGATGCAGACGCCCAACGCTGCGTTGCTCGTTGAACCAAGTCACGAGTTCGGATAACAGCCGCGGCGTATCGAAAGGGGCTGCGGTTTCGAATACCACGCCCAATGGGTTGCCGAGTTCGTCGAACGCGACCACATTATTGCTGGTGGTCTTGTAGTTACCGCGATGCCAGGCGTCTTTGTCACTGTGGGTCAGTAGGTCACGGTGCAATTGCCGAATGTGGTTCTCTGTCAGCGCGATGTCCTGCCAAGACGAGAACACCAGTTCCATTACCTCGGCATACCCAGCCACTTCCTGTTCATCGCGAGTTTCAAACGACTTGATCTGCAGGTTGGACAGCAAGCGTTCGACTTCCCGATCCGACAGCCTGCTGCCCTCGATCCGAGTAGAAGAACCAATACTCTCAATAGTGGCAATACGCCGTAGCGCTGATAACCGATCAGGGGCTAATGTACCGAGCGCACGCCACGCACCCTTGAACTCATCGATGCCGGAGATCAGGCTAAGAGTCTCTGGGGTGATCTGAAGGGAGCCTGTACGAATCATGCACCCAATAGTAAACCCATTTACACCCATTAATACCGAGACCAGTTCACCAAATTCGCATCCATTTACACCCATTTCATAAAATGGGGTCATAACAATTTGATGGAGCGATGAGCACGATCTTGGCTCTGCATCCAAAAGCGCCATAAATAACGGCCGGAGTAGGATTCGGTTAATCCTTCGTCTCAGGAGGAGTTTCCGCTTACCTCGCGCTTCAGAAGACGCACACACCATGCCATCCGTGATCCGGCTTGCCACCCCAAACGACATCCCCGTCATTGAACGAATCGTTGCCGACGCCTACACCCCCTACATCGCGCGCATCGGAACCGTCCCGGGTCCGATGCGTGACGACTACGCGAAGCGCGTCGCCGAAGGGGTGGTCCACGTGCTGGAAGAGGCCGACGTCATCCAGGCGGTGCTGGTCTTGATTCCCGAACCCGATTGCCTGCTGTTGGACAACATTTCGGTGTCTCCGGCAGCGCAAGGAAAAGGGGTTGGCCGCGTCCTCATGCGCTTCGCGGAAACCAGCGCGCGCGAAGCGGGGCTAGCAAATATCCGTCTTTATACGCAGGAAAAAATGACGGAAAACATAGCGATCTACCTTCGCTATGGCTATGTTGAAACGCACCGCGCTGAAGAGCTTGGGTTGCGTCGCATATTCATGCGCAAGAGCTTGCTTTCAATGTAGCGCTCAACAAATATGAGCATTTACTCGTCTTTATCCGGCGATGTTTTTGCCACGATTTTTTGCGCGCGGCGGTTGTTCGCAAGCGACTTCGCATACACCGATTCCGGCCGTATTTGGTGCGCAATCACGTAGCCGGTGATGCAAGCCAGCATCAACGGAAGCATCACTTCATAGCTCAAGGTCATCTCAAAAATCATCAAGATCGACATCAGCGGCGCATGCGTCGTGGCGGCCAGTAACGCGCCCATTCCTACGACGGCGTAGCTGGAAACCGGCGATAGACCATCCAACGGAATCAGGCTTTGCAAACCAGTGCCGTACAACGCGCCCAACGCCGCACCCACGAACAATGTGGGGGTAAAAACACCCCCTACCGCGCCCGAGCCCGCACTTGCTGCCGTGGCCAGGATCTTCATCAGCAAAATGGCCGCCACCGCCTGCCACGCCCATTGCGTGTGCAGCATGCTGTTGACCACGCTGTAGCCGTTGCCCCATACCTGGGGGTTGATGACCGATAGCGCCCCCACGATCAATCCGCCCAGCGCCATGCGTACCCATAGCGGAAAGGGCAGGCAGGAAACGGTGGCGCGCGCCGTGTCCAGCAAGCGCAGGAACTGGGGGGCCACCAAGCCCGCGACCACACCCAGCCCCAGGTAATTGATCACCTCCCAGCCGGACACGAATTCAAAGTGCGGCATATGGAACACCGCGTCGTAGTGCAGGATTTGGCGCGTGACGATATTGGCCACCACCGACGACACCACCAGCGGCACCAGCGTGGCGGACGAAATCACGCCGAAGACGATTTCAGAGATGAACAACGCGCCCGCAATCGGCGCGTTGTAGGCGGACGTGATGCCCGCGGTTGCCCCGCAAGCGACCAATAGCCGCAGATGGCGGGGCGGCAACAGCAGGAACCGCCCCGTCAGCGATGAAAACATGGCCGCCAGTTGCACCATCGGGCCTTCACGGCCGATGGAAGCCCCGGATCCGATGGAAAAAATGGAAGACAGGCTGCGGGCAAGTGTCTGGCGCAAGCCGATGACACCACGGCCGATGGAAATGGCTTCCATATAGTCGGCGGCGCCGCGCTTGGGGAGCCAGCGGGTGACCATCTGCAGGATGACGCCGGCAATTGCGCCACCAATGGCAGGCATCAAAAAGCGTTGCCAGGGGTCCAGGCCCCGGGCCAGCGACACCATGCCATGCGGCGCATCTTCGCCGCCCAGCACCATCTGCGCCCATCCCAACAGCTCGCGAAACACCACCGTGGCGAGTGCGCCGAACAATCCCATCAACGCCGCCGCGAACAAGGTGGCGGGCAAATTGTCGGCAATAAAGCGGTCTCGCAGACCGTTCAGCCAACGCCATTTCCTGTTTTTTATCTCGATAGCCATGGCCGAATTCTACGGCTGAAACTGCTCATTTTTTGTTCAGTCAACCGTCAAGAACGAGACGAGGTCTCCCCTCGAATCGCCACTTCGGCAAACGCGCCTGGAGCCGTTTTTGGGGTCCTGCAAGGCCTAAAAACCCGGTAGGCAAGCGGCGGTTTTTCAGGGTAAAAGTGCCGCTTTCCCACCCCGTTTGCAGAAACAGGCCTGTGGATAACTCCTAAGTAGCCAGGTTGTGCACATTGTGTGGAGGCAAGTTGAACAAGCCGGGGTTTTGGGGGGTGTCCGAAATGTTGTCCAACTTCAACTTTTTTCCCACACAGAGTTCTTGCACAGGCAAAAACGGCTGCAAGCTGATGAAAAGATTCAGGTTTTCAAGGTTAAGGTAGTTATCCACAGGCCTTATTAATCATTAGTCTTTATATAAAGAGAAATAAAGGAAAAGCCAAACATGCTTTCCCATTTCGTCCAGCCACTCCCCCCCGGACTCCGTCCATGCGCATCCTCCTGATAGAAGACGAAGCCGAACTTGCCCGTTGGCTTTCCAGAAGCCTGGCCAGGCATGCGGGCTTTGTCGTTGAGTGGGCTGACGACGGATTGGTCGCCGAAAGAAGGTTGGCAGTCGAAGAATTCGACGCGGTCATCCTGGATTTGGGACTTCCCGGCATGGATGGCCATGCCTTGCTGGCAAAAATTCGCGCGCGAGACGACCGTACGCCGGTGTTGGTCTTGACCGCGCGCGATTCACTGGCCGAAAAAATCGGAACGCTGCACCTCGGTGCAGACGATTTCCTGCCCAAACCGTTTGTTGTGGAAGAGTTGGAAGCGCGTTTGATCGCACTGATTCGGCGCAGCCGTGGTCGCGAACATCCGCGTTTGGCTCTGGGAAACCTGGTTTTTGAGACTGCTGCTCAAAAATTCACGGTCTCTGGACAGACTTTGCAGTTATCCCCACGTGAACACGCGGTACTGAGGGTGCTGATCCAAAAAAGCGGCGAACCCATCAACAAGCAGCAGATTCTTGATCGCATCGTGTCGGACGATGCGGACATCAACCTGGAAGCCATCGAGGTACTGGTGCACCGTCTACGCAAAAAATTGGCGAATACCGGTGTGCAGATCGTGACCATGCGTGGCATGGGCTACTGCCTGGAGAACCTTGTTGACAACTAGAAGTTCAAAAAAAACCGGGTTTTTCGCGTCAAAAAAGCGCAATCACACGCTCAAGACGCAGTTGCTGTGGTGGCTGATTCCAACCTTGGTCTTGGTGATGATGGGCGCGTTATGGCTGTCGAACCATCAACTGCGCAACCAGATCGACATTGCGTACGACCGTTCGCTTTCTGGAGCTCTGCGCGCAATCGACCACAACATATCCACAGCCAGCGGTGGATTAGCCATGGAACAGCCTTACCTGATGCTGGAATTTTTTGAACTGACGGCCAATGGAAACGTGTTTTACCGAGTAGCAACCGAGGACGGACTGGCAGAAATAGGGCATCCGGACCTGCCGATGCCCGATCAACCGCTGAAATCCGGCGAACCACGTTTTTTTTACGCGACTTACCAAGGGACGCCGGTGCGGGTGGCGGCACTGGCGCGCCCCATGGACCCGCCGCTGTACGCGAATAAAGGGGGACGGGTTATCGTGCAGGTCGCGGAGGGGCTGGAAGGCCGTCAGGCGTTCCTGCACCAGGTGCTGCTGCGCTCGGTGGAACGTGACCTGGCGGTGATCGTCATCAGTGTTCTCATCATCATCCTGGGGGTTTTCATGGCGCTACGCCCGCTTGCCCGGCTCAGGCAAGAAGTGGAAGGGCGCTCTGGAGACGATTTAAGCCCCGTCAGCGACTCGGAGATGCCAGGTGAGGTCCTGCCCTTGGTTGCGGCCGTAAACCTCCACATGGCCCGTTTTGCGGCTCAGGCGAGGGTGCAGAGTCAGTTCCTTGACGACGCCTCCCATCAATTGCGCACCCCGCTGTCGGTTTTGCGGACCCAAACGGCCTATGCCCTGCGCGAAACAGACCCCCAGGAGGTCCGTACAGCCCTTCTGGCGATGCAGGAGGGGCTGGACAGGGCCGTACGCACCACCAACCAAATGCTCGCCCTGGCGCGCGCCAAGGACGCTTCCCTGGCCGAAAGCGGTTTCACGGTGGAACCCGTCGACCTGGCGGAATTGGCCGACTCTGTGATTCGCAACCTGCTACCGGCCGCAAGAGCCCGGCAACTGGACATAGGCCTGGAGGCCGCGCAACGCCCGTTGCCGGTCAACGGTACAGAGTGGTTGCTGCGCGAAGCGGTCACTAACCTGGTAGACAACGCGATCCGTTACGCGTCGCCGGGCGGAGAGGTCACCGTGACCGTACAGGCGAAAGAGGGCGAGGCAAGGTTGGTGGTGGAGGACGACGGCCCCGGCATGTCGGCCGAGGACATCGCCCGCGCCTGTGTGCGCTTTCGCCGGGGCGCGGCGGGCAAGAACACATCGGGGGCAGGGCTGGGCCTGGCCATTGTGGGCACCATTGCCGAAATCCTTGGCGCCAAGCTGGTGCTGGAGAACCGCGCCCCCTTACCCGGATTGCGAGCGGCCCTGGTGTTTTCCCTGGCTCCCATGCCGAATGCTGCGCCGCGTCATGAAAAGGGCGCGATTTGAAAGGGTTTGGAAAGCTTCGATTTTGTACGGTAGGGTCCGCTGGGCTCGTGCAGGCGTGACATCGCCGGCGCGGCCAACCAGCCATACCTAGACCTATAAATCTCGGAGACGCAAGAATGCAGACCAGCCTGAAGCTGCGCCTGGCCGCCTTGGCGGCGCTCGGCGCGATGACCTTGTCCCTGGGCGTGGCCCAGGCCGCTGATGAGCCTCGCCGCCCGGAATGCATCGCGCCGGCCCAGCCCGGTGGCGGTTTCGACCTGACCTGCCGTTTGGCAACCGAGGGGCTGAAGCAAAGCGGTGCGCTCAAGAGTTCGATGCGCATCGTCTACATGCCGGGTGGCATCGGCGCCGTGGCCTACAACAACATCGTGGCGCAGCACCCCAATGAACCCGGCACCATCGTCGCGTTCTCCGGGGGATCTTTGCTGAACCTGGCCCAGGGCAAATTTGGCAAGTACAACGTCAACGACGTGCGCTGGCTGGCCGGCATCGGCACCGACTACGGCGTTGCCGTGGTCCGCAACGACTCGCCCTATACCGACCTGAAGAGCCTGATGGAGGCCTTCAAGCAGGATCCCACCAAGATTGTGCTGGGCGCGGGAGGCACGGTGGGCAGCCAGGATTGGATGAAGGCCGCCCTGACCGCGAAGGCGGCCGGCGTGGACTTCAAGAAAATGCGCTTCGTCGCCTTCGAAGGCGGTGGTGAAGCGGTCACCGCGCTGCGCGGCGGCCATATCCAGGCCTACATGGGCGATGCGGCCGAAGCATTCACGATGCTGGAAGGCGGCGCGCCCATCCGCGTGCTGGCCGTGTTCAACGACCAGCGCCTGCCCGGCAAGCTGAATACGGTTCCGACAGCCAAAGAGCAAGGCTATGACATCGTCTGGCCCATCATCCGCGGCTTCTATGTGGGGCCGAAGGTTTCCGACAAGGACTACCAGTTCTGGGTCGATGCGTTCAACAAGACCGCGGCGTCGCCGGAATTCGAGAAGTTGCGCCAGCAACAGGGCCTGTTTCCGTTCAACAAAACAGGCCCTGAGCTGGATGCGTACGTGAAAGAGCGCGTCAAGGTCTACGGCGAGCTCGCGGATTCATTCGGCCTCATCAAGAAGTAAGCCCAAGAAGTAAGCCGCGCCGCAAGGCGTTCCCTTTCTATCGCGCCCCGCAAGGGTTCCCCGCGCCGCCGGCCTGGCAGGTGGCGACGGGGGCGGCTGCGCCCGCGCGTTCCCACACAACGGAAAAGTGGATCATGAATGATCGAATACTGGGCATCGGCGCGCTGGCGCTGGCTGCCTTCATGACGGCGGCCGGATGGGGCATTGAAGCCCCGTTCGCCTACGAACCCGTCGGCCCGCGCGCCTTTCCCTTGCTGGTGGCCGCAATCATCGGCCTATGCGGCTTGTGGCTGGTCTACAAGGGCGGCCACACCGTGGAAGCCAATCCGCCCGGGGCCAATGGACGCATCGCGCTGATGATGGCATTCACGGTGGCCTATGCCTTTTTGTTCCAATGGTTGGGCTTCATCATCGCAACCAGCCTGATGACCGTTTTTGTGGGCCGCTTGTTTGGCGGCGGCTGGCTCAAGTGCGCCATCGGCGGCATCGTCATGAGCGTTCTGTTTTTCTTGTTGTTCGACAAAGTGCTGGACGTTGTCTTGCCCGGCGGCCTGCTGGAGACCTTGCTATGAGCGGCATTCTTGATCATCTTTCAATCGGCTTCGGGGTCGCGTTTTCGCTCACCAATATCCTGGTGGCCATGATTGGCTCGTTCATCGGCACCATGGTGGGCGTGCTGCCCGGCCTGGGGCCGGTCAACGGCGTGGCGATGCTGATACCCATTGCCTTCGCCATGAACCTGCCGCCAGAAACCGCGTTGATCTTGCTGGCGGCGGTTTACGTGGGCGCGGAGTATGGCGGGCGAATCACGGCGATTCTCTTGAACGTACCGGGCGAAGCCAGCGCCATCATGACCACGTTGGACGGCTACCCCCTGGCACGTCAGGGCATGGCCAACGTTGCGTTGTCGTTGTCGGCGTGGTCGGCGTTTTTTGGGGCCATCGTGTCGGTAGTGGGCATCATCTTGCTGGCGCCGTTGTTGGCGAAATGGGCGTTGGCCTTCGGTCCCGCCGAGTACTTCGTGCTGATGATTTTCGCGTTCTGCTGCTTGACCAGCCTGTTGGGAAAGCAGCCCGTGAAGGGTGTGCTGGCCGCGATGATCGGCCTGTCGATTTCGGTGGTGGGCGTGGATGCGAACTCGGGTGTTTACCGCTACACCTTCGAATCGGTGCATCTGGCTGACGGCATTGATTTCGTAGTGATTGTGATTGCCCTGTTCGCGGTCAGCGAAATGCTGGAGATGCTGGAAAAGGTAGTGCGTGGGCACAGCGTTGAGGTCACGCCCAGCGGTCGAAAACTGTTCAACCTGAAAGAGTTGGCGTTCACGTGGTGGAGCGTGGTGCGCAGCGCGCTGGTTGGCTTTGGCGTGGGCGTGTTGCCGGGGGCGGGGGCCAGCGTGGCCGCGGCCGTTGCGTATTCCCAGGAAAAACGCATCATCGAAGCGAAGGATCCGAACGCCAAGTTCGGCAAGGGTGATATGCGGGGTCTGGTTGCGCCGGAAGCCGCCGCCACGGCGTCCGCCATCGGATCCTTTGTGCCGATGTTGACGCTGGGCGTGCCGGGGTCGGGTACAACGGCCGTCATGATGGGCGCCCTGACGCTCTACAACATCACGCCGGGGCCGGTCCTGTTCGACACGAAGCCCGAGTTGGTATGGGGATTGATCGCGTCGCTGTTCGTGGCGAACGTGCTGTTGTTCGTCATGAACGTGCCGCTTGTGCGCTTGTTCTCGAAGGTGCTGTCGGTGCCGGGTTGGCTGATGGTTCCCGGCATTCTCTGCATCAGCTATATCGGCGTGTATGCAATCAATTCGGGCACGTTTGACCTCTTGCTGGTTGCCGGTATCGGCGCGTTGGGATACTTCCTGCGCAAGTTCGGGGTGCCGATGGCGCCGTTGGTGCTGGGCGTGGTGCTGGGCAACATGATGGAACAAAACCTGCGCCGTGCGCTGTCGATCACGGATGGCGACGTGGTCGTGCTGTTCTCCAGCCCCGTTTCGTTGTCGCTGTGGGCCGCGGCGTTGGCTGTGGTGGTGGTGCCGCAAGTGCTGCGCCGGATTCGCCGGGCCAGGAAAGTGGCTGATGCCTCGTAAATAAAAGTGGCGCGGCATGTAGATAAGCACCGGGGCGCTTGGAGGCGCCCCGGTGTTTATCTTATAAATATGAGTAATTACTCGTATTTAATGAATGGCTCAAACTTGCGCCAGTCTTTCCAGCGCCGCATCCAGAGTTGCATCCTTCTTTGCAAAGCAGAAGCGCACGATATGGTGGTTGGATTCGGCAGCATCTGGTTGGCGATAGAAGGCCGAAACTGGGATCACGGTCACGCCGTGGTTCACCGTCAGGTCGCGCGCGAAGTCGGCTTCATTCTGCTTGGAAATCTGGCTGTAATCCGCCAGCAGGAAGAATGTGCCTGGGCTCGGTAGCGGGCGGAATCGCGTGTTGGCCAGGCCTTGCGACAGGCGGTCACGCTTGGCTTGGTAGAACGTCGGCAGATCCAGGTAGGGCTTGGGATCGCGCATGAATTCGGCCAACGCGAATTGCATCGGAGAGGGCACCGTGAACACCATGAACTGGTGTACCTTGCGCAGCTCGGTGCTGAGTTGCCGTGGCGCGCAGCAGTAGCCGATCTTCCAGCCGGTGGTGTGATAAGTCTTGCCGAACGACGAGATCACGAAGGCGTGCTCGGCCAGCAACGGGCGGCGCGCCACGCTGGCATGCGGCTTGCCATCAAACACGATGTGCTCATAGACCTCATCCGACACCAGCAGCACACCGGTATCGCGCACGATGGCTTCCAGCGCGTCCAGGTCGCTGTCGTCAAGCACCGCACCCGTGGGGTTATGCGGGAAGTTCAACATCAGCAAGCGCGTCTTGGACGTGATGGCGTCGCGCACACGCTGCCAGTCGATGCGGTAGTAGGGGTCGGCTTCCGTGGGGGCGCGTAGCGGCACCGGCACGGCCGTGCCGCCCGCCAGCCGGATCGCGGGCAGGTAGGAGTCGTAGCAGGGTTCGATGACGACGACTTCATCGCCGCTGTTGACGGCGGCCAGCACCGTGGCCATCAGGGCTTCGGTGGCGCCGCTGGTCACCGTGATCTCGGTTTCCGGGTCGTAGGCGTGGCCATAGAGTTCGCGCGTCTTGGCGGCGATGGCTTCGCGCAAGGGCGCGACCCCAGGCATGTACGGATACTGGTTATGGCCGTTGGCCATGGCTTGGGTCACCAAGGCACACAGCGCGGGGTCGGGATCGAAGTCAGGAAAGCCCTGGCCCAGGTTGATGGCCTTGTGTTCGATGGCCAAGCGGCTCATGACGGTGAAGATGGTGGTGCCGACGTCGGGAAGTTTGGATCGGATCATGGTCAACGCGAAGGTGTGCGCAATGGGCGGAGTAAGTTCTCGTAAGTATCCCACTAACTCATAATTCGGTTTTCGCATGGGCGATGCAGGTGGATGGAATGGTGGGTCAGAACGTGTTGCTGAGGGTAATTGGGGGATTGGTGCTTGCGCTGGGCGGTGCGCTGTTGGCGGTGTGGATGCACCTGCCTTTGCCGTGGATGCTGGGCGCGTTGTTCGTGACCGCCGCCACGCGGATCGCGGGTGTGGGCACCGTGTGCCCGCGGCCGGCGCGCAATGGTGGGCAATGGGTGATTGGCACGTCGCTGGGCTTGTACTTCACGCCGCAAGTCATTGGCCACATCGGCAGCAATGCAGGCCCCATCGTCGTCGGCATGCTGTTTGCGCTAGGGCTTGCGTTCATGGGAACGGCGATGCTTCGCCGCTACACCGACGCGGATCTCAAGACCGCCTGGTTTTCGTCCGCCATCGGTGGCGCCAGCGAAATGGCCAACCTGGCGGAGCGCCATGGGGCACGCATCGACCGCGTGGCGACGGCTCACAGCGTGCGAGTGTTGTTGGTGGTGGTGACGGTGCCATTCATTTTTCAATGGTGGGGCGTAGCCGGCCTTGATCCGACCGTGCCGGGTCCGACGACAGTCGATGGCGTTGGCCTGGCCGCGCTGGTCGTGCTGACGTGTATGGGTGGCACGGCATTCATGAAGCTGCGCTTGCCGAATCCTTGGGTATTGGGGCCGATGCTGATCGCCATGTTGTTGACGTCGTGGAGCTTTGAATTGTCGGCATTGCCGGACTACGTGCCCAAGGTGGGGCAACTGCTTATCGGCTGGTCCTTGGGTGACCGCTACCGTCCGGATTTCTTTCGCGCCGCGCCCCGCTTCATCTCGGTCGTGGCGGTTTTTACCTTGACCTCGTTGGGCCTGGCATTTGGGCTAGGCGCGTTGCTGTCTTACTGGTCGGTGGCGCCCGTACCGACGCTGATCCTGGGCACGACCCCGGGCGGTATCGCCGAGATGGCCATCACGGCCAAGGTGCTTCAACTAGGCGTGCCCGTGGTGACCGCGTTTCACGTCACGCGCATGGTGTTCGTGGTGATCGTAACGGGTCCGATCTATGCGCTTCTGGCGCGCCGCCAAGCCTAATTCCGCAGGGCGGTACTTCGGCCGAGTCTGAAAAATGCGACATTGGGGTAAACAACAATATGAGGTGCCAATGCCGGATGAGTATGCTGATTCCGCAGTTGATTCAAGCAGCGCGGACTCGTTCTGTTGCTTGACGACGAGCGGGAACATAGCAGCAACGCAGGGTTTTCTACCGGTTGTTCGGTTCTCACGGCGTCCTTGATTCATTGCATTTCGAGTTAATTACAGGACGCTAGAAAAAATGGCTCAGAAGGGCAAAGTTAAGTGGTTCAACGCCGACAAGGGTTACGGCTTCATCACCCCCGATGTTGGCGGAACCGAAGTTTTCGCACACTTTTCCGCCATCCAGGGCCGCGGCTATCGCAGCCTGAACGAAGGCCAGGAAGTCGAATTCGAAGTTAAGGATGGTCCGAAAGGACCTCAAGCGGCCGAAATTCGCCCGCTTTAAATCGGGAAATCCCAATTTCCCGTCTGCCAGGTTCAACCTGGCTACAACGCCCCAAGATCCTCGGATCTGGGGCGTTGTTTCATTTGAGGGCCGGTTGCAGGCCGCTGCCTGAAGGCTTGCCCGGCTCGTTCCGTGTGCCTTTGTTAGTGTTCACTAACATATCCTCCAGCCTTGGATAACTCTGTGGATAATTATTTTTGAGCATCAGGAAATATGTGCTCATTAATGAAGCAGCGGCATTGGCTCAGACAGGGTTTTGCACAGATTTATGGGTTTCGTCATTGAGGTCGGTGCGAGCGGCATTTCGCCGGCATGCGCGCTACCTGTACCTGCGTGCTTATTGTGAAACCTGAGGTTTTCCCCGTGAAAATGGGGGTTTAAGGGTTTATTCCATTGAGGTAAGGCTGATCGGTGAGCCGGCGTTTAGCGCATTTCGTTGTGCGTTTTATACCGTTCATTGTGCTTCTCTTCGTGGTTGTTCACAAAGATATCCCCATCCTGGTTATGCACAGAATTTGCCGCTGAAGGCCTAAAAATGCGGCGCTTGGCCTGTGGATAGAAATGGGGATAGGGTATGCCGGGCGCGGCTTTATCTTGGGTTTTCAATGTGGCGGCAGGAAAGCTTGTGGAGTTTTCGCAAACGTCGAAGCGCTGTATTCATGGCCGCACAGGTATCCCAGGTTGGTGCAGGATTCTTGCCCACACTTTTTCCACAACCTTCACATGAAGCCATGTCCTCCTCCATATGGATGATGGCGGGCTGGCTTGCTGCCGGGCAAGATAGTTGTGATGTCAAAGATCGCGACCCGCGCTGCGGGAAGTACGCGAGATAAAAACGCGTGGCGCGGTGCCACTGTGTGAATAAGCGCTGATCTCAATTTTTGGGTCTGAATTTCGTCGCAATTTGACTGTGTCGAAGCTGCGGAGTTCCCGGTGTTGATTGGCAATTCTATTTGGGCATCCGCGTCGTTTCGAGAAGCTTAAGTGCGATGATTTTCTAATCTTATCCACAAAGTTCTCCACGTGAAAAATGGAGTCGGTGTATGCCGGAGTCGTTGCGATTGTCGCAACGGAGTTGGGCACCTTTTTTTGCCTAAGAATGTGTTTTCTCCTATGAGAAGCACGGGAAACTTTCTCTGCGTGCTGGTCCATGCGCCAAGAGCGGACGCACGGCTGATCCCACGTTTCGGACTCCCGTCCGGGCCAGCATTTCAGAAGTTATCCCCAAAGTTATTCAGCGCAGTTTGAGAAATCGCGGACCGACGTTCTAGCCTATCCGTTGTTGATAAGTGCTTGCTGCGTAAACGCCAGCGTTCTAGAAATTGCCCCACTAGATATCCACGAACAGTTGTGAATAAGTAGTGTCTGCATTGTCGTGGATCAACAGAATCGGGTTGGCGAGACTACAGATATTTTGTTGGTCCGCAGTTGGGTGGCTCATCAAATCCTGAAAGACATCCCTGGCACGTGAAGTTGACGGTTCCCCGTACGGGCATCGTTTACCGTGTTTCACGTGAAACTCTAGAAATTGAGGTCTGTTTTGGGTAAGGGGTAGGGTAGGGGTAAAAAAATGCCTTTTTTTCCAATCATGATGTGCGCAGCGAGCTTCATCGTTTCTGTGTTCTGAACCGGCTTTTTGTTGAAAGGGGACAGATATTCTCATCCTGATCGCTCTCGCGGTGCGTTCCTTACTATCGAGCGTTTCACGTGAAACATAGATATTCTTCTTCGACACTGCGATTTAGGATGCCTAAGAGTTTCAGAGATAGTGATTCAACGCTCGCTGCCAGCGATGATGTTCCACGTGAAACATGCAATGGTGGCCCCATTACAGACCGACTTACCGGATGCGAACATGGGCGCTATGTTTCACGTGAAACACGCTGACCCGTGTTGAGAGAGTGAATGTTCCACGTGAAACATACGTTGATCATGTCTAACCTATAGTCCGCGCGGCAGGCTGCGGTTGATGTTTCACGTGGAACAAACCTTCAAGACATCGGCAGATGCAGACATATTTCGCTCCCGCTCTAGCGGGGCGTTGCCATTTACCTACGGCTTCCCAGACCATGGCGGCATGTCCACAGGGTCCGGAACGTTTCACGTGAAACATACAATCCCTGCCTCTATAATGAGCACCGAACGCCTTCTTATCTATCCTCCCCATCATGGACTATCCCCGCGAATTCGATGTCATCGTTGTCGGTGGCGGCCACGCCGGCACTGAAGCAGCACTGGCTGCCGCGCGCGCCGGCGCCCGGACGCTGCTGCTGACGCACAACATCGAAACCCTAGGCCAAATGTCTTGCAACCCCTCCATTGGAGGGATTGGCAAGGGCCACCTGGTCAAAGAAGTCGACGCCCTGGGTGGCGCGATGGCTTTGGCTACGGACGAGGCGGGTATTCAGTTCCGCATTCTTAACGGGTCAAAGGGGCCGGCCGTACGTGCGACTCGCGCCCAAGCTGATCGGGTGCTGTATCGCCAAGCGATCCGGGGCCGGCTGGAGAACCAAGCCAACCTATGGCTGTTCCAGCAGGCCGTGGAAGACCTGATGGTGGAAGGGGACCGGGTAGTAGGTGCCGTGACGCAAGTTGGCTTGAAGTTCCGAGCCAAGACGGTTGTCCTGACTGCGGGTACCTTCTTGAACGGCCTGATTCACGTGGGCTTGCAGAACTATTCGGGCGGACGCGCGGGAGATCCGCCGGCTATTTCATTGGGCCAGCGCTTGAAGGAACTCAAGCTTCCCCAAGGGCGCCTGAAGACCGGCACGCCGCCGCGTATTGATGGGCGCTCCATCAACTACAGCATCTTGGAAGAGCAACCGGGCGACCTGGATCCTATCCCCGTGTTCTCGTACATGGGCAATGTGGCCATGCACCCCCGGCAGTTGCCGTGCTGGATCACCCACACAAACGCCCGTACCCATGACATCATTCGCGGCGGGTTGGACCGGTCGCCGATGTACAGCGGTGTGATCGAAGGCGTGGGCCCCCGATATTGCCCGTCGATCGAAGACAAGATCCACCGCTTTGCGGACAAGGAATCGCACCAGGTTTTCCTGGAGCCGGAAGGGCTGGATACGCACGAGGTCTATCCGAACGGCGTGTCGACCAGCTTGCCGTTCGATGTCCAGCTTGATCTGATCCATTCGCTGCGTGGCCTGGAAAATGCGCACATCATGCGCCCCGGCTATGCCATCGAGTACGACTACTTTGATCCACGTGGATTGAAGAGCACGCTTGAGACCAAGGCGATCGGCGGGCTTTTCTTCGCCGGTCAGATCAACGGCACGACGGGCTACGAAGAAGCTGCGGCCCAAGGACTGTTGGCGGGTGTGAACGCAGCGTTGCTTTCCCTGGGCCGCGACCAATGGACGCCGCGCCGCGACGAAGCCTATCTGGGTGTACTGGTAGACGACCTGGTTACACGTGGCGTGACCGAGCCCTATCGCATGTTCACCTCGCGCGCCGAGTACCGGCTAAGCCTGCGCGAAGATAATGCGGATTTGCGCCTGACCGAGATCGGCCGCCAATTGGGTATCGTGGACGACGCGCGTTGGGATGCATTCAACCGCAAGCGCGACGCCGTGGCGGCGGAAGTCGAACGCCTGAAATCGTCGTGGGTGAATCCTCGCATCATGCCGGTGGAAATTGCCGAGCCCTTGCTGGGCAAGGCGATTGAACGTGAGTACTCACTAGCTGATCTGCTGAAGCGCCCGAATGTTTCCTATGAAGCATTGATGGCCGTGCGCAACGCCGAAGGCTCTCTGTTGGCAGGTCCTGGCGTGGTCGCGGACGACATCCTGGCTGAACAGGTGGAGATCCAGGTGAAGTACGCCGGGTACATCGCGCGTCAGCAAGACGAGGTCCAGAAACAGATCTCGCATGAACAACAAGCCATCCCAGCCGATGTCGACTACGACGCCGTGACTAGCCTGTCGTTTGAAGTGCGGCAGAAGCTGAAGACCCATCGTCCGGAAACCGTCGGCCAAGCCGCGCGCATCTCTGGCGTGACGCCTGCTGCAATTTCGTTGCTGCTTATCCACCTGAAGCGCCTGCACTACGGCTCGCGCAAGCAAGCCGCATGACCGCCACTACCCATCAGGCCGGCGCGGACATGGCCGGCCGTCTCTCTCGTGCATGCGAGGAACTGGGGCTGCACGCTGACGCTGCCGCCCAGGTCAAGCTGCTGAACTACCTGGCGCAGATGCAGCGCTGGAATCGCACGTACAACCTCACCGCGATTCGCGACCCGCAGCAGATGTTGATCCAGCATCTGTTTGATAGCCTGTCCGCCGTCGCCCCGTTCAGCGAAGCGCTGGGCGCCGCGGGTGCATCGGCCAAGATCTTCGACGTGGGATCGGGCGGCGGCCTGCCTGGCGTTGTTCTGGCGATCATGCAACCCGCATGGTCCGTGACGTGCATCGACGCCGTCGAAAAGAAGACCGCATTCGTGCGCCAGATGAGCGGCGCGTTGAGCTTGCCGAACCTGCACGCGCGCCATGCGCGTATCGAAACGCTGGATCCGGCCGAATGCAACATTGTCACCTCGCGAGCCTTCGCTTCCCTGGATGATTTTGCGCAGCTCGCGGGTCGCCACGTGCGCAACGATGGTACCCTCGTCGCGATGAAGGGCAAGGTCCCCGAAGAGGAAATTCAGGCGTTGCATGCGCGCGGGGAATGGCAGGTCGACCACATCCAGCCGCTTCGCGTGCCGGAGTTGCAAGCAGAACGCTGTCTGATCTGGATGCGCCGCAATGAAGGCCGCACTGAAGAACGCAGCGAAGGACGTAGTCAAGGAACCCTATGAAGAATTTACCCCCCAGCACAAACGCCCGCGTCTTCTGCATTGCCAACCAAAAGGGCGGTGTGGGCAAGACGACCACCGCCATCAATTTGGCGGCGGGCCTTGCCACGCATAATCAGCGCGTGTTGCTGGTGGACCTGGACCCGCAGGGCAACGCCACGATGGGCAGCGGTATCGACAAGAATGCACTGGAATCGAATCTGTACCAAGTGCTGATTGGCGAGGCTACCATCGAGCAGGCCCGTGTGAAGTCGGAGTCCGGTGGCTACGATGTCTTGCCTGCCAACCGCGAACTCTCTGGCGCCGAGATTGACCTGGTGCAGATGGAAGAACGCGAGCGCCAGTTGAAGCGGGCGATCGACACCGTCTCCGGCCAGTACGATTTTGTGTTGATTGATTGCCCGCCGACACTGTCGCTGCTGACACTCAACGGCTTGGCTGCTGCCCATGGCGTGATCATTCCGATGCAGTGTGAGTACTTCGCGCTGGAAGGCCTGTCCGATCTGGTCAACACCATCAAGCGCGTGCATCGCAACATCAACGACGACCTGCGTGTCATCGGATTGCTGCGTGTGATGTTCGACCCGCGCATGACCTTGCAACAGCAAGTATCCGCGCAACTGGAAGCGCACTTCGGCGACAAGGTCTTCAAGACCGTGGTGCCGCGCAACGTGCGCTTGGCCGAAGCACCCAGTTACGGCATGCCGGGCGTTGTCTATGACCGCGCGTCACGCGGCGCGCAAGCCTATATTTCATTTGGCGCTGAAATGATCGAGCGTGTCAGGAAAGATTTCCAGTAAGCCGTACTCATGTCCGCAGCCACGCTTCTTGCTCCCACCGCGCCACAGGCCTTTTATACGCCGTCCATGGACGAGCGGGATCGCCTGCGCGTGCGCCTGGAAGAAGCGGCGCTGAACGCGACGGCCGTCAATGCACAGGTGCTCTATGATGGCTGGCTTGTGCGCTTTGCGCATTCGTCGGCCAAGCGCGCGCGCAGTGTGAATGTGCTGGGGTTATCCACACGTCCGCTGGACGAGCGGCTGGCGTATTGTTCTTCGTTGTATGCGCGCCATGGTTTGCCCATGGTGCTGCGCATCACCTCCATCGGCCCCGATTTTTCCCTGGATGCCGAACTGGAGGCCCGTGGTTATACCTTCACCGGTGAGACCCGAGTCATGAGCATGTCGCTCGCCCCCACGCTCAGCGTCCGGGGCGGCCTGTCCTTCAGGAAGGTCGATACCGATCGCTTCGCGCAATCGGTCGGTGCCATGCGCGGTTCGGCGTTCGAGCACATCGGTGAGCATCAAGCGCGTCTGCAAGGGTTGGCTGTGGATAAGCAGCCGGTGCTGGCTTTCGACGCGGCGGGGCAGTGCGTTGCCGCGGGCCTGGCCGTCCGCGACGATGAACTGCTGGGCCTGTTCGACATCGTCACTGACCCAGACCAACGGCGTAAAGGCTATGCCGATGCCCTGGTGCGATATCTATTGAGCGAGGGCGCCGCTGGCGGCGCCAAGACGGCATATTTGCAGGTCGAACCGGAAAATACAGCCGCGCGTGCCTTGTATGGCCGCTACGGTTTCAAAGACTGTTACGCGTATTGGTACCGGCTGCCTGCCGAGCAGCCGGGCGCCTGAGCTTTGTCTCGGGATACAAAAACAGAAGGAAAGAGGATTTAACTATGGCCACCAAGAAACCCAAGGGATTGGGTCGCGGACTGGACGCCTTGCTGGGCGCGGATGCGCCTGCGATCGACAACATCGGCAAGGCCGTCGCGGCCAAGCCCGAGGGTCCGCCATCCACCTTGCTTCTCTCGAAGATGCGCGCAGGCAAGTATCAGCCGCGCACGCGCATGGACGAGGGCGCACTGGGTGAGTTGGCCGAATCAATTCGCACGCAAGGCATCATGCAACCCATTCTTGTGCGCGCACTGGGTGAAACCGCGCCGGGCCATTACGAGATCATCGCGGGAGAACGCCGTTTTCGCGCGGCCCAACTGGCCGGCCTGAAAGAAGTGCCGGTGCTGGTGCGCGAAGTGGCCGACGAAAATGCGGCCGTGATGGCGCTGATTGAAAATATCCAGCGCGAAGACCTGAACCCGCTGGAAGAAGCGCACGGCGTGCGCCGCCTGCTGGACGAATTCGGTCTGACGCATGAGCAGGCTGCGCAAGCGATCGGCCGGTCGCGGTCGGCTACCAGCAACCTGCTGCGTCTTTTGAACCTGGCCGCGCCTGTGCAGACGATGTTGCTGGCCGGCGATGTGGACATGGGCCATGCGCGTGCGCTGCTGGCCGTGGATGCGGCCACGCAAATCCAGCTGGCCAACCAGATCATCGCGCGCCGCCTGTCGGTGCGCGAAGCGGAAAAGCTGGTTGCCAAGACCGCCAAGGAAGCGGAGTCGGCCACGTCACCGCGCAAGAAGGCCAATGGGGTCTCGCGCGATCTGACGCGCTTGGAAGAGGCGCTTTCCGACCATTTGGGCACGCGCGTCGCCCTGAAGGTGGGCGCCAAGGAAAAGGGCCAGATCGTCATCGACTTTCACGGCTGGGAACACCTGAATTCGCTGCTTGAACGCCAAGGCCTGTCCGGAGTGGTCGATGCCTGATCGCGCATTGCCGGTGATTGCGGTACTGGCCACCGGCGGCACCATCGCGGGCGCCCAGGCAGATGCCACGTCAGCGGGATACAAAGCGGGCTCGTTCTCCGTCAACGACTTGCTGGACGCCGTACCCCAATTGGCCCGCATTGCCGAGATCCGCGCTGAACAGGTTGCCAACGTGGGCAGCCAGAACATGACGCATGAGGTCTGGCGCGCGCTGGCGGCACGTGTCAGCACGCTTTGTCAGGACGCCTCGGTGGCCGGCATCGTCATTACGCACGGCACCGATACGCTTGAAGAAACCGCGTATTTTCTAAGCCTGGTTGTGCAGCACGACAAGCCCGTCGTGCTGGTTGGGGCCATGCGGCCGGCGACAGCCCTGGGCGCCGAAGGCCCCGCGAATCTCTACAACGCGGTGGCGCTTGCCCGCCATCCCGACGCGCGCGGCCGAGGCCCGCTTGTCGTGATGAACGAAGATATGCACTACGCGCGCGAGATTCAGAAAATCGCCAGCGCAGGGCTGTGCGCGTTCGCATCGCCCAACCGTGGCCGCGCAGGCGTCATGCATGGCGGCGTGCCATGTTTCTATTCCCGCAACACCACCACGCACTCGACACAAAGCGAGTTTTCACTCGCATTGTTGGAATCGGCCGGCTGGCCGCGCGTGGATATCGTCTATGCCCATGCGAACCTGCAGGCGGACGTGATTGGCTTCCTGGCCGACTCGG
Source organism: Achromobacter spanius (assembly GCF_029637605.1). NCBI lineage: Bacteria > Pseudomonadati > Pseudomonadota > Betaproteobacteria > Burkholderiales > Alcaligenaceae > Achromobacter > Achromobacter spanius. Next base: position 4,413,722 of record NZ_CP121261.1, on the reverse strand, counting down.
CCGACGGCATCGTATTGGCCGGTGTGGGTGACGGCAACGCCACTGATGTCGCCATCGACGCCTTGAGCCGCGCCGCCACGAATGGCGTGGCGGTGGTGCGTTCCAGCCGCACGGGCAGCGGCTTCGTCGCGCGCGACGTCGAATTGGATGACGGCGGCCTGGGCTTTATTGCAGCGCGTGACCTGAATCCGCAGAAGGCGCGCATCTTGCTGATGCTGGCCCTGTCCGTCACGCGCGATACGGATGCGGTACAGGCCATTTTCGACCGCTACTGAGCGCCGGGCGGTCCGGCCGCTGCATCACCCTGCTGCGCCAGTCCCAGGTTGCTGCGCAACATGTCATAGACCTGGCGCGTCAGCGGATTGATCAGATCGCGCCTTATCCACAGGAAGTAGGTGACGTCCGGCAAGGGCGGCAAGCCTTCCTTGTCCCCCAGCACACGCATTTCCGGCCCCAGCAGTTCCACGCTGCGCGCCGTCACGCCCAGTCCGGCGCGCAACGCAGCCTTGATCCCCACCAGGTTCGGCGCCACGTAGTTGGTGTGCCAGCGCACCCGCGCCTGCTCCAGCGCATTTAACGCCAGGCGGCGAAAGATGCTGGGCTCGTCCGCCAGCACCAGCGGCACGGGGGTGTGCGGGTCATGCATATAGTCCGCGGATGCCAACCAGACGGTGGGCGAGGTGCGTAGCGCAACCCCCTCGAAATCCTGGTCAAAGCGGGTGGAGATCGTCAGGTCAAGCTCGCCGGCGCGCAGAGCATCCATCAGGAAAGGGCTGCGGTCCACGCGAATCTCGAGTTTCACGCGGGGGGCTGAACGCGCGATGTGCGTCAAGAGCGTCGGCAATATGGTGTCGGCCACGTCCAACGGCGCGCCCAGGCGCAAATCTCCTTCCAGCGGGCCGTCCTGCAGGGCACGCAGTGCCTCGTCGTTGATGGCCAGCATATGGCGCGCATATTCCACCAGCCGGCGCCCATGCGACGACAGCACTTTGTTGCGCCCCTGCTTCTCGAATAGCGGCAAACCGATACTGGCTTCCAGCCGCTGCATCTGTTGCGTAATGGCCGACTGCGTCTTGTGCAGCCGGTTGGCGGCTTCCGAGAATGTGTCGTGCCGCGCGATAGCCGTCAGTGTCCGAAGCAGGTCCAGGTCCAGGTTGCGCATGATGTGCCCAAAGTATTAGCGATGCTAATGGAATGTTAAGGCAATTTAAATTGTTGGCGCGACATCACGGCGATACATTAAGCCTAATAACTCGTGAAACAAGAGGGAAAACTATCGTGAGCACTGCACATCCTCATCAGACCGGTATCGATGCCGCCATCGGAAATATTAAAAAAACTGTAGGAAATAAGGAGCTGAACCGAGACAGCCTCGACGAAGTGTTGCAAGAGCTGGTGAGGCTGGCCGCGCATACCGACTGGTGGACGGGCGATCGCTATGCGGCGCCCGAAGAGGGCGAACGCCAAGCCCGCTACCTGATTGCCGAAGACGACGACAAAAGCTACGCGCTCTACTTGAACGTCATGCGCCCTGGCAACAAGATCGTGCCGCACAACCACACCACCTGGGCCTGTATCGCCGCCGTGGAAGGCGTTGAATACAACTACGTCTACGACCGCCTCGACGACGGCTCCGTGCCGGGCGTGGGCCGCCTGCAAAAGACGGGCACCGTGGTGGTGGGGCCGGGCGCCGGCATCGCGTTGATGCCCGACGATATCCATGCCGTTGAAATCCAGGGCGACAGCGTCATCCGCCATCTGCACATGTATGGCCGCGCACTGGAAACGCTGGACGAACGCCTGGGCTTCGACCTGGACGCCGGCACCTGCAAGATCATGCCGATTGGCGTGAAGACCCGCCGCTGATCATGAACAAGCCCTACCAGTCCGCGACGCGATTGCTGCGTGCGGGGCGTCCCCACCAAGGGTGGGTGAATACCCCCGTTACGCGCGCCAGCACCTATGTTTTCGACAGCGTTGCTGCCTGGCGTGACACGCGCGAGCGCCGCGAACAAGAGCGTCTGCCGTCCTATGGCGCGCGCGGCACCGACAGCACGCATGCGCTGGAAGACGCCCTGGTGGAACTGGAACAGGGCTTTCGCGCCGCGCTGTATCCCACCGGCCAAGCGGCGATCACCACGGTATTGCTCGCGTACCTGCGCACGGGCGATCACGTCCTGATCACCGACGCGGTATACGAGCCGGTGCGCCGATTCTGCGCGGAGCACCTGACGCGGCTGGGTATCGAACATACGTTCTATCGCCCCGACGGTCGCGGCATCGACGCCCTGATCCAGCCCAATACGCGAATGATCTACGCCGAAACGCCGGGCTCGCTGACTTACGAGATGCCGGACCTTTGCGAGTTATCCACAGCCGCGAAAAAACACGGATGCTGGCTGGCTGTGGATAACACGTGGGCGTCGGGCTTGATATACAAACCGCTCACGCTAGGCGCTGATATTTCCATCCTGGCCGCCACCAAGTATCTCGGTGGACATGCCGACGTGATGATGGGCGCCGTCGTGGTCAATGCGCACGCCTGGCGCCCGCTTGAGCGTGCCACCATTGACTTCGGCCAGACCGTAGGCGCCGACGACGCTTTCCTGGTGTTGCGCGGGATGCGCTCGCTGCCCCTGCGCATGGCGCAGCACGAAAAGAACGCAATGCAGGTCGCGCACTTTTTGCAGGGACGTCCCGAAGTGGCTCGCGTGCTGTGCCCCGCCTTGCCTGGCGACCCGTCGCACGCGGTGTGGCTGCGCGACTGCAACGGCGCCAATGGTCTGCTGACGGTGGAACTGGATGGCGCTTACAGCGCCAAGGACGCCGAACGGCTGATCGACAGCTTGCGCCTGTTCGGCATCGGCGCGTCGTGGGGCGGCTTTGAAAGTCTTGTGATCCCGGTGCAGCTTGCATCCCGCGCGCTGCCGGATCCGACGCCGCGCGGTGTGATGCTGCGCCTGCATATCGGCCTGGAAGACCCCCAAGACCTGATCGATGATTTGGACCAAGGCCTGTCAGTTCTGAACTTATCTACCCGGATCCCTTTGAATTCCATGACGCATCCCACTACCGTCCCTTCCATCGCAGCTGTTGATCCTCACACGCTCAAGCAGTGGCTGCACGATGGCCGCGAGATTGCCTTGCTGGATGTGCGCGAACACGGGCAGTACGGCGAGTCTCATCTGTTTTTCGCGGCACCCGTTCCATATAGCCGGCTGGAGGTGGACATCGTGCGTCTGGCCCCGCGCCCCGACGTGCGCGTGGTGGTCTACGACAATGGCGGCGACGACAGTACAGCGGAACGCGCCGCCCGCGCCTTGGCCCGGCTTGGCTACGGCAACGTGCACCGCCTGGCGGGCGGCATTGCCCAATGGCAGCGCGACGGCTACGCCGCTTTCGCCGGTGTGAACGTGCCCAGCAAAACCTTCGGCGAATTGGCCGAAGAAGTTTTCCACACCCCCCGCATCGGCGCCCGCGAACTGGCAGAGCGCCAACGGCGTGGCGACGATCTGATTGTGCTGGACGGCAGGCCTTACGCCGAATACCAGAAAATGAGCATCCCTGGCGGCATCTGCTGCCCGAACGGTGAGTTGGCGCTGCGCGCGCACACGCTGGTCAAGGATCCGAACACAACCATCGTCATCAACTGCGCGGGCCGCACTCGCAGCATCATCGGCGCCCAGACGCTGATCAACCTGGGGGTGCCCAACCCCGTCTACGCGCTGGAGAACGGCACGCAGGGCTGGTATCTGGAAGACCTGCAACTGGAACACGGTGCGCGCCGCCGCTACGACGATGGCGTGTCGCCGGAAGCGTTGCCCGAGCTGGCTGCACGATCCGCACAACTGGCCAAGCGCCATGATGTGCCGGTGGTGGACGCCCCCACGGTGCAGGCGTGGTTGCTCGACCCCACCCGCACGACGTTCCTGTGCGACGTGCGCAGCGCCGAAGAATTCGCGCAAGGCTCCTTGCCGGGGGCGCAACACACGCCCGGTGGACAACTGGTGCAGGCCACCGACCAGTACCTGGCCGTGCGTGGCGCGCGCATCGTGGTGTTTGACGCCGAAGGTGTGCGCGCGCCGGTCGTGGCAAGCTGGCTGCGGCAGATGGGGTGGGACGCCAGCGTGCTGGAAGAGGGCGTTCATGCCGCCTTGTCGCATGAGGCGCCGAAGCCGCGGACGCCGCACCTCTCCGTCTTGACCGACGCGGCGCTGGCGGCAGGCTTGTCGCAGGGAGCGCAGGCTGTCGATATCCGCGCCGGCATGCGATATCGCGCCGGGCATATCGCCGGCGCACAGTGGTCCATACGCCCGCGTCTGGACCACCTGAATCTGGACCTGGCGCGTCCCGTCGTCTTGCTGGCCGATGACGCCGACCTGGCCGCATGGGCCGCCGAGGACCTGCGTGTCTTGGGTGTGCGGGACATCAAGGTCAACACCGGCACGCCAGCAAGTTGGTCGGCGGCGGGCATCGCGCTTGAAGCCACGCCCACCGTGCCCTCGGACGAAGCGTGCATCGACTACCTGTTCTTCGTGCATGACCGCCACGACGGCAACAAGGCTGCGGCGCGCCAGTATCTGGCGTGGGAGACCAACCTGGTCAAGCAGATTGATGAACGCGAGTTGGCAACGTACCGCTTCCCGGCGAGCTGACGCGAACGCGCCACGGCACGCCGAATAGCGCCACAACGCACCACATTGCGCCGACGCCGCAACGGTCCACAGAGACTACGCGGCACACCAGATGCATCACCCGATTAATACGCTCCGGCGGCAGGTGCCGACGGGGTGCGGACGGTTCATGGCGAACCGGAATGCAAAGGATGGCCGGGGATCCGGCCTTCACGACAAGGGGAAATCCAGATGAAGCACCACGCATTGCACACTTGCGGCGCCGCCGCGTTGGCCGTTGCCGCCGTGATGGGGGGCGCGAGCGTCCAGGCCCAAGCCCAGACCCTGCAGGCGCCGGCCGACTATCCGAAGCAGGCCATTACGGTGGTTTCGCCGTTTCCGCCTGGGGGCGGCAACGACAATGTGTCCCGCCTGATCGCGCAAGAATTGGGCGCCATCACAGGCCAAAGCGTCGTCGTGGAAAACCGTTCTGGCGCGGGGGGCAATGTGGGCACGGCGCAGGTCTCGCGCGCCAAGCCCGACGGCTACACCTTGGTGATGTCGCAGACGAGCGTCATGGCCGTCAATCCGCGCCTGTACAAGAACGTGGGCTTTGATCCCGTCAAGGATTTCATGCCGATCTCGCAGATCACGTCCGCGCCGCTTGTGCTGGTGGCGCGCACCGAGAGTCCGTACAAGACCATGGCCGACTACCTGGAGGCCGCGCGCAAGCAACCGGGCATCATCACCTACGCCACGCCGGGCAACGGCACCATGAGCCATCTGATGGGGGCGCTGGTGTCCAAGAAAGCAGGCGTGACCCTGGTGCATGTGCCGTACCGCGGCGCGGCGCCGGCCATCACCGACCTGATGGGCGGCACGGTTGACATGCTGATTACCTCGCCGGCCTCGGCCGAACCCATGGTGGCCGCCGGCAAGCTGCGCATTCTGGCATTGAGCCATGAGAACAGTGTCGGCATTTTCAAGGGCGCACCCACGCTGAAGCAAAGCGGCCTGGACGGCATCACGGCTGACGATTGGTACGGCCTGTTCGCGCCCGCGGGCACGCCGCCCGAGCGTGTCGCCTATCTGGCGCAAGCAGTGAGCCAGGCCATGAAGTCGCCCAAGGTGATTGCAAAAATCAACAGCGGTGGCAGTTGGCCGGTGGGCAGCCAGCCTGATGCGTTCAAGACGCGCCTGCAGGAAGACACGGTGTACTGGGCCGACATGGTGAAGACGGCGGGAGTGTCGCTGGACTAAGACTTGCTTGCGGTGTCAGCGACAGGCGGCCATGTGCTGCCTGTTTTGCTTGCTGCGTTGGCCATGCGCTGCGGGAATCGCTTGCGATCTACCTAGGGAAACTACTGCATGCCCAAGGCTGCAAATTCACCGCAAGGTGTCTAGACTCGGAGAAACCCTGAGAGCACGCCACGCGATATTCCCTTGTCCGGCAAGGGACGCCCCGGCGTTTGCCCGCAGCCCAACGCAAGGCTTTAGCCACAAGGTGAACGAGCATGCATTCACTAGGGGTAGCAACGGTGGAAGACGCGGAACGTCTGGTGCAAGCCAGTTCGCTTTCGCATATCAAGGTGGGCTTGTCCGACGTCGACGGCGTCATGCTGGGCAAGTACCTGCGGCGCGACAAGTTCCTGGGGGCGTTGCGCTCGGGCCTGGCGTTTTGCGACGTGGTGTTAGGTTGGGACCTGGACGACCAACTCTACGACAACACCAAGTACACCGGTTGGCACACGGCCTATCCCGACGCCCAACTGCGCATCCTGCCCCACACCGGCCGCCGACTGCCGCTGGAGCAAGGGCCGGGGGGCGAAGACATGCTGTTGTTCCTGGCCGAGTTCGAAGGCGATGCTGCCGCCATCTGCCCGCGCCGCTTGCTGCAACGTACCCTGGACCTTGCCGAGGGCATGGGCTACGACGTCTACGCCGCGCTGGAATATGAGTTCTTCATGTTCCGTGAAACGCCGCACTCCGTGCGCGCGAAGCACTATCGCAACATGGAGAACTGGACGCCGGGCAACTTCGGCTATTCCATGCTGCGCAGCACGGTCGAAGGCGACTTCTATCGCAAGCTTCTGGACATGTGCGAACGCATGGACATGCCCATCGAAGGCCTGCACACGGAAACCGGGCCGGGGGTGTTGGAAGCGGCCATTGCGGTGGACAAGGCCGCGGCCGCTGGCGACAAAGCTTTCCTGTTCAAGACCTTCACCAAGGCGCTGGCCCAACAGAACGGCTTGATGGCGACGTTCATGGCCAAGTGGTCGCACGACCATCCCGGCCAAAGCGGCCACATTCATCTGTCCTTGCGCGACACGAAAAGTGGCCGCTCGGCCTTCTACGATGAATCGCAGCCGCATGGCATGAGCGCGGTGCAGGTGTCGTTCATGGCGGGTGTGCAGCGCTATCTGCCGGAGTTCATGGCGCTGTACGCGCAAACCATCAACAGTTATTCGCGGCTGGTGCCGGGGTATTGGGCGCCGCTGGACGCGACATGGGGCATGGAGAACCGCACCACCGCGTTGCGCCTCATCCCCGGCAGCGACAAGTCACAGCGTGTGGAAGTGCGCATCGGTTCGGCTGATGCCAATCCGTATCTGGCGCTTTCCGCCGCCTTGGCGTCCGGGCTGTACGGCATTCAGTTGGGTTTGGTGCCGGAACCGATGGTGCAGGGCAACGCCTACACGCAGCAGTTCCCCGCGCATTTGCGCTTGCCCACCACGCTTTGGGAAGCCGCGCAACGCCTGCGCGAATCCGAGGCCGCGCGCCGCCTGTTTGGCGACGCCTTTGTCGAACACTTTGCTGCAACCCGGGAATGGGAAGAGCGGCAGTTCCGGCGCCATGTCACCGACTGGGAGCTGGCGCGCTATTTCGAGATCATCTGATCCGCGTCCAACTGTTTGCATAGGGCCACCATGACCGAGGAACTTATCACCATCAGTCCCATCGACGGGCGCGAGGTCGTCCGGCGTGCCTACGCCAGTGAGGCGCAAATCGCGCGAACGCTGGCACAGGCGCAGTCCGCGCAACCGGCCTGGCAGGCGCTGGGCATTGCTCAGCGGGGGCGCATCGTATCAGCTGCCGTTGACCAGCTTGTCGGGGCCAGAGATGAAATCGCCCGGGCCATCACGATTCAGATGGGTCGGCCGTTGCGTTACACGCCAGGCGAAGTGGATGGCTTCGAGGCTCGCGCCCGCCACATGATCTCGATTGCCGACGAAGCGCTGGCGCCCATACAGGTGCCCGAGCAAACCGGCTTCACGCGCTTCATTCGTCGCGAGCCGATTGGCGTTGCATTGACCATTGCGCCTTGGAATTATCCGCTGCTGACCGCCGTGAACAGCATCGTGCCGGCCTTGATGGCTGGCAACACCGTGATCCTGAAGCACTCCGATCAGACGCCCTTGTGCGCCGAACTGCTTGACCGCGCATTCCGCGACGCCGGCGTGCCGCAGGGCGTATTCCAGTACCTGCATGCGAACCATGACACGGTGCAAAGGCTGATCCGCGCGCCGGAGATCGGCTACGTGTCGTTCACGGGTTCGGTGCGCGGGGGCCGCATTGTCGAGGAAAGCGCGGCGGGCCGGTTCATCGGCGTGGGCTTGGAGCTGGGGGGCAACGATCCCGCCTATGTGCGCGACGACGCCAATATGGAACACGCGGTTGAATCCCTGGTCGACGGCGCGTTCTTCAATTCTGGCCAGTCCTGCTGCGGTATTCAGCGCATCTACGTGGCGCAGGCGCGATACGACGATTTCGTCGAACAAGCCGTGGCGCTGACCAAGGCTTATGTGCTGGGCAATCCGCTGCATGAAACCACGACGTTGGGACCGGTGGTTCGTGCCAGCGCCGCGGCGGAGATTCGTGATGTTATTGGCGAAGCCATTTCGGCAGGTGCTCAGAATATGATGGATTCATCGCATTTCAATAATGCGAGTGAACGCTCGTGTTATGTTGCGCCGGCCATTCTTACGCGAGTAAACCATCGCATGCGCATCATGAGCGATGAGTGCTTCGGGCCAGTCGTCGGCATCATGCCGGTCTCGGGCGATGACGAAGCCGTCGCATTGATGAATGACAGTCCTTATGGCCTGACGGCGGCGGTGTACACGCAAGATGAAGCGGCCGCGCTCGAGATTGGTGCGCAAGTGCGCACTGGCACCTTCTTCATGAATCGATGCGACTACCTGGATCCGGCCTTGGCCTGGACGGGCGTGAAGAACACGGGCCGCGGTGTGTCCTTGTCCGCCATTGGCTATGAACAGCTTACCCAGGCCAAATCCTTCCATCTGCGCAGCGTCTGATCCAAGGCGTCTTCAGGAATCTAACCATGACCGTGCCCAGCGTTAACTGGAACTATCCGACTGCCATCAAGGCAGGCCCGGGTCGCGTGAAAGAACTGCCCGAATGGTGCCGCGAACTTGGCATGACGCGTCCGCTGCTCGTCACCGATCCGGGCCTGGCCTCCTTGCCGATGGTGGCAAACGCCGTGCAGGCGTGCAACCAGGCAGGCCTGGCGTGTGCGGTCTTTCATGAGATCAAGGGAAATCCTACCGGTCGCAATGTGGAAGATGGCGTGGTGGCCTACCAGCAAGGCGGCCATGACGGTGTCATTGCCTTCGGGGGCGGTTCCGCGTTGGATGCGGCCAAGGCAATCGCGTTGATGGTGGGTCAGGATCGTCCCTTGTGGGACTTCGAAGATATCGGCGACAACTACCAGCGCGTGAACGTGGCCGGCATGGCGCCGGTGGTCGCCGTACCAACGACAGCAGGCACCGGGTCGGAAGTTGGTCGAGCATCGGTCATCACGGATGAAGCCGCAGAGGTCAAACGCATCATCTTCCACGCGCGGATGCTGCCGGCCATCGTCATTCTGGACGCCGAACTGACATTGGGCCTGCCGCCCAGAATCACCGCCGCGACCGGCATGGATGCGCTATCGCACAACCTCGAGGCGTATTGCTCGCCGTTCTTTCACCCGATGGCCGCAGGCATCGCCATCGAAGGCATGCGGATGATCAAGGAATACCTGCCGCAAGTGGTGGCGGACGGCTCGAATGTGCAGGCGCGTCAGCAAATGCTTGTGGCGTCCACCATGGGCGCCACGGCCTTCCAGCGCGGCCTTGGCGCCATGCACGCCCTGGCGCATCCCCTGGGGGCGCTGTACGACGCACATCACGGCATGCTCAATGCCATCTTGATGCCTTACGTGCTCAAGGCGAACCAGCATGCTGTCGCGCCGAGGTTGGAAGCGCTGGCGCGTTACCTGGACCTGCCGGACACGGGGCCGGGCGCGGTGCTTGACTGGGTGCTGCGCTTGCGCGAGGCCGTCGGCATTCCGCACACGTTGGCCGATATCGGCATCGACGAGGGGCAGGTCGAGCGGGTAGGGCGCATGGCCAGCGTAGATCCATCAGGCGCGGCTAACCCGGTAAATTTCACCGCCGACGACTATTCGCAACTTTTGCGAGCATCAATTCGCGGAAACCTGTAAACTTCGCCCCCTCTGCGCGGAAACGCGAGTGGTCGAACAAAAGTTTTTGAATATTTTCAGCCGGAAGGTTTGACACCGGATTCGAAAGTGTTCATAATCTCAAGTTCTCCGCTGGAGGGGTGCCCGAGTGGTTAAAGGGGGCAGACTGTAAATCTGTTGGCCTTGCGCCTACATTGGTTCGAATCCAATCTCCTCCACCAGAGACCCAACTCTTAATCCAGGCGATGTCTGCCTGGATTTTAAAATTAGGCCTAGGGAACTGGGCGGCCTTCGCAAAGAAGGTTGTAAGGTTCCCCGGGCCTTGATTTTGAGGGTTTGGGAAATAGAGATGGTGAATGGGTATGCCGCGGGTGTAGCTCAATGGTAGAGCAGAAGCCTTCCAAGCTTACGACGAGGGTTCGATTCCCTTCACCCGCTCCAAGATTTTTAAATGCCCATGTGGCTCAGTGGTAGAGCACTCCCTTGGTAAGGGAGAGGTCGCGCGTTCGATCCGCGCCATGGGCACCACAAATTTCCAAGTTCTTTTCTTCAGTCTGAAGCGCAATCCAGGTCAGGAGTCAGCCATGGCAAAAGGCAAGTTTGAACGTACCAAGCCGCACGTGAACGTGGGTACGATTGGTCACGTTGACCACGGCAAAACGACGTTGACGGCAGCTATCACGACCGTTCTGTCGAACAAGTTCGGTGGCGAAGCCAAGGGCTACGACCAGATCGATGCGACTCCTGAAGAAAAGGCTCGCGGCATCACGATCAACACCGCCCACGTCGAGTACGAAACGGAAGCGCGTCACTACGCTCACGTTGACTGCCCGGGCCACGCTGACTATGTGAAGAACATGATCACGGGCGCGGCGCAAATGGACGGCGCGATCCTGGTTGTGTCGGCCGCTGACGGCCCGATGCCGCAAACGCGTGAACACATTCTGCTGAGCCGTCAGGTTGGCGTGCCGTACATCATCGTCTTCCTGAACAAGGCTGACATGGTTGACGACGCCGAGCTGCTCGAGCTGGTGGAAATGGAAGTTCGCGAACTTCTGTCGAAGTACGACTTCCCGGGTGATGACACCCCGATCGTCAAGGGTTCGGCCAAGCTGGCGCTGGAAGGCGACAAGGGCGAACTGGGCGAGCAAGCCATCATGGCTCTGGCCGCTGCACTGGATTCGTACATCCCGACGCCCGAGCGCGCCGTGGACGGCACGTTCCTGATGCCGGTTGAAGACGTGTTCTCGATCTCGGGTCGTGGCACGGTGGTTACCGGCCGTATCGAACGCGGCATCGTGAAGGTCGGCGAAGAAATCGAAATCGTGGGCCTGGTGCCGACGGTCAAGACGACTTGCACGGGCGTTGAAATGTTCCGCAAGCTGCTGGACCAAGGTCAAGCTGGCGACAACGTGGGCATTCTGCTGCGCGGCACCAAGCGTGAAGACGTCCAGCGTGGCCAAGTTCTGGCCAAGCCGGGCTCGATCACGCCGCACACGGACTTCACGTCCGAGGTGTACATCCTGTCCAAGGAAGAAGGCGGCCGTCACACGCCGTTCTTCCAAGGCTATCGTCCCCAGTTCTACTTCCGCACGACGGACGTGACGGGCACGATCGAGCTGCCGGCCGACAAGGAAATGGTTCTGCCGGGCGACAACGTGGCCATGACGGTCAAGCTGTTGGCTCCGATCGCCATGGAAGAAGGCCTGCGTTTCGCCATCCGTGAAGGCGGTCGTACCGTCGGCGCCGGCGTCGTCGCCAAGATCCTGAAGTAAGCAATACCCAAGTGGGTAGAGAGGACGAAAAGTCCCTCTACCCATTTTTGCCGTAAAAGTGTTATGATGTTTGGCTCCGTAACCTTAAGCAGTGAACAGCCCAAGAGGCTGATCATGCGAAGGCCGGGAAAGTCAGTGAATGTAGTGCAAGCCAGTAGTGTTTTAGGGGCATAGCTCAATTGGCAGAGCGTCGGTCTCCAAAACCGAAGGTTGTAGGTTCGATTCCTACTGCCCCTGCCACCGCCAGGATAAACCCGCGGGAGATCATCGCGAGTTACGCATTCACGGCGGCTCGCGTCGCAATATGTCTAATACCAGCGTAGAAACCGTAACCAGTACCGCCGACCGGGTCAAGCTCGGGCTGGCGGTTCTCGTCGTTATTGCTGGCATCGTCGGGTTTTCCGTGCTTAGCGCACAGCCGATGCCTGCTCGTATCGGCGTGTTCGTCGGCGGCCTAGTGATCGCAGCTGTAATCGCCTGGTTCAGCGAACCCGGCCGCCGCACCCTGAGCTTTGCCAGCGAGTCCTACAACGAAGTCAAGCGTGTCGCATGGCCCACCCGCAAGGAAACGACCCAGATGACGGGTATCGTTTTTGCGTTCGTGGCTGTCATGGGCATTTTCATGTGGGTGCTCGACAAGGGCATCGAATGGATTCTTTACGGCCTGTTGTTGGGCTGGAAATAAGGACGGCGAATGAGTAAGCGTTGGTATGTCGTCCATGTGTACTCCGGCATGGAAAAGAGTGTCCACAAGGCCCTGGTAGAGCGCATTGAGCGCGCGGCCTTGCAGACGTCTTTTGGCCGCATTCTTGTGCCCTCCGAGGAAGTCGTCGAGGTCAAGGGTGGTCAGAAATCGATCACCGAACGCCGCATTTTCCCTGGTTATGTCCTGGTTGAAATGGACCTGACTGACGAAACGTGGCATTTGGTCAAGAACACGAACCGCGTCACCGGTTTTTTGGGTGGCTCGGGCAACCGTCCGACCCCGATTTCCGAGAAGGAAGTCGAGAAGATCCTCTCCCAAATGGAAGAGGGTGTCGAGAAACCCCGCCCCAAGATTCTTTTCGAAGTGGGCGAGATGGTTCGGGTCAAGGAAGGTCCGTTTGCAGACTTCAACGGCAACGTCGAAGAAGTCAATTACGAAAAGAGCAAGGTGCGCGTGTCGGTCACCATTTTTGGTCGTGCCACACCCGTCGAACTCGATTTCAGCCAGGTCGAAAAGACCTGATTTCAACCCCCGGGGAGCCCAGGCTGAAAACGCCGGGGCGATATAACCCGCAAGGAGCAAAGCATGGCGAAAAAGATCGTCGGCTTTATCAAGCTGCAAGTACCGGCTGGTAAAGCTAACCCCTCCCCCCGATTGGCCCGGCACTGGGTCAACGCGGCCTGAACATCATGGAATTCTGCAAGGCGTTCAACGCCAAGACCCAAGGCATGGAGCCTGGTCTGCCGATTCCGGTGGTGATCACCGCCTTCGCGGACAAGAGCTTCACCTTCATCATGAAGACCCCGCCCGCGACGGTCCTCATCAAGAAGGCCGCCGGCGTACAAAAGGGTTCGCCCAAGCCGCATACCGATAAGGTCGGCACGCTGACGCGCGCTCAAGCTGAAGAAATCGCCAAGGCCAAGGGCCCCGATCTGACCGCCGCTGATCTGGACGCCGCTGTGCGCACGATCGCTGGCAGCGCCCGCAGCATGGGCATCACGGTTGAGGGGATCTAATCATGGCAAAACTGTCCAAGCGCGCAGCCGCTATTGCGCAAAAGATCGACCGCACCAAGCTGTACCCGGTCGCTGAAGCCCTGACCCTGGTCAAGGAAACCGCCGTCGCCAAGTTCAATGAATCCATTGACGTGGCCGTGCAGCTCGGCATCGACCCGAAGAAGTCGGACCAACTGGTTCGCGGTTCGGTCGTTCTGCCCGCCGGCACCGGCAAGTCGGTTCGCGTTGCCGTGTTCGCCCAAGGCGACAAGGCTGAAGCCGCCAAGGCCGCCGGCGCCGACATCGTTGGCCTGGACGACCTGGCTGACCAGATCAAGGCCGGTCAAATGGACTTTGACGTGGTCATCGCTTCGCCCGACACGATGCGTGTCGTGGGTGCCCTGGGCCAGATCCTGGGTCCCCGTGGCCTGATGCCGAACCCGAAGGTCGGCACCGTGACGCCTGACGTCGCAACCGCTGTCAAGAACGCCAAGGCCGGTCAGGTTCAGTACCGTACCGACAAGGCTGGCATCATCCACGCAACGATCGGCCGCGCGTCGTTCGGCGTGGAACAGCTGCAAACCAACCTGGCTGCTCTGGTCGACGCCCTGCAAAAGGCCCGTCCCGCAGCTGCCAAGGGCATTTACCTGCGCAAGCTGGCCGTTTCGTCCACGATGGGCGGCGGTGCTCGCGTTGAAATTGCCTCGCTGTCGGCTTCCAACTAAGCCAACAGCAGTAAACGTACTTTGGGCTGCATCCGGATTCCTCCGGATGTTGCTGTCAAAGACCGCTGGAGCAGGGTGGTGGATCGGTGTCTGACACCCCCGGTGCCCCGCTTAATCCCGAAGCTCATCTAGTTCGGATCCAGCGTAGACGGCGTCCCCAGGAAGATTTCTTTACACGAAGAACTCGACCAGGCGCCGCATTCGGTTGACGCGCAAGGCTCAGGCCCCAGGCGTCTTTTGATGGAGTGTTCAAACCGTGAGTCTCAATCGTCAAGAGAAAGCGGTGGTAATCGAGGAAGTCTCGGCAGAAGTCGCCAAGGCACAATCGATTGTTATCGCTGAGTACCGTGGTCTGGACGTCGCCTCTGTCACCGTACTGCGCAAAACTGCGCGTGAATCGGGCGTGTATCTGCGAGTTCTGAAGAACTCGCTGGCCCGTCGTGCTGTTGCCGGCACGGCTTTCGAGCCGTTGGCTGAGCAACTGACCGGTCCGCTGATCTATGGCATCAGCACTGATCCGGTTTCGGCGGCCAAGGTTATCGCTGGTTTCGCGAAAAGCAACGACAAGCTGGTCATCAAGGCGGGCGCATTGCCCAACAGCCTGCTGACTCAAGATGGTGTGAAGGCCTTGGCCACCATGCCGTCCCGCGAAGAGTTGCTGTCGAAACTGCTTGGCACCATGCAAGCCCCGATCGCGCAATTCGTGCGTACGCTCAACGAAGTTCCGACCAAGTTCGCCCGTGGCCTCGCGGCTGTGCGCGACCAAAAGGCAGCGGCCTAATCGCCCTGCTGTCCGGAATTCGCTGAACGACGAAGCGACACCCAAACCCTGGCATTACCAAAATATTTGGAGTTCTTAAAAATGGCACTTAACAAAGCTGAAATCCTTGACGCCATCGCTGGCATGACCGTGCTCGAGCTGTCCGAGCTGATCAAGGAAATGGAAGAGAAGTTCGGCGTGTCGGCTGCTGCCGCTGCTGTCGCTGTTGCTGCTCCCGCCGCCGGTGGCGCTGCCGCCGCTGCTGAAGAGCAAACCGAGTTCAACGTCGTCCTGCTGGAAGCCGGCGCGAACAAGGTCAGCGTCATCAAGGCCGTGCGCGAGCTGACCGGTCTGGGTCTGAAGGAAGCCAAGGACCTGGTTGACGGCGCTCCGAAGCCCGTCAAGGAAGCTGTGGCCAAGGCTGACGCCGAAGCCGCCAAGAAGAAGCTGGAAGAAGCTGGCGCCAAGGTCGAAGTCAAGTAAGACCTGCGTCAACTGCCCGGGGACAGCACAGTTTGCAGTCCCCGGGCTTTTGCGTTTCCAGGAAACCCCTACTGGGGGTATGCCCTTTCAGGGGGGTTTCCTGGAGTCGTATCACCTAGGGCCGTGGTTGACGGCCCATGCAACCTCGAGTCGGAGTGCTCATGCCTTACTCGTACACCGAAAAAAAGCGCATCCGCAAAAGCTTCGCCAAGCGTGAAGACGTTCAAAACGTTCCTTTCCTTTTGGCGACACAGCTTCAATCCTACCTAACTTTCCTGCAGGCGGATACCGCCCCGTCCGATCGCGTAGCCGACGGTTTGCAGGCGGCGTTCTCGTCGATTTTCCCGATCGTTAGTCACAACGGTATGGCGCGCTTGGAGTTCGTGAGCTACGTGCTCGGCGAACCGGTGTTCGATGTCAAGGAATGTCAGCAACGTGGTCTGACCTATGCCTCGCCCCTGCGAGCCAAGGTCCGCCTGGTGCTGCTTGACCGCGAAGTCAGCAAGCCGACCGTGAAGGAAGTGAAGGAACAGGAAGTCTACATGGGCGAAATTCCGCTCATGACGGGCACGGGTTCCTTTGTCATCAATGGCACCGAGCGTGTCATCGTGTCGCAGCTGCACCGTTCGCCTGGCGTGTTCTTCGAACACGACCGCGGCAAAACGCACAGCTCCGGCAAGCTCCTGTTCTCGGCCCGCGTGATTCCTTACCGCGGCTCGTGGCTGGACTTCGAATTCGACCCGAAGGACGTTCTGTTCTTCCGCGTCGACCGCCGTCGCAAGATGCCTGTCACGATCCTGTGCAAGGCCATCGGCATGACGCCGGAATCCATCCTGGCCAACTTCTTCGACTTCGATAACTTCGAATTGAAGAGCGAAGGCGCGATGATGGAGTTCGTGCCCGAGCGTTGGAAGGGCGAAATGGCCCGTTTCGACATCTCGGACCGCGATGGCAAGGTCATCGTCGAAAAAGACAAGCGCATCAATGCCAAGCATTTGCGCGACCTGGCTGCCGGTGGCATCCAGCGCATCTCCGTGCCGGAAGATTTCCTGTACGGCCGCGTGCTGGCCAAGAACATCGTTGACGAAGATACCGGCGAAGTCATCGCCAACGCCAACGACGAGATCACGGAAAGCGTGCTGGGCGCCCTGCGCGCCTCGAACGTCTACGACATCCAGACGCTCTACACGAACGATCTGGACCGTGGTCCGTACATCTCGCAAACGTTGCGTACCGATGAAACCGCCGACCAGATGGCCGCGCGCGTCGCCATCTACCGCATGATGCGTCCTGGCGAGCCGCCCACCGAAGAAGCGGTGGAAGCGCTGTTCCAACGTCTGTTCTACAGCGAAGAGACGTACGATCTGTCGCGCGTGGGCCGCATGAAGGTCAACAGCCGTCTGGGCCGTGGTGAAGACATCACCGGCCCGATGACGCTGACCAACGAAGACATCCTTGAAACCATCAAGGTGCTGGTTGAACTGCGTAACGGCCGTGGCCAGATCGATGACATCGATCACTTGGGCAACCGACGCGTGCGTTGCGTTGGCGAACTGGCCGAAAACCAGTTCCGCGCCGGCTTGGTGCGTGTCGAACGCGCCGTCAAGGAACGTCTGGGCCAGGCCGAGACCGAAAACCTGATGCCGCACGACCTGATCAACTCCAAGCCGATCTCGGCTGCCATCAAGGAGTTCTTCGGTTCGAGCCAGCTGTCGCAGTTCATGGACCAAACCAACCCGCTGTCGGAAATCACGCACAAGCGTCGCGTTTCCGCACTGGGCCCGGGCGGTCTGACCCGCGAGCGCGCCGGCTTTGAAGTCCGCGACGTGCACCCGACCCACTATGGCCGAGTCTGCCCGATCGAAACGCCGGAAGGCCCGAACATCGGTCTGATCAACTCCATGGCGCTGTACGCTCGCTTGAACGAGTACGGCTTCCTGGAAACGCCTTACCGCAAGATTATCGACGGCCGAGTCAGCGAGCAGATCGATTACCTGTCGGCCATCGAAGAAAGCCACTACGTCATTGCACAGGCTAACGCCGCGCTGGACGAGCAAGGCGCCTTCGTCGACGACCTGGTCGCTTGCCGTGAAGCAGGCGAAACGATGCTGACCTCGCCGGCCAACGTGCATTACATGGACGTTGCCCCGTCGCAGATCGTGTCGGTGGCTGCTTCGCTGATTCCGTTCCTTGAGCACGACGACGCGAACCGCGCACTGATGGGCGCCAACATGCAACGTCAGGCCGTGCCTTGCCTGCGTCCGGAAAAGCCGGTCGTGGGTACGGGTATCGAGCGCACCGTGGCCGTTGACTCGGGCACGACCGTGCAAGCACTGCGTGGCGGCCTGGTCGACCACGTTGATGCCGAGCGCGTCGTGATTCGCGTGAATGACGAAGAAAACGTCGCCGGCGAAGTCGGTGTCGATATCTACAACCTGATCAAGTACACCCGTTCCAACCAGAACACGAACATCAACCAGCGTCCTATCGTCAAGCGTGGCGACAAGGTCGCCAAGGGCGACGTGCTGGCTGACGGCGCATCGACCGACCTGGGCGAACTCGCCCTGGGTCAGAACATGCTGATCGCGTTCATGCCGTGGAACGGCTACAACTTCGAAGACTCGATCTTGATCTCCGAGAAGGTTGTTGCCGATGACCGCTACACCTCGGTGCACATCGAGGAACTGACGGTTGTTGCCCGCGACACGAAGCTGGGTCCGGAAGAAATCACGCGCGACATCAGCAACCTGGCTGAGACGCAACTGAACCGTCTGGACGATTCGGGCATCACGTACATCGGCGCCGAAGTCAGCGCTGACGACGTGCTGGTCGGCAAGGTTACGCCCAAGGGCGAAACCCAGCTGACGCCGGAAGAAAAGCTGCTGCGCGCCATCTTCGGTGAAAAGGCGTCCGACGTTAAGGACACCTCGCTGCGCGTGCCTTCGGGCATGACCGGCACCGTGATCGACGTGCAAGTGTTCACGCGTGAAGGCATCGTGCGCGACAAGCGCGCCCAGTCCATCATTGACGATGAACTGCGCCGCTATCGCCAAGACCTGAACGACCAGCTGCGCATCGTTGAAAACGACCAGTTCGACCGTATCGAAAAGATGCTGGTCAACAAGACCGTCAACGGCGGCCCGCGCAAGCTGGCCAAGGGCGCCACGATCACCAAGGCTTACCTGGCTGATCTGGACCGCTGGCAGTGGTTCGACATCCGTCTGGCCGATGAGCCGCACGCTGTCGTGCTGGAACAAGCCAAGGAATCGCTGGAACAGAAGCGTCACCAGTTTGATCTGGCCTTCGAAGAGAAGCGCAAGAAGCTGACGCAGGGCGACGAGCTGCCCCCGGGCGTGCTGAAGATGATCAAGGTCTACCTGGCCGTGAAGCGTCGTCTGCAACCTGGCGACAAGATGGCAGGCCGTCACGGTAACAAGGGTGTGGTTTCGCGTATCACCCCGGTGGAAGACATGCCGCACATGGCTGACGGCACGCCGGCCGACATCGTTCTGAACCCGCTGGGCGTGCCCTCGCGGATGAACGTCGGTCAGGTGCTGGAAGTGCACTTGGGCTGGGCTGCCAAGGGCGTGGGCCACCGCATTGCCGATCTGCTGCGCGACGAGCGCACTGCGCAGGTCAAGAACGTCCGTGCCTACCTGGACAAGGTCTACAACACGACCGGTTCCGGCGCCCGCATCGACGAGCTGACCGACGAAGAAGTCATGGAAATGGCCCAGAACCTCAAGAACGGCGTGCCGTTCGCGACGCCCGTCTTTGACGGCGCGACCGAAGAGGAAATCACCACGATGCTGGAGCTGGCCTATCCGGACGACGTCGCCGAGCGCATGGCACTGACGCCTTCGCGTACGCAGGCATGGCTGTTTGACGGCCGCACGGGCGAGAAATTCGAGCGCCCCGTGACTGTCGGCTACATGCACTACCTGAAGCTGCACCACTTGGTCGACGACAAGATGCACGCGCGTTCGACGGGTCCGTACTCGCTGGTCACGCAGCAGCCGCTGGGTGGTAAGGCGCAGTTCGGTGGTCAGCGTTTCGGGGAAATGGAAGTGTGGGCGCTGGAAGCATACGGCGCCGCGTACACCCTGCAAGAAATGCTGACGGTGAAGTCGGATGACATCACTGGCCGTACGAAGGTATACGAAAACATCGTCAAGGGCGACCACGTCATCGACGCCGGCATGCCGGAATCGTTCAACGTGCTGGTGAAGGAAATCCGCTCGTTGGCCCTGGACATGGATTTGGAGCGTAACTAATGAAAGCGCTACTCGACCTATTTAAGCAAGTCTCGCAAGACGAGCAATTCGATGCCATCAAGATCGGCATCGCCTCGCCCGAGAAGATCCGTTCGTGGTCTTACGGCGAAGTTCGCAAGCCCGAGACCATCAACTACCGCACGTTCAAGCCTGAACGTGACGGTCTGTTCTGCTCCAAGATCTTTGGCCCGATCAAAGACTACGAGTGCTTGTGCGGCAAGTACAAGCGCCTGAAGCATCGTGGCGTGATCTGCGAAAAGTGCGGCGTTGAAGTTACCGTTGCCAAGGTTCGCCGTGAACGCATGGGCCACATCGAGCTGGCCAGCCCCGTCGCGCACATCTGGTTCCTGAAGAGCCTGCCGTCGCGTCTGGGCATGGTGCTCGACATGACCCTGCGCGACATCGAACGCGTTCTGTACTTCGAAGCCTGGTGCGTGATCGAACCTGGCATGACGCCGCTCAAGCGCGGCCAGATCATGTCGGATGACGATTTCCTCGCCAAGACCGAAGAGTACGGCGACGATTTCCGTGCCCTGATGGGCGCGGAAGCCGTGCGCGAACTGCTGCGTACCATCGACATCGACCGCGAAGTGGAAACGCTGCGCGGCGAGTTGAAGGCCACCAGCTCGGAAGCCAAGATCAAGAAGATTTCCAAGCGCCTGAAGGTGCTGGAAGGCTTCCAGAAGTCGGGCATCAAGGCCGAGTGGATGGTCATGGAAGTGCTGCCCGTGCTGCCGCCGGACCTGCGTCCGCTGGTGCCGCTGGACGGCGGTCGCTTCGCGACCTCCGACCTGAACGACCTGTACCGCCGCGTCATCAACCGCAACAACCGCTTGAAGCGCCTTCTGGAGCTCAAGGCGCCGGAAATCATCCTGCGCAACGAAAAGCGGATGCTGCAGGAAGCCGTTGACTCGCTGCTGGACAACGGTCGCCGTGGCAAGGCCATGACGGGCGCCAACAAGCGCCAGTTGAAGTCCCTGGCCGACATGATCAAGGGCAAGAGCGGTCGTTTCCGTCAGAACCTGCTGGGCAAGCGCGTCGACTACTCGGGCCGTTCGGTCATCGTGGTGGGTCCGCAGCTGAAACTGCATCAGTGCGGTCTGCCCAAGCTGATGGCCCTGGAACTGTTCAAGCCGTTCATCTTCAATCGTCTGGAGATGATGGGCCTGGCCACGACCATCAAGGCTGCCAAGAAGCTGGTGGAAAGCCAGGAACCGGTGGTTTGGGACATCCTGGAAGAAGTCATCCGCGAACACCCGGTCATGCTGAACCGTGCGCCTACGCTGCACCGTTTGGGCATCCAGGCGTTCGAACCGGTCCTGATCGAAGGCAAGGCCATCCAGCTGCACCCGCTGGTTTGCGCGGCGTTCAACGCCGACTTCGACGGTGACCAGATGGCTGTTCACGTGCCGCTGTCGCTGGAAGCCCAGCTGGAAGCGCGTACGCTGATGCTGGCGTCGAACAACGTACTGTTCCCGGCCAACGGCGAACCGTCGATCGTGCCGTCCCAGGATATCGTGCTGGGTCTGTACTACACGACGCGCGAGCGCATCAACGGCCGCGGCGAAGGCATCTTCTTCACCGACGTCGCTGAAGTGCAACGTGCGTATGACAACGGCGAAGTCGAGCTGCAATCCCGCGTGACCGTGCGTCTGAAAGAGCACGAGCGCGACGAGGCTGGCGAATGGCAACCGGTTATCCGCCGTCACGAGACGACGGTCGGCCGCGCGCTGCTGTCGGAAATTCTGCCGAAGGGCCTGCCCTTCACGGTGCTGAACAAGGCACTGAAGAAGAAGGAAATCTCGCGCCTGATCAACCAGTCGTTCCGTCGTTGCGGCCTGCGCGACACGGTGATCTTCGCCGACAAGCTGATGCAGTCCGGCTTCAAGCTGGCCACGCGCGGCGGTATCTCGATCGCCATGGGCGACATGCTGATCCCGACCGCCAAGGAAGGCATCCTGGCTGAAGCCAGCCGCGAAGTGAAGGAAATCGACAAGCAGTACTCGTCGGGTCTGGTCACGTCCCAAGAGCGCTACAACAACGTTGTGGACATCTGGGGCAAGGCTGGGGACAAGGTCGGCAAGGCGATGATGGAACAACTGGCCACCGAGCCGGTTGTGAACCGTCACGGCGAAGAAGTTCGCCAGGAATCGTTCAACTCGATCTACATGATGGCTGACTCGGGCGCCCGCGGTTCGGCCGCCCAGATCCGTCAGTTGGCTGGTATGCGCGGCCTGATGGCCAAGCCGGACGGCTCGATTATCGAAACGCCCATTACCGCGAACTTCCGTGAAGGTCTGAACGTGCTTCAGTACTTCATCTCGACTCACGGCGCGCGTAAGGGTCTGGCTGATACGGCACTGAAGACGGCAAACTCGGGTTACCTGACTCGTCGTCTGGTCGACGTGACGCAAGACTTGGTGATCACCGAGGACGATTGCGGTACGTCGCTGGGCTACAACATGAAGGCCCTGGTGGAAGGTGGTGAAGTCATCGAACCGCTGCGCGACCGCATCCTGGGTCGTGTTGCCGCCGTGGACATCATCAACCCGGACACGCAGGAAACGGCCATCGTTGCCGGTACCTTGCTGGACGAAGATCTGGTCGACACCATCGACCGCATCGGCGTGGACGAAGTCAAGGTCCGCACCCCGCTGACGTGCGAAACGCGCCACGGTCTGTGCGCACACTGCTACGGCCGCGATCTGGGTCGTGGTTCGCCGGTCAACCAGGGCGAAGCCGTCGGCGTTATCGCTGCTCAGTCCATCGGTGAACCGGGCACGCAGCTCACGATGCGTACGTTCCACATCGGTGGCGCGGCGTCGCGTTCGGCTCTGGCCAGCGCGGTGGAAACCAAGTCCAGCGGTCAGGTCGGTTTTGCCAGCACGATGCGCTATGTCACGAACGCCAAGGGCGAACGTGTGGCGATTTCGCGCTCGGGCGAACTGGCGATCTTCGACGACAACGGCCGCGAACGCGAACGCCACAAGATCCCGTACGGCGCGACCGTGCTGGTGGGCGATGGCGAAGCCGTGAAGGCTGGCGCGCGTCTGGCGACGTGGGATCCGCTGACCCGTCCGATCGTGTCGGAATACGGTGGCGCCGTCCGCTTCGAGAACATCGAAGAAGGCGTGACCGTTGCCAAGCAGGTGGACGAAGTCACGGGCCTGTCGACGCTCGTCGTCATCACGCCGAAGACTCGTGGCGGCAAGATCGTCATGCGTCCGCAGATCAAGCTGGTCAACGAAAGCGGCGAAGACGTCAAGATCGCCGGCACCGATCACTCGGTGAACATCTCGTTCCCGGTGGGCGCGCTGATTACCGTGCGCGACGGCCAGCAGGTTGCCGTGGGTGAAGTTCTGGCGCGTATTCCGCAAGAATCGCAAAAGACCCGCGACATTACCGGCGGTCTGCCGCGTGTGGCCGAGCTGTTCGAAGCCCGTTCGCCGAAGGATGCCGGCATGCTCGCCGACGTCACCGGTACGGTGTCGTTCGGTAAGGATACGAAGGGCAAGCAGCGTCTGGTCATCACCGACCTGGAAGGCGTGAGCCACGAGTTCCTGATTCCGAAGGAAAAGCAGGTTCTGGTGCACGACGGCCAAGTGGTGAACAAGGGCGAAATGATCGTGGACGGCCCGGCCGATCCCCACGACATCCTGCGCCTGCAAGGCATCGAGAAGCTGGCGACGTACATCGTCGACGAAGTGCAGGACGTTTACCGTCTGCAGGGCGTGAAGATCAACGACAAGCACATCGAAGTGATTGTTCGTCAGATGCTGCGTCGTGTGAACATCGTTGATGCTGGCGATACCGAGTTCATCCCGGGCGAGCAAGTTGAGCGCTCCGAACTGCTGAACGCCAACGATCGTATGACTGCCGAAGAGCGTATCCCGGCTACCTACGACAACGTGCTGCTGGGTATCACGAAGGCCTCGCTGTCGACCGACTCGTTCATCTCGGCCGCTTCGTTCCAGGAAACCACGCGTGTCCTGACCGAAGCCGCCATCATGGGCAAGCGCGACGACCTGCGTGGCTTGAAGGAAAACGTCATCGTCGGCCGCCTCATCCCGGCGGGTACCGGCCTGGCTTACCACCACGCACGTCGCGACAAGGAAGAGCTGGAAGCGGCGGAACGCGAAGCCGCTCGCCAACAGGCCAACCCGTTCGAAGACTCGCCGGTCACGGTGGGTGCGGACGCGGAAGCCCCGGCTTCCGACGCTGGCACCGAGAACCCCGCCGAATAAGCGGAAGCCCGGACAGATCCTCGCGCGCAGGCTCGGCGCGGGGGCAGCAAGCAAAAAGGCCGCTGATGCGAATCAGCGGCCTTTTTTTGTCTACGCTTTTTGTTTACGGTTTGTGCATGGGATTACTTCGCGGCCTGGCTGCGGGCCTTCAGGAAGACGGGTCCCCAGGACGGATGCCCGGCTTCATTCGGTGCTAGTTCGAACGCGGGATCCAGCGCGAGGATGCGGGCAAAGCTGTCTTCGCACAACTGAGCGTAGCGGCTCACGCAATAACTGAACGCCTGCAGCTTATAGGCCTCGATGCGCACCGCCTTGGTCGATGAGGCCAAGGTATCAGAGGTGGCGACGGTTCGGATGACCTCCCCATATCGGCCCGCGCCGTAGGTGTCCCGGACTTGTTGCAATTGAGCCAGTGCCTCGGCGCTTGGCGGGCTTTCGGGGCGCGACGAGATCCCGGCGCAGCCCGCCAGCACTACTGTCGCGCCGAGCAGACTGCTCAGAAGGCGAATTTTCATAGCTTATAAGGGGGGTAGGAAGAGTGGGCGAAGCGTCATCGTGCCACAGCCTGATGCGCTCGGACATTTTCGGCAATGTCCTGGTGTTGCGGATTGGATAATATTCACACTATTCCATCTTCGCATCACTCCGCGCATGAGCGCAATTACCATCATGTCTTCCTCCACGGGCCTCTTGACGCCGCGTGGGCCGTTTTCAGGCGCCGCGCCGCTTGCCTTGCGTCCATTGAGCGCGATCGCCGCCAGCATGGCGGGGGGCGTGCCGGAATCTCGCATCAAGCGGCTTGTCTCCGACCTGTTGCCCTCGCTGATCGCCCTGCATGCGCAGGGTGAGATTTGTGGCGATATCTCGCTGGACACCGTGGGGATGGACGAGAACGCGCGCGCCCATTTGTTGCCTGAACTGGTTGTTGCACGCTCGCGCCGTGCGAGCCGCAGTCCGACGCCGGGGTTTGCGCCGTTTGAGCTATATACCGATTCCATGGAATGGCCGAGAGGCCCGTGGAGCGACATTTACGGCTTGTGCGCCGTCATGTATGCCTTGGTCACCGGGCATCGGCCGCCGCCCGCTCCCGAGCGGCGCGCGGAGGACGCCTACGAACCCTTGGCGTCGCTGGGCCTGTCCAAATACAACCCGGAATTTCTGTCCATCATTGATGGCGGCCTGGCGATGCTGCCGACCGACCGGCCGCAGACGCTGGCCGAGCTGGCCGCCCTGTTGGGAGTGGCCGCGTATATCGAGCCGTCTCCCGCCGAGACAGACCCCGTCGCTGGCGCCAACACGGCTACGCCGCCCCCCGTGGCGGCTGCGCGCAAACCAAGCCGCAATCGTCGCCCGCTATTGGGGTTGCTGGCGGTCCTGGCCTTGATCGGCATCGGCGTTTATGGCTGGTTCCACTGGGGTAAGGGCGCGCCCAATGCGTTGATCACCAGTTCTGAAATTGTCATGCCCAACCCGCCGGCCGTGCACCCGATGCCGCCCGCTGCCGTGCCGCCGGCAGACGTGCCCGCAATGTCTGGCGCGCCGCAACAAGTGCCAGCAACGCCTTCCGCCGCGCCGCTTGAGCCGGAGACGGCTACGCCATCGGTTGTGCAGAACGCGCCGGACACGGCGTCCGAGCCAACCGAGCCGCCTGCGGCAGCGATCAACCCCAGTGTCCAAGCCCCGCCCCCCGCGGATGCGGCCACGGCTGGCGACGAGGTTGCCAACAAGCCCAAACCTCTGGGTGTGCCCGTGCGGGTGCGCCTGGACATCCGCCCGTGGGGTGAAGTATGGGTCAACGGCGTGGCGCGCGGCATCAGCCCGCCAGTCAAGGAAATACGCTTGATACCCGGCAAGTACCAAGTGGTGCTGCGCAATGCGGACCTGCCGCCGTACCGGGGAACGCTTGAAATCAAGGCTGGCAAGCCGGCGGTGATTTCCCACATCTTCCAGTGATGCGCCGGCCTGGCTTGGTTACTTCCCGTCCTCGGCATCCGGCGCGACAGGCAAGCACAAGGTAAACACCGACCCCACGCCAATTTCGCTGCTGACTTCCACCGTCCCGCCATGGCGCTCGGCCACGGTGCGCACGAATGCCAGGCCGAGGCCGGCACCGCCCACGTCATTTCGCGTTTCGACGCCTACACGCGAAAAGGGATCGAATAGCCGCGCCAGATCAGAGTCGGCGATACCTTGCCCCTGATCCTGGACGGTCACCCGCCAGAATTCCATTGACTGTTCGATACCGCATTCGACGCATGTCTGGGGTGGGCTGTACTTGATGGCGTTGTCGATCAGATTGCACAGCGCGCGCATCAGCAGCGTTTGATCTCCGCGTGTGTAAGCAATCGGCAGCGGTGTGCGCACGCCTAGCGTAATGCCGCGCTTGTGCGCGGATGCCCAGAACTCGTCCACGCCATCTTGTAGCAAGCTGCCCAGATCGAGCTCGACCGCACTGATCGTCATCGATTCCGCGCGCGTCAGGTGTACGAAGTCATCAACCAGATGCAGGGTTCGGTTGGCAAGTGTGGCGATGCGAGCAAGGGTTTCGCCCTGCCCATCCTGGATGCCGGATTCCTGCCTCATCTCGACAAGCGCCAGGATGGAACTTTGCGGCGCGCGCATGTCGTGCGAGATGAAGCGCAGCGTCTCTTCGCGCTGGCGTTCGGCTTGGCGAATGCGCGAGATATCCGTCAGCGTGGCGACGGTGCCGGCGAAGTTGCCTTCGGCGGTGTGGATCGGCGCACACTTCAAGATCAGGTCGCGCCCCGCGTAATCGCGTACTTCCAGATCCGCCGTCCAACGCGACGTGCCATGGGTGGGAAGATTGCCGCGCAGTGCGTCGGCCACGCGCTGCCGAGTCGTGTCGTCGGAAATGGTCTTCTCAAGCAGGTGCGTGGCGGGGTGCCCCACGCGGGGCGGGCGCATACCCAGCCGCTGGAAGTACATGACCGCCGCCTGATTGCGAAACTGCATGTGGCCCTCCTGGTCGAAGACAAGCGTCGCGTCGGGCATGCCGTCCAACCCATCTGCCAGGAAACGCCGCAGGTTGCGCACGCGCTCGAGCGCGCGCTGCAATTCGCCAACGCGGCTTTCCAGTGATGCATTCGGCCCGGTCAATTGGGCGCGCGCCTCGTTCAGCACGGGTGGGTACTCGCGCTGCAGCCGGCGTAGTTCATGGTCCATGTAGCGCAGCGCTGCCTCCTGGCTACGCCAACTCCATAGCGGATAGCAAAGCGCTACACCGACGAGGGCGGCGGTCGGTGCGAACCACAGGCTGGCGTAGGCCAGCAGCAACCACGATGTCAAAAGGAGGCACGCAACGAGCGCAACACTGACCAGCAATGCCCGCTTGGGCGACAGCCGCCACAGCGCCAGGCAGGCCAGCAGCACGGGAAGTGCGGAAAATAGCGCGTTCCAGGCGGCGGGTGGGCGATGGTAGGAGACGCCGTCGCGGGCAGCCTGCATCAGGTTGGCGATGATTTCCACCCCCGACATGCCGCTCAAGTCATGCGATACCGGCGTGGGGTAAGCGTCGCCTAAACCGGTTGCCCAGGCGCCCACCAGCACGTACTTGCCGCGCAAGGCCTCGGGTTTCAGGTCGCCTCGCAGGACGGACAAGTACGAAACGGTGCGCATGTGGCCAGCGGGGCCCGCGTACGGGATCAGGATGTCGCCGCTGGGACCCGCCCGTCGTAGAAACTGTTCCACCGCTTTGCCTTGGCCGCCGACCTCCAGCATGGAGAGCGCCAGGTGGTTGTAGCGCTTGCCCGCGAATCGGGACGTCAACGTGGCTTCACGCACCACGCCGTCAGGATCAATATGTGCGTTGATGAGGCCTGTTGAAGCCGCGGCGTTCGCCAGTGCGGGGATTGGCGCCGACATCGCGGAAGGATTGTTCAGGCGGTCCAGAACAACCGGCAGCACCGTCTGGCCACTGCGCTGGATGCTCTGGGCAAGCAGCAAGTCGTCGTTAGGATTGACCGTGTCGCTTTCCGCGAAAATCAAATCCAATCCGATCGCGCGGGCACCTTGAAGACGGTCCAGCAACGCGGCGTGGATCGCGCGCCGCCAGGGCCATCGCCCCAGCGTCTCGATACTGGCGTCATCAATGGCGACGATCAGGATATCTGGATCGGCCGGACGCCCGGTCATCGTGACGGCGCGGTCGTATAGGATCTGATCGACCCGGCCCAAGCCATTCAACAAGCCCAGCAAAGCCGCCAGCGCTGCCAATATCACCGTCAGCCACAGCCCTGAGCGCGAGGTCCGGTCGAGGGCGTCGGGGGCGTCGGCCATCGGGCGGGGCCTAGTATTCGGTCAGCGTGATGAGTCCGCCTGTGCCGCTGCTGACCCCCAGGCCGAACGAGGTCATCAACGGGTTTGCGCCTTCGAACGTGGCGACCGCGTCTTGTCCGCCCAGGCCCAGATCGTCGACCGCACGCACCGAAACGTAGAACGTGCCGGCACCCGGCCCGCTGAAGCGGATGCTGTTCGTGGCGAAGCTGACCGACGATACCGGCAGCGCACCGTCGGCATCGCGCGAAACGCGCACCAGGTAGCTCTGTGCACCCGCCACCGGCGGAAAGGCGCTGGTCCAGACGCCGCCGCCCATGCGTTCAGGCGGACTGAGTTGCGGCGCCGCCAGCAGCTCGCGCACGCCCGACACGCTGCCGTCACTGCGCACCGCCGCGCCATAGCCGCGCGCCACCGAGACAGGCTTGGAAGGCGCGTTTCCCGGCGCATGCGCCTGCAGCCGCACGCTGCCTTCCAGCACTTCGCTGTGCACGCCGCCGGCGCCGCTTTGCACGCGGAATCGTGTGCCCCGCACGCCCGTGACCGCAACTGGGGTCCTGATTTCGAAGCGGCCTACGCCTTGGCCGGCAGGGGCGACGGTGGATTCGACGCTGCCCCGCTGGACATGGATGACGGAGTCGGTGAGCGCGGTCCCTTCGAACTGGCGCAGCCGGGTCAGTTCGACCGAGCCGCCCGCCGGCAGGGTGAGCTTGGACCCATCGGCCAGTTCGAGAGTCACAAAGCCGTTGGGCGAAGTCACCACCGTGCTGCCTTCAGCCACATTGACTCCCGGTTGCAGCGACTTGCCGTTCAGGGCGGCCTGGCCGCTGACATGCACCACGCGCGCTTGGGCAGGGCGCTCAGGAATCATCGACAGCGGAATCCGGAGTTCAAGCCCGATAGGCAGCAACTCGGGGGTGACGACCTTGTTCAGGGTCTGCAACCGCGTCCAGTTCGCCTGATTGCGCGTGTACTGAGTGGCCACGTTGATCAGGGTGTCTCCCTGACGTACGCGGTAGATGAAGTCGTCGCCCAACGCCCCAGCGGGCTGGCTGCGCACGACCGTGGAAACGGACAGGCAGGAAAGCAAGGCAAGCAGGGAAAGCGCGCGGCAGCGGCTCATAGGAATCGGTTCTCCAGGAATGCGTGCGTCGCTTTTACGACGGGCTGGCCGGGGTGTCTTCCGCGGCGCTGTTCAGTTCAAGCCGGTAGCCAAGCGCATAGGACGAACTCAGGCGCACGCCGTGTTCCGGGCGTAGCTGGAGTTTCTGGCGGATGTTGGAGAGGTGCGTATCCAGTGTGCGCGATGTGGCGGGGATCTCGCGGTTCCACACGCATTCGGCAATCACGTCGCGCGACATGAGCCGGCCCAGGTTACGAAAGAACAGCAGTGCAAGATCGAATTCCTTGGGCGCCAGCGACACGGCGGCGCCGTGTAGCGAGATCACTCGCGCGGCGGGCTCAATGCGATAGTGCGCCACGTCGAAAGCGTCCTCGGCCGGTTCCGCGATCTGGCTGCGTCGCAACAGCGCGGCTACGCGGGCCAGCAATTCCAGGGGGCGCAGCGGTTTGACGATGTAATCGTCGGCGCCTGCGCGCAGCCCTTCAACCAGGTCGTCTTCAGAAGACCGGTTGGTCAGAAAAATGACGGGGACGCGGGGACCGATATTGGCGCGCAACCAGCGCACCACATCGTCGCCATCGATATCTGGCAGATGCCAATCCAGCAACACCAGATCGAAGCTCTCCGAGCGCAGGGCAGCCAGCAGGTCACGGCTCTGGTGATAACTCGAGCAGGTGTATCCCGCGGCAGTCAGCACTTGGTGGATGCGCCGGGCTTGGTCAAGATCGTCTTCCAGCGACGCAATCTTCATCAGAAAAGTCTCGCGGAGGTTTGCTGCGCAAGTTCGCCGTTGGCGACCCTACTGCAAAGGTGAGCGAATTTGTGTAATCGAATGATAACTCGCGCGGCGGTGGGGCTGGCTACGTTGTGGCAAGAACTGTCAAACATTGCAAAGTTAACGAATCTTGACTGGAGTTGTTGCGTAACAACGCGCCACACTGTCTCAATCGTCCCACGCGAAGCGTCACAAGCGGTCGCTCGGGGCGGTGTCGGTCAGGGGGTTGAAATTGCCATGAATCAATTACGCATACTTATGATGTCGCCGGACGAGGTCGCGCGAAACGCCGCTGTGTCCGCTTTGCTGCAAGCCGGAATTTCCGCTCGCGGCTGTTCGACCTCACTCGAGCTGTTCGGCCTGCTCAATAGCGGCGTTTACGATGCCGTTGTCCTGGATGTCGGGACGTTGGGCGAAATCGGATACGCACTCGTGGCCCGGCTGCACGGGTCTTCGCCTATGGGAATCGTGGTGACAGGTAGCGGTGTTTCCGTGGATAGCCGGCTGCGTTGCCTGCAAAGCGGGGCGGATGCCTGCTTGCCCGATCCCCAGGACGCGCGCGAGCTCGCCTGCATCCTGCTGGCGCTGGCGCGGCGCCTGCCTCCCAGCAAAGACACTCCCGCAACTGAAGAGGCAGTGACCGGCCAATGGGAACTGCGCGATCAGGGCTGGACACTGGTGGCCCCCTCGGGGGCGACGATTTCGCTGTCGGCCAATGAACGCCTGATCGTGCGGTCGCTGCTCGAGGTGGCGGGCAGGGCGGTCGGACGTTCAGAACTGGGCGATGAACTGCGGGTCGAAGGAGGCGGTGCGCGCTCCAGCGGGTCGCGCAGCATCGACGTCATCGTCAGCCGACTGCGTCGCAAGGCCGAACTGGCGGGGGTGATGTTGCCGATCCGCACTGTCTACGGCAGCGGATACCTGTTCGCCGACCGGTAAGCCGTCTCCTGGCGCTACACTGCAGCATCCGTAGATCTCTCATGGTTTACCCGAAGTCTCCCCCGCTGCGGGCGGCATTTTCGGCCATGTTGTTATTTCAGATCTTTGCGGCTACGCGGCCCCATTTTCTGCAAGCGGAGGTCAAGTTGCCGGGTTTTCACCAGCATTTCATAACCGCCACGCCGCGTCGCTTGACTTACAAATCTCTTTGACAGTACGCCCAGATCTCAGTTATGCTAAAGGGCTTACTGCTTTATTTCGCGCGCAAAATCTGTCCGCAAAAGGCAAACAGTTCAAGAGCTTAGTCAGAGTTTGAAACCACGGGTTTGAAACCAAGGTGCGTCACGAGCCTTTTGTTTCGGGTCCATGGTTGCGACTTAGCGTCTTGGCTGCCCGCCGCTGTCGGTTTTGTGCGTTTGTCATAGTTTGTTGGCAAGCCCGCTCTTTTACGTACATGAACGTTTGAGGCGGTTTTGCGCGAACTGCCTTCTCCGAAAGACACTCTTCTGGAGACGAGTACGTAAGTACTTACCAGTGGTACGTAAAAGGGATTTCAAGGTCATGCCTACCATTAGCCAACTCGTGCGCAAGCCGCGCGAAGTCAGCATCATCAAAAGCAAGAGCCCCGCGCTCGAAAACTGCCCGCAACGCCGCGGCGTGTGCACTCGCGTGTACACCACCACCCCCAAGAAGCCGAACTCCGCTCTGCGCAAGGTTGCCAAAGTGCGTCTGACCAACGGTTACGAAGTCATTTCGTACATCGGCGGTGAAGGCCACAACCTGCAAGAGCACTCGGTGGTTCTGGTGCGTGGCGGTCGTGTCAAGGACTTGCCCGGTGTGCGTTATCACATCGTGCGCGGTTCCCTCGACCTGCAAGGCGTCAAGGATCGTAAGCAAGCCCGCTCGAAGTACGGCGCCAAGCGCCCGAAGAAGGCTTAATAACGAGTCAGCAGTACCCCCGTGTGGCGGAAGCCCGTCACTAGGGAAGTGCGACCGCGCCCTCCGGCTTTTGGGATGGAGCGCGGCACGTAAGGGGTCGTCCCAATGGGCGGCCATGGCCGTGTAATGAAACACGGTTCAACTGAACAGACACAAGGAAGCAACAATGCCCCGTCGTCGCGAAGTACCCAAGCGCGAGATTCTGCCCGATCCCAAGTTCGGTAGCGTCGAGCTCGCCAAGTTCATGAACGTCGTCATGCTGGACGGCAAGAAGGCCGTCGCCGAGCGCATCGTTTACGGTGCCCTCGAGCAAGTGCAAACCAAGACCGGCAAAGAGCCGATCGAAGTTTTCAGCCTGGCGATCAACAACATCAAGCCGATCGTCGAAGTGAAGAGCCGCCGCGTTGGCGGTGCCAACTACCAAGTGCCGGTTGAAGTGCGCCCCGTGCGCCGCCTGGCCCTGGCTATGCGTTGGCTCCGTGAAGCCGCCAAGAAGCGTGGCGAGAAGTCGATGGATCTGCGTCTTGCTGGCGAACTGATCGACGCCTCCGAAGGTCGTGGCGCCGCGATGAAGAAGCGCGAAGACACGCACAAGATGGCAGAGGCCAACAAGGCCTTCAGCCATTTCCGCTGGTAATTTAAGGACTAATCCACCATGGCCCGCAAAACCCCGATCGAGCGCTATCGCAACATTGGTATCTCTGCGCACATCGATGCAGGGAAAACCACCACGACCGAACGTATCTTGTTCTACACCGGCGTCAATCACAAGATTGGCGAAGTGCATGATGGCGCAGCCACCATGGACTGGATGGAACAAGAACAAGAGCGTGGCATCACCATTACGTCGGCAGCTACGACGGCGTTTTGGCGTGGCATGGCGAAGAACTATCCCGAACACCGCATCAACATCATCGACACCCCGGGTCACGTGGACTTCACCATTGAGGTGGAACGTTCCATGCGCGTCCTGGACGGTGCTTGCATGGTCTATTGCGCGGTGGGTGGCGTTCAGCCCCAGTCCGAAACCGTGTGGCGCCAAGCCAACAAGTACGGCGTGCCGCGTCTGGCCTTCGTCAACAAGATGGACCGCACCGGCGCCAACTTCTTCAAGGTCTATGACCAGCTGAAGAACCGCCTGCGCGCCAATCCCGTGCCGATCGTGATCCCGATCGGTGCCGAAGACACGTTCCAAGGCGTGGTCGACCTGGTCAAGATGAAGGCGATCATTTGGGACGAAGCCAGCCAAGGCATCAAGTTCGACTACCACGAGATTCCCGCCGAGCTGGAAGGCCTGGCCAACGAATGGCGTGAAAAGCTGGTTGAAGCCGCCGCTGAGTCGTCGGAAGAGCTGATGAACAAGTACCTGGAAACGGGTGCCTTGGACGAAGCCGAAATCAACCTGGCCATCCGCCAACGCACCATCGCTGGCGAAATCCAGCCGATGTTGTGCGGCACCGCCTTCAAGAACAAGGGCGTGCAGCGCATGCTGGACGCGGTCATCGACTACCTGCCTTCGCCCGTGGATATTCCCGCGGTTGACGGTCAGGATGACGAAGGCAATCCCATCACGCGTGAAGCTGACGACGGCGAGAAGTTCTCGGCGCTGGCATTCAAGCTGATGAGCGATCCGTTCGTGGGTCAATTGACCTTCGTGCGCGTTTACTCGGGCGTCCTGAAGTCGGGCGATACGGTCTACAACCCCATCAAGGGCAAGAAGGAACGTATCGGTCGCATTCTGCAGATGCACGCGAACAACCGCGAAGAAATCAAGGAAGTGTTGGCAGGTGACATCGCCGCCGTGGTGGGTCTGAAAGACGTGACCACCGGCGAAACGCTGTGCGACACCGACTCCCACATCCTGCTCGAACGCATGATTTTCCCCGAGCCCGTGATTTCGCAGGCCGTGGAACCGAAGTCGAAGGCTGACCAGGAAAAGATGGGTCTGGCGCTGTCGCGTCTGGCTCAGGAAGATCCGTCGTTCCGCGTGCGCAGCGACGAAGAATCCGGCCAAACCATCATTTCCGGTATGGGCGAGCTTCACCTGGAAATTCTGGTCGACCGCATGAAGCGTGAGTTCGGCGTTGAAGCCAACGTCGGCAAGCCGCAAGTGGCCTACCGTGAAACCATCCGCAAGACCTGCGACGAAGTTGAAGGCAAGTTCGTCAAGCAGTCGGGCGGCCGTGGCCAGTACGGTCACGTGGTGCTGAAGGTCGAGCCGTTGGCTCCTGGCGGTGGCTACGAATTCGTGGACGCCATCAAGGGCGGTGTGGTTCCTCGTGAATACATCCCCGCGGTGGACAAGGGCATTCAGGAAACGCTGCCTTCGGGCGTGTTGGCTGGCTACCCGATCGTCGACGTCAAGGTCACGCTGTTCTTCGGTTCGTACCACGATGTGGACTCGAACGAAAACGCGTTCAAGATGGCCGGCTCCATGGCATTCAAGGAAGGTCTGCGCAAGGCCAGCCCCGTGCTGCTGGAACCGATGATGGCCGTTGAAGTCGAAACGCCGGAAGACTACGCTGGTACCGTGATGGGCGATCTGTCCTCGCGTCGCGGCATGGTCCAAGGCATGGACGACATGGTCGGTGGCGGCAAGACCATCAAGGCTGAAGTGCCCCTGGCCGAGATGTTCGGTTACGCCACGAACCTGCGTTCGTTGACGCAAGGTCGTGCCACGTACACGATGGAATTCAAGCATTACTCCGAGGCTCCCAAGAACGTCGCTGACGAAGTCATCGCCGCTCGGGCCAAGTAAATAACCCTAGCCAGGTCCACCCATCCGGGTGGCCTGGCAGATTCAAGTTTCCTTGAAAGTTAAAGGATAGAGATCATGGCAAAAGGCAAGTTTGAACGTACCAAGCCGCACGTGAACGTGGGTACGATTGGTCACGTTGACCACGGCAAAACGACGTTGACGGCAGCTATCACGACCGTTCTGTCGAACAAGTTCGGTGGCGAAGCCAAGGGCTACGACCAGATCGATGCGACTCCTGAAGAAAAGGCTCGCGGCATCACGATCAACACCGCCCACGTCGAGTACGAAACGGAAGCGCGTCACTACGCTCACGTTGACTGCCCGGGCCACGCTGACTATGTGAAGAACATGATCACGGGCGCGGCGCAAATGGACGGCGCGATCCTGGTTGTGTCGGCCGCTGACGGCCCGATGCCGCAAACGCGTGAACACATCCTGCTGAGCCGTCAGGTTGGCGTGCCGTACATCATCGTCTTCCTGAACAAGGCTGACATGGTTGACGACGCCGAGCTGCTCGAGCTGGTGGAAATGGAAGTTCGCGAACTTCTGTCGAAGTACGACTTCCCGGGTGATGACACCCCGATCGTCAAGGGTTCGGCCAAGCTGGCGCTGGAAGGCGACAAGGGCGAACTGGGCGAGCAAGCCATCATGGCTCTGGCCGCTGCACTGGATTCGTACATCCCGACGCCCGAGCGCGCCGTGGACGGCACGTTCCTGATGCCGGTTGAAGATGTGTTCTCGATCTCGGGTCGTGGCACGGTGGTTACCGGCCGTATCGAACGCGGCATCGTGAAGGTCGGCGAAGAAATCGAAATCGTGGGCCTGGTGCCGACGGTCAAGACGACTTGCACGGGCGTTGAAATGTTCCGCAAGCTGCTGGACCAAGGTCAAGCTGGCGACAACGTGGGCATTCTGCTGCGCGGCACCAAGCGTGAAGACGTCCAGCGTGGCCAAGTTCTGGCCAAGCCGGGCTCGATCACGCCGCACACGGACTTCACGTCCGAGGTGTACATCCTGTCCAAGGAAGAAGGCGGCCGTCACACGCCGTTCTTCCAAGGCTATCGTCCCCAGTTCTACTTCCGCACGACGGACGTGACGGGCACGATCGAGCTGCCGGCCGACAAGGAAATGGTTCTGCCGGGCGACAACGTGGCCATGACGGTCAAGCTGTTGGCTCCGATCGCCATGGAAGAAGGCCTGCGTTTCGCCATCCGTGAAGGCGGTCGTACCGTCGGCGCCGGCGTCGTCGCCAAGATCCTGAAGTAATTCGGATCACTTAAGCAGCAAACAACCAGCGAGGGCGCCTCGTCGCCTTCGCCTCTCGTTCTTTAGGAAACGCCATGAAAAACCAAAAGATCCGTATCCGCTTGAAAGCTTTCGATTACAAGCTGATCGATCAATCGGCCGCTGAAATCGTCGACACCGCCAAGCGTACCGGCGCCGTTGTCCGCGGCCCGGTGCCGCTGCCCACGCGTAT
Organism: Achromobacter spanius; assembly: GCF_029637605.1. NCBI lineage: Bacteria > Pseudomonadati > Pseudomonadota > Betaproteobacteria > Burkholderiales > Alcaligenaceae > Achromobacter > Achromobacter spanius. Next base: position 4,377,355 of record NZ_CP121261.1, on the reverse strand, counting down.
CCGTCGCTACGACGTCCTGCGTTCGCCGCACGTGAACAAGACGTCGCGCGACCAGTTCGAAATCCGTACCCACCAGCGCCTGATGGACATCGTTGATCCCACCGACAAGACCGTTGACGCCCTGATGCGTCTGGACCTGCCGGCCGGCGTCGACGTCGAAATCGCGCTGCAGTAAGGCGAACCGAGCCTGCTACCTTCGCCGGTAGGCTCGTAAAGAATGGCCGTATTCCCCAGGGAGTGCGGCCATTTTGTTTTTGCGGCGCAATGCCGCGGGTAGTGTGGCAAAACTGCTCACCTACACACGCCCAAAGCGGCTAAGTGCTTGTGCCGCCTGAAAAAATCATGCTAATATGCCAAGCTTGCCATTTTGTGGCAAGTCTAACTATGGGCGGATTAGCTTGAATTGCTCTTTGCTGCAAGGCAAAGAAGTCGCTAGAGGTAATACCAACCAGGTTGAACATAGTCGTAGGGCAAAGGCCGTTACCTTTTGCCTGATTAGCCCTGACCAATCGCAGTCAGGAATGGAGAAAACGATGTCGAATTCGACACCCACGCCCGCCGCTCACCGGCTGGGGCTGGTGGGTCGCAAGGTCGGCATGACCCGCATTTTTACCGAGGAAGGTGAATCCATCCCGGTAACCGTGCTGGACGTGTCTAACAACCGCGTGACCCAAGTTAAGTCGCTGGAAACCGACGGCTACGCCGCGATCCAGGTGGCTTATGGCACTCGTCGTGCCTCGCGTGTGGCTCAGCCGCAAACGGGCCACTACGCCAAAGCCGGCACTGAAGCCGGTAGCATCCTCAAAGAATTCCGCCTTGATCCCGCTCGCGCTGCAGAATTTGCAGCTGGTGCCGTGATTGCCGTGGAATCCGTGTTCGAAGCCGGCCAACAGGTCGACGTGACGGGCACGACCATTGGTAAAGGCTTCGCCGGTACCATCAAGCGTCACCACTTCGGTTCGCAACGCGCGTCGCACGGTAACTCCCGTTCGCACCGCGTCCCGGGCTCGATTGGTCAAGCACAAGATCCGGGCCGTATTTTCCCGGGTAAGCGCATGGCTGGTCACCTGGGTGATGTCACCCGCACCGTTCAAAACCTCGACGTCGTTCGCGTTGACGTTGAGCGCGGCCTGCTGCTGGTCAAGGGCGCTGTCCCCGGCCACGCTGGCGCCGACATCGTCGTGCGCCCGGCCATCAAGGCCCCGGCCAAGAAGGGAGCGTAAGTAAATGGATCTCAAGCTCCTGAACGACCAAGGTCAGGCCGCTGCTACGTTCAGCGCGCCCGATACGATCTTCGGCCGTGACTTCAACGAAGCACTGATTCATCAGATCGTGGTGGCTTTCCAAGCCAATGCCCGTGCCGGCAACCGCGCTCAGAAGGATCGTGCCGAAGTTAAGCACTCGACCAAGAAGCCCTGGCGCCAGAAGGGTACCGGCCGCGCACGCGCTGGTATGACTTCGTCGCCGCTGTGGCGTGGCGGTGGTCGGATTTTCCCGAACTCGCCCGAAGAGAACTTCAGCCAGAAGGTCAACAAGAAGATGTACCGCGCCGGGATCCGTTCGATCTTGTCGCAACTGGCTCGTGAAGACCGTATCGCCGTTGTCGAATCGTTTGATCTGGAATCGCCCAAGACCAAGGCTGCTGCTGCAAAGCTGAAGAGCCTGGGCCTGGACTCGGTCCTGATCATCACCGACAGCGTTGATGAGAATGTTTACCTCGCCACCCGCAACCTGCCGCACGTTGCTGTTGTCGAGCCCCGTTATGCCGATCCGTTGTCGCTGGTCCACTACAAGAAAGTGCTGATCACCAAGCCGGCCATCGCTCAACTCGAGGAGATGCTGGGATGAACGCTGAACGCTTGATGCAAGTCATTCTGGCTCCGATCGTGACCGAAAAGGCCACGTTCGTCGCTGAGAAGAATCAGCAAGTCGCTTTCCGTGTCGTGGCTGACGCTACCAAGCCGGAAATCAAGGCTGCCGTCGAACTGCTCTTCAAGGTGCAGGTCGAGTCCGTGCAGGTCCTCAACCGTAAGGGCAAAGTCAAGCGCTTTGGCCGATTCGTTGGCCGCCGCCGTAATGAGCGCAAGGCTTACGTGTCGCTCAAGGACGGCCAGGAAATCGACTTTGCGGAGGTGAAGTAAATGGCCCTCGTAAAAGTTAAGCCGACTTCGGCTGGCCGCCGTGGCATGGTGAAGGTTGTTAGCCCGAACCTGCACAAGGGTGAGCCCTACGCGCCGCTGCTGGAAAAGAAGACCCGTGGTTCTGGCCGTAACAACAACGGTCACATCACGATCCGTCACCGTGGTGGTGGTCACAAGCAACACTACCGTGTCGTCGACTTCCGTCGCGACAAGGACGGTATCCCGGCAAAGGTCGAGCGTCTGGAATATGACCCCAACCGTACGGCGCACATCGCACTGCTGTGCTACGCCGACGGCGAACGTCGTTACATCATCGCTCCGCGTGGTCTGGAAGTGGGTGCTACCTTGCTGTCGGGCACCGATGCTCCGATCCGCGCTGGTAACACGCTGCCGATCCGCAACATCCCGGTGGGTACGACGATTCACTGCGTCGAAATGCTGCCTGGCAAGGGTGCTCAAATGGTCCGTTCGGCCGGCGCTTCCGCCGTCCTGCTGGCTCGCGAAGGCATCTACGCTCAGGTTCGTCTGCGCTCGGGTGAAGTTCGCCGTGTGCACATCGAATGCCGCGCCACCATTGGTGAAGTCGGTAACGAAGAACACAGCCTGCGCCAAATCGGCAAGGCCGGTGCAATGCGTTGGCGTGGTATCCGCCCGACGGTCCGTGGCGTTGCCATGAACCCGGTGGATCACCCGCACGGTGGCGGCGAAGGCCGTACCGGTGAAGCACGCGAGCCGGTCAGCCCGTGGGGCACCCCGGCGAAGGGTTTCAAGACCCGTCGCAACAAGCGGACGAACAATATGATCGTCCAACGGCGCAAGCGCAAGTAAGAGGCGAACACTATGTCACGTTCGATCAAGAAAGGCCCGTTTGTCGATGCTCACCTGATCAAAAAGGTGGACACGGCCGTCGCGGGCAAAGACAAGAAGCCGATCAAGACCTGGTCGCGTCGTTCCACGATCCTGCCCGAGTTCATCGGCCTGACGATCGCGGTCCACAACGGCAAGCAACATGTCCCCGTGTACATCAACGAGAACATGGTCGGTCACAAGCTGGGCGAGTTCGCGCTGACCCGTACGTTCAAGGGCCACGCTGCGGACAAGAAGGCGAAGAGGTAAGCGATGGAAACTACTGCCATTATCCGTGGGGTGCACATCTCGGCACAGAAGACCCGTCTGGTTGCGGACTTGATCCGTGGTCAGAAGGTCGGTCGTGCCCTGGAAATCCTCACCTTCTCGCCGAAGAAGGCTGCCGTCATCCTGAAGAAGGCTGTCGAGTCCGCCATCGCCAACGCCGAGCACAACGACGGCGCCGATATCGACGAACTGAAAGTCACCACGATTTTTGTGGACAAGGCTCAGTCGATGAAGCGCTTCTCCGCTCGCGCCAAGGGCCGCGGCAACCGTATCGAGAAGCAGACTTGCCATATCACGGTCAAGGTCGGAGCTTAAGGAGTCACGATGGGTCAGAAAATTCACCCCACTGGGTTCCGTCTCGCGGTCACCCGTAATTGGTCCTCGCGTTGGTTCGCCGACGACAAGGCCTTCGGCACGATGCTTGCCGAAGACATTCGCGTTCGCGAGTACCTGAAAAAGAAGCTCAAGAGCGCCTCCGTTGGTCGCGTGATCATCGAGCGTCCGGCCAAGAATGCCCGCATCACCGTCTACTCGGCTCGTCCGGGCGTGGTGATCGGCAAGCGCGGCGAGGACATCGAAAACCTGAAGGCCGATCTGCAGCGTCTGATGGGCGTGCCTGTGCACGTCAACATCGAGGAAATCCGCAAGCCGGAAACCGATGCTCAACTGATCGCCGACTCGATTTCGCAACAGCTCGAGAAGCGCATCATGTTCCGTCGCGCAATGAAGCGCGCGATGCAAAACGCGATGCGTCTGGGTGCCCAAGGCATCAAGATCATGAGCGCGGGTCGTTTGAACGGTATCGAAATTGCTCGCACCGAGTGGTATCGCGAAGGCCGTGTGCCGCTGCACACCCTCAAGGCCAATATTGACTACGGCACCTCCGAAGCCCACACCACTTATGGCGTGATCGGCATCAAGGTCTGGGTCTATAAGGGCGACATGCTGGCTAACGGCGAATTGCCGCCGGAAACCGCTACCCCGCGCGAAGAAGAACGTCGTCCGCGCCGCGCTCCGCGTGGTGATCGTCCGGACGGTGCTCGCACCGGTCGTCCGGGTGGCCGTGGTCGTGGTGGTCCCCGCAAGGCGGACGCTGCTCCGGCGCCTGAAGGAGAATAACCATGCTGCAACCCTCTCGCAGAAAGTATCGCAAAGAGCAGAAGGGCCGCAACACCGGTCTGGCGACCCGTGGTACCCACGTGTCGTTTGGCGAATTCGGTCTGAAGGCCACCGGCCGTGGCCGTCTGACCGCTCGCCAGATCGAAGCCGCTCGTCGTGCTATCAATCGTCACATCAAGCGTGGCGGCCGTATCTGGATTCGCATTTTCCCGGATAAGCCCATCTCGCAGAAGCCCGCCGAAGTCCGTATGGGTAACGGTAAGGGTAATCCTGAGTACTGGGTCGCTGAAATTCAGCCCGGCAAAGTGCTCTACGAAATGGAAGGTGTGAGCGAAGAGATCGCGCGTGAAGCTTTCCGCCTGGCCGCTGCCAAGCTGCCGATTTCGACCACGTTCGTCGCGCGTCATATCGGTGCTTAAGGAGTACTAACATGAAAGCTAGCGAACTCCGTTCGAAAGACGCCGCCGAGCTCGGCAAAGAGCTCGAAAGCCTGCTGAAGGCACAATTCGGTCTGCGTATGCAGAAGGCCACGCAGCAACTGGCCAACACCAGCCAGCTGCGCAACGTGCGTCGCGACATTGCGCGCGTTCGTACCTTGCTGACCGAGAAGGCAGGGAAATAAACATGAGCGAAACTCAAAACACCCAAGTGGCCAAGCGCCAGCGTACGCTGGTTGGCAAGGTCGTCAGCAACAAGATGGACAAGACTGTCGTCGTGCTCGTTGAGCGCCGCGTCAAGCACCCCATCTTCGGCAAGATCATCATGCGTTCCGCGAAGTACAAGGCGCACGATGAATCGAACCAATACAACGAAGGCGATACGGTTGAAATCGCTGAAGGCCGTCCCATCTCGCGCTCGAAGTCGTGGCGTGTGGTGCGTCTGGTTGAAGCCGCACGTATCATCTAAGTAAAGCAGTCATCGGAACGGTTTGCCGTTCTGATATAAAACGGCAAGGGCTAAACCCCTTGCCGTTTTTTTTGTCCTTGAGGTCTATCCCGATGCGGGTCAGAAACATCATGCGCGGTACCGTGCGGGCCTATGTGTTTGGCGCCGCTTTGTGCCTGGCTGGCGCGGCGGCCGCGCAAGGCGTGAACCCGAAGGCAGGCACTGCTCCGGCGCCTGCACTCGATGACGCCCGTGCGGGCAAGAACGTCTTGAACGCCGGGCCCGATCCCCGCGTCAAGCCGCCTCCCGGATCCCGTGACCACGGCGCCATATTCGGGTCGGATGACGAGGACGAGCAAGCGTTGGCATCGCAGGAACAGACTCTGGAAAATCAGCGCAATCAACTGCTATTGCTGGAGCACCTGTTCACCCAGAAGCCGGCTGGTGCCGCTGCGGCTGCGCCGGCCATGATGCCGCTGAATACGGGTTCGACGATGAGGCCATTGCAGCCCACTCCGGCAGGCTCGCAGCTTGACCGAGGCAAGACCGACGAGATGCAGCGGCGTGTCGACAGCCTGCGGCGCGAAGCGGATACGCTGCGCCAAAGCGGAAAGTGACTGCCGCCGCGGTTGTTGCCTGGTCTTTACCGCCTTTGAAACGCAGCGTAGCCACTGTCGGCGCCTGCGTTGTTACAACCCCACCATGGCTCCTGATATAAATCCTGTCAGCGCATCCCTTGCGCTGACAATTCCGACCACAGGAGTCGCATACATGATCAAGTCCGCGGGCAAGCTCGGCGTTGCAGGTTTGATGGCGTTGGCGAGTGCGGGGTTCTCGGCAGCCGCAAGCGCTCAGAGCATTGTTTTCAAGGATGTGGAGATCTCTCGGCCCATCCACGACAGCGTGCTGGTTGTCGGCAGTGATAGTCGTGCGCGCGCGGGCATGGAAGTCCGGGAATTGCAGAGGGCGATGGATCAGGTCCGAGACCAAACCCGTACCTTGGATGACCTGAAGAACCAGAACCGCGCGTCCAGGCGCTAGCACCTCCGCGCGAACTCCCTTAGCCGCCCCGCGATTCCCGTGGGGAAGTAATACACCGACACCACGAACAGAATCCCCAGCCATAGCAGCCAGCGGTCAGGTTCGAATAGCAACGCCAATGGCGCAACGCCCGTTACCGCGTCGTGGATGACTTGCAGGCCGTCTTGCAGATAGCTTTGGGCGAATACGAACAGGCTCGCACCCACCACGGCGCCATACATCGTCCCCATGCCACCAATCACCAGCATCAGCAGGATGTTCAGCATGATTTCGAATGACAGTGTGGTGTCCGGGCCGTTGTAGCGCAGCCAAAGTGCGTACAGCGCGCCGGCCAGCGTGGCGAACGCGGCGGCGAGCAGGTTCGACAGGCTGCGATACAGCACAGTGCGATAGCCGATGGCCTCGGCACGGAAGGGGTTCTCGCGAATGGCCTGGAGCACGCGGCCGAACGGCGAATTGACGATGCGCAGCAGCATCAGGAACAACACCACGCACACCGCGGCGATCAGGTAGTAAGTGATGATGCGGCCGTCGATCGTGATGCCGAAGACGGGTTCAGACAAGGGTCGGAACGCCGGTCGCAGCAGTTGCGGCACCTTGAAGTTCAGGCCGTCTTCACCGCCTGTCAGGTCCGACAATTGCGACACCAGCGTCTGGAACGCGGCGGCAACCGCCAGCGTGATCATCGCGTAGAAAATGGCGCGCACCCGCAGGCTGGCCAATCCAATCAGCAATGCAAAGGCCAGCGACACAGCGAGACCCGCTCCCACGCCCGCGAATACCGCCGCCCACCCTGGCTCCATCCGGATGCTGGCGATCGCCACGCCATAGGCGCCGATGCCGAAGAACATGGTGTGAGCAAAACTCACGATGCCGGTGTAGCCCAGCAGCAGGTCATAGCTGGCAACCAGAATCACGAACACCAGGATCTTTGCCGCCACCGCCAGCGACTTGGGACCGGGAAAGAGGAATGGCGCGGCAGCGAGCAGGGCAACGATCGCAATCAGCGCAAGCGCCAGCAGGCGGCTGCGAGGCGGGTCGCCGGAGAGCAGGCGGAATGACATGTCTGGGCTCCTAGCGGTTCGTGACCGGGTACACGCCTTGCGGGCGCCACAACAAAATGGCGACCATCAGCGCGATGTTCGAAAACAGGGCGGCCTTGGGAAGCAGGAAGCCGGTGTAGTTGGCCATCAAGCCGACCAGCAACGCGCCGATCAGGCAGCCGACCGTGGAGCCCAGGCCGCCGATCATGATGACGATGAAGATCAGCACGTTCACCTGTGCCCCCAGTTGCGGCACGATCGACTGCTGGTACATGCCCCACAGCACGCCGCCCAGCCCCGCGAGCATCGACCCCGCGACGAACACGCCCACGAACAGGTGGCGGATACGGTAGCCCAGGCTTTCGACCATCTCGCGGTCTTCGACGCCCGCGCGGATCAATAGCCCCAGCTTGGTACGGTTCAGCAGCCAAAGCATGCCACCCAGCACCAACACGCCGACAGCCAAGGCAACGATCCGGAACTTCTCAATAGCCGCATCACCCAGCAGGAACGCGCCACGCAGCGCCTCGGGCAGCGGCAGCGAAAGCGTTTGCGGACCCCAGATCATCTTGATGATCTCTTCGCCGATGATCATGCCGCCCATCGTGATCAGGATCTGCTTCAGATGCTGCCCATACACCGGACGCACGATCACCCGTTCAAAGGCCAGGCCGACGGCGCCTGCCACCAGCATGCCCACGATCATGGCCGGTAGAACGGCGGCCAGGTTCATCCACAGGCTGCCCGTCTGGGTCCAGTCGGACATCGCGCCCAGCACGGTCGCCGCCATGTAGGCGCCAATGGCGATGAACAGGCCGTGGCCGAAGTTCAGGACGTCCATCAGCCCGAACACCAGCGTCATGCCGGACGCGACGATGAAGATGATCATGCCCATAGCCAGGCCCGCCAGCGTCAGCGTGATCCAGGTTGAGAACGAACCCACCAACGGCAGCGCGAGCGCGGCCAGCGCCAGCACAAGCAGAACCGGGCGCAGATCCGCACGTACGCGCGGCAGGGGTGTATCGATATCCAGCGTGCTCATTGATGGCTTCCCAACGACAGGCCCAGTAGTCGCGTTTGTAGTGCGTCGTCTTGCGCCAGCGCCAGCATGCCGCCCGCATGGACGACGCGGCCGTTATCCATGACGGCCACATGGTCGCCGACCAGCCGCGCGAAGTTGAAGTTCTGTTCGACCAGCAAAATGGTGGTGGACGCTTGCTTGAGTTCCAGGAAGGCGTCGATCATGTTCTGGATGATGGCGGGCGCGAGGCCCTTGCTGGGCTCGTCGATCAGCAGCAGCCGGCGCGGCTCGATGATGGCGCGCGCCACCGCCAGCATCTGCTTTTGTCCACCTGACAGCTTGCCGGCCGGGTGCAGCCAGAATTTCCGTAGCGCGGGGAAAAACCCGAATATCCATTCCAGTCTGCTCGTGTCGAGCTGATCCACGTTCTTGGCCTGACGCGCGGCCAGCAGAATGTTCTCTTTTACGGACAGGTCCGCAAAGATCCCCATGTTCTCTGGCACATAGGCCATGCCCATGCGCGCCATGTCGGGCGGTGACTTGCGCGTTGCCGGCCCGCCGATGGGCGCGCCGTCGAACGTCACCTGGCCTTGCGACGCGCGCCACAATCCCATGACGGTGCGCAGCGTGGTGGTCTTGCCGGCGCCATTACGGCCAAGCAGCATGGTGACGGCCGCGGCCGGTACCGACAGGTTCACGCCATGCAGGATGTGATACGCACCAATGTGCGTGTGCACGTCCTTGAGTTCAAGCAACAGGGGCGCGCTCATGCCGGCTTCTCCGTGGGGGCGACGCCCAGGTACGCCTGTTGCACGATGGGCGATGCGATGACGGCGGCGGGTTCGCCATCGGCCATCAACTGGCCGTTATGCAGCACGACGATGCGGTCGGCAAGTTCGCGCACGACGTCCATCTTGTGTTCAACCAGCAGTATCGTTTTTGACGGGTCGCTCTTGAGCTCCCGGATCAGTTCCAGCACCACCGGCACGTCGTCCACGCTCATGCCCGCCGTGGGCTCATCGAACATGAAAACCCGCGGCTCCAGCGCGATCAGCATGGCGATTTCCAACTTGCGCTGATCGCCATGCGGCAGGTCCGCGGCGGCCTGGTCACGGCGAGCCGACAGGCGGGTGCGTTCAAGCAGCCCATCCGCGCGCGCCAGCAGATTCCGGTCTTCATCCCACGTTCGCCAGAAACGGATCTGACGCCAGCTCATGCCTTGCTGCCGGGATTGCAGCGCCAGCCGTACGTTCTCGTGTACGGACAGACGCGGAAACAACTGCGTCAACTGAAACGCGCGACCCAGCCCCGCATGCATGCGCGCGGGGGCGGATAGCGAGGTCAGGTCGCGCCCATTCAAGCGCACCGAGCCCGCGCTTGCGCGCAACTGTCCAGAGATCAGATTGAAGTACGTGGTTTTGCCTGCGCCGTTCGGGCCGACGATGGCCGTCAGTGTGCCCGGGGTGTAGCGGCAACTGACGTCGTTGACGGCCACGTGCCCGCCGAAACGGATGGTGAGCGATTGGGTTTCCAGCATTGCGGCAAAGGGCCTTCAGCGTTTGTTCTGGATGGGTACGTTCATCTGGTCCGGTGTGATTTCCTTGACCAGGTCCTGCACGGCCCACGGCACAGACGGATCGTTCTTGATGCGGAAGTGGTACATCGACTGCATGGCCTGGTGGTCTTCAGGGCGGAAGGTCATCTTGCCTTTGGGGGTATCGAAGCTCATGCCCTCCATGGCCTTGATCAGCGTGTCCGTGTCCGAGTCACCGGCAGTCTTGTTCAGCGCCGCCGCGATCGCGATACCTGCGGACATGCCGCCCGCCGTGAAGAAGTCCGGAGGTTGGCCGTAGCGCTTCTGGTGTTCGGCCACGAGCCAATCGTTGACGGGATTCTTCGGAATGCCGTAGTAGTAGTACGTGGCGCCTTCCATGCCGGCCAACGACTTAAGCGGCGTCATTGCGGCCAGCGTGTTGCCGCCAGTGGCGATTTCGATGCCGAAGCGCTTGGGGTCCAGGTCCGCGATCTTGAACGGATTGCCGGCGCCCGCCCACAGGATGAAGATGATCTTGCGGCCCGGCTTGTCCTTCAGCGCATCAAACAGGCGTTGTGCGCCCGCGGTGAAGTCGGTGGCGTTGGCGGGCAGGTACTCCTCGTGGACAATCTTGGCGTTCTTCAGGGCGCCCTTGAAGGCTTTCACGCCATCCCGGCCAAAGGCATAGTCTTGCGCCAGCATGGCGATGGAGGTGCCGGCCTGGTCGAACGCCACGGCGTTGGCGATGGCGTCTTGCGACGAATTGCGGCCGGTGCGGAAGATGTACTTGTTCCATTTGGCTCCGGTGATGGAGTCAGCCACGGCGGGCTCTACCAGCAGGATCTTCTCGTATTCTTCGGCGATGGGCAGCATGGCCAGCGCGACACCAGACGAGGTTGGGCCGACAGCAATGTCGGCGTTGTCGTCCGCATAGGCCGAGGCCAACTCCGCCCGGGCGACGTCCGGCTTGCCCTGGTTGTCTTTTTCGATGACCCGGATCTTGCGGCCCGCCACGGTCATCGTGCCTTGCGTGGCGTATTCCAAGCCCAGCATCAGGCCGGTCTGTGTCTGTTTGGCGTAGGCCTCCAGCGGCCCGGTCTTGTCGTAGACATGGGCCACCACAAAGTCTTTGGCGGCCACCGCCGAGTTCATGCAAAGGGCAGCCAGCGCGGCCAGCAAAATGCGATTCATGGAAAATCTCCTGTTATCTGTGGGCGTGGGCGTCCGCCATCGGGTCCGGCGTGGCAAGGAACTGACGGATGGCGTCGATTTGCGGCGCCACGTTCAACGCGGGGGCGTGGCCGCAGTCGGGGAAGTCGATGCGCGTGGCGCGTGGGCCGCGTTGCGTCATGGCATGAGCGACTTCGGGCAGCAGCAGGTCGGAGTCGGCGCCGCGCAGGAGCAGCAAGGGCATGCGCAGCGTGTCGTAGCCGCTCCAGCGGTTGTAGTCATCGGGATGGTGCTTGAATTGCCCGACGATGGCGGGGTCGTAATGCGCCGTGACGCGCCCATCGGGCAGGCGCCTGACCGAGGTTTCGGCCATGCGCCGCCATTGCGTGTCGCTCTGCCAGCCGTAAGGCTTGTAGGCCACACGCAGCCACGCTTCCAGTTCGGTGACGGTATCGAACGCGGGCGGGTTGCCTGCGTAGGCGAGGATGCGGTCGACAGCAGGTTGGGGCAGTTCGGGACCGATGTCGTTGACGACCAGGTGCGAGATGCGGTCGCGCAAGGTGGTGGCAGCGGCGTGCATGCCGGTTGCGCCGCCCATCGACGTGCCGACCCAACGCATGCGCGCAAGCGATAGGCCATCGGCCAGTGCGAGTGCCAGACGCGCGTAGAAATCCAGCCGGTATTCGGACACCGGGTCGGGGCTCCATTGCGAGAGGCCGCGGCCGATCGTATCTGGGCAGATGATGCGGTAGTCGTTCGCCAGCGCTTGTGCCAGGTCGTCGAAATCACGGCCGGTGCGGGCCAGGCCGTGCCACATGACGACGGGGGGCGCATCCGGCGCGCCCCATTCCATGTAGTGCAGTTCGCGGCCCTCGCAGCGCAAATAGCGTGAAGCCGGCATGTGGCGGTCGGCCGTTGCGGGCGCGTTTGCCATGAGTCTCCTCCCGGGTTGTCCAGGTTGTGTGCTTATCGGGCTGACTATAGACTTGCGCCAGACGCATCCACAATGCGCCGCGCACCCCAGAGCAGGGAGAGTCAAGAGCTTGTAGACGCAAGATCAAATTGCGCTTGCCGCCGCGTTCAGGAGACCGAGACATGCCCGATACGGAATTCGCCATTTCGGCCACTGCTGGCGCCGACGGGCGTGAGCAATGGCGAGCGGCTTTGGCGGACGCATTCGGCCCGTTCGAGGTACATCGCGGCAAGCCGGATCATTTTGCCGGGCATGTGCGCTACGCCCGCCGCGCCAGCCTGCAATTCAATGACCTGCACTACCAGGGACAGAAGCTGGAGCGGACGGCGGGAAACGTGTCGCGGCTGGACCAGGAGTTCTACACGTTCGGCCTGCCGTTGTCTGGCCCGCTTGCCGTGCGCCAGCAGGGCCGTGAATTTCAGGTCGAGCCGGGCTGTGTGTACCTGATGAACCAGAGCCTGCCTTATCAGGCAACGGCGCTGGGCTCATCGGGCTACCGCAGCCTGAGCGTGTCGTTTCCGCGCAGCGCCTTGTCGCAGCGGGATTCACGCATCGGCGCATTCCACAAGCTGCGCATCGACGACGGCTCGCCGCGTGGCGCGATGCTGGCCAGCTACATGGACCATCTATTCAAAGGCATGGGCGGCTGGTCGGACACCGAGGTGACCGAGCTTGGCGAACGCTTGATCGATTTGATCGTGCTGTTCCTGGTGCAGCCGGGGCAGGGGCATGCTTCGGAATCCGATAGCAGCGTCACCTTGGCGCATCGGCAACGCGTGCTGGCGTATATCCGGCAGCACCTGGCAGACCCCGCGCTGTCGCCGCAGCAGGTGGCGCAGGGCTGTGGTGTGTCGGTGGCCTATCTGCACCGCATCTTTCGGGCAGGCGGCCTGTCGGTGGAGTCCTTCATCTTTGATCAGCGCCTGGACAAGTGCCGCGAGCTCCTGCTGGATTCGCGGCACCGTCATCGTGGCATCGGCGAACTGGCGTACCAGGTGGGCTTCACTCACCCATCGCATTTCAGCCGGCTGTTCAAGAACCGCTTCGGCATGACGCCGCGCGATCTTCGAACGCTTAGAACGGCGAAGGCTGGTTCGACAGATTGACGATGCTGTTGGTGGTCAGGTCCAACTGGATGTGTTCCGACGGGGCGCCCGCGGCCAGCTTCAACATGATCGCCATCAGCGGCTTGAAGCGCGCCTTGAACAGGTCTGCCAGCGTGTTGGCGTTGCTGACGCTGTTGCCGCTCATCTGAACCGACGCGTTGCTATTGGCAAGCGCTTGGGCCAACAGCTTGTACTGTTTGGCGCGCTGCGCCGGGATGTCGGCAAACGCCAGGTCGCCCGCGTTGGCGATGCGCACGAAGTCACCCGCCATGTCCAGCGCCTTCCACTGCGCAAAGTCCGACAACTGCATGCCGTTGGCTTGCGCCAGGGCTTGAGCGCGGGCTTGGGCGTCCGCCACGTTGCCGGCATAAGCGGCGTTGCTGGCGCCGCTTCCGCCGCCCTCGGCAAGGCAAGCGAAGAAGGCGGAAGTCAGATTGTTCTGATCGCCGGTATTCGCCAGTTCCTTGAGTGTGACGGTGGTTTGCAGTTGCGACAGCGTCAGCAGGTCAGCGCCGGTGAGCGGGCTCTTGACCAGTTCACGCATTTCGCAGCGCCAGTCGTCGTTGAGCAGGCGCAGGCGCACCAATTCGCTCATGTAGCGATAGGTGAAGTCGCCGTAGTCCTTGGCGTCCAGGATCGACACGTCCCAGCGGGCCGGCGTCGTGTAGGCGTTCTCGGCGCGGTACAGGTCGAACAGCTCGTCAAAGCGCGGCACCTTGTCCAGACGGATGGTCTGCACTTCGATCTCGTCCGCGCTATGTAGCGTCATCAGTTTGTAGGCCGGCACGTAGGCCGCCATGGACGGCGCCTGGATGTTGAACAGCGCCGTGTCGGCCCCGTAGTTGCGCACCGCCATGTCGTTGAAGTGCATGTGGCCGCCCACGTGCACTTTCAAACCGGTTTCAGCCAGCGCCCGCGTGGTGTTCTCGGCCGGGCGGCGGATCATCTGCATCTTGTTGGCGCCCAGCAGCGCCTCGATGTCGTCCGACGCGCCGTTGAAGAACTCCGACATCGGAAAGTGGCTGAATGCGATGACCTGTTTGCCCTGCGCCTTGCCGCGCGCGACCACGTCCGTCAGCCATTTGATGACGTGGGCCTTGTGCGTGAGCATCTTGTTGTAGCCCTGGTCGCCTGAGCCGGTGAAGTCATTCGCACCGATGCCGGTGGGCACATAGACGTTGGCGTCGATGCCAACCAGCCAGACGCCCTTGACCGGTTCCACCACGTAGGACGTATCCGGAACCATCTTGCATAGCGTGTAGTTCTGCGGCTTGTTCGGGCCGCCCGTGCCTTCCGCGCAGATCTCGTACTGGCGGTTGATCCAGTTGGCTTGATCGCGTGCGGTGGTGTAGTCGTAGTCTTCGTACTTGTAGGTGCTGTACGGCGTTTCGTAATAGACGTTCTGCGGCTGTGGCATGAAGCCGTGCTGCTTCAACGCGTCGGTGATGCCGGCGTATCCCATGTGCAGGACTTCTTCCGTGCAGTAGGTGCTGCCGATCAGCGCCCAGTCGCCGCCGTAGGGCGTGCTGCAGGCGGCATTGCCACCACGGCTGTAGATCGGTTGCGAGAAGCCGATGGCGCCGGTTACCGGGTCCAGGCCCAGGTAGTCGCTTTTGCCGGCGGCCTGGTTGAAGGGGCGATTGGGGTCATGGTTGCCCGGGGCCGCGAAGAACTGAATGCCGTGCTTCTTCGAATAGTCGTCCATGATCTTGACCAGGCCGCGCATGTGCACGGGCTGCCCATCATCCGAAAAGTCGCCTGGCAGCGCGATGTACTTCACACCGCGCGACACGGCGTCATCCAGCGCGGCCAGGAAGGCGAAGTAGTTTTCGTTGAACAGGCGGGTCGACGTCAGTTGCGCGTACATCGTCCGGATGGTGGCGTTGTCGCCATGCTTCGGATTCGGGATGCCCGGGAACGAGCCATCCTTGAAGTCGGCGTAGACGTCGTGGAAGTGGATGTCGGGCATGAACGCGACTTGCACGGGGGCGGGCGGCGCGACCGGCGTCTCCGTGACAGGCGGGGGCGTCTCGGGGACCGGGGAACCGTTGTCGTCATCGTCGCCGCCACAAGCGACGAGCAGGGCTACGAGCGTGGCAGCGCCAGCCGTGCGGGCAAAGCGGGAGTAGACATTCATTGCGCGTACATTTCCATGAAAAGGGGGCAGACAGTTCCTGGTTCAAGGTCAGGTGTCTGTCAGCGAAGCGCAATGTTCCCGGACACCTATGACAGCATCATGAAACACATGGAGTGCTTGCCGCGTGGCGCTTGGCGCTTGGGGCGGGACGAAAAAAAAGCCCCTTGCGGGGCTTTTGGCTGACGGTCGGAACCGATCAGATGTGTGTGATGAATTTCGTGACGAGATAACCGTCGAACGTTTCCAGGCCGCCTTCGCTGCCGATGCCGCTGTCCTTGATGCCGCCAAACGGCGTCTCGGCCAGCGCGCTGCCAAAGTGGTTGATGTTGACCATGCCGGCTTCCAGGCCGTTGGAAACCTTGGTTGCCGTCTTCAACGAGTTCGTGAACACGTAGGACGACAGGCCGAACGGCAGGCTATTGGCGCGGCGCAGGACTTCGTCGGTGTCCTTGAAGCGAACCACGGGCGCCACGGGGCCGAAGGGTTCTTCGGTCATCAGCATGGAGTCGTCGGGCAGCTCGGTCACGACGGTGGGGGCGAAGAAGAAGCCCTTGCGGTCCAGGGGGCCGCCGCCGACCACGACCTTGCCGCCATGCTTCTTGGCGTCGTCGATGAAGGCGCTCATGGCGGGCACGCGGCGTTCATGCGCCAGCGGACCCATGTCGGTACCGGCTTCCAGGCCGTCGCCAACCTTGATGTTCTTCAGCACGTCGGAGAAGCGCGCCAGGAACTGTTCGTAGGCGCCTTCCTGCACGTAGAAGCGGGTGGGCGACACGCAGACCTGACCGGCGTTGCGGACTTTGAACTTGGCCAGCATTTCAGCGGCGCGGTCGATGTCGGCGTCGTCGAACACCAGCACGGGCGAATGGCCGCCCAGTTCCATAGTGACGCGCTTCATGTGTGCGCCGGCCAGCGCTGCCAGTTGCTTGCCCACCGGCACGGAGCCTGTGAACGACACCTTGCGCACGATCGGCGAACGGATCAGGTAGTCGGAAATTTTGGCGGGTTCGCCCCAGACGATGTTCAGGCAGCCCTTGGGCAGGCCGGCGTCGTGGAACATGCGAGCAATCGCCATGACGGCGCTGGGCGAGTCTTCCGGGCCCTTCAGCACCACCGTGCAGCCGGCGCCAATTGCGGCGGCGATCTTGCGGATGGCCTGGTTGTACGGGAAGTTCCAGGGCGTGAATGCGGCACACACGCCGATGGGTTCACGCACGACGAACTGGCGCACGTCCGGGTTGCGGGGCGGGACCACGCGGCCGTAAATGCGGCGGCATTCTTCGGCGTGCCAGTCAGCGTGCTCGGCGCAGGAGGTAACTTCGCCCACGGCTTCGGCCAGCGGCTTGCCCTGGTCCAAGGTCATGTTGCGGCCGATTTCCTTGGCGCGCTCGCGCGACAGCGTTGCAACCTTGCGCAAGATGGCGGAACGATCCATCGGAGAAGACTTCTTCCACGATTCGAACGCGCGCTGCGCGGCGGCTAGCGCACGGTCCAGATCCGCTTCCGTGGCGTGAGGCAACTGGCCAAGTACTTCCAGCGTGGCCGGGTTGATGACGTCCTGGGTGCGCCTACCCTCGCCGGAGATGAATTCGCCGTCGATATACAGCGCCAACTGTTCATACATGCCTGTCGTTCCTTGCGAAATGGGAGTGGAGTGCGATCGCGTATCGCCCACGCCAGTCTAAACCAGCTTGCGTGCGGCGGGGAGGTCCAATCCGCATTGCGAGATTGGGGCCAATCCAGAGGTCGAGCCTTGCAAGGCCGTGCGCGCTTGGACACAATGGGGTCCTCTTCGCAGCCTGCTTCCACATTTACCGTGCAACCCGTTGACGCGCATTCCGGCAGCAAACCCAGTCTGTACTCCCGCCTGCTTTTTCGCTTTATCGATTGGCTGCGCCACCGGATAGCACGAGCATCGCTGGTGGGCGACAAGCCAATCTTCCAGAACAGCCAGTTCCCGTGGATCCCCGAGCTTGAATCTCGCACCCCGGCTATCCGCGCGGAACTTACGGAATTATTGGCCGAGCGCCAGCTCCTGCCATCGTTTCACGAGATTTCGCCGGACGTGGGCATGATTACGTCTGACGACCAGTGGAAGACCTTCCTTTTCATGGGATATGGGCTGCGTTCCGAGCGCAACCTGGCGCGTTGCCCGGAGACCGCGCGCGCCCTGCTGGGCATACCCGGCATCCGAAGCGCGTTCTTTTCGATCCTGGAGCCTGGCAAACGGATCCCGCTGCATACCGGCCCCTACAACGGCGTACTGCGCCTGCACCTGGGCTTGGTAGTGCCGGAGCCAGCCGAGCGTTGCTGGATCGAGGTCGGGGGCGAGCGGTACCACTGGCAGGAAGGTCAGGCGGTGGTGTTCGACGACCTGTATCCCCACCAAGTCCATAACGACACAACCGGCCTGCGGGCGGTGTTGTTCGTCGACTTTGAACGCCCCTGCCGAGTTCCGGTAAAATGGCTGAATCGCCTGGTGCTCAGGGCTGCGCCGTTCACGGACGAAATCCGTCGCGGCAAGGCCAACCATGACGCCTGGGAGAAGGGCTACTACCGTCAGAAATAGGGGCGGATAGCCCGAAAACCGTTCCCCTTGTAGGGGAGCGTGGTCTTTTGTGCGTGATTCCAACAAAGTGCTTGCGCTCAAAAATTAACCACGCTAGAATGATCAGCTTTCCCAGATTGTCGATTGAGTTAAGGGACGTTTAGCACCAAAAGCTAGCTTCTGAACTCGTCGTGTTGGGGGAATACCCGCAGGATTTCAACCCAGGGTCGTTGCGTTGCCAACCCGTTGCAGGGGTAGAGCGAAAGCTCTAGATCTACAACACAAAAGCAGGGCGGCAGACCTGACGGGACCAAAACTGGCAGGAATTGCAGAGTTCCTCGGGGGGAAAACCCCGGGAAAACAGTATTTCCAGTTAAGTTGGAACAGGAAAAATCATGATCCAAATGCAGACCACGCTGGACGTGGCCGATAACACTGGTGCGCGTCATGTCATGTGCATTAAGGTGCTCGGTGGCTCCAAGCGCCGTTATGCCGGTATCGGCGACATCATCAAGGTGAGCGTCAAAGATGCGGCTCCGCGCGGACGCGTCAAGAAAGGCGAAATTTACAATGCCGTGGTGGTTCGTACCGCCAAGGGCGTGCGCCGTAAAGACGGTTCGCTGATTAAGTTCGGTGGCAATGCCGCCGTATTGCTCAACGCCAAGCTGGAGCCCATCGGCACCCGCATCTTCGGACCCGTTACGCGTGAACTGCGTACCGAGAAGTTCATGAAGATCGTGTCGTTGGCCCCGGAAGTGCTGTAAGGAGCCCTACGATGAACAACATTCGTAAAGGCGACGAAGTCATCGTCCTGACCGGCCGCGACAAGAAGCGTCGCGGTACCGTGCTGGCACGTGTTGATGCCGACCACGTTCTGGTCGAAGGCGTCAACGTTGCCAAGAAGCACGTGAAAGCCAACCCGATGGCTAACAACCCGGGCGGGATTGTCGAAAAGACCATGCCGATCCACATCTCGAATGTGGCGCTCTTCAACCCCGCAACCGGTCGTGGCGACCGCGTGGGCGTTCAAGAAGTCGAAGGTCGCAAGGTCCGCGTGTTCCGTTCCAATGGTGCCGTTGTCGGCGCCAAGGCGTAAGGGGCGATAGACATGTCTCGTTTGCAAGATTTCTACAAGAGCAAGGTCGCTGGCGACCTGCAGGCCAAGTTTGGCTACAAGAGCGTCATGGAAGTGCCGCGCATCACCAAGATCACCCTGAACATGGGTGTCTCGGAAGCCGTGTCCGATAAGAAGGTTATCGAACACGCGGTGTCGGACCTGACCAAGATCGCTGGCCAAAAGCCTGTCGTGACGAAGACCAAGAAGGCTATCGCCGGTTTCAAGATCCGCGAAAACTACCCGATTGGTTGCATGGTCACGTTGCGTGGTCAACGCATGTACGAATTCCTGGATCGCCTCGTTGCGGTCGCGCTGCCTCGCGTGCGCGACTTCCGTGGTATCTCGGGTCGTGCATTTGACGGCCGTGGCAACTACAACATCGGGGTGAAAGAGCAAATCATTTTCCCCGAAATCGAGTACGACAAGATCGACGCGCTGCGTGGGCTGAACATCAGCATCACCACCTCCGCGAAGACCGACGAAGAAGCCAAGGCGCTGTTGACGGCCTTCAGCTTCCCGTTCCGTAACTAAGGGGCTGATGACGTGGCTAAACTTTCCCTCATCAATCGCGACATCAAGCGCGCCAAGCTGGCTGACAAGTTCGCTGCCAAGCGCGCTGAGTTGAAGGCGATCATCGACGACCAGTCGAAGACCGACGAAGAACGTTACCAAGCTCGGCTCAAGCTGCAACAGCTGCCGCGCAATGCCAATCCGACGCGCCAACGTAACCGTTGCGTGGTCACCGGTCGTCCGCGCGGTGTGTTCCGCAAGTTCGGCCTGACGCGTCACAAACTGCGTGAAATGGCGATGAAGGGCGAAATCCCCGGCATCACCAAGGCCAGCTGGTAGGAGATACATTATGAGCATGAGCGATCCCATCGCCGATATGCTGACCCGCATTCGCAATGCGCAGCAAGTGGACAAAGTTACGGTGAGCATGCCCTCCTCGAAGCTGAAGGCGGCTATTGCCGCTGTGCTGAAAGACGAAGGCTACATCGACAGCTTTGAAATCAAGGGCACCCAGGCCAAGCCTGAGCTCGAGATCACCCTGAAGTACTACGCTGGCCGTCCGGTTATCGAGCGCATTGAACGCGTTTCGCGCCCCGGTCTGCGTATCTACAAGGGCCGTACCAGCATTCCTCAGGTCATGAACGGCCTGGGCGTGGCTATCGTTTCGACCTCGCGCGGCGTCATGACCGACCGTAAGGCTCGCGCCAACGGCGTCGGCGGCGAAGTGCTGTGCTACGTGGCCTAAGGAGAAATTCGAATGTCACGTATCGCTAAGTATCCGGTCGAACTGCCCAAGGGTGTCGAAGCTGACATCAAGCAGGATCAGATCACTGTCAAGGGCCCGATGGGTACCCTGACTCAAGCCCTGACTGGCGACGTCACGGTTGCGATGGATGACGGCAAGCTCACGTTTGCCGCCGCCAACGAAACTCGTCACGCCAATGCCATGTCGGGTACCGTGCGCGCTCTGGTGGCCAATATGGTTACCGGCGTGAGCAAGGGCTTCGAGCGCAAGCTGACCCTGGTTGGCGTGGGTTACCGCGCCTCGATCCAAGGCGATGCCGTTAAGCTGCAGCTCGGTTTCTCGCACGACGTTTTGCATCAGTTGCCGGCCGGTATCAAGGCCGAATGCCCCACCCAGACGGAAATCGTCATCAAGGGCGCCAACAAGCAAGTCGTCGGTCAGATGGCCGCTGAAATCCGCGCGTACCGCGAACCCGAACCCTACAAGGGCAAGGGTGTGCGTTACTCGGACGAACGCGTCGTCATCAAAGAAACCAAGAAGAAATAACGGCGCACGCAAGGACGAATCATGGACAAAAAAGTTTCCCGTTTGCGTCGTGCGGTTCCGACCCGCCGGAAGATCAACGAGCTGCGCGTTCACCGCCTCTCGGTCTTCCGCTCGAACCAGCACATCTACGCCAACATCATTTCGCCGGAAGGCGATCGCGTTCTGGTCAGCGCCTCGACGGTGGAAGCCGAAGTGCGTGCGCAACTGGCCGGCCAAACCGGTCAGGGTGGCAACACTGCCGCTGCGACGCTGGTTGGCAAGCGCGTGGCCGAAAAGGCCAAGGCTGCCGGTATTGAACTGGTCGCTTTCGATCGCTCGGGCTTTCGTTACCATGGCCGCGTGAAAGCGCTGGCCGATGCCGCGCGTGAAGCCGGCCTGAAGTTCTAAGCGAGGATCTGTCAAATGGCTAAAGTACAAGGCAAGAACGCCGCGGAAAAAGAGAACGATGACGGCCTCCGCGAAAAGATGATCGCGGTCAACCGCGTGAGCAAAGTGGTCAAGGGTGGTCGCACCATGAGCTTTGCCGCGCTGACCGTGGTTGGCGATGGCGATGGTCGCGTCGGCATGGGTAAGGGCAAGGCGCGTGAAGTGCCGGTGTCCGTCCAGAAGGCAATGGAACAGGCCCGTCGCGGCATGTTCAAGGTTGCTCTGAAGAACGGCACGCTGCACCACACCGTGGTTGGCAAGCATGGCGCCGCTACCGTGCTGATCTCGCCGGCTGCTGAAGGTACTGGCGTTATCGCCGGCGGCCCGATGCGCGCTATTTTTGAAGTGATGGGTGTGCGTAACGTGGTTGCCAAGAGCCTGGGCTCGAGCAACCCCTACAACATGGTTCGCGCCACGTTGAATGGTCTGCGCGCTTCCCTGACCCCGGCCGATGTTGCTGCCAAGCGCGGCAAGTCGGTCGAAGAAATCCTGGGGTAAATCATGGCTCAGAAGCAGATCAAAGTGACCCTCGTGCGCTCCGTGATCGGTACCAAGCAATCGCACCGTGACACGGTTCGCGGTTTGGGCTTGGGCCGCATCAACAGCAGCCGCGTGTTGGTCGATACGCCCGAGGTGCGTGGGATGATCCGTAAGGTGGATTATCTCGTTTCCGTCTCGGAAGCCTAAGGAATCACCATGTCGGATATGCAACTTAATTCGCTGAAGCCCGCTGAGGGCAGCAAGCACGCCAAGCGCCGCGTCGGCCGTGGTATCGGTTCGGGTCTGGGTAAAACCGCCGGCCGTGGCCACAAAGGTCAGAAGTCGCGCTCGGGCGGTTTCCATAAGGTTGGCTTCGAAGGCGGTCAAATGCCGCTGCAGCGTCGTCTGCCCAAGCGTGGTTTCACCCCGCTCGGTCAGCACCTGTACGCCGAAGTTCGTCTGTCGGACCTGCAAGCCCTGCCCATCGACGAAGTCGACGTGCAAGTGCTCAAGGCGGCTGGCGTGATTGGTCAGGCGGTTCGTTACGCCAAGGTCATCAAGTCGGGTGAACTCTCGCGCAAGGTCGTGCTCAAGGGCATTACCGCGACGGCCGGCGCTCGCGCCGCCATCGAAGGCGCGGGCGGCTCGCTTGCTTGATCATGAGGTGACGAGTGGCTAACGCGCAGGCATTGGGCAAAACCGGAGCACGGTACGGTGATTTGAAGCGCCGTCTTGTGTTCCTGGTGCTCGCTCTGGTGGTTTACCGTTTGGGTACACACATCCCCGTACCGGGTATTAATCCGGATGCGCTGGCGGACTTGTTCCGTCAGAACCAGGGCGGGATCCTGGGCCTGTTCAACATGTTCTCGGGTGGGGCGCTCTCGCGTTTCTCGATTTTTGCCCTGGGGATCATGCCGTACATTTCGGCATCCATCATCATGCAGTTGATGTCGGTGGTGGTGCCGTCGCTGGAAGCGCTCAAGAAAGAGGGCGAATCCGGTCGTCGGAAGATTACCCAATACACCCGCTACGGCACAGTCGTGCTGGCGCTGGTGCAAGCAGTGGGCATTTCGGTAGCGTTGGAGTCCCAACAGGGACTGGTGATCGATCCGGGTATGCTGTTTCGCTTCACGACCATTGTGACTCTGGTCACCGGCACCATGTTCGTCATGTGGCTGGGTGAACAGATCACTGAGCGTGGTCTTGGCAACGGGATTTCCATCCTGATCTTCGCAGGTATCGTTGCGGGTCTGCCCGCGGCGCTGGCTGCACTGTTGGACCTGGTCCGCACCAACGCGATGTCCGTGCTTTCGGCACTGTTCATTGTGGCTTTGGTGGTGCTGGTTACCGCTTTTGTGGTGTTCGTGGAACGCGGACAGCGCAAGATCACGGTGAACTACGCCAAGCGTCAGGTCGGCAACAAGGTCTACGGTGGTCAAAGCTCGCATTTGCCGCTGAAGCTGAACATGGCAGGGGTGATTCCGCCGATTTTCGCATCGTCGATCATTCTGTTCCCGGCCACGATCACGAGCTGGTTCTCCAGCAGTGAGAACATGCGCTGGCTTAGCGACCTGGCCGCGGCCCTGTCGCCTCGTCAACCGCTCTACATCACGCTGTACTCCGTCGCGATTATTTTCTTCTGCTTTTTCTACACGGCTCTGGTGTTCAACAGCCGCGAAACGGCGGACAACCTGAAGAAGAGTGGTGCGTTTGTTCCGGGTATTCGTCCGGGCGAGCAAACGGCGCGCTACATCGACAAGATCCTGATGCGTCTGACGCTCGCAGGTGCCTTGTACATCACATTGGTGTGCCTGTTGCCTGAATTCTTGGTGATGCGCTGGAACGTTCCCTTCTACTTCGGTGGTACGTCTCTGTTGATTATTGTGGTGGTGACGATGGATTTCATGGCACAGGTTCAGGCCTACATGATGTCTCACCAGTACGACTCGTTGCTCAAGAAGGCCAACTTCAAGGGCGCGGGTTTGCCGATGCGGTAAGCAAAAGAATGTCCAAGGACGACGTCATTCAGATGCAAGGCGAGGTTCTTGAGAACCTCCCGAACGCGACATTTCGCGTCAAGCTCGAAAACGGCCACGTGGTGTTGGGCCATATTTCCGGCAAGATGCGTATGCATTACATCCGGATCCTGCCGGGTGACAAGGTCACAGTGGAGCTCACGCCCTATGATCTGACGCGAGCCAGGATAGTTTTCCGCTCCAAATGAGCGGAACCGGATTACGGAAAATTAGGAGTCAACCATGAAAGTAATGGCATCGGTTAAGCGGATCTGCCGCAACTGCAAAGTTATCAAACGTCACGGCGTGGTGCGTGTTATCTGCACCGACCCGCGTCACAAGCAGCGTCAAGGCTAACTCGGGTTAGCGACTACGCAACAGATTTATTCAAGGAATAGTCATGGCCCGTATTGCTGGCATTAACATCCCGCCGCAACAGCACGCCGAGATCGGACTGACCGCCATTTTTGGCATTGGTCGTACGCGCGCTCGCAAAATCTGCGAAGCGGCAAACGTACCCTTTGACAAAAAGGTCAAGGATCTGAACGACGCTGAATTGGAACGCGTCCGCGAACATGTTGGTTTGTTCACGGTTGAAGGCGACCTGCGTCGTGAAGTACAGCTCTCGATCAAGCGTTTGATCGACCTGGGAACCTACCGCGGTATGCGTCACAAGCGCGGTTTGCCCGTGCGCGGCCAGCGCACTCGCACCAACGCCCGGACCCGTAAGGGCCCGCGTCGTGCTGCTGCGTCCCTGAAGAAATAATCGAGGAACTGGATTATGGCGAAAGCTTCCACCAGCGGCGCTTCGCGCGTGCGCAAAAAGGTTAAGAAGAACGTCTCGGACGGCATCGCGCACGTTCACGCTTCGTTCAACAACACCATCATCACCATCACCGACCGTCAGGGCAACGCTTTGTCGTGGGCCACTTCGGGTGGTGCTGGTTTCAAGGGTTCGCGTAAGTCGACCCCGTTTGCCGCGCAAGTCGCCGCTGAAACGGCTGGCCGCGTCGCGCTGGAATACGGCATCAAGACGCTGGAAGTGCGCATCAAGGGCCCCGGTCCTGGCCGCGAATCGTCTGTCCGCGCTCTGAACGCGCTGGGCATCAAGATTTCGTCCATCGCCGACATCACGCCCGTTCCGCACAACGGCTGCCGTCCGCCGAAGCGTCGTCGTATCTAAAGGGAATCCACATGGCACGTTATATTGGACCCAAATGCAAGCTCTCGCGCCGCGAGGGTACTGACCTGTTCCTGAAGAGCGCCCGTCGCTCGCTGGATTCCAAGTGCAAGCTGGATTCCAAGCCTGGCCAACACGGCCGCACTTCGGGTGCCCGCACTTCCGACTACGGCCTGCAGCTGCGCGAAAAGCAAAAGCTGAAGCGCATGTACGGCGTGCTGGAAAAGCAATTCCGCAAGTACTTCGCTGAAGCAGAGCGTCGCCGTGGCAACACCGGCGAAACCCTGATCCAGCTGCTGGAATCGCGCCTGGACAACGTCGTCTACCGCATGGGCTTCGGCTCGACGCGCGCCGAAGCTCGCCAGCTGGTGAGCCACCGCGCCATCGAACTGAACGGCCACACGGCTGACATCGCTTCGATGCTGGTCAAGGCTGGTGACGTCATCTCGATCCGCGAAAAGGCCAAGAAGCAAGGCCGCATCAAGGAATCGCTCGACCTGGCCACCAGCATCGGCATCCCCCAATGGGTGGAAGTCGACACGACCAAGCTGACCGGTACGTTCAAGTCGGCTCCCGATCGCGCTGACGTCGCTCGCGACATCAACGAATCGATGGTCGTCGAACTGTACTCGCGTTAATCAGGTCGGCCGGCGCCTCCTTCGCAGGTGTGCCGGCTACTGGTCCCGCGACCCGTTTGCACGTCTCGCAGCAGCCCGCTTTCCGCCTTTTGGTGGGGCGGGCTTTGCGGTAAGTATCGGCCGGCGTTTTTTCGCGCCGTCCGAGTTTCATGTTTCACCCTGTCCATCAGCCTTATCGGTGTAACGAGCCGAGGGTATTGAAAAGGAACACAGTAAATGTCCACTCAAGGTTTTCTGAAGCCGCGCTCCATTGAAGTCGAACCGGTCGGCACGCACCATGCCAAGATCGTGATGGAGCCGTTCGAGCGTGGCTACGGTCATACTCTGGGCAACGCCCTGCGCCGCATCCTGCTGTCTTCGATGACCGGCTACGCGCCGACCGAAGTGCAAATGACGGGCGTGGTGCACGAATATTCGACCATCCCGGGCGTTCGCGAAGATGTCGTCGACATCCTGCTGAACCTGAAGGGCGTGGTTTTCAAGCTGCACAATCGCGACGAAGTGACCCTGGTTCTGCGCAAGACTGGCGCGGGCACGGTGCTGGCCAGCGACATCGAACTGCCGCACGACGTCGAGATCATCAACCCCGGCCATGCCATCTGCAACCTGACGGACGCAGGCAAGCTGGAAATGCAGATCAAGGTTGAGAAGGGCCGTGGCTACGTGCCGGGCAACGTGCGCGCGCTGTCGGAAGACCGCACCCACACCATCGGTCGCATCGTTCTGGACGCTTCGTTCAGCCCGGTTCGCCGCGTCAGCTACGCGGTGGAAAGCGCCCGTGTGGAACAGCGCACCGACCTGGACAAGCTGGTTCTGGACATCGAAACCAACGGCGTTATCTCGCCCGAGGAAGCGGTGCGCCAGTCGGCCCGCATCCTGATGGACCAGATCTCGGTCTTCGCCGCGCTGGAAGGTGCTGGCGATTCGTACGAAGCGCCGGTCCGTGGCACGCCGCAGATCGACCCGGTCCTGCTGCGTCCGGTCGACGACCTGGAACTGACCGTGCGTTCGGCCAACTGCCTGAAGGCCGAAAACATCTACTACATCGGCGACCTGATCCAGCGTACCGAAAACGAGCTGCTCAAGACCCCGAACCTGGGTCGCAAGTCGCTCAACGAAATCAAGGAAGTTCTGGCTGCACGTGGCTTGACCTTGGGCATGAAGCTCGAGAACTGGCCGCCCCTGGGCCTGGAGCGTCCCTAAGCTTTAAACGGGTGGCGCCCTGGCAACGGGGCGTCTCCTGCAACGCCCGGCAACCCCGTCGGGCGGTTTGCGAATTCGTCGTAAAATGCACCGTTTTCTACCGGACCGCAGCCTGATTGCAGGTTGATAGAAGAGCCGGCAACCCGATGGCGAACGCCATCTTTAGATTCAAAGGAAACTTATCATGCGTCACGGTAATGGCTTGCGTAAGCTCAACCGCACCAGCAGTCACCGTCTTGCCATGTTCCGCAACATGGCCGTTTCGTTGATCACTCACGAAGCTATCAAGACCACGCTGCCGAAGGCGAAAGAATTGCGCCGCGTCATCGAACCCCTGATCACGCTGGGCAAAGAGCCCACGCTGGCGAACAAGCGTCTGGCATTTGCCCGTCTGCGCGATCGCGATGCGGTGGTGAAGCTGTTTGCCGAAATCGGCCCGCGTTACGCGGCCCGTAACGGTGGCTACACCCGCGTGCTGAAGATGGGCTTCCGTCAAGGCGACAACGCTCCCATGGCTTTCATGGAACTGGTTGACCGCCCGGAAGTTGATGAAGCCGCTGAGGACAGCGCCGAATAAATTCGGTTGCTAGATAAGCGACAAGGGCGGGTCTTCGGACCCGCCCTTGTTTTATTTGCGCCGGGCATTTGCTGGCCCGGCATTGGCGCATGCGACTCGCCCTTTGAATCAGGACGCGTGCAGTTCCCCCCGCAATTGCGCGGCGGTAGCCGCCAGGGCCTCTTGAGGCGGTTGTGGCGGCATCTTGAACGTCAGGTCCTGCTGTTCGATATACGCCGTGGACGTGACGTCCTGCGTGTGATGCATGGGGATGACGTGTGCGTGCGAGTGCGCCACGTGTATGCCGGTGAAGGCGAACCCCACCCGCTCCACGCCGTACAGGCGCTTCATGTGGCGGCCCAGCTTCTGCCCCAGGTTCACAATGTGCCCCGCCAGGTCGGCCGGCATGTCCTCGAAGTACGGGTAATGCTGCTTCGGAATGATCAGCGTGTGCCCTGGCCGCACGGGTTGGATGTCCAGGAAGGCCAGCAAACGCTCGTCTTCATGAATGATGTGGGCGGGAATCTCGTGCCGGGCGATCCGGCAGAACAGGCATTGGTCTGGCATGCGGGCCTCGTGAAAGCGGGTGGCATGGTGGGGCGGACGTCCGCGTTGACGGAACCGGAGCGGTCGGCGCAATACCGATAAAATACCCCGAGTTACATCCCACGCGGGTATCCCAAGGAGGCTCCATGTTGCGCGATGACGACGTCGTGCTGGTCATCAGCAATGCGCCTGATCTCTTGCTGGCCAAGCGCATCGCGCATGTGCTGGTTGAAGACGGATTGGCCGCCTGTGTGAACCTTGGCGCGCCGGGCCTGTCCATCTATCTGTGGAACGGCGTGGTCGAGGGAACGGAAGAAATCCCCATCCACATCAAGACCACCTACGCGCGCCATCAGGCCGTTGTTCAGGCCCTGGCGCAGATGCATCCCTACGATGTGCCCGAAATTATCGTGCTGCCGGTTATCGGCGGCGCCGCACCCTATCTGGATTGGGTTCGCGAGCAGACGGCCGTCAAGCAAACCAAGAGAGAATAATGTTGCAACTTGCCGGTATCGTCGGTGCGCCGGGGCGCCCGATTCATGCCATCCGCGCGGTGCGCGCCTTGATCTGGCGCAGCCTGGTGCTGCTGGCCACGGCGCTGTTGCTGCTGACCTGGCAGGCGGCCGCGCAGGCCGAAGCCGAATTCCTGGAACCCGAAAAGGCGTTCGTGTTCAGCGCGCGGATGGCCGCGCCCGACACCTTGGAACTGCATTACAAGGTCGCGCCCGGCTACTACATGTACCGCGAGCGCTTCGGCATCACGATCAGCCCGATCGGCGCCACCACATTGGGCGAGGCGGTCTACCCCAAAGGCGAGGTCAAGTACGACCCGACCTTTGAGAAGGACATGGAGGTCTTTCACCAGGATGTGATGATCCGCGTGCCGGTCGGCGCGGGCGGGCAGCCCTTTACCCTTACCTTGACCGGGCAGGGCTGCGCGGACGCAGGCCTGTGCTATCCGCCCATGGACAGCAGCGTCAAACTCACGCCGGTTGCTGGCGGCTACGCGCTGGCGGATGGGGCAGGCGCGCAAGCCGCGCCCGCCGCGTCATCCGGCGGCTTGAGCGCACTGGTCAATGCCGGCGACACCGGCCTGGCCGATGCGTTGGGCGGCCTGGGCTGGGCCAAGACGGCTGGCGTGTTCCTGATTCTGGGCTTGTTGCTGGCATTCACACCCTGCGTGCTGCCGATGATTCCCATCCTGTCTTCGATCGTGTTGGGCGGCGCAACACAGACCCGGCCTTCGCGTGGGCGCGGTCTGGCCTTGGCCGCGACGTATGTGCTGGGCATGTCGGTGGTGTACACCGCGCTGGGCGTCGCGGCCGGACTGAGCGGCGCGGGCCTGGCTGCCTGGTTGCAGACCCCGTGGATCCTGACGCTGTTCGCCATCCTGCTGACCGTGTTGGCGCTGGCGATGTTTGACGTCTTCACGTTCCAGATGCCGTCAGGCGTGCAGGCCAAACTGTCCGAGCGTTCGTCGCGCGTACCGGGCGGACGCTACACGGGCGCGCTCGTGATGGGCGCTCTGTCGGCGCTGATCGTCGGACCTTGCGTTGCCGCGCCGCTGGCGGGTGCGCTGTTGTATATCTCGCAGACGGGCGACGTGGTGCTGGGCGGTTCGGCCTTGTTCGCCATGGCCTGGGGCATGGGCGTGCCGCTATTGATCGTGGGCGCATCGTCGGGCGCTTTGCTGCCCAAGGCCGGCCCCTGGATGGACGGCGTCAAGCGTCTGTTCGGGATGCTGCTGCTGGCGACGGCGTGGTGGATGCTGATACCGGTGGTGCCGACCTGGGTGCAGATGACGGGCTGGGCCTTCCTGGCAGTTGTTTCGGCGGTGATGCTGCGTGCCTTTGATGCCTTGCCCGCGGGCGCGGGTGCCGCGCGCATGTTTGGCAAGGGGCTGGGGCTGCTGTTGGCGCTGGCCGCTGCCGCATGGCTGGTGGGCGCGGCCAGCGGCGGGCGCGATGTGCTGCAACCGTTGTCGCACCTGGCCGCGCGTGCCGACGCATCCGTGGGCACGGCCGTCACCAAGGGCGAGCTTCAGTTCACTCGCGTGCGCACCAACGCGGAATTGGATGCGCTGCTGGCGCAGAGCACTCAGCCGGTCATGCTGGATTTCTATGCCGACTGGTGCGTGTCGTGCCGCGAAATGGAGCGGTTCACGTTTACCGACCCGGGCGTGGCACAGCGCATGTCGGGCATGTTGCTGGTGCAGGCCGACGTGACGGCGAACAACGCTGATGACCGAGCCCTGCTCAAGCGCTTCCGGCTGTTCGGCCCGCCGGGCATCATGTTCTTCGAACCGGGCGGCAAGGAATTGCCGGACGCGCGCGTCGTCGGTTTCCAGGACGCCAAGCGCTTCACAGCATCGTTGGACAAGGTGCTGGTGCGCTGACGACGGGCGATATACCATGGCGGCTGCGCCGCGTGGGCGGCGCATCCCACTCCCACCAGGCCGGCGCCCGTGACGTCCCCAACAGTTGATGCAAGCCAGGACCGACAAGGTCTTATCTATCTTCAATTGATGTTCGTCATGGCCACATGGGGCCTGAACATCGTCTCCATCAAGTACCTCACGCAACACATGGACATCCAGGCGCTGGCCGCCGTGCGGATCGTCATTGCGTTCATCACCGTCACCCTGATCATCAAGGCCCGTCGAGGCCGCGTGCCCAAACTGGGCCGCGTGGAGCTGGGCTGGGTGGCGCTGGCGGGCTTCCTGGTGGTGTACGCGCACCAGGTGGCGCTGGTGTCCGGGCTGCGGTTTTCATCGGCGGCCAACGGCACGCTGATCATGGCCACCAGTCCGCTGTTGTCGGCATTGCTGGCCGCGCTGTTCTATCGCGAAAAATTGACCACGGTACGCATCTGCGGGGCCTTGCTGGGCCTGCTGGGCGTGGGCATGGTGGTGGCGGGCAGCGGCGCGCAGTTCGGGCTGACCGGCTGGGGCGATGCGGTCGTTTTCGTGGCGGTGCTGGTGTTCGTGTGTGGCGGGCTGGTGATCCAGCGCATGTCGCGCACGATGGATCCGCTGGGCATGCTTTGGTACATGTACCTGGCCGGCGGGCTGATGCTGGTGGCGCACGCGTTGGTGACGCCGTCTTCCTACCAGACCGATACCTGGCAGATGACGTGGTGGCCGTGGCTGGTGCTGCTGTTTTCAGCGGTGATTGCGTCAGGCGTCAGCAACATCATCTGGAACGCGGGCATCGCGCGGCTGGGCATCAGCCGCGCGGCCTTGTTCGTGAACTGGCTGCCGATATTCGGGCTGCTGTTCGCGTCCCTGTTCCTGGATGAGCAGGTCACCTTGATCCACGTGCTGGGCCTGGCCTGCGTGTTGGGCGGAACGTGGCTGGGGCTGCGCCGGACGACGCCGGCGCCTGGCCGTAAAGCCGTCTAGCGGCAAACCCTGCGGACCGGCCGGAAAGGCTGGGCCCCGCAACGCGTGGCGCAATCAGCGCTGCGCCTTGAGCAACGTTGCCGCTTCGATGGCGAAGTAGGTCAGGATGCCATCGGCGCCGGCGCGCTTGAATGCCAGCAGCGCTTCCATCATGACCTTGTCGTGGTCCAGCCAGCCGTTGGCGGCGGCGGCCTTGATCATCGCGTATTCGCCGCTGACCTGATAGGCAAACGTGGGCACGCGGAACGTGTCCTTCACGCGGCGCAGCACGTCCAGATACGGCATGCCGGGCTTGACCATGACCATGTCCGCGCCTTCGTGCAGATCGGCTGCCACTTCGCGCAAGGCTTCGTCGAGGTTGCCCGGGTCCATCTGGTAAGCCATTTTGTTTGACTTGCCCAGGTTGGTGGCCGAGCCCACGGCGTCGCGGAACGGGCCGTAGAACGCGCTGGCGTACTTGGCCGAATAGGCCATGATCTGCGTGTGGATGTGGCCGTTGGCTTCCAGTGCCTTGCGGACCGCGCCGATGCGGCCGTCCATCATGTCGCTGGGGGCAACCATGTCGACGCCGGCCGCGGCTTGGGTCAGCGCCTGCTTGACCAGGATCTCGACCGTGATTTCATTGATGACGTAGCCGTTCTCATCGATGACGCCGTCCTGGCCATGGCTGGTGTAGGGGTCCAGCGCCACGTCGCACAGAATGCCGAGCTCGGGGAAACGCTTTTTCAGTTCGCCGACCACACGCGGGATCAGGCCGCGTGGGTTGGTGGCTTCGATGCCGTCGGGCGTTTTCAGCGCGGGGTCGATAACGGGGAACAGCGCCATCACCGGAATGCCCAGCTTCACGCATTGCTCGGCCACCGGCAGCAGCGTGTCCAGCGAATAGCGGACCACGCCGGGCAACGACGCCACGGCTTGCTGCACGCCCGTGCCGTCGGCCACGAAAACGGGGTAGATCAGGTCATTGACCGTCAGCGCATTTTCGCGCACCAGGCGGCGGGTGAAATCGTCGCGGCGCAGGCGGCGAGGGCGGGAAACCGGAAACTCAGGGGTGATGATCTGCGGGTTCATGATTCGACCTTGGGGGAAATCCAATTCTCAATATGGGCGCCGGCTTCTTCCAGCCCGATGCGCTCGGGCGCCGAGAACGGGATGGTGTGCAGCGCGCCGATGTCGGCCAGGTCCTTGCGGACAGAGAACACGGTACGCATGCGCTGGCCGTAAGGCAGCTTGTCGGCCTTGGTCAGCAGCGCCAGCACGGGGCGTCCGGTGGGGGCGATGAAGTTGGCCAGGCGGCGGTCAAGCTCGGTGACGCCGCGGCGGATGTCGATCAGCAGCACGATGCCGGCAAGCGACTCGCGGTCGCGCAGATAGCCGCCGAGGATGTCCGCCCATTTTTCTTTTTCGTTGCGCGCGACGGACGCGTAGCCGTAGCCGGGCAAGTCAACGAGAAAACCGATGTGGCCTTCCGGATCCAGCGGGTCGGGCAAGCCGAACATGTTGATCAAGCGCGTGCGGCCCGGCGTCTTGCTGGAAAACGCAAGACGGCGCTGGTTGCACAGCACGTTGATGGCCGTGGATTTGCCGGCGTTGGAGCGGCCGACAAAGCAGACCTCGGGAGCGCCGGCGGCCGGCAACTGGTCGAGGCGAGCTGCGGAGGTAAGGAAGGAGGCGCGATGTAGGAGGGACACGGATGGGCTTTGGATACGGTTGGTTTCGAGCCCTATTGTATAATCCGGCGTTTGCAACAGTGGTCCCCGTGCGCGGAGCCGTCTTTTTTGCTTACTGTTTAGGTGCCTGCGGCAACTTGGCAGGCAGAATGGGCAGAGAGGTTCGATACGGTTTTCCAGGGTGTGCGGGGCAGGCGTGGGCGCCTTTTTGCGCCTTGATCGATGTGATCGTCGAGGTCTTCATGAAGCGTGTGCTGTCCCGAATGTTGGTTGCGAGCGGGCTGTTGCTCGGCGCCTCCGCCTTCTCTACACCCAGTTTCGCCGCTGACGGCGCTGCGGGCCCGGCCAAGCCAGATGCCGCCAAGGGCGGTCAGCTGTTTGACCAGGGCGACGCCTCCAGAGGCATCATCGCCTGTGCGTCCTGTCATGGCGCGGCGGGCAACAGCACCATCCCGGTGAACCCCAACCTGGCCGCGCAACCCCACGAATACCTGGCCAAGCAGTTGGCCGACTTCCAGATCAAGCAGGGCGCCAAGCTGCCAATGCGCAATGGCCCGGGGGGCAATCCCACCCCGATGACCGCCATGGCGCAGAACCTGACGCCGGCCGATATGCAGAACATCGCGCTGTACCTGGCGCAACAGCCTCTTAAGGAACCGGCCACGGCTGGCCAGGAGAAGCTGGTGGATCTGGGCCAGAAGATCTGGCGCGGCGGCTTGCCCGAGCGCAATGTACCCGCCTGCGCGGCATGCCACTCGGCCAATGGCGCCGGCATGCCCGCCCAGTATCCCCGCTTGTCTGGGCAGTTCCCCATGTACATTGAAGAGCAGCTCAAGCTGTTCCGCAGCGGCGACCGCAAGAACGACATCATGTTCGCGATTGCGGACCGCATGTCGGATGCCGATATCAAGGCGGTGTCCGACTACGCGGCAGGCCTGCGGTAGGCGCCAGCCCGCAACACGCGCGGCTGGTCCGCGTTCACGCAACCTGAGCGTGACGGAACCCGATTCCGTTACGCGCTGTCTATGAGGGGGGTAGCCGATCGCGCGGCCCCCCTTTTTTCATGAATTCAACACGAACCCACACTCGCCCCTCCTTGCGCAGCCTGCCCGGTGACTTCTTCGAACTGCTCGGTTCGATGCGGTTCGCCGTCAGCCTGTTGATGTTCATTTGCGTGGCGAGCCTGGTGGGCACGGTGTTGCAGCAGAACCGATCCTCCAGCAACTACATCGACCAGTTCGGCCCGTTCTGGTACGAGGTGTTCGACAAGTTTTCCATCTGGCACGTCTACAACAGCTGGTGGTTTTTGCTGATCATGGGTTTCCTGGTCGTGTCGACCTCGGTGTGCCTGACCCGCAACGCACCCAAGATGTTGCGCGACGCGCGCTCGTTCCGCGAGCATGTGCGCGCCAGCAGCCTGCGCGCCTTCCCGCATCGCGTGGAAACGGAAGAACCCACCGACGTCGCGCAGACCTCGGCCGGCCTGAAGTCGCTGCTGGAACGGCTGGGTTACGCCGTGCGCGTACGGCAGGACAACGACGGCGTGCTGCTGGCCGCCAAGAAGGGCAGCGCCAACCGCCTGGGCTATGTGTTCGCGCACGCGGCCATGGTCATCATCTGCGTGGGCGGCCTGCTCGACAGCGAGTTGCCCGTGCGGCTGCAAGTCATGTTCGGCGGCAAGCAGCCCATTGTCGACAACATGCTGATTTCGGAAGTACCGGAAAGCGGCCGCCTGTCGGTCAATAACCCGAGTTTCCGCGCCAGCGTGCTGGTGCCTGAAGGCGGCCAGGCCAGTACGGCGGTCGTGATGGTGGGCGACGGCGCCCTGGTGCAGCCGATGCCCTTCACGCTGAAGCTGAAGAAATTCGTGGTTGATTACTACTCGACCGGCATGCCCAGCCGTTTCGCCAGCGAGGTCGAAGTCACCGACCCGGATACGGGCAAGACCTTCGATTCCACCATCGAGGTCAACGAGCCGCTGCGGTTCAAGGGCATGACGGTGTACCAGTCCAGCTTTGATGATGGCGGCAGCACGGTGGTCTTGAAGGGTTATCCGTTAGTAGGTTCTCAGGACGCCACCTTCGCCGTTGACGGTACAGTGGGCAAGACAAGCGAAGTGACCGCTCACACGTCAGCCGGTCCGCGCAGCATGGGCGTCGAGATCACGGCCATGCGGCCGATCAATGTGGAAGACCTGACGCGCGGCGATCCCAAGGGCGCCAATCAGAGTTTTGCCGAGCACGTAGCCTCGGTGTCGGGCAGCGCGGCGGGCAAAAAGAACGAGAACTTGCGCAATGTGGGTCCCAGCGTCGAATACAAGCTGATCGACGACGCGGGCCAGGCCCACGAATTCCAGAACTACATGCTGCCCATGGAGCTGGACGGCGCCAGCGTGTTCCTGGCCGGCGTGCGCAACAACGCGTCCGAGCCCTTCCGCTATCTGCGCATTCCGGCTGATGACGACAGCTCCATCGCCGAATTCATGCGGCTGCGCGCCACGCTGGCCGACCCGGCCGCGCGCCGCGAAGCCGCCCGCCGTTTCGCCGAGCGCAACAGTCCGTCCGGCACGGACCGCCAGCCCCTGCAAACCGCCGCCGAGCGCGCGTTGGAGACCTTTGCGTCGGGCGGCCTGCAAGCGGTCGCCGCCTTTCTGCAAGCCAACACGCCCGCCGCCGACCTGGAGCGAGCCGCTGATGTGGTGATCCGGCTGATCGGCGCCAGCATGAACGAACTGCGCGCCATTGAGCGCGAACGCGCCGGCTTGCCCCCCGTCGCGGTCGAAGGCCCCGACGGCGAGCGCGCGGCGGTGTGGTCGCGCCTGGCCGTGGCGGCACTGTCCGACCTGACGGTCTATCCCGCGCCGGTGTTCCTGTCGCTGGCCGACTTCAACCATGTGCAGGCAAGCGTGTTCCAGGTCAGCCGCACGCCGGGCAAGAACACGGTCTACCTGGGCAGCCTGTTGCTGGTCCTGGGGGTGTTTTCGATGTTCTACATCCGCGACCGCCGTGTCTGGATCTGGGTCAAGCCGCAAGGCAGTGGCAGCAGCGTCCTGGCGGCCATGACGTCCCAGAAGCGTACACTCGACTTCAATCAGGAGTTTGAACGCTTCAAGCAGGCGCTGCTGCGCCAGAAAAGGTCTTAAGGTTTTCTTATGTCGACGACGACCACCCCGCATCCCTCCTCGCCGGACACGTTTAACGCGTCGCCCGATGTTCTCTGGCAAGACAGCCTGTCGGAAACGGGCGACAACCGCGCCCGGCGCGGCAGGCCGGACTGGACCGACGTAGTCTTCTTCCTGTTGCTGTCGGTGGGCGCCGCTTTCGCGCTGACCCGGCACGGCAACGCGATGGATTATTACGAAAAGATCATCCTTTGCGGCACCGTGCCCGCATTGACGTGGCTGGGCTGGTTGTGGCGGCCGCTGCGCCGTTTGATGGTCGCCTGTGCGATCGCGGCGGGCCTGGCCTTGATGCTGTACGGCAATGACCTGGCCCGCGCCGAGCAGGTGTTCTTCCTGAAGTACCTGTTCTCGTCGCAGTCCGCCATTTTGTGGATGTGCGCCCTGTTTGCGCTGGCCATGGTCTGCTACTGGATCGGCGTATTCAGCCCCACCGCCGCGTGGCTGGGCACGGCGTTGACGTGGGGCGCGGTGTTTGCCGGCGTCACCGGCCTGTTGGTGCGCTGGCGCGAAGGCCATCTGATGGGGCCGGACCTGGGGCATATCCCCGTCAGCAACCTGTACGAAGTCTTTGTGCTGTTTTCGCTGATCACGGCGCTGTTCTACCTGTATTACGAACGCAAGTACGCCACGCGCGCGCTGGGCGGCTTCGTGCTGCTGGTGGTGACGTCCGCCGTCGTGTTCCTGCTTTGGTATTCCTTCACGCGCGATGCCGGCCAGATCCAGCCCTTGGTGCCGGCGTTGAAAAGCTGGTGGATGAAGCTGCACGTGCCCGCCAACTTCATCGGCTACGGCACGTTCTCGCTGGCGGCGATGGTGGGCTTTGCCTACCTGGTCAAGCAGCACGGGCAGACCACGTCATGGGCTAAGCTGGCGCCGCTGTTCATTCTGGGCGTGCTGCTGTGCGCCGAGCCGATGGTGTTCCGTACCGATGGCTTGTCCGCCACGTGGATGCTGTACTTCGGCGTGGGTGCCGTGATCGTGGGCGCCATCCTGCTGGGCCGCCGCCGCATTGCCGCCGCGCTGCCCTCGCTGGAGGTGCTGGACGACATCATGTATCGCGCCATCGCGATCGGTTTCGCCTTCTTCACGGTGGCGACGATTCTGGGCGCGCTGTGGGCGGCGGATGCCTGGGGCGCGTACTGGCAGTGGGATCCCAAGGAAACCTGGGCGCTGATCGTCTGGCTGAACTACGCGGCCTGGCTGCACATGCGCCTGATCAAGGGCTTGCGCGGCGCCATGGCGGCCTACTGGGCGCTGATGGGGCTGCTGATCACCGGCTTCGCGTTCCTGGGCGTGAACATGTTCCTGTCGGGGCTGCACTCGTACGGCCAACTGTAGCCGTCAGCCTTGATTCGGGCGGCTGCGGCCAGCCGCCCGGATGCATCACGCCGCCAACGATCACGCCGCCAACGCAAACATCGACTTCTGCGGCGTGGCCGCCTTGAAACCCGGCGCATTGATCGTGTTCTGCAAGGTCAGGCTGGTCACGCGCACCAGCGGCGCGGCACGCACCAGCACCGTGAACGCCCCGGTCATGTAGCGCGCCCGACCCATGAAGGTCTGCGAGATCAGGCCGCCGCCCACCCCGGCCGTATCGCCGAGCGTCACCGGTATGGTCGTGGCCATGTTGTGCATCGGCATGCAACTCAGCCACACGTTCCACACCACCGGGATGCCCATGGACGATGTCGACACATCGATGTGTGGCACCGGCGGCACCGGCGTCTTGCAGACATCGGGAAATCCCAACCCCACGCTGGGTAACTGGCAAAGCACTTGCATGGTTTCCACTCCTGTTGCGATGGGTCAAAGGCCGGCGCGCCCCGCCGACCAGAGTTCGGCGTCGAGCAAGGGGGCGTCGTTTTCGATGATGCCGTGACGCTGCGACCAGCGCACCCCGCGCGTCAGCGCGCGATGCATGCGCGTGCGCAGGAACGTGGCGTCGCGCAGGTCGGCGCCATTCAGGTCCGCCAGCGAGAAATCGGCGTCGACAAGATGCGCGCCGCGAAAGTCCGTGTTGGCACAACCCGCGCGCTGAAAAATACACAGGTCCAGGTTTGCGCCCTGGAAGGTGGCGCCGTCCAGCATGGCCTCGACCCAGATGGCGCCGTCAAAGCGGCCGCCCTGCAGGTTGGCCCCGCTTAAATCAGCCTGGGGGAACAGCGCCTGCGGCGCGCAAGCACCGGCAAAGTGCGCGCCCCGCAACGACGAGCCCTTGAAGCCAGACTGGCGCAAATCGCATTGGCGAAAGTCCGCCGCGTCCAGTTGGCAATCCGTGAAATGGCACAGCGCAAAGGCCTGTCCCGCGACGTTCTGCGCCGACAGATTACATTCCGTGAACATGGTGCTGGCCGCGCTAACGCCGGTCAGCGTCACCGCGTGCAGGTCCAGTTGATGGAACAAGGTGTAGCTGAACTGCGCTTGCGTCAGATCCGCGTCGGCGAACTCCCCGCGCGAAAATACCGAGCGTTCCACGCGAGCCGCCCGCAACGACGCGCCCGCCAGCGAGGTTGCGGTGAAAGACGCCTCATGAAGCGTGGCTTGGTCCAGCTTGGCGCCCGCCAGATCGCATTCCGTGAAGCTCGTGCCATGGAAGCGGCCGCCACTGAACGTCGCGCCGGGCGCTCGGCAGTGGAGCAGGCGCGCCGTGTCCAGGTTGGCGCCGCCGGCGTCCCAGCGCGTCATGTCACAGCTGATGAACTGGCTGTCCTGCAATTGGCAGCCGCTCATCCGCGCACCGGTGAAATCCACGTGATCGAAGAACGCACCAGACAGATCCTGCCCGCGCAGATCGGCGCCTGCCAGGCGGAGGTGTTGGATCGGCTCGCCGTGGCGCACGCTGTCCAGCAGCTTGTCCAGGTTCATGCGGGGCGCTCCGGCTGTCTGGCGGGCCAGCGCTTTGCGCCTTGCGTGTAGGTATGGTCCAGCCCGGTGCTGTCGTCCATCCGGGTCTGCGCGACATCAGCGCGGAAGAAGTTCGCGCCTGTAAGGTCCGCGCGCAAAAAGATGGCCTTACCCAGCAAGCTGTTGATCAAATTGGCGTTGCGCAGGCGCGCACCGGTGAAATCCGCGCGCACAAAGTGCGTGTCGGGCGCGGTCAGGCCGTCAAGATCAGCGTCTTGCAACAGGCATTCGGAAAAGTCGCAGGCGTCCAGCGTGGCGCCGCGCAGGTCGGCGCCCGTCAAGGTGGCGCCGCGTGCGCTGCCGTGTTTGAACTGCACGCCGCGCAGCCGCGCGCCCGCCAGCTCGACGCGGCCCGCGAAGGCGCAACCGTCCAGCGTGGCGGCTTCCATGCTGAAGCGACCGGAAAAGTCCACGTCCATGAAGCTCACCCGCACCAGCGCCGCGCGGGCAAAGTCGGCGTTGACGAGCGCACCTTGCATGAACACGCATTGATCCAGCTGTGTGTTAAGAAAGCGGCAGCCGTCGAACGTGGCGCTCATCGCCGCCCATTGGTGAAAGCTTGCACGGCCGAAGTCGCAACGTATCAGCCGCGCCTGATGCAAGCGTCCCAACTGCCATGCGCTATCAGAAAAACTGCAGTCTTCGCAGTGCGCGTGGTCCCACGTGCATTCATTGATCTGGCTCTTTGCAAAGCTCGTGTTAATGCATTGCGTGCGGCCCAGGTTGGCTCGCGTCAGGGTCGCGCCGGACAGGCTTGCGCGGGTCAGGTCGGCGCCGGTCAGTACGGCGTCGGTCAGGTCGCAGCCATCCAGCCGCGCATCCACGAGTGTCGCTCCCGCGAAAATCGCGCGTTGGAAATTGACGCCGGACAGGTCCATGCCTGATAGATCCGCACCGGTCAGATTCATGTCGCGACAGTCTCGGTTGGCTTTCAACTGCGCTTCCAGCTTGCGGCGCGTGCGCTGCGCGCGCAGCGGTGGCATGGGCGGGGGCGGGGCGAAATGATGCGCGGACTGCTGATAGGCCTGATGTACCTGCGGTCCCAGTGTGTCGGCCAACGGCGGCTGCGTTCCTTCACCATCCGTCGTGCCGCGTTTGGCTTGTGCATGCGGGCTGGAATCGAACTCGCCAAGATGGCGCTTGATTTTGCGGGGATCAAAACCGGCTGGCAGCGGGCTGCCCGCATCCTGCCGGCGCAGAGCGTCCATATCCACGCCTGCCACCTCGGCCATCCGCGGCAGGTTGGGATCGGCCAGCGCGCGCGCCCCGGGTCCACTGGACAGGCGCTTGGCCTCTTCCAGCTCTTCCTGCATGCGCAGAATGGTTTGCGGTAGATCGGCAAGCCTGGGTGCCGTGGGCGGCGGATCCAGCGGTGCCATGTACAGATCCGGGTCCAGGCCCTGCGCCAATAGCGACTCGCGTTCGCGCGCGTGGCGGCGTGCCAGCCCTGCGTGCACGTTCCTGTTGGTAGGACGCACGGCCACGGCTTGCGCATCGCCTTCCAGTTGCCCGCCGCAAAGCGCTTCGGGCACAAGCTGCGAGTCCAGCAAGGCGTAGACCGCACCCAGCTCTGGGTTCAGGCGGTGCCGCACCACGTCTTCGTAATGGGCAAGCGATTTCGACTGACCCGCGTGT
This sequence comes from Achromobacter spanius, assembly GCF_029637605.1. Lineage (NCBI taxonomy): Bacteria > Pseudomonadati > Pseudomonadota > Betaproteobacteria > Burkholderiales > Alcaligenaceae > Achromobacter > Achromobacter spanius. Next base: position 4,336,751 of record NZ_CP121261.1, on the reverse strand, counting down.
TCCAGCGCGGGCATGATGTGGCGGATATCCGCCGCGTCATCTTCCTGCACGGGTTCCGCGCCATGCCACATCAACACCATCTTCGTGTGGTCGGGAAAAAACCAGGCGGTGGTCAGGCGCAGCGACACCTCTTCAAGCGCGCTGCCGTCAGCGTGGCGGCTGACAAAGCAGCGCGCGCGCCAATGGGGCAGTTGGCCGCGCAGCACCGGCTGTTCCGGATGCAGGTTCCACAGCGCATAGTCCGTGCCGCCGGCAAGCTCGGCGTTGGCCGGCCCCCATTGGTCGGGCGGCGCCGCGTTGAAAAAGCGCCAGTCCATGTCGCGCGCAAATCCGGGAAAGTCGTGCTCCAGCCATTCCTGCCCGTAGTCGCGGCCCATATGCGATGCCCGTTGCGGCCATTCCACGGGCAATGCGCCAAAGCCCGTGGGCGCCACACGCTGGCCGGGGGCGCTGATGCGCTGCAAGGGGTGTTCGATGTTCGGCAGCCGGCGCGCGCGTACGCCATTGATGTCTTCGTCTTGAGCGCCAATGCCCAGTGGATTGTCGGTGATGTCCGGTCCGCCAAACGCGTGGCTCCAGTCCAGGCGCATGCGCGCAAAAGGTTGCGGTGCCGTCGCCTTGCCATCGATCCAGTAGCGGTCGCCAAACACCAGCAAGGACTTGTCGATGGCGCCCACCTGCAATCGCACGCCGCACGCGCCAGGTTGCTTGGCGTCATGCGGGTAGGCATGGCCCGTGACCAGCACTTCCGGATACTGCTTGGGCGTGGCCAGATCCAGCGCGCCGATGCCTTCTTCAGCGGCAAGCTTCCATAGATCCTGATCGGTCAACAAGGTGGGGGATTGTGCGATGTCGACCAAGGCGAAGACGGAAACGCCCAGCAGGTCGCGGCGCTGACTACGATAGGGCCGTGTGAGGATGCCCAGACGAAACGGCTTGATGGTCTTCATGCGCTACCCGGTGGGCTGATCAATGGCGACGTCACGCGTGGCCGTATTTTCCCGCGCTTCCACCCGCACGCGCACTTGCACGATCTTGCCCACGCCGAAGTCAGCCAGGTGCAGCGGCGACAGCGGGACGCGCAGCGTGTGGGCGAAGGCCGGCGTGGTGTCGGTCGCGGCCACGTCCAGGTCCAGTTCAATGACGAAATACAGCGTTTCGCCGATGCGGGTGCGCGTGTCGCGCGCAGCGGTCACGCGCGCGGTGCTGGCCACGCCCGTGACGCGCACGGCTTCAAGCTGCCGCGCGTCCGCACGCGCCTCCGCCCGACGCTTGCGTTCGCGTCGAAGCATGAAAGCCGCTTGCGCGCCCGACAGCAGCAAGCCCAGCACCACCCACTTTCCCCAATCCGGCCAAGCCGTCACGAATTCGGACATGGGCGCCTCAGATGATGGTCCACAGGCCGACCATGGACGCGCCCAGGCCGACTTTCTCTGCCTTCTGCAGATCAAAGGCGTAGCTGGATCCGGTGGTGCGATACGACACCAACTGGCCGATATTGCTGACCGCGGCGTAGTTCGTGAAGGACAGATTCAACATGACGGTGGTGCGGAACAACGCCACGCGATGCAGCCCGAATTCCGCCTTGGCCACCGCCAGGCCGATGGAGAACGGCGTGGCCTGCAACCAGCTTTCCTTGGACAGGTCCTTGACGTTGGCGGCGTCCATCACCACGTCGGCCGGGGTTTCCAGCGTGATGTTGCCCTTGGCCTTGACCATCACCGTGGAATCTTCCGATTCCATGTGTGCCTTGCCCTTGGACTTGATGTCCATCGTGGCGGTCTCCGACTGCACCAGCATCGCGGTCTTGGCCTTCACGTCCATATTCGCATCGGTGGACAACACTTCAACCTTGCCCTTGGCCTTTTCGGTCAGCGTGCCTTCCTTGACGTGATGCAGCGAATTGCCGCTGTTGACGTAAACCTTCTGGCCGGTCTTCAGCGTTTCCTTGAACGGCCCCGTGATCTCGCGCTCTTCGCCCTTGGCGGCCACGGTGGTCTTCAAACCGTTGTCGAACTTCTCGTCCATCAGGCCGTCTTTCACGTTGACGGTACGCGATGCCTTGACGGTGTATTCCTCGTGCCCCGTGACGTAGACGTCTCGGCGCTTGCCGACTTTCAGGTTGTCGGTGCCGGTGATGTTGATGTCGCGAAAGCCGCCGATCTTGGTGGTGTCGTTCTCGCCGATCGTCGTGCTGCGGTTCAGGTCTGTTGTGTGCGTCTCGTTGGCTTCGACTTCCGTGCAGAGCTCGCGCTCGGCGTGCAGCCAGATGCGTTCGCAGCCGCTCTTGTCTTCAAACATCAGCGCGTTCGCGGTGGCGGGCGTGCCGCTTTTCGAGCGGCTCAGGAAGCCGCTTTGCGTGGCGTTGTCGGGCAGGTCCCACGGCGGCAGGTTGTTCGCATTGAAGACGCGCCCGATCACGATGGGGCGGTCGGGTTGGCCGCCGATGAAATCCACGATCACTTCATCTCGCACGCGCGGTAGCTGGATGCCGCCAAAGCCGCCGCCGGCCCAGGGGCTGGACACACGCACCCAGCACGAACTGTTTTCGTCTTTCTTGCCGTAGCGGTCCCAGTGGAACTGCACTTTGACGCGGCCCATCTTGTCGGTCCAGATTTCCTCGCCCTGCTTGCCCACCACCGTCGCGGTCTGTGGCCCGTGGGTACGCGGGATCGGTGTGACGCGCGGCGCGCGAAACTGCGTGCTGGAGGGCAGCACAACGAATTCCAGGTCAAAGTCACCCGGATCGATCTGGCCGCTGGCGTAGCCCGTTTCTCGGATGCGGTAGTAGGTGCTGACGACGAGGTACTCGCGGTTTTCAGCTTGCCGTGGATGGTTGCGCAGTGTGAAAAGATGTCCGGTCGAAAGCCCGCGCGCGTTGGATGCGCCGGTGCTTTGCTCCTGCCTGCATTGCAGGTCTTGCAGCCGCACGCGCGTGTAGTGTTCGGCATCGTCGGGGTTTGTGTAGCCACCCTGCCATTCGAACATTTCCAGATCACCGTGGTCATACGCGCCGGGGTTGTTGCGCCGCGCTTCCAGGCTGGCGGCGGGCGTCAGCGGGTGGTAGTCGGTGGTGGCGAACGCGCCGGGCGTGATCTGTTCGGCGACTTCCCATTTGTGGATGTAGTCTTCGCGCGGAACGGTGACGCGGTCGGGTCCGTAATAGGGGATCTGCTCGTAGTCAGGCACCGGTTCATGCTGCGTGATGTCGTCGGTCAGCACCAGCGTGTGCTTGCCCTTGTCGTGCTTGAACCAGAAGTAGATGCCTTCGTGCTCCATCAAGCGGCAGATGAAGGCGTAGTCGGTTTCCTGGTACTGCACGCAGTATTCCCAATGGCGATACGTCTCCGTCAGCTTGAACTCGACGGGGTAGCTGTAGTCCTTGAGCACCTCGCGGATCACGTCGGGCACGCTCTTGTTCTGGAAGATCTTGTTGTCAGACGTTTGCGTCAGGTACCAGAGCCAGGGCCGTACCGTGGCGCGGTAGATGGTGTAGCGCGACGTGTTGTTCTCGCGGCCCACCAGCACGCAGCGGGTGATGTGTCCGCTGAGATAGCGCGGCGTGCCCGGTGTGGTCTCGATCTCGAGCGTCAACGGCTTTCCAAGCAGCGACTTCATGTCCAGCGCATAGGACTCCGACACCAGCTCGACTTCAAATTCAAATAGCTGCGACAGGCTTTCGGCGCCGTGCATGCCGCGAAACTTCAATTGCTCTGGCGGCAAGGGCGTATGCGCCTTGACGACGCGTTCGCTTGGCACGGTGCGGTCCATCTCATCGTCTCCTTATGAGAATTCAAAGCTGCTGCGCTTGCTGTTCCGAGTGTTTCGCGAGCGCGCGAATGGCGCGCGCCGCAGTGCCTGCAATGTGAGGGCCGGCCACGTAGCGGGCCGCTTGCAAAAAGGGCGGGCGCCGCCGTGAAGAGGGGGCACCGATGCCGGGGACGTCTGTCTCTGAATCTATTTACGCGCCAGTCTGTCGCCAGCGTGAGCGCCGATTGTAGGCAGCGTGCAAAGCGAGCGAAAAGCCCAAACACATGCTTTTGTGTTTTTTACGGTTCAGTAACAACGCTTGCGCCGACACCCGCGTTGCGTAAGGAATATGTCAAAACATCAGCGTAGCAGGGCGAAAAGTGTGCATTTGTTTAGTGCTTGTTAGCTGGTTGTAAGAAAAATCTGAAGTTGTGAGTTGTTCGTTGCATGCGGAAAGACGTGCCTAGAATTCTCCCTTCCGTGAAGCAGCGCGGAGCGTAGTGGTTGGTTCCAGGCAGCATCCCCAGGCATCTAAGCAATGACTATGGACTTCGCCGATATCCTCAATACACTCGATTCACGTCTGCCCTGCGGGGAAGACCTCGAATACGACGCTGACTTCCTGCAGTTGCAGCAAGCCGCGGCCGGCCGGGACGAACAGCAGTTCGGCTCGACCATCATCGCCGCGCAGCCGCCGGACTGGCGCGAGGTCGAACGCCTGGCGCGTGCGTTGCTGGAACGCACACGAGACCTGCGCGTGATCGGGCTGTTGACCTGTGCCTGGACCGAGATCCGCGGACTGCCGGGTTACGCAGACGGGCTGGCGCTGGCCGTTGACACCCTGGAACGCTATTGGGAGCCCGTGCATCCGCGCCTGGATAGCGTGGGCGAAGACGATCCGATGCCGCGCATGAATGCGCTGGCGGCGTTTGGCGATATGCAGGGTTGCGCGCGCAGCGTGCGCTCGGCGAGCCTGGTCAATGGGGTGCATGGGCAACTGTCCTTGCGTGATACCGAGGCGCTGCTGGATGGCAGCCGCCAGGACGCCGACTGCTATCCGGGCGGGCGTCCCCGCGTGGTCGCGCGCCTGCGTGAAGCGTGGACGCAACGCGAAGCCGATGTGCTGGCGCTGGCGTCCGCGTCGGAGGCATTGCGGCGCATACAGAAACTGGTGACGGACAAACTGGGCCCCACGTGGGCGCCTGACTACACCGCCGTCCTGCGCACGTTGAACGTCGTGCTGGATGCCGCGCGCGATGGGCCGCAGGTGTCCTCTGATGCAGCCGGAATGTCTGCGCCGCCGCAAGCCGCTCTCCAGGATGACTCGGCGCAGGCTGCTGACGCGCCCGCCAGCAGCACCACACCCAACACCACACCCAACACCACACCCAACGCCGGCGTGCGCTGGCAGGACGCCCGCATCCAGTCGCGCGAGGACGCCATGGCCATGCTGGCCAAGGTCAGCGCGTACTTCGAAGCCAACGAGCCCGGGCACCCCGCGCCTTATCTCATCCGTCGCACCCAGCAACTCATTCCGTTGAGCTTTCACGACATCATCAAAAACCTGGCGCCCCAAGGCCTTGAGCAATTCGAGGCCTGGCTGCCGCGTGACACGGAGAGCCGGCCGGATTCGTAGGGCGGGCCAGCCCCCACATAAACAAGAGGAGACAACACCATGGCGACCAGCCTGAAAGGAAGCGGCCAGAAGTTCATTGCCAGAAACCGCGCGCCGCGTGTGCAGATCGAGTACGACGTGGAAATCTACGGCGCGGAGCGCAAGATCCAGTTGCCCTTCGTGATGGGCGTGCTGGCCGACCTGGCCGGCAAGTCCGAAACGCCCCAGCCCGAAGTGGGCGAGCGCAAGTTCCTGGACATCGATATCGACAACTTCGATGAACGCATGCGTTCGATCCAGCCGCGCGCGGCGTTCCAGGTGGACAACACGCTGACCGGCGACGGCAATCTGAACGTGGACATCACGTTCGAAAGCATCGACGACTTCTCACCGGCCACGGTCGCCAAGAAGGTCGGCGCATTGAACGAGCTGTTAAGCGCGCGGACCCAACTGGCCAACCTGCTGACCTACATGGACGGCAAGACCGGTGCCGAGGAGCTGATCGGCAACGTGCTCAAGAACCCCGCGCTGATGAACGCGCTGGCGGCGGCCCCCAAGCCTGAAGCACCGCCCGCATCAGACCCCGCCGCCACGGACCCGGCCGCCTAGTTCCGCTAGAACCGCTTTTCGGAGAATGCCATGACCGCAGTGGCCAAACGCGCGGACGCGCGCGCTGTCGACACCCTGGAGGCCGACGACCTGTCCGCGCTCCTGAAGAAGGAATTCAAGCCCAAGACCGAGCAGGCGCGCGTGGCGGTGGAGCACGCCGTGCGCACGCTGGCGCATCAGGCGCTTGAGAACAGCGGCGTCGGGCTGTCGTCGGACGCCTATCGCACCATCCAGGCGATCATCGCCGAGATCGACCGCAAGTTGTCCGAACAGATCAACCGGGTAATGCACCATCCCGAATTCCAGCAGCTTGAAGGCGCGTGGCGTGGCCTGCATTACCTGGTCACCAACACCGAAACCGACGAGCTGCTGAAGATTCGCGTGATGAGTATCTCGAAGGCGGAGCTGGGGCGCACGCTCAAGCGCCACAAGGGCGTGGGCTGGGACCAAAGCCCCATCTTCAAGCGCGTGTACGAAGAAGAGTATGGCCAGTTTGGCGGCGAGCCCATCGGCTGCCTGGTGGGCGACTACCACTTCGACCACAGCCCACCCGATGTGGAGTTGCTGGGCGAGATTGCCAAGATTTCGTCCGCCGCGCATTGCCCCTTCATTGCCGGCGCATCGCCCAACGTGATGCAGATGGATTCGTGGCAGGAACTGGCCAACCCGCGCGACCTGACCAAGATTTTCACCAACACCGAGTACGCCGCCTGGCGCAGCCTGCGCGAGTCCGAAGACTCGCGCTACATCGGGCTGGCGATGCCGCGCTTCCTGGCCCGCCTGCCTTATGGCGCGCGCACCAATCCGGTGGACGAATTCGACTTTGAAGAAGACACCGACGGCGCCAACCACGACCGCTACACCTGGGCCAATTCCGCGTACGCGATGGCGGCGAACGTAAACCGCTCGTTCAAGCTGTACGGCTGGTGCACGTCGATCCGGGGCGTGGAGTCAGGCGGCGCGGTGGAAAACCTGCCGTGCCACAGCTTTCCCAGCGATGACGGCGGTGTGGACATGAAGTGCCCGACCGAAATCGCCATCAGCGACCGGCGCGAGGCCGAGCTGGCCAAGAACGGCTTCATGCCGCTGGTGCATCGCAAGAACTCCGACTTCGCGGCCTTCATCGGTGCGCAGTCCTTGCAGAAGCCGCACGAGTACTACGAGGCCGACGCGTCGGCCAATGCCAAGCTGGCCGCGCGCCTGCCGTACCTGTTTGCCTGCTGCCGGTTCGCGCATTACCTCAAGTGCATCGTGCGCGACAAGATCGGTTCGTTCCGCGAGCGCGACGACATGGAGCGCTGGCTGAACGACTGGATCATGAATTACGTGGATGGCGACCCGGTGAACTCGTCGCAGGAAACCAAGGCCCGCAAGCCCTTGGCGGCGGCCGAGGTGCAAGTGCAGGAGATTGAAGACAACCCGGGCTATTACTCGGCCAAGTTTTTCCTGCGGCCGCACTATCAGCTGGAAGGGCTGACGGTGTCGCTGCGGCTGGTGTCCAAGCTGCCTTCGCTCAAGCAGAACGAAGGCTGAGCCTCAGACTAGATGGGCGCAGCCGCGCCCGATAACTTCAGGAGACAGATGTGGCTGTGGATATGTTCATGAAAATCGATGGCGCCAACGGTGAGTCCAAAGACGCCAACCACAAGGACTGGACGGATATCGTGTCCTTCTCGTGGGGCGCGACGCAGCCAGGCAACCTGGCCAGCGGCGGCGGCCTGGGCGCGGGCAAGGCAAGCTTCAACGACCTGCACGTGGTGGCGCGTATCGACAAGGCGGCCCCCGCCGTGATGAAGCACTGCGCCAGCGGCAAGCACCTGGGCAAGATCGAGCTGTCCATGTGCAAGGCGGGCGGCGAGCAGATCGAGTATTCCAAGATCACGCTGGAAGACGTAATCGTGTCGTCGGTGCAGATCTCCGGCGACCGCAGCGCGGACGGCGTGGTGGTGAACTTCGCGTTCCAGGCAGCCAAGGTCAAGCAGCAATACTGGGAGCAGACCGAAAAGGGCGGCAAGGGCGCCGAAAGCTTGGTGGCCTGGGATATCAAGCAGAACAAGGAAGTCGGTTAGCGCGGAGCCTTCATGTCTATAGTTGCCGTTCCTTTCGGCGCGATCAGCCTGTCTGGCCAGTTGGACGAAGTGCAGGCGCAGATTCGCCGCCGGCCGGCCGACGCGGACTTGCGCGCGCAACTGTTCCAACTGCTGGTGGTGCAGGGCGACTGGGCGCGCGCCGCTGAACAACTGAGCGTGTGTGGCGCGCTCAGTGCGCAGGCGCGGCCAATGGTGGCGCTGTACGCCAGCGCCATCGCGGCCGAGCGCGAGCGGGAAGCTGTGCTGGCGGGCCAGGGCGAACCGGTCGTGCTGAGCGAACCCGATGCCTGGATGCAGGCCCTGATGTCGGCGTTGAGCCAGGATGAGCGCGGACCCAAGACGCAGGCCGCCGAGCTGCGCGCCCAGGCCTTGCAGGACGCCACGGCGGGCGCGGGCCGGGTGCAAGGGGTCATGCAGGACGCGCCGCTACCGTTTCAGTGGATCTGCGACGGTGACAGCCGCCTGGGACCCGTCTTCGAGTTCCTGGGCGCGGGGCGCTACGTGTGGCTGCCCTTCGCGGCGCTCAAGCGGGTGCGCCTGCTGGCGCCAGAGGGGCTGTGCGACCTGGTGTGGGCGCGCGCCGAGATCGAACTGCTTGGCGGCCGGACGCTGCAAGGCCTGGTGCCGGCGCGCTATCCGCCCGCGCCTGGCGCTCGCATGATCGATCTGCCTGACCCCGTCAAGCTGGGGCGGGTCACCGAATGGCGGCCGCTGTATGCCGACACCTATGCCGGCGTGGGTCAGAAGATGTGGCTGACCGACGCGGGCGAGTTCGCGCTGCTTGACCTGCGCAGCCTGGAGCTTGCCTGATGGGCCACGCCGACGATACGGCCCGTTGGGAACCCCTTGCTCGCACGCCGCGGACCCCGCGCGCGGCGCGGGACCGCCTGCAGCCGTCGTTGCTGGATCGCTTGATGGACAACGAGCCGTTGCGCCGCCAAGAGCCGCGCGATAGCGCCATGCTCACGCATGAGCAGTTGCGCGCGGCCGTATTGCGAGATCTGCGCTGGCTGCTCAATACGGTCAACTTGCAGACGTCGCAGGATCTGTCGGCGCATCGTCCTGTCGCCACATCGACAGTGAATTTTGGCGTGCGGGCGATGGCCGGAAAACGCATGTCGGAGATCGACTGGATCGACGTGGAAGATTCCATCCGCAATGCGATTTCCGCGTTTGAGCCACGCATTCTGGATTCCTCGGTCGAGGTGCGCTGCGTGACGGACACGGGCACCCTGGAACATCACAACGTGTTGAGCCTTGAGATCCGGGGCATGTTGTGGTGCGTGCCGCATCCGCTTGAGTTCCTGTTCCGCACGGACATCGATCTGGAAAGCGGCCACATGGATCTGCGCGATTTGGGCGGCCTCTGATGGACGCCCGACTGCTGGACTATTACAACCGCGAGCTTGTGTATCTGCGCGAGCTGGGCGCGGAGTTCGCCCAGGCGCACCCCAAGGTGGCGGGCCGCCTGGGCATGAACGCGACGGAAGTGGCGGACCCGTATGTTGAACGTCTGCTGGAAGGCTTCAGCTTTCTGACCGCGCGCATCCAGATGAAGATGGACGCGGAGTTTCCGCGCTTCTCGCAGCGCTTGCTGGAAGTGGTGTATCCCAATTACCTGGCGCCTACACCGTCGATGGCGATCGTGCAGTTTTCGCCCAGCATGAACGAGGGCACGCTGGCGGGCGGCTTTGAGCTGCCACGCGGCACGCTGCTGCGCGGCCGTGTGCCGCGTGGCGAGCAGACGCCTTGCGAATTCACGACCGGGCACGCCGTGCGCTTGTGGCCGCTGCAAGTCACCCAGGCCGACTTCACCGCCGCGCCGCAGGACTTGCCGCTGGCGCGCCTGGGCCTGGCGGGCCGGACGGGCCGCGTGCTTAGCGCGCTGCGCATCCGCATCGAAATTGGTGGCGGCCAGCGCCTGGAAGACCTGGATCTTGATCAACTGATGTTCCATCTGAATGGGCAAGATCTGCAGATGCAGCGCTTGCTGGAAGTGTTGATGGGACACACGGTGGCGGTGCTGGGCCACGACACGACGCGTCCGGTGGCGTGGATCAACAAGCTGCCGGCCACCGCCGTGCGCCACGAAGGGTTCGCGGATGACCAGGCGCTGTTGCCGGGCGATGCGCGCGTGTTCCAGGGCTATCGCTTGCTGCAGGAGTACTTCGCCTTTGCGCAGCGTTATCTGTTCTTCAGTGTGAATGGCTTGAAAGCGGGGTTGAAGACCGGGGCGAGGGCGGTGTCGGGCGTGGGTTCGCTCGGCGCGGCGCCATCGCCATCGCAAGGCACGCCACGTGATACCCGCGCATTCGATCTGACCTTCCTGTTCTCCGTGGCCGCGCCGGAACTGGAAGGGGCGATTTCGGCCGCCAACCTGGCGCTGCACTGCACGCCGGTGATCAACCTGTTCCCCAAGCGCGCCGACCGCGTGGCGATCACGCCGCGCACGTCCGAATATCACGTGGTGGTCGATCGCAGCCGCCCCTTGGACTACGAAGTCTTCGGCGTCACGCGCGTGACCGGTCACGCCTCCGCGCAGCAACAAGAGCAGGAGTTCCGTCCGTTCTATGGGTCCCTGGGCAGCGACCCGGATGACTACGGTGCGTATTTCTCCGTGCGCCGCGAGCCACGGCTGATCTCTGACACCGCCCAGCGCAACGGCACGCGCACCGGCTACACCGGCAGTGAAGTGTTCCTGTCGCTGGTGGACCGGCACGAAGCGCCGTTCTCCGGCCAATTGCGCCATGTGTCGCTGGAAACGCTATGCACGAATCGGGACATGGCGCTGCTGCTGCCCTTGGGCACGGACACGGACATGACGTTGCGCGTGTCGGCGCCCGTGCGCGCGGTGAAGGTGCTGCACGGCCCCACACGCCCCTGCGCGGCGTTGGCCGAGAACGCCGCCACCTGGCATCTGATCAGCCACCTGGGGCTGAACTATCTGAGCCTGACGGACCTGGACACGGAGCAGGGCGCGCAAACACTGCGCGAGATGCTGCACGTCTACGGCAACCTGGCCGATCCGGTGGTGCGCAAGCACATTTCCGGCCTGCGGCACGTCAGCGCCAAGCCCGTCTATCACCGCTTGCCGGTGCCTGGGCCCATCGTGCATGGACGCGGCGTGCGTATCGCGCTGCAAGTGGACGAGGGGGCCTTTTCCGGCATTAGTCCGTATTTGTTTGGCGCCGTGCTTGAACAGTTTTTCGCGCGCCATGTCTCGATCAACATGATGTCGGAGCTGGTCTTGTCGACCCTGCAGCGCGGCGAGGTTGCGCGCTTCAAGCCCCGCATGGGACGCCGGCCGGTGGTCTAGGCCCGCATCCCGTTACGAACTGGAGCGCATGATGAAATCCGCCGCAAGCCTGAACCGCATCGCCTATGACCCCGTACATCTGCTGGGCGAAGTGCTGCATGCTGAACCCGACGGCCAGTACGCCGTGGCCTGCGATGGCCGCACATGGTTGGCGCGGCGCGCCGCCAGTTGCCTGCTGACGCCCGAGGCGGGTGACGAGGTGCTGATCAGCGGGCCGGATCCGTCGCGCGTGTATCTCATCGCGGTCACGGTGCAAGCGGCGCCCGCGCGCACGACGCTGGAAGCGCAGGGCGACTTGGTGCTGCGATCGCAGGGCGGCTGCGTGCGCGTGGAAAGCGCGGGCGACGTGACCTTGCAAGGTCAGAATGCCGTGCGCGTCCGCACCGCCGAATACTCGGTTGAAGCTGCCGACGAAAACCATGCCTGCAAGCGCGTGCGCATGGTCGCCGAACAGTTGCACGCCACCATCGGCGAGACGCGGTTGGTGGGCCGAAACTACGAAGCGGTGCTGGACCGCATGACGCTCATGGCGCGCCTGTCGATGCGCAGCGTCAGCGAGGTTGACCAACTGCGCGCGGGTTCCATTGATTTCCAGGCCGACCAAAGCGCGCGGCTGCATGCGTCGTACACGCTTTTGACGGGTTCTGACCTGGTCAAGGTGGACGCCAAGCAGATACACATGGGGTGACGCGGTGGACGTCACGCAACCCGTCGCCGATCCGGTTTCCCCCAGCGCCGCTGCTTCGAATGAGGCGCAGGCGCAGTGGTGGCGCGCGCTGGAGCGCGAGCCCTACGCGCACGACCTGTTCCATGCCCTGCGTTGGATCGACGCGCATTGCGGCGCGCGCAAGCCGCTGGGGCGCGATACCGTGGCGCGTTATGAACCCGTGCGCATGCGGCAGGAGCCATCCATGGCCTTCGCGCCGTCCACGTTGGCGCGCGTACAGGCGGCCCAGGGTGGCCGGCCGGCAGAAGTCTCCATCCATGGCTTTGGCCTGTTCGGCCCGAACGGCCCCTTGCCGCTGCACCTGACCGAGCATGCCCATGAACGCATGGCGCATTACGGCGACCGCACGCTGGCCGCCTTCGCCGACGTGTTTCATCACCGGCTTATCCTGCTGTTCTACCGCGCCTGGGCCGACGCGCAAAGCACAGTCAGCCTGGACCGCAAGGACGCGCGCTTCACGCGCTATGTGGCCAGTCTGTTGCACATGGGCGAGCCATCGATGCGGCGGCGCGATGCCGTGCTGGACCATGCCAAGTACTTCATGGCGGGGCATCTGGTGCGCCAGACCCGCAACCCCGAAGGCCTCAAGCACATCCTGCAAGCGTTCTTCGGCTTGCCGGTGTGCATTCGCGAATTCGTGCCGCAATGGATACGGCTTGAACCCGAGCAGCGGCTTGGGCTGGGCAGCGCGGTGGGCTTGGGGCGCGATACGGTGCTGGGCGTGGCGGTGCGCGATGCGCAGCACAAGTTCCGCATCGAGATCGGTCCGCTGGCCTTGGACGATTACAAGAGCTTCCTGCCAGGCAGCCAGCGTGCGCAACAACTGACGCATTGGGTCAGGCACTACATCGGTGTGGAGCTGGCTTGGGACGTGCGCCCGGTGCTGCGTGCGCAAGACGCAGAGGGTGTGCGCCTTGGCGCGCCCCGACCGCTGGGGCTGTCGACGTGGCTGGGCAAGCGCCGGCCGGCACAGGGTGATGCCGGCGATCTGCTGCTGGACTATGAACGCCGGGAACAAACCCCGGCACGTGGCCGGTCGCCGGCTCAACTCTCCAGGACACCACGCGCTTGATCGCGCCATGATGCCATGTCGGATATCGGTCGTATTGAACTCTTCGGAAAGCTCAATCCCCTGCTCTACCAGGCATTGGAGGGCGCGACCGCATTCTGCAAACTGCGCGGCAATCCCTACGTGGAGCTGGTGCATTGGCTGCATCAGATTCTGCATGGCCAGGACAGCGACCTGCATCGCATCGCGCGCGCCTTCGAGCTGGACCTGGGGCAATTGCAGGCCGACCTGACAGCCGAGCTGGACCGTCTGCCGGCTGGCGCGGGCTCGGTGTCCGATCTGTCGGAACACATCGACCACGCCGTTGAGCGCGCCTGGGTGTTGGGCTCGTTGCGTTATGGCGCGACGCGCATCCGCAGCGGCCATCTGCTGACGGGCCTGGTCAGGACCTACGCGCTGCGCCACGTGCTGCTGGGCATGTCGCCCCAGTTCTCGCGCATCGTGCCGGACAAGCTGCTTGAGCAGATGGATGCGATGGTGCAAGGTTCGCCGGAAGCCGCCACCGCCACGGACGTCGTTGGCGATGATGCGCGGGCGCTCGGCAAGGATCTGGCCGCGTTGGAGCGCTTTGCCGTGGACCTGACCGCCAAGGCCCGCGCAGGCGAGATCGACCCCGTATCCGGCCGCGACGAAGAGATCCGCCAGATTGTCGACGTGCTGATGCGCCGCCGGCAGAACAATCCCCTGCTGGCCGGAGAGGCCGGCGTGGGCAAGACCGCGGTGGTGGAAGGCTTGGCATTGCGTTTGGCCGCGGGCGATGTGCCGCCACCCTTGCGCGACGTGTCGCTGTATCTGCTGGACATCGGCCTGCTGCAAGCCGGGGCGGGTGTGAAAGGAGAATTCGAACAACGGCTGCGCGGCGTGATCGATGAGGTCCAGGCAAGCGAGCGGCCCATCGTGTTGTTCATCGACGAGATCCACACGCTGGTGGGCGCGGGGGGCGCGGCCGGCACGGGCGACGCCGCCAACCTGCTCAAGCCCGCGTTGGCGCGTGGCCAGTTGCGCACCATAGGTGCCACCACCTGGTCGGAATACAAGAAGCACATCGAGAAAGACCCTGCGCTTAGCCGCCGCTTCCAGGTGGTGCAAGTGCACGAGCCGGACGAAGCGCGCGCGTTCAACATGCTGCGCGGCCTGGCCGAGACCTTGCAGGCGCATCACGGCGTGCTGCTGCTGGACGAGGCGATCACCGCGGCGGTGAGCTTGTCGCACCGCTACATCCCTGCGCGTCAGTTGCCCGACAAGGCGGTGGCCTTGCTGGACACGGCCTGCGCGCGCGTGGCGATCAGCCAGCACGCCGTCCCGCCCGCGCTGGAGGATGCGCGCCGTCGCATTCAGGCGCTGGAGACCGCGCTGCGCATCGCGCGGCACGAAGTCCATCTTGGCGCGGGCGACGCACAGCGCGTTGAACGCCTGGAGGCGGAACTTGCCGACGCCGTGCAGGAAGAAGCGAAGCTGGCGTCTGGCTGGGAGACTCAGCGCGATTTGGCGGCAAAGGTGTTTTCGCTGCGCGAGACCTTGAACGCGCCGACGGCGCCGGCGTCGGAACACGCATTTACGCGGCAGGCCCTGGCCAGCGCCGCACGCGCCTTGGTTGATGGCCAGGGCGAGGCGCCGATGATCCATACCGCCGTGGACGCGGCGGCGGTGGCGGCCGTGGTGGCGGACTGGACCGGCATCCCCGTGGGCCGCATGGTGCGGGACGAGGCGCACGCCGTGCTGGCGCTGGCGGACACCTTGGAGAAGCGCGTGATCGGGCAGCGCGAGGCGCTGGAGGCCGTGGCGCGCCGCATCCAGACATCGCGTGCCCGGCTGACCGATCCGGGCAAGCCGGTGGGCGTGTTCCTGTTGTGCGGACCCAGCGGCGTGGGCAAGACCGAAACCGCGCTGGCCTTGGCCGAAGCGCTGTATGGCGGCGAACAGAACCTGATCACCATCAACATGAGCGAGTTCCAGGAGTCGCATACCGTCTCCACACTCAAGGGCGCGCCGCCAGGTTACGTGGGCTACGGCGAGGGCGGCGTGTTGACCGAGGCCGTGCGCAGGCGGCCCTATTGCGTCGTGTTGCTGGACGAAGTCGAGAAGGCACATCCCGACGTGCATGAGATTTTCTTCCAGGTCTTTGACAAGGGCTGGATGGAGGACGGCGAGGGCCGCTATATCGATTTCCGCAACGCCGTCATCATCCTGACGTCCAACGTGGGCACGGAGCGCATCGCCACGCTATGCCGCGACCCGGCGCTGATGCCGGACGCCGAAGGCTTGGCGGCGGCACTGCGCGACCCCTTGTTGCAGGCATTCCCGGCGGCGCTGCTGGGCCGACTGATGGCGGTGCCTTACCTGCCGTTGTCGGACGACATGCTGGCGCGCATCGTGGCGTTGCAGTTCGACCGCGTGCGCCGCCGCCTGCAAGAACACCATGGCGTGGTGTTGGACGTGACTGAGGATGCGACGGCGCTGGTCGTGGCGCGCTGCACGGAAGTGGAATCCGGCGCGCGCATGGTGGACGCCATCCTGACCAACACGGTGCTGCCGCAGATCAGCCGCGAACTGTTGGGCGCATCCATGCAGGACCGCAAGCTGCAAGCCGTGCGCCTGTCCACCAACGGTGGGGAGTTTCGCTATGACTACACGTAAGCCTGTCGTGCTAGCGGCTCTTGTCGTCGGGCGCTTTCTTCACGGGCGCGGGGCGCATGAAGCCGCCGATTTCGCGCAGATGGTCGGCGGCGGCGCGTCCGTCCGTGGCCTCGCGCGGCCCGCGCAAGGCGTCGTCCACGGGGTGGGTCCGATGTTCGGCCAAAGGATCGTGGACCGGCAGGGTGGACGGTGTGCCGTCGGCGAAGACACTGGGCGAGCCGTCATTCGGAGCGTCGAACAGCGCCAGGGGATCGGTGACCGGGCGCGACACCGTGGCGTCGCCGCGTGGCAGATGGCGCAGGGGGTCGTCGGGGTTGCGCGCGGCAGCGGAATCCAGGTCGAACGGGTGGGTGGATACGTCCGGCACGCTGCCCACCGGCAAGGTGCCGGGGCCGATCAGGTCGCTGAAGATGTCTTCGGTGTGCGTGGGGGGCAGGGGGGCGGGTTCGGGATCGGCTGTCGCTGTGACGGCTTCCGCCCGCAAGCGGTAGCCGCCGATTTCAAGCTCATCGCCCGGATTCAACGGCACTTCCTGGTCGCGCGCGACAGGCTGCCCGTTGACGTTGACCGCGCTCATGCTGCTCAGGTTCATCAGGAAGCCCGTGGCGCCCGCGTCATGGATGCGGATGGCCGCCTGCACGCGGCAGATCTCGCGCGTGGCATCGGGCAGGGCCAGATGATTCTCGGCGCTGCGGCCCACCGTGCCGCCGGGCGCCGTGAACTCGGCGTGGATGGGTTCAAAAGCCGGATCGCCGGCATGTTGGAACACGGTGACCTTCATGCCTATCTCCTTGGCGCCAGCGGCGCGTCAACGGGTCTGGGCTGCCTTGACCGACTTGAATACCGGACCCCATTGAGGATGCCCCGCTTCATTGGGTGCGAGATCGAACGAGGGCTGCAATTGCAGGATGCGGGTGAAGCTGTCTTCGCAGAGCTGCTGGTAGCCGATGACGCAGTAACTGAAGGCTTGAAGCTTCAAGGCCTCGACCCGAATGGGCGTGGGCGCGGTGGCCAGGACATCGGACGTGGCCACGGTGCGGGCCACGTCGCCAAAGCGGCTGGCGGCGTATTCGTCGCGAACCTCTTGCAAGGCATCGGTGGCTTGCGGGGACGGCGAGGAACTACAGGCCGCAAGCACCGCAAAAATGGCAATCAGACTGAGACGGACGGGCTGTTTCATGGCACGGGCGTGTCGATTCACGAAGAAAGTGGCTTGGATATTCCGCCGATGATAGCGGCCCGGCGCCCAGGGGTTGCGTCGTGGCGTAACAGACGTGTGTGTTTTATTTCCGAGGGTTTATGAACGCATTCTTTTACCGGACAAGCGGGACAGGAGGCCGCGGCGCGAGCCGTTGGCGGCGCATGGCGGCATGCCTGGCGGCGGGCGCGCTGCTTGCCGGGTGCTCGTCAACCGCCAAGCGCGTGCCGGCGCCGTACGCCATCGAACTGCGTGCCGACCCGAAGGTGAACGCCAACGCCAGTGGCAGGCCCTCGCCGGTGCAGGTGACCATCTATGAACTGAAATCGGCAAGCACCTTCCAAGCCAGCGACTTCTTCACCTTGCAGGCCGATGCGCGTGTGGCGCTGGGCGCCGAGTTGCTCAACACCGAGCAGGTGATCTTGCGGCCGGGCGAGGCAAAGGTGCTGCATTACCCCGGCAACCCGGACGCGCGCGTGGTGGGCGTGGTGGCGGCGTATCGAAATCTTGAGCAAAGCAAATGGCGGTTGCTGGTGTCGCTGCCTGAAGCGCAGAACACGAATATCTACAAGGTCTGGCAGTTTTCGCCGAATGAGGAGACGGTGAAAGTGGCGGTCACGCGCGCGGGCCTGGAAGAGGTGGACCGCAGCCGTTCATGGTGGCCGTTTTAGAAGCAGACACTAGAAGCAGACACCCAAACGAGAACAAGAGAACCTGAGCATGGTGAGCAGAGACAAAGTGATCTGGTCGGAGGGTATGTTCCTGCGACCCCAGCATTTCCAGCAGCTTGAGCGCCATGTGCTGCATGCGGCGCAGCAGCGTGCGGCGGCGACGCAAGGCTTCTTCTGGGGGTTTTCCCATCTATCCCTGGACCGCGATGCATTGGCAATCGGCAAACTGGTGTTGACCGAGGCCGCGGGCGTCATGCCCGACGGCACGCCGTTCGACTTCTCTGACCCCGCCGCCGCACCCGCCGCGCTGGAGGTGCCGTTGCAGGTGCGCGATGCCCGTGTTGTCTTGGCGATTCCGCGCGCGCGTCCCGGCGCCACCGACGTCATCTACGAGGGCGAAGAGGACAGCTTGGCACGCTATCTGGTGCATGAGGCTGATGTGGAAGACACCGGCTCTATGGGGTTGGAACCCGCCCTGTTGCAACTGGGCCGCCTGCGGCTGCGGCTGATGCTCGAAGACGAGCTGACCGACGATTGGCTAAGCCTGGGGGTGGCGCGGGTAGTGGAACGCCGGCAGGACAACCGCGTGGTGTTGGACGACGGTTACGTGGCGCCGTGGCTGGCGGCGGGCGAGCATCCCGTGCTGCGCGGGTGGGTCAACGAGCTCTACGGCCTGCTGGGCGCGCGCAGCGAGGCGTTAGCCGAGCGGCTGTCGCAGCCTGGGCGTGGCGGCGTATCCGAGGTGTCCGACTTCATGCTGCTGGAAACCGTCAACCGTTACGTCGGCGCGCTGTGGCATGCGCGCCAGAGCGCCGCCCTGCATCCCGAGCGGCTGTTTCACGACTGGCTGATGCTGGCCTGCGATCTATCCACGTTCACGTCCACGACGCGGCGTCCCGAAGTGTTGCCCGAGTACGTGCATGACGATCTTCAAGCCAGCTTCGCACCGCTGATGCACGAGCTGCGCCGTTCGTTGTCGGCCGTGCTTGAGCAGCGGGCGTTGCAGATTCCCTTGCAAGACCGGGGCCAGGGCGTGCGGGTGGCGCAGATTACGGACCCCGAATTGCTGCAAACCGCAGGCTTCGTGCTGGCGGTGCACGCGGACATGGGCACCGATACCGTGCGCGCGCGCTTTCCCGCGCAGGTCAAGATCGGCCCGGTTGAACGTATCCGGGACCTGGTGCACCTGCAGCTGCCCGGCGTGGCGGTGCGCGCGCTGCCGGTGGCGCCGCGCCAGATTCCCTACAGCGCGGGGCACGTGTATTTCGAACTAGATAAAAGCGGCGAGTTCTGGAAGCAGCTGGAGCGCACCGGCGCGCTTGCGCTGCATCTGGCCGGCGACTTTCCCGGGCTGACGATGGAGTTCTGGGCGTTGCGGGATTGAACGCGGAGACAGCTATGCATGCATCGGACCACACAATGTCCGCACCGCCGGGTGGCTTGGGCGACAGCCCTGGCCAAGCTTCCAGCCGGTTGCGGCCTCACGACTATGTCATCAGCGGCGCCAACCCGCTGGTGGCGGCGGCCAACCCCTTGCTGGACCTGATTCCACAGATTCGCGCCACGGCGGCGCATCCGTCGCCCGCGATGCTGCGCGAACACCTGCTGGACGAGGTTCGCCAGTTTGAGCTGCGTGCGCAGCAGGCGGGCGTTTCGAACGAAACCATCCTGGGCGCGCGCTACTGCCTGTGCACGGCGTTGGACGAGGCCGCCGCGTTGACGCCGTGGGGCGGGGGCGGCGTATGGTCGGCGCATAGCTTGCTGGTGACCTTCCACAACGAGACCTGGGGCGGTGAAAAATTCTTCCAACTGCTGGCCAAGCTGTCGCAGAATCCGGCGCAACATCTGGACTTGCTGGAGCTGCTGTACTACTGCCTGCTGCTGGGCTTTGAAGGCCGCTACCGCGTGATGGACAACGGCCGCTCGCAACTGGAAACGCTGCGGCAGCGCTTGCTGCGCATTCTGCGCGGAGCACGCGGCGAGTACGCGCTGGCCTTGTCGCCGCATTGGCGCGACGAGCCCGCGCAGACGCCGTTGCGCCGCTTGCCCGTGCCGCTGTGGGTCTTTGGCGCGCTGGCCGCCGTGCTGGCGCTGGCCTTGTACTGGGGCTTGGGCTGGCGGCTGGGCAGCCAGTCGGACGGTGTATTCGCAGCCGTCAGCCAACTGAAGCCACCCGTTGTGCAGATTGCGCCGGCGGTGGTGAAGCGGCCCGCGCCCACGCCGCGACTGGCGGTGTTCCTGGCGCCCGAGATCCGCGACCAGTTGGTCAGCGTGCGCGACGAAGTGGACCGCAGCGTGGTGGTGCTGCGCGGAGACGGCGTGTTCGAATCTGGCGCGAGTTCGGTTCGCGATCAGTATTTGCCGGTGTTGTCGCGCGTGGCGGACGCGCTGCGCGAGACGCAGGGCAACATTCTGGTGCGGGGGTACACCGACAACATTCCGATGCGCAGCGCGCGCTTTCCATCCAACTGGCACCTGTCGCAAGCGCGCGCCGATGCCGTCAAGGACATGCTGGAACAACGCCTGGGGCAATCGGCGCGCGTGCGGGCGGAAGGGCGTGGAGACGCCGACCCCGTCGCGCCCAACGACACGGCGGCTGGCCGTGCGTTGAACCGCCGCGTCGAGATCACGGTGCTGGTGCCCCCCGCCGGGCATGAGGGCGACGCACAAGGAGGCCAGGAATGATCTATCGCTTGTTCGGATGGTTCTTCAGCCGGCGCGTCTGGAATTTCCTGGGGCTGGTGGCGCTGGCGCTGCTGATCTGGATCGCGGGGCCGCTCATTGCGGTGGGCACCGTGCGGCCGCTGGAAAGCGAGGCAGTGCGCATCATCGTCATCGTGGCGATGTTCGCGATATGGCTGCTGCGTTGGTTGTGGCGCAAGTGGCGCGAAGGACGCTTGAACGCGCAATTGCTGGGCCAACTGCGGCCTCGGCCGCGCGCCGAAAAGACGGTGGAGGACGTTGCCGAGAACGACGAGATCCGCCAGTTGGAAGCGCGTTTTGACGAAGCCGTCGAGCTGCTGCGCAAGACGCGCTTCGAGAATCGCGGCAAGCGCCGTCCGCTGGATCGGTTCTCGAAGCAGTATCTGTATCAACTGCCCTGGTACGTGATCATCGGCGCGCCGGGGGCGGGCAAGACCACGGCGCTGGTGAATTCGGGCTTGAACTTCCCCTTGGCCGAGCGCTACGGGAAAGTGGCCTTGCGCGGCGTGGGTGGCACGCGCAATTGCGACTGGTGGTTCACCGACGATGCCGTATTGCTGGACACGGCGGGGCGCTACACCACGCACGAAAGCGACCCCACCGGCGACGAGGAAGAGTGGCGCGGCTTTCTTCGCCTGCTGACCAAGTACCGAGGCCGACAGCCGATCAACGGCGCCATGTTGACGGTCAGTGTGGAAGACTTGCTGTCGGCATCCGATGCGCAACGCGCACAGCACGCGGCGGTGTTGCGGCGTCGCTTGCAGGAACTGCGCGAGCAACTGGGCATCGCGTTTCCGGTGTACGTGCTGGTGACGAAGACGGATCTGTTGTCCGGCTTTGAAGAGTACTTTGCGTCGTTCAGCCGCGACGAGCTGGCGCAGGTGTGGGGCTTTACCTTGCCCTATGCGCGCACGCAGGAGCCCGACTTCGATCTATACGCAGCCTTCCACGCCGAGTATGCGCTGCTGCAACGGCGCTTGGACGATGCGCTGCCGGAAGTGGTGGCCGCCGAGGAAGACCCGTCGCGGCGCGCGCTGGCCTATATGCTGCCGCAGCAGTTTGCCGGGCTGCAAAACATCCTGGGGCACTTCCTGAGCGATGTGTTCGCGACGTCGAAGTTCGAAGCCCGCGTCATCCCGCGTGGCGTGTACTTCACCAGCGGCACGCAGGGTGGCGAGACCTTCGATCAGGTGACCGGGCATCTGAAGCGCTACCTGCGCATCGATGGCGCGGCCTCGCCCGCGCCCAGCGTGCCGGGCGAAGGGGAGGGTCGCAGCTACTTCTTGAAGAACCTGCTGCGCGACGTCATCTTTCGCGAAGCTGGGCTGGCGGGTCGCAACCTGCGCTGGGAACGTCGTTATCGGCAACTGCATTGGGCGGGCTATGGCGTCGTCACGGCGATGTTCGTGGCGCTGATCGCGGGCTGGGCGCTGAGCTACCGCAATAATTCGGGATACGTGGATGAAGTGGCGCGCCGCGTACCGGCCGTGGAGAAGCTGACGCGCGACATCAAGATCACGCGCACCGGCGACGTGCTGGGGCTGATGCCATTTCTGGACAGCATCTGGTATCTGCCGCGTCACGAGAACTTTGAGATTGACCAGCCGCCGCTCGCTTACCGCTTCGGGCTGTATCAGGGCTTCAAGCTGCAAGCCGCCGCGCAGGGGGTGTACGACAACACGCTGGACCAGGTGCTGTTGCCGCAAGTGGCGCGGCGCGTCGAGGCCGCGCTGCGGGATGCGTCGGCCAGCGACCTGGAGTATTCCTACGAAGCGTTGCGCGCCTATCTGATGCTTTACGAGGCCGACCGCTATGACGCGGAGTTCATGCATGCGTGGCTGTTGTCGGACATGCAATCGACCCTGCCGGACGGCTACACGCGCCGCCAGTACGAGCAGTTGTCGCTGCACTTGCGCAACCTGACGCAGGGCCACGTGCTGGCTTCGCCCTTCCCGAAGGATGAGGCTTTGGTGGCGCAGGCGCGTGAGAAGCTGGCGCGCTACACGCTGGCGCAACGCGCCTACAGCCGCTTGCGCCGGACGCTGGCCAATACCGATATCGCCCCGGAAAACACGGTGGTGACCTTGGGCGGTGCGCAGGCCAGCGCTGTGTTCGTGCGCAAGAGCGGCAAGCCGCTAAGCCAGGGCATCCCGCCGCTGTACAGCTATCGCGGCTATTGGGATGTGTTCAACAAGCGCGTGTCCAGCGTGGCTGAGGTGCTGCGGTCGGACGATGCGTGGATCTTGAACATTCCCGCGCCGGGCGTGCTGGATCAGGCCGCGCAACGCCAGTTGGTGGCGGGCATCAAGCGCCTGTACATGAATGATTATGTGGCGCAGTGGGATGGCTATCTGAATGACTTGCAGCTGGCGCCCAGCAAGTCCTTGCTGCAGAACATCCAGATGGCGCGTACCTTGTCGGCGCCGGAGTCGCCGCTGGTGCAACTGGTGCGCGGCGTCGCGCGCGAAACGTCCTTGCTGCGCGACTCGGCCAAGGACGACCGATCGCTGGTGGACCAAGCACGCGACCGTGTCAGCAGCACGCGCGAGGCGCTGGAGCAGATGTTCGGGCCGACGGGGCCGGGCGCTGCCGCGCGCGCGGATGCGTCGGATGACAAGCTGGAGCGCATCGTGGACCAGCATTTCGAGCCCTATCGTCGGCTGGCGCAGGGCGAAGGCGGCGCGGGCGGCGCCGCGCCACCCATCGCCGCCACCACGGGCCTGATCAATGAGCTCTACACCTATCTGACGGCGGCGGACGCGGCGTTGCGCAGCGGCAGCCCCACTCCCAGTTCGGATTCGGTGACCAAGCTGCGTGCCGAAGCCGGACGCTTGCCCGGACCCTTGCGCGATGTGCTCAATGCCTTGTCGGTGAACGCGTCGGGCGAGGTGTCCGATGTGGCCCGCGCGCGCATGGGCGAGACCGTTTCCGCCACCATCGGCGTGTTCTGCGGCCAGTCGGTGGCGGGACGCTATCCGTTTTCCAGCCGCTCCACGCGCGACGTGGCGCCCAACGACATGGCGCGGTTGTTCGCGCCCAACGGGCTGATGGACGACTTCTTTCAGAAGAACCTGGCGACGCAGATCGACGTGTCCGGGCCACGCTGGCGTTTCAAGCCCGGGGTCGATGGCCGGTCGGGCGGCAGCTCGGCCACGCTGGATGCGTTCCAGCGAGCGGGCGTCATCCGCGATGTGTACTTCATGGCGGGCAACCCCTTGCCGTCGTATCGCGTGGCGATCCGGCCGGTGGAGATGGACGCAAGCATCACGCAGTTCGTGATGGACGTGGACGGCCAGTCGGTGCGTTACGCGCATGGCCCGCAGGTGGCGACCACGGTGCAATGGCCGGGGCCCCGGGGCAGCAATCAGGTGCGTATCGAGTTGACCCCGCAGGTTGGCGCGGCGGGCATGACGACGTCGGGCCCGTGGGCGCTGAACCGGATGCTGGACCGCGCCCAGTTGCGGCGCGGCGCGTCGCCGGAAATCACCTTGGCCACCTTCGATCTGGGCGGGCGCAAGGTGGTGCTGGAGATCACCGCCAGCAGCGTCAAAAGCCCTTTTCATCTAGCCGAGATGCAGGCTTTTGCCTGCCCCGGCGCGTCGTGACCAGGACATAGACATGGACCTAGGAGTGGAGAGCGGACAGGTAGGGTGGTACGGCAAGATCCCGGCGGCGGGCGACTTCGTACACCGGCGTTTGCCGCGCGAACTGATCGCGTGGTGGGATCACTGGTTGCAGTTTGGGCTGGTGGCGTTGAAGCACGCGCCGGACGCCGCGGCGGCGCGCAGCTTTGCGTCCGCCCCGATCTGGAATTTCGCGATTCCCGCCGGGCCCGGCGCGGGCGTGGCGCAACTGGGCTGCATCACGCCAAGCCGCGACCGCGTGGGGCGCGGCTACCCCTTGTGCGTGGTCGTGGCGCTGCCGCCCGCGCAATATCACAGCAGCATGCTGGACGGCGCCAGTGACTACTACCGTCAAGTGGGCGCCAGCATGCTGGCGGCCGTGCGCCACGGCTGCGCGCCGGAACAGTTTGACCGCAGCCTGCAGCAGGTTCGCATGCCTGCCGCGGCGTCTAGCCCTGCCGCGCCGCGAGCGGGCAACGACATCATGGACATCTTGCGCGCGGGGCTTGAACAGGAATCAGCGCCCTTGGCGCGGCGCGCCTTGAATGCGTGGCCCGACCTGCCTTTCTGCTTCAACCCCAGTTCGCACACCAGCTATTGGTGGACCAACCAGGCGGATGGCGCGGCCTTGCAAACCTATGTGCACGGCGGTGCGCTGAACGCTACCTTGTTCGCCAGGCTGTTCTCGTCGCTGCCGACGTGGCGGCCATGAGCCTGATAGACCCTGGAGGAACGCGCATGACTACTGCTTCCATCATGCCGCCCGATGCAGGCATCCCGGTCCCGCCGGGCGACTCGCGCCTGGATGCGCTGATCCGCTTGCCGCCGGGCCGCAAGCGCCAGGACGAGGTCACGCGCATCATCGCCGAGCTGGCCGAGTCGCTGGCACCGCTGCATGCGGCAGGCCGGGTGCATGGCGGTATTTATCCTGCTGCGCTCGTCTTCGCAGGCACCAAAGACGGGGTCGCCTCAGACGGGGTCGCCTTGGACAGGACCGTCCCAGACGCATCGAGCCAGGCCATGCTGGCCACGCCACCGGTGCAACCGGTGCCAGATGCCGAGGATGCGCCCCGGCATGCCGGCTACGCGGCATTCGAGCAATACACAGATGACCCTGCGTATCCCTGTGGCCCGTGGACCGATGTGTATGGCCTGGCGGCGCTGGCCTACTTCCTGGCCACGGGCAGCACGCCGCCCAGCGCGCTGGCGCGTCGCGTGCGGGATGACTACCGGCCTATGGAGGAGTGGGGCGCGAACGGATACGGCAAGGCGTTTTGCGACGCGGTGGACAGCGGTTTGGCGATGCCGGCGCACGCGCGGCCACAGACGTTGGCGGCGTTCGCGGCAGCGATGGGGGCGTTGCCGCTGCGGGAGCCAACGGTCGTGCCTGTCGTCCCGCCGAAGATAGCCCTGCCAGACGAAGAGGAGCCGGTGCTTCCCGTAGCCGATACGGTGGCGCAGACGCCGCCGGAATATGCGCCTCGCCGCCGCCCGCGTGCCTTGCCATGGATACTGGCGTGCTTGTTGCTGCTGGCCGCGGGCGGGTATGCCTGGATGCAGACGGCGCCGCCACCCGTCCAACTGGCCAGCACGCAGCAGGCTCCGGCGCAGACGCCAGAAGCATCGGCACCCGCTTTTGCACCGACCCCGGCGCCGCAGCCTCCTGATGCCGCGCCCGCCGCGCCCGCTGCGGCGCCCGATGCCGCGGTCGAGGCTTCCGGCAGCGTACCCGCGTCCGCCACGACGGCGCCGCCCACCACAGCATCCGAAACCCCACCTGATGCAGCACCCAAGGCACCACCCAAGGCCGCGCCTGTCGCAGTGCGCGTGGCCGTGCGTCCGTGGGGAGAAGTGCTGGTTAACGGCCGTTCACGTGGCGTGAGTCCGCCCTTGCGAGAGTTGTCTCTGACGCCGGGGCGCTACCAGGTGACGGTGCGCAACGCGTCGGCGGGCGAGCACCGCATGACATTGACTGTTGCGGCGGGCAAGCCCGCCGCGATCTCGCACGAGTTCAAGTAGTGAAAGCGGGACAGCAGCCACAAGCAAGTCACGAGCCGATTCGGAGTGGTCAGCAGCAGGGCAACAGCAGGGCAACAGCGGCGCAACAGCCGGCCAGACGCGTGACGCAAGCGGGCGCGGGCTCAGGGTAGCGTGGATTCGCCCTTGAGCAGATCGTCCAGCGTCTCGCGCTGGCGCACAACATGGTAATGGTCGCCATCCACCATGACTTCGGCAGCGCGGGCGCGCGTGTTGTAGTTGCTGGCCATTGCCATGCTGTAAGCGCCCGCGGATTCCACCGCCAGCACATCGCCCTGCTGGATCGCCAGCTTGCGCTGCCTGGCCAGCCAGTCGGCGCTTTCGCACACCGGGCCCACGACGTCGTATTCCACTTGATCGCCAGCGCGCGGGCGCAACGGGTGCACGCCGTGATAGGCCTCGTAGAGCGCTGGGCGCAGCAGGTCGTTCATGGCGGCGTCGACAATCGCGAAGTTGCGCGCTTCAGCGTGCTTCAGGTATTGCACGGTGGTCAGCAGCACGCCCGCGTTGCCGACGAGCGAACGGCCCGGCTCCAGCACCAGGTGCAGATGCCCCTGGCCGCGCGCGTTCAAGCGTTCAAACACGCGGTCCAGCAGCGCCTTGGGCGACGGGGGCGTCTCGTCCGTGTAGCGGATGCCCAGGCCGCCGCCCAAGTCCAGATGGGCGATGCGGATGCCGTCCTGATCCAACGCGTCGATCAGGTCCAGCAACTTTTCCAGCGCATCGAAATAGGGACTGATGTCGGTCAGTTGCGAGCCGATATGGCAATCAACGCCAACGATTTCCAGGCCCGGCAAGTTTCGCGCGACGCGATAGACGTCCAACGCCGATTCGATGGCGATGCCGAACTTGTTTTCTTTCAGGCCGGTGGAGATATAGGGGTGCGTCTGCGCGTCCACGTCGGGGTTCACGCGCAGCGATACCGGAGCGCGTACGCCCAATGCTTCGGCCACGTCGGACAGGCGGTGCAGCTCGGCTTCGGACTCCACGTTGAAGCACTTCACCTTGGCCGCCAGCGCGTCGCGCATTTCCCAGGCTTGCTTGCCCACGCCGGAAAACACGATCTTGGACGGGTCGGCGCCGACCGCCAGCGTGCGCTTGAGTTCTCCGCCCGAAACGATGTCAAAGCCCGCGCCCAGCCGCACGAATTCCTTCAACACCGCCAGATTGGAATTGGCCTTCATGCCGTAGCAGACCAGCACGGGACGTTGCCCGATGGCGCTATGGTAAGTTTCCCAGGCGGCCTTGAGGGCCGCGCGGGAATAGACGTACAGCGGGGTGCCTAGCCCATGCGCCAGGTGGTCCAGCGGCACATCCTCGGCGTACAGTACGTTATTGCGGTACTGAAAGTAGGGATGGCCGGCTAACGGTGGCGGCAAGGGAAAGGCGGATGTCATGGGAGCGGCGGAGGCGGCGGAATTTGTGGCGCCGGCTGCGAACTCGACGGCGGCTTGCCGTCAGGCGTCGGCATATATAAAGGCCCCTTGTACCCGCAAGCCGCCACCATGCCGGAGGCCACAAGCGTGGCTACAATGCGAAGAGCCATGCGGCTGAATGCCAATTGGAACACTGGGAACTCCGTAATTCTTGCAGGCTCGATTATGACCGAAACCGAATTTCTTGCGTTGATCGACCAGGTGCTGGACAGCATCGAAAGCCAGGCCGATGACTGGGCGGCTTCGCTCGACGTCGATGTGGAAGCCAGCCGCAGCGGCAATGTCTTGACCATGGTCTTTGAAGATAACACCCACGTCGTCGTGAACAGCCAGGCTGCCATGCAGGAGCTCTGGGTGGCGGCGCGCAGCGGCGGCTTCCACTACCGCTACGACGGCCAGCACTGGAACGATACCCGAGGCGGCCCGCAACTGCCCGACGCCTTGTCGCAGATCTGTTCGGCCGCGGCCGGCGTCCCCGTGACGCTGAAACTGTAAGGTTGGCGTAGTCGGCAGGTAGAAAGGCCGACATCATTGGCCGGCATTCATTGGCCGGCATTCAGGCTGCATGTTTCAGGCTACATATAAGCCCCAGGTTTCGCGACCTGGGGCTTATTGTTTTTTTCGCCGGGCGTATGTGGGCGGAGGTCAGAACTTGAAGACTTCTTCCAGATCCACGGATTCTTCCACCGATTCCAGCTTCACGCTTTGTTCGATGTGCTCCAGGTGATGCAGCGTCAGTTCCTCGGCGCGTTGGGCGTCACGGGCCGCGATGGCTTCGGTGATGAGTTCGTGTTCGTCGTCGCGGCAACTGGTGGCGGTGGGCAGGTTGTACAGGAAGATGACGAGACAGGTCAGCGTGGACAGTTCGCGCATGGTGCGCGCCAGTTCGCCGTTGCCCGCCAGTTCGCTCAGCAGAATATGGAATTCCCCGGCCAGCCGGATGATGGCGCGCTTGTCGTCGCGCTTGCGGGCATCGTGTTCCAGGACGACGTGCTCGCGCAGGCGCGCCAGCTTTTCGGGGGTGAGGTTCTGCGTCAGGCGCCGCACCACGGCGGGCTCGATCAGCCTGCGGGCCTCGAAGACGTCCCGCGCTTTTTCGATGGACGGCTTGGCCACATAGGCGCCGCGCTGGGGGAACAGTTCGACGATCTGTTCATGGGCCAGGCGCGCAAGGACTTCGCGGATGCGCGGTCGGCTGACTTCGAAGATTTCGGCCAGGCGCTCTTCGACCAGCTTGGTGCCGGGTTTGAGGCGGTTGTCCAGGATGGCGCGGTAGATGCGCTCGTAGATGCCGGTGACCGAAGTTTCGCGTTTGTCTGATGCCATGGGCTCGTTCTTGGTTTGCGCGTGAGATGCCAGGGCGGGATCGCCGCCGTGGGTAATGAGCGGTGCCTTGCCGCTTGTAGGGCTCATGTTGTTAGCAACATGACGGATGAACGTGAAGATACCCGATCAGCCGCCGCTGTTGGAGACGCAGCGCGGTGCGCAGTCAAAAATAATGTTAACAATTTTAGATTGAAATGTATATTTCAGGGTTATCACTAGCGTAATCATTCTTGTATTCGGCCTAGAATCCGCTCACAGCATGCTCATCCGGCCGCGCTTTTCGCGGCGCGGAAAGGGCGGATAAGACGGGCTGACGCATATGACGAAGCAAGGTTTTGACCTGGTGCTGCGTGACGCGGTGCTGGCGACCGCCGGTGATACCTGTCGCGCGGATCTGGGGATTTCGGACGGCCGCATCGTGCAGATCGGGCATGGTCTGGCGCCGGGCCTGTGCGAAATCGACGTGGCTGGGCGGGTGGTGACGCCGGGCGGCATCGACGCCCATTGCCACCTGGACCAACCGATGGCGCCGCCCGTGAAGTTGGCGGACGACTTCTTCACCGGCACGCGCTCGGCCGCCTGCGGTGGCACCACCACCGTGATCCCGTTCGCGGCGCAGCGCAAGGGCGGCACCGTGCAGGCCGCCATTGACGACTACCACCAGCGCGCCGACGGCCGCGCGTGCGTGGACTATGCCTTCCACCTGATCCTGACCGACCCCACGCCCGCCGCGCTGGCCGAGGAACTGCCGCGCCTGATCAAGGCTGGCTACACCTCGTTCAAGCTGTACATGACCTACGACGCGCTCAAGCTGTCCGACGGCCAGATCCTGGACGTGCTGGACGTGGCGCGCACGCATGGTGGCATGGCGATGATTCATGCCGAGAACTCGGACTGCATCGCCTGGCTGACGCGCCGCCTGGAAGCCTCGGGCCGCACCGCGCCGCGTTTTCATGCGGTGTCGCGGCCGACCTTGGTGGAGCGCGAGGGCGCACATCGCGCGATTGCACTGTCCGAACTCATCGACGTGCCGATCCTGCTGGTGCATATCTCGGGCGGCGAAGCGGTTGCGCAGATCCGCGAGGCGCGCGCCAAGGGCCTGAATGTCTATGCCGAAACCTGCCCGCAATACATTTTGCTGACCGCCGCCGACCTGGGCATGGATGACAGCTATGTCGGCGCGCGCTGCGTATGCAGCCCCCCGCCACGCGACAAATCCAGCCAGGAGGATATCTGGCAGGGGCTGGCGGACGGCTTGTTCACGGTGTTTTCGTCGGACCACTCGCCCTTCAACCTGACGGGCGACGACGGCAAGACGCCCGGCGGCAAAGAGGTGGCGTTCCGCCATATTCCGAACGGCATTCCCGGCATTGAAACGCGCATGCCGCTGCTGTATTCGGAAGGTGTGCTGGGCGGGCGCATCAGCCTGAATCGCTTTGTGGAGCTGACCGCGACCCAGCCGGCGCGCGCCTACGGTCTGTACCCGCAAAAGGGCACGTTGGCCATCGGCAGCGATGCCGACCTGGTGATCTGGGAAGAGCGCGAATTCACGCTGACCAACGAACACCTGCACCACGCAGTGGACTACACGCCGTATGCGGGCATGACGCTGCGAGCCTGGCCCGCGATGACCCTGTTGCGTGGGCAGGTCGTGTGGGACGGCGAGCGCTTTGTCGGCGCGCCGGGCCAAGGAAAGTTTTTGCCGCGCGGGCTGCCCAGCCTGGCGCCACCCAGCGCCCGCAAGGGCGCGCGGCCCGCCTGGCGCTAGCGCGCTACACGGTTATTCGGGATTATTCGGAGGATATTGCGTTGAAAACTACCTTGATCAAGAACGCCGACGTTGTGGTTGCCTGGGACGAGGCACGCCAGCGGCATGTTTATATGAAGAACGCCGACGTGGCGTTCGCAAACGGGCGCATTACGCACGTGGGGCCGGGCGCGCAGGCGGTGGCGCCCGACGCAGAGATCGTCAGTGGCAGCGGCATGATGGTGATGCCGGGCCTGGTCGACATCCATAGCCATCTGGTGCACGAGCCCATCAACAAGGGCTACACGGACGAGACCGGGTCGGCGGGCCTGTACAACTCGAACCTGTACGAGTACATGCCCACGATGGAAGGCGACGACGAGGCCGCGCCCGCGCAGTTGACGCTGGCCGCCGCCGAGCTACTAATGTCTGGCGTGACGACGGTGGTGGATATGTCGGTGGCGCACGAGCAATGGATCGACATCATGGTGCAGAGCGGCTTGCGGGCTTATATCGCGCCCATGTTCCGCTCGGCGCGCTGGTACACGCGCAACGGCCATGTTGTGGAATACGACTGGAACGAGAAGGCCGGCGAGGCGGGCATGGAGCGCGCGCTGGCGCTGATCGACAAGGCCGAGGCGCATGCATGCGGCCGGCTGACGGGCATGCTGGTGCCGGCGCAGATCGACACCTGCACGCCGGAACTGCTGAAGGCCAGCCACCAGGAGGCGAAGCGCCGTGGCATCGGCTGGCAGACGCATGCCGCGCAGTCGCTGCCGGAATTTCACGAGATCACGCGTCGCCATGGCCTGACGCCGGTTCAGTGGCTGCACAGCCTGGGCGTGCTGGACCCCGGCAGCATCGTGGGCCACGGCATCTTCGTGGACGACCATCCGAACACGCACTGGGGCACGGCGACCGACCTGTCCATTCTGTCTGAAACAGGCGCCAGCGTGGCTCACTGTCCCACGGTTTTCATGCGCCGGGGCATGGCGCTGCGCGACTTCGGGCGCTATCGCCGCGCGGGTATCAACCTGGGCATCGGCACGGACACGTATCCGCACAACATGATCGAGGAAATGCGCCACGTGGGCTATCTGGCTCGCCTGATGGCGCAAACGCCGCGCGCCGTCACCACGGGTGAAGTGTTCCATGCCGCGACCGTCGGCGGCGCGAAGGCGCTGGGCCGCGACGACCTGGGCCGCGTCGCGGTGGGCGCGCGCGCCGACCTCGTGATGGTGGACATGACCCATCACTTGATGCGCCCGTCGCGCGACCCGGTGCGCAGTCTTGTCTACGCCGCCGCGGACCGCGCCGTGCACACCGTGTACGTCGACGGCCATCGTGTGGTGCATGAGGGGCAGGTGCATTCGCTGGATTACCGCAAGGCAGCCGAGCAGGTGGATGAGGCCCAGCGCCGCGCCGAGGCCTTGGTGCCTTCGCGTGACCTGGTGGCCGGCCGCAGCGCCGAACAGATGTCACCGCTGTCGTTTGACATCGTCTGATCCGATCGCAACTCCATCCGAAGGGCCGGCACAGGCCCCGTTCATCCATAAAAACTTCAAGGGAATGACATGGCTTATCTGAATACTGAAACGCTTGAAACCCGCTACGGCCTGGGCCGTGTCGGCGCGGCGCTGGCTTGTGCCGCCGCCATGGCCTGGGCGCCCGCGCAGGCGGAAACGCTGACCGTGGTGATGGCCAGCAAGCTGACGGTGCTGGACCCCGTGCTGACGGCATCGCACCAGACGCGCAATCACGCCTACATGATTTACGACACGCTGCTGGCGACGGACGCGAACAACAAGGTCCAGCCGCAGATGGCGGACAAGTGGGAGATCTCGCCGGACGGCAAGACCTACACGTTCACGCTGCGCGACGGCCTGAAATGGCATGACGGCGCGCCGGTGAAAGCCGAGGATTGCGTGGCGTCGATCCAGCGCTGGGCGCAGTCGGACAAGACCGGCCGTCAACTGATGCCGCTGGTCACGTCGATGGACGTCGTCGACGACAAGACCTTCAAGATCGTGCTGAAGGAACCGGCGGACGTGTTGTCGGCGTTGGGCAAGCCCAGCGGCCTGCCCAGCTTCATGATGCCCAAGCGCGTGGCGCAGACGCCAGTGGCGCAGGCCATCACCGACTACACGGGGTCGGGGCCTTTCAAGTTCGTGCAAAAGGAATTTCAGCCGGGCGTGAAAACGGTCTACGAAAAGAACACTGACTACGTGCCGCGCAAGGAAGCGCCCAGCTGGACGGCAGGCGGCAAGGTGGTGAACGTGGACCGCGTGGAATGGGTGGCCATGGCCGACCCGATGACGACGGTGAATGCCTTGCTGGGCGGCGAGGTCGATTACATCGAGACCGTGCCGTTCGATCTGGTGCCGATGGTGAAGAGTTCGCCGGACCTGACGTTGCGGGTGCTGGACAAGATGGGCTACCAGCCCATGTACCGCTTCAACCAGCTCAACGCGCCCTTCGACAACAAGCTGGTGCGCCAGGCGGCCATGTACGCGGTCGGCCAGGACGACATCCTGAAGGCGCAGGTAGGCGACCCGGAATACTTCAAGACCTGCGGCGCGGTGTTCGGTTGCGGCCTGCCGTATTCCAGCGATACGCGCGCCGATATGATCGTGCCGTCCAACATCGACAAGGCCAAGGCGCTGCTGAAGGAAGCCAAGTATGACGGCACGCCCGTGGTGATCCTGCATGCCACCGACATCGCCATGGCCTCCGCCATTCCCGTGGTGATGGCGCAGCAGTTGCGCCAGGCGGGCTTCAACGTGCAACTGCAAGCCATGGACTTCATGACCATGTTGTCGCGCCGCGCCAACCGCGACGTGCCGGCCAAGGGCGGCTGGAGCATTTTCGTGACCACGTGGCACGTCAGCGAAATCATGGATCCGCTGCGCAACTATGGCGTGTCGGCCAACGGCGAGAAGGCCTGGTTCGGCTGGCCGACCGTGCCGAAGGTGGAAGCGCTGCGCGACCAGTTCCTGGTGGCGGCGACGGAACCGGAACGCAAGCAGATCGCCGAACAGTTGCAGGACGTGATGCTGGATGAAGGCGTGGCCATCACGCTGGGCCAGATCGAGACGGCCGCGGCCTACAGCAAGAAGCTGTCGGGCGTGCTGGAGTCACCCGCGCCGGTGTTCTGGAACATCAAGAAAGCCAGCCGGTAAGCCAGCATGTTCAGCTACCTACTCAGACGCATCCTGGCCACGGTTCCCGTGGTGCTGACGGTGGCCGTGCTGGTGTTCTGCCTGCTGCGGCTGACGCCGGGGGATCCGGCGCTGATGCTGGCGGGCGATGCGGCCACCGAGACGCAACTGGCGCAGATCCGCGAGCACATGGGGCTGGACCGGTCGCTGGCCACCCAGTTCTTCCTGTGGAGCGGGCAGGTGCTGCGGGGTGATCTGGGCGTGTCGCTGCATTCGGGCACGCCCGTCACCGCGATGATCAGCAGCCGCGTGGGGCCGTCGCTGGCCCTCGCGCTGTCGACCATCCTGCTGTCCACGCTGATCGCGGTGCCGCTGGGCGTGTTCGCGGCCTGGCGGCGCGGCACCCGCGCGGACCGGGCGGTGATGGCGTTTTCGGTGCTGGGCTTTTCGGTGCCCATCTTCGTCACCGGCTATGCCCTGATTCTGCTGTTCGCCATGAAGTTGGGCTGGCTGCCGGTGCAGGGCTACAAGTCGCCGTCGGCGGGCCTCTGGGCCTTCGGCATGCACTTGCTGCTGCCCACCCTTGCGCTCAGCACGGGCTTTGTCGCCCTGATTGCGCGCATCGCGCGCAGCAGCGTGCTGGAAGTGATGGGTGAAGACTTCATCCGCACCGCGCGCGCCAAGGGCATTACCGAACGCGCCGTGATGATGGCGCACGCGTTGCGCACCGCGGCCGTTCCCATCATCACCGTGATCGGCGTCAGCATCGCGCTGCTGATCAGCGGGGTGGTCGTCACGGAGTCGGTGTTCAACCTGCCTGGCCTGGGCCGGCTGGTGGTCGAGTCCGTGCTGGCCCGGGATTATCCGCTGATCCAGGGGCTGATCCTGCTGTTCTCGCTGGTCTACATCGGCGTGAACCTGACCATCGACGTCCTGTACTCGGTGTTCGATCCGCGCATCCGTTATTGAAGGAACCCGCATGTCTACTTCCATACACTCGATAGCGGGTGGGGCCAGCCTCGCGCCCGCCATCCGCAAACGGCCCAGGTCGGCGCTGGTTCGCACGCTGTCCACATGGCCGGTCATGGCTGCGCTGGTGATGCTTGCGATCATCGTGCTGGCCGCCATCTCGGCCAACCTGCTGGGCCTGGCCGATCCCATGGCCATCAATCCCATGCAGCGTTTGAAGGGCTTTTCCGCCGAGCACTGGTTCGGCACCGACGCCTACGGCCGCGACGTGTTGTCGCGCGTGGTCCACGGCGCGCGCATTTCGCTGATGATCGGGGCGGGCACCGCCGTCGCCGCGCTGATACCCGGACTGCTGCTGGGCGTGATCGCCGGCTACTTTCGCGCGGCGGACATGGTCATCATGCGCGTCATGGACGGCATCATGTCCGTGCCCAGCATCCTGCTGGCCATCGCGCTGGTTGCCGTGACCGGCGCCAGCATGCTGACGGTGCTGATCGCCATTGCCGTGCCCGAGTTTCCGCGCGTGGTGCGCCTGGTGCGTGGGCTGATCCTGAGCCTGCGCGACGAGCCCTATGTGGAAGCCGCCATCTCGCTGGGCACGCCCACGCACGTGTTGATGATGCGCCATCTGGTGCCCAACACCGTGGCGCCGCTGATCGTGCAGGGCACTTTCATCTTCGCGTCCGCCATGCTGTCCGAGGCGGTCATGAGCTTTCTGGGCGTGGGCATGCCGCCCGAATTCCCGTCCTGGGGCAACGTCATCGCCGAGGGGCGCATGTACTTCCAGATCAAGCCTGGGCTGATCCTGCTGCCAGGTCTTTTCCTGGCGCTGACCGTGCTTAGCGTGAACATGCTGGGCGACGCCATGCGTGACGCCCTTGATCCCAAGATGGCGCGGAGGGTCTGACATGAACGATTCCACAATGCCCGTCCTGCAAGTACAGAATCTGTCGGTGGAGTTGGTGGGGGCGCCGGAGGATGCGCCGCGCTACGTGGTCGAAGGCATCAGCTTCGACATACACGCCGGTGAAACCTTGTGCGTGGTCGGGGAATCCGGATCGGGCAAGTCCGTCACGTCGTTTTCGGTGATGGGCCTGCTGGCGCCAGACGCGCTGCGGCCCAGCGCGGGCCGCATCCTGCTTGACGGCGAAGACGTGCTGGCGTGCACGCCGGAGCGCCTGCGGGAACTGCGCGCCACCCGCATGTCCATGGTTTTCCAGGAACCCATGACGGCGCTCAATCCGGTGCGCACGGTGGGCTGGCAGATCGACGAGGTGCTGCGTACCCACAGCGGCCTGGACGCGGCCGCCCGCAAGCGCAAGATCCTGGACATGCTGGAGTCGGTGCGGCTGCCGGATGTGGAGCGCATCTACCAATCCTATCCGCACCAGTTGTCTGGCGGACAGCGCCAGCGCATCGTCATCTGCATGGCGCTGATCCTGAATCCCAAGCTGCTCATCGCCGACGAGCCCACCACCGCGTTGGACGTGACGACCCAGAAGCAGATCCTGGCGTTGATCCTGGAGCTGCAGAAGTCGCACAACACCGCGGTGCTGTTCATCACGCATGACTTTGGCGTGGTGGCGGAGATTGCCGACCGCATCGCCGTGATGAACCGAGGAAGATTGGTAGAGGTGGGCACCCGCGACGAGATCCTGGCGCGCCCGAAAGAGGCCTACACCCGTATGCTGGTGTCGTCGGTGCCGGGCCTGGCGCCGGCCGCGCGGCAGGCGCCCGAAGGCGAACCCGTGCTGGTCGTGCAGGGTCTGCACAAGACCTATAACGAGCGCGGCTTCTTCAAGGCGAAGCGGTCGGTGCACGCCGTGCGCGATGTCAGCTTCACGCTGCGCAAGAAGGAAATCGTCGGCATCGTGGGTGAGTCGGGCTCGGGCAAGTCCACCCTGGCGAGGTGCATCGCGCGCCTGATCGATCCCAGTTCAGGCAGCGTGCGCCTGGACGGCACCGAGATCGCCACGGCCAGCAAACGGGAATTTTATCCCGTGCGCAAACGCATCCAAGTGGTGTTCCAGGACCCCTACCGGTCGCTGAATGCGCGCATCCGCGTGGGCGATTCGATCGTCGAGGGGATGCGCAATTTCGGCGTGCCGCAAGACGAAGCCCGGGCGCGAGCCATCGAGCTGCTGGATATCGTCGGGCTGGGGGCGGACACCATGGACCGCTATCCGCATCAGTTTTCCGGCGGGCAGCGCCAGCGCATCTGCATCGCGCGGGCGCTTGCCCTGCGGCCCGACATCCTGATCGCCGACGAGGCGGTTTCCGCGCTGGACGTGTCGGTACAGGCGCAGGTGCTGGAACTGCTTGAGGACATCCGCGCCCGCACTGATACGGCGGTGCTGTTCATCACGCACGACCTGCGGGTCGCGGCGCAGATCTGCAATTCCATCGTTGTGATGAAATCCGGGCAGATCGTCGAGGCGGGGGAGGCAGCCGCGGTGCTGACTCGGCCGCGGGATGGCTACACGCGCCAGTTGCTGGAGGCCGCGCCGGGCAGGCAGTGGGATTTCAAGCGTTTCAGGCCGGCCGAAGCGGTGTTGCAGTAAGACGCTGGAAGCTGTCAGCAGTAAAAAGGCCGGCCTATCCAGGCCGGCCTTGTTGCGTCAGAACGGGATCTTCTGCGACCAGGGCGCGGTGTTTTGCGTGCCCACGCCCGGCGCAACCTTGATCTGCGTGTCCGGGCTGCTGCTGCCCAGACCGTTCAGGAATTCACCCAGCGTATCGGCCTCGGGCAGCCCCAGGCGGGCGACGGCCTGGCCAGGAGGGAATTCCGAGAAGTAGTACTCGCCGTTTTCCACGATCAGGCCGTCGGGACGGGGGCGCGGCTTTTCTTCCGGCACGCCCTTCAGGACTTCCTGCATGTAATCAACCCAGATCGGCATGGCGACACCGCCGCCCGTTTCACGCGAGCCCAGCGACTTGGGCTGGTCAAAGCCCAGCCACGACGTTGCCACCAGGTTCGGGGTGTAGCCCGAGAACCAGGCGTCCACGGATTCGTTGGTCGTGCCCGTCTTGCCGGCGATGTCGTTGCGCTTGAGCAGTACCCGGGCGCGGGCCGCGGTGCCGTAGGTGGCCACGCCGCGCAGGATGTCGTCCATGACCCAGGCCGTGCGCGGATCGATGGCGCGGGCCGCCGCGTCACCGGCCACAACGGGCCGGGACTGCATGATGACCTTGCCGCTGCTGTCGGTGACTCGGTCGATCAGGTAGGGCGTGACGCGGTAACCGCCGTTGGCGAACACCGAGAACGCGCCCGCCAGTTGCAGCGGCGTCACGGAGCCCGCGCCGAGTGCCAGCGGCAGCACGGGCGGCTGGCGCGCCTTGTCGAAGCCGAAGCGGGTCAGATAGTCTTGCGCGTACTGCGGGCCGATGGCCTGCAGGATGCGGATCGACACCATGTTCTTCGACTTGTACAGGCCCTGGCGCAGGGTCAGCATGGGCTCGTACTGGTTGCCGTAGTTCTTGGGATTCCAGGCCTTGGAGCCGGTTTGCGCCGCGCTCAGTTCAAACGGCTGGTCGGAAATCTGCGTGGCCGGGGTCAGGCCGCGCTCAAGCGAGGCGGCGTAGATGAACGGCTTGATGTTCGAACCCGGCTGGCGCCAGGCTTGCGTCACGCGGTTGAAGTTGCCGCGATAAAAATCGAAGCCGCCCACCATGGCGCGGATGGCGCCATCTTGCGGGGTCAGGGCCACGAACGCCGCCTGCACCGACGGCAGGTTGATGATTTCCCAGTGATCGCCGAACTTGCGGATGTACACCACCGACCCGCGCTTGATGCGCTGCGCGGGTTTGGCTTTGTCGTTCAGCGCGCGCGCCACGACGGCCAACACTTTCTTGTCCGTGATCGTGATGATTTCGCGCGAGCTGCGCGCCAGTTTCACTTCGGTGGGGCTGGCCGACAGCACCAGGGCGGTGAGCAGGTCGCCGCTGTCGCCGAACTTGTCGAACACGCCATCCAGGAATTCATCCAGCGCGGCGGGATTGTTCTCGGTGCCGGGGGGCAGGTCGAGCTGCTCTTCCGGGCCGGGGTAGGGCGCGCGGCGGGTGTAGTCCAGCACGCCCTCACGCACGGCGCGATAGGCCGCTTCCTGGTCCTTGGACTGCACCGTGGTGTAGATGTTGATGCCGCGCGAGTAGACGTTGTCCTGATAGACGTTATAGAGCAGTTGGCGCGCCAGTTCGGCCACGTATTCGCCATGGATGGCATAGCCGCCGGCCGGCGTGCCTTCCGCCGATTTCATGACGATGGGCTGCGCCATCGCCTGCTTGTATTCGGGTTCGGTCAGGTAGCCCAGCGAAAGCATGCGGCCCAGCACGTAGCGTTGGCGCAGTTCGGCGCGGGGGCGGTTTGAAATCGGGTTGAAGCGCGAGGGCGCCTTCGGAATGCCGGCCAGCATGGCGGCTTCGGCCGGTGTCACTTCCGACAGCGGCTTGCCGAAGTAGGCGCGCGACGCGGCCGCGAAGCCGTAAGCGCGGTGGCCCAGGTAGATCTGGTTCATGTAGAGCTCAAGGATCTGGTCCTTGGTGAGCTCGTTTTCGATCTTGAATGTCAGCAGCAGTTCGTAGAACTTGCGCGAATAGGTCTTTTCCGACGACAGGTAGAAGTTGCGCGCCACCTGCATCGTGATCGTGCTGGCGCCCTGCGTCTTCGACATGTTGATCAGGTTGGTCAGGCCGGCCCGCACCACGCCCATCCAGTCGATTCCACCGTGCTGGTAGAAGCGGTCGTCCTCGGCCGCCAGCACCGCCGACTTCATGACGTCGGGGATTTCATTGAAGCGCAGCACGTTGCGGCGTTCTTCGCCGAATTCACCGATCAGGACGCGATCCGCCGTGTAGACGCGCAGCGGCACCCTCGGGCGGTAGTCCGTCATGGCGTTCAGGTTTGGCAGGTTGGGCCAAGCCAGGGCCAGCGCCATTCCGGCCAGCAATACGCCGCACAGGAACAGGCCGACACCGAAGATGCCGGTTTTTACGAAGAATCGCAGGATCGGGGAGCCGCTCTTGGCGGGCTTGTCTTTCTTGGAGGAATTCTGGGGCTTGCTCATCGCGGCGATTTTACGGGTATCTCCGGCCCCGTCTCAGCGAGACGGATCGGTTTCTGTAACAAGATTGTTCTGTGTGGTGCGCGGGCAACTGGCGGCAGATGTGATAATGCCGACATGAACTTTTCCGCCCACTCATGTCCGGAAGCTGACCCGGACCCAGCGCCCTCCGGCGAGGCGCCTGAAAACGTGCCTTGCGCCATCGAATGCACAGGCAAGACTGTGTCGTTGCCGCACGATTTGCCCGTCTTCCTGGTCGGGATGATGGGCGCGGGCAAGACCACCATAGGTCGTAGTCTGGCGCGTGCGTTGGGGCGCGAGTTTATGGATCTGGATCATGAGCTCGAGGCGCGTTGCGGCGTTCGGGTGCCGGTTATCTTCGAAATCGAGGGCGAAGCCGGTTTTCGTCGCCGAGAGTCCGCCGCCTTGGAGGAGTGTACCCAACGGCGCAACATAATTCTTGCCACCGGCGGCGGCGCGATCCTGGCTCCCGAGAATCGCCAACGGCTGCACGAGCGCGGAATTGTCATCTATTTAAGAGCCAGCGTGGACGAATTGTTCCGCCGGACCTGCCGCGACCGCAACCGGCCTTTGCTGGCCACGGCGGACCCTCGCGGCACCCTGCGGGACCTGATGACCCTGCGCGAACCCCTCTATAAAGAAGTCGCCGATCTGGTCGTGGAAACGGGCGCGACGCCCATCCACACCCTGGTCAAGGCGCTGCTGCCGCAATTACAAGCCTTTGAGAAGCGCATATGAACGTTGTTGACGTCGACACCCCGGGCGGAAGCTATCCGATCCATATCGGCCCCGGCCGCATCGATGCCCTGGACCAATGCATTCCCGCCGACGCCACCGCGATTGCGGTCGTGACCAACCCCACGGTGGCGGCGCTGTACGGCGAACGCGCCGAAGCGGCGCTGGCGCGCACCGGCAAGCGGGTGTTGCGCATCGAGCTGCCGGACGGCGAAGCCTACAAAGACTGGCAGTCGCTGAACCTGATCTTCGACGCCTTGCTGACCCACCGCCTGGATCGCCGTTGCGTCCTGGTGGCGCTGGGCGGCGGCGTCATCGGCGACATGACGGGCTTTGCCGCCGCCGTCTATATGCGCGGCGTGCGCTTTCTGCAGGTGCCCACCACCCTGCTGGCCCAGGTGGACTCGTCCGTGGGCGGCAAGACCGCCGTCAACCATCCGCTGGGCAAGAACATGATCGGGGCGTTCTACCAGCCGGTGGCGGTCGAAATCGACACCGATGTGCTGAACACCCTGCCCGCGCGGGAAGTGTCGGCGGGGTTGGCCGAAGTCATCAAGTACGGCTTGATCCTGGACCCGGATTTCTGGACCTGGTGCGAAACCAATGCCGCGAAGCTGCGCGCGCTGGACCCGCAGGCCGTTGCCCATGCCATCCGCCGCTCTTGCGAGCTGAAGGCGCAGGTGGTGGGCAAGGACGAGCGCGAGTCCGGCTTGCGCGCCATCCTGAATCTGGGTCACACCTTTGGCCATGCCATTGAATCCGGCCTGGGCTATGGCGCCTGGCTGCACGGCGAGGCCGTCGGTTGCGGCATGGTGCAGGCGGCTGAATTGTCTGCCGACGTGGCCGGCTTTGACCGCGCCGATGTCGAGCGCGTGCGCGCGCTGGTGGCCGCTATCGGCTGCCCGGTCGTGGCGCCCGACCTGGGTGCGGACCGCTGGCTGGACTTGATGCAGGTCGACAAGAAAACGGAAGGCGGGTCCATCCGCTACGTGCTCATGCCGCGCATCGGCGAAGCCTTCATGCGCGCGGCCCCCGACGACGCCGTGCGCGCCGTCTTGGCCCGAACCACCCAGTAACCGCGATTGGAGACGGTGTTGCAGATGAATGAACTGGCTTCTTACGCATCCGACCCGTCTCAATCGCGTGGTCGGAAAACGGCAGAGCCTCCGCCCGAGAACCGGACCGAGTTTCAGCGCGACCGCGACCGCATCGTGCATTCCGGCGCGTTTCGCCGGCTGGAATACAAGACGCAGGTCTTCGTCAACCATGAAGGCGATCTCTTTCGCACCCGCCTGACGCATAGCCTGGAAGTGGCGCAGATTGCGCGCACGCTGGCCCGTAGCCTGCAGCTGTCGGAAGACCTGACCGAAGCCATCTCGCTGGCCCACGACCTGGGCCATACGCCCTTTGGCCATGCAGGGCAGGACGAGCTGAACGCCTGCATGCGCGAACTGGCGCCCGAAGCGGGCGGTTTTGAGCACAACCTGCAAAGCCTGCGCGTGGTGGACGAGCTTGAAGAGCGCTACGCCGACTTTAATGGCTTGAATCTTTGCTTTGAAACGCGCGAAGGCATCCTCAAGCATTGCTCGGCCGCGCACGCGCGCCAATTGGGCGACGTGGGCGAACGCTTCCTGAGCCGCACGCAGCCGTCGCTGGAAGCGCAACTGGCCAACCTGGCCGACGAGGTCGCCTACAACAACCACGATATCGACGACGGCCTGCGCTCCGGGTTGATCACGCTTGAGCAACTGCAGGACGTGTCGATCTTCGAACGGCATCACGCCTATGTGCTGGAGCGCTATCCGGGCCTGGCGCCGCGTCGTGCCGTGGCAGAGACCATCCGCCGCATGATCAACACGCTGATCGTCGACCTGACGCAAACCTCGCTGGCCCGCATCCGCGACGCGGCGCCGGCCAGCGTGGACGACGTGCGCCGCTCACCGCCGCTGGCGGGGTTCTCGGACGATATCCGGCTCGAGGCCGATGCCTTGAAGAAGTTCTTGTTCGACAACCTGTATCGGCACTACCAGGTGCTGCGCATGACGGCCAAGGCACGCCGCATTGTGCGCGAACTGTTCGCGGCGTTTCTGGATGACCCGCGCCTGCTGCCGCCCGACTACCGGCGCCCGGCATTCAACGAGCAGGCGCGCGCCATTGCCGATTACATCGCCGGCA
Source organism: Achromobacter spanius (assembly GCF_029637605.1). Lineage (NCBI taxonomy): Bacteria > Pseudomonadati > Pseudomonadota > Betaproteobacteria > Burkholderiales > Alcaligenaceae > Achromobacter > Achromobacter spanius. The sequence continues at coordinate 4,294,079 of NZ_CP121261.1, read as the reverse complement.
TGACCGACCGCTACGCCATCCGCGAGCACAAGCGCCTGTTCGAAATGGGTTGAAGCGGCTGGGCTGGTTGGCTGGCCGCGCGCCTTGCCCGCCTAGCGGTGCTTTCGATAGGGTTCGTCTTCCGGCACAAAAGTGGCTTCGGCGCGTGCATCGCGCATCCAATCCTGCATGGCCGGCAGCGCCAGGACGGCGTCCATGTAGTCGCGCACGGCGCCCGCGGCAGCGATGCCGTAGGTGGTGAAGCGCGACACCACCGGCGCAAAGAATGCGTCGGCAATCGAAAATGCACCGAACAGGAACGGGCCGCCCTGGCCGAATTCAGCGCGGGTGTCGTGCCAGATGGCTTGCAGGCGCGAGATATCCTGTTGCGCGGCCTCGGGCAGCTTGATGCCGGGCAGATGCGCTTCGATATTCATCGGCAGGGCATTGCGCATGGCGCCAAAGCCGCTGTGCATTTGCGCCACCAGCGAACGCGCGCGGGCGCGCGCCTTGGCGTCCTTGGGCCATAGCCCGGCATCTGGATGCCGTTCGGCCACGTATTCACATATGGCCAGGGAATCCCAGACGGCGAAGTCGTCGTCCAGCAATACCGGCACCAGCCCGGCGGGCGACACCGCGCCCACCTTGCGTGAAAACTCTTCTGTGAAAAATCCGAGCTTTTGCTCAGTGAACGCGATGCCCGTGGCTCGTAGCGCCAGCCACGGCCGCAAGGACCACGAAGAGTAATTCTTGTTGCCGATGATCAGGGTGTACATGGCGCGGGTCCTCGCGGGGGGTGTTGATAAGTCGATCTACCTGCTGGCGTTACGCCGCAGCAGCTTGCCCAGGTATTGCCCGGTGTGGCTGGCCTGCGTGTTCGCGACGTCTTCCGGCGTGCCTTGCGCCACCACGTAGCCGCCGCCATCGCCGCCTTCCGGGCCCATGTCGATCAGCCAGTCCGCCGTTTTGATGACGTCCAGGTTGTGTTCGATGATGAGCACTGTGTTGCCGCTGTCGACCAACTGGTTCAGCACTTGCAGCAGCAATTCAATATCGCGGAAATGCAGGCCGGTGGTGGGTTCGTCCAGGATGTACAGCGTGCGTCCGGTGCTGCGGCGCGACAGCTCCAGCGACAGCTTCACGCGCTGCGCTTCACCGCCCGACAGCGTGGTCGCGCTTTGGCCCAGGCGTATGTAGGACAGGCCGACGTCAATCAGCGTGTGCAACTTGCGCGAGATGGCCGGCACGGATTCGAAGTAGTCCAGCGCCTGCTCAACCGTCAGGTCCAGCACTTCGCTGATGTTGCGGCCCCGGTAGCGGATTTCCAGCGTTTCACGGTTGTAGCGTTTGCCGTGGCACACGTCGCAGGGCACGTACATGTCGGGCAGAAAGTGCATTTCCACCTTGACCACGCCGTCGCCCTGGCAGGCTTCGCAGCGCCCGCCCTTGACGTTGAAGCTGAATCGGCCGGGATCGTAGCCGCGAGTGCGCGCCTCGGGCACGCCCGCGAAAAGCTCGCGGATGGGCGTGAACAGGCCGGTGTAGGTTGCCGGGTTGCTGCGCGGCGTGCGGCCGATGGGGCTTTGGTCCACGCTGATGATCTTGTCGAAATTCTCCAACCCCTGCATCGACACGTAAGGGGCGGGTTCGCTCTGCGCGTGATGCAGTTGGCGCGACACGGCGACTGCCAGCGTGTCGTTGATCAGCGTGGACTTGCCGGAACCCGATACGCCCGTGACGCATACCAGGCGGCCAGCCGGCACGCGCAATTCGACGTCTTTCAGGTTGTTGCCGCTGGCACCGCTCAGGGTCAGCCAGGGCAGTTCGTCGTTGACCGGGCGGCGTGCAGGAATCGCGATCTCGCGCGCGCCGCTCAGGTACTGGCCGGTCAGGGAATTCGGATCGCGCTGCACGGTTTCCGGGTCGCCCTGCGACACCACTTCGCCGCCATGCTCGCCCGCGCCCGGACCCATGTCGACCACCCAGTCCGCCATGCGGATCATGTCTTCGTCGTGCTCGACCACGATGACGCTGTTGCCCAGGTCTCGCAGGTGCTGCAAGGTGCCGATCAGCCGATCGTTGTCCCGCTGGTGCAGGCCGATAGAGGGTTCATCCAGCACATACATCACGCCCGTCAGGCCCGAGCCGATCTGGCTGGCCAGGCGGATGCGCTGGGCCTCGCCGCCCGAGATGGTGTCGGCGCTGCGGTCCAGCGACAGGTAATTCAACCCGACGTTGTTCAGGAAGCTGAGTCGCGCTTCGATCTCGCGCACGATGCGCTGTGCAATTTCCTGCTTGGCCCCGGTCAGGCTCAGGTCGCGGAACCAGGCCAGGCAGCCCGATAGCGGCATCGCCTCGACTTCATAGATAGCCTGGCCGTGGCGCTCGCCGCCGCGCGGATCGTGGCCGATCAGCACGTTGCGGGCCTCGGGGCGCAGACGCGAACCCGCGCAGTCGGGGCAGGTCTTGATATTGCGGTACTTGCCCAGTTCTTCGCGCACCGTCGCCGAGTCCGTTTCGCGCCAGCGGCGCTCCAGGTTCGGGATCACGCCCTCGAAGGTATGCCGCTTGACCGTGCTGCGGCCCTTTTCGTTCAGGTAGAGAAACGAAATCTCTTCTTCGCCCGAGCCGTACAGCACCTTGTCGCGCAGGGCTTCGGGTAGCTCTTCAAACGGGGCTTCGATATCGAATTCGTAATGCGCCGCCAGACTGGCCAACAGCGAATGCGTGAAGGCGTTGCGGCGGTCCCAGCCGCGGATCGCGCCGGCGGCCAGGCTCAGTTCAGGAAATGCCACGACCCGTTTGGGGTCAAAGAAGCCCACCTGGCCAATGCCGTCGCAACTGGGGCAGGCGCCCATCGGATTGTTGAAGCTGAACAGGCGCGGTTCCAACTCAGGCAGGCTGTGGCTGCACACCGGGCAGGCGTAGCGGCTGGAGAACACCTGTTCGTGCTCGCTGTCCATGTCCAGCGCCAGCGCGCGGCCGTCGGCCAGTTGCAGCGCGGTTTCGAAGCTTTCCGCCAGGCGCTGCTTGCTTTCCGGCTTGATGCGCAGCCGGTCGATGACGACGTCGATGTCGTGCTTTTCGGTCTTCTTCAACGGCGCCATGCCGTCGATTTCCATCAACTGCCCGTCCACGCGCAAACGCACATAGCCTTGCGCCTGCAGGCTGGCGCATTCGTCCTCGAAGCTGCCTTTCTTGCCGCGCGCAATGGGCGCCAGCACGGCCAGGCGCGTTTCGGGCGTCCAACCCAACACCGCGTCAACCATCTGGCTGACCGACTGCGCCTGTAGCGGCAGACCGTGTTCGGGACAGTAGGGCGTGCCCACCCGCGCATACAGCAGGCGCAGGTAGTCGTGGATCTCGGTGATAGTGCCGACCGTGGAACGCGGGTTGTGGCCGGCGGCCTTCTGCTCGATGGAGATGGCCGGCGACAGACCTTCGATGAGGTCGACGTCCGGCTTGTCCATCAGCTGGAGGAATTGGCGGGCATACGCGGACAGGCTTTCCACATAACGTCGTTGGCCCTCCGCGTACAGCGTATCGAACGCCAGCGAAGATTTGCCAGAGCCGGACAGGCCGGTGACCACCACCAGTTTGTGGCGCGGCAGGTCCAGCGAAACGTTCTTGAGGTTGTGGGTGCGTGCACCCCGTATGCGTATTGTCACGTCGATCGGGTGTCCATCAGGCTCTTTTAAGCGGTTTCAAAGGCCAACTTGTTACTATAGCGCGCCGAGTCCCCCCGCGTTCAAGGCAGTCCGCGATTTGGACTGAATGGGCTCCGGCGCCGCACCGCCAGATCAGACTGTGAGCGTGTGACATCCACGCGCGCGCACCGCCCTTGTCATTGTTGAATTTTTCGCATGCCGGCAGACATCAAACTGAAATTGACCCCTTCCGAGCGCCGCGCCAGCGTGGCATTGGCCGGCCTGTTCGCCGCGCGGATGTTGGGGCTGTTCCTGTTGCTGCCGGTGTTTGCCGTGGCGGCGGCCGGCATGCCGGGTGGAGACGACCCCGCGCGCGTCGGCCTGGCGCTGGGCATGTATGGCCTGACCCAGGCGTTCATGCAGATTCCCTTCGGCCTGGCGTCCGACCGCTGGGGCCGCCGGCCCGTCGTGCTGTTCGGGCTGCTGCTGTTCGTGGCCGGCAGCATCGTCTGTGCGCAGGCGGACGACGTGTACTGGATCACCATCGGCCGCGCCATCCAGGGGGCGGGCGCCATCTCGGCCGCCGTCACCGCCTGGCTGGCCGACGCCACCCGCGACGAAGTCCGCACCCGCGCCATGGCCATGGTGGGCGCGTCGATCGGCCTGTCTTTCGCGGTGTCCTTGGTGCTGTCGCCCGTGCTGGTGGGGTGGTGGGGCTTGTCCGGCCTGTTCTGGACCATCGCCTGCCTGGGTGTGATCTGCCTGGGCGTGGCGCGTTTTGTCGTGCCCGTGGTGCCGCGCACCCAGGCCCGCACCATGCAGTCCGCCCGGCCGATGGAAGTGCTGACCCACCGCGACCTGCTGCGCTTGAATTTCGGCGTGTTCGTGCTGCATTTGATCCAGGTGTCGATGTTTGTCGTGGTGCCGGCGCTGCTGGCCAAGGTAGGCGGCCTGGACGCGCGCGAGCTGTGGAAGGTTTATCTGCCCGTCATCCTGGTGTCGTTCGTGCTGATGGTGCCCGTGGTGTTCGTGGCGGAAAAGCGCCGCGCCCATCGAGGCGCCTTGCGCGCCGCCGTGGCCGGCCTGGTGCTGGTGTGCGCATTGATGCCGGCGGCCAGCCATGGTTTCTACACGCTGGCCATCGCGCTGACCGGTTTCTTCGTCGCCTTCAATATCCTGGAAGCCTTGCAGCCTTCGCTGGTGTCGCGCGTGGCGCCACAGGCTTACAAGGGCTTGGCGCTGGGCTTCTACAACACGGCGCAGGCGGCGGGGCTGTTTGCCGGCGGCGCGCTGGGCGGCTGGCTGGCGGCCCATTCGGGATCTAGCGCCGTCTTTATCGGCGCGGCTGTTTTATCAGCAGTGTGGCTAGTGGTGACCTGGGCGCTGCGGCCGTTGTCATAGGGGTGATGAGGCCGGTTTCAGGGCTGGTGTCTAGGGCTGTCGGGCGGGCTGGTGATCGGCCGGATGATGTGTCCCCGACCTCACCCGAAACTTCACTGATCGTGCAGTGAATGGCGGCCAATAGCCCCTAAATCGATTCCTTGGGTGGATCGCTTTGTCACGAATCGCGTTTGGCGTCGAGGGTGCTTTTCGTCGATAATACGTACCAAATTAGGGCTTCACGGAAGTAGGGGTCATCAGGATCCCAGGCGTCGCCGGTCATTGTCATGATGACCGGCGTGTTTCATGAAGCCGGTCTTCAACATCGCTTTTTATGTTGTTGCCGGCGCGCTTGCGGCAACGCACAGGCGCAGGCTGTCAACAACTGAGGGACATCGGCATGGCATCGGTTAACAAAGTCATACTCGTGGGCAATCTGGGTCGCGACCCGGAAGTCCGCTACAGCCCGGAAGGGGCTGCAATCTGCAACATGTCCATCGCCACCACCTCCACCTGGAAGGACAAGGCATCGGGCGAGCGCCGCGAAGAAACCGAATGGCACCGCGTCGTCATGTACAACCGCCTGGCTGAAATCGCCGGCGAATACCTGAAGAAGGGCCGTTCGGTCTACATCGAAGGCCGTCTGAAGACGCGCAAGTGGCAAGACAAGGACACCGGCGCTGACCGTTACAGCACCGAAGTGGTGGCTGACCAGATGCAAATGCTGGGCGGCCGCGAAGACGGCGGTGGCGGCGGTGCCAGCTACGGTGGTGGCGGTGGCTACGACGACGCCCCGTCGCGCCCGCAACAACAACGCGCCCCGGCGCAACGCCCGGCCCCGCAACAGCGCCCGGCGCCTGCAGCGGCCCCGGCCAGCAGCGGTGCGAATTTGGCGGATATGGACGACGATATTCCGTTCTGATCCCTGCTATTGCACGGTTTCAATCCATGCCCCCGCAATGCGGGGGCATTGTTTTTGACGACCGGATCAACCTGAATAATGAATAGTGGCGTGTGGCCGTGCGGTGGTCACGTCACACCGACCGCTTGAACACCTCAACCAGATAATCAATAAACGCCCTGGCCCGGGCGGTTTGATTTCTGCGTTGCGGGTAATACACAAAGAGGTCGGCGGACGGCAGCGTGAAGTCGGGTAATACCACCCGCAGCCGTCCGCTTTGCAAATACTTGGCCAGATCCCATTCCGAGCGGATCAATATGCCATGGCCGTCCAGCGCCCAGCCCAGCACGATATCTCCGTCATTGCTGGACAAGGCCCCATCCACCTTGATTGCCACGCTTTCCCCATCGCGGGTGAATCGCCACACGCCGTGCGCCTCATCGTTTTGCGTATGCAGGATGCATCGGTGTGACGCTAGATCAGCCAGCGTGGCGGGCGTGCCGTGCTTGTCCAGATAACGGGGCGCCGCGCACAGGAAGCGGCGGTTGGACATGACGCGCCGCGCGCTCAGGCGTCTGTCGGGCAGTTCGCCGAAGCGGATCGCCAGGTCGAACCCGCTTTCCACCAGGTCCACCGGGCGGTCGGTGACTTCCAGTTGGACTTGGACCTCGGGATAGCGCTTGGCGAAGTCCGAGACCAGCGGGGCGATGGTGGTGCGGCCGAAGCCCAAGGTGGCGTTCACTTTCAGCGCGCCGCGCGGGGTGGCGCCGCTGCTGGAGACGGCGTCTTCCATGTCGCGCAGGTCTTCGAGGATCTTGGTGGCGTGCGACAGGTACGTCTCGCCTTCGCTCGTCAGACTTAGGTTGCGCGTGCTGCGGTTCACCAGGCGCACGCCCAGGCGCCGCTCCATCAGCGCCAGGCGCTTGGTGGCGGCGGGCGGCGTCAGGTTGAGCTCGCGCGCGGCGGCGGACAGGCTGCCCAGCCGGGCCAGATGGATGAAGAATTCCAGTTCGGACGCGATGTCAGTTTTCACTGAAAGTAAATAATCAAATGAATAATGGTGAATCTTAGTGCAGGTATTCGCCTCTACGCTAGGGGTTCCCATTGCTACTACGTCGCCCCCGCCGGCACATCAGGAGACACCCCATGAGAATCGTCGAGATCCGCGAACAGACGCTGCCCATCAGCTCGCCCATCCGCAACGCCTATATCGATTTCAGCAAGATGACGCTGAGCCTGGTCGCCGTGATCACCGACGTGATCCGCGACGGCAAGCCGGTGGTGGGCTACGGCTTCAATTCAAATGGCCGATATGGCCAGGGCAAGTTGATGCGCGAACGCTTCATTCCACGCGTCATGGAGGCGGATCCTGAATCGCTGGTGGACGCGACGGGCAAGAACCTGGACCCGCACAAGATCTGGAACGCCATGTTCACGAACGAAAAGCCGGGCGGCCATGGCGAGCGCTCGGTGGCGATCGGCACCATCGATATGGCGGTGTGGGATGCGGTCGCAAAGATCGAGGGCAAGCCGCTGTTCCAGTTGCTGGCCGACCGCTATGGCAACGGCCAGGCCGACCGCCGCGTGTTTGTTTATGCGGCAGGTGGGTATTACTACCCCGGCCAGGACCACGGCAAGCTCAAGGACGAGATGCGCAGCTACATCGACCGCGGCTACACGGTCGTGAAGAAGAAGATTGGCGGCGCGTCGCTGGACGAGGACTTGCGCCGCATCGATTCCATCTTGAGCGTGTTGCAAGACGGGCAGAAGCTGGCGGTGGATGCGAACGGCCGCTTTGATCTGGACACCGCCATCCAGTACGCCAAGGCGCTGTCACAGTACGACCTGTTCTGGTACGAAGAGGCGGGCGACCCGCTGGATTACGAGTTGCAGGCCACGCTGCGCAACTACTACGCCAACCCCATGGCGACGGGCGAGAACCTGTTTTCGATGCAGGACGCGCGCAACCTGATCCGCCATGGCGGCATGCGCCCGGACCGTGATTGGCTGCAATTCGATTGCGCGCTGAGCTACGGGTTGGTGGAGTATCTGCGCACGCTGGACATGCTGAAGCAGCACGGCTGGTCGGCCAGCCGCTGCATTCCGCACGGTGGCCACCAGATGTCCTTGAACATCGCCGCGGGCCTGGGGCTGGGCGGCAACGAAAGCTACCCGGACCTGTTCCAGCCCTTCGGCGGGTTTCCCGATGGGGTGAAGGTGGACGGCGGCTACGTCACGATGCCGGAGCTGCCGGGCATCGGCTTCGAAGGCAAGTCGGACCTGATCACCGTCATGCGGCAATTGTCGGCGTAGGCGGTAGCCGCCCCGCACAGGGTTTGCCGGCGAATCTCCGGCGAACCCCGCTGCGGGTAGTTCTCAGCGGGTCGTTCTCAGCAGATCACCCGCGAATCACCCGCGATCCACGTCCGATTTACCAGCGATACCGCAGCGTCGCCATCACCGTGCGTTCCGCGCCCCAGTAGCAACTGACGGCCGTGCCCAGGCAGTTGGCGACGTAGCGCTTGTCGAACAGGTTGGACACGTTCAGCGCCACCTGCGCGCCGGCCAGCGTGGGGCTGGCGCGGCCCAGGTCATAGCGGATGGCCGCGTCCACCAGCGTGACGGCGGGGAGGGCGTAGCGGTTGTTCAAGTCGCCATAAAAGCCGCCGCGGTACGTGACGCCCGCGCCCAGGCCCACGCCTTGCAGCGGACCGTCGCGCAGCGTGTAGTCGGCCCACAAGGCGGCTTGATGGCGCGGTACGAAGATCAACTGGTTGCCACGTTGCGCGGCGACGTTGGTCTTGGTGATTTCACTGTCGCTCAACGCATACGACATGGTCAGGTCCAGCCCGTTGTCGAAACTGGCCTTGCCTTCCAGCTCGATGCCCTGCACCTGCGCTTCGCCGGTCTGCACGACAAAGCTGGTGTTGACGGGATCCGGCGTGCTGACGTTCTTCTGCGTGATCTGGAAGGCCGACAGCGTGATGAAGCTGTCGTAGCCATCGGGCTGGAACTTCACGCCGGCTTCGTACTGTTCGCCCGTGGTGGGCTTGAGCGCCGAGCCGTCGCGCGTGACGCCCGTCATGGGTTGGAAAGACGTGGAATAGCTCAGGTACGGCGCCAGACCATTGTCGAAGCGGTAGGTCACGCCGGCGCGGCCGGTGAAGCGGTCGGCATCGGCCGTGCGGGACGTCCAGCCCCATTGGCCGCCGCTGCCCACGGTGCCGTTGTCGGTGGTGCCTTCGGTCCAGTCATAGCGGCCGGCGAACGTGAAGCGCAGGCGGTCCAGTTCAATCTGGTCTTGCGCATACAGGCCTAGCTGGGTGCGCGTCATGTTGATCTTGGTGGCGGTGGGCGGGCGCGTCACCGAGGTGCCGTAGTCAGGGTCGAACACGTCAAACAAGGGGGACGCGGGTGGCAGCATCAGGCCCAGGCTGCTCTCGTTGTAGCGCGACTTTTCGCGCAGGTAGTCCAGACCGAACGTCAGGTCATGACGCATCGGGCCGGCGTTGAACTTGGCGTTCAACTGGTTATCGATCTGGAAGGTGTGCGAGGTTTCGGGAAAGGCCCAGGCGTAGCGGATGGCCTGGGTGTCCGACACCATCGCGCCAATCTGCACGCGCCGCGTGTTGGTGTCGACGTTCGTGTAGCGGGCGCTTTGGCGCAGGCTCCAGGTGTTGTTCACGCGATGGTCTAGCGTGTAGCCGACCATGGTTTGTTCGTTGGTGAAGATGTCGTAGCCGGGTTCGCCCACGAAGCGGTCACGCGGGATGTAGCCGGCGGTGTCGCTTTTTTCCAGCGTGCCGATGACGGGCAGCACGGGGGCGCCGCCGCCGCCATGGCTGGTGATCTTCTGATACTGGGCGCTCAGGTTCAGGCTGGTGTCGGACGACGGGCGCCAGGTGAAGCTGGGGGCGATGAACTGGCGTTCGTCGTCAACGTGTTGATACTGCGTATCGCTGTCGCGCAGCGTGCCCGTCAGCCGGTACAGGAACTTGCCTTCTTCATCGGCCGGGCCAGAGAAGTCGAATGCGCCCTGGAACCGGTTGAAGCTGCCCGCTTGCAACACCACTTCGTTAAGTGGTTCGGCGGTGGGGCGTTTGCTGGTCATGTTGACCAGACCACCGGGCGCGCTTTGGCCGTACAGGCCAGATGACGGGCCTTTCAGGATTTCAATGCGCTCCAGGCCATAGGTGTCGATACGTGGCTGCGAATAGCCGCGCGCGCCAAAGGGCAGCAGCAGGCCGTCCAGATAGCGCGACGGCGTAAAGCCGCGTATGGTCAGCCAGTCATAGCGCACGTCGTTGTCGCCGTATTGCGCGATCACCCCCGGCGTGTAGCGCACGGCCTGGGCGACCGAGGTGACCCCGCGCTGGTCCATTTCATTGCGGGTAATGACGTTGATGGTCTGGGGCGTGTTGATGAGTTCCGCGTCTGACTTGGTGCCGGAGCGGCTGCGCGTGGCCACGAAGTCCGCGCCAGAAGTGGGCGACGCGTCGCGCGCGCCTTGCACCACTACCGGTGCCAGCGTGGTCACGCCGCTTGCGGCAGGCGATGCGGTTTGCGCGGCAACGAGAGCCGGCGACGCGGCAATGGCGGCCAACAACGCCAGCGGCAGCGGCTTCTTGGAAAAGGACACGGTGTTACCCCTGGTTCAATTTATAATTAACAAGAATCATTCCTAAGCGTCGGCATGATTCCAGATCTCTGTTTTTCTGTCTGACGTTTCTTCGGCGTCCATTGACGGTTTTGCTGCCGCCCCGTTTTTTGCGCCCGACACCTATGCCTGCCAGCGCCACCGCGCCCTTGTCCTCTCTGTTACTGCCCGACCCCTGCACGGGTCCCGTCCAGCCGCATGAATGGTGGCGCGGTACGCTGCCGACCGTGCCCGCCACCGACGACTGGGAAGATGTCATCGAAAAAGTGCTGCGGGTTGACGAGGGTGTCAGCCTGGTGGTGCTGGATGGTTGCCCACGGCGGACCTTGACGATTCCCGCGCCGGGCGCGCCAGTGTTCGGCATGCAGGTCTGGCTGGAAGGCGATGCCCTGTTGGCGCTGGAAGGGGGCGAACCGCTGAAGGTGGCTGGCGGCGCGGCGCTTTTGTTCAACCACGAGCGCGTGATGGGCTGGGCCACGCATCTGCCGGCCAGGCGTCGGGTGCGGATGGTGGATATCCGCTACACGCCGGCCGCACTGGTGCGCGCGGGCGGCACGATGCCCATCGGCTTGCTGCGGCAGCGTTTCCACCGCGATGTCAGCGTACCGGCGCACGGGTCGTTGGTGGCGTCGTTGGACGCGCCCGCCAGCTTGCTGGCCTTGGCGGGCAGCCTTTCCAGCGATGCGCCGTCAGCGGCGGACGCGCGGCGCCTTTGGTATCGCGCCAAGACCCTTGAAATGCTGTCGGCATTCGTGCAGCTACTGTCCTTGCCTGCCGCGCTGGCAGGCCCCGCGGCGCATGAGCATCAACGGGTGCGTCACGCGTGCCAGCTCTTGCGGGATCGCTGCGCGGAACACTGGCCGCCCGGACTCCTGGCGCGCACGGTGGGGCTGTCAGAGAAGCGCTTGCAGCAATTGATGCGCGAATGCGTGGGCCGTTCCGTGCATGCCTATCTGAGCGATATGCGCCTGGCCCGCGCATCGGACTTGTTGCAGGCCGGCATGAGCGTTACGCAAGTGGCTGGCGAGGTGGGCTTTTCCAGCCTGAGCCACTTCAGCAAGGTCTTCAAACTGCGCTATGGCGCGTCGCCGCGATCCTGGTAATTGCGGCTTGGTCGCGACGAAAGCCTAGGGCAGCGTTGTCCATCGGCATCATGAAATATTTAGTTTCACAAAACCCACTTGTGCTGTCTACCTAGTAGTAGGTAAGATTCATCCATCGACGCAGCACAAGCAGCACAAGCAGCAAACAACGCAGCAAGGCAGTACACGCAACACCTCAGAAGCACCGCTGCCGCCGAACCCAGAAATACAGTAGGACGATTTTTGATTGGCCCTTTTTTTTATCGCAGTGTCTATCTATAAGTAGATAGCTGGCGATCGTAACCCAAACTCAACTGAAGCACCTTACGCACCTTATCTGGAGATCTGACCATGAAGACCCTCGTATCCGCCCTGATTCTGTCCGCCTCGGTTATCGGCGCTGCCCAAGCTGGCGAACTGGACTACCCGCCTCCCCTGAATACCGCCAGCACGGTGACCCGCGCTCAAGTGCAGCAAGAATTGGCCGCCGCCCGCGCCAACGGTGAACTGGAATTCGGTGAAGAAGGCTACGCCGCGACGACGTTTGCGGATGTCGGCTCGGACAAGACCCGCGCCCAAGTGAAGCAGGAATTGGCCGCCGCCCGTGCTCAAGGCCTGACCGAAAGCAACGAACTGGCTTACCCGCCCGTTCAAGGCTGAGTTTTTTTGCAGCGTTGTCTATCTAGGCATAGATAGCCCTTACAGCATTACCCGATAGCCGTAACGACCTTACCCACGTTTAGCAACATTGATCCTTACTGGAGTTCAACCATGAAGACCCTCGTATCCGCCCTGATTCTGTCCGCCTCGTTCATCGGTGCCGCCCAAGCTGGCGAACTGGACTACCCGCCTCCCCTGAATACCGCCAGCACCGTGACGCGCGCTCAAGTGCAGCAAGAACTGGCGGCCGCTCGCGCCAATGGCGAGCTGGAGTTCGGTGAAGAAGGCTACGCTGCCACGACGTTTGCCGATGCTGGCTCGGACAAGACCCGCGCCCAAGTGAAGCAGGAATTGGCCGCCGCCCGTGCGCAAGGCCTGACCGAAAGCAACGAACTGGCGTACCCGCCCGTCGAAGGCTGAGTTTTTTTGAAGCCTTATCTATCTAGGCATAGATAGCCCTTAGAACGTTACCCGATAGTCGCAACGACCTTAACAACGCTTAGCCGCATTGATCCTAACTGGAGTTCAACCATGAAGACCCTCGTATCCGCCCTGATTCTGTCCGCCTCGTTCATCGGTGCCGCCCAAGCTGGCGAACTGGACTATCCGCCTCCTCTGAACACTGCCAGCACCGTAACCCGTGCCCAAGTGCAGCAAGAGCTGGCCGACGCCCGCGCCAATGGCGAACTGGTGTTCGGTGAAGAAGGCGAATCCGCCACCGCCTTTGCCGCCGTCGGTGCCGACAAGACCCGCGCTCAGGTCAAGCAAGAACTGGCTGCAGCCCGTGCCCAAGGCCTGACCGACACCGGCGAACTCGACTACCCGCCCGTGCAAGGCTAAGCCGATGCCGGCACATGCGAACCCCGGGGGGCGGGATGTTTCCCGGCCGGGGTTCGCACGGGCTTCGGTCCACACACTAGGGCGGGCACCGATGACGGACCGACCTATTAGTAGGTAATATTCAGCCATGGACACTCCGACCCCCAACACAACCCGAGACCTGCTGCTGGCGCATGCCGAAAAGCTCATCCGCACGCGCGGATGCAACGGTTTCAGCTACCGCGACCTGGCGGAGCACGTGGGCGTGAAGACGTCCAGCATTCACTATTATTTTCCAGGCAAGGACGACCTGCTGTACGAAGCGGTCGAAGCCTACAGCACGCGCGCGCTGGGTGCCATACGCGGCATCGACACCACGCAGCCTGCGCAAGCGCAACTTGAGGCGTACCTGTCGATGATGGAATCGGCGGCTTGCGGCGAAGGCGAGCTTTGTCTGGGCGGCATGCTGGCCGCCGACATCATGACCTTGTCTGACCGCGTGCGCGGCGCATTGCAGGGATTTTTCCGTGCGCACGAAGCGTGGTTGGCACGTGTGCTGGCCCAAGGCGCCGCCGAAGGCACCCTGAAATTCTCGGGCACGGCTGACGCGGCAGGCCGCGCGGTCTTTGCTACCGTGCAAGGCTGCCTGCTGGTCTCGCGGCTGTTCCAGCAACCGCCCGCGTTGTGCGAGGCGATCAGCGCCTTGTACGTGGAATGCGACAAGGCCGCCACGCCCGCGGCTGGCGTCTAAGCGCAGCGGGACTGGCGTCAACCACGGATGTCAGCTTTGCAGCGCGCGCGCCATGTCGATGCTGGTGCGTTCCTGCACGCCCAGGTCGCGCATGCGTTGCAGGAAAGTGGTTTGCGCGTCTTCGAACCCGGGAACGGGGCTCATGCAGTCGGTCAGCAACACAATCCGCGACAGATTGCCCCCAGGCAGATGTTCGATCATATGCTCCACCGTGGCCCGAACGCAGTGGCTGCCCGCTTCGCCCGCCACCAGGATGAGGTCCGAACGGTCCAGCGAATCCAGCAAGCTACGGTTGAGCTGGCTGCGCGGGTCGTCGGCGTCTGGCACTTCGGCCATCAGCGCGCTGTAGTGTTCCGTCCACGGATTCGTCCCTTTGGGCACTTTGCGCACGATGAACTGCCCGGCGTCTTCCCAGCGGTTGTACGCCGCCCGCACGTCGGGGTGCACGTTATGGCCCCACGTGCCAATTTCGCAATGCACTGGCCACACCATCAGCGTGTAACGGCCCCGCGCTTCAAGTTCGTCCAGATAGGTCAGGGTGCGTGGCAGGTCGTCGACGTGGCGGGGTACAAAATGGCCGGCGCGCAGCTGCGCAGCGGATATTGGCGTGAACGGCTCGACGGCCTGACCTTCACCGGCGTGCCAGAACGTTGGGTGCGCGATGTCTACGCGATGGTGTGAATCCAGCGTGACGGTGATCGAGCTCAATGCGGGCGCGGTGGCGTCGATGAAATGCGCCAGCCGTTGCATGTCGGCGTGGGCGCCCGGCACGGGCAGGGCAGGTTGCCTGGCCTGTCCGGTCACGGGGTCCCTGGGCAGGTAGGGCTCGGGCAGATCGCAGAAATCGTTCTGCGGGTCGACGATCAATAAATGGACGGAACGCGGCATGGGGAATTTCGATGGCCTTTTCCGGAATATAGACCGGGATGCCGTTTGTTCACTAGAACAGCACCAGATGTTCCGCGCAGTCGGGCAATTGACGTAGCAGGGCGCGCCATTGCCGCCAAAGGTGAGCCAGGACGGCGAGGGCAAGGGCGGCGATCATAATCCACATGGCAGTATCCGATGAATGTTTCGCACGATCGTGCGAAAGTTGACGAAAAAATCACCGGCGTCGGCCGGCGGGATAGATTTATTCCAGGTAGGTGAAGCTGCGGTACGTCGAGATAAGCCTGTCATAGGCGGCGCGTACGCGCGCGGGGGCTTTCGGGTCCCGCAGGAAGCGGGCGTCATGCATCAGGCCGATCATCAGGCTGTACACCTCAAACACAAGTTGTTCCGGATCGGTGTCGGGCCGCAGATGGCCGGCTTCCAGCGCTTGGCGCACCGTGCGCACCATGGCCGCGCGCCAGCGTCGCAAGTTACCTTCCAGCACGGCTCGCAGCGGCGATTCCACGTCGTCGTATTCAAAGGCGCCCGCAACATAGACGCAGCCCGTCGACAACTCGACGTTGCTGGCACGTTCAACCCACAGTGACACCAGGGCGTTCAAGCGCGGCAAGCCACGCGGATGGGCCATGGCGGGGGTGAAGACGGCAGCCACGAAGCGCCGGTCGTATTCGTCCAGCACGGCCTGCTGCAAGGCTTCCAGCGAACCTACTCGCGAAAACACGCCGCTTTTGCTGATACCGAGCCGCTTGGCTACCTGGCCCAGTGACAGGCTTTCCATGCCTTGGGTCGCGGCCATGTCCAGGGACGCGTCCACGATGGCAGCGAAGGTCAGCTCGCTTTTTTCTGTTTTGGCAGTCATGCGCCAGAATTTAGCACGACTGTGCGAAAAATATATGCATTTAAAGGCATGGGGTTTATTGGGATGGAAAAGAAAACGGGCAGCCAAGGCTGCCCGTTTCGGCGTGTCGCGCGAACGGCGATCAGGCCGCCTTGAATTGCAGACGATACTTGTGCAGCAAGGGTTCGGTGTAGCCGTTCGGTTGCGTCAGGCCTTCAAACACCAGGGCGCATGCCGCCTTGAAGGCCAGCGAGGTGTCGAAGTTGCCGGCCATCGGCTGGTAGAGCGCGTCGCCGGCGTTCTGGCCATCCACCACCTTGGCCATGCGCTTGAAGGTCTCCATGACCTGGTCCTTGTTGGTCACGCCATGGCGCAGCCAGTTGGCGATGTGCTGGCTGGAGATGCGCAGGGTAGCGCGGTCTTCCATCAGGCCCACGTTGTGGATGTCGGGCACCTTCGAGCAACCCACGCCCTGGTCGATCCAGCGCACCACGTAACCCAGGATGCCCTGCACGTTGTTGTCCAGCTCTTGCTGGATGTCGGTGGCGGACCACTTGGACGGGTCGCCCACCGGCACGGTCAACAGCCCGCCCAGCAAGTCGTCGCGCACGCTGTCCAGCTTGGTGCGTTCCAGTTCCTTTTGCACGGATTGCACGTCGATCTGGTGATAGTGCAGCGCGTGCAGCGTGGCGGCCGTGGGCGAAGGCACCCAGGCGGTATTGGCGCCGGCCTTCGGATGCGCGATTTTCTGTTCCAGCATGGCGGCCATCAGGTCGGGCATGGCCCACATGCCCTTGCCGATCTGGGCGCGGCCGCGCAGGCCGGCGTCCAGCCCAACCAGCACGTTGTTGCGCTCGTAGGCCGTGATCCAGGCGGTGGATTTCATGTCGCCCTTGCGCAGCATCGGGCCGGCTTCCATGCTGGAGTGCATTTCGTCGCCGGTGCGGTCCAGAAAGCCCGTGTTGATGAAGGCAACGCGCGAGGCAGCCGCGCCAATGCAGGCCTTGAGGTTGATGCTGGTGCGGCGCTCTTCGTCCATGATGCCCATCTTCAGCGTGTTGCGTGGCACGTTGATCAGGTCTTCCACGCGGTCGAAGAGTTCGCTGGCGAAGGCGGCTTCGTCGGGGCCATGCATCTTGGGCTTCACGATGTAGACCGAGCCGGTACGCGAATTCAGCTTGGCGGTGCGGTCGTGCAGCGCGGCCAGGCTGGTGACGACGGCGTCCAGAATGCCTTCCGGGATTTCCTGCCCGTCGCGGTCGAGGATGGCGGGGTTGGTCATCAAGTGGCCCACGTTGCGCACGAACATCAGCGAACGGCCATGCAGGGTCAGTGCGCCGCCGTCCGGGCGCGTGTACTGGCGGTCGGCGTTCAGCTTGCGGGTGAAGGTCTTGCCGCCCTTGGTGACATCTTCGGTCAGGTCGCCCTTCATCAGGCCGAGCCAATTGCGGTAGATATGGACCTTGTCGTCGGCATCGACGGCGGCGACCGAGTCTTCGCAGTCCATGATGGTGGTCAGCGCGGCTTCGACCAGCACGTCTTTCACGCCGGCGGCGTCGGTGCTGCCGATGGGGTTGGCGCGGTCGATCTGGATTTCGAAGTGCAGGCCGTTGTTCTTCAACAGGATGGCCGTGGGGGCGGACGCCTCGCCTTGGTAGCCGGCGAATTGCGAGCCGAACTTCAGGCCGGTGACCACGCCCTTGGCCAAGGCCACGCGCAGTTGGTCGCCTTCAACGGTGTAGCTTTGCGCGTCGGCGTGCGAACCGTTGGCCAGCGGGGCGGCGGTATCAAGGAAGCTGCGCGCGCGCGCAATGACGGCGGCGCCGCGCTCGGGGTTGTAGCCTTTGCCGGTATCGCCCGGCGTGGCGGGAATGGCGTCGGTGCCGTAGAGGGCGTCGTACAGGCTGCCCCAGCGCGCATTCGCGGCGTTCAAGGCATAGCGGGGGTTCGACATCGGCACGACCAACTGCGGGCCGGCCTGCTGCGAGATTTCGGTATCGACGTTATCGGTGGTGGCCTGCACGCTGGCGGGCTGGGGCAGCAGGTAGCCGATGCCTTCCAGAAACTTGCGGTAGGCGGCCGGGTCAGCAATGGGGCCGGGGTTGGCGCGGTGCCAGGTGTCGAGTTCGGCCTGCAGGCGGTCGCGTTCGGCCAGCAGTGCGCGGTTCTTGGGCGCCAGGTCGTGTACCAGCGCCGCGAAACCCTGCCAGAAGCCGTCGGTATCCAGGCCGGTGCCGGGCAAGGCTTCTTGTTCGATGAATTGGTTGAGATTGGCCGCCACTTGCAGGCCGTGGTGCTGGATGCGTTGAGTCATGCGGGTCTCTAGCGGTAAGTAGGGCTGGCCGGCGCGCTGGCGCCGGGCGAATCTGTTTTGACATCATCGTTCGCACCCGCTGCAATGTCCATATCAAAACCAGCTGGTCATACCAGTTTGTTTGCGGCGGTGAAGACAGATACCTAATTTTTATGGTTCTATATCAGCCACTTACGAGGGTATGGGAATTCGCCGGGAACAATGATTCGGCTTGGTCATACCACTGGTGCGGAGATTGCATGTACGCGGAAACAGAAGAAAAGCCCCGCCAGGTGGCGGACGAGGTTGCCGAGCGAATCGAACGCCTGATCCTGGATGGCGTGCTCAAGGCGGGGCAGGCGTTGCCGTCTGAGCGGCGCTTGACTGAAAAGCTGGGCGTGTCGCGCACGGCGCTGCGCGAAGGGCTGAAGCTGTTGCGCGCGCGCGAGATCATCCACACCGCGCAAGGCAAGGGCTCGTTCGTGGCGCACATTTCAAAGGTGGATGCCGGGCCTTTGATGCATCTGTTCAATTCGCAGCCCCGCACGCTATACGACTTGCTGGAAGTGCGTTCGCTGCTGGAAGCCGAGTCCGCGCGGCTTGCCGCCATACGCGGCACCGAGGCGGATTTCATCATGATCCGCCGCCGTTATGACGAGATGGTGGCGGCGCAAGGCGCGGCTACCGATACGGCCACCCACGCCCATCTGGACCACGCCTTCCATCTGGCGATCTGCGAGGCCTCGCATAACCCGGTGCTGGTGCACACGCTGCAATCGCTGACGGATCTGCTGCTGGGGTCGGTGTTTGCATGCGTGAACAACCTGTACCACCGCGAGCCGGAAAAGCGGCAGATCGACCGGCAGCATACGCGCCTGTTCAACGCGGTGACGAGTCGGCAACCCGAGCAGGCGCGCAAAGCCGCCGCCGACCATGTAGACAGCGTGCGTCAAAGCTTGTCGGATATCGAACAGGAAGAACAGCGGCTGGTGCGCGCGACGCTACGCCTGGAAGGCTGGACGTAACGCCGCGCGGGCAGTGCGCGCGCGCTTGCGCGGGTGGGAGCGGCGTTTAGCGGTCGGCCGTCGCGCAGCCCGCCAGCGCCAGTGGCTTGCCGGCATACACACGGCCGAAACGGTTGTTCAGCAAGGCATCCAGATCAATCGCTTCCTGGCCCACGAAGCCCTTTTGCGGCAAGGTGCCTTGCGCCACCAGATCCAGTGCCGCGCAGATGCCCGCCGCCGTGGACAACTGGATGGCGCTTAGGCGGTGGCCGTCCACGTCCGCGCCGAACACGCGGATCGGGTAGGACTCTTCCTCCAAGCGGCCGTGGCGATGGCCGGACGCCGAGGCCTGGATGACGATGACGTCCTGCTCGGTGGTGGGGATGGCGGACTCGAAAATATCCTTGAGCAGGTCGCGACGATCGCGCAGGCGCAGGTCGTTGAGCAGCAACTTCATGATGTTGCAGTGGCCCGGATAGCGAACCGACTTGTAGTCGACGTTGCGGGCGCGGCCCAGCAGTGTCGCGGGCAGTGTGCCTAGTCCGCCCGAGGTGTTGAAGGCTTCGTATTCCACGCCATCCAGCGCGAACGTTTCGTAGCCCTCTAGCGCCGGCACGCTGGTCAGTTGCCCGTCGACGATGGCTTCGCAAGGGTTGCAGTATTCGTTGATCAGCCCCTCGGTGCTCCAGGTCAGGTTGTAGCGCAAGCTGTTGGAGGGGTAACGCGGTAGCGCGCCGACGCGCATGCGCAGGTCCAGCAAGGTGTCGAAGCGACGCGCCAGCGCGTTGCCGACGATGCCGATGAAGCCGGGGGCCAGACCGCACTGCGGCATCAACACGCTATGCACATCGCCCGCCAGCGCCTGGATGGCGTGGGTGCTGGCGACGTCTTCGGTCAGGTCAAAGTAGTGCACGCCGGCGCGTGCGCAAAGGCTGGCGACCGCGGTGGCGCGATGAAAGGGCAGGGCGTTGACCACGGCATAGGCGCCTTCGATGCAGCGCGCCACCGAGGCGTCGTCACTGATCTGGCGGGTTTCGCAGCCCAGTTCGGCCAGAACCGCCAGCCGGGCGGGGTCCTGATCGGCAACCAGAACGGTGTAGTCGCCGCTGCGTTCCAGCATCAGGGCAATGGCGAAACCGATTTTTCCGGCGCCCAGCAAAACGATGGGGCGGGTGGCTGAAGTGGACATGGTGCGGCTCCTGCAATGAAAGGGACGGGGGTGGCCTCATCCTATGCGTGAGCGCTGTCGATTTGTAGAATCAAATCTGTCGTAACGGCTTAAGTTAACGCCGATATGACTTAATTAGCAGTCGAATCGTCAAAAACAAAGCCCCTCGGTAATTTGCCGAGGGGCTTTCGATGGGGCTGTCACGGCCTTTTCAGGCCCGTGGATCAGCTGCCCATGGGGGGGTAGTCCAGGTTGCCGAAGGTGACCAGACCTTCCGCCTTGGCTTGGGCCAGTTGCGACTGAACCTGCGAACGGCTCAGCGACGTGGCGTGTTCAGCGGCGGCGACGGGCGGGTAGTCCAGGTTGCCGAAGGTGACTTCACCAGCGTTCTTGGCTTGGGCGAGTTCAGCTTGGACTTGTTGCGAGGTCAGGCTGGACTTCTGGGCGATGGGGGCGGGGTAGCCTTCTTCGCCGAACGTGTATTGGCCCGAAACCTTGGCTTGTTGCAGTTCGGCCTGAACCTGTGCGCGGGTCGGGCCTTGGTCGGCTTCGGCGGCTTGCGCGCCAGCAGCCAGAACGGACATGGACAGCATCAATGCGGTAGCAAGGGTTTTCATAGCAGACCTCCGGTGTCTTGTGAGCTTGGGATTCGAACCGCTGGCGTCATTGCCGGGGGTTCGCTTGCTGTGTCCCGATGAGATGCATTCTGTGCTCAAAGAACCCTGGGATAAACCCTTATTACCTGAAAACATCTTTCCAAATTCTGTACTAATCGATTTGGATTCCACCAGTTGACACCATGGATGGTGATATTTCCGTCTGGTGACACGATAGATAGTGGTTGCGAGGGAGTTCGAAAGGCTGCTCGAACGTCGCGTCCAGGACGAAAAAAGCAATGCCCCGGGGCATGCCCGGGGCTAAGGGAAAGCAAACCGCGAAAACAGGGCGAAAACAGGGCGCAACCTGGGCGCAAACGCGCTATCGGTTCAACTCAACCAGCGCGGCGTTGTATTCAGACTGGGCTTCTTGCAGCTTGCGCTGGGCCTTGTCGATTTTGTCTTGCTTGCCCTTGGCGCGCGCTTCCTTCAACTCTTCTTCGCGTTCGGACACCTTGGTTTGCTTCTCACGCACGTCGGCTTCGCGCTGCGATTGCAGGCGGCTGTCGGTGCAATTGGCACGGGCTTCGGCCAGCGCCTTCTTCAAGCCAGCTTCGCGGCGCGTGTTGTTCTGTGCCTGGGCGGCGGCGATGTCGTTTTCGATTTCGCAGAACTTGGCGGCGCAACCGCGCTGCGCCGAGCAGTCGGTGGCGGCCTGCGCGGGCAGTGCGCCCAACATGGCAGAGGCGGCGGCGACAGTCGCCAGGGATTTCACGAAAGAGGGCATGCGGTGTCTCCGTAAGTCGTTTCGACAAGCGCCATGATGGCGCGATCCGGCCCAGGCGGCAATGCGCGCGCGGCTAATCGTGGCCGGCTCATGTGGCGGCTCATATGGCGGCTCATATGGCCGGCTCATGTGCCCGGCTCATGCCCAGGGTCTGGGTCGGATCCGGGCCGGGTCTACGTCGGGTCTGCGTATATGCCCCGTCTTCCCTAGCGGATCAGCGTGCCCGCCAACGCCGCCGCAACCAGCAGCGCGCCCAGCCACAGGTTGGCGCGAAACAGCATGAAATTGCGGTCGGGCCGCTGGATGTCGAACACCTTCAACTGCCACGCCAGATGCACCGCCACGGCGGCCATCCCCACCTGATACGCCCACGACAGCCCCATGGCGTGGCCACCCCAGGCCCACAGCACGACGGTGGCGGCGTAGAAGCCGCCGATCCACAGCTTGCCCTGGTCGCCAAAGCGCATGGCGGTGGAGTGCAGGCCCAGGCTGCGGTCATCGCGCACGTCAACATAGGCGTAGATGCTGTCGTAGCCCACCTGCCAAAGCACCGCGCCCAGCCACATCGCGATGGCGGCCAGCGGCACCACGTTCTGCGTGTCGGACCAGGCCATCAGCATGCCCCAGTTAAAGCAGATGCCCAGCACCACTTGCGGCCAGTATGTGACGCGCTTGCACAGTGGGTAGATGAAGACGAAAGGCAGCACGGCCAAGGCCAGCCAGCGGCTCATCTCGTTCAGGAAAAACAGCAGTGACCCGCAGACCAGCAACTGGCCCACCAGGAACCACACGGCGTTCTTCATCGACAACTGCCCGCTGGTCAGTGGACGGAAGCGCGTGCGTTCGACGTGCTTGTCGAAGTTGCGGTCGCACATGTCGTTGACGGTGCAGCCGATGCCGCGCATCAGCAGCGCGCCCAGCGAAAAGACGACCAGTCGTTGCAGGTCGGGCAGCCCGCCCGCGGACTGAACCAGCGCGGCGATGGCTGGCAGCAGCGTCAGCCACGTGCCGATGGGCCGATCCAGGCGGCACAGGCGGGCGTAGGGCCGCCACGACTTCGGGAGCCAGCGTTCGACCCAGTCGGTGAAAACGATGTCGCTGAGATCGACGGGAGGTTGTTGCGAGGCGCTCACTGTCACGGTCAGAAAATGGTCGGCAAAGCCGACAGCATAAAACAACGGCCGGGCATTGCGCCCGGCCGTGGAAGGTCAATCGCCGTTCAGGATGCGGTTTTCAGGCCGCATTGCCCTGGCTACGGTTTGCTTATGCCGTGTATTCCTTGAGCAGCTTGCCCAGGATGGCGATGCCCGTGCGGATCTTGTCTTCCGGCACGGTGGCGAAGCTCAGGCGCAGCGTGTTCGGTTTGCCCGCGCCGCTGTAGAACGGCGCGCCGGGCACGAAGGCCACGTTTTGCGCGATGGCCTTTTCCAGCAGCTTGGTGCTGTCCATGTGTTCGGGCAGCGTCAGCCAGATGAACATGCCGCCTTCCGGCTTGGTCCAGGTGACGGTGGACGGGAATTCCTGTTTGATCGCGTCCAGCATGCAGCTGCCTTGGGCGCGGTAGATTTCGCGCACGTTGGGCAGATGCTCTTCCAGGAAGCCGTCCTTGACGATTTCGTACACGGCCATCTGCGTCAGCGTGGGCGTGTGCAGGTCGGTGGCTTGCTTGGCCTGCACCAGCTTGTTGATCAGCGAGCGCGCGCCGGCGATGTAGCCCAGGCGCAGGCCGGGGGCCAGCACCTTCGAGAACGTGCCCAGGCGAACGACGTTGGCGCCGTATTCGGCGGCCAGCGCGATCAGGCCCGGCTGCGGCTCGCCTGCATAGCGCAGTTCGCCGTAGGGGTCGTCTTCAACGATGGTCAGGTTCAGTTCGGCGGCGCGCTTGACCAGCGCGATGCGGCGCTCCAGGTTCAGCGTGCGGCCCGTGGGGTTCTGGAAGTTGGGCAGCGCGTACAGGAAGCGTGCGCCGTCAGCCAGTTCAGGCGTGATGGCTTCGGGGATGAGGCCGCCTTCATCGGTGGGCACCGGTACGAACTTCGGCTGGTACAGGCTGAACGATTGCAGGGCGCCCAGGTAGCTGGGGTCTTCGACCAGCACCTTGCTGTCCTTGTCGATTAGCACTTTGCCCAGCAGGTCCAGCGCCTGCTGCGAACCCGAAACGATCAGGATCTGGTCGGCGGCGACGTTGGCGCCCGCGCGGTTCAGGTCGTCGGCAACCCATTGACGCAGCGGTGCAAAACCTTCGGTGGGGCCGTATTGCAAAGCCGCGCGGCCGTTGGTGGCCAATACCTTGTCGAACGCAGCACGTACCACTTCTACCGGGAAGCCGCCGGGCGCGGGCAGGCCGCCAGCGAACGAAATGACTTCGGGGCGCTCGGTGACCTTGAGGATCTCGCGGATGGCGGAGCTGGTAAGTTGCTGGGCGCGTTCCGAAAAGGAAAACGCAGGTTCGAGAGGCTTGTCCATGGATTGCTTCTTGAAGAAGAAGGGTAAAGGGAGAGGCTTGTAACGGGGACTGCGACAAAAAAGTATTGTCCCACACGCTAGCAGCCCGGCCCCTTTAACGCGCGGAACCCCTAAAATCACCTGCATCGAAAACCGCCTGTACAGTTACATTTATCGCCATGTTCGAAGCCGCCCCTATCGTTGCCGAATCCAAGTCCGCCCTGTATGCCGAATTGGTGGCGCAGGCCCGCGCGCTGCTGGAAGGCGAGCCCGACCGCATCGCCAATGCCGCCAACCTGAGCGCGCTGGCCTATCAAGCCTTGCCCGATCTGAACTGGGCGGGCTTTTATTTCTTTGATGGCACCGAGCTGGTTCTTGGACCCTTCCAGGGCAAGCCGGCCTGCGTGCGGATTCCCTTGGATCGCGGCGTGTGCGGCGCGGCCGCGAGCCAACGGCAGACGCAGTTGGTGCCCGACGTGCATGCCTTCCCCGGCCACATCGCTTGCGACGCCGCGTCGCGTTCGGAAATCGTGGTGCCGCTGGTGCATCAGGGCGAATTGATCGGCGTGTGGGATGTGGACAGCCCGGTGCCGGATCGTTTTGACGAAGACGACCGCCAAGGCATGCAGGCGCTGTGCGCCGTGTTCCTGGCCAGCCTGGGTTAAGCGTGGTTATGCGCGGGCCAGGCGCGGGCTGATAAGTGCGGGCTAATAAGCGCGGGCTAATAAGTGCGGGCCAAGCGCCATCAAACCGTCTGATGCGCAAAGCGCCGCCGGCCACCGCGCGCCGTTGACACGGTGACGGCCGCCCGGTAGATTTCCGCATCAGCCGCCACGTGTGTCTTATCGGCGCGTCTTAGTGTTTTATTCATTCATGATTCTTCAGGCCATCCAATTCGCTTCCTGCATCCGCGCCCTGGGCGTGGTGCTGGCTGCCGTCGGCCTGAAATCCAAAAAACAGCCGCTCATCTGACCGGAGCATGCTGTTCCGTCAGATGGGCGACGGAACAGTGGCCTTCTGGCGGCGCAGCAGCGCCTCCGCGCGCACCTCTAGTATCCCGAGCACTTCTGTACGGTCCAACCGCGGTCCGCTTACATCGAAGGAGTGTTCTTATGTCTATTCAACAATCTGTGTTCCAAGGCGTCTGGGTGCCGCTGGTGACGCCGTTTTCCGGCGGGGCCGTCGACGGCGGCGCCTTGCGCCGCCTGGTGCGCCACTATGCCGCCGCGGGTGTGGACGGGCTGGTCGTGTGTGGCAGCACGGGCGAGGCCGCGTCACTGGACGACGCCGAGCAATTGGCGGTGCTGGACGCCGTGTTGATTGAAGCCGGCCGGCTGCCCGTCATCATGGGCCTGGCCGGCAACCACCAGGGGCATGTGCTGCAACGCCTGTCGGCCTTTGGCACCCGGCCGCTGGCGGGCATTCTGGCGCCCGCGCCGTACTACGTGCGGGCCGGGCAAGAAGGGGCCGCCGCCTATTTCCGCTGCCTGGCCGATGCTTCGCGCTTTCCCCTGGTGCTCTACGACATTCCGTACCGCACGGGCACCACGCTGGACACATCGACCTTGTTGTCGCTGGCCGCGCATCCGAACATTGCCGCGATCAAGGATTGCGGCGGATCCCTGGACAAGACGCTCGCCCTGATCGCTGATGGTCAGATGAGCGTGCTGGCGGGCGAAGACCTGCAAACCTTGTCCGTGCTGTGCCTGGGCGGCGCCGGCATGATCGCCGCCGCCGCGCATGTACGGCCTGATCTGTTCGTGGCCATGTACCAGGCGGTGCGCGCGCAGCAGTTGGACTTGGCGCGCCGGCTGTTCCATGCCTTGGCGCCGGTGATCCGGCTGGCTTTCGAAGAACCCAACCCCGGCCCGCTGAAGGCGCAGCTTGGGCGCCTGGGTCTCTTGACCGAAGAACTGCGGCAGCCGATGCCGGCCGCCAGCGCGGCCTTGGCGGCGCGCCTGGACGCAGCCGTTGCAGGCCTGAACCGCCAGTTTCCTTGCCAGTAGACGGAAGTTAGGCCGCAATGGCGCTGCGTCCTTCAGCTTTGTGGTGCCCGGATTCATTTTGTAATAAATGCCTTACCGGGAAGCTGACGGATTGCTTATCATGCGGCCATTCTTCGGGTGAAACAAAACGTTCATGGCTCAAGCATTTGAAGCCTTGTCCGCGTGGCAGGTGATGCTGGCGGGGCTGCTGTTCTTCGGCGGCATCTATCTTGCCTTTGGCGCGGCCACCTGGCTGCTGACCCAGCACGTGTTGCCGGCGCTGGGCATGGGGCGACCGCTGGACCCGCGCCCGCTGGGGCCCGGGCAGATGCGGCGCGAGCTTGCGCAATCCGGCTTGTCCATCCTGCTGTTCGGCACGGGCATGATCTTTCCCTGGGGCTTGCTGCAACTGGGTTGGGCGCATCTGGACCCGAACCCAAGCTGGCAGAAAGTGGTGGTGGAAATCCTGGTGCTGGTCGCCTGGAACGATGTCCATTTCTGGGTGAACCACCGGCTGTTGCACACCAAGCCGCTGCGCCGCTTTCACTTGCCGCATCACCGGTCGGTAGTGACCACGCCATTCTCGACCTACAGCTTCCACCCGGTCGAAGCGCTGATGCTGGGCAACGTGATCTTGCTGCCCATGGTGCTGCACGATTTCAGTTTCTGGGCGCTGGCGTCGGTGCCGCTGTTCAGCCTGTTCTTCAATTGCATTGGGCACGCCAATTACGATTTTTTCCCCAAGGTGTCCTACGCGCATTGGTTCGCCGCCAGCCGGCGCCACCATCTGCACCACGCTTGCTACAACGGCAATTACGGCTTCCAGTTCACCTTCATGGACCGCTTGTTCCGCACCCGCCTGCAAGCCGAGGCCGCGGCTCCCCAGCTGGATGCCTTCCAGCGCAGAGAATCTGTTGGCGGCAAAGCTTAGCGTTCGGCGCCGCCTGCCGTCGCTGCGTAACCGGCGCGACTGGCAAAGCCTGGCTTATCTGGCCGCGCTGCCCGCGCTGGCGGTGTGGCAATGGGTGTACGGATTCTGGTGGCCGCTTTACGCGCTGATGCTTTTTTTGACGCTGGGTATCGGCGTCATTCATCACAACCACACGCATATCCGCATGTGGCGCGGTCGCTGGACCAATCGCGCCACCGATTTCTGGATCACGCTGCTGCAAGGGCACCCCACGTTTGTGTTCTATCCGGCGCATGTGGCCAACCACCACCGGTACAAGCATGGCGCGCGCGACGTCGCGCGCACGTATCGCTTTGGTGGCGACACGAATCACCTTTGGGGCTATCTGCTTCACCCGCTACAGGCGGGCTGGGTGCTGTACCCGCTGTTCTTCGCGTGGCTGGGCCGACTGCGCCGCCACTGGCCTGGCGCCTGGCGTTATTGCCTGGCGCAGTACGGCGCGTGGCTGGGCTTGTGGGGCGGGCTGCTGGCGGTGAACCCCATCAAGGCGCTGGTGCTGGTGATCGTGCCGCAGTTGCACGGATTGCACTGGCTGCTGGCCACGAATTACTTGCAGCATGCGCATGCTGATGGCGGGCCGCGCCACGCGGCCGGCCTGAACTACGCGCGCAATTTCGAAGGGTTGGTCAACCCGTTGCTGTTCAATATCGGCCTGCACACCGCGCATCACGAGCATCCGCGCGCGCATTGGTCCGAACTGACCCGGCTGCATCGCGAGCACTATCGCGCGAGCGTCGACCCGGCACTTAACGAACGTGGGCTGCTGCCCTATATGTGCCGTGTCTTCGTGCTGGCGGCGTTCATGCCGCGTTTGCGCAGTCGTTCCCGCATGGCGCCCGAGCATGTCCGCTAGCGTCCCATCCATTCCCCATCGAGGCCTGTCACATGCCCATTGCGTTTAATCGTGTCTACCTGGAAAGCGCCGGCTATTTCATGCCGGGCGAAGCCGTGTCCAACGACGCCATGGACAGCTACATCGCGCCGCTGAACCGGATGTCCAGCCGCATCAAAAGCCGCATCCTTGCCGAGAACGGCATCAAGCAGCGCTACTACGCCATCGACCCGGAAGGGCAGACCGTCTACACCAACGCGCAACTGGCGGCCAACGCCATCCGCGACTGCCTGCGGCGCAATGACAGCGACCTTGCCGCCGTGTCCTTGCTGACCAGCGGATCGTCGGGTGGCGATGCGCTGATGCCGGGCTTTGCCAACATGATCCAGGGCGAGCTTGCCGCGCAGCCGATGGAAACGCTGTCGGTGCATGGCATTTGCGCGGCGGGTGTGTCGGCGATCCAGGTGGCCGCGCAGGGTGTGGAGATGGGCGGACACGCCAGCGCTCTGGCCGTGGCCAGCGAATTGCCGTCGCGCCTGTTCAAGCGATCGCGCTTTGCGGCGCGTGGCTATGACGCGGACTTTGACGCGCACTTCCTGCGCTGGATGCTGTCGGATGGCGCGGGCGCCTTGCTGCTGGGCAACTCGGGCCGCGCGCTGGCGGGCGCGTCGCAGGGCGTCAGGTTGAAACTGAAATGGGTGCATCAGCGCTCGTTCTCGGGCGACTACCCCGTGTGCATGCAACTGGGCCTGTCTGCTGACCGCCAAAAGGGCCATCTGGATTATCCGTCCTGGAATGAGGCCGAGGCCGACGGCGCGCTGTCACTGCGCCAGGACATCCGCCTGTTGCCGCATCTGTTCGACATCGGCATCCACGAGTACGCCAAGCTGGTGCGAGACGGCTGGCTGGATCCTGATCAGGTCGACCATTTCCTGTGCCATTACTCGTCAGAAAAATTCATTCCCGTAGTCGAAGACCTGATGGAAAAGGCGGGATTGGTGATCCCGCGCGAACGCTGGTTCAGCAACCTGGCCTGGCGTGGCAACACGGGCGCGGCGTCGATCCTGATCATGCTGGCCGAATTTTTGGAAACGCGCGAGATCAAGCCGGGCGAACAGATCTTCTGCTACATCCCCGAGTCGGGGCGCTTCATGGCGGCCTATATGCTGCTGGAGGCTGAGGCGGTGCATGCGCCAGCCGTGGCCGGAACCCCGGCGTCCGCCGTCAGGCCCGCAACCCGCGACGACACGCAAAGCGATGACGCCGACGCCATCGCGCCACCGCACGACCCCGACATGGCGCCGCAAGGCCTGGGCCAATTGCTGACCGAGCTGGCTGCCATCTGGCACGACTACCGTTCGCGAGTATGGCGCACGCCGGTGGTGCGCCGGCTGCGCAACCGCCAATTCCAGACGGCCGACTACCTGAACTGGATGGAGAACTGGATTCCGCAGGTGCGCGAAGGCAGCAAGTGGATGCGCGAGGGCGCGGCATCGCTGACGGAGCAATACGCGCCGCTGGCCGCGCTGATCGACATGCATGCCGGCGAAGAACAGAACGACTTTCAGATTCTGTTCCAGGACTACCGCACGGCGGGCGGCGTGGTCGACAACATCGACGCGCTGCGCCGCAACCCGGGTGGCGAGGCGTTGAACGCCTATCTGCACGGACTGGCCGCCACGCGCGACCCGATCGGCCTGCTGGGCGCCATCTACATCATCGAGGGTACGGGCCAGCGCATCGTGCCGGCGCTGCTGCCCTTGTTGAAAGCCAGCCTGAAGCTACCGCCCGATGCATTCCGCTTTCTGGAGTACCACGGCCACAACGATGAGCATCACCTGGCGCGTTGGTTGTCGGCGGTGGAATTGGCGCTGGATTGCGACGAGGACGGCCGCGCCGAACAGCGCATCGTGGACACCGCGCGCCGCACTGCCGCGCTGTATCTGATGCAGTTCCACCACGTCATGGAGGGCGATGCGGCATGAGCAAGGAACCCGATTTTCTGGCCAAGCCGCATGATCCGGCCGACCCCAACCCCTGGCTTGCCCTGTACCTGGACCGCAGCACGCCCTTGCCGGACAAGGTGAAGAAGGCCTGGCTGACGGATTCCAGTTGCGCCTCGCGCCAGTATCTGCTGCCGTTCCTGCGACCGCTGGCGCGTGCCTTCATCATCCTGATTCAGGTGGTGAAGACCTTCCTGCCGCGTCGCTGGTCGCATTCGAAGCTGCTGCATCGCATTCTGGCCTGGGGACTCAATCGCTTCGTCTCGCCCGAGGCCAACTGGCTGATCCTGCGCCACTTCCATCTGGGGGCGCAGGCGCTGGCGTTCATTGCCGCGAATTCGCCGGTGCCGATCACGACCACGCCGCTTCAGCCGATGGAGATTGATGATCTGAAGGACGAACTCTTCGTCAAGCACGACCTGAACCTGTTCAACTTCGTCATCCGCTTGAATCAGGCACTGCGCGAAGCCGGCGTGGAAATGCATGCGCCCGAGACAGTCGACTTCTCGATGATCCAGGACCCGCCGCTGAAGTTGGAAGACATGCCGCAAGGCAAGTTGAACTTCCTGGACCTGCAAAGCGCCATCGAACTGTTCACGCCGCTGTACCAACTGATGCTGACTGACAACGACTTCTGGCGTGCCGCCAATTCGTTGCAGCTGGACGAAACCATCGGCATCTACACGGCCAAGTTGCTGGGCGCGCCGCAGCACCTGATCCTGGTCAACAACAGCCATCCGCTGGTGCCGCTGTCGACCTTGCGCGCGGGTTACCGGCTGGTGCTGCATGGCTTGTCCACCGAGATGCTGCACAGCCTGTTGATGGAGATGAAGGCGGCGCAGCAGGGTGCGGAACCGCCCGCGCCGATCAGCTAGGCAAGGCCGGGAAGCGGGTCTTCGCATCGGACGTAGCGCGGGGGGCTTGGTGTAGACCCTGCGTTACACGGCAATATGCCTGCGTTATATTGCCTGCCTTGTTCGGTGAGCAGCGCCGGATCGCGTTCGCATCGCGTGATTTTCCGTTGCGTGATTCTTTATTTCGGAAGTCCCTCCTATGCCTCAACCCATTGAAGTCGTCGCCACCATTCTGTTTGCCGTGGCGGTTCTTCATACCTTTTCCGTCCCTGTCTTTGCGCGGCTTGCCCACCGCGGCGGCCCGCACGCGGGCATTTGGCACCTGTTGTCCGAGGTGGAGGCCGTGTTCGGCGTCTGGGCGTTCGCACTGATCGTGACGATGGCGGCGCTGTCTGGTCCCGTTACCGCGATCGACTACATGGACACGCGCAACTTCACCGAGCCGCTGTTTGTCTTCGTGATCATGGTGGTGGCGGCCAGCCGGCCGATCCTGGAAATGGTGGGGCTGATGGTGCGCATCGTGGCGCGCGTGCTGCCGCTGCCGCGCGAGCTGGCGACGTTCTTCGTGGTGATGTCGCTGGTGCCGCTGGGCGGCTCCTTCATTACCGAGCCCGCCGCGATGACGCTGGCCGCCATCTTGCTGCGCGACGCCTATTTCCGCACGAGCGGCCGAGCCGGCTTTAAATACCTGACGCTGGGCGTGCTGTTCGTGAACGTGTCCATCGGCGGTGTGCTGACGTCGTACGCCGCGCCGCCGGTCCTGATGGTGGCCTCCACCTTCGGATGGGATGCCGCGCACATGGTGCAGCATTTCGGCTGGCGCGCCGCGGTGGCGGTCTTCCTGAACGCAGGCATCCTGACCTTCGTCTGCCGCAAGGCGCTGATGGAACGCTCTGTGGGCACGGGCGGCGGGGTGGACGCGCCGGAAGGGTCCGATTCGCGTCCGCCGGTGCCGGTGCTCGTCATCCTGGTGCATCTGGCGTTCCTGGTGGCCGTGGTGCTAACCGCGCATCACCCGGCCATCTTCATGGGCCTGCTGATGATGTTCATCGGCTTTTCGGAAGCCTATAAGCGCCATCAGAACCGTCTGCTGATCAAGGAAGGCCTGATGGTGGGCTTCTTCCTGGCCGGGTTGGTGGTGCTGGGCGGCTTGCAGAAATGGTGGTTGCAGGACTTGCTGGGCGGGTTGGAACCGTTCGTGCTGTTCTGGGGCGCCACGGCGCTGACGGCCATTACCGACAATGCCGCGCTGACGTACCTGGGCTCGCTGGTTGAAGGCACCAACGAGACGTGGCGCTACATGCTGGTGGCCGGCGCGGTGACGGGCGGCGGCTTGACCGTGATTGCCAACGCGCCCAATCCGGCGGGTTTTGCCATCCTGAAGAACCACTTCCCGGACGGCAGTATTTCGTCGGGCCGCCTGTTCCTGTCGGCCCTTGCGCCCACCCTGGTAGCGGCCATCATGTTCCTGCTTCCGGTATAGGGAAAGGCGGCTGGCGGCGCCGGGGGGCAAGCCCCTGCGATGCCGCTTGGCGCCCCAGGGCAGGACCGGACACCGACGGTTCATGAAAAACCGCTAAAATTCAAGACTTTCCCGAATTTTTTTCCGGCCTTGCCCTCCCGTCGCCCCAGACAGCATTTGTCTGCCGACCGACGGCTTTTTATTTTCCGGGCGCGCGCCTGGGAGCCCTTGATGCCCATCTACGCCTATAAGTGCAGCGCCTGCGGCCATGCCAAAGACGTCTTGCAGAAGATTTCCGATGCGCCCCTTTCGGTTTGCCCCGAATGCGGCCAAAGCACGTTTTCCAAGCAGGTGACCGCGGCTGGATTCCAGCTCAAGGGTTCCGGCTGGTACGTCACCGATTTTCGTGGCAATGGTTCCGGGGGCGCTGCGTCCACCGGGGCGGCAGCGGAAGGTGGGGCGCCCGCGGCGGCACCGGCAGCCACGCCGGCGGCGGCTCCTGCCACAAGCGCTCCTGCCGCAGGGGCGCCTGCCGCAGGGTCGCCTGCCGCAGGATCGCCTGCCGCAGGGTCGTCCGCCACCTAGAGCCCTTGCGATGCGGATGCGCCTTATCAAAAAGTACTTCATCACCGGCCTGCTGATCTGGGTTCCCCTGGTCATCACGGTGTGGGTGCTGGGTTTGCTGGTCGCCACCCTGGAAGGGTTCGTGCCTGGCTTTCTGTCGTCCGAATCGCTGTTCGGCATCGACATCCCCGGCTTCCGCTTCGTGCTGGTCATCGTGGTGGTGCTGTTGACGGGCGTGTTTGCGGCCAACCTGATCGGCCGTACCATGGTGGACCAGTGGGAAAACCTGCTGGGCCGTATTCCGCTGGTGCGTTCCATCTACAACTCGGTCAAGCAGGTCAGCGATACCGTGCTTGCCCCGAACGGACAGGCGTTTCGCCGCGCGGTGCTGGTGCAGTATCCGCGGGCGGGTTCCTGGACCATCGCTTTCGTTACCGGCACCCCCAGCGGTGAAGTGGCCAGCCTGATGCCAGGCGACCACATCAGCGTGTATGTGCCGACGACGCCGAACCCCACGTCCGGCTTTTTCCTGATGATGCCTCGCGCCGACGCGATCGATCTTCAGATGAGCGTGGACGCGGCTTTGAAGTACATCGTTTCCATGGGCGTGGTCGCCCCGGCCCAGGCGTTCACGCCCGGGGACCGGCCGGCCCCGCTCTCTCCGGCGCCTGGCGTGCAAGACGCGCCTCGCGGCGATTCGTAACCCTTACGCTCAAACTAAGCACACAACGGAGTCATCCCGCATGCGTACCTGCTACACCGGCCAGGTTTGCCGTGACCATCTCGGCCAGACCGTCACCCTGTACGGCTGGGTGAACCGCCGCCGCGACCACGGCGGGGTCATCTTCATCGACTTGCGCGACCGCGCGGGCCTGGCCCAGATCGTGTTCGATCCGGACAACGCCGCCTTCGCCACCGCCGAGCGCCTGCGCAATGAATTCTGCGTCCGCGTCACCGGCCTGGTGCGCGAGCGTCCGGCTGGCACTGCCAACAGCGAACTGGCTTCGGGCGAAATCGAAGTGCTGTGCAAGGAAGTCGAAATCCTGAACGCGTCGGTCACGCCGCCGTTCCAGCTTGACGACGACAACCTGTCGGAAACCACCCGCCTGACGCACCGCGTGCTGGACCTGCGCCGCCCGCAAATGCAGCGCAACCTGATGCTGCGTTACCGCGTGTCGATCGAAACGCGCAAGTTCCTGGACCAGTTGGGCTTCATCGACATCGAAACCCCGATGCTGGCCAAGAGCACGCCCGAAGGCGCGCGCGACTATCTCGTGCCCTCGCGCGTGAACGCCGGCCACTTCTTCGCGCTGCCGCAGTCGCCGCAGTTGTTCAAGCAGATGCTGATGGTGTCGGGCTTTGACCGCTACTATCAGATCACCAAGTGCTTCCGCGACGAAGACCTGCGCGCTGACCGCCAGCCCGAGTTCACCCAGATCGACTGCGAAACCTCGTTCCTGAACGAGTTCGAGATCCGTGAAATCTTTGAAAACCTGATCCGTCACGTCTTCAAGGTCGTGCAGGGTGTGGACCTGGCTTCGCCGTTCCCCATCATGCCGTGGACGGAAGCGATGCGCCGCTACGGTTCGGACAAGCCGGACCTGCGCGTGAAGCTTGAATTCACCGACATGACCGACGTCATGCGCGACGTGGACTTCAAGGTGTTTGCCGCCGCCGCCACGGCGCCCGGCAGCCGTGTGGTCGCACTGCGCGTGCCCGGCGGCGCCGAAATGTCCCGCAGCGAAATCGATGCCTACACGCAGTTCGTCGGCATCTATGGCGCCAAGGGCCTTGCCTACATCAAGGTCAACGAAGTGGCCAAGGGCCGCGACGGCCTGCAATCGCCCATCGTCAAGAACCTGCACGACGCCGCGCTGGCCGAACTGGTCAAGCGCACCGGCGCGCAAGATGGCGACATCATTTTCTTCGGCGCGGATCGCGAGAAGGTCGTCAACGACGCCATCGGCGCGCTGCGCGTGAAGATCGGCCACAGCGAATTCGGCAAGAAGACGGGCCTGTTCGAAGCCGGTTGGCAGCCGCTGTGGGTGGTTGACTTCCCGATGTTCGAATACGACGAGGAAGACGGCCGCTACACCGCCGCCCACCACCCGTTCACCAGCCCCAAGGACGGCCACGAAGACTTCCTGGAAACCGATCCCAGCAAGGCCTTCGCCAAGGCTTACGACATGGTGCTGAACGGTTGGGAAATCGGCGGCGGCTCGGTCCGTATCCACCGCGAAGAAGTGCAAAGCAAGGTGTTCCGCGCGCTGAAGATCGGCGCCGAGGAAGCCCAGGAAAAGTTCGGCTACCTGCTGGACGCGCTGCAGTATGGCGCGCCTCCGCACGGTGGTATCGCGTTCGGCCTGGACCGCATCGTCACGATGATGACCGGCGCCGAATCGATCCGCGACGTGATCGCCTTCCCGAAGACGCAACGCGCTCAGGATCTGCTGACGCAAGCGCCTTCCGAAGTCGACGAAAAGCAGTTGCGCGAGTTGCACATCCGCTTGCGTAACGTAGAGGCTAAGTAAGCCCCCCCCGAGGCGCCGGGGGCGCCTCCCCCCAGGGGGGCGCCTCGCGGGACCGGCGGAGCCGGATCCTCGGCGGCCCGGCTTGTGGGGCGGCATGGGCTTGCGGCGGGTTGTGTTCTTGGCTGCGTGGCTACTTGTGAGTGTTTTGTCGCGGCAGGGCGTGGCTGAATTGGAGTAATCTGGCAGACGCCGCTTTGTTGGCGGTGCTTGCTGGGGCTGCTTTTGGGCCTGGCTTGTGGTTCCTCTGCTTTCAAAGGCGCCATCGCTTTTATGTCGCTCATCCGTGTCGTCAGCTACAACATTCACAAGGGCCGTTCGGCATCGGGTCGGCTCGACTCCCTGAATGAGCTTCGCTTGGGCCTTTATGGCCTGCGCCCGGATCTTGTCTTCCTGCAGGAAGTCCAGGGTCGCAACGAGCAACGATCTCTGCTCCACGCGCAACACGAATCGCTTGCCGCCGCCTTGCGGCTGGACGTGGCTTACGGCCGCAATGCCATTCGCCACGCCACGGACCATGGCAACGCGCTGCTGTCGCGCTTTCCCATTCTTGATCACGAAAACCTCGACATCTCCGACCACCGCCTGGAGCAACGCGGCCTGCTGCATGCGCGCATCGACGTGGGCGACCGCCCGGTGCATTGCTTTGTGGTGCATCTGGGCCTGTTTGCGGGCAGCCGCACGCGCCAGGTGCTGGCGTTGACCGAGCGTATCCGGCGCATGGTGCCTGACGGCGAGCCCATTCTGATCGCGGGAGATTTCAACGATTGGAATGATCGCCTGGCGCCGCTGTTCGTCCAGCAGTTGGGGCTGTATGAAGTGTTTTCCCATGCGCCGCGCAGCCATGGCGGTGAATTGCCGCGCTTGCGCGATTCGGTCAAACGGCTGAGCAACGCGCTGCGCGGCTTGCCCAACGGTGGCCTGTCCGTGATGGAACGCACCAACCAGCTGGGCATGGGTGGCAGCGCGCGCATGCTGCAGCCGCCGCCCCGCACCTTTCCCGCCGTGTTTCCGTGGTTTCGCCTGGACCGCATCTACCAGCGCGGGTTTGCCGTGCGCAGCGCGCGTGTGCTGCGGGGCCGGGAGTGGGCGCGGCTGTCGGATCATTCTCCCTTGCTGGCGGAGCTGGAACTTCCGTGAAGACCGAGCAGGTCAAGCTGGAATGGACGGACGGCAACAACATCCGCTTGTTGCAGAACGGCGCCGACTTCTTCCCCGCGCTGTGTTCGGCCATCGACGCCGCGCAGGTCAGCGTGCATCTGGAAACCTATATTTTCATGGTGGATCGCACCGGCTCGCAGGTGCTGGAGTGCCTGACGGCGGCGGCGCGGCGCGGCGTGAAAGTGCGGGTGGTGCTGGATGGCTTCGGCAGCGCGATGAACGTCGAACACGTGCGCGCGATGCTGCTGGACGCAGGCGCCCAATGCCGCATCTTCCGGCCTGAACCGCGCTGGTTCGCTCGCTTTATTCCGTCGCGCAGCCGGCTGCGACGGCTGCATCGCAAGGTCACCATTGTGGATGGACGCATAGCGTTCATCGGCGGCATCAACGTCATCGACGATTACGATGATTTGGATCCCACGGACGGCATCTCCGCGCCGCGCTTTGATTTCGCGGTGCAAGTGGAAGGACCGCTCGTCACCGAAGCGGCCTATGCGCAGGACTTGCTGTGGGTGCGCTTGAACTGGGCGCGGTTGCGGCGCCATCCGCGCGACTGGAGCCGCATGCGGCTCACCAAGCCGCACCATGCGCCGGTTGAACCTTGCGGCACCTTGCGCGCGGCGCTGGTGCTGCGTGACAACCTGCGGTATCGCCAGACGTTCGAACGCGCGTATCTGTATGGCATCACGCAGGCGCGTCGCGATATCTTGATCGCCAACGCCTATTTCTTTCCGGGACGCCAATTCCGCCGCGCCCTGGCCAAAGCGGCGGCGCGCGGCGTGCGGGTGCGGCTGCTGCTGCAGGGTAAGGTCGAATACCGCATGCAGTACCACGCCACCCGTTCCCTGTACGACCAACTGCTGCGCGACGGCATCGAAATCTTCGAGTACATGCCGGGATACCTGCACGCCAAAGTTGCCGTCATTGATAACGTGGCCACGGTGGGCTCGTCCAACCTGGATCCCTTCAGTCTGCTGCTGGCGCGCGAGGCCAACGTGGTCGTCGACAGCCAGCCCTTTGCGTGGGACCTGCAAGAACGCCTGGAAACGGCCATCCGCGAAGGCGGCCGCTTCATCAGGCCCTTGGATTACCAGCGCCGGGGATGGTTGCGGCGCTGGGTGGACGCGGTGTCTTACACGCTGCTGCGTATAGGTGTCGCGTTGACGGGCTCGTCCGACAAATACTGAAGCGTCTGCTCACGCGCGGCGCTTGATCAGCCCCAACGCCAACGCGGTCCCGATCAAAATGATGGCGGCCCCCAGCGCGATGGACGGGGTAATGCTCTCGTCCAACAACCACGCGCCCCACACTACGCCGAAGATCGGCACCAGGAAGGTGACGCTGACGGCGCCGGTCGGCCCTACGTTGGCGATCAGCCGGAAGAAGATGATGTAGGCCGCGCCCGTGCAGACGACAGCCAGCAAGATCGTGGAGATCCAGGCGGTCATCGACGCGGGCGTCTCCGGCCAGGCGGATATCGCCAGCGGCAGCAGCACGAGCGACGCGGCGATCATGCTGCCCGTGGCGCTGGCCAAGGCGTCTACGCCGGTCAGGAATCGCTTGGTCCAGTTGGCGGCGATGCCATAGAACACGGGTGCCGATACGGCGGCAAGCACGGCGGGTCCGGTGCCCCCGGTCTGGAAGTTCAGCTTGTCCCACACCAGCACGATGATGCCCACGAACCCGATCAACAGGCCCAGCGACCGCATCCACGGCAACCTGTCTTTCAGCCACAGCCACCCGACGACCGCGCCCCATACCGGCGTCACGGCGTTGGCCACCGACAGGAAGCCCGCGCCCAGCGATTGCGCCGCATAGGCATACAGCAGGAAGGGCACGGCGGCGTTCAAGGTGCCCACCACCAGCAGCGCCTTCCAGTGCCGCGCAATCAAGGGCAGCTTGCCGCGCCAGATGGCCGCTGGCAGCAGGAACAACGCCGCCAGGCCAACACGCAGCTCAATCAGGGCGATGGGCCCGAAGTCCTGCACGGCAAGGCGCATGAACAGAAAAGAGCCGCCCCAGACCGCCGCCAGCAGCAGCAGGTCCAACAGATTGCGTTGACGCATGATGTGTCTCGGTTTGCCTTATTTCCGGCCAGTGACCAGATTCTTCATCTTGACCCGATACGCAAGCAGCGCGCAGGCCAGGGACAGGACAATACACAAGACCAGGCCGGCCCGCACTCCGTTTAGTACCGTGCCGTGTGAAATCATGATGCCCACCAGCGCGGTCCCCAACGCACTGCCGATTGCGCGCGTGGTCTGGACCAGCGCCGACGCCACGCCCACGTCGCGGCGTTCGCTCAGCATCTGCATGAAGAGCGTCAGGTTCGGAAGCAGGAAGCCAAGCGCGCACCCGTTGACGAAGAAGGCGGCAAGAATCCACCAGGCCGAGGTCCCGGGCGAAATCAACAGCACCATCAGCGTACCGGCCGCCAGCAGCAGGCCGCCGAACACCATCAGGCGTTGCGGTTCGGTCTGCTTGGGAAACATCCGGCCATTGATGATGCTGCCCACCGAAATCGCGGCGACCAGCGGGGTCAGCAGCAACCCCGCTTCGCTGGGCGAGTAGCCCAGCACCTGCTGCAACAACAGCGGGCTATAGAAGATCAGCACAAACATGACCGCGCCCACCATCATGGCGGCCAGGTTCAGCAGGCGGGATTCCTGCCCGGCCAGCACGCGTAGCGGAAAAATGGGGGACTTTACGCGGCGTTCAGTGGGAATCAGGATGGCGATGGCGGCCACGCCAACCACCGCCAACATGGCACCCAGCAGGGGATGAGCATGTTCGCCCTGGGCAAACGCCAGTTCCAGCGCCGCCAGCGGGGCGCCCACGGCCAGGACCAGGAGGATGGCGCCCACCCAGTCGATCTTGCGGCTGCCGTCATGAATGGGGCGGATGCGGGGAAAGTACCGGGCCAGCAGAAAGAATGCGCCCGCCGCTGCAATCGGAGAAATGAAGAATGCCGCGCGCCATCCCAGCGCTTGCGTCGCCGCGCCGCCCAACACCGGCCCGATCCCGCTGGCCATGGCAAACGCCGCGGACACCAGTGCCATCCAGCGCACCCGCTGCTTGGCATCGGGAAACAGGTCGGCCGGCGCCGCGAAAGCGGTGGCGATCATCATGCCGCCGCCTACCCCTTGCAAGGTGCGGAACACGATCAACTGGGTCATGGACTGCGCCAGTCCACAGGCAATGGAGCCCAGCGCGATGATCAGCACGGACACCAGCATCAAGGGCTTGCGGCCGAACATGTCGCCCAGCCGGCCAAAGATCAGGATGGACGCCGCGGTGGCCAGCAGATAGCCGGTGCCGACCCAGGCGTAGAGCGCCATGCCGTTCAGGGCCTCGGCCACGCGAGGCAGGGTGGTGCTGATGATGGTGGAATCCAGCGCGGCCAGCACCACCGTCGCCGACACGCCCGCCATGGCCATCAGCAAGTCTCGTCGAGAGCGAGGGGATTCGGCGGCTGGCTGTGTCGGTGGCGGCGGCGGAGTCATGCCGCCTAGGATATCACCGGCGCACTAGGGTTTTCACTTGTAAAACGAGTGATAACCCCAGAAAACCGCGATGACCAGAACTACCAGCGCCCATGACCACCGGGAATTGGACAAGCCGCGGGGTTCGGGTTCGGGAGGAGGGGGCGGCGGCGCGACGCGCGGCTGGGCCGCCATGTGGTCGATGAAGGCGGCAAAGAACTTCTGGATGATCTTGTCGCCAGCTTTCAGCAGCAGGCCTTCCCCGCATTCAGCCAGCTTGCCCCCGGCCATGCCAGCCACCGTGTAGGCGACGCGGGTGCCCTGGTCCTTGGTGCTGAGGTTGACCTGCGCCGTACCGATGGCCAGGCAGGCCGCGCGGCCCTTGCCTTCGAAGACCAGCGTGCAACTGTCAGGGGCGTTGACGTCCGAGAGCAGGATCTCGCCCTCGTAGTCGGTGTCGATCCCCGCGATGTTGGCCCGCAAGGTGACGGCGTATTCGGTAGGGCTGCGCATCGCAACTTCCACGCAGCCCGGTATGCACTTCTGCAAGACTCTCGGGTCAGTCAACGCATCCCATGTCTGGTGTTGCGTTGAAGGAATCCATTGGGCATCGGCAATGCGCATGGCTGTCTCCTTGGAAGAGTTATGTGGTCATTCTTGCTCTAAAGAGAGATTTTGGCTACTCCGACGTCGTTTAATTCGGTCTGATGACGCATTTCACCGGGTGGCCAGGATCAGCAGAATTTCCGGACCACCGGGATCAGGCGCAGTAGATAGGCCACCGCAAAGGACAGGATCAGCGTTGCTACGAAGGTCAGTGGCAGATCATATTTGAGTCGCATTAGTCCGGGCGTGTAGATCGGGTAAAGTCGGCGGAGCGTTTCCATGAAGATCGGATGAATCACATAGACTAGCAGCGTCATAGGTGCCAGGAAACTGACAAAGCGGCGCGGTTCGGATTTTGACCGAAGAAGTAGCCAGCCAAAGATGCCTAGCGAGAACGCATACACTGTCGGGCTGAAATATAGAAAGAAGAACAGCCCCCAGGGACCGGGCACATAATGCATGATTTGCGTGCCGATGACCGTGGCCAGATAGGCGACTACCGTGATGGCGCCGTAAGGCAGGTTCGGACGGTACCGATACAAATAAAAACCCATCAGAAAATAGCTGATATAGGGCCAGGAAAAGGTCGAACCGTTGGGCGTGTAGCGCCCCGAAAACACGCTCCAGCAGAAACTCACCAATGTGACCAATGTTGTCACGATGACGGCCATCTTAATGGTGGCTTCCGGCAATATTTCAACGGCACGCGACAACAGCGGCGCAATCAAATACAGGCCAATGATCAGGTAGAAGAAATACAAGTGGTAATAGGGCTGACCATCCAGAATCGATGTCCAGAAAGCGGGCCACGTAAAACTGCCCAGAGCCACTTTCGTCCAGATGCCATAGAGAATGGTCGCGGCGATTAACACGGCGAGTAGTCGGGGCACACGCCGGCGCAATATGTCTGGATACTGTGTCTTGGGCGAACCCAGCAACAGTGCCCCACTGAGCATGACGAACACCGGCACACACCAGTGTGTTAGCGAGCTGATGACATTACCCAGGAACCACCATTTTTCGCTGATCTGGTCGCCCATATAAAAAGGGCGGGCCGAGACGTGGAGCAGCACCACGGCTGCACAGGCTATGACGCGGATCAAATCGAGGCGCGTGTCCTTTGCTTGGACCGGCTTGTCGGTGTGGGAAGTAGTCAAGGTCGTGCTCGCGAATTGGCGGATTGCAGGGTTTAGGAAGCCAGGCTCTGCAGTGGCCCTACTGTTGAGTTGCGATGGATCCCCGTAGTGCTACGGTCATCAAGAGTTCGCGGGCCTTGTTTGAATCCTGAGCGGCGATATGCTTCCGCAATTCCTTCAAATGGGCCTCAAGTATGCCTGAGTCGAGATTCAGTTCAATCGCCTTCTTAATCTTGGGATGCGGCGTAGGTTGGGCATTTTCGTCTGAAATTAGTAACTCTTCATACAGTTTCTCGCCAGGACGAAGTCCGGTCACCGCAATCTCGATATCGCCTTCCAGATTCGCATTTGTGCGTTCGGTCTGGCCGGCCAGTCGGATCATCTTACGCGCCAGATCCAGGATCTTTACGGGCTCTCCCATATCGAGCAGAAATACTTCGCTGCCGTGCGCCATGCTGCTTGCTTGAATAACAAGTTCAACCGCCTCATGGATGGACATGAAGTATCGAGTCACCTCCGTATGCGTGACGGTGACGGGTCCGCCTTGCGCAATCTGTTCTTTGAACAGGGGAATGACGGAACCGCTCGATCCCAGCACGTTGCCGAACCTGACGGCGGAGAAATGTTGGCCGGTACCCGCAGCGTTGGCGCGGTTCGCGAAGTCCTGCACGATCAGCTCTGCCCAGCGCTTGGTGGCGCCCATGACGTTCGTCGGCCTGACGGCCTTGTCAGTGGAGATAAGCAGGAACGTTTCGACGCTATTCAAAAAGGCGGCCTGCGCGAGGCTGTGTGTTCCTATCACGTTGTTGCGGGCGCCTTCGATCACATTGGCTTCGACCAATGGCACGTGTTTGTGCGCCGCGGCATGGTAAATCGTGTGCACGCCGTGATGCTTCAGCAGGTGGGTGATAGTCGGATAGTCTTCGGCAGACCCAAGGTAGGCGCGCACATCGAAATCCGCTATCGAGCGTATGACTCGGTCTATCTGATAGAGCGCATATTCGTTGGCCTCCAGCATCAATAATTGCCGCGGCCGCCGGGCGGCGATCTGGCGGCATAATTCTGATCCAATGGAGCCCCCAGCGCCCGTCACGAGCACGACCTTGTCACGAATGCACTTGCTCAGGAGCGCGGGGTCGGCCACCACGGCGTCGCGCCCCAGCAAGTCACCGATATCCACTTCCCGCAGCATATTCACAAGGTGCCGGCCGCTAGCGATATCCGATAGCGCCGGCAATACTCGCACGCGTACAGGGTATTGTTCGAGAAAGGCCAGGATCTCCTTGCGGCGCACATGTGACACCCTCGGCACGGTAACGATGACGTCGTGGATGTC
The DNA here is from genome assembly GCF_029637605.1 of Achromobacter spanius. NCBI lineage: Bacteria > Pseudomonadati > Pseudomonadota > Betaproteobacteria > Burkholderiales > Alcaligenaceae > Achromobacter > Achromobacter spanius. The sequence goes on along the minus strand of NZ_CP121261.1, from coordinate 4,251,262 downwards.
GAATTGCTCGGTCAGGTAAGACAACTGGGTCGGCGCATAGACGCGCAAGCCGCCAACGTCCTTGCCTTGCAGCGCACCGTTGTCATCAAGAAAACCCGCTGGAAAGAACTCGCGCCCCTGTCGCAGCGTGGCGGCAAGCTGTCGACCAGCATCGCCCGCACCATAAATCAGCACTTGTCTGCCGGCGAAGCGTTCGCGCACGGGCAACCACAGCATCCATCTGGCAGTGAATCGGGCGCCGCCGATGAAAACCACGCCTAGTAGCCAATACAGCACGGGCACTGCTCGAGGCACGCCTCCCGCGCCCGTCATTTGTGTCATGAAGGCGAGAACCGCCCAGATCAACGCAGCGAGGGTCATGCCCTTCATAATCGACCACAGGGCGTGTTCGCCCATGTATCGGATCACTGAGCGATACAGCCCAGCCTTCAAAAATATCGGTAGCGCGATCAGCGGTGCGACCAACATCAGGAACGCCTGTTCGCGATTGGGCAGAAACCACTCCCCAAAGCGCAGGGCATAGGCAGCCCAGACCGCAAACGTCAGCAGGCAGATGTCGCCTGCAAGCATGAGCGCTTGCTTGAGCGGCCTGCTCAGATGGACGATATGTCGGCCGATATATTCAGGCAGCATCGGGTCGCCCTCCACCCACACGGACTACGCCCACCACCAGGGGGACATAGGCGAACAGAATGAAGAGGGATTCGAACTTGTCCCAATAAATACTGAGAAGCGCCAAAGGAAGGATCCACAAGACGTTGAATGCGACGGCGAACGCGACGACGGGGCGATGACCCTGCCAGCGGCGCGAAAGCCGTTGATACGCATGGCTGCGGTGAGCCTCATGCCACCGTTCTCCGCGAGCAATGCGCGTTAAGAGTGTGATGGTGGCATCCGTGAAAAAAATCGCGCCAAGTATTGCCCAAGTGGACGGATATAGCCAGCCCTGTCTGACCGAAAATACGGCGAATGCAAGAATCATGAACGCCAGGTAGGTGCTCCCCACGTCGCCCATGAAAATTTTCGCGGGTGGCCAATTCAGCAAGAGAAAACCGACGATGGCGGCCACGAGCGAGACCATCCATATCCATGCTGGATTCGATGCTGCCTCAGGCGCGTTCAGGAAGGACAGCATGGTGGCCGCGCCCAGCATGAATATCCCCTGTGTTGCGGCGATTGCGTCAATGCCGTCCATGAAATTGAACAGGTTGATCCACCATACGCCAAGCGCGAGCAGCAGGGCAAGACCGAGCCAGCCGACGGCTGATGGCCATATCTGCGCAGGCATCATGGCCAGGATCAACAGTCCGCAGCACGCGAATTGCACCGCCAAGCGTGAACGCGCGGTCAGAGAATACAGGTCGTCCAGGAAACCGATTACAGCAATGACGGATGACAGCGCCAGTACATATGCGCCCGTCGGCCATGCGTATCGCCATGCCAGCCAGGTGCCTACGAGCAACCCCGCCGCAAAGATGCCGGCACCGCCACCCCGAGGAGTGCGCTTTTGATGCGAAGATCGGACGTTGGGCTCATCGATCAAACGCAGGCGGTCTGCGTGCCGGATCAGCGCGTACGCGATCAGGTAGGCGATGACGCCGGCCAACAGGGCAACGGCAATCGTCATGTCTTCGTCCGTTTGGCAGGGCGACGCTCTGGCGCGCCCAACAGGATGCGAACCATCTTTTCACGCGAGGCGGCGGCGGAAAAATGCTGCCGCACATAGGCCAAACCCGCCTCACCCATCTCGGCACGCTTCTCAGGCGATTGCGCCAGATGCTCAACCCACGCCGCCAGGGCTGCCGAATTATTCGGCTCAAAGCAGTAACCCGCACGCCCCTTCGCCATGATCTGTTCGGCCTCACCCCTGATCCCGCACAAGACAGGCAGACAGCAAGCCATATAGTCCAGCAGTTTGGTGGGGATGGCGCCATGGAACAGCGGAATGTCCAGCAGCGTCGTCAGGCCGATATCCGCCGCGCTAAGGTAATGCCGAGCCTGGTCCTTGGGAACGGGATCAAGCAGCTGGACATTGCCAAGGCGTTCGGCGGTAATGCGGGACAACGTTTCGTTTTTTTTGGCGCCATCACCCACCAGCACGAATAATAGATCCTTCCGGTTCTCCAGGAGCTTGGCTGCGTCGAGGATGACGGCCATATTGTTGGCAACCCCTAGGGCGCCGAAATACATAATGATTGTCTTGTTATTCCATCCGTGGCGAGCTCGGACCTGCTCCCGGCCGTGCGCGTCGGGGTGCAGGCGATCAAAGTCCACCCCGCAGGTCACGACCTCGACTTTCTCCGACGGCCAGCCTCGATCGACAATATCCTTGCGGATCCCTTCGGTGAGCGCAACGATCACGTTTGAATGATTGTATAGAAACCGTTCCATCCAGGCCATGAGCGAAATCATCTTCCTGTTTCGCAGCACGCCCATTTCCACAGCGGAAGAGGGCCACAGGTCGCGCACCTCAATCACGAAAGGAATGCGCCGTAGTTTGCACACCAGCGCTACCGTGAACATCGGCATGAGGGGAGGAGAAGACGCCAGCACAATATCCGGCTTGCGGATGGACAGCAACCCTAGCGGGCAGGAAATCGAAAACGAGATGAAGTTGAGGATGCGGCCGAACACATTGCGTTTTTTTTCCACGTATGTATACGTGCGCAATACCTGGACGCCACCGTCTTGTTCCATGCGGAACAGGCGGCGGTACCAAGGCACTGGATTCAAGGTGCGATCCATGTAGCCGGCCTCACCGGATACTACGGAAACGTCGTGATCGACAGCCATATGCTGAGTCAGCTCATACACAAGCGAGTGACCTGGCGCGTTATGCCCTTGATAGTACTGATAGACGACAGTTATCTTCACCGAAATGCCTCGAAAATCGAGATCAGCTTTCTTTCTTCTTGTTCCCAACAGAGCTGATTACGGGCACGCGCGGCATTTTGACGCCATTGGACTAGACGATCTGACTTGGCAAAGCAATTATCGATCCCCTGCGCGATCGATGCCTCGGAGCCGAAATCTGTGGTCAGGCCCAAATTGAATTCATTCACGATACGACTGATTTCGGGAAGATCGCTGGCTAACATGGGAAGTTCAGCAGCCACATATTCAAACAGCTTGTTCGGCGTGCAATAGCGGTTGTTTAAACAGGAGGCCAGGTAGGGGATCACCCCCAAGTCCGCATCAATGGTGTACTCAGGTAGTGCATGTTGCGGCACGGCCGGGTGAAAATAAACCCGATTCTCTAGATGCAGCGAACGCACCATGCGTTTGAGGTAGCGCGTGATTTGCCCATCCCCCAGCAGGACCAAGTGTACGTCTTGTGTCTTGACCTTGGCCATTGCCCGTACCAGGGTGTCAATATTGCGCCCGGCCGACAGGCCGCCTTGCATTAATAGGATACGTGCGTCATCGGGCAATCCAAGCTGCCTTCGAAGCTTGCCTTTGGCGGGCGATGGGGATTCGAGATACGCCGCGTTATAGATGACGTTGACCGGATTTTCCAATTCGTAGCGCGTTTCGAGTTCGCGCGCGATGGATGGGTTCACGGTGATGACCGCGTCACAGGCGCCGATGTGTTGGCCTTCGATATGGCGCCACCGTTTTCGTTCGGAATTCGAGAATTCCTGTTCGGCAAAGAGCTCGTGGCTGTCATACACGAGCCGCGCGCCACAGGCGTGGGCAGCGCGATGGGCCACGGCCAGCATCGGCAAGTCATGCGCCACGAATACCGTGGGCCGGAACTGAAGTGCCGATGCGCCATACAAGCGTTGGTAGAACTGTTCCTGGTCGACAACGTAGCTCCACGCGACCTGCTTGGCGAACCGCATCAACCGCCCGTTCATCGGCAGCAGGGAGCGGATGACGCGGTAGGCGTCCAGGATGAAGCTCTCACGCGAGGGCGTGCCGGTGTTGCCCGCTCCCACCCGAATGACATCCAGCCCTGCGGGTAGCGGGGCCGGTGCATCTTCGGGCATCGCGATAAGCGTCACTTGCCAACCGCGTGCGCGCAGGCTCTGGGCTTCCTGGAGAATCCGCCGGTCAATTTGTCGGTCCGCCGTGAGCATTACCACTGACGGAGACGAAACCGTCATCGTCACACTCCGGCCGGTTTCATGTCACCATCGATGAAGATGCGGTGCCACAATTCCAAGCACAGCAGGCCCCACACCACACGGCCGAACTCGCGTTCGTTTTCCAAGACGCGTTCAATTTGAGCGACGTCGTACAAGCCGCGTTGGCGCGCATTGGGCGACAACAGGATGCTACGCACGAAGTCTCGCGCCACGCCCTTGGTCCATTGTGCGAGCGGTGTGGGGAAGCCCATCTTGTCCTTGCGATCAAAAATCGGCTGCGGGACGGTATTGCGCACGGCTTCCTTGAATAAATGCTTCATCCGGCCGCCCGCGAATTTGATGTTGGGCGGAATGCGGGCCATGAATTCGACGATTCGGTGATCCAGCAGCGGCACGCGCGACTCCAGCGAGGCAGACATGCTGGTGCGGTCTTCAACGTGTAGTAGCGCCGGCAGCGAACCCTTCAGGTCGAAATACGTCATCTGGTTGATGAGCGAATGCAGGCCCTTGCGATTGAAGATCTCTTGCATCGACTCAAAGGGCGAATAGCTGCCGCCGGTGACGTCAGATGTAAACAGCTGCGTCATGCCCTCGCTGCGGTCCAGCAGCTTGAAGTAGCGCTTGTCTGGCGACTCGAACAGGCCGTCGCTCCAAAGCCCTTGCAGCATCGGCCGGTAGGTCTGCAGCAACGGCAGGTTGGGGACGATGGATTCCAGCGACACGGCGTACTGCTGGTTGTGCGCGGTCTCGTAGATGGCGCCCGACAGGCACTGCTCAAGATAAGCGACCAGATAGCGCGCATAGCCGATGAAGAGCTCGTCGCCGCCTTGGCCGCCCAAGACGACCTTGACGTGTTGCGCGGCCAGGTGCGACACATAGTATTGAGGAATCACGCCCGGGCCGGCTAGCGGCTCGTCCATGTAGTACATCAGTTTGGGCAATATGTCCGGCAGTTCCTTGCCCTGGATGAAGATCTCGTGATAATCAGCGTTTGACGCTTGCGCGACCAGTTTGGCGTAGCCCGTCTCGTCGTATTGCGGTCCTTCGGGAAAGGCACCTGTAAACGTCTTGAGTCGTTCTCCGCTAAGCAGGCTTGAAGACAGGCTCACGACCGTGCTGGAATCCAGTCCTCCGGACAGATGCGCGCCCAGCGGTACGTCCGAGCGCAGGTGCATGCGCGTGGCATCCTCGATCAGGCCAGCCAGATGATCCACGAACCAGCGTTCGTCGTGCGAGTGGTCGATGTCGTAGTTGACGTCCCAGTACTCGCTTTGGTTGAGCTTAAGCTTGTCACCATCGAAGGTAATGGTCAGCTTCCAGCCCGGCTTGAGCTTCTGGACCTGATCGAACAGCGTCTTTTCACCCAGACAGAACTGAAAGGTAAGGTAGTCCTTCAGGCCTGCCGCATCGGATTTCGCTTGCACCGCGCCGGTAGCCAGGATGGCCTTGATCTCCGACGCGAAGACAAAGTTCGAACCATCGTAATAGTAGTAAAAGGGCTTGATGCCGACGCGGTCGCGTGCGCAGAACACGCGGCGATTCTTGCGGTCCCAGATGGCAAACGCGAACATGCCCAACAAACGATCCAGACAGCTTTCGCCCCATTCCCGGTAGGCGTACAGCAGCACTTCCGTGTCGGAGTACGAACGGATCGGATGCCCTTTCGCGATGAGTTCGCGGCGCAGTTCCAGGTAGTTGTAAATCTCGCCGTTGAAAATGATGGTAAGGGCGCCATCGGTCGTCGTCATCGGTTGGCGGCCATGTTCCGGATCAATAATTGCCAGCCTTGCGTGGCCAAAACTCAGGAAGCTATCGGCGCGCTCTTCCATCTCGACACCGTTTCCGTCTGGACCGCGGTGGCGGATGGTGTCAAGCAGTTGTTCCATGGGCGGCCATTCGGCGCGCCCTTTACTTGTCGAGAGAATTCCAATAATTCCGCACATGGCTATATGGCTTAAGCAAAAAGGGCCGCTCCATCAGGATCGGCCGCAAAATTGATTGTCAGGACATCGCGTTCGCGGCGCCCCGGTTTATCAGGCAGGCGGCTGTTCCACGCGATTGCCATCGGCATCCACCCATCCAATCACTTGGGCAGGGTTGCCGGCGACCAACGCGTAATCGGGCACGTCACGAGTGACGACCGCGCCCGCACCAACGAGAGCGAAACGTCCGACGGTCACGTTGGGCAGGATGATGGAGCCCGCACCCAGCGCGGCGCCGTAGCAAATACGGATCGGGCCGACGACCCAATCCGCATTCCCTTTGAGAGAGCCGTCGGGCGCAATGGCGCGCGGTTTCTTGTCATTGGTCAGAATAACGTGCGGGCCGACGAACACGCCGTCTTCCAGCTCGGCGCCGTGATAAATCGAACAATTATTCTGGATCTTGCAGCGCGAACCGATGCGCACATCGAAATCGATGTAAACGTTCTTCCCGACGATGCACTCGCTGCCGAGCGTTACGCCCTCACGCACCTGTGCGTAATTCCAGATTTTGGTGCCGTCACCGATATCGGCCTTGGCCGAGACTTCCGCGGTGGCATGAATGAAGAATTTCTTTTCGCTGGTCACAATGCTTTCCTAGGCTTGGAGGGCGATTCGAAGCGCTTGAATGGCAAACGAGTTGTCGATCTGTTCGCCGTTGTTAATGGCGCGAACGAAGTAGGAAATCTGTTCCTTCAATGGCTCGCGTTTGGCGACCTGAATCTCGACGAGGTCCGGCTCCATGTATTTCAGTACGTAGTCCGAGTACCCCGTAATGTGGCCGGGTTCATCGCGGTATTTTTCGTAGTTGCTCTTATAGAACTGAATCTTCTGGTTGATGTAATCCATCTCCAGATAGCCATCGGTGCCAGTGATGTTCAATTTGCGAATCTTCACCGGCGTGATCCAGTTGGCTTGCACGTAAGCGGCAGCCGAAGGATAACGGAGGAAGAACTCTACGGAGTCTTCACGCAATTCGATGTGGTTGCGGCGCTTGTCCGAGGTCACATCGGTCGGGAATTCGTCCAGCAGATAGCTGACGATATCCAGATCGTGGATCGCCAGATCCACGGCGATATTCGCGTCGCGGATTTGCGGCGGGAAAATGCCGACGCGGCGCGCCATGATGGAAACGACGCGGCCGATCTCATTGTTGCGCAGCAGTTCCTTGACCTTCACGACGGCGGGGTTGAAGCGCTCGATGTGACCGATCATCAACTGCACCCCTTGTTCCTTTGCGAAAGACTGCAATTGCAGGCCTTCCTCGACGGTGGGAGCGATGGGCTTTTCGAGCAGAACGTGCTTGCCGCGGCGCAGGCATTCCGTTGCAACGCTGGCGTGCAGCGTGGTCGGAACGCAGATCGACACTGCATCGATTTCGCACTCGTCCAGCATCTTGATGTAGTCGTCGAATGCCTGGCAGTTGTACAGCTTGGCGATCGAATTGACGGTTTGCGTCGAAGAGTCGGCGACGGCCACCAATTCCGTCAAGCCAAGCTCGTGCACGGCTCGGGCGTGGTTCTTACCCATGTTGCCGACGCCGATGATTGCGTATTTCATGTCATGCTCCAGTGGTGCGGACGTCAGGCGCTCAGAACGGCGCTGACCGTGTCCACAACTTCGGCGATTTCGCTGTCAGTCATATAGGGGAACAACGGCAGGTTGATCACATGGCTGCACAGCCACGCCGCCGTCTCGCCGCCGGCTTGACCCTTAAGGTAGGCTGCCGCGCCGGGTTGCTTGGACAAGGGCGAGGGGTAGATATTGCCAAAGCCGATTTGCTTTTCCTTCAGCGCGGCTTCCAGGCGCGCCTTGACGGCCAAGTCGTCCACGAAGCTCACGTTGCAGTAACCATTTTCTTCGTAACCGGCCGGTGCATCTGCAACGGTAAAGCTCGGGAAACGATTCCCAAGTTTTTCGCGATAGAGGTTCGCGGAGGCGCGGCGCGATTCAAGGCGCGCGTCAATGTGATCCAAGCTCAGGTTCAGGAAGGCGGCCTGCAGCGAATCCAGGCGGGAGTTCCAACCCACGTCGCCGTGGCCGTAATGGGCGGTGCGACCATGGTTGGACAGTCGGCGCACCGTGTCGGCCAACGTCTTATCTTCGCAGAACACGGCGCCGCCGTCTCCAGCCGCGCCCAGCACTTTTGCCGGGTAGAACGAGGTGGTCGCGATGTGGGCGCCCTTGAAAATGGAATCGCCGTCGACCTTCACGCCATATGCCTGAGCGGAGTCTTCGATCAGTGCAACACCCGCATCGCGGCACAGCTTGCGCAGTTCAGCCAGACGAGCCGTGCCCCAGCCGTACAGGTGCACCACGATGACGGCCTTGGGCTTGACCGTGCCGAGCAATTCGGCAACCAGGTCCACGTCCAGGCTTTGGTCTGCCTTGTTGCAGTCAACCGTGTACGGCGTGGCGTTGACGTTCACAACGGCTTCGTAAGTCGCCCAGAAAGTGAGGTCCGGCACCAGCACGATATCGTCACGGCCCACACCAACGGCGCGCAATGCCAGTTGGAGGGCGTCGGTGCCGTTCGCGCAACTCACCACTTCGCGGGCGCCCGTGGCTTCACGGAGTCGCTCTTCCAGTCGAGAAACGCTCTGTCCGCCAATAAACTCGGCTCGTGCCGACATCTCCGCGACCTGGCGTTGCCATGCTTCCTGAAAACCCGACTCGAAGCGGCGCAAGTCTATAAAGCTGACTGCCATTTAGGTAACTCCAAACAAAAATTTGTGGATATGTTGCTGATTAAACTGGGATTGGCACAGTGTCGATGTGTCAAAGAAGGTACGGGTCAATGACAGCTCGACGTGTCGATGTTCTTCCAAAGCGCCTTCTCGTCTACACCGACCATCGCCATGCTGCCGCCATGTTCGGCGCCAAATGGTATGCCGTTCAGAAACATCAGCAGTCGGCCATCGGGAGCGCGGAAAAAGCTCATGCCATATCGATAGTCGTCCCACCTTCCCGGGTTTGCACCCAAGACGTAGAAGGGCGATTTTGAAACGTCGATCAACGTCGAGTCAGCTGCTCGACACATGACTCTCCATTCAATCCGACCAGGCGCTAGGAAGCGTTCCATCATGAAGAAGTCCTTTCGGCTGGGCAGGCGCGCGAGGGTATAGAAACCCGAATGCAATCGGGCGCGTGCACTGGCAATGGACTTAGGAAGGGTCCATGATAGACGATCCAGGGACTGCATTTCCATCACGTGGAAGGACTCCCCATCCTTGATCGTATAGGCGATATGGTAGTACTCGCCGTCATGCCAAAGGATGGGAGCCAGACCGCCTTCGCTGGCGACGCGTCGCGGCGGCGTCCAGGTCTTGAGGTCGGCGGATTCGGCGAGCATGACCGCGTCGTAGTGGCCATCGCGGTCATAGTCCGCGGAGAACACCATGACGTATAGCTCGTGCATCTTGTCGTATTGGACAGATGGAAACGCGTAACTTCCGTGGAATTCCAAGTGGGCCTCGTCAAGAACCTGCTCGGACGGCCCCCAGGTCTTGCCTTGGTCGTTGGATGTTGCATGCATGATCCGCCAGCGGCTGTCTTCCCCAATGGCGGAATAGTAGAGCTGCCAAAGGCCATCCGCCACCAAGACGCTCGGGTATTCCGTGTGCCAGGCTTCGGGGCCATGCTCGGTCGGTGCTTTGAATTGCATGGGTTCCCCAAGCAGCCAACGCGTGCGCGGACTTGCGTCGTAGACACCAGGTGTCAACGATGTCGAATTCTCGAACCGGCGGGCCGCGCGTTGCAGAACAGGCGAATGGCCTGCCTGGCCAAGCAAGCTCACCAACAGGTAGTTGTCGGTGAAATAAGCAGGCTCGACCGGCGGCGGGACGGATTGCGCATCCTGGAAAGCGCCGAGAACTTCCGCGGATATCGGAAAACTGAGGGTCTGTTGCGTGCCTTGCATCGCAATTTTTCCCACCGGGAGATATTCCTTGCCTGTATACAACTGAACGAGCACTTCGCCCGACTGCAAGTCGTCAACTTGCAACTCCAGGGTGGCGGATTGTTTCAGGGCCTCTGGTGTCACTGAAAACGTAAAAGGCGCGTGGTTATATTCGCCTTGTTTAGGAACAAAGCTTCTGTATTTTCCCAAAGAGCTTTCCTTGGGTTCGCTCCAGTTTTGGAATTTTGGATTAAACCAAAGGAAGGCGTCCGTGGAACGGTCGGCATCTTCTGATTGGCCCACTTGCAGCGTCAGTGGATCACCCTTTTCCGGTTTGAATGAAATTTTACGGACATTGAAAGGCGTGTCCGACAAGAGACGAAACAGCAATTCATTTCGGTGTGGCGCCAGGGAATAGGCGGACACGACTTCCGGATAGGACGCATCCACGACTTGATAGCGTGCAATATTGCTATTCCACCAAGCATAGGCGGATTTAATCGTGCTGGCATAAGCGTTGTCGCCGCTGACTTTCGCGTAATCCTGTAATGCCAGCGTGGCTAGCGCGGCACCGTTCAAGACATGCGTGGGCGTGGCGACCGGATACTCTTCGAAATTTATCGATCCGTCAGCCTCCTTGCGCAAGAATCCACCGTTCTCGATGGGAACCAGATAGCTCTTCGCGATATTCCGGGCAGCCTTCAGATAACGCGGTTCCTTGGTGGCCTGATATAGCCAGGTGTTGAGCGACAAACCCAGCCCTTGCGCCAGGCCTGATATCCAAGGGGCTTTCAGCTTGTACGGCCAGGACGTGGAATAGTCCCAGCGGAATTCAAACCACGTCGCATTCTGCCGCGTGACCGCGTATTGGTCCAACAGGGCAGCTTGTGTTTTCGCCAGCACGACATCTTTGCGCAACAGCGCGTCCAGCCCCTTCATGGCGATCAGGGTGGGCGACTCATCAAGAATCCTGGCATCGCCAGTTTCCTTGGTCACCATTTCGACCTTGCGTTGGTACACCGACCATTGGTTTGGCGACATCTCCATGAACTGCTGCATCCACAGACCGGCGCGCTGAGCGTGGGCGGTTGACGCAAACAGCAAAAAGATAGCGGCGATCATCAACAGACTGGTCCAACGGACTTCCCGGCCGGCTCGCAACAGGCGTCCGGGCACGTGGGCGTTCGTTGTCATCATGCTTTTCCTTGGCCGAGTACGCGTTCGTAAATGCCAAAGAGCTGGGCTTCCTGGGCCTGCCATGAATATTTGTACTGTGCTGCCTCAAGGGCCGGCTTGAAGCGCGCAGCGCCGCCTACCTCCGGGTCGAACATGGCATTGATCGCCGCCGACAGGGCGTCCAGCGACTTCATGTCTGCAACCAGGCCGACTCCATCCGTGGTGATGACATCCCGCAAATAAGGGAGGTCGTTGGCGATGATGGGCAAGCGCGACTGAACGAATTCAAACAGCTTATTCGGCGAGCAGAACCAATGGTTCAAATCTACCGGTTGATAGGGAATGATGCCGGCGTCGGCCGACGCGGTCCAATACAACAGTTCGACTTGGGGAACGGCATTTTTAAAATGCACCCGGTCCAGCACGTTGACCTCTTCGGCGATTTTGGTCAGGTCTTTGACGAGATCACCGTAACCCATGAAGACCAGATGCACGTCGGGCTGGACATTGACTAGGGCGCGCACCAGATCTTGCAAGCCACGGTCGGGCGACATCCAGCCCTGAAATAGCAGAATTTGCTTGTCCGAGGGAATGTTCAATTCTTCTCTGAACAAGTTGCGCGGCCGATCATGAAGGTCATCGAAAGGATCGATGGCATTGAGAATGACGTCCGGGGCCGTGATGTCATAGCGCCGCGCGAATTCTTGCGCTAGATGAGGATTGACCGTGATCACTGCGTCGCAATGCTTGATCAGTTTCTTTTCCACGCGCCCCAGGCGCTTTTGTTGCTCTGGCGTGAGTGTGCAGATTTCGGGATACAGCTCGTGGGCGTCATAAATCAAGGGGACATTCAACTCGCGCGCCGCGTTTACACCCGCTTGCAGCTGCGGTAGGTCGTGCGCGTGGACGACATCTGCATTGAAGAATTTGGCCCGCTCGACCAGCGTGGCGTCTCGGCTGGTCACGCGTGCAATGCGACGGATGACGCGAAGCGTGAACGCCAGCAAGCGATTGGAAATCACGGCGGCAAGCCAGAAACAACGCCAGGTGACGTGCATGGCGATGGACTGCGCGCGGCCGGTGATGCGAGTCAGGCCTGGCGAATTCGGTGTGGGCCGGCGGGGGTGAATAGCACGCCACGTCATGCGGCGCAGAAACGACAACGCCTTGAACGGCAGTGAGGCCACTTTGGAGCTCAAGCGTTGGCCAACGGTCGACCCCGCGTTGACGAGTTCGATAAAGCGGCCGTGAATGCGGACGATGATGACTTCGATCAAACGCTGACGGCTGGTCGAAAAAGTGACGCGTTCAACTTTTACTCCCTCGATAACCTCGTGCGGCGCCAGGTTTTCACCAGGAGCTGACAACAGGATTACCTCATTGTTACGAGCGATCAGTGACTTTGCTTCCTGGATGATGCGGCGGTCAATTTGCACATCATCGGTCATCATTAGTATTCGCATGGAAATAATCTGCCGATCTATTTAATTATGTATTTTTAATGTTGTACGCGTCTATCGCAATTTTTGCCACAGCGAAGGAATCGTGATATTTCCTGGCATAGGTCAAACCCGCTTCACCCATTCCCGCCCAGGTCTCCGGTTGATTCACCAAGCTTTCCAATACTTGCTCGATGGTGCGTGGATTGGCGGATAAGATGGGAAGATCTGCAGGATACAGGGGCCGGAGATCATCGCGGATGTAGCAAACCACCGGTTTACCCAACGCCATCATCTCAACGGAAAACTGTCCATAGGCGCCGATCAATAATTGATCAACAATAATGTCTGCGTCCAGGCAGGCCTGCATGGCGTCAACATGGCTCATCTTTTCGACCAGCACCAATTCGACGTCGAGGTGACGCGCCTGCAGACTTGCGATGGCTTCCTCGAGATGGATCGTGCCCTTGAGCAGCCGGCTCGACGGGCCGTGAGCAATGCGCACCGTCTTCTTGGCGCGTTGGCTCCAGGCTGCGCTAGCTTGCAACGACTGGCGTAGGGCGTCGAACTGTTCGAAGTTCAGCGGTTGCGGCAACCAAATGGCGTCCTCTACGAATTCCAGCAAGTCCGGTGTGCTAACAAAAATGCCATCACAGTTGCTCGCGGTCTCGACCGCCTTCAAGCGATTGGCGCTGCAAGCAGCGGGCCAACACGTTTTACAAGCGCTGTATTCATGCCGGGCGATAACCGCCTTGGCGTCGCGCAGGTCACATCCGCAAAAATAGAAGAAGACTCTTTTTCCCATGCGCTTCAGCCAAGGCACGTCATATAGACTTCCACCCGTTAACGACTGGCCGAAATAGAAATGAAACACGTCGTGTGTTAGGCTCTCCTTAATCGTCGAAGACACGCGGTCAGCCATCGTCCGCTTCAAGTATCTGTCGGCCGGATATCCATAGGTGCCGGTGCTGTAGCAAACTGCTTCAGCATCGTAGCCGAGTGTGCGCTGGGCCTTGGCAAGCACCCCGGCAGCGCCAGCAATATTGTTTGGCCCGTGGAAAATCTTCATGCTCGATGACACCCGATATAACTATGCGTGTAAGGTGCGCGCGTAGGGCCTTGTCTTGACAAGGCCCTACTCATTCAATGATACGGATCAGAAAGATTCTTTTATGATTCTGATCGCTGATTCAACTGGCTTTCCAACGAAGCGCGTCGCGCCTCAATATCGTTAGCCAGTGCATTGATGGCATTCAACTGTTTAGCGTGTTCCGCGCGCTCTGCTTCAAGCTGGTTCTGCAAATTTGAAACCGCAGCGCTGAACTCAAAAGCGCGATTAAAGCACTGAGCCCAATTCAGGGCTTCTGACCATACTACTCGCAATGTCCCGAAGCCCGCTGCTTTGGGAATTCGGATTCGGTAACCAACGGTGCCAGGGCAGACCTCCGGGCAAGTAAAGCGCCATTCGTCGTTTTTCTCGCGCTTGACGGGGACAGATTGATATCGCTCCTTCACCGCGTCGTAAACGGCCAGTTCCGGCGCGTCTTGCTGCGTTGCTGTTGCAAAGATCTGATACGGCAGGCGTGGCATCATTAAGACTTCGAATTCATCTCCATCAGGCACGAGATAGGGCCGGCTCGGATAGTTAACCAAGTGTCCCAAACGGCTGCACTGATCCAGAACAATAGGCGAAGTTACCGCAAATTCTCCCGAAAACTCAGGCTCATTGATGCGCTGGGGCATCGCGGGTGGGGTTTCCCTGCGCTTGAGCAGCACAAGCAATTCGGATGGCGTGGGTGCGGTTTCCAATCCGTGCTCGTAACGCAGGTATTGCAGGGCGAGCAACTGTTTTTCCAGAATGGCTGCCTGCTGCGAAGGAAGGCGTGCTTCACGTTGCGTGCCGCAATCGGGGCAAATTGCAGAGGGAAACTCGTAGTCCAGGTCGGCCAGCTCCAGGCCGGTTTGTGACAGCGTGACGTTACTGAACGGCCAGCGTTCTCCGGCCAGGCTGGTCGACACCACCTCGAATTCCGGCGGAAACAGATCCTCGAAATTCGTCGCCGAGTAGGATCGCTGATGATAATGGGCGTGAAACCGGCAGCGGCACTTCGGGCACTGTACTGTAGACGCCTCGAGAATTTCCTGATACGGCACTGCGATCAGGATGTATTTGCTGGCAACCCGTGCGATTTCCTTAATTGCCGCGCGATACACGCTGTCCGGAATATGCTCGATGACATCGCTGGACAGGACTAAGTCGAATTTCTGATCTTCAAAGGGCAGGTCAGTCAGATCGGCAAGCACGGTCGGTGCATTGACCTGGGCCAAAGCGGTCTGGCTGATGTCGCATCCCATCACATCCCATTGATCCACCAGGGCGTTGGTGACGATGCCACTACCACAGCCTGCATCCAGGATAGTGCGCACATCCTCTGGGATACGGGCCTTAAGCGCTTGCGCGACGTCGACCTGCGCGGCGCTGGGCGCGGCATTCCAGAGGGTGGCCTGGTCGTAGTAGTTCGAACTCATTTTTGACCCCCGCGGGTAGTGTTGACCGACCATACGGCGTCGTCCACCACGATGCCTCGTTCCAGTGCTGCGTTGACGGGGGGCGTCACACGCAGGCGATACTTGCGGTCTTGGACGTCGAACGCCACGGCGTCGCCGCTGGTTTCCGTGGTGAGGCCGTCAAATATCCCGATCGAAACCAGGTAATCACCCTTGCCGATGCGTAACGGCTCAAAGGCCGCCGTGACAGTGCCTTGCGAACCGTTGCCTTCTGTCGAGACGAACGGCGAAATCACCTGTGAGACGCAACGGCCATCTAAGCCGTAAACGCACACGGCGAACACCAAGCGATCAAGCGGCTTCTTTGCACGCCAGCCGATCTTGACGTACATAGGTTGGGAAAAATGGAACAGTCGGTGTGAGACCCCCTTGGCGTCCAAGAAGTCCACATCGGCAATCCAGGCGTCGCCTGTGCCATATGTGAAGTCATCGCGCTCCGGCTGCTCGTCCTCCTTGGGCGGTTCGGCTTCACTGGTTGCGGCAGCCTCCATTGGAATGACTGTTTCAAGCACCCGTGCGCCGCTGTGTTGCAGCGCGCCAAGCGTGATGTAGTCCACGCCGTCAAACATCTGCAGAAGCAACGGTTCGGCGGGATCGACCGGGCCGTGGGTAATCTTCAGGCTGAAATTCACGTCCTCGCCCATGCCGACTGGAAGGCGCAGGCTGATCGGGGCGTGATTGTAAGACCCATTGAAGCGGCCGACCATGCGGAAGGGTTGCCCATCTGACGCCTTGGAGGGCGGACCCCACTCCATGAATCCCTTGGCGGTCAGCAGATGCAGGCGTTCGGTGCGGTCGTCATCGCGAGCGTCACCGACAATAACCGAATCCAGCGTCTCGTTGTGATGCAGCAAGTCGACGCGATACACGGGCACAGGCTTTTCCGGCGCGCGTTGGGCCGACGTCACCAAGCGCAAGATATGTGTCTTGTCCAGGTCAGTGCCCGTGAGCAACTCGCTGACGTCGCCGCGCTGCAACTTGAGGTTGATCGCGCGCAGCCGCAGCTCTTCCTGCTTGCGGATTGATGCCGCATACCGCTTGCTGACGTCGTTCGGATCGCTGTCCATGATCATGCGGCCGCGCTCGATCCAGATGCAGCGGTCGCAGATCATTTGCACCGCGGACATGTCGTGCGAAACGAAGAGAACAGTGGTGCCTTGTGAAGTCAGTTCGCGCATCCGTGCGGCGGACTTCGCCGAGAAGTACGCATCGCCAGCACCGAGAATTTCGTCAATGATCAAAATCTCGGGGCGCACGGCGGTGGCGACCGCAAACGCAAGGCGCGAATACATGCCGGCCGAATACGTCTTGACCGGCTTGTCCATGAACTCATCGAGTTCCGAAAAGTCGATGACGCTGTCCAGCAGGCGCTTGGCTTCCCTGCCGGTCACGCCCTGGTAGGCCAACGACGAGATGACGTTGGCGCGGCCTGTGAATTCGGGGTGAAAGCCAGTCCCCAATTCCATCAGCGCCTGGACTTCGCCTCGCACCCGCGCGTAGCCGGAAGACGGGCGCAATAGCCCCGCGACGATTTTGAGCAGGGTACTTTTGCCGGCGCCGTTTCGACCGATCAACCCGATCCGTTCACCTGGCTGGATGGAAAACGAAATGTCGCGCAGCGCCCAGAACTCTTCGTAGCTGTTCGAGGGAACGGGCAGACCCAAGGTTTCCATCATCCGGAAGCGCGGCGACCGGAACATTCGGAACATCTTTGAGAGATCTGATATCTCGATAATCGGGTCAGACATAGTCGGCGAACAAAGGCTTCAGACGAGAGAACACGTAACCGCCCAACATAAAGAAACCACCAGCGATGCACGTGAACGTGATCAACATGGAGGTGGGAATCACGCCAATGAAAGCCACGTCGCGGTAAAGCATGATGAGGTAATACAGCGGATTGGGATACATGAAGGGCACCAGTGCCGGCGGTATCATTTCATGCGTATAGGCGATCGGCGAAACCAGCATCAGAAATAGCGTCATGATCGACACGGTTTGCGCGATGTCTGGAATAAACACGTTCATGGCCGAAAGCAGCCAGATCAGGCCGATTGTGAATATCAGCTGAAGCACGATGATGACCGGCAGCATAAACTGGGTCGCATGCACGATGCCATTGGCCCAAAGGAAGATCAGCAGCAATGCCAGCCCGACCAGCATCGTGACCGAACTGGCGAGCACGGCCTTGACGGGAATCAGCTCGATGGGAAATAGCGTGTTCTTGACCAGCCCCTTATTACCAAGCACGCAACCCACCCCGCCACCCAGCGCTTCGGAGAAGCCCAGGAATGGAATGAGCCCGCTAAAGATAAGCAGCACATATTCAAACGTGGAATAGTTGCCGAGCTTGATCTTGAAGATCATCGTATAGACGACCGCGTACAAGCCGAGAAACATCAGCGGGTACAACAGCGTCCACAGACGCCCCAGGATGGTCCCGGAAAAACGCATTTTCACATCGGTCAGCGTGGTCGCCCAAAGAAGCCTGCGGTGCTTCCACAATAGCTGCGATCTATCAAACATTAGTTGTTGCTTCCAGGCAATCCAGTGCACGCTCTGCCGCATCGCCACGCCCGAACAGGCAGGGGGTCGAGGAGGGGGGTGAGAGCGTCGCGACGGCTTCCAGAATCCGTTCACGGTTGGCGCCCACCAGTTGGTTCCAGCCAGAATCCACGGTTTCTACCCATTCCGTTTCGTCACGCAAGGTAATGCAGGGAACCTGGTAGAAAAATGCCTCCTTCTGCACGCCGCCAGAGTCAGTCAGGATGGCGCTGGCCGACTGTTCAAGGGCCACCATGTCCAGGAATGCCAAGGGTTCCACAATGCGGACATTGCCGAGCAACGATTCGAGGTTCGCCTCAACCAGTTTGCGCGTACGGGGATGTAGCGGCAGCACGACGGTTTGCCTAGCGGAAATGTCCCCCAGCGCGGACAGGATGGCGGACAGCCGTGTAGAGTCGTCGGTATTTTCGGCACGATGGCACGTTGCCAAGATGAAGCATTTTTCCTTCAATCCAAGCTTCTGCATGATCGTGCTGGTTTGCCGCGCTTTCTCTCCATAATAGAGAGCAACGTCAAACATCACATCGCCTACATTACTCACACCCACGGTAATACCCTCGTTGGCCAGATTTTGAACGGCCGTATCGGTGGGGCACAGTAACAAAGTGGAGACGCGGTCGGAGAGTATTCGGTTTACTTCTTCGGGCATGCGCATGTTGAACGAGCGCAAGCCGGCCTCCACATGGGCGACGGGAATATGCAACTTTGCAGCTGCCAACGCGCCGGCCAAGGTGGAATTGGTGTCACCGTAAATAAGAACCCAATCAGGTTTTTCCTGGAGCAGGATATCTTCGATGGCCTCAAGCATGCGGCCCGTCATGGCCCCATGCGATCCGCCAGCGATGCTGAGGTTGTGCTTTGGCGAGGGAATGCCCAGTTCGTCGAAGAACACTTGTGACATATTGCCGTCGTAGTGCTGGCCCGTATGGACTAGGACTTCTTCGATACGACCTTGTCGATTGTCGCGGATCTGGCGAGAGATCGCAGCGGCCTTGATGAATTGAGGGCGGGCACCGACGATCGTGATTATCTTGATGCTCATTGCTGCAGAGCCCTAATCAGTGCTTTGCAAACGTTTGCAATGGCGTCCTCATCCATATAAGGATGCATGGGCAAGCTCATGACACGTTCGGCCAGGTACTCCGAATTTGGGGTAACGCAGGCATTGGCAAAATGCGCGTATGCCGGTTGCATATGGATCGGACGTGGATAATGCACGGCCGTCGGAATGCCGGCTTCCTTGAGCGAGGTAATAACGGCTTCGCGGTTCGGAATCATGACGGTGAATTGCGCCCACACGCTGTCGCGATCGGGACGTACGGTGACCGTGCCCGAGCCGCTCGGCAGATCCGCGAGCAGTTGGCGATAGCGTTCGCCAATCTGGATGCGTTGCTCGACCTCGGCGTCAAAGCGTTCGAGTTTGCCCAGGACCACGGCGCATTGCAGCGTGTCCATGCGGCCGCCCACACCAATACGGGTATGGTAATAACGCCCGGATTGACCATGAACGCGGATTTCTCGCATGGCTTGCGCCAGTTCGTCATCGCTTGTGAAAATGGCGCCGCCGTCTCCGTAGCAGCCCAGGGGCTTGCTCGGGAAGAAACTCGTGCAGCCGATCTTGGAAAGGTTGCAGCTCTTTTTGCCTTTGTATGTGGCGCCGAAACTTTGCGCCGCGTCTTCAATCACGGTGATGCCATGCTTTTCCGCAATGGCGTTCACTTCGTCCATGTCGCCACACTGGCCGTACAGCGACACAGGGATGATTGCCTTGGTGCGCGGCGTGATCTTGGCTTCGATTTCAGAGGCCAGGATGTTGCAGGTGTCTTTTTCGACATCTACGAATACCGGTACGGCGCCAAGCAACGCGATAACTTCGGCGGTTGCGACAAACGTAAACGATGTGGTGATGACCTCGTCGCCAGCGGTGACGCCGAGCGCCATCAGCGAAATCAGCAATGCTTCCGTGCCCGAGGCCACAGTGATGCAGTGCTTGGCGCCGGTGTAGGCGCATAGCGCCGTTTCCAGCTCTTTGACTTCCGGGCCCATGATGTACTGCCCGTGATCCAGCACCTGCTGGATACGGGTGTTGATTGGGTCGCGAAGGAGTTGATACTGCTTCTTCAGGTCAATGAATTGCATGGTTCACACTAATTGGCAAACGCCATCCTTGAGCGTGTATTGATCACCGGTCGCGGGACAAGTCGCCTGCGCGTTACCAGTAAGAGGTAGGTCGAGTTGTTCGCCGTGGCGGCTCATCCAGCCGATCTGGCGGGCTGGGACACCTACAACCAGAGCGAAATCAGGTACGTCTTTGTTGACCACGGCCCCCGCGCCGACGAACGCAAAACTGCCGATCGTGGCGCCGCACACAATGGTGCAGTTGGCGCCCAGCGTGGCACCCTGGCGCACCAGTGTATTGCGGTATTCGTTCTTGCGTTCGATTGCGGCGCGCGGGTTGTAAACGTTCGTGAAGACCATGCTCGGACCACAAAACACGTCATTCTCGAGCGTGACATTGTCATATACCGAGACGTTGTTCTGGATTTTGACGCGGTCCCCAATTTTTACCTTGTTACCGACGAACACGTTCTGACCCAGGGAACAGCCTTCGCCGATCACCGCCCCGGAGCAGACATGAACCCAGTGCCAGACGCGGCTGGACGTACCAATCTGGGCGCCTTCGTCAATGATTGCAGTGGAATGAATAGTCATGGGATCAGTCCAGCGGCAATGGAACACGGATGCCGTCGCGCGCCGATCGGTACATCGCGGTCAGCAGGGCCAGGGATTGAAGCCCTTCGCGGCCATCCGTCTCGGGCTCGCATTCGCCGCGCAATGTGCGGATCACGTTGTCGTAGTACAGCGGGTGACCGAAGCCATAGACCGACGTGGTTTCGTAGTTTGCCTCGCGAATCTTGTCGTCGTCGGGGCTTTCGTCGGCGAACTTCCATTCGTCAATGCGATTGACGGCGACGCCGCCTACGCGGACTGTGCCCTTTTCGCCGAGAATTGTGATGGAGCCTTCCAAGTTCTGCGGATACGTCAACATGGTGACGTTGATCGAACCCATTGCGCCATGCCGCCAACGGACGGCGGCCACGCCAGTATCTTCCGCTTCAATGCGGCGAGCAAGCGTCGCCGTGTAGGCGTAGACGCTTTCGACCGGGCCGACCAGCCAATCCAGCAAGTCTACATAGTGGCTGGCCTGGTTCATGAAGGCGCCACCGTCCCATTCCCACTTGCCGCGCCAGCGCGCTGCATCGTAGTACTCCTGGGGCCGGGTCCAGAAGACGTTGACGGTGACCATATAGATGCGGCCGAAACGGCCTTGGTCGATGGCTTTCTTGAGCAGTTGCAGCGTGGCGTTGCGGCGGTTTTGCTTGACCACGAAGAGCCGAACGCCCGCTTCGTCACAAGCCTTGACCATGCGCTTGCCGTCTTCCCAGCGCGTCGCCATGGGCTTTTCGCTGACGACATGGCGGCCAGATTGCGCGATTTCGATCGCTTGCCAAGGGTGCAGGCCGGACGGCGTGGCCAGGATGACCGCGTCTGCCGAGCTATTCGCCAGCAATTCAGTCAGCGACGCGTGAGGAGTTGCGCCCGTTGCTTCGGCTGCTGCCTTGAGCGCAGCGGGATTGGTGTCACAAACGTCCACGATCTCTGCACGATCGCTGTGTTGGGCGATTGCACCGATGTGATTCTTGGAAATGCGCCCACATCCAACCAGGGCGAAACGGACCTTACGGTCGGTAACTGGATTAGCGGTCATCGGAGATTAAGTTGTTTTGTTGTAAATTGCCGGGATAACTCGACTACCCCACCCGGAATAGAGCGTAATAATACTTGAAGAGAGGGGGGGCGACGAGCAGTCCAAATCTTCCATTTCAATTGATGCCGACTCGTATTCTCATCGTCCGTACATCGTCATTAGGCGATCTAGTGCATATGCTTCCCGCGATTTCGGACATTGCCAGATATATCCAGGACGCAAAGATCGACTGGGTCGTCGAAGAAGCGTTTGCCGAGATCCCCTCGTGGCACCCGGCTGTCAATGAAATCATCAAGGTCGCGCATCGCCGTTGGCGCAAGTCCTGGTGGTCTTCGCAGGTGCGCGCCGAACGCAAGGCGTTGAAAGAGCGCTTGCGCTCCACGCAATACGACATCGTCCTGGACATGCAGGCGTTGCTGAAGTCCGCGTGGCTTGTGCGCCAGGCGCGCGGGGTGCGCCATGGGTTGGACTGGCGCTCGGCGCGTGAGCCGCTGGCCTCGTTGTTCTACAACGTGCGCCATCGTGTGGAATTCTGGCAGCCCGCCGTGATCCGTCAGCGCAAGCTGGCGGGGCTGACCTTTGGCTATCAGCATGCCGGCTTGCCGGATTTCGGTTTGCAGAACTTCGTGCGTCAGGCGGCGCAACCGGCCGAGCCCGTCATCGAAGTCGGCAGCGCGGGCTTGAACGCTGGCGAGCTGCCGCGCCTGCATCATCTGGAAAACGACCGCGGTTACGCGGTGATCATGCCGTCGGCCAGCCGTGACGACAAACTCTGGCCCGAAGAAGATTGGCGCGCGGTGTTCCGCCGTTTGCGCGAGGCCGGATGCACCCTGAAGCTTCTGGCGGGTAACGAATCCGAAGCCGAACGCGCCAGCTTGCTGGTGGCCGGAATGGACGGGACGGAAGTGATGCCTCGCATGGACTTGACGGAAGTGGCGCGCCTGCTTGCCGGCGCGCGCCTGATGGTGGGGCTGGACAGTGGCCTGACGCACTTGTCGGCCGCGTTGGGCCGCCCGACCATTGGCATCTACCGCGCCTCCACGCCGGTCCGCACGCCGCTTGTCGGCTCGAACTACACCGCCAGCCTGGGCGACCGAGGCGCTTCGCCATCGCGTGAAGCGGTCATGGCCGCTGTCGAGCAGGCTCTGGCCGCCCAGTGATATGAACCGCGGCGTCTATACGCTGGCTCTTCGGGCGTTGGCGCCGCTGCTCTGGTTATGGATGGCGCGCCGCGCCAAGCGTGCCGGTGGTGAGTGGGGTGTGTTCTCACGTGAACGTTTCGGCCTCCCGATTGAATCACCACCTTCGGCTTCCGGTTCAGTTCCGGCGTCGGCTTCCGCTTCAACTTCGGTCGATCTCGCATCCGCTTCCGCCCCCATTTTCGCCCATTTCCCCTGGTCAGCCCCGGTCTGGGTGCACGCCGTCAGCCTGGGCGAGACGCGTGCCGCACAGCCGCTGCTGCAAGCCTTGCTTGACCGTGGCCTGCCCGTGTTCTTGACCCATATGACCGCCACGGGCCGTGCCGAGGGCCAGCGTTTGTTCGACGACGCCATCGGCCGGGGGCAGTTGCGTCAGGCTTGGCTGCCCTATGACTTTCCCGGTTCAACCCGCCGTTTCATGCAGGGCTATCAGCCGCGTTGCGGCTTGCTCATCGAACGCGAGATCTGGCCGAACCTGTTGGCCGCCGCCCGCCGCGCACAAGTTCCCATGGCGCTGGTCAGCGCCCGCTATTCTGCGTCGTCATTGCGGCAGGCGGGGCGCATGGGCAGCGTGATGCGCGAAGCGCTGGCAGGGCTGGATCTGGTGTTGGCGCAGACCTCCGAAGATGCGGGGCGCCTGAAGCAGGCGGGCGCATCCGAGCCCATCGTCACCGGAAACCTGAAATTCGACTTGGTGTTGCCAGCGGTGCAGGTCCAGGCGGGTGAGGCATGGCGTACACGTCTGGGCCGCCAGGTGATCGCAATTGCCAGCACGCGCGAGGGCGAGGACGCGCTCTTCATCGAGGCCATTAAACGCCGTAGCGGCCAGCCGGGCGCGCCGCTGTTCGTGCTGATTCCGCGTCACCCGCAACGTTTTGACGAGGCGGCTCAACTGCTGAGCGACGCGCAATTGCCGTTTGTCCGGCGTAGCAGCGGCAGTGAACCCGAGGCACAGACGTCGGTGCTGCTTGGCGACACGCTGGGGGAGATGGCCTTCTACTACGCGGCGTCAGACGTGGCCATCGTGGCAGGCAGCTTTGCGCCGCTGGGCGGCCAGAATCTGATCGAAGCGTGTGCGGCGGGAGTGCCCGTCATTGTGGGGCCGCACACGTTCAATTTTCTGCAAGCGGCTGACGACGCGATTGCGGCGGGCGCAGCGTTGCGGGAACCCGATCCAGCGCAGGCCGTGGATGCTGCGCTGGCCTGGTCACGGGATGAGGTCAGTCGCGAACGCGCGAGCCGGGCGGCGCGTGCGTGGTTTGAATTGCATGCCGGTGCGACCCGCCGGACGATGGACGCGCTGGCGCATTGGTTAGGTTGATCAGCGGATCAACTGCGATGGGATGTAACGCCCGAGAAGGCGTTGGCGATATCAGGGCAAGACGCCGCAGGCGCCGCACCCCAGCAGCTCTGCACCAGACGGTGCACCAGGCAAGACGTCACAGCACCAGGTCAAGACGCCATACAGTTAAGGCGCCGCACGCAGCCCCAAACTAAGGCGTCGCCCGCCCCACCAGCTTCACCGCATCCGCATTCAGTTCCTGACTGAACCGCCGCGTATCCCGCCCCTCATCCTCCGGGCGCACGCCGATCCAGCCCTGGCCCAGCGCCAGCACCCATAAATTCGCCAGCACGATCAGGATGAATAGCACTCGCATGGCGGAAGACCTCGCTCAGGCGTGGGTGTCCAGGGTGGCGCGCGCGACCGCGGCCAGGCCATCCAGGACGGGGTGATCCAGGTATACCGGCACGGGGGCCGCGCCGAATGCGCCGCCGGCGTCGGCCAGCAAGCGTTCAATCTCTTGATGCACTTCGGGCCAGCCGCCGCCCGCCGCGTAGATCTGCGGGGTCTGGCCATAGCGCTGGCGGCCCGCCAGCCATTGGCGCACCACCGCGCCGGCTTGCGCTGCGGCGATGCCCGAGGCGATGGCTTCGTGCGTGTCGACGGGATAGGCCACGACCTGGCCATTGGCAATCGGCAGGTTGGCGGTGCCGTGGGCCAGCGCGCTGCGCATCATGGCGGGGCCGGGCAGGATCAGGCCGCCCGCGAAGACGTTGTCAGGGCCGACGGTGTCGATGGTGGTGGCGGTGCCGAAGCTGGCCAGCACGAAGGGAGGATGCGCGCCGGGCAGGCGCGACAGCACGCCCAGCAGCGAGGCCCAGCGGTCGGCGCCCAGTTGCGTCGGCACGCGGTAACTGTTGACCAGCCCCAGCGTGGTCGCCTGCGACGGCGACCAGGTCACCGCACAGCCATGCTTTTGCAGGGTGGCGGCGATGGCCGTGCCGCGCGCCTCGCCCGCCACGTTCACGCCCAGCGCGCGCAGAGGGCGGCGCGGGAGCGCGGCCAGCCAGTCGTCCAGCGCATCCAGGTCCAGGCCGTCGAAGGCGATAGCCGCCGGTTCGCGGGGCATGTCGGGGTTGCTGGCGTCCAGCCAACCCACCTTGAGACGGCTGTTGCCGGAGTCGATAAGAATAATCATGCTTGGCGTCGAATCGAAATTTCACCGATCGAGATCGGTGTGGCGCCCTCGGGCGTTTGCACCAGCAGGCGCCCGTGTTCGTCTACGCCACAGGCGGTGCCGCTAAGTAGGATATCGCCTTTCTCCAGCACGTTCACCGGCCTGCCCGCTAAGGCGTCGACCTGATTGAAACGCTGGCGGAACGCGGCGAAACCTTCGCGTTCCAGGGTCTGGACGGCTTCCAGCCAGGCGGTGGCGCTGGCGCAGACCAGGTCGGCGGCGCTGGCCTGGCGGTCTGATTCGGCTTGCACCTGGGTCCAGTCGGCCACTTCGCGGCCCAACGCGCGGGACAGTTCGCCCGCGTCGGTCAGGTTGACGCCCATGCCGATGACGACGGTGTAGCCGGCTTCGCGGCCGCCCGGGTTGCGGGTGGTTTCCACCAGCACGCCCGCCAGCTTGGCGTCGTGCCACTGCACATCATTCGGCCACTTCATGCACAGGCCGCGCGCACGTGGGCCGGCCACCGCGCGCAGTGCCTCGCAGGCGGCTACGCCGGCCAAGGGAGACAGCGCGGGCAATTGCGCGGCAGGCAGATGGACGTCGTAAGCGCAGGAAAACATCAAGGTGGCGCCAGACTGGTTTTGCCAGGGACGTCCCGCGCGGCCACGGCCGGCGTTTTGTAGATGGCTGCCCAGCAGCCACGGTTTACCGGCCCCGGCGCCTGAGCGCGCGCGCGCCAGCAGGTCGGCATTGGTCGACCCGGTGTCGCCGGTCCAGGCGATGTCTTGGAATACGGGCAGGCGCGAGCCTAGCTCCCGGGCCAGGGCTTCCGGCGCGGGCAGGTCGATAGGGCGAACGTGATCAGGCATGGCGGCGATTGTAGGGCACGCGGCCCGCCCTCGCGGCCTTTCAGCCCTCTAGCGTTTATCATTGGCGATACATTTCGCATCGGTGCTCCGCCTACATGCCGCATTCCGCTTCATCCGCGTCCGCCGCCGCGCCTTTCCGTCAGGACGGGAAAGTTTGCCATGTGGCGGGCGACTGGAGCGTTCTGGCCCTGGCCCAGGCCGGCGAAGTCGAACGCCGGCGCACCGCAATGGCGCGGGCCGCTGAAGAGGGCGTGCGTTGGGACCTGCATGGCATCAGTCGGCTGGACACCATCGGCGCCTTGCTCATCTGGCAGGCCTGGGGCGAAAAGCTGCCCGAGCGCGTGCGCTGGTCGGCCGGCCAGCAGGATGTATTCAACGCGCTGGCCATGAACAAGGGCGAGGTCCAGGCGGCGCCGTCCAAGCCCGAATCCTGGACGTGGGTCCGCGCCCTGGGCGGGGCCATATTCCAAGCCGCCGAGAACGGCCGGGCCCTGCTCATCATGCTGGGCCAACTGATTCTGGATCTGGGCAGCATGCTGCGCCGTCCGCGCCTGGGTCCATGGCGCGAGATCTCGGCGCAGGTGTATCGAACCGGCGCGCAGGCGCTGGGCATCACGGCGCTGGTGGGGTTCCTGATTGGCGTGGTGCTGTCGTATCTGTCGGCGCAGCAGCTTCAAATGATTGGTGCCGACCGCTTCATTGTGCGGCTGTTGGGCGTGTCCATCGTGCGCGAGCTTGGGCCGGTGCTGGCCGCCATTCTGGTGGCGGGCCGGTCGGGCTCTGCCATCACCGCGCAGATTGGCGTGATGCGGGTCACTCAGGAACTGGACGCCATGCGGGTCATGGGCATCTCACACGGCCAACGGCTGATTCTGCCGCGCGTGCTGGCGTTGGCGGTAACCATGCCCCTGCTGTCCCTTTGGACAAGCGCCATGGCGCTCCTGGGCGGCATGCTGGCCGCGCAAGTGCAGTTGGGCGTGTCGGCGCAGTGGTTTTTGACGTCGCTGCCTGACGCCATTTCATTGACCAATTACTGGATCGGCATCCTGAAGGGCGTGACCTTCGGCATCCTGATCGCGCTGATCGCCTGCCACTTCGGCCTGCGCATCCAGCCCAATACCGAAAGCCTGGGGCGCGGCACCACCACATCCGTGGTTACATCAATTACTGGTGTGATTTTGCTGGATGCGCTGTACGCCATCATCTTCAGTTCGGTGGGCATCTGATGAACAGCGCCCTGCAACATCGATTGTTCACCGATGACAGCATCACGGTTGAACCCGTCATCACGGTGCGCGGACTGCGTACGGCCTTTGGCGACCATGTGGTTCACGACAACCTTGACCTGACCGTCTTCCCGGGCGAAATCCTGGTGCTGGTGGGCGGTTCGGGCACGGGCAAGACGGTGTTGCTGCGGCAGATCATCGGCCTGGACCAGCCCGCCGCCGGCAGCGTGAAAGTGCTGGGGCATTCCTTGTTTGACCTGACGCCCGGCGAGCGCCGGCGCCTGTCGTACCGATGGGGCATGCTGTTTCAGGCGGGGGCGCTGTTCTCGGCCTTGTCCGTGTTCGACAATGTGGCCTTGCCGCTGCGCGAACTGCGTACGGTGCCGGAAGACCTGGTGCGCGACGTCGTCATGTGCCGGCTGGCCATGGTGGGGCTGACGGCCAATGATGCCGACAAGCGGCCGTCGGATTTGTCCGGCGGCATGGTCAAGCGCGTGGCGCTGGCGCGCGCCTTGTCGCTGGACCCGGAATTGCTGTTCCTGGACGAGCCCACGGCCGGCCTGGACCCGCTGCGCTCGGACGAATTCGTGGACCTGGTGCGCAGCCTGCATCGGCAGTTGGGGTTTACCGTCGTCATGGTGACGCACGATCTGGACACGCTGCTGGCGTTGGCCACCCGTGTTGCCGTGCTGGCGGACAAGCGGGTGATCGTGTGCGACACGGTGCCGGAAGTACTGAAGGTCGATCACCCGTTCATTCACACGTTCTTCCTGGGCGAACGCGGCTTGCGCGCGCTTGGGGATCTGGCGCCGAAGGGATTGCATCATGGAAAACCGTAGTCATGCGCTCATGGCCGGCATCTTCACGCTGGTCCTGCTGGCCGCCGCCGTGCTGGTGGCCGTCTGGATTGGCCGGGACCGGACCCAACTGCAAACGTACGAAATCATCTCGGCCACGGCCGTCAGCGGCCTGAACCCGCAATCGGCCGTGCGCTATCAGGGCGTGCCGGTGGGCAAGGTGCAGTCGCTGGCGCTGAACCCCAAGAAGCCGGGCCAGGTGCGCATCCGCATCGGCGTGGCGCCGAACACGCCGATCACTGAATCGACCTGGGCCGAACTGGGCGTGCAGGGCGTGACGGGCATGGCCAATGTCGAGCTGCGCGACGACGGCTCGTCGATCAAGCGCCTGACGTCCACGGCGGAAAATCCCGCCGCCATTCCGCTGCGCCCGGGCTTTCTTGACCGTATCGAGCAACGCGGCGGCAAGCTGATTTCAAACGTGGAAGAAGCCACCGAGCAACTGCGCCGCGTGCTGAGCGAACAGAACGTGCAAGCGCTGACCGCCAGCCTGCAAAACGCCACCGACATCACGCAGTCATTGCGGCAAGCCAGCCGCGACCTGGCGCCCACGATGGCCAAGCTGGGCCCGCTGCTGGATTCGCTGAACAACACCTCACGCCAGGCGGATCGCGCAGCGCGCGAGATTGCCGATCTGGCGCAGCAGGCTCGCCAGGCGGTGGCACGCCTGAACGCGCCCGATGGCCCCTTGTCAGTGGCCACGCGCAGCCTGAACGACATCGCCCTGGCCGCCGCCCGGCTGGACGGCGAGACCTTGCCCGCCGTTACCAACATGGCCGGCAACGTCAGCGCGGCTGCGCGCGGAGCGGCCGTGACCCTGCGCCGTGTCGACAGCACGCCGCAATCGTTCTTGTTCGGCCCGGCGCCTGTTGCGCCTGGGCCTGGCGAAGCCGGGTTCGCCGGTTTCGGGAGGCAGCCCAAATGAAGATGCTGAAGATGCGTTGCGCCGTTTCGATGGTGACCCGGACGTTGACCCTGACTGTGACCTTGACGTTGACGCTGGCGCTTGCGGGTTGCGGTATTGGCCGCGTGCCTGCGCCGCCGTCAGTCTTCGACCTGGGGCTGGACGCCCAGCCAGCCCCCGCCTTGCCGGCACGCGCACCCATTGCGATGAGCTTCCAGGCGTCGCCCGCCTTGTCGGATACCGGCGTGATCTGGCGGGTGGGCGACAGCGCCGCGCCCAAGGCCTATGCCACCTACCGCTGGGCATCGGCGCCGTCCGAGCTGGTGCGCCAGCGCATTACCGACCGCCTGTCGCGTCAGGGTCCCGTTCTGGCTGATCGCGTCAATCTTCAGACGCCGCAATTGCAGGTTTCCCTGTCGCAGTTCGAACAGGTGTTCTCGGAAGACGGCCAGACCAGCCAGGGGCGCATCCTGCTGCAGGCGGTATTGGTCAATGGCCGCTCGGTCGTCGATCAAACCCGCATCCTGGTGCAGGCGCCCGCGCCCACGCAGGACGCCGCGGGCGGGGTGGCCGCGTTGCGGCAAGCCACCGACCAGGCGGCCGACCAGTTGGCGCAATGGCTGGCCACCACCATGGCCCCCGCCACGATGAAGCCTGCAACGACGACGCCGGCCACGATGACGCCCGCCGCCAAAGCGGGCGGTTAACATCGTTTTCCGTTTTCCGTTTCCCGCTTTTCCATTCTCTTTACGCACGTTGAGTTGATCCATGTCCGCACGCTCTGATACTCACGCCTTCACCGGCCCCGCCGGCCGCATCGATTGCGCCGTCGATTGGCCTGCAGGCACGCCGCGAGGCTGGGCCCTGGTCCTGCACCCACATCCCTTGCAAGGCGGTGCGCGCGAAAACAAGGTCGTCACAACCCTGTCGCGCGCTTGCGTGCAGCATGGCCTGGTGGCGGTGCGCCCCAACTTCCGTGGCGTGGGTCAGTCGGAAGGCGAGTTCGACAAGTCGGTGGGCGAAACGCAGGACATGCTGGCGGTGGTGGCGCAAATGCGCGAACTGCATCCTGAACTGGCCGACGCGCCCTGGGTGCTGGCGGGCTTTTCGTTCGGCACCGCCGTTGCCGCGCAAACCTATGCCGCACTGGCCGAGGCGGGCGATGCGGTATTGCCTTGCGCGCTGATGCTGATGGGGCCGGCGGTCAACCGCTTTCAGTCCCATGAAGTGCAGGTGCCGGACGACACGCTGATGGTCCACGGCGAAGAAGACGAAGTGGTGCCGCTGTCGGAAGCGATGGATTGGGCGCGTCCGCGTTCGATTCCCGTTGTGGTGGTGCCCGGCGCATCTCATTTCTTTCACGGCAAGCTGCTGGTGCTGCGGCAACTGGTGCAAGCGCGGTTGAAAGTGGCGCTGGACTGACGCTGTCGGCCGACGTCAGCGTGCATCAGCCAGGCGTCAGGTTGCATCAAGTTGCATGTTTTAAATGCACCGGGAACCCCCTGCGAAGCGGACCGGTCCAATCGCCTGCCTATAATTGTCAGCCATCAGCCCCGCGCCAGCGGGCGTCTTTCCTGGGACCCACGTTGCCGATGAAGAAATTGCCTTATTCCGTTCACTCTCCCGTTGTCTTTACCCGCCGCCTGGTTACAGGCGCTGTGTTGTCGGCGATGCTTGCGGCCTCGATGCCCGCCTGGTCGCAACAGGCGCCCGCCGCCACGCCGGCCGCGGCCGGCGCTACGGCACCGGCTCCTACGGCCTCGGGCGCGGTGCCGGTGGGTGATGTGTCAGCGGTTCCGGCGCCCACCATCGCGGCGAAGGCTTGGATCGTCATCGACGTGAACAGCGGCCAGACCTTGGCCGCGTCCAACCCCGACATGAAGGTCGAGCCGGCATCGCTGACCAAGATCATGACGGCCTATGTCGTGTTCAACGCACTGGAAGAAAAACGCCTGACGCTGGAGCAGACGGTGCCGGTGTCCGAGCACGCCTGGCGCACGGGCGGTTCGCGCATGTTCATCGAACCGCGCAAACCCGTCACGGTCGACGAACTGAATCAAGGCATGATCGTGCAGTCCGGCAACGACGCCTCCGTGGCGCTGGCCGAAGCCGTGGGCGGCAGCGAATCCGCCTTCGCCGCGCTGATGAACCAGGAAGCCGAGCGCCTGGGCATGAAGAACACTCACTTCATGAACTCGACCGGTTTGCCGGATCCGCAGCACGTGACGTCCACGCGCGACCTGGCCACCTTGTCGGCGCATCTGATCACCGATCATCCCGACTACTTCCACTACTACAAGCAGAAGAGCTACACGTACAACAAGATCACGCAGCCGAACCGCAACCGCCTGCTGTGGGCCGACCCGTCGGTGGACGGCATGAAGACGGGCCATACCGAATCGGCCGGCTATTGCCTGGTGTCGACCGCGGTGCGCGGCGACCGCCGCATCCTGGTGGTGGTGGTGGGTACCGACAGCGAAGCCACGCGCGCCGAAGAAAGCCTGAAGCTCTTGAACTGGAGCTTCCAGAACTTCGATACCGTGAAGCTGTTCGACAAGAGCCAACCCGGTATCGATGCCCGCGTCTGGGAAGGCACGGCTGACAACGTCAAGCTGGGTCCCCCGAACCCGGTGTCGATTGCGGTGCCGCGCGGCAAGGCCGGTGATTTGAAGCCGGTGGCCCAGCGCACCGATCCGCTGATCGCCCCGCTGGCCAAGGGCCAACAGGTGGGCACGCTGCAATTCACGCTGGATGGCAAGGTGCTGCGCACCGAACCGCTGGTGGTGCAGGATGCCGTGGAACGCGCGGGCTTCTTTGGCCGCATGGTCGACACCGTGAAGCGCTGGTTCCAATAAGCGCACCGCGCCGCGCCATGGGCGCGATCGCGGGTGTAAGCTAGCAGCGGGCGTTTCGTACGCGAAACGCCCGTTTGCCATTCTGGGGCGAACCATTCCGGTTCGTCCTTTACGTTTGATCCTTCAGGAGACCCGCATGATTCCGGGCGTGCCGGGCGAAAGCCAGGTGTATCTCAACGGTGAGTTCCTGCGCGTGGATGAGGCCAAAATCTCTGTCCTCGACCGCGGCTTTATTTTTGGCGACGGCATCTACGAAGTCGTCCCCGTGTATCAGGGCAAGGCGTTCCGCATGGCCGAGCACCTGAATCGTCTGGACCGCAGCCTGGCGGCCCTGCGGATTGCGCAGCCGTTTGACCGCGCGGGCTGGGTCAGCCTGATTGAACAGTTGTTGGCGCGCACCACGCTGGACACCTGCATCGTGTACTTGCAGGTCACGCGCGGCGTTGCCAAGCGCGACCATCAATTTCCCGCCACGCCGGTCACGCCCACCGTGTTCGGCATGATCTCTCCGTGGTCGCCGCCACCCGCCGCGCAACGCACCCAGGGCTTGGCCGCCATCAGCATTCCCGACGAACGCTGGCTGCATTGCGAGATCAAGTCGGTGTCGCTGTTGGGTAACGTGCTGGCCAAGCAGCAGGCGGTGGATGCGAACGCCGACGAAGTCGTGCAGTTTCGCGATGGCTACCTGACCGAAGGCTCGTCCACCAACATCTGGGTCGTGTCAGGCGGCAAGCTGCTGGCGCCGCCCAAGAACAACCTGATCCTGGAAGGCATCCGCTACGGCCTGATGGGCGAATTGGCCGAAGCAGCGGGCATCCCGTTCGAGTCGCGCCGCATCAGCCAGCAAGAGGTGGAATCCGCCGACGAGTTGATGCTGTCTTCGGCCACCAAGGAAGTGCTGGCTATCGTCACCCTTGACGGAAAGCCGGTGGGTTCGGGCAAGCCCGGCCCTGTTTTTGAGCAGTTGCGAGCGGGTTATGATGCCCGCATCGCCGCGCTGTAAGCCGCTGTACCGGGCGGCTGCCACAGCCGCCCGACCTTCCGGCCGGTCTTGCCTGTGCGCAGCTTGCCCCCATATAAAAACATTCAGGGGCAACCACCTCTCTAGGGTCCACTCATGCATATTCCGCCCGAAGAATCGCTTATTGAATATCCCAGCGACTTTCCCATCAAGGTCATGGGCAAGCAGCATCCCGAATTCGCCCAGACGCTGACTGACGTCGTGCTGCAATTCGACCCCGGTTTTGACGCCGCCACGGTCGAGATGCGGCCCAGCAAAGGCGGCAACTACATGGGCCTGACGTTCATCGTGCGCGCCACCTCGCGCGAGCAATTGGACAACCTGTACAAGGCCCTGCACGGCCATCCGATGGTGTCCATCGTTCTGTAAACCGGAATTGCCGTGATCAAGTGGCTCGCGCGGCCGGCGGACTATCTGCCGGTCTGGCAGGACATGCAGGCGTATACCTCGCTGCGCGGCGCCGATACGCCTGACGAGATCTGGCTTTGCGAGCACGCGCCGGTCTACACGCTGGGCCAGGCCGGCCTGCCGCAACATGTGCTGAACCCCGGCAACATCCCCATCGTTCATTGCGACCGTGGCGGCCAGGTGACTTATCACGGCCCCGGGCAGGTCATGGCGTACGCGCTGTTCGACCTGCGCCGTGTGGATATGTACGTGAAGGAATACGTCACGCTGCTTGAAGGCGCCGTGATCGACACGCTGACGCAGCATGGCGTGGACGGCGCCTGTCGCAAGCCCGGCGCGCCGGGCGTGTACGTGCCGGATCCCGATCTGGGCCCCGGCGGTGGCGAACTGGCCAAGATCGCCGCGCTGGGCATCAAGATCCGCAACGGGCGCGCCTATCATGGCGTGTCGCTGAACGTGGACATGGACCTGGCCCCTTTCCTGGGCATCAACCCCTGCGGCTACGAAGGGCTGCGCACCGTTGACATGGCGGCCTGCGGCGTGCGCCGCTTGCCCACCGACGTGGGCGACGCGCTGGCGCACAATCTGGCGGACGCCTGGCGTCGCAGAAGGAGCACGCTTTGAAGACCGCAGTGGAGACCGCAGTGAAGACCTCTTACACGGCCGCCGATGTCGCCGCGACCACGCCGGAGCAACTGGCCCAGCTGCGCGAGGGCCCGCCGGAACCCTACGCCGCCTGGATCGGGGCCGCGGCCGAGCTTGGATTGGTCGAAGCGCAGACCATCTACGGCCAGATGCTGCTGGACGGCGTGGGCGTGGCGCGCCAGCCCGAAACCGCGCTGGCCTGGTTCAAGCGCGCCGCCAATGCCGATCATCCGATGGCCATCAATATGGTGGGCCGCTGCTACGAAAATGGCTGGGGCGTGGCGGCTGACGATACCGTCGCTGCATACTGGTTCAGGCTGGCCGCCGACCGTGGCCTGGATTGGGGCATGTACAACTACGCGCACATGCTGCGCGCCGGCCGGGGCGGTGTCACGCAAAACAAGGCCGCGGCACTGGCGCTTTACCAGCAAGCGGCGCAGACCGGCCATGTGAAATCCATCGGCGTGGTCGGCCGCTTCTACGAGGCGGGCGAGGTAGTCGAGCAAGACCTGGACCGCGCATTCGACTGCTACCAGCGTTGCGCCGAGGGCGGCGACTTTCGCGGCATGTTCCACCTGGGCCGACTATTGCTGCTGCGCGGCAAGAAAGAGGAAGCGGTGCAATGGCTGGTCCAAGTCCCAGAAACCGCCACCCCGGCATTCTTGAAAGAAGCGAATACGCTATTGCAAGACAGCGGCTTCCCCCCACTCTACGAGGTATAAAGCGCGAAGCAGGACCGTACGACCGTAGGATGGGTGAAGCGCGAGAAACCCGCTAAAAGAACCCCATGCTCGATCGCGCGCAACCCATCAAGCAGCGCCAGCGTCCTAGCAGATTCCGCCACAAAGCCATCAAGCAACGCAGAATCCCAGCACGCTCGACTGTGTCGGCATTCAGTACAGCCCCGGTTCTAAATTCATCCCGCTACAGCATCGCGTTCGTCTGATGGGTTTCGCGCGATCGGTGGCGGTGTTCTTTTAGCCGTCCTCTCGCGCTGCACCCATCCTACGTGCTTAGCCGAGGTTCGAAGGTTACGTCCAGCGTTTGATGTTGGCCGGGCGCCAGCTCACCTTGTAAGCGGTCCAGTAGCACCTGCGCCGCACGGCGGCCCAAATCTTCTGCATCTACCCCAAGCGTGGTCAGCCCTTGCGCCCATTGCGCGGCGCTCCCGTCGTCCGTAAAACCCAGGACTGCCAGATCTTGCGGCACGTGCAGGTCACGATTGTGCGCTTCCGACACCGCGGCTGCCGCCAGCAGGTCAGACGTGCAAAAGACCGCGTCAAAGATCGTATTGGTGGCCAGCAAGCGCAAGAATGCCATGCGGCCGTCGTTCATCTGCAGCACTTCCGGCTGCACGATATCCGCCACCCGATCGAGCCCCAGCCCGGCCGCCGCACTGATGAAGCCTTGGCGCCGCGCGCGTTCCCACGGGTTGTCGGCGCTGATGCAGGCCACCAGCGCATGGCGCTTCTCAGCAAGATGACGCGCCGCCGCCCGGCCGGCCTCTTCGTTGTCGATGACCACGGCGGTGTCCAGCGGATGCGCCGAGGCGCTCCAGGTTTCCACCACCGGTATTTCCAGCGCCGCCAAGCCGGCCCGCAATGTCGGCTCGTCCAGCGGACCGATGACTAGCGCCGCGGCCGGGCGCAGCGCGGCAAGCTGCGGCAGCATGGCCGGGTCGTGCCAAGGGCCTGCCGTCAGGAAGTAGCCCTCGGGCGCCAGGCGCTGCGCACACGCTTGAATGGCGCGGCTGGCGGGTCCGGCGTCCAGGCGGGGGGCGATCAGGGCGACAAGGCGCGGCGGGGGGAGGAGGGCCATAAGAAGCGAATTCAGCAAATTTGTAAGGCAAGACGATAACCCAGCCGGTCATGCCTCACCCTTTGGGGCTGGTAGGCGTTCTGCACCCCCAGCGGCGCACCGGAGCGGCGGAGGGTAAAATGCCATTTTTGTCTCAAACCGGGCCATCCTGCGCGCCGGTTGCGAAGGTGCCCAATGTCTACGCTCGCTGAGTCCGCTGTTCCCCCGAATGAATCCGCCGCTGCATCCGCAACCGCTTCCGCCACGGCCTCGGCCACTTCGGAAGCCGTCTACGACCCCACCCAAAAGCAGAAGTCGCAGGCCAAGACGGCGCGCATTCCCATCAAGATCGTTCCGGCCGAACGCCTGAAGAAGCCCGAGTGGATCCGCGTGAAAGCCGCCGCGCCCGGCTCGCGCTTCTACGACATCAAGCGCATCCTGCGCGAACACAATCTGCACACGGTCTGCGAAGAAGCCTCTTGCCCGAACATCGGCGAATGCTTCGGCAAGGGCACCGCCACGTTCATGATCATGGGCGACAAGTGCACGCGCCGCTGCCCGTTCTGTGATGTGGGCCATGGCCGCCCCGACCCGCTGGACACCAAAGAACCCGAGAACCTCGCGCGCACCATTGCCGCGCTGAAGCTGTCGTACGTGGTCATCACCTCGGTGGACCGCGACGACCTGCGCGACGGCGGCGCCGGCCACTTCGTGGATTGCATCACGCACATCCGCGAACTGTCGCCCACCACCCGCATCGAAGTCCTGGTCCCCGACTTCCGCGGCCGCCTGGACCGCGCGCTGACCATCCTGAACGCCGGCCCCCCGGATGTGATGAACCACAACCTGGAAACCGTGCCGCGCTTGTACAAGCAGGCACGTCCGGGGTCTGATTACATGCACTCGTTGAAGCTGCTGGCAGAGTTTAAAAAACTGCACCCCGAAGTGCCCACCAAGTCAGGGCTGATGCTGGGGTTAGGTGAAACGGATGAGGAAATCCTGCAAGTGATGCGGGATATGCGCGAGCATGGCGTGGATATGCTGACGATCGGGCAGTATCTGCAACCGTCGGAGCATCATTTGCCGGTGCTGCGGTATGTGCACCCGGATACGTTCAAGATGTTTGAACGTGAGGCGTATGCGATGGGGTTCTCACATGCGGCGGTGGGCGCGATGGTGCGGTCTTCGTATCATGCGGATGAACAGGCGCATGCGGCTGGGGTGAATTGATCAATCCAGTTGTGCGGTTTTCAGGGACGCGCCGTGATGGTCCTTTTGGGACAGTAACGGCGTTTCACCGCCAGGCCAGGCTATAGCCAGATCGGGGTCATCCCACCGGATACAGCGTTCAAGCTCCGGCGTGTAGTAGTCCGTGGTCCGATATAGCACCTCGGCCGACTCGGACAGTGTCAGAAAGCCATGTGCATATCCTTCGGGTATCCACATTTGGCGTTTGTTCTCC
The DNA here is from genome assembly GCF_029637605.1 of Achromobacter spanius. Lineage (NCBI taxonomy): Bacteria > Pseudomonadati > Pseudomonadota > Betaproteobacteria > Burkholderiales > Alcaligenaceae > Achromobacter > Achromobacter spanius. The sequence continues at coordinate 4,214,075 of NZ_CP121261.1, read as the reverse complement.
GCGCTAAGGTGTGTACCCACCCATTGGCCAAACGTGGGTGATGCGCGCCGCACGTCAACCGCCACATCGAAGATTTCTCCCACGCAGACGCGCACAAGCTTGCCCTGTGGGCGTTCAAGCTGATAGTGCAAACCGCGCAGCACGCCGCGGAGCGAGCGCGAATGATTGTCCTGCACGAAGTGACGCTGCAAACCGGTGGCGGCTTCAAAGGTGCGTTCATTGAAGCTCTCAAAAAAAAACCCGCGCGCATCGCTGAACACACGTGGCTCAAGCAGCAGCACCTCGGGCAGGGTTTGCGCAATGGCTTTCATCAGAACACCTTGTCCTTCAGGATGCGATTCAGGTATTGGCCGTAGCCGCTTTTGGACAACGGCGCAGCCAGCCGTGACAGCGCTTCGGCAGTGATCCATTGCTGGCGATAAGCGATCTCTTCCAGGCATGCCACTTTCAATCCTTGCCGATGCTCCAGCGTGGCAATGAACTGACTAGCCTCCAGCAACGATTCGTGCGTGCCGGTATCCAACCAGGCGAAGCCGCGGCCCATGATTTCCACGTTGAGCGAGCCCTGCTCCAGGTAGCGCTGGTTCACGTCCGTGATCTCGAGCTCGCCGCGTGCAGAGGGCTGAATGTCTCGGGCGATGTCGATCACGTCGTTGTCGTAGAAATACAAGCCGGTCACAGCGTAGTTGGAACGCGGCTGGGCGGGCTTCTCTTCAATGGACATCACCTTGCCATCCTGGTTGAACTCGGCCACGCCATAGCGTTGCGGATCCTGGACATGGTAGGTAAACACGGTGGCGCCTTCCCTGCGCGCGTTGGCACGCTCAAGCAGTTTGGGCAGTTCATGACCATAGAAAATATTGTCGCCCAACACCAGCGCGCACTGCCCTTGGCCAATGAAGTGAGCGCCGATCAGAAAGGCTTGTGCCAGGCCGTCGGGCGAAGGCTGGATGGCGTATTGCAGGTTCAAGCCCCATTGCGACCCATCTTGCAGCAGTTGCTGGAAACGTGGGGTGTCCTGCGGCGTGGAGATGATCAGAATGTCACGTATACCTGCCAGCATCAGCGTGCTGAGCGGATAGTAGATCATCGGCTTGTCGAAAACAGGCAGCAATTGCTTGCTGATCGCGAGCGTGGCTGGATGCAGGCGGGCGCCCGAACCGCCGGCCAGCACAATACCTTTGCGTGTCATGGGAGGTCTCCGCCGTGGTGTGCGCGTTCCGAAAGCTGATCCAATATTTGCTCGACCCCGTGTGTCCAATCCGCAAGTTGCAGGCCCAGTGCGGTGGCAAGCAGTGTGCTGTCCAAACGGGAATTGTGAGGGCGTCTGGCCGCGGCGTTGTAGTCTGCCGAGGTGATGGGTCGAATGCCGTCTGGTGTGAGCCGCAGGGGAATCCTGCGCGCTGCCGCGCCGGCAACCAGATACCGTGCGTAGGCGTACCAGCTTGTTACGCCGCTTGCCGACAGATGATAAATGCCGCTTGCCAGCAACGACCGTTGACGCGCCGTGATGGCGCGGAGGGTGACGTCCGCGATCAGCGCTGCGGATGTTGGAGCGCCGACCTGGTCCACGACGACATCCAATTGATCGCGTGTGCGTGCGAGGCGCAATATCGTGCGCGGAAAATTTTGGCCGTCTGCTGCATAGACCCAACTACAGCGAAGAATCAACGCATCGCACAGGGCGGCCCTGATGGCAGCTTCGCCCGCAAGTTTGGTGGCGCCATAGACATTTTTAGGAGCCGGCGCGTCGGCTTCCGTATAGGCCGCTGTGCTGGCGCCATCGAACACATAGTCTGTGGAATAGTGAACAAGCAGGGTGCCCGAGTCTTGTGCGTAGTGCGCTAGCGTGGTGACAGCCTGCGTATTGAGCAGTGCGGCTTCATTCTGATGCGATTCCGCCAGATCCACGGCGGTATAGCCCGCCGCATTCACGATGACATCGGGCTGATGGGACGATAGCGTTATGCGTAAGGCGTCCTGGTCGCGCAGATCGATATCTTCGCGGCCCAGGGACACTACTTCACCCAACGCGGGCAAGGCGTGCCGCAATTCCCGGCCAATCTGCCCGTTCTTGCCGAGCAATAGGATCTTCACGCTAGCTCCCGCCGAGAGTCGTCGGATGCCTACGGTAAGCGCCGCTGGCGACGTTTGCCACCCATTGTGTTTCGTGCAAATACCACTGCACCGTTTTTCGGATACCTGAATCGAAGGTTTCCGTGGGCATCCAGCCCAATTCGCGCTGTAGCCGCGACGCGTCCACCGCATAACGGCGGTCATGACCCGCGCGATCGGGGACATGGACGATTTGATCTGCGTATGGCCTGCCATCGGCTCGCGGTCGCAATTCGTCCAGCAGCCCGCAAAGCCCGCGGACCAGCTCCAGATTGGTCATTTCGTTCCAGCCGCCTACGTTGTACGTGGCGCCGGGCGTGCCAGCTTCCAGTATCCGGCGAATGGCGTCGCAATGGTCAGACACGTACAGCCAGTCACGTCGTTGAAGGCCATCGCCGTAGAGGGGCAGGGGCTTGCCGGTGAAGGCATGGTGGATGATCAGCGGAATCAACTTTTCCGGGAATTGCCGAGGACCATAGTTATTGGAGCAATTGGACGTCAGCACCGGCAGGCCGTAGGTCTGGTGGTAAGCCCGCACGAAATGGTCGCTGGCCGCTTTACTGGCGGAGTATGGGCTGTTGGGCGCGTAGGGGGTCTGTTCGGTGAAGGGCGAGCCATTCTCGTCCAGCGACCCATAGACCTCGTCGGTCGATATATGCACAAAGCGAAAGCCGTTCTTATCTGCCGAATCAAGCGCAGACCAATAGCTGCGCGTTGTTTCCAGCAAATGGCAGGTGCCCAGCACGTTGGCCTGAACGAACGCGCCCGGATCGGCGATGGACCGGTCGACATGGGTTTCGGCGGCGAAATTGATCACGGCACGGGGACGATGCGTTCCCAGCAATTCCCGCACGGTTGCTTGATCGGCGATATCGCCGTAGACGAAACGATGGCGCGGGTCGCTGGCCACGGGCGCCAAGTTATCCAGATTACCGGCGTAGGTCAATTTGTCCAGCGTGACGACGGGTTCGTCGCTGTGCGCGAGCCAGTCCAGGACGAAATTGGACCCGATGAAGCCGGCGCCGCCGGTGACGAGAATGCTCATATGCTTCGAACCTTGGGCCGATGGCGTCCGGCGTATTCCGGCCGCAAGCTATCGGCGCGCCTGGGCGCCCGCCCAGAATGTATCTTTCTGACCTTCATGCTGGTTTATACAACGCGCCAGTACAAACATCAGATCCGACAACCGGTTCAGATACTGCCTGACCGGCGCATTCACTGGCTCCTCCGCCGCCAGCGCCACCACCGCCCGCTCCGCCCGCCTGCATACGGTGCGCGCCACGTGCGCTTGGGCAGCCGCGCGGGTTCCGCCGGGTAGGATGAATTCTCGCAAGGGCGTTAGCGTGGCGTTGTAATGCGCCAGGCGCGTGTCCAACAGGGCGACCTGTTCGTCGGTGACTGCGGTGTGGCCGGGAATGCAAAGTTCCGCGCCCATGTCGAAGAGGTGGTGTTGAATTGCCACTAGATCAATCGAGATTTCGGGGGGAAGCGCTTCAGTCAGCAGCACACCGATGACGCTGTTTAGTTCGTCTACATCCCCCAATGCCGCGATGCGCGGGGCGTCCTTGGGCGTGCGTGATCCGTCCCCCAGGCCCGTGGTGCCGTCGTCCCCCGTGCGGGTAGCAATGACAGATAAGCGGTTGGCCATGTGAAACGTCCTGAAGTGGGTGAATATGGAGGGTTGCGTCCAGCGGTAAGCGTGCACCTCGCAAAGAGGTAGGCTCGCAATCAACCGTCAGGATTGTTGCGTTCTGCCGCAGGAACTGTTTCATAACGGCGGTATCCTAGCACTGTGGAAAGCAGACCGGGCGGTGCCGCCCGGGCGGCTTTCGGTGTCAATGGAGGATGCCTGTATGGCTTTTGACCGCAAGTATGCAATGCCCATGGCTGTCGCCACCGCGATGGCCGTTGTGTCGCTGGCGACGCCTCTGGCGTTTGCGCAGCAGGCTGACGCCAGCGGGGAAGTACGTCGCGTCGACCCGGCCGCGGGCAAGGTGACGATCAAGCATGACGAGATCAAGGCGCTGGACCTGCCGGCCATGACGCTGGTCTATGACGCGGACCCGGCGCTGTTGGCGAAGATCAAGGCAGGCGACAAGGTGCGGTTCACGGCCACGCGCAAGGATGGCAAATACGTGGTGACGGCGATCACTAACTAAGTGAATGCCGCGCCCATGAAAAAGCCGCTTATCGCGATCAGGCGATAAGCGGCTTTTTTTGCCAGTGGGACCCAGTGCAAGGGTGCAAAGGGTGTTGCACACCCTTTAGCACCCACCGTCTAGCGGCCCCCCGCCTTACAGCACGTAGCGAGCCAGATCCTGGCTGCTGGCGGCTTCGGCCAGTTGCGAATTGACGTAGGCGGCGTCGATTTTCACGTGCTTGTCTTGGCTGGACGTAGCGTCGAACGACAGTTCGTCCAGCAGCTTCTCCATGACCGTGTACAAGCGGCGCGCACCGATGTTTTCGGTGGTTTCGTTGACGTCGAAGGCCAGTTCCGCCAGGCGGCGCACGCCTTCGTCCGTGAACTCCAACTGCACGTCTTCGGTGGCCATCAGCGCGGTGTACTGCTTGGTCAGGGACGCATCCGTGTCGGACAGAATACGGACGAAGTCTTCGGCGGTCAGCGATTCCAGTTCGACGCGGATCGGGAAACGGCCTTGCAGTTCCGGGATCAGGTCAGACGGGCGCGCCAGGTGGAATGCGCCCGACGCGATGAACAGGATGTGGTCGGTGCGGACCATGCCATAGCGTGTGTTGACCGTGGTGCCTTCCACCAGCGGCAGCAGGTCGCGCTGCACGCCTTGGCGGGACACGTCTGCGCCACCGGATTCCTGGCGGGCGGCGATCTTGTCGATTTCGTCCAGGAAGACGATGCCGTTCTGTTCAACGTTGTTGATGGCAACCGTGCGCAGGTCTTCTTCGTTGACGCGCTTGGCGGCTTCTTCGTCGATGATCAGCTTGAAGGCTTCACGCACCTTCATCTTCTTGGGCTTTTTCTTGTCGCGAGCCATGCCGGCGAACATGCCGCGCAGTTGCTCGGCCATTTCTTCCATGCCAGGGGGCGTCATGACGTCCATCTGCGGCGCGGCCTGGGACACCTCGATCTCGATTTCCAGGTCGTCGATCTTGCCTTCGCGCAGGCGCTTCCTGAAGGTCTGGCGGGCGCTGTTGTCTTCACCGCGCTCCGGCTCGCCAGAGGCGCCACGGGCGGGTGGCACCAGGGCGTCCAGGATGCGGTCTTCGGCGGCGTCTTCGGCCTGGGTGCGCACGCGGCGCATTTCCAGTTCGCGGGTTTGCTTGATCGAGTATTCGGTCAGGTCGCGGATGATGGTGTCGACGTCGCGGCCGACGTAGCCCACTTCCGTGAACTTGGTGGCTTCGATCTTGATGAAAGGTGCGTTGGCCAGCTTGGCCAGGCGGCGGGCGATCTCGGTCTTGCCCACGCCGGTGGGGCCGATCATCAGGATGTTCTTGGGGTGGATTTCCTGGCGCAGGGGCTCGGCGACCTGCTGGCGGCGCCAGCGGTTGCGCAGGGCGACCGCGACGGCGCGCTTGGCGCGGTTCTGGCCAACGATGTACTTGTCGAGTTCGGAGACGATCTCTCCGGGCGTCATGTTGGATGCGGACATGAGGGCGAATCCTAAAAGCTAGAGCGGCGGGCTGGGGAGGCGGCCGCGGCGCAGGGAAGTTGCCCGTGCGCCGCGTGGCGGGTGTCAGTCACCCAGCGTTTCGATGACGTGGTTCTGGTTGGTGTAGATGCAGAGGTCGCCGGCGATTTCCAGGGACTGCTTGACGACGGCTTCGGGCGACAGTTCGGTGTTGCGCAGCAAGGCCAGCGCGGCCGACTGCGCGTAGGCGCCGCCCGACCCGATGGCCGCCAGGCCGTGCTCGGGTTCGAGCACGTCGCCGTTGCCGGTCAGGACCAGCGTGTGCTCGGTGTCGGCCACGATCAGCATGGCTTCAAGACGGCGCAGGACGCGGTCGGTACGCCAGTCGCGAGTGAGCTCGACGGCGGCGCGCATCAGGTTGCCCTGATGCTTTTCCAGTTTGGCTTCAAAGCGTTCCTGCAGCGTGAACGCGTCGGCGGTGGCGCCGGCAAAGCCAGCGAGGATCTTGTCGTGGTACAGGCGGCGGATCTTGCGGGCCGTGCCCTTGACGACGATGTTGCCCAGGGTGACCTGGCCATCGCCGCCGAGCGCGACGCGGTTGCCGCGGCGCACACACACGATGGTGGTGGCGTGAAATTGTTCCATGCGTTCCTTCCTTTGAAAGGACTAGCTGGGGGCGGTTCGAAGGAAATCAAGCGCGTTGCGCGACGGCCAATAAAAAAGGCCATGCTGGAAACCAGCATAGCCTTTCAGGGCATGGCGTGAAAACGGGACGGATCAGTCGCCGTACAGCTTTTGGCGCATTTCACGGCGTTCCTGCGCTTCCAGCGACAGGGTGGCCGTGGGGCGGGCCAACAGGCGGGGTACGCCGATCGGTTCGCCGGTTTCTTCACACCAGCCATATTCGCCGCTGTCGATGCGGGCGATGGACTGTTGCACCTTCTTCAGCAGCTTGCGCTCGCGGTCGCGAGTGCGCAGCTCAAGTGCGTGTTCTTCCTCGATGGTGGCGCGGTCGGCGGGGTCGGGCACGAACTGCGTTTCGCGCAGGTGCTCAGTGGTCTCGCCGGCGTTGGCCAGGATGTCCTGTTCGAGTTGTTTGAGCCGTTCCTTGAAGAAAGCCAGTTGGCGTTCATTCATATAGTCGGACTCGGGCATGGCCAGCAATTCCTTCTCGCTGGGCAGATCAATCGCCGTATCGCTCGTCGACTTGCTTGATTTTTTAGTTGCTGCCTTGGTAGCCATGAAAACACTCCACTATGAATCGATCCTGGCGCGGGCGTCCTTTCCCGGTTCGTGTTGCTTGCTGCCTACGCTATTCGTACCTCACAGTACTGCCTTCGTCGCATCGCGTCACGTCGGGAAGGGGGATTACCCCGCCAGGCACTGCTCCAAGCCCCGGGTGAAAATCTCCTGGGGCAGCTTACGTCCAATGAATACCATCTTGGTGGACGGTTTTTCAGCCGCGGTCCACGGCTTGCCGGGTTCGGCGCCCATCATCATGTGCACACCCTGGAACAACATGCGGCGGTTGATGCCCTTCATGTACAGGATGCCCTTGTATCGCATCAGGTCGGGACCATAAACCTGCACCACGCCGCCCAGGAATTCTTCAAGGCGCGCGGGATCGAACGGCTTGTTGGAACGGAACACGAACGCACCGATTTCGTCGTCGTGCTGGTGGTGGTGATGGTGGTGGGCGTGATCACAATGCGCCCCGCATTCGCCTTCGTGCTCATGATCGTGGTCGTGGCCATGATCGTGCGCGTGGTCATGCCCATGGTCGTGGGCGTGGCTGTGGGCGGCGTCGGGGTGCTCATCGGCCAGGAATTCCGGGTCGATGTCCAGGATGGAATTCAGGTTGAAGCCACTGATGTCGATGATCGACTTCAGGTCGACTTCGCCGAAATTGACCGGCGTGATCGGCGCGCGCGGGTTCATGTGAACCAGGCGGTGGCGCAGCGCTTCGTAGTCGACTTCGTTGACCAGGTCGCGCTTGGAGATCAGGATGCGGTCGGCGAAACCGACTTGTTTCTGGGCTTCGGGTTGTTCGTCCAGCGTGGACATGCCGTGCTTGGCATCAACCACGGTCACTACCGCGTCCAGGCGGTAGTACTCGGCGATGTCGTCATCCATGAAGAACGTCTGGCAGACGGGGCCGGGGTTGGCCATGCCCGTGGTTTCCAGGATGACGCGTTCGAATGTCAGTTCGCCGGCTTCGCGCTTGACGCGCAGCTCGGACAGGGTGCGCATCAGGTCGCCACGCACCGTGCAGCAGACGCAGCCGTTGGACAGTTCGATGATTTCTTCATCGCTGTCTTGCACGAGCAGGTCGTTGTCGATGCTTTCCGGTCCGAACTCGTTTTCGATGACCGCTACGCGGCGGCCATGGAATTCGGTCAGGATGCGTTTGAGCAGGGTGGTCTTGCCCGCACCGAGAAAGCCGGTGAGGATGGTGACGGGAACCATTTTGTCCAAACTGCGCGGGGTGTTCATGGCGAAGCTGCTAGCGTGAAGTCAAGGCTGTGAAGGCTATAAAGCCAAGGCCGAAGCCCAGGCATTCAATTCAGGCCCTGACAGGGTGTTTTGCCCCGTGCGGGTGATGTTTGCCACAGGCTGCGTGGGCCGCCAACAGCGGCCGGACGCAGGATTACAGCACAGTCGGGGGCAGGGGGCAAACCCCGGATCAACCCAGGGGCCGAAGCCGTCCGGATCGCGTCTGTAGGCCGGCAAGTATCCGGCGATATCACTATTTTGGGGCGGTTTGCCAGATTTCAAGAGTCGTTGCGAACCGGACGCAACGGGCCCTTAACGGACGGCTGGCAATACGGTGCTGACGGCGCGCGCGGTGGCGCAAACGCCGTAACCGGAATCAGTGATGGTGATGCGCAGCGTCGGCCGGCTGCTTTTTCTGGCATTGGGGACAGAGCGCGCGGATCTCGGTCTCGTGCGTGGCCAGGGCGTAGCCCGTTTGGGCGACCCGCTCGGCCAATTGGCGGCTCATGGCGGGGTCGGATACTTCGGCAACCGCGCCGCAGCCGGTGCAGACCACCAACAAATCATGCGGGGCGCCGCCGGCGTCATGGCAGGCACTCCAGGCGTTGACGGCGTCCAGGCGGTGAATCAGGCCTTCGTCCATCAGGAAGTCCAGCGCGCGGTACACGGTGGGGGGCGCCGCGCCGGGATGCACTTCGCGCATGGCGTCCAGCAATTCATACGCCTTCAGGCTGCGGCCGTGGCGCAGCAGCAGTTCCAGCACCTTGCGGCGGATGGGGGTAAGGCGGCGACCGCGCTGTTCGCACAGCGTCTCGGCGACGCTGAGCTGGGCGCCGACGGTGTCGCTGCGGGGGGAACGGGGCGGAGCGGGCATGGTGGACTTTATCTGAATGAAAGACGCGCGCGACGCGCGCGAGATGCCAGGAAAGTAGCAGAAAACTCAGATATGCGGGCACCCCCGGCCAGATTCAAGTCAGTTTAGTTATGATATAACATTGTAAAAATAAGCCGGGCCAAGTTCAGACGGTCTTCGCGTTTCGGATTAGCTGGGGTTCCGCTGGCCGACGCGTGCTTCTTTCCCCGGTCCGCCCCTACGTATCTTTAGTCTTTAGCCTGCCCGCTTTCCATGTCTCACTTCACGCTTTTGCCCCCGCGGCCCGGCGCCGCGCTTCGGCAAGGCAAGATTCCCCGCTCTGCCTTTCTGGCTTCCGCCTGGCGTCGCATGGCCGTCGCCGTGGTGGCGGCCGCCATGCTGTGGGCGCTGACGGCTTGGGCGCTGGACTGGTGGCCGCGATGAGCAAGGCGCCCGTCACCATCGAGCTGGCCGATGCGTCTTTTGGCTGGCATGGCCATCCCGCGCTGAAGTCCGTGTCGGGCTGTTTTGCCGCCGGCGGCATGACGGCCGTGGTCGGGCCGAATGGGGCGGGCAAGTCGACCTTGATCAAAGGCATCATGGGCGTGCTGCGCCCCATGGCGGGCAGCGTGCGCATCAGCGGCGGGGGGCGTTCCGAATTGGCCTGGCTACCGCAGGCGGCCGAATTGGACCGATCGTTCCCGGTCACGGTGCTGGACCTGGTGGCCATGGGCGCTTGGCGACGGGTCGGTGCGTGGCGGCGTTTTCGCCACGACGAACTTGAACGCTGCATGCATGCGCTGGAAACCGTCGGCCTGGCGGACGCCGCCGGGCGGGGCGTGGACACCTTGTCGGGCGGGCAGATGCAGCGCACCTTGTTTGCGCGGATGCTGGTGCAGGACGCGCCGGTGCTGCTGCTGGACGAGCCCTTTGCCGCGGTCGACGCCCATACCGCCGACGACCTGATGGCATTGCTGTGCGGGCTGCACGGCCAGGGGCGCACGGTGATCGCCGTGCTGCATGACCTGGATCTTGTGCGCGACCACTTTCCCGAATGCCTGCTGTTGTCGGGCTCTGTCGTGGCGTGGGGCGACACCGCCAGCGTCTTGAGCGACGCGCATCTGAAGGTGGCGCGGCAATGGCATGCGAGGGCCTACGCATGACGTTGGCGCAATGGGTGGTTTCTCCCTTTCTTGACTATGGCTTCATGCGGCGCGCGCTGGCTGGCGCCTGCGCCTTGTCGTTGGGCGCGGCGCCCTTGGGCGTGTTCCTGGTGCTACGGCGCATGAGTTTGATGGGCGACGCGATGTCGCACGCCATCCTGCCGGGGGTGGCGGCGGGGTTCCTGCTGTCCGGGCTGTCGCTGGGCGCCATGATGCTGGGTGGCATCGCCACCGGCTTGGCCGTCGCCTTGCTGGCCGGGCTGGTGGCGCGGTTGACGCCGCTGCGTGAAGACGCCAGTTTTGCCGCCTTCTATTTGATATCGCTGGGGCTGGGTGTATTGCTGGTGTCCTTGCGCGGCTCGAACATGGATTTGCTGCATGTGCTGTTCGGCACGGTGCTGGGGCTGGACGACCCTGCTCTGCTGCTGGTGACCATCACGGCCAGCGTGACCTTGCTGGTGCTGGCCGCCATCTACCGCTTGCTGGTCGCCGAATGCCTGGACCCGGGGTTTCTGCGGGCCAGCGGCGGCGGGGGCGGCTGGGTCCACATGGGGTTCCTGGTGCTGGTGGTGGTCAATCTGGTGGCGGGCTTCCAGGTGCTGGGCACCTTGATGGTCGTGGGGATCATGATGTTGCCCGCCGCCGCGGCGCGCTTCTGGGCGCGGTCGGCCGCGCGGCAGATTCCGCTGGCGGCCGGGTTCGGTGTGCTGGCCTCGGTCAGCGGTCTGCTGGTGTCCTACCACTTCAACGTGCCTGCGTCGCCTTCGATCATTCTGGCGGCGGGCGCCTGTTATCTGTTTTCCATCGTCGGCGGCCCGCAAGGCGGGTTGCTGCGGGCGCCGCGCCGCATGCGCCAAGCCTGACTTAATAAGGAGATTCGTTATGCGTTCCATTCTGCCGCTGCGTCGCCGCGCCTTGTTGGCAATGGCCGGGCTGTGCCTGTCGGCCGTGGTCGGGGCGTCGCATGCCGCCGAACCGCTGAAGGCCGTGGCCAGCTTCTCCATCCTGGGCGACATCGTGCGGGAAGTGGGCGGCGACGACGTCAGCCTGACGACGCTGGTCGGGCCGGATGGCGACGCGCACGAATACGAACCCACGCCGGGCGACGCCAAGAAGCTGTCCACCGCGAAAGTGTTGTTCGTGAACGGCCTGGACTTCGAGACCTGGTTGCCCAAGCTGACGAAGGCGTCCGGCTTTGCCGGCCAGACGGTGGTGGCCAGCAAAGGCGTGACGCCGCGCAAGTTCGCGCAAGCGGGTGGCGATGGCAAGCACGATGACCATGATCACGACCACGACCACGACCACGATCACAAGGAAGGTCATCACCATCATGGCGACTCGGATCCCCACGCCTGGCAGAACCTGGCCAATGGCGTGATCTATGCGCGCAATGTGGCCGAGGGCCTGGCCGCCGCCGATCCGGCGCACGCCGACGCCTATCGCCAGCGTGCAAGTGCCTATATCGCGCGCCTGGAAGCCGTGGACGCTTCCGCCAGGAAGACGTTCGCCGCCATTCCGGAAGCACGCCGCAAGGTCGTGACGTCGCACGGTGCCTTTGGCTATTTCGGCGATGCCTACGGCGTGTCGTTCATTTCGGCGATGGGCGTATCCACGGACGCCGAACCTTCGGCCCGTGAAATCGCCAGCATCATTGAACAGGTCAAGCGCGACAGGGTGCCGGCGGTGTTCGTTGAGAACATTTCCAGCCCCAAACTGGTTCAGCAGATTGCGCGCGAGACCGGTGCCAAGGTGGGTGGTACGCTTTATTCCGATGCGCTGTCCAAGCCCGGACAGCCCGGCGCTACCTATCTGGAAATGTTTGAATGGAACGTACGTCAGCTCGCCGCGGCCTTGCAGCCCTGACCGCCGCGACGGCACTGCTGGCGGCAGGGTCCGCCAGCGCGCACCCGCATATGTGGATCGATGCGCGCGCGGTCATCGATGTGGACGCGCAGCACCGCATCACGGCGGTTCGCCAGGTCTGGTTGTTCGATGAAATGTTCGGCGCCTATGCCACGCAAGGCCTGCCGAAAGGCAAGGGTGGTTCCTTGCCCGCCGCCACCTTGAAGGGCATGGCGGATGACTGGATGAAGGCGCTGGGTGAACCGATTTCGCACTATTTCACCCGCGTTACCGTGGGCGGCAAGACCGCCACCTTCGCGGCGCCGCGTGATGCCAAGGTCGACTGGAACCCCAAGACCGCGCGCCTGACGTTGTCGTTCACCTTGCCCTTGGCCACGCCCATGCCGGTGGGCGCCGACGGCGCGCAGGTGGATATCTACGACCCTACTTATTTTGTTGCGTACGCTTTTGACGAGAAAGGCGCGGTGTCGCTGGGCGGCCCGGATGCCGCGACGTGTACGTCGGCCTATCGCAAGCCCAAGGAATTGGATTGGAAGACCATGCAGCAACTGGCCGCGATCCCGGCCGACCCGGACGCATTGCCGGACGAACTTTTCGCCATCACCAAGGGGCTGACGCACCGCATCGAGGTGCGATGCCCGTAACGCTGGCTTCCTGGCGCTTTGGCTGGTGGATGGCGGCGTTGGTGCTGTTGCTGCTGTCGCCGCTGCTGGGCGGCATGGGCGTGGCCACGGCGCAGGGTGCGCATCCTTTCGGCGTGCCGGAAAGCGGCGCGGGCATGGGTGGGCCGGGCTGGCTGGCCAGTTTCTTTGGGCAAGTGGCCGTCTGGCAAAGCCATTTCTACCGCCAATTGACGGGCGCGGTGCGCGCCTGGCAGGCCGATGGCGGCGCGGCCTGGACCTTGATCGGCCTGTCGTTTGCCTACGGCGTTTTTCACGCGCTTGGGCCTGGGCATGGCAAGGCGGTGATCTCTTCCTATGTAGTGGCCAATCGGCAGACGGCACGCAACGGCGCGCTGCTGGCGCTGGCGTCCGCGCTGATCCAGGCGCTGGTGGCGATTGTGATGGTGGCGGTGCTGGCGTTGGTGTTCAACGCAACCGCTACCACGATGAACCAGGCGACGCGTTGGCTGGAGCTGGCGTCGTATGGGTTGGTGACGCTGCTGGGTGTGTGGTTGGTGTGGATCAAGGCGGTCAGGCCATTGCTGCGGCGTCGGCGCGAGCCGGTTGCCTCTGCTGATGCACATCACCACCACCACCACCACGATGATTGCGGTTGCGGCCATGCGCATGTGCCCGCACCTGATCAGGTTGCCGGCCAGTTGAACTGGCGGCGCGCCATGTCGGCCATTCTGGCGGTGGGGCTGCGTCCGTGCAGCGGCGCGCTGATCGTGCTGGTGTTCGCCTTGTCGCAGGGCTTTGTCCTGGCCGGCGTGGCGTCGGCATTGGCGATGGGCTTGGGCACCGGTTTGACGGTGGCGGCGCTGGCTTGCCTGGCCGTGGCCGCCGGCGGCGCGGCGACGCGCATCGGTCAACGTCTGTCCAGCACAGGCGCGGCGCGCGTGCGCTACGGGGTGGAAGCGCTGGCGGCGGTGATGGTGTTGTTGCTGGGTGTCACGCTGCTGGGTGGCATGGTGGCCGGAGGCGGCTAGCCCGCTTCAGGACTTGCGCCCCGCGCGCGGATGCGCCTGGTCGTAGGCTTTGGCCAGGTGCTGGAAATCAAGCCGGGTATAGACCTGGGTGGTCGAGATATTGGCGTGGCCCAGCATTTCCTGAACGGCGCGCAAGTCCTGCGCCGACTGCAATACATGGCTGGCGAAGCTGTGGCGCAGCACGTGCGGATGCACGTGCGTGGGCAAGCCCGCCGCTTGGGCAACCTGCGCCAATTGCAACTGCACGATGCGCGGCGAGATACGCTTGCCGCGCGCACCCAGGAACAACGCGGCGGCGTCCTCAGGCTGTGGCGCGGGCGGCGCCAATTGCGGGCGCGCGGCTATCCATTTCTGCAAGGCGGCAACGGCGGCCTGGCCCACCGGCACGGAACGGCGCTTGCCACCCTTGCCCAGCACTTCGACCTCTGCCTCGTCCAGCTTTAACCAGCCGCGCGATTCGTAATCGGCCGTGCGCGTGTAGCGCAGGTCCAAGCCCACCAGTTCCGACAAGCGCAGCCCGCTGGAGTAGAGCAGTTCGAACATGGCCTGGTCGCGTAGCGCGGCGGGTTCGTTCGCGACCTTGGCGGTGGGGCGGTCAAGCAGGGCTTGGGTCTGCTCCACGGACAAGGCCTTGGGCAGACCGCGCGGGGCCTTGGGTGCGCGCACGCCGGCCACGGGGTTGCCGGCAAGGTCGATCGCGGGCGCCCACCATTGGTAGAAGCCGCGCCAGGCCGCCAAGGTGCGGGCCAGGCTGCGTGGGCCTCGCCCTTCGGCATGCAGCCGCGCAACGAATTGGCGGATATGGCCGTTGGCGATCTTGTCCAGCGGCAGCCGGGCGCGGTCGGCAAGCTGATTCAAGAAATGCAGCTCGCGACGGTAGGCGTCCAGCGTGTGGGGCGAATAGCGGCGGTTGGTTTCCAGATGGCGCAACCAGGCGCGCATCGGGTCGGGCAAGGCCTCGGCGCCAGGGGCAGGGTCGGGCGGGGGCGCGTCTTGTGTGGTCTGGGTCATTGTCCGCCCGCCCTGATTTGCGCTAGGCCTTCGGCGACGCGGGATTCAGGCGATGCAATGCCGCCGACGCCAGTTGGCCGATGGATTCCAAAAACGTCGTGCCCATTTCGGGCGTGAAACGTTCGGGGTCGTCGGAACCCAGCACCAGCAAGCCCACGGCGGGGCCGTCGGCCTCCAGACGCAGCGGCACCAATGCCAGCGACTTGGGCTTGCTGTCGAGCCAGCCCGCGGCTTCGAAGTCGGTATCGGTGCCGCAGTAGGGGGTCTTCAGGCTATCGGTGAACGTGCGCACGTCTTGCGAGGTGGGTTCGCCGTAGCCCGTGGGCGCCAGCTCGGACAGGTTCCACAAGCGCAGCGCCACGTGGTTCAGTTCAAACTGTTCGGCCAGGCCCAGCGCGATTTCGCCGGGCACGCGCTGCGCGTCGTTTTCCGACAGCATGCGGCTGCACCACTTGGCCAGATGCGAGCCGATGCTTTCGTTGGCGGTGGCGTTGCGCACCAGTTCGTTCAAGCGCCATTCCAGTTCGCGGTTGCGCTCGCGCAGCGTCAGGATCTGGCGTTCGCCCAGCGAAATGGCGCGCGCGCCATGCGGGTGCGGTACCTGCATGGTGGCGAACACGTCGGCGTGCTCGTCAAAGAAGCCAGGGTGGTCTTGCAGGAAGGCGGCGATGTCTTGGGCGGTGAAAGCGGTATCAGTCATAGGGTCAGCGGTTCAGCGCCATGGAGAAGACGAGCTTGTCGATGTCGACTTGCCCCGTGAACACGGATTCGGCGGGGCCGGTCATGCGCAGTTGGTCGCCATTCCAGGCAACGGTAAGCACGCCACCACGGGTTTGCACGCGCACGGGCGATTCCAGCAAACCGCGGCGGATGCCGGCCGCGACGGCGGCGCAGGCGCCCGTGCCGCAGGCCAGGGTTTCGCCCGCGCCGCGTTCGAAGACGCGCAGGCGGACGTTGTGGCGGTCCATCACTTGCAGGAAGCCGGCGTTGACGCGGCGCGCAAAGCGCGGATGGGTCTCGATCAGCGGGCCTTGAATGGCGACGGGGGCGGTGTCGACGTTGTCCACCACCTGCACCGCATGCGGATTGGAGATGGCCACGGTGGACAGCAGCACTTTGCCGGGCACACCGGCGGGCGCGTCGATCTCCAGTTCCCAGAGCGTGTCTTCACCTTCGCGTTGCGAGGTCAAGCCGGTAGTGTCGAAGGGCAGGGCTTCGGGCTCGAAACGGGTGCTGCCCATGTCGACCGTGACTTGTTCGTCGTCGCCTTCATCCAGCACGAGGATGCCGGTGGCGATTTCGGCGCGAAGGGGATTGCGGTCGGACAGGCCTTGTTCGTGCACGAAGCGCACGAAGCAGCGCGCGCCGTTGCCGCAGTGTTCGACTTCGCTGCCGTCGGAATTGAAAATGCGGTAGCGGAAATCAGCGTCCGGGCGGGTGGCGCGTTCAACCAGGAGGATCTGGTCGGCGCCGATGCCGAAGTGCCGGTCGCCCAGGGCGCGGGCGCGCTCGGGCGTCATTTCGATGGTCTGGCGGACCCCGTCGAGCACGACGAAATCATTGCCCGCGCCATGCATTTTGGTGAAGTTCCAGTTCATCGCTGGATTATCGCCCATTATTCGGGCGCGGGAAGCCAGGGCGGGGTCAATAGAGCTTGGCTTCGCCGGGCGGGCGGGTCTTGAAGCGGCGATGGACCCAGTAGTACTGGCTGGGGCAGCGGCGCACCCAGGATTCCAGCTCGCGGTTCAGGCGGGCGGTGGCGTCTTCCAGGGAGGCCGCGCCGGGGAAATCTTCAAGCGGAGGCAGGACGTCTATGTGATAGCGGCCGGTCTCGGGGTTCCAGAAACCCACGATGGGCAGCACGGCGGCGTTCCATTTCTGGGCAAGCTGGGCGGTGGCCAGCAGCGTGGCGGCCTGCACGCCGAAGAAGGGCACGAACACGGACCCCTGGCGGCCGAAGTCCATGTCGGGCAGGTAATAGACCGGGCGCGGCGCGCGCAGGTGGCGGATCAGGTCGCGCACGCCGTCCTTGCGGCTGACCAGGAACACCTCGTTGAAGCGGGCCCGGCCGGCGGCCACGACTGCATCGATGTGCGGGTCGCTTTGCGGCGTGTACATGGTGGCGGCGCTGGGCACTTCCATGGTCAGGCGGGTGGCGGCGGCGTCCAGCGCAATGAAGTGGGGCGCCAGCAAAATCACGGGGCGGCCCTGGGCGGTGAGTTCGTTGATGCGTTCGGCGCCGGTCTGCGTGACCATGTCCTTGATGGCCTCGGGGGTGCCGTACCAGAGCACGCCCCGGTCCACGATGGATTGCGCCAAGGCCCGGAAGTGGTCCGCCACCCATTGCTCGCGCACCGATTCCGGCTGGTCGGGAAAGCACAGTTCAATATTGCGCCGCACGATACGGGCCCGTGACTTCGCCAGCCGTGGCGCCAGCCAGCCCAGCACGGCGCCGATGCGCAGGCGGGTCGATGGCTTGATGCGGCCGAACCACTTCAACAGGGAAACCAGCGTGCGCGTCTTTGAATCTGTCATCGTTTTGGGGAAAGGGCCGGGCGGGAACGGTCAGCGGGCCTGCCGAACGCTGTCGGCATCGGCATCGGCATCGGCATCGGCATCGGCGTTGGCGTCAGGGGCCGGAGGCGCCCCGCGCGGCGTCTTGTAGCGGTTATAGCTCCAGAGGTACTGCTGGGGGCAGCGTCGAATCAGCGTTTCCATCGCGGCGTTGATGAGCGCCGCCTGGGCTTCGGGCTCGGCCGGCAGCGGTTCGGGCACGCGCACGTAGTGGATGCGCCAGCCTTTGCCGCGCGGCAGGCGTTCTCCGGCGGTCAGGATGATGGGGACGTTGGTTTGCGTGGCCAGCTTGCTGGGCAGCGTCATGGTGTAGGCCAGCCGGCCAAAGAACGGAACCCATACGCCGTCGCCCACACTGGGCGCCTGGTCGGGCAGCATGCCCACGGATTCGCCGCGCCGCAGCGCGCGCACAAATTCCCGCACGCCCTGCATGGTGGCCGGGACGGCGTTGACGGCGGAACTGTTGCGCGCCGTCTCCAGCAAGGGGGCCAGCACGTCTTTGCGCGGGGGGCGGAACATGACCGTCATGGGCATCTGGCGGGCCAGATAGCGGGCGGTGATTTCAAAGCAGCCCAGGTGCGGGGTCAGGAACAGGATGCCGCGCCCTTCGGCCCGGGCGGTGTCGACCACCTCGTTATCGTCCGACACCACTTGGGCCAGGCTTTCCTCGTTCTTGAACCAGACACGCGGGTTCTCAAGAATCATGGCGCCGGTCTCGGCCGCGGCCTGGCGGGCGAAGGCCGCGCCGGGGTAGCCGGCTTGCGCGGCATTGGCCTGAAGGCGCCGCCGATACTTGCCCGGCCAGGCGTACACGGCCAGGCCCGCCGCGCGGCCGAGGGCGTGCGCAACGGGTAGCGGCAGGGCGGCGAAAAGTCGGAACAGGGCGAGCAGCATGCGGCAAATAGAAAAGGACGGGCAGGGTTATGCCGGTGTTCGGGAATATGTTCATACCCCCGCCGCGAGCATAAGAACGGCATTTTCGCTTAAAATCCGTCCAGTCGCCGAGTTAACCGACAACTTGCGGGGCGACGGCAAGGGTAAAGCGCTATGCGCGGCCTTTGCCAAATCCGCTAAAGCGTCGCGCCCAGATAGCGTATGTCATGCAGTCCGGGGTGCAACGCGCCTCGTGAACCTATGCGCCGGTAAGGCCGGACACTAAGGACGCATCTGTGGCCAATAACGATTTTCTCTTCACTTCCGAATCCGTCTCCGAAGGGCACCCCGACAAGGTTGCCGACCAGATTTCCGATTCGATCCTCGACGCCATCTTCACGCAGGACCCCAACGCGCGCGTTGCAGCCGAAACGCTGTGCAACACGGGCCTGGTCGTGCTGGCTGGTGAAATCACCACCACCGCCAACGTGGATTACATCCAGGTTGCGCGGGACACCATCCGCCGCATCGGCTACGACAACACCGAATACGGCATCGACTACAAGGGCTGCGCGGTGCTGGTTGCTTACGACAAGCAATCGCCCGACATCGCCCAAGGCGTCGACCGCAGCTCGGAAGACTATCTGAACCAAGGCGCGGGCGACCAAGGCCTGATGTTCGGCTATGCCTGCGACGAAACGCCTGATTTGATGCCCGCCCCGATCTGGTATGCGCACCGCCTGGTGCAGCGCCAGAGCGAACTGCGCAAGGACGGCCGCCTGCCGTGGCTGCGCCCGGACGCCAAGTCGCAAGTGACCTTCCGCTACATCGACGGCCGCCCGGCGGAAGTCGATACCGTGGTGCTGTCGACCCAGCATGCGCCGGAAGTCACGCAAGAGACCATCCGCGAAGCGGTGATCGAAGACATCATCAAGCCGAGCTTCCCCGAAGGCCTGATCACGCCGCAAACGAAGTTCCTGGTCAACCCGACCGGCCGCTTCGTCATCGGCGGCCCGCAAGGCGATTGCGGCCTGACCGGCCGCAAGATCATCGTCGACACCTACGGCGGCGCATGCCCGCACGGTGGCGGCGCATTCTCGGGCAAGGATCCGTCGAAGGTTGACCGTTCGGCTGCCTACGCGGCCCGCTACGTGGCCAAGAACATCGTGGCCGCCGGCCTGGCGCGCCAATGCCAGGTGCAGGTCAGCTACGCCATCGGCGTGGCCGAACCGATCAACATCACGGTCTACACCGAAGGCACGGGCGTGATCCCCGACGATCAGATCGCCAAGCTGGTGCGCGAGCACTTCGACCTGCGTCCGAAGGGCATCGTGAACATGCTGGACCTGCTGCGCCCGATCTACGCAAAGACCGCCGCCTACGGCCACTTTGGCCGTTCCGAGCCGGAGTTCTCGTGGGAAGCCACGGACAAGGTTCAGGAATTGAAGAAGGCGCTGTAAAACAGCGAATCTTCATGAAGAACGCCCCTGCCATGAACAATGGCAGGGGCGTTTTTTATGGGAGGAAGTGCTGGGCACGTAGGATGGGTGAAGCGCGCAAAACTCTCCACCACTGCGCCACCGCCGATCGCGCGCAACCCATCACCCGCCGATGGCATGACGCCGCAATGGTTAAAAGCCACCGCGGTTTTGATGGCCTGGCTACAGAAGCTTTGGGCGTTTTCGACGACCCGGCTTCAAAACCCTTGTACGTTATCGACGACGCCGCTTCAGAACCCTTGGGTTCTTGCCGCTGCCCTTCAGAATTCCACCGTTGCTTGATGGGTTTCGCGCGAACTAGGTTGGTTTTCTAACGACCTGGTTCGCGCGCTGCACCCATCCTACAGGTCCCACACTGACATATCGGGCGTTTGTTGCGTCGGCGCCAGCACCGGTTCCAGCGTTGCCGCGCAGTCCAGCAGCGTGGCGTCGTGGCCTGCGGGGGCCAGCAGTTGCACGCCGATCGGCATGCCGTCGGCGTCGAATCCAGCGGGTAGGGCGATGGCGGCCGCGCCCAGGAAATTGGCGGGGCGCAGCAGCTTGCCTAGGCCCGCATGCCGCACGTCTTCGGCATCCAGCGGCTGCGCGGCCTGGTCGCAGGCGGGCATCAGCAGGGCGTCCAGCCCCTGCAGGGCGCCAGCGAATGCCGCCATGTCGGCCTGCCGCCGAATCAGCGCGGCTTCGTAGTCTGCCTGCGCGATCCGGCCGCCCGCCGCGATGCGCGCGCGCACCACTTCCCACAAGGGCGCGGCGGGGTTTTCGGCCAGCGCGCCGAAGTAGCGATAGGCCTCGTATGCCAACACCAGCGAGTTGTCGTCCGCCATGCGGGCAAACGACAGCGCCGCGGGCGGATGCCAGGGGGTGGGGGTCAGGCCGGCATGCGCCAGGCGCTCTTGCATCTGATGCCAGACCTGCATGGCGGCGTCGGATAGTGGTGCAGGCCAGGCTTGCGGCGGCAAGACGGCGACAACAATGGGAACGCTTAAGGAAGAGGAGGCAGTAGGGGGAGTACCAGCACCGGCGGAGGTGGAGGCGGTAGCGGTGGCCGAGGGGACGGAGGCGGGAGCGTCAGCGGCGACTCGGCGCGCCACGGGGTGGCGCAGCGCGGTGACGCAGGACGCGGGCAACGCCAAGGTGGCGGGGTCGTCCACATCCGGTCCGGCAAGTATTTGCGCCAGCAGCCGGGCGTCCGCCACGCTGCAGGCAATGGGGCCCAGCACATCCAGCGTGTCCGACAGCGGCAGGCAGCCCGCGCGGCTGATCAGGCCCGACGATGGCTTGTAGCCCACCAACCCATTGAGCGCCGCGGGCGCGCGCACGGAACCGCCGGTATCGCCACCCAGTGCGATGGGCGTCAGGCCAGCCGCCACTGCCACGCCCGCGCCGCTTGAAGAACCGCCGGGGGCGCGGGCTACCTTTGCATCCCACGGGTTGCGCGCCGTGCCCTGGGTGGGGTTTTGGCCCGACAGCCCAAACGCGAATTCCGTCATGCGCGTCTTGCCCAGGATCACCATGCCCCCCGCCGCCAGTGCGCGCACCGCCGTCGAGGTTTCCGTGCTGATCACGCCACGCCGCGCCTGCGAGCCGCCGGTGGTGGGCGTGCCCTGCCACTGGATGCTGTCCTTTACGGCCACCGGCACGCCATGCAAGGGCCCCAGCAGCATGCCCGCGGCCAGCAGCCGGTCGGCCGCGTCGGCCTGGGCCAGCGCGCGTTCGGCGGTGACCTCGCTGAAGGCCGCCAGTGGCGCGGCGCGTTCGATGCGGTCCAGGAAGTGGGCGGTGACCTGGCGCGAGCTCAGTTCACGGTCACGGATGGCGCGGGCCAGTTCGCGGGCGTCTCGAAAATGCAGGTCGGTGGGGGCTTGTGCTGGCATGGCTCTCTTCAAGAAAAGGAAAAGCCTTCCGGCCCTGACGGGTCCGGAAAGCGTTTATACGGCGCGCGGCGGAAATTGCACCGACTTCACCGACTTCAGCAGCTTCGCGATTCAACGGCTGGGTTGTCGTGCCGCTGGCCGGCAACAACCCGCTTATACATTGTGCCGATTCCCACAGCCCGCGCGCAGGTGCGAAACGGATCTAAGCGCCCGGCCACTCCGCCCGCACCGATGGCCTTGCGGAGCCTCTTACGCGCCCAGATACGCCCGAGCCAACGCGCCGTCTTGCGCAATCTCCGCCGCCGACCCCTGAGCCGCCACGCGTCCCGATTCCAGCACATACGCCCGGTCCGCCAACGATAGCGCCAGCGCCGCCATCTGATCCACCAGAAGAATCGTCATGGATTCCGCACGCAGGCGGTCCAGCGCTTCAAACAGCTCATCAATGATCTTGGGCGCCAGGCCCAGCGACGGCTCGTCCAGCAGCAGGATCACCGGCTTGGCCATCAGCCCGCGCGCGATCGCCAGCATCTGCTGTTCGCCGCCCGACAAGAGGCCGGCGCGCTGATGCAGGCGTTCGCGCAGGCGCGGAAAGCGCGTCAGCATTTCCTCGACGCGGGCCTCGCGGTCCTGGGGATGCAGGAAGGCGCCCAGCCGGATGTTGTCCAGCACGCTCAAGCCGGGAAACACTTGCCGCCCTTCGGGCACCAGCACCAGGCCGCGCGCCACGATGCGGTCGGCGGCCAGGTTGTTCAGTTCCATCCCTTGCAAATGCATGCCGCCTTGCGCGGGCCGATGCAGCCCCGCCAGCGTGCGCATCAAGGTCGACTTGCCCGCGCCGTTGGCCCCCAGCAGCGCCACCATCTCGCCCTGGCGCACTTGCAGGTCGATACCGTGCAGCACGGGATTCGCCCCGTAGCCGGTGACTAGGTTGCCCACGCCCAGCACCTCGGGCGCCACGGGCGTGCCCGCCGGACGTTGCCGCGCGGCCGGCGCGCGCCGTGCGCTGTCGTCGCCCAGATACGCCTGGCGCACCGCGGGCGACTGCTGGATTTCGGCCGGGTTGCCCTTGGCCAGTTCGCGGCCCGCGTCGATGGCCACGACGTGATCGGACACGCCCATCACCAGCGTCATGTCGTGTTCGACCAGCAGCACGCCCGCGCCCGCTTCGGCGATGCGCCGCAACAGACCGGCCAGGCGCGTCTTGTCTTCGCGCGACAGGCCCGCGGCCGGTTCGTCCATCAGCAGGATGTCGGCGTCCGTAGCCAGCGCGCGGGCAATTTCCACCAGCCGCCGGTCCACGTGCGGCAGGTCGGCGGCGGGGATGTTCAGCGCGCCTTCGTAGCCGCAGAACGCCAGCAGGGCGCGCGCGCGTTCGCGTACGTCTGGTGCCAGGTAGCGGCGCGATCCCAGCAGCCCGCCCAAACGGCCGCGCACCATGCCCAGCGCCACGTTGTCTTCCACGGTCAAGGTGTCGAACAACTGCGAGGTCTGATAGGTGCGGGCAATGCCGCCGCGCGCCACGCGATAGGCGGGCAGGGCGGCCAGTGGCGTGTCGCCCAGCGACACCGCGCCGCTGGTCGGCTGGTAGTAGCCGCTAAGCATGTTGATGACGGTGGACTTGCCCGCGCCATTGGGGCCGATCAGCGCCGTGATGGCGGCGGGCGGCACGTTGAACGACACGGACTGGACGGCGCGCACGCCGCCAAACGTCATGGTCAGCGCATTGGCGCGCAGCACGCGCCCGGCGCGTCCGCCCATCGACATGCCGCCGCCATGGCGCGGTGCAAGCGCCTGGCCCGCCGCGTTGCGACGCCAGCGCGACAGCAAGCCTGCCACCCCATCCGGCGCCGCCCACAGCACCACCAGCAGGAACACACCGAAGAACAGCAGGCGGTATTCCTCCAGGCTGGACAGCAGTTCGGGCAGCAGACCCACCACCACCGCGCCCAGCAAGGGCCCGGCCAGGGACCCCGCGCCGCCCAGCGTTACCGCCAGCACGAACAGAATCGACTGCATGAAATTGAAGTTGTGCGGCGTGATCATGCCGGTCTGCGGCGCGTAGAGCCCGCCCGCCAAGCCCACCACCGCCGCCGACACCATGAACGCCACCGTCTTGACCATCAAGGGATTGATGCCGATGGATTCGCTGGCGGTCTCGCTGTCTTTCACCGCGCGCATGGCTGCGCCCCAGGTGCCGCGCGACAGCAGCGCGTATGCCGCCAGCGCCACGAACACGGCCACGATCGCCAGCATCGCCACGCCCCGGTCGCCGCCGATGCCAGCCAGCGAGGGCTGTGCGATCCCCATGATGCCGTTTTGCCCGCCCGTGACGTCGCCGCCTTCGATCAGCGCGTGTTCCACGATGAAGCCAAAGGCGATGGTGATCATCGCCAGGTACGGCCCCTTCACGCGCAGCGCGGGCAAGGCCAGCAGCAGTCCGAAGGCGCCCGCCACCACAGCCGCCGCGGGCCACGCCAGCCAGAAGCTCCAACCCGCCTGGCCGGTCAGGATGGCCACGGTGTAGGCACCGATGGCGTAGAAGCCCGCGTGGCCGAACGACATCTGCCCGGTCAGCCCCAGCAGCACGTTCAAACCGATGCCAGCCAACGCCAGCAGCGCCACGTTGCCCAGCACGAAGACGTAATAGCCATTGACGGTAGCCGCCAGAACCAGGGCGGCCACGGCCAGCAGCGCGTAGAGCGCCAGCCACAGCCGGCGCGATGCAAGTCGCTTATTCATCAGACCTTCCTGACATCGGCGCGGCCGAACAATCCGTTCGGACGCACGGCCAACATGACGATCACCAGCGTGAAGCTGATGATGTGGGTGTACCCGGAGCCCAGGTTCACGGTGATCAGCGCTTCGACCACGCCAAACAGCAGGCCCGCGATCATCACGCCCCAGGCGCTGGTGATGCCGCCCAGAATGGCCACCACATAGGCCTTCAAGCCGAACAGCGTGCCCATGTCCGCCTGCACGTTGAACAGCGGCGCCACCAGCGCGCCCGCCACGCCCGCAAACAGCGTGGACACGGCGAAGGCGGCCATGATGGCGCGGCGCACGGGGATGCCCATGAGCCGCGCGGCGTTCGGGTTCTGCACCACGGCCAGCAGCGCCACGCCCCAGCGCGTGCGGCGCGACAGGGTGTGCAGCGCGGCGGCCAGCGTCAGCCCGACCAGCGGAATCAGCAGTTGCAGCGGGTAGACGCCCAGCCCCAGGCCACCGATTTCAAGCGGGGCTTGCGCCAAGGGCGAAGGCAGGCTGCGCGGCTCCTTGCCGAAGGTGAACATCACGACGTTGTCCAGCACGATGCCCAGCGCTACCGTCGACATCAGCCAGGCGTTGGAGCCCCGGCTGGCGAACGGCCGCACCGCCAGCCGCTCGACCACCAGCCCATACAGGGCGCAGAGCGCCAGCGCCACCAACAGCGCGGGTGCCAGCGGCCAGCCCAGGGTCTGGACGAACGTATAGGTCAGCACGGCGCCCAGCATCATGGAACTGCCCTGGGCGAAATTCACCGTTCCCGACACGGCGTAGGTCAGGTAGAAGCCCAGGGCCATCAGCCCGTACATGCTTCCCAGACCCAGGCCGCTGACGATGGCGGACATCAACAACATGCGCGTCTCCCGCGTGATGCAACCGGTTTATTGCGCGCCCTTGACGGGCAGGATGCGGTTATCGACGAAATGCGTCCACACGTAGTCGTCCTCGCGCAGTGCGTCGTGCGACGTGGGGGTGAAGGGCTGTTCGTACGTCTTGATCAGGCCGTCGTACTTGCCGATCTTGTAGAAGCCCTGGCGCACGGCGTCGCCATCGGTCGAACCGGCCTGCGTGATGGCCAGCGCGGCCAGCTGCATGCCGTCATAGGCGTTGGCCACGCCCACCGCCGGCGTGATGTCTTGCGGGCCCTTGATGTCGGAATACTTGGTCTTCAGCGCCTGCAAGACCTTTTCGCCCACCGGCCCTTGCTTGCCGAAGAAGCTGTAGGTCTGCACGAAGTGCACATTCTTGGCGTTGGGGCCGGCCAACTCGGTGAAGCGCCCGCCCGCGGGACCCCAGTGCGACACGATCGGCACCTTCCAGCCCATGCGGTCCAGCGACTTCACCACTTGCGCCGACGGGCCCACGTTGCCCACCATGAACAGCGTGTCCGCGCCCGCGGCCTTCAGCCGGCTCAATTGCGGCACCACGTCCAGGTCGTTGGCCTGGAATTTTTCAGTGCCCGCCGCCGTGACCTTGGCGGCGGCCATTGCCGCGTTCAAGCCTTTTTCGTTGGATTCGCCCCAGGGGTTGTTCACCAGGATCAACCCGGGCTTGGCGGTCTTGAACGTCTTTTGCGCGTACTGCAGCATCGCGCTGTCAACGATCTCGTCCATGGCCGACACGCGGAACACGAAGTTCGGGTTGCCCTTGTTATGCGTGATGGCCGTGCCGGCGGCCCACGGCCCCATGAACGGCACTTTCTCCTGGTTCACGATGGGCACGATGGCCATCGACACCGGGGTGTCCAGGCCGCCGAACAGTACGGTCACTTTCTCTTTGAAGATCAGTTCGCGCGCGGCGGCCATGCCCTTGGCGGGGTTGCCTTCGTCGTCGCGCCGCACCAGCTCGATCTTGCGGCCGCCCAGCAGGCCACCCTTGGCATTGATCTCGTCGATGGCGATGGTCATGCCGCGCGTGAGCGCTTCGCCCGCGCGGGCGGATTCACCCGACAGCGCGGTGATCAGGCCGATCTTGATGGGGTCGGCGGCAAGCGCCGGTTGCAGGGCGAGGCCGGCCGTGAAGAGGGCGGCGGCGGTGGCGCGAAGCATGAAGGAACGGCGGGTCGGGACCATCGAGACACTCCTGAAAAAAGTGGAACGGATCTTGCATGGGGTTAAGGGCTGCTTCCGTACCCCATGCAAGATCCATGCCACCTGCGTCCACCGGGCCGCCGATTGCCAGGATCGCGCTGCCACGAGGGGAGATGTGGCGTCTTTGGGCGTGGTTTGTATGCGTCAGAACCGAGTTTTGTTTCCAAAGAACCAATAATTTTGTTAACAATCATGCATCAGGATTTGCACCAAAATGAACCCAACCTTGCTTGCAGGCACTAATCCGGGGCGTGACGACGCCGCTGCCTGGACCCCCGAGGCCCTGGCTTGCCACGGCCGCTTCGCCTATCAACCGATTGCCGGACGGCAGGACTACACCTGGCCGAATGGCGCGCGGCTGGCCGTGTATCTGGGCTTCAATATTGAGCATTTCGCGTTTGGCGAAGGGCTGGGGGCGGAATTGGGACCGGCCTCGCCGCATCCGGACGTGCTGAACTACGCCTGGCGCGAATACGGCAACCGCGTGGGCGCGTGGCGCTGCCTGGAATTGTTTGACGAACTGCGCTTGCCCGCCGGCGTGCTGATCAATACCGCCCTGTATGACCATTGCCCTGACCTGATCGACGCCTTCCTGGCGCGCGGCGACGAACTGATCGGCCACGGCTACAGCAACGCTCATCGGCAGGGCGGCTTGCCCGAAGCCGAGGAAAGCGCGCTGCTGGCGCATTGCCGCGACCGCATTGCCGAACACGCCGGCCAGGCGCCCGCGGGTTGGTTGTCACCCTGGATATCGGAAAGCCACGCCACGCCCGACCTGCTGGCCGAAGCGGGCTATCGCTACACGCTCAACTGGTGCCACGACGACCAGCCCATGCGCATGCGCACGCGCGCAGGCGAGCTATGGGCCATCCCGTACCCGCAGGAACTCAACGACATCCCGATGATCATGGGCCGCAAGATGGACGCGCGCGACTTTGCCGATATGATTCTTGACCAGTTCGAAGAGATGCGCGCGCAGGCGCTGCGCCAGCCGCTGGTGATGGGCATTGCGCTGCATCCCTATATTGTTGGGCAACCGTATCGCTTGCGGCATCTGCGACGGGCGCTGGCGCCATTGGCGGCCGCGCGCGACCGGGGCGAGATCTGGTTCACCACGCCCGGCGAAATCTGCCGTCACGTGGACAGCCTGCCGCCCGGCGTGATCGCCGCGCTCTGACGGGTCAAACCGCCGGTCCGCCGCGCCGATGCCCGTATTGCTTGTATTGCCCGTCTTGTACGTTTATCCCCGAGTCCAGCATGCCAACCCGTAGCCCCGCAACACCCCGCGCCAAGCCCGCTGCCCGCAAACCGATCGCCGTCGAACCGGCCGTGGCGGGCGCCGCCAGCCCTGGCGACGGCTCGCCCGACAGCGACATGGAACGCCGCATCTGCGAAGCGGTATATGAAAGCGTGATGAGCCAGCGGCTGACGCCTGGCACGAAGCTGCCCGAGGCCGCGATCTGCGAGCTCTTCGGCGTGTCGCGCTCGGTGGCGCGCAAAGCCTTGCAGCGCCTGGCGCACGAGCACGTGGTGGACCTGCACCACAACCGGGGCGCCGTGGTGGCCGAACCCACGCCTGAAGACACGCGCCAGATCTTCCAGGCGCGCCGCGCGCTGGAAGCCGCGCTGCTGCCCTTGGCCGTGGCGCGCGCCACCAAGGCCGACTATGCGTCGCTGCGCAAACAGTTGCGCGACGAGCACGCCTTGCTGCATCGCGCCGGCCAGCCCGCGTGGGCGCGCCAGGCCAGCGCGTTTCACGTGCGGCTGGGCGAGCTTTCCGGCAACGCCATCCTGCACGGCTATCTGGCCGAGCTGGTGTCGCGCTGCTCGCTCATCGTGGCGCTGTACGAACCGCCCGGCAACGCCGCCTGCGAACACGACGAACACGTGCTGATCGTGGATCTGATGGAACGCGGCGACGTGGCCCAGGCCGTGAAGATCAATGACAACCACTTGGCGGACCTGGAGCGGCGCATCAGCCTTGAGCGCCCACAGCCCGCACAAACCCTTGCCCAGATGCTGGGACTGGCCTGATATGGAAATCGACTTCGACGCAATCACCGAGTACCAGCGCTACAAGCTGATGGCCAGCCTGATCGTGCCCCGGCCCATCGCGCTGATCACCACCCTATCCGAAACCGGCGTGGTCAACGCGGCGCCGTTCAGCATGTTCAACATGCTGGGCGAAGACCCGCCCATCGTCATGGTCAGCATCAACCGCCTGGAAGACGGCGGCTTGAAGGACACGGCGCGCAACATCGCGCGCGACAAGGAATTCGTGGTGCACCTGACCGACGAAGCCATGGCCGAAAAAATGCACCGCTGCGGCGACCGCCTGCCCGCCGACGTCAGCGAACTGGCCCACGCCGGCCTGGACGCCGCGCCCAGCCACCACGTCAAGCCGCCGCGCATCGTGCAGGCCCCCGTGGCGTTCGAATGCACGCTCTACGAAACCATGGAAACCGCCAGCCGCCAGATCTTCATCGGCCAGGTGCGCTGGCTGCACGCGCGCGACGGCCTGATCGACACGGAAACCTGGCGCGTGCGCTTGCAGGATTACTTCCCCGTGGGAAGGTTCGGCGCAAGCTTCTACGTCACCACGCGCGACCGCTACGCCATCGGCGCGGGCGACGCGCCGGCGGGCACGGCGGCGAGCACGGCGATTGATGAGATTTAACGCACGAAGGCTAGCTGTGGATCGACGCGGCTATGCGTGCTTGGGCGCGGCCGGCTAGGTGCGGCCGGCCAGGTGCGGCCGGCCAGGTGCGGCCGGCTTAGGCGCGGCCGGCTAACGCGTGGCCAAGCCTTCGGACCGTCCGATGACGCGGGATGTGTCCAAGGGTGCGTCGGCGGCTTCGTAGCCTGCCTCGGAAATCGCGGCGTCCAGGCTACGGTACCGAGCATCGAGTTTCGAACTCCGCAGCCCGCACATGCCGTCGTTCCAGGCATGCACCATTTGCTTGGCAATCCAGCGCCACTGCGGTTCGTTCTTCGCTGCCTCGATGACCTCGCGTCCCACTTCGACCGCCGATTCGCATAGCTGCTCGACCATCGCCTGATACTGCTTTGAATTGATGCCAAGCCTGGCCAGCATGAACTTGGCCAGCGTGCTGCCGGGAACCCATGTCTTGCGTCCGTCAACGGATAGGGCGGGCGCACTGTTGCTGAATTCGGGGTAGGCCTGGGTCGTGACGATGTCGTAAACGGGCGTGTACGCGACGTCGGCGCGCGAGGTGTAATACAAGGCGATGTTCTTGGCATGGCAATCCGCGTTGCGAACCACGTAGTTCGTAAGCAGGTGCCAAGCGAAGTGAAGGTTTTGCGCACGCAGGGATGCCGAAGGAAGGTACTCGCGGGTGGCCTTGTAAACGCGCTCGGTGGTCGTGCCGTACTTTTCGTGGGGCGGCAGGCCGAGCAGGCTGCAAGCGTCTTCCACACCGCTTATCGGCTGGCCGGCAGCATCGACGTCGAAGCGGTCAACGACCAGCACACGGCCATCGTCGGACATCTGGGCATTGACGACGGGCACGACATTCAAGCGCCGCAATACGCGCAGCGTGAAGAACTCGTTGAATCCCAAATAGGGCGTCCTTTCGTCGGACCCCTTGATGATGTGTTGCGGGGTGCGCAACGTGGCTTTTTCCGTATCGGGGGCGCCTTGGCTACCCCCGTCGGGAGCCAGGAATTTTGGCACCACGCCCGAGATGGCGCTGCGTGCATACGCGCGCACCAGCGCGTCGAAGCGGGGCGCGGTGTTCTCGGCCGTCAACAGGTCCTTGATATTCAGGGGCGGTAACGGCAGGCCAGGACTTGCGCCTTCCGCTGTCACCGCTACACGTCCAATACCGGATGCGCCGACGACGGCAAGCAGGGATAAGTCCGTGCCATCCATGAGGGGGCCAAACAGCTCGCGGATTACGCCAAGCAGATGCCCTTCAGGCAAGTTTTGTCGAAAGAATGGGTGCAAGTCGCGGGGCCATCGCCACGCCGCCTCGCGCACTGGCATCGTGAGACTGACGAAGGCGTCGTCGGGGGCGTCAGGGACATAATCGAGAACGTATTCGTCTGCCTCGCGATATAGCTTGGCGACGTGGCGTCCGAGAACGTGGACGTCCAGTTTCATGGCTTATTCCCCGCGCCGTTGTTCGGCCAAAATGTCTTCCAAGGTCCGCTGGTGGCCAGCTTTGACAACTTTAAGGTCGTAGCCGGCAGCGTCCAGCAGCCGGACCAGCGCTGATACGCTCATGTCGTTGCGTGCCAGGTTTTCCATGCGCGTCAGCGTGGTTCGGGCGACATCCGCGCGCCGGGCCATTTCCTCTTGCGACAAGCCGCTTTCCTTGCGGGCCGAGCGCAGCATTTCCGCGACATCGCCGAGTGTGGTCATTTTGTAGCCCCTGGGCATCAGAATAGGATAATTCTAGCTAATTTGTAGCCCCACGGCTACAGCCTAGAGCAGTCACCAGCCCGCATTTCCCCCGCCCGGCCCCTTCAAATACCGCGCGAAGCGCTGGGACAGAAAATCCACGAATGCCACCGTCTTGGCCGGCAGGTTCAGGCGTTCGGGGTACAGCGCGTGGATGTCGGCAGCGGGCGTGCGCCAGTCGGTCAGCACTTCGCGCAGCCGGCCGTCACGCAGGTAGGCGGCGGTTTCCCATTCCGAGCGCATGACGATGCCGTGGCCGTCCAGCGCCCATTCCAGTGCGCTTTGGCCGTCGTTGGAACTGACCGGGCCGCGCACTTTCACGGTTTCCGCGCGTTGGCCGGATTCCAGCCGCCAGGTGCCGTAGGCGACCTCGTTTTCGCGCACCACGATGCAGCGATGGCGTTGCAGTTCGCCCGGGGTGCGGGGTTCGCCGTAGGTGGCCAGGTAGCGGGGCGACGCGCACAGCAGCCTCCGGTTGGACGCGATCTTGCGGGCCGTCAGGCGGGCGTCGGGCAGGTCGCCGAAGCGCACGGCCACGTCGAAGCCTTCTTCGATCAGGTTCAAGGGCCTGTCCGTCAGCCGCATCTGCACTTCCACATCGGGATACTGACGCGCGAAATCCGACACGGCCGGCACGATGTGCGCGCGGCCGAAGCCGAACGTGGCGTTCAGCCGCAGTAGCCCCTGCGGTTGTGCGCGGGCGCTGGACACCGAGCGTTCCAGCGCTTCAAGGTCTGCCAGGATGCGCCCGCCTTCGGCGAGATAAAGCTCGCCTTCCTGGGTAACGCTGACGCGCCGGGTGGTGCGGTTCAGCAGCCGCACGCCCAGGCGCTGTTCCAGCCGGGCCAGCCTGGCGCTGATGGCGGGCGGCGTCAGGCCCAGTTCGCGCGCCGTGGCGGACAGATTGCCGTGTTTGACCACCAGCGAGAAGAAAGCAAGATCGGAAAGGGCGTCCATGGCAGTCCCCCAAGGCGGTGGCCATTTATAAATTAAATCTAATAAAGATTTAGTTTTTACGCGAATTATAAAGATGCAGGCCGCCTATAAACTGGCCGCTCCACTATAGAGCCGCACCGCCACTGCGCCACCACGCGGCCAACCGAGGAGACATCCGCATGACCATCAAACCCGTAGCCGGCGCCTTGTGCGCGGCCCTTGCCATTACTGCCTGTTGGACCGCGCCGGCCACCGCCGCCGACGCTTTTCCTGATCGAGCGATCACGCTGATTGTGCCGTTCGCGCCTGGCGGCAGCGTGGATATCGCCGCGCGCCTGATCTCGGATGCCTGGGGCCGCGCGCTGGGGCAGAGCGTGATCATCGAAAACCGCGCCGGCGCGTCCGGCAACATCGGCATGTCCGCCGTGGCGCGCGCCCAGCCCAATGGCTACACGCTGGGCATCAACACCATGTCGCTGGCCATCAACCCGGCGCTGTTCAAGACCATGCCGTTCGACACCCGCAAAGATCTGCGGTCGGTGGGCACCGTGGGCACGTCGCAGCACGTGCTGACGGTAACGAACGACTTGCCCGTGGCCAACGTCAGCGAACTGCTGGCCTATGTGCGCGCGCGGCCCGCGAATGAACTCAGCTTTGGGTCGGCCGGCACCGGCAGCACCTTCCACATGGCAGCGGAATTGTTCAAGTCCGTGTCCAAGACGCAGATCCTGCATGTGCCCTACAAGGGCGGCGGTCCGGCCATGGTGGACACCATCAGCGGCCAGGTGCAGATGAGTTTTCCGGTGTTGTCCGCCGCCAAGCCGCAGGTGGACGGCAAGAAGCTGCGCGCCCTGGGCGTGACCGGCACGACGCGGTCGCCGCTGCTGCCCGACGTGCCGACTATCGCGGAGTCCGGCTTGCCCGGCTACGAATTCAACACCTGGTTTGTGGTCAGCGCGCCGGCAGGCACGCCGCAACCGGTGATCGACACCTTGAACGCCAAGCTGGCCGAAGCCCTGCAATCGCAGGAGCTCAGCACGCGCATGCAGAAAGAGGGCTTCGAACCGCTGGTGTCTACGCCCGCGAAGACGGACGACATGGTGGCCGCCGAGATGACGCGCTGGGCCAAGGTGGTGAAGGACGCCGGTATTCAGGCCAACTGACTGGCTGATTGAAGCCATTGCAAGACGCGCCCGCGCCTGCCGCGGGCGCTCAAATTCAAGGAAGCAAGACATGCCCCGCATGACGCTGTACGACAAACTGGTGGCCAGCCATGAGGTGGCCCGCATCGACGACGAGCACATTCTGCTGTACGTGGATCTGCACATCATGAACGAATACACCAGCCCACAAGCCTTCAGCGGGCTGGCCGCGCGCGGCCGCGACGTGCTGCGGCCGGGGCAGCAGATGGCAGTGGTGGACCACATCATTCCCACGCACCCGGTGCCGTCGGCGCTGCGCGTGATTGCCGATGAGGCCTCGTCGCGCCAGGCCGTGAATCTGAAACGCAATTGCGACGAACAGCACATCGCGCTCTTCGATACGACCGACCCGTTGCAGGGTATTGAGCACGTGATCGCGCCCGAGCACGGCATGATCCTGCCCGGCATGGTGGTGCTGTGCGGCGACAGCCACACCACCACTTATGGCGCTTTGGGCGCCTTGGGCTTCGGCATCGGCACGTCGGAAGTCGAACACATCCTGGCCACGCAGACGCTGGTGTACCGCGTGGCGCGCAACATGCGTGTGCGGGTTGACGGCGTGCTGGGCACGGGCGTGTCCGCCAAGGACCTGGTGATTTATCTGGTGCATCGCATCGGGGCGCAAGGCGCGCGCGGCCACGCGGTGGAGTTCTGCGGCGAGGCCATCGACGCCTTGTCGGCCGAGGCCCGCATGACCCTGTGCAACATGACGGTGGAAGCGGGCGCGCGCGCTGCGCTGATCGCGCCGGACGCCACCACCGACGGCTACGTCACCGCGCACGCGCCGCAGTTGCAGGGCGACATGCTGGCAGCGGCGCGCGCCTACTGGGCCACGCTGCGCACGGATGCCGGCGCAGCGTTCGACGCCGAACACGTGTTCCATGCCGCCGATATTGCGCCGTTCGTCACCTGGGGCACCAGCCCCGATCAAGCAGTGCCGGTCACGGGCTGTGTGCCCGACCCGCAAGCCGAACCCGATCAACTGGCCCGGCTGGCGCTGCAAAAGGCCATGGACTACATCGGTCTTGCGCCCGGCGCGCCAATCGCCGGTGTGCCGGTGGACCGCGTGTTCATTGGGTCCTGTACCAACGGGCGCATTGAAGACCTGCGCGTGGTGGCCGGGCTGGTGCGCGGCAGGAAGGTGGCGGCGGGCGTGCGCGCGATGGTCGTGCCGGGTTCTGGCGCGGTGCGCGCGCAGGCCGAAGCCGAAGGCTTGGCGGCGCTGCTGATCGAGGCGGGTTTCGAGTGGCGCCAACCGGGCTGTTCGATGTGCCTGGCGATGAACGACGACGTGCTGCGCCCGGGCGAGCGCTGCGCGTCCACCACCAACCGAAATTTCGAAGGACGCCAGGGGCGGGCAGGGCGCACGCACCTGATGAGCCCGGCGATGGCGGCTGCCGCCGCGCTGGCCGGCCGCATCGTTGACGTCCGTGACTGGAGCCAAAGCCAATGAATCCGCTGATTGAAGGCATCGCCGCGCCGTTGCCGTACTCCAACCTGGACACCGACCAGATCATGCCCAAGCAGTTCTTGCGCATCATCGACAAGGCAGGGCTGGACCGAGGCCTGCTGTATGACCTGCGCTTTGACGAACATGGTGCGCCGCGCGCGGATTTCGTGCTGAACCAGGACGCCTACGCGGGCACCTCCGTGCTGGTGGCCGGCCCGAATTTCGGCTGCGGCTCCAGCCGCGAGCACGCGGTGTGGGGCTTGCAGCAGTTCGGCATTCGCGCGGTGATCGCGCCCAGCTTTGGTGAAATCTTCTACTTCAATGCGGTTAATAATGGCCTCTTGCTGGTCAGCCTGCCGCCCGCCGATGTCGACGCCTTGCTTGCGCGGGTGTCCAATACGGAAGCGCTTGGCGCCAACCGCGTGGCCATCGACGTGATGGCGGGCCAGGTCCGCGCCGCCGACGGCTGGACGGCGGGCTTTACCTTGCCGGAGCGGCACCGCCGCATGTTCGCGCAAGGCCAGGACCTGGTGGGCGCGTCGCTCTTGCAATTGCCCGAGGTGGAGCGGTTCGAGGCCGTCCACTGGGCGCGGCATCCTTGGATGAAGGACGTGGCGCGCACGGTGCGCGACCGCCTGGATTCCGATCGACAATAAACGCATAAGGAGACCCCACCCATGACCGCATTTTTCGACTTGCCCGTGCGCCGCATCCCGGCCAATGGCATTGAGATCGCCGCGCGCATCGACGGGTCGGGCCCGCCCTTGCTGCTGTTGCACGGCCATCCGCAAACGAGCGTCATCTGGCACCGCGTGTGGTCGGAACTGACCCGGCATCGCACCTGCGTGGCGGCCGACTTGCGCGGCTATGGCGACAGCACCAAGCCCGCGGCCACGCCGGACCACGCCGCGCATTCCAAGCGCGAGATGGCCGCCGACATGCTGGGCGTGATGCGCGCGCTGGGCCACGAGCGCTTCGAGGTGCTGGCGCATGACCGGGGCGCGCGCGTGGCGCATCGGCTGGCGCTGGACCATGCCGGCGCCGTGTCGCGCATGATGCTGCTGGATATCGCACCGACGCTGGACATGTACGAAGGCACTACGCGCGCCTTCGCCCAGGCCTACTTCCATTGGTTCTGGCTGATCCAGCCCGCGCCTGGCCCGGAAACCATGATCGAGCACGACCCCGTTTTCTACCTGCGTTCGGTCATGGGTGGCCGCCCGGGCGGCCTGGTGCATTTTTCGGCCGAGGCGATGGCGGAATACGAACGCGCGGCCCGCTTGCCAGGTTGGGCCACCGGGCTGTGCGAAGACTATCGCGCGTCGGCCACGGTGGACCTGGACCACGACCGCGCCGGCCGCGCCTCGGGCGAGCGGCTGCGCATGCCGGTGCGGGCGCTCTGGGGCGAGCGCGGGGCGGTGGGCAAGAATTTCGACGTACTGGCGCTATGGCAAGCGATTGCCGACGAGGTCTCGGGCGGGCCCTTGCCGGGGGCGCATTACCTGGCCGAAGAATGCCCGGATGCCGTGCTGCAAGAGGCCGGCGCGTTCTTCGGATGGCGCTGAACGGCCGTCGTCAAGCTAGCCTCGGCGGGCGATAGGGCTATCCATAAAGGGACGCAACCCTGGTGGTAACCTTCGGCCCATGAATCGTTACTTCGCTGATCTTTCCGAGCTGCCCGACCCTGACGACGCCCAACGCGTCTTCAAGGCAACCGACTCCCCCTGCGTGGCCGTGTGCTCGACCCTGTTTGACGACATCTGCCGCGGCTGCGGCCGCACGGCCATGGAAGTCGCCAACTGGGTGTTCATGTCGGAAGAGGAAAAGCGCGACGTCTGGGTGCGCATCAAGGCGCAGGGGTATCCCCGGCGCAACAACTAAGGCGGGGCGGGCCGGGTCTACCGGCCATTTTTTTGGCTGTTTCGGGTCTGGCTGACTTGGGCTGTGTCGTGGCCCTGTCACATGGCACGGGCTAAATCTCGGTATCGCTGCAAACGCGGCGCACTTCCGGCCCTATCATGCGCATCGTCCTGGTTACGGATGCCTGGCATCCGCAAGTCAATGGCGTCGTCCGCACCTGGACGACCATGCGGCAGATTCTGCATGAATGGGGCCACGAGCTGATCGTGGTGAGCCCGGAGGGCAGCCGGACCGTGCCCGCGCCGTCCGAACCCGACTTGCGTCTGTGCCTGCAGCCCGGGCGGCAATTGCGCCGCATCCTGGGCGACATCATCCCCGACGCCCTGCACATCGCCACCGAAGGCCCGCTGGGGCTGGCGGCGCGCCGCATGGCGCTGTCGCGTGGCTGGCAATTCACGACGTCATTCCACACCATGTTCCCCGACTACCTGCAAGCGCGAATGGGCATTCCCGCCGCCTTGCCGTGGCGCTACCTGCGCTGGTTCCACCGGCCTTCGCAATGCGTGCTGGTGCCCACGCCCACGGTGCGCGACGTACTGGTGCGGCGCGGCCTGGGCAACCTGCAGGTCTGGTCGCGCGGGGTGGACCCGCGCAAATTCCAGCCGGCCCGCAGCCAGGCATTCGCGCATCTGCCGCGCCCCGTTTTCTTGAGCGTGGGTCGCGTGGCGCGCGAGAAGAACCTGGATGCCTTCCTGTCGCTGGACCTGCCGGGCAGCAAGGTGGTGGTGGGGGCGGGGCCGGACGAGGCGCGGTTGAAAAAGCGGTTCCCTGATGCGGTCTTCCTGGGCATGCAGCAGGACGATGCGCTGCCATCGTTCTACGCCGCGGCTGATGTGTTCGTGTTCCCCAGTCTGACCGACACGTTCGGCCTGGTGATGCTGGAGGCGATGGCATGCGGCACCCCCGTGGCGGCGTTTCGCAGCGAGGCGCCGCTGGCGGTGGTGAACCAGGGCGTCACCGGCTGCCTGCACGACGACCTGGCCCAAGCCTGCCGCGCCGCGCTGCCGCTGGACCGTGAGGCGGTGCGGGCGCATGCGCTGACCCGTAGCTGGGATTCCGTGGCGACGAGCTTGCTGGATGCGCTGGTGCCGTTGGTGCCGTTAGTGCCGGAATCCGCGTCGCGCACCGCCCCGGCACGGGCAGGATGAAGAACTGATCTTCCCCTGGTTTTTTTCAGGGACGCATTTCCGCGCAGGGTGCCGAACCGGTACAATGCCCGGCAATCCTGAGGAGCGTTGCGACGACCCAGCGGTTCCCGCCTTGCACGGTAAGTGCAACAGCAATGTGCAACGGCAACGTGCAACAGCATCGCGGAACCCCGGCTCGCCAGGCTCAGGAATCCTTGTTCAAGCGCCGCGCCTTGCGCGTCGCTACAGCAACGGCGCTCACCTTTGTCGCATATGGCGGGAAAGGCGAGCACTCGACTGTCGTGGTGTCTTCGCGTTGTCCGGCCATATCGTGCGCCGTTCGATATTCACGTGGAGCCTACACACCATGAACGCTGTTACTGATAAATCCTTCTCCGACTACCTGGTTGCCGACCTGTCGCTGGCTGGCTGGGGCCGTCGCGAACTGGCCATCGCCGAAACCGAAATGCCCGGCCTGATGGCCATCCGCGAAGAGTTCGCCGCCGCGCAGCCGCTCAAGGGCGCGCGCATTGCCGGCAGCCTGCACATGACCATCCAGACCGGCGTGCTGATCGAAACGCTGGTGGCCCTGGGCGCCGAAGTGCGCTGGGCCTCGTGCAACATCTTCTCCACGCAAGACCACGCCGCCGCCGCCATCGCCGCGTCCGGCACGCCGGTCTTCGCCGTCAAGGGCGAAACGCTGGAAGAGTACTGGCAGTACACCCACAAGATTTTCGAATGGCCCAATGGCCAGCACGCCAACATGATCCTCGACGACGGCGGCGACGCCACGTTGATGTTGCACCTGGGCACCAAGGCCGAGAAAGACATCTCGGTGCTGGCCAACCCGGGCAGCGACGAAGAGCGCATCCTGTTCGCCGCCATCAAGGAAACGCTCAAGCGTGATCCGAAGTGGTATTCCACCCGCCTGGCGCAGATCAAGGGCGTGACGGAAGAAACCACGACCGGCGTGCATCGCCTGTACCAGATGTCGCAAAAGGGCGAGCTGGCCTTTGCCGCCATCAACGTCAACGACTCGGTCACCAAGTCCAAGTTCGACAACCTGTACGGCTGCCGCGAATCGCTGGTGGACGGCATCAAGCGCGCCACCGACGTGATGGTGGCCGGCAAGATCGCCGTCGTGGCCGGCTACGGCGACGTGGGCAAGGGCTGCGCCCAGGCGCTGGTCGCCCTGCGCGCCCAAGTCTGGGTTACCGAAATCGACCCGATCTGCGCCCTGCAAGCCGCGATGGAAGGCTTCAAGGTCGTGACGATGGAAGAGGCCGCCCTCCATGGCGACATCTTCGTCACCGCCACCGGCAACTACCACGTCATCACGCGCGAGCACATGAACGCCATGAAGGACCAGGCGATCGTCTGCAACATCGGCCACTTCGACAACGAAATCGACGTTGCCGGCCTGGCCGATTGCCAGTGGGAAGAAATCAAGCCGCAGGTTGATCACGTGATCTTCCCGGACGGCAAGCGCATTATCCTGCTGGCCCAAGGCCGCCTGGTGAACCTGGGTTGCGCCACCGGCCACCCGTCGTTCGTGATGTCGTCGTCGTTCGCCAACCAGACCATCGCCCAGATCGAACTGTTCACGCGCAACGACGCCTACAAGTCGGGCGAAGTCTATGTGCTGCCCAAGCACCTGGACGAAAAGGTTGCCCGCCTGCACCTGAAGAAGCTGGGTGTGAAGCTGACGACCCTGCGCAAGGATCAGGCCGACTACATCAACGTGCCGGTCGAAGGCCCCTTCAAGCCCGAGCACTACCGTTATTGATAGGTTGAAAGCACAATAGGAAATGCCGCGCCATGTTGGCGCGGGTTTCCGAGCCGCGGGCGAACCTGGTTTTCGCCTAAAGAAATCCGGGCCGCGGCGCGTCAACACAGGAGTTCGAACATGGTGGCATTGATACTCGTCTGGATCCTGAACGCGGTGGCCTTGCTGGCCGTCGCCTACCTCTTGCCCGGCATCGTCGTAGCCAGCTTCGGTTCAGCGCTGATCGCGGCGTTGGTGCTGGGCCTGGTCAACATGCTGGTCAAGCCGGTGCTGGTGTTGCTTACCTTGCCCATCACGATCGTCACGCTCGGGCTCTTCCTCATCGTCATCAACGCCTTGTTGTTCTGGTTCGTCGGCTCCGTGCTGAAGGGCTTCCAGGTCAACGGGTTCTGGTGGGCCGTGGGCGGTGCGTTGCTGTACAGCCTTATCTCTGGCCTGCTTACCAAACTGATCCCCTAATGTCTGACTCGACTTCCCCTGCTTTCAGTCTGGAGTTCTTTCCTCCGCGCGACCTGGCCGGCCAAGAGCGGCTGGTGCGCGCGGCCAAGCAGATGCTGGCCATTCAGCCCAAGTACGTCAGCGTGACTTTCGGCGCGGGTGGTTCCACGCGCGCCGGCACGGCCGACGCCGTGCGCACGTTGCGCAACCTGGGTTGCGATGCGGCACCTCACTTGTCTTGCGTAGGCGCCACGCGCCAGGATCTGCGCGACATACTCCAGACGTACAAGAGCGAAGGCGTGCGGCGCGTGGTCGCCCTGCGCGGCGACCTGCCCTCGGGCATGGGCGGCGACGCGGGCGAACTGCGCTACGCCAAGGAACTGGTGTCGTTCATCCGCGAGGAAACCGGCGACTGGTTCCACGTTGAAGTGGCCGCCTATCCCGAAATGCATCCGCAAGCCGCCAACCCGTCGGCGGACCTGGATCATTTCGTGGCCAAGGTGAACGCGGGGGCCGATGCCGCCATCACGCAGTACTTCTTCAACGCCGACGCCTACTTCGACTTCGTCGACCGGGCCCAGGCCAAGGGCGTGAACGTGCCCATCGTGCCGGGCATCATGCCCATCACGAATCACACGCAACTGCTGCGTTTTTCGGAAATGTGCGGCGCGGAAGTGCCGCGCTGGATCCGCCTGCGCTTGGCGGAGTTTGGTGACGATAAAGCATCCATCCGCGCCTTTGGCGTGGATGTGGTGACCGAGTTGTGCCAGACCCTGCTGGACAACGGCGCGCCGGGTTTGCATTTTTATACGCTGAACCAGGCGGAAGCACCGCTTGCGGTGTGGAAAGAACTGGCGCTGTAAAGGCTGCGTAGGATGGGTGAAGCGCGCGCAGCTTGGCAGAAAAACACGATGCCACGC
The DNA here is from genome assembly GCF_029637605.1 of Achromobacter spanius. NCBI lineage: Bacteria > Pseudomonadati > Pseudomonadota > Betaproteobacteria > Burkholderiales > Alcaligenaceae > Achromobacter > Achromobacter spanius. Next base: position 4,173,440 of record NZ_CP121261.1, on the reverse strand, counting down.
CGCGCGCAACCCATCATTCACTGCGCTATTTCTTCGCCAGGATCTGCCCGATCCACCGCTGCTTGATGGGTTGCGCGCGATCGATATGTGGGTTTTTGCCTCGGCCTTGCCGCGCTTCACCCATCCTACGTGCCGTTGTGCTTAATCCGCGTAGACGCCTGCCTTGCGGATGACGACGCCCCATTTGTTGATTTCGGATTGCAGCCAGGTTTGCAGGCCTTCTGGCGTCTGCTTCGATTCTGGCACGATGTCGGCGCCCAATTCTGTCATTTTCTGCGTGAACGCCGGGTCTTTCAGCGCCGCGCGCAGCGCCGCGTTGAACTTGTTGATGGCTTCGGGTGGCGTGCCCTTGGGCGCATAGACGCCGTGCCAGACCTTTACCTCAAACCCCTTCAAGCCGGCTTCCTGCAAGGTGGGTGCGTCAGGCAGTGTCTTGATGCGGTCCAGCGTGGTGACGCCGAATAGCTTCACGCGGTCGGCCTTGATCTGCGGGATGGTTTGCGTGGTCTGGTCGCACAGCACATCCACCTGGCCGCCCAGCAGCGCCGTCATGGCGGGGGCCGTGCCGGCATAGGGCACCGTGGTGAACTGCACGCCCAGCGCTTCCTGCAACAGCATGCCGCACAACTGCGATACCGCGCCCAGCCCGGCGTTGGCCAGGTTGATCTTGTTGCCGTTCTCGCGTGCGTACTTGATAAAGCCCCCCATGCCGTCGGCCGGCAAGTCCTTGCGGCCCAGCAAGGTCATGGGCACGTCCGCCACCTGGCCGACGTAGGCGAAGTCCGTCAGCGGGTTGTACGACAGCTTGCGGTAGAGCGCCGGCGCGGTGGCCATGCCGTTGTGGTGGATCAGGAAGGTATAGCCGTCTGGCGCGGCGCGCGCCACGTGCTGCGAGGCCAGCGTGCCGCCCGCGCCGGTGCGGTTTTCGATCACGACACTTTGCCCCAAGGTCTTGGCCATGGAAGCGCCCAGGCTGCGCGCGACCACATCGGTCGGCCCGCCGGCCGCGAACGGAACCACCAGCGAAATGGGATGGTTGGGATAGGCGCCCTGCGCGCTGGCGGAACTCCAGGCAAGGCATGACAGGGCCAGCACGGGCCAGGCTGCGCGCGTTGCCGCGCGCCCGAAGTAATTGGGCATGTCTCGCTCCTTGTGGTTTTTTCTCGTGCCCGCATGCGTCAACGGACGTGCGCAATGCAGGCCGCAACCAGTGTGGCCCGTGTAGCCAAGGATGAGAATTCGCCGTTTCACAAGCCGGGTTTCGGCAAGTGGAAAGGGGGGCGCGGCGGAAAATGCGACGGGGCCACGCAAGCCTGCGCGTCCTGGAAAGCTGCACTTCGTCAACCGCCGTCGCGGTTCAACTCGCCTGGTCTTTGCCCGGATCTTGCGCCAGCACCTGAGGCGTGGGGTAGCTGGGTTCGGGCGCGTTCACGGGTTCAATGCGCAGCGGCTGATGCACGCGGCTCAGAGGCACCAGCGAGCTGGGATCGTCGGGGTTGGTCCAGAGCGGGTCGGGGATCTCGGCGAAAACCTGGCGCAGGCGTTCGCCCCAGGTGCCACGGATCATGCGGAAGTACTCGTTGTTTTCGTCGATGCTGGCAAAGTGCGTGACGCGCAGGGCGTTGGTGTCATAGACCAGCAAATCCAGCGGCAGGCCCACGGAAATGTTCGATCGCAAGGTCGAGTCCATGGAAATCAGCGCGCACTTGGCTGCTTCGTCCAGCGACGTGTCGGGGCGCAGCACACGGTCCAGGATGGGCTTGCCGTACTTGGCTTCGCCGATCTGGAAATACGGGCATTCCAGGCCGGCTTCAATGAAATTGCCCGCGGCGTAAACCTGGAACAGGCGGCAGCGTTCGCTGCCGATCTGTCCCCCGAAGATGATGCTGACGTTGAAGTCCACGCCTTGTTCATGCAGGGCAGGGGCTTCGCGCTGATAGACCTCGCGTACGGCGGCGCCCACGCAGCGGGTGGCCTCGAACAGGTCGGTGGCGGTCCAGATGGTGTCGCCGCCTTCATCATGCTGCCGGGCCAGCGCATGCAGCACGGCCTGGCTGACGGCCAGGTTGCCGGACGTCATCATGACCATGACGCGTTCGCCCGGTCGTTCGAAGACGGTCATCTTTCGGAAGACGCTGATCTGGTCGACGCCCGCATTGGTGCGGGAGTCAGAGAGGAATACCAGGCCAGCGTCAAGGCGGGCGGCTACGCAGTAGGTCATGATCGAAAATTTGGAGAAACCACGCCGCATTGTATTGCGGCGCGGGCGCGGCGGTTATTGCTGGCCGGACGTCTGCACCTGCACGCTGATCTCCATGGATTCCTCGCCGCCGCCGCTGCGCACGCCGCGCACCGGCGAGGCCGAGTCATAGTCGCGCGCCACGGCTAGCCGGCAATGGCTGTCCGAGGCGAACTGGCGGTTGGTGATGTCGACGCTGGTCCAGCCGATGTCGGCCAGCCATACGTCGGCCCAGGCATGGCTGGCCGAGTGTTCGGTGGTGGTGTGCACGTAGCCGCTGACGTAGCGCGCGGGCACGCCCAGGCCGCGCACGCAGGCCAGGAACAGATGGGCGTGGTCCTGGCATACGCCGTGGCCCATCGCCAGGACCTGGTTGGCGGCCGTGGTGACGTCGGTGGTGCCTGGCTCGTAGGCGACCCGGTCGCTGATGGCGTTGGCCAGCGCCAGGATGTCGTCCGGGGTGGTGATGCCGTTGGGCAGCACGCTGCGCACGAAGGCAAGAATGGTGTCGTCGGCTTGCGTCAACGAGGTCTGCACGCAATAGGCGTGGACGGGCAGGCGGCTGTCTTCGCCGCCCAGCAGGCCGCGCGTCAACGGCGCCACCTGCACCTGCCCCACCACGCGCAATTCAATATCGGTGTGGGGGCGGTTCAAGGTCAGCGTGTGCGTGATGTTGCCGTAGGCGTCCACCTGCTTTTCCAGCGCGCCCGGCGCTTCGATGTTCCAGCGCAGCAGGCGCTGGTGCTCGTCGTCGCGCGGGGTCAGGCGCAGGGTCTGGATGCTGTAGGTGACCGGCGCGGTGTAGCGGTAATGGGTGATGTGAGTGATGAACTGTTTCATGGTGCTGTCTCCAGGTTATGCCGACAGCGGAACCAGGAAGTCCTGGCTGATCCGGTTGCCCAGGTCGTTGATGCGGTCCAGGAAGTGGTCCAGGTATTGATGCAGGCCGCTATCCAGGATGTCTTCGACGCGGCCGAATTGCAGCTCGGCGCACAGCATGCCCGCGCGCCGCTGGGTTTCGGTCGAGCGCTGGTTCGACACGCGCGCCAGGTCCTCGGACACCGCGCGCATCGACGCCAGCAGCGAACGCGGCATGTCGGGGTGCAGGATCAGCAGCTCCGCTACGCGGTCGGGCGTGATGACGTCGCGATACACCTTGCGGTAGATCTCCAGCCCGGACACAGAACTCAGCAGCGCAGACCAACGATAGAACTCGCTTTGCAGGGCGGCGGTGCCAGAGGGTTCGCCGCGCGGCTCCATCGTGCCGTTGCTGCCGCGTTCATGGAACTTCACGTCCAGCATCCGGGCGGTGTTGTCCGCGCGTTCCAAGTGCATGCCGATGCGCAGGAAGTACAGCGCCTCGTCTTCGAGCATGGTGCCGATGGTGACGCCGCGCGCCAGGTGCGAGCGGAACTTCACCCATTCGAAGAACTCGCCGGGGTTACGTTCCAACAGGCCGGTATGCAGATGCTTGAGCAGTTCCAGCCAGGTGGTGTTGTACGTTTCCCAGACCTCGGTGGTCAGGCTGCCGCGCACGGCACGCGCGTTCTCGCGGGCGGCGCGCATGCAGGAATAGATCGACGAGGCGTTTTCGGGGTCGCGCACCATGTACTGCAGCACGTCGTGCGGCGAGATGGATTCGTACTTGCTTTGATATAGCCCTTGCAGTTCAGAGATGCGCAGCACGCCCAGCCACGAGCCTTCGCGCGTTTGCGGGTCTTGGGGCAGCAGCGACATTTGCAGGTTCACGTCCAGCATGCGCGCGGTGTTTTCGGCGCGCTCGATGTAGCGGCACATCCAGAACAGGTTGTCGGCGGTACGGCTCAGCATGTTCAGTCCTCCAGAACCCAGGTGTCTTTGGTGCCGCCGCCCTGGCTGCTGTTGACCACCAGCGAGCCTTCGGTCAGCGCCACACGGCACAGGCCGCCGGGCACGGTGCGGATGTCTTTGCCGCACAGCACGTAGGGGCGCAGATCCACGTGGCGCGGCGCCACGCCGGATTCCACGTAGGTGGGCACGGTGGACAGCGCCAGCGTGGGCTGCGCGATGTAGTTGCCGGGGTTGGCGCGCACGCGGTCCTTGAAGGCGTCGATCTCGGCATGGCTGGCGGACGGGCCCACCAGCATGCCGTAGCCGCCGGCGCCGTGCACTTCCTTCACCACCAGTTCGTGCATGTTGGCCAGCACGTGGGAAAGCTCGCTGGGACGGCCGCAGCGCCAGGTCGGCACGTTGGACAGGATGGGTTCTTCGCTGAGATAGAACCGAATCATGTCGGGCACGTACAGATAGGTGGACTTGTCGTCGGCGATGCCGGTGCCGATGGCGTTGGCCAGCGTGACGCGGCCGGCGCGGTAGACCGACAGCAGTCCGGGCACGCCCAGGGCCGAGTCGGCGCGAAACGACAGCGGGTCTAGAAAGTCGTCGTCCAGGCGCCGGTAGATAACGTCCACCTTGCGCGGGCCTTGCGTGGTGCGCATGTAGACGGTGTTCTGTTCCACGAACAGGTCTTGCCCTTCGACCAGTTCCACGCCCATCTGCTGCGCCAGGAAAGCGTGTTCGAAGTAGGCCGAGTTGTACATGCCGGGCGTCAACACCACCACGGTGGGGTCGTCGCCGCCATGTGGGGCCACTTCGCGCAGGTTGTCCAGCAGCAGGTCGGGATAGTGCGCCACGGGTTCGACCTTGATGCGGCTGAAGGCGTCGGGCATCAGGCGCATCGACATCTTGCGGTTTTCAAGCATGTAGGACACACCCGACGGCACGCGCAGGTTGTCTTCCAGCACATAGAACTCGCCCGCGCCGGCCCGCACGATGTCCACGCCGGCGATGTGGCAGTAGATGTCCTCAGCCACATCCACGTCCTGCATTTCAGGGCGGTACTGGGCGTTCAGAAAGACCTGTTCGGCCGGCACGATGCCCGCGCGCACGATGTCGTGGCCGTGATAGATGTCGTGGATGAACATGTTCAGCGCGCGCACGCGCTGCTTCAGGCCGGCTTCCAGGTGACGCCATTCGTCGGCGGGAATGATGCGGGGAATTAGGTCGAACGGGATCAGGCGCTCGGTGCCGGCGGCGTCGCCCGCTACCGAAAAAGTAATGCCGACCCGGCGAAAGCTCAGGTCGGCTTCCAGGCGGCGCACGGCCATGGCTTCAGCCGATTGCTCTTCATGCCAGCGTTCGAACGCCTGGTACTGGGAGCGGATGCCGCCTGCGCCTTCGCGCATTTCGTCATAAGCGGCGGGACGGGATGTTCTGTCCTTCATGGCTCCTCCAATGCGGTGCTTGCTGCCGGCTTGTGGGTGGCCGGCTTGCACGCGGTCAACCCGGCCAATGCTCGGCCGGTCACAAACTAATAAGCAACCTGCGTGCCAGCTTTTGGGGACACGCCTTTGGGGAAATATCCTCTCAAGCGCGCTGAAACACCATCCCCAGGGCGGTTGATGGCACCGCTTTGGTGCGCGCCGCCGGGCGGTTCTGGTGCGTCAGTTCATGCGGAACGTGTGCAGGGTGGTGCCGCCCGTGGTTGCTTGCGAAAGCGGCGCCTCTGGCACCCAGCCGTCCTGGGTCAGCACGGCGTCCAGCGGAAAGTCGTGCGGGGCGGCCTGATAGTCGGCATCCAGCTCGCCGCAGCTCCAGGCGATGCCGATGGTGATGAAGGGGTGGCCGCGGTCGCGCAAGGCGGCCAGCGTGCGGTCGTAGTAGCCCGCGCCATAACCCAGGCGGTCGCCGTGTTCCGTGTAACCCAGCGTGGGCACCAGGACCACGTCCGGCAGCACGTCGGGGCCGGCCACGGGCTCCTGGATGCCGTAAGGGCCGGCGCGAAGCTCGGCATCGGGCGTCCAGGGCAGGAAGGCCAGCGGGGCATTGCGCGCGCGCACCACGGGCAGCGCCACGGCCACGCCGTTTTCCACCCATTGCGTGAGCAGCGGGCGCAGGTCGGGTTCACCGTCCAGGGGCCAGAAGGCGGCCACGGTGGCGGGCGCCTTGCGGCCCGCGCGCAGGGCCTCGTCGCGGGCCACGTTCAGCCAGGTGAACAGCCGCGCTCGCATAAGCAAACCACCTCGGCTGCGCTGGTCTTCGGGCATCTCGGCACGCAGTTTCCGCAATCGCGTACGGTGCTGGACTGCGGTATCCTCTGGAGTATTTTGCGTAGTCATGCAGTGGCTGTAATGGGGGTGGACAATGAAGGCGAAGACGAAGGCAAAAACGAAGGCGAAGCTGCTGGAATCGAGCGTGCAAGGCAGCATGCGGATGTGCATACAGGCGTGCGGCAAGGCCTTGGTATGCCAGTAAATGAGGGACGCGGCATGACACAAGCGCAGCACTCTGGACGGTATCAGAAAACTCGCCGGAAATCCCCGCAAGGCGTGTTTGCACCGATCCCGCGCGCGGGCCTGAGACGCTGGCTGCCCCTGCTGGCGCTTTTCACTGCCGCCTGTGCGCCGGTTGATGCGCAGCAGCGCAACGCCGCCATCAGCGCGCAAGCCCCAACCGCCGCCCAAACCCCCCACTCCGCCCAACCCGTCATTGCCGTGCCGCCCGCCGTGCTGGCCGGCCTGCCGCCCACCGCCGATACGCCCGCCCTGGCCGCCGTGGTCGCCGCGCGCGCCGCCATGAGCCGCAAGCAATGGTCCATCCTGGGCGCCTTGGTGCCGCAGGCCAAGTCCGACACGCTGGGCATGTACCCCGAATACTGGTTGCTGCGTTACCAGCTCTGGACCGTGCCCGCCAGCGCCCGGCCCACCGCCGACCTGCAGCGCTTCATCAGCAGCAACGGCGACGCCTATCTGGCTGACCGCTTGCGTGGCGACTGGCTGCTGGCCGCCGCCCGCAGCGGCGACTTCGACACCGTGCGCAAGCTGGCGCCTGTGAAGAACAGCAATAGCCAGATCGAATGCGCCATTCTGGACGCCAAGCACATGACCGGCCAGCGCGCCACCGCCGAGCAGGCGATGTCCGTGTTCGTGCCGGGCAGCGCGTGCTGGGCGCTGTACGACCAACTGGTGGCGGACGGCGTGTTGGGCTGGCAACAGCTGGAACCGCAGTTGCGCGACGCTATCGAGGACGACAAAACGTCCAACGCGCGCAAGCTCGCGCAGTACATGTTCGAGCCACGCGATCTGAAAACCTACGACGTCCTCATGAAGGACCCGATGAAGTGGCTGACCCGGCAAGACCGCATGCCGGTGGGCCGCAACGAGAAAGAACTCGTGACCATCGCGTTGGCCCGGCTGGCGCGATCGGACGTCGGGGTGGCTGATTCCTACCTGCGCCGTGAATGGGCCAAGTCCATGTCCAAGCCGAATCTGGCCTGGGTGCGTGGGCAATACGCGCTGATCGCCGCGCTGCGGATGGATAGCCGCGCCGACGACTGGTACCACGAGGCCGGTCACATCCGCATGACGGAATACAACGCAGGCTGGAAGGTGCGCGCTGCGTTGCGCCAGCCGAAGATTGATTGGAAGTGGGTCATTGCCTCCATCGACGACATGCCGGCGTCGCAGCGCGACGATCCGTCGTGGGTGTACTGGAAGGCGCGCGGCCTGGCCGCCACCGGCCGCAAGGACGAGGCCAACACCCTGTACGCCAGCATTGCCGACCGCTTTGATTTCTACGGCCAATTGTCTTCCGAAGAGTTGGGTCGGCGCATCAATGTGCCGCCGCGCCCGGCGCCCATCACCGACAGCGAAATCGCCGAAGCGCGCGCCAACCCCGGGCTGCAACGGGCCGTGCAACTGTTCCGCCTGGGCTGGCGCGGCGAAGCGGTGCCTGAATGGAATTTCACGCTGCGCGGCATGAACGACCGCCAACTGATGGCCGCCGCCGAGCTGGCCCGCGCCGAGAACATCTACGACCGCGTGGTCAACACGTCCGACCGCACGGAAAAAGAGTTCGATTTTTCGCAGCGCTTCATCGCGCCATTTGAAGGCCGCGTCACCGCCAAGGCCAACGCCATCGCATTGGACCCGGCCTGGGTCTATGGCCTGATCCGCCAGGAATCGCGCTTCATCATGGACGCGCGTTCGCACGTGGGCGCGTCTGGCCTGATGCAGCTGATGCCGGCCACGGCCAAGTGGGTGGCGGGCAAGATCGGCATGACGGATTTCACGCCGTCCAGCGTGAACGATTTCGACACCAACACCGAACTGGGCACCAACTACCTGAACATGGTGCTGCGCGACCTGGATGGGTCGCAGATGATGGCCAGCGCCGGCTACAACGCGGGCCCGCGGCGTCCGCAGAACTGGCGCGCGACCTTCTCGCATCCCATTGAAGGCGCCATCTTCGCCGAAACCATTCCGTTCAACGAAACCCGCACCTACGTGAAGAACGTGATGTCGAATTCGGTGTACTACGCGGCGATGTTCACCGGTCAGCCGCAGTCCTTGAAAGAACGCCTGGGCAGCATCACGCCGCTGGGCGCCGAGAGCACCGCGGCCCGATGACGCAGGACCCGAAGCACGACCCGGCCATCGAAGGCTTGCAGGTGTATATCGTGGGCGGTGCGGTGCGTGACGCGCTGCTGGGTTTTCCGCCCGGCGACCACGACTGGGTCGTGGTGGGCGCGACCCCCGAAGACATGGTGCGCCGTGGCTTCATTCCGGTTGGCGGTGATTTTCCCGTGTTCCTGCACCCGCGCACCAAAGAGGAATACGCGCTGGCGCGCACAGAGCGCAAGTCCGGCCGGGGCTATAAGGGCTTTACCTTCTATACCGGCGCCGACGTGACGCTGGAAGAAGACCTGCGCCGCCGCGACCTGACCGTCAACGCCATCGCCCAGACGCAAGACGGCGAATTGGTTGACCCGCTGGACGGCGCGGCCGATGTGCGCGCCCGCGTGTTTCGCCACGTGGGAGAGGCCTTCCAGGAAGATCCCGTGCGCATCCTGCGCCTGGGCCGTTTCGCGGCACGCTTCGATGATTTCACCGTGGCGCCGGAAACCCTGGCGTTGTGCCAGCGCATGGTCCAGCAAGGCGAGGCCGATGCGCTGGTGGCCGAGCGCGTCTGGAAGGAACTGTCGCGCGGCCTGATGGCGAAGAAGCCTTCGCGCATGCTGGACGTGCTGCAGGATTCCGGCGCGCTGGCTCGCGTGATGCCCGAACTGCAAGGGGTCAAGGAGGCTGGCGCCGATGTGGACCGCGCGGCAGAGCAGGGCTTGTCGCTGGCGGGGCGCTACGCGCTGCTTTGCCGGCTGACGCCGGAGCGCGAGGCGCTGGGCCGGCGCATGCGCGTCCCCACAGAATGCAATGACTACGCGCGCCTGCTGCCGGAGGTGTTGTCGGGTCTGGATGCGGTGGATTGCACTACGGGCACGCACCAAGGCACGCACCAAGACACGCACCAAGGCGACGCCACCGAAGCGCAGTTGGCGCTGATGGAGCGTGCCGATGCGCTGCGCAAGCCCGAACGGTTTTTTGACCTGTTGAAGACGGCGTCGATCTTGCGGCCGGTGGACATGGCCGGCTGGCAGTCGCGGGTGGACGCCGTGCGCGGCGTGGATGCCGGGGCCATCGCCAAGGCCTGCGCCGGTGACCCGGCCCGCATCAAGGACAGCGTCCGGCGCGCGCGGCTGGACCGGCTGCGCGCGGGCTGAGGCCGGCGGCTACAGCTTGCCCAGGCGGTCGCCGCGCGAGAACCCGGCCAGCGGTTCCGTCATGCCTCGCCCCACCGCCAGCACCTTGAAGAGTTCGCCCATTTCGGCTTCGGACAGCAGCTTTTGCACCGGCGCCACCGCTTGTGCGTATTGCTGCGCATCGGACGGGTCCAGTTGCTCCAGCAGATCCATCAGCCCGGCGTTCATCAGAAAGCGCGCCTGGGATGTGTAACCCAACACCTGCAAATTGGCCTCGAGCGCCGCATCCGCCATGGCCGTGAAATCCACGTGCGCGGTGATGTCCTGCAACCCCGGCGCGGTGAAGGGATCCCCATGCGCGTGATGGCGCAAATGGCACATCAGCGTGCCGCCGGCGCGTTGCGGATGGTAGTACTCGCTGCGCGGAAAGCCGTAATCCACCAGCAGCGCCGCGCCGCGTTCCAGCCAACTGCCCATGGCGGCGATCCAGGCTTCGCCCTGCAGATTGATCTCGGACACGTAGCCGGGCAACGCCGGCATGCGCGCCGCCACGGCCTGCGCCAGCGCGGCCGGCGCGGGCCGATCGCTCCAGACAAAGCCCTGCTGCGCATCCAACGCGACGCCACGCTCCAGCACGGCGCCGTCCTCACCCCAGCAAAACAGGGAAACGGGCATGGCGTCCAGCACCTCGTTGGCCAGCACGCAGCCCGCAAAGGTGTTGGGTAGCGAATCCAGCCATTGCACGCGGCTGCCGAACGAGGCCAGTCTTTCGGCCTGACGCGCGCGCAGGTCGGCCGAGACTTCCAGGATCAGGTATTGCGTCTGGTCCAGCCCCAGCGCGTCCAGCTCGCGCAGCACGCCTTCGGCCAGTGCGCCCGTGCCCGCGCCAAATTCCAGCACCGCCTGCGTTTGGGTCTGGCGCAGCACCTGCGCCGCCTGGCGGGCGATGGTGCGGGCGAACAGCGGCGTCAGTTGCGGCGCGGTGACGAAATCGCCGGCGGGCGTCTTGGCGCCGTCATCCGCATCGGCCAGCTTCACATTGCCGGCCGCGTAGTAGCCCAGCCCGGGCGCATACAGCGCCTCGGCCATCCAATGGTCGAACGGCAACCAGCCACCGTTGGCGCTGATCGTCTTGCGCAAGTGCGCGGCGGTGGCGTCGCTATGCGCCTGGGCGGCGGGAGATAGCGGGGGAAGGTTGGCGGGCGCGGGGCGTTGCATGGTCGAGGAAGGCGTGGTCATGGGTGCATTTTCCCAAAAAAAGAACGGCGACGCTGCGCGTTGTAAGGCGCCCCAAAAACAAACCCCGCGACAGGCGCGGGGTTTGGTGGGGATCAAGCGGGCGATTTAGCCGCGGCGATCAGCCGGCTTGGCGAAGCGCTTGGCGGGGCCGCCGGGGCGCTTGTCAAACGAGGGCTTGGCGCGGAAGCCGCCTTCCGGACGGTCGCCGCCACGGAAGCCGCCTTCACGCGGGGGACGATCGCCGAAGCTGGGGCGGGCGTCACGGTCAGCGCCGCGGAAACCGCCTTCACGGGGAGCGCGTTCGCTGAACGGGCGGGCGTCGCGCTGGGGGCGGTCGCCAAAGCTGGGACGGTCGCCACCGAAGCTCGGGCGGGCATCACGGTCACCACCACGGAAGCCGCCTTCACGCGGGGGACGGTCGCCGAACGGGCGATTGCCCTGGTAGCCGCCTTCGCGTTGGGGACGATCACCGAAGCTGGGACGATCGCTGAACGAACGGGCCGGGCGGTCGCCAAAGGGGCGATTGCCTTGATAGCCGCCTTCGCGCGGGGCGCTGTCACGGTTGCCTTGGTAACCACCTTCACGCGGCTTGAATTCGCCACGAGGAGCGCCGCCTTCACGCGGGCCGCCAAACGAACGGCCTTCGCGGTTGCCTTGGTAGCCGCCTTCATGGCGCGAACCACCGAAACCGCCAGGACGCTTGCCGAACGGCTTGCCGCCACGCGGGGCGCCGCTGCCGCCAGCCGACGGACGCGGCGTGCGCTTGGGTTCCAGGCCGGCGATGGTTTCCGGCGTAATCGTTTGGCCAATGTAGTGCTCGATACGGCGCACCTTGTGGCGCTCGGAGTGCGTGGCCAGCGTGAACGCCAGGCCGCTGCGACCGGCGCGGCCGGTACGGCCGATACGGTGCACGTAGTCTTCGGCTTGCATCGGCAGGTCGAAGTTGACGGCGTGGCTGATGCCTTGCACGTCGATGCCGCGGGCGGCGACGTCGGTGGCAACCAGGATACGCAGTTGGCCGCGTTGCAGTTGCGACAGCGTACGGGTGCGCTGGCGCTGGTTCATGTCGCCGTGCAGGGCGGCGGCGGCAAAGCCTTGATCGGCCAGGCGATCGGCCAGGTCGTCAGCGCCACGCTTGGTGGACGTGAAGACAATGGCTTGATCCAGCTTGGCGTCGCGCAGCACGTGGTCCAGCAATTGCATCTTGTGGCTGGCATCGTCCGCGTACAGCAGGCTTTGCGTGATGTTGGTGTGCTTTTCCTTGGCGCCAGCCATCTCGATACGCTGCGGGTCGCGCATCATCTTGGCGGCCAGCTTGGCGATCGTGCCGTCCAGCGTGGCCGAGAACAGCAGCGTCTGGCGATCTTCCGGCAGGCGGCTGACGATGGTTTCAATGTCTTCAATGAAGCCCATGTCCAGCATGCGGTCGGCTTCGTCCAGCACCAGCGTGTGCACGGTGTTCAGCTTGACGCGGCCCGATTGCAGGTGATCGATCAGGCGGCCGGGGGTAGCGACCAGCACGTCAACGCGACGCGACAGGGCCTTCAATTGGGCGCCGTAGGGCATGCCGCCCACCACGGTGGCGGTGCGCAGGTCAGCCAGCTTGCGGCCGTAGGTGGCCGTGGCTTCGGTGACTTGCAGGGCCAGTTCGCGGGTCGGGGTCAGCACCAGCACTTGCACGCCGACGCCCTTGTTGGCGGGCATCTGGGCAATACGGTGCAGGGCCGGCAGCATGAAGGCGGCGGTCTTGCCGCTGCCCGTTTGCGAGGAAACCATCAGGTCGTGGCCAGCCAGCGCTTGCGGAATGGCGGCAGCTTGGACCGAGGTGGGGGTATTGAAGCCAGCTTCTTGAACGGCCGACAACAGAGCGGGTGCAAGACCCAGAGTTTCGAAAGACATTACTTTCCCTTGCCGCAGACGATGCGACGCAGTGCTTGGTCGGGCCAGGGGATTAGGCGGCCGGATCCAGGCGACGGTTGATGGAGCATCGTGCCGACCGAATCAACCGTGCGCGTGGCGCGTTCTCTTGTACAGATTGGAACGCAGGGCGAAAGGAAAGGAGGTCAGGAATCGATGATAGTTCGGCATGGGGCCCGGGCTAGGTTGCCCGGCGGACTGCAAAAAATGCCGCTAAATCAAAGCGGTAAATGCCGAACTCGTTTTGTGCAGTGCGGCGATCATAACCTGATTTCGCCTTGCAAGGGAATTACTTTTTTGTCCAGCCCCCAATCAATAGGGTTTTTCCCTTGGTTCACCAGCCATGCGTTGGTCATCTGGAAGTGCCCACAGCCCAGGAAAGGGATGGGTGGCCGGCGGGCGGACAGCGGCGAGGGATGGTTGGCCATCAACACCAGGTGGCCATTGTTGTCCGGCAGCAACAAGCGCTTGGCTTGTGCGTGGGCGCCCCACAGCATGAAGACCTTGGGCGCGGGGTCGCGTGCAACCAGCGCGATCAGGGCATCAGTCACCATTTCCCAGCCGCGCTTGGCGTGCGAGGCGGGCTGGCCGTCTTCCACTGTCAGGCAGGTGTTCAAGAGCAGCACTCCCTGCTCGGCCCAGGGGCTGAGGTCGTTGCCGGCGGGGAGAGCGGTGCCCGGGTATTCCTGCGCGATTTCGTTGAAGATGTTGCGCAGGCTGGGCGGGCGCTTGCAGTCATCGGGCACCGAGAACGCAAGCCCTTGTGCCTGGCCGGGGCCATGGTAGGGGTCTTGTCCCAGGATCACCACGCGCACATCCGATGGCGCCAGGCCGTGCAGCGCGCGAAACGGCGTGGCGGGGTACACGACCGCCCCGTCGGCAAGACGCTTTTCCACGTGCGCGGTGGCCGAGGCCAAGGCATCGGCCACGGCGCGTGGCGCGAAAGCCGCAGCCCAGGCGGCGGGAAGTTCAGCCGTCTGGGCGGCAAGGGCGTTGGGAGTCAGGCGGTTATCAATCGGCATGGGCGCGATTTTGGCATAGCGCCCACCCGCCTCGGGGTTTAACGCGCGGCCTCGCTGGAGGCACCATCCGCCGCCGGTGCACCGCTCATGCGCAGCAGCAGGAAGCCCAGCACGGCGGAAAGCAATGAGCCGGTCAGCACGCCGATCTTGGTGGCGTCGACGGTGGCGGCGTCGGTGAAGGCCAGGGCGCCAATGAAGAGGCTCATGGTGAAACCAATGCCGCAAAGCATCGACACGCCGTACACCTGCTTCATCGTTGCATGGCGCGGCAGGCTGGCGATGCCGCTCTTGATAGCCAGCCAGGCGAAGCCGAACACCCCCAACTGCTTGCCCAGGAACAGGCCCAGCGCGACGCCCATGGGCACCGGTTGCGCCAAGCTGGACAGCCCCATGCCCGCGAACGACACGCCCGCATTGGCGAACCCGAAGATCGGCACGATCAGCAGCGCGACGGGCTTGTGCAGGGCGTGCTCAAGGTCGTGCAGGGGGGAATGGGCTTCGGGCTTGCCCTGGTTGCGGGGCCGCAGCGGGATGGTCAGGGCCAGCGCCACGCCGGCCAGCGTGGCGTGCACGCCGGACTTCAGCACGAAATACCAGAGCACGGCGCCGATCAGCAGGTAAGGCGTCAGGCGCAGCACGCCGGCGCGGTTCAGGCAGAACAGGCAGGCCAGCAACGCGCCCGCCATGCCCAGCGCGAACACTTGCAATTCCGATGTATAGAACAAGGCGATGATGATGATGGCGCCCAAGTCATCCAGGATGGCGAGCGCGGTCAGGAAGATCTTCAGCGACGTGGGTACGCGGCTACCCAGCAGCGCCAGGATGCCGAGCGCGAACGCGATGTCGGTCGCGGCCGGAATGGCCCAGCCGCGCAGGGTCTCGGGGCTGCCCAGATTGATCAGTACGTAGATCAGCGCGGGCACCATCATGCCGCCTACAGCCGCCACGCCCGGCAGCACGATGCGGCCGACGCCACGCAGTTGGCCGTCCATTACTTCACGCTTGATCTCCAGGCCCACCAGCAGGAAGAACACAGCCATCAGGCCGTCGTTGATCCAATGCAGCACCGTTTCCTTGAGTACGACGGGGCCGGCTTCGAAGCCCAGCTTGGTCCCCAGTACATCGAAGTAAGCAGGGGCAGCCGGGCTGTTGGCGATGATCAGGGCAACCAGCGCGGCGGCCATGAGCACGTACCCGCCCATCGCTTCGGAACGCAGGAACGCCTGGAGAAAGGAAACGGGACGATGGGGCGTGGCCTGCTGGGTCAATGGGAGTCCTTTGTGTGATTTGTTAACATCGGAAATTGTGCTGAATTTTACCTGAATAGCCTCTCAGGCTGGCGGACGCACGGCGGTGCCACCTTGTAAAAAGCGGAGCAACTGTATGCCAACGTCGGCGAAATTCCATCCTTTCTCAGGAATTTCTGGATAAATGCAAGGGGCGAGCGTAAGCGTCGCTTGCGAATGGACGGCACGCTTTGGGGCCCTTCCATGCGGGCGCTACGGATGACTGCATCACGGATTTCAACTAAATTCCGACCCGCGGTGCGTCTGTCTGTAATAGACATGTCAATTAATTTCTAGAATCAGATTTTTCTTGAACATCTTGCTCAGTTTCTGGCTAGCATCAGCCGGCTGGCAACCTTCGCTAGCCTCCCCATGCCTCTTGATCCTCTTTCCGTGTTGATGTACCAGCCAGCCGATTCCCGGACCCGTCGCCTGGTGGACATCGGTAGCGCGCTGACTCCGCCGGCCGTCCCCACGCCGCATGGCACATACGAAGTGTTGCGCCTGACGCCCAGCATGCGCCTGTTGACCTGGCGGCGCGAGGGTGCCCACTTTGATTTGTCGTGCACTGGCCGAATCCAGGTGTGGACTGGCCAACGGCTGGCGGCGTCCGAGTGCGCCGTTGACTGCCGCACACATGGCGCAGCGGCGCTTGAGCGGGAAGACGTGGCCTATCTGGAAGCCTACCTGTTGGCCCGCGACCGTGCATGGAATACTCCCCGCTCGTCCGGAAATCCCCAGCTCCGATGACTCCTCCCGTCTTTGATTCGCCGACCGACAACGGTGGTGCCCGTTTGCGCATCCTGCATACGGAGGCTGCCACCTCGTTCGGTGGGCAGGAATTCTGCATCTACAAGGAGATGGTTGCGATGCGCGAGCGTGGCCACCATCTGGAACTGGTGTGCCAACCCGGCGCGGAACTGGGCGACCGGCTGAGCCAGGCGGGGTTCACGGTGCACCGCATCGTGATGGATGGTCCGGGCAATTTCCTGCGCGGCGTGGCGTTCGTGCGCAGCTTGTTGCGGCGCGAGCGCTTTGACGTCGTCAACACGCACAGCCGCCGCGACACCGTGCTGGCGGCGCTGGGGGCTCGCCTTGCGGGTACGCCGCTGATCGTGCGGACGCGGCATCTGGCCAAGCCCATCAATTCGCTTTATGCCTATACCTGGTTGGCGCATCGGGTCATTGCCGTCAGCCGGTACGTGCGCAAGCAACTGCTGGACGGCGGCGCGCGGCCGGAATCCGTCGCCACCATCCATTCGCCCGTGGTGCTGCCGCAGGTGCATGAAGACGCATGTTTGCGGCAGGAACTGGGTTTGCCTCCAGACTCCTTGGTCGTGGGTTGCGTGGCGGTCTTGCGTGCCGAAAAGGGGCATGGCGACCTGATCGACGCATTCGCGCAGATTTCCACCCGTTTTCCGACCGCGCACCTGGTCCTGGTGGGCGACGGCATGCCTCTCTTCGAGCAACTGCAGGCCAAGGTGGCGGCGCTGGGACTCGCGCAGCGGGTGCATTTCACCGGTCGGCGCCACGACATCGGCAATGTGTTGATGGCGTTCGACGTTTTCGCGCTGGCGACGCACCGCGAGGCCTTGGGCACTGTATTCATTGAGGCTGCGGCGATGGGCCTGCCCGTCATCGGCACCGACGTGGGCGGCGTGCCTGAAACCATGCAAGCCGGCGTGACCGGCTTGCTGGTGCCGCCGCGCGATCCCGCCGCGTTGGCGGCGGCGCTGGCGTCGCTGCTGGATGACCCAGGCTTGCGGCGTCAGATGGGCGACGCGGGCCAGGAACGCATACGTGGCGAAGGCTTGTTTTCCGCCGAGCGCATTGCGGGCCAGGTCGAACAGGCCTATACGTCGTGGCTGGCTGAACGGGGACGCCTTCGGCGCATGGCGTGATCGGCGCAATGGGCAGAACTGGCAGAACGGGCAGAACCCCATGCCGAGGCCCGGCGCCCGGCCCGACACTCAATGCATGAGTAGCGCGTTCATGCTTTCGACCACGCGATTGCGGTAGCGCGGCAGCAGGGCCTGCGTGCGCGCCTGCCGATCGGTCCATTCCGGGGGCTCCGCGCCGGCGGCGATACGCGGGGCGGCCCAGATCGGGTCCGGAAAGTGGCGGTCGCCGCGCCACCGCGGAATCACATGCCAGTGCAAGTGGGGCACCATGTTGCCTAACGACGCCAGATTGATCTTGTCGGGCGCCAGCACCGCCTGCTGCGCCTCTTCCACGGCATACACCGCGCGCATGAGCAGGTCGCGGCCATGCGTGGACAGGCTCGTCATTTCAGCCAGATGGCCGTTCCAGATCACGCGGGTGAAGCCCGGGTAGTCCGCGTCGTTGACCTCAATGACGCGCAGGTGCGGCCCGCGCCACAGTAGCGAGCCGCCATCTTCCAGGCATAGCGGACAGTTCGGGTCGCGAGCGCTCATGCCATCGCCTTGCGGTATTGGATGAAGCCGGAACGGTCGGCAATGCGGTCATACAACTGCATCGCGTTGGCGTTGGTTTCGTGGGTAAGCCAGTACACCCGCGAGGCATTCGCGGCAGCGGCTTGGGCATAGACGTGTTCGATCAACGCGCGGCCCGCGCCGGTGCCGCGCACGTCCGCGTCCACGTACAGGTCTTGCAGATAGCAGTAGTCGCCCGCCGTCCAGGTGGACCGATGAAAAATCCAGTGCACCATGCCGATGGCGCGACCGCCACTGTAGGCCAGCGCGGCATGCATGGGCTCGGCGGGATCCAGCAGGCGTGCCCAGGTGGTGCGGGTTACGGCGTCATCGATGTTGACGCGGTAGAACTCCTGGTAGCCCTTCCACAACGGCAGCCAGACGTCGAAGTCGGCGGCTACGACAGGGCGGATTTCAAGGGTGCTCATTGCGCGGGTTCTCCTGGCGGTTTCGGATTCAGAGTTGGTCTTCCATGGCTTGGACGATGTGTCGCAGCACTTGCACGCGAGCGTACCGCTTGTCGTTGGCCGACACCAGCTGCCAGGGGGCATGGCCGATGTCCGTGCGCGCCAGCATCTCGTTGGCGGCGGCTGCGTAATCCTTCCATTTTTCACGGTTGCGCCAGTCGTCCGGCGTGATCTTGAAATTCTTGAAGGGCGACTTCTCGCGTTCCTTGAAGCGTTCTAGCTGCACGTCGGCCGTGACCGCCAGCCAGAACTTCAGCACGATCGCGCCGCTTGCCGCCAGTTGTTCCTCGAAGTCGTTGATCTCGCCGTAGGCGCGGCGCCACTGCGCGGGCGCGGTCAGCTTTTCCACACGCTCGACCAGCACGCGGCCATACCAGGACCGGTCAAAGATGGCGATGCGGCCGTGGCGCGGCAGGTGACGCCAGAAGCGCCACAGGTAGGGGCGCGACAGCTCGTAGCTGCTGGGCGCAGAGACGGGTGTGATGTCAAATTGGCGGGCGTCCAGCGCGTGCGTCACGCGCCGGATGGCGCCACCCTTGCCGGCGGCGTCCTGGCCTTCAAAGACCAGCACCAGCGAGCGATCCTGGAATTTCCGGGACCTTGCCGCGCGCGCCAGCCTGCCTTGCAACAGGCCGAGCTCGGATTCGTAGTCGTCCTTGTCGATCTTGGCCTCGTAATCCAGCTTGCCCAGGCGGTCGACGATGCGGGCGGGGCGGGAATGCGCCAGGAACGATTGCGGGATGCGCGGCACGCCGCGCTGGCGCATTGCTGCCAGCACGGCTTCGGCCGTGCGCGCCGAACGCATGTTTTCGTCGGCGCTGGGGATGACGACCCAGGGCGCATGTCCGCTGTCCGTGTGGTTCAGCACCACCTGGCCAGCGTTGCGGATGCGGTCGTATTTCTTATGA
This sequence comes from Achromobacter spanius, assembly GCF_029637605.1. Lineage (NCBI taxonomy): Bacteria > Pseudomonadati > Pseudomonadota > Betaproteobacteria > Burkholderiales > Alcaligenaceae > Achromobacter > Achromobacter spanius. Next base: position 4,154,336 of record NZ_CP121261.1, on the reverse strand, counting down.
ACTTTCAGGTCCACGGGGCTGACCTGCCACGAGGTTTCGGGGCTGGCCAGCAGGCGCTGCGCGCGTTCATGCTGGGCATCGGCCGACAGGTGGAACCACAGCTTGACGACCTGCACGCCCTCCATGGCCAGCATGGCTTCAAAGCGCCGGATGGCGGCGGCATGCGCGTCGATATATTCCTGGTTGGGTTTCTTGCGGGCCGCCTCGATCACCAGCGGCGCGTACCAGGACCCGAACACGATGCCGGTGCTGCCCTTGGGCGGCAGGTCTTTCCAATAGCGCCAGAACGGCGGACGCTCCAGCTCTTCGCCTTCGGGCGGGCCATACGCCAGGGTCTTGATGTGACGCGGGTCCATCCATTCGTTCAGCAGATTGATCGTGGCGCCTTTGCCGGCGCCGTCGATGCCCGCCACCACGATCAGCAGCGTCTTGTCCGCCTTTTCCAGGCGCTGGTACTGCGCATTGAGCAGGGCGACACGCAGCCGCGCCTCCAGGGGTTTGAACTCGTCCTTGGACAGGCTGGGGTCGGCTTCGGCTTCTGCGAACATGAGGATCCGTCTGGTCGGCTGTGGGACGGCCGATCTTGAGGGATTCGCCCGCGCCGCGCAAGTCCGCAGCGCCAGGCAAGCGCGGCGCGGAACCTACAGGCTGTCGACCGGAATCTTCAGGTAGCGCACGCCGTTGTCTTCGGGCGGCGGAAAATGGCCCGCGCGGATGTTCACCTGGATCGCGGGAAGAATCAGCGTCGGCATGGACAAGGTGGCGTCGCGCCGCGTACGCATGGCGACGAACTCGTCTTCGCTGACGCCGCTGCGCACATGGATATTGGCGTTGCGTTGCTCGGCCACCGATGTCTGCCAACTGGCGTCGCGCCCGTTAGGCGGATAGTCGTGGCACATGAAGAGCCGGGTGTCGCCCGGCAGGCTCAGCAGGCGCTGGATCGAACGATAAAGCTCGTGCGCATTGCCGCCCGGGAAATCGCAGCGCGCGGTGCCCACATCGGGCATGAACATCGTGTCGCCCACAAAGGCGGCGTCGCCGATCAGGTAAGCCATGTCGGCCGGCGTGTGGCCCGGCACATGGATGGCGGTGGCCTCAAGCTTGCCGATCTGGAAGGTTTCGCCGTCGGCGAACAGGCGGCCGAACTGCGAGCCGTCAAGCTGGAACTCGGGCTCCAGATTGAAGATCTGCTTGAACACCCCCTGCACGGTGCGGATGCTTTGCCCAATGGCGATGACGCCGCCCAGCTTGCGCTGCAGGTAAGGCGCGGCGGACAGGTGATCGGCGTGGGCATGGGTTTCCAGCAGCCATTGCGTTTCCAGCCCGCTTTCACGCACGTAGTCCACCACCCGGTCCGCGCTGGCGGTGCTGCTGCGACCGGACTTCGGGTCGTAGTCCAGAACGGAATCGATGATGGCGCAGGCGCTACCGTCATGCACCACGTAGGTAACGGTAGCGGTGACGGAGTCGAAGAATGCTTGGATATGTGGATTCATGGCGGCCCGCGAATATCAATATATGTATTTAAATAATATTGCTGAATAGTTTATCTGTAAATATAATGATCACTTATTTTTCACGCCAGACTGCCCGCCATGAACGCCTCCCTGACTGAATGCGAACTCGCCGCCTTGCGAGAATCCGCCGCCCAGGCCTGCACGCTGTTGAAAGCGCTGGCCAACGAAGATCGTTTGCTGCTGCTGTGCCAGTTGGTGCAGAACGAACGCAATGTGGGTGAACTGGAATCGTTGACCGGCATTCGCCAGCCGACCTTGTCCCAGCAACTGGGCGTATTGCGCGATGAAGGCCTGGTGTCGACGCGCCGCGAGGGCAAGTACGTCTACTACCAGATGGCCAGCTTCGAAGTCAGCCAGGTCATGAAAACGCTCTCCAGTTTGTACTGCGGCCGCGCCATGGCGTCACTCACATGAACCTGGACTGGTCTTCCTTCACCCCTGTCACGGCCACGATTGGTGGCCTGCTGATCGGCGCCGCCGCCGTGCTGTTGATGGCGGGGGCGGGCCGTGTTGCCGGTATCAGCGGCATTTTGGGCGGGCTGCTGCCGCCCCAGCGCGATGGGGCGTGGCGCTTGGCGTTCCTGGTGGGGTTGTGCGCCGCGCCGTGGCTATACACCTTGGCCACTGCGCTGCCCGCCATCGTGGTCGAGGCCGGCACGCCGCGCCTGATTGTGGCGGGCCTGCTGGTGGGCATCGGCACGCGCTACGCATCGGGCTGCACCAGCGGCCATGGGGTTTGCGGGCTGTCGCGCGGATCGCCGCGCTCGCTGGCCGCCACCGCGCTCTTCATGGCGGCGGGCTTTGCCATGGTCTATGCCACGCGGCATCTGATGGGGGCATGACATGACTGCACTGATCGCGTTCGTATCGGGCTTGGTCTTCGGCCTGGGCCTGATCGTGTCCGGCATGGCCAACCCGGCCAAGGTGCTGGGCTTTCTGGACCTGGCGGGCCAGTGGGATCCGTCCCTGGCATTTGTCATGGGGGGCGCGGTGTTGATCACGGCCGCGGGCTTTGCCGTGTTGCGCCGCCGTCGCGCCAGCCTGACGGGTGAGCCGCTGCGCTGGCCTACCGCTACCCGCATCGACCTGCGCCTGGCATTGGGCAGCCTGGCGTTCGGGGCGGGCTGGGGCCTGGCGGGTTTCTGCCCGGGGCCGGCGTTGGTGGCCGCGGCGGCGGGCGTGCCGCAGGCGCTGATCTTCGTGGCCGCCATGCTGGCCGGCATGGCGATCTATGCCGCGCTTGAAGCGTTAAGAAGCCGGTAGGCCGAGTTGGCCCGCCGGCTTGCAGAACGGCTGCGCCGTTGTTGCTATTGCTGGTTAAACGGCTGCGCTGCTTCTATTCGTAGGTACGTACGTCGTCGATGACTTTGCCGTCGTTGGGCAGGCCGTCTGCGTCCACCCATTCAACGTCCGCGCGCAACTTGGTCACGTCGCGCACCGAGTCCGCGATGCGCTTGGCCAGGTCTTCGCCGCGCACGCGCGATTCCACTTTCAGCACCATGCGGTCCGACCCGGTGCTGCCACTGATGACGAGCCGCGCCCGCAAGATTTCCGGGTGGCGGCGCGCCACGTCCGCCACCTGCGACGGATGCACGAACATGCCGCGCACCTTGGTCGTCTGATCCGCCCGGCCCATCCAACCTTTGATACGGGTGTTGGTGCGCCCGCAAGGCGAAATGCCGGGCATGACCGCCGACAGGTCGCCCGTGCCGAAGCGCACCAGCGGGTAGTCCGGGTTCAAGGTGGTCACGACGACTTCACCGACCTCGCCGTCGGGCACGGGTTCGCCAGTGCCGGGGCGCACGATCTCCACGATGATGTCTTCGCCCAGCACCAGCCCTTGGCGGGCCGGCGTTTCGAACGCGATCATGCCCAGGTCGGCGCTGCCATAGGCCTGATAGCCCTCGATGCCGCGCGCCGCCAGCCAGTCGCGCAGCGACGGCGGAAAGGCTTCGCCCGATACCAATGCACGCTGCAAGGAATCCAGCTTCACGCCCAGTTCGTCCGACTTTTCCAGGATGATCTTCAGGAAGCTGGGCGTGCCCGTATAGCCGCTGGGCGCCAGGTCCTGAATGGCGCGCACCTGCTGTTCGGTCTGGCCGGTGCCGCCCGGAAACACCGTGCAGCCCACGGCGTGCGCCGCCGTTTCCATCATGGAGCCGGCCGGGGTGAAGTGATACGAAAAGCAGTTGTAGGCCAGTTCGCCGGCGCGAAAGCCCGCGGCGTACAGGGCGCGCGCAAAACGCCAGTAGTCAGCGCGCGCGCTTTCCGGTTCATAGATGGGGCCGGGCGAGGCGAAGACGCGCATCGCCTCGCCCCAGCCGATGGCGGAAAAGCCGCCGAAGGTCTTGCCGGGGCCGGTGGGGGCGGCGGCGTCGTCGCGGCTGTGCTGCTGGCGTTCCAGCAATTCATGCTTGCGCAAGACCGGCAGTCGGGCCAGCGCTTCGCGGGATGTGATGGTGGCGGGGTCGACGCCGCGCAGCTGCTCGGCGATAGCCGGCGCGCGGGCCATCGCCCGGGTAATCGCGGCGGGCAAGGCGGCCATCAGCTCGCGCTCGCGTTGCTCGGGCGCTCGGGTTTCCAGGACATCGAAAAACTCGGACATGGGATCGCACCCTCTCGTGTGCCGTACTGCGGTGTCGTTGCAAGCGGCGCCGCCGTGTGTGCCGGCGCTGCTGTTCCAGGGGTCAGGCCAACCAGCGTTTGCGGCGGCGATAGAACTTGTTTTCGCGAAAGCTCTTGCGTTCGCCACTGGAAATACCCAGGTAGAACTCTTTCACGTCCTCGTTTTGGGCCAGGTCCTGCGCGGCGCCGTCCATCATCACGCGTCCGTTCTCCAGGATGTAGCCGTAGTCGGCATAGCGCAGTGCAATGTTGGTGTTCTGCTCCGCCAGCAGGAAGCTCACGCCTTCGCGCTGGTTCAGGTCGCGCACGATTTCAAAGATTTCTTCCACGATCTGCGGCGCCAGCCCCATAGAGGGCTCGTCAAGCAGGATCATGCTGGGGTTGGCCATCAGCGCGCGGCCGATGGCGGTCATCTGTTGTTCGCCGCCCGAGGTGTAGCCGGACTGGCTGGTGCGGCGCTGCTTCAGGCGCGGGAAATACTGGTACACACGTTCCAGCGCCGCGGCGGTGTCGGCGCGGTTCATGTTGCGCGTGTAGGCGCCGGTCAGCAGGTTTTCTTCAATGGTCAGGTGGGCAAAGCAGTGCCGGCCTTCCATCACCTGCACGACGCCGCGCTTGACCAGTTCCGAGGGCGACAGCCGCTCGATGCGCTGGCCACGGTATTGGATATGGCCCTTGGTGACGTCGCCGCGTTCGCCCTTGAGCAGGTTCGAAACAGCGCGCAGCGTCGTGGTCTTGCCCGCGCCGTTGGCGCCCAGCAAGGCCACGATCTTGCCCTCAGGCACTTGCAGGGACACGCCCTTGAGCACCAGGATCACGTGGTTGTAGATCACCTCGATGCCGTTCACGTCCAGCAGCACGTTAGGGACGGCGTTGGGAGTGACGGCGGTGTTTGCAGCGTGTGTTGCAGCGGTCATGACGATTCCTGCGGCGTGGTGGCGGCCGACGCCCGCCAGGGCGCCGGCCGCCGGTTCACATCAGTTCTCGCAAGTGCGGGGCGTGATGTTCTTTTCCTTGGCGTACTTGGCCGCGGCTTCCTTGACCATCGGATCCAGGATGGCCTTGTCGGACTGATACCAGTCGGACACCACCTTGAACTTGGCGCCGTCCCACTGCACGATGCGAGCCCAGTCATCACCCATGTGGTTGCCGCACGAGGTCTTGACGGGACGCATGATCTGGCCAAAGCCCAGCTTGTCCAGTTTCTCTTGCGTCAGGTTCAGGTTTTCGAAGCCCCAGCGCACTTGCTCGGGCGTCATGGCCTTGCCCTTGCCGTACTTTTCTTGCGCCGCGCGGATCGCCTCGACTTGCAACATGGAAATCATCATGCCGCGCGTGTGGGCGATGGTGTTCAGGGTGTTCTTGGCCGTCTTGTCCGCGCCTTCGCCCTTGTCATAGACGTACTTCTTCAGGTCGTCGTAGACCTTGTCGGTATCGGCGCCGCTGTTGTGCACGGTGATGGCGTTGTAGCCCTTGGCGACATCGCCCAGGTCTTTCACGTCGCCTTCGGAGCCGGCCCACCAGATGGCGTACATCTTGTCGCGCGGGTAGCCGCTGGCCTGTGCTTCGCGGATGGCGGTCGGTGTCATGATGCCGGCGCTCCACAGCAGCACGTAGTTCGGGCGTGCCTGGCGGATTTGCAGCCAGGTGGATTTCTGCTCGACGCCGGGGGCGGTGACCGGATACAGCACCAGCTCGAAGCCTTCCTTGGCGGCGCGCTTTTGCAGCAGCGGAATCGGTTCCTTGCCGTACGGCGAGTCGTGGTAGACCAGGGCGATCTTCTTGCCCTTGAGCTTGTCCATGCCGCCTTCTTTCTTGGCGATGTCCTGGATCATCACGTCAGCGGCGGTCCAGTACGTGCCCAGCAGCGGGAAGTTCCACTGGAACACGCTGCCATCCACCGATTGCGACAGGCCATAGCCCATCGTTTCGACGGGCACCTTGTCCTGGATGGCCTTGTCGCTGACCGCGAACGTGATGCCGGTGGACTGGGTGTCGAAGCCCGAAGCCCCGGTGCCCTTGCCCTTCAGGCGTTCATAGCATTCCACGCCGCGGTCGGTGGCGTAGGACGTTTCACATTCTTCGTACGTGATCTTGACGCCGTTGACGCCGCCATCGCGCTCGTTGACCAGCTTCAGGTAGTCCAGCTTGCCATCGGCCCAGGGAATGCCTAGCGGCGCGAACGACCCGGTGCGATACACCAGCAACGGAACGAACTGCTCTTCGGCCGCCATTGCCGGCGTGGCCACGGCGCCGACGGCGCCGGCTGCGGCTACCAATGCCGCCGCCAACTTCAGGTTAAGACGCTTCATCTCCATTTACCTCCTGCGTGGTGCTTGGGTCAGTAAACCCTGGGACACCGGGATTGGCCCGGTCTTGAGCCGGGTATTCAGGATGGTTGCCGTGGCGCTTGTGCCGCCCTGACAGCCGTTGATCAATAAGCTCTTGTCTCGTGTTGCTTCAGTGCCTCTGAGTGGGCCCGCGGCGGATCCGGCTTTGCCGGTCCCCAGCCGGGCCCCCTTGAGGGGGAAGCGCCAACGGCGCTTCGGGGGTGGGTCAACTCTTTCAGTGCGGGAACGGCCAGATGCGCAGCTTTTCCTTTCCGATGCTCCACAAACGCGCCAGCCCGTGCGGTTCTGCAATCAGGAAGAACACGATCAGCGCGCCGAACACCATGTGTTCGATGTGCGCGGCGGTGTCCACTGACAGCGGCAGGCCGATTGCGTGCGGAATGTTCGACAGCGCCACCGGCACCAGCACGATGAAGGCCGCGCCGAAGAAGCTGCCGATGATCGAACCCAGCCCGCCGATGATGACCATGAACAGCAACTGGAACGAACGGGTCAGGTCAAAGGCCAGCGGTTCCCAGGAACCCAGGTGGATGTAGCCCCACAGCGCGCCCGCCACGCCCACGATGAACGAGCTGACCGCGAACGCCGTCAGCTTGGCGTACATGGGCCGGATGCCGATGACCGATGCCGCCACGTCCATGTCGCGAATGGCCATCCACTGGCGGCCGATCGCACCGCGCACCAGGTTCTTGGCCAGCAGGCTGAAGACCACCACCAGGATCAGCACGAACAGATACTTTTCCAACGCGGACTGCACCGGCAGGCCAAAGGCCGTAAGTGGCGGCACCGAGACGCTGCCCGAGGACGAATAGTTGGTGAAGAAGGGAATGCGCAGGAAAGCCCAGTCCACGAAGAACTGCGCCGCCAGCGTGGCCACCGCCAGATACAGACCCCGGATGCGCAGGCTGGGGATGCCGAAGATCACGCCAACCAGGGTGGCGAAGCACCCGCCCAGCAGAATCTGGAACAGCAGCGGCATGCCCGGAAAGCGCACCCCGAAGTTCCAGGCCGCATACGCGCCCACCGCCATGAAGGCGCCAGTGCCCAGCGAGATCTGGCCGCAATAGCCAACCAGGATGTTCAAGCCCACCGCCGCCAGCGACAGGATCAGGAACGGAATCAGGATGGCGCGCAGCAGGTAGTCGGAGGACAGCGCCGGTACGGCAATGAACGCCACCGCCAGCAGCAGCCAGATGAAGATGCGGTCCTGGCGGATCGGGAAAATCTGCTGATCCGCCCGGTAGCTGGTTTTGAACTGGCCGTTTTCACGATAGAACATGTTTTTATCCTAGAGGGCCTGGTGGGTTACACGCGGTCGATGATCTTCTCGCCGAACAGCCCTTGCGGACGGAACAGCAGGAACACCAGCGCCAACACATAGGCGAACCAGATTTCGATACCGCCGCCCACGAGCGACCCCAGATAGACCTCGGACAGCTTTTCCCCCACGCCGATGATCAGGCCGCCGAGAATGGCGCCGGGCACCGAGGTCAGGCCGCCCAGGATCACCACCGGCAACGCGCGCAGCGCCGCGGTGGACAGCGTGAACTGCACGCCGAACTTCGACCCCCAGATAATGCCGGCCACCAGCGCCACCAAGCCCGCCACGCACCACACGATGACCCAGATGCGGTTCAGCGGAATGCCGATGGATTGCGCGGCCTGGTGGTCGTCGGCCACCGCGCGCAGCGCGCGGCCGGTGGAGGTGTATTGGAAGAACAACGCCAGCGTCGCGACCAGCAAGGCCGCGATGACAGCCGCGGTCAGATCTTCCAGGTTGATCAACAATCCACCTTCAAAGACCGTGTCCAGGATCAACAGCGGGTCCTTGGGCATGCCCACGTTGATGGAATACACCGAACTGCCAAACGTGATCTGGCCCAGGCCGTCCAGGAAGTAGCTGATGCCCAGGGTGGCCATCAAGAGCGTGGTGGCCTCCTGGTTGACCAGGTGGCGCAACACGTAGCGTTCAATGGCCACCGCCAGCAGGAACATCACCATGGCGCTGACGATGAAGGCCAGCACGTTGGCCAGGATCATGTTGTCAAAGCCGAGCCAGCGCGGAATCCATTCCGAAAAGCGCGCCATGGACAAGGCCGCCACCAGCACCATCGCGCCCTGCGCGAAGTTGAAGACGCCGGATGCCTTGAAGATCAGTACAAAGCCCAGGCCGATCAGCGCATACATCATGCCGCTCATCAAGCCGCCGAATAAGGTCTCTAGAAAAAATCCCATGTCTGTCCGCCTTAGTGCGACACGCCGAGATAGGCGCGGATGACGTCTTCATTCGCGCGGACTTCGTCCGGGCGGCCATCGCCGATCTTCTTGCCGTAGTCCAGCACCACCACGCGGTCGGAAATATCCATGACCACGCCCATGTCGTGCTCGATCAGCACGATGGTGGTGCCGAATTCGTCATTCACATCCAGGATGAAGCGGCTCATGTCCTGCTTTTCCTCGATGTTCATGCCGGCCATGGGTTCGTCCAGCAGCAGCAGGCGCGGCTCCATCGCCAGCGCGCGGCCCAGGTCCACGCGCTTTTGCAGGCCGTAGGGCAGACGGCCCACCGGCGTTTTGCGATAGGCCTGGATTTCCAGGAAGTCGACGATGTTCTCGACGAATTCGCGGTGCCGGGTTTCTTCGCGTTCGGCCGGCCCCAGGCGGAACGCCTGCGACAGCAGCCCGCACTTCATGCGCAGGTTGCGGCCCGTCATGATGTTGTCCAGCACGCTCATGCCCTTGAACAGCGCCAGGTTCTGAAACGTGCGCGCGATGCCCATTTCGGCGGCGCGCCGTGGGTTCATCTTCGAGAAGCGTTCGCCGCGAAATTCGATGCCGCCTTGCTGCGGCGTATAGACGCCGTTGATGACGTTCAGCATCGAGCTTTTGCCGGCGCCGTTGGGGCCGATGATGGCGCGAATCTCATGCTCGCGCACGTTGAAGGAAATGTCAGTCAGCGCTTTCACGCCGCCGAAAGACAGGGAGATGTTCTGCATGTCCAGCATGACGTCGCCGATACGCTGGTCGCGGTCGTTGTTGCTCATGATCTCTACGCGGCTCGGGCTGTGATGGCGGGGAACGTCTTGACGGGTCGGATCTTCAGGTCGGCCGAGATCTTGCCGGTGCGTCCGTCTTCGAACTTCACTTCGGTTTCAATGAACTGCGACTGCTTGCCGCCGAACAGCGCGTCGATCAGCACGCCGTACTTCTGCGCAATGAACGCGCGACGCACCTTGCGCGTGCGGGTCAGTTCGTCGTCATCCGGGTCCAGTTCCTTGTGCAGGATCAAGAAGCGGCTGACTTGCGATGCGCACAGTTTCGGGTCGGTGGCCAGATCCGCATTGACCTGCTCCACGCATTCCGCGATCAGTTGGTAGACCTCTTCCTTGGCGGCCAGGTCGGTGTAACCCGCATACGGCAAGCCCCGGCGTTCGGCCCAGTTGCCCACGGCTTCCAGGTCGATGTTGATGAACGCGCAAACGTCATCGCGGTCGGCGCCAAAGGCCACGGCTTCCTTGATGTGCTGGAAGAACTTGAGCTTGTTCTCGATGTACTTCGGCGCGAACAGGCTGCCATTGGCTAGCTTGCCGACGTCCTTGGCGCGGTCGATGATCTTCAACTGGCCGTCGGTATCCAGGTAGCCCGCGTCACCCGTGTGAAACCAGCCGTCGGCGCTGCGCGCCTCGGCCGTGGCGTCCGGGTTGCGGTAGTACTCCTTGAACAGCCCCGGGCTTTTCACCAGGATTTCGCCGTTGTCGGCCACGCGGATTTCAACGCCGGCCACCGGCGGGCCGACGGTATCGTCGCGCACCTTGCCATCGGGCTGCACGCAGACGAACACCGACGTTTCCGTCGAGCCGTACAGCTGCTTCAGGTTGATGCCGATGGACCGGTAAAACACGAACAGGTCGGGGCCGATGGCCTCGCCCGCCGTGTAGGCCACGCGCACGCGGCTCATGCCCAGCGCGTTGCGCAAGGGGCCGTAGATCAGCGCATTGCCAATGGCGTAGCGCAGGCGGTCCCAGGCGTTGACGGATTCGCCGTCCAGGATCTTGGTGCCGACACGGCGCGCCAGGTTCATGCAGGCGCCAAACAGCTTGCGCTTGATGTAGCCCGCGTCTTCCATGCGGATCATCACGTGCGTCAGCAGGCCTTCCAGCACGCGCGGCGGCGCGAAGTAATAGGTGGGGCCGATGTCGCGCATGTCGATCGCCACGGTGTCGGGCGATTCGGGGTGGTTGACGGTAAAGCCCGTCACCAGCAGTTGCGTGTACGAAAACATGTTCTGGCCGATCCACGCGGGCGGCAGGTAGGCCAGCACGTCTTCCTGATCGGTCAGTTTTTCCATGTCGGACACGGCGCGCGCGCGGTCGATCAGCGCATGGTGCGTCAGCACCACGCCCTTGGGCTTGCCGGTGGTGCCCGAGGTATAGAACATGGCGGCCGGATCATGCGGCTGCACGGCGGCGATGGCCTGGTCCAGGTGGTCGGGATGCTGTGCGGCGTATTGCTGGCCCAGCGTTTCCAATTGCTCATACGACTGCAGCATCGGGTCGGCGTAATGACGCAGCCCGCGCGGGTCGTCGAACACCACGTGCTTCAAGGCCGGACATTGCTCGCGCACTTCCAGCATCTTGTCGACCTGTTCCTGGTCTTCCACGACGGCCACGCTGATCTCGGCATCTTGCAGCACGTAGACCATTTCCTGCGCGACGGCGTCCTGGTAGAGCGGCACGGGAATCGCGCCCAGCGATTGCGCGGCCATCATGGCCATATAGAGGCGGGGGCGGTTCTCGCCGATGACGGCCACGTGCATGCCGGGCCGTATGCCCAATGACGCGAATCCGTTCGCAACATGGCGCACATGCGCCGCCACTTCGGACCACGTCAGGGTTTGCCAGATCCCCAGATCTTTCTCTCGTATCGCGGGCCGCGACCCACGAACATTGGCATGCGCGAACAGCAGCGCTGGAAAGGTGTCCAGCGCCGCCGGCACCTGTGCGGATGCGGGCGATGAATGTGCCACGTTGTCTCCTCCGGTTTGGGCACACCGTGCCAGGCGCCGCGGGAGCGACTATGGCGAGAAGGGGCTTGACCAGTTGGTTTTAGATTTACGGCAGGACTTAAGGTATAAGGTTGGGTTGCTACCAACTGTCACCATCGCGACATTCAAGGAACTTTTAGGGTATTCCCGATGCAGCTATCCGACTCCCTTCAACTTGCCGCGGCGTGGTTTCGCGTGCTCAACGCCGAGCAGCAATCGCGCGTCGAGCGGGACCTCTCCGTGCAGCAAGTCGTTGCCGGATCGATCATAGAGCGCAAAGGTGAACTCGCACAGGCTTGGATTGGCGTATTGGCCGGTTTGGTCAAGGTGTCGGTCGGCAATGCGGAAGGCAAAGTGGCGTCGCTGACCGGCGTGCCTGCGGGCGGCTGGATCGGCGAGGGCTCGCTGCTCAAGCGCGAAGTCCGCAAGTACGACATCGTCGCGCTGCGCGACTCCGTCGTGGCGCGGCTGCCGGCGCCCACATTTGACTGGCTGCTGGACACCAGCATTCCCTTCAACCGCTATTTGCTTCATCAATTGAACGAGCGCGTGGCGCAGTTCATCGGCAAGGCGGAGTACGACCGATTGCTGGACCCTGACGCGCGGGTAGCCCGCTGTCTGGCCGAGCTGTTCAACCCTTTGCTGTATCCCGGCATGGGGATGCGCCTGACCATTACGCAGGAAGAAGTCGGCTATCTGGCCCGGGTGTCGCGCCAGCGCGCCAACCAGGCACTGCGCAAGCTGGAAGAGGCGGGCTTGCTGAATGTGGAATACGGCGCCGTGCGCGTGCTGAACCTGGATGGCTTGAAACAATACGGGTCGGACCGCAGCACCGTCGACGGCGAGCAAGCGGCCTGAACGCGGGGTGCACCACATCTATTAAAAAAACGCTTGACGTTAAATAGTGCGCTATTTAATATTGCACAATGAAATCTCGATCCAAAGCCAAAAGCGCATTCAACCCGCTGCTGCTGGACAGCCAGTTGTGCTTCGCCCTGTACTCGACTTCGCTGGCGATGAACAAGGTGTACCGCAAGCTGCTGCGTGGGCTGGACCTGACGTATCCGCAGTACCTGGTGATGCTGGTGCTGTGGGAAGGCGATGACATCACGGTGACGGATATCGGCGACCGCCTGTTTCTGGACTCGGCCACGCTGACGCCGCTGTTGAAACGCCTGGAAGCGGCGGGCCTGGTGACGCGCAAGCGTGCCGTCGATGACGAACGCCAGGTGATCGTGGGACTGACGGAACAGGGCCGCGCGCTGCGAGAGCGCGCCGAAACGGTACCGCATTCGGTGGCAGCCGCCGCGCAATGCAGGCTGGACGAGGCGCAGGGCATGATGAAGGCGCTGCACGCATTGCGGGGTAAGCTGGTCGAAAGTATTTGAAGTGTGGGGTGATGCGTGTCATCATCCGGTCTAATAAATAGTGCACTATATAGTTGTGTGCTACTTAAATGACCAAACGGATTTGCAGGTTTGCAAGTCATCAGTAAACGCCGAAGCGGGAGGGCCCGCCAGGCCTGGCAGTTCAACTTTTATCCTACAAAGGAAACGCACCATGTCTATCGAAAAAGTTCTGTATCGCGCCAATGCCACCGCAACCGGCGGCCGTGAAGGCCGTGGCGTCAGCGATGACGGCAACCTGGATGTCAAGCTGACCACGCCGCGCGAGCTGGGTGGCGCGGGCGCTGCCGGCACCAACCCCGAACAACTGTTCGCCGTCGGTTATTCCGCCTGCTTCCTGGGTGCCATGAAGTTCGTGGGTGGCCGCGACAAGATCGCCATTCCGGCCGACGTGTCGGTGAACGGCATCGTGGGCATCGGCGCCATCCCGACCGGCTTCGGCATCGAAGTCGAACTGAAGATCTCGCTGCCGGGCATGGACCGCGAACAGGCCGAAAAGCTGGTCGCCGCCGCGCACATCGTTTGCCCGTACTCGAACGCCACGCGCGGCAATATTGATGTGACGTTGACGATTGTTTGAGTCGTTAACGTTCGGCCGGTCAGTGTGATCGGGTCACGATGATTCGTTCACGTTGATCCGGACGCTTGATGGCGAAAGCGCCACCCCTCCTTCACAGGATGGGTGGCGCTTTTCCTTGGTCGGTGCCTTTTTTATACGCCCTTGACCGCAAGGCTGATGGCCAGCCCGATCATGACGACGGCAATCACGCCATCCAGCACCCGCCATGCCAAGGCGCTGGAGAAGAATGGGGCGAACAGGCGTGAACCGATGCCCAACACCGCCAGCCACAACAGGCTGGCGGTGAAGGCGCCGGCGGCAAACGCCATGCGGGCGTCGTCGAACCCGTGGGCAAGCGAACCCACCACCACCATGTCCAGCCAGAAATGCGGGTTCAGCAGCGTGAAGCCCAGCGCGCCAAGCATCGCGGCACGGCGCGAGGGCGCCACGTCCCGCGCGGCGGCCAGGCCGCCCGTTGCCGACAAAGCGCGGCGCGCGGATTGAAGCCCGTACCAGGACAGAAATGCTACGCCGAACCACAGCACGGCGGTGGTCAGCCAGGGGAACCAGGTGGTCAAGGCTTGTAGCCCCGACACGCTGGCGAAGATGAACACGGCATCGATCAGCGCGCAGATGGCGACCACGCTGAACAGGTGCGCGCGCATCAAGCCCTGGCGCAGGATAAAGGCGCTTTGCGCGCCCACGACCGCGAACAGGCCCAGCCCGGTGGCCGTTCCGCTGACCCAGGCTGTGAAAAAGAGGGGGGATGTGGCGAACATGATGCAAATACCTGTGACTGCAACGCCTGTGGCGGCGCTTTGATGTGGGTGCTGAATGTGCGGCGGCCGCCGCGCGTGTCGCGCGGGTGCATTGCGCAGTTCGGCAATAGCGTATTTTCCCTTGCCGTATTAATGAAATACAGCTAATTTTCCTTCACTATATTAAGTAGAACTAATCCATGAAAATTGACCACGGCAACCTGCGAGCATTGGCCGCGGTGGTGCGTGAAGGCAGTTTCGAGCGGGCTGCGCTGTCCTTGAGCGTGACGCCGTCGGCGGTGTCGCAGCGCATCAAGGCGCTGGAAGACCGCATGGGCCGCCTGCTGGTCCAGCGCACCGTACCCGCCGCCGCCACGGCCGACGGTCAGGTGCTGGTACAACTGGCCGAGCAGTCCGCGCTGCTGGAGCACGACGCCCTGAATCGGCTGGGCATGTCCGACGACGACGTGCCGCATGCCAGCATCCCCATCGCGGTCAACCACGACAGCCTGGAAACCTGGTTTGTCGAAGCCGCGCTGCTGTTTTCAACCCGCACACGCGCCACCTTGGACATGCAGTCCGAAGACCAGGACCACACCGCCGCGCTGTTGCGCAACGGCTCGGTGCTGGGTGCGGTGACCACGCTGGCCGATCCCGTCCAGGGCTGCCGGATCCATTCGCTGGGCAGCATGCGCTACGTGGCCACCTGCACGCCCGATTTCCACAAGCGCTATTTCGCCCAGGGCGTCAACGCGCAGACGCTGGCGCAGGCGCCAGTCCTGGTGTTCAACCGCAAGGACGCGTTGCAGGCACGCTTTGCGCACAAGATCTCGGACCCGGCGCCCTGGCAGCCGCCTGTCTGGTGGGTGCCGTCCACGCGGGCTTTCGTGCAAGCCACGCTGGGCGGCATGGGTTGGACCATGAACCCGCTGCCGTTGGTGCAAGAGCATCTTGATGCGGGTCATCTAATGCTGCTTCGCGGCCGTGCCTGGGAAGATGTGCCGCTGTACTGGCAGCATTGGCGGGTAAACTCCGAGGCGATGGAAGCCTTGACCGATTCGGTTCTGTCGGCCGCCCGCAGCTTGGTCCGGCGGCGTTAACCCACTAGGAGGACACCCCCATGAACATCCGCAAATTCGCATTCATCGCCGCCCTGGGCCTGTGTACGGCCGGATCGGCGTGGGCGAAGGACTATAAGGTTGGCCAGATCGAAATCGACGATGTCTGGGTGCGCGCGTCGGCGCCGGGCCAGTCCAACGGGGCGGGGTATATGGACATCGATAACGACGCCAAGACTGAAGACCGCCTGCTGTCGGTGTCGTCTGACGCCGCGGAACGGGTCGAACTGCATTCCGTGCTGACCGAGAACGGCGTGTCCAAGATGCGCCAGGTGGAAGGCGGCATCGTGGTGCCGGCCGATGCCGAGGTCAAGCTCAGCCCGGGCGGCTATCACGTCATGTTCATCAAACTGCGCGCGCCGTTCAAGGATGGCGCCACCGTGCCCGCTACGCTGAAATTTGAAAAGGCCGGCGAAGTCGCCGTGCAATTCAAGGTGATGCCGGCGTCGCACAACCCCGGCATGAGCATGAACCACGATCACGGCGCCATGAAGCACTGAGCGCGTGTCATTGACGACGGAATAACAAGAATGGCGGCCTGATGGGCCGCCATTCTTTATATGCCGCCACGCTTTATGTGGCGGCCAGCGTCAAAATCAATACAGGCCCTGCTGGCGCATTGCGTCGGCAACCTTGACGAAGCCGGCGATGTTGGCGCCGTCCAGGTAGTTGACGTATTCGCGTTCGCTGTGGCCGTGGCGCACGCAGTTCTCGTGGATGTCGCGCATGATGGCGTGCAGGCGCGCGTCCACTTCGTCGCGGGTCCACGACAGGCGCGCGGAGTTCTGCGCCATTTCCAGGCCCGACACCGCCACGCCGCCCGCATTGCTGGCCTTGCCCGGCGCGTACAGCACACGCGCGGCGATGAATGCCTTGGCGGCATCCAGCGTGGCTGGCATGTTGGCGCCTTCGGCCACGCACAGCACGCCATTCTTGACCAGCGTTTGCGCGTCGGACAATTCCAGTTCGTTCTGGGTAGCGCACGGCAGGGCCACGTCCACCGGCACATGCCACGGGCGCTTGCCTGCTTCGTACTTCAGGCCAAATTGCTGGGCGTAGCTGTCCAGTCGGCCGCGCAGGTCGTTCTTGATGTGCATCAGCGCTACCAGCTTTTCGTGCGTGAAGCCTGCGTCATCGACCACGGTGCCATTGGAATCCGACACGGTCACAACCTTGGCGCCCAGCGACATGGCTTTTTCGATGGCGTACTGCGCCACATTGCCCGACCCCGATACCGACACGCGCAGGCCGTCAAACGACTTGCCCACCCGCTTGAGCATTTCTTCGGCGAAGTACACGGTGCCGTAGCCCGTGGCCTCGGGGCGGATCAGGCTGCCGCCAAAGGTCAGGCCCTTGCCGGTGAAGACGCTGGCTGTGGAGTTCGACAGCTTTTTCATCATGCCGGCCATGAAGCCGACTTCGCGCGCGCCCACGCCGATGTCGCCGGCCGGCACGTCGGTGTCGGGGCCCAGGTGGCGATACAGCTCAATCATCAATGCCTGGCAAAAGCGCATGACTTCGGCGTCGGACTTGCCCTTGGGGTCGAAGTCGGACCCGCCCTTGGCGCCGCCCATGGGCAGCGTCGTCAGCGAGTTCTTCAGCGTCTGTTCAAACGCCAGGAACTTGAGGATGGACAGATTCACCGAGGGGTGAAAGCGCATGCCGCCCTTGAATGGGCCGATGGCCGAGCTGTGCTGGATGCGGAACGCGCGGTTCACCTGGGCCTGGCCCCGGTCATCGGTCCAGCACACACGGAACTGGATGACGCGTTCCGGTTCAACCAGGCGTTCAAGCAGCGCGTGGTCGGCGTAATGCGGGTGCTTTTCGATGAAAGGCCACAGGCTGAGCATGACCTCTTGGACGGCTTGCATGAACTCGGGCTGCTGTGGGTCGCGCGCGGCGACGCCACGCAGGAAGTCGTCCAGACTCTGCACTTTCAACATGATTTCCTCGGGGATGCTACGAATGGGTGCGTTCTGCGCCATTGTGGGGCGCATATTAATTATTCTGGTGCATAAATAGCACCGTCATGGTGCGCAAGTGTAGGGGAAATTTGTTGCCCCGCGCAAAGGTGGGAAGACGCCTTAGTGCGTTGAAAAGAAAGCGTATTTTCTTTCGATTAAATGGGGTCGCATTTAGCGCGGGATATGAGCCTGGCGTAGAAAAGCAGGGTGGAATTGCAAGGCGGGCGTTGATTTTGCTGGCGTTTGCAATGCGGCCCCGTTTTACAGGGGCGAAGATGGATTGCTCGAATGTCCCGTCGAGCCCGCAAATACAGGGGGCTGCCGCCAAGTCACGGGCAGGCAATTGGCCCGTGGATAAATAATGCGTCCCTAATAAATTTTAATCGAAACGCGATGCCCAGGGCTCCTGGGCCGGTCGCTGTTGGCGGACGCACTGCACGCGCCCGCCTACCCCCGTCAAAGCGTGGTGTCGTAATCGATCGTCAACGGCGCGTGGTCGGAAAAGCGCTCGTCCTTGTAGATGGCCACGTTGCGCGCGCGGGCGGCAATGCCGGGGGTCGCGATCTGGTAATCGATCCGCCACCCCACGTTCTTGGCCCAGGCCTGGCCACGGTTGCTCCACCAGGTGTACTGGTCAGGCCGGTCATCAATGGTGCGGAATACGTCGACAAAGCCGCGCTTGTCGAACACATCAGTCAGCCAGGCGCGCTCTTCGGGCAGGAAGCCCGAATTCTTCATGTTGCCCTTCCAGTTCTTCAGGTCGATTTCCTTGTGCGCGATGTTCCAGTCGCCGCAGATGACGAATTCGCGGCCGGTGGTTTTGTGCTCGTGCATCAGGGCGTCAATCCAGGGGCCGAAGCGGTCCAGGAACCGGTACTTGGCCTGCTGGCGCTCGTCGCCGCTGGAACCCGAGGGCAGGTAGGCGCTGACCACCGACAGGTTCTTCCAGTCGGCGCGGATGATGCGGCCTTCGGGGTCGAATTCATCGCAGCCCAGGCCAATGTTCACGCGCTCGGCGGCGTCGCGCAGGTAGATGCCCACGCCGCTGTAGCCCTTTTTCACCGCGTGGTGAAAGTGGCCGGTATAGCCTGGCGGATGACGCAGGTCGTCAGTCAGGTCCGACTCGGCAATCTTGATTTCCTGAAGGCAAAGTACGTCCGCCGCATGCTTTTCCATCCAAGGTTGCAGGCCCTTGCGGAAGGCGGAGCGGATGCCGTTGAGATTGATCGACGTGATGCGCAGCAAAGCGAAACTCCTGTAGAGCGGCCCTGGGGCCGGAACAATGCCAGGAATTTAACCGACTCGGCGCCGGGGGCAGGGAATAGCCCCGACAACGGATAAAATGCGGGGGTTTGCCATCCACCGGACCCACTCGCATGCCCGCCGCCACTCCTGCCACGCCATCTTCCGCCACGCCTCAAGAATTCGTCCGCTTCGCCCTTGATGAAGGCGTGCTGCGCTTTGGCAGCTTCAAGGTCAAATCGGGTCGGATCAGCCCTTACTTCTTCAATGCCGGCTTGTTCAACAGCGGCCGCGCGGTCGGCAAGCTGGCGCAGTTCTATGCCCAGGCGCTGCTGGATTCCGGCGTGCAGTTCGACATGCTGTTCGGCCCGGCGTACAAAGGCATTCCGTTGGCCACCGCCACTGCGGTGGCGCTGGCGGGCCACCCGGCGATGGATGGCCGCAACGACGTGCCGTTTGCCTACAACCGCAAGGAAGCCAAGGACCACGGCGAAGGCGGCACCCTGGTCGGCGCGCCGCTCAAGGGCAAGGTCGTCATCATTGACGACGTGATCACGGCGGGTACGTCGGTGCGCGAATCGGTGGAAATCATCCGCAACGCGGGCGCTGAACCGGCCGCCGTGCTGATCGCCCTGGACCGCATGGAACGCGCCGGCCCGGATGACGCGCTGTCCCCGCATTCGGCGGTGCAGGACGTGGCCAAGACCTACGGCATTCCGGTGGTGGCGATTGCATCGCTGTCAGACATCATGGCCTTGCTGGAAGACGACGCGTCTTTCGCGGAAAACTGCGATGCGGTGCAGGCGTATCGGACGAAGTACGGGGTGAAGTAAGCGGTTTGGATGGGCGCCGGGCCGCTGCCGCGCGCCCGGTCATCCATAGCGCGCCACGGGCTCGGCGACGGTTTTCATCGCTGGTCCTCGGTGAACCAGGCGCGGAGTTGTTCGTCCGAGATGCCTCGGTTCAAGGCGAAGCCCCGCAACGCGAGGATCGCGTCGTACATGTCTTCGGTCATATCAGGATTCGCCGGGCGAATGTAGGCCCGTGCCTTGCCGTCCTTCACGATGACGATGCGCGCACCGTTCTGCGCAGCCACGATCAACGTCTCAAGCTGTTTTGCAACCGCTTCCTGCGGCACTTCGATGTAGTCAGACATTGGGGATCTCCGATCAAGAATTGGCCATCCCCATTCTTGGCAAAAGAAAAGGCCGCGGCAATGTGCCGCGGCCTTTTGTCAGACTGATCCCTGTCTTGGCTATCAGCCGCCCAGCTTTTCCTTGAGCAGGTCGTTCACTTGCTGCGGGTTGGCCTTGCCGCGTGCGGCCTTCATGATCTGGCCCACCAGCGAATTGAACGCCTTTTGCTTGCCGGCCCGGTACTCTTCCACGATGGCCGGGTTGGCGGCCAGCACGTCGTCGATCATGGCGCCGATGGCGCCCGTGTCGCTGATCTGCTTCAGGCCGCGTGCGTCGATGATGGCGTCGGCGTCGCCGCCGTTTTCACCGGCCCACATGGCGCCGAAGACTTCGCGGGCGATCTTGTTGGAGATCGTGCCGTCGATGATACGGCCGATCAGGGCCGCCAGCGCGGGGGCCTGCACAGGCGAATCAGCGATGCTCTTTTCGTCCTTGTTCAGGGCAGCAGCCACTTCGCCCATGACCCAGTTCGCGGCCAGCTTGGCCTGGCCCGCCGGCAGCGCATTCGCCACCGCCTGGAAGTACGCGGCCAGATCGCGGCTGACCGTGAGTTGGGCGGCGTCGTAGGCGGGCAGGCCGTATTCCGATTCGAAGCGGGCGCGTTGCGCGGCCGGCAGTTCGGGCATGGCGGCGCGCACTTCATCGACCCAGGCGCTGGAGATCACCAGCGTGGGCAGGTCGGGGTCGGGGAAGTAGCGGTAATCGTGCGCGTCTTCCTTGCTGCGCATGCTGCGGGTTTCGTCGCGGTCGGCGTCGTACAGGCGGGTTTCCTGCACGACCGTGCCGCCGTCTTCGATCAGTTCGATCTGGCGGCGCGCTTCGTAGACGATGGCGCGTTCCAGGAAGCGGAACGAGTTGACGTTCTTGATTTCGGTGCGGGTGCCAAATTCTTTCTGGCCGACCGGGCGCACGGACACGTTGGCGTCGCAGCGGAACGAGCCTTCCTGCATGTTGCCGTCGCAAATGCCCAGCCACACGACCAGGCTGTGCAGCGCGCGGGCGTAGGCCACGGCTTCGGCGGCCGAGCGCATTTCGGGCTCGGTCACGATTTCCAGCAGCGGGGTGCCGGCGCGGTTCAGGTCGATGCCGCTGGCGGGCGAGCCGTTGGCCAGCGTGAAGTCGTCGTGCAGCGACTTGCCTGCGTCTTCTTCCAGGTGGGCGCGCGTCAGGTTGACGGTTTTTTCTTCTTCGCCGACAAAGAACGACAGCGTTCCACCCACCACGACGGGCAGTTCGTACTGGCTGATCTGGTAGCCCTTGGGCAGGTCGGGGTAGAAGTAGTTCTTGCGCGCAAAGACCGAACGCGGCGCGATGGTCGCGCCCACGGCCAGCCCAAAGCGGATGGCGCGTTCAGCCGCGCCCCGGTTCATGACGGGCAGGCTGCCCGGCAAGGCCAGGTCCACTTCATTGGCATGCGTATTGGGCGCCGCGCCGAATTGCGTGCTGCTGCCCGAAAAAATCTTGGAGTCGGTGGAAAGCTGGGTGTGCGTTTCCAGGCCGATGACGATTTCCCAGTTCATTATCTGTAGTTCCAATCAGTAGTGCCGCTGCGGGGCCAGCGGCGCCGGGCCGCCCCAAGCGTTGGCAGCCCCGTCGGGGGGCAGCGAACGAAGAGAGCGTGGGGGCATCATCAGAGCGGGGACCGCTTGTGCCAGTCCGTCACTTGTTGGTAACGGTCGGCGATGGCCAGGAGCCTGCCTTCATCGAAGTAGTTGCCAATGATTTGCAGGCCGACCGGACGCTTGCCGTTGTCGCCGCCAAAGCCGCAGGGGATCGACATTGCCGGCAAACCGGCCAGGCTCACGCCCAGCGTGTAGACGTCGGCCAGCCAGTCGGCGGTTGGGTCGTCGCGGTTGTCGCCGATGTTCTTGGCAACCGAGGGCGTGACCGGGCCCATGATCACGTCGCACTGGCCGGCATAGGCGCGTTGGAAATCTTGCGCGATCAGGCGGCGCAGGCGTTGGGCCTGCAAATAATAGGCATCGTAGTAACCGTGGGACAGCACGTAGGTGCCGATCAGGATGCGGCGCTTGACCTCGTCGCCGAAGCCTTCGGCGCGCGAGCGGCTGATCATCTCGTTCAAATCGCCGTACTGCTCGGTGCGGTGGCCGTAGCGCACGCCGTCGTAGCGGGCCAGGTTGCTGGACGCTTCCGCCGGGGCAATGACGTAATAAGCCGGGATGGCCAGTTCCGTGCGGGGCAGGGATACCGGCACGCGCACGGCGCCCAGCGCTTCAAACTGTGCCAGCGCGGCTTCCACCGCGGCGGCTACATCGGCAGCCAGGCCGGCGCCGAAATATTCTTCCGGCACGCCGATGCGCAGGCCCTTCAGGGGCTGGCTGCCGGCGGAGTCGAACTTTCCTTGCGCGGCGTCGAAGTCGCGGCGGACGCGGCCGGGTTCGTTCACGGCGGCGTCGCACTTCTCCAGGCTGGTGGCGTCGCGCGGGTCAAAGCCGCTGATGACGTCCAGCAGTTCAAGCAGGTCGCGGCTGCTTTGCGCCAAGGGGCCGGCCTGGTCCAGGCTGGACCCGAAAGCCACCATGCCATAGCGCGACACGGTGCCGTAAGTGGGCTTGATGCCGCTGACGCCGCACAGCGCGGCGGGTTGGCGGACCGAGCCGCCGGTGTCGGTGCCGGTAGCCGCGGCCACCAGGCGGGCGGCCACCGCGGCGGCCGAGCCGCCCGACGACCCGCCCGGAACGGCGGCGTGGTCCCAAGGATTCTTCACGACGCCGTAGGCGGAATTCTCGTTGCCGGAGCCCATGGCGAATTCGTCGCAGTTGAGCTTGCCGATGGACACGGCGCCAGCCGAACCCAGGCGCTCGACCACGGTGGCGTCGAACGGGCTGACGTAGCCGTCCAGCATCTTGCTGCCGGCGGTGGTGCGCCAGCCGCGGGTCACGAAAGCGTCTTTGTGGGCGATGGGCACGCCGGCCAAGGGGCCTGCCGAGCCGTCGGCCAGGGCGGCGTCGGCGGCGCGGGCCTGGGCCAGCGTCAATTCAGCGTCAATATGTAAAAAGCAATTCAGGCCGCTGGCCGCATCGGCGGCCGCCAAGGCGCTTTGCGCCAGTTCGACGGCGCTGACCTGGCGTTGGGCGAGGGCCGCGCGCAAGGCGGCGATCCCCTCGAATTGGGTATGCAAGGCGGGTTTTGTCATGGCTTAGTCCAGGACTTTAGGAACCAGGAACAAGCCTTCCTGGGCGTCGGGGGCATTGGCCAGCAGCGCTTCGCGGCGCGTTTCCGAGCTGGTCTCGGTCACGGCGTCTTCACGCAGGCGCAGCACAATGTCCTCATGGGCGGACAGGGGGTGGGCCAGCGGTTCGACGCCTTGGGTGTCGACGGACTGAAGCCGTTCTATCAAGTGGAGAATGCCGTTAAGCTCGGCCTGCGCAAGGGTGCGCTGGTCGGGGGTCAATTCGATCCTGGCCAGCCGGGCAATGCGGGCCACATCTGTGTCATTAAGCGCCATAGGGATTGCAAAATCGATAAGCGAAGGCCGAAGGGCGGGACTGGGCAGTATGCATGCGCCGAACCCGTTACAAAGCTTGAATAGCCTGCATTTATGCGCTATTTCCGGTGAAATTATAAGTTATGATTCACGGTTTAATCGCCGTGATGACAGGCGGACCCGACCTTTTTCGGGCCATACGCCCCCCGGCATGAACCCAATTCCCCCCAGAATTTAGCTGAGCTCCCATGTTCGGATTCCTGCGCAGTTATTTTTCCAGCGATATGGCGATCGACCTCGGTACCGCCAATACGCTGATTTACGTCCGCGGCAAGGGCATCGTGCTCGATGAGCCCTCCGTGGTCGCAATCCGTCATGAAGGCGGGCCTCACGGCAAAAAGATCATCCAGGCCGTCGGCCACGAAGCCAAGCAGATGCTCGGTCGAGTTCCCGGCAACATCGAGGCCATCCGGCCCATGAAGGACGGCGTTATCGCCGACTTCACGGTCACCGAACAGATGCTCAAACAGTTCATTCGCATGGTGCACCCCCGCAACATGCTGGCGCCCAGCCCGCGGATCATCGTCTGCGTGCCTTGCGGTTCCACCCAGGTTGAGCGCCGCGCCATTCGCGAATCGGCCTTGGGCGCGGGCGCGTCCCACGTTTTCCTGATCGAAGAACCCATGGCCGCGGCCATCGGCGCCGGCCTGGCCGTGTCCGACGCCAGCGGCTCCATGGTTGTCGACATCGGCGGTGGCACCACGGAAGTGGCGGTCATCTCGCTGGGCGGCATGGTCTACAAGGGTTCCGTGCGCGTCGGCGGCGACAAGTTCGACGAGGCCATCGTCAACTACATCCGCCGCAACTACGGCATGCTGATCGGTGAACCCACGGCTGAATTGATCAAGAAGGAAATCGGTTCCGCATTCCCGGGGTCCGAAGTCCGCGAGATCGAAGTCAAGGGCCGCAATCTGGCCGAAGGCGTGCCGCGCAGCTTCACGGTCTCGTCCAACGAGATCCTGGAATCGCTGACCGATCCGCTGAACCAGATCGTCTCCGCCGTGAAGATCGCACTTGAACAAACCCCGCCCGAACTCGGCGCCGACATCACCGACAAGGGCATCGCCCTGACCGGTGGCGGCGCGCTGCTGCGCGATCTTGATCGCCTGCTGCAGGAAGAGACCGGTTTGCCCGTGGTGGTGGCCGACGACCCCCTGACCTGCGTCGTGCGTGGTTGCGGCGAGGCGCTGGAACACCTTGAGAAACTGGGCGCCATCTTCATCAACGACTAATACCGCCCGCCAGCCCGGAGCCCCGCTTTTTTTCGGCTCCGGCCGCTGCGGGGGCTACGGACGCGGGCGTCCGGGCTGAGATTCATGCAACGACAAGGGACCCCCCCCCTATTCAGGCGCGGCCCACCTGCGGAGGTGCGGCTGGTCGTTCTGGTCGTCCTTGCTTTGGTTTTGATCATCATGGATTCGCAATGGCGCATGCTTGAACCCGCGCGCCGTACGATTGCCGTGGCGCTGTACCCCTTTCAGCGCGCCGTCATGGCGCCGCGCGATCTGGTCCAGCAGGTCAATGAGTGGGTCAACGCGGCCAACCGCATCCGCAGTGAAAACGAAGCCTTGCAGCGCCAGCGCATCGAGCTGGCCCAAGTGGCGTCGCACGCCGCGCAACTGGCCGCCGAAAACGCCCAATTGCGCCGCCTGCTGGGTGTGACCGATACCGTGGACCAGTCGGCCGTGGTGGTCGAGGTCATGTACGAACCCGCCAACGCGTTCACGCAAAGGCTGGTGTTCAACAAGGGCAGCAAGGCCGGATTGGCGCCGGGCATGCCGGTCATCGACGAAGGCGGCGTGGTGGGCCAGATCGTGCGTGTGACGCCGATGACGGCCGAAGCTGCCCTGGTGACCGACGAACAAGTGTCCATTCCCGTGCAATTGCTGCGCAACGGCCTGCGCTTGATTGCCTTCGGCGGCAATTCGCCCGGCAAGATGGAAGTTCGTTACCTTGCCGCCAATGCCGACATCAAGGAAGGCGATACTATCGTCACCAGTGGCGTCGGCGGCCTGTTTCCCGCCGGCCTGCCCGTGGCCAAAGTGACCTCGGTCGAGCGCGACACCGCTTCCGGGTTCGCCCGCGCCGTGTGTGAACCGCTGGCCCACCCCGAACGCTATCGCCACTTCCTGGTACTGCAGGTGGATGTGGCCCGCGCCGAGTCCAACCGTCAGGAGGTCGATTCCGGTGGATCGGACTAATCAATCGCAACCCAGGCGCCGCCTGGGCACACCCAGCAACGTGCACCCCGACCGGCTTTCCGGTCCGGCGCATGGTGTGTTCGTCTGGGGCACCTTGCTGCTGGTGTGGCTGGTGTCGTTGCTGCCGTGGCGGCTGTGGCAGGGCGCGCCCGACGTACTGCTGCTGATCATCGCCTTCTGGTGCGTGCACGAACCGCGCCGCGTCGGCCTGTTCACCGCGTTCTTCTTCGGCTTGCTGATGGATGTGCACGACGCCGGCCTGCTGGGCGAGCACGCCTTGTCCTACACCTTGGTCGCCTATGGCGCCGTGGTGCTGCACCGACGGCTGCAACGGTTCGACCTCTGGAGCCAGGCGATGCACATGCTGCCTGTGTTCTTCGTCGCCCGTTTCCTGACGCAGATCATCCACGCCTGGCTGGCGGGAAAGTGGCCGGGCTGGGAATGGTGCGTCAGCGTGGCCATCACGGTCGCCTTGTGGCCGCTGGTGGGTTGGGTGCTGCACCTGCCGCAGCGCGGCGCCGACGACGCAGAATCCTCCTCCGCCTGATGACGGCGATGCGTGATGTTTGAATTCAAGAAAACCGGCCAGCAGCAAAAGCAGCGATTCCGCCTGCGCGCGTGGGTGGGCGGTGTGTTCGCGCTGGTGTGCTTCGGCGTGCTGGCAGGCCGGTTCTGGTACTTGCAGGTAGACCGTTACGAAGGCCTGTCGGAACGCGCCGACCGCAACCGCATCGCGGTGGTGCCGATCCCGCCGCGACGCGGTGAGATCCTGGACCGCAACGGGGAAGTCCTGGCCCGCAACTACCGCACCTACACGCTGGAAGTGGTGCCTGCCCATGCCGGCAACATGAACGAGCTGTTCGAGCGCCTGACCGAAATCGTCTACATCAGCCCGGCGGATCAGCGGCGTTTCAAGCGGCGCGCGGCGGAGGCCAGCCGTTACGCCAGCCTGCTCTTGCGCAATAACCTGAACGAGACCGAGGCGGCCTGGTTCGCCGCGCACGCCTTCCAGTTCCCGGGGGTTGAATTGCGGGCGCGCTGGGTGCGCGAATATCCGCAAGGCGTCTCTGCCGCGCACGTGGTCGGCTACATCGGCCGCATCGCCGAAGGCGACAACGAAGAACTGGAGCGCACCGGCCAACTGGGCAACTACCGCGGCACGGATGTCATCGGCAAAAAAGGCATCGAAAAGACCTGGGAAGAGCAACTGCACGGCCGCACCGGCCTGGAAGAGGTCGAAGTCACCGCAAGCGGCCGCCCGATGCGCACGTTGCGGCGGATTGATCCGGTGCCGGGGTCGGACATCATGCTGTCCATTGACCTGGGCCTGCAGAAGGTGGCCGAGGAAGCCTTCGCGGGCCAGCGCGGCGCGTTGGTCGCGATTGACCCGGATACGGGCGAGGTGCTGGCCTTTGTGTCGCAGCCGTCATTCGACCCCAATCTGTTCGTGGATGGCATCGATGTCGATAACTGGCGCATGCTTAACGAATCACCGGACCATCCGCTGATCAATCGTCCGCTTTACGGCACCTATCCCATCGGCTCCACCTACAAGCCGTTCGTTGGCCTGGCCGCCCTGGAACTGGGCAAGCGCAGCGCAACGGACCGTATTTCGGATCCCGGCTACTTCGAGTTCGGCGGGCAAAGATTCCGCAACGCGGGCGGCGCGGCCTACGGCATGACGGACATGCACAAGGCCATCGTGGTGTCGTCCGACACGTACTTTTATTCGCTCGGCCCCGAGATCGGCGTCAACGCCCTGCATGACTTCACCAAGCAGTTCGGCTTTGGCCAGATCACGGGCATCGACCTGGAAGGCGAAAAGCGGGGCGTGTTGCCGTCCACCGACTGGAAGCGCGCGGCCTACAAAGACAAGGACCGCCAGCGCTGGTACGCGGGCGAAACCATATCGGTGGCCGTGGGCCAGGGCTACAACTCATTTACCTTGCTGCAACTGGCGCAGGGTACGTCGACCCTGGCCAACAATGGCCTGTACCGCCGCCCGCACCTGGTGCACGCGGTGCGCGATTCGCGCACTGGCGTCGCCAAGCCCACGGTGTCCGTGCCCGATTACCGCATCCCGCTCAAGCAGGCCAACGTGGATGTGATCAAGAACGCCATGGCGGATGTGGTGCGGTCCGGTACCGCGCGCCGCGCATTCGCCAACGCGCCGTACCAGGCGGCCGGTAAAACCGGTACCGCGCAGGTGTTCAGCCTGCGCGGTGGCCACTACCGCGCCAGCGCCATCGACGAACGCCTGCGCGACCACGCGCTGTTCATGGGCTTCGCGCCGCTGGAGCATCCCCGCATTGCCCTGTCGCTGATTGTCGAGAACGCGGGCTGGGGCGCCAGCGTGGCCGCGCCGGTCGCGCGCAAGGTTTTCGACTATTGGCTCGCCAAGGACCGCCAGGACCATATCGTGCGGCCCGACCGTGGCGACCCGCTGGCGTCCGTCGAAACGATTACCGACGAAGTGGTGCGCCAACAATGAAACGCCTGGGCCTCATCCTGCTACGCGTCTTCACGGCGTTCGACTGGCCGCTGCTGGCCATCCTGATGATGTTCACGGCGCTGGGCCTGACCGTCATGCATTCTGCCGTGGGTGGTACGGACTGGCGTTTTGCCGAGCAGTCACGCAACTTCGTCATCGCGTTCTTCGCCATGTGGACCATGGCGCTGATTCCGCCCAAGTGGCTGATGAAGCTGGCCTTGCCGTTTTACGTGGTGGGGGTGGTGTTGCTGCTGGGCGTGGAATTCTTTGGGGAAACCAGCAAGGGCGCGACGCGCTGGCTGGACCTGGGCGTAACCCGGATCCAGCCGTCCGAGATGATGAAGATTGCCGTGCCGATGATGCTGGCCTGGTATTTCCAGCGTCACGAAGGCGCCGTGCGCGTCCGCGATTTCTTCGCCGCCGCCGCGATGCTGGCCGCGCCCTTTGGGCTGATCGTCTTGCAGCCCGATTTGGGCACGGCGCTGCTGGTGTTCGGCGCGGGCTTTTTCGTGATTTATTTCGCGGGCCTGTCCTTCAAGCTGCTGGTGCCCGTCATGTTGGCCGGCATCATCGCCATCGGCACGCTGGTGTACTACGAAGACCAATTGTGCGAACCGGACGTGAACTGGGTCGTGCTGCACGACTATCAGAAGAACCGTGTCTGCACCCTGCTGAACCCAAGTTCCGATCCGCTCGGCAAGGGCTTCCACACGATTCAATCGATGATCGCGGTGGGGTCGGGCGGCATGTACGGCAAGGGCTACATGAAGGGTACGCAAACCCATCTGGACTTCATTCCCGAACGCACCACCGACTTCATCTTCGCGGTCTACGCCGAGGAATTCGGGCTGTACGGCGGCATTGCGATTCTGGTGCTGTACGGCTTGATGATGGCGCGCGGCCTCACCATCGCGTCCCGCGCCTCATCGCAGTTCGGCCGGCTGCTGGCCGGCGCGCTGACGATGATGCTGTTCATCTACGTGTTCGTGAACGTCGGGATGGTGACGGGCATCCTGCCGGTCGTGGGCGTACCCTTGCCATTCATGAGTTACGGCGGGACCGCACTATTCACGATGGGCATCGCGTTCGGCATCATGATGAGCATCAGCCGACACCGCTCCACCAAAACCTGACAGCATTTCTCAAAGGCAGGATGGCGTAGGATGGGTGCAGCGCGCCACCCCCTACCCAAAAACGCCATTCTCCTTCGCGCGAAACCCATCATCTCCGCAAACACGAACCCATCATCTCCGCAAGCACGACCCCCTTCATCTCCGCCAAGCACGAACCCCATCGTCCCCTACGCGCCCGCCCTCAAGGCAACGCCTCCGGCACCCCCAACTCCACCGCCAGCGTGTTCAGCCCGTCCCAGATCCGGCTGTCGAACTCCACCGAATCCGCATTCACCGCCCGATTCCGAGCTTCATATTCCCCCGGGTACTGCACCCCCTCCACACCCGGTTGCGGCTTGCAGGCGTGCAAATAATCGATGAACGCACCCACTTCCATCGACCGCCAGTCCGTATTGAAGTCGACCTGCGGGTCCAGCAGCAGCGCAAACATATTGTTCGTTGCCACGCCGTTGCGCGGGTGTTCAGGCTGGATCGTGCCGCCGCCTGACAACACCCCCGCCAGTAGTTCGGCCACCAGGCCCAGCGCGTAGCCCTTGTGGCCGCCAAAGGGCAGCAGGGCGCCCGGCGGATCGGCGAACAGCGCGCTGGGGTCCGTCGTGGGGTTGCCGTCCGCGTCGATCAGCGACCCGGGCGGCGCTTGTTCGCCCTTGGCCGCCAGCACCCGCGCCTTGTTCACGGCGATGGAACTCGTCGCCATGTCCACGATGAAAGGCGGACGTCCGCCAGGCAGCGGGCCGGCAAAGCACAGCGGGTTGGTGGTCAGGCAGGCTTGCGCGCCGCCGAACGGCGCCACGGTGGGGGCGCGGTTGATCACGTTGGTGAAGGCCAGCAGGATCAGCCCCTTGGCCGCCACCATTTCGCCAAAGTGGCCCATGCGGCCCAGGTGATGGCTGTGGCGCAGGGTCACGATGCACTGCCCGTGTTCCTGCGTACGCTCGATGGCCTTGTCGATGACGACCTTGCCAACGTACTGGCCCAGGCCGTGGTGGCCGTCGTAGGCCAGCATGGCGCCCCGGTCATTGACCAGTTCGGGGCGGCCATCCGCCTGCGCCAGTCCCTGGGACAGCACGCGGCGATAGTTGGTCAGGATCGACAGGCCGTGGCTGGTGTAGCCGACCCGGTCGGACTCCACCAGGTGCTCGGCCACGTCGCGCGCGATGTCTTCCGGCACGCCTTGCGCCATCAGCACGCGGCGGCCGTATTCATTGGCTTGGGCTAAAGAGAGTTTCATGATGCGTACTCCTTACAGCCAGCCGAGCCAGCGCCAGTAGGTCATGCCCATCAGCAGCATCAGCAGGTAGCCGACGATGGTGACAATGATGCCGACTTTCGCGAACTGCTTGGCGTTGAAGGTTTCCGTGCCCAGGCACACCATGTTCTGCGGAGCGTTGATCGGCAGGATGAAGCCGTAGCTGACGACAAAGCCCAACAGCATCGTCATGCCCAGGCGACTGAAATCGCCGGGCAGCGTGGCCAGCACCGAAATCAGGATGGGCAGCATGGCCGAGGTCAGCGCGGTGGCGCTGGCGAAACCCAGGTGGATGACGATCAGGAACGCGGCCAGCACGGCGAAGATGGCGAGCGGCCCAAGATGGTCCAGCCCGGTGTGCGCAACCACCTGGTTGCCCAGCCATTGGCCGGCTTGTGTGGTCAGCAGGGCGGTGCCCAGGCTGATACCCACGCCGAACACAATCACGGTGCCCCATGGAATGCGCGACTGCACGTCTTTCCACGTCATCACGCCAAAGCGCGGCAGCAGCAACAAAACCAGGCCAAAGTAGGTGGTGGACGTGGTGTCGAACTTGTGCAGCTTGCCTTCGGTTGCCCAGAACAGCAGCAGCATCAGCGACACACCCATCAGGCGCTTTTGCGCGCTGGTCATCGGGCCCAGTTCAATCAGCGACTTTTCGACGGCTTCCTTGCCCCCGGCGATGCTGTCGCTTTCCGGCGGCAGCAGCTTGAGCACCACGACGATCAGCACGGCCGACATGATCAGCGACCACGGGGCGCCGGCAATCAGCCAGTCCGACCACGCCACACGCTCACCCAGCATCTTTTCCATGAAGCCGACGGTCAGCAGGTTTTGCGCGGCGGCGGTCTGGATGCCCACGTTCCAGATGCTGGTGGCCTGCGCCACGATGATCATGATGCCGGCCGCGATGTTCGAGCGCTTGTCCACGCCGAAGGCGGCGATGACGCCCATCATGATCGGCACCACGGCGGCGCTGCGCGCGGTGGCGCTGGGCACGACCAGGCTCAACACGATCGTCACGGCGATACATCCGATCAGGATGCGGCGCGTGCTGGTGCCCACCCGCGACAGCGTGACCAGCGCAATGCGCCGGTCCAGCCCGGTGAACGTCATGGCGGCGGCAATGAACAAGGCGCCGGTGACCAGCGCCAGCGCCGAGTTGGCAAAGCCCGTCAGCGCCATGCTGATGGCGGCGGACGTGCCGTACAGCACGTTCGGGTCTTTGATTGTCGGAGCCGTGCCCAGCAGGAAAGCCATCAGCGTCGTGATCATGATCGCGCTGGCTTCGTAAGACACGGCTTCGGTAATCCAGACCACCACGGCGAATGCCAGGATCGCCAGCATGCGGTGGCCCGCAACCGGCAGGTCGGCGGGCAGGGGCATCATTAGCACCCCGA
This sequence comes from Achromobacter spanius, assembly GCF_029637605.1. Taxonomy (NCBI): domain Bacteria; kingdom Pseudomonadati; phylum Pseudomonadota; class Betaproteobacteria; order Burkholderiales; family Alcaligenaceae; genus Achromobacter; species Achromobacter spanius. The sequence continues at coordinate 4,122,574 of NZ_CP121261.1, read as the reverse complement.
TCATCACCAAGACGCCGGCGATGAGTCCGATGGGTATTTTTACTTTCTTGGGGGCTTGCGAGGCAGGGACAGCGGCTGGCGCGGTCATATCCATCTCCGGTTGAGGTCAAACCGTCGACACGCTTCCCGCGAGCACGGGTTTATTCAATTCGATGTGTCGACGCTACAGGACGATCGTGACGGCATTGAGGAAAACCCGCATTGATGTAGATCAAACCGATAGAGCTTTGGGCTTGAGGAAACCTACCCGGCGCATTATGCTCGTTCGCCCTTGCGGCTCGCAAGGGGGCGCTTCAGCCCAGCGCCAGGCGCAGTTGCTCATCCAGGTGCAGCGTCGGCGCAACCCGCCAGCCGCTTTGCGCATAGCGCAGCCAGCGGCCCAACACCAGATGCGTCAGCAGGCTGGCGTGCGCGGCCACGTTGGCATCCGCCGGCAAACCGCCGTCGGTGATGGCGATACGCAGCGACTGCTTCAACGACGTTTCGATCCGGTCATTGATATGGTTGATGCGCTCTTGCAGCCGGTTGTCTTCCGTGACCAGCGCGTCGCCCGTCAGCACCCGCGTCATGCCCTTGTTGCGCTCGGAAAACGTCAACAGCATTGCCACGGTCTTGTGCGCTTGCGGCACGCCGTAGGGTTCCACGGTGGCAATCTGGTTGACCAGCGTGAAGATGCTGGTTTCGATGAATTCGATCAGCCCTTCGAACATCTGCGCCTTGCTGGCGAAATGCCGATACAGCGCGGCTTCCGACACCTGCAGGCGCGCGGCCAGCGCGGCCGTGGTGATGCGAGATGCGTGCGGTTGCTCCAGCATCTCGGCCAGGGTCTGCAGAATCTGGGTCTTGCGCTCGCCGGGTTTGCTCGCCATGGAAGGGACTGCTCTCGCGCAGGCTTGGACGGTGAAGGGAAGGGGAGGAGCGCGCCGCTATCCCCGCAGGGGACGCCGACGTAACAACAAATCACTGACGGAGTTTACCCGCAAGTCGACATAGGGCGGACGATGCGATTGGCCGCGCGAAAAGGGCGTGCCGGGGTGATACACGTGCACCGTGCGCAGGCCCACGCTGCGCGCGCCGCGCAGGTTGGCCAGCGTGTCTTCGACCAGCACGGCGCGGTGGGCGGGCACGCCTTCGCGGGCCAGTACATAGCGCAGTAGCGCGGGCGACGGCTTGGGCCGGAATTCACCGTGCAGTTGCATGTGTTCGATGGCCCACAGGCTGTCGAACTGGTTCAGGATGCCCAGGCGTTCCAGCACGGAGCGCGCATAGCGCAGTGGCGCGTTGGTCAGCAGCACCTTGCGACCGGGCAGGCGGCGCAGCTTGTAGGCCAGCGCCTTTTCGCTGCGCACCAGCGGGTTGACGTCGAAGTCGTGGCTGCGGTGCAGGAAGTCGTGCGGGTTGACGCCGTGGTGGCGCACCATGCCAATCATCGTGGCACCGTAGCGGTGCCAATATTTCCTGCGCAGATCGTTGGCGGTGTCGACGTCTACATTCAGCGCCTCGGCCACCGCCATGGTCATGCCCAGGTCTATCTTCGGAAAGATGGCATGGGAGGTGTCGTGCAGCGTGTTGTCCAGGTCGAACAGCCACAGGCGTTCGGAAACGCCCGTGGCCACGCGGCGTGAGCGGCGCAGGCGCACCGCCGGCCGCAACAAGAGGCGCTGTGCTCGCATCAATGCGAGCTGATCATCGTGCCCACGCCTTGGTCGGTCAGGATTTCCAGCAGCAGGCAGTGCGGCACGCGGCCGTCGACGATATGCACGGAATTCACGCCGTTCTTGGCGGCATCCAGCGCCGACGAGATCTTGGGCAGCATGCCGCCCGAGATAGTGCCGTCGGCGAAGAGCTCGTCGATGGTCTGGGCCGACAGGCTGCGCAACAGCTTGCCCGCCTTGTCCAGCACGCCCGGGGTATTGGTCAGCATCAAGAGCTTTTCGGCGCCCAGCACTTCGGCCATCTTGCCGGCGACGACGTCGGCGTTGATGTTGTAGGCGGTGCCGTCTTCGCCATAGCCGATGGGCGAGATCACGGGAATGAACTGGTCGTCTTGCAGGGCCTTGACCACGGCAGGTTCAACCAGCGTGATGTCGCCCACGAAGCCGATGTCGATCGGTTCGGCGGGGTTGTCCTTGTTGGCCATCAGTTTTTTCTGGGCCTGGATCAAGCCGCCATCCTTGCCGGTCAGGCCCACGGCCTTGCCGCCGACCTCGTTGATCATCATGACGATGTCTTGCTGGACCTGGCCGCCCAACACCCATTCAACCACTTCCATGGTTTCGGCATCGGTCACGCGCATGCCCTGGATGAAGGTGCCTTGCTTGCCGATGCGGCGCAGCGCGTCGTCGATCTGCGGACCGCCGCCGTGCACCACCACCGGGTTCAGACCCACCAGCTTGAGCAGCACGACGTCGTGCGCGAAGCTGCGCTGCAAGCGCTCTTCCGTCATGGCGTTGCCGCCGTACTTGACCACGATGGTCTTGCCGTGGAATCGTCGGATATACGGCAGTGCTTCAGACAGCACAGCGGCTTTGACAGCGGGGGACGAAACGGCAGCAGGGTCGGGGGTGTCGGTCATGGCAGCTAAGTCGGCAAATAAAAGTATGAGTGGTTAGAAAAAATGCCTGCACAACATCGCGTTCGAAACGCGGTAGCGCAAGCATACGACGGATTGTAGTACCCCCGCGTTTCATATGCCTAAAACCCATGTCCATATGCCCGACAAATAACCGGCATTCAGGTAAATTGGGTGCGTTTTCGAGACAGCGGGGCCCCGCAAAAGGGGGCGAATCCTGGCTATTGAGAATCAGTCCCCTATTTTCATCCCATAAAAGAGGCAACACATGCGTTTGAACTTCGTCCGGTCTGCCCTGGTGGCATCGGCCTTCCTGGTGGCGGCCCATGCCGCCCATGCAGAAAAAGTGGTGGTGGGCGCGACCCAGGTTCCCCACGCCGAAATCCTGGAAGTGGTGAAACCGCAGTTGGCCAAGCAAGGCGTCGAGCTCGACATCACGGTGTTCAGTGATTACGTGCAGCCCAACCTGCAATTGGTGGACAAGCAGTTGGACGCCAACTTCTTCCAGCACAAGCCGTACCTGGATTCGTTCAACAAAGACCGCAAGGCCACGCTGGTGCCGGTGGCGCTGGTCCACGTCGAACCCTTTGGCGGGTATTCCAAGAAGATCAAGAGCCTGACCGAGCTCAAGGACGGCGCCACGGTCGCCATCCCGAACGATCCGTCCAACGGCGGCCGCGCGCTGGTGCTGCTGCAAAAGCAGGGCGTGATCAAGCTGAAGGATCCGTCCAACATCCTGGCCACCGCCGCCGATGTGGTCGAGAACCCCAAGAAGCTGAAATTCCGCGAACTCGAAGCTGCAATGCTGCCGCGCGCGCTGGATGACGTGGACCTGGCCTTGATCAACACCAACTACGCGCTGGAAGCCGGCCTGGTTCCCACGAAGGATGCGTTGTTCATCGAGGGCGCTGATTCGCCCTACGCCAACATTCTGGTGACCCGGTCGGACAACAAGGACGCCCCCGGCATCAAGAAGCTGGTTGACGCGCTGCACTCGCCCGAGGTGAAGAAATTCATCCAGGAAAAGTACAAGGGCGCGGTCATTCCGGCGTTTTGAGTCCGGCAGATACCGCTGGACTCGGCTGATACGGCCGGGCAAAAACAAAACCGCCCAATGGGCGGTTTTGTTTTGGGGGCGGGGAACGGAGCAACTGGGAAACGCGCTGACAACCAAACGCGCAAACCCAGCGTAATCAGCCTGCCGCCAGCGCCTTTTCCACCGTGGCGTGGAATTCGGCCACGTCGTATTCACCCAGATAGCGCTTGATGATGTGCCCCTGCTTGTCGATCAGGAAGGCGGTGGGGGTGAGCCGGATGTCGCCGAACGCGCGCGCGATCTCGCCCTTGGTGTCCAGCGCCACCGGGAAAGGCAGCTTGCGCTGCTCGGCGAAGTTCAGCACGTAATTGGGCGGGTCGTAGTCCATGGCGACCGCCACGGCCTCGTAGCCCTTCGCGGCGTATTCCTTGTAGGCGGCGATGGTTTCCGGCATCTGCTTCACGCAAGTGACACAACTGGTTGCCCAGAACTTGACCAGCACAACCTTGCCGCGCAGGTCCTGCATTGAAAAGGTTTTGCCTTCCAGCGTGGTGAAGGAGACGTCGGGCGCGGTCTGGGCAGGACGCCAGACGAACCAGGCGCCGACGCCAACCGCCACCAGGACGGCCAGGGCTACGATGGCTTTTTTCATTTGATGGGCATCGCTTCTACGCCGTTGCTCGTGCCGGCCGCGTTGTTGTCGCTGGGTGCTGCGCCGGCGCCGCTTTGAATAGGCGCTTTGGTTTCTGTGGCGGCGTCCCGGGTGCTGCTGTTGGACAACCGGATCGCTTCTTCGCGGCTGATGATTTCGAACAGTTTAACCACCTTGACCACGCCGCCGACATCCGCCGTGGCGTTGGCGGCGTAGTCGCCTTCGGCCTGGGTCACCTTGCCCATCAGGTAGACGACGCTATTGTCGGTCGTCAGTGCGATGGTGCCGGACGGCACGTACTTGGTGTTGATCAGCGCGGTCTTGACCTTGGACGTCAGCCATGTGTCGTTCGAACGTGTGCCGAACGAGGCGATGGGGCCGACGTTCAACTGGTTGATGACCTGTTTGACGTTTTCGATGCCTTGCGCAATGGTGGTCGCTTCGGCTTTGGCTTGCTCGGTGGGCACGTCGCCCGTCAGCAGCAGGTGCCCACCATAGGCCATGGCATTGACCCGGGCCGTGTCGCCCAGCTTTTGCGAGATCTGGCTTTGCGCCTTGAAGGCAATGTTCTGGTCTTCAAGCTGGATGCCGGAGGTGCGGCGGTCGGTGATGACGACCGCCGTGGTGGCGGCCGCGCCGCCCACGATCAGGGGCGCGCAGGCCGACAGCGACAGGGCGGCGGTGGACAGCGCCGCGGCGAGCATCAGGGGGCGAACTGCGGTTCTGACGTCAGAAATCATTCGGTGTCTCCAAGCAGAAGAGCGTCGATGCCGTCGCAAAGCGCGTGCAGCAGCAGAATATGGACTTCCTGGATCCGCATGGTGCGGTCGCTGGGAACACATAGATGGACGTCCATGGGCGTGATGAGTTCCCCCATGACGCCGCCGCCCTTGCCCGTCAGGGCAAGCACGTGCATTTCGCGGGCGCTGGCGGCTTCCATGGCCCGCACCACGTTGGGTGAATTGCCGCTGGTGGAGATGGCCACCAGTACGTCGCCGGCCTGCCCGAAGGCGTTGACCTGGCGCTCATAGATTTCGTCAAAGCCGTAGTCGTTGCCGACGGCGGTGAGAATGGAGGTGTCGGTATTGAGCGCGATGCCCGCCAGGGGCAGGCGCTCGCGTTCGAAGCGGCCCACCAGTTCGGCGATGAAATGCTGCGCATCGGCGGCCGAGCCACCGTTGCCGCAAGCCAGAATCTTGCCGTTGTTCGCCAGGGCGCCGAACAGCACGTCGACCGCCACTGCCAGCGGTTCCGCCAGGACGTTCATACTTTGTTCGCACGCAGCCATGGCGTCGCGAAAGTGCGACGTCATACGAGAGGTCATATCCATGGGCGCGATTATCTCACGGGGCCGTCGCGCCGTTCTGTCCATGCGTAACGACTGTGCGGCAGGGGGTTACGGACGTGTCCGGACCCTGCAAGTGCCGCCGGCTACGGCAGCACAAAGGCGGCGCGCAGCCATTGCGGATGGCCGTCGTCGAACACCACCGCGTCGAAGCGGGCAGGGGGAGCCACCCCTTGCCAATGCCGCCGCGCCAATTCCGGTAGCCAGTGCGCGGCCGCGCGGGCCAGCCGAGCCTGTTTGTCGCGGCCGATGCTTGCCGCCGCGCCGCCGTAGCGCGTGCGTGCGCGGGCACGGACTTCGACGAAGACCAGCGTGTTGCCGTCGCGCATGACCAGATCGATTTCCCCGGCCCGCGTCCACAGATTGCGCGCCAGCAAGACCAGGCCGCGTGCTTGCAGCAGCCGCAGCGCGGCGTCTTCGTGGTGGTCTCCCCGGCGCTGCATGGGCGAGCGGCGCACCGGCGTGTCGCCTGGCGCGGGCGGCCGTCGGCTGCGCCGCCGCCGTTTGTCCGCGCGACGCCGGGCGGCCAGCGCCAGTTCGCAGGCCAGGCGCAAGGTATCGTCCGTCATGCAGGCTCCGAAGATGGCAGGGATTGGCGGCTACACTGACATGGTTTTCCGTGTCAGTAGGCTGCAATGAATCAAAATGTCTCACCCCCGCCCGGCGGCGATGCCTGGAGCCGCGTGGCCGACCGTGTGGCGGGGCAGCATTGGCCCGCGTCGACGCTGTACGTCGTGGCCACGCCGATCGGTAACCTGGGCGACTTGGGGCTGCGGGCCTGGCATGCCCTGCAACGCGCCGACGTGATTGCCGCCGAAGACACGCGCGCCAGCCGCACCTTGCTGGACGCCTGGGGCGTCAGCACGCCGCTCATGGCCGCGCACCGCCACAATGAAGCCACCGCCGCCCAAGCCATCTGTGAACGCCTGGCCCAAGGCCAGCGCGTGGCGCTGGTGTCGGACGCGGGCGCACCCGCCGTCAGCGATCCTGGCGCGCGCGTGGTGCGCGCCGTGCGCGACGCCGGCTTCGCGGTGGTGCCCGTGCCGGGGCCCAGCGCCGTCATCGCGGCGCTGATGGGCAGCGGCGTGACCACCGACGAAAACCCCGCCTACGCCTTTGCCGGTTTCCCGCCACCCAAGGCCGTGGCTCGCCAGCGCTGGCTACGTTCGTGGTGCGCCTTGCCCGCGCCCGTGGTGATGTTCGAATCCCCCCACCGGTTGGCCGCCACGCTGGCGGACCTGCTGGAAGTCTGCGGGCCCGACCGGCAATTGACCGTGGCGCGTGAGCTCACCAAGCGCTTTGAAGAAATCGCCACCATCACGATGGGCGAAGCGGCGGCCTGGCTGGCTGCCGACGCTCACCGCGAGCAGGGTGAATTCGTGCTGATCGCGCATGCCGCCGCCGAGCAGGAAATCGACGCGGATGCCGATCCGCGCACCGATGTATTGTTGGACGCGCTGTTGGAATCGCTGTCCGTGCGCGACGCCGCGCGGGTCGCCGCCAAGGTCACGGGCCAGCCGCGAGACGTGTTGTACAACCGGGCGCTGTCGCGCAAGAAGTCGGCGGACTAAGCCATGGCGTACCCAACTATCGTGTCAAAAAAACCCGCCGATCCGCTGGAACCCTTGGCATACCGCGACATGCCCACCCCTTTGGGGGAGCTGCGCCTGGTCGCCAGCCCGAAAGGCCTGCGTGGTGCCTGGTTCACGGACCAGGAATCGCTGCCGTCGCCTGAAGGCTGGGCGCATACGGACGCCGATCCCATCCTGGAGCAGGCGCGTCGCGAACTGGACGAATGGTTCGCGGGCAAGCGCCGCGCTTTCGACGTGGCGCTCGACCCCGTCGGCACCGCGTTCCAGCACAAGGTCTGGCAGTCACTGTGCGCACTGGATTTTGGCAAGCTCGCCAGCTATGGCGACCTGGCCCGCAGCGTGGGGCGGCCCAAGGGCGCGCAGGCAGTCGGCGGCGCGGTCGGCCGCAACCCCATCATCATCATCATTCCGTGTCACCGCGTGATTGGCGCCGATACCTCGCTGACGGGGTTTGGCGGCGGGCTCCCGCGCAAGCAGGCGCTGCTGGCCCACGAAGGCAACCGCTATGTCAGCCGCAACCCGCGCGCGCGCCGCATCTGCGACGGGCAAGCCGAGCTGCCGTGGTGAATCTGCCTTGTTAACTCTGCCTTGGTAAGCCCGAAAGCCGTCCGCGTTACTGCGTGGCGATGCTGGGCAGGATGCCGATGCGGTCCGACACTGTCGGCACCGCGTTCAACGCGCTTTGGCGGTCGGGGTACGGGCCGATCCTGACCCGGTACAGGTTGTTGGATTGATCCACCTTGGCGGGCGGCGCGCCGACCGAGCTCAGTTGCGGATTGATGCGGGCAACCAGCGATTGCGCGTTGCCGGCCTGACTGAACGCGCCCACTTGCAGATAGACATTGCCGATGCCGGCTGCCGGCGCCTGGCGTACCGGAGCCGAACCCGCGGCGGGGCCGGGCAAGGGTTCAGCCGTCAACGCTACCGGCGCCGCGGTCAACGGCGCCTGGACGGGCAACGAGCCCGTGGCGGAATCGGGTTCCGGTGCAGGCACCGCGGGCGTTCCTTGCGAGGCCAGGCGTCGGATCTCTTCCTGCGGAATGCTCTCGACCACTACCTGGCCACTACCCGGTCCGATGATGCCCAGCTTGTAGGCGGCCACGTAAGACAAATCCATGATGCGGTCGCTATGGAACGGACCACGGTCGTTCACCCGCACGATGATCGTCTTGCCGTTGACCAGGCTGGTGACGCGCGCATAGCTGGGAAGTGGCAGCGTCGTGTGGGCCGCCGTCATGGCGTACATGTCGTAGGACTCGCCGATGGACGTGGCATTGCCGTGGAACTTCTTACCGTACCAGGATGCCAGGCCGCGCTGCTTATACGCTTGGCCGCTGGTGTCCGGCACGTAGCGCTTGCCGAAAACCACATAGGGCCGGTTGGCGCCGCTGGCATAGGGTTCGATGCGGGGCACCGCATCCGGCACCTGGTCCAGGTTCGACGGCGGGTTGGCGTCCGGGCCGTCGTCCTTGTAGTACCCGCCGCCCTTTTTGCTTCCGCCGGTGGAAGAGCAGCCGGCCACGGCAATGGCCAGCAACAACATCAGGATCGGGCGCAGCGGGCGAGACAGGGTCATGCGGATTCGGTGGGCAATTGGTTTCGGTGGCGCACCAGCAAGGGGTCGTGGTCGGCGAAGCGCAGCGCCAACTGCTCCACCACATAGACCGAGCGGTGCTGGCCGCCCGTGCAGCCGATTGCCACGGTCAGGTAGTTGCGGGTGTCTTGCGTGTATTGCGGCAGCCAGCGGTTCAGGAAGCCGGCGATGTCGTCGACCATCTGCCCCACTTGCTCGTAACCGGCCAGCCAGGTGGCCACGGGTTCATCGCGCCCGGTCAGCGGCCGCAGGTTGCGGTCGTAATGCGGGTTGGGCAGGCAGCGCACGTCGAACACCAGATCGGCGTCGCCGGGCACGCCGCGCTTGTAGGCAAAGGATTCGAAGGTCAGTACCAGCGGCGCGCGGTCGGCCTGGATCAAGTCGCGGATCCAGGCGCGCAACTGACCGGGGGTCAGATCCGAGGTGTCGATCACATGTTCCTGCTCGCGCAGTGGCGCCAGCAGTTCACGTTCCAGCGCGATGCAGTCGGCAAGCGAGGGCGGCGTGCCGCCGCGTTGCAGGCGATCGGTAAGCGGATGGCGGCGACGCGATTCGGAGTAACGCTGCACCAGCGTCGAGGTGTTCGCGTCCAGGAACACCACGCGCAGGCTGGTGCCCATGGAACGCAGCGCCGTCACGACGTCAGGCAGTTCGGCGAGTTCGCCGGGTGAGCGGACGTCGATTGCCACGGCCACGCGCTCCAAGCCTTCATCGCGTGCGTTGGCGATGAATTCGGTCAGGAAGCGCACAGGCAAGTTGTCGACGCAGGTGTAGCTGGCGTCCTCAAGCATGCGCAAGGCAACTGATTTTCCCGAACCCGAGATACCGGTGACTAGGACGACTTTCAACATGGACATGATTGTGGCACGCTTTTCCAGGACGATGCAGGCGAGAAGGCATCTGGTATGGCCGTAAATCGGGAATCTGCGCCTGTACCCTTTCTTGCTCCATCGCTTAAGCTTACGGGCCGGATACTTGATCGATTCACTGACCAGCCCCGCCGCCATGCTCTCGGGGGATAGGAATTCGACCTAGATGTTAGCGCTCATTTCCTTTCGTAGTGTTTCACTGCCGCGGTTTGGGGCGATTTTCCGCGTGTTCGCGGCGGCCGTTGTGGTCTTTACGACAAGCCCCGTGCACGCGCAGCCAGCGTCGCCCGCCGCCCCGCCTTCAGCCCCTTCCATACCCGCCAGCGCAAGTCCCGATGCGTTGAAGCCTGATACCTTGCAGCCCGACACCATGGCGGCCCGCGTTGCGGCCTGTACCGCCTGCCATGGTGCGCAGGGCCGGGCGGGCGCCGACGGGTACTACCCGCGCCTGGCCGGCAAGCCGCAGGAATACCTGTACCACCAGTTGCTGAATTTCCGCGACGAGCGCCGTCAGTACCGGCCCATGTCGCATCTGCTGGCGGGTCTACCCGACGACTACCTGCGCGAGATGGCCGCGTATTTTTCCGAGCAGCATGTGCCCTATCCGCCACCGGCGCGCGCGGAGGTATCCCGCGCCACGCTGGAGGCCGGCCGCAAGCTGGCCTTGCAGGGCGACGCGGCTCGTGGCCTGCCTGCCTGTGCGTCCTGTCACGGCGCCGCGCTCAGCGGCCTGATGCCCGCCATTCCTGGATTGCTGGGTTTGCCGCGTGACTACATCGGTTCGCAGATCGGCAGTTGGAAGACCGGGCTGCGCCGCGCCGCCGCGCCGGACTGCATGGCCGACATCGCCAACAAGCTCACCCCGGCCGACATCGGCGCCCTGGCCGCGTGGCTGTCGTCACAGCCCGTCACCGAGCCCTACGCGCCAGAAAGCGCGGGGTCGCTGCGCTTGCCCGCGGAATGCGGCAGCCAGGCGCAACGCTGATCCGGGGGCCATGATGAAACTGCTGAAGAAAATCCTGACTGTCGTGTTGTTGGCGTGTGTCGTGACGGTAGGCGGCCTGGTTTGGCTGGGCACGCGCGACGACACCAGCACGGGCCCTGCCGCCACGGCAGACGCAGGCACGCTGGTCGAGCGCGGCCGCTATCTGGCGCTGGCCGGTAACTGCATGGCCTGCCACACCAGCCGAGGCGGCAAGGCGCTGGCGGGCGGCACGCCGATCCCCACGCCATTCGGCACGGTGTACGGCCCGAACATCACGCCTGATGAAAAAACGGGCATCGGCACCTGGACCGCCGACGACTTCTGGCAAGCGCTGCACAACGGTAAATCCAAGGACGGCACGCTGCTGTATCCGGCCTTCCCCTACACGGAATACACCCGTGTCACGCGGGCCGATGCCGATGCCTTGTACGCCTACCTGCGCAGCGTGCCGCCGGTGAGCCAGCCCAGTCGCCCGCCCGATATGGCGTTCCCCTACGACCAGCGCGCCTTGCTGGCCGCGTGGCGTGCGCTGTATTTCAAACCGGGCGTGCAAGAGGCCGACGCGGGGCAATCAGTGCAATGGAACCGCGGCCGCTATCTGGTCGAAGGCCTGGGGCATTGTGCCGCCTGCCATACACCGCGCAACAGCCTGGGGGCGACCCGGTCGTCCGATGCGTTCACGGGCGGCATCATTCCCGTGCTGGATTGGTATGCGCCGCCGCTCACCAACGATAGACAGACCGGCATGGGCCGCTGGACGGCGGCCGACATCGCCGCCTTGCTCAAGACCGGCATCTCGGTCCATTCGAGCGCCAGCGGTCCGATGGCTGAAGTTGTGCTGGGCAGCACGCAGCACCTGACGGATGACGACGCGCTGGCGATTGGCGTCTACATCAAGTCCCTGTCGGCGACGCCGCCTTCCACGCCACGCTCAACGGCGGCGGCAGCGCCCGCGGCAATGGAGTTGGGCAGCAAGATCTATCGCCAGCATTGCGCGCAATGCCATCAGCCGCAGGGTCAGGGCAGCGGCAACGCGTGGCCGGCGTTGGCGGGCAACCCGACGGTGACGGCGCCGTCGCCGGTCAACGCCATACGCATGGTGTTGGACGGCGGCTATGCGCCCGCCACGGTCGCCAACCCACGGCCGCATGGCATGCCGCCGTTTGGCCAGATCCTGAACGACAGTGACATCGCCATGCTGGTGTCCTACATCCGCAATAGCTGGGGCAACGAAGCAGGCGGCGTTACCGCGCTTGAGGTCAAGCGGGCGCGCGCGTCGTCCACCTTGAACTAAGGCCGGCTAGCGGCGACGCGCGTTCACTTGCTGCTTTGCAGGATCGCCATGGCCTGGCGTTCCATGAATTCGCCCAGCGTATCGATGCCGCGCAGCTTCAGGATGGTATTGCGCACGGCGGCTTCCACCAGCACGGCCAGGTTGCGGCCGGCTGCCACTTGCAGCATCACCTTGCGCACGGGCAGGCCCAGCATGTCTTGCGTGATGTCTTGCAGCGGCAAGCGTTCGAACTTGTCTTGCGCGGTGGCGCGCACCAGATGCACGATGAGCTTCAGGCGCATCTTCCGGCGTACCGAGGTCTCGCCGAAGATGGTGCGGATATCAAGCAGGCCCAGGCCACGAACTTCCAGCAGGTTTTGCAGCAGTTGGGGACAGTGGCCTTCGATCATGTTGGGCGCGGTGCGGGAGAATTCCACGGCGTCGTCGGCCACCAGGCCGTGTCCGCGCGAAATCAGTTCCAGCGCCAGTTCGCTCTTGCCCAGGCCCGATTCGCCGGTGATCAACACCCCCAGACCCAGCACGTCCAGGAACACGCCATGCACCGTGGTGGTGGGCGCCAGCTTCTTACCCAGGTAGATGCGCAGCAGGTCGATCAGTTGCGCGGCGGCCACCGGGGTGGACAGCAGCGGCACCTGATGCTGGTCGCATTGGTCCACGAGGTCTTGCGGGGGCGTCAGGCCATCGGCCAGCAGAATGGCGGGCACGCCGCCGATCAGCAGCTCGTCCATGTGGTGCATGCGGCGGCGCAGGTCGAAGCGGGTGTAGTACGCCAGCTCTTCCTGCCCGAACACCTGGATGCGGGACGGGTGGATCAGGTTCAGGTGGCCAACCAGGTCGGCGGCGGCCATGCCGTCATCGGGAATGGCGCGGTCCGCGGCGCCTTGGCCGGATATCCAGTTAAAGGGGATTTTGTCGGCGTTGTCGTCGACGAGTTCCTGCACCGTTAGCATGGCTGCGTGTCCGCGAGGGTCAGAGTTTGCCGGTCGTGAGCATTTTGTGGACGATGGCCGGATCGGGCTCGGTGGCCAGCGCTTCACGCAACGCCTTGTTCGACATCAGCTGTGCCAGTTCGGCCAGGATGTCCAAGTGCTGTTGCGTGGCCGTTTCCGGCACCAGCAGGCAAAGCAGCATCGACACCGGTTGCCCGTCGGGCGCGTCGAACGAAATGGGCTGGGCCAGGCGGATGAATGCCGCCAGCGCCTGCTCCAGTCCTTTCACGCGGCCATGCGGAACGGCCACACCCTGCCCAAGGGCAGTGGAGCCAAGACGTTCCCGGGCAAACAGGCTGTCGAACACGAGCGCGCGTGCCAAGCCATGGTTGTTTTCAAAAAGAAGGCCAGCTTGTTCGAACGCTCGTTTCTTGCTCGTGGCGAGCATATCGAGCACGACGTTGCCGGCGGGTAGGATGCGCGACAAATGATTCATCGGATCATTATATGGTTATATGACGCAGTGCAATAAATTGGCCTTGCGCCGCGCTCATGGAATGGGCGGCGGACGGTACGGCAAGAGCGACAGCATAGTCTGATCGCGGCGCATTGTGGGTTTTCCGGCATTCGGGCCAACCCTGGGGACGCGGGATCGACCGCCCACACGCAATGAGCGCGACGCAAGGACCTGGGCCAGTGCAAGCCGAGAATTTTGGGGACAAATCGAGGGGGCAGGGCGAAGGGGAAACTACGGAGGGGGGTACTGCGAGAAGGGTACTGCGGGGAGCTTTGCCGATGCCCCGACTGGACTGACGTCTAGCGGGACACCGGGACTTAGGCAGGATTTTTACAATCGCTGTTTAGCGTATCGCTCAGGGCGAGTGATCATGAAGCGCGTTACTGCTGGGGTGGCGAAAGGTTCGCCGCTTGCCGCTTCACGGACTCCGCTGAGTGACTTCGTACCTTGTCCTTGTGCTTGATGACCTGACGGTCGACTTTGTCAGCAAGAAGGTCTATGGCCGCATAGAGATTTTCATCGGTAGCTTCACAATGAATGTCCTTACCGCTTAGACGCATGGTGATTTCGGCTCTATGCCGCAGGGGCTCTACCGAGAGCATGACCTGGGTATCGATGACGTGATCGAAATGCCGCAGCACTCGCGCCAGTTTGTTCATGACATATTCCCGGATTGCCGGGGTGACGTCGAGGTGACGACCGCAGATGCTCAGGTTCATAGTGTGCTCTCCTTCTAAAAGAGAAAAAATGGTTGCGCGAAATGCGCGGTGAGGTCGTTAGGCGTTCTCCTTGATTGGGTGGCTACGTTTAGTACTAGTGTATAGACTCGGGCCGATAAAACAAGCTGACCTAGCGCAAGAACATGGCATTTTTATGGCGGACGCCCTAGGGTGTATTTGCCCTTGTCCCCAGAGGGAACTAGGGGTCTTCCCCAGGGTGCCGATTACATGCGGAAGTGCTCGCCCAGATACACGCGGCGCACGGCCGGATCGCCCACGATTTCGTCAGGGTGGCCGTCGGTCAGTACCTTGCCTTCGCTGATGATGTAGGCGCGGTCGCAGATGCCCAGCGTTTCCCGCACGTTGTGGTCGGTGATCAGCACGCCGATGCCACGGCCCTTCAAGAAACGCACGATGCGCTGGATTTCAATGACGGCGATGGGGTCCACGCCGGCGAAGGGTTCGTCCAGCAGGATGAAGCGCGGGCTGGTTGCCAGGGCGCGCGCGATTTCCACGCGGCGGCGTTCGCCACCCGACAGCGAAATCGCGGCATTGCTGCGGATATGGCCGATCTGCAGCTCTTCCAGCAGGGCCTCCATCTGTTCATTGATCTTGGGCGTGGAAAGCGGACGGCCATCGGCCCCCACTTGCAGCTCAAGCACGGCGCGGATGTTCTGTTCGACCGTCAGGCGGCGGAACACGGAAGCGTCCTGGGGCAGGTATGACAGACCCATGCGCGCGCGCTTGTGGATCGGCATTGCGGTGATGACGGCGCCGTCGATTTCAATGCGCCCCGCGTCCGCCGGCACCAGGCCCACGATCATGTAGAAGCTGGTGGTCTTGCCGGCGCCGTTGGGTCCAAGCAGTCCCACGACTTCGCCACTGACCACGGACAGGGACACATCCTGCACCACGGTCCGGCCGTTGTAGGTCTTGCGCAAACCGGTTGCGCGCAGGCTGCCCTGCTTGACCCCGGAAGGGGCGGAGGTCACGGGGGTGGGCACAGAAGGTTGGTTCATCGTAGGTGCGAGTGGTGTTGCGTGGGGGGCGCTTTTAGCGCCCTTTCTTGGCGGCTTGCTGCTTGCGGCATTCGGCCACGGCGGCATCGGACTTGGCGCGCGGTTCGGCAACCGAACGCACGCGGCCGCCCGCCGCAGCGGAGTTGGGGCCGCCCTGGGCTTCGTAGGTGCCGGTTTTTTCGTTGTAGCGTATCCGTTCGCCGCGAATCGTGTCGAACGGTTTGCCACAGACGTAACGGACCACGACAGCCTGGCCGATCAGGTCGAACGTGCTTTTCGTGCCATCGTATTCGGCGCGCAAGCCCTTGCCTTCGATAAGCTCAAAGGTCTCGGGGCGTTCCTGGCGTATGGTCACAACCTTGCCCTTGTTGGCCGTGGCCGTGCCGTATTGGCCGCCTTGGGCGTCCTCATGCATTTCCAGCGTGTCGGAGGTCAGCGTCATCAGGCCGCGCGTCATGTTGACGTTGCCGGTGAACACGCTTTTCTTGTTGACGTCGTCGTAGTGCAGGGTGTCCGACAGGATCAGCGTGCTGGGCTCTTCGGCCGGCTTGGCCGCGGGTTCCGCCGCGTAGGCGGGCGCAAGCACCGAGGCCGACAGCAGGACGGCGCCCAGCAGGCGGGTCGTCGGGGCAAAGAGAGTCCGAAGGTCGGTCATGGTTTCTTTTGGTCAGTGTTGTTGGCGGGAATCTCGGTGCGGCGCTGTTGCCTGCCTTCGGAACCGGCGATCTCAACATCCGTCGACGCCGACACCTGCAACTGGCGTGTCTTGTTGTTGTAGTGCATGCCCTTGCCGTTCATGCGTGAACGGCCCTTGATGACTTCGGCGGGCAGGTCCGTGTAGACCACATCTTCGTCAGGCAGGATGATCAACTGCTGGCTGCGCACGTCGAGCACGTCGTTGTTGGCGTCGGGCTGGCGGTGCACATGGGCGTCGCCATTCATGACGATGCGCTTGCCGCCTTGCTCCATCACGGCTGTTTTCGATACGCCTACCGTGACCGGGTTGTCTTCGCGCTGGCCCACCGCGCGCGGGGCGGTGATGTGATACGAATCGTCGTCGGGGAAATGTTCCGCGTATTCGCCCTCCAGTCGGTTGATCGGGCGGCCGGTGGGGTCCGTGCGCAGCATGACGAAATCGCGCGACCAGGCGTCCATCTCGTGGGTGATGCGGCGGGGCGGATCCACCTGGATGGCCCGCTGCGCGTAATCGGCGGCCCACCATGAACTGGTGACCAGCACCAGCAGCAGGAACAGCGCGATCAGGGAAGGAAAACGTTCTTTCATCAGTGTCGCCGCAAGGGCGTGTCGGGGTTCGGGGCCGTCATTGGATGGCGCCCGGGCCTAACAGGCCCGGCGCCGCCAGGAACGCGCCCAGGCGTCCTTGGGATGCCAGAAGCAGGTCGCAGCATTCGCGCACCGCGCCGCTGCCGCCGGGCTGCGTGGAGACCCAATGTGCCGCCTGGCTGACGTAGCCGGGTGCGTTGGGCACGCTGGCCGAAAAGCCGGCGCGCTGCATGGCCGGCAGGTCGATGATGTCATCGCCCATATAGCCGGTTTGATTCAGTTGGACACCAGCGCGCTGCGCAAGTTCGGCCAGCGCCGAACCTTTGTCGCGCACGCCCTGCACCACTTCCGAGATGCCAAGTTCGGCGGCACGGCGCGCCACGATGGGGCCGGAGCGGCCCGTCATCAGCGCCACCGTCAAGCCCCCTTCCATCAGGAGGCGCAAGCCGTGGCCGTCCAGGGCGTGGAAGCGCTTTTGCAGTTCGCCACCTTCGCCGTAGTAGAGGCTGCCGTCGGTCAGCACGCCGTCCACGTCGAACACCATCAGGCGCACGGTGGCGGCGCGGTCGCGCACGGTGGCGGGAATGCGGGCCAGGACCAGCGCTTCGGCCGGGTGAGTCACGGAAGCAGGAAGAGTCATAGTCATACCACTTTAGCGGCCATCAGATCATGCATGTGCAAGGCGCCCAGCAGCGCGCCGTCGGCGTCCAGCACCAGCATCTGGCTGAGCCGCAGCTCGTCCATGTGCTGGGCGGCCTCGGCGGCCAGCGCGTCGGGGGGAATGCTGCGCGGAGACCGGGTCATGCCGGCCTCCACAGTCAAGCTTCGAATATCGCCGTGGCGGGCGATCAGGCGGCGCAAGTCGCCGTCGGTGAAGATACCCAGCGGCCGGTGTTGGGCGTCGGTCACGACCGTCATGCCCATGCCCTTGGCGGACATGACTTCCAGCGCTTGCGACACGGGGGTGCCCGCCAGCACGATGGGCAGGGCGTTGCCCTGGCGCATGACGTCGCGCACGTGGGTCAGCAGGCGGCGGCCCAGCGCGCCGCCGGGGTGCGACCGCGCGAAATCCTGCGGGCCGAAGCCGCGCGCTTCCAGGCAGGCAACCGCCAGGGCGTCGCCCAGGGCCAGCGCGGCCGTGGTGCTGGCCGTGGGCGCCAGGTTGAGCGGGCAGGCTTCCTGCGCCACGCTGCCGTCCAGGTGCACGTCGGCCAGCAGGGCCAGTTCAGATTGCGGGTTGCCGGTAATGGCCACCAGCTTGGCGCCCATGCGCCGGGCCACGGGCAGAATGGTCAGCAGTTCCTGGCCGGCGCCCGAATACGACACGGCAATCACCACGTCATCCTGCGTGATCATGCCCAGGTCGCCATGCACGGCTTCCGCGGCGTGCACGAAGAAAGCGGGCGTGCCGGTCGAGGCGAACGTCGCGGCGATCTTGCGCGCGATGTGCCCGGTCTTGCCGATGCCGGTGACCACGACGCGGCCCCGGCAGGCCAGCAGCATGGCGACGACCTGGGTGAATGAGTCGTCCAGCCGCGCGGACAGGTCCAGCAGACCCTGGCTTTCGACTTGCAACGTTCTGCGTGCAGATGCCAGCGCGGCATCGGACGATGTGATGGGATGATCAGTCATTCAGGGATTTTAATATCAGTAGGCGGGTTTGCCCCGGGCAGGGGCGTATGGCATCCTGGCGGAACTTTTTTCAACGGCTTTCAAATCCTTCTATCCCGGCCCATTCCATGTCCAGTATCTCCAGCCCCGTTCTTGGCACGCCCCTGTCCCCCCTGGCCACCCGAGTCATGTTGCTCGGGTCCGGCGAGTTGGGCAAAGAGGTCATCATTGCCCTGCAAAGGCTGGGCGTGGAAGTCATTGCGGTGGATCGGTATGCCGACGCGCCGGGCCACCAGGTGGCGCACCGCGCGCATGTGGTCTCCATGACCGACGCGGACGCCTTGAAGAAGGTCATCGAGCAGGAACGGCCGCACGTTATTGTCCCCGAAATCGAGGCTATTGCCACCAGTTTGCTGGTGGAACTGGAAGCGGCGGGCGTGGCCCGCGTGACGCCGACGGCCCGCGCCGCCCAATTGACCATGAACCGCGAGGGCATCCGGCGCCTGGCGGCCGAGACGCTGGGGCTGCCCACGTCCCCCTACCGTTTTGTCGACACCGAGGAAGAATTGCGGGCCGCCATCGACGGTGGCATCGGCTACCCCTGCGTCATCAAGCCGGTGATGTCGTCCTCCGGTAAGGGCCAGTCCGTGATCAAAAGCGCCGATGACGTGGCGCAGTCGTGGCGCTACGCCCAGGAAGGCGGGCGGGTCGGCGGCGGCCGGGCCATTGTTGAAGGCTTCATCCGCTTCGACTACGAAATCACGCTGCTGACGGTGCGCGCCCGTGGCGCCGACGGCACCGTCGAAACCCAATATTGCGAACCCATTGGCCACAAGCAGGTCGACGGCGACTACGTGGAAAGCTGGCAGCCGCATCCCATGTCGCCCGCCGCGCTTGCGCGCGCTCGCGAAATCGCCCTGGCGGTCACATCCGACCTGGGCGGGCTGGGCATCTTCGGTGTTGAGCTGTTCGTGGCGGGGGACCAGGTGTGGTTTTCGGAAGTCAGCCCGCGGCCGCATGACACCGGCATGGTCACCATGATCACCCAGACCCAGAACGAATTTGAACTGCACGCGCGCGCTTTGCTCGGGCTGCCGGTGGACACCAGCCTGCGCCAGCCGGGCGCCAGCAGCGTCATCTATGGCGGCGTGGACGCGGCTGCCGTGTCGTTCCACAACGTGGCCGAAGCGCTGGCCGAGCCGGGCACGGACATCCGCCTGTTCGGCAAACCGGAATCCTTCGTCAAGCGCCGCATGGGCGTGGGACTGGCCGTGGCGGAGGACGTGGCCGCCGCGCGCGCCAAGGCCAAGCGCGTTTCCGCCGCAGTCGCCGTCAAGGCAGGCTGACCGGCCCGATTGAATCCCCGGGGGCTTTTGTCCCTGTTTACAGCCACCGCGCCTTTGGGCCCGGTGGCTGTTTGCTTTTTGCGACACGGTTTGCGCTGACGAACAGTTTGTTCGATAATTTCAGGAATTTCTGAAAGCGGTGTAACTGTATCTGTCAGCGACGCCGCCATGTTTGATCTCCCTGGCGTCGATACTCATGGTTCTTACCGCTCAAAACGAACGTTTCGTCCTGCACTTTGGCGAAATGGGCAGCCGTTGGGGCGTAAACCGCACCGTCGGCCAGATATACGCCCTGCTGTTCCTGCACCCCGACCCCCTGAATGCCGACGAAATCGCCGAGACGCTGGGGTTTTCTCGCTCCAACGTCAGCTTGGGGCTGAAGGAGTTGCAGTCGTGGCGCCTGGTCAAGCTGGTGCACCAGGTGGGCGACCGCCGCGACTACTTCGAGACGCCCAAAGACGTCTGGGAAATCTTCCGCATCCTGATGGAAGAAAAGCGCAAGCGCGAAATCGATCCCACCCTGACCCTGCTGCGCGACACCCTGCTGGAAACACCGTCAGGGCCCAATGACGCTTACGCGCAACAACGCATGACCGAAATGCTGGAGCTCATCGAATTGTCTTCCGGATGGTTCGATGAGGTTCAACGCCTGCCCCCGGAGACCTTGCAAAAGCTCATGCGACTGGGTTCGCAGGTGCAAAAGGTGCTGGGCTTCGCCGGCAAACTGCGGGGCAAGGACTGAGCTGCCATGCACCCAAATTTTTCAGGAAACCGCTATGAAGTTGTATCCATCGCCCGTAACATGGCGCCAGAGTCGGCCTGGGAACCATGCCGGTTGCCGCGGTGTCTCGACTGCTTGGGAGCGCCCCAATGATTGATCTTGACGTCGTCAACCTGTCGCGATTCCAGTTTGCCGCGACCGCGCTTTACCATTTCCTGTTCGTTCCCCTCACGCTTGGCCTGTCGTTCATGCTGGCCATCATGGAAAGCGTGTATGTCATGACCGGCCGCCCCATCTGGAAACGGATGACCATGTTCTGGGGCACGCTGTTCGGCATCAACTTCGCGCTGGGCGTGGCTACCGGTGTGGTGATGGAATTCCAGTTCGGCATGAACTGGTCCTACTACAGTCACTACGTGGGCGATATTTTCGGCGCGCCGCTTGCGCTGGAAGGGCTGATGGCCTTCTTCCTGGAAGCCACCTTCGTCGGCCTGTTCTTCTTCGGTTGGAATCGCATGTCCAAGGTCAGCCACCTGGTGGTGACCTGGTTGGTGGCATTCGGCACCAACTTCTCGGCGCTGTGGATCCTGATCGCCAACGGCTGGATGCAGAACCCGGTGGGCGCCATCTTCAACCCCGACACCATGCGCATGGAGATGACCGACTTTGCCTCGGTGATCTTCAACCCCGTGGCGCAGGCTAAGTTCGTGCACACGGTCAGCGCCGGCTACGTCGCGGGCGCCATGTTCGTGATGTCGATCAGCGCCTGGTATCTGCTGAAGGGCCGTCATACCGACCTGGCCAAGCGCTCGATGGCGGTGGCTGCCAGCTTCGGTCTGGCCGGTGCGTTGTCGGTGGTGGTGCTGGGTGACGAAAGCGGTTACCTCACCACCGAGCATCAGAAGATGAAGATCGCGGCCATGGAGTCCATGTGGGAGACCGAGCCCGCGCCCGCGTCCTTCAACCTGTTCGCGATTCCCAACCAGGCCGAGCGCAAGAACGACTTCGCCATCGAGATCCCGTACGTCATGGGCATCATCGGCACCCGTTCGCTCACCACGCCGCTCTTGGGTATCAACGACCTGATCCTGCGCGCCGAAAACCGCATTCGCGACGGCATGGTGGCCTATGACGCCTTGCAGAAGATCCGCGCCAATCCCAAGGATGTGGACGCGCGCATGGTCTTCGACAAGACCTGGCCGGACCTGGGCTACGCCCTGCTGGTCAAGCGCTACCAGGAAGACATGAGCAAGGTCACCGAGGCCGACATCAAGCAGGCCGCGATCGACACCGTGCCGAATGTGGCGCCGCTGTTCTGGGCGTTCCGCATCATGGTGGCGGTGGGCATGTACCTGATCCTGTTCTTCGGCGTGGCCTTCTGGCTGGCCTCGCGCGGGCGTCTGGACAGCCGCCCGGGCCTGTTGAAGGTGGCGCTGTGGAGCCTGCCGCTGCCCTGGGTCGCCATTGAAAGCGGCTGGTTCGTGGCCGAGTACGGCCGCCAGCCCTGGGTGATCGAAGGGGTGCTGCCGACGTATTACGCGGCATCCGGCCTGACCATTGCCGACCTGGCAATCAGCCTGGCCATCTTCCTGGTGCTCTACACCGTTCTGCTGATCATCGGCGTGAAAGTCATGTTGCACGCCATCAAGGCGGGTCCGAAATCCGATGGGCCGGTGGCGGGCAACGCCGCCGCCGATCCTGTGCGCGCCGCCGTGCGCGCCTAAGGGGAGAGACGCAGATGGATACCCTTATTCCTTTCGACTATGGCACCTTGCGGGTGATCTGGTGGGTGCTGCTGGGCGCATTGCTCATCGGCTTTGCCGTCATGGACGGCTTTGACCTGGGCGTGGCCGCCTTGCTGCCCGTGGTGGCCAAGACCGACGCCGAACGCCGCATCGTCATCAACGTTGTCGGCCCGGTATGGGAAGGCAACCAGGTCTGGCTGATCACGGCGGGCGGCGCCATCTTTGCCGCCTGGCCCTTGTTGTATGCCGCATCCTTCTCCGGCTTCTACCTGGCGATGATGCTGGTGTTGATTGCGCTGATCCTGCGCCCCGTGGGCTTCAAGTACCGCAGCAAGATGGAAGGCACGCGCTGGCGCAATCGCTGGGACGGCGTGCTGTGCTTTTCGGGCGTGGTGGCTTCGCTGGTGTTTGGCGTGGCCATGGGCAACATCATTCTGGGCGTGCCGTTCACGTTCGACCCGGTGACGCTGCGGCCCATCTATGAAGGGCATTTCTATCAGCTCTTCGCGCCGTTCGCCTTGTTGGCCGGCGTGCTCAGCGTGGTGATGCTGGCCATGCATGGTGCGGTGTTGCTGGCCTGGCGCACCGACGATCCCGTGTCGTCCCGCGCGCGCAACTGGGGCCGTCTGGCGGGTTTGCTGACTGCCGCGCTGTTCGTCGCGGGTGGCTTCTGGGTGGCCGGCGACATTGGCGGCCACACCATCACCAGCGCGGTCAACGCGAATGGGCCGTCGGACCCCATGCTCAAGACCGTGGCGGTGCAGACCGGCGCCTGGATGGCCAACTACGCCACCTGGCCCTTGATGTGGATTGCGCCCGTGCTGGGCGTGGGCGGCGCGCTGTTGGTGGCGCTGCTCTTGACCGTGCGCGCGAATATGCTGGCCTTTCTGTCGTCGGCGCTGTCGATCACCGGGGTGATCCTGACGGTGGGCTTCGCGTTGTTCCCGTTCGTCATGCCGTCCTCGACCAAGCCGCAGGCCGGCCTGACCATCTGGGACGGATCGTCCAGCCAACTGACGCTGTGGATCATGGTGATCGCGGTTGCCGTGTTCCTGCCGATCGTCACGCTTTACACCGCCTGGGTGTATCGCGTGATGCGCGGCAAGGTCACCCATGAATCCGTGGGCGACACGCCCAACTCATACTAAAAGGAGTCCAATCCATGTGGTATTTCTCGTGGATACTCGGTCTGGGTTTGGCGTGTGCCTTCGCCATTCTCAATGCAATGTGGTTCGAGCTGCGCGAGGGTCAAACGCATGACCCGCGCGCCAACCGTGACGACGAGTGAGCGGCGGCACTAGCAGCCTAGAGCACGATCCTTCGGCAAGTTTGCAGAAACCGCCGCGCGAGCAGTCGCGGTGGTTGATGACGCTTGCCAAGTCGGCCAGGCTTCCCTTGATGCTGGCAGGCGGCGCGCCGCTCGTCAGCGGCGCCTTGCTGGTGGTTCAGGCATGGCTGCTGGCCAGCGTGCTGGACGCGGCGATCATGCAAGACGTGCCGCGCCAGGAATTGTTGGCCAGCATTGTGGGCATCGCCGCCTTGATGCTGCTGCGCGCCACCATTACCTGGGCGGCCGAGCGCGCGGGCGCGGACGCGGCCGAACGCATCAAGCGCCACGTGCGCCAGTCGCTGTTTGCGCGCATGGTCGCCAAGGGGCCTTACTGGAGCCGGGGCAAGGCGTCTGGCGAACTGGCCAGCGCGGTCGTGGATCAGGTCGAGGCCCTGGATGGCTTCTTTGCCAAGTACCTGCCCGCCATGGCGGCCGCCGCGATGTTGCCGGTGGCGTTTTCGGTATTGCTGCTGCCGGTGGATGTGGTTGCCGGGCTGGTGTTGCTGATCACCGCGCCCTTGATTCCCCTGTTCATGGCCTTGGTCGGGTGGGGCGCGCAAGGCGCCAGCCGCCGCCATTTGCGCGCCTTCGCTCGTTTGTCCGGGTTTTTCGCGGACCGTCTGCGTGGCTTGTCCACGCTGAAGCTCTATGGGCGCGCCGACGCCGAAGCGGCTTCGGTCGTAGCGGCCAGCGACGCGTTGCGCCAACGCACGATGTCGGTGCTGCGCATTGCGTTCCTGTCGTCGGCCGTACTGGAGTTCTTCGCGGCCTTGGGCGTGGCGGGCGTGGCCGTGTATATCGGTCTGACGTACCTGGGGTTTTTGGATGTGCGCTGGTCACCTCTGACGTTGCAGGCGGGCCTGTTCTGCCTGTTGATGGCGCCGGAGGTCTATGCGCCGCTGCGTCAATTCGCAGCGCACTATCACGACCGCGCCACGGCGCTGGCTGCCGTCACGCAGATCGCCGTATTGTTCGATGGCCTGCCGCAAGAGGATGGCGCGCCCAAGCCTGTGCATGGCGGCCGCGCTTCGACGGTAATGTCGTCGGGCGCGGGCCTGGCGGTGTCCGGCTTGACCATCCTGGCGCCAGGACGGTCGCAAGCCGTTTTGTCCGAGGCGTCGCTGACGCTGGCGCCCGGCGAGCACGTGGCGTTGATGGGGCCTAGCGGTATCGGCAAGTCCACGTTGATCGAGGCCATCGCGCGGCTGCGCCCCTGTCAAGGCGAGATTCTTATCGACGGCCAGCCTTTGGCCGACTGGGATGAAACCGCATTGCGCGGCCGGGTCGCCTTGATTGGACAGACACCGCAATTGCTGGCCGGCTCCATCGCCGACAACATCCGGCTGGGCTGTCCCGGCGCGTCCGACACCGATGTGCAGGAAGCCGCGCGACGCGCCTGTGTGCTTGAGTTCGCGGTCGCGCTGCCGCAACGCCTGGATACGCAGCTGGGCAGCCGAGGCCAGGGCTTGTCTGGGGGGCAGGCGCAGCGCGTGGCGCTGGCGCGCCTGTTCCTGCGTGACCCCGGCCTGATCCTGCTGGATGAACCCACGGCGCATCTGGACGAGGCAACCCAGGCGCGGCTGCTGGATGAAATCCTGACGTTCTCCGTCGGCCGCACCTTGCTGCTGGCGACGCATTCTGCCGCGGTGGCGGCGCGACTGGGCCGTGTCGTGCGGGTGGTGGGCGGGAAGGTGGAAGACGCATGAAGAATCTGTTGTTGCTGTTGCCCTTGTATGCGCGCCGAAAAGGCGGGCTTTTACTCGCATTGTTCTGTGCGCTGGCAACCGTTGCCGCAGGCGTTGGGCTGCTTGGCGTTTCGGGTTGGTTCCTGACTGGCGCCGCGATCGCGGGCGCAGGCGGCGTCTTTAATCTGTTTGCGCCGTCAGCGCTGGTGCGCGGGCTGTCTTTCCTGCGCATCGTGTCCCGTTACGCGGATCGTGTGGTGGGCCATTCAGCCACTTTGCGTCTGCTGGCGGACTTGCGCGCCACGGTGTTCGGCGCCTTGATTCGCTTGACGCCCCGCCAACTGGCGCGCTATCGCAACGGCGATCTGGTCGCTCGCATGACGGGCGACGTCGATGCCTTGGATACGGTGTTCCTGTTTGTGCTGGCGCCCCTGGCGACGGCCGTGCTGGCGGGGGCGGTACTGACCGCCGTGTTGGGCATGTGGGTGCCTGCCGCCGCGCTGGCATTTGCGCTGGCATTGCTGACCGCCTGTGTGTTGGTGCCCCTGTGGCTGCTGCGCGCCGTGCGCAAGCCGGGCGCGGCCGCGCAGGAAAGCGCGGCGGGACTGCGCGCGGCAACCTTGGATGCGGTGGACGGCCACGCGGACATGGTGGCGTTGCACGCGCAAGCGCAGACGGCCGAGCATTTTGAACGCTTGTGTGAGGCCAGTGCGCAGGCTCGCCGAAGCCAGGCGCGTGTAGCCGCAAGAGGGCAGTGGTTCTTGCAGGTGGCGGCGGGGGTGTCGGTGCTGGCGTTGTTGTGGTTCGGCTTGGGGACGCACGAAGCGGGCGGCATCGAAGGGCCGGTGCTGGCGGGGCTGCTGTTGGCCGTCATCGGCATTTTTGAAGTGGCGGGGCCGATCATGCGGGGCGCTTCGCGCATGGGCTCCGCCATGACGGCGGCGGCGCGCATCCGGGACGTTACACAGGCACAGCCCGACATGCACGACCCGGCCACGCCGCGCCCCTTGCCGGCCGCCGGGGCGCTGGAGTTGGTCGGCGTCAGCTTCTGCTATCCCGCCCGGTCGGTGGGCGCCAGCCCGGTGGTGCTGGATGGCATCGATCTACGGGTGGAGCCGGGCGATCGCGTGGCAATCCTGGGTGCCAGCGGCGCGGGCAAGTCCACCTTGTTGCACTTGATCCTGCGCTTGGAAGACCCGCAGGCGGGGCAGGTGCGCTTTGGCGGATGCGATGCGCGCGACGCCATGCAAAGCGACTGGCATCGGCGCATTGCCTTGCTGTCGCAGGATGCGCCCGTGTTTCTGGGCACCCTGCGCACCAATCTGCTGATTGGTGATGCCTCGGCCGACGACGAGGCGTTGTGGCGCGCCTTGGATGCGGCCCGGCTGGGCGACTTTGTGCGCGCGCTGCCGGAAGGGTTGGACACCTGGGCGGGAGAAACGGGGTCGCAGTTGTCGGCGGGGCAGGCGCGCCGACTGTGCCTGGCGCGCGCACTGCTGTCGCCAGCCGCCGTGCTTGTGCTGGACGAACCCACCGCCGGTTTGGACGCCGTGGCGGAAGCTGACTTCTTCAATGACCTGGAGCGCGCGGTGCAGGGACGCACCGTGGTGCTGGCCACGCACGCGGCCTTGCCTCCCGGCGCGATGGACCGTTGCCTGCAATTGCGCAATGGTCGATTGCATGACGTGTCATCGCAGGCGGCAATCCTGGCTTAAGCGCGGTGGCAAGGTTATAGTTCGCCTTGCTTCAATTCTTCAGGCCCGCCTTTCATGCAGACCGACAACGCCGAGGCCATCCGGCGCACCATCCGCAGCGTTCCGGACTGGCCCCAACCCGGTGTCACCTTCCGCGACATCACGCCCGTTCTGCAGGACCCGCGGGCGTTCCGGGTTCTGATCGATCTGTTCGTTTACCGCTATATGCGCCAACGCCTTGACCTGGTGGCGGGTGTGGACGCGCGCGGTTTCATCGTGGGCAGCGTGCTGGCCTATGAACTCAACCTGGGTTTCGTGCCGGTGCGCAAAAAGGGCAAGCTGCCTTTCCGTACGGTGGCCGAGGAATATTCGCTGGAATACGGCAACGCGGCGGTTGAGATGCACACGGACTCCGTGCGCACCGGTCAGCGCGTACTGCTGGTCGATGATTTGATCGCCACGGGCGGCACGATGCTGGCCGCGATCAAGCTACTGCAACGCCTGGGCGCGAATGTGGTGGAGGCCGCGGCGATTATTGATCTGCCTGATCTGGGCGGATCGGCGAAAGTCGCCGCAACGGGCACGCCGCTGTTTACGGTTTGCCAGTATGGAGCGGATACGCCATAGGGGTTGCTGGTAACGGTGGAGTGATGGGTTTCGCGTGGGTTGGGGTGGGGTGCTTGACGCGGGTTTCTTGCGCTGCATTCATCCTAGGGTTTGCCGTTTTATTCGCCGTTGCTTGATGGGTTTCGCGCGAATTGGGGTGGGGTTCTTGGCGCGGGTCTCTCGCGCTGCACCCATCCTACGGTTGTCGGTAGGATGGGTGTGGCGCGCGGCGGTGTGCATTGGGAATGCAATGCTGATCGCGCGAACCCATCAGGTGACCGTCGCGTTGTGGGTGAATTTGCTAGGTGTTCATCGCTGCGGTGTGGCTGAATTTTTGTTTGTTCAGCGGCTGCTTGATGGGTTTCGCGCGAATTGCGGTGGGGTGCTTGGCGGCGGATTCCTCGCGCTCCACCCATCCTACGAATCCGACAATCTCGGTTGGATGAAATCCAGGAACGCCTTGGTTTTGGCGGGCAGCATGCGCGAGGGTAGCAACGCGAATAGCGGCAGGGGCGTGAGGCTCCAATCGGGTAGCACGCGCACCAGGCCCGCTTGATTGATGGCGCGTTCCATCGCGTCGAATACCAGCAGCGGCGTAATGCCCAAGCCCTGGCCGGCCAGCCGCCCCAACATGCCCACGTTGTTTGCCGACAGCCTGCCCGACACTTGCACGCGCTCTACCTTGTCGCCCGAATGCAGCATCCAGAAGGACGATTCCTCGCGCATCGTGGGGCGCAGGCATTCGTGGTGGCTGAGGTCCGCCGGTACGCGCGGCTCGCCGTAGCGCGCCAGATAGTCCGGCGACGCATACAACTGGTGCGCCATCAGCACGATCTTGCGTGAGATCAGGCTCGAATCGGGTTGCTGCCCGAAGCGCAGAACCAGGTCGAACGGATTGCTGATGGGGTCGATTGGACGCATGCTCAGATCGAAATCGCATTCGATGTCGGGGTGCTGTTCGCGGAACTCGCGAATGACCGCGGGCAAGAACAGTTGCGCCAGACTGGTGGGTAGTGAAATGCGCAAACGCCCTTTGGGCTGCACCGCCATGTCCAGCAATTGGTCATGCGCGATGCGCGCTTCTTCGACGATGTGCCGGCAGCGTTCGAAATAGATGGCGCCGGCTTCGGTCAGATCGATTTTGCGCGTGCTGCGGTTCAGCAGCCGCATCCCGACGCTGCGTTCCAGTTCACTGACGCGGCGCGAGAGCGTGGATGTCGGAATATTCAAGGCTTCGGCGGCGTGGCTGAAGTTCTTGCGCTTGGCGACTTCGACAAAGAGCGCGATGTCGTTAAGCTGGATATCCATGGGGCCTCGAGTCTATAAATTCCATTTCTGGCAGGTTTGTATGATAAATGGATTTATTGTCCCGTCAGCGAAAATGTCTATTCCCGCGTGACGAACATCTGCTTCCGAAGGCTCTCAAGCCGAATTTCTCTGTCCGGCTTGCGGCAAGCTGAATGCCTGTAGGGCTTACGGCACGTCGAGGCCCATGGGGATGCGCAGAAGTTGCGCAAATTTCTGCGGCATTTGCCGGATGCAACGAGCAATTGTCCCACTCGTGAAAATATGTTCACCAAAATAAGGGTTTTTACTAGGCTTGAAACCCCAGATACTTCGTCCCAGCAATCAAACAGTCACAAAGCCGTTGCCATTCTGGCAGCAGACGCTGTGCAAGGTTTAGGATGGAGTCATCACAATGAAAGCACTAGCAAGCGCACTTATGGTCACCGCAACCCTGGTTGGCATGTCCGCCGCCCACGCCGATGGCAAGACGCGTGAGCAGGTTCAGCAAGAATTGCAAGCCGCCAAGGCCGCCGGCCAGGTCACGTTTGGTGAACTGGATTACCCGCCCGCCACGGTGCAGCAAACCAGCCTGACGCGCGATCAGGTCCAACAAGAACTGCAAGCCGCGAAGATCGCCGGCCAAGTCACCTCCGCCGAACTGGACTACCCGCCCAAGGCCGCCGTGTCGCAATCGGCAGGCAAGTCGCGCGAACAAGTCCGCCAGGAATTGGCCGAAGCCAAGGCCAGCGGCGAATACACCTTTGGTGAGTTGGACTACCCGCCCAAGGGCAAGTAAGGCTGCAAGCCAGGCTTGTACCTGCGCCTGGATGGTCACGAAACCCCTTGAGACGCCAAGGGGTTTTTTTGTCTTCGTCGAAGCAATGGTGGCCGCGATGGCGTGGTGATTGTGGGACAACACTGTGGTGTTTACGCCGCAACACTGTACGCAGCCGCCAACAACTGCTGTCGAAAATTCTTGTGCCGTGACGCTGCCGCGCCTTGCACCCCTCTCAATAGCGAGCAAATATTCGTATTTGTTTTCAAGGCGTTAACGAGAGCCTGAGGAGAACCTGCGGGTCTTTTGAAATGTCAGCCGGCTGTCATTATCCCAATCGTGGAAAGTAGTTCGTCGAAATCGGTGTTACTTAGAGTTGCATCAGGATGGACACTGGATTTAGTGCAGACGCCGCTTGCGGATTGCAGCGGCACGCAGCGCCCCGTCGCCTGGACGGCGCGACTGCGCATGCCTTTATCTCGCCATTTTGGGGACTTACATGAAGAAGACGCTATTGGCCGTTGCGTTGCTGGCAGGCTTTGCCAGCGCCGCGCAAGCCGCCGACTCCGTAACGCTGTACGGCTTGATCGACGCGGGTATCGGTTACGAGCAAGTGAAATTCAACGGGGCCAAGCAAAGCCGTTTTGGCGGCGTTCAGGGTGTCAGCAGCGGCTCGCGTTTCGGCCTGCGCGGCACGGAAGACCTGGGTGACGGCCTGCGCGCCGTGTTCACCCTGGAAGGCGGCTTCGGCCCCATGAATGGCAAGTCAGCCCAGAACGGCCGCCTGTTCGGTCGCCAGGCGACCGTGGGCCTGGACAGCGATTCCTGGGGCCGTTTGGAATTCGGTCGTCAGACGAACCTGGCGTCGAAGTACTTCGGTTCGATCGACCCGTTCTCGACCAGCTACAACACCGCCAACATGGGCACCACGTTCGGCAGCGCCAACACGATGCGCCTGGACAACATGGTGCTGTACCAAACCCCCAGCCTGGGCGGCTTCAAGGCCGGTGTCGGCTATTCGTTCAGCGCGGACGACACCGTCAGCGACACCACGCAGACCGGCTTCGCCACCGGCGACAACAACCGTGTGCTGACCGTTGGCATGCAGTACGTGAACGGCCCCTTGAACCTGGCCGCGGCCTATGACCGCTTCGACCCGACCAACGATCGCGTTGGCGGCAAGAGCGCGGCACGCATCCAGGAATACATCATCGGCGGCACATACGACTTTGAAGTCGTGAAGCTGGCTGCCGCGTTTGGCCAAACGCGCGACGGCTGGTTCGTGGGTCAGAACATGGGCACCACGCCGGAAGGCATGAACACGCTGGGTTCGTTCAAGCTGGCCGACGGCTTTCGCGCCAACTCGTACATGATCGGCGCCACCGTGCCCTTGGGCCGCCACGCCGTGTTCGGTTCCTGGCAGCGCGCGACCGCCGGCAACGACAAGCTGACGGGCGATGACGCCACGTTCAATGTCTACAGCCTGGGCTACACCTACGACTTCACCAAGCGCACCAACCTGTACGCCTACGCCTCCTATGGCGACAACTACGCGTTCCAGCACGACGCCCGCGACACCGCCGTTGCCGTCGGTATGCGCCACCGTTTCTAAGCGACGGGGCGCCTGACCGGACCCTGCTGAATGCGCGGCTTATCTCCGTAGGCCGCCGAGTGACAGCACCTCCCCCCGCCTGGGTCCGGCCGGGCGCATTCGACGCCCAGAAGGGAAGGGCCTCCATCTGGAGGCCCTCTCGCATTCTGGCGCCGTGCTGTCTACAGGAACAGCTTGTAGGCCGGGTTCTCGGTTTCATTCCAGTGCGGGTAACCCAGTTCGGCCACAAACGCGCGGAACTGCTTCTTGTCCGTGGGGGGCACCTGGATGCCGATCAGGATGCGCCCGTAGTCCGCGCCCTGGTTGCGGTAGTGAAAGAGGCTGATGTTCCAGTCCGGGTTCATCGCGTTCAAAAAACGCATCAGCGCGCCCGGGCGTTCCGGGAACTCAAAGCGATACAGCAGTTCGTTGCGCGCCAGCGCTGAACGCCCGCCCACCATGTGGCGCAGGTGCGTCTTGGCCATTTCGTCGTGGGTCAGGTCCAGCGTATCGAAGCCATGACGACGGAAGTTGGCGGCGATCTTGTCGGGCTCGGTCGCGGACGACACCTGGATACCCACGAACACATGCGCGCGGTCCGCGTCGGAAATGCGGTAGTTGAATTCAGTGACGCTGCGTTCGCCGACCAGTTCGCAGAAACGGCGGAAGCTGCCTCGCTGCTCGGGCATGGTCACCGCAAACACGGCTTCGCGCATTTCGCCGACTTCGGCGCGTTCGGCCACGAAGCGCAGGCGGTCGAAATTCATGTTGGCGCCACAGGCGATCGCCACCAGCGTCTTGCCTTTCAGGTGGTGCTCGGCCGCGTATTGTTTGGCGCCGGCCACCGCCATGGCGCCCGCGGGTTCCAGGACGCTGCGCGTGTCCTGGAACACGTCCTTGATGGCGGCGCAGATTGAATCCGTGTTGACCACCACGAAGTCGTCCACGTACTGGCGCGTGAGCTTGAAGGTTTCGGCGCCCACCATCTTGACGGCGGTGCCATCCGAAAACAGGCCCACGTCATTCAATTGCACGCGGCGGCCGGCACGCACGCTGCGCAGCATGGCGTCGGAATCTTCGGTCTGCACCCCAATGATCTTGATCTCGGGCCGCAGTTGCTTAATGTAGGCGGCGACACCGGAGATCAGCCCGCCGCCGCCGATGGCCACGAAGATGGCGTCGATCGGCCCCGGGTGCTGGCGCAGGATCTCCATGCCCACCGTGCCCTGGCCGGCGATCACGTCGGGGTCGTCGAAAGGATGGACGAACGTCAGCTTCTCTTTCTTCTCAAGTATCTGCGCGTGCGCGAAGGCGTCGGTGAAGCTCTCGCCCGCCAGGACGACTTCGCCACCCAGGCGGCGCACGGCGTCTATCTTCACTTGCGGGCTGGTGGTGGGCATGACGATGACGGCGCGGCAGCCCAGGCGGCTGGCGGCCAGCGCCACGCCTTGGGCGTGGTTGCCGGCCGAGGCCGCGATCACGCCCCGGTTCAGCGCGGCCGGCGTCAGGTTGGCCATCTTGTTGTAGGCGCCTCGCAGCTTGAAACTGAACACCGCCTGAGTATCTTCGCGCTTGAGCAGCACCGTGTTGGAAATTCGCGCGGATAGCTGGGGCGCGGCTTCCAGCGGTGACTCGACCGCTACGTCGTAAACCTTCGAAGTCAGGATGCGTTTCAGATAATCAGTGGACATGGACCGCGCAAGAGCAAGAGTGAGGACTGGGCCAGATTATTGCAGGGAATGCCGCGCCGCCTGAAAAGCTTTGTCGTGGCGATGGCGCGGCAGCGCCAAGCGCGGCCGATTCGATTCCCGATGGGCATTCGCTTGCGCGCGGCTACACTCGCTCATCATGGAAGAAAGCCTCTTATCCGCGGTTCACTGGCTCATGGGCACGCTGGCGCTGCCCTCGGTGGGTTTGTCCGCCATCTTTACGGTGTCGCTCGTTTCCGCCACCTTGCTGCCGCTGGGCTCCGAGCCGGCGGTATTCGGCTTCATCAAGCTGGCGCCCGACATGTTTTGGCCCGCCATCCTGGTGGCGACGGCCGGCAACACCGCGGGCGGGGCCATCAGCTACGCCATGGGCCTGGGCGCTGAAAAGGCGGTTGAACGCTGGAAGGAAAAGCATCCCCACCCCCATCCCGACGCCACCGAGGGCGGGCGGATGCGGGGCCGTTGGAACGAACGCGCCCACGATTGGCTGCACCGCATGGGCCCGCCGGCCCTGTTGCTGTCCTGGCTGCCCGCGGTGGGCGACCCGCTGTGCGCCGTGGCCGGGTGGCTGCGCCTGTCGTTCTGGCCTTGCGTGTTCTATATGGCCATCGGCAAATTCCTGCGCTATCTGACCATGACGGCCAGTCTGCTGTGGTTCTTCCCGGGCCAGATCTAAGCACTGACATCGAACTTAAAAGGGGACGGTAGGTGCCGATTTCCCCGTGCCATTGGCCGGCTTCCCAGGGTTATTTGGGGTCAAGTCCGGCCGATGGCATAAAATAATTTTTTATGGGCCCCTCTTGCTGCCATGAACGCCCCACTCGCTAGCCACATTCTGAACGGGGCGATGCCGCCCGCGACACCCGCGCGACTGCGCGAAATCCCCTACAACTACACGTCGTTTTCCGACCGCGAGATTGTCGGCCGGCTGCTGGGCGATGACGCCTGGAGCTTGCTCACCGACCTGCGCGGCGAGCGCCGCACGGGCCGTTCCGCGCGGATGCTGTACGAAGTGCTGGGCGATATCTGGGTGGTGCGGCGCAACCCGTACCTGCAGGACGACCTGCTGGACAATCCCAAGCGGCGCAAGCAGCTGATCGATGCTTTGCACCATCGCCTGGGCGAGATCGACCGCCGCCGCGAACCGGGCATCCCCACCGAAGCAGGCCATGATCCGCATCGCGACGAGAAGGTGGTCGGCCTGCTGGCCCGCGCCCGTTCCGCGATTGCCGCCTTCGAAGGGGAATTCGACCAGACCACCATGATGCGCAAACAGGCGCAGAAGGTGCTGGGCCGCATCACCGCGCGCGACAACATCAAGTTCGACGGCCTGTCGCGCGTGTCCCACGTGACGGACGCCACCGACTGGCGCGTGGAATACCCGTTCGTGGTGCTGACGCCCGATTCCGAAGATGAGATCGCCGCGCTGGTCACCGCCTGTATCGAGTTGGGCCTGACCATTGTTCCGCGGGGCGGCGGCACCGGCTATACCGGCGGCGCCATCCCGCTGACCTGGAAGTCGGCCGTCATCAACACCGAAAAATTCGACAAGCTGGGCAAGGTCGAGTCCTGTATCTTGCCCGGGCTGACCGAGCCCGTGGCCGTCATCCATGCCGGCGCCGGCGTGGTGACCAAGCGCGTGTCGGAAGCGGCCGAGGCCGCGGGCTTTGTCTTCGCGGTTGACCCGACCTCGGCCGAAGCGTCGTGCGTGGGCGGCAACATCGCCATGAACGCGGGCGGCAAGAAGGCCGTGCTGTGGGGCACCGCGCTGGACAACCTGGCCTGGTGGCGCATGGTGGATCCGGACGGCAACTGGCTGGAAGTCACTCGCCTGGAACACAACATGGGCAAGATCCATGACGTGGACACGGCGCGATTCGAACTCAAGTGGTTCGATGGCAAGGGCAAGCCCGGCGAACGTCTCTTGAAGACCGAACTGCTGGAAATCAAGGGTCGCGTGTTCCGCAAGGAAGGCCTGGGCAAGGACGTTACCGACAAGTTCCTGGCCGGCCTGCCCGGCATTCAGAAGGAAGGTTGCGACGGCCTGATCACGTCGGCGCGCTGGGTGCTGCACCGCATGCCGCGCCACACGCGCACGGTCTGTATGGAATTCTTCGGGCAGGCGCGCGACGCCATCCCGTCGATTGTCGAGGTCAAGGGTTACCTGGACGGCGAAGGCAAGGCGCGCGGCGCCATCCTGGCCGGCCTGGAACACCTGGACGAACGCTATCTGCGCGCGGTGGGCTACGCCACCAAGAGCAAGCGCGGCGTGCTGCCCAAGATGGTCTTGATTGGCGACATCGTCGGCGACGACGATGACGCGGTGGCTGCTGCCGCCAGCGAAGTCGTGCGCCTGGCCAACACGCGCCATGGCGAAGGCTTTGTGGCCGTCAGCCCCGAGGCGCGCAAGAAGTTCTGGCTGGACCGCTCGCGCACCGCCGCGATCGCGCGCCACACCAACGCCTTCAAGATCAACGAAGACGTCGTGATTCCGCTGCCCCGCATGGGCGAATACACGGATCACATCGAACGTATCAACATCGAACTGTCGACCAGCAACAAGCTGAAGCTGCTGGGTGCGCTGGACGCCTACCTGTGCACGCCGCTGCCCATCGGCAAGGCCGACGATGCAGACATCGACAGCACCCGTGCCGAAGTGCTGGCCGAACGCACGCGCCAGGCGCTTGAAGTGCTGGGCAGCGTGCGCCAGCGCTGGCAATGGCTGCTGGACAACCTGGACCTGCCGCTGGCGCAGGCGCTGCCTGAACTGCAAGCGCTGGGCCTGGGCGACGTGCAAGCCGCGCTGACCGACCGCCTGGCCGCGCAACCCACCGCGCGCCTGTTCGATGTGGTGCAGGACCGCACGATTCGTGTGTCGTGGAAGACTGAAGTACTGCCCGGCCTGCAGCGTGCGTTTTCGGGCGCGGCGTACAAGAAGATCGTCGATGAGCTGATCGCCATCCACGGCCGTGTGTTGAAGAGCCGCGTGTTCGTGGCGCTGCACATGCACGCCGGTGACGGCAACGTGCACACCAACATCCCGGTCAACTCGGACGACTACGAGATGCTGCGCGAGGCCCACCAGGCTGTCGACCGCATCATGCAAATTGCCCGCGACCTGGACGGCGTGATCTCCGGCGAACACGGCATCGGCCTGACCAAGTATGAGTTCCTGACCGACGCCGAGCTGGCGCCGTTCCAGGACTACAAGCGACGCGTCGACCCCAACGGCCACTTCAATGCCGGCAAGCTGATGCCCGGCGCTGATTTGCGCCACGCCTGGACGCCCAGCTTCAACCTGATGGGCCACGAGTCGCTGATCATGCAGCAAAGCGACATCGGCGCCATCTCGGAATCCATCAAGGACTGCCTGCGCTGCGGCAAGTGCAAGCCGGTGTGCGCCACCCACGTGCCGCGCGCCAACCTGCTGTATTCGCCGCGCAACAAGATTCTGGCGACCTCACTGCTGGTTGAAGCCTTTTTGTACGAAGAGCAGACTCGGCGCGGCGTCAGCCTGAAGCACTGGGAAGAATTCGAAGACGTGGCCGACCACTGCACCGTCTGCCACAAGTGCTACAACCCCTGTCCGGTGGACATCGACTTCGGCGACGTGTCGATGAACATGCGTGCCGTGCTGCGCCGCATGGGCCGCAAGTCGTTCAACCCGGGCACGGCCAGCGCCATGTTCTTCTTGAACGCCAAGGACCCTGCCACCATCAACGCCACGCGCAAGGCGATGGTGGGCGTGGGCTACAAGGTGCAGCGCGCGGCGCATGATCTGTTTTCGGGATTGGTGAAAAAGCAGACGGCCAAGCCGCCGGCCACCGTGGGCAAGCCGCCGCTGCGCGAGCAGGTCATTCACTTCGTGAACAAGAAGATGCCGGGCGGACTGCCGAAGCAGGCCGCGCGCAAGCTGCTGGATATCGAAGACGCGAACTATGTGCCGATCATCCGCGACCCCAAGGCCACGACCGCCGATACGGAAGCGGTGTTCTATTTCCCGGGCTGCGGTTCAGAGCGCCTGTTCTCGCAGGTGGGTCTGGCCACGCAAGCCATGCTGTGGCACGCGGGCGTGCAGACGGTGCTGCCGCCGGGCTATCTGTGCTGCGGCTATCCGCAGCGCGGCAACGGCATGACGGACAAGGCCGAGCAGATCATTACGGATAACCGGGTGCTGTTCCACCGGGTCGCCAATACGCTGAATTACCTGGATATCAAGACGGTGGTGGTCAGTTGCGGCACCTGTTACGACCAGTTGTCGGGCTATGAATTCGACAAGATTTTCCCGGGCTGCCGGTTGATCGACATCCACGAGTACCTGCTGGAAAAGGGCATCAAGCTGGAAGGCGCCAAGGGCGTGCGCTACATGTATCACGACCCCTGCCATACGCCGATGAAGCTGCAAGAGCCGATGAAGACGGTGCGGGCGCTGGTGGGCGATGAGGCCATCAAGAGCGACCGCTGCTGCGGGGAGTCGGGCACGTTGGCGGTCAGCCGTCCGGATATTTCGACGCAGGTGCGTTTCCGCAAGCAGGAAGAGCTGCTGAAGGGCGATGCGGCGCTGCGCGATGATGGCTTTGCCGGCGACGTGAAGGTGCTGACGTCATGCCCGTCATGCTTGCAGGGGCTGTCGCGCTATGAAGGCGACGTCAAGATGGAAGCGGATTACATCGTCGTTGAGATGGCCCGGCACATTCTCGGTGAAGGGTGGATGGAAGATTACGTGAAGCGCGCGAATGCGGGCGGGATCGAGCGGGTGCTGGTGTGATGGGTTGCGCGCGAAATTGACTGGGGATTTTTCTCGGCGGTGGTGCGCGCTTCACCCATCCTACGGGCGGTTGGTTTGATGGGTTGCGCGCGAAATTGACTTGGGTTTTTCTGGGCGGTGGTGCGCGCTTCACCCATCCTACGGATGGTCGTCTTTTGTAGGATGGGTGAAGCGCGAGAGCTTGGTCAGAAGGACCGGATTGCGAATCGCGCGGAACCCATCGTCATGGTACCTGGCACTTTCCACCAACAAAAAACCCGCGTGCAGCCCAAGCTGAACGCGGGTTTTTTAACGGCTGACCGGATCACTCCAGCTTGATGTTCGCCTTCTTGATCACGTCTGCCCAAGCGCTGCGCTCTTGTTCGGCGTAGGCCTTGAAGTCTTGCGCCGGCATCGGCATCGGGATCACGCCCATGTCCAGCATCTTCTTGGACACGGCGTCGCTCTTCAGCGTGGCGTCCAGGTCGGCTGACAGCTTCTTCACCACCGCTTCCGGCAGGCCGGCGGGGCCGACCATGCCTTGCCAGGCGTAGGCCGTGAAATTGGCCACGCCTTGTTCGGCCATCGTCGGGGTGTCGGGCAGCACCGACAGGCGTTCCGGCGTGGCGGCGGCCAGCACGCGTAGCTTGCCGGCCTTGACGTTCGGCAAGCCGGATGCCAGGTCGATGAACATCACATCCACCTGCCCGCCCAGAAGATCCTGGATGGCGGGCGCCGCGCCCTTGTAAGGCACATGCAGCAGGTCCGCGCCGGTGCGCTGCTTGAAAAGTTCAAGCGCCAGATGGTGCGGCGAACCCGCGCCGGCCGAGGCCGCGCTCAGCTTGCCCGGCTCTTTCTTTGCGGCGGCCAGCACGTCGGCCACCGTCTTGTACGGCGAATTGACGTTCACGGCCAAGAGCAGCGGGAACTTGGCGATGCCGCCGATGTAGGTGAACTTGGCCGGATCGTAGGACAGCTTCGCATACAGCGACGAATTGAACGCCAGCGTCCCCGAATCCGCCGTGCCGACCATATAGCCGTTAGGTTCGGCCTGCGCGATGGCGGTGGCGCCGATGATGGTGGCCGCGCCAGGGCGGTTTTCCACCACGATGGTCTGGCCCAGCGTCTTTTCCAGGCTGCTGGCGACGGTGCGGGCAACCACGTCGGTGCCGCCGCCTGCCGGATACGGCACGATCCAGCGGATCGGCTGGGTGGGCCAGGATTGGGCGGAAGCCGTGGCGGCGGCCAGCGACAGGGCGGCCAGCGCCAACAGGCGCCGTGCGGGATTGTGCATGGGGTGTCTCCTCGTGC
This sequence comes from Achromobacter spanius, assembly GCF_029637605.1. NCBI lineage: Bacteria > Pseudomonadati > Pseudomonadota > Betaproteobacteria > Burkholderiales > Alcaligenaceae > Achromobacter > Achromobacter spanius. The sequence continues at coordinate 4,084,009 of NZ_CP121261.1, read as the reverse complement.
GGGATCAAAGATTGAGCGCGACGCGGGCGCTTTTGTTATGCGCCGTCAGTCTGCGCCGCTATTTTTTGCGCCGCTATTATGCTCGCGTTCCGCGTGAAAAGGGGGCCGGCCGGCCCCCTGTTTTCCCGCATGCAGTATCGGTTTACTGTGTATCGGGGTAAGTGCGGGCACCGAAAATCGCCGTGCCGATACGCACCTCGGTCGAGCCTTCTTCAATAGCCAGTTCAAAGTCGCCGCTCATGCCCATCGATAGGCGCTCCAGCGAGACGCCATCGATATTTTCGGCGCGCAGGCCGTCGCGCAGCTCGCGCAGGGTGCGAAAGCAGGCCCGCACTTGTTCCGGGTCGGGCGAGTTCACCGCCAGCGTCATCAGGCCTTGCACGCGCAGGGTGGGAAATTCCGCCGCAATGCGGCGCAGGAACGCGGATACGTCTTCGGGCGCCATGCCGAACTTGCTGGGCTCGGTCGACGTCTTTACCTGGACCAGCACGTCCAGGCTCCGCCCCTCGTTGAGCAGGCGGCGGTGCAGGGCCTCCGCCAGATCGGCGCGGTCCAGCGATTGCACTTCGGTGGCGTCGCGCGCGGCGTCCTTGGCCTTGTTGGTCTGCAAATGGCCGATCAGCACCCATTGCAGGCCTTGCCCGGCCAGCGCGGCCGCCTTCTGTCGGATTTCCTGGGTCTTGTTTTCGCCAAAACGGGTCAGGCCCAGCGCCATGGCTTCGCGTATTGCGTCCACCTCGAAGGTCTTGCTGACGGGCAGCAGCACCACGCTGTCCGGGCTGCGCCCGGCGCGCGCGCAGGCATCGGCAATGCGTTGGCGGATGTGGGCGAGGCGCCCGGCCATGGTGTCTACGACGGTCATGCAGCTCTCTTGCAGGAACAGGATGTCCCATAGTGTAGGACTGTGCAGGACGGTTTCGCCACACTGCGTGCGGCCGCCGTTGACCCTGTGTAATCGGCAGGCTTAGAATTTGCGGAGATTTGTTTATATTTCAATGTTCTATGCCCTCCGGCGCCGCCCCAGCAGGCGACACGGTTCTTCCCCTTCCCAGTCTCCCCGCCATGTCCAGCGCAGCGCCAGAATACGCCTTTGCCACGCCGTTCCTGAATCCCCCCGCATCCCCCATCCGATCGCTCATGCCGTATGCCTTGCGGCCGGGCACGATTTCGCTGGCTGGCGGTTACCCCGCGCAAGAACTGTTCGACGTCGAGGGCCTGTCGATCGCATCCACCCAGGTCATGTCGCGCCTGGGCGCGTGCCTGCAGTATTCCAACATTGACGGCCAAGCCAGCCTGCGCAACGAACTGGCCCGCCTGTCCGCCGCGCGCGGCCTGCAATGCAATGCCGATACCGAACTTGTTGTGACGGGCGGCTCGCAGCAGGCCCTGGCGCTGCTGACCCGCGTGATGCTGCAACCCGGCGACCACGCCATTATCGAATCGCCCGCCTTTCCGAATTCCGTGCAGGCCCTGCGTTACACCGGCGCCACGGTGCATACGGTTGCATCGGGCCCGGATGGTATCGACGTGGATGCGCTGGACGAACTGGCCACGCGCGTCAAACCCAAGATGGTCTGCGTGGTGGCATCGTTCTCGAACCCTTGCGGCGCAACAATCTCGCGCCAGCGCCGCTTGCGCTTGCTGGAACTGGCCGTCAAGCACCGCTTCCTGATCGTTGAAGACGACCCCTACAGCGAACTGCGCTTTGCCGGTGAAGCGGTGCCGCCCATCGCGGCTCTGGCCGAGGGCGAAGCCCGCCACTGGGCCGTGTACCTGGCCAGCATGTCCAAGACCATGGCCCCGGCGCTGCGTATTGGCTGGCTGATTGCCCCGCCCGAAATCCGCCGCCGCTGCGTCAGCGCCAAGGCCGCCGACGACATGGCGTCATCCGCCTGGATCCAGGAAGTGGTGGCGCAATACCTGGCCAACGGCCGCTACGACGAACACGTGCCGCGCATCCGCGCTGCCTATGGCTTGCGCTGCGACGCCATGGCCGAGGCCTTGGCCCGCGAACTGGACGGCCGCGTCAGCTTCAGCAAGCCCGAGGGCGGCATGTTCTTCTGGGCGCGCCTGACGGGCGACGTGGACGCAACGCGCCTGTTGCCCTACGCCATCGAGCACGAAGTGGTCTATGTGCCGGGCAAGGCGTTCTACGCCAACGCCGAACAGGCCGACCTGTTCGCCATGCGCATGTCGTTCGCCACCATGAACGAAAGCCAGATCGCCCAGGGCATGGTGCGCCTGGGCCGTGCGCTGGATGCCTGCCAGGCCAACGAGCCCGTGTCGATTTCGCTGGCGGCGTGACGGCATAATCGCATCGCGGCAAAGCGGCGCTCGCTTGCGGGCCGCCGCGCACATACCTTAATAAGCGCTTGTTATTTGGCGCGGGCGCTTCATGTCTATAAGCTTCTTGCCTCGGCGCGTCCCCGCGCCCGGTAACACAGGAACCAGGTCATGAACATTGCAAAAGGGTTGGTGGGCGCGGCGCTCTTGATGGCGGCAGTGCAAGGTGCGCAGGCGGCAACGTTGGACGTCGTGCGTGAGCGCGGCGCCGTGGCCTGCGGCACCACCACGGGCTTCGCGGGTTTTTCGGCGCCCGATGCGCAAGGCAAATGGCAGGGGCTGGACGTGGACGTCTGCCGCGCCATTGCCGCGGCGGTCTTCGGCGACGCCAGCAAGATTAAGGTCGTGCCCCTGAATTCGCAGCAGCGTTTCACCGCCCTGCAATCGGGCGAAGTGGACGTGCTGACGCGCAACACCACCGTGACCCAGCAGCGCGACACCGCGCTGGGCATCATCCACGCCGGCATCAACTTCTACGACGGCCAGGGCTTTCTGGTGCCGAAGTCGCTGGGCGTGAAAAGTGCCAAGGAAATCAGCGGCGCCACCATCTGCCTGCAAACGGGCACGTCCAACGAAAACACGCTGGCCGACTGGGCGCGCGCGAACAATGTCACCTACAAGCCGGTGGTGATCGAAACGTTCAACGAAGTGGTCAACGCTTTTGCCACGGGCCGTTGCGACGTGTTTTCGACCGATGCCTCGGGCCTGGCCTCAATCCGTATTTCCAAGCTGCAGAATCCCGACGATTATCTGGTGCTGCCCGAGATCATCTCGAAAGAACCGCTGGGGCCCTTCGTGCGCCAGGGCGACGATAAATGGCTGAACATCGTGCGCTGGTCACTGTCGGCCATGATCGAAGCCGAGGAATACGGCGTGACGTCCAAGAACGTGGACGAGCAGTTGAAAAGCGCCAACCCCAACATCAAGCGCATTCTGGGCGTAACGCCGGGCAGCGGCGCCAACCTGGGCCTGGATGAAAAGTGGGCCTACAACATCGTCAAGCAGGTGGGCAATTACGGCGAGAGCTTTGAGCGCAATGTGGGTGAAGGCAGCCCGTTGAAGATCAGGCGTGGCCTGAATGCGCAGTGGACGCAGGGCGGTTTGATGTACGCGTTGCCAATCCGTTGATCGTCCGATTGCCCTGACGGCCAGCGGGCGCCCCGGTCACCCTTGCCGGTACAACTGCGCGATCTTCACGAAAGCGATGCGCAGTTCCCGGGTGCCGCCCTGAAGAATCACGGGCCGGCCCCGGTGCGTAAAGATCACCAGCCGCTTTGAAAACAGCATCGGTACGAAGCGGGCGTAGCGCACGTCTTCCCACGCGACTTCCCGCCGCGTGAACCACGACTGGCGCAGCCCGCGCTCGTCGATCGTGGTGATCGACACCTGCATGTGCCACGACACGAACAGCAGCCCGACAAAGCACAGCACCACCACGACGGCCAGCAGGGTGTCGAAGGGCTGCGCGGGCGCGCGGATGGCGGTGGTGACCACCTGCACGCCCAGCACGGCCAGGACGACCCAGGCCAGGATCCGCACCCAATCCGGCCAGGCCTGCCCCGACAGGGGCAGGGGGCCGATTTCGCGCAGCAAGGCCACGCGGTCTTCCAAGGACGGGGCCGGGCCGGGCTGGCTCATGCGGCCCGTTTGGCCGCGATGGCATTGCCCGCGCGGCTGGAACCCTTGCGGTTCAGGTGGCCCGACATCCATTGGCCGATATCGACCACGGCGTCGAAGTCCACGCCCGTGTCGATGTCCAGGCCGCGCAGCATGTACAGCACGTCTTCGGTGGCGACGTTGCCGGTGGCGCCCTTGGCGTAAGGGCAGCCGCCCAGGCCGGCGACCGACGTATGGAAGATGGAAATGTCGGTTTCCAGCGCTGCCAGGATGTTGGCCAACGCCTGGCCGTAGGTGTCGTGGAAGTGGCCGGACACACGCGCCGGGTCCACCACGCGGGTGACCGCCGCCATCACGTCGCGCACGCGCTGCGGCGTGCCCACGCCGATGGTGTCGGCCACATCAATTTCATCGACCTGCATCGCCAGGTAGCGCTGCGCCACGTCCACCACGGCTTCCACGGGAACCTCGCCCTGGTAGGGACAGCCCAGCGCGCAACTGATGCTGCCGCGCACGCGGATGCCGGCGTCGCGCGCGGCTTGCACCACGGGTTCGAAGCGGGCGATGGATTCGGCGATGGAGCAGTTGATGTTCTTTTGCGAGAACGCTTCGCTGGCGGCGCCGAAGATGACGATTTCGTCCGCGCCGGCGGCCAGCGCGCCTTCAAAGCCCTTCATGTTGGGCGTCAGCACCGAATAAATGGTGCCCGGGCGGCGCTCGATGCGCGCCATGACGTCGGCGCCATCAGCCATTTGCGGCACCCACTTGGGCGACACGAACGACGCGGCTTCCACGTTGGGGAAGCCCGCTGCCGACAGGCGGTTGATCAGCTCGACCTTGATCTCGGTCGGCACGAATTCCTTTTCATTCTGCAGACCGTCGCGGGGCGACACTTCGACGATCTTCACGCGGGAGGGCAAAGCCATGTCTCTTCCTGGTTCGATTTGGGTGACGCGGCGCGCAAGGCTGCGGCGCCATCGTCAATATTAGCGCCATCGGAATGCGTGCTGCCCGAGCGAGTGATGGGTATATGGGTATTCGAGCCGCGTGCAATGAGCGCGGGTTGGGATCCCGTGCCCCGCCCCTACGTCAGCCGCTGGTACCGCCCATCATCCAGCCGGGCGATGCGCCCCTGCAATTCCAGTTCCACCAATTGCGCTTGCAGATCGCCAACGGCCAGCCCCGAGCGGACCTGAATGGCGTCCAGGTGCAGCGGATCAAAGCCCAGTGCCTCCAGCACGGGGTGGCTGGGCAATGCCGGGGAGGGCGGCGTCACGCGGCGCGCCGTGGGCGTGGGGCCGCCACCCAGTTCGTCGGTGATGTCGGCGGCCGTTTCCACGAGCTTGGCGCCTTGGCGGATCAAGGCATGGCAGCCGCGCGACAAGGGCGAATGGATGGAGCCGGGAATGGCGAAGACCTCGCGCCCGCTTTCGCCGGCCAGCCGCGCTGTGATGAGCGACCCGCTTTGCTTGGCGGCTTCCACCACCAGCACGCCGCGCGCCAAGCCCGCCACGATGCGGTTGCGCTTGGGAAAGTGCGGCGGCAGGGCGCCCGTGCCCAAGGGGAATTCAGACACCAGTGCGCCCTGCGCGGCGATGCGGTGCGCCAGATCACGGTGACGCGCGGGATAGATGCGGTCGATGCCGGTGCCCATGACGGCGACGGTGCCCGCGCCATCGGCCCCTGCTTCCAGCGCGCCTTCGTGCGCCGCGGCATCGATGCCCAGGGCCAGGCCGCTGACCACGCGCCAGCCGTGTCCGGCCAGATGGCGGGCAAACGCGCGCGCGTTCTCCTGGCCGCCCGGCGTGGCGTTGCGCGCGCCCACGACCGCCAGGGATGGCCCTTGCAGGAAGTCGGGATTACCCACCACGTACAGCAGGATGGGCGGGTCGGCGATGGTCAAGAGATTCTGCGGATAGGCCGGGTCGGCCAGCGTCACGATGTAGCGGTCAGGCCCTTGCACCCATTGCAGCCCCCCTTCCACCAGGGCCGCCATGTCGGCCGGCATGGGCGCGGCCAGTTGGCGTGCCAGCGCCTCGGGCAAGTGGCGGGCCAGGGCGGTGGCGCGCTGCGCGTAGATCTGCTCGGGCAGGCCGAGCGCGCTAAGCAGCGTACAGGCGGTGGCGGAACCCACATTGGGCTCCAGGGACAGCCGCAACCAGGCGGACAGTTCGTCAACAGTATGCGTAAGCGGCATGAGGCGGGCAGGTAGGTGGGCAACCAGGGTGGGCAAGTGTCGCATGCAAGGCGCGATGCGCGTCGGCGGGGCAGGGATGAAAGCGTCCTGGCAGGGGCCGTGTGATGCAGCCGTGATGCGGTCTGGCCAGGATGCTGGATCGCCGTTGAAAAGGGGGCGGACCCGCGTCATCAACAAGCGGGGACGCAGCAGCCCCGCAATGCCGGACTTAGCCGAAAACTATTAGAAATCAAGACTCTAATGAATTAAACTCTTGCCCAAGTATCAATTATTGGCGATCCCCTTTCAATGGCTTTACTTCCTATCCTTCGCTACCCGGATCCGCGCTTGCACAAAAAGGCCAAGCCGGTAGCCGAAGTCGACGACCGCATTCGTCAACTGGTGCGCGACATGGCCGACACCATGTACGACGCGCCGGGTGTCGGCCTGGCCGCCACTCAGGTCGACGTGCATGAGCGCGTGGTCGTGATTGACGTGTCCGAGGACAGCAACGAACTGCTCACGTTGATCAACCCCGAGATCACCTGGCGCAGCGACGACCACAAGGTCTACGAAGAAGGCTGTCTGTCCGTGCCGGGCGTCTACGACGAGGTCGAACGCGCCTCGCGTATCCGCTGCAAGGCGCTGGACATCGACGGCAAACCCTTCGAGTTCGAAGCCGACGGCCTGCTGGCCGTGTGCGTGCAGCACGAGCTGGACCACCTGGAAGGCAAGGTCTTCGTCGAATACCTGTCCAACCTCAAGCAGAACCGCATCAAGACCAAGCTGAAGAAGGCCGAGCGCGAAGCGCTGCGCGACTGATTCCCGTTTTCCACTCTTTGGTCTGACACCCCCATGCGCCTAGTTTTTGCCGGCACGCCGGAATTCGCCCGTATTGCTTTCGACGCCTTGCGGGCCGCGGGTCACGAGATCGCCCTGGTGATGACCCAACCCGATCGTCCCGCCGGACGCGGCCTGAAGCTGACGCCCAGCCCGGTCAAGCAGGCCGCGCTGGACGCCGGCATTCCCGTTGCCCAGCCGCGCAGCCTGCGTCTGGATGGCCGTTATCCCGACGAGGCCGCCGAGGCCCGCGCGCTGCTGGAGCAGGTGGCGCCCGACGTGATGGTGGTGGCCGCCTATGGCCTGATCCTGCCGCAATGGGTGCTGGACCTGCCGCGCCTGGGTTGCCTGAACATCCACGCCAGCCTGCTGCCGCGCTGGCGCGGCGCGGCGCCGATCCAGCGCGCCATTGAAGCGGGTGATACGCAAACGGGCGTGACCATCATGCAGATGGATCAGGGCCTGGATACGGGCGACATGCTGCTTGAGCGCGTGGTGCCCATTTCCGCCGATACCAACGCCGCGCAATTGCACGACGCGTTGGCGCTGGCAGGGGGCGAAGCCATTGTGGATGCGCTGAGCGCCTTGGCTCAAGAGGGCCTGACCCCGCGCAAGCAACCCGAAGCCGGCGTGACCTACGCGGCCAAGCTGGACAAGGCCGAAGCCGCGCTGGACTGCACCCAGCCCGCCGAATTGCTGGCGCGCCGCGTGCGCGCCTTCAACCCCGTGCCCGGTGCCAGCATCCGCTTGGCCGGCCTGCCCGACCCGGTCAAGGTGTGGCGCGCTCAGGCGCTGGACATGGCCGTGACGGCCGAGCCCGGCAGCGTGTTGCGCGCCGACGCGAACGGTATCGACATCGCCACCGGCTCGGGCGTGCTGCGTTTGCTGGAATTGCAGAAGGCCGGCGGCAAGCGCCAGCCGGTGGATGTGTTCATGCGCGGCTGGCAGCCGTCCTGAAGGCTCAGGGCCGGCGGCTGCCCGCCAGCAAGTCAAGATAGGCGCCCGCCACCAACTGCGTGGGCGCCACCCCCAGCCCCGCCATCAAGGTGCGGGCTTCTGCCATGCCGGCGTCGGTGCTTTCGCCGTCGCGCAGCACCACTTCCAGTTCCAGGAATTCGCCCAGGCCCTCGACCTGATCCAGATGGATGCGGGTACGTCCGGCCATGAACACCACACGATGTTTTTTCACGCGGCCGATGGCGCCATAGGCCAGCGTCAGGGTCTCGCGCAGGGTGTCGGGCGAATCCGTGGGGGATATCGAGTAGAAGCTTTCTTTGGGGCCGATGTCGTCGGCGCGGCGGTAAAAGATCAGTTCGCCCGTGCCGTCGGCGAATGCCCGCAGCTTCAGGCGGCCATGGGTGCAGGTGAAGAAGGTGTCGTCTTGTTCCAGGGACGCGGGCTCTTGCCCTGATAGCGCGGCGGCCAGGGGTTCCAGCGCGGCGATGCTATCGACACGGGCCTTGATTTCGACGTTGCGTGCCATGTGTGCGGACCCCCAGGGCCGATATCAGTACAAGGTGCCCGCAACGCGCGCGGGCAGGTCGCGGTCGTAGGCCACGCCGTCAAAGGTGCCGGCCGTCAGGTCCGACAGGATGCGGCCGGTGCTGGGCAGCGCGCTGCGCGGTACTTGCGTGGCCGGATCCCACAGGCGCGAGCGCAGCAGGGCGCGCGAGCATTGGAAGTACACGGTCTGCACATCGATGATCAACACCGAGCGCGGCAGTTTGCCGTCCATGGCAAAGCGTTCCAGCAGGGCCGGGTCGACGCTGATGCGCGCCGTGCCGTTCACCCGTAGCGTTTCGCCCACGCCCGGCACCAGGAACAACAGCGCCACGCGCGGGTCGGCCAGCACGTTCAGCAGGCTGTCCATGCGGTTGTTGCCACGGCGGTCGGGCAGCAACAGCGTCTTTTCGTCTTCAACCACCACAAAGCCAGCGGGGTCGCCGCGCGGCGATGCATCCAGGCCATCCGGCCCGCAGGTAGCCAGCATCGCGAACGGCGCCGCTTCGATGAAGGCGCGGTAGTGCGGGTGCACATGGTCCACTTCTTTCTTCAACGAGGCCTCGCCGGGTTCCCCGTACAACGCCTGCAGCGCGGCGGGGTCGGTGACGAGATGAGCGGGGTCGGTGTGCATGGCGGGTTCCGGTGGGCGGGGTCAGGCCAGGATGGCGGGCAGGTCGGCAACGGCTGTAAAGAGTTCGTCGGGTTTGCGTTCGCGCAGGGCGTCCATGTGGTTATAGCCCCAGGCGACCGACCCGACGCGCACACCTGCCTTGCGGGCGGCGTCGATGTCGCGCATTTCGTCGCCCACCAGCAGGAAACGTTCGGGGGCCACTTCATGGCGCCGCATCAAGCGGTCGATCTTGGCGGCCTTGCCGAACAGGTCGGTGCCGCATTCATAGTCGTCAAACAGCGCGGCGGTGTCGGCGCCCAGCACGCGCTGCACGTTTTCAATGGAGTTCGAACTGATCACCGCCAGGCGCATCCCGCCCGTCTTCAATTGCGCGAGCATGTCGGGGATGCCCTCGAACAGGTGCACGCTGGGGTCGATGTCCTGCATCAGCGTGCGTACGTGCGTCATGATGGCCGGCAGCTTCCACAGCGGAATGCCCAGGTATTTCAGGATTTCAGAGGCTTCGCGATGGCGCAGGTTTTCGCGTTCGGACAAGTCGATCTTGCGAAAGCCGTACTTGTCGGCCACCGTGTTCAGAATGGAATTGAACCAAGGCATGGTGTCCGCCAAGGTCCCGTCGAAGTCGAATGCAGCGATGTCGTATTTCAAGTAATCAATCCGTTTGCCGGCTTGCGGCGGCGCTACAAGCCGTTGGGGTGAAGCAAATAGTGCACCACCGGCGCCAGTGCTTCAAGCGGCGGCGCGCTTGCCACGACACGGGCGGCGTTGGTCCAGGGATAGTCCAGGCCCAGCAGCCAGCCGAACACGGCGGGCATGTCGCCAGCCGGCAGCGTGACCATGGTTTCGATGGTGATGGTGAGGTCGGTCGCGCGATAGGGTTCCGATTGGAACTTCCAGTCGTACCGGCCACAGCCCACGCGCACGTTGCCGGTGGCCTTTTCGGTCATGCCGACGATCCAGTCGCACTGGTAATCGGGCAGGCGTGCATCGGCCGCGGGGCGCGACAGGTAGAACGTGTAAACGTTTTCGTAGGTTTGGCCGAACTTGCGAACGAGCGTGTCGGCAATCGCCGCCAAGCCGTGCGATTCGGGCGGAAAGGCAATGGCCTGCGTGCGCAGGGCCATTTTCAGCACGGCGTCGGGGGCGAATGCGCGCGCCAGGTGGTGGGGGCGGTTTTCGTCCTTGGCGTGGAAATAAGCGCGCAACACGGACTCGGTGCTGGAGGGGGACAACGAATCGGACGACATTGCAAGGGCTTCCGTCATGGTCTCAAGTGTGTGGGTGTGGGACATCAGGCCGTGATGGGATCGAACCACTTCGAGACGTTGGGCGGCTCGTAGATGGCGTAGCGATCCAGCAGCAGGGCGGGGTCTTCTTCCACGACCAGCATGTCGCGATGCTGGGGGCGGATGAAGGCTTCTTCGACGGCGTGGTCCACGAACTGCACCAGCGCATCGTAGTACCCCGCGATATTCAACAGGCCGCAGGGCTTCTGGTGCATGTTCAATTGCGCCCAGGTCCAGACTTCAAAAAACTCTTCAAGCGTGCCGGCGCCGCCAGGCAGCGCGATGAAACCGTCGGACTTCTCGATCATCATCGCCTTGCGCTCGTGCATGTTCTGCACCAGGTGCAGTTCGGTCAGGCCGCGATGCGCCTGTTCTTTTTTCTGCAGCAGTTCGGGGATCACGCCAATCACGCGGCCACCGGCCGCGAGCACCTCGTTGGCCACCACGCCCATGATGCCGACGACGGATCCGCCGTACACCAGCCCCAGGTCGCGCTTGACCAATTCGCGGGCCAGCACGCGGGCCTGTTCGATGTAGTCCGGGCGGGTGCCGGGATTCGAGCCGCAATACACGCAGATGTTCTTCAGGTTCATGACAGATACGAGATGGCCGGGCCCGTTACAGATTGCGTCACGGGCATTCCGGGAAGTCGATAGTTTACGAGAAGGTCAGCGGGCGCGTTTCCGGGCCCCGAGCCGTGCAAATTGGTGGCAGGAGCAATGTTTGGACACAGCAAGTTCCGCTGTGATCGGTAGACTGGGTTGTTCGGTACGACTGGAAATCCAGCGTCGTAGGGCTTTCACTAACTAGAGGAGCGAACGATATGGAACAAGCAACCCGAACCCCCGAGAAGGCCAGCCGCCCATTCGACATGGACGTGAAGGCGATCCGCGCCAAAGCACGCCAAGACATCGAGTCCGGCGCCGTCACGGACACCTATCGCGCAGACCGCGAAACCGTGCTGAAACTGCTGAACGAAGCACTGGCCACGGAAATCGTCTGTGTGCTGCGCTACAAGCGCCACTACTTCATGGCCCGTGGATTGAACGCCGAACCGGTGGCCGCGGAATTCGCCGAACACGCCACGCAAGAGCAGGATCACGCCGACCGTCTGGCCGAGCGCATCGTGCAGTTGGGCGGTGAACCGAACCTGTCTCCCAAGGGCATCCTGGAGCGCAGCCATTCGGAATACGTCGAAGGCAAAAGCCTGCAAGACATGATCAAGGAAAACTTGATCGCCGAACGTATCGCCATCGACAGCTATCGCCAGATGATCGAATACATAGGTGAACAGGACTCGACCACGCGTCGCCTGCTGGAAGAGATTCTGGCAGTGGAAGAGGAACACGCCGACGATCTGGCGGATTTCCTGTAAAGAAACAGCCGCGCGTTGCGCGCGGCGTGGGCGTCCGCCTGACGGGCGCGGTCAAACCAAGAGGGGCGCACCGTCAAGGCTGGCGGCGCGCCCCTGCTGTATCTGCTTTATCAGATCGCCTCGCCCCAGAGGTCGTATTCGTCTGATTCGGTGACGCGCACGCGCACCAGGTCGCCCGCTTTCAGCGTTTTTTCCGAACTGACGTACACACAGCCGTCGATCTCAGGCGCGTCGGCGCTGCTGCGGCCAATGGCGCCGTCTTCGTCCACTTCATCGATCAGCACGTCGATCTCGCGGCCCACCTTGCGGGCCAGGCGCGCAGTCGAAATGCCCTGCTGCAATTCCATGAAACGTTCCCAGCGGTCTTGCTTGACCTCGTCGGGCACGGGGTTGTCCAGCAGGTTCGCGGGCGCGCCTTCCACCGGCGAATACTGGAAACAGCCCACGCGATCCAGCTGCGCTTCCTGCATCCAGTCCAACAGGTACTGGAAGTCTTCCTCGGTCTCGCCGGGAAAGCCCACGATGAAGGTGGAACGGATGGTCAGGTCGGGGCAGATCTCGCGCCAGCGCTTGATGCGCGCCAGCGTCTTGTCTTCGAACGCCGGACGCTTCATGGCTTTCAGGATGCGCGGGCTGGCGTGCTGGAACGGAATGTCCAGGTACGGCAGGATCTTGCCCTCGGCCATCAGCGGAATCACTTCGTCCACGTGCGGGTACGGGTACACATAGTGCAGGCGCGTCCAGACGCCCATTTCGGACAAGGCCAGACAGAGCTCCGTCATGCGCGTCTTGACCGGGCGACCGTTCCAGAAGCCACTGCGGTACTTCACATCCACGCCGTACGCGCTGGTGTCCTGCGAGATCACCAGCAGTTCCTTCACACCGGCCTTGACCAGGCGTTCGGCTTCGCTCAGCACATCGCCCACCGGGCGGCTGACCAGGTCACCGCGCATCGACGGGATGATGCAGAAGCTGCAACGGTGATTACAGCCTTCCGAGATCTTCAGGTAGGCGTAGTGGCGCGGCGTGAGCTTGATGCCCTGCGGCGGCACCAGATCCAGATAGGGGTTGTGGTCCTGCTTGGGCGGCGCGGCGTCATGCACGGCGCGCACCACCTCTTCATACTGCTGGGGACCGGTCACCGCGAGCACGCTGGGGTGCACCTTGCGGATCACCGATTCCTCAACGCCCATACAGCCGGTGACGATGACCTTGCCGTTCTCGGCCAGCGCTTCGCCAATGGCTTCAAGCGATTCGGCCTTGGCGCTGTCAATGAACCCACAGGTATTGACGACGACGACGTCCGCATCGTTGTACTCGGGCGTGACTTCGTACCCTTCGGTGCGCAGTTGGGTCAGGATGCGTTCGGAGTCGACCAGGGCTTTAGGACAGCCCAGGCTGACGAAGCCGACTTTGGGGGAAGACATGGAATACCTCGGTGGGCGCGAGCCGGCGCCAATGATCAAAATCTGCGCAATTTTAGCGCGGCAGAGCAGGGGCCGTATTTTAGGGGCAAACGGGCAGCGTCGGCGGGTTCTGATGCAGCGCCGGCACGATACGAATACGCGATGGAAAAGCCCTTACGTTTCTCCGAGTTTGACGTCGGAGTCGGGTGGCTGATTCGAAAAAATCCGTCTTGTTTTGCTAAGTTCACCCAAACAGCGTTCAAATATTAGTAAAACTCAGATTTTTGTGGTCGGCGCCCAATTAGTATTGTTGTTAACGATCTTTCACGACAGACTGCCGCTTCATCAGTTTCTGTGAGATAGATCGCTCCGCGCACACGCTGCGGGCGCCGACCCGTTATGAATTCTTTTTGGCGCTGGCGTCTTACCGCAAGCCTGTTGGTGGCAGGAGCCTTACCCACCGTATCCCTCGCGCAAAGCCCGCCCGCAACGGCTGTGCTTCCCACCGAAATTGAACGCAGGCTCGAGCAAGAACTGGACATTCAGCGTGCCCGCTCGGCGGAGCGCCCGGACGTCATGTCTTCTGGCGCCCGGCCCGGCCAAGCCAAGCTGGACCTGCCCACCGAAACGCCTTGCTTCGTGATGCGCGAATTGGCTTGGGACGGCACGGCGCCTCCCGCGGAACTGGCGAGCGCGGCCAACGCCGTCATCGGTCATTGCGTCGGCGGGCAGGGCCTGCGTGTCTTGCAGGACCACCTGATTGAACGACTGATCAGCGGCGGCCAGGTGACCGCGCGGGTGGTTGTGCCTGAGCAGTCCCTGGCCGCGGGCGTCCTGACCTTGCGCTACCTGCCTGGCCGCATCTCCGGCGTGCAGGACGAAGGCGCCATCGGTTGGTGGCGTACGGCGTTGCCGACCGGCCCGGGCGGAGAGTTGAATCAGCGCGATCTGGACCAGGCGCTGGAGAATATTCGCCGGCTTCGCGGTCAGGCTGACGCAGCCATCGATGTGGGACCCGGCCCGGAACTGGGCGATTCCGACATCGTTCTTCGCCCGGGCACGGGCAAACGCTGGCATGGCTATGTGGGCAGCGATAACGGCGGCCTGGACGCCATCGGCAAGTATCAAGTCAACGCCGGGCTGACGCTGGATTCCCCCTTGTTCCTCTACGACCAGTTGTCGGTGTCGTGGAACAGCAATGCACGTTGGCGCGACGCGGAATCCAACACGCGGGCGGCTTCCATCCACTACAGCATTCCCTTCGGCTATTGGGCGCTGTTCGCGGGCGCAAGCAAATCCACCTATCGACAAGCCGTAGCCGGGTTTGATGAGCCCATCGTCTTTGGTGGCACCACCAAGCAGTTGCAGGCGGGCGTGTCAGTGGTGCCCTATCGCGGCACCGACTACAAGGGCACGGCAACGGTGGCGATGCTGCGCAAGCGTGTCGGCAGCACCTTGAACGACGTCCCCATTGAAGTCCAGCGGCGCGACGTCACGGGTTACGACTTCAGCTTCGGGCACCGCCATTACCTGGGGCGCGCCGTGCTGGATATCGGAGCAGGCGTGCGCGGCACGCTGGCGGGAATGTCCGACCAGCCCGGCTACGTGTACGGCAAACCCGACTGGGATGGCCGCAGCACCATTGTGACGGCCAATGCCGGCCTTTACCTGCCATTCCAACTGGCGGACCAGCCTTGGGCCTACCAAGTGAACTGGCAGATCCAGCACGCCAAGACGGCAATCGTGCCATCGGACTACTTCACCATCGGCAATCGCTACGCGGTGCGTGGTTTCGACGGCCAGATGACGCTGGCGGCGGAAGACGGCTGGACCCTGCGCAACGACGTGTCGCTGGGGCTCGAAAACATGCTCGGCGCGCCGGGCCATCAACTTTATGCGGGCGTGGACGCCGGCCGCGTGGGCGGCGAATCGGCGCAATGGCTGACCGGGCGCACCTTGGTAGGTGCGGTGGCCGGGCTGCGCGGGCGTTTAGCCATCCCTTATGTGGACGCCAGCTACGACCTTTCCGCCGGTTGGCCTTTGAAAAAACCCGAGTCCTTGAGAACCGCGTCTACCGTTTTCGCGGCCGCATTGATGTTCGAGTTCTGACCCGCCGGCCTTGCGCCGCCAGCCTTCCTGATTGATCCGGTCGACACGGCCCGGGGCTTGGCTTCGGGCGCCACGGCTTGCGCCGTAGTCGACCCCTACGTTACCGGGTACGCATGATGTCCAAGCTTCGTTCGATGATTGTCTGGTCCGTCGTTTTCTTGCAGGTCTGGTCGCCGGTGCTGGCGCAGACCTTGCCGATCACGGTGGACAAGAGCGTTGCCGGCGCCAAGCCTGCCGTGGGCGTCACCAACGGGGTGCCTGTCATCAACATCGCGCCGCCCTCGGCGGGCGGGGTGTCGAACAACCGCTACACGCAATTCAACGTGGGCCCGTCCGGCGCGGTGCTCAACAACAGCGGCGGCGCCAGCCAGACGCAGTTGGCCGGCCAGGTCGCGGGCAACATCATGTTGGGCAACCAGCGTGCCACCACCATCCTCAACCAGGTCACGGCGCCGAATCCGTCGCAATTGCTGGGCACCCTGGAGGTGGCCGGCAACCGGGCAAACATCATCGTCGCCAATCCCGCCGGCATCACCTGCAATGGCTGCGACTTCTTGAACGCCGACCGCGCCACGTTGACGACCGGCCAGCCGCAAGTCGGTTCCGATGGCCGTATCGGCTTTGACATCGCGTCGGGCAAGCTCCGCATTGAGGGCGACGGCTTGTACGGCGCCAACCTGAGCCAGGTGGATCTGCTTGCCCGCACGCTGGAAATCAATGCGGGCGTCTGGGCCGACAGGCTTAACGTCACGGCCGGCGCCGCGCGCGTCGACTACGGCACGGGTGCGGTGTCCGCCCAAGCCGGGCAAGGCCCCAAGCCCGACGTGGCGCTGGACACGGCCGCGCTCGGTGGCATGTACGCAAACAGCATCAGGCTGATTGGTACCGAGGCCGGCGTGGGCGTGAACATCGGTGGCAACCTGGTGGCGCTGACTGGCGACTTGCACGTTGACGCGGCGGGAGACCTGCGCATCACGCCCAGCGGCACCGCGCAGGCAGCGGGCGCGCTGCGCATGACAAGCGGTCGGGATCTATCCGTGCAGGGCACGGCGCAGGCCGCGGGCGCAACAACATTGATCGCGGGGCGCGATGCCAGCATCCAGGGCGCGGTGGGGGCCGGCGGGCCGTTAAGCGTGCGGGGCGGCAAGGATGTCACCGTCGGCGCGCAAGGCAGTCTGCGCACCCAGGGCGCGTTGCGCGTCGTCGCGGGCCGGGACCTGGCTCTGTCGGGCCATTTGTTGACGGCTGATCAGGACATCAAGGCGCTTGCCAGCCGCAATCTGAAGGTGGCGGGCGTGCAGGCTTCGGTGACGCAGCCCGGCGCGGGTACTGGCAACGGGGGCGTGGCCGGTAATGGCGGTGGCGCAGGGGGCGGCAGCGGAAACAGTGGCGGCACTGGCGGCAGCGCTGGAGACGGCAGTGGAAACAGTGGAAGTGGCGGCAGTGCTGGCGGCGCAGGAGGCAGTTCATCGGCAGCAAGCACGGCTGCCGGAACGCAGGCAGGCGGCGGATCGGTGTCGCCCGGCGTCGTCTCCGCCAAGGCAGGTGTCACGCTGGAAGCGGGACGCGACCTGGTGTTGCCGCGCCAGGTATACACGTCCGGCAACCTGCTGATGCAGGCTGGCGCGGACTTGGCTTCTGACGCCGGCGCGCATCTGCAATCGGCCCAGGGCTTGACGATGCGCGCGGGCGGTAACGCCAGTCTCGCCGGCGTGGCATTGACGGATGGCGCCCTGTCGATCGATGCGGGGCGCCATCTGCGCATGGATGGCAGCGCGCTGGCCTACGGTGGTGCGCTTGACCTGAACAGCGGAAGCGATCTGCGCTTGGGTCAGGCCAGCAAGGCGCAGGGCAAGCGCATCGTGGTGAACGCCGGTGGCGATGTGCGCACGGGCGGCGACATGGTGTCCGAGACTAGCGTCGACCTGAAGGCAGGCGGCAATGCCTTGTTGGCGGGCACCCTGAGCGGCAATCAAGGCGTGGACGTGCGGGCGGCGGGCACGCTGGGCGTTGTCGGTGCGGCGGATGCCGCGCGGGGCGCAGTGACGCTGGCGTCGGGCGGCGATCTGTCGATTGGTGCTGGCGGCAGTGTGCAGGCCGGCGGCCCGGTAGTGCTGCGCACGGAAGGTGCGTTGAACGCGGCCGGTACGGTGTCTTCCATGGCGGCGCTGAGTGCACAGGCCGCGCGTGACGCCAAGGTCGACGGCAAATTGTTGGCGGGTGGGTCTCTGTTGCTTCAGGCCGACGGCCAGGTGAAGGCGGGCGCGAATGCGCGGCTGCAATCAGAAGGGGCAATGACGCTGCTTGCCGGCAAAGACTTGTCCCTGGCGGGCGAGGCGCAAACCAATGCGGGTCTGATGCTGAATGCCGGGCGCGACCTGCGCATCGATGGCGCGGCGCACGCTTACGCGGGCGCGTTGGCGTTGACCGCGGGCAATACCTTGCAACTGGGCAAGGCCAGCCGCACCCAAGGCGACGGCGTGTCCGCGCAGGCAGGTGGCGATTTTATCGCTGACGGCGCGATGGCTTCGCGTGGAGATATGGTCTTGGCGGCGGGTCGCGACACCTTGGTCGGCGGCCAAGCGCAAGCGACGGGAAAACTGGATCTGCAAAGCGCGGGCAACGTCACCCTGGCCCAGGGCGCGCGCGTGGAGGCGGAACGCAGCGCGGACATCTTGGCGGGACAAGACATCCTGATTGCCGGCGCGCTGCGCAGCAACGAAGGCAACCGCATTGGAGCCAAGGGCGCATTGCGCCTGGACGGCGAAATCTCTGTCGCGCAAGGCGGGCTGGATATGCTGGCAGGCAAAGAACTGTCGGTCGGCAAGCAGGGCAAGGCAGTGGCGGGTGGCGCATTACAGGGCAAGAGCGGCGGCGCGTTGACGGTAGATGGGGCGTTGTCCAGCAAAGACGCGCAAACACTGACAGCGGCGCGCGACATCAACGTCGGTGGCCAACTGTTGTCCGGCGACAGGCTGTCCTTGCGCGCGGGCCTGGGCTTGGGCACGAGCGGAGCCGCGCAACTGCAATCGGCCAAGAACATGACGCTGAGCGCAGGGCAGGACGCCAAACTTGCGGGGTCGGCCGTGAGCGATGGCGCTATCGCGATCGATGCGGCTCGCGACTTGAATGTGGACGGATCAGCGCTGGCACATGGTGGCGCGCTGAATCTGAACAGCCGCAACGATTTGCGCTTGGGCGAAACCAGCCAAGTCCAAGGTTTGGGCGTTGCCTTTGCTGCGTCACGTGACCTTTACACCAGCGGCGAAGTATCCGCTGTGGGCGCGGCGGTGCTGACAGCGGGCAATCGCGCGATGCTGGGCGGCAAGCTTGGCGCCGATGGGGACTTGACGCTGCGGGCGGCGGATGCGGCCTATGTCACCGGCACCTTCGAGGCGACCGGCAGCGCGGCCTTGTCGAGCGACAGCGATATCACGCTGGCGGGCAGCTTGCGCAGCAATCTTGGCGCACAGGTGAATGCGGCCAGCAAGCTGGACATCACCGGTGCGGCTGAAGCGGTGCGGGGGGCCTTGAACCTGGGTTCGGGCAGTGACCTGTCCATCGGCGCCCGCGGCCGTGTGCAGGCGGCCGGGCCGCTGGCGTTACGCACCGGGGGCGCGCTGAACGCGGCGGGAACGGTGTCGTCGTTGGCGGGGCTGACGGCACAAGCTGCACATGACGCCATAGTGGACGGCAAGCTGTTGGCGAGCGGCCCGCTGTCGCTCAAGGCGTTCGGAAAAATCGTGGCGAGCGCCGAGGCGCACCTGCAATCAGAAGCCACGATGACGCTACAGGCCGGCCAAGACTTGTTCTTGGCGGGCGAGGCGCAAGCCAACGCAGGCATCACGCTGGACGCCGGCGACGACCTGCGCATAGATGGCGCCGCGCGGGCCTATGACGGCGCACTGGCGCTGAACGCGGGCAAGGCGCTGCGGCTGGGCGAGTCCAGCCGTACGCAAGGCGAGGGCATCTCGGCAACGGCGGGCAGCGATCTCTACGCGGCAGGCACGATGGGGTCACGCGGCGGTATCGAACTGGCCGCGGGCCGTGATGCGCGCGTTGACAGCACCGCGCTGGCAAGCGGCGACGTGTCTCTCGTTGCCGCGCGCGATCTCAACATGAGCAAG
This sequence comes from Achromobacter spanius, assembly GCF_029637605.1. NCBI lineage: Bacteria > Pseudomonadati > Pseudomonadota > Betaproteobacteria > Burkholderiales > Alcaligenaceae > Achromobacter > Achromobacter spanius. The sequence goes on along the minus strand of NZ_CP121261.1, from coordinate 4,064,596 downwards.
GCGGCGCAGTGGGAAGCAGAAGGCGCGTCGCGGGCAGCAGCCGGTAACGCTATGCGCTTGTCCGGCGCGTGGCGCGGCAATGGCGATATGACGCTGGCCGCGGTGGGTGCGTTGACGGTGGACGGCGCACTGACCGCCAGCGTTGGCGGACTGGACCTGAGCGCGGGCGGTGACCTGTCCGTGGGCGCCTTGGCGCGCATGGCGGCAGCAGGACCCCTGCGGGCCAAGACCGATGGCGACCTGCACGTGGCGGGTACGGTCAGCTCGTTGAAGGCATTGACGTTGCAGGCCGCGCGCAATGCCAGCATCAGCAACCAGCTTTACGCCGCAGGCGCGCTGGACGTGCAAGCGGGTCAGTCCTTGACCACGGCAAGCGGTTCGCATCTGCAGTCCGACGGCGCGATGGCGCTGAACGCGGGCCAGGACCTGACCATTGCAGGCACGGCCTTGTCCGAGCGCGGCATGGCGCTGGCTGCCGTGCGCGACCTGCGCGTGGAGGGCAACGCGCTGGCCGAAGGTGGCACGCTGGACCTGAAGAGCGGCAACGATCTGCTGCTGGGCGTGGGCAGCCAGTTGCAAGGGATGAACGTCCAGGGGCAGTCGGGGCGCGATCTTGCGGTCCACGGCGTGCTGGTATCCAAAGGCGATGCGCTACTGCGCGCTGAGCGCGATGCCGGAGTTACCGGCAAGGTGGGCGTGGATGGCTCGCTGAATCTCAACGCGGGCAACAACATCAGGGTCGGTGCGGCCGGGCAGTTGGAGGCGTCCAAGAAGACGCAAATCCACGCTTTGGGCGACGCAACGGTCGCGGGCGCCGTGCGCGGCGACCGGGGCACGTCCATCCAGGCTGGCGGCGCGCTGGCCATGACGGGCACGGCGGCATCGGCCAAGGGGCCGTTGCAGTTGATTGCCGGACAAGACCTGACGCTGTCGTCTGACAGCCAGGCCTTTGCGGGCGGCGCCTTGCTGGCGCGCGCGGGCGCATCGCTGATGGCGGCGGGCACGATGTCGTCCCTTGCCGATCTGGTCCTGGATGCGGCCGCCAACATGACGGTGGCCGGGCAGACGCTGGCGACGGGAGCACTCAGTGCAAACGTGGGCGGCGTATTGACGGCGCGGGCGGACTCGCGCCTGCAGGCCGACGGCGCGATTGCTGTCAACGCGGACACCGCAACGCTTGCCGGCATGCTTGTTGCCGGACAATCGGCGCAGGTGCAGGTGCAAAACGACCTGACGGTCGAGGGCACCGTGCTGGCCGACAAGGACGCACTTGTCGCCAGCAGTGGCGGTGACATGACGCTGGGCGGCGCAAGCGCGCTGCAAGCCGGGGGAAAACTGGATGCACGGGCGGGCGGCAAGCTGCTTGCAGCGGGCAGTGTTTCCAGCGAAACGGACATCGTGCTGACGGCGGGCAAGGACGCTGAACTGACTGGTAAGACAGTCGCCAACGGAGCGCTCGCAATCGATGCCGGCAGAAATCTGGCGGTGGCTGAAAATGCGCTGGCCCAAGGCAGCGGCAAGTTGCTGATGAGCGCCGGCCAAGACCTGCGCATCGCCGGCACGGCCGGCACCGCAGAGGGCGCGGGCACTCGGGGAGCGGGCACTCAAGGAGCGGATACTCAGAGCGCGGGCACTCAGGGAGCGGGCACTCAGAGCGCCAGGAGCGCCAGTGCCGCCTCGGGCGGCACGCTACACGCGCAGGCCGGCCGCGATCTGTCCATCACGGACACGGGCATCGTCACCGCCGGCTCACCCATCGCCTTGAAGGCGACCCGCGACATCAACATCGACGGCATCGCGACCGCCCTGGCGGGTAGCTTGCAAGCCGACGCCGGCGCCAATCTGCAAGTGGGCGCCGCCGGCCGGATGCAAGCCTCTGACAACCTCGCTGCAAGCGCGGGCGCGGACCTGGATTCCGACGGCGCCATTGCTGCGGGCGGCGGCCTCACGCTGGCTGCGGGCGCAAGCGCCCGATTGGGCGGCGTGGTGGCAGCGTTGGGCGAGCGCGCGGCAGGCGATGCACTGATCACGGCGCAACACGATTTGACCGTCAAGCAAGGTGCACAGGTCCAGGCCGCGGGCACACTGACCGCGCGTGCCGGTCGCGACCTGAACGCCACGGGTGCCCTGAGTTCGGTGGCCGATATGGCATTGGCCGCCGCGCGTGACTTGCGCATAAACGGCACCGCCGCATCCGACGCCAACCTGACCTTGACCGGACGCGACCTGAGCGTTGCGGCAACCGGTCTTGCGCAAGCAGGCGGCACGCTTGCCGCCACCGCGCAAGGCGCCTTGCTTGCCGCAGGTCGCCTGTTGGCCGGGCAGTCGCAAGCGCTGATCGCTGGCACCGACTTGACGGTGGACGGCACGGTTGCCGCGCTGAACGGCAACCTGACGTTGACCTCGCAGCGGGGCGACCTGGCATTGGGCGCGGCATCAACCGTGCAGGCCAGCGGCACGCTGACGGCCAAGGCCGGCGCGGCACTGCGCACGCAGGGTTCGCTGGCAGCGGGCCAGGGCATGGCGTTGCGTGCAGGCACCGACGCCACGCTCGGCGGCATCGCCGCCACCCAGGCGGGCGACCTGACGGCTCGCGCGGCGGGTGACCTGGCCGTCGCGGCCGAGGGCCGTCTTCAATCAAACCGAGGCCTGGATTTGCAGGCGGGTGGTGCGCTGGCCAACGCTGGCGTGGTGTCCGCCCAGGAAGACGCTAGCGTGCGCGCGGGCAAGACCTTGCTGAACCCGGGCTCGGTCCTGGCGGGAGGCGACCTGCTCGTCACCACGCCGGGCCTACTGAGCAACGCCGGCCGTCTCGTGGCAGGCGTGGATGGTGACGGCGCGCTCAAGCAGCCGGGCAGCCTGACGCTTGCGGCCGGCACCATCGTCCACCCCGGCACCAGCCTTGCGGGCAAGGACCTGAGCCTTACCGCTGGCGGCCTGGACCTGACGCACGGCACGCTCTCGGCCGTGGGCAACGTCAAGCTAGGCACGCCAGGCGCCATCGACACGCGCCATGCCGTCGTACAAGGCGGCGGCTTGGACATCTCGGCCGCCAATCTGCGCAATCAGGCAGGCAAACTCACCTCGACGGGCGACGCCCGTCTGGCTCTAAGCGGCGAACTCAACAACGCCGAAGGGCTGATCGCCGCGGCGGGTGACATGCGAGTCGATGCCGCAACGGTCATCAACCGCGCGGGCACGCTGGCGGGCGGCAATCTTGTCATCAACGCCAGCGGCGCGGTGGATAACCACAGTGGCTTGATCCAGGCCGACAACGCCTTGACGCTGACCTCGGCCACGCTGGACAACAGCGCGACGCTGGAGGCAGCAAAGTCGGCAGCAAAGTCGGCACCCCAGGGCGTGTTGGGCAAAGTGGTCACCATTGTGGCGGACCGCGTCAACAACCAGGGCGGCTCCATCCAGGCGGGTCACAACCTGACCCTGACCACCCGCGAACTCGACAACCAGGGCGGCGAGGTAGCCGCCCAAGGCAACGCCCACATCGTGGCGGATACGCTGAAGAACGGCCAGGGCAAGCTGCTGGGCGGCAACAGCCTCACAGTCATCGCGCACGTGCTGCATGGCTTGGGCACGCTGCAATCCGCGGGCGACCTGAGCTTTCACTATGCGGGCGCGCTGAACCAGCCGGGCGACCTGTCCAGTGGCCGCGACATGAACCTGTCCGTGGGTGGCGCGGTGGACAACAGTGCAACCATCAGCGCCGGGCGCGACCTGAACATCAAGGCGAACTCGCTCACCAACCACGCCACCGGTCAGCTTCTGGCGGGCGGCGCCAACACCATCACCGTCGCGCACGACCTGATCAATGCCGGCCTGATCGATGGCGCGGTCACGCGCATCAACGCGGGCAGCGTGGATAACCTGGCCCGCATCTACGGCGACAAGGTCGCGATCCTGGCCAATACGCTGGTGAACCGCGCCGGTACGGGTGGCGGTGCCGTCATTGCGTCTCGGGGCGCCATGGATTTGGGCGTGGCTACGCTGGTAAATCGCGCGCATGCGCTGATCTATGCCGGGGCAGACCTCGCCACCGGCGGGGCGCTGGATGCCGGCGGCAATGCCGTGGGCCAGGCCGCATCGCTGCTGAACACCGGCGCCACCATCGAAGCGGCGGGCAACGCCCGCATCTCGGCGGCATCGCTGCATAACCATAACGCCAACTACGCCAGCCAGACCGTGCAGGTGTCGTCCCAGGCCAAGGTGTACTTCACCCCGGCCGGCAGCACGGATATGTACGACGCCGAGACCAACTGGCTGTGCGACGAAGTCACGCCGATGTGCAGCAAGGACCCGGCGTGGCTAAACGACGACCCCGAACGCATGTTCCTGTTGCCGTCCGCCAAATATCCGCAGGCGCGGTATGGCCCGCCGTTCGACTACACGCCGGGCGGAAAGCGCAAGGCGCGCGTGAGTTCGCCTATAGCCCCGACTTATACCCCCGCCAATAGCGGTTGTAGCGGCGGAGACGCGGGCGGTCCCTGCTGGGACGAGCCGGAAAAATTCCTCTATGCCTCGGACGCCCGCATATGGGCCGTCTTCGGCGTTACCCCGCCCACGGGCACGCTTCCGATTTGGGTTCCTCCTGCATCCCCGTGCATTGGCAACCGCCCGGCCTGCGTGGCGGAAGCCGCACGCCGCAAAGCCTATGAAGCGGCCTATGCCGCGTACAAAACACCGCACCTGGAACTGAACGCCCGCATCCGCGAATTCAACGCTGATTTCAACAACCGCCTGGTCGGCTCGCTGACCTATTACCAGGTCAACGAAACGGTCACCGAGACCCGCACGCTGTCGTCGGACCCGGGCAAGATCCTGTCGGGCGGCGCCATGACGCTGGCTGGCACGGTCACTAACGACAAAAGCCAGATCGCCGCCGGCGGCGCGCTGAGTGTGGCGGGCTCGGCCATCCATAACGTTGGCGCCAGCGGTCAGCGCACCATCACGCGCGAGGGCAGGGCCACGCTTTCGCAGCCGCGCTCCAGTTATCGCTATGAAACCTCGGTTCCGTACACCGCCAAGCTGGCGGCGCAGGGCATTGAACTGCCCGTCGGGACCTCGGGCGGATACACCAACGTCACGCTAGGCGGATCGGCGCCCGGCCCCACCGGTGTCGGCACACCGGGCCCCGTGTTGGTCGCCAGCCTGGACCTGCCCGGCGGCACGGTCGTGCGCACCGTCTCCAACCCGGCCAGCATTCCAGACAGCCAGCTTTTTGCGGTAAACCAGCGGCCCGACGCGCCTTACCTCGTTGCGACCGACCCGCGCTTCATCGGCCAACGGCCGACCGTGTCCAGCGACTATCTGTTCGAGCTGTTGCGCCAGCCGGGCGCGCTGCCGGATACCTCCATCGCAGGTGGCGCAGGCGCGGGCGGCGGGCTCACCGGCCCGCGCGTCGATCAACCCGCCGACGCAAGCCTGGTCCAAGCCGCCATCAGCGCCGGCACCGTCACGCCGCAAGCGGCGGCAGGCCCCGCTGTGGGCGCCGGCTCCGGCGGGGACGCGCAACGGCTGGACGCCCCAGCGGCCTCTTCGGTACATGGCGCTGCCCTGGGCAGCGGCAGCACCATCGCCGGCCACGACGTGCAAGGCGGCAAGACGCTGTCCAGCGCGCGGCTGGCAGGTTGGGACACCCTGGTGCCCAAGGGCGCCAGGTTCCTGACGCCATCGGGTCAACCCAAGCGTTTGGGTGACGGCTTCTACGAGCAAAAACTCGTATCCGACCAGATCCTGGCCACCACCGGCCAGCGCTTCCTGGAACGCTTTGGCGACAACGACAGCCAGTACAAGGCCTTGCTGGCCGCGGGCGCGCAATTCGCTCGAGACCACAACGTGCAGGTGGGCGTGGCGTTGACCGACGCGCAACAACGCCAGCTCAAGACCGATCTGGTCTGGCTGGTGGCGCAGACGGTCACCCTGCCCGACGGCAGTGCCGAGACGGTGCTGGTGCCCAAGGTCTACCTGCTGGTCCGCAAGAACGACTTGAAAGGCGACGGCACCTTGATGGCCGGGCGCGACGTCAAGCTCGTCGCCGACGGCAATATCGACAACAGCGGCACGATCGGCGCGCGCCATGCCACCGTCATGAGCGCGTCCAACATCGTCAACCAGGCCGGCGGCCTGGTCCAGGGCGCCACCGTGGATCTGTCCGCGCGCACCAACCTGACCAACCTTGCCTCGCGGATTAAGGGCGATGCCGTCACGCTGAAGGCGGGGCGCGACATCGCCTTGACCTCGACGGCGGCGTCCGAGAACTTCGGCAGCACCTGGGGTTCGCACGTCACGGGCGTGGCCCGCGTGGACGCGGGTGACCTGAACATGCGAGCCGGTCGCGACATCAACCTGACCGCCGCGCAAGTCAACGCCGAGCGCAACGCCGGGTTGCAAGCCGGCCGCGACATCAATCTGGAAACCCTGACGGAACGCCACGGCGAGTCGATCGTCATCAACAAGAAAAACCGCCACGACCTGAGCACCAGCAAAGAGATCGGTTCGTCGATTGCCGCAGGCGGCAACCTGACGCTGATCGCGGGGCAAGACGTGAACGCGCGTGCGGCTGATGTCACCGCCGACAAGAAGTTGGCCGTGGGCGCCGGCCGCGACATCAATCTGACAGCCGGCGTGGAGTCCGGTTCGGCGTACGACGAACTTCACTATAAAAAGCGCGGTTTCTTGTCGTCGAAGACCACGCACATCATCAATTCGACGGATTGGGAGCAGGCCAAGGGTTCGACTTTCACTGGCGACACCGCCGTCCTGATGGCCGGGCGCGACTTGAACGTGGCCGGTTCGAACACCGGCGCGCAGAAGGACTTGGTGATGTCCGCCAAGCGCGACGTGAACATCCTGCCCGGCCAGAACGCCGAGGACAGCTACGACTACAAGATGGTCAAGAAGTCGGGCTTTGGGGCCATGGGTGGTTTGAGCTATGGCACCAGCAAGCAGACAGATTCGCTTGATAGCAAGAAGGTATTCCACAACGCCAGCACCGTCGGCAGCGTCGAAGGCGACGTGCTGATCAACGCCGGCAGCGCTCTCAACATCAAGGGCGGCAACGTCATCGCGCGCCGGGGCGACATCACGCTGATCGGCAAGGAAGTCAACATCGGCGCGGCGCTGGACACCACGAAAGAGAAGGAATTCCATGAGATCAAGCAGACGGGGTTGAGCATTAATGCCAACACGCCTTTGGTCGATGCAATGCAAACCGCGGGAAGAATGGGGGATGCAGCGGGCAGGACCGACAACAAGGTCATGCAAGGATTGGCGTTGGCGACGACCGGCCTTGCTGCGGCCAACGCTTATGACGCAGTCGCGGCCGATCCCAAGAGCGCTGGCGGCGTGAGCGTCAGTATCAACTTTGGAGTGAGCAAGAGCCAAAGCACGACAGATCGCGCGTCGTCTTCCGCTTTGGGCTCTACCGTGGCGGCGGGCAAAGACCTGACCATCGTCGCCAAGGGAGCCGGCTCCGCGTCCGACGTCACCGTCACAGGTTCACGCCTGTCAGCAGGGAACAACACCATCATCAAGGCAGATGGCGACATTCTGCTGCAAGCTGCGCAGAACACCTTTGAGCAACACACGAAGAACAAGAGCTACAGCGGTAGCGTCGGCATTGGCGTGTCAGCGAACAGCGAAGACGGTATTGGCGTGATGCTGAACCTTAGTGCCGGTGGTGGCCGAGGGCGCGCAGACGGTAAAGACGCTAATTGGACGTATACCGATGTCACTGCTGGCAACGTGCTGACGTTGCAATCGGGCGGGGATACCTCGCTGATCGGCGCGATAGCAAGCGCCGATCAGATCATCGCCTCGGTCGGCAAGAACCTTCAAATTGAGACTCTGCAAGATACCAGCACCTACGTTTCCAAGCAGCAAAGTGCTGGCGTCCAAGCAAGTATTTGCATCTACGGCTACTGCAAAAGTTCCGTCTCCGGCAACGTCTCGCAAGGCCGGATGGACAGCAATTTCCAGTCCGCCACACAGCAGGCGGGGCTGAAAGCGGGTGATGGCGGTTTTCTGGTGAACGTTGGTCAGAACACCACGTTGACTGGTGGCGTCGTATCGAGCAGTGACCAAGCTGTCGCGGACGGTCTGAATGAGCTGTCCACCGGCACGCTTGTCGTCAAAGACTTGCAGAACATGGCGCGCTACAAGGCAGATCAGGTTGCGTTGAGCGGCGGATATAGCTGGGGAGGCAGCGGGGAAGGGGACGCGAAAAAGGGCGATGTTGGGACGAACTCGAAAGGCCAGGCGGCAGGCGGCGCGGACAAAGTGCCTGGTACGAGCTTGCCGACAAGCAGCAACGGAGCGTCTGCTGGTATGCCCGTGGTTGTTGCGGCTTCTGGGAATGCCAATTCGACTACACACAGCGCCATCAGCGGCGGCAGCGTAGTCATTCGTGATGGCGCTGGGCAAATTGCCCTGACCGGCAAGACGGCGGCGGAGACGATCGCGGCGTTGAACCGGGATACGTCCGATACGTTGAATGCGCTGAAGCCGATCTTTGATAAGGAGAAGATCGAGGCCGGGTTCGAGATTGCGTCAGAAGCCAGTCGGCAGATGGGGCAGTTTTTGACGAATCGGGCGAAGGAGAAGCAGGCGGCAGAGAAGGCGCTATCTGACGCGATCGATACAGGCGGGGCCAACGACGCGGCAAGCATGAGCGCGCTCATGGATCAAGTGCAGCGCGCTCGGGATTGGAGTGCTGGTGGCAAGTACGGCTTGGTCTTGTTAGCGTTGTCGGGCGGGGCCGGTGCAAACGTGACGGGATCGACCAGCGCATTCGTGCAGTCGGCCGCGGTGAACTTCCTTCAAGGCCTTGGGGCAGCCCAGGTCAAGCAGATCGCCGATAGCCTAGGCAGGGATCCGCAAGCGGAGGCTGCACGCGCGGCGTTGCACGGCATCGTGGGATGCGCAGGCGCCGCAGGCCAAGGTGCAGCCTGCGCTTCGGGCGCCTTGGGCGCGAGTGCGGGCAGCATCCTCAACAGCCTGATGGGCTCGCCCGAGGGCCTAACCCCCGAGCAAGTCGACGCGCGGCGCAATCTGGTCACAAGTCTGGTGGCTGGCATAGCGAGCGCTGCGGGAGCGGATGCGGCAACGGCGGGTACTGCGGCGGGGCTGGAAACGTCGCAGAACTGGGGGCAGTTCGCAATCCCTGCGGTTAGCGCAGCGGCGGCCAAGTGTGCAACGACGCCGAGCTGCCAGCGGGCGGTCACGTATGTGTCGGACAAGACCGTCTACGTGGCAGTGCAAATGAAGGACGGCGCCATCTATGTGGGAACGGCTGCGCTGGTGGGCATTACCGCTGCGTCTGACGCGGTAGGAAACTGGGTGTCGGAATTCGTGGGCAGCGCGGTGGGGCGCGAGACGGCGCTGCCGGGTAAGCCTGGCGAGGTGGTGAGGGTGGACACGCCGCCGCCGATGCCTTCCGAGAAGGAGACGTTTGGGTCGGAGATCCCGAGTTGGCCAGGTGAGCCGGTTGGGTCGATTGGGGTGCCGGGACAGGAGAATAATGGGCCTTCGGGTGGGGCTACGATGATTTCTCCCATTCCGGGGGCTGCCCAGTCGACCATAATTTTCCAGCAAGGGCACGGGCAAAGAATAGGAACGCCGTATGTATCCTCGGGTGTTGAAGTAACCCCCGACGTTGTTGAACGAGCCTTACGTGGTGATCCCGCTTTTGGGATACAAGGAGCAGTATCCTTGCCGGCGATTCAACGATATGTTGACAGGTTGCTGGCCGGGGAAGTTTCGCCGCCGATTAAGATGGATGGAGATGTGATTGTTGACGGAAATCACAGATATATCGCTGCGAGGATATTAGGTCGTGAAGTGAAGGTTGTTCCATCAGTGCTGCCAAATTCGTTACGAGACAAAAAGAGTTCCATCTCAAAGATTGAAGTTGATTCCGCAGATTGGGGAAACCATTGATTGTTCTTAAATATCAAACGGGCGAGTCCCTTACTCTGAGTGTAGATACTTTGGTTCGGGCAGATTTTCGTGGTGCAAACTTCCATCGGTTGATGTTTGACGGTATGGACTTGCAGAACGCTGATTTTTCGCGTGCTTCTCTCAGAAATGTTGGGTTTGTGGGATCCAAAATTTCTGGCGTGAAAATGGTGGGAGCTAGGCTGATGAATTCATACTTCATGCATGTGATCGCCAGAAACTCGGATCTGACAAACGCAATCGCGATCGGCGCTGATTTTTCAAATGGAGATTTTACGGGGGCAACTCTTTACAACTTAGATGTTCGTTTTGCCAATTTGGAAAGTACGAAGCTTGTTGGAGCAGACGTCAGAGTAAAAAATGCGGGGGATGCATCATGGCATGGTGCGACTTATGACGAAAACACTATTTGGCCATCAAACTTCGATCCGGAAGGGGCAGGGGCCATAAAAGTGACATAGGTATAAGCCATCGCGCGGGTCTAGCACAGCGGTAGAGCTATATCGTCTCCGTGCCACCACCGGCCAGCGCTTCCTGGAACGCTTTGGCGACAACGACAGCCAGTACAAGGCCTTGCTGGCCGCGGGCGCGCAATTCGCTCGAGACCACAACGTGCAGGTGGGCGTGGCGTTGACCGACGCGCAACAACGCCAGCTCAAGACCGATCTGGTCTGGCTGGTGGCGCAGACGGTCACCCTGCCCGACGGCCGTGCCGAGACGGTGCTGGTGCCCAAGGTCTACCTGCTCGTCCGCAAGAACGACTTGAAAGGCGACGGCACCTTGATGGCCGGGCGCGACGTCAAGCTCGTCGCCGATGGCAATATCGACAACAGCGGCACGATCGGCGCGCGCCATGCCACCGTCATGAGCGCGTCCAACATCGTCAACCAGGCCGGCGGCCTGGTCCAGGGCGCCACCGTGGATCTTTCCGCGCGCACCAACCTGACCAACCTCGCCTCGCGGATCTTGGGTGATGCCGTCACGCTGAAGGCGGGGCGCGACATCGCCTTGACCTCGACGGCGGCGTCCGAGAACTTCGGCAGCACCTGGGGTTCGCACGTCACGGGCGTGGCTCGCGTGGAGGCGGGTGACCTGAACATGCGAGCCGGTCGCGACATCAACCTGACCGCCGCGCAAGTCAACGCCGAGCGCAACGCCGGGTTGCAAGCCGGCCGCGATATCAATCTGGCCACCCTGACGGAACGCCACGGCGAGTCGATCGTCATCAACAAGAAAAACCGCCACGACCTGAGCACCAGCAAAGAGATCGGTTCGTCGATTGCCGCAGGCGGCAACCTGACGCTGATCGCGGGGCAAGACGTGAACGCGCGTGCGGCTGATGTCACCGCCGACAAGAAGTTGGCCGTGGGCGCCGGCCGCGACATCAATCTGACGGCCGGGGTGGAGTCCGGTTCGGCGTACGACGAGCTTCACTATAAAAAGCGCGGTTTCTTGTCGTCGAAGACCACGCACATCATCAATTCGACGGATTGGGAGCAGGCCAAGGGTTCGACTTTCACTGGCGATAAGGTCGTATTTCAGGCTGGCCGGGACGTTTCGCTGAATGCGTCGCAGGCCCTTGCCAGCGGAGATCTTATCGTCGATGCCGGCCGCGACTTGTCGGTGACGGCCGGCACGAACACTTACGCGGAAAGCAATTACAAGCGCGTGAAGAAAAGCGGCATTTCCGCCAGAGGTCTGGGGATCTCGTACAAAAGCAGCGATGCTCGATCGCTGCAGACCGTCGATGGCATGACGCAGAGCGACGCACGTAGTCTTCTGGGTACCACGGGCGGCGACGTCATCATGACGGCGGGACGAAACGTACTGATCGCGGGCAGCGATGTGGTCGCGGGCAAGGCCTCGGGCGATACCGCCGGCAATACGGGCAACATCGATATCCAGGCCCAGAACGTCGCCATCGTGGCGGGCCGCGACGTCGAAAACACCCACAGCGAATACTCGCTGAAGGAAAGCAGCTTTGGCGTGTCCGCCGTCAGCACGCTGATGGATACCTTCAAAAACCTGGCCACTGCCAGCACCACCAAAGCCAAGGCGCAAGAGCTTGCCCACAGCGGGGCCACAATGCCCGGTGTGTCGTTCTCGCACAGCGGCAGCAAGAGCAGCGGCTCGTTCGATTCGTCTAGCCTGGTCAGCAGTGGCTCGTCGCTTAGCGCCGTGGGCGATGTCATGATCCGTGCCACCGGCAACGGCTCGCGCGATGCCTCGGGCCGTGCACGGGATGGCGACGTCCTGATTTCCGGGTCCAGCCTGCGCGCCCAGGGCGGTGTCGTGCTGGACGCCCAGCGCAGTATCTCCGTTGTCGGCTCCGACAACCGTCAGACCAAGACCAGCGAGGAGTCGAGCAAGAGCACCAGCTTCGAGTTGGGCGGCATGAGCCTGGGCGACATCGGACGGGCAATCGATGGCGGCCCGAACTCCAGTGGGGTCAAGATGTTCCCCTACGGCGGCGAATCGGCGAAGTCCAATGAGCTGTCCTCGGGCACGGGGCAGACGTCCTCGCTTATCACTGGCAATAGCGTCCACCTGAACAGCCGCGATGGCGATATCCGTATCGCCGGCTCGGCTATCGACGCCATCGACAACGTGGGCCTCTTGGCCAATCGCGGATCGATCACCGTCGATACGGGCAACGCGACGCGCGATCAAGGCAGAAGCTACAGCAACAAGACGGTGGGCGATCTGGGGCGCGAAGGCAGCGGCTTCAGTGTTGGAGTTCGCAGCAGCAGCGGCAGCCTGGATGAGCGCAGCAGCACGCCAAGCGCGGCTGGCAGCACCGTCACCAGCCATCTGGGCGACGTTTCTATTGTCGCCAAGGAAGATGTGCTTGTGCGCGGTAGCGGCATCCGCGCGGGCCGAGACGTCCTGATGGGCGGGCAGGCGGTCACGATCGACGGCAGCTTCGACACCAGCGTGTATCGCCAGTTTCAGGAGACCAGCCAGGTCGGCGTCACCGTCAGCGCCAGCAATCCTGTTGTCAGCGCCGTGCAAAGCACCAACCGCATGCGCGAGGCGGCGCAAGAGACCAACAATGGCCGCCTGCAGGCAATCGCTGCGGTCGCGGCGGGGCTGGCTGCCAAGAACGCCTACGATGCGGTGGCTAAAGATCCCTCGAAGGTCGGCGGCATCAACATCAACGTCGATGTCGGCGCCAGCAGCGCCAGCCAGACCCGCAGTGGGCAAAGCAGCACAGCAAGCGGCGCGGCCATCGCGGCCGGCCGCGACCTGACGATCATCGCGGCGGGCAAGGCAGATCAATCCAACATCGTCGTGGCGGGCTCCGACCTGGCCGCGGGCCGCAACATCCTGCTGAACGCACAGGGCGACATCCTACTTACCGCCCAGCAGAATACCGCCAGCCAGAAGACTGACGGCAAGAGCAGCAACGCCAGTGTCGGGGTGGGTTTTTCGATCGGTGGAACCCAGAACGGCGTCAGCATCAACCTGGCGGCAGGCGGTAGCAAGAACAAAGGCGATGGCCGGGATACGAAGTGGAACAACACCCATGTCCAGGCCGGCGGCAACCTGACCATGAACTCCGGCGGCGACACGGTCTTGCGCGGCGCGCAAGCCAGCGCCGACCGGATTATGGCGACGGTAGGCGGCAACCTTGTTGTCGAAAGCCTGCAGGACATCAGCCACTACGCCGCGCGCGACCGCAGCGTGGGCGTGCAGGTAAGCCTGTGCATACCGCCCCTGTGCTACGGCGCCAGTTCGGTCAGCGGCAACTACGGCCACAGCAAGATCAACAGCCAGTACGCCAGCGTCACGGAGCAGACGGGCCTGTGGGCAGGCGACGGTGGCTTCCAGATTGATGTGGCGAAGAATACCGGACTGATGGGTGGCGTCATTGCCAGCAGCGACAAGGCGGTTGCCGATGGCAAGAACGTCCTGACCACCGGCACCCTGACTAGCCGCGACGTCGAAAACCGCGCCAGCTACGAAGGGCAATCCATTCAGTTGGGCGGGGGCGTGAGCTTCGGCGGCGGCAAGGATGACGGTAAAAGCGGCGGGAAGGACGGCGACAAGGACCAGAGCAACATCGGCACCGACGGCAAGGGGGAGGTCGCAGGCGGAAGCAAGGCGACGCCGAACTCGAAGCTGGCCAGCGCTAACGGCATCAGCATGGGCTTGCCCGTCGTCATGGGCGCCAGCGGCCAGTCCAACTCCACCACGCTCAGTGGTATCAGCGGCGGAACGGTCGTCATTCGCGACGAGGCGGGGCAGAAGGCGCAGACAGGGCAGACGGCGGCCGAGGTGATCGCCGGACTGAACCGCGACACCAAGGATACGTTGAACAGCCTTGATCCGATTTTTAACGAGAAGGAGATTCGGGCCGGCTTCGAGATCGTGGGGGAAGCTGGCCGGCAGGTGGGGCAGTTTTTGGTGAATCGGGCGCGGGAGGCTGATGCGCTGAAGACGGCGATGGAAGCCGAACCTGAGGGGCCGCGCAAAAGGCTGCTTGCTGCGCAATACGCAGAGGCTGCTAAATGGGTGTCCGATGGTCAACATCGTTTGATCATTACAGCAATAGGTGCGGCTGCGGGCGGTAACGTCACCGGGGGAGCGACGCAGTTCGTCCAATCGGCAGCCGTGAACTATCTGCAAGGTCTGGGCGCGTCGAAGATCAAGGAAATTTCGGGTAGTTTAGGCGGGGAAGGTTCCCCCGGACATATCGCGCTGCATGCAGTGCTTGCCTGCTCGGGCGCAGCTGCTCAGGGTGCGAACTGCGGAGCCGGCGCGGTAGGTGCATCGGCCAGCATCGTGGTCAACAGCCTCCTGCAAAAGCTCTCGGGCAAGGGCTCGGAGATGCTCGGTGCCGAGGATAAGGACCAACGCGCCAACCAGTTGGTTTCGATCATCGCGGGCATTGCGAGCGCGCTAACGCCGGAACAAGCGGCGACGATTGCAACTGCTGCTCGTCTCGAAGCGGAAAACAATACGCTTCGGGATCACACGCAGGTTCACTCGGCGAGGTTCGACGAGAAGGTGAAGGTTTTGGCGGACTGCGTGGGAGAACGGTCATGCCAGACCGCCGTGGGCCACTTTGAGGGCTGGATTCGGGTTATTGATGAGCGAGATCTTCCCGCCTGCAGCGGAGAGGGGATCTGCATTCAAAACAGGCTGGCCGAGCGGGATGCCTATATGGCTGGGCTGGCAACGGCTATCGGCCGATTGAAGGATCCGCTGATAGCAGGCATGGATTTGCTGGATTCGCGCAATAAGGGTCTTTATGATCGTTTGACGCTGAAAGACTCTTTGGTTCGTTTTCAGTCGGGGACGCCAGACTACACGAGCGAGGTAGATCGGTTCGTAGTTGAGGCCATGATGTCGTCGCCGGCGGTATTTGCGGCGGTGAAGGGGGTATCGGCGCTAGATAGTGACGGTGGGGGCGGGGGCGCGCGGCCTGGGAAGACGGGAGGTAAAGGCGGGCCGGGTAGCTCAAAGGAAATTGAAGAAACCTCCGGGTCTATCGCAGGGCATAGTCTGAAAGACCAAACCACAGGGCAAAAGATTCAGTTTGGAAGAGTTGAGAATCAAACAAATCATACGTTTAGGCACGTTGAGGCGGCGGGCTTTCAGCGGGAAGTTGTGGGCCGTGCTATTCAAAAGGATTTGTCAAAGGCTGGAGTCAATCTTAAGGACGGTCCGTACGCCGGATTTGTGATCGTAAACGGAATTAGGCTTGAATATAGTGCCTTTAAATTTCCGGATGGAACAATTAATGTGGGACGCATTACTCCGTCGAAGGTCCTCAGATGAGAAGATTAAATTTTAACGAGCGTAAATACATAGAAGAAATGATTAAGTCTTCGGGCGCCGGTAGGCCCTTAGTGGCAAGGCTTGATGATGTGATGGTGGAAAGCATCGAAGATGGAGGAATGGGAAGTTTATTGTTCCTCTCTGCCCGTCCAGGACGTATTCTTGGAAGAGAAATTGCGCGTGGGGAGTTCAAAGATGAAGATGGAGTTTGGGTTATGGCGGTCCTTAGTTTGGACAATTTTGGAGATTTGTACGAGTTGGATGTTTGGAAAACCGATTTTTCTAAATTGAAGAGTTTTCCATAGTTCGATTGTGGCGAAGAACACCGGCCTAGTCGGTGGCGTCATTGCCAGCAGCGACAAGGCGGTTGCCGATGGCAAGAACGTCCTGACCACCGGCACCCTGACCAGCCGCGACGTCGAAAACCGCGCCAGCGACGAAGGGCAGTCCATTCAGTTGGGCGGAGGCGTGAGCTTCGGCGGCGGCAAGGATGACGGTAAAAGCGGCGGCAAAAGCGGCGGGAAGGACGGCGACAAGGACCAGAGCAACATCGGCACCGACGGCAAGGGGGACGTTGCGGGCGGAAGCAAGGCGACGCCGAACTCGAAGCTGGCCAGCGCTAACGGCATCAGCATGGGCGTGCCCGTCGTCATGGGCGCCAGCGACCAGTCCAGCTCCACCACGCTCAGCGGTATCAGCGGCGGAACGGTCGTCATTCGCGACGAGGCGGGGCAGAAGGCGCAGACAGGGCAGACGGCGGCCGAGGTGATCGCCGGACTGAACCGCGACACCACGGACACGTTGAACAGCCTGGATCCGATTTTTAACGAGAAGGAGATTCGGGCCGGGTTCGAGATCGTGGGGGAAGCTGGCCGGCAGGTGGGCCAGTTTTTGGTGAATCGGGGCAAGGAAATTCAAGACGCTAGGGAGCGTTCGGAAGATAAGTCCCTTTCGTACGCTGACCGCGCTAAAGCCGCCCAAGAATATGCTGACCTGGAAAGCAAATGGGGCAGTCAAGGGACGTCTAGCCAATGGGCCACGATCATTTTGGGCGCGGTCAGCGGCAACGTGACCGGGAGCAGCAGCCAGTTCATCCAAGCTGCAGCCGTCAATTACCTGCAGACCCTGGGCGCAGCGAAGATCAAGGAGTTGAGTGGTGCGCTGGGCGGCGAGGGTTCCGTCGGGCACGCAGCGCTGCATGCGGTATTGGGTTGCGCGGGGGCTGCTGCGCAAGGCGCATCGTGTGGTGCCGGCGGTGCGGGCGCGTTTTCTGGGGTTGTGCTGAGCAAGCTGCTGGAGAGCATGGATGGAGCCAACGCCAAGGATTTGTCACCTGAAGAGGCGCAAGCGCGAGTCAACCTGATTAGCAGCATCGTCGCAGGGATTGCTGCGTCGATTGATCCGAGTGCGGCAGTGCCGGCGGAAATCGCGGCGCGCATCGAGGCGGAGCACAACAGCCAGTATCAGAACCGCGACAAGGTTGCGCGGATGAAGGCGGATATCACCACTTCGGCGATTGCTTCTTGCGGCGGTGACGATGCATGTTTGTCCGCGGAGTTCGCGCGGGCAGACAAGATGGCGGCAGCGTACGACGTTGCGCTGACACTAGGCCACTACCCAAAGCTGAGCAAAGAAAAGACGGACATGCTCGCGCAATCGGTGTTAGATCTGGCGCCGGGGGTGTCCAATGCGAGTGCGCTGTACGAGCTTTTGACGGGCAAAACTGCGACAGGCGACGATGCAAACCGATACTTCGCCGCGATCGGATTGGTGCCGGTGGTCGGCGGGATGCTGAAAAAGGGTGGTCAATCGGTTCATGCGTTCGCGATGGCGGAGAAGGCGCTTGACGTTGGGAAGGTGGGGGGGAAGGCCGAGATAGTTGGGGCGAAAGGTGTCGATGAAATTTTTTAAACGGGTCGGCCATCAAAAGCGAGCGAGTTGAAGCAATATGCGGAAGCGCAAGGTTGGAAGCCTACTCAGACGGACGGTGGCCCTCTCAAATATATTGACGAAAATGGCATTGCACGGGTCACAATCAAACAAGGCAGTTCACGAGCGCCGGGAAGTTTTGATCCACACGTTGAGTTTAAAAGTGCAATAGGTCAAAGAACAGATGCCTTCGGTAATCCAGTCGCTAGAAAAAGTCCGGGTAATCATATGCCAATTGATTATGATCTGTAAGAATGAAAATCAAATACTACGAAATTCCTGCGCTTTCAAATATCTACTTTGAAGATAGCTACGTCCTATCGATTCACGAGCATAAGACGGTGTTTGTTTTTGAATTGGAAGCAGTTCTTACAGAAGATAATCCGAACTATGAAACGCCTCAAGTTGGAGAGATTTATAGTTACGCTAGAATTTCGCTGAGATTTATCAATGTAGACTCTATAGAGTGGATTGATCGGAAGTTTATGGCGTTTGCAGATGCGTCAGGTGAATTGGATTATGGAAATATCGATATTTTTGTCGGCTGTGATGGTGGTTATGAGTTGGCAGGCGACTGGGGGCGCGTCTTAATCAGGGGGCGAGCAATAGAGGTGATAGTGGAATATTGGCGCTAGGCCAAGTGGGATTCTGATCTGAACAAAAAGCTGCCGAGCGATTAATGCGCTTGGCCTGCGTTAATCGCTCGTGTGTAAAGTACATTTGAGTGAAGGAGATATGGGTTTTGACCGGGCTGGAAATGAACGCACAATAGAACATCTAGCTGAATCCGTTGAAAATATCGTGTCAGACTGAGCTAACCCGGGTTTTCCGGACACCCTAAGAAGTAGACAATACTTTAAGGAGGTGTCCCATGGATAAATACAAACCCGAAGCCAAGCCGAGTGATGCCAAGCGCCAGTACCACAGCCGAGAATTCAAAATCGAGGCGGTGCGGCAGTTGGAGGAAGGCTAGATCAGCGGTACGCAGTTGGCACTGATGCTGGGCGTGAAGCGCTCGATTATCTACCGATGGAAGAAAGAGCTGGCAATGCACGGGCCAGACGTTTCGTTTCCCGGCAAAGGCAAAACGCGTACCGACGAGCAGACCGAGATCCAACGCCTCAAGCGTAAGCTTGCCGAGGTCACCGAAGAGCGCGACATCCTAAAAAAGCCGCAGCGTACTTTGCGCGGGAACTGCCGTGAGGCACGCCTTTGTGCAAAAAATAAGGTGAAATAAGGTGTCGAAATAAGGTGTCAGACTGCAATTTCAGGCAGATCTTGCCGGAAAACGTAGTCTGACACCTTATTTCCGCGCAATACCGCGATCAAACGCGCGATTGAAAGCGGAGGGGCAGACGCCAAGAAATTGGCATGGGATAGCATCGCTGAAGCCGGGGTGTCGGGTGCGGCGACGGCGGTTGGCGCGGTGGGGGTCCGACCGGCGAAGGTGGGGGCAAAGGGTGCGCTGCCTGGGGGAAAAACTGCCGAAGAATTTGAACAATCCATAGTTAACTTGCCGCCGGGCGAGAGAGTGGCTCACATCAAGAGCATGGTAGCTAGCGTAGCGAAAGCGAATGGAATGATTAAGGACAACAAGCTGAGCAAACTTAATGGACGTGATGTCTATAAGGCTCGGGATGGAAATCTGTACGCGGTAGATACGCAGCACGGACGCTTTGAGGTTGTTAATGCTAAAAATGGCAAACATCTAGGCGAGGTCAACTTCGAGTTTAGGGAAACACCGGCAGCGGACAAGGCGGGTGGGCATAATTTAAAGGTTAATTAATATGATCGAAAAAGTGAAGCTCGTAGAATCTACAGAAGATTTTTTGTGGCGAGGTAATATACTTAGTCTGCCAGCAAAATATCCGTATGAAGATTTCGTGGACTTTATGGTCTTTGAAACTAAGGATCGAGATAGGCCATATGGATTGATTGTTACCTCTGGCTATAAGGCCGGGCTAGTCTTGGTCCATTTGCCTGCGGAAAGCTCCGCATTAGGAAGAGGGATTGATCGAGTATGGATAGTTTCAAATTGGAATACTTGGATTTATCCCGATTGTGACGTATCTTGCGTTTATCTGATCGATAGATACAGATCTGCGTGCCTTTTTTGATTTTTTAAAAGTTCTGGTTGGTTGTTTGTTGTTCTTATAATTTTCTCGTTATCCACGACGCGAGATTGCACGGGCGGTGAGTAATTTTGCACGTCTTAGTAGGAGCAAAAGAGAATTTTAATGACGGACCCAGCGCTTAAGGGTGATCTCAAAAATCGGTATAACGAAGCGGAAAAATGGGGTTTTACGGCCAAAATCGGCTTGGACTGGCCGTCTTCTCAGTTCCCGCTGGGAGGAACGTTACGGAGGTGCGGTGGAATGCCTCGGTTAACCCTCTCTTTGATCTTCTATTAGCCAATGTCTACTTGACAGGGGTGCGTACGATGCCAATGGAAAAGTTATCCGCCTGTTGGGGTCATCGAAACCATGAGTCATTTATCCTCTTTGATTAGCAGCCCTCCAGATCGAGAAAATCTGGTGTTAGAAATATGGTTTGGAACTGACCAGCTAGCTGAAGTATTCCACGAGCCTGAAAGACCCCTGGAAATATAAATATATCCACCTGTTGATGACGGGAAGTGGATTTTTGAACTTGAAGAGCTAATGTCTTTATTGAATCGGGCGGTTAAGACATTGAATTGGCTGTAATTTAGATGGTGGAGAACGGTCAGGATTATTAATAGCTGACCTTGCTGGGAGCCAAATTTTTGGATCCGTGCTCGAGAGCAAAAGTGTACTCGACCGCACTTCGGAAGTGGTTGAATGCTAATCCGGATGCGTTATTTAGTGATCGTCGTTGGCGCAGAATGTCTTGTGCGATATTAATAAAGCTCTGCAAGGAAATTATGGAAGAATTGCAAACAATTTTTGTGGATAATTTAGCCCGTATTTATGCTATCCGACGGGCCAGACTGGCCGCTGTTCAGTATTGGGGGAGTGACATCCCAATCACCGTTTTACTTGCGGAATTTGGACGAACTATCGTCGATGAATTCGAGAATTTTTCGCTTGACGAGCGGGCTTATATTTTGATGTGGTCGAGAAAGGAATGAATTCTTCCGATGCTGTCCTCAATACCGCTGTCGCAACAGGTTTGCTCGAGGCTATAAGCTCGCAAATTTCTAAAAACTGCGATCTTGAAAGAAAAGTGGGTAGCCAGCTCGGAACGGTGTCGAAGAAGTACTTAATTGATTGGAGTAGCTGGCAGACCTCTAAATGAGCCCCCAAGCAGCCCCCTTCCACACCACCTACCCCACCCCCCGCCGATACAACGCCAACATCCCCCCCAGCCCCATCATCACTCCCCCACAAACCCGATTCAGCCACCTCAGCCCCGCCCCTCTAAACACCCGCACCAACCGCGCGCCCAGCGCCGCATAAACCAGCATCGTCAGCACATTAATCGTCCCCAGCACCCCCGCCACGATGGCGTACTGCGTCAACAGCGGCGCTTGCGGATCGATGAATTGCGGCAAGAACGCCGACATGAATAACAGCGCCTTGGGATTCGTCAGCGCCACCAGAAAACTGCGCACCCCCAGCGCCAAGCCAACTGGGCGGCCGTCAACCGCAGTGGTGGTCGGCAGCACCAGCGCTGAATCTGACCGCAGCATCTTCCAACCCAGATAAACCAGATACGCCGCGCCGACCCATTTAATGATCTGAAAGGCGACTTCAGAGGCGGCCAGCACCACGCCCAGGCCGGACGCCACCGAGCCGACCAGGATCAAATCCGCCAGCACCGCGCCCGCCATGCCCCAGCCGGCGGCGCGCACGCCGTGGCGCGAGCCGTTGCTCATGGCAAGCAGGGTGGTGGGGCCGGGCGTCATGATGGCGACGGCCGAGGCCAGGATGAACAGCAGCAGCGTGACGGTGGACATATAGCGCTCCTAGGCAGCGGCCAGTTTGACGCTGCCAGCGCCAATCGTCCAGGTCCGGCTACCATATCGGTCTTATCCTCAGAATTCCCACCATGTCCACGCGTTCCGACTCCCCCCATCTTGCTCCCCCGCTGTCCTCCGTTCTTCTTTCCAGCGCGGGGGTGGTCGAGGGCGTGCTGGACGGCCGTTCCCTGACGGACGCGTTGACCGACGTCAGTGCTGCCCTGCGCCCGGCCACCCAGGCGGTCTCGTTTCATGCGATGCGCTACCTGGGTTGGGCCGATGCCGTGGGCCGGGAATTGGTGCAGCGCTACCCCAGCGTGTTGTTCGAATCGCTGCTGCTGGTGTCCTTGACGTTGCTGAAAGAAGAGGGCGAGGCCGCTGCGCAGTTGCCGGGCATGCCGGTCTACGCGGCCCACACGGTGGTGGATCAGGCCGTGACAGCCGCCTCCAACACCCGCAGCCTGGCGTCGTTCAAGGGCATGTTGAATGCCTGCCTGCGCCGTTTTCTGCGCGAACGCGCGGCGCTGGAAGCCGCGGTGGCCGACAGCCCCGAGGCGCAATGGAATCACCCCGGCTGGTGGGTCAAGCAATTGGGAATCGCCTACCCGCAGGACTGGCAGCGGATTCTTGAATCGGCCAATGTGCCGGCGCCCCTGACGCTGCGGGTCAACCGCCGCCGCGCCAGCCGCGAACAGGTGCTGGCCGCCTTCGAAGCCGCGGGTCTGGAAGCGCAACCGGTTGGCCAGGCCGGCGTGGTGCTTGGCAGCCCCAAGCCCGTGACGCAGTTGCCCGGCTTTGCCGAAGGCTGGTGGTCGGTGCAGGATGCGGGCGCGCAGTTGGCGGCTGAGCTGCTGGCGCCCACCGACGGCATGCGGGTGTTGGACGCCTGCTCGGCGCCCGGCGGCAAGACGGCGCATCTGCTGGAACTGGCCGATATCGACCTGGTGGCGCTGGACGCCGACGGCGAACGGCTGGAACGGGTGGAGCAAAACCTGGACCGGCTGGGCCTGGCAAGCAAGCGCGTGCAGCTGGAAGCGGCCGACGCGGCTGACCTGGACGCCTGGTGGGACGGCAAGCCCTTTGACGCGGTGCTGGCGGACGTGCCCTGCACGGCCTCGGGTATCGTGCGCCGTCACCCCGACATCCGCTGGCTGCGCCGGGAAAACGATGTGCGCCGCACGGCCACGTTGCAGGCCCGGATTCTGGATTCCCTATGGAAAACCGTCGCGCCCGGTGGCCGTCTGCTGTATGTGACGTGCTCGGTCTTCCCGATTGAAGGGGCGCGCCAGGCGCTTGAGTTCCTGCAGCGTCATCCCGAGGCCCAACGGTTGGACGCGCCCGGGCAGTTGCTGCCAGTTGCGCTCAATGCAACACCCGTCGAGCAACATGACGGCTTTTTCTATGCCTTGTTTGCCAAGCAGTCCTGAATCACCAAGAATAGGGGCATAACGGTGTTGCGGTGTCGTATGTCCATTATTTCGCGTTTATTTCTTGGCTTGTTGCTGGTATCTACCTTGCTTTCCACGGTGCCGGGCGGCGAGGTGCATGCCGCGGAACCGCAGGTGACGCGGGTTGAACCGGTGGTGCGCAATGGCAAGCTTGAATTCGATGCGGATATCGAATTTGAACTGAATCAGCAGTTGCGGGACGCGGCCCAGCGCGGCATCCCGCTGTATTTCACGGCCGACCTGACCGTGACGCGCGAACGCTGGTGGTGGTTTGACGAGTCGCTGGTGGACACCTCGCGCACCTGGCGCGTCATCTATAACGCGCTGACGCGGCAATGGCGGGCGGGCGTGGGCGAACTGTCTTTTCCGGTGGCGTCGCTGGACGACGCGATGAGCGTCATCCGGCATATACGTAATTGGTCGGTGGCGGATGCCGCCGATTTTGATGCCGACGTGCTCTACGGCGGACAGATTCGGCTGCGGCTGGATACCTCGCTGCTGCCCCGTCCGTTTCAGGTCAACGCCTTGAACAGCAGTTCGTGGGCGCAGAGCACGCCCTGGATGGACTTCTCGTTCACGCTGAGCGACAAGGAGAAGAATCCCTCATGAGGCTGTTGCTCCGGCTGGCCCTGATGGTAGGTGCCGTAAGCGGCCTGGCGTTGCTGGGCTTGCTGGCATGGTCCACGGGCAACGCCTCGCGCTTTGCGCGCTATTACGACACGCTGCTGGTGTTGAACGGCATCTTCGCCCTGGCGCTGTTTGTCTGGGTGGTGGCGCTGACGGTGCGGCTGGCGCGCCAGATTCGGCGCCGGCAGTTTGGCGCGCGGCTGACCGCGCGCTTTTCCTTGGCGTTCGCGCTGATCGGCGTGGTGCCGGGCGCCCTGATCTACACCGTGTCCGTGCAGTTCATGTCGCGGTCCATTGAATCGTGGTTCAACGTGCGGGTGGATACGGCGCTGGAAGCCGGCCTGAACCTGGGCCGCGCGGCGCTCGACTCGCTGTTGGCCGATCTGGATGCGCGCGCGCGCTCCATGGCCGTCGAACTGAACCGCAACACGGACAGCGGCGTGACGCTGGCGCTGACCCGGCTGCGCGAGGCCAATGGCGTGCAAGAGGCGATGGTGTTCACGGGCAGCGGCCGCATGGTGGCGTTTTCCACCAGCCAGTACGGTCAGTTGCTGCCCGCCATGCCCCCGTCCACCGTTATGAACCAGCTTCGGCTGGCGCGCGGCTATTCCGCGGCCGAAGCGGACGACCCGGTCACGGCGGGCGCTGAAGGCGGGCTGCATCTGCGTGTGGTGATTCCGCTGACCGGGCCCGAACGCTACGACAACCTGCTGGGGTCGTCCGAACCGCGCTGGCTGCAACTGCTGCAGCCGGTGCCGGAGCAGATCGCGCACAACGCCAATCTGGTGCAGCAGGGGTTTCGGGATTATCAGGAACTGGCACTGTCGCGTCTGGGGCTGCGCAAGCTTTACGGCATCACCCTGACCTTGGCGCTGCTCTTGGCCGCGTTCGGCGCCATCGCGGTGGCGCTGTCGCTGTCCAAGCGGCTGGTGCGCCCCTTGCTCAGCCTGGCGGGCGGTACGCAGGCGGTGGGCGTGGGCGATTACCGGCCGCTGCCCGAGCCCCCGGAGCGCGACGAAGTCGGCCAGTTGACGCGCTCGTTCAACGCCATGACGCGCCAGCTGGATGAAGCGCGCCGCATGGTCGAGAGCAATCGCCAGCAGTTGGAGCGCTCCAACGTCTACCTGGAAAGCGTGCTGTCGAACCTGTCCTCCGGGGTGCTGGTGTTTGATGAGTCGTTCCGCGTGACCACCGTCAACCAGGGCGCCCAGACCATTCTGGGAGTCGACCTGCGTTCGGTGATCGGCCGCCCGCTGGAAACGGTGGACGGCATGCTTGAATTTGCGAACATTGTTCGACAGGCCTTTTCCACCCACGCGGCGGTCGGGTCGGAACGTCAGCATTGGCAGCAGCAGTTTGAGATCAACCCGGGCCAGGGTGATGCCACCACCGTGCCCCAACCGCTGACCCTGCTGGCGCGCGGCACCCATCTGCGCGTGGACGGGCGAGGCAACGGCTATCTGGTGGTGTTCGACGACATTACCGAAGTGATCTCCGCCAACCGCACCGTGGCCTGGGGCGAAGTGGCGCGGCGACTGGCGCACGAGATCAAGAACCCGCTCACGCCCATCCAGTTGTCGGCCGAACGGTTGGCCATGAAGCTGGAAGGCAAGCTGCAACCGGCGGAAGCGCAGATCGTCCAGCGGTCCACCAATACCATCGTCAATCAGGTGGCTTCGCTGAAGCAGATGGTGGACGATTTCCGTGAATACGCCCGCACGCCGCCCGCCGTGATGCAGCGCATTGACTTCAATGCGCTGGTGGCCGACGTGCTGTCGCTGTATGGCTGGGAGCCTGATGGCGGGGCGTCCCGCAACACCGGCAAGGCCATGAACCTGGATGTGACGCTGGCGCCGGGCCTGCCCGAGATCGAGGGTGACCCGACCCAACTGCGCCAGGTCATCCACAACCTGCTGTCCAACGCGCGCGACGCGATCGCCGAGCTGGGCGGCCAGGGGCGGGTCAGCGTGACGACGCAGTTGATGCGCAGCGAACAGCCCGACCGCGCCGACCAGCAAGCCTTGAGATTTACCGTGGCAGACACCGGGCCGGGCTTTCCGGCTCAGGTGATGCAGCGTGCGTTCGAGCCCTACGTAACCACAAAGTCCCACGGGACTGGGTTAGGATTGGCAATCGTACGCAAGATTGTGGAAGAGCACGGCGGACGTATCGACCTTGCGAATCGCAAGGAAGGGGGCGCGCGGATTTCCATCTTGCTGACCCGGTTGGCGATCGGGGCAGATACTATGGACGCGACCGCGCAAGAAAAGGATAATGCGGCTACGCAATAGGTGGATGCTTTATGGCCAGAATTCTGGTGGTTGACGACGAAGTCGGTATACGCGAGCTTTTGTCAGAGATCCTTTACGACGAAGGGCACACGGTCGAACTGGCCGAAAACGCGGCGCAAGCGCGCGCGGCACGCCTTCGCATGCGTCCTGATCTGGTGTTGCTGGATATCTGGATGCCCGACACGGATGGCGTAAGTTTGCTGAAAGAGTGGGGCTCGCAAGGCCTGCTGGACATGCCGGTGATCATGATGAGCGGCCACGCCACCATCGACACCGCGGTTGAAGCCACGCGCATCGGCGCCATGGATTTCCTGGAAAAGCCCATTACGCTGCAACGCTTGCTCAAGACCGTGGCGGCGGGCCTGGCGCGCGGGCGCGCACCGCAACCGGCGCCTGTCGCCGCGCATTCGGCGGCCGCCAACACGGCCGTGGCGCTTGAAGATGAACTGGATCCTCCCATGTTGACGGCGGCGCCCGCCAACGACGTGCCGGTGGCGTCCAACGGTCAACTGGGCAGCATTTCGCTGGACCAGCCCTTGCGCGAAGCGCGCGACGAGTTCGAACGCATCTATTTCGAATACCACCTGGTACGCGAAAGCCACAGCATGACGCGCGTGTCCGAGCGCACCGGCCTGGAACGCACCCACCTGTATCGCAAGCTCAAGCAGTTGGGCATTGAATCGGCGCGCAAGCGCAGCACATGAAAATCCTGATCATGGGCGCTGGTCGCGTAGGCACCAGCGTGGCCGAAAACCTGGTGTCCGAGCAAAACGACATCACCGTGGTGGATACGGACCCCACGCAGCTTCGCTTCCTGCAAGAACACTTTGACCTGCGTGTCGTCCACGGAGACGGCTCGCAGGTTTCTGTGCTGGAAGCCGCCGGCGCGGCCGATACCGACCTGTTCATCGCCTGTGCGGCCTCTGACGCCTCCAACATGGTGGCGTGCAAGATCGCCCGCCAACTGTTCAACATTCCCCGCCGCATTGCCCGCATCCGCTCGGCCGAATTCCCGGAACACCCGGAACTCATGAGCGAAGAGGGTTTTTGCATCGACGCGCTGATCAGCCCGGAACGCAGCGTCACCACCTATCTGCATAGCCTGATTGAATTTCCCGAAGCGCTACAGGTGGTTGAATTCGCCGAAGGTCGCGTGTCGGTCGTGACCGTGCGCGTGGGGCATGGCAGCCCGATGGCGCATTCGCCCGTGGACAAGCTGCGCGACGTCTGGCCGGACGTGAAGGCGCGCGTCGTTGACGTGCTGCGCGGCGGGCGGCCGCTACGGGCCGGCAGCGGCACCGTCATCGCGCCGGGCGACGAGGTCGTGCTGGTAGTGGATTCGCGCGATGCGCGTCGCGCCGTGCGCCAATTGCGCGATGCCGAACGCGCCGTGCGCCGCGTGATGATCGCGGGCGGCGGCAACATCGGCCTGCGCCTGGCGCGCCAGTTGGCCGAAGAAAAATACAGTGTTCGCATCATCGAACGCGACCTGAAGCGCTGCGAATACCTGGCGACCCAACTGCCCGACAGCGTGCTGGTGCTGCACGGCAGCGGCACCGACGAAGCCTTGCTGGAGCGTGAGAACATCGAAGACATGGACACCTGGCTTGCGCTGACCAGTGACGACGAGGACAACATCATGTCTTCGCTGCTGGCCAAGCGGCTGGGCGCCCGCAAGGTGATCGCGCTGATCAATCGCCAGGCGTATGGCGAACTCATGCAGGGCAGCCATATCGACATCGCCGTGTCGCCCTCGCAGGCGACGATGAGCGAATTGCTGCGCCACGTTCGGCGCGGTGACGTGGCTGCCGTGCACCGCTTGCGCCAAGGCGTGGCCGAGGCGCTGGAGGCCATTGCCCATGGCGACCGCTCCACGTCCAAGGTAGTCGGCCGGCCGGTGGGCCAGATCAGCCTGCCCAAGGGCGCCAGCATTGGCGCGCTGGTGCGCGAAGACGAAATCATCCTGCCCGATGCCGACACCGTCATTGAAACGAACGACCACGTGATCGTCTTCGTCCCCTCGCGCCGGCAGATGCCGCGCGTGGAAAAGCTGTTCCAAGTTTCGGCGTCCTTCTTCTGATGCGCACCTTGCCCCTGATCCGCCGCGGGCCGGGCGCCGCCGGATAAGCTCCATGAATCGCGTTCTCGGAACCCTCTATATCCTTGGGCTGACCATGGTGATGTTCGCCCTCACCATGCTCATCCCGCTACTGGTGGCCTACGTGGGCGGCGATGCGGCGCGCGACGCCTTCCTGCACGGCTTCCTGCTTTCGCTGGGCATTGGGGGGGGGCTTGCCGCCCTGACGCGGCGCAGCCGCTGCGAGCTGCGGGCGCGCGATGGCTTCGTGCTGGTGTCGGCGGTGTGGGCCGGCCTGCCGTTGCTGGCGTCGATCCCGCTGCTGCTCTACTTTCACCGGGCCGGCTTGCCCTTGTCGTTCACAAGCGCCTATTTCGAGGCCATGTCGGGGCTGACCACGACCGGCGCCACGGTGCTGTCCAATCTTGACGCCTTGCCAGCGTCCATCAACCTGTGGCGCGCCACGTTGGTCTGGATTGGCGGCATGGGCATCCTGGTGCTGGCGGTGGCGATTTTGCCGCTGCTGGGGGTGGGCGGCCACCAGGTGGTGCGGGCCGAGACGCCCGGCCCCATGAAGGATGAACGCCTGACGCCCCGCATCGCCAGTACCGCCAAGGCGCTGTACGCGGTGTACTTCGTGTTTTCAATCCTGTGCTTCCTGGCGTACCGCGCGGCGGGCCTGTCCTGGTTTGAAGCCTGGTGCCACATGGCCACCACCATGGGGCTGGGCGGGTTTTCGACCTGGGACGACGGCTTTGCCCACTTTGATTCGGTAGCCGTGGAAATGGTCGCCATGGTGTTCATGGTGATCGCCGGTATCAACTTCGCCACCCATTTCAACGCCTTCCGCCAGCGCAGTGTGCGCGCCTACGCGCAGTGTCCCCAAGCCATCCCGTACCTGGTCGTGGTGCTGGGCGCAGGCCTGGTCATTTCGGTGTTCCTGTACATCAAGGGCGTCTACGACGAGCCTCTGGAAGCGCTGCGCTTTGGCATGTTCAACACCATTTCCATGGCTACCACCACCGGCTACGCGAATACCGACTTCGCCCAGTGGCCCCTGTTTGCGCCGTTGACCATGCTGCTGCTCTCGGGCTTTGCCACGTCGGCCGGGTCCACCGGGGGCGGCATCAAGATGATTCGCGCGATTTTGCTGGTCAAGCAGGCCCGCAATGAATTGGTGACCATGCTGCACCCGCATGCGATCAGCCCGGTGCGCATCAATGGCCGGGCGGTGGAAGGGCGGACCATGTCGTCCGTGCTGGCCTTCATGCTGATCTACGGGTTGTCCATCGCGGTGTTCACCAGCCTGCTGCTGTTGTCCGGGCTGGACCCCATCACGGCGTTCTCCGCCATATTCGCCACGATCAACAACACCGGCCCTGGGCTGGGACCCGTTGGCCCCATGGGCAGCTTCGCGGTGCTGTCCGATTTCCAGATCTGGGTCTGCACCTTCGCCATGCTGATCGGCCGCCTGGAATTGCTGACCGTGCTGGTGCTTTTCACGCCCATGTTCTGGCGCAAATAAGGGGCGCTGACCCCCAAAGCTGCTCGGGAATTACCCTATTAAGGGTTAACCCATCCCCCTCTGAAAACCGCTTGCCTGCTGCGATTCCGGGCGCCATCGCTTGGCAACCCGCGCCGTTCCTGACTTGTAAGCGCTTGCTCACTTATCTTCAGAGGGCAAAACCGTGTGCTACGCGATGTTGCACACAAATGTCACGATTTTCAATCGTATTGCCACAAACCTGCGGCTATCATCCATTCCACAAGCTGCCGTCTAGTGCCCCCCGGGAAGTTACCGGGCTTCAAGGTCGAACGGCGCGCCCCCTCATATCAAACATTCAAAGGAGTCCGGAATGGAACCGATCCCGTTCATTTCGTCGGCCCCCAACACCCTGGGCATCGAACTAGAGTTGCAACTGATCGACCCCCGCAGTTTTGACCTTACCGCCGCCTCTGACGAATTGCTGGCCCAAATGGCCAACCACCCCATTGCCGACCGCGTCAAACCCGAGATCACGCGGTCCATGATCGAACTGAATTCTTCGGTGCATGAGCACCCCATGGGCCTGTTGGCCGAAATGCGCGAGATGCGCGATGCCCTGGTCGAAGCGGCCGACGCGGTTGGCGTGTCGGTGGCCGGCGGCGGCGCCCATCCCTTCATGCGTTGGCAGGAACGGTCCATTTCGGACACCCCGCGGTTCCAGTACCTGGCCGAAATGTATGGTTACCTGGCGCGTCAATTTACGGTCTTCGGCCAACACATCCATCTGGGCGTGAAAAGTGGCGATGACTCCATCAAACTGTTGCGCCGCCTGTCGCCCTACGTGCCCCACTTCATCGCGCTGTCGGCCTCGTCGCCGTACTGCGAGGGTGTGGACACGCTGTTCTCGTGCTCGCGCCTGAACGCCGTCAACAGCTTCCCGCTGGCCGGCCACATGCCGCCCGAGGTGAAGGACTGGTACCAGTTCGAGGCCCATCTGTCGCAATTGCGCGCCTACGGCTTGGCCGAGAGCATCAAGGACCTGTATTGGGACATCCGCCCCAAGCCGGAATTCGGCACGGTAGAAATCCGCGTCTGCGACACGCCCCTGACTGTGGAACGCGCCTGCCAGATCGCCGCGTTCGCCCAAGCCTTGGCCGTACTGCTGATGCGCGAGGACGACCCCAGTGACAATGCCTGGCTGTCCTACCGCAGCAACCACTTCCAGGCCTGCCGTTTTGGCTTGCAGGGCAGCTACGTGACGCCCGACGGTCAGCGGCTGCGCCTGATGGACCACCTGCGGGCCCTGTTCCAGCGCCTGATGCCGGTGGCCGAAGAGCTGGGCACGGGTGACATGATCGCCACCCTGCGCGACGAGGCCATGCGCAGCGGCAACGATGCGCGCTGGCTGCGCAGCCAGTTCCATCGCCTGCGTGACTTGCCGTTGATGGTTGACGCCATGACCCACGCCTGGCGTGGCGAAACGGTGGCAGCCCCGCCGGCCGAACCCACCGCCGTGCTGCGCCGGCGCATTCGGGCAAATTCCGAACCGATGCAGCCCTTGTCGGCGTCCGAACCCGGTGTCAGCGTGCCGTTGCCGGAACGCTTGCACTAGCCGCTGCCGCCGCTTGGGTGGAAGCCACCGAGGGGAACAAAGCCGCGAGTTCTATCGCGGCTTTGTCTTGTTGCGGCTTTGTCTCGTTGCGGCTTTGCCTTGTTGAGGCATTGTTTTACCGCGGTCAGGTCTTATCTCCGCGTGGCGCTCTGGATCAGGGCGTCCAGCGACACGGCGCCGCCGCCGCGAGCCACCAGGTACAGCAGCACCGCGGCCCACACGCCGTGCGTGGGATAGGCGTCGGGGTACACAAAGATCTGGATCACGGCGGTCATCACCAGCAACCCCAGCGCCGACAAGCGCGTGGCCAAGCCAAGCAGCAACAACACGGGCAGCACATGCTCGGCCGTGGCAGCCGCAAGCGCCGCCCACTCGGGCGGGGCCAGGGGCAGCCGGTATTCGTCGGCGAACAGGCTCACGGCCGACGCCGACACCGATGGCCAGCCCAATTGGAATTCACCCGAGATCAGATCCACGGCGAAACCCTCCACCTTCGTCTGTCCGGATTTCCAGAACACCGCCGCAATGGAAAACCGCCCCAGCAAGGCGATCAACCCGTGCGGAATACGTTCAAACTGCGCATTCAGCCGCCGCCAGACGCAGCGGTGTTCGGGTACGGGCGGAGCAGTGGCGGTGCGGTCCATGATGAGGGTCCTTGGGTTAAGTGAAGGCGGGCAGGCGCGGCCTTACGCGCCCGGCGATATGCCCGCGATGATCTGGTGGCGGATCAGTTGCGCCAGTGCGTGGCTCCACTGGAAATCGTCATGCTGTTGCGTCAGTCGTTCAAATGCCTCGCCAAGCGGCTGCGTGCGGAGGGCGTCGATCAGGTCAACGAGCGGGGCGTCCACCGCAACGGCATGGACGGTTTGCCCGGGTCTGAGCACCACGACTGATTCCGGCAGGCTGACGTCCACCGTTGCCAGGTCTCCCTGGCCCCGATGGGCGGCCCAGATCGAGAACACCGCATGGCTTGACGACATGGCCTGCACGGCGGGATGAATATGCAGGCGCGCGGCGGGCAAGTCGGTCATGTCTGTGATGCAGGCTTGCAGCGCGGCCGTGGCGGGCGGTTCCTGGTCGGCGGCATGGTAGGCGAGCACGACCCGATATTCCAGCCGCGCCACATCCGCCAGATAGGGCAGCGACGCCGCGGGCGCATAGGCTTGGACAAAATCTGGAAACGTGTCGCCGTAGTAGGCCATGACGGCGGAACGCGGCGGACTTGCCTGTGCATACCCGCGGGCCATGTGCCGAAAGAACGGGTCGCCCACCAGCTCAACGCAAACAGGGAAGTTGTCGGCCAATGCCTGCATCAGTGAACTGACGACATTGTTCCGGTAGATGGCGAAGCGTTCCGGGGGCGCGACTTGTAGCCGCGTCCTGACCGCTTCCGGCGTGGGGGGATCCTGCCCCAACAGCAAATCGGCGAATTGGCGCAGGGCTGTCATGGCGGCGTCACCTGTGCGGCATCCAGCTTGGCCAGGCAGGCCTGGACGCGTGCCGCCTCATGCAGCAAGTCGGCCAGGGGCGGGATGTTGCCGTCGCGCTCAATCAGCGTGGGAACGGGTCCGGTCGCGCGCAGCGCGTATTCATACAGTGCCCAAACGGGCTCGGAGATGGGAGCGTCATGGCTGTCGATCAGCACCACGGCGCCGTCGGTGTCGACTTGCCGGTGATGGCCAGCCAAGTGAATTTCTCCCACGCTATCCAGCGGCAGCATGCCCAGATAGCCGCGCGCATCGAACCCATGGTTCACCGCGCTGACGTACACGTTGTTGACGTCCAGCAGCAGGCCGCAACCCGTGCGGGCGAGCAATTCGCCCAGGAACTGCGCTTCGTCGATCAGGCTCGTGTCAAACCGCAGGTAGGTGGCCGGGTTTTCGATCAGGATGCGGCGGCCCAGGCTGTTCTGGAACGCATCGATGTGTTCGCTGGTGCGCCGCAGCGTCTTGCCATCGTAGGGAAATGGCAGCAGGTCATTCAGAAATACTCCGGCGTCGCGAGACCTGGCCAGATGCTCGGACACCAGCGCAGGCGCGTAGCGATCGCGCAGTTTGCGGTGCCCGGCCAGCAGTTCCTCGTCCAGTGGGTCCGGCCCGCCCAGCGACAGACCCACGCCGTGTACAGACAAGGGATAGCGCTCACGCAAGCGGGTCAGCATTGCGTGCATCGGCCCCCCCGGAACCATGTAGTTCTCGGCGTGGATTTCCAGAAACCCCACGCCGGCCACCCCGTCCAGCAGGGCGTCCGCGTGCTCGGGCTTCAAGCCGACGCCGACCTGGGCCGAAAGGCCCGGGCCGGACGCCGTGTCTGGAAAAGGGAGCGATTTCATGACGCGCCAGGGGCAAGTCAGGACGCTTTCTTCATTTCCTTGAATTCCTTCAGTTGACCCTGGCCCGTGGGTGACGTGGGCGACGCGGTCTTCTCGCACGTGCCCTTGGGCACGTTTTTCCAGGCGTTGCCTTGGTAGTCGATCTTGGAGCTGCCCGCGCAGGTTGTGCCGGCGCCCGCCTTGCAATCGTTCTTGCCCTTGAGGGCGACGCCATAGCACTTTTCCATGTCTGCGGCGTGGGCGGCGGGGGCGCCGGCCATGGTGAACGCGGCGCCAAAAGCCAGTGCCAGGGCGGCGGTGGTACGTGTCTTCATGATGTCTCTCTCCAGGGGAATCTACGTGAACGGTTGCCGCACCGCGGATTGCAGTGCTGGCAAGAGGTAGTCGCGCGAGAGAGCGCTTTCCTTACGGGGAGAAGTGTAAGAAATGTAAATTCAGGGCGATGGCGGCTTGGGGCCAGCGTCACCGTCGCGTTCAGGCGGACGCGATTCGGCATTGTTTTCAGGCGGGCCAGGGTAGGCCCGCGTCATATCCCCCAGCAGGCCGATCTGCTGGCGGAAACGGCGGCAGCGCCAGCACATGGCCAGATGCATCGCCATGCCGATGCGTTGTGGCAGGCGCAGGGGCGACTCGCGTTCTTGAGACGCCAGTTGCGAGACGTCGCGGCATTTCAGCATTTGCGGCCTCCTCGGTCGGCAAACCAGTTCAGTTCCAGGCAACTGCGTAACCGCAGGCGGGCCCGGTGCATGGCAATGTGCAGCGCGCCGGGTGTCAGGGACAGGCGCTCGCAGATTTCGACGGCATCAAATTCCAGGTACTCGCGCATCATGAAGACGCGCGCGTTGGCGGGCGGCAAGCGCTCCAGGCACGTGCTGAACACCAGCCAGAACTGTTTGCTCTGCATGGCCTCATCCGGCGCCGCCCAAGCCGCCGGAAGGGCTTGCGCGGTCCATTCGCCGTTGGGCGTGAAGCAGGCGTCCATCATGTCCGGGTCGTCGGCCTCTGGAAAATGCGTCAGGCGCGCGCGGCTGCGGATGGTGTCGACGATCTTGTGCTTGAGGATGCCGAACACCCATTGCTTGAATGCCGCGCTATCTTCCAGCGCGCCCCGCTTGGCCAATGCGGCGGCTATGGCTTCCTGCACCGCGTCCTGCGCCGCTTCGGGCTGGCCCAGTTGCAATGTGGCAAAGCGCAGCATCTGCCCCCGGAAGACGTCGATCCAGGCGTGTGGGTCGGCGGTGGCGCGGGGGGGCAGTGTCATCGGAGCCTCAGAGGGGCTTGGCCTGTCGGCCGCCGATGGCGCTGACGGACAGCCGGGTCTCGCCCGCCACGGTGCGATGCGCCGCGGCGCGCCAGGCATGGCCGTAGGCCACTTCAATGCTTAATGCGATCAGGCCGTCGGGGCGGCGCTGTGCTTCCAGCGCGGCGCACAGCCGGTTGCGCCAGTCTCGCCCGACCAGCCCGCCGCGCCGGCCTTCGGCGGGGTTGCCGCCCAGTGCACGCACGTCGGCCAGCAGCTTTTCCGGGCTGCGGTAGGTCAGCGTCAGGATTTCCTGGTCCATGACGGGGTCAGCGAAGCCGTTTTCCACCAGCAGGTCGCCAAAGTCATGCATGTCCACGAAGGATGGCGTGGCGGTGGCCAGACCCGCATCGGTCAGGGCTTGCCGCAATTCGCGCAGGGTGGCGGGCCCCAGACAGGAAAACATCGCCAGCCCGCCCACCTTCAGGATGCGGCGCCATTCCGCCAACACCGCATGCGGAGCGCGGTGCCAATGCATCGCCAGGTTGGACCACACCAACTCCAGCGATTCCGGGGCCAGCCCCGTTTCCGCCAGGTCGGCGTTGACGAAGCTGGGCGCGGCGGACCCGCGGCGGGCCAGCTTGCCGATCCAGGCGCCCAAGCCCGCGGGCGCATGACGCTTTTTGGCCAGTTCCAGCAGTGGCTCGCAATTGTCCAGGCCGATGTAGCCCGCGTCGGGATAACGCTCGCGCAGCAGGGGCAGGTTGTCTCCCGCGCCGCAGCCCGCGTCCAGCATGGCTTGCGGCTGCACACGGATGTATTGCAGGCGGCCCAGCATGCGGCGCGCCACCTCGCCATAAAGGAACTGGGCGTCCGACAAGTCGCCACGGCGGGCGAACTGCCGGGGTACGTCGGCGCTGACGATGGGAAGAGTGGGTAACGGTGCGGATTCTGGCAGGGACATTTCGGTCGCACCCGCGTCTTGGCCGCGGGGCGGAACATGGTTTCATGAGGAATGGCATCCATTATTGCGCATCCCGGCCGGCGAATTCGATTGTCCCTACAGGCCATGGGGCGGCGGCTTTGGTCCTGCGTGGGCTGCGATTGCCCGCTGTGCGGGGCGCGGGTGGCCGGTGCGCGCCTGTGCGGCGGCTGCGCGGACGACATCACCGCCGCGCCGCCAGGCGGCCGCCCGAGATGCCCGCGCTGCGCGCTTCGGTTGCCGGGTATTGCTTCGGCGGTGGCTTCGGCGTTGATCGAGGACGCGGCCTCGGCCCCAAGCCCAAGCCCAAGCCCAAGCCCAGCCGCAGCCCCGGCACTGGTGCTCGCACCGGCCCCCCTGCCAGCCCCAATTTGCCCCGCCTGTCTGGGCGCACCAAGGGCCTATGCGCGGACGATCGCGGCCTTTGACTATGCGCCGCCCGCCGACGCGCTGATCCGGATGCTGAAGACGCAACTGCGCCTGAGCATGGCGCCGGTGCTGGCCCGCTTGCTGGCCGATGCCATCCGGCACGAACCAAGTCTGCCCGACGGCGTCTTGCTGGCGCCCGTGCCCGCCAGTCGCGCGTCGCTGCGTGCTCGCGGCATGAATCCGGCGGCTGAAATCGCCCGCAGCCTGGCGGCCGAACTGAACCTGCCGCTGGTCCGGCAAGCGCTGCGGCGGCGCCGGGAAACGCCCAGGCAGACGGCGTTGGGCCGCCACGCGCGGCGCCAGGTCGCCGCCGGCCTGTTCAAAGCCTCGACAGTGGTACGCGGCCGCCACGTGGCGGTAGTGGACGACGTCATGACGACCGGCAGCACCGTGCAAGCCGCCGCAGTCGCGCTGTTGGCGGCGGGCGCAGCCGGGGTAACGGTGCTGGTGGTTGCCCGCACGCCGTGATGGCGTCAGCCTCGTCACCGAGCAGGCGGAGCATAGAGCCGTCAGGTGGCTGCCCCGGCACGGTTCGCCCACAAAAGCGGGCGGAGCTTCTAGCCGCCAGCACGGTTCGCCCACAAAAGCGGGCGGAGCTTCTAGCCGCCAGCACGGTTCGCCCAAAAGCGGGCGGCGCTTCGAGCTGCCAGCACGGTTCGCCCATAAGCGTGCGGAGCTTCGAGCTGCCTGCATGGCTCGCCCTCAAAGCGGGCAGAACGCTGGACCGTCAGCGCGGCGTCGCCACAAATCGGCGACAATCCCGCCACGCGGCCACCCCTGGCGCCGCAAGCCGTCCTTGTCTTCCGTCCTGCTTCCTTATTCGCCATGTTCCACGTCATCCTCGTTTGCCCCGAGATCCCCCCCAACACCGGCAACGCCATCCGGCTGTGCGCCAACACGGGCGCCCAATTGCATCTGGTGCGCCCGTTGGGATTCGAATTGGATGACGCCCGCATGCGGCGCGCCGGGCTGGATTATCACGAGTGGCAGCCCGTGCGGGTGCATGACACCCTGCAGGAAGCGCTGGACGATACGGGGGCCGACGCCTCCAGCATCTACGCGCTGACCACGCATGCGCAGCGCAGCGTGGCCGACGTCGCCTTCAAACCAGGCGACGTCTTCGTCTTTGGCCGCGAAACGGCCGGCCTATCCGACGAACATCAAGCGATGTTCCCGCCCCAGCAACGCCTGCGCTTGCCGATGCGCGCCGGCCAACGCAGCCTGAACCTGTCCAACGCCGTCGCCGTCACCGTCTTCGAAGCCTGGCGCCAACAAGGCTTCGAAGGCGGATCGTAGGATGGGTGTAGCGCGCCACGGCCGGCTCAAGAACCCCACCGCCCAACGCGCTAACCCATCAAACAGCGGCGAAACCAAACCGCTCTCTCCACAAAGCAGGGGCGAATAAAAACCATCGCCCCCGCCCCTCTTAAACACGCAAGCGCATCAATCCAGCGACAGTTTCAACCGCTCAATTACCTGATCCCACCGCGCCTTCTCATTCTTGATCCGCTCCACCAACGCCTCAGGCGTCGACGCCGCCGGCGTGAAATACTGCAACGCCAACTGCTTGCGCACCGCCTCGCTATTGATGACGCGCGCCAACTCGCTATTCAGCCGCTCGATGATCGGCGTCGGCGTCCCCGCCGGCACCAGCACCGCGTTCCAGGAAATCGCCTCAAAGTCGGGATACCCCTGGGACGCCATCGTCGGCACACCTGGCAACGCCTCGCTGGGTTGCAGGCTGGTCACCGCCAACAGCTTCACCTTGCCGTCGCGCGCCTGCGGCACCGCAATCGCCGGCACCATGAAACCCGCCTGCACGTCGCCGCCGATGATCGCCGTAATCACCTGCGGAAAACCGGAATACGGAATATGCGCCAGGTCCACGCCCGCGCTTTCCTTGAACATTTCCATCGCCAGATGCGCCGAGCTGCCCGGTCCCACCGACCCGTAGTTCAACGAATTGCCGCGTTCCTTGACCAGCTTGACGAAGTCCTGGACGTTATCGACCTTCAGGCTGCCGGGCACGACCAGCACGTTCGGGCTGGTGCCCACCAGCGTCACCGGCGCCAGATCCTTCAGCGGGTCGTAGCCCAGCGTTTTCTTGTACAGCGTGGGCGCGGTCACCAGCGGGCCGTTGATCGTGTATAGCAGCGTGTAGCCGTCCGGCTTGGCTTGCGACACAACGCGGGTGCCGATGTTGCCGCCCGCGCCGGGCTTGTTGTCGATAACGATGGGCTGGCCCAGCGCCTGCGACAGCGGCTCGGAGATCGTGCGCGCCAATAGATCCGGCGACGAGCCGGGGGGAAACGGCACGACCATATGGATGGGGCGGTCGGGCCAGTCGGCATGGGCGGCGGCCGGCAGCACGGCGGCCAGGCTCAGACAGAGGCCGCGCAGCAGCGGGCCGACCCGGAATTTGCGGGTTTGCGTCATGACGGATGTCTCCTCGGGATGGGGGCGTGTGTGTTGTTGTTAGAGAGGGGTCAAAGATGGCCGCCCAGCGTATCGTCCAGCGCGCCGTTGGCGCTGGCGTTGGCACTGAGGTCGGCACTTTCATCGCGCGGGTCGCGCGCCAGCAGCGCGGACACCGCGGTCATGGGCGCAACGCCGTCGAACAGCACGGCGCAGACGGCTTCGGTAATGGGTAGTTCGACATTGATGGCACGGGCGCGGTCGCGCGCCGCGCGGGCACAGCGCACGCCTTCGGCGGTGATGCCGCTGGCCAGGATGTCAGCCAGCTTGCGGCCGGCGCCGATTTCCAGGCCCACGCGACGGTTGCGCGAGAGCTCGCCCGTGGCGGTCAGCACCAGGTCGCCCAGGCCGGTCAGCCCGGCGAAGGTCTCGCCGCGCGCGCCCAGCGCTACGCCGAAGCGGGTCATTTCAGCCAGGCCGCGTGTGATCAGCGCTGCGCGGGCATTGGTGCCCAGCGCCAGCCCGTCACCGATGCCGCAGGCGACCGCGATGACGTTTTTCAAGGCGCCGCCAACCTCGACGCCAACCAGGTCGGAACTGGCGTAGACGCGCAGCGCCGCCCCGTGAAAGGCAGAGGTGGTGGCGTCCCGCAGGCCGATGTCGGTGCTGGCCACGGTCAGCGCCACGGGCAGGCCCTGGGCCACTTCGCGG
Organism: Achromobacter spanius; assembly: GCF_029637605.1. Taxonomy (NCBI): domain Bacteria; kingdom Pseudomonadati; phylum Pseudomonadota; class Betaproteobacteria; order Burkholderiales; family Alcaligenaceae; genus Achromobacter; species Achromobacter spanius. The sequence goes on along the minus strand of NZ_CP121261.1, from coordinate 4,025,324 downwards.
GCGAAGGACGGGCCGGACAAGGCGCCGCCGACCGCGCCGGGCAGGGCCTCTTGCACGATCTCGTGGGGCAGCCTGGCCGTGTCGGCCTCAAAGCCCTTGCATGTCCAGACGATGGGAGTGTCTTGCAGGCCCAAGACGGGCAGCCGGCGGGCCAGTTCGCCGCAGATGGCGGCCAGCCCGGCCACGGGCACGCCCAGCACGATCAGACGGCGCGCGTTCTCATCGTCGGCCTCGTCCTGCAGGCTGCGTAGCGTGGCGTCCAGATCGGACGAAAAATTCAGGGACGCGGGCAGGGAAATGCCCGGCAGGTAGCGCGCGTTCTCGTGCGAGGCGGCCATGCTGGCGGCCTGCGCGGCGTCGCGCGCCCAGAGCAGGGTGGGGTGGCGGCGGCTGGAGGCCGCCGCCAACGCGGTGCCCCAACTTCCCGCACCCAGGACGGCAACGCGCAAGCGCGGCTGAGCGGGATGGTTCATCGGGGCGCGGCGTGCTTACTGACGGGTGGCGCCGGCGGGCAGGATGATGCCCGAATCGCTGCCGTTGGTATTGCCGTTGCCGTTGGCGGCGCCTTGCTGCTGTTGCAACTCGGCCAGGCGCTGTTCGTACAGGGCTTGGAAGTTGACTTCGGTCAGGTGCAGCGGCGGCATCGAGGTGCGGGTGATCGCATCGGCCACGTTGGCGCGCAGGTACGGGTACAGCATCGTCGGGCAAACAATGCCCAGCAGCGGATCAAGCTGCTCTTCGGGGATGTTGGCCGCTTCGAAGATGCCGGCTTGCGTGCCTTCGACCAGGTACACGACCTTGTCGTTGATGCGGGTGGTGACGGTGACGGTGACCGTGGTTTCGAACACGGTGTCGGCCAGGCGCTGACCACCCACGGTGATGCTCACTTCAACCTGGGGCGCTTCTTGCTCCAGGAAGACGTGAGGCGCGTTCGGCATTTCCAGCGAAAGGTCTTTCAGGTAGACGCGTTGCAGATTGAACGAGGGCGCGTCGTTGCTGCCTTCTTGCTGGGTGTTTTGGTCTTGATCAGCCATGAGTGTTTCCGTTGGTGGGGGGCAAAAGTAGAGGCGATTAGCCGTTGAGCATGGGGGCAAGGCCACCCGAGCGGTCCAGGGCCATCAGGTCGTCGCAACCGCCGACATGGGTATCGCCGATGAAGATTTGCGGCACGGTGCGTCGGCCGGTACGTTCGATCATGACATCGCGTTGTGACGGGTCGCGGTCGATCTGGATGATTTCCAGGTCGGTCACGCCACGCTGCTCAAGCAGGGCCTTCGCGCGTGAGCAATAGGGACAGTAGTCCTTGCTGTACATGACGACTTTATTCATAGGCGCTCCTTGCGAATTCAAGATTGAAAAGAGGGGGCAGCCCCGGGGGGCGTCCCCAGGTCAGCCCTTTTGCGTGACCGGCAGGCTGGCCGCCGACCAGGCGCGCATGCCGCCTTCCAGCGGCACCGCGTCGGCGAAACCTTGCGCACGCAGCTTGGCGACGGCGCGGGCCGAGTCGCGGCCATTGTCGCAAACCACGACCAGCGGCTTGTTCTTCGGCAGCGACGCGGCCTTCTGTTCGATATCGGCCGCCGGCACATTTCGTGCCTGGGCAATGTGGCCGGCCTGGAATTGTTCGGCGGGGCGTACGTCGATCCACACGGCGTTGCGCTGGTTCACCATCTGGATGGCCTCGCCGGTGCTGACGGCAGAGCCCTTGCGGCCCTTGCGCAGGGCGGGAATGGCCAGCATCACGCCGGAAATCACGGTGACGGCGACGATGAAGACGTTATTTTTATCGAGCAAGAATTGCAAAAGATCCACGGGTCATCCTGAAGGGCGGCAGCTAGCCGGATATGGGCGAACCCTCGGCCAACCCGCGGGCGCCGCGCCAGGGAATTGGACGAGTGCGCCGGGGCAAAATCAAGGGCAAAATCACTCAATTATAAAATGAGCGCATTCTTTAACCATCCTTTAACTTTAACCCGCGCGGAAAGCGTGCCAAACCATGCATAAACTTGTTCTCATGCGCCACGGCGAAAGCCAGTGGAATCTGGAAAACCGCTTCACTGGCTGGACCGACGTCGACCTGACCGAAACCGGCCGTGAACAGGCCCGCAAAGCCGGTGAGCTGCTGAAGAAAGAAGGCTACACCTTCGACCTGGCCTACTCGTCGGTGCTCAAGCGCGCCATCCGCACGCTGTGGATCGCGCTGGACGCCATGGACGCCATGTACACCCCGGTGGGCGTGAACTGGCGCCTGAACGAACGCCACTACGGCGCGCTGCAAGGCTTGAACAAGGCCGAAACCGCCGCCAAGTATGGCGACGAGCAAGTGCTGATCTGGCGCCGTGCCTACGCCATCGCCCCGGAACCGCTGTCGCTGGATGACGAACGCCACCCGCGTTTCGACAGCCGCTACGCCAAGATCCCGGCCGACCAGTTGCCCGCCACCGAGTGCCTGAAAGACACCGTGGACCGCGTACTGCCGTTCTGGAATGATTCGATCGCCCCGGCCATCCGCGCCGGTCGCAAGGTGCTGATCGCCGCCCACGGCAACAGCCTGCGCGCGCTGATCAAGCACCTGGACAACGTCTCGGACGACGACATCGTCAACCTGAACATCCCGACCGGCCAGCCGCTGGTCTACGAATTGGATGATGACCTGCGCCCGATCCGCCACTATTATCTGGGCGATGCCGCCGAGATCGAGGCGGCCATGGCTGCGGTTGCCGCCCAAGGCAAGGCTAAGAAGGACTGATATCTCTATGCGTCGCACGGCAGGGTTGTTGTTGGCGGTCATGTTGACCGGTGGGGTGCTGTCGGCTCGCGCCGCGCCCAACGACCTTGCAGGCCGCCAGTCCGACGCCGAGCGTCAGCAGGCGGCCTTGCGCGACCGCATCGAGAATCTGCAAAAGGAAATCGACGGACGGGAAACCGCCCGCAAGGAAGCCGCCGACGCGCTCAAGCAGTCGGAATCGGCCATTTCCAAGATCAACCTGCGCCTGCGCGAACTGGCCGATGCCGGCCGTCAGGCGCAGACCGAACTGACCGGGCTGGAAAAGCAGATCGGCGAGCAGGAAGCCGTGCTGGCCAAGCGCCGTGTGGAACTGGCCGACCAGCTTCGCACCCAGTACACCAGCGGCCTGTCGCCGTGGACGGCGCTGCTGTCCGGCGACGATCCCCAAGTGCTGGGCCGCAACCTGGGCTACCTGGACTACGTGTCGCAAGCCCGGGCCAATGCCGTCAAGGCGCTTCGGGCCGACATCGATCGCCTGGCGGCCTTGCAGGCGCGCGCTGATGCCCGGCGCGATGAAATCGAAAAAGTCGTGGCTGAGACGTCCGAGCAGAAGGCCGCGCTGGTCGGCCAGCAGAAAGAGCGCGCCACGCTCCTGGCCCGGCTGGAAGGGCAGATCGCCGCCCAGCGTGCCGAAGCCAACAAGCTGGGGCGCGACGATCAGCGCCTGTCGCGCCTGATCACCGATCTGGATGCGGCCATCGCCAAGCAGATCGAAGAAGCCCGCAAGGCCGAAGAGGCGCGCAAGAAGGCCGAAGAGGCCCGCCGCGTGGAAGAAGCGCGCCGTGCGGCCGAAGAATCCAAGAAGCGCGTCGAGGCCGAACGCCGTGCCGAAGACGCCCGCAAAAAAGCCGAGGCCGACCGCAAGCTGGCCGCCGAAGCCGCCACCCGCCGCGAGCGCGATAGCCGCGATGCCCGCGACGCGGCCCAAGCCCGCGAACAAGTCCAGGCGGCCTCGCGCCAAAGCCGTGGCCCGATCGCCGTGGCCGACCCAGACGCCGCCGGATTACGCCCGGCTGAACAAAAGCAGACTCGCCTGATCGATCCGGCCGTATCAACGCCGCAAACCTCGGCCAAATCGCCCGAACCCGCAAAAAAGACGGAACCCGCAGAGGCTGAAACCACTCCAACCCGCAGTGCATCGGCGCAACAAAGCGCCCGCGCCGCGCCGTTGGGCAGTGGCAGCGGCTTGAAACATGGCTTGGCCATGCCGGTGCGGGGCCAGGTGCAGGGCCGTTTCGGGGTTGACCGCCCGGATGGCGGCGTCTGGCGGGGCGTGGTGCTGCGCGCGCCCGAAGGCACGCCCGTCAAGGTGGTGGCCCCGGGCACCGTGGTCTACGCCGCTTGGCTGCGTGGTTTTGGCAATCTCATCATTGTGGATCATGGTCAGCAGTACCTGACTGTCTATGCTTACAACCAAAGCTTGCTCAAACGGGTGGGGGATTCGGTGTCAGGTGGCGATACTATTGCTACCGTAGGTGCAACCGGCGGCCAAGTGGAATCCGGCCTATACTTTGAAATTCGCCATCGTGGCGCTCCTGTGGACCCGGCCCAGTGGCTGGCCCAATAGGTTGGTAGGTACAAGTCGTTGGTAAATTACCAAACCGCCATCGGCGAAAACAAAATTCGGGAAGTGTGCATGGGCACTCGCAAGTTTCGCGGTTTCGGTCTGATTGCCATCGGTGCGGTGGCTGGCGTATTGCTTAGCGTAGGGGTAACAGCCGTTGCCCAGCGCGGCAGTCCATTGCCTTTGGACGAGCTCAGGCAACTGAGCAACGTTTTCGCCGCCATCAAGAACAACTACGTCGAAGCGGTCGACGACAAAACCCTGATCGACAATGCGATCTCGGGCATGGTCTCGAACCTTGACCCGCACTCGGCCTATCTGGATGCCGATGCCTTCCGCGAAATGCAGACGGCGACCCAAGGCGAATTCGGCGGCCTGGGCATTGAGGTTGGCGCGGAAGACGGCTTCGTGAAGGTGATCTCGCCCATCGAAGACACGCCCGCCGCGCGCGCCGGCGTCATGGCCGGTGACCTCATCATCAAGATCGACGACACGCCCACCAAGGGCATGACCCTGAACGACGCGGTCAAGCTCATGCGTGGCGCGCCCAAGTCGCCCATCACCCTGACCATCATGCGTGCCGATCGTCCCCAGCCCATCGTGCTGAAGATCGTGCGTGATGTCATCAAGGTGCGCAGCGTGCGCAGCAAGATGCTGGACAACGGCGTCGGCTACGTTCGTGTTGCGCAGTTCCAGGAAAAGACCGGTGCCGATCTGGCCAAGCAACTGAAGGACCTGGGCGCCAAGGCAGCCCCCAAGGGTCTGGTGCTTGACCTGCGCAATGACCCGGGCGGCCTTCTGACCAGCGCCATCGGCGTGTCGGGCGCGTTCCTGCCGCCGGACACCCTGGTGGTGTCCACCGACGGCCGCACGCCCGACGCCCGCCACAAATACCTGGCCACGCCGTCGGAATATGCCCGTGGCGAAAGCAACTACCTGTCGGGCCTGCCGGCCTGGACCAAGACGGTGCCGATGGTGGTGCTGGTGAACGTGGGTTCGGCCTCGGCATCCGAAATCGTGGCCGGCGCGCTGCAAGACCACAAGCGCGCCAAGGTGCTGGGCAACCGCACGTTTGGCAAGGGCTCGGTGCAGGTCATCCTGCCGCTGTCCGAATCCACCGCCGTCAAGCTGACCACCTCGCGCTACTTCACGCCCAGCGGCCGCTCCATCCAGGCCACGGGCATTGAGCCGGACTACGTCGTTGCCGATACGGCCGATGGCGACCTGTTCCGCCTGCCGCGCGAAGCCGACCTGCAGCGCCACCTGTCCAACCCCGAGACCACCAACGAGGTGAAGTCCAACTCGTCGCAAGACAACGTCGACCTGCCCACCAAGGTGTTCGAGTTCGGCGGCAAGGACGACTTCCAACTGCAGCAAGCCCTGAACGTGCTGGCCGGCAAGCCGGTGCAGAAGGGTTCGGCCCGCGCGCAAGCCAAGGCCGACGCCAAGGCGGGCGGCGGCGCCCCGGTGCGCATGACGATCACGCCGACCGGAGTCGAGCCCAGCAAGGCCAAATGAACGACCAGCAATTGCTGCGCTACGCCCGCCACATCCTGCTGGATGAGCTGGGCATAGAAGGGCAGGAAAAACTGCTGGCGGCGCGTGTGCTCATCGTGGGTGCCGGGGGGCTGGGTTCCCCCGCCGCCTTGTACCTGGCCACCGCCGGCGTGGGCGACATCACCCTGGCCGACGACGACGTCGTCGAGCTCAGCAACTTGCAACGCCAGATTCTCCACACCACCGCCAGCATCGGCCGCCACAAGGCCGAGTCCGGGCGCGACATGCTGGCCGCGTTCAACCCGCAGGCGCAGGTCCATGCCCGGGTTGAGCGTCTGCAAGGGCAAGCCCTGTCCGATGCCGTCGCGGCGGCGGATCTGGTGCTGGACTGCACCGACAACTTCACCACCCGCCATGCCATCAATCGCGCCTGCGTGCAGCACCGCAAGCCCTTGGTGTCGGGCGCGGCGATCCGCTTTGACGGGCAGGTCAGCGTGTACGACCTGCGCGACGACCGCGCGCCCTGTTACCACTGCCTGTTTCCCGAAGCGGACGATGTCGAAGAAGCCAACTGCGCCACGATGGGCGTGTTTGCCCCCGTGGTCGGCATCATCGGCAGCATGCAGGCCGCCGAGGCCCTGAAACTGCTGTCCGGCGTGGGTGAAAGCCTGTCGGGCCGGTTGCTGTGGCTGGATGTTCGCACCATGCAATGGCGCAGCGTCAACGTGCAGCGCGATCCCGAATGCGAGGTCTGCGGGCATCGCGGGCACTAGCTCGCTGCTCCCTTCGGCAGCCTGTCCGCCTCGGCGTCGCCACCTGCACAGGCGCCGTATTGCCCTTGCGGACAATATTAAAGGCCATCAATACCTGCTATAACGCCAGCCAGCCTACTGAAATCAAAGGTGGCGAAATGGACGTGACCGCGTGGATACAGGACTGAAGTTCAGCTTGCCCAAGTGGCGCCTGACGCGTTGGCTGACCCATTCGGGGCCGGACACCCCCGCGGACATTCGGGCGGCGCTGATTGCCAGCCTATTCGGCACGCTGCCCATTTTTGCGGGCGGCGTCATCAACACACTCATGATTTCCGGCGTCGTCGCCTGGCGGCGCCCCGAACCCCTGTACCTGTCTTGGCTGCTGTTGGAGGTGGTGCTGGCCATTATCCGCGTCACGGTCCTGCGCGCGGCCTTGCGCGCCGCTCCCAAAGGCGGCAACACCCACACTGACCTGTATATCGTGCTGGCCCTGGGCTGGGCCTTCAGCGTGGGGTATGGCGTCTTCATCACCTTCCTGAACGGTGACTGGCTGGCGGCAACCCTGGCGGGCGTTTCCTGCGGGGCCATGGCCGGCGGCATCTGCTTTCGCAACTATGGCGCGCCGCGCCTGGTGGGCGTGATGATCTTCCTGAGCATGGGGCCCATGTGCCTGGGCGCCTTGTTCACGGGCGAATACGTCACCGCCATCGTCTTCATCCAGATCCCGTTCTACCTGGTCAGCATGACCATCGCCTCACACCGGCTGAACCGCATTCTGGTGTCGACCATGGTGGCCGAGCGGGCCAGCAAGCGCCGCGCCAACGAAGACGCGCTGACCGGGCTGGCCAACCGCACCGGCTTGCAGGTGGCGCTTGAGCGCGTATGCGCCAGCGCGCGCGGGCAGGACAGCAACGCCGCGCTGCTTTACATGGACATGGACGATTTCAAGCGCATCAATGACACCTACGGCCATGCCGCCGGCGACCAGGTATTGGTGACGATTGCCCAGCGCATGCGCGCCATGTTGCGGGTGGACGACGTGGCGGCGCGGATTGGCGGCGATGAATTCATCGTGCTGGTGACAGGTATCGACGCCACGGCCGCTCGACGCCTGGGGGAGCATCTGCTGCTGGATGCCTTGCAGCCCATCGCCCTGGCGGATGGCACGCGGGTGATTGTCGGGCTGTCGATCGGTATTTCGATTATTTCGGCTACCCACCGCAGCCCCCAGGCGGCACTGGATTCCGCCGACGCCGCGCTGTACCGCGCCAAGGCGAGAGGAGGGCGCTGCTGCGAAGTCGACAATGGTGAGGTGGACGGGCAGCAAGAGCCGGTGGCGGGCAGCAGCAGCAGCGAGCCAGCGACCGCCTGAGAACGCCACGGCTTGAGAGTGCCACGCGTGCTGCGACCTTGCGTGGACCACAGATCGACCGGATTTTTTTGCGCAAACTTATCAGATAACCTGAAAAGTTATCTATAATTCGCCCCATGTTGACTAAAAGCCTGACCCTGACCGAACAAGTCGCGCATCGGATCGCTGCGGATATTGCCGACGGCGTACACGCCGTGGGCGCCAAGCTTCCGCCTGGCCGCGTGCTGGCCGAGCAATATGGCGTGAGCGCCGCTGTGATCCGCGAGGTGACCGAGCGCCTGCGTGCCCAAGGGCTGATCCAAAGCCGTCAGGGCTCGGGCAGCACCGTCGTGTCACGCACCGGCGGCCAAGGCTTCCAGGTGTCGAGCGGGGTCGCGCTCAACCGCGAACTGTTGGCCAACCTCTATGAATTGCGGATGGAACTGGAAGGGGGCGCGGCGGCGCTGGCTGCCTTGCGGCGCAATGCCGCCGACCTGAATGCCATGGCGCAGGCCTTGGCGTTGCTGGAAACCCATCTTGAACATCCCGAGCAAGGCGTCGAGCACGACGTCTCGTTTCACGTCGCGATTGCCGCCGCCACGCACAACCGCAGCTATCAGGACCTGCTGCAGTACCTGAACCGGCAACTGCGCCTGGCCGTCAGCACTGCCCGCGCGAACAGCCGCCTGCATGACGGCCTGAGCGCAGCCGTGCACCAGGAACATGTGGCGGTGTTTGAAGCCATCCGCGCCCGCAATCCCGACCGCGCCCGCCAGGCGGCGGTGCGCCATTTGCAGCAGGCGGCCAACCGCCTGCAACTTGATCTCCTTTTTCCCGCAGGCACGCCAACATCATGACCGCATCCGACTTCACGCAACGCCTGGTCCAAGCCCTGGGCCCTGACACCGTCTACACCGCCGAGGCGGACATCGCACCCTGGTTGTCCGACTGGCGCGGCCTTTACAACGGCCACGCGCAGGCGGTCGTGCGTCCGCGCACCACGGCGGACGTCGCCGCCTGCCTGGCGTTGTGCCAGCACGAGGGCGTGCCGGTGGTGCCGCGTGGCGGCAATACCGGGCTGTGCGGCGGCGCAACGCCCGACGCCGGCGCGCGGAACGTGGTATTGAGCCTGGACCGCATGAATGCCGTGCGCTCGATTGATACGGTGGCCAACACCATGGTGGCCGAGGCGGGCGCCATCCTGGGGAATTTGCGCCGCGCCGCGCAAGACGCGGGGCGTCTCTTGCCGCTGAGCCTGGCAGCGGAAGACTCCAGCCAGATCGGCGGCAACGTCGCCACCAATGCCGGCGGCGTGAACGTGGTGCGTTACGGCATGGCGCGCGAGCTGGTGCTGGGTCTGGAAGCCGTGCTGCCCACCGGCGAAATCTTCAATGGCTTGCGCACGCTGCGCAAAGACAACACGGGCTACGACCTGAAGCAGTTGCTGATCGGCTCCGAGGGCACCTTGGGCGTGATCACGGCGGTAGCCCTGCGCCTGTTCCCGCGCACGGATGTACGTTCGGTGGTGCTGACGGCGGTTGAATCGCCCGCGCAGGCCTTGCAGTTGTTTGAGATCCTGTTCGAACAATGCGGCGCGCGCCTGCAGGCGTTTGAGTACTTCTCGGGTGATTGTCTGGACTTGGTGCTGACGCATGCCGAAGGCGTGCAAGAGCCGTTCGACCAGCGCTATCCCGCGTATGTGCTGGTGGAGCTTGCCGATACGGCGGACGAGGCGGGTCTTACTACGCTGTTGGAAAACGTGATTGGCACGGCGCTGGAACGCGGCCTGTGCCTGGACGCAGCGGTGTCGGCTTCGATGGCGCAGTTGCAGACCTTGTGGAAACTGCGTGAGGAAATCTCCGAGGCGCAACGCGCTGATGGTCCGCATTTGAAGCACGACGTGTCGCTGCCGATTGAACGGATCCCGGAATTCATGGTGTCCGCCGAAGCGCGGGTGCGGGCGATATTCCCTGATATCCGTCCGTTCATCTTCGGGCATTTTGGCGACGGCAATCTGCACTACAACCTGTCTCGCCCGGCAGGCGCGGCGCGCGATTGGGTGGCGGTGAATGGGGCGGCGATCACCGATGCCGTGCTGGACGAGGTGAACCGCTATGGCGGGAGTATTTCCGCTGAGCACGGCATCGGGCAGCTCAAGCGCGACCATTTTCTGCATAGCAAGGACTCGGTGGAGCTGAGGTTGATGCGAGAGATCAAGAAGGTGATGGACCCGGCGGGAATCATGAATCCGGGGAAGTTGCTGTAGTTGGCTGCTGTGATGGGTTTCGCGCGGTGGGCGGCGGTGTTCGTGGCATCAATCTGGCGTGCTGCACCCATCCGGCGGGTCATGAATCTTTGCGCGTTGCTTGATGGGTTTCGCGCGGTGGGCGGCGGTGTTCTTGCCGTCAATCTGGCGCGCTACACCCATCCTACGGGTGATGAATTTTTGTGCGCTGCTTGATGGGTTTCGCGCGGTGGGCGGCGGTGTTCGTGGCATCAATCTGGCGCGCTACACCCATCCTACGTAGGATGGGTGTAGCGCGGCAATGTGCGCGCAAGAATGACGATGCGCCTCGCGCGCAACCCATCATTGCCGGTGATAAACCTCGGCGCCCTTCTTCACGAACTCCACCGACTTTTCCTGCATGCCCTTCTGCAAGGCGTCTTTCTCGCTGACGCCTTGCGCCGCCGCGTAATCGCGCACGTCCTGCGTGATTTTCATGCTGCAGAAATGCGGGCCGCACATCGAACAAAAATGCGCGACCTTCATTGAATCCTTCGGCAGCGTCTCGTCGTGGAATTCCTTCGCGGTGTCCGGGTCCAGGCCCAGGTTGAACTGATCGTCCCAGCGGAACTCGAACCGCGCCTTTGACAAGGCGTTGTCGCGAATCGCCGCGCCCGGGTGACCCTTGGCCAAATCCGCCGCATGCGCCGCGATCTTGTACGTGATGATGCCGTCCTTCACGTCCTTCTTGTTCGGCAAGCCCAGGTGTTCTTTGGGCGTCACGTAGCAGAGCATTGCAGTGCCGTACCAGCCGATCAGCGCCGCGCCGATGCCGGACGTGATGTGGTCATAGCCGGGCGCGATGTCGGTGGTCAGCGGCCCTAGCGTGTAGAACGGTGCCTCGTGGCAGTGTTCAAGCTGCAGCTCCATGTTTTCCTTGATCATCTGCATCGGCACGTGACCCGGGCCTTCAATCATGACCTGCACATCGTGCTTCCACGCCACCTGCGTCAGCTCGCCCAGCGTCTTCAATTCCGCGAACTGCGCTTCATCGTTGGCGTCGTAGCCCGAGCCCGGACGCAGCCCGTCGCCCAGCGAGAAACTCACGTCATAGGCCTTCATGATGTCGCAGATGTCTTCGAAGCGCTCGTACAGGAAGCTTTCCTTGTGATGCGCCAAACACCATTTGGCCATGATCGAACCGCCGCGCGACACGATGCCAGTCATGCGGTCGGCCGTCATCGGAATGAACGGCAGTCGAACCCCCGCATGGATCGTGAAATAGTCCACGCCTTGCTCGGCCTGTTCGATCAACGTGTCGCGGAAAATTTCCCACGTCAGGTCCTCGGCCTTGCCATCCACTTTTTCCAGTGCCTGGTATATGGGCACCGTGCCAATCGGCACGGGTGAATTGCGGATGATCCACTCGCGCGTTTCGTGGATGTGCTTGCCGGTGGACAGATCCATCACCGTGTCGCCACCCCAGCGGATCGCCCAGGTCATCTTTTCCACTTCTTCGCCTATGCCCGAACTCACGGCCGAGTTGCCGATGTTGGCGTTGATCTTCACCAGGAAGTTGCGCCCGATTGCCATGGGCTCGACCTCGGGGTGGTTGATGTTGGCCGGGATGATGGCGCGACCGCGCGCGACTTCATCACGCACGAATTCCGGCGTGATCGCCGCGGGAATGGCCGCGCCGAACGACTGGCCCGGATGCTGTCGCAGCAGGCGTTTGACCATTTTTTCGCCATCCGGGCCGCTGTCGCGCAGCGTTTGCAGGTAGTGCTCGCGGCGCAGGCTTTCGCGGATGGCCACATATTCCATTTCAGGCGTGATGATGCCGCGGCGCGCATAGTGCATTTGCGACACGTTGGCGCCCGCTGTGGCGCGGCGCGGCGGGCGTTGCAGGTCAAAGCGCATCGCCGTCAGCTTGGGGTCGGTCAGGCGTTCTTTGCCGTATTCACTGGTGGGGCCGGCCAACACCTCGGTATCGCCGCGTTCTTCAATCCAGGCGCGGCGCAGCGCGGGCAGGCCTCGGCGGATATCGATCTTGACGTCGGGATCGGTGTAGGGGCCGCTGCAGTCATAGACGGTCAACGGCGGGTTCTTTTCCCCGCCGAACATCGTCGGCGTGTCGTCCTGCTCAATTTCGCGAAACGGGACGCGGATGTCGGGGCGCGAGCCCGTCTCATACACGCGGCGCGATTTGGGCAGCGGTGCGACGGCCGCCGCGTCGACTTCGGCGGTAGCGGCCAGGAATTTGGGATTGGCGTTCATGGAAAGCTCCAAGCGAGTGGTTGGAGCCGATCGGGAATGGACTTCCTCCAGGCGTGCAGCGACGCAAGGCGGAAATACGGCTCCCAGCATCGGCATTATCCGTACTGGTACGAAGGGACTCTCTCAACACGTTCCACCCCAAAAGGTGAAACGAGTACCCCTGCACGAAAGCGAAGTATAGAGCGTGCCAAGCCGGTGCACGTCGCCACGCGGTCCAACTCATGCCTGGCGTGCATGAGATCATTCGTGCAACGCTCGTCGCAGAGAGCTGGTATTACTGGTTTACATTTGGATTCAGTCTGCGGCGACACCGTCATTCAGGTTCTGTACACTTTTTCCAACCAAACGCCCGGCGGGCCTTATCTTCGCTGGGCATAGCTAACTTAGAAGAAGGAATCGAGCATGCAACTGACCCTACGCAAATTGGCGCCCGCCCTGGTTGTCGTGACGTTGGCGCTGGCGGGTTGCAAAACCGCTCCGACCAAAGCGCCTGGCGCGGCAACCACGCCCGACGCCGGCCAACAAACGACCCAACCCGCCGCCGCTTCGTCGGTGGATTTCTATCTGGCTCACCAACAACCTGGCCCGGGCCTGCGTGAAATCGCTCTGCCCGACGGCAAGCTCTATTTGCAGGAAGTGCCCGTGCTGACGCGTGCCGATCTCACCGACGCCGCTGCATTGGTCGACCGCCAAGGCCAGAATTTCGTGGGCCTGCGCTTCTCGGAAGCTGGCGCCCGCAAGCTGACCGAAATCAGCACGAAGAACGTCGGCAACCGCTTGGCCTTGGTGATTGACCAGGAACTCGTTGCTGCCCCGAGCATCGCCGAACCGCTCAACCGTGGCGTGCTGGCCTTCGGTGTGGCATCGGCGCAAGCGGCTTCCAACATTGCCGCCAAGATCCGCGGTGATGCCCCGCCGGCTCCGGCATCGGCTCCGGCCACCGGCGGCACGGCACCCGCACCCAAGCCCTGATCTTTCAGCGCATAAGAAAAAATATCCGCACCCTAGGGTGCGGATATTTTTTTGCCTGCCAGTAATGGGTTGGGCGACTAGCGTTGCGCGTAGCGGTCAGCCTATCTTGCGCCCGCGCGGTTTGACGGTGCGGCGCGCCTGCGCCGTTTCAATGAAGGTCTGCGTCAACGCTTCAAGCATCGCGCGATCGTCGGGAGTCAGGCCGTCGAACTGCGACGGGGCAATGTTGGGAAAGGGCCAGGGCGCCTGTGGGCGCGGCCTTCGCGCCACACGGGGCATGGTTTCGGCCACGCCCACGGGCAGCAAGGTGTCGGACAGGTCGTAGCCTTCCATGGGCATTTCCATGGGACCCTTGCCGGTCTCCAGCCATTCCAGCTCAATCTTCAGAATCTGCGCAAGCTTACGGACGGAGCGGCTGGAGTGCCGCAGCCCGCTTTCGTAACTGGCGATTGCACTTTGCGAGATTCGCGCAAGACGAGCGAGCGTCTTCTGCGTGTGACCACGCAGAAGACGGGCTTGCTTCAATCGGTCTGAAAATGTCTTCACGCGTCGATTGAAGCTTGCTCATGATTTACTTTGGTGGTTATAAGCATTACCTGAGTGATAGTTTTAGGAGGCGAGCGCACATGCATGAACGAGGCAACGTGTTCGTCGTGCAACTTGATGAAATGACGAGCAATCATTTTGTCGCTGCATTGCAGGATTTTCAATGGCAAGTCAGCGCGTTTGAGTCAGGCGACGAACTTCTTGAACGGCTGCGCACGGATCATGTCGACGCAATGGTATTGCGTGGGCAGGGCGCCGAGGTCCCGAAGCTGATTGCGGCGTTGCGCCGCGCGGCGCCGGATGCGGCGGTGGTGTGGCAGTCGGCGGCGGCATCGGCACGTGAGCGCGTCGAGGCATTGGAGGCCGGTGTGCACTTCTATAGTTCAGCCCGCATGGAACCCGAGGAATGGGATGCGTTGCTGCGCAATGTGCGGCGCCGACTGTTGCCGCCATCTACCGATGGGCCGGCTTGGCGCCTGGACAAACGGGTGCTGTCAGGGCCCGCTGGCGAACGGCTGCCATTGACGCTGACCGAACGGGACTTTTTTATCCGTTTGTTGAGAGCACCCGGGCAATGCCTGCGGCGCGACCGCTTCTTTCCCTGCAATCCAAGGGAAGGGGCTCGCAGCGTGGATGTGCTGGTATCGCGGCTGCGCACCAAGGCGCGCCGCTTTGATATTGAGCTGCCGGTGCTGGCCGTGCGCGGATGGGGCTACATCCTGCTGCAGCACAGCCCGCCCCAGGAAACGCGCGACTAGAGCACCACCAGGTTGTCCCGGTGCATGAGCTCGGGTTCGGTCATGCTGCCCAGGATGCGGGCGATTTGCGACGAGGGTTGGCGCAGGATGCGCCGGGTATCCGCCGACGAATAGTTGATCAGGCCGCGGGCGCATTCGCGGCCCTGGCTATCCATGCAGGCCACCACGTCGCCACGGCCGAACTCGCCTTCCACTTCGGTCACGCCGATGGGCAGGAGGCTCTTGCCTTCGCGCATCAGCGCTTGCACCGCGCCATCGTCCAGCACCACGCGCCCACGCAGCCGCAGGTGGTCGGCCAGCCATTGCTTGCGGGCGGACCACACGGGCAGCACGGCGCGCAGTTCGCTTCCGATGCATTCGCCTTGCGCCAGCCGGGTCAGCACGTTGCGCTCGTGGCCCGAGGCGATGATGGTGTGCGCGCCGCTGTGCGCCGCGCGCTTGGCCGCCAGCACCTTGGTCAGCATGCCGCCCGTGCCGATGCCGCTGCCCGCGCCGCCCGCCATGGCTTCCAGCGCAGGGTCGCCCGCTTGCGCATGCGACATGAAGGTGGCGCCGGGATTCTTGCGAGGGTCGGAATCGTACAGGCCGCGCTGGTCGGTCAGGATGATTAGCGTGTCGGCTTCGATCAGGTTGGTGACGAGCGCGCCCAGCGTGTCGTTGTCGCCCAGGCGGATTTCGTCGGTGACGACCGTGTCGTTCTCGTTCACGATCGGCACCACACCCAGGCGCAGCAGCGCAAACAGCGTGCTGCGGGCGTTCAGGTAGCGGTGGCGATCGGCCAGGTCTTCGTGGGTCAGCAGAATCTGCGCGGTGCGCAGGCCGTATTCGGCGAACGCTGCTTCGTAGGCCTGGCACAGCCCCATCTGGCCCACGGCGGCCGCGGCTTGCAGCTCGTGCATGACGGAAGGGCGTTTGCGCCAGCCCAGCCGCGCCATGCCTTCGGCAATGGCGCCGCTGGAAACCAGCACGATCTGCTTGCCCTGCTTGTGCAGGGCGGCGATCTGCGAGGCCCAGTGCGCCACGGCGGCGCGGTCCAGGCCTCGGCCTTCGTTGGTGACCAGCGACGAGCCGACTTTGGCGACCAGGCGCTGGGCGTGGGTGACGACGGAAACGGCGGGTGTTTCAGCAGACATGGTAGGCGCCGGCTGCGGCGAAAAAAGACGTAATCGAAAGGACTGCGATTATGGCTTATTCGTCACCGCCGCGCGGCGCGGCCGGCTTGTCGGCGTCGGATCGCGTGTCGTCAAAGCGGGGGTCCGGCGCCACGTAGGTGCCGTCCGCCTGGTCGCGCGACAGGTGTTCCTTTTCGCGCTCGGCGTCCAGGTAGTCTTGCAGCGCGTACAGCAGGTCTTGCGTGCCTTCGCCCGTCAGGCCGGAAATGGCGAATACAGGGCCCTTCCAGTCATACAGTTCCAGGAAGCGGCGTTTGGTGTCTTCGGGATCGGGCACCATGTCCAGCTTGTTCAGGACCAGCCAGCGCGGCTTGTCGGCCAGTTCCTGGTCGTAGCGGCGCAGTTCTTCAACAATGGCGCGCGCGTCGATCACGGCTTGCTCGACCGGATCCGCGTCGGGATCGGGCGTGGACACGTCCACCAGGTGCAGCAGCACGCGGGTGCGCGCCAGGTGGCGCAGGAACAGGTGGCCCAGGCCGGCGCCTTCGGACGCGCCTTCGATCAGGCCGGGAATGTCGGCCACGACGAAGCTGCGCGACGGCGACGTACGCACGACGCCCAGGTTCGGGTGCAGGGTGGTGAACGGGTAGTCGGCGATCTTCGGCTTGGCATTCGAGATGCGGGTGATCAGCGTCGACTTGCCGGCGTTGGGCAGGCCCAGCAGGCCCACGTCCGCCAGCACTTTCAGTTCCATGCGCAGGTAGCGATGTTCGCCTTCCTTGCCGGGCGTCCACTGGCGCGGCGCGCGGTTCAAGCTGGACTTGAAGTGGATGTTGCCCATGCCGCCCTGGCCGCCGGCGGCCAGCACGACCTTCTGCTCGTGCGTGTCCATGTCGAACAGGACTTCGCCGGTTTCGGCGTCATGGATGACCGTGCCCACGGGCACGCGCAAGGTGATGTCCGGGGCGGCTGCGCCGTACTGGTCCGAGCCACGGCCGTTTTCGCCGCCCTTGGCGCGATGCAGTCGCGCGTAGCGGAAGTCGATCAGCGTGTTGATGTTGCGGTCTGCCACGGCATAGATAGTGCCGCCGCGTCCGCCGTCGCCGCCGTCCGGGCCCCCTTTGGGGATGAACTTTTCGCGGCGAAAGCTCGCCACGCCATTGCCGCCTTTGCCGGCGACCACTTCAATGGTGGCTTCGTCTACGAATTTCATGGTGTTTGCGCGTGTAGTGGGTAATAAGGACAGCCGCCCGCCATGGGACGCTGCCAGGTGGCATTGGAAACTTTACTCGCCAATTGCCTGAGAACAAAAAAGCTTAAAACAAAAAAGCCCTGCCGCATGCGACAGGGCTTTTGCCGTTCGAGAACGCGGCGAACCGCGTTACTGACGTGCTTGTCCGATTACTCGGCAGCGACGATCGAAACGGTCTGCTTGTTCAACGCGCCCTTGAAGCCGAATTGAACCTTGCCGTCGATCAGCGCGTACAGGGTGTGGTCCTTGCCCATGCCGACGTTCACGCCAGCGTGGAAGCGAGTACCGCGCTGACGCACGATGATCGAACCAGCGGGAATCAGTTCACCGCCGAAAGTCTTGACGCCCAGACGCTTTGATTCTGAGTCGCGTCCGTTTCGCGTAGAGCCGCCGCCCTTTTTCTGTGCCATGTTTAGCTCCTGCTAAGTGGTACCGAGTCGCTTCTTAAGCCGTGATGGCTTCGATGCGGATTTCGGTGTAGTTCTGACGGTGGCCCTGACGCTTCTGATAGTGCTTGCGACGGCGCATCTTGAAGATCTTGACCTTGTCGTGGCGGCCTTGCGCAAGAACCGTTGCCTTGACCACAGCGCCGGAGACGAGGGGCGTGCCAACTTTGAGTTGGTCGCCTTCGCCCACGGACAGCACTTGGTCCAGGGTGATTTCTTGCCCAATGTCTGCCGGTATCTGTTCTATCTTGAGTTTTTCGCCAGCGGCAACGCGATACTGCTTGCCACCGGTTTTTACGACCGCGTACATGGGGTGTTCCTTAAATAGGTAAATGGGTTCATTCGCGAGGGCCCGCCCTGCTGGGTGGGATTGCCGCTTTGGAAAGGCTGAATTCCTGTCTTGGCGCCAGAATCTGGCAAGAAGGAAGGGAGCCCAAGTACTTAGCCGAATGCATTTAACTTAAATGCCCTGGCCAAACACCCAAAGGGTTTACGCGAACAACCGACGTAATTCGGGCATTGCTGACCGAATCCGCAATATTAGCGTGGGCCTTTTCAAAAGTCAAAAAGCCGTTGTGGGCTAAGGGCTTAGGTGTGGCGCGGGCGCTTCAGACCGGGGCAAGCACCCGCAGCGCCACGTGGCGAGCCACCTGGCGGATGCCTTCCATCACGTCGCGCCGGTGGGCGTCGTCCAGCCGGTCGGTGGGAATCGACGTGCTGACAGCCACCCGTTTGCCCAGCGGCGTCACGCCCACATAGGCGGCGTAGCAGACCAGGCCCGTGGCCACTTCTTCCTGGTCCTGGCCGAGGCCCGTCTGGCGGACCCGGTCCAGCTCTTCATCGAGCGCCTGGCGTGTTGCCAGGGTGCGCTCGGTCACGCGCGGCAGCGTATCGGGCACACAGGCGGCCAGGGCGTCCGGGTCAAGACTGGCCAGCAGCGCCTTGCCCAGGGCGCAGGCGTGGGCCGGCAGCCGCAGGCCCAGTTCCGACACCAGCCGTACCGGGCGCCGGGCGTCTTCGCGGGCAATGTAGACCACGTCGAACCCGTCCAGCGCCGCCAGTTGCACGACCTCGTTGCAGCGGGTGACGAAGGCGCTGGCCGCCTCGTGGAAGGCGGCTTGCAAGCCGTCGTGGCGCAGGTAAGCGAAGCCCAGCGACATCAATTCAATACCAATGATGTAGCCGCCGTCTTTGCGTTCGATCCAGCGGCGGTGCTCCAGGCAGTCCAGCAGCAGGTACAGCGTGCTCTTGGCAAGCTGGCAGGACTGCGCCAATTCGGCCGCCTTGACGGGCGTACGGCGGCTGGCCAGCACGCGCAGGATGTCGTGGGTGCGCCGGATGGCGGGCACATCGTATTCCGTGGTCATCGACTTTATTTCCAATATATTGGACGAATATTCACTATGTTGGACATCATAACGGCCTTCTTCTAGACTCGTGGCTCCTAATTCGAATGCCGCCTGCAAGGCATAAAGCGTGGAGACTCATGGACCAAGAAAACTCACTGCCCGCCGACCTAGCGGGTGCGCTGCTGGTTGGACGAGTGTGGCGCCCGGCGCCCATTGATGGCCCCAGCGTGGTCGTGGTGCGCAACGGCGAGGTCATCGACATCACGGCCGTGGCCTCCACCGTTTCAGACTTGCTTGACCGCCCTGATCGCGTGGCGCTGGCGAAAAGCGCCAAGGGCGAATCGTTGGGCGACGTGCGCGCCTTGATGAACGCCACCTTGCAGAACCAGGGCGGGCCGCGTCTCTTGGCCCCTTGCGATCTGCAGCCCATCAAGGCCGCTGGCGTCACCTTCGCCATCAGCCTGTTGGAGCGGATGATCGAAGAAGAGGCGGGCGGCGACGCCAGCCGCGCCGACGAGATCCGCGTGCGGATGCAGGCGTTGATCGGGTCGGATCTGTCACGCTTGCAGCCGGGATCGGACCAGGCGGCCAAGCTGAAAGCGGAATTGGTCGAACGCGGCCAGTGGTCGCAGTACCTGGAAGTGGGCATCGGACCCGACGCCGAAATCTTCTCCAAGACGCCGCCGATGGCCTCCGTGGGATTCGGCGCGCAGATCGGCGTGCTGCCCGAATCGCAATGGAACAACCCGGAGCCCGAGATCGTGCTGGCCGTGGACAGCCGAGGCGAGATCGTGGGCGCCACGCTGGGCAACGACGTCAACCTGCGCGACATCGAAGGCCGCAGCGCCTTGCTGCTGACCAAGGCCAAGGACAACAACGGCTCTTGCGCCATCGGTCCCTTCATACGCCTGTTCGACGGCGACTTCGATCTGGATAGCGTGCGCCAGGCCGACGTGTCGCTGCGCATCGACGGCACCGACGGCTTCCAATTGGATGGCGTGAGCCACATGCGCGAAATCAGCCGCGACCCCGAAGACCTGGTGCGCCAGGCGTTCGGCGCGCACCATCAGTATCCCGACGGCTTCATGCTGTTTTTGGGCACGATGTTCTCGCCCAGCCAGGACCGCAAGGGCCCGGGCACGGGGTTCACGCACAAGCTGGGTGACCGCGTCCAGATCGCATCCGAGCGCATCGGGGCGTTGGTCAACGAAGTGCGCTTGTCCACCGAGATCACGCCGTGGACGTTTGGCGTGCGAGCCTTGTACGCCAACCTGGCCAAGCGCGGCCTGGTCAGCTAGGGCGGCGGCCGGCGCCGCCTGCACTGACAAGAGGGGCGGCAGCGGGCCGCCCCTCTTGTCACACCCCGTATAATCGCTGGTCGAATCCCCCGCCGCACCTGGCGGGCCCAGCGGTAAGAGCCCCCTTGCGGCTCGTTTCACTTGTCGGATACGTCTTGAATCTCCCCGCGCTTATTGCCCCCATTGCAGACGACATGAAGGCTGTCGACGCGGTCATCCGCGATCGGCTGAATTCGGACGTGGTCTTGATCCGCACGATTGGCGACTACATCATTGGCGCGGGCGGCAAGCGCATGCGCCCCGCCATGGTGTTGATGGTGGCGCGCGCCCTGGGCTACGAAGGCACCCATCACCAACTGCTGGCCGCCGTGGTGGAATTCATCCACACCGCGACGCTGCTGCACGACGACGTGGTGGACGAATCCGATCTGCGCCGTGGCCGTGAAACCGCCAACGCCGTGTTCGGCAACGCCGCCAGCGTGTTGGTGGGCGACTATCTGTATTCCCGTTCGTTCGAGATGATGGTCGAGGCCGACTCGATGCGCATCATGAGCATCCTGTCCGAGGCCACGACCGTGATCGCCGAAGGCGAGGTGCTGCAGTTGCTGAACGTGCACGATCCCGATGTCTCGCAGGAACGCTACCTGCAAGTGGTGCGCTACAAGACCGCCAAGCTGTTTGAAGCCGCCGCCCAGGTGGGCGCCGTGCTGGCGGGCGCCACGCCCGAACAGGAAGCCGCCGCCGCCGCCTACGGCCGCCACGTGGGCACCGCGTTCCAACTGGTTGACGACGTGCTGGACTACAGCGGCGATGCGGCCGCCTTGGGCAAGAACGTGGGTGATGACTTGCGCGAAGGCAAGCCGACGCTGCCGCTGATCCGCGTGATGGAAGTGGGTACGCCGGAACAGCAACAGTTGATCCGCGACGCCATCAAGACGGGCGACGCGGATTTCGCGGCCGTGGCTGCCGCGATTCAAGCGACCGATGCGCTGGAACACGCCCGCCTGGCCGCCGTGGCCGAGGCAGATCGCGCTCGGGATGCGCTGTCGATCTACCCCGTTTCGCCTTTTCTGGATTCTCTGCTAGAATTCTGCGCTTTCGCGGTGAATAGAGATCGCTGAGAGCGAACTTGATGTTCCGGATGGAAGTGAAAGACAGGGAAGCAAACCGAGCAGGTGAGCAAACCTGATTTTCAAAAAAACGGAATATAGGTTCTAATAGCGGTCGCTGTTGAATTGGCAGCGGAAAAAGTAGTAGAAAAAAAAGCAGTAGAAACTTGGTAGCACTGAGCGCCGCTAAGTTGGTAGTACGAGCTTGGCAGATTGCCAAACTCACTGATTCGGGGCGTAGCTCAGCCTGGTAGAGTACTGCGTTCGGGACGCAGGAGTCGGAGGTTCGAATCCTCTCGCCCCGACCACTGATTTGTGGTCGAATTCTTGAAAGTGTTTCCCGACACTTTTAGCTGAAAGCCGGTATCGCGAAAGCGGGCCGGCTTTTTTGCGTCTGGAGGCTTTGTGAGCCATCAGCGTGGTAGTGGGGTAGCGGCACGGTATATTCGCGATATGAAAAAGCTGGATATTCCTGCCCTGGAAATCTTCGTCGCGGCCGTCGAAGAAAAGAGCCTGTCGAAAGCGGCCGAACGGGAAAATCTGGTGACATCGGCGGCCAGCAAACGAGTGGCCGAGCTAGAGCGCCACCTGGGCCGGACGCTGCTGCACCGCCACGGCCGCGGCGTCGAACCCACGTCCGCGGGTGTCTTGCTCTACCAGCGCGCCAAGGCCATCCTGCGCAGCGTCCAACTGACGGAACAGGCGATCAACGGCTACTCCCTCAACGGACAGGCGAAGATCCGGCTGGCTTCCAACCCGTCGACCATTCTGCAGTTCCTGCCCGGCGTGATGGGACGGTTCCTGGCGGGCCGCAGCGATGTCAGCGTGGATTTGCTTGAGGGCCACAGCTACGACATTCCCCGCCTGGTGGCCGAGGCCTCGGTCGATCTCGGCATCTACCACGCCGATCATCCCGTGCCCGGCGTGGCCTCGTTTCCGTTCCGGCGTGATCGCGTTGGGCTGGTGGTGCCCGTCGGGCATCCTCTGGCTGAGCGGACGGAACTGTTTCTGGAGGACGCGCTGGATTATGACCTGCTGGGTTACTTTCCCCGCCATTCGCTGGACCAGTTTCTGGCGTATGCGGGGCAGACGCTGTCGAGGCCGCCCAACGTCAAGCTGCAAGTGTCCAATTTCGAGACCCGGTGCCGGATGATCCGTGAGGGCCTTGGCATTGGTGTGGTGCCGGAAGGCATCGCTCGCCACTACCTGGCGTCGATGGGGCTTGTGCTGCTGCGGTTGCGCGATGATTGGGCCGAACGGCAGTTCTACGTTTGCGTGCGCGACACGGCGCAACTGGCACGCCCAGTGGATGAATTGCTGACCGCGCTGTTGGCGCCAGAGTCGCCGGCACAGTAGACGCGCCGGCGACAAGAAGTGGCCGCGATAAGAAGTGACGGACGCTATCCGCTCTGCCGCGCCTCGGCCGCCTGCGCCAGCACCGGACGTAGATAGTCCAGGAAGCGGTCGGGGTCTTCGCTCATGGGAAAGTGGCCCATGCCTTCCATGATCTGCCAGTGGGATCCCGCGATGCGTCCGGCCAGGAACTCGGTGTCTTGCGGCGTGCAGGAATAGTCGTACTCGCCGGTCAACAGCCACAACGGGCAATGGCGCGTGTCGATCCGGGCTACGCGGTCGCGGATGTCGCCATCGGCCGTGTAGAAATGGAGGTCGCCCTTGAACACACCCGGGCCGCTCTGCATGTAGTGCCACAGTGTTTCCCAGCGATGGTTGTCGGGGCTGCCCGGGCCGACCAGGCCGGATACGATGCCGGCGCAGACTTCGCCGCCATGCACGTCGGGCCGGTTCAGCCATTCAAGGTCGTAATAGGGATCCACATGGGCGCCCGATTGCAGCCCGATTGCGCCGCCGAAACGGTTCGCATGTTCCAGCGCCAGATGCAGCACGATGCGCCCGCCAATCGAGCACCCCATCACCAGTGGCCGGTCCAGCACCATCGCGTCGGCCACGGCGATGATGGCTTGCGCGTAGTCTTCGGACGTCAGTTGGTAGGTTTCCTGCTGCCAGCCTTCTGGTGGTGATGACTTCCCGTGCCAAGGGAGGTCGAACGCGATCACGCGGAACGACTCAAGGATCCTTGGGTCGTTCATCACGGCGCGGTACTGGCGGGTATCGGCGCCCGCGGTGTGCAGGCACAGCAGCGGGATGCCGCTGCCGGCTTCCTCGACATAGACCCGGTGCGCGCGGCCGCCCAGCGTCAAATGCAGATAGCGGCCAATGATGGGTTCGAACACAGTGGGATCCGGATTCGCTTGTTGCGGATTCACGAGGGCGCTCCTTCGGCGCGCGGGCAGGCCAGCACGTCCTTGAAATACAGCAGATTGGACATCAGGGGATACAGGTCGCCGTCGGCGCGCAGGCGCCGGAATTTCACGAGTGCCATCAGGTCGTGGTAACCCGGCGGCGGCAACGGGCGCCAGAACTGTGCCCAGTCTTCAGCCGAGGCGCGCAGCGCGAACTGCCAGCGCGGCATCACGAACGGGCCCTGGCGCACGGCTTGGATGCGGCCCGCCGCCACCGTGATCAGGAAGGCGTCCGTGCCGCGTTCGAGCAGGAACGTGGTGTTCAGGTGCCGGCCGCGCCACACCAGGCGTTCCTGCTGGTTGACGGCGTCGGCCAGGCGGTTAAGGATGAAGTCGTCTTGCATCGGATGTTCCTTGTCACAAAGGCGGCGTGCCGGCAGGTAGATGCCGCTACATCGTCGGCGGGCGGATATTGCCGGACGACTGCCAGATTATTTCCTGACCAGCTTGCATTGGCTCTCGGCCAAGGGCATGAATGCCTCGTCACCTGGCACCGTCTTGACGATCTTGTAATAGTCCCACGGGGCCTTGGATTCAGACGGCGCCTTGACCTCGACGACATAGGTGTCATGGATCAGTTTTCCGTCTTCTCGCAGGCGGGCGTTGCGGGCAAAAGCGTCATGGATCGGCATGCTGCGCAGCGTGCGCATCACGGCGTCCACGTTGTCCGTGCCGGCCTTTTCCACGGCGCGCAGGTAGTTCAGCACGGCGGAGTACTGCCCGGCCTGCAGCGCGGTCGGCATCTTGTTGGCGGCTTTGAAGAAGCGCTGCGCGAAGGCGCGGGTTTCGTCGTCCATGTCCCAGTAAAAGGTCTCGGCGAACGTCATGCCCTGGCCGGCTTCCAGACCCACGCCATGCACGTCCGTGATGCTCATCAGCATGGCGACGAGCTTCTGGCGGTCGGCCAGGCCGAACTCGCGCGCCTGCTTGATTTCGTTCTGCAAGTCGGCGCCCGCGCTGGCGAATGCGACCGCGTCGGCCTTGCTGGCTTGCGCCGACAGCAGGAAGGACGCGAAATCCGTGCCCGGGAAGGGATAGCGGACCGAGCCCGCCACCGTGCCGCCGCCTTCCTTGACGAAGCGCATGCCGTCGCTTTCCAGCGAATGGCCGAAGGCATAGTCGGCCGTGACGAAGTACCATTTTTTTGCGCCGGCCTTCACCAGCGGCAGGGTGCCCACCTTGGCCAGCGCATAGGTGTCATAGACCCATTGGACGTTATTGGGCGAGCAGTCTTCGCCCGTGATGCGAGTGGCGCCGGCGCCCGTCACCATGGTCATCCGGCCTTTTTCGCGAGCGATGTTCATGACGGCCAGCGCGACCGCGCTGTTGCCCAGTTCGGTCACCACGTCGACCTTGTCGCGGTCTATCCATTCCCGAGCCCGTCCGGCGGCGACATCAGTCTTGTTCAGATGGTCGGCGGACAACATTTCAACGGGCTTGCCCAGCACCTTGCCCCCGAAGTCCTCGATGGCAAGCTGGGTGGCCAGCACGGAACCCGGCCCGACGTTGCCCGAATACGCGCCGGACATGTCGGTCAGCACGCCGATGCGTACGACACCGTCCGAAATGCCCGCGGGCGCCTCAGCTTGAGCCTCGGTTTGAGTCTGGGCATGGGCCAAGCCGGTGCCTGCAACCAAGGCAAGCACGGCGGTGATTTTCTTGTTCATGATCTTCTCCTTTGGGGACGCGGCTACAGTTGACTGACGTACTTCACCTGCATGAATTCCTGCAGGCCTTCGACGCCGCCTTCCTTGCCCAGGCCGCTGTCCTTGAAGCCGCCAAAGGGCGTCTCCGGCAGCGAGGCCTGGCAATGGTTGATGCAGACGACGCCGCTTTCGAGGCGCTCCGACGCCAGCCGCGCGGTGGCCGCGTCGCGCGTGTACACATAGGACGCCAAGCCGAAGGGCAGGCGGTTGGCCAGCGCCAGCGCCTCATCCGTATCGCCAAAAGGCTGCACAAGCGCCAGCGGTCCGAAGGGTTCAGTGTTGGCGGCCAGGCAATCGGGGCCAACATCGCGCAGTACGGTCGGCGCCCAGAACCAGCCCGGCAGGTCCAGACGCGAGCCCCCGGCGGCAAGCTGCGCGCCGTGCTTGACGGCATCGGCCACCATGGATTCCATCGCGGCCAGCCGGCGCGGGTTCGCCATCGGCCCCATTTGCACGCCGGCATCCAGGCCGTTGCCTACACGCCAGCCGCGGGCGCGATCGGCCAGGCGCTGCACAAAGCGTTCGTAGACGCCTTGCTGCACATACATGCGGGTGGGCGACGTGCAGATCTGACCGCTATTGCGCAGCTTGGCGGCCAGCAGCGCATCGGCGGCGGCTTCCGGATCGGCGTCATCGAAGACCAACACCGGGGCATGCCCGCCCAATTCCAGCGTGGCGCGCTTCAGGCCGCTGGCGGCCATCACCGCCAGATCGCGGCCAATGGACGTGGAACCGGTGAACGTCAGCATGCGGATCGTGGGCGAGGCGATCAGCAACCGCGAGATCTCGCCTGGGTCGCCGAACAGCATGTTCAACACGCCGGCGGGCAGGCCGGCATCCGCCAGGGCACGGCCGATTTCCAGCGCGATCGCGGGTGTTTCTTCGGATGGCTTGATCACGATCGAGCAGCCGGCGGCCAACGCGCCCGCTATCTTGCGCGACGGCGTGATCGCCGGGGCGTTCCACCCGGAGAACGCCGCGACGGGGCCGACGGGTTCGGGAATGGCCATTTGCCGGATGCCACCGACGCGCCCCGGGATCAGGCGGCCATACGTGCGCCGGGCCTCTTCGGCGGCCCATTCGAACATTTCGGCGGCGGTCGCCACTTCCTTTTCGGATTCGGGCAAGGGCTTGCCAAGTTCGCGGGTGATCAGCCATGCCAAGAGGGAAGTGCGTTCCCGCATGAGCGCGGCGGCGCGGCGCAGGATCGCCGCCCGTTCCAGCGCGGGCGTATCGCGCCAGCCCGGAAAGCTGCGCCGGGCGGCGTCCAGCGCTTCGTCGATGTCTTCCGGCGTGGCCACCGGCACACGGCCCAGCACGTCCAGCGTGGCCGGGTCGATCACGTCCAGGCTCGAGCGGTTGCCGGCGGGCACGGCCCGGCCGCCTATCAGTAGATTCAGTTCGGGATAGTGCATTTAATTCGCCTTTGCGATGTGGCTGGTCTGCATCACTTGCGCCCAGCGCTCGGTTTGCGTGCCGATGTGCCGCGCGAAGTCGTCGGGGCTGCCCGTCATCGGGTATTGGCCCAGCTTCAGCAGCGCGTCGCGCGCGGCCTCGGTGCCCATCACCTTGTTGATCGCGGCGTTCAAACGCTGCGTCACGGCAGGCGGCACGCCGGCGGGCGCCAGTACGCCGTTCCACGGTTCAGCGCTGAATCCTGGAATACCGGCTGATGCCGCCACGGTGGGCACGCCCGGTGCCACGGACGACGGCTTGGCGGCGGCGATGCCAAGCACACGCATCTTGCCTGCCTGCACCTGTGGCATTGCGGCGGTTGCGCTCAAGAACGCCATGTCCACGCGTCCCGCCACCAGATCCGCGATCGCCGCCGAGTCGCCTTTGTAGGGAACGTGGGTGATGTCTACGTGGGACGCGCTCTTGAACCATTCGCCAGCCAGGTGATTCACGGCGCCGTTGCCGGCGGATGCGAAGGTCAGCGCGCCGGGCTTCTGCCGCGCGCCGGCGATCAATTCCTGCACCGTTTTGAAGGGCGAATCAGCGGGCACGACCAGCAAATACGGGTAGCTGGCGACCAGGGCGACGGGTTGGAAGTCCTTCAGCACCTGGTAGTCGACCTTCTGCTTGTAGACGGGTTCGATGGACAGCGTGCCGCTGCTGCCGAGCATAAGGGTGTAGCCGTCGGCGGCGGCGCGCTTGACGGCCTGCAACGCCACGACGCCGTTGGCGCCCGGGCGATTTTCCACCACGATGGTCTGGCCAAGCTCGGCCTCCAGGCCGCGGGCCAGGTAGCGTCCGACGGCGTCCGTCGGGCCGCCGGCGGTAAATCCAATCACCAGTGTGATCGGCTTGACGGGGTATTCCGCGGCTGCGGCATTGAAGCCGAACGCGGTGGCGAGCAGGGGCAGCGCCCATCTGCGAAGCATGGATGTCATGATTGTCTCGAATAGGGAAGTCCACGGCACGGCGGGCGCCGCAGGCAGTACGGTGGGGTTCAGGCGTAGCCGCGTTCTATCAGCTTCACCATCACCGGGTAGTACTCCTTGACGTAGCCGGCGGCGCGAGTGCGTTCAAGCAGGTCATGCGTCAGCTTGGCGGCGCGGGCGTCGACATCGCCCTGGTTTGCCAGTTCCAGCGCCAGCAGAATGTCCTTGATGGCGTATTCCGTCGGAAAGGTCTTCTCGGGAAAGGTCTCCGCGGCAAGCGCCTTCTGGCCGGGATTGCGCAGCACGAAACTGTCGGCCGAGCCCTTGCTCAGCGCATCGAGCAGCAGCGTGCCGTCGACACCCGCGCTGCGCCCGATCGTGATGGCCTCGGCCAGCGCATGCACGGTCATGAACACCACCATGTTGTTCATGATCTTCACGACCTGGCCGTTGCCGACGCCGCCGCAAAGCAGCACGTCCGTGCCCATGCATGACAGATAGGGCAGAACCGCCTCGTAATCCTCGCGGGTGGCGCCCACGGTGATCATCAGCGTGCCCAGACGAGCGGCTTCGCGCATGCGGGCCACCGGCGCGTCGATCAGCAGGATGCCGTGGCCACGCAGAACCTCGGCCAGGCGGCGGGTGCGGCCGACGTCACTGGTGCTCATGTCCACCACGATGCGCACGCGGCCGGCGGCTTCCACCAGGCCACCGGGTCCGGTGCATACCTGTTCCACCTGCACGATGCTGGGCAAAGACAGGAACACGATTTCGGCGGCCTGGGCCACTTCCACGACCGATGCGCAGGCGTGTCCGCCCAATGCGCCGACGCGGGCCACGGGTTCCTGGCTGATATCGGCCACATACACCGGATGCCCGGATTTGCGGACCAGGTTGGCGCACATGGGTTCGCCCATCACGCCCAGGCCGATGAAGCCCAGCGGGGTCTTTGTCTCACTCATTACTTCCTCCTTGGGATGGCATCTGTTTTTCTAGCTATTGCCATGCAGCTTACGGAAGGCCCCGACGCGGCGGTGTGAAAAATTGGCAAAGCAACTATCTCCAAATCCGCCCCCCAAGATCAAGAACGCTCGTTTTCCTTTTTATCAATCCTGACCCCGGGCCGGCCGCATAGAGTGGACGGCAGATATCAGCGACGCCTGTGCCGCGCCGCAACAACAACGGGAGACACAAGCATGCTGCTGGACACGATCGCCGCCTATGGCGCGCGGGACACGCTGGCAAGATTGCCGGACGAGGTCCTCCACCACGCCAAGCGGGCATTCCTGGATTGGTTGTCCGCCTTGTATCCGGGCACGCGCACCGCGCCTTGCCTGCAATTACTGGGTGCGCACGGGGCGGAACTGGGCGCGGGTACATCCAGCTTGCCCGGTTGCGCCACCACCGCGTTCGCGGCGACGGCGGCGTGGATCAACGGCAGCGTGTCGCATGCCGTGGAGTTCGACGACATCTTCCGCGACGCGATCTACCACCCCGGCTGTCCGACCATCGCCGCCGCGCTGGCGTTGGCGGAAGAGGGCGACGTAAGCGGCCAGGCGCTGTTGAATGCCATCGTTGTGGGGTACGAGATATCGACGCGCATCGGCGTTGCCGTGCAGCCGTCGCACTACCGCTACTTCCATACGACGGGCACGGTGGGTTGCTTCGGCAGTGCAGCCGCTGCCGCCGCGTTGTGTGCGCCGGGTGACGCGCAAGCGATGTTGCACGCGCTGGCCACCGCCGGTACCTTGGCCAGCGGCCTGCAGCAAGCATTCCGCTCGGATGCCATGAGCAAGGCGCTGCATGCCGGCCATGCAGCCGCCGTAGGCGTGCGGGCCGGGCAGGGCGCGGCGCACGGCATCACCGGCGTGGCTGACATCCTGGAAGGCAAGGTGGGCTTCGGCGCGGCGCTGGCGCAAGAGCCGGACTGGTCCGCCGCGGTCGATGGCCTGGGCCAGCGCTACAACATCCTGTCGATCACGCAGAAGAACCACGGCTGCTGCGGCCACACCTTTGCCGCGATTGACGCCGCGCTGGCGCTGCGCCAGCAAGGGCTGCGCGCGGACGACGTTGCATCGTTGCGCGTGGACGCCTATCAGACGGCCCTGGACGTCACGGGAAACTTCGCGCCCGCGACCGCCTTCGAAGCCAAGTTCAGCTTGCCCTATGTGGTGGCGCACGCGTTGGTTCATGGCTCGGTTCGCCTGGACGCATTCGGCGCCGAGCGTCTGCGCGACCCTCAGGTGCACCGCTTGATGCAAGGGCTGGAACTGCGGGCCGATCCCGCATTCACCGCGGGCTTTCCGACCATGCGCGCTGCCCGGTTGTCGGTCACGACCACCGCCGGGCTGGTGCTTGAACACCATTCCCCGTACCGCAAGGGTGACCCCGAGTCGCCGCTGTCCGACGCGGACCTCAACGACAAGTTCGATGAATTGGCCGGCCCCGTGCTGGGCCATGCGCGCGTGCGTGCGCTACGCGACGCCGTCTGGCGTCTGGACACGATGCCGGTGCGTGCGCTGCGCCTGGCCGCCGACATGCCTCGGCTGTGAACCCTCATCCCATTCCGGAACCCATGACCCCAGTCGTATCCATGTCCTCTTCCTACGCTTCCTCTTGCTCCTCATCGCCGTCCTTCGCCGACGCGCTGCTGTCCCCCCGTGCCATCGCCTTGGTGGGGGCATCGGGCGACGTGCGAAAGAACACCGCGCGGCCACTGCGATTCATGCGCAAGCACGGCTACACCGGCGCTATCTATCCCATCAATGCCACCCGCGCCGACATCCTGGGTGAACGGGCCTACCCGTCACTGGCCGGCCTACCCGGGCCGGTGGACCACGTCTTCGTGATGATTCCCGGCAGTGAGGTCGCCGCGCTGTTACCCGCATGCGCCCAGGCGGGCGCGCGGGTCGTGACGGTTTATTCGGACGGGTTCGGGGAAACCGGACCCGACGGCCAGGCACGCCAGGCCGCGCTGGTGGCGCAGGCTCGGGGGCTGGGGCTGCGTCTGCTGGGGCCGAACAGCATCGGCCTGGCCGACCTGCATACCGGCGGCATCCTGTCCGTGAATGCTGTGTTCGAGGCGGATACCCTGCTGCCCGGCGACATCAGCATGGTGTCGCAGAGCGGGTCGATGATGGGGTCGTTGCTGTCGCGCGCAGCCGCCCGCGGGTTCGGCTTCGCCAAATCGGTGTCGGTTGGCAATGAAAGCGATATCTCGGTCGGCGAGGTGGTCGACGCGCTGGTGGATGACCCCCGCAGCAAGGTCATTCTTCTGTTCCTGGAAACCCTGCGCGACGCGCCCACGCTGGGGCGAGCGTTGTCGCGCGCGCGCGCCTTGGGCAAGCCCGTGATTGCCTACAAACTAGGTCGGTCCGAGCAGGGCGACGCGCTGGCGCAGTCGCATACTGGCGCCATGGCGGGCAATGACGCGGCGGTCGACGCGTTCTTGACCGCGCATGGAGTCATGCGGGTTCAGCATCTGGAGACGCTGTTCGAGATCGCGCCGCTGGCCGCGCGGCATGCCCGGCCACCGCGTGCCGCGGCCGGCGTGGCCGCTGCGGCTACCCGGGTGGCGGTCATCACGACGACGGGCGGCGGCGCCGCCACCGTGGTCGATAACCTGGGATTGCACGGCTTGGCTGCCGTGCCGCCGCCGCCTGATTTCGTTCGGACGATCGCAGAAGCGGGATTGAATATCCGCGAAACGCCCGTCATTGATCTGACGCTGGCCGCGACCAGCGCGCAATACAAGATGCTGCTTGAACACCTGCTGCGCGCCGATTGGTGCGACGCGGTTCTGAGCGTGGTGGGCTCATCCGCGCAATTCCATCCGGGCCTGGCAGTCAAGCCGTTGCTGGAGGCCGAGAGGCCTACGAATAAACCCCTGGTGGTGTTCCTGGCGCCAGAGGCCCCGGAGTCCCTGGCCTTGCTGCGGGAGGGCGGCATCGCCGCCTTTCGCACGCCGGAGGCTTGCGCCGACGCGCTATCGGTATTTTTCGCCGACGCGGGCCAACCCCCTACCGCTGGTGATTCCGTGGCGTGTCCGGAAGGCCTGCCGCGACACGGCATGCTTAGCGAGCATCAGGCGGGAACGCTGTTCCGTAGCTTGGGCGTGCCGGTGGCGGCCGGCCAATTGTTGTCGCCGGATGCGCTGCAGCACGCCGTGCCTTACCCGCTGGTCGCCAAAGTCTGCTCGCCGGACCTTGCACACAAGACCGAGCTGGGCGCCGTCCGGGTGGGCATCGCGGATGCCAGGGCCTTGTCGGAAGCCGTGCACCAGATGCTGGAAGCGGTGCACCGCCAGGCGCCGGACGCGAGGATCGACGGCATTCTGGTCCAGCCCATGGAAAGCCGCTTGATCGAACTGATCCTGGGTTATCGCCATGACCCCTTGGTGGGCCCCACGGTATTGCTGGGCGCGGGCGGCATCGCTGCCGAGCTCGCGCCGGACTTTGCGTTGCGCCTGGCGCCGGTGGACGTGGACGAAGCACGCCGCATGGTCCTGGAAGTGCGGCAGACCCGGCTGATACGCGGGTTTCGCGGCTTGCCCGAAGGCGACTGCGACGCGTTGGCCCACGCCGTTGCGGCCTTTTCGCGGCTGGCCTGCCTGGCGGACGCGCGGGTCGAAGAAGCCGAAATCAACCCCTTGTTCGTGCGCGCCGACGGTGTCGTCGCCGTCGATGGCCTGGCGCGCCTGGCCTGACCCGCCTGGCCTGACCCGCACCCATCCCTTCACCTTTGCATCGAGAACAGCCTAAATGGACTTCAATCTGACTTCGGAACAACAAGACTTCCAAACCGCCGTGCGCCGTTTCGCGGACCGCGAATTGCGCGACGGCGCCGTCGAACGCGCTCATTCCGACGACTACCCCTGGGACGTGGCCCGCAAGATGGCCGGACAGGGGCTATTGGGAATCACCGTCGCCGAGCAGGACGGCGGCGTCGGCGGGTCGTTGATGGACGCCGTTATCGCCATCGAGACCGTGGCGTCCGTTTGCCCGCGCAGCGCGGACGTGGTGCAGGCGGGCAACTTCGGCGCCATCCGCGTGCTGGCCGAATACGGAAGCGGCTTGCAAAAACAGAAGTACCTGACGGCGTTGCTGGCCGGCGAAGGGTTGATCTCTGTCGGCATGACGGAACCCGACGCCGGGTCCGCGGTGACCGAGCTCAAGACCAGCGCCACGCGTGCCGAGGGCGGCTGGCGCATCAACGGCACCAAGATCTTCACGACGCACGGCCCGCACGCCAGCGTGATCCTGACCTATGTGCGCTTTGGCCCCGGCACGGGCGGCATCGGATCGGTGCTGATCGACACCAAGGCCCCCGGCGTGAAACTCGGCAAACGCTCCGCGTTCATGTCCGGCGAGGAATGGGTCGAAATCTTTTTCGACAACGTGTTTGTGGCCGACGACATGGTCGTCTTGGGTGAGGGCGGTTTCAAGAAGCAGATCGCCGGCTTCAACGTAGAGCGCATCGGCAATACGGCGCGGTCACTGGCGCTGGGCCGCTATGCGTATGAAGAAGCGCGCAACTGGGCAATGCAGCGCAAGCAGTTCGGCCGTTTGCTGTGCGAATTCCAAGGCTTGCAGTGGAAATTCGCGGACATGCGGATCAAGCTGGATGCCGCCCAATTGCTGCTGTATCGGGCGGCCAGTGGCGCGGACACCGGCTTCCCCTCAGCCACGGATACCGCGATTGCCAAGGCCTACTGCAATCAAGTGGGCTTCGATGTGGCCAACGATGCCCTGCAGGTGCTGGGCGGCTTGGGCTACAGCCGGGAGTCGCTGGTGGAGTACTGCGTGCGCCGGTGCCGCGGCTGGATGATCGCAGGCGGCTCTATCGAAATCTTGAAGAACCGGATCGCCGAGGGCATCTTCGAACGCAGCTTTCCGCAGCGTCTCCCGCGCTAAGCGGCATCCCGCGTGCCCCATCCCGCGTGCCCCATCCGGGCTGCCACGCAAGGGGCAGGCACGCCATCCGCCCCATCCGTGGATGAATCGAACAGGCCCGCGCAAGCAATTGCGCGGGCCTGACCCGTTAGTCATCTACCGCTCGGCCTCCTGCCGCAGCACTTCCGGCTTCAGCTTGAGCAGGGCGCCTATCTTGTCCGCCGCCTTCTGGGCGGCTTCCCGGGTGGCGTAGCCGTCGACCCAGATCTTGCGGTATTTCACGCCTCGGAGCGTGATGTCGGATTCCTGGGCGGTATAGCCGTTCTTTTTCAGCGTGGCGCGCACGGAGTCCGGGTGCGAGAAGATGCCGACCTGTACCGCGTAGGGCCCTGCCGCGCGGCTCGCGGGCTTTGCCGGTACCGCTGCGGGCGCCCGCTTGGTGGCAGGCGGTTTGGCGACGGGCGCCGGGCTGGGCTCGGGCGCCGCCTGGGGTTCCGGCAGATGGAGAGCCGCGCTGTCGATGGGGCCCATGCAATAGGACACGATACGCTGCGGCACCGGGCTTGCCGGGGCCGGCGTCGGCATGGTCGATCCGGGGGCGGTGCCGGGTTGCAGTTCAGCAAGCCGCGCCTTGATCTCTTCCGCCTGGGCCGCCAGGCGGTCCGCCTCGGCGAACGCGTTCTGCAGCGGCGCCTGGCCCTGCTGGCGATAGGTGACCACGATCCATTGGACGTCGGCAACCGACAGCAGCGTCTTCTGGTCAGGGAAGTCGGCGGGCGTATAGCGGTGGCGGCCGCTGGCAAACTCCTTGAGG
Source organism: Achromobacter spanius (assembly GCF_029637605.1). Lineage (NCBI taxonomy): Bacteria > Pseudomonadati > Pseudomonadota > Betaproteobacteria > Burkholderiales > Alcaligenaceae > Achromobacter > Achromobacter spanius. The sequence continues at coordinate 3,990,910 of NZ_CP121261.1, read as the reverse complement.
AAGTCGATGAAGCCGCGTGCGCCGGTCCATTGGCGAGTCAGCTCGAAATCCGAATAGCGGATGCGTAGCGTGGTGTCGCCGCATGTGGCGAGCGACCAGGGGAAAACCGCGCTGTTGGGAAAGTTGAGGTTTTCCAGCGTGATCGCGCCGCTGGCGCATTGCAGGGTCAGGTTCACGCTTTCCGGCAGCGCGCGGGCATCGGCGTTGGTCTGTGGCGGGACCGTATTCAGCGTCACCGTGCCAGTCGTGGTCTCCAGCTTGGTGATCTGCTTCTCCAACTCGGCCTGTTGCTGCGTCAGCGCCTGGACTTCAGTGGACGAGCGCTTGGAGTGCAGTTGCTGGGTCGCCAGCGTCACCTGGCGCAATTGCGTCATGCTGGCAAAGGCATAGAACTGGCCATTCAGGGGAACCTTGCTGTCCATCGCCGGGCGCGCTTCGTAACGGACACTATCGTGATCCACGAAGTTCTTGATGTCGCCGTCCAGGAAGGATTTGACCTGGCCACGGTCGCCATAGAGCAGTTGATCGGCCAGCTCGCCGTCGGTGACGCCCTGGATGGCGCTAAGCACCGTGTTCTCCCATTGTTGCTGCAAGCGGCAACCGGCGTTGCGGCCGGCGTAATCCAGGACGAAATTCATCGGCCCTTCGGCGACGTCCCAGATGACGCTGGTGCGCGGGCCCGTCGTGCCCTGTTGTTGGCGCAGCGTGCCAATCGCCGTGCGTGCATTGACCAGGGGCACGCTTTTCACATTGGGATCGTGGCCGAACGACCAGATCTCGATGGCGGCCTTCATCGCCGTGCCATCGCCCTGTTGCAGCGGAACGATGGTGTCGCGCACGCCCTGGCGATAGGCTTGCAGCAATTGCAGCGAGCTGCCTTCATTGCGCAGGCGGGTAATGCCCTGTCCCAGCGAACCGCCTTGCGGCAGGTTCTTGATGACGTCGCCGCCAAAGCGCTGTACGACGTCGATCTTCTGCAGCGCGCTGGTGGCCGTGCTCTGCTGGCTGGAATGCGCAAGGCCGTCCAGCGCGTCCAGCCGGCCAGCCTGCACGATCCAGTCCGGCCGGGATGCCTCGGGGAGGCGCTCGCCGACGGCTGCCAGCATGTGTATCAGGCGTTGGTAGGGGTCGTCAGCCGTCAACAGCGACGACAGCACAGCGCGCCGGGCCGTGCCGTCGGCCAGCAGGTCGGGCACGTGCGGGAAGATGTCGGTGAATTGGTACCACGCATCCAGTCCGTCGCTTTGGTAATGCTGCTGGAACTCACTGCGCCGCGCCGACCATTCCTGCGTGTTGTCCGTGGCGCGTCCCAGTTCGTCCAGGAAGCCGATCGCGGCACGCTCGCCGTCGGGCGTCAGCCCGGCGGGAATAAACGGCAGGTTCGGCTTGTCCGGAATGTTCCAGAAGTCCGTCAGGCGCACCGGCTTGATGGTGCCCTGCAGGTCGACCCAGGAGTAAAGCCAGGGGATGGGGCGGGTGGTCAGGTTGAGCCCCGCCAGAACCTGGCGCAGCGCGCGCCGCTCGTCATCAAGCGTCGTGTGGTCGTCTTGCCATGTCAGGTAATCCCGGTACATGTCGCCGAGCAGGATGGCATCCATGGAGTCGCGCAGCGTCTGGTGGACGCTGGCAAGCAGCAGGGGCAGCTCGCTGCCGGGCGCGGGCAGCGCATACACGCTACGACCCTCGGTGGCGGCATCGATCAGGTTGATGCGCCTCACCAGGGTCTGCGCCCAGGCGGCAAGCAGCATGTCGTTGTTGCCCTTGGCCAACTGCGGCAGGCTGCTGATAAGCAGGGGGTCGAGATTGGCGGCGATGACCTCGCGATGGAATTCACGCGTGTAGTGGTCCATCATGCGGCGCTCGACCTGGTTCACACGTCGCTGAAACGGCATCCAGTGGCGCTGCCATGCCGGCCGCTTCAGCAGCGTGTGTATGGCGTTGCGTTCGTCTTGCAGGGCATGCAGGTCTGTCGACATCGGCCCCGAAAAGTCCGGCTTGTCCGACGTGCCGGCCGCGGCGGCGCGCAGTTCGTCCTGCGCGGTGTTGCTAGAGTGCACCAGCAGAAATCCGACACCCACGCACAGGCCCAGCCACGCAACCACGGCGGCATGGCGCAGGAAGCGGCGCCAATGGCGCCACCGCTCAACGGGCTTCCACGCGTGCCGCTGCGCGGGCAAGGCATGGTTGAACAGGCCGGCGCTGAACCAGTCGGGCTGGCTGCGGTCGTTGCCAGCCGGCTGACCGGTCAGGAACAAGCCCTGCATCAACGGCGTTTCGGCATAGGGCGTTGCCTGGAATGCCGGCCGCATCACCTTGGCAAGTTGCCGTGCCAAGGGCACCAGGCGCTCCGGCAGGCCGAAGACTTCTGGGGCGGGCCGGCCGTGCACGCCTTGCAGCACACGCAGATCGAACATCCGATGCACGATGTTGTTGAAGGCATCGTTGATGAACTGTCCGACGCTGGCGGCGGGCACGGGGTTCACGAAGCCCATCGCCTGGTTGGTCAGGTCGGGCCCCAGGCTTTTCGCCCAGGCGGCGAAGCCCGGCAGCAGCTGGCAGTCAGTCAAGACGACATACACGGGAATGCGCGCATCGTAGATGCGGGTCAGCTCATCAAGGCGCTTGCGTAGTCCCTGGCCCGTCTCGTTCAGATCGGCATCGCTGCCGCTGGTCAGCCACGCCGCGTTGAAGGCCAGGATCAGGCCGTTCAAGGGTTCGCGGCGGCGTGTGCGCATCATCCAGTGCAGCAAACGGCGCCATTTCGGCGAATCAGGCGCCTTGTGCTCTTCGCCCAGCGTTTCGGTGGGATCCAGCACGACGCCGTTGCGCAGCAGCCACCATTGCAGTTCGGCCGGGTCGTCGCCTCGGGCCTGTACCGGTGCCGCGCCCGCCGCGCGGCGCAGCAGTTCGGTCCTGGCCGCGTCGTGGGGGCCCAGCACCATGTACCAGGGCAGCACATACAGCGGCGATCCGAAGCGCGACAGGCGCGACTGCTTCAGCGCGCTCAAGCCCGCGCGCCAGTCCATGTCCAGCCGTTCGGTGTTGACGGTGACGCTGCCGACGGGGCGAGCCAGGCGCCGCCTTAGCCGCCAGGCCAGCCATAGGCCGCGCAGCCAGCGCAGCAGCACAAGGCCGATCAGTACGCCCAGGAACAGGGCGATGGAGCGCCAGAGAGGCCAGCCCAGGTACAGGCCCAGCACCCAGCACCCCAGTGCCAGCAGTAGCAGCCCCAACAGCCAGGCGATCGCGACAAGCAGTTTTTTGATCATTGCACAGACAGCAGCGTTAGCATTTCGAGTCAGGTCAGGTCAGGAGCGGGTGGCGGTGGGCACGGCTACCTGCGCCGCCTCGCCCGCAACGCGATAGTCCAGATACAGGTACAGGCCCAGCAGCAGGCACAAGGGCACGACCACCAGGAAAAAGGTCGCCAGCGACGGCCCGATACCGCGGCGGTAGGGCGCCATTTTTCGCGCGCGGCCACCCGCCTGCGGGAACAGCGGCAGGCTGGGATCCAGCGGCGACATGCGGCGTTCTTCGGCGATGCGTGCCAGCAGGGCCGCGCGGTACTCCGCGAGTTCGGCGGGCGGACGATGCGTGTAGCGGCCGCTGAAGCCGGCCAGCAAAGCCAGGCCGTAGACCTCGCGCACTTCGACGGCGTCATCGGGCAGGGCTTCGAGCTTTTCGAAGAACGCCACGCCCGCTCGTGTCGTCGCGAAGTAATGGCGCTGCAAGGGCGCCAGCCGCCAGGACGAACTGGCCGCCCAGTCGCGCGACATCGCCAGTTCGTCGATCCAGGCAACCACGGCGAACAGGCTGGCCTGCGCGTCGGCGGCGGTGAACCCATGGGCCTGCACGCGCTCGACCGCGGCGTCCAAAGACGCCTTCAGTTGCCCGCGCACCACTTCGGCGTCAGGCGTTGCGTCGGTGCCCGCGCCGGTGATTGCCGTGCGGGCCAACTCCATGGAGGCAATCCAGATATTGCTCAGGCGCACGTTGCTATCCTTTGATCACGATCAGTTCAAGCCGCAGGTCCGGCGGCGGCTCCGGCAGCGACAGGGACAGGCGTCCATCACGAACGACGGCATCCCAGCCGTCCGACAGGCTTTCGATACGGAAATACGCGCTGCCGGCACGGCGGGGCATGCCCAGCGGCAACGTCTGCAGCGGAATGATTTCGATGCCAGGCAGCGACCGCGTCACCAGTGTCTCGATCTCGTCCGGGGTTCCCAGCTTGGCTTCCAGCACCATGTGTTCGGCCAGTTCCTTAGGCTCCAGGCCGCTGCGCGCCATCAGGTAATAGCGATGGCGCGGGCCGAAGAACGCGGCCGGCATGTCGGCGCGGTAGAGATTGCCCGCGGCGCCGTCCTGCTCGAAATGCACCAGCATCTCGGGGCCGATCGTGATTTCGTTCAGCAGGCGGCGCACCAGGTCCAGCACGCCCATGAACACGGAGCCGATATCGGTGTGCTTGTAGGGCGCCACCAATTGCCGGTTGTCCCGCGTTTCGCCCAGCAGGTCGCAATAGTCCGAGAACGTGCTCAGCTCGCCCGCCAACTGACGCAGCACGCCATAGACGGCCCAGGGATGGGTCTGCGCGGCCTCGACCAGATGCGTAATCTGCGGTCCGTAGCGGTTCAGAACAGACAGGGCCAGCACCGGGCCGAACTGGCCGTCCTCGCCGGAGCGGTTGGCAATGGGCTGTTTGAAGACTTCAAGCTGCCGGGCGCGTCCAATGACTTCGTCGCGCAATTCCATCAGCATGTGCTGTAGCGACGTGGACGCGGCCAGGTTCAGGCAGGGCGGCACGAAGCGGGGCGCGAGCCTGACGACTTCGCCATCCTGCTCCAGGCGCGCAAGCGGCATCAGGTCGTAATCGCCCAGCGCGCCGATCTCTTCTTCCCAGAACAGGCGCAGCACATACGTCATCAGCGTCACGCGTCCGGACGGGCCGCTGGCATAACGGTCGGGCACCTGTTGCGGATCTGCCGGCGCCACCAGCCGCGCTTCCGCCCGTGCCGCGTCGTCCAGGTTCTCGTATTTCTGTACGCTGGGCTGGTCCACGACATGACGGCGCAGGCCTACGTACAGCGTGCGCGGGCCTTGCGAGAATTCGGCCAGCTCGAAGCGGCGCGATTCGATGCGGGCATTGCCGGGGATTTCGGTCAGCGTTCCGTCCTGCCAGCGCAGGGCCATGTGGTCCACCACCACTTGCCGCGCGGCCAGGGCGGCTTCATTGATTTCCAGCGCGCCAAAACCCCAGCACCACGGCGCGGTCAGCTCGACCTGCCGTGCCAGGAGTCGTTCGGTCCAGGCGTCCTGATACTGGAAATGATGGGGCTGCAGGAACAGGCCCTGATGCCAGAACAGTGGTTGTTTCAGATGCGTACTCATGCTTTGCGGGGCCGGTTCATTGTTTGGCCGGCGTACTGCCGGCGGCGGGCGTCGTCGCGGGGGGCGTCACCAGCCCGCCGACGGGGCGGGTGGGCGTGACGGGCGGCGTGCGGGTGCCGACTGCTTGGAGAATGCCGTCGGCGCCCAGGTGTAGTTCGATCTTCAAGGGCTCGGGCGACGCGTTGCGTGTCTTGACCACGATGCCGCTGGAATCCACTTCCACGCCGATGCGGTACAGCCGTGCGCTGCGCGTCGGGTCCAGGTGGAAGTAACCGGCCACCAGCCCCACGTACTTGGCCTTTTCAACACGCGGCAGCGTGACCGTGCGGTTCTCGCCGGGCGATACGAACACGCGGTCGAGTGACAGCAGGCCCTTGGGCGGGGTGTCGGCCAGCAGCAGCGTGGACATCTTGGCCGAATTGGCGGCGTAGGGGGCGAACGCGCTGGGGTCTTCCATCTGCACCACCGACAGCGCCAGCGTATGCGGCTGGTCGGTCGATTGATTCAACTTCGGGTCGGCTTCAATGGCCAGCTGCACGCCGTCGGCCGCATACGTCCACTTCAGCGCCTTGAGCGCATCTTCTTCCGACGTGCCGCCCATCATGCTGTTCAAGGAACTGCACGAAGCCAGCGCCATGGTGCACAGCACGATGGACAACAGACGCGGAATCGAAGCCTGGAGCTTGAGCATGGCGGCTTTCCTCAACTGACCAGCATCACGATCACCTGGCTGGGGGCAGCCACGATACCGACCGTGTTGTTGGCGTTCTGCGTGGTCATGCAGGTCAGGCGCACGCCCGGCGGTCCGCCCACCATGACCTTCATGCTGCCGGTCACGAACGCGGCCTCGCCCATGATTTCTCCGCAGGCCACACCACCGCCCGCCACGCCGCCCTGGTCGCCGTTGCTGAGCATGATGGTGCTGGCCTGGTTCAGCGCCGGCATGCCGCCGACCAGCACGTTCTCGACGATGCCTCCCGGGTCGGCCATGTCGCTCATGGCGATGTTGGGGTAGGGCATCGGAATCGGCGAAGGCACCGCGGGCGTCAGACAAACGTCGGGCACGGTTGCCGTGGTCATCGCGCCGGCGTTATTCAGCATGAACATGGCGTTCCCCTTTCAACCTATCTGTACCGAGTCGGCATCCACCGCCACCCGGTCGCGTGCTTTCAGGTCGGCCGTTGCGGCATGCACCGACCAGTCTTCGTTGACGACGGTGCGCTGCGACCCCGTCGTGACGTCATCATGTCCGGCGACGCGGCGTACGCTCTGCCCCAGATGCACTTCGGCGCGGCCAGAGATTTCCATGCGCTCGACGCTGACGTCATTGCGTGTGTTCCAGTGCGTGTGCGCGTTGTCGCCCGCGACGCGCAGGGTCTGGCAACGCAGGTCGGCTTCGTCCAAGGTGACCGTGGCATGCGCCGCATTGACGTCCAGCGCGGGGCCGGCGTCCAGCGCCACGCCGTCGGCCGCCTGGATCGACAGCTTTCCTTCGGGCAGCGACAACTGCAAATCGCCCGGCACTTCCACCCGGGCGGCGGATGCCGGCGCGCCGCGTTCGAGTACGGTCAGGATGTAGCCCTGGCCCGCGGCCAGGCTGACAAGCGCGATGTCGCCGACTTCGGGTTGCAGCAGGCAGCCGGCGGCGGGGGTGACCCAGATGGCGCCGGCACCGGTCAGCGCGGCGTAGCGGCGACCGTCGCGCATGACCAGCCGCGCGTGATGCAGACGGGCGCCCTGGTCCGGCGAATAGGCAGGCGCGGCGTCAGGCTGGCTGACGGCCGGGTCCAATGCGGGATTAGGATGGTTCATCGAGAGTCCAATGGCATCGGGTTAGACGGGGGGGCGCCACAGTTCGGCGGCCCGCAATTCGGGGTCATCGCGACGGACGTTTTCAAGCACGGTTTCGCGCCAGGAGGCATCGGGCAGTTCGACGGCGTGCAGGCGCGCGCCCGTCAGGTCGGCGCGCGCAAAGTCCGCATGCGCGACCCGCAGGTGCGACAGGTCGGCGTCCATCAACTTCGATTCGCCGAACGATATTCCCGTGGAATTGGCGGCCTGAAAGCGGGCGCCTTGTAGCGACGCTCGCGCGAAGCTGGCTTTGTCCAGACGTGCCTGGTCGAAGATGGCGCCATCCAGCATCGCGCCATCAAAGCGTGCGTTCTGCAGGGCGGCCTGGTAGAAAGACACGCCCGGCGCCACCAGCCCGCTGAAATCGACATCGGCGCCCTGGACGCGGTTGAAGGAACATTGCGCCAACACGGCGCCAGCCAGCGTGGAGCCCGTCAGTTTGCTGTCCGGCAGATGGCTTTGCCGCCAGACCGCGCCCGAAAGATCCAGGCCAGACAGGTCGCAGCGCGACAGCCATGCCTTGTCCACCTTGGCCGTTCTCATCCGGGCGCCCGGGAAGGCCGTGTTCTGGGCAGCCAGGCGGGTCAGTTCAGCAAGGTGGAAATCGGCGTCCTGCCACACGCAGTCCATCATCCAGACCTTGATGGCCTTGGTTTCGCGCCACGACACCGCGTGGCCGCTGCAGGCGGTGAAGGACGCCCCATCCAGCGCCACGCCGTCCAGGCTCACCTCGTCAAGCCGGCAACGGTTCCAGACCGTCTTGCGCATGTCGGCGCTATCGAAGCGAGCGCCACGCGCGTCCAGGTTGGCCAGGCGCAGACCGGACAGGTCGGCATTGCGGAAATCGACGCCGGCCAGCGCGTCGGGCGCCAGCCGTTCGCCCGCGCGCAGCGCTTGTAGCAGCGACTCGCGATTCTGGGTCGCGTCACTCACGGCCGTAATCCTCCAGCAGGCGGCAGCGGGTCAGCAGGGCCTGGTCCAGTTGCACGCCTTGCGCGGTCGCGGTGCGGGTGTCGGCCGCGTGCAGGTTGGCGCCGGTCAGGTCCACGTCCTGCAGCACCACCTGGCGCAGCCGGGCCTTCATCAGGTTGGCCCCGCGCCAGCTGGCCTGCTCGATGCGGCTGCCGGTGAAGTCGCAGACGCGCGCCACCAGATGCCAGGCGTCGGTGCCCGAGAGGTCGCAATTCTTCAGGAATCCGCGGTCCATGTGCGTCTCGCGCAGCGTGGCCTTGCCCAGGTTCGTATCCTGCAGGCTGGCCCTGTCCAACAGCGCGCGGTTCAGGTTGGCGCGGCGTAGATCGGTGCCCTTCAGCGTGCGCAGTTGCGCCATGCTGGCGCCGTCGTAACGCGAACCCGCGGCCTGGCAGGTCATCAGGGTCGCGCCTTGCAGGTCGGCGCCATCCAGCGTGGCGTCCTCCAGCATGCACTTGCTGAACATGGCCTTGGGGAAGCGGCTTGACGCCGCGTCGATGCCTGCAAACCCGCATGCCGTAAAACGCGCCTCCTGGCCCTGGGCCTGGCGCAGAACCGCCTTGTTGAAGTCGCATTCCTTGGCCTGCGCCGTTGCCCACTCGGTGGCGGACAGGTCGGCGTGGGTGAACACGCATTTCTCCAGGCGGGCTTGTGAAAAGTCCGCGCCGGGCAGCTTCGCCCCAGCCGCCTGGCACCCCTTCAGCAGGGCGCGGGGGAAACGGGCGCGGCTCAGTTGGGCCTCTCCAAGATCGCAGTCCTCTAATTGGCAGTCGGTGAAATTGACGCCCTCCAGATTGGCGCCGCGCAACACGCAACCCCGTAGCAGCGAGGTGCTGAGGTCCAGGCCGGCCAAGTCCACGCCGCTCAGGTCCAGCCCTTGCAGTTCGCACCATTGCGCCGAGGCGTGCCGCGCGTGGCGCTCAAGCAGGGCCTCGCGGTCCAGTGCGGTGCGCGGGCCGCGCGGCAGGGCTTCATCCGGCAAGGGCAATGACGGCGGTTCCTGGGCCTGTAGCGCTTCTGCCTGCTTGGAGATTTTCTTGGCGTTCAGTTGCAGCGCGTCCATCTTGATCTGGAATGCCTGGTACCGTTCCATCAACGCCGCCTTGGCGTCGGGTGGCAACTTCATTTTTGCGACGGCATCGGCCGGGTCCAGCACGATGGGCGGCCGGGCACGCGAACGCGCCAGCGCGGCGTCGTAGTCCAATCCGTGGGCGCGCCATTGTTCGCGCGTCTCGGCTTCGCCAGCGGCCAATGCGTCCGCCACGTACTGGCGCACGGCAGCCTTGAACGCCGTCGGTTCCTTGGGCCATTCGGGGGTCGGCAGCGCCAAGGTGTTGGGCGGGGCCTCGCTTTGCGCCATCTTGGCCTGCAACGATCCCAGGCCGTAGCGCTGCATGGTCTGGTCGGTCTCGGCAATGGCCGATTGGCGGGTGTCGGCCAGGGTCTTGGCGACCGTCGCGCGATGCGCGGCCGCCGCCTTGCCCATCTCTTCGATCGCCTTGCCTGCCGCGGCCGTTTTCGCCGCGGCCTCGGGACCGGGCTCGGGCGCGGCCAGCGTTTGTGTTTGCGCCGGCGTTGCGGCTTCGCCGGCCTCTTGCCATATCAGCGCCCAGTGCTGGGTGGTTTGCGGCGGTTCGCTCATGCGTTCGGTGAAGATGCCCAGGCCGAGCACGTCCTCCGCATCCTCGCGCCGCGTGGCGAGCTCGCCCCGGTACAGCACCAGCACGCGCTCGTCGTTCGGCAGCAGCCAGACGGTGTCCAGGTCCAGCGGCAATTCCACGCGCCGTTCGGGCGCCGCATCGGTGCGCACCAGCACACGCGGCCGCAAGCCGGGCAGGGTGCCGCGTTGCAGCGGATGATCGGCGTGCATGTTCTCGGCGAACCAGCTTTCGTCGCCGCGCCAATAGCCTTCCTGGCATTGATCCGGCGCGAAACGGTCGAACCAGCGCGGGTCGGTGTCGTCGGGCAACCAGGGCAGCCGCGCGCGCTCCCAGCGCTTGTCCAGCGTGCCTAGCCAGCGGATCTGTTCAGGCGCACCCTGGGCCAGCACGCCCAGGCTGGCGGGCCGGGGGGCATCGCCTGGCCGCAGGACCGGTGCGGCGGGGTCTTCGATATTGGGCAGGGCAACGCCGTCGGCCTGGTCCGCCTGGGCGCAATGGCCACGGCCGTGCGGATTGGCCGCCCAGCCCTTGGCGCCGTAGGCGCGTGCCAGGCCGATGGGCATGTCGGTGTAAGGCTGCGGCGCGCTCGGCTGCCAGCCGGCAACGCCGCGCGACCAGTAGCGGTCGCCCAGCACCAGCACCGATTTTTGCAGGCCGCCCACGCCGGCGCGCACGGTCAGGCCGGTCACGGGCTGGCCTTGAGGAGCCTTGGCCGCACCGGCCACGCCAAAGCCGCCGCGCATTTTTTTCTGCGCCAGGTCGAAGGGTTCGTCGGTGAAGAGCGCCGTCAGCGTTTTCCAGGCGTCCGGTTCGGACACGCGCGTGCCGTCCGCGCCGCAACAGTAGCCTACCGTCACGGTCAGGGACGACTGGCCCCCCGGGACTGATATCCCAGCAGCAGCATGGCGTCGGCGGGTTTGTGCACGTGCATGGCGTTACCCGAGCATGACGATCGTGCCGTTGATCGTGACGTCGCCGCCCGTTGTCACCGCCACGTCCGCAGTGGCGGTGAGCTCGATCGACGGGCTGGTGATGGACGCGCTGGCACTGGTCAGGTTGACGGTTGAAATGCCACCTTCGACCAGTGTTTCCGTCAGGCTGGTCACCGTGGCCTTGGTCCAGCCGTCAAGCGTGGCGATCGAGCTGCTGAGTGTGGCGCCCGCCGGTTCCAGCGACAGCGACGACGCCACCGAGCCCATCCAGGCGTCGGGCGTGAAGAGCTTGTAGGTCTCCAGTGCCGTGGTCTGCATCATGCCGATTTCCTCGGTCTTCTCCGCCAGGACGCCGTTCCATTTTCCGGCGACCCACTTGGTGAAGGCGTTGGCGTAATTGGCGTTGTCGCGCACGATGTTCTTTTCCAGGAGGTTGATCTCCTTGGCGGCCACGCACTCCATGCTGAGCTTCACGCCCAGCGTCGATTCGAAGGTCGCGGCTTCGTTGAACTCCACTTTGCCGCCGAAGAAGTGCCCCAGCGTCAGGGCTTCCACGCTTTCGATCTTCATGCCCATGAAGTTCTCGACGACAATCCCGCCGCTTTGGCCCACCGAAATGCCGGACGGCATGTCCTGCGCCTCCGACCCCAGGAAGTTGGCCTGGGTTTCGTTGGAGTCGGACCCCGCGCACACGCGGTAGTGGCCTGGCACTTCAATCAGCATGCTGCTGCCCGCATACAGTTCGCCGTGCAGCTCTGTCTTGATGTGGAAGCCGTCGTCCACGCCTTCCTCGTCCGACTGGCCCAGGTTCATCGACGATTCCTGCGTGGGGCTGTATAGCCGGATGGCCGGTGCGCCGTCGCCGCCCGGCTGCGCGTCGGCCAGCACCATGGTGTTGCCGCCAGGCGTGCCGATTCTGTGGTGCGCCGAATTCTGGGCGTTGACCACGCTGGGCGCCTCGGTATTGGGCAGCGACGAGACGATCACAGGGCGATCCGGATTGCCGTTCAGGAACGCGATCAGGACTTCCGTGCCTTCGCGCAACGGAAAATGCATGCCCGCATCCGACAGGCCTTGCGACGACGCCCCGCCCGCATAGGGCGTGGCCATGCGCACGAAGGCGGAATTCTGTTCACCGTCGTAACGCTGCTTGGTGAACAGGAAGCGGATCTTGTACAGGCCGTTGGTGTCAGGTTGGGCGAACCGTCGGGGTTGTCCGGGCGTGGCGACGTCGACAAAACCGTTGACCAGGCGGCTGACCTGCGGCACGGGGGTAATGCGCGGTGCGCGGTACTGCAGGGGAGGCGACGAGGGATCGTCAACGTCCAGCCAGCGTGGCAGCGCCACGAAGGTGGCCCGGTAGGCCGGAATATCGGTTTGAGGCGAGGTTTCGACCGTTTGCGTGCCTTCGTGCGTGACTTCGATCACGTAGTACTGCCGCGGGTCCACACCGCGCAGATATTCCGAGACGGCAAGCAGCCTGGCCGCGCGGATGCCGGGCGTATGCGCTTCGCCCTCCAGGCGCACACGCTGGCAGGAAAGCTCCTGGGCGCGCCAGGAGGCAAGCGCCGAGCCCGAGATGGCGGAGGTGCTTTCCAGCTGTTCGAAATGATCGTCCGACTGATGGACCTCGCCCAGGCCCAGGACCGTGGCGGGCTTCGGCACGCTGGCCTGGCTCGACAGGGTGATGGTGGTGTTGCCCTGTTCCTGCGAATCGTGCAGCACCACCATGTTCGGCGTCAGGCCGACACGCCGGTTCAACTGCATGATGGCGATTTCGTGCACGTCGGGGTCGATCATGCCCCGGGGGTAATACACGGCGGTGTCCGGGTCGGCAGGCTGCTGCTCGACGCTGTTGGCAAACACCACGGACTCCTGTTGGGAACCCTGCTCGAACCAGAAATAGACGCCGTAGTATTCCAGCTTGCGCATCAGGAAATCCAGGCAGGTTTCCTCGAACTGGCAGGTGAAATCGGCTTGCGTCTGCGCCAGCTGCGTCGCGGCGATCCGGTAGTCGCAGGCCGTGTCGTCGTTGCTGTAGGGCTCTGTCAGGCCGGCATAACCGAGCAACTGCTTGATCAGGTCGGCCAGGTCGCGCTTCAGGTAGATGTCCGACCAGCGCATCGAACGCAGGCGCGCAAGCCGTGGCTCCAGCGCCACCTGATAGTAGTAGTGGGTCTCGTCGCGCCCTTGCTCCGCCCCTTGGGTGATGATGCCGTGCCATTGGCGCAACGTGCCGTCCGGCGCCTTCGCCGTCAGCGTCGCGGGCTGGTCCAGCAGTTTCTCCAGGGCCAGGTCGCCTTGCGCGACCGCGAAGGTGATATCGAAACGATACGGCCGCGACACTGCCTCGGTGCCCTGCCAATGCGTCACGATGACGTTGGCGGCGGGCATCGCCTGGCCGTGCAGCATTGAACTCAGCGCGGCGCAATCGAAGGCATAGTCGTAGGCGTTGGACATTATGCAGAGGCCTCCGTCGGTGTGATCTTCCAGCTGCCGTCCGTGTCTGCCTCGACATGCAGCGCGCTCAGCGAGCGGCCTTCGGCCAAGGCGGACAGGACCGTGTCGGACAGCACCGGTGTCAGGCTCTTGCGCAGGATGAAGTCAATGTTGCGCGCGCCGCTGTCGACTTCCGTGCAACGCGCGGCGATGGTGTCGGCCACGGTCGGCTCGAACGTCAGCGCTATCCGGTTGGCGGCGGCAAGCCGCTGTTGCAGCTTGGCCAGCTTCAGCTTGACGATGCCCGCCAGTTCGGACGCGGGCAGCGTGTAGTAGGGCACGACGGTCATGCGGGCCAGCAAGGCCGGCTTGAAGTGGCGCGCCAGCACCGGGTGTATCGCGCTTGCCAGCGTATCGGGATCCGGACGCCCGTCCTGCGCCAGGCGCGTGATTTCCTCGGTGGCCAGGTTGCTGGTCAGGAACACCACCGTGTTGCTGAAGTCGATGATGCGGCCTTCGCCATCGGCCAGCGTGCCCTTGTCGAAGACCTGGTAGAACAGGTTGACGACATCCAGGTGGGCCTTTTCCACTTCGTCCAGCAGCACCACCGAGTAGGGCCGTTTGCGCACGGCCTCGGTCAGCACGCCGCCTTCGCCGTAGCCCACGTAGCCCGGGGGCGAGCCCACCAGCCGGCTGACCGTGTGCTTTTCCTGGAACTCGCTCATGTTGATGGAGACCAGGGCCTGGTCGCCGCCGAACAGTTGGTCGGCAATGGCCAGCGCGGTTTCGGTTTTACCGACCCCGGACGGGCCGACCAGCAGGAACACGCCCATGGGCTGCTGCGGATCGCGCAGGCCCGATTGCGCGGCCTTCACGGTGGCGGCGATCTGGTCCACGGCATGGTCCTGCCCGCGGATGCGTTCCTTGATGTGGTCCGCCAGGGCCAGCACGCCGTTGACCGCGTCGCGCTGCATCTTGCCCAGCGGCACGCCGGTCCAGTCGGATACCACCCGCGCCACGGCGTCGGGGTCGGTCTCGATGAACACCAGGGGCTCGTGGCTTTGCAGCGCTTTCAATTTTGCACGCGCCGCTTCGAGTTGCGCGTTCAGGGTGGCGGCGTCGGCGGGCGCTTGTTGTGCGTCAGCGGCAGCGGCGTCTGCGCCAACATCCGCGCCTGCGGCATCCGCGCCCGCGGCAGCCTGCGCGGTGTCATTGGTCGCCGCGCTGGCGCTTTGCTGAGCCTTTGCCTCGGCGGCTGCCTCGGCCTCGCCCACCTTTCGGCGCAGCTCGAGTACGGCTTGCGCGGCGTCACGCTCTTCGGTCCAGCGCGCGTGCAGCGCGTCACGGCTGCTTTCCAGTTCGGCGCGCTCGGCGGTAATGGCTTCCAGGCGCTCGCTGTGGCTGCCGGGTTCGTAGCGGACATCGCGCGCCAGCGCCTGGCGCTCGCGTTCCAGCCCCGCCAGGCGGCTTTCCAGGTTTTCAAGTTCGGCGGGCTTGATGCCCAAGCCAATGCGCACGCGCGCGGCCGCGGTGTCCAGCAGGTCAACGGCCTTGTCGGGCAACAGGCGGCCGGTGATATAGCGGTTGGAAAGTTCGGCCGCGGCCACGATGGCGTCGTCGCGCACTGTGACGCCGTGTGCCGCCTCGTAGCGGTCTTTCAGGCCACGCAGGATCTGCACGGCGGTGGGCACGTCCGGCTCATCCAGCTTGACGACCTGGAAGCGGCGCGCCAGCGCCGGATCTTTCTCGAAGTACTTTTTGTATTCGCTCCAAGTGGTGGCGGCAATGGTGCGCAACTCGCCGCGCGCAAGCGCGGGCTTGAGCAGGTTGGCGGCATCGGAGCCACCGGTCTGGCCACCCGCGCCAATCAGCATGTGGGCTTCGTCGATGAACAGGATGGTGGGGCGCGACGCACCCTTGATCTCGTCGATGACGCCGCGCAGGCGGTTTTCGAATTCGCCCTTGACGCTGGCGCCCGCTTCCAGCAAGCCCAGGTCCAGGCCCAGCAGGCGCGTGTCGCGCAGGAACTCGGGCACGTCGCCATTGATGATGCGCAGCGCCAGGCCTTCCACCACCGCGGTCTTGCCCACGCCGGGTTCACCGACGCAGATGGGGTTGTTCTTGCGGCGGCGCGCCAGGATGTCGATCATCTGGCGGATTTCGCTGTCGCGCCCGAACACCGGGTCGATCTTGCCGGCGGCGGCTTTGGCCGTGAAGTCTTCGCAGAAGCGGTTGATGGCGGCATCGCCCGCCGCGGCGGGCCGGGCCGAGCCGCCCGAGGCCGAGTCCGCGATTTGCGTGCTGGCCTCGTTCGAGCCGTTGACTATCGTGTCGAAGTCGCTGGTCAGCTTGTCGCGCGAGATGGCGCGCAGCGTTTCGGCGTAGCGGGTGCCGGCGCCGTAATAGCTAAGGCGCGAGACCAGCGCCAGCAGCATCGCGCCACTGCGCACGCGGCTTTCGCCCAGGGTGATCGAGGCGGTCAACCAGGACTCTTGCGCCCACTCGGTGAGCAGGCCCGCGAACACCGGCCGGCCAGGGTTGCCGTTCTTCAACTGGGCCAGGCTTTCGTCGAGTTGCGCGGTCAGGCGCAAGGGGTCGATATCGAAGTGGGCCAGGATGCAATGCACGTCGCCGCCGGGCTCTTCAACCAGCCTGCGCAGCATGTGTTCGACGGCAATTTCGTAATGGTTGCGGGCCAACGTCAAGCCGGCGGCGCCTTCAAGCGCGGCCGAGCAAGTGGGGTTCAGGCGTGCGAACAGGGGTTTCAGTTCCACCAGCATCATTGCAAAGGCCTCTCGGAGATTCGTGTTGATTCGGTTTCAATCGGCAGGAAGATCTGGTCGTAGCGCGGCCACGGCCCTGTGGTATCGCCGGGTACCTGCTCCGGCAACCACGTGTTCAGTCCCAATGTGTGCCAGCCTTCGCCCAGGCTTGCGCCGGGCCGCTGGGGGTCTACGTTCAACGCCAGCTCGCAGCGCAAAGGCGTTTTCAGATACAGCGCAATCGCATTCACCAGTTCGGTGTAACGCTCCGTGCCTGGCAGCAGACCGGCCAGGCGTTCGGCCGATACGGGGCCGACATGCACCCGCAGGGCGCCCGCGCGTTCGTCGATGCGGCTGCCCAGCAGGGTGTCTTCTCCCAGGCGGCATGCCTGTTCGCCCAGCAGGCACTGCGCGGCCTCGGGGATGGACACCGTTTCCGTCACGCACGGCTCTACTTCCACCGGCAGGTTGTCCAGCAGCCCCGACACGAGCGACTGCAGGCCCAGCGCGGAACGCGGGAACTGGTTGAAGTTGCCCGCATGCGGAAGCAGGGCGCGCGCGGCCTGCCAGCGCGTACCGCGTTTGCCGCCCAGGCCGACCAGCGCGAACAACTGGTCCAGGCGCGAGGAGTCGCGCCTTTCGGCGACGGCCAGCCACAGCCGGTTCTTTTCCCATGCGCGGAACAGCAACGGATACAGCGCCGCGTGAAAAATATCGAGAAAGTCGCGCGCGGTGGAGTTGCCCTGCAGGTATTGGTCGATCAGGTCTTCGGTATAGAACGTGGGCAGCGGCGAGGTAACCCCATACAGCCCGAAGAAATTGGCCGTGATGCGGTACTTGCCCGCGTCGTCGCGCTCGATCGTCTCGATATCGCGGTCGGGAAAAGACAGCGACACCGACGGGCGCACGCGCACATCGCGGTTGAACACCGCCTCGTCGGGGTTGCGCAAACGCAGCAGGCGCAACGCCTGGAAGAAGGCATAGCGATGGCCTTCTTCCAGCAGCGGGTCGGTGCCCGACACCGCTACAGCAGGCGATAGCGGCCGATCTTGGCGGGCCATGTCAGGGTCTCTCCGTTGACGGTATCCACCAGCGTCAGGGCGCTGAAGGTGTTCAGGGCGATGGTGCCGGCCAGGAATTCGTCCAGCACCGTGCCGAACAGGAACAGGCTGCCGGGCCCGGGGAAATGATCACCCCGGCATTCGATGCGCACTTCGCTGCCTTGCACCGGCATGCCGCGCACGATGCGGCGTGCCGACTCGACGCTTACGCTGGTAATGGATTCGATGCTGCGGCGCGCCGCCGCGTTGCGCTGCGCGTCCACCTGGCGTGGTGGCACGTAGAGCGACAGCAGATCGCGCAGTTGTCCTTCACTGGCGAGCGCCAGATGGTTGGCGTTCAGGTGCGACAGCACGCGCCATAGCAAGGCGCTGTCGATGACTGGCGGGCAATGCGGCGTCACGCCATGGATGTTGCGAAACCCCACGCGGGGGGGCGAGTTGTCCGTGGGCTCGCAGATATCGCCCAGGCGCAGGCCTTCGGGCAGGTCGCCGTGGGTGCAGGTTAGCCGCGTGGAAAGCGTTTGCATCTGCGGCACGCCGCCTTCGGTGTAGGGCAGGCTCAGGTAGTGGTCGTAGCCGCGATGCAGGGCGGAAGGCCGGATGCTGATGTTGTACGAGGCCTGGTCGCCGCCACGGAAAGCGGAGAAGGGATGGTATTCACGCTCGGCGCCATCGGCGCCGCGCGCGCTGACGGCATCGACGGAAAAAATCCGCTCGGCGGCCTTGCTGGTGCGGGCAACGGGATGGATGCGGTAGTCCGGCTGCAGGTGGTCCACCCTGATCGGGTGCGCATCCTGGCTGAACAGGTTGGCGGCCGGCGTCGCGTTCATGATGAAGCTGGACGGGCCGACCGCGGGCGCCCAGTCCGGCACCTGGTCGAACACAAGCTGTATCGAAAAGCCTTTCGCGGCGCCGCGCGCGGTCCATGTCGACAGGCCTGTGAAATCCAGGAACAGCAGCTTCTCCGGCAGGGCGAAGTATTCGTGCAGCACGCGCCAGGCCGGGTGCGCGCCGGGCGGCCACGGCAGCAGCTCAAGATCGGGGCGCAGGCCCGCGGGCTCGATGCTGGACGGCGGCAGCACGGTGATGGGGCCGTTCTCGGCGCTGACGCGCACCTCGCGCACGTAGCGTTGCAGCAGCAGGAACAGCCGCGCGGCATCTGCCGGGGCGTCTCCCAGGAACATGCGTACCCGGTCGCCTTTCCAGTCGGCCGCGGCGGGTCCTGACATGGTGAATTGCAGGCGCAGCGAGCGCGGCCGCGTGCCGCCGCCTTCCCACTGCGCGGACTTCAGTTCAACGGGTTCAAGCGTGACGGGAAACGAGGCGCGGAAAATCGTGCGCTGTCCGTCCACGGGCACCGAGGCGAATTCCGTGCCCGCGGGAATCGTGACAGGGCCTTCCAGTGTCGAGCGCGGCTCGTAGCGCATGATCGTCATGCAGGGCAAGGGCCGCAACATATGCGGAAACAGCAATTGCGCCAGGTTCTGAATGAATTCGGGGAAGTCGTCATCCAGGCGATGCCGAATCAGGCCGGTCATGAAGGCGACGCCCTCGAGCAGACGCTCGACGTCGGGGTCGCTTGCGCTATCCGCGCCCAGGAGCGGCGCCAGCGCGGGGTTGCTCGCGGCGAATTCAGCCGCAAGCGTGCGCAAATAGCCCAGTTCCTGTTCGTAGTAGCGGTTCAACATGCCTTATTGCCTTCGCAGTGAAACTTTGCCGTTGGACGCCACGTGCGACGCCAGCCGCACGGGAATTTCGCGGTCGTCCACCGCGATGAAGCCTGAAATGGCGAAGCCCAGGGAAAGGACTTCGTCCTGCGTATTGGTGAAAGTGATCTGCGGCTGGCGCAGACGGGGTTCGTAACGCTGGATCATGCGGCCTATGTCCTCGATCATCTGCGTGGTCGTGCCGCTGCTGAAGGAGCCCGCCAGATTGGTGAAGTCGGGCACACCAAACGACAGGTCGATCGGCACGCTGCCCTGACGCGTGTTCAGGATGCGGCGCAAGTGGTCCAGGATCGAGTCGACGAGAACCTCCGCCCGCGTGATGTGCGAACGTTCAACGTCCGAACCCAGGCTGGCGATGCGTTCAAGCAGGCGGTGTTCTCGCATGGGGATGCAGGCGGGGCGGGCGCATGCGCCCGCCGCTCGCCATTACGCCTTCGGCGCGAGCCAGGAGTCTTCGGACTCGATGCCGTCGGGTTCCCACGTCCAGACGATCTTCTCGTAGGTCAGCTCCACATCTTCCATGTGACCCAGTTGGCGATTGTCGGGTTGCAGGCAGTTCGGCACCCACAGGCGGGTACCGACGACCACCGCGTTGGTCAGCTGGATGGTGTAGTACTTCTCTTCCGTGCCCTTGGGGCTGATACGGTAGAACTCCAGCGTGACGTCCTTGAGCTGTTCGCCCGAGCACAGCGCCTGGTAGATCTTCGGCGAGGACTTATCGATTTCCTTGACGAAGGTCAGGCCCAGATGCTGGCGCTTGCCCGAGGGCAGGCCGGACTGCGGGTTCTTGGGGATCTCGATCTTGTGCTCGACCGCTTGCACCAGGATCTTTCCCTGATGCCCGCTGATTTCGCAGGATCCTTCGATCTTGCCCTGGTTCTGTCCTTCAAGCGTGAGGTAGCACGGCATGGCCATGGTAAATTTCTCCTTGCAGTTGTTGAGTCTGAATGCAATTGCAGACGAAACCGGAGGCGTGCCGGTGGCAGCCGGCACGCCGGTTCCGCTGGATTAACGGGTTAGCTCTTTTCGAGTTTGCCCACCAGCGATAGCGTGAAAGACGCACCCATGTACTTGAAATGGGGACGAACCTTCAGGCCCACGCGATACCAGCCGGGATCTCCCTCCACGTCCGATACCGTGATTTCCGCCTGACGCAGCGGACGGCGGCTACGCACGCCCGGCGCCGGGTTGTCCATATCGGCCACGTATTGGCGAATCCAGTTGTTCAACTCCGATTCCAGGTCGGTCTTTTCCTTCCAGGTACCGATGTTTTCGCGCTGGATTACCTTGATGTAATGCGCAAGGCGGCTGACGATGAAGATGTAGGGCAGTTGCGTGCCCAGCTTGTAGTTAAGCTCCGCGTCCTTGCCTTCCTTGTTGTTGCCGAAGAACTTGGGTTTCTGCACCGAGTTGGCCGAGAAGAACGCCGCGTTGTCGGTGTTCTTGCGCATGGTCAGCGCGATGAATCCCTGCTCGGCCAGCTCGAATTCCCGGCGTTCCGAAATCAGCACTTCGGTCGGGATCTTGCTCTGGGTTTCACCCATGGCCTCGTAGTTGTAGACCGGCAGGTCGCCCACCGTGCCGCCGCCTTGGGGGCCGATGATGTTGGCGCACCAGCGGTACTGCGCGAAGCTGTCCGACAGGCGGCTGGCGAAGGTGAACGCCGCGTTGCCCCACAGGAAATCCTTGTTCCCGCCCGACACGTCTTCGTTGTAGCGGAACTTCTTGCTGGGCACGGTATCGTCGCCGTAGGGCACGCGCAGCAGGAAGTTGGGCATGGTCAGGCCCACGAAGCGCGCGTCTTCCGTCTGGCGGAAGGCATTCCACTTGGTGTATTGCGGGCCTTCGAAGACAGCCGAAAGATCCTTCAGGTTCGGCAGGTCGGCAAACGAATCCATGCCGAAGAACTGCGGGCCGGCCGAAGCAATGAACGGCGTGTGCGCCATGGCGGCGACGCTGGCGATCGATTGCAGCAGCTTGACGTCCTGGCCGCCGGGGCTGAAGGCGTAGTTGCCGATGATGGTGCCGAAAGGCTCGCCGCCGAACTGGCCGTATTCGGCGGTGTAGACCGCCTTGTACAGACCGGAACGCGTGATGTCGGAGGCATCCTCGAAATCTTCCAGCAGCGCCTGCTTGGAAACGTTCAGGATCTCGATACGGTTGTTCTCGCGGAAGTCCGTGCGATCAATCAGGAACTTCAACGAGCGCCACGAGGATTCCAGCTTCTGGAATTGCTCGTTGTGCATGATGGCGTCGACCTGGCGGCACAGCTTGCGGTCCAGTCCGGCGATCATCTCGTCGATCAGGCCCTGGCTGACCTTTTCCTGCGAGCGGCTGGGCTCCAGCAATTCGGCAACGAAGGCCTCCAGGCCCTGGCGCGTAATCGAATAGGCTTCGTCGCCCGGCTTGACGCGGGTCGATTCGATCAGCTGATCAATCAGCGAACCGCCTTCTTGTGCCGCGCCTTGCGCGCCTTCTTGCTGTTGCGGGGATTCCTGGCTCATCACTTACTCCTTGGCCTTGCCCGACTCAGCGTCGGATTCCTGTACGCCCAGTTCGCCCAGAAGCCGTTCGCGGGCTCCTTCGTCCTGGATCAATGCCTGCAATTTCTTGCGGAATTCGGGCAGATTGCCCAGCGGACCCTTCAACGCCTTCAGGGCTTCGCGCAGTTCGATCAACTGGCGCAGTTCGGGCACCTGGCCCACCAACGCATCAGGCTCGAAGTCGCGCAGGTTCTCGAACTTGAGCGATACGGGAATCGCCTCGTCGGACTCGCCTTCGGCGAGGCGGTTCGGCACCGACAGCGTCAGGTTCAGGCCCTGCGCCTTGAGCACATCGTTGAAGTTGTCCTTGTCCACCTGGATGGGCTTGCGCTCGTCCAGCGGGGTTTCGGTTTCCTGCAACGTGAAGTCGCCCAGCACCAATTGCTTGAGCGGCAGTTCGACTTGTTCCTGTGCGTCGCCGGTGGCCGGCTTGTAGACGATATTGACGCGTTCCTTGGGGGCTACTGATCCTTCATTGGCCATGGTTTTCTCCTAGGTTCCGGTGGGTCAGGCGGCGGCGGTTGACTGCGAAAGTTGCCAAGCGGCCCGGCAATCCAGGCTGGCCAGTTTGGCCAGCAAGGGATGGGAGGGCCCGGCGTCTTCCGCGCCGTATCGCAGTTCGACGGCCGCCGCCAGGGCAAGGGCTTGCCGGGCAAGCTCCGGCTCCCATTGCTGCAGGCGGTGGGCGTCGAGTTCATCAATCAGGGGGGACATCAGCGCGCGGATATCCGCACGGTCGTCGAAGCGGTGCAGCAGCGAGCATTGCGCGAGCCGCAGGCGAAAGCGCTTGCGCAGCCCTTCCGTGCGGCGCGCTGCCTCTTGCAGGCGTTCGAGGGCATCGCCCAGGCGTCCGGCAGCCGCATCGGCCTCGGCGGCCGTGGCAAGCGATTGCAGGTCGTCGGCGTCATCGTGCCTGGCGGATGCGCCTTCACCAGCACTGGTGAAGCTCTCCAGCCAGGCAAGCGTCTGGGCGTCAGCGAAAGGCTGGCCGTCATTGAATTTCATGCCGGCCAGTTGGGGCAGGCGGGCGATCAGGCGGCCAGTCTCGAACCCGACGCAGGCCGCGGCATCGGCGGCGCCCAGGCGGGTCAGCGCGGCATGGCTTGCGCGGTTCAGGTCCAGCCAATAGCGATGTGTGTTCAGGTGCGACTCCGCGAACTGCACGACGGCCTGCGGTTCGCCGGTCTGCGCGATCTGCTCGAAGCTGCTCACGATCTGCAAGGGCGGCGGCATCAGCAAGGTGACGCCGCCTTGCGCGGGCGGTGTCTGTTCCAGCGTGGCCCAGGCGCACACACGATTCAGGCGGAACAACAAGGGCAGCGTGGGCTGCGTCTGCAGATACCAGTCGACCAGCGGGCGCAGGCCCGTCAGTGCCGCATCGGCGGCGGCGCCCGGGTCGGCGCCCGCGGCAGGGGGCGTCGCGACGCTGGCGACCGGCGGCGCAACGGATCGGAGGGACGCGGGCGCGGTGGCGGGTGCGTTCGCGGGGGCGACGCCCTCGGCTTCTTGCGGCGCGGCCTCAACGACGGGTTCAGGTTGCGGAGGCGCCTCGACCGGCAAATTCCGCAGGGCGGAACGCAAGCCGTAGAAGGCAGGGGCTTCGTCATCGTGACGCTGCCATTCGCTGTCCAGCGCTTCCCAATCTTCAAGCATGGCCGCGTGCGCGGCGGCCGGCATTGCGGGGTAGCTGTCGCGCCCCGCCTGCAGGCGTTCGTTCAAATGGTCCAGCAGCCACTGGATCTGATTGCGTCGGCCGCGCATGCGGGTGACGGCGGGCGACATGTCGTCCCAGTAGGTCGAGACCAGGTCGCGCAAGACACGGATGCCTTCGCCCAGGCCTGTCAGGCCTGCCGTTTCAAGCAGGCCGGCGACGAGCCAGGTGCCTACCGCCAGATCCTTGCCTTCCTGCTTGAGAATGCCGTTGGCCAGCGCGACCACCGAGGTCCAGTCCACGGCGGTGCTTGCGTGGATGTCGGTCAACTGGTCGATGTGCGCCTTCAATGCCGCGTATGCTTCACCGTCGCGCGGGCTCACGCCGGCGGGGTGGTCGGCCTGTATGGGGTGCTGCCCTACATCGCGGTCGAAAAGCACTGCAGACACTATGTCTCACCTGTAATAAACCGATACGAGCGGGATTTCCCTGACTCGGATGCCGGCCCACCCTCTTATCCTGATGGCGTAACCGTTGTTACTTCCGCTTTGGAAATGATGCTATCGACCCCGCGTTGAGAAACCGTTGAAGCAATTGCTTCCCGTGTTGTTACATTGCGGAAGCAATTAAACGTTTATTAAACGTTTGCAAAGTAAAACCAGCGGGTGTTACCTTCCGCAAGAATGAAGGCATAACCGTCAAAAGACACAACGACTGTCACGGGGAAAAGAAAGAATGCTCATCAGTACAAGGCGCCTAGGGCAAACCCTTTAGGCGCGGCTGCTTGGTCTATCAGGGTCCCATGCATCCCAGCCTGCTGAGGCCCGTGCAACTACGTCTGTTGGGCGAATTCGATGTCGCCGTGGGGGACGTTAGTGGTGCGCGCGCCATCACTTACAACAAACCGAAGCTATTGCTCGCATTGCTCGCGCTTGCGCAAGGCAAGCCATACGCACGGGCGGATCTGGCCGACATGCTGTGGCCGGATGAATTGGGCAATGGGCGCGCCAACCTCCGGCACGCCTTGTTCGTGCTGCGGCGCTTGTTCGAAAACGTGCCGGATGTGTGGTCGGGCACGAACAGCACCCTGGCGCTCAATCCCAAAGTCATCATGGTGGACGTCCTGGCCGTTACCGGCAGTGCCGGCTACGAGGCGCTTGGCCTGGAAGAGCGCTTGTCCTATGACAGGGGCCGACTGCTGGAATATTCGGAGCTACCCGAAAGCGCGGCGTTCAGCAGCTGGCACACCAGTTGGCAATCGCGTATCGAGCGCGAGATCTCGGAATGCCGCAAGACATTGTTGACGCGCCTGGGCCAGCAGGGCAGGCAGGCCGAGGCGATGGAGCATGCCAAGCAATGGGTGCAGACCCATCCCGAGGATGAAGGCGCGCATCGCCAACTGATACGCCTGCTGCTGGACAGCGGCAATCGCGATGCCGCCATGTTGGCTTTCCGCGATTGCGTCAGCCTGATGCGCGATCGCTTCGACACCGAGCCCTCGGAAGAAACCCGCGCGCTTATGGAAAACATCGTGCCGCCGGCGGAGCTGGGCGGCGTGACCTTGCGCGAGCAAAGGCACTACCGCCCGCTGGCGGTGCTGGCCGTGACCGTATCGGCCGACGACCCCACCCTGCAGCCCGAGCAAACGCTGCATGGCATGCAGATGGCACGCAGGCACCTGCAGGATCTGGCGCGCAAGGAAGGGGGGCAGGTGCTGCTCGGCCTGGCCAGCAATATGGCGATCGTTTTTGGCCACCCGGTTCTGACCGAGCGGCCCGCGCACGCCGCTGCCCGGCTGGCGTGCGCCATTCGCGACCTGGCCTTGCCGCCGGGCATGCGTGTCGGCATGGGCTTGCACGCGGATATCGCGCTGGTGCACGCCGACGAGCGGCCGGACGGTGGCGCGCTCGTCACGCAAGAGGCCATGCGGCTTAGCTACCTTGCCGAGGCGGGCGAGATACTGATCGGGTCGGCAGTTCGTGAACGCCTGATGGATCAGTTCGCCGTGCGTCGTGAAAAGCGGCATGGGCGCGAGCTGTGCTTGCTGGACGCGCAGCTCGAGGCCGCGGCGGTGCATCGCATGTTCGGCCGGGTGCGTGAATTCGACAGCCTGGTGCGCATGTGGGCGCGCCTGCCCATGGCGCAACCGCCGACGGCCATGATGGTGCGTGGCGAGCCCGGCATAGGCAAGTCGCTGCTTGCCGGCGTGACGGCCGAATATGTGCGCCGCACGGGCGGCGAAGTGTGCGTGCTTGCGTGTTACGAAGGCCATAGCGAAACGCCTTTCCATCCGGTGCGCGAGCATTTGCTGCAACGCCTGTCGCTGGAATGGGGCACGGTCGATAGCGCCGAACCGGGGTCGGCCGACCTGCCGACGCGCTCGGTCGATATTCTGTGCAAGCGCGCGGGGCTGGATCCCAGCTTGCGGTCAGCACTCAAGCGGGTGCTGTTTCCCGAGAATAGCCGCGGCGAAGCCGGCGCCCCGGTGTCAGGCCACACTCCGCACGGCGCGCTGGTCGATGCGTTGGCCGCCATCCTGGCGCATCACGAAAAGGGCGAAGGGCCGCGCCTGCTCATATGGGAAGACCTGCATTGGGCGGATCGCTCCAGCCTGTCTCTGATCGAGGCCTTGATGCGCCGGACCGTACGCGGGCCGATGATGCTCCTGACCACGGCGCGCGAAGAATTCGTGCGCACGTGGGAAGCCCACGATCTGCGCCTTAGCCACCTGGACCGCCAAGCCATGGGGGAACTTGTTGCCCACCGCTCGCGGGGGCAGCGCCTGGCGCCCGCGCTGCGCGCCAGGATCGTTGACGGCGCCGAGGGGGTTCCCTTGTACGCGGAAGAAATGGTGCGTCAGGTCGCGCTTGGCACCGATATCGGGGTCACTCCCGTCATTGCCGACCTGGTCGCGTCGCGGCTGTCCGCGCTGGATAACGCGGCGCGCCACCTGATCCAGTTCGCCGCCGTGGCCGGCCGCCTGGACGATGCCTTGCTCGCCCGCGCGGCCCTGGCCGCCGGATTGAACCGGCGCGACATTCCGCGCTTGCTGGGTGAATTGCACCGCCACGGTCTGATCGACGACGGCATCCCGGCCAACTTCCGCCATGAACTGATCCGCACCGCCATTTACCGATCTCTTGCTCCGCAAGAGCGCCAGCGCCAGCATGAGCAGGTTGCGCAGTACCTGATGAGCCAGGATCCGCGCACCAATGCGCCGGAGCCCGCGCATATCGCCCTGCACCTTGATCATGCGCGGCACGCGGATGCCGCGCATTGGTGGTGCCTGGCCATGCGCGACGCGTTGGCGCAGTCGGCCGTGGGGGAAGCGCAGGCCTTGAGCGAGCGCGCGCTGGGCGCGCTGCCGCTGATCGCGGACGCGGATCTGCGCCGCAAGGCCGAACTCGACTGCCAACTCTTGCGGGGGACCTTGTTCACGGCGATCAAGGGCGGGGGCGCGCGCGAAACCTCGCAGGCCTATGTTCGTACCGCCAAATTGCGCGTCAGCGACGATAGCCCGCATATCCAGTTCCGCCAGATGTGGGGCGACTGGGTCGTGGCGCTGTGCACGCGCCCGCATGCGGAAAGCGTGCAATTCGCCGAACGCATACACCGCCACGCCGAGCTGACAGCCGATGGACTGCACCTGGGCTGGGCGCAATACGCCTACGGCGACAGTCGTCTGTGGATGGGCGATGCCGCCAATGCGGAGCGTTGGCTGCGCTCATCCGTTGTGACGCTAAGCAGCCAGTCGGATCACAGCCTGCGCTTCGCCTGCTGTGGCGCGGACGGCGCCAGCCTGGCCAAGGCGATGCTGGGCCTGGCCTTGACGCTTCAGGGGCGCGACGCGGAAGGGCTGGCCTGCGCGCGGGCCGCCCTGGAAAGCGCCGATGCGCTGGACCACCTGGCCAGTCGCGTGCTGTGCCTTAGCCTGGTGGTCAGGCTGCATTGGCTACGGGGCGACGACGACGCGACGCGCGAGGCGGCGGCTCGCATGTCATTCCTGACCGGGCAAGCAGACTTTTCCATCTGGAAGGAACTTGCCCTGGGCTGGACCGGATGGGTGAATGCCCGCAATGGCGACAGGTCGGCCGTAGCCGACATCGAGCGCGCGGCCGCGGCATGCGGCAAGGACCTGCCGGTCATGCAGTCCACGATGGAACTGATGCTGGCGCAGGCGCACCTGGCCTGGAACCAGACGGACGCGGCCACGGCGGCCATTGAACGCGCCGGGGGGCTGATCGAGAAGTTCGGCACCGAGTCCCTGCGCGGCGAATACCTTCGTTTGCTGGGTGATACCTGGGAAAAACGGGGCGATGGCGTGCGGGCCGTGGCGTGCTGGCGGCAAGCCTTGACGGAAAGCCGCCGCCTGGGCCTGTCCATGTCGGCCAGGAAGGCGGAATCCCGAATATGGGACGGTGCACCACAGGCGGCCTAGCGGGCCGCCTTTTTTTTCGCGGCGCGCTTGGTGGTGGACTCTGCAAGACAAGCATGTCCCGCAATCCGTGTAAAATCCGGCCTCGCGGCATCTGCAATGGATGCGCATCGCTTCGACAGCGATACCAGTGGACTCGGCTTCGCCGGGTGGCTCGGCCGGGCGCCTATCCCTCGGACAACTCCAAGCGAATCACGGCTCGCTCCGGGACCAACTACCCATCACCCTCGGTGTGAGGCATCGCTTGCTAACGTCAGGTTAGCCAAACAATGTCTTTTTTTTCCTCGTTTCGTCGCGAATGGATGTCCAATCCTCGTAACGATATTCTTGCGGGCATCGTCGTTGCCCTTGCGCTTATCCCTGAAGCCATCGGCTTTTCCATCATCGCGGGTGTTGACCCGCGACTGGGGCTCTACGCCTCGTTCTCCATTGCCGTGATCATCTCGTTGGTGGGTGGTCGGCCGGGCATGATCTCGGCGGCGACTGCCGCCGTCGCGGTGCTGGTGGGGCCTCTGGTCAAGCAGCATGGCGTCGAATATCTGTTCGCCGCCACCATCCTGATGGGCGTCTTCCAGGTCATCGCCGGCTTCCTCCGGCTTGATCTGCTGATGCAATACGTGTCGCGCTCGGTTGTCACGGGGTTTGTGAATGCGCTGGCAATCCTGATTTTCATTGCCCAGTTGCCGCAGTTGATCAACGTCACGTGGGTCACCTATGTGATGGTGGCGGGCGGGCTGGCGATCATCTATCTGTTTCCTCGCCTGACCCGGGCGGTGCCGTCCCCCTTGATTGCCATCATCGTGCTGACGATCATCTCCATTTACTGGGGCCTGCCCGTCAATACAGTGGGCGACATGGGCAAGCTGCCGTCGGCACTGCCGTCGTTCCTGATCCCCGACGTGCCCTTCACCCTTGAAACCTTGCAGATCATTTTTCCGTATTCGCTGACCATGGCGGCGGTGGGTCTGCTGGAATCGATGATGACCGCGCAGATCGTGGACGACCTGACCGACACGCCCAGCAACAAGCGGCGCGAATGCAAGGGCCAGGGCATCGCGAATTTCGTGACGGGTTTCTTCGGTGGCATGGGCGGTTGCGCCATGATCGGCCAATCCGTCATCAACGTGAAGTCGGGCGGTTCGACGCGGTTATCCACTTTCGTGGCGGGTTCCTTTCTGCTGTTCCTGATTGTGGTGCTGGGGCCTTTGGTGGCCAGGATTCCCATGCCGGCACTGGTCGCGGTCATGATCATGGTGTCCATCGGCACGTTCAGTTGGGGTTCGATTCGCAATCTGCGTTCGCATCCCTGGCAGTCGTCGGTGGTCATGCTGGCGACGGTTGTGGTGGTGGTCTGGACGCATGACCTGGCCCGGGGCGTGCTGGCGGGCGTGCTGTTGAGCGGCGTGTTCTTCGCGGGCAAGGTCAAGCGGCTCTTCGCGGTGACTTCGGCCTTGTCGGAGGACGGACGCACCCGCACCTATTACTACGCGGGCCAGGTGTTTTTCGGGTCCACGGAACGGTTTGCCGAAGCCATTGATTTCAAAGAGGTTGTCGACCGAGTCGTGCTGGATGTGTCCGCCGCGCACTTCTGGGACATCTCCGCCGTCGGCGCTTTGGACAAGGTCGTGATCAAGCTGCGGCGTGAAGGCAAGGCCGTGGATGTCGTCGGTTTGAACGCCGCCAGTGCCACCCTGATTGGCCGCTTTGCGGTTCACGACAAATCGGGCGCCCACGCCCAGTCGGCGGGGCACTAAGGAGACAACAGGTCGAAAATACCTGGATGCCTGGATGCCTGGATGCCCGGATGTAGCGAAAAACCGCGCCGCGCCCCGCGACTTTGCCTTGTAGGATGGGTGTAGCGCGGCATGGTGTAGGCAAGAACATGAACGCCGAACGCGCGGAACCCATCAAGCAGCGGTGAACGCAGGCTAAGGCTTACCGCAGGAAAACAGCCGATAGATGATGGACTAGGTCTATCCAATCTGCCGGCTGTTTTTGCTTTTGGCGGTCTACGTTTCGTCAGGCGCCGGTTGATGGGTTTCGCGCGATACACGCCGGTGTTCTTTTTGCGGATCTGGCGCGCTGCACCCATCCTACATTGTCGTTGCCGACGGTTCCGCAGCCTTGCTGGTCACGGGCGCCTATGGCCATTCTCCGCCGGTGCAAACCCGCAGTACACGAATCAGCTTCCCGACCCCAAGCTACACCCTCGCCGATAGTCCTCGGCCCGAGCCAAGGTTCGATAAAAGTCCGCGCCCAGGTTGATGAAATCTTCCATCTCCTGCCGGGTCAGCTTGTGCTGCACCGTGTCCAGGCAGGCGGCGTAGGCGGCCAGGACTTCGGGCCAGTCTTCGAAGCGCCGCGCGCCAGATGTTCTGGTGATCATCTGGGCGACCAATTCTTGCGTATCCATAAGAAGCTCCTGCTGTCTCCCCTGCGTTTGCGTTCCCTGACGCATTTCCTCTGACGTTCCGATTGCTTGCGCCAAGCGCAAAGCCGCCCCTAAGGCGGCCCTGCACTGCTTGCGACAAGGTGGCTGCGGGGTGACCCGCAACTGTCCCGGATTACATCGGCATCAGAACCGTGTCGATGACGTGGATGACGCCGTTGTCGGCGGCAATATCCGTCTTGACCACATTGGCGTCATTCACCTTGACCTTGCCGTCGGCGACGGTCACGGTCACCTCGCTGCCTTCAACGGTCTTGACCTTGCCCGCCTTGACGTCCTTGGCCATGACCTTGCCCGGCACGACGTGATACGTCAGCACCTTGGTCAGCGCGGCCTTGTCTTTCAGCAGCGCGTCCAGCTTGTCCTTCGGCACCTTGGCAAACGCCGCGTCAGTCGGCGCGAAAACGGTGAAGGGGCCCGGTCCCTTCAGTGTGTCGGTCAGGCCGGCGGCCTGTACCGCAGTCGTCAAGGTGGTGAACCCGCCCGCCGATTTGGCCGTGTCCACGATGTCGGCGGCATTGGCCCAGCCGCAAGCCAGGGCAATCGTCGTTCCAATCAGAAATCGTTTCATGTTGTGCTCCAGAAAGTGAGGGAATCAGGCGCCCGCGTCCTGGGGGGCCCTCAATATCGCTTCGCAACTTGGAAAACGCGACGCGTGAGGGTAGAGTAGGCGGCATCTTTCACTTCGTCCATGTTTTGAACCTGTAAATATTGTCTTTAACGGTTCATAGGCGGGTCAAAATGCCAAATATCTCAAACACTGACCTAGACGACGCCGGTTCAACCGCGGCCTATCGCACGGGGGTTGCCGCCAAGCTGGCCGGGCTGCCCGTCGAAACCCTGCGCGTCTGGGAGCGGCGCTATCAGCTGTCCTCGCCGGCACGCTCGCCACACGGTCAGCGGCTGTACTCGGCGGAGCAAGTCCGACGGCTCGGCCTGTTGAAGCAGCTGGTGGATCAAGGGCACGCCATTGGTACGCTTGCGCTGCTGACGCTGGAGCAGTTGCAAGCCATGCTTGGCGCGCAGCCAAGCCTGGGCGGCCCGCCCTTGCGCGCCGTGGCGGTCGGCGCGACCCTTACCCCTCGCCTCTTGGCCGGGGGCACGGGCCACGACGGGGGCTCTGGCTACATGGCCGGGCCTGACGTCCATGTGGTCGGCGCGTGCGCGCACCTGGAAGACGCCGGGTCGCTGCCGCGCCATGCCGACGTGCTCATCATTGAAATTTCCGAGTTGGATGCCGATGCGCTCGCGCCCATCCAGCGCGCGCGCGACGCGACCGAGACCGAGACCGGTGCCGTGGTCGTGCTCTACCGCTTTAGCGCCAGCAGCACCATACGTACCCTGCGTGCGCAGGGATGCCTGGTTGCGCGCATTCCGGCGCAGTTGACGGAACTTGCGCCGCTGTGCCGTTCGGCGGTCGCGGGGTCGAACCTTGCCGCGCTGGCCCCGGCCTCGGCCATTACGTTCAATGAAGAGGCCTTGGCCAAGATCATGGCGCTGCGCAACCCCATCGCCTGCGAGTGCCCCAGGCATCTTGCCGAGTTGCTTATGATGGTGGGCAGCTTCGAGCGCTACAGTGCCCAGTGCGCCTCACGCAATGACGCCGACGCGCAATTGCATCTGGCGCTGGAGCAGGCCGCGGGCCAGGCGCGCGGCATTCTGGAAGCCGCCATGGGGCGTCTGCTGCAATCGGAAGGCATGTGGCCGCTGGCGGGTTAACGGCGCCGCCCCGCACAGGGCGGCGCCTTGCCTATCACACCCCGATCGGTCCACCATCGGCGCGTTGGATCACCACCGTCGATGCGCGCGGGCGCACGGTGCCGCTGGCTGCAATCGTCGCGTCGTCCGTGGCGTAGGCCGGCCAGTTGGCCGGGTGCTGGACGTTCAGGAAGATGCTGGTGTAGTCCGGCGTGAACGCGAAGCCGGTGATTTCGGCTTCGTTGGGACCAACGAAGAAGCGGCGCAGTTCAGACTGGTTGGACGCGTTGATGGCGGGACCCGTGCCGGTGCTGTCAGCCAGCGCGCCGGGGATGACGGCCAGCATCTGGTCGTTGGTGGCGCGCGCCACGTTGTTGTTGCGGCCGCCGTCGATGCCGTTGTCCGTCTGAATCCACAGGATGCCGCGGGTGTCGAAGGCGATGCCGTCGGGGCTGGCCAGTTGGTTCAGCGCGGTCAGGCCCGAGCGGTTGGTGTCGGCATCGGCGCCGGCATCCGAACCGAACACGAAGATATCCCAGTCGAACTTGGTCGAGCCGGCTTCGTCGTGCCAGCGGATGATGTGGCCGTTGACGTTGTTCAAGCGCGGGTTGGGCGGGTTGGTGCCCGTGCCGGCGTTGCGGCTGCTGTTGTTCGTCAGCGTCAGGTAGATGTCGCCGTTGGTGGGATGCGTGGCGGTCCACTCCGGGCGGTCCATCGGGGTGGCGCCCACGAAGTCGGCCGCGCCGCGCGTGTTGATGAGAATGGCGTCCAGGCTGCCGAATTCGTCGGCCAGCGTGCGGCCACCGGCGCCGACGGTGGTGCCGGTCAATGCCAGCCATTCGCCGGTGCCATCGGCATCGAAGCGGGCGACATACAGCGTGCCCTTGTCCAGATACTTGGCGCCCACGGCCAGACGGTCGGTGCGCTCTGCGTCCTTCGGATCCCACACGGCTTCCGACACGAAGCGGTAGATGTATTCAAAGCGCGAATCGTCGCCGCTGTAGAAGGCCAGCGGCTTGCCGGCTTCGGGCTTGCTGTAAGAGCAGCCTTCGTGGGCGAAGCGGCCCATGGCGGTGCGCTTGGTGGCGATGCTGGTGGGGTCGTAGGGGTCGATTTCAACCAGGTAGCCGAAGCCGTTGACCTCGTTGCGCCAATCTTGCGTGGCGTCGATGCCCGTTTCGGTGACGTTGAAGCGCGCGAATTCGCCCAGCACTTCCGTCGCGTCGCCCGCGGCGGTTTCCCACTGGTAGCGGCCGGCGGGGCCACCCGATACGCCCACGCGAAGCTGGTGCGCGGGGCGCGTGCCGGTGTTCACAAAGCAGGCCGCCCAGTTTTCTTCGGCGGTGATGTAGGTGCCCCACGGCGTGAAGCCGTTGCCGCAGTTGTTGTTGGTGCCGCGCACCTGCATGCCGTTGGGCGAGAACGGCGTCTTGACCCAGTCCGTGCCGCCGACGGGGCCGGCCAGCTTCATCGCGGTGGCCGACGTGAAGCGGCGGTTGTAGCGCGAGTTGTTGACGATGTTCCAGCGGCCGTTTTCACGGCGCACATGCAGGATGGCCACGCCGTGCGCGTTGATTTCCTTGCGCACTTCTTCAGCGGGACGCTTGCCGGCCACCGACGTGGGGCCGGCCGGATGCAGGGCGCTCTGGTCGATGTATTCGTGGTTGACCGCGAGCAGGCCTTCGGTGGAGCTGCCTTCGATGGGGAAGAAGTGCATGCCGTCGTGATGCATGCCCATGGAATTGAGCAGGTCGTTGGACGTGTTGTTGCCGTTCTGGTCCCAGGGCTGCGCGTTGTCGTTCAACGGCGTGCCCCACGGTGCGAACACGTGGGCCACATAGCCTTGCGGCACGACGCAAGCGTCGGTCATCGACGTGGGCAGCGAGTCGAAGGCCAGCTTCAGCGGCGTGGGGGCAGGCGTTTCGCCACCCGGGACTTCGGGTGCGGGGTTCGGTTCGCCGCCAACGTTGTCGTCATCATCGTCATCGCTGCCGTTACAGCCGGCCAGGCCAAGGCTGGTCATCGTGGCGAAGGCGGCGGCAAGACCGCCGCGCATCACCATGCGGCGCGACAGGTTCTTTTCCAGAATCTCGCTGAAAGGGCTGCTCTGGCTGGGGTTGCGGACGATTTTGTCGGAGATGGATTTGCTCATGTGGATTCCTGGCGTTGGGGGCTGTGCCTGAATGGACGAGCAATACTAGAAGCCGCAAATGAAAGGTTAATGACACTACGCTGAAAGCATGGATGGGTTGTCGAGGCGTGAAAAAAAAGCCGGCGCCGTTTGCACGGAGCCGGCCAAACGCAAGCAAGCGCGATTATTTGGTGGTGGCGGTGACCGATTTCGACGCCACCGTTTTGGACGACACCAGGGGGCACCCGCCCTGGTCCAGCGGCCGGAAGGCGTTGTCGCCCGGAATGGTGCGCAGGATCTTGAAGTAGTCCCAGCGTGCCTTGGATTCAGACGGCTTCTTCACTTCCACCAGGTACATGTCATGCACCAGTCGGCCGTCTGCGCGCAGATAGGCATTGCGCGCGAACATGTCGTCGATCTTCATGCCGCGAATCTGCGTCATCACCGCGTCACCTTCCAGCTTGCCGCTTTCCTTCACGCCGTTCAGGAACGTCAGCACGGCGGAATAGACACCGGCTTGCGCCATCGTCGGCACACGCCCCTTCATCCGTTCGGCATAGCGCTTGGACCATGCGCGCGTGCGCTCGTCCATGTCCCAGTAAAAGCCGCTGGTCAACACCAGGCCTTGCGCCTGTTCCAGCCCCACGCCATCCACGTCGGTAATGAACATGAGCAGCCCTGCCAGCTTTTGCCCGCCCTTGATCAGGCCGAATTCATTGGCCTGCTTGATCGCCATGGTGGTGTCGCCCGACGAATTGGCCAGCGCCACGATCTCGGCCTTGGACGCCTGCGCTTGCAAGAGGAACGACGAAAAGTCGTTCGATGCGCGCGGATGCTTGACCGAGCCCAAGGTCTGGCCGCCCGCCTGTTTGACGGCGTTTTCGGTATCGGCCTGCAAGGCGTGGCCGAAGGCGTAGTCGGCCGTCAGGAAGTACCACTTCTTCATGCCGGACTCGGTCAGCGCGCGCCCGGTGCCGTTGGCCAGCGCATAAGTGTCGTAGGTCCATTGCGCGGTGGATGGCGAGCAGGCCTTGCCCGTCAGGTCCGAACTGCCGGCCGTGGACGCCAGGAAGGCGATGTTGGCGGTGCGCGTGATTTCCTGCACCGCCAGTGCCACGGAAGAGGTCGGCACGTCGACAATGGCCTTGACGTTTTCCTGGTCGATCCAGCGACGCGCGGTGGCCGAGCCCACGTCCGCCTTGTTCTGGTGGTCGCCCGCAATGACTTCAATCTTGCGGCCCAGCACCGTCGGCCCAAAGTCTTCGACGGCCATGCGGGCAGCTTCCACCGAGCCTTGCCCGGACAGGTCGGCGTTCATGGCGGAGAGATCGGTCAGGACGCCGATGCGGATGGGTTTGTCGGACTGCGCATGCGCGGCCGGCACGGCGAATGCCCCGGCAATAAGCAGGGCGCGTAGGTAATGGTTCATGTCTTTCCTCCAAGGGGGGCGTCCGCTGTTTACGCGGATCTTTGCGGCATTGGTGATACGGCGGTGGGTTGGGACAGCAGATGGCACAACAGAAACTGATCGGTCTGCGCGTGCGCCAGGCGGCTCGCGTCGAATTGCGCGTCGATGGCTCGTTTGCTCAGGCGTAGCGCCAGCGGCGGGCAGGCGGCGGCGTCGCGCGCCAAAGCCATCGCGGCGTGCAGCGCATCGCCGGCGGGAGCCACTGCGTCCGCCAGGCCCCAGGTCTGAGCGGTGTCGGCGTCCAGTTGCAGGTCGGTGAACAGCGCCCGCTTGGCGCGCGCGGGCCCCACCAGGCTGGCCAAGCGGGGCAGGCCGCCCCAGGCCAAGGGTAGGCCCAGCCGCACTTCCGGCAGGCGCAGAAAAGCGTGGTTGGACAGCACGCGCCAGTCGCACGCCAGCGCCAGCACCGCGCCGCCGCCGACCGCCGCGCCTTCAATGGCGGCGATGGTGGCCTGCGGCAACTCTGCCCACGCGCGGCACAGCGCTTCGCCGCGCGCCAACGCGCGCTGCGTGGCCAGAGGATCGTCATGGGTCCACAGGGCGGGGTCTTTCAGATCGATGCCGGCGCTGAAGACGGCGGGCGTGCCGGTCAGCACCACGGCGCGGATGTGTTCGTCGCGGGCTAGCTCGGCGGCGGCAGCGATCAATGCATCCATGGCCGCCAGGTTCAGCGCATTGGCCTTGCCGCCACGGTCGTAACGCACCACCGCCACGCCATCGTCACGTTCGATTGAAACCATGCTCATGGGATTTTTCCGTGCTTGTTTTGAGGAATTTGGTGGATATACTACCAAGTATGTTGAAAGCCGCAAGGCTTGCCTGGCGGTTCCTGGCGTCGGGTGCGGGTAAGTCCGTATCCATCAACGCTGGATAGCCGTCGGGAAGTCATGAAAAATAAGGCAAAACCACAAGATGAGGAGACTGTTGATGAACGACGAGGCTGGGGCGGCCGTTCCCGAGCGCCAGGCATGCGTGCTGCGCTATTTGCTGGAAGCGCAAGCGAAAAAGATACCGGACAGAATCTTTGTCCAATTCCATCGGGGTCCGGGCTGGACCTATGCCCAGACGCTGGCGCAGGTGCGCCAACGGGCAGCGACGCTGCGCCGTGCCGGCGTGAAGCAGGGCGATCGCGTGCTGTGCTGGATGGGCAATGGGCCTGAGCTGCTGGTCAGTTGGTTCGCCATTAACTATCTGGGCGCGGTGTATGTGCCGCTGAACACCGCGCTGCGCGGCCGCCCGCTGGCCCACGTGCTGGAAAACGCCCAGGCTTCGCTGATGCTGGCGCACCCGGCGCTGGTGGGGCGCTTGCAGGAATTGCCGCCGGGGGCGCTGCGCCAGGTGCTGCTGACGGGCGACGGCGATGGCGGCATGTCGACCAACCCGTCCGAGCCACCGGCCGGCGTGTCGTTCGCCCCACTGGTGGATGAACCGGGCGACCCCGCGCCGGATCTGCTGGCCACCGAGACGCCCATCGAACCCTGGGATACGCAGTCCATCATGTACACGTCCGGCACGACCGGGTTGTCCAAGGGCGTGGTGACGTCCTACGTGCAGATCTACACCATGGGGCCGGACGCCTTTGACTGCATCACGCCGGATGACCGCTGCATGATCGCGGGCCCCATCTTCCATTGCGGCAGCACCTTGTACGTGTACGCCATGCTGGCTTATGGCGGGTCCATCGCCATGGTGCCCGAGTTTCGCACCGCCGAATTCTGGGACGCCATCCGCGACACCGAAAGCACGGTGGTGCTGCTGCTGGGCGTGATGGCCAACTTCCTGCTCAAGCAAGCGCCGTCGCCACGCGACCGCGAGCATACGTTGCGCCGCGCGTTCATCGTGCCGTTTGGCGAAGACGCGCCAGCGTTTCAGGCGCGCTTTGGGGTGGATCTTTACACGGTCTACAACATGACCGAGATTGCCAGCCCGCTAAGCGCGGGACCGGGTCTGACCGAGGCCGGGCACTGCGGCAAGCCCCGGCCCTGGTTCGAACTGCGCGTGGGCGATGCGCAGGACCGCGCGCTGCCGGACGGCCAGGTGGGCGAATTGCTGATTCGTTCGCATCGGCCCTGGGCGCTGTTCTCGGGTTACTACCAAAACGCTGAAGCCACCGCCGCATCGATGCGCAACGGCTGGTTCCATACGGGCGATGCGTTTCGGCGCGAGGCGGATGGCACGTTTTTCTTTGTTGATCGCTTGAAGGACGTGATTCGGCGGCGCGGCGAGAACATCTCGTCGTTTGAGCTTGAGGGGGAGATTTGCGCTTACCCGGCGGTGCGGGAAGCGGTGGCGGTGGCGGTGCCGAGTGAGCACGGTGAGGATGAGGTGCTGGCGGTGGTGACGGCGGTGGAGGGTGCGCAGGTGGAGCCGGGCGAGTTGATCGCGTGGTTGGCCGAGCGGGTGCCGCATTACATGGTGCCGCGGTATGTGAGGGTGGTGGAGGAATTGCCTAAGACGGCGAGTGGCAAGCTGCAAAAGCATGTGTTGCGCAGCGAGGGGGTGGCGGCGGGGACGTGGGATCGAGAGCGGGCGGGGGTTCGGTTGCGAAGGGAGAGGTTGGGGTGAGGGGGATTAGGTTGCGGTGATGGGTTGCGCGCGTTGGACCTTGGGGTTCTTGTTGAGGACATCGCGCGCTTCACCCATCCTACAAGTGCCCTGCCGTAGGATGGGTGAAGCGCGGGAAGCATTCCAAAAGGAATCGGATGCGGATCGCGCGTAACCCATTTGGCGTTGTGGCTCCGTCCGTTAAAAACTCCGTGGCTGCTTGATGGGTTGCGCGCGTTGTGGGGCGTTGTTCGTGTTTAAAGATTCTCGCGCTTCACCCATCCTACGGTAGAGACGGCAGAGGCGGCAGAGGCGGTAGGGGCGTCGCGGGGTGACCGCGACGTTTGGCGTCAGGGGCGGGT
Organism: Achromobacter spanius; assembly: GCF_029637605.1. Taxonomy (NCBI): domain Bacteria; kingdom Pseudomonadati; phylum Pseudomonadota; class Betaproteobacteria; order Burkholderiales; family Alcaligenaceae; genus Achromobacter; species Achromobacter spanius. The sequence goes on along the minus strand of NZ_CP121261.1, from coordinate 3,952,833 downwards.
GCCTAGGCCGGCGATGATGGTGTGGACGACTTTGTTGGCCAGGATTTCGCGGTCGTCGCGAGTTTCGCCCAGGCGCGGGCGATACCAGACGGCCAGCCAGTTGATGGCGCCCAGCGCCGCCTTGATGGCGACCGACACGTCGTCAATGGCCAGCGAGCCGTCTTCCACTCCTTCATAGGCGACGCGCTTGAACAGCGCTTCGAAATCGTCGCGGATGGTCATCAGGTCAGCCAGCGTCTGACGCTGCGCGGGGGTGGTCGCGCCCAGGCGATGCATGTGCACGCCTTGCACCACCACCGTTTCAAACGCCAGGTTTTCCATCATGGACAGCGCATGGTGCTTGAGCATCAGCGCCAGCCGATGGGCGGCGGTGCCCGGTTCCTTCATGACCGGACGCACGGCCTCGAAGTTACGCCGCATGCCTTCGCGGTGCACGTCGAAGAACAGGTCGGTTTTCGACCGGTAGTAGTGGTAGACGCGGCCCTTGGTGGCGCCCAGCCGGCGCGCCACGTCGTCGATGCTGGAGGCGTGGAACCCCTGCTCCATGAAGCATTCGGCCGCCGCGGTCAGCAGTTCAATGTTGCCCATGCCGTCATCGCGTGCAGCCGTCACCGTAGGTTCCCCATTCATTGCGCCTATCTCCATCCATGCGTCGCGGCAAAGCGCCAGTTTAGCCAATCGCCCCGCGTCACGCCGGGTGGCGGGACACTTTTGCATCGGGGCGCGACGTTGATCGGCGCGCTATGCAAATCGCAAAAACGAAGTTTATACTACTCGGTATGTTTTCGTGCTTAATTGCATGACCAAGCCCGCTCACGCAGCTTTCAACGGCCATCCATGACGACAGACCTTGCCTCGCCCCTCACCCCTCCGCAAACCCTGGCCGCCCAGGTATCGCAAGAAATCGGTGTGTCGGATTGGCTCACCGTCACCCAGGCGCAGGTGGACCTGTTTGCCGATGCCACCGGCGACCACCAGTTCATTCATGTGGACCCGGCGCGCGCCGCGCGTGAAAGCGCGTTTGGTGGGCCGATCGCGCATGGCTTTCTGTCGTTGTCGCTGCTGACCCGGTTCAGCTTGCAGGTGCTGCCGGTATTCGAAGGGGCCATCGGGATCAACTACGGTTTCGACAAAGTCCGCTTTCTGACGCCGGTGCCCGTGGGTGCACGGATTCGCGGCCGCTTTGTCCTTAGCGAATTCACGTCCCGCAACGACCGTGAATTCACCACCCGCTACGCCGTCACCGTCGAGATCGAGGGCGCCGCGCGTCCCGCCTTGGTGGCTGACTGGATCACCATGACCGTGCTTCAAGGATGACCGCCATGACCATACGCTTTGACGAACGCGTCGCCATCGTGACAGGCGCCGGACAAGGGCTGGGCCGCAGCCACGCGCTGCAACTGGCCGCGCGCGGTTGCCGCGTGGTGGTCAATGATTTCGGCGGCGCGGCGCAAGCCGTGGTCGACGAGATCCGCGCGGCGGGCGGGCAGGCCATTGCCGACGGCGGCAATGTCTGCGATGTCTCGGCCGTGGACGCCATGGTGGCAAGCGCCATGGACGCCTGGGGGCGTGTCGACATTCTGATCAACAACGCCGGCATTCTGCGCGACAAGACTTTCGCCAAGATGAGCGCCGACGACTTCAACGCCGTTATCGACGTGCATCTGCTGGGCTCGGCCAACTGCGCGCGCGCCGTTTGGCCCATCATGCGCGAGCAACGCTATGGCCGCATCCTGATGACCACGTCCACGTCAGGCATGTATGGAAACTTCGGCCAATCCAACTACGGCGCTGCGAAGGCGGGCGTGGTTGGCCTGATGAACGTGCTGCACCTGGAAGGCCAGAAGCACGGCATCCATGTGAACGCGCTGGTGCCCACCGCCGCCACCCGCATGACCGCCGAGATGTTCGACGCCGACGCCCTGCGCGCGCTGGACCCCGCCTATGTGACGCCCGCCGCCTTGTTCCTGGTGGCCGAAGGCGCACCCAGCCGCACCGCGTTGCTGGCGGGCGCGGGCACCTACGCGCGGTTGGCCATTGTGGAAGGCGAGGGCATGTATTTCCCGGAAAGCGAGCGCACGCCGGAAAGCATCGCCGCGCACTTTGATGACATCGCCAGCCTGGAAACGCTGATCGAGCCGCCCGAGGGGCTGGCCCACGTTGCCCGTATCTTGAAGCGCGCACAGGAGGCCGCATGAACGCCAGCGCAGAACAGCAGCAACCGCAACCGCAACCGCAGCGCGCAGCACCCCATGCGCGTGGTGACTACCCGCGTCTGTTGCCGATGACGACACGGCTGCGCGATACCGACGTCTACGGCCACATGAACAACGTGGTCTACAACGAATACTTCGACACGGCGGTCAACCAGACGCTGATCGAGCTGGGCGTGCTGGACCTGCGCGTCAGCGCCGTGATCGGCCTGGTGGTGCACAGCCAGACCTCGTACTTTCGCCCGATCACGTTCCCCGACCGCGTCGTGCTTGGCTTGCGCGTGGGGCGCCTGGGCCGCAGCAGCGTCACCTACGAGTTCGCGATGTTTCGCGAGGATGATGAGACGGCGGCTGCACAGGGCAGCTACACCCACGCCTATGTGGACCGTGAATCCAGCAAGCCCGTCGAACTGCCGCCGGCCTTGCGCCGCGCGTTGGAACCGTTGTTGCGCGCGGCCTGAGCCCGACTGCCGCGCCCAGCCGGCCGCACTGACCCAAACGCCGCCCTGGGAGCTGCTGTGATCGACCACACCCTGCCTCGCGTCACCTACTCGAACATCCACACCGACTTTTCGGCGGTGCACGACCTGCTGGACCAGCGCCTGCCCGACTTCGAATCGCGCATGCTGGGCCACGACCATCGCCATCGTTTTGATGGTCAGGCGGTGGCGGGCGAAGACCTGCACGCATGCTATTCGCCGATCGACCATTGGTTGTTGATCGGCCGCTTTCCTTGCGCGGATGCCGACACCGTGGACCGCGCCATCGCTTGCGCCCGGCATGCGCAACCGGCTTGGGCCGCGCAGGGTTGGGCGGCGCGTATCGCTGTGCTGCGGCGTTTGGCGATGGTGCTGTCCGAACGCAAGTACGACTTCGCCATGGCGACGATCGTCGAGATCGGCAAGTCGCGCCTGGAAGCGCTGGGCGAGGCCGAAGAAGCGGTGGACCTGATCCGTTACTACTGCGATCAAGCCGAACGCAACGACGGCTATCGGCAACCGCTGGCGCGCGCCTTCGATAACGAAAGCACCCACGATGTGCTGCGTCCGTATGGCGTGTTCGCGGTGATCGCGCCCTTCAATTTTCCCTTGGCCTTGTCGGTGAACATGATGTGCGCCGCCTTGCTGGCGGGCAACGCCGTGGTCTATAAGCCGTCGCCCCGCGCCGCGTTGACGGGCGCGCTGCTGCTGGGCGCCTGCGACGCGGCGGGCGTGCCATCGGGTTGCATGAACGGGGTGTATGGCGGCGCCAAGACGGGCGCGCTGTTGGCGCATCACACGGGCATCGACGGCTACGCCTTCACCGGCAGCCTGGACGTGGGCATGGAGCTGCTGCAAACGGTGGCGGCGGGCCGCCACGCGCGGCCCGTCATTGCCGAGATGGGCGGCAAGAACCCCACCTACATCACCGCCAGCGCGGACCTGGACGTGGCCGTGCAAGGCGTGTTGCGTTCCGCCTTTGGGCTGCAAGGGCAGAAGTGCTCGGCGGGGTCGAAGGTCTACGCGCACGCGGCGGTGCACGACACCTTTCTGGAACGGTTGTGCGCGGCAACCGAGGCCGTCACGGTGGGCGATCCGCGGGAGCGCGGCGTGTTCATGGGGCCGCTGATCGACGAAGCGGCGTGGCGGCGCTATCGCACGGCTTGCGAAGACGTGGACGCCTCCGGTCGGCTGCTGTCGGGCGGGCGCCGCTTGAGCGCGGGCGAACTGGCTTATGGCCATTACGTGCGCCCAGCCGTGGCGGCCGGCCTGCCCGCCGACCACCGCTTGAACCGCAAGGAACTGTTCCTGCCGTTTGTCTCGGTGTTGCCGTTTAACGACCTGCAAACGGCCATCGATGACGGCAACGCGGTCGACTACGGCCTTACCGCCGGCTGCTACGCCCAAGAGAAAGACGAGATTGACCTGTTTCTGAACCAGGCGCATGCCGGCGCCCTGTACGTGAACCGCGCCAGCGGCGCGACCACCGGCGCCTGGCCAGGCATACAAACCTTTTGCGGCTGGAAGGGGTCGGGCATGACCGGCAAGGGCGGGCTGGGGCCGTACTACGTGACGCAATTCGCACGCGAACAAAGCCATACCGTCTGGCGCCCTTGAAAAACAAGCGCGTTCAGCAAGATCCGCAAGACCAGCAAGATCAACACGATCGGCACGACCAGCACGGTCAATGCGATCAAGACCTGGGATTTCATCATGAGAGAAGCCGTCATCGTTTCGACTGCCCGCACGCCGATCGGTCGGGCTTATCGTGGGGCGTTCAACGACACCACCGCACCCACGCTGGGCGGCCATGCGATATCGCATGCGGTGGCGCGCGCGGGCATCGACCCCCGCGAGGTGGAAGACGTGATCCTGGGCGCCGCCTTGCAGCAAGGCACCACCCACATGAACGTGGCGCGGCAGGCGGCGCTGCGGGCGGGCCTGCCCGTGCACGTGGCCGCGATGACGCTGGACCGCCAGTGCGCCTCTGGCCTGATGGCCATTGCCACGGCCGCGCGGCAGGTCACGCAGGAAGGCATGGACATCGTGGTGGCGGGCGGGCTGGAATCCATTTCGCTGGTGCAGAACGACCGCATGAATCGCAGCCGCTGGTTCGACGATGCCCTGATGCGCGAGCAACCGGAAATATTCATGAGCATGCTGGAAACGGCCGAGATCGTGGCCAGCCGCTACGGCATTCCCCGTGCCGCGCAAGACGCCTATGCGCTGCGCTCGCAGCAACGCACGGCCGCCGCCCAGGCCGCTGGCCGCTTCGATGAAGAGATCGTGCCGCTCGCCGCCGTCAAGCAGGTGACGGACCGTGCCACTGGTGAGACTTCCGCGCAGGCCGTGACGCTGACCCGCGACGAGGGCAACCGGCCCGACACGTCGCTGGACAGCCTGGCCGCGCTGCAACCCGTGTTCAAGAACGGTCAGCGCTTGGAAGTTGGCCACCACATCACTGCCGGAAATTCCTCGCAACTGTCGGACGGCGCCTCGGCCTGCGTGGTGATGGAAGCCGCGCAGGCGCGCCGTCGTGGGCTGACACCGCTGGGCATCTATCGGGGCATGGCCGTGGCGGGCTGCGGACCGGAAGAGATGGGCATCGGGCCAGTACATGCCGTGCCGCGTTTGCTGGCACGGCACGGCTTGAAGGTCGATGACATCGGCTTGTGGGAACTGAACGAAGCCTTCGCCTGCCAGGTGCTGTACTGCCGGGATCAGTTGGGCATTCCGGATGACCGCCTGAACGTCAACGGCGGCGCCATCGCCATCGGCCACCCTTACGGCATGTCGGGCGCGCGCATGGCCGGGCATGCGTTGATAGAAGGCCGACGGCGCGGCGTGCGCTACGCCGTCGTCACGATGTGCGTGGGCGGAGGCATGGGCGCGGCCGGCCTGTTTGAAATCGCGGGCTGAACCGGCCCGCGCGGGTTTGACGGGTGATGCACGGCGTGCGAATCCATTTCGCCGAAGATGGCCACCGGCACGTTGGCGCATGACGCTTGCTGCGTGACGCCAGCCAGCCAGCCGCTACTTGGCCGTGTTCTCGTCGTCCACGGTCAGGCCGCCGTCTTTCATGATGCCTTGGGCAATCTCTTCGGCGGACTTGCCCGCAAAGCCGTGTTCGCCGGCCGTGATGCGAAAGCTATCGCCTTCCAGTGGACTCATCAAAGTGGCCGACGACAGCAGGATGCCGTTGGACCGCAGTTGAATGCGCTTGCCGACGCGCTCGCGGGTGAAGTCGGCCAGCGCCTTGCGGCTGTCGGGCTTGAGTTCAACGTCGACCACGCGGGCGCCGGTGTTGTCAGCGCTGGCGGTGGCGCGTTCGGCGTGCAAGGTAACGCTTTCGGCGTGCGCCGCTAGCGGCATGGCCAGGGCGGCGGCGGCCGCCAGGATGATGTGTCTCAGTGAGGGCATCGCAAACTCCTGCGGTTGGGCAACGCCTTTATCCTAGCCGAAGTGGCGCCTGCCGTTCGCCTCAAGGCTGCCCGGGCGGGCGCACGCCCAGGGCGCGCATCCAGGGCATGTCGGGCAGACCCTGGATGGGCGGCATGCCTGGCAGCGGCAGCCCGACGGGGTTGCGTACCGCGTCTTGCAATACCTCGGCCCATTCGCGCGGGTCCAGGGGTTCGCCCATGCGAACACGCAGGTCCAGCAGATTCAGCGCCGCGCGGCGGTGGCCGGCTTCGGCGGCATCGCGAAACAGCCGTTCCGCCACGTTGTAATTCTTGGGCATGCCGCGCCCCATGCCGGCCAATTCACCCAGATAGGTCTGCGCGGGCGCGAAGCCCTGGTCGGCGGCGCGTTGATACCAGCGGGCAGCGGCCTTGTAGTCCTGCGTGACGTGTTCGCCGTTTTCGGCGATCAGGCCCAGCGTGGTCATGGCCACCACGTCGCCCGCTTGCGCGCGCGCCTGTAATGAGGCCAGACGCGGCTCGTCCAGGTATTGCGCGCCGCGTTCGATTTCATATTCCCAGGCGCTGATGCGGGCCTTGATCAAATCGCGGCCCAGCGTGGGCGACGGGCCTCGGCCGGACGCGCCAGCGTTGGCCGGTTTGGCGGGATTAGCACCGGGCACGGCCGGCGTCTGGCCGTCCGCCAGGCTGGTGAAGGTGATGGTGCCGACCAGGCTGCTGGCGTAGTGTGGAATCTGCCGATAGGCGGTGGCCACCTGCACGTCGCCCGTCAATTGCTTGAAGAACGTTTCCACCGGTGCGGACGCGGGCAAGTCGGCCAGGCCTTGCGCGAAGTAGAACGCATAGGGGCTGTGGCGCGGCCCCTCGTTGCCAAAGCCGTCTTCGGCCGTGGCGCCGGGCTGGGTAGAGAACGCGATCAGTTCACCGCCCGCGGGCACGGTATGGACCAGCCCCGCCGACGGCGCGCCGCGCGTCAGGTTGGTGCGGCAGGCGTCCAGCACCAGCAGGCGGGCGCGCACTTGCGCGCGGCGCAGGGCCTGCGACACGCGCTTCAAGCTCAGCGAGCCTTGCTGGGCGGTACGGATGCGCACCTCGGCCAGCGGCACGGGAAGCTCCACGCCGAACAGATAGTTCACATCGTCCACGGCCACCGCGTGACCCGCGAAGTACACCAGCGCCAGATCGGCGCCCGTGGCGCGGGTGGCGAACTCGTCCACCGCCGCTTCCATCTGGGCGGTGGTCAGGTCGGTCAGCAAGGTGACGTCCAGGTTCCGCTTGCGCAGCGTGTCCGCGATCAGGCGCGCGTCGTTGACCGGGTTCGCCAAGGCGTTGGCGGGCAGTGCGTAGCGGGCGTTGCCGATGACCAGGGCAAAGCGGCGCTTGGCCGGCACCGGGGTTGGTGCGGGGTTGCTCAAGCCAATGCCGTGCCAGGCCAGCAGGCCGGCGCCGAGGGAGGCGGCCAGCAGACGGCGTCGCGCGGGCTGGTGCGAAATCGAGGGGGGCATGACAATCACTGGCGCTTTCATGGTTTGGGGCAGGCGCCGGCCGGCGCCACGGACACGGACCGCGCGCCCAGCGCCTGCGCGGCGTCGTGCAGGGAGGACTCGCGCGCGGCGCTCAACACAGAGCGGCCGTCTTCGTCAGGGCCCGCGACGATCGACACGGCGTACTGGGACAAGGTGTTGCGCAGTTGCTTGGCGGTCACGCCGTCGGGCAAATCCACCACCAGGCGCGGGCAAGCGCCGCCGCCCCGGGTCAGCGTGCCGCCCGATAGCGGCACGCCGTCGGACATGGTGCCCGGCAGTGCACCCGATCCTGCGCCTGTCACGCTGCCGTCGTGCGGCGCTTGCAGCACGACCACGACCGACAGTGCAATCGCCAGCGCCCAGCCCAAAGGCATGAGCGGGCTGGCAGGCGTGGGCCACAGCCATTGCCACAGGCGGGCACGGGTGGTTTTGATCTCGGGCTTCGGCGTGGACGCTATCCGCGCCTGCTCGGCCAGTGCCCGCAGAAAGCCGGTGTCGCGCGCGGCCTGGCCGATGTCGTTGTGCGCCATCTGGCGCGCTTGCGCCAGCGTGCGCCAGTCGTCGACTTCGGCCTGTAGCGCGGGGTCGCGCGCCAGGTCGGCCTCGAACGCGCGGCGCGCGTCGTCGTCGAGCTCGCCCGACAGGTAGGACAGTACGCGGTCTTCAGACATGATCAGTCCATTCCTTTGCGCGTGCAGTCCGCCACAAGCTTGCGCGCCGCATGCAGGCGGCTCTTGACGGTGGGCACGTGCAGATCTTGCTGCTTGGCGATCTGTTCCATTGGCACTTCGTCCAGATACAGGAACATCGTGGCGCGCAAGGTATCGCTTAGTTTGTTGAGGCAGTCGCGCATGCGCTGCACGACCGACAGGTGCTCGTAGGCATGCGCCGGGTCGGCAAACGGCGAGGGGTCGCCAACGTCTTCGGCGTCGTCAAAGACGTTGTCGTCCGCATCGCCGTCGGCGTTCGGTCCGCTCCAGCGCACTTCGTGCCGCGTGCGCCGATGCATCTGAATCAGCTCGTGCAATGAACCCCGGTACAGGTAGCCGCCCAGCTTGCTGACCGCCAACTCATGCGCCGCCCAACCGCCCGGCGGCTGGCCGTGCTGAAAGCCTTCGTCCTTGAACGTGCGGGTTTGCAGGAACTTCATCAGCGCGTTGTTGAATGCGTCCACCACGCCTTCCGGCGAGGTATTGAAGAACTTCTTGCGCAGCTTCAGCGTGATGTGTTGTTCGGCCTTGTTGCGGAACTCCAGCGCGTAGCGCGGGTCGGCATGCATGATGCGCAACAGCGCGTCGACATTGGTGATGACGTAGCGCTTGGGTTCGAGCGAGTTCATGGTTCAGCTTGTTGTTGGCGAACTGGACGCGCGTGACGTCAGCCCATCGGCGCGGGACGCCGCCGCCCTGCAAGGCGAGGGCAGCGGCACCTTAGCCGTGCAAGCCAGGAAAATCAAGCGCGGCGGCGCAGCACGGCGATGCCGCGAATGGTGAAGCCCGCCACGATCGCCAGCGACAGATAGAAGCCGAAACCAAAGCTCAGGCTGCTCCACAGCGTGGAGGCCATGTCGCCCGCCATGTTGCGGCTGGCGCGCGAATTCCCCATGAAGCCGGCGAACTGGCGCGTGGCCTCCATCAGTTCGCGCACTTGCGAGACCACACCGGCCAGTGCAATGCCCCATAAGGCCAGCGGCAGGAAGTAGCCCAGGCGGGCGGCGCGCTGCGGCATCAGCGACGGCAGCAGGGGGCCCACCACCGCCAGCAGCCACAGCAGCGCATAGATGCCCGCGCCCGACGCTTCACCCGCCATCGCGCCTTGCGCGCTGCCGCCGTTTTGCAGGCACAAGAGGTCATAGAAGCTGAGGCTGGCGTTGGACCCCATCATGCGCACGGTGAGCACCGAGAACACAGTCGTGGCCAGCAAAAACAGCAATGCGCCCACGGCGTCACCGCGGTTGACACGGGCGGCGGCGGGGGCGGCCATGGCCGCCAAACGGCCGCCAAGGGTTTTGGCCTGGGTCAGGGCGTCGCGCAGCGCTTTCTCTTGCATGGTCTTTCCTTGTGGGTGGCGGCACATGTGTGCCTGTACCCATCGCTATGCGCGGCGCGCGAAAAGGTTCGATTTATTTTTATGGGGTTTCCTCAAACATATTTTTCGAACCTTTCCGCGCCGGGTGCGTAGCAGAGGGCAAGGGCGCGGATTGTCGCGCCGCCATATCCCCTTTGCCACACCCCCACGGAGAGTCCCCTCATGTCCAACCCCACCCCGCTGACCGTCCTGTACCAGAACGTGGTCCAGGAAGAACTGGGCCTGGTCGCCCGCATTGACGAAGACGGCGACGTGCTGTTTCGCCACCCCGACCTGGGCACCATGTTCTTCAGCCTGAGCGAGTCGGATCCGGAGTTCCTGCGCCTGGTGTACCCGAGCTTCGTCGATGCCGAGGAACTGGGCCTGAGCCGCGTGCAACTGCTGGAAGTCATCAACGCGGTCAATCACCGCTGCAAGGCGGTCAAGCTCAGCTTGCAGCAAGACCGCGACGGCAAGCCCGGACGCGTGACGGCATCGCTCGAGAGCTTTGTGGCCGCCGCCGATACGCTGCCGGCCGAAGCCTTGCTGCGCGCCATCGTGGCGCGTTGCGTGTCGGTCATCCGCCATAGCGCGGGCGAACTGGTCAAGGACGCGCTGGAAAGCAAGCAAGGCGGCGTCAGCGCAAGCTGATTAAAAAATGCGGGCGCTGCGGCGTTCGCGGAATTGAAACAAGCCTGGCCTCGCCTTGTAACTTTGAGATACATTGCGGGGCCTTCCAGATACCACGATGATTTCGATGCACCCGTTCTTGTTCCGTTCGTTGACCCTGCGCCTTGCGGCGATGCTGCTGTTGCTGGGGGGCTTGAGCGCCTGCGCGATCAAGACCAATTCCCGTGGCAACTTCGTCTATAGCGTCGATACCGCGGCCTTGTTCGGCACCGAGATCGGCCAGTTTCCCTTGCAAGACGGGGGCTTGGGCACGTTGCGGCGCGAAGGCAAGAACTTCTCGGTCAAGCTCTCGGGCAACCAGCGCGTGGTGCCCTTGAACAACGTGGAATCGGCCCGAGTGGCGCGCACCGAGAACGTGGGCCCGCGCACGGTGGTGCTCATCGAGACGCAAACCCGCCGTTGCGACTACCGCTACACGGTGCTGGCCATCGAGGGCTCGGACGTGCTGTCCTGGGACCTGGGCAATTGCCGCGACCGCCCGGCCGTGCTGGTGCAAGACGACCGCAGCGCCATGACGTTGGACTTTCCCAAAGGCGCCGCGATTGAGCGCTTTGTCTACACGCAGGACGGCCGCATGCGCCGTGGCGACGTGAAGTCGGTGGCGGGCATGAACCCGCGCGCCAAACCCTTCGCCGACGAATCGCTGTACCCCTCGGGCTATCTGGAATCGATCCGTCAGTACGGCGTGTATCCGCCACCGGCCGCGCCGACCGCCAAGGGCAAGTCGGGCAAGTCCGGTCGGCCTAACAAGTCCCCCGCGCCGACGCCGGCAACGCCCGCCACCGCGCCATCACAGAGCGCGGGTCGCGTCGTGCCCGCGCCGCCTGCCCCCGTGTCGGGCGGCAACGCGACGGCGGCCAGCGCCAGCGTCTCGTCGCCACGCGCCGGCGCCTCGCGCACGCCCGCCAAGCTGGACCTGCCCGACGAGGAAATCACCTCGACCCGAATCGACCTGAGAGATTGACGTGCGGCAAGCCCAGATTCGCCAGATTCTTATCCTGATCGCGCTGACGGTCGTCTACCTGAGCTTTGAGCTTGGTTTCAACGCGCGCCTGCTTGACGTGGTGGGCAGCCGCGCCACGCCGCACGACATCGAAGAACTGGAGTTCTTCGGCCGCAGCCTGTCGGGCATTGCCGCCGCGCTGGTGGTGTTGCAGGTGCTGTGGACGCGGCGCTTGCGTACCGGCAAGCCTTCGTTTCTGAAGATCACCATCGCCTGCGCCGTGACCGCGTTCGTGGTGTTCGGCGCCATCAAGACCTTGGTGAATGTGTTGGTGGATACGCGCGATGGGGACTTCCGCCGCATCGCCACCAATGCCGGCTTGCTGCAGCGCTCGCTGGTGCAGGGCGATCTGCATCTGGACGGTCTGGTAGATGACGCGGTCTATGCGCGGCCCGAGGGCAAGGCGTTCCTGGCGGTGTTCCAGGTGCTGCTGTCCAACATCGATAACCTGGACGAGAAGGTCGAACCCAAGAAGCGCCAGGTCATCCGCGCCGATCTGCAACGCCAGATGAAGACCTTCACGTTCGATGGCCGCGACGTGCGCATGACGGCGCCGGGCATACGTGGCTATCACCAGGTCTACACCACGGTGATGCAGTCCGTGGCCGAGCGCTGGAAGAAATACGCCGGGGTGCCCGTGGCCTCCGACATCGGCCTGGCGCGCGAGCAGGACCGCGCCTGGAGCGACTACCGCAAGAATTTATCGCGGCGCGGCTGGACCCCGGAAACGGTGCCCGCGCGCTACGAGAGCCGCGTGGTGCGCGACGTGCGCAAGCGTGTGCCGGTGCCGGCCGACTGGCAGCCGTATGACCGCGCGACTTTCAACGACGCGGTCGCGCAGCAGTATTGGAAGACCCTGCGCAGCCGTACCGTACATGTTGAAGGCGATGCCATTCCGCCTGGTCTGTCGTATGAAGACTTCGTGGCCCGTCCTGGTGTGCAGAAGCTGTTGCGGCAGGCGCTCTTGGTGCCGGCCAACATGAACGTGGCGGCCAACTACACCGATGCCGCCAGCTTCAAGCGGCTGTACGACGGCATGCTGGACCACGCGGTGGACGAAGCCATGCCCCGCTTTTCCGCGCAAACCGCGGACTTTCAGCGCGGCGGACAGCATCAGCAGTTGGGCCAGGACGCGGCCCGCGCGGCCATCGTGCCGCCCGTGGCCCTGCTGTGCTCGCTGTTGGGCGCGGTGGGTCACTTCGCCAAGCTGCTGTACCTGATTGCCAAGCTGGTCGTCTGGCTGCGCACGCCCGCGGGCCAGGAACCCGGCCGCACCGCGACACGCGCGGCGGGCGCGGCCTTGGTGTTGACGCTGGTCTGCGTGTGGACAGCGTTTTCCTTCATGCAGAACGGCGTCACGCAAAGCGAGCTGTTCCAGCAGATGTCGCGCGCGGAGTCCGGGCGCGACGACGAATCCCTTGGCCAGGCGCTGCGCCGCCGCGTGCTGGCGAATGTGGCGCACGTGGTGGTGGTGGGTCAGGCCTACACCTATCCCTTCAACGAAGCCCTGCGCACGCGCGTGTTGGGCGGCATCAAATACGGATATCACGGCGATGCAAGCTAGGCGCTTGATGGTCGCGGCGCTGGCCGCGATATTGCCCTGGGCGGACGCCGGCGCGGCTTGCCTGGGCATGCAGGTGCACGCGCATCGCGGCGCGCCCACGCTGCCCGAGAATTCGCTGGCGTCCATCCGCGCGGCGTATGCGGGCGGCTGGGACGGCGTGGAAATCGACATGCAGCGCCTGAAGGACGGCCGCTGGGTCCTGCATCACGACCTGCTGACGGGCAGGACGGTAAGCGGCGTCGGCCGCCGCGCGGTGCTGCAACTGAGCAGCGCGGACTGGCGCGGTGCCAAGCTGACGGGGCAGGGCGGCGGGCAGCCGCCACCGTTCCTGGACGACGCCCTGCAAGTCGCGGCCACGCAGCCGGCCAAGACGTTCAACGCCGAACTCAAGGTTGTCTACCGCGACTGCGCGCCGGTGGGCAAGCTGGTTGCCAACCTGCAGCAGGCGCTGCCGCATGGCAACTGGATGATTACGTCGGCGTTTCCCGAAGCGCTGCGCTGCGTGCGCGGCACGGACCCGCAGGGCTATCTGGGCTTGATCGTGTTCGACCCGCGCCATGCGGAATCCGTCAGCGCGAATCCGCTGGGCAAGTACGTGTCGCAGCGCGCCACGGCGCCCAAGCTCACCCGGCCATGGCTGGCCAACCTGGCCGCCACGGTCGGCGCGCCCGTGGGTGTGCATGTGGACGCCATGACGCTTGCCGCCAACCCGCAATTGCTGCGCGACGCGGCGGCGCAATCGGTGCGCGTCTTCGTGTACGCGGTGGGCGGCGACGCGGCCCTGGCGCAGCAACTGCGCGCGACCAGGCAGCGCGAAGGCTATCTGCCGTCGGGCGTCATCATCGACGGCGACGCGCAGGCGTTTTGCCGGGCGATGGGCGGCTAAGCGGCGGCGTTCCTTATCCGGGTTTCTCCCTATTTGCATACGTATGCAAGCCTTCGAAAGTGGCCTCACTTTGTTGAACCACTCACGATTGCAGGGCCAGAAAACCATGATTCGCTATCTGAAGCGCGGCCGCACCGCCGCCGTAAAAACCGACGATGACGCCAAGGTACGCGCCACCGTCGAAGCCATCATCCGCGACATCGAGACACGCGGCGACGACGCCGTGCGCGACTACAGCCGCAAGTTCGACAATTGGGATCCGGCGGACTTCCGCCTGTCGCGCGCGGAAATCGAAGCCGCCCGCAAGCAGTTGTCGGCGCGGGAAATCGAGGACATCGCGTTCGCCCAATCCCAGGTGCGCAACTTTGCCCAGATCCAGCGCGATTCGATGCGCGACGTGGAAGTGGAAACGTATCCCGGCGTGGTGCTGGGCCACAAGCACGTGCCGATGAACGCGGTGGGTTGCTACATCCCGGGCGGCAAGTATCCGCTTCTGGCTTCTGCGCACATGAGCGTGCTGACCGCCAAGGTGGCGGGGGTGAAGCGCATTGTGTCGACCGCGCCGCCGTATCAAGGCAAGCCGCATCCGGCCATCGTGACCGCCATGGACATGGCCGGCGCGGACGAGATCCTGGTGCTGGGCGGCGTGCAGGCCGTGGTGGCGATGGCGGTGGGCACGCCCAGCGTGGCGCCCGTGGACATGCTGGTCGGGCCGGGCAATATGTTCGTGGCCGAGGCCAAGCGGCAACTGTACGGGCGCGTGGGTATCGACCTGTTTGCCGGCCCCACTGAAACGCTGGTGATCGCGGACGACAGCGTGGACGGCGAATTGTGCGCGGTGGACCTGCTGGGGCAGGCCGAGCACGGCCCCACCTCACCCGCCGTGCTGCTGACCAACAGTGAACAACTGGCGCAGGACACCCTGGCCGAAGTCGAACGCCAACTGGCCATCCTGCCCACCGCCGGCATCGCGTCGCAGGCCTGGGCGGATTGCGGCGAGGTCATCGTCTGCGACACGATCGAGGAAATGCTGCAAGTGGCCGATGAACTGGCTTTCGAGCACGTACAGGTCATGACCCGCGACCCCGACTACTTCCTGCACAACATGACCAACTACGGCGCGCTGTTCCTGGGCCCGCGCACCAACGTCAGCTTCGGCGACAAGGTGATCGGCACCAACCACACGCTGCCGACCAACCGCAACGCGCGCTACACCGGCGGCTTGTGGGTGGGCAAGTTCTTGAAGACCTGCACCTACCAGCGCGTGCTGACCGACGCCGCCAGCGCGACGATGGGCGAGTACTGCTCGCGCCTGTGCCATATGGAGAATTTCGCCGGCCACGGCGAACAGGCCAACATCCGCGTGCGCCGCTATGGCGACCGGCCCGACCTGCCCTGGTATCAGCCCGTTGAGGCGCAGGCATGATTGCGCTGCCCAAAGGACCCGACTTCCGTCTGGACGGACGCCGTGCCCTGGTGACGGGCGGCAGCGGCGGCATCGGCCTGGCTGCCGCCGCCGCACTGGGGCGCGCCGGTGCGCACGTGACCGTGGCGGCGCGCCGCGAGCCTGAATTGCTGCAAGTCTGTGAGGCCTTGCGCGCGGAAGGCATCGGCTGCGCGCCGCTGATATTGGACGTGACGGACTCTGCTGCTGTGGACGCTGCGGTGGCGCAAGCCGACCCCTTCGACATCCTGGTGAACAACGCCGGCATGAATCGCCCCAAGCCCTTGGTGGAGCAGTCCGACGAGGATATCGACGCGGTGCTGGACCTGAACGTCAAGGCAGCGTTTTACATGAGCCGCGCGGTGGGGCGCCGCCTGCTCAAGGAAGGCCAGCCGGGGTCGATCATCAACGTGTCGTCGCAGATGGGGCATGTGGGCAGCCCCCGCCGCACCTTGTACTGCGCCAGCAAGCACGCGCTGGAAGGCATGACGCGCGCGCTGGCGTGGGAAGTGGGTGGGGCGGGCATCCGCGTGAATACCGTGTGCCCGACCTTCATCGAAACCCCCATGACCGCCGGCATGCTGGAGCAGCCCGGCTTTCGCGATTGGGTCTGCGCGCGCAACGCGCTGGGCCGCGTCGGACGGCTGGAAGAAGTGATGGGCGCCATTGTGTTCCTGGCCAGCGAGGCGTCCAGCCTGATGACGGGCAGCGCGCTGATGCTGGACGCGGGATGGACGGCCGCATGAAGACCGCGCCCCGCGCACAAGACGTGGCGGACCTGGCGGACGTGTCCCAGTCCGCCGTCAGCCGCACCTTTACGCCGGGGGCCAGCGTGTCGGAAGCCACGCGCCGCAAGGTGCTGGCGGCGGCGCAGAAGCTGGGCTACCGGCCCAACGCGCTGGCCCGCAGCCTGATCACGCGGCGCAGCCGCATCGTGGCCCTGGTGATGAGCTATCTGGAAAACCAGTTCTATCCGCTGGTCATCGAGAAGCTGTCGCAGAAGCTGCAGAAAGAGGGCTATCACGTGCTGATGTTCATCGCCGAAGTCGATGAGGCGGCCGACGGGGTGCTGGCGGAAATTTTGCAATACCAGGTGGACGGCATCGTCATGGCGTCCGCCATGTTGTCCTCGAACGTGGCGCGCAGTTGCGCCGAGGTCGGCGTGCCGGTGGTGCAGTTCAACCGCGTTTCCATTCTGGGCGGGTTGGCGCGGTACGCCAGCAGCTCGGTCACGTCCGACAACTACGCGGGCGGCCAGATGGCGGCGCGCTTGTTGGTGGAACGCGGCTACCGGCGCTTTGCCTATCTGGCGGGCCTGGAAGATTCATCGACCAGCATCGAACGCGAACGCGGCTTTGTCGACGGCCTGCATGAACTGGGCCACGCGCTGCACCGCCGCGAGGTGGGGCACTACGACTTTGACCGCGCGCAGGAGGCGGTGCGCCGGCTGTTTGCCGACGATGCGTCCATCGCGCCCGACGCGCTCTTTGCCGGCAACGACCACATGGCGATCGCGGCCTTGGATGTACTACGCCAGGAGCTTGGCGTGCGCGTGCCGCAAGACGTGGCCGTGGTGGGTTTCGACGATGTGCCGCAAGCGGCATGGGGCGCTTACCGCCTGACGACGATACGCCAGCAGGTCGAACCCATGGTGGACGCGACCGTGGCCTTGCTGCGCGAACAGATGCACGCCGAACTACGACCGCGCGACATCGTCGTGCCCTGCACCTTGATGGAACGCGCCACCGTCCGCGCAGGACCCTGATTTCCCTTTGATTTTTTTACCGGCAACAACGCAAAGCGCGCAACAGATGCGCTCAACACACTCAGCAGGAGACATACCCATGCGCAGCATTTTCATCCGTACCCTGAGCGCCGTCGCGGCGTTCGGCCTGACCGCCACCCTGGCCCACGCCCAAGGCGACGCCGCCGCCTGGCCCACCAAGAACATCCGATACATCGTGCCGTTCTCACCCGGGGGCGTGTCTGACGGCGTGGCGCGCCTGATGGCCGAGCAACTGAGCGCGCGGCTGGGGCAATCCGTCATCGTTGAAAACAAGCCGGGCGTATCCGGCATCGTGGGCACGCAGTTGACCGCGCGCGCCGAGCCCGACGGCTACACGATCGAAGGTGGCACCATCACCACGCACGCCGTCAACCCGTTCTTCATCAAAAAGCTGGGCTACGACCCGGTCAAGGACTTCACGCCGATTGCCCTGGTGGGCATGGTCAGCAACGCGCTGGTGGTGCGTGCCGACAGCCCCTTCAACACGGTGCAGCAGGTGATCGATGCGGCGCGCGCCAAGCCGGACACGCTGACCTATGGCACGGCGGGCGCGGGCACCTCGCAACATCTGTCGGGTCAGCTGTTCCAGTCCATCTCCGGCACGCAATTGCGCCAGATCGTCTACAAGGGCGGCTCGCAATCCATGGTGGACTTGATTGGCGGGCAGATCGACATGGTCTTTGAAACCGTGGCCGCCGCGCGCCCGATGATCGACGCCAAGCGCGTCAAGGTGCTGGGCGTGACGTCCGCCGCGCCGCTGGCCGACCTGCCGGGCGTGAAGCCCTTGGCCGAACTGGGCTTGCCCGGCTTTGAAATGCAGTCCTGGCAAGGCATCTTCGCGCCTGCCGGCACGCCCAAGCCCGTGGTGGACCGACTGGCGCGCGAAATCGCGGCCATCGTGAAAACGCCTGAAGTGCGCGCCAAGCTGCTGACGCTGGGCGTGGCGCCGGACGGGCGCGGCTCGGCGGCGTTCTCGCAATTTCAGCGCAGCGAAATCGAGAAATGGGGCAAAGTGATCAAGGCTGCCGGTATCCAGGCAGACTGATCGCTTTTCCCAGCCATCGCAGGAGACTTCCATGACCCCTTCCCACCATCCCCTGGACGGCCGCCTGCCGGACATGCTGCGCAGCGGCAAGCCCTTGCGCGGCTTGTTCAACGGGCTGCCCAGCCCGGCCATCGTGGAGATGTGCGCGTATGCCGGTTTTGATTTCATCATTCTTGATAACGAACACGGCAGCGCTGATCTCGGCACCACCGAACACATGCTGCGCGCCGCCCGCGCGGCGGGCATCGTGCCGGTGGTGCGCTGCTTTGAACACGACCTGCCGCGCGTGCTGGACATGGGGGCCAGCGCGGTGCAGGTGCCCATGGTGGAAAGCGCCGAGCAGGCGCGGCGGCTGGCGGCCATGGTGCATTACCCGCCCCTGGGCCGCCGTGGCAGCGCCTTCAGCACGCGCGCGGCCGGCTATGGCGCGTTCGGCGGGGCAGGGCACACGCAGCGCAGCAACGACGGCATCGGCTTTATCGCCATGATCGAAACCCCCGAAGCCATTGCCGTGGCGGCGGAGATCGCGGCGGTGGAGGGCGTGGATGCGGTCTTCATCGGCCCCAATGACCTGGCCCACGCGATGGGCCATGGCAGCGACTGGACGGCCGCGCCCGTGCAGCAGGCCATCGAGCAGGGCTTGAAGGCCATTGCATCAGCCGGAAAATGCCCCGGCATCATTGCGCTGACGCCTGAGGACGAAGCAAAGTACGGCGCAATGGGCGCCCGCTATTTCGCCAACGTGTCCACCAGCATCATTACGCGGGCGCTGGCGCAGGCGGCCTCGGCCGGACGGGACGCGCAACTGCGCTATTGAAGGCCGCGCGGGTCGGGGGGGAAGCGCGGCGGGCATTGCGGCAGAAATTGCAGGGCGGAAATTGCGCATAAACTTGGCGGCTTCATCACCCGCCGACCCAGCAAGGAATCCCACATGCCCGCACGCGCGCTTTCGCTTTTGTCCTGCATGGTGTTGATCGGGGCAGCCCTTGCCGGGGGGACCCTTTCGGGAGCCGCCCACGCCGGGTCGGCCCCGGCCGAATTGTCGTGCCTGTCGGACAGCGGCAAGGTGGCCTTGAAGGGCGTCATCCCGTCGCCTTCATCCGAAGACCTGAACCTGACGCTGAGCTACTTCGACGCGCAGCTCAGCTTCAACGACAGCACCACCGACGGCAGCTACGTGGTCTCGGATTTTCCGCAATCGGTGTTCGTGCTATTGGTGCCATCCCCCGGCACCGCGCTGACGCTGCACGCGCTGCCCGCGACCATGGCGGTGGAAAAGACGAGCGACAGCGGCGACCGCTCAGGTACCTTCCAGGCCAAATTGACCGCGCCCCGCCCACGCTCGGCCACGGGCGTGCAGACGGCAACGCCGTTGACCGCCACGCTGAATTGCGAGTACCGGTATTCGCTGTAAGGGCTCAATCCGAAGGGAGGCACGGCAGGTGCAGCGCCACGACTTCGGTGTTGCCCTGAACGATGCCGGGGTAGCGGCTTCGAACCAGCGGGTCGTGTCCCGGCACGATGTGGTCCGGCGATTCGGCGTGGCGTAGCAAGGTTTCGTACCCGGCCAGCATGTCGGCCACGTTCAGCACGATGGGAAACGGCGCATCCAGGCCCATGTTGTCGTAGTAGTGGCTGGCATCCGAGGCCAGCACGATCCAGCCGCGCGCCGTATGCACCCGCACCGCTTGCAGCCCCTGCGTGTGTCCGCCGATGTGCAGCAGTTGCAGGCCTGGCGCAATTTCGTCGTGGCCGTGATGGAACGCCACCCGCTTGTCGTACACGCCCCGCACCACATCAAGCACGTCTTCAACCGCATAGGCGTGGCGCAGCATGTCGAAGCGCATGTTGCAGCCGCAGGCATAGTGCAGCTCGCTTTCCTGCAGATGCAGGCGGGCATGCGGCAGTTTGCGAAGGTTGCCGGCGTGGTCGTAGTGCAGGTGCGTGACGATGACGTCCTGGATGTCTTCGGGCGCCAGCCCCAAGGTCTTCAAGGCCTCGATCGGGCAGCGCAGGAGTTCGCGGCCGCGTGCGTCGGCGGCGGCTTGGTTGAAGCCTGTGTCGACCAGCCAGACGCGCTGGTCGCGGCGTATGACCCAGACGAAATAATCCATGGGCATCGGGCCGTCGTGCGGATCGGGCGGCGTGATGAAGTTCTGCGCGCGGCGGCGCGCCACGGTGGCATAGCGCAGGGCATAGACTTCGTATTCAGGCAGCATCATGCGATTCCTCGGATGGTTCGGATGTGGTCGAGTTCGGGCTTCAGGTAGTGCATCAGGCGCCGCGGGCTTTCCACCATGGGGAAGTGGCCCAGGTCCGGCATGGCGGTAAAGCGCGCGCCGGGAATCCGCGCCGCAACGCGGCGAGAATCTTCCGGGCTGGCGGAATAGTCGTAGGCGCCCGTCAGCAGCGATATACCGAACGCGCGCGTGTCCAGGCCGTCCAGATGCAGGGAAGCGTCGAAGTCTTCGCTGTAGAAGCAGAGGTCGTTGGCGTACACGTTGTAGCCGCCTTGCGCATAGATCCAGGCCGCCTCGCGGCGCGCCTGCAAGGTGGCGGCTGGGCCCATCAGCCCGCGCACATAGGCCGGGTTGTGCGCCGCCTGATTCACCTGGGGATGGCACAGCATGGGTGTGCGGCGGCCAACGGCCTTGTCCGGCGCTTCCAGCGCCACCACGCCCGCCACGTCCGCCGGGCTGCGGGCGGCAATCACCAGGGCCATCGCCGCGCCCATCGAGCAGCCAAGCAAGACGACGGGCGCGCCCGCCAGTTGCCGGATCACGGCCAGACAGGTGCGCAGATAGGCTTCGCGGGTCAGCCCGGTATCGGTCCAGGCGTGGCCGGGCAGGGGCATGCTGCGCCCATGGCCGGGCATGTCGAAGGCCATCATCCGCCATTGGGCGCGCAGCTCGGCATCGGCCATCAGCGCGTGGTATTGGCGTGAATCGGCGCCGGCGGTATGCAGCATCAAGAGCGGCGGGCCGTTGGCCAGGCCGCTGGTTTCGACGTAGAGCGAAGTGCGGGTGTCGCCCAGGTCCAGCGTGGCGTAGTGGCCGGCGATGCAGGAGCGATCAAGCAGGTCGGGCGCTGCGTCTTCGATCTGCCCGCGCAGGATTTCAAACAGCCGTTCCAGGGGATGCAGTGCTTGCGCAATGGCCAGCGCGTCGCCTTTGACACGCAGGCCCTGAGCCTGCCGATGCGCGGCGGTGAATGAGTGGTAGCCGGGGGGCGGGGTGGGAGTCATCAGCTTGTGCCAGGTGTCCGGCAAGGCGCTGATGACAATGCACTGCGAGGGCGCGGCGGGCTGGCCGGCCCAGGCGCAAATCCGGTCTTCCGGATCCGCGCCCACTTGCAGCCAGATGGCGCAGGGCAGGCCCCTGGCTGCGCCGATGAATTCGCTATCCTGCTGTGCCAGGGCCGCCACGGCCCTCAGTTCCTGGACGGTCGCCTTCACGGGTTGATGCCTCCTCTTGTTGGCGCCTGAGCACGTCGAGCGCGGTGCGTTCCGCGTTCACGATATGGCTCTGTGCGGCCGCTTGGGCGCCTTGTGGGTCCCGAGCACGGATGCGCTCGTAGATGTCGTCGATTTCGGCCATGCTTTCCGGCAGCCGGTCGGGGCGCGCGAACGAGGTGGCGCGCAGCAGGTTGATGCGTGACAGCAGCCCCGGCAGCATGTCCTTGATCAGGTCGTTGTCACAGCCCGACAGCAGCACGTCGTAGAAATCGCGCTTGGCGGCCAGCAGGGCCGACTTGTTGCTGCCCTTGGCCTGGCGGTGCAGCGCATCGACGGCCTTGCGCAGCCGGTCAACGTCGGCATCGCTGGCCAGGCGCGCGAACTCGTGCGCGGCAAAGCCTTCCAGCAGCGCGCGCAGGGCATACAGGTCGTGCGCCGCCTTTTCAGTGATGCGCACCACCGTGGGACCACGATGGGGTTCGATGGAAATCAGCCTTTCGGCCTCCAGGGTGCGCAGGGCCTCGCGCAGCGTGCTGCGGCTGATGCTCAGTTGCTCACAGAGCTCCACTTCGCGCAGGCGTTCACCGCCCTTGATGTGGCCGTCCATGATGGCGCCGCGCAGATATTCCTCGACGCGGGTGCGCAGGGTGGTGGGCTTCTCGAAAATCGCACCGGTGGGGGTGGGCATGGCTGTCTCTCGCTTAGCGTGGCGGCGGGCGCAAGGCGTCATCCAGGCTTTTGGCCAGGGCGCCGCGCACCGCCGATTCAACGTAAAGACGCAATATATCCCGCCGACGGGTCATAGCCTTAACCTCATAGCCTTAGCCTCACCCTCATCGCTTCGACCCCATCGCCATGGCCCCATCGCTACAGCCCCAGGTACGCTTCGCGCACGCGGCTGTCTTCCATCAGCGCGTGGCTGGGGCCGGACAGCACCATCGCGCCGGATTGCAGCACGTAAGCGTGTTCTGCCACCGACAACGCCAGCCGCGTGTTCTGTTCCACCAGCAAAATGGTCAGCCCGCTGCGGTGGATGTCGATCATGGCCTGGTGCATTTCCTCGACCACCTTGGGCGCCAGACCGTGGCTGGGCTCGTCCAGCAGCAGCAGCCGGGGCTTGAGCATCAGCGCGCGGCCGAACGCCACCATTTGCTGCTCGCCGCCCGACAAGGTGCCGGCGGCCTGCCGACGGCGCTCCAGTAGCCGGGGAAACAAGGCATAGACCTCGTCGCAGCCGCGTTTGAGGGCCGCGCCGTCACGGCGGCGGGTGTAGCCGCCCAGGTAGAGGTTTTCTTCCACGGTCATCTCGGGGAAAACATGGCGGCCTTCCGGAACATGGGCGATGCCCAGCTCGGGAATGCGGTGCGGCGGCAGGCGCAGGATGTCGTGCCCGTCGAAGACGATGCTGCCGCTGACCTTGTCCAGCAAGCCCGATACGCAGCGCAGCAGCGTGCTCTTGCCCGCGGTATTGGCACCCACCACCGCGATGAAGCCGCCTTGCGGCACGTCCAGCGACACGTCGTGCAGGACCGGGCTGCGGTCGTAAGAGGCGGTCAGCCCCTGAATCTGCAACAGGCTCATGCGCTGGCCTCCACGTGTTCCATCGACTTGCCCAGGTACACCTCGATCACCGTGGGGTTCGCCGCGATCTCGGCCGGGCTGCCCTCGGCGATCTTCTGCCCGAACGACAGCACCAGGATGCGGTTACATAACCGCATGATGGCGCGCATGTGATGTTCCACCACGATGAAGCTGATGCCGGATTCATCGCGCAGCGTGCGGATCAGGTCCAGCATGGTGTCCATCTCGGCTTCGTTCAGCGCGGCCATCACCTCGTCCAGCAGGAACACCCTGGGGTCGGTACACAGCGCGCGCGCCAGTTCCACCCGCGCCTGTTCGGGAAACGACAGTTCGCCGGCGGGCTTGGCGGCAATGGCGGACAGGCCCACGCGGTCCAGGCTGTCGCGCGCTACCTGGCGGGCACGTGGCACGTCGTGGCGCAGCAGGCCGCCCACCAGCACGTTGTCCAGCACCGTCATCTCGGGAAACAGCGCGACGTTCTGGAAGGTCTTGGTCATGCCCAGCGCCGCGATCTGGTGGGGCCGCAGGCCGTTGACGTCGCGGCCTTCCAGTTCGATGCGCCCGCCCTGGCTGGCGTACAAACCCATCAGCAGGTTGAACACCGTGGTCTTGCCGGCGCCGTTCGGCCCGATCAGGCCCAGGATGTCGCCGCGCGCCACGCTGAACGACACGTCGTCCACCGCCTTCAGGCCGCCGAAGCGGCGCTGGATGTTCGAGACTTTCAGGATGTCAGGCATGCTGGCCCCGCTTCAGGTTGCGCAGCCGCGTCCACAGTGCCGACAGGCCGCGCGGCTCGATCAGGATGATGGCGATCAGGATCAGGCCAAACGCCAACTGCGACACGCCGGCCGTGTGGCCCGACAGCCAATCGTTGAACACCTCTTCCAACGGAATGATGACCAGCGCGCCGATCAGCGGCCCCGCCACCGTGCCCACGCCGCCGATGATGCAGATGAGCGCCACGCGCACCGACACGCCCACCAGCGAGAACACCGTGTCCGGGTCGAAGAAGTAGATGAACTGCGCGTACAGCGTGCCGCAGGCGCCCATCAGCGCGGCGGACACCACGGCGGCCAGGATGCGCGTTTGCGCGGTGTTCACGCCGATCACTTCCGCCGCTTGCGGGTTGGCCTTCACCGCGCGCAGGCGGTAGCCTAGCCGCGACCGGCTGATCAGCGCAAAGACCACGGACGTGATGATGGCGGCCCCCAGCATCAGGTAGTAGTACGGAATGCTGGACTTGAACTGCATCTGCGCCCAGCCTTCGGCAAACGGAATGGACAGGCCCACCGGCCCGCCCGTGACGGACGCCCAGGTATTGGCGATGGCGCGCAGCACTTCGCCAAACGCCAGCGTTGCCAGCGCGAAGTAATGCCCGCGCAGCCGCATGGTGGGCAGGCTGAGCAGCGCGCCGGCCACCGCCGCCACCGCCATTGCGGCCACGATGCCCAGCCAGGGTGAAATGCCATAGCGCATCAGCAGCAGAGTGGACGTATACGCGCCCAGGCCGAAGAAGGCCGCATGGCCCAACGAGATCTGGTTGGCCAGGCCGCCCACGATATTCCACGATTGGCCCATCGCCGCGAACAGCAGCACCAGCGTCACTACGCGTATGGCATAGCCCTGGTCTTCCATCAGCCAGGGAGCCGCCAGCGCCACCGCAAGCAGCAGCGCCCAAGGCAGGAGTTGTCGATTCATGCGCATCATGCGGCCCTTTTCAAAAGACCTTCCGGGCGCACGGCCAGGACCAGAATGAAGATGACGAACAGCACCAGGTTCTGCAACTGCATGGGCAGCACCAGCGACGACAGCGACTGGATCACGCCCACCGCCACACCGCCCACCACCGCGCCCAGCACGCTGCCCAGGCCGCCCAGCACCACCGCCGTGAACATCAGCACGCTGAACTGCGCGCCCACGGTGGTGGACGCCGTGAGATACGGCAGGATGATGCCGCCGCCCAGGGCCGTCAGCCCCACGCCCAGGCCAAAGGCCAACTGATGCACGCGGTGGGTGGAGATGCCCGACAGCCGCGCGGCCATCGGGTCTTGGGCGGTGGCGCGCACGGCCATGCCCCACCAGGTTTTCTTCAGCACCCACCACAGCGTCAGCCCGGCTACCGACGCCACCACGAAAGCCAGCAGATACGGCGCGCTGAACAGAATGGGGCCCACGGCCAGCGCGGTCATCTGGTAGGGCGTTTGCACCGAGCGGAACTCTGATCCGAACAGGATCAGCGCCAGGTTTTCCATGACGATCAGCAAGCCCACCGTCAGGAAAATCTGCGCCACGGCGGGCGCCTTCATCACCCGGTTGATCAGGAACTTCTGCGTCAGCACGCCCAGCACGAAGGCCACGGCGAATGACAGCAGCGACCCCACCAACGGGTCCAGCCCCAGCAGCTTCCAGGCGAAGTACGCCACGAACATGCCCACCATCAGGAATTCTGCCTGGGCGAAGTTGACGATGGACACCACCCCGAAGACGAGCGTCAGCCCAATCGAGATCACCGCGTAAACGCCGCCCAGCAGAATGCCGTCCACCAGCGCCTGCAAGAATTGCATGACCGTCCCCCTCCGTCTTGCGTGATGCCGCCTAGATGCCGCTCAAGTGGCGCTGATGACTCGACCCTTGGCCAAAGCCTGCGGCCAGACCGACACCAGTTCGTTGTTCTGCCACTGCACCATGACGGGCTGGGCCAGCGTGTTCAGGCCCTTGGCGTCGAAATGCACGCCGCCGCCCGACATCACGCCCGCCCAGCCCTGGTCGTACTTCTGCGCACGCAACGCCTTGGTCACTGCCTCGGGCTTGTCGGACGCCGCCACCTCCAGCGCCGCGGCCAGCACCCCCGCGCACACGGCGTGTTCCAGCGCTTCGTGCGGCATGAAGGTGCCGAAGCGCTTGCGATAGCGTTCGGTGTATTCGGGCGCCTGGTCGTAGTTGGCCGGCGCAATCGACAGCACCGCCTGCGCGTACTGGCCCAACGCGCGGGCGAAGTCGGGAATTACGTAGCCCGCCGCGCCGCCCACCACGGGCACCGTCAGCCGTTGCTGGCGCATCACGCGGATGATCAACAGGCTGTCGTTTAGATACGAAATGGGGAACACGATCTGCGCGTCGGAGCCGCGCAGTTTGCTGATCAGCGGCGTCACGTCGGTGATGCCCAGCGGATAGGCCTCGTCCAGCACGATCTGGGCGCCGGCCGCCTTGGCCGCGTTGCGCACGCCCACCGCCTGCGAGGTGCCATAGGCGGTGTCTTCGTACAGCAGCGCGATCTTCTTGATGTCTGACGCGCCCGCCACGACCGACGCGGCGTAATCGTACTGAGCGCGGCCCAGCACCGAGCCCTTGGACACCACCTGGAAGATGTGCTTGAAGCCGCGCTCGGTGAGCATGTCCGAGAACGACATGGTCAACAGCGGGATGCCACGGCGTTCGGTCACCTCCGACACCGCCAGCGTCAACGACGAGGCGTACGCGCCAATGATCGCCACGCAGCGGTTCTGCGTGATCAGGCGCTGTGCCACGGTGGCGGCGGTGGTGGGCTGCGAGGTGGCGTCCGCGATGATCAGCTTGAGCTTGGCGCCACCCAGCGACTTGATGCCGCCGGCCGCGTTGATCTCGTCCGCGGCCAATTCCAGCCCCTGGCGGGAATTGATGCCGAACTGCGCGTTGGCGCCGGATAGCGGCAGGATGACGCCGACATTGATCTCGGCCGGTGCCGCCCGTGCCATGCCCGGCAGCGAGGCCGCCAGCGCGGCGGCGCCCAGCCCAGCGACAAATTCCCGGCGCCCGTGGCGTACGACTGCGGGGTGCACGGCCTGTTTGGGGTTGCTTTTCATGCTTGTCTCCTGGCTTTTATGGGAAATGGGCGCACGGCAGCCAGCCCGGCGCTTTGCCGCATTATTGTGCTCAATATTTACGCAGTCAAGCATATTGTCCGACAATCCGACTATTGACGATCTGACAAAAATGGGCAGACAATCCATCGCGTAATCGATCACGTAATCGCCTTTCATCCATCACCAGTGAGGAACTCATGGCAGACATCAAATCCGAAACCCAAGCCCTGTTCGACCAAGGTCTGAACCTGCGTCGCGAGGTGCTGGGCACCGAGTACGTGGACGGTTCGCTGGCGCGCGCGAACGACTTCATGATGGCGTTCCAGAACATCACCACCGAATGGTGCTGGGGCTACACCTGGGGCCGTCCGGGCCTGGAGAAGAAGACGCGCAGCATGCTGAACCTGGCCATGCTGACGGCGCTGAACCGCCCGGCCGAGATCAAGCTGCACGTCAAGGGCGCGCTGAACAACGGCGTCACGGTGGAAGAGATCAAAGAGATCCTGCTGCAAGCCACCGTGTACTGCGGCATTCCGGCGGGGCTGGACGCCTTCAAGGTGGCCAACCAGGTACTGGAAGAAGAGGGCGCCTTCAAGGAGCAGCAAGCATGAGCGCAGCGCAAGAGCGCGTGGGGCTGATCGGCATCGGCAGCATGGGCTGGCCGATGGCGGCGAGGCTGGTGCAGGCCGGCTTCGCGGTGACGGTGTTTGATGCCGTGCCGGGCCAGGCCGACAAGTTCGCGCAGGAAGTCGGCGGGCAGGCAGCCGCCACCTGCGCGGCGCTGGCCGCGCAAAGCGACATCATCGTCACCATGCTGCCCACCAGCGGCATCGTTGAACAAGTGCTGAGCGGCGCCGATGGCGTGTTGGCGGGCCTGCGTGCCGGCAGCGTGGTGGTGGAAATGAGCTCGGGCGTGCCGGCCCATACGCAGCGCCTGGCCCAGGCTGTGGCCGAGGCGGGCGGGCAGATGGTGGATGCGCCCGTGTCCGGTGGCGTGCCGCGCGCGCGCACCGGTGAGCTCTCCATCATGTTCGGCGGCCCGGCCGCCACGCTTGAGCGCGTGCGCCCGGCACTGTCGGCCATGGGCACATCCATCACGCCGGTGGGCGATGTGGGCAGCGCCCATGCCATGAAGGCGCTGAACAATCTGGTGTCCGCGGGCGGCTTCTTGATCGGCGTGGAAGCCATGCTGATCGGCCAGCAGTTCGGCCTGGACCCGAACGTGATCGTGGATGTGTTGAACGCGTCCACCGGCATGAACAATTCCACGCAAAAGAAGTTCAAGCAGTTCGTGCTGTCACGCGAATTCAACTCGGGCTTCGGGCTGGACCTGATGGTGAAAGACCTGGGCATTGCGCTGGGCATCGCCACCGACACCGGCACGCCCACGCCGTTTGCGTCGCTGTGCCGCGAGCTCTGGGCCTCGGCGGGCAAGACGCTGGGCAAGGGGCAGGACCACACCGCCGTGGCGCGCCTGTCCGAACAGTTGGCGGGCGTGGAGTTGAGCGCAAAGAAAGCGGATTCCTAGATTCAGACCTACGGCGCGGCATGGTCCGCGCCGCTTTTTTTCAACCTGCATCACCCATAACCGCCGGCACCAGGCGGAGGGGCCGGCTATTGCCGGCACACATAGCAAGGAGCGAGACATGAAGAAGACATTCCGGGCGGCCCTGGCCGTCGGCCTGATGGCGCTTGGCGCCAACGCAAGCGCGCAGGACTACCCCACGCGGTCCATCTCGATGGTGGTGCCCTATGCGGCGGGCGGCTCCACGGATGGCCTGGCCCGCATCGTGGCGCAGGCCATGGGCGAGAACCTGGGCCAGACCATTGTTGTGGAAAACCTGGGCGGCGGCGGCACCATGATCGGCAACCAACGCGTGACGCGCGCCGCGCCCGACGGCTACACCATCACCTTCGGCAACATGGGGTCGCTGGCGATTGCGCCGTCGCTATATCCCAAGGCCAAGTTCGATCCGCGCCGCGACATGGCCGCCATCGGCCTGGTGGCGACGGTGCCGATGGTGCTGTCGGTCAGCAAGAAAAGCGGCATCACCACGCTGCCCGACTTCGTTGCGCGCATGAAGAAGAACGGTGCGGACGTGAACTTCGGCAACGCGGGCTCGGGCTCCACCAGCCACATCGCGGCCGCCTACTTCATGCACGTGACCAATACCAAGGGCATGCAGATTCCGTATCGCGGGGCGGGGCCGGCCATCGCCGACCTGATGGCCGGCACGGTGGACGCGGTGATCGACCAGACCGTCACGATGATTCCCATCCACGAAGGCAAGCGCGTCACGGCCCTGGCCGTGGCCAGCGAATCGCGCCTGCCGCAGATTCCCGATGTGCCGACCTTTGCGGAAGCCGGCGTGCCGGCGTTCAACATGAGCGTCTGGAACGGCATCGCCGCGCCGGCCGGCACGCCGCCCGCCGTCATCGCGCGTTTGGAACAGGCCTTGGCGGCAGCGCTGAACAGCCCCGGCGTGCAGGACTCGCTGGACAAGCTGGCGGCGCAGGCACCCGTCGGCAAAGACCAGGGCGCGGCGGCCTTCCAGGCGCTGATCGCGCGCGACGTGCCGCATTTCGCGGCCTTGATCCAGGACGCCAACATCACCGTCAATTGAAGGCCGGGGTGGCGCCAGCCGCGTTGTTGCCAGCCCCTTTGGCGCCACCCCGGTCCGCTGGCATGATCACAAGACGATCACGAACCAAGGAGACCCACGCATGAGCTCTTCCCCTTCGACTGCCAGCCAGCCCCCGCTGTGCCTGGCACCCTTGCCCGACATGGACGCCGCCACCTTCGACATCCCGCCCGGCGCCTGCGACACGCATGCGCACGTGGTCGCCGCTGACAGCAGCGCGTATCCGCTCGTGCCCGAGCGCACCTACACACCGCCGCCCGCGCCCGAGTCCGCTTACCTGGGCATGCTGCGCCAGACCGGCATGTCGCGCGGCGTGCTGGTGCAGATCAGCGTCTATGGCACCGACAACCGCTACATGCTGGAAGTGCTGCGCCGCCATCCCGACCAACTGCGCGGGGTTGGCGTCGTCGCGCCCGACGTCAGCGACCAGGAGCTGGAAGCCATGCATGCCGCTGGCGTGCGTGGCCTGCGCATCAACGTCTTGTTTGGTGGCGGCATTGGCTTTGACGCCATGGAAACGCTGGCGCACCGCATTGCCGGGCTGGGTTGGCACATGCAATTCCTGATGGATGCGCGCCAATTGCCCGATTTGCTGCCGCGCATGCGCAAGCTGCCGGTGCCGGGCGTGGTGGACCACATGGGGCACATGCCGGTGGCGGATGGCACTGACAGCGCGGGCTTTCTGGCCCTGCAGCACCTGGTGCGCGACCACGGCTGGTGGGTCAAGCTGTCGGGCGCCTACCGCATCAGCGATCGCTTCGATGACTTCAGCGACGTGACGCCGTGGGCGCAAACGCTGATCGACACCGCGCCCGACCGCATGCTGTGGGGCAGCGACTGGCCGCATGTGCATCAAACGCGCATGGTCAACACGGGCCGCCTGCGCAACCAGCTTGCGCAGTGGGCGCCGGATGCCGACGTGCGCCACCGCATCCTGGTCAGCAACCCCGAACGCCTGTACGGATTCACCCCGGCGCGCTAAGCGCCAGCCCCTTCAGAACGATTCAAGAGACAAGCCATGCAATGGTATAGAGAGCTGAACAAGACCGAACGCCGCACCTTCATTGCCGCGTTCGGCGGCTGGGCCATCGACGCCCTGGACTTCATGGTGTTCACCTTCGTGATCGCCACGCTGATGAGCCTGTGGGGCATCGATAAGGGCCAGGCGGGCATGCTGGGCACGGTCACGCTGCTGTTCTCCGCCATCGGCGGTTGGCTGGCCGGCATCCTGGCCGACCGCTACGGCCGCGTGCGCGTCCTGCAATACACGATCCTGTGGTTTTCGGCCTGCACCGTGGCCATTGGCTTCGCGCAGAACTTCGAGCAGTTGTTTTTACTGCGCGCGTTGCAAGGCTTGGGCTTTGGCGGCGAGTGGGCCGTGGGCTCGGTGTTGATGGGCGAGATCGTGCGCGCCGAACACCGGGGTAAAGCGGTGGGCACCGTGCAAAGCGGCTGGGCGGTAGGTTGGGGCGCGGCGGCGGTCTTGTACACCGTGGCGTTCTCGTTGTTGCCGCCGGAATGGGCATGGCGCAGCCTGTTCTGGATCGGCGTGCTGCCCGCGTTCCTGGTGCTGTACATCCGCAAGAACGTGCCCGAACCCGAAGTGTTCAAGCGCGCGCAGGCCAGGGTGCATGCGGGCGAGGCGCGCGCGTCGTTCTGGAAGATCTTTTCGCCCGCGCTGATCAAGACCACCGTCATCACGGCCATTCTTTGCACGGGCGTGCAGGGCGGTTACTACGCCATCACGACCTGGTTGCCAACCTACCTGAAAGTGGAGCGCCAACTGTCGGTGCTGAACACGGGCGGTTACCTGATGGTCATTATTTTCGGTTCGTTCTGCGGCTACATTGCGGGGGCCTATTTGGCCGACCGCCTGGGCCGTCGCGCAAACCTGCTGATCTTCTCGGTGCTGTCGACCATCAGCGTTTATGTGTACACGCAATTGCCGCTGACCGATCACCAGATGCTGTTCCTGGGCTTTCCGCTGGGCTTTGCGGCGTCGGGCATTTTCAGCGGCATCGGCGCTTACCTGACCGAGCTGTTCCCGTCAGGCGTGCGGGCGTCGGGCCAAGGTTTCGCCTACAACTTCGGGCGCGGCATTGGTGCGCTGTTTCCCAGCCTGGTCGGCTTTCTTAGCCAGACGCACGGGCTGGGTTGGGCCATCGGCGCGTTTGCCACGGGGGCGTACGCGGTGGTGATCGTAACGGCGCTGCTGCTGCCCGAGACGAAGGGGCGCGTGCTGGAATAAGCGTCGCGCAGGCTGTTTTTGCGCTGCGTTTGCGCTGCTGTTCGCGCTAGTTTTCGTCCCTGGGGCCTGGGCATCTGCCCGGGCCTTTTGTTTGCTGTATAGGGGTTTACCCGATATGGTCGTGATCATTAAATTTGTATGATGACCCGATAAATTCAATACAAGAGACATCCCATCATGCTGGCCCAGCCGCTGCGTTTCGCGCCGAACCTTTCGCGCCGTTTACTCCAGACATGCACCCCTGCCAATCAGGGGTTTTTTCATGACTGATGAAGCCCGCATCCGCGAAGAAATCTGCGTCGTCGGCGCCAGCCTCTACCAACGCGGCTACACCGTGGGCGCGGCCGGCAACATCAGCGCCCGGCTGGATGATGGCTGGCTCATCACCCCCACCGACGCCTGCCTCGGGCGGTTGGACCCGGCCGATCTGGCCAAGGTCGACCTGGACGGCAATTGGGTGTCCGGCGCCAAGCCGTCCAAGACGCTGGTGCTGCATCAGGGCATCTATCGCGCCAGCCCCGAATCGCGCGGCATCATCCACACGCATTCCACGCATCTGGTGGCCTTGACGCTTGCCGGCGTGTGGCGGCCTGATGAAGTGCTGCCACCCATCACGCCCTACCAGGTCATGAAAGTGGGCCGCATTCCCTTGATTGCTTATCGCCGGCCGGGCGACCCGCAAGCCGCCGCGGAAGTTGCCGCCGTGGCGGGCCAGGTGCGCGGCGCGCTGTTCGAAAGGCTGGGGCCGGTGGTGTGGGAACGCTCGGTGGCGCATGCGTCATACGCGCTGGAAGAGCTGGAAGAAACCGCCCGCCTGTGGCTGATGAGCCAGCCGCGCCCCGCGCCGCTGTCCGCCCAGGCCATCGATGAACTTCGAGCCACCTTCGGCACGCGTTACTGATTCCCTCACCTGTACAAAGCCGCCTGGCCGCCCTGCTGCGGACCGGGTCGGCGCACTCTTTTGGAGACGATGCATGCCCCCGATGGATTTGACGTCCGGCGCTGTGCCTGGCAAACCCGGCAACCCCGGCACCGCCGCCACCGCTGGCGCGCCGCAGCCGGATTCCCTGGAAACCGCGCGCGCCTACGCCAAGGTGTTCTGGCGGCTCGTGCCGTTCTTGATGCTGTGCTATGTCATCGCTTACCTGGACCGCGTCAACGTCGGCTTCGCCAAGCTGCAAATGTCGCAAGACCTGGGGTTCAGCGAAACCGTGTTCGGCCTGGGCGCCGGCGTGTTCTTCATTGGCTACTTCCTTTTTGAAGTGCCCAGCAACCTGCTCATGCATCGCCTGGGCGCGCGCGTCTGGATCGCGCGCATCATGATCACCTGGGGCATTCTTTCCGGCATGTTCATGTTCGTGGAAACGCCCACCGGCTTCTACATCCTGCGCTTCCTGCTTGGCCTGGCCGAAGCGGGTTTCTACCCCGGCGTCATCCTGTACCTGACCTACTGGTATCCCGCGCACCGCCGCGCCAAGATCATCGCGCTGTTCATGTCCGCCATTCCCGTGGCCGGTATCTTCGGCAACCCCTTGTCGGGCTGGATCATGGAAGCCTTCCACGGCACGCACGGCTTGCAGGGCTGGCAGTGGATGTTCCTGATCGAGGCCATACCCGCGCTGCTCATCGGCGTGGTCACCATCATGTACCTGGACAACGGCATCGCCAGCGCCAAATGGCTGACGGCCGATGAAAAGCAGTTGCTGACACGCGAGATCGAACAGGACCAGAAGCAGACGGGCACGCAAAAGCACTCGCTGCGCGCGGTGTTTTCTGACAAGCGCGTGTGGTGGATGTGCCTGATCTACTTCGCCTTCGTCGCGGGCCAATATGGCCTGACCTTCTGGATGCCCACGCTGATCAAATCGACGGGCGTGACGGGCGCGTTCAACATCGGCCTGCTCAGCGCCATTCCGTTCATCTGCGCCATCATCGTGATGAACCTGCTGGGCCACTCGGCCGACAAGCGGCGCGAACGCCGCTGGCACCTGATCGTGCCGGCGCTGGCGGGCGCGGTGGGCTTTACCGCCGCGGCGTCCTTTGCCGACAGCACTGTCATTTCGCTGATCTGCCTGTCCCTGGCCGCGGCCGGTGTGCTGACGTGCGCGCCGCTGTTCTGGTCCTTGCCCACGGCCTTTCTGTCGGGCACCGCGGCGGCGGCGGGCATCGCCATCGTCAACTCGGTGGGCAACCTGGCGGGCTTCGCCAGCCCCTACATGATTGGCTACCTGAAAGACCTGACCCAATCCACCGCGTCCGGCATGTACGTGCTGGCCGCCGTGCTGGTCATCGGCGCCATCGCGGTCTGGTTCACACCCGCCAAGCTGGTCAACCGCTAATGGCCCGACGGCCCACGCAACCCCGATAGATAAGGACCCGCCATGCCGCGCCTGGCCGCCAATTTGACCATGATGTACAACGAGCACCCCTTCCTGGACCGCTTCCAGGCCGCCGCCAGCGACGGGTTCCAGGGGGTGGAGTTTCTGTTCCCCTACGACTTCGCCGCCGCTGACATCCGCGCGCGGTTGCAGGATAACGGGCTGACTCAAGCCTTGTTCAACGCGCCGCCCGGTGACTGGGCGACCGGCGAACGCGGCATTGCGTCGCTGCCTGGCCGTGAAGACGAATTCCTGCGCGGCCTGGACCAGGCGCTGAGCTATGCGGCGCAATTGGGCAACCGCAGCCTGCACGTGATGGCGGGCCTGATCCGGCCTGATCAGGATCGCGCGGCGCATCGCGAGGTCTATGTGCGGAACCTGGCGCGAGCCGCCAGCGCCGCCGCGTCGGCGGGCATCACGGTGGTGATCGAACCCATCAACACGCGCGACATCCCCGGCTTCTTTCTGAACCGCCAAGATGAGGCCCAGGCCATTTGCGCAGAAGTCGGCGCGGCCAACCTGAAAGTGCAGTTCGATTGCTATCACTGCCAGATCGTCGAAGGCGACATCGCCGTGAAGCTGGAACGCGATATGGCTGGCATTGGGCACATCCAGATTGCCGGCGTGCCCGACCGTCACGAGCCCAACCTGGGCGAACTGAATTACCCCTATCTATTCGACCGCATCGATGCGCTGGGTTATGCCGGCTGGGTCGGCTGCGAATACCGCCCCAAGGCCGGCACGCGCGCGGGCCTGGGCTGGGCCCAAGCCTATCTGGCCACGCACTGAGTCAACAAGAAGCGAGCTCCACATGAAAATCCTGATCACCGGCGGCGCCGGATTCCTGGGCCAGCGGCTGGCTCGACAACTGCTTGAGCAAGGCACGCTGACGCTGGACGCCAGCGGCCCGCAAACCATCACGCGCATCGACCTGCTGGACGTCGTGAAGACCGACGCCTTCACTGACCCGCGCGTGCATTCGCGGGTGGGCGACATCGCCGACCCCGCCGTGCTGCGCGACGCCATCGACACCGATACGCGCGCCATCTTTCACCTGGCGGCCATCGTCAGCGGCCAGGCCGAGGCGGATTTCGATCTGGGCATGCGCATCAACCTGGATGCATCGCGCGCCTTGCTGGACGTGTGCCGCGCGCTGGGCCACCAGCCGCGCGTGATCTTCACCAGTTCGGTGGCGGTGTATGGCGGCGACTTGCCCGACACCGTGCGCGACGACACCGCGTTGTGCCCGCAGTCGTCCTACGGCACGCAGAAGGCCATTGCCGAACTGCTGCTGGCCGACTACACGCGGCGCGGCTTTGTGGATGGGCGCGTGCTGCGTCTGCCGACGATCAGCGTGCGCCCCGGCCGGCCCAACGCGGCCGCCTCGTCGTTTGCCAGCGGCATCATCCGCGAACCGCTCAACGGCGAAGCCGCCGTGTGTCCGGTCGGCCCCGATACGCGCCTGTGGCTGCTGTCGCCACGCGGCGCCATCCAGGCGCTGATTGCCGGTTGCGAACTGCCCGCCGATACCGTGGCCGACCGCGCGCCGATCAACCTGCCGGGCGTGTCCGTCACCGTGGCCGACATGGAACAGGCGCTGCGCGACGTGGCGGGCGACGCCGTGGCCGACCGCATCACCTGGCGGCCGGATGAAAAGGTGGAACGCATCGTGGGCAGTTGGCCTGGCCGCTGGGACACCACGCGCGCCAACCGGTTGGGTTTGGCGGGCGATAAGAGCTTTGCCGACATCATCCGCGCCTATCTGGCCGACGACCTGCCGCGGTAAAGCGCGGCGCGACGCCTCCGTATCGACACACCGCATCGATACACCGCATCGATACACGGCATCGATACACCGTACCGCTATTCCGTACCGACACTTTCCTATCGCCATTCCCATCGACATTCCGGACGACACCGCCATGAGCCATCCGCAACCTTCCCCCCGCCGCGTCGGCGTTATCGGCCTGGGCGCCATGGGCGCGGGCATTGCCCAAAGCCTGCGCCGCGCCGGCCACGATGTGCACGTCTATGACATCCGCCCCGAGGCCGCCGCAGCCTTCGCCGCCGAAGGCGGCGTGGCCTGCGCCACGCTGGCCGAGATGGCCGCCGCCTGCGACATCGTTGTGAGCGTGGTCGTCAACGCGCAGCAGACCGAGGCCGTGCTGTATGGCGACGGCGGTATCGCCGCCGCCCTGCGCGCCGGCGCCGTCTTTGTGATGTGTTCCACCGTCGACCCCAACTGGTCCATTGCGCAGGAAGCACGCCTGGCCGAACTGGGCGTGCTGTACCTGGACGCGCCGATCTCGGGCGGGGCGGCCAAGGCCGCCGCCGGCCAGATGACGATGATGACGGCGGGCAGCGCGGCGGCCTACGCCGCCTGCGGCGCGGTGCTGGAATCCATGGCCGGCAAGGTCTACCGGCTGGGCGACCGCGCGGGGGCGGGCAGCAAGGTCAAGATCATCAACCAACTGCTGGCTGGCGTGCACATTGCCGTCGCGGCCGAAGCCATGGCGCTGGGCTTGCGGGAGGGAGTAGACGCGGACGCGCTGTACGAGGTCATCACGCACAGCGCCGGCAATAGCTGGATGTTCGAAAACCGCATGCCCCATGTGCTGGCGGCGGACTACACGCCCTTGTCGGCCGTGGATATTTTTGTGAAGGACCTGGGGCTGGTGCTGGACACCGCGCGGCACAGCAAGTTTCCGCTGCCGTTGGCGTCCACCGCGCATCAGATGTTCATGCAGGCGTCCACGGCGGGGCATGGCCGCGAGGACGACAGCGCCGTCATCAAGATTTTTCCTGGCATCAGCTTGCCGGAGGCCAAATGACTATCAAGCTAGGCTGTATCGCCGACGACTTCACGGGCGCCACCGATCTGGCCAACAACCTGGTGCGCGCGGGCATGCGCACGGTGCAAACCATTGGCGTACCGGGCGAGCCCCTGCGCGCCGATGCGGACGCCGTGGTGGTGGCCTTGAAAACGCGCACGCAGCCGGTGGAAGACGCCGTGGCGCAATCCCTGGCCGCGCTGGAATGGTTGCAGCAGCAAGGCGCCGAGCAGATCTACTTCAAATACTGCTCCACCTTCGACAGCACGCCGGACGGCAATATCGGCCCGGTGACCGATGCCTTGATGACGCGGCTGGGCACGCGCTTCTCCATCGCCACGCCCGCGTTTCCTGACAACAAGCGCACCGTCTTCAAGGGCTACCTGTTCGCGGGCGACGTGCTGCTGAACGAATCGGGCATGCAGCATCACCCGCTGACGCCGATGACCGACCCGAACCTCGTGCGCGTGTTGCAGGCGCAGACCGCGCGCAAGGTCGGGCTGATCGACTACAGCGTGGTGGCCGCGGGGGCCGACGCGATTCTTGCGCGTATGCAGGCCTTGCAAGACGAGGGCGTGGAAATTGCGATTGTGGACGCGGTGTCCAACGATGATCTGTTGCGGCTTGGCCCGGCGCTGCGCGGCATGCCGCTGGTGACGGCGGGTTCGGGCGTGGCGATCGGTCTGCCGGGCAACTGGGGCCTGGCGCCGGCCAGCGCGGCCAGCCAGGCACGCGTGCCCGGTTTGCAGGCCGTGGTGGCGGGTAGCTGCTCCAGCGCCACCAATGCACAGGTGGCGGCTTTCATCGAAAGCGGCCGGCCGGCGCTGGCGCTGGACCCGATGCGGCTGGCATCGGAAGAGAACGTGGTGACGCAGGTGCTGGGCTGGGCCGAGCCGCGCATGCAGCACGGCCCGGTGCTGGTCTATTCCACCGCCGAGCCTGAGGCGGTCAAGGCGGCGCAAGGCGCGCTGGGCGTGGCGCATGCGGGCGCGCTGATCGAAGCGGCCATTGCGCGCATCGCGGTTGGGCTGGTTGAGCGCGGCGTGCGCCAATTGATTGTCGCGGGCGGCGAAACCTCGGGCGCGGTGGTGCAGGCGTTGGGCTTGCAGCAGATGGCCATCGGCGAGCAGATCGACCCGGGCGTGCCGTGGTGCGCGGGCTACTCACCGGTGGCGCGTGGCGAGGTCAGCATCGCGCTGAAGTCCGGCAACTTCGGTACGCGGGACTTCTTCACTAAGGCATTCGGCTGAGGCCGGACATCGAAGCAGCGGCAGACGCAGACGCCGCAGCAGCAGCAACAGCAGCAGCAACAGAAACAGGAGCAGGGCATTGGCCAGCAAACAAAATACCGAGCTCAAGGGTGGCTTGAAATCACGCCACCTGACGATGATGTCGATCGCCGGGGTCATCGGGGCGGCGTTGTTCGTCGGGTCCGGCAAGCAGATCGCGCTGGCGGGGCCGGCCGTCATCCTGGCCTATCTGGGTGGCGGCATCCTGGTCATTCTGGCCATGCGCATGCTGGGTGAGATGGCGGTGGCGCAGCCCGACACAGGGTCGTTTTCCACCTACGCCGACCGCGCCATCGGGCGCTGGGCCGGTTTCACCATCGGCTGGCTGTACTGGTATTTCTGGGCCTTGCTGATGGGCTGGGAAGCCTATGTGGCCGGGCAGATCCTGCACGGCTGGTTTCCGATGGTGCCGGACTGGGGCTATGCGCTCTTCATCACCGTGGCGCTTATCGTCGTCAACTTCATGAACGTGCGCAACTACGGTGAATTCGAGTTTTGGTTCGCGCTGATCAAGGTGATTGCCATCGTGGCGTTCCTGGTCATCGGCAGCCTGGCGGTGGTGCATCTGTGGCCGTGGGGCGAAGCGCGCGGCGTATCGCAGTTGACCGCGCAGGGCTTCATGCCCAATGGCATCAAGTCGGTGGTGGTGGCCATGCTGGGGGTGATGTTCGCCTTCATCGGCGCGGAAATCGTCACGGTGGCCGCCGCCGAATCGGCCGACCCCGCGCGTGAAATCATCAAGACCACGCGCTCGGTGGTGTGGCGAATCTGCCTGTTCTACGTGGGCTCCATCTTCATCATCGTCTGCCTGGTGCCGTACAACGACCCGCTGCTGTCGCAGCCCACGCACGGCAGCTACAACGTGGCGCTTAGCAGGTTGGGCGTGCCGTACGCGCAGGCCATCGTCAACTTCATCGTGCTGACGTCTGTGTGCAGTTGCTTCAATTCGGCCTTGTACACGGCCTCGCGCATGCTGTATTCGCTGTCGCGGCGTGGCGACGCGCATCGCATCATGCAGGTGACCGGCCGCCGCACCGGCACGCCGTATGTGGGCGTGCTGATCTCCAGCGCGTTCGCGTTCGTGGCGGTGTGGATGATGGCCACGTCCAAGATGGATCTGTACGACGTGCTGATGCAGGCCACCGGCACCATCGCGTTGTTCGTGTACCTGGCCATTGCGCTGTCGCAGTTGCGCATGCGCTATCGGCTGCAAGCGCAAGGCGTTGAGCTGACGTTCAAGATGTGGCTGTTTCCGTGGCTGACCTATGCGGTCATCGTGTGCATCATCGCCGCGTTGATCACGATGGTGGTGGAAGGCACCTACCGGAACGAAGTTGCCTACACGTCCTTGCTGGCGGGGGTGATTGTGCTGATGGGTCTGATCGCGCAGCGCTGGGGCATCGGCACCCGCCAGCGGCGCGAGCAGCTCAGCGGTGCGCCTGGCTAAGGCGCTTGGCCGCGTTCACCATGTGGATGCGCGCTGCCTCGCGCGCGCCTTCCACGTCTTGCTGGCGGATGGCTTCGACGATGGCGACGTGTTCGTGCAGCACGTCGCGCATCAAATCGGCATGGCGGGCTTCGTTGCCACGCGTCACGCGGGTGGCGGCTTCCAGGAACTGGCTGACGAACGCCAGCGTGGTCAGAAAATAGGGGTTGCCGGTGGCGCGCGCAATGCTGCGGTGAAACGCCACGTCTTCCTTCACGCCGTCGCCGCCGTCCGCCACGGCTTGTGAAATCGCGGCTAGCGCGCGGTCGATCTCGACCATGTCGCGCTTCTTGCGCACCGCCGCGGCCTGGGCCGCGATTTCGGTTTCCAGCGCGCGGCGCAGATCCACAATGTGCAGCACTGCGTCTAGCGATGTGAGTTCGGTGGCGTCGATGCGCAAGGCCCGGTTGCCCGTCAGCCCGGTGACGTACACGCCGCTGCCTTGCCGCGCTTCCACGATGCCGTCCTGCCGCAGCCGCGACACCGCTTCGCGGATGACGGTGCGACTCACGCCAAACTGCTCGGCCAGCGCGGCCTCGGTGGGCAGCTTTTCACCCGGCAGCACGCGGCCTTCGTCGATTTCGGCGAGCAGGCGCTTGGCGACCGTGTCGGTCAACGTGGGCGGGGACGGAAGTCGGGGGAACACCATGGATCTTGAGTGCAAGGGTGGGAGCGGCCGGCAGGGGTGAGTGGCCGCTTATCTTATCAAGGCCGTCGGCCGGCCCGGCGCCCATGATAACCGGTCGTTTGCTCGGCTTAGCGCGTGGGCGCGGCATGGGCGTCGAGCAGGCAGTCGATGAAGCACTGCGCGGCGGGCGTGGGCGGGGAATCCGCCCGGGTCAGGATGGACACGCGCGCGGCCGGTAGTTCGTGGGACAAGGGCACCATGCGCAGGCCGCGCGGCAGCAGCCGATGGTCAAACAGATTGCGCACGAAGATGCCCAGCGCGTCGCTGTCGGCAATGATGGCCAGCGCCACCGCGATGGACTGGCACGGAATCACGTCGCGCGGCGCGGGCAGCTTGTGCGCCGCAAACGCCAGCCGCAGCAGGTTGGCGGGTGCCTGGATGTTGCCGGGCAGCAGCCACAGCGCGTCGTGCAGGTCGGCCAGCGTTTGTGCATGCCGCAACGGATGGCCCGCGCGCGCGCCCACCGCCAGCGGCAGCGTGAAGAGCGTGGTGCGGGCAAAGCCGTCGTCGATCTCGCCGTCGTATTCGGTTTGCACCAGGAAGTCGTAGCGGCCGGATTCCAGTTGTTCGTGGCTGAAGGGCGGCGCCACTTCGTTGAAGGCCACCGACACGCGCGGCATGCGCGCGCGGAATGCCGCCAGCGCGGCGGGCAGCACCGTCAAGGCGGCCGAACTGATGGCCAGGTTCAAGGAACCCCCTTCGCCGTCGCGCATTTGCCCGATCTCTTCCTGCGCGCGCCTGGCCTCTTGCAGGATCACCACGGCGCGCTTGTACAACGCCGAGCCGTAAGGCGTGAGTTCGACCCCGCGCGCGCTGCGCCGCACCAGTTCGGCGCCCACGCTTTGCTCAAGCTCGCGCAGGCTGCGCGTGGCAGCCGGCTGCGTCACGAACAGGGCGCGCGCGGCCGCGCGGATGCTGCCGTGTTCGGCAATCAGGACAAAGGCGCGCAACTGACGAAGGTTCATGGGGCAGGGGTATAACAAAAAGGTTTCACTGGAACAAAAATACTGTCTTTTCCTTATCGTGCGCCATCCGTATATTCACGCGGATGGGGCGGGCTTGGGGACCGCGTGGTCCGCGCACCGCCCCGCCACGGACATCAAGGGGAAAACATGTCTATCGCCATCGCCGCCGCGTCCGGCCGGCAGCAGCCTTTGCATTCGTCGACGATGCGCCGGCGCGTGATCGCCGGCACCACCATCGGCAACGCGCTGGAGTTCTTCGACTTCACCGTCTTCACGTTCCTGATGCTGGTCATTGGGCCGCTATTCTTTCCGGCCGCCTCCAGCTACGGTCAATTACTGCTGACCACCGCTACCTTTGGCGTGGGCTTCCTGATGCGGCCGGTGGGCGGCATGCTGATCGGGTCCTACGCCGACCGCCACGGCCGCCGCGCCGCCATGACGCTGACGCTGTGGCTGATGGGCCTGGGCTGCGCGCTGATCGCCGCCGCGCCCACGTATGCGCAGATGGGCGTGGCCGGCCCCGTGCTGATGGTGCTGGCGCGCTTGATCCAGGGCTTCGCCGCGGGCGGCGAAGTGGGGGCCTCGACCACGCTGCTGGTTGAACACGCGCCCGCGAACCAGCGCGGCTTCTACTCAAGCTGGCAGTTCGGCAGCCAGTCGTTGGGCGTGATGCTGGGCGCGCTGACGGTGGCGTTGCTGACCGCCACGCTCAGCCAGGAACAGATGCAAGCCTGGGGCTGGCGCGTGCCGTTCGTGATCGGCATTTTGACCGTGCCGGTGGGCGCCTACATCCGCCGCAACCTGGAAGAAACCTTGGAACCCGCGTTGGCCCCCGCGCTGGAACCCACGCCAGCATCCACGCATGCGCCCGAGACGGCGCGCCAGGCGCCCACCCACCAGCCGCTGCGCCGCGTCTTCACCGAACACAAGGCGCTGGTCGTCAAGGGCATCCTGCTGGTGATCGGCGGCATGGTGTGCGCGCAGATCATCGGCTTCTACATGCCGGCCTACGCCAACAAGGAATTGGGCCTGCCCGCCACGTCCACGCTGTTCGCCAGCGTGGTGCTGGGCGCCATCGGCTTTGTGATCGCGCCCTTTGTCGGCATGCTGGCCGACCGGGTGGGCCGCAAGAAGGTCATCTTCTGGTCGCGCGCGGCCACGGTGTGCGCCTTGCTGCCCTGCTTTCAGTGGCTGGTGTCCGCGCCCAGCACGGCGCGGCTGATGACGGTGATTGCGCTGCTGGCCGTGTTGCTGGCCTTGCAGACGGCGCCGGTCATCACGATGCTGCCCGAGCTGTTTCCGAAGGCGGTGCGCACCACCGGCATGTCTGTCGTGTATGGTCTGGGCATCTCGGTTTTTGGCGGCTTTGCGCAGTTCTTCGTGACCTGGCTGCTGCACGTCACCGGCAACCCCATGGCGCCCGCCTGGTACTTGATGGTGACCGTGACGCTTTCCACCGTGGTGCTGTTCTGGATACAGGACCGCACCGGCCATGCAATCGACACTCAGGAGGCATGATGCCCAGCAGTACCAGCTACTTTCCCCGCAGCTACGCGGAATCGCGTGAGCGATTCCTGGCCGACGCCGAGCGCCTGGGCGCCTCGGTCGCGTCCTACCCGATCGAGGCGCGCGGCAGCGAGGGCGAAGCCTTGGGCACCGACGTGGCGCTGATCGGCGCGCCCAACGCGCAACGTCTGTTGATCATGACGTCCGCCACGCATGGCGTTGAAGGATTCTGCGGCGCGGGCTGCCAGTTTTCCTTGATGGACGATGCACCGATGTTGAAGCGCGCGCGCCAGGCGGGCGTGGCCCTGCTGCTGGTGCACGCGGTGAACCCCCACGGTTATTCGTGGATGGCGCGCACCGACGAAGGCAACGTCGACTTGAACCGCAACGTCCAGCCCTTTGACGGCACGCCGCCGCCGGCGAATCCGGGCTACGGCGCGCTGCATCCGCTGCTGCTGCCGGCGCAATGGCCGCCGTCGGAAGACAACCAGCGCGACGTCGCGCGGTATGTGGCCGAACATGGGCAAGCCGCGTTCGCGCAAGCGGTGTCGCGCGGCCAATACACCCATGCCGATGGCCTGTTCTACGGCGGCGCGGCACCTGCCGCATCGCGCGAGAACCTGCGTCGCATCCTGGACACGCATGCCAGCCCCTACGCGCATATCGGCTGGATCGACGTGCATACCGGGCTGGGTCCGCGCGGCCATGGTGAAAAAATCTACGCCGGCCGTCGCGATGACGCCGAAGTGGCGCGCGCGCGCCAATGGTGGGGCCTGGACATCGCGGTGCCGTTCCAGGGCACG
The DNA here is from genome assembly GCF_029637605.1 of Achromobacter spanius. Classification (NCBI taxonomy): domain Bacteria; kingdom Pseudomonadati; phylum Pseudomonadota; class Betaproteobacteria; order Burkholderiales; family Alcaligenaceae; genus Achromobacter; species Achromobacter spanius. The sequence continues at coordinate 3,908,998 of NZ_CP121261.1, read as the reverse complement.
TCGGCATCGGTGGACATTACCGGCCACCTGGCCAGCCTGATCTACCAGGCGTGCCCGCGGTCTTCGCCCACGCTGATGGCCTTGGAATACGGCACCGTGCCATTCGATGACGTGGTGCTGGCGCTGCGCGGCCGCAACTGGCTGCGGGCTAACCCCGATGCCCCCGCGGCGCTGCGCCGAGACATCCTGCAAGCCACGCAAGATGCGTTCTATTGCCACGCCTACGACTGGCACGGCATGGTGCTGGGCCAAAGCCGCGTGGCCGTGCTGCAAGCGCTATGCGGGCTTGAAGCCGCGCATTGATCCCAGGCGCGTGTCTAGCGCCGCCATCCTGCATGTAAACCCCGGGTGCAACCTGCCGCCGTCAAGACGTTGCGGCGGGTTGCACCCGCGCGTTTGCACCGTGCTACGGAATTACCCGCGCGGCATGCACCATGTTGGGTAATCCCTAGTTGAACCGCGCAGCAACCCATCGATATGCTTCGGTTAACCGAAGGAATCAAAGAGTTCCAAACGGAGGAGTTTGAAACCGAGCCGGCACCTCGCTGACAAGGAACACAGGATTTGCATAGCGCGCCTCCCTTGAACTCGGCCGCCACTGCCGCCCAGGCCACGCCCATACGCGTGATTCCGTGGGCAACGTGGCTGCATCGGGTCTTCGTCGTATTGATGTATGCGTTCATGCTCTGCCCCATCGTGCTGGTGGTCTGGTTGAGCTTTTTCAAGGACGCCATCCTCTATTTCCCCCCGTCGGGCTACACGCTGTCCTGGTACGTGAAAGCGTGGGACAACCCCGCGTTCGCCAACGGCTTCCTGTTCAGCCTGCAAGTGTCGCTGGTGGCCGCCGCCATTGGCGTGGTGATGGGCGTGCTGGCCGCCGTCGGCATTGCGCGTTACCGCTTCCAGGGCAGCAAGGGCGTCAACACCTTGCTGCTGTCGCCCTTGCTGATACCCGGAATCGTGGCGGGCGTGGGCATCTACCTGTTCTATCTGCGCGCTGAAGAAGTGTTGGACCAGGACATCGTCGGCACTTTCGGCGGCCTGATCATCGCGCACGTCTGCCTGACGATTCCCTGGACGGTGCGACTGGTCACGGCAGGCATGGCCGGGCTGGACGGCTCCATCGAGGAAGCCGCGCGCAACCTGGGCGCCAGCGCGCCCAAAGCCTTCATGCGCGTGACGCTGCCCATGCTGCGCCCGTCCATCGTGGCGGCCGCGCTGTTCAGTTTCGTGGTGTCTTTTGAAAACCTGGAACTGTCGCTCTCACTGGTGGGGCCGGGCCGCACCACGCTGCCGATCGCCATCATGCAGTACCTGGAATTCAATCTGGACCCGACCATCGCTTCGGTGGCTTCGGTGCAAATCTTGCTGTTGGGCATCATCATGCTTGTGACCGACCGCTATGTGAAACTCAGTCAGGTGGTGTAAGAAAATGGCGAAGGTCTCAATCGAGAATATCCGCAAGCAATTCGGTGCGGCAGTGGCGGTGTCTGACTTTTCACTGGAAATCGCGGAAGGCGAGCTGGTCACGTTCCTGGGCCCCAGCGGCTGCGGCAAGACAACCACGCTGCGCATGATTGCCGGCTTCATCACGCCCACCGCCGGCCGCATCCTGATCGGCGACACCGACGTGACCCGGCTGCCTGTGCACAAGCGCGACACCGGCATGGTGTTCCAGCGCTACGCGCTGTTTCCGCACATGACGGTGGCCGAGAACGTGGCCTTCGGGCTGGAAATGCACAAGGTGCCCAAGGCCGAGCGCGACGCCAAGATCCGCCGCGTGCTCGACATGGTGCGCATGACCGAATTGCGCGACCGCTATCCGCGCCAGTTGTCGGGCGGCCAGCAGCAACGCGTGGCCATTGCACGCGCGCTGGCCATCGAACCGAAGGTGTTCTTGCTGGACGAACCCTTGTCCAACCTGGACGCCAAGCTGCGGCTGGAAGTGCGTGAAGAAATCCGTTCCTTGCAGCAGCGCCTGGGCCTGACCACCGTGTTCGTCACGCACGACCAGGAAGAAGCCCTGGCGATTGCCGACCGCATGGCCATCATGCATGACGGCATCGTGCAGCAAGTGGGCGCGCCCGACACCTTGTATGAACACCCCGCCAATCTTTTCGTGGCCGACTTCCTGGGCAAGATGAACGTGTTTACCGGCCGCGGCCAGGCCGATAACCAGTTCCATACCGACGCGGGCCAGCGTATCACCACGCCGGGCGGGGCAGGGGCCACGCATGTGGGTGTGCGGCCCGAGCGCGTGCGCCTGGCCGAGCAGCCGTCGGGCGGCAACGCCTTGCCGGGTGTGGTGGAGTCGTCGCTGTACCTGGGGTCGGTGCTGGAAGTGCGCGTGCAACTGGAAGGCGGCAACCGCATGATCAGCCAGGTGGCCAATGGCGGCGCGGGCCGCGCGCAGCCGGCGCCCGGTGCGCGCGTGTACGCGTGCTTCGAGCCCGAAGACTGCGTGGCCTTCACGCAATAGGAGCCGCCATGACAACTGCAACCGTAGACGGGCGTCCCAGCCGCTGGCTGGGGCCGGGGCTGGCCTTTCCGGCATCGCTGGTGGTGCTGGTGATCATCATGGTGCCCATCCTGCAACTGGCGCGCTACAGCTTCAACCAGTTCGACCCGGTCGATCTGATGCAAACCGCCTTCACCTTCGAGAACTACGCCAAGTTCTTTGGTGATGCGTATTACCGCGACATCTTCTTCACCACCTTGTGGGTGGCGGGGCTGTGCACGCTGCTTGCGCTGGTGCTGGGCTTTCCGGTGGCGTACTTTCTGGCGCGCACGCAGAGCAAATACAAAAGCCTGTTCGTGATCCTGCTCGTGTTTCCGCTGATGGTGGGCAACGTGGTGCGCGCGGCGGGCTGGATGGTGGCGCTGGGCAATGCGGGCGTGCTGAACGCCACGCTGCAGGGCCTGGGCCTGATCGACAAGCCCATCTCGCTGATGTACACGCCCACGGCGGTCGTCATCGGCACCACGGCGGTGGTCATGCCCTACCTGATCCTGACGCTGCAAAGCGTGCTGGAAGGCATGGACCTGTCGGTGGAAGAAGCCGCGCGCAACGTCGGCGCCAGCTTCTTCACCACGTTTCGCCGCATCGTGCTGCCCATTGCCGCGCCGGGCGTGGCGGCGGGCACGATGCTGGTGTTCATCTTGTGCATGAACGCCTACGCCACGCCGGTGCTGCTGGGCGGTTCCGGCCTGACGATGATGGCGCCCGCGCTGTATGACCAGATCACGCGCGCATCGAACTGGCCGTTCGGCGCCGCGCTGGCCGTCATTCTGGTGTGCGGCACGCTGATCATTGCACTGCTTTCGAACTGGCTGATCCATCGGCGCTACATCAAGACCATGGCGTCTTGAGCCCGAGCCACAACAAGGAAATTTCATGGCATCCGTATTGTTCAAGAACGCGAACCTGCTCGACCCCTTGCTGGCTGACCTGCAGGAAGGCCACCACGTGCTGGTCGAGGATGGCGTCATCAAGGAAGTGTCGGACAAGCCCATCACCAGCGCGTCGGCGCAGGTGATCGACGCCGCCGGCCGCACGCTGATGCCTGGCCTGATCGACCTGCACGTGCACGTGTTGGCCACGCAACTGAACCTGAGCACGCAAGGCGTCTTGCCCGATGCGCTGGTGATGATGCGCGCGGTGCCCATCATGGCGGCGATGCTGCGCCGGGGCTTCACCACCGTGCGCGATGCGGGCGGCGCCGGCTGGGGCCTGAAGTGTGCCGTCAACGAAGGCACGGTGAAGGGGCCGCGCCTGTTCATTTCCGGCCGCGCCATCAGCCAGACGGGCGGCCATGGGGACCCGCGTCCGCGTTCCGACCACCTGCGCCCGATGAGCTTTTGCGGCTGCTGCTTCCGCGCGGGCGACATCGGCCGCGTGGCCGACGGCATCGACGACGTGCGCAAGGCCGTGCGCCAGGAACTCCAGATGGGCGCGGATCAGATCAAGATGATGGCCTCGGGCGGCGTGGCATCGCCGACTGACCCGATTGCGTCCTACGGGTATTCGGAAGAAGAAATCCGCGTCATCGTCGACGAAGCCGCCAGCCGCCAAACCTATGTGATGGCGCATTCCTACACGGCCGACGCTATCGAGCGCGCCATTCGCAACGGCGTGCGCACCATTGAACACGGCAACCTGGTGGACGAGCGCGTGGCGCGCTTCATGGCCGAGAAGGGCGCGTTCGTAGTGCCCACGCTGGTGACCTACGAAGCGCTGGCCAACGAGGGCGCCGACTACGGGCTGCCGCCCGATTCGGTGGCGAAGATTGCCACGGTGCGCACCGCCGGGCTGCATTCGCTGGAAATCTACAAGAAAGCGGGCGTGAAGATCGGCTATGGCTCGGATCTGCTCGGGCCGTCGCAGCGCCTGCAAAGCGATGAATTCCGCATTCGCAACGAAGTGCTGTCCGCGCAGGAAGTGATCCAGTGCGCCACCACCACCGCCGCCGAAGTGCTGAACCAGGTCGGCCAGTTGGGCCGCATCCAGGTGGGCGCGCTGGCGGACGTGCTGCTGGTGGACGGCAACCCGTATCGCGACCTGTCCTGCCTGCTGGGCCAGGGCGATCACATCGACCTCATCATGAAGGAAGGCGTCATCGAACATAACGGGCTGGGGGTGTAAAGGCCATGAGCGATCCCACGTTTTCGCAGTCGGAAGTTGGTGAGGAATCCCGCGACGTCAACGCCGCCAAGGGCTGGCATCCGCCGTCCGCGCCCGCGTCGCGCGATCGGGGGCTGGGGCCGTTTCCCAGGCTGATTTTGCGCGGCGCCACCATCATCGACGGCACCGGCGCGCCGCCCTGGGGGCCGGTGGACATCGTGATCGAGAACGACCGCATCACCGCCCTGGTCAACGTGGGCACGCCGCACAAAGCCATCGACCCCAAGCGCCGGCCCGGCCCGGGCGACCACGAAATTGATTGCCACGGCAAGTTCGTCACGCCAGGCTTCGTGGACGCGCACGCGCACATCGGCACGCCGTATCACGCCATGAGCGGCATCGTGCCGCCCGCCGACTACATCTACAAGCTGTGGTTGGCGCATGGCGTGACGACGGTGCGTGAGATGGGCGCGATGGGCGGCCTGGGCTGGACGATGGAGCAGCGCGAGCTCTCGGCCGCCAACAAGATCGCCGCGCCGCGCATGGTGGTGCATTCGGTGTTTCCCGCCGTGAACGACCGCGTGAAGACCATCCACACGCCCGAGCAGGGCCGCGAATGGGTGCGCAAGCTGGCCGCGCGCGGCGCGGACGGCATCAAGTTCTTCGGTGCGCCGCCCGCCATCATGGAAGCGGCGCTGGACGAGGCCGCGCAACTGGGCCTGCGTTCGGGCTGCCACCACGCGCAGATGGCGGTGACGCGCGTGAACGCGCTGAAGTCCGCGCGCTGGGGCCTGACCAGTTCCGAACACTATTACGGCCTGCCCGAAGCCTTGTTCGAAGACCGCGTCGTGCAGTCCTTTCCCACCGACTACAACTACAGCGACGAGTACTACCGCTTCGCCGTGGCCGGCCAGACCTTCATGCAGGCGGCGCAACCGGGGTCGGCCAAGTGGCGCCAGGTGATGGACCAGTTTCTGGAGCTGGGCCACACCTTCGTGCCCACCTTCAACATCTACGACGCCAACCGCGACCTGATGCGCGCGCGCCGGGCCGACTGGCACGACGACTACACCTGGAAGGCGGTTTGGAAGTACTTCCAGCCGCAACGCGGCGGGCACGGCGCCTACTGGTATCGCTGGAGCACCACCAACGAGATTGAGTGGAAGCAGAACTATCGCCTGTGGATGCAGTTCATCAACGAATACAAGAACCTGGGCGGCCGCGTGTGCGCGGGCAGCGACTCCGGCTTCATTTTCCAGATCTACGGCTTTGGGTTCGTGCGTGAACTGGAACTGCTGCAGGAAGCGGGCTTTCATCCGATTGAAGTGCTGCGCGCCGCCACCTCGCAAAGCGCCGCGCTGCTGGGCATCGATGACGATACCGGCTCCATCGACGTGCAAAAGCGCGCCGATCTGCTGATCCACGACCAGAACCCACTGACCGATTTCAAGCTGCTGTTCGGCACCGGCGCCATGCGCCTGAACGACGATACGGCCAAGGTGGAATGGAAGCGCTGCCTGCAAACCACCATCAAGTCCGGCGTGGTGTATGACACCGCCGAACTGCTGGCGGACGTGCGCAAGATGGTCAAGGACAGCTGGGCCGACGACCCCGATGGCGAGCGTCCGCCGTTTGGTGGATCGCCCGCGGGCTCGCCTTGCGACAGCGCGGATCAGGCGTCCTGACATGGCGGTGGATCTGTTCCTCTTGTGCGGGTTTCTGGGCAGCGGCAAGACCACGCTGCTGGTGGATTACCTGCGCGATCCGACCTCTCGCGATACGGGCGTGATCGTCAACGAGGCGGGAGAAATCGGCGTGGACGGCGCCATTGTGGCCAACGACAGCGACAACGTGCCGATGACGCTGATGGCCAATGGCTGCGTGTGCTGCTCGCTGCGCAGCGATCTGGTCTACACCTTGAGCGCGCTACTGGACGCACCGCGCCCCGAGGGCGAAGGGCCCTTGCAGCGCGTGATCCTGGAATGCAGCGGCCTGTCGCGGCCCGGCCCCATCATCGCGTCGTTGGCCGATCCTGAACTGGCCAGCCGTGGCCTGCGGCTGACGGTGGTCTGCACCGACGACTGCGCGCGCGACCCCGATGCGCTGGCCGAGATGGACGAAGCCATGGCGCAGTTTGGCGCCGCGCACCGCATTGTGCTGACCAAGACTGACCTGCTGCCGGCGTCCGCGCTGGATGCCCGCGCCGCGCGCGCCGCCTTGCTGAATCCGCTGGCGGACGTGATCGCCGAACCCGACCGCCGCCGCGCCGTACAGGCCGCGTTCGCGCCGTCGCAAGGCGTGGCCGACCTGGCGGGGCTGGCCGCGCGGATGTTGGCCGCAAGCAAACCCGGCCTGCCGCACCCGCGCATTCGCGTCATGGCGGCACGGGCGCGCGAGGACATCAGTTGGACGGATTTTTCAGAATGGCTGGATAACCTGGCGGGCCTGTGCGGCGAACGCCTGCTGCGCGTGAAGGCAGTGGTGCGCGTGGCTGACTGCGCCGAGCCCATCCTGATCCAGTCCGTGGGCACCACCTTCAGCGCGCCGCAACGGCTGACGCGCCAACCCGACGCCAGCGCCGCCATCATCGTGATCGCGCGCGACATTGATGCGGAGGAGATCCGCGCCTTGGCGCCCGATGCGCCGGTGGAAATGCTGGCCTGAACGTATGCAAGAACCCTGGCTGCGCGGCCGGGCACAGCCGCGCCGCGCAGCCGCACCGTAGCAAGTTGCTAGTCCCCCTTCGATACGAGGTTGTTATGCAAGAGAAAAACCTGACTCGCCGTGGCTTCATCAAATCCGCCTCTGGCCTGGCGCTGGCCCCCGCGTTGGGCTGGGTGCCTGGCATGGCGCTCGCCGCCGACAAACAGATCGTCGTGGGCACGTGGGGCGGCGATTACCAAAACCTGCTGCAACAGATCATCAACCCCATCGTCACCAAGCAGGGCGTGAACGTGGTGTACGACACCGGCAACGCGGTCGGTCGCGTGACCAAGCTGCGCGCCGAAAAGAACTCGCGGCGCGGCAGCATGGACGTGGCGCTGCTGGGCGAAGTCGACATGTACGACGCCGAACGCTCGGGCACGCTGGAACCCATCGACGCGAAGAAGCTGCCCAACCTGGCGCACGCCATCGCCGCGCTGAAAACGCCGTATTCCATTCCGCACATCTTCAGCGCCATGACGCTGGTCTACAACACCGAAAAATTCCCCACGCCGCCGGACTCGCTGGAAGTGCTGCTGGACCCGAAGTTGAAGGGCCAGGTGGGCTTCTCGGACATCCTGTATCTGTACAACTCGGTGTTCGTCGGGCTGGGCGCGGGCGGCGACACCAAGAGCTTTGATGGCGGCAAGCGCTTTCTGGCCAAGCTCAAGGGCAACGAGCCGCGCATCTACCCGTCCAACGAAGCGGTGGCGTCCGCCTTCAAGTCGGGCGAGATCGCCATTGCGTGCATGTGGAAGGCGCGCGCGCTGCAATGGAAAGACAGCGGCCTGCCGCTGGGCTTCGTGATCCCGAAGGAAGGCTCGGTGCCGGTGTCTTTTGAAGCGGGCGTGGCGAAGAACAGCCGCAACAAGGACGCCGCGTGGGAATACCTGAACGCCATGCTGGACCCGACCGGCCAGGTTGGCTTCGCGGAAAAGATGGGCTACGCGCCGACCGTGACCAATGCGTCGCTGCCGGAAAATCTGAAGCGCGTTGGGTTCACCGAGGCCGAGGTAAAGCTCTTGAAGGCGTACGACTTGAAGGGCCTGACCGAAGGCAAGGCCGACATGCTGGAATTCTGGAACAAGGAATTCAAGGCAGGTTGATCTGGCAGGTGGATAAGGCAGGGGCCGGCGCGGCTGGCCCCTGCGCAAACCCTCACCCGCGCCGCGCCGCCTCGATCGTGGCAACGTCGATCTTGCCCATCGTCATCATGGCTTCAAACACGCGCTTGGCGGCGGCGCGGTCAGCGCCCGTGTAAGCCTCGGTCAACACGCGCGGCGTGATCTGCCACGAAATTCCCCACTTGTCCTTGCACCAGCCGCACTCGCTTTCCTGCCCGCCATTGCCCACGATGGCATCCCACAAGCGGTCGGTTTCCGCCTGGTCGTCAGTGGCCACCTGAAACGAGAAAGACTCATTGTGCTGGAACGCCGGGCCGCCATTCAGGCCCAGGCAGGGGATGCCCATCACCGTGAATTCCACGGTCAGCACATCGCCTTCCTCGCCGGAAGGGTAGTCGGATGGGGCATGGTGCACAGCGCCCACGGCACTATCGGGAAACGTCTTGGCATAGAACTGCGCCGCTTCCAGCGCATCGCTTTCGTACCAAAGACAAATGGTGTTCTTGGGAATCATCGGGGGTCTCCTGGTTGGTTGAAAACCCGTCGACGCCTGGCGCCCGAACAACCGGCGCACATCACGTGCAGGGGTTCGTGGTGTTGAGGATACTCGGTCAGTGGCGCCGATTCTCGTTCGCCAAATCCCGTTTCAACTGTCAGGTTTTTGTGGCAAACGGGGAGCCGTTTGTATGTATCTCAATTGAGATACATAATGGCCGATCCATCCCCGGAGACTTCCATGGCACCCACTTCAATGTTGCACGTCCGTGTCGACGACAAGCTCAAGGCCGAAGCGGCGGAAAAGCTCGCCAACGTTGGCCTGACCATCTCGGATGCGGTGCGTATCTTGCTAACGAGAGTGGCAAAAGAGGGCGGTTTGCCCGCCGGCCTGGCCGTCGACGCCGGGAGCTACGACTCGTGGTTTCACGCGAAGGTACATGAGGCCTTGGCCGATACGCGACCACCGGTCGCCCATGAAGCGGTCATGGACGAGGCTCGTGCCCTGATCAGCAAGAAGAAGCGCCGTGCCGGCTCTTGAATGGCGCGAAACGGCTCGCGAGGATTTGCTGGCGATTCTGCACGCCGCGCAGCAATGGCCGCTCGATAGCGCCTGATCCCTAAACCGTGGCATGTTCGCGTCAGTTCATCGCCAAACTTTCATCGCTTTGATTCTGAAATGTTATATCATTCGTCCGCAATTTGTAATGATATAACATCCGAGAGAATACGATGAAAGGCAAGAAACTGGGGTTCAAGAAGGGAAGCCGCAAGATTGCAATTGCCCGGCCAACACGCCGTGGCAGCCTCAAACCGCTGGTGTGCTCGCTGATGCTGATCGCACCTATCGCGCAAGCCGAGACCGAGGCGGACAGCAAGCGCGCCAAGACGCTGGCGCCCATTACGGTTTCCGCCAACCCGCTGGGCTTGGACCTCAACAGCACCACGCTGCCGGCCTCTGTGTTGGAAGGCAACGAGCTGATCGAACGGCGTAGCGGCACGCTGGGTGAGTCCCTGACGAGCCTGCCCGGTGTCAACAGCGACACGTTTGGGGGCGGCGCCAGCCGTCCGGTGATACGCGGCCAGACCGCGCCGCGCGTGAAGGTGCTGTCCGATGGCTCCGAAGTGATGGATGCCTCCAGCATTTCCCCCGACCACGCCGTGACTGTCGAACCGCTGCTGGCCGAACGCATCGAAGTGCTGCGCGGCCCGGCGACGCTGCTGTATGGCGGCGGCGCCATCGGCGGCGTGGTGAACGTGGTGGACAAGAAGGTGCCCACCGCCGTGCCGGAAAAAGGCGTTGAAGCCGAAATGGAATTGCGTGGCGCCACCGGCACGAAGGAACGCGCGGGTGTCGTCGGCATCACCGCGGGCGAAGGCCAGTTCGCCGTGCGCGTCGAAGGCATGAAGCGCCGCACCAGCGACTACGACGTACCCGATTGGCCGGGCGGCAAGCTGGAAGGCTCGTACAGCGAATCCAGCCAGGGCTCCGTCGGCATGTCGTGGATTACGCCGCGTGGCTACGTCGGCCTGGCGTTCACGCACCTGGAAAGCAAGTACGGCTTGCCGGGGCACAACCACGAATATGAAGGTTGCCACCCGCACGGCACGCACCTGCACTGCGGCGGCCACGACGATCATGACCACGAAGAAGGCCATGAAGAAGAAGGCCACGACCACGACCATGAACACGGCGGCGTGCCCTATGTGAAGCTGCGCAGCAATCGTCTGGACCTGCGCGCGGAATACCAGGACCCCTTCGCCGGCTTTGAAAAGATCCGCGTGCGCGGCGGCTTGACCGATTATCAGCACGACGAGATCGAAGGCGGCGAAGTCGGCACGCGCTTCAAGAACAAGGGCTACGACCTGCGCGTGGAATTGCAGCACAAGCCCATCGCCGGCTGGCGTGGCGTGGTGGGCTTCCAGAACGCCTACAGCGATTTCCGCGCCGACGGCGAAGAAGCCTTCCTGCCGCGCAGCCGCACGCGCTCGAACGGCCTGTTCGTGCTTGAGGAATACCAGTTGAACGACTGGCGTTTCGAAGTGGGCGCGCGCCAGGACTGGCAAAACATCTCGCCGGAAGGCGGCGCATCGCGCAGCAGCCTGTCGGGCACGTCCCTGTCGGCCGCCGCTATCTGGGACTTTGCGCCGCAGTACTCCGTGGCGTTGTCGCTGTCGCGTTCGCAACGCCTGCCGAACGCGCAGGAGCTCTACGCCGATGGCGTGCACCTGGCCACCAATACCTACGAATTGGGCAACGCCGATCTGGGCCGCGAAACCTCGCACAACATCGACCTGACCTTGCGCAAGCATGCCGGCGACACGACGTTCTCGGCCAGCGTGTTCCACAACCGCGTGAAGAACTACATCTACGCCAATACGCTGGACCGCTATGAAGACTTCCGCCTGATCGAGTACACGCAACGCGACGCGGAATTCACGGGCGTGGAAGGCGAACTGCGCCACCAGTTCACGCCGATATTCTCGGCCGCCGTGTTCGGCGACTACGTGCGCGGCAAGCTGACGGGTGGCGACGGCAATCTGCCACGCATCCCGGCGGCGCGCGCGGGCGTGCGCGGCAACGTGAAGTGGCAGCAGTGGTCGGGCGGCGTGGAATACGCGCGCGTGTTCTCGCAGAAAGACATCGCGGCCTATGAAGACAGCACGCCGGGCTACAACCTGGTCAACGCGGTGGTCGCCTATCGCGGCCGCTACAACACGACGGGCTACGAAGTCTATCTGCGCGGCACCAACCTGCTGAACAAGCTGGCTTACAACCACGCATCGTTCATCTCGTCGGTGGCCCCGCTGCCGGGCCGCAGCGTGTTGCTGGGGGTGCGGTTGACGTATTGATGCGCCGGGGTGCCCTACAAGGGGCGCCCAGGGATGCAGCGAGGCCGGGGCGGGGTGCCCCGGCCTTTTTTTGTTGCATTGCGAGAGCGATAAGGTCTACGGGTAGACCCCGAGCCCAATCAGGTTGACGCTGGTCCCTCGCCTTCCTAGAATCCAATTTGTGATCACATATCAGAAATATCGTCCGGCATCCGCCGGCACGCGGTCAGCAGCGAAGCAGAGCATGACCCAACAACTATTCAGTGTTCGAGACAAGATCGTATTGATTACCGGTGCCGCGGGCGGCATTGGCGCTGCGCTCAGCCGGGCATTCGCCCAGGGTGGCGCAACGCTGGTGCTGGCCGACCTGGCGGGGGAAAAGCTGGACGCGCTGGCGTCCGAGCTGCGCGCAGCCGGCGTGAAGACCGGCGCCATCGCGCTGCGCGTGCAAGACCGCGAAGCCTGCGCGAACGCCGTGGCCGACGCGGTTGCCAAGTACGGCGGCATCGATGTGCTGATCAACTGCGCCGGGGTCAATACGCGCATGCGGCCGGAGCTTTACGCCGAAGACGAATGGGACCGCATCGTCGATATCAATCTGAAGGGCACGTTCAACATGTGCCAGGCGGTGCACTCCACAATGAGCCTGCGTGGCAAGGGCAAGATCATCAACATCGGTTCGATTCTGGCGCTGGCCTCCAATGCTGTTACGGCGGCGTACTCGGCGAGCAAGGGGGGGGTGTTGCAACTGACGCGTTCGCTGGCCTGCGCCTGGGCCTCGGATGGCATCACCGTCAACGTGATCCAGCCCGGCTGGATCGACACCGCCTTGTCGCGTCAGGCGCGCGTGGACATCCCCGGCCACGCAGAGCGCGTGGTCGCCACCACGCCGCTGGGCCGTTGGGGCGAGCCGGAAGACCTTATCGGTTCGACCTTGTTCCTGGCCAGTGCCGCATCCGATTTCGTGACGGGTGCAAGCCTCGTCGTGGACGGCGGCGTGACCGCCCATATTTGAATGCGCATTGTTGAACGCAGCGAGCCGGCCCACGAGAGCCGGCACGGCACAAGGAGGAGACATGCAACTTGAGGACATCGGTCAGACGACGCCGGCCCGCACCCTGGTCGTGGAAGAGAGCGACTGGGCGCAATTGACCCGCGCCGACGCCATGCGCCTGACGACGCTGTTCCTGGCAGCGCGCCGCTTCGAAGAAAAGATTCTGTTGCTGGACAAGCTGAACCTGGTGCACGGGCCCGCGCATTCCAGCATCGGTCAGGAGGGTGGGGCGGCGGGCTGCATCGCGGCGCTACCGATCGACACGCTGATGAATGGCACGCACCGCGCGCACCACCAATGTGTGGCCAAGGCCGTCAACGCGCTGTATGACGAAAGCACGGATCCGGTCGCAAGCGGACTGAGCTTGCGCATGCGCCAAGAGATCCAGGGCCTGATGCAAGAGATCCTGGGCCTGAAGGACGGCTGGACAGGGGGACGCGGGGGGTCGATGCATTTGCGCCGCGCCGACCTGGGCATCATGGGCACGAACGCCATTGTGGCGGGCGGAATTCCCATCGCGTGCGGCCACGCATTCGCGGAAAAACAGCGCCGATCCGGCAAGCTGATGGTCACCTTCTTTGGCGACGGCGCCGTGCACCAAGGCGCCACCCATGAAGCCATGAACCTGGCGGCGCTGTACGGCCTGCCCATGATCTTCTTCCTGGAGAACAACAAGTACGCCGTGTCGATGAGCGTGGAGCAATCCACTTTTCAGACCGAGCTGCTGACGCGCCCGCAGGGCCACGGCATCGCGGCGGTCAAGGTCGACGGCATGAACCCCTACGCCGTCTGGCTCGCCACGCGCTGGGCGCGCGAGCACATCGAACGCGAAGGCAAGCCGGCGTTTATCCTGGCCGAGGTCTACCGCTATTACCACCAGAGCTCCTCCATTCCCGGCAGCGCATTTGGATACCGCACGCGCGACGAAGAGAACGCCTGGAAGGCGCGCGACCCGTGGCTGTTCCTGCAACGTGAACTGACCGATCGCGGCATCCTGGGGGCCGATGAGTTGGCCGCCATCGACACGGCGGTGTCCGATGCCATGGACGCAGCTGCGGCATCCTGCGTGGAGGGCGCGGGTTCGTCGGCGCGCATTCGTCCCGAACTCTGGCCCGAGGCGGCAAGCGTGGACGCTAACCTGAACAGCGACATGCGGGAATTCGAGGGCGTGCGCTTTGCGGAGTCGGAAGACTACGCCGCCCAGGACATGGAAGACCTTTCCTACATTGAAGCCATGTCGCGCACGATGGGCGCGCGCATGGCCGAGGACGAACGCATCTATGTCTTTGGCGAAGACGTCGCCAACATGGGCGGCGGTACAGTGGGCGCCACGCGTGGCCTGACGGAAACCTATGCCGGGCGCCTGGTCAATACGCCCATCACGGAAAACGGCTTTTGCGGCCTGGCCACCGGCGCGGCCCTGTCGGGCTTGAGGCCCGTGGTCGAGCTGATGTACAGCGATTTCTTCTTGGTGGCGGGCGACCAGTTGCTGAACCAGGCGGGCAAGATCCGCCATCTGTTCAACGGCACGGCAAGCGTGCCGCTGGTGTTGCGCACGCGCATCCCGGGCGCGGAGGGCTATGGATCGCAGCATTCCATGGATCCGGCCGGGGTGTTTGCGTTGTTCCCCGGATGGCGCATCTTGGCGCCGTCCAATGCCTTTGATTACGTGGGCCTGATGAATTCGGCGCTGCGCTGCGAAGATCCGGTGCTGGTGATCGAACCGCAAGAATTGCACAAGCGCAAGACCCCGGTGCCCAAGAACCTGGACTACTACATTCCGATTGGCCGCGCCAAGCGGGTGCAAGAAGGCGAGCAGATTACATTGCTGGCCACGCTGACGATGGTGGACCGCTGCGTGCAGGTGGCGGCCGAGATGGGCGTGAGCGCCGACATCATCGACCTGCGCACCTTGTCGCAGCGCGACATCGATTACGACACCATCGGCGCATCGGTCATGAAGACGGGCCGGGTCGCGATTGTCGAGCAGACCACGCGGGGGGCCAGCCTGGGCGCGCTGATCGCCGATGAGATCCAGCGCCGCTACTTCGATTATCTGGATCAGCCCGTGCAACGAGTGACGGGCCGCTGGGCGCCGCCGACGGTGTCGCAGGCCCTGGAGCGCGCGGCGCTGGCGGGCGAAGACGATATCCGCTCGCGCCTGAGCACCATGCTGCAAGACAGCGGCCTGATCCCTCAACCAGGAAACGTCCATGCCCTGCGCGCTTGAAGGCAAGACCATATTGATCACGGGCGCGGCCGGCGGCATCGGCAGCGCGACCGCGCACGTGTGCGCCGAGCAGGGCGCGTCGCTCGTGCTGGCGGATCGTGATGCCCCGGAGGCCTTGGCGGCGGAACTGCGCGCGCGCAACGTGCCGGCCCGCGCGGTGGCGTTCGACGTGACCGACCGCGCCGCCACCGAGGCCGCCATTGCCGGCATCGACCGGCTGGATGCCCTGGTGGCCAACGCGGGTTACTGCCCCTGGGACGACTGGAATGCCGAGGGCTGGGATCAGGTGTTTCATCAGGTCATCGACATCAATCTGCTGGGCGTCATGCACCTGACGCGCGCCGCGCTGGCCAAGATGGCGGGCCAGGGATGCGGGCGCATGGTGCTGGTGTCGTCGGTGGCGGCGCGCATGGGCGGGCTGGCGGCCAGTCCGCACTACGTGGCGGCCAAGGGGGGCACGCACGCATTCGTGAAATGGCTGGCGCGCAAGGCGGCGGAGTCCGGCGTAAACGTCAATAGCGTCGCGCCCGGGGCCACCGATACGGGAATGACCCACGGCGCTGCGCTGGATACGAATAAAATTCCCCTGCGACGCATGGCCCAGCCCCGCGAGATCGCCTTGCCCATCGCCTTTCTATGCTCCGATGGCGCAAGCTACCTATGCGGCGCCACGCTGGACGTGAACGGTGGCGTCTACATGACTTAGGCGTACAGATGGACAACAGCATCCTGGAAGGCCTGCTAAACAAGCAGGAACGCGTAACCGTCGCGGATCAGATCTATCAACGCACGCGGGAGCTCTTGATGAGCGGGGCCGTGCCGCCCGGCGAAAAGGTCACGCTGCGCGGCCTGGCCGCGGCGCTGAGCACCAGCCCGATGCCGGTGCGTGAAGCAGTCAACAAACTGGTGGCCGAAGGGGCATTGGAAATGCTGCCTACCCGTGGTGTGCGCGTGCCCAAGCCCAGCCTGCCGAGATTTCGGGAAGTGGTGCGCATCCGCTGCTGCCTGGAGGGTTTCGCCGCGGCGGAAGCCGTGAAGATCATCAGCGACGAGACCGTGGCGCGCATCGAACACTACGCGCAGGAGTTCGACAAGTTGGGACATCAGCGCAAGATCGATACGCTGAAGACGATCCAGGCCAACCGCAATCTGCATTTCACCTTGTACGAAGCGGCATCGATGCCGTTGCTGGTGACGATGATCGAGAACATTTGGCTGCAGATCGCGCCGCTGTTTTCATTGAGCATGAGCAGCAAGGACCGCAAGTCGGAAAGCTGGGAGTCGTTCAGCCATCACGACAAACTGCTGCAAGCGCTGCGCCGCCGCGATGCCGATGGCGCGCGCGACGCGGTGGTGGCGGACATTTCCGATGCGGCTACCTATATCGAGAAGACGGGTAACTTAAGCCCAACCTAAAAGCGAGTGAGACATGGATATCGAGGTCGTAATGCCCGCGATTGGCGCGGGCACGACAGAGGGGAAAATCCTCCAGTGGTTGAAGCAGTCCGGCGATACGGTCAAGGTGGGCGATATTCTGGCCGAAATTGAAACGGACAAGGCGGTCATTGAACTGGAGGCCGTGGACAACGGCGTGCTGGATCGTATCCATGTCGAAGCGGGCGACACGGCAGTGCCCGTGGGCGACGTGATTGCAACCTTGATGGCGCAGCCGCGCGCTGAGGCGCAAGCGGAACGGCAAGCGGAACGACAGGTGGAACGAAACGCGGTAGAACCCACGCCTGTTGCCCAGGCCGCGGCGGCGTTATCCGCTACCGGTGGCGCAGCGGCTGCGCCCTCGCACCGCTTGTTCGCCAGCCCCTCGGCGCGGCGCCTGGCGCGCTTGATGGGCGTGGATCTGCAGGCCTTGACGGGCAGTGGCCCGAACGGGCGCATCGTGCGTGTGGATATCGAACACGCCGCGCAAGATCGCGCCGCGCCGACCGCCAAACCCGCGACGTCCTCGGATACGGCGGTCGCCACCCCTGCCCACGCCGGCAGGCTGACGCCCCACACGTCCATGCGCGCCACCATCGCGCGTCGCCTGGTGCAGTCCAAGCAGCAGATACCGCACTTCTACCTGGCTGTCGATTGCCGCATGGACAGCATGCTGGCCGCGCGCGAATCGCTGAATCGCAACGCACAGGTCGGCCCCGATCCTATCCGTTATTCCCTGAACGATCTGCTGCTGTTGGCCGTGTCGCGCGCCGTGGCGCGGGTGCCAGAGATCAACGCCCAATGGACCGACGAGGGCGTGCTGCGCTTGGAGCAGATCGACCTGAGTATTGCCGTTTCGCTGGATACGGGTTTGATCACGCCGATCTTGCGTGACGCCGGCCGCAAGGGCCTGCACGACATTGCGACGCAAGTACGGCAGTTGACCGAACAGGCGCGGGGCGGCCGCTTGCGGCCCGAGCAATACGAAGGCGGCAGCCTGACGGTGTCGAATCTGGGCATGCATGGGGTGCGGTCGTTCGCGGCGATCATCAACCCGCCGCAGGCCGCCATTCTGGCGGTGGGCGCGGTAACGCGTCAGCCCGTGGTGGACGGCGACACCCTGGCCATCGGCCACGTGATGAGCCTGACGCTGTCGGCGGACCATCGCGTGGTGGACGGCGCGGTGGGGGCGCGGTTCTTGAAGGAAGTCAGGCATTTTCTGGAGCATCCCATCGAATTGATTCTCTAGCGGGCTGAGTGGAAGCGTGGTTCCTGGCAGTGTCCACACAGCAGCGCGCAGGGTGGACCGCGAACGGCGACAGACCGATGGCGGCGGCAAGTTGAAGCACCATTACCTAAAAGTCTGGAGACAAAACAATGAGCAAGCAAAATCCCCTTTTGCGCCTCGCGTGCACCGCCGCACTGATGGTCGCCGCGCAGGGCGCCTGGGCGCAGAGTGATATCAAGATCGGATACAACAGCGACATGTCGGCCAGTGGTTCGGCCGACTTTGGTGTTTCGGCGCTGTCCGGCGCGCGGCAGGCCGCCGAAGAGATCAACGCGGCGGGCGGCGTATTGGGCAGGAAAATCGTCATCGTGCCGCGCGACGATGTAGGGTCGCCACCCAAGTCCATCCAGAACACCAATGAATTGGTGGACAACGAGAAGGTTGTCGCGATGTTGGGCGGTGTGAATTCGGGCAACATGCTGGCGTGGCTGCACATCGTGCAGCAGAAGAAGATTCCGACCATTTCGCCGTCGGCCACCGCCACCGAGATCACCAACCGCTACAGCAAGGAACCGGCCAATTACATCTTCCGCGTGTCGATGCGGGACCTGGACCAGATCACGCTGCTGGCGGCGTATGCGGCGCGCGCCACGAAGAATCAGAAGGTTGCGATCATTGCCGACACAACGGGCTATGGCCAGCAGGGCGCGAAAGACGCCGCCGCCGTGTTGAAGCTGCACGGCATCACGCCCGTGGCCAACGAGAAGTTCGGTCCGAAGGACACGGACATGAGCTCGCAATTGAACAAGATCAAGGCGACCGGGGCGGACACGCTGATTGTCTACGCGCTGGCGGATTCCAATGGCCACCTGATGCGCAGCCAGGAGAAGATCGGCTACTTCCCGACCACGTTGGGGTCTTGGTCGAACCTCAGCCCCCCGTTCCTGCGCATTGCCGGGCCCGAATTGGCCAAGAAGATGATTTTCTCGGCGTCCATCACGGAAGACTCCACGCCGCAGTCCAAGGCGCTGTACGACACCATCATGAAGAAAGAGGGCAAGCTGCCTACCTATGTGTTCGCCGCGCACGCCTATGACTCGGTGAAGATCCTGGCGGCGGCCATGACGCAGGCCAAATCCACCGACGGCGACAAGGTGCAGCACGCACTCGAGAACCTGGGCAAGGTCGATGGCGTGATCAAGACCTACGCGCCCGCGTTCACCAAGGAAAACCACGAAGCTTTGTCGTACAAGGACTTCCGACTGGTGCGCTGGGTGGACGGCAAGGTGACGTCCGTGGACGACGCCATTACGCAGGCAATCAAGCCCGAAGATCTGAAGCAATAGGCCCTTGTGGGCAGCGGTCAGGCCTGGGCCTGACCGCTGCTCAAGTGGTTGACGAAGAGCTTGGCGGCGGTGGGCAGCGAATCGAATGACCGCATGCAGATCTGGATCTTGCGTCGCGCCCACGGCTCGGACAGCGGGATGATGCGCAAGTCGAACATCACCGAGTAACGCCGCGCAATGTCCAGCGGCAGTACGCCAACGCCCAGCCCGGAATTCACCATGAAGCACAGGGCATCAAAGCCCGTGACCTGCACCTTGAGCCGGATATTGCGCTTTTCGTCGGTGGCGGCATGGGTCAGGATGCGGTTGATGGCGCTGCCCCGATGCAGTCCGATGAAGTCGTGTTCCAGCGCGTCGGCGAAGCGAAAGCCGGGCTTGTCGCGCAGCGGATGGTCGGCGGGTACGACCAGCGCCAGTGTGTCTTCCCGGTAGGGGCGGATCTCAACATCGTGGTCCGGCGGGGAGCCGGAAAAAATGCCGACGTCGGCCGCGTTTTCGGCGACCGACTTGATGATGGTGGACGTGATTTTTTCTTCCAGGTCCACCTGCACATTGGGGTAGTCGTTCAGGAACAGCTTGATGTCTTGCGGCAGGAATTGCGTAATGGCCGAGATATTGGCATAGACGCGAATGAAGCCGCGCAGGCCGCGCGAGTAGTCACGCATGTGGACGGCGATCTCATCCAGCTCGTGCAGGGCGCGGCGTGCCATGGTCGACAGGGCGATGCCCGCCGGCGTGGGACGGATGCCCTTGTTGGTGCGGATCAGAAGCCGGATTTTGAGGCTTTGTTCCAGCTCGCTGATGCGTTTGCTGATGGCCGCCGCGGCGATGTGCTCGTGTTCAGCGGCCGCCGCGATGGTGCCTTGTTCGACCACGCTGATGAAGAGCTTGAGGGAAGTGGGGTCTAAACGCATGAGGCGGGACAGGCATCGAACAGGACGGGCCATTGTAGCCACGCGCGGCTGTTGCCATCGCGTTTGGCGATGGCGGCATCGTTAATGACTGCTGTTGGGGACGCCAGGGCCAGGGCTATCCTCACGAAAAATAGCGTCGGCGTCCGATGGACGAGCGACGCAAGAATGATGGATGGAGCGAGAAGACAATGAATCTGCAGAACAGCCAACTGCTGCGGCAGCAGGCGTACATCGGCGGCGCCTGGTGCGATGCCGATAGCGGCGCCACCCTTACCGTGCGCAACCCGTTTGATGGCCGCGCGCTGGGCACGGTGCCCAACCTGGGCCAGACCGAGACCGCCCGCGCCATCGCGGCAGCCGATGCCGCGCTGCCTGCCTGGCGCGCCCTGACCGGTAAGGAGCGTGGCGCGATCCTGCGTCGCTGGCATGGCTTGATCGAAGCCCATTGCGACGACCTGGCGCTGCTGCTGACGCTTGAGCAGGGCAAGCCCCTGGCCGAGGCGCGCGGCGAACTGAACTACGCGCTGTCCTTCGTGGAGTGGTTTTCCGAGGAAGCCAAACGCATCTATGGCGACGTACTGCCTTCCACACGCGGCGACCAGCGCATGTTGGCCATCCGCCAACCCGTGGGCGTATGCGCCGCCATCATTGCCTGGAATTTTCCGTCGGCGTTGGTCACGCGCAAGGTCAGCCCGGCACTGGCTGCGGGCTGCACCGTGGTGCTCAAGCCTTCCGAGCTGACGCCCTTCACCGCGTTGGCGCTGGCCTGGCTGGGCGAGCAGGCCGGCATTCCGCCGGGGGTCTTGAATGTGGTCATCGGCGATCCGGCGCCCATCGGCACTGAGCTGACGCAGAACCCCACGGTACGCAAGCTGACATTCACCGGCTCCACCCAGACCGGCCGCCTGCTGATGCAGCAAAGCGCATCCAACATCAAGAAGCTGTCGCTGGAACTCGGGGGCAATGCGCCGTTCATCGTGTTCGAAGACGCCGACCTGGACGAAGCCGTGGCCGGGCTGATGCTGTCGAAGTTTCGCAATGCCGGACAGACCTGCGTCTGCGCCAATCGCGTCTATGTGCACACGCGCATCGCGGACGCCTTTAATGACAAGCTGCTGGCCGAGATCCGGCGCATGAAGGTGGGCGGCGGGCTGGAAGACGGCGTGACGCAAGGCCCGCTGATCGACCAGCGGGCGGTCGACAAGGTGACACGCCTGGCGGCAGACGCCATGGCACACGGCGCGTCGCTGTTGGCGGGCGGCAAGCTGCGTGCGCCAGACACTTTGTTGTACGAGCCCACGCTGCTGACGGGCATTACCGACGCCATGGAGCTGGCGCACGAAGAGATCTTTGGTCCGGTGGTGGGCATCAGCACCTTTCAGAACGAAGCCGCCGTGCTGGCGCGCGCGAATGACAGCACCTCGGGCCTTGCCGCCTATTTCTACACGAGCAACCAGGAAAGAATCTGGCGCATGATGGAAGGGCTGGAATACGGCATCGTGGGCGTGAACACGGGCGCGGTGTCCAATGAGGTCGGCCCGTTTGGCGGCGTCAAGGAATCAGGCGTGGGCCGCGAAGGCTCCAAGTACGGGATCGAAGAATTCCTCGAAATCAAATACGTCTGCCTGGCCGGCAAGGCGTTCAACGCGCCGCGCTAACCCTTTCCGGATTCCTGATATGAGCCAAGCACAGCAAGCATCCCTGCAGGATGCCGACACGTTCGACTACGTGATCGTCGGCTCCGGCGCGGCCGGTTCCATCCTGGCCAACCGTCTGTCCGCCGATGGCGCAACGGTATGCGTGCTGGAGGCGGGACCGCCGGACAACAGCCCCTTCCTGCATATTCCGGCCGGCTTCATCAAGGCGGTTTTCAACAAGAAGTACGCCTGGCAGTTTTCCAGCGAGGCCAGCACGCAGACCCATGGGCGGCGCGTGCCGATCCCGCAAGGCCGCACGCTGGGTGGCTCGACCTCCATCAACGGGCTGGTCTACAACCGCGGACAAGCCGCGGATTTCGATCATTGGGCCAGCCTGGGCAACCCGGGATGGTCGTATGCGGACGTGTTGCCCTACTTCAAGTCCATGGAACGCCGCGAGGGCGGCGACGACCGCTTCCGCGGCCGCCAGGGCGAGTTGCCCGTGACCGACATAGACTGGATCCATCCGCTTTGCGAGGCGTTCATCGCGGGTGCGGTGGAGCAGGGCCTGCCCCGCAACCCCGATTACAACGGCGCGGACCAGGCGGGCGTGGGCTACTTCCAGCGCACCATCAGCAACGGCTGGCGCATGAGCACCGCGAAGTGTTTCTTGAAGCCCGCCATGGCGCGCAAGAATCTGGACGTGCGTACCTATGCGCAAGCCACGCGCGTGCTGTTCGAGGGCACGCGGGCGGTGGGGGTGGCGTATTGCCACCCGGCGCATCCCAAGCGTGTGCGCGCCGTGCGCGCAGGCCGCGAAGTCATCGTGGCCTGCGGCGCCATCAACACGCCCAAGCTGCTGCAGCTATCCGGCTTGGGGCCGGCTGACCTGCTGCGTCAGCATGGTATTGCGGTGGTGCGCGACTTGCCCGGCGTGGGCGAGAACCTGAGCGATCACTATTCGGTGCGCATCGTGGCGCGCGTCAAGAACAGCAAGACCATGAACGAGCTGGTGAAGGGCTTTAGCCTGGCCGGCCAGATCAGCCGCTGGATGATGAAGCGGCCCAGCATCATGGCGCTGAGTCCGTCGCTGCTGCACTACTTCTGGAAGTCCACGCCCGAACTCACTGCGCCTGATCTGCAGGGCGTGTTCACCCCGGCCAGCTACAAGGAAGGCTATGTCGGCGTGCTGGATGATTTTCCGGGCATGACGACGGGCGTGTGGCAGCACCGCCCAGACAGCCGTGGGCAAGTACGCATCCGTTCGGCCGACCCCTTGCAGGACCCGCTCATCCTGGCCAACTACCTGCAAGACGAGCGTGACCAGGTCACGCTGGTGCGCGGTATCCGACTGGCGCGCCGGCTGCTGCAATCGCAAGCGCTGGCGCCATTTTCGGATGGTGAGGCGTTGCCCGGGCCGCTCTGCGAATCCGATTCCGAGTTGCTGGATTTTGCGCGCCGTTTCGGCGTGTCGTCCTATCACGTCAACGGCACGGCCCGCATGGGGCCGGCCGGCGACCCCTACGCCGTCGTGGATGCGCAGTTGCGCGTGCATGGGGTGCAGAACCTGCGTGTGATCGACTCATCGGTCATGCCTTGCATGCCGTCGGCGAACATCTGCGCCGCCACCATGATGATCGGCAACAAGGCGGCCGACCTGATCAAGAACGCCTGAATAAGCCATCGTGATCACCCGAGTGATCCCTAGGAGACAACGTGTATACCAAGCATTTCCCCAAGACCATGAAAGCGCTGCTGCTGTCGGCGGCACTGATAGGCGTCAGCGCCGCGGCGCAGGCCGATGACATCAAGATCGGCTTCAACAGCGACATGTCGGCCACTGGCTCGGCCGACTTCGGCATTTCGGCGCTGGCCGGCGCGCGCCAGGCGGCCGACGACCTGAACGCGGCGGGCGGCGTGCTGGGCAAGAAAGTCGTCATCGTCGAACGCGATGACGTGGGCGCACCGCCCAAGGCCATCCAGAATACCAATGAACTTGTCGACAACGTCAAGGTCAACGCGATGTTGGGCGGCGTGAACTCCGGCAACATGCTGGCGTGGTTGCACCTCGTGCAGCAGAAGAAGATTCCGACGATCTCGCCGGTGGCCACGGCCACCGACATCACCGGCCGCTACGCCAAGACACCGCCGAACTATGTGTTCCGCGTGTCCATGCGCGACCGCGATCAGATCGCGCTGCTGGCGGCCTATGCCGCCCGCGCCAGCAAGTCGGGCAAAGTGGCGATCATTGCCGACACCACCGGCTACGGCCAGCAGGGTGCGAAGGACGCGATCGAGATCCTCGCGTTGCACCAGATCACGCCGGTCGCCAACGAGAAATTCGGCCCGAAAGACACGGACATGAGCTCGCAGTTGAACAAGATCAAGGCGTCGGGCGCGGACACTCTGATCGTCTACGCGCTGGCGGACTCCAACGCGCACGTCATGCGTAGCCTGGAGAAGATCAACTACTTCCCGACCACATTGGCCTCCTGGGCCAACCTGAGCTCGCCGTTCCTGCGCATTGCCGGCGCGGAACTGGCGGGCAAGATGATCTTTACCGCATCGATCACCGAGGATTCGTCGGCGCAATCGAAGGCGCTGTACGACACGCTGATGAAGCGCGGCGGGCGCGTGCCGACGTACGTGATGGCCGCGCAGGCCTATGACTCGGTCAAGCTGATCGCCGCCGCCATGGAGCAGGCCAAGTCCACCGACGGGCCGGCAGTGCAAGCCGCGCTGGAGCAATTGGCGCAGGCGCCTGGCGTGATCAAGACCTATCAGCATCCGTTTTCGGCCAGCAACCACGAAGCGCTGTCGGTGAATGACTTCCGCCTGGTGCGCTGGATCGATGGCAAGGTGGTGACGGTGGACGACGAGATCACGCGCGCCATCAAACCGGAAGACCTGAAGCGGTAAGTAAGTCGATCAGCCGGACATCAAGGATCTCTCCCGCGCGACGCAGGCCTTGCGCGGGAGTCGTCAAAAGGGGGGCCTTCAGCATGCAAATACTACAAGCCATATTGAGTGGATTGGCCATGGGCAGCGTCTATGCCCTGGTCGCGTTCGGGTTCAGCATTACCTACACCACGACCAAGACGTTCAACTTCGGCCAGGGCGCCTTCCTGGCCTTGGCCAGCCTGATCGGCATCAGCGCCATCCTGCTGGTCACACAGGGCAAGCTCATCGGCTTTCCCAACCCGGAGGACGTGACCTGGGGATCGTTCCTGTTCGCGCTGCTGGCGGCCATGCTGATACTGGGCCTGCTGGGATTCGTGCTGTACATCACGGCCATCAAGCACTTCGTGGGCGAAGCCGGACTGTCGTGGGTGATGAGCACCATTGGCTTTGGCATCATCATTCAGAACCTGGCACTGCTGATCTGGGGGCCGGCGCCTATCGCGGTGGCCTCGCCGCTGGGTGACGGCATCGTCACCATTTTCGGCACCGGGGTGCGCCCTCAAGAGATCCTGGTGTTCGGTACGACGCTGGTGTTGATGATTGTGTTTGACTGGGCGTTGCACAAGACCAAGATGGGCAAGGCGGTGCGCGCGGTGGCGTTCAGCAAGTCCACCGCCAGCCTGATGGGCATCAATGCCAATGCAGTAGCTGTGGCGGTGTTCGTCATCAGCTCGGCATTGGCCGCCATTGCCGGCGTGATGATTGCGCCCATCGCTACCGCATCGGTGTTCGTGGGCACGCTGCTGTCATTGAAGGCGTTTTCGGCCGCCATTTTGGGCGGGCTTGAGAATCCGCGCGGCTGCATCTTCGGCGGCTTTTTGATTGGCTTGCTGGAATCGCTGATCGGCCTGTGGTATTCGAACCTGCGCGAAATCGCGGTGTTCGCGCTGATCATCGTCGTGCTGTATTTCCGCCCGGCGGGCATCCTCGGCCGCGTGCATGCGGAGAAGGTGTGAACATGTCAAAACTGCTTATTCCGCTTGTCATCGCGGCGCTTGCCGTGGGGTTCGCCTATTCGGGGCTGAACGATTTCTATCTGTTGATCCTGTTCAATATCGGGGTCTATTACATTGCCGCCACGGGCTTCAACATCCTGGTCGGGCAGACCGGCCAGAAGTCGCTGGGGCATGCGGGCCTGTTCGGCGTGGGCGCCTATACCGTGGCGCTGTTGACGGTGAACTATCAGGTCAACCCCTGGCTGGCGCTATTGTGCGCCGCGGGCGTATCGGCGGTGTTCGGCGTGGCCATCGCCATTCCAGCGCTGAAGGTCAAGGGCCCCAGCCTGGCCATGGTCACCATTGCGTTCGGGCTGCTGATTGAAAAGATCGTGTCGGAATGGACGGATGTGTTCAAGGGCCAGGAAGGCTTCTACGGCATCAGCGCGCTGACGTTCAACGGTGCCACGCTGGACAGCCGCCAGTGGGTGGTGGTGGTAGTGGTTCTGGGCCTGGCCTTGCATGCGATGACGTCGCTGCTGCTGCGCGGGCGCTTCGGCCGCGGCTTTGCCGCCGTGCGCACCTCCGAGATCGCGGCGGAAAGTGTGGGCATCAGCGTCTACCGTTTCAAGATTCTTGCGTTCGCGATCAGCGCCATCACCTGCGGCATCGCCGGTGGGTTGGTGGCGCAGCAGAATCAGTACATCAACTCGGATTTCGTCAACTTCAACCTGTCGGTGTTCTTCCTGGTGCTGGTGTTGTTCGGGGGACGCACGCCGGTGGGCTCTTTCCTGGGCGCGGTGGTGCTGACGGTGTTGGACGCCATGCTGGCGCGCTGGCCCGAGGTGCAGCACTTTGCCTACGGCCTGATCTTGCTGTTTGCGCTGTATGCCATGCCGGAGGGCTTGGCTGGCCTGCTGCGCCGCTTGCTGCCGCAACGCGGGCAGCACGATGCATTGGAACGCAGCGCGGCTGCCGCCGAATGGCCGCCGACGCTTGCCAGCGGGCAGTCCATGCGCAGCGCGGGCCCGGATTTCCTGGAAGTGAATGATCTGTACAAAGCATTCGGCGGCGTGATTCCGACCAACAAAGTGTCGTTTTCCCTGGCGAAAGGTTCGATCGTGTCGCTGATCGGCCCCAACGGCGCCGGCAAGACCACGACGCTGAACCTGTTGTCGGGCCTGGTCGCGCCCGACGCGGGCAGCATTCGCTTCAAGGGCAAGCAAATGGTGGGCTTGTCTCCCAACGAGATCGCGGCGTCCGGCATTGGGCGCACGTTCCAGAACTTGAAGTTGTTTGACGGGTTGTCGGCGCTTGAGAACGTCATGGTTGGCTTCTACCGGGTGCAGAAGTCCGGTTTTCTCGCGAATCTGCTGGGCCTGCCGGCCAGCCTGCTCGAGGAACGGCGCATGCGTCGTGAAGCGTACGCCATCCTGAAATTCTTTGATCTGGACCGCTACGCCGATGACATGGCCAACAGCCTGCCCTATGGCTTGCAGCGTCGCCTGGAGATTGCCCGCGCGGTGGCGGCCATGCCCGACCTGCTGTTGCTGGACGAACCCGCCGCTGGCTTGAATCCGGCCGAAACGGAGCAGCTGACCGACCTCATCGTGAAGCTCAAGAACATGGGCCTGACCATCCTGCTGATCGAGCATCACATGGATCTGGTCATGGCGATTTCGGACCATATCGTTGTGCTGGACTACGGCGTGAAGATCGCCTCCGGCCTGCCGACCCACATCCAGGAGAATCCGAAAGTGATCGAAGCCTACCTGGGCGCGCCCGCATAGGAGACCATCATGAGCCGATTACTGGATATCAAGAACCTGGCGGTCAGCTACGGCGCCGTCAATGCGTTGAAGCAAGTGTCACTGCATGTGGACACGAACGAAATCGTGACCATCATCGGTGGCAACGGCGCGGGCAAGAGCACGATGATGCGCGCGCTGTCCGGCATTGAGAAATCAACGGGGTCCATCGCGTTCGCTGGGCAGGACCTGGGCGGCGTCAGCGCGCACAAGCGCGTGGGGCTGGGTATTGCCCACGTGCCGGAAGGACGACAGGTGTTCCCTGACCAGACGGTGTTCGACAACCTGATGCTGGGCGCCTTTCTGCGCCGTGAATCACCGGCCGACCTGGAGGCCGAAATTGAAGGTTGCTTTGCGATGTTTCCGCGCCTGAAAGAGCGACGGGATCAGTATGCGGGCACCTTGTCGGGCGGCGAGCAGCAGATGCTGGCCATTTGCCGCGCGCTGATGAGCAAGCCGCGCATTCTGATGCTGGATGAACCGTCGTTGGGGCTGGCGCCGCTGATCGTGTCCGAGATCTTCAAGATCATCAAGTCGCTGAAGGAACGCGGCATGACGATCTTGCTGGTCGAGCAGATGGCGAACCAGGCGCTATCCATTTCGGACCGCGCGTATGTGCTGGAAGTGGGGTCTATCGTGATGGAAGGCACCGGCCAGGAGTTGTTGGCGAGCGAGCGTGTGCGCGAAGCCTATTTGGGTAAACACAAGAACTGACGAGGCAATCATGTCATCCAAACCTTTGAGCGGGATCCGCGTACTGGAGTTGGGCCAGTTGATCGCCGGGCCGTTCGCCGCCAAGATGCTGGGCGAGTTCGGTGCCGAGGTGATCAAGATCGAGCCACCCGGCAAGGGCGACCCCTTACGCAACTGGCGCCTGATCCACGACGGCACGTCGGTCTGGTGGCAGGTGCAGTCGCGCAACAAGAAGTCGGTCAGCCTGGACTTGCGCCAGCCCGAGGCACAGGACCTGATCCGCGCACTGGTCAAGGATATCGATGTTGTGGTCGAGAATTTCAAGCCGGGCACGATGGAGAACTGGGGGCTGGGCTGGGAAGATTTGCGCGCGATCAATCCGCGCCTGGTGATGCTGCGCGTGTCGGGCTACGGCCAGACGGGGCCGTACCGTGACCTGCCCGGCTTTGGCGCCATTGGCGAGGCCATGGGGGGCCTGCGCCATCTGAGCGGCGAGCCGGACCGCACGCCGGTGCGCGTGGGCATTTCCATTGGCGATTCGCTGTCCGCGTTGCACGGTGTCATCGGTATCCTGCTGGCCTTGCGGGCGCGTGATCAGAATGGCCAGGGTCAGATGATCGACGTGGCGCTGTACGAGTCCGTCTTCAACATGATGGAAAGCCTGCTGCCGGAATATGCGGTGTTTGGTGAAGTCCGCCAAGCGGCCGGCAGCAGCCTGCCAGGCATCGCGCCCAGCAACGCCTACCGTTGCCAGGACAACAAGTACGTGCTGATCGCGGGCAATGGCGACAGCATCTTCAAGCGCCTGATGGGCGTGATCGGCCGCGCCGACCTGGCGGCCTCGCCCGACCTGGCAAATAACGCGGGCCGCGTGAGGCATGTGGTGATGCTGGACGAGGCCATTTCGCAATGGACCGGGCAGCATCCGCTGGACGTCGTGCTGGAACGCCTGAACGAAGGACAGGTTCCCGCCGGCAAGATATACGACGTAGCCGATATCGCAACCGACCCGCATTACCTGGCGCGCGGCATGATCCTGGACGACGTGCTGTCTGACGGCACGCCGATCAAGCTGCCGGGCATTGTGCCCAAGCTGTCTGAAACGCCAGGTGAGGTGCGCGGCGCCGCGCCAGCGCTCGGACAGGATACGGACGCCGTGTTGGCCGGGCTGGGGGTGGACGACGCCAAGCGGGCCGACTGGCGCAAGCGCGGCATCATTTGAAAGGAACCGACATGAACGAACCGGACGCAAGCCGCAAGAAGCTGTACATCCAGGAAGTTGCGCCCCGTGACGGCTTCCAGAACGAAAAGCAGTTCATTGAAACGCAGGACAAGATCGACTTTATCAACGCGCTGTCGCAAAGCGGCTTTGCCAAGATCGAGGCCACCTCGTTCACGTCTCCCAAGGCAATTCCGGCGCTGCGCGATGCCGAAGCGGTGATGCACCAGATCGTGCGCAATCCGGACGTGGTCTACACGGTGCTGGTGCCCAACGTACGCGGGGCGCAACGGGCGCTGGAGTGCAACGTGGACGAGATCAACCTGGTGATGTCGGTCAGCGAAACGCACAACCGGGCCAATCTGCGCATGTCGCGCGAACAGTCGTTCGAGCAATTGAGCGATGTGGTGAATGCGGTGCGTGGCAGTCAGGTTGAGGTCAATGTGTCGCTGTCCACAGTGTTCGGTTGCCCGATGGAAGGCGACATCAGCGCCTTCGACGTGCTGGAACTTGTGGGCCGCTTTGCCGCCTTGGGCGTGGACGGCGTGACCCTGTGCGACACAACTGGGATGGCGTACCCCACGCAGGTAGGCAAGATCAGCCGCGATGTCCGCAGGCTGTTTCCCGATCTGACCACAACCCTGCATTTTCACAACACGCGCGGCATGGCGTTGGCCAATACCGTGGCGGCGCTGGAGGCGGGGATCGACCGCTTCGACGCATCGCTGGGCGGGCTTGGGGGCTGCCCCTACGCGCCTGGCGCCAGCGGCAATGTCTGCACGGAAGAACTGGTGCACATGCTGGCATTGATGGGCTACGACACCGGCGTGGACCTGACACGCATCCTGGGTATCGCGGCGACCTTGCCCGCGCTGGTTGGGCACGACATCCCCAGCCAGATTCTGAAGGCGGGACCGCGGCTTACCCTGCATCCGGCGCCGGACGCCGCCGGATAGCGCGCGTGGCGTGGGCGTGTGCTAAGTTGCCGGGAATCCCGCCCGGACCGGAGCCCCGCCATGCTGAAATTCGCCGCCAATCTGTCGATGATGTATCAGGAACACGCCTTCCTGGACCGCTATGCCGCCGCAGCGTCGGACGGCTTCATGGGGGTGGAATGCATGTTTCCCTACGCGGAACCCGCTGCCTTCGTGCGCGAGCGCATGGATGCGGTGGGGGTGTCGCAAGTGCTGTTCAATGCGCCACCGGGCGTGACCAGCCGTGGCGAGCGCGGGCTGGCGGCGCTGCCCGGGCGGCAGGCGGAATTTCAGGCAGGCGTCGAACAGGCGCTGGCCTACGCTACCACGCTGTCTTGTTCCAACGTGCACGTCATGGCGGGCCTGGCGCCGGACGGCGTGCCGCGCGAGGCGCTGCTGGATTGCTACCGCGAAAACCTGGACTGGGCCGCTCGCCAGGCAAGGTCGGCCGGCGTGACCTTGCTGATCGAACCCATCAATACCCGCGACATTCCGGGCTATATCCTGAACCGCCAGGACGAGGCGCACGCGATCGTGCAGGCCGTCAATGCATCGAACCTGAAAGTGCAGATGGATCTTTACCACTGCCAGATCGTGGAAGGCGACGTCACCACCAAACTGCGTGAATATCTGCCAACCGGCAGGGTGGGGCATTTGCAGATCGCGGGGGTGCCGCTGCGCCAGGAGCCCGATCGGGGTGAGCTCGATTACGGATGGGTGTTCAGCGTACTGCGCGAATTGCACTACACCGGCTGGATCGGTTGCGAATACCGTCCGGCAAGCGATACGTCGATGGGTCTGCGATGGCTCAATGCCGCGCGTTCGTGATCGGCGTAATCGGTAGGCGGCCTGCCTGCCTTGCGCTTCTGCTGTTCTCGTCTCCATACCTTCCGCTGCCCGCGTCCCGGTGACCGTTTACGGTAAATTCCCGGGCTTGCGTACGCATCAATAATCATTAATATGTTAATAAAAATTTATTCGATCGTGGTTCGAGGAGACCAGGACATGACTAGCAGCTTCCTGCCGCGCGTGGTGTTGAAGGCGGCGTTGTTGAAGGCGACGTTTTTCAACGTGGCATTGAGGGGCGCCGCCGCGCTTTGCGCCATGGCGTTCACCGTGTTGCCCGACACCGCATCGGCGGCGGAATTCCCCGATCATCCCATCCGCTGGCTCGTGCCGTTCAGTGCTGGCGGCGGCAGCGATATCGCCACCCGCATCGTGGCCAAGCACGTGGGCGACGCGCTGGGCCAACCGGTCGTCGTTGAAAACCGACCGGGCGCCGCCACCATCGTCGCGGCGCAAGAAACCGCCCGCGCCGCGCCCGACGGCTACACCTTGATGACGGCGGGCATGAGCACCTTGGCGTTGAACCCCTCGCTATACAAGAACCTGCCTTACGATCCGGGCCGCAACCTGACGCCGGTGTCCACCTTGGTGGCCTTGCCCATCGTGTTGGTGACCTCGCCGGGTTCCGATCTGACCGACATGCCGGCCGTCTTGCGTTATTTGCGTAGCGAGCAGCCGGGCAGTTATGCGTCTTTAGGCGTGGGCAGCCCGCACCATCTGGCGATGGAACTGTTCCTGGAATCAATCGGCGGCCGCGCCACCGCCATTCCGTACAAGGGCACGCCGCCCGCGTTGCAAGACGTGGCGTCCGGCGTGGTGCCCTTGATGATGGCTGACCTGGCCGCCGCCCGGCCGCTGATTCAGGCGGGCAAGCTGCGCGCCATTGCCGTGCCGGCCGCGCAGCGTTCGGCGCAATTGCCCGACGTGCCAACGTTTGCCGAAGCGGGCGCGAACCCATTCGAGGCCGCGGCATGGCAAGGCGTGGTGGCGCCGTCTGGCACGCCCGCGCCCATCGTCGATAAGCTCAGCCGCGCCATCGTGGCGGCATTGCAATCACCCGACGTGGTCAAGCAACTGCGGTTGCAGGGCATGGAACCCACGGGCAGCACGCCGGCGCAATTCGCCGAGTATGCAAGCGAAGAGCGCGAGCGCTGGGGCGCGGTGATCCGCCACAAGGGTATTTCGGTGGAATAAGCGCCGGTTGCGCGCCCCTTTGATCTTGCCGGTGCGCGCTTGGCCTTGCACGGGTGCGTGCCTGATCGTGCCGAGTGGGCGCGCCCCTAGTCGTGCACCGGCGCCTGACGCTTCTTGCCACGCTGCGCCGTGGCCGCGCAACCCGCCGATGCAATGATGATGCCGCCGATGGCCAGCCATTGCGTCTGGGTCAGATGTTCATTCAGCACGATCACGCCGGCCAGCGCGCCCATGGCGGGTTCCATGCTGAGCAGCACGCCAAACGTCTTCTGCGGCAAGCGCCGCAGCGCGACCATTTCCAGCGAATAGGGCAAGGCGCTGGACAGAATGCCCACCCCGATCCCGGCCAGGATCAACGACGGGTCCAGCAAGGCCATGCCCGCATGCGCCGCGCCCACGGGCAGCGCCACCATCGTGGCCGCCAGCAAGCCTAACGACGTCGCCTGGCCACCATGCACGTTGCCGGCCAATTTGCCGAAGATGATGTACAGCGCCCAGCACACGGCGGCGGCCAGCGCGTAGGCGATGCCGGTCGGGTCCAGGTCGTGGAGGGATTGGCCGGTGGGGATCAGCAGCACCAGGCCGCCCAGCGCGCAGGCGATCCACACAAAATCGATGGCGCGCCGCGACAGCACCACCGCCAGCGTCAGCGGCCCGGTGAATTCAATGGCAATCGCCACGCCCAGCGGCAGCGTGCGCAACGCCATGTAAAACAGCAGGTTCATGCACGCCAGCGTCACACCGTACAGCGCGATCTTGGCGGCGTTCTGGCGGGTCAGCGGAAAACGCCACGGACGCCAGAACGCCATTAGGATGATGGCGCCGATGACGATGCGATAGGCCGTCGTGCCCTGCGCGCCCACTTCCGGAAACAGGGATTTGGCGAACGAGGTGCCGATGCACAGCGAGGCCATGGCGCCGATCAGCGACAGCGTGGGAAGCAGGGTGGAGGCGGGGGCGTTGTGCCCGGCGTTAATGGTGGCGGCGGTCATGGGGACGGGGTAAGGCGCGATGCTGCGGAATGCAAAAAAACCGGGAGAGCGGTGAAGGGTTCCCAGTGTAAGCAAGCGGCCTGATTATTTCCTGCGTCCGGCAGGGACAAAATGAAGTTTCCCGTCGTATTGGGGCCAGAGTCTGTCGCGGCCGGGCTTAGAATCTGCGTAGGCCACCGTTTGCCCGGTCTTTGCCGGTTTTCATCGCGAGCTTTATTCGCTTCAGCCCGACTCCCCAGCGTTTCCAAGCCCCCATGGAACTAGACGATTTCGACCTTCAAATCCTGCAAAGCCTGCAGGAAGACAATCAGCGCACCAGCCAGGACCTCGCCCAGCGGGTGAACCTGTCACCCGTGTCGTGCCTGCGCCGCATGAAGCGGCTGCGCGAAGCCGGGGTGGTGACGGCCGACGTGTCCGTGGTGGACCCGGCGGCGGTGGGGCGCGGCATCATGATGGTGGTGCTGGTGTCGCTGGAGAGCGAGCGCGCCGACAAGCTGGACGTGTTCAAGCGCGCCATGCAGGGCGCGCCCGAGGTCATGCAGTGCCTTTCCGTCACGGGTGAGGTCGACTTCGTGCTGACGCTGACCATGGTCGACATGGCCGACTACGACACCTTTGCCCAACGCCACTTTTGGGGCAACCCGAACGTCAAGCGCTTCTCCACCCTGGTGGTGATGAACCCGGTGAAGAACACGCTGACGGTGCCGCTGACTACATCGGTTTGAGGCCCGTCTAAGGCGCCAGCTCCGCCAGCCGCAAGGCGTCCCGCGAATCACCGCGATAGGCACGTAGGATGGGTGCAGCGCGCGCCGCCGCCCGCAAATAACGCAACGCATATCGCGCGAAACCCATCAAGCAGCGGTGAATAGTCGGCAGATCCAGCCACAACGCAACTGCCGCGTGATGGGTTTCGCGCGATGGGCAGCGGGGTTCTTGCCTTCAATCTGGCGCGCTCCACCCATCCTACATAGTCGCGATCG
Organism: Achromobacter spanius; assembly: GCF_029637605.1. Taxonomy (NCBI): domain Bacteria; kingdom Pseudomonadati; phylum Pseudomonadota; class Betaproteobacteria; order Burkholderiales; family Alcaligenaceae; genus Achromobacter; species Achromobacter spanius. Next base: position 3,874,778 of record NZ_CP121261.1, on the reverse strand, counting down.
GCGTCATCGGTGGGGCGGTCAGCATGAAATGATGCCGGCCTAGCGCGCCTGCGTGTCGGGCGCCAAGGGGGCGTTGGACGCGGGCGCTTGGGGCTTGCGCGCACCGCTCAATACGGCGTCCAACGCCGCGCCCGCTTCTTCCGACACGCTGCGTAAATGCAGGTCGCGTTGCGGAAACGCGATCTCGATGTCTGCCTGCCGCAGCGCGTCGACCATGCGCGTCATCAGGTCGCTGCGGATGTTGATCCAGCGGTCGAAGTCGTAGGTCCAGGCGCGGACGCTGAAATCCAGCGTGCTGGCGCCAAAGCCCATGAACAAGACGGTGGGCGCCGGTTCGACGACGACGCCGGGCGTGTCGCGGGCCACGGCGTCCAGCACCTCGATCGCCCGCCTGGGCTCGGTGCCGTAGGCCAGGCCGATACTGACTTCGATGCGGCGGCTGCGGTCCAGCAGGGTCCAGTTGGTGAGCTTGTCGGATAGCAGCGTGCCGTTGGGCACGATCACATCGGCGCCTTCGAAGGTCTTGATGCGGGTGGCTCGCATGCCGATGTCGCGCACCTGTCCGGACGTGCCGCTGATATCCACCACGTCGCCCGGCTGTATCGGCCGTTCAAACATCAGGATCAGGCCCGACACGAAGTTGTTCACCACCCCTTGCAGGCCAAAGCCGATGCCCACGCCCAGCGCGCCGAACACGATGGTCAACTGGCTGGTCTGAAAGCCCGCCGCCGACAGCGCGATGCCCAGGCCCAGCAGCAGCACCAGGTAGTACGACAGCGACGCGATGCTGTTGCCCACGCCGCGCGGCAACGCCATGCGGGTCAGCACTTCGTCGCGCAGGATCAGGCGGATGGTGCGCGCGGCCCAGAACGCAATCACCACCGAAATCAGGAAGAGCAGCACGTTGCCCAGGCTGATGGACACTTCGCCCACGGTCAGGGTGTAGGACAGCACCTGCGCGGTGAACGCATAGGTGGCGCGCAGGATGCGGAAGCGGTCCATGGCATAGACTGCCCAGCCCACGACGGCGGCAACAGTCAGCAGGCGGATCAGCAACTGCACCAGCGGCGGCGCATGTTCGCGCGCCAGTCGGAAGCGCGCAATGCCTTGGCGCGCCAACATCACCTGCACCAGGGTGATGATGACGGTGACGCCGGCGTAGAGCACCAGCCCAAAGTAGCCGCAACCGATGACGGCGCTGGTCAGCATTTCGGCCAGCGAGACATTGCCGACCAGGTTGGCCGCCAGCGAGACGCATAGCAACGCCACCGCAACCCAGGCGATGCCGCGCAGCATGCCCGCCAGGCGGGTGGGGGCGGGGGACGACTTGGGGCGCCGACCACGGCGCAGCAGCCACAGGATGGCGGACAGCGCCACCCCGGTCAGCGCCACGGTGGACAGGCGGTAGAACAATGTGTTGGCCAGGAACAGGAAGCCCAGCCGCTCCGCCAGGAACAGGGCGGTGATGGCATAAGGCCATAGATCCAGTTGGCGGCGCGCGGAGGGCGGCAGCAGACGCAGCACCGGCACTGCCGCCAGCACCAGCGCCACTTGCTGCACCATCAGCGGCGCGTCGGGCTCCAGCGCCAGCACGGCCACCATCGACAGCAGCAGCCAGGTGGACAAGGGGCGGCCCAGCACGCCCGCGGCGGTTTCGCTCATGACGCCCGCGCGGATGGCATCGCGGCTCTTCCTGGCCAGCCACAGCAGAAACACCAGCAGCACGATCTGAATCCCATGCAGTACGCGCTGGTTGCCGCTGCCGGTGCCGCTGTAGTCGCGCGCGAAGCGGGCTTCGATGTCGATGCCGGTGCGCAGCAAGGCCATGGTGTCTTCGCTGGTGTCTTGCGTCTTGGCCAGATCCCAAAGCGGCGGGGAATCCACGCGCATCAGGCGCGCGTCGATGTCATTGATGGCTTCGGCCACGGCGCGCTGGCCCGCCTTGATGCGTTCTTCGATGGCGTTGGCGCGCTGTTCAAGTTCGGTTTGGCGGGACAGCGGGCTGGACAGCGCCTGCGCGGCCGCGGTCAATTGCGCTAGAACGGCATCCACGCGGTCGGCCAGCGCGGGGGGCAGGTTGGCGGCCGAGGCCGAGCTCTTGATGGCCTGCCAGGCGTCGCGCCGCCTGAGCAGTTCAGCCGCGTCGCTGGCGTACCAGGCGGTGGCCTGGCGCAGATCCGCCTGCCAGCGCGCCAGCCGGTGCGCGTCAAAGACCCAATGCCGTTCCAGGCTCTCGACCCGCATGATGGGCAGTGTGCGCAATTGGGCTGGCTGGAATTCGTAGAGTTTTTCGTCGGCGGACTTGGAGATCGCTTCCAGCAGCGGGCCAAACTTTGCGTCGGGATCGGTGGTGGCGACGCGCTGCAACACGGCTTCGGCGTAGCGGGTGTCGCTGTCGGCGCGCAGCGGAATGTCGCCCATTTGAATGGCGGCGGGTGCCGCGGGTGTGGTGGGCGTGGCGGCGGGCGGGTCGGCCAGCGCAAGGCGTGCCTGGGTCAGGCCCAGCAAGCCAAGGATCAATCCGAACAGGCAGGTAAAAAGTCGTGCTCGGACGCGCATGGGGCGGCTCCGTGGGGTGCTGCGAAGCGGGGGCTAAGCCACTCTAGCGCATCACTAGTCCGCCGTCCACGAACAGCACCTGCCCGGTCATGAAGCCGCTCCAGTCGGACGCCAGGAACAGCACCGGGCCGGCTACATCCTCGGGCCGGGCGATGCGGCGTAGCGGCGTCGCGGCTATCAAGGCGTCGCGGAACGACTCCTGGGTACCGCCGCTGGCCTCGGTCGGGTAGACGAGGCCGGGCGCCACGCAATTCACCCGTATGCCGTAGGGGCCCAATTCAGCCGCCAGGTTGCGGCTGAAGGCCACCAGCGCTGCCCGGGCGGTGGTGTAGTCGTGATACGGCACGACGGGGTGCTCGACCAGGTTGCTGGCAATGTTGACGATGCAGCCCTGGGCGCGCAGCTTGAAGTGCGGCAGCGCGGCGTGGCAGACGTTGAACGCGGCGCCCACCGAACCATCGAACTGCGACTGGTAGTGCTGCCACGACAGCGCGTCGAACGCGGTCCGCTGGCGGGGGTCGAAAGCGTATGGCCGCAAGGCGTTGTTGACCACCACGTCCAGCCGACCGGCGTCTTGCACAATGCCGTCCACCATGGCGCGCACCGCGTCCGGCAAGCTCACGTCGGCCTGCACGGCCCAGGCGTCGCCGCCCGCCGCCTGGCATTGCGCCACCACGGACTCGGCGGCGGCGCTATTGCTCAAATAATTGACGACCACCGTCGCGCCTTCGCGCGCGAAACCACGTGCGATCTCGGCGCCGATGCCTCGGCTGGCGCCTGTCACCAACACGACCTTGCCTGCGAATTTCTTTGGGGTGTTCACGTCAGTCTCCCGGCAGCAGGCCGGTGTCGACCACGGTTGCGATGTCGATGGGCTTTTCGATCAGGCCCAAGGCGCGGTAGGCGTCGGCTGCCTTTTGCAGCGAGTCCAGGTCGAACGCGCCCAGCGGCCGGCCGGCGGCGGTCGAGGCCGCATTGCGCAGCCGGATCACGTCCAGGCTGATTGCGCGGTCGGTGCCGTCGATGGCGCGCTTGCCGGCCAGCGTGGCGGCTTCTTCCGGCTGAGCGATCATCCAGGCCGCGCTGTCGCGATACGCCTTCAGAAAGGCGCGCAGCAGCGGCTGCTTTTGTTGGTAGACCGCTTCGCGCACCACGAACAGGTCGCTGGACACGTTGAGCGTGTCGCGCACTTCCATGACGTTGACCTCGCCCAGGCCGCGCCGCCGCCCAACCAGCAGGCCCGTGTCGGTGGCGGCGGTGGCATCCACCTGGCCTTGCAGCAGCGGCGCGAAGTTCAGCACGCCGGTCACCACGATTTCGACATCGGCTTCGGTCAGGCCAGCCTGGTGCAGCATCACCAGCAGATTCTGGCGGGTGCCACTGGCCAGGCTGTAGACGCCGATGCGCTTGCCCTTCAGGTCGGCGGGCCGCGTGATGTTGGCCGACTTCAACGACACCACGTTGAACACGTTCTGCGGATAGATGTCGTAGATGGCGCGCAGCTTCTCGCCCTTGTCCAAGGCCATGAAGAACGAACCGGGGTCGGTGAAGGCCACGTCGGCCTGACCGCTGAGGATGTTGCGGATCGCGTCGCCGCCGCCCGCGCCGGGCAGGTAAACCAGTTCCACACCCTGCGCCTTGAAGAAGCCTTTGTCGGGTTCGGCCAGCAGGTTGGTGATTTCGCTGATGGGCTTGCTCCAGCCAGCCAGGGTGACCTTGCCGGATACGGCAGCCTGGGCGCTTTGGGCGCGCGCGGCCAGTGGCGCCAGTGACACGGCGGCAAGGCTTGCGGCGGCGGTCAGCAGGGCGCGGCGGGTGGGGTGCGGAGGCATGGAAGGGGTCCGGAAGATAGTCATGATTGATCGGCATAGGGGCGCAGCAGGCGCCGTTCCAGCAGCAGCGTGGCCTGATAGCCCAGCCGCCCGATGACGGCGATGGCGGCCAGCGCGGCGAACATCAGGGGCGTGTCCATCATGCCTTGCGCGGCGATGATGACCGCGCCCAGCCCCCGGCTGGCGCCGATGAATTCACCCACCACGGCGCCCACCAGCGCCAGCACCAACGCCACGCGCAGCCCGGCCAGGATGCCCGGCAGGCCGGCGGGCAGCTTCAGGCGCAACAAGGTCTGTGTGCGCGTAGCGCCCAGCATGCGGAACAGTTGCAGCCGGTTCGGGTCGACCTGCCGCAGGGCGGTCAGGGTGTTTTCCATCAAGGGAAAGAAGCAGATCAGCGCGGTCATGACCACGGTGGGCGCCATGCCGAAGCCGAACCACACCACGAACAGCGGTGCGAGCGCCAGCTTGGGGACAACCTGGCTGACGATGACATAGGGCTTGAGCACGCGGTCCAGCAAGGCGGATTCCGCCAGCGCCACGCCGATGCCCAGCCCCGCCGCGCCGCCGATCGCCAGGCCCAGCAGCATCTCGGCAAGCGTTGCGCCGATGTGGGGCCAGAGGTAGCCGGTGGCAAGACTGGTCCACAACGTCTTCGCCACGGCCGAGGGGGCGGGCAGCACCAGTGCCGATATCCCCACCTGCCGCACGGTGATTTCCCAGGCGGCCAGCAGCAGTACCAGCAGCGCCAGGGCAAGCAGGCGGGGCTTGATGGTGGCGTGGGGGGCGGCTTTAGCAGCGGCCTCAACATCGGCTTTATTGGCGGCTTGGGCTGCCGCTTTGGTGGCGGTCGGCTTCATCGGCGCGCCTCGTTCATGAATTCAAATACCTGCGCGCAGGTCGCATTGAACGCCGCGCCATGGCGCATGGCCTGCGTGCGCGGCGCGGGCAGGTCCACCGGCAGGTCGGCCAGCATGCCGCCCTGGTGCATTACCGCGACACGGTCGCCCAGGTACACCGCTTCGCTGATGTCGTGGGTGACGAACAGCACGGTGGTATTGCGCAGGCGGCACATGCGCAGCAGGTCGTCTTGCAGCTCGCCGCGCGTGATGGCGTCCAGCGCGGCAAAAGGTTCGTCCAGCAACAGCAAGGCCGGCTCAAGAATCAAGGCCCGCGCCAGCGCGACGCGGCTTTGTTGGCCACCGGATAGTTGGCGAGGATAGTGTTGTGCATGGTCGGACAGCCCCAGCATGGCCAGCAAGCCGTGCGCGCGTTCCAGGTCTTCCGGCAGTGGCCGGCGTTGCAGTGACACGGGCAGCAGCACGTTGTCGATCACGCGTTGCCATTCCAGCAGCGTGGGCGCTTGAAAGACGTATCCCAGTTGCGGGCCGGGCGCGGCGGGCGTGCCGTCTTGCAGCACGACGCGGCCGGACTGCGGCGTGAGCAGGCCGGCGGCCAGTTTCAGCAGCGTCGTCTTGCCGCAGCCGCTGCGACCAACCAGGCAATGAAAGCCGCCGGCTTGCAGGCGCCAGTCGATGCCGTTCACGATGGGCGCGCGGCCGGGGTAGGTGTAGACCACCCCTTCGATGTGAAGAAAGGGCAGGGACGGGTCCGCAATCATGGTTCGTACGACGCGTAGGGGTCGGCGGCGGCTTCGGCGGATTGCTCGATTTCGGTCATGCGAACCAGGTCCAGCAGGTTGAAGCGGCCGTCGTGATGCCAGCCGGCTTCGGGCACGCTCATCGCGCCGATAGCGCTGATGCGGGTGACGCCCGCCGCGCCCAGTTGGTCGGCCAGGCGGTAGAGTTCTTCGGGCGAGGCCGCCACGCCCGCCGTTTGCAGATAGCGGCTGTGCGCGGCTACCAGCGGTGCCACGTCATCCAGCGTGTCGATGCCGGCCACCACGATGCTGCGTTGCAGGGCCGTGGGCGCAAGCGGCGCGGCGGCATCGGTGTATGAGACGCTCCAGGCTGCGTCGGGGGCGCCGATCAGTGTGTTGGCGCCGTCGGCCGGCAACTGCCATTCGATGGCCTGCCGCCACTTGGCAACCGCGGCGGATTCGGCCAGATCCAGGGCGCGGCGCGGGAAGCGGCGTTGCAGATTGTTCAGCTCGCCCGCCAGATATCCGGCAAAGTCGCGCGGCGATACGGGGCCGCCGCGCTGCACGTAGAAAACCTGCGGCGAGTAACAGCCTTGCTGGTCGTAACGCATTACATCCCAGGCCGCGCGGCGCGCCAAAGCGGGCGCCTTCTGCGCATCCAGCGCCGCCGCGCTGACCACGCCAAAGCCCAGCTTGTGGCCATGCGCCAGAAAGCGTGTGGTGACGGGCAGGCGTTGCTGAATGGCGTGCAGCGCGTCGTTGCCGCCGTAAGCCACCACTGTATCCGCCTGCGCATAGAGCGCGGCGGCGTCTTCATCACCCGCGCCGCGCCACCAGACCACGGCCAGGCAGTCGGCCAGCGGCGGGTGCACCTCGGCCAGCAGGCGCGCGAACCAGCCGGCAAACAGCGGCTCGGCGCTGGGCAGCTTGCCGATATTGCCCGCCTTCACCAGCAGCCCGCAGATCAGGCTCCACAACGCCAGCGCGGGCACGTTGCCCGCCCAGCTATGCACCAGCAATTGCGGGCCATGGGCGCGCACCGCGCCGCCTTTCGGCGCAGGCTGAAAGCCGTCCAGCACCTTGGGGTTGGCGAAGTCCTCGGCCACAAAGCGGTGCAGTTGCGGCGCGCGGAACGTCTTGAAAAAGCCGGTGAGGCCCAGCCGCACCATCTGCGCGTCGTAGCCGCTGATAATCGGCAGCAGCGCGTCGGCTTGTTGCCGGTATGGGTCGTTGGGATCCAGCAGACGAGCGATGGCGCGGTCGATGACGTCGATGATTTCCGACACCGTCATCGTCTTCAGATGCCGCGCGCTGGCCTGTTGGACGCGCTGGGCCAGCACCTGCATCTGCGGGGCGGTCAGCACCGGCACGGCGACGTCGACGCGCCGTCCGTCCTGCTCGAAGGGCAGCGTCTGCCATTGGACGTCGGCCGAAGCCAGCCCCGGCAGATAGCCCGCTTCGACCCGTTGCACGTTCATGGCCGCGTCGACTGAATGAATTCTTCGACCGCCAGCGAGCAGCCCTTGGCCTGTGCGCCCTCGGCGCGGCCCAGCAAGAGAAAGCCGCCGTTGGCGGGTTCGCCCACGTCTTCGGTGAGGATGGTGCTGACGGAATTGAAGTTGCCCAGGTCGCAGTGCGCCAGGATGCCGCGTTCGCCAGCCGGCACCGTGCGCCCCGTGGCCGGGTCCACCAGGCGCGAGCGAATCCAGTGCGGCCCCGATTTCACGGAAGGAACGCTGGCGTTGCCGTCGTCATAGAACTGCGTGCTGAGTTCGGTCATGCCGTACATGTTGATGCACAGCGCGCGCGGCACGCCCAGCAGGTCGGACAGTTCTGAATAGAACGTGTCCAGCGGCAATTCGCGCGACTGGCCCTTGTAGCCGCCGGTGTCCAGGATCCGGCTGCCCGGCGGCAGGCGGAACGTTCGGCCTGCCTTGCGCAGCGCGTCGATCACATGCACGAAGCTGAAGCTGGCGCCCAGCAGGGCGTAGGGCTCGCCATCGCGCTCGGCGGCTTCCAGGCGGTGCCACAAGCCGTCAAGATCAATGCCCTGCGGCGACATGAAGTAGCGGCTGTCGTCGGTGCCAAACGCGGTCTTGGCCAGCGCCAGATAATGCGCCAGCGACGAATTCGGCATGGCCGCTTCGTCCGGGAACAAGATGCCCATGGGCAAGCGCGGCGTGCCCCGCATGACGCGGGCGGCGAAGTTGCGCGTCATGGACAGGTCGTAGACGTCCAGGTGCGGATGAAAGTGGCGCCCACGCATATCGGCGCGTGTCGTGCCGCTGGTCATGAAGACGCGCTCGCCGGGGCGGGGCGGCTCACAGCGCAGTTCCATCGCCTTGAAGGCGTCGATGGGCACGGCGGGAATGTCGCTCCAGGTCTTCACATTGCGCACCGTGGCGCCCCGGCGCTGGCAGAAGCTGCGGTAGGGGGCGTTGGCACCGTACTGATACGCAAACAGCCGCAGCGCAAGTTGATCAAACTGCGCGTCGGTGCAGCCGTCCTGGGCAATGAATTCGAGGAGTTCCGCGACGGGCGGGGCGGCGTTGTTCATGGGCGTTCGTTGATTCCAATACAGGGAAGCTCCGAAGCCCGCCCGCACAAGCGGCGCAAAGGCGCGGCAGGGCGAATGCTCTTCTTACGCCGGCATGAACCGGGTCAAGTTCGCGGGTTTGATTCTCAGCACTGGCGTGCACCCCGGAGCAGAGGCAATGTTAACCCGCTCTAGGGTTCGTCGCTTAGGTCGAATCCGGACGATATAGACGGTTTTTGCTCGCTTGCGCGAGCAGTTGTTGAGTGGCGGCTACGAGCGACTGGCCAAAGGTCGTGAGCGGTACACGGACCAAGGCAAGCGCCTCCACCCATACCGCCAGCCGCTCAAAATCGTGAACTATCTGCTCAGAGGGTAGTATTTGCTCATTAATGAGCAGATACTGGGCAGATACTACTGTCCTGAGCAGATACTGAGCAGATAACCATGAGCAAAGTGACCCCGAAATCAGTCCTGGATGCTATCCGGCACTTGGCTGCGGCCGGGCAGCAGGAGGTCTCCTCCACCGACATCATCTTTGCGACGCAAGGCAGCTCGGCCACCGTGCGGCGACATCTCGATGCGCTGTGCGCTGGTGGGCAACTCACACGCAGCGGCCAAGCGCGGGCAACCCGCTATCGGCTAACGGACGCAGCGGCTACCGAAAAACCGGCCGTCACCGAGCTGCCGCCCGAACTTGAGGTCCGCCTGCATCCGACTTGGTCGGCTGCCGCGGTTGAGTTGAACAAGAAACTCGACGTGCCCCTCGCCGCGCGCGACCCGGTGACGTACCGGCGCGAGTTTGTCGATAGCTACGTGCCCAACGAGAGCTGGTTGGTGCCGAAATCCTTGGCTGAAGAGTTGTATCGCTCAGGGAGCATGAAAGAGCAACTGCCGGCCGGAACCTACGCCCGCGAGGTACTGGAGCAACTGCTTATTGACTTATCCTGGTCGTCCTCTCGATTGGAGGGCAACCCCTACACCATGCTGGCTACCGAGGAACTGTTCAAGAAAGGGACTGCCGGCGATGATGCGAACGCGGTGATGCTGCTTAATCACAAAGCAGCTATCGAGTTCCTTGTGGAAGCGGTTCCGCTTCAGGGCCTCTCGACCGCGGTCGTCAGAAATCTGCACGCAGTGCTCATGCAGGACCTGCTTGCTGACAGTAACGGGCTTGGGGCTATCCGACAGAAAGTGGTCAACATCAGCGACACCGTCTATGTGCCCACCCAGGTGCCGGCAATTCTCGAAGAAATGTTGGAGGCCATCTTGCACAAGGCCAGGCACATCAAGAATCCGGTCGAGGCAGCCTTCTTCCTCTGGGTCAACCTGGCATACCTGCAGCCGTTTGAGGATGGCAACAAGCGCACCGGCCGGCTGGCAGCGAACATTCCGCTGATGCTTTACAACTGCTCGCCGCTCTCGTTCCTGGACGTCGACCCGCACGATTACGCGCGCGCGATGCTGGGTGTGTACGAGTTCCTGGATGTTGCGCTCGCGGTGGAGCTGTTTGCCTGGACGTACCGTCGCTCGCAGAAGAAGTATGCCGTGGTGATGGAATCGCGGGGCAAACCGAACCCGCTGCGACTGCGTTACCGCGAGAGCCTGAATGACGCCATCGGCTTGGTGGTTCGGGACAGAAGGTCCGTGCAGGCCGCTGTTGAAGCGCTCGGCCTCACTGAGAGCGCGGCGCCTGGCTTTCAGGCAATGCTGCTGGATGACCTGAAGAAGTTGGAGGTATTCAACTACGCGCGCTACCGGCTCACGCTGAGCGTGACGCAAGCCTGGATTGACGACGGCCGGCCGCAGTAAGCACGAGATTTTAGAAAACTGACAGCCAAACGCAAAAAGCCCCGCCAAGGCGGGGCTCAATGCTTGAATCTTTTGGTGGCCTGGGGCGGAATCGAACCACCGACACAAGGATTTTCAATCCTCTGCTCTACCGACTGAGCTACCAGGCCAACACGTACACGGTGCAAAAAGCCCAGCGCGGCGGCTGGGCTCTTTTTGGGACTTGATATTGCTACCGCAATCCCAATAATTCTTTTGGTGGCCTGGGGCGGAATCGAACCACCGACACAAGGATTTTCAATCCTCTGCTCTACCGACTGAGCTACCAGGCCAACGAAGTCCGCAACTATACACAATTTTTTTGGCCCACGCCAGCAAGGCGGGGCCAGATCGCCAACTATTTTTCCGCCCCGGTTTGCGCCCTGACTGTTGGGTGAATGGCACGAATAGGTGCGACGCAGCGTCGCGGCCGGGGGCGGAACTGCGCTGGGGATAACCCGCAGGGGTATAATCTTTCAGTTATTTCGTGGCAGTCTTTTACGCATCCTCCATGTCGGTAGCTGTCCTTGCCTTCGGTCTGAACCACACGTCCGCGCCGGTTTCGGTTCGCGAGCGCGTGTCCATGCCCGTCGATCTGGTCAAGCCCGCGCTGGAAGGCCTGCGTTCGGCATTCGGTGGTTCCGTTCGCGAAGCCGCCATCCTGTCCACCTGTAACCGCACCGAAATCTATTGCGCAGCCGACGGCCACGTTGCCGATCAACTGCCCGCCTGGCTGGCTGAACACAACCGCCTGGACGCCGGCACGCTGCGCCCACACCTGTACCGCCATCATCAAGACGACGCCGTGCGTCACGCTTTCCGCGTGGCCAGCGGGCTGGATTCCATGGTGCTGGGTGAAACCCAGATCGTCGGTCAGATGAAAGACGCCGTGCGCGCCGCCGGCGAAGCCGGGTCGCTGGGCACCTTGCTGCACCAGATGTTCCAGCGCACGTTCTCGGTGGCCAAGGAAGTGCGGTCGCAAACCGCCATCGGCGCGCAGTCGGTGTCCATGGCTGCCGCCGCCGTCCGCCTGGCCGAGCGCGTGTTCGGCAACCTGGATCAGGCCCGCACGCTGTTCATCGGCGCGGGCGAAATGATTGAACTGTGCGCCACCCACTTTGCGGCGCAACGCCCGCGCAGCATGGTCGTGGCCAACCGCACGGCCGAGCGCGCCGAGATCCTGGCCAACCGTTTTTCGGCCAGCACCATGAAGCTGTCCGACCTGACCGAGCGCCTGTCGGAATTCGACGTCATCGTGTCCTGTACGGCAAGCTCCCTGCCCATCCTCGGTCTGGGGATGGTGGAACGGGCCACGCGCCTGCGCCGCCACCGCCCCATGGTCATGATCGACCTGGCCGTGCCGCGCGACATCGAACCCGAAGTCGGCCGCCTGGACGACGTCTACCTGTATTCGGTGGATGACCTGGGCCGCCTGGTGCAGACCGGCACCGACGCGCGCCGCGCTGCCGTGGTGCAGGCCGAAGCCATTATCGAAACCCGCGTCCAGGGCTTCATGCACTGGATGCAGTCCCGCGAAGTGGTGCCCGTCATCCGCGACCTGCACCAGGCCGCCGAAGACGTCCGCGCCGCTGAACTTGAGCGCGCCCGCCGCCTGCTGGCGCGCGGCGAATCGCCCGAAGCCGTGTTGGAACAACTGGCGCACGGGCTGACACAAAAATATCTGCACGGCCCGCTGGCTGCGTTGAACCGCAGCGAAGGCGACGACCGCAAGCAACTGCTTGCCTGGATGCCGCGCCTGTTCCCCGGCCGCGACTCCCGCCGTTAGCGAATCTGCCCCACGTCCCGCCTCCTGGCGGGCGTTCGTCTTTGTGGGCGCCCGCTATTCCTGTTTTCTCTTTGGTCATTCCCCATGAAATCTTCCATGCGCAGCCGGCTGGAGCATCTGTGTAACCGCCTGATCGAGGTGGACGCATTGCTCGCTCAACCGGAAACCGCGTCCGATATGGACCGTTTCCGCAAACTCTCACGCGAACGCGCCGAGCTGGAACCCGTTGTGGAGGCTTTCACCGCTTTTGCCCGCACCGAGGAAGACCTGGCGACGGCACAGGAAATGCTGTCCGATCCGGACATGAAATCCATGGCCGAAGACGAGATCAAGTCGGGCCGCGTCAAGCTGGAAAGCCTGGAAAGCGCGCTGCAATTGCTGCTGCTGCCGCGCGACCCCAATGACGGGCGCAGCGTGTTCCTGGAAATCCGCGCGGGCACGGGCGGCGACGAAAGCGCGCTGTTCTCGGGTGACCTGCTGCGCATGTACACGCGCTACGCGGAAACACGCGGCTGGCGCGTCGAGCTGATGTCGGAAAGCGCCTCGGAACTGGGCGGCTACAAGGAAGTGATCGCGCGTATCGACGGCGACGGCGCCTATGGCCGCTTGAAGTTCGAGTCCGGCGCGCACCGCGTGCAGCGCGTGCCCGCCACCGAAGCGCAGGGGCGCATCCACACGTCGGCCTGCACCGTGGCCGTCATGGCCGAAGCCGACGAGATGTCGGAAATCGTCATCAACGCCAATGACCTGCGCATCGACACGTTCCGTGCCAGCGGCGCGGGCGGCCAGCACATCAACAAGACCGATTCCGCCGTGCGCATCACGCACTTGCCGACGGGGTTGGTGGTGGAATGCCAGGACGACCGGTCCCAGCACCGCAACAAGGACAAGGCCATGCAGGTGCTGGCCGCGCGTTTGAAAGACAAGGAAACGCGCGAACGGCAAAGCAAGGAAGCGGCCGAGCGCAAGAGCCTGATCGGCACGGGCGACCGCTCCGAGCGCATCCGCACCTATAACTTCCCGCAGGGCCGTGTGACGGATCACCGCATCAACCTGACGCTGTACAAATTGCAGCAGATCATGGAAGGCGACCTGGAAGAGCTGACCGGCGCGCTGATCGCCGAGCATCAGGCCGAGCAGTTGGCGGCGCTGGGCGACGACATCTAAGGCGACGCCATGACGACGCCCCAGCTGAAAAGCCTGCTGCTGGATACGCGCCTGCCGCGCCTGGAAGTGCGCATGCTGCTTGAACACGTGCTGCAAAAGCCGCGCGCCTGGCTGCTGGCGCACGACACCGACCCGCTTGCGCCCGACGTGGCGGCGGCGTTCGAGGCCTTGCTGGCGCGCCGCCTGGCCGGCGAACCCATGGCGTATCTGCTGGGCCATCGCGAGTTCATGGGCCACCGCTTTCGCGTGACGCCTGACGTGCTGATACCGCGTCCCGACACCGAAGTGCTGGTGGAAACCGCGCTGGAATGCGTGGCGGGTATCGCGGGGCCGGCCGTGCTGGACCTGGGTACCGGCAGTGGCGCCATCGCGATTTCGATCGCCCTGGCGCGCCGCGACGCGCGCGTGATGGCGTCCGACGTCAGTGCTGCCGCGCTGAAAGTGGCGGCGGCCAACGCCTGGGATCTGACCGCGTCGGTGCGTTTCGTGGAAGGCAGCTGGTTCGACGCCGTGCCCGCGGGCGAAGGCTTTGATCTGATCGTGTCCAATCCGCCCTATGTCGCTAATAACGATCCGCATCTGGATCAGGGCGACCTGCGTTTCGAACCGCGCGGCGCGCTGACTGATGGCGCGAGCGGACTGGAAGACCTGGGCCGCATCGTGGCTGGCGCCGGCCCGCACCTGAAGCCGGGCGCGCAGTTATGGATGGAACATGGCTGGGACCAGGCGCAGGCGGTACGCGGCTTGCTGGCGGATGCGGGCTTCGAATCGGTGCACAGCCGGCACGACCTGGCGGGCATTGAAAGAATTTCCGGCGGGCGCTGGCCGGCCGGGGGGCGTTGACCGTCCCGGTTGTTACAGATTTTCAGGGCGGGAAACCCGCGAAAAGCCCGCCCGGGTCGCCCGGCGCGGGGGGTAGGTATCCGGCGAGGTTTACGGGTATTTACGGCCGTTTTTTCCGCTGTACCTATAATTGGCGTATTCCGTTATGCCTGTCCAAGAGACCACCATGAGCGACGTTCAAGAATTCATCCGCGAAACCGTGACCCAGCACCCCGTCGTGCTGTTCATGAAGGGCACCGCCCAATTCCCGCAATGCGGCTTTTCCGGCAAGGCCATCCAGATCCTCAAGGGCTGTGGCGTGAAGAAGCTGGTTACCGTCAACGTGCTGGAAGACGACGAAGTCCGCCAGGGCATCAAGGAATTCTCCAGCTGGCCCACCATCCCGCAGCTCTACGTGGCGGGCGAATTCATCGGCGGCTCGGACATCATGAACGAGATGAATGAATCCGGCGAACTGAAGACGCTGCTGGAGCAATCCGGCGCCACGGCTTAAGCCGCCCATGCGGCGACTTGTCATCGGCATCACGGGCGCCACCGGCGCGCTCTACGCGGTGCGCATGCTGCAAGCCTTGCGTGGCGTGGACGATGTTGAGACGCACCTGGTGGTGTCGGCCTCGGGCGTGTTGAACATCAAGCACGAGCTTGATGTCAGCCGCCACGATATCTATGCGCTGGCCGACCACGTGCATTCGGTGCGCGATGTGGGCGCCACACTGGCCAGCGGTGCGTTTCAGACGGCGGGCATGGTGATCGTGCCGTGTTCGATGCGCACCTTGGCGGCCGTGGCGCATGGCCTGTCAGATAACCTCATCACGCGGGCCGCCGACGTTACCTTGAAGGAACGCCGGCGCCTGGTGCTGATGGTGCGCGAAACGCCCTTCAATCTGGCGCACTTGCGCAACATGACCGCCGTGACCGAAATGGGCGGCATCGTGTTTCCGCCGCTGCCGGCGTTCTATCACCGCCCGGCAAGCATTGAAGAAATGGTGGACCACACCGTGGCGCGCGTGCTGGAGCTTTTCGACATCGTCGTGCCCGGCCCGCACTGGGAAGGCATGAAGTAAGCAGTCCCTTGCCAGTTACCTGACGCCTGATGCCGTCCGCGTCAGGCGTACTTGCCTGTCAGCCCGCCATCCACCACCAGTTCCGTGCCGGTGATGTAGGACGCATCGTCCGACGCCAGGAAGGCCACAGCCTTCGCCACTTCCCAGGGCGTGCCCATGCGGCCCATCGGCACCTGTTTGTCGCGCGCGGCCAGCGCCGCCTGTAGGTCGTTGGGGTCGAACATGCGCGCCACGTTTTGCGCCACGCGCGGCGTGTCGATCAGGCCGGGGATGACGGTGTTCACGCGGATGCCGTCGCCCGCGTATTGCTGCGCCGCCATGCGCGCAAAATGAATCACCGCGGCCTTGCTGACGCTATAGGCCAGATGCGGATAGCCGGTATAGCGGATGCCCGCAATGGACGACACCGTGACGATGGCCCCGCCGCCTTGCTGGCGCATCAGCGGCGCCAGGATGCGCGTGGCGATCAGCAGGCTGGTCACGTTCACTTGCTGGATGCGGTTCCAGTCATCCAACGAAATATCCTCCGGCCCGCCCACCTTGCCGATGCCCGCATTGGCTTGCAGGATGTCGATGCGCCCGTAGCGGCGCAGCGCGGCGTCCACCGCGGCCTGCATGGCGTCCGGGTCGGCCACGTCCGCTTGCACGGCCAAGGCGCTGCCGCCCGCCAGTTCGACCTGGTGCGCGGCGTCTTCGGCGGCGGCAAGATCCACGTCCAGCGCCACCACCGCCGCGCCTTCGCGCGCCAGCGTCACGCAGCTTGCGCGGCCGATGCTCCAGCCGGCGGCCGACGCGCCGGCGCCGGCCACCAAGGCGATCTTGCCCGCCAGGCGCCCGTTGCCAGAGGCCGTTGTGGCGGCGGGGGCGCTAGCCGGGGTGGCCGCATTGGCCGTGGCGGTCACGCCGAGCCCTCGCCGTCCTGCTGATGCGTCTTGCCCTTGCCCACATAGGGAATGGCGTGGTCGATGGTTTCCCAGATGTAGCGGCCCGACGGGCTCTGCTGTTCTTCCGCCACGTGCGACACCAGGCCGGCCGCGCGTGAAATGACGGCGAAGCCGCGCATCAGGTCGGTGGGGACGCCGATCTCGCTCAGCAGCGCCGCCACCGCGCCCGTGGCGTTGATGGTGATGTGCTTGCCATAGGTCTCGTCCACCGCTGTCCCCAGCAGGCGCAGCGCCCGCAGCGATGCGCCGTCCAGGTCCGGCTCGGCTTCAGCCAGCGCCAGCAGCTTGATCGAACGCGGGTCGTCGGGCTTGTGCAGATGGTGGCCAAAGCCGGGCAGGGCGCGGCGCTGCTCGCGGAACTCGCGTGCGATGGCTAGCGCTTCGGCCCGGCCATCCGCCGCCTGCTTGATGCGGTCCAGCAGGCGCGAGCAGTTTTCCATGGTGCCTACAAACTGGCTGCCCACCGCCATCAGCCCGGAGGCGACCGCGCCTTGCAGGTTCTCGGGCGCGCTCATGTAGATCAGGCGCGTGGCAATGGCGCTGGGCGTCATGCCGTGTTCCATCAAGGTCACCAGCACGGCGTCGACGATGCGCATGTCCACGGGGCGCGCATCACGCCCCAGGATCTGCATGATCATGACTTCGGTAAACGTCTTCTTGCCGATCAGGTCTTCAACCAGGTCTACATCCCGGTACGACATGCCGGTCAGGTGGTGGGCACAAAGACGGGTTTCAGGGGTGGTGCTCATGGTGTTTCCTTTTGCGCGGCGTCGCGCACGGCGTTCTTCAACACCTTGCCCACGCTGGAGCGTGGCAGGCTGTCGTGGAAATGGAATTGTTTGGGGGTGGCGACCGGGCCCAGCAGCGCGCGCACATGGGCTTTGAGCGCATCGGCGTCGGCTTGCGCGCCAGGTTGTAGTTGGACGGCGGCGTGAACGGCCTCGCCCCATTTGTCGTCGGGCAGGCCGAACACCGAGCATTCGTACACCGAGGGGTGCGCCGACAGCGCGTTCTCGACGTCCACGGGATACACGTTGAAGCCGCCGGTGATGATGACGTCGCGCAAGCGGTCTTTCAGGAACAGGAAGCCGCGCGCATCGATCAGGCCGGTATCGCCCGTGTGCAGCCAACCGTCGACCACCGTTTCCGCCGTCTTCTCGGGCAGGCGCCAGTAGCCGGTCATGGTCAGGTCGCCCTGCACCACCACTTCACCGATCTCGCCTCGGGGCAGCAGCGCGCCGTCGGCGCCCATGATGGCCACGTCCGACAACCAGGTTACCCGGCCGACCGAGGCGCGGTTCTCGGGCGTTTCCAGGTCGGCGGGGCGCAGCACCGTGACGATCTGCGGTGCTTCGGTCTGGCCGTAGGTAGTGCCCATCACGGGGCCGAAGAAGTCGCGCGCCTGGTCGATTTTTTCAGGCGGCATGGGCGCGCCGCCGTAGATCAGGTTGCGCAGGCGAGGGAAGTCGGCGCGCGACACACCTGGCTGCGCCATGATCATGTAGATCAGCGTGGGCGGCATGAAGCTCAGCGTGCCGCCTCGTTCGCGAAACGCCGCCGTGATGCTGGCCGGCGTCACGCTGTCCAGCAGCAGATGCGCGCCGCCACGCGCCAGGATGGGCAGCAGATAGGTGCCTGTGCCGTGCGTGATGGGCGCGGACACCACGTAGCGGTCTTCGTGGGTCAGTTCCCAACTGGCGATTTGGTTGATGATGCCCGCGTTCCACGCGCGGTACGGCTGCATCACGCCCTTGGGCAGCCCGGTCGTGCCGCCCGTGAACTTGATGGCCTGGGTGGCATCGCGTGACAAGTCGTGGCGCACGGGCTCGCGTCCGGCATAACGCTTGAGCAGTGCGCCCGCCGCCAGTTCTTCGGCGCTGTCTTCCAGATGGATGCGGGCGCCATCCGATGCGCGCGCCAGCGGCGCCCCGACGCCGTCGACGATGACGATCGACGGCGCCGTGGCGTCCAGGATGCGACCGATCTCACGCTCGGTGCTGCGGTAGTTGAGCGGTACCCAGACCTTGCCGCTGGCCATCACCGCCAGCAAGGCAAGAATGTGCCGAGCGGAATTGCCCGCGCAGATGGCCACACGGGTTTGCGGGGCCGGGTCCAGCTCTTGCAAGGCGGCCGCCAGAGCGCGTGTGTCGGCCGCGAGTTCGGCGTAGGTCACGACGCCATCGGGGCCGTCCAGGGCCACGCGCTGCGGATACTGCTCGGCAGCGCGAAAGAAAAAATCGATCGGGTACACCCTGTGCTCCTTGAAACCTAGTTGGCCTTGATGTTGGCGCGCTTGACCACGGCGCCCCATTTGTCGATTTCGCTGGCGATCTTCTTGCTGAAAGTCTGCGGGGTATTCGGCGGTTGCGGCGCGTAGAAGCCCGACTGCTTGTAGGACGCCTGCACCGCCGCGCTGGCCAGCGCCTTGTTCAAGGCCTCGTTCAAGCGCTTGACGACAGCGTCGGGCGTGCCGGCGGGCGCCATCAGGCCGAACCACGATTCCACGTCAAAGCCCGCCAAACCGGATTCGGCCAGCGTGGGCACATCGGGGGTGGCGTCCAGCCGCTTGGGTGACGTGACCCCCAGCGCGCGCAGCTTGCCGGCCTGCACATGCGGCAGCGACGACGGCAGGTTGTCGAACATGGAATCCACTTGTCCGCCCAGCAGATCGGCCACGGCCGGACCGCTGCCGCGATACGGCACGTGCAGGATGTCGGTGCTGGTTTCCATCTTGAAGAGCTCGCACGACAGGTGAATGGACGAGCCGCTGCCGGACGAGGCGCAGGTCAGCTTGCCCGGATTCGCCTTGGCGTAGGCGATGTATTCCTGCACCGTCTTGATCGGCACCTTGGGGTTGACGACAAGAATGTTGGGAATGGTGGCGACCAGCCCGACCGGCTTGAAGTCTTTGACGAAGTCGTAGTTGAGCTTGCTGTACAGCGAGCGATTGATGGTGTTGGCGATGGAGCCCATGTACAGCGTGTAGCCGTCGGCCGTGGCGCGTGACACGATTTCCGCGCCGATGTTGCTGTTGGCGCCCGTCTTGTTTTCGACGACGAAGCTTTGCCCAAGCTCTTCGGTCAGCGACTTGGCCATCAAGCGCGCGACGATGTCGGTGGCGCCGCCGGCGGCGTAGCCCACCACGATGGTCACGGGTCGGTCGGGATAGGGCGCGGCCGCAAGCGAAGCGCCATTGACGGCTAGCGTGCCGCTCAGGGCGGCCGCGATGGCGGCCAGCCTCCTGGTGATTGTCTTCATTGTTGTCTCCGTCCTGTTTGTCTAGTATTTGGACAGATCTTTGTCTGCCCGTTTTCATATTGGGCTTAGTCAAGGGCGTCATCAACGCAGCGTGTCCAAAATATGAACAAACGTGATTCGGAAGAGACTGGCCCGCGCATCCTGCGCCGTGGGTTGCGGGTGTTGGGGGTGTTGCGGCAGGCGGGGGCGGGGGGCATGCATGTGGCCGATATCGCGCGCGCGGCGGGTATGCAGCGGTCTACCGTCTACCGTTACCTGGATGTGCTGATGGAAGAGGGCTACGCGCTGCGCGAGCCAAATGCGCCGCGCTGGCGGATGGCGGAACTGGGCGTGATGATGGCGGACGACCCCCACGCGCAGGCGGTGCGGCGGTTGCGCCCGATACTGCGCCAGATCAGCGATGTAACGGGCGACTCGGCCTTCCTGATTTGCCGCGCGGCCAACGATTCGCTGTGCCTGCACCGCGAGGTCGGCAACTACGCCGTGCAGGTGCTGGCGGTAACGGTGGGCCACCGCCAGCCCTTGGGCGTGGGGGCGGCGGGGCTGGCGCTACTGGCCGCCTTGCCGCCAGGCGAAGCCGATGATGTGGTGACGCAAAACGCGCAAGCGCTGAGCGCCTATGGCGGCATGACCGCCGCGCACATGCGGCGCCTGGTGGAAAACACGCGGGGCCGGGGATGGTCGGTGGTGGGCAACGCCGCCGTGCCCGGTGTGCTGGGCGTGGGCGTGGCGCTGTGCGATGCCAGCGGCTATCCGCGTCTGGCGGTCAGCGTGTCCAGCGTGATCGACCGCATGCAGGCCACGCGCCAGCGCAGCATTGCCGAGCTGATCCGCACGCACCTGGCGCAGGATGAAGCTCGGCTGTAGCGCGGCGCGCGGGGGTATCAGGCGGCCGCGGCCGACGGGGGCGCGCGATACGTTTTCTGGTAATGCACCGTGAACGTCTTGAAGGCGTCCAGCGCCTTGTGCGGGTCGTGGCCGGGCTTGACCAGGAAGCTGTTGAAGCCGACGCGGGCCTGGTAGTGGATGGTGTCGATCATCACGTCACCTACCGCGCGTAGTTCGCCGGCCCATTGGTATTGCGTGCG
This sequence comes from Achromobacter spanius, assembly GCF_029637605.1. Classification (NCBI taxonomy): domain Bacteria; kingdom Pseudomonadati; phylum Pseudomonadota; class Betaproteobacteria; order Burkholderiales; family Alcaligenaceae; genus Achromobacter; species Achromobacter spanius. Next base: position 3,854,274 of record NZ_CP121261.1, on the reverse strand, counting down.
CAGCAATTGCGCCAGCGAATAGCCACGGCCATCTGTGTAGTTGGGAAAGTCCACGGCGATGAAGGCGATGCCGGCGGGGTTCAGGGTGCCGTCGGCATCAAGCAGGTCGCGCAGGTCAGCGTCGGGTTCCAGCAGCACGGCCACGGGATGCTGGTGGCGGCGCAAGGTGGCGCGCGAGGTCTTCCAGATGGACAGCGGCACGACCCAGCCGGGTTCGTCCGTGGGCACCTGGCCTTCGGCGGCCACTTCGGGTTCGGGCACGAAAGGGCGAGACGTATCGGCTTGCAGGCGGCCGTCAAGAATCAGGTGGGGGCCGGGGGCGTCGTGGGCGTAGAGGTCAGACATGGGCGGGCTCGGCGCTTTGTGCGGGTTTGGCGAAGGCGGGATCGGCGTAGACGTCCTGCTTGAAGGGGTCGATGCCAACGCGGTCCACCACGTCGATGAAGCGCTCGGTTTCACTGTCGCGCAGGCCCAGGTAGGTGCGGATCAGGCGGTCGACCACGCCGGGCACCTGGTCGCGCGCGAACGAGGGGCCGATGATGCGGCCCACGGCGGCGCCGCCGCCACGGGTGGATTCCAGGTCGGGCAGGGGCTTGGCCGCGCCGTTCTGGCGGCCACCCAGCGTCACTTGATACCACTCTTCGCCGGCCTTATCGACACCCAGGATGCCGATGTGCCCCACGTGGTGGTGGCCACAGGAGTTGATGCAGCCCGAGATGTTCAGGTCCAGTTCGCCGATTTCGAACAGGTAGTCCAGGTCGTCGAATTGGCGTTGGATGGCTTCGGCCACGGGGATGGACACGGCGTTGGCCAGCGCGCAGAAGTCGCCGCCCGGACAGGCGATGATGTTGGTCAGCAGGCCGACGTTGGGCGTGGCCAGGTTCAGCGCTTCCAGCTTCTGCCAAAGCTCGTGCAGACGGGCGCGGCGCACGTCGGCCAGGATCAGGTTCTGCTCGTGCGAGACGCGCAGTTCGCCGAAACCGTAGGCGTCGGCCAGGTCGGCCACCGCGTCCATCTGGTCGGCGGTGATGTCGCCGGGCGGCACGCCGGTGGGCTTGAGCGAAACGGTGACGGCGGTGTAGCCCGTGACCTTGTGCGCGTGCACGTTGGTGCGCAGCCAGCGCGCAAAGCGCTTGTCGCCAGCGGCCAGGGCGTCGGTGTTGTCGGTGTCTTGCGCGGCGGCGTCATCGTATTGCGGCCACACGAAGCGGGCCTTGATGCCGTCGACGAATTCCTGGGTGATGGTGTCGGGGCCGTCTTTGATCAGCTGCCACTGTTCATCGACCTGCTGGGCATAGACTTCGGGCGTCAGGTCCTTGACCAGGATCTTGATGCGCGCCTTGTACTTGTTGTCGCGGCGGCCGTGCAGGTTGTAGACCCGCAGCGCGGCTTGCAGATAGGTCAGCAGATGCTGCCATTCCACGAAGGGGTTGATCAGCTTGCCGACGATGGGCGTGCGGCCCATGCCGCCGCCGACCCACACGCGAAAGCCCAGCTTGCCTTCGCGTTCAACGGCTTGCAGGCCGATATCGTGCACGCCCACGGCCGCGCGGTCTTGCACGGCACCGCTGACGGCGATCTTGAATTTGCGCGGCAGGAAAGCGAATTCGGGGTGCAGCGTGGACCACTGGCGAATGATTTCGCACCAGACGAGCGGATCGACGAGTTCATCGGGCGCGACGCCGGCGAAGTGGTCGGTGGTGGTGTTGCGGATGCAGTTGCCGCTGGTCTGGATGGCATGCATCTGGACGGTGGCGAGTTCCGCCAGGATGTCCGGCACGTCTTCCAGCTTGGGCCAGTTGAACTGGATGTTCTGGCGGGTGCTGAAGTGGCCGTAGCCGCGATCCCACTTGCGCGCGATGTGCGCCAGCGTGCGCAGTTGGCGCGACGCCAGCATGCCGTACGGAATGGCCACGCGCAGCATGGGCGCGTGGCGCTGGATGTACAGGCCGTTCTGCAAGCGCAGAACGCGGAATTCATCTTCGGTAAGCTGGCCGTCGAGGAAGCGGCGCGTCTGATCGGCAAACTGCGCCACACGTTGCTCGACAAGCTGCTGGTCGACGGGGTCATACACGTACATGTCTACTGCCCTTGTAGTCTTCTCGGTTCGAGCCTTTTTGCGCCCGGCGCGGGGCGGCGGAAAAGGGGATTCATAACCGTAACAGGCAGCAGATATCAGCGTCTAAGTCATTATGGTAATAAGAAAATAAGGCGGCGATCCGCCTGGTCAGCGCGATTAGGTCACTTGCAAGAACCCCAACGCCAACCGCGCGAAACCCATCAAACGCCGGTGAACACACGGCAATTCCCGCCATGGCACCAACACCGTTCGATGGGTTGCGCGCGTTTGGCGTTGGGGTTCTTTTGTCGGCCCTCCCGCGCTTCACCCATCCTACGATCAGCGATTGGCGCTACGCTGCGCCGATTCCGCGCACGATGTGGTCCAGCAGCTCTCTTGCCGCGGGGGAAATGTGGCGGCCGGCGCGGCTCAGGACGTGCAGGCTGCCTTGGTTCAGGATCGGGTTGGCCAGCGGCAGGCTGGCCAGGCGTTGGGCGCGCATGTCGGCGGTGACGGCGATGGGCGGGGTCAGTGCATACCCGATGCCCGCCGCCGCGAACTGCCACAACGCCTTGAAGGACGACGTCGTCAGCACATTGCGCAGCCGCACCTGTTCGCTGATTTCGGCGGCCTGGATGTGCTGCCGCACGCCGAACCCTTCCTGCATCGACGCGCCGGGATAATCGGCCAGGTCCGTCAACAGCAGCGGCCGGCCCAGAAGCGTCAGCGGGTGATCTTGCTGCACGATGGCGCGGATGGGCTCAGGGCGCGAATAGTGCGTGCGCAGGCGCGCGTCGTTGGGCGGCTGGAACACCAGCCCGATGTAAGCGCGGTCGTCCACGATGCGCTGCACGATTTCCGACGTGCGCGCCACGTCGATGTCCAACGTCACCTCGGGGTGGCTGCGCCAATAGCCGGGCAGGACGCGGTCGAACATCAGCTCGACGAAGCCTTCACCCAGCACCAGGTCGATATGGCCGCGTTCGGCGTTGCGCAGGCTGTCGATCTCGGAAAAGAAGCTTTCCTGGATGTTCTGCTGGCGCTTTACATAGCGCGCCAGGATGTGGCCGGCGTCGGTGGGGACGACCCCGCGCCCTCGGCGTTCGAACAGCGCCATGCCGCAGTCGCGCTCCAGTGCGGCGATGGCGCGGCTGACGGCGGACGGGTCCATGTCCAGCACCTCGGCGGCGCCGCGCACTGAACCGCGGCTCATGACCTGCATGAAATAGTGGGTGCGGCGGGCGTCGAGTTTTTCATCCATGGCGGGCTCTTGAAGGCGGGCGACTGGCGGGGTGGGTGCGGCGGCAGATCCACAGTAGGAGATGAGGGTTTACCCGTATTTGCTGGAATGCCGTGCAAAATTTTCCCAGGAAAAGGCCGTGTGTTGCATTTTACGCAACGCTTATGCCCGCGCGCTGTCATGGTTGCCGATCGGACCCGCGGGCGAAAATCGCGCCTGCTGTTCGCGCACGCCGCCGAGTGCCCGGATCGCCGGCCGCCGGATCGCCGGCCGCCGGATCGCCGACCGCCGGCCGCCGGATCGCCGGCCGCCGGCCGCCGGATCGCCGACCGCCGGCCGCCGGATCGCCGGACCGACGAAAACATACTCACGTTCATCAGGGGAATTTGATGTCTTACGCCAGCGCCAGTCTGGCCGCGCCTTCCATGTCGCTATCCGCCCGCGTTCGAATGCTTGCCGCCATCTTGTTGGTGGTGGTCATTTCCGAAGCGATCGGCAGCGTCACGTTTTCGGTGGGCCCGGGCAAGATCGTTCTGCAACCGATGCTTTGGGCCATCTTCATTGGCGCCATCGTGGCGGCTTTTGGCCAGCGGCTGCCCGTGGGCAGCGCCATCGACAAAGCCATGCAGACCCGCATCAGCGGCTATCTGCAATACGCCTTGCTGCCGTTCCTGGCCAAGCTGGGCCTGATGGTGGGCGGCGCGCTGCCGCAGGTGCGCGAAGCCGGCTGGGCGCTGGTGTTTCAGGAATTCGGCCACTTCTTCGGCACCATGGCCATCGGCCTGCCGTTGGCGCTGTTGCTGGGCATCAAGCGTGAAGCCATCGGCGCCACGTTCTCGGTGGGCCGCGAGCCCAGCCTGGCCATCATTGGCGAGCGTTACGGCATGAATTCACCGGAAGGTCGTGGCGTGATGGCCGAGTACATCACGGGCACCGTGATCGGTGCGCTGTTCGTGGCGCTGATGGCGGGCTTCATCACCAGCCTGAATATTTTTGATCCGCGATCGCTGGCCATGGGCGCAGGCGTCGGTTCGGGCAGCATGATGGCCGCCGGCGTGGGCGCCATCGCGTCTCAGCAGACGCCCGAAATGGCGCACCAGGTAGCCGCGCTGGCCGCCGCCGCCAACTTGCTGACGACGGTGGTGGGCGTGTACTTCACGCTGTTCATTTCGCTGCCGACCACCATCTTCCTGTACGGCAAGCTGGAACCCGTGCTGGGCCGCTTTTCGCGCGGCAAGTCCGATGAAGCCGTGGTCGACAACAGTGTGTCGGAAGACGTGCCGGCGCATAACTCCAAATTGGGCTTTGGTGACCGCCTGACCGCCTATGTCATCTGCGGCCTGTTTGCGCTGGTGGGTAACCGCCTGGGCTACAACGTGCCGTTCATGGACGCGCTGCCGGGCATGGGCATCATCATCCTGCTGGTGGTGTTGACCGATCTGATCCTGCGTGTGGTGCCCAAGCTGCCGGCCGTGTTCGTGCTGTCGCTGATTGCCATGACCGCGGGCTGCCCCGGCGTGCTGCCGTACTCGGACCAGATCATCGCGCTGGTCGGCAAGGTGAACTTCCTGCCGTTCACCACCGTGATCCTGGCCATGGCCGGGCTGTCGATCCTGAAGGATCTGCCCGCCTTCCGCAAGCTGGGCTGGAAGATCGTGGTGGTGTCCTTGGCCGCCAATGCCGGCACCTTCATGGGCGCCACGATGATCGCGGAATTCTTCCACTGATCTGACCGCGCTGAATAGCGAAAGGCCGCCTGATTGATACTCAGGCGGCCTTTTTAATATGGCGCGTCGTGGGCTGAGCGCGGTACAGCGCTCAGGAAGTGGCGGGTGCAAACCCGGGACGATAACGTGCGTTGTCCGTGGCGTTTTCGGTGGCGCCGATGTTGGCCACCGCCGGCACTGCCACCGACGCCGCCTTCATGGCCACGGCGGTTTGCAGTTCCTGCACCTGCGGGTTGGCCATCGCAACGCGATACGCCTGCAAGGGCATCAGGCCTTCGATGGTGCCCAGGTCGTTCGCGTTGCCGGCGCGCTGGGCCACCGGATCGGGTTGGGCGGCGTACGCGTCAAGGGCGCGGCGCAGGCGCGAGTCCGCGTATTGATCGCGAAAGATATCCAGCTTGGGCAGCGCGTCGGCCGCCGCCAGGGTGGCCGCGTCGGCGCGGGCGTGTATGGTTTGTGACGGAGATTCGGTGGCGTTGGCCGCTTTGGCGGAATCAGCCGCTTCAGCTGTTTCACGTACGCGGGCAACGCGCCGGGCTTCCCACGCGGCTTGCGCCTGCGCGCTGCGCTGGGCCTCGCGCGTGGCAGCTGTCTGGGCCAGGCGTTCGGCTTCCCAACTGGGGCGGGTGTCGTCTACCCGCGCGATATGCGCCGAGTAGGGCGCGGCAACGCGGGCAACGGGGGAGATCGCAGTGACGTTCATCCTTGCTCCCTGTGCGAGTCGACAAGAACCAGAGGTTTGGTTCTGCCGGGGGCTGACAAGTTCAATATTTGGCGTCAGAACTTCCTGCGTCAAAATTTACCGCGTTGCGGGCGCGGCGTCGTGTCAGCCCGTCGCACTAGGCGTCAAGGCGTAACCGTGTCAGGTCGGGGGCAGGGTTGCCTGCATCGACGGGCGTGCGTTGAAGGTTTTGAACCATGCGGCAACGCCGGGGTGGGTGCTGCGCCAGTCGTAGCTGGCGAAACGGAAGTCCAGGTAGCCCAAGGCGCAGCCGATGGTGATGGTGCCGATATCCACTCGGCCTTCCAGGCTGGCCACGTTCTTTTCCAGTTGCGCCAGCGCATCGTGCGCCTTGCTCATCTGGCCGTCGACCCAATCGGACCAGCGCAAGGCTTCCGGGCGCAGGGCGGTTTCATAGCGAGCCAGCAGCGCCGCGTCCATGACGCCATCGCCCAAGGCCTGATCAGCCAGCGCCTGCCAGCGCGCGCGGCCGTTCGCGGGGAACAGCGTGCCGCCGCCCAGGTCGTTCAGGTATTCGCAGATGACGCGGCTGTCGTACAGCACCTGGCCGTCGTCCGTGATCAAGGTGGGCACCTTGCCCAGCGGGTTGCTGGGGATGATGGTCTTGTCGCGGGCGACGGGGCCAGCGGCGCTGGGCAGTTTTTCAATGCGTTCTGTCAGGTTCAGTTCGTGGGCAATGACCATGCATTTGCGCACGAAGGGTGAAGCCGGCGAGAAAAACAATTTCATAGCGGTCCTTGTCGGTTGCGTAGCGTCTTTGAACAAAGCGAAAAGCAGCCGCAAGCGTACCGGATATGCGCCTTATTCGGTGACGCCGGTTTCCAGGCAAGGGTTGAATTCACCCGTTGCCGGATCGCGCAGGAACAGCACGCCGGTGGCCACGCCGAAGTAGGTGCCGTGCAATTCCAGTTCGCCCTTTTCCACGCGGCGGCGGATGGACGGGAAGGTCATCAAGTTGTTCAGGCTGTGCTCGACGACGGCCAGTTCCAGGCGCTTGAGCTTGGTCTGGCGGTCGCCCGATCCGGGGCCCAGGCGCTCGGCCATCGGTTCGATCTGCGACATCCACTTGCCGATGAAGTCGCCCTTGGACAGCGGCTTGGCATCGTCGAAGAAAGAACGGATGCCGCCGCAAGAGGCGTGACCCAGCACGACGATGTGCTTTACGTTCAGGCCGTTGACCGCGAACTCGATGGCGGCGCTGGTGCCGTGGTAGGACGATTCGGAATCCGGCTCACAGGGCGGAACCAGGTTGGCAACGTTGCGCACCACGAACATCTCGCCCGGGCCGGCATCAAAGATCACTTCCGGCGACACGCGCGAATCGCAGCAGCCAATAAGCAGGATTTCCGGGCTTTGCCCCAGTTCGGCAAGTTTTTGATAGCGGCTGCTTTCCGAATGGAAACGGCCGTCCAGGAATGATTGATAGCCTTCGGTGAGTCTTTTGGGGAACATGGTGGTGGCTTCCTAGTATCTAGGCCAGGCTTGCTGGCACGCCGACAGACGCAATAAGGGGCTTCGTTTGGAAGCCCCTGTTATCGAGTCGGCAAGCGGAATTTTCCCATATTTGCCCCTACAACTGCCTGTCTAAACCCTGCTTGAATAAGGGTTTTTGCCGCGTCGGCCTATTGCGCCCGGACGTCCAGCACGGTGACCTTCGTGAATTGCAGCGGCGTCACCGCCTTGACCAGCCGGATCTGCCCCGGGGGAATCGGGCCGATCACGTCATCGTTGACCCGGCCCACTTCGCGGCCTTGCGCGTCGTACAGCACGTAAGTCAGCACCGCGCTGGAGACGGGGCGACCCGACAGGTTGGCCAGCGACCCGGTGATGGTGGACATATTGATGTTGGTGTCGCGTACCGATTGCACATTACCCAGCGTGACGCCGTAAGTGAGGTTTTGCGCGCTGGCGGCGCCGGACATCCCGGCCAGCAAAGCAAGGGAAGCAAGGGCGAGTTTCATGGCGGTCTCCAGGTGTGCCGGCGGTGGGGCGCTTAGCTGTCCGCGCCGCCGTTTGCGCCATCCGCTTATTGGGGCGGACAGGGCTATCTCACACCTTTCCGCGCCCATGCACAACGGGTCAAAAGGATGATTCGGTAACAGGTTGCGTGGGTTGTTCCTAGATTCGTCGGCTAATGACAAGGATGCGTCGGAATGTCTCTAGATTGAGATTTTTCGGCCTTGTCTTTTCCTAACTTTCCGATGCTTGCGGTGCGTGGCGGTTTGTTCGATGATGGCCGGGTCGGCAACCGGCCGGCAGCCCGGTCTGATGCGTGTATCCACGCAGGCGGGTCCTACACGCCAGGGAGAAAACTCATGCTTTCCCGTACTACTCGGATGGCCTCGGCCATGGTGTTGTCCGCATGTTTTTTTGGGGCCTACGCCCAAACCCCCGCTACCCCCGCCAAGACCCCCACGCCGCAGCAGCAGCGCATGACGGAATGCAATAAGTCGGCCACGGGCAAGACGGGCGACGACCGCAAGGCCTACATGAGCAGTTGCCTGAAAGGCGAGACAACGTCATCCGGCAAGCCGCTGACGCCGCAGCAGCAAAAAATGAAAGACTGCAACGCCAAGGCGGGCGATCAAAAATTGACGGGCGATGCGCGCAAGACGTTCATGAGTACGTGTCTGAAGGGATGATCGTGATGCATGCCTGAAGGGATAATCGTGGTGCATGCCTGAAGGGATGATCGTGGTGGGGCAACGCCGTGCACAGGCACGCGATGGTATTCGTCGCGCCGCGCCGTCGTTCATAGGCACGTAGGATGGGTGCAGCGCGAGAAGGCATCCGCAAAGAACACAACGCAAATCGCGCGAAACCCATCAAACAGCGGTGGCTACATCGCCATTCCAGCCACAACATCACCGCCGCTTGATGGGTTTCGCGCGATGCGCGGCAGTGTTCTTGCCATCAATCCGGCGCGCTGCACCCATCCTACAATTCACGACCGTAGGATGGGTGCAGCGCGAGAAGGCATCCGCAAGGAACACAATGGAAATCGCGCGAACCCCATCATGCAGCGGCGACATCACAACCCATCCCGCCACAACCCCGCCACCATCCATCAACCCGTAGGATGGGTGCAGCGCGAGAAGGCATCCGCAAGGAACACAATGGAAATCGCGCGAAACCCATCATGCAGCGGTGACATCACAACCCATCCAGCCACAACCCCGCCACCATCCATCAACCCGTAGGATGGGTGCAGCGCGTGCCGGCCTTCGCAAGGAACGCAACGCCCATCGCGCGAAACCCATCATGCAGCGGTGACACCACAACCCATCCAGCCACAACCCCGCCACCATCCATCAACCCGTAGGATGGGTGCAGCGCGAGAAGGCATCCGCAAGGAACACAATCGAAATCGCGCGAAACCCATCATGCAGCGGTGACATCACAACCCATCCAGCCACAACCCCGCCACCATCCATCAACCCGTAGGATGGGTGCAGCGCGAGAAGGCATCCGCAAGGAACACAATGGAAATCGCGCGAAACCCATCATGCAGCGGTGACATCACAACCCATCCCGCCACAACCCCGCCACCATCCATCAACCCGTAGGATGGGTGCAGCGCGAGAAGGCATCCGCAAGGAACACAATGGAAATCGCGCGAAACCCATCAAGCAGTCGCGATTGGCGTTACCGGTGACCCGATCGCGTGCGGCAAACGCAGCGGTGGGGCGGTCAGCATGAAATGATGCCTGCCATTCGCCTGCAAAAACTCCGCCAGGTCTTTCAAATACCAAAGCTCCGCCAGCGGCAATCCCAGCTTGAACAGACAATGGTGATGCAGCGGCAACATTGCGCGCGGGCCGGTCTTTTCGCGTGCCGGGTAAGCCTCGACCGCGTAGTTGTCCGCGCAGATCGCGGCGATGCCGCTGTCCGTGATCCATTGCAGCAAGGCCGTGTCCGTACCGTCCAGCGCCGCGCCGTACGTATGCAGCACTTCCGGATCCGGCGTGCCGTTCATCGCCACGACGGCCTCGGCGTAGCCTGTGCGCAGCACCAGCATGTCGCCGGGCTCCACCGTGACGCCATCCTTCTCCAGCACATGCATCAACTCGGCATGGCCGATCAGCGTGCGGCCCGGGCCGTAGTGGCGGAACAGGTCCACCAGCACGCCACGCCCCTGCATTCCTTTCTGCGCCAGATTCTCCACGCCCAGCTTCAGCGCCGCGGACGGGCCGCCGGTTGAGCAACCGCAGCCGGTATGTTCGCTATCCGCCGGGCCGACCACGTCCACACCCGCCTGAAAGCCGTTGTAGTAGCGCAGCTCGGGCTTGCCATCGCCATCGGCGTCAAACAGGGCACCCACGTGCGCCAACGCATCCCACTGCGTCGAATACTGCATCGACAGCAGCACCTGGTCATCGCTCAATACATCCACCGCGTCCGGGTTGACGTTGCGCAACGGAAAGTTCAGGTACGGCGTATCCGCTAGCTTGGTCGGGCTTAGTTGCGGCGGATGGCGGCGTGGGTTCAGCACATTGCCGCCGGGCAGGTCCAAAGGCAGCGACAAGCAGAACGTCTTGCCCGCGCGGATTTCCCGGGCGCCCTTCAGCACTTGTTCTTCGGTGATCAGATTCAGGCGGCCGAGTTGGTCGTCGGGTCCGAAGTCGCCCCAATTGGAGCCTTCGGGCCGATGTTTCCAGCGCTGCATGCGGTTACTCCGTCAGGAAGTCGACGACCGCGCGGGTGAAGGCTTCCGGTTGTTCCCAGTTTGAAATATGGGACGTATTCAATTCAACATAGCGCGCGCCGGGAATGGCAGCGGCCAATTCCTGGCCCTGCGCAGGCGTGGCAGCCAGGTCGTGCGTGCTGCTGATGACCAGCGTGGGCGCGGTGATGGCGGACACTTGGTCGCGGTAGTCGGCGTCGCGCAGCGCGGCGCAGTTGGCCGAATAGCCCGCGTCCGGCGTGCGGCGCAGCATGTCGATCAGCACTTGCGTCAGGCCCGGCTCGGCGGCGCGGTAGTCGTCGGTCAACCAGCGTTCCACGAGCGTGGGCGCCATCTTTTCCAACGTCTGATCGGCCACGGCGGCGATGCGGGTGCTCCAGCCTTCCACCGACCCGATGCGCGCGGCCGTGTTGCACAGCACCAGCTTGCCAACCAGTTCCGGGTGCGCCAACGCCAGCGCGATGCCGGTGGGGCCGCCCATCGACAGGCCGCAGAAATGCGCGCGCTTGATATTCAGGTGCGCCAGCAGTTCGGCGACGTCGCCGGCAAGCGCCGCAAAGCTGTATTCGCCATCTGGAATCGACGACTTGCCGTGGCCGCGCGTGTCGTAGCGCAGCACACGAAAATGCTTGGTCAGTTCGGGAATCTGGCGCGCCCACATGTCGGAGCAGGTGCCCAACGAATTGGAAAACACCAGCACCGGCGCGTCGGCGGGGCCATCGATGACGTAGAACAGCCGGGCCTGGCTGAGATCGGCGTAAGCCATGTGGGGATACCTCGGATGAAAACGCGGCCGCGCAAAGGCGGCCGCGACAGGATTACAGGTGGCAGGTGCCGTCGACGTAGGCTTTGCGCCAGCGCGTGATGGTCACGCGGTCGAACAGATTGGCTTGCGAGAACGGGTCGGCGTCGATGAACTGTTGCGCGGCTTCGCGCGTGTCCAGGTCCACGATGTACAAACCGCCGCCCGCGTCCTTGCCGTCGTCTTGCAGCTTGGCGCCGCAGGCCAGCAGCAACTGCTTGTTGGCGTCCAGGTATTCCAGATGCGCCGCGCGATGCTGCTGGCGCACTTCCTGGTGGTTGGGCTTGTCGAAGGTTTCGATGATGTAGGGCATGGAAGGCTCCGGTCAGATCGCCGAGGGGTGGCGCGCCAGCGCCGTGACGTTGATGTCCATGTACGGAAACAGCGGCAGCGACGACAGCAGCGTGTGCAGTTCGTCATTGCTTTCGACATCGAAAATGCTGACGTTGGCGTAGCGGCCAACCACGCGCCACAGCTCTTTCCACTTGCCGTCGCGTTGCAGTTGTTGGGCCAGCGCCTTTTCGTCCGCCTTCAGTTTGTTGGCTTGCTCGCCCGGCATGTCGACGGGCAGGTTGACTTGCATTTGAACCATGAACAGCATGATGGGGGCTCCTGATTAGCGGGAAAACTTCAGCGGCAGGCCGGTCAGGGCCAGCAGTTCGTCGGCGGTGACGTCGCCGAATATATCGGTGACGGTCACGCCGTCGGCGCGGATGTCGAACACAGCCACGTCGGTGTACACGCGCGATACGCAGCGCACGCCCGTCAGCGGATACGTGCAGGCTTCGACCAGCTTGCTCTGGCCTTCGCGCGTTTGCAGTTCCATCATCACGAAGACGTCTTTGGCGCCGATGGCCAGGTCCATCGCGCCGCCCACGGCGGGGATGGCGTCGGGCGCGCCGGTGTGCCAGTTGGCCAGATCGCCGTGTTGCGACACCTGGAAGGCGCCCAGCACGCAGATGTCCAGATGGCCGCCGCGCATCATTGCGAACGAGTCGGCGTGATGGAAGAACGAGCAGCCCGGCAGTTCGGTCACGGGCTGCTTGCCGGCGTTGATCAGGTCGTAGTCTTCTTCGCCCTTGGCGGGCGCGGGGCCCATGCCCAGCATGCCGTTTTCGGTATGCAGGATGACTTCGCGGTCAGCCGGCAGGTGGTTGGCCACCAGCGTGGGCAAGCCGATGCCCAGGTTGACGTAGGCGCCTTCGGGAATGTCCTGCGCGACGCGGGCGGCGATCTGGTCGCGGGTCAGTTTGGTGCTCATTTCTGCTCCTTGGCGGCCGGGGCGGCGTCGATTTCTACGACGCGCTGCACGAAGATGCCGGGGGTGACGACGGTTTCGGGGTCCAGCGTGCCCAGTTCAACCACTTCGCGCACCTGCGCCACGGCCACGCGCGCGGCGCTGGCCATGATGGGGCCGAAGTTGCGGGCCGTCTTGCGGTAGACCAGGTTGCCCCAGCGGTCGCCGCGTTCGGCCTTGATCAGCGCGTAGTCGGCGTGCAGCGGATATTCCAGAACGTAGTGGCGGCCGTTGATCTCACGCACTTCCTTGCCATCGGCCAGCGGGGTGCCGTAGCCGGTGGGTGAGAAGAACGCGCCGATGCCGGCGCCGGCGGCGCGGATGCGCTCGGCCAGGTTGCCTTGCGGCACCAGTTCCAGCTCCAGCTTGCCGCTGCGGTACAGGCCGTCGAAAATCTGCGAGTCCGCCTGGCGCGGGAACGAGCAGATGATCTTGCGCACGCGGTTCGCGCCCAGCAGGGCGGCAAGGCCCGTGGTGCCGTTGCCGGCGTTGTTGTTGATGATGACCAGGTCTTTCGCGCCCTGTTCGAGCAGGGCGTCGATCAATTCCATGGGCTGGCCGGCAGTGCCGAAGCCGCCGATCATGACGGTGGCGCCGTCGGGTACGTCCGCCAGGGCGGCCGCCGCGCTTGCAACAAGCTTAGAGATCATGATGTTCGCTCATAGGTGGCGTGTCATAATTTGTTCTTCATTAGAACTTACGTTCTGCTGAAGAACATCGTTTCATGGGGACCGCACAGCGTCAAGGCAGGCCGACGCACGGCGATCCTCCATCGTTTGGCGTTGCCGGTGATGGCAACGAACGGCTCGCCAGCGGCGAGCTTTTTACTCTTGGGACCATACGGATGGCCGAGCTTGACCCCCAACAACCCAGCGACAGCTACGTGCAGTCCTTCGCGCGCGGCCTGTCGGTGATCCGGGCGTTCGGCCCCGGCCGCTCGCAGATGACGCTGTCGGAAGTGGCCGCCGTTACCGGGCTGACCCGTGCCGGCGCGCGCCGCATCCTGCTGACCCTGGAACACCTGGGCTACGTCACTGTCACCGACCGCAAGTTCGAACTGACCCCGCGCATCCTGGAACTGGGCTACGCCTACCTGTCCGGCACGCCGCTGTGGAACCTGGCCTTGCCCTACATGGAAGAAGTGGCAGAGCAGACGCGCGAATCGTGCTCGGTGTCGGTGCTGGAAGGCGCCGACATCGTCTACATCCTGCGCCTGTCCACGCACAAGGTCATGACCATCAACCTGGCCGTGGGCAGCCGCCTGCCGGCGTGGGTCACGTCGATGGGCCGCGTGCTGCTGGCCGGCCTGCCGGAAGCGGAACTGGACCGGGTGCTGGCCATGAGCCAGATCCAGGCCTACACCCCGCAAACCGTTACCGACATCGCCGAGCTCAAGCGCCTGCTGGCCGGCGTGCGCGCCGATGGCTACGCCTGCGTGGCACAGGAACTGGAACCCGGCTTGCAATCGGTGGCCGTGCCCATTGTTGACCGCAGCGGCCGCGTGATTGCCGCGATGAACGTCAGCGGTCAGTCCAACCGCTTTTCGCGCGAAGCCATGCTGGACGCCTTCCTGCCGCCCTTGCGCCGCGCCGCCGACCAGATCAACCACGCGCTGCTGCGTCGCTAGTTGCGGCGGGCAGGCACGAAGGTGAAGGTGGGCAGCCATGGCGCGCGCGCTCAGATGGGGGCGACGCCCAGCGTCGTGCCGCCACACACATACAGCATCTGGCCCGTCACGAAGCCGTTGTCGGGCGACAGGAAGAACATGGCGGCGCGCGCCACGTCTTCCGGCGTGCCCAGGCGCTTGACGACGATGCTGTTGATGATGCGTTCGGTTTGCGGAGCGCCCGCCGGATTGCTCTTGGTGAAGAGGTCGGTGGCGATCGGGCCCGGGCCGATGGCGTTGACTGTGATGCCGTCGCCGCCCAGCTCCATGGCCAGCGTGCGCGTCAGGCCCACCAGCCCGGCCTTGGTGGCCGAATAGACCACGCGCTCGGGCTTGCCCAGCGCGGCGCGCGACGACATGTTCACGATGCGGCCAAAGCCGGCTTCGCGCATGGCGGGCAGCGCGGCCTGCACCAGGATCAGCGCCGTGCGCAGGTGCAGGTTCACTACATAGTCCAGATCCGCCAGGGTGGCCGTGTCGGCCGTGCCCGGGCGGGTGGCGCCGGCGTTGTTCACCAGGCCCACGATGTTGTAGGCGTTGGTGACTTCGGCGGCGACTGCTTTCGTGCGCGCTTCATCGGTCAGATCGGCCTGATACGAGACCAGCCCGGCCGGCGGATTCTCGGGCAGTCGGTAGTCGATGTTGACCACTTTATGGCCCGCATCCAGCAGCATGCGGATGATGGCGGCGCCAATGCCGGCGCTGCCGCCGGTGACGAGATACGCAGTCGGTTTGCTCATATCGGTTTCCTGTCTGTTTGAGGTAAGCGCGTGGGAATCAGTGCGTGGCGTAGCCCCAGGCCAGCACGGCGGTGATGTGGATCACGCCCACCCACAGCATCATGATGACGGTATAGCCCATCACGTCGCGCAGCTTCAGCTTCGACAAAGCCAGCGCCGGCAGGATCCAGAAGGGTTGCACCAGGTCGTTCCAGGCGTTGCCCAGCATGACGGCCATGGTCGTCTGGTTCATCGCGCTGCCGATTTCCTTGGCCGCGTCGATCATGAACGGACCCTGGATCACCCAGTGGCCACCGGCGGACGGTGCGAAGAAGTTGATGAAGAACGAGCTGATCAGGCCCCAGAACGGCAGCGTGGCCGGCGTGGCGAAGTCAACGAACAATTGCGAGATTGACGTCACCAGGCCCGACGCGGCCATGATGGCCATGATGCCGGCGTAGAACGGGTATTGCAGGATGATGCCGGAGATCGTCTTGATGCCTTCGGTCAGCTTGGCCACGTAGGCGGCCGGCGTGCCCAGCAGGATGATGCCCAGGAACAGGATGATGAAGTTGATCAGATTCAGGTCCAGCGAGCCGCCGTCCATGAAGTGGAACGTGACGTAGGCAATGCCCAGCGCGCCGATCAGCATGCTCAGGATGCGGCTGTTGTTCAGCTTCGAGGCGATGGTGCCCTTTTCCAGCATGTCTTCGCCGGCGTTGGAAGCGTTGGCGTCGCGGTCGATGCCCGGGTCCACTTCAACGACCTTCTCGCCCTTCTTGGGGTGCAGCCAGGCGTTCAGCAGCGGCAGCGTGATGATGATGACCAAGCTGGTGATCAGCATGGGCACCGAGAAAATGGTTTCCGACAGCGGGATGGTGCCCATCTGATTGGCGGTGGGGTGGCCGGGGGTGGCGACCAGCACGGGGATGCTGGCGGACAGGCCCAGGCCGTACATCGTGAAGCCGCTGTAGGCCGCCGCGATGATCAGCGGGTAGTGCACGCCCTTGACCTTCAACGCCAGCTTCTTGGCGACGATGCCGCCGATGACCAGACCAAAGCCCCAGTTCAGGTAGCTGCCCACGCCGCCCACCAGGGTGGCGACGATGATGGCGGTATGCGGCTTGTGCACGTGGCTGACGATGCGGTTCAGCAGCCGGTCGGTCAGCGGCGCGGTGGCCAGCACGTAGCCCATGGCCAGAATCACGGCCATCTGGGTCGTGAACGCCAACAGGCTCCAGAAGCCCTTGCCCCAGGCGCGGGTCACGTCGCCGATGCTCTGGCCTTCGATGCCCATGGCCAGCAGCACGGTCAATAGCGTCAGTGCAATCGCGAAAACAAAAGGATCCGGCAGATACTTGCGCATCAGCTCGGTGAAAAATGAAGCCAGTTTATTCATGGTGCCTCCAACAACTCCGTAGGCGGTTCTCTAGTGTCTGGTCCCGGGCGTCATCGGGGGGCGATGCGCGGGTAGACCGACGATTGGTTTCTTTGTGTGGTGGGGCTCGTGGCCCGATGGCGCGGTGGGCGTGGCCCCCGCGCCTTATCTGTCTTTGTCTTGAATTCGATTGCGGCGTCGGAAAAAAAGCGCCGTCAGGTGTCGCCGGCCTTGCTGTTCAGCCAGGCAGCCAGTTCACCCAGCGTGGCGCTTTTCTCGCGCAGCACGCGCTCGCGGCGTTCGGGGCTCCAGGTGTAGAAACCCTGGCCGCTCTTGGCGCCGATCTGGCCGCTGTCGACCTTGCTTTTCAGCAGGTCGGACGGCTCGGTGCGGTTTTCCAGGTCTTTGTACAGGTAGCTGGCAATCGCGTAGTGCACGTCGATGCCGTTCATGTCGCGCTGTTCCAGCGGGCCCGACAGGGCCAGGCGGATGCCCAGGCTCCACTTGACCACTTCGTCGATGTCTTCCGCGCTGGCCACGCCCTTTTCCAAAAGCGAAATGGCTTCGCGGGCCAGAGCGTGCTGGATGCGGTTGGCGATGAAGCCGGGGATGTCCTGGCGCACCAGCACCGGCCGCTTGCCGGCAAAGCGCAAGGTCGCCATGACTTGGGCGACGGTCGCTTCCGAGGTGTCGTCGTTGCGCACCACTTCCACCAGCGGGATGACGTCGGCTGGCGTGAAGAAGTGGGTGCCCACGAAGCGGTCGCGGCGCGCCACGGCGCTGGCAATCGCGTTGATGGACAGGCCTGATGTGTTGGTGGCGAACAGCGTGTACGGGGCGCACAGCGCGTCAAGCTTGGCGAAGATGCCGCGCTTGAGTTCCAGGTTCTCCGGTACGGCCTCGATGACCAGTTCGCAGTTCGCGGCGGCTTCCAGGCCCGGTTCCATGCGAATGCGCTGGAGCGCTTCCTGCACCTGGGTAGGGGCGTAGACGTTCAGTTGGCGGTCGATGACGGCGCGAGCGCGGTCCAACGCGCCTTCCATCGGGTCGATCAGGACGATGTTCAGTCCCTTCGATGCGAACAAGGCGGCAATGCCGCTGCCCATGGCGCCTGCGCCGATGACGGCCAGATTTTTAAGGGGAGTATCCATGACGGCTCGCTTGATGCTTGCAGGCGAACGTCGCGGCGGGCACGCGGGGAATCAGGGGGGATCTGGTGGATCTCTGTCTCGTCCGGGGTGCCTTTCCGTGCCGTTCGGCCAGAAAAATCATTGTGTTCTATATACGAACATTTGTGCGTACTTAGAATTTCTGTCAGGGATAGTACTAAAAGTCGCCAGGGGTGGACAAACGGGCATTAGCGGGTGTTCGGCTGGTGGACGCTGCCGCCTAACCGGAATTGCGCAGCCCCGCCGCGATGCCGTTGATTGTTAAGTGGATGGCGCGCTGCACCCGCTTGTCGACATCCGCCTCGGGGTGTTTCTGCGCCGCGCGGTGGCGGCGGATCAGGTCGATCTGCAGATAATTCAAGGGATCGATGTAGGCGAAGCGTTCGCGCAAGGAATCTTGCAGGGCCGGGTTGTCGGCCAGCAGTTCGCGCTGGGTCAGCAGCTTCAGCATGGCCAGCGTGCGGCCGTGTTCGGCGCTGATCATGCCGAACACGCGCTCGCGCAGCGCGCGCTGCGGAACCAGTTGCGCGTAGCGCGCGGCGATGGCCAGGTCGGACTTGGCCAGCACCATTTCCATATTGGACAGCAGCGTGCGAAACGCCGGCCATTCGCGCGCCATCTCGCGCAGTTGCGCCAGGCGGGCGCGGCGCGAGCGGGGCGCGTCGGGGGCGCCCGTTTCCAGATAAGCCTCGATGGCCGATCCCATGCCGTACCAGCCAGTCAGCATCAGCCGGCATTGCGCCCACGAAAAGCCCCAGGGAATGGCGCGCAGGTCTTCAATGCGCTGGCCCTTCTTGCGTGAGGCCGGGCGTGAACCGATGTTCAAGCCCGCGATTTCGCTGATGGGCGTGGCGGCAAAGAAGTACTCGGCAAAGCGCGGCGTGTCGTAGACCAGGCCACGGTAGGTGCGCTGCGCCGTTTCGGACATGAATGACATCGCCGGGCCGTGCTGCGCCATGTGCGCGTCTTCGGCGCTGGTGGCCTCGGCGCGCGGCGCCAGGCTGGATTCCAGCGTGGCGGCCACCAGCAGTTCCAGGTGCCAGCGGCCCACCTCGGCGTCCTTGTACTTGCTTTGGATGACTTCGCCTTGCTCGGTCAGGCGGATCTGGCCCGCCACCGTGCCCGGGGGCTGCGACAGGATGGCGTCAAAGCTGGAGCCACCGCCGCGTCCCACCGAACCGCCGCGTCCGTGGAACAGGCGCAGGCGCACGTGGCGGGAAGAAAACACATCCACTAGTGCGCGTTCAGCCTGGTACAGCGACCAGTTCGACGTGAGGAAACCGCCGTCCTTGTTGCTGTCGGAATAGCCCAGCATGACTTCCTGCGCGCCGTTCTGCGCCTGCTTCACGCGCTGGCGCACTTCGGGCAAGTCCAGCCAGGCGGCCATGATGTCTGCCCCGCGCTGCAAGTCGGGAATCGTTTCGAAGAGCGGCACCACCATCAGGCCGTCTTCGGGCGCAATGTCCTGGCCGGCCGGCGCGATCAGGCCGGCTTCCTTTTGCAACACCATCACTTCCAGCAGGTCGCTCAAGGTTTCGGTGTGCGACACGATGGTCTGGCGTACCGCCTGCTTGCCGTAGCGCGCGCGGCCGGCGGCGGCGGCGCGCAGCACGGCCAGTTCGCGCGTGGTGTCTTCGCTGTAAGCAATCCAGGGCGAGGCCAGGGGGCGGGCCTGGGCCAGTTCGGCCCGCAAGAGCGCCACGCGCTGGTCTTCGTCCAGCGACAGGTAGTCCAGCGGCTTGCCCTCATGCTGGACGCCGGCGCGTTCGAACAATTCAGCCAATGCGTTTTCATGCACGTCGGAGCTTTGGCGCAGGTCGACGGTGGCCAGGTGGAATCCGAACACCTCAATGGCTTGTTGCAGGCCGGACAGCCGCAGCTTGGCCAGCGGCGAACCGTGGTGCGCGGCCAGCGACGCGGCGATGACGGCCAGATCGGCCGACAGTTCTTGTGGCGCCTGGTAGGCGGGCGCCGCCACGGTGCGGCGGCGCGCCAGATTCTGCCCGGTCAGCGCCTGGGCGGTGGCAGCCAGGCGGGCGTACACACCGACCAGCGCGCGGCGGTAGGGCTCGTCGCGGCGGTGGGGGGAATCGTCGCCGCTGTTGTCGGCCAGCGCCAGCAATTCCGGGTCGGCCGAGATCAGCATGGTGGTGATCGACAGCTCCGCGCCCAGCGCGTGGACCTCTTGCAGATAGTGTTCGAACAGCACGGTGGCCTGGCGCAGCAGCGCGCGCTCCAGTGTGCTTGCGTCCACATTGGGATTGCCGTCGCGGTCGCCGCCGATCCAGCTACCCATGCGCAGGAACGGTTCCAGCGGCGGGGGCGGGGCGGCAAACGGCTTGGCGGTTTCGCGGTTCAAGAGCTTGGATAAATCCGCGTACAGGCGCGGGATAACTTGCAGGAAGGTGCTGCGGTAGTACGACAGCGCGTTCTCGATCTCGTCGGCCACCGTCAGGCGCGTGTAGCGCAGCATGCGGGTCTGCCACAAGGTGGCCACGCGGCCAAGCAGCGCGGCATCCAGTTCGGCCAGCTCTTCCGGCGTCAGCGGGTTGCCGCGCTGGGTCAGCGCGGCGGCAATTTCGCGATGCACGTCCAGCGTGCTTTTGCGCTGCACTTCGGTGGGGTGCGCGGTCAGCACCGGCACCACGCTGGCGTCGGCCAGCAGCTTGCGTATGCGGGCCACGCCCACCCCTTGCTTGCCCAGCGTCTGCACGGCGTCGCGCAGGCTGCCGCGCGGGGCGGTGTCGCCGGCCAACGCGCGGGCGCGCTGGCTGCGGTTCTGGTCGCGGTCTTCGGCAATGTTGGCCAGGTGCAGGAAGTAGCTGAAGGCGCGCGCCACCGAATTCGGGTCGTTGCCTTGCAAGCGCTTGACGCGCTGCTCCAGCAGCTTGCTGTCCGCCTCATTGCCTTCACGACGAAATTTCACCGCCGTGCGGCGCAGTGTTTCGATGGTGTCAAAGACACGCTTGCCTTCGCATTCTTCAATAACGGCGCCTAAAAAACGGCCTAGCAGCCGGATATCGTGGCGCAAGGGTTCTGCGGAGTCGGACTGCGGGCGAATGGCTTTCATCGGGCGGTGGATCCGTCGGGCTGAAGAAGGGAGGGAAAGGGAAAGGCGTGGGCGTTGCGGTAAAACCAGGAAAATCGAATCGCTTGATTTTACGCAGCGTTCCTTACGGGGCGCGGGTTTGTCTCGGTTAAAGTCCGTGATGTCCCTTCGTCTTTCTAGAAGCCCCCTTTATGCAAAATCATCAACGTCGCGCGCTCGTGCTGTTTTCGGGCGGCCAGGATTCCACCACTTGCCTGGCGTGGGCGCTGGACCGTTACGCCCATGTGGAAACGGTGGCGTTCGACTACGGCCAACGCCATCACATCGAACTGTCGGCCCGGCTGAACGTGCTGCGCGAGATCCGCGCGAACTTTCCCGACTGGGCGCCGCGCCTGGGTGAAGACCATCTGCTGGACCTGAAGGTGCTGGGCCAGGTGGGCGACACCGCCATGACCAGCGACCGCGCCATCGAAATGCAGGCCAACGGGTTGCCCAATACCTTCGTGCCGGGGCGCAACCTGCTGTTCCTGACGCTGGCGGCGGCGCTGGGGTATCGACGCCAACTGGATGTGCTGGTGGGCGGCATGTGCGAAACGGATTTTTCGGGCTACCCCGATTGCCGCGACGACACCATCAAGGCGCAACAGGTGGCGCTGGGCTTGGGGCTGGGTTCGCGCATCACCATCGAAACGCCGCTGATGTGGATAGACAAGTCCGAAACCTGGGCGCTGGCGCATCAACTGGGCGGGGATGCCTTGGTGGAAACCATTGTTGAAGACAGCCACACCTGCTATCTGGGCGAGCGCGGCGCGCGGCACGATTGGGGTTATGGCTGTGGCGAATGTCCGGCCTGCAAGCTCAGGAAAATTGGCTGGGAAAAGTGGGTGGTGGCTTCGGCCGCCGAAGGCTGATTTTTTCGACAGCTTTGGTTTCGGGATTGGCCGGGATTTTGGGAACGGCCGCGAGTCCTACACGGCCGTTGCCGTCACCCTCCCGATAAACCGCCTTCGCAATAGCCAAGCCGCCGTGGCAATCACGGCCGCCAAAACCACGGACATCGCCATGGCGGCGCGCGCGCCTTGGGTCTGAATCACGAAGGCATACGCCACGGGTGCCGCGGCCGTCAGCAAGAAGCTGGGCACCAGCAGCGCGCCGACCAGCGCGCCGTAGCTACGGAAATCAAACAAGGCCAACGGCAGTGTGCCGCGCGTGATCGTCAACAGGCCGTTGCAGGCGCCGTAGAAAAACGCATAGGCGGCGGTGGCATACAGGTTCCCGTTCGAGAACCAGCCCAGCACGAAGCAAAACGGCATCAGCGCGGTGACGGCCCAGTTCAGCGTCAACGGATGCAGCCGGGCGCCCACGGCCACATCCGCCATGCGCGCGGCGAATTGGCCGATGCCCCACAGGGCGGACACGCCGGCCGCTGCCGCGCTGGCCAGGCCCACTCCGGTCAGCAAGGCAATCAGATGCGCGGCGGTACCGGCCGCCAGGAAGTTGGTCAGCATGGCGATCACGGCGTAAAGCATGCCGGCCAGACGGCGTTCGGCCAGGCTGCGGGTCAGGCCGGGGGCGTTGCTGTCGGCGGCGGTGGCGGGCGCGGCGTAGCGTTGGCGGGGTAGCGCCAGGTAAAGCGGCAAGGTGGCCAGGGCCAGCACGGCATAGACCAGCACCGCGCCGCGCCAACCCAGCCAGGCGGCCAGCGCGTGACCCGCCGGCCACATCGCCGTGGACGACAAGCCCCCAAACAGTGTGATCTGCGACATCGCCCGACGCGCCGTGGGACCGCCCGCGCGCGCTAACGCGGCAAAGGCGGCGTCGTACAGGCTTAGCCGCATGCCAATGCCCAGCAACAGCCATGCCAGGTAATACCAAGCCGCGGTATGCGCGGCGGCCAGCAGCGCGCAACCGGCGGCGGCCACCACCGCGCCCACCGGCATCACCACATGCCCGCCCCAGCGGTCCACCGCGCTGCCCGCCAGCGGCGACACCAGCGCCATCGTCACGATGGCGGCGGAAAGCCCGCCATAGATGAGGGGGGCGTCCCAGCCCAGGTCGGCCGTCATGGCGGGGCCGAACGCGCCGATCAGATAGAACGTGACGCCCCAGTTCACCAACTGGGTCAGACCCAGGCAGACGACGGCGCGCGGGCCGATCACGGGCGCTGCGGCGGCGTGCTGTCGCCTTCACCCAGGCTGCGCTGCATCAGCACCGTGTCGCGCCATTCCCCATGCTTATGGCCCACCGAACGCAGCGTGCCCACCGGATGAAAGCCCTGGCTGGCGTGTAGCGCCAGCGACGCGGCGTTGCGGCTGTCGCCCACCACCGCCAGCATCTGGCGCCAGCCCGTGGTGGTGCAACGCGTGATCAGCTCGGCCAGCAGCTTGCCGCCAATGCCCAAGCCCGCGCGGCCGGCCTTGACGTAGACCGAGTCCTCGACCGTATGCCGGTACGCGGGGCGCGGACGGTAGGGCGTGACGTAGGCATAGCCGACGACCTCGCCGTTGATCTCGGCCACCAGGTGCGGCATGTCCTTTTCCAGCACGCCCGCGCGGCGCTGCCGCATGTCGGCGATGGAAGGCGGTTCCAGCTCGAACGAGGCGGTGCCGTGTTCGACGTGGTGGGCGTAGATGGTCTTGATGGCGGGCAGGTCCGCTTCGGCGCTGTCGCGGATCAGGACGGTGGGGGTGTTGGGTGACATAACAGGGCGGGTGAGGCGCAGAAAAAGGGAAAAAAGAGGGGGGAAAAGCCAGCCGCCAGTGTGGTCCGAAATAAATCATAAATAAAGCTTTGGAAGATTATGATTTGCATAAGTAAAACTTTGGGTGAACGTCATGCGAGGCTTGAACCTGGACCATCTGCGCCTCTTCGCGCAGGTGATTGAGCTGGGCAGTTTCTCCGCCGCCGCCGAGCGCGGGGGCGTGACCCAGCCGGCGGTCAGCCTGCAAGTGCGTCAGTTGGAAAGGCGTTTTGGCTTGAAGCTGGTTGAGCGGGTGGGTCGCCGTGCCGGGCCCACGGCGGCAGGGCTTGAACTGCTGACCCATATCCGCGTGATCGACGCCGCGCTGGCGCAGGCCGAGCAGGCCATGACCGCGCATGCCTCGCAGGTATCCGGCCGGATCCGGCTGGGCACCGGCGCCACCGCCTGCACCTATCTGCTGCCCCCTGTGTTGGCCCAGTTGCGCCGCCGCTTTCCCGCGCTGGACATCGTGGCCAGCACCGGCAACACGGCGGACATGCTGCGCGGGCTGGAGAACAACACGCTGGACATGGGGCTGGTGACCCTGCCCGCGCCGGGCCGGATGTTCCAGGTGACGCCGCTGATCGAAGACGAATTCGTGGCGATCTTCCCCGCCCGCGACGCGGCCTCCATTCCCGTTCAGGTGACGCCTCAATCATTGGCGCCGTGGCCGCTGGTGCTGTTTGAGCCCGGTGCCCGCACGCGCCGCCTGGTGGATGACTGGTTCGAAGCGGCGGGCGTGGCGGCCAAGCCCTTCATGGAGCTGGGCAGCACTGAAGCCATGAAGGAAATCGTGGCGGCGGGGCTGGGCTGCGCGGTGTTGCCCAAGCTGGCGGTGTCGGGCGCGGGGCACCGCGAGGCGCTGGCGGTGCATGCGCTGACGCCGCGCCTGTCGCGCGACCTGGCCATCGTGATGCGCCGCGACAAGCCGCTTAGCCGGGGCCTGCGCCACCTGCAAGAGGCGCTGCTGGCGTTGCGGGAGTAAGGGTCCGGGCGGCTCGCGGGCAGCGTCGCCCCGATCCAGCGTATTATTTAGCGTTTTGCCGCCACGCTAACAGCACTCGAGACAAATCATGCCGCACTACCGTTCCCGCACATCGACCCACGGCCGCAACATGGCCGGCGCCCGCGCCCTGTGGCGCGCCACTGGCATGAAGGACGGTGATTTCGGCAAGCCGATTATCGCGGTGGTGAACTCCTTCACGCAGTTCGTGCCGGGCCACGTGCATCTGCGCGACCTGGGCGCGCTGGTCGCCAAGGAAATCGAAGCCGCCGGCGGCGTCGCCAAGGAATTCAACACGATCGCCGTCGATGACGGCATCGCCATGGGTCACGGCGGCATGCTGTATTCGCTGCCGTCACGCGAACTCATCGCCGACTCGGTCGAATACATGGTCAACGCGCATTGCGCCGATGCCATGGTCTGCATTTCGAACTGCGACAAGATCACCCCGGGAATGCTGATGGCCGCAATGCGCCTGAACATTCCGGTGGTGTTCGTGTCCGGCGGCCCGATGGAAGCCGGCAAGGTCAAGTCGCCCACCGACGGCAAGGTCATCGCCAAGATCGACCTGATCGATGCCATGATCAAGGCCGCCGACCCGAAGGTGTCGGACGCCGAAGTCGCCGAAGTGGAACGCAGCGCGTGCCCCACCTGCGGCTCCTGTTCCGGCATGTTCACCGCCAACTCGATGAACTGCCTGACCGAAGCCATCGGCCTGGCGCTGCCGGGTAACGGCACTATTGTTGCTACCCACGCCTGGCGCAAGGGCTTGTTCGAGCAAGCCGGCCGCTTGGTCGTGGACCTGTGCCGCCGCTACTACGTGGAAGAAGACGAATCGGTTCTGCCGCGCAACATCGCCACCAAGAGCGCGTTCCAGAACGCGATGGCGCTGGACGTGGCCATGGGCGGCTCCACCAATACCGTGCTGCACTTGCTGGCCGCGGCGCAGGAAGCCGGCGTGGACTTCACCATGGCCGACATCGACCGCATTTCGCGCAAGGTGCCCTGCCTGTGCAAGGCGGCGCCCGCCACCGACAAGTACCACATTGAAGATGTGCACCGCGCAGGCGGCATCCTGGGCATCCTGGGCGAACTGGCACGCGCCGATCTGCTGGACCTGTCTTGCGGCAACGTGCACAGCGGCACGCTGGGCAACGCCATCCAGCAGTGGGACGTGGCCGGCGGTGCAAGCGAAGAAGCGCAGAAGTTCTACCGTGCGGCCCCCGGCGGCATCCCCACCACGGTCGCCTTCAGCCAGGACGCCACCTTCCTGACGCTGGACACCGACCGCCAGACGGGCTGCATCCGCAGCAAGGAAAACGCCTATTCCAAGGACGGCGGCCTGGCCGTGTTGTACGGCAACCTGGCCGAGAAGGGCTGCATCGTCAAGACGGCCGGCGTGGACGAATCGCAATGGGTCTTCACGGGCCGCGCCCGCGTGTTCGAAAGCCAGGACGACGCCGTTGAAGGCATCCTGGGCGACAAGATCGTGGCGGGCGACGTGGTCGTGATCCGCTACGAAGGCCCCAAGGGCGGCCCGGGCATGCAGGAAATGCTGTACCCCACGTCCTACCTGAAGTCCAAGGGCCTGGGCAAGACCTGCGCGCTGTTCACCGATGGCCGTTTCTCGGGCGGCTCGTCGGGCCTGGTGATCGGCCACGCCTCGCCGGAAGCGGCCGAGGGCGGCACGATTGGTTTGGTGGAAGAAGGCGACGTCATCGAGATCGACATCCCGAACCGCAAGATGCACCTGGCCGTGTCCGACGAAGAACTGGCCCGCCGCCGCGCCGCGATGGATGCGCGTGCTGATGGCTGGGAACCGGTCGGGCGTGAACGTGTGGTGTCGCAGGCCTTGCAAGCTTATGCGGCGCTGGCCACGTCGGCCGATCGCGGCGCGGTGCGTGACTTGTCGCAACTGAAGCAGAAAGCCAAGCGTTGATCGGGCTTGGTTGATGCAGGAAGCGGCGCCCTTGGGGGCGCCGTTTTTTTTGGGGTGGCGCGGCAGCAGTGCGGATGCGGGGTACTGCTGCGGGGTAGCGCTGCGGGGTACTGCTGCGGGGTACTGCTGCGGGATACTGCTACGGGGTACTGCTGCGGGATACTGCATAAAAGCTGTAAATTCCCCACACAGCAGATCAGCTGTTTTTCAAGCGCAAGGACGCTTCACATGGCTTTGAATTCCGACGCATTGCGCGTGTTCCTGGGGGTGGTGGACGCGGGGTCTCTCAGCGCCGCCGCTGAACTCCTGGGCCAGACCGCATCAGGTGTCAGCCGCGCGCTGTCGCGCCTGGAAGAGGATCTTGGCGTGATGCTGCTGAACCGCACCACAAGGCGCATGGAGCTGACGGAAGAGGGCGCGCGTTTCCTGCCCAAGGCGCGGCAGATTGTTGCGTCGTTGGAAGAGGCCGAAGAGTGCATGCGCATGGTGCATCAGCGGCCGGCGGGGCGCTTGCGGGTGGATGCGTCGGTGCCGGTGATGCTGCATTGCGTGGTGCCGCATGTGGGGGAATTCCGGCGGGAATATCCCGAGATATCGCTGGAGCTGACCAGCAACGACCGCATCGTGGATTTGATGGAGCACCGCACGGATATTGCGATTCGTATGGGTCCGCTGACGGATTCCACGCTGCACGCGCGCGTCTTGCGGCCGTCGCCTCGCTGGATGATGGCCAGCCCTGAATACATCGCGCGGCATGGGGCGCCGGAAACCGTGGAGGATTTGGCCAAGCATGAGGTGCTGGGTTTTACACAGCCTGAAAGCCTGAACCTGTGGCCGCTGAAGCATGCGGGCGGAACCAGCTATCAGGCGACGCCGACCTTGGCGACGTCAAGTGGCGAGACGCAGCGGCAGTTGGCGTTGCGGGGAGTGGGCATCGCTTGCCTGTCTGATTTTGTCGTGCGCGAGGATATTGCAGCGGGACGGTTGGTGAAGGTGATGGAAGGGGTGTACAGCGATCAGTTGCAGCCGATGCACGCGGTGTACCACCGGAATACGCAATTGTCGCGACGGATTGCGTGCTTTTTGGATTTTTTTGCGGGGCGGGTGTGATGGGTTTCGCGCGATGGATGTTTGCTTGCTATTGGCGGTGATGTCGCGCTTCACCCATCCTACGTGGACCGGTCATTTTACGTGGACCGGTCCACGTAGGATGGGTGAAGCGCGCGCTGTACGTCACCGATGAGCTAGTGATGATCGCGCGGAACCCATCAGGCGATCTTACCCATGCAACGCCCGCCCAAAGGCGCTCAACACCGATTCATGCAGTGTTTCCGACAAGGTGGGGTGCGCGAAGACGGTGTGCATCAGATCTTCCTCGGTGGCTTCCAGTGAGGTTGCCACGCCGTAGCCCGTGATCAGCTCTGACGCTTCCGGGTGAATGATGTGGGCGCCCAGCAACTCTCCTGATTTTGCATCGAACACCGTCTTCACCAGGCCCTGGTCTTCGCCCATGGCGATGGCCTTGCCGTTGCCCGCGAAGCTGAATTTGCCGACGCGGATGTCGCCGCCGTGCGCCTTCGCGTGTTCGCGCGCACGGGCTTCCGTCATGCCGATGCTGGCCACTTGCGGATACGAATACGTGCAGGCGGGAATGCGCAGGGGGTCGATGGCGTGGACGGCTTTGCCGGCAATGGCTTCAACGCACAGCACGGCTTCGTGGCTGGCCTTGTGGGCCAGCCAGGGTGCGCCGGCCACGTCGCCGATAGCGTAGATGCCCGGCTCGTCCGTGCGGCATAAACCGTCGGTGACGATGTGGGTTTTTTCGACCTTCACACGCGTTTGCTCCAACCCCAGGTTTTCCACATTCCCCACGATGCCTGCCGCGACGATGACGCGGTCTACCTCCAGGTCTGTCTTCTTGCCTTGCTGTTCCAACGTCACCTTCACGCCCGTGTCGGTCAACGCAGACGTGGTGACGGCGCATTGCGTCATGACGCGGATGCCTTGCTTCTCAAACGCCTTGCGTGCCAACTGCGAGATTTCCGCATCTTCCTGCGGCAGGATTTCGGGTGTCATGTCGATCAGCGTCACGTTGGACCCGATGGCGCGGTAGAAGCTGGCGAACTCCGCGCCGATGGCGCCCGCACCCACCACCAGCAAGGTCTTCGGAATTTCGGTGGGCATCAAGGCCTGGCGATAGGTCCAGATGCGTTCGCCCACCGGCAAGGCGGGCAGTTCGCGGGCGCGCGCGCCCGTCGCCAGAATGATGTGCTTGGCCGTCAGCGTGGTGCAGTTGTCTAGCGCCAGTTTGCTTGTCGGTGTTGTGCCCTTGTCGAGCGCCAGTTTGGTCGACAGCGTCGTGCCATTGTCGAGCGACAGCTTGCCCGCACCCGCCAACTTTGCCGTGGCCGCGAACACCGTCACGCCGTTCTTCTTCATCAGGTGTGCAACGCCCTGGCCCAGTCGGCCCGCCACCTTGCGTGACCGCGCCACCATGGCGCCAAGGTCGGGGCGCGCCTCGCTGGAACCTGCCACGCCGTAGTGCGAGGCTTCCTGGCAGGCGCGCAGTACCGTCGCGCTGTGCAGCAGCGCCTTGGTGGGAATGCAGCCCCAGTTCAGGCAGATGCCGCCCAGCTCGGCGCGTTCCACCAGCGCCACCGACATGCCCAACTGCGCGGCGCGGATGGCGGCCACGTAGCCGCCAGGGCCGCCGCCCACGACGATCAGGTCAAACTCGGTCTTCGTCATTGCGGGCCTCGCAGCAAACAAAACGCATCAGTCTTCGTCATCGCGGGCTGCACAGCAAACCCCGCATCGGTCTTCGTCATCCCGAGCCTCGCAGCAACATCCGCATCAGTCTTGGTCATCGCCTGGCTCACAGCAAAATCCGCACGGGGTTTTCGATCAACGTGCGAAAGGCCGCCAGCCAGCGCGCGCCGACTGCGCCGTCCACCGCGCGGTGGTCGGCTGACAGGGTCACCGTCATGACGGTAGCTGCCACCAATTCACCGTTCTCGCTCACGACAGGTCGGCGTTCGGCAGCGCCCACGGCCAGGATGGCGGCCTGCGGCGGGTTGATGATGGCGGCGAACTGGGTGATGCCGTACATGCCCAGGTTGCTGACGGTCAACGAGCCGCCCGTGAATTCCTCGGGCTTCAAGCGGTTGATCTTGGCGCGGCCGGCCAGCTCGACGATTTCGGCAGCGATGGCGGACAGTGGCTTCACGTCGGCATCGCGCACGATGGGCGTGACCAGGCCGCCGTCGGTGGCCACCGCCACCGAGATGTCGGCGCCCGCGTGGTATTCGATGGCGTCGTCATGCCAACTGACATTCACTTCAGGCACTTCGCGCAGCGCCAGCGCGGCGGCGCGCACGATGAAGTCGTTGACCGACAGCTTCACCGCGCCGCCATGATTGGCTTGCGCTCGCAGCGCCAGCAGTGCGTCCATCTTGCAGTCCACCGACAGGTAGAAATGCGGCACGTTCTGCTTGCTCTCGGTCAGGCGGCGGGCGATGGCGCGGCGCATGCCGGTGTGCGGCACGCGGCGGGCGGCGGGGCGGTTCGACGAGGGCAGGGTGGTGGCGGCCGCTGCGGCGGCGTTGGGCGCACGGTCGCGCGCGGATTCGACATCGCGGCGCACGATGCGGCCATGCGGGCCGGTGCCTGTCACGCCGAGCAAGTTCACATGCCACTGCGCGGCCAGCCGGCGTGCCAAGGGGCTGGCGAACAGGCGTTCACCGGGGACGGGAGCGTTGGAGGCAGGGGCAATGCCAGACGCGGATAGGTCGGGCGCGGCGGGCGATCCTGCGGCAGGCGATCCTGCGGCGGGCGATCCTGCGGCAGGCGATCCTGCGGCAGGCGACGTTGCGGCAGCCGACGCCGCAACTCCGGGTGCCGTGCTGCCCGACGAGCCAACCACCGCCGCCCCGCCATGTTCCGCCAGCAAGCGATCAATGACCGATGCATCATCACCCTCGGCCAGCAACACACCGATCACCGTATTGATCGGCACCGATGCCGCGCCGGCCGGGACCACGATGCGGCCCAGCACGCCCGCGTGTTCGGCGTTGATTTCGACAATGGCCTTTTCGGTTTCGATTTCCGCCAGCGCGTCGCCGACGGCAACCGGGTCGCCTTCTTTCTTGAGCCACTGATGCAGGTTGCCGTCCGACGTATCGGCGGCAATTGAAGGGAGCTTGATTAAGTGAGCCACGATATTCGTCCTAGTGAGCGGCGGCGGCCAGGTCGGGCCGGTAGGCGGCGGGGTCGTCGTATTCGACCAGCTCCAGCACGTTGCCTTCGGGGTCGCGGAAGAACGCCAGCCAGGTGCCGGGCCGCACTTCCATCGGCGCGGGCGCGCTGTCGAACACCACGCCGCGCGCTTGCAGGCCGCGCACCACGCCGGCCAGGTCACGCACGATGAAGGTCAGGTAGGTGGCGCCCTGGCGGTCCAGGATGGCCGCGCCGCGCACGGCGGCCTCAGGCGCCACGCTGGGTTGCAGCAGCTTGATGCGTTCGCCGTAAGGCGTCTGCAAGCGCGCCACGTCGTAGCCGTGCACGGTCAGGCCGGTGGCGCGCGCCTTGTCGGCCGGCACGCTCACGCGATTCACCAGCGTCAGGCCGACGACGTCCGTGTAGAACGCCAGCAGCGCGTCCAGGTCCTGGCAGCAGATGCCGACTTCCATCGGCACGGTCATGTGCAGCGCGCTCATGCCTGTTCTCCCAGATCGGCCAGCACGTCGGCCAGGCCCGCCAGCACTTCCTCGGTGTCGGCGAACGCCGCGCGTTCCAGCACCTTCGAGATGCTGGGCGAGGCTTCGCCGCCGGTGACGCGCTTGATCGGCTGATCCAGCCAATCAAAGTAGCGGCGCTGGATCTCGTCGGACAGCATCGCGCCGTAGGACGTGCCGCGCGCGCCTTGCTCCACGATCAGCACGTTGTTGGTCTTCTGGATGCTGGCGCCGATGGTGTCCCAGTCCAGGCTTGCGCGGTCCAGCGTGCGCAGGTCGATCACCTCGGCGTCCACGCCCGCTTCCTCGGCCGCCTTGAGCGCGCGGCTGACCATCGACAGGTAGGTCAGGATGGTGACCTTGCCGCCCTCGCGGCGCACGCGGGCGCGGCCAAAGGGAATGGCGTAGTCCAGGTCACCGTCGGCCACGTCGCCCGACGAGGCATACAAGTCCACGTGTTCGATCACCAGCACCGGGTCCTTGGAGGCCAGCGCGGTGTTCATCAGGCCCACATAGTCGTAAGGCGTGGACGGTGCCACGATGCGCCATCCCGGCGCGGTGGCGAAGATGCCGGCCGGGTCCATCGAATGCTGCGAGCCGTAGCCCGTGCCCATCGCAACCTTGGTGCGCAGCACGAAAGGCACGTCGATGTCGCCGCCGAACATGTGGCGGGCCTTGCCGATCTGGTTGAAGATCTGGTCGGCCGCCACCCACATGAAGTCGGGATACATGAATTCAACGATGGGCTTGTAGCGCCCGTCCATCGCCAGGCCGCCGCCCAAGCCGGCGAAGGCGTTTTCAGAAATGGGGGTGCCCAGCACGCGGTCCGGGTACTTGTCCTTCAGGCCGCGCGTGGCGCCGTTGGTACCGCCCTTCAAGCGATGCACGTCTTCGCCCAGCACGATGACGCCGGCATCGGTTTCCATGCGGCGGTCCAGCACGTCGGCCACGGCATCGACGAACTTGCGTTCGACCTTGGCGCCCGTGTAGTCGTCGGCGTCCTGGTAGCGCAGGCCGGCCAGCTCGGAAGCATCGCTGCGCAGGCCCACGTCGCGAAAGTCAGGGCGCGGCCAGAGGTCGGCGCGCACGCGGCGCTTGCCGCCGTCAGCCGCTTCGGTCAGGCGGCCGCACACGTCTTTCATGACGTCCTTGCAGCGTTGGCGCAGCGCGTCGACTTCCGCTTGCGTGATCAGTTGGCGGCCAATCATTTCATTGGCGATCTTGTCCAGCGGATCGCGGCGGCGCCATTGCGCTTCTTCGTCCTTCGTGCGGTAGCCAAAGGCGCTGCCGGGAAACGGGCCGTTCTGGTGGAAGAAGCGGTAGACGTCCACTTCCACGATGGTCGGACCATTGCCCGCGCGCATGTGCGCCACGGCTTCGGACATGGCCAGATGCACGGCCAGCGGGTCCATGCCGTCGACTTTCCACGACGGAATGTTGAAGGCCAGGCCGCGCGCGGACAGGCGCGGTTCGGCGGTGGACTCTTCCACCGTGGTGGACACGGCGTAGCGGTTGTTTTCGATGAAGAAGCACAGCGGCGTTTTCCACGCGGCGGTCAGGTTCATCGTTTCCAGCACGGACCCGATGTTCACCGCGCCGTCGCCGAAGTAGGTGACGGCCACGCGGTCGGTGCCCGCGTGCTTGTGCGCCCAACCCGCGCCCGCCGCCAGCGGCACGCCGCCGCCCACGATGGCGTTGGTGCCCAGCGCACCCGCTTCCAGCCAGCGCAAGTGCATGCTGCCCCCACGGCCCCGGCAAAACCCTTGCGCCAGGCCCATGATCTCGGCCAGTGTCTTTTGCAGCACCTCGTCAATGGCGGGGCTGAGCGGGTTGCGCGGGTCCAGGCCCAGCGGGGCGACGTGTTGCAGCGCCTTGGCCAGGAACTGGTGGTGCCCACGATGCGAGCCGTTGATCTGGTCGCCCGCGCCCAGCGCCAGCACGGAACCGACCGCGCCGCCTTCCTGGCCCACGGACGAGTGCGCGGGGCCGTGCACCAGGCCTTCGGCGGCCAGGTCCAGCACGGCCTCTTCGAAGGCGCGTATCCAGTGCAGTTGGGTCAGCATGGTGCCGAGCAGGGCGGGGTCCGCCTGCTGCCAGTCGCCCGCGTCGACCGTCAGTTGCCGCCAGGGCGCCTGGGGCTCAAGCGGTTGGTAGGTGGCCATGAGTGTGTCTCCAGAATGTTTTTTGCGTCAGTACGATTAAAGGTAGCTGTAGCGGCTCCAGCCGCCATCGGCCACCAGGGTGTGTCCGGTGATGTAGGCGGCCTGGCGCGATGCCAGGAATACCGCCAGGTCGGCCATTTCGGCCGGCTGCGCCATGCGCCGCAGGGGCGTGCGCTGCTTGAGACGTTCGGGGTCAAGACGGCCGCGCGCGGCCAGGTCGCGCACCAGGTCGGTTTCCACGTAGCCGGGCGCCAGCGCATTCACGCGCACCCCCATCGGGCCCCATTCCACCGCCAGCGTTTCGGTCAAGAGCACGACGGCGCCCTTGGTGGCGCAGTAGGCGGCGCGGTCGGGCGCGGCCACCACGCCGTACATCGAGGCCAGGTTGATGATGCAGCCCGAGCCGGCCGGCACCATGCGGCGGCCGGCCGCCTGCGCGCAAAGAAACACGCCCGTCAGGTTGATGTCGACGGCGCGGCGCCATTCGTCGACGGTGACTTCCAGCGTGGGTTTGTTGGCGGAAATACCGGCGTTGTTGACCAATACGTCGATGCGGCCCCAGGCTTGTTCGACCTGGGCGAACGCGCGCTCGACCGCGTCGGCGTCAGTCACGGACGCCTGCACGGCCATGGCGTCGCCGCCCGCCGCTGTCAGTTCCGCCACGGCGGCGTCCAGTGCGGCGGCGTCCATGTCCAGCAAGGCCACGCGCGCGCCCTGGCGCAAGAAGGCCTGCGCCGTGGAAAAGCCGATGCCCTTGGCGCCGCCGGTAATGACGACGCTTTGGCCGCGCAGCTCGCTGTGGATGACTTCTGTGGTGTGGTCCAAGGGAGTGTGGTCCAAGATAGGTGCCTGTAGAGGATTTGCGCAATGCTGGCGGTCAGACCGCCAGCCATTCCTGGACGACGTCCTGGCGCTCATGCAACTGCGCGGGCGGTCCTTCGAACACGATGCGGCCGTGGCCCATGACGCTGACGCGCGTCGACACTTTCAGCGCGATCGTCAGCTTCTGTTCCACCAGCACGACCGACACGCCTCGCTGGTGGATATCGCGGATCACGTCGGCGATCACTTCCACGATCTTCGGCGCCAGCCCTTCGGTGGGTTCGTCGATCAGCATCAGCTTGGGGTTGCCCAGCAGCGAACGGCACATGGTCAGCATCTGCTGTTCGCCGCCCGACAGGTTGCCCGCGCGCGTGTTGCTGCGTTCCTTCAGGCGCGGGAAGTAGTCGAACATCTGCGCAGCGGTCCAGTGGGGCGCGTCGTCGCGCTTGGGCTGTTCGCCCATGCGCAGGTTTTCGTCCACGGTCAGGTTGGCGAAGACCTCGCGTTCTTCCGGCACAAAGCCCAGCCCGGCGCGCGCGATTTCAAAGGGGCGCTTGTTGGTGATGTCGCGCCCTTCAATGGCGATGCGGCCGCCGGTCACATCCACCAGGCCCATGATGCTCTTCAGAGTGGTGGAGCGGCCCGCGCCGTTGCGGCCCAGCAGGCTGACGACTTCGCCGCGTCCGATGGACAGGTCGATGCCGTGCAGGATGTGGCTCTTGCCGTAGTGCGCATGCACGCCTTGCAGGCTGAGCAGGGGCGACGGCGGGGTTGGGTGCGGGGTGGGGTGCGCTGTTGGGTAAATACTCATACCGTTTCCTCTCCCAGGTAGGCTTCGCGCACGCGGGCGTCGCCACGGATGTCGGCGGGCGTGCCGGTGGCCAGGATCTCGCCGTACACCAGCACGCTGATGCGATCGGCCAACGAAAACACCACCTGCATGTCGTGTTCAACGATCAACAAGGTGCAGTCGCGCGTCACGTCCTTGATCAGTTCCACCGTGTAATCGACTTCGTGCTGCGACATGCCGGCCATGGGTTCATCCAGCAGGATGACCTTGGGGCGCGAGGCCAGCGTCATGCCGATTTCCAGCGAGCGCTGTTCGGAATAATTCAGGTCGCCCGCGGCGGTGTGTTGCTTGTCCGTCAGGCGCACTTTTTCCAGCAGGCTGTCCACGTCTTCATTCACCGCGCGGTTGCGTGCGATGGGGCGCCAGAAGTTGTAGACCAGCCCGTGCATGCGCTGCACCGCCAGGCGCAGGTTTTCACGGACGGACAGGCGCGGGAACACATTGGTGATCTGGAACGAACGCGCCAGGCCCAGCCGGTTGATGGCTTCGGGCGTCAGGCCGCCGATGGATTGCGAGCGCAGGCTGATGTCGCCCGAGGTGGGTGCGAACGAGCCTGACATCAAATGGAACAGCGTGGACTTGCCCGCGCCGTTGGGGCCGATGACCGCATGGCGTTCTCCGGCTTCGACGGCCAGGTTCACGCCTCGGATTATTTCCGCTTGGCCAAAGGACTTGCGCACATCGGTCAGGGTCAGGATGTCGTGGCTCATTTTGCGGGCTCCAGCACAGGGGCGGCGTCGCCGTCGTTGCGCCACAGGGCCAGCGCCCAGCGGCAGGCCGCAAGCCCCAAGGCGAACAGCACCACGGGGACCAGCCAGGTCGACAAGGCCAGCGGCGCCCAGTCTTGGCCGAACAGCGTAATGGGGGGCCAGCCGGCGTCGGGGTTCATGGCCAGCAGCGAGCGGTAGTCGCGCGCGAACATGCGTTGCAGCAGCTCTACCGAGAACACCGTGGCGGCGGTCAACAGCAGGCCGCCCGCCACCGACACCAGGGCGCGCGGCAACCAGTTGGCCAGGCCGCGTTCACGCAGCGACTTGGCGGCGCGCTGCACCAGGCCCACCAGGCCGTCGGGCACGAACAGCATCACCAGCACAAACAGAACGCCTTGGTACAGCAGCCACGAGCGCGTGATGTCGGCCAGCGTCTGCGACAGGAACGTCAGCACGGCGGCGCCCAGCACGGGGCCCAGGAAGGCGTTCACGCCGCCGATGTAGGCGAACAGCACGGCGTCGGTGGACAGCTTGACCTCGAACAGCACGTAGTTGCCGGCCTCGATATTCAAGCCCTGCAAGCCGCCCGCGATGCCGGCGAACATGGCCGACAAGGCAAACACCATGGTCTTTAGCGTGTGCGGACGGTAGCCCAGGTAGCGCAGGCGGTTGGCGTTTTCACGCAGGCCCAGCGTCAAACGGCCCAGTGGCGTGCGGGTCAGTCCGTAGAGCGCGGCAAGCGAAATCAGCACCCAGGCCAGCACCAGGAAGTACACCTCGATGTCGGAACCGAAGGTGAAGCCCCAGGCCGGCATGCGCATGGCGGACACACCCGCTTCGCCGCCGAACACGCCCTTAAGATGCGGCGCCAGCGCGTGCAGCAGTTCGGCCAGGGCCAACGTGATCATCGAAAAGTACACGCCCGAACGCATGGTGGCGAACCAGCCGGCAACCAGCCCGAACAACAACCCGGCCACGCCGCCCACCAGCGGCATCAAGGGCGTGGGCAGCAGGCCCGCGCCGCCCAGGGCGTTCATGGCGTGGATGGTGGCGAAGGTGCCCACGCCAAAGTAGGCGGCATGGCCAAAGGACAGCATGCCGCCCTGGCCGGCCAGCAGGTTGAAGGCGCAGGCGAAAAGCGCGGCAATCAGCATCTGCACGGCTGCCACCAACTGGCCCGGAGGCAACAGCCAGGGCAAGGCGCACAGCGCGGCCACGCACAGGGCCAGCAGCAAGACGCTGGAGGCAAGACGGGTGTGGCTCATGCTTGCTCTCCTTTCAGTCCCGACGGCTTGACCAGCAGCACCACCAGCATCAGCAGGAAGGGCAGGGTGGCTGCCAGGCTGGATACCTTCACGGTCATCAGGCCGCCCACGCTCTCCGCCCATTCACCCGCGCCGAACAGGCCGAAGAGCGACGCCAGGCTGGCGTCGATACCGACCGAAAACGAACTGATCAGGCCGATCAGCAACGAGGCGATCATGGCGCCTTCCAGCGAGCCCAGCCCGCCCACGACGACCACCACGAACACCAGCACGCCCAGTTCAAGCGCCATGTTGGGGTTGGTGGTGTAGAACGCGCCCGCCACCGCGCCGGCCAAGCCGGCCATGGCCGCGCCCACGCCGAACACGCTCATGAAGACGAGCGGCACGTTGTGGCCCAGCGCCTCGGCCATGCGCGGCCGGTAGATGGCCGAGCGCACGACGATGCCCACGCGGGTGCGCGACAGCAGCAGGTAGATGACGGCAAACATCGCCAGCGACACGCCGCCCATCAAGAGGCGGTAGAAGGGGTAGTCCGCATCGAACACGCGGAAGGCCGCGAAGTTCAGGAATTGGGGAACGCGGTAGTCAACGGGGAAGTCGCCATAGAACAGCTTGATGAGCTCGGCCACGATGAAGGCCAGCCCGAAGGTGACCAGCAGTTCCTGCGCATGGCCGAACTTGTGGACGCGGCGCAGGAAAAAGCGTTCCACGCCCATGCCGAGCACGCCCGCAATGGCGGTGGCCAGCACCAGCGCCGTCCAGAAGCCGGTGATGGGCGAAAGCGTATAGGCGGCGTAGGCGCCGATCATGTAGAACGAGGCGTGCGCGAAGTTCAGAACGCCCATCATCCCGAAAATCAGCGTCAGGCCCGCCGACACCATGAATAGCAGCAGGCCGTAGATCACGCCGTTCAACAGCGAGACGGTAAAGTATTCCATGTCTGATCCATCATTCTTGCGTCAAGACGGCGGGGCATGTTGCGAGCCGGCCCGCGCCGGGGAGCATGTTTTTTTTGGTGGGGCGGGTGATGGGTTGCGCGCGGTTCGAGTCGGGGTTCGCGGGGCGGGGTTGTCGCGCTCCACCCATCCTACGTAGGATGGGTGAAGCGCGCGTAAATCACGCCGCGCAAGCAACTATCGAACGCGCGCAACCCATCAAGCAGCCCTTATTCCGGCCGCTTCATCTTGCACGTCGCCTGCACCGGCGCCGACACGTCCGCCGCCGCCAACACCTTCACCGGCTCAAAGCCCATGTCCGTGCCGTCGGCCTTGTACTTGGCGTTCTTGCTGACCTTGGACACCACCATCGGCAATTGCACCTGGTGGTCTTCGGCGCGCATCGTGTAGGTGCCCAGCGCCGAGGTATAGGTGACTTTCTCCAACGCGTTGGCCAGCGCCGGCACGGACAGCTTGCCGTCTTGGGGCTGCACCTGCTTCAGCGCTTCACCCAGAAAGCGCATGCCGATCACCGTCTGTGGTTCCGTATAGCTGGGGTAGTGGCCGGTCTTGGCCTTGTAGTCTTCGGCGAACTTGGCGCCTTCCTCGCCCGCCGCTTCGATGTTGTACGGGTGGGCGATGTAATGCCCCATCGCCACCTCGCCCGCGTTGGCCAGGTTGCCCACCTGGTCCAGGAACACGGTGGCAAAGCGCACCTTCAGGCCGCCGGCCTGCGTGGCCTTCATCAGCAACAGCAGGTCGTTGGACCAGTTGCCCGTGATGACGGTGTCGGGCGACGCCGAGCGGATGCGTGCGACGTAGGGGGCGAAGTCCTGGATCTTGTTGACTTCGTGCAGCGTCTTGCCCACCACTTCATAGCCGTATTGCTTGGCGAAACGCTCGGTGGCGTCCTCCATGTCCTGGCCCCAGGAATAGTTCTGGTTGATGGCGTACACGCGCTTGCCCAGCGTGCCGTCGGCCGACATGACCGAGGCCAGCGACTTCACTCGCAAGTCGGCATTGGTGGTGAAACGGAAGTGGTAGAAGTGGCACTTCTGACCGGTCAGTTCCAGCGCTTCGCCGCCCACGTTCAGGAAGACGACTTCCTTGCCGGGGTTGCGCAGGTTGTGCTTGCGCACGTCTTCGGTCAGTTGGCCGGAAATGGCTGACGACGAGCCCT
Organism: Achromobacter spanius; assembly: GCF_029637605.1. NCBI lineage: Bacteria > Pseudomonadati > Pseudomonadota > Betaproteobacteria > Burkholderiales > Alcaligenaceae > Achromobacter > Achromobacter spanius. The sequence goes on along the minus strand of NZ_CP121261.1, from coordinate 3,815,403 downwards.
GGACCAGCACCTGCACGCCTTCGGCGGCGGCGGCGCGGAAGCGGTCGGAGGCGCCCACGGGGCCGCCCTGGTTGTCGAATTCAACCAGTTCCAGCGGCTGGCCGTTCCAGCCGCCCGCCGCGTTGATGCGGTCCAGTTCATATTTGACCGCGGCGCGGAACATCAGGCCGGTCGAGGCCTGCGGGCCGGACAGCGTTTCGATCAGGCCGATCTTGACGGGTGCGGCGTGCGCCGATGCGGCGATGCCGGCCAGGCACAGCAGGCCGGTGGTGAAAGCCAATTTCATGCGTGTCTCCTCCGTGGGACGGGAGTGGTTTTGTGTGCGAGTTATGTGCGCATTCACGTGCGCATTTACGTGCGTCAAGAATGCGTACGACCGTCAATCAAGCGCGCTTGGTGGCCGCTTTTGTAGGCCGGAGTCGGGCAAATCGGGATGGGGGTATCGCAAGATGGGGGCGAAAACCGTCGTGCTGCCGGTGGTATTCACCCTGTTGTCCCCGTCCTGTTTTGCGGCGCTTCGGCCTTGTTTTTGTCTGACTGGCTTGCCGGAAAACGTGAGTTGCTTTACGCTTTCCAGACAAGTTGTCCGATAACTTACTTAAGTTGTCTGATAAATAATAGGGCAAGCGTTTTTCTCGTGTCAAGCGGCGCATTCAGGAGTTCAATCGCAAATGACACGGCGATCAGAACGACCGCCGAACTCGCACGAAGAAGACCAAAGACAGACGACTGGAGACAGGATGATTTCATTTGAAGGACAGGTGGCCGCGATCACGGGCGCGGGCAATGGCATCGGCTTGGCAACGGCGCGCCTGATGGCGGCCCATGGCGCCCGCCTGGTGCTGACGGACATCGACGGCGCGCGTCTGGACGACATCGCCGCCGAACTCGACCCGACCGGCCAACGCATCTACACGCATGCGCTGGATGTGTCGGTGTCGCATGATTGCGAACGGGTGTTCGAGGCAGCGGCCAAGCATTTCGGTGGGCTGGACCACCTGGTGCATTGCGCCGGCATCTATCCGGAGCAACTGGTCAAGGACACCAGCGACGAGGCTTGGCGCACGCTGATGCGCGTGAACCTGGACGGCACCTTCTATGCGTGCCGCGCGGCCCAGCGCCATCTGCGCCACAACGGGTCTATCGTGTTGCTGACGTCCTTGGCCGCGCAGCGCGGCAGCTACGCACATGCGGCGTATTCGGCGTCCAAGGGCGCGGTGCAAAGCTTCACGCGCAGCCTGGCGCTGGAACTGGCGCCGCAGATCCGGGTGAATGCGGTGGCCCCGGGCATCATCGCCACGTCCATGACGCAAGAGCTGATCGGCCAGAAAGGCGCGCATCTGCTGGAAAGCACGCCGCTGCGCCGCTTTGGCACGGCCGATGAAATCGCGGGGGCGATCGCGTTCCTGTGTTCACCGCTGGCGGGCTTCGTGACGGGGGAAGTCATGCAGGTCAACGGCGGCATCTATATCGCTTAAAGTGCAGGACGCAACCATCACGTTTCCACGACCTTCCATGCCGCCGAATCAAGATCAGGATCCGCCGCGCACCGCGCCCAAGAGCTCACTTTCCGCCGCGTTGGGCGATGCGCTGGCCGAGCAGATACGCCAAGGGGCGCTGGCCCCTGGCGACCGCCTGCCCACCGAAAAGCAGTTGACCGAAACCTATTCGGTCAGCCGCGCGGTGGTGCGCGAGGCGCTGGCGCGCCTGAAATCCGAAGGGCTGATCACGTCGCAGCAGGGCAGCGGCGTGTTCGTGGATCCCAACTTTCAACGCAACGCCTTTCGCATCAACGCGCCCACGCCTGGCGACACGCAGGACCTGGAACACATCCTGGAATTGATGCTGTCCATTGAAGTCACCGCCGCGCGCTATGCCGCGCAGCGCCGCACGGATCAGGACTTGAAGAAGATGCGTCAGGCGCTGGTCGGCATGGAATACGCGCTGATCAACGACAAGCTGGGCGACGAGGAAGACTACCAATTCCATCAGGCCATCGTGCAGGCCACGCACAACCCGCACCTGGTTTCGCTGAACGATTATCTGGAAGCGAACGTGCGCCGCGTCATCCGCAGCGCGCGTCACAACACCGCGCGCCGGTATGCAGAGCGCATGGCGGCGGTGCAAAGCGAGCATCAGGCCATCTTCGTCGCCATTGAAGGGGCGGACCCGGACGCCGCCGGCCGCGCGGCCGAACAGCATCTGCGCAACGCGGCCGACCGCCTGCGGCTGTTCCAGGCAGAACGCCCCGCGCCGGTGTAGCGGGCGGGGCGGGGTGCGAGTTTTCGTGTGAGGCGTTATGCGCGGGTTTGTGTGCGGGTGCGTGTGTTCAAGCGAAAGTCTGTTCCATTTCCCGCCGGAACTGCACCGCCGTTGAGGTCTCGTCGTACTCCACGTCGCGCCAGCGTATGGCCTGCGATTGCCGCACCGGATTCTTGAGCTTGACCCCGTGCGACAGCCCCAAAGGCAGATAGCCTTCTTCCACCGAGTCGGGCGCCGGCATCAAGCGGCCAAACACCGTGTAGCCGCCTTCGCCGTCCAGGATCTGGCCCGCTTGCAGGTCGCGCTTGGCGGTAGCGACCACGTCGCCGTGCCAACCGGCCGGCGCGCCGGTGGGTTCACGCCGCAAGCCCACACTGGCCACGCTGATGCCCAGTTCCAGGCCGATCAGGTGATAGGGCTTGTACATGGCGGTGTAGTTGCCGCTGGGGTCGGTGACCAGGCCGTATTCCTGGAAGCAGCGGCGCACGTAGTCGCTGTCGGCGGCCAGCGTCACGTAGACGCCCCAGCGCAGGTCGCGAAACACGGGGCGGCCGTCGCGCTCCAGCGATGAAATCACTTCCACCTGGCCGCGATGGTGCAGAATGCCGCCGTCTTCGCGAGGCCGCAGCACGCGGGCCAGGTCGTCCACGCCGCACGGCGGAAAATGCAGGCCCGACGGCGAGGGCAAGAGGCCGGTGGCGTTCGATACCGCCGCCATTTCGATGGCGCTTTTGGTGCCGTCCAGAAAGCTGTTGAACATCTGCGCGTTGAAGTCGCCCGCGGCCACCATTTCGGCGGTGAAGCCGTAGTACGGCCAGACGGTGTCGGGCGTGGACGTGTGGAATTCCGGCAGGTACTTGGTGCCCTTGCCGGCCGCCATGACCTCGAAACCGCTGGCGCGCGCCCAGTCGACCATTTCGCAGATCAGGGCGGGCTGGTCGCCATAGGCCAGTGAATACACGATGCCCGCTTCGCGCGCGCGGCGCGCCAGCAGCGGCCCGGCCAGGGCGTCGGCTTCTACGTTGACCATGATGATGTGCTTGCCGTATTCGCAGCAGGCCAGCACGTGGGTGATGCCGGCGGCGGCTTGGCCGGTGGCGTCGATGACGATGTCGACATCGGGGCTGGCAATGATGGCAAGCGGATCGTCGCTGAAGAAAACCTTGCCGTTCTTCAGCGCGTCAGTGGTGCTGGCGGCATTGAGCGCGCTGGCCGGCCAGCCCACCCGGGTTAGGGCGGCGCGGGCGCGATCGGGCGCCAGATCCGCCACCGCCACCAGCCGCATCCCCGGCGTGCGGGGGGCCTGGCTCATGAACATGGCGCCGAACTTTCCGGCGCCCAGCAATGCAACACGCAAGGGCTTGTGGTCGGCTTCTCGCTGCTTGAGCAGGCGGTGCAGATTCATGGTGCGGACTCCTCCGGGGTGGGGGTACAGCCAGCACAGAATAGTCCTAAATCATGACGGCTGAATAGCGTCCAGCAGGCCTCATGCGTCCGCGGTATAGAGCTCGCCCGCCAGCACATTGCGCCAGTTGGCCCAGGTGATGCGGGGGCGGTCAGTCACCTGCCGGTTGTAGGGCGCGTCAAACAGAATGTGCTTCCAGCGCGGCTTCACGGCGCCTTCAATTTTGGGCTTGTCGTCGATCAGCAGGTTGCCATGCACCAGCGTCTTGTCCTTGGTCAGGATCAGCCGGTTGGTGGCGTCGCGGCCCAGGTTCTTTTCCACCCACAGGTACTTTTCCGCCACGCAGTTTTCAAACTGCGAGAGCGGCGACGAGCAGATGCGCACGTCCATGCCCAATGCCAGCAACTCGCGCACGGCGTCCAGGGCGCCGGGCACCGGGGGCAGCTCGCGGATGAAGCCCGGCGCGGTGTAGATGGCCTCGGCCATCTTGCGTAGTTCGGGGGCGTAGTCCTCGCGGATATGGAAAGACTTGCGGTCTTCGAATTCCACGGGCGGGATGTCGGGATGGCGCAGACGCCAGGCGTCGAGGAAAGCGTGTTCGAAATCGGCCAGCACGCCGTCTTGGTCCAGCAGGATGATCATGGCAATCCCAGGAGTTGCAACCGCCTGATTGTGCCAGAGCGGCTACGGTGAAAGCGGACGCGATTGCGCCACGATCCGGTAGCGGCTGCCGCCCGTCTGCGATTCGGACGCCACCAGCACCAGGCGGTCATAGCGCCAGATCAACGGGTCGGGCGGGGGCGGCGGCGGGTCGTCGCGCTCGATGTTGCGCAGCAAGGTGACGTGCGGGCGAAAGGGCTGCGGCGGCGCGGCCAGGCCATGGCCGGCCAACCATTGCCACAGGCCGTCGTGGATGGCTTGCAGCGGGGCCGGCGCGTTGTGCGGTTCGGCCTCTCGCGGCCCGGCCTCACGCGGCCCGGCCTCACGCGGCCCGGCCCACAGAATGCGTTGGCGCTTGAACACCCCGTAGCCGTCCAGCGCCAGTTCCCCCGGAGGCACGCTGCGCTCAGGCGTGGCGGCGGCCAGCGCATCCGCCAACTGCGCTTCTACCGGCCCCAGGAAAGCCAGCGTCAAATGCAGGGTCTCGGTGCGCATCACGCGGCCGCCGCAATGCGGGCGGGCGGCTTGCGCCCATTCGGCCAAGGACGCGGCCAAGGGCGGTGATGGCCACAACGCGAAAAAAAGACGGATGGCGGACATGCGCCGATTGTAGGCGCGGGACCCTTGCCAGGCGTCGCTTACGTTGCCGAAGCGCCGTTCAAGTCCCTGTGGTTTCCGATTTGCGCAGGCGCGACAGCGCGGTGTCGAAGCGTTCGACGCCCGGACGCGCGGGGCGGGCCGGGGTGTCGAAGCGTTCCACGCCAGGGCGCGCGGGCTTGTCGAAACGTTCCACGCCCGGCCGAGCCGGTTTGTCGAAACGCTCGACGCCAGGTTGGGTGAAGCGTTCCACACGCGGCGGGCTTTGCGTTTTTGCCTGCACGCTTTGGGCCGCGGCCTGTTCGCGCTTGGCGATGATTTCTTCGGCGCGCTGGTGGTGCGGCGCCATCCTGCGCACCATCACCCGGCCGTCACGCGGGAAATAATTGATGCGACGCGCGTGCACGTCGCCCAGGTCCTGCGCCTTGACCGGAATGCCTTCGAGCTTCAGGTAGTTCAGGACAAAAATGCCGTTGCGTTCGCCGATGTTCATCTGCTGCATGGCGCTAAGCACCGCGCCGCCGCCGAACACCTTGGCCTCCAGCCGGTCGCGCGAGGCACCGGCCTTGAGCAATTCGTTGATCAGCACTTCCATGGCGAACGCACCGTAGCGCATCGTCGCCGACGCAGGCGACTGCATGTCGCCTTCTGGCAACATGAAATGGTTCATGCCCCCCACGCCGGTCACCGGATCGTGAATGCAGGCGGCGACACACGACCCAAGCACGGTCGAGATCATCAGGTCTTCGTTGGTGACGTAGTACTCGTTGGGGAGCACTTTCACCGCTTGGCATTGGAACGCGCTGTCGAAGTAGTGGCGCGTTGCGCGGGCTTCAAGTCGGGAGACCATGGGACTTATCAGGCAAGAACGGCGATTGGGACATGAAGGACTAAGCCCTGCGGGACGGTATGTTTCAAAAAGTGTAGAAAAATTTCGCTTTATTCTTGCATATCCCGAAAGACAACGGGAGAAATGCTTGTAACGGCGGCGAGTGATGCGGCCCCGTTTTCATTCAATTGCAAAGCCAACCCAGCGCCAGAGACAAAGGCAAAACGCCGTCACATACAGCGTTAAACGCAGCACCAAACGCAGCACCAAACGCAGCACCAAACGCAGCACCAAACGCAACACCAAACGCAACACCAGCGCTGGCCACCGGCAACTGGCAACCATCGTACACAGGCGCGCGCGGAGTCTTTCCCCGGATCACGGGGAGGTTCGGGCTTTATACGTGGCTTTAATGCGCAACCAAGGCGCTCGGTTTCAGGCGCCCGGTGTACGCAAGCGCCCTAGAAGCGGGTGCTGCGCGTGACGGACCAGCGGGCTGACAGCGCGCCCAACGCGGCGGATGCCACCACGGCCGTGACAAGGACAGACGCGCCGGGCAAGTGCAGGGCGAATTCCGCGCCGTAGCTGCGGGCCAGCCCCAGCAGGGCCTCGTTCAAGGGTGACAGCGCGATGGCCGACACCCCGATCGCCAGCAGCGAGGCCACCGCGCCCGACAACGCGCCCAAGTACAGGAAGGGACGGCGCACGAAGGATTCCGTGGCGCCCACCAGACGGGCGACGCCTATCTCTTCGCGTTGCGACAACGCTTGCATGCGCACGGTGTTGAACACCGTGGCCAGCACCACGACGGCCACGCAGGCGGCCAAAAAGCCCAGGCCGATGCGGGCAAACCGCAGGATGGCTTCAAGCCGTTGTACCCAGGCGCTGTCCAACTGCACCAGGTCGACATGGTTCCATTGCTTCCAATCGCCCGCCAGCTTGTCGGCACGGCCGGCCAGGTTGTCGCCATCGGCCAGCGTCACGACCACGGCATCGGGCAGCGGATTGCCGGGCAGCACGGCCAGCGCCTGTTGCCAGGCGGGGTTGGCGCGCAGGTCGGCCAGCGCCGCGTCGCGATCAACCACGCGCACGGCGCGCACGTCGTTCTGGTAGTCGTCCTTGATGCGCTTGGCCACGTCCGCGGCGGCGCCCGCCGGGGCATCCACCCGCAGGAACACGGTGACTTCCGGCGTGACGGACATTTGGCGTGCCACGGGCTGCACGGACACCAGGATGGCGCTGCCCAGCAAGGGTAGGGCCAGCGCCAGGGCCATGACCAGCAGATTGGCCAAGGATGAGAACGGTTGCTTGGCCAGCCGGCGCACGGTGACCATCAACGCATAGCGGTGTTGCCGCAGCCAGGCGTTCATGACGAGGCTCCCGGATTACCCATGCCGGGCTCGGTGCGGCCGCTTGCGCGCGCCGAGCCCGAAGCTGACTGCCCCGCGGCGGGTGGCGGGGAGGGTGGCGTGGCGGGGCCGTGCGAGTCGGCGAACTTGCCCGGGTCGATGCGCAGGGTGCGAGAGGCGTAGCGCGCCATCAGCCCCTGGTCGTGCGAGGCGATCAGCGTCGTCACGCCAACGCGGTTGAAATCGCGGAACACGTTCATGATGCGCTGCGCGTTGTCGTCGTCAAGGTTGGCGGTGGGTTCGTCGGCAATCAGGATGGCGGGCCGGTTCACGATGGCGCGCGCGATGGCCAGGCGTTGTTGTTCGCCGCCGGACAATTCAATGGGATTCAGGTCTTCCTTGCCCGACAGGCCCACCTTGTCCAAGGCGGCGCGGGCGCGCGACGCGGCGGAATCCCAGGCGTGGCCCTGGACCGCCAGCGGCAGCATGACGTTTTCGAACGCGCTTCGATCGAACAGTAGGTGGGTGTCTTGCAAAATGACGCCCACGGCGCGCCGCAGGTAGGGGCGCGCTCGCGCGGGCAGCTTGTCCAGGCGTTGTCCGTTGACCTGGATGGACCCGCGGCTGGCGGGCTCCAGCCCGCCAATCAGCTTGAGCAGCGTGGATTTACCGGCGCCAGACGGCCCGGATACGAAAACGAATTCTCCCGCGCTTACGCGGAAGTTGATGTCGGCCAGGATATTTCGGCCGCGACCATATGATTTGAATACGTGCTGGAATTCGATCATGGCGGCTGTCGGATGAAGCCGCCATAGTAACTCGGGGACAGGAGCCAGGCATCAGCCGATTCACCCCGGTCCTGTGAAAAAGCGTTTCCGCGTGACCAAGTGGACACCTTTTGAGCAGAACGAAATGAACGCATCTTCGAACGCCGTTCAACCGAAAAAAGGCGTCCCCGTTTTCGAACGAAAACATCAATTGATTTCGCCAGTGTCCCTATATTTCAAGGGAATTCCCGGATGTGCCCGCCCGTGTCCGGACGCTACCATCCGCCCCATGCTTCGGCCCAACCCGGCCGTCGCAAGCTCGATTTGTCCCACACGGAGATCACGATGAAAGTACTGAAACTCGCTGCTATTGGCGCGGCACTGTTCGCTGCATCCGCGGCTGCCAATGCGGGCGCGACCTTCGATAACGTTAAGAAGAAAGGGTTTGTCCAATGCGGGGTTTCAACGGGCATTCCGGGATTCTCGATTGCTGACAGCAAGGGCGAATACAAGGGCATTGACGTGGACATGTGCCGCGCCATCGCCGCGACCATGTTCGGCGACCCCACCAAGGTCAAGTTCACGCCCCTGAACACCCAGCAACGCTTCACCGCCCTGCAATCCGGCGAAATCGACGTGCTGACCCGCAACACCACCGTGACGCTGACGCGCGACACGACGCTGGGCCTGATCGGTGCGGGCGTGAACTACTACGACTCGCAAGGCGTGATGGTCTCCAAGGACCTGAACATCAAGAGCGCCAAGGAATTGAACGGCGCCACCGTCTGCGTGCAGCCGGGCACCACCACCGAGCTGAACCTGGCCGACTGGTTCCGCGCGCAGAAGATTGAATTCAAGCCGGTCGTGATCGACAAGTACGACGAAATCATCCGCGCCTTCTCGGCCGGCCGCTGCGACGCCTTCACCACCGACAAGTCGCAACTGGCCTCCACCCGCACCACGCTCGAGAACCCGGACAAGTTCGTCATCCTGCCGGAAGACTTCTCCAAGGAGCCGCTGGGCCCCATGGTCCGCCAGGGCGACGAACAATGGTTCAACATCGTTCGCTGGACGCTGAACGCCATGCTGGAAGCCGAGGAATACGGCATCACCAAGGCGAACGTCGATGAAATGACCAAGAGCTCCAACCCCAACATCCAGCGCATCCTGGGCGTGACTCCGGGCATGGGCAAGAACCTGGGCGTGGACGACAAGTGGGCTTACCACATCATCAAGAGCGTGGGTAACTACGGCGAAAGCTTCGAAAACACGCTGGGCAAGAACAGCGCGATGAAGCTGGAGCGTGGTTTGAACGCGTCGTACAAGCAAGGCGGTTTGATGTACGGCTGGCCGGTGCGCTAACACGGCTGCCTGGCAAGACGGAGCCTGGCGCTCCGTCTTGCCTAGCCCGCCACCCGAGCGGGCGGCAGGAGTAGGGGTGGCCTTGCCGGCGTTGCCGCCCGGTTTACGACTTCTGTAGATTCATCATGACGACTTCTAAAAATAATGCCCCAATTGCGGCTCCTCGCCGGCGGCTCAACTGGAACGACCCGGGCGTGCGCTCGGTGGTGTACCAGGTGTTCGCGCTGGCAGCGGTGGCCTGGGCAGTGTGGTTCCTGGTTTCCAATACGCTACACAACCTGTCCGTGCGCAATATCGCCACGGGCTTTGGGTTCCTGAGCCGAGAAGCCGGGTTTGCGATCGGCGAAACGGCCATCGACTACTCCCCCACGAATGATTACGGCCGCGCCATTCTGGTCGGCTTGCTCAACACCTTGCGCGTCGCCGTCATCGGCATCGTGCTTGCCACCATCCTGGGCACCCTGATCGGTATTGGCCGCCTGTCCAAGAATTGGCTCGTCGCCAAGATCACCTCGGTTTACGTCGAAGTGATGCGCAACGTGCCGCTCTTGCTGCAATTGTTCTTCTGGTACGCGCTGATCACGGAAAACATGCCGGGTCCGCGCCAGGCGCACAATCCGATGCCCGGCGTCTTCATTTCCAACCGGGGCCTGAAGGTACCGTCGCTGGAAGGCAATTCGCTGGACTGGATGCTGGGGGGCCTGGGCCTGGCGATCGTCGCCATCATTGTCCTGGGCCACTACGGCAAGAAGCGTCACGAAGCCACAGGCCAGATGTTTCCGCTGGGCCGCTGGGCCATCGGCTTGCTGATCGGGCTGCCGTTCATTGGCTGGCTGGTCAGCGGCGCATCGCTGTCGCTGCAAATGCCGGAACTCAAGGGCTTCAACTTCGCGGGCGGACTGACGCTATCGCCGGAGTTCGCCGCGCTGCTGGCGGGCCTGGTGATCTACACCTCGGCCTTTATTGCCGAAGTGGTGCGCTCGGGCATCCAGGCCGTCAACAACGGCCAATGGGAAGCCGCCGGTTCGCTGGGCCTGCCGCGCGCGAAGGTGCTGCGCCTGGTGATCCTGCCGCAGGCGTTGCGCGTGATCATCCCCCCGATGACCAGCCAGTACCTGAACCTGACGAAGAACAGCTCGCTGGCCGTGGCTATCGGCTATCCGGACATCGTGTCGGTGGTCAACACCACGCTGAACCAGACGGGCCAGGCCATCGAGGGCATCCTTATCATCATGGGCGCGTACCTCACGGTCAGCCTCTCGATCTCGATATTCATGAACTGGTACAACAAGCGCATCGCGCTGGTGGAGCGTTGAGATGAGCAGCACTACGCATACCCCCACCGACGCCATGCCGCCGCCCAGCACGCATGTGGGCCCCTGGGCGTGGCTGAAATCCCGCCTGTTCTCGTCGCCGCTGAACATCCTCATCACCGTACTGCTTGCGTGGTTCCTGCTGATGTCGGTGCCGGCGCTGCTGGAATGGGCGTTCTTCAAAGCCGACTTCAACGCGGCCAATGCCCAGGAATGCCGGGCCTCGGGTGGCGCCTGCTGGGCGTTCATCATCGAGAAGCATCGGCTGATCCTGTTCGGCACCTATCCGTTTGACGAGCAATGGCGGCCGCTGATCGCCACCATCCTGCTGGTGGCCGTGATTGTGTGCAGCGGCATCCGCGCCTTCTGGAACTGGAAGCTGGCCGTCATCTGGGTCGTGGGCCTGACGGCGGTTGCGCTCTTGATGTGGGGCGGCGTGTTTGGCCTGACCTACGTGGAAAACGCGCGCTGGGGCGGCCTGCCGCTGACGCTGATCCTGTCCACGTTCGGCATCGCCTTCGCGTTCCCCATCGGCGTGCTGCTGGCCTTGGGCCGGCGCTCGAAGATGCCGGCCATCAAGGCGCTGTGCGTCGTGTACATCGAGCTGATCCGTGGCGTGCCGCTGATCAGCCTGCTGTTCATGTCGTCGGTGATGCTGCCGCTGTTCCTGCCGGAAGGGTTTTCAATCGACAAGCTTCTGCGCGCGCAGATCGCCATCATCATGTTTGCCGCCGCCTACATCGCGGAAACGGTGCGCGGTGGTTTGCAGGCGATCCCGAAGGGGCAGTACGAAGGCGCGGATTCGCTGGGCCTGAAGTACTGGCAGCAGATGCGCAAGATCATCTTGCCGCAGGCGTTGAAGATCGTGATTCCGCCGCTGGTCAGCATTTTCATCGCGCTGTTCAAGGACACCTCGCTGGTGGTCATCATCGGCATTTTCGACCTGACACTGGCAGCCAAGGCAGCCTTGTCGGATGCGGCATGGCGTGGATTCGGCGTAGAGGCGTATCTGTTCATCTCGCTGATCTACTTCGTGTTCTGCTTTTCCATGTCCAAGTACAGCCAGGCGCTTGAAAAACGTCTTGCGACGGGTCACCAACGCTAGTCAATGCCGCGCGCCTGCCTGCCGGCGGGCGCGCACAGCGATATTTACGGGAGTACAGGCATGTCGGATGCCATTATTCGTTTGCAGGACGTGAACAAGTGGTACGGCCAGTTCCACGTGTTGCGCAATATCAATCTGGACGTGGCGCAGGGTGAGCGCATTGTGGTGTGCGGCCCGTCGGGCTCGGGCAAGTCCACGATGATCCGCTGCATCAATCGTCTGGAAGAGCACCAGAAGGGCCACATCATTGTCGATGGCACCGAGCTCACCAATGACTTGAAGCACATTGAGACGATCCGCAAGGACGTCGGCATGGTGTTCCAGCACTTCAACCTGTTCCCGCACCTGACGGTGCTGGAAAACCTGACGCTGGGACCCATGTGGGTGCTGAAGAAGCCGCGCGCGGAAGCCGAGGCCACAGCCATGCAATACCTGGAGCGCGTGCGCATTCCCGAGCAGGCCAAGAAGTTCCCTGGCCAGTTGTCGGGCGGCCAGCAGCAGCGCGTGGCCATTGCGCGGTCGTTGTGCATGAGCCCGAAGATCATGCTGTTTGATGAGCCGACGTCGGCGCTTGACCCTGAAATGGTCAAGGAAGTGCTGGACGTGATGGTCACGCTGGCCCAGGAAAGCGGCATGACGATGATCTGCGTCACCCACGAAATGGGCTTCGCACGCAAAGTCGCCAACCGCGTCATCTTCATGGACCGTGGCGAAATCATCGAACAGAACACGCCCGACCAGTTCTTCGACAACCCGCAGAACGAACGGACCCAGCTTTTCCTGAGCCAGATCCTGCACTGATCCGTCAAGAACCGCCGTTTTGGCAAACACCCCAAAGCTTGGATTGCGATCCGGGTTTTGGGGTGTTTTGTTTTTAGCGCGACGAAAGTATGTGGCCGGCTTACGCCGAAGAAGGATCTGGCCGTTGTTCTAAATGTACCTTTTGAGCGACAATCCTCGGTATGCTTAGATTCCGAGAAACCGAGGCTTTCTCCCGCTTGCTGGGTTCGCCGAGACCTCCGGGCGCGTGCTCAAATCCTGCGCCGATTGTCGCGCGCCATGCATGGGAATTTCGGCGACGTAGAGGCGGTGGGTGAGGGCGTCAGTGAAATGCGCGTGAGTATTGGCGCCGGCTACCGCCTGTATTACGCCCGGGCCGACGAGCTGGTCTACGTGCTGCTTTGTGGCGGTGACAAGACCAGCCAGGCCAGGGATATCGCCCGCGCCAAACGCCTTTGGACGGACATTAAGCGGAGCATCGAGAAATGAGCAAATTACGCGACTTCGACGCAGCGAATTATTTGAAAGATGACGAAACGATCGCGCATTACCTGGCCGACGCGGCAGCGGAGGACGATCCTGATGCGTTCCTGCAAGCCCTAGGCGACGTGGCGCGCGCGCGCGGCATCACAGAAATCGCTCGTGAAACAGGGCTTGCCAGAACGAATCTTTATCGGGTGCTCGCGCCCGGCGCGAACCCCAGCTATCACACCCTGCGCAAGGTCATGAACGCGCTTGGTGTATCGCTCACCGCCCTTGTCAGGCGCAAATCCGATCCCACGCCGCAAGGCTGATCCTGCGGGCAGCGCGTTCAGGCTAGTTAACGCCCACGAATATCAGGCCAATCTGGCGCGTATCCCTTTGTTACGCCGAGGCCTTTGCTGCGGTATGCTACAGGCCGCCATTGATCTGGATGAGGAGACAACATCATGACGAATCCCCCCCGTAGCGCGGTCCGCCGCGCCCTGTTGCAAGGCGCCGTGGCGCTTGCCGCCACCTTGCCTTTCGGCGCTCCCGCGCTGGCCCAAGCCACCGATTTCCCGACCAAGCCGATCCGCTTTGTCGTGCCTTACCCGCCCGGCGGCCCGCTGGACACCATGGCCCGCCTGCTTGCCGAAAAAGTGCGCGCATCGCTCGGCCAACCCGTGATCGTGGAAAACCGGTCGGGCGCGGGCGGCAACATCGGCGCCGATCTGGTGGCCAAGGCGCCGGCCGACGGCTACACGCTGGTCATGGGCGCGGTGGCCACGCACGCCATCAATCCCTGGCTGTTCGCCAACCTGCCCTACGACCCGGTCAAGGACTTTGCGCCTGTGACGATTGTGGCGGCGGTGCCGAATGTGCTGGTGATGAACAATGAATTCGCCGAGAAGAACAACATCAAGACGCTGGCGGACCTGATCGCCTACGCGAAGAAAAACCCGGGCAAGCTGAACTACGGTTCGGGCGGCAACGGCAGCGCGGGCCATTTGTCGGGCGAACTGCTGAAGGCGCGCGCCGACATCAAGGTTGAACACATTCCTTATCAAGGCGCGGCGCCCGCGCAGTTGGCCTTGTTGTCTGGCCAATCGGATTTCATGTTCGACAACCTGGCCGCATCGGCGCCCTTGATCAAGGACGGCAAGGTCAAGGCGCTTGCCGTGACCACGGCCAAGCGTTCGTCGCTGCTGGCCGACGTGCCGACGGTTGAAGAGTCGGGCATCAAGGGCTTTGACCTGGGCACCTGGTTCGGGGTGTTCACGACCGGCGGCACGCCCGCGCCGGTGGTGGCAAAGCTGAACAAGGCCTATGCGGATGCGATGCAGCAGCCGGACGTGAAGCAGCGCCTGTTGATGATGGGTTCGGAAGCCGCGCCGATTACGCCGGAAGCGTTTGCCGAATTTGTGAAAGGTGAGAAAACGAAGTACCAGGAGATCGTGAAGATCTCGGGGGCTAGTTTGAATTGAGGGAGTGATGGGTTTGCGCGATCGGCGGTGGGGTTCTTTTTACGAGCCCCGCGCGCCACACCCATCCTACGCGGATTGATCCCGGACCCGTAGGATGGGTGTAGCGCGGCATGGTGTAGGCAAGAACACGAACGCCAAACGCGCGGAACCCATCAAGCAGCGGTGAAAGCAGCTTAGCGCTCACAATAGAAAAAACAGCCGGCAGAATGGACTAAGAGCCTATCCATCTGTCGGCTGTTTTTTTGATTCTGATGATGTATGCGTCATCCGGCATCGCCTGATGGGTTACGCGCGATTCACACCTGTGTTCTTTTCACGGATTTGGCGCGCTCCACCCATCCTACATTTTGCTGTCTGCCGCATGCACCAATATTTTGCTGTCTGCCGCGTGCACCTACATTTTGCTGTTTGCTGCGTGCATCTACATTTTGCAGTTTGCCGCGTGCACGTCCGTGTGATCGCGCGCCAGCACCTTTAGGTTTTTGTAGACCAGTTTGCCGCTTGAATCCGCTTCGATGTGCAGCAGATACCAATCCTGGATGGGATGCTGATTCGGCCCAAATTTAAACTTTCCGCGCACGCTGGCGAAGTCGGCTTTGCGCAGCGCGGCGCGGAAGTCGTCGGCGCGACCGGTGATGTCGCCGTTGACCGCCTTTAACGCTGACGCGATCAGATTCGCGGTGTCGTAGGCCTGCGCCGCATACGCGGTGGGCGCACGCTGATAGGTCTTGGTGAAGGCCTCGACGAAATGTTTGTTCTGCGCGTTGTCCAGATCCGCGCTCCATAGCGAACTCAGGTAGAAGCCCTTGCCCGCCGTGCCCGTCGCGGCCAGCATGCGTTCGTCCATGGAATAGATCGGCGTGATCATCTTGATCTTGTCCGACAGGCCCGAATTGGCGAACTGCTTGGTCAGGTTGATGCCCGCGCCGCCCGGATGAAACTGGAAAATCGCATCGGGATTCAACGCGCGGATGCGGGCTAGTTCAACCGAGAAATCCGACTGATCCAACTTCGTGTAGATCTCTTCAACGATGTCGCCCTTGTACGCGCGCTTGAAGCCGGCGACGGCATCGCGGCCGGCCTGGTAGTTGGGCGCCATCACCACCACGCGCTTCACGCCCAATTCGTTCGCGGCGATGCCCGCGGTGTCGGCGTACGAGTCGTTCTGAAAGGCGACCGCGAAGTAGTTCGGGTTGCAGGCCTTGCCCGCGTAGTTGGAGGGGCCGGCGTTCAGGCTGACGTAGAAGCCGCCCGCGTTCAGCACCGTGGGGCCAACCGCCGCCATGACATTCGAAAAGTTCACGCCCGTGAAGAGCCGCACGCCGTCCTGCACCATCCTGTCGGCGGTCTGCTTGGCGTTGGCGGGCTTGAGTGCGTCGTCTTCCACGCGCACATTGACCGGCACGCCGCCCAGCTTGCCGCCGCCTTCCTTGACGGCCAGCATGAAGGCGTCGCGCTCGTCTTCGCCGATGTAGCCGGCGGGCGTGGACAGCGTGCCGATAAAGCCGATGTCCAGCGGCTTGCCCTGCGCGCCAGCGGCGCATGCCGTCAGCGCCAACGCCAGGGCAGCGGCGCCCCGTAGGAAATGGCATGTCATGGTTGTCTCCTGTTGTGCTTCGGTCTTGTGCTTCTGTATTGAGTCCCTACGCTGGCGTCAGGCAGTGCTCAACCTTCCAGCCGTACAACCACTGCAACGCGTCGTAGAACTGGGACTGGCCGCGGCCCGTCCACAGCATGTTGCGCACGGTGCGTTCGACGCCACGCGCGTGATACAGCCTGCCCATTTCCCGGGTCGACCAGACCACGCGCGCGCTGCGCGGAATACGCACCGACTCGTACAAGCGGAATGCGGCTTCCAGATCGTGCCCGCATTGGCGCACGGCTTCGCCCAGCGTGACCGCGTCTTCCAGCGCCATGCATGCACCCTGCGCCATGTACTGCGTCATGGGGTGCGCGGCATCGCCCACCAAGGTGACGCGGCCCTGGCCCCAGTGCTCGACGGGGTCGCGGTCGGCGGTGGCCCAGCGCTTCCATGACGTCGGGCGGTCCAGCATCTGATGCGGGCGCGGATGGATTCCTTCAAAGTACGACAGCACCTCTTCCTTGCTGCCTTCGCGCACGCCCCATTGCTCTTCTTCGCGGCTGTGGAAGGTGACGACCAGGTTGTATTGCTGGCCGCCGCGCAGCGGGTAATGCACCAGATGGCAGCGCGGCCCCGCCCACAGCACGGGTGCGTTGATGCGGAGTTCTTCGGGCATGTTCTCGCGTTCGACCACGGCGCGGTAGACCACGTGGCCCGTCACGCGCGCGGGGTCTCCCACGGTGCGTTCGCGGATCACGGACTTCACGCCGTCCGCGCCCACCACGGCGTCCGCGCGGTAGCGTTCGCCATTCGTGTCGACCACCTCCACGCCTTGCGCGTCTTGCGACATGGCGACGATTTGCGTCGACGTTCGAAAGCGGATCAGCGGATTCTGCTGCACGGCTTCCAGTATTGATAAGTGGATGTCGGCGCGATGGATCACCGCATACGGGCCGCCGAAGCGCGCACGAAACGCATCGCCCGTGTCGATGCGGACCACCTCCTGCGCATCCACCGCGTCCATCATGATGATGTGGTCGGTGAACACCGCGCGCGCACGTGCTGTGTCGCCCACGCCCAGCGCGTCCAGCGCCGCGAAGGCGTTGGGGCCAAGCTGGATGCCCGCGCCGATTTCGCCGATGTGCGCGGCCTGCTCCAGCAGTTGCACGGCGATGCCTTGCCGGGTCAGCGCCAGCGCGGCCGCAAGCCCGCCGATGCCGCCACCGACCACGATGACGGAGCGCGTGGCGGGTGTGGTTGTTGCCGTTGTCGTTGTTGTCGAGGATGCATTCATATCAAGGTTCCGTGCCGGTTCATTCCTGGCCGCCCAGGAAGGCGCCCTGGCGTGTCAGTTGCGCCTGCAAGGCCGCGATGGGCAACTCGGCCGGCGCGACGCCCGCGCGCAGCGCCATGGCCGCCGCCGTGCCCGCCGCTTCGCCCATCACAAAGCAACTGCCGCTGACGCGCGCGGCGGACTGGCCTTCATGCGTCATGGACGCGCAGCGGCCCGCCACCAGCACGTTGTCGGCTACGCCCGGCCCGCGCTTGGGCACCATCATCCGAAACGGCAGTTGGTTGTAGCCGCGAGATTCCGGAATGGGCGGCCAGACCCATTTCACGTCGCCGGCCGTGTGCATTTCCAAGGGCCAGCCGTTCACGCCAATGCTGTCTTCAAAGTCGGCGCAGCCCAGCACGTGCTCTTTGGTTAACACGGCTTCGCCCACGATGCGGCGGGTTTCGCGTATGCCAAGCTGCGGTGCGATGTCCAGCACGTAGGCTTGCTCAAAGCCCGGCACCTTGGCGCGTAGAAAGGCCAGGTACTGCATGATCTGGCGGCGGCCTTCCAGTTCGCCGGCCGACAGTGAACCGGCGTCGGTGCCGTCGGCCGCGCTGCCATCGGGATTGGCCAGTTGCGTAACGTTCACCCGCCATTCGTAGTCGTGCTTTTGCGGGCGCACGATGGCGCCGCGACGCGGGAACGTGAATTCGCCGCTGGCCACGGCTTCATCCATCAGCAGCGGAATGGTCTTCCAGGCTTCTTGGGCTCGCGCGCCGTCCACGTTGCCCACCTTGAACATCAGCGTGGGATACAGCATGTGGCCGTGTTCGTCGCCTTTCTCAAACGGCAGGCCGCCCCATTGCGCGATGTCGCCATCGCCCGAGCAGTCGATGAAGACCTTGGCGCGCACCGCGCAGCGGCCGGACTTGGTCTCCAGGAACAAGACGTCGACGCGGCCTTGTTCGTCGCGCGCCAGGCCGGTGGCGAGGGCGTGGAACAGCACCTGTGCGCCGCTGTCCTGCACCATGCCGTCGGCCGCGCATTTGAAGGCGGATATGTCATAGGCCTGGGCGTGGATCTTGCCCAGGATCAGGTGCGGGTCGTTCAAGCCATCCATGGCGCGCATGCGGTCCAACAGTTCGTCGGTCATGCCGTGCACCACCTGGCGGATGTTGCCGTGAATGTTGGCGTGCAGCCCGCAGAAATTGGACACGCCAGCGGCGGTGCCCATGCCGCCCAGGAAGCCGTAGCGTTCCACGAGCAGCACGCGCGCGCCGTTGCGGGCGGCGCTGGTGGCGGCCAGCACGCCAGCGGGGCCGCCGCCCAGCACCACGACGTCGAATTCGCCGTAGAGCGGGACCTGGCGGGAGGGTTCGGTAATGACCATCGAGTTCTCCTTGCTTGTCTTGCGTATGCCTTACTGCCCCTTGATGCCCAGCTTCTTGATCAAGGGTTCCCAGCGCTTGAGCTCTTCGTCCATGTAGGCGCGGAATTCGGCCGGCGTGCTGCCCACGGGGTCCATGTACTGCGCTTGCAGGCGCTTGGCCACCTCGGGGTCACGGATGGCCTGGATCAGTGCATCCGACAATTTTTTCTGTACGTCGGCCGGCACTTTGGACGACACCACGAAGCCGATCCACGCCGACCCCTCGATGCCCGGCACGCCCACTTCCGCCAAGGTCGGAATATCGGGCAGCAGCGCGGAGCGCTTGGATGAGGTCACCGCCAGCGCCTTCAAGCGCCCGTCCTTCACCATCGGCATGACGGCAATGGGCGGCAGCGCGGCAAACTGCGTATCGCCCGACAGCAGGGACGTCAGCGCGGCGGGTGACGACGGGTAGGGCACGTGCGTGGCGCGTGCCCCAATCTGCTGCAGCAATAGCTCGACAGCCAGATGCGACACCGTGCCCGCGCCGGGCGAAGGAAAGTTGTACTTGTCCGGATTCTTCTTCAGCGCGTCCAGCAACTGTCCCACATTGGCGATGCCGGCCGAAGCGGGCACGACCAGCACGTTGGGCTGATGCACGGCCAGCGTCAGCGGCGACAAGTCGGTGGCGGGCGCATAGGGCAGCTTGTCGAACAGCAGCGTGTTGTTCACCAGGGGGCCGGTGATGGACACGCCGAAGGTATAGCCGTCGGGCTTGGCGTTGGCGATGGCGTAGGTGCCGATGTTGCCGCTGGCACCGGGCTTGTTTTCGATGACGATGGTTTGGCCGAGGATGGCGCTGGCCTTTTCACCGACCACACGCGCCACCTGATCCGGGCTGGACCCGGGACCGAACGGCACGATGGCCTTCAAGGGTTGCGACGGCCAGGCGTCGGCGGCCTGTGAGTTGGCAGTCGTGGCGGCCAGCGAAGCGCAGGAGGCCACCGCCAACGTCAATGCGCGCGCCATCACGCTCAGGGGGCGCCTCAGGGGCAAAAACTTAGTCATCCGTGTCTCCCACATTTTTCATGTTGTCGAAATAGGTTTGCTCGTTGGCAATGAACGCCGCCACCATCGCGCGATAGGTCGCGTCCACCACCGCTTCCAGATTGGCAAAGCCGCGGTTGTGCCGGGTGGCCAGCGCGCGCGCCTTGTCAAAGACCTGGGCCTGCCGCGCGGGCGCGCTGACCTGGTAGGCGTCGCGCTTGAAGCGCGCCGCGTCTTTCACATACATCGCGCGCTCAGCGATCAGGCGCACGATCTCGTCGTCCAGCCGGTCGATGTGGGCGCGCACCTCGGCCAGGTTGGCGCACAGGGGCTGGTAGGCGGGGTCGGTGTATTCGCGCAGCGGCGCGCCGTGGGTGTCGGGTTCTTGCATGGGTGTGCTCGTGGTCATTGCGTCATGGGGTGGCGTCGGGTTGGCGGGCGGGCGCGGCGTGCTGGAACGCGGGCTGCGCGTTGCAGTGCGCATGGACGCTCAGGATGCGTGGAAAGGCCGACAGGTCGCAGCCCATGCGCTGCGCGTTGGCCACTTGCGGCACCAGGCAGCAATCGGCCAGCGTGGGCGCATCACCAAAGCAGTACGCGCCGTGGCCATGGCGAACCAGCAATTCTTCGACTGCGCTCAGGCCTTCGCTTACCCAGTGCTGGTACCAGGTGTTTTTCTGCGCGTCGCTGACGCCCAGCACGTCTTGCAGATAGCGCAGGATGCGCATGTTGTTGACGGGGTGGATGTCGCAGGCAATGGCGTTGGACAGTTCCAGCACCCGCGCGCGCGCCAGGGTGTCCACGGGTATCAGGCGCGGCTCGGGATGCGTGACGTCCAGGTAGTCGATGATGGCCATCGATTGCGACAACTGGACGTCGCCATCAATCAGCAGCGGCACACCGGCCGACGGGTTCTTGGCCACGTAGTCGGGCGCGCGTTGCTCCTGCTTGCGCAGGTTCACGGGCAGGACCTCGTAGGGCAGGCCCTTGAGCGCCAGCGCGATGCGCACGCGGTACGACGTGGAACTATTGAAAAAGCTGTGCAGTTGCATGGTGAGCTCCGGGTCAGACCATCTGCACGCTCAGCGTGCCCATGCCGTCGACGCCGCCCAGCATCTTGTCGCCGCGCACCACGGGGCCCACGCCTTCCGGCGTGCCGGTGTAGATCAGGTCGCCCGGTTCCAGGCGGAAGTAGCGCGACAGGTAGGCGATGGTTTCCGCCACGGACCAGATCAGCTTGCCGATGTCGCTGCGTTGCTTGTCGGCGCCGTTGACCTGTAGCCAGATGCCCGCTTGCTCGATGCCCGCGATGGATGCGGCGGGATGCAACGGGCCGATGGGCGCGCTCTGGTCGAAGGCCTTGCCCAATTCCCAGGGGCGGCCGGCTTCGCGCATCTTCATCTGCAAGTCGCGGCGCGTCATGTCCAGGCCCACGGCGTAGCCCCAGACGTGTTGCAGCGCGTCTTCCACGGCAATGTTGGCGCCGCCACGGCCGATGGCGGCAACCAGTTCAATCTCGTAATGCAGATTGGCGGTCTCGGGGGGGTAGGGCAGCTCCAGCGTCTGGCCGTCGGCCACCGGGACGACGGCGTCGGCGGGCTTGCAGAAAAAGAAGGGCGGTTCGCGGTCGGGGTCAAAGCCCATCTCGCGCGCGTGGGCGGCGTAGTTGCGGCCCACGCAGTAGACGCGGCGCACGGGGAAGGCATCCTGGCCGCCGGCTACGGGCACGGCGACGGGAGCGGCGGGAGCAAACACGAAAGGCATGGATCAACCTTTGATCGATGAAGGGGAAAACAACATAGGAAGCGGACCGCGGAAGCCGAGCAGCGAACCGCGCGGCTTGACTCAGCCGATGCGCGCTTCTCGCCATACGCCCAGCGCGTCCTGCACGGGGCGGTCGGAATAGCTGAACAACGTGGCGTCGTCCAGCGCGGCCAGTTGCACGGGCAGCCACGATGGCGCCACGAAGACATCGCGGGGACCGAAGTGGAATTCCTCTTCGCCTATGCGCGCGATGCCCCGGCCCTCCACCACGCTGTAGACCGTGGAGTCGGTGCTGCGATAGGACTTGCCCTGAAAGCCGGCCGGCAGAAACTGCATGAAGGTGGCCATGGTGGGCATGGGATAACCGCCCGTGGCCGGGTTCAGGTAGCGCAGCTTCACGCCGTCCCAGGCGTCCAGTTCGCCATGCCGATAGAGCGCGTCCAGCGCTTCGCGGCTGCGTTCGTAGGGGTAGTTGAAGATGGGCGAGGTGCCGCTGGACACCTGATGGCGCACGGGCGCCATGTTGTGGCCAAAGCGCGCCATGCTGTCGCCTTCCGGGCGGGTCACGGGTTGGGCGGCTTGCGGATAGTTCTCGGCAAAGCCGGCATCCAGAAAGCGCAGCAAGGGAATGTCCAGGCCGTCCAGCCAGACGACCGGTTCACCGCCCTCGACGGTTTCGGCATTGCCATGGTCATGCCAGGTCCAGGAGGGCGTGATGATGAAGTCGCCCGGATGCATGGTGGTGCGCTCACCGTTGACGGCGGTGTACGCGCCCCGGCCTTCGACAATGAAGCGCAGCGCCGATTGCGTGTGGCGGTGGCTGGGCGCCACTTCGCCGGGCAGGATCAGTTGCAGGCCCGCGTACAGGCTTTGCGTGATGCTGGCCTGGCCCGGCAGGCCGGGGTTCTCCAGGATCAGCACGCGCCGCACGGCTTCCTCGGCGCTAATCAGCGAGCCGGAGGCCATGACGTCGTCGCGCACGTCGTCGTACTTCCAGATGGCGGGCACGCAGCGCGGGGCGGGCTCGCGGGGTACGAGGTTATGCAATGACTCCCAGAGTGGGGCCATGTGCTTCTTGGCGATGCGGGCGTAGTAGTTGCTGCGCTCGGCACCGGTGGTGTGGCCGTCGGGCATGCTTGTCTCCGGGTTGTCCGGCTGATGCCGGCTTCTACGGGTGGCCGCCACGTGGTTCGCGGCTGGTCCAGTTCGAAGACGATTATGCGTAGAACAGCTATGTGTTTTGAAATGAAATTATCTTATTATCCATACCAATAACCATATACATACGAGACAACCCCCCACGGACGAGGGCCTGCATGGACTGGACCCACCGCCTGCGGCTGCGCAATCTGAAGATGCTGTTGAGCTTGGCGCAGACCCGCAACATCAGCCATTCGGCGGCCATGCTGAACACCACGCAGCCCGGCCTGTCGAAGTGGCTGAAAGACCTGGAAGACGATATCGGGCTGCCGCTATTTGAAAGGCATGCGCGCGGCTTGCGTCCCACCCCGCATGGCGAGGTGCTGATCGCGCACGCGCAGCGGCTGGAGGCGCAACTGGACCGCGCCGGCGCCGACATGGCTGCGTTGCGCGAAGGCGGTGGCGGCCGCGTGGTGATTGGGGCATCCGGCGCGTCGGCCTCCGACACCGTGCCGCTGGCGGTGATGAAGCTGTTGGAACGCATGCCGCAAGCGCGCGTCAAGCTGGTGGAAGGCACTACCGACCGGCTGCTGGCGCAATTGGCGCAAGGCGATCTGGATATCGTGGTGGGCCGCTCGGCGCCGGAACACCACGACCCGGCCATTCGCTTTGAAGCGCTGTACCTGGAACCCATCCACCTGGTGGCGCGCCCGCGTCACCCGCTGTTCGCGATTGAACAGCCGACCTGGCCGGATCTGTTGTCGTATCGATGGATTCTGTGGCCCAAGGGCACACCGATCCGCAACGCGGTGGACGCGGCACTGGCGGCGGCCGGGCAAGCGCCGCCGGCTGATCACGTGGAATCGAATTCGGTCACGATCAACCTGACGCTGATCAATAACAGCGACATGATTGGCGTGGCCTCGCACCGCGCGGCGCTGCGTTTTTCGCAGATGCGGGCGATGCGGATCATTCCGGTGCGGCTGTCGGGCTTTGGATCGGTGGCGATGTACTGGCGCGAAGATGCGTTCCGGCCGCTGGCGGTGCAAGAGGCCATGGCGGCGCTGCGCAACACGGTGGCTGAACACGCGCCGGGCGTGACCAGGCTGTGAGGTGACGGTGAAGTGACGAAGACCCGACCATGATTTGACTGCGATGGGACGATGACTAGACTGTGATGCCCTCAACCGACGACAGGCCCAAGGCCGGACTGAACACATTGATCGCGCAATGCCGCAAGGTAGAGGCGGCGCTGTCCGGCACGGAGGATGCGGACGACCCGATGGCGTCATCGGCGATGCACCGCTTCGTGGCCGACATGGACGCCCGCCGCGCGCCGCCGGGCATGTGGTCGCCGTTGGCGCTGGCGGTGCTGGTCATGACGGGCGGCTTAGGCGTGGGGATTGAGGTGCTGAGCCTGTTGCTGCGATCCGCCGGCGCCGCGTGGGCGGCGTTCGCGTTGGTGGCGGTCTGCGCGGGCACGGCGCTGGCCCTGGCGATAGGCGTGGTGTGGGTGATGGCGGGCAGGTCCGCCGGATTGGTGGTGGTGAAGTGGCTGGTGCTGGCGCTGGTGACAATCGGCGCCCTGGGCGTGGCGGTATGGACCCAAGGCGGGGTGCGCGCCGTGGGGCCGGTGGTAGCGCTGCTGGGCGGGTT
This sequence comes from Achromobacter spanius, assembly GCF_029637605.1. Classification (NCBI taxonomy): domain Bacteria; kingdom Pseudomonadati; phylum Pseudomonadota; class Betaproteobacteria; order Burkholderiales; family Alcaligenaceae; genus Achromobacter; species Achromobacter spanius. Next base: position 3,791,194 of record NZ_CP121261.1, on the reverse strand, counting down.
GGGCGCATGGCTGGTCGTGAACAGCGCGGCGTTCTATGTCTTCGCCGGATACCGCGTGGCGCAGCGCGTGGCGCAACGCGAGAAACCCCAACCGTAGGATGGGTGCAGCGCGGCAGGGATTTCAATAGAACAAAATTGCCAATCGCGCGAAACCCATCAAGCAGCGCCACAGTTCTTCTGAAGCTTAGCCACACAGCAACCGTTGCATGATGGGTTACGCGCGATTGGCGTTTGGGTGCTAGGCCAGACTGTGCCGCGCTTCACCCATCCTACGGGTTTGGCATCGTGTGATGGGTTACGCGCGTTCAAAAGTCGTGTTCTTTGGTCGACCCCTGCCGCGCTTTACCCATCCTACCGGGCTGCCACTGAATCCGGGGGGACGGGGTTGTCCCAGCCGCCGCCGATGGCGCGGATCAAGGCTACCGCCGAGCGGGCCTGTTCGCCGCTCAACTGTACGGCAACGCGTTGCTGCAGCAGCACGCTGCGGTCGGCTTCGATCACGTCCAGGTAGCTGATGCTACCTTCGCGATACTGCGTGTGCGACAGCATCGCGGCGCGGGCCGAAGCTTGCACGGCGGCGTCTTGCGCCTTGGTCTGGTCGGCCAGGATGCGCAGGTTGGCCAAATTGTCTTCCACTTCGCGGAAGGCGTTCAGCACCGTCTGGCGATACACGGCAACGTCTTCCTCGTACACGGCGCGGGCGCGGTCCAGGCCGGCCTGACGGCGGCCGCCGTCGAAGATGGGCATCGACAGCGCGGCGCCCACCAGGGGGCCCAGCAGGAACGTGCGGCTGGACCACTGGAACAGGTTGCCCAGGTCGGACGATTCATAACCAAAGGCGCCGGTGATGTCCAGGCGCGGGAAGAACGCGGACTTGGCCGCGCCCACGCGGGCATTGGCGGCGGCCATGGCGCGTTCGGCGGCGGCGATGTCGGGGCGGCGTTCCAGCAAGGTGGACGGCAAGCCTGCCGGAATCGACAGCGCCACCTTTTCAATCGGCTGCGGCGGCATCGTGAAGTCAGACGGGGCGCGGCCCAGCAGCACGGCCAGCGCGTGTTCGGCGGCGGCGCGGCGGCGGTCGATGCCCAGCGCTTCCGACTGCGCGGAGGCCAGTTCGGACTTGGCGCGCGCCAGGTCCAGTTCGCTGATGTCGCCGGCGTCGAAACGGCGCTGGATCAATTGCAGCGTGTCGGTGCGCAGCTTGACCGTCTGGTGGTAAAGCTGCGATTCGGCGTCCTGCTCGCGGACCAGGAAGTAGGTCGATGCCACGTCGGCCTGCAAGGCCAGCAGCACCGAGCGGTACAGCGCCTCGCTTTGCTGGGCGTCGGCGGTGGCGGCGTCCGCGGTGGATGCCACGCGGCCAAACAGGTCGGCTTCATACGACACGGCGCCTTGCGCGCGCCACGTCGTCACCGGGCTGGTGGACGTGCCGTCGGGCAGGCCTTGCGACACGGCCGACGGACGCTGGCGGTTCGGGCCAAAGGCCGCGTCCAGCGTCGGGAAGAAACCGGCGCGGGCCTCGCGTTGCAGTGCGCGCGACTGCGCCAGACGGGCGGCGGCGGCTTGCAGGTTCTGGTTGGCCTGCTGCGCTTCTTCTTCCAACTGGTTCAGGCCTTCGTCGCCGAACACCTTCCACCAGGCGCCGCGCAGCGCGTCTTCCGACGGTTCGGCGGGCTTCCAGGTGCCGGCTTCAGACGCGGGCAGGGCCGCTTCCTTGAAGGCCGCCGGCGCGGCGGCGGAGGGCTTTTCGTAGGTGGGGCCCACCGCGCAGCCGGCCAGCACGAGCAGGACGGCAAGCAGGGCGGAACCGCGGGTCAGTCTTTGGATCATGATGAATTCTCTTTGGCGCGCGCCTTGCCTTGTGGGGCAAGACGCGCTGGCTTCTCTTCTGGCCAACTTCAGGCGTGAGGCTGCGTGGTGGGCGGCGCGTTCGTGTCGATGTGCGGCGCGCACTCTGGCGCTTCATGCGGGGCCGCCGAATGCAGCGGCTTGCCGCCCAGCGAACGCAGCAACACGTAGAACACCGGCGTCAGGAACAGGCCGAACAAGGTCACGCCCAACATCCCGAAGAACACGGCCACCCCCATCGCATGGCGCATTTCCGAACCGGCGCCCGACGACAGCACCAGCGGCACCACACCCATGATGAAGGCGATGGACGTCATCAAGATCGGGCGCAGACGCAGGCGGCTGGCTTCAATCGCGGCTTCCAGCGGCGTGCGGCCACTCATCTCAAGCTCTCGGGCAAACTCCACGATCAGAATCGCGTTCTTCGCCGACAAGCCCACCAGCACCATCAAGCCGATCTGCGTGAAGATGTTGTTGTCGTTGCCCGTCAGGTACACACCCGTCAGCGCGGCCAGGATGCTCATTGGCACGATCAGGATCACGGCCAGCGGCAAGGTCAGGCTTTCGTACAACGCGGCCAGCACCAGGAACACCAACAGCACGCTGATGGGGAACACCCACAAGCCGGCATTGCCCGCCAGGATCTGCTGATACGTCAGGTCGGTCCATTCGAACTTCACGCCACGCGGCAGCGTTTCGGCGGCGACACGTTCCGCCGCGGCTTGCGCCTGGTCAGACGAATAGCCGGGCGCCGGGCCGCCGTTGATGTCGGCGGCGGTGTAGCCGTTGTAGCGCACCACCATTTCCGGGCCGAACGTTTGGTTGACCGTCACCAAGGACGACAGCGGAACCATGTCGCCCGCCGCGTTGCGGGTCTTCAGTTGCAGGATGTCGTCGGCATGCGCGCGGAACTGGGCATCGGCTTGCGCCCGCACCTGGAACACGCGGCCAAAGCGGTTGAAGTCGTTCACGTACATCGAGCCCAGGTAGATCTGCATGGTGTCGAACACTTCCGTCACCGGCACACCCAGCTGCTTGGCCTTCACGCGGTCCAGGTCCACATCCAATTGCGGCACGTTGATTTCATAGCTGGAGAACGCCGGGCCCAGTTCAGGCGTTTCGCGCGCCTTTGCCAGGAAGGCCTGCTTGGCCTTGTCCAGTTCGGCATAGCCCAGCGCCGCGCGGTCTTCCAGTTGCAGCTTGAAGCCGCCCAGCGTGCCCAGGCCCATCACGGGCGGGGGCGGGAACACGGCAATGAACGAGTCCTGAATGGCGGCAAACTTCTGGTTCAGCGATGCGGCAATGGCGTCGCCCGACAGCTCGGCGCTCTTGCGTTCGGCAAAGGGCTTGAGCGTGACGAACACGATGCCGGCGCTGGAACTGTTGGTGAAGCCGTTGATCGACAGGCCGGGGAACGCAATCGCGGATTGCACGCCGGGTTCTTTCAGGGCGATATCGCTCATGCGGCGGATCACCGCTTCCGTGCGGTCCAGCGACGCGCCGTTGGGCAACTGCGTGAAGCCGATCAGGTACTGCTTGTCCTGCGCGGGCACGAAGCCGCCGGGCACCAGGTACGACACGCCAAGCGTCGCGGCCACCAGCACCGCGTACACGCCCATGGCGCCTGCCTTGCGGCGGATCACCCGCGACACACCCGTGCCGTAGGACTCGGACGCGCGGCCGAACATGTTGTTGAACCAGTTGAAGAAGCGGCCGAAGACGCGGTTCATGCCGCGGGTCAGCCAATCCGGCTTGTCGTGATGGCTTTTCAGCAGCAGGGCCGACAGCGCGGGCGACAGGGTCAGCGAGTTGAAGGCCGAGATCACCGTCGAAATGGCGATGGTCATGGCGAACTGCTTGTAGAACTGGCCGGTCAGGCCCGTCATGAAGGCCAGCGGCACGAATACGGCGCACAGCGTCAGCGCGATGGCGATGATGGGGCCGCTGACTTCACGCATGGCCCGATACGTTGCGTCGCGTGGACTCAAGCCCGCCGCGATGTTGCGTTCCACGTTTTCCACCACCACGATCGCATCGTCCACCACAATCCCGATGGCAAGCACCATCCCGAAGAGTGACAGCGCGTTGATGGAATAGCCGAACACCAGCAGCAGCGCGAACGTCCCCACGATGGAAACCGGCACTGCCAGCAGCGGAATGATCGATGCGCGCCAGGTTTGCAGGAACAGGATCACCACCAGCACCACCAGTGCAATGGCTTCCAGCAGCGTGTGCACCACGGCTTCGATACTGGACCGCACGAACTGCGTGGGGTCGTATTCGATGCGGTATTCCACGCCCGGCGGGAAGTCTTGCGACAGTTCGGCCATGGCGGCGCGCACCTGGGACGACACGTCCAAGGCATTGGCGCCCGGCGACTGCATGATGCCCATGCCCACCGCCTGCTTGTTGTCCAGCAGCGAACGCAGGCCGTATTCCTGGGCGTCCAGTTCCACGCGGGCAACGTCGGACAGATAGGTCACGGCGCCATCGGGCGAGGTCTTCAGGATGATGTCGCGGAACTCTTCCTCGGTTTGCAGCCGGCCGCGCGTATTCACGTTCAGTTGCAGCGGCACGTCGCCTTGCGTGGGCGATGCACCGATCACGCCGGCAGCCACCTGCACGTTTTGTTCGCGGATGGCGGCCACGACTTCCGACGCCGTCATGCCACGCTGGGCGACCTTTTGCGGGTCCAGCCAGATGCGCATCGAGTAGTTGCCCGAGCCCCACACCGTGACTTCACCCACGCCCGTGATGCGAGCCAGGCGATCCTTGATGTTCAGGATTGCGTAGTTGCGCAGGTAGGTGATGTCGTAGCGGTCGTTAGGCGAGATCAGGTGCACCACCAGCGTCAGCGTGGGCGAACTCTTGGCCGTGGTCACGCCCAGGCGTTGCACGTCCGGCGGCAGGCGCGGCAGCGCTTGCGACACGCGGTTCTGCACCAGTTGCTGCGCCTTGTCCGGGTCCACGCCCAGCTTGAAGTTGACCGTCAGCGTCAGGTTGCCGTCGCTATTGGCTTGCGACTGCATGTACAGCATGTCTTCGACGCCGTTGATGGATTCTTCCAGCGGCGACGCGACGGTCTCGGCGATGACCTTGGGGTTGGCGCCCGGATACTGCGCGCGCACCACCACCGACGGCGGCACGACTTCCGGGTATTCGGAAATGGGCAGTTGGAACATGGCCAGCAGGCCGGCCAACAGCACCAGGATGGACAGCACACCGGCGAAGATCGGCCGGTCGATGAAGAACTTTGAGATATTCATGAACGTTCTCTGAAGACGCGCGGGCCTTACTGGACTTGGGCCGCGGCGGTCTGCACCGGCGCGCGCTTGGCGGCGACCATGGGCACGACGGTGGGGGTCACGGCGTCACCGGGGCGGATGCGTTGCAAGCCGTTGACGACAATGCGGTCGCCGACGGCAAGCCCGGAATCCACGACCCGCAGGCCTTCCTGGTTGGCGCCCAGCTTGATCTGGCGGTAGACGGCGTGGTTCTTGTCGTCCAGCACCAGCACGTAGCGCTTGTCCTGGTCGGTGCCGATGGCCTTCTCATCGATCAGCACGGCGGAACGGGGCTCGCTGCCGCCCAGGCGCACGCGGGCATATAAACCGGGCAAGAGCGAGCCGTCGGCGTTGTCGAACTCGGCGCGCACACGGATCGTGCCCGAGGTGGCATCCAGCCGGTTGTCCACCGACTGCACGACGCCCGTGCGCGAATAACCTTCTTCGTTCGCCAGGCCCAGTTGAACCGGCACCGAGCCCGCCTTGTCGTTGCGGGCGGGGTTGACGTACTTCAGGAAGGTTTGTTCGTCCACGTCGAACGATGCGTACATCTTCGACACCGACACCAGGGTCGTCAGCGGCACCGAACCGGCGCCGGCGGCCACCACGTTGCCCTCGGTGACTTCGGCGCGCGACACGCGGCCGTCAACCGGCGCTTCGATGCTGGTGTAGCCCAGGTTCAGCTTGGCGTAGTCCAGCGCGGCCTGCGCGCCTTGCAGGTTGGCGGCGGCTTCGCGGGCGGCGTTCTGCTTTTCCTCGAAATCGCGGCGGGCGATGGCGTTGTCCTTCAGCAGGCGCTGGCCGCGCGCAAGATCGGCGGCGGTGTAGGAGGCGCGGGCGCGGGCCGCGGTCAGGGCGGCGGCGGCGCGGTCCACCTCGGCCTTGTAGGGGCGCGGGTCGATGGTGAAGAGCACGTCGCCCTTCTTGACGATGCTGCCGTCCTGGAAATGCACTTTGGTCAGGGTGCCCGACACCAGCGGGCGGATGTCGACGCGGTCGATGGCTTCCAGGCGGCCGGAATAGCGCTGCCAGTCCACGATGGTCTTGTTGACCACTTCGGCCACTTCCACGGGCGGGGCGGCCGGGGCGCCCTGGGCCATGGCGACATTGCCGCCGGCGGGGCCGCGGGTCAGGGCGTAGCCGCCTCCGGCCGCCAGCACGGCAGCAAAAACAACGAGCAAAGCAATACGATTACGCGAAACCATGATGTTTCCTTGAGTGGTATAGGTGCGAAAGCGCGCTTGTTTGGGCCTGGGGCGGAGGCGGCCGCGGCGGTCGGGCATGGCAGTCCTGAGCATCCGTTGGACCTTGCTTATGCTGCATCGCAACATTCAACAGAGTTGGGATCCCGAGGCAGAAAACCCAGTTGGCGGCTGGTTTCTACGGGGACGGAAAGCTGAGGATTGACATGCCCTGTGGGATCGCCGGGAGGCAAGGGCACTTCAAGATGGTTTGCATTCTGAGTGTTTTGTGGGGCCGGATAAACTCAGTTATTTCGGCAACACTGTTCGACACGGATGACTAATCAGCGCCGAAATCGGGTTATGCTCCGTTCACCCCGACTTATTTGCCTAAAGGACACCGTTGCCATGGACCGTTTTCAGGCTATGCAGGTGTTTGTGCGCGTCGTGGACGCCAACAGCTTCACGCGGGCGGCCGACAGCCTCTCGCTACCGCGCACCACCGTCACCACCATCATCCAGAACCTCGAACGCCTGCTGGGCGTGCGCCTGCTCAACCGCACCACGCGCCGTATCGGCCTGACGCCGGACGGCGCGGGCTATTACCAGCACTGCGTGCGCATCCTGGCAGACGTCGAAGAAACCGAGGCCTGCTTCCAGGAAGCGGCGCTGCGCCTGAAAGGGCGGTTGCGCATCGATGTGCCGACCTGCATCGGGCGGCTGATCCTGATTCCCGCATTGTGTGATTTCCACGACAAATACCCCGACGTCGAGCTGGTGCTTGGCCTGGGCGACCGCCCGGTGGATATGGTGCAAGAGGCCGTGGACTGCGTGATCCGCGCGGGCGACCTGGAAGATTCCAGCCTGGTGGCGCGCCGTATCGGCACCCTGCAGACGGTTACCTGCGCGTCGCCCACCTATGTGGCGCGCCATGGCATGCCGCAAACCATCGAATCGTTGCGCGACCACCACGCGGTGCATTACTTCATGAGCCGCACGGGCCGTAACTGCGCGTGGGACTTCAAGGTGGACGGCAAGCATCAGGAAGTGGACATGAAGGGCACGGTGGCGGTGAATGAAGCCGGCGCCTATCTGGATTGCGGCTTGAAGGGATTCGGCCTGATACAAGTGGCCCGCTATATGGCGTTGCCCTATTTGCAGTCGGGCGAGCTGATCGAGATCCTGCCGCAGTGGAAACCCAGCTCCACCGCGATTTCGGTGCTGTACCCGCAAAGCCGGCAGTTGTCGCCCAAGGTGCGCGCCTTTACCGACTGGGTGGCGGAATTGTTCGCCGGATGCCCCTTGCTTAGCGGCCGTGACGAAACCGACCCGGCGGCGGCCAGTTGCGGCGTCTACCAGCGTCAACTGGGCATGCCCAGCGCCATGACAATGGGCGCGCCGGCGGCTCAGCCCCAAGCCGAGCCCGTATTGGCTCAAACCGGTTTGGCCCAAGCGGGTCTGGCCCAAACTCCGCCGCGCCGTCGCAGCCCGCGCGAAGAAGCGGCCGAGTACGCGCTGTAAGCCCTGAGCGTGGCGCGTCCGGTGGCGCGTCACGCGTTCACGCCACGCAGTCAGACCACGGGAAACCCCGTAGTAAATACAGGGATCGTGTCCCTCGTATTTTTTGAAACGTCTGTATAGTCCGACAGTCAAAGCCTACAACGCCCTTACTGTCGATCCGCTCTATGCAGCCTGTACTTCCCGCTTACCTGATCGCCCGTTGGCTGCTGCTGCTTGTGCTGTTGGCAGGGGTGTACTTCCTTAGCGGATTCCTCGTCCCCGCCCTGGCGGCAATGATTATCGGCCTGGCCACCTGGCCGCTGTACCGGCGCCTGGTCGTGCGCTGCGGTGGCCGTACGGCAATAGCGGCTTCCTTGGCCTTGCTGATGGTCGTCGTGGTGCTGATCGTGCCGATGTCATTCGCGCTGTCCTACGCCATCAAGGAAGCCAGCACCTTCTTCGCCTGGGCCATCGCGGCCAACCGCCACGGGGTGGCGGTGCCCAACTGGATCTCGTCCATGCCCGTCTTCGGCGAACGCCTGGGCGAGTACTGGGAATCCTATATTGGCCAGCCGCATGCGCTGGGCGAACTGGTCGAGGCGGTCAGCGGCGAGCACCTGGGCAACATCTACCGCATGGTGCTGGCGGCCACGGGCAACGTGTTCCAGCTGTTACTGACCGTGCTGTTCATGCTGATCACGCTGTTCTTCGTCTACAAGGACGGCGTGCGCATGGTGGCGCAATTGGACGTGCTGGGCGAACGCATCCTGCCGGCCCGCTGGCAGCGTTTTTCGCGCGTGGTGCCGGCCACCATCAATTCCACCGTCACGGGCATGGGTCTGATTGCCCTGGGCGAAGGTCTGGTGCTGGGCATTGCGTACTGGGTGGCGGGCGTGCCGTCGCCGGTGCTGCTGGGCGTGGTGACCGGCTTCATGGCCTTGATCCCGGGCGGCGCACCGCTGTCGTTCACGCTGGTGTCGCTGTATTTGGTGGGCTCCGGCCATCTGGTTGCGGGCATCGCGCTGATGGTCTGGGGCAGTGTCGAACTGTTCATCGTCGACAAAACGCTGCGCCCGCGCCTGGTGGGCGGCCCGGTCAAACTGCCGTTTCTGCCGACCTTCTTCGGGCTGGTGGGGGGCGTGAAGACGATGGGCATCGTGGGCTTGTTTGTCGGCCCCGTGTTGATGGCGCTGCTGGTGGCCGTGTGGCGAGAATGGGTCCATCACGAGGTCCAGGAACGCGACGCCGGACGATCCCAGCGGCCCTTGCCGCCACAGGCTGAAAAAACGCCTTCCGCCTGACGCGCGGCCCCGGGCGCTTTGGTAATCTAGCCATCCCCGCGTATACCGGCGCCTGACCGGTACGCGCCTGCCCCGCAGGCAGACGCTTCGCAACCGCCGCGGGGTGTGAGGATTGAGATGTCCGGGTTTCTGCATGATGATCAGATAGCCGTCCTGCGCAAGCAGGGCTTTGTGGTGGCCCGCCAGTTCGCGGACCCCAGCCAGGTGGCCTCGCTGCGCGCGCTGGCCCAGCGCCACTTGGCGGAGCATGTGGCGCCCATCGAATACGAAGCCGACCTGCAATACCCCGGCGCGCCCGCGTCGCGCGGGGCTGAAGGCGGCTTGACGGTGCGGCGCTTGTTGAACGCCTATGCCCGCGACCCTTTGTTTGCGCAATGGGCGACGGACCCGCGCATTGGCCAGTGGTTGGGGCGTTACTTCGACGAACCGCCCGTGCTGTCCACGGTTCATCACAACTGCGTGATGACCAAGCACCCGGCCTACGGCAGCCTGACGGGGTGGCATCAAGACATTCGATATTGGTCTTTTTCGGACACCGACCTGGTTTCCTGTTGGCTGGCCCTGGGGCCCGAAACGCGCAACAACGGCGGTTTGTCTTTCATCCCGGGTTCCCACGCGGCGGCCTTTGCGCCCGAACAATTCGACGACAAGAAATTCTTTCGCGAAGACGTGCCGCAAAATACCGATTGGATTGCGCGCGCGGTGTGCCCCGAGCTTCAGGCCGGCGACGTGGTGTTCTTCCACTGCCGAACGTTGCACGCGGCGCAAGGTAATCGTAGTGATCAAGTGAAGCTGTCGGTGGTGCACACCTATCACCCCGCGTCATGCCAGCCCGTGGCGGGCACCCGTTCGGCATCGCAGCCCGGCGTGCCGCTGATGGTGGCTGCTGAAAGTGATTGATATCTGCTATTAATAATTGAATTACAATTAAATCAAGCGCAATACGCGATGCGGGCCGGCAAATCCCGCATCGCGTTGATGTTTGCGTGGCCTCCCTAGAACTCAATAGGCTGTTCCCGTGCGCAAAACAAGCATCGACGACACACAAGAACCGCAGGCGCCCACCGCAACCCGGTCGTCGCTGTTTGTCGGTTCCACAGAAAAAGCATTTCAGGTGTTGCACGCCTTCGACGGTTCAAAACGGCACATGACCCTGGCCGACATCGCGCGTGAGTCGGGCCTGGACCGCAGCGCCACGCAGCGCTTGGTCTACACGCTGGAAACGCTGGGCTATCTGCGCCGCATCCCGGATACGCGCAACTATGGGCTGACGCCGAAAGTGCTGCAGTTTTCGTACAACTATGTGCGCGCGAACGAGCTGATCGACAAGGCATCGCCGTATCTGCTGGACATCAGCCGCACGCTGGGTGAAACGACGAACCTGCAAGAGCTGGACGGCCACGAGATCGTCTTCGTGGCACGCTTTCCCGGCCATCATCTGGTTAACGTGGACATCGCTGTCGGCAGTCGCCTGCCGGCATTTTTCACGGCGTCAGGCACGGCGATCTTGTCACGGCTGTCGGATGAGCATCGCCGCGAGATTCTGGCGCAGACCAGGCTGGAATCGATCACACCGTATACCGAAGTGAACCCCGAGAAGTTGCTGGACCGCGTGCAGCGCGTGGCCGAAAAAGGCTACGCGATCATCGTGAACGAGACGGTGTTGGGCGATATTTCAGTGGCGGCGCCCGTGACGGACCATCGCGGGTTCGCGGTGGCCGCCATCAATATTTCGGTCCCCACGACACGTTGGACAGTGGCCCGCGTCGAAGCCGAATTGGCCCCCCACGTGCAGGTGGCGGCCACATCGATTTCAAAATCGAAGTTCGCGGGGTATTCGAGGTAGGGGATGCTTCTGTGATGGGTTCCGTGCGCTAGGCGCCAGCGTTCTTCTACACGCCCACACGCACTTCACCCATCCTACAATGCGACGTTCAAGCGCCCCATCGTAGGATGGGTGAAGCGCGGCAAAATCACCGCAAGAACGCCAACCCCCACCGCGCGCAACCCATCACGCAACGCACGCCGAAGCCACCGTAGGATGGGTGAAGCGCGGCAAGATCACCGCAAGAACGCCAACACCCATCGCGCGTAACCCATCGTGCAACGCATGCCGAAGAAATCGTAGGATGGGTGAAGCGCGACAATATCACCGCAAGAACGCCAACACCCACCGCGCGCAACCCATCGCACAGCCAAATCCGCCTACCTCACCCCCTCAAACTCCGCCAACAGCGGCATCAACTCCTCACGCAGCGCCGCCTGCAACCCCTCCGCCGGCGCCACCAACGGATCCAGCACCTCGGGCGCATTCACTCCGATCAAATCCATCACCGACTTCATTGGCCCCGGATTCGTTTCCGCGAACGCCAGGTTCATCAACGGGATCAAGCGGCGATGCAGTGCCATCGATTCACTCGTGCGACCTTCCATTGCCAACGAATACACCTGCTTCCACGCCGACGGCAGCAGGCTTGCCGTCACCACGATCCCGCCCTTCGCGCCGGCGGCCAGATGCACCGGCAACAAGGTGTCTTCGCCGCTGAACACCGCGAACGATTCATCCACCCCCGCCACCGTGCGCAGGAAGTGGTACATGTCTGTATTGCAGGCCTTCATGCCGATGATGTTTTCATGGCGCGACAGCTCATGCAGCACCTCCGGCGCAATCGCAATCCTTGTGCGGTACGGAATTTCGTAGATCATCACGGGCAGCGGCGACGCGTCCGCATAGCGCAGGAAATAATCGCGTATGCCCGCTTGCGTCGGGGTCGTGTAGTACGGCGTCAGCACCATCAAGGCATCCGCGCCAGCATCCGCGAATTCATTGCCCGCTTGCAGCGCATCATGAAAGCCGGGGTCCAGCACACCAGGGATCACCGGCACGCGGCCGGCCACGGCGTCCACCGTCAGCTTGCACATGCGGATGCGTTCGGCGCGGGCCAGCGCGCCGTACTCGCCCGTGCCGCCCAACGGCACGATGCCGTCGATGCCTTGCTTGAGCAGGTAGGCCACCAGCGCCTGGGCCGCCGTGGCGTTGATGGTGTCGTCGGCGTTGACCGGCGTCGGGATCGCGGGAAAGACTCCGCGCAGATGGGTTGCGTTCAGCATATTGGGGTTCCTAAAGATAAATCAAACGCGCCGGGTTCAGTTGGCCAGGCTGCGGCGGCGCAGCCTGTCGGCCAGCCAGATCAGCGCGGCAATGAAAATGAACAAGCAGGTGGATACCGCCGCAATCACGGGTGAAATCTGCAGCGTCACCTCGTCCCAGAACTGCTTGGGCAGCGTGGCGTTCAGACCGCCCGAGGCGAACAGCGCAATCGTCAATTCATCGAACGACGTGGCGAACGCGAACAGGAACGACGACATCAGCCCCGCGCCAAGAATCGGGAACGTCACGAAGCGCAGCGTGGACCACGGCCCCGCGCCCAGGCTTTGCGCCGCCAGATCCAGTCGCGTGTCGTAGTTGCGCAGCACCGCCATCATCGTGATCACCACATACGGCACCGCCACCACCGTGTGCGCCAGGATCAGGCCGATCATCGAGCCCACCAGGCCCACGCGGGCGAAGAAATAGAACATGCCCACGGCGATGATCATGCGCGGCACCACGATGGGCGACAGCACGAAGGCCAGCATCGCCGACTTGCCGCGCATGTTGGCGCGCACCAGCAGGAAGGCGGCGGGCGTGCCGATCAGCATCGCCAGCAAGCCCGTGCCCACCCCCACGATCAGCGACCGCGTAATGGCCTGCATCCATACGGGCGACGTGAACATCTGCTCGTACCATTGCAGCGAAAAGCCCTTGGGCGGCCACGTCAGCCCGGACCCGGAATCAAACGACAGCGGAATCATCAAGAACGCCGGCGCGCTAAGAAACGCCAGCACAATCAGCACCATCCACCACAGCGTGCGCGACTGCCCGGTGCCCGACACCGAGCGCCGCATGCGCTTGGGCAGCAGCGCGAACAGCGCATCCGACACATTGGCCAGCACCGTCAGCACCGCATCACCCGCGCGGCGCGACAGGCTTTCCTTGCCGGATGCGCGCACGCGGGTAGACGCGCCGCCCGTCATGGTGGACAGGCCCAGCACCTTGTCGTAGATGGCGAACACCACCAGCACCACCACCAGCAGCAGCACCGACACGGCGCCGGCGAACTCCCAGTTCATGGTCTGCTGCACCTGGTCGATGATGATCTGCGTGATCATCGTCTCCTTGCGCCCGCCCAGCAGCGCGGGCGTGATGAAGAAGCCGATGGCAGTCACGAACACCATGATGGCCGCCGCCGCGACACCCGGCATCGACAACGGAAAATAGATCTTCCAGAACGCGGTGCCCGGGCGCGCGCCCAGCGTGGACGCGGCGCGCGGCAGGTTGCGGTCGATGTTCTCCATGACGGACAGCATCGTCAGCACCGCCAGCGGCATCAGCGCATGCACCATGCCCACCAGCACGCTACCGAAGTTGTAGAGCAGGTTGGCGGGCGCATCCAGGATGCCCAGCGCCTGCAGTAACTGGTTCACCACGCCATTGCGGCCCAGCAGCACCACCCACGCAAAGGTGCGCACCAGGAAGCTGGTCCAGAACGACAGCAGCACCCAGAACAACAGCGAGGTCTTGCGCTTTGCCGTCAGGCTGGAGATCAGGTAGGCCACGGGGTAGCCCGCGACCACCGAGAAGAACGTCGTCCACAACGAGATCTTCAACGTGATCAGCAGCACGTTGATATACACCGACGAATCGAACAGCCGGTGGTACTGCGCCAGCGTGAAGCCCTGGTCGTCGACCACGCTTAACAACAGCAACTGGCCGACCGGGTAAATCAGCAGCACCAATAACAGCACGACCAGCGGCGCCGCCATCAGGAAATGGCGGCGGCCCGGGCTCATGCGCTTGCGAGGGGTGGCAAGGGTAGTCATGCGTTCACTCCGCAATCGCCACTGCGTCGGCGGCTTGCCAGCTAACGGTCAAGGGTTGTCCGATGGCGTATTGCTCGGCCTGCCGCTGCGTCGGATACGCCACGACGATAGGCGCGGCGTCTGGCACGCCCGAGTCCAGATACAGCTTGGTCAGGCTGCCGGTCACCATCACGTCCAGCAGCGTGCCGGTCAGGTCGGGCCGCGTCAGGTCGGGCCGCGCCAGGCCGGGCTCGGCCGCGCCCACGCCCACGCGCAGGTTCTGCGGACGCAGCATCACCGTGACCTTCTGGCCGGCCTTGATGGGGGCGCCGTTGGACAGCGCCTGGCCGGTCACGCCCTGATGCGCCAGCTTCACGGTCAGCGTGTCGCCGTCCACCGACGTGACTTCGCCTTGCAGCAGGTTCGATTCGCCCAGGAAATCGGCCACGAACAAGGTACGGGGGCGGAAGTACAGGTCGGCCGGCGTGCCCAGTTGTTCGATCGCGCCGCCGTTCATCAGGCAGATGCGGTCGGACATCGTCATGGCCTCTTCCTGGTCATGCGTGACGTACACGATGGTGGTGCCCAGCTCGCGGTGGATGCGCTTGATCTCCAACTGCATCTGGTCGCGCAGCTTCTTGTCCAGCGCGCCCAACGGTTCGTCCATCAGGATGATGGCGGGGCGGTAGACCATGCAGCGCGCCAGTGCAATGCGTTGCTGCTGGCCGCCCGACAACTCGCGGGGCAGGCGCGTGGCCACGTGCGGCAGGCGCACCATTTCCAGCGCCTCGTGCGCGCGGCGGCGCGCTTCGGCCGCCGGCACCTTGCGCATCTTCAGGGGGAACGCGATGTTCTCCTCGATGCTCATGTGTGGAAACAGCGCGTAGTTCTGGAACACCATGCCGATATCCCGTTCGTACGGCGCGCCATAGGTGACGTCGGTGCCGTCGATCAGCACGCGGCCCTCGTCGGGCTGCGCCAGGCCGGCGATCAGGCTCAACAGGGTGGTCTTGCCCGAGCCGGACGGACCCAGCAGCGTCAGGAATTCGCCGCGGGCGACGTCCAGGTGCGTGGGCGCCAGCGCAACGAAATCGCCATAGCGTTTGCCCAGGCCCGAAATTTGCAGATTGGAAGAAGACATGGTGTTCAACACGTTAAAGATGCCCGGTGCGCGCCACGGGCGTGGCGCGCGGTTGACGACTTACTGCAGGACCCAGCCGTTGAAACGCTCAAGCACGTCGCGCTGCTTGTCCAGCCAGTACGCCGCGTTGATGTGCAAGCCGGTCTTGATGTTGTCGGGGTGGGTGGGGCAATTGCGCGCCACGTCCGCCTTGATGTAGTCAAAGGCGGCGGGCTGCGTGACGCCGGCGGCAAAGTACTCCACCAGCGACGCCTGGCGCTTGGGGTCGGACGCAAACTTGATGAATTCGCGGCAGGCGTCGGCGTTGGGCGAGCCTTTCAGAATGGCCCAGTTGTCGCAGCCCCAGATGTTCTGGTCCCACACGATCTGCACCGGCGCGCCATTGGCAATGGCCGATTGCGCGCGCGACACCCAGGTGGCGATCATGTCGACTTCGCCCGATCCCAGCATCTGTTCGACCTGCGCGCCCGTGTTCCACCACACGTCCACCGACGGCTTGATCTTGTCCAGGCTGGCCAGGGCGCGGTCGATGTCGCAGGGGTAGACCTTGTCGGCGGGCACGCCGTCGGCCATCAGGGCTTCTTCGATGGTGTCGAACGGGTGCTTGCGCAGGCCACGACGGCCGGGGATGTCTTTCACGTTCCAGAAATCGGCCCACGACTCGGGCGCGCGGCGGCCCTTGAAGGCGTCGGTGCGGTACGCCAGCACGGTGGTGTAGACGTTGTTGCCCACGCCAAAGGGCGACATGTATTGCTTCGGAATGGTGGAGATGACCGGGTCGGATTCCAGGCCGTGCTTTTCCAGATAGACCTTGCCGCCTTCGGTCAGCATCAAGATGGCCGGCTGGCTGATCTTGGCCATGTCCCAGGTGTAGTTGCCGGTGTCGACCATGCTGCGGATCTGTGCGGTGGGCTCGGCGTTTGCCTGCACGCCCACCACCTGGATGCCGGTCGCTTCCGAGAACGGCTTGTAGAACACGGCGCCATACGCCTTGCTGTAGATGCCGCCGTCATCGCGCACCACGATGCGCTTGGAGGCCGCGCGCGACGGCGTCCAGATCATGGGCATGGCCAGGGCGGCGGCGCCGGCGGCGACGGATTTCAGCGCGTTGCGGCGCGAAGCGTTGTGGGGGATGGATTTCATGGAAGACTCCTGCGGGTCGGGTCAGGGACGACGGGTCAAGGGGGCTAATCAAGGAATAGGGATCAAAGGCGGCGGGTCAAAGACCGCCGTTCATGGCAGCAAGCGGCCGGGGTTGAACAAATTGGCGGGATCAAAGGTGGACTTCAATGCGCGCATCATCGCCAGCTCAACCGGCGACTTGTAGTGCGCCATCTCGGCCAGCGACGTGCGGCCCACGCCGTGTTCGGCGCTGAAGGTGCCGCCCAGCGCATCGGCCACGTCGTTGACGGCGCGGCGGATGTCGGCGGCCATCGTGTCGCGGTCGGGCAGGGCGTTCCAGGCGTCGAACGTGAAGAAGGGAATGAAGTGCACGTTGCCATCGCCCAGATGCGCGACGATCAGCACGGGCAGGTCCGGCACCAAGCTGCGCACGGCGGCGGTGGCCTCGTCGATAAAGCGCGGCACGCTGGAGACCGGCACGGCGCTGTCGGTGGTCAGCCCCACGCCCGCTTTCTTATTGCCTTCGGACACGCTGTGGCGCACTTCCCACAGCGCGGCGCGCTGGGTGTCGTTGCTGGCCAGCACGGCGTCGTGCAGCAGGCCACGTTCAGAAGCTTGCTCAAGTGTCTGCTGCAACAGGTCTTGCAGTTCTTCGCCGCTGCCGGTGTCGGACAGTTCAATCAGCACATGCCACGGGTGCGTGCCGTCCAGCGGATTCTTGCGCCCCGGCACGTGCGCCATCACGATGTCCAGTTGGTTGCTGTCGATCATTTCAAAGGCAGACAGGCGCGAACCGCAGGTGCGTTGGAACATGCCCAATATGTCCAACGCCGCTTGCGGGCTGTCCGGCGCCACCCAGGCCACGGCGTGGCGGGTGGGCAGGGGATGCAGCTTGAGCACGGCGGCGGTGACGATGCCCATCGTGCCCTCGGCGCCGATGAACAGATGCTTGAGGT
The DNA here is from genome assembly GCF_029637605.1 of Achromobacter spanius. Taxonomy (NCBI): domain Bacteria; kingdom Pseudomonadati; phylum Pseudomonadota; class Betaproteobacteria; order Burkholderiales; family Alcaligenaceae; genus Achromobacter; species Achromobacter spanius. The sequence goes on along the minus strand of NZ_CP121261.1, from coordinate 3,773,959 downwards.
CGAAACCCGTGTTGTTCTTGCGCAGCGCCGTCAGGCCTTTCCAGATGGTGCCGTCGGGCAGCACCACTTCCAGGCCCAGGATGTTGTCGCGGGTATTGCCGTAGCGCAGCACGCCGGTGCCGCCCGCGTTGGTGGCGATGGTGCCGCCAATCTGGCAGGAGCCTTCGGCGCCCAGGCTGATCGGGTAAAGCCGGCCTTCGGCGGCGGCGGCGTCCTGCACCGTGGCCAACACGCAGCCTGCTTCGACTTCCATGGAATTGTTGGCCGCGTCGACCCGGCGCACGCGACGCATGCGGGCCAGGTTCACAATGACGGGCGGCTTGCCGCTGGCGGCCGGCACCGCGCCGCCGCACAGGCTGGTGTTGCCACCCTGGGGCAATACCGGCGTGGCATGCGCCTTGCAGAGCCTGACGATGTCGGCCACCTGCTGCGTGTTGCCCGGTAGGGCGACGCACAGCGCCGGCCCCTTGTACCGGCCGCGCCAGTCTTCGGTGTAGCCCGCGGTGTCGGCCTCGGTATGAAGGATGGCGTCGGCGCCCAGGGCCTGGGTCAACGCGTCTAGCAGGGTGATGCCGTTGGTCATGTCTGTGGTCCCGAATGAAGCTCGGGGTTCAAGGGAACCCGAGTGCATTGAGGCACAGCATACGATCGATTAAATCGCTTTTCGATTTGATTAATCGTATATCAATTGATTTTAGGGTATGTCCTAGGCGGAAATCCTGCATGGCGACACGGGCTTAGCGTGCAGCAATGCCCGCCTCGTCGTCTAATGGCACGCCCGGATTGCAGCCGCCAAAATGATCGAAATACAATCATATCGTGCGTTATGCAATCTACTGCAAACCTGCTTGCACACCCGGCTTGCAATCTTCCTTGGACCCCATCCCTATGCGCGAAAAAATCGTTTTCATCGGAGGCGGCAACATGGCCTCCGCCATCATTGACGGCTTACTCGGACAGGGCCGTGAACTAGCCGATTTCCTGGTGGTTGAGCCTTACGCGCCCACGCGCGACGCACTCATCGCGCGCGGCCTGGCCTGCCGGGAAAGCGTGGGGGCTGACATTGGCGGCGCGGTATTGTGCGTGCTGGCCACCAAGCCGCAAGGGCTGCAAGAAGCCTGCGGGCAGGTGCGTGAATTCCTGCCGGCTGACGCCACCGTGATCAGCATCGCGGCGGGAGTGGATCTGGCGTCGTTGTCGCAATGGCTGGGCGGACACGCGCGCATCGTACGCGCCATGCCCAACACGCCCGCCAAGGTGGGCCTGGGCATGACGGGCCTGTACGCCACGCCGGCGTGCGCGGAAGCCGACCGCAATCGGGTGGACGCCCTGTTCGCCGCCGTGGGCGAGCGCATCTGGACCGATACCGAAGCCATGATCGACGCCGTGACCGCCGTGACGGGCAGCGGCCCCGGCTACGTGTTCCATTTCATGGCGGCTCTGGAAAAGGGGGCGTTGGAACTGGGCTTTTCGGCCGACGATGCGCGCCGCCTGGCCGTGTCCACGTTTCGAGGGGCGGCGGGCTTGGCAGCTAGCGAAGCGGTGCCACTGACGGAATTGCAGGAACGCGTCACGTCCAAGGGCGGCACCACCTACGCGGCGCTGTCGCACATGCGGGATGCCGGCGTGGCCGATGCGATCACGCAGGCGGTGCGCAAGGCCGAAGCGCGGGCGAGGGAGTTGTCGGCGGGCTGAGGCGGTGGGCTGAGTCAGCGGCTCAGGCCCGCGGTCAACCCGCTTTTGTGGCGCGGCCCGAGGCTACAAACCCCGGCGGCTCAACCACCATAACAACAGCACTGCCGCCGCGATCGCCGCGACGTTGAACTGCATCGCCGCGCTGAAGGCATGCGCGTAGCGTTCGGGCGCGCTGGCGTCGGCATGGGTTTGCAAGGCGCCGCCAAACAGCATGCCCGCCGCCGCGACGCCCAGCGCGGCGCCTACCTGTTGCAGGGTTGACACCACGCCAGCCGCCATGCCGGCGTGATGGTCCTCGACCAGGCCCAGCGCGACGTTGACCAGTGGCGTATTGACCGCGCCCTGCGCCGCGCCCAGCCACACCAGGGCGGGCACCAGCGACCACGGCGACAAGTCCGCGCCGGCCACGCCCACCTGCACCATCAATGCCGCGGTGGCGCCGCCGTACAGCAGGGCGGCCAGCGTAATGGCGGGCGTGCCGAAGCGGGCCACCAGGCGTGGCGCGGCCATGGACCCGGCCACAAAGCCGACGCTTGCCGGCGCGAATATCAACCCGGCCGTCAACGCGTCCAGACCAAAGCCGGTTTGCACCAGCATTGCGTAGCAAAGAAACATGGCGCTGGCGGTCGAGAACACCAGCATTACCAACAGGCACCCCACCGCAAAGCGCGGCTGCGTCATCAAGCCCATGTCGACCAGCGGGGCGCCGCCGCGCGCCTTGACACTACGTTGCATACGCACGAACGACAGCAACAGCAGCACGGCCACGGCGCCACACGCTACCGACCACAAGGGCCAGTGTCGCGCCGGCCCCTCAATCAGCGCCAGCAGCAGCAAGGCCAGGCCCGTGGCCACGCACACCGCGCCGTGCCAATCCATGGCCGCGCCGTAAGGCTCGCGGGATTCGGGAATGTGGCGCGCCAAGCGCCAGGCCAACAAACCCAGCGGCACGTTGATCAGGAAGATGGTGCGCCACGCCAGGCCAAACAGGTCGGCATGCACGATCCAGCCGCCCAGCACCTGGCCCGCAATGGCGGCCAGCCCCAGCGTCATGCCCATCAGACCGAACGCGCGCCGCCGCGCCTGGCCGTCGAAACTGACACGTATCAACGCATAGACCTGCGGAAACAGCATGGCCGCCGCCACGCCTTGCAGTACCCGTGCGCCGATCAGCGCGTTGGCGTTGGGCGCCAGTCCGCACAGCGCGGAGGCCAGCGCGAAGCCCGCCATGCCCAGCATGAACAAGCGGCGCCGGCCGTGGCGGTCGCCCAGGCGGCTGCCCGCGATCAGCAACACGCCATACGCCATTTCGTAGGCGGCAATGATGAAGTTGATTTGTGAAAAGCTGGCCGCCAGCGTGCTTTGCATGCTGGGGATGGCGACGTTCACCACGAACAAATCGAAGATGGTGATGAAGCCGCCCGACAATAGGACAGCAAGACCCAGCGGGCCCAGAGTGGGGGTGTCGGGGGTGGCGCGGGAGCGTGGGGAAGGCAGGGCGTTCGAGGTCATGTCAGCGCTATTGGATTGGGATCCGCGCTATTCTGGGCGGGCTCGTAGCCTTATACAATTTAGCTGTTTATGCTGTTACTACAGGCAATAGCCGGGCAACAGCAACGTGCCAGCCGTAACCCGTCAGCCGTAATCAGCCCGCAGTCGCCTCGTCCACCAAACCCGATTCGCGTCCCTTCATGACCCCAAACCCCATCCCCGAACGCCTGGACCGCACGCGTCCCGACCTGGCCGAATTCCTGCGCCTGCGGCGTGCACGCCTCAACCCGTCGGACCTGGGTTTGCCCGCCGGCAGCCGCCGCCGCACCCCCGGGCTGCGCCGCGAGGAAGTCGCCGCGTTGGCCGGCGTGGGCCTGGCCTGGTACACGTGGTTTGAGCAAGGCCGCAACATCAGCGTGTCGGCCACCTTCCTGGAAAACCTGGCGCGCGTTTTGAAGCTGGACGCCGCCGAACGCCGCCATCTTTATCTGCTTGCATGGGCCAGCGCAAGCTGCATGTGGAGACGCTGGGGGATGTGGCGTTGGAACACGCCACGCTGACTGTCGACGAAAGCCGTCATCTGCGCCTGGTCGTCTACGCGGCGGCGCCCGACGAACCCCGGGCGGCGGCGTTTACGCGCTGGTTGGCTACGGGTTCCGACACGGGGGGCGTCGCCTAGCGATACAAGCTTCCGGTTGACGGCTGGAATTTTGCGGGTGTATCGTAAGATCTATATCGTTAGATACATCGTAAGAGGCATTCTATGCATCAGCACAACGTCGATCCCTTCCATCGCCACGCCCATGCCCACGGGCATCGTGGCCATCATCACCACCACCGCCACCATCACCCCCACCACGCCAGTGCCGGGGGTGATTGGTTTTCCGGACCGCCTGACGGGGGGCGCGGCGACGCTGGCGGGTTTGGCGGCGACGGCCGTGGCTTTACCCGCGGCCGCCGCGTGTCCGCCGATGACTTGCAATTGATGCTGCTGGGCTTGCTGGAACAGAACCCCAGCCACGGCTATGAGCTCATCAAGGCCTTCGGCACGCTTAGCAATGGTTTCTACACGCCCAGCCCCGGCATGGTGTACCCCGCGCTGACCTATCTGGAAGAGCTGGGCTATGCCACGGTGGAGCAGGACGGCGCCAAGAAGCGCTACCACCTGGCGGAACCCGGCCGGGTCCATCTGGACGCGAATCGTGAGCGCGTGTCGATGATGCTCAACCGCTTCAAGCACATCGCTCGCAAGATGGATTGGATGCGGCAGGCATGGAGCGGCGAGCCGCGCAGCCTGGGGCCGGAAGGCGAGGACGCGCGTACGGGCTGGGTGCCCGAGTTTGTCGAGGCCCGCCACGCGATCCGCCGCGCGCTGATGGAACGCACCGATGCCTCGCCCGCCGAACAACGCCGCATTGCCGCCATCCTGGCGCGCGCTACCGACGAGATCAACGGCAAGCCCTGTGCTTGATCCCGCACTTTTCCAGAATTTGGAGCTTTGATGAATCGTAGTGACCTGACCGTGGAGCGCGTGCGCCACAACTTGAAGATGCGCGTACTGACTGTTCAGCGCGTTGAGCGCGTCGCGGGCCTGTTGGCCCGCGTTACCTTCACCGGCGACGACTTGCAGGACTTTGTGTCCGCTTCGTTTGACGACCACGTGAAGCTGTTTTTCTCTGCCGATCCTTTGCTGCCGCCGGCATTGCCCAGCGTGGGTCCGGATGGCGTCAAGTTTCCTGAAGGGGTGCCGAAGCCTGCGGCGCGTGATTACACGCCGCGCCGTTTTGATGCGGAGCGTCGTGAGCTGGAGATTGAATTCGTGCTGCATGGCGACGGCCCGGCTTGCATGTGGGCGGAACAAGCTCAGCCGGGTCAGCAGTTGGGCATTGGCGGCCCGCGCGGTTCGTTCGTGGTGCCCAAGGCGTTTGATTGGCACGTGCTGATCGGCGACGAAACCGCGCTGCCCGCAATTGCCCGCCGGCTGGAGGAATTGCCTGCAGAGGCGCAGGCGGTGGTGCTGATTGAAGTGCCGTCTGCTGAGAACGAGATGCTGCTGAAGTCGGCGGCGAATGTGTCGGTGCGCTGGTTGCCGCGTAACGGCACCGCGCCGGGGTATAGCACGCTGCTGCTGGATGCGGCGCGTGAATTGACGCTGCCTGAAGGGGAAGGCTATGTCTGGGTCGCGGCAGAGTCCGCCGTGGCCAAGGCCGTGCGCGAAATCATGGTGTCACGGCATGCGATCGATAAGTCTCGTATCCGCGCCGCGAGCTATTGGAAGCGCGGGGCGGTGGCGGTACATGAGTCGCATGAGGGGTGACCATCTTACGTCAGTGCCATCGTAGGATGGGTGCAGCGCGGCAGGGGCGTGATAAAAACCGAAGCGGTTAGCGCGCGGAACCCATCTTGCGGTGCGGGTTCTTGCGTTGGGCTTGATACGAATTGGGGCGTTGCTTGATGGGTTTCGCGCGAACGGCGTCTGCGTTCTTTTTTTGGCCCCCTCGCGCTGCACCCATCCTACGGGGTTGGCCTTGGCTTTTCGCTTGCCAGGCGCAACAGGTTTTCTATGCGGCCGCGGGGATTTTCTGCGCGTACCGCCAGGCCTAGCACCGCGCGGGGCCAGTCCAGGGTGAAGGGGCGGTAGACCACGCCGTCGGGACGCAGGGGGCGTAATGACGCCGGCACCACCGCCACGCCCATGCTTGCAGCCACCAGGTTCACCGCCGACGATAACTGCGGTGCGCGCTGGCCGATCAGCGGGTTCAAGCCGTGCTGGCGGCACGCCGCCATGATGTCCGCGCTTAGCCCATAGCCGGATTTGCGCGAATACAGGATGAAGCGTTCCTGCGTCAGATCCTTCGGCGCCAAGCGCTTGCGGCGCGCCAGCGCGTGGCCCAGCGGCAAGGCCACCACCAGCGGTTCCTCGGTCAACTGCGTGAACGTCAGCCCGCCGTCCAGCGCGAACGGCGGGCGCACGAAGGCGGCGTCGATCGCCCCATCGCGCAGTTGCGCCACCAGCGTCTCGCTATCGCCTTGCGACAGCGTCATCTCAACGTCGGGATACTGCTGGCGATAGCGTCGGATCACTTCCGTCACCACGCCATTGAACGAGGCCGACTCCGTAAAACCCAGCGCCAGTTCTCCCACCTCGCCTCGGGCAGCGCGTTGGGCCGTCTGCACCGCGGCCTCCGCGCGATGCAGAATATCCTGCGCGCAGGCCAGGAACGCGCGGCCCGCGTCGTTCAGCACCACCCCGCGCCCCGTCCGGTCGAACAGCGGCGTGCCCACTTCCTGTTCCAACTGACGAATCTGCTGGCTCAGCGGGGGCTGCGCCATGCCCAGGATTTCCGCCGCGCGCGTGAAGTGCTGGGCCTCGGCCGTCACCACGAAATACCGCAGATGCCGCAGTTCCATATCGATACCTTTTAAATACTGAACATCAACATTCCATATATTGGACATTCTAGTCCGGCAAGCCGATCATGCACGCATCGATCCCGCTTTCAGGAACCCGCATGAACTCCTCTCTGACACCCGGCGCCTTGCTGCGCCAGCATTTGGCCGATGGCATCGTGGTGGCGCCCGGCGCGTATGACGGCATGTCCGCGCGGCTGGTGGCCATGGCAGGATTCAACGCTGTGTACGCCAGCGGCGGCGCCATCGCACGGGCGGCGGGCTACCCGGACATCGGCCTGCTCAGCTTTACGGAAGTGATGGACCGCGTGGAAAAGATCGTGGACGCAAGCGGGCTGCCGGTGGTGGCCGACGCAGACACGGGCTTCGGCGGGTCCGCCAATGTTGAGCGCACGGTACGCATCATGGAACGCGCGGGCGTGGCGGCCTTTCATATCGAAGACCAATCGTTTCCCAAGCGCTGCGGCCACCTGGATGATAAGAGCCTGGTGGACGTCGAGGAAATGTGCCGCAAGGTCCACATCGCGCGGCAAACATTGAGCGACCCCGATACGCTGGTCATTGCGCGCACGGACGCCATCGCGGTCGAAGGGTTTGACGCCGCCCTGGCGCGCGCCGAGCGTTACCTGAAGGCGGGCGCCGACATGATTTTCGTGGAAGCGCCTGAGACGCTGGCGCAGATCCGCGCCATTGCCGATCGCCTGCCAGGCTTGAAGCTCATCAACATGTTCTACGGCGGCAAGACGCCGCTGGTGCCGCTGCCCGACCTGGCGGCCATGGGTTATCGACTGGCCATCATTCCGTCGGACCTGCAGCGCGCCGCCATTCACGCCATGCAGGCCACGCTGGCCGCCATCAAGCAAACGGGCGACAGCAGCGCGCTGGCCGACCAGTTGACCAGCTTCAAGGAACGCGAAGCCATCGTTCAGACCCAGCGTTACCTGGCGTTGGACACGCAATAGGCGTCCAACGCCAGGGCTTCACGCCCGCGCTTCAAGAATGCGCTTCAAGCACGGGCTTCAAACGCCCGGCCGCCTTAGCGGTCGCAACGCGCCGGCATCGTGTTGGGCCACAAACGCTGCCCCGCGCTGCCATACAGCGCGCGCACGCCGCAGATCATTTCCACGCGGGCCAGCGCGTGGCCGGCGGGGTCGATGAGTTCCGAATAGTCCATCGTGGACACCACCGCGCGCTGGTTCTTGAACGGCGTGACGGTGCTGTACGCGGGCTGAATGACGTACTGCCCCTGGCGGTCGACAAAGCCGATGTTCACATCGGCCAAAGCCGGCGCCAGGCCGTCGCGCAGCGTGCCCAGCGCATTGAACGCCGGGCCGGTGAGTGCGCCCTTGGCATCCACCGCGCGCATCGCGCGGGTCGGCAGCAACGACACGGCCTGGCCTTCCGAGAATGCCGACGTGACGCCCTCGGCCGTGAGCCGCGTCTTGCCGCTCGTGTCGACATAGTCCGTACGCAGCCGGCCGTTCACTTCGTAATGCCTGAGTAGTTGCGGTGAACCTTGCGGCCACTGCCATTCGCCCGCGGGCAGCGTCGCCACCGTCTTGCCCGCCGTGTCGATCAGGCGCGCACCGCTTTCATCAGTGGCCAGCGCACGCGCGGGCGAGCCCTGGAACACCGAGCCGGTGGCGGCGCTGGGCGGAATCTGCCATTCGCCGAGTTCGTTCAGATATCCATGACGAGCCGTGCGCCGAATTTCCAGCCAGTCGCCCAGGCGCGTATATAACGCGTCTTCCAGGTCCTGCGCGTTGACGCCATCTGCTGAAAAGATCCAACGCCGATGATCGCTCTCGGCCGTGATGGTGCCGTCTTCCGTCTGGCCAATCTGCAACCGGCTGATGAAGGGCGTCAGCGCGCGGCCTTGGTCATTGAACAGCGCAACGGGGCGGTTGGTGCCCTCGTCCTGCGCGCCCGCCTGCATCACCTTCCACAAGTTGTCGTTGACCCGCGCGACGGCATGATGGCGCGCCGGCACGGTCCACTTGCCTTGCAGATCGATCACGCCCACGCGGTCACTGCCCAGCGATGCAACAGCGCGCCCGTTTTCAAACGCACCGATCTCCTGAAACGCGGGCGCGGCCAGTTCCTTGCCCGCCACGAAGTCGTACAGACCCCACGGCGCATCGGCGCTGGCTGTCTTGACGTAGCGCATCACACCCGGCGCCACCACTTGCGAATCGAACACATCGGCGGGCAAGCCATACAGCTTGCCGTCGCGGTCGATCATTTGGTTCACGCCGTTGGCGTACACCAGCGCATAACCCAGGTGAAACGCGCCAATGTATTGCTGCGCCGGCAGATTCATCACGCGGCCCTGGGCGTCCAGCAAGCGGATGCCGTCAGCGGTGGTTGCGGCGTAGCGCAGTTGTTCCGGCTTGAGGGCGTCGGTGGATACCAGCGCATCGGTGTCGCCGTCCGGGTCAACGTCCAGCATCGTCAGGTCCGTCCACGACGGGTCGGTCACCAGGCTGCCGTCCGCCAGCAGCAAGCCGGCGCCCGCAGGGCCGCATTGGCAATGCGACTGGCCCAGCATCCCCAAGGGAGCGCCAGGCAAGTCCATGGGCAACGCCTTCAGTTGCATGTTCTGCACGGCCTCGACGGCTTCCGGCTTGAGCAATGCGTGGCCGTCGGCGTCGACGATATTGAGCAGTGCGCCTTCCCGGTTCCTGATCCACAGCCGGCCTTGATGCACTTCCATCTTGCCGGCCTCCGCCAGCCAGGCGGGGGCGGTGTCGCCGTGCAGCCACGCGCCCTGGGGCGTCAGCAGGCCGATCCCTGTGTCGCCTTTGAAGAGCACGAAGCCTTCTTCATCGACGGTGGCTGCAAGGCCCGCGCCCAGCGGCACTGGCTTGGGCTGGCCGGGCACCAACGCCATCATCGTGTCACCCGACGGGTACACGATCGCGTCGCCAAAGCGCTGCGAGGCGCGGGCTTCGGGCGACGTCATGGTCACGACCGGCTGGCCGGCGGTGTCCAGCACCGCATAGCCCTTGCGATCGCCCAACTGCGCGCTCCAGAACTTGCGGCCCACGGGGTTCAGCGATTCGTAGTGCTGGTCCGCGCCGATTACCGTGCCGTCCGTGCCCAGCAGCACGACGCCGTCCGGCCCATAAGCCACGGCCAGCATGCCGTCGCGATTGACCGAGATATCGTCGTACACGGGTTCAAGCACCCAGTTCCAGTCGCGGTCGACCAGGCCGTGCCGATACTCGCCGTTGGTGGCAATGAAAAACCCCTGGCCATAGGCTTGCGTCACCTTCACGCCGGGCGTGGCGAAGCGGCGTTCGCCCGTTGGCGACCGGTATTCCAGCTTGTAGGCTACCGTTGCCCGCGCGGGCACGCCGTCTTCAATCACCAAACTTTCGACGCCGGCGTCCAACGGCTCGCCCACCGTGTCGCCTTGGCGGTTGATGAACACATGGCGTCCGTCCAGCGTGGCCACGGCAAGGCCAATTTCGGCAAAGTCGCCCACGCTGTCGTAGCGCGGCGGCACGGCCATGCGGCCTTGCGGGTTGATGAAGCCCCACTTGCCTTGCCATTGCACGGCGGCCAGCCCGTGGCGAAAGTCGCGCACGTTCTCGAAGATCGGGCGGATCACCAGCCTGCCGTTCTGATCCAGAAAGCCCCAGGCATGGCGGCGCAGGGACTCGTCCGATGGCACGCGGCGCATCGGCTCCAGCGCGGACGGCAGCAGCACGGCGGCGCGCCCATCCGCCAGGTTGCGGATGCAGCCGTTGGCGTAGGGCGTGTGGTACGAGATGTCGTCGACAGCGACGTCGTTGCGCGCGCGGGTTTCGTCAACGCAAAACACATGGCCCATCTGCGCGTGCGCGGACAGGGATGCGCCCAGCGCGGCCAGGGCGCAGGCGATACGGGTGGTGCGGATCACTCGTGACGTCATGGTCATTCTGCTTTGGCGGTGTCTAGGGCGGGGGGATCGATGCGCGTCGCGTCAGGGCATGTCAGGGCTTCGCGCGGCCAGCTCTGGTTTTCTTCCGCGTCGAAGATCACGATCTGGTCGCACAGCATGCCGAAGGTGGTGGTGGTCTTGCCGCGTGTGTCGATGAATTCGACCAGGTGGTCGCGAAACACCATGGCGCGTTCGTCCTGGAAGTCTTGCGCCCACGTGAACGCGGGCGGAATGGCAAAGCGCCCGCTCAGATCGATGTAGCCGTACAGCTTGCCCGTGCGGTCCAGGCGTTGCGCCCGGGCCAGGCCGTGCTTCAGCGCGCCCAGGTCGCTGAAGTGCGCGCCCACGATGCGCTTGCCCGCCGCATTCAGAAAGCCTTGCTTGCCGTAGCTTTCGCTGTAAGGCACCACGCCTTCGCTGGCGCGCTGGTAGCCCACCGGAAAGCGGTTGGACAGGCGCGCGACCTCGCGGCCCTGCAGGTCCGTCAGTATGGAGGTGGACGCGCGGTCGTCTTCGAACAGCACGCGTTGCATGGACGCCAGCGGGAAGCCGTCGCCGTACTTCTCCAGCACCGTCTTGCCGTGTTGGTCGATGACGCGATAGCCAGGCCCTTGGTTGACGCGCGCCAAGCCCTCGGGCTGCACGAAGAAGGGATTGAATTCGCCATACAGGGCCGGCACTTGCAGGTTGCCGCGCGCGTTGATGGCGCCTTCGCGTTCGTCCTGGTGCACGATCAGCCAGTCGCCATGCTGCGCTTTGCTGTCGATGCGGCCATCTGAAACCTTCGTCGTCCCGCCCTGCGCGTCGAACAGCACGGCGCTGCCGTCGGCCAGTTCGCCGATGTAGCGTCCGTTTTGCAGCTTGTCCGGCTTGCCGTAGATGATGTCGCTGCGCTTGCCGGTGCGCAGGTTGACCATCCGGTATGGGCTGCCACCATAACGGCCAGCCAGGCCCTTGCCTTCGGGCTCGTTGACCAGCATGAAGCCGTTGCCCAGGTATTCCATGTTGTAGGCGCTGTCGTGCGTGGCCGGCACGACCCACTGGCCCTGGCGGTTGACGACACCCCAGCGGCCCTTGTCCTGCACACGGGCCCAGTCGTCGTCGAATTCCTTGATGCGATCAAATTCCGGCTTCAGCGCGGGCGCGCCCAGGCGAATGTTCCACAGGCCCCAGCGGCGTTCGCGGTTGCCGTCCGCCGCGCGGTAGACCAGCAGCTCGCCTTCCAGCTCGGACGCCGCCGCGCTGACTGCTTCCGGCAAGTTAGCCGGTTTGCCGCGCGCATCGATCAGCAAGGCGTCGTTGCGACGCATGTCGCCGGTGCGCGCCCAGGTGTAGGGGCCCTTGAACCGGCGCATGTCGTTGTACTCGGGCGGCACGGCCCAGTCGCCCTGGCCGTCGATGGCGCCCACCTTATCGTTCGTGGCGCGCACCACCAGCGGCATCGTCACGTCATAGGTGTTGATGTTTTCCCATTGCGGGTTCGACACGATCTTGCCCGTGGCGGTCAGGATGGCCAGGGGCCGTGCGCCGTTGAGGTCGCGCAAGAGTGCCAGCGGCATGGCCTGGTCACCGGAACCGCGCTGGGCGGATTTGCCGGGAGAAAACGCGCTGACGTCATAGCTGCGCAGGCGCATGGCGGTATCCGCATCCAGCAAGGGCTTGCCGTCGGCGGCGTACACCTGCATGAGGGAAGCTTCGGCGTTGACCGCGAGGGCGGCATGTGACGCCGCCTCATCCGCGCTGGCGGTGTCGGCCACCTCCCCGACGGCCGGCATGCCGTAAACCCACGCCTGGCCTTGAACGATGTCGACGCGGCCGTCGCGTATCGCCAGCTTTTGCACCGTGCCGTCAGGGCTGATCAACAGCGTTGTCGATGCGTCGTACAGATAGCGCCAGCCATCGCGCTGCTGCACGCCCATGTATGACGTGGAAAACGCATGCAGCGGCTTGAGCCCGCCGTCCAGCAAGGTGGGCTTGCCGTCTTCCTCCGCCACCAGCCAAAGGCCGGACGCCAGCCACTGCACGCGCTCGTAGCGGGATTGCGAAATCGATTCGCCGCGCGGGTCCACGAAGGTCCAATCTTTTTCACGGCGCACGGCCACGACGTCGCCGTCGCGCATGGGCGCTTCGCGTGAGCGCAGCACGTCCGGTGTGACGGCCCAGCGGCCCTGTGCGTCCAGCAAACCCCACCAGCCGGAATAGCGCGACCCGCGCAACTGCGCCGGCAAATAGTCGGCTGACGGCGCGTCCAGCATCATCACGCCTTCGGGCAGCGCGGTGGCCGCGCCCGTTGCGGTGTTGATCAGGCGCGGCGGCGTGGGAACCTCCATCGATGCCAGCTTCTGGCCGGGCATGAAGCCCCATGTGCGGGTGCCCAGCGGAAAGGTCTTGACGACCTTGCCCTGCCGGTCGATCAGCAGATTAAGTTCACCGTCTTCAACCAGCGCCGTGCCTTCGGCGTTAAAACCCGTGGCCCTGGTGTAGCGCGGCTTGATCGCCCACTGGCCCTTGGTGTCGATATAGCCCCACAAGTGACCCTGGCTGACAGCGGCCAGGCCATTCTGAAACCGCGAGGCGTGTTCGTAGGCGGGCACGATGGCCATGCGCCCCTGCTTGTCGATATAACCCCAGGCGCCGGCTTCGTCGCTGCGCGACCCGGTCAGCACGGCCGCCAGTCCGTCGCTGAAGGACTGATGGCAGGCCGTGTCTTCGTTTCGGCCGTAGTAGCTGGTGCTGCATTGGTCCAGCCAGGAGTCGGCGTGCGCCGTATCGGGCAGGGCCGGCAAGGTCAGCGCCAGGGCCAGCGCCAAGGGCTTGAGCGCGGTGCGCATCATGCGAACACGCGGACAGGGGCCGCGAAAAAGGGGAAGCCAAGCCGGACGTGCCACATGGTCGTATGCCTTGCCAGAATATGCGAAGGCAGCACTGTAACCAGCCGTAGGGGGGCGACGAAAGGGTAAATGTAACGATAGAAAACGAAGCGTTAACAAGCGACGGTTTTTCGCATTCCCGCCCCGCATGCAGCCGGCAAAAAATAATCGCTTGAAGCCACGTGGCGGCCCTTCTGTAATGGAATCGCGATGTTTCCCGTGCCGAGGCCCATCGCGCGACCAGAGAGGTTCACCATGCCAGCGCCCCTTGCCCCGTCTTGCCCAGACGCTTGCCCCCGCGATGCGTCACAGCCCGCTGCGTCACAGTCCCCCGCTTCACCCCTCGACCCTTCACGCTTGTGGCTGCTGGTGCTGGCCGGCGGCATCATCATGGGCCTGGCCTTGGGCGTGCGCCACGTGCAGGGCTTGTTCCTCTTGCCCGTGTCGATGGACCGGGGCTGGAGCCGCGACACCTTCGCGATGGCGCTGGCCGTGCAAAACCTTACCTGGGGCATCGCGCAGCCGTTTACCGGCATGGTGGCCGACCGTTATGGATCGGCCAAGGTCATCGCGGGCGGGTTGGTGTTCTACGCGCTGGGCCTGGTCGGCATGGCGCATGCGGTCACGCCCATGGCGTTCATGCTGACGGCGGGCGTGTGCATCGGCATCGCGCTGTCGGGCACGGCGTTCGCCGCCGTCTATGGCGCGCTAAGCCGGCTGGTGCCCCCCGAGCGCCGAGGCTGGGCGCTGGGCGTGGCCGGCGCCGTGGGTGGCCTGGGGCAGTTCGCAATGGTGCCCGCCGCGCAGGGGTTGATCGGGGGCTGGGGCTGGGTCAGCGCGTTGCTGGTGTTCGCGGTGGTGATGGCCGTTTTGCTGCCCTTGGCGCGGCCGCTGCGCGAACCCGACAGCGCGGCGCGCGACGCCAATGCGCCGGACGCCAGCCTGTCCTTGCGTGCCGCCATCGGCGAAGCGTTCACGCGGCCCGGCTTCTGGCTGTTGAACCTGGGCTTTCTGGCGTGCGGATTCCAGTTGGCGTTCATCGGCACGCATCTGCCCGCTTACCTGATGGACAAGGGCTTGCGTGCGTCCGACGCGGTGGCGGCCCTGGCCATCATTGCGCTGACCAACGTCATGGGCACCTATGTGTTCGGCGTGCTGGGCGCGCGTCACCGCCGCAAGTACCTGCTGGCCGGCATCTACCTGCTGCGCACGGCGGCCATCGCTTTGTTTCTGTTGCTGCCCTTGTCCACGGGAACCGTGTACGCGTTCGCCGCCATCATGGGTTTTGTCTGGCTGGGCACCGTGCCGCTCACCAATGGCCTGATCGCGCAGGTGTTCGGCGTGCGCTACCTCACCACGCTGTTCGGCTTTGTGTTCTTTGGCCACCAATTGGGGTCTTTCCTGGGCGTGTGGCTGGGCGGCGTGGTGTTCGAGGCCACGCGGTCGTATGACCTGATCTGGCTGGGCGCGATGGCGCTGGGGGTTGTGTCCGCCGTGCTGCATTGGCCCATCGACGACCGCGAGATCCTGCGTGTGCGTACGGTCGGCGCGCCTGGTTGAACCCTACACCGGCCGATGCTGGGTGCCCGCGCCCATCGTGATGTGCAGCATGCGACAGGGCTCGACCACTTTGACGGTATGCCACACGCCCTTGGGAATGACATAGGCGTCGTCGGCCAGCATCTTCACCACTTGCAGGCCCGTCGGCCATTCCAGATGCAACTCCGCCGTGCCCGACATCAGACGCACGATCTCGTCGGCTTCGGGGTGCATTTCCCATTGGGGCCAGTCGTTGGCGAAGGTGTATTCGGACACCAGCCAGCCCCGGCCGAAGCGGTCCAGCGCCTCGGGCGGCTGCGACCAGAACTCGTCGCCGCCCTTGACCGTGGCGGCGGCGCCAGTGGCGTCCAGCAGAACATAATGCGATGACAGATCAGTCGTCATGGTGGGCATCCTTGATAGGGGTGTTCTTGGCGGGTTCATCCTTGCAGGGCCAGCCGCCATCGTAACCATGCTTGCCCGCTGTGTTCACGCAAGCCGCGCTTGGACGATGCATATCAGGCGATTATCATGTCGCCCATCCGCAATCACCACGGGAAAGACGATGAGCCAGGGGTTCGAGGGGGTCAGACCCGCGTCGGAATCGTCCATCGAGATCGGCTTCATGTATAAGGGCCAGCATTGCGTTGAACGCATCCGCGTCAAGCCCACGGCCGCCAACCTGAAACGCGCGGCCGATCGGCGCGCTGCCATCCTGGATGCCATCGCCCGAGGCGACTTCGACTACGCCACCGAATTCCCCAAACGCGGCACGCCGCCCAAGCCATCACAGGGTTCTGCATGACGAGCAAGCAGCAGTTGGAAGTCAATGATCTGACGCCGCAGGCATTCACGCCGTATGGCTGGATGTTGGGCAAGCCCATTCCGGATGGCAACGGCATGCCGCTGTTTTCCAACCCCGCCACGGACTTCTGGCAGGAACACGTGTTCAACACCGGCGCGGGTGGCGACGCCGAGGTGCTGTGGGTCAATTACCGCAGCGCTTCCCCAGAAATCGCCAGCCTGGAAAAGCACTTGCTGACGCAGCAGGCCATCGTGCCGCTGACCGGCACGATCATTCAGGTGGTGGCGCAAAGCCTCGCCGACGGCAGCCCCGACCTGGCCACACTTGCCGCCTTTCGCGTGCCGCAAGGGCAGGGCGTTTGCATGCGGCCAGGGTGCTGGCATGCCACGCGCGTGGTGGATGCCGAAGTCACCTGCCTGATGCTGACCCGCCGTTCCACCACGCTGGACCTGATTCAGCACCTGAACACCGACGCGCGCGCCACCGAAAGCGCCATCGTGGCGATCACGGCCAGGCAACTGGAAAGCCTGGCGGATCGGGAACAGGCAGTCGACGCCTGATCGCGGTGCCCCGCCCGGATCAACTCGGCGCGGATCGGCAGGAAATATGCCAGAATCGCCTGCGGTATTGCTGTTTTTGACCGCGACGCTGCCGCCAATCGGGCGTTGCCAACAACATGCAGGTGTTGGAGCAAATTATGCGCGATCGTCAAAGTAGCACCGGGTTTGCGTCCACGGCGCTCCGCCGCCGCGTGGGCCTGTTGGCCGCCGCCGCGCTTAGCGTAAACCTGGCGGCCTGCAGCTTCACGTCGTCCGACGAGGCGACGGGTTCGCAGTCGGTGGGCATCCAAGGCGTCACCGCGCAACAGGCGCGCAGCATTGCCAGCGAAGCGTATCTGTACGGCACGCCCATGGTCGCCAGCTACCAGACCATGTATGCCTTCAACCTGGACAAGAACAACCCGCAATACAAAGGCCCGCCCAACACCTTCAACAACATCGCGCGCGTCTTCACGCCCGAGGACACCGCGTTCGTCACGCCAAATGCGGACACGCCGTATTCCTTCGCCATGCTGGACCTGCGTGCCGAGCCCGTCGTGATCAGTGTGCCGCCCATCGAAAAGCGGCGCTACTTTGTGCTGCAATTGATGGACCTGTACACCTACAACTTTGCCTACATCGGCAGCCGCGAAACCGGCAACGGCGGTGGCAACTTCCTGGTGGCGGGGCCGCGCTGGAACGGCAAGGTGCCGCGCGGCATCACCAAGGTGATCAAGTCGGAAACCGAACTGGTCAACGTGGTCGGCCGCACGCAACTGTTCAACGCGGCGGACCTGAACAACGTCAAGCGCATCCAGGCGCGCTACAAGATCCAGACCCTGTCGTCCTTTGCCAAGCGCCGCCCGCCACCCGCGCCCGCTGCCGTCGACTGGATTCCTCCCGTGCCGCCGCACGAGATGCGCACGTCGCTGGAGTTCTACAACCAACTGGCCTTTCTGCTTCAGTTTGCGCCCACCCACCCCACGGAAAAGTGGCTGCGCGAACGGCTTGCCAGCATCGGTATCAAGCCCGGCCAACCCTATCCCGTTGACCAGTTGGACCCGCGCCTGCGCCGCGCCTTGCAGGAAGGCATGCATACGGCGCAGAACGACATCGACAAGAATCGCGCGGCGCTGGGCGGCAAGACCGATGGGCTGTTCGGCAGCCGCGCCAAGCTCAAGAACGACTATCTGGCGCGTGCGACCGGTACGCAGATGGGCATCGGCGCCAATAGCCGCGAAGAAGCGTTGTACCCCGTGCTGGAAAAAGACAGCCGGGGGCAGGAACTGGATGGCCGTTATGCGTACACGTTGCGCTTTGCGCCGCGCAGCCTGCCGCCCGTGAATGCGTTCTGGTCGATGACGATGTACCGGTTGCCCGAACAATTGCTGGCGCCCAACCCGATCAACCGTTATCTGATCAATTCCCCCATGCTGCCGTCGCTGAAGAAAGATCGCGATGGCGGGCTGACGATCTACATCCAGTCGCAGTCGCCGGGCAAGGGCAAGGAGTCCAACTGGTTGCCCGCGCCGCCTGGCCCGTTCATGGTGACCCTGCGCTACTACTGGCCCAAGCCCGCGCTGTTGGACGGCAAGTGGGTCACGCCTGAAATACAGCGGGTGGCGCAATAGCGGCATGAAACGCAACTTCAATATTCACGACCTGCGTATTTTCTATACGGTCGTCATGACCGGGTCCACGCGCCAGGCCGCGCAGGTGATGAGCCTGACGCAGCCCGCGATCAGCCATGCGGTGTCGCGGCTGGAAACCGCTACGGGCGTGCAGTTGTTTGACCGATCGCACAAGACCTTGCGGCCCACCGAAGCCGGGCAGTACCTGTATACCGAAGCCAAGTTCGTGCTGGACGAATTGGTGCGCATCGACGAAGCCCTGCACAGCATTGAAAAGTTTGGCGGGCGCGGCTTGCGCGTGGCCTCGTCGCCCGCGCTGGCCTTGGTCTATGCGCCCGAAGCGGTGAAGCGGCATCTGGATGAGCACGGCAAGCGGCCGTTTTCCATCGACGTGGAATCGTCGGTGCAATGCATAAGCGCGGTGGAAACCATGCGGGCCGACTTCGGCCTGGGCGCGGTGGGCCGCGACAGTCCGCGCCTGAACTTCACCACATTCCTGCGCACCGACGTCATGGCCATTGCGCACCGCGACCACCCCTTGGCGCGGCGCGACGTGGTGGCGGTGTCGGACATTTCCCCCGAATCTTTCGTCAAGCCGCTGTGGTCCGACTACGTGGTGGCGCAAGGCGACATTACCGATTCCGATGCGCTGGACTCCGGCATGCAAGCGCATATGACGCTGGTGCCCGGCACGGTGCGCGCCGTCAAAGGCATCAGCCTGGTCAACGCGATATCGGCGTCGGACATTGTGTCCGTCTACCCCGACATCGTCGCGGTGCCGCTGGCGTCGAGGCAGTGGTTCGAGTTTGTGCTGATCACCCGCAAGGAAGCGCAGAACCATGAGCTTAGCGAGCGGCTGCTGGGCGCCTTGTACGCCACGGCCCAGGCGCGCCGCACCGGTGTTTTTGCGGAGACGATCCAACTGATTGCCTAGCCCGGCATGCCGGCGCACGGACACGCCGCCTACGGGCTACGGGTGCACCGAACCTTAATCGGCCGGCGGCTGCCACGGCAAAGATTGCAGGTCGCCGTCGATGCTGATCGCCTGGCCGCTGATCATCGCGCCAAACGGGCTGGCCAGGAACAGCGCCATGTTCGCGATGTCGGCGCCCTGTACAAACTGCCGCAGGCTGACGCCCGCCAACTCCAGCTTGGTTTCTTCTTCCACCGTCAGGCCCATCGCGCGCGCCCGCGCGGCAATCACGCGGTCGATGCGCGGGCCGGCCACCAAGCCCGGCAGCAGGGCGTTGACGCGGATGCCGTAAACGCCCAGTTCCACCGCCAGTGAACGCGTCAGCCCCACCACGCCCCATTTCGAGGCGGAATAGGGCGTGCGCAAGGGTAGCCCCATGCGCCCCGCCACCGAACTGATGTTGATGATGGCGCCGCCGCCTGATTCGCGCAGCGCGGGCACGGCATGCCGAACCGTATGGAATTGCGACGCCAGGTTGATGTCCAGCGTGGCGGCCAACTCGTCCGGCTGAATGTCGGTGATGCGGGCGGTGGGGCCGGCGATGCCGGCGTTGTTCACCAGCACGTCCAGGCCACCCAGGTGCGCCAGCGCGGTTTCCATGTAGCGGTCAATCTCTTCACGGCGGCTCACGTCGGCGCGGCTGTTGGCATGGCGGCATTCAAACAGCGCGCCTTCGTCCACGTCGCACACGTGGACGTTCGCGCCGCGCTCGGCGAAGGCGTCGGCCAGCGCGGCGCCGATGCCCGCCGCGCCGGCGGTAACGATGACGCGGCGGCCGCTCAGGTCCACCGGCAGGGCGCTCAGGTCTTGCGGGTTCATGCGATTTCCTTCGGGGTGGGCAGGTGTCATGGCTTCAACATCACGGCTTCAATATCAGGGCTTCATTAATGGGCACTTCGATTCCTGCGGCGACGTGTAGATCTGGTCGCCCGGAATCTTCGAGATCAGCTTGTAGTAGTCCCACGGGCCCTTGGATTCCGAAGGCTTTTTCACCTGCATCAAGTACATGTCGTGCACCAGCAGCCCGTCGGCGCGGACGGTCGCGTTCTTTACGAAGAAGTCGTTCACCGGGTTGGCCTTCACCCACTTCATGATGGTCTCGCCGTCGGTCGTGCCGGTGGCCTTGACCGCGTTCAGGTAGGTGGTGGTGACGGAGTAGTCGCCGGCTTGCAGCATCGACGGCTTCTTCTTCATGCGCTCTTCAAAGCGCGCCGCCCACTTGCGCGACGCATCGTCCTGGTCCCAGTACCAGGCGGTGGTCAGGTACATGCCTTGCCCGGCCGCCAGGCCCAGCGCGTGGATGTCGGTGATCAACACCAGCAGGCCCGCGATCTTAATCGTGGGCGTCAGCCCGAATTCCGCGGCGGCCTTGACCGCGTTGCTGGTGTCGGAGGCCGAGTTGGCCAGGCCCAGCACCGTGGCGCCCGATGCCTGCGCCTGCAGGATGTATGACGAGAAATCCGCCGCGTTCAGTGGATGGCGCACGCGGCCCTTCACCTGGCCGCCGTTCGCTTGCACCACGGCCGAGGCATCGCGCTCCAGCGCGTGGCCAAAGGCGTGGTCCACGGTCAGGAAGTACCAGTCCTTATTGCCTTCCTTCAGCATGGCGCGCGCCGTGCCGCGCGACAGCGATACCGTGTCGTACACGTAGTGAACCGTGTACGGCGTGCACTGCGCGTTGGTCAGTTCCGACGCGCCCGCGCTTACCACGAAGAACGGCGTCTTCTTTTCTTCAGCCACCTTCGCCATCGCCAGCGCGGCGGCCGAATTCGCGCCTGCGATCAGCATGTCCACGCCGCGCTGGTCCAGCCATTCGCGTGCGCGCGACGACGCAATGTCGGCGCGGTTCTGGTGGTCGGCCACCAGCACCTCGATCTTCTTGCCGGCGATCTCGCCGCCCATGTCGGCTACCGCCATCTTGATGGCTTCGGCCCCGCCCGGGCCATCAGCATCAGCCGACAGGCCCGACATATCGGTGATGAAGCCGATACGGATCACGTTGGCGTCCGCCACGGCTGCGCCGCCTATTGCCAGCAAGGCCGATGCCACTGCCGCGTTCAAGATTTTCTTCATGTTTGTCTCCCGCCTGGGGTTTGATTGTGGATGCCGTGTCGTCGTCAGAACGCGACGTTGTTCCGGCCTTTCAGTTGCAGAATCTCGCGCGCCTCGTCGGGCGTGGCGATGGTCAGCGACAAGTCCTCAAGAATGCGGCGGATGCGGCGCACCTGATCTGCATTCGACAGTGCCAGTTCGCCCGGGCCGTCCCACAAGGAATCTTCCAGCCCCACGCGCACAAAGCCGCCCATCGTCGCCGCCATGGTCGCAAGCGTGGTCTGCTTGCGCCCCGCCGCCAGTACCGACCAGCGGTAGTCATCGCCAAACAGCCGGTCAGCCGTGCGACGCATCATCATCACGTCTTCGGGATGCGTGCCGATACCGCCCCGGATACCGAACACGGACTGGATCAAGAACGGTGGCTTCAACAGCCCCTTATCCACAAAATGCGCCGCCGTGTACAGATGCCCGATGTCATAGCACTCGATCTCGAAGCGCGTGCCGTTGTCATTGCAGGACGACAGAATGTGCTCGATATCCTTGAACGTGTTCTTGAACACCAGGTCGTTGCTGCTTTCCAGGTAGGGGCGTTCCCAGTCGTGCTTGAATTCCTTGAAGCGCTCCAGCAATTCATACATGCCGAAGTTCATCGACCCCATGTTCAGCGACGCAACCTCCGGCTTGAATTGCGCGGCCGGCAGCATGCGTTCGCTGACCGGCAGCACGGGCGAACCGCCGGTGGTGATATTGATGACCACATCGTTTTGCGCCTTGATGCGTGGTAGAAACTGCGCGTACAGCGCCGGGTCTTGCGTGGGCCTGCCCGTCTGCGGATCGCGCGCGTGCAGATGCACGATGGCCGCGCCGGCCTCGGCGGCATCCAATGCCGACTGCGCGATCTCATCGGGGGTGACGGGCAGATAGGGCGACATCGACGGCGTATGCACCGAACCGGTAATGGCGCACGTGATGATCACATTGCTCTTGGGTTTTTTCATGGGCCTGGGATGTATGACGTTTTATCGTGGCCCCGGCTGTCTCCTCCGGGTGCGGCCCATTCTGTCGCAGGGCTTTGCCCTTGTCACCTGAACAGAAATTATCAACTGATAGGGTTTCCGGTGCTGCGGCGCAGCGTGGTTTGTGATTGCCCGTGTCGCCAAGCCGGGGGCAGAAAGCCGCCGGGGAAACCCTTACGCTGAAATACAATCGGCCACTATGTCAGACCGCCCGCACTTCCACGCCCAACCCCCTGGACTTACCCACGGCTACGTGCTGGCCGTGGACTTGGGCGGCACCCGCTTTCGGGCGGCGCTGGTGGATGTGGACGGCAACATCGCGCATGCCTGCGTCATCGACAGCCCGGCAGGCTCGGCCCCGCACCCCGGTTGGGACGAGATTGACGCAGACGACTGGTGGCGCGGGCTGCAATCCCTGTGCGACACGCTGGCCCGGCAGGCAGGGGCCGGCTTTGACGCCATTGCCGCTGTTGCCATCTGCGGCGTTACCCGCACGCAAGTCTTCATCGACGCGCACGGCGCCGCCATTCGACCCGCCATTACCTGGCGCGATACGCGTACGGCGGCGGACGTGGCGCACTGGTTGGCGCGTGCGCCTGCCGGCCACCCCGAAACCGCGCAGATCAACGCGTTCCACCCCTGGGCGCGGGTGGCGTGGCTGCTGCACGCCGAGCCACAGGACGCGGCGCGCGTGCGCGTCGTGCTGGAACCGAAGGACTACCTGAACTTCCGCCTGACCGGCCGGGCCGCCAGCGACACGGTGTCGATGGCCAGGCTGGCGGCGGCGGGCAGCGCGCACGGAGCGCAAGCCGACCTGTTGACGGCCATGGGTGCCAACCCCGCCTGGGTGCCGCCGCTGTTGGACCCCTTGGCTGTTGTCGGCCCGGTGCAGGCGGGTCTGCCGGGTTCACTGGCGCGCTTGGCGGGACGTAGCGTGATCGCCTGCTCGAATGACACCTGGGCGGCCGTGGCCGGGCTGGGCGCCTTGCGGACGGGGTACGCCTACAACATCTCGGGCACCACT
Organism: Achromobacter spanius; assembly: GCF_029637605.1. Lineage (NCBI taxonomy): Bacteria > Pseudomonadati > Pseudomonadota > Betaproteobacteria > Burkholderiales > Alcaligenaceae > Achromobacter > Achromobacter spanius. The sequence continues at coordinate 3,750,985 of NZ_CP121261.1, read as the reverse complement.
GAAGTGTTTGGCGCGGTTGGCGCGGAACCGGTGCAGGCAGCGGGTCTGATGACGGTGAACTGGGGCAATGGTAATCACCAGATTGGCGGGCCGGGTCAGAACGGCGCGGACACCGTCGCGTGGCTGCTGTCCTTGCTGGGCGGGGTGAGCCGCTTTGGAGCGTCGGACGCAGGCGGAGATGCGGGCGAGCAGGCAGGTGAAGGCGCAGACGGCCACGCAGACGAACACGCAGACAAGCACGCCGATGGACACGCAGGCGGCATGACCAGTGTCGGCCACGCCATGCACGTTTTGCTGGACGCGCCGCGCGACCCGCAGCCCGCCTTGTTCCTGCCCTATCTTCAAGGCGAACGCGTGCCTTACTGGGACCCGCAATTACGCGGCGCCTTCCTCGGCCTGAACCGCCGGCATGGTCCTGGCGACCTGGCATGGGCGGTGCTGGAAGGCGTGGCCTTCTTGAACCGCACGGTGCTGGAACGCGCGGAAGCCGCGTTGGGTGCGCCGGTTGCCGAAATTCGTTTTGGTGGCGGGGCTGCATCCAACCCGCACTGGTGCCAGGTCAAGGCCGATATCTGTGAACGCCCGGTTGTGGTTGGGCAGGCGGATCAGCCTGGAGTGATCGGCGCAGCCGCCGCCGCCTGGACCGCGCTGGGCCGCTACGCCAGCTTCGCGCAGGCGCAGGACGCGCTTGCGCGACCCGCGCGCCGCTACGATCCCGACGCAACACGCCGCAACGCCTATCACCGCATGTACGCCCAGTTTCGCGCCGCCGAAGCCGCCTTGACGCCGGTGTCGCACGCCTTGGCCAGCACGCGCTTGCCGTAAAAACCCTAAGTGCGCCACAGCGGCAAAGCGGCCCTGTCCAGCACTGCGCGGGTATAAACTGCTACGCCATCAGGGCGCGAACGCCCGGCAGGTGGTGGATAACCCTTGCACTACAACGAACACCAACGCGGCAAGGGTTGAGTCGATGCGCGGCATCCTGGAAAAGTACGGCACGGCAATCGCAGGTTTGGCCCTGGTGGGCTTCTTCGCAATCGCCGCCCCTAATTTCGCGGCGCCCAATAATCTGTTGAACATCGCCAAGGAAACCAGCTTCCTGGCCATCATCGCCATCGGTTTCACGCTGGCGCTGGTAACGGCCGAACTGGACCTGTCGGTGGCCGACGTCGCCAGCCTGGCTGCTGTCGTCACGGGCGCGATGGTCCATACGGGCCAACCGGTCGTGGTCGCCATCGCGGCGGGCCTGGGCGTCGGCCTGCTGTGCGGGCTGGCCAATGGCATCGCGGTGACGCGCCTGCGGGTACCGTCGCTGATTGCCACGCTAGGCATGGCCGCCATGGCGCGGGGCTTCGCCTTCATGCTGACCGATGGCGTGTCCTACGTGGGCCGCTGGCCTACCGCCTTTACCGACCTGGCCCGCGCCAAGCCTTTCGGCATCCCGGCGCTGGTGCTGTGGATGTTGGGCATCGTGCTGGTCGCGTATTTCCTTATCAAGTGGACGCGTACCGGCGCCCGCATGACGGCAACGGGCGAAGCCGGAGAATCCGCGCGCCTGGCCGGCATCAACATCCGCGCCATGAAAAGCATCGGGCTGGCGCTGTCGGGCGTATGCGCCGGCATCGCCGCCGTGTTGCTGACGTCCAGCCTGTCGTCCGCCGCGCCCAACATGGCCGGCGACTACTTCCTGTACGCCATCGCGGCCGTGCTGCTGGGCATGACGATGTTCAACCCCGGCCACGCCAATATCGTCGGCACGCTGGTGGCCGCCTTGATCCTGAAGGTGCTGGGCAATGGCCTCGTCCTGATGGGCGCGCCGTACTACGTGCAGGACATCGTGCTGGGCTTCATCATGATTGCATCCGTTGCGGTGTCGTCGGCCGTGCTGAAGAAAGCGGCGTTCAAATTCTGATCCAAAGGGGAAACCACCATGAAGCAATTGATCAAGCGCACCTTGCTGGCCAGCGCCTTCGCCGTGCAGGCGCTGGCCGCAAGCGCCGCCCATGCCTTTGATGTCGGCATCGTCGCCTTTCAGATGTCGTCCGAAACGCACGCCCGCGTGGCCAACGCGGCCGCGCAGGCCGCGCGCGCCAAAGGCTGGACCGTCACGCAACTGAACGCCGAAGGCTCACTGCCCAAGCTGGCCGAGCAACTGGACACGCTGGTCAACAAGAAGGTGGACGCCATCGTCATCGCGATGGGCAAGCCGGTGGAAACCGATGCCCAGTTGCAGGCCGCCAAAGAGAAGGGCATTCCGGTGGTGGGCGTGATGTCCGGCGCCAGCCCGCACATGCTGTTCGACGTGGAAGTCAACGAATACGCCACGGGCGCGCAGTCGGTCTTGTACCTGCTGGGCAAGATGGGCTATCAGGGCAACATCCTGTCGGCGCGCTTTGACGGCAACTCGGGCACGCGCATCCGCGGCAAGATGCTGGACGCGGTGCTGACTGAAAACACCGCCGTCAAAGACCTGGCCAAGTTCAGCATGGCCCGCACCCAAAGCTGGCGCGACGACGTGCGCAACGGCATGCAAGCCCTGTTCCTGCGTCACCAAGGCCAGTTCAAGGGCGTATGGGCATCATTTGACGGACAAGCCTACGTTATCGACGACCTGCTGCAATCGCAAGGCATGAAGAAGGGCGACATCACCTTGGTGTCGGTGGACGGTGGCCCCGAAACCTATCGCCGCATTGCTGATCCCAACAGCCTGATCACTGCCACGATGATGATTCCGTTCGAGCAACTGGGCACCAGCGCCATCGAATCCATTGACCGCATCGTCGTCAAGAAGGAACCCAAGGAGAAGGTGGCCTCGGGCCCGTACCTGTTCATGGATTCCGTGCTGGTCGATGCGTCCAACGTGCAGAAGTTTCTGCAACCCGCCGCGAAGTGAATGCGGGCCAGCGTGTAATCCCAGCCAGCATGACCCCGATGACCCCAGCCAGCATGCCCCCCATCACCGCCGCCTTATCGCTACGCCAGATCCGCAAGTCATACGGAGCCGTCGAGGCGCTGAAAGGCGTGGACCTGGACGTGCCCGAAGGCAAGGTCATGGCCATCTGCGGCGACAACGGCGCGGGTAAATCCACGCTGATCCGCATCATCTCGGGCGCGCAGGAACCCACGGGTGGCGAGCTCAGCCTGAACGGCCGCGCTGTCGTCTTCCGCTCGCCGCACGACGCGCTGGTGCAGGGCATTGCCACCATCTACCAGGACCTGGCGCTGGCGCCCCGCCTGTCCATCTGGGAGAACGTCTTCATGGGCGCCGAATTAGTACGGCGCGTGGGGCCGCTGCAGGTGCTGGACAAGCGCCGCATGGCCGAACAGGCGCGCGGCTATCTACAGCGTTTGTCGGTGCCCATCGACGACATGGACCGACCCGTCGAACGCATGTCGGGCGGCCAACGGCAGGCCGTTGCCATCGCCCGCGCGCTACGCTGGGACGCCCGCGTGGTCATCATGGACGAACCCACCGCCGCCTTGGGCGTCAAGGAAACCGCCTTGGTCCTGAACCTGGTGCGCAAGCTGCGTGAAGAAGGGCGCACGGTAATCCTGATCAGCCACAACATGGCCGACGTGGTCGCGCTGGCCGATCGGGTCGCCATCCTGAAAGGCGGCGTCAAGGTGATCGAACGCGATATCGCCGGACTGGACGCCGACGCGCTGGCTCACCGGGTGATGACAGGCAAAGATTGATCGGCGTGGGGCACCTGAACCCGAAGCATCAGACACAAAAAGGCCGCCGCCGGGTTTCCCCTGGCGGCGGCTTTTTTTCTTACAGCGGCGGGACTTAGTCCTGGCGGCTGGTCACTTCAACCAGGTGATAACCGAACTGGGTCTTCACCGGGCCTTGAACTTCACCAACCGGCGCGCTGAACACGACGGTATCGAATTCCTTGACCATCTGGCCCGGGCCAAAGGTGCCCAGGTTGCCACCGTCACGGCTCGACGGGCAGCTGGAGTTTTCCTTGGCGACTTGAGCGAAGTCAGCGCCGTTTTCAATGGCGGTCTTGAGTTCGTTGCACTTGGCTTCGGTGGAAACGAGGATGTGACGGGCGGAGGCTTGTGCCATGAGGGCTCCTTGCGGAATAGATTGGGGAGGGGAGAGTAACGCATTTGGGCGTGCTCACTACGGTGCCATCATAAACTGGCTTTCAAGACGGCCATGTTGCGGTCTTTAACGTTACGTTACGTCGACCGGTGACATCCCTGTGCGCCATCCCTGTGCTATCCCGCTGCCACCCCTGCATCATGCCTTGGCCAATTCCTTATTCCGCCAACCATTCCCGAAACGCCTCCAAATCCACCCCGCTAGGCACATACCAAACCTTGCGGGTCTTGTCCCATTGCGCCCCTAGCGCCTTGACCACGTCCCTATTCGCGTACGCCACCTTCAAGTCGCGATGCCCCACTGCCTTGACCGGCGCGGCCAGGTTCCGGCGTAGCGCCGTATCCGCGCGCTTCTGCGTCGCCGCCAACTGCATGCGCGCGATGAACGCACTACGCCGCGCAGTGTCTTCCGAAGACACCATGGTCAGGCGGGACTTTGTCCGTGTTGCTGCCACATAAAACAAATTCTCTTCTTCCCCCGCTTTACGCAACGGATCGGGAAACGCGTCGGCGTCCATGAATGGCAGGATGACGTGTTCGAATTCCTTGCCCTTGACGTTGACGATGCAGTCCATCTGCACCGTGTTCTTGCCGGGCCGCGCGCCAACAAACGCTTCTGCCGCGCCAATCCATTCTGAAAACTCACGCAGGGTCTTGCCCGACATTTTGGCCGAGGCGATGAAGCCGTTGACCGAGCGGGTGACGACGGAAGCCTCGTAGGGATGCACGTACAGGCGCTTGGCGACCTTGTCCATGTCCATCAGGTCGCGCACGGTTTCCAGGGCCTGGTAGGCTGGGGTGTCGGTTGATAGCTCGCGCAGGTGCGAAACCGCATCCGAGATGCGGGCGCGGGCGGCGGGGCTGCCGACGCGCTGGATCTGGCCGGTAAAAAAGTGCTTTAGCGCGGACGGTTCTTTCGCCAGCGTCGTCTGTGCCTCTTGCAGTTCCTTGGGCGTCAGCGGTACTTCGGCGAAGGTGGTCAGTGCGTCGACGATGGCTTCGCGTGTGGCGGGGGCCGCGACATGATGGAAGTCATCAAGCGCGATGGCCAGCATGCCGCGCAGGAACAGGATCTCTTCGCGCAGCAGGTAGCTCTTCATCGTCAGCGTGCGGTATTGCACGCCGGCGTTCATCAGGGCGTTTTCGATTTCGATGGATTGATGCGCGTCGCGCAGCAGGACGCTGCATTGGTCCAGCGGCTTGCGGGCCTGCTTCCATTGCAGGATGGCCTTGACGACCTGTGCACCGCAGTCGCCCGGTGTGTCGGCGTAGGTGGCTTCGTGAATCTCGGTGCGCAGCGGCAGGTTGGAATCCACCGGCTTATGCTTGAAGGCTTCCATCGCGTAGGCCAGGTGTGGGCCGTGGCGGTAGGTCATCGTCAGCGGGAAGTTCGCGCAATCGGGAAAGCTTGCGCGGATGCGGGTTTGCAGAAAGGATTCATCGGCGCCCAGGTGGGAATAGATCACCTGGTCTTTGTCGCCCACGCCCACGAAGTAGGTGACGTCCACATTCAACAGCGCTTCGATGATGCAGAACGACGCTTCGTTGATGTCGTGCAATTCGTCGACGAGAACCAGCTTGTAGGGCACCAAGACCTCGCGCGGGTCAGACGCGGATCGCAGCAGGCGCGCCAAGTCGTAAGTGGCGTCGAAAAAGCCCCGGGCGTCGACGTAGCCGAACACATCCACGCGCTGCCTTTCGTATTCAACGGCCCAGAGATAGTCGGTGATGGTCACGCCCGCGCTTTCTGCAATGAACAGCACGTCGGCCCCGTCATCCGGCGCAATCCGCATGGTGGCTTTGAGCTTCAGCAGGTTGTCCAGGAACTGGCTGACGGCGGTGTTGTGGGTGCGGATGTCCAGCAGGTCGGCGTACTGCGGGTTATTTGCCGCCACGTTTTCCAGCGCAAACAGCGCGTAGCTTTGTTGTTCGCGCGTGGACGGCAGGGGCTCGGGCTTGCCGTCTTCAACCTTGGCCAATACCCGCTGCGCATATTCTTCAACGGTCAGCACGTTGACGCGCCGCGCCGTGTTGTAGGCGATGCCCACGTCCACCAAGCGCGTTTGCAGCACCTGGCGGGCTTCGTCGGTGAAGGTCAGCGCCAGGATGTCTTCGGGCGGCAGGCCGCGCGTCAGCGCTTCGCCGATGCGCAGGGCCAGCGTGGTGGTCTTGGCGGCGCCCGCGTTGGCGATGACTAGGCTGGTCCGGCTCCGCGAGGTCTGGATCCGGGTCTGTTCTTCAGTAGGAACGAAGCCGGCGGGGAAGAACTGGGGGGCAGGGGAGTTTGTGGTCATCTAGGCGGAAAAGGCGCGAGCAGGAATGTCGCAGGGGCAGCCGCCAGTGTAACGATTCCCTCAACCGGCCCGGCCAATGAAAACGGCCGGCCGGCGCATGAAGCGCCCGCCGGCCGTTCGGGCCGAAAAAGGGGAGCAAGCCCGGAGTCAAGCGTGGGGTCGAATCCGGAAACCGACCCAAGTCCAGCCTAGATCAAGCCCATATCAAGCCGAGGCTCCAGCCCCGCCTAATACCCGATCAACGCACCGGCCACCCATACATCAAACCACCATCTCGGTACGACGCATTCAGGCCGCGCGACAGCTTCAGCGGGCTGCTGGGGCCCAGGTTCTTCTCAAAGCTCTCGCCGTAGTTACCGATGTGCTTGATGATGTTGTAGGCCCATTTGTCGTCCACGCCCAGGTTCTTGCCCATGCCGGGCGTCACACCCAGCAGGCGCTGCACGTTGGGGTTGGTGCTTTTCAGCATCTCGTCGACGTTCTTGGACGTAATGCCATATTCCTCGGCTTCCAGCATGGCGAACAGGGTCCAGCGTACGACGTTGAACCATTGTTCGTCGCCCTGGCGCACCATGGGGCCCAGCGGTTCCTTCGAGAAGTTCTCGGGCAGGATGTCGTACTGGCCCGGGTTGTCCAGATTGCTGCGTGCCGCCGCCAGTTGCGACTTGTCGCCGGTGAAGGCATCGCAGCGGCCGACCGCGAAGGCGCGGATGATCTCGTCCAGGCGTTCCACCACCACCGGCTTGAAGACGATGTTGTGCGAGCGGAACCAGTCGGCCAGGTTCAGTTCCGACGTCGTTCCCGGCTGCACGCACACGGTGGCGCCGTCCAGTTCCTTGGCGCTTTTCACGTTCAGGGACTTGTTCACCATGATGCCCTGGCTGTCGTAGAAGTTGACGCCCACGCCGATCAAGCCCAGCGTGGTGTCGCGGGTGAGCGATAGCGTGGTGTTGCGCGGCAGCACGTCGACTTCGCCCGACTGCAAAGCGGTGAAGCGCTGCACGGCGCTGACGGCCATGATCTTGGCCTTGGCGGGGTCGCCGAACATGGTGATGGCCAGCGCGCGGCACAGGTCCACGTCCAGGCCGACCCAGCCGCCCTTGCTGTCATTGACCGAGAAGCCGGCCACGCCGGTCGAGACGCCGCACTGGACAAAGCCCTTGCTCTTGACGCTGTCGAAAGTCACGCCGGCCGTGGCGGCCCAGGACGAAAGAAATAAGGCGGTGCCTGCCGCAACGTGTTTGAGTGCTTTCATGGTGTCTCCGCGCGATGGCGCATAGGTATTCTGTCGGCCGGTAAGCCGAGGTGCGCGGAATGGTAGCCACGGCGCCTGGGCGGGAATATCAGGGAATTCCCGTTAAATCCACTGGGCGGAATTTTGGAGGGATAATCGCTGCCAGGCCGACAGAGGGGCGATGCATGAACGAGAAAGACCAAGCGAAAAAGGCAGACGGCGATGACCTACGCCGACCCGGCCGCGGCTTCGTCAAGCAGCAGGTTCAGGGCACATGGCGCGAACTGATCCGCGTCAATGCCAGCGACCGGCGTTGGGAGATGCCGCTGGCGGCGGCCCTGTCTTCCGGCCTGCCCTTGATGGTGGGCGCGTATTTTGGCCGCATGGACTATGGCCTGATGTCCAGTCTGGGCGGCATGGTGTTTCTGAGCCTGCCGCATGCGTCCTTGCAGCAACGGATGATGATGTTGCTGGCCGCGTCCTTCGGCATGGTGGCCTGCTTTGCGGTGGGCGCGCTGACGCAGTTCTGGCCCACGGCCACGATCGCGGCGCTGACATTGATTGCCATGCTGGTGAACATGGTGTGCCGCTGCTATCGGCTGGGTCCGCCGGGCAGTCTGTTCTTCATCATGGCAACGGCGATTGCGGCGTACACGCCCGGCAGCATCGAGGATGTGCCGATGCGGGTAGGCATGGTGGCACTGGGTTGCCTGGTGGCCTGCCTGGTGGCGTTTGCGTATAGCCTGCACATGACGCGCGTGGCGCCGCCACCGCCCGATACGCCCTTACCCAAGCCCACGTTTGATTTTGTGGTGTATGACTCCGTCATCATCGGCTTGTTCGTGGGCATTTCCTTGTTGGTGGCCGAATTGCTGCAACTGCCGCGCCCGTACTGGGTGCCGGTCAGTTGCCTGGCGATTATCCAGGGGGCAAGCCTTTGGGCGGCGTGGAACCGGCAGTTGCACCGGATACTGGGTACGGCGCTGGGCTTGTGCGTGGCGTGGGCTTTATTGAGTTTGCCGTTGAACGTGTGGACGCTGGCCGCCGTGATGATGGCGCTGTCGTTCGGGATCGAAACATTGGTGGTCCGGCACTATGCCAGCGCCGTCGCGCTGATCACCCCGTTGACCATCTTTCTGGCGGAAGCGCCGCATCTGGGGCAGGGCTATCCGGCCGAGGTCATCGAGGCGCGCTTTGTGGATACGGTGATTGGCGCGTTCATCGGTGTGTTGGGCGCGGTGCTGCTGCATAACCAGCGCATTCGGCCGCGATTAAGCCGGTGGATGCGCGCGGTGCTCCCCAATCGTGTGAACTAAAAAGATGAAGCCAGCACGTGAACTAGTCGGTTGATCCGGCCTGGCCCGCCACGCAATAAGGGCAATCCAAGGCGGGCGTGGCCGCTTGCGCCGGCATGCCTTCCAGCGCCGCCGCATGTAAACACTCATGCGACAGCCATTGGCTCAGGCGGTCATAGCTTTCCATATTGCTGCGCCAGTTTGGCGCGCACAGGTAGTAACCCAGCGGGCTTTCGAACGTGCGGTCGAACACGTCCACCAACTGCCCCGTGGCCAATTCCTTTTCGATCAGGCAATGCGGCATCAGCGCCACGCCAAAGCCCGACGACGCCGCCTGGATAATCATCGAAAACAGATTGAACCCGGGGCCGAATCGCGCGCGGTCATAATCGCCGAGATAAGTGGAAAACCAGTATTCCCAAGACAGCGGAATCTCGATGTGCTGCAACAGCGTGCATTGCTTGATGTCTTCCAGGCTGCCGATGGGGTGCTGTTCCAGATACTCGCGCGAGCACACCAGGCGGGTTTCGCGGCCGGTCAGATACTTGGCGTCGCCATCGTGCCAATCGCCGTAGCCATATTGAATGGAAGCATCGAAATCCAGTTCGGTGCTTTTGTAATCGGCCACGCTGTAGCGCACGAAATTAATCGAGATATCGGGATTGAACTCGCGGAAGGTCTTCAAACGGGGAAACAGCCACTGCGCGGCGAAGGTGGGCGCGGCCGATACGTTTAGCGATTTGGCGGACTGCTGCGTGGCCATGACTTGTGACGTGGCGCTTTCCAACGTGTGCAGCGCGGGCCGGATCAGGCTGAGGTAGGTGGCGCCCATGCGGGTCAGTTGCAGCCCGTTGGTGGCGCGGATGAACAGCGCGTGGCCCAGATAGCTTTCCAGCGTGGCAATGTGCCGGCTGATGGCGCTTTGCGTCACGAACAGTTCCTTGCCCGCCTTGGAAAACGACAAATGGCGCGCCGCCGCGGTGAACGCATTCAATTCAGAAAGGGTGGGGCAGCGGCGTCTCATGGGGGTATGAGTGATGCGAATGACGAAAAAACGGGGGTATGAGTAAAGCTCATAAGGCTGTTCAAATTTGTGTCGAACGCCTAAGGGGAGACCCGGTATCGGACGTTTGGATTGTACCGGTAGAGTTCGCCATGCTGAATTTCCTGCATGTTGAACAGATAGCGTGATTTATTTATGAAGCCGGTTGTTGTTAAGAATTGCAAGATCTTGAATACCCGATCGTTGGCCCTGGAAGCCGCGGCCAATGTGTTGATTGAAGATGGGATGATCACTCGCATCAGCGCCGACGAGCTGAGCGTGCCGGACGCCGAGGTGGTGGACGCCAAGGGCATGACGCTGATGCCGGGCATGATCGACTGCCACGTGCACGTGGTGGCGTCGTCCTTCAACCTGGGCCGCGTGGCGGCCTTGCCGAATGCCCTGGCGCTGTTGCGCGCACTGCCCATCATGCAGGGCATGCTGGACCGGGGCTTCACCAGCGTGCGCGATGCCGGCGGGGCCGATTGGGCCTTGGCGCAAGCCGTGCTGGACGGTGTGATCGACGGCCCGCGCCTCTTCTGCGCGGGCAAGGCCCTGTCGCAGACGGGCGGCCATGGCGACTTCCGCCAGCGCAACGATGAACTGGACCCCTGCCCGTGCTCGGTCAAGATCGGCAACATCGGCCGTGTGGTGGATGGCGTGGACAACTGCCGCCTGGCGGTGCGCGAAGAAATCCTGAAGGGCGCGACGCAGATCAAGGTCATGGCGTCGGGCGGCGTGGCCTCGCCGAATGATCCGATCCAGAACCTGGGCTTTTCCGAAGCCGAGCTGCTGGCCATCGTGGAAGAGGCCAGCAACGCCAACACGTATGTGATGGCGCATGCCTACACGCCGCGCGCCATCATGCGCGCGGTGCGCTGCGGCGTACGCACCATCGAACACGGCAACCTGGTCGACCGCGAGGCCGCCGAGGTGATGAAAGAGCACGGCGCCTACATGGTGCCCACGCTGATCACCTACGAAGGGCTGGCCAACGACGGCGAACGCTATGGCCTGCCGCTGGACTCGGTGAAAAAGATTGCCACCGTGCGCACGCAAGGCCTGACGGCGCTTGAGATCCTGGACGACGTCGGCGTGAAGATGGGTTACGGCAGCGACCTGCTGGGCGAAACCCACTACATGCAAGCCGATGAACTGACTCTGCGCGCCCGCGTGCTGGGCAACGCCAAGGTGATTCAACAGGCGACGCTGATCGGCGCCGAAATCCTGAACCAGCAAGGTCTGCTGGGCGAAGTGTGCGTGGGCGCGCATGCCGACCTGCTGCTCGTCGACGGCAACCCGCTGGACGATATCTCTCTGCTGACCCAGCCCGACTCCATCAAGCTGATCATGAACCGCGGCTTGTTGCACAAGAACGCCTGCTGACGTTCCTTCACTCTTACTTCCGGAAATCTTCACCATGTATTCCGTATCGGACCGCCTGGAGCGGCTACCGTTTTCCAGCTTCCATTTCCGCTTGCTGATGATCGGCGGCCTGGGGCTGGCGTTTGAAGCACTGGACGCCGGCATCATCGCGTTCATCATCCCGTCCTTGCGCACGCAATGGGGCCTGTCCACCGGCGAGATCGGCTGGATTGCCAGCAGCACCTACGTGGGCTTCCTGGTGGGCGCGCTGTTCTCGGGCATTCTGGGCGACCGCTACGGCCGCAAGAAGATCATGATGTGGGCCTTGATGCTGTTCTGCGTGGCCACGTTCATCAACGCCTTCGCTCGCAACTACCACGAGTTCTACATCCTGCGCATGATCGCCGGCATCGGCATGGGCGCGGAAGGCGCCATCATTGCGCCGTATTTGGCGGAGTTCGTCAGCAGCAAATATCGTGGCCGCTTCACGGGCGCGCTGGCGGGTTTCTTCTCGTTTGGCTTCGTATTGTCGGCGTTGCTGGGGTACTTCATTGTTCCCATGAGCGATGACGGCTGGCGCTGGATCATGATCATCGCGTCCGTCCCGGTGGTGTTCCTGCTGTGGTGGCGCAAGTCGCTGTTCGAGTCGCCGCGTTGGTTGGAGCACACCGGCCAGACCGCCGAAGCCGACCGCATCTGCTCGGCTATTGAAGCCGAAGTGCAGCAAAAGCTGGGCCGGCCCTTGCCCAAGCCCGTTGCCACGCGCCGTGCCGCCACCGCCGCGGAAAACCCGCAAAGCGCGATGGAAAAGCTGACGTCCCTGTTCTCGAAAACCTATCTGGGCACGACGGTGCTGGTGTGGGTGTTCTGGATCACCGTGCTGTTCTGCTACTACGCCTTCCTGGTGTGGATTCCCAGCTTGCTGGTCGAGCGCGGCTTCACCATCACCAAGAGCTTTTCGTACACCATCCTGATCTATCTGTCGCAGATTCCCGGCTATTTCTCCGCCGCGTACTTCAACGACAAGATCGGCCGCAAGTACACGATTCTGGCGTACATGCTGTTGTCGTGCCTGTCTGCATTGGGCCTGGCGCTGGCCAGCGGCGAGCAGCAGATCATCATGTTGAGCATGCTGCTGTCGTTCGGCATGAATGGAGTGATTGCGGGCCAGTACACCTATACCGCCGAGATCTACCCGACGTCGATCCGGGCAACCGGCATGGGCGCGGCATCGGCCTTTGCGCGGATTGGGTCGATTGCATCGCCCACCATTGTGGGCGTGGCGTATCCGGTGCTGGGCTTTGCCGGTGTGTTCGCCATGATGACGGCCATCTTGATGGTGGGCGGGTTGGGCATTCTGTTCTTCGGCAAGAACACGCGCGGCGTGGTGCTTGAGGCGATTCACTGATGACGCAAGCATCCACGTTGGCGCCCTGGGCGGCGCATGCGCGCGCCTTGGCGCAAGCCGGTGACCGCGCCGCGCAATGGCAGGTGGTGTCGGCCATGCTGGAAGAGGCCTTCGGGCACCAGCTATTCACCGCCTTGCTGTATCTGGAAGAACATCGGCTGATGAAGCGGCTGTATACCTCCAATGAAAGCATCAGCCCGCTGGGCGGCTTCAAGGCCACGGGCAACGGACCGTGGTCGCGTCATGTGCTGGAAGAAGGCCAGTTATACGTCGCCAGCAACGAGGACGACGTGCGCTCGGTGTTTTCCGAAGCGCCGATGCTGATCGAGCGCGGGCTGCATTCCGCGTTCAATATTCCGGTGCGCTATCAGGGCCGGGTGATTGGATCGCTGAACCTGCTGGCCGGCCGCAAGGCGTATGACCATGCTGATCGCGATCTGGCGGCGTTGGTGGCGGGATTGTGCGCGCCCGTCTTCATCGAGGAAACGCAGGCCGCGCAAGCCGCGGCGGCAGCGGTGGACCGGGCGGGGCTGGACAGCGTCTAGACGCTTTCCCGCACCAGCCGCGCCTTGCCGTCGGAGACGTTTTGCAGGGGTGGCTGGTCCACCCCGTTTTTCGCGGCCACCATTTCGGCCATGATCGACAAGGCGATTTCGGCGGGCGTCTTGCTGCCGATGAACACGCCAGCGGGGCCATGCAGCTTGTTCAGCTCGGCCTCGCTTAAGTCGAAGTAGTCACGCAAGCGCGCACGGCGCTTGTCGCTGTTCTTGCGGGAACCGATTGCGCCGATATAGAACGCATCGGACTGCAAAGCGTCAATCAGCGCCAGGTCATCCAGCTTGGGATCGTGCGTCAGGGCGACGACGGCGGTGCGTGCGTCGGGCCGCAGGCGCAGAATCAGGTCGTCGGGCATTTCGCGCGTGAAGGTGATGCCGGCTTGTTCCCAGTGGTCTTGCAGTCCGTTTTCTTGATGCGATTCACGCGGGTCGCAGACGATGATTTCAAACCCCAGCGTCAACGCGATCTGGCACAGATATCGGCTGGTGTCGCCCGCGCCAATTACGATCAGACGTGCCGTGGGGCCGAAGCGGGTGATCAGCGTGGTGGCTGACAGCGTGGCGTCGGCCAGCCTGAGCGCGCGGTCGGGCGGCTGGGCTTGCAATGTCACCTGCCCGGACGACAGGTTCAGCGTGCGCGTCACGCAGCGCCGTTGAACACAGGCATCCAGCAGTTCCGGCAGCAGGCTATGCGCGCCGATGCATTCCCTGACCAACTCAATCGTGCCGCCGCAGGGTATGCCGAAGCGCCGGGCGTCGTCGGCCTGCACGCCGTAGCGCAAGACCTCGGGCACAGGGTTGCCGTGGTCCACGTGCGGGATACGGTCGGCCAGATCGTCTTCTATGCAGCCACCCGACACGGACCCCGCCACCTTGCCTTGCGCGCTCATCGCCATGATGGAACCCACGGGCCGGGGAGACGAGCCCCAGGTGCGCGCCACGGTGAACAAGCACACCGGCATGCCGGCCTGATGCCATTGAAGCGCTTGGCGCAGCACCAGAATGTTGATGTCGCTCATGGACGCGGTATCAGTCAGGCCACGAGCACGGCGCGCACGGCTTCCGGCGTGAAGGGCGCTTCATAGAAGCGCTTGCCAGTGGCGTCGAACAGGGCGTTGGCGATGGCGGCGGGGCCGGGTACTGACGCGGATTCCCCCGCGCCCATCGGCGGCTCGTCTTGGCGTGGCATCAGCAGCACATCGATTGCGGGCACATCCTTGAAGCCGATGATGGGGTAGCCGCCCCATTCGCGGCTGGCGACGCCCGCTTCATCAAAGACCACCTTTTCCAGCATGCAGCGGCTGAGCGTCTGGATGACGTTGCCGTGAATCTGGTGGCGCACGCCGTCCGGGTTGACGATCATGCCGGTGTCTTGGCCGACCACCATCCGCTCCACGCGCACGCGCCCCGTGGTCGGGTCCACGCACAGGTCGATGACCCAGGCGGCCCAGGCGGCGCCAAAGCCGGGGAACTTGCTGTGGACATAGCGTGCGTAGGCGATGCCTCGGCCATGCAAGAGGCCATCGGCATCCGGCTTCCCACGGCTGCCAGGCATACCTGGGCGCCACTGCGCCCGCGCGGCGGTGGCTTCGATCAGCGCGATGGCGCGCGCATCGTCCAGATTGCGCAAGCGATACGCGACCGGGTCCGCGCCGGCGGCCTCGGCCAGTTCGTCGATCATGCAGTCATGCGCGAAGGAGTTGGGCAAGGCCGACACACCGCGCAACCACGACGAGCGCACCAGCGGCGGCATGTCGTGGCAGACCACGCGGCGGTTTTTGTAGCGGTAGGGTGGCGCGGCGGTGCGGTCGCCCATTTCCAGCGTACGCGGCTCGCCGGAGACGATGCCCGTCAATAACAGCGCCAAGAGCGGCGCATCGTTGGACGGGTAGCGCACGGCAAAGTCCACCGCCAGCAACTCGCCTTGCGCGTCGATGGCGGCGGCCACGTCCATCAACTGCCCGGTGCCTTTTGGTTCCCACTGGTGTTCTTGTTCGCGCGTAAGTTGTACGCGTACGGGTGCGCCCACGGCCATGGACAGCAGGGCCGCGTCGGCGCAGACGTCGTCCGCGCAGTTGCGGCCATAGCAGCCGGCGGCTTCCAGGCGGACCAGCTCGATCTGGCCTTCGCCCAGGTTCAGCAGCCGGTCCAGATCGGTGCGCAGCATGTGCGGGTTCTGCGTGCCGGTCCACACGGTGAGCCGGCCGTCAGTAAAGTTGGCCACGGCGCAAGACGGGCCAATGGACGCATGCATCTGATAGGGCCAGACGTAGCGGCGGCGCAAGTGCGTGGCGGCCTGTGTGCAGGCGGCATCCACATCGCCTTCTTCGATCAGGGGCCGTGCTTGGGCCGGGTTCGCGCGGATGGCGGCGGCCAGGTCGTCGAGTTGGGGCGCGGGCGGCACGGGCTTCCAGCGCACCTTCAGCGCACGCATCGCGGCAATGGCCTGTTCTTCACGATCGGCCACCACGCCAACGAAGTCGCCTTGCACCACCACCTGCACGTTGCCGGGCAGATGCGCGACGGACTCGCGGTCCACGTCGATCAGGCAATGGCCGATGAAGCTGCCGGCGTCGCGCCCCGGATGCGGCGGTCGAATCACGCGGCCATGGCGCATGCCGGGCACGCGCACGTCATGCACGAAGCTGAGTTCTCCGGTGGCCTTGGCGGGTATGTCCACGCGCGCCACGCCTTGGCCGACGATGCGGTATTCGCTGGCGGGCTTCAGGGGCACGGCTTGGTCGGGCGACGCCAGGGTCAGCCGGATGTGCTGGCCGGCGAGCAACTGGCCGTAGTGCAGTTGGCGTGTATCGTCGTCGGGGGTGGGCTGCGCTGCAAGCTGCGGCCCAGGCCGCATTTCGGGCTGCATCTCAGACCGCATCTCGGGCCGCATCTCAGGCTGCACTTCGGAACGCGCAATCGGCCGCACCACGCCATCGCGCACTTGCACCGCATCACGCGGCAGGTCCCATTGCCGCGCCGCCAGCATCAGCAAGTGCTCGCGCGCTTGCGCGGCGGCGCGGCGCAAGGGCACGGCGGAAATCTGGATGCTGGCGCTGGCGATGGTCGGGCCCTGATTGGGCGCGGCGCTGGTATGACCCAGCACCATGTCCAGGCGCGACAGCGGCACGTCCAGCTCTTCGGCAACGATCTGCGCCAGCGACGTGCGGATGCCCGTGCCCAGGTCCACGTGGCCGTTGAAGGCCAGCACGCGCCAGCCGGGCGATGGCGTGTCGCCCGCCACCAAGCCGGCATCGCGCACGATGGCAATGAAGATCTCGGGCGTGGCCTGCACGTAGTCCGACGCGCTGCCTGGCTGACCCGGCGCCGGCTTGGGCGGCGCCGAGGGCTCGCGCACCACGAGCAAGGCGTCGGGGTGCGCGAGCAGCGCGCCAGGCAGGTGGTGGGGCGGGGGCAGGGTCATGACGGAAGCAGGGGTCGGGCTGGTGGAGGATTATGTCGCCGTTAGCGGGCGGCCGGCACTGGGGCATCCACCAAGGCGCGCGTTTCGGCCAGCGCATGGTCCAAGGGCATGACGGCGGCGTACTTCTGCGCCATGTCGAACAGGTTGGCGTCGTGCGGACCCAGGGCGCGGTCGCCGCAGCAGTCCGACACCACCAGCGGCCGAAAGCCTGCCTGCATGGCGTCCACCACGCTGGCGCGCACGCAGCCGCTGGTGACGCAGCCCGCCACCAACAAAGTCTGCACGCCGCGCTGCGCCAGCCAGGGCGCCAGCATGGTGCCGAAGAAGGCGGACGGGGTGCTCTTGCGCACCACGTATTCGCCGGGCGCGGGGGCCAGTTCGGGCACGATGGCGCTGTTGTGGCTGTGCTCTTTCAGGGCCAGCATGGCGGGCACCTTCAGGCAGAAGATGTTGCTGTCGGCATCGTCGTCCGAGAACACGATGCGGCTGTGCGCCACCGGCCATCCCTGGGCGCGCGCGTGGGCCAGCAGATGCTGCGTCTGCGCAATGGCCTCCGGAATATTGCCGCCGCCCAGCACGGCGGGGTCGGCGAAGCCGTTGACGAAATCGACAATCAACAAGCCAAAGGGCGCCTTCAGCGGCAGCGGCGTGCCAAAGCCCTGGCGTGAATAGGCGGAGATATCGCCCGTGACGGCGTCGGTGGGGATGGTTTGGGTTGAGGCGTTCATTTGCTGTCCTTGCGGCGGGCGGCGTGCGCCAGGCCGGGTTCGTCTTGCACCACGCCGCGCGTCACGACCGCCTGGCCGTCCAGCGCCACGCTGCAATGGCGCATGGGGATGTCGATGTGGCAGGCGGTGGTGCGGCTGCCGCCCGCTTCATTGTTGGGGCCCATGGACCACAGGAAATTGCCCTCGAAAGCGCGCGCGTCCATGCCGATGTGCGCTTCCTTGTTGTAGTGCGCCAGCATCGACCACTGCGCGCGCGGTTGCAGGCCCCAGCCGATATGCGACACCGCATAGGCTTCGGGGTCTTCGTACGCCGCCATGTATTCCTTCAGGATGTCGGCCTGCAAGCCGCCGTTGATGCGGGTGACGTAGCCGTTTTCAATGACCAGTTCGATCGGGTCGGTCACGTAGTCTTTCATGGGCAGCAGGATGTCGCCCCGGTCCAGCACCACGCGGCCATTGCTGTGGCCTTCGTTGGGCCAGGTCAGCACGAAGCCGCTGGGCCAGTGGTCCCAGCGGCCGGGTTCGTCCACGAAACCGTATTCGGAAATAGCGGGGAATTCGCCCAGCTCGCAGCGCAGGTCGGTGCCAGCGGCCGACGTGATGTGCATCTGCTTGGACGCTTCAATCCGGCGCGCGGCAGCCTGCACGCGCGCACGGTCGGCTTCGGTGGGCACCAGGCGGCACAGCACTTCGGGTGGCTCGATGGCCAGCAGGATCTTGGTGCCGGTCTGCAAGATTTCGTGCTGCTCGGGCGAGAACAGCAGCGTCATCAGGTCCAGCACCAGGTCGCTGGCGTTAAGCGCCGCGATGGCGGCCGGGTTGCCCGTCAGCGGGGTGGCGCCCAGGTAGGCCAGCGCATCGCGGCTGATGGATTTTTCGGCGTTGACGGGCGGCAGGTCCAGCCGGTTGACGCGGGCGCCCAGGTCGGTGGCGGCGGCAATCGCGCAGCGCAGCGTTTGCGGATGCGTGTCGGCGCCGGTCAGCACGGTGACGATCTGCCCGGCTTCAAGCCGTGACAGCGTCAGCACCTGCTTCCAGGCGTGGATCAAATCGATATCGCTGACGGACATGGCGGGCTCCTTGAATCAGCGGATTGAGGAAGTGGTGTTTCAGTCGACCTTGCTGCCAAGGAAGTCGCCAAAGGCCGCGTAGAAGCCGGCTTCGTTGTCCCAAGGAATCATGTGGCCCGCGCCGGGCACGCGCACGTGCTGCGTCTGCGGCGCCAGCCCCTGCCATTCGGCCACGTCGTCGTCGCCGACCACACCGCCTTTTTCAGCGGTCATCAACAACAGCGGAATCTTGATGGCGGGCAAATCGGCATGGATGTCGTCGCGGCCAAAGTCTTCAAAGCTCTGCACGATGGCGGGTTCAAAGCAGGTGTGCAGCCATTGTGCGCGCAACTGGCGCTGGGCTTCGGTCCAGGTGGGGCAGAAGGCCAGCATGGCTTCGGCGGTCATGCCGTGCGTGGCTTGTCGGATGGAATCCACGTACCACGTCAGGTTGGCCGGGTAGGCGCGGCGGCCCGGGCCGGAGACGGGCGGATCCACGATGACCAGACGCGCCAGGCCTTCGGGTTGGCTGCGCGCGGCGCGTACGGCGATGCGGCCGCCCATGGAATGGCCCACCAGCGCGTAGTTCGTCAACCCTAGCGCCTGCGCGAACGCCGTGACGTCGGCGGCTTGCGCGTCCAGCCCGTAGTCCAGCTCGGGGCCGGATGCCGACAGGCCACGGCCGCGCACGTCCAGCACATAGGTGTCGAACTGGCGGCCCAGGTGTTCAGCCACAAAGCCCCAGGTAACGGCGGGGCTGGTAATGCCGGGAATCAGGATGACGGCGGGGCGGCCGGCGCGTTCGCCCGCCGTGCCGCCATAGCGCAGGTAGTGCTGGCGGATGCCGTTGGCGTGCACGTGGCCGCCATAGAGGTAGGTGCTGGCGACTTGGGTCATTGTGCGTTCCTGGAATAGGGGTAAGCGCCCGAGAGCAGGGCGCCGGCGCCGGGTACCACCGGGTCCATGCCCAGTTCCTTCAGGATGGCGTAGGTGGTGGCGATGGAGGCGGTGAGCACGGGCTTGCCGGTTTCGGCTTCCACTTGCGAGACGGCGGGCAGCGACGGCATTTGCACGCAGGCGGACAGCACGATCACGTCGGCGTCGGCCACGTTCATGCCGGCGACGATGCCGGGCAGCTTGGCGGGGTCGTGGCGGCCCACGTCCAGGTTGTCGGGAATTTCCAGCGCCCGCCAGTCCACAATTTCAAAGCCTTCGGCGGCGATGTAATCCATGACCAGTTCGGTCAGCGGAATCATGTAGGGCGCCACCAGCGCAATCTTCTTCGCGCCCATGACGTGCAGCGCGTCGACCAGCGCGCCGGCGCTGGTGATGACGGGCGCCGACGCGCCGTTTTCAGCGGTGCGCTCGGTCAGGCGCTTTTGCGACACGCGGTGGTAGCCGCGCCCCATCGCCATGATGGCCACCAGGCAGGCGTAGCCCAGCACGTCGACGCGCGCATCGCTGAGTTCCAGCGCGCAGCGGTCGCTTTCGGCGTCCATGGCGGCCAGCTCTTCCTTTTGCACCTTCTTCATGCGCATGCGGCTGGAATGGAAAGTGAAGCGGTCACTGGGGCGTAGCGATGAATGCGCCGTCAGCATGGCGGGCACTTCGGTTTCCATCGTGGTGTTCGAGCTGGGAACGATCTGGCCGATTCGGAATGTCTTCGTCATGGAGAAGCCTTGAAAAGGGACGGGCCTAGGGTTTTCGATAAATTCAAAAGAAGCGTATACGCTCTATTCTTGCAAAGAGCGACGCAGATGACCAGCCCGGTTTCCGTAGTGGTTTTCACCTAATGATGTGAAAAATATGCACTGTTTTGGTGATGCGTCTTGGGGTTTACGCTTGGATCGAAAATTTCTGTATTCATAAATTAAGCGTGTACGTCATAATTTTCAAGAATTCGCTTTCCCAGTCTTTCACTATCCAGCAAGGAGAAGTTCCGTGTCTACATCCCCTCGTATCGCCATCGTCGGCGCGGGCCTTGGCGGCGCCGCCACCGCTGCGCTGCTGCTCAAGGAAGGGCTGAACGTCCGCGTTTACGAGCAGGCGCCCGGCTTTTCGCGGCTGGGGGCCGGCATCCACGTGGGGCCGAACGTCATGAAGATTCTGCGGCGCATCGGCATCGAAGACGCGCTCAATGCACAAGGCTCGCATCCGGACTTCTGGTACAGCCGTCATTGGGAAACCGGCGACATCCTGGCGCAGATTCCGCTGGGCGATTACGCCGTGAAGGAATACGGCGCGTCGTACCTCACCGTGCACCGGGGCGACTTCCACGCCTTGCTGATCGACGCCTTGCCCAAGGGCGTGCTGGCCTATGACAAGAGCCTGACCCGCGTGGAAGATCGCGGCGACGTGGTCGTCATGCACTTTGCCGATGGCACCTCTGAAGAGGCTGACATCGTGATCGGCGCCGATGGCGTCAATTCCCGCATTCGTGAAGAACTGCTGGGGCCCGAGCTGCCCAAGTACGCCGGCTACCTGGCGCACCGCGCCGTGTTCCCCACGCCGCAGACCAAGCCGGGCATGCTGCCGTTCGATTCCTGCGTCAAATGGTGGAGCGATGACCGTCACATGATGGTCTACTTCGTCACCAGCAAGGCCGACGAGCTCTATTACGTGACGGGCGTGCCGGTGGAACACTGGGACTTGAACGACCGTTGGCTGCCCAGCAGCAAGGACGAAATGCGCGAAGCCTTCAGCGGCTGGCACCCCACCGTGCAGGCGCTGATCGACGCCACGGTTGAAGTGACCAAGTGGTCGCTGCTGGAACGTGACCCCTTGCCGCTGTGGAGCCGTGGCCGTCTGGTATTGCTGGGCGACGCCTGCCACCCCATGAAGCCGCACATGGCGCAAGGCGCGGCCATGGCCATTGAAGACGGCGCCATGCTGGCGCGCTGCTTCAAGGAAGTGGGCGTGAACAATCACGAACTGGCGTTTGCGCTGTACGAGGCCAACCGCGCGGAACGCGCCAGCAAGGTGCAGCGCATTTCGCACGACAACACCTGGCTGCGCACGAATGAAGACCCGTCGTGGTGCTTTGGCTATGACGTGTTTAACGAACCGCTGGTAGACCCCAAGACGCGGGCCGCGGCCTGACGACCTGTCCGCCGCGCGGGCGTGGGGGCTTGCCCCTAGGCCCGTGTCGCGGCAACCTTCGTACTTCTCAAAACCCGCACACGCGCCACACGCCATGGGATCCACCGTCAATTCAAGCAGCACCCCGCCTCCGATCCGCCTGAGCGTGAACGGACGCGAGTGCGACGTGCCCGCGGCGCCCGACACGGCGCTGCTGCACGTGTTGCGCAATGACCTGGCGCTGAACGGCCCGAAGTACGGTTGTGGCTTGGGCGAATGTGGTGCATGCACGGTGCTGATCGACGGCGTGGCCGCGCGGTCTTGCGTGATCCCGGTGCGGGCAGCGAAAGGACGTGCCGTGGTCACGCTGGAAGGCTTGGGCACGCGCGAGCAGCCGGGCACGACGCAGCAGGCTTTCATCGACTGCCAGGCCGCGCAATGCGGCTATTGCCTGAACGGCATGATCATGACGGTGGAGGCGCTGCTACGCCGTAACCCCAACCCCACGGAAGACGCGCTGCGCAGTGAACTGCACCACAATCTGTGCCGCTGCGGCACGCACGTGGAGATCATGCAGGCGGCGTTGCGGGCGGTTCGCTTGCGGGCAGAGGGGGCTGATGCGCCTGGCTCGCAAGCGGCGGGTGGGGGCGGTGCTGTGGGTGTTCCAGGCGTTGTGGGCATTGCCGACGGCGGATCCACGCGATGAGTTCGGACACCTTGGCGTCGCCGCACCATAACGCGGGTTTGCCCACTGCCTTGCCCGCCGACTTGCTGCACGGCGTGGCGTTGCGCCCGTCGGGTGTGCTGTGGGATGGCGCGCGGTATCGCGGCAGTGTCTTGCAGCACGTGGAGTTGGATCAGGCCCGCGAGCTTGCCGGCGTGGTGATGGCGGTGCAGTGCATGCACTTTGCCGGTGTGGTGGCGGTGTCGCCGGTTCACGCGCGACAGGCGGCCATGGCCTTGGCGCCCGTGTGGCAGGCGTCGGACGTCGCCCAAACCCCGCGCGCGGAGGCGGCTGACCCGGACCAGATTCGTTATGGCATGCGCCTGCCGTCATCCGAGCCGCCTGCCGGCACACGGGCGACGGCATGGGTGCTGAACGGACACGCCAGCGTGTGGCTGCCGGGATGCACGCCCGCCACGCAAGCCCAGATCCACCGCGAACTGGCGGCGCTGCTGCAACAAGCGGAAGACACGATCAATGTCACGGTGGATGGCGTGGTCTCCGAAGGCCAGGACGCGGTGCATCCGCTGGACTTGATGGACGCCGCCGCCGACGCCGCGCTGCTGTCGCAGGCCGTGGGCCGGCCGGTGTGCGTGGCTTGCCAGTCTGGTGTTGCCGATGAGTTGGTGTTGCGTGTTCCGGTCGTTGGTGCTGAGTCCAAGTCCGTTGCCTCTAACGCCGTTGCTTCGAACGCCGCTGCCTCGAACGCTGCTCCCTCCAGCGCCTCTACCTTGACGCCGCAACCTGAATCGGTTGCCGATGGTTGCGTTGCGGCGCTGCTGTCCGAGGCATCCTGGGCAGTGCGCCCCAGTCTGGCGCGGCTGTTGAGCCAACCCGGGCAGGCAAGCGCGTCGGCGTATGCGACGGTATGCGGCGCATCGGTAACGTCGTCCCGACGCGCGCTGCCGCCGTTGCGCGCAAGCGTCGATGAACTGAACGCCGCGCAAGTCTTCGCGCAAGAAAGCCAGTGGCATGAAGCGGCGCTGGCTCAAGGTAAAGACCCCATCGCGTGGCGCTTGGAACACTTGCCGGAAGGCAAGGGCCGAGACCTCGCGCGACAAGTCATTGACCGCGCAACGTCACGCGCCGACGACGCCCCTGCGCCGCGCCCGGGCC
This sequence comes from Achromobacter spanius, assembly GCF_029637605.1. NCBI lineage: Bacteria > Pseudomonadati > Pseudomonadota > Betaproteobacteria > Burkholderiales > Alcaligenaceae > Achromobacter > Achromobacter spanius. The sequence continues at coordinate 3,727,561 of NZ_CP121261.1, read as the reverse complement.
TGCTGCATGGCACGGGCTTTGCCACCGCACAGGTGCAATGCGTGGATGACGATGGCGCCGCCCGCATGGTGTGGAGCGCCTGGGTGACCGAGGTATCGGTGCAGCCTCAGACCGGCCATGTCGACGTCACGCGCGTGGTGGCGGGGCACGACAGCCAGCACCTGCAACCGGCGCAAGCTGCGTCCATGCAGGCCGAGATCGAACAACAAACCCCGTGGCTGCTTGCCAACGCCCGCCGCCTGCTGGCGCGGCCGCCGGCCTTTGACGATTGGATGAGTCCATCGCAACAGGACGACGCCGAGACTGCGATCGCGTTGCGCCGCGACGCAGGCGGTGACGGCATAGTTCAGCGCGACGCCACGGCCAACGCGCTGGATGGCGTGGTGAAGCAAGGGCAGTTGGCCGTGGACGGCGTAGTCACCTTGCCCGCTGCTGCCGCCATTGCCAACGCCATCCACAACGCAACCGGCGTGCGCCTGCGGCAAGCGCCGTTCGACACAGAATCCTTGCGCTTGGCATTGGCGGATCAACGCCCAGCGCGCGGTCGTGGTGTGTTGGCGCGTGGCTGGATGTGGCTGGCAGCCGGGATGGCAGGGCTTGCTGGCGTCGCCGCCGCGCTCTGGCCGCTGAAGCCCGCGTTGCCACTCACGGCAGGCCCCGACGTTTCCCTGTATTCCATGCGCGCCATCGAACGCGGCCGCCTCGTCGCCGCCGCTGGGGACTGCATCGCCTGCCACACCGCGCCAGGGGGCAAGGCCAACGCGGGCGGGCTGGCGCTGGACACGCCGTTCGGCACGATCTATTCCACCAACATCACGCCCGACAACGACACCGGCATCGGCCGCTGGTCCTACCCCGCATTCGAACGCGCCATGCGCCAGGGCGTGCACCAGGATGGCCGCCAGCTCTATCCCGCGTTTCCGTACACGGCCTATGCCAAGCTGAGCGACGCGGACATGCAGGCGCTGTACGGCTACCTGATGTCGCAGCCCGCCGTGAAGTCCGAGCCGCCGAAAACGCAGTTGGCCTTCCCCTTCAACATGCGTCCACTGCTGGCAGGTTGGAATGCGCTGTTTCACGACGCCACCCCCTTCACACCGGACCCGTCACGCAGCGCGCAGTGGTTGCGCGGCGCATATCTGGTGGAAGGCGTTGGCCACTGCGCCGCCTGCCATTCGCCGCGCAACCGCCTGGGCGCGGAGAAGAAGGGGGTGCATTACCTGGCCGGTGGCGAAGCCGAAGGCTGGACTGCCCCTGCCCTGAATCAACTGGCCAGTGGCGCGCGTGCCTGGACGGGCGATGAGCTATTCCAGTATCTGCGTACCGGCTATTCACCGAGCCACGGCGTGGCGGCCGGGCCGATGGCGCCGGTGATCCATGGCCTGGCTGAATTGCCGGATAGCGATGTGAAGGCCATCACGACGTACTTGCTGGATTTGCCGAAGCCGAAGGGCGAACCCGCTGCCGCGCCTGTGGCGCCGGCTTCTCCATCCCGGGCAGCATCGCCCGCGCCCGCCGCTCCAACGATCCATTCCCTCCAAGGCCGACGCGCCAACGGCGAACGCATCTATCAGAACGCCTGCGCGGTTTGCCACGAAGCGGGCAGCGGACCCACGCTGTTTGGCGCCAAGCCCTTGTTAAGCGCCAACACCAACCTGCATGCCGCCTCGCCGGACAACCTGATCCAGGTGATCCTGCACGGCATCCAGGAGCCCGCCGATGATGCGCTGGGCTACATGCCGGGCTTCAAAGACAGCCTGGACGACAGGCAGGTCGCCGATCTGCTGGGCTATTTGCGGGAACGTTTTGCGCCGGACGAAGACGCCTGGCCCGATCCCACCACGACGATTAAGCGGCTACGCAACCATGCGGAGCTGAATTAAGGAAAACGCGGCCATAACGCGTGCGGCTTTAGTGATGATCACATCAAGGGGTTTCATCTATGTCAGCTTCATTGGTTTCCGTGGACAAAGCCATTCAGGTGGCGGGCGTCGGCAAGTTTCAATACCGGCTATTCGTGATATTTGGCCTGGTCTGGATGGCCGACGCCATGCAGGTGCTGTCCATCGGCTTTTCCGCGCCGTCCATTGCAAAGACCTTCGGCATCACCGTGCCGCAAGCACTGCAAACGGGCACGCTCTTCTTCGTCGGCATGCTGATCGGTGCCTTCATGTTCGGCCGTATGGCCGACCGCATCGGGCGCCGCCCGGTGTTGATGATTGCGGTGGTCATCGACGCCTGCGCGGGCGTGGCGTCAGCCTTCGCGCCTGAGTTCACGTGGCTGCTGTTCCTGCGCTTTTTGACGGGCATCGGCGTGGGCGGCACGCTGCCGGTGGACTACACGATGATGGCCGAGTTCCTGCCCAGCGCGCGCCGTGGCCGCTGGCTGGTGCTGCTGGAATCGTTCTGGGCCGTGGGCACCATTTTCCTGGCGCTGCTGGCCTTGGCGGCCGTGTCCTGGGGCGACGATGCCTGGCGCGTGATCTTCTTCGTGACCGGCCTGCCCGCCTTGATCGGCGTGGTGCTGCGCTTCTATATCCCTGAATCGCCGATGTACCTGAACCGCAACGGCAAGTCAGACCAGGCGCGCAAGGTGCTTGAACGGGTGGCGCGCGTGAACCGCCGCGACGTCGACGTGCCCGAGCTGCAACCGGAAACGCCCGTCCATAAATCCATATTCGCCCTGTTCTCGTCCAGCTACCGCCGCCGCAGCATCGGGCTATTGCTGGCGTGGGCGCTGATCTCCATCGCGTACTACGGTGTGTTCGTCTACCTGCCCATCAAACTCAGCACCGCCGGCTTCGCCTTCATGCGCGGCCAGGAGTTCCTGGTGCTGTTGGCGCTGGTGCAGTTGCCAGGCTTTGCGCTGTCGGCCTATGGCGTGGAGCGCTGGGGCCGCAAGCCCACGCTGATCGGCTTCCTGATCTTGAGCGCCGTCGGCTGCATGCTCTACAGCCTGGGCACCGCACCCGCCGTGGTGATCGGTTCCACCTTGCTGATGAGCTTCTCGCTGCTGGGCACGTGGGGCGCGCTGTACGCCTTCACGCCCGAGGTCTACCCGACAGACCTGCGCGCCAGCGGCATGGGCATGGCGGGCGCCGTGGCGCGTTTTGGTGGGCTGTTCGCACCGGCCATCATTGCACCCATCATGACCAGCCACTTCACGCTGTCGCTGGTGGTGCTGTCCAGCATGCTGTTGGCAGGCGCCGTCGCGATCGGGTCGGTGGACGTGGAATCGCGTAATCGCGCGCTGGATTGATGGCGGTGTGAATCGCGGCGGCGCTGGATGAATGCCGGCGGCGCAGTTGCCAAGAACGGCGACGAACAGCTCAGACCTGTTCGTCGCCGTTCAGCATTTTGGTCAGCAGAAAATCCAGCGCCAGACGCTCGGCGGGGTTCAGATTGCCGTAGGTGCTTTCGGTGATCTGCTTGGCAAACGGTTCCATCTCTTGCACCAGCGCCTGCCCAACGGGCGTCAGGCTCACGACTACCTTGCGCCGATCGACGGGGTCGTGGTCTACCTGCACCAACTCGCGCTGCTTCAAGCGGTCCACCACGCCGCGCACGGTGGCCTGGTCGATAACAGTTGCCTTGACCAAGTCAGCCAGCGAACTTGCCCCGTGGTCCCGCACCGAACACAGCACGACAAACTGCGCGGCGGTGAGCTGGGAGTCAGGGATGTAATGCTGAAACAGCGCGGTATGCCGTTGATAGACGCGCCGCAGCAGGTGACCTATCTGATCAGAAAACAAATAGCCTTCCGTGTTGGACGAGGACTTGCCTTTCATATTGCGCATAAGCCTATCCGAAGCAATGCAGGGGTCATGATGATTTTTATCAACGGGATGCCGGTTGGCTAGTTTGCCAGCAGCGCGACCGTTTGTGGGGCGTAGAGGCCTCCGCGTTACCCTTGCTCAGGCAAAAACCGACTCGCCCAAGTTGAGATCATCGCCGCGGCGTAGTCTGCGTCCGCCCTGCGCGTGAGCAAATGATCGGCATCGTCCAGCGAAATGAAACTCTTGGGATGCTTGGCGGCCGCGAATATGCGCCCGGCATTTTCGATGCCCACCGTTGCGTCCAGCGGCGAATGCAGAATCAACAGCGGAATTCGCAATTGTGCGATCCGCGACGCCAGATCGTGTTGCCCCAGGTCGTCGACAAAACTCTTGCGCACGATGAATGGCCGGCCGCCAAGCAGGACCTCGGCTTGCCCTTGCGCTTCGATGGCCTGGAGACTCCCGGGATCAAACTGATGCAGGACATGGCTGACGTCGAAAGGCGCGCCCAGCGTCGCGACTGCGCGTATGCCCGGCATCTTGCCGGCCGCCATCAAGGCAGCCGCTCCGCCCAAGCTATGGCCGATCAGAATGACCGGTAGCTTGCCGTCTTGGGCCAACGCGTTGCCAGCCGCGACCAGATCGTCCACGTCCGCCGCGAACGTCGCGTCCGCGAAAGTTCCGCCGCTATTGCCCAGCCCGGCAAAATCGAAGCGCAGTACACCGATGCCACGCGCCGCCAGGGCTCGCGCCAGACGGCTGGCCGCCAGGCTGTCCTTGCCGCACGTAAAGCAGTGGGCAAGTATGGCCCAACCTAGCGGTTCGGCATCTGGCAGTTCCAGCCGGCCCGCGAGCCGATAGCCGCGAGGTCCGTCAAATTCAAAAGCTTGTGCGGTCATGAATGATGTCCCTGTTGTTGGCGTGCGTTGCGACATGTCAGTGCCAGGCGAGGGGATGTTGCGCATCACCACTCGCCCGGCACGACGGTTTACGGGGCGGCCGGAAAATCGACGTCGGTGTCGTTGATACGGTTAAAGGTATTGGTGAAGATCGTGAGTGCGATCGCCAGCGAAATCTCGGCCAGTTGCGTGTCGGTGTAGCCGGCGGCACGAATCGCAGCGAATTCATTTTCGTTGATGGTGCCGCTGGTGTTCTGTACGTTCAACACGAAACGGATCAAGGCATCGCGCTTGGCGTCACCGGTAGGCTGCCCCGCACGAATGGCGCGCAAGGCATCGGCCGACAGACCAACCATCTTGCCCAGCATGTGGTGAGCGGCCACGCAGTAATCGCAACCGGTCTGTTCGCTGACCAGCAGTTTGATGGTTTCGAGGTCTTGCTTGCTCAGGCTGCTCGACGCCAGCACGCCTTCAGCGTTGAGCACTGCGCCCAGGGTCGCCGGGGCCAGGTGGCCCAGGGCGGCGTACAGATTGGGCACGGAGCCACCGGCAATTTTCTTGACTTGGGCGTACACGTCGGCGGTGGCGCCAGTGGCGGTTGCGATGGCGGGGATAGCGATGCGGCTCATGGTGTTTCCTTCAATGTGGTGGTTAAGAGCCTCCACTTTACGTCCGCAAAACGATCCATTCGAGTCTGTTAAATATCAAAATAATCCTAATTAGGATCAAACCATGGGCTCTCGTTCAGCGTGACCGGATGCGGCAGCCCGCGCTAGCGTGCCTCTTCCTTGGTCGATTGTGACAAGCGGCGCCATTCCCCAGGAGTCATCCCCATCCATTCGGTGAACACGCGCCGAAACGCCGACACCGATTGATAGCCCACCGATTCGGCCACGGCTTCAGCGGTCATCGACGGCTTCTTCAACTCGTTGGCGGCCAGGCTCATCCGGATGTCCGTCAGCATGTCGATGGCTGAGCGCCCCAGCTTGTCCTGAAAGTGACGCATGAAGGTGGCGCGCGACATGCTGCAAAGCCCGGCCAGATCGGGCAAGGTCCAAGGCTTGTCGGGCGCGCTGAACATGGCCGAGATGGCGGGCGCCAGCCGGGGATGGCCAGCCAGGGCCAACAGCCCCACGGGAGCCTGCGCGGACTCGCTGGCCGCGCGCAAGGTAAGCGTGAACAGCGCCGACGACAAGGCGTTGAGCATGGCGTACCCGCCCAGCTTGCCCTCGGCGGATTCCATGCGCATCAGGCCGACCAGACTCGCCAAGTGATTCAAGGGGGGATCGGCTTTCGCCGCATTATCGCCATCCGCTGTCCGCACGATCAGTTTCGTGGGCAGGTAATCGCGAATCAGCCTGTCATGGGGAGGCGCTATGAAAAAGCGCCCGCACAACATGTCCAGTTGCTCGCCAGTGCCGTTGTTTTCGCTGATTGTCCAACCCGTTGAATCCTCGCGATTGTGCGCGGGGGCCGCTACGCGTCCACTGCCGTCATGCAGCACGTGGGCGGATCCGTGAGGCATCAGCACGATGTCGCCGCTGCCCAGTTCCGCGACCGTATTGCCCCCTGGATCCTCGAGGATCGCGCGGCCCTTCAGCACGACGTGATAGGGAATTTCTCGTGGCGCGGACTGGTCGTACACCACGCTCCACGGCGCGCCGTAGGCGCACCGGAATTCCAGCTGGCCGGTAACGACGATCATTTTCAGAAGGTGACTTAACCAGTCGGGTTGGGGCATAGGATGGGGAGTTCGACACTCGGTGCAGTCGGCCACAGGCGCAGTCTACTTGCCGATGGCGTAAGGCACCAATTGCCGGTTTCCGAGGCGGGTCGGCGTGCTGGCCTGGCGGGCCTTCCCGCCATGGCGCAGCATCGCCGACGAATCCATGAGCGTGCCGTTGCGTTGCACACTGATGTCCAAGGCTCAGGCGCGGGAAGCCAGGAAACTCTGAATCGCCGTTGCGATTTCTTCGGCGTGGGTTTCCAACGCGAAATGACCCGTATCGAAGAAACGAATGTCCCCGTCGGGAATGTCCCGTTTGAATGCGGTGGCCCCTGCTGGCAAGAAAAACGGATCGTTCTTGCCCCACACCGCAAGGAAGGGCGGCTGATGCGTCCGGAAATACGCCTGAAAAGTGGGGTACAGCGCAACGTTGCTTTTGTAGTCGCCGAATATATCGAGCTGGATTTCATCGGCGTTCGGGCGAGCCAGATAGAAGTCATCCAGCGTGTAGCCATCCGGGGATACCGCGGTCGCATCGGACACGCCGTGCGTGTATTGCCACAACGTCGTTGCGGGCGCCAGCAGGGGGCGTAGCGCCGCCCGGTTTTCTTCCGACGGATCGCGCCAGTAGGCTTGAATCGGATTCCAGCCTTCGCTCAGCCCTTCTTCATACGCATTGCCGTTCTGGGAAATGATTGCGCTAATGCGTTCCGGCCGCTTCACCGCCAAGCGAAAACCGGTAGGCGCGCCATAGTCGAATACGTACATTGCATAGCGATCAAACCCCACCACGTCCGTAAACCGGTCAATGACATTCGCCATGTTGTCGAAGGTGTAGTTGAAGTCATTGCGCGAGGGCATATCCGTACGGCCAAAGCCAGGAAGGTCGGGCGCAACAATGTGGAAATGGTCCGCCAACAACGGGATCAGGTCGCGGAACATGTGGCTCGAGCTGGGGAAGCCATGCAGCAGCAAGAGCTTGGGCGCGCCGACAGCGCCAGCTTCACGATAGAAAACGTTCAAGCCATCTACGTTGGCAAAGCGGTATGAGATTTTCGACATGGTATTTTCCTTTTGGGTGACAGGTATGGGCGGTCTTAATAGGTTATCTATTGGGTGTGTGGTTCGTCTGTCGGAAGGGCTTTTTGGCCTGAGGTTCAGAGTTTGTTCAGCTTGTATTGCCGCGTCTTTCCCCAAACCTAGGTTCTGGCATTAGTAACCTAACCAACCCTGTTTGCAAGGTTACTAATGCTGGTGGTAACCTGTCAACCTGTTTTTTATAAGTTACCAACCGCCCGGGTTCATCCCAGGGCTGTCACGAGGTGCTGACATGGGCCTTCACCGCTCGCCCGCGATATTCATTGCCGATGCAATGGCTCTTGATTTCCTCAACTCCATCGCCACGCCGACCGATGTGCAGATCGACTGGATAGACAGCGGTAGCGGCTTCTTGGCGTGGATAGAGCAAGCGGGCCTTGTGCCTGCAAGCACGCTGGATACGCTGCGCGCAGAGGCCATGCCCGGCGAGCTCGATAGCGTCGCGGCGCAGGCCCGAAGCCTGCGGGAGTGGTTCAGGGAATTTGTGCTGAGCCGTAAAGGACAGCCGCTCGAGGTCGCGGATATTCAGCAGTTGGCGCCGTTGAACCGATTGCTGGAACGAGACGAAGGGTTTGGGCAGATCGTGGCCCACGACTCCGGTGCCGGCCACTCGCTTGAGTGGCGCATGACGCGCCGCTGGCGCTCGCCGGAATCCTTGCTACTGCCGATTGGCGAAGCGCTTGCCAAGTTCGTGTGCGAAGAAGATTTTTCGAATGTGAAGGCGTGCGAGGGCCAGCACTGCACATTGATATTCGCCGACCACACGCGCGGCCACCGACGCAGATGGTGCAGCACGGCTGTTTGCGGCAATCGCGCAAAGGTGGCTGCGCACCGTCTAAGGCTTAAGGAGGCGGGGGGGCGCTAGTGTTGAGGGCGCCTGGAAGGCGCTGCAAATGTCGGGCTACAAAACTCGCGAATCGATTAAATAAGATGGAGTACATCGCTTAGCGAGCGGAGAGAGTCGCTGCTGGCTGGCGTGGATGCTTGCCTGTTCAAGTGATATCCATGGATGCCGAATTTGCGAGGCCCGACCATATCGGCTTCGATGGTGTCTCCCACCATGAGAATCTCTTCGGGTCGGCAGCCAATTCCATCACAAAGGTATTGATAGATTTCTGGCTGCGGCTTCACGGCGCTGGCTTCGTATGACCAGGCGCAGAAGTCCGGCTGGACGGGCAACAGCTTGAGTACCGGCGGCCCGTAAGGCGCGGCAAGGTTGGAGCAGAGCGCTACTTTGATGCCCCGGTCTTTTAGAGCCGCCATCGTGGGAATGGCATCGTCGAAGAGAGAGATAGATTGGATCTCTTCATGCAATTCGGCTTCCAACGCGCATAGGTCTTCTTCGCTGACCATTCCGCCAAACAAGTTTGCCGCTTGTCTAAGGTCGAGCACGTTGCTCATTGCCCGAATACCGTCGTCGCGTTGTCGCTGACGGCCAGCTTCGTGTAATAGCCGGACCAACTTTCGAAAGGGACGAGTGGGCCGCTCGATGCGGACCAATGTTCCAAACACATCAAATGCCACGGCCTTGATTGCCATCGGTGCTCCGGTTCGTCAGAGGTCGTGTCCACGGGGAGGTGGGCGGGTGGAGGCAAGCTTATCGCAACGGTAGTTTTAGCCGCTAAAAGTCTGGGCAGGTCCGGAGTGCGGTCGTGAATGTGGTGCTTGGCTCTAAATCAGCGTAAGCGGCAAGCCCAAGTCGCGGCTGTTGGGCCAAATCCATGCCTCAGAAATGAGAAGGCCCGAACATGTTGCCGGGCTAGCCAGCAGCAGAGGTTCGGGCGCGATTGTGCCGATTGTTGTCTGTATGGAAAGGGGGAGTCAAGCTGCCGCTAGTACGTCACGCGTCTATCGGCGCCAACGCATCAACCTTCGCCGCAACAACCTGGCATGCCGCCACCAGATCAGTGACGATCCGCTCATCCACATTCAAGTCGCCCTCGTACTCACCAAGATTACGGATGTCATGGCATTTCGACAGCACTCGCCACACCTCAGGCCCGACTCCTAGTGTGTGCGGCAAAAGCTGAAAGACAAGATAGCGATTGGTGCAGCGATAGCCACTTCTACGTAACGCCGCCAAGCACAGCGCATGGGCGGCGTTGTAGGCCAAGTCGAAGCGGCTCTCTATTGAAAGCGACACGTTGCAGGCGTCGCGCAGCCTTGCGTGCCCGGAGCGTTTCAGGCCTTCAAACTCTTTGATATCGGGAGGCTCAGCCTTCAGCGATTTTCCCGGGCCACTCAGCTTTTCAAGTGGGGAGGTCACCGTCGGCTCCTATGATCCAAATCTTGGGTTGCGCCAGCACTCGGGTCAGGAAGGACTCTTGTGCCTCTACGCGCTTCGTGAATTCCTTGCGCGTGAGGATGGTCGGATTCACCGGCCGGCCGAGCCTATTCCCCACGTCCTCCAGCGCCGCAAACACATCGCCGTAGCTGATGTCGTCACTAAGCAGCATCAGATCAATATCGCTGCGTGCGGTGTCGGTGTTTTTAGCCACCGAGCCGTAGACGAACGCCGCAATGATCTTCGGGGCCAAAGGGGCGAGCGCCTCGCGTAGCGGTCCGGCCAAGCCGATGGTCTTCTGCACAATCGCGCATAGCTCCGCGAAGATGGGCGAGTCGGGATTGGCTTGGTAGTGCTTCTGATTGCCGACCGCCTTCACCGTGACCAAGCCGGTCTGCGCCAAGTTGGCCAACTCGCGTTGCACCGATCCGGATCCGCTGGAGACTAGACCGATTATTTCCGTGGCATAGAAGCTGCGATCCGGTTGGCCGAACAGCAACCCCAGCACCCGTTGTTTGGTGCCAGGGAAAAGCGCGTCGGCGAGACCGCTGTGCGTGAGAGGGGCTTCGATCGTTATACCCATATTGGGTTTGATTGTACCCAAATTGGGTATCTTGGGAAGCAGCCGTACAAGCGTAGCTGAACGTGCGGCTTGCGTTGTTCCGCGCCAAGCGTATCAGCGAAAAAAAGCCTCTGCTTGTGCAGAGGCTTTGGAATCTTCGGTAGCCCATTCTCGGCTCATCAAACGAACCTGCCGTACGCGACCACATCGCTCTACGCCAGCAAGAGGCGGAACGTATGGTGCAGTAAATGCTGAGAAATTTGCGGTGCGCGGTCGATAAAAAAACCGGCGGATGCTTGAGAGCTTTCTGGTGCCCGGGGCCGGAATCGAACCGGCACGCCTTGCGGCGGGGGATTTTGAGTCCCCTAGTTTAGGACTTCATTGGATGCGGCTGGACAACGTTCTATCTTTAACCTATTGATTTATAACAATATGAAGTCCAGTGTTGTCCGGCTGCATCCAGCTTCATTTGGCGCTAAACTGTGCACATAACTGTAAACAGATAGGTCGAGCCATTGAAGAAAGTCCTGTCATTGCGTGACGCGGTCCAGGCAATCAAGCCGCGGCAATTCTTGAGGTTGGAGTCAGTGCCTCCATGTGGCTCATTAGAGCTACGGAAATCAGGGCAGGGGGTTCTCTCGTTCTACTGGCGTGTCACGTTGGCTGGAAAGAGCGACCGTTACCCTATCGGTCTCTATGACTCATCTGCTGCGCCAAAGAGTCTCTCACCCACCAGCAAAGGCTATTCGTTGCAGGCGGCTCGTACAGCGGCGGCCGCGATGGCCGCGAAGCACTATGAGGCTCAAGCTGAGGGTGGCTATAGAGCTGTCGTGAACGAGGAGAAGGCCAAAGCCCAGGCAAAGCGGGAGGAAAGTGCCGCGGAGGGCTACACGTTAGGCAAGCTCTATGCCTTTTATGTGGAGCAGTTGGCGGAGCGAAATGCTGAGACCGGCAAGCAGGCGAGGAACCTCTTTGCGAAAAACGTGCAAAAGCCATTCCCCGCTGTCGCAGCCTCACGAGCGAACAAGGTAACGAGTGAGCAGATTGCTGAGGTGCTAAGGCCGCTATCCACTGCTGGCAAGCGCAACACGGCTCGTAAACTCAAGGCGTATTTGAGCTCCGCCTTCGAGCGAGCAAAGAACCCTGAACAGAATGCTGCGGTCTCGGAGGCGTTGGCAAAGTTCAAGATTCGCCACAATCCGGTCGCGGATGTGGCTGGCGTGAGGCAGTCTCGCGGGTCGGACAAGAACCCCTTAACGCCGGACGAGATGCGTGTCTACTGGAGACTAATCAATGTTCCCGGGCAGGAGGCCGCGTTGTTGAGACTGCATTTGATGCTCGGCGGCCAACGGATTGAGCAGTTCGTCCGGCTACGCGCGGACGATATTCAGGAAGACTTTATTACGTTGATTGACACGAAGGGGCGCTCGGGTACCCGCAGGCCGATTCACTTGCCGCGGATTCCCGTGATTGATGAGGCCTTAAGTCAACTTACGGCGAGCGGAGATTTCGCAATAACGGTAATGCCTGGGAGGCATCTCAGTGCTACGACTGCTCGCTCGTGGGCCAAGCGAGTTGTTGGAGGCAAACTCGAAGGCTTCGAACTGAAGCGCGTGCGTTCAGGCGTGGCGACGCTTTTGGCAAAGCTCAAGGTAAGTGCGGAGGTTCGTAATCACCTACAGTCCCACAATCTAACCGGGGTAGAAACCAGGCACTACAACAACTACGACTTTCAGGATGAAAAGAGGGATGCACTTGAACGTATGTTGGAGTACCTGGAGTTTGGCCGATAGCTGCTGACGGGTCCGACTCACCGAGATGAGTCGCCTCCGGTCTGGGGCTACGAATTCGTTACTGCCTTCGAGCACAACCTGACCCTGGCGACAGCATTCGTCAGCTGCCGAGTCTCGGGGGCAACGTGTTAGCATCGCGTGCGCAGCATGGCCCACCTAACGGTGGGTTTTTTTGGGCATCTGGTAGGTTGAAATGAACTCCTTAGTCGACATAGCACACTCCGCTGGGCGCGCCTTCACCGCGACGTTGAGCCGTGCGGAACAGCGTGCGATGGGTCAGTTCATGACTCCGCCCACCGTTGCGAATTTCATGGCGCAAAGCCTCGTGGCGAACGCGACTCAGTCGACGGCCAAGGTTCTTGAGCCAGCAGCTGGCGCCGGCATCTTGGCAGCAGCAGCTGTCCAGGCGCTGCTGTCGAAGCCGCAGATGGAGCGGCCAAGCCGAATTGAGCTACTTCTGTACGAACTGGAGTCCAGGTTGATACCGGGACTCCAGTCCCTTTGCGAGCAAATACTAGCGGTGTGCGAGCAAAACGGCGTCGCGTTTGACTACGTGATTCGTAATGAAGACTTCCTGCTTTCGGACTTCGCGCTGCGTGCGGACCCCTTGCCAGGTTTGATGACTATCGCGAATCCGCCGTTCTTGAAGCTAAATAAGACTACGGACCCGCGAGCAGCGCTGCATGCTTACGCCGTCTATGGTCAGCCGAACATTTACGCGCTGTTTATGGCCGCCACAGCCAGGCTTACGCCACCCGACGGAGGCTGGTGTTTCATCACTCCGCGCAGCTGGATGGCCGGAGCCTATTTTAAGGCGGCACGCCGCACAATGTTGCGGCACCTGACCATCAATCGTTTGCACGCCTTCGAGAGTCGCACGGAGGGTTTCGAAGAAGACGCTGTGCTTCAAGAGACAGTCATTGCTTGGGGCGTCGGGCGAACGCAGGTCGAGGTTGGGGCAAACATTCAGGTTACGCGTAGTCAGGGCGCAAATGACCTTGCCGCAGCGGGTATGCAAGCGATACCGATTGAACGGGTTGTGGGCTCCGATGAGCACGCCATGTTCTCATTGCCAACGGCAAGCGCCGACCCGTTTGAAGGATGGACCGCGACGCTGAAGACCTATGGTTTGACGGTCTCAACAGGCCCTGTGGTCGCGTTCCGAGCAAAGCAGCAGATTCGGGAATTCGGTGGTGAGAACACGGTTCCTCTACTTTGGCTCCAACACGTCAGGCAGCAACATATTCAATGGCCTGTGCAGAAGAAGCGCGAGCATATTGTGGCATCTGCTGAAAGTGCGTGGATGTTGGTGCCCAATGCTCCAATGGTGGTGATGCGAAGATTTTCGCCAAAGGAAGACGAGCGTCGAGTGACATGCGCGGCGTATCTCGGCCAATTGCCTGGTGCCGCAATTGGCCTTGAGAATCACCTGAACTATATCTATCGCAAAGGGGGGACGATGACGCAAGCTGAAGCGCGCGGTATTTCGGCGTTTCTGGCGAGCAGTGTTGTGGATGAACATTTCCGCGCGCTTGCTGGCAGTACGCAAATCAATGCGACCGAATTGAGAAAACTGCCGCTGCCGCCTTTGGCTCTGCTGGTGAGAATAGGTGAACGTGTTGGTGCTACCCCAACACTGTCGGCAATTGACCGTGTGGTCGATGAGGAGCTTGCCATTCCTGCTGAGCAACAAGCGATGTGTGCGGGGGGAGAATGAGCCTGCCTCCACTATTGTCTATCGCCGAAATTCAGGCCCGATTACTCAAGATTTTCCCGGCAGGGCTGGAAATGCGTGGCCCGCTGACCAGGGAAATGGCGGCGAAGACCGTTTGGGTTTTTCTGTATGGGGGCATGGTTGAAGGGGAAGGCCGGCTTCTGCGTCCAAGTCATGTGTACTTTTACACGGCAGACCAAGCAGCTTTGACCGATGACATGGACCGCTTGGCTTGGGTTGCTAACTCAAACCGGCCCGGTTTCCGACCCGAGGGTGAGCGATGGTATGCAGACACGACTCGCGAACCAATTCGCGATGAAACTATCCGTCTGGGCTTGGTCGATATCGGTGCTGTGGGGAAAATTCCTGGCATTCCGACAACTTCTAGTAAGCCGATTTATTTCTTGAAGACTGATTTTGCTGAGCTTTTCGACCCAGCTCTGACGGAGGAACGGTTTGAAGCCGCAGTAGAGTCATGGCAGGGGAGACATTTGTCTTCCGCTGCGCGGGCGCGTATGAAAGTAATCGCTGCCGGCAAAGTAAGGCGTGATGACGAGGTGTCGGTTCGGTGTCCTGATGGGAGCGTCATTAAGCTAGCTCCAGGTCCATCGTCGTTGATTTCGAAAGGCGTTGTTGAGAATTTTTCCGAGTCCTTTTTGGGTGCCGCCGCGCTCTTGTGGATGTCGGAAAGCGGGGCCAAGGTCCGTTACCACGATGATATGGTGGCGCAATCCCTTGGGCTCAATATAGATGCATCCAAAGTGTTGCCGGACATCATTCTGGTCAACGTTGGTGATTCAGGCGAGGACACTGCGCTCGTCTTTGTGGAAGTCGTAGCCTCAGACGGGCCGATGACGCAAGCGCGCAAAGATGCATTGCTGTCATACGTGCGGGTGGCGGGGTTTCCCGAAAAACAGTGCTATTTTGGTACGGCTTTCGAGGACCGGGCTGACAGTGCTTTCAAGAAGGCCTTGCCGACGTTGGCTTGGGGGTCATTCGTCTGGTTTCGGTCAGAGCCCGAACGTCTTTTATGGCTAGCAGAGAGGCCCTTCGACATTACGGGGAAGACGCGGCCATAGATGTGGTGTGCCTGGATACCCCCCCTCCGAGTGGAAGGGGGGCGAGTTTCGAGTGTGACCTCCGTAGGGAATGCCTCTATTGCTCTCGATTGCCGCCAGGCAACGAGGGTTTCGCTGTTAACGCCGCCAAGCGTTTCGAGCTATCTAACTTGCAATGAGCCGCCAAGCTCAAAAACCCCTTGCGGGGCACACACATTTTCAACCGCTGGCAGTTTTCGAGTGCGCTTACACGCTCGCTTCGGACTCGACTGATTAGGTCTTGTCCGTCACTCGGACTCTACTATCCGCCTCTCCCTCTCTTGTGCCGTTCCAAGTGCCACCTTGGTCGATTGGCCGTCAGAGATTCCCACGTTAGCTCATCGTGTCAGACCCACGATTTGAGATATGGAGCCTCAGGTTCCAGGAGTCGCATACGCTTCACGGCTGTTGCCGCTTTCGCCCTACGATGTTCCATAGCATCGGGTTACCGTCCCGAACCTTCATCAACTCATCACGCCGCAAGGGCGCATATCCAAGGGCCTTTACTCGGATGCCAGACTCTCACTGGCAATTACAGGCTTAAGCTATCCAGAGACCCACGCATTTCCGCGTGGTGCCGAGCAGTCCAGGTTTCCCCTCGTGCCCCTGTCGCATTTCTGCGACCTCATCAGCCCACCTGCCGAGACTGGGTTGTGCCGTTCATTTCCGCACACCCCCCAATGCAGATTCACACTGCTTCACGCTGAACAGGGTTCGACTGTGTTGCCACAGCTCCCGTTTCCGTGTCGCCCAACGTCGCCGGCAAGCAGGCTATCTGGCCCGCTATGCGTCGGAGTGGGTCGAAGCAATGGTGTCCCATTGCAGCGCCCGTTGCAGCCCTACCAGCCCCAATTACAAGGCATAGAGCTACGGCGGTTTGCAAAGGCTTGGCGAGCCTTTGCGGGGGGTCTTCCCCATGTGTGTGTTTGCAAGTTGGCGGTCCTGCGTTGTGCACCCTTTGGTAAGGTGCACAACGCAGGGCTGCCTGATGCAATGCGCATGAGCATCGACTCTGCGCGTTGTGTTCCTGTGTACGTATAGTGCGGCTCTTACTCGTCGCATCACAGGTTTTGACGCGCAAAAACCACAGAGCGTATAGCGTCAAAATCGGCTATTGCCAAGCGCTGGTTCTTTTCCATTGACCACTCTATGTCCTGTCCGTAACTTCCAATCGCAGGGGCAAAAAAGGAGTCAAGGTGACGTCGGGACAGAGGTTCGACGCTGTTGCCTCTAGAGCGTTTTGGTGAGGCGAAAGGATGGGCGGATTCAAACGCATGAGCGGCATCGTTGATGCGATTTACAGGTCAAATCCCGACTCGGTGCGGCAGGTTCTCGCACTTTCTCGTCAGGATGCTGAGCGCTTGCCCAGACTGCCAAGTCTGGCAATCATCTCAATTAGGTCGCCGGATGATGAGCCGGCAGCGCTGGACGGATTTGCCCATCTCCTTCGGCTCTGCTTCTCGGATGTCGACTTCCTTAACCCCTCAATTTCGTTGCGGGCGCGTAGCCGACCGCAACGAGAATTTACCGTCGAACAAGCGTCCGCTGTTCATTGCTTTATCCGCTCATTGCCTGCCGAAGTTAAGTCATTGGTGGTGCATTGCGAGGGCGGATTTTCGAGGTCTTGCGCAATCGCGTTGGCGGTACATCGTGTGTATGGCTATCGCACGGACCTGACACGACTGGGGAGGGCAAATCCCTCCGTTGCCCTGTTGATGATGTCCACACGGTGCTCGCCGTTGTTCGAATAAGCGCTTACCTGGGGGAATCTTTTATGAATGCGATTGTGTCCATCAAGTTCAACACGGATGGAGTTTCGGAGAGGGCGCTGCGTGTACTACGAGCAGCTGTTGCAATTGCAGCCGAGAATCGGGGAATTCGATTGCAAGTAATCTCACTTCAGAATTTTTGTGAGAAGGCTGGTCTGCCGCGGGGCACGGGCGTGCTTGAGTTAGGAAAACTGCTGGGCGAGTCGATGAAAGTGCTGGGGACCTTGGAAGTGCTGAGCCTGGAGCCCGATTCGCTCTCGGAAGATGTCTGGGGAAGCTGGCCGCCTTATGACTCGATAGCCATCGTCGATGACCAGGTTGAGTTTGAGATTTGCGATGCCATGTTCCAACATGACGCTTGGCGGTCGCTGCTTGAAGGCGAACTCGGTCGCGAGACTTCAGGAGCGAGGATGTTATCGATGTTGTCCCCTTGCTGAGGAGATGTCTATGACCTCAAGAATGTCACCCCAAATTGACTTGGAAATTGCCTTGCGTAAGTTCCATGAGTTGGGCATGTCCGATGGGGATTTGGGCTATGCATACTGGTATCAGGTAAGCCAACTCCTCCGCGGAGCCGCGGAGATGCAAGCTCGAATTGATGAGCTTAGGCAAGAGCTGGAGTCGTGCCACTCAAGGGGAAATCGCCGACCGAATCGGTCGTAGCAGACGCGCAAGCTTCAGTCTACGTTTGGGTGCGCGAGCGTCCCAACGTTACGTTTCGCACTTCGTCTTGCACGAGTCAGCCGAGCTGCGCTCGGAACATCTATTTGTCTCATCCTCCTCGGCCCTTAGCAAAGCGAATCACACGCACTGCGTCTGCTCTATACGCTGGTATCAGTCTTTTCTTGAGATGCCAATGCGTACACCTACAACCCCGCTGGCCCGAACCACTGCTGCTGCGCTCGCGCGAGTCCTAGACAGCGTTCCCCGTGGCTACACCCGCTACACCTCAGGCACCATCCTGGCATCCAAAGTGGGTGCTCTGGTCAGTAAGTTCCATCGCCTTTATGGAGTGGCTGCATCGGCATCTCAGCGGATTACCAGAAAGCGACGTGGGAAGGCGAATGCAATTTTGACTTTGTTCCAGCCCCAAGGGGCTGAGCGAGTTTGCTGGTTGATGCTCTTCACGGATGGTGAGTTAGATGCCAACGAGTCGCTACGAAGCGTCTTTGAAAAGCCGCGATTGGTCTGGCTAGGCTATGAACTTACTCGGCACAACCATAAGGGTGGAGTTAGATGGACGTGGCGTCGAGAGCCAGAGCAGATGCGGAACTTGTACACATTGCTAGATGAGCAGCTTCGGCGGCGTCGGTGGAGAGAGGTTGAGGCCACTCTCGCAAGAGTGGCCTCGCAGCCAGGGTTTTACGGGGTCCGTGGTCAGTCGTGGCGTCTTTGTCAGGAGGCGAGGGCCCGCGGGTATCCCGGGGAGCTGCCATTCTTGTTCTACATGCAGAAAATAGGCCACGGAGAGCACATTCCGGTGATGTAGTGCAATTTCCTGTTTGGAGGCTCTCGCTGGCCGAAGATAGAGGAGTCAGGTTCACTCTTCAGCCGGGTTAGACCAAGCCAAGAATAGCTCGCCTTTACTTCGGGTCGGCAATGGACCAGATTTTGAATTGGTTCGGGGCCGTCCGCCGCTGTGCCCGACGACGCCGTCGCATTCACGCAGCATGGGGGCTAGGTGAGCCAGTTCTGGAAAAACTTGGCAGAACTTTGTCTCGTTCAATAGCTCGACTCCAGCCAACCCATCCGCTTCAGGCCCGTCTTCTGGGTGACTGTTGAACGGTACGAGCCCGGCACGTGGAAGCAGGTGGCAGAATTCGCATATTTCCATCAGTTCGCTGTCGTCGTCACCCGTCGTCGGTATGTCACCTGTGAGGCACGCGTACCATACTTGTTCCACCGTCCAGCCCGGTTTCAGTTCTGCGCGCAGTACGCTCAACAGTGGTGACCCGGTGTGCAGTTGCGTGACTTTTCCGACTCTGGCGCGACAATCATGGCGGGCGTACCCGGGGCCATAGGGGACAACGCCGCCGCCTGATTCGAAGAGTTTGACGAGATGAGCGAGTTCCGGGCACTGCTGTCGGAATCTTCTCTTGTTGGTCAGGACGATGGCGTCGGGTAGTGAACCAATCGCATGCTCCACCCCAAGCCCTAGATATTCCAGACAGCCCCTTTCGACCCTCTGGGTCACAGAAAGCGCCCGGTGCGAGGTGGCGGCATGGCAGAGTTGTTCTACCGGCTTTTGTTTGCTTCCAGCGCGGCGCCAATCGAGAATCGCGCGCAGGGGATTATCGGCTGTCGAGGTAGCAGTTCGCGCGCGTTTGCGCTTCGGCATGGACGCTTCGCATGCATCGGCCACGGACTGCCCACACGCGACAAGACGTAGGAGAGGCGTTGCCAGGTCGGACTGACGTGGTTTGAAGGCTTTGCGGGTAGCGGCGGGATTTACGGTCGGCATTATCGTTTCTCCATAGGGACACCGACGCCATGGGCCTGAATGGCCGGCATGGTGATGTCAAAAGGTCCTATGAAGGTCGGCTAGCTGCCGACTATCGACCGCTCTGGTGATTCGCTTGAGCGCGAATAGAGCAGGCCGCATTCTAGGTGAAGCGATTTATTGTGTCAACGAAGTCGGCGGCACAGGTCTTCGTACCAAAAATTGGTTCCCGTATACTCGGCACGACCTTCGTGCTCTATCGGGTGAAGCGTGTATATCAAGCACCTAGTAATCAAGCGATTCCGTGGTATCGAAAGCCTGAAATGGTCCCCTGGAAAGGGGGTTAACTGTCTAGTTGGGCCAGGCGATAGCTGCAAGACGACGATACTCGACGCCATCGATTTCTTATTTGCTGAACGGCACAACATCGCTTTCGATGACCTTGATTTTTACAAGGCGGATACAACCCAGCAAATTAGAATCGTCGCCGTCCTGGCCGACCTCCCCCGTGATTTTCTCAGAGAGGACCGTTACGGCTTGTCGCTATCAGGGTGGCAGGGCGGGGACAATCCTTGGGTTGAAGAGCCTAACGAGAGTGCTGGAATCGAAGCCGTGCTATGCATTGAGCTTCAGGTAGACAGCACACTAGAGCCGGACTGGCATGTCCTCACGCGGAGACGCGGTATTTCTGATAGGACCAAGAAAATTGCCTTTGAGGACCGGAAAGTGCTGGCTCCGGCAAGGTTAGGCGGCTATTCGAATCGTCATCTGTCTTGGGGGCGCGGGTCAGCGTTGCAGCGGGTCGGTGCATCACCGGAGGAGTTGCCCGCGACGTTGAGTCGCCTGGTTCGAGCTGCTCGCGATTCTTTTACAGAGAACGGGGCAAACGCCTTCAATGAGCGCTTGGGCATCATCGGAGCGGAAATCGCGAAGTTGGGTGTGCGTTTTGAGAGCGGATTGGCCGCTAATCTGGACTACGGCAGCATATCGATGGGGGCTGGTGGTGTCGCCCTACACGATGGCGACGTCCCCGTGCGACGCATGGGTACTGGGTCATCTCGGCTTGCGGTTGCTGCGCTGCAGAGCGCGGACTCTGGTTCTAGGCAGTTTTTTCTCGTGGACGAAGTCGAGTACGGGCTAGAGCCACATCGAATTTCTGTGCTCACTTCGCACTTGCGGAATAAAGTGGCTGAAAGCGGTCAAGTTTTCATGACCACACACTCTCCATTTGTGTTGCGGGAACTTCGTTTCAATGAGGTCGTCATTTGTCGGCGGGATTCTGCCGACGGTACTGTGCGAGTTAGGGGGGCCGGCAGAAAGTCGCCGGAAACTAACGAAGAACGGCGATACACGCGGAATCAGGGCGAAGCGCTGCTATCGAAGAGGATACTTGTCTGCGAGGGGCAAACAGAAGTGGGGCTCATGAAGGGTTGGGCCTCAAAATTGCCAGTGGACTTTCAAACTCTGGGTGTGACAGTGCTGGAGGGCAATGGTGACCCGGAGGCTTTTGGCGTGGCCTTGCACTATGCAGCGCTTGGGTACAAAGTTGCACTACTAATGGACAGTGATAAGGATATCTCGCCAAAAAACGCGGCCGCGTTAAAAGAGGAAGGGGTTCCGCATTATTCGTGGGAGAAGGGACGCTGCACTGAAGTAGAGCTATTTCTCGGTATCCCGGCGGAGCTACGAAAGCGTCTTTTGGCCACAGTTTTGTCTGACGAAGGATATTCGGTCATAGCGGCGTGTGGCCAAGTCGGCAGCGCGACAAGCTCGAAATACGCTGCACTCGCGGACCTACTTCCTCTCTTAGAGAATGACGAGACTGCCGAAATCATAGGGAAACAGGCAAATGGCCATACGTGGGTCAAACATCACTATGACCTAGCCTATCGAGTGGGCCAGACAATCATCCCTCTGGCTATGTCGCAGGGAGTCGGTACTTTGGCAGCCAAGCTGCGGGAAGTGCATCTATGGCTATCCAGCGATGCTTGAGACTGTCGTTAGTGGCATGCTGGAGTCGGATACTGGAGCTATCGAGGCACCGGCAGGAACTGGAAAGACAGAACAGATAGCAAGGATTGCGTCTGTGGTACCTGGCCGATGGCTAGTACTGACCCACACCATCGCTGGTCGAGATGCCATCCGTCGGCGGCTTGAGCGGATAGGGGTCAGTGCTAAGAAGGCTCATGTCGATACTATCGCGGCTTGGTCCTATCGCTGGGCAAGCGCTTACCCATTAGCATCAGGCTTGGTGCCGGCCGCTGGCCGACACTTAGACGTCTGGCTTGATGTGTATTTGGCCGCCGCTAAGTTGGTCCGCTCAGGTGCCGTTAATAGTGCGCTGACAGCCTCTTATGATGGATTGCTAGTCGATGAGTATCAAGATTGCTCAATAGCCCAGCATGCGATTCTGTCTGCCCTGCGAGGTATCTTGCGCTGCTACATTTTTGGAGACCCGTTACAGGCCATCTTTCGCTTCAATCGTGGTGTGGCATCTGAAGAAATCGTTGATTGGTCTGCCGTTCTAGAAGAGTTTCCTCTGCATGGACGCTTGCAGACTCCTCATCGCTGGAATCACGCAAACAACCCGGAATTAGGGCGGTGGCTGTTATCGATACGCGAGACCTTCTCATCCGGCGCGTTGGACTTACAGTCAGCGCCGCATCTGCCTGTACGCTGGATTCACTGTGAAGAGGATGCCATCGCCCGGGAGTTGGCGGCACACTGTCGTGTGAGGAGGCCGGCTGGCGAGGTGCTAGCCGTTATCGATGTGAGCCAGGCCCCAGCTAGGAGGGCGGAGCTTGCCAAGTACATTCGCGGCACTACATTGGAACCAGTCGGCAGCACGTCGGAAATGAAGTTCTATGAGGATGTCACGCGAGCTACCGGATTAGACCGAGTCAATACGGTCCTGAAATTCGCTGCCACGGTATGGCAGGGGGTCGACGCATCGAACAAAAGAAAGCGCGTTACCAGCATATTGAATCGACCTGGAAGGGCTGCAAATCCGCCCAGCGAGGTTGAGTTGGCGCTCTGCGCTGTTGCTCAGAATACCGAAATTCTTCTGGTTCTCGATGCCTTGGAGGCAGTTGGGAGAGAGGAAAAAACTAGGGTAGTTAGGCCAGAACTGCTTGCGTCTGTTCGGTCTACCTTGGAGATGCTGGCTTCCAATCCGGAGGTCGATATGGCTGAAGCATGCTGGGAAGTCGCCAATCGGCGCCGGCAGATGGGGCGCACAGTTCGAGACAATGCAGTCGGAAGCACGTTGCTCTTAAAGGGGCTCGAGTTCGACCATGCTGTGATAACGCCGGGGGCGTGTTCCACTGCTTGCGATTGGTATGTAGCGCTTACTAGGGCCACGCGTAGCGTACGTGTCTTGTCACCCTCACCTATCCTGGATTTTAGGAGCGCCTAGCGCAGTGGGGGGGGGCAATCTGTTCGCGCGTCTATATAGGCTTTAAAAAGGCAGCCAGCGAGCCTACAGCTTCCATTGGCGCCGCTCTAGCGCTATCTGTAAGGCGTGGGGCCATTTTTGGGTAGGGGGGGGGCGCTCGCGACGCTCGCGCACTCCTCTCCCTGGCTGCGAACGCCGCAGGCGTTTATTGGTGCTTGCCATCACAGAACGCGGCGCTGGTTGCTCAGTGCTTGCTCGGAGAACGAGCGTCTGGTTCAGAGAGCCACCTCAGCATGGCGGCGTACTTGGCGCGGGCTCTCTTTGATATAAAAAAATGTCATAGATAATAAGTAATTAGATGGGTTGTGTAGGCAGGGGCTTGCTTGTAAAAAAGGTCTTCTAACAAGCCCTCTTCCTTCGTCAGGGGTAGAGGGCCTGTGAACCATTTCTACAGGGAGATGCACCCAATTCTTCAGTTTTTAGGAAACCAATTCTTCAGGTTTCTTGGCGTCTCTGAATGTTGTCTTTCCCCTTGCTGGGCGGCTGATAGTGAACATGCTTGGCTCTGTCTCGACGACAGCCCATCCTATCCCTGGTAGCTCTGCCAAGGCGCGCCGAACCGATTGTTGTCGCTTTCGTTGAGCGACGATGGACGGTGCTTCGCCGTCACCATAGATATAGGAGCACAGAGTCTGCATTCCAACCTTGCGCCTGCAGCCTTGGTTTATCCAATGCAGCCGGTTGTGCAAAATATGTGCAGCGCCAGACTTAAGGCTACGGACCTCGTCCATATTGGTACTGAGGAAGCCGTTGCGTCCTAGGACTGCGGCTGTGGCTAGCGGGCTGAGAACGATGGAGAGGCGGCCAGTTCGAGATTCGATGTCGTGACCCGCGATAAGGTGATATGAGCCTTCAAAGTCGGGCTTTTTTACTAGGACAGTCACGTTCGCAAGTCTCACGAGAGAAGCCCGCATCTTTTGGTAGCTGAAGCCGCAATTCTTCTCAAATCCTGCGGTCTCCGCGAGCTTTGCGAGGGTGAGGGGGGCTGCTACTGTCGGAGCCGAGCTGGCGTCGCCCGTCAACGCGAGCAATGACCTTATTGGGGCCGCGTCACTCAGCATGCCTTTGACATTTCTGAGTCCCTCGGTGGAGAGCGCCACGATGGCTTGAAGGACTTGCAAGTCTCTCGAGTCTAGCGGCTCGAAGCCCATGAAGCGGAAAGAGGTTTCTTCAATGGTGAATGTGACATCCAGCTTCTTCTGCTTTCGCTCTCCTGGGGCCAAGCTTCGGAACAAACCGTGGGCATGCACAATGGGATGCGCCATCTTCGCATGTGGTGGAAGTTTTCTTGTCAACGGCCGACCTCGTCAAACGACGCCACGAGGCGGTCGATGTCGCTGCGTCGCCAAGCGGCGATGCGGGGGCCAATTTTCACTTGCGCCGGGAAGCGGCCGGTCTTGATACCCTCATACCAGGTCGCTCGCGACACGGGAATGATGGCTAGTACTTCGGGAAGGCGCAGGAGAGTGTCTGCACTGCTCATTTCTCATTTCCAACGTCCCCATGGGATATGCCCGGAAATGTGTCCTCATTTGCTCGATATGTCCTTCGCAGCCCGCATGGGTAGAGCCGGCAGCGTCCGGTGACGTCATATGGCGTCAGGGGAGTATAGGAAGGTGAGCCGAGGATGATTTGGTAGAGCAGCGCGCTGTGCACAGCGCGTGGAAGCCAAGCGCTCAATCGAATTGAAACTGTGCACAGGACTGTCAACAGGTCAATACGCCGCGCCTTCGCTGATGCAGTGTTTGCATCGCAAATTCTCGAAAATTCATTCTGAATCAACGAGTTAAATGCGTGGTGCCCGGGGCCGGAATCGAACCGGCACGCCTTGCGGCGGGGGATTTTGAGTCCCCTGCGTCTACCAATTTCACCACCCGGGCAAGGGGGTCGCGAACACGTCCAGATGACGGCTGCGGGAGAACGAAGACAGCGATTATATGCGTACTTTCAAAAATTGTCAGGCGGCCTCACATCCAGCTCCTGATCAGAGCCAGATCCGCCCGGCCATTCAGCCAAAAGCGGACCCAGCCCTCAAGCACTGCCTACTTCTTTTCCGGCAAGAACCAGTTCATCACCAAGGCGCAGATACCACCGGTGGCGACACCCGACTCCAGCACGCTCTTTACCGCATGCGGCAGGTGCGACAGGATCTCCGGGACTTGCGACACGCCCAGCCCCAGAGCCAGCGACACCGCGATGATCAACAACGCACGGCGGTCCAACTGAATGCCGGCCAGGATGTTGATGCCAGACGCGGCTACGGCGCCGAACATCACCATGGCGGCGCCGCCCAGGACGGGTTCTGGCACGGCTTGCAGGACGCCGGCCACGCTGGGGAAGAGGCCCAGCACGATCAGCATGCCGGCGATCCACACGCCGACGTGGCGGCTGGCGATGCCGGTCAGTTGGATCACACCGTTGTTCTGCGCGAAGACCGAGCTGGGGAAGGTGTTGAACACGCCGGCCAAGAGCGAGTTCGCGCCGTTGACCAGCACGCCGCCCTTGATGCGCTGCATCCACAGCGGGCCTTCGACGGGCTGTTTGGACACCTTGCTGGTGGCGGTGACGTCGCCGATGGCTTCCAGCGACGTGACCAGGTAGATGATAAGCATCGGCACGAACAGCGCCCACGAGAAGCCCAGGCCGAAGTGCAGCGGCACGGGGATCTGGAACAGGGCGGCTTCGCGCGCGCCGGTGAAGTCCAGGCGGCCCATGGCGGCGGCGGCGATGTAGCCCACGGCCAGCGCCAGGACCAGCGCGGTGCTGCGGATCCAGACGACGGGCACGCGGTTCAGCAGGATGATGGTGCCCAGCACCAGGCCGGACAGCGTCAGGTTCTCGGCGCTGGCGAAGGTGCCGTTGGCCATGGCGCCAAAACCTCCGCCCATGCTGATCAGGCCGACCTTGATCAAGGTCAGGCCAATCAGCAGCACGACGATGCCGGTCACGAGCGGGGTGATCAGGCGTTTGACGAAGGGCAGGATGCGGCTGATGCCCATTTCCACGAACGATCCGGCGATGACGACGCCGAAGATCGCGGCCATCACGGCTTCGACGGGTGTGCCTTGCTTGACCATGACCGAGCCGCCGGCGATCAGCGGGCCCACGAAGTTGAAGCTGGTGCCTTGCACAATGAGCAAGCCGGCGCCCAGGGGGCCGAAGCGTTTGCACTGCACATAGGTGGCGATGCCGGAGATGACCAGCGACATGGACACGATCAGCGTGGTGTCGCGGCTGCTGACGCCCAGGGCCTGGCAGATCAAGAGGCCGGGGGTGACGATGGGAACCAGGATGGCCAGCAGGTGCTGCAACGCGGCGACAAAGGCGACGGGCGGTGCGGGGCGGTCGTCGGGGCCGTAGACCAGGTCGGCGCTGGGCGCGTCGTCGGGGGCGCTGTGGGGGGCGGGTTGGGACAGGGAGGCGGGTTGCATGGGCGGAAGGCCGGCCGGGGGTAGGAGAAAGTGCGGGATTTTAGCGGGCTTCGTGCCGCTGCCGCGACGGGGCCTTGAAAAGTTCCCGATAGCCCCCACCTCTGTAGGGTTTCCGGGATTCCGCGCGGGCACACCGCCCCGGCATCCCAGTTTTGCATTCCCGTTTTTGCATTCCCTTTTATTTGTCCCTAAATTTTTTACTTCACGTAGAACCATGAGCCAAACCGCCACGTCTTCCACGTCCGAAACCCTGGGGTTCCAGGCCGAGGTGAAGCAACTGCTGCACCTGATGATCCATTCGCTGTACAGCAACAAGGAAATTTTCCTGCGCGAGCTGGTGTCGAACGCATCGGACGCCTGCGACAAGCTGCGTTTTGAAGCCATCGACCAGCCCGATTTGCTGGAAGGCAACGGCGAGCTTGCCATCACGGTCAGCTACGACAAGGCCGCGCGCACCATCACCATCTCGGACAACGGGATTGGCCTGTCGCGCGAAGAAGCCGTGGCCAACCTGGGCACGATCGCGCGTTCCGGCACGCGGGAATTCTTCTCCCAGTTGACGGGCGACAAGCAAAAAGACGCGCAACTGATCGGCCAATTCGGCGTGGGCTTTTACTCGTCGTTCATCGTGGCGGACAAGGTCACGGTGGTCAGCCGCCGCGCCGGCAGCACGGACGCGATCCAGTGGGAATCCGACGGCCAGGGCGAGTTCACGATTGGCGCGGCTGACAAGGCCACGCGTGGCACCGACGTCACGCTGCATCTGCGCGCCGACGAAGACGACTTCCTGAACGGCTGGAAGCTGCGTGAAGTTCTGCGTCGCTATTCCGACCACATCTCCTTGCCGATCCGCATGGCCAAGGAAGAGTGGGACCAGGAAAAGGGCGAGCAGGTCAAGACCGAAGAACTGGAAACGGTGAACCAGGCCAATGCGCTGTGGGCTCGCAGCAAGTCGGACGTTACCGAAGAGCAGTACCGCGAGTTCTACAAGACGGTGTCGCACGACTACGACGACCCGCTGGCCTGGACGCACAACCGCGTGGAAGGCCGCAGCGAATACACGCAACTGCTGTATGTGCCCAAGCACGCGCCCATGGACATGTGGGACCGCGACGGCCGCCACGGCGTGAAGCTGTACGTGAAGCGCGTCTTCATCATGGACGACGCTGACCAACTGCTGCCGTCGTACCTGCGCTTTGTGCGCGGCGTGATCGATTCCGCCGACCTCCCCTTGAACGTGTCGCGCGAAATCCTGCAAGAAAGCCGCGACGTGCGCGCCATTCGCGAAGGCTCGGCCAAGCGCATTCTGTCGCTCTTGGAAGACCTGGCCGAGAACAAGCCGGAAGACTACGCCACGTTCTGGACGGAATTTGGTCAGGTGCTGAAGGAAGGCGCGGGTGAAGATTCCGCCAACCTGGAACGCATTGCCAAGCTGATGCGCTTTGCGTCCACGCAGTCGGGCGACCAGGCGCAGACGGTGTCGTTTGCCGACTACGTGTCGCGCATGAAGGAAGGCCAGGACAAGATCTACTACGTCACGGCTGACACCTTCGCCGCCGCCAGCAACAGCCCGCATCTGGAAATCTTCCGCAAGAAGGGCATCGAAGTGCTGCTGCTGTCTGACCGCGTTGACGAATGGATGCTGTCGTACCTGCGCGAATTCGATGGCAAGTCGCTGGTGTCGGTGGCCAAGGGCGGCCTGGACCTGGCCGAGTTGGCCGACGAAGAAGAAAAGAAGCATCAGGCCGAAGTGGCCGAAGACTTCAAGCCGCTGGTCGAGCGCCTGCAAAAGACGCTGGAAGAGCAGGTGAAGGAAGTGCGCGTCACGCTGCGCCTGGTGGATTCGCCGGCGTGCGTGGTGGTGGGCCAGAACGAACTCAGCCCGCACCTGCTGCGCATGCTGAAGGCCGCGGGCCAGGAAGCGCCGAACGTGAAGCCGGTGCTGGAAATCAACCCGGAACACCCGCTGCTGGCGCGCATCCGTGCTGCCGAAGATGGTGAATTTGACCAGTGGGCGCGTCTGCTGCTGGATCAGGCCCTGCTGGCTGAAGGCGCGCAAATCGCCGACCCGGCCGCGTTTGTGAAGCGCTTGAATGCCTTGCTGCTGAAGTAAGCGGCGGGGTAGTGGGATGAGAGGGGCGCCTGGGAAGCCGGGCGCTCTTTTTTTTTCGCCGGACACCTATCAATATTTTAAATATTCCCGATCGGTAATATTTCAACGAAATTGCAATGGCGGGGATGAAATATTACCGATCGGGAATATTCAATTGGATTCATGGCCGAAACACCCTAAACTTACCGAACGGTAATTTTGGAGGCTTCCATGCCTATCGACCCCGTCCAACCCACGTTGCCAGCAACCATACGCACCGCAGCCGAACTGGGCGAACTGGTGAAAGCCATGCGGCGCGATCAAGGCTTGCTTCAAGCCGATCTTGCTGGCCTGTCTGGTTCGGGCAACCGCTTTGTGGGCGACCTTGAGCGCGGCAAACCCACGCTGCAATTGCAGAAGGTGTTGGACATGCTGGATCTGCTTGGTCTTGAAGTGCAAGTTGTGCCGAAACGTCCGAGGTTGCCATGACGGCGTCGGACGCATTGGATCTTTATGAAGGGTTGCGCAAGGTGGGCCGCCTGTATGACGAGCGGCCATTGCGTTTCGTGTACGACGAGGCGTGGCGGAACGCTTCAGGCGCGCAGGCCATTTCCCCGACGATGCCACTGACGCAGGCCGATCACGCCGGCGACGCCGTTCATGCCTTCTTTGAAAACCTGCTGCCTGAAGGGCAGGTACGCAAGTTCTTGCAACTGAGTCGCCACGCGACGACGGTATTCGGACTGCTGCGCAGCGTGGGCGGCGACACGGCCAGCGGGCTGACAATATTGCCGCGAGGGGAAAAGCCCGCGCCCGCGCACTATCGGCCCACAACGTGGCAAGCCATTGCCGAACGCCTGAAGCATGGCGCGGTGCCCGCGCTGGTCGCCGAGAGCGACGAGGGCGCGCGAATCTCCCTGGCTGGCGCGCAAGACAAGCTATTGCTGTCGGTGTTGCCGGACGGCTCGCCCGCAATGCCGGAAGGCTCGGCGGCTTCATCGCATATTTTGAAGCCCGACATTCGCGGCCTGAAAGGGGTGTGGGCGTCGGCATTGAACGAAACCCTGGTGATGCAATTGGCGGCGCAGCTTGGCTTGGGCGTGGCGCACGCGCACTATCAACGCGACACCCACGCCTGCCTGATCAAGCGCTATGACCGCTTGGACGATGGTCAAGGCGGCTTGCTGCGCTTGCATCAGTTGGACTTATGCCAATTGGCGGGCAAGCCGTCGGACGTGAAGTACGAAGCGGACGGCGGCCCCACGTTGGCGGATTGCCGCCATTTGCTGGCAGGCATGGGTGTGGGCGCGGGCGACCATAAGCGATTCTTGCAATGGGTGATTTTCAATCTCTACGTGGGCAACAACGATAGCCACGCCAAGAACCTGTCCGTCCTCCAGTCGCCAAACGGGCGCTATCGGCTGGCACCGTTCTATGACCTGATGTGTACCGCGATGTACCCGGGGCTTTCCCGCCGCTTTGCGTTTTCCGTGGGCGGCGTGATGACCCCGGGCAGCATCGGACGCGAACAGATCGAGGCCATGGCCGCGGACCTGGGCTTCCACCCGCGGTACGGCGTGACGGTGGCGCGCTCGTTGATGACCGCGTTGCCCGTGGCACTGGAGGCTGTGCAGGCGAGCCTGCTTGCGCAGTCCGCCGCCGGGTCCGAACGCACGTTGATCGAACGCCTGGGCAACTGGATCAAGACGAACGCGCGCCGGCACGCCCAGCGTTGGGAATAAGCACCGCATCCAAGGCCAGCACCCCCTGCCCATCCGGCAGCGCCAACAGCGGGTTGATCTCCACGGAACTGAAATCTTCCCGGCGCGCATCCGCGAAGCGTGACAGCGCCACCAACGCGTCTGCCAACGCATTGATGTCGCAAGGCGGTGCGCCGCGTGCGCCTTGCAAGAGCGCGTAGCCCTTGATCTCGCGGATCATCGACAAGGCCTGGACGTGGTCGAAGGGCGCCAGGCGGAAGCTGACGTCTTTCAGCACTTCGACGAAGACGCCGCCCAGGCCGAACATGACGACGGGGCCGAAGACCGGGTCGCGGTGCATGCCCACGATGCACTCCACGCCCTTGGGCGCCATGGGCGCGACCAGCACGCCGTCGATGCGCGCATTGGGGCAGTGCGTGCGTACGCTGTCCAGGATGGCGGCGTGGCCGTGGCGCACGGCGTCTTCGCCCGACAGGTTCAGCTTCACGCCGCCCACATCGCTTTTGTGCAGGATGTCGGGCGACACCACTTTCAAGACCACGGGGCCGGCCGCGCGGGCAGCGGCGGCCACGGCGGTGTCGGCGTCGGTCGCTAGCGTGCAGTCGGGTACGGGCAGGCCGGCTTGGCGCAGGACGTTCATTGCCTGCACTTCGTTGTAGGTGTCGCGCAGCGGCGCGGAGTTTGCCGCAACTGGCGGCATGGAGGTGTGGGTGGAGGCGTCCGAGGCGGCCCCTGACATCCCCGCCAACCCCGCCAC
Source organism: Achromobacter spanius (assembly GCF_029637605.1). Classification (NCBI taxonomy): domain Bacteria; kingdom Pseudomonadati; phylum Pseudomonadota; class Betaproteobacteria; order Burkholderiales; family Alcaligenaceae; genus Achromobacter; species Achromobacter spanius. The sequence goes on along the minus strand of NZ_CP121261.1, from coordinate 3,696,948 downwards.
CGCGCCTACCGTCCGTATCGCGGCACTAGGATCTTCGAACACTAGCGTGCCCAGGCGTTCAAGCTCACGGCGGCGTTCGGGGGGAAACAGCGCGCAGAAGGCCAGCGGCACGTCGGGATGGCGGGCGCGCATTTCGCGGGCAAAGGTTTCGAAGGTAGGCCACAACGTTTCCGAGGACCCGGCGGCCGCCAGGAAGACCGCCAGCGCATCGTAGCGGCCGTCGGCCAGCATGTCGTCGGCGGTGGCCAGCAGCAGGCCGGGTTCGGACACCACCTGGCCTGTGACGTCGACCGGGTTGCGCGGGCCGGCGAAGGGCACGCGTTCCAGCAAGCGGGCCTGCGCGCCTGCATCGGGTTCGGGTAGCGACAGGCCGGCTTCCTCGGCTTCGTCGGCCATCAAGGCGCCAACGCCGCCAGATATCGTGAAGATGCCCAGGCGCTTGCCTTGGGGGCGCTGCTTCCAGGTGTCCAGCGCATAGCCCAGGTTGAAGAAGTCTTCGATGCTGCGGGCGCGCAGCGCGCCGTATTGGCGAAACAGCGCGTCGTAGACGGCGTCATCGCCCGCCAGCGCGGCGGTGTGCGACGCGGCGGCCTGCGCGCCGGCCTGGGTGCGGCCGATCTTGGTGACGACCACGGGCTTGCCGGCGTCGCGCGCGGCGGCCAGTGCGCGGCGCAGCTTGGCGCCGTCGCGGCAGCCTTCCATGTAGGCCATGATGACCCGCGTGTCGGCGTCATGCGCCAGCCAGTGGATGCAGTCGGCCACGTCGATGTCGGCTTCGTTGCCGGTGCTGATCCAGTGCGACAGGCCGAGTCCGCGTTCGCGCGCCATGCAATAGGCATAGGCGCCGAACGCGCCGCTTTGCGACACCATGCCGATGCCGCCCAGCGCCACGGCGCCGTTGGCGGGCGCGGGCGAGAAGGTGGCGTAGACCTTGTGGCGCACGTTCATGTAGCCCAGGCAGTTGGGCCCCAGCAGGCGGATGCCGCGCTCGCGCGCGATGGCGCATAGCGCCTCTTGCATGGCGACGCCGCTCGCGCCGGTTTCCGAGAAGCCCGAGGTGAAGACGACCGCGCCGCCTACCTGGCCGGGGCGCGCGCTTTGCAGTGCCTGGGCCGCGTGCGCAGCGGGCACGGCCAGGATGACCAGGTCCACGTCGGTGTCCAGCGCGGCCAGGTCGGGCGCGGCGGGCAGGCCCTGGATGCTGTCGGCGCGCGGGTTGATGGGCAGGATGCGGCCGTCGTAACCATGCTGACGCAGCAGGCTGACCGGCATGGCGCCGATCTTGCCGGGGGTGGCGGATGCGCCCACGATGGCGATGCTGCGCGGGGTGAACAGGCGGGACAACGAGGGATCGGAATGCGTAGTCATGATGGGGGCGGGGTGGTTCAGGAAAAGCGCACGACGCTGCGGCCGGTGCTGCCGCGTTCGAGCATGGCGGCCAGCGCTTGCGGCAAGTCCTGGGGTTGGATGACGCGCGCGGCAAGGTCCAGGCGCTGCGGGCGGTAGTCGGTGGCCAGCTTTTGCCATAGCGCGCGGCGCAGCGGCATGGGGCTGTTGGCGTTGATGCCCAGCAGCTTTACGCCGCGCAAGATGAAGGGGATGACGGACGTGGGCAGCTCCGCGCCGCCCGCGTTGCCAAAGGCGGCCACCACGCCGTCGGGGCGCACGCTGGCCAGCGCGTGGGCCAGCAAGGGGCCGCCCACGGAATCGATGACGCCGGCCCAGCGCGCACTCATCAAGGGCTTGATGGGGGCGGACAGGTCGGGCGGGGCCATGACCTCGGCAGCGCCCAGCGACCGCAGGTAGTCGGCGGCATCCGGTTTGCCGGACATGGCGCAGACGCGATACCCGCGCTGGCTAAGGATGTCGATGGCGATGCCCGCCACGCCGCCGGTGGCGCCGGTTACCAGCACCTCGCCTTGGTCGGGCGTCAGGCCGCAGTGTTCCATCCAGTGCAGGGACAGCGCGGCGGTGAAACCCGCGGCCCCCAGCACGGCGGCATCGCGCAGCGTGATGCCGGCGGGCAAGGGCAGGACCCAGTCATGGGGCACGCGCGCATATTCCGCATAGCCGCCGTCGCAGTCCACGCCAATGCCAAAGCCATGCACCACGACCTCCTGGCCGGGCGCAAGCGCGGGGTCGGTGGAGTGGACCACGGTGCCGCTCAGGTCGATGCCGCCGATGCGGGGGTACTGGCGCACGACGTTGCCGCGTCCGGCCTGCGCCAGCGCGTCCTTGTAGTTCAGGCCGGCGTAGGCGACCTTGATCAGCGTGTTGCCGGCGGACAAGTCATCTTCCGACAAGGTGTCGAAGCGCCCTTCAGGGGGCGCGCCGTCGGCGCCGCCATGCAGCCGGTAGGCCTGGAAGGTGGGGATGGGCATGCGGGTCTCCTGGAATGGGTCAGCCGCGCGCCAAGAGGCGGCGCGCAAGGGTGGCGCGATGCAGTTCGTTGGCGCCGTCGTAGATGCGGAAGGGGCGCATTTCCTGCCAGATCATCGCCACGGGGGTGTCGTCCGACAGGCCCGATGCGCCCATCATCTGCACCGCGCGATCGGCCACGCGGTTCACGGCTTCGGATACGAAGACCTTGGTCATGGCGCTGTGCTGTTTGACGGATAAACCGGCGTCCATGCGGGCGGCGCAATCCAGCGTCATCAAGCGGCTGGCATGCAGGTCGATGTGCGAATCGGCCACCATGGCCTGGATCTGTTGCAGGTCGGCCAGGCGCGATCCAAAAGACTCGCGCGTGTTGGCGTAGGCTTGCGCGGTTTCCAGGGCGCGGCGGGCGCGGCCGATGTAGCGCATGCAGTGCGACAAGCGCGCGGGTTCCAGCCGCAGTTGCGCGTATTCCAGGCCACGGCCGGGTTCGCCCAGCACGGCGTCGTCGCCGACCTCGCAGCCGTCCAGTTCAATTTCCGCATGGCCGCCGATCTGGTAGCCGGTGACCATGCCGATGTCGCGCACCACGCGGTAGCCCGGCGTGTCGGCGGGCACCACGAAAAGCGTGGCGCCGGCGTCGGCCTGCGCCAGCACCAGCGCAAAGTCCGCGCCCACGCCGCCGCTGATGAATTGCTTGTGTCCGTGCAGCACCCAGCCTTCGCCGTGCCTTGTTGCGCGAGTACGCAGCATGGACGGGTCGGAGCCCGCCCCGGGTGCGGGTTCGGTCATGGCGAAGCAGGCACGCTGTTCGGCGCGAACCAGGGGCAATAGATAGCGTTCGCGTTGGGCGGGCGTGCCCAGCCGCAGCAGGGTCAGCATATTGGGCTGGTCGGGCGCGGCGCAGTTCAAGGCGGCCGGCCCCAGAAAGCCGCGTCCGGCGGCTTCCAGCACTTGCGCCAGCGCGCGCCAGCCCAGGCCCAGCCCGCCAAGTTCCACGGGCAGTTGCGGCGCGTACAGGCCGGCGTCCCGGGCTTGCACGCGCAAGCGCGCTACACATTCGTCCAGGGCCGCTACGTTGCGGGCGATGGCGGCAGATTCCTCGGGGATGGCGACGTCATCGACAAAGCGGCGAACCCGTTCGCACAGGTCTTCGATGGCGGCGTCGCCGGTGGGCTGGGCGGGCATGGCGTTCCCTTCTTAAAGGCGGGCTGGTATTGGCTTGCTGGTGAGGCTGACGTCTAAACGCTTACTGGATGCGGGTGCCGGTGGACTTCACCAGCTTGCCCCACCACAAGGTCTCGTCCGCGATCTGCTTGGCGAATTCCGCGGGCGTGTTGACCAGCGGTTCGGCGCCCAATTCCTGGAAGCGGGCGCGCAACTCGGGGTCTTGCAAAGCCTTGGCCACGGCGGCATGCAAGCGGTCCACCACGGCGGGCGGCGTGTTGGCGGGTGACATCAGCCCTTTCCACGCCATGACCTCAAAGCCCGGCAGGCCGGCTTCGCTGAAAGTGGGGATGTCCGGCGCGGCGGTGGCGCGCGCATCGCTGGGCACGGCCAGCGCGCGCAGGGTGCCCGCCTTCACTTGCGGCAGCAGCGCGGGCATGTTGTCGATCATGAAGTCGATATGGCCGGCGACCAGGTCGGTGATGGCGGGGCCGCTGCCTTTGTAGGGCACGTGCTCGGCTTGCAGGCCGGCCTTTTGCTTGAGCAGTTCGCCAGCCAGTTGCGCCGGCGAGCCATTGCCGGGCGAACCGAACGATAGCTTGCCGGGGTTATCGCGCGCGTAGGTCAGGAATTCCTGCAGTGTCTTCACGGGCATGGACTTGGTCACCACCATCAGGTTGTGTTCACGTTCCAGGCAGGTGATGGCGGTCAGGTCCCGGGCGGGATCGAACGGCATGTTGGCGTACAGGCTGGGGTTGATGACCGTGGGGCCGGCCGCCGCCAGCAGCAGCGTGTAGCCGTCCGGCGCGGCGCGCGCCACGAAGTCCCCGCCGATATTGCCGCCGGCACCTGGCTTGTTTTCCACGATGACCGGCTGGCCCAGGATGGGGTGCAGCGCTTCGGCCAGCAGGCGGCCAAGTATGTCGGTGGAGCCGCCGGGGGCAAACGGCACGATCAGCCGGATCGGCTTGTCGGGATACGCGGCGGCGGCTTGGGGCGGCAGCGCCGCGCAGGTGAGTGCGGCGGCGATGGCGCCGATCCATTTCGGCAGGTGCTTGTGCAGCATGTGAGTCTCCTTGGGTTGATGGGCCGCGGGCTTCTGGTGGCTGCGGTCCCGGGATAACGCCCTGGCCTAGCGGCCGGGCGTGTAACCGGCCTGCGCCAGCGTGTGGCGGGCGATGGTCAGTTGATGAATCTGGCTGGTGCCTTCGTACAAACGGAACAGGCGCACGTCGCGATAAAAGCGTTCGATGCCCTGGTCGGCGATGTAGCCGTAGCCGCCGTGCATCTGCACGCAGCGGTCGGCCACGCGGCCGCACATTTCCGATGCGAAGTATTTGCAGATCGACGCGTTCATGGTTACGTCGCGGCCCTCGTCGCGTTCGCGCGCGGTTTGCAGCACCAGCGCCAGCGCGGCCTGGATGTCGGTCTGGCAATCGGCCAGCATCGCCTGGATCAGTTGGAAGTCCATCAGCGGCTTGCCGAACTGCTGGCGTTCGGCCACAAAGCGCAGCGTGTCGTCCAGCATACGGATGGCGGGGCCGATGCACAGCGCGGCCAGATGAATGCGCTGCTTGTTCAGCACTTTCATGGCGGTCTTGAAGCCCATGCCTTCCTGGCCGCCGATCAGGTTGGCGGCGGGCACGCGGCAGTTGTCGAAGTGGACGGTGGACACGGGCGAACCGGCCTGGCCCATCTTGTCGTAGGGCTGGCCGGTGGACAAACCCGGTGTGCCGCGCTCCACGATGAAGGCGGATATGCCCTTGGCGCCAGGCGCATCGGGGTCAGTGCGCGCCATGACGGTGAACAGGCCCGCAAGCGGGGCGTTGGTGATGAAGCACTTTTCGCCATTCAGCACGTAGCTGTCACCGTCGCGCACGGCGGTCGTGCGCAAGGCGGTGGCATCCGACCCGGCTTGCGGCTCGGTCAACGCAAAGCAGCCGGTCAATTCGCCCGAGGCCAGGCGGGGCAGGTAGTGGTCTTTCTGCTGTTCGGTGCCGTCCGCCACCAGGCCTTCAGAGCCGATGCCGGTGTTGGTGCCCACCCGCGCCCGAAACGCCACGGAGCATTGCGACAGCTCAATCGCCGCGCGGATCAGTTCTTCGGTGCTCATGCCCGCGCCGCCGTAGGCTTCCGGGATGGAATAGCCGAACATGCCCTGGTCGGCCATGGCACGCACCAGGTCGTCGGGCACTTCATCCAGGCGCGCCACTTCGGCTTCGCGCGGAACCAGTTGCTGGCGGACGAAGCGGCGCAGCGATTCGATGAAGGCGGGAAAGCCGTCAGGGTCCCTGATCATGGGTTGTCTCCGATTTTCTAATTGTTTGGCCTGCGGGCGGAGGAATCCGCGCCGGGGCAACATGGAACCCAGGCTAGCAAAGCAAAGCGAAATGCGAGACAAGTGTTTTGATATCTTGAACGCAAATCACGCGATACGTTCGGCGCTTGCTCTATGATCGGCATCAATGTCCCGCGCATTTCGCCATTAACTTTCTCGCGCGGAATTCCCACCCGGATTGCGACCATGACCACGCCCCTGGGCGGCCGCCACCCCGACCCTGATTTCGCGACCACGCTGGCCCACGGCTTGGCGGTGCTGCAAACCTTTCGCCATGGCGAGCCCGCGCTCAGCAACCGCGAGCTGGCCGACCGCACCGGTCTGTCCAAAGCCACGATTTCGAGGCTGACCTATACATTGGTTCAGCGCGGCCTGTTGCGCTATGACGCCAGCCTGCGCCGCTACCGCCTGGGCACGGCGCTGTTGTCGCTGAGCTATCCCTTGCTGGCCAGCATCAAGCTGCGGCAGTTGGCGCGCCCGCTGATGACGCGGCTGGCCAACGCGGCGGGCGGCTCGGCGTCGCTGGGCATGCATCACGGCACGCACATGGTGTACGTGGAAACCTGCCGGGGCCATGACGCCGTGGCGTTTCGGCCCGACATCGGCGCCATGCTGCCGCTTCTGCCCTCGGCGATGGGCCGGGCCTGGCTGGCACAGGCGGATGACGATGAGGCAGAAGCGCTGCTGCAGACGCTGCGCCAGCAAGATCCCGCCGCCTGGCAACGGCATGCGCCGGGGTGGGAACAGGCGCGCCGTGACTATGCGGCGCACGGCTACTGCGTGGCTGAAGGCGAATGGCATGCCGATGTGCATGCCGTGGCGGTGCCGATGCGTAGTCGCGTTGACGAGCAGGTGTTCGTCTTCAATTGCGGCGTACCCGCGCGGCGGCTGCGGGCGGGAGATTTGCGTCGACGTATCGCGCCGCGTCTGCTGACCTTGGTGGCGCGGGTGGAAAAAATGCTGGAGCGCCAGGATGCCGCTTGAACCTGAACAGGGTCCCGCCCGAGATCCCAAGCCCAACCCCGACCGCGACTTTGCCACCACCTTGGCGCACGGCATCGATATCCTGGCGTGCTTTCGGGCGGACCGGCCGGAGCTGGCCAACAAGGACTTCGCGCAGCAGACCGGCCTGTCCAAAAGCGCGGTGGCGCGTCTGACACATACTTTGGTCGAACTGGGTTTCTTGCAACGCCTGGGGCCGCCTGCCCGCTATCGGCTGGGCGCGTCGGTGCTGGCGCTGAGCTACCCCTTGCTGGCCAGCATGCAGATCCGCCAATTGGCGCGGCCGTTGATGAAGCAGTTGGCCGACCATGCGCGCGGTGCGGTGTCGCTGGTGGTGCGCGACCGCTTGCAGATGGTGTACGTGGAAACCGCCAGGTCAAACGACGCCTTGCAGACCCGGCCCGACATCGGCGCGGCCTTGCCCTTGCTGTCCAGCGCGGCGGGCAAGGCCTGGCTGTGCCGCGTGCCGGACGCCGAGCGGGTGGTGGTGCTGAACCAGTTGCGCGTGGCCGACGCGCGCCATTACGCCGAGCACTTCCCCAGCCTGGCGGCGGCATCGCGCGACCTGGAACGAAAAGGGTATTGCGGCAACAACGTGCAATGGCGTCCCGACGCCTATGGGTTTGCCGCGCCCTTGTGGCGGCCTTATCAGTCCCTGCTGTACGTCTTTAACTGCGGCGTACCGTCCGGGGACGGCTCCTACCGCGAGCGCGCCGCCGACATCGGCCCCCGATTGGTCGCCCTGGCGCGCGAGACGGAGCGCTTGCTGGGGCTGACCTAGCCTCCGTGCCTGGGGGCGATTCGTGACTTGAAGTCAAAAGTGTTTGCATGCCAGACGGCTTTTTCCGCAAGGATCGCGCCGTCATACTGCACGCCTGTCTTTCCGACGCGCTTCAAGGAATCCGCATGAACCCGCAAGATAATCCGCCGGTGAAGTCCGGCCTGCCGCTGCTGGCGCTCGCCGTCGGTGCGTTCGGCATCGGCGTGACCGAGTTTTCCCCCATGGGCCTGTTGCCCGTTATTGCCGAGGGCGTGGACGTGTCCATTCCCAGCGCCGGCATGCTGATCAGCGCCTACGCCATCGGCGTGATGCTGGGCGCGCCGCTGATGACGCTGGCGTTTTCGCGCTGGTCGCGGCGCAAGGCGCTGATTCTGTTGATGTTGATCTTCACCATCGGCAACGTGCTGTCCGCGCTGTCGCCCAACTACACCACGCTGTTGCTGGCACGGCTGGTCACCAGCCTGAACCACGGCGCGTTCTTCGGCCTGGGCTCGCTGGTGGCCGCCAGCGTGGTGCCGCGCCACAAGCAGGCCAGCGCGGTGGCGACCATGTTCATGGGTCTGACCATCGCCAACGTGGGCGGCGTGCCCGCCGCCACGTGGCTGGGGCAGGTGATCGGCTGGCGCATGTCGTTTGCCGCCACCGCCGTGCTGGGCTTGATTGCGATGTTGTCCCTGTGGTTTGCCTTGCCTGCTGGCGAAGCCGGACGCCGCCCCGATGTGCGCCATGAACTGGCCGTGCTGAAAAGCCCCGTCGTGCTGCTGGCGCTGTTGACCACGGTGCTGGGCGCGGGCGCGATGTTCACGCTGTACACCTACATTGCGCCCACGTTGGCCGACATTACCGGCGCATCGCCCGCCTTCATTACCGGCATGCTGGTGCTGATCGGCCTGGGCTTCACATTGGGCAATGGCCTGGGCGGCCGCATGGCCGACCGCTCGCTGGATGGCACGCTGATCACCTTCCTTGTGATCGTCATCATCGACCTGCTGGCGTTCCCGTGGATCGCCTCTACCCAGATCGGCGCGGCCATTTCCCTGTTGATCTTCGGCGTCGCCACCTTCGCCGTGGTGCCGCCCTTGCAGATGGGCGTGATGCGCGCCGCCACAGCGGCCCCCGGGCTGGCGTCTTCGGTGAATGTGGGCGCGTTCAACCTGGGCAACGCGGTCGGCGCAGCCGCTGGTGGCGCGGTGATCTCGGCCGGCCTGGGCTACGCGGCGGTACCCATCGCCGGCGCCGTCATCGCCGTGGCCGGGTTGGCGCTGGTGCTGGTGCAGCGGGCCGGCAATGTGCGCCGCCGCAAGCTGGCGATGCAGGGCTGCTGAGGGGCGCTGACCATATAGACGAAAAAGGCGCCAGACTTATCCGGCGCCTTTTGTCTCACCAACACACATCAATCACGCTTCTATCCGTTCCACCTTGCCCACCAGCAGGATGTACGACAGTGCGCCCAGCAATGCCAGCGACGACACATACACGATGGCGGGGGCGAAGTTGTCTTTCGATACCAGGAAGCCGATCACGATGGGCGTGCAGATGGATGACAGGTTGCCCACGAAATTGAACACGCCGCCCGTCAGGCCCAGGAGCCGCACCGGCGCCAAGGTGGACACCAGCGACCAGGTGATCGACGCCAGGCCGTTGCCGAAGAAGGCCAGGGCCAAAAAGAAGATGACCCAGGGCGTGGAGTCGGTGAAGTTGGCGCCGATCATCGATGTGGAAATCAGCAGGCCCAGGATGATGGGCAGCTTGCGGGCCAGGCCCATGCTGGCGCCGCGCCGCACCAGGAAGTCGGACAGCACGCCCGAGCACAGCACGCCGACGAACGCGGCCAGGAAGGGCACGGATGCCAGGAAGCCCGACTTGATGAAGTCCATGCCTCGGTACTTCACCAGATAGGTCGGGAACCAGGTCAGGAAGAACCACAGCGTGGACGTCAGGCAGAACTGCCCCAGGTACACGCCCCACAGCTTGCGCCTGGACATCACCAGGCCCAGGTCATTCCAGTTGAACGGCGCCTTCTTGGCGTGCGCGTTGCGGTCCAGGTCGACCACGCCGCCGCCTTGCTGGATCAGTTCGATCTCGGCGGCATTGGCGCCCTTGAACTGGCGCGGCTCGCGATAGATCAAGTACCACAGCACGCCCCAGACGATACCCAGCAAGCCGGTGCTGACAAACACCATGTGCCAGCCGTAGTGGTGTTGCAACCAGGCCAGCACGGGCGTCAGGAACGCCAGGCCCACGAATTGGCCGGACGTGTAGAAGCCGATGGCGGTGGCGCGTTCTTTTTCCGGAAACCAGGTCGTGACGACGCGGTTGTTGATGGGGTAGGCGGGCGCTTCCAATGCGCCCACCGCCAGCCGCAACACGAACAGGATGATGAAGCTGCTGGCAAAGCCCATGAAGAAGGTCGCGGCCGACCACAGGATCAGCGCGACGGCGTACAGCACGCGGGGCGATACGCGGTCCACCAGCCAGCCGCCGGGGATCTGCATGGCGGCGTAGGTCCAGCCGAAGGCGGACAGGATCAGCCCTTCATGCCAGGTGTCCAGCCCGAACTCGTCTTTCAGCGCGGGCGCGGCGATGGACAGGTTGCTGCGGTCCAGGTAGTTGATGACAACAGTGATAAACAACATCACCATGATGATGTACCGGCTGCGCGTGGGGCGCTGGGCGTGTTGCAAGCCGGCGTGGGTGGCGGTCGACACGGATTGTCTCCTCGTGCGCCCTTCAAGGGGCGGGGGGCATCGGCTTGGATGCCTTTGGGTTATCGATATAAAGAAGAAAAAGCGGCGCTCGTGACAGAAGCAAGAGGCGCCGGATGGCGGTCAGTCAGCGTGATCGGGCCGGCCTTACCACTCGGCGAAGCTGCCGTCGGCGTGGCGCCAGATCGGATTGCGCCAGCGGTGGCCCACGGCGGCGCGTTCCTTCACGTATTCCTCGTTGACCTCGATGCCCAGGCCTGGGCCTTGCGGAATGGCGACCATGCCGTCTTCGTACTTGAAGACTTCGCGGTTGCTGACGTAGTCCAGCAGGTCGTTGGCGGCGTTGTAGTGAATGCCCAGGCTCTGTTCCTGGATGAAGGCGTTGTAGCAACCCGCATCGATCTGCAGGCAGGTGGCCAGCGCGATGGGACCCAGCGGGCAATGCAGCGCCAGCGCCACGTCATACGCTTCGGCCATCGCGGCTATCTTGCGGGTTTCGGTGATGCCGCCCGCATGCGACGGGTCGGGCTGGATGATGTCTACATAGCCTTCGGACAGCACGCGCTTGAAGTCCCAGCGCGAGAACAGGCGTTCGCCCAGCGCGATGGGCGTGGACGTCAGCGGCGCCAGTTCCTTCAGCGCTTCGTAGTGTTCGCTAAGCACCGGCTCTTCGATGAACATCAGCTTGAACGGGTCCAGTTCTTTCATCAGGACCTTGGCCATGGGCTTGTGCACGCGGCCGTGGAAGTCCACGCCGATGCCCACGTTGGGGCCGACGGCCTGGCGCACGGCGGCCACGTTCTCCAGGCACTTGTCCACCTTGTCGAACGAATCGATGTATTGCAGTTCTTCCGTGCCGTTCATCTTCACGGCGGTAAAGCCACGGTCCACGGCGCTCTTGGCGGCGGCGGCGGTATCGGCCGGGCGGTCGCCGCCTATCCACGAATACACCCGGATGCGATCGCGCACGTTGCCACCCAACAGTTGCGACACCGGCACGCCCAGGTGCTTGCCCTTGATGTCCCACAGCGCCTGGTCGATGCCGGCCAGCGCGCTCATGTGGATGGCGCCGCCGCGATAGAAGCCGCCTCGGTATAGCACCGTCCAGTGGTCTTCGATGTTGCGCGGGTCTTTGCCGATCAGGTAGTCGGACAGTTCTTCGACGGCGGCAGCCACCGAATGCGCGCGGCCTTCCACGACGGGTTCGCCCCAGCCGACGATGCCTTCGTCCGTTTCGATTTTCAGGAAGCACCACCGGGGCGGCACGATGTAGGTGGTGAGCTTGGTGATCTTCATGCTTGGGTCTCCTGGGCGGAATAGGCGCGTTGCCAGGCGGCGACGAATGCGCGCGCGTTCTGGCCGACGTCGGTGGCCGTCAGGCCGGGTTTGTACAAGGCGGAGCCCAGGCCGAAGCCGCTGGCGCCGGCCTGAGCAAAAACGGAAAGGTTGTCCGGCGTGATGCCGCCCACCGGCACCAGCGCGATCGGCGGGCGCATCACGGCGCGCCAGGCCTTGAGGACGGCGGGGCCTAGCTGTTCGGCGGGAAACATCTTCAGCACGTCGGCGCCGGCCGCCAGCGCGGCAAACGCCTCGGTGGGCGTGGCGACGCCGGGGCAGGACGCCATGCCCAGCTTTTTCGCGGCGCGGATGACGGCGGCGTCGCTGTGCGGCATCACGATCAATTCACCGCCCGCATCCTGCACGCGCGCGCAGTCATCGGGGTTGAGCACGGTGCCGGCGCCAATCAGGCAGTCGGTGGGCAGCGCGGCGCGCATGGCGCGGATGCTGGACAAGGGGTCCGGTGAATTCAGCGGTACTTCGATCAAGCGAAAGCCTGCCGTGTAAAGGGCATTGCCGATGTCTTCCGCTTCGTGCGGCTGGACGCCGCGCAGGATGGCGATCAGGCCGCATTGGGCCATGGCGGATTGCAGTCCGGTGTGGTTCATGTGCAGGTTCCTAGACGGATGCCGAAGGGGTGGGGGCGGCGTTGACCATTCCGGTCTTGACCAGCCCGGCGCAGACGGCCAGGTGCCACAAGCCGCGTTCAGTGGCGTTTTGTGCTTGCTCGGGCGTGCCCAGGCCGTAGTGCTGCATGGCCAGGATGTAGCGTTGGCACAGCGCGGGGTCGCCGCACAGCACGATGCGGGGCAGCTCGCCTTGCTCGCGCAGCATCTGGGCCAGCGCGGCAATTTCGTGGCCGATCAGCAGGCCTGACAGATAGTCGGCTTGCGACGTTGAAGGCAGTTCACCGGTCAGGCCCAGCGCGCGCGTGCTGAAGATGGTGGACAACACGCCGGCGCGTCCCGCCGGCGCACCGGCCACTTTCACGCCGCGCATGAAGGCGCCGCTGTCGGCGGCGATGTCGGCCTGCTTGTTTGCCTGCTTTTCGGCTTGCTTGTCAGCTTGATCGTCAGCTTGCTTGTTGGTGGCGGGCGCATCGCTCATCGTGCGGCCCAGGATGGTGTGGCCGCGCAGCGCGGCGTAGACCTCGCCGGTCATGAAGGTGTCGAAGTGCGTGACGCGGCCATGGCGGGCGTTGACCCATTTGGAATGCGTGCCGGGCAGGCCGATCAGCACCGTGTCGGCGGGGGCCGCGATTGGATTTGAGTCTGACGTTGGGCCTGATGCGGGATCTGGCTTTGCATCTGGGCTTGCATCCGGCCTTGCATCTAGCCCTGCATCTGGCGCTGCGCCCGGCTGCGCGGCCAAGCCGCCCGCCTGGTCGAACATCACGCCGAACACCTGCGTTTCTTCGCCGCGCATCACGTTGGGCAGGCCATGGCGCTGGATCAGGCCGGGCACGATGTGTACCGGGGTGGCGTTGGGGCCGGCGCTGCTGCGGTCGACCACGGTCAGCAAGGTGCCGATGCGTTCCAGGTCAACCGGCACATCCAGGTAAGCCGCTTCCTGCCAACCCTGGGCGCTGCCGACCATGCCGCAGGCGATGACGGGCAACGTGGGTTCGGCGCGCAGCCAGTCGCCGCAAGCCTGTTCAAACGCCAGGTCGAAGCCGGACAGGGCGGTGCTGGCCGCGCCATCCTGCAAGGGCTGCGGCAGGCGCATGATGCCCCAGGGCAGATGCCGGGTGTCCAGCGTGCGGCCCGTGTCGTCCAGTCGGTACGCGCGTAGTGAAGAGGTGCCCCAATCCAGCGCGATAAGCGCCGCGCGGGCGGGTGTTGCGGGTGTCATCTGATGTGTCTCATCGTTGGCCGCCATGCCCGAAGTCGCTTGCCGGTGGCGCCAAGGTGGGCGCGGGTAAGGCGTGCAATACGGGGCGCTGCGGCCTTGTTGTCTTGATGCGCGCCGGGCCGTCGAGCCCGGCGCGCGTTGGGAAAAAATTCTAGATCAGAGCTTGAAAAATCTCAAAATGTAGAATTAAATCCCGCATATAGGGAATAAGGCGTGGCGAGATTGGGCAGGCGCCGGGGGTGCAACCCCGCCGCAATTCCGTTCGCAGCCTCGCCGCAATCCCACCGTAATCCCACCGCACGCGCGCCCTGCGCCATCCCGGGTATGCTTGCCCCCGTTCTCGCTGTGTATTCACGTTTCATGACCACCCTCCCGCCCGCAATGCCCATCCCCACCCTGGACCCCGACGCCGTCGCGCCCGCCGGTACTCAGACGCTGATGCGCGGCCTGGCCGTGGTGCAGGCGGTGGCGGCCGGTGCGCGTGACCTGAAAGACATCTGCGCCCGCATCGGCGTGGCGCGCAGCACCACGCACCGGCTGGCCAGTTGCCTGGTGCAAGAACGCTATCTGCGGGCCTTGCCCGGTGTGGGGTACGTGCTGGGGCCGAAGCTGATCGAACTGGGTTTTCAGGCGCGCGAAGCGTTTCCCATGGCGACCCTGGCGCGCCCCTATCTGGATGCGCTGGCCACACAAACGGGCGACACCATCCATCTGGCCGTGCGTGACAACGACGACGTGCTGTACCTGGAGAAGATCTCCGGCAAGAAGGGTCTGGAAATGCGGTCGCGCGTGGGGCATCGCATGCCGCTGGCCGCCACGGGCGTGGGCAAGGCGCTGCTGCTGGATACCGAAGAGCCGCAATGGAAGGCGCTGCATCGCATCGGCGCGCCGGTGTCGTCGCGCGCCCCAGGCGGCCAGCAGACCTGGGAAGCGTTCCGTGACCGCATGCGCGAGTACGCGGCGCAAGGCTATGCGTTTGACCTGGAAGACAACGAGCCGTCGATTCGCTGCGTGGCGGCGCCGGTGCGCGATGCTTCAAGTGGCATCGTCGCGGCGATCAGCGTGTCCAGCACGGTGCCGTACATGTCCCTGGAACGCATGCGCGACATGGTCCCGGTGGTGCAGGACGCGGCCGCAGGTATTTCGGCGGAAATGGGCTGGAAGGTGGACCGCAGTTGAACGTAGGATGGGTGTAGCGCGCGAGGTCGCACGAAAAAAAACAAACGCGGATCGCGCGAAACCCATCAAGCAGCACCCCAATTCTTCCGCAGCCTTGCCACATAGCAACCGTTGCAAGATGGGTTCCGCGCGATCGGCGCCCGGGGTTCTAGGCATGACCTGGCCGCGCTGCACCCATCCTACATGTCACGGCTGGCGCTACACCCATCCTACAAGTCGGGATCGCAACGCAATATGCGCTATTCCAGCGGAAGCGTCAGCACGCCTTGGGGGGCGGGGCGCATCATCACGCGGCGGTACCAGGCGGACAGCGCCGGGGTGTCGGGGCGTTCAATGGGCAGGGCCAGCCAGCGGTGCGCCGCGCAGACAAGCGCGATGTCGCCCATGGTCAGATGGCGGCCGGCGATGAATTCGCGGCCTTGCAAAGCTTGGTCCAGGATCAGGGCGCGTGCGTTGGAACGCTTGACCGAGTTTTCAATGGCGGCGTGGTCGCGCTTGTCTTCGGGCGTGCGGATCAGCCCCAGGAAAGCCGGGCCCATGGCGCCTTGCCATTCGGTAGCCTGCCAGTCCATCCAGCGGTCGGCATCGGCGCGCAGGCAGGCGTCTTCGGGCCAGAGCGTGCCCACGCCGTAGCGCGAGGCCAGGTAGCGCACGATGGCGTTCGATTCCCACAGCACGAAGCCGCCATCGTCGATGACCGGCACGGTGCGATTCGGGTTGAGCTTGGCGAATTCCGGCGTGTCGTTCACGCCGAAAGGTCCGCCGGCCTGTACGAAGGTGTGCGGCAGCGCCAGTTCGCGCACGGCCAGCATCACTTTCTGCACGTTGACGGACGTCAGGCGTCCCCAGATCTTCAACATAACCAGTCCTTGAGTAGTGTCAGACGGGCGGCAACTGCCGCCGCGCAAAGCCGCTGTCGCGCGAAAAACGCGTCCAGTTGAAAGCCGGCCCGGGGTCGGTCTTGCGCCCCGGGGCTATGTGTTCGTGACCTCGGGCCGCGGCCAAGGGGTAGCGTACGCGCAACACCCGCGTCAGCTTGCGTAGCGCCAGGTATTGTTCATCGGTGTAAGGCAGGGTGTCCGTGCCTTCGAGTTCGATGCCAAGGGAAAAGTCGTTGCAACGTTCGCGCTTGCCAAAGCGCGACACCCCGGCGTGCCAGGCGCGTTGGTCGGTGGACACGAACTGCATGATGCGCCCATCGCGGCGAATAAAGAAGTGGGCCGATACGCGCAAGCCGCGCAGGCGTTCCAGCCAGGGGTGCGATGCGTGGTCAAGCGTGTTCAGGAACAGCCCGGCGACTTCGGGGCCGCCAAACTTGCCCGGCGGCAGGCTGATGTTGTGCAGCACCAGCAGCGAGACCTGCGCGTCTTTGGGACGCGCGTCGCGGTTGGGCGAGGGCAGGAGGGTTACACCCGGGGCCGGCGCCAGCCAGCCATGTCGATCCAGAAGCAGAGCCATAAGAGAGAACATGCGTGGTGAATCCAACGGGCATTATGCCGTGGTCGCCGCCGCGTCCAAAATCCGCGTTTTTGCAAGGGCGCGCGCGTAAAACGCCGCCGATGGCGCCAACGCTGCCGCCTGCCCGCCGCTTACTTCCTGGCTGGGCCCAGCTTTGCGTGCTCGGTGCCGCACCAGGTGTGACCGTTCAGCAGCACGGCTTCGGACCGGGGCAGGTGGATGCCGCAATGCGCGCATCGCACCATGGATTCCGGCGCCAGCTTGGCCGGGGGAGGCGGGTTGCGGGCCTTGGGCGGGTCGCCCTCCTGGCGCGCCGCCGCCATGCGGGCGGCGATGCGAGCTACGAACAGCACCGCGATGATCAAAACGATCCAGAACAACAACTTGCCCACGTCAGCCTCGATGCAGAATCATTTCCAGCACGAACCGGCTGCCGGTGTACGCCAGAATCAGGAAACCAAAACCCGTCAACGTCCAGCGCAGCGCAACGCGCCCGCGCCAGCCCCACACGTGGCGCCCGGCAAGCAGCACGCCGAACGTCAGCCAGGACAGCAGGGTGAAGACGGTCTTGTGGTCAAACGGCAGGATCTTGCCCGTCAGTTTCATTGACGCCACCGACCCCGAGCCCACCGCCAGGGTCAGCACGATGAAACCGATCCAGATAATACGGAACAGCAGCTGTTCCTGCACCAGCAGGGGCGGCTGGGAGTCCAGCACGCGGCCAATGATGCTGCGTTCGGCGGGGGCGTCAAGCGGGCGGTGCAAATGGCGGTCAAGCAGGGCCATCATCATGGCGTGCAGGGCGGCGATGGTGATCAGGCCATAGGCGGCCAGGGCGATCAACAGGTGCACGCGTAGCCAGGCGTTGTCGGCGTGGGGCACGAATTGCCCCTGGGGAAACACGGCGGCCAGGGCGCTGGCGATGGCGGCGGCGGGCAACAGCAGCAATTGCAGGCCGTCGATGCGCACCAGCAGGCTTTCCAGCCAGAACACCACCATGCCCAGCCAGATGGCCGCGGACAGGGCCAGTGCCCACCCAATGAACAGATGCTGCGCGCCCAACATGGATTGTTGCAGCCCGATTCCATGCAGGACCAAGGCCCCCAGCAGGCACAGACGGCCGATTTTGCCCGTCTGTTCGACTTCCCCGGCGCCGGCCAGGCGGGCCCAGAGAGCCCCCCCTAGCACTGCGTACGCCAAGGCAGCCGCTGTGTGAAATACAATGCCTAGTGACATAAAAACCGTTGTCTGGATGGGGCCTTGGGGTGCGTGCCACCCGAAAGCGCAGAATCCGCGCCTGCGGCCACCGTTCAATCAACTAGTTTAAGCGGAAACGCCTCTCATGCTCGATAACCTAACTCAACGCCTTTCGCGTGTCGTCAAGACGCTGCGCGGTGAAGCCCGCCTGACCGAGGCCAACACCCAGGAGATGCTGCGCGAAGTGCGCATGGCGCTGCTGGAAGCCGACGTGGCGCTGCCCGTCGTGCGTGAATTTGTCGCCCGCGTGAAGGAAAAAGCGCTGGGTGAAGAAGTGGCCGCCAGCCTCAGCCCGGGCCAAGCCCTGGTCGGCGTCGTCCACAAGGAACTGACCGCCCTGATGGGCGGCGACCTGGGCGCCGATTCCAACGAACTGTCGCTGGCTGTGCAGCCGCCCGCCGTCATCCTGATGGCCGGCCTGCAAGGCGCCGGTAAAACCACCACCACCGGCAAGCTGGCGCGCTGGCTGTCCGAAGGGCAGCACACTCAGCACGGCCGCAAGACCGGCAAGAAGAAAGTGCTGGTGGTGTCAGCCGACGTGTATCGCCCCGCCGCTATCGACCAGCTGAAAAGCGTGGCCGCGCAGGTCGGCGTGGACTTCCTGCCGTCGGACCCCAGCCAGAAACCCGAAGACATCGCGCGCGGCGCGGTGGACCATGCGCGCCGTCACCACTACGACGTGCTGATCCTGGACACGGCCGGCCGCCTGGGCATCGACGAAGCCATGATGCGCGAAATCCGCGCGCTGCATGACCTGGTCAAGCCGGTGGAAACGCTGTTCGTGGTGGACGCCATGCAGGGCCAGGACGCGGTCAACACCGCGCGCGCCTTCGCGGACGCGCTGCCCCTGACCGGTGTGGTGCTGACCAAGCTGGACGGCGACGCCCGTGGCGGCGCGGCCCTGTCGGTGCGCCACGTTACCGGCAAGCCGCTGAAGTTTGTCGGCGTGTCCGAAAAGCTGGACGGCCTGGAGCCTTTCTACCCCGACCGCATGGCGCAACGGGTGCTGGGCATGGGCGACATCGTGTCGCTGGTCGAGCAGGCGCAGAAGAACATCGATATCGCCGATGCGCAAAAGCTGGCGGCCAAGATCAAGTCGGGCAACAAGTTCGACCTGAACGATTTCCGCGAACAGCTGGGCCAGGTGAAAAAGCTGGGCGATATGGGTTCGCTGCTTGAAAAGCTGCCTGCCCAGTTCCAGCAGGCCGCGGGCCAGTTGCAAGGCGGCCAGGCCGAAAAGCAATTGCGCCGCACGGAAGGCATCCTGAATTCCATGACGGCCGCCGAACGCGCCAAGCCCGAGCTGATCAAGGCATCCCGCAAGCGCCGCATCGCCACCGGTTCCGGCGTGCCGGTCCAAGAGGTCAACCGCCTGCTGGCTCAGTTCGAGCAGATGCAGGGGATGATGAAGCAGATGAAGAAGGGCGGCATGGCAAAAATGATGCGCGCCATGGGCGGCATGAAGGGTCTTGGCCGTTTTGGAATGAAGTAATCAAAAAAATGGCCAGACATTGCGTCTGGCCAAGCAATCGCGGCAGGCAGGGGGAGCCGTGCCGCGACACAATCCGGAAAACGCATGGGTGTTCTCCGGCTTGTCGAGTTCAATGAGCGCTTACGCCGCCGGCGGAATGCGCAGCACCTGGCCCGGGTAGATCTTGTCCGGGCTCGTCAGCATCGGCTTGTTGGCCTCGAAGATCAGCGTGTTCTTCGCGCCCTGGCCCTTGCCATACTGCGCTTCGGCAATCTTCCACAGGTTGTCGCCCTTTTGCACCGTATACATCTTGGCTTCGGGCGTGGCCTGCTTCACCTTCAACTGGTTGTCCACCGCCGCCACGCCCACGGTATTGCCTAGCGCCAGCGAGATTTTCTCGGCGTCTTCCGTGCTGAGCGCCTCGCCAGCCACCGTGACCTTGTCGCCCTCCACCGAGATTTGCAGGCCATCCGCATTCAGGCCGTGCTTATCCAACTCTTTCTTCAACTCGTCCGCTGTCGCGGCTTTGGCCTCGCTGGCGCCGAAGAGCTTTTCGCCTACGTCCTTGATGAAATTGAGCAGACCCATCGTGTTTCCTTTATCTATGTTGCGGTGAGAAAACGAATTGCCATCAGGGCGCGCGGCCCACGAACATCTTGCGTACGATGCCGGCAATCAAGGTCAGCACGGCACCACCCACTCCGCCGCCCACCACACTGCCCGCTATCGCTGAAAGATCCATCCCCGTGTTGGCCGCCGTGGCGGCGCCCGCCCCGGCGGTGATCATGGGCGCCAGCCACGAACCGCCGGCCAAGCCGCCGATGGCGCCCGCGATGGTGTTGCCCAGGGGACCCAAATTGAACTGCTGGAGCATTTTTCCCAGTCCATTACCGCCCGCTGCGCCAGCAACGAGCTGGATGAGAAGATTGATGATGACCGCGGTGTTCATGATGCCTCCTTGCCCCGATGGGGCGATGTGCAACGCCAGAACAACAACACGACAACCTACAACGCCAGCAGCAACGATTATTACTCGCGTAATCGCCGCGAGACGAGAGGGTATGGTGTAACAGGTTGCTAGCCGCTTGGCAGACTACGCAACAATGCTCGCCACTTTGCAGGGCGTGTCGCACGGCAAGCGCAAACCGCATCGGGCGCGGGATGCCATGCGCGGTCCGCTTCTATGTAATCACCCACGCAAAAGGCCGCTGAACTGACAGCGGCCTTTGTGGGTTGCGGCACCGGTTCGCGCCGCGGGGGATGTGGATAAGGGCTTTCAGCCGCCGCCCACCGCCACCACGATTTCGACCTGGTCGCCATCGGTGAGCGTGGTCTGTTCGTGCTGGCTCTTGGGCACGATCTCGCCATTGCGTTCCACCGCTACGCGCTTGCCGGCGTAGCCCAGTGTTTGCAGCAGTTCAATGACGGTGGTGTCCAAGGGAAACTCGCGCGCGTCGCCATTCAGGGTGATGTGCATGTCAGGTGTCCTCACTGTTTTGCGTAAGCGTCGGTCGCGGCGAGCAGGCGCGCCAGCGTGCCGGGTTCATCAAAGGCGTGGCCCGCGTCGGGAACCAGATGAAAATCCGCTTCCGGCCAGGCGCGATGCAGGTCCCAGGCCGTGCGGGCCGGCGTGCAGACGTCGTAGCGGCCCTGCACGATGGTGCCCGGAATGCCGCGCAGCTTGTGCGCGTCGCGAATCAACTGGCCTTCTTCCATGAAACCCGCGTTCACGAAGTAGTGGTTCTCGATGCGCGCAAACGCCAGCGCGGCGCGGTCAGCGGCGTGGCTTTGCTGGTGGCGCGGGCTGGGCAGCAAGGTGATGGTGCTGTCTTCCCACTTGCTCCAGGCCTTGGCCGCGCGCAGTTGCTCGGCCGCGTCATCGCCCGTCAGGCGCTTGTGATACGCCGCCACCAGGTCGCCACGTTCGGCTTCCGGAATGGGCGCCAGGTATTCTTCCCAACGGTCCGGAAACAGCCACGACGCGCCTTCCTGGTAGAACCATTGGATTTCCGCGCGGCGCAGGCCGAAGATGCCGCGCAACACCAATTCACTGGTATGCGTCGGATGCGTTTCCGCATAGGCCAGCGCCAGGGTCGACCCCCACGAACCGCCAAACACCAACCACTTTTCCGCGCCCATGATCTCGGTGCGCAGGCGCTCGATGTCGGACACCAGATGCCAGGTCGTGTTGTTGTCCAGGCTGGCGTGCGGCTTGGATCGGCCGCAACCGCGTTGATCGAACAACAGCACGTTGTAGCGCTGCGGATCGAACAGCTGGCGATGCACGGGCGAACAACCGCTGCCCGGCCCGCCATGCAGGAACACGGCGGGCTTGCCGTTCGGATTGCCCGACATTTCCCAATAGATCTGGTGGCCGTCTCCGGTATCCAGCATTCCGTGGCGGTAGGGTTCGATCGGCGGATAGAGCATTAGGCGACTCGCTTGAAGATCAGGTCCCAGACGCCGTGGCCCAGGCGCAGACCGCGTGTCTCGAATTTGGTCAGGGGGCGGTAATCGGGGCGGGGCGCGTAGCCGTCCGCCGTGTTGGCCAGCAGCGGTTCGCCGCCAAGCACTTCCAGCATTTGTACGGCGTAGTCTTCCCAGTCGGTGGCGCAGTGGATATAGCCACCCGGCGCGATGCGGCTGGCCAACAGCGACACGAACGCCGGCTGCAGCAGGCGGCGCTTGTGGTGGCGCTTCTTGGGCCACGGATCCGGAAAGTACACGTGCACGCCGGCCAGCGAGTCCGGCGCAATCATGTCGCGCACGACTTCCACGGCGTCGTGCTGAATGATGCGCAGGTTCGAGATCTTGGAATCTTCAATGCGGCGCAGCAACGATCCGACACCGGCATTGAATACTTCCACGCCCAGGAAATTGTCTTCGGGACGCGCCAGCGCGATTTTCTCGGTGGTCTCGCCCATGCCAAAGCCAATCTCCAGCACCGTCGGCGCTTGACGGCCAAATGCAGCGGCGGGATCCAGGCGGCGGGGCGCGTACGGAATGGACCATTCGCCCATCAGACGTTCCAACGCAGCCAACTGGCCCTGGGTGATATGGCCACGGCGATGCACGAAGCTGCGGATGTGCGTGGCGCCAGGGCTGTTCGGCGCGTGGGCCGTGCTTGCCAAGGCCGCCTGGGTTTCGGCGGAAACGGGGGCGGTGGCAGGCGCCGAAGCGGAGGAGTCGGCGGGGGTGTCGGAGGTGTTCACGGAAGGCGTCGCGGGGGTGTCCGCGGAGGAGTTCGCGGGGTTGTTGGGTTTCATAGCCCCGAATTGTAGTGGCAGGTGCGGCGGGGCGGAGTCGGCCGGATGGACTAAATTGGGGACGCATTAAATTCCGAAGGTCCATACCGCCAAGGACGCACGCAAAAATCGCCCCTGGAATCTGAAAAACCCGCGCTATAATCGTCGGCTCTGCCCAGGCCAAGCGCTGCGGCACGACACCCGAGCGGGTGTAGTTCAATGGTAGAACGGCAGCTTCCCAAGCTTCATACGAGGGTTCGATTCCCTTCACCCGCTCCACGCTTAGCTTCTACGGTGAACCGCCCCGGGTATCGCGGAGGCTATTTGGTTAAAGTAAAACGGCCTCGTCGGCGGTTGTGCCGAGTTGGTTGTAGTAGTTTGCCTCAGCTTCGGCGGGCGGCATATAACCGATGGATGAGTACAGGCGTTTATGGTTGAACCAACCGACAATGCGCCGGGGGTAGACGTCAATGACGAATCCACGTACAGCCAGCCCTGCCAGGTCGAGACATAGGTGAAGTCCGAGACCCGCAACTGGTTCGGCCGGTCTGCGCGGAATTGCCGGTTGACCCGATCCAGCGGGCGGCTGCCCGCGTCATCGGCGATGGTCGTTCGCAGCCGCTTGCCGCGCCGCACACCTTGCAGACCCTGCATGCGCATCAGTCGCTCGACCGTGCAGCGTGAGCTGTTCGTCGCGCCGGACGCGGTCGCTGCGTCGCGATGGATCGTACAGCCGCGCGGCATGGCGCCGATAGGCCGACGAGGCAAGCTGCAACATCTTGCAGATCGGCTCGACCCCGTAAGCCTCCCGGTGCCGGTCGATGTAGGCGTTTACGACTTCAGTTTGCGGTCGAGCTCCGCCTGTGCGAAAAAGCGCTGGCCGTACGCAGGATGTCGTTGGCCCGGCGCAGTTCGCGGTTCTCCCGCTCCAGTTCCTTGATCCGCTCGCGCTCGCTGGTGGTGACGCCTTCGCGCTGCCCGCTGCAAAACCCGGGGCGGTTCACTTTGCATTCATTCAGGATCCGGCGGCGTTCAACCGCGCGATCTTGAAGTTTCTTGACGACGAGTGACAAAAGCCGCCTTGACAGCCTATCGACCAACTAGTAGATTGGTAGCCATCACGAGCGACAAAAAGCTGATCTAGCGACGGCAATTGTCGCGTTTGCGTATCCAGTCAGTCATCGTTGTCGGCGCGGGCGGCCCGCCGGCCAGAGGTTTTTCGCACGCTAGTGAGTGCTGCTATTCATCAGTTGACTGTCTGAATCAGGTCTCCTGTCCGGATAGGAGCAAGGTCGCCATTTTTTTTAGTTTAGCAACCGACCAACTAGTTGGTCGTTATTCGAAAGTTTTCTCGGCGCGGCTTTCGACAGCTTGCTTCACCTTAGACGCCGATTGTTCGTTAGGTGGTGTTTTCATCACCAGGAAAATTTGTATGCATCTCTCAACATTACGCAAATACCTCATCAACAGTGTGGCGGGCGTCGCCCTTGTCGCTGGGGGCCTGACTGCCGCAATGGCGGCCAATCCAGCAGATCAAATCGTACGCGTACGCGGCACCGTGGTCTCGCTGGCTGGTGATCAACTACAGGTGAAATCACGCGAGGGTCAAGCACTGACTATTACGCTTAACAAAGGATGGATGGCGTCAGCTGTCGTGAAAGCCAGCATCGGTGATATCAAGCCAGGCGATTTCGTGGGCATCGCTTCGTTGCCCAAGTCTGCCGGCGGCGACGGCGCGTTGGAAGTGCTGATCTTTCCCCCCGCACTCAAAGGAACCGGGGAAGGCAGCTATGGATGGGATTTGAAACCCAATAGCACAATGACCAATGCTACCGTCGGCGACGCCGTCAAATCGGTGGATGGCAGCACGGTGACGGTCAACTATCACGGCAAAGAAAAGAAAATCGCCATCCCCAACGGTACGCCAGTTGTGACGCTTGCACCTGCTACGGCTGAGGACGTGCAACCCGGCACCGCTGTTTTCATCCCCGCGCAAAAGGATGCAAAAGGCATGCTGTCGACGGGGCAGTTGATCGTAGGCAAGAACGGTGTCGTGCCTCCGATGTAATGGGATCACAACGATGTCCGGCTGGCATCCCCTGCCAGCCGAAAAGAGACCCTGTCCATGAATATCACTAATTCAACCTCTATCCGTGTTGCGGATAGTCCAACGCGCCGTCATCGCATCCGGCGTCATTCTGTGACCGTGCGCATTACGCATTGGATCAACGTGCTGTGCTTTTCAATCATGTTGCTCAGCGGATTGCAGATTTTCAATGCGCACCCCCGACTCTACTGGGGTCAGTATGGTGCCGATACCGAACATGCGCTGCTGGAGATTGGTTCACAGCAACGTGACGATGGCACGCACGGATTCCTTCGCATTGGTGCGCTTCGTATCGAGACAACCGGCATTCTCGGCGTCTCTAACGTAGACGGTGCCGATACGGCACGAGCATTTCCTGCCTGGCTGACCATTCCGTCCTATTACGATCTGGGCGCAGCCAGGAACTGGCATTTCCTGTTTGCCTGGCTGCTGGTGATCAATGGTCTGCTGTATCTAGTACACGGACTCTGGCGAAATCATATTCGCGGGGAACTGTTGCCGGATCGGGATCAGCTGACGCCGCGGCACCTATGGCGAGAAATCGTGGATCATGCACGCCTGCGTTTCGCCAAAGGCGACGAAGCACGGCGATATAACGCCCTGCAAAAACTCACTTATCTGATGGTCGCGCTGGTACTACTGCCCCTCATGGTGTTGACGGGGTTGACTATGTCGCCCGGTATTGACGCGGCCTTTCCGTTTTTACCCGATTGGTTCGGGGGCCGGCAGTCGGCACGTACCTTGCATTTCATCACGGCATCATCGCTGGTGCTGTTTGTCATTGTGCATGTACTCATGGTCGTGTTGTCTGGTTTTTGGAACAACATACGATCGATGATCACCGGACGCTATGACATCGATCACTCAGGACATGAATCATGACAACAGGATTTTCCCGACGGAAAATGTTGGCCAGCCTGGTTTCTGGCGCCAGCACATTGTTGCTGGCTGGCTGTGACCGCGTGACGCAGAGCGAGTCGTTCGGTACCGTCTTGCGCAATACCGAAAAGCTGACGATGGCTGGTCAGCGATTGCTGCTGGACCGTCAATCGCTGGCCCCAGAATACAGCGTGGCCGACTTATCGCCCGTATTCCGCGCCAATGGTACCCAAGCACCTGACTCCGAGGAATATAACCGTCTGCTCGAAAATGACTTCGCCGATTGGCGGCTGCAGGTGGATGGGTTGGTGCAACAACCTCTCAGCCTGTCCCTCGCGCAACTGAAAAGTCTGCCGTCGCGCACGCAGATTACCCGGCACGATTGTGTCGAGGGGTGGAGTGCTATCGGGCAATGGCAGGGGGCCCCCCTCGGCCGGATATTGGATCTTGCACGATTGAAACCCGGAGCGCGATATGTCGTGCTTCACTGCGCGGATGAGCTAGAGGTTACGTTTGATGGCAGTGGCCGTTATTACGAAAGTATCGATCTGCTCGATGCCTATCATCCGCAGACGATTCTTGCGTATGCGATGAACGGAAAGGATCTGCCGGTTGCACATGGTGCGCCGCTGCGGCTGAGAGTCGAACGGCAGCTCGGCTACAAACAGGCGAAATACCTGATGCGCATCGAAGTCGTTTCGTCGTTCGACACGTTATGGGGCGGTCGAGGCGGCTACTGGGAAGATCGTGGTTATGAGTGGTACGCAGGTATTTGAACGCATGGCGGTGCGCCATTCTGACGGTCACGGTGAGTAGTTTTATGACGAACCCAAATACCGGCGAGTCTTGGCACACCGAAATGGCTACGCTAGTTCGCCAGCTCCCCCCGGATGAGAAACCCTTCACCCGCGCCACCTCAACATCCAGGCAGTTCCAAGAAAACGCCGTGGCGTGTTGCTCGGGCCGTCCTGGATCTTGGCATGGCCTTTCCCAAAATTGCCTTTCGCTCATAAACCAAAGTCGTCCCGAAAACGGTCGATCTGGTGCATCCGTTCGTGCAGTAGGGTGACGATGCCGATGTCGCCGTTCGAGAGCCGGCGCCAGTAAACGAAGTGGCGTTCGTAGCGGAAGAAGTAGCCGTCGATGCCGAACTCGGCGGGAAGGGGCTTGGATGAAGTCCGGTGGGTATCGATGCCTTCGAAGGCATCGAACAGGCCGGTAATGTAGCGATCGGCTTGATCCGTACCCCAACGATCGCGCGTGTAGCGATAGATTTCGTCAAGCCGCCAGGAGGCTGCTTCCTGGATCAGTACGTTGGCCACGCCGTCAGCCTCGGTTGCGCGCGATCACATCGGCTGCGGTCAGAGGGCGGTACGACGCCTCCGGGGCTGCGAAGGCGTGGGCCAGCTCGGCCTTCAGTCGGTTGAAGGCGTCCTGTTCCTTGCGTTCCTTGTCGCGGCGGATCAGATCGCGCATGTATTCGCTGACGTTTTCGTAGTCGCCATGCTCGCCCACGTTGGCGGCGACGAAATCACTGAGCGGTCCGCTAAGGCGTACCGTCATGGTTGTAGTCGTAGTCCGAGGCATGTCCGGCTCCTGTCGCTATTGGTGTATTCAATATAATCAAAAATGAATACGTCAACAAGTCGGCAACGGTCGTCTCGGAGCCTTGTTCAGATCTGAATTGCTAACCCCTCTAGGTGTTCATATATGAACGCTTAGTGAATCCCCGGTGCCCACCATCACCCCGCATGGCTCTGGAAATTGAAGACCTTCCACTGGCTATCTTTGCCAAGCCGCATCTCGAACGTCATCATGCATCCCGACGCCGCGTCATCGAATTCCACCCACACCTGGTCTTGATCCACCGCCACGCCGTTCAGCCATCGGCGCAGCCGGTTGCCGTGGG
This sequence comes from Achromobacter spanius, assembly GCF_029637605.1. NCBI lineage: Bacteria > Pseudomonadati > Pseudomonadota > Betaproteobacteria > Burkholderiales > Alcaligenaceae > Achromobacter > Achromobacter spanius. Next base: position 3,669,885 of record NZ_CP121261.1, on the reverse strand, counting down.
TTTGTGGGGGATGCCAGGATTTCAGCACGGACACACGCCCGCAGAATTGGCGGGCGGCGACGCGGCGCAGTTCATCCAGGCTGCGTCCGGTGTAGCCGTTCTTGAATGTCAGGTCATGCGCGCGTGGCCAGTTTTCCTGGTGAATGTCCTGGATGAATGCCGACGCCGTGGACGTTGCGCCCTGGGGTTCGTAGGGCGATTTCAGAATCTTCCAGCCTGCCCAAGCCAGCAATAGGCAGAACAAGGGCAATAGCATGAGCAAGACCCGCAAACCTACGCGCAGCCCGGCCCGTCGAGGCAAGCTGCTCGCCTTCTGGTCGTCGAATGTCAACGCATCTCCAATGAGTCAGCGGCGCATCATACTCGGCGAATCCCCCGAATCATCGTCAATCAACGCCCGTTGATACAGCGCGTCCTTATCCAGAATCGTCATGCCGCCGTAGTGCGTTCGCAGTACCCCCGCGCGCGCCAGCCGGGTCAGCGCGGCGTTGCATCGCTGGCGGGAGACCCCGCACAAGCTGGCAATTTCTTCCTGGGATATTTTCAATCGGCCTTGCGTGTCCGAATGGCGTTCGGCATCGAATTGCGCCGCCACGGCGCGGGCGACGGTGGTGTCCACGTCCAGCAGCACGTTGCCGGTGTAGCTGGCCATCAGCCAGTTGACCCGCTGCGCCAGGTGCATCGTCAGCGCCTTGGTGAATTCGATGTTGTGGTTCCACAGGCGTTCGCAGGTGTCGCGCGGCAGGATGACGATGCGGCTGGGGCGTAGCGCAATCACCTCATACTCAAAGCGCGCGCGGCGCAGCATGGTGGCTTCGCCGAACCAGCTGCCGATGCTGAAGCCGGCCAACGACAGGGACTTGCCGTCCGCGCCGGGCGAGGTCCATTTCACCAGGCCTTCGACCACGCCATACCAACCCAGCGATTTGGACCCCGCGCGAAACAGGTATTCGCCAGTGGCCAGCGGCACCGTGCGCAGTTCCGAGCGGACCAGGTTGCGCTCAAGCTCGGGCATGCCGTTGTACCAGGGCACAACACTCAACATTCTGTCCACCGGGCACGCGGCCGGCTTGCGCTTGGGGCCACGGGTCTGGTTGCCTAGGCTGGCGGTCGGTCCACGCATGGTTTCTCCGTTCAACAACAGGGCAAAAGGGGAAAAAGGCAAAAGGTAAAAGGCGCACAGGTAAACCCTAGGCCGCTTTGTCACCATGATGACTGTACGCGCCCGGGGGCGGTCCCAGAATACTTGAGGCATCAAGAGCCAAAAAACATAAGAGGAGACAGGTATGTTGTCAATGCCACGCATCAAGTCCGGCAGCGCGCTCGCCTGCGCTGCCGCCGTGTCGCTGCTCAGTGCAAGCGCCGCGCACGCCCAGATTTCGGACGATGTCATCCGAATCGGCTTCATCACCGACCTGTCCGGCGTGTACTCCGGCCCCGACGGCCCGGGTGGAGCGGAAGCCATCAAGATGGCCATCGAGGAAATGGGCGGCGAGATCAACGGCAAGAAGATCGAGCTGTTGACGGCAGACCACCAGAACAAGGCGGATATCGCATCGGCCAAGGCGCGTGAATGGCTGGACCAGCGGGGCTTGGACATGCTGATCGGCGGCACCAATTCCAGCACCGCGCTGGCCATGTCCAAGGTGGCGGCCGACAAGAAGAAGCCCATTATCGTGGTGGGCGCGGGCGCACCCGTGCTGACCAACGAGCAATGCACGCCCTACACCTTGAACTATGCCTACGACACGGTTGCGCTGGCGCGCGGCACGGGCGCGGCGGTGGTCAAGGCGGGTGGTAAAAGCTGGTATTTCCTGACGGCCGATTACGCATTCGGCCACGCGCTGCAAGCGGATACGACGAAGGTGGTCGAGGCGGGCGGCGGCAAGGTCGTGGGATCGGTCAAGCATCCCTTGTCGGCCAACGATTTCTCGTCGTTCCTGTTGCAGGCGCAAGCCAGCAAGGCAGAGATTCTTGCCTTGGCCAACGCGGGCGCCGACGCCACCAACGCCATCAAGGCCGCCAATGAATTCGGCGTGACCAAGACGATGAAGCTGGCGGGCATGATCATGTTCATCAACGACATCCACGCCATGGGCTTGCCCGCCACGCAGGGCCTGTACCTGACCGATAGCTGGTACTGGAACGCATCCGATGCGACCCGCGCCTGGAGCCAGAAGTTCTTTGAACGCCGCAACGCCATGCCGTCGTCGCTGCAAGCGGCCGATTATTCCGCGGCGCTGCAATACCTGCGCGCTGTCAAGGCCCTGGGCACGGACGACGGTGATCGCGTGCTGGCATACCTGCGCGAGAACAAGCTGAATGACATGTACATCAAGGACGGCGTGGTGCGCCCGGATGGCCGCGTCGTGCACGACATGTACCTGTTGCAGGTGAAGACGCCGGACGAGTCCAAAGCGCCTTGGGACTACTTCAAGGTGCTGCAGACCATTGACGGCAACGAGGCCTTCACCAAGAAAGCCGAAAGCCGCTGCGCGCTGTGGAAGTGAACCGGAGACCCCCATGGCCAAACGCAAAGTCATCGTAACCATCGCCCCAACCGGGGGCATGGCATTCAAGACCCAGAACCCGCACCTGCCGACGCAACCCGCTGAAATCGCCGAGGACGTCTACCGCTGCTACAACGCGGGCGCCAGCGTGGTGGCGCTGCACGCGCGCCGGCCGGACGACCAGGCCACGTGCGATGCCGCCATCTACCGCGACATGAACCAGCGCATCCGCGAACGTTGCGACATTGTGCTGAACAATTCCACCGGGGGCGGCGTGCATGGCGACATGGTGAAGGAAACGTCGCCCGGCACCTGGGAAATCTTGTGGGAAGAGCGGCTCAAGGGCATGGATGCCGGCGCCGAAATGTGCACGCTGGACGCCACCACGCTGAACCTGGCGTTTGGCGACCGCGAATACCTGATGAATACGCCGCTGAGCAAGGCGCGCGAACTGGCGGCCGGCATGAAGGCGCGCGGCATCAAGCCCGAGTGGGAGGTCTTCAGCCCCACGCACATCCTGCAAGACGCCACGACGCTGATCGAGGAAGGCCTGGACGAAGAGCCGCACTTCATCAACCTGGTCATGAACGTGCATCGGAATTTCCAGAACGCGATGCCGTTCTCGCCCCGGCATCTGCAAATGATGGTGGACCTGCTGCCGAAGAACAGCATTTTCTGCGTCAGCGGTATCGGCCCGTCGCAGCTTGAAGCCAACATCAGCGCGTTGCTGCTGGGTGGCCACGCGCGCGTGGGCCTGGAAGACAACCTGTATTACCGGCACGGCGAACTGGCCACCAATGTCCAACTGACCGAGCGCATTGTGCGCATCATCCGCGAAATGGACATGGAACCCGCCACACCCGCCGAGGCGCGCGAGATCATGGGCTTGCCCTTGAAAAGCGGACTCCGCCCCGAGTTCGCGGTCTGAACGCCTTAACGTTGACGAGACATCATGATTGAATCCTTGAACGGCAAGCGCGTCCTGATCACGGCGGGCGCGCAGGGCATCGGCTTGGCCATCGCGCAGAAATTCCTGGCATCCGGCGCCGAAGTGCACATCTGCGACGTGGATGCGGCAGCCTGCGAAGCGGCACGCAGCGTGAACCCGCGTATGACGGTAAGCGTGACCGACGTCTCCAGCGAAGCGCAGGTAATGGCCATGTTCGCGGACCTGGCCGCGCGCTGGGGCAAGCTTGACGCTCTGATCAACAACGCGGGCGTGTCCGGCCCCACCAGCCGCTTGGAAGACACCCCGCTGGACGCCTGGCAAAACACGTTGAACGTGAATCTGACCGGCACTTTCCTGTGCGCGCGCAGCGCCGTGCCCTTGCTGCGGGCGGCCGGTGGCGGCGCCATCGTCAATATCTCATCGGTGGCGGGTCGTCTGGGCTTTTCGCTGCGCAGCCCCTACAGCGCCAGCAAGTTCGGCTTGGCGGGGCTGACGCAGACGTGGGCCATGGAACTGGGCCCGTCCAACATTCGCGTCAACTCCGTGCTGCCGGGCGTGGTGTCGGGCGATCGCGTCGAGCGCATCATTGCCGCCCGCGCGCAGGCAGGGGGCGTCAGCAACGATGCGATGCGCGAACAACTGGTCGAGAAAGTCTCGCTACGCCGCATGACGCGTCCCGAAGATATCGCGAACCAAGTGGCCTTCCTGTGTTCCGACGAAGGGGCGGTCATCAGCGGGCAGAGTATCTCGGTGTGTGGAAACGTGGAGTATCTGGGCTGAGCACGGGCGGGAACGCGGACCAGGGTGGAACGCGCCCCGCATGCCTCATTCACACTTGCGGCATCCCTCCGTTCTTCTCATACGCCAGATAGTCCAGATGAATCCCGATATGGTCCGCGATGTATTTCGCGTCGTGCCACACGCCCCAGATGAATGACGACGACCGGTTCGACTGGTTCGGCAGGCCCAGAAAGTAGATGCCTTTTTCAGCGGTGATGCCGCGCTTGTGAACGGGGTAGCCCTGGTCGTCGAACACGTCGACTTCCATCCAGCGGTAATCCACCTTGAAGCCGGTTGCCCAGACGATGTTGGTGATACCGGCGTGGGCCAGACTCAGGCTCAGGATGGGGTTTGTCAGGCAGTCGGGGTCGTCCAGCAGTTCCCAGGCTTCGGGTTCAGGCGGCAGGTCCAGTCCGTTCTGTTCGATGTAGGCGTCGGCCTCGCGCAGCACTTCAAAGTAGTCGGCGTCGCCTTGCGCCACGTTTTCGGCCAAGCCCTCCTGGAACGCCATCACGCCGTTCTCAAAGCGTTGCGTGATGCCGACCAACTGAATGCCCGCATGCGCCAGCCGGCGAAAGTCGATGGTCTTGCCGTTGTCGTAGCCGCTGACCGCGAAGGCGACGTGCTCGCGTTTGGGCTTTTTCTTGACTTCGTCCCACATGCCCAGCGCGCCCAGCCACCAGCAGTAATCGCGTTCGCGGTAGGAACGGGGCGGGCGATAGTGTTCGCCCACGGACAGGTACACGGTGCGCCCGGCGCGGCGCAATTCCTCGGCAATCTGCGAGCCCGAAGCGCCCGCGCCCACCACCAGCACCGCACCGTCTGCAAGCTGGCCCGGGTTCTTGTAGGCGGATGAATGCACCTGCTGAATGCCCGCGTCTTCTGGCACGATGGCCGGGTAGCTGGGAATCTGGAACGCGCCGGTCGCGGTCACCACATGCAGCGCTTCGAACACGCCATCAGACGTGGTGACGGTGAAACCAGGCCGCTTCTGGTTGCGCTGCACGCGCAGGACCTCGACGCCGGTGCGCACGGGCGCATTGATCATCCTGGCGTAGTCTTCAAAGTACTGCGCCATGCGTTCCTTGGGCGGGAACACATCCGCGCCGATGTCGTCGAATTTCAGGCTGGGAAAGCGGTCATGCCAGGCGGGGCCGTTGGCCACCAGCGAGTCCCAGCGTTCAGAGCGCCAGCGTTCGGCGATGCGCTTGCGTTCCAGCACGATGTGGTCAATGCCCATCGCGCCCAGGTGCTCACTCATCGCGATGCCGGCCTGGCCGGCGCCGATCACCAAGGTATTGGTTTTTTCCACTGACATTGCTTTTCCTAAGAAGGTTCCAGACCGCATACGTGCATCGATGCGGCGCAGTGTGAGCCAGATGGGCGCGCTTGATAACTTGGTTTTTTGGACGCTGGGCTTAGGAAAAAGCAAATCACTTGCCGTGGGCCGAAACGGGGGCCTCGTTTCGTTTTTTCCGATGGACCGCATCAATATCCACAAACGGCCGGCCGACCCCGCTTCCCTTATTCTGCAAAGCATCGCGCAACAGACAGAGCCGCCATGCAGAACAGCCCCGTGTCCCCAAAATCGTCCAGCGCGGTGAGCCTGGAAGGAGTGGTCAAGAAGTACCGTCAGCAGACGGTGTTGCAGGAGCTGTCGCTGAAGATCCGGCGCGGTGAATTCCTGACGCTGCTGGGGCCGTCCGGCTGCGGCAAGACCACGCTGTTGAACCTGATCGCGGGGTTCGCGCAAGCGGACAACGGCGAGATCTTCATCGAAGATCAACTGGTTACGGATCTGCCGCCCTATCAGCGGCAAATTGGCATGGTGTTTCAGAACTACGCGCTGTTTCCTCATATGACGGTGGCGCGCAACATCGGCTACGGCCTGCGCATGCGCCGGATGCCGGCCGCTGAGATTGCCCAGCGCGTGGAAGAGGCGATGGCGCTGGTCAAGCTGGATGGGCTGGGCGAACGCAAGCCCCGCGAGTTGTCCGGCGGCCAGCAGCAGCGCGTGGCACTGGCGCGCGCCTTGGTGATACGCCCCAAGGTGCTGCTGCTGGACGAGCCGTTCTCGGCGCTGGACAAGGGCCTGCGCGGTTCGATGCAGGTGGAAATCCGCGAGATCCAGCGCAAGCTGGGCGTGACCACGGTGTTCGTCACGCACGACCAGGGCGAGGCGCTGGCCATGTCGGACCGTATCGCGGTGATGTCCAGCGGCGTCATCCGCCAGATCGCCACGCCCGACGAGCTCTACCGCAATCCGCAAGACCCTTTCGTGGCCTCGTTCCTGGGCGATGTGAACATACTGCCCGCGCACTATCACGGCTCGGACCCGGACGGAATCTTGCTGCGCCTGGGCGCCGGCTTGATCCGCGTGGCGCGAGACCGGCTGGTGGGCGGCTCGCACGAAGGCCGCCGCCTGGACATCTATGTGCGGCCGGAACAGATCCGGCTTGAGAGCCTGCATAGCGAATCCGTGCTTAGCGGCACGGTCGTGAACCATGTGTTCCAGGGCGATCACATTGATTCCTATATCGACGTCGATATCCCGGTGGCCGGCCATCAACGCGTGATGGTGCGCAGCGCGGGCCTGGATGCCTTGCAGCATTGGCCGGTAGGCTCAGTGACCGGCCTGGCGTTGCCCGGCCAGGGCATCAGCGTGTTCAACGTGTCCTAGCGCCCGCCATGACCGTCATTCCCTCCACCATGCAGGCCGTCGTCGCCCGCGAACCCGGCGACGCCAGTGTGCTGACGTTGGCAACAAGGCCGGTGCCCGTGCCCGGCCCCGGTGAAGTGCTGTTGCGCGTGCGCGCCGCCGGCGTCAACCGGCCCGACATCATGCAACGCCAGGGGGCGGTACGGCTGGCCACTGGTGTGACCGACGTGCTGGGCCTGGAAGCCTGCGGCCAGGTCGTCGCCACAGGCCCCGGCGTGCCCGAAGCGTTGCGGGGGCAACGGCTGATGAGCCTGTTGCCCGGTGGCGGCTATGCACCCTGGTGCGTGGCCCGCGTCGACCATTCTTTTGTCGTGCCGGATTGCCTGGACGACGACGCGGCGGCGGCCTTGCCCGAAGGCCTGTTCACCGTGTGGCACAACCTGTTTGAGCTTGGCCGCCTGCGCATGGGCCAGACCGTATTGATCCATGGCGCGGCGGGCGGCATCGGCACGTTGGCCCTGCGCATGGCGCACGCGGCGGGTGCGCGGGTAGTGGCGACGGCCGGGCGCGCGGACCGTCTGCCGACGCTGCGCGAGATGGGCGCGGCCCATGCCCTCTGCTATCGCGACACGGATTTCGTGCGGGCCTGTCTGGACGCCACGCAAGGGCAGGGCGTGGACGTGGTGCTGGACATGGTGGGCGGCGACTATGTGCGGCGCAACCTTCAGGCGCTGGCCTTTGGCGGCCGTCACGTCAGCCTGTCGTTCCTGCAAGGGTCGCAGGTCAACATTGATTTGCTGACCCTGATGCAAAAGCAATTGAGCCTGCATTCATCCACCCTGCGGCCGCAAAGCGCGGCAGAGAAAACGCGCATGGCGCAGGCCATCACCCGGCATGTGCTGCCGTTGGTGTCGGACGGCCGCATCGCCCCGCGCGTCCACGCCAGCCTGCCATTGTCAGAGGCGGCGCAGGCGCACCGCCTGCTGGAAAGCGGCGACGTGTTCGGCAAGGCAGTGCTGCGCCCTTGATGCGTTGCGTTGTTCGTGTTGCCTTCGCGATAAAGGAATAGACCCCATGCTGAAGCTGCTTTACGCACCCACCTCCCCGTACGTCCGAAAGGTCATGGTTTGCGCGCATTTGGCGGGCGTGGCGGATCAGATCCAATGGCTGGACAGCGCGGCCAATCCGGTACGCCGCGATGATCGCATCGCTGTGTATAACCCCTTGGCCAAGGTGCCGACGCTGATCCTGGCCGATGGGCAGGCGCTGTACGACAGCCGCGTCATTTGCGAATACCTGGCCCATCTGGGGGGCAACGCCGATCTGTTTCCTGCCGCGGGGCCGCGCCGCTGGGTCGCCCTGGCGCAACAGGCGTTGGGTGATGGGCTGCTGGACGCGGCCTTGCTGGCGCGCTATGAACGCACGGCTCGGCCGGCTGAGTATCAGTGGTCGGTATGGCGCGAGGCGCAACTGGTCAAGGTCGACGCCTGCCTGGTTGAGATCGAACGGCAGATCGAACCGCCGACTGCCACGTTACCCACGCAAGCGCCCACCATCGGCGACGTCACCTTGGGCTGCGCGCTGGGCTATCTGGATTTTCGTTTTCCTGAACTGGACTGGCGCGCCAGCCATCCGCGCGCCACGCAATGGGAAGCGGCGTTTCGCAAGCTGCCCGCCATGCAGGCAACCCTTCCTCACGAAGCTTAAGGTCGCACCGCCATGACACCCTCTACTCCTGCCACCATCTGGTTTCTCAACGGCCCGAACGCCAATCTGTATGGCCTGGACGCCAACAAAACCTATGGCGCCGAGAGCTTCCCGGCGCTACGAGAACGTTGCGAAAAGAAGGCGGCCAGCCTGAACCTGCAACTGCATTTCGTGCAATCCAACCACGAAGGCCAGTTGATCGACTGGATACAGGAAGCGCGCGGCGATGCGCAAGGCATCATCATCAACGCCGCGGGCCTGACGTATTCCTCGATTCCCATCCTGGATGCCTTGCTGGCGTTTCCCGGCCGCATTATCGAGGTCCACATGAGCAACATCTGGCGGCGCGAAGCGTTTCGCCATCATTCCTATATTTCCAAAGCGGCCGACGGCGTCATCGCGGGCTTGGGCGGCGAGGGCTATGAGCTGGCCATTGAAGCCATGTCGCGCCTGATCGCGCGCCCCGCTTGAAAAAGGCGATACCGATGACGTCAGGTAACACCGCGATAGGCTCCGCAACCCTCGCCGCGCCGTCTGGCGCGCTGGTCTTCTACAGCCAGTTCGACGATTTCACCGCCTGGAAGCAGGCCTTGCAGGCGCGCATGCCGCAGTTGCGCATCCTGCACGAGAGCGAGGTCGACGACCCCGCCGCCATCCACTACGCACTGGCCTGGAAGCCGCCCACCGGCTTCTTCGACCCCATGCCCAACCTGCGCCTGATCATCAACTTGGGCGCGGGGGTGGATTCCTTGGTCGGCCGCAACGATCTCCCGGCCGGCGTACCCATTACCCGCATCACCGATCCGCACATGGCTCGCATGATGGCGGGCTACGTGCTGTTCGCCACGCTGCGCCACGCGCGCGATATTCCCTGGTTTGAACAGGCGCAGCGCCGTGGAGAATGGGCGTATCGGCATCCGCGCGCGCCAGAGGATACGCGCGTGGCGGTGCTGGGGCTGGGGGAACTGGGCGCTTATGCGGCCCACGAACTGCAACGCCAAGGCTTCACCGTGCTGGGCTGGTCGCGCAGCCCGCGCCAGATTGAGGGCGTGCAGTGCCACGCGGGTATGGGCGCGCTGGATACGGTGATCTCGCAGGCTGATATCCTGGTGATCATGCTGCCGCTGACGCCGCAGACGCGCGGCCTGCTTGACCAGGCGCGGCTTGAGAAGCTGCCGCGCGGGGCCGCGCTGATCAACGTGGCGCGTGGCGCCCTGGTGGACCAGGCGGCCATGATGACGCTGCTGCAAAGCGGGCACATCGGCGCGGCCACGCTGGATGTTTTTGAACGCGAGCCCCTGCCCGGCGATGATCCGCTTTGGGCCATGGATAACGTGCTGATCACGCCGCATCTGGCATCCGTTGCCATTCCGGCGTCGGCGGCGGCGCAGATCGCTGAGAACATCGCGCGTGTTTCGCGCGGCGATGCCCCAACCAACCAGATCGACCCGTCGCGCGGTTACTGAGCGCCGGGTCGCCGTGCGGCAGGTTCGCCTGCCGCCTGCTGCCGGGGCGCCGGCCGCCGGACCGCCGGACCGCCGGACCGCCGGCCGCCAAACCGCCTACTCTACCTCTTCGATGTTCAGGATCTTGCCCAGGCCCAGGAAGGCGTTGGCAAGCGCCAGCAGGCTGGCCGTCACGGCGATATACACCACCGATAGCGCGGCAAGCGTCGGGTCCGCGAATTCACGCACGTAGTTGTACATCGACACCGGCAGCGTCTGCGTCAGTTGCGTCGTGACGAAGAGCGACGCGGTGAATTCACTGAACGACATGATGGCGGCGAACAACCACCCGCCAAAGAGACCGGGCGCCAGCAAGGGCACGGTCACCGTGAACATCACCTTCAAGGGTGAAGCCCCCAGGCTGGCCGCCGCCTGTTCCAGGCGTTCGTCGATGTTCTCCATGGACACATAAACGCTGCGCATCACGAAGGGCAGCACCAGCATCACATGGCACAGGATGACGAGGCCGTAGCCCCGGTCCATATCAAACTGCGCCACCAAAATCAGCAGCCCCAGGCCCAGCGTGAAATGCGGGATCACCAGCGGTGACAGCAGGATGGCCTGCAACATGTCCTTGCCGGGAAAGCCCATGCGCTTGACGGCGATGGCCAGCGCGGTGCCGATGAACAGCGCCAGGAACGACGCCCAGACCATCACGATCAGGCTGGCGCGAAAGCCCTGCTGAAAGTCCGGGTACGTGAAGACCCGTTCAAACCAGCGCAGCGACCAGGCTTCGGGCGGAAACGTCAGCAGTGCCTTGTCGTTGAACGACGCCAGGGTCACCACCACCACCGGCAACAGCACGAAGGCCAGGATTAGGGTGATCAGCAGCGGCGCGCCAATGCGCAAGGGCAAGGGCAGGGTGTGTTTGATGGCCATGCTAGTGCGCTCCCATTGCTTTGAGTCGCTTGGTGCCCCGGCCCAGCAGCATCAGCGACACGACCGTCAAGGCCAGGCCGGCAACGCTCAGGCTCGCGGCCAGGGGGAAGTTCATGGAAGAGAAGCCCAACTGGTAGACCAGCGTCGATACGGTGGGCACCCGGCCGCCGCCGATCATCTGCGGTGTGGCAAACGCGCTGAAGGTCCAGGCGAACGACGTGGTGATGCTGGCGATGATGCCCGGCATGGATAGCGGCAGCGTCACCGTCAGGAAGGTGCGCACGGGGCCGGCACCCAGGCTTTGCGCGGCTTTTTCATAGTCGCGATTGATGTGCGAAATGGCGGTGGCCAGCATCAGCACCACCACGGGTATCGTCACATGCACCAGCGCAATCAGCACGCCCAGGTGCGTGAACATCAGGTTCAGCGGCAGGTCGATCAACCCAGTTTTCCGCAGCACCGTGTTGATGAAGCCATTGTTGCCCAGCACGATGATCCACGAATACGTGCGGACGATTTCACCCAGGAACAACGGCGTGATCGACACGATGAGGATGAACGATTTCAACAGGCGGTTGCGCACCCGCACCATGGCATAGGCCAGCGGGTAGGCCACCAGCAAAGAGCAGATGGTGGTTTCGATGCTGAGCAGCAGCGTGTTGACGAAGGCGGACAGGTAGACGGACTTACCCAGCCCCGTGAAGTTCGCCAGCGTCAGCCCGCCCACGTCCAAAGAGCCGGGAATGAAGGCGCGCACACTGAATTGCAGCACCGCTGCCATCGACACGCAGATGCACAGGGCGACGAGGCCGGCGGGCGATATCAACCAGCCGCGCAGACTGGAACGTGTATTCATAGGGGCTTGTCAATCCGAATGCGTTGATGCTTGCTGGAAACGCCCGTGTCCCGCCATGGCCATGGCTGGGACACAGGCGCGGTGCAACCGGCGCGGATGTCAGTTCATGATGTTCTCGGTGAACCACTTGCGCCATTCCGCGGTCTTCTCGGCGCGCAGCTTGTCGTCGATCACGATGGCCTGCGTGTCCCACTGTTCCTTGGTGGTGAACACGCCGGGCAGCGCCGCGTCCTCGGCCGATACCTTGGCGTTCGTGACGACCGGGCTGGCCTTCTTGAAGGCCACGATCTTGGACTGCACTTCGGGCGACAAGGCGATGTTCATGAACTTGTAGGCCAGGTCAGCCTTGGTGCTGCCTTTCATGATGCCCATGGTGTCGATGCCCAGCACGGCGCCTTCCCTGGGCATGACCACCTTGATCGGCACGCCCTGGCTGATCATGTAGTAGGCGTTCATCGACAACAGAATCTGCACCGGGGTTTCGCCGGTGGCGATCAGTTGCTGGCTGTTGGCGTCGTTGGTGTAGAAGGCCTTGAAGTTCGGCTTCAGCGCGCGAAGCTTGTCCTGGCCTTTTTCCCAGGTCTTGGCGTCGCCGCCCGACAGCATGGCCGACACGTTGATGATGTGGCTGGGGTCGAAGTCCGGTGCCGACAGCTTGCCCTTGAGCTCGGGGTTCCACAGGTCGTTCCAGCTATCGAACTTGATGTCTTTGGGTGTCAGGTCGGGGCGGTAGCCGATGGTGTACACGTAGGCCCAACTGCCCACGTGATACGGGCTGACCTTGGCGCGGTCCACCAGGTTGGCGTAGTTGGGCAGCTTGGCGGTATCCAGCTTTTCGAACAGGCCGCCGTTCACATAAAGCCAGCCGATGTGCGACGTGGTGAACGTAATGTCGCTTTCGGGGGTCTTGCTCAGCTTGGCCTTGTTGAGCCGGTCGATCGTGCCGCCCGTGATGTACTTGACCGGCACGCCCGTCTGGCGCGTGAATTCCTTGCCGATGTTTTCGTCGATCAGGTCGCGAAAGCTGCCACCCCAGGTGCTGACCACCAGCGCGTCCTGGGCCCAGGCGACGTTGCCAAGCAGCGCGCCGGCAAGCAGGCCGGCTACCGTAAGTTTGCGAATCATTGAAATCCCCTTGTCTATGTTGGTTCCGCCGAGCGCTTCCGACTGGAAGCCAGATGATGGAAGAGGGGGCAGCGGGGGCCAAGTCGCCTTTTCCTTCGGCCTGGCTCGAATTTCCTGAGGCGCGGCCATGCCGTGCCTGAGTCGGAAATTCCGAGAGCGGGCAAAGGAAAAAACAAATAGCCGGTGGCGTCGTCCGGGTTTGAAGATGGGGGCCATGCCATTGACCCACCTACCCACGCCGCCATGAAACACAAGCGCATCCGCACCTTCAATACCAAGATCACCTACCCCGAACAGAGCCTGGACAACGATCTGTGCCAGGCCGTGGTGGCCCGGGGCAGCACCGTCTTCCTGCGGGGACAGATCGGGCAGAACCTGGATACCTCTGAAAGCGTTTGCATCGGCGACGCCGCCGGGCAGGCCGAACAGGCCATGGCGAACATCGCCATGCTGCTCAAAGAGGCGGGCGGTGAACTCGAGGACATCTGCAAGATCACCATTTACATCATTGATCCGCGTTACCGCGAGGCTGTCTACCGCGTGGTGGGACGCTGGCTCAAGGGGGTATACCCGGTGTCCACCGGCATCGTGGTGTCGGCCCTGGCGCGGCCGGAATGGCTGGTTGAAATCGACGCCACCGCTGTCATCCCCGATTGACATCCCTTCAGGCCACCGACCATGACCTTCTCGATCATTGCCCGCTGCCCCGCCTCCGGCCAGTTCGGCGCGGCCGTCTCGTCGTCTTCGCCCGCCGTGGCTTCGCGCTGCATCCGCGCGCGCGCGGGCGTGGGCGCCGCCGTCAGTCAGAACATCACCGACCCCGCGTTGGGGCCGCTGGCGCTGGACTTGATGGCGGCCGGGCATAGCCCGCAACAAGCGCTTGATGGCTTGCAGGAACGGCCCTTCATCGCCTACCGCCAATTGATGGCGATAGACGCCACGAACCCGCCGGCCATCTACACGGGCGCCAGCGCGCTGGGCGTGTTGGCCAGCGCGGCAGGCGAGCACGCCGCCTGCGCCGGCAATATGCTGGCCAGCACCGACGTGCCGCGCGCCATGCTGGCCGCGTTCGAACGGGCAGAGGGCGCGCTGGCCGAACGCTTGATGCAAGCGCTGCTGGCAGGTCAGGAGGCGGGCGGCGAAGCGGGGCCGGTGCATTCGGCTGGCCTGCTGGTGTATCAAGACCTGGACTGGCCCATCGTGGACCTGCGGCTGGATTGGGTCGAGGCCGGACCGGTTGAAGCGCTGTACGAGGCCTGGAAAATTTACGAGCCGCAGCTTGCGGCCTACGTGACGCGCGCGCGTGACCCGCGCGACGCGCCCAGCTTCGGCGTGCCGGGCGACTTGTGAGACTGAGGAAAATGTTGCCCACCGCCACGGGCAGACCGGATACTCTGCAACATTCCCTGTTCCCTCAAGTTGGACCATGCTCAATCGCATTTCCCTGCGCCAGATGGAGTACCTCGTGGCGACTGCCAAGCACGGCAGCATCGCCGCGGCGTCCGCCCAGATCCACATCTCGCCGCCGTCCATCTCGGCGGCCATTGCCCACATCGAGACCGAGCTTGGGGTGCAACTGTTTGTGCGGCATCCCTCCAAGGGCCTGGCGCTGACGCCCTTGGGCATGCAGGTCATGCAGGAATGCGAAGACCTGCTGGAACGCGCGACCAAGCTTTATGAAATTGCCTCAAACTCCACGGACGCGATCCAGGGCGTGCTGCGCGTGGGCTGCTTTCAGCCGCTGGCGGCCATGATTGCGCCAGAGGTCATCTTTGGCTTTTCGCGCGCCTTTGAAAAGGTCGAGCTGCATATGGCCGAAGGCGACCAGCAAGAGCTCATCAACAAGCTGCACACGCTGGACATCGACGTGGCGTTGACCTACGACCTGCAACTGGGCGAAGAGATCAGCTTTGAAACGCTGGCGCACATGCCGCCCCATGTGCTGGTCAGCGAACTGCATCCGCTTGCGCAGCAGATTGCCGTCACGCTTGATGAGCTGGCGCAGTTGCCCATGGTGTTGCTGGACCTGCCCATGAGCCGGGAATATTTCCTGTCCTTGTTCTCCAAGGCCGGGCTGGAACCGAACATCGTGGCGCGTTCACGTTCCGAAGACGTGGTGCGTTCGATGGTCGCCAATGGCATCGGCTACGCGCTCTTCAACGTGCGGCCGAAGTCGACCCAATCATTGGACGGCAAGCGCCTGGTTCGTCTGCGCCTGGCCGGTGAACAACGCCCCATGCTGCTGGGCTTGGCCACGTACAAGCCGATGAAGCCCTCACGCCTGACGCAAGCATTCATGCAGCGCTGTCGCGCGTATATCTCGGATCAGTACATCCCGGGCATGAGCGCGGCCAGCTTCTTCGACCCCTACATTTCCGGCGTGGCCGCGTCCGATCCGCCATGACGCAGAAGCCGCGGGTTTAGCAAACGGGTGTCATCGGGCGTAAATATTTTCTACCTACCATGCTGCGTTCTCTAACCAGTTTGGTTGATCCCGATGATTCAAGCACGACCCTTGCGCAGGGTGCTCCCTGCCTATGCCTTGCGCGCAACGTCCCTGGCGGTAATCCTGGCCTTGTCCGCCTGCGGCGGCGATGACGACAACGATACCGACGCCCCAGGTCAGAACGACGACGTTGCCTATGTCATCCCCGCGCCGCCCGCCGGGCTGGGCCGAGTCGACACCGCGCCGGTGCCCGATGCGCCCGCCTTTGTTGATTTCGCCAACACGAACCAGCGTGGTGATCCGCGCTACGCCACCCTGGAAACCAATGCCGGCGTGCGTGTGCTGGGCGGCTTTCTGGACATCTGGGAACCGCGCACCCGCCTGGTGGATGCCGGTGTCACGGCAGCAGGCGCCGATGGCTTTCCCGGCGTCATCGCGTCGGACTGGACGGGCATTCCGGGCGATGCCACGGATGGCCGCGTCAAGAACAAGGCCGTGCACGACGAGAACATCGACTTCGTCGTGCGCACCACCGCCGCGCGCACGCCGGAGCAGGCCAAGGCCGCCTACCTGGATGATCGCCGTGGCAAGAACTACAGCGTGACCGATGGCCTTGGGCCGCTGACGTCCTACTGGCGCACCGCTGCGCAGCAGACCACCAGCATCAACGACGTGGCGCCCGACGCCACCACGGTGAAGTACGACGACACCGGCAACAACACGGGCGTAAGTGGCGCCGCCAACCCGGAATTTGGCGACGTCATCGCCTTTGTGCAGAGCATGGGCGCCAATGCGTCCACCGAGCCCAGCAAGCGCTACTACAAGTACGCACGCCCGTGGCGCTGGAGCGCCGACGTACAGGTGGTGCCCACGCTTGAACCCGCCAAGAGCCTGACTCCGCCGACCGATGGCGGCTACCCCAGCGGCCACACGGCGGAATCCGTGCGCAACGCCATCGGCATGGCGTATCTGGTGCCGGAGCGCTTCCACGAATTGCTGGCGCGCGGCCTGGAACTGGGCGAAAGCCGCATCATCGCCGGCATGCATTCACCGCTGGACGTGATCAGCGGCCGCATCCTGGGGCAGGCCTCGGCGCTGGGCAACATCTATGCCGCCAGCGAAGGCACGCGCTCGGTGGCGTATGCGCAGGCGCACCAGACGCTGATGGCCGCCGTGGGCGCCAGCACGCCCGAGCAGTTCCTGGCGTTCGCGCATTCGCAGGACGTCAGCCAGGACCGCTTTGCGGATCATGCCGTGAACAAGGCCGAGTACCGTCGCCGCCTGACGTTCGCCTTCACGCAGATTGGCGACACCGGCAAACCGGCCGTCGTGCCCAAGGGCGCGGAGGTCATGCTGGAAACGCGCTTGCCGTACCTGACGGCCGATCAACGCCGCGTGGTGTTGAAGACCACGGCGCTGCCCTCGGGCTATCCGGTCATTGACGACGCCGAAGGCTTTGGCCGCCTGAACCTGTTCGCAGCCGGCGACGGCTACGGCGCCTTCAATGGCGACGTGGACGTCACCATGACGGCCAGCCGTGGTGGCTTCAATGCGCTGGACGTATGGCGCAATGACATCGCCGGCGCGGGCAAGCTCACCAAGAGCGGCACCGGCACCTTGGGGCTGGCGGGCGCCAACGCCTACACGGGTGGCACCCTGGTTGCGGGCGGCACGCTGCGCGCGGATTCTGCCAAGGCGCTGGGCGAGGGCGCGGTGTACCTCAGCGGCGGCGCCCTGGCGCTGAATGCCGCTGAAGCGGTGCAGGTGCAAGGCAGCTATACCCAGACTTCGGCTGGCGTGTTGCAAGCCCTGATCGGCGACGATGAAGCCGGCCAGATCGCCGTGAACTCGGATGCTGCCCTGGCAGGTCAGTTGAACGTTGACTTCCGTTCGGGCTACAC
Source organism: Achromobacter spanius (assembly GCF_029637605.1). Taxonomy (NCBI): domain Bacteria; kingdom Pseudomonadati; phylum Pseudomonadota; class Betaproteobacteria; order Burkholderiales; family Alcaligenaceae; genus Achromobacter; species Achromobacter spanius. The sequence continues at coordinate 3,652,568 of NZ_CP121261.1, read as the reverse complement.
GCCGCAGGTGGGTGCAACGATCACGGTGCTGCGCGCCAACAAGGTGCATGGCACGTTCGACGGCATTACGGTCAACGGCTTCAAGGCCACTGCCGTGTACAACGCCGACAGCGTGCAGGTGCGCCTGGATTCGGCGGTCTAAGCGTTGCGGGCGACCTGGTCGCCCGCACGCCGGCTTGGCCCCTGCCTTCGGGATGGCAGGGGTTTTTTTTTACTTTTCGTTCTTCACCACGCATCCGTGAAACTCTGGGTTTGCGGCAAAGGGGCTTTTCCATAAACTACCGGACCACCCCCAATAACGAGAACTCCATGAGACAGTTTTTTCCCACCCTGGGCGCCGCCCTGGTTTTGTCGCTGAGCGCGCACGCCGCGCAGGCCCAGGCCGCGCCGGCTGCGGGCGCCAAACCGGCGGCAGCCTCCGCCACCCCACGCGACCCCTTCTTCTGGTTGGGGGAAATCAACAAGGCCACCACCGTCATCAACACCGATGAAGGGCTGCTGGACAAGGCCATGGCGCCGCGCCTGGCGGCGGGTGTGGCCAAGGTGATCCACGACGGCAACCAGCCCGGCGGCAAGCGCCCCGCCACAGTCATCACCTTCGAGCCCCTGCTGATCAAGGCGGCGGGCGAAGACATCACGTTGCTGCACGCCGGCCGCTCCAGCCAGGACATGCACGCGACCTACCGCAGCGCCATCCTGCGCGACAAGCTGCTGGAGCTGGCCGACCAACTGAACAAGACCTCGACGACGATGGTTGAGCTTGCCGCCAAGCACGCTGGCACCGTCGTGCCGAACTACACCAATGGCGTGGCCGCGCAGCCCAACAGCTATGGCCATTACCTGCTGGGCCAGGCTGCCGGCCTGGCGCGCGACGCCGATCGCATCCGCGAAGCCTATGTGCGCATCGACCGTTCGCCCATGGGCACTACCGTGCTCAACGGCACCAGCTGGCCGCTGGACCGTAAACGCATGGCGCAATACCTGGGCTTTGAGGCGCTGGTCGACAACGCCTACGATGCCTCGCAGATCTCGTCCATGGACCAGCCCGTGGAAGTGGCGTCCATCGTGACCAGCATCGCGCTGCGGACCGGTAACTTCGTTGAAGACGTCATGACGCAGTACGCGCAGTCGCGCCCCTGGATCCTGCTGCAAGAGGGTGGCGACAACACCTATGTGTCCAGCGCCATGCCGCAGAAGCGCAACCCGGGTTTGCTGAACTCCACCCGCAGCGATGCCTCTACCGCGCTGACGCTGGCGATGGGGCCGGCCATCCAGACGCACAACATCACGCCGGGCATGAGCGACCCCAAGGACGTGAAGCAGAATTCGGCAATGGTGGACAGCGGCATCTCGGCGCTCAAGCGCTGGGATCGCGTGTTGAAGGCCATGGTCATCAGCCCCGAGCGCGCGCTGGAAGAACTGAACAGCGACTGGACCGCCTCGCAGGAGCTGGCTGACGTGCTGATGCGCAAGTACAAGCTGCCGTTCCGCGACGGCCACCACTTTGCGTCCGAAGTGGTCAGCTACGCCCGCGCCAACAACATCAAGCCGCTGGACTTTCCGTATGAGCAGGCCCGCCGCATCTACGCGGATGCCATGAAAGACTCCAAGTACGCCAAAGAACTGCCGATGAGCGAAGCGGAATTCCGCTCGACCCTGGACCCCGTGTCCATCGTGAAAAATCGCGCCACCATCGGCGGCCCGCAGCCGGCGGAAATGGACCGCATGCTGAAAGAAGCGCGCGCGCAGTTGAGCGAGCAGGGCAAGTGGATTCAGGATCGTCGCGCCCACATCAACCAGTCGCTGGCCGAGCTGGACAAGCAGTTCAACGCCCTGGCGGCCAGCGCCGCGAAGTAAGCGCAAGCCTGGGCGCGCGGGGGCTACTGGATGGCGTCCAGCACGCAACCGCGCAACCAGCGATGCGCGGCATCGCCGTCCATGCGGGGATGCCACAGCATCGACACGGTGAACGTCGGTACGGGGAAGGGAAGCGCAAAGCTGTGCATGCCGGCGCGCAGCGTGCCGGTGTGCCGTTCCGGCACGGTGGCGATCAGGTCCGTTTCCCGGGCCAACGCCAGGGCGGCGGAGAAGCCGCCCACCAGGGTGGCGATGTGCCGTTGCCGCCCCGTGGCTGCCAAGGCGTCGTCCACCGGCCCCTTGTCCTGGTTGCGGCGCGACATCAGAATGTGCTGCGCCTTGGCGTAGCGGGCCAGCGTGATCTTGCCGCCACCAAGCGGATGGCCCGCGCGCACGACACCGATGAAGCGGTCTTGAAACAGCGCGCGCGTGCGCAGCTCGGGGCTGGCCGCGTCGCCCACCACGCCGGTTTCCAGGTCTACTTCGCCTTCGCGCAGCGGCGCACTGCTTTTGTCGGTCTTCTGCATGAAGCGCAGCCGCACGCCGGGGGCTTCGTCGCCCATGCGGGCCAGCAGCCGGGCGCCGAAATTCTCGACAAAGCCATCGCTGGCGCGCAGCGTGAAGACGCGATCCAGCCGCGTCAAATCCAATGCTTCGGCGGGCCGCAGCACCGCTTCCACGTCTTGCACCAGTTCATGCACATGGGCGCGCAGCGCCAGCGCGCGCGGTGTGGGCACCAGCCCGCGTCCGGCGCGCACCAGCAGCGGGTCGCCCGTGGTGGCGCGCAGCCGCGCCAGCGCACGGCTCATGGCCGACGGGCTTAGCCGCAAGCGTCTCGCGGCGCGCGCCACGCTGCCTTCGTCAAGCAAGGCGTCCAGGGTGATAAGCAGGTTGAGATCGGGCGTGGCCATGCTCGCAAACGTAGCACGGATGTGCACTTGCCCGCGGCTTTTGTCATAGCGTCTGGTGCAGGTATTCAATGTAAATGCTGCGTCTTTCGCCTGATTCCAGTAGCGCCTAGGATGTGTTGAGGGCGCCGTGTTGGTGGCCCGCTTTGCTTGCAGGCCTGATCGTGCATACCCAACCTTCCACAGCTTCTCCGTCTATTCCCCTTCTGGCCTGCCTGTCCCTGTGCATGCTGTTGCCCGCGCTGGCGACCAGTATTGCCAACGTCGCATTGCCGACGCTTGCGCAAGCGTTCGAGGCGCGCTTTCAAGCTGTTCAATGGGTGGTGCTGGCGTACTTGCTTGCCATCACAACGCTGATCGTCAGCGTGGGCCGCTTGGGCGACTTGATGGGGCGTCGGCGTCTGATGCTGGTGGGTATCGCCCTGTTCACCGTGGGGTCGGCGCTGTGTGGCGGCTCACCCTGGTTAGGTGGCTTGATGGGCTTGATTGGGGCGCGTGCCGTTCAAGGCCTGGGCGCCGCCGTCATGATGGCGTTGACGATGGCGTTCGCCAGCGAAGCCGCGCCGAAAGGCAAGACCGGTAGCGTGATGGGGCTGCTGGGCACGATGTCGGCGGTGGGCACGGCGCTGGGGCCCACCTTGGGCGGCCTGCTGATCAGTGGCTGGGGTTGGCCGCTTATCTTTCTGATCAATCTGCCCCTGGGCGCGCTGGCGTTCGCGCTGGCCTGGTCTTATCTGCCGGCCGACCGCAAGCCCGCCGGCCAGGCCCGCGCGCGTTTCGACGTGATGGGTTCGCTGTTGCTGGCGCTGGCCATTGCGGCGTATGCGCTGGCGATGACGGCCGGTGGTGGCTTTGGCGGCTTTGGCGCAAACCAGGCCGTGCTGCTGTTGGCGGCCACGGTGGCGGCGGTGGCATTCGTGCGGATGCAGGCCAGGGCGGCGTCGCCCTTGATTCAGTTGGCGCTGTTTCGCCAGCCCACGCTGCGGGCGGGTGTGGCGACCAACACGCTGGTGTCCACCGTAATGATGACGACGCTGGTGGTGGGGCCTTTCTATCTGGCGGGCGCGTTGGGCCTGGATGCCGCGCGGGTCGGGCTGGTGATGTCTTGCGGACCGGTTGTGGCGGCGCTGGTGGGCGTGCCGGCCGGACGCGGGGTGGACCGCTATGGCGCGCAGCGCGTGATGCTGGCCGGCTTGGCCGCGATGGCGACGGGCGCGATCCTGCTGCCCTGGGTGCCGATGGTGGTTGGCGGGGTGGCGGGGATGGCGCGCGTGGCGGAATACGTGGCGCCGCTGGTGGTGATCACCAGCGGCTACGCGCTGTTCCAGGCCGCCAACAGCAGTGCCGTCATGGGCAGCACGGGCGCTGACCAGCGTGGCGCGGTATCGGGCGTGTTGAACCTGTCGCGCAACCTGGGCTTTATTACCGGCGCATCGTTGATGGGCGCGGTGTTCGCCTGGGCGGCGGGCGCGGGCGACCTCCGGGCCGCATCGCCCGCCGACCTGGCGACGGGCATGCGGTGGACGTACGCCTTGGCCGCGGCCTTGCTGCTGTTGGCCTTGGCCTTGGCGGCGCTGGACCGGGGCCGCGCGCGCGTGGCGGCTTAGAACGACACCATGTCGGCCGGGTTGATGATGCCCATCACGCCCAGCGCGCCTTTGATCAGCGGAATGGCGACGGGCGACAAATGCCGGCCCAGCGGAATGCCGGCGTGGTCAAAGCGCGTCAGCATGGCGTAGTCGGTGTTGCGGCCGGTCAGGTCGTCACTGATGGCGCGGCCGATGCGCACCGTTTGCGCCACGCCGTGGCCGCTCCAGCCATGCACCATGTACACCGGCACGTCGCCCGCGCTCTTGCGGCTGTCGGTGGCGCCGTTCAGCGTCAGGTCGCTGATGCCGCTCCAGGAATATTCCAGTTCAGGTTTCTCCAGCTGCGGAAACACGGTCTTGATGCGGTCCAGCAGGTAGTTGTTGACGTCGCGCGGCGACCACGAGTTGCCCGTGCCCTGGCCGCCGAACAGCAGGCGCTGGTTGCGCACCGGGCGGTAGTAGTCAATTTGCAGTTGCGTGTCGTAGACCGGCAAGCCCGACGGGATCAACGCATCCAGGGTGTCGCCCAGCGGCGGGGTGACCGCCACATAGGTGAAGAAGGGCACGGTGGTGGCGCTGCCCGGCATGAACTGGAAGGTGGCGCTGTGCACGGCCAGCACCACGGCGCGGCGGGCTTTGATCGCGCCTTGCGCGGTCTTGACCAACGTGCTGCCCGGTGACTCTTCAATGGCTTGCGCGGTGGTGTTGTCGTGCACCCGGCCGCCCAGCTTGACGAAGGCGTGGACCAGGCCGCGCAGCAAGGCCAGCGGCTGCACCTGGCCGCCACCGCCGTCGATGGCGGCGCCGAAATAGATGTCGGATTTCACGTACTGCTCTTTCAGTTCGTGCCGGCCGATGATCTTCACCTCGTCATCGCCCAGGCGGCGGCGCGCGTCGGCGTTTTCGACCAGTGCACCCATATGGCCCGCGTGGACCGCCGCCGTGATGTGGCCGCGTTTGCGGTCGCAATCAAAGCCGTAGCGGTCGCGCAGGCCGTCCACCGTTTCCATGGCTTCCACTGAAGCAAAGCGCCACAGGCGCCGAGCTTCATCGATGGATAACTTGTCCAGCATGGTGCCGGCTTCCCAGCGCGCCAGGCCGGGCGTCATCTGCCCGCCGTTGCGGCCCGAGGCACCCGAGCCGATATGGTCTTTTTCGATCAGCACGACGTCGACCCCGGCTTCGGCCAGGTGCAGCGCGGTAGACGCGCCCAGCAAACCGCCGCCGATGACGACGACGTCGCAGTCCAGGTCGCCGGGCAGGGCGCCAAACGACGGCCACTCGGACAGCGACGCTTCGTAATAGTTGGCGGGCATGGGGTCGGACGGGCTGGCGTCATGGCGCCAGTTCCAGATGCGCGGGTCGATGCCCAGTTGGGTAGGGATCTTGCGTGCGTCTTGCAGCAGTTGAGCGGGCCGCAGGGCGGTGTTGGTGAGCGGCACCGTGGTCAGTGGCGCGGAGGACTGTGGAGAGGACAGGGCGGAGGAGGCCGCCGGCCACAATCCCAGCGCGCCAACGGCGGAAGCCGCGGTCGATGCGGCCGCCGTCTTGAGGATGAATTCGCGTCGATTCAATGTCATGGCTAGGTTCCTGAAGGCTGTGCGAGCGGCTCAGGCCGTTGCAAGGGAGGGAGCGGCGCCGTAGCGGTTGCGGCCAGGGGCGCCCGAGGCAAGCATGAAGGCCTGCAACAGCAGCGTGCCGATGACCGGCACGGCATGCAGAAGGCCCCACCAGCCGCTGCGCCCGGTGTCGTGCAGGCGGCGTATCGATACCGCCAATGCGGGAAGAAAGGTCAGCAGCAGAAAGCCCGCCGTGTACCAGCCGAACAGGATTTCAGGGTTGGCGATGGCCAGCGCGCGTTCCACGGCTGAAATCGCCAGCACCATCAAGATCTGGCACAGCACGAAGATCCAGTATTCGCGACGCGGCGCGCGTCCTTCGAAGACGGCGTAGTGTTTAAGGGCTTGCAGATACCACTTCATGAAGGTTCTCCTGTTTGCAAAAGATGTGCGCCATCCGCGCCGGCTAGGGCGCGGGCGGCGGGGAAGCGCCAAAAAAATAGGTGTGGCGGGCACGACCCGCGTGGGGTCAGCCCGTCAGGGGAGGCGGCCGGTCAAGGCGGCCGGGCAAGGGAGCCGATCAAGTTGGGGCCGATCAAATGTGGCTGCTCAAGGGGAGCCGGCGCAGTGTGCCCAGCTAGGTTTGCCCAGCGGGGTCTGCCCAGCTATGTGTGGCCGCTAAGGTGCGGAAGCCCCAAGGGGCCGGGCAGGCCGAATGCCGTGCGCGGCGACGCGGCGGGCAGTACCGCCAGGCGCAGCGCGCGGGGAGCGCCGATCAGTCGGTCATCGTGCCGCGGCCGCCACAAGCTGCCAGCGCGAATGCGGTGGGCGGTGGACATCACCACGCGCGAATCGGCATTGAGCACCAGCGCCGGCTTGCCAATCGCGTGCAAGGCGGGCAGCAGCATGCGGTCCAGTGTCGAGACCAGCACGTCGACGGCGGCAACACCGGCGCAGGCGCCCTGGACCAACACGGGATGCGCGGCGGTGATGGTGTAGGCGCCGTTGCAGATGTAGTCGACATAGGGGCCTTCCACCACGGGGCGCAGGCAGCGCGCGGGCTGGTCAAACCAGGCGAATGCGCGGAAGTCCAGGCGCCGCCGTGTTTCCTGGTTGCGATCCAACTGCGCCTGCTGCATCGACGGGCCTTCCTGTTGCCACCATTCCAGCGTCCAGTAGCCGTCGTCGGGCCCGACCGGTGCCGCGTAGCTGGCAAAGCCCGCGCCATTGCACCAGGGGTTGAGTTGCAACGCCACCTGAATATGGGTTTGCAGCGCGCGGCGGTGTTCGCCCGACAGCCGCAGGCCGCTGCCCGGCGCCGGGGTCTGCCCCGACAGGATCTGGGCCGCCGCTTCAGCCAGCGCGCCCGCGGTGTTCTGCGCGTCGTTCAGGACGCATTCCAGAATGCCGTTGGCGCGGTCGATATGAGCGTCTTCGTTCATCTGCCGTCTCCTCCCCAGGCTTGCCGCCAGCGTCAGCGGCCCTAGGTTTGTTGTGGCGGAGGCGCCGTGGCGTCCAACCGCAGTTTGTGTTCAAGCAGGTGGTCGGTTTGCATGCCGATCATGTCCTGGGCACAGGCGCTGCTGGCGGACTCGTCGCCGGCAAGCAGCGCAGCCTGCAAGCGGCGATAGGCGTTGACGATGCCGGTGTGCAGCGCCGCGTGCGGGTAAATGGACGCGACCAGCGGTGCCCATTCCGCCTGGATGGCCAGTTCCTGGTTGGCCAGCCGCGCGGATTGCGCGTGGGTGGCCAGCATCAGCAGGCAGCGCATGTCGGCCTGCGCACGCGCCTGCGGGTCGGCCGCCGCCTGGAACTGATCGATCTCGCGCGCCAGCCGCTGATGTTCATCGGCGGTGGAGCGTTGCGCGGCCAGCTTCGCGCTGTGGCCGACCACGGCGCAATGCAGTTCGCCCAGGTCGGCCAGGTCGCCCGGCGTGGCCAGCCGCAGCGGATGGCGGTCGTGCATCATCTGCGCCGGTACCGGGCACACGAAACTGCCGCCATTGCGCCCGCGCCGGGTATCGATCAACTGCCTTGCGCGCAAGGTGTTCAAGGCCTCGCGCATGGTCACGGGCGACACGCCCATCAGGCGTGAAAGCTCGTTCTCGTTGGGCAGTTGCTCGTCGGCATGCAGCAGGCCGGCCACGATCGCGTTGCTTAAGCGTTCGACCACCTGCTCCGAGCGCGTGCCTTGGCCGATGGGGGCGTAGACGATGGCGTGGGCGGTCATGGCGGGACTCCGGGGCGGGAATGGGAAACGTGCATCATGCCATGGCAGCGCTAGAAGATGCCGTGGCGATGCTGCGCCTGGCTGTCCTCGGGCACCGGCGTGATGGCGTCCCACAGTTCGGCGACCTTGCCGTCCTGTACGCGCCACAGTTCAAAGTAGGCATGGCGCTCGCCGGCGATGCTGCCTTCCGAATGCGTCAGCACGAAGTCGCCTTCGGCCACGCTGCGATGCACGCGGCTGTATTGCAGCCCGTGGCCGGTTTCCCGCAACTGGTTCAGGAAGTCGACCACGGCCACCGTGCCGTCGGCGATGTCGGGGCTGTGCTGGTGGAAGCCTACGCCGTTGCAGTAATCGTTGAAGGCGGAATAGTCCCCTTCGATCAGGGCGCGGGTGAAGAAGGCCATGACCAGGCCGCGGTTGGCCTCGGCGTCTTGGCCTGCGCTGGGCTGAGTGGGGCCATCCAGCTGCGTGCGGCCGCTGGCGTTGGGTGGTGCTTCCGGGACCAGGCCGTCCCAGTGTTCGACGATGCGGTGGTCAGCCACGCGGTAGATGTCGAAGCCCACCAGGGCTTGCGCGCCCAGGCCGGTGTAGCGGCCATGGATGGCGACCAGGTCGCCGTCCACCAGTACGCGATAAACCTCGTGATGCAAGTCGGGATGTTCCTGCACCAGCATGAAGAGGCCGTCCGCGCCGTCTTTCACCAGCGGCGAATGCTCAATGAAGCGCGGCGAGAAATAGCGCTCCAGCGCGCCGGTGTCGCGCAGCGTGAACAGTTCATGGTGCGCGCGGGCGACAAGGTCACGCAGGACATTGGCCTTGGGCGGGGTGGAATGTGAAGTCGTGGTCATGGCGATTCCGGGGTTAATCGTGCGAGCTCATCACGTGCTTGACGCGCGTGTACTCTTCAAAGCCGTAGGCGGACAGGTCCTTGCCATAGCCCGAACGCTTGAATCCGCCATGCGGCGCTTCGGCGGTCAGCGGGATGTGCGTGTTGATCCACACGGTGCCGAAATCCAGATCGCGCGACAGGCGTTGGGCGCGGCCGTGGTCGCGCGTCCAGACGCTGGCGGCCAGGCCGTATTCCACGTCATTGGCCTTGGTGATGGCGTCGGCTTCATCGACGAATTTCTGCACCGTGATGACCGGGCCGAAGACTTCGGTCTGGACGGCTTCGTCTTGCTGTTGCAGGCCGGTGATGACGGTGGGCTCGAAGTAATAGCCGGCGCGCGCGGCGTGGCGGCCACCGATTTCAACCCGGGCGTGGGCGGGCAGGCGCTTGATGAAACCCTGTATGCGCTCCAGTTGCGCGGCGTTGTTCAGCGGGCCGTACAGCGCGTCTTGGTCGTCGGGTTCGCCGAAGCGCGTGTCGCGGGCGGCAGCCACCAGCTTTTCAACGAAAGCGTCGTGGACGGATTCCGCGACGATGACGCGCGTGGCGGCGGTGCAGTCCTGGCCGGCGTTGAAGAAGCCCGTCATGGCGATGTGCTGCGCGGCGCGGTCCAGGTCGGTGTCTTCAAAGACGACGACCGGCGCCTTGCCACCCAGTTCAAGGTGGGCGCGCGTGAGGTTGGCGGCGGCGGACGCGGCCACTTGCAGGCCGGCGCGTACCGAACCCGTAATGGATACCAGCGCGGGGGTCTTGTGCGACACCACCTTGGCGCCCGTGGCGGCATTGCCCAACACCACGTTGAAGGCGCCAGCGGGGAAGAACGGCGCGGCGATTTCGGCTAGCAGCAAGGTGCTTTCAGGCGTGCTGTCGCTGGGCTTGAGCACCACGGTGTTGCCCGCGGCAAGCGCCGGGGCGATCTTCCATACGGCCATCATGAGCGGATAGTTCCAGGGCGTGACCTGGCCCACCACGCCCAGCGGTTCGCGACGGATGCTGGACGTCAGGCCTTCCATGTATTCGCCAGTGGCCTTGCCTTCCAGGAAGCGGGCGGCGCCGGCAAAGAAACGGATCTGATCTACGCACACCGCCACTTCTTCCGAGGCGATCAAGTGCTTGAGCTGGCCGGTGTTGCGGCTTTGGGCTTCAACCAGGCGGTCGCTGTTGGCTGCGACGGCGTCGGCCAGTTTCAACAGAGCTTGCTGGCGTGCCGACGGGGTGCTGCGGCCCCAGGTTTTGAAGGCGTGGCTGGCGGCGGCATAGGCGGCGTCCACGTCAGCGTCGTTGGCGTTGGGAGAGCGGGCGATCGGCTGGCCGGTAACGGGGCTGATCAGATCAAAATACTCGGAGCCCTTGGACTCCGCGTATTGGCCGTTGATGAAATGCTTGAGGGTGGGCATCGCCATGGTTTGTCTCCGAAGGGGTGTGGTTGTTCTAATAGTTATATTCTCTGATGTTATAGGTATTAATTCTGTTGGGGTAAACCCTGGAGCTATCAGAACTGCTAGTTTGCCGAGTCAAACGCAAACGCCCGGGCACATGGCCCGGGCGTTGTCGTTCACCAGCAGGATGTCGAACGGGTCGGCCGGAAAATGGCCGCGGCCTTTAGTCCGCTTTCAACCCCGCCTTGAGGATCAGCGGTTCCCACTTCAGCCGTTCGCTGCGCGCGAAGGCATCCAGCTCCGCCGGCGTGCCGCCGCCCGGTTCGTGGCCCAGTTCCAGCAGGCGCTTTTGCACGTCGGGCTGCTTCAGAATCTTGACCAGCGCGGCGTTCAGCTTCTGCACCACGGCGGGCGGCGTGCCCTTGGGCGCGTACATCCCGTTCCACGCGATCACCTGGAAGTCTGGCAGGCCCTGCGCCGACACGGGCGGCACGCCGGGCAGCAGGGCAGACTCCTTCAAGGACGTGACAGCCAGCGCGCGCAGCTTGTCGCCGGTAATGAACGAGCGCGCGGCGCTGACGGTGTCGATGCCGATCTGCACCTGGCCGCCCATCAAATCGGTGGTGGCCGTGGCCGAACCCTTGTAGGGTATGCCGCGAATGCTGGCTACGCCTTGCTGTTTGAGCAGTTCGAACACCAGGCGCGCCGTGGTGCTGGGCATGCCGACGTTGACGCTGTCGGGCTTGGCTTTCTTCGGATCTCGCAGGTCTGCCAGGCTCTTGTAGGGGGATGCCGGCGTGGTCACCAACACCATCGGAAACGAGCTGACCAGCATGATCGGCTCGAAATCCTTGGCGGGGTCAAAGTTGGTGGAGGCGTAAATGAACTGGTTCAGCACGTGGGTGCCGTTGGTGCCCATCAGCACGGTGTAGCCGTCAGGCGCGGCGCGAGCCGCTTCGGACGCGCCGATGTTGCCGCCCGCGCCAGGGCGGTTTTCAACGATGAAGGGTTGACCCAGTTCGCGGGCCAGGTAGTCGCTGAGATAGCGCGCGGCCACGTCGGTGCCTTGGCCCGCCTGATACGGCACGATGATACGCACCGGCTTGGAAGGATAGTTGTCCGCCGCCGCCACGGGCTGCGTGCACAGCAGGGATGCCGCCAGCGCGGCGATCAAACGTAGTGATTTCATGGTGGTCTCCTGGGTTTTCTTATGGGCTTGCGTTCGTGCTGCTACGGCTTGGGCGGAGGCCTGCGCGGCGGCAGAACGCCTTGCTCCCGCAAGCTTGCGATGCGGGTGTCGTCGAGGCCGGCCTCCCGGAGGACCTCGTCCGTGTGCTGCGCAAAAGCGGGTGGCAGGCGGCCCACGCGCGTAGGTGCTTCCGCCAGGCGCGTGGCAGGGCCGATGCCGTGGTAACCGTCGCGATCAATACGCATGCCGCGATGCGCCGTATGCGCCTGCTCGAAGGCCTCGGGCACGCTATTGACCGGACCCACCGGCACGCCCAGCCGCATCAGGTCATGGCAGACCGCCTCGCGCGCGCGATCGCGCAGCGCCCCTTCGATGGCCTCGCGCAAGGCGTCCCGGTGTTGCAGGCGTTGGCGGTTGGACGTGAAGCGCCCGTCCTCCAGCAAGGGCGCCAAGCCGATGTAGTCGCAAAATTTTCGGAACTGCCGGTCGTTCACCACGCCCAGGAAAATGTCGCCATCGCGGCAGGCAAAGCGGTCATAGGGCGCGATGTTGGGATGCGCGCTGCCCATCAGCCCGGGCGTGCGCTGCGTGTGCATCCAGTTGGCGGCGTGGGGTACCAGCAGGCTGAGCGCGGTGTCGAACAAGGTGACGTCCACGCGCTGGCCCTGGCCCGTGCGGGCGCGGTGGTATAGCGCCAGCAGAATGCCCGACTGCGCGGTGTATCCCGTCAGGTGGTCAACGATGGGAATGCCGATGCGGGTGGGGCCGCTGGCCGCGTCGCCGTTCACGCTCATCAGCCCGCACATGGCTTGCAGGATGGCGTCGTAGCCGGGCAGGCCGCCCAGCGGGCCGTCTTCGCCAAAGCCCGAGATGGCGCAGTAAATCAGTTGGGGAAAGCGCGCCTTCAAGTCGGCTTCGTAGTCCAGCCCCCACTTGGCCATCGTGCCGGGAATGAAGTTCTCGACCAGCACGTCGGCCTGTTCCAGCAGGCGCAACAACACCTCGCGGCCCCCTGGCAATGACAGGTCCAGCCCGATGGCGCGCTTGCCCCGGTTCACCGCAGTGAAGTAGGCGGCGTCGCCGTCCGCATTGACGGGCGGGCCCAAGGCGCGCGTTTCATCGCCACCGGGCGGCTCGACCTTGATGACGCTGGCACCCTGATCCGACAGCATCTGGGTGCATAGCGGCCCGGCCAGCACCCGGGACAGATCAATCACCCGTATGCCGTCAAGCGCACCAGCGGCGCGGGCAGGCGGGGCGTGTGCAGCGTGCTCCGATGAACCAGACATCATTGACCTCGTTTTGGTCATGTCCAACGCGCGGGCGGCGATCCGCCAGCGCGCGATCATGGCAAGCAGCGGCGGCCGGTCAGCCGTCGGGAATCAGGCTGCGCGGGCAGTCGATGCGCCCACGCAACCCGCGCGTCATCCGCGGGTGGGCAATTCAACCACGCCCGTGCCCAGTACGGACAGCTCGTCGTCCTGGTTGCGCGCTTCCTGTTCGATTTCAACCAGATGCCGGCCGTCTTCCACGAACTTGCGCGTGACGCGGCCCTTGAAGAACAGCATGTCGCCTTCCGGGTTGTGGCGGCGGATTTTGCACGTGGATTTGCGCAGGAAGCCAGCGTCGCCCATCCAGTTGGTAAGGTGGTGCGTCAGCCACGAATTGCGCTCGGGACCGTAATCGTAGGCACCCGGGGCGCCCACTTCCAGCGCGAATTCCTCTTCCCAGTGCACACGCTCGGGCACATCGGGAATGCCGAAGCGGTTGGTGATGCCCACACCCGGGTGCGCGTCGATCAGTTGCCAGGCCAGCTTGTTGGCGCGAATGTACAGGCCGCCCCAACCCTGCGCATAGGCAATGAAGCCCGTTACCGTCATCGGCCCCTTGAACATCACGGGCAGTTCCTCGCCTTCCTTCACGTCTTCCCAGTAGCGGGGCGTGGCGCCGCGCACTTCTTCCTGGGCATATAGCTTGTAGGCTTCCTTGATTTCCTCGGGGCTGTAGCGGCGCGGTTCGCGGGCGCGCACTTCCTTGTACTTGCTGCCTTGTTCGCGAGCATGGTCGCGTTCGGTGCGAAAGCACCAGCTATCGGCCTCGGCCACCTTGTCGCCGTCCTGGTTGAAGAAGTCCACGTGGTAGATCTGCTGGATCGCGCGGCCCGCGAAACGGGTCTGGTGTTCGATCAGGTCTTTCAGGTGCGCTTCGGTGGAGATCACATCGTTGCGCTTGACGGTCTTGTGCCAGGTCCAGTCGGCGCCCGACCACATGGCGTGCACGCCGGGCAAGCCGCCCACGTAGCCCGACACGATGCGGCTCGTGGAAAACAGAAAGCTGGGCAGGGCGATGATGCCGCCATGCTGCGTCTTGGCCGCGTACTCGGGGTCGGACCACAGGGGGTTGTCGTCGCCGATGCCGTGGGCGTAGTGGCGGATGTTGTCGCGCGTGGCCTCGTAGCACCACGGCTCGGCGGTGGCGCCGATCTTTACGCCGATGCGCGCGCGCAGTTCGTCCAGACCGCGTTCGGTAATGGTCGGGAAACTACGTTCAGTTTTGGTCTTGGTCAACATGATGTCTCCTGGGGATGGGTCAGACGTGCGCGGCGGGCACGGCTTTCGGGGTGTCGGGGGTTGAAGCTTCAGCGGTGGCAAGCTCTTGCTCCCGCAGTTTTCGGCGATGGATCTTGCCGGCCGGCGTCTTGGGTAGTTCAGGCACGAACACCACCTGACGCGGGTACTCGTGCTGGGCCAGTTGGCTGCGCACGGTGTTCTGGATTTCTTCCACGAAGGCGTCGTCGCCCGGGCGGGCCGACACCACAAAGGCTTTCACGACCTGGCCACGCAAGGCGTCGGGCACGCCGATGGCGGCGGCTTCCGTTACGTCGCGATGCTTCAGGATGGCGTCTTCGATCTCGACGGCGCTCATCGTCCAGCCCGCCGAGATGATGACGTCGTCGGCGCGGCCGCCATGCCAGAAGTAGCCGTCTTCGTCGACGCGTCCGAGGTCCTTGGTGGCGACCCAGGCGTCGCGGCGCCACAGTTTCAGTTCGCCCGTCACGCCGGGCGGGCAGGGTGCGCCGTTGGCGTCCTGCACTTCCACGCGCAAGCCCGGCACGGGTTTGCCCAGCGACCCCGGCTTGACCGTGAAGTCGGACGCGCCGGGATAGTTCACCAGGCACACGCCGATTTCCGTGGTGCCGTACATGCTGCACGCCGGACGTCCGAAGGTGGCTTCCACAAAGGCGGACGTTTCGCTGTCGATGGGCTCGCCGGTAAAGGACACCTTGTCGAGCTGATAGCGGTAGCGGCCGGCCGCGCCGGAGTTGCGCATCATCCGGTAGTGCGTGGCCGCGGCCGAGATGTTGTTGAAGCCGTGTTCTTGCAACGCTTGCAGCAGGCGTTCGGCGTTGAACTTGCCGGCGTAGGCGCCGATGGTCACGCCCAGCGCCAAGGGGGCAAGCGTGCCGTGCCACAAGCCATGGCCCCAGGCCGGTGACGACGGGCACATGTAGCGGTCGCCCGGCCGCACGCCGGTGCCGTACAGCGCCGCCAGCATCAGCGTGACCAGCGCGCGGTGCGTGTGCTTCACGGCGTCCGGCAGTTCGCGGGTGGTGCCGGACGTGTATTGGTAGATGGCCAGGTCGTCCGCCAGGGTGTTGCAGTCGTAGTGCGCGGGATAGGGGGCCAGCGCGGCGACGAAGCCGTCATCCGCGATGACGACGCGCATGTCGTCGGCGGCCGCCACCATGGGTGCCTTTTCCGCGTTGGTGACCAGCATGCGGGGCTTGCAGTCCTGCACGCGCAACCGAATGCCATCCGGGCCGAACAAGGTGAACAGCGGCACGGCGATCGCGCCCATTTTCATGGCCCCGAACATCGCCACGTAGAACGCCAGCGAGGGTTCCAGCATCACCGCCACGCGGTCGCCGGGGCGTATGCCCTGATCCACCAGATAGTGCGCAAAGCGGGAGGATGCCTCGGCAATCTGCTGGAAGCTGAAGGTTTCATCACCTCCCGCCGCCCGCACCAGGATGATCGCGGGCTGGTCCTTGCCCGCGTGCCGGTCGATGCATTCGTGCGCGATGTTCATGCGCTCACGGTTGCCGTCGAACAGCTCCCAAAGTTTGTCCGGCGAGCAGAGCGCCTGGGCGTCTGCGTAGGAAGTGGTCTGCGTCAACGTCGTCATGTCGTCGTACCTGTGTGGGTCGGCAAGCGGTTGGACAGACTATGCGCGTCGGCTTTTGAATTGTCAATGACGTCTATTGATTGTATATATACAATTTAGTGGCGGAGTCGAGGTCACCGGCCAAAGCCCGCCCAAGGTATGCTTGCCGCAATAAAAATCGGAGAGCCAGATGAGTGAAGCCAGTTCCCAGGAATCCGCTGCCGGCACGGGCCCGCGCGTGCGCGCCGTGCCGGCGGTGACGCGGTCGATCGCCATCCTGCGATTGCTGGGCCGTGGTGGCGAAGCCATGACCTTGAAGACGATCTCGCAGGAGCTCGGCATGGTGACCAGCACCTGCCTGCACATTCTTCGCGTGCTGGTGGAAGAGGGCTTGGTGAAAGTCGATGCCGGCACCAAGCGCTACAGCCTGGGCGTGGGCATGCTGACGCTGGCGCGTAGCGTGATCGAAAGCAGTCCGTTTCCGGCGTTGGTGCAGCCCGTGCTGGACAAGCTGTCCAGCGCCGCGAACGTCACCGCGATCGGTGTGGAAGTGGCGGGCAGCGAGCACATGGTGGTGCTGGCGCTGTCGCGTTCCACCGCGCCGTTCCGCTTGCATGTGGACGTGGGCAGCCGCTTTCCCGCGCTGATCAGCGCGACGGGCCGCCTGGTTGCCGCGTTTTCCGAGCTATCGGATAAAGAACTGGAACGCCGCTTCAAGGCCCTGCGCTGGGACCAGGCGCCCGACTACGCAGCATGGAAAGCCGACGTGGACGCCGTGCGCCGCGACGGCTACAGCCTGGACCGCAACCACTACATCAACGGTGTCGTCGTGATTGCGGTGCCGGTGCTGAACAGCCACAACCGGATGACGCATTCCCTGGTGGCCGCCGGGCTGGCCGAGCAATTGGACGATGCTCGCGCGCACGCATTGGCCAAGGACCTGCAAGCCGAAGCGCACACGCTATCGCAACTGTTGTCCACCCGGAGCTGAACCCATGCCACCACCCGTCACCGCCGAATCACTTGCCGCCGAGGGTTGGCATTGCAAGACGCTGCCTGGATTCGCGGGGTTGATCGGGCCGTTGTGGGTGCGCAAGGAAGGGGTGTTCAACGAGGGGGTACGCAAGGAAGCGCAAGCCTGGGCGTACGGATTATTGGCAACCGCGGATCACCTGAACCCCGCCGGCGTGGTGCACGGCGGCCTCTTGACCGCACTGCTGGACCACGGCTTAAGTGCCATCGCCTGGCAAGCCCTGGACCGCCGCGCGTGCGTCACCGTGCAACTGGACACGCATTTCCTGGCACCGGCCCGCGCCGGCCAGTTTCTGGAAGTGCGCGGGCAGTTGCTGCGCGCCACGTCCAGCCTGGTGTTCATGCGTGGGGAATTAAGCGTCGCTGGGAACATCGTGGCAACGGGAGCGGCGGTATTGAAGGTGTTGGCCGCAGCGTCAGATCATTGACTTTCCGCTTTGCTTCGCCGCGCTGATATCCCTCCACAGCGTCACGCACAAGATCGCCAGAATGGCCGCGGATATCGCCGGCCAGATCAGAAAATAGGCGGTTAACCACATATCAATCTCCTTGTTGTTGAGGCAGGTGCGTCATTGCGCGGCGTCAGTGGCGAGCTTTGAGGGCGGCGTTTTCAACATGACCTCCTGCTCGTGATTGAACGACGTTACGCGGTCTGCCAGCAGGGTGAAATCAAAGCGTTCGCGGTTGCGCAGGCTGAGCGCCACGCACACGATGGCGCTGGCGCCATAGGCCGTCAGGGACGCCAGCAGCACGATGTAGTCGCGCAAGTTGCCGATGAAGGCGGGCAGCATGACGACGACACCAATTGTGCCCACGACAATCGCGGCCGTGCGGCCCAAAAAGCCGAACGTCATCAGGCCCAGCACCACGCCGCCGCCCACGGCCGCGCAGATTTCAAAGAACACCGCGATCACGCCCGTCATGGGCAGCAGCTCAAAGCGCGCGATCGTGAACAGCGCCACGGCGGACAGCACCGAGCAGACGAATGCGCGGTTGTTGACGCGGTCCCAATAAAAGCTGGCGATCACCGGAAAGACGATGGCGCCCCACAACGCGCCCACGAACACCAGCATGACCAGGATGTCCAGGCGCAGGCTTGCGAAGATCACGCCAATCATCGTGGCGATGATCATGGTGGCGCGGCCCCACCACAGCATGCGGCGCGGGTCCGGGCGGCCGCGCGCCAGGTTCTTGGCGTAGACGTCGGTCATGACGATTGCCGACAGCGCAGCCAGATCGGAATCGGCGGTGGACGACAGCGAGCCCACCACCAGCAGAAAGAACAGCGCGATGCCAAACGGAGGCAGGTAGGTCGACGCCATCTGCGGAATGATGTTGTTCATGTCGCCGTTGGCGGGTTCAAGCCCCACGAACAAGGCCAGCAGGCCCAGCATGCCCAGCCCGATCACCACTGCACCGTACCCGATGGTGGCCGTCAGAAACGTGGGCTTGATCAAGTCTTCCCGTACGGCAAATAGCCGTTGCGCGATGGTCTGGTTGCCGATGGCATAGGCCAGCACCGCCACGAAGTAGGGCGCGCCTTGTTCCAGGATGGCTTTCGTCGAATAGAAGTCGGCCTGATCGCTGCTCAAGCGCCACATGTTCGCTTGCAGCAAGTCTGGCCCGCCCGCGTTGAAGAAGATCAGCGGGATGATGATGACGGCGGCGATGATCATCGCCGCCAGTTGCGCGAAGTCGGTCATGATTGATGTGCGAAAGCCCGACCACAGCGTGTAGGACAGCACGCCCAGCCCGGCGATCAGCACGCCCTGGATGAACGTAAGCGGGCTGAGTATCGACACCAGCGCGCCTGCCGCCGTGAAGTTAACCATCAGGCTAATGCAGCTGCCCAAAATGTTCGACACCGCCATGATCATCTGGCTGGACGTGCCGTGGCGCGCGTGGATCACTTCGGCCAGTGTGTGCGCTTTGGGCGCCAGTTGTCTGAAGCGTTTGCCGAAGGGGTAGATGAACAGAATCATCAAGGCGCCCCAGAAGCCGTAATGCAGCGGGCCCGACAAACCGTACTTGAATCCGGATGTGGCGCTGGCGTAGAAGGACGCCGCCCAGATCCAGGTGGCGATCATGCTGGCGGCCGACAGCCCGAAACCGACCGCGTTGTTGGACACCATGAAGCCATCCACGTTCTCGTTTTTTTCGCCGATGAGCAGCGACATGAGGAAGGTGGCGCCGTAGAAGCCGGCCAACAACAAAATGGCCGTGGTGGCCGATAACTGGAAGAAAACACTCTCTTGCATCTTGTAGGTCCTAGCTCGTGGACGTCAGACACGAAACACCATTGATCGCGAGCGCGGGGGTTGCACATTTCGCGCGCGATCACGTGCCTGCCCGCCCGGGCAGGGGATGGCAGCCCGGGGTGGACAAGACACAAGACACACCGTGATGGTGTCTTGCCGCGGCATAGGGCCGGCGCATCATGGAAACGAAGACGTCGTTCGAGCGCGTAGTCAGAACGCGTGATTCGACGCCGTAGCTCGAAGCCCTGGATGCAGGCGCAGCTCAATGCGGTGAGCAATGGTCCTGCTGGGTAAGCAGGTTTTTGTTCCGCAGCCGCCGGTATAAGCCTGGCGGCTGGGTGGTGGTGTTTCGGCGCTGGCGCCGGGCCGCTGTGCGCGACCGTGTGACGGGTGCTCTGGGATGACGATGCATCGTCAGAGTCCGGTGATGAGTAACAACAGCCCAGGAGTATAGGGATAGACGAGGGCGGCGTCTACCCTTGAGGCCTAAAAAACCGGGTAAAAATGGGGGTTGCGAGTGTTTGCTCGCAGTTGATACGCGTCATCGTCATGCCCATAGGCGCGTTTGGTGTTCTCGTCGTTCACCCAGGCAAAGACAATCACTTTGCTGGCAGCGTGGTAACGGAAAAACAAGCGGTATTGTTGAAAAAACTTGGCGCGAAACCAGTGCTTATGGTGCGCGCCCAGTGTGCCGCCTTGCCGGTATTCCAGCCGGCTGGGATCTTCGGGGATGATCTCGAATGCCAGCTTCGTGATGGCCGCGAGACGCTTGGCGGCATTGCGTTTTGTATAACCGTCAGGATCTTTGGCGCGCTGCGCGGCCACTTGGCTGGCTAGCTGTTCCAGTTGTTGGCGAAACAGAGGATGCAGGTAAATCGTCCAGCCATGGATGCTGACCGCGCCTGCTTTGGCGCTCATTCGTCCGCCTCGGACAGCGGTGCATTCAGATCCAGCTGACCCACCTTCGAAGCCAGGTCGCGCAAGGAATCCGCCAAGCTGGCGGGAAGGGCTTGCAGGCGATCAGGGTGCGCGGTGATGTCCTGCGCAAGAAAGGTCAGGAAGGCAGAGATGGCCGGATCGTCGTCGTTCGACGTGTCGGCACGCGTCAAAAGGACTTCTCCGCCGGGCCGGATGCTGTAGTGAAGCTTGTCGCGTTTGCTGAGCCCGAGCGCTTTGCGCACGGTATCGGGAATGGTGGTTTGGTAGCGGTCAGTCAGGGTCGATTCAATTTCCAGGGTCGCAGGCATGGCGGTCTCCTAAGCGGAATGTTGGAATGGTAATGCAGTTGCATTACCAAATCAGCGCCTCCAGGAGCCCGTCACCACCAGCCCGCGCTTAGAACCCCTGCCGTGGCACGTGCACGCGGCCTTCCATCAACACCCGCGCGCTGCGGCTCATGATGGCCTTGGTGACTTTCCATTCGCCGTCCACCAACTGCGCTTGCGCGCCCACGCGCAGCGTGCCGGAGGGGTGGCCGAAGTTGACGTTGTCGCGTTCGGTGCCGCCGGCGGCCAGGTTGACCAAGGTGCCGGGCACGGCGGCGGCGGTGGCGATGGCCACCGATGCCGTGCCCATCATCGCGTGGTGCAGCTTGCCCATGGACAGCGCGCGCACCAGCACGTCGATGTTGTCGGCGCTGATCTGCTTGCCGCTGGATGAAACATAGGCCTTGGGCGGCGCAACGAACGCGACCTTCGGCGTGTGCTGGCGGCTGGCGGCGTCTTCCAGTTTTTCGATCAGGCCCATGCGCAGCGCACCGTGCGCGCGAATGGTTTCAAAGCGGGCCAAGGCGGCGGTGTCGCTGTTGATGTCGTCCTGCAATTCCGTGCCGGTGTAACCCAGCGCGGCCGCGTCCAGGAAGATGGTCGGGATGCCGGAATTGATCATAGTGGCCTTGAACGTGCCGATGCCCGGCACCTCCAGGTCGTCCACCAGATTGCCGGTGGGGAACATCGAGCCGCCGTCGCCGTCTTCGGCCGGGTCCATGAATTCCAGTTGCAGCTCGGCGGCGGGAAAGGTCACGCCGTCCAGCTCGAAATCGCCGGTTTCCTGCACCGCGCCATCGGTCATGGGTACGTGCGCAATGATGGTCTTCTTGATGTTGGCCTGCCAGATGCGCACCACGGCCACGCCGTTGTCGGGCACGCGCGCCGGGTCCACCAGGCCGTTGGTGATGGCAAACGGGCCGACGGCGGCCGACAGGTTGCCGCAGTTGCCGCTCCAGTCCACGAACGGCTGGTCGATGGAGACCTGGCCAAACAGGTAGTCCACGTCGTGGTCCGGCTGCGTGCTCTTGCCCACGATCACGCTCTTGCTGGTGCTGGACGTGGCCGCGCCCATACCGTCGATCTGCTTGCCGTACGGGTCGGGGCTGCCGATCACGCGCAGCAGCAGCGCGTCGCGCGCGGGGCCGGGCACGCGCGCGGATTCGGGCAGGTCGTCAAGCTTGAAGAACACGCCTTTGCTGGTGCCGCCACGCATGTAGGTGGCGGCAATCTTGGTCTGGGGAGCATGAGCCATGGGTTGTCCTGATGTCTGGAATGTTGAAGGCGGCGGGCGCGTGCGCACCCGCCTGTCCAAGTGAAAATCAGCCGGCCTTCTTGGTGGCGCCCGCCACGGATTCGGCTTCCAGGAAGTCTTGCGCAAAGCGTTGCAGCACGCCGCCGGCGTCGTAGATGGAGACTTCTTCGGCCGTATCCAGGCGGCAGGTCACCGGCACCTGCACGGTCTCGCCGTTACGGCGGTGGATGACCAGCGTCAGGTCGGCACGCGGCTTGCGTTCGCCGATGACGTCATAGCTTTCGGTGCCGTCCAGCGCCAGCGTCTTGCGGTTCACGCCGGGCTTGAATTCCAGCGGCAGGACGCCCATGCCGATCAGGTTGGTGCGGTGGATGCGTTCAAACCCTTCGGCCACAATGGCTTCCACGCCCGCCAGCCGCACGCCCTTGGCGGCCCAGTCACGCGACGAACCCTGGCCGTAATCGGCGCCCGCCACGATGATCAGCGGCTGCTTGCGTTCCATATACGTTTCGATGGCTTCCCACATGCGCATCTCGCGGCCTTCCGGTTCCACGCGCGCCAATGAGCCCTGCTTCACCGTGCCGTCGTCGTTCGTCACCATCTCGTTGAAGAGCTTGGGGTTGGCGAAGGTGGCGCGTTGCGCGGTCAGGTGGTCGCCGCGATGGGTGGCGTACGAGTTGAAGTCTTCTTCGGGCAGACCCATCTTGTGCAGGTATTCGCCCGCCGCGCTGTCCATCAGGATGGCGTTGGACGGCGACAGGTGGTCGGTGGTGATGTTGTCGCCCAGCACCGCCAGCGGCAGCATGCCGCGCAGCGTGCGTTCACCCGCCAGCGCGCCTTCCCAGTACGGCGGACGGCGAATGTAGGTGCTTTGCGCACGCCAGTCGTACAGCGGGCTGACGCCTGCCTTGCGGTCTTCCTGAATGCCGAACATCGGCGCATAGACCTTGCGGAATTGCTCGGGCTTGACCGCCGCCTTCACCATGGCGTCAACCTCTTCGTCGCTGGGCCAGATGTCTTTCAGGCGAAGTTCCTTGCCGCTGGCATCCACACCCAGCACATCGCGTTCGATGTCGAAACGGATGGTGCCGGCAATCGCGTAGGCCACCACCAACGGCGGCGAGGCCAGGAACGCCTGCTTGGCGTACGGATGGATGCGACCGTCGAAGTTGCGGTTGCCGGACAGCACGGCGGTGGAATAAAGATCGCGGTCGATGATTTCTTGCTGGATGACCGGGTCCAGCGCGCCCGACATGCCGTTGCACGTGGTACAGGCAAACGCCACCACGCCAAACCCCAGCGCTTCCAGATCGGGCAGCAGCCCGGCTTCTTCCAGGTACAACTGCACGGCCTTGGAGCCGGGCGCCAGCGAGCTCTTCACCCAGGGCTTGCGGGCCAGGCCGGCGCGGCGCGCGTTGCGCGCCAGCAGGCCGGCGGCGATCACGTTGCGCGGGTTGCTGGTGTTGGTGCAGCTGGTGATGGCGGCAATGATGACGGCGCCGTCAGGCATCAAGCCCGGCTCGTTTTCCACCACGCCAGAAATACCGCGCTCGGCCAGGTCGGACACCGGCAGGCGGCGGTGCGGGTTGGACGGACCGGCCAGCGTGCGCACCACGGTCGACAGATCAAAGCGCAGCACGCGCTCGTATTCGGCGGTCGCCAGGCTGTCGGACCACAGGCCCGCCGTCTTGGCATAGGTTTCCACCAGCGCAATCTGTTCGTCTTCGCGGCCGGTCAGGCGCAGGTAGTCGATGGTCTGCTGGTCAATCGAGAACATCGCGGCCGTCGCGCCGTATTCCGGCGCCATGTTCGAGATGGTGGCGCGGTCGCCCAAGGTCAGGCTGGCGGCGCCTTCGCCGTAGAACTCCAGATACGCGCCCACCACCTTCTCTTTGCGCAGGAATTCGGTCAGGGTCAACACCACGTCGGTGGCGGTGATGCCGGGTTGCGCGCGGCCGGTGAGCTCAACGCCGATGATGTCCGGCAGGCGCATCCACGACGCGCGGCCCAGCATCACGTTTTCGGCTTCCAGGCCGCCCACGCCAATGGCGATGACGCCCAGCGCATCCACGTGCGGCGTGTGGCTGTCGGTGCCGACCAGCGTATCGGGAAACGCCACGCCGTCTTGCGTGTAGATCACGGGCGACATCCGCTCCAGGTTGATCTGGTGCATGATGCCGTTGCCCGGCGGAACGACTTCGATATTGCGAAAGGCCTGCTTGGTCCAGTCGATGAAATGGAAGCGGTCTTCGTTGCGGCGGTCTTCCACCGCGCGGTTGCGGGCAAAGGCGTCGGGGTCGGTGCCATCGAATTCAACCGCCAGCGAGTGGTCGACAATCAACTGCACCGGCACCACGGGGTTCACCTTGGCCGGGTCGCCGCCTTTCTCGGCGATGGCGTCGCGCAGGCCCGCCAGGTCCACCAGCGCGGTCTGGCCCAGGATGTCATGACAGACCACGCGCGCGGGAAACCACGGAAAGTCCAGGTCGCGGCGGCGTTCGATCAACTGCTTCAACGCGTCGGTCAACATCTCCGGGTCGCAGCGGCGCACCAGGTTTTCGGCCAGCACGCGCGACGTATAGGGCAGGCCGGCGTAGGCGCCGGGTGCGATGGCTTCGACGGCGGCGCGCGCGTCGAAATAATCCAGGCGGGTGCCGGGCAGGGTCTTGCGGTACGAATGGTTCATCATGCCTCCGTGCGCTGCAACGTGCTTTGCGCGATCTGTTGTTCGATGTTGATGCGGGACGCGCGGATATGGCGGCGCATCAGGATTTCGGCCAGCTCGCCATCGCCGTCGGCAATGGCGTCAAGAATGCGGTGGTGTTCGGCGTAGGCCTGCCGGGGGCGGTTGGGCGTGGTCGAGTACTGGATGCGGTACATGCGCGCCAATTGATAGAGCTCGTCGCACAGCATGCGAAACAGCATCTGGTTGCCGCTGCCCTTGACGATGCGGTAGTGGAAATCGTAATCGCCTTCCTGCTGGTAGTAACCCACGCCGGCCTGAAAGGCGGCATCGCGTTCGTGCGCGTGCAAGACCTCGCGCAGCTCGGCGATTTCAGACGGCGGCATGCGCTCGGCGGCCAGCCTGCACGCGGTGCCTTCCAGCGACTCGCGGATTTCATACAGCTCGGACAATTCCTGCGGCGACAAGGACACCACCCGCGCGCCCGCATGCGGCACGCGCACCAGCAGCCTCTGGCCTTCCAGGCGATGCAGCGCTTCACGCAGCGGACCCCGGCTGACGCCATGGATACGCGCAAGCTCGGGCTCGGAAATCTTGCTGCCGGGGGCGATCTCGCCCTTGACGATGGCGGCCTGGATCTTCTTGAAAATGTGATCCGACAAGGTCTCGCCATCGCCGGGCGCAGCGCCCGGCAGGGTCAGCACTTTGCTCATGGTGTCAACAATCGGTCCGATTTGTGGGGGTGATATCGGGTGAAAGCGCTATGGAAACGCTGAATTGTCAACAATTTACCTTGTGGATCGACAGGGTGCAAGCGGCCGGGCGGCCGCTTGCACCAGAGGCGTCTACAGCGGTTAGCGCTTGTGGTGGACCTGTTGCATGCCGTACACCTGCACCGGCAACCCCGCGTGCCGCGCCTTCAGTTGCAGCGACAAATACTGCGAATAGTGTCGCGACTGGTGCAGGTTGCCGCCATGGAACCACAACCCTTCCTGCTGGGTCGGCTTCCACATGTTGCGCTGTTCGCCTTCCCAGGGGCCGGGGTCCTTGGTGGTGTCCGACCCCAGGCCCCAGCACTTGCCGACCTTGTCGGCCACCTCCGGGCTGATCAGGTCGGCGGCCCAGCCGTTCATCGAGCCGTAGCCGGTGGCGTACACGACCAGGTCCGCCGGCAAGGTCACGCCGTTCTTCAACACGACGGCGTCGCGCGCCAGGTGACTGACATCGGTGTTGGATTGCAGCTTGACGCTGCCGTCGATGATCAGGTCGCAGGCGCCCACGTCGATGTAATAGCCCGACCCGCGCCGCAGGTATTTCATGAACAGGCCCGAGCCGTCGTCACCCCAGTCCAGCATGAAGCCGGCTTTTTCCAGCTTGCCGTAGAACTCGGCGTCGCGTTCGCGCATCTGCTTGTAAAGCGGAATCTGAAACTGCGCCATGATCTTGTAGGGCAGCGACGCAAACGTCAGGTCGGCCTTGCGCGTGGTCATGCCGTTGGCCAGCGCCTGTTCGGAATACAGGCCGCCCAGGCCGATGTCCATCAAGGTGTCCGACCGGACGATGTGCGTGGACGAACGCTGCACCATCGTCACGTTGGCGCCGCCTTCCCACAAGGCCGCGCAGATGTCGTGGGCCGAGTTGTTGGCGCCGATCACCACCACGTTCTTGCCGCGATAGGCGTCGGGGCCGGGGTGCTGCGAGGAATGTTGCTGTTCGCCCTGGAACTCGTCCTGGCCAGCAAAGCGCGGCACGTTCGGCTTGCCAGACATGCCGGTGGCCAGCACCAACTGCTTGGGCCGTAGCACCACGGGCTTGCCGTCCCGCAGCACGGTAACTTCCCATTCTTTCTTCGCTTCGTCGTAACGCGCCGATTCGCAGACGCTGGACGTCCAGTAGTTCAGTTCCATCACCTTTGTGTACATCTCCAGCCAGTCGCCCACCTTGTCCTTGGGGGCGAACACGGGCCAGTTCTCGGGAAAGGGGATGTAGGGCAGGTGGTCGTACCAGACCGGGTCGTGCAGGCACAAGGACTTGTAGCGCTTTCTCCAGCTATCGCCCGCGCGCTCGTTCTTTTCGATGATGATCGTCGGCACGTTCAGTTGGCGTAACCGCGCGCCCAGCGCGATGCCGCCTTGCCCGCCGCCGATGATCAGCACATAGGGCTGCGTCGTGTAGCCCAGTTCGGCGGCTTCCTGCTCGCGCTTTTCCAGCCATGTCTGGCGCTCGCGGCGGCTGCCGTGCTCGGCGCCCAGGGGGCGGCGCGTGCCGCTGGGTTCCTCATGGCCCTTGAGTTCGGACAGGGTGGTCAGCAGCGTCCAGATCTTGCCGTCCTTCACGCGGATATGGCCGTAGCCGCGCGCCAGGTTGGTGTCGATGTTCAGCCAGCCTTGCAAGAGGCCGCCGTCGTCGGTCGACGCTTCGCGCTCATCGCGAGTGAACCGCACCGGCTCTACCTGCGACAGTTGTTGCGCCAGCATGTCGCGGATCTGCGCATGGCCTTCGAAGGTGCGCAGGTTCCAACTGAACAGCACCAGGTCGCGCCAATAGCATTCGTCCTGGAACAGGCCGGCGATGGCGGCCATGTCCTTGTTGCCCAGCGCGGTGTTCAGACGGGCGAGCACCGCGTCCAAAGCGGCGTCGGCGGGGGCGGTCTGCATAACTTGTCTCCTTGCCCGGGGGGGCGTGGTTGGGGGGCGGACGCAGGCGTCCGAGGCAAACCCCAGCCTGTGCCGGCCGGTGGGTACCCAACCCTTGTTATGCAAACGGCATGCCAGCTTGCCGGCAACGCCGGGCGCCCGTGGCACGGGGGAACGGGCGGATACGCTGCCGACCCACCGTGGCGCGACGCCACACCTGTGGCGCCGGGCTGTGGCGCGGGGGCAAGTTAGGCGAGGCATGGCACGTTACGGCCAGGCGCCCTAACTGGCAGCGGCGCGGCAAGTTACGGCCCGGTCGCGGAAAGTCGCGCGAGGAACCCGCAGTGCAGAAAGCCCTAGCGCCGCCCGCGCGGACCCAGCCCGTAGCGCCGCATCTGGCGGTGCACGGTGGAACGGTCCAGGCCTAGCCGTCGCGCGACTTCGGACACATTGCCCGCGCAACTTTCCAGTGTGGATCGCAACGCCACTTCTTCGGCCGATACCACGACGCCGTCCGGCGCCAGCGCTTCCGGCAGGTCGCCCGGTTCGATGATGCCGCGTTCGCACAGCGCGGCGGCCACGGCGATCACGTTGGCCAGTTCGCGGATATTGCCGGGCCACGCATGCGCCTTCAACGCGAGCAATGCGGCCGGCGACAGCACGGGCGCGCCGGATTCATCTTGATGACGCGCCAGCATGCGCGCAATCAACCAGTCCAGGTCCTGCCGTTCGCGCAGCGCGGGCACGGTCAGCGTGGCGGCGTTGATGCGGTAGTAAAGGTCTTCACGAAAACGTCCCTCGCGCACCAGCGCGCCCAGGTCGCGGTGCGAGGCCGACACCAGTGCCAGGCGCAGCGCGCGCGGCGCATTGGCGCCGATGGGCGTGACTTCGGATTCCGCCAGCACGCGCAGCAGTCGGCTTTGCAGCGCCAGCGGCATATCGCCGATCTCATCCAGGAACAGCGTGCCGCCATCGGACTCTTCGATCAGGCCCTTGCGGCCC
Source organism: Achromobacter spanius (assembly GCF_029637605.1). Lineage (NCBI taxonomy): Bacteria > Pseudomonadati > Pseudomonadota > Betaproteobacteria > Burkholderiales > Alcaligenaceae > Achromobacter > Achromobacter spanius. The sequence continues at coordinate 3,624,673 of NZ_CP121261.1, read as the reverse complement.
TTCGGCGCGGCGCCGGTGTAGGCGCCCGGCAGGTAGCCGAACAGCTCGCTTTCAATCAGTGACTCGGGAATGGCGGCACAGTTCACCGCCACAAAGCGGCCCAGCCGTCGGCTGTCTTCGTGAATCGCGCGCGCCAGGTACTCCTTGCCCACCCCGGTCTCGCCCTGCAGCAGGATAGGCAGGCCCTGCCGGGCGAGCTTGGCGGCGCGCGTCTGCAAGGCCGCCATCCGGGCATCGCCGCCGTCCAGCCCACGTAGCGCGGAAGGAGTGCCGCGCACGGCGACAGTGGCGCCGCGTGTGCTACGGTTGGGTTCGATGGCGTGCGCAAACAGCGCGTTGCCATCCCGCGCGACGATCAATCGGTCCTGCGGCGCGTGGCCGCGCGTGTATTGGGCCAGGTCATCCAATTGCACGTCGAAAAAGCGGGTGACTGGTTGGCCGATCAGGCCGGCCGGTTGGCGCCAGTCCAGCCCGGCCGCGCGCGCCAGCAGCTTGGCGCCTGAATGTGTCATGCCCAGGATGCGTCCCGCGCCGTCCAGCGAGATCGCCGCTTCCGGGTCCACGTCCAGGAATTCGGGCGATCGCGCAAAGCGCAGCACCCATTCGTTGCGCGTGCGCGCCATCAGGTTGGCCAGTTCGATGCGGCGCGTCGTGCTGTTGACCAGATGCAGTGCCAGATTCTGGCTGGTCTTCAGGCTGGGCGAACTCAGCAGGGAAATGTCCAGCACGGCGGCCAGTTCCCCGTCGGCGTTGTAGATCGGCGCGGCGGTGCAGGACAGCGGGGTATGGGTGTTGTCGAAGTGGTCGGTCTGGTGAATGGTCAGCGCCTCGCCCGTCTCCAGGCAGGCTCCCACCGCGCAGGTGCCGGCGCGCGGCTCGGACCATTCCGATCCCAGGTACAGGCCCGCCTTGCGCAGCTTGGACGTCTGCGCGGGGTCACCCAGGAATTCCACGGTGACGCCTTGCCGGTCGGCCAGCAGCAACACATAGTTCTGGCCGGCCACCTGCCGAAAAAGATGGTCCAGCCCGCTGCGGGCGATGCGGATCAGCGCTTCGGATTGCTGCCGATGTTCTCGCAGCCTGCCATCCGGCACGATATAAGCCTCGCAAGCCTGCGCGGGGTCCAACTGATACTGATCCAGGCAGCGCAGCCAACTGCGCACCACATGCGCGTCGCGCTGCGTGGGGCGGCCCCGGCCCACCTGTTCGATCTCGCGGATGTGGGCGGTATGCAGGGATTCCTGACTAGGCATGTCGTCTCCATGTTGCGCCCGGTCTGCGCCGGATCAACACGGCAGCATGCACAGAGACGAATCGGCTTGTAAATCGTGGTTATCCAGTGGTGTCGCGGTCCATCGAGCGCAGCGCCGTCGGGATGCGGTAGCGCGCGATCAGGTTGCGGTAGCCACGGCGTTGCGCGTTGCCTATCGCCAGGCCGTCCAGCACCATGCGCAATTCGTTTTCGTGCACGGTGAACAGGCGCAAGCTGATTTCGTCGAAGGGCTTGGCGCGCGATGTGCCCTCGCGTTCGAAAGCCCCGTTCGGCCGGGGCTTGGCGCTCACACCCCGCAGGCCACCATCATGAACTGCCGGAACGCCGCCGCGGGCTTGGCCATGGCCGCGCGCGGGTGCCACAGCAGGCCGGCTTCCATGGGCGGCACCGCGTCGGTGATCGGCACGGCTTCGATCTTGCGGCCTTCCAGCGACCAGGGCCGGTACACCATGTCCGACAGCACGGTCACGCCGAAGCCGTGCGCCACCAGACCGCGTAGTGCCTCCATCGACCGCGTGCGCAGCGCGATGTCGGGCGTCAAGCCGTGCGTGCGCCAGTAGCCCAACATGGATCGTTCGCCTTCATCCACTTCCAGCAGGATGTAGGGATAGCGGGCGATGTCGGCCAAGGACGGCGCGGACGCTTTCAGCAAGGGGTGGCCCGACGCCGTCCACAACTGCCGCCGCGAACGGACCAGCACCTGATGCGCGAAGCGATCGCGCTTTTCCACGTTGGACAGCAACGCAATGCCCAGCTCGACATCGCCGCTGGCCACGGCCGCTTCGATGTCCGGCCGGTCCATGTCCATCAGGTCCAGCGTCACGTCGGGGTAGCGGCGGCGGAAGCGGGCAAGCAGGTCGGGCAGGAAGTAGCCCAGCACCGTATACGAGGCCGCGATGCGCACCGATCCGCGCAGGGCATAACTCTGGAAGCCGGGTTCGCGGATGGCGTCATCCAGTGAATCCAGGATGTCTTGCGTGCGCCGATGAAAGTTGTGGCCTTCCGGCGTCAGCGTCACCCCGTGCGGGTGACGGTCGAACAGGCGCACACCCAACTGCGCCTCCAGCGCCAGCACGGCGTTGGTGACGGCCGATTGCGAGACGTGCTCGTCGGTGGCTGCCATGGAAAACCGGCCCGTGCGGGCGGCCGCCGCGAAGTACCGAAGCTGCCGCAAGGTGACGTCATTAGCCATCTGTTTTTCGAATACCTGCTACCTGAAACTATGAATATACGATAGCCAGCGCGCTTCCTACACTGCGAAAAACACTCAAAAAACCCCAGCAACCCGCAGGAGACAAGCGCGTGAATGCCCCTTTACCCCCGGGCGCGGCCAACACCCATGGCCTGTCGCTACAAGACAAGTACACGCAGGACACTGGCCGCGTTTATCTCAGCGGCACCCAGGCGCTGGTGCGCCTGCCCTTGATGCAGAAGCTGCGCGACCAGCAGGCGGGCTTGAACACTGGCGGCTATATCTCGGGTTACCGGGGGTCGCCGCTGGGCGGGCTGGACCAGGCCTTGTGGAAAGCCAAGCAGCACCTGGCCGCGCACGACGTGGTGTTTCAACCTGGGGTGAACGAAGACCTTGCCGCCACCGCCGTCTGGGGCACGCAGCAGGTCAACCTGTTTCCGGGCGCCACGCGCGATGGCGTGTTTGGCATGTGGTACGGCAAGGGTCCCGGGGTGGACCGGTCGGTGGATGTGCTCAAGCATGCCAACTCGGCCGGCTCGGCCGAGCACGGCGGGGTGCTGATGCTGGCGGGCGATGATCACGCCGCCAAGTCCTCGTCGGTGGCGCATCAATCCGAACACGTGCTGATCGCCAGCGGCATCCCCGTGCTGTATCCGTCCAATGTGCAGGAATACCTGGATTACGGTCTGCACGGCTGGGCAATGAGCCGCTACACCGGCCTGTGGGTGGCCATGAAATGCGTGACCGATGTGGTGGAATCCAGCGCGTCGGTGGACGTCAACCCCGACCGCGTACGCATCGTGCTGCCCGAAGATGCCCTGCCCGAAGGCGGGCTGAATATCCGCTGGCCGGATTCGCCGCTGGCGCAAGAGGCGCGGCTACTGGACCACAAGTGGTATGCGGCGCTTGCCTACGTGCGTGCCAACAAGCTGAACCGCGTGGTGATCGATTCGCCGCGCGCGCACTTCGGCATCATGACGGCGGGCAAGGCTTATCTGGATGTGCGCCAGGCGCTCAACGATCTGGGGCTGGATGACGCCGCCTGTCAGGAAGCCGGCATCCGCGTGCTGAAGGTGGGCTGCATCTGGCCGCTGGACGCGCGCGATGCGCGCGAGTTCGCGACCGGCCTGAAGGAAATTCTGGTGGTCGAGGAAAAGCGCCAGATACTGGAATATGCGCTGAAGGAAGAGCTGTACAACTGGCGCGACGACGTGCGCCCACGTGTGTTCGGAAAGTTCGATGAACGTGAGCACGGCGGCGGCGAATGGTCCTCGCCGCGCGGCAACTGGCTGTTGCCAGCGCGCTATGAACTGTCGCCCGCGCTGATCGCGCGCGCCATCGCCGCGCGCCTGGACAAGGCCGATTTGTCCGATGCGCTGCGCGCCCGCATCGCGGCGCGCCTGGCCGTGATCGACGCCAAGGAACGCGAAGCCGCCCGCCCCACGCTGGTGGAAGAACGCAAGCCGTGGTTCTGTTCGGGCTGTCCGCACAATACGTCCACGCGCGTGCCGGAAGGCTCGCGGGCGGTGGCGGGCATCGGCTGCCACTACATGGCGATGTGGATGGACCGCAACACCGACACCTTCAGCCAGATGGGCGGCGAGGGCGTGGCATGGCTGGGGCAGAAGGACTTCACCAGTGAACGCCACATCTTCGCCAACCTGGGCGACGGCACGTATTTTCATTCGGGCCTGCTGGCCATCCGCGCGGCGGTCGCGGCGCGCGCCAGCATCACGTACAAGATTCTGTATAACGACGCCGTTGCCATGACCGGCGGGCAGCCGGTGGACGGCGTGCTGACCGTGCCGCAGATTGCCGCGCAGATGCAGGCCGAAGGCGTGGTGAAGACGGTGGTGGTGACCGACGAGCCAGACAAATACACCGGTGCGGCCGCACTGCCGGCTTCCATTGACGTGCACCACCGCAAGGCGCTTGACGACGTGCAGCGCGCGCTGCGGGATATCGAAGGCACCACGGTGCTGATCTACGACCAGACTTGCGCCACCGAGAAGCGCCGTCGCAGAAAGCGCGGCGACTATCCCGACCCGCTGCGCCGCGCCTTCATCAACGACGCCGTGTGCGAAGGCTGTGGCGACTGCTCGGTCAAGTCCAACTGCCTGTCGGTGGAACCCTTGGACACGCCGATGGGCACCAAGCGGCGCATCAACCAATCGTCGTGCAACAAGGATTTTTCGTGCGTGGAAGGGTTCTGTCCCAGCTTCGTGACGGCCGAAGGCGCGGTGCTGCGCAAACCCACGGTGGCCGGCGGTGCGTCGGCCATGCCAGACGCGCCGTTGCCGGACCCCGCGCACATTGCCCCGGGCGCCGCGTACCGCGTGGTGATCGCGGGCGTGGGCGGCACGGGCGTGGTGACGGTGGGCGCGCTGCTGGGGGCGGCCGCCCACATCGAGGGCAAGGGCGTCACCGTCTTGGATATGGCGGGCCTGGCGCAAAAGGGCGGCGCCGTGCTCAGCCATGTGCAATTGGCCAACCGCCCTGAAGACCTGCACGCCACCCGCGTGGCCTTGGGCGAAGCGGATCTGGTCATCGGCTGCGATGCCTTGGTGTCCGCCTCCCCTGAAGTGCTGTCGCGCTTGCGCCCGGACCACGGCCGCGCGGTGGTCAACAGCGCCGCCGCGCCCACGGCGGCGTTCCTGTCGCAGCCATCATGGCGCTTTCCGGGGGCGCAAGCCGAAGCCGCCGTCGCGAAAAGCACGGGCGGCAATTGCGAATTCCTGGATGCCGGGCCACTGGCCGAAGCCTTGTTGGGCGACACCATCTACGCCAACCCCTTGTTGCTGGGCTACGCATGGCAACGCGGCGGGCTGCCGTTGGGTCGCGACAGCTTGCGTCGTGCCATCGAGATCAACGGCGTATCGGTGGAAAAGAACCTGGCCGCGTTCGAACTGGGCCGGCAGGCCGCGCATCGTGGTATCGATGCGCTACGTCCGGCCAAGCCTGCGCAAGTGATGGCGCTGCCCGAATCGCTGGATGGCCTGATCCAGCGGTTGGCCGCGCATGTGCGCGCGTATCAGGATGAGGCCTATGCCGCGCGTTATGTGGCGGCAGTGAAGGCCGTGCGCGCGCGTGAGGCCGCCTTGCCCGACGGCCAGCGCGGCGAGGTGACCCGCGCGGTGGCGCAATACCTGGCCAAGCTGATGACCTACAAGGACGAGTACGAGGTAGCGCGCCTGTACACGGATCCGGCGTTCAAGGCCAAGCTGCAAGCGCAGTTCGAAGGTGAACCGGGTCGTGACTATCGCGTGCGTTACTACCTGGCGCCGCCCGCCTTCGCGCGGCGCGATGCGCAGGGGCGCTTGCAAAAGCGTGCCTTCGGGGCGTGGATGGGCCTGGCCTTCAAGCTGTTGGCGCCGATGAAGCGGGTGCGTGGTTCGTGGTTGGATGTGTTCGGCAAGACCGACGAACGCCGCATGGAACGGCAATTGGCGGCGGACTACCTGGCCTTGGCCGACGAGTTCTCGCGCACGTTGACGTCCGCCAATCGCGACGCGGCGCTGGATCTGGCGACGCTGCCCGATTCGATTCGGGGCTATGGGCACGTCAAGGAGAAAAGCGTGGCGGCGGCACGCGAGCGTCAGGCGGGTTTGCTGGAACGTTATCGCCATCCGCGGGCGGGGTCGCTGGCGGCTTAAGGGGCGAACGCGGGGGATCGCCTGGTGTACGATCCCCCGTCAATGCGGATCGTGCCGCATTAGCTTTCGCCCATCTCCGGCCATGGAAAACCTGCTACGCAAACTTGACCTGACCTCGCTTCGCCTGTTTGTGGCCGTGTGCCAGGAAAACAGCATTGCGCGGGCGGCCGAACGCGAATTCATCGCGCCCTCGGCGGTCAGCCGCCGCATCGCCGAGCTGGAATCGTTGATTGGCCTGCCGCTGATCGAGCGCCACACGCGCGGCGTCTCGGTCACGCCTGCCGGCCAGACGGTGTTGCGCCACGCGCAGCAGATCATTGGCGACGTTGAATCCATGGGCGCCGAGCTGTCGCGCTTTTATGCGGGTGTGAAGGGCAGCGTGCGCGTGGTGGCCAACCTGTCGGCCATCGTGCAGTTCCTGCCCGAAGACGTGGCGGCGTTTCAGCGCCTGTTTCCGGAAGTGGACATCGACCTGGAAGAGCAGCACAGCCCTGATGTGCTGCGACTGGTGCGCGAACGTGCGTTTGACTTCGGCATCTGCAACCGCATTGCGGGGGCGCAAGGGCTGGAACAACTGCCCTACCGGCGCGACCGGCTTGCGGTGATGCTGCCGTCCCACCATCCCCGCGCCACCGCGCGGCAACTGAGCTTGCAGGACATCGCCGGTGAAACCTTTGTCGGCCTGGGCGAACACAGCGCGCTGACGCAATTGCTGGCGGCCCAGGCCCGCGCCATCGGCGCGACGCTGTCCGTGAAAATCCGCGTGGCCAGCCTGGACGCGCTGTGCCGCATGACGCACGCGGGTCTAGGTATTGCCGTGATGCCGCAGCAAGTGGCGGAACTCTATCTTCAATCGCTGGACGTGGTGGTGCGGCCGCTATCTGACGACTGGGCGCGGCGCCAGCTGTGCATCGTCTTCCCCGGTGAACAGCAGTTGTCGGCAACGGCCGCAACCCTGGTCAAGTTCCTGGCCCAGCAAGGCTGAGCAGACATCTCGGTTTGCGATGGCTGGCCTGCCCAGACGACACTTCGGCAATCGCTCGCCGCTCCTTATAGTCAAACCGCGTCCTTGACCTGACCCTGGGGCGCGGACCCAAGCCGGGGCAATCAGACCCCGCTGCGACGATACGGAGACATCATGACCCTCACCACCAGATTCCTGGCCGGCTGTACGCTGGCGCTTGCCGCCATGCTGCCCACGGCCTACGCCCAAGCGGCCGGCTACCCCGACCGCCCCATCCGCCTGATCGTGCCGACCTCGCCGGGCTCCACCGCCGACGTGGTCGCCCGCGTGGTGGCCGAGCACCTGGGCAAGACCCTGTCGCAGCCGCTGATTGTGGAAAACCTGGCGGGTGCGGCCGGCATACCCGGCACGCGGCAGTTGGTATCCGCCAAGCCGGACGGCTACACGCTGGCCATCGTGTCGTCCAACCATGCCATCAACCCCAGCCTGTACAAGAGCATGCCGTACGACTCGGTCAAGGACATCACGCCGATATCGGTCATCGGCACCACGCCGCTGGTCATGGTCGTGGCCGAGAATTCGCCGTACCGCAGCGTGGGCGACCTGCTGGCCGCCGCACGCGCGCAGCCCGGCAAGATCAACTACGGGTCTTCCGGCAACGGCAGCGTGCTGCATCTGGCGGGCGAGCTGTTCAAGTCCAAGGCGGGCGTGAACATGATGCATATCCCGTACCGGGGCGGCAATGCGCTGATCACGGACGTGATGTCGGGTCAGATCCAGGTGGCGTTCCTGGCCGTGCCGTCCGTGCTGGCGCAGGTTCAGGCCGGCAAGCTGCACGCGCTGGCCGTCAGCACGCCCGAGCGCGTGGCGGCCTTGCCTGATGTGCCGACCCTGGATGAATCCGGCGTCAAGGGGTACGCCTACGATGCGTGGATTTCGCTGATCGGCCCGGCCAAATTGCCCCCCGACATCGTGCGCACCCTGCAAGCCGCCACGCAGCGGACCATGGCGGATTCCGCCGTGCTGAAGACGCTGACGCCACAGGGTTTCGTGTCGCAGGGCAGCAGCACCGAAACCGCAGTGCAGACGCTGAACGCCGAAATCACCAAGAGCCAGGCGCTGGTCAAGGCCGCCGCGGTAACGGCTGAATAGCCACCGGATCATCGCCGAACGAGTCCTCGAATCATCCACGGAAAGCCATGACGGTTTCATCTTCCACATCATGCTGTGTGCTGGACGCCGCGCCTCACCTGTTGTTCTTGTCGCAAGACCCGGCGTGTATCGCCGCGCAGTTGCAAGGCGCTGTCATTCCGGCGTCAACCGCCGCGCCGTTGCGCGACGATATCTCCACCGACGAGATCACGCCGGTGCCCATCCTGACGCACTTTGACGACAAGCTGGGGCGCTATCCGTACACCGGCCTGCGGGTGGCGAATGTTCAACCGATTGGCGTCGACGCCATCCAGCGCGCGGGCATCAATGTGGTCGTGGCGGGCAAGCGCTACGGCAAGGGTTCGTCGCGCGAACACAGCCCCATGGCCGAGAAATCGGCGGGCGTGCGGCTGGTGATTGCGGAGAGCTTTGAACGTATCTACCGCCAGAACGCCGACAACATCGGGCTGTACACCAGCACCGATCTGGGCCTGGTCGCGCGTCTTGAACGCGGGGACGTCATCACGGTGGACGAGATTGTGGCGGACCGCGATGACCTGGCCGCCGCCATCGTGCGAGCGGGCGGCTTGCCGGCCTTTGGACAGGCGCATCTGCAAGAGGTGGCGGCGGGCGATGATCCCGCACATCTGCAAGACGTTGCGCCGGGGGACGCGCCGACGCAACTCGCAACGGACACTGCCGCCGCGCCACGCACGCTGTTCGAAAAAATCATCCAGCGCCATGTGCTGGCCACGCCGGTCACGTCCAGCGACGCACAGCAAGGCGCGGGCGTGTTCCTCCGCGCCGACTGGCGCTTCATCCATGAGTACTACACCGGCATGGCCGCGCACATGCTGCACGCGCGTTTCGGACGCCCGCTGCGGTTGGTGGACCCCGCGCGCATCGTGGTGTTTGAAGACCACACGTCGTATGTCGACGAAAGCCCCAACCACGTCAAGGCCGGCATCGTGCCCAACGTGCGCGTGATGTGCCAGGCGCAGCGGGACTTTGTCGACGCCTACGGGCTGCGGCATCACCGCACCCTGACCGAACTGGAAGCCGCGCGCGATGGGGGCAACAACGTCGCCGGCATTTCCCACGCGATGATGGCCGAACATTACGCGCTGCCCGGTCAGGTCGTGGTGGGCACCGATTCGCATACGCCACATAGTGGCGCGCTGGGATGCGTGGCGTTTGGCGTTGGCACCACCGACATGGCCAACGCCTTCGTCACGGGCGCCGTGCGCCTGACGCTGCCCGCATCGCTGCGCGTGGAACTGACGGGTGCCTTGCCGCCGGGCGTGACGGCCAAGGACGTGGTGCTGCACTTGCTGGCCTTGCCCGAGATCCGCGCGGGCGCCGGCGTGGGCAAGGTGTTTGAATTTACCGGTGATGCCGTCACGGCCATGTCCGTCGATGAACGCGCTACCTTGACGAACATGACGGCCGAACTGGGCGGCCTGACGGGCATCGTTGCGCCGGATGCCGAGACGGTGCGCTTCCTGCGCGAACGCCGTGGCGTGGACGTGGCGATCGAGCCCTGGATGCACAGCGACCCCGACGCCGACTACGCCGCCACCTTGCGCGTGGACGCTACGCAGCTTTCGCCGATGGTGGCCGCGCCGGGCGACCCGGGCAACGGCGTGGCGCTATCCACCCTGGTCACGCGCCCGCGCATCGACATCGCCTACGGCGGCTCGTGCACGGCCGGCAAGCGCGAGGACTTCGACGCCTATCACCAGGTGCTGGCCTGGGCGGTGCAACGCGGGCTGCGCCTGCCCGACGGGGTCACGTTGTATCTGCAATACGGCACCACGGCCGTGCGCGACTACTGCGTGGCGCAAGGGTACGACCGCACCTTTGCAGCCGTGGGCGCGCGCATTCTGCAACCCTCATGCGGGGCCTGCGCCAATTGCGGGCCGGGATCCTCCACGGACGCCGGGCAGGTGACGATCAGCGCCATCAACCGCAACTTTCCCGGCCGTTCGGGGCCGGGCAGCGTGTGGCTGGGCAGTCCGCCCACCGTGATGGCCAGCGCGCTGGCGGGTTCGCTGATGTCGTTCGCTGAATTGCAGGCCCGCCACCCGGGCTGATCGCGCATCGCTCCCGCTGCATCCGGCTGGCGCCAAGCGTCTTTGACTGGCGCCGGCCGGATGCCTTGTCGCATCCGCCTTAGGGTTGCTACCCGTTCAGCCGCCGTGAAGCCCAGCTTAATAAATCCTTAATTGGCAGCCGCGCGGCGCTGCGTCAGAGTGCGCAACAGAGAAAACGGCCGTCAGATGCCGTCCTGGCCGGCGAACTGATCCGCCGCGCCTTCAACCCCGCACAGCAAAATCCTATTGAAAAAACCCGGGACACACCGGGCGGCTTGCTATCGACCGTTGCCACGTGGTGGCGGTCATCCCTGTTGGTCCGAGGAGACGACAATGAGCAAGAGCTGGAAGAAGATCGCAAGTGCGGTGGGCGTGATGGCGATGATGGCAGGGGCGGGGGCGCAGGCCGCCGACGCGCCGCCCGACATCAAGCTGATGCAGCTGTCCGTGGGCAAGATTGAGCTGGACAAAGGCTTCATGACCGCCATGGTCGATGTGGGCACCAAGATCAAGATCCCCGTGCCCGCCTACGTGATCCAGCACCCGCGCGGGTTGGTCCTGTTCGACACCGGCATGAACCAGGCCACTGCCGACGGCAACTGCGCCAATTATTGGGGCCAGGGCCTGTGCGGCGCCTTCAATTCCATCCAGGGCCGCGACGAAGTCATCGACCGCCAGTTGAAGGCCGCGGGCTTTGACGTCAGCGACGTGAAGTACGTGGTGTATTCGCACTTCCACCTGGACCACGCCGGCAACATCAAGATGTTCCCCAAGGCCAAGCACGTGGTGCAAAAGGCCGAGCTAAGCGCCGCCTGGTGGCCCGAGAAATTCCAGCGCGCCGCCTATGTCATGAAAGACTTCGACACCACGCGCGACTACGACTTCATCCAGGTGGAAGGTGACTTCGACCTGTTCGGCGACGGCACCATTGTGCTGCTGGACACCAAGGGCCATACGCAGGGGCACCAGTCATTGCAGGTGAAACTGAAGAACACCGGCACGGTGCTGCTGGCGGCGGACGCCATCTACACCGCCGAGAACGAGGCCGGCGTCATCCCGGGCATTACCTGGAACACGGCGGCGTCGATGCAGGCGATTGACCGGCTCAAGCAGATACGCGACGCGCGCCAGGGCCAGCTTTGGTATAGCCACGACGCCGAGCAGCACGCGCAGAACGCCAAGACCAAGGTTTTTGACTAAGGCGCTGGCCCCGGCATCGATCCGCGCAAACCCGACCCCGCAATCCCGACCCCGCAACCTCGACCCAAGGCATCCCATGCAGCCGGCTGTTGCGTTGCACCAGGTCTGCAAGTCGTTCGGGCCCCGCCAGGTCCTGCATTCCCTGAGCCTGTCCGTGGCGCCCGGGGAAATCGTGGGCCTGTTGGGGCCGAACGGCAGCGGCAAGACCACCACCCTGCGCCTGATGGCGGGGTTTTACACGCCTGACAGCGGCCGCGTCACGGTGCGCGGGCGGGAGCCCGCGCCGGGCCGTGGCAATGCTGACATCGGCTACCTGCCCGAACGCGCGCCGCTGTACGACGCGCTGACGGTCATGCAATACCTGGAGTTCGGCGCGGGCGTGAAGGTGGCCGGCGGGGCACGCGCGCGGCGCCAGGCCATTGAACGCGCCATCGACGGTTTCGACTTGCAAGCCGTTGCCCGCAGCGCCATCGGCCGCCTGTCCAAGGGCCAGCGGCAACGGGTGGGGCTGGCGCAAGCTGTGCTGAATGATCCGCCCGTGCTGCTGCTGGACGAAGCCACCAACGGCCTGGACCCGGTGCAGATCGTGGAAGCGCGCGCCATGATCCGCCGCTGCGCCGAAGGGCGCGCGGTGGTGTTCAGCAGCCATCTCATGCAAGAGGTGGAAGCCTTGTGCACCCGCATCGTCATCCTGCGCCAAGGCCATCTGGTGGAAGACGCAGCCTTGGGCCAGGCGCAGTCGGCGCTGCAATTGCAACTGGCCTTGCCCACAGCGGGCCACGCTGCCTTGCATGCCGCCTTGTCGGCGTGCCCAGGCGTGCAAGCGGTGGACGCCACGGTGCTGGACGCGGCGTTGAGCAAGTGGCGCATCAGTTGGGACACGGCCGGCAAGGGCGAACCGCCGGGCACCGTATGCGACCAGGTGCTGCGCATTGTGCTGGCGCATGCCCAGGTGCGCGCCGTGCTGTCCTTGCACGATGCCGTCGAAACCCGTTTGCTGGCGGCGCTGGCGCCAAATGATCCGGTGTCGTGGGATCCGGTGTTGCGGAGGCGCGCATGAACGGCTTTCTTGCCTTGTACCGAAAAGAACTGCGCACCGACTTCGGATCACCCGTCGCGCTGGTGGTGGTGGCCGTGTTCTGGGCGCTGTCGGGCTATCTGTTCAGCTTCAATCTGTTCTTCGTCAGCACCGGGCAAATGGTGACGGCGTTTCACAACATGACGATCCTGCTGATCCTGGTGATGCCACTGGTCAGCATGCGTGCGTTCGCGGAAGAGGCGCGGCAGGGCACGCTGGAATTGCTGCTGACCTTGCCCTTGTCGGACGCGACGCTGGTGCTGGCCAAGTACGCCGCTGGCTTGACTGTGCTGGCCTTGATGCTGGCGGGCACAAGCGCCGCCGTGTTGCCGCTGGCATGGTACGGGCAGCCTGACTACGGCCCCATCGTGGGCGGATACATCGGCGTGTTCCTCTACGGCGCGCTGTTTTTGGCGATAGGCATTGCCGTGTCCAGCTCCTGCTCGAACCAGATCGTGGCGGCCAGCGCCACCTGGGGCATCCTGGTGTTGCTGTGGTTCATGGACTACCCGGCCGCGCTGGATGCCTTTCCGGCCTTGTCGCCGTTTTTCCAGGCGCTGTCCCTGTCGGCGCAGCATGTGGACTTTATCCGTGGCGTGCTGCCAGGCCCCGCCACGGTAACGCTGGCCAGCGTGGCGGTGCTGGCGTTGATGATCGCGGCCGTCAACCTGAAGCGCTGGAGGCTGCGATGAACGGCCACCCCGGCTTGCGCCGCGCGGGCAGACGGCTGTGGCTATGGCTGCCGGTATTGGCGGTAGCGGCCTTGCTGCTGGCGCTGAACCTGTGGGCATCCCGCCATCTGGGCCGGTGGGACCTGACTGCGCAACGGCTCTACAGCCTGTCGCCAGAAAGCCTGGACGTGGCGCGCCAGATCAAGCAGCCGGTGGACGTGGCCTGGTTCTACGACCTGCGCAACAAAAGCATGGTGGATGCGCTGGAACTGCTGCGCCAGTACGAACATGCCAACCCGCTGATTCGCGTGCGCGGCGTGGACCCGGCGCTGCGCCCGGCCGAGGCGCGCGAGGCCGGCATCCAGTTCGCGGGCAGCGCGGTGCTGGCCGCCGACACCCGCAAGATGACGATCAACGGCGGCACCGAAACCGATTTCACCAACGCGCTGATCCGCATTAGCCAGCAGGGCGCGCAGACGGTGTGCTTCACGCAAGGGCATCGCGAAGCCATGCTGGACAGCCTGACGTCGCTGGACGATCTGGAAGACCACGGCGACGACGAAAACCTGGTGGCGCGCGTCGAAGTGCATGAGCAGCACGGCATGGCGATGGCGCGCAATGCCTTGCAGACGCTGGGCTTTGGCACCCGCGCCGTAAACGCGGGCAGCCTGGCGCAAGCGCTGCCGGCCTGCGCTGTGGTGGTGGCGACTGGCCCACGCACGCCCTTCGGCGCGGACGACGCGCAGGCGCTGCGCCGCTGGACGGCAAACGGCGGCAAGACCTTGCTGCTGCTGGAACCTGACACGCAGCACGGCCTGGATGCCTTGCTGGCCGACTTCGGTATTGCACGGCCGGCGGGCGCGCTGGCGGACCCGGGCAGTCATTACCGCAACGACGCCGGCAGCCCCGCCGTCAGCGACTACACCCGCCACAAGATGACGCGCGGTTTGCCCTTAAGCTTTTTTCCTGGCGCGGCCGTGCTGGAGCCCGCGGGCGACAGCCTGCCCCCGGGCGTGACCGTGATTCCCTTGGCGCAGACGTCCGCGCAGGCGCACCTGCCGGGTCAAGCCGGCACGCGGCATACCTTGATGGCGCTGGCCACGCGCAACGCGCAGGCAGCGAGTACGGACGGATCAGCGCGGCCCACCCTGTTGGTGGCGGGCGATAGCGACTTTGCGACCAACCGCCATTTCGCCACGCTGGGCAACGGCGCGCTCTTCACCAGCGCCGTCACGCTGCTGGCCGGCGAAGACGCCTTGCTGACGATCCGCCCACGCCATTACGAAAACCGCCGCGTTGAACTGACCAACCGCCAGATGCGCACGGTGTTCTGGACCAGCACTGTTGTCTTGCCACTGCTGGCCTTGATGACGGGCCTGCTGCTGTGGTGGAGGCGGCGGTGAACGCCGCGCGCCTTCACCTGGGACGTCGCATCGCATGGCCGATGTTGCTGGCGGCCGGGGTGGTGCTGTCGGCGTGGCAGTGGCACGAGGCCATGGAGTCGCCCGCCACGCACAGCGGCCACACGCATCTGCATGACGATAGCGGCAAGCCCGCGCGCCTGTATGCCTGGAATGCGGATCAAGCGGCCCGCGTTACCTTGCTGATCCCTGCGCAGACGTCGGTGCAGACATCGCCGCGGACGTTGATGCTGCAACGCGGCGCGCAAGGCTGGCTTGCAACCCCAGCCGCTGCCGACTTCGACGTTGCCGACTTCCTGACCTTGTTCTCGCACGCGCGCAGCGACCGCATTCTGGCCCCGCATGCCGACGAATCCTATGGTTTGAACCCGCCCGTCTTGCGCATCGCCATCGACGATGCCAACGGCGTCGCGCTGGCCCGCATGGACGTGGGGGCCCTTACGCCGGATGGCCTAGGCCGTTATGTGCAATTGCCCGACGAGCCGCATCTGCGCATCATCCCCAATTACCAGACGCGGGCGCCTTTGGCAGCGATGCAGGTAAACCCGTAGGTGGGTAATACGCCTTTCACGGCCACTCTATCGCTTGTGAAACCCGGCTTGCACAAAGATAAATAGGCGCTGAAAACGCGCATCCCTATACTTCTTTTCCACATCGGACGAGTACGAAAAGCGGTTGCGGCCTGCTATCGGACCCGTCCATATAAACGCCTTCCGGCCTGATCCGCATTGCATCGGAAACAGGCACGGCAAGGTCCATAACGAGACAAGGGCGCGCGATGCGCGTCCCGGGCAACATGCCCGTACCACCGTGCAGGGGACGCACGTTGCCAAGGCAACGCATCGCCCGCGCGGCAGGTGCTTAGCGGATTGGGAGAAGACGCTTGACCTTGGATCTACTGCCTCTCGCCTTGGTGGATGGCGTGGCGTACGCCAGTCTGCTGTTCCTGGTGTCGATGGGATTAACCCTGGTGTTCGGCGTGATGGGCATCTTGAATGTCGCCCATGGCGCCTTCTATGCCTTTGGTGGCTACGCTGCCGCCAGCCTCGTCATGTTCCTGGCGCCCAAGACCGATTCCCCCTTCCTGCTGTTCGCCGCCTTGTTCGTGGCCGCCATCGCGGTGGGCCTGGCCTTGGGCAGCATCATGGAATTCGTGCTGATTCGCCGCGCGCAAAACTACGACCCCATCCTGAAACTGCTGATCACCTTCGGCGGCTTCCTGATGCTGGAAGACATTCAGCGCCTGCTGTGGGGCGCGCAGCCCTATAGCGCCAGTGAAGTCGTCAACCGCCTGGGCAATATCGAAATTGGTGACATCACCTACACCACCTACCAACTGGTGGTGGTGCCGGTGACCGCCGTGCTGGCCTACGTGTGCCTGGAATTCTTCCTGCGCCACACCAAGCTGGGCAAGCAGACGGTGGCCACCACGCACAACCGTGAAGTGGCCACGTCACTGGGCATCAACGCCAAGAAAATCGGCTACGTCACGTTCGTGATCGCGACCATCCTGGGTGCCCTGGGCGGCGCGATGGCCGCGCCCACCACGTCGTTGGTGCCCGGCGCCGGCACCGACATGACGGTGCTGTCGTTCGCCGTGGTGGCCACGGCGGGCCTGGGGCAGATCACCGGCGCGCTGATTGCCGCGCTGCTGATTGGCGTCATGCGTTCCATTGCCGTCTACGCCGCGCCCGAACTTGAAGTGGCGGTGCCGTACATCATCATGGTGCTGGTGCTGATCATCCGGCCGCATGGCTTGTTCACCGTCGCCCAAGCCCGGAGGATCTGATGAAAGTCGCCGTACTCAGCCTCTTGGCCGCGCTGGCCACGCTATTGCTTGGCTACACCTATTCGTGGACCATCACGCCGATTGTCATCGGCCTGACCTACGCCATCGCCGCTTTAGGCGTGTCGGTGATGGCCCGCGCCGGCCAGATCTCGTTTGGCCACGCTATGTATTCCTGCATCTCGGCCTACACGGTGGCCTTTCTGGCGCGCGCCATGCCGGGCGCCGATGCGCTGGTGTTGATACTGGCCGGGGTCGTGGCCAGCTTCCTGGCCGCCATTGTGATCGGCCTGTTCGTGGTGCGGTATCGCGGCATCTTCTTTGGCATGCTGAACCTGGCGCTGAGCATGGTGCTGTTTGCGCTGCTGGGCAAGCTGTACACCCTGACGGGCGGCTCGGACGGCATGCGCATCGTGCGGCCCGCCCTTGCCGGCGTGCTGATGGAGCGCGATGCATTCGAACGCGCCTTGCTGGTGCTGACGCTGCTTGTGTCGCTGGTGCTGGCCTGGTGGGTGCAGCGCTATTTCCGGTCGGGCAGCGGCCAGGCCCTGGCGGCCATCAAGACGAACGAAACGCGCATTGAATACCTGGGGTTTTCCGCTTACTTCATCATGTGGAAAGGCTATCTGCTGTCGGCCGTCGTGGTGGGGTTTTCGGGTGCGATCCTGGCGTTGATGCAGGGCCTGGTCACGCCGGAAATCGGGTCGTGGCTGCGGTCGGGCGAGTTCGTGTTCATCACGATTCTGGGTGGGGCCGGGCATGCCGCCGGCGCGTTCCTGGGCGCGGTGGGCTTTGAAACCGTGAAGCTGGTGTCGGCCGCGTACTTCCCCGGCCTGTGGCAGTTCTTGCTGGGCTTGACGCTGATCCTGGTGATCTTCATGTTCCCCACCGGCTTTGTCGGCCAGATCATGCAACGCATCGCCACGAAAAAGCGCGACCAAGCCCGGGCACGCGCCGGCGCCAACGCCACCTTGCAGGCGCGCGTTTCTGCCACTGCGCAATCGTCGGCCAGGAATTGATGATGAAACCCCTTATTCAAACCACCGACCTGCATCTGTCCTTCGGCGGCGTGATCGCGGCCGACAACATCAACTTTGAATTGCATGAAGGCGAACGCCTGGCCGTCATTGGCCAGAACGGCGCGGGCAAGACCACCTTCATCAACATCTGCACCGGCTACCTGGCGCCCTCCAAAGGCAAGGTGTACTTCGACGGACGTGACGTCACGGCGATGGCCCCGCGCAAGATCGTGCGCCTGGGGTTGGGCCGTTCGTTCCAGTTGCCGCAGTTGTTTACCGAGCACACCGTGCGCCAGTGCGTGCAGATTGCCGCCGCGCGCCGCAACAAGGAACTGAGCTGGTTCCGTTCTTTGGAAAGCACCATCGACGACAAGGAGGTGGACGCCACGCTGGACCTGGTGGGCCTCTTGCCCGAAGCCGACGAAGCGTCCATTGAATTGCCCGAAGGCAAGCGCAAGCTGCTGGACGTGGCGATGGCGCTGGCACTGCGCCCCAAGCTGCTGATCATGGATGAACCCACTAGCGGCGTGGCGTCCGAAGACAAATTCGCCTTGATGGAAACCGTGATGCATGCGCTGGACGAACGCCGCGTGACCAGTTGGTTTGTGGAGCACGACGTGGACATTGTGTCGCGCTACGCCACGCGCGTGGCGGCCTGGATCGCGGGCAAGGTGGCGGCCGACGGCACGCCGGACGAAGTGCTGAACAACCCGCAGATCAAAAGCGAAGTGCTGGGGGCCTGAGCCATGCTGAACCTATCCGACATCAACGTAGACCTGGCAGGCAACCGCATCCTGCGCGACGTCAGCGCAAGCTTCGACGCGTCCAAGACCATCGGTATCGTCGGCCGCAACGGCGCGGGCAAGACCACGCTGCTGCGCACCATCATGGGCCTGACCAAGATCAAGTCCGGCAAGATCATGTTTGACGGCGCCGACCTCAGCGCCATGCCCGGCCACAAGCGCGCCGCGTTGAAAGTGGGCTACGCGCCCGAAGACCGCGTGATCTTCCCGACCATGACCGTGCAGGAAAACCTGAACCTGCCTTGCGAGGTGCAAGGCCAGTCCAAGACAGACATCGCGGCCCGGATCCAGACCGTGCTGAAAGTGGTTCCCCAACTGGAACCCATGCTGGGCCGCTCGGGTTCGGCCTTGTCGGGCGGGCAGGGAAAGATGGTGGCGCTGGCGCGCGCCATCATGGTCGGCACCCGCCTGCTGATGCTGGACGAACCCTTCCAGGGCTTGGCCCCCAAGCTCGCGCGCGACTACACCGAAGCGCTGGAACGCCTGAAGGAATTGCAGCCTGAGTTGTGCGTGGTCATCACCGAATCCAACGTGAAGCTGCTGGGCGGCATCCCTGACCAGATATGGACGATTGAGCGCGGCTCGATCACCTTGAATTGACTACCGGAGACATTGCATGACGCAGATGATTATCAACGGCCGCCAGGTCGATGCCCAGGATGGGCGCACCATCGATGTGGTGTCACCCGTGGATGGCGAGGTGTTCACCACCATTCCGCGCGGCCAGCAGGCCGACGTTGATGCCGCCGTGCAAGCGGCGCGCGCCGCGCTGGATGGCGACTGGGGTCGCATGACGGCGCTGGAACGTGGCCGCCTGCTGCTGCGCCTGGGTGAATCGGTGTTGGCGCACCATGAAGAACTGGCGCAACTGGAATCGCGCGACACCGGCAAGCCCATGTCCACCGCGCGCGGCGACATCACCGTGCTGGCGCGCTACTTCGAGTTCTACGGCGGCGCTGCCGACAAAGTACATGGACAGACCATTCCGTTTCAAAAGGACTATTCGGTTCAACTGATTCGCGAACCGCTGGGCGTCACCGCCCACATCATTCCGTGGAACTACCCGGCGCAGATGTTCGGCCGCAGCGTGGCGCCGGCCCTGGCCATGGGCAACGCCAGCGTGGTCAAGCCGGCTGAAGACGCCTGCCTGTCCATCATCCGCGTGGCCGAACTGGCTTTGGAAGTGGGCTTTCCGGCCGGCGCGCTGAACATCGTGACGGGTCTTGGCGAAGAGGCGGGCGCCAGCCTGTCGCGCCATGCCGACATCAACTTCATCACCTTCACCGGGTCGAACGAAGTCGGTGTGCTGATCCAGCAGGCGGCCGCCGTCAACGCGGTCAAGTGCGTGCTGGAGCTGGGAGGCAAGTCGGCGCACATCGTGTTCGACGATGCCAACGCCAAGGCTGCCATCCCCGCCATCGTGAAGGGCATCGTCCACAACACCGGCCAGACCTGCACGGCGGGCAGCCGCCTGCTGGTGCAGCGCGGCGTCTACGCCGAGTTCATGAAGGCGCTTGCCGAAGAGTTTTCCAAGGTGCGTGCCGGCACGCCCGACATGGACCTGACCTGCGGCCCCGTCGTCAACAAGGCGCAGTTTGACCGCGTAAACCGCTACATCGCCAAGGGCCTGGCCGACGGCCTGACCGTGGCGGCCGAAGGCGGCATTGCCGACGGCGTGCCCGCAGGCGGCTACTTCGTGAAACCCACGTTGTTCTCCGCGCCTTCGCATGACAGCACCTTGCTGACTGAAGAGATTTTCGGGCCGGTGCTGGTGGCGCTGCCCTTTGACACCGAAGCCGACGCCATCCGCTTGGCCAACGCCACCGACTACGGCCTGTTGGGCGCGGTCTGGACCGAGAACGGCGGACGCCAGCAGCGCGTGGCGCGCGCCATGAAATGCGGGCAGGTGTACATCAACGGCTTTGGCGCGGGCGGCGGCGTTGAACTGCCGTTTGGCGGCGTCAAGAAAAGCGGCCACGGGCGCGAGAAGGGCTTTATCGCCCTGGAAGAAATGAGCACCACGAAAACGTTGATCCAGTTCTACGGCGAATGATCGCCACGCCATTAACGGAGTCCAGTCATGAGTCAGTTGCAGGGTAAGGTCGCCATCGTTACCGGTGGGGGCAGCGGTTTCGGCGAAGGCATCGTCAAGCTGTACGCCAAGGAAGGCGCCAAGGTCGTCATTGCCGACATCAACAAGGAAGCCGCCGACCGCGTGGCCGGCGAAGTGGGCGCGGCCGCGCTGGCCGTGAAGGCCGACGTGTCCAGCCGCGCCGACATCGACAACGTGGTGCGCGTGTGCCAAGAGAAGTTCGGGTCCGTCGACATCGTGGTCAACAACGCCGCCATCACCCACAAGAACCAGCCGATGCTGGACGTGGACGAGGCCATGTTCGACCGCATGTTCGAGATCAACGTCAAGTCCATCTATCACATGGCGCAGGCGGTTGTGCCGGTGATGCGCAAGCAAAAGCGCGGCGTGATTCTTAACGTGGGGTCGACTGCCGGCATCCGCCCGCGCCCCGGCCTCAGTTGGTACAACGCGTCCAAGGGCGCGGTCAACGTGCTGTCCAAATCCATGGCCGTGGAACTGGGCCCCGACGGTATTCGCGTCAACGCGATTTGCCCTGTGATGGGCATCACCGGCATGTTCGAACTGTTCATGGGCTTGCCCGACACGCCCGAAAACCGCGCCAAGTTCGTGTCCACCATTCCGCTGGGCCGCTTCTGCCAGCCCTCGGACGTGGCGGCGGCGGCATTGTTCTTGGCCAGCGACGCGGCGGAGTTCATCACCGGCGTGGAGTTCCCCGTGGACGGCGGACGCACGGTGTAAGGGTGTGGATTCGGCCGGCGTGCGCCGGCCGGCCTTTCGTCCGTACGGCTTTTACTTGGATGTCAGCGCATGAAAATCAAAGCGGCGTTGTTGCGTAACGTAGGGGTGCAAGGTCCTTACGCCCAGACCCGGCCATTGGCCATTACCGAGGTCGAACTGGACCCGCCCGGCACGGGCGAAGTGCTGGTGCGCATCAAGGCGGCCGGCCTTTGCCATTCGGATTTGTCGGTCATCAACGGCGACCGCCCGCGCGGCGTGCCCATCGTGTTGGGGCATGAGTCATCGGGCGAAGTGGTCGAGACCGGCCCCGGCGTTACCGACCTGAAACCCGGCGATCACGTGGCCATGGTGTTCGTGCCCAGTTGCGGCTGCTGCAATCCTTGCATGGAAGGCCGCCCCGCGCTATGCGAACCCGGTGCCGCCGCCAACACGCAAGGCACCTTGCTGGGCGGCGACCGCCGCCTGCACATCGGCGACGAATACCTGAACCACCACACCGGCGTGTCCTGCTTTGCCGAATACGCCGTGGTGTCGCGCCGGTCATGCGTGAAAGTCAACGTTGAACTCAGCCACCGCGAAGCCGCGCTGTTCGGCTGCGCCGTGCTGACCGGCGCGGGCGCGGTGCTGAACCGGGCGCGCATCAAGGCCGGCGACACCGCCGCCATCGTGGGGCTGGGCGGCGTCGGCCTGTCCGCCTTGCTGGCCGCTGTGGCGGCAGGCGCGCGCCGCGTCGTTGCCGTCGATCTCAGCGATGAAAAACTCGCCCTGGCCAAAGAGCTGGGCGCGACTCACGTGGTCAACCCCAAGCAGGTCAAGACGGACGACGACCTGTTCGACCTGGCCGGCGGCCGCGTGGACTACGGCTTTGACATGGCGGGCGCCGTGCCCGCGTTCGAGACCGCCTACAAGCTGACCCGGCGCGGCGGCGCCACCGTCACGTCGGGCTTGCCCAACCCCAAGTTCAGCTTCCCGCTGTCGCTCTCGCAGATGGTGGGCGAAGAGCGCGACATACGCGGCAGTTACCTGGGGTCTGGCGTACCCGCCATCGACATCAGCCGCTACATCGACCTCTACAAAGCCGGCCAGTTGCCGGTGGACCGGATGATGGGCAAATCGTTTTCGCTGGACCAGATCAACGAGGGGTTCGATCACCTCGCCACCGGCGGCAGCCTGCGCGACGCCATCGTTTTCTAAGGGCATAGACCCGACTACAACACTGGAGACAAGACCATGAAAACCTCAAGACTCGCCGCCCTGTTAGGCGCCACATTGCTGACCGGCTTCGCGGCCCTGGCCAGCGCCGCCGACAAGCCCAAGGAACTGAACATCGGCATCTCGACCTTCCTGTCGGGCTCGGCCTCGGTGTTCGGTGTGCCCGCCCGAGACGCGGCCGAAATCCTTATCCAGGATCTCAACGCCGCGGGCGGTATCGACGGCGTGAAGATCGTGCCCAGCTACATCGACGAAGGCGGCGGCGGTGAAAAGCTGCTGTCCGAGTACCGCCGCCTGGCCGAAGGCGGCACCCGCGTCATGCTGTCCGCGATCTCCAGCGGCAACTGCAACATCGTGGCCCCCGTCGCCGAAGACCTGAAAGTGCTGAACGTGATGTGGGACTGCGGCACGGAAAAAGCCCTGGAAGGCAAGAAGTACAAGTACGTGGTGCGCACGCAAGCCAATGCCACCACCGAAATGGTTGCCCAAGTGCTGTACCTGATGAAGGTCAAACCCGACTTCAAGACCATCGCCATCGTCAACCAGGACTACGCCTGGGGCCGCGATTCGCGTGACATCTTCATGGCCGCGCTGAAGAAGTTCAAGCCCGACGTGAAGGTCGTGGCCGAGATGTTCCCCAAGTTCGGCGCCGCCGACTTCTCCACCGAAATCAGCCGCCTGCAAGCCCTGCGCCCAGACGTCATCGTGTCCACTTCGTGGGGCGGCGACCTGGACAACTTCGTGCGCCAGGCCTCGCAACGCAACCTGTTCAAGAACTCCACCTTCGTGCTGTCCCTGGCAGAAAGCTCGCTGGAACGCCTGGGCAACGCCTTGCCTGAAGGCGTCTACGTCGGCGCGCGCGGCGACCACTACTTCCTGCACCCGGAAACCAAGGACGATCCGCAGCACCAGGCTTTCGTGAAGAAATTCCACGACAAGACGGGCGCGTATCCCATCTATTCGGTCTACCACATGGCGCAAGCGCTTCAAGGCCTGAAAGCCGGCTACGAAAAAGCCATCAAGGACAACGGCGGCGCCTGGCCCACCGTGGAACAAGTGGCCGCCGCCATGCACGACGTGAACTTCAAAGGCTACGGCCGCGAAGTCAAAATGCACCGCGCCGACGGCCAAGCCCTGGAAGCGCAGTTGTTCGGCGTGACCAAGAAGAGCGACAAGTACCCGTTCAAGGTCCTGGCCGACATTACGATCGTGCCGGCGGAACTGGTCACCCCGGGCGTGGAAGACACGTCGATGGGCTGGATTGAAAAGAACCTGACCCCGGATGTCTTGAAAAGCGACCAGATCAAGGTGTATTCGAACTGAGCAAGCTGTGTTGTGTGTGCAGGGACTCCCCGACGAGAAATCGTCGGGTTTTTTTTTGGGGTGGCGGGGCCTAGGCGAAGCTGGTCGGACTTTTTTTAAGGTGTCAGACTGCAGTTCTATTAATCCTTAGCCTGGCCAGGCACGCTCGAGGTCCTACGCATATAGTTATTGGGGCTTTTTAAGGTGTCAGACTGCATTTTTTATTTTTTATATCTTGGCCAGGCAGGGCGTGCGCGATTTCTTAAGTCTGCAGTCCTTGCGTGCCAAAAACGTCTCCTATTTCATGCCATCCATGTTGGCAGTCCATGTAAGCTGAATTGCTATATTTTTTGAATGGACGGGCAATATGGCACCCAGGCTACCGCGGGTATTGATCCCTCATTGTGCGCATCATGTAGTGCAGCGAGGCCACAGCCGAAAAGATGTGTTTAATGGGCCCAACGACTGCAATGCGTATCTCGATGACCTATGTAGTAAGAAGGCGGAATTGGACGTGCAGGTGCATGCCTATTGCTTGATGAGCAATCATGTGCATCTGCTTTTGACTCCAGGCCGGGATGCCACCGCGATAAGCCGCCTGATGAAGGAACTAGCGCGGCGGGCGACCAGGAGGTGGAATGTTCAACGCGCTGGTTCGGGTTCGCTTTGGGAGGCTCGCTTCAAGTCGAGTATTGTTCAGACCGAAAAGTATCTGCTTGCGTGTTGCCGCTATATCGAATTGAATCCCGTAAGGGCGGGCATGGTTGCGCACGCGGGAGAGTATCCGTGGTCGAGCTACCGTGGCCGAATGGGCCTATGGCCTGATAAGGTTTTGGATCTTCATCCTATCTATTTGGGACTTGGAAACTCGGAGATTTTGCGTCGGACTGCGTATCGAAACTACTTGGACTCTGAGGTTAGTGAGGCGGATCTATTGACGATAAGAGCGGGCAGTCGGAAGAGTGTTCCTACATCGGATGAGAGGTTTGTGAGAGAGCTCGAGGAATTGTTTGGACGAAAAGTGGCACCCGGACCTCGAGGACGTCCTTTAAAGGTAGTCTGACACCTTAAATTGGGAGTGGTGCGGCAGGTATCTTTGGAGGTGTAATTGGAGGGCGGGGATCCAGAGTTGTCTCGTCGAGGGCGAATCAAGGGATTGCGGCGGGGGGGCTTTCGAAGGAATCGAGGGGCTTGGTCGATGCTGGTAAAGTTCCAAGCGTCGGGGAGAGCGTTACGTTGTATCGGGTTGACGATGCTGGCTTCACTCCTCGAATTTTGGAGGATGGAACTGTGCCAGTAGTTTCGACCAAGGCGGGCGGCGAACGGACTATGTTCGTCAACCTTGGACAGCCTCAACGAGCCAAGGAGTTCGCTCGTATCAACCGAGGAGGCAATGCCACCATTACGGCTGTGGAGGTTGATGTTTCGCTCTTGACGCGGCTGAGGCAAGCCTCGATTTATGATAAGGAAGCTAACGTAAAACTTCATCCATCTGCACCGTTGCGGGTAGACGTAAATAAGGCTCCCGATCAGTTCGGGTTAAGGACGCCTGAGCAAATTCAGTGGCTACGTGACGCCATTAGGCCTGGCACTGCGCGGGTGGTTCACCCTGATGATTTGTGATTTAACGGAGTCTGTTTTGGAAAAGGTTTTCATTATTCCCCTTCACGTGACTCGAATGGAAGATTCGGTAATGCCAGTGAATTTTTCGGGGGCTTATGTCAGTTGCTACGCATCCGGGGTCGATTACGTAGAAGCCACAAAAAGGGTCCTTGCGAGACTTTTAGAAGATGGATTGCATCCCGAAGAGATCCTGCAGCCAATCCAACAAATGGATGTTAACGGTTGGTCTCAGCATGTTTTGGAGCAGTGGCCCCATCAAGCGAAGTCATTGCCTAATCAGAATGAATTCAACGGACTCATAGAGCAAGGGGGGGTGGTATATGGGCCATTTGGCTCATATATCTAAATACTGATACGCGTGTTCCGCGGGCAGCCTGCGGGTTGCCTCTGCGAATTGCTTATCGTCGACAAGAGCATGAATCTCGCGAACCAAGGGTGTTACATCTCTAATCCGGTAAATCCATTGATTCACATAAAGCTGAACGGCCTCATTACTCAAGCCGATCTGAATTGTCCGGTACGGTAAAGGCTGTAGTATTAAGTCGCGGTCCGGGTCCCATTGAATGCGCACGGGGGCCTCTTTTTTTACACGCATCCACTCCTCCTTGCTCATTGAGGGGTGGGGGCGGCTCAAGCAACTATGCGTCAGAGCCCATTCGAAGCCCTCCCGCGTGATGTCTATAGCCAGAATACGTCTCTGGCCGTCG
Source organism: Achromobacter spanius (assembly GCF_029637605.1). Lineage (NCBI taxonomy): Bacteria > Pseudomonadati > Pseudomonadota > Betaproteobacteria > Burkholderiales > Alcaligenaceae > Achromobacter > Achromobacter spanius. The sequence goes on along the minus strand of NZ_CP121261.1, from coordinate 3,598,691 downwards.
TCCTTTTGACCCCATCCTGCCCGGTACATCATCCAGAGGAAGGAAGGTTTAATCCAAGTCATCCGCTCCATTTTGAAAGGTGGTGACACGAACGTTCCGTGTGCCAGGGCCGTATCCGCAACAGCATCTGAGTAAGCCTGATAGACGCGGATTGTCTTGGCGTCATAAACGGCTCGAATTTTCTGCAGCGGAGCGGCCGCGATGTCTAGTAGGTTTTGCATGGTTTATTTTACTGTTGAAGACTGAGCGGCAGCGAGCAGTCACGCCGCCGAGATTCATCCGTGCCGTACTAACTGAAGTGACAACCTAGAAATCACGATGTTAGACCGAGCTACGGCTCAAGTCCCCGATTATCCGTGCGGAACGGGCGTGCCCGTCGCAATGCCCAAGCACTTCCGGTTCACCTCGTCGATCTCGTTTAGCGTCTGGAACGCCGTCGGCCGCAGTCCGACGCGTCATGCATGAAGTCCGTAACGGCTGGCGTGGGCGCTGCCTTCAACGGTGCAAACTTCTTTGCGTCAGACGCCGAGATTGCAAATGCAGCCAGGGGAAGCCTGGGCGTCACGCAATCGGTGGCGCGCGCGGCGGTGAGTTCGACGGTGAGCCAGGGCATCGCCGTGGCGACAGGGCTGCAATCCAGATTCAATTGGACCAATGTCGCAGCGGCCGGAATCGGCGCGGGTGTGGGCTCAGCGGTGAGTTCGACAGTTCTGCCCAACGCGACTGTGTTTGGCGAAAGAATGACGCGCGGCTTCGTCGCGGGCGCCGTGGGAGGGGTTGCCGCCACGGTGCTGTCGGGCGGCAAGGCGGACTACGTCAGGATTGCGACTGATGCGTTTGGGAATGCGTTGGGGAACGCTGTTGTCGACGCGATGCAGGATGAGTCATCGCCTCCGTCGACAGATCGCAGGCGTTCGGGTCAAGGCATCAGGATAAGCGAGCAAGATCTTGCCGCCTTCGTGCGCGACCCATTGTCTATGGATGATGGAGGCCTGCCTTTGGCGCGTCTTCGAGCGGGGCTTCCTGTCAATGGAAGTGAATCGCCGACATATACGAGCGGCGAGTCGGAAAACGATCTCTACTCCGCCTTAGTCCGGGTCATGTCCGAGGACAAGCCACGGCACCAAGGGGTACTGCTGGCGGATAACGGGGGGAATAACTCCGCTGCGGCTTTGGAAGCGCTGGCATTGGCACGCAAGGGTGTCGCGCCGAACGAATCTTGGGGGGGGAAGGGGTCATTCTTTTATGGGCTCAAGGAGGGGCGTGCAAATCGATCGGTGATGGACACCGAGCCTGTGAGCATGGCCGAGAAATTAGGTGCATTGACACGCGATTTTGTCGTCGGGGCGAAGGACGCTTTGGTTGAGATGCCGCTGATGGCTGTGGATACTGCGCGGTTGACAGGTTTGGCTGCGACAGCCGTGATGACTGGGCGTGCGGAAGAGTTCCAACCTTGGAGCGACACGGGGAAATTTGCGAAGGCGGGAGGGACGCTGGGCGAATACTACGGTGCACCGTTCAGTGCACTTGAGAATACTCTGGAAAGTATATTTCAAGGAAAGTTTGAGGCTGCAAGTAGCGGCGCAGCAGTTTTATTGGGCGGTGTGCTGGGCGGGAGGGCTAGTCGGCCCACGGCCTTGAACATTTCGCCTGCCGCATTTGGTGGAGACACGGCTTTCAGCCGAATTGTTATAGGAGGAGGGCTGCAAGCTCACGAGAATGTCGGGGGCCACTTGCTTTTGAAGCATGTTGGCCAAACCGAAAGTTCGCTCCTGAGCCGCTTGGGTCAAGAGCCCCGAATCTCTGCGTCATCTTCCTTTTATACGAGAGCTGTCGCCGAGGATGTGGTGTCAAAAGTCCTGGAATCGAATCACACCAAAATATCAGAATGGGTCAGTGGTCGCAGGAATAGATTGATTCTGGAATACAATCCAGCTTCGTCTACTGAGTTCGTTGGAATTTCCGTTGTGCGCGGCACTGAGAAGGCTCTCGATGTTAGTAATGCGCGGGTTGTTTTGCAGCGAAATTCCAGTATGCCATTTGGTTATAACGTTTTAACAGGGTTCCCTGTCTCGCGATGAAAGACAAAAAATTTGACGCCCTGGGCCAACTTCTAGGCTGCTATTTCCATCAGGATTGGCCCGAAGAATTTGCAACGGAGGAGCTTGCTTTGTCAGCCATTCTAAAAGCTGAACCAAAAGATTATCTTCTTCGCGCGGCGATGGAGATAGATGCGATTCTTGCGGCTGAAATGAATGATGACGAGTTAAAAGTTTTTATGGTGGAGGTTCTTGGATGCTACTTTGACCCTACCTATTCCGGGGAGCGCCCGGCGCATTGGTTAACAAGAGTGCAAGTTTTGCTAATGAGTAATTCTGCTCAAATTTAGTTCTGTCATTTATGTTGTTTTTAGAAGGGGGCGTCGCTTCGGTTCAATGGTATGTGGCGGCGCCCCATTTGACGGTGATTTGCAGCGCACCAGAGCAGCTTTATCGTCGCGTCGTCGGTGAGGAAGTGGCTTGTATTAAGGTGGTCAGACTCTGAGGTTTCCCCACGAATTTCCAGCGAAATTCATTTTGAATCAACAGCCTGTGCAGTGAGGTGGGGTCAAACGGTTCGGTTGGCGGTGATTAGGGCGTGCATGGCACCAGTCTTATACCCTTCATCAGGCGACCAAACCGTTTGAAGGAAGACCAGGCCATGCACGCAGTCGGAGTATTGCAGAAACTGCTCCAGGATTCGATCCCTAGCCTACATTTGAGCCGACTCAAGGCCTTGATAAGCACGGTGCGAAGTGCGATGGCAACGCGCCGGTTGACACTCAGCGGATTGGCGCGCGGACTGCCGACTGGACAAGCGATAAGGCATCGGATCAAGCGCGTGGACCGGCTACTGGGCAACCGTCATCTGCATAGCGAACGCCCCATGTTCTATCAACTGCTGTGCCGCCAGTTCATGGCGGGGATCACGCGTCCCATTATCTTGGTGGATTGGTCCGATTTGAAGGCGGATCGAAGTTGGCTGGTATTGCGTGCAGCACTATGGATACGCGGCGCTGCCGTGCCTATCTACGAGAGCGTTCATCCCTTGCGCGATCAGAACTCGCCGGGTGTTGAGAGGACATTTCTGACCAAGCTCAAGTCCTTGCTACCCGAAGGTCTACGGCCGATTATCGTGAACGATGCGGGGTTCCGGGGACCATGGTTTACCTATCTGAATCAACTGGGCTGGTACTGGGTGGGGCGCATCCGCGGGCGCACGTTTTTGCGTTCGGGCGACGAGCCGTGGCGGCGTTGCACGGCGGATTATGCAACCGCCAGTTCGCGTCCTCAGGACCTGGGCGAACAACAAATGATCCGCTCCTGTCCAGTGCAAACCCGGCTTGTCCTGTATCGAAAGCCGCCGCAACAGCGCCAAGCATTGACTCAGTTCAAGCAGCGCAAGCGCAGCAGCCACAGCGAGGTTTGCGCCAGGCGGGAAAGCGAACCTTGGCTGCTGTGTGCATCGCCGTCGCTGGCCAATACGAATGCGCGCGAAATTGTTGAGGTCTACCGAAAGCGCATGAGTATCGAATGCACCTTCCGAAACTTGAAATCCCATCAGTTCGGGTTTGCGTTCGAGGATAGTCAAAGCGCAGGTGCCGCGCGTCTGCAGATCTTGTTGTTGATCCACGCGTTAGCGACGTTCTTGCTGTGGCTAGTCGGCAAATTAGCTGAGAGCCGAAAACTGAGGCCAGCCTATGAATCCAACAACCGGAAAGACCGGCCGACCATCTCGCTGCTTACGCTTGGGGCCATGATCTATGCCGAACGGACTCTGGCATTGACCGAAACGTCAGTCCTTGAGCTCTTGCGAACACCATTGAGCACTGCAGAACTCAATGAAGGGCGGCGATAAATTCGTGGGGAAACCTCAGAGTCTGACACCTTAAATCACAGGAAAATTCGGCGAATGCCGGGATTAGGAAAGAGCTAGACCTCGTGAACATTCAAGTTGACGTGCATGAAAGAAAGCCTGTCAAATTTAATGGTAGCCCAACCAATTTCAGTAACAAGGACATTTTGGATAGGGCGGTTCATAGAAAAGAAGTGACTCCTTGGTGGAACCGGCTTCAGAGGGACGTCGAGGGAAGAGAATAGAGTGAGGACATCGTATATGGAAAATAAAATTGATTTAACCGCCTGGGATTTAGATGCAGGGGCGTCGAAACTGGAGTTGGATGAACTGTCTCGGAACATGGCCTTTGTGTTGCCGCAGGATTATCTCGATTTTTTGGCTACACACAATGGGGGTGAGGGGTTTGTTGGTGATAACTACCTAGTTATCTGGAAGGCGGAGGAGCTGATTGCGTTTAATGCGGATTATCAGGTGGAAGAATTCGCTCCAGGGATATTTTTGTTCGGTTCTGATGGAGGGGGGGAAGGATACGGTTTTGATTTTCGAGCGGAGAATGTTCCCGTTGTTCGCATCCCTTTTGTTGGGATGGATGTTGAATACGCTGATGAAATATCGGAGTCTTTTGAAAAGTTGTGGTTCGTGCTCAAGGATGAACAGTAGTGGGCTCGTCAATATTTGAGAAAGGTAAGCGCCCCAAGGGACTCGAATTGTTCTATATAAAACCTATAGTTTTGGGCGGAAACCCGAATGATCCCACTAACATCACGTGGCTTACTCGCCAGCAGCATGTAGCGGCAGTCCGTTATTGGAATGCGATTATCCGCAATATGAAGGGACGGGGCGGATAACCGACGCTGTAAACCGTCCTGTCGTTCTTTTTACCGTACCTGTGACAAAGTTTCGATCCGAAGTCGCCTCCGGGCTGATTTTCTTTCGCTTCCCTAAAATCCGGGCTCAGCCGATTTTATGGCAGGAGGGATTTGGAAGGATATACATATCCTTAATGCCTACCTACGGGCAATTGTTCCAATGCACTCCTGAAATCCGGAAACTCCTTCAAATACTCCGCACTCCCTGCCACCCGCTTCACCACCCTTTCATCCACCGTAAAACTAAGGTGTCAGACTACATTTATTTGGGTTTGATCGGACGGGCGAATAAAAATGCAGTCTGACACCTTAAATCGCGCAAGTTCAGCTTCCCGCTGTCGCTCTCGCAGATGGTGGGCGAAGAGCGCGACACGTAAGCACCCCTGTCAAGTAGACATCGGTTGATAGACGATCGGAGCAAGGGTTAGCCGGGGCATGAATTGCACCGGCGGGAGGCCACCCAGCGATTCATGCGGGCGGTACTGGTTGTAATCGACCAGCCATTGATCGGTAATCGCCTGGACCTGCTCAAGGTTGGCGAACAGGTGCGCGTCGAGCACCTCGGTTCGATAAGTTCGATTGAAGCGCTCAATGAAAGCGTTCTGGTTTGGCTTGCCCGGCTGGATATAGCGGATCGCGATGCCCTTTGCGCTAGCCCATTGGGTGAACGCCTCTGAGATCATCTCCGGACCGTTATCCAGGCGTATTGCGTCAGGCGGCCCATAGCAGTCGATCAAACGGCTCAATACCCGAATGAGGCGTGCAGACGGGATGGACACGCCTACCTCGATGGCCAAGCACTCCCGGTTCGCCTCGTCGATCACGTTCAGAGTGCGAAACCGCCGGCCGCAGTAGAGAGCGTCATGCATGAAGTCGAGCGCCCAACAACGATTAGGCTCTGTGGCCAGATCCAGCGGCTGTCGCGGTCGGTCGGGAAGCCGCTTTTTGCAGCGCCGAGGCAAATTCAGACCCATGTCGCAGTACACCCGATGAACGCGCTTTTTGTTCCAGCCGCGACCGTCGAGGCGCAGCCGGGTGAAACACTTCCAGAATCCCCAACGCCCATGCCGAGTCACAATGGCATTGAGAGCATCAATGACTTGGGAATCCCGCTCAGATGCCGGCATTGGCTTCTTGTAGTACGCCGCCCGCGATAGGCCGGCAATCTGACAAGCGCGCGTGATTGAGAGCTTGGCTTGCACCAGCTGTCCCACCACTTCGCGCCTGGCCGACGGCGTCAGGATTTTCGATTCAAGACATCCTTGATCGCTGCATTCTCCAGCGCCAAGTCGGCAAACATGCGTTTGAGCTTGGCGTTTTCAGCTTCCAGTTCGCGCAGCCTCTGCAACTCGGAAACTTGAACGCCGGAGAACTTGCTCTTCCAAAGGTAATACGTGGCGTTGCTGATGCCGTGTTTGCGGCACAGCTCGGCGACCGGCATGCCGGCTTCGCCTTCCTTCAGAACAGCAACGATCTGGCTCTCGGTAAATCTGCTTTTCTTCAAGGGAATCTCCAACTCAGGGAGGCTCCGAAATTCTACCGGGCGGTGTCTACCTGAAGGGGGAGCTTACGGACATACGCGGCAGCTACCTGGGCTCTGGCGTGCCCGCCATCGACATCAGCCGCTACATCGACCTCTACAAAGCCGGCCAGTTGCCGGTGGACCGGATGATGGGCAAATCGTTTTCGCTGGACCAGATCAACGAGGGGTTCGATCACCTCGCCACCGGCGGCAGCCTGCGCGACGCCATCGTTTTCTAAGGGCATAGACCCGACTACAACACTGGAGACAAGACCATGAAAACCTCAAGACTCGCCGCCCTGTTAGGCGCCACTTTGCTGACCGGCTTCGCAGCCCTGGCCGGCGCCGCCGACAAGCCCAAGGAACTGAACATCGGCATCTCGACCTTCCTGTCGGGCTCGGCCTCGGTGTTTGGTGTGCCCGCTCGAGACGCGGCCGAAATCCTCATCCAGGATCTCAACGCCGCGGGCGGTATCGACGGCGTGAAGATCGTGCCCAGCTACATCGACGAAGGCGGCGGCGGTGAAAAGCTGCTGTCCGAATACCGCCGCCTGGCCGAAGGCGGCACCCGCGTCATGCTGTCCGCGATCTCCAGCGGCAACTGCAACATCGTGGCCCCCGTCGCCGAAGACCTGAAAGTGCTGAACGTGATGTGGGACTGCGGCACGGAAAAAGCCCTGGAAGGCAAGAAGTACAAGTACGTGGTGCGCACGCAAGCCAATGCCACCACCGAAATGGTCGCCCAAGTGCTGTACCTGATGAAGGTCAAGCCCGACTTCAAGACCATCGCCATCGTCAACCAGGACTACGCCTGGGGCCGCGATTCGCGTGACATCTTCATGGCCGCGCTGAAGAAGTTCAAGCCCGACGTGAAGGTCGTGGCCGAGATGTTCCCCAAGTTCGGCGCCGCCGACTTCTCCACCGAAATCAGCCGCCTGCAAGCCCTGCGCCCAGACGTCATCGTGTCCACCTCGTGGGGCGGCGACCTGGACAACTTCGTACGCCAGGCCTCGCAACGCAACCTGTTCAAGAACTCCACCTTCGTGCTGTCCCTGGCCGAAAGCTCGCTGGAACGCCTGGGCAACGCCTTGCCCGAAGGCGTCTACGTCGGCGCGCGCGGCGACCACTACTTCCTGCACCCGGAAACCAAGGACGACCCGCAGCACCAGGCTTTCGTGAAGAAATTCCACGACAAGACGGGCGCGTATCCCATCTATTCGGTCTACCACATGGCGCAGGCGCTGCAAGGCCTGAAAGCCGGCTACGAAAAAGCCATCAAAGACAACGGCGGCGCCTGGCCCACCGTGGAACAAGTGGCCGCCGCCATGCACGACGTGAACTTCAAAGGCTACGGCCGCGAAGTCAAAATGCACCGCGCCGACGGCCAAGCCCTGGAAGCGCAGTTGTTCGGCGTGACCAAGAAGAGCGACAAGTACCCGTTCAAGGTCCTGGCCGACATTACGATCGTGCCGGCGGAACTGGTCACCCCGGGCGTGGAAGACACGTCGATGGGCTGGATTGAAAAGAACCTGACCCCGGATGTCTTGAAAAGCGACCAGATCAAGGTGTATTCGAACTGAGCAAGCTGTGTTGTGTGTGCAGGGACTCCCCGACGAGAAATCGTCGGGGTTTTTTTGAGGCGGGCTATCCCCGCCCCACCGGCAACCCCACCACCGCCTCCTTAAAATCCGGAAACTCCTTCAAATATTCCGCACTCCCTGCCACCCGCCTCACCACCCGCTCATCCACCGTCAAATTCAGCACCGCCGCGCCATCCCACATCCGCGCGCGCTTCTTCACATGAATCAGCACTTTCTCCGTGAACTCCTTATACGAGTCATGCGGATGGCACTGGTCATAGTCCGTAGACACCCGGTGCGCGACGCCCGCCTCCAAGCCTACCTGCCGCGCTTTCTCCTGTAGCCAAGCAGCCGGCAGCGTCTGCAAACTTCCATCCCGATACCCACCCCCAATATCCGAATGCGCGCCGATAAACCAGCGCTGCTCTACTGGCCTGTCCGCAGGGCGGGGTTCGGAATTAACCAGCCGCGTCCACAAGGTCGGAAAATACGGCTCGCGATATTCGTTCGTTGCGATCGCGTGATAAGCATGGTGGACGTGGTTGCTGAGTTCGGTGTCGTGGAAGTTATAGAACTTGGAAAACCCGGGAAACGAAATGCCGCCGACGGGTATCCCCAAGCTGCCCACCGTGTCCCAAACCCCCACAAAATGCAGGTCGGTATCGCGCGAAAATTGCGTGCGAAACGAAAGCGCTTCGATGGAAGACGGATGGCAATCATCGCGATATAGCGCGTAGGCTTCGGCGACGTTGTCGTCGGTGGGGCTTTTAAGCAGCCCGCATTTGCGGACCATGCCAGCCAGGCTGCGCGCCGAGTACGCGCCACGGCTGAAGCCGAACAGGAAGATGTGGTCCCCGGCTTCCTGGCGTTGGCATAGCCATTGGTAGCCGTGGCGGATGTTGGCGGATAGCCCGGCGCCGAATGCGCCGCCCAGGAATTTGTCGATGGCGGCCCACAGGCCTTGGCCTTGGGTGCCGACGCCTTCGATGTACAGGGTTTCCTGCGTGCTGGTTTCCGGGGCGGCTTTGTAAAGCTCGTAGGCGTTGGTGCGGTCGTTGGGTTCGTTCCACGTGCCGTCAAAGAAGATGGCCAGATTCTTCATCATGTTCAGCTCCCCACAGATCGAGTCTTCCGATACATCTGTTGCTGGCTGGGATGACGCCCGCGTGAGGCAAGCTAGCACGCGGGTTGCGCGTTTGCCGCCTGCGTGGTTTCCCTGCTGGCGGCATGTACACCGCCTTTTTTACTAACCGACAAGGCATAAAAAAGCCTGCGCCGGGGTGACGGCGCAGGCGAATTCCGAAGGGTGGGATGGTCGAACTAGATAATGTGTAGCAATCCGATTCTTGAAGGATGGTATCCGCTTCGAAGCGGTTGGTAGCGGAAGCGATCAGTTGATCGTCACAACTCCAACACCACTTTCCCACCGCCGCACGAGCGCGAGCAGCAGGCCATCATCTTGTTGTTCGCGTCACGTTCCGCGCGCGTCAGCACGACGTCGCGGTGGTCGATATTCCCTTCCAGCACGCGCACCTCGCACGATCCGCAGAGGCCTTCCTCGCAGTCGCTTTGCACGTCGATATTGGCACCGCGCAGCGCGGTCAACAGGGTCTGATCTGCCGGGACGTTGATGACGATGCCCGAGTCCTTCAGCACGACTTCAAACGGCTGTTCCTTGGACGGGTCCAGCGTGCCCAAGGTGGAATGGAAGTGTTCCACGCGCAGCGCATCTTCGGGCCACGCGGCGCAGCATGCGGACAAGCCATCCAGCAAGCCTTGCGGACCGCACGCATAGATCTGCGTGCCGGCATCCGGCTGGGACAACAGCGCCGCGTAATCCGCGCGGGTGCCTTCGTCTTTGACGTGGGCATGCAGGCGGTCGCCGTGCAACGCCGTAAGTTCGTCCAGCATCGCCATGCACGTGCGCGCGCGGCCGCTGTAATGCAGTTGGTAATCCAGGCCCAGTTCCTTGGCACGCCGCGCCATGGCGCTGATGGGGGTAATGCCGATGCCGCCGGCAATCAAGATCAGTTTGTCGGCCGCTTCGTTCATGCGGAAGTGATTGCGCGGCCCACGGATGCGCAGGCGCGCGCCGGGTGTCGCGTTGGCGTGCATCCATGCGGAACCGCCTCGGCCTTCTGTTTCCTTCAATACGGCAATTTCAAATACACCGGTCTCCGAAGGATCGCCGCACAAGGAATATTGGCGCGACAAGCCCGTGTCGCCGCATTCCACATCAATATGCGAGCCCGGCGTCCAGCGCGGCAGCGGCTTGCCATCGGGCGACACCAAACGCAGGCGCAGGATGCCGTCAGCGGCTTCGACCGTGCTTTGCACGACGACGGGGCGGGTGATGGCGTGCGACGAAGGTTCGCCGATGCGCACGGGGTGCTGGTCGTTCAGCAATGCCGGTGATGCAAGTTCCGGGTTCTGCTTCGGATCCCACTCCACCCACAGATGCTCCGGCCCCCGAAACGAGGTATTGGGCACGTAGGAAAACGCCTGTTCCGACAGTTTCATATGCGGCAGGCGGCGTGTGAGTTCTTCCAGGAAGATCTGCATTTCCATGCGGGCCAGGTTCTTGCCCATGCATTGGTGCGAGCCGTAGCCGAAGGTGAGTTGGTCGCTGGCGTTTTCGCGGCGGATGTCGAAGAGGTCGGCGTCGTTGAATTGGCCTTCGTCGTGGTTGGCGGACGACGTGACGATCAGCAGCTTGGAGCCTGCCGGGATCGGTACACCGGCGATCTCGACGTCGCGCGTCGCCAGGCGGCGCCACGCGGCGACCGAGCCGTTATGGCGCAGGCATTCTTCGACGGCGTTGGGAATCAGGTCGGGGTCTTCGCAGATTTCGCGCCAGGCGTCGGGGTGTTGCAGCAGCAGCTTGATGGCATTGGCCGATGCGTTGGCGGTGGTTTCGTGGGCGGCGACGATGCCGGCCATCATCATGGAATGCAGGTAGGAATCGGTGACGACATCGGGATGCGTCTGCTGCTTGCGCAGGCCGTATTGCATCCAGCCGGGGCCGGACGGGTCCTGGCGCATCTTGTCCAGGATCTTGCCGGCCAACTGCCAGAAGTTGCCCACGGCATGCGCCACGGCCACTTGCTCTTCGGGCTTGGGGCGGCCCCAGGTGTTGACGGTGTGCGCGATGGAATATTGGCGCAGCAGCTCCATGTCTTCTTCGGGTACGCCCAGGAAATGCAGCGCGACGGTCAGCGGCACTTCCCACAGCATCTGGTCGACGAGATCGGCGCGGCCGTCGTTGACGAAGCGGTCGACGTACTCGCGGGTCAGGCGGCGCACCATGGGCTCGTGGTGCTTCAACTCTTCCGGCGTGAACGGGTCCATCAGCACGCGGCGGCGCGGCATGTGGGCGGGTTCGTCTTCGTTGACCAGCGTGCGGTTCATGGCGTAGCCGTACGACTCCAGCACGGCGTTGGCCTCGGGGCCGGTGGGGGTGATTTTTTCCAGCGCGATGGACGGGCTGAAGGTGATGTTGTCGCGAAAAATCGCCTTGATGTCTTCGTAGCGCGTGACCACCCAGTAGCCCAGCTTGGGACTGTAGAACACGGGTTCCTGCTCGCGCGCCCAGCGCACGTATTCAGGCGGGTCTTGCTGGTAGCCATCGCCAAAGGGGTCGAACTCGGCCGCGCGGGGGCTGACGGGGCAGCCGGTGGGGCTTTGCATCGCGGCAAGCGCCGCGTGATCGATGGGACAGCCCGACGGGCGCGAGGAAGAGGGCGATTGGCTCATGATGCTTTCCGTGTATTCGTGATGCATCGGCCTGCCGCGTGGGCGGCAGGCCGCGGGGGTTGGCCTAGCGCTTGATTCAGCGCTTAGGCCAGCGCCTGGTTCAGCGCGTAGTCCAGTACTTAGTCCAGCGTGATCTTCAGATCAGTGATCAGCTTCTGCCAGCGGGCGCGTTCGCCCTTGAGCATCTCGGCGTACTCGGCGGGCGTGTTGCCGACCGGCTCGATGCCGAAGTCCACCAGGCGCTTGCGCGTGGCCGGGTCATTGATGGTGGCCACCACCTGCTTGTTCAACGCGTCGATGACGGCGGGCGGCGTGCCGGCCGGCACCACCACGCCCACTTGCGCGGACGCTTCCACGTTCTTCAGGCCGATCTCGGCGAAGGTGGGCACGTCGGGCAGTTGCGGCAGGCGGGTCGGGTTGGCGACGGCCAGCGCGCGGACCTTGCCGCCGTTGATGAAGCCGGCGCCCGCGGCCAGGTCGACCATCATGGCGGGGATCTGGCCGCCCGCCACGTCCGCCAGCGCGGGCGATGCGCCGCGATACGGCACGTGGGTCATGGTCAGGCCGGTTTCCACTTTCAGCAGTTCCATGGCCAGATGGTGCGGGCTGCCCGCGCCGGCGGAACCGTAGTCCAGCCCTTCCTTGCGTGACTTGGCCTCGGCCAGGAATTCCTGCACGGTGTTGACCTTCATGGACGGGCCCACCACCAGAATCATGGGAAAGCGGCCCATCAGCGTGACGGGCGCCAAGTCCTTGACGGGGTCGTACGACAGCTTCTTGTACAGCGCGGGGTTGAACACCAGTGTGCCGTTGTCGGCCGACAGCATGGTGTAGCCGTCAGCCGGCGAGCGCGCGGTTTCCGACGCGGCGATGGCGGTGTTGCCGCCCGGCTTGTTCTCGATCACAACTGGTTGGCCCAGGCGACCCGACAAGCCCTGACCGATGCTGCGCGCCAGAAAGTCGGATCCGCCGCCTGCCGCATACGGCACCACCCAGCGCACGGGCTTGGACGGATAGTTGGCAGGCGCCTGTTGGGCGAAAGCGTTGGCACAGGCCAGCAAGGGCAGGGCCAGCAGGCCGGCCAGGAAAGTGCGTTTCAGGGGGCGATTCGGGGTGCGCATCGGCTGTCTCCGTTTTGGGATGACCTGATGGCATCCCTTCTTTTGCGTAAATCATATACGCAATGCGTAAATTTTCAAGAGGGGTTAACCTTGGAGCCGATTTCGCGGCGCGTCGTCGTCCGCGCACCCTATTTGCAGGAAGTGCATCCGCTATGAGCCCCCCCAAGCCGTCGACCCGGACGCCCACCAAGGCGTCCACGAAGTCGCCAAATAAAGCGACCACCAAAGCGTCCGCCCCGGATCCCGACGAGGAATCCGCCGCCCGCCCGCGCGAACGCCGCCAACGGGTGCAGGCCGCAGAAACCGGCATGGTGGTGCTGAAAGGGCTGGCCCGCTTGGGCGGCCGTGCCAGCCTGACCGCGCTGGCCGCGCACGTGGACGAAAGCCCCGCCAAGGTGCACCGCTACCTGATGAGCCTGATTGCCGAGGGGCTGGTGGACCAGGAAGTGGCTACCCAGCAGTACCACCTGGGCCTGGAAGCGCTGATGGTCGGCGTGGCCGCGATGCGCCAGGCCGACCCCTTGCGCATCAGCGAACCGGTGCTGATACGCCTGCGTGAGAGCTTGGCCGTCACGTGCTTTATCGCCGTCATGGGCAACAAGGGGCCGACCATTGTTCGCTTCGAGGAACCGGCGTTGCCCGTCACGGTGAACGTGCGCGTGGGCTCGGTGCTGTCGATGCTGTGGTCCGCCACCGGCCGCGCGTTTCTGGGGGCCTTGGACGAAGCGCCGATTCAGCAGATGGCGCTGGCCGAACTGGCCGAGTCGCCTGACGACCTGCGTGCCTTGCTGGATCGCGACGATCCCATCGGCGGGCTGCGGCGCCAGGTGCGCGCGGCAGGTTGCGCCACGGTGAAAGACACGAACCTGCGCGGCATCAGCGCGGTGTCGGCGCCCTTGTACGACCACACCGGCCGCCCCTGCGCGGTGCTGACGGCGCTGGGCGCGACGGGTGGTTTCGATGTGTCGGCGAACGGCAAGATCGTGGCGGCGGTGAAAAAAGAAGCCGCGGCGGCCAGCGCGGCGCTGGGGTATGTGGGAGAGGGCAGCCAGTAGTCGCCGCGTCAGCGCAAAGAATGCCAGGTCTTGCGGACAGATTGCCAAGCAAAAGTTATCCTTGCCGCACGCATCGCATGGCGCGCACGTGTATTTCTTGGAAACCGGCATGGATACAACAACTATTTTTTTGTATGTGGTCGCAGTATCGGCCGTCACCATCATTCCGGGGCCCACGACATTGCTCGCGTTGAGTAACGGGGCTACGGGAGGCTTCCGGCTAGCTGCCTGCGGCATGCTCGGCGCGGCATTGTCCGACCTGATCCTGATTGGTGCTGTGGGATTGGGCCTGGGCGCTATTCTGCAGGCATCCACGCTGCTCTTTGAGGTGGTGAAATGGATTGGGGCACTCTACCTTTTGTATCTGGCCTGGAGCTTGTGGCGAGCCCCTACCGCGCTTGTCGCCTCAGCCTCGACGGATGCGGTCATTCCACGTAGCGGTCGATCCGCATTTCTGCGTTCGTTGCTGGTTGCGTTGTCAAACCCCAAAGGGTTGCTGTTTTTCTCCGCCTTCTTGCCGCAATTCATTCAAACCGGCTTTAGCGTAGCGACTCAGTACATCACCTTCGCGCTCCTCACCGCGATCATCGACATTGCCTTGATGAGCCTGTATGCGATCGGCGGCTATCATGCGGTGCGAGTATTGTCGGGTGGGGCTCTTAGATGGCTTAACCGCAGTTGCGCGGCGGTGTTGGCGGGTTTGGCCGCGGCGATGACGCTATACCGCCGCAGCCGGATTGATTAACCGCACGGGGCTGTCGAGCCCCGCGGTATGCATTGGTCAGCCAGCAACAGGAAGGGCTGATAGCGCTTCGTTCAATGCATGTTCATCGTGTGACAGGTCTACCAACTTATCAGTCATATAGCTCTGATACGCCGTCATGTCGAAATGTCCATGGCCGGACAGGTTGAACAGAATGACATCGCGTGTGCCATCACGTTTGCACCTTAACGCCTCTTGGATGGCCGCAGCGATGGCATGGTTTGATTCGGGCGCGGGCAGAATCCCCTCGCAACGCGCAAAAAGCTGGCCAGCTGAAAAGCACGGTATCTGTTGCACGGCCTGGGGCTGAATCAAACCTAGTTCAACAAGGTGCGACACCATGGGGGCCATGCCGTGGTAGCGAAGGCCGCCGGCGTGCAGCCCAGGCGGCGTGAAGCTGGAGCCCAGCGTGTGCATTTTGGCAAGTGGTGTGATGCCTGCTGTGTCTCCGAAGTCGTATGCGTATCGCCCTTGCGTCAATGTTGGGCACGCTGCGGGTTCGACTGCTATATAACGACGCGAGCGCCCGCCCCGCATTTGTTGACCAATAAAGGGAAATGCAATGCCGGCAAAGTTCGACCCACCTCCGGCGCATCCGATGATGATGTCAGGATCGTCCCCTGCCATTTCCATCTGCTGCAATGCCTCTTGCCCGATGACTGTCTGGTGCAACAGCACGTGGTTCATAACGGATCCCAACGCGTAGCGAGTATCGGGCGAGGCTAGAACCGTCTCGACAGCTTCCGAGATGGCAATGCCGAGCGAACCTGGGTGATCGGGGGTGCGCGAGAGTACGGAACGCCCGATTTCGGTGCCCGACGACGGCGATGCCACGCATGTCGCGCCGTACGTTTCCATGAGCGCGCGACGATAGGGCTTTTGGTCGTAGGACACGCGAACTTGATAAATCATGACCTCCAGACCGAACAGTTGGCCAGCAAATGCCAATGATGCGCCCCATTGCCCCGCGCCTGTTTCCGTGGCAAGTTTTCGAATCCCAGCCTGCTTGTTGTACCAGGCTTGTGGGATGGCTGAGTTTGGTTTGTGAGATCCCGAAGGCGATGCTCCTTCGTACTTGTAGTAGATGCGCGCCGTAGTTCCCAGCGCCTGTTCAAGCCGGTGTGCGCGCATCAACGGCGAGGGACGCCACAAGCGATAGACGTCCCGCACGGCGTCAGGGATGGGAATATGGCGTTCGAGCGACATTTCCTGACGGATGATTTCAGGAGCGAAAAGGTGCTCCAAATCGGACGGCTGTATGGGCGCGTACGTCTTTGGGTGCAGTAATGGCGGAACGGGAGTCGGTAGGTCGGCCGCCAGGTTGTACCAGGTCGTCGGGATGCGAGATTCGTCCAAGAGAAACCGCGTCACTGTGGTCATTTCATAACCTCCATATCTGGATAGGAAACTAGCCGCGCTAGAAAGGGTGAGCGACATCCAGCGACGAGGTCTTGCTGGGATAGCAATCTTCCTGACACCGTTCCGGAGGGCCATCGGCTTGCAACGGCGTCGGTCAGGTTGTCCAACAAGCGGCCTAGATCGAGTTCGGCTGAGTCGTGCAAGGCTTCGGCAATGACGAGCGCTCGCTGCGTGCGCTCGGAAATCGAGGAAAAGGCACTTTGCCTGTGTGACCATCGCCGGGCGTGTGCTTGCCCGGCATCGTCCTCGAAAGTGATTTCGCCCTTTGGGACAACGATGGTTTCGCCGTCGAATCCTAGATAGTGCGTGTGACCAGATGCATATCCCACTTTCAGATTCCCGTCGATGCAATCCGCATCAAGTGCAGCGACCGGCAAGGCATGCATTGCTGATAATGAATTACAAAGGACAACGAAGGGATGGAGTTCCGACGTGAATGCGTCACTCGTGCGTAGTCGACGCAGAATGGACTCGGCGGCCATCCGAAATTTCGTGGGATCCGTGCCGTTTCGACGATATGCCTGTCTCCATTGCTGGATGGATGGAATCCGGCTCTCGGATTCGTATTGCGTGAGCATGCCCCGAGCCTGATCCAGGTTCGCTCTGACGATGTCGTCAAAGTCCGCATCAATCGATATCCCGCCAATAAAAGCGACCATGCAACGAAGGTTGGGATAGTCGTCGACCAAGCGCCTTTCATAGGAAAACTGGGCGATCATGATTGACCTGCCTTAGCTCGAAGTTGCAGGGTGGTGAGCTCCTGAACGAGAAAGGTGTAGATGGCCAAAATGGAGTCGACCGCTCCGCCCTCCTTTCGCGCACGTAACTTCACACCCTCAAGCACCTCCTGCACGCGATCGCATCCGCGAATCTCATCATCGGTGTTTTTGTGTTCGGATGCCTCTAAAGCGAGCCTGATGCGCTTTGCGAGTAGCGGAACAAGCTGATCGTCGATTTGATCTATCTGTGCCCGTATTTGACGCAATGGTTCTGACGCTTGCATGAGTAGTCACTCCAAAAGTACGGATTGATAATGAGAGGGAAGGCTGCTTCCCGTATGGCGCTCGTTGCTGGTGTCGGGGCTGAGATGCCGGACAATGGCCTCGGGAGACAAGCTGCGCATCAGGTTGACCATTCCCGCCATGCGGGCGATCAACATGCGAATCGACTCCAGGCCTTCTTTGTCATGCAGCGCGGCTCCCGGCGATCCCCCATGGACGATGGCGGGATACCCGCTCCCGACAAGAATCATTCGATTCAACAGGATGTTGTTGATCAACTGGGCGGCGACCGCTTCATGTGAATACCTTCTTCCCGTAACGACTGCTCCGGCCACCTTGTTGGCCAGCGGGCGTTCGAAACGTAGGTAACCCACGCCTGCACGTTCAATAAAGATCTGCATGGGATGGGCCATGCCGTAGCCGTGAACGGGGGCTGCATATACGATGCCGTCCGCCTGTCTCAGCCGTGAAATGACGAGCGGCATGTCGTCGTCGATGTGGCATGCGCTGGCGCGCATGTTGCACTCGCCGCAGCTGCCGCAAGGCAAAATGTGATGTTCTCGGAGATGGATAACGTCAGTCGCGCAGTCCATTCCGTCCAGCAGGGCGTTGATGTAGGCAGCAATCTGGTCGGTGTTTCCATGGGCTCGCTCTGAGCCGGTCAGAATGACGAATTTCGGTAAGGAAAGGGACATTGCCAGTGCTCGCTTTGGTGTTGTGACGCCCGTTGTTCGCTCTTCAGGTTCGGACAAACTGGGGGCGAAGGTGGCAGGGAACGGTGAGGTCCATCAGGTACTTGTCGGTGACGGGGTTTGTTGCGTGTAAGTAACCTGCTGCCTGAGACGGGTCCAACGAAAAACCGGCGGCCCCTGAGCTCACGTACAGGTCGACGCTAGGCTGGAATCGCGTTGCCAGTGCCCAAAAAACGTCTTCTGGCGAATGGATGTTCACGTCTTCATCCACAACGATTATTCCTTTGGACAAGGCATGCGATTGCATGACGGCGTCGCGCAATCGAGGCATGGATTCCGGATGGTCAAGCCGCTTTTCAACTTGAAGAACCAACAATAATTGGCCGCCGCCCGCAGCCAAATAATGCGCATCCTTTACGCGCAAATGGGGTTCAGCGACGCGGTTCAAGTGCATCAATATTGCGGCTTCCGACGCAAGCGCCAGTAGCTCTGATTGTTCTTTTCCAGGGCCAATGAATGTCTGGTAAATCGCGTTGCGTCGATGGAAAACGCCGGAAACGCGGACGACCGGCAAGTTGTCCTGCGCTTTTCCCATGTAGCCAAGAAACTCCGGCATGCTGAAATCTGACCCGCTGCCTGAACTTTCAGCGACGGTCTGCTGAAGCAGCGAAGCCTCAATAACGATCTCGCTTTGCGCCAGGCAAAACGCGCTATTCGTGGCACACCGAGCTATTTCCACGGGGCGCCCCAGCAAGACGCCAGCGGTTTCCAGTTCGCCGCCACCTGGGGCAACGAGTGGTGAACTCAGTGACGATGTCAGGTACACCACGGGGGGCACCCCAATATTTATGGAAAGCGGCAATGCGCGTCCGGCCTTTGCCGCCTGTCGATATAGGTGATCGAGATCTCGGCCCGGAAGTATCCAAATTGTCAGATGCCCATCATCCAGAACTCGCATCCGATGAATTGACAGACTGACAAATCCGCTGTTGGGTTCTCCCGCGCAGACAAGGCCCGACGTAATAAAGGAGCCTGCGTCTTGGCTTGTGCTGGTGAGCGTGGGTAGCGCGGCCAAGCGATCAGGCGCCTGCTGCTCCCGGCAGGGCGGGTTCGCGACCCAAGAGGGGCGGAGCGGTCTGGATAGCGCAGCGCGCATCAGCGTGTGCGCCCCTTCTCTGGCGCGTGCCCCTAGCAACCATTCATTGCGCTCCCGGGATCCAAATAATCCCAACAATACTGGGAAATCGCCATTTTTCGTTTGGTATAGGACCACGGGCTCGTCGCCGCTTTTGGAGCTACCTGGCACGGTGGCGAACTGCGTTCGGTAATGCCCGGCGATCTCCAGATTTGGACGTAGTCCGACGTCGGCCTCGCGAACGGCGAATCCGCGAGCACGATAGTCACTTAGGGCGTCGCGCAGCGACGTGTGCAGGCGCCTCGCGGAGGTCCGCAAGCCAGGCGTCAGGCTTGTGGTGTGCGGCATGGTCAGCTTTGGTGATTGTCCACGACGAATACGCGAGTGGGACCGTCCATGGACCCTCTGGATCGGTGGCGTACGCCGTCTGGAATGGAAAACGCGTCGCCTGGCTGGCAATCAAAGGTGCCGTCCTCGAAGATGATCGTGAAGCGCCCTTCAAAGACGTATCCCTGATGGCCGACAAGGCACCACTTTTCCTCGTCAAACCCGGGGGGCAATTCCAATAGCCTGAGCCGCTTTCCGTTGGAGTAGAACGTCTTGACCCGCCCATCAGCGCCCGGCTTTGACCAAGTGGTCCATGCAGCGCGTTCGGTGCTAAATGAAACAGCGTCGTATCTCGGTGAATTCATAGGTATGCCCCTTTATGTAATCGTGCTTAGATCGTCTTCACATGACGGCGGATGAAACCTGTGAATATCGAGGCGCCGTGCTGAGTGCAGATGCTCTCGGGATGAAACTGCACACCCTCTACCGGAAGGCTTTTATGCCTTAGCCCCATGATGTGTCCGTCGTCGGCTGCGTGAGCGCTGACCTGAAGTGAAGGGGGAACGCTCCGGGGATCTACCACCAATGAGTGATATCGAGTGGCTAAAAAGGGCGTGTCTGTCAGTTCGCCGAATACGCCCTGGTTGTCGTGAACGATGCTGCTGGTCTTGCCGTGCATGCAGGTCACGGCTTGGACGATGTTGCAGCCGTAGGCTTGTGCGATGCCTTGATGACCCAGGCAGACGCCGAGTATTGGCACGCGGCCGGCCGCGGCTCGAACCAACTCTGGATACCGCGCCTTCTCTGGCCGCCCGGGGCCGGGGCCTAAGACAACGAACGCGGGAGAGTAAAGCAGAGCTTCGTTCAGTGCGGGGTCATCGCAGCGTATTACCCGAGTTAGAAGTCCGAGAGATCGCAGGTGATGATCGATCAGATATACAAAGCTGTCGTAAGCATCCACTAGAAGTACGTTCATGCGAGCAACTCCTCACCGGTCAAGCACCGATGCATCACCCGCATTTTGGCCAGCGTCTCAAGCCATTCTCGTTCGGGGTTCGAGTCCGAGACGATTCCCGCGCTGGCGCGCAGTCGATAAATGCCGTCAGTCTGGGTAACCATCCGAATGCATAAAGCCATATTGATGGATCCGTCGAAACCAATCAGCCCTAACGCGCCCGCATACTGCCCGCGGGGAGAGCCCTCCAGCTTTTCAATGATCTGCATGGCTCTAATCTTGGGCGCGCCGACCATGGTTCCGGCCGGGAATGTAGCTCGCAGGACAGCAACGACGTTGCATTCGCTTTTTAAGGCGCCCTGTACGGAGGACACCAGGTGATACAACGACGGATAGGCCTCCAATGCCATGAAGGAAGGAACGTCGAGCGAGTTGGGCTCACAGATTTTTCCGATGTCGTTGCGGCAAAGGTCAACCAGCATGACGTGTTCGGCGTTTTCCTTAATCGAATCGGAAAGCTCGCTGCGAAGGGTTGCCTCGGTCAGTGCAAGCGACTTCGCAAGGGTTCCCGCAATGGGTCGCATTGATACGCATCCCCCTTCGACGCGCACATAGCTCTCGGGGCTGGCACCTACCAAAGTCATGTCCTCACACTGATGAAGAAACATGTAAGGCGCGGGATTTTGTTCGCGCAAGCTGGCGTATAGGGATACCGGATCAATATTGCATTTGACTCGGACTTCATGCCCCAGTTGCACTTGGTAGATGTCGCCGCGGGCGATGTGCTCTAGCGCGGTGTGGCACTGCTCCAAGTAATCTTCTCGGGTGCTTGAGAATGTGATTTCTGTGGCATTTGGGGTCAAGTGGGGTAATGGGGGGGCGGGTTCGCATAGTCGTCTTAAGCTCCCGATGTCTGGCTTCTTCAGCCCCGGGAAATGACATGCGTGAAATTGAATGCCGCGCTCTCGGAAAACTACGAAATTCTGATATAGGTCGAGCCGTATGAGGATGGGATCTTCTGGGGAAACTGCGTGTGCCGACTTCTCGTTCAAGGCTGCAGCGTCGTAGCCCAAGCGCACAATGAAGCCCGGATGAAATTCGGTCGATTCACTGCTGACATTGAAAGTTGACTCGAGCAACGCACCCAGGAAGTCCCATAGGTCTTCAGTACACGCAAAGGATATGTCGCCCGAAGCGTTGAACGAAAAGAGCCCAGGAACGGCTGCAATTGCCTGCTGGATACACAGCCAGGCGTCTGGTTCTGCATGAAGGTTTGCAGATGTCGAGCGAAAACAGATGGATGCTATGCGATGAATCGCGACCACCGATTGCTGGCAGTCCAACTCGGGACCGCTTACCGATTCGGCGAGAAATGCGTGATGCCTTCCAAGCATATCGATAGCATTTCGGTATACCGAGAATGGCTCAATGTCGTCGGATTTCGAAAGCTCGATTGTCTCTATGCGAACGCTTGTCATGACTTGTTATTTCTCCATGCTTCATGCTGCTGAGCTGGAAGAAATCATCGGTGATCCGGTGGCAATCTGGGTAGATACAAATACCGCTAAACTCGACCGATACAAAAGTCAGATTCGCGCTTTCGCATACGAAGTTATGACGCCATTTGTGCTGCCATACAACCGGGGGGCCAGGATCATGCGGAGCAGGCAAGGAGGATTTGGCGTGCCGCTGTATCGGAAGGTGGCGGCACAGTTGGAAGACGCTATCGGGTTCGGCGTCTATGCGCTGGGAGACAGGCTGCCATCGTTGCGACTGTGTGCGAAGCAGCAAGGCGTCTCTCTATCGACCGTGCTCGAGGCTTATCGAATACTGGAAGATTCAGGTTTGATCGAAACGCGTCCTCAGGCAGGCCACTTCGTGGTGAGGTCCGCGCGTAGCGCCGTCGAGTCACGCGTCAACATGCCTCCCAATTTGGTCTCTGGCGTTGAAATGGCGGAACTGATTGATATGGTGATGGGGCGCGCGCAAGACCCGGCGTTGATTTCGTTTGCTACCGGATATCCCACATTGGACCCGGTGCAGACCAGCGCGATCGAGCGGGCGCTGCTGCGTGCGGTACCGCGAAGCGCTGGGGCAGTTGGCCGCTCTCCATGTGCAGCAGGGGCGACCGAATTGCGTCGGATGGTGGCGCTTCGAGCGCTTTCGTTAGGGTGTGCGTTTAACCCTCAGGACTTGATCATCACCAGCGGCACGACCGAATCGATCACGCTGTGTTTGTCAGCCTTGCTGGAACCCGGGAACACCGTTGCGTTGGAATCCCCAACTTCCTTCGGCTTTCTGCGAATCCTGGAAATTCTGAATCTACGCTGCCTTGAGATTCCGACGCATCCTCGATACGGAATGTCGGTTGATGCGCTGAAGCAGGCGGTGCTGCAGGGCAAGGTGGATGCGGTTCTGTCGGCACCGACGCTTTCCAACCCGACGGGTGCATGCATGCCTCTGACGGAGCGCAAGCGTCTGGAGGAGTTATTGCGCGAGAACAAGATTCCGATGGTCGAGGATGCGGTCTATAACGATTTGGTCAATGACGAAAGCAGTCGCCGTGCGGTGAAGTCGTTTGATCATGACGGATGGATACTGTTGTGCAACTCATATTCCAAGACTGTTTCGCCCGCGCTACGCGTGGGCTGGCTGCACCCCGGCCGGTTCGGTGGCGAGATTCGTCGTGTTAAGTCAGCCATGTCGGTGGGAAACTGCCCGATCAATGAGTTGGCGTTGGCGGAGCTACTGGCGGAGTCGCAATATGGTCGCCATATTCGACGCTTGCATAGAGCAAACCGCGGGCATATTGGCGAAGCATGCAAGGTAATCAGTGCATCATTTCCCGTTGGCACGTGTGTGACGGACCCGAATGGTGGTTCGGCCCTATGGATAGAGCTTCCGCGGGGGCTGGATGCGCAGAGGCTGTTTGCCTTGTGTCTGGACGAAGGGATTCTGATCGCCCCGGGCTCCATTTTCAGCGCTACGCGGGCCTACCGGAATTGTGTACGAATCAGTATTTCGGGTCCCTTGGATCATGTGCGGAAATCAGCGCTGAGGCGTATCGGCGAATTGGCAACGAGGTTGTTGGCGGGGCAGTGGGATGTTCGCGCTGCCCCCGAGAGGATGCTGGATCATCAGTAATCCTGGTGTCCCTTCTAGATCGATGCGCCGCGCTTTTTAAAATCTTGCGTTAAGAGCCGCCTAGCCGCAGCTCCACCGCCAACCCCCCGCCTTCCCGCGCGCTTAACGCCAGCGTGCCGCCCACCACTTCCGCCAACTGCTGCGCGATGGCCAGGCCCAGCCCGGTGCCACCCGTATCGCGGTTGCGCGAGCTCTCCAGGCGATAGAAGGGTTGCAGCACGGCGGCGCGCTCGTGTTCGGGAATGCCGGGGCCACGGTCCAGCACAAAGATCGACACCGTCGTGTCGCCATGCACCGCCACGTCCACTTCAGCCGCACCCGCGAACTTCAGCGCGTTGTCGATCAAGTTGCCCAGGATGCGGCGCAGCGCATGCGGGCGCGTCATCAGGGGCCCGGCGTGGTCGCCGTTCAGGCTGACGGGCTTGCCCGTGTCCTGATAGTCATAGACCAGGCTTTCCAGAAACGCGTGCAGGTCCACGCGCGCAGGCGTTTCGACCTTGCCGTGCGCGCTGCGCGCGTAGTCGATGCCTTCGCGCACCAGCCTTTCCACTTCGCTCAGGTCCTGCGCCAGCTTGTCGCGGTCTTCTGATGCGTCCATGAACTCGGTGCGCAATTTCATGCGGGTGATGGGCGTTTGCAGGTCGTGCGAGATGGCGCCCAGTATCTGCATGCGCTCGGCCACGTGGGCGGCGATGCGCGCTTGCATGGCGTTGAACGCGGTGGCGGCGTGCGCCACTTCGGCCGGGCCGCCTTCTTCCAGCAAGGGACTCTTGGTGTTCGGGTCCAGCGTCTCAGCGGCATGAGCCAGGCGCGTCAGCGGCCGCACGGCAAGCCGCACGGCTAGCCACGCGCAAACGATCAGCAGCAGCAACTGCACCGCCAGCACCACCAGCAGCCAGGGCTCGGGCCGCATCGACGACAGGTGGATATCCAGCACCACGGGCTGCCCATCGGACAGCACGACGCGTGCCTGGATATGTCGGGGGTCGTTTGCCATGGCGCGTATGGTCAGCGGGCGCGCGGTGCCCAGCGCCGCTTCGATGGCGCTGGCGGCATTGCGCGCGACGTCCAGCCGCAAGGGTTGATCGGCCTGGCCGTCGCTCAGCAGGTACTGGCGGTTCCCGCTGGAAAGACGCGGTAGCCAGGCTTCGCGTTCATCGGCGGGCAGACGGTCCAGCACGTCCACGGCGATGGCGACGTCGCGTTCCAGGTCGCCCAGCATCATGCTCTTGGTGGCGTTGTAGCGTTCGTAGAAGAGCGAGGCGAACGACAGGCCATAAGCCAGAATCAGCCCGATCAGGAAAATCAGGAACAGCCGCGCGACCAGGGTGCCGGGCCAGGAGGAACGCGGGCGGGCGGTGCGGTTCACTCGTTGGCTTCCGACACGTCGACCGCCGCCGCGAACACATAGCCTTCGCTGCGCACGGTCTTGATGTAGCGGGGCTCGCGCGCATCTTCGCGCAGGCGTTGGCGCAGGCGGCTGACCAGCAGATCGATCGAGCGGCCAAAGAAATCGGCGTCGCGGCCTTGGGTCAGGTTCAGCAGTTGATCGCGGTTTAGCACGCGCTGCGGGTGGTCCAGGAACACGCGCAGCAGCCGGTACTCGGCGCCGCTTAGCGACACCACCGTGCCGCTCTCATCCAGCAGGTGGCGCGCGGTGGTGTCCAGCCGCCAGTCGCCGAAGGCGATCTCGCGGCCTGGTTCCGTCACCTGGAAATTGGGCGGCAGCATGCGCGTGCGGCGCAGAATCGCCTTGATGCGGGCCAACAATTCGCGCGCCACAAAGGGCTTGACGAGATAATCGTCGGCGCCCATTTCCAGGCCCAGCACGCGGTCCATGTCGTCGCTGCGCGCGGTCAGCAGCAGGATCGGGATGCGGCGGTGCTTGCCGCTGCGCAGTTCGCGGCACAGCACCAGGCCGTCGTCGCCCGGCATCATGATGTCCAGCACGATCAGGTCGACGGACAGGTTTTCCAGCAGCGAACGCATCTGCCGGCCGTCGGCCGCCAGCGTGACGGTCAGGCCGTTCTTCTTCAGGAAGTTGCCGGCAAGCTCGCGTATTTCACGATCGTCGTCGACGATCATCACGTGATCAATCTGATCCATCTGCAGTGGCCTAAAGGGTTGGGGCGGCAACGCGCGCAAGCACGCGCGCGGCTAAGCGGATTTTATCCAAGGCGGCACCTTCAGCGGTCGGCCGGCGGCAGCGGGTCGCGGCGCGGTCGGGTATTGGCGATGAGCTGGCATTGGAAGGGCTTGGCGGCTTCGGTGCTGAAACCGCCGAACATCAACAGCAGTACGGCCAGAATGCGCTTCATAAGGGTCTCCGGTAGCAGGGCATGAACGGGTTATAGCGCCGGCCGCCGCCGCAAGTGTGTCGTACTGTGTACGCCCTGGCGGCAGATACATAAGCCAGGAAAAAACACGCAAAACCGGCACAAGCCGGATACGCGGCGCGGGTGCAATGGGGCCTCTTTCCAAAGGACTTGCCCCATGGACCTGATCAACACCCCCATCGCTTTGCTGGCCGGCATGCTGACCATTGCCTCGCCCTGCGTGCTGCCCTTGCTGCCGGTGCTGCTGGGCACCTCGCTGGAACGGCCGGACCGCTGGCGTCCCTTGTTCGTCGTGTCCGGCTTCGTGCTGGCGTTTGCCGGTCTGGGTATCGCGCTAAGCCTGTTGTCCACCCTGAATGCAACGGTACACGAAGCCGTGCGGTCCACGTCGATCGCGCTGCTGGCGCTGTTCGGCCTGGTGCGCATCTGGCCGCAACCTTACGACCGCCTGATCGCCCGCATCGGCGGCCCCTTGCAGCAATTGGCGTTCAACGCGGGCGGCTCGGGCAGCGGCAATGCGGGTGGCTTTGTGCTGGGGCTGTCGTTGGGGGCGGTGTGGACGCCCTGCGCCGGCCCGGTGCTGGCGTCGATTCTGGTGCTGGCCGCCAAGGCGCAGAACCTGACGCAATCCAGCACCTTGTTGTTGATGTTCGCCATTGGCGCGGGCATTCCGATGCTGGTGATCGCCTACGGCGGCCAGGCCATCGCGGCCCGGGTTCGTGGCCTGTCGCGCTACACGCAGCGCTTGCAGCAAGGCTTTGGCGTGCTGCTGATCCTGACTGCCGCCGCCATCTATTTCCAGTACGACATCCTGGCCTACGCCTGGATCAGCAACCTTTTCAACTGACCGTCCCTCACCTCAATTCAAGGAGTACGACCATGTTCGCCACGTTCAAGAAAATCGCGCTGGGCGCGCTGTTGGCCACGTCGCTGGCTGCCTCGGTGATGCCGCTTACCGCGCAGGCCGGCGCCTCCAAACCGACCCCCGCGCCGGAATTCACCGGCATCGAGCACTGGCTCAACAGCGACCCGCTGACGTTGGCGTCGCTGCGCGGCAAGGTGGTGCTGGTGGACTTCTGGACCTACACCTGCATCAACTGCGTGCGTACCTTGCCCTACGTGACTAGCTGGTATCAGAAGTACAAGGACCAGGGGCTGGAGGTGGTGGGCGTGCATACGCCGGAGTTCCCGTTTGAACGGTCCACGCCCAACGTGCAGAAGGCGCTGGAACGCTTCGGCATCACCTACCCGGTGGCGCAAGACAACCGCTACGCCACCTGGGATGCCTACCGCAACCAGTATTGGCCGGCCTTCTACCTGATCGACAAGCAGGGTCAGATCGTCTACCGCCATTTTGGGGAAGGCAAGTATGCGGAGACGGAGGCCGAGATTCAGCGCTTGTTGGCGCAGCCGGGTTGATTCGCAGGGGCGGAAACGGGGGGCGCGGTCGGTATGGCGCGGCGCAAAGCAGATATGCGATACCGCGCATAGCGCCACCCCGGTACGCCGCATACCATGCTCCAAACACAAAAACCCAAGGTTTGGAGACAGCATGAAGATCGCAAGCGCGCTGACGTCGGTCAGCCTGTGGCTGGGGGGCGCAACGATGGCGTGCGCCGTGGGAATGACGGCACCCGCCGTGGCAGGCGCCTACCCTGACCATCCCATCCGGCTGGTGGTGCCGTTTCCCGCCGGGGGCGCAACGGACCTGATGGCCCGCGCGCTGGCGCAAGGGCTGGGGGACAAGCTGGGCCAGGCTGTCGTGGTGGAAAACCGGGGTGGGGCGGGCGGGTCGATCGGCGCGGAGGCCGTGGCCAGCGCCGCGCCCGACGGCTATACCCTGCTGTACTCGACGATGGGGGTGCTGACCATCAACCCGTCGCTGTACGCCAAACTGCGCTATGACCCGCAAAAGAGTTTCGCGCCGATCACGCTGACTAACCTGACGTCGAACCTGCTGGTGGTGAACCCGGAATTGAACGTGAATTCCGTGGCGGAACTGGCGGCGCTGGCCAAGCAGCGGCCGGGTGAACTGACGTTCAGCTCGTCGGGCACCGGCACCACCAGCCATTTGGCGGGCGAAATGTTCAAGTCGACGGCCGGCGTGGATATCCGCCATATCCCGTACAAGGGCACCGCCGGCGCCATCAACGATTTTCTGGCGGGGCGGATTTCGATGATGATCGATACGTCCTCCAATTTCATCGAACAAGTGAAGCAGGGCAAGGTGCGTGCGCTGGGCGTGACCAGCCGCAAGCGCCTGCCGGTGCTGCCGGATGTGCCGTCGATTTCGGAAGCGCCGGGCTTCTCGACGTACGAAGTCAGCTTGTGGTCAGGCGTGCTGGCGCCGGCGGGAACGCCCCGCGCCGTGATCGACAAGCTGAACCAGGACATTGGCGCGGTGATGCAGTCGCCGCAGATGGTCGAGCGCATGGCGGGTTACGGCATCCAGACCACGCACAGCACGCCCGAAGCCTTCGCGGCCCAGATCAAGACCGACACGGTGAAGTGGGCACAGGTGATCAAGCAGTCCGGCGCCAAGGCAGACTGACATGACATCGATGATCCGATCCCTGCTGATGGCCGCCAGCGTGATGGCCGCCGTGGCGATGCCCGCCGCCCAGGCCGCCTACCCAGAGCGTCCGCTGACCCTGATCAACCCCTATGCGGCGGGCGGCCCCGCCGATGTCGTGGCGCGCAGCCTGGGCCGTGCGCTGGAAAAGCGGCTGGGCCAGCCGGTGGTGGTGGAAAACAAGCCGGGCGGCGGCGCGTCCATAGGCACGGGCTTCGTGGCCCGCGCCAAGCCTGACGGCTACACCTTGCTGCTGGGCACCTCCGCCGGCCACGTCGTTACGCCGCTGATGCAGAAGACGCCCTACGACGGCGTGGACGGCTTCGCCTTTTGCTCGGTGGTGGCGGTGCAACCCATCATGCTGGTGGTGAACCCATCGCGCGGCATCCGCGACGTGGCGACGCTGCTGGCGCGCGCCAAGGCCGAACCCGGCAAGCTCAGCTATGGCTCGGCGGGGGTGGGCGGCGCCACGCACCTGGGCGCCGAATTGTTTCAGCAGGCGGCGCATGTGCAGTTGAACCACATCCCGTACGCAGGCGCGTCGCCCGCCATCAATGATGTGGTGGGCGGGCAGATCGACCTGGCCATGCTGAACCTGTCGGCCAGCTTGCCGTTCATCCGTCAGGGGCGCTTGATTGCCTTGGCCTACGCGGCCGACAAGCGTTCGGCGCTGTTGCCCGACGTGCCCACGCTGGCTGAAGCGGGTGTGCCGGGCGCGCAGGCGGCAACCTGGTACAGCCTGGCCGCGCCTGCCGGTACGCCGCCCGACATCGTGCAGCGCTTGAGCAGCGCCGTGAGGGCCGTGAACGACGACCCCGAATACCGCCGCGTCATGCAAGAGCAGGCGATCGAGCTGATGTCGCTGACCCCGGCTGACGCCGAGGCCTACGTTCGCCGCGACCGTGCCGACATGCAGCGGCTGCTGAGCTCGCTGGGGCTGCTGGCAAAATGACACGACCTCCCGCCATTCACGCCAGAGCATGCCGCCATGAACTTTGATTTCAGCCAACTGGCGTCGGCCGACGCCTTCAAGCTGCTGTCCAGCGTGGTCGTGCCACGCCCGATTGCCTGGGTGGTCAGCCAATCGGCGCGCGGTGAGCTGAACGCCGCGCCCTTCTCATTTTTCAACGTGGTCAGCAGCGACCCGCCCATCGTGGCGTTGGGCATCGGCCCGCGCGGCGGCCAGTTGAAGGACACGTCGCGCAACATCCTGGACACGGGTGAATTCGTGATCAATCTGGTGTCGGCCGAATTGGCTCAACAGATGAATCGAACCAGCCTGGACTACGACGCCAGCGTCAATGAACTGGTGCGCGCGGGCCTCTCCACCCAGCCCTCGCGGATCGTGGCGCCGCCCCGCATCGCGCAAAGCCCGGCGGCGTTGGAGTGCAAGGTGTGGCAGGTGATCGAGGCCGCGCCGCAGCGCGTGATTGTGTTGGCGCGCGTGGTGGGCATGTATCTGCGCGACGATGCGCTGCTGAACCGTGAGCGCTTCCATGTGGATACGCCCGCGCTGGGACTGCTGGGGCGCATGCATGGCGCCGGCTGGTACGCGCACACCAGCGACCTGTTTCAAATGCTGGCGCCGGACGCGGCGAACGACCCGTCCGTGCGTCCGGCCCAAGGCCATTGACGCGCGTCGCGGCGCTTAACGAACAAGGAGCTAGACGATGAAGTTGCATTGGTCGCCCAGATCGCCATTTGTGCGCAAGGTGATGATCGTTCTGTATGAAACCGGCATTGAGGGCCAGGTGGAACTGGTTCGAACGCCGGTCGCGATGGACAAACCCAACCTGGATCTGGTGGCGGACAATCCCTTGATCAAGCTGCCCACCTTGGTCCTGGACGACGGTACGCCCTTGTATGACTCGCGGGTGATCTGTGCCTACCTGAACGGGTTGGCCGGGGGCCGCTTGTTACCGGCGGACGCCGCCGCGCGTCTGATCGCCGAACGCCGGCAGGCGCTGGGCGACGGCTTTCTGGATGCCTTGCTGCTGTTCCGGCAAGAGCGCAACAAGCCTGTGGAAAAGCAGACGGCGGCGTGGCTGGACGCTTTCGCGCTGAAGGTGCGCGCCGTGCTGGCCGCGCTGGAAGCGGAAGCGCCCGCGCTGGCGGCAAGCGATTTCGACCTGGGCGTGATCGCCATCGGCTGCGCCCTGTCGTACATGGACTATCGTTTTCCAGATATCGACTGGCGCGCCGGGCATCCCCAGCTTGCCGCGTGGCACCTGGATTTTTGCGCGCGTCCGTCTGTGGCGCGCAGCCAGCCTGACGAAACGCCGTGAATGTGGCATTCCCCGAACCAAGGATGATGATGAGCCGTATCCCGCTGCCTTCCCCCGACAGCATGACCAACGACCAGAAGCGCGTGTACGAGAAGATTGTCTCGGGCCCGCGCGGGCGTCTGGTCGGCCCCTTGCGCGCGGCGCTGCACAGCCCGGAACTGGCTGAGCGCTGGCAGGCGCTGGGCGCCTTGCTGCGTTTCGGCACCAGCCTGCCGCCGCGCGTCAGCGAACTGGCCATCGTGGTGACCGCGCGCCGCTGGAACAGCCAGATCGAATGGCATATCCACGCGCAGGCGGCGCGCGCGGCGGGTATTGCCGATGCGGTGCTGGACGCGATCCAGTCGCGCGCCACGCCGTCGTTCGAATCGCGTGACGATGAGGTGGTCTACGAATTCGCGCGCCAACTGCAAGAAACCGGCCAGGTGGATCCAGCACTGTATGCCGAGGCGGTTGCGCGCTGGCAGGCCGTGGGCGTGGTGGAACTGACGGCGGTGATCGGCTACTACACCATGGTGTCCATGACCTTGAACGCCCACGAGATCCCGATGCCGGACGATGCGCCCGCGCCGCTGGATACCCCACGGCAAGGGGACCAGCCCGCCTTGAGCGTCTTGGCACCGCTATCAAAGAAGGGGCAAGCATGAATACCGAAATGCCGCGCATGCCCGTCACGCCCAAGCACACGCTGCCCGCCTTGGCGTGCGACGCGCATTGCCATGTGTTCGGCCCCTATGACCGCTTTCCCTTGCAACACGCGTCGTCCTACGCGGCGCCGGATGCGCCCGTGGCGCGTTACCTGCAAATGTTGGACACGCTGGGCGCGTCGCGCGGCGTACTGGTGCAACCCGCGCCCTATGGCGTGAACCCATCCGCGCTGCTGGATGCCTTGGCGCAAGGCCGCGACCGCTTGCGCGGCATTGCGGTGGCCGACCCGTCGGTGACGGATGCGCAGTTGCAGGCCATGGTGGATGGCGGTGTGCGCGGACTGCGTTTTCTGGAAGCGCGCGACCCCGCGGGCAATCTCTTTCCCGGCAGCGTGGGCTTTGGCCAGATCGCCACGTTAGCGCCGCGCATGAAGCAGTTCGGCCTGCACGCCCAGTTGTGGGCGCCTTGCGATGCCTATGTGCAGCATCTGCCGGCCTTGGCCGCGCTGGACCTGCCGATCGTCATCGATCACCTGGGTAGCCTCGTGCCGGCGCGAGGTGCGGAAGACGCCGCGTTCCAACTGTTGCGTGGCCTGCTTGCCGACGGCCGCATCTGGATGAAGCTGACGCTATGCCGGGTGGGCGCCGCGCCCGACTACGACAACGCGCGCTTCATCCACGACGCGTTCACCGCCGCCAACCCCGATCAAGTGCTGTGGGGCTCGGACTGGCCGTTTGTGCGGATGGGCGCCTCGGCGCCGTCGGCCGATGCATTGGTGGACGTGGCGTACGAGTGGCTGGGCAATGATGTCCTGCGCAACAAGGTGTGGGTAGACAATCCGGCGCGGCTATACGGCTTCTGATTGCTGGAGGTTTGGCAAGGCTCAGGGGCTGGCGTGCCAGACCCCTTCGCCACCGATTTCCCGCACCAGGGTTTCGATCTGCGCCGCCACTTCCATCACCGTGCGCCCCGGTCCCTTGGACCGTGAAAACGCCATGGAGATGATGCGGCCCATGCTGGGATCGCGCAGCGCCGCGATGCTCAGGCGGCCCTCCTGCACTTCCTGCCACACGGCGTGCAGGGGCAGCACGGTGTACATGTGTTCATGTTCCACAATCGACTTCATCAGCGGCAGCGAGTCCGCTTCGATGAGCGGCGCAATGGTGATCTTGCGCGCCCGCGCCAGGCCGTCCAGCGCGTTGCGTAAGCCATTAGGGGCGCCGGGCAAAATGAAGGGCAGGCCATTTAGCTGGTCGAACGTGACTTCGCCGGACTGCGTGCGCGCATCGCCCGCCGCGCCCACCAGATACGAATCCACGTAGGCCAGCGCCTGCTCGCCCGGCGGGCATTTGTCGCCGTACCGGTACAGGATGGCGATGTCCACGCGGCTGTCCGTCAGCCACTCTTCAATCTGGCCGCTGGAGCCCTCAAGTATCTTCAGGTGAACCTTGGGGAAGTTTTTGCGCAAGCGCGAGAACAGGCGGCGGATGAGGGGATGCGCGGTGGACGGCAGCAGCCCCAGCGTGACCTCGCCGGCCGGTTCGCGGGCCTGCCCGTTCAGCTCCAGCTCCAGGCGCTCGGCGTCGCCCAGCAAGGTCTGCACCAAGGGGAACAGGCGTTCGCCTACCTCGGACAAATGCACGCCGCGCCCCGTGCGGTTGAAGAGCCGCGCGTTGCACTCGCGTTCCAGGGCGTTGATGCGGCGGCTGAGCACCGATTGGTCCTGGTCCAGGTAAAGCGCGGCACGCGTGATGCTGCCCAGCTCTGCAATGGCAAGAAACGCCCGCCATTTGTGCAGGTCGGCGGTAAGGTCCAGGCTCAGGCCGGTGGCTTTGGCGGAGGGCATGTTGGCAGGGCTAGGGTCGCAGGAAGGAACGCATAAGCGTACGGCAAAGCGCGCGAGGTTGGGGGATCAGACTGCAAGGGACATCACATCGCAAGGGGCGTCGAGCCCCAAGCGACATGCCTTCCCCAGCATCATTCCACCCCCAGCTTGCCGCGCCGGATCACGTCGCCCCATTTCTTGGATTCCGATTCCATTAGCGCGCGGTACTGGTCCGGCGTGGTGGCGGCCGGCATGGCGCCCTGGTCGATCATCTTTTGCCGCAACGTCGGGTCCGCCAATGATTTGGCGATGGCGTCCGCCATCTTGTCCACGATGTCCTTGGGCGTGCCCGTGGGCGCGATGATGCCGTAGTTGGATTCCACGATCACACCGGGAAAGCCCGCTTCGCGCGTGGTGGGCACATCCGGCAGCCCTTCGAAACGCTCGGGGCTGGCCACCGCCAGGGCGCGCAGCTTGCCCGCCTTGATGAAGCCCAACGCGGCGGAGGCATCCCCGGGAAACATCTGCACCTCGTTGGACAGCAGGGCCGTAACGGCCGGCGCAGCGCCCTTGTAGGGCACATGCATGATGTCGATGCCCGTCTGCTGCTTCAGCAGTTCGCCGCCCAGATGCGGGGTGGTGACGTTGCCGGCGGACCCGTAGTTGTACTTGCCCGGATGCTGCTTGGCGCTGCTGACGAAGGCGGCCAGTGTCTTGTCGGGCAACGAAGGATTCACCATGATCACCTGCGGAATGCGGGCCACCAACGACACGTACTGAATGCTGCCGACGTCGTAAGGCACCTTCATGACGTGGGGCAGGCCGGTGATGGCGCCCGGCACGCCAAAGCCGAACGTATTGCCGTCCGGCGTGGCCCGTACCGTGGCGTCCACGCCGATGGTGCCGCTGGCGCCCGCCTTGTTTTCGATCACGATGGTCTGGCCCAGCCGTTGGCCCAGCGCCGGCGCCAGCAGTCGCGCCAAGTTGTCCACCGAGCCGCCAGGCGGGTAGGGCACGATCAGCCGGATGGGCTGGCTGGGCCAGGGTTGCGCGGCCTGCGCCACGGGCGCAAGCGCCGCGCCCAGCAATACCGCCGCCACCGTCAGTGCGGGTGCTTTCTTCATTGTCTCTCTCCTGATGGCGCCCAAGCGTAGGCGCGCTGTTGTTATGCGCCGTCCAGACCCAGGACCTGTTTGGCGTAGATATTGCGTTGAATCTCGTTGGTGCCGCTGAAGATGGTGGCGGCCAGCGCGTTGACATACGGCGCCAGCGCGTGGACGCCGCCATCGCCATAGCCCAGCCGCATTTCCACGCCGCCGTATTCCTCGGCAATCTGGATCAGCAGCGCGCCCAGCCGTTCATGCGTTTCGGTGGCCCAGATTTTCAGCAAGGAAAGTTCCGGCGGCAGGGGGCGCCCAGCCCGCGCCATGTCGGCGAACACGCGGTACATGGCGGTCAGGTCGGCGGTGTCCAGCCGCAGTTCGGCAAGCCGGTCGGTGAACGCGGGGTCGGCCAGCAGACCGCGTTGCCGCGCCACGCTGAAGATCTGTTGCAGCGCATGGCTGGCATGCTTGGGGCTGCCCGAGAACAGCCGTTCAAAGCCCAACAGCGCCTTGGCGATGCCCCAACCGGCATTCAGTTCGCCCACCAGGTTGGCGCGCGGCACACGCACCTGGTCAAAGAACACTTCGCAGAATTCCTCGTGGCCGGACAGCGTCCGGATAGGGCGCCGGCTGACGCCGGGGCTGGCCAGGTCAACCAGCAGGAAGCTGATGCCCGCCTGCTTTTTGACGGTCTTGTCGGTGCGCACCAGCATGAACATGTGGGTGGCGTCCTGCGCCAGCGTGGACCAGGTCTTCTGCCCGGTGACAACGAGGTCGTCGCCATCGATCACGGCCTCGCAGCGCAAGGCCGCCAAGTCCGACCCGGCGTCGGGCTCCGAATAGCCCTGCGCCCAAACCGCCTCACCCGACAGGATGCCCGGCAGGAAGCGCGCCCGTTGTTCGTCGGTGCCATATCGGATAAGGATGGGGCCCAGCATCACCAGCCCCTGGTCAGGCGCGCGCGCCACGCCGTAGCGTTCGGCTTCTTCGATGAAGGCGATCTGCCGTGCGGGTGACAGCGCCATGCCCCCGTGTTCGCGCGGCCATGACGGGGCAATCCACCCTTGGCGCGACAAGGTGTAGTACCAGCCCTTGATCTCGTCCCAATGCAGGCGCCACGGCACATGGCGCAAGTGGGCGGGGTAACGCGCGCGGAAGAAGCGGCGCAAGAGGGCGCGGAAGTCGTCTTCCGGCATGGCGTTCCAGTCTGCCTCGCGGGGAAACTCCGCTTGGGCGTCATCCCGCACAGCCGCGTCATCGGTAGGGGGCGACGGGTCTTCGGCCAGCGCGCCATAGCGTTGCCGATGGGCCGTGGCATTGCCCAGCCACGCAGCCAGGTGCAGCGCGTTGCGAAAGTACAGGCTGACGTCGCATTCCTCGGTGTAGCCGATGGCGCCGTGTAGCTGGATGGCCAGGCGTGACGCTTCGAGGCTGGCGCGCGCCGCGCGTGCCTTGACCCGGCTGGCCACGATCTTGCGCGTGGTGGCATCAGGCGGCTGCGTTATCGCGGCCGGCGTGTCGCACAGCGTGTTCAGTGCATCTTGCAAACTATTGGCCGCCAACTCAACTTGCATGACGGCGTCCACCAAGCGGTGCTGCAAGGCCTGAAATGATGACAGCGGCTTGCCGAACTGATGGCGCGTATTCAGATAGGCGACCGTATCGGCCAGCACTTGCCGCGCCAGGCCGATCATTTCGGCCGACTGCATCAGCCGGCCGTAGTCCAGCGCAGCGTCAACGGCGTCCAACACATCGTGGCGGGCAAGCAAGGCTTGCGCGGGCACCACGGCGGCTTCGATGCTCAGGTGGCAAGCGGCGGTGCCGTCGGCGCGCGCATGCGCTTGCAGGGTCAGGCCGGGCGTGCCGGCTTCCAGGTAGAACAGCGCGGTGCCCTGTTCGCCGTCCGCCGTTACCAGCCAGCCGTCTACGCCATCGCCTGGAATGACGTGGCGCTTTTCGCCGTTCAGCACGTATGTGCCTTCGCGCGCCGTGACGCTGACGCCGAAGACGCCCGCGGCTTCGCCGGCTTCCAACTGGCCTTCGGTTTCTTGCCAGGCCACGCCGATGATGCGCGTGCCGGCGCACAGGTCTTGCAGCAACGTGTCGCGCAGCGCCGATCCGGGTACGGGATCGATACGCGCCAACAGCGCGGCGGCCAGCACGCCGGCGCCCACCAGCGGCTCGGGCAATTGCGCGCGGCCGGCTTCCTCGACCACTGCCGCCATCGCGTGCCACCCCAGGCCCAGCCCGCCCAGTGATTCGGGCACGCTCATGGCCAGCCAGCCCACGTCGGCGATGTCGCGCCAATAGTCGCGATCGATTCCGCTTGCCGTGCGCTTGCGTTGCCGCTGATCGCGGCGCGAAAGAAAGTCGCGGGCGCTGTCGCGAATTTCTTCGATCAGCGCATGGTCAACGTTGCTCATACGATGCCCTCGGCGTGCAGGCGCGCGATCTCGTCTTCGGACAGGCCCAATTCACCGCGCAGCACCGCCGCCGTGTGTTCGCCCAACAGGGGCGGCGGCAGGCCGGGTGCGATCGGCGTCCCGGAAAAATGAATCGGGTTGTTGATGACGGGCATGTCGCCCAGTTCGGGATGCAAGACGCTGCCCAGTACCTTGCGGTGCCGCACCTGCGGGTCTTCGAATACCTGATCCATCGTGTAGATCGGGCCGCAAGGCACGTTGGCGGCCGCCAGCGCGTCATTCCATTCGCTGACGGTGCGCGCCAGCATGGCCGGCTCGATCAGGCGCGACAGGTCCGTTTGCGCGGCGGCGCGCTTCGGATTGCTGACAAAGCGCGGGTCATCGGCCAAGGCAGGCAGGCCAATGACCGAGCAAAAGCTGCGAAACTGCGAGTCGTTGCCCACGGCCACCATCAGGTGGCCATCGCGGCAGGCAAAGGCGCGAAACGGCGCGGTTATCTGTGAGGCCGAGCCCATGCGCGCAGGCAGTTTGCCGCTGGCCAGGTAGTTCATGCCGATGTGTGAAATGGCGGCGATCTGCGCATCCAGCAGCGCCAGGTCGATATGCTGGCCCACGCCGGACACCTGGTCGCGATGCCGCAACGCCGCCAGAATGGCCGCCACGGCGTAGAAGCCCGCCGTCAGGTCCGACACCGAATAGCCCGCTTTCACGGGGCCGGCGCCCGGCTCGCCATCGGGCACGCCGGTGACGCTCATCAAGCCGCTCATGGACTGGAAGATGGGGTCGTAGCCGGGCAGGTGGCTATAGGGGCCGGTCTGGCCGAAGCCGGTGATCGAGCAGTACACCAGTCGGGGGTTGATCGCGGACAGCGATGCATAGTCCAACCCGTAGCGGCGCAGGTCGCCTGCCTTGAAATTCTCGATCACGATGTCGGCACCCTGCGCCAAGCGATGAACCAGGGCTTGTCCTTCAGGTCGCGAGATATCGATCGTCAGGGATTTCTTGCCACGGTTCATCGCCACGAATGAAGAGGTCTGCGCGCTGGGTTCGCCCTTGCGGTCGGGCATCGGGTAGCCCTGGTGCCGCACGTCGTCGCCCCGGCCCGGGCGTTCCACCTTGATGACGTCGGCGCCAAAGTCCGCCAGCATCTGCGCCGCCCAGGGGCCGGAGAACACACGGCTCAGGTCCAGGACTTTCACGCCCTCCAATGCTCCGTTCATGACGGCTCCTTATTTGCCCTGGAATACGGGCGCGCGCTTTTCCAGGAAGGCGCGGCGCGCTTCCTGGGCGTCTTCGGTCTTGGCGATGGCGGCGGTCATGTCCTGCTCGTACCGGTAGCCGTCGCGCAGGCTCATGTCTTCGATGGCGTTCAGCGTCTGCTTGGCCAGCACGGTGGCCAGGGGGCTCTTGGACGCCAGCTCATGCGCCAATTCCAGGGCGCGGTCCATCAAGGCCTCGGCGGGCACGGACGCTTCAACAATGCCCAGCCGATAGAGCTCGTCGCCATCCACGCGCAGGCCCGTCAGCATCATCCTGCGCAGGCGCGAATGGCCGAACAGGCGCATGCCATGGCGTCCGCCTCCCAGCAGGCCCACGTTGATTTCCGGCAGGCCCACGACCGCCGTGGACGCGGCCAGCAAGATGTCGCAAGAGGCCACGATGGCCAGGCCCGCGCCCAGCGCCGCGCCATTGATCGCTCCGATCACGGGCTTGGTGCATTCGCGGATGGCGTGAAAGCACTCACGGGTGCGGCGCGAATGCTGCGGCAGGTCTCCCGGGCCCTTGATGATGGCCGCGCGGTTCTTCAAGTCAGCGCCCGCGCAGAACGT
Organism: Achromobacter spanius; assembly: GCF_029637605.1. Taxonomy (NCBI): domain Bacteria; kingdom Pseudomonadati; phylum Pseudomonadota; class Betaproteobacteria; order Burkholderiales; family Alcaligenaceae; genus Achromobacter; species Achromobacter spanius. The sequence continues at coordinate 3,560,440 of NZ_CP121261.1, read as the reverse complement.
CTTGCCTTGGCCAGACAGCACCACGGCACGTACTTCCGGAGTTTCCGAAATGCGGTCCAGCACCCAGGACAACTCGTTCATCATCTCGGTGCTCAGGGCGTTCACGGGCGGGTTGGCCAGCAGGATGACGGCCACGCCGTGGTCCACGGTGACGTCCAGCGCGGTGTAGGGGCCGGTCAAGTTTTCAGGCAGGGTCATGGTCCAGAGTCTCCGTCTTGTTCAAATGATCTTGCGCTGGCGCAAGTCCTGGATCTGTTGCGTGCTGAGGCCCAGTTCCGCCAGCACGTCAGCGGTGTGTTGGCCCAGCAGCGGGGGGGCGCGGTCCGCCCGCAAGTCCGCCGTGGCAAAGCGCAAGGGGTTCATCACTTGCGGCACCGTGCCGGCGGCCGGATGCGGCAGGCGGCGCAGCATGGCGCGGTGCGCCACCTGCGGGTCGTCGAATACTTCGGGAACGGTGTTGATGGACCCTGCCGGCACGCCGGCATCCTTTAACGCCGCCAGCCAGTGCGCACGCGGCTGCGCGACGATGATGGCGTCCAGGATCGGGTCTAGCGTGGCTTGATTGGTCACGCGCTGGCTGTTGCTGACGTAGCGGGGGTCTTGCGCCAGTTCGGGCTTGCCCAGCACGCGGCACAGGGTGGCGAACTGCGCGTCGTTGCCGACCACGATGACGATGTCGCCATCGGCGCAGGCGAAGGTGCGTTGCGGCTGGATGTTCGGGTGCGCGGTGCCGGTACGGCGCGGCACGCGGTTGCCCAACAGGAAGTTCATGGCCTGGTTCGCCAAGAGGCCGACCTGCACGTCCAGCATGGCGACGTCGATGTACTCGCCCTGGCCCGTTTGCGAGCGCCGCAGCAGGGCGGCGACGATGCCCAGCGCGGCGTAGACGCCAGTGGTCAGGTCCACGATGGGCACGCCCACTTTCTGCGGGCCGCCGCCGGGTTTGTCGTCGCGTTCGCCCGTCACGCTCATCAGGCCGCCCATGGCCTGGATCAGGAAATCGTAGGCCGGCTCGGCGGCGCGCGGGCCGGTCTGCCCAAAGCCCGTGACCGAGCAATACACCAGGCGCGGGTTGATCTTCGACAGGGAGTCATAGTCCAGCCCCATGCGCGCCAGGGTGCCGACCTTGTAGTTCTCAAGCACCACGTCCGCGTCGCGGCATAGGTCCTTGACCAGCGCCTGGCCTTCAGGCGTCTGCAGGTCCAGCGTGATGGAGCGTTTGCCACGGTTGGTGGCGATGAAGTAGGCGCCGTCGCTGGTGTCCTGGCCCTGTTCGTCCTTCAGGAACGGAGGCCCCCAGGATCGGGTGTCGTCGCCCAGGCCCGGCCGCTCGACCTTGATGACGTCCGCACCCAGATCGGCCAGGATCTGGCTGGCCCAGGGGCCGGCCAGAATGCGGCTCAGGTCCAGCACTTTCACGTTTGATAACAGCGGCTGCAAAGCCTTCTCCTTGACTCCTGTTGTGTGCAGGTAGTCTAGGATTTCCGGCTTGCGGCGGGATGCACCCGGCGCACAAAGCTGTTATGCGTTTCGCGCACCGTCAAGGGCGGCGGCGCGGGGCGGATGGGGGAAAGTCTTAGCGACCCGTATCCGGATAGTTCGGACCCGCGTCGTGAAAGCCGCCTTCACTGTAGGGGTTGACGGCGCCGGGGTGGGGCGGGCCGCCCGGGCCGGAGGTGCAGCCGCTTATCACCACGGCGCTTGCCAGCAGGGCAAGCAAACGAATCAATGAGGGTGTCATGTCAGTCTCCCGCGGCTGCGCCTTGGCAAGCGCGTCGTACGCAGCGTGTGCGGAAGATTATAGGCGCCGACCAAGGGGTCGTTCAGGTCGGCGCAGCCTGCCTTCTGGCAAGCGACGGGCGCGGCTTGGCCCAGCGTCAGCAAGGTCAGCGGCAGGCCGTTGTGGTCCTGGCGCTTGGTGTCCAGCGTGAGTTCGCCGGGCACTAGATACCAGCCTTCCTTCATGGCCTTCTGGCCGGTCAGGCGGATCTCGTACGGCCAGTCGGCCACGGCGTCATTGTCCTGGTGGTCGTCCACATGGATCACCATGCGCACGGTGGCTTTGCGGCCAGCCATCAGCGCCTTGTAGTCGCCGTGGGGGCGGTATGGACGCCAAGCGCCGGCCCAGTGCTGGCGTCGATTCTGGTGCTGGCCGCCAAGGCGCAGAACCTGACGCAATCCAGCACTTTGTTGTTGATGTTCGCCATCGGCGCGGGCATTCCGATGCTGGTGATCGCCTACGGCGGCCAGGCCATCGCGGCAAGGGTGCGTGGCCTGTCGCGCTATACGCAGCGCTTGCAGCAAGGCTTTGGCGTGCTGCTGATCCTGACCGCCGCCACCATCTATTTCCAGTACGACTTCCTGGCCTACGCCTGGATCAGCAACCTTTTCAACTGACCGTCCCTCACGTCAATTCAAGGAGCATGACCATGTTCGCTACGTTCAAGAAAATCGCGCTGGGCGCGCTGTTGGCCACGTCGCTGGCCGCCTCGGTGATGCCGCTTACCGCGCAGGCATTTTGGGGAAGGCAAGTATGCGGAGACGGAGGCGGAGATTCAGCGCTTGTTGGCGCAGCCGGGTTGATCGGATTGTCGGGCTAAGCGGATTGGCCGGGCTTATCCGCTTCGCTGGATTCATGCCCGCCCGCCATCTGTGCCGCGCACCAGTCGCGGACTTTTTCCAGTATGGGGGGCGGAGTTTTGCCGTCCAGGGTGACGAACATGAATTGCGAGCTGAGCGCAAGCGGCGGCGACAAATGCAGCGGCGCCAATTCGCCGCTTTCCATCAGGGCGCGGGCCACTTGCAGCACGCCGAAGAATACAGCGTCGCTGCGCCGCACCACTTCGACCAGGGCGTTGACGTCGTTCGACTGGTACTGGATGGCGTCGTGGAAGTGGGTGCGGTTGCCGAAGTACTCGTTCAGACGGTGGAGCACATCATTGCTCATCGCGCGGCCGCTCGCGGCCAGCGGATATTTGCGTAGTTCGGCAAACCTAAGGGCGTGCTGATGTTGCAGCAGCGGATGGCCGGCACGGCAGACAAAGCCCAGCGGCGTGGGCGGAAACAGATCCAAGGTCAGGTCGTCGTGCGCGGGTACCTGGCTGCGGTGCAGGATCAGCGCGTCGACCTCGCCGTCGCGCAGTTCCTGCAACTGCATGTCGGCCGTGCCGCCACTGAGCTGCACCTTGATGGCGGGATACCGCTGCATCAGGTGCTGCAATAGGTGCACGGACAGCATCGCGGTGGGCGCGGGGCCAAGCCCCAGGCGCAGGGTGCCGCCTTCGACGTCGGCCAGAATCTTGGCGCTGCGCCGCAGTTCCGCCAATTCGACGCGCACTCGGCGCGCGCGGGCCAGTGCCAGTTGGCCCAGCGCGGTCAGCGTCTTGTTCTTGCCGCGTTCCAGCAGCGGCCCGCCCAATTCCTCTTCCAGCGCCTGGATGCTGCGGCTGAGCGCGGGTTGCGTCAGGTGCAGCTTGTCGGCAGCGCGACTGAAAGACTGGGTTTCGACCACGGCCAGAAAATGGTCCAACTGCTGAAGGTTCATGCGCCTTTGCTGGAAATTATTCATTTTGATTATGCAAGGTAAGCCGATTATGCATTGGACGGCAATTAGTGGCGATCCTAAGATCGCTTCATTTCCGCCGCATGCCGGCACCCGTTTTCAGTGAGCCGCTATGGTCCAGACGCGATGTTTTCGTGATGCCGCAACGACGCAATATCCCGATGGTCCGCTGCGCCGCTGGCTGGTGGGCCTGAGCATGGCCTGCGCCTTGATCTCGCCGTTTGCCGCGCAGGCGGATTACCCAACGAAGCCGGTTTCGGTCGTGGTGCCGGTATCGGCCGGTGGTGCGGCGGACGCGTTGGCGCGCGCCTGGGCCAGCTACGTCGCCAAGTCGATTGGCGGCACCGTCATTGTCGAGAACAAACCCGGCGCCAATGGCAGCATCGCCGCGGCCTACGTCGCCAAGCAGCCGGCGGACGGCTATTCGCTGCTGTTCGGCAGCACGTCGAACATGTCGTTGAATCCGTTCTCGTACAAGACCTTGGCCTACAACCCTGTGCGCGACTTTGATCCGGTGACGATGATTGCCGGCACGTCGCAAGTGCTGGTTACGAATCCGGCCAGCGGCATCAAAAGCGTTGACGATCTGGTCAAGGTGGCTAAGAGCAAGCCTGGTGTCCTGAATTACGGGTCGGCCGGCATGGGCAATTCCACGCACCTGAACGTGGCTTTCCTGGCGCAGCATTTTGGCCTGCAGATGTCGCACGTGCCGTACAAGGGCGCGGCGCCGGCCATGATGGATCTGGTGGGCGGGCAGATCGACCTGACGGCGGATGCGCTGTCGGGCGCGATCCCGCAGATCAAGACGGGCAAGGCCGTGCCGCTAGTCGTTTTCGGCAGCCAGCGCGTGGTCGAACTCCCTGATGTGCCCACCATCTACGAAGTGGGCGCGAAGGATTTTCCCAGCGACGGCTGGTATGGCCTGATGGCGCCCAAAGGCACGCCGCCCGCCGTGTTGGCTCGGTTGACCGAGGCAACGCGGGCATTCTGGGCCGACCCGAGCGCGCGCGCGCAGATGGCCCAGATCTATATGCTGCCACCCGCGACCTTTGGTGGTCCGGCGGTGGCTGATGCCATGCAGCGCGAAGCTTCCACCTGGGGGCCGATCATCAAGCGCCTGGGCATCCAGAACGATTGACCCCGTCCTTTCCCGACCGCGCTCCAGCATGCCTGCGGCGCGGCATCGTATCGAGCCTTGCCCATGACTGATTTGTCTACCCCGCCCGCCGCCGCGGTCATTGCCCAACCCACGGTTCACTTGCCTCGCAGCGAAGATTTTCTGCTGTGGCCGCCGTGCTTGCAGTCCTACGGCTATCGCATCGTCGACCAGTTGTTCGCCACCCGCAGCGTGGCGCGCGGGCCGGTTACGCGCGAGCTGGAACGCGGTCCTGAAGTCCAGGTCCAGTACGAATCCGAAGGCGTGCAACGCGGCCTGCCGGAATTCATGGACCGCAACAACGTGGCCGGCCTGCTGGCGATACGCAAAGGGCGTGTGGTGCTGGAGCGTTACGGCCTGGGCCTGCGGCCGAGCGACCGCTGGTCCACGATGTCGACCATCAAGTCCGTGACCGCGCTGTTGGTGGGCGCGGCCGTGCAGGACGGCGCCATCCACAGCATCGACGACCCCGTCACGCACTATCTGCCCGCCATGCAAGGCTGCGCCTACGAACAGGTGACGGTGCGCCACCTGATGACGATGTGCTCGGGCATGGCGTGGACCGAGGACTACACGGACAAGCAGTCGGATGTGAACCGCTACAGCAAGTCGCTGGCGGACAAGACGCCAGGCGGTGTGCTGGCGCTGCTGCGCGCCTGCCGCCGCCTGCATGCGCCGGGCGAGGTCTGGCACTACAACACGGGCGACACGTACTTGCTGGGCGCACTGATTTCAGCGGCAACCGGCAGCACCTTGGCCGACTATCTGTCGCGCAAGATCTGGCAGCCCTATGGCATGGAGTTCGACGCCTTCTACACACTGGAATCCGAGAACGGGCAGGAGATCGGCGGTAGCCGTGCCGGCATGGCGCTGCGAGATCTGGGGAGGGTGGGGCAGTTTGTCTTGGATGACGGCGTCATCGGTGGCCGGCGCGTGTTGCCGGAGGGCTGGATCGATCAGGCGGGAACGGTGGCGCACGCGGTACCGGAAGCGTTCCATGCCGCCAGCCGCCAGGCGTTGGGGCTGACGGGCTATGGCTATAGCTGGTGGCTGCGCGAAGACGGCGCGATGATGGCGATGGGCCATTCCGGGCAGCGCATATACATAGACCGGCGTCGGGCGCTGGTGGTGGTGCAACTGGCCGCTTATCCGGAACCCCGCTATCTCAGCGCCAACGAGCCGGATCGCGATGCAGAGCTAGGCCGCGTGATCGCGGCCATTCAGGATGCGGGCTGATCGTGGCTTCGTTCAGCGACCCGTATCCGGATAGTTCGGACCCGCGTCGTGAAAGCCGCCTTCACTGTAGGGGTTGACGGCGCCGGGGTGAGGCGGGCCGCCCGGGCTGGAGGTGCAGCCGCTTATCACCACGGCGCTTGCCAGCAGGGCAAGCAAACGAATCAATGAGCGTGTCATGTCAGTCTCCCGCGGCTGCGCCTTGGCAAGCGCGTCGTACGCAGCGTGTGCGGAAGATTATAGGCGCCGATCAGTTCTCAAGCGTGGGGGCGAGCAAGGCGAAAACCTTGCCTTGGTTGTTGGCGCTGGAGAGCAATTCGGCGATCGACACGCCGTTGCGGGGATTGAGGGTCAGGGCGATGGTCCGCTTGTCGCCGCTGGCGAAGCGGGCGATGGCTTGGCAGGCGTCGTCGTTGTCGTCGAAGCCGGCCAGGGACTTTTGGTCCTCACAGCGTTTTTGGCTGTCGCTGACCAGCTTGTCGAACTGCTTGGCGCGCTGCTTGTCCGGGTTGCCTTCGCCGGGTTCGGCGGTGAGGTTGTAACGCTTGAAGAGTTCCACGCTGCGTTTGACGTAGCCGTCGTCCTTCACGGACAGGCTGCCGGACATGACGCGCAGTTCCGCCAAGGGCGCCAGCGCGCGGTCGATACGGCCCATGCCCATCATGCCCATCATGGCCAGCCCGACCAGCGCGTCGCGGTCTTCCGCCAGGGAAACCGCGCCGTTGACCCGTTCCAGGTTTAACGCCAGTTCGGCGTTCAGCGCCTCGGGTTGTTCCAGGGTCAATTGCAGTTCGGCGTTGTCGTCGTCACGCTGATAGTCCCAGCGCACCCGCAGGTTGGCGGGCGGCAGGTCCAGCTTGCCGGCGCGGCGGGCCAGGTCTGTCTGGCTGAGCACGCTGGTGCCGTTGGGCAGGGCGGCGCCTTCGATCGTGACGTCGCCGCTGCGGCGGTCGCTGGTGTTGCGCAGGCCGCTGATCTTGACGGTGTCGATCAGGGCGATGGGCGAGCCCGCCGGGCCGACCGTCACCTGTTTCAGTTTGGCGGACCCGAAGGGCGACGCCGAAATGCTCTGCCAGCGCACCATGTCGCGCTGGCCGGTCTTGTCCAGCAGCGCCACGATTTCGTCTTCCGCCTTGCCGGAGGCGTAGGCGCCCAAGCCCCACCAGGCGCAGGCCAGCACCACGACGACACCGCCTGCGATCAGGCCTTTCTTTTGTTTGATCATTGGGTTGCTCGTCTGGCGGTTAGGGTTGGTTCGCTTGGTCGATGACGGCCTGGGCCTTCTCCGGCGTCCAGTCCGGCAGGCCCAGCATCATGCGGGCGCCGACCAAGGGGTCGTTCAGGTCGGCGCAGCCCGCCTTCTGGCAAGCGACGGGCGCGGCTTGGCCCAGCGTCAGCAAGGTCAGCGGCAGGCCGTTGTCGTCCTGGCGCTTGGTGTCCAGCGTGAGCTCGCCCGGCGCCAGATACCAGCCTTCCTTCATGGCCTTCTGGCCGGGCAGGCGGATCTCATACGGCCAGTCGGCCACGGCGTCGTTGTCCTGGTGGTCGTCCACATGGATCACCATGCGCACGGCGGCCTTGCGGCCAGCCATCAGGGCCTTGTAGTCGCCGCCGGTCAGCAGGTCGTAGCGCACGTCGCGCTGCATGCGTCCCAGGATGCCCTTGGGGTCGCTCTTGGCCTGATCAACCAGATTTTGATATTGGCGCAGGTTGTCGCGTTCCTGGTTGGCCAGGCGCATCCGTTCCTCGCGCTTCTTGCGGGCGAGTATTTCGTCGCGCTTGAACAGGTAGTTCTGGGCGTACTGCAGGTTGTAGCGCCACTCGCCCCGGGGCTTGCCGGTGCGCCAGTCGGTCGGGCGGTCGGCGGTGATCATGTAGAGCAGATGCTCGATCTTGTCGCCGATAGCGCCTTGCTCGAAATCGTCCGAGAACACAATGCGGGCATTGCCGGCGTCCGGCACGGCGGTGCGCTCCAGCACGCGCAGTGCGCCGTCCACGGCCACCTTGATGTCGGTGGCGTTGCGGAACACGTCCGCGTTTTCGGTGACGACGTCGATGCGGGTGTAGCGCCACACATCCAGGCCGCTGCCATACGACATGCGTTCGGCACGCAGCAAATAATGGGAACGGCTGGCGGGATCGCTGTCCAGGTGGAACCACAGGGAGCCATCGTCGTCGACATGCGCCAGGCGGGTGGCGGCAACGGGCGAGGTGAACGGAATGCCGCCCGCCATCCAGACGTCGTTGCTTTGCGCGATGCGCGCGCCGTCGGAGCGCTCAAGCCGCAGCCGGCCCTTGCCCGTGGCGTAGCCGTCGGGACCGCAGGACATGCCATCGGTTTTCAGCGTGATGTATTGGGCGCCTTCGCCCAGGCGGAACGTCGACACGACCTTGCAGCCGTTCTGGTCCTGCATGGTCTTCAGCCGCTGCGTGCCGGCCATGACGGCGGCGGGCGACGGCGGCGTCCAGCCGTTGACGGCGAAGGCGGTCTGCACGGCGGGGGCGGGAGTCGGGGCTGCGGCGGGGGCTGCGGCGGGGGCTGCGGTTGCGGCAGGTGCGGTGGCAGGCGCGGCAGCAGGCACAGCGGCAGGCGCGGTAGTGGCCGGAGCGGCAACAGGGGGCGGGGTAACCGGTGCTGCCGCCACGGCGGGGGCGGCAGGCTCGACGGCGGCCGGTGCGGCGGCGGCCGGTGCCGCGGCCGTGGGCGCAGGCGTTGCCACTTGAGCGGGCTGCGGCGCGGCGGCTGCGGGAGCCGGCGCTTGCGTTGCGGCTGGCGCTGCGGCGACGGCGGGCGCGGCATCTGGAGTTGCGGCTACTGCGGGTGTAGCGGGTGTAGCGGGTGTTGCAGGCGCAGCCGGCGCGGCAGCGGCTGCAACTTGCATCGCCCAGCCCGCGGCTTTGGTGCTGGTGCCGTCCGCGACGCGCGCGCCGGCGTTTGTAACGCTGGTCCAGCGCAGGTCAACGGCTTGCGGGCATTGTTTGCCGAGCAGCACGCCGATCTTGGGCAGCAAGCGGCCGAGCGCGGCGGCGTCGGGGGCGGCGCCGTACACGGCGCGTAGATCCAGATGCGGACCGCACCACGGCGAACCGGTGGCGTGGTCGATGAAGATCTCGATGTTTTCCGCTTTGGAATATGCCAGGCGATACGCCTCGGCGTGCGCCGGCAAGCTGCCGACGCTTGCGGCTATTGCCGCGGCCACGCAAACCTTCTTCATGCTTTTCGCCTTGCCCCTGTTCGCTTTGGTTTACAGTATAACATTGCGAATCATTTGACATTAAATGATACGTATATTTTGAATGTTCCTATTCAGGGTAAAACTCAACAATATCAAGGGGTTGTGTAGTGTCTTCAGCTTTCATCGGATGGGTTTCGGCAAAAGCGGCAAATGGGTCCGATGGCAGCCGTGCATTTTGCGCAATAGTGTCCCTTTCCGCCGTGATGGCGTTGAGCGGTTGCGTCAGTACCGGCTCGGGCAAGATGGGCCTGGATTTCGGCGAAGTATTGGCCAAGGAACAGCAGGTTTTCACCGTCAATGGCGAGCGCGCGGCGCTGCGCCGTTACTACAACGATTCGTACGACATCAAGCTGTATGGCCAGAAGAAGGTCATGGAGCTTGAGGTCAAGGGCGCGTCCATGATGGTGGCGAATGTGTCCGAAGTGCCGGGCGCGACGCTGATCACGCTGGATGTGCCGGAACTTGGCTGCAATCACGTCTATCACGTGTACCGCGTGTCGGGCGTGCAATCGTCCAAGTGGCAGAACAGCTATCGCAGTTGCGAAGGTCCGCTGTCGTTCCAAGTGGCCAACGGCCAGTGGACGGCGCGCCAAACGGTAAAGCCGGCCGTCGGCAAGCCTTACATGCTGGTCTACCAGGACGGCAATCTGTACACGCGCCCGCTTGAAGTGACCAAGCCGCGTGTGCCGGCCAAACCGCGCCCGAAGGCGCCGCCCAAGGCCAAGCCCGCCGCGCCCACGGCCCCCGTGGCCGATGCCGTCAACCTGGACGACGTGGCCGCGCCTGCTGCCGCCGCCGCCAATCTGGACGAGATCGACGCGCCGCCGCCCGGCAAGATCAACACCAGCGGCTTGAAGGCCGACACGGCCAGCGACGTGAAGATGAAGGACGAAAAGTAAAACGCGACGACGGGTGAAAACGCAACGTCATGCGGCGGGGGCGGGTGGCAACGCCGGGCCAATAGTTACGGTCTTGCGTTTTATCCGAGGCCCGTCGCAGCGTTGCCGATACGCTTGCACCGCGTCGGAATCCGAGGGCTGGAAATAGGGGTGGTCGTCGTACTGCGCCTCGCGCATCGCCGCGTACAGGCGGCGGCCCCATACGCACTGCGCCTGGGCCTCGTCCCACAAGCGCGTCGCCTGTTCCGGCTGGCCGTTGCGCCATAGCGCCAAGCCGTAGTCGGCCACGATTTCCTCGTTGCGCGATATCTCGCGGTACGACGCGCGCATCAGGCGCAGGCCTTCCTCGGTGTCGCCTCGCAAGCTAAGGATCCAGCCCAGCGTGCCCTGGTTGTAGGGGTTGGGACCCCACAGGCGGATGGACCGGCGCGCTTCCTCTTCGGCTTGCGGCAGGTAGTCGGGAAAGTCCGCCAGGTAATAGGCAATATCGTTGGGCCAATCCGTGTCGCTTGCCCGGGGCGGGCGGCCGGGCTTGGTCTGGCGACGTTGCAGCGTCTGTGCGTCGGCCAGCGCCAGGTCGGGCATGCCCAGCAGCCGTTCCAGGCCCAGGCGGTCGCTCAGCAGCGGGGTTTCGACGGGCGCGAACGATTCCGGAAACCGCCATTTGCGTGATTGCATCAGCCAGTGGCGCGCGTCGTCTTGCCGGCCGACCATCAGCAATAGCTGAGCCAGATCCAGTTGCTGGCGAAGGGTGTCGGCGCATTGCATGGTCTGGATCAACTGCTGCGCGCCGGCGGCATCGTTCTGGCTGAACTTGCGGTTGATGGCGTCCAGCTCGTCAAAGCACGCCCTGTTGTCGGTGACGGGCGCATCGATGGACAGGGACAGGGAGGCTGCCGGCACGTTGTGGCTGAAATAGGCCGTGGCGCCTTGGCGGGTGGTGTAGCCCAGGTCTACCCATTGTTCGCCCCAGCGCTGGTGCATGGTCAGGATGTAGGGCCAGGCCGGCACGGGTTCCTTGTCGTTGCCGCTGGAATGCAGTTGGAAAAAGTGGCCCCAGGGGCCGTCGCCCACGCGGCGGATCAGCGTGAAATCTTCGGGCTGGAACGCCTTGTCCGTCCACACCCAGGCGGTGCGGCCTTCGGCGTCGGTGGTGCCGTGCAGAATGCCGTCCTGGCTGGGCGTGTTGCGAATGGCGTCCTGCTTGCCCGTCAGGAACAGGCGGTAGGGCGTGTTGGGCGCGGGCGCGCTGTCGCGGTTGTTCAGCAAGGTCAGCGTCAGGCTCTGGCCATGCGGACCCACGCCGTATTGGGCCATGCCGGGGGGCGGGGTGGCGCTTGACGCCGCCGTGACGTCGGCCTGGGCGCCGGTTGGCATCAGCAGTGCGGCGGCGGCCAGCAATAGCGGGGTAAACGGGTGCTGCATCGGAAATGTCATGGGGGCTGCGGGGCGGCGTCCGGGGATGGGGTTGGGCGAGCCGAATTGTGTCACGAACCCCTATTTCGCCGACAGCGCTGGGCACCAGGCCGACAGGCCCTGTTCAGCCGGGTCGGCAAGTGGGTATTTCAGCGGATTTTCCGGCATTTGCGCTAGGATGATCGGCGCAATAACCCGTCACGACTTCCGCCTCCCCTGGAGAAACCCCGCATGACCGCCCTAGACTCGTTCGCCATCACCAAGAAGTGGCCCGCCCAGCATCCTGACCGCATCCAGTTGTATTCGCTGCCCACGCCCAATGGCGTGAAAGCGTCGATCCTGCTGGAAGAAATCGGCCTGCCCTACGAGGCCCACCGGGTCGCGTTCGACAAGCAGGACCAGTTTTCGCCCGAGTTCCTGTCGCTGAGCCCGAACAACAAGATTCCGGCCATCCTTGACCCCAATGGCCCGGACGGCAAGCCGCTGGCGCTGTTTGAGTCCGGCGCCATCCTGATCTACCTGGCCAGCAAGACCGGCCAGTTCATCCCCACGGACACGGCCGGGCGCTACGAGACGCTGCAATGGGTGATGTTCCAGATGGGCGGCATCGGCCCGATGTTTGGCCAACTGGGCTTCTTTCATAAGTTCGCCGGCAAGGACTACGAAGACAAGCGTCCGCTGGAACGCTATGTGGCGGAATCCAAGCGCCTGCTGGCCGTGCTGGACCAGCGCCTGGAAGGCCGCGACTGGGTCATGGGCGACGAATACACCGTGGCCGACATCGCCATCCTGCCGTGGGTGCGCAACCTGGTGGGCTTTTACGACGCAGGCAACCTGGTCGAGTTCTCGCGGTTCAAGAACGTGGCCCGCGTGCTGGAAACGTTTGTTGCTCGTCCGGCCGTGGTGCGGGGCCTGACCATTCCGGCCTAGGCATGGAACTGCGCCAACTGCGTTACTTCGTGCGCGTGGTCGAAGCGGGCAGCATCGGCCGCGCGGCCACGTCCATCGGCATGGTCACGTCGGCGCTCAGCCAGCAGATCAGCCGGCTGGAAGGCGAGCTGTCCACCCGGCTGCTGCAACGCAGCGCCAGTGGCGTGGTGCCAACGGATGCGGGTTTGGCGTTTTTCAGGCAGGCGCAACTGGCGCTGCGCCATGCCGATGACGCCGTGCAGGCCGCGCAGCAGGCGCGGCTGGCAGGCCATGTCAGCGTGGGCTTGTCGTCCACCACCGCCGCCATCCTGGGCGCGCCGTTCCTGCAAGCCATGAACGAGCGCTACCCCGACATTCGGCTGCATCTGGTCGAGGCGTTGTCGGGCCATCTGGCCGACATGCTCAACGGCCGCCTGCTGGACCTGGCCATCGTGTTCCAGGCCGAATCCGCGCGCCGCTGGAGCATCATGCCGCTGCTGGACGAGCCCCTGTTCCTGTGCGCGCGGCGCGACATGCCGGGCGTGCCGGACGGCGACACGACGCGGCTGGCCGATATCGCGCATCTGCCGCTGGTGCTGCCCAGCGGGCGCCACGGGCTGCGGGCACTGGTCAACAATGCGTTTCTGCAACTGGGGCAGACGCCGCGCGTGGTGGCCGAAGTTGATGGCCTGTCGTTGCTGATGGACGTGGTGCAATTGGGCAACGCGGCCACCATCCAGCCCAGTTCGGCCACGGCGCGCATCGCGCCCGGGCAGTTGCACATGGCGCGTATTGAAGACGCCCACCTGTTTCGCCCCAATCTGCTGGTCAGCCTGTCCGACGATGAACTGTCGCCCGCGGCGCTGGCCGCCCGGCTGGTGTTGGCCGATGTGTCGCGCACCCTGGCGCGCGACGGCAAATGGGCGGTGGTGGCTCTTCACGATTCGTGAAGACCTGTTGACGCCCGCCTGATATCGCACGGGCCATCCAATAGGTAGAGTCGTCCCCTTGATGTGAGGGGCAATGACATGGTGGATGTCTTGGTGGTGGGCGGGGGCAACGCGGCGCTGTGCGCGGCCCTGATGGCGCGTGAGGCTGGCGCAAGCGTGTTGCTGCTGGAGGCCGCGCCGCGCGAATGGCGGGGCGGCAATTCGCAGCACACGCGCAATTTGCGCTGCATGCACGACGCCCCGCAGGACGTGCTGACCGACGCCTATCCCGAAGAGGAATACTGGCAAGACCTGCTGAAGGTCACGGGCGGGCAGACCAACGAACACCTGGCGCGGCTGGTCATCCGCGAATCTTCCACCTGTCGCGACTGGATGCGCCGCCACGGCGTGAACTTCCAGCCGCCGCTGTCGGGCGCGCTGCACGTGGCGCGCACCAACGCCTTTTTCATGGGCGGCGGCAAGGCGCTGGTGAATGCCTATTACCGCAGCGCCGAGGCGCTGGGCGTGCAGATCCGCTACAACGCGCCGGTGGATGCGCTGGAACTGGAAGACGGCCGTTTCAAGGCCGCGCGCATCGGGGATGAGCGCATCGAGGCCCGCGCCTGTGTGCTGGCCGCGGGCGGCTTCGAGTCCAACCGGGAGTGGCTGCGCGAAGCCTGGGGCCAGAACGAACGCGGCGAATGGCCGGCCGACAATTTCCTGATCCGTGGCACGCGCTTCAACATGGGCGTGCTGCTGAAATTCATGTTGGACGCGGGGGCGGACGGCATCGGCGACCCGTCCCAATCGCACTGCGTGGCGATCGACGCGCGCGCCCCGCTGTACGACGGTGGCATCTGTACCCGCATCGATTGCGTGTCGCTGGGTGTGGTGGTCAACCGCGACGCCGTGCGCTTCTACGACGAAGGCGAAGACTTCTGGCCCAAGCGCTACGCCATCTGGGGCCGCCTGACGGCGATGCAGCCTGGCCAGATCGCCTATTCCATCATCGACGCCAAGGCCATCGGCCGCTTCATGCCGCCGGTGTTTCCCGGCGTGAAGGCCGACACGCTGCCCGAGCTGGCCGACAAGCTGGGGCTGGACCCCGCCACCTTTGAACAAACCCTGCGCGACTACAACGCCGCCTGCCGCGTCGGCACCTTCGACCACACCGCGCTGGACGACTGCCACACCGAAGGCATCGCGCCCGCCAAGACACATTGGGCGCGGCCGATCGATACCGCGCCGTTCTACGGCTACGCCCTGCGCCCCGGCATCACCTTTACCTATCTGGGCTTGAAGGTGGACGACACCGCTGCCGTGCGCTTTAACGACGTGCCCAGCGACAACCTGTTCGTGGCCGGCGAAATGATGGCCGGCAACGTGCTGGGCAAGGGCTATACGGCGGGCGTGGGCATGTCCATCGGCACGGCGTTCGGCCGTATTGCCGGCACCCGGGCCGCCGCCGCCGCGCGCGCCCAGACCCTTGCGAAGAGCACGATATGAAGCAGCTTGAAGCCCTGGCCCGCGAGGCGCAGTCGTTTTCCACCCCGCATTCCTCGACGCCTGGCGGCCCCGCCGGGGCGGAGCAACCTGCGATGTCGGCCGCCATGGTCGAGCACCCCGTCCAGTGGCGCGGCAAGACCGCCAAGCCACAGGCCGACTTGCTGACCGAAGACGAAACCGAAGTCGCGCGCGTCATGCAGATATGCAATGCCTGCCGCTATTGCGAAGGGTTCTGCGCGGTGTTTCCGGCCATGACGCGCCGGCTGGAATTCGGCAAGGCCGACCTGAACTACCTGGCCAACCTGTGCCACAACTGCGGCGCCTGTCTGCACGCCTGCCAGTACGCGCCGCCGCATGAATTCGCGGTGAACGTGCCGCAGGCCATGGCCAAGGTGCGCGTGCAGACCTACACCGACTACGCCTGGCCCGCCGCGCTGGGCACGCTGTACAAGCGCAACGGGCTGGTCTTGTCGTTGGCCACCGCCGGCGGCCTGGCGCTGTTCCTGGTGTTGGCCGTGCTGATGGCGGGCGGGCTGTTTCATGAGCCCATGGCGGGCAACTTCTACGCCGTGTTCCCGCACAACACGCTGGCGCTGATGTTTGGCGTGGTATTTGGTTTTTCGATGCTGGCCCTGGCGGTGGGCGTCACACGCTTCTGGCGCAACGTCAGCCCGGGGGCAGCGTCCGGCGCGGCCGTGGCTGAAGCCGCGCACGACGCGTTGCGGCTGCGCTATCTGGACGGCGGCCATGGCAAGGGCTGCAACAACGCGGACGACGCCTTCACCTTGTGGCGGCGGCGCTTTCATCACTTCACGTTCTACGGCTTCATGCTGTGTTTCGCGGCCACCTGCGTGGCCACGCTGTACCACTATCTGCTGGGCCAGCAGGCGCCGTATCCGTTCTTCAGCGCGCCGGTGCTGCTGGGCACGGTGGGCGGCATCGGCCTGCTGATCGGGCCGGCCGGGCTGCTGTGGTTGAACATCAAGCGCCATCCGCAGCAAGGCGATGCCGCGCAAAAACCGATGGACCGGGGCTTTATCGTGCTGCTGTTCCTGACCAGCGCCACCGGCCTGGCGCTGTTGGCCGGGCGTGATGGCAGCGCGATGGCGCTGCTGCTGGCCATTCACCTGGGCGTGGTGATGGCGCTGTTCCTGACCCTGCCCTACGGCAAGTTCGCGCACGGCATCTACCGCTCGGCCGCGCTGCTCAAGTGGTCGATCGAAAAGCGCCAGCCCAACAAGCTGCAACTCGGGTCGGACTGAGCGCCGGTCCTATCCGCCACGGGTATGACGGCGCCCAGGAAGGGCGCCGCATTCGATTACAAACGAGGAGACATCAATGAGCCAACCCCGATTGCTGGCGCGCGTTGCGCTGGCCGCCTGTTTCACGCCGTTGCTGCCGGTGGCGCATGCGCAGACCTTCCCGACCAAGCCCATCACGCTGGTCGTGCCGCACTCGGCGGGCGGCACGTCGGACATCCTGGCGCGCACCGTCGCGGCCGAAGCGGGCAAGACGCTGGGCCAGACCATCATCATCGAGAACAAGGGCGGCGCCAACGGCACCATCGCCGCCAAGCAGGTGGCCACATCCGCGCCGGACGGCTACACGCTGCTGCTGGCCACCGCCAGCACGCACGGCATCAACCCGTCACTGTATTCGCGCATTTCGTACGACGCGGTCAAGGACTTCACGCCCGTCACGCTGTTGGCCACGGTGCCCAACGTGCTGGTGATCGGCCCCAACGTCAAGGCCGCCAATGTGCAGGAGCTGATCGGCTACATCCGTGGACAGGGCGACAAGACCAACATGGGGTCGGCGGGCGCGGGCACGCCGGGCCATCTGGCCGGCGAGATGTTCAAGAGTTCGGCGAAGCTGGCGTTCACGCATGTGCCGTACAAGGGCGGCAGCCCCGCCATTACCGATTTGATCGGCGGCCAGATCGACTTCATGTTCACGACCATTCCGGGCGTGCTGCCGCATGTGAAGGCGGGCACCTTGCGCGCGCTGGCGGTCACGTCGCCCGAACGGTCGCCGGCCTTGCCCGATGTGCCCACGATGGCCGAGTCCGGCCTGCCGGGCTTTCAGGCGGTGTCGTGGCACGGCGTGGTGGCGCCATCGGGCACGCCGGACGCCGTGGTCGCGAAGCTTAACCAGGCCTTGAGCGGCGCGTTGGCCGCGCCCGCCGTGAAGCAACGCTTGATGGAAGAGGGCGCTCAGGCCTCCAACGTGAACACGGCCGCGTTCGGCAAGTTCATCCAGACCGAGATTGCAACCTGGGCACAGGCGGTGAAGGATTCCGGCGCGACTGCAAACTGAAGCGGGGCGGTGGCCGGCGGGGCGCATGCTAGGATTTCCGGCATGCTGAAAACCTTGTTGTTTACGCTGCTGGCGGCCCTGCCGGCAGCAGCTCTTGCCGCGACTCCTGTTCCCGCGAACACCGCGTCCACGGATGCCGCCTCCACGCGTTCATCTTCCTCTCATGACCAGCAATGCCTGTACGCCGCCAAGCAGGACGGCGGCATGCTGGAACCCGCCGATCATTGTGCGTGGATGGAGGGCGACACGGTCGTGTTCGCGGCCGATGTGCTTGGGCGCATGGACTTCAACGAGGATGGCTTGTCGCCGGTATTCACGCAAGGATCGTGGCGCTGGGTACGGCCCGATGGAAAATCGGTAGCCGTCGTCACCTTCGACAATTTCGCGGATGACTTCGAAGACGGCCTGACGCGCGGGCCGTGGTCGGGCGGCATGGCCTATTACGACACGCGGCTCAACCGCGTGCTGGCCACCCCTTACGAATGGGTCGACCGCTACAGCGGCGGGCTGGCCGTGGTGTGCGAAGGCTGCCGCACGGCCCGTACACCGGACGGTGAGCACAGCTACATGACGGGCGGCCAATGGGGCGCCATCGACCGCCAGGGCAAGCTGGCCCTGCCCCTGAGACCGGACGCGGCATCCTTGCTGAGCGAGGTCGAGGCGGCACGCGCGGCGGCCGCGCCTACGGGTCGCTAAGGACAACCCCGCTCACCACGAACCCGCTGATCACAAACCGCTGACCCTAACCACCCCCCAGCAGCTTGCCCAGCGTCGCCATCCCCTGTTCCATGTCGGCGTTCCACGGGTGCCCATGGTTCAAGCGCAGGAAATTCCGAAAGGCGCCCGACGACGAAAACAGCGGCCCCGGCGCGATGCTGATGCCGTGATCCAGCGCCGCGCGGTGGACCTTCAGCGTGTCGATGTGCGCAGGCAATTCCACCCACACAAAGTACCCGCCCGCGGGCCGCGTGGCGCGCGTACCCTTTGGGAAATAGCGCGCCACGGCTTGCAGCAGTTCGCCTTGCTGCACGGCCAGTGCCTGGCGGAACTGGCGCAGGTGGCGGTCGTAGCCGCCTTTTTCCAGATAGGCGGCAATGGCGGCCTGCGTGGGCGCGGCGGTCGCCAGGCTGGTGGTGAGCTTGTTGCGCATGATCTGCCGCGCATAGCGTCCGCCTGCCACCCAGCCCACGCGGTAACCCGGCGCCAGCGTCTTCGAAAACGACGAGCAGTGCATCACGATGCCTTCCTTGTCGAAGGCCTTGGCCGGGCGCGGCCGGTGTTCGCCAAAATACAGTTCGCCGTAGACGTCGTCTTCAATCAGCGCAATGTCATGTCGGGTCAGCAGTCGGACCAGCGCTTCCTTTTTTCTGTCGGGCATCAGGCTGCCCAGCGGATTCTGGAACGTGGTCATCAACCAGCAGGCGCGCGGCCGGTGCTGCACGATGGCGTCTTCCAGCGCTTGCAGGTCGATGCCTTCGCGCGGATGCGTGGCCACTTCGATGGCGTGGAGCTGGTTGCGTTCCAGCGATTGCAGGGCGGCGTAGAACGTGGGGGATTCCACGATGACCGCATCGCCGGGCTGGGTCACCGCCGCCAGGCTCAGGTTCAGCGCGTCCAGCGCGCCGTTGGTGATGATGATGTCGTCCACCGGCACCGTCAGGCCATCGGCCAGATAGCGCAACGCGATGGCGCGGCGCAGCGCCGCGTCGCCCGGGCTGAGGTCGTCGATGGACCCCCAGGGGTCCAGCCGCTGTGCAGCCGACGCCATGAATTTGCCCAGCCGCGCGTAGGGCAGCAGCGAGGGGCTGGGAAAAGCGGATCCAAAAGGCGTCATGTCGCGGCGCAGCGTGGCGTTCAGCACTTGCAGCACGTTGTCGCTGACGTCCACCGGGTGACGGCCGGCGGGGGCGCTGGACAAGCCGTCCAGCTCGGGCAGGGCGGCCTGCGGCGCACGCAGCACGTAGTAGCCGGACCGGTCGCGCGCGCGGATCAGGCCGCGCGCTTCCAGCAGGTAATAGGCCTTGAACACCGTGGACGGGCTGACGCCCCGGCTGGCGCTCGTCTGCCGCACCGAGGGCAGGCGGTCACCCACTTGCAGCAAGCCCGAACGGATTGAGGCGGTGATGTCTTCCGTCAGCCTTTCATAGCGCTTCATGGCGGTTCCGATTCAAAGGGAAAAGGGTGGGGCAGGCGTGGGCGCGCGGACTCATGTTGACATGCCGACGGCACGCATCAGCAGCCGCAGCGCGTAGGCCGCGACGCCCAGCGCCGCGACACTGGCGGCCCAGATCAGCAGCAGCCAAAGCAGGCGGCTGCGCCACGAAGCCGGTGTCGGGCGGGTGGCGCCCGGGGGTGTCATCAAGGCAGGCATTAATGGAATTCCTCGCCGGTGCGGACCTTGCCGCGAAATACGTAGTACGACCAGGCGGTATAGACCAGGATAATCGGAATGATCAGCAGCGCGCCGACCAAGGCGAAGCCCTGGCTTTGCGGGGGCGCGGACGCCGTCCAGATCGAGATGTCAGGCGGAATGATGGCGGGCCAGATGCTGATGCCCAGGCCGGTGTAGGCCAGGAACACCAGCGCCAGCGACAGCAGGAAGGGGCCGGCGGCGGGCGTGCCGCGCACACGCCGGATCAGGTCGAAACCGGCGGCGGCCACCAGCACCGGCACGGGCAGAAACCAGAACATATTGGGCAGGCTGAACCAGCGCTGCGCAATCTGCGGTTGCGCCAAGGGCGTCCACACGCTTAGCACCACGATCACGGCAAGCAGTGTGTATGTCAGCGGCCGCGCGATAGCGCACATGTGGCGGTGCAGCCGGCCTTCGGTCTTCATGATGAGCCAGGTGCAGCCCAGCAAGGCGTAGCCCGCCACCAGGCCCAGGCCGGTGAACAGCGAGAACGGGCTGATCCAGTCCCATGCGCCGCCTTGGTAAGCACGCCCCACCACGGCGATGCCTTCGATGTAGGCGCCCAGCGTCACGCCCTGGAAGAACGTGGCCGTGACCGAGCCGAACACGAAGGCAAGGTCCCAGTAAGGGCGATGGTGTTCGTCGGCCTTGAAGCGGAATTCGAACGCCACGCCCCGAAACACCAGGCCCAGCAGCATGAACACCAGCGGCAGGTGCAGCGCACTGAGTATCACGGAATACGCCAGCGGAAACGCCGCCATCAGGCCCGCGCCGCCCAGCACCAGCCAGGTTTCGTTGCCGTCCCAGACAGGCGCCACGGTGTTGACCATGACGTCGCGTTCTTCGCGGTCGCGGATCAGCGGAAACAGGATGCCGATGCCCAGGTCAAAGCCATCCATGACCACGTACATCATCACGCCAAACAGGATGATGACGGCCCATATCAATGCAAGGTCGATACCCATGGCGTCAGACTCCGGAAGGCTTGCGAGGCGCGGCTTCGATGCCCGCCAGCGTGGACGCGGCGGACAGTGGGCGCGAGGGTTGGCGCGGTTCACCCGGGCCGCCCGAGAGCGGCGCGTGGCCGGGCGCGGGGCTTGGGCCCATGCGGATCAGGCGCAGCATGTACGACACGCCGGCGCCAAACACCAGCAGGTACACGACCACGAACAAGGCCAGCGTCAGCGTCAGTTCGCCGACGCCATGCGGCGTGGCCGCGTCGGCCGTGCGCATCACGCCGTAGACGATCCACGGCTGGCGGCCGATTTCGGTCACGTACCAGCCGGCCAGCATCGCGACGATGCCTGATGGCCCCATCCACAGCGCAAAGCGTTGCAGCGCGCGCGACTCATACAGCCGTCCGCGCCAGCGCGTCCACAGCGCCCAGCCGGCCAGCAGAATCATTAGCATGCCCAGTCCGGCCATGATGCGAAACGACCAGAACACCACGGTGGCGTTGGGCCGGTCTTCGGGCGGATACGACTTCAGCCCGGGAAACTGGCCGTCCCAGCTATGCGTCAGGATCAGGCTGCCCAGGCGCGGGACGTTCAGCGCAAAGCGCGTTTCTTCGCGCTCCATGTCGGGAATGCCGAAGAGCGTCAGGGGCACGCCGGCGCCGGGTTCGCTTTCCCAATGGCCTTCAATGGCGGCGATCTTGGCGGGCTGGTGCTTCAGCGTGTTCAGGCCGTGAAAGTCGCCCACCACGGCTTGCAGCGGCGCCACCAGCAAGAGCATGCCCATCGCCATGGCAAACATCTTCTTCACGGCGGGGCTGCGGTCACCGCGCAGCAGGTGCCACGCGCCGGACGCGCCCACCATCAGCGCGGTCGCCAGGAACGCGGCGATGCCCATGTGCGCCAGGCGGTACGGGAACGACGGGTTGAAGATCACGGCGAGCCAGTCGGTGGGTACGACGCGGCCATCCAGGATTTCGTAGCCGGCGGGCGTCTGCATCCAGCTGTTGGACGCCAGGATCCACGTGGCCGACACCAGCGTGCCCAGCGCCACCATGATGGTCGAGAAAAAGTGCAGGCCCGGGCCTACGCGTGTCCAGCCGAACAGCATCACGCCCAGGAAGCCGGCTTCCAGGAAGAAGGCGGTCAGCACTTCGTAGGCCAGTAGCGGCCCCGTGACGCTGCCGGCGAAGTCCGAGAAAAAGCTCCAGTTGGTGCCGAACTGGTACGCCATCACCAGGCCGGACACCACGCCCATGCCGAAGTTGACGGCGAAGATCTTGGTCCAGAAGTGGTAAAGGTCGCGATAGACGGGCTTGCCCGTGCGCAGCCAGAAGCCTTCCAGCACGGCCAGGTAACTGGCCAGGCCTATCGTGATGGCGGGAAATACGATGTGAAATGAAATGGTGAACCCGAACTGTATTCGGGCAAGCAATAGCGCGTCGCCATGCATAGCGGTCTTCCTGATAAGCGGTGTCCTACGCTTCGAACGGTAGATCCGGGGCGCGATGTAGTACAGATTCAGAATCCAGATAAAAAAGCGGATCAGTTGGGCCGGAAGTGCGTCCAAAACCAGGCAGGGTGCAGGCGCGGGCGCTGTGCTTCGCTTAGCTGCAAGTGGCGTGCATGGCCCTGAATAAGCAGATCAGGCCAGCCAGGGCGGGGCAGGCGGCGGCTTTTGGCCCAGGCTGGGCCACGGTTCCAGCCGGCGGTCCATTCGGCTACGATGGGAGCCCGCTGTTGGAACAACCTTCATCGACGCTTGCCGCAGGCCGCCGTCCTTCGCCCAGAGATACCCGATAGTTATGAGCATGACCAAAACGAAGGGCACGTCCAGTAAAGCCCAGGCCTTGCCGCACCGCATCCGCGACCAGTTGCGTTACGAAATCCTGACGGGTGCCTTGCCAGCGGGCACTCCGCTCAAGCAGGACGCCCTGGCCACCCGTTTCCAGGCCAGCCGCATTCCCGTGCGCGAAGCGCTGCGCCAGCTGGAAACCGAAGGCCTGGTGGCCTATCACCTGAACCGCGGCGCCGTCGTCATCCGCATGGACGTGGACCAGATCTGCGAACTGCTCGACATTCGCATCGCGCTGGAAGGCTATGCCGTGCGTGCCGCCGTGCCCAACATGGCGCGGGCCGACCTGGACAACCTGGAAGCCATCCTCAAGGCCTATGACGAGGCCGATTCCGTGTCGGAATGGGCCGAGCTGAATCGCCGCTTCCATCTGGCCTTGTGCGCGCCCGCGAACAACACGCGGCTGCGTCGGCTGATCGAGGAATACGGCTTGAATACCGACCGCTACACGCACGAGATGATGTCGCAGGCCACCGGCAAGGAAGGCCCGCAGACGGACCACTACCGCATCCTGGAAGCCTGTCGGCAGCAGGACGGCGCGTTGGCGGCAAGCCTGGTCGAAGCGCACATCATTGAAACCAAGAAGAACCTGGTGGCCATGCACCGCATGCGCCAGGACGGCTGAACGGCTGAACGGCGGAAGGCCCGCGCGGGGCGGGCCTTCAGGTCTATCAGGACCTAAGCAGCAAGGCGTCTACGCCGCGCGCCCGCCGACGGAAGCCGTGGGCGGGCGCTTCTGCAGGGTGGACCAGACGCTCAATACATATGCTGGCCGCCGTTCATGGCGACATTGCTGCCGGTCATGAAGCCCGCGGCGTCGCTGCAAATGAACGCCACCAGCGCGGCGACCTCTTCGGGTTGGCCAAGCCGCCCGACCGGGATCTGCGGCAGTATCTTTTCTTTCAAGACGTCTTCGGGCACGGCCTGCACCATGCGCGTGTCCAGGTAACCCGGCGACACGGTGTTGACGGTGACGCCCTTGCTGGCCAGTTCCAGCGCCAGAGCTTTTGTGAAGCCATGAATGCCGGCCTTCGACGCGGCGTAGTTGGTCTGGCCGAACGCGCCCTTGCTGCCGTTCACCGACGAAATGTTCACGATGCGGCCCCATCCGCGCGCCGCCATGCCGCCGCATAGTGGCTGCGTCATGTGGAACAGGGAATCCAGGTTGCTGTGCATGACCTCGGTCCAATTTTCCAGGCTCATCTTGGCTAGCCGGGCGTCGCGGGTGATGCCCGCGTTGTTGACCAGGATGTCGATGGTGCGTTCGTCCTGTTCCAGCCGCTGCATCAACGCCTGGCATGAGGCATGGTCGCCGACGTCTACCTGGTATAGCGCGAAGCGTCGGCCGTGCGACGCTTCCTCTTCCGCCCAGGCGTGCGCGGCGCTTTCGCTGGTGTGATACGTGGCGATGACGTCGTGGCCGGCGTCGTGCAGGGCTTGCGCGATGGCCCGGCCCAGGCCGCCCGCGCCGCCTGTCACCAGTGCCGTGCGTTTAGCCGTCATGGTGCGCTCCTGCTTGGCTGGCGTCGCGCATGGCCGAGCACGCGGCGGCCATCTGGTCGGACATGGTCGACCACATTTGCGTCATCGGCGACGAGGCCAGCGTCATACCGCCGCCGGTGACAGTCTTGAACCAGCCGCTCATGGCCTCGCCCAGCCCGGCTGCCAGCGCCGCTTGTTCTTGCAGCGCCGTGTGCGTGATGGCCTGGCTGGCTTCCAGCTGGCTTTGCCATTGCTTGCGGGTGATTTCGCCCCACGCGGGCGCGATGTTTTGCCAGCCGCCGGGCTGCTGCAGCGGAGCCAGCGCGGAAAGGTATTTGGTGGCGTTCTCGTCGGCCAGGCGCCGGCCAAGTTCCAGCCAGCGTTGTTGGCTGTCTTGCGCAAGCTGCGCCAGCCGTTGGCAGTAGGCGGCGTTGGCGTCGGCGATTCCTTGGGGATTGGAGGCAGTAGGTTTCTTCATCATCCGTCCTTGTCGAAGTGGGTAAGGGGTAACGAATCAGTCCTCAAGCCGTCAGGTTGGGGGCAGCCGGCGCGATGCGCATGGCGTGAGTCAACAATAGCCCAGCGCGGGCCCGTAATACCAGCGTGCGTCCGTCGTCTCTTTGCCCATGTATGACCTGGCGCAAACACAGCGTGGCGCGCGCCGCGAGCGCGCGCGGGGATGGCGCCAAAGTAACTTGACGTTACGCCATGCTTGGTGTGTCATGCAGCGACGCCCTTTTGGCGCTGTTTGAACTTTTCAGCGAGGCGGTTTTGCCCACATCAGGAATGACGGTTCGTGTGCCTTCCTGGAGATACCTGCCGGTGGCCTTCGCCTTGGTGCTTCCGGTTGTGGTGTGCGCTGTAGAGACCTGGTTCTATGCCAAAAAGCAGCAGCGCATGGAAGCCGAAGCGGCCGCGCAGATTGTCCGTGTGCAGGTCGAGAACATATTGGCGCAGGCCTGGCCCGTGCTGGACCAGGTGGCGGACCTGACGCCGCAGCCCTGTGCCGATGTGCTGCCCCAACTGCGCCGCTGGGGCACGCTGAACCCGTACTTTCGCTCCCTGGTCTTGTCGAACGAGCGGCACATCTATTGTTCGTCGGCCGTCGGCGAAGTGGATTTTGCACTGGGCGATTTGCGCCAATGGCCCATCGAAGGCACGCCCGACCGCTGGCTGTTTTCCGTGGCGGGTACGCCGTTGGCGCCGGATCGCCCCGCCATCCTGCTGGGCAAGCCGGGCGCGCCCGGATACAGCGGCGCCGTCGCCGTGGATGGACGCTACGTGCTGGACTTGCTTAACGCCGTCGCCACCTTGGGCGACTATCGCCTGGAATTGATCGTGGGCAAGGGGGCGCCGATCCGTAGCGATTCCTGGGGGGCGTCCGACGCGGGCGTTGAACCCGTGTACGACGAGATCACGCGCAACAACGGGCGCGTGGCGCTGACCATCCATGTGAAGGCGCCCACGGCCAGCCTGATCGACGCCTGGCGGCAGCTCTTGCTGGGCTATCTGCCCGCGGCCTTGTTGATTGGCGCGGGCTTGGCTTTCGCCGCTTATCGGCTGCAATTGAACCGGCTGTCGTTCAAGGAGCAGTTGCGCCGCGCCATGCTTGCCGACGAATTCCAGGTGCACTATCAGCCCGTGTATGGACAACTGACGGGGCAGTGCGAAGGCGTCGAAGCGCTGATGCGTTGGAACCGCCCTGGCGTTGGCTTCGTGCGCCCGGACATTTTCATCGCCGCAGCCGAGGCGGAGGGCATGATCATTCCCTTGACGCAGCACCTGCTGCGCTTGATCGAGCGCGACATGCAGTCGTGGGTGACGCCGCCCGACTTTCATGTGGGCGTGAACATCGCGCCCGAACATCTGTCCAGCGCTGCGCTGGTGCCCGACATCCAGGCCTTCGTGGGCAAGGTCGCGGCGCGCCGGCCGTTGATTGTGCTTGAGATCACCGAGCGCAGCCTGATCTCGGACAGCGGCCAGGCCCGCAGCAATATCGATACGCTGCGCGCGGCGGGCGTGCGCGTGGCCATTGATGATTTCGGCACCGGCCATTGCTCGCTGTCGTACCTGCAGAAGTTTCCCGTCGACTATTTGAAGATCGACAAGGGCTTCGTGCAGGCGATCATGCCGTCCGGAGAAGAGGCGCCGGTGCTCGACGTCATCATTACCTTGTCGCATCGCCTGAATCTGGCGGTGGTGGCCGAAGGGGTCGAAACGCAAGAGCAGTTTGATTATCTGACGACGCGCGGCGTGGCTTTCATTCAGGGGTACTTGTTTGCGCGGCCGATGCCGTCGGCCGACTTCGTGCCCTGGTATGCGCGGCATTCGCCGCCTGGCGCGCAAGCGGCGTAGCGGCTGCACATGGCGTGGCTCGCAGTAAAGCGCGCCGGCAGGATCAGGCGGGTTTCGCCTGCGGCTCGACCTTGGCGAAGAACAGGTCCGCGATGGCTTGGCCGTCCATGGGTTCGCCGTTGATGGCGCGCGCCAGCAACTCCGCGCCCAGCAATTGCACCGAAAACACCAGGTCCGGCTGCACGCGCCGGATCTTCTCCAGGTGCTTGCTGGTGTTGACCAGCGCCACCGTTTTCGCGCCGCCTTCGCCCGTTGCTTCCTTGGCGGCCAGCACGATGAATGCGTTTTCGGCGTCGTCGTCGCGCAGCGCCAGCACATAGCGCGCGCGGGTCACGCCGGCGTTATGCAAGACCTCCACACTGGAGGGATCACCTTCGATCAGGTCCGTGGCGGCGGGGTATTCCTGCGGCATGCCGGGCGGCACGATCACGGTGACTTCGTCGCCCCGGCGGCGCAGCCCGGCGTAGACGCTAAGCGCCAGCGGCGTGGCGCCTGCGATGATGATGTGGTTTTTTCTCATGGCCGTGGAAAACCTGCCTTTGACGAGCCGTTTCAAATTGCCGCCGATCACCGGGCCGGCGATCGCGCTGATGGACGTGGCGAACACGGTAATGCCAAGAATGATAATCGACGCGGTGAACAGCCTTGCCGTGAGGCTGTGCGGTGTGATGTCGCCATAGCCCACCGTCGACATGGAGACGATGGCGAAGTAGAACGCGGTGCCTGCATCCTTGACCGCGGGATTGAATTCATCGCCCAGGTACAGCGTGCCGAAGACCGCGTAGATCAGCAGGGACACCACGCTGACCAACGCGAACAGTGAACCCGCCGTAACGCTTGCGCGGTCAAAGCGCCGCCAATAGACAATCAGTGCAATCAGCAACACCAGCGTGTACACGCCCAGCCCCGCGCGCCCGGCCTCGCCAAGAATCGCAAAGGTGCCGATACCGATCAGCAGCACCAGCGAGAACGCCCACGCGATCCGCGCCTTGAGGATAAGGCCGATGGCAATCACTTGCAGGCCTACGCCCAGCACCAGCCGAGGGATCTCCAGCAGCCCGACCACCCGCATCACGTCTTGCCAATTGTCCAGCGCCAGCCAGAACGAATATTCCCGCGCGCTCACTTCCCGCAGCACGGGGTGCATGAAGGCATAGCCATCCAGGGCGACCAGGATGGCCAAACACCAGGTGGGCGAGAACAGTGCGCGGATTTTCTTGAGCCGGCGTGACAGCGAAAGCGAGTTCAGGGGCATTGGGTTTGTCCTTTAGTTCGCATTTTAGGACGATGCGACGAAGCGCCCTGCTATATCAAATAGGTATGGAAGACTATCAACAAAGAATTACTGGATTCCCGGCCCAAGTCATAAACTTCGTTCATCACGCGGCTATCGAAGTGGAAAACCGCTGATATGGATGGAAGGTCGGCCAGCAGTCAGGGCAGGCCCGAGATCCAGGCGTTGATCACGTTGCAGTTTGCGCGGGGACTAGAGACCCGGCGCAAGTTCACGGTCGGACCGTGCGTGAGCAGTATGAGGCACGAATGTTGGAATCGCGTGATCCAGGTAGAAGGCATCAGTGCCGGCTGATGACTCCGGGTTCACGTGTTGTTTTAGCGCGGCGTCTTACCTCTCGGGGGCAGCGCCGCGTTTTTTTCGCCTGTGTTCAGCCCACGGGTTCAGCCAACGGGTTTAGCCAACTACAGTGCGCTGGACCACGCAAGGCCTTACGGGCCGCCTCAGTTTGCCGCGTCCGCATCCTCGGTTTCGCGGCGCCATTCCTCCAGCCCCTCTTGCCGGCTGTCTTCCCCCGAAGTCCGATAGTCCAGATCCAGCGTGATGTCCGCGGCGAACATATAGCCCCAGCCATGCACCGCGCGGATCGGCAAGGTCATTTGATTGGTGGCGGCCTTGCGACGCAGGCGGCTGATCATCACGTCCACAAAGCGTCGACGCGTGATGCCGCTATCGGCATCGTCGGCCCCATCGGCATAGAAGGCGTCGCGGCTGACCTTGCGGTCCGGCGCCGTCACCAGCCGCGACAGGAAATCTCGTTCTCCCGTCGTCAAACC
Source organism: Achromobacter spanius (assembly GCF_029637605.1). Lineage (NCBI taxonomy): Bacteria > Pseudomonadati > Pseudomonadota > Betaproteobacteria > Burkholderiales > Alcaligenaceae > Achromobacter > Achromobacter spanius. Next base: position 3,532,150 of record NZ_CP121261.1, on the reverse strand, counting down.
CAGCGTGCGGCCGGTTGGGCTGATCAACGTCCAACCCTTGTTCGCCAGCCGCCAGGCTTCCTGCGGCGGCTCTTCGGCGTGCGCGTCGGCGGCGGCTTCCATGCCGTCCAGCCCCACTGCGCGGCGCACCAAGGCTTGCAGCGCCGCCGCCAATTCCAGGCCGGTTACGTCAGGGGGCAGGCAGGCATCCGCGCCGCAGAGCAACGTCCGGATGCGGCTTTCAGAGTCGGTGAACGCGGCAATCGCCACGATGCCCAAGCCCCGATCCACCGCGCGCAAGCGCACGGCGGCGTTGTGAATATCGGAAAGTGGCGCGTCCAATACCACCAGCGGACTGGGGCGTCGGGAGTAGCGGTCGTAGACGTCGATCAAGTCATGACAGCGGCGTACGCAGAAACCCAAATGAGATAAGGCGTCCACAAGCCTGGTGTGCTTGGCATCGTCATTGCCAAGGAAAATGACATCCAGCGTGTTATTCATTGATGCTTCCAATGAGGGGCGCGGCGTAAGACGGCGCGCCATGACGAGAGCGTGCGGCGGTGTTTTTTTGAATGTGGGCAGGGAATCCGGCCGGTTGCTTGTCCCATGCTGGCCGCCAGGGGCCGGTGGACCAAATGCCGTCTTGAAGTCACGCCCGTGTTTCATTTAAACACGGGCGTGTTTTTTTGTGAAGATACGTTTCTGTAGTTTCTGATGGTAACCGCTGGCGGGTCCGTCCCCCTGGGGAAGCACTTGAAACGGTGATTGTTTTTGTGTTCTTGCGCGGTTGCGGTCAGGGATTATTAAGTATTACCGATACATTATTTTCTATTTTCCATACCGAATCGCTCATAAACTCAACCCGGATTTTTTCAGGCAAGCGGTCCAGTGGCACTGGCGTTGCCAACCGGTTGTACCTGAAGGGCAAGACAGTTAAGTCAATGCCAGATATGAAGTTTTTAAAATAGGGGCAGCGCCGGAGAGGGCGGGCGGCGCACGTCGGGCCAGCAGGCAAGCGCGCGAAAAGTGCGATTTACGGATTAACCCGCAAATTGGGGTGCAATCCGTTTATTTGGCGGTTGTATTGAGATGTTTTAATTAAATAAATAATTTCATATTAATGTCTCAGGTTGATCGATTGGACACGTTTAGCCATCGTCTGCGCAGCGCAAGAATGCTTCAGGGATGGACTCAAAAGGACTTGGCGGTCGCAAGCAACCTCTCTCAGAGCGCTATCGGCAACTACGAAAGCGGACAGCGCCAGCAACCCTCCAGCGATGCCCTCATCAAATTGACCCGCGCGTTGCGGGTCAGTCCGATGTGGCTCAGCACCGGAGAAGGTCCGATGCTGAACTCCGGCTACACGGACCCGGCCGCAACGGCCGAAGGGGGCGTCTCCCCGCCGCCCGCCTGGCCGTTCGAATCCGTGTCGTACGCCACCTATTCACGGTTGAGCTCGCAAGAAAAGCGGCAGATAGAACTGGTGCTGGCTGCTTATATCAAGGCACGCGGTGAATAGTCCCGATGGGCTGCGCCGCGCTTTGCGGCCGCCGACGGGGATCCAGAACTGGAACGGGTATCGGCGCGCCCGCTTGCGGCTTGCTGCGCAGGCGGCTGCGCAAGCGCTCCACGGGGTCAGCGACCAGGCCGTTCAAAAGCGCTGAAAATCCGATGCTGCCCGCTATCACCAGTGCCGCGAACAGCATGGGCTGATGCGTTTGGATGTCGTTAAGCAGCCAACCGAACACCAGGATCACCAGCGAATGACAGATATAGATCGGGTAGCTGAGTTCGCCGATCGCCTTGTCCAGCCGATGCCGCGATTGGAACAGGAACGCCAGCGGCATCAGCGCGGCGAACAGCAGCACGGCCAGCCCGTCGCGCACCGTGGGGTTGATGCTGATCGAGAAGTGCAGCAGCGTGTAGGCGAACAGCACGCCGGTTCCGATTTCCGGCAGGCGGCTCACGCGGCGGGTCCATGCCTTGAACAGCGGCAGCAGCACCTGGTGCGATAGCGAGCCGATCAGGAACAGCGCCAGCTCGGTCGGAAAGAAGCGGTAGGTCCAGGGGTCGCCCAGCCCGATACCGGTGGCGATCAGCACCCCGCGCAGGGCCAGCGACGCAGCCAGCAAGGCCAGCAGCCGGCGCGGCGAACCCAGCACGAAAGGCGCCACCAGGTAGAAGCTCATCTCGACGCCCAGCGTCCAGGCTTGCGGCACCAGCAGCCCCTGATACAGCGGCACCTCGCTATTGGCGAAGCTGCCCGTGAAGGCCAAAGCCGAATCCTTGATGCCGAAGAACATGAGCCAGTCCTGCCCGAAGATGAACAGGTTGGACAGCATCAGGAACAGGTCGGCGGAGAATGGCAGGGCGTCATAGATGCGGAAGAAGGCGCCGCCGCTCAGCACGTGGGCCGCGAGCGTCAGTGCCGCCACGGCCAGGTAGATGGGGAACAGTCGCAGGAAGCGATTCGCATAGAACTTGCCCGTCGCACCCTGGTAATTGTCGGTGGCGGTCATCACATACGAAATCAGGAAACCCGAGATCACGTAAAACAGTTGCACCGCCAAACGGCCGCCGACGAGGTTGTCGGTATAACTGCCGCCCAGATGATCCAGCACCACTGATAGCGCCAGTAAGGTTCTTAAGAAGCCCATCGCCGCATCTCCCCGGTAGTCTTGTTGTTTGTGCAGCCCCCTCGGGCTGGACACCTGCGTTTCTTGGTGCGTCTGTCGTTGCTTGGTGCGTCTGTAAGCGGCTTCCTTTCCTGTGTGCCAGGGTTGCCGGACGCCTGGTCTGGAATGATTCTGCGCGCCGGCTGCAGCCGCCGCCATGCGGCATTCGATGCAGTTGCCTGCGTCATCGGTGTGAGGCGGCCGACGCGGCTTGGTGCTTTTGGATACCGCTGTAGGGGTGAGATACAAGGACGGCACGGGCCTGGCCCGGTTACAGTCGGGTGATCGAAACCTTCAGGAGACCTACCCATGCTTTCCCATCTGTCTTCGCGTTGCCGGCTGCTCTGCCTGAGCCTGCTGGCCGTGGCATTGGCGGGTTGCGCGGTGTCCACCGGAGGCGCGCGCCCGCAAGGCGCCGCCGCGGCCAATGCCGCCACCAGCGCGGACTCGCTGGCCCAAACCAGTTGGGAACTGGTCCGCTGGGCGCAGGCCGGCGGCGGCTTGCGCGACATTCCCCATGGCGACAACGGCGAACCGGTGCGGCTCACGTTCCTGGCCCAAGGCAAGCAGTACCGTGTCAACGGGTTTGCCGGCTGCAACCGCTATATGGGTTCCTACAAGCTGGAAGGCGGCAAGCTGTTCATCGACGCCCCGGCCACCACCCGCATGGCCTGCGTGCCGCCCGAACGCGCCAAGCTTGAAGCCGACTATCTGCGCGGCCTGACAACCATCGATACCTTCACGCTGGACAGCGGCGGCGCCCCACGTCACATGACGTTCAACCTGCGCGGCGGCGACGTGCTGGAATTCGAGCGCCGCCAGGATCCTCCCACGCCGTAAGCTCGGCGCCCCAAGGCGGCGGCCCCGGCGATAATGTGGCGTTGTCCGCGCCCGGCGTCTTGCCGGGGCGCGGCTTACCTTGCCCTTGCTGATTCCGGGAGACCGTTCATGTCCTTTACCGCTTCCCTGCGCTGGCTGGCGCCGTGCGTATTGTCCGTTGGCCTGGCCGCCTGCGCCGCGCCGCCGTATCGCGCGGCAGACGGGCAGGACCCGCGCTTTCAACCGGCTTCGGCCTCGGATGTGCTGGTGCAGACCAATTGGGATCTGGCCCGCTGGACCCTGCCGGGTGGCGGCTTGCGGACCATCCCGCATCCCTCATCGAGTTCCCGGCCGCTGACGGCCAGCTTCGTCCATGTGCAGGGCACCCCGAGCATGTCGGGCTTTGCGGGCTGCAACCAGTACAACGCGCCCTATACGGTGGCCAACGGCCAGCTCATTGTGCGGGCGAACCCGGTGGCCACCATGATGGCCTGCGCCCCGCAGACGATGAAGCTGGAACAGGACTTTCTGGCGGGGATGACGCGCATCACCTCCATGTCGCTGGACAACACCAATAACCCGCAACGCATGACCTGGGTATTGAGCTCCGGCGACACGCTGGACTTCGGCCGCCGTTGAGCCGGATCAAGCCGCCACCGTCTGGAACCTGCCGGGCCGCGGGCGGCTTGACCCGCCCAGCGATTATGATTACGGGCTTCGCCGTCCGCTTTCCATCGCTTTGCCATGACTTCCGTCGTCAATATTGCCGCTTATAAATTCGTTTCGCTGGATTCCTTGCCCGACCTGCGCGCCCACCTGCTCACGGTGGCTGGCGACTGCGCGCTCAAGGGCACCATCCTGCTGGCCGAAGAGGGCATCAACCTGTTTTTGGCCGGCTCGGCCGAGGGCATCAATGCCTTCCTGCAAGCGCTGCGCGGCGACCCCCGTTTTGCCGATCTGGAAGTCAAGTTCAGCCACAGCGACGCCGTGCCGTTTCGCAAGCTGCTGGTGAAGATCAAGCGCGAAATCATCCGTATGGACCACCCCACCATCCGCCCCGAAGCGGGCCGTGCTCAGGGCGTGGACGCCCAGACGCTGGCACGCTGGCTTGCCCAGGGCGCCGACGACGCCGGCCGGCCCGTGGTGATGCTCGACACGCGCAATGCCTTCGAAGTGGACGAAGGCACGTTCCACAACGCCATCGACTGGCGCATCGAACGCTTCACGCAATTTCCCGCCGCCGTCCAGGCGCACCGCGCCGAACTCGAAGGCAAGACCGTCGTCAGCTTCTGCACGGGCGGCATCCGCTGCGAAAAAGCCGCCATCTACATGAACGAGGCAGGCATCCAGAACGTGTACCAATTAGACGGCGGCATCCTCAAGTACTTCGAGGAAACGGGCGGTCCGGGCTATGACGGCAAATGCTTTGTCTTCGACGAGCGTCATTCGCTGGATCCGGGGTTGGCGCCTAGTCAACGCTGAATACCATCAGACGATAAAAAACCCGCCGATTGGCGGGTTGTTGCTGGGCTAGCGCATCCCGATCAGCGCACGCGCATGCCGGGTTTGGCGCCGGGGAAGGGTTCCAGCACGTAGATGCCGGTATCCACCGCTTCGTCGGCGTGGCTGGCGGCAAGCACCATGCCTTCGGATACGCCGAACTTCATCTTGCGCGGGGCCAGGTTGGCCACCATGACGGTCAGCTTGCCGATCAGGTCTTCGGGCTTATAGGCCGACTTGATGCCCGAAAACACGTTGCGATGGCGGCCTTCGCCCACGTCCAGCGTCAGGCGCAGCAGCTTGGTCGAGCCTTCGACGTGTTCGCAGTTGACGATCTGCGCAATGCGCAGGTCGACGCGAGCGAAATCGTCGATGGAAATGGTCTCGGCAACCGGTTCGCCGCCGGGCACCACCACGGGGGCGGCGGGCGGTTCGAACAGGTCTTCCAGCATTTGCGGCTCAACGCGCTGCATCAGATGCTTGAACGGCGCCACGCGCTGCGGCAGCACGGCGGCGTCGGCCCAGGTGAACGGGGCTTGTGCGCCAAAAAGTTCAAGCGCCACGCGCTCGGCCAGCGACGGCAGTACCGGGGCCAGCATCACGGACAAGGCCTTGAAGCCCGCCAGCGAACGCGAGCAGATGTCTTGCAGCGCGATCTTTTGCGCGTCGTCAGCGGTGGCCAGGCCCTTGGCCAGCACCCACGGCTGGGCCGTGTCGAACGCTTGATTGATGCGGTCGGCGTAGGCCATGATTTCGCGGATGGCGCGGTTGTATTCGCGGGCTTCAAACGCGGCGCGGATGGATTCGGCCTGTTCGGCGTATTCCGCCGACAGCGCGGCGGTGTCGCCGGAATAGCCCAGCACGCCGTCAAAGTGCTTGGTGATGAAGCTGGCGGCGCGGCTGGCGATGTTGACGTATTTGCCGACCAGGTCGCTGTTGACGCGGGCGATGAAATCTTCCGGGTTGAAGTCCACGTCTTCGACGCGGGCATTCAACTTGGCGGCGATGTAATAGCGCATCCACTCGGCGTTCATGCCCAGTTCCAGATAGCGCAGCGGCGAAATACCGGTGCCGCGGCTCTTGGACATTTTTTCACCGCTGACGGTGATGAAGCCGTGCACGTTCACCTGGTCCGGCGTCTTGCGGCCGGCGAATTTCAGCATCGCGGGCCAGAACAGCGCGTGGAAGTAGACGATGTCCTTGCCGATGAAGTGGACTTGTTCGGTGGTGCCATTGGGGTCGAGCAGGGCGTCGAAATCCAGCCCCTTGACCGCGCAATACGATTTCAACGACGCCAGGTAGCCCACGGGCGCGTCCAGCCACACGTAGAAGTACTTGCCCGGCGCGTCCGGGATGTCGATGCCGAAGTAGGGCGCATCGCGCGAGATGTCCCAGTCGCCCAGCTTGGCCTCGCCGTCTTCGGCGCCCAGCCATTCGCGGGTCTTGGCCAGCATTTCTGGTTGCAGGTGTTTGCCGCCGTTGGCGTTGGAACCGGTGGTCCATTGCTGCAGGAATTCCACACAGCGCGGGTCTGACAACTTGAAGAAAAAGTGGTCGGACGACTTCAGCACGGGTGTGGCGCCGGTCAGGGCCGAATACGGGTTGATGAGCTCGGTGGGCGCATACACGGCGCCGCAAACCTCGCAGGAATCGCCGTATTGGTCTTTGGCGTGGCACTTGGGGCATTCGCCCTTGATGTAGCGGTCGGCCAGGAACATGCCCTTGACCGGATCGTAGAACTGCTCGATGGAGCGGGTTTCGATCAGGTCCTGGGCACGCAGCGCGCGGTAGATGTCGTGCGACAGCGCGACGTTCTCGGCGGAATCCGTGGAATGCCAGTGGTCGAAACGGATATGGAAACCGTTCAGGTACTGCGGGCGTTCGGCGGCGTAGCGGGCCACCAGCGCCTGAGGCGAAATGCCCTCTTTTTCGGCCTTCAGCATGATCGGCGCGCCGTGCGCGTCGTCCGCACCCACGAAATGCACCGTGTGGCCCGCCATTCGCATCGAACGGACCCAGATATCGGCCTGGATGTATTCCATGATGTGGCCGATGTGGAAGGAGCCGTTGGCGTAGGGCAGCGCTGTGGTGACAAAAAGGGTGCGAGACATGGTTGTCGACAGAGGTTGAAGGAAAAAGGGGTTTGGCGGGCCATTTTAGGGCAATGGCGAAGTCTTGCCCGCCACGCCGGCCGATAACGACACAACCCGCCGATCGCAAGCCTGCGATTCGGGCGGGTTGAAGGGGAAGCGGCCAAGGCGTGGCGCCGAAGCTTGTAGCGCGCGGCTAACAGGCCCCGAGAGCGTACCGTGCAACGGCAAGCTTGCGCCGCGTGTGGCGCAAGCCGTGATGCAGCGCCGCCGTTAGCGGATTTCGCGTGCTTCGACGTCGATCACATCGCCACGCGGTTGCGTGGCGAAAGGGGCGGTGGCGGACTGGAATGGACCCGGTCGGGCGCCTTGGCGTTGGCTCCAATAGGCGCGGACGCCGAAAGGTTTGCCACGCACCTTGGCGACCACGTACAGGATCGCCACGGCAAGCGCCGTGGAGAGCATGAAGACCAGCGCCATCGCCATACCGATCAAGGCCAGGGCGGCGAATAGGACGGCACGGAAGAAGCGGATAAGTGTGTTGGTCATGAAGGTCGGATGCAAAACGCAGCGAAAGGTTCCCGCGTATCCGCTATCCTTTAGGGGATGGCGGCCCGCAGAAGCCGCGCTGCCTACGGAACCATAGTGACATGAGTATAACGATAGAAAACATCCGCGCCGCCCTGCGCGCCGCGCGTGACCCCAACACCGGTTTGGACCTCGGCGTTTCTGTAAAAGATCGTGACATCCAACTGACGGGCGCCCGCCCCGCCGTGACGCTTGAACTGGGCTACCCCGCCGATGGCGTGCGCGACGACGTCGCCGCCCTTGCCGCCGCCGCCCTGGCGGCCGCTGGCGTGCCCGACGCGCAAATCACCATTACGTGGAAGGTTGCCGCGCACGCGGTGCAGAAGGGCCTGAAGCCGCTGCCCAATGTGCGCAACATCATTGCCGTGGCCTCCGGCAAGGGCGGCGTGGGCAAAAGCACCACAGCCGTCAATCTGGCCCTGGCGCTGGCGGCCGAGGGCGCCAAGGTAGGCGTGCTGGACGCCGACATCTACGGCCCCAGCGTGCCGACCATGCTGGGCATTTCCGGCCGCCCTGAAAGCCTGGACAACAAAAGCATGGAACCGCTGACGGGCCATGGCTTGCAGGCCAATTCCATCGGTTTCCTGATCGACGCCGATTCGCCCGCCATCTGGCGCGGCCCCATGGTGACGCAGGCGCTGGAACAATTGCTGCGCCAGACCAACTGGCGCGACCTGGATTACCTGATCGTCGACATGCCGCCGGGCACGGGCGACGTCGCGCTGACGCTGGCGCAGAAGGTGCCGGTGGTGGGCGCGGTGATCGTCACCACGCCGCAGGACGTGGCGCTGCTGGACGCCCGCAAGGGCCTGCGCATGTTCCAGAAGGTGGAAGTGCCGATTCTGGGCGTGGTCGAAAATATGGCCATTCACATCTGCTCGCAGTGCGGCCACGCCGAACATATCTTTGGCGAGGGCGGCGGCCAGCGCATGGCCGAGCAATACCAGACGCCCTGGCTGGGCAGCCTGCCCTTGACGCTGGCCATCCGCGAACAGACGGACGCCGGCAAACCCACCGTGGTGTCGGACGCGGGCAGCGAAGCCGCCGCGCTCTATCGCGGCATTGCGCGCAAGCTCGCGGCCGGCGTCGCGGCGCTCCCGCGCGATATGGCCGGAAAATTCCCGTCCATCGTCGTCCAGCAGCCGACGTGACGCATGCGGTGGGCAGCACGCGCCTTTCTGGCAGGACTTTGCGTGGTAACGGGCGAGGCCTTGGCCAAGCGCCCGGAAATCATCGTGGACCCAGGGGGCGTGCCCCCGGCCGCGCTGACGGCGATTACCGAGGCGGTTGACGCGATTGCCCGCCTGGCCGAAGACCAGGACGGCGGAGAAATCAACCGGCTGCGCCGGCGCGCGCGCGACGCCACGCTGGCCGCGCTGGCCACGCAGGGGTACTTTTCACCCAAGGTGACGCTGGAGGCCGGTACCGACATCGGTGGGGAAACCTGGGACATCGGCATCGTGGCGGGCAAGCGCACGACCGTCTCGTCCGTGGACCTGACATTCACGGGCCGCATCACGCGGCCTGAATATGCCCAGCGCGTGCAGAAATTGCGCGACGACTGGCAGCTCAAGGCCGGTCAGCCATTCATCAACAGCGATTGGAACCGCGCCAAGTCGACCTTGCTGGACGACGTGTCGACGCGTGATTTCATGCTGGCGCGCATGACGGCTTCGCAAGCCGACATCATGGCCGACACGGCCACGGCCGACTTGCACGTCACCATCGACAGCGGACCCCAGGTCCGCATGGGCGAGCTGAATACCGAAGGTTTGAAGCGCGTGCCCAACAAGCTGGTCGAGCGCTACGTGCGCTATTCCGTGGGCGCGGCCTACGACCAGAACCGGCTGGACACCTGGCAGCAGGACCTGCAATCCACCGCCTTCTTTCGCGGCGCGTTCGTGTCGCTGGAGACCCCGGGCAGCACCCAGTCGCAGGCGACCGACGTGAAAGTCGATCGTGCCCGCGCACCGGGCTCCACCGAGCTGGCCGCGGAAACGCCGGCGGGCGACCCGTCCGTATCCGGCGCCGTCCCGCCTCCGCCGCCCACCTTTGATTCCGACGGCGAAGTGACCCTGCCGGTGCAGGTGCGCGTGGTCGAAGCGCCGCCCAAGCGCTTCACGGGCTCGATCGGCTTGGATGACGAAGCGGGCGTGCGTGTGGAATCGCTGTACCGGCAGAACGTGGTGTTCGGCCAACCCGTCACCCTGGAAACCGGTTTCGGCGTGGATCGGCTGCGCCAACGCGCCTACGCCGACTTCCTGCTGCCGCCGACCGAGCGCGGCTACAAGGATTCAATCGGCGTCCTGGCCGACCATTCCGACATCCAGGGCCTGGAAGTGACGCGCTACGCCCTGGGCGCCACGCGCCTGCAAGAGCGCAAGGGCGCGGGTGACAGCCGCGTGGAATACGAAACCCGTTGGGGTTTATTGCTGGCGCAAGATCACGTAAAAATCGATGGCGGCGACGAATACACCTTGCCCACGCTGACCGCCACGGCCGAATGGCTGCGCCGCGACGTGGACAACAAGTACAACCCGCGCGAAGGCAATCTAATCGCCGTGGGCGGCGGCGTGGGCGTTACGCTGGATACCGGCGAACCCTATACCCGCGCCAGGCTGCGCGCGCAGAAGTGGTGGCCCATCGGCAAGCTGGACGTGCTGACCGTGCGCGGCGAGGTCGGGCGGGTGTGGTCCAGCAGCAAGGTGCAGGTGCCTGACGACTTTGGCTTTCGCACGGGTGGCGCGCGGTCCATACGCGGCTACAAGTACCAGAGCATCGGCGTGCAGCGCGACAACGCGGTGGTGGGCGCGCCCACGCTGGTTGTCGGCAGCATCGAATACGACCACTATTTCGACGAGCGCTGGGGCATGGGTGTGTTTTTGGATGCCGGTGATGCCGCGGAATCGTTCGGCGATATGTCGCTGGCCCTGGGCTACGGCGTGGGCGCGCGGGTGCGCACGCCCGCCGGCCCGCTGTCCCTGGACGTGGCTTACGGCCAGCGCGAGCGCGACCTGCGTCTGCACTTTTCGTTGGGGATCGCGTTTTGAGGATGTTGCGCAAGTTCCTGCGCCAGGTGCTGGTGTGGTGGTTGCCCGGCTTGGCGATGCTGCTGTTGTTGGCAGCCGGCTTTCTGTTCTGGCTGGTGGGGTCGCAGAACGGAACGCGGCTGCTGTTGACGACGGCCGCGCAACAACTGGACGGCCAGGCGCTGGACGTACAGGGTTCGCTGCTGCGCGGCGTGACCGTGGGCAAGCTGGACCTGGATGTTGGCGGCGGTACGCGCATCGACGTCAGCGCGCTGCATCTGCAGGTGAATTGGCGCGCGCTGGGCGACCGGCGGCTGCATGTGCGCGACGTATCGGCCGGGTCGGTGCGCGTGGCGCTGACGACCCAGGCCGACGCGCCTGCCCCCGAGGATGACGGCGAACCGTTTACGCTGCCGTCGCTGCCCGTGGATATCGCGGTGGACCGCGTGGCCTTGGGCGACTTCCACCTGGAGCAGGATGGCCAGCCCTTGCCGGTCACGTTGGGCGACCTGAGCGCCACGTTCGCGGCCGGCAAGCAGGGCGCGCAGTTGCGCATTGCGTCATTGCGCGTTGGCCACGAGATGGGCCAGGCGCAGGTGTCCGGCGAGGCCGAACTCCAAGGCATGGCGGACCCCTGGCCCTTCGCCGCGCGCCTGGACGTGACCGCGCGCGGATCCGGCCCCGACTCTCCTTTGTGCCAAGCGGACAGATTAAGCGGCGTGATGGCCGCAAGCCAGACGGCGGTCGGCAAGCAGGCCGATGCCAAGTCGCCAGCTAATTTGCCATCCAAGCCGTCGCCCGCTTCGTCACCCAAGTCGGCACCCAAGTCGGCACCCAATTCGCAATCCAAGCCCGAGTCCGAAACCAGGCACTCGGTCCAGCCGCAACCCAAGGGCGACGCCAAGGCTGCCGCGGCGTCCGCCGGTTCCACCCAAGCGGCAGGCGCCGCATCCAACCAGTTGGCAGGCCCGCCGCCGCCCGCCTGCCAGGTGGTGTTGCGCGCGGATGCCGCGGGGTCTATGGATGGTATCCAGGCCAAGCTGGACGGTGACGGTTCCGGCCTGCTGCTGAATGTGGTGGCTGACCTGGCGCCGCGCACGGCGTTGGTATTGCGCAGCGCGCGGGTCAACGTCCAGCTACCCGACAAATCGGCGCTGGCCGCGCAGTTGGACCTGCAATCCAACCCGGCGCAGGGGGCGGGCCGCGAACGCATCGCGGGCACCATCAGCGCGCAGCGCCTGGATCTGGCGCCCTGGCTGGGCGAGTCCATTCCACCGGCTGTGCTGACGGTGCGCGGCGACGTGCAGGCCGACATCGAAAACCTGAGCCAGTTGCGCCACGCCGCCGTTGACCTGCGCTTTGAAGAAGGCACCCGCTGGAACAAGCAGCCCCTGACGGGCAGCGTCAAGGCGCAAGTGGATATAGTTGCGGCGGCCGGTGCCGCGGTAGCCGACGCTGCGGCAGCCGACGCTGCGGCAGCCGGTGCTGCGGCAGCCGGTGCTGCGGCAGCCGGTGCTGCGGCGGGCGATCCCGCGGCGGGCGATCCCGCAACGGCCGGTGCAGCAGCAACCGCGCCGTCCCCGGCAGCAGCCTCACCCGCCAACACTCCCTCGGCTCCCAGCACCAACCCGCTGGCCGGACTGCGCATTCACGGCCTGGATGTGGATCTGAAACTGGGCCGCAACCGCATTCAGGCATCGGGCGAGATGGATGCCAATGACGGCGCCCTGACCCTGGATGCGCAAGCGCCCCAGTTGGACGCTTTCTGGCCCGGTATCCCCGGCGGCGCGGAACTCAAGGGCAATGTCGCCGGCACCGTGTCCGCCCATCGTGGCGAACTGAGCGCTGGCTATACCCCCGCCAACGCGCGTGCGGGCGTGCTGGGCCAAGCCCCCGCCAAGGCCAATATTGTCTTCACCGGCGGCTGGGGCAAGGGCCCGGCAGGCCAGCCCGACTCGGCGCTGCTGGGCTGGCGCGGCACGTTTTCCAGGCTGACGGCCGATACCGCCGGTTTCACCGTGGCGGCGGACCGGCCGGTGTCCCTGGCCTATCTGCCCTCGGCCGTCTACCCGCAATGGCAATGGCAGGTCGGGCAGACCGTGCTAAGCGTGACCCTGCCGGGCAAGGAACGCCTGACCTTGGCGCACCAGGGCTCGCGCGGGGGCGGCAAGCGCTGGGAAACCGCCGGCCAGGCCGACAATCTGGTCATTACCGCCGCCATGGCCCGCCAGGTGATCGGCGCCATCGATCCCGACGCCGCCAGCAAGCTGGGCAAGGGTCCGGCGCGCGTGAACGCCATGGTGCCCGAGGGCCAGCGCCGCATTGCGCTGGACTTGCTCTGGGACCTTAAATTCGACGGCCGGCTGGCCGGCAAGGCACGCATCGCCCGCCGCGAAGGTGATCTGCTGATTCCCGGGGACCCGCCCATTCCGCTCGGGTTGAAGGCATTGGTGCTGGACCTGACTGCCACGCCCACGTCCCCCAACGCCAGCCGCCTGGACGCCAAGATCGACCTGGCCACCAACAAGATGGGCACCGTCAGCGGCACGGGCACGGCGGTGCTGCGCATGGACGCCAACGGCGGCATGGCCCTGGACGAGCGCCAACCCCTGCGCGCCAAGCTCGACGCCGACATTGCCGACCTGGCCTGGGTCAGCCTCTTTGTGGGCGACACGATGGAAGTGGGCGGCGCGGTCAAGGCCAATGTCGACGTCCAAGGCACGTTGGCCGGGAAATGGGCGGCCACCGGCACCATCCGGGGCGACAAGCTGCGCGTGGTGCGCATCGACGACGGCGTGCGCCTGGTGGACGGCACGCTGTCGGCCCGGCTGGATGGCCAGCGGCTGGTGCTGGACAGCCTGCGCTTTCCGGCGGCGCTGCGCGTGATGCCGGCCGAATGGCGCACCAAGGAATGGATCACGACCAACCCCGGGGCCAAGGGCGGATACGCCGAGGCGAGCGGGCAGTGGAACATCATGGATGGCGGCGGCAACATCAAGCTGACGCTGTACCGCTTCCCGGCGCTGCAACGCTCGGACCGCTACGCCATGGTCTCCGGCACCATCAACCTGACGGCGGCCATGCCGCGCATCGATATCGTGGGCGACCTGAAAGCCGACGCCGGCTGGTTCAGCCTGGAAATTCTGCAGGGCGTGCCGTCGCTGGACGACGACGTGAGAGTCATCCGCGCCGGCGAGGACAGCGCCACGGTATCCACGCCGCTGCAAACCAGCATGAACCTGAAGTTCGACATGGGGCCGCGCTTCTACATCACCGGCATGGGGTTGGACGCCGGCCTGCTGGGCTCTATCCGGATCCTGCTGAACGACGGCCGCTTGACGGGCGTGGGCGCCTTGCGCACGCGGGGTGGCGGCATCGAGGCCTATGGCCAGAAGCTGCGGCTGACCCGTGGCACGCTGACGTTCCAAGGTCGGCTGGACAACCCGATACTGGATATCGAGGCGTTGCGCACGGGCGAACAGGTGGAAGCCGGTGTCAAGGTGGTGGGCACCGCCCAGCGTCCGCGCATCGACCTGGTGTCCTACCCCGATGTCAGCGACGTGGAAAAGCTGTCGTGGCTGCTGCTGGGCCGGGGGCCCGACGAAAGCGGCAGTGACGCGGCGCTGCTGGTATCGGTGGGGACCGCGCTGCTGGGGGGCGGGCAGCCGTTCTACAAGCAGTTCGGGCTGGACGACGTCAGCGTGCGCACCGGCAATATCGGCAGTTCGGGCAGCATCCTGCCCGACCGCACCGTGGCGGGCAACGTAAACCGGGACAGCAACAGCCAGTTGGCCACCCAGTTCCTGGTGGCCAGCAAATCGTTCGCCAACGGCATTACGCTGAGCGTCGAGCAGGGGCTGGCGGGTAGCGATACCGTGGGCCGGGCCAGTTACCGGCTGGCGCGCGGGCTGTCGGTGGACCTGAAGGGCGGATCAGTGAACGGTATTGCCCTGGTCTACCGGACGTTCTGGGGGAACTGAGTAAAATGGCCCCCACTTCATCCCCTTTAGCACCATTGCCACCATGAGCATCAAAAGCGACCGCTGGATCCGCCGCCAGGCCGACGCCGGCATGATCGAACCCTTTGAACCGGGCCAGGTCCGCACGGCCAATGGCGGGCGCATCGTCAGCTACGGCACCAGCAGCTACGGCTACGACGTGCGTTGCGCCGACGAATTCAAGATCTTCACGAACATCAATTCCACCATCGTCGACCCCAAGAACTTCGACGAAGGCTCGTTCGTGGACTTCAAGGGTGATGTCTGCATCATCCCGCCGAACTCCTTCGCCCTGGCCCGCACGGTGGAATACTTCCGCATTCCACGCAGCGTGCTGACCATCTGCCTGGGCAAGAGCACCTACGCGCGCTGCGGCATCATCGTCAACGTGACGCCGCTGGAACCCGAATGGGAAGGCCACGTCACGCTGGAATTCTCGAACACCACGCCGCTGCCCGCCAAGATCTACGCCGGCGAAGGCTGCGCGCAGATGCTGTTCCTGGAAAGCGACGAAGTCTGCGAGACCTCGTACAAGGATCGTGGCGGCAAGTACCAGGGCCAGCGCGGCGTGACGTTGCCGCGCACCTGATGGTTCAGCGCGCGCACGCCGCGCGCTGGCCCTTGCGCGGTTGCTGATGTACCGCTCACGCAGTTACTGACGCCGATACTCGCGCAGGTACGCAATATCCCATTCGGTCTCGCCGGTCTGCACGAAGCCGTGCCGGCGATAAAACCGGTTGGCGTCGCTGTCGCGTAGCGCGCCCACGCTGACTGGCAGCCCTTGGCGGTCGGCGTCTTCCAGAATGCCTTGCAGGACGCGGCCGCCCAGGCCCTGGCCCTGCGCGGCGGGCACCACATACAGGTGGTCCAGCCGCAGGCCCTGGCCATCTGGCCGCAGCGCATAGAACCCCACCCGTTGTCCGCCCCGCTCAATCCACCAAGTGCAATCCGGGCGGAAATTGTCGCGTAGTCGCGCGCGCGCCAGGTCTGCGTCAAAGCGGCCCACCCGTTCCAGGCTGTCGCGCATGGCCGCGACGCGAATGTCCGCCAGTGCGTCGAAATCAGCGGCCGCAACGGGCGCGATTCGCAGGCTGCTGTCATCCACCAGCTCGTCATAGCCCTGGCCCAGGAATTGCAGAATGCAGATGCCATGGCCGTAGGGATCGCTCAGGTGCGCGATGCGGCCCCAGGCGTGGGTGGTGGCGGCGTCTTCCAGGTGCGCGCCGGCCGCCACGGCCTGATCGACCGCGCGGTCCACGTCGGCCACCACCACGTCCAGATGCACCGGCGTCCAGTGGCGCGCGTAGTCGCGCCATTGCGGCGAGGCGCTGGTCGCGCGCGTGCCAGCGGCTTTCTCAAGCAGGTAGATGGGGGCGTTGGCGCCGTGCATTTCCGCCGCCTTCGGCCCCAGTCGTCGATGCAGCGTCAGCCCGAATGCGCGCTGATAGAAGTCAACGGCGTGATCCAGATCGGGCACATCAATATTGACGAGGAGCTGCATGAAGGCGTTCCTGTGTGAAAAGGAAGAAAACCATATCACGCGCAAGGTGCGTCGGCGCGCGTCGCGGGTGTTGCGGCAAAAGCGCTAAAGAACCTTCGCCCGCGACCGTAAAAAGAATATGTGTGTTTGCCGATTTGGCGACGTCATCTCTGCAAGCTGAGCAAGGCCCCGACCCCTGTGCGTTACCCCCATATTCCCTGGCTGCCCCTGTTGTTTTATCCCGCGCTGCCAGTCGCCGCCGCGGTCGCCCTCATGTTGTGGCGGGAATGGCCGCCGGCGCTCACATTGATCGTGCCGTTCGTGCCCTGGGTGATGGCGTTGATTGGCACGGCGATCTGCCTGATGTACCAGCGTTCGCAAACGCTGGCGCTGATGCTGTGTGTGTTGGCCGCCACCGTGCTGTGGCCAACGCTGGCGCGCGAGGCGCCCTGGGCGCTGGGGCCCGCGCTAGCCTGGTGGGCGGTGACTTACACCATCAACGCGCTGTGGGCGGAACGTTCCAACATGCTGCTGGACCTGGCCTTGCGTCTTGGCCTGATTGCCATCGGCGTGGCGGGCATTGCGCTGATCGGCAAGGACGGCATGGTGGACGTGTTCGGCACCCTGGCCGTGCAAGGCAAGCTGGCGCGCCTGGGCGTGCCCATTGAAGCCCTGGTTGCCCTGTTGGGCACCGGGCTGACACTGACCTTGCTGCTGCTGCGCTATGGCCGTCCGCAGCAGGCGGGGCAATGGCTGGGTTTTGTGTGCATGGCGTGGGCCTTGCCGCGCGGCGCGCACCACCCGATTGAACTGGCCCTGATGTCGGCCGCGGCGCTTACCGCGCTGTGCATCTCGCTGGCGCACGAGGGCTTCCACATGGCGTTTCGCGACGAGCTGACCGGCTTGCCCGGGCGGCGCGCGTTGAACGAACGCTTGCAACGCATGGGCCGCGTGTACACGCTGGCGATGGCCGACGTGGACCATTTCAAGGCGTTCAACGATACCCACGGGCATGACGTCGGCGACCAGGTGCTGCGCATGGTGGCCTCCCAATTGCGGCGGGTGCCGGGCGGCGGCCAGGCGTATCGCTACGGCGGCGAAGAATTCACGCTGGTGTTTCCCGGCAAGACGGCGGCCGAAAGCATGCCGCATCTGGAAGCCGTCAGAAGGGCCATCGAGGCGTATCAGATGCGCTTGCGCGATAAGCCGGCGCGGCCCAAGGCGGACCAGATCGGCCAACGCCGGCGCGGCGCGCGCGCCGGGCGCAATGCGCGACCGATGCGTGTCACCGTCAGCATCGGCGTGGCCGAGCGGGGCGACGCCTTGCGCGCGCCCGAAGCCGTGATCAAGGCGGCCGACCAGGCGCTGTACAAAGCCAAGGACGGCGGGCGCAATCAGGTGTGCGCCCATGGCGCGCGGCGGCGCGGTTCGGCGGCTTGAATCGGCGTGACCCGGGCTGGCGGGGGCTGCAAGGTCGGACAAGACCTTGAACGACCTTCGCCCGCGCGAACTACTTGCCGTCGAGCGGCAGCGCCATCAGGGTCTCGTCATAAAGCTGGCCGTTCACGCACAGCGATTCGCGCTCCGTGCCGTATTCCTCGAACCCCAGGCTGGCGTACAGCGTGGCCGCCGCCGCGTTGTTGGCGGTGACGCTCAACTGCACCTGGCGAATGCCGCGCATGGTGCGCGCGTGCGCAATGGCGGCTTGCATCAGCAAGCGGCCCAAGCCATGGCCGCGCTGCGCAGGCGCCACGTACATGCTCCAGATGTGCGCCTTGTGGCGCATCTTCAGCTTGCGCTGACGGCCCACGCCGACGATGCCCACCAGCGACTCGTCGTCAAAGACGCCGAACATCGCGCCATCGTTCTGTGGCGCGATCCACGCCTGGATATCTTCCAGTGTCAGCGTGTGTTCCTCTTCGTAACTCGATCCGAACGATTCGGGGGTTTCAACCAGCGCATCCAGGCGCAGGCGTCGTAAAGACGGGGCATCCGGGGTGGTCAGGCGTCTGACTAGCGGTGGGGGCATGGGCGTCAAGTGTTGGGAATAGGTAACGTTGGCGGGCTTTGCGGGGCAGTATAGGCAAAGCCGCCGCCTATAATCGAGCCATTGCCGCTTGCGGTTTTCACAAAGGAGCCAACGATGTTCGGTTTCCTCAAGATAAACCAGGACGCCAATCTCGACGAAGTGCAGGGTGCATTTGTCGAGCGGGTGGCGGACGCCGCGCAACACTTTGTCCAAGTCGCCGAATCCACCGGCGCCGTGCTGGACTATTCCCTGTCCAGCGTCCATGCGCTGGATGACGCACTAGAGGCCGCCCACTTGGGCAGCCTGCCCCTGACCCCCATGCAGACCGTCGGCGCCGCCGCCTACCTTTACGAGGTGGGTCGCCGCGCGCACGGCGGCTTGTATGAAGTCTGCGACGATGACGACCCGGTCGTACTGGTGTGCGGCGAACCCGGGGCCGAAGTCTGCTTTGGCGCCATTGCCAAGGTCGAACGCCGCATCCGGGATGGGGCCGTCGAGTCCATTCCCGCCTACTTCGAGCAGTTCACCTCGGCCCTGCGGGCCGGTGAAGCCCGCACCATCCGGTAGGCTTTTCCCTCTGGCAGCCGTTGCCGCCGTGCCGAAAGCCAGCGCTTTTGGCGCGATGACAACGGCCGTTCGGCCCATCTGGGGATTTCCCGTAGGACTGAAAGAAAAACAGCCCTACAATTCGGCCATTCCCGCCTGTCGGCGGGGGCTCGCGCCGTCTGTCATCAGCCGGATTTTTACTAGCAGTACACTCGCGCCGCGTTACGCGTCCGAACCCGCCATGCCCCCAGGAGCGCCTGCATGAAATTTCGCTTCCCCATTTTCATCATCGACGAGGACTACCGTTCCGAGAACGCGTCCGGTTTGGGTATTCGTGCCTTATCTGAAGCGATCGAGGCCGAGGGCGTCGAGGTGATCGGGGTAACCAGTTATGGCGACCTGAGTTCGTTTGCGCAACAGCAAAGCCGCGCCAGCGCCTTCATCCTGTCTATCGACGATGAAGAGTTCGACGTGGACTCGCCCGAGGACGTGGCCAGCGCGATCAAGAACCTGCGCATGTTCATCGGCGAACTGCGTTTCCGCAACGCCGACATCCCCATCTACCTGTATGGCGAGACGCGCACGTCGGAACACATTCCGAACGACATCCTGCGCGAGCTGCACGGCTTCATCCACATGTTCGAGGACACCCCCGAATTCGTGGCGCGCCACATCATCCGCGAAGCGCGCAGCTACGTGGATTCGCTGCCCCCGCCGTTCTTCCGCGAGCTGGTCAAGTACGCGCAAGACGGTTCGTATTCCTGGCACTGCCCGGGCCATTCGGGCGGCGTCGCCTTCCTGAAGAGCCCCGTGGGCCGCATGTTCCACCAGTTTTTCGGTGAAAACATGCTGCGCGCCGACGTCTGCAACGCCGTGGACGAACTGGGCCAATTGCTGGACCACACCGGCCCCGTGGCCGAGTCCGAGCTGAACGCCGCGCGCATCTTCCATGCCGACCACTGCTTCTTCGTGACCAACGGCACGTCCACGTCCAACAAGGTCGTGTGGCACGCCAACGTGGCCGCGGGCGACGTGGTGGTGGTGGACCGCAACTGCCACAAGTCGATCCTGCACGCCATCACGATGACGGGCGCGATCCCGGTGTTCCTGCGCCCCACGCGCAACCACCTGGGCATCATCGGCCCGATCCCGCTGGAAGAATTCCACCCGGACAACATCCGCAAGAAGATCGAAGCCAACCCCTTCGCGCGCGAAGCGGTGAACAAGAATCCGCGCATCCTGACGCTGACGCAAAGCACGTACGACGGCGTCATCTACAACGTGGAAATGATCAAGGAACAGCTCGGCAGCTATGTCGATACGCTGCACTTTGACGAAGCCTGGCTGCCGCACGCGTCCTTCCACGAGTTCTACCAGGACATGCACGCCATCGGCCAGGACCGCCCCCGCAGCCAGGACGCGATGGTCTTCGCCACGCACTCCACGCACAAGCTGCTGGCCGGTATTTCGCAGGCCTCGCAGATCATCGTGCAGGAATCCGAGACCCGCAAACTGGACCGCAACGTCTTCAACGAGGCGTACCTGATGCACACGTCGACCTCGCCGCAGTACGCAATCATTGCGTCGTGCGACGTGGCCGCCGCCATGATGGAACCGCCCGGAGGCACCGCGCTGGTCGAGGAAAGCATCCGCGAAGCGCTGGACTTCCGCCGCGCCATGCGCAAGGTGGAATCGGAATTCGGCAAGAACGACTGGTGGTTCAAGGTCTGGGGCCCGAACCGCCTGGTGTCCGAAGGCATCGGCAACCGAGACGAATGGATCCTGGAAGCCAATGACCACTGGCACGGCTTCGGCGAAATGGCCGAAGGCTTCAACATGCTGGACCCGATCAAGGCCACGGTCATCACGCCGGGGCTGGACATGTCGGGCAGCTTTGGCGAAACCGGCATCCCGGCCGCGCTGGTGTCCAAGTACCTGACCGAGCACGGCGTGGTGGTTGAAAAGACCGGCCTGTATTCGTTCTTCATCCTGTTCACCATCGGCATCACCAAGGGCCGCTGGAACACGCTGTTGACCGCCTTGCAGCAGTTCAAGGACGACTACGACCGCAACCAGCCGCTGTGGCGCATCCTGCCGGACTTCTGCCGCGTGCATCGCCGCTACGAACGCATGGGCCTGCGCGATCTGTGCCAGGAAATCCACGAAGCCTACCGCGCGCGCGACGTCGCCCGCCTGACCACCGAGATGTACCTGAGCGACATGGTGCCGGCATTGAAGCCGTCGGACGCCTTTGCGCGCATGGCGCACCGCGAGGTCGAGCGTGTCGACATCGACAAGCTGGAAGGCCGCGTCACGGGCGTGCTGTTGACGCCGTATCCCCCGGGCATTCCGCTGTTGATTCCGGGCGAACGCTTCAACCGCACCATCGTGCAATACCTGCAATTCGCGCGTGAATTCAACGAGCGCTTCCCCGGCTTCGAAACCTATATTCACGGCCTGGCCGACGAACTGGGTCCGGATGGCGAAAAGCGCTACTACGTTGATTGCCTGATCGAAGAATAAGACCCGGCGGGTCTGGAGTCCTGATGTTTGATGTAGCCGTACTCGGCGCCGGCGCCGCTGGCATGATGTGTGCAGCGGTGGCCGGGCAACGCGGCTTGCGCGTGGTGCTGGTCGACCACGCCGAGCGCCTGGCCGAGAAAATCCGCATTTCGGGCGGCGGCCGCTGCAACTTCACCAACATCGGGACCGGACCCGCCAACTTTCTGTCCGACAACCCGCATTTCTGCCGCTCGGCACTGTCGGCCTACACGCCGCAGGATTTTCTGGCGCTGATGAAGCGCCACCACATCGCCTGGCACGAGAAGCATCGTGGCCAGCTGTTCTGCAACGATTCCAGCGAATCCATCATCGACATGCTGCGCGCCGAGTGCGACGCGGGCAATGTGCAGTGGCGCATGGGGTGTTCCGTGGCCGAGATCAGCCATGGTGAGCAGGGTTTCGAGTTGCGCACCAGCCAGGGCGTGATCCGCGCGGCCAAGCTGGTGGTGGCCACGGGCGGCATGGCGATCCCGCAATTGGGTGCCACCGATTTCGGCTTGAAGATTGCGCGCCAATTCGGCTTGAAGGTGGTCGAGCCCCGGCCCGCGCTGGTGCCGCTGACCTTTGACCCCGCACAATGGCAGGCGCTGTCCGAACTGTCGGGCGTGGCGCTGGAAGTGGGCCTGCACACGGGGCAGGGCAAGACGCGCGGTGAATTCCTGGAAGACCTGCTGTTCACCCATCGTGGCCTGTCCGGGCCAGGCATCTTGCAGATTTCCAGCTACTGGAAGCCGGGCGAACCCATCGTCATCGACCTGGCGCCGGGCCGCGACCTGGCTGAAGAGCTGCTCGCGTCCAAGTCGGGCAACCGGCAGCAATTGCATACCGTACTGGCCGGGTTATGGCCCAAGCGGCTGGCCGATCGGTGGCTGCATCTGGCGGAGCAGGGCGGCAAGCCCGGTCTTGCCGCGATGCGCCTGGCCGACGCGCCGGACAAAACGCTGCGCGCCTTGGCGCAAGACATCCACCAATGGACACTGGTGCCCAGCGGCACCGCCGGCTACAAAAAGGCCGAAGTGATGCGCGGTGGTGTCGATACGCGCGGCCTGGATCAAAAATCCATGCAGGCCAAAACCATGCCCGGCCTGTATTTCATTGGCGAAGCCGTCGATGTCACCGGCTGGCTGGGTGGCTACAACTTCCAATGGGCCTGGGCCTCGGGAGTAGCCTGCGGCAAGGCGCTGTAATAGGCATTGTCTTCAGCGCTGTGATGAGGCAGTGATGGCGCGGGTGATGGCCCCGTAATAGCGCGGTGATGGCTCAACTTCCACGCCGCCATTGTTTTATCAAATAAAAATACATATCATTTATGTTTTCGATTTTAACTGGCGCCTTTCGCTAAAAAAGGGGGCCAGTCCCACGGAGACATGCATGGCCTATACCCTTCCGACGCTGCCCTACGCCTATGAGGCCCTGGAGCCTCACATCGACGCGATGACGATGGAGATCCACTACAGCAAGCATCATCAAACCTATGTCACCAGCCTGAACGCGGCGCTGGATGGCGCAGGGATCAGCACGGAAGAGCCCGTTGAAGCCCTGGTCGCCCGTCTGGACCAATTGCCCGAAGCCATACGCGGCGCGGTCCGCAATCATGGCGGCGGCCACGCCAACCACAGCTTGTTCTGGTCCGTGATGTCGCCCGAGGGCGGCGGCGAACCCGATGGCGCGCTGGCCGCCGCCATCGACGCCGAACTGGGCGGCCTGGCCGCTTTTCGCGACGCCTTCACCAAAGCCGCCCTGACCCGCTTCGGCAGCGGCTGGGCCTGGCTCTCGGTCACGCCCGCCGGCAAGCTGGTGGTGGAAAGCAGCGCCAACCAGGACAGCCCGCTAATGCAGGGCAACACCCCGATCCTGGGCCTGGACGTCTGGGAACACGCCTATTACCTCAAGTACCAAAACCGTCGCCCTGAATACATTGGCGCCTTTTACAATGTCGTGAATTGGTCCGAAGTGGCTCGCCGCTATGCGGCTGCGAAGGGCTAAGCCCGCTCTGTGACGGAGGCAGTCGCCCCATGAACACCTTCAGTCGTCATCGCGTGCGTCCCGCGGCCACCAGCATCAGTGTCTGGACGCTGGCGGTCTTGGTGTCATGCCTGGCTTTGCACCAGTTGTGGGCCTATCTGGATGTGCGCGCGCCGCACGTGGCCGACGCCTTGCTGGGCGGACTGGTGGCGGCCGCCGCTACCGCGCTGGGCACCTTGCCCATTCTGTTCGCCCGCACCATTCCGCAAAAGGTCCAGGACAGCATGTTCGGCTTCGGCGCCGGCGTCATGCTGGCGGCCTGCGCGTTTTCGCTGGTGGCCCCGGGCATCGCGGCGGCTGAAAGCCAGGGCATGGGGCCGTGGGGGGCGGGGCTGACGGTGGGGGCGGCCATTCTGTTGGGCGCCGCCGTGCTGCTCATCATGGACCGCACGCTGCCGCACGAACACTTCATCAAGGGCCGCGAAGGCATCGAGTCGCGCCGCATTCGCCGGGCCTGGCTGTTCGTCATCGCCATCACCTTGCATAACCTGCCCGAAGGCCTGGCCATTGGGGTCGGCTTTGCGGGCGGCGATCCGGTGGCCGGCACCGCGCTGGCTACCGGCATCGCCATCCAGGACGTTCCCGAAGGGCTGGTCGTGGCGGTGGCGTTGCTGGCAGCCGGCTACACGCGAACCTTCGCCGTGGCGCTGGGGATGTTGTCGGGGCTGGTCGAGCCGCTGGGCGCCGTGCTGGGGGCCGCCATCGTCGGCTGGTCGGCGTTGCTGCTGCCCTGGGGCCTGGGCTTCGCGGCGGGCGCCATGCTGTTTGTCATCAGCCATGAAATCATTCCCGAATCGCACCGCAAGGGGCACGAGGTCTATGCCACCTGCGGGCTGATGCTGGGCTTTGTGCTGATGATGCTGCTGGACACCGCGCTGGGATAGCGCCAGCGCCAGCAACAAGCGGGGCGACGCTGGGCCGGTCCAGCCCAGCTCCGGCGCCGCCTGCCAGCTGCGGTTTGCCGCTGGCCCAAGCCCGGAAATCGCGCTTTTCCAGGGCTTGTTTTCGTTGTATGCTTGGCGCCGCTGTCACGCATGTCTGCGGGAGAGAGCGGCCGTTTCAGTGGGCCGCCGCCGAAGGCGCAATTCGCCCAGAATCGCTCAGGTAACCGATACCGCACATGCTTGCCCCGTCCCGGTTTTTCACCGTGTGGATGCGGCAAAACAGTACTCTGGAGAGACCTGGCGCCGCCCCGAATTCGGGACACAGCGAGCAGCCCAGGCGCCGAAGGTGCAAACCCGCCAAGCGCGGGGCAACTCTCAGGCAAAAGGACAGAGGGGCGGAAGATTCAGCCGATGCCGTGCGGGCGCAGTCCGCTTGTCACGACCGGCATTCCGTAACCCTGGCAAAGCATTGCCGTCCCGGAGTTTCCGCGCATGTCCGCAACCCTCAAACGCACCCCGCTGGCCGACGAACACATCGCCTCCGGCGCCCGAATGGTCGATTTCGGCGGCTGGGACATGCCCTTGGCCTACGGCTCGCAGCTTGAGGAACACCACGCGGTGCGCCAGGATGCGGGCATGTTCGATGTGTCGCACATGCTGAACGTCGATATTGTCGGCCCCGACGCCTACGCCTTCTTGCAACGCCTGGTGGCCAACGACGTGGCCAAGCTGACCGTGCCCGGCAAGGCGCTGTATTCCTGCATGCTGAACCCGCAGGGCGGCGTCATCGACGACCTGATCATCTATTTTTTCGCCGCCGACGAATGGCGCGTGGTGGTCAACGCCGGCACCGCCGACAAAGACGTGGCCTGGATGCAGCGCGTCAAGCAGGCCGGCAATTTCGACGTCGCCATCACCCCGCGCCGCGACCTGGCCATGGTGGCCGTGCAGGGCCCCAACGCTCGCGCCAAGGTCTGGGCCGCGCGCCCGGCCTGGCAGGCCGCCACTGAATCCCTGACGCCCTTCGTTGCCGCCCACCTGGATGGCGACACGCTGGTTGCCCGCACCGGCTATACCGGCGAAGACGGCTTTGAAATCGTCCTGCCCGCTGCTGACGTCGTGCAACTGTGGCGCGACCTTGTCGCCCAGGGCGTGCGCCCGGCGGGCCTGGGTGCGCGTGACACGCTGCGCCTGGAAGCCGGCATGAACCTGTACGGCCAAGACATGGACGAGCTGACCCAGCCCGACCAGGCCGGCCTGACCTGGACCGTGTCCTTGAAGAACGCCGAGCGCCGCTTCATCGGCCGCGATGCGCTGGAACAATTCGCCACCCCCGCCGCCTTTGTCGGCCTGAAGCTGCAAGAGCGTGGCGTGATGCGCGCCCACATGGCCGTGCGCACGCCGGCCGGCACGGGCGAACTCACCAGCGGCACCATGTCGCCCACGCTGGGCGTGTCGATCGGCTTTGCCCGCCTGCCGCAAGGCGTGCGTCCGGGCGACACGGTCGAGGTCGATATCCGTGGCAAATGGGTGCCCGCCCTGGTCTGCAAACTGCCTTTTGTCCGTAACGGCAAAGCCGTCGAACACTCGTAAACTCGAAGCTTCGCGCGACCGGCCGCCTGCCTGGATGCACGCGGCGTTCGCGCGAGGCGCGCAACACCATTCATCTACCCCGTATTCCCTAGAGGATTTCCCATGAGCCTGCCCACCGATCGCAAGTACACCCAGTCCCACGAATGGGTCAAAGCTGAAGGCGACGTGTTCGTCGTCGGCATCACCGATACCGCCCAGGACCAATTGGGCGACCTGGTTTTCGTTGGCGACGTGAATGTCGGCGCCAAGCTGAAAGCGGGCGAAACCGCCGGCGTGGTCGAGTCGGTCAAGGCCGCTTCCGACATCTACGCACCGGTCGACGGTGAAATCGTCGCCTTCAACGACGAACTGGAAAACAACCCCAGCCTGATCAACGAATCGGCTTTCACCACCTGGATCTTCAAGATCAAGCCGGTGAACGCCGCCGACGCCGACAAGCTGCTGGACGCCGCCGGCTACGAAGCCGTCGCCAACGGTTAAGCCGGTTCGAGCCGGGCGCGCCGTCCTCGTGGCGTGCCCGGCTCGCGAAATGCACCACCACCCCGAGATCTCCCCATGTCGCGCGCCCTAGACACCCATACCGACTTCATCCCCCGCCACATCGGCCCGTCCGACGCCGACCAGGCCGCCATGCTCCAAGTGATTGGCAGCGCCAGCCTGGACGCCCTGATCGACGAAGTCGTGCCCGCCAAGATCCGCAGCCAGGCCCCGCTGGCGCTGCCGCCCTCGCGCAGCGAAACCGATGTGCTGGCCGAACTGAAGCAGATTGCCGGCCGCAACAAGGTCTTTCGCAACTACATCGGCCAGGGGTACTACGGCACGCAGACGCCCAACGTCGTGCTGCGCAACATTCTTGAGAACCCCGCCTGGTACACGGCCTACACGCCGTATCAGCCGGAGATCTCGCAGGGCCGTCTTGAAGCCCTGCTGAACTACCAGACCATGGTCGCCGACCTGACCGGGCTGGACATCTCCAACGCCTCGCTGCTGGACGAAAGCACCGCCGCCGCTGAAGCCATGACGCTGGCTCGCCGTGGCGCCAAGTCGCAGAGCCCGGTGTTCTTCATTTCGCGCCACGTGCATCCGCAGACCATCGAAGTCGTGCGTACGCGCGCCGAAGGCCTGGGGCTGGAAATCGCCGTGGGCGACGAGGCCGAGGGCCTGCCCGAGTGCTTTGGCGTGCTGCTGCAATACCCGCACAGCACCGGTTCCGTGTCCGACTACCGCAAGCTGGCGGAAGCCGCCCACGCGCAAGGCGCCGTGGTGGCGTGCGCCACCGACCTGCTGGCGCTGGCCCTGTTGGCCGCTCCGGGCGAGTGGGGCGCGGACATCGCCATCGGTTCGGCGCAACGCTTCGGCGTGCCGTTCGGCTTTGGCGGCCCGCACGCCGGCTTCATGGCCTGCAAGGATTCCTTCAAGCGCAACATGGCCGGCCGTTTGGTCGGCGTGTCGAAAGACGCGCAAGGCAACCCGGCCATGCGCCTGGCGTTGCAAACGCGCGAACAGCACATCCGCCGCGAGAAGGCCACGTCCAACATCTGCACGGCGCAAGTGCTGCTGGCCGTGATGGCCGGCATGTACGCCGTGTGGCATGGTCCGGAAGGCATTCGCCGCATCGCCCAGCGCGTGCAGCGCAGCACCGCCATCCTGCGTGGCGAACTCATCAAGCTGGGCGTGAAGGTGGTGAATGACACCTTCTTTGACACGTTGCTGCTGGAAACCGGCGCCGCCACCCCGGCCATTCTGACCGCCGCCGAGTGCGAGCACATCAACCTGCGCCGCGTCGATGGCGCCCGCCTGGCGGTGTCGCTGGACGAAACCGTCACCGTCGCCGACCTGCAAGCGCTGGTCAACGTGTTCGCCGCCGGCCTGGAACGCGACGACGTCGAACTCGACATCGACGCGCTGGACGCGGCCGCCGCCAGCGGCATTCCCGCATCCGTCGCGCGCGAAAGCGCCATCCTGAAGCACCCGGTTTTCTCCAGCGTGCAGTCCGAAACCGACATGCTGCGCTACCTGCGCAAGCTGGC
The DNA here is from genome assembly GCF_029637605.1 of Achromobacter spanius. Classification (NCBI taxonomy): domain Bacteria; kingdom Pseudomonadati; phylum Pseudomonadota; class Betaproteobacteria; order Burkholderiales; family Alcaligenaceae; genus Achromobacter; species Achromobacter spanius. The sequence goes on along the minus strand of NZ_CP121261.1, from coordinate 3,504,323 downwards.
CGACAAGGACCTGGCGCTGGACCGCACGATGATCCCGCTGGGCTCGTGCACCATGAAGCTGAACGCCACGGCCGAGATGATCCCCATCACCTGGCCCGAGTTCGCGCTGATCCACCCGTTTGCGCCGGCCTCGCAAAGCCAGGGCTACAACGAACTGATCGACCGCCTGTCCGCCGCGCTGTGCGAAATCACCGGCTACGACAACATCAGCCTGCAACCCAACTCGGGCGCGCAAGGCGAATACGCCGGCCTGCTGGCGATTCGCGGCTATCACCAGGCCAACGGCCAGCATCAGCGCAACGTCTGCCTGATCCCGGCTTCGGCCCACGGCACCAACCCCGCGTCGGCCCAATTGGCCGGCATGGACGTGGTGGTGGTGGCGTCTGACTCCAACGGCAACGTCGATCTTTCCGACCTGCGCGCCAAGATCGAACAGGTGGGCGACAAGCTCGCGGCGCTGATGATCACCTACCCGTCCACGCACGGCGTGTTCGAGGAAGCCGTCACCGAAATCTGCGAACTGGTCCACCAGGCCGGCGGCCAGGTGTACCTGGACGGCGCCAACATGAACGCCATGGTGGGCGTGGCCCAGCCGGGCAAGTTCGGCTCCGACGTGTCGCACCTGAACCTGCACAAGACGTTCTGCATTCCGCACGGCGGCGGCGGCCCCGGCGTGGGTCCCGTGGCGGTGCGCGCGCATCTGGCGCCGTACCTGCCGGGCGTGGTGAACGAGCAGGGCAAGCTGCCCGGCGACGCGAAGGTCGGCCCGGTCTCGGCCGCGCCGTTCGGCTCGGCCGGCATCCTGCCGATTCCGTTCGTGTACATCGCGCTGATGGGCGCAGACGGCCTGCGTCGCGCCACCGAAGTGGCCATCCTGAACGCCAACTACATCGCCACCCGCCTGCGCGATCACTACCCGGTGCTGTACGCGGGCCGTAATGGCCGCGTGGCGCACGAGTGCATTCTGGACGTGCGCCCGTTGAAGGAAACCAGCGGCATCAGCGCCGAAGACATCGCCAAGCGCCTGATGGACTACGGCTTCCACGCGCCCACCATGAGCTTCCCGGTGGCGGGCACGCTGATGGTCGAGCCCACGGAATCCGAAGGCGTGGCCGAGCTGGACCGCTTCATCGAGGCCATGATCTCCATCCGCGAGGAAATCGCCCAGGTCGAACGTGGTGAACGTGACCGCGACGACAACGTGCTTAAGAACGCGCCGCACACCGCGCAGATGCTGTTGGCCGAAGAATGGCTGCACGACTACCCGCGCCAGCAGGCCGCCTACCCGGTGGCGTCGCTGCGCGAGGCCAAGTACTGGCCGCCGGTGGCCCGTGTGGACAACGCCTACGGCGACCGCAACCTGGTCTGCGCCTGCCTGCCGATCGAAGCTTACGCGTAACGCAATGGCGATAAAAAAGCCTCCATCGCAAGATGGAGGCTTTTTGCTGGGCGTTTGCCCGCTTGGGTATCAGGCTTACTTGGCCGGCGCTGCCTGCGCCGCCGTGTTGAAGTCTTCGGCGATGCTGATGAAGGTGTTCAGCAGGATCTGCAGGTTGTCCTTGCCGATTCCGCCTTCCGCGTTCATGTCCATCTGCAGCACGGCCTGGTTGTTGTCATCCAGGTAAGCGCGCGTCCAGCGGTATTCCTGGTTCCAGCTATTGATGGCCTTTAGCGGCATCGGCTTCTTGGTCTTGTACGTGGCCGTCATGACCAGGTCCAGGCACTTTTCGGTGAAGTCGTTGCACAGGAATTCCAGGCGCAGCTCGTTGGCGCCGGTGTTGCCGGCATCCAGCACCAGCACCGGACCTTCGTCGCCATCCAGCTTGTTGGCGGTGATGCCCATGTCGTCCAGCAGGCTGCTGATGGTGTCCAGGTCGAAATCCTGCATCATGCCGACGGCGGGCGTCGCATCCGCTGCCGGCTCTTCCATGCCCATTTCCGGCATCGGCTCGTCGCCATAGTCGTCCATGCCGCCCATGCCGGTGGCACCCAGCAGGCCGCTGAACAGCTCGTCGGCGGGGATTTCCTTGCCGTTCAAGTTGCCCATGCCGTCTGCGTAGGTGAACTTGCCGACGATGTTGTCGCCGTCGTTCTTGCCCACGTTCAGCATTTCGGCCATGCCGGCCATCTGGCGCACGCTTTCGTCGGCTTCTTCAGCGGCCTTCTCAGGCGTCAGGCCTTCTTTCTTGATCGCGTATTGCGTAGCCAGGTCTTGAACCATCGGCTTGGAGATGACCAGCGTGGCATCGATGCGCTTGATGGCCTGGATGGCGATCTCTTGCGGCGTCAGGTTCTTGATGTCGGGCGGGTTGGCCAGGTCCAGCGTGAAGTTCAGCTTGCTTTCGCCCTTGGGCGTTTTCCAGCTGATGGGGTCGATGCTGAACGACGGGTTGCCCGCCAGCAGCTTGCCGCCGGCATCCATCATCGTCTGAATCTGCTCGTCCTTCAGGCCTTCGTCTTCAGCCTGCCCCATAAGTTGGCGCAGCATCTGGTTGTAGGTGTCGGACAGTTGCTTGACGGCCTGGCCATCCAGCTTGGCCAGCTTGATCACGGCCTGGCCGTTACCCAGCGCCACGTCGTTCACGGTGATGTCGCCCGTTTGATAGGCGGCTTGCACGTTGATGGCCTTGTCGTCTTCGGCCAGCTTCACGCCATAGCCGAAGTTGTCCAGCGACAGCTTGATGTCGTCGCCCGGGCGGGTCACGTCGACGCGCTTGACCTTCAGATCGGAGTCGCCCATGGACACGCCGAACTTGCCCATGCGGCTGTTGACGTCCATGGTCATGCCGGTAATGGCCATGACGACGGGGTCGTTGCTCTTCGTGCCGTCGATGGCCAGCTTGTCCATCACGCCGTGCGCGGTGACGGCTTCCAGAGTACGGTCGAACGTGCCGGTGATCACCATGCCGCTGAAGTCGATCGAATTGCCGTCCACGGCCGTCGACACCGGCGCAATCTTGGACGTGGAGCTGGTGGTGCCGCTGTAGCTGATCATGGCGTCGCTGATCAGGGGCGAGACGTCCTTGGTCAGGGCGAACACTTCCTTCAGGTTGTCCGTCTTGGCGATTTCGGCGTGGACGAAAGCCAGCTTGGGCGCCAGGGCGCCGCGCGACAGCGCGGTCTTGGGGAAGGGGCCATGTTCAATGACCGCGTCGAACTCAATCATGCCGGCGGGCATGTCGTCCAGGCTCTTGTCGTTCTTTACCAGCGACAGGCCGTAGCGCGCCTGGGTCGAGAACAGGCTGCGTTCGTACTTGATCTGGTCAATGCGCAGACCGAACAACGGCGTCAGCTTGGCCAGCTTTTCGTTGGCTTCGGCCAGATGGCGTTGCGAACTTTCCTCTATGCGTTTGCCGGTGTACCAAGTGGCGCCTATCCAGCTTCCCGCTCCCACTATGACCACGCCGAGGGTGATCGCTACGCTCTTTTTCATCGTTTTGTTTCTTCGTTGATTGTCGAGTCATATTCGGCAGGCCAGGCACCAAGCCATCGCGCCGTGGTTGCTCAGGCGCGGCTGCCGACATATACGCATTCATGAGCCTGTAAGGGCCAGCGCCGGAGTATACCGACGCAAAGGGACACATGACCGCGCGCGCAGTTACGGGAGGTTTCAAAATGAAAGGCCAGCGATCAGCGCTGGCCTTTTTGTCGACAATTCCGCGTTTTTATCGCGGGTTTGGTTGGCGTCTGCGCGCCTTACAGCGGGTCCAACGGGTAGATCGGGCGGCGCACGTTCTTGAATTCAAGCTGGCTGTAGTCGGATGTGGTCACGCCCACCCCAGTGCATTCGATGACTTCGGTTGCCATGTCGGAAAAGCCCGCGCGCCAGTGCACCCGGCTTTTCAACACCACATAGCGCTTTTGCAGCGGGTCGATGCCGGCCGACAGCAGGCAGTTGATATCAAAGGGTTCCTGGTGGCGCGACACCACCACGATCTCGACCCGGCCGGTGTCGATGACGACCGTCAGGCCCGTGTCGTTGCGCACGCCCCGGTACATGGGGCCGCGGTTCAGGTAGACGCCGTCAAACACCAGCTTGACGCGTCCCGTCACTTCCAGCGGTTCGCTGGGTTCCTTGATGGCGGGCATGGCCAGCTTGCCACCCAGCTTGATCGTGACGGTCTTGCCGACGCCCGCGGTGGCGGCTTCCTGTGCCGCGTCCGGGTCGCAAATGGCGTAGAACACGACATTGTCGAGTTCCTGGCGCAGCACTTCGGCAAGCACGGCGGTGGTGTCCATGGTGCCGCCCGAGCCGGTGTTGTCGAAGTGGTCCAGCAACACGACGGGGCCTTGTTCGATCTGCTTGGCGCGCGCGATGGTGGGTTCCAGCGGTTCAGGGTGGAAGACCCAGTCGGCGCGGCCTGCCCAGGCGCGTTCCAGCAACTCGTCGCGGTACTTGTTTGCCTCTTCCAGCTTGCCGTCCGTACAGACGACGGCGCTCAAGCCGGCTTCGCGGATGTCCGCATGCGGAAAACCCACGAAGACCGAGGCCGCCAGCACGCCGCCCGCTTCCAGTTCCTTGCAACGCTCCTGCAAGGGCTTGTTGGGCGCGGCGTGCGTGCCCTGGCACATGATGTGCGGCAGCATGGGCTTGTTGGCCCAGCTCATGACGGGCTTGATTTCACCCTTGAGCGTGCGGACGATGACGTTGGCCGCGCGCACGCCGGCGTCACGGATGTCCACGTGCGGATAGGTGTGAAAGCCGCTGATGACGGTGGCGTTGTCGACGATGTCGTCGTAGATGTTGGCGTGCATGTCCAGCGTGACGGCCACGGGCGTGGTCGGGTCAATTTCACGCAGGCGGCGCAGCAGGTCGCCTTCCGCGTCTTCCACGCCTTCGGCGACCATGGCGCCGTGCAGGTCCAGCAAGATGGCGTCAAAGCCGCCCAGCTTGACCTGGTCCAGCACCAGCTTGCACAGGCGTTCGTGGGTGTCGGCGCTGGTGGGGCCGCTGGGCCAGGACTCGGCCGCGACCGGCACCACGATTTCCGCGCCCACGCGACGGGCCACTTCGATATACCCGCCCAACCCGCTGTCGGTGTTTTCGTAGGCCTTGATGGCGCGTTCGCCAGCCAGGATTTCAGGACTGCCGCGGAAAAAGCGTTCCAACGGGGTCGGCACGGGCGAATAGGTATTCGTCTCGTGCTTGATCATTGCCAAGAGCCAACGCATGGGAATTCCTGTGGAAGGGTAGGGAAGCTCAGTTCGTCTTGGGGGGCTGCGGCCACGGATGCTGCGCGGGGCGCATCTGTTCCCAGGCGCGTGCCACGCGCAACACGCCCAGGTCGTCGAAACGTGCCCCGGCAATCTGCAGGCCGATAGGCAGGCCCGCCCGGGTGTAGCCGCAGTTGACGGACGCGGCGGGCTGTTCGCTCATGTTGAAGGGCAGCGTGAAGCCGATGTGGTGCATGGTCGTGGCCACTTCATTGGTGGGCGACGGCCATTCGGCGTTGTACGCCACCACCGGCGCCACGGGCGACAGCACGTAGTCGAAGGGGGCGCAGGCGGCCACGGTCTTGGCGCGCACGTTCAGCGTTTCGTAGTAGCTCTTGAACACGGCCTCGCCAGTCTGCCCGCCACCGCTTTCCGCCCAGTCGCGGATGAAGGGGAGGATCTTCGCGCGGCGGTCTTCAGGCAGCGCGGCCAGGTCTATGGACGAGCGCGTGCGCCAGAAGCGGTCCACGCCTTCCAGCATGTCGGGCGTCATCCACGGCAGCATGGGCGTGACGATGGCGCCCGCCGCTTCGAAGGCTTGGGCGGCGGCTTGCACGGCCTCGCGCACTTCCGGGTCCAGTGGCAGGCCGCAGCCGGCGTCCATCAACAGGCCGATGCGCAGGCCTTTGACGTCTTGCGCCAGGTTCAGCCAGTCAAAGTCCTGGAAGGGCAGGCTCATGTGGTCGCGCGCATCGGGCTGCGACAGCACGCCCATCATCAGCGCGCTGTCGGTGATGGTGCGCGTCATGGGGCCGGCGCAGCGGCCCATGAAGGGCGGGTCGATGGGGATGCGGCCCAGGCTGGGTTTCAGCGTGGCAATGCCGCACCAGGCGGCCGGCAGGCGCACCGAACCGCCGATGTCGGTGCCGATGTGCAAGGGGCCGTAGCCGGCAGCGGCAGCCGCGCCCGCGCCGGCGCTGGAGCCGCCCGGGTTCTTCGTCAGGTCCCAGGGGTTGCGGGTCAGTTCATGAAAGCTGGACAGGCCCGAGGACAGCATGCCGAAGTCGGGCATGGTGGTCTTGCCCAGCAACACCGCGCCTGCTTCGCGCATGCGGGCGGCAGGGGGCGCGTCGTTTGCTGCCGGGGTGAGTTCGGTGGCGGCGGTGCCCAAGGGCACGGGCGTGCCGCGCGTGGCGATGTTTTCCTTGATGGTGGCGGGCACGCCGTCCAGCGAGTAGCCGCCGGCTGACTGCGGCTCGCCCTTCATCCAGCGGGCCTCGGAGGCGCGGGCCATCGCCAGCGCGCCTTCGGGGTCCAGCGCATAGGTGGCCTTCAGGTGCGGTTCCCAGCGCTCGATGTGTTCGAGCACGGAGCGCGTGGCTTCGACCGGCGACAGGGTCTTGTCGCGATACGCCTGCAGCAGTTCCTGGGCGGACAATTCATGCGGTTGTGACATCTCGGTTCCAGTGTTGCAAAGGAAGGCAATTCGGCAATCAGCGCGTCAGCGCATCAGGACGCGGCGGCTCGTGCCAGCGTGGCGGCAACCGGCTGGAAGTTGCGGAAATCCCAGTCGCGCCCCGGGGCCGCGTCGATCAAGGTGCGCGTGTATTCATGCCGAGGGTCGGTCAGCACGGTTTCGGCAGAGCCGGTTTCAACGACCTTGCCGCGCTGCATGACCATGATGGTGTCGCAAATCTGCGCGGCCACGCGCAAGTCGTGCGTGATGAACAGCACGCCCACGCCCGTGCGTTGGCGCACCTGTTCCAGCAGTTCCAGCACCTGCGCCTGCACGGATACGTCCAGCGCCGACACGGCCTCGTCGGCCACCAGGATTTCCGGGTCCATCACCAGCGCGCGGGCAATGCAGATGCGCTGGCGCTGGCCGCCAGAAAACTGATGCGGATAGCGGCGCATGGCGTCGGGGCTCATGCCCACCACGGTCAGCGTTTCGCCAGCGCGCTTCACGGCCTGGTCGCGCGGCATGCCGAAGTTGAGCAGGCCTTCGATGATGGATTCACCCACCGTGCGGCGCGGGTTCAGCGACCGGTAGGGGTCCTGAAAAACAATCTGGATACGGCGGCGCACCGGGCGCAAGGCCGAGCCGGACAACGTGCTGAGGTCTTCGCCGCCCATCATCATGTGGCCGGCCGTGGGTTCGATCAGGCGCACGATGCAACGCGCCACCGTGGACTTGCCCGAACCGGACTCGCCCACGATGCCCAGGATTTCACCCTTGCGCAGTGTCAGATTGACGTCGGACGCGGCAATGACGTTCTGCGCGGCCTTGCGGGAAAACAGCGAACTTTTTCCGGCATAGGTGCGGCCCAGGCCCTTGACGTGCAATACCGGCTGGCCGTCGGGCGCGTCGCGCCGGTTGGGCACCAGGCTGGGCACGGACGACACCAGGCGCCGCGTATACGACTGCTTGGGTTCGGCCAGGATTTCGTTGCGCGTGCCGCTTTCGATCAGGTCGCCGCGGTTCATCACCACGATGCGATCTGAAATCTCGGCCACCACGCCGAAGTCGTGCGTGATGAACAGCACCGCGGTCTTGTGCTTGACCTGCAGTTCCTTGATCAGCGCAAGAATCTGCTTTTGCGTGGTCACGTCGAGCGCCGTCGTGGGTTCGTCGGCGATCAGCAGCTTGGGTTCCAGGATCAGCGCCATCGCGATCACGATGCGCTGGCGCTGGCCGCCCGACAACTGGTGCGGGTAAGCCTCGAATATGCGTTCGACGTCCGGCAGATGCACCGACTGGAACATGTCCAGCACCTTGGCGCGGCGTTCGGCGGCGCTCATGCCCTTGCGGTGCAGGCGCAGCACTTCGTCCACCTGCTTGCCCACGGTGTGCACGGGGTTCAGCGCGGTCATGGGTTCCTGGAACACCATGGCCATGCGGGTCGCGCGCAGTTCGCGCAGCCGCCGCTGCGACGCGGTGGCCACGTCTTCGCCCTCAACGCGGATGGAACCCGCGCTGATCGACAGGATGCCGGGCGGCAAGAGGCCCATCACGGCCAGCGACGTGACCGATTTGCCGGAGCCGGATTCGCCAACCACGCACACCGTTTCACCAGCATGCACGTCCAGGCTCAGGTTGCGCACGACGCGGTTGCCCGCGCCGGCCACTTCCACCGACAGGTTGCGGATGGCAAGGATGGCGGACGAGGTGTCGCCCGCGGGGGGAGTAGGAGAGTAGGTCATCGGCATCAGATCCTGCGCACCATTTTCGGGTCCAGCGCGTCGCGCAGGGCGTCACCCAGGATGTTCACGCTAAGCACGGTCAGCGACAGGAACAGGCCGGGAAAGAGAATCAGGCCGGGCAGCATGCGGAAGTACATGCGGCCTTCGGACATGATGTTGCCCCATGACGCGATCTCGGGCGGGATGCCCGCGCCCAGAAAGCTGAGAATGGCCTCGGTCAGCATGGCCGAGGCGAACACGTAGGTGCCTTGCACCGTCAGCGGCGCGATGGTGCTGGGCACCATGTGGCGCCACAAGAGCAGCGGCAAGGGCGTGCCCAGCGCCAGCGCGGCTTCCACATAGGGTTCGCCGCGCACCGTCAGGATCTGCCCGCGCACCAGCCGCACCACCCGGGGAATTTCAGGGATGGTGATGGCGACCAGCACGGTCGTGATGCTGGCGCCGGTGACGGACACCAGGGCGATCGCCAGCAGGATGCCGGGAATCGCCATGATGGCGTCCATGGTGCGCATGATGAACCCGTCCAGCGACCGGAACCAGCCGGCGATGACGCCGATGATCAGGCCGATGACGACGCTGACGACCGCGGCGCCCAGGCCCGCGATCAGTGAGATGCGCGCGCCGTAGGCCACGCGCGACCAGACGTCGCGGCCAAAGGCGTCGGTGCCGAACAGGAAGTCGGTAAAGGGTTGCTTCAGGCGCGAGCCCGGGTCGATGAAGGTGGGGTCGACCGTGCCCAGCAGCGGCGCGAACACGGCGATGGCGACGATGGCGACCAGCACCACCAGCGCCAGCATGACCGGCCAGCTTTTGAGGCCCTGGCGGACTTGCCCCCAGGCAGTGACGTGAGGAGTGCCGCCTCCGGGAAGGTCGGCGGCCGCTTGCGCGGCGGCATCGGTTGGCGTTTGCATGGCTCTGCCCTAGTACCTGATTCGCGGGTCGAACACCGTGTAGGCGCAATCGACAACCAGATTGATGAACACGTAGACGAACGCGAAGAACAACGTCAGGCCCTGGATGACGGGGTAGTCACGCGCCAGCACGGCTTCGACCACCAGGCGGCCCAGGCCGGGAATGTTGAACACCGATTCGGTCACGACCACGCCGCTGATCAAGAGCGCAATGCCCAGGCCCACCACCGTGGCGATGGGCACCGCCGCGTTGCGCAGCGCATGGCCAAGCAGCACACCGGTTTCGCCCAGGCCCTTGGAACGCGCGGTGCGGATGAAGTCTTCACCCATGACCTCGATCACGCTGGTGCGCGTGATGCGCGCGATCAATGCGACATACACCGTGGACAAGGCCAGTGACGGCAGGATGAGCCGGTGCAGATATGGCCAGAAGCCCTTTGCCAGCGGCGTATAGCCCTGCACGTTGAACCACCCCAGCTTGATGGCGAACAGCCAGATCAGCAGGTAGCCCGTGACGAACACCGGCACGGAAAAGCCCAGCACCGAAAAGCCCATCACGGCGCGGTCCAGCAGCTTGCCTTGCCGCCATGCCGCCAGGATGCCCAGCGGAATGGCCACCAGCAAGGTGAAGACCAGTGTCAGCACCGCCAGGCTCATGGACGGTTCCAGACGCTGCGCGATTAGTTTGGTGACCGGCACGCCCGACATGAGCGAGGTGCCCAGGTCGCCTTGCAGGAGCCTGCCGCCCCAGATGACAAACTGTTTGATGACCGGTTGGTCCAGGCCCATCGTCTGCCGTATCTGGACGATACGTTCGGGCGTGGCGCCGTCGCCCGCCATGATGATGGCCGGATCACCCGGGCTGAAACGCAATATCGCGAAGACCACCACCGCGACCATCACCAGAACGGGGATGGTCGCGAGGAGCCGGCGTGAGACGAATGCCAGCATGTATTTCCCCCTGAACTGCTTGCCCCTTTAAGGAGCTTTCTTGACGTTCCAGAACGCAAAGACCGGTGCATGCACCAGGCCGGAGAGCTTGGTCGAGTAGACGGTGGGCACGGACATCTGGCCCAGCGGCACGTACAGGCCTTCGTCGATGCCGATGCGTTGCAGTTCGTCGGCAATCTTCTTCTGCTCGGCAGGGTCGGACGTCAGGGCGAACTTGGTACGCAGCTCTTCCACCTTCGGCATGTCGGGCCAGCCGAACCAGGCGTTGTCGCCGTTGGCGGCGGCGGGCGCGGAGCGCACCGGGTCCATCACGTCGGTGGCGTACCAGTTGGTGTTGTGGATGTTCCAGCCGCCTTCAGCCGGCGCGGCCTTCGAGGCGCGGCGCGTGGCCACGCTTTGCCAGTCCATCGCGGCCAGGTTGACGTTGAAGCCAGCCTTGCGCAGCGCCTGGGCCATCACCACCGGTTGAGCCGACAGCGTGCCCACGTCGGTCGCGTGCATCATCAGGATGGGCGTGTTGTCGTAACCGGCTTCCTTCAGCAGTTCCTTGGCCTTCTCGATGTTCGAGGGCACGACGATTTCCTTGCCGATATCGGATTCCAGCGGCGTGCCGCAGCCCCACAGTGATGCGCAGGTCTTCCAGTACTTGGGGTTGCCCACCAATGCCTTCATCACGTCTTCCTGGCCGATGGCGTACATGGCGGCCTGGCGGATCTTCTTGTTGTCGAAGGGCGGGTACTTGAAGTTGAAGCGGTACATCGTGAAGTAGCCGACCGGGCTGAGCGATTCTTCCTTCAGGTCGGGGTTGCCTTCAATCATGGGCAACAGGTCATACGGGAACTGTTCGACGAAGTCGATCTCGCCGCCCAGCAGCGCGTTGGCGGTCGTCAGCGCGTCGGGCATGACGTCCCATTCCACCTTGTCCACGTTTACAACCTTGCCGCCGGCCAGGCCGCTGGCTGGTTCCTTGCGCGGCACGTAGTCGGTGTTCTTGGCGTACACGGTCTTCACGCCCGGCTTGAATTCAATCACCTTGAACGGGCCCGAACCGGTCATGTCGGTGATGGGCTTGCCGACGGGTTGTTCGGCGATGCGCTTGGGCATCATGAACGGCGCGGTGCCGGTGGGCTTGGACAGGGCGCGCAGCGCCAGGTCCGTGGGTTCTTTCATGACGATGCGAAAGCTCTTGTCGTCAATGACTTCGATCTTGTCGGTGAACTTGAGCAGCGTGCGGCCCATGCCGTCGCCACCGGCCCAGCGCTTGATCGAGGCCACGCAATCCTCGGACGTGACCGGCTTGCCGTCGTGCCACTTCTGGCCGTCGCGCAAGGTCATCGTGTAAGTCTTGCCGTCGGGCGAGACTTCCCACTTCTCAAGCATCTGCGGCTGGATCTTGTTGTTGGCGTCGGTGGCCAGCAAGGTGTCGTAGATCATGTAGCCGTGCCACGTCGTGATGTACGCGGTGGTGGCGTGCGGGTCGGTCAGGCGCAACGGCGAGTGCATGACGGACTTGATGACGGTTTCGGCGTAAGCGCCGTGAGCCATCATCAACGTTGCACCGGCCAGCGCGGCCGCTCGGACAAACTTGAGCATGGAGATTCCCCTTGAAGCGGTGTGAGCGGCACGGTCGGCCGCTACGTCGTTAACGCGCCGCTCGATGGCGGCGTGCGAGGGTCAGGCAGTTGCGGCTCGGCCGGAAAACACCGGTCCGCAAGGCGCCATTCTGATACCGGGACGCAAGCGTGTCCATGGTTGTTTTGCCGCATCCATCAGCATGGAGCCGGGGGCGGCGCAGACCAGGATCGTTTGCGCGATGGCCGTGAAATCCGCGCGGAAATGCGCAGAACTCTTCACCACCAGAATCGCGGCGCGCGTGGGTTCCACGCCGGCGAACCGGAACATTTCCTGGTCCGCCATCTGCACCTTGTTCGACGCGACGATGATGCGTACGCCACCAATGCGCAGGCAGGCGCTGGGGCCCAGGTCCATGTGAAACCCGCGATAGAAAGCGCCGTGCGTATCGAAGCGTCCATCTGACGTTTTCTCGACGATGAATTCGCTGTCCAGCGGTTCGTCGTCGGGAATACCCGAGTGTCCACCTAGTGCAATCCGTACCTTGTTTCCAACGCCCGCGCGGTGCGCGGCGAGCGCGGCGGCGGGGTCCACGATCAGGCCGATGGCGGCGTCGCGTGCATCGTGGCGGATCAAGGCGCGCAGCATGCCCGTGGTGTCGGAACTGCCGCCCGCGCCAGGGTTGTCTTGCGCGTCGGCAATGACGACGGGCTTGTTGGCGTCGCGCGCGATGCGCATGGCTTCTTCCACGGCTTCATCCGGCGTGTAGAGCTTGCCGCCGAATTCGCGTTCGGCGTTCAGCACGGCGCGCGCCATTTCAGCGGCGGCGGCATCGGCTTCGGCTTGTGTCGTGCCGTAGGCCCACACGGTGGGCGCGCATTCGGGGAAGTCAGCGGCGGGAAAGCCAGTGGCGAACGACAAGCTGGTGGCGCCGCGCGATTCAATCTCGCCCACTTGCGCGTACAGGCTGCGCGAGGGTTCGATGTCGGTGGACTGCCAGCACAGCGAGATCAGGTAGGGCAGGGCACGCAGCGATGCGTACGGGCGCGGCATGCCGCCCAGCCGCAGGGACAGCAGCGACGCGGCGCGCTGTCCGGTTTCGGCCATGTCGATGTGGGGATACGTGCGATAGCAGACGAGCGCGTCGGCGTGGCGCACCATGGCGCGCGTGACGTTGGCGTGCAGGTCCAGGCTGGCCACCACGGGCACGTCGGGGCCGACCAGGTCGCGCACGCGCTTGAGCAGTTCGCCTTCGCCGTCGTCCAGGTGTTCGGTGACCATGGCGCCATGCAGGTCCAGGTACACGCCCTCCAGCGGCAGCGCGTCGGACAAGCCTTGCAGGATCAATGCGCTGATGCGTTCAAAAGCGTCTTTGGTGACCGGGCCCGACGGGCTGGCCGCGGCCCAGGTGGTGGGTACCAGCGTGTGCTGGTTCATGGCTTCGATGAAGCCCGCCACGGGAATGTTGGCGCCTGCCACGGCTTGGAACATCGCGGGGCCGCTGACCAGTTTTGGCCAGCCGCCACCTTTCTCGGCAAAATCTTCCCACGTTGCACGCGAAGGCGCGAACGTATTGGTTTCGTGCTGAAAGCCGCCTATACCGATGCGCATCAGGCATCCCCTTGTGTTGTTTGATGTTGCTGTGTCGTGGTACTGGCCGGGCGCGGCCGAAGCCGCGCCCTATGCAAAAGCCGGGTAAAGCATCCTTCTTGAATACGGTTCGTTGAAAAACGTAAAGGCGCGCGGGCGGTTTACTTCGCCACGGGCATGGTGAATTCCGCGCCCTTGGCGATGCTGTCGGGCCAGCGCTGCATTACGCTCTTGTAGCGCGAGTAGAAGCGGATGCCTTCTTCGCCGTAGGCGTGGTGGTCGCCAAACAGCGAACGCTTCCAGCCGCCGAACGAATGCCATGCCATGGGCACGGGAATGGGCACGTTGATGCCCACCATGCCGACCTTGATCTGGCGCGCGAACGCACGGGCCACGCCGCCATCCGACGTGAAGCAGGCCACGCCGTTGCCGAACTCGTGTGCGTTGATCAGTTCAACCGCGCTGGCGAAGTCGGGCACGCGCACGATGCACAGCACCGGGCCGAAGATTTCTTCGCGATAGATGTTCATCGCGGGCTTGACGTTGTCGAACAGCGTGCCGCCCAGGAAGTAGCCTTTTTCGTTGCCGGGCACGGTCAGGCCCCGGCCGTCCACGACCAGGTCCGCGCCCGCCGCGATGCCGTCTTCGATGTAGCCCATGACCTTGTTGCGATGCTGCGCGGTCACCAGCGGACCCATCTCGGCGTCGGCGTTCATGCCGTCCTTGACGATCAGCGCCTTCACGCGCGGGGCCAGGCGTTCGACAACCTTGTCGGCCACGTCGCCCACCGCCACGGCTACCGAGATCGCCATGCAGCGTTCACCGGCCGAGCCGTAGGCCGCGCCCATCAAGGCGTCGGTGACCTGGTCCAGGTCGGCATCGGGCATGACAACCAAGTGGTTCTTGGCGCCGCCCAGCGCCTGCACGCGCTTGCCGCGCTTGGTGCCTTCGGAATAAATGTATTCGGCGATGGGCGTTGAACCCACGAACGACAGGGCTTCGACGTCGGGGTGCGCGATGAGCGCGTCCACGGCGAGTTTGTCGCCATGCACCACGTTGAAGACGCCCGCGGGCAGGCCGGCTTCGGTCAGCAGTTCGGCCAGGCGCAGGGACGCCGACGGGTCGCGTTCAGAAGGCTTGAGCACGAAGGTGTTGCCGCAGGCAATGGCCACCGGGAACATCCAGCACGGCACCATCATCGGGAAGTTGAACGGCGTGACGCCGGCCACCACGCCCAGGGCCTGGCGCATGCTCCAGTTGTCGATGCCGCCGCCGATCTGGTCCGAGTACTGGCCCTTGAGCAGTTGCGGAATGCCGCAGGCGAATTCGACGATCTCAATGCCGCGCATGACTTCGCCCTTGGCATCCGAGAACACCTTGCCATGTTCGCGGGTGATGAGCTCGGCCAGTTCGTCCTGGTGCTGGTCCAGCAGCGCCTTGAAGTTGAACAGGATGCGGGCGCGCTTGAGCGCGGGGGTTTCCGACCAGGCCGGGAATGCTGCCTTGGCGGCCGCCACGGCCAGCGCCACGTCTTCGGTCGAGGCCAGCGGAATGGACGAGCAGATTTCGCCCGTGGCCGGATTGAAGCCGTCGGCGTAGCGGCTGCTGCGGCCATCGAAATGCTGGCCGTTGATGAAATGGGAGATCTTCTTCATGGTGCGAAAGGCTCTGGGCGGTGATTCTTCAAAAACCTCTTGCGGGCGGCACAGGGCCGCCCGCAAGAGGTGTCAAGGGATGCGGCGCGGCCGCAAGGGCAGCGTCATCATCGGCGTTACGCGACTTCTTTCAGGATCTTCCCGATCTGTTCGAAGATCTGGCCGATCTGGGCTTCGTCGATGATCAGCGGGGGCGACACGGCGATGATATCGCCGGTATAGCGCACCATCAGGCCGCTGTCGAAGCACTTCTGGAAGACCTCGCCGGCGCGTGCGCCTGGTGCGCCCGCGCGCGGCGACAGTTCAATGCCGGCAACCAGGCCCAGGTTGCGCACGTCGATGACGTTCGGCGCGCCCTTCAGGCTGTGCGCGGCTTCCTGGAACGCGCCCGACAACTTGCGGGCGCGGCCGAACAGGTCTTCGCGGCGGTAGATGTCCAGCGTGGCCAGGATGGCGGCAGCGGCCAGCGGGTGTGCCGAATAGGTGTAGCCGTGGAAGAACTCGATGCCGCCGGCGGGGCCGTTGACGATAGCGTCGTGGACTTCGCGCTTGACGGCGACCGCGCCGGCCGGCACGGCGGCGTTGCTGACGCCCTTGGCCATGGCGATGATGTCCGGCGTGACGCCGAAGAATTCGGATGCGGTGGCGGCGCCCAGGCGGCCGTAAGCGGTGATGACTTCGTCAAAAATCAGCAGAATGCCGTGCTTGGAGGTAATTTCGCGCAGCTTTTCCAGATAGCCCTTGGGCGGAATCAGCACGCCGGTCGAGCCCGCCATGGGTTCGACGATCACGGCGGCGATGGTGGAGGCGTCGTGCAGCGCCACGATGCGTTCCAGTTCTTCGGCCAGGTTGGCGCCCCAGGCGGGTTGGCCCTTGGAGTAGGCGTTCTGTTCCAGGTTGTGCGTGTGCGGCAGGTGGTCAACCGAGGGCAGCAGCGCGCCCGAGAAGGTCTTGCGGTTGGTCGAGATGCCGCCGACCGAAATGCCGCCGAAGCCCACGCCGTGATAGCCGCGTTCACGGCCGATCAGGCGGGTGCGCTGGCCGTCGCCGCGTGCGCGGTGGTAAGCCAGTGCAATTTTCAGGGAGGTGTCGACGGATTCGGAACCCGAGTTCGTGAAGAAAACGCGGTCCAGGCCTTGGGGCATCAGGCTGGCGACTGCCGTGGCGG
This sequence comes from Achromobacter spanius, assembly GCF_029637605.1. Taxonomy (NCBI): domain Bacteria; kingdom Pseudomonadati; phylum Pseudomonadota; class Betaproteobacteria; order Burkholderiales; family Alcaligenaceae; genus Achromobacter; species Achromobacter spanius. The sequence goes on along the minus strand of NZ_CP121261.1, from coordinate 3,488,121 downwards.
CTTCGAAGGCCAGCGGGTGGCCCAGTTGGAAGCCCGGCGCGTAGTCCATGATGCCGGCCTGGCGGGAGATGGCCTCGACGATTTCCTCGCGGCCGTGGCCGGCGTTGACGCACCACAGGCCGGCGGTGCCGTCCAGGATTTGCCGGCCATCGGCCGACGTGTAGTACATGCCTTTGGCCGTTGCCAGCATGCGCGGGTGAGCCTTGAACTGCTTGTTGGCAGTGAAGGGCATCCAGAGATGGGACAAGTCGGGCAAATTGGCGGGGGCGTTCATGGCGGCTCCAGGGAGAACGAAACGGCGGTGCAGCAAGGGGAAAGGCGCTGACGCCGGAATTCAGTTGATTCTGGTCCGTCCCAGGGGAATGAAAATATACGATCTGCGCAAAGACCGCTAACTGTATAGTCATAGGTGCCGCAACTGTACAGTTATCTTCGACGTGATTGATTTTCAGCCCAACCGCGCGCGCGGACTGGCCCCGACCTTGGTGGAACAATTGGTCGCGGCCATCTTGCGCGCCATTGAGGAACAGGCGCTGCGTCCGGGTATGTCCCTACCCTCGGTGCGCGAGTTCGCGCGCCAGTACGGCGTCAGCACCTTCACGGTGGCCAGCGCCTATAGCCGGCTGGTGTCGCTGGGTTGGCTGGCCGCGCGGCCGGGCGCGGGTTATCGGGTGGCCTCGCCGGATGCACCGGCCCGCCGGGGCGAGCCGCTGTCATGGGAACCGCCGCGCCTGAACGCCGGCTGGCTGCTGTCGGACATCTTTGCCGACCACTCCATCCCCATCAAGTCAGGCTGCGGCTGGTTGCCCGGCGAATGGCTGAATGAAGAGGGCCTGCATGTTGCCCTGCGCCACATGGGCCGGGTGCCGGCGATGCGCATCGCCAATTACGGGCATCCCTACGGCTATGCGCCGCTGCGCGAAACCATCGCGGCCAGCCTGAGCGCACAAGGGATGGAGGTGGAAGCGTCGCAGGTGCTGCTGACCCAAGGGGTGACGCACGGCCTGGACATGGTGATCCGCACCTTGCTGCGGCCGGGCGACACGGTCGTGGTCGAGCAGCCGGCCTATGCCAACCTGTTGCAGCTGCTTCGGCTGGCGGGACTGCGCGTGGTGTCGGTGCCGCGCACGGTGGACGGGCTGGACTGCGAGGCGCTGGAGCGCGTGGCGGCCCTGCACCGGCCGCGCGCGCTGTTCATCAATACTGTGTTGCAGAACCCGTCGGGCGCCAGCATCGGCATGGCCAATGCGTTCCGCATCCTGCAAGCGGCCGAGCGGCATGGCTTGTGGGTGATCGAAGACGATATCTCGCGCGAACTGGCGCCGGGCGTGACACCGATGCTGGCCGCGCTGGACGGCGCGCGGCGGGTGGTCTACCTGGGCGGGTATTCCAAGGTGATCAGCCCGTCGGTGCGCGTGGGGTACGTGGTGGCGCACCGCGATCTGGTTCGCGATATTGCGCGCACGAAGATGGCGGTGGGACTGACGTCGCCGGAGATCATGGAACGTATCGTGCACCAGGTGATTCGCGAAGGCCGCTACCGCGCGCACATCGCCCGCACCCGCGAACGGCTGGCCGAGGCGCATGGGGTGGTGGCCGAGCAGATGCGGCAACATGGTTTCGAGATCCATGGCCGGCCGCAAGGCGGCTTGTTCCTGTGGGCGAAGGTGGCGGGAACGTGGCGCGAGCGTGGCGCCAATGGTTTGGCGGAGCTGGCCTTGAAGGACGGGATCTGGCTGGCGCCGGGGTCGTATTTCGATGTGGACGAGGCCGATACGCCCTGGGTGCGATTCAACGTGGCGTATTCCGAGGCGCCAGCGTTGTGGCGGTTCATGCGGAATGCGGGGGCGGCTTGATGGGCGATGCGGAACGCGACGTGACGGGCGATGCGCAAGGCGGCGTGACGGGTGATGTGCGGGGCGACGTGATGGGTTTCGCGCGATTGGCGAGGGGCTCCTTCTTGAATGCGTGCCGCGCTACACCCATCCTACGGATTGAACGCGGCGGATGTGCGTAGGATGGGTGAAGCGCGGCACAGACGTCAGAAAAATCCCATCGCCGACCGCGCGCAACCCATCGACCTCACCGCTCATAAACCACAAAATCATATGCATAGCCGTTCTCCGCCGGCTGCGCTTCACGTCCCGTTTCCTTCCACTGAAACGACGGCAACAACGGAAAGAACGCGTCGCCTTCGACATCGGCGTGCACTTCCGTCGCCAGCACCCGTTGTGCCATCGGCAGCGCTTGCGCGTAGATCTGCGCGCCGCCAATCACGAATGCTTCCTGCATATCGCCACAAGCCGCGATGGCCGCCTCCAGCGTCGGCACCACGGTGGCGCCGGCTGCGTTGAAATCCGGATTGCGGCTGATGACGATATTGCTGCGGCCCGGCAGCGGGCGCCCCAGGGAATCCCAGGTCTTGCGGCCCATGATGATGGGATGGCCCAGCGTGCTGCGCTTGAAATGCGCCAGGTCGCCCGGCAGTTTCCAGGGCAGGGCGTTGTCGCGCCCGATGGCGCGATTGGTGGAGTAGGCGACGATCAGGGTAAGGCTGGCGGGCATGCGGGTGGGCTACGGTTGGGGCGGGGCCGGAAGTCGGCCCGCGCGACGGCGTAAGCGTAGCAAATTCGATGGTCCGTCGGGGCGTCTGCAAGGAGGCGTCCACTTGGCACCGGCCCGGCCGGCACCACCCTCACCACTAGGCATCGGCCCTGCCGGCGCCGCACTCACCATCAGGCACCGGCCCCGCCGACGTCACCCTCAGGTTGCCGCGTGTTCCAGGAATTCAGTCGCGGGCATCGGCCGGCCCAGCAGAAAGCCTTGCAAGGTTTCACAGCCCAGCCCCGTCAGGAACTTCTGCTGCGCGGCGGTTTCCACGCCCTCGGCGACGATGCGCAAATTCAACTGCTGCGCCAAGGCGACGATGGCCGCCACGATGGCCGCGTCCTCGTTGTCGTTCTCGAGTTGATTCACAAAGCCACGATCAATCTTCAATTCCGTCGCGGGCAGGCGCTTCAGATACAGCAGGCTGGAATAGCCCGTGCCGAAATCGTCGATCGAGATCGTGACGCCCAGGCCCGACAGGCGCTTGAGCACGGCCAGACTGGCTTCGGCGTCGCGCATGGCGGTGGACTCGGTGACTTCCAGCGTCAGGCAGGAAGGGGGAACGTCGTGCCGCGCCAACGCCACGCGTACCGTTTCCACCAGGCTGGCGTGGGCAAACTGCAAGGCCGAAATATTGACGGCGATGGTCCAGTGCGTCTGGCCGGCGTTGATCCATTCCCGCATCTGCCGGCACGCCTCGTTGATCACCCATTCGCCGATCGACAGGATCAGGCCGGTCTTTTCAGCGGTGGGAATGAACTGATCCGGGCCGACCAGGCCACGCGTGGGATGGTTCCAGCGCAGCAGCGCCTCGGCGCCGATGATCGGCCCTGCCGGGGCTTCATATTTGGGCTGATAGTGCAGCACGAACTGGCCGCGCTCCTGCGCCAGGCGCAGGTCGTGCAGCAGCTCGATCTGCTCGTGCGCGTCCGCGTTCATGGACGGCTCGAAGAAGCTGTAGCCGGTGCCGCCCAGGCGCTTGGCGTGGTACATGGCGGCGTCGGCGTTGGTCAGCAGCGTATGGGTGTCTTCGCCGTCGTTCGGGTAGATGGCGATGCCCACGCTAGAGGTCACCAGCACTTCGTGGCCATAGACCATGACCGGGCGCGCGATGGCTTCGATCAGCCGGTCGGCTACGTTGGCGGCGTCGGTGGGCTCGATGACTTCGCTCAGCACGATGAATTCGTCACCCCCCAGGCGCGCCACCGTGTCCTGCGTGCGCAGGGCCTGGCGGATGCGCTGGGCCAGGTCGATCAGCAAGGCATCACCCGTGTGGTGGCCGTAGGCGTCGTTGACCGCCTTGAAACCGTCCAGGTCAAAGAACAGCACGGCGAAATAGCCCTTGCGCCGGCTCGCGCTCTCGATGGCCTGCTCCATGCGGTCTTCCAGCAGGATGCGGTTGGGCAGCTTGGTCAGCGTGTCGTGCAGGGCCAACTGCACCAGTTCTTCATTGGCTTCGGCCAATGACGAGGCCAGCGCCGATGTGCGCGCCTCCAGCCGGTTGTCCAGCACCGCCACCACCAGCGCAATGGCCAGCACGCTCAAGGTAACGGCCGTCACGGCGATGGCCAGCCAGCCCGCCGAGATCCCGCCGTCGGCCGCCATGCAGATGCTGCCGGCGGGGAAGGCCGCGGCTTCCATGCCCGAGTAATGCATGCCGACAATGGCGATGCCCATGACCACCGACGCCAGCGGCCGCGACAAGGCCACGCGCGGCCCGTCGTGGCGCAGCCGGTAGGTGATCCACAGCGCGGCTCCCGAGGCCACCACCGCAATCGCGATGGACAACGCAAACCACTTTGCGTCGTAGACGATGCCCGGGGCCATGCGCATGGCGGCCATGCCCAGATAGTGCATCGCTGCAATCCCGGCCCCCATCAGCAGCGCGCCGCTGAGCAAGCGGCGCCAAGGCAGTTCGTCCTTGCACACGATCCACAGCGCAAAGGCCGAGCAGCCGATGGCGATGGCCAACGACAGTATGGTCAGCGGCAGGTCGTAGCCCATCGGGATGGGCAGGTTGAAGGCCAGCATGCCCACAAAGTGCATCGACCAGATCCCGACGCCCATGGCGAACGCACCACCCGCCAGCCAGTACCGCGCGGCCGGCAGCCCGTTCGAGGCCCGCACGCGGTTGGCCATGCCCAACGCCGTATATGACGCCAGGATGGCGACCCCTAGAGATACGAGGACGAGCGAAGGGTTATAAGTTCCAACGAGCATTTGTGCGGTCCTGTCCTAAGCGCTTACTGCCGTCGCGCCGGCCTCAAATCAATTCAATTGGTAGTCAACAGTTGCAATTGGCTCGCAAGACGATTGCTGCTGTCGACGCTGGCGATCTACGTACTCTCTTGTCGGGAAGGGGGAGGTGGCAAGCAATGCCTGCGGTCTGCGCCGCCGGGGCGCCGCGCGCTATTGCGGCAAGTGGCGGGCGCGGCGCGGCATGAGCCGGTCGGAAGCCTGGGCGCGCGCGTGGTTCTGGACGCGCGTCCTGAGCTAAGGGATGGGTTATACCGAAATCGCGCGTCCAGATGCTCACCAATCTTCACTTAAGGGGCTTGCAAGGCCGGCTACTCTGCCCGCCGAAGACCGGCGAGCCGAGGGGGATCCTATACGGCCATGGGGGCGGTAAGTGGCGCGTGATGGGTGTAGCCGGACAGGGAAAAGTCGGTCGGTTCCACCTTTTCCAGCCACTCCGGCTCATAGCGCCCGGTGACGGCGAAGTCCGGGATACGGTCGGACAGCACCAGCTTGGGCGATTCGTAGGGCTCGCGCGTGAGCTGTTCGCGCAGCATCGGCAGGTGATTCTCGTAGATGTGCGCGTCGCCGATGAAGTAGGTGAACCAGCGCGGCGTGTACCCGGTCAGCCGGCCCACCAGATGCAGCAGCGCGGCGCCCTCCGTCAGATTGAACGGCGTGCCCAGGCCCACGTCATTGGAGCGGATATACAGGCAAAGCGAAATCTCGCGGGTGGTGGCGTTGGGCAGGAACTGATACAGCAGGTGGCAGGGCGGCAGCGCCATTTCTTCGATCTGGGCCCAGTTCCAGCCATGGAACAGGATACGGCGGTCGCCCGGGCGTTCGTGAATGGTGTCCAGGCACTGGCGCAACTGGTCCACTGCTTTATATAGCAACACCTTGGGTACGCCGCCTTCTTCCAGGTCAGCGACCTTGGCGTAACCGCGCGCCAAGGCATCTTCCACTTGCGCCGGGCGGCTGGCGTCCAGCAGCTTGTACGCAGGCCATTGGCGCCATTGCACGCCGTACACGGGGCCCAGGTCGTCCGGGCCTTCCCGGTATGGGTTGGCCAGCCACTGGCTGTTTTCATTGGCGTTCTGGTCCCAGACCTTGCAGCCCAGTTCGCGGAATTCAGCCGCGCTGCGCGAGGCGCGAAGAAAACCGACCATTTCGCCGATGGCGGATTTGAAGGCCAGTTTCTTGGTGGTGACGGCGGGAAAGCCTTTTTGCAGGTCGAAGCGCAACGAGGCGCCCGGCATGCTGATCGTGCGGATGCCCGTCCGGTTTTCCTGCCACGAGCCGGTGTCCAGGATGGATTGGACGAGGTCTAGATATTGTTTCATGGCGGTTCTCAGGCGGCGGCCGGCGCGTCCTGGGTGTCGACGATCTCGACCGAAAAGGTCATCGCCGCGGTTTTCTCAAGCATGGCCGAGGCCGAGCAGTACTTTTCGTGCGACAACTGCACGGCGCGTTCAACCGCCGCCTGGGGCAGGTTGCGGCCCGTGACGGTGAAGGCGAAGTGGATGCGGGTGAAGACTTTCGGGTCGGTGTCGGCGCGATCCGCTTGCAGCTTGACGCTGCAGCCGGTAACGGCGTGGCGTCCGCGCTTCAGGATCAGCACCACGTCATAGGCCGTGCAGCCGCCGGTGCCGGCCAGCAGCATTTCCATGGGACGGGGCGCCAGGTTGTGTCCGCCGCCGTCCACTGCGCCATCCATGACGGCCACGTGGCCGCTGCCAGTGCTGGCGGTAAAGAGCATGCCGTTGGGGCCGCCCCAGGCTATCGTGCATTCCATTTTTAGTGTCCTTCCACATTGCGCGCAGTCAATGGCCGATGATACCCGTTGCGTACAATTCCAGGCATGAGAGTCCCGCCCCGCATCAGGGGTGTGTGGCCCATTTTGCAGAGGAGTCGCCCATGTCCATCGCTTTGCCCCAATCCGGACCTGTTTCCTTTCGCCGTCGTGTCGGCCCCCTGGATGCCCTGCTGGCCGAAGCCGACCGCGCCTTGCGTGTCCTGTCCAACAGCGCCACAGCCGGGCGACCGTATCCGGCCAAGGCGCCGGAAGCGCCCGACACGCTGACGACAGAGGAAAAGCGCCATGCCGCCGGATTGATGCGCGTGAACCACGTAGGCGAAATCTGCGCTCAGGCGCTGTATCGCGGTCAAGCCGCGGTGTGCCGTGAACCCGCCCCGCGCGCGCTGCTGCTGAATGCCGCCGCCGAGGAAGTTGATCATCTGGTCTGGTGCAACGAACGCCTGACGGAGTTGAACAGCCGGCCCAGTCTGCTGAACCCGGTCTGGTACGCCGGCTCGTTCGCCCTGGGCGTGCTGGCCAGCGCCGCCGGCGTGCCGCGCAACCTGGGTTTCATGGCCGAAACCGAAAAGCAGGTCGAGGCCCATCTGGAAGAGCATTTACGCACCTTGCCGGTGCAGGACGAACGCTCGCGCGAGGTTGTCCGGAAGATGAAAGACGACGAAGCGGAACACCGGGCCAGCGCCGAGCGGGCGGGGGGCGTACCGCTGCCAGGCCCTGTAAAGACGGCCATGCGGGCGATGTCCAAAGTGATGACCACGACGGCGTATTGGATCTGAAGCGGGACGGTTTTGTCGCGGTTTACAGCGATGTTGCGTTGCACCAATGTGGGCGCATCGTGGTGCGAAGAGCACTAATATGGTGCATGAATCCAGGCGGGATTACCCGGCACCGACGAGGGTAAATCCCCAAGGGGTTTACCCGTTCGGCAAAAACCCTTTTTTCGGTCAAGTCATTTGTTAGCGCGGGTTTCCAAGGGGTAGGCGCTAGATTTGCAGCGAAAACGCAACGCAGAATTTGACCTTTTACAGAGATCAAAAAAATTCTTGCATCGCACAAAAAACCTCGTTAATATTCACACATCGGATGTTGAAACGCAGTCGGCGCGGTGCAAAACCCCGGCAGCAAAGCGAGCAGAAGGCCAGCTCCCAACATGCCACGGTTGTCTCCTCCACCCTCCTCCTTTGGTGGATTTAGCCCGAGATCTCACGATCTCGGGCTTTTTTTTGCGTGCGTGCAATCCGTCCCTATTTTAGTGGCTGGTCCGCCGGCCGTCTTGGAATGACGGCGCCTCCACCCTATGGAGGCCTCCGCGTTTTCCCTGGGATATTTCGTATGCGCCCAAGCGGAAAGATCTACAATCGCCTGCATGAATCCTGGACTTCCGCGCGAAAGAACGCCCCTGACCCGGGAGTTACGTTTCGTGCCCGTGAATTGCACTTCCTTATCCCTCCCATATATGGGCGTTACACCTGCCCCCGATAATGGCGGGCCTGTCTCCATAGACCAAGAAAGGTGATCGAGTGACCTGGCTGTATATCTGCGTGGTCGCGTTCATGGTGGGGGGACTCATCGTGTGGTCGGAGCGCTGGCATGGCCGCTTCACCGGCGACAGCGACCTCAACAAACCGCAAGCGAACCATTCCCGAGCCACGCCCCGCGTTGGCGGCCTGGCCGTGCTGGCCGGCACCCTGCTGGGCCTGCTGGTGCTGGGCCCCGCCAACATGACGCTGACCTGGCTCTGGCCGGCGTTGTTCGTTGCCGCCCTGCCGGTCTTCGTGGCCGGCCTGCTTGAAGACATCACGAAAGACATCGGCGCCAGCAAGCGCTTGCTGGCGGCTTTCCTGTCGGCGGCGATTGCCTGGTGGTTGCTGGGCGGCGTCAGCCGTGTCGGCATGGCCCCGGTGGATTACGTGCTGTCTTACTGGCCCGTATCGCTGCTGTTCACCATGTTCGCGGTGGGCGGCTGTACCCATGCGTTGAATATCGTGGACGGCATGAACGGCCTGGCCGGCATGGTCGCCACGCTGATGGCGGTGTCGATCAGCCTGGTGGCGCTGCAAGTGGGCGACGTGCCCATCTTCATGATCGCGGCCGCCCTGGCGTCCGCCACCCTGGGCTTTCTGGTCTGGAACTTCCCGTTCGGCCGCGTCTTCCTGGGCGATGGCGGGGCGTACTTCCTGGGCTTCATGCTGGCCGAGCTGGCCGTGTTGCTGGTGGTGCGCAATCCTTCGGTGTCGCCTTTCTACGCGCTGGCCGTGCTGTTCTACCCCGTTTTCGAAACCGGTTTTTCGATCTGGCGCCGCCGCTTCAAGCGTGGCGTGCCGGTTGACCAGCCGGACGCGCTGCACCTGCACCAACTGGTGTTCCGTCGGCTGGTCCGCGTGACCTTCAGCCGTGGCCGCCGCCATGCGGTTCCCGCGCTGTGCAACGCGATGGCGTCGCCCTACATGTGGGTGCTGGCGCTGATCGGCCTGGTGCCGGCCACCATCTGGTGGGACAACGCGTGGGCCCTGGGCGCCAGCCTGGTGGTGTTCGCCAGCGTCTACGTCTGGCTGTACGCCCGCCTGGTGTCCTGGCGTCGCCCGGGGTGGCTGCTGTTGCCGTCCGTGTTGAAGACCTCGGATTAAGTGTTGAGTGCCCCGGCGACTGCCGCCGGGGCTCGTGAATCATCAATCACCCGACCATATTTAGAATGCCGTAAACGTCTTACGGTGAAGGGAGAGTTATGTTGCGAATTCAAGATGTGAAACTCGCTGTCGTGGGCCTGGGCTACGTCGGTCTGCCCTTGGCGGTGGAGTTCGGCAAGAAGCGTTCGGTTATCGGTTTCGATATCAATACGCGCCGTATCGACGCCTTGAAGGCAGGCCACGACCACACGCTGGAAGTCAGCGACGAAGAGCTGGCCGAAGCCGCTCAACTGAGCTACACAGCCGACCGCGCCGAACTCGGCCAGGCCAACGTGTTCATCGTGACCGTTCCCACTCCCATCGATGACTACAAGCAGCCCGACCTGACCCCCTTGGTCAAGGCCAGCGAAACGATCGGCGCGGTGCTCAAGCGCGGCGACATCGTCATCTATGAATCCACCGTATATCCCGGCGCTACCGAAGAAGATTGCGTGCCGGTGCTGGAACGTGTGTCCGGCCTGAAGTTCAACGTGGATTTCTACGCGGGCTACAGCCCCGAGCGTATCAACCCGGGCGACAAGGAACACCGCGTCAGCACGATCAAGAAGGTCACCTCTGGCTCCACGCCCGACGTCGCCGAACTGGTCGACCAGTTGTACAAGGAAATCATCACCGCCGGCACGCACAAGGCGTCCAGCATCCGCGTGGCCGAAGCCGCCAAGGTGATCGAGAACACGCAGCGCGACGTGAACATTGCGCTGATCAACGAACTGGCCCTGATCTTCAACAAGATGGGCATCGATACCGAAGCCGTGCTGCAAGCCGCGGGCACCAAGTGGAACTTCCTGCCGTTCCGCCCGGGTCTGGTCGGCGGCCACTGCATCGGCGTGGACCCGTACTACCTGACGCACAAGGCGCAGTCCATCGGCTACCACCCCGAGATCATCCTTGCCGGCCGTCGCCTGAACGATTCGATGGGCGGCTACGTGGTGTCGCAACTGGTCAAGTGCATGACCAAGCAGCGTATTCATGTGCAAGGCGCGCGCGTGTTGGTCATGGGCCTGGCCTTCAAGGAAAACTGCCCCGACCTGCGCAACACCCGCATCGTTGACATCGTCAGCGAGCTGCGCGACTACAACGTCGATGTGGACGTCTACGACCCGTGGGTCGATCCGGAAGAAGCCGTGCACGAATACGGCCTGACCCCGGTGGCCAAGCCGGAAGAGGGCAAGTACGACGCCGTGATCCTGGCGGTGGCGCACAACCAATTCAAGGCCCTGGGCGCCGAAGGCATCCGCAAGCTGGGCAAGCCGCAACACGTGCTGTATGACCTGAAGTACGTGCTGTCGCCCGCCGAATCCGACCTGCGCCTGTAAGGATTCCGCCATGACCACTCGCTATGAAACCATCAAGCAGGAACTGGCCGCCGCGCCGCGTAAATGGCTGGTAACGGGCTGCGCCGGATTTATCGGCTCGAACCTGCTGGAAACGCTGTTGAAGCTGGACCAGACCGTGACCGGCCTGGATAACTTCGCCACCGGCCACCAGCGCAATCTGGATGAAGTGCGCTCCTCGGTCACGGCCGAGCAATGGGCGCGCTTCACCTTCGTGGAAGGCGATATCCGCGACCTGGCCGCCTGCCAACGCGCGGCCGAGGGCGTGGACTTCGTCCTGCACCAGGCCGCCCTGGGTTCCGTGCCGCGTTCGCTGAAAGACCCGATCACCACCAACGAGGTGAACATCGGCGGCTTTCTGAACATGCTGGTCGCCGCGCGCGACGCCGGCGTGAAGTCCTTTGTCTATGCTGCATCCAGCTCGACCTACGGCGACCACCCGGCCTTGCCCAAGGTGGAAGAAAACATCGGCAAGCCGCTGTCGCCCTACGCCGTCACCAAGTACGTGAACGAACTGTACGCCGACGTATTCGCGCGTTCCTACGGCTTTGAAACCGTGGGCCTGCGCTACTTCAACGTGTTCGGCAAGCGTCAGGACCCGGACGGCGCCTATGCCGCCGTGATCCCGAAGTGGACCGCCGCCATGATCAAGGGTGAAGACGTCACCATCAACGGCGACGGCGAAACCAGCCGCGACTTCTGCTTTGTGGACAACGCGGTCCAGGCCAACCTGTTGGCCGCCATGGCGCCGCCCGAAGCCCGCAACCAGGTCTACAACGTGGCCGTCAGCGGCCGCAGCACCTTGAATGACCTGTTCGGCTTCCTCGTCAAGGCCTTGGGCAACCAGAACGTGAACTATGGCAAGCAAGCCGTCTACGCGGATTTCCGCGCTGGCGATGTGCGCCATTCCCAGGCTGACGTCAGCAAGGCGGGTCGACTGCTGGGCTACGCGCCTTCGCACACCGTGCTGCAAGGCCTGGAAGTGGCCATGCCCTGGTACACGCAATTCCTGCGTTGATTTGAAAGCACTCGTCCGCAAACTCGGCAACATCCACCCGGACCACCAGCGCATCTTCAAGGGCGCGTTCCGGGTGGCGGTGTTCCTGCTGCTGGGCAAGGCGGCCGGCGCCATCAAAGAGATGGCGGTGGCGTATCGCTACGGCGTCAGCGACGCCGTGGACGCCTACCAGTTCACGATGACCATGGCCACGTGGCTTCCGGTCACCATCGTGGGCGTGCTGTCGGTGGTCTTGATTCCCGTGCTGGTGCGCCTGCGCCGCGCGGACAACGCCGAACGCGACCAATTCATCAAAGAACTGCAAGGCTGGGTGGCCGCGGCCGGTATCGCGTTGGCCATCGCAACCTGGTTCGCCTGGCCCTATGTTGTGGACGCCTTGGGCAAGGGCTTGCCCGAGCGCGTGCGCGGCATGACGGGCGACCTGCTCATCGCCTTTGCCCCGGTGTCGGCGCTGCTGCTCATCGCCGGCATCAGCGCCGCGCGCTTGCGTGCGCACGAACGCCATGTCAATACCTTGCTGGACAGCGTGCCCGCCGTGGCGACACTGGCCTGGGTCATGCTGGCCGTCAGCGCCGACGGCGTGGGTCCGCTGCTATGGGGCACGCTGGTGGGTTATGCCATTCAGACCGTGTGGCTGGCGTGGCTGGCCGCGCGTGCCGATGGCGGATTCTGGGGCGCGCCACGGCTGACGCTGCGTTCGCCGCACTGGCCCGAACTGATGGGTGCCGCCGGGGTCATGCTGATCGGCCAGGTGGCGATGAGCTTTGTCGGCCCGCTGGACCAATACGCCGCCGCCAACCTGGGCGCCAACGCCAACGCCACGCTGGGTTACGCCAGCCGGCTGCTGTCGTTGCTGCTTGGCATCGGCGCGGTGTCGGTCGGGCGCGCCGCGCTGCCCGTGCTGGCCGATGTGCAGGCGCGCGGCGATACCGCCCGCGCGCGCAGCATGGCGCTGAAATGGTCCGTGCTGATGGTGGGCGCGGGCGCCGTGGTCGTTGCCATCGGCTGGGTGCTGGCCCCGTGGGGCGTGACCGTGCTGTTCCAGCGCGGCGCCTTTACCGCCGAGAATACCGAGGTCGTCGCGCACGTGCTGCGCTGGGGCCTGTTGCAACTGCCTTTCTATTTTGGCGTGCTGATCCTGGTGCAACTGCTGGCCAGCCAGAACCGCTACCGCATCATGGCCGCCATCGCCGTGGCCAACTTTGCGCTGAAAGCGGTGTTGAACACCGTGCTGGCGCCCAAGATGGGCGCGGCCGGCATCATGCTGGCAACCAGCCTCATGTATGTGCTGTCCTTCGCGTGCTACCTGGTGGTGGCGCTGCGCAAGGCTGAACCCAAGGAGGCCGATTGAATGTCCGACGCCGACTCCGGCCGCGCATTGCGCGTGCTGCTGTTTATTCATTCGCTGCATGGCGGCGGCGCTGAGCGCGTTGCCGCGGACCTGAGCGCGCACTGGGCCGGCATGGGCCGCGAGGTCATGGTGGTGACGCAGGCCAGCGCGGACGGCGATGTCTACGCGCTGCATCCCAAGGTGCGCCGCGAAGTCCTGCATACGGCGGGCGAGGGCGGTGGCTTGCGCGGCATCTGGAGCAACGTGCAGCGCGTGCGGGCGCTGCGCCGCGTGGTCAAGGCGTTCCGCCCCGATATCGTGCTGGGCATGATGACCACGGCGTCGGTGCTGTCGGTACTGGCGTGCGCGGGTATTCCGTGCCGGGTGATCGCCACGGAACACACGCATCCGCCATCGCAAACCCTGTCCGGCCTGTGGCAGCGCCTGCGCCGCATCGCCTACCCACGTGCGGCGCGAGTCGTTGCGCTGACTCGTGGCACGGCCGACTGGATCGAACGGCACGTGCCGGGCTCGCGCCTGGCCGTCATCCCCAACCCGGTGCATTGGCCCTTGCCGCGCGCCGAACCCCTGTTGGTTCCCACCACGGGTGATGGCCGCAAGCGCCTGCTGGCGGTCGGCCGGTTGCACGCCGACAAAGGTTTTGATTTGCTGATCCAGGCGTTTGCCGAGCTGGCCCCATCGCATCCGGATTGGGATCTGGTTATTCTGGGCGAAGGTCATGAACGCGGCGCGCTGCAAGCACAAGTCGACCAGGCCGGCCTGGCCTCGCGCATCTCGATGCCCGGCCGCGCCGGCAATGTGGGCGACTGGTACGACAGCGCAGACCTGTATGTGCTGACCTCGCGCTTTGAGGGGCTGTCCAATACCTTGCTTGAATCCATGGCCAGCGGCTTGGCCGCCGTCTCGTTCGATTGCGATACCGGGCCGCGCGAGATCGTGCGCGATGGCATCGACGGCGTGCTGGTGCGGCCCAATGGCGATGTGCCGGCCTTGTGCAAGGCGCTGTCCGATGTGATGGAAAACGACGCAAGGCGCCAGCGGATGGCGCAAGCGGCAACCGATGTGCGCGACCGCTTTTCCGCCGCGCGCGTGTTGCAGCAATGGCAAGAACTTTTTGACGGCGTGCGCAAGCCGGGCCGCTAGGGTCCGCGCGGCGCGCGCCGTTGCTACGGTGACCACGAGAACCTCATCATGTGTGGAATAGTCGGAATTTGGGGCCCCATCGGGAACAAGGAGCGCGTGCTGGCCGAAAGCTGCCGCCGCATCCGCCATCGCGGGCCGGACAGCAACGGTTTCTGGGAAGACCCGGAAGCCGAAGTGGCGCTGGGGCACGTGCGCCTGGCCATCCTGGACCTGACCGAAGCCGGCCATCAACCCATGACGTCCGCTTGCGGCCGTTATGTGATGGTGTTCAACGGCGAGATCTACAACCACCTGGACATCCGCCAGCAGCTTGAAAAATCAGGGCTGGCGCCGTCCTGGCGTGGCCATTCCGATACCGAAACGCTGCTGGCCGGCTTCACCGCGCTGGGCATCGAAGCCACGCTGCAGGCCGCGGTCGGCATGTTCGCCATCGCGCTGTGGGACCGCGCGTCGCGCAAGCTGATGCTGGCGCGCGACCGCATGGGCGAAAAGCCGCTGTACTACGGATTTTCGGGCGCCGAGCTGGTGTTCGCTTCCGAGTTGAAGGGCCTGATGCCCATCCCCGGATTCGGCCGCGAGCTGAACCGCAATGCGCTGGCCTCGTTCATGCGCCACAACTACATTCCGGCGCCGCAATCCATCTACCAGGGCATCGCCAAGCTGCCGCCCGGCACCTGGATTGAATTCACCGCCGATGACGCGCGCAGCCGACGCATGCCGGAGCCGCGCGTGTATTGGTCCGCCCGCGAAGCCGCCGACAGCGCGGCCCGGTCGCCGTTGACCTTCGGCTCCGACGCCGAGGCCGCCCAGGCGCTGGAAAGCGTGCTGTCCAAGGCGGTGGGCGGCCAGATGCTGTCCGACGTCAGCCTGGGCGCCTTCCTGTCGGGCGGCATTGATTCGTCCACCATCGTGGCGCTGATGCAGGCGCAAAGCGCCAAGCCGGTACGCACCTTCGCCATCGGTTTCCACGAGAAAGGCTACGACGAGGCGCAACACGCCAAGGCCGTCGCCACGCACCTGGGCACCGACCACACCGAACTCTACGTCACCGCGGACGACGCGCTGGCGGTGGTGCCGTCGCTGGCCGACATGTACGACGAACCGTTTGCCGATTCGTCGCAGATCCCCACGTCGCTCGTCACCAAGATGGCGCGTCAGCACGTCACCGTGGCCTTGTCGGGCGACGGCGGCGATGAACTCTTTGGCGGCTATTCGCGCTATTTCCGCGTGAATAACTGGTGGCAGCAATGCGAGCGCGTGCCCGCCATGCTGCGCAAGCCCGCTGGCGCGATGCTTGCCGCGACCACCCACCTGCCCGGACGTGGCGCGTGGCGCGGCAAGGTCGGCAAGCTGGGCGAACTGCTGCGCACCGATACGCGTGGCGACTTCTACCGGCACTTCGTGTCGTACTGGGCCGACCCCACGCAGGTGGTCAAGGGCGGCGTGGAACCCGTGTCGGAATTCGCGCGCGACATGCAGGGCTCGACCTTCGAAGCCATGATGAAGCTGGACACGGTCACCTATCTGCCCGACGACATCCTGGTCAAGGTCGACCGCGCCGCGATGGCCGTGAGCCTGGAGACGCGCGTGCCGCTCATCGACCATCGCGTCTATGAATTCGCCTGGAGCCTGCCGCATCAGTACAAGGTGCGCGGCAACACAGGTAAATGGCTGCTGCGCCAGGTGCTGCATCGCCATGTGCCGCAGGCGCTGGTGGACCGCCCCAAGCGCGGCTTTGCCGTGCCGCTGGCCGCTTGGCTGCGCGGGCCGTTGCGCGAATGGGCCGATGCGCTGCTCGACCCCGCGCGACTGCGCCAGGAAGGCTGGTTCGAACCGGAACCCATCCTGCGCAAATGGCGCGAACACACCTCGGGCCATCGCAATTGGGACAGCCACCTGTGGGGCGTGTTGATGATGCAGGCCTGGCTGGACCGTTATCGTGCCGCGCCGGATCAAGGGGGAACTATTGGGAGTCGTTGACGCATGAAAATATTGATGTTGGTCAGTTCCATGCACGCGGGTGGCGCCGAACGCGTCGCCGCAACGCTGGTGAATGCATGGGCCGAACGCGGCGACATTGTCACGCTGACGCCTACCTACTCGTCCAAGGGCACCTGCTTTTATCCCGTGTCGGACAAGGTCTCACTCGCCTGGCTGGCCGATATCGCCGGCACGCGCGCATCGGGCGGCATGGCCGCGTTCAAGCGCCTGATGGCCTTGCGCAAGCACATCCGCGACACCAAGCCCGATGTGGTCGTGTCGTTCCTGACCAACGTCAACGTGGCCGCCATCCTCGCCACGCGGGGCCTGGGCGTGCCGCTTATCGTTTGCGAACGCACCAACCCCGTGGCCGAAACCTCCACCGGCACGGTGTGGCGCAAGCTGCGCCGCTTGCTGTATCCGCGCGCCGACATGGTCACGGTGCAGGCCGAAGACACCGCTGGCCCGTTCTCGCGTCAGGTGCCGGGCATCAAGCGCCTGGCTGTCATTCCCAACCCCTTGCCCGCGCCCTTGCTCGACGCGCCGCGCGTGGCCCAGCGTGAAGACGATGGCCCGCGTGAGTTGTTGGCGATGGGCCGGCTGGTGCCCGACAAGCAGTTCGATGTATTGATCAATGTGTTCGCGCAATTGGCGCCGTCGCACCCCGACTGGAACCTGCGTATCTGGGGCGAAGGCCCCGAGCGCGCGGCGCTGGAGGCGCAGGTGGCAAAGCTGGGCCTGCAATCGCGCGTCAGCCTGCCGGGCCGCACCGAGGCGCCGTGGGAAGAACTGGCGCGCGGCCAGGCTTTTGTGCTGAGTTCGCTGGTAGAAGGCTTTCCGAATGTCTTGCTGGAAGCCATGTCGCTGGGCCTGCCTTGCGTGGCTTTCGACTGCCCCAGCGGCCCCCGCGAAATGACGCGCGACGGCCAGGACGCCTTGCTGGTGCCCGCCGGCGACGCTCAAGCCTTGCAAGATGCCCTGCAGCGCGTGATGAGCGATCTGCTGCTGCGCCGGCAATTGGGCGTGCGCGCCGCCACCGCCGTGCGCCAGCGCTACGCCCTGGCCACCGTGCTGTCCGAATGGGATGAACTGTTCGACGCGGTGCGGGAGGGGCGATGAACACCCCCGCCTTGCGCGTTCTGCATGTCATCACCGGCCTGGGGCAGGGCGGCGCGGAATCCGTGCTGATGCGCTTGGCGACGTACCCGGAAACGGGCGCGTCGCACACGGTCGTGTCGCTGACTGATGAAGGTATCTACGGCGAGCGCCTGCGCGCGGCCGGCGTCGCCGTGCATGCCTTGGGCATGAAGCGCGGACGCGTGAGCGCGAGCGGCTTTTTGGCGCTGCGCCGGCTGATCGCCACCCAGCGTCCTGACGTCGTGCAGACCTGGATGTACCACGCGGACCTGATCGGAGGCCTGGCCGCGCGGCTGGCGGGCGTGCGCGCGGTTGCCTGGGGCATCCGCAATTCGGGTGCGCATCTTGAACGCAGCAGCCGGTCGGCGCGCCTGGTCTTGCGCGCCTGCGCCTGGCTGTCCGGCAGCGTGCCGCGCGCCATTGTCTGCGCCGCCCAGAATGCGGCCGAACGGCACGCCGAACGCGGCTACCGGCGCGACCGCATGGTGGTAATTCCGAACGGCTATGACCTGTCGCGCTATGCGCCCGATGCGCAAGCCCGCACGCGCATGCGCGCGCAGTGGGGGCTGTCGGAAGACGCGCCCGTGATCGGAAGCGTGGCCCGTTGGGACCCGCTCAAAGACCACGCCAACCTGCTGCGCGCCGTGGCTGCGTTGGTACGCGATGGCCGCGACGGCGGCTTGCGCTGCGTGCTGGTCGGGCGCGGCATGACAGCCGACAACGCCGAACTTGGCGCGCTGGTCGACAAGCTGAACCTGCGCGACCGTCTCATCCTTGCCGGCCCCAGCGACGACGTGCCTGCCGTGATGAACGGCCTGGACGTGCACGTGCTGTCCAGCTGCGCGGAGGGCTTTCCCAACGTGGTGGCCGAGGCCATGGCCTGCGGCGTTTACTGTGTGGTGACGAACGTGGGCGACGCCGCCTACATCGTCGCCGACACCGGCGTCGTCGTGCCCCCCGAGCAAGCCGAGGCGCTGGCACGCGGCGTCGAGTCCGCCTTGTGCGACGTGGCCGCACGCGGCCACGGACGCGCCGGCGAGGCAGGCCGCGCGCGCGTGTTGGAAAACTTTGATCTGGCGCGCATGGTGCAGCATTACCTTGCCGTATGGCGCCGCATTGCGGGAGGCCAGGCATGAGCCGTCGCTTGATGTTCGTGGTCAATAACCCCGCGTTCTTCATGTCGCATCGCGTGCCGGTGGCGCTGGCCGCGCAGCAAGCGGGCTATGACGTGCATGTGGCCACGATGGATGGCCCCGCCGTGGCCGACATCCAGGCGATGGGCATGACCCATCACGCCATTCCGATGACGCGCAGCGGCAAGCATCCCTTGCAGGAACTGGGCACGCTGCTGGCGCTGGTGCGCCTGTTTCGCCGCGTGCGCCCGGACGTGGTGCACCTGGTCACGATCAAGCCCGTGCTGTATGGCGGCATCGCCGCGCGCATTGCCCGGGTGCCGGGCATGGTGGCCGCCATTTCCGGCCTGGGCTTCGTGTTCCTGTCCAATTCCCTGAAGATGCGGCTGGTGCGTGCGGTGGTGGCGCGCCTGTACCGCGTGGCGCTGGGCCACGCGAACAGCCGCGTGATTTTCCAGAACGCCAATGACCGCGACCTGCTCAAGTCATTGGGGGCGGTGCGTGACGAGCAGGTCGTCATGATTCGCGGCGCGGGGGTGGACCTGGATGCCTATCGCGCGTCGCCCGAACCGCCTGCGCCGCCCGTCGTGGTCACCATGGTGGCGCGCCTGTTGCGCGACAAGGGTGTGCGCGAATTCGTTGACGCGGCGGCCATGCTGCGCGCGCGCGGCGTGCCGGTGACCATGCAACTGGTGGGTGGGCTGGATGCGGGCAACCCCGCATCGGCCACGCAGCAAGAGGTGGATGCCTGGCAACGCGATGGCGCGGTTCAGGCCTTGGGCGAACGCTCGGACATTGCTGAACTCTACGCGGCCAGTCATATCGCCGTGCTGCCTTCGTATCGCGAGGGTTTGCCGAAATCTTTGATCGAGGCCGCGGCCTGCGGGCGCGCGGTGGTGACGACCGACGTGCCAGGCTGCCGCGACGCCATCGAACCCGGCCAGACCGGGCTGTTGGTGCCGGTGCGCGACGCGCAAGCGCTGGCGGACGCTATCGCGCGCCTGGCCGAGGACGCCGCCTTGCGCCAGCGCATGGGCGCGGCGGGGCGTGCGCTGGCCGAGGGCGAATTCGACATCAAGCGGGTCGCCCGCGTCCATGTCGAACTCTACGACGCCCTTGGTGGTTGATCGGCTGATACGGCTGATACGGCGAATTCGGCGGGTTTGGATTCAGGATTGATTGAGCCTGCCTAACGACCACGCGCGATCGCGTCGATCCAGAAACGGGTGGACGGGTCTTGCTGGCTGGTCTGCGGCGCATCCAGCTCGCGCATGATGTTCTTGGCCAGCGCCTTGCCGAACTCCACGCCCCATTGGTCGAACGGGTTGATGCCCCAGATAACGCCTTGCGCGAAGACTTTGTGTTCGTACAAGGCCAGCAGCGCACCCAGGGTATAGGCCTCCAGGCGCGGCAGCACGATCAGCGACGACGGGCGGCCGCCCGGATGCACACGATGCTGCGCGAGCAGCCGCGCGCGCGCCGGATCGCTTTCCGTGGCCGAGGTTTCGGCCAGCGCCTCGTCGAAGGACTTGCCTCGCAGCAGCGCCGAACGCTGCGCCAGACAGTTGGCAATCAACAGTTCATGGTGGCGCGCATAGGCGTGGTCGGGCTGCTCGCAAAGAATGAAGTCCACCGGCGCGCCCATGGCGTCCTGGTGCAACCATTGAAAGAAGGTGTGCTGGCAGTCGGTGCCGGCCATGCCCCAGACGGAGGGGCCGGTCGGCACGCCGGTAGGGCTGCCGTCTTCGGTGGCGACCTTGCCCAGCGATTCCATTTCCAACTGCTGCGCCCAGGGCACCAGGTGAACCAGCCGCGAGTCGTAAGGCGCAATCACCAGCGAGTCATAGCCCAGCACGCTGCGGTTGACCACGCCGGCCAGCGCCAGTTGCAGCGGCGCGTTCTCTGCGTTGGGGGCAGTGCGAAAATGGTCGTCCATGGCCGCGGCGCCCGCCAGCAACTGATCGAATGCCTCGTTGCCCAAGGCCAGCGCAATCGGCAGGCCGATGGCGGACCACAGCGAATAACGGCCGCCAACCCAGTCCCAGATCTGGAAGATGTGGTCGGGCAATATGCCCAGGTTGAGCGCGGCTTCCACGTTGGCGGTGATCGCCACCACTTGCTTGATGGGGTCGGCCACGCCGGCGTCGCGCAGCCAGTTCATGGCTACTTCCGCATTGGCCAGCGGCTCGGTCGTGGTGAACGATTTGGACGCGACGATGACCAGCGTATCGTGCGGATCCAGCCGGCTCATGGCATCGGCGACGGAATGCGAATCCACGTTCGACGCAAAGCGCACTTCGCGCCGCGCGCCAGCATGACGCAGCGCACGGTTCACCAGGCGCGGCCCCCAATCGCTGCCGCCAATGCCCAGGTGCAGCACGTGGCCGTAGCGGTCGGCGCGGTCGGCCTCACGCACGAATTCGCGCAAGCGATCCCGTTCGGCCTGCACGGCATTGGCAACCGCGGCGGGCGGTTCGGTCGCGCGCAAGGCGGTGTGCCAGGCGGCGCGCCCCTCGGTCCAGTTGGCGTGGCCACCGTCAAACAGCGTGGCGCGGGCGGCGTCAAACTGCTGCTGCGCCAGCAGCGCTTCAGACGCTGCGTGCAAGGCGGGCGAGTGCGCCTGGGTGCTTAGGTCCAGGCGCAGGCCCGGCGCGTTGATCACCCTGAGTTGTTCACCGCGCAGGGGTGCGGCTTTGGCCGCCGCGGTGAATGCTTGCCAGGCTGGGCTGTTCGGTAGCGACATGAGTGGGTCAGAAGGGCAGTTTGGCTTCTGGCGCAAGCTTGCCCAATTCGCGGCGGAAGTCGGCCTGGATGCGTTGCAGGGCTTCGGCGTTCTCGGCTTCAAAACGCAGCACCACGACGGGCGTGGTGTTCGACGGGCGGGCCAAGCCAAAGCCGTCGGCGTATTCGGCGCGCACACCGTCGATGGTGATGACACGCTTGGCGTCGGCGAACTGCCCCTGTTCCTGCAAGGCTTTGACCAGTGTGAACGGCTGGCCTTCTTCCATTTCCAGCTTCAGCTCGGGCGTGGAAACGTCTTGCGGCAGGGCTTCCAGGGGCGCGCAGGCATCGGCTTCGCGCGACACGATTTCCAGCAAACGCGCGCCGGTGTACAGGCCGTCGTCAAAGCCGTACCAGCGTTCCTTGAAGAAAATGTGGCCGCTCATTTCGCCGGCCAGGGGCGCGCCGGTTTCGGCCAGCTTGGCCTTGACCAGCGAATGGCCGGTTTTCCACATCAGCGGCACCCCGCCCGCGGCTTGCACGGACAGGCCCACGTGGCGGCTGCACTTGACGTCGTAGATGATGGTGGCGCCGGGGTTGCGGTCCAGCACATCGCGCGCGAACAGCACCAGTTGGCGGTCGGGCCAGATGATCTGGCCCGATTTCGTGACCACGCCCAGACGGTCGCCATCGCCGTCGAACGCCAAGCCCAGTTCGCAGTCGGTCTCGGCCACGCACTTGATGAGGTCTTGCAGGTTCTTGGGTTCGGCGGGGTCGGGGTGATGGTTGGGGAAGGTGCCGTCCACTTCGCAGAACAGTTCGGTGACTTCGCAGCCCAGCGCGCGGAAAAGTTGCGGGGCCACCGCGCCAGCCACGCCGTTGCCGCAGTCGATCGCGATTTTCATGGGGCGGGCCAGCTTCACGCCGGAGGCCACGCGCGCGATATAGGCGGCCACCAGGTCCAGCTGGCGGCGCACGCCGGGGCGTTCGGCCGGGGCCGGGCTCGCGCCGTTCATGGCGGCGCCCAAGGCCAGCACGTCTTCGCCATACAGAGCGCGGCCGCCCATCATCATCTTGAAGCCGTTGTACTTGGGCGGGTTGTGGCTGCCGGTGATGGCCACGCCGGACCCGGTCTGCATGATGTTCGCGGCAAAGTACACCAGCGGCGTCGGCACCATGCCCACGTCCAGCGTGTCTACCCCGCCTTCCTGCATGCCTTCCTGCAAGGCGTCGGACAGCATTTCGCTGCTCAGGCGGCCGTCGCGGCCCACGACCAGGGTCTGCACGCCTTCGTCGCGTGCGCGCGCGGCCAGCGCCACGCCCAGGGCGCGCGCAAACGTCGCGTCGATCAGGTCCGGCACCGTGCCGCGAATGTCATAAGCCTTGAAGACGGAAGCGGGAAATTGCGTGTTGTTGTTACCCACGACGATTCCTTGAGTAGGGGAGTTGCAGCGCCAGTTCTGATTGGGCTAGTGGTAAACCCGTATATCAAAACCCACCGGGGTTAAGCATCAAAAGTGAATTATCCCCCATCGGCGCATGGCCCTCATCCGACGGGAGCCGTAGAGCGTCTTGGGGGTGGCGCCCGCCCTGGATTGGTGCGTAGCACGTGGCGTGCCGCCTTGATCCGGTGCGCGTCGGAAGGGGGGACGGGGCCGCGCCGGGGGCCGCGCGCATGGCACACAATTTGCTCGTCATCCGAAGGTGATACGCTTGCGCTGCAAGCAGAATGACAGGAGGGGCCATGGGTGCCAAAGTTTCTACTGTGATGTCATCGGGGCGCGCCACCAGCCGGCGCGGTCCTCCCACGGACTACGCCGGGCCGGGCGCTGGCCAGGAACGCCGGCTTGATATCCATGTATTCGTCTCCGAGACGGGCCAAATGGTCGCTGGCCGCGCGTGGGAACGCTGCGTCTGGCGCGAGGCCCGTGTGTTGATCGCCGAATGTCCCGCTCCGCATCTGCCGGCTTCCATCGAAGCCGCCTTGCGCGGCGTCGCCACCGAGGTCGCACGCGACCGTGGCTGGCAGGGTACCGGCGCCGTGGCCTTTTCCCTGGATGACCGCAGCGGCGTGTTCCGCGTGATCAGCGCCGACGTGCAGCCCCACGCCGGCGCCATCGCGGCCAGCCCCGACGCCCTGGGCGCCCACGCCTTGGAAATGCGCATCGACGGCTGCGTTGACCGCCGCCTGCCTTGCACCCGACTGCTGGTGTATGGCGCCACCCGCGGCGAGGCCTTGCGCCGCGCCTACCGCGCGCTGTCCGAAATGCCCGGCCCGGCCGGCATCGACCGCGCATTCCTGATGAACCGCATCGCCTCCCGAGCGTATTGCTCGGGCCTGACCGGCACTCGGCTCGACCAGGCCGTCGGCTAGCGCGGCGCTTTCAGCCCGCGCGATTCCGCCCCTACAATAGCCCGCACATCCCCATACCCAAGCCTGGGCGCGTCCCAGGCCATTTTTGTGCGGCGCCTATGACATTGCTGAGCGATCTACAGTCCCTCCTGGGTTTTGCCCATGTGCTGACCGGCGAGGACGCCGAGTCTTATGTGCTGGACTGGCGCCGCCGTTACCGTGGCTCGGCGCTGGCGGTGATACGACCGGGTTCCACGCAGGAAGTGGCCGACGCCGTGAAGCTTTGCCTGCACCATGGCGTGCCGGTGGTGCCGCAGGGCGGCAACACGGGCCTGTGCGGTGGCGCCACGCCCGACGACACCGGCCGCGCCGTGGTGCTGTCCACGGCCCGCCTGACCGCGGTGCGCAACCTGGACACCGACAACGACACCATCACCGTGGAAGCGGGCTGCATCCTGCAAGCGCTGCAGGAAGCCGCCGCGGGCGCCAACCGACTGTTCCCCTTGAGCCTGGCCGCCGAAGGCAGTTGCACCATAGGCGGCAACCTGGCTACCAATGCCGGCGGCACGCAGGTGCTGCGCTACGGCAACACGCGCGACCTGACGCTGGGCCTGGAAGTGGTGACGGCGGAAGGCGAGATCTGGGACGGGCTGCGCGGCCTGCGCAAGGACAACACCGGGTACGACCTGCGCGACCTGTACATCGGCAGCGAAGGCACGCTGGGCATCATCACCGCCGCCACGCTGAAACTGTTTCCCCGGCCAGTCGCTTCCTGCACCGCGTTGCTGACGCTGGACACCATCGACCAGGCGGTGGAAGTGCTGTCACGCGCGCGCGCCGGTTTCGGCGCGGCGCTGACGGGCTTCGAACTCATGAGCAACGCCTGCCTGCAAGGGGTGGTGCGCCTGTTCCCGCAACAGCGCCTGCCTTTCGAGGGCGACTCCGCCGAATCCCCCTGGTTCGCGCTGCTGGAATTGTCCGATAGCGAAAGCGAGGCGCACGCGCGTGACCGCTTTGAAGCCGTATTGGGCGAGGCCATCGACGCCGGCCTGATCCACGACGCCGCCATT
Source organism: Achromobacter spanius (assembly GCF_029637605.1). Taxonomy (NCBI): domain Bacteria; kingdom Pseudomonadati; phylum Pseudomonadota; class Betaproteobacteria; order Burkholderiales; family Alcaligenaceae; genus Achromobacter; species Achromobacter spanius. Next base: position 3,463,533 of record NZ_CP121261.1, on the reverse strand, counting down.
GCCGCCAATGTGTCGCAAAGCAAGGCGCTGTGGCATCTGCGCGAAAGCATTCCGCTGGCCGAAGCCGAGCTGGGCAAGTCGGTCAAGCACGACGTGTCCATTCCCATTTCGTCCATCGCCGGCTTCGTGCACAAGACCAATGCCTTGTTGCAGGCGCGCTTTCCAGGCGTGCGCCACGTCATCTTCGGCCATCTGGGCGATGGCAACCTGCATTACAACGTGGCCAACGCACCCGGCCAGACCGAAGCCGAACTGCTGGCGCTGCAAAGCGAAATCTATGGCGTGGTGCACGACAGCGTGCACGCGCACCATGGCTCCATCAGTGCCGAGCACGGGGTCGGGCAGCTCAAGCGCGACGAGTTGCCGCGCTATAAAAGCCCGGTTGAATTGGCGCTGATGCGCCGGATCAAGCGTGCGCTGGATCCACAAGGGCTGATGAACCCGGGCAAGGTGCTGCAAGCCTAGCGCTTGCCGGCGCCGGACTCGCGTTCAATCCAAACGGAGCGTCAACCATGGCAGTCAGCCCCGCGGCGGGTGCGAATTACCGGGTGCTGATTGTCGAAGACGATCACATCATTGCCGGCAACCTGTATTCCTTCCTGGAAGTTCGCGGGTTCCTGCCGGACGTCGCGTACACCGGCCACGCCGCGCTGGCGAGCGTCAAGGCGCAGCGCTTCGATGCCTTGATCCTGGACATCGGCTTGCCGGGCATGGACGGCAATGCGGTGCTGCATGCGCTGCGCAACGACATGCGCGCGGATGTGCCGGTGCTGATGCTGACCGCGCGCGACAGCCTTGAAGACAAGCTCACGGGCTTCTCGCATGGCGCCGACGACTACCTGACCAAGCCCTTCGCCCTGCTGGAAGTCGAGGCCCGGCTGCTGGCGCTGATTCAGCGCGCCAAGGGGGCCACGGTGGATGCGGTACGTGTGTTCGGCCCGCTGCAATACGACACGCGCGGCCGTGGCGTGTTGGTCAATGGCCAGCCCGTGCACCTGACGCGCAAGGCAAGCCTGATCATGGACGCGCTGATGCGCGACCCGGGCCGCGTGGTGGCCCGCGAAGAACTGGAATCCCTGCTGTGGGGCAACGAGCCGCCGTCGTCCGACGCGTTGCGCAGCCAGGTGCACCTGCTGCGCCGCGCCTTGGCCGATGCCGGATTCGACGGCATCGAAACCCTGCACGGCACCGGCTGGCGCCTGACACTAAACGGGGCCGCCGCATGACGCGCGCGGCGGGCGGCACGCTGACCCAGCGGGTCGTCTGGGCGCTGACCGGAACGGTGGCGCTGTTCGTGACCGCACTGGCCCTGCTGGCCTATCTGACGTTCGACCAGATGGAAGATGACCTGGTCAACGACATCCTCAACACCGAAATGGACCGGCTGGTGCAGCATGCCCGCGCCAGCGACGAGTTCATGCCGCGTCAGGGCGTCCGTGAACTGGGCGGCTCGATGCGCGCCTGGATGAGTGTGGACGGGCAACGTCCCCCCGGCATCCCCGACGAGGTGCAGGGGCTGGACAACGGCCTGCACCTGATCGAACCGGGCGCCTATACCTGGCACGTCATGGTGGCCGATACGGGCCGCGGCAAGGTGTATTTGCTGTACGACGCCACCGATAACGAAGAGCGGGTTCACGATTTCGGCCTGATCGTGCTGGGCGTGGGCGCCATCTGCGTGCTGGGCGCCTATGCCTTGTCGCGGCGGGTGGCGGCGGTGGCGGTGGGGCCCTTGCTGGATTTGACCGACCGGCTGGCAACCTGGGCCCCCGGCGCGCCCGACATGGCCGTCACCCGCGACGACGAGGCCGGCCGCCTGATCGAAGCTTTCAACCGCGTGCAGAACCAGGTGGACCGGTCCATCGCGCGTGAGCGCGAGTTTGCCGGCAATCTCAGCCACGAAATCCGCACGCCGCTGGCTGCCATCCGTTCCGACAGTGAGTTGATGCTGCTGACCCAATCGCTGACGCCAGACCAGCACCAGCGTTTGACGCGCGTGGTGGACAACGTGGACGACGTGATCGTCTGCCTGGAAAGCGCCCGCGCGATGGCGCGCGATCAGTTGCTGCCGCCCGCGCCGGTGGATATTGGCGTCTGCATGGATGACGCCTGGCGCGGCTACGAGGCCCAGGCCGGGCTGGCGCACTTGCGCTTCGACAATCAGATCGGCCCCGGCCACGTGCTGACCCTGGACCGCTACGCGCTCTTGACCGTGTTGCGAAACCTGGTGCGCAATGCGGTCGAGCACGCCGCCCCGGCCACGCTCACGGTTCGGTTTCACGCGCCCGGCGTGCTTGATTTGCGCGACGACGGCAAGGGCATTGCGGCGGACGATCTGCCGTTCCTGTTCCGCCGCTACTACAGCGGGCGCATGCGCGACTCGGGCGCCGCCGAGCAGCATGAGGCCGCGCGTGGCCTGGGCCTGGCGATCGCCAAGCGCGTCTGCGACATGCAAGGCTGGCTGCTGACGGTAGAGTCTTCTCAGGCACCCGCGTCGCGCGGGACGCGGTTCCTGCTGCGGTTTGACGCCTATTCCAGTACTGCCGAGCCAAGCGCGCCGACGCAAATTTGACGAATTTTCGACCTTCGACCGGCTACGCTCTGCGCTTGCCTTCGAACCGTTCCTCGTCGACGCTCCCCATGCCATCCCCTTTGCCGCCCGCAGCGCGCGCGCCCACGCTTGCCTGGTACTCATGCAGCCAACTCATCGGCGTGACCGTGGCGTTGGCGGCCGTCTCATGGTGGGCCAATGTGTCGGGTCTGGACCTGCGCATCGCGCACGCGCTGTTCAACCCGGCGCTGGACAACTTTCCCTTGCGCGCGAACCGTCTGCTGGAGCTGTTGGGCCATCGCCTGGTGCTGGTGCTGCCCATCGGCGTGGCCCTGGGCGCCGCGGGCGTGGTGGCCGCCAGTTTCCGTGTGCCGTCGTGGCGCAGGTGGCGCGGGCCGGCATTGGCATTGGCGGCGACCTGCCTTGTCGGTCAGTTGTTGGTGAATCAGATCAAGCACTACACGACCTTGCCGCGTCCTTACGACCTGGATACGTTAGGGGGCTATACGCCTTACCCGCTGCGTTGGTGGACTTGGGCGCGCGCACAGGCGGGGGGCGCCCTGCCGAGCGGGCACGCGGGCGCGGGCTATTCGATGCTGACGCTTTACTTTGCCGGCTGGGCGCTTAACCGGCCGTCGTGGCGCTGGTGGGGCCTGGCGGTGGGTATGTCGGCCGGGGTCTTGTTTTCGATGGTGCGCATCCTGCAAGGCGCGCATTTCCTGAGTCAGACGCTGTGGTCCGCCACGTTGCTGTGGTTTCTTGCGGCGCTGTTCTTCCTTCCGGTCATCGTGGGACGGGCCGGTGCGAACGGCCCATCCCCGTCGTCGCTCGCTCATTCAAGCAGCACGCCAGGCAGCCACAGAGAAAACGCCGGTACGTAAGTCACCAGCGCCAACGCGGCCAGCAACGCGCCGTAGAACGGCCATATCGTGCGCATCACCGTCCCCACGGATACCCCGCCGATGGCGCACCCCACAAACTGGGTGGTGCCCACCGGTGGCGTATTCAATCCCAGCGCGCAGTTCAGCAGAATCACGATGCCGAACTGCACCGGGCCCATTCCATACTGCATGCAGATCGGCAGGAAGATCGGCGTGCAGATGAGGATGGTGGCGGCCATGTCCAGGAAGGTGCCCAGCACGAACAGGATGATGTTGACCATCAGGAAGATGGCCCACGGGCTGGTCGAGATCGAGGCCATCAGTTGGCCCGTTTTTTCGGCCACGCCGTAGAAGCTGATCAGATAGCCGAAAGTGGCCGAAATGCCGATCAGCAGCAGCACTACGCCCGTCGTCTTGACTGCCTTGCTGGCGGCGCGCACGAACTGGTCCCAGGTCAACGAGCGGTAGACGAACACCGTCAGCGCCAAGGCATACAACACCGCCACCGCCGCCGATTCCGTTGCCGTGAACACGCCGCTGAGTATCCCGGTGATGATCAGCACTACCACGAACAGCCCGGGTGTCGCAGCCACCAGCGAACGCAGCACGATGTGCCAGCCCGGGAACGTGCCGGCGGGATAGCCCCGGCTGCGCGCCACGAAATACGCGGCGGCCAGATTGCACAGCGTCAGGATCAACGCCGGCACGACCCCCGCCGCGATCAACGCGGCAATGGATACTTTGCCGCCCGCCGCCAAGGTGTAGATGATGATGTTGTGGCTGGTCGGCATCAGCGCGCCCACCAGCGCCGCGTGGGTCGTGACGTTGACGGCGTAGTCGGCGTGATAGCCCTCGCGCTTCATCATCGGAATCATCACCGAGCCCATGGCGGACACGTCCGCCACCGGCGAGCCCGACACGCCGCCGAACAGCGTGCAGGCCACCACGTTGGACATGCCCAACCCGCCGCGCACATGGCCCACCAGCGACTTGGCGAAATTGACGATGCGCTCGGCGATGCCGCCATACAGCATCAGCTCGCCCGTGAAGATGAAGAAGGGAATGGCCAGAAACGAAAACGCGTTCATGCCCGACGTCATCTGCTGGAACGCCACCGCCAGTGGCAGGTCCTCGACCATGATCGCGGTGAGAGACGACAAACCGATGGCAAAGGCCACCGGCACGCCGATCACCAGGAACCCCATGAACGTAAACGAAAGCAGTGTCAGCGCCATGCTGGTACCACCTTATGGTTGCGCAGGATGGCGATGATGTGCTCAAGCGAAAAGAGCGCGATCAAGGTGCCCGACAGGGTTGCGGGGACGTACTTCCAGGCGTTCGAGATACCCAGGTTGGGAATCTTGTAGGCGTGTACCGATTCTGCCAGCACGCCGCAATTCCAGGCCATCAACACGCCAAACAGCAGCACCAGCAGATGGATGACAATGCGCAGCCGCCGTTGTCCGCGCGCGGGCAGCGCGTCCAGCAGCAGCTCGAAGCCGATATGCCCGGCGTCGCGCACGCCGACCGCCGCACCCAGCATGGTGACGTACAACACCAGCAGCAGCGACAGGCTTTCGGCCCAGGTGGGCGTGCTGTTGAGCACGTGGCGGCCGAAGATCTGCAAACTGACCGCGATGATCAGGCAGACCAGCCCGAACACGCTGGTCCACATGCAGGCCCGCGCCAGCATGGCGCAGCCGCGCGTGTAGGCGTCCAGCGGACCGGCCAGGGCTTGCGCCCGGCCATCCTCCGCTACGTGGGTGTGATTCGTGGGTGTAGCCAACATGTCGCCCTCACTGAACAGCCTGGATCTTCGCGACCAGGTCTTTCATTTCGGGCGTGGTCACGAAGCGGTCGTACACCGGCTTCATCGCACCCTGGAACGACGCCTTGTCCACCGTCACGATCTGCGATCCGGCTTTCTCGACCACGGCGCGCGACTTCTGTTCGCGCTCGTCCCACAGCTTGCGCATGAACGGCACCGATTCGCGTGCCGCCTCGCGCAGGATCTTCTGATCCTCGGGCGCAAGCTTGTCCCATTGGCGCTTGGAGAAAATCAGAATCTCCGGCGTCATGGTGTGCTCGGTCATGGAGTAGTACTTGGCGACTTCGTAGTGGTGCGCGCTTTCGTAGCTGGGGAAATTGTTTTCGGCCGCATCCACCAGCCCGGTCTTCAACGACGTATAGACCTCGCCCATCGGCATGGGCGTGGCATTGCCGCCCATGGCCTCGACCATGGCGACGGACAGGTCCGACTGCTGTACGCGAATCTTCATGCCCTTGGCATCGGCCAGCGTCTTGACGGGCTTGTCGCGCGTGTACATGGACCGCGAACCGCTGTCATACCAGGCCAGGCCGACAAAGCCGGCGGCCTCGCAAGAGCGCAGGATCTGATCGCCGATCTCGCTGTCCAGCACCTTGTGCAGATGTTCTTTCGAGCGGAACAGGAACGGCAGCGATGGCACCCGCGTGGTCTGGCAGATGTTGTGCATGGCGGCGCTGGACACGCGCGCCATGGCCAGGGCGCCCAGCTTTACCTGTTCGATCGAATCGTCTTCATTGCCCAGCGAGCCGCCCGCGTAGACCTTGACGGTGATGCGGCCGTTGGTGCGTTGCTTGACCAGTTCGCCGAACTGGCGCACGGCTTGCACGGTGGGATAGTCGTCGGGATGGATGTCGGCGGATCGCAGCTCGGCCGCGTTGGCAAGGGGGACCAGCGTCAGCAAGGCAACCGCCGCCAAAATGGCGCGGGTCAGGGTGGGGCGCAGCATGTCTACCTCCGGTTGGAGTACGGCGTTTCGTTATGGGCCAGGACGGCCTCGAAGCTCTTCGTGTACAGACCTGTGTTGCGTGGGGCGCGGCACCGCCGCCCCGGTCGGGTGCTAGCCGGCGCTGGCGGTTTCCTCCAGGCCCCGCGCGCCGGGACGCAGGGCGAACAACGCGCCGTCCAAGGCGCCGGGGGCGGCGTCGGCGGGGCGTATCGACGTGATGAAAAGCGTGTCCATGCCCGCGCCGCCGAAGGCGCACATGGCGACCTTGCGGGCGGGAACGACGTAGGTCTGGTCCAGCCGGCCATCGGGCGTGTAGCGATAGACGCGGCCCGCGTCGTTGCCGCAGATCCAATAGCCGCCGTCCGCGTCAACGGCGGCGCCATCGGGGCGGCCGGCGGGCAGGGCAGGGATGAAGGGGCGGCGATTGTGGGGTGTGCCGCTGTCCACGTCGTAATCAAACGCCCAGACCATGGCGCGCGACGGGTGGGAGTCGGACAGGTACATCGTCTTGCCGTCCGGGCTGAAGGCCAGGCCGTTGGGCACGATCAGGTCGTCCAGCAGCACCGCTAGCCTGTTTTCGCTGGCGTCATGGCGATACAGGCGGCCGGCCGCTTGCGCCCGGCCCATGTCCATCACCATGGTGCCCGCCAGGAAGCGGCCTTGCCGGTCGCAGCGGCCGTCGTTGAAGCGCATGTGGGCGGCCGTGTGCGTGACGCCGGCCAGCAGGCGAGGCTGGCACGGCGTATCGGGCAGCAGCGCGTCGCAGGTGTACACCCCATCTTCCATCGCCAGCAACCAGCCCGCGCCGCGCATGGCGATGCAGCCCGCCATCTGGGGCAGCGACCAAAGCGCGAATTCGCCGCTGGCGGGCGACCAGCGCCACAGCGTTTTATTCGGGATGTCGGTCCAGGTGAATGTCTGGTCGCTGGCGCGCCATACCGGGCTTTCTCCGACGCCGCACAGCATGTCTCCAACGCGTTCGGCGCATGTGGGCATGGCGGCGCCTACTTGGAGGTGTTGGCGGGAAAGGGAAACGGGCCAGCCTTGACGAACGCGCCGCCCTGATACCGGGCGGCGGGGTCGTCGGCGGGCAGCGGCGGCTGCGCTTCCACCTGCGCGCGAAAGCGCTCGGAAGAGTCCTTGGGCACAAAGCCCAGCACCTTCGCCGCATCGTCGCGCCACCAGCTATCGCGGTTGGCGGAGGCGCCGTAGACGATCAGATGCCCGACGCCGGGTGTGAACAGCGCGCGCGTGATCAGGTCGGTCAGGTCGTCATAGCTGAGCCAGGTGATCAGCATGCGGCGATCCTTGGGCGCAGGAAATGACGAGCCGATGCGCAGGCACACGGTTTCGATGCCGTAGCGGTCGAAGTAAAAGCGCGACAGGTGCTCTCCGTAGGCTTTGGACAGGCCGTAGTAGCCGTCGGGCCGCAACGGCACGTCGGCGTCCAACTGCTGGCCCTGTTCGTAAAAGCCGATGACGTGGTTGGAACTGGCGAACACCACGCGCCGCACGCCATGCACGCGGGCGGCTTCGTAGAGGTTGTAGACGCCCTGGATGTTGGCGGGCAGGATGTCTTCGAACGGGCGTTCGACCGACACGCCGCCCAGGTGCACGATGGCGTCCACGCCCTGCACCAGCGATGACACGGCGGCGGCGTCGGCCAGATCGCACGGCATGGTTTCTTCGCCCTCACCCGCGGGGCCCAAGGGCGCCACGTCGGAAACGCGCAGTACCTTGGCGTGGGGTTTGAGTCGGGGACGCAGCACTTGCCCCAGGCCGCCGGCGGCGCCGGTCAGTAGTAGACGCTGGCAGCGGGTGGTCGCTGGCGGCGGGTTGACGGTTCTGCTCATGTCGCAACGCTCGGTGAAAGGTGCGGAGTGGGAACGTATCTGGTACGTTGTCGTACAACGTGCGCAAAGTATAATTAGCCCCAAATTTCAGCGTCAAGCTTTTGTACTCATTTTCGGATTAACCCTGATGAACGCTCCTGTCGCTACTCCTGTCTTGCCGCAGCGTCGTCCCCGGAACTTGGCTCAAGGCTTGGTCGAGAGCATCTCCGAACGCATCCGCAGCGGCGAAATCCGCCCTGGCGACAAGCTACCCACCGAGTCCGAGATCATGCGTCAGTTTGGCGTCAGCCGAACCGTCGTGCGCGAGGCGCTGTCGCGCTTGCAGGCATCGGGTCTGGTCGAAACGCATCACGGCGTGGGCACCTATGCGCTGGAACCCAGCGGCAGTGTCGACTTCCGGGTTGACCCCGCCGACATCGCCACGGTGCGCGACGTGCTGGTGCTGCTTGAGCTGCGTATCTGCCTGGAAAGCGAGGCCGCGGGCCTGGCCGCCATTCGGCGCAGCGACGTGCAGTTGCAGGAAATGCGCCGCGCGCTGGATCTTTTCAAAAGCGCATTGGACGTGGGCGGCGACACCATCACGCCCGACTTCCAGTTTCATCTGTTGGTGGCGCAGTCCACCGACAACCGCTATTTCGCGGACCTGATGTCGCATCTGGGTTCGGCGATCATCCCACGCACCCGCATCAATTCCGCCAAGTTCGCGCATGAAGATCGCGCGGCCTATCTGGCGCGTGTGAATCTGGAACACGAAGACATCTACAGCGCGATCATGCGCCAGGACGCGGAAGCCGCGCGCGCCGCCATGCGCACGCACCTGAGCAACAGCCGCGAACGGCTGCGCCGCGCGCAATAACTCGACAGGCCGGCCTGGCTTGCGTGTTGTTGAAATACGATGTCGTACAACGTTTGGCCGTTGCGATCGCGCCGCGTCGACTGAAAAACCGCGTTAATCTTTGCCCGGTTTCATTTTCGAACGACGAGGCGGCATGGTTTTGCTTGGCATGGACAGCGGCATTCTTTTATCAGTAGCGGCAATCGCGCTTCACCGCTTGCGGAGGGCCGCCGCATGCGTCGCCTGACACTTCGATTCATTCTTGCCATCCTGGTGCTGCTGACGCTGTCGCGCCTGGGGCTGGCTTTCTGGATGTGGGACCGCGTGCAAGCGGCTGGCGGCTTGTGGCCGCTGCTGCTGGGCGGGCTGCGCATCGACGTCTGCCTGTTGTCCATGGTGATTGCGCTGCCGGCGGTGTTCTCGCCGTGGTTCGGGCATCGCCCGCTGGCCGCGAGCATTACCGCGTGGTGGTTCCGCGTATGGTGGATGCTGTATGTGCTGCTGGAAGTGTCCACGCCGCAATTCATCGCGGAGTACGACACGCGGCCCAACCGGCTGTACTTCATCTACCTGCTCAATCCCAAGGAAGTGGGGTCAATGCTGTGGCAGGGCTACAAGGGCGTGCTGCTGGCCGCGTTCGTGGTGCTGGTGGTGGCGGCCTGGCTGGCGTTCAAGCTGTTTCCGACACGGTCGCGCGATGGGTTCATGGCCTGGTGGAAGCGGCCGATTGCGTCCTTCGTGATCTTGGCGCTGGTGGTGCTGGGCGCGCGCGGCACTTTGGAACATCGCCCCATCAATCCGGCCAAGGTGGCGTTCAGTTCAGATTCCATGGTGAACGCGCTGGCGCTGAACTCGCTGTACAGCGTGTTCGATGCGGCCTACCGCATGCGGGATGAACGCTCGTCGGCCGCGATGTATCCGAAGATGCCGGTGGACCGCATGAACGCCATCGTCCGCGAAAAGGCGGGCCTGACCGGCGCGCCGCTGGACGCACGCTACCCCAGCCTGCATGAACAAAAGGCCACCGTGCGGCGCGACAAGCCGCTGAACGTGGTGATCATCCTGCAGGAAAGCCTGGGTGCGCAGTACGTGGGCAGCTTGGGCGGACGGGATCTCACGCCCAACATCGACCGCCTGTCCAAGGACGGCTGGATGTTCCACCGCGCCTACGCCACCGGCACACGCTCGGTGCGCGGTATTGAAGCGGTGACGGCGGGGTTCCTGCCCAGCGTGGCCGACGCGGTGGTCAAGTTGCCGCGCTCGCAAACCGGCTTTTTCACCTTGGCGCAGGTGCTGGGTAAACACGGCTACCACTCGCGCTTCGTGTATGGCGGCGAGTCGCACTTTGACAATATGCGGGCGTTTTTCCTGGGCAATGGCTTTGATGAAGTGGTGGACCGGCCCAAGTTCGTGAACCCGGTGTTCGAAGGCTCATGGGGCGCGTCCGATGAAGACATGTTCAATCAGGTAGACCGCCTGCTGCGCGCCGACGGCGACAAGCCGGTCTTCACACTGGCGTTTTCCGTGTCGAACCATTCGCCGTGGGAATACCCGGAAGGCCGCATCAAGCCGGTGGGCGACCCCGCTACTGTGGACAACACGGTGCGTTACGCGGATTGGGCGTTGGGGCAGTTCTTTGAAAAGGCGAAGCAGGCACCGTACTGGAACAACACGGTGTTCCTGGTGATCGCGGACCACGATTCGCGTGTGTATGGGTCAATACCCGTGCCGGTGCGCCACTTCCAGATACCCGCGCTTTTCCTGGGCGCCGGCATCGCGCCGCGCCAGGACGAACGCTTGGTGAGCCAGATCGACATGGCGCCGACGCTGCTGTCGCTGATCGGCCTGGACAACGTGAACCCGATGCTGGGCGCCGACCTGACGCAACGCGACCCGAACCGCGCGATCATGCAGTACGCGGACAACTTCGGGTATTTGCAAGGCGACAAGCTGCTGGTGTTGGAACCCGCGAAGGAACCCCGCGAATTCCGATATGAAGCGGCGCCGGTTGGGCAAAATGAAACGTATGCGCCCGTGCAGCCGGCAGACCCGGCGTTGACGGAAGAAGCGCTGGCGCATGCGCTGTGGGCAAGCTGGGCGTATCGGAAAGAAAAATATCGGCTGCCGTGATGGGATGTGACGTGTCGGCTGCTGGGCAGGGTTTCTCGCGTCGTGATGAAGTCGTGGTCGCGTAGGATGGGTGAAGTGCGAGAACCCTTCACCCAAGAACTCCATTTCCGATCGCACGTAACCCATCACCCCGCAAGCGATAGATCTTTCCTATACGCAGTCATGATGGGTTGCGCGCGGCGAATGCCGGGGTTCTTCTCCCCGGCTTGCCGCGCTTCACCCATCCTACAGTTTGGCGGGTAGCACCACGCCGGACGATTGGCCGAAGCCGATTTTCGGGTATCCCGCCTTCTCGCACGCGGCGCGCATGATGATCTGGTCGCCATCTTGCAGGAAGGTGCGCTTTTCGCCCCAGGGCAGATCAATCGGCGTCTTTCCGCCATTGCTCAATTCCAGCAAGGATCCCGCTTCCGACGGCTGCGGGCCGGACAGCGTGCCCGTACCCAGCATGTCGCCCGGTTGCAGGTTGCAGCCGTTCACCGTGTGGTGCGCAATCAGTTGCGCCACGTTCCAGTAAGCGTCGCGGAAATTGCTGCGCGACAAGGTCACCGGCGGCTGCTTGGCGTCGCGCGATTGCGCGGTGGTCATCAGCACTTCCAGTTGCACGTCATAGGCGCCCTTGGCGCGGTTGACGTCGGAGGCCAGGTACGGCATCGGCTGCGGTTCGGACGGGCCGCGGTTGTACTGCGTGCGGAACGGCTCTAGCGCTTCCATGGTCACGATCCACGGCGAGATCGTCGACGCGAAGTTCTTCGACAGGAAGGGCCCCAGCGGCTGGTATTCCCAAGCCTGGATGTCGCGCGCCGACCAGTCGTTCAGGATGCACAGGCCAAACACGTGGCCATCGGCGTCGGCCAAGTCGATGCGATCGCCCTGGGCGTTGCCGGTGCCCACGAAGATGCCCAGTTCCAGTTCGTAGTCCAAGCGGGCGCACGGGCCGAATTGCGGTGTGTCGCCTTCGTTCGCGGGGCGGGTCTGGCCCACGGGGCGCGGAAACTTCTGGTCCACGCCGATGCTGGACGCGCGACCGTGGTAGCCGATGGGCACCCATTTGTAGTTCGGCAGCAAGGGGTTGTCCGGGCGGAACTGCTTGCCAATCGCGGTGGCGTGGTGCACCGAGATGTAGAAATCGGTGTAGTCGCCGATGCGCGCGGGCGTGGTGTGCTCAGCGTCGGCTTGCGCAACCAGCAGCGGCTCGACCACGTTGCGCAACGCGGCGCCTTCGCGCAGCGCGCGCGACAAGGCCAGGCGCAGGGCGCTCCAATGTGCCTGGCCCAAGGCCATCAATGCATTCAGGCTATCGCTGGCGCAAGCGGCCAGCGCCTCGGCGGCCTGACCTTCAAACGGCTTTGCCGCTGCCAGCGCGGCCAGGTCCAGGATCTGGTCGCCGATTGCCACGCCAGGGCGGAACGATTCGTTCGTGCCCTTGCGGCGGAAAGCGCCGTAAGGCAGGTTCTGCACCGGGAAGTCAGACGTGCCGGTGTTGGCGCTGGCGACCCAGCTTTTCAAGGACGGGTCGTGGGTTTCGTTGATCGAGGTGGTCATGGCTGCATGTCTCGTTGATGTGTGTGTTGGGGGCGGCAAGCCGAACAAATGCTAAACGTTGAATAACAAAGGGTGAACGCCGACCGTTGAACGCCAAACGGCGATGCGTTTGCGCGCATCGCCGTGAGCGTGGGTCAGCGAGGAATCGCCGTCACGCCTTGTTGGGATCGAAGTGCTTCACGATGCCCTGCCAGCACCGGTAGTAATCGCCTTGCAGGTCTTTGGAAGCCAGCGCCTGCGCGGTCGGACGAATCACCCGGCGCGTTTCAAACATGAACGCCATCGTATCGCGGATGTAGTGGGCGCTGTGCGTGTCGGCGTGCGAGGCCTTTTCAAACGTCTCGGCGTCCGGGCCGTGGCCGCTCATGCAGTTATGCAGGCTGGCGCCGCCGGGCGCGAAGCCATCGGCCTTGGCGTCGTACACGCCCTGGATCAGGCCCATGAATTCGCTGGCCACGTTGCGGTGGAACCAGGGCGGACGGAAGGTGTCTTCCATGGCCAGGACGCGCGGCGGGAAAATCGCGAAGTCCATGTTGGCCGTGCCCGGGGTGTCCGACGGCGCGGTCAGCACGGTAAAGATCGACGGGTCCGGATGGTCGAAGCTGATCGAGCCGATGGTGTTGAAGTGGCGCAGATCGTACTTGTAGGGCGCGTGCGTGCCGTGCCATGCCACAACGTCCAGCGGCGAATGGTCGATGGACGCGCGCCAGAAGCCGCCGGTGAACTTCGCGATCAATTCAAAGTCGCCTTCGACGTCTTCGTACCAGGCCACCGGCGTCTTGAAGTCGCGGGCGTTGGCCAGGCAGTTTGATCCGATGGGGCCCAGTTCGGGCAGGCGCAGGGCCGCGCCGAAGTTCTCCAGCATGTAGCCGCGCGCTTCGCCGTCCAGCAGTTCGACGCGAAAGCGCACGCCGCGCGGGATCACGGCAATTTCCAGGGGCTCAAGATCAATCAAGCCCAGTTCGGTAGCCAGGCGCAACCGGCCTTGCTGCGGCACCAGCAGCAGTTCACCGTCGGCGTTGTAGAAGTAGCGACCTTGCATCGACCGGTTGGCCGCGTACAGGTGGATGGCGACGCCGCCCTGTGCGTCGGGGCCGCCATTGCCGCCCCAGGTTTTCACGCCTTCCAGAAAGTCGGTGGGGGCGGCGGGAATCGGCATCGGGCTCCAACGCAGCTGGTTCGGCGTGACCGGACCGTGGCCGAACGTGCTTTCCCAGCCCGCCGCGCCGTCAAACGCTTCAAACGGCTTGTGCTGCGCGCCCGGGCGGATGCGGTATAGCCAGGAACGGCGGTTTTCGTTGCGCGGGGCGGTGAAGGCGGTGCCGGAAAGCTGTTCGGCATACAGGCCGTAGGGACATTGCTGGGGCGAATTGCGCCCCACGGGCAGGGCGCCGGGCAGCGCCTCGGTAGCACAGTCGTTGCCGAAACCGGTCAGATATTGCAGTTCCATGGAATCCTCCTGGGTGGCGGCGCGGTGCGTGGCCGCGCGGTCGGTATGGGGCCGTCTGCAAAAACAGCGGCAATGGGCCATTGTCGGAAAAATTCACCACCACGGCTACGGGAATGCAAAAATACAGACTATAAATTTTGTGAATAGTAGGGGGCGGCTATGGCCGAACTGCGCGACGTCGATTTGAATCTGCTGATCCTGTTCCAGCACTTGCTGGAAGACCGCAACCTGTCGGCCGTGGCGCGCCGCATGGATCTGACGCAACCCGCCGTCAGCAACGCACTGCGTCGCCTGCGCGAGGCCTTTGGCGATGAGCTGTTCGTGCGGACCGGACAGGGCATGCTGCCCACACCCCGGGCGCAGCGCCTGGCCGGCCCTGTCAGCGAAGCGCTGACCGTGCTGACGCAGGCGCTGCAAGACCAGGACGTGTTCGACGCCGCGACCAGCAACCGGCGCTTTCGCGTGGCGATGACGGACGTGGGTGAAATCCACTTCATGCCCCGCCTGATGGAAGTGTGCGTGCAGGTGGCGCCGCAGGTGCGCATTGATTCAGTGCGGGTGCAGGGGCCGGACTTGCCGCGCGAGATGGAGTCGGGTCGGGTGGACCTGGCGATCGGCGCGTTCGACGAGATGGGCGCGGGCACAATGCAGCGCATGCTGTTTCGTCAGGGCTACGCAACCCTGTTTCGGCAGGCGCATCCCACGGCGCATGCCGGCATGGGCATCAAGGCGTTTCGCGCGGAACGCCATTTGATCGTGTCGCGCGCCGCGCCCTACGGGCAGGTGAATCAATCGATGGAGCGCGCGGGGGTGGTGCTGGCGGAGCATTTCAGCGTGCCGCACTTTTCGGCCGTGCCGTATATCGTGAGCGCAACGGATCTGCTGGCTACCGTGCCGGAAAAGCTGGCCGCCAGCGCCGCGCCGCCGTTTGGGTTGCGCTTCATGACGCCGCCGGTCAAGGTGCCGGCGCTACAGACGAACCTGTATTGGCAACGCCGGGTTGATCGGGATAGTGGGAATCAGTGGCTGCGTGGGTTGATTGTGAATACGTTTGGGGTGGGGAGATGAATGCGAGATGGTCGCGGGATAAATGTTGGTGATCGTAGGATGGGTGAAGCGCGAAGGACCGGTAAAAAGAAAACCGATATGGAACGCGCGTAACCCATCATGCAGCGTCTGCGTTATGGCTGAATCTTCCAGGAATTCACCGTTGCTTGATGGGTTGCGCGCGTTCGGCGTTTTCGTTCTTCTTTATTTTTTTATCGCGCTTCACCCATCCTACATCCCACCACTGATTCTCGCGCTTGCTGCAATGCTTCGCGCAAGAGTGCCATGTCGCCCAGGTGGTTGGCCAGCAGCAGGATCAGTGCGGCGTTCAGCTCGTGGCTTTGCTCGTTCGTCAGGTCGCGATGCGTTTCGATCAGCGCCTCGTAAAAATCGTCGGGTGCGCTCAGGTTGGTGTCGGTTATCAGCATGATGGTGACCTCTGGAATCAGGCGTGGCCCGTGGCCCGCTTGACGGCGGCGGCAACCGCCTCGGCATTGAAGGCGCGCCAGCGCGCGGCGATGTGCTGGTCGGGGCGAATCAGGTACGTGGTGCCGGGCTGCGCGTCGTAGCGCTTGGCCAGGCACCCTTCGCGGTCGGCCACCACCGGCAGGTCCGCCGACAATCCCGTCACATCGCATTGCGGGTCGACCACCAGCACCGCCTTAACCGGCACCGGGGCCATGCGCAGTGCCTGCAAGGCCGACTGCGTGTCACGGCCGGGCAAGGTGTTGCCGCAGAACACGGCCAGCACGAAGCTGCCGTCTAGTTGCGCCATCCACCAGTCGTCTTCGCCATTCACAGACACCGGCGCATCCAGCGCGACCGCGCCGGGCACCATGCGACCGGTAAAGGCGTCGGCATCCGGTGTGTTCAATGGCGACCCGATGTAGGTCGCCGGCAGCGACAAGCGGCCGCTGTTGACCAGCGACCGCGCAAACGCATGCGTCTTGGCCAGGTTCAACACGGCGTTGCGAAAGCTTCGGCTGATATCGCTCTTGGGCGTGATGAAGTCCGTGGCCCGCGATGAATTCAAGATGTTCTCGTCGGCCGCGTATTCGCGCTCGGCGCTGTAGCTGTCGATCAGCGTCTCGGGCGCCAGGCCCGCCAGCACCAGCTTCAGTTTCCACGCCAGGTTCTCGGCGTCCTGCACGCCGCTGTTCGCGCCACGCGCGCCAAACGGCGAGACGCGGTGCGCGGAGTCGCCCGCGAACACCACGCGGCCGTGGCGGAACTTGTCCATGCGCTCGCACGCAAAGGTGTAGACGCTGACCCATTCCAGGTCGAACTGCGCGTCGGGGCCGAGCAGGGCGCGGATGCGAGGCAGCACGTTTTCAGGCTTGACGGCCTCGACGGGGTCGGCATTCCAGCCAAGCTGGAAGTCGATACGCCACACGTTGTCTGGCTGCCGATGCAGCAGCACGGACTGGTTCGGATGAAAGGGCGGATCGAACCAGAACCAGCGCTCGGTCGGGAAGTCGGCTTTCATCTTCACGTCGGCAATCAGGAAGCGGTCGCGGAAGATGCGGCCATGGCTTTCCTGGCCGATCAGCTTGCGCACCGGCGAGCGCGCGCCGTCGCAGGCAACAAGCCAGTCGGCGTGCAGCGTATAGGGGCCTTCGGGTGTTTCGATGGTGAGGTCCACGCCGGCATCGGTCTGCGTCACGCCCGCGACCTTGTTTTTCCAGCGCAGGTCGATATTGGGTTCCTGGCGCGTCTGCTCGTACAGATAGCCTTCGGCGTAGTACTGCTGCAGGTTGATGAAGGCGGGGCGGCGGTGGCCCGGTTCGGGCAGCAGGTCAAAGCGCCACACTTCCTGTTCACGGAAGAACACCTTGCCCACGTTCCACGACACGCCCTTGTCGATCATGCGTTGGCCGACGCCCAGGCGGTCCCAGATTTCCAGCGTGCGCTTGGAAAAGCAGATGGCGCGTGAACCGGTGGACAAGCGGTAATCGTCGTCCAGCACCACCACTCGCACGCCTTGGCGGGCAAGGTCTAGCGCGGTGGTCAGGCCGACCGGGCCGGCGCCCACCACCACGACCTTGTGCCGCGCCGCGCCCTGGGCGCTTTGGTCGGCGTGCTTTTCATAGGCGAACTCCATCGCCTGAAAGTCGATGTCTCCCACGGCTGTCTCCTGTGTGGGTCATTTTGTTTTTATGTGCGAAGCCGCGCGCCGTCTGGCGACGCGCGGTTCGGTTCTTGCAATTTCAGTCACAGGGCCGCGGGGCAGTAGCCCCAGCGGCCCAGCGGGATCAGCCTTCCAGCTGCGCCCACATTTCCAGATCGCGCTTGTCGGTCCAGATGCGCGGGTGCGTGTGGCCCGAGGCCTCGTCGAAGGCGCGCGACACGTCAAACGGCATGCAGTGGTCGAAGATGACCCAGTCGCTGTAGCGCGGCTTCATGAAGTCGTAGACCTCGCGGTAGATCGTCTTCAGGTCCTTGCCTTCGGCCACGCCGCGGTTCACGGCGCCGTACAGATCGGTCAGGAAAGCGCGCGTGCCCGCCAGGCCTTGGCGCACTTCGGTGGCGTCTTTCAATGCCGGGCCACGTCCGGGCACCATCTTTTCGGCTTCAAAGCCCGACAGCGCGTCCAGCGTGCTGGGCCAGTCGCGGAAGTACGCGTCGCCGCAGTACGGGGTGGACTGGTATTCGACCAGGTCGCCCGCGAACAGGATTTTCTGCTCGGGCAGCCAGGCGATGGTGTCGCCCTTGGTGTGGCCACGGCCCACTTGCAGCAGCTTGACTTCCAGGTTGCCCAGGTTGACGGTCATTTCGCCCTTGAACGTCATCGTCGGCCAGACCAGGCCCGGCGGAATCGATTCGGCGTTGCGGAACAGGCGCGGGAAACGGCCGATTTCGCTGGCCTTGTCCTGCTCGCCGCGTTCGACGATCAGGTCGTAGGTGTCGCGGCTGGCCAGGATTTCCTGGGCGTTGTAGGCCGAGGCGCCAAACACGCGTACGGCGTGGTAGTGCGACAGCAGGATGTACTTGATGGGCTTGTCCGTCACTTCGCGGATGCGGCGGATGACGTCTTGTGCCATGACCGGCGTGGCTTGGGTGTCGATCACCATGACGGCCTCGTCGCCGATGATCACGCCCGTGTTGGGATCGCCCTCGGCCGTGTAGGCATAGGCGTTGTCGGACAGTTTTTCGAACGAGACGACCTTGTCGTCCATATCGGCGTGCGAGGCGAATTGCTTGCTCATGGAGGCTCCTTCCACTGTTATAGGAATAGGTGTGTGGAAGGAATATAGCTTGGCGTTAGTGTTTGTGCAATACGTTCGCTATAAACAAATTGTGCCGCTTTTGCAGGGATTTCCCCAGTAATTTCAGGGTGTTGCGCCTAGTTCCGCTGGCACTTCGGGCAGTAATACGTGGCGCGCTGCCCTTGGACAAAGCGCCGGATGGGCGTTTCGCAGACCCGGCATGGCAGGCCTTCGCGTTCATAGACGGCGGCATGAATCTCGAAGTACGACCCGGGTTCGCCCGTGGCGCCCACGTAGTCCCGCAGCGTGCTGCCGCCGGAAGTCAGCGCGTCGGCCAGGGTGGCGCGCACCATGTCGGCCAGCCGTTCGCAGCGCGCCAGCGACAGCTTGTTGGCGGGGGTCTTGGGGTTGATGCGCGCGCGGAACAGGCTTTCGGATGCGTAGATATTGCCCACTCCCACCACCGCCATGCCCGCCAGCAATACCTGCTTGATGGCGGCGCCGTGGTTCTTGAAGTGGCGATGCAGCCAGGCTCCGTCAAAGCGTGGGTCGAAGGGTTCGATGCCCAGCTTGGCCAGCAAGGGGTGAGCATCGATGGGGCCATCGGCATCGGCGTGCCACAGCACTGCCCCGAAGCGCCTGGGGTCATGCAGGCGCAGGACGGCGTCGTCGAAAATCCATTCGACATGATCGTGCTTGCGCAGGAATTCACCCGGCGCCACGCTGCGCAACGAGCCCGACATACCTAGATGCACAATTTGCGTGCCGTGCTCGAACCTCAGCAGCAGATACTTGCCTCGGCGGGCGCATTCCAGGACGGCGCGGCCACCGATCAGCGCCGGCAGGTCCAAGGGAATCGGCCAGCGCATGCGGGGTTCGTGGATGACCAGGCGCTTGAGCGTCCGGCCGGTGATGACGGCGTCGATTCCTCGGCGCGTAGTTTCGACTTCAGGCAGTTCCGGCATGAGCCAGTGTAAGATCATCAATTGCGTGTACGAAGATTGTGCCATCAACCGGACGGGCCGCGTGAAGTCGTCTTTTAAACAAATGAATATCGGGATCGCCGTGTTGGCGCTTGCGCTGGCAACAGGTTTTTCGCTGCCGGCCCAGGCGGCCGACAGCCGGACGCGAGATGCAACCGGGCCACGCATGGCCCCGCAGAACCGTCAGCCTGAAACCGAAGTGATCCGTCTGCGGCCGGGCCAACTGCCCTATGTTTCGCTGACCGGCGACATCTTCTATCGCGTCCTCGCGTCAGAAATCGCCGCCCAGCGTGGCATGTACGGCACGGCGGCGACCACCATGGTGGGGCTGGCCCGCGACACAGGCGACCCCCGCCTGGCCCGGCGCGGGCTGGAATTCCAGTTGGCGGGCGGCAACCTGCCCGGCGCGCTGGAAGCGGCCCGGGTCTGGGCGCGCCTGTCTCCCAACGATGTCGAAGCCAGTTCCACCGAACTGGCGCTTGCCGCCGCCAATGGGCAGACCAAGGGCCTGGCGCAGGCGCTGCGCAACCGCATCGACGCCTCGCGCGACAAACCGGCCGCCATCGGTCAGGCGCTGGCCGTGCTCAGCCGCCTGAACGACCGCCGCCTGGCGCTGCGCATTCTTGACGAATCCCTGAGCGACAGCGTGCGCAAGCTGCCCGCTGCCCATCTGGCCTTGGCCGACGTGGCGTCCGCCGCGGGCGACTACGAACGCGCCGCGCAAGAATCCCGCGCGGCGCTGGCTGCCGATCCCAAATCCGAACCTGCCGCCCAGCGCGTGCTGGAATACGGGTTCAAGGTGGATCCGCAACGCGCGCAGGCCGAGGCCCGCACCTATATCAACCGCAATCCCGGCGCCCGCAAGGTTCGCCTGATGCTGGCGGGCCAGTTGGCCGACAGCGGCGACTACAGCGGGGCGCTGGCTGAATTGCAAGCCATGTCGCGCCGGTCGCCGGAAGACTTCGATCTGCTCTTCATGCAGGCGCAACTGGCTTACAAGGCCGGCCAACTGCCGCAAGCCAAGAACCTGCTTCAGCAGTATCTGGAAGTGCAGCACCAGCGCCAGCGCGCCACGGTGCCGGGCGCCACCGACGCCGGCGCGGCCGCCGCCGACGCGCACGTGCTGCTGTCGCGCATTGCCGAAGACCAGGGCAACTACGACGAAGCCATCAATGAATTGGGCCGCATCGACGACCCTACGCTGCGCTATTCCGTGCGCATGCGCCAGGCGGCGCTGCGCGCCAAGAGTGGTCGCGTCGACGACGCGCTGGTCATGATTGACGCGGCCGGCCCGCAAGACGAAGAGGAACGCACGCTGGGCGTGTTGACGAAGGCGCAGATCCTGCGCGACGCCGATCGCGTACCCCAGGCGATCAGCACGCTGGAAGCCGCCGACGAAGCCCTGCCCGACACCGTTGAAATCAAGTACGAACTGGCAATGCTGTACGAACGCCAGAACCGGCTGGATGATCTGGAACGCATGCTGCGCCAGGTCATTGCGCTGGACCCGGACCACGCGCACGCCTACAACGCGCTGGGCTACACGCTGGCGGACCACAACAAGCGCCTGCCCGAAGCGCTGGACCTGATCACCCAGGCGCTGGAACTGTCGCCCAATGACCCATTCATTCTGGACAGCATGGGCTGGGTCAAGTACCGCATGGGCGAATCCGAGTCCGCGGCGGAATACTTGCGCCGCGCCTACAGCGTGCGCCCTGAAGCCGACATCGCCGCTCACCTGGCCGAAGTGCTGTGGAGCCAGGGCAAGCGCGATCAGGCCATGGAACTGCTGCGCGCCGCGCTGATGAAAGATCCCAAGAACAAGACCGTGCAGGATGTGGTCAAGCGCTTGGGAGTCAACCTGTGACGATGTTTGCGATGCGCAGCCTGGCCGGCTTTTCTGGCTGGCTGCGCCTGGCGCTGCTGACGATGCTGGCCGTGGCGCTTGCCGCCTGCACCACCACGCCCAAACCCATTGAAGGCGCCAGCGCCGACGCATTTTCACGCATCGGCCGCTTTGCCATTACGGTCAACGAGGAAGGCGGCAAGCAGAATGCCGTGCAGGGCGGTTTTTCCTGGTCCGACGACGGCCAGCGCTATGTGCTGGACCTGACCAATCCGCTGGGCTCAACCGAAGCGCGCGTGGAAGGGCGCCCCGGCGCGGCCAGCCTGACCAAGGCCGACGGCACCCGCCTGCAGGCCGACAACCCCGACGCCCTGGCTGAAGAAGCGCTGGGCAGCAGCATGCCGGTGTCGGGCCTGCGTGATTGGCTGCGCGGCAGGCTGCCGGCCGATCCGGAAGCGTCTGACGTCGCCCGTGACGAACTCGGCCGGCCCACGTCGTTCGAGCAAGGCGGCTGGCGGGCCAACCTGTCGCGCTATGACAACCTGGGCCCGCGGATGCTGGTGCTGCAGCGCCAAGAGCCGGGCCGCCGCATCATGGTGCGGCTGGTGGTCAACCAACCCTGAGCATCAGCGCGTGGCGGGCAGGCTGCTGGGTTCGGGGTTGTCTCGGACCAGCGCCTTGTACAAGCTGACCATGTAGCACAGCAAGATCACGGAAAAGGGCAGGCCGCACAGCACCACCGCCGTCTGCATTGCATTGAAATTGCCTGCCAGCAGCAGGCCCACCCCCAGCATTGTCGTCAGCGCCGCCCAGAAGACGCGCAACCAGATGGGCGCGTCGTGGCCGGCGTCCGCGTTGCGGGCCGACAGGTTGGCGATCATCAGCGTGCCTGAATCGACCGGCGTCAGGAACAGCATGAATGACATCACCACGCCCACGCCGGCCACAAACTGGGTCATCGGCAGGTATTCCATCAACGTGTAGAACGCCATCGGCGGATCGGCCATTGCCATCCGGCCCAGGCTGACCGCACCGTCGTTCAGCACCAGGTTGATGGCGGTATTGCCAAAGATGGACAGCCAGGCCAGCGTGAAACCCAGCGGCACCAGCATCACGCCGAAGATCAATTCGCGGATCTGGCGGCCACGCGAAATGCGGGCGATGAACATGCCAACGAACGGTGCCCAACCGATCCACCATGCCCAATAGAAGATGGTCCAGGCACTGGTCCAGCGCACGGCCTTGCGGTCGTACAGGTAGAGGTCAAAGCTTTTGCCCAGGAACGCGTTCAGGTAATCGCCCAGGTTCTGCACCAGGCCGTCCAGCAGCAGGCGGGTCGGGCCGGCCAAGAAAACGAACAGCAGCAACAGGCACATCAGGCCGGTATTGACGTTGGACAGGATGGCGATGCCGCGCTTGATGCCCAGCGCCGCCGCGCCCGTGGCGACCACCATCATGATGATCACGATAGGCACCTGGACGGCGGCGGTGTTCGGCACGCCCCACAGGTACGTCAGCCCCGCATGCAGCAGCAAGGCGCCCAGCCCCAGGTTGGTGACCATGGACACGATGGTGGCCAGCACGCCAAAACCGTCGACCGCGTGGCCCACGCCTTTGGGCAACTGCTTGCCGGATAGCCCCTGCAAGGGCGAGCGCAGCGCCAGAGGCTGCTTGTGGCGGTACGCGAAATAGGCCAGCGCGGTGGCGGTCAGGGCGTAGAGCGTCCAGCCGTGGATGCCCCAGTGCAGGAAGGTCAGGGTCAGTGCGTTGCGCGCGGCTTCCTGGGTACCGCCCGCGCCGGTGGGCGGCATCAGGAAATGGTCCAGCGGCTCGTAGACGCCGTAATACACCAGCGCAATGCCGATGCCGGATGAGAACAGCATGGATACCCAGGACAGATAGCTGAATTCCGGTGACTCGTCGTCATCGCCCAGGCGTAGCGCGCCGTGTCGCGATAGTGCCAGCCATAACGCAAAGCCCACGCTGACGGCCATGGCCAGCATGTAGTACCAGCCGAAATGCGCCGCCACCAATAACTGGGCGGCTTCAAGCCAGGCTTGCGACGCGCCGGGCCGCACGATGAGCAGGGCGCCGATAAGCAGCACGGCGCCGGACGCGCAGAGGAAAACGATGGGGTTGGTGTGCGCAAGCCAGCCGCGCCTGGGCGGCGCGGCCCCCGATGCCAGCGCCGTGGTTTTTTGATCTTGCTGCACCGCTGTCTCCCCGTGTGGTGATACTGCCGTGGTGCTTCCGATGTGCTGCTTCTGATATTGCTGCTTCCGATACTGCGTGGTGGTGTCTGCGGGACCTTACTGTTTTTATATTGAATGATCAATTAATATAAATTAGACTCGACCGCACCCGGCCGGGCAGTCCAGGGTTGCGCCGAAGTCGTCCCAGTCGTCCCCGCCCCTTTCGCTCCCGCCCTCGCCAGCCCAGGAACCGCGCGCACCATGCCAAAAGTCGGAATGCAGCCCATCCGCTGCAATCAACTCATCCAAGCCACGCTTGAATCCATCGACCAGGTCGGCTTGGCGGAAAGCTCCATCGCCCATATCGCCCGCGCCGCCAAGTTGTCCACCGGCATCATCAGCCATTACTTCGGCGACAAGGACGGCCTGCTGGAAGCCACCATGCGGGAATTGCTGCGCAACCTTCGCGACTCGGTGTCGCGTGCGCGGCAGGGTGCCAAGGCCACGCCCCGCGCGCAACTGCGCGCCATCATTGACGGCAACTTCGTGCCCACCCAGGTATCACGCAGCGCCATGCGCGCTTGGCTCACCTTTTGGGCCGCCAGCATGCACCAGCCCCGCCTGCGCAGGCTGCAACGCGCCAACGACCGCCGCCTGTATTCCAACTTGTGCTGCCAATTCCTGCGCGTGTTGCCGCTGGCGCAAGCGCGAGACGCCGCGCGCGGCCTTGCCGCCCTGATCGACGGCCTGTGGCTGCGTGGCAGCCTGCAGGGCGCGGACTTTGCCAGCGACAAGGCGCGCGACATTGCTTACGACTATGTGGACCTGCTGCTTGACCGCAGCCAATTCAAGGGCGAGCCGGCTTTGGGCCCGCCCTTACTTTGACAACAGGACAGATTCCCATGCCCTTGCCCATCCAGCAACTCTACATCCACGGCCGGCGCACCAACGCCATCAGCAGCAAGACCATCACCACGGTTAACCCCGCCAACGGCGCGGTGCTGGCGGAAGTGCAGGTGGCCGCGCGGCAGGACATAGACCGCGCGGTGGCCAGCGCGCAGGAAGGGCAGAAGGCATGGGCGGCGCGCACCCCTGCCGAGCGCGGGCGCGTGCTGCTGAAGGCGGCGCAGATGCTGCGCGAACGCAACGACGAATTGGCCGAGCTTGAAACGCTGGATACGGGCAAACCGCTGTCCGAAACCCGTACTGTCGACATTGCCACCGGCGTGGACGTCATCGAGTATTACGCGGGGCTGGCGGCGGCGGTGGAGGGCATTCAGGTGCCTCTGCGCGAATCCAGCTTCTTCTACACGCGCCGTGAACCGCTGGGCGTGATCGCAGGAATAGGCGCGTGGAACTATCCCATCCAGATTGCCATGTGGAAGTCCGCCGCGGCCTTGGCCACGGGCAACGCCATGGTGTTCAAGCCCGCCGAGATCACGCCGTTGACGGCCTTGCGGCTGGCCGAGATCTACACGCAGGCGGGCGTGCCCAACGGCGTATTCAACGTGGTGCTGGGCAGCGGCCGTGAAATCGGCGACTGGCTGACCGGCCACCCCGGCGTGGCGAAAGTGTCGTTCACGGGCGGGGTGGACACCGGCAAGCAAGTCATGGGCGTGGCAGCGGCAACACTCAAGAGCGTCACGCTGGAACTCGGCGGCAAGTCCGCGCTGATCGTGCTGCCCGACGCCTGCCTTGAGCGCGCCGCCGACATCGCGGTCATGGCCAACTTCTTCAGCTCGGGCCAGGTATGCACCAATGGCACGCGCGTGTTCGTGCACCGATCGCACAAGGCGGCGTTCGAAGCCGCCGTGCTCGAACGGGTGGCCCGCATCCGCATCGGCGATCCTTTCGATCCCCGCACGAACTTCGGCCCGCTGGTCAGCGCGGCGCACATGGACCACGTGCTGAGCTGGATTGAAATCGGCAAGCGCGAGGGCGCCAAGCTGCTGGCTGGCGGCGTGCGCTTGATGGAAGGCGCCTTGGCGAAGGGAGCTTACGTGGCGCCCACTGTGTTTTCGGATTGCGAAGACCGTATGGAAATCGTGCAAGAGGAAATCTTCGGCCCCGTCATGAGCATCCTGGCGTTCGACACCGAAGACGAAGTCGTGCAGCGCGCCAATGACAGCCGCTACGGTCTGGCGGCGGGCGTGGTCAGCCGCGATCTGGCCGCCGCGCATCGCGTTGCGCATCGCTTGCAGGCGGGCATTTGCTGGGTCAACACCTGGGGCGAATCGCCTGCGCAAATGCCGGTGGGTGGCTATAAGCAGTCTGGCCTTGGCCGCGAAAACGGCATGGACGCGCTGGCCCAGTACACGCAGACAAAATCCGTGCAGGTTGAACTCGGCCCTTTCGCGTCGGTGTTCTGATCGTACTGACGATTCGGCGACGGGTGCCCGCCACGCTGGCGGGCGGCCCGATTTCTGCACGTGTTCGGGGGGAAGAAAATGTCCATCAAGCGCGAGTACGACTACATCATCATCGGCGCGGGATCGGCGGGCAACACGCTGGCCGCGCGACTGACCGAGGACCCAGGCACGACCGTGCTGCTGTTGGAAGCCGGGGGCCAGGATCACAGGCTGGATTTCCGAACGCAGATGCCGGCCGCGCTGGCCATGCCCCTGCAGGGCAGGCGCTACAACTGGGGCTACAAGACAGACCCGGAACCCCATCTGAACGGCCGCCGCCTGGATTGTGGGCGCGGCAAGGGGCTGGGCGGGTCGTCGCTGATCAACGGCATGTGCTACGTGCGCGGCAACGCGCTGGACTACGACCACTGGGCGCGCATCGATGGCCTGGCGCATTGGGACTACCTGTCCTGCTTGCCGTACTTCAAGAAAGCCGAAAGCCGCGACGTGGGCGCTTGCGACTATCACGGCGGCGCGGGGCCGGTCAGCGTCACCACCCCCAAGGCCGGTAACAACCCGCTGTTTGCGGCGATGGTGGCGGCGGGCGTGCAGGCGGGATACGCGCAAACGCCGGATATGAACGGCTATCGCCAGGAAGGCTTTGGGCCGATGGACCGCACGGTGACGCCGCGCGGCCGGCGTGCCAGCACCGCGCGCGGCTATCTGGACCAGGCGCGCGGGCGCGCCAACCTGACGATCGTCACACGCGCCTGGACCGATGTGATCCTGTTTTCCGGCAAGCGCGCCGAAGGCGTGGCCTGGGAGCAGCACGGCCAACATCATCGCAGCTACGCGCTGCGTGAAGTGCTGTTGTGCGCGGGCGCCATCGCTTCGCCGCAGATCTTGCAACGTTCGGGCGTGGGGGCGGGCGGCATGCTGCGTGGCATGGGCATCGCCGTGCAGCATGAGCTACCGGGCGTGGGGGAAAACCTGCAAGATCATCTTGAGCTATACGTTCAGTACGAATGCAAGCAGCCCGTGTCGCTGGCCCCGTCGCTGAAGCTGCACAATCAAGCGGCGATCGGCGCGCAGTGGCTGTTCACGGGCACGGGCATCGGCGCAAGCAATCAATTTGAAGCGGGTGGCTTCATACGCAGCCATGACGATTTCAAATGGCCGAATCTGCAATATCACTTTCTGCCGATTGCCATCAACTACAACGGGTCCAACCCCATCAAGGTGCATGGTTTTCAGATGCACGTGGGTTCCATGCGATCGCCCAGCCGCGGGCGCGTACGCATTCGTTCGCGTTCGCCGCGCGACCATCCCAGCATCCTCTTCAACTACATGTCCGACGCGCAGGACTGGCGCGAATTTCGTGCCGCGCTGCGCATCACTCGCGAGTTGTTCGCGCAGCCCGCCCTGGCGCAATACGCCGGTCGAGAGATCTCGCCCGGCGCGTCTCTCAGCAGCGATGCGGACCTGGATGCCTTCGTGCGCGCGCACGCGGAAACCGCGTACCACCCATCGTGCTCAAACAAGATGGGCGCGGCGTCCGACCCAATGGCGGTGGTGGACGGCTACGGCCGCGTGCACGGGCTGGAGGGCTTGCGCGTGGTTGATGCGTCGATCATGCCGGACATCGTCACGGGCAACCTGAACGCGCCGGTCATCATGATGGCCGAGAAAATCGCCGACCACCTTCGCGGCCGCACGCCGCTTGCGCGCGCCGACGTGCCTTACTACACGGCGCAAGGTCCGGCGCGTGGCTAGAATGTGGGCTTGTCCCGCACGCATCGGCTGCTCTCTGTGACTCTGTACGACGTTCCCGCTCCCGCCAAGCTGAACCTGTTCCTGCATGTGGTGGGCCGCCGCGCCGACGGCTACCACTTGCTGCAAACCGTCTTCCGCTTCATCGACCTGTGCGACACGCTGCATTTCGACGCGCGCGCTGATGGCGTCATCAGCCGGGCCACCGAGCTTGCCGGCGTGTCCGAAGCCGATGACTTGACCTTGCGTGCCGCGCGCGCCTTGCAGCACGCCACCGGCACGCGCCAGGGCGTGCAAATCGGCCTTGAGAAACGTATTCCGCAGGGCGGTGGGTTGGGAGGTGGTTCCAGCGACGCGGCCACAGTGCTGATCGCGTTGAACAAGCTGTGGAACACCGGGCTTACGCGGCGCGAGCTCATGGATCTGGCCTTGCCCCTGGGGGCCGACGTGCCGGTCTTCGTGTTCGGGCAATCGGCGTTCGCGGAAGGCGTGGGCGAGGCACTCACTGCCGTGACGCTGCCTGATCGCGCCTATCTGGTGGCGCAACCGGACAGCAGCGTGCCGACGGTTGGAATATTCTCAGCCCCCGATTTGACAAGGGATTCTTCTTACATCACAATAGCGGACTTTCTTGCTTCGCCAACTTTTTCCTTCGGGAAAAACGACTTGGAGCCGGTGGTTCACCGTCTTTATCCTGAAGTTTCCAGGGCATCGCGGTGGCTTGCAGAACAGGGTTACCCTGTACGCATGTCGGGATCAGGCGCGTGTTTATTCGCCGAATTCTCTGAACTTTCCGAAGCCGTTTTGGCGAAAGCAAAAATATCCGCTATAATGCGCGGCGCTGTTGAAACAAACAGCACATCGCATCCACGGTTTCGGTTAGTGCAGGCTTGTACTGGTTTAACTGAACATCCGTTGCGGAATTGGATTGCAAGATAGTTGGGGAGTCGCCAAGCTGGTTAAGGCACCGGATTTTGATTCCGGCATGCGAAGGTTCGAATCCTTCCTCCCCAGCCAACCGAATACATAAAAAAGCTGTTGAACACGCCTGTAAGACACTGGCCCGGGTTCAGCAGCTTTTTTATTTTCCGGATCCGCTGGTGTTTTCACCCCGCATCACTCGTTAGTGTCTTACAACGACCATCGCATCATCCATCATGGCAAACGATAGCTTCATGATCTTCACGGGCACGGCCAACACTCGGCTGGCCGTGGACGTAGTCAACCACCTCGATATGTCCCTGGGCAAGATGACCGTTGGTCGCTTCTCAGACGGCGAGGTGATGGTCGAAATCAACGAGAACGTGCGTGGCAAGGACGTCTTCGTCCTGCAGCCCACCTGTGCGCCCACCAATGACAACCTGATGGAAATCATGGTCATGGTCGATGCCCTGCGCCGCGCGTCGGCCGGCCGCATCACCGCCGCGATTCCGTACTTCGGCTACGCCCGCCAAGACCGCCGCCCGCGCTCGGCGCGTGTCGCCATCTCGGCCAAGGTCGTGGCCAACATGCTGCAAGTGGCTGGCGTTGACCGCGTCCTGACGATGGACCTGCACGCTGACCAGATCCAGGGTTTCTTCGACATTCCCGTGGACAACATCTACGCCGGTCCGATCTTGCTGGGCGACATCTGGCGCCGCAATTTCTCGAACCTGGTCGTGGTGTCCCCGGACATCGGCGGCGTGGTTCGTGCCCGCGCGCTGGCCAAGCAACTGGAAGCCGACCTGGCCATCATCGACAAGCGCCGTCCGCGCGCCAACGTGTCGGAAGTGATGAACATCATTGGTGAAGTCGACGGCCGCACCTGCATCATCATGGACGACATGGTCGACACCGCCGGCACGCTGTGCAAGGCGGCCCAGGCCCTGAAAGACCGCGGCGCCGGCGCCGTTTACGCCTATTGCACGCACCCCGTGCTGTCGGGCGGCGCCATTGACCGCATTGAAGCGTCGGAACTGGACGAACTGGTCGTCACCGACACCATCCCGCTCTCCGAGCAAGGCCAGGCCAGCGGCAAGATCCGCCAGTTGTCGTGCGCCGCGCTGTTGGGCGAGACCATTCTGCGTATCTCGAACGCGGAATCGGTCAGCTCGCTGTTCGTCGACTGACGCGCTTCGCGTAGGTCGGGCCACACAGCCCACCCAAGTTTTTGCACCTTGCTGGTCGCGGCAAGGCGCAATCAACACGGCGCGCATGTTGCGCGCCGTGCCGTTAACTGGTGAAGCCTCTTCACCTTATTTTGTTTTTGGAGTTTTCCATGAAATTCATCGCCACTGCGCGTAGCGTCCAGGGTTCGAGTGCGAGCCGCCGCCTGCGCCGCGCGGGCCGCGTTCCCGCCATTGTCTATGGTGGTACGGCTGCCCCCCTGAACATCGAACTCGACCACAACGAGATCTATCACGCCCTGCGTAAGGAAGAATTCCACGCATCGATCCTGCAAATGCAGCTCGAAGGCTCGAAGGATGAGCAAGTGTTGTTGCGTTCGGTTCAATGGCACGCCTACAAGCCGCAAGTCCTGCACGTGGACTTCCAGCGCGTGGACGCCAACCAGGCTCTGCGTACCAAGGTGCCGCTGCACTTTGTCAACGCCGAAATCTCGCCCGCTGTGAAGCTGGCCGGCGCCATCATCAGCCACGTGACGACCGAACTGGAAATCACCTGCCTGCCGAAGGCTCTGCCCCAGTTCATCGAAATCGACCTGACCAACATCCTGGCCGGCGCTTCGATCCACCTGGCCGACATCAAGCTGCCCATGGGCGTCACCTACGTGCCCCACGGCGGTGAAGACAACCCGCTGCTGGCTGCCGCCATCGTCAAGGGCGGCGGTGCCGCCGCTGCCGACGAAGCCGAAGAAGCTGCCCCGGCTGCCTAAGTCTTCTCGGAAAGCCTTCGGGCTTTCCGCGGCTTGTGCCGAAACCCTGCGTGTGCATTTGCATGCGCAGGGTTTTTTGGTTTAAACACCCTCCATCATGTCTATTCCCATACGCCTCATTGTGGGATTGGGTAACCCCGGTCCCGACTACGAAACGACCCGGCACAACGCCGGCTTCTGGCTGGCCGACCATCTGGCGGACGATCTACGCACTTCTTTTGCGCTTGAGAAATCTTTTTTCGGCATGGTCGCCAAGTCGCGCCTGGGTGCGGACAACGTGCTGCTGCTCAAGCCCATCACCTATATGAATAAATCCGGCCAGGCCGTTGGTGCCTTGGCGCGCTTCTACAAGCTGGCGCCCGAACAGGTGCTGGTCTTGCATGACGAACTGGACCTGCTGCCCGGACAGGTCAAGCTCAAGCAAGGCGGTGGCCATGCGGGGCACAACGGCTTGAAGGACATACAGGCCGTGCTGGGCAGCCCCAACTTCTGGCGGCTGCGCATCGGCATCGGCCATCCGCGCACGCTGGGCCTGGCCCAGCAGGTGGCTGACTTCGTACTGCATCCCCCGCGGCGCGATGAGCAGAAAGAAATCGATGCCGTCATTGATCGCTGCCGCGCCGTGGTGCCGGCGATGCTGGCAGGCGATTTCCCGCTGGCCACGCGCCAACTGCATAGCGGCAACGTTGCCGGATGAACAACCTTCCGCCGTCCACGCCCGCTGGTAAAACCCGCTTTCGTTCAGAGGTTGCGGATTTCTGGCGCTACATCCGCCACCCGCGTCCGCTGTCGCGCGTGTCGGGGCGTGCGGCGGGGCGTGTGGGCAATGGCTTTCTGGCCGACTGGTGGCCGGGCATCCGCCCCGGGCGTCTCTTGGCCTGGGCAGGGTTGCTGTGGGCGTTGAATCTTTTTGCGCTGGGTCCCGTGGCCGTGATGGCTGCTGGCCTGGGCGGCGCCACCCACCGCATCGACCCGGCCAACCTGCCGTGGCTGACGGCGGTTATCTGGGCGCCGCTGGTTGAAGAAATGCTGTTTCGCTACGGCTTGCGCCGGCCTTTGCAGGCGCTTTGGTTGGTGCCCGCATTGATGCCCGTGGTCTTGTATGGCCCGCAACTGTGGACGGGGCTGCTGCTGGCGGCTTTTATGTTGCTGGCCTGCTGGGGCGTGCGTCCGCGCGACACGATGCTGACGGGCTGGGACACGACGTGGCGGCGCTATTACCTCAAGCACTTCGGCCTGGTGTTCCATCTGGTCGCGCTGACTTTCGCCGCGGTTCACTTGACCAACTTCGTCTATAGCAAGACGCCGTACTGGCTGATGCCGCTGCTGGTGTTGCCGCAATGGCTGACGGGGCTGGTGCTGGGCTGGATGCGCGTGCGACGCGGCATCGGCGCGGCCATCCTGCTGCACGCCACGTTCAACGCCGGCCCCATTTTGATGATCTGGGCCGTCATGCGTTGGGCGCCATCCATCGCCAAATAGCGGGGCCGTATCGCCGGCCCTGACGAAACTGCCCCGGGGCGCGCCCGGGGTAAACTAGAACGTTAACGATCACTACCGTACTTACACAGGATTCCCATGGCTCTGCAATGCGGCATCGTCGGCCTGCCCAACGTTGGCAAATCGACTCTCTTCAATGCTCTGACCCGCGCCGGCATCGCCGCCGAGAACTATCCGTTCTGCACCATCGAACCCAACGTCGGTGTGGTCGAAGTGCCGGATCCGCGTCTGCAAAAGCTGGCTGAAATCGTCAAGCCCGAGCGCATCCTGTCCGCCACCGTCGAATTCGTGGACATCGCGGGCCTGGTCGCCGGCGCAAGCAAGGGCGAAGGCCTGGGCAACCAGTTCCTGTCGCACATCCGCGAAACCGACGCCATCGTCAACGTCGTGCGCTGCTTCGAAGACCCCAACGTGATTCACGTGGCCGGCAAGATCGACCCCATTGCCGACATCGAAGTCATCGAAACCGAGCTGGCCCTGGCCGACATGCAAACCGCTGAAAAAGCGCTGCAGCGTCATCAGAAGACCGCGCGTTCCGGCGACAAGGAATCGCAGCGCATCGTGGCCGTGCTGGAAAAGTGCGTGGCCCAATTGAACGAAGCCAAGCCCATCCGCGCGCTGGACCTCAGCCCGGAAGAACACGCCGACATCGCCCAACTGTGCTTCATCACCGCCAAGCGCGCGATGTACGTGGGCAACGTGGCCGACGACGGCTTCACCAACAACCCGCTGCTTGACCGCCTGACCGAATTCGCCGCCGCGCGCAACGCGCCGGTCGTCGCCATCTGCGCCGCCATCGAATCCGAAATCGTCGACCTCGATGACGCCGACCGCCAGGCCTTCCTGTCCGACATGGGCATGGAAGAACCGGGCCTGAACCGCCTGATCCGCGCCGCCTTCAAGCTGCTGGGCCTGCAAACCTACTTCACGGCAGGCGTGAAGGAAGTGCGCGCCTGGACGGTGCCCATCGGCGCCACCGCCCCGCAAGCGGCCGGCGTCATCCACACCGACTTCGAACGCGGCTTCATCCGCGCGCAAACAATCGCCTACGAAGACTTCATCACGTACAAGGGCGAGCAAGGCGCCAAGGAAGCCGGCAAGATGCGCGCCGAAGGCAAGGAGTACATCGTGCAGGATGGGGACGTGATGAATTTCTTGTTTAACGTGTGACATCTCGCCCATTCCCCCGCAGCGAATATCTTGCCGCTGCGGCGAATAGCCCCGATAATCGCCGCATGAACTGCGGCGATTATCTTTATATCTGGCAGGCCCCCGACTGGCCGAACTGGCGCTACGACTTGGCTGTTCTCGCCGAGCCCTTGGCGCGAGTCAGCCGCGTGCAGGGCATGTTGCTGGGGCGGCTTGCCGACGTCGGTCTTGGCTTACAAGGGCAAGCCAGCCTGGCCGCCCTGACGGATGACGTGCTCAAGACCAGCGAGATTGAGGGCGAGCACCTCAACGCAGCCTCGGTCCGCTCGTCCATTGCTCGCCGTCTTGGTGTTGATATCGGTGCCTTGGAGCCAGTCGACCGCAACGTGGAAGGCGTGGTGGACATGGTGCTTGATGCCAGCGGCAACAGCAGTCAGCCGCTGACGGCCGAGCGCTTGTACGGTTGGCATGCCGCGCTGTTTCCCACTGGCTACTCGGGCCTCGGCAAGATCATCACTGGTGGATGGCGGGATGACGCCCAAGGGCCGATGCAGGTGGTGTCGGGTCACGTCGGGCGCCATAAGGTTCATTTCGAAGCTCCCGCCGCAGCTAGCCTGCCGGCGGAAATGATGCGCTTTCTGGACTGGGTGAATGCGCCACGGGCGTCGGAGCCCGCTTTGATCCGCGCCGGACTGGGGCATCTATGGTTTGTGACCTTGCACCCCTTCGATGATGGCAATGGCCGTATCGCCCGAGCGATCGGCGATTTGCTGTTGGCCCGCGCCGATGGCAGCCCGCAGCGTTTTTACAGCTTGTCCGCGCAGATCCAGCGGCAGCGAAATGCCTATTACGACATCCTTGAGCGCACGCAGAAGGGCTCGCTGGACGTGACGGCGTGGCTATTGTGGTTTGTGCAGATGCTGGATGAGGCGGTGCGACAGGCACATCACACGCTGGATACGGTGCTAGGCAAGGCACGGTTCTGGAACCGTGTGTCCGGCGCTGCATTAAACGACCGGCAAGTGAAGGTGTTGAACCGTTTGCTGGACGGATTCGAGGGCAAGCTGACCAGCAGCAAGTGGGCTGCGCTTGCGAAGTGTTCTAGCGATACCGCGCTGCGCGACATTACCGAACTGGTTGATCTTGGCGTGTTGCAACGCTCGGGGGCTGGAGGTCGCAGCACCAGCTACGAACTGAAGCCTGACTGACCCGGGTTCCGCGCGCCCCATCACCCCCCCGCCTTATCCCCCGCCGCCCGTAAAAAATTCGCTTCCAGCACGCTCAGCACCCGGTTCAGCGTATCCACGTCCGCCGCGCTCAACCCCTTCAACGCCTCTTCAAAAAACGCCGCCCGTTTAGGCAGCGCTTCATTCACCACCACCTGCCCAGCGGCCGTCAACGTGGCATTTGTCAGCCGGTTGTCCTGAGCATCCACGGCACGCGCTATCCAGCCCATTTTCTCCATCGCCTGCAACTGCCGGGTCAATGACGCGGGATCCAGCCGGCAACGCTCAGCCAGATGCTTTTGCGAACACTGTC
The DNA here is from genome assembly GCF_029637605.1 of Achromobacter spanius. Lineage (NCBI taxonomy): Bacteria > Pseudomonadati > Pseudomonadota > Betaproteobacteria > Burkholderiales > Alcaligenaceae > Achromobacter > Achromobacter spanius. Next base: position 3,429,062 of record NZ_CP121261.1, on the reverse strand, counting down.
CGTTTTCATGCAGCGCCAGCAAGATGCGCCAGCGAGGCAGGGCGTGGCCTACCTTGCTGCTGAATGCGCTTTGCATGACGCGGTACGTCTGCCCCATGTGCTGGATGACTTGCAGGCCTTGTTGTTGTCTGGGCAAAAGCTATTCTCCGACGCCGGCGGGCTCCGCCTTGGATGGGCGGGCCAATTGCACCAGCGGCACGCGCCGCACGCACCAGAGCGCGAAGATGGCGACGGCCAGCGCGATGAGTTGCCCTTCATGGATGGCGCCCACCAGCGCGACTCGCGCAATCTCGATCAGCGACGTACCGTCCTGGCCTTGATGCGCCAATTGTGCCAGGAACTGCGTTTGCGCCGCCGGGTTGACCAGCATCTGCGGGTCGTTCAGTTCCGGCAGCCATTGCGCCGACGCGCCGTGCAGCGTGGACTCGACGCCGCTGAAATAGCTGTGGCTGACCATGGTGCCGACGACCGCCGTGCCCAGCATGCCGCCAATCATGCGCAGCGATTGCAACAGCGCCGTGGCGATGCCCAGGTGCGTGCGGCCCGCGGTCTGCTGCGCGAACACCGTCAGGTTGGGCATGATGAAGCCCATGCCCAGGCCGGCCATCAGCATGTAGACGGCAATCAACACATGCGACGTGTAGCTGTGGGTGGTGACGATGCCCAGGCATGACAGCGCCATCAGCAGAAAGCCCGCGTAGAGCATGCGGTTGGGATTGCGGATGCGGGTGATGATGCGGCCGTTGATGATGCTGCCCACGGTAATGAACACAACCATGGGCGTGATCAGCATGCCGGCGTCCTGCGGCGACAGGCCAAAGCCGCCTTGCAGCAGCAGCGGCGCATAGAACAGCAGCGAATACATCGTTACGCCCACCAGCAGCGCCAGCGTGAACAGCGTGGCCAGGCCGCGGTTGCGGAACATGTCCAGCGGCAAGAGGGGATGCGGGCAGCGCTTTTCCCACCAGATCAGCAGCACGAACGAGGCGATGCTGCCCAGGCCCAGCAGCATGATGGGGCCGCTTATTCCTTCCTTGGGCAGCAGTTCCACCAGCAGTTGCAGGCTGCCCAGCGCCAGCGCGACCAGTAGGGCGCCTTGCCAGTCCAGGCGGACCTTGCCGGCCGTGTGGTTGCGCAGATGCGGAAGGTAGCGTGCCACGAACCACAGGCCCAGGATGCCGATCGGCAGGTTCACGTAGAACACGGACCGCCAACCATAGTGCTCGGTCAGCGCGCCGCCCAGCGTGGGGCCGACGGCGTTGGCAATGCCGAAGGCCGAACTCAGCATCACTTGCCAGCGCAGGCGCACGTGCGGGTCGGGAAACAGGTCGGGGATGGAGGCGAACGCGGTGCCCACCAGCATGCCGCCGCCGATGCCCTGCAAGGCCCGCGCCAGCACCAGCGATAGCATGCTGTCGGCCGCGCCGCACAGGGCCGAGGCCAGCGTGAAAAGGATGATGGCGGCCACCACGAAGGGCTTGCGACCGTAGTAGTCGCCCAGGCGGCCGAAGATAGGCACGGTGATGACCGAGGTCAGCAGGTAGGACGTGGCGACCCAGGCGTACAGTTCGAAGCCCTTGAGCTCGGCCACGATGGTGGGCAACGCGGTGCCCACGACCGTCTGGTCGATGGCGACCATCATCATGACAAAGCACATGCCCAGCATGGCCAGCAGCGTTTGCCGGAAGGGCAGCACCTGGCCGGGTGAATGTGGGGTACTTGGGGTGGGGGCGGGCATTGTTGGATACATCAATTATTGATGGATCAATTATTTTAGCCCTACAATCCGCAAACAGAAAATCGTCAGCTTCGCGGGCTTGAATCGGCGGCATCGCGGCGCTTTGGGCGGCGCAGGGCGGCGCGTATTTGGTGTCATGGTCTGACAAGGCCGCGCGAACCTCGCCTGATTTGTTACGATAGCGAAATCTGCACGCTGGCCATGCTGGCGTCTTCAGCAGACCTTCCACGGTTGACCCTCCCTTCATACGCCGCAGCCGCAAGCTTTTGGCAGGAGCGGGGACTCGCCCTAAAAGGCAGATAGTTCCATCCGGCGCGCGGTTTTTCCGCCGCTACAGCACCATCCCCGCGCGCGGCGCGGTGGGCGGCATCCAAGAATTTCCAGTCGAGGTACCGACGGGGCAGCAATGAAAACGTGGTTCAAGCGCATTTTGATAGGCCTGGTAGTGTTGGTTGTCGTGGCCGTCGTTGGCCTGGCCATCTTCTTGCTGACATTCGACCCCAACGCGTACAAGTACAAGCTGGAAGAGCTTGTTCAGGAACGCTATCACCGTACCCTCACGATCGACGGCGAGATCGAGCTATCGCTCTTCCCACGCATCGGCTTGTCGGTGCAGGGCGTGTCGCTGTCCGAGCCCAATAGCCCGGACACCTTTGCATCCATCGACAGCACGCGCCTGGCGGTAGCCGTCTGGCCGCTGCTGTCCAACAGCTTCGTGGTGGACCACGTGGCCATCAGCGGCCTGAAGGCGCGAGTGGTGCGCGACAAGGACGGCCAGTTCAATTTCAGCAATCTGGTGGGCGGCACGCCAGGCGTGACGGCAGCGCCGTCCAATCCGGCCGAAGCGCTGGTTGGCGCGGCCCAGACCGCGGCCCAGGTCATCACCAGCGGCACCTTGCCGGCCACGCGCAACAACATGCAGATCGATATCGCCGGCCTGGACCTGAAGGACGGCGAAGTGCTGCTGCAGGACGCCATCTCGGGCATGGCCGTGGCGGTGACGAAGATCAACGCCAACACGGGCCGTGTCACGTTCAACCAGCCTTTCGACGTGCGTATGACCGCCCGCGTGGAAGGCGGCAACCCCCGCGTGGACGCGAATCTGACAGGGCAGGCCCTGTTGACGCTGGACCCGTCGGCCAAGCGTTACGCGGCCCAGAAGCTGGACCTGCGCCTGGACGGCAAGCTGCCCGGCGCCGAGGCCAAGAGCCTTGCCATGCGCGGCAACCTGGCCTTCAACGGACAGAAGTCGTCGCTGGATATCGCCGGCCTGGAAGTGGTGTTCCAGGGCGACATCACGGACCCGGCCGCGCGCGCCACCAATGTGGAAGCCAGCGTGGCCATGCCCAAGCTGGCCATCGACCCCCACAAGAGCCAACTGCAGATTGAAAAGCTGGCTGTGCGCGCCAAGGGCGGGTCCGCCGATGGCCCCTTTGAGGTCGCGGTGGACGCGCCCGCGCTGAACATATCGCCGGCATCAGCCACGGGCGAAGCCCTGACCGGGCGCGTGCGCCTCAGCGGCCTGGACGCCAGCTTCGGCTTGAACGGCATCAGCGGCAACGCCGCCGAGCTGGACATCAAGGAAGCCAAGGTGGACAGCACGTCCAAGAATGGCGAGCGCGTCGTGAAGCTGAACTTTGCGTCGCCGCTGAGCTTGAACCTGTGGCAGCGTACCGGTAGCCTGTCCGCGCTGCGGGGCGACGTCAACATCACCGACCCCGGCCTGCCCAAGGGCAACCTGCAGATTCCGGTGATCGGCAGCGTGAACGTCGACCTGCTTAAAGACCAGGCCACCAGCAAGATCAATGCCGTGCTGGAAGGCGGCAAATTCGATCTGAGCGCCGACATCACCAAGCTGTCTGAAATGCCGGTGGTGAAGTTTGCACTGGCCGTGGACACGCTGGACCTGGACAAGCTGGCGCCGCCCGTCGTGCAGCCCCCGGCCAAGCCGCCCGCCGATGGCAAGAAAGACGAATCCAAGCCCGCCACGCCCGCGGCGCCAGCCGCGCCGGTGGACGACACCATCGACCTGTCCGCGCTGGTGGGGCCTAGCGTCAACGGCACCCTGAAGGTGGGCAAGCTGGTGGTGCGCGGCCTGAAGGCCGACGAGGTGTCGGCCGTGGTCAAGCTGGACAAGGGCAAGCTTGAAATCTCCAGCCTCACGGCCGGCCTGTATGGCGGCAAGCTGGCGGGCGCCATGTCGGTGGACGCCGCGCAAGGCAATCAGTTGGCCACCAAGATGTCCCTGGCCGGTATCGCCATCGAGCCGTTGCTGATGGACCTGGTCAAGCGCAACATGCTTAGCGGCACGGGTAGCCTGGCGCTGGACTTGAAGACCGCCGGCGCCAATGCCTACGCCATGAAGAACGCCCTGGGTGGCAGCCTGCAAGTGCGTTTGCGTGATGGTGCCGTCAAGGGCATCAACCTGACGCAGACGCTGCGCGAGCTGAAGGCGGCGTTCAAGCCGGAATCGCAAGACGAGACCGTGCCGGCTGACTCCAGCAAGCAGACCGAATTCTCGGAAATGGACGCGGACCTGGCCTTTACCAAGGGCGTTGCGGCGGTGAAGCGCTTGAACATTGTGTCGCCGCTGTTGCGCGTGACCCAGGGTTCTCCGGCGAATATCGACTTCGTGAAAAGCGAGCTGGACGTGGTGGTGCGCGCGCGCATCGTCAACCCCGCAGCTTCCCCGGAAGGCCAGGAATTGGTCGACCTGAAAGACGTGACCATTCCCGTGCACGTACAGGGTCCGTTCGAGAAACCGACGTACACCTTGCTGTGGAAAGACGCCATCGGCGGCATCCTCAAGCGCAGCCTGGAAAACAAGCTGCGCGAGGCCGTCACGGGCAAGGGCAAGGGCGGCGAGGCCGTGGACAAGGCTTTAAAGGGATTGCTTGGCAAATGAGCACCGATACGTTTCAGCCCATCGCACAATGCGGCACCACCACGCAGCCCAATGCGGCGGCTTATCACCGCCAATGGCTCATTGCCAATGATTCCGGCCAATGGCTGAATCGCGAGCTGTGTCCCAAGCTGGCCGATGTGTCGGTGGAGCTGCGGCTGGGCTATCTGGTGTTGAAAGCGCCCGGCATGCTGCGCATGGACATCCCGCTGGACGTCATCGAAGACGACGACAGCGTGCGCTACAGCATGAACGTGGGCGACCAGACCATAGACGTGATCGACGAAGGCGAACTGGCCGCGGCCTGGATTTCGAACTTCGTGCAGGTGCCCTGCCGCATCATGAAGGTGCACCCGGACACGCCGGTCACCGCCTGGCCGGCCTGACCTTACCGGCCGGCGTCACAAGCCGCCGCGCGGGCAGGGCTCGCGCCAGCGCTATATGTGCTACGGGCTAGGCGCGGCGCTTGAACTCGAAGGCCGCGTGGGCCAGCAGGCCCGCCACCAGGCCCCAGAAGGCTGACCCGATACCCCAGAAACTGAAGCCGGACGCCGTTGCCAACAAGGTGATGAGCGCGGCTTCGCGCCGTTGCGGGTTGACCATGGCGGCGGCCATGCCGCCCATGATCGTACCCAGCAACGCCAGGCCCGCCAGCGCGGCCAGCAGGGCGGCGGGCAAGGCCTGGAAGAAGACGGCCACGGCGCCCGCCACCAGGCTCAGGGCCACGTAGCCCAAGCCATAGGTGGCGGCGGCGATATAGCGCTTGCCGGGGTCGGGATGGGCTTCGGGGCCGGTGCAGATGGCGGCGCTGATGGCCCCCATGGTGACGCTGTGCGCGCCGAAGGGCGCGGCCAACAGGCCCAGCAAGCCCGTGGCGGCCACGATGCGGGACGCCGGAGGACGATAGCCGGCCGCTTGCAGGATCGCCAGGCCGGGCAGGTTCTGCGACGCCATGGCCACCACGAAGAGCGGAATGCCCAGGCTGACCACCGCCTGCATGCTGAATTCGGGCGTGGTCCAGACGAATTCCGTCAGGCGCCAGTCCAGCAGGTCCAGCCGGATCATGTCCAGCGCGAATGCCAGGGCAATGGCCACCACCATCACCAGCAGCACGGCATAGCGCGGCGCCCAGCGTCGGCACAACAGGTAGGTGGCGCACATGGTCAGCACCAGGCCTGGTTGCAGGGCGACGTTGCTGAAGATACCCATGCCGAAATTGAGCAGCACGCCGGCCAGCATGGCGGCGGCGATTTCGCCGGGGATGCGGCGCAGGATGGGGTCGATCCAGCCAAACAGGCCACAGGCCAGCGTCAGGCCGGCGGCCAGCATGTAAGCGCCGATGGCCTCGTTGAACGGTACGCCGACCAGCGCGGTCACCAGCAGCGCGGCGCCGGGCGTGGACCAGGCCATGACGATCGGCAGCCCGGTGCGCAGGCTGTAGAACGCGCCGCCGAATCCGAACGCCAGGCTAAGCGAGCCGATCCACGAACCGATGCGGGCCGCGTCCAGCCCTGCCGCGTGGCCGGCCTGCACCATCAGCACGGCGGTGCCGCCAAAGCTGACCAGCACGGCCACCACGCCCGCGGCGATGGCCGATGCGGACACATCGCGGCGGGCGTGGTGGGAATTCGAGGAAAGGGGAATACCGCCTTGCGTGGCGTCGCTCATGCGGCACCGGTCAGGCGGCGGTACTTGGCCATGAGCTGTTCCTGGCCTTCGTTCCACTGGGGGTGCAGTTCAATGCACTCCACGGGGCATACCACCTTGCACTGCGGTTCGTCGTGATGGCCGACGCACTCGGTGCATTTGTCAGGGTCGATGACGTAATAGTCATCACCCATGGAGATCGCGTCGTTCGGGCACTGGGGCTCGCAAACGTCGCAATTGATGCATTCTTCGGTGATGAGCAAGGCCATGGTGGGCAGCGGTGTAAAGCCGGGGGCGGCTGCCATTGTACCGCCGGCCCGCAAAGCGCAAGAAGGGCGCAAGATGCGCCCTTCGGGATGGTGCTTGCGGGCCGATCAGCCCGGCCAGGATTGCTCGCGGCGCTCCTTGGCCTTTTCCTGCAACCAGCGTTCCACGGACGGGAACACGAACTTGCTGACGTCGCCGCCCAGTTGGGCGATTTCGCGCACGATGGTGCCCGAAATGAACTGGTATTGGTCCGACGGCGTCATGAATAGCGTTTCAACGTCGGGCAGCAGATGGCGATTCATGCCGGCCATCTGGAATTCATATTCAAAGTCGGACACGGCGCGCAGGCCGCGCACGATGACGCGCCCGTTCTGGTCGCGGACAAAGTCCTTCAACAGGCCGCCAAAGCTTTGCACTTCCACGTTGGGATAGTGGCCCAGCACTTCGCGCGCGATCTCCACGCGCTCGTCGATGCTGAAAAAAGGCTTCTTGTTGCGGCTGTGGGCAATGCCCACCACGACCTTGTCGAAGAGCGTGGCCGCACGGCGGACCAGGTCTTCGTGGCCGCGGGTCAGCGGGTCGAAAGTGCCGGGATATACAGCGATGATCATGCGAGCTCCGTACCGTTATTAGTGGTGTACACCATCCTCCGAAGCTCGGATTATTGATCTATTTCCGCAATGCAGCAAATTCCAACAGGTGGTAGTGGACCGCGCCTGCCTTGTCCTGCCGCAAGATCTGGAAGCCTTCGGGGGCTTCGATGGGGGCTTCCGCCTCGACGTAGACCAGCCCGTGCTCGTTCAGAATGCCCGGCAGAATGGGCCAGAGGCGCGCCAGCCAACCCTGTCCAAAGGGAGGGTCCAACAGGATGAGGTCAAAGCGGGACGCGTCCATGCGTTCGGCAACCTGCATCGCGTCGCCCACATGGATGCGTATCATGTCGGCTTTGAGCTTGTCGCGCAGTGTCCGCAGCGCGGACGCGGCGGTTTTGTCCCGCTCGACCATCTGCACATGCGCCACCCCGCGAGAGGCCGCTTCAAAGCCCAGCGCGCCACTGCCGGCAAACAGGTCCAGCACCTGCTTGTCGGCGAACTCGCCGGCCCAAAGATGATTCAACCAGTTGAACAGCGTTTCGCGGACCCGGTCGGGCGTGGGGCGCAGCGTCTCCACGTCGGGAACGGCGATGGGGGTGCGCCTGTATTGGCCCCCGACGATACGAATATACTTGTTACCCATGTTTAGCCGCTTCTTCAAGAAAAAATCCCCTCCGCCCGCCGCACCGGCTCAGCCCGTGCCACCGCCGGAGGTCGTGGACGCCGCCGTCGCGCCCACGGAGCCCGCCGCCGCGCCCACGGAGCCCGCCGCCGCGCCGGTGATTCCGCCGCCCGCGCCGCGTCCCGAGGTTGTAGAGCCGGTGTCCGCACCCGCACCCGCACCCGCACCCGCACCCGCACCCGCACCCGCACCCGCTCCCGCGCCGGCCATTGATCCCGTCGCCGCACCGGTTTCGCCTTCGATTGCACCGCCGGTGTCACCTTCGATTGCGCCGCCGGTTTCGCCTGCTGCGCCGACCGTGGCGCCCGCTGCTGCTCCGATTGCTGCACCGACTGTTTCGACGCCGGCAGCCGCACCGACTCTGACGCGGACCGCTGCACCGACTCTGACGCGAACCGCCGCACCGACCCATTCGACGCCGGCTGCCGCGCCCGCGCCGGTGATTTCACCGGCACCCGCCGCGCCACCCGCGCCGGCTATCGAGCCGGTCCGAGCGCCAGCGCCGATGCCTGCGCCTACGGTTTCGGTTGCGCCGACTGCCGCGCCTGCTCCGATCGTAACGCCGGTGACTGCGCCATCCCCCGCGCCGGTACCCACGCCAGCACCCACTCCAGCACCTGATCCCGTCGCCGAGGCGCCCAAGAAGTCGTCATGGCTGTCGCGCTTGAAGCAGGGCTTGTCGCGCACCGGGCAGAGCATTGGCGGCATTTTCGTGGGCGTCAAGGTCGACGAAAACCTGTTCGAGGAACTCGAATCGGCGCTCATTATGGCCGATGCGGGCCTGGAGGCCACCGAGAAGCTGCTGACCGCGCTGCGTGCGCGGGTCAAGAAAGAACGCATTGAAGACCCCGCCAAGGTGAAGACGGCGCTGCGCCAGTTGCTGGCCGACCACCTGCGTCCGCTGGAGCGCGGCTTCAACCTGACCAGCGCGAAGCCGCTGGTGGTGATGATTGCCGGCGTCAACGGCGCGGGCAAGACCACGTCCATCGGCAAGCTGGCGCACACGTTCCAGCGCCAGGGCGCCAGCGTGCTGCTGGCGGCGGGCGACACCTTCCGTGCCGCGGCCCGTGAACAGCTGGTGGAATGGGGCAGCCGCAACAACGTCAGCGTGATTTCGCAGGATGGCGGCGACCCCGCCGCCGTGGCGTTCGATGCCGTCAACGCCGGTCGCGCGCGGGGAATGGGCGTGGTCATGGTGGACACCGCCGGCCGCTTGCCCACGCAGTTGCACCTGATGGAAGAGCTGAAAAAGATCCGCCGCGTCATCGGCAAGGCGGATGCATCGGCGCCGCACGAAGTGCTGTTGGTGGTGGACGGCAACACCGGCCAGAACGCGCTGGCGCAGATTCGCGCCTTTGATGCGGCCATCAACCTGACGGGCCTGGTCGTGACCAAGCTGGACGGCACCGCCAAGGGCGGCACGCTGGCCGCCGTGGCCGCGGGTAGCCAGGGCGTGCGGCCGATTCCGGTGTATTGGATCGGCGTGGGCGAAAGCCTGGAAGACCTGCAGCCCTTCGTGGCTGATGAGTTCGCGGGCGCGCTGCTGGCGGACTGATCCGACGATTGATCCAACGATCGCCGGACAGCAAAACGGGACGACGCCCAGGCGCCGTCCCGTTTTGTTTTCAGTTGTCCAACTGACCCATCGCCGGGTCGCTGATGCCGTCCTTGCCCGTTTCCAGACGGCCCGCGAAGCGCCGCTTGAACGCCGGGTAGCCGTCGCAAGTTGCCGCAAAGTCGTACCACTGGCCGCTGGCACTGACCGGCCAGCTCAGTTCGCCGACCTGTCCCGCCGCCACCGTTGCCGTCCATGGGCCATCGTTGCGATAGGCCATGGCCTGCACCGTGAAGACGCAGTCCTGCGTACCGTTGTTGTGCAGTTTCACCTGTATTTGGGCGTCGTCGCAGGGCACGTAGCAGACCTGGATTTCGGGCTGCGCGCCGGCGGTGCGCATCAAGTCGCCCGTGAACGAGCGGTGGTAGCCGTTGGGGCCCAACACCCACAAGTCGTACTGGCCACTGTCGCCCGATACGTCCCAGACGTCATCCAGCGACTTGCCCGCTTCGACCACATAGCGGCGCGGGATGCGGTCCAGGTGCAGCTTGTCGTACACGTGAAAGACCGCCGCCGTTTGCGCACTGCTGGCGTTGGCAAACAATAGCTGCACGCGGTTCTCGCGGGCTTGCTCGCGCGCGCTGGTGTGCAGCTCGTACGGTAGCGCGCGCGACGGGCGCGTGCCCGCGGCCTGCTTGGCCAGCGTTTGCTGCGCAGGGATGGCGATGGCCGGCTGCGCTTCTTGCCACGTCGTCAGCCCGTCGGCATCCGTCTTGGTGGTGCGGCCCGCCAAGGTGGGCAGGGTGGCGCTGTTGGGCGACACGAAATTCAAGGCGGACGTCAGGTCGCCACATACGGCGCGGCGAAAGGCGCTGATGTTGGGCTCGACGACGCCAAAACGCTGCTCCAGAAAGCGCAAGGCGGACGTGTGGTCAAACACCTGCGAATTGACCCAGCCGCCACGGCTCCACGGTGAAATCACCCACATCGGCACGCGCATGCCCGGGCCGTACGGCTTGCCATCGGCCGTCAGTTGCTTGGGCGTGGCGGGCGGGTAGGTGAAGTACTCAAAGGCCATCTGCGCATCGCTCAGCGTGGACTTGCCGGCCAGCGTGCCGTCGTCGTTGCGCGACGGCGCCGATGGCGTGGGCATGTGGTCGAAGAAACCATCGTTTTCGTCATACGTGACCAGGAATACCGTCTTGCTCCAGACCTCGGGCGACTGCGTCAGCGCATCCAGCGCGGCCTGGATGTACCACGCGCCCTTGGCGGGGCTGGAGGGGCCGGGGTGCTCGCTGTAGGCAGCCGGCGGAATGATCCACGACACCTCCGGCAACGTGCCGTTCATGACGTCGTCGCGCAGGCTTTGCAGGAAGCCGCCGTCTGGCATGGTGTTGCCGAAGCCCTTGGCCAGCGGGCTGTACAGGTCGTCGATGGCGGGGTTGTACGCGGGGCCGCCCTGGTTGGTGACTTGGCGGTCGGCAGGCATTTTTTCGATCTCGGCGCGCCAGTGCCGAAAGCTCATCATTTCGTTGCAGCCGAAATTGTCGGGAATGTTCTGGTAGACCTTCCAACTGACGCCGGCCGCTTGCAGCCGGTCGGCGTAGGTGGTCCACGTCCAGCCTTCGGTGGACGGGCCCACGTCGGCGCCGTCGTTCATTTCGTTCATCACCACCGACACGTTGTCGCCCGATGGGCCGTTGGTGCCGGTCCAGAAGAACAGGCGGTTGGGGATGGTGCCCGCGTGCATCGAACAGTGGTAGTTGTCGCACAGCGTGAAGGCGTCGGCCAGCGCGCGGTGAAACGGCACTTCGGCGGTTTCGTAGTAGCCCATGGACAGCGGCTGCTTGGCGCTGGGCCACTTGTTCATGCGGCCGTGGTCCCACGCCGCCTGGCAGTTGGGCCAGGAGTGCGGCGTGCTGCCCGCGCGCTGCGCATTGCCCAGCGTGGTGTCCAGGTGATAGGGGAGTTCTTCGGTGCCGTCACTGCGCGTCTGGTGGAAGACCGATTTGCCGTTGGCCAGCGGAATCGGGAAGCGGTCACCAAACCCGCGCACGCCGGGAAAGGTGCCGAAATAGCCATCGAAGGAACGGTTTTCCAGCATCAGCAGAACGACGTGCTTGACGTCCTGGATGGTGCCGGTGGTGTTGCTGGCCTCAATGGCCAACGCCCGGCGGATGCTGGGCGGGAACATCGACAGCGCGCTGACCGCGGCGGTGGCGCCCACGGTGGTCTTGAAGAACTTTCTTTTGGATGCGTCGAACGTCATTGGCTTGCCTGTCCTGGTGATCGATGTGAAGTGTGCAGAAACGGTTCAAGCGACTCAAGAGACTCAAGAGACTCAAGGGGCGCAATGCACGGCACATGCGGCGGGTGGTGTCGTGGGCGTCGTCGCGGGCGGGTTGGGCGCCGGATCGTCAACGTCGTCATCGTCGTCGCCACCACAGGCGGACAGCGCGAACACCAGCGACAAGGCGCATAGGGCCGCCAGGCCTCGTCTTGCATAGGCGGGCAAGCAGGATGGGTTTTTCATGGTTCGGTCATTGAGGGTGGGCTGACGGCCCGCCAGGGGCCGTCTTGCCGTCACAAGGACGAATGTCGGGCGTATGCAGCGGGCCACGAATGCGCCCAACGCATGATGTGATGGCGGGGCGACAGCAACCCAGTATTGACGCCGCGGATGTCGAACAATTGACCGGAAGCTGACCCGTTGCTGACTATGGCCCTTTTTTTGAAACGCCTTGCGAGATGCGTTTCCAGGTGCAAGCCGCAACGCGGCCTGTCGCGAAAATGGGGTAGCAGGGGACGTAGGATGGGTGAAGCGCGAGAAGCCCTTCAGAAAAGCGCAATAGACGAACGCGCGCAACCCATCAGCCGCCGGTGGATATAAACCGGGCCGCCGCCAGATGGGTTACGCGCGAAGTGGCGTCAGCGACCTGGCTGCCGTCCGCACGCGCTGCACCCATCCTACGATGTGGGCGCCGAGTTCGTAGGATGGGTGAAGCGCGAGAAGCCCTTCAGAAAAGCGCAATAGACGAACGCGCGCAACCCATCAGCCGCCAGTGGAGATAAACCGGATCGCCGCAAGATGGGTTACGCGCGAAGTGGCGTCAGCGACCTGGCTGCCGTCCGCACGCGCTGCACCCATCCTACGATGTGGTCTCCGAGTTCGTAGGATGGGTGAAGCGCGAGAAGCCCTTCAGAAAAGCGCAATAGACGAACGCGCGCAACCCATCAGCCGCCGGTGGATATAAACCGGGCCGCCGCCAGATGGGTTACGCGCGATGGTGCCTCTGCGATCTTGCCGCCGTCCCTGCGCGCTTCACCCATCCTACGAAGTTATGGTCCGTCGTGAATATGGGGCAACCACGTTCACCGCCAGAAAGGTTTGCTTTGTGCCAGCGCGTCGAACGCCTTTTGCGCGTCCACCGCCAATTCCTCCAGGCGGGCGCTGATCCAGCCCAGCGCAAACCAGGCTTGTGGATGCGTGGCGGTACACGATTCGTAGTAGTCCTTGGCGACGGCCAGGTCGTTGATTTCGCCCAGCACGTCCTGCACCTTGGACAACAGCTTGCGATAGCCGCGCAGCTTGGCGGTGGGCAGCAGCGATTCGGCAAACGCCAGGCTGTAGCGCAGTCTTTTGCCGCGCTTGCGCAATTCGTGGCGGGTGGGAATGTCCAGCTTGGCGAACTGTGTGCCCTGGTCGGCCACTTTGCTATGCCAGCGGTGCAGGCGGCGCGCCAGTTGCTTGCGCAAGCGGTGCGGATCCGGCTCGGGCGCCAGCATCGGAATGATGGTGGGCTTCACGCTGGACACCGACAAGCCGCCTTCCAGCCGGATGGCGGGTTCGGGGGCGGTGTCGCTGGGCGTGCCGTTGGCGATGCTTTGCGCCCCGTCGGACGGCAGCGCGGGCGGCACGTCCAGGCTCCATTCCAGCAGGTCCAGCAACCACGCCTGGAAGGCCTTGCCGCCGGCGATCGTTTGCGCGTCCTGTTCAGGCGGCGCGGCTTCCATCGGGATGACGGGCATGCCGGCGCGCAGCAGGGCGGGCGCCACGGTTTCGTTCAGCACGTCCTGGTCGCGATTGGCGCCGAAGGCGGCGAAGTGCGTGCGCACCCCTTGCAACAGCGCGTCGGGCAGCGGCGCGACCCAGCCTTCGAACAGCTTCCACGCCGAACGCAGCCGGCGTACGCCTACGCGCAACTGGTGCACATGTTCGGAATTGCCCGCGCGGTACACACCTTCGGTGTCCACTTCAGCCAGCACCGCGGCGTTGCGCGCGATCTGGTCCAAACATTCGGCGGCGATGCGACCCAAGGCCTGCGGCGCCGTCATGTCTTCGCGTAGCTTGACCGAGGCCGCGCCGCGAGGCGCCCAGAACTGGGCAATGGCTTGGGCGCGGCGCGCTTCCAGGTCATCGCCCGCCTTGGCGTCTTCCTCGGCAAGCCGTTGCGCCAACTGCGCCAGCGCATCACCGCGTTCAGACTTGCTGCGCGGGTCCAGCACCAGGCTGTGCCGCTGCTGCCAGCCGCGCGCCACGGCAAAGATGGCGGCGGGGCGGCCCGACACCAGTTCAAATTCCAGTTCCGAAATGGGCAGTTCCAGCGCGCCCGCGCGCAGGATGCCGGTGTCATAAGCCAGTTCAACCGTGCCGTAGCGCGTGCGCACTTTGCGCAGTTGGCGCAGCACGTCGGTTTCGTAGCGCAGGCCCAGTTCGCCCTTGATGGCGCTCAGCGCCGCTTCGACTTCGGTGCCGGCATACACCGACAGGTCCAGCACGGGGCCGGGGCGAGGGTGGTTCAGTTCGATGCGGGTGATGGCGTTGATGCCGGGCATCTTCAGCGTCTGCACCCAATCCTTGCCTTCCTGGCGCAAGCGGATGGCGATGCGCGCACGCGCCAGCTCGCGCTCGGGCGTATCGAAATACATGGCATGCAAGCGGATGCGCGTGGCTTCGCGTTGCTTGACTTCCTTCAGCACGGCCTGACGCGTAGCGGCGGGCACGTGCAGTTTCAATTCCTGTTCCGACATGGCGGTGGGTGTCCGACGGCAAAAGCCGAGATCTTAATCAAGTAAGGGGCGGGATTTGATGACCGTTCATATTTTGGTCATATCGAGCATAGACGCCATTTGTTGCGCGAAACAAGCTGGCAGCGCAGCAAAAGAAAAAACGCCGCCCTTTTTCAAGGGCGGCGCCAAGGAGCGCTGGTCAGGGGAAACCGACAAGCGTAAATAGAACTCAACTACAGGCCGCAACGACGGACCGCGACTACAGAATCCGTTTGCGCGCCTGCGTGATGATGATTTCGGCCAACACAACCACCACGAAGATGGCGGCCAGCACCAAGGCCACGCGATCCCACTGGAACAGGTTCAGCGCGGTGTCCAGCGCCATGCCGATGCCGCCCGCGCCCACCAGGCCCAGCACGGCGGATTCGCGCACGTTGATGTCCCAGCGCAGCAGCACGATGGACCAGAACGCCGGGCGGATCTGCGGCCAGTAGGCATACCACAGCACCGCGCCTTTGCTGGCGCCCGTGGCGGTAACGGCTTCGATCGGCCCGCGTTGCGCTTCCTCGATGGCTTCGCCCACCAGCTTGCCGACAAAACCGATGGAGCGGAACGCAATCGCCAGCGTGCCCGCCAACGCGCCGGGCCCGAAGATGGCGATGAACAGCAGCGCCCACACCAGCGAATTGACCGAGCGGCTGGACACCAGGATCAAGCGCGCCAGCATGTTGATGGTTTTGCTGGGCGTCAGGTTGTTGGCCGCCAGCAAGCCCACCGGCACCGCCATGAAGACGGACAGGATGGTGCCCAGCGTGGCGATGTGCAGCGTTTCGATCAGCGCCGCGTGCACGCCATCCGGGTAGTAGGCCCAGTCGATCGGCCACATGCGGCGGAACAGGTCGGCCATTTGCTCGGGGGCGTCATACAGGAATTCCGGTATGACTTCCACGCCACGGATGGCCTGGACAATGGCCGCGACCACCAGCAGGTACAGCGCAAAGCGCAGCAGCCGCTGCCCCATGCTGTAACGCTGCCACACGCGCGGCGTGCCCGCCGGATTCAGGGTAGAGGCGTGGGCGTTCATTCTTCCACCTCCGCCTTGCGGGCCACCGGCGGCTTGCCGGAACCGATGCCGCGCGCGCCGGCAAAGCGGCCTTGCAGGATGCGGTCAAAGCCCAGGTTGTCCAGGAACACGGCGCGCACGAAGCCCGCGATGATCTCACCCAGCATGATGATGGCGATCAGGGTCAGCAAGATGGCGCTGACGAAGTCGTAGTCAAAGCGCTGGAAGGCCGAGAACAGCGTGCCGCCCACCCCGCCCGCGCCCACGATCCCCACCATGGTGGAGTTACGCAGGTTGGAGTCGAACTGGTAAGTGGCAAAGCCGATGAAGCGCGCGAACACCTGCGGCAGCACGCCGAAGATGATCACGTTGGCGAACGACGCACCGCTGGCGCGCACGGCTTCCACCTGCTTCAACGAGATCTCTTCGATGGCTTCGGTGAACAGCTTGCCGATGAAGCCGATGGACGCCACCGTCAGCGCCAGAATGCCCGCCAGCGCGCCAAAGCCCACGGCCTTGACGAACAGGATGGCGACGATGACCGGGTGCAGTGCGCGGCACAAAGCCACCAGCGAACGCGCGGGCCACGACACCCAGGCGGGCATCATGTTGCGTGCGCCCAGAAGCCCCACGGGCAGCGCAAACAAAATACCCAGCACCGAGGCCAGCACGGCGATTTCCAGGCTTTCGGCGATGCCCTTCCACAAGGTGTCGGGCTTTTCGAAATTGGGCGGAAACATGCGCGCCAGAAACGTCGAGGCGTGTCCCATGCCGCTTTCAAAGCGCGCCCAACTGAAATCCAGTTGCGCGGCCGCGTAGACGGTGTAGATCAGCAGCAACACCAGGCCCGCCTTGGCGCGCCCGGACATGGCAAAGGGGCGCTTGCCCTGAAGGGGGGTCATTCCAGCCAAGACTCGCCTCCGTAGATGGTCTTGAGCATGGTGGCGTCCAGGCCCTGGCCGTCGCCGTCGTAGACGACGGCTCCGCCGGACATGCCGACGATACGCGTGGCGTAGCGGCGAGCCAGATCCACGTCGTGGATGTTGACGATGACGGGAATGCCGGTGGCGCTGCCCTGATCAGACAGCAGCTCCATGATTTCCACCGAGGTCTTGGGGTCCAGCGACGAGGTGGGTTCGTCGGCCAGCAGCAGTTGGGGGCGCTGCATCAGGGCGCGGGCAATGCCCACGCGCTGGCGCTGGCCGCCCGACAGTGCATCCGCGCGCTGGTCCGCGAAGCCCGCCAGGCCGACGGTATCCAGCAGCTTGTAGGCGTGCTCGATATCTTCGGACTCAAAGCGGCGCATCCAGGCCTTGAACGCCGAGGTATACCCCAGCCGGCCGGTCAGCAGGTTTTCCATGACGGTCAGGCGTTCAACCAGGTTGTATTCCTGGAACACCATGCCGATGCGTCGGCGCGCGCGGCGCAGCGACGCGCCACGCACGCGGGCCAGGTCCACGCTGCCTTCCTGGGACTGCAGCACGATCTCGCCCTGCGTGGGTTCAATCAGCCGGTTGACGCAACGCAGAAGCGTGCTTTTGCCGGTGCCGGAAGGGCCGATGATGGCGGTCAGGCCTTGGCCGGCGATTTCAAGGTTGATGCCATTGAGAACCGGCCGGCCGGCCCGGTATTCCTTGACCAGGCCGGAAATGCGTAGCGACGTCGTCATGCTGGATTACTTCTTGCTCTTGGCGGATTCGCGGTCGTAAGCGGCGCGGTTGAAGCTTTCGCCGCCCGATTCAGCCACTTGGCGGACGATGGCCCAATCTTTCTGATAGGTCACCGGATAGAAACGGTCGGCGCCGTCGAAGGCCTTCGACATTTCCGCGGGGAAGCGGTAGTCGTAGAAGCACTTCAACATCTGGTCGCGGAACTTGGGCTCCAGGTCATGCGCGTAGGCGAACGACGAGGTCGGGAATTTTTCGCTGGTGTAGATGATGCGGAAATCGGCTTCCTTGACCTGGCCGCGCTCAACCATGCGCTTGAACACGTCGGACGCCACGGCGGCGGCGTCGTAGTCGCCGGAGTTCACGCCCATGACGGACTGGTCGTGCTTGCCCGAGAAGATCACCTTGTAGTCCTTGTCCGGCGTCAGGCCTTCCTTGGGGAACAGGGCCACGGGCGCCATATGGCCCGAGTTCGACGACGGCGCGGTGTGCGCGAGTTTCTTGCCCTTCAGGTCGGACAGCTTCTGGTACGGGCTGTCTTTCTTGACGATGACGATCAGGTTGTAGCCCTGGAAGCTGTCGGCATAGCCCTTCACGGCAAAGGGCACGGCGCCGGCGATGTTCACGGCGAACGCGGTGGGGCCGGTGGAAAAGCCGCCCACGTGCAGGCGGCCCGAGCGCATGGCTTCGATTTCGGCGGCGTTGCTTTGCACTTGGTAGAACACCACGCGCTTGCCCGTGCATTCGGACAGGTGCTTGGTGAAGGGCTTGAAGATGTCTTCATAGACCGCCGGGTCTTCCACGGGGGTGTAGGTGAACACCAGGGTGGAAGGGGTCTTGAGCTTGGATGCGTCAGTGGGGGTGTCCGCCACCAGATCCTTGTTGGCGTCGCAGTACATCTGGTCCAGATCGCCGCGGTTGGAGCAGGTGTCGGCGGCGTTGGCGGCAGAGCCGCCAACGGCGAAGGCGGCCAGGGCGGCCGCTTGCAATAGACGCATCGCGTGCATGGTTTGTCTCCTCAGGGGAATGAATTTGAATATTTCCTGAATTCAAACACACAAGAGGGAAAACGCGCACCTGGGAAAGTCCCTGCCTTTTTTTTCGTGATTTGTTCGAATTATTCGTTTTGTGTTCGTTTATTTTCGAACAACGGAGCCGCTGGCCGCTAGTTCCCGCTAGCCCCGATACCCCAGCTTGCGCGAAATCTCCTGCGCGCAGGCCAGCAGCGGCCGGGCAATCGTGCCGTCCCAAGACACGTCGAACAAGCCCGTCGGCCCCAGGCTGGTCAGCGCCAGCACGATGTTGCCGGTGTTGTCGAACACGGGCACCGACAGCGCGTCCACGCCCGGCAGCGGGTTGCCCAGGGCGCGCGCCATGCCGTGCACGCGGATGTCGGCCAGTTGCGCGTCGATATTGGCGCGCGACGCCTTGCGCGGCGGGGGCACGCTGGCGATGACGGCGGTGTCGCCCTCTTCGCGCGCGATGTAGTGTTCGCTGACCTTGGGCGGCAGCCACGCCGCGAACACCAGACCGGTGGCGGTGTGCAGCATGGACATCACTGTGCCCTTGCGCATGTTCACGTGTACCGGGTAGCTGGCTTCGGTCATGTGAATCATGGTGGGGCCATGCGAGCCCAGCACGGCGATGCCCAACGTGTGGCCAATTTCGGATTGCAGCTGGGCGATCTCGGGCATGGCGATGCGTACCGGGTCCAGGCGTTGCAGGCTGACCAGGCCCATCTGCAAGGCGAAGGGGCCCAGTTCGTACTGGCCTGTGGTGGCGTCCTGTTGCACCAGTCCCACGCGGATGAAGCTGACCAGGTAGGGGTGCGCCTTGGCGGACGTCATGCCGGCGCGCGTCGCCAGGTCGCGCAGCGTCAGGGGCTTGCCGGCGTCAACCAGCGCGGCCAGCAGCGGCACGCCCACTTCAATGGATTGGATGCTGCGGCGGCCGTCATTGGCGGAGGCTGCGGGGGTCTTGGAGGTGGCCACGGGGTGTCTGACCTTAGGCCGGTTGGGCCGGAGTTGGCTGCGATGGTTGCGGTGATTGCCGCGCCGCCAGCAGTCGATCGGCCATTTCAACAAAGCCCGCGCCGCCGTGGAAGGCCGCCACGAAAGCGGGGCGATCCGTCAAACGGTGCAATTGCGCCTGGATGTTCGCCACGCCGACCGAAATCGGAAAGTACGCGAACATCGGCTCGTCGTTGGGCGAATCGCCGATGAAGAGCGTGCTGTCCAGCGCATCCGCCACGTCCTGGCCGAATTCGCGCTGGAACATCGTGCGCGTCATGGTCAGCTTGTCGTAGTCGCCAAACCAGCCGTTGACGTGGATGGAGCTGACTTTTGCCTGTGCGCCGGCGTCGTGGAAGATCTGCACTATCTTCGTGACAGCCTCGTCCGGCAGGGCGGGCACGTCTTCGCAGAAGTCGATGGCCAGGTCGGCCACGCGGTAGTCCTGGTCGCTGGCAACCGCGCACCCGGGCACTTCGGCCAGCACGCGGTCGCGGATGGCGTCCAGGCGCTTGCGGCTGGCCTGACGCGAGGCGGCGTCCGTCCAGTAATGCGTGGTCATGCGGCGGGCCTGGCGGTCATAGGCGTAGTAGAACGCGCCGTTTTCCCCCACCACGGCGCGCACCGGCCACATGCGGGCGATATGGTCGCACCAGCCGGCCGGGCGGCCGGTAATGGGCACGACCTGGATGCCGGCGGCTTCCAGGCGCTCCAGCGCGGCGTAGGCGTCGGCCGGCAGACGGCCTTCGGTGGTCAGCGTGTCGTCGATATCGGTCAGGACGACGCGAACCGCCGCCGCCACGGTCAAAGGCATGGCCGCAAGGGCTTGCATGAGGTTTTTCCTTCGAGTTTTAAGGGGGATCTCCGGGCGAAAGTTTAACCGTATGCCCCCCGCCGGACGGGCTTCTTGCGGGCCGATAGGGGATATGGGCCGAGGGGCGGTAAAATCCGGGCTTTCCCGCCTGGTTTGCGTGCCCGCCATGTCCGTCCAGTTGTCCTCTTTGCCCGGCTCCGAGCCGGAATCCTTCGGTATCGCTTCGGTAGCCGAGATCATCGCCGAGCTGCGCGCCGGCCGTATCGTCATTTTGGTTGACGAAGAAGACCGTGAAAACGAGGGCGACCTTGTCATGGCCGCCGAATTCGTCACGCCCGAAGCCATCAACTTCATGGTGACCCACGGCCGCGGCCTGGTCTGCCTGACCCTGACCGAAGAACGCTGCCGCCAGTTGGAGCTGCCCATGATGGCGGCTCGCAACGGCACGCGCTACGGCACCAACTTCACGCAGTCGATCGAAGCCGCCGAAGGCGTCGAAACCGGTATTTCGGCCGCCGACCGCGCCCGCACCATCCAGGTGGCGGTGGCGCGCGACGCCAAGCCGGCCGACCTGGTCCAGCCCGGCCACATCTTCCCGGTGCGCGCGGTGCCCGGTGGCGTGCTGGTGCGTGCCGGCCATACCGAAGCCGGTTGCGACCTGACCGCCATGGCCGGCCTGACGCCCGCCGCCGTCATCTGCGAAATCCTGAAGCCCGACGGCACCATGGCCCGCTTGCCGGACCTGGTGGAATTCGCCCGCCAGCACAACCTGAAGATCGGCACCATCGCCGACCTGATCCAATACCGCAGCGAACACGAATCCATCGTCAAACGCGTGGGCAAGCGGCCCATGCAGACAGCCTGGGGCACATTCGAGGCCGTGGCCTACGAAGACGCCGCGACTGGCTCCGCCCACTTGGCGCTGGTGCATGGTAACGTTTCCCCCGACGTCGAAACGCTGGTGCGCGTGCATGAACCGGCTTCCGTGCTGGACGTGCTGGACACCGGCGCCAGCCCGCATAGCTGGGGCGTGGCGAAGGCCCTGGAGGCCATTGCCGCCGCGCCCGCTGGCGTGCTGGTGCTGATGAATTGCCAGTCTTCCACCGAACACCTGTTTGGCCAGATTGCCGGCTGGAATGACCCGAAGGCGCAGGCCGACGCCGCCGCCAGCACCGACCGTTTCGGCTTGCGTACTTATGGCATCGGCGCACAGATTCTGCGCGACCTGAATGTGGGCCAGATGAGGCTCCTGGCCCGGCCGCGCAAGATGCCCAGCATGGCGGGCTTTTCCCTGACCATTACGGGTTACGATTGCGACCCGCAGAATACTCCCGCAACACTTAAGGCCGACACATGA
This sequence comes from Achromobacter spanius, assembly GCF_029637605.1. Taxonomy (NCBI): domain Bacteria; kingdom Pseudomonadati; phylum Pseudomonadota; class Betaproteobacteria; order Burkholderiales; family Alcaligenaceae; genus Achromobacter; species Achromobacter spanius. The sequence goes on along the minus strand of NZ_CP121261.1, from coordinate 3,407,758 downwards.
ACCCTTACATCCTTACCCCCGACCTGAACGGCGAAGGGCTGCACATCGGCATCGTACGCGCCCGCTTCAACGAAGAAATCGGTCAGGCCGAACTCGAAGCGTGCCTGAAGGAACTGGCCGAGCTGGGCGTGGACGAACGCGACGTGATGGTCACCACCGTCCCGGGCGCCCTGGAACTGGGCGTGGCCCTGTCCCACATGGCCGAAACGTTTGAATTCGACGCACTGATCGCGCTGGGCGCCGTCATTCGTGGCGAGACCTATCACTTTGAAGTGGTCAGCAATGAAACGGCCACTGCAATCACCCGTATCTCCCTGGAAACCGGCATCCCCGTCGCAAACGGCGTGTTGACCGTCGACACCGACGAGCAGGCGCAAGCCCGCGCCGCCGGCAAGGGCCGCGATTGCGCCCAGGTGGCCGTTGAAATGGCCAACCTGGTTGCGGCGCTGGAACCCGAGGAAGAAGACGAAGACGAAGACGACGAGGACGAAGATTTTGACGACGAAGAAGACGACGACAAGCGCTGATAGCGCGGCGCAAGCCCGCGCCAACGCGCGCAGCGCACGCCGCCGTGCACGCGAATTCGCGCTGCAAGGCGTTTATGCGTGGCTGCTGCGCGGGGGCGAGGGCACGCAGGACGCCGGCGAGATCGACGCCCATCTGCGCGACACCGAGGATTTCTCCGAGGCCGACGCGCAATGGTTCAAGACCTTGCTGCATGGTGTTCTGCGCGAAGCGCCCGCGCTGCGCGAGCGTTTCACGCCTTACGTCGACCGCCCGTTGGCCGAGTTGTCGCCCGTTGAGCATGGCATCCTGCTGATCGGCAGCTTCGAACTGATTCATCATGTTGAAGTGCCGTACAAGGTTGCCATCAACGAAGCCGTTGAGCTGGCCAAGTCGTTTGGCGGCACCGACGGCTTCAAGTTCGTCAACGGCGTGCTCGACAAGCTGGCCGCCGATGTGCGTGCCAACGAGGTCCAGGCCGCGGCGCAGCAGCGGCGCTGAATTCGGGCTATTGGTTCGGGCCATCGGTCCAGGCCAAGGGTCTTGCGAAGGGGTCAGGCGCATGCCGCCCTGCGCGCACTTTTCCAGTGCGCCAGGCGTGGTCTGCACCTGACCCTTTCGTGTATCTGGTATTTGTTTTTCCCGCCGGCCCGCGTGCCGGCCTCTCGGAGTTGCCGTGGCGTCCGAATTTGAATTGATCGCGCGCTATTTCACCCGGACCGCGCCCGTCGGCTTGCTGGGCGTGGGCGACGACTGCGCGTTGTTTCCCGTGCCCGCGGGCGAGCAGGTCGCCACCAGCACCGACCTGCTGCTGGAAGGCCGCCATTTCTTTCCCGACGTAGACCCCCGCGCCTTGGGCCACAAGTCGCTGGCCGTGAACCTGTCCGACCTGGCCGCCATGGGCGCGCGCCCGATCGGCTGCGTGCTGGGCCTGGCCTTGCCGCGCCTTGACGAACCCTGGCTGGCCGCCTTCGCCGAAGGCTTCCATGCGCTGGCGGCGGCCCATGGCTGCCCGCTGATTGGCGGCGACACCACGCGCAGCGCGCATGACCTGGCGATCAGCGTCACGGTCTTTGGCGCCGTGCCCGCCGGCCAGGCGCTGCGCCGCGACGCCGCACAAGCGGGCGACGACATCTGGGTCTCCGGCGAGCTGGGCGCGGCTGATGTCGCCTACCGCCTGCTGGACGGCAAGTACCCCGCCAACGACGCCTTGCTGGCCGCCACGCGCGCCGCGCTGGAATGGCCGCAGCCGCAGGTGGCGCTGGGGATGGCGCTGCGCGGTATCGCACATGCCGCCGTTGATTTGTCTGACGGTCTGCTGCAAGACCTGGGCCACATCCTGGCCGCCAGCCGGCTGGGCGCAAGCCTGGAAGTCGACCGCTTGCCGGTGGCCGCCGCCGTGGCGGCGCTGGACGACGCGCCGCGCCGGCGCGCGGTGCTGGGCGGTGGCGACGTCTATCAACTGTGTTTCACCGCCCCGGCCGCGCAGCGCGAGGCCGTCCAGGCCGCCGCCAGCGCGGCCAGCGCTCAGGTCACCCGCGTGGGCCGGACACTGGCGCAACCGGGGCTGCAAGTGCTGGACGGGCAGGGCCGGCCGCTGGCCGACCTGCCGGGCGGCTTCGATCATTTCCCTGACGCCTGATCGGCGGGTTCGCGCTTCGCCACTTTCCATTCGCCGTTTCCCATTTCCCTTTCCATTCCCCTTTCCCCATCGGCCCAGGATCCATGTCCTCTTCCTCCAAGCCATCTCCCTCCATGCGCGAACGCTCGCGCGCCGTGTATCCCGCGCTTTCGTGGGTGTGCCGCGACCCCGGGCGCCTGATCGCCTTCGGCCTGGGCAGCGGCTTGATCCGACCGGCATCGGGTACCTGGGGCACGCTACTTGCTTGGGGGATCTGGGTGGCGGCCGCGCCGGCCGCATCCAACATGGCGATCGGCGTGTTCCTGGCGCTGGCCTTTGTGTACGGTTGCTGGGCCTGCCATCGCGTGGGCCGTGAACTTGGGCAGTCCGACCATGTCGGAATGGTCTGGGACGAGATGGTGGCGTTCTGGCTGGTGCTTTGGCTGACGCCGGCCGGCTGGTTGTCGCAGTTGCTGGCGTTCGCGCTGTTTCGCACGTTCGACATCGTCAAGCCGCCGCCCATCAAGTTCTTTGACGCCCACGTCAAAGGTGGCTTTGGCGTCATGTGGGACGATATCGTTGCGGCCGGCTACGCCTTGCTGGTCATGGCTTTGGTAGTGCGTACAGGAGTCTTGGGATGAACGAACAGCAAGCAGTCACCCGCTCGAATCTGTCGGCGGCGCAGTTGTCGGAAGCCACGTTGGTGGGCCTGGCCGAACGGCTGGGCGATGCGATGCGGCGCAAGGGCTGGATGTTGGGCACGGCGGAATCGTGCACGGGCGGCCTCCTGGCCGGGGCGATGACGTCGGTGGCGGGTTCCAGTGACTGGTTCGAACGTGGCTTCGTCACCTACAGCAACGACGCCAAGGTGACCGAGCTGGACGTGTCGCCCGACGCGCTGCATCACTTCGGCGCGGTCAGCGAACCCGTGGCGCTGGAAATGGCCAACGGCGTGTTGCTGGTGTCGCCCGCCGCGCACATGGCGGTATCCACCACCGGCATCGCCGGGCCGGGCGGGGCCACGCCCGGCAAGCCGGTGGGCATGGTGTGTTTTGGTTTTGCGATGCGGGTGGACGACGGCATCAGTAGCCGCGCCGTCACCCATGTGTTCAACGGCGACCGCACGCAGGTGCGTCAGGCCGCCGTGGAATTCGCGCTGCGCGGCTTGCTGGAATTCCTGGGCGAGCCGGCCTGATTCAATACGGCGCGTTGACCAAGGACATCAACGCGCCGCTTTGATCCTCTGACAATCAACGCACCGCGTTGATGGCATCCCGCAGGCCCATCGCGGCCTGGCCGGCGGCTTCGCGCCAGTCGTCGCCGCCGCTGGCGTAGATGATGGCGCGCGATGAGTTGATCATCATGCCGCTGCGCGCGGCATTGGCGCCCGCGTTGACGGTGGCGGTAATGTCGCCGCCTTGCGCGCCGATGCCCGGCACCAGCAGGGGCAGGGCGTCGCCGATGCGTTGGCGCACTGCCGCCAGTTCATTCGGGAACGTGGCGCCCACCACCAAGCCGCATTGGCCGTTGGCGTTCCATTTATCGGCCACCAGCCCTGCCACGTGCAGGTAGAGCGGTTCGCCGTTATCCATCTTCAGGAATTGCAGATCCGAACCGCCGGGGTTGGACGTGCGGCACAGCACGATCACGCCGCGGTCACGCCACGCCAGATAGGGCTCGACTGAATCCAGCCCCATGTAGGGGCTGACCGTCAGCGCGTGCGCCTGGTAGCGCTCGTAGGCTTCGCGGGCGTAGTTTTCGGCGGTGGAGCCGATGTCGCCGCGCTTGGCGTCCAGCACGATGGGCAGGTCCGGGTGCTTGTCGCGGATGTGCTGGCACAGCGCTTCCAACTGGTCTTCGGCGCGGTGCGCGGCGAAGTACGCGATCTGCGGCTTGAAGCTGCAAGCGTAGGGCGCGGTAGCGTCGACGATGTCGCGGCAGAACTGGAAGATGGCGTCCGGCTTGTCCTGCAATTCGCGCGGAAAGCGTTGGGGGTCGGGGTCCAGGCCCACTTGCAGAAGCGAGTTGCTGGTGGTCCAGGCGTGTTCGAGTTTTTGCAGGAAGTTCATGGGGAGTTCAGTGCAGTTTGACCCGGGGGCGCGTGCGCCGCATCAGCAGGCGGGCCAGGGCAAGGGAGGCGGTGCGCGAGATGCCCAGCACCGCTTTGTGGTGCATCAGGTGCAGGCTCATATACATCAAGCGCGCCAGTGTACCGCTTACGAACAGTCCCCGTCCGGCCAGCTTGCCCATCAGGCTACCCACGCCAGCGTCCTGGCCCAGCGACACCAGCGAGCCATGGTCCTGGTAGACGTAGGGCGCGGTGGGTTCAGCGGTGCGGCGCAGGCGCGCCGTGAGCTTCTTGGCCAGGTAGTCGGCCTGCTGGTGGGCTGCCTGCGCGCGGGCGGGCACGGTGCGCCCGTCGCGCCAGGGCGCCGCGCAGCAATCGCCCAGGGCCAGGATGTGCGGGTCGGGGGTTTCCAGCCGTTCGTTGACTTCCAACTGGCCCAGCTTGTTCAGCGGCAGGTCCAGGTTTGCCAGCAAAGCGGGACCCTTGATGCCGGCCGCCCACATGCACAACTGGGCGGGGAATTCCCGGCCGTCGGCGGTCTTGACGCTATTGGCCGTGACTTCCGACACGCGGCACGACGTTTCCACGCCGATGCCCAGCTCGGTCAGCCGGTTGGTGGCGGCTTCGGATATTTTTTCAGGCAACGCCGACAGAATTCGCGGCGCGCCTTCCACCAGCGTGATGGCCAGGTCGCGTTCGGCGCGGAAGTTCGGCAAGCCGTAGGCGCTGACCACGTGGCTGGCTTCGGTCAGTTCCACGGCCAGTTCAACGCCGGTGGCGCCGCCGCCCACAATCACCAGGTCCAGCCGGGCAGACGGGTCGCGCACCTTGGCCAAGTCCACCAACGCCATGGCTTTCAGCATGGTCAGGCGGAACTGTTCGGCGTTTTCGGTGGTGTCCAGCGTGACGGCGTGTTCGGCCGCGCCGGGGGTGTTGAAAAAGTTGGACGTGCTGCCCAGGGCCAGCACCAGCGTGTCGTAGCCCAGCTCGCGACGCGGCAGCACTTCCAGGCTCTGCGCATCGTTCACCGCGTCCACCACGATCTGGCGGCGTTCGCGGTCTACGCTGACCAGGCTGCCTTGCGCGAAGGAAAAGCCGTTCATGTGGGCCAGCATCAGGTAGGACAAACCTTCCTGGTGGATATCCAGCGTGCCCGCGGCCGCTTCGTGCAGCGACGGTTTCCAGATGTGGAAGGGCCGGCTGTCCACCAGCGTGATGTGCTGGCGGCCGTGGATGCGGCCCAGTTTGGCGGCCAGTTCAAGGCCGCCCGCGCCACCGCCAACGATGACGATGCGTTCAGAGCGTGCTGACGTCGAATTAGGCATCATGGCTCCCAGTATAAATACGGCCGCATCCCCCGTGGGATGCCGGCCGTGTCAATGCATGACGAATCGGCTGATGGCTACGCCCACCCAGACGACGCCGGCGAAGATCAGCAGCAGCATCACGGCCGCGCTGCCCAGGTCCTTGGCGCGCCCCAAGAGCGGGTGGCGTTCCACCGACAAGGCGTCGGCCAGCGCTTCGATGGCGGAATTCAGCAGCTCGGCCGCCAACACCATCACCACCGTGCCCACCAGGAAAAATACCTCGACCGTGGTGCGTCCCAGGAAGAACGCCGCCGGAATCATCAGCACGGCCAGCGCCAGTTCCTGGCGGAACGCGGCTTCATATTTGACGGCCGCTTTCAGGCCTTGCCACGAATAGCGCAGCGCATTCAGGATGCGGCGCAAGCCGCCGGAGCTTTTGAAGGGCGAGTGTTGCGGGTCGTAGGTCATGAGCGCTTAGAAAGGCGGAAGGTGGCCGCTTTTTAACAGATGTGGGTTGCCCGCATGGCGTGATGCTTGGCTATGGGCAAACCCTAATTGTGACGCATCGCGCGCAGGCGCAGGATTCTGGTCAATTGGTAAGGCCACTTTACCTTTCCGGGATTACAAGATCCCGGGGTATCGCCAAGGTATCGCCCAGGCATCGCCGTTTCACCGCAACCCCATCGCCACCATGCCGATCCAGACCATCGAGCCGCGCCGCTTGTACCGCCAGATCGCCGACCAACTGCGCTTGCTGATCGAGGCGGGCGAATTCCCCGTGGGCGCGCGCCTGCCGCCGGAACGCGACCTGGCGCTGAAGCTGGGCGTGTCTCGCCCGTCGGTGCGTGAAGCCTTGATTGCGCTGGAAGTGGAAGGCTGGGTGGAAGTGCGCATGGGGTCGGGCGTATACGTGCAAAGCCTGTCGGGCGCGCCGCGCGCCAGCCTGACGGCGGAAAGCCCCTTGGAAACCATCCGCGCGCGCTGGACGATCGAAGGCGAGCTTGCCGCGCAGGCGGCTCGCAACCCGGCGCCCGCGCTGGTGGATGGCCTGCTGGAAGCGGTGGGCGCCATGGAAGACGAAGCCCGCGCGGCCAGCGTGCCCATACGCGGCGACCGGCTGTTCCATTTGCGCGTGGCCGAAATGGCCAGCAACGCCGTGCTGGTGCGCGTGGTGGGCGAACTATTCGACGAACGCCACAACCCCTTGTCCGTGAAGCTGGGCGACTACTTCGAAAACCCCGATAGCTGGGCCGCCGCCATCACCGAGCACCGCCGCGTCATCAGCGCCATTGCCGCGGGCGACGAGGCCGCCGCGCGCGTCGCCATGCATCACCATCTTTCCTGCTCGTTCGACCGCTTGACCGCCAGTTGGCCGGGCGCGGCCGAAACGATGCGCATCGATAGCAAAGAACCGGCGGCGTCCTGACGCCACCGGGGATCCGTAGTCGCAGTACGAAGGTGCAACCTGTAGGTGAAATTCCGATGTGAAACATAAAGCGGGCCGGCTCATAACAACAGTCGCCGCGCCCGCCACCTCAAAGAGAGGAGACAACATGAATAAAGGCAACGCTATCAAAGTGCTGTTTGCCGCCGTCGCGCTGGCCGTCAGTGGCAGCGCGCTGGCGCAAACCAAGTTGAAATGGGCGCATGTGTACGAGACTTCCGAACCCTTCCATACCTCGTCGGTGTGGGCGGCGCAGGAAATCGAAAAACGCACCAACGGCCGCTATCACATCGATGTCTATCCCGCCTCTCAGTTGGGCAAGGAAAACGACATCAACCAGGGGCTGACCCTGGGCACGGTGGACATGATCATTTCCGGGTCCAGCTTCGCCGCCAAGAGCTTCCCGCGCATCGGCGTCACCTACTATCCCTACACCTTCCGCAGCCCCGAGCACCTGATCGCCTACACCAAGAGCGACATCTACAAAGAGCTGACGCAAGGCTACGACCAGAAAAGCGGCAACCACATCGTCGCCACCACGTACTACGGCACACGCCAGACCACGTCCAACCGCGCCTTCACCAAGTGCGCGGAAATGAAAGGCTTGAAGATCCGGGTGCCGGACGTGGCCGCCTACCTGGCCATGCCGCGCGCCTGTGGCGCCAACACCGCGCCGATTGCGTTCGCCGAGGTCTACCTGGCCTTGCAGAACGGCACGGTGGAAGCGCAGGAGAACCCGCTGACCACCATCGAAGCGAAGAAGTTCTACGAGGTGCAGAAGAACATCATTCTGACGGGCCACATCGTCGACCACCTGAACACGGTCATCTCGGGCAAGCTCTGGAAGAGCTTGTCTGATGCCGACAAGAAGGTCTTCGCCGAAGTCGCCCAGCAGGCGGCGGAAAAGGCCTCGGCCGAGGTCGCCGCGAGCGAAAAGAAAATGGTGGATGTGTTCAAGAAGCGCGGGCTGAACGTGGCCGAAGTCAATGTTGAAGACTTCCGCAAAACCGTGTTGGAGAAGGTGCCGTTCGAGCAATACGGCTACCAGAAGTCGGATTGGGAAAAGATCCAGGCGGTGAAGTAGCCGCGTGTGTTCGCTGCACGGGGTAACTGCACACGGTCGCTGTCCGTCGTAGCCGCCCACGGAACCGGCGGGCCCTTGTGGCCCGCCGATCCACCGAAATCCGATCAGGGGAACGTCATGCACTCCAACGCGAAAGCGGCGCCGATGGCGGCCGTGAGCCATAGGCCGGGTCCGGTGTCGACCCCCAGCCACGCCAACCCGTCTACCAGCCACGCCGGCCCGTCCTCCGGCCCGCACCAGACCAGCGTCGACGACATCGTCCACAGCTTCGAAGAGGCCGACCAGCACAAGGTCGACCTGTCCAGCTACCAGCCTGAAGACTGGATCTGCCTGGCCATATTCTGGATGATGTCCCTGCTGGTCTTCCTGCAGTTCTTCTCCCGCTATGTACTGAACGACTCCTTTGCCTGGACCGAGGAACTGGCGGTGTATTGCCTGATTGGCGTGGTGTTTCTGGGCGCCGCCATGTGCGTGCGGACCTGCCGCCACATCCAGGTGGACTTCCTTTACCGCTACCTGCCCAAGCCGGTGGGCCGCGTGCTGGCTACCGCGATCGATATCTTGCGCACCGCCTTTTTTGGCTATGCGGTGTGGCTCACGTACCGCTACATCGTGCTGGTGGGCGACGAGCCCATGACCACGCTGTTCTGGAACAAGTCCTATGTGTACTGGGTGGCCCTGGCGGGCTTTGCCATGATGTTCCTGCGGTCGCTGCAAGTGTCGGCGCGCAACTGGCGGCAAGGCTATTCCATCCTGGAAAACCCCGCGGCCTACGACGCGCAGGATTGAACGTGTTCGCCGTGGCGCAATTCTTGATGACCCCGCATTGCCTATCCAGGAGCAAGACATGGGCATATTGATTGGAACGTTTCTGCTGTTGATGATCCTGGGCCTGCCGGTGGCGGTGTCCATGGTGGGCGCGTCGCTGCTGTTCATTCTGGCTTCTGGCAGCGTGCCCGACGTGGTGGTGGCGCAGCGCATGATCGCGGGCATAGAGTCGTTTCCGCTGCTGGCCGTGCCGTTCTTCATCCTGGCGGGCAACCTGATGAACATCGCCGGCATCACCGGCCGCATCTACAACTTCGCGGTGGCGCTGGTGGGCTGGATGCGCGGCGGCCTGGGTCAGGTGAACATCATCGGCTCGGTGGTGTTCGCCGGCATGTCGGGCACCGCGATTGCCGACGCGGCGGGCCTGGGCACCATTGAAATCAAGGCCATGAAAGACCATGGCTACAACACGGAGTTCGCGGTCGGGGTCACCGCCGCATCCGCCACGCTGGGCCCCATCATTCCGCCGTCCTTGCCCTTCGTCATCTACGGCATGATGGCCAACGTGTCGATCGGCTCGCTGTTCCTGGCGGGCCTGATCCCGGGCGTCGTGCTGACCTTGTTGATGATGTTGACCGTGGCCTATTACGCGCGCCGCAATAACTGGGGCGGCGACGTTGCGTTCAACTGGAGGCGCCTGGGCGGGGCAGGGCTGGAAGTGCTGATCGTGCTGGCGTTTCCGTTGTTGATCTGGTTGATGACGCTGGCCGGCGTATCGCCCAACCTGGCCACCGGCATCGCCTTCGCGGCGCTGCTGCTATTGGATTGGCGCTTCAACTTTTCGGCCGTCATGGCCTTGATGGCGCCGGTGATCTTGATTGGCGGCATGACGCTGGGCTGGTTCACCCCCACCGAGGCCGCCGTGGCCGCCGTGATCTGGGCGCTGTTCCTGGGCCTGGTGCGCTACCGCTCGATGACGCTGAAGACCTTGGCCAAGGCCTCATTCGACACCATCGAAACCACCGCATCCGTGCTGTTCATCGTGACGGCGGCATCGGTCTTTGCCTGGCTGCTGACCACGACGCAGGCCGCGCAGGCGCTGACCGACGCCATCCTGAGCGTGACGCAGAACAAGTGGGTGTTCCTGTTGATGGCCAACGTGCTGATCCTGATCGTGGGTTGCTTCATCGACACCATTGCCGCCATCACGATCCTGGTTCCCATCCTGCTGCCCATCGTGCTGCAACTGGGCATCGACCCGGTTCACTTCGGCTTGATCATGGTCTTGAACCTGATGATCGGGCTGCTGCATCCACCCATGGGCATGGTGCTGTTCGTGTTGGCGAGGGTGTCGCGCTTGTCGGTCGAGCGCACCACCATGGCTATCCTGCCGTGGCTGCTGCCGCTGTTCGCGGCGCTGATCGCCATTACCTACATCCCGCAGATCACGCTGTGGCTGCCCACCGCCATGGGCATGGCCGGCAAATAAGGAGCACGCATTCATGTCGCAAAGACTGCAAGGCAAGACCGCCATCGTGACCGCCGCCGGCCAGGGCATCGGCCGCGCCGTGGCCGAGGCATTCGCGCGCGAAGGCGCCGACGTGCTGGCCGTGGACATCAATGCCGAGGCGCTGCTGACGCTGTCCGGCTGCCGCACGCAAGTGCTGGACGTGACCGATGGCCGCGCCATCACCGCGCTGGTGGAAGGCGCGGGGCCGGTGAATGTGCTGTTCAACGGCGCGGGCTTTGTCCACGCCGGCACCATCCTGGACTGCGACGAAGACGCGTGGGACTTTTCCTTCAACCTGAACGTGCGGTCCATGTACCGGCTGATCCGCGCCTGCCTGCCTGGCATGCTGGCGCGCGGCGCGGGGTCCATCGTCAACATGGCGTCGGTGGCGGGCAGCATCAAGGGCGCGCCCAACCGCTGCGCTTATGGCGCGACGAAGGCCGCCGTGATCGGGCTGACCAAGTCGGTGGCGGCGGACTTCGTGGCGCAAGGCATCCGCTGCAATGCCATCTGCCCAGGCACCGTTGAATCGCCGTCCTTGCGTCAGCGCATCGAAGCGCAGGCGGTGGCCAGCGGGCAGACGATAGCCGTTGTCGAAGCTGCCTTCACCGCCCGCCAACCCATGGGCCGCATCGGCCGCACCGATGAAATCGCCGCGCTGGCGGTGTATCTTGCCAGCGATGAATCCGCCTTCACCACCGGCACCGCCCAGGTGATTGACGGCGGCTGGTCCAACTGATTGTTTTCCTCTTTCGCAACAAGGAACCGTTATGAAACTGATGCGCTATGGCGCCAAGGGCGCCGAGAAACCTGGCCTGATCGACTCGCAGGGCAAGGTGCGCGACCTGTCTGCCGTGCTGCCCGACATCACCGCGCAAACGCTCAGCGCCGCGCGCCTGGCCGAACTGCGCGCGCTGGATGCATCCACGCTGCCGCTGGTGGCGAACCCGGGGCGCGTGGCGCCGCCGTGGAGCGGCATGGGCAAGTTCATCTGCATTGGGTTGAACTACGCCGACCACGCCGCCGAATCGGGCCTGCCCGTGCCGGCCGAACCCGTCATCTTCATGAAGCCGACCTCAGCGGTGGTGGGCCCCAATGACCCCGTCGTGTTGCCGCAGGATTCCATCAAGACCGATTGGGAAGTTGAACTGGGCGTGGTCATCGGCGAAAAGGCGCGCTACGTCAGCGAGGCCGACGCCATGAAGCACGTGGCCGGCTATTGCGTGGTGAACGACGTGTCCGAACGCGAATACCAGATTGAACGCGGCGGCACGTGGGACAAGGGCAAGGGCTGCGACACCTTCGGCCCCATTGGCCCGTGGTTGGCCACCGCCGACGAAATTCCCAATCCGCAAGACCTGGAGATGTGGCTGGAAGTGAACGGCAAGCGCTACCAGAATGGCAGCACGCGCACCATGGTGTTCGGCGTGGCGCAGTTGGTGGCGTACGTCAGCCGCTTCATGACGCTGTACCCCGGCGACCTGATCAGCACCGGTACGCCGCCCGGCGTGGGCATGGGACAAAAGCCCGCGCCCGTTTATCTGAAGGCGGGCGACGAGATCAAGCTGGGCATCGCGGGCCTGGGCGAACAGCGCCAGCGCGTGCATGCCTGGGACCCGGCGTTGATCGACGGCTGATCGCGCCCAAGCCTCGTCTGCACCCCCGCCCGCACCCTTTATTTTCCGGAGTCCTCATGTCCCAGAACGAAATGGCGTTCATCCGCATCCACCCGGCGGACAACGTGGTGATCGCCCGGCGCCAACTGGTCAGCGGCACGCGGCTGGAAGGCGAAGGCGTGACGGTGCAGGGGCTGGTGCCGCCTGGTCACAAGGTGGCCGTGCGCGCCATCGCCGAGGGCGAACCGGTGCGCCGCTACAACCAGATCATCGGCGTGGCGCGGCAGGCCATCGCGGCCGGGCAGCACGTGCACACGCACAACCTGGAGTTCTCTGAATTCGAGCGCGACTACGCGGTGGGGCAGGGCGCGCACCCCACCGATTACGTGGCGCAGCCTGCCACCTTCGAGGGCATCGTGCGCCCCGATGGCCGAATCGCCACGCGCAACTACATCGGCATCCTGACCAGCGTGAACTGTTCGGCCACCGTGGCGCGCGCCATCTCCGACCACTTCCGCCGCGACATCCATCCCGAGGCGCTGGCCGCCTGTCCGAACGTGGACGGCGTAGTGGCGCTGACGCATGGCGCGGGCTGTGCCACCGGCAGCGAGGGCGAGCCGCTGAAAGTGCTGCGCCGCACGCTGGGCGGCTATGCGCGCCACGCCAACTTTGGCGGGCTGATGGTGGTGGGCCTGGGCTGCGAAACCAACCAGATCGGCGGCTTGATGGAACAAGAAGGCCTGCGTGAAAGCGGCCTCTTGCACACCTTCAATATCCAGGACACGGGCGGCACGCGCAAAACCGTGGCGCGTGGCATTGAACTGGTCGAGCGCATGCTGGACCAGGCCAACCAGGTACGCCGCCAATCGGTGCCGGCCAGCCATCTGACGGTGGGCCTGCAATGCGGCGGTTCCGACGGTTATTCGGGCATCAGCGCCAACCCGGCGCTGGGTGCGGCGGTGGATCTGCTGGTGCGTCATGGCGGCACCGCGATCCTGTCGGAAACGCCCGAGATCTATGGCGGCGAACACCTGCTGACGCGCCGCGCCCAAACGCCCGCCGTGGCCGAAAAACTATTGGCGCGCGTGCGCTGGTGGGAAGACTACTGCGCCCGCAATGACGCCGAAATGGACAACAACCCATCGGCCGGCAACAAGGCGGGCGGGCTGACCACCATTCTTGAAAAGTCCTTGGGCGCCATTGCCAAGAGCGGCACCACCAACCTGACCGACGTGTTCGAGTACGCCGAGCCCGTGCGCACGCGCGGCCTGGTGTTCATGGACACGCCGGGCTACGACCCCGTGTCCGCCACCGGCCAGGTGGCGGGCGGCGCCAACCTGATCTGCTTCACCACCGGCCGAGGTTCCGCCTATGGCTGCGCACCCGCGCCGTCCTTGAAGCTGTCGACCAACACCGCCTTGTGGCAGCGCCAGTCAGACGACATCGACATCAATTGCGGTGAAGTGGTGGACGGCGCGCAAAGCGTGGCGCAGATGGGCGAACGCATTTTCCAGCTGATGCTGCAAACGGCGTCGGGCCGCCGCACGCGCAGCGAAGAGCACGGGTATGGCCAGAACGAATTCGTGCCGTGGCAACTGGGCGCGGTGATGTAGCGGCCATCAGTGATGAAGGGGCCGGTGATGGTGGACGCCGGCGTTGCATTTGGTCACCGTCTTGGTGTCGAAGAATTCAGCCGCTACAGATATCCTCATTCGCGCGCCGACTGGCCGGTCATCCGACGGGTGCATGGCGCCTTCCGCCCTGGGTCAATCATGCTCGAACGTTTGAATTCGGAGTCGTTGCCGCGCCTGCCCGCAGACGTGGAAAAGCCGGCCTATGACCGCAGCCGGCTCACGCCCGGCATCGTGCATTTGGGCCTGGGGGCATTTCATCGCGCGCATCAGGCGGTGATGACGGACCTGGCCATCGAGGCCAGCGGCGACATGAGCTGGGGCATCCTGGGCGTGTCGCTGCGCAGCCGCGCCACGCGCGACGCCCTGACACCGCAAGACGGCCTGTACACGCTGGCCCTGCGCGAGGGCGGCGTCGACGGTCAGCCCCGCGAACAACTGCGCGTGGTGGGCTCTGTGCTGCGAGTGATGGTGGCCGAGGAAGATCCCAACGCCGTGCTTGAGCGCATTGCGTATCCGCAGACCCGCATCGTCAGCCTGACCGTGACCGAAAAGGGTTATAGCCACGAACCGGCCACCGGTTATTTGCGCTGGGATGACCCGGACATTCTTCATGACATTGAAAACCCGCAGCGCCCGCGCAGCACCATCGGCATCCTGGTCTACGGGTTGGCGCTGCGTCGCGAGCGCGGCCTGCCGCCCGTCACGCTGTTGTCTTGCGACAACCTGCTGGGCAACGGCGACATGCTGCGCAGCCTGGTGCTGGCCTTTGCCCTGCGCGTGGACGTGGCGCTGACCGCCTGGATCGATACGTACTGCACCTTTCCCAATTCCATGGTGGACCGCATCGTGCCCGGCACCGACGACGGCGACCGGGCGCGCATCGCCACGCGGCTGGGGGTGCAGGACGCCTGGCCCGTGGTGGGCGAGCCCTATCTGAACTGGGTGATCGAAGATAAATTCGCGGCCGGTCGCCCGGCGTGGGAAACGCAAGGCGGCGCCACCTTTGTGCGTAACGCCGAACCCTATGAACGCCTGAAGCTGCGCATGGTGAACGGGCCGCACTCCACCCTTGCCTACCTGGGCACCTTGCTGGGGCATCGGACCATCAGCGCGTCGGCGCAGACGCCGGCCTTGCGTGATTTTGTCGATGCCATGATGCGGCTGGAAATCGCACCCACCTTGAAGGGCATTCCGGCCAGCGGACTGGAGGAATATCACCACCGTTTCCTGGCCCGTATCACCAACCCGGCTTTGCCGCACCCGAGCTCGCAAGTGGCCATGGACGGCTCGCAGAAGGTGCCGCAACGGCTGCTTGAAACCCTACGCGACCGCCTGCGCACGGGCGACGACATCAACCGCCTGACGCTTGCCGTGGCGGCGTGGCTGCACTATCTGCGCGGCGAAGACGAGCTGGGTGCGCGTTACGCCATCGAAGACCCGCTGGCAGCGCGCTTGGCCAAGCTGCTGTCGCGCGCCGAGGTCGCCGCGCGGGCGTCGGCCCCTTCGCAAGCGGCGCACCGCCGCGCCATGGTGCTGGCAGCCTTCAAACCCGTGTTTGGCGACCTGGGAAAAAAGCCCGACTTCGTCGCCGCGCTGGCCTCGCATCTGGAAAACCTGCGCGAGCACGGTGTGATGGCCGCGGTGAAGGCAGCAACTTGAGGGTTCCAACGTAAGGGTTCCAACTTGACGCTTCCCGACCACGAATCAAGGAGTGCATGGCATGCCCGCTGATAGCCGAGTGGACGTCGTTGGATGGGAACGCTGGGCCATCGCCTGCCTGCGCGCGCAAGACTTCAACGAGGAGGATGCGCGCAGCCTTGCGGGCAGCCTGGCGCAAACCAGCCTATGGGGCATAGATTCGCACGGCATCGCGCGCTTGCCGCATTACTTGAACCGCGTGGCGCATGGCTCCATTCTGGCGCGTCCGGTCATCCGCATTGAACGCACCGGGCCAGGCACGGCGCAATTGCACGGGGGGCAAGGGCAGGGCATTGTGGTGGCGCACCGCGCCAACGCGCTGGCGATGGAACTGGCGCGCGAAGCCGGCATCGCTGCTGTCGGCGTCAGCAATTCCTCGCACTGCGGCGCGGTGGGCCTGTATAGCCGCGCGGCCGCCCGGCAAGGCCTGATCGGCATTGCCTACACGCATTCGGATTCCATTGCCGCGCCCCACGGCGGCCATCAAGCCTTCTTCGGCACCAACCCCATTTCGATGGCGTTCCCGCGCGCGGACGGCGAGCCGCTATGCCTGGACATGGCCACCACCGCCATTCCGTGGAACCGCGTCATGAACGCCCGTCGCGACGGCGTGGCCCTGCCGCCAGGCGTCGCATTGGACGCTCAAGGCCGTGATTGCACGGACGCCGACGCGGTGCGCGCGTTACGACCCTTGGGCGGAGAAGAATATGGCTACAAGGGCTACGGGCTGGCCATGATGATTGAGCTGCTGTGCGGCCCCTTGAACGGCAATCCCTTTGGTCCGCACATTTCCCCCATGTACGACGCGCTGGATCGCCCGCGTGAATTGGGCGCGTTCTTCATCGTGATGGATCCGCAGCGCTTTGCGGGTGGTGCCGCGCTAGCGAGCGTGGTGGCGGCGATGGCGGGGGAATTGTCGCAAGCGCCCGGCGCTCCCCGCATGCCGGGCGACCCCGAAGCCGAGGCCCAGGCCGAGCGCTTGCGCGATGGCATCCCCGTGCCGCCGGCATTGTGGAACGAGATGCAGGGCTGGAGCCAGCGCTTGCGCGTGACGCTGCCCGCGCGCCGCGCTTAGACGCCCAGGTACTGCAACAGGCGCGGCTCGTCGTCCAGGAAGGCTTGCGACGAACCCGTCCACGCCACGCGCCCCTTTTCGACAATGGCGTGATGGTCGGCCGTGGCAAGCAGCGGTTCCAGGTTCTTGTCGATGCACAGCACCGCCAGCCCGGTTGCTTTCAGGCTGTCCAGCGCCGCCCAGATTTCTTCACGCACCACCGGCGCCAGGCCTTCCGTGGCTTCATCCAGAATCAGCAGGCGCGGGTTGGTCAGCAACGCGCGCCCAATCGCCAGCATCTGCTGTTCACCGCCCGATAGATGGCTGCCCAGATGGCGCGCGCGTTCGGACAAGCGCGGAAACAGCGCGTACACGCGGTCCAGCGTCCACGGTTCCGACAAGCCCTGGCGGTTGTGCGCGGTGGCCACCAGGTTTTCACGCACCGACAGGTTGGGGAAGATGTGCCGGCCTTCCGGCACCAGCCCGATGCCGCATTGCGCTACCTTGTACGACGGCAGTCGGCTGATGTCCTGGCCGTCGAACACGACACTGCCCTGCGTGGCGCGGGCCAGCCCCATCACCGTCTTCACGGTGGTGGACTTGCCCATGCCGTTGCGGCCCAGCAAGGTCACGAATTCGCCCGGCCCGATATCCAGGTCGATGCCAAACAGCGCCTGGCTGGCGCCATAGTGCGCGGTCACGCCACGCAGCGATAGCAGCGCGCTCATGCGGCTTCCCCTTGTTTTGCCTTCCCAAGCTTGCCGCGCGCGCTGGCGCGTTCGCTGCCCAGATAGCATTCGCGCACCTGTGGATTATTGCGAATCTGGTCCGCCGTGCCGCAGGCCAGCGCGCTGCCATACACCAGCACCGTAATGCGGTCGGACAGCGCGAACACGGCCTGCATGTCGTGCTCGACAAGCAAGATCGTGTAGCGCCCACGCAGTTGCAAGAGCAGGCGCGTCATGGCCTCGGATTCGTGCTGGCTCATGCCCGCCATCGGCTCGTCCAGCAACAGCAGCGACGGCTGGCAAGCCAGCACCATCGCCAGTTCCAACTGCCGTAGTTCGCCGTGCGCGAGTTCGCCCGCGGGCGTATCGGCGCGGGCTGACAAGCCCGTCAACGCCAGCGCCTCAAGGGCCGGGTCGGTCAGGGCGGTGGTCGACAGCACGGGTTTCCAGAACCGGAAGCTGTGGCCGCGCCGCGCCTGCACCGCCATCACCACGTTTTCCAGGGCGGTGAAGGGCTTGAAAACAGAGGTGATCTGGTAGGAACGCGCCAGCCCGTGGCGCACGCGTGTGTTCACGGGCATGCGGGTAATGTCGCGGCCATTCAGCAGGACACGTCCGCTGTCGGGCCGCAGTTCGCCGCTAAGCTGGCCGATCAGCGTGGTCTTGCCCGCGCCGTTCGGCCCGATCACGGCGTGCAGTTCGCCCGCGTGCACGTCCAGCGACAAGTCATCGGTAACTGTCAGGCCGCCATAGCGTTTCACCAGGTTCTCGACACGCAGCGCGGTCATGGCGTTTCTCCCAGTGCGCTTTTCACGTCCTTTCCCACCGCTTTTCCTTGCGCCTCGTCCGGGCGTTGCCGCCGCGCCGCGTTGCGGCCACGCCAGGGCGTGTCGCGCAGGCTGCCGTACACGCCGCGCCGCGACACCAGCACAACGCCCACGATCAGCAAGCCCATGATCAGCATCCAGTGCCCGGTCAGCAGCTTCAACCCTTCCTCAAGCAACAGGAACGCCAGCGCGCCGGCCACGGGGCCAAACAGCGTGCCGATGCCGCCCAGCACCACCATCACGATCAGCTCGCCCGACGTGGTCCAGGCCAGGTAGGACGGCGACACATACATGGTCAGGTTCGCCAGCAGCACGCCGGCCACGCCGCAGATCATGGCCGATATCACGTAGGCCGCGAGCCGGTAGCGCAAGGTGGGAAAGCCCAGCGCGCGCATGCGGCGTTCGTTCGCCTGGCAGCCGCGCAGGGCCATGCCGAAGGGCGCATGGATCAGCCGATGCATCAGGCCCAGCACCGCCAGCAGCACGCCAAAGGCCGAGTAGTACAGCGCCAGCGGCGTATCCAGCCGGAACGCGCCGAAATCGCTGCCGGCAAACAGCGACATGCCGTCGTCGCCGCCAAAACCGTCCAGCCCCGTCGCCAAAAAATAGAACATCTGCGCGAACGCCAGCGTGATCATGATGAAGGCGATGCCGGACGTGCGCATCACCACGTAGCCGCTGACCAGGCCCACCACGGCGCAGGCAGCCAGTGCCCCGGCCAGATGCAGCCAGCCGCTTTCGATGCCGTAGTGCGACATCACGCCCACGGCATACGCGCCCAGCCCCAGGTACAGCGCATGCCCGAAGCTGACCATGCCGCCAAAGCCCAGCAGCAGATTCAGGGCCAGCGCGGCCACGCCGTAGACCAGCACGCGGCCGAACAGCGCCAATAGAAAAGGTTCGTCCTGCCAGTGCGCATACACCGGTACCAAGGCCAGCAACAGCAGCAGGGCGGTGGCCACCAGAAAGCGCGGAGACAGCATGGGCATGAGGTTCTCCTTAGCCGTGCTTGACGGGAAACAGGCCCTGCGGCCGCATCGCCAGCACCAGCGCCATCACGATGTAGATCAACATGGACGCAATTGCCGGGCCGGCTGCGTTGGCGGCGGCGGGCGGCAAGGCCGCGCGCAGCAGCGTGGGCAGCAGCGCGCGGCCCAGCGTGTCGATCAGCCCCACCATCAGCGCGGCCAGGAACGCCCCGCGCACCGAGCCGATACCGCCGATGACGATCACCACCAGCGTCAGGATCAGGATGGGTTCGCCCATGCCGGTCTGCGCCGACAGGATGGGGCCGGCCATCAACCCCGCCAGGCCCGCCAGCACCGCGCCCAGCACGAACAGCAAGGTGTTCAGCCGCGCAATGTTCACGCCCAGGGCGCCCACCATCATGCGGTCGGTGGACCCCGCCCGTATCAGCATGCCCAGCCGCGTGCGGTGGATCAGCACATAGCAGCCGGCCGCCACCAGCAGGCCCACCACGATGATCAGAAAGCGGTACAGCGGATACGTGACGCCCAGGATGTCGATGGTGCCCGACAGCCACGACGGCAGCCCCATGCTGATGGGTGCGGGCCCCCAGATGATGCGCGTCAGTTCGTTGAAGAACAGGATGAAGCCAAAGGTGGCCAGCACCTGATCCAGATGGTCGCGCGGGTACAGCCGCGCCAGCGCTATGCGGTCCAGCAGCAGGCCCAGGGCCGCCATGCCCGCGATGACGGCGGCGCCCGCCAGCAGGAACGAACCCGTGTGGCGGAACACGGTGGCCGCGATGAACGCGCCCATCATGTACAGCGAGCCGTGCGCCAGGTTGATGAAGTTCATGATGCCGAACACCAGCGTCAGCCCGGCAGCCAACAGGAACAGTAGTATGCCTAGCTGCAAGCCGTTCAAGGCCTGCACCAGCAGCAGTGTCATGGACATGGGAATCCCCTTGCGCAAGCGGCCGGCCGGGCCACCCGCTTTACTTCATCACGCATTGGGCAGCGTACTGGTCGGACACTTTGGACAGGTCTGGAAAGATGGGTCCCTTGTTCACAAAGGCCACCTTGCCGTCCGCGCCCGCCTGGACGTCCGCGCGGAAAAATCCGGCCACCGGGAAGTGGTTGGGCTGGTAGCGGAATTCACCGCGCACGGACGCAAAGTCGGCGGCTTCCAGCGCTTTGCGCAGCGCGTCCTTGTCGTCGACCTTGCCGCCCGTTTTCTTCAAGGCCGAGCCAATCAATTGGGCCGCGTCAAACGATTGCGCGGCGTAGCTGGACGGTTCGCGGCCGTACTTCTGCCGGAACGCGGCGGCAAACGCCTTGTTGGCGGCGTTGTCCAGATCAGGCGAATACGGCACGTTGGTCACCGCGCCCAGCGCGTCTTGCTGCAAGGCCGGCAGCGTGGCGCCGTCGATGGTGTCCACCGACAACAGCGGAATCTTGCCGAACAGCCCCGCCTGGCGGTACTGCTTGATGAAGTTCACGCCCATGCCGCCAGGAAAGAACACGTAGGCGGCGTCGGGCTTCGCATCCGCCAGCGCCGCCAGTTCCACCGAGTAGTCGGGCTGGTTGACCTGCGTGAATACTTCGTTGGCGATCTCGCCCTTGTAGAAGCGCTTGAAACCGGCCATGGCGTCCTTGCCGGCCTGGTAGTTGGGGGCAAGCAGGTAGACCTTCTTGAAGCCCATCTGGTTGGCCATTTCGCCGCTGCCTTCGTGGCGCTGCGTGTTGTTCCAGGACGTGGAAAAGAAATACGGCGAACAGTCCTTGCCGGCCAGGTTGGTCGGGCCCGCGTTGGACCCCACCAGGAACACGCCGGCGGTGGTCACCGGCCGCACCACGGCCAGCATCACGTTGGAATACACCACGCCGGTAATGATGGGCACCTTGTCGCTTTGCACCAGCTTGCGCGCGGCCTGCACGCCCACCTCGGGCTTGAACTGGTCGTCTTCCTTGATGACCTGCACCGGCACGCCGCCCAACTTGCCGCCGCCTTGCTCCACGGCCAGCATGAAGCCATCCAGTTGGTCTTGCCCGAGTACGGAGCCGGGGCCGGTCAATGTGGTCAACAGGCCGATTTTCACGTCGGCCATCGCGGCGGCGGGGAGGGTCAGGCCCAGGCCCAGGCCCAGTCCCAGGACCGCGGCGGCGGTCAGCGTGGTGGTGCGTTTCATGGTGTTTTCCCTTGAGTTGCCGTGTGTCACGGTCGTGGTGTTTTGGTGCGGCCGGCGAGGTGCGGCCGGCGAGGTATAGCTGGCGAAGTGCGGCTTGATGAGCTACGGCGTCAGGCCAAAGAACGTCATCGTGTTGCGGAACAGAATCTTTTGCTGCACGTCAGGCACCAGCTCGGCGTGCGCCACCAGGCGGCCCACGTCCTGCTCGCCCAGCGGATAGGGATAATCGGAGCCCAGCAGCACGCGGTCTTCGCCCATGACGTCGATCAACAGGCGCAGCGAGCGCGCGTCGAACACGGCGCTGTCGGTGTAGAAGCGGTCGGTGTACGACGAGGGCAATTGCGGGCAGTCCTGGCGGATGATGTCGCGATGGCGCCAGGCGTTGTCCACGCGCCCCAGCAGGTACGCAAAACTGCCGCCGCCATGCGCGAAGCACAGCTTCAGGCTGCGCGGAATGCGTTCAAACGCGCCCGACAGAATCAGCGACAGAATCCCCAACTGCGTTTCAGCCGGCATGGCCACCAGCCAGGGCAGCATCCATTTCTTCATGCGGCCGTCGGTCATCATGTCCCAGGGATGCACCAGCACGGGGATGTCGTTGTTGGCGCAGTGAATCAGAAACTGCACCAGCAATTCGTCGTCCAGGTCGCGGGGGCCGACGTGGTTGCCGATCTGCACGCCCAGATGGCCGGCGGCGCGTGCACGCGACGCTTCCTTGCAGGCCAGGTCCAGGTCTTGCAAGGGCACTTGCGCCAGTGCTTTCAACCGCGACGGCGCGTGGGCGCAGTGCTCCAATGCCAGGTCATTCATTCGGGCGGCCCAATCGGCGGCGGCCTGGCCGGGGTAGGTGTAGCCGAACATGATGGGTGTGGCGCACAGGATCTGTACGTCCACGCCATGGCGGTCCATCTGCGCCACGCGCAGCGCCGGGTCCCACAAGGTGGCGTCCACCGGGCGGAACTCGCGGTCGCCCGCCATGATCTGGCCGGTGGTGCCGTCGGCATCCGGACGCAGCCAGGGCGCGTTGACCGGGTCCAGCGCCGCCGCTTCCTGCAGCGTGATCGGCGGAAAGAAGTGGGCGTGCATGTCGATTTTCTGAATCATGGGGGCTTTGCAATAGAGAGGATGCTAGAGGCGGGTTTGGCCTGCTATGTGGCTTGCTGCGCGGCTGGTTCAGCGGCTGGCTATGTGGCCTGCTGGGTCGTCTGCTGGGTTGCCTGCTGCGTGGGCGCGTGGCCTTTGCCGGGGTGCATCTGGCCGCAGCCAGGGCAGGTGCGCTTGTCAGGGCTGTCGTAGAACGCCTGGAACAGCGGCGGCAAGTCGGTCACGATGCTTTTCAATTGCACCTCCACGCGATGCACCAAATGGCCGCAGTGGGGGCAATACCATTCAAAGCCATCGAGCAGGCCAACGGGGCGCTGGCGTTCGATGACCAGACAGGCGCTGTCGGCTTCGGGGCGTTGCGGCGAATGGCGCACGTGCGGCGGCAAGAGAAAGATGTCGCCTTCCTTCAGGTCGACACGTTCGGCCTTGCCGTCCACCCACAAGGACAGCCAGGCGTTGCCGCGAAACTGGTAGAAGAACTCTTCCAGCGGGTCGTCGTGATAGTCGGTGCGGTGGTTCGGGCCACCGACCACGGTGACGATGAAGTCGGCGTCTTGCCAGATCTGCTGGTTGCCGACCGGCGGCTTGAGCAGGTGGGCGTGGTCGTCGATCCAGCGCTGGAAATTCAACGGCGGGCCGTAGGCGGGCATGAAGATCTCCGGAAGGCGAGTTTGATGCAGTCTAGGCGGCGAGCGCGCCAGGGGAATAATAGAAATTGCGCGCTTGGGTATGCGGCTTATCTATCGCGGGGTTTCCCGTAGAGCGGGCGCGCGGCAGCCTGCCGCGCGGTTTCAGCATCGTTGCGCTGTGCGCTTTCAGCATGGTTGCGCGGCGGGCGTGTGCTTCAGCCGCGCTGCGCAGCGATGGCTTTCAGATATTCCACCAAGCGCTGGCAGGCAGGCGTTATCGGGCGGTCGGCGCGGACGGAATAGCCCACGTCGCCAAAATCCCCGAACACGGTAGTGGGCAGTCGCGCCAACAAGCCCATGGACAAAAACTGCGCCGCCGCGTCATAGGGAATCAACGCCAGCGCCTCGCTGTGCATCAGGATGCCGATATTGGTCAGCAGCGACAGCGATTCCACGTGGCGGGCGGGCAGGCGCAAGCCCGCATCAAAGAAGGTGCGTTCCACGGAGGCCCGCAACGGCGAGGTGGGCGCGGGCAAGATCCAGATGTGATCGGCCAGATCCGCTAAGGCGATGTCTTGCGCGGCGGCCAGGGGATGCTGCGCGCCCACCACCAGGCACAGCGCTTCGCGGTATAGCTTGTGGTGGTCCACCGCCACGCCCGAGATCGACGCCATGTCGGCGCCGGGCAGGCGGCCCACGACGATGTCCACGTCGCCCGTGGCCAGCGCGGGCAGCAGTTGCGCGGACGGCCCTTCGCGCACGGTGACCTGGATGCCGGGGTGGTCGGTCATCAAGCGCGCGATGGCTTCGGGCAGCAGCTTGGCGGACGCGGCAATCAGCGTGCCCACCACCACGTGACCGCTGGCGCCGCCCAGCACCGCGTCGATGTCGTCGGCCATGTAGCGCACTTCGGCCAGCATGGCGTGAACGCGGCGCCCCAACACCAGGGCAAGCTCGGTGGGCGTGACCCCCCGGTTCGAACGTTCAAACAAGGTCGCACCGAAGAACGTTTCCAGGTCGTGGATGGCCTTGGTGACGGTGGGTTGGGTCAGGTGCAGTTCGCTGGCCGCGCGCGACAGCGACCGGCGCGCCAGCACGCGCTCAAAAATCTGTAGCTGATGCAGCTTCAGTTTATGGCTGAGCGCGTTGGGCGTGATGCGAAAGTTCGACATGCTTGCGGTCGCCCGGGCGGTGCGCCGCGAGCCATCGTCCTGTTGTGTTGACCTGCGAAGTACGGAGCTTACGGCTGCCCTGGAGGCGTCGGCGAGCTTGCGTCCGCTTTGTCGGTCTTGCCGCTCTCGTCCGTCTTGTCCGTCTCGTCCGTCTTGTCGGTTTCGTCGCCTGCATCGCCTGCATCCGCTGCATCGGTCTTGGCCGACTTGCCAAAGCGCAGCGCGAACTGCCGCGTGAACACCGCGCCAAAGAAAAAGATCTGCGCGGAATAGTAAATCCACAGCAACAGGGCAATCAGCGACCCCGCCGCGCCATAGGCCGACACCGCCGCGCCCCGGCTCAAATACAGGCCGATGCCCCACTTGCCCACGAGGAACAGCGCGGCCGTCACGATGGCGCCGGGTATCACGTCCGGCCAGGAAATCTTGGCGCTGGGCAGCAGCTTGAAGATCACCGCGAACAGCGCCACCACCACCGAAAAGGAGAACAGCGTCGACACCCAGTCCAGCACCGTCGCGAAAGTTGAGGCCATCCACATGTCGCCATACAATTTTCTCGCGGCGCCCAGCACCGCATTCACAGTCAGCGACACCAGCAGAAACAGCGCCAGCACCAGCACCAGCCCAAACGACAACATGCGGCTGCGCACCATGCCGTGGATGCCGCCTTTCTGGTTGGCGGACACGTCCCACAAATCGTCCAGGCTTGCCTTCAGTTCGGCAAACGCCGTGGTGGCGCTGAAGATCAGCACAAAAATCGAAATCAGCGCGGCAATCCACCCGCCGCCTGATTCGTGGGCGCTGGCCAATACCGTTTGAATGACTTCCGCGCCGCGCTCGCCGGTCAAGTCGCGCATCTGCAGAAACAGTTCGGAACGCACCGCGTCTTCGCCATAGAACGCGCCCGCCACCGCGATCACCAGAATCAGCATCGGCGCCAGTGAAAACACCATATACAGCGCCAGCGCGGCCCCTTTGCTGGACGCGCGGTGGCTGGACCACTGGTTGGCGGAATCCATCAACAGCCCGCCGATCTCGGACGGGCGCAAGGCTCGCAGGCTTTGGGGAAGGCGCATAGGGCTGGGCGGCGTGGGGCGAAGGAGCCTTCATTGTAGGGACGGATGCGCCACGGGGAAACCGTGAGTTTGTGCGCAAACGTGTGCTTGCCGGGGAGCCTGGGGGCGCTGTGGAAACAACAGGCAAAGAATGCGGCCGCCATGTTGTACGCATTGGCGGCCGACAAAAAGAAAAACCCCCGGGGCGAAGGTCCGAGGGTTTTTCAGATACTGCATTCCCCGGCTTTGACGCCGGGGAGGCCGTGCAAGGAAAGCGGGACTTAGAAGTCCATGCCGCCCATGCCGCCCATGCCACCCGGCATGGCCGGGGCAGCGGGCTTGTCTTCGGCCAGTTCGACCACGGCGGCTTCAGCCGTCAGCAGCAGGCTGGCAACCGAGGCAGCGTTTTGCAGGGCGGTACGGGTCACCTTGGTGGGATCCAGAACGCCTTGCTCAACCAGGTCGGTGTACTCGCCGGTTGCGGCGTTGTAGCCGTAGTTGCCCTTGCCGTTCAGCACGTTGCTGACCACGACGCTGGCTTCTTCGCCGGCGTTCGTGACGATGGTGCGCAGCGGCTCTTCCACAGCACGCAGGATCAGCTTGATACCGGCGTTCTGGTCAGGCGTGTCGCCCTTCAGTTCAGCAATGGCTTGCTTGGCGCGCAGCAGTGCAACACCGCCGCCAGCCACAACGCCTTCTTCCACTGCGGCGCGGGTAGCGTGCAGGGCGTCTTCGACGCGAGCCTTCTTTTCCTTCATTTCGACTTCGGTGGCAGCGCCAACGCGAATCACGGCAACACCGCCGGCCAGCTTGGCCACGCGTTCTTGCAGCTTTTCACGGTCGTAGTCGGACGTGGCTTCTTCGATCTGGATACGGACTTGCTTGACGCGAGCCTCGATCGACTTGCTGTCGCCAGCGCCGTCGATGATCGTCGTGTTTTCCTTGCCCACTTCGATGCGCTTGGCTTGGCCCAATTCAGCCAGGCCGGCCTTTTCCAGCGACATGCCGGTTTCTTCGGAGATCACCGTGCCGCCCGTCAGGATGGCGATGTCTTCCAGCATGGCCTTGCGGCGGTCGCCGAAGCCCGGCGCCTTGACGGCGGTGGTCTTCAGGATGCCACGGATGTTGTTCACAACCAGGGTGGCCAGCGCTTCGCCTTCGACGTCTTCGGCGATGATCAGCAGCGGACGGCTCGACTTGGCAACTTGCTCCAGCACGGGCAGCAGGTCACGGATGTTGCTGATCTTCTTGTCGAAAATCAGGACATACGGATCTTCCAGCACGGCAACTTGCTTTTCCGGGCTGTTGATGAAGTAGGGCGACAGGTAGCCGCGGTCGAATTGCATGCCTTCGACGACGTCCAGCTCGTTTTCCAGCGACTTGCCGTCTTCGACGGTGATGACGCCTTCCTTGCCAACCTTGTCCATCGCGTCAGCGATGATCTGGCCGATGGAGGCATCGCTGTTGGCCGAGATGGAACCGACTTGAGCGATTTCCTTGCTGGTCGTGACCGGCTTGGATTGCTTCTTCAGTTCAGCCACGGCGGCGGCGACAGCCTTGTCGATACCGCGCTTCAGGTCGATCGGGTTGAAACCGGCGGCAACGTACTTCAGGCCTTCCATGACGATGGCTTGAGCCAGCACGGTGGCGGTCGTGGTGCCGTCACCGGCGTTGTCGGAGGTCTTGGAGGCAACGTCCTTGACCAGTTGTGCGCCGATGTTCTCGAACTTGTCCTTCAGTTCGATTTCCTTGGCGACGGACACGCCGTCCTTGGTAACGGTCGGGGCGCCGAACGAGCGCTCCAGCACGACGTTGCGACCCTTGGGGCCCAGGGTGGTCTTAACAGCGTTGGCGAGAACATTCACGCCGCGGACGATACGCACACGGGCGTCGTCACCGAACAATACTTGCTTGGCAGCCATTTGTTAGCTTCCTTCGAAAATTCGTTTGAGGCGGGGTTTACTGAACCACGGCGAGGATTTCGTCCTCGCGGATGACGAGCAATTCTTCGCCATCAACCTTCACGGACTGGCCGGCATACTTGCCGAACAGAACCTTGTCGCCAGCCTTCAGGTCAACCGGCAGGATCTTGCCGTCTTCGGTCTTCTTGCCGGGGCCGACGGCCACGACTTCGCCTTGATCAGGCTTTTCTGCGGCGCTGTCGGGGATGACGATGCCCGAGGCAGTCTTGCGCTCGTTTTCGAGGCGTTTGACGATCACGCGATCGCCCAGGGGACGCAAGGCCATGAGGAACTCCTGTTTACTTGAATGAAAGTGAATGATCGGTTAGCCCCGGGAGGGCTGTTAGCACTCACCGGTGTCGAGTGCTAATTATAGGGATGATGTTGCAGGGTTCAAGGGGGGGAGGGGCGGCTGTTACATATTTGGGGGGGCATTTGTCGAAGCCGGCTGTCGAAGCTCATTCAACTTGAGATTCGGTTCACTGAACTTGGAACTCCAAAATGCGCTGGAAGCCGCAATCCATGCGGGGCATCACGATTTTTTGCGGTCGAGGTCCCAATATCCCGACGACGGGAGGCCGTAATGCACCCTCCAAATTCTCGCGGTATTGGTTCATTGAAGTTGGTTTTAGGCGCGAAAAGTTCACTCAAGTTGGAATTTTCCACAGAAAATTCATTCAACTTTTCTACCGTTCGCAGAGATCTGTCCCCTCCACAGCGGCAACCGGCTAGTTCGCGGCCGCTTTGACCCCAGTTCCCGGCGCCGACTACGGCCGCCAGAAGTCTTAAGGGCTCTGGTTATGGTGTTGGCTCTCTAGATGAACGTCCGCGCGCCGCGTGGGGCCTTGCGGACAAGCGACCGGCGTTCAAGAAACCTCGTTCGCTGGCGTTACGGTCCGCGCGATGCCAGTCTTGGTTAGCTGCGAATGCCTCGGGATGCGCCACTCCATAGGCAGCGCCTGTCCACTCGGCGCGATCCCATACGCGTACGTCGATGACCGAGTGCACTTTTACTTCGCGTTGGTCGGTCATCTTCGAGAGGCGGAAATCTCTGGAGGCCGGGCTCCCCCTCCCCGGCTCCTTACGCGCGGGGCGCTCGCGCACGACGGATGGTCGGTTGGCACCTTCAAGCGCGCGCCTCTCCCCGGCCGCTTCGGGTTCGGTATGGCGTACTCAGCGTCGTTGTTGGCCACGACAACCACTGAAAAGGGGAGATGCACCTGCGAGGATCCCCAGCATCGCACCTATTGCGTACCTAAACTTGTTCCGCTGACATCCGTTCAACTTATGGTCTGCGACGATACCAACAGAGCCGGCTGGATCAAACTTGGAACAGTCAGCGCGGGTATTAGCCAGTCACAGGTTTCGCACAGCGGGATGTTGTGCCTCTTGTTCTGATTCCGATCCGACTCCACGGCGCGCAAGTGCGACGCATGCGTTGAGCTGTTGCGACCGTGGAGTTGATGGGATCGTGAGCTGAAAGCAGGAGCCTATAGAACACCATTCCGCCGCAGCTCGGCTATCCGCACATTGTCCAGGCCGAGTTCAGCCAAAATCTCTTCACTGTGCGCGCCGAGGGCGGGTGGGGCGGTTTCGCCCGACACCGGCCCGCCGTTGTAATGAAAGGGCGCTCCCACATATTTGATGCCCGACGCCTCCGGAACCTCTACCAGCACCTGCCGATGTGCGACCTGGGGATCTTGCGTAACCTCGGGAATGCTGTTGATGGGACTGCAGGGCACATCGGCCGCTTCAAGGCGTTCAAGAAAATCATCCCGCCGCCCTTGGGAGAAAACGGCGTTGAGCAGTGGCTCCAATTCCGCGTGCCGCGCCGCGCGCATCGGACCATCTGCAAAGCGCGGATCGTCCAGTAGCGCTTCCACCCCCAACGCGTGACAGAAGCGGTGCCATTGGGGCTCGGTATCCACGCAAATGGCAATGGGCTGATCGGCCGTGTTGAAGGACTGGAAGGGCGCGATCAACGGATGACGGCTGCCTAGGCGGACAGGGACTTCGCCAGCATTCAGATACCGCGAAACCGCGTTCTCCATCAGCGCCAGTTGGCAATCCATCATGGACACGTCGACGAACGCGCCTTCGCCGCTTTTGTGGCGGCCCTCGACGGCGGCAAGCACCGCGACGGCGGCGAACAGTCCGGACGCGATGTCGCCGATGGACACGCCGACGCGAGCGGGAGGGCCACCCTCCTGACCCGTGATGCTCATCATGCCGGACACCGCTTGTGCGATCACGTCGAATGCCGGCTTGTGCCGGTACGGTCCGGTCTGGCCATAGCCGGAGATCGACGCGTAGATCAGCCGCGGATTGATCGCGCAGGCGTCCTGATATCCCAGACCCAGCCGGTCCATGACGCCGGCGCGATTATTCTCCACGAGGATGTCGCTCTGCACGATCAAGTCGCGAAGAATCTGCTTGCCTTCTTCCGTCTTGAGATTGAGCGTGATGCTGCGCTTGTTGCGGTTCACGCTCATGAAGTACAGGCTTTCCTCGTCCCGGAACGGCGCAATGGCCCGGGCAAAATCACCTTCTCCGGGTCGCTCCACCTTGATGACATCGGCGCCCATCAGCCCGAGCATCCACGTGCAGTAAGGCCCGGCCAGCATATGGGTGATATCGAGGACCTTCAGCCCTTGCAGAGGCTTGTCTTGTGCAATCTGTGCATTCATTTTGCGGTATGGAGCGCGAGGCCCTATGAGGTTTATATTCAGCCATGTTGAGGCTATGCGCCGCGGACAACAATCGCTTAGTTTGCAAGGACCCGTGCAAGAAAAGCACGGGTCCTTGCAAGCCGCGGATTCGCCAGCCCCCGACCGGGCGCGACGCGCCCATCGTGCGCGGCTGTCGTGCTATCTGCCTTGCCAGATGGGACTCCGCTTCTCCATGAATGCGCGAACGCCCTCCTGGAAATCCGCCGACATGTAGCAGGCGGACAAGAGGTCCTCGTCCTCGATACCTTGCAGCGAGGCATCGCGCAAGCGAAGTAGCGAGGTCTTGGTGGCCCAAAGCGTCAGCGGTGCGAGGGTCTGCACCTGTTCCGCAATTTCCTGCGCACGGGAATGCAGTCGGTCTTCTTCGACGACTTCGCGGATCGTGCCGGCTTCGCGCAGATCGTTCGCACTTAGCAGGCTGGCTGAAAACACCATGTCGCGGACACGCGCCACGCCAAGATTCTCCGTGAGGCGGGCGTAGTTCCTCGCGCTCAGGCAATTGCCCACGGTGCGCGCGATTGGAAATCCGAATTTCAGCGAGTTGCTGGCAAGCCGAATGTCGCAGCTCATGGCAAGCAACGCGCCTTGACCCACGCAGGCGCCCGCGATGGCGGCGACGGTAGGCTTGCGCAGGCCCTCGATGGCCTCGAGCAGCGTCTCGCTGCTGCGCTCCAGCGCCACGAACTCTTCCGGCGTGGTGGCGGATTCGAGTTCGCCGAAGTCCGCGCCGGCCATGAAGGCGGGCCTTTCCGCCGGCGCGCCGCTGAAAATCACCGCCTTGACGGCTTCATCATCGGCCGCGCGCTGGCACAGAGAGAGGATTTGATGTTCCATGTCCATTGTCATGGCATTGCGCGCCGAAGGGCGGTCGAACATGATCCACAACACGCCGTTCATCAGCTCGTTGCGAATGTGGGAATGCTGGACAGTCAACATTGGCTCCTAGGTCGTGGAAACGCTCAAAAGCTGGCAGTGCGAAATCGGCAGGCTCACGTCGGTCCGCTGGCCCATTTCGATATTTGTGGTCGGGTCGACAAATGCACGAACCGTCAGGCCAGGGCGCACTTCGATCAGCACGTCTCGGTACTCGCCAAGATAGGCGACGCGCGTTACCGTGCCGGACAGTTGGTTCGCGTGCTCGTGCCGTCCCAAGCGCACGGCGGACGGACGGATGCAAAGGCATGCGTCGCCGCCGGCGCGGGCTCCGCTCCGATCTTCGCCGTGCAGCGTGATATCCCCGCATTGAAGCGTGCCAGGCGCAGACAGCGTGCCGCGCAGTTCGTTGTTGTTGCCGATGAATGACGCCACGAAGGTGTTTGCGGGCCTAGTGAACACGTTGACCGGGCTGTCGAACTGCTGGACCTGCCCGCCCTGCATAACGGCGATCTTGTCCGCCGTCACTAGCGCCTCGCCCTGGTCGTGGGTGACGTACACGGTCGTCAGGCCCAACATGTCATGCACCTGACGGATTTCATGGCGCATTTCCTCGCGCAAGTGCGCATCCAGATTGGACAAGGGCTCGTCGAGCAGCAGGATGCCCGGCTCGACGACCAACGCCCGAGCGAGCGCCACGCGCTGCTGCTGCCCGCCGGAAAGCTCGGAAGGATAGCGGTGCGCCAGCGCCGTGAGCCGGACGGTGTCCAGCGCCTTCTTGACGCGCGCCTCCAGCTCGGCACCGGAGACCTTGCGCACCTGCAGGCCAAAGGCGACGTTCTCGAACACGGTCTTGTGCGGCCACACGGCGTAGTTCTGGAACACCAGAGAGATGTTGCGGCGCTCGGGCGGAATCATGACGCCTTTGCCTGACACCTGGCGTTCGCCGATCCAGATCGAGCCATTGGTGGGTTGGTCGAAGCCCGCCAGCATCTGCAATGTGGTCGACTTGCCGCAGCCCGAGGGCCCCAGCAATGCGAGCAGTTCGCCCTGGGCCAACTCCAGGTCGATGCCGCGCAGCACCTGATGCGCGCCGTAGTTCTTGGTAAGTCCTTGAATTCGAATAGCCTTCACGAGCCGACTCCGAGAGAAACAGGTGCGGCACGACGGCGGCGTGCCAGATTCGACAGTACCCTGCCCAGCAGGACGATGAACATCGTGCCCACCAGCAATACGATGCTGGTGGCGCACACGGCTTCGTAGTTGCCGCCGTCCTTGTAGTTGTAGATGAGCGTGGTCATGACGTTGGTCTGCGGGGTGATGAGAAACACCGCCACCGACAGCTCGCGCATGACCGGAATGAAGATCAGCATCCAGCCCGACACCAGCCCGGGCTTCATCAGCGGCAGCGTGATGCTGCTGAAGGTCCGGACCTCGCCGGCGCCCAGAATGCGCGAGGCTCTTTCCAGATCGGGGCTGATGGTCTTAATGATCGAGCCGCCATGCGAGTACGCGATGGGAAGGAAGGTCGCGATGAATGCGAGCACAAGCAGGGCGCCGCTGCCGTACAACCCATAGATGGGTTGCGTGAAGGCGGAAAAATAGCCCACCGACAATACGATGCCTGGAATGATGATGGGCAGCGTTGCCGTGGCGCCCAGCAACGATGCGCCACGGAAGAGTCGGCGTTCGACCATGTACGCCACCACGACGCCGAGCAGCAGGCAGAACGTCGCCGCCACCGTGGCGTAGCTCAGGGAATTGACGATGGCTGATTGCGTCTGGGGATTGTCCAGCACCGCCCAGCGATACCAGTGCAGCGTCAGGTTGTCCCACGATGGCCCCTGGCCCCAGGCCTTGCTGAGCGACACCAGCGCCAGCGCGGCGTAGGGCAGGAACACCGTCACCAAGGGAACGATCATTGCCGCAGCCAGTGCCGGCCACCGCCATTTGCCCAGGCCGACCAGGCGCGATCCACGTGCCTTGCCACCGATCATGACGTACTGCCGGCGTCCGAGAATGCGTTTGCGCAGGTAGAACAAGGCGCCGGTCATCAGCAGCATCGGCATGCAATAGGCCGCGGCCAGGTTCAGTTCGGGCGGAAAGGTCTGATAGAACTCCGCCAGCTTGGTCGTCACCACCGGCACGCGAGCCGGCGTCAGTAGAAACGCCGGCACCCCGAACAACGTCATGCCCTGGATGAACGACAGGATGAACCCAACCACGATGGCCGGCATGACCAGGGGCAGCGTGATGGTTCGCATGGTGCGCAGGATGCCACCGCCCAGCATGGCCGAGGCGTCCTCAAGCTCGACCGCCATTTCGTCGAGCGCAGTGGCCGCAATGGTGAACGTGAAGGGAACCGTATAGACGGCGCACACGAACACCGCTCCCCACATGGAATAGATGTTGAGCGGCGACTCCCCGCCGAGCAACGGCCGCAGCCATTGATTCAGCCAGCCCGAATTGGGCGCGGCCAGCAGGATCCAGCCCAGGGCGCCAATGAACGATGGCGTGATGAACGCCGCAAGCACCAGCACGCGCACCGCCCCACGTCCCGGCATGTCGGTACGCGCGACCAGCCAGGCCATCGGTACGCCCAGCAGCGTGGCCAGGATCGCTGTGCTGCCGGCCAGGATCAGCGAGTTGAGCATCGGCTCGATCAAGCCGGGCGAGCTGAAGATGCGCGCATAGTTGACGATCGACCAATCGCCTGTGAGGTCGTCGCGCCATCCATTTAGAACGATCCATCCAACCGGCTGCAACACCAGCAGCGCCAGCGCAACAGTCACGAGCAGCGCCACAAGCGCCGCAGGATTGAAGCGGTGCGAAATCCGGGCGGCCTGTGCAGGCCTCCCGGTAAGTACCATAGACATGGATTTCCCTTTTCTGTCTTGAGGCAGGGCGCGTCAGCCTACGGTCGAGCGCCACAAGGCGATCGTGTCATTGACCCGGCGGGCCAGATCATCCGTCGGATTGCGGTACCACTTGATGTTCTCGAGGCTGCGGCCATCCGCCCAAGGGACATCCGCGCGCAAGGTCGGCCAGAAGTTGCGCGAAAGAATCTGCGAGACCTCGGTCGTGTACAGGAAATCCGTGAACAGTTTGGCGGCGTTCGGGTGCGGCGCCTTGACCGGAATCGCGGTCAGGCCCAGGTTCAGGATCGCGTCGTCAGTCGGCACC
This sequence comes from Achromobacter spanius, assembly GCF_029637605.1. NCBI lineage: Bacteria > Pseudomonadati > Pseudomonadota > Betaproteobacteria > Burkholderiales > Alcaligenaceae > Achromobacter > Achromobacter spanius. The sequence goes on along the minus strand of NZ_CP121261.1, from coordinate 3,374,035 downwards.
TTGACATCGACGGGCTGCCCGGCGGCCTTTTGCGTCAGCGAGTAGCTGAACGGCGCGGCGGCGCCCACCACGCGCTCGCCTGCCAGGATGTCGGTCACCGTGTCCACGTTGGACTGGCCCACCTTGGGCTTCTGCGCGGCGAACTTCTTGAAGAACTCGTCGCCATACTTGTGACGCATCGCCAGCGCCCAATGCGCCACGTCGCCCGACGAAGCCGGACTGCCCACGGTAATCTTGCCGCGCCACGCTTCATCCAGTAGCGCCTGCCAGTTATCCGGCGGGGTAGCCACCTTCTGCGGCTGAAAGTTGATCGACGTCAGGCTGATTGCGCCCACGTGAAACATGTTGTCCGTATCCAGTGCGCGGAAGGCTTGTGGCAGATGCTCCACACCCGCGGGCTGGTAGGGCATCAGGGCATTGATCTTTTTGAGTTCGGTGTAGTGAAGCAGATTTGTGGTGCCGAGCGAGTCGCAATTGGCGGCGTTGTTCTGCAGCTCGAGCCTGAGACGCGTGTAGACGGTCTGCGAGCCTTGCCGGAGCAGATTCACCTGGATGCCCGGATATCGTTTGACGAAGGCGTCGCGGATGTCTTCGATTGTCTTCTGTTCGTACGATCCCCAGTACAGGTTCAGGGCGCCTTCCTTGCGGGCGGCCTGGTACAGCGGATTGTCCTCGGCGCGAACGGGCAGCAGCGCGCTGCCCGCCATCATTGCCGTTGCGGACATCCCGAGCCGCAACACTTCTCTGCGCGTGTAGTGCTTCATTTTTTTCCCTTTGATATCGTTAGACGTTGCTTTCAGTAATCGCCGGTGGTGGCGCCACCGTCGACGACCAGGGTCTGGCCGGTCATGTAGCTGGCGTCGTCCGACGCCAGAAAGGCAATGACCGACGCAATTTCCTCGGGCCTTGCGGTGCGTTTGAGCGGCATCTTCGCCTGCCACCCTGCACGGACTTCCTCAGGGACGTCGGCCAGGATCGATGTCTCGACAATGCCCGGCGCCACCGCGTTGACCAGAATGCCGCGTTTGGCGCCTTCGAGCGCCGCCGTCCGCGTAAGGCCGACGATGCCAGCCTTGGCAGCCGAGTAGTTGGCCTGACCGTACGCGCCAAAGATCGCGGTGGAGGCCACGTTGACGACTCTGCCCCAACCGCGCTCCGCCATCCAGAGAAACGCGTGCTGGCAGCCCAGCCAGGTGCCGCGCAGATTGACTTCGATGACGGCGCTCCATTCCGCGTCCGACATTTTGAGGAGCGACCGGTCGCGGACGATGCCTGCCACGTTGACGACGATGTCGACGTCCCAGCCTTTCGCGTCGATCGCGCGCTGTGCGGCGCCCCAACTGTGCCGATCTGCCACATCGAGAAAAATGCCGATCGCGTCTTCGCCCAGCTCGGCGGCTGCAGTGGCGACGCGCCCTTCACCGATATCGCCGACAACGATACGCGCGCCTTCGTCGCGCAACCGCCGGCATACGGCCAGTCCAATCCCGCCCGCGCCGCCCGTGACCAAAGCTACCTTGCCTGCCATGCGTTGCTGTAACTGCATTCAATTCTCCTCGGCGTTGGCGACCGCGAATACGTCTTCGCCTTCCTGCACCACGACGCCGTCCTGGTTCTTCAAACGAATGGAAACCCGAACCACGTCGAACGGCTTGCTGCGGCTGGGGCGGACCTCGGACACTTCGGCCTCGTAATTCACGGTGTCTCCGGCAAGGATCGGGGCGGTAAAGCGGCGCCGTGTTTCCATGAAGGCGATGATGTCCCAATCATCGATGGGCGAGCGCAGACCGGTGCTGAGCGAGTGTCCCAGCATGCCGTGGGCGATGCGCCTGCCGAATCCGTTCTCACGGGCGGCAACCTCGTCCATGTGCAAGGGATTGAAGTCGCCGGTCAATCCCGCAAAGCCCACGATATGGCTTTCGGTGACGGTGACGCGAGAGGAAACGTAACGTTCCCCGACTGTGATGCGTTCGACGGATACGCGCACTCAAGACTCCACGGGAGAAAAAACGGGCAAACTCAGGCCATCGCCCAGCGAGGCGAACTTCACCTGCATGGGCATGCCGACGCGCAGGCCTTCCAGGACGAGGCAACGGGTGAGCATGAGCGGACCTTCTTCAAGCTCGACCAGCACGCAGGCGTACGGCGCCTTCTGAACGCCGCCCCGACGGATGATCGTGTACGAGAACAACGTGGCGCGGCCGCATGCGGGCACCCAGCGAGGCGCAACCTTCGGAGCCGTGACGCTGTGCGCGCGGGGATACCACTGATAGACGCCGGTCGAAGGGCATTGCTGAATCAGGAGACGCGCTTCATTGGCAGCGTCCCAAAACGGCTGGCTGGTGGCATCGCGTACCGGAGCATGGCTGATGTCGAACATGGCTGTCTCTCAAACGGTCAGGATGGCGGTCGCGGCGGCGCAGAACGTGCCCCCCAGGCCGTGGACGAGCGCGGTCCGGGCATCCGGCACCTGCACGCCGGGCCCTTCACCGCGAAGCTGGCGCGCGCCCTCAATCAGCGCGAAGATGCCGCGCTTGCCGGGATGATTCGACGAAAGGCCCCCGCCATCCGTGTTGCAGGGCAGGGCGCCGCCCAGCGTCAACTGACCGGCTTCGGCGAAGGCGCCGCTTTCGCCGCGCTGGCAGAACCCCAGGTCCTCCAGCGCGAGAAGAGGGGTGATGGTGAACGCGTCATAGAGTTGCGCGACGTCGATGTCGCTTGGCTTCATGTTCGCCATGGCGAACGCCGCTGGGCCGGACAACGCCGCGGGCGTCTTCAGGTCAGTATCGATCTGACTGAGCTGCGTGCGCACGGTCGCGGCGCCAAATCCCGACAGCAGGACGGGCTTTCGCCGGAGATCGCGGGCGCGCTCGGCGCTGGTCATCACCACCGCGCCGCCGCCATCGGTCACAACGCAGCAGTCCAGGCGATGCAGCGGGTCGGCGATCATCGGGGAGGCCAGAACGTCTTCCACGGTAATCGGGGTGCGCAGCCTGGCATCGGGATTGGCCGAGGCGTGGGACCGAAAAGTGACTGCCACGCTTGCCAGTTGGTCTGGCGTGGTGCCGTAAAGGTGCATGTGCCGGCGCGCATATAGCGCGTAAGCGGAGATCAGCGTCGGACCATAGGGCAGTTCATACTGGCCCGGTCCGGCGGGCAAGACGAAGGGGTCGAACGAGGGGGTGGTGAGCGGCCACCATCGCGGCGTCGCCGCATAGCTGATCACCACGACCTGAGCCAGGCCCGCCGCGATCGCCGCTGCGGCGTGACCGGCATGCACGATGTAAGAGCACCCGCCGACGTCCGTGCTGTTGAACCAGGTGGGACGCAATCCGGCGTATTCGGCAAATTCGGTAACGCTGTTCACGCCGCCGCCTTCCGCCCAGTCCCCCGATGCCACGCAGAGTCCGTCGACATCGGCCAGTTCCAGCCCGGCGTCCGCCAACGCGCCCAGGACGCATTCCATCTGGAGCTGATACGGATGGACCTGAGGCGCATCGCGCCGGGCAGATTCGTACACGCCAACGATGGCTGTCCGACCGGAAATGCTCATGACTTCCCCCGATAGGTGATTTTGGTGGTCTCGAACGGGACCTCGCATGGCGGCAAGAATGGCGGAATCCAAACAGGCCAACAAGCAGTTTGCAGATCACGAATTGGTGCTTCTTATGAACACGATATGTGGACCTTTTATTTTTAGGGGATAACACCTATTGTGAGGAAGCAGCGCGAAATGGCTGTATATAAGGCTTTCCCGGTACCCGAGATTCGAAATGAGCTATCGACGCCTGCCGCCATTGATCGCCGTCCGTGCATTTGATGCGTTCAGTCGCAGTGGCAGCATCCGTGCAGCGGCCGATACGCTGGCCATCTCCCATACCGTGGTGTCGCGCCATATCCAGAACCTGGAGGAAGCGGTCGGAACCGAATTGGTCAGAAAGGATGGCCGCGGTCTGATCTTGACGCGTGAAGGCGAGAGATTTGCCGCGAAGACGCAACGCGCGCTCGACCTCATTGCCGACGCCTGCGGCGAACTCGTCCATGGCCGGGGCGACGCCATACACGTCTGCTGTATGGCCGGGCTTGCCTCGCGCCGCCTTCTGATGCGTTTGCCGGAACTCGAGAGCCGGTTGGACGGAAAGGAATTGATCCTCCAGCCGACCACCGCGCGGCCCGACTTCAGCAAGGACGAGGCCGATGCCGAAATCATTTATCTGAAGCAGCCTTTGATTGGTGAAGGTTTGCGTGCCGAGATGTTCGCAAGGCCCCGCATCCTGGCGGTTTGCAGCCCGACGTTTCGCGATCGCTTTCCCGAGGTTGACAACCCGCAGGACCTCGTGACGGTGCCGTTGCTGCACGAACAATCGACTGACCAATGGGAGCAATGGCTGCGCGCCGTCGGCGTTTCGCAGTTGCCCATCCTTCGCGGGCCCAGGTTATGGCATGGGCACCTGACGATGGAGGCCGCGCAATTGGGGCAGGGCGTGGCGCTCGTGAGCGAGCTGCTTGCCAATGACAGGATCGCCCGCGGCGATCTGGTGGAGATCCTGCCGAATATCTCGGTGCAGATGGGGGGCTATTACTTCGTCGCGCCGGAACACAAATGGAACGATTCCGCCATTGCCGCCGTCAGGCAATGGCTCACCGAAACCCTTGCATGAAGCTTATGACCACACTACCCACGCTTGATCTGACCGTTGACCCGCAGTGGATCGACGAATATGGCCACATGAACGCCGCGCACTACGTCGGGGTATTCGACCGTCACGGCTTTGAATTGCTGAAGGCTTTCGGCGTCGGGCTGGACTACACCGCGGAGTCATATTGCGGCATCTATACGATACGCATCGACGTGAACTACCTGCGGGAGGTGGTTGTCGGCGATCCGCTACGCTTATGCGCAAGGGTCCTGGAGGCGGACGACAAACGTCTGCTTTGCCTGCTGGAGCTATGGCAAACGAGCGGAAACTATCTGGCCGCAACGATGGAGCAGTTGTCGTTGCACGTCGATCTGGGCGCCAGGCGCGCAATCCCCTTTCCGCTGGAGTTGGCAGAGCGGCTGGCCCGTCTGGCGCGCGAACATGCGCATCATTCCTTGCCAATCGGGTTTCGAAGGAGTTTGCCGCTGGCTAGGCAGCCCTAACGCCACCAGCAGACGCATGCGAAAGTGCAGGAAAGTTAGAAGCAGCTCATGCTTAAGTCCCATCGCCTTCAAAGCCACGCTCATGCATAAGCTATAAAGAAATATTCGGAAGCGGCGTGGCTCTCACACGCGCGTCTTAATTGAGGGTTACCGGCCTGCGCACCGCGAGATTTCTATTTCTGTATCTGGTCAGTGGAAATCTGACAAGGTACTTGCGAGAATTTCGCTTCGACATATTGCTTGGGGCATCAACGCCGCCGTCAATAACGCTTTGGTGTCATTGGGGGTATTGGAGCCGCTGACTCGCACCTGGGGCTATCCGCTCGTTGCCGAACGCCAGCAGTCCGGGGCCGGACGTCAGTTGGCGTCAGCTCCCATTCGGGATAGGACAGAAGGCCTGTAAAGCCCAGGCAGTTGTGGTTAACCAAATCCTCGGGGTTGCGGGGCGCGCCATATCGGTCGAGATAGGCGGGCGAAGCGCAAAGCACTCTGAAGTGATTGCACAGCTTGGTCGCAACCAAGCGACTGTCGGCAAGCTCCCCAATCTAAATTGCTGCGTCGAAACGCTCAGCCACGATGTCGGCGATGCGGTCGCTGTACTCAACTTCGAGAGCGACCTGCGGATGGTTGATCGCAAATTCTGCGACCAGGGCGCTCAGCCATCGGTGGCCCATCACCGCCGACGTAGAAAGTCTAAGTGGGCCTCGCACCTACACGGCCCCTCGCGCAGCTTCTTTTTGAGCATCACTGAGCAAGCTGGCGGCTTGCCGAACTTTGTCGACCAGTTGGCCACCGCGGAGTGGGTCTCAATAAAGTGGCACGGTTCTTGGAGAAGGTCGAGTGATCGGGCACTGCATCCTCGAGGCCGAGACGACAGAACCATCGATATGCAAGATTCAGTTGAACCTCTTCGCACAGACGACGCTCGGAGCGGATGCCGTAGCAATACCCAACGATCAGCATACGGATCATAAGTTCGGGGTCAATGGACGGACGGCCCGTATGGCTGTAGTGCTTCGCCAGGTGTTGGTGGAGTTCCTTCAGATCCAGACAGCGATCGATGGCTCTAAGAAGATGGGTCGGCGGAACGACGTCTTCAAGGTTGAAAGCGTAGAACAACCGCTCTTGCCCGCTCGCTTGATGGCCCATCATGTCGGTGCTCTCCGAACTCGTTGGCGCTTTGCAAATTCTGCCAGACGACGGAGACGGCCGCGAGTTTTTCAACAGAATCGGCCGACAGCTGTCGTTGGGCCACAGCCTTTTTTGATTCACTCCGCTTTTCTGATTTCTCCAGCGTTCGCGTTCCAGCGTGGATGAACCTCTCGAGCGGACCGGCGGGTCAGAGCTGAGTGATGTCGAACTCCAGCAGGTTGCGCTTGACCAGCCCCAGCATGTCGGCGAGTTGATGGCGCTGTTCGACGCTGAGCCCTTGCAGGATGGCTTCGCTCATGACATCGCTTTTGACGCGCATGCGTTCAATCATGGTGCGGCCCTCGGGGGTCAGCAGCACAAGCTTGGTGCGGCGGTCCTGGCCGTCGGCGCCGCGGCGCACAAAGCCCAGCGACTCCAGCCGATCCACCAGGCCGCCCAACGCGGCGCGCCCTAGATCAAGCACGTCGGCCAAGTCGCTCTGCGACATGCCGTCATGGCGCGACAGGTGCGCCATGACCCACCACTGCGACCGCGTGATGCCCTCGGGTTTCATGACTTCATCGAACACCTTGCGGCGCAGCCGCGAGACGTCGTGCATCAGAAAGCCCAGCCGCTGGTCCCAGTTCTCGCCGCCTGCCGCCATCTTTGTTGTCATTCACTCATCCTCCAGCCGAATCAGCCGCTTGCCCATGTTCTTGCCCTGGTACAGATCGGCGATTGATCCAGGCGCGGCTTCGATGCCGTCCAGGATCTCTTCGCGATACCGTAGTTTGCCTTGCCGCACCAAGGGCGCCAGCACGTCGATGGCTTCCTCGTAACGGTGCTCGTAGTCCCACACTAGAAACCCCTGCATGCGCGCCGCCTTGTTCAGCAGATGACGTTCGATGCGCGGGCCGGTGGGCCACGGATCCCAACTGGCGACCGATGCGGTGCCGCAGACGACGATGCGGGCATGCCGATTGATCAGCGGGATGACGGTATCGCTGATGCGACCCGACGTGTTGTCAAAGTACACGTCCACGCCGTCGGGGCAGGCGGTGGCCAGGCCCTCGGCCATCTGGGGCGAATGGTAGTCCAAGGCGGCGTCGTAGCCGAATTCCTCCACGCACAGCCGAGTCTTGTCCGCGCCACCGGCAATGCCCACAGCGCGGCAGCCCAGGTGGCGGGCCAGCTGTCCGGCCACCGAACCCACTGCCCCCGCCGCCGTCGACACCACGACGGTGTCGCCTTGTTTGGGGTCGCCGCAGGCGTTCAGCGCGAAGTAGGCGGTGACGCCGTTGATGCCCAAGACGCCCAGCGACAGCGACAGGGGCAGATCGGTTTCACGGACTTTGCGGCGAATGGCGCGACCGTCGGTGACGGCGTAGTCCTGCCAGCCCAGCATACCCATGACGAGGTCGCCTTCGGCGTAGCCTGGATGCCGCGACGCGATGACGCGGCCCGCTGCAAAGGCGCGCATGACTTCGCCGATGGCCACGGGGTCGGAGTAGTTGGCCGCGGCGTTGACCCAGCCACGCATGGCCGGTTCGACCGACAGGAACAAGTTGCGGACCAGGATCTCGCCCTCCTTGGGTTCGGGGATGGCTGCGTCGTGCAGCGCGAAGTGCGAGGCCTGGGGGATGCCCAGCGGCCGTTCCTTCAGTACGACCTGCCGATTGACCTGTTTTCCGCGCTGCATGGGTGTCTCCTTAGGGGTTGTTCCTGATATTGTATGGATGCATACAGTATGTTAGCGTTCATTTTAGCGCAACGTGCACGGATATCCACGCACCAGACGGGAACCATCCCGCATGCGCAACAGGAGACGATGATGGCCGGGTTGTATTTCGAGCAATTCCAAGTCGGGCAACGATTTACGCACGACGTGCGGCGTACGGTCACCGAGACCGATAACGTCCTGTTCACCACCATGACACTGAATCCCGCGGCCATCCATCTGGACGCGGAATATGCCAAGACGACCGAGTTCGGCCGTCCTTTGGTCAATAGCGCGTTCACGCTGGGCCTGATGGTGGGCATTTCGGTGGGCGACACCACCCTGGGCACCACCGTAGGCAATCTGGGCTGGGACGAGGTGCGCTTTCCAAACCCGGTTTTTGCCGGCGATACGCTACGCGTGGAATCGCAGGTGCTGGAGCTGCGTGAAAGCCGTTCGCGTCCGCAGAACGGCATCGTCGTGTTCGACCACCGCGCCTACAACCAGCGCGACGAATTGGTGGCAAGTTGCCGACGCGTCGCGTTGATGCTGCGCCAACCCGCTATCCAGCGTGGCTAAGCGCGGCCAATCCGCCATTGCCGAATTTCCCACCCGATAAGGTTGCCCATGGATTTCGCGCTGAGTGAAGAACAGACCGCCATCCGCCGCGCCGTGCAGGATCTGTGCGCGGGGTTTGACGATGAGTACTGGACCCGAAAGGACAAAGAAGGCGGGTTTCCCGAGGATTTCTACCGGGCCATGGCCGATGCCGGGTGGCTGGGCGTGGCGATGCCTACGGAGTACGGCGGCGCGGGACTGGGCATCCTGGAAGCCGCACTGATGATGGAGGCGGTGGCGGCGTCCGGCGCGGGCATGGCGGGCGCTTCGTCCGTCCATATGAATGTGTTTGGCCTGCATCCGGTGGTGGTGCATGGCAGCGACGCACAGCGGGCGCGCTGGCTGCCGCCGATCATCAGCGGCGAACACAAGGCCTGCTTTGGAGTGACCGAGCCCAACACGGGGTTGAATACGCTGAAGCTGCGCACGCAGGCCGTGCGGCACGGCGACCGCTATGTGGTGAATGGGCAGAAGATCTGGATATCGACGGCTCAGGTGGCCACGAAGATCCTGTTGCTGGCGCGTACCACGCCACTGGAACAGGTGACCGGCCCGACGCAGGGGCTCAGCCTGTTCTATACCGACCTGGACCGCAGCCGCGTCACCGTACGCGAGATCGAAAAACTGGGCCGCAAGGCTGTGGACTCCAACGAGCTGTTCATCGATGGGCTCGAGGTGCCGGTCGAGGATCGCATCGGCGAAGAGGGGCAGGGCTTCTCGTACATCTTGCACGGGCTGAACCCTGAACGCGTTTTGCTGGCCGCCGAGGCGACCGGGCTGGGCCGCGCGGGCCTGCGCCGTGCGGCGGCCTACGCGGGCGAACGCGTGGTCTTTGACCGGCCGATCGGCCAGAACCAGGGTGTGCAGCATCCGCTGGCTGAACGCTGGGTAGAACTGGAGGCGGCCGAACTGCTGTATCGCCGCGCCGCGTGGATGTATGACCAGGGCATGCCATGCGGCGCCGAGGCTAACGCCGCCAAGTTCTTTTGCGCCGAAGCGGGTTTTCGGAGTTGCGAGACCGCGGTGCTGACGCACGGCGGCATGGGATACGCCAAGGAGTATCACGTTGAGCGCTACTTTCGCGAGGCCATGCTGCCCCGCATTGCGCCTGTGTCGCCGCAATTGATTCTTTGCTACATCGCAGAAAAAGTGCTGGGCCTGCCGAAGTCGTACTAGCCGGCCTTGCGTATCCGGCTTCCGGGCGGAATCACCCGGGCGCCACGACCCGACTTTGTAGGAGACAGGCATGCGCAAATCCCCGAAAGTCATCATCACGTGCGCCGTCACGGGTTCGATCCACACCCCGTCGATGTCGCCGTATCTACCCATTACACCCAAGCAGATCGCTGACGACGCGGTAGCCGCGGCCGCAGCGGGCGCCGCCATGCTGCACCTGCATGCGCGCGACCCCGAAACCGGCCGTCCGGATCAGGACCCCAAGCTGTTCGCGCAGTTTCTGCCCGAAATCAAGGCGCGCAGCAACGCCATTCTGAACATCACGACGGGCGGCGGCCTGGGTATGTCGCTGGACCAGCGGCTAGCCCCGGCCAAGTGGGCACAGCCGGAAGTGGCATCGATGAACATGGGGTCGCTGAACTTCAACATTGCCGGAGCGGGCGAGCGCATCAGCGAGTTCAAGTTCGATTGGGAGAAGCCTTATTTGGAGATGACGCGCGACTTCATCCTGTCCAACACCTTTGCGCAGATCGACCGCGGCCTGCGCGAGCTTTCGGACGTGGGCACGCGCTTTGAATTCGAATGCTACGACGTCGGGCATCTGTACAACCTGGCGCATTTCGTCGACCGCGGGCTCGCCAAGCCGCCGTTTTTTTTGCAATGCATTTTCGGCATCCTGGGCGGCATCGGTGCCGACCACGACAACCTCTTGCACATGCGCACCATTGCCGATCGCCTGTTTGGTGACGACTACTACCTGTCGGTGCTGGCCGCCGGCCGTCACCAGTTGCCGTTCGTCACCGCCAGCGCGCTGCTGGGCGGCAACGTCAGGGTGGGCCTGGAAGACAGCCTGTATGCGGGCCGTGGCAAGTTGGCCACCTCCAATGCCGAGCAAGTCGCGAAGATTCGCCGAATCTTGGAAGAGCTGTCGTTCGAGATCGCCACGCCCGATGAGGCGCGGGCCATGATTCAAACCAAGGGCGGCGCCAACGTTGCCTTTTGAGCCAAGGCGGCGCGTGCCCATAGAGGAGGTCGATACGATGGACGCCTTACAAGGATTGCGGGTGGTGGATTTTTCAAAGGTGCTTGCCGGGCCGCTGTGCACGCAGTACCTGGGCGATATGGGCGCCGAAGTCATCAAGGTGGAGCCGCTGCAAGGCGACGACACGCGGCGCTGGCCGCCGTTCCGGCAGGAAGACGGCACGGTGTTCTTAAGCGTCAACCGGAACAAGCGCAGCGTGGCGCTGGACCTGAAGTCCGCCCAAGGCCGCGAGGCCGCGCAGCGCCTCATCGCCACGGCCGACATCGTCGTGGAAAGCTTTGGCCCCGGCGTGGCTACCCGGCTGGGCATCGACTACGCCTCTGCCGCCGCGCTGCGGCCGGACGTGGTTTATTGCAGCATTTCCGGCTTTGGCAGCAAAGGGCCACTGAATCGCGGCAAGGGTTATGACGTCATCCTGCAGGCCTTCAGCGGCATGATGTCGATTACGGGCGAACAAGGCGGGCCCGCCATCCGCAGCCCGATTTCCCCCATCGACCAGGCCACCGGCATGCATGCGGCTACCGGCATCCTGGCCGCGGTGGTGCGGCGGCTGCGCACGGGCAAGGGTTGCAAGGTCGAGGCCTCGCTGTTTGACACCTCGGTCGGCTTTATGAGCTACGTCATGCAGAGCTATTGGGAGCGCGGCACCGAGCCTTGCCGTTGGGGCTCGGCGCATGAGTCTCTGTGCCCGTACCAAGTGTTTCAAGCCAATGATCGGCCGCTGCTGCTGGGCGTGGCCAACGACACGCTATGGCGCACTTTCTGCAACGAGGCCGGCCAGCCGGAACTGGCCGACGATCCGCGCTACGCCACCAACGCCGATCGCGTGGGCCATCGCCCCGAGGTGCTGGAGCGCGTCGCTGCGATCATGGGCGAAGACAGTCGCGACGGCTGGATCGAAAGGCTGTCGCGCGCCGGCATACCCTGCGCACCGATCCAGGGCGTGGGCGAGGTGCTGACGCACGATCACATGGCAGCAAGTGACATGATTTACCGCTTTGAGGAATCCGCGCACGGCGAATTGAACGTGGTGTCGCAGCCGCTGCGATTCGACGGTCAGCGGCCCATTCCGTCTTCGCCGCCACCTACGGTGGGCCAGCACACGCGCCAGGTGCTTACCGAGCTGGGCTATGACGAAGCCGCCATTGCACATTACCTGCAGGCGCGCCAGCCCAAGGTCGCCGCCGGGGAGGCTGACTGACATGGCCATCGATTTTCATGAAGCCGACGGGGTGGCGCGGATCACCATTAACCGCCCCGAGAAAAGCAACGCGTTGGACCATGCGCATTACGACGCTCTGTCGCAGGCGTGGCGCCGCGTGCGGGACGACGACGCCATCCGCGTCGCGCTCATCACGGGGGCGGGTGAACGCACCTTCTGCGCGGGCGCCGACCTGAAGTCCTTTGTCGGTGCGCCGCCGAGCCTGGCGGCGCTGATGCACACGCAGCAAGGCCAGTTGCTCAACCGCGGGCTGGAGGTCTGGAAGCCGGTGGTGGCCGCCGTCAACGGCCATTGCCTTGGCGGCGGCATGACTCTGCTGCTGGCGACGGACCTGCGCGTGTGCGTGCCCGCGGCGACGTTCGGGCTGACGGAAGTGCAGCGTGGCGTCTTTCCCGCCAACGGTGGCACGCAGCGCGTGGCGCAGCAACTGCCGCACGCCATCGCCATGGAAATGCTGCTGCTGGGCGATGCTTTCGACGCCGACGCCGCGCTGCGCTGGGGGCTGGTCAACCGCGTGGTGCCGCAAGCCGAACTGCTGCCCGCGGCAATGGCGTATGCCCGCCGCCTGGCCGCCAATGCGCCGCTAGCCGTGCAGGCCGCCAAAGAATTGGCACTGCGTAGCCGCGACGCCGACTTGGCGACGGGTCTGCGGCTTGAACAACTGTTCCTGCGGCTGTTGCAGGACTCGCAGGATGTGGCCGAAGGCACCGAAGCGTTCGCGCAGCGGCGGCCGCCCCATTTTCAAGGACGTTGAGGAGCAAGACATGGCATTGAGATCGATGTTGTTCGTCCCGGGGGACAGCGAAAGAAAGCTGGCGAAGGCACTCGGCAGCGGCGCCGACGCGCTGATACTGGACCTGGAAGACGCGGTGGACGCCGCGCGCCTGCCGACCGCGCGTGTCATGGTGCGGGAGTACCTGGCCGCGCGCCCGGATAGCGGGCCGCAGCTGTGGGTGCGCATCAACCCGCTGGATTCGGGATTGGCCCTGGACGATCTGGCGGCGGTCGCGCGCGCAGCGCCCGACGCCATCCTGTTGCCAAAGGGGCGGGGCGCCCGCGACATCGTCGTGCTGGATCACTATCTGACCGCGCTGGAAGCGCGCGAGGGCTTGCGAGCCGGCGGCATAGGCATCATGCCGGTGGCTACCGAAATTGCCGGCGCGATGTTCAATCTGGGCAGCTATGCCGATTGCAGCGCGCGGCTGCGCGGCCTGACCTGGGGAGCGGAGGACCTAGCCGCCGTGCTGGGCGCCGCCAGCAACCGCCGTGAAGACGGCGAGTATGACTTCACTTATCAGCTGGCGCGGTCGTTATGCCTGCTGGGCGCGCACGCGGCGGGGGTGCCCGCCATCGACACAATTTGGGGCAACTTCCGCGATGGCGATGGTTTGCGGCAAGACAGCACGCGGGCGCGCCGGGCAGGCTTTACCGGGAAGATCGCCATCCACCCGGACCAGGTCGCGATCATCAACCAGGCCTTCACGCCAGATCCCGCGGACGTGGAGCGGGCGCGGCGCATCGTGCAGGCCTTCGAAGACGCGCCGGGCACGGGCACCTTGCAACTGGACGGAGAAATGCTGGACCGCCCACACCTGAAACAGGCCATGCGCATTCTTGCCAGCGTCCCGGCGGGCGGCTGACACCATTCCGGCATCTATCACGACAGGCCTGGAAGGCCTACCCGCGACCGTCCGGCACAAGGGCGGCGCCAAACCAAGGAGAGAGACATGTTGCGTTCCATCTTGACGCCGCTATGCGCGGCCGCGGCGCTGGCTGTGGGCTTGGCCAGCGCCGCGCGAGCGGCGGATTATCCGTCGCAGCCGGTGAAACTGATTACGGCGTTTGGCGCGGGTAGCGCCAGCGACATCGTCGCGCGCCTGATCGGCGAACGTCTGCAGGCGGCGCTGGGCCAGGTTGTCATCGTAGAGAACCGGCCCGGTGCCTCAGGGCAGGTGGCGGCCGATCTTGTCGCGCGCGCTCAACCCGACGGCTACACCATTATGCTGGCCACCAACACCACCCATTCGTCCAACCCTTACCTCTATAAGAACCTGCGCTACGACCCAATCAAGGATTTCACGCCGCTCGTGCAGGTGTGCAATTTTCCGTTCGTGCTGGCCGTCAGCGCCAAGCTGCCCATCCAGAACGTCCAAGACCTGCTGGCCTACGGCAAGGCCAACCCGGGCAGCTTGAACTACGCCTATGGCAACAGCACCGGGCAGATTTCCGCCGCTTCATTTGACAAGATGACCGGACTCGGCGCGGCGGCTATTCCGTACAAGAGCACGCCGCAGGCCATGACCGACATTATCGGAGGGCGTGCAACCTTCATGTTCGTGGATCTAGCTTCCGCCGCTGCGCACATCCAGGCGGGCACGCTGAAGGCGTTGGCCGTCTCGACGGAAAAGCGTAGCGCGCTGGCGCCCAATCTGCCTAGCGTGTCCGAGGCGTTGGGGCAGCCAGGCTTCGACTTGGCCGCGTGGGTTGGTATCTTCGGCCCGGCCAAGCTGCCCGAACCCATCGCCAAGCGGCTGGCCAACGAGCTCTACCGCATCGTCTCATCCGACGAGATCAAGCTGAAGCTGACGCAAATGGGCGCGGAGCCTACGCCCGCGCCGGCCTCGGCCTTTGCTCCTTTCGTGGCTCAGCAGCAAAAAGTCTGGGGAGACAAAGTGAAGCAGGCTGGCATCCAGCCCGAGTAACGGGGAACTCTGGCGGGTATGAAAACAGGCACGCGAACGCGGTACGCTCGGCGTCCAAATGCTTGTCTTTACAAGGAGCACGGCGTGTCAATGCCTGCGCGCCGGACAGCTGCGAGCGTCACGTGATCGTGCAGGCGTTCAAGTGAAATCGCTTGGGTGATGGCCGGTCATCTCCACTCCAGTCTGGTGCCATGTAGATCTGTCCAGGCCTGCGCGCGGCCATTCACGCACAACAGGAACATGCCCGACGGGCATGGCGTAGCGACAGTTCCAACTTCAATGAACTTTTTCCGAGAAAATACCAAGTTCAATGAACCATTTTGGCCAAAGTGGATGAACCAAATTTCGCTAAGTCTTTAAATTAAATGGAGATCGGCTTCGAAGATAAATGAACTTCGACAGAGGGCTTGCGAGCCTAGCCGAAGCCTCCTCAATGACAGCGTATCGGCTACGCCAACGCCGTAGGGTAGGGGCTGGTGTCGATGTGGGACAGCATGGCCCGAGACAACTGCTCCAGCAGGCGTGCGCGAACCTGCGCACTCTGCGCCGTGTCCCAGAGGTTTTGCAGCTCGTGCGGGTCCTGACGCAGGTCGTATAGCTCTCCCCAGTCTGCGCCGTCGTATATCGTCAGCCGGTGGTTTTTCGCCAGGAGCGTGCGGCAGCGAATGCGGCGGTCGAAACCCAGGATGACGCGCTGGCCTTCCTCCTCGATCATCAGCGCATCGCGCACGCCGGTGGTCTGGCCCGACATGACCGCCGCAAGATCGTGCCCCTGCATGCCGTTGTAGGGCTGGACGCCCGCGCGCGCCAGGATGCTGGGCGCGATGTCGATCGTGCTAACCAGCGCATCGCTGGCGGAACCCTCGGTGGCGCCGGCGCCGTCCCGCCAGATGAACGGCACCCGGGTCAGGCCCCGGTAGTGAATCGGGCCTTTCAGCATCAGTTGATGGTCACCCAGATAGTCGCCGTGGTCGCTGGTGAAGATCACCACGGTGTTTTCCGCCTGGCCGCTTTGCTCAAGGGCCGCCAGCACGCGTCCGATATGGTGGTCGATATTGGCGATGGATCCATAGTTCAAGGCCAGCGCTTCGCGCGTTTCGCGCTCGTTGCAGGCGAAGATCGCCGGAGTGTGCCTGACGGCCTTGCCGCTGTCGCACTGGTCGCGCAGCCATGCCACATGCGGCGGTATGGAATGCCCGGCGTGAAAGGACGCTGGCAACTCCATGTCCTCCGGCTTGTACATGTCCCAGTAGCGGCCCGGCGGCGTAAAGGGG
This sequence comes from Achromobacter spanius, assembly GCF_029637605.1. Lineage (NCBI taxonomy): Bacteria > Pseudomonadati > Pseudomonadota > Betaproteobacteria > Burkholderiales > Alcaligenaceae > Achromobacter > Achromobacter spanius. The sequence continues at coordinate 3,358,010 of NZ_CP121261.1, read as the reverse complement.
TGATGTGGGTCGGGAAAGGAACACTGCAGGAAGAAGGGGCTGTCGCCTTGGCTGTATTCGCGCAATTTTTCGATCGTGCGATCCGCGATGTACGCCGTGGGATACAGTTCCTCGGGAACGCGGGTCCGCCAGGCTTGGCGAATGCGGGTCAGCTCATATTCCGGGGTATCGATGGCGGCTTCAAAGCCGATCATCGCTTCCACCTCCGGGTGATGGCGGCGCAGCCAATAGCGGTAATGCCCGTGGGGCTGATCGCTATGGTCGTCCACCAGGTCCGCTTGCTGGAATCCGTAGTAGGGATAGCTCAACTCATAATCGTCGCGTTCCAGCCAGGAGCGCCGGTTTTCCTGGTCGTAGCGCCCGCTGGCATCCGGCGCTACCGCTTCCAGCGGAAGACGATCCTCGGCGCGCACGGGCCAGGAAGGCGGGATGTCCGTCATGTTCTGCAGATGGAGCTTGCCCACCACGCCGGTGCGCCAGCCCGCCGAGCCCAGCATGTCCACAAAGGTCCTGCTGCGCAGCGACAGCGCAATGCCATTGTGGCGCGCGCCGTGGGCGGAGGGGTAGCGGCCTGTCATCAGGCTGGCGCGGTTCGGCATGCATATGGGGGTGGCCACATGCATATTGTCCGCGCGCCATCCGTCGGCGGCCATGCGGTCCAGATGGGGTGTCGCGACGACGCTATTGCCATAGGCGCCGAGGTGGTCGGCGCGATGCTGGTCGGTTATGAACAGCAGAAAGTTCACGGGACGGTCGGGCTTCATTGCGTGGCTCCCGATGCTTTCACCGCTGCATTCCACTTGGGCATGTCGTTGCGCACCATGTCGCCAAACGCCTGCGGCGTCATCGGACGCGGAGCCATGCCCAGCGGCTGCAGCGCGGCGGTAAATTCGGGATTCTGCAGCACGGCTTGCAGATCGGCGCTCAGGCGCTCGATCACCGGCGCCGGTGTTCCGGCCGGAGCGAACAGGCCGATCCACGACTGCACGCTCACGCCGGGGGCCACCTCTGAGAACAGCGGCGTATCGGGCAGGGCCGGATAGCGCTTGGGGTTGGCAACGCCAAGCACCCGGACTCGGCCATCGGACAGGAAAGGCAGCGCCGGCGCAATGCCGCCTATCATCAGCGGCACGTGGCCGGCCACCAGGTCGCTCATCGCTGGCCCGGCGCCCTTGTATGCTGCGTGCACCACGTCCAGGCCGGCGGCGTGCTTCAGCTGCTCCATGGCAAGCTGATGCACGGTGCCTACGCCAGGCGAGGCGTAGGTGTACTTGCCGGGATTCTGCTTCAGCACAGTCACTGCGTCAGACAGGTTCTTCGCCGGAAAGCTCTGGTTTGCAAGCAGCACCACCACGTTTTCAGCCACCATGCCGATGGGCGCAAAATCCTTGACCGGGTCGTACGGCATGTTGGGGTACAAGGCGCTGTTGATGCCATGGGTGTTGGTGGTTCCCATAAGCAAGGTATAGCCGTCGGGATTGGCGCGCGCCACCAGGCTGGCGGCAATATTGCCGCCGGCGCCGGGCTTGTTCTCGATGACCATCGTGTAGCCCCGGGCCTGCAGGCGCTGTGCCAACTGCCGTGTCAGCACGTCCACCGCGCCGCCCGGCGAGAACGGAACCACGACCTGCACGGGCCGGGCCGGATAGGCATCCGCGGCGTACGCGCCCGACGACGCCAAGGCGGTACAGGCCGCCATCACGGCCAGTGTCTTTTTCATTGTCTGTCTCCATCCACGCCGCGCATGGAACGCGGCCTGCAAAGTATGGGCGGGGCGTTCATGCCTGGGAAATGAAATAAACTCACCGAACCATAACCATTCAGTTATCCATGCCATGCCCGTACGCCTTGGTACGCATCTGAAACCACGCCATGCGGAACTGATGATTGCCCTTGATGAGGAGCGCAATCTGGGGCGCGCGGCGGATCGGCTGCACATGTCGCAGCCGGCGGCGTCCAAGGCGCTGGCGCAGTTGGAAGAGCAGGTGGGCCATGCGCTGTTCGAGCGCACAAGCCATGGCACTCAGCCCACCGCCGCCGGTTCCATCATGATCCTGCACGCCCGCCACACTCTGGGTTCGGCGGCGCGGGTCGCGGCGGAGCTGCAGGCTGCGCAGGAACGTGGGTGCGCCTTGCTGCGGCTGGGCACGCTGCCCTCGGCAGCGGTCACGGTGGCGCCGAGGCTGATAGCCGCGCTGTGCCAACGCATGCCCGCCTTGGAAGTGACGCTGGTGGAGGGGGTGCTGGACAACCTTCTGGACAGGCTTTCCGTGGACGAGTTGGATATCGTTCTGGGCCGGCTGGGCGGACGTCCGCTGCCGGCCGAATGCGAAGCGATGCGCCTGCACGATGAACCGATCTGCATCGTATCCGCGCCAGGTCATCCGCTGGCAGGTGGGCGCGACCTGCATCTGCCCGAGTTGCAGGGGCGTTCGTGGGTCTTGCCCTTGCCGGGCACCATGTTGCGGGAACGGTTGGAGCGGGCGTTCGAGCAGGCCGGCCTGCCGGTGCCGCCGGCGCGCATGCATACGAATTCGCTGCTGGCAACGTTGGCCCATATCGACCATAGTGATTGGCTCGCGGCCATGCCGACCGCCATCGCGGAGTTCTACCGCGACCGGGGCGCGCTGGATGTTCTGCCTTTGCGCATCGAGGGAAATTTCGGCGCAATCGGTGCCATCTATCGCCAGCAGGGCACGCGTATGCCCGCGGTGCAGGCCGCGCTGGACTGGCTGGCGCAGGCGCGTGAACCTAATGTCGACGTTCATTCAACCTGAGATTTGGTTCACAGAAGTTGGCCTGTAAAAATGGGTAGATCGACGCGGTGCCCGGGTTTGTACTAGGGCTGGGCATAGCCGCTGTCCGCCGTGGTTGAAACCGCCATCCCGCTGCTATGCTTGGCTCACTGGCCGCCACGCTGCAGCGCCGGGCCATGGCGGCAGCCCAACCGCAACCCAGGAGCATCGACATGAAGCTATCCAAACGCGTGTTATTGGCAGGGCTGGCGTTATCCGCGCTGGCGGCAGTGGCCCCCGCGGCCATGGCGCATCACGGTTGGTCTTGGGCGGAATCCGAACAGATGACCTTGCAAGGCACGATCGAGCAGGTGCAGATCGCGCCGCCCCATCCCAATTTGAGGGTGCGAGCCAGCGATGGTGTCTGGGTGGTCGAACTTGGCAATCCCAACCAGACGAAGGAAGCGGGATTTGTCGAGGGGTCCGCCAAGCCGGGCGACGCCATCACCGCCATTGGCAACCGCGATCAGGACGCTGGCAACAAGCGCATGAAGGCCGTCCAGATCAAGGTGGGCGGCAAGACCTACGACATCTATCCCAGCCGCATCAAGAAGCCCTGAGCCGCACGGCCCTCAGCCATGCCTGAACTGCTTCGGCTGGCGCTGGAACAGCTTACGACCCTGCCGCCAGCGATGTGGCTGCGACGGTCCGGAACGCTGTACCTTCTGATCAACGCCGCCCATATCGGCGCCATCGGCCTGTTGATCGGTTCAATCGTTCCGCTGGACCTGCGCCTGCTCGGCGTCCTCAAGCCCACTTCCCTGGCGCTGCTGGCGCCTGTGTTGGCGCGCACGGCCGCGGTTGGGCTTGCGCTGGCCGTACTGACCGGCGCCACGCTGTTTACCGTGCGTCCGCAGGAATACCTGCAGAATCCGGCATTCGTGGTGAAGATGGGCTTGCTGGGCGCGGGTGCGATCAACGCCTGGTTCGTGCGCCGGGGCGGGGCATGGGGGCGGGTACTGCAGGGAGACCGCCCGTCCGGCGCGCTGCGTTGCCAGGCCGCCGTTTCGCTGCTGCTGTGGACGGGCTGCCTGGTAGCGGGCAGGTGGATCGGGTTCCTGTAGCTTGCGGTTCGTCGGCACAGGCCAGGTCAGGCCGATGGCGTCCCGGTGCTACTGCGCTGCGCCGGTTGCGCTGGCCACATAGTTCGCAAGCGCCTGTACATCCCCATCGCTCATCGCGTCAAAAGCCGGCATGACGCCGATGCCGTTGCGTACGGCCTGCATGACTCGCTGCGCGTCTGGCTTGAGCTCGTCCAGACTCGGTCCAATGGTCCCCTTGGCGCCCGCGTCGGCCATCGTGTGGCAAACGGCGCAGGCCGGCGTTGAGCCCTTCAGGAACAGCGCGCGGCCAGCCTCGGCATCAGCGGGCTCGGCGGCGATGGTCAAACTGCCCGGCATGCATATGAGGGCCGCCGCCAACAGGGGGAATATCCGCCACCCTGTAAGGCGGCGCGGTGTAGGAGCTGACACAAACCTGCTCTGCATCAATCCGCCATGTTCATGACACATTGACTGCCAAGCCGTGATCCTGCCAGCTACTGTTGATATACCCCCGTACATTTTCAAATCGCTTTTCCACCTGCACATTGCCCGCTGTGTCTTCGACGCGGCTGACCAGTGTGTGCTGTCCCGCCGGAAGATCGATGGGCAGCGCGAACTGTCGCCACGCGTATTTGCCAAGGTCCGGCCCGATAAGCGATGCCTCTTTCCAGGTCTTGCCGCCGTCTATCGAGACCTCCACCCGCTTGACCGCATGCATGCCCCCGAACGCCACGCCCCGCACGACGGCACGTCCCGCCTTAAGGGCCTGCCCATCCGTGCCAGGCGCGGTGATCCAGGACTTGGGCTCCATGGCCCAAACGGACGGCTGGTCGGGGCTGGATTTGGCGCCCATCGGTGTCAGCCGATAGCCGGTTTGCTGGATCTTCGCGCGGCTCTGCTCGTCAGTGAAGGCCAAGCGCTTGATGTACTTGACGTTGTTGACGCCGGTATAACCAGGAACGATCAGCCGCAGCGGGCCGCCGTGAGCCAGCGACAGAGGCTCGTTGTTCATTTCCCAGGCCAGCATGGCATCTTGCATGGCCTCGCGCGGCACCGAGCGCTCTACAAGCAAGGACATGGGATCCAAGCCTTCGGGCAAAACTTCACCGCCTGTGCCCGTCATGTAGACGGGTTTGCCCTTCAGGCCGCCCAGGTATTCGACCAAGGTGCGCACGGAAATGCCTGACCACATGACGCAGCCGGCCGCGCCCACCTCCCATGGCGTTCCACTGGGCTTGTGCGGAAAAAAGCCCCGGCCGTTGCCGGAGCATTGCAGCACCGTGGCCAGCGTTTCCACGCCCAACGCCTTGAGATCCCCCACGGTCAGGGTGCGCGGTTGCTCCACGCCGACAATCTCGATGGTCCATGCATCGCGGTCGTCCAGGACGGACGCGGCGGGTGGCGGAAGGTTGTTGCGTACGTAGAGTTGGCGTGATGGCGTGATGACCCCGTCACCAAAGGCGCTGCGCTTGGTTTCGATCGTGTTGGCACTATGAACGATGACGCTGTCGGCGTCTTTCCATGCCGCGTAGGCTGGCAAGGGCTTGGCTGCGGGGGCGGCTTTGGTCGCGGTGGTGTTAGCGACGGCGTCCGTGGCACAGACGGCACCTGTGGCGCCCAGGCCAACGGCCGCAAGGGCGCCAGCGCTGCCTGCCAGCAGGCGGCGTCGGGCAAGGTTTGGGGGAAGCGTCTCCATGGCATGCCTCTTTGGTTGCCGCGCCTTTGAGAACCCGGCGCTGTGTTCTACCGATGGTGGCCCGGCGAAGCGGGGCCTTCTGCATCATCGACACTGCGTTTTTTTATGTCAAGGGGTTCTAAAGAACTATGGATTTCGTACTTTTTTGGCATAAGAGCTTGGGATGACCAAGCTGGCGCGGCCCGTCAGCAACACGCCGGCGCACCGTGCGGCAAGCCGCGGATGTCGGATTCTATTCGTTGAGCCCGCTCACGACCGCCATTGCACATGCTCAACGCGGTCGCGCCCGTTGTGCTTGGCGGCATATAGCTGTTCGTCCACGGCCTTGATGAAGTCGGCACGTTCCGCCTTTCCATCAAGTACCACCGTGCCCGCGCCGATGCTGACGGTGACGCGCCTGCCATGCGGCGACAGGGCGTGCAGAATGGATTTTTTCCGAAGCAGGCGCTGGCAGCGTTCGGCGACTTTTCGGGCAACCTCGGCGTCGGCCTCGGGCAGCAGCACGACGAATTCCTCGCCGCCATAACGCGCCACCAGATCGCGGGGGCCGTCCAGCGCCAAGCTCAGCGTCTGGGCAATTTCCACCAAGCAGTTGTCGCCTTGGGTGTGGCCATACAAATCGTTGTATTGCTTGAAAAAGTCCACGTCGAACAGCAGCACGGACAGGGGGCGTTGTTCGCTTTCCGCGCGTTCCCATTCCAATTCAAAACACCGATCGAAGCGGCGGCGGTTGGCAATATTCGTCAGGCTGTCCTTGAAGGAAAGTACCTCCAGCTCTTTTTGCAGGCTCAGCAGCGTTTCTTCGGTCTTCTTGCGTTCGGTGATGTCGAACATGAAGCCGATCAGCGAATCGACGTCGCCGCTGCCGTTGCGCACGACGTGCACCACATCACGAATCCACACGTAGCCGTTGTCCTTGGTCAGCGCGCGGTAGTCGGCCTCGTGGTCCACGCCGGCCTGGGATTGGGTGACGCAGAAATTCACCACGTACTCGCGGTCCTCGGGATGCATGCGCATGGCCCAGTCTTCGGCGCTTACCCAGCTTTCAGTGCTCCAGCCCAGCAATGCCTCGATCTGCGGGCCGATGTAGGCGAACTTCATCGTGGCCCAATCGATCTTCCAAGGAATCGCCTTGGTCGACTCCAGCAAGGTCCTGTACACCGCGTTGTCATCCAAAGTCGGGCCTGCGTGGGACATGCCAAATCCTTTGTCGATCAATACGTTTCGCGCGACGTTGAAAAATACGTTCCGCCCTTGCCATCCGGCGTCAACGTCACCCGGAACGGAATCTGTTGATTGCACAGCTGCACAATCCATCGTTCGTCGACGCTTCCATACTGCCGGGAAGCGGCTGAACTGCCGGTGCCGACCGGGTTGACCTTCACGACTTCGGTTTGAATCGCGTCGACCTTCTGGCAATTCAATTGTGTTTGGGCCTGCATGGAAATGTTCCGGGCGACGTCGGCTTTCAACGTTGCACCAGCGTGCGTGTTGCCGGTGATGGGCGCTTTGGTTTGCGTGGCGGCGCAAGCGGCAAGCACCGCGGCGATTGCGGCAACGATAAAGACGCGCGAATGGCGTTTCATGATGACTCCCTTGTTGATCGGCAAAAGGTGTGCGGCGAAATTACGTCGTGGCGTCGGGCGGACGGGGGTGAGAATACCGTAGATCATTTAATGAATTCGACCCCGACCAACGAAGTGTCGACATCACGCTGGCCGGTGGCGTCGCACCTGCGTATGCGGGACTTGGCTTTTCACGCACAGCGTTTTTGTGTCGATGCCGCGTCCACGGATACATAGCGTGTGCGTTCAGCGCGCTCAGCTTCAGACGCTCACAAAATTCTCTACTTCTGAATTTTGGGGGCAGATTGCAATTTTCACCTTGAAATTGCGGCCTCGCGCAAGCTGCAGGCCTAGGATGAAGCCCTGACATCGCGCTTTCCCCCTATTGACTCCAAGTGCCTTAAAATGGCCGGTCATAAAAGGAGCTTTTGCCATGAGCCCAACCCTCTCCCCTATCGTTTCGGAATTCGAAACCGAAGAGCAAGCGGTCAGTTATGACCGCTGGTTTCGTGCGAAAGTACAGGCCAGCCGGGACGACCCGCGCCCGAGCATTCCGCACGATGCCGCGATGGCGCGTATCCGTGAAAAATTGGCAAAAAAGCTGGCCGATCATGATGCAGCGCCAGCTACGCGGCGCAGTCGAGACCGTTAATAGCCGGTATCGCAACAGGACAACCGGCCAACGATGCTTCCTATCTTTTGGAGTGCTAGCGCACTCGATGATCTGGACGAGATCACCAACTACATCGCGGAATACGACGTGCATGCAGCCATCGGCATGCACGAGCTGATCGAAAACGCAGTGCACCCAGCCTCAGAACATCCGTACCTCTACCGCCCGGGCCGTGTGCCAGGTACGCGGGAAATCGTGGCACATCCCAATTACATCCTGGTCTACGAAGTCCGAGCCGACCACATCGGGGTCATAGCTGTCATGCACGCCCGCCAGGAATACCCATAGCCGCCGCCTCGCCCCGCCGCCGGCATTCAATCGGATCGTAGAACCGATACTCCATTCCCCGCAGCGTCGCGACCGGCAGCTCGCGATCGCAAGCTTGTCCAGTCCTGCACATGCCGCTCAATATGCTCGCGGATAAAGTCGGCAAGCACGCGCGTCGCCATGGACGGAAAGCGGTTGGGCGCGGTGAGCAAATAGATGGCGTCGCCGACGCCTTCGGGCTCGAACTCGGGCAGCACTTCAAGCAGTTCCTGGTCGCGCAACTGTTCCCATACCGCGTAGCGGGGCAGCAAGGCCACGCCCAGCCCCGCCAGGACCGCGTCCCGCAGGAACGGATAGTCACCCGATTGCAGCCTGGGCGTCACGCGCAGGATCAGCGGGTCTCCGTGCTCCTGCTTCAAGCGCAGGTCAAAGCGGCGGCCCAGGGACTGCGGGGTAATCAGATCGCATCGCCCCAAGTGCTCCATCTTCTGCACCGGTTCGTTTTCCGCCAGGAATGCTGGCGACGCGCACAGGCACCATTGGATGCCGCATACCCGACGAGCCACGTGGTCCTCGGGCGGCGATGAGGTGATCTTCAGCGCCATGTCGACTTCGGCGGAGATCAGGTCTCCGATGCCGTCGTTGATATGCACGCGCAGCGAAATATCGGGATGCGCGCGCGCGAATTCAAGCAGCACAGGCGCCAGATACAGATGACCCAGGCCCGTCGGCAGCCGGATGCGCACGTCGCCCCTGACGGCGCCGTCCAGGCTATCGATGGCGGCTTGCACTGCGCGCATCTCGTCCAACAGGCGGATGCCGTGCTGATACAGCAACTGGCCGGCCTGCGTCAGTTCGACATGCCGGGTGGTGCGCCGGAAGAGCTGCGCGCCCAGGTCCAGCTCAAGCCGCTTTAGCCGATGCGACATGTTCGATCGCGTCATGCCGCAGCGCACGGCGGCGGCGCTCAGATTGCGTGATTCCACCATTGCCACGAAGAGTCTGACCAGGTTCAGGTCCGGCATATTGTCAATCATCATTCACCATTCAAGGAACAAGTTGGTGGATTGTCCAATGATGCTGGCGAGTCTAGCATCGACCGCATTGTCCTTGCCTTTATCCCACCCATGCCAACCACGCCGATCGACCCTACATCCGGCCCGCAGTCAGACTCGCATTCAGCCCCGCATTCAGGCCCGCACTCAGGCCCGCATTCAGGCCCATATTCCGGCCTGCGCGTACTCGACCTCAGCCAAGGAATCGCCGGCCCTTACTGCGCCCAAATTCTCTGGCAGCAAGGCGCGGATGTCGTGAAGGTGGAGCCGCCGGACGGCGATTGGGGCCGCCATGTCGGTGTCGTGCGCGACGGCCAGAGCGCGCTGTCGATTGCCTACAACGTGGGCAAGCGCGGCGTATGCGTGGATGCCCGCCAGCCTCGGGGCAAAGCCCTGCTGGCGCAGATGGCACAACGCGCCGACGTGTTGATCCAGAATTTCCGCCCCGGCGTCGCCGAACGCATGGGGGTGGGCTACGACAGTCTGGCAGAGCGCTGCCCGGGCCTGGTGTACGTGTCCATCAGCGGCTACGGGCCGGATGGCCCCAGCTCGAACGCACCAGCGTCGGACTCGGTGATGCAGGCCGACAGCGGGCTGATGTTCGCGAACCAGACGCCCGAGGGCGAGCCGCGCCGGATCGGCCTGCTGATGGCCGACATTGCCACGGCGCTGTATGCCGTGCAGGCCACCAGCGCCGCGCTGTATCAGCAGGCGCGCGAGGGCCGCGGCCAGCACGTGCAACTGAGCCTGTTCCAGGCCTGCGCCGCATTGCAGGTCAACGACATTCTTGCGTACGGCATGGCGGGGTCACGCGCGACGGGCGCGGTCAGCGCGCCCAACGGCGTGTTCAGTACGGCGGACGCAAGCCTGTCGGTCCTGGCGCTGAACAACGACCAGTTCGCGCGGCTTTGCCGTGCGCTGGAGCGCACCGACTGGCTGGCCGACCCGGCGCTGTCCAGCAACGAAGGTCGCATGGCGCAGCGCGAACGACTGCATCGCGAACTGGCCGTGCAACTTGCGACGCAGCCTGCCGCGCACTGGGTCGCGAGCTTCACGCGCGAAGACGTGCTGCATGCGCGGGTCAGGGACTACGACAGTTTGGCCGCGCACCCGCAGGCCGCGCATATCGGCCTGTTGGAGCCGCTGTCGCAGCCCGGCGGTGGGCCACTGCCGTTCGCACGCGTGCCAGGCGCGGCTGCGCGCCGGCCGTTGCAAGCCGCGCCCGAGATCGGCCAGCATACGGTTGCCGTGCTGACGGAGTGGGGGGTAGCGCCGTCAGATATTCAGTCCATGCTGGACATGGGTGTGTTGCGCCAAGCGCCATCTGCGCAGGAGGGCTGCTGATGCGCGCGCTGATCTGCCAACGCCATGGTCCGGTTGAAGACGTCTTGCCGGGAGACATGCCGGACGCTCCGGCCCCTGGCCCCCACGACGTCACGATTGCCGTGGAAGTCGCAAGCGTCAGCCACGCAACCAAGCTGTTGATCGAAGGGCGCTATCAAAGCCGGCCGCCCCTGCCATTCGCGCCGGGCACCGAAGCGGCCGGGCGTGTCATTGCTTGCGGGGCGGAAGTCACGCGCCTGAAGCCGGGCGACAAGGTGGTGGCGCTGTCGCGCTGGGGCTGTTATGCGGAACGCCTGACCTTGCCCGAGCACACCGTCTATCCCGTGCCCGACGACTTGCCGCTGCTGTCCGCGCTGCCCATTCCCATTTCCTACGGAACGGCCTGGTGCGCCTTGCTGTGGCGTGCCGCCATGCAGCCTGGCGACACGGTGCTGGTGTTGGGGGCCGGGTCTGGCGTCGGCTTGGCGGCGGTGGAGATTGCGTCGTCGCTGGGCGCCACGGTGCTGGCCTGCGCCAGCTCGGATGCCAAGCGCCAGGCCGCGCTGGCGGCGGGCGCCGCGCATGCGTTCGCTGCCGACGAAAACATGGTGCAGGCGGTCAAGGCGGCAAGCGGCGGACGTGGCGCCGACGTGGTGCTGGATGCCGTGGGGGGCGACGCCTTCGAGCGCAGCGTGCGCGCGGCGGCGGCCAATGCGCGGATGGTCTCGGTAGGCTTCGCCAGCGGCCGAGTTCCCGACGTGCCACTGAACCTGCTGCTTGTGAAGAACATTGCCCTGCATGGGTTTTTCTTTGGCCGCTACATAGGCTGGACGCCCGCTGACGAACGCATCGTCCACGCGCCCGCCATGCAGCGCACGATGTCCACTTTGTTTGACTGGGCCCGCAGCAAGCGGATCCGGCCAGCTGTAACGGCGGTCTATCCGATCACCGGTCTTGCCGCAGCACTCGCCGCCCTGGAAAGCCGACAAGTCGTCGGCAAGGTGGCGATCACAATAACGACGGAGACAAACCCATGCATGCCATCACTGCCCGACTCGCCCGCAGGGCGAGCCGCTCCCGCGTAGCACTACCCATCCCGCAACTGGCCGCCGCCGCGCTGGCCTTGGGGCTGGCCACAGGCCCATTGACCTCGCTGGCCGCGGACGCTGCGTTTCCGACCAAGCCCATCACCATGGTCGTCCCGTATCCGCCGGGCGGCCCGACGGATATCGTGGCGCGCCTGGTGGCCGCGGAAATGTCCAAGACCATTGGCCAGAACATCATCGTTGACAACAGGCCGGGCGCAAGCGGAATGATCGGCGCGGATCTCGTGGCGCGTGCCGCGCCGGATGGCTATACCTTCCTGGCCAACGCATCCTTGCACGTGATCAATCCGTATATCTACAAGTCCATGCGCTACGACGCCTTCAAGGATTTCGCGCCCATCACTCAGTTGGCCGACGTGCCGTTGGTGCTGGTGGTGCCGCAAACGGGCAAGGTTCGTACCGTTAAGGAATTGATCGCGCAGGGCAAGACGCAGCCGCTTAATTTCGGATCGGCGGGGTCTGCATCGGCGCAGCAGCTTGCGGGAGAGTCGTTCAAGGTGCGCTCCGGCCTGACGATGCAGCACGTGCCCTACAAGGGCAGCGCGCCGGCATTGACGGATCTGGTGGGCGGACAGATCCAGCTGATGTTCGACTCGATGCCTTCGGCCATGCCGTTCATCAAGTCCGGAAAGCTGCGCGCGGTGGCGGTTACGACGGCGCGCCGGGTGGATGAGCTTCCCGGCGTGCCGACCATGGCGGACTCCGGCTTTCCGGGGTTTGATATCAGCACCTGGTATGGCCTGTGGGCACCCAAGGGCACGCCGCCAGAAATCGTGGCCAAGCTGGCCGACCATGCCGCGCGAGCACTCAAGCAGCCCAACGTCGTGACGCAGTACACGGCGCTTGGCGCCAAGCCTGTGGGTTCGGACCCCGCCACGTTCGCGCGCTTCAATGTGTCCGAGGGACAAAAGTGGGGCGATATCGTGAAGGCGGCGCAGATAACACCGCAATAGCGGGCCCCCTCAAGCCATCAGGAAGGATGGCTTGAGGGGCAAGGTCGTCGCAAGCCGGGCCCTAAGTCTGCGCGCGCCCGGGCAGCCAGCGCCAGAACACGCCGGCCGCCACCAGGCCCAGCGTACCCACGCCGAACGATGCGCCGCCCAGCGACACCAGGGCGGTCAGCACCGACAACGCCACCGGCCCGCCGCTTGCGCCCAGGTCAGCCATGAAGCGCCAGATGCCCAGGAACTGCGTGCGGGCGCCTGGGGGCGCGGCGTCGGCGCCCAGCGTCATCACGATGCCGGAACCGATGCCGTTGCCAAAGCCCAGCAGCGCCGATACCAGGATGAAGCTCGTGACGCCGCTGGTCAGCGGAATCGCCATCAGGCTCAAGCCCATCAGCAGCGTGCAGGGCAGCGCCACCCACAGGCGGCCGCGCTGGTCCATGACCTTGCCCGCCGGATAGAACACCGACATGTCGACCGCGGCCACCAGCCCGTAGACGAGTGACGTGGTGGTGGCGTCCAGGCCCAGATGATCCGCCCACAGCGGAATCACCACCTGGCGCGACGCGCGCAGAGCGCTGATCAGCATCACGCCCACGCCCAGCGTGGCGTACACGCCGCGATGGTCTCGCGCGACCTCGCCGATGCGGGCGCGCGGAGCCCCCGCCTTCTTGCCGCCCGAGGGCTCGATGTCTGGCGCCTTGATGGCGATGAATCCCGCGCCGAACATGGCGCAGATGGCAATCCAGTACGCACCTTCCAGCCCCACGAAATGGATGAGCGCCGCGCCCGCGAAGGGGCCGATGAAGGTGCCGATGCGCGTCGTGCCGCCCAGCGTGGACAGGGCGCGTGCCCGGTACGTTATCGGCACGACCTCGATCATGTAGCTCTGGCGCGCCAGTTGAAATACCGACTGCGCGCACCCCTGCATCAGCATGGCCAACGCCAGCACCCAGAGCTTGGGAACGGTGATGACGAGCAGCAGGCCGATCATGCTCAACAGGGCGGCGCCGGCCATGGCGCGCTTCTCGCCGAAGCGCTCGGTGATCAGCGCGGACGGGATATTGCAGAGCAGCGAGCCGATCCCGATCAGGGCGGCGATCAGCCCGGCGGTGGCTACCGATGCGCCCTGGTCGCGCGCGGTGAGCGCGATGACGGGAAGGATGGCGCCATTGCTGATGCCGTACAGCAGCGACGGGCCGAACGCCGGCACGGCGATCTGCCTGAGATTGAACGAATTAGGTTGCGACATGACGGGACGATGAGAGCAAGGCCGCCTGCCGACCGCCACACCTATGCGCGCGGGGCCGGTCCGGCGGCCATCGGCGCGGGATCCCGAGAGTGTAGCGGCAGCGGCCCGCGTCCGGCTGTCGGCCGGCTGAAAGCAAAGCGTCAATTGCCCGCTCTTGTCAATTGCCCGCCCTTGTCAGTTGCCCGCCCTGAAGTGCGCCGCGTCATGCCATACGGGCGGGCGCACGCCCGGTGTTCAACCGTCAATCAGGTGTGGGCGCGTCCGCCTCATTGTCGTACTCGGCGATCAGGCGCAGGCATTTGACGAACAGGCCCCGGTATTCCTCGGGCAGGCGAGCCAGCAGTTGGTCTTCCACCACCACATCGCGCGGCATCACTCTACCTAGCAGGTCCAGCCCGGCCGGCGCCACGTACAGCTGGTAAGCCCGGGCATCCGTCGGAGACGGCCTGCGCTCGATCAGCCCGCCGCCATGCATGCGTCTTACCATTTCGGCGACCGTGTTGCGGTCCATCGCCAAGCGTTCCGCCAAGGCATTTTGGCTAAGCCCCGGCTCTTGGTAAAGCAGGACCAAGGCGGCTTTCTGTCTGGGCGTCACGCCTTCGCCTGAAAACGTCGTAGCGAAGATTTCCTCGGCCTTGAAGTGAGCGCGTCGCAAGAGATGCGACGGCACATCTTCAAGCCGGAAATTCCGCAGCAGTGCGTCGACTTCCGCCGCGGCGGGTGAGGACGAAACCGGGGATGGGGCGGTCTTGGAGGAAGGTGAACGGGCCATTGTGATCGGAGAGTTCTACGGTTGATTGGAAATATTAAGATGGGACCCCGCGTAGTTACAATAGCATGTATACGTACAAGATAAGAGGTTTTCAATAAGTACTTTTACCGCGTGCAATATGAATTTATAGGGTTATTCCCCGTTCATTGGCTTGTTGCTCCGCCCTAATATAGTACGCATACGTCCAATAAGGCCCGTTCCGCTGGGTACCGCGGTGGGAGTTGCGTTTCAACTGTCAATCAAGGAGCTTCACCATGAGCGAAGGAATGATTCTTTCCGGCTTCCTGGCGCCGCATCCCCCGCACCTGGTCTACGGCGAAAACCCGCCTCAGAACGAGCCTAGGTCCGAAGGCGGCTGGGAACCGCTGCGCTGGGCGTATGAGCAGGCACGCGAGAGCATTGAACGCATGAAGCCTGACGTGCTGCTGGTCCATTCCCCGCATTGGATTACGCAGGTGGGCCACCATTTTCTTGGCGTGCCACGGCTTACCGGACGATCGGTCGACCCCATCTTCCCCAACATATTCCGCTATGACTTCGGCATGGACGTGGACGTCGAACTGGCCGAGGCCTGCTGCGCAGAGGCCGCCAATCTAGGCCTGGTCAGCAAGATGATGCGCAATCCGAAGTTCCGGCCCGACTACGGAACGATCACCACGCTGCATATGATCCGACCGCAATGGGACATTCCTGTTGTGGGCATATCCGCCAACAACACCCCGTATTTCCTTAACACCAAGGAAGGCCAGGGCGAGATGGATCTTCTGGGCCGCGCCACGCGAGAAGCGATCCGCAAGACCGGACGCCGCGCCGTCCTGCTGGCCAGCAACACCTTGTCCCACTGGCATTTTCATGAAGAACCGGAGCTGCCCGAGGACATGACCAAGGAACATCCCGAGCGCTACGACGGCTACAAGTGGGATGTGCGCATGATCAACCTGATGCGGCAAGGCCGCATGAAAGAAACCTTCCAGCTTCTGCCCCAGTTCATCGATGAAGCCTTCGCCGAAGTGAAGTCTGGCGCCTTCACCTGGATGCACGCCGCGATGGGCTATCCCGAACTTGCCGGCAGGTTGCATGGCTACGGCACCGTCATCGGCACCGGCAACGCGGTGATCGAATGGAACCTTCAGGAAGCGGGCCTTTCAAGCCTGACGCCGGCAGCCCAGGCCGCCTGATCGCGCGGCTTGGAAGGAAAAAGGAAAGGGGAAAAATCATGAGCATCGTATCCGCGTTTCTTGTACCCGGCAGTCCGCTGCCGCAGTTGCGTCCCGACATTGCGCCGTGGGGCCGCCTGCGAGACGCCTTGGCGCAGGCCGGGAAATCGCTGGCCGAGTCCAAACCTGATTGCGTGCTGGTCTATTCCACGCAATGGTTTGCCGTGCTGGACCAGTTGTGGATCACGCGGGCACGCAGTACCGGACTGCATGTCGACGAAAACTGGCATGAGTTCGGCGAGCAGCCGTTCGACATTCATTCGGATTCAGCCCTGGCGCATCGCTGTGTCCAAGCCTGCAACGACGCAGGCATCAAGACGCGAGGCGTCGACTACGACCAGTTCCCGATCGACACGGGCACGATCACGGCGACCACGCTGATGAACTTCGGTTCATCGTCGCTGCCGGTCGTCATCGCGGCAAACAATCTTTATCACAGCGCCGAGCAGACCGAGCAACTTGGCGCCATCGCCGCGTCCGCCTTGCAGGACAAGCGTGTGGCGGTGGTCGGCATCGGTGGTCTGTCCAACAGCATGTTCCGCGACAACATCAACCTTCAGGAAGACCACATTCTTTCGGAAGCTGATGACACCTGGAACCGGCGTTTGCTCGCCCTGATGGAAAGCGGGGATGTGCAAGCGCTGCGCGCAAGCCTTCCCGACTATGCCAAGGAAGCGCATCCGGACATGGGGCTGAAGCAATTCCATTGGCTGCTTGGCGCGATGGGTGGGAATTTCAAGCAGGCCATCGTGCATGCGTACGCGCCGCTGTATGGCAGCGGCGGCGCCGTCGTGGAGTTCAAGCTCCAGTAGCGCCTATCAATAGGGCTTGCCTAGCGGGCCCGACCTTGCCAAGGAGCAGTCGTGTTCAAGCAGTACAGAAATTTCATCAATGGCCGGTTTGTCGATAGCGAGAAGCGGTTTGCCGGCATCAACCCGGCAACCGGCGTCCGCTTTGCAGACGTGCACGAGGCCACTCAGGCAATGGTCGACGAGGCCATCGCCGCGGGCCACCGGGCGGTGCGCGGCTGGGGCGCGACTTCGGTTGCCGACCGGGCCGACATGCTCTACCGCATCGCCGACGAGATCGATCGGCGCGCGGACGACTTCCTGGAGGCAGAGGTCAGCGATACGGGCAAACCGGTGACGCTGGCGTCCAAGCTGGATATCCCGCGCGGCGCGGCGAATTTCCGCATCTTTGCGGACATCCTGAAGACGGCGCCGCTGGAAACGTTTCGCACCGAGCTGGCCGATGGCGCCCACGCCATCAACTACGCCGTCAGAAAGCCCTTGGGCGTGGTCGGCATCATTTCGCCGTGGAATCTGCCTCTGCTTCTGTTCAGTTGGAAAGTCGCGCCCGCGCTTGCGTGCGGCAATGCCGTGGTCGCCAAGCCATCGGAAGAAACGCCGGGCACGGCCACGCTGCTTGCCGAGGTAATGCAGTCCGTCGGGCTGCCTGACGGCGTGTTCAACCTGGTGCACGGCTTTGGCCCAAACTCGGCCGGGGAGTTCATCACCAAGCATCCGGACATCAGCGCCATCACCTTTACTGGTGAATCGAAGACCGGCACGGCCATCATGCACGCCGCCGCCGACGGCGTGAAGCCGGTGTCGTTCGAGCTGGGCGGAAAGAACGCGGCCATTATCTTCGCCGACTGCGATTTCGAAAAAACCGTGGAAGGGATGACGCGCGCGGCGTTCCTGAACAGCGGCCAGGTGTGCCTGTGCTCCGAAAGAATTTTTGTTGAACGGCCCATCTACGACCGCTTCGTGGCCGCGCTGGCCGAGCGCGCCAAACGCATCAAGCTGGGCGATCCCACCGACGCGGCTACGGACATGGGGCCTGTGATTTCAGCGGCGCATCGTGACAAGGTGCTTAGCTACTACGCGCTGGCGCGAGAAGAAGGCGCGCAGTTCATCGTGGGTGGCGGCACGCCCAGCTTCGGCAATGCGTTGGATGGCGGCTTTTGGGTTGAACCCACCTTGATCGCCGGCTTGGCCGATGACGCGCGCTGCGTGTCGGAAGAGATTTTCGGCCCCATCGGCCACATCACGCCTTTTGACACCGAAGCGGAAGTCATCCGCCGTGCCAACGCCACGCCGTATGGCCTGGCAGCGACGATCTGGACCAGCAACGTGAACAAGGCGCACCGCGTTGCGCAGTCCATGAACGTTGGCATTGCCTGGGTCAATGCCTGGTTCCTGCGCGACCTGCGCACACCGTTTGGCGGTAGCGGTCTGTCCGGCATTGGCCGCGAAGGCGGGCTGCACTCGTTGAATTTCTACTCCGAACTCACCAATGTCTGCATCCACGTGGATGCGCCGGATGTCGTCAATGACTGAGAAAACCATGAGCAAAAGCAATGTGTCGTCAGCCGTCGTCGAAGGGCGCGCGCAGCCGCGCGGCAAGTTCCCTCACGTGAAACGTGCCGGTGATTTTCTGTTCGTTTCGGGCACCAGCTCCCGGCGCGCCGACAACAGCTTCGTGGGCGCCGAGGCTGACGCCATGGGCGTGCTGGATGCCGATATCCGCGCGCAGACTCGCGCGGTCATCGAGAATATCAAGGCGATTCTTGAAAGCGCGGGCGCCAGCCTGAAAGACCTGGTCGAACTCTCCACGTACTTGGTCGATATGGGCGACTTCAAGGGCTACAACGAGGTCTACGCCGAATACTTCGACTACGACGGCCCCGCCCGAACCACCGTGGCGGTGCACCAGTTGCCGCATCCGATGCTGCGCATTGAGATCAAGGCGGTGGCCTACAAGCCGCTATCGCTTTAGCACAACCGAAATCACTTCAGCGCGGTCCAGATATGAGCTTTCCCCATCTTGCCCCACAGCCCCCGCTATATCCCCCAGAGGCCGAGGACTACGCGCGGGCGGCGCTAGCGCTGTCCGCTGCCGCCGTACAGCGATGCGAACGTGTCGCGGACATTCAATATGGCGACACCGCCGCGCACCGGCTCGACGTTTACCCCAGCCGAAACGCACACGGACAAGCCGGCCCGGTGCTGGTCTTCGCGCATGGCGGCGCGTGGACGAACGGCTACAAGGAGTGGGTGGCATTGATGGCCCCTGCATTGGTTGCCGCCGGTATTACGTTTGTCTCGGTCTCGTATCGGCTTGCGCCGCGCTTCAAGTGGCAGGCGCTTCTGGACGATTGCCTGTCAGCGATCTCGTGGGTGCATCGGAACATTCACGAGTATGGCGGCGACCCAGGCCGCATCGCGCTTGGCGGGCATTCGGCGGGCGGCCACTTGATGACGCTTGCCGCGTTAAGCGTCAACGGTCTGACGAGCCACGGCATCCCTGCGTCGTCGATCGTCGCGTGCTTTCCGCTGTGTGCGCCGCTTGATATCCGGTATCCCGACCGGCTTCCGGACAGCGGGGAAGAACGCACGCATCAGAATCTTCTACATGACGCTTCGGAAGCGGCGCTGGCAAGTCCCGTGTGTCTTCTGGATCAAGACAGCCCCTTTATGTTGCTGGCCTATGCCAAGGAAGACTTGCCAAGGATCGTCAAGGGCAATCAAACGATGGAAGCCGAGCTGCGCCGGCTGCAACGACCCTGCGAAACCATGGTGCTGCCGGGGGATCATTTTTCTCCGGCGCTTGCGGCGGGGGAACCGGGGTCGCCCTGGATGAATCGCCTGATTCAAATTCTGCGCGGATGACGTGCATTCAAAAAGTAGCTTGGAGAATCCCATGAAAATTTCCCGATGGATCGCGCTTTTGGCGATCACATTGTCTACGGCCGTGCACGCGCAATCCTGGCCGAACAAACCCATCAAACTCATCATTCCCTACGCGGCGGGGTCTGGGCCTGACGTGGCGACGCGGCCCGTTGCCGAACAGATTGGAAGAATCCTCAAACAGCCCGTCATCGTGGAAAACCTGTCGAGCGCCGGAGGAATCGTGGGCACCCGCACGGTTGCAAAGGCGGCGCCGGATGGCTACACGTTCGGCTTTGGCAACAACATCACCTTGGCTGTCAATGCAAGCTTCTATAGCAGTTTGCCCTATGACCCGATCAAGGATTTTGCGCCTGTCGGCTTGCTGTTCGACAACCCTTACATCCTTGTCGCGGGCAAGAACTTCAAGCCGAATTCCATCTCGGAGTTGACGGCGTATATCAAGCAGAACCCCGGCAAGGTGAACTTCGCCTCGGGAACCGGGGTAGGTTCGGGTAGCCATCTGACGGGCGAAATGATGAAGGCGGTTGGCGCGCTGGATATCACCCACGTGCCGTATCGCAGCGGGTCCATGGCGCTGTCGGATGTTGTCAGCGGGCGGGTCGACGTCATGTTCGATAACGTGAACGGCGTCCAGCAGTTCATCAACGACGGAACGCTGAAAGCGTTTGCGGTCACCAGTTCGAAGCGCCTGGCGACCATGCCGGATGTTCCAACAATGGCTGAATCTGGTTTTCCGAACTTCGAAGCGGTGGCTTGGGGCGGGATTGTGGCGCCCAAGGGAACGCCGGATGCCATCATCAAGCGCATGAACGAAGCGATCGGGCTTGCCCTCAAGACCCCCGAAGTCGAACGGGCCAACGCCACAATGTCGCTCAACCCGCTTGCCTCAAGCCCTGAAGCATTCACGGCGTTCATTGCCACGGAAACCAAACGCTGGGCTGAGACCGTCAAAGTTTCCGGCGCAAGGGCGGAATAGCGACGGTCCGCGCACGACGACCACCGCTTGTCGTGTCTTGGCGAAGGCGGTGGCGGCGTTGCGGTAGTTCTTGCATTGGGCCTGGTCATGCCCGACTTCGACGCGCGGGAATGGGCTGCCGCGCGGCGCGGCTGCCACGCAGAATCTCGATTCTTTCGGTGTATGCTTGCCGCGCAAATGCACCGTAACGGTGCAAGAACTTTAGCCCGGACACCATGACCAAGGCCTTGTTAGTCGAAGACGATCCGAAGCTCTCGCGCCTGATTGCGCAGTTTCTGGAACAGCACGGTTTCAATGTCGCCCAGGCCTATCGCGGTGATCATGCCGTGGAGGCGTTTCGCCGCCACGAGCCGGCCATCACCATCCTGGACCTGATGCTGCCGGGCCGCGATGGCTTGCAGGTATGCCGTGACCTGCGCGCGTTTTCAAGCGCGCCCATCCTGATGCTGACCGCTCGCGAAGACGACCTGGACCAGATTCTGGGGCTGGAATCCGGCGCGGACGATTACGTCATCAAGCCGGTTGAGCCGCGCGTGCTGCTCGCACGGATTCGCGCCCTGATGCGCCGCCACAACCAGACTGACGCGCAGCCGGATCATCTGGCGTTCGGTCCGCTGTCCATCGACCGCCAGACGCGCGCGGTCAAGCTCGCGGGCGTCGAGCTTGACCTGACCACCATGGAATTCGAAATGCTGTGGGCCTTGGCCAGCCAGGCCGGTCAGGTATTGACGCGCGACGATCTGCTGAACGCCGTGCGCGGCATCGAATTCAATGGGCTGGATCGCAGTGTGGATGTGTGCGTCAGCAAGCTGCGCCGCAAATTGGACGATGATCCGCGCGACCCCACCCGCATTAAGACCATCTGGGGCAAGGGCTATCTGTTCTCGCCCAAGGCGCACGAGCTTGGCGATGCTTAAGTTCGTCCTGCGCATCTTCGTGGTGCTGGCGATTGGCTTTGTGCTGTCCAGCGAAGTGGTGGACCGGGCCGCGAACTACTTGTTTGAGCCCGAGACGGCGAACTACACGCGCGAAGCGGTGCGCGGCCAGTTGCACAGCCTGAAGCAGGAACTGGCCAACGTGCCGCCGGAGGCGCGCCGCGATTATGTGCGCGACACGCTGGCGCCGCATTACGGTTTGGCCTTGCAGGTGCTGGACCCCGCCGACTACCACGCGGCGGATTTCGCGCTGACGGATGAAGAGTGGCGCACCATCGATGCGGGCGGGTTCTTCCTGCGTGACAAGCAGATGAGCTTCGTCGCGGCCATTCCGGGGCCGGGCGCGCAATGGCTGCTGGTCAAGATGCCGCCCGAGCCGTTGGTCGGCACCTGGGTAATTGTTGGCGTCTATTCCGCGTTGGGCTTGCTGCTGTGCGGGTTCATGCTGCTGTGGGCGCTGCCGATTTGGCGAGACCTGGAAGCACTGAAGACCGCCGCGCAGCACATGGGGCAGGGCAATTTGCAAGCGCGTGTCCGGTTGTCGCGTTTTTCCAGCATCCGTGGGCTGGGCGACACGTTCAACCAGATGTCCGATCGCATCAGTGCGCTGATCAGCAATCAGCGCGACCTGACCAACGCGGTGTCGCATGAACTGCGCACGCCCATTTCCCGGCTGTCGTTCGAGTTGGACATGATCGACCGTGAACCCGACCCGGCGGCGCGCAGCCGCCTGGTTGAGGAAATGAAAAGCGATGTGGCCGAGCTGGACAGCATGGCGTCGGAATTGCTGATGTATGCGCGCCTGGAACACAAGAGCGACAACGTTCCGCTTCAGTCGCTGGATGCGCGTGGCTGGGTTGATGCCGTCGTACAGCACGCGGCATTCGAAGCCGGGCCGCTGGGCGTGCAGTGCACCGTTACGCAATGCGATGTGGACGAGGTTCAGCTGCACTCGCGCTACATGACGCGTGCCTTGCTCAACCTGCTGCAGAACGCGATCCGGCACGCGGGCGGGCAGGTTCAGGTCGGCTTGACGCGTCCGGCGCCACATCAGTACGTGCTGACGGTGGACGACGACGGGCCAGGCGTGCCGCCCGCCGATCGTGAACGCATTTTCGAGCCCTTCATCCGCCTGGATGAAAGTCGCGCGCGCGGCACGGGCGGCACGGGCCTGGGGCTGGCTATCGTCAGCCGGGTGGCGCGGTGGCATCACGGCACGGCACTGGTGGCCGATAGTCCGCTGGGCGGCGCCCGCTTCGTGATCAGCTGGAACGGCCAGCGAATTGTGTAGTTGTATGAAGCGCGCCTGCATGCTTCTTCACAATCGTTAAAGGGAACCCGGAAGTTTGCCAAGCGCCTCCCGATACATTGCCCGCCAGCGGTCAAGCGGCCGCGTCACCGGCAGGGAGGCCGAAGGTGTCGGAAATCGTTGTGTTTGTCAGAAGCCAGCCGCAGCTAGGCGACCAGATCGTCGCCATGCCCACGCTGTATCAACTCAAGACGTGGTGGCCGTGCCTGGACATCAAGG
Source organism: Achromobacter spanius (assembly GCF_029637605.1). Lineage (NCBI taxonomy): Bacteria > Pseudomonadati > Pseudomonadota > Betaproteobacteria > Burkholderiales > Alcaligenaceae > Achromobacter > Achromobacter spanius. Next base: position 3,335,168 of record NZ_CP121261.1, on the reverse strand, counting down.
TGGTTGCCCGTGACAACGTGGGCGGCTTCTATCGCGCGCTGCCCTGGGTTGAGGAGTTTGTGCGCGCTTCGACCTTCAGCGATTACCTGCGCAGCCTGAAAAAAAACACGCGCATATGCGTCAGCCTGCATCACAGCAGCGAACGTTTTGGCTTGGTCAACCTGCTGCGTCGGCCGCCGATCCGCCTGGGCTTCCGTAATGCGCGAATCAGCGACCTGGCCTGGACGCATGGCCACCGCAAGGACATCACCGAATACATTGGCCTGGCCAATCTGCGCCTGCTGGCCTCGTACCGTCCACTTGACCCAGCAAGCGCAACACGCGCGTGCTTTCAGACGCTGGCGCGTCCGCACCTGCGCACCGTTCACAGCGCCGATGTGGTGATGATTCCTGGTGGCGGCTCGGGCGCGTTCAAGCGCTGGAGCCTGGCCAACTACCTGCTGTTGGCCGAGCAGCTCAAGCGGCAGTTGGGCAAAGACACCCGCTTTCTGTTCGTGCTGGGCCGGCAAGAAGACGCGGAACGCGACGCCTTGCTGGCGATGCAGCGGCCCGACCTCGCCATTGCCTATTGCCGGCCGATTCCCGAGCTAAGCGCCATCATGCTGCGCGCGCGCCTGGTGGTGGCCAATGACTGCGGCCCCTCGCATATTGCGCAAGGCGCCTGTGTGCCCTATGTCGGAATCTTCAACGAACCGAATCCGGAATGGTTCTGGCAGCGGCCCGGCGCGGCCTCTGTCGTTCCGCGCCATCCGCAGGACAGAATCGACGCCATCACGCCCGATGACGTGCTGGCCGCCTGCCTTAATGTATTGGAGCATCATGCACATACTGCATACGCTGGCTGAACCCAGCCTGGGCGGACTGGAATTCCGCACCCTGGAGCAGGCAAGCTGGCTGCAAGACCACGGCTACGACGTGGCCATCGCGTCGCCCTCGGGCAGCGCCGTCAGCCACGCGGCGCGCGAGCGCCACCTGACGACCGTGGACATCGACTTCAAGCCGGCGTATTCACCGTTGACCGTCCTGGCGTTGCGTCGCGCCATCAAGGCCTTGCACATCCAGGTCATCGACAGCCATAGCCGCGCCGACGGCAAGACCGCCGCGCTGTGCCGCGACTTGTGCGCGGTCGTCCGAACCCGTCATTTCGCCAAGCCGATGCGCACTTCGCCGCGCCGCAGGCTGGAATGGCACATCGGCTGCGACCACGTCATCGCCACCAGCCAAGTCGGCAAACAGGAACTGCTGGCGGCTCGGCTGGTGCGTGAAGATCGGATCAGCGTCGTGGGCGAATGGGCCGGCGACGAATTCTTCCGGCCGGCTGACGAACCCGAAGCGTGCTTGCGCATCCGGCGCGACCTGCGGATTCCAACCGCCAACGAGGCTTACGTCATCGCAACCGTTGCGATGTTGCGCCCGGAAAAAGGCCAGGCCGACCTGCTGCGAGCGGTGCAACGCCTGCGTGTCCAGGGGGTGCCCGCCGTGGCCCTGGTCGTGGGCATGGCCACCCCCGACACTCAAGCCTATGCGTACGAGCTGTACCGCCTGGCTGTGGATCTGGGCATTGCGGAACATGTGGTGTTCGCCGGCCACCGGACCGATGTGCCCGACATGATCCGGGCGGCTGACGTGGTGCTGGTGCCGTCGGCGGCGGAAGCCTGGTCGCGCATCGTGCCCGAAGCCTACGCCACGGGCCGGCCTGTCGTGGCCAGCAATGTGGGTGGCTTGCCCGAGATCGTCACGCCAGGCAAGACCGGCTGGCTGGCCGCGCCGGGTGACGTCGCGGGGTATGTCGATTGCATCTTGCAAATTCGAAACCGGCCGTGGCATGCGCAAGCCATCGTGGCCAACGCCCACGGGTTCGCGGACACGCATTTCCGCTTGGGCGAAAAGATGTTCCGTACGCTTGAGGCATACCGCCGCGCGATGGACCCCAGTTTGCCCGCTGAAGCCTGCCAGGGTGAGGGGTCGTCGGCGTGAACCTGCCTCACGAGTATCTGCTTGCCGGTAAGGGCGCGCGTGGCCGCACGGGAGTCCTGCTGGTCCACAGCCTGAACGGCACGCCTAAAGAAATGCGCCTGCTGGCGCGCAGTCTGAACCTTCAGGGCTACACGGTGCTGACGGTAGCGCTGGCGGGCCATGGCGGCACGCGAGAACACCTGGAGAACACAAGCTGGCTGGATTGGTTGGCCAGCGTGCGGCGCGGCGCGGATCTGCTGGCAAGCCAGGTCGATCGCCTGGTGGTCGGCGGATTCTCCACGGGAGCGGTGCTGGCGCTGGCCTTGGCACAGGAGCGCCCGTTGCACGTGGCGGGCGTGCTGGCCTTGTCGCCCGCCTTTCGACATGACGGCAAGGGTCTGCCGCGCTATACCCGGCTTTCCTTCCTGCTGCCCGTCTTGCGGGTGCTAGGCATTGGCCAACATCGCGTGTTTCCAGACCAACCGCACCTGGGGCTGTCGGGCACTCCCTGGTGGGCGCTTGCCGAGATCCGAAAGCTGACCGCCTCGGTGTTGCGACGCATGCCCGTACTGCGGGCGCCTTGCCTGGTCATGCATGCCCGGCACGATGACGTCGCGTCCGTATCGAATGCCTTTGAAATCGTGCACCGGGCATGCAATACGAACGTGTCCTTGCAGTTACTTGAAGACAGCGCCCACCTGATCACGATGGGTTGCGAGCGCCGCGAAGTGATCGCGCGGGTGGCGGCGTTTATCAACGGCATTGCCGAGGCAGCCGCGCTTCAGGGGTGAGCACTCAGGGCTTGAAGAACGCCGTGGGCGTCATGAGCCGGCTTACCTGGCTGATCAGATAGCCAGCGTCGGCGCTCTTGGTCAGGTAGCCGGCCCAGGCGGGGTCTTTTTGCAGCGCCTGGCGCTTGGCGTCGCGGTCGGCGGCGCTGTCATAGACCCAGATGTGCATGTAGCTGTTCACGTCGCCCGTCTCGGTCTGCATGTAGGCCAGGGGCTTGCCCAGGTGGCGGCTTTGCACCTCATAGCCGTGCTCGGCATAAAGCGCCAGATGCTTCTTGATGGTGCCGGCGCGGCAGGTGTAGGTACGTACGTCGTAAAGCATGGGGTTTCCTCGATGGATGTTGCGGAAAATTGATCGTCAGTCGGCTGTGGCGCCGGACTGTTTCACCAGCACGCTCCAGCGCTCAACTTCCTGGTTCACGTACTTTTGAAAGGCGGCATGGCCGTCGCCGACGGGGTCGGCGCCCAGCCCCTTCAGCTTGTCTTGCACGGCGGAGTCGGCCACGCCCTGGGTGATGGCCTGCGACAGCTTTTCCACCACGGGGGCGGGCGTGGCTGCGGGTACGAAGAGGCCGAACCACGAGCGGGCGTTCATGGCTGGGTAGGACGTCTCGGAAAACGCCGGCACGTTGGGTAGCGCGGCGTGGCGCTGTTGGCCCGTGACGGCAATGGGCGTCAGGCGGCCGGCCTGTACCTGTGACAGCACTTCGGGCAGGTTGGCGAACATGATCTGGACCTGGCCGCCCATCAGGTCATTGAGCGCTTGCGAGCCCCCTTTGTACGGCACGTGCGTCATCTGCGCGCCCACCAGCGAATTGAACTGGGCACCCGCCAGGTGCGACGCCGTGCCGGTGCCGCCCGACGCGTAGTTCACCCGGTTGCCGTTGGCCTTGACGTAGGCGGCCAGCTCCTCGGGCGTCTTGGCCGGCACCGACGGGTTCACCACCAGCAGCAAGGGCACCGACGCCAGGTTCGACAGGCCCGCGAAGTCGCCCGTCAGGCTGTAATCCAGCTTGTGATAGAGCGTGGAATTGATGGCGTGGCTGGATGTGGCCATCAGCAGGGTGTAGCCGTCCGGCTCGGCGCGCGCCGCCATGACGGCACCGATGTTGCCGTTGGCGCCTGCCTTGTTCTCCACCACTACCGGCTGGCCAAGGCGGGTGGACATGGACTGCGCCACGGTGCGGGCGATTACGTCGGTGGCGCCGCCCGCGGCAAAGGGCACGATGATGCGCAGGGGGCGTTCGGGATAGTCGGCGGCGGCGGCCGATGCCGCGGACGATGCGGCGACTAGGGCCGCGACGGCCATCGTCGCGGTCACGGCCAGCCGCCGCAGGGGGCGCAGGGGGGTATTCATAGTCTCTCTCCAGATGTGGATATTTTTTTATGTGGGCGCCGCGCGCCGTGCTTGCGGCCGGCGCGCGGCAAACCGATCCTGAACGTCAGGCTGCGGCAAGCCGAGCCTTTTCGCGCAAGCTGGTCAGGGTGGCCCGAGGCGTGATCACCTCGGGGTCCAGACTGAGTTCGATCAGATACGGCGACCCGCTATCCAGCGCGCGCGCCAAGGCGGGCGCGAAGCCTTCGTGGCTGTCCACCCGCTCGGCGGGCACGCCGAACGATTCCGCGTAGGCCACGAAGTCGGGGTTGCAAAGATCCGTGCCGATGGTCCGGCCCGGGTAGTGCACTTCCTGATGCATGCGGATCGTGCCGTACATGCCGTTGTTGAACACGATGAAGACGATGGCCAGGCGATGCTGCTTGACGGTGGCCAGCTCCTGCGACGTCATCAGAAAGCAGCCGTCGCCCGCCAGGCACACCACCTGCCGTTCGGGGTGGCGCAGCTTGGCCGCAATGGCGGCGGGCACGCCGTAGCCCATGGCGCCGCTGGTGGGCGCAAGCTGGGTGCGGGCATGGGTGAAACGGTAGTAGCGATGCGCCCAGGCGCTGTAGTTGCCGGCGCCGTTGGTGAGGATGGCGCGCGCGTCCAACCCTTCGCGCAGGGCGACGATGACACGCGCCGGGTCCATGCGCAGCGCGGTGGCAGGCGGTTCCGTATAGCGCAGATAGCTCTGCCGCAGCCCGTCGAGCCAGCCGCGCCACGGGGCCGCGTCCAGCGGGTCCAGTGCGGCGGCCGCGTCCGCGAAGGCGTTAAGGCCCGACTGTATTTTCACGGTGGGCTGATATACCCGACCCAGCTCTTCCGGGCTGGCCAGCACATGAATTAGCGTCTGCCTGGGCACGGGAGATTGCAGCAGCGTATAGCCGCCGGTCACCATTTCACCCAGGCGCGCGCCCACCGCCAGGATCACGTCGGCGTTGCGCACGGCCTCGGCCAGTTCCGGATTGACGCCGATGCCCACTTCGCCCACGTATTGCGGATGGTGGTTGTCGTACAGGTCTTGCCGGCGGAACGAGCACGCCACGGGCAGGCCATTGCGGCTGGCATAGCGGGCCAGGCTGTCCAGGCCCGCGTCGGTCCAGCCCGAACCGCCCACGATCATCAGCGGCCGCCGTGCGCCGGCCAGCAGTGCGCGCATGTCGGCAAGCGCATCGGGTGCCGGGTGCGCCTGCGGAAACTGAATCGTCCCGCAGTCCTGCGGCGCGGCCAATTCGGTCAGCATGTCCTCGGGCAACGCCAGCACCACGGGACCGGGTCGGCCCGACATCGCCACCGAGAACGCGCGGTTCATGTATTCGGTGACGCGCGCGGCGCTGTCGATCTGCGCCACCCATTTGCTGAATTGCCCGAACATGCGGCGGTAGTCGATTTCCTGAAACGCCTCGCGCTCCACCATGTCGTTGCCTACCTGGCCCACCAGCACGATAAGCGGCGTGGAATCCTGAAACGCCGTCTGCACGCCGATGCTGGCATTGGTGGCGCCGGGCCCGCGCGTGACCATGCAGATGCCCGGCCGGCCGGTCAGCTTGCCATGCGCTTCGGCCATGAACGAGGCCGCGCCTTCGTGCCGGCAGGACACCAGGCGGATGCGGTCCCGCTCCGTGTACAGCGCGTTCAGCAGGTCCAGATAGCTTTCGCCGGGCACGCCGAATACCGTGTCCACGCCGTGTTCCAGCAGCGCGCGCACCACATGCTGGCCGCCCGTCATCAATGTTGGGGTGTCGTTCATCGCAGTTTCAATCAGGCCGCTAGGCGGCGGGTTGGGTCTGGATGAACTGTACGCAGCCCGGCGCCGGGCGCGTTAGGACAGATCAGAGCTTGTCTTGCACTTTTTCGCGGATCCGTCCGGCGCGGCCGTCAGCCGATGGGGCGGTCGTACTTCTTGCGGAAATCACCGGCGGTGCTGCCGGTGTGCTTCTTGAAGAAGCGGGCGAAGTAGGAGGGGTCTTCGAAGTTAAGCTGGAACGCGATTTCGTTGATGCTCAAGCCCGTGTTGCTGAGCAGGCGCTTGGCCTCAAGCGCAATGCGCTCTTGCACCAGTTGGCTGGCCGTGCGCCCCACGCTGCGCTTGACGGCCTCGTTAAGCTGACGTTCGCTGACGCATAGCGCGTCGGCGTATTGGCGGATGGCGCTGAATTCCAGATAGTGTTCCTCGATCAGCATGGTGAAGCGCTTCGTCAGCGAATAGCTGGGGCCGGCGGCGGTCTCGCGTTCGTCGGGCGGGTAAAGGCGGCGCAACTGCGTCAGCAGGATCAGCAGATAGGAGCGCACCACGTCGAAGCGCCCGGTCTGGCGGTCCCGCGTTTCGCGTTCGATCTCGTTCAGCAGCGGCAGCATGCCGTCGTGCTGCTCGCGCGACAGATAAATGGCGGGCGAGCCGCCTGCCAAATGGAAGAAGGGAAACTTGGCGATGTCGTCCGCGCGCGGAAACATGTGCGCGAAGAAGTCCGTGCTGATGTTCAGCACGTAGCCGCGCGGCTTCACGGAAGACGTCCAGGCGTGGATCTGGCCGGGCGACAGGAAGAACACCGAGTGGTCGCGCACCTCGTGCTTCTCGAAGTCCAGCATGTGGGTGCCGCTGGCCTCGCTCATCCAGAGCAGATGGTAGTAGTTGTGCCGGTGCAGGAAACCGCGCGGAATATCGTCACGGTCCTGCAGGCGAACAAGATCGAAATAGAACGACCCCTCGCCCGAGAAATCGGAGGTTTCAAAGGTGGGAAACGGTGCCGGGGAGGGCGTGAGTGTGCCTGCGGACAAGCGGGAGTCTCCTGGATGGCGCGCGGGGGGGGGCGGCTCTATTTTTTTGCCATGATAAAGGCAAAAAGCGTTGATGGCTGTGTTCACCGCACCGCGAACCAATCCCCATACAACCTGCACGTGGGACGGGTGATCAACGCCGGGCCAAGAAACGGCCCGGCGCCCGTCACATCAGCGTCCCGCCACCTGAAGCACGGCCTCCGCAAATGCCTGCGGCGCCTCTTGCGGCAGGTTGTGGCCGATGCCGCCGGTGATGGTGCGGTGCTCGTATTTGCCGGTGAACTGCTTGGCGTAGGCAGCGGGGGGCGGATGCGGGGCGCCGTTGGCATCGCCTTCCAGCGTGATCGTCGGTACGCTGATCTTCGGCATCGTTGCCAGGCGCTTTTCCAGGTCGTCGTACTGCGCTTCGCCTTCTGCCAGCGCCAGGCGCCAGCGGTAGTTGTGGATGACGATCGCTACGTGATCCGGATTGTCGAACGATTGCGCCGACCGCTGAAAGGTGGCGTCGTCGAACTTCCACTGAGGCGACGCGAGTTGCCAGATCAGCTTGTTGAAGCCGTCGCGGTTGGCGGCGTAGCCCGCCGCGCCGCGCTCGGTGGCGAAGTAGAACTGATACCACCACTGAAATTCCGCCTGCGGCGGCAGCGGCTTGCGGTTGCCCTCCTGGCTGCCGATCAGATAGCCGCTGACGGAGACCAGCGCTACGCAGCGTTCGGGCCACAGCGCGGCCATGATGTCGGCGGTGCGCGCACCCCAATCGAATCCCGCGATGACCGCGCGTTCGATCTTCAACGCATCCATCAGCGCAATGATGTCGACGGCAATCGCAGCCTGTTGACCGTTGCGAGGCGTGTCCGTAGACAGAAAGCGCGTTGACCCGGAGCCGCGCAAATAGGGAATGATCACGCGGTAGCCGGCGGCGGTAAGGCGGGGCGCCACGTCGGCGAAGGCGTGGATATCGTAGGGCCAGCCGTGCAGCAGGACGGCGACGGGGCCGTTGGCCGGGCCCACATCCACATAGCCCACATCAAGCGTGCCGGCGCGGATCTGGCGGATATCGCTGAATGGCGTGGCGCTGCCAGCGCCTGCCGTGCTCGAAGATGAGGGTGCTGCCTTGGCCAATGCGCTGCCGCTGGCGGCAAGGTTTAGCAGACTGGCGGCCGCCAGTGTCGACGTGGTGGCAAGCAGGCGGCGGCGTTGCGGGTCGATGGGGTTCGTCATCGTGAAAGCTCCATAAAAGTTCGCGGGGTTGGGGGTGCTGCGAACGATTTATAGGGGCTGTGCGATGGCGTTGGGTGTCGGAATGTATGGTGCCCGGGGGCGGATACAGTGCGATGCAAAAAGGGGGATTTCAAACGTGGATGCACGGCTTATCCGCCGCACGTCAATACGAAGTGGGAGCCGCCTGTGAGCTCGGACGGCTCCCGCTGCGGCTCAGTGCCGACTCGATTCCCTTGCCTGATCCAGCATGCCTTCGGTTAGCGTCGCAATGTGGTCGCAAAGACTTTCCGCTCCGCCCATCAGGTCGGATGCCGTGCATGCGTTGAACGCGCCTGCGGGGGCAGCGTCAGTATCCGAGTAATGGTTGCCAACGATGCGCACGATGGCTTTGATGGCTTGGACGCTTCTGTCGATAAGGTAGATATCAGCCAGCCGGACGACGCCGTGTTCCGGGTCGTCGATGATGGTCCAGCGATCACGAGTGTAGGGATGACTATCCAATGCGGCCTCCGTCGTTTGGAAGCCCGCGCCCCGCTGTCATTCGGGGTGGGCGGGCACAAGGCCGGGTGACAGACCGGTAACAACGGAAACCGGCGCACGCAAGCGTGCCCCAGCCAAGGCCCGCCCATAGAGGCGTGCAAAGGCCTACGAACAAAAAGCCGCATTGCTGCGGCGAGTTGTTCGCCGTTGTTAGTGCCGGCTGTCATTCCGGGCGGCCGTTGTTGCGGTCGCGGGTGAAGTATACGGCCACGAACCGCAGCCTGTCGCTTCTGGTCAATCCCCGTGCGCGTGCCGTCAATTCAGCCCGAGCGGGCGCCCCTAACATTCCCTGCATCTTCCCCGCATTCTTCCCGTGCAGGCTATTGATTAGGCGCCACGCCCCGCTCCCCATGATCACGCTCTACGACCATCCCCGATCCGGCAACTGCTACAAGGTGCGCCTCTTTCTGTCCCTGATCAATTTGCCCTATCGGCGCGAATTCATCGATGTGCTGGCGCGCAAGAACCAGACCGACGCGTTTGAACGCATCAGCGCGTGGCGGCAAGTTCCGGCGATCGACGATGACGGCTTGGCCGTTTGGGACAGCCACGCCATTCTGCTGTACCTGGCGCAGAAGCACGCCCCGCAATGGCTGGCGCCGCTGCCTCATAGCGCGCAGATGGTCTCGTGGATATCGGTGTCGGCGAACGAGATTGCCAACAGCTTGCAGCCGCTGCGCCTGACCAAGGTGGTGAGCCTTGCCGAGGCCGCCCATCACCTGGGCGTAAGTGAGGCCATGCTTGATTTGAACGGGCTGCAACAGCGGACCGATCGGTTGCTGGGTTTGATCGAAAAGCGCCTTGGCGCGAGCCCTTGGCTGGCTACTGTACCCAGCGTTGCGGATATCGCCTGCTATGGCTATCTGGCATTGGCCGAAGAGGCCGAGATTGATGTGAACGTCTATCCCGCGATATCGGCATGGCGCCGTCGTATTGAAGAACTGCCGGGTTACGTCGCGCCCGGGCAGGTGACGTAAGCGCAGTTCGCCACGTCACAACGAACAACACACAGGGGAAAAAACATGGAAGCGATCTCTCGACCCGACATGAACGTGGGGGCTGGAAAAAAGCCGAACCTGCTTCGAATATCCGTGGCGACCGTGGTGGGTACGGCCGTCGAAGCGTTTGATTTTCTAGCCTATGGCACGGCTGCGGCGCTGGTGTTCAACAAGCTGTTCTTCCCGCAATTCGACCCGTTGACCGGCACCCTGGCCGCGTTTGCCGCCTTTGCCAGCGGCATGTTGGCCCGCCCTATCGGCGGAATCCTGTTCGGGCACTTCGGGGATCGCATCGGACGCAAGTCCATGTTGACGCTGAGCCTGCTGATGATGGGCATCTGTACGGTGCTGATCGGCTTGCTGCCCACCTACGAGCAAATTGGCGTGTGGGCGCCGATCTTGTTGGTGGCCCTACGTGTTGGGCAAGGCTTGTCGTTTGGCGGCGAGCTGGGTGGCGCCATGCTGATGGCCGTCGAACACGCGCCGCCACGCTGGCGGGGCTTCTTCGGCAGCCTGCCTTTGGTGGGATCCCCGCTGGGGATTTTGCTGTCGGTGGGCGCGTTTTCCTTGGTCACGCGGCTGCCTGAAGAAGACTTCCTGTCCTGGGGCTGGCGCCTGCCGTTCCTTGCCAGCGCGGTGCTGATCGTGGTCGGCATATTGATACGCCGAGGCATCGATGAATCGCCAGATTTTGCCCGCGTCAAATCCGAGCAAACTCAGGTCAAGCTGCCGGTGGCGGAGTTGCTTGGCAAGCATGGCAAGGCGCTGTTGCTGTGTGTGGGCTGCAAGCTGGCCGAAGTGACGCTGATCTACACCTTCCTGGTCTTCTCCGTGTCGTACGCGGTGTCCACGCTGGGCTTCAACCGCTCCGACGCGTTGCAAGCGCTGCTGTACGGCGCGGCGGTGATGACGTTCACCATTCCCTTGTTCGGCATATTGGGCGACCGCTATGGCGCCCGGCGCGTGTGCGGCTGGGGCGGGCTGTTGCTGGGCGTGATGGCTATCCCCATTTTCATGGCCGTGGGCAGTGGCTCGCTGCTGGCCTACAGCGTGGCGGCGTTCGTGGCCATGGCCTTGAACTACGCGATGATGATTGCTCCGCAATCCAGCCTGTATGCGGCGCAGTTTCCGCCGGAGCTGCGGTACTCGGGCTTGTCGATCGGCGTACAGTTCTCGGCGGCAATCGGCGGTGGTTTGGCGCCGATGGTGTCGGCCATGCTGGTGGCGCGCTTTGACAGCATCGTGCCCGTGGGCGGCTACCTGGCCGTGCTGGGCGTGATTGCGGGCACGTCGGCATTCTTGATGAAGCCTACCCCGGCACGGCGCCTCAACTGAGCGCCACTCGGGCAGCCCGCTACGCCTGCGCAAGCATCAACGCGCGATATTTGTTGGGCGGGCTGCCGAAGCGTTGCTGGAAGCAGCGGCTGAAATGGCTGGCATCTTGAAAGCCACAGGACAGCGCAATGTCCTTGACCGCCACATGGGCCTTGCACGGATCAACCAGCGCCGTGCGGGCCAGTTCCAACCGGCGCTCGCGCACATACTGGCCGTATTGAATGCCGCGCATCTGGAACAAACGATGCACCCAGCGGCTGGACGCCCGCAACGCGCGCGCCACCGCCGCGACGGACAAGTCGCTGTCGACGATATGCGTGTCCACGTAGCTGGTGATTGCCTGCCAGCTTTCGATGGGGCCACGCTCGGTGGTCGGCAGTTGCTCCAGCGCCTGGCTGGTGTAGATGGCCGCCAGCAAGGAGATCAGCGCCTGTTCGGCAAACATGCTGGACGTGGGGCTGACCGTGTCGGCTTGCTCAAAGAAGACATGCTCCAAGCAGTGGTGCGCCGTGCGCACCATCGGCAGCGTCGACGCCGCGCGTTGGGCGGTGAACTGCGAGATGTCCTGCAAATGCATGCCCAGCAGATTCAGCAACGATCCCTTGATCACGACGAGCCGGGAATCCGTCAGCATGCGCACTTCAGAAGGCAGCGCCGTCGTACGAAAAATGATGTCGCCCGTTTCCACGGGCAGGCTCGCGCCGTTCTGGCTGATGGTTCCGTGCCCTTCGAGGATGAAGCTGGCCAGAAACTCCGCCCGCATCGCGTCGGCCGCGTGTTCAGCGCGGTGCTGGACCCGCATGGGGGTGGACTCCAGGTTCACGGCCAAGCCGCCCGCGCGCAGCCGGCAAGCCTGCAAATGCAGGCGCGGTTGCAGGGTCAGCGGAAGGAAATCACCCGGAAGCACCAGCTTGTTCAAGCGGGCCTGATAGCCGGATAGTTCGGCTTCGTAGAAGGGACGAAAACGGGGGGCGAAGTTCAGGTCCGGTTCCTGCTGGGAGGCAGCAGGCGGAAGCGATTGGGCAACTTGCATATGGATGGACCCGACTTTCAGCGCGAGCCCAGTGCCCGCAAAACCAAAATCATTGTATCGACGCGGATTGCGCACGCACCTGCCGTTTACCCTAGGCCGTGTCACTCTCGGACAATCGCTGTGCGGTTGCGGTCAATGGCCTGGAAGCCACCGCAAGATGTAATGGCAGTGTTGTGCCACGAGGCATTAGGAGATGGGTGTGGATGACAAGAAACTGCAGTCCGATGCGTTCTTCAAGCGGTCGGCTGACAAGCTGGATTTCGGCAACTGGAACGAGCAGGAAAAGATCGCATTAAGCTGTCGGATCCTGGCCCGGGAAGGGCACTCCGAGACCTTGGCGGGGCAGATCACGGTGAAGAACGATGACGGCACGTTTTTCACGACGGCGCTGGCCCAGGCGTTCGATGAGATCCGGCCTGATACGGTCATCCGCATCAACGACAACATGGACGTGCTGGAAGGAGAAGGCACGCCCAACCCCGCCGTGCGCTTTCACTTCTGGGTGTATCGCAACCGGCCGGACGTGCGCTGCATCGTGCATACGCACCCGCCTTATGTATCAACCCTTGCCATGACCGGCCGCCCGCTGGTGGTCTCGCACATGGACGCCACGCCGTTTCATAACGACTGTGCGCATCTGAAGGAATGGCCGGGCTTGCCGATTGCCGATCAGGAAGGCGTGATCATCTCCGCCGCCTTGGGGGAAAAGCGATGTGTGCTGTTGGCCAACCATGGCTTTCTGGCGGCGACCAGCTCGGTGGAAGAAACCTTGTATCTGTCGGTGCTGATCGAGCGCGCCGCGCGTAATCAGTTGCTGGCGGCTGCTGCCTATGGCGAAGTGAAGCCGGTGGATGATGCGCTGGCAGCGGAGTCGCACGACTTTCTGCTCAAGCCCAGCATCGTGCGCGCCAGCTTTGCGATGTTCGCGCGCCGGATTGAGCGGCAAGACGCCGCACGGGCTTAATGACGGGCTTACCCACGGGCTTACCCACGGGCATAAGCACAGGCATAACGCTGGGCCCGCTACAAAACAAAAAGGCCGGCTCCTTAACAGGGCCGGCCTTGCTCATCCGCGTCGCAAATTACGCCTCGGCGGACGTGTCCTCAACAGCAGCCACCGGCTGCACCTGATTGATCAGTGCGGGCCAGGTGTTGATCGACAGCAGATGGCAGTACACCAGCGGCAGCCAGCCGTTGGCGCGCCAGCGCAGGAATTCTTCGTCCGACAGCTTGTTGAACTTGGCTTCGTCGATCACCTTGAAGCCGGACATGGCCAGGCGTTGGCCGTCGGGCAGGGTGATGTCGGCGCGGTTCTCGATCAGCAGGTCGGCGGCGGCCAGGGCCTGCGCGAACTCCATCGTGTAGGCGTGCTGGTTCTGGTAGTCGCGGCAGAATTCCAGGGCGCTGCGGGCCAGGTCGGTGGGCTCGCCGGCTTCATCGAAGAACGGATTGTCGCGGCCTTCAACCACCGATGCGGCCTTCTCGTCGACGCACAGCGTGAATTGGCTGCGGTCTTCGTTCTCCATGAAGATGAAGGGATAGCGGCGAATGTAGGCCGGGATGTAGGTGCCGGCGCGCCATTGGCCGTCGGCATCAACGAACAGGTTTTCCTGGCCGCGCACACCCAGCACCGCGACGGGCGTGGGCTGCTCACCGTCAGTGAAGACGATGGGGAAATGGCGGCACGCGGTGGGCAGCTCGGTGGCCACCAGCGGCACCGCGTTGGTGTTGGCCGCATAGGCAAAGCCCGTGTTGCCGGCCAGCGACAGGTTGGCGTGCACGCCGGCCGCCAGGGGGCGGGGTTGTTCGTAGAACAGGGGAAGCGAAGTCTGCGTAGTCATGGTGTCGAATCAAAGAGTGCGGGATTGCGCGTCGTTGTCGCGACGCTCGTCGTCGGAAGACGGGTTGCCTTCGGCGGCGGGTTGTTGCGAGCTGCTGCCAGGGGCTTGCAGGACTGAGTTGTTGCCGGTCGGTACGTTCAGCATGGCGTTGTCGCCGGAAGGCAGCAGCCAGTTGAAGCTGGCAGTGGCCACCTGCAGCACCTGCGGATCGGCGTACGCGCCCAGCGCATCCGGGCCGAAACCATCAGACGGGACCGTACCACGGAACAAAGAGTCGGCGGTAGGCGTGGTCGGGATGATCGGCTGCGGCGCGGTGATGGCGGCCAGGCGGTCGATGGTGCCCGTCGGGCCCCAGGTGACGCCGTTCAGGTAGTACGGCGAACCCACCAGCGAGCTCTTGATGGAAGAGGCCGCCAGGGCGCCCGTCTTGCCACCGACCGTGCCCCACACGTCGGCCGAGCCGGCGGAGGGAACGATGAGCTCGGCCACGTCCAGTTTGTGGCTGATATTGGCGTCGTTCAGGCCGATGCGCAGCGCGCCCAGCGGGCCGGTGGCCACGGTCAAGGACGTCTGCGGGCCGGACAGACCGACGGCGGTGATGTCGCCGTTGGTGCTGATGGTGGCAGTCGCCCCTTGCAGCGTGGCGGGCGCGCCCAGGTTGATGGGGCCTTGCGTCACCAGCAGTTGCGCGGGCAGCGTCAGGCCGGCGCCGCCGGTCTGGGTGAAGCCCGTGGCGGCCTGGACCGTGGTGCCGGCGGCGAAGCTCGTGGTGCCGGTCGGGTCGGTGTTGGCGATGCGGATGGAACCCGTGTCGGCGGTGACGTCCTTGCCGAACGACACCGTGCCGCCCGAAATGTCGATGCCGTCGGGACCCGTGGCGCGGACCGCGCCGTTGTAGCTGGCGGACTTGGCTTCCAACTGCTGCACGCGGTAGGCGCTGACGTCACCGTTGAACACGATGGTGTCCACGGCGCGCAGGGTCAGTGAACCCAGGCCGGTGGCGTCGCCCGCCACCAGCACGTCGCGGCCGGCGTTGATGGCCAGGTTGTTGCCATTGCCGCCGTCCAGCGTGCTGCCCAGCACGACCGAACCGGTGTTGCTGGTCAGTTCGCGGTCGCCCGTCAACGTGACCGCGCCGGCGTAGACCTGGTCTTCGGTCGTGACGACCTTGCCCGGACCCATCGTGGTCGTGCCTTGGACCGCCAGGCCGCGCAGCGGCGTGGTGGCGCCGATGTCGCCCTGGATGTCGGCGTTGCCGGCGATGATCAGGCCTTGCTGGCCCGATTCGGTGCCGTCCACGCCCGCCTTGATCTGCACGTTGGTGCCGGTCAGGGTGGTGTCGACGCCCGACAGGATCACGTGCTGGCCATATTGCTGCGCGCCTGTGGTGTTGACCGAACCGCCGTTGATCAGCAGGTCGCCGTTGCCGCTGGTTTGCAGCGAGGCGGCGCGGACCGGACCGTCCAGCACGGTGTCACCCGCGGCGGCGATGGTCAGGTCGCCCAGGCGCGAGCCTTGGCCGACCGGGCCGGCGAATTCGACCTTGCCCTGGCCGGCGGAGACCGCCAGGTCGTGCGCGCCGTCAAGCGCGTCATTGAAGCGGATGTCGCCGTCGCGGCTGGCCACCGTCAGGTCGCCACCCAGCGTGACCGCGCCGTTGTACGACTGGTCGCCGGTGGTGGCGATGCTGCCTTGGCCCAGCGTGGACGTGCCGTTCACCGTCAGGCTGGCCAGCGCGTCTTGGGCGCCGAACGGGCCCTTCAACACGGCGTCGCCGTCGATCGTCAGGTCATGCGGGCCGTCAGCGCCGCCCAGCAGGCTGACGGTGCTGCCCTTGAACACGGTATCCGCGCCCAGCACGGCCAGTTCGCCGTAGGACTGCGTGCCGGTCGTATCGACCAGGCCGCCGTTGATGGCCAGCGTGCCGCCTGCGTCCGACGTGATCGAGGCCGCGTACACGGCGCCGTCCAGTGTCGTGGCGCCGTTGCTGGCGATGCGGATGTCGCCCACGCGGCCACCCGCGTCGTCGCCGACGGTGTCCGTGAAGGTGACGTCGCCCGTGCCGGTAGAGAGCGACAGGCCGTGGCCATCGTCTTGGCTGCTGGCGACCTTGTCATTGAACGCAATGTTGCCGCCTTGCGTGGCCAGCGTGACATCACCGTCCAGCGTGACCGCGCCGTTGTACGACTGTTCGCCCGTGGTGCCGATGCTGCCGTCCAGGCTGGACGTGCCGTTGATCGTCAGGCTGGCCAGCGCGTCTTGCGCGCCGAACGCGCCCTTCAGCACGGCGTCGCCGTCGATGGTCAGGCCGTGTTCGCCGTCGCCGCCGCCCAAGAGGCTGACGGTGCTGCCCTTCAACACGGTATCCGCGCCCAGCACGGCCAGTTCGCCGTAGGACTGCGTGCCGGTCGTGTCGACCAGGCCGCCGTTGATGGCAAGCGTGCCGCCCGCATCGGTGCTGATCGATGCCGCGTACACGGCGCCGTCCAACGTGGTGGCGCCGCTGCTGGCGATGCTGATGTCGCCCAGGCGGCCGTCGGCGGCGTCGCCGACCGCGCCCGAGAAGGTCACGTTGCCCGTGCCGGCATCCAGCGACAGGCCGTGGCCATCTTGGGCCGAGCTGACCAGCGTGCCGCCGAAGCTGACGTCGCCGTTGGCGCTGCGGCTGTCCAGATCGTCGGTCAGCGTGACATTGCCTTGGTAAGCCTGCGCGCCCACCGTGTTGATGGTGCCGCCGCCCAGTTCCGCGTTGCCGGTGATGGTCAGCGAGGCCAGGCGGGCGTCCGTGCCGCCACCCAGTGCGCCGTTGACTACGGCGTTGCCGTCGATGGTCAGGCCTTGGGTTTCATCGACCGAATCCGCGCCTTGCGCCAGCGTCACGGTGCTGCCCTTCAGTACCGTGTCCGCGCCCAGCACGGCCAGTTCGCCGTAGGACTGCGTGCCCGTCGTATCGACCCGGCCGCCGTTGATGGCTAGCGTGCCGCCCGCGTCGGTGGTGACCGAGGCGACATACACCTCGCCGTCAAGCGTGGTGGCGCCGCTGCTGTTGATGGCCAGCGCACCCAGGCGGGCGTCGGCATCGTCGCCGACCTTGCCCGACAGCGTGACGTTGCCCAGGCCCGCGTTGACGGTCAGGCCGTGGCCGTCGCCGTCCGTGCTGGCGATGACGCCGCCAAAGCTGACGTTGCTGCCGGCCGCGCCGTTGGTGTTGAGCACGAGGTCGTCGGACAGCGTGACATTGCCTTGGTAGGCCTGCGCACCCACGGTACTGACCGTGCCGCCGTTCAGGTCGGCCGAACCGGTGATGCTCAACGAGGCCAGGCGGGCGTTGTCGCCCAGCGCGCCGTTGACCACGGCGTTGCCGTCGATGGTCAGGGCTTGGGTTTCATCAACCGAATCCGCGCCTTGCGCCAGCGTCACGGTGCTGCCCTTCAGTACCGTATCCGCGCCCAGCACGGCCAGTTCGCCGTAGGATTGCGTGCCCGTCGTATCGACCAGGCCGCCATCAATCGCCAGCGTGCCGCCCGCATCGGTGGTGACCGAAGCCGCGTACACCGCGCCGGAAAGCGTCGTGGCGCCGCTGCTGTTGATGGCCACATCGCCCAGGCGAGCCGTGGTGGCGTTGCCTACGGCGCCCACGAAGCTGACGTTGCCGTTGCCTGCGCCGATGCTCAGGTTGTTCGTCTCGCCGGTGGCGCTGGCGACGGTGCCGTTGAACGTGACGTTGCTGTTGGCGGTGTGTATATCCAGGTCATCGGACAGCGTGACGTTGCCTTGGTAGGACTGCGCGCCCACGGTGTCGATGCCGCCGCCGTTCAGGTCGGCCGTGCCAGAGATGGTCAAGGATGCCAGGCGGGCGTTGTCGCCCAGCGCGCCGTTGATCACGGCGTTGCCGGTGATGGTCAGGGCTTGGGTTTCGTCGACCGAATCCGCGCCTTGCGCCAGCGTGACGTTGCTGCCCTTCAGGACCGTGTCCGCGCCCAGCACAGCCAGTTCGCCGTAGGACTGCGTGCCGGTCGTATCGACCAGCCCGCCGTCAATCGCCAGCGTGCCGCCGGCGTTCGTGGTGACCGAGGCCACGTACACCGCGCTGGCTAGCGTGGTGGCGCCGCTGCTGTTGATGGCCAGCGCGCCCAGGCGGGCGTCGGCGTTGTCGCCGACCTGGCCCGACAGCGTGACGTTGCCCAGGCCCGCATTGACGGTCAGGCCATTGGCGTCGCCGTCCGTGCTGGCGATGGTGCCGCCGAAGCTGACGTTGTTGCCGGCCGCGCCGTTGGTGTTGAGCACCAGGTCGTCTGCCAGCGTGACATTGCCTTGGTAGGCCTGTGCGCCCACGGTACTGATCGCGCCGCCACCCAACCGCGCGTCGCCGGTGATCGTCAGCGAAGCCAGTCGGGCATTCGTGCCCGCGCCGACCGCGCCGTTGATCACGGCATCGCCCTGGATGCTCAGGTCTTGTGTTTGATCAGCGGAATTTACGCCTTGGGCAAGCGTGATGGTGCTGCCCTTGAGCACGGTGTCCGCGCCCAGCGTCACCAATTCGCCAAATGTCTGCGTGCCGGTCGTGTCGATGCGGCTGGCGTTGATGGCCACCGTGCCGGGGGCGTCCGTCTGCACCGACGCCGCGTACATTGCGCCGTTGAAGCGGGTGGCGCCCGCGGTGTTGGCCGTGACGTTGCCCAGGCGCAGCCCGGCGTAGCCCTCGCCGTTGAAGCTGATGTCACCGCCTGCCGTCGATGTGATGGCAAGGTTGCTGGCGCCGTCCAGCGTGCCGTCGAAGGTGACGTTGCCGGTGGTGGTGGACAGCGACTGGTCGATGATGAGCGAGACGGCGTTTTTGTAATGCTGGTTGCCGGTGGTGGCGATGCTGCTGGTGTTCAGCGTGGCGGGGCCGTTCATGGTCAGGCTGGCCAGCTTGGTGTTGGCCCCGATGGCGCCCGCAAGCGACGCGGCGCCATTGATATCCAGTGCGTGGGCGCCGTCCGCGCCGTTGGCCAGGATGATGGTGCTGCCAGTCAGTGTCGTGTCATCGCCCAGCACCACGCGGCCGGTGTAGTACTGCGAGCCGGTTGTGGTGACGCTGCCGCCGTTGATGTTGGTGATGCCCGTGCCAACCTGGTTCAGCGACGCCGTGCTGACGGCGCCGCCGTAGGTGATGGCGCCCCGCGTGTTGACGTTCAGTGCCTTGTTGCCCGAGATGTCGCCCGTGAACGTGACCGCGCCGTTGCCCGTGTACACGTTGACGCCGCTGCCCAGCACGGTGTCGCCATCGACACCGAAGGCGCCGTTGCTCGTGATGTACTGGCCACGCAGCGTCGTGTCGCCGTTGTACTGCTGGGCGCCGGTCGTGGTGACGCCTTGCAGATCGATGGTGGCGCCGTCGATGTTCAGGCTGGCCAGGATGCTGGCGTTGCCTCCCAGCATCACCTCGCCGTCGTTGGCGACGATCACGGCTTGTTGGCCGCCGCCGTTCAGCAGGCCCCAGACGGTAACGCCGCCGTTTTCGCCGTTGGCGGTCAGCGTGCGCTTGCCGCCAGCCAGCGTGGCATTGCCCGTGATGTCGATGGCCGTGCCGGTCAGATCGCCGTTCAGCGTGACGTCGCCGTCGTAGGATTGTGCCCCGGCGGTGTCGACGGCGGCCAAACCGATCTGCGCGCCTATCACCATCAGGTTGTTGGCGTCGGTGTTCGCGATGGCGTGGTTGACGCCCACATTGCCCATCACCGAACCCAGGAAGATGTCGCCCTGATTGCCGGCGGACAACCCGACGGTGCTGATCAGATCGTCCACGGCCGCGATCTGGATATGGCCGTCCGCGGTGGCGATGCGGCCCAGCGTCAAGGCACCGGTGCCGTCCACGATGATGTCGCCCGCGCCCACGACGTTGGCCGTGAGATAACTCGCCGACGTGTTGAAGGACGCGCTGTTGTCGCCAATACCGGTCTTGCTGGTCAGGTCAAGGCTGTTGGTCGCGAGGTTGATCCCCGCGCCCACCAGCGAACCTTCCGAGGCGGTCAGGATGACGGTGCCGCTCGCGTCGCCCGCATCGATCAGGCCAAACGCCACGTCGCCGTGCTGCGAGCTCAGGTCGATGGTGCGGTTGTTGCCGCTGGCCGTGGCCGTCACATCCAGCGTGCCGGTGGCGTTGGCCGTGATGTCGCCGTTGGCGGTGGACAACGCGGCGTTCAGCGCGCCGGTGTTGTTCAGCGTGAGGCTCGCCGGCGCGGTGATGCCGATCAGGCTGACGTTGGCGTTGGCCACTTCCGTCGTCAACGCCGTGTTGCCGCCTGCCGCGCCGCTCGTGAAGTTCAGCGCGTCGCCCTTGACTGCGATGGTGCGCGGCGTGGCGCCGGCTGCAACCACGTCGCGCGTGCCCACCAGGGTGACGGTGTCGTTGGCCTGAACGCCCGCACCGGCAACGGTCAGCGTGCCGGCCGAGGACAGCAGCAGGTTGTCGGCGGTGTTGGACAGGCCCGAACGCGCGTCCAGGTCGCCGGACGAACGGAGGTAGACCGAGCTGTTGTCGCCGGTCTGCGTCACGTCGCCGTTGAGCGTCAGGGCGCGCGTGCCCACGTTGTTCAGCACGATGACCGCGCCATCGGCGCCGGTGGACAGGTCACCAAGCGATGCGAGGTTGGTGCGCAGGGCGATGCCGCCCGTGCCGTTGGCCAGGTTGGTGGCCGAGCCGATGCTGCCGCCAGCGGTGGCCGTCAGGCTGTTGCCATAGACCAGGTTGCCCGCCAGTGCGCCCAGGATGGAGCCGGCCGCCTTCAGCGTGACGTCGCCCGAGGCCATGGCGTCGATGGTGTTGATCGACAGGTCGCCGTTCGACGTGGCGATCGAAATGTCGTTGTCCGCCGAGTTGGTCTTGGTGATGGCGCTGGTGACCAGGGTGGGGCCGGCGGTGGTGATGCCGATGGCGCCATTCTGCGTGATCAGCGAATTCAGCGTCGTGCCGGCCGCGCGGTTGTCGTCCAGGAAGATCGAGCCGTTGCCGGTGACTTCCGCCGTGATGAGCGCGGCGGTCGTTTGCAGCTTGTCGGCCGAGCCTTCGGCGCCGCCGATGCCCGCGCCCGCCTTCAACGTGACCGAATTGCCGATGATGCGCGTGGATTCCTCGCGGTCGTCGACGATGGTGCTACCGGTCTTGCTGTAGTCGATGTTGACCGTGCCGGTGCCCGCATCAATGTTGCCCGCCACCAGTTGGCTGTTCGCGCCGTTGCCCACGACCTTGATCGTGCCGCTGCCATTGCTGGCGATAGCGTTGGCGATCTGCAAATTGCCGGCCGCCGCGATGTCGATGGTATTGCCCGACAGGTACGAGTAGACGGAGTTGTTGTCCGCCGCCAGGTACATCGCGCCATTGGTGGTGGCTTCAACGCGCTGGCCGGTCGCGTTGATGCGGCCAGTCGAGGTGTTCGCGCCGATGCCGTAGCGCGCGTTCAGCGCCACGCCATACGCCTTGATGGTGGCGCCGGCCGCGTCGGCCAGCACGTAGCCGTTCTCGGCGTTCAGCGTGATCTGGCCCTGGGTGGCGCCCGCCTGCACGTTCTTGACGGTGATGTTGCCGGACGTGGTCTTCACCGAAATGCCGTTGCCGGCCGCGTCGGTGGCCGACGTCATGCTGTTCAGCACCAGGTTACCGGTGGACGTGACGCGCGTTTCGCCGTTGGCGACCGACGTCGTCAGGCCGCCCAGCAGGTTGTTGGTGCTGTCCAGGTACAAGGAACCGTCGCCGGTGACGGTGGCCGACACGGGGTTGTACGGTGCGGCGATCTTGATGGCCGCATCGTTCGTGCCGATGCCGTTCTTGGCGGTCAGCGTGATGGCGCCGGTGCCCGAGCCCGTGATGGCGCCGCCGCCGTCCAGGATGCTGCCGTTCTGGGCGTTCAATGTCAGCGTCTTGTCGTTGCCGTAGCTGACCGTGCCAACCAGGATGTCACCGGTAGTGGTGGTCACCGACAGGTCTTCGCCCGCGCTCAGGTTCCCCAGGTTGATCGAGCCCGCTTGCTTCAGCCAGATGCCGCCCGAGGCCGTGGCAGAGATGTTGTTGACCTGGGTGTTCAGCGCGTTGCCAGCTGAGCCGATCGAGTTTCCGGTGTTGCCCCATGCCGTGGACAGCGTCAGGTCGCCCGCCGTGATCTTCGACGTGCTGACCATGCCCTGGATAGAGCCGCCGGTGTTGTAGGGATTGGTCGACAGGTTGACCGAACCATTGGACGTCACGTCGATGTCGTTCAGCGTGATCGAGCCGATCGCCTTGTACGTGAAGTTCAGGCCGGTGGTGTCGCGAACAATGGTCAGCGCGGTGTTGTTGCCGGTGTCGGCGCCGCTGAACGTCAGGTTCTGGGCGTCAATGGTCAGGAAACCATAGCTGCCATTCTGATTGCCCGCGCTGTTGTTCCGGTTGATGGTCAGATCGCTCAGGTCGGCCAGGTTGTCGACGTAGATGCTGCCCGCGGAGTTCAACGTCAGCGACGGCGTGTCCAGATGAATGCGGTTGGTGTTGCCCGATCCAATGCCGCGGCTCGAGCCGTAATCAGCCGTCAGCGTGACGCTCTTGCCGGTGATGCGGTTGCTGTTATCCGCGCCGATGATGCTGCCGCGGTTGGTCGCCAACGCCACCGCGCCATCGGTGGTGCTGATGGTGCCCACGACCAGGTCGCGGCCGGCGTAGGCGGTGTCGGCCGTCAGCGTGATGTTGCCATCGCCGGTGACCGAGTCCGCGCGCAGGCCATAGGTTTCAATCAGCGCGATGCTGCCGTCCGCCGTGTCCGTCTTCTTGGCGCTCAAGTTGACGGTCGTCGTGCCGCCCGTGAGGTTCGTGGTGCGGATGGCGCTCTTGTTGCCGATCGAGCCATTGGCCTTCAGGTTGACGGTGGTGGCGTTGGTGATTGTGCCGCTAAGGATCGAACCGCCGGTGTTGTCGACGGTGAAGGCGTTGCCGTTGGTGTTGACCGAGCCCAGTTCGATATCGCCAACGGTATTGCTGACCGCGCTGGCGCCCACCGACGTCAGGCTGGGCAGGCTGGTATTGCCTTCCACCGTGATGTACGCGCCGCCGCCGAGAGCGCGGCCGGTCAGCGTGCTGACGCGGGTGTCGATGGCGTTGCCGGCGCCGTCGGCGCCGATCGCGGTGTTGGCGGTCAAGGTCAGCGATGCGGCGTCGATCTTGGTGTTGGCGTCGCCATCGCCCAACAGCGAGCTATTGCGCGCGGTCAGCGACACGTTGTCGTAGCCCACGTTGATGGTGCCGACGGTAATGTTGCGGTCGCTGCTGACGCTCAGGTTCAGGCCGCCCGCGTCCGTGATGTTGCCCAGCACCAGGCCAGCCGTGCTGCCGCTGCCGCCGTCCGTGGCGGTAAAGCCGATGTTGCCCTGGCCGTCGCGCGTCGGCGAGTTGATGCTGTAGGTGCGCGCGCCGTTGCCCATCGAGTACAGCGACAGCGAATCAATGTGCGTGTCGGAATCGATGTAGACATCGCCGGTGTTCTGGATGGTCAACACCGGGGCGGACAGATTGATTTCTCGTCCGTCGGCGCCGATGCCGCCCGTGCCCTGGGCGGTCAGCGATACCTGGCCGGCGGTGATGCGCTGGCTGTCGTCGGCGCTGCCCAGGATGCTGCCGTTGGTGGACAGGCGCACGGTGCCGGTGGACTGCGTGTCAATGGTGCCGATGTCCTGGCCCACGCTGCTGGACAGTATCAGGTTCAGGCCGGTGTTGTCGCGGACCTCGTTGACGACCAGGCGGCCGTTGTGTTCGACGTTGAACACCAGTTGGTTCGACGTGACGTCGTAGGTGGCGGGCGATACGCCGGTCGCGTATAGCGACAGGCTGGACAGGTCGCGGTCGTTGCCCACATAGACGTGGCTGCCGGCCGTCAGGTAGAGCTCGCTGGTGGTCGTGCTGATCTTGTCGGCCGAGCCCAAGCCGATCTGGCCGGTGGCGAACAGCGACACCGAATCGCCCGTGACGTGCGAGGTGGGCGACAGGTTGACGAGGTTGCTGCCGGCGCCGTTGGCGGCCAGGCTGACGGTATGGGCCGGGCCCGTGTCGATGTTGCCGATGTTCAGCGTGCGGTCGCCGTTGAACGAGAAGTTCAGGCCGGTGGTGTCGCGCACGTCGAACAGCTTATAGCCGTCGTTGGTATCCGTGACGTTGAACGTCAGACCCTGCGCCGCCACCTGCACGGTGTTGTTCACGCCCTGATCCGCGTGGTTGGCCGTGACGTTCAGGCTGAACAGGTTCGACGCGTTGTTCAGGAACAGGTCGCGGCCGGTCTGAGTGGTCAGTTGGCGGGTATCGGTTTGCAGCGCATTGCCTGCGGCACCGATGGACCCCGTGGCGATCAGCGTCAGCGAGGGGGTGACAAAGTTGCTGCCCGCGCCTTGCAGGATGGAGCCGTCGGTGACGCTGACGCGCGCCGAACCGAGGACGCTGTTGTTGCCCAGCGTCAGCGTCTTGTTATTCGACAACCATAGGATGCCGCGAAGGTTCGACGACAGCTTGTCGACGCTGACATACAGCGGTTGGTTGCTGTTGTACGGCCCCGTGACCGAGCCGCCGTTCAGCGTCAGCTCGCCGGTGGTGATGTTGGGGCTGCTGGCGCTGCTGCTGGTGCCGTAGATGTTGTTGCTGTTCAGCGTGACGGAGCCGCCCGCGCCGGTCGCGACATTGTTGACGGTCAGCGCGCGGTCGGACGCAATCGACAGCGCCAGATTGTTCGCGCTGGTGACGTTGCTGAGCGTCAGCCCATTGACGCCGGTCGAATCGCTCAGCGCGAAGGTCAGGCCGGTGGACGAGATGCTGTACGCATTCGTCTGCGTGCCGGTGGTGTTGCTGTGGTTCGCCGTTAGCGACAGCGACGACAACTGCTGGGTGTTGGCGACGGTGACGTTGCCCGCCGAGCCGATCGTCAGGTTGCCGGTGTTGGTGGACGCCCACACGCTGCCGTTCGTGCCCAGCGCGTTCAAGGTGACGCTGTTGCCGGTGATCGTGCCGGACGTGCGCGAGATGGTCGGATTGAGCAGGCTGTTCGCGTAGCGCGAGGTCAGCGACACCGAACCCGCAGCGCCCGTGTTGATCGTGCCGGTCGTGATGGCGGAATCGGCACTGATGGCGAGTGCGGCGCCGCTCATGCTAGCCCCGATCGACAGGGTTTCGCCACCGGAGATTGACAGCGATTGGACTCCTAGCCCGCCGAAGGAATAAGCGTTGGTATCGAAATTCGTGGTGCTGCCGGCGTCGCGACGCGTCAGGTTCAGATCCAGGCTTTCAAGCTTCAGACCGCCGTTGTTCAGGGTGATGTCGCCGTTGTTGGCGATCACCAGGTTGTCGGTCAACGTGCGCAGCGCGCGGCCACTGCTGCCGATGGCGCCCGTGTTCGCATTGCGCGCGGTGTAGTTGTCGCTACCGGTGGCCGACAGCTTGACCGTGCCGGCCGAGATACGGCCGGAGCCGGCATCGCTGGTGATGCTGGAATAGATGCCGCCGCCAGCCGTGGTCAGGTTGACCAAGTCGCTGGCGCTGATGTCGCCCACCTGGATGTTCTTGCGGCCGGTGAAGCTGAAGTCCGTCAGTCCGCCGGTGATCTCTTCCAGGTACTGCGTGATGCCGTCGTCGGTGATGCGGATGGTCTGGCCCGCGCCGCCGCCGATGGCGATGGTGCTGGTGCCGCCGGCCGCGCGCAGGCTGTTGATGGCCAGGCTCTGCAGGACGGTGTCGCTGCCCACATAGAAGTCGTTGCCCTTCAAGCTCAACGCCGACGTGCCGTTCAGGGCCAGCGTGCCGCCCGTGGCCGACGAGCCGATCGAGCCGCTCGACCCCGCGGTCAGCGAAACATTGGCCGCGTGGATCGCGCCCGGGTTGGCCAGATCGTCGTTGGCGATGTTGCCGGCCGACACCAGGCTGACCTTGCCGGCCGCACCGGCATCGATGTTGCCGACCAGCAAGTGCTTGCCGTTGGTCGAGAAAGCGAAGTCCAGATCGCTCGAACTGGCGATGTCTTTCAGATGAATGCCGTTGGCGTCGTCCGTCAGCGTGAAGGCCGACAAGTTCGGCGCGGTGATGGCGTACGTGCCGTAGCTCGAACCATTGCGCGTGACGGCCAGACGGGTCAGGCCGATCTCGTTGTTGACGATGATGTCGCCACCGCTGGTCAGGCTGACGTCGGGGGCTTGCAAGGTCAGCGCGGCGCCCGCCGCGCCCAGCACGCCACCTGCCGACAGCGCGATGCTGCTGGCCTGGATCTTCGTGGCGTCGTCGCCGTCGTCCAGGATGGAACCCGAACTGTTGGCAAGCGAGGCCGGCCCGTTGGCCTGCACGCTACCCACCGTCGTGTTGCCGGAAAACTGCATGTAGCCAAGCTGGCCGCCCGCCGCCAGCGACGTCAGCTTGATGTTGCTGTTGCCGCCGTTCAGGTAGAGGTCGCCGCCTGCGTTGGCCTGCACGTTGACCAGGCCCGCGCCGCCCACGCCCACATAGCTCACGTTGCCCGAATACAGGCCGCCGATCGCGCCCGTGGCCGTCAGCAGGACGTCGCTGCCGCCGGCATACACGCTGCCCACGCCGTTGCCCAGGATGGAACCGTTGGCCGCGTTCAGCGTGACGTCGTCGTTCCAGCTTCGCACCGTGCCGGTCAGCAGCAGGTCGCCCTGGCGCGCGTCGATCTGCACCGCGTCGGTCGCCGTGATGTTGCCCAGCGTGATGATGCCGGTGGTGTTGTTGGCGCCGGTGGGCTTAGGCAACTGGGCGTAGAAGCCGCCATTGCCGGCCGAGCCGGACAGGTTGCTGGTCAGGATGTCCAGGTAGCCCGTGCCGGTGGCGCCGATGGCGCGGCCGGCATACAGGTACACCGAGTTGGCCAGCAACTGGGTGCTCTTGTCGCCGTCGTCGCGAATGGCGCCCGTGGTGTTCAGCGAGATGCTGCCGCTGTAGCCGGCGTCGATGCTGCCGACTGTGATGTCGCGGTCACCGGTGAAGCTGAAGTTCACCCAGTTGCTGTCGCGCATCTCGTGAATCGTATGCCCGCCGATGTCATCGGTGATGTTGAACAGCAGCGACGGCGCGCGCACATCCAGCACGTAGCGGTCATCCTCGGCTTTGTGGCGTGCGGTCACCGTCAGTGAATACAGGTCGGCGATGTCGGTGGCGTAGAGGTTGCCGCGCGTGCTCAGCGAAAGGTACGGGGCGTTGACCGCGACGGCATCGGCGGCGGTGCCGATGTCCTGGTTGGCGCTAAGGGTGACGGAGTTGGCCGTGACGCGCGTATCCGCGATGCCATCGTCCAGGATGCTGCCTTGCGTGGACGTCAGCGCAACGCTGCTGCCCGCGCGAATGTTGCCCAGTTGCAGGCTCTGGTCACCGCTGAAGATGAACTGGTTCAGCAACGAGCTATAGACCTGCTTCAGTTCGTAGACGTTGTTGCCCAGATCGTCATTGACATCGAACGCCAGGTAGGGCGCGGACACCAGCAGCGTGTTGCGGCGCGTGGGGTCGGCGTGCGTGTTGCTGACCGACAGGTACGTCAGCGTCTTGTCGGGGTTGTCGACATAGATGTCGCCGCCGCTTGCCAGCATCAGGCTGGTGGTGGCGGTCTTGATGTGATCGCTGGCCGTGCCGATGTGGCGCTGGGCCTGCAGGTTGATGCTGCTGCCTAGCAGTTCGCTGTTGGCATTGGCGCGCAGGATGTTGCCGCCCTGGGCGTTGAGCCACAGGGTGCCGTTGCCGGCGTCCAGCTTGTTGCCGGTCAGGTCGGCCACGCCGATTACCGAAATGCCGTTGTAGGCTTTCAGGTCGTCCAGCAGCACTGAGCCCTGGGCCTGGTTCAGGTAGATGCTGCCGCCCGTGGCGCGCAGTTCACCGGCCGCCGTGCGCAGGTAGGTGCCCGACGTGCCCACGGTGTAGTTGCTGTTGGAAGCCGGTGCCAGCAGGGTGACGAGGTTGCCGGTGATCAGCGACGCCGATGATCCCGTGATGTTGCCCGCGCGCGCGGTCAGCGTGACGTTGCCCGAACCCGCGTTGATCTCGCCGGCGAAGATGTTGTTGCCGGTCAGGTTGACCGCGCCGCCCGAAGAACTGACGTTGTTGGCGGACAGGGCGCCTGCGCCGTTGATCACGATCGCGGCGTTGTTGGCCTGTGCCTGGGTGATGGTGAGGTTGCCGCTGGTGCTGTCCAGATACACGCCGCCCGCGCCCGAGGTGGCGGACACGCTGTTGGCGTTGGTCTTCAGGGCGCGGGATGCGGCGCCGATGCCGCCGTTCTGCGCCGACAACGTCAGCATGCTGGTGGAAATCGACGTGGCGTCATCGCCATCATCAATGATGTTGCCGATATCCGAGCTCAGGACGGACGTGCCGGCCTTGATTGCGCCCACGGTCAAGTGACCGCCAGCCCAGACGGACAGCGCGCCGGTGGTGTCGATCGAACGCAGGGCCAAGTTGCCCAGGTTGTTCACATACACGCCGCCCGAGCCGCTTGCGGCCGTCAGCGCGCCCGTGTTTGTGGTCAACGCCAGGGCCGACGAGCCGATGGCGCCGTTGTTGCCGGTGCTGCCCGTGGCCTTCAGCGCGATGCTGCCGGCGGTGATGCTGCCGAGGCTGTTGCGCGCCTGGATGTCACCGGCCGTGGACGTCAGCGCCAGCGCGCCCGTGCCCAGCGCAATGTTGCCGACGTTGATCGTGCGGTCGCCGGTGAATGAGAAGTTCAGGCCGGCCTGTTCGACCGTGTTCAGTTGGTAGCTGCCGTTGTCCGTCAGCGAGAAATCCAGTCCGCTGGACGTCAGCGCGTAGGTGTTGTTGACGCCCGGTTGCGCATGGCGGCTGGTGATGTCCAGCGTGCTCAGCACCGAGCGGTTGGCCACGGCCAGGTTGCCGCCGGTGGCAAGCGCCAGCCGTGTGGTCTGGGTGTTGACCGCGTTGCCGGCTTCGCCAATGCTGCCGCCGCTGGCGTCCAGCGTGACGGTGTTGCCCGCCACCACCTGGTTCGCGCCACCCACGTTGCGGATGGTGCCCGCGCTGGTACGGACCAGCGCCGCGCCGCTGCCGGCGTCAATGACGTTGGCCAGGTTGATGTCGCCGGTGGCGTTCAGCGTGATCGTGCCGCCCCGGCTGTTCAGCTTGCCGATGTTATCCAGCGTGCTGCCCACGCCCAGCGCTTCCATCGTGATGGCGCCGCCCTGGGTGCTGATTTCGGTATTCGAATTCTCGAAGCGGATGCCGCCCGTTTGCGTCGAGCGCAGCGTGAAGCTGTTGCCCGAGGTGGTTTGCAGATTGATCGCGGCCATGTCCGCGATGGTGATCTGGCCAGTGGCTTCCAGCTTGATGTTGGTGGTGCCGGCCAGGCTTTCCAGGAGGCCGCGCGACACGGTGTTGTTGGCCGCGTTGGCGTCGCTGCCATTGACGGTGCCATCGCCGGCGCTGCCGTCCAGCGCGCCCGAGCCGCTACCGGAATCGACAATGCGCAGGTCGGTCGGGTCGATCAGCAGCAGGCCCGTCTTGCCCTTGGGCGCGCGCATGTCCACCGATCCGGTCAGGCCGATGTTCTTCTTGCTGGAGACTTCGGCAAAGCCGCCGTCGCCGCCTTGTTCACCGCCACGCGCCGACAGGCTGCCGGCAAAGGCCGTGGCGTCGTTCGACCACATCGTGACGTTGCCGCCGTTGCCCTTCACAAGCGCATCGGCCTTCAGCGTGGCGCCCGCCGCCACCTTGACGGTGGACGACTTGCCGCTGAACGCGGCCGAGCCATTGTCCGGGGACACACCCAGGCTGCCCAACGCAATCTCGCCGCCGCCCGCGGCGCCCGACACGTCGATGGCCGCGCTGCGCGTCACGTCCACGTGTTCGCCGGTGACGACGACCTTGCCGCCTTGCTGACCCGCGCCCACGCCCGTGGCGTCGACCTTGCCCGCGATCTTCACGGTGCCGGCATCGCCGCCCGACAGCACGATCTTGCCGTTCTGCATGCCGACCGATTGGGCGCTGATGATGCCGTCGGTGTTGACCACGTTGTCGATCACGCCCTTGACGGCGCGCGCCGTCATCAGCACCGTGCCGCCGTCGGCGCGGATCACGCCGGTGTTGGTGACCAGCGCCGACACGGGCTTGCCGCTGGCGTCCTTGGGCAGTTCGCCGACCGTGGACGTGGCGTCAAAGCTGAGCAGCCCGTCGCCCTGGAAGTCGACCGTGACGGTCTTGGCGCCCGCCAGGGCCACGCGGCCCAGCTTGGCTTCGATGACGCCCGAGTTGCGCACCGACGGCGCCACCAGCGCGGCCAGACCGCTGGCCTTGATGCTGATCGTGCCTTCGTTGACGATCGCGGCATTGGCCTTGGTCGAGGCCTGGTTGAACTTGTAGTTGCCGGCCAGGAAGTCCTTGTCGTTGATGTTCGCCGTGGTGGCGACCAGCCCGCCCACGTCGATGCGCGCACCCTTGCCGAACACCACGCCGTTCGGGTTCACCAGCATCACCGTGCCGTTGGCGTTCAAGCGGCCGAAGATCGCCGAGGGGTCATTGCCGACCACGCGGTTCAGCGTGACGCTCTTGCCGCCAGGCTGACGGAAGTTGACCGTCTCGTTGGCGCCGATGCTGAAGTCTTTCCAGTTGATGATCGCCTTGCCGGTCGACTGGTTGATGTCCAGCGTGCCGTTGCCGCGGTCAACGATGTTGGCGGCGCCACCCACGACGTTACCGCCGGTGGGGTTGGCGTGCGCGCCGCTGGATGCCAGCGAGCCGATCAGCACGGCCAGTGTGCTGAGCGCGGGCAGGGCGGCGTCTTTTTTCGTGCGCGAGCGGCGAGCGGATTGGGCGAGGCTGCGGGAATTGCGATTCATGGTCGGTCTCTTGTCGTTCGCTGCTTAGTACTGCGCCGAAATGCTGAAGAACACGCGGGGATTCTTGTTGCCCTGGGTCAGGACATCGCCGCTTGTGGGTTTGGCCACTTCAAGCGTGGCGTACAGGCTCTTGCTGAGGTTGGCGCGCATGCCCGCGCCAATGGAGGACACGTTGGCGCGCGTCAAGGGCGCGCTTTCGCTGCGCGACCAGATGCGGCCGCCGTCAATGAACGAGTAGACGTGCGCCCCGTGCGGCAGGAAGTTGTCGGTGGACACCGCATAGCGCAGTTCCAGCGAGCCGGCCAGGCCGGAGTCGGCGGACATTTCGCCGTCGTCGTAACCCCGGCCGAAGTTGGGGCCGCCCAGCGCGAATTCCTCGCTGGCCAGCAGCGGGCTGGCGCTGTATTGGCCGGCGAAGGTGGCGACCAGCGACAGGCGTTCGGTGAGCTGTTGCAGACGGGTCAGTTCGGCGGTGAGCTTCAGGAAATCAGAGCGGCCCTTGGCGCGCGAAGCCAGTTCGGCGCCTTCCTGCGTGGCGCCCATCGCGTCCAGGCCCTGGTGCACGGTGCCGCGGATGGCGGTGATGCCGTTCCAACTGTCGGTGCGGTCATAGCTCAGCCCCGCGCGCAGCACACGCAGGCGGTCGCGCGTGAAGGGGGTGTCGGTGATGTCGGTGGTGACGTTGCGCACGTCGAACATGCCGAAGGCGCGCAGGTTTTCCAGACGCGAGCGGATCAGCGGATAGGTCAGCGTGGCGGTGTAGGCCTGCACGTCGCTGGCGACGTTCAGCGGGGCCAGGTCGCGGCCCGGCTCGCTCTTGGCGTAGCTGGCGGCCAGGCCGAAGGTCATGCCGCTGTCGGAAACCAGCATGTCGTAGTTGCCGGCCACGGCCTGGCTGCGGTAGGCCGGAAAGCCCAGGCGCCCGCTCAGCGTGAAGGTGTCGGCGCGCGCACCAAACGAATTCAGCGTGACCTGGCCGGTCATTTCGCTCCAGCCCAGGTAGGGCGAGCCACGGTTGTCAAAGCCCAGGCGCGCATCCACCGGCTTGCGTTCGCTGTGCACCACCAGCACCGACCCGCCCACTTCCTTGGGTGAGGCTTCCAGCGAGGCGCGCACGACCATGCCGCTCAGGTCATTGGCCAGCAGCAGTTGGCGTTCGACCTCGGCCACATTGATCGGGCGCACGCCGCGCAGGCGCTGCACCAGCTTTTCAACCGCCGCTTGCGCGGGGCCGATGTCGCCGTCGTACTTCACGTCGGACACATAGCCTTCGACCACCACGATGCGGAACACGCCGCCGTCAACCGTCTGTTCCGGCACGATGACGCGCGTGGTCACGTAGCCGTCGTTGCGGTAGAGCAGTTCGATGTCGTTGGCCACCTTGAAAGCGTCGGCCACCGTGATCGTCTTGCCCACCAGCCCCTGGTAGAACGCGCTGATTTTTTCAGGGGGATAGTGGGTCACGCCGTCCACGCGCATGTTGCTCAGCGTGAAGCTCAGCTTCTCGGCCCCTGCCGGCGCCTCTGACGCGCTGCCTTGCTGCACCGTTACCTGCGGCGCGGCGGTCGTGCTTTCCGGCATGGCCGGTTGCGGCAGGGTGCGGCCCGGCTCGGCGGCAGACGGCAATTGCGGACGCACGCTTTGCGCCATGACGGGTCCGGCGGCCAGCGCCAGTGCCGTGGTGGCAAGACCGATATGCAAGGAAATGGGGGTCAGGCAGAGGACGAACGGACGGCAAACTCGGGATAGACGGCGCATGGGGGGATCGGACGGCGAGTTGTTACATTTAGAATTGATGGACGCTATTTGACATATAAGTCACGCTTCGGTACACAACATTTTTGCAACCGAGCAGCGCTGAAATATGCCTTCGCTCGTGACGCCGTCACTGGTAGGTGCAGGAAAATACGGGGAAATTCCGCTTCCGTCGGGTTGTCGCGGCAACGCCACAAAGGGGTGGAAAAAACGGCATCCTGACCAGTTTCGCGCTGTAACAAACATTATCGTAAGTACGCAAATATTCCATTACCGAGGTTTGCTGGAATGCCAGGTAGGTTTGCCGCAAGGAAAATTATTCGAACCGGGGCCTCGGTTTTGTCGCTTGTTACCAACGCTGGCGCCAGCCGACATGAAAGAATTCGGGGCATGAACGACGCCTTTTTTCCGCTGGCTCCGGGCCAGCTCGCCGGTTTGCGTGTGCTGGTTGTTGAGGACCGCCCCGAAGACCGCATGCTGCTCGTGGATTTCCTGACTAGCCAGGACTGCCGCGTCTATGTGGCCGAGGACGGCAACGACGGCTACCGCAAGGCGCAACTGGTGCAGCCGGACATCATCCTGATGGACGTGAACATGCCGGTCTGCGACGGCCTGGCCGCCTGCCGCCTGTTGAAGGCCGACCAGGCCACGCGCGGCATTCCCATCATCTTCCTGACCGCGGCTTGCCTGCCCGGTGAGCGGGTGGCGGGGCTGTCGGCGGGCGCCGTCGATTACGTGGCCAAGCCGTTTGATTTTGAAGAGGTGCGCCTGCGCCTGTTGATTCATCTGCGGGTGGCTGCAACGCCTGTGCCCGTGCCCGCGTCGACGCCGGCGGTGGCCGAGGCCAGCGCGGAAGACGGCACGTCGGCCGCCGCCGCCGGAGCCACGCTGGACGGTGTGCTGTTTCGCGCGGCGCGCAAGCTGTTGCGCGAACGGCTGGATCACACGCCCGAACTGATGGCGCTGGCCCAGGCGCTGAACACCAACGCGCGGCGGCTGAACCAGGCGTTCCGGCGCTGCGCGGGCACGACCGTTTTCGAGTTCCTGCGCGAAGAGCGCATGCGCGAGGCACGCCGCCTGCTGTGCGAGACCAGCCTGGATATCCAGGCCATTTCGCAAGCGGTGGGGTATGGCAACCGTGGCAATTTCTCTACCGCTTTCCGCGAACGCTTCGGCATGCCGCCCACGGCCTTGCGCCAGGAATTGGACCCCTATGCTTGAGCACCGCCTGGGCTTGCCGGGTTGGCTGCCGTTGTTGTCGTTGTTGTCGATGTTGTTGGCCCTGACTTGCCTGCTGCTGCCCGCGCAAGCGCAGGCTGCGCCGCCGCCCGTGGACCTGAGCGCCGTCACCGGCAAATTGCCGCTGAATCACGAACTGCTGGGCGTGGAAGACACGGCGGGAACCCTGGACGCCAGCCAGATCCTTGGCGGATCCTGGCAGCCCGTCACCCCCGCCTGGTTGAACCGGGGCTTTTCGCCATCCGTGTACTGGCTGAAGCTGGACGTGCACAACCCCACCCATCGCTTCCTGGAACGCTGGCTGTCCTTCGGCGTGCCCAGGCTGGAAGACGTGCGCTTCTACCTGTATCACGACGGTCAACGCGAGCCCTTCAAAGTCGTCCTGGCGGGCAACCGCGAGCCGCTCGCCGCGCGCGAAGTGCCGTCTTCCGTGTCGGTGGCTTCGCTGCTGCTGATGCCGGGTGAGCGCGTGACAGTGCTGGTGCGGGTGCAGAGCCGCTCTGCCATCAGCATGGAACCCACCTTGTGGACGCCGGCGGCGTTCGTGGACGCGGCGCAGCGCGGCACGGTGGTCCTGGCGCTGCTGATCGGCGCGCTGCTGATGGTGGCGATCTACACCGGGGTGCTGGGCGTGGCCCAGCGTGATCGGGTGTTCCTGTTTCTGGCCGCCGCCATCATCATCGAAATTCTCTACAGCCTGTCGTTCCAGGGCTTGCTCTACCGCTATGTGCTGACGGGCGGCGGTGAAACGGTGTTACGCGCGCCCAGTGTGCTGGGGACGCTGGCCGCCACGGTGTTCGCCTTCACGGTGATGTTGTTCGCGGACCTGCATCGGGTGCGGCTCTGGCGCTGGGTGTACGGCGTGCTGATCGCCCTGGGTTTGGCGGGCTCGGTCTGGGCCGCGCTGGGCGACTATCGCGCCAGCGCGCAGGCCGTGGTCGGGCTGGTGTTTCTGTGGGGGTTGGTCTGGCCGGTTTCCATGGCCGACGGCTGGCGGCGCGGGCACGCCAATGCGCGGATCTTCCTGCTGTCCTTCGCGGTGTATTGCGCCTTGCTCTTTTTGCGGCTGGCTTTCATCAACGGTTTGCTGCCCGGGCGCTGGGAAGGCGGGCCGGAGGTGGCTTGGGACCTGTTGTCGGTGTCGCTGATGCTGGCCGTGCTGGTGCATGGCCGCACGCGCCAGCATCGTCAGGAAAAGCTGGCGGTAGAGCAGCAACTGACGCAGGCCCGCGAACGCGAACACCAGCGGCTGGATCTGGCTGTCAGGCAGCGCACGCAAGCGTTGCAGGAAGCGCTTATCCATGCTGACGAGGCCGGCCGCGTGCGCCAGGATTTCCTGGCCCGCATCAGCCATGACCTGCGCACGCCGCTGACTTCCATCATCGGTTTTGCGGACCTGATCCAGGCGGGCGGCCGCGACGACGCGCCGCGCGGCGCGATCATTCGTCGCAGCGCCGACCACATGCTGGGCATGGTGAATGACCTGATCGATTACGCCGCGGGCGCGGGCGGCCAGGCGTTGCGCGTGTCCCCTGAATACGTGCATGCCTTGCTGGATGCGGTTGCCAAGGAATCCGCGCCGATCGCCGCCAGGCAGAACAACCAATTCGTGTTGCGGGTGTCGGAGTCTGTACCGGCCGTGTTGGAAATGGATGGCAAGCGCGTGCGCCAGGTGCTGTCCAACCTGATCGACAACGCCGCCAAGTTCACGCGCGGTGGCGTCCTGACCTTGACCGCCGACTACATCGTGCCGGACTCGGGCGACGCGAACGAGGGTGCGGGACGGCTTGTGCTATCGGTGCGCGACACCGGCTGCGGCATCGCGCCGGAAGACCGGCAACGCATCTTCGAACCCTTCCAGCGGCTGGCTGCCGCCGAGAACCAGCCGGGCGTGGGGCTGGGCCTGCCCATCGTGCAGCAATGGGTGCAGCGCATGAAAGGCGCGATCAGCATCGACAGCGAGCTGGGTCAAGGGACGCGGGTCGGCGTCACGCTACCGGTCAGGAAGATGGACGAGTCCCGCATCTCGCACCACTACATTGCCGCCGCGTCGCATGTGCTGCCGACGCTGGACGGGTCCGGCAAGCACCTGTGGCTGGCCGAAGACACGCCGGAGATTCGAGAATTCCTGGTCGAGGAACTGGCCAGCATGGGCTTTCAGGTGGATAGCGAGGCCGGTGGCCAGGGCATGGTGGCGCGCATCCAGGCAGACGAGGCCCGCCGGCCCGACCTGATCCTGACGGACCACCGCATGGACGGTGTCGACGGCTCGGCCGTGCTGGCGGCCTCCCGCGCGCGCTGGCCGGACCTGCCCGTCATCGCGGTGTCGGCAACGCCCCACGACACGCATGCCTTGGGCGGTGCAGGCTATGACGCCAGCTTGCTCAAGCCCATCAACCTGGTAGAGCTTCGCCATGTGCTGGGCAGGCTGTTGCAGTTGCCCATCAAGCACGCAAGCGACGATGTGGAATCGGCGTCGCCGAAGACCCCGCATCTGTCCAGCGCCGAGTCGGCGCAGGTGCAATTGCTGCTGGAAAGCGGCGCCATCTCGGACCTGATCGATTGGGCGCAGGCGCTGCAAACGCGCGATGCGGCGTTCAAGGACTTCAGCGAACAACTGCGGCGCATGGCCAGACAGGGCGACATCGCGGCGATACGCAAGCTGTGCGAGACCATGCGGGAACGCACTTGACCTCGAACTACCCCGGCACCGTAAACTGCCGTTGATTGGCGATATGACAAAGGAGATCACTGTGCTGCATTTGCCGAACACATCGATCATCGAAGGAAACGCCGTCAGATGGGGAACGTGCGGCGAAGGGCCGCCGTTGGTGGCGATTCATGGCACGCCGTTTTCCTCGCAGGTATGGCGCAGGATCGTGCCGGCGTTCGCGGATCGCAGAACGGTTTATGTCTTTGACCTGGTGGGCTACGGGCAGTCTGAAATGCGCGACGGGCAAGACGTGTCGCTGGCGGTGCAGAACAAGGTACTGGCGGCCTTGTTCAAGGAATGGGAACTGGATCGCCCGGATGTCCTGGCGCATGACTTTGGCGGTGCCACCGCGTTGCGCGCCTACTATCTGGATGGCTTGCGCTACCGCTCGTTGACGA
Source organism: Achromobacter spanius (assembly GCF_029637605.1). Classification (NCBI taxonomy): domain Bacteria; kingdom Pseudomonadati; phylum Pseudomonadota; class Betaproteobacteria; order Burkholderiales; family Alcaligenaceae; genus Achromobacter; species Achromobacter spanius. The sequence goes on along the minus strand of NZ_CP121261.1, from coordinate 3,298,362 downwards.
TCTTTGACGCAGTGGCGCTGGCCCCGTGGGGCTCGCCTTTCGTGCAGCACGTGCGCAAGCACGAGGGCGCGTTCGCGGGGATGCCCGACTACATGCACCGCGCGCTGCTGCGTGCTTATCTACAGACGGCGGCCTGCCAACCGCTGTCGGACGAGGCGTTGGATGTGTATACCCAGCCATGGCTGGGCGAGATCGGCCAACCCGCCTTTTACCGGCAAATTGCGCAGATGGATCAGAAGTACACCGACGAGGTCCAGGGCATGTATGGGCGGATGGACTGCCCGGTGCAAGTGCTATGGGGTCAGAACGACAACTGGATTCCCTACGCGAAAGGCGAGGCCTTGGCGGCGCTGATTTCTGGCGCGCCGTGCATGCCGATTGCGGATGCCGGCCATCTTGTTCAGGAAGACCGGCCCGAGGCGATTGTGGCGGCGGTGTTGAAGCAGATTGCGGGCGGCTAAGCGCCGCCTGACTTATTTCCCCTTACCCATCGACAGCGGCACGCCCCAGATTGGATCTTCCATGCCTTGCTTGCCCAGCGGCGTGATCTGCATGGGTTGTAGCGTGGACAGCAACTGTCGGTGCGCGTCGCTCAAGCTGTGGCGCTGCGCGATGAGCTTCTGCGTGAAATCCATCGGCGCCGGGCGCGTGTAGACGGTGAAGTCTTCAAGCGGGCATTCGATCATCTTGGGGTCGACCGCGCGGCAGCCCGATTGCTTGTACTTGTAGCTGGGCGTCTTCATGTGCATGCGCTGGCTCAGCACAAGTTGGCCGCCCTTGAGGGTGAAGCTGGCCAAGGCCAGCTTCGGCGGCACGCGCGACTGCACCTTGATGGCGGGAATATCGCGTGAATCCGTCTGCTCGTAGTAGCCGGCGCGGGAGCCCTGCGTGGTTTCGGTGTATTGCTCTTCGCCCCAACTGACGCAGTTGCCCGACGCCCGGTGCACGGCGGTGCACACCTTGCGCGTCTTGAGCTGCGTGCCGGTGGTGCCTTCATGCCAGTTGGTTTCCTTGTAGAACTCGCGATAAAGCTCCGGCGACAGATAGGCGGTGCCGTTGGCGCCCCGGCCCGAGCCCACCGGGCCGGGGCGCGCGCCCACCTGGTCCAGCAAGGCATTCAGCTTGTAGTCGTCGCCGCCGGTCAGCAGGTATTTGCCGGGCGGCAGGATATGCACTTCGAAGGCCTTGAACAGGTAGGTGGCCTGCTTGTCCCGTTGCAGCGAATTGTTCTGGAACTTGCGGCCAAAGGTGATCTTCGGCTGCTGTTCGTGCATCCAGACCGTGTTGCCCGTCCACTTGGTCATGGACTCCGCGTCGTTCAAGCTGGCGTGCGGCATCACGTCGGCCACCAGCACCACGGCCATGTCGTCCTTCAAGGCCTCGCCGATCAGGTCCAGCAGTTGCGCGTAGCGCGGGTCGTCCATGCTGCCCTCGCCGTTGTAGTCCGGCACGTGCACGCAGCCCGACAAGGCCAGGGCAAGCGTCAGGGCGGAAAGGGCAACGCGCGGTCGCGGCAGCATCATGAGGTCGATCCTTGAAGGAGGCTGAGTCGGATGACCGCGCATGCTACTGATTTGGGACGGCGCTGCAATACCCGGACGGTGGCCTGAAACATGGCGCAGGCCGGGTGGGTGCGAACCCTCCGGGTCTGCGGTGCTTGCCTGGGCTGGAGGGGCGCGGTGGGAACCGAGAAATGGCGAGGGCTGCGGCCCTTCCGGGATCTCGGGCATCCGCCTGGACCCGGGTCAAGACGAATAGCGGGCTTGGAAATTTATTGTTGCCATTGTTTCGGCCTGGGCCTTTGTTGGCCTTTTCCCTCTATCCGATCTTGCCCCTGCGTCTACGCGGATAATCCGTTCGTCCCCCCGTAGGAATGCTATTGCGCGGTGATCCCCGCCGATTGAATCAGTGCCCGCCAACGTTGCACCTCGCTGTTCCAGAACGGCGCGAATTCCGCCGGCCCGCGCGCATCGACGCTGAAGCCTAGCGAGCGCGTCTTTTCCGCGACCTCGGGCCGCGCCATGATGCCGACGAGTTCCTTGCCCAGGCGTTGAACGATCGCGTCCGGGGTTGCGGCGGGCAGCATGACGGCGGTCCATTGTTCGACGTTCAGCTTCGGCATGCCTGCCTCGGCGGACGTCGGCACATTCGGCACTTGCGGATTGCGCGCCGCGCTGGCAATGGCAATGGCGCGCAGCTTGCCCGACTGCACGTAGGGCAGGGACTCGGCGTAGTTGCTGAAGATCACATCAAGCTGGCCGCCCATCAGGTCGGTCAATGACGGCGCGCCGCCGGCATAGGGGATGTGCAGGATGTTGGTGCTATTGATCTGGTTGAACAAGGCCAGGGACAAATGCGATGGCGTGCCCACGCCGCTGGACCCGGCATTCAGTTCCTTGCCCTTTGCCGCCTTGGCCAGGTCGTCCAGCGTGCGTATCTTGCTGTTGGCCGGCACCACGACCAGGATCGGTGTCGAAGCCAAGAGCGCGACGGGCTTCAGGTCTTTGGTGATGTCGAACCGGCTTCTGTCGCGCAGCAAGGTGGCGTTCACCGAGTGCGTCATGGTGATGGCCAGCAGCGTGGTGCCATCGGGCGCCGCGCGCGATACCTGTTCGGCGCCGATCATCGCGCCCGCGCCCGGGCGGTTTTCCACCACCACGGTAACGCCCAGCCGCTCGCTGAGTTGTTGGCCCACCAGGCGAGCCATGACGTCCGTCAATCCACCCGGCGGGAACGGCACGACGTATTTCAACACGCTGCCTTTGGCGGGGTAGTCGGTGGCCGGTGCTTGGGCTTGTGATTGTGCTTGTACGCCGGCGGCGGGGGCGATGGCGGCAAGCGCAAGGGCCGAGGCCAGCAACATTCTTCTGGTAATCATTTTGTCTCCTGTCCGTGTATTTTTTATGGTGTTGCAAAGGTCGGTGCTGCAAGGTCGGTGCTGCCAATGCGGTGTTGCAAAATCAGCCCAGCGCCGCCAGCACCTTCTCTGCAACCAGACTGCTTACCCGTTGGTTGGATTCGGTGGTCAAGCCTGCTGTGTGGGGCGTAAGAATAAGGTTCGGGCAACCCTGGAAGTGCGGCGCCAGGGCAAGCGGCTCGACGTCGAAGACGTCCAGCGCGGCGCCGCCAAGCTGTCCGCTGCGCAGGGCGCTTGCCACGGCGGCCTCGTCAACGATGCCGCCACGCGCGGTGTTGATCAGAATGGCGCCGGGCCGCATGGCCTGTATGCGCGTGGCATTGAGCAGATTGCGCGTGGACTCCAGCAGCGGCATGTGCAAGCTGAGCACGTCCCCTTGCGCCAGCACGTTGTCCAAGGCGGCGGGCGCGACACCAAGCTTCGCGAACAGCGGGTCGTCATGCGCCAACGCCGGGTCAAACGCGAGCACCGACATGCCCAGCGCCTTGGCCAGCCGCGCGGTCAATTGCCCGATCGATCCAAAGCCCAGCAGGCCCAGGGTCTTGCCCGAGATCTCTCGGCCCTTCGACAGCGCGTCGCGCGGCCATTCGCCTGCCGCGACCGCCGCCGAGGATGCGTACGAACCGCGCAGCAACACCATCGCGGTCGCGATCACGTATTCGGCAACGCTGTTGGCGTTGGCGCCGGTGGCGGGAAACACCTGTATGCCTTGTTGTTCGCAGCCGGCCAGGTCGATGTTGTCCAGGCCGACACCCAGCCGTCCCACCACCTTGCATTGTTTGAGCGACGCCAGCAGTTCGCCGCGCACCTGCGTGCGGTTGCGCACGATCAGTGCGTCGCAAGTGGCCGCCACTTCACACAAGCGCGGCAGGTCGTCGACCAGCTTCGGGTCGTAGGTGACGTCTGCTTTTTCCCGTAGTCGGTCGACCGCGGGTGCGTCCATGAATTCAGTCACGACGATGTTCAAAAATCCCTCCTTCCGACGGCACTGGCCGCTTGATGTGATCCGGCCCATGCACGATGCCAAGATCCATACTAAGAAGGCGAGAGATTTATCAAAAGCTAATTTTTTTACATCTGAGCATCGGCAAAAACGATGCTCGTGGGATGACAAGCACGACGGCTATTTCGCCAGCGGAGAAGATTCCCCGAATTCCCGGAAGCAGTTCACCAGCACCTGCGTGGTTCGGCTGTCGTTATTGGCGTGGCGCACGGCCAGACACACCGTGCGGTACAAGCCCGGCAGGTCAATGAACTTCAGCGCGCCGTCGCTGCGCGCGGGGCCTTTCAGCACGGGCAGGACGGTGACGCCGATGTCGTGGCGCACGATGGACAGTACGGCGTCATGCGAGTCCAACTCCATCGCGGGCCGTACCGAGACGCCGCTGTCCTGGATGAACGCGTCGATCTGCTTGCCGATCCAGGTGGTTTTGTCGAAAGCAATATAGGGATATTCCTCCAACGCGGCTTTGACGTTGGTGAAATTTCGCTTGGCGCTCATGACCAGCGCCAGGGGCTCGGTATACAGCTCGTGAAAGCAAAGCGTCGTGGAAAAATGCGGCGGCGGCATCGAAATGACCGCCGCATCCAGCAAGCCGGCTTCCACCTGCAACGCAAGGTCTGGCGACCGCTTCGCGGTGATGCGCAATTCCAGGGAGGGGTGTTCGGCCCCCAGGCGCTTGAGCACATCCGGCAGCCCCCCGCTCAATGTGCTGGTGATGATGCCCAGCGCCAGCCTGCCCTTGAGACGGCTGGAATTGCCCAACGACGCCATCTCGCTTTCCAGGTCCAAGACCCGCCGGGCAAGCGGCAGAAGCTGGTGCGCGCGATCGTTCAACAGGATTGAGCGGCCGGTGCGTACGAATAGCTCGACACCCAGTTCTTCTTCCAGGTTCCGCAGCTGAACGCTGACCGCCGCGGGCGACAAATGCACGGCCTGCGCGGCGGCGGTCACGGTGCCGAATTGGTGTAGCGCCAGGAAAGCGCGCAGGGAGCGGCTTTGCATGAGTAGGGTGGGGCTGTGGGGTGGCGGCTACGTTAACACGTGGGCTGCGGGGTGAAGAGCTGATTGGATACTGCACATTAATTTCAGTGAAAGTGCGCCTTTCAACAAATGTTGAAAGGCGCGGATTCAGTGAAAAAAGCAGCGGCTCATGCAAGTCATGTTGTAGATCCTTTCGTCTTGAAAGCGCTGAGCGCGACGCTGCCCAGCGGGACTGGCAACCCGAAGCAACAGCAAGCAATCCCCCCCGCGCCGCCCGCTATCGACCCGCCACACACGGTCTTGGATTTGCCTCTTCAACCCGCGCCAACGCCGCCGTGATGGCAAGGCTGGCAAAAATAACCACGGCGGAATTGGCCGCCAGATGCTCCATCAACAGTCCGAAGACGGCGGCCCCGGCGGTCTGACCGACCGCAAGCGCCAGAAAGGCGATCATCACGCCCGTGGCGGGCCGGTCCGGCAGCGCCCGGACGCCCCACAGCAAATAGACCCCGGTAAGCATGATGTAAGCGGCGCCAAACAGAAGGCCGCCGCCCAGGGTCAGGGCCGCCGAGGTGCCTGTGATGCCGATCATAAGCATGCCTGCCGCTATTGCCGCCAGGAATACGCGATGGACCAGGTCCATGCCGAAGCGCGCAATCAGATGTCCCGCGCCCGCGCCCGCAATACCGGCCGCTCCGATGGCGATCCACAGCAGGCCCGCGCCTGCGCTGCTCCAGTCGAGCCGCAGCGCGACCAGCTGCGCTCCAAAGGACCAGATCGCGGTGCTGGCCGCGCCGGTCAGGAAGGCGGCGGCGATCAAGCGCCGCAGCTCTCCGTTAAGGGACGGTAAGCCATGGGTATTGTTCGTGGCTGCCTGGGAGCCTCGCGGCAGGGAGAGCGCCGCGGCAAACGCCAGGCCGACCGCCGCCACCGCAAAGCCCGCGTACGCAAGGCGCCATTGGTCTCCCATCATCAGCGCCACGGGGCCGGACAGCACCACGCCCGCGCCGGTGCCGGCGTTGATGATGGTGTTGGTGGCGTTCTGCCGGTTCGGCTTGACCGCTGCGGTTACGGCTGCGGCCAGGGGCGGCGAGGCCAGTCCCGTGCTGGATCCCGCCAGCATGACCGCGCCCGCCAGCCAGGGCGCCGAGGGCGCGGCGGCGATGCCGGCCATGCCCACCGCCGCGACCAGGGCTGCGCCGACGGCGACAGCGCGGGGCCCTATCCGTTCGGTCAACCAGGCCGACAGCGCGATGGCAAGGCAATAGCCCAGAAACGCCCCGCCCGAGATCAAGCCGCTTAGCGTCGACGACAAGGACAAGTCAGCATCGATCCGCGGCAGGAACAAGCCGAAGGCGAAGCGGGCAAAGCCATAGCAGACGGCGATCAGCGCAAAACCGGTTGCGCCCAGCGTTGCGGCGGGACTCAGCGCAAGGCTCATGGCCGCGCCCGTTCCACCAGGGCGATGGCCGCCAAGCGTGCCGCCTTCACGGATTTTGCGCCGCGATAGATGGCGGCGGCCGTCGCGCCCTCGAACAAGACCAAGATCTGTTCGGCCAGCACCGGGTCGCTGCGGCCCCCGGTTTCCGCCGAGACGACTTCCCGAATTTTTCGCCAGAAAGCGGCTTTGTGCGCGGACACGGCATCGGCAATTTCCGGTGTGTCGCCACCGGTTTCCGCGTAGGCACGCAAGAACAGACAACCCAGGTTGTCTTCGGTTTTCATCCAGTTTTCCAGCGCCTTGAAGATCGCGTCGACGCTGCTTGCTTCTTGAATTTGCGCAAAGAAGCGCTTGTCGCGCTCGGTGAGCACGGCGGCGATCAGCGCGTTTTTGCTGCCGACATGCTTGTAGAGCGTTCGGCTTGACATGCCGGCGCCTTGGGTCAAGCGGTCCATGCCGGTGGCCGTGAAACCGTGTCGGTTGAAAAGAAGTTCCGCCGTGGAGATCAGCTGTGTCTTGGTATCCATGCGTCCAATGTAAAACGGTCGTTTTACACTGTCAACTCAAGCGGCGGCCACGCGTATTTTGTTTGGCGCTGTCAGGCCTTGCGCGCCAGGGCCAGGCCCGCGTGGGGCGCGGACGCAAAAAGAATCGAGCCGCTGGTCGATTCCGTGCAGAACAGCGTGCGCCTGTCTTCGCCGCCAAAGGCAAGGTTGGTGGTGGACGCGCCCGTGACGCTGCGCCAGACGATGCTGGGTTCGGCGCGATGGTTTAACAGCCAGACATAGCCCAGCCCGGGGTTGCAGACCAGCAAGTTGCCCTCGGTGTCAACGGCCAGGCCATCGGGGCCGCTGGGGCCGTAGGATGTAAAAAACTGGCTGACCTTGCTGACGCTGCCGTCGGGCAGCAAGGGCACGCGCCACACGCAGTTGCCGCGCGTGACGGCAAGGTACAGCACGCGCTCGTCGGGCGACAACGCCACGCCATTCGGGCTGGGCACGTTATCCAGAAGTTGGTCTAGCTGGCCGTTGGGCCGCAGTCGATACAGGCGGCCGCTGGGATCGTGTAGCCCGCTTTGGCCCTGGTCGGTGAAATACAGGTTGCCTTGGGTGTCGAAGATCAGATCGTTGACGCCCTTGAAGCGTTCGCTGTTGCGGCGTTCAAGATAGGGCGTGACGGCGCCGGTCGCGATATCCAGCGTCATGAGCCCATTCTTGTAATCGGTAATGAGCAGGCGGCCGGCGTCCAGAAACTTCATGCCGTTGGGTTCGCCGTCGTATTCGGCCACCAATGACCATTGGCGGTCGGGCGTGATCCGGAACACGCGGCCCCAGGGGATGTCCGTGACGTAAAGGTTGCCGGACTCATCAAAGACCGGCCCTTCAAGAAAGGAGTCGACCGGCATGCCGCCCCGGTTGGCGTCGGCCCAGGCGCTGCGCCGGGGGCGGCGCAAGTGATCGGGCATGGTCGACCAGACCTGAAAGTCAACGACTTCGGGGGCGTGCAAGCAGAACATGGCGAATCCTCCTGGGTTTATTTGGCGTCGAAGCCGATGCTGCGGACCACCTTGCCCCACATCTGGCCGCTATCGGCCAGGATGCCGCGAAACTCTGTGGCGTCGGCAGCGCGTGGCTCCGCCCCCATCTTGGTGGCAAACGTTTTCATCTCTTCCGAGGCCATGGCGGTGGCGATCTCGCGTTGCAGCCGGTCGGTGACGTCCGGGGGCGTACCCTTTGGCGCCCACAGGCCGGTCCAGTTGACCACGCCAAAGTCCTTCACGCCCGCTTCGGCAAAGGTGGGCACGTCAGGCAACACCGGCAGGCGCTTGTTGCCGCTGACGGCCAGGAGCCTTAGCTGGCCGCCTTGCACCGGCCCCATGACGCCGGTGGTGGACGCAAACTGAAAATCGATCACCTTGCCCAGCACGGCCTGAGTGGCCTCGGCCGCGCCCTTGAACGGCACGTGCATGAACTTCACGCCGGTCGCCAGGCCCAGCGCTTCAGCCGCGAAATGCGGCGTGGTGCCTGGCCCGCCTGATCCGTACGTGATCATGTTGGGTTTGGCGCGGGCTTGCGCGATCAGGTCGTCAAGTGTGTGGCTGCTGCTGTCGGCCGACACGGCCAAGGCCATGGGGGCGAAGACGAAGGCCGAGACGGGTTGCAGGTCCTCTGCGGGATCAAACGGCAACTTCTTGAAGATGTACGGCAAGAGCGAATACGTAGTGTCGTTGGCCACCAGCGTATAGCCGTCGGGCGTTGCGCGCGCGACCTGGCTCACGCCGATGGTGCCGGTGGCGCCGGGCTTGTTTTCCACGACGAAGCTCTGTCCGGTCTGGCTGGACAGCATTTGCGCCATCTTGCGCGTGGCCACATCGACCGCGCCGCCCGGCCCGTAGGGCACCACGATACGCACCGCCCGGTCGGGCCAGGTGTCGGCTGCGTGAGAGACGGACATGCCCAGCAGCGGGGCGGAGCAGGCCAGGATCAATGCCGCGGTCTTGCGGCGCGCGTAGGGTTGGGTAAGAAACGTCATTTGTCTTCCTCTGAATGATGTGTATTTTTCGTTGTTTGCTTTTATATCCGGGCGCGGCTCAATCGGCCTTTAGCCCCAGGTTCTCGGCCAGCTTGCGGTTTGCATCGATCTCGCTGGCCAGTTGCGCGTTGAAATCGTTGCCGCAAGTTTGGCGTGCCTGCATGCCCAGCGCATCCAGACTCTTGGCGGTGGCGGGCGCGCGGGCGAAATCCCGGGCCACCTGCTCCAGCTTGCTGCGCACGTCTTGGGGCAGGCCTGCCGGCGCAAGCACGCCGTACCACGCGTCGGCGGTGTATCCGTGGACGCCCGCCTCGTCGAAGGTGGGCACTTGCGGTAGCTGTGGCAGGCGTTGGGGCGCGGCCACCGCCAGCGCTGTCAGCTTGCCGGACTCCACTTGCGGCAGCACCGAACCCAGCGTGGCCAGCGAGCTATCGACTTGTCCGCCCATCAAATCGGCAACGGCCTGCGACGCGCCCTTGTAGGGGATGTGATTCATGGACGTCTTCGTCAGGTTCAGGAATTGCGCCGTGGCGAAATGACCCGAACTGCCTGTGCCCGGCGTGGCGTACGTAATGCGGCCGGGCTCCGCGCGCACCCGTGCCAGAAATGCGTCCAGTGTCTTTACGGGTAGGGCGGGGCCCACGACCAGTACCGTCGGGCTGACCGCTATCGCGCACACGGGGGTGAACGAGCGCAAGGCGTCAAACTTGACGCGACTGCTGTACAGGGCGGGGATCATGGTGTGGTTGGTGGCACCCACCAGCAGCGTGTAGCCGTCAGGCGCGGCTTTGGCGACGGCTTCGGCGGCAAGAATGGTGTTGGCGCCGGGCTTGTTTTCCACCACGAAACTCTGCCCCAATGCCTGCGCGGCATAGGCAGCGAAGGCGCGCGCGACCACGTCGGTCGGCCCGCCGGGGGAAAAGCCGACGACGATACGAACGGGTCGATCCGGGTATTGCGCGAGGGCTGCGTTAGCGCATAGCGTTAGCGCGGCCGCCGAAAGCGCAAGGGATGGCAGGCGGATAAGCGTACGAAAAGTATTCACGTTTGTCTCCTTCGTGCATGGTTGGCTTGCGGCCTGTGCCGGCCGCTGTGCCTGGTGAAAAAAATCGTGGGATCAGACGGTGGCGATGGGGGTTGCAGGGGAACCTGCCGCGCCAGGCAGCCGCAGCGGGGGGGCGGTAAGCAGGAAGCGATGGCGGCCGTGGGCACGCAACCATCGCGCAAGCGGCGTCAGCCACCAAAGTTCACCCAGATGAATGCCGTTCTTGAACAGGCAGTGTTCATGCAGCGGTAGTCGGGGGCGGCGCAAGGGCGTGGACGCGCCGCTCAGGCTGATGGTTTGCACCAATTCCACTGCCGGGTTGTCGGCGATCAAGCAGGCCAGGCGCGAATCGACGATCCATTGCAGCAGGCGGGGGTCATTGCCGTCCAGACCGCTGCCGCTTGCATGCAAGCGCGCGACATCCGGTTGCCCGTTCATGGCCATCAACATGTCGCCGAAGCCGGTGTGCAGGCACACCATGTCGCCGGCCTCAACCACGACGCCATCGGCCTGCATGATGCGCATGAGTTGCTCATACCCGATGGCGGCGCGCTCGCGGCCGACATGCGCTTCCAGATCGATCAGTACCGCGCGGCCCTGCACGCCGTGCTCGGCCAGGTTTTCAATGCCAAGCGCGTTGGCGTTCGGACCGGGATAGCGGGCCCAGTCAGCGCTGGCGTGCGGGTCGGGCAACGCCGCCATGATCTCCACGCCGGCCCGAAAGCCGTTGTAGAACACGGCCTCGGCTTCGCCGTCGCCATCGGCATCGAAGCGGCTGCCCATATGCGCCAGGCTGTCCCACTGGGTGGAGTACTGCGTGTTCATCAGCAGCACGTCGTCGCAAACCACGTCGGTAAGCAGCGGGTCTTCAGAAGCGTATGACCAGCAGTAGCCTTGCACGCCGGCGCTTTTGCCGTCGCGCAACGTGGCGTATCGCTGCGTCGGTAGCCGCTTGGGGTTCAACGCCGTGCCGCCGGGCAGGTCGAGCGGCAGCGACAGGCAGAAGGTCTTGCCCTCTTGAACTTCGGCAATGCCTTGCAGGACTTTGGCGCGTGTAACCAGGTTCATGCGGCCGCGCTGGTCGTCCGGGCCAAATTCGCCCCAATTGCTGCCGTCCGGCGCGTGCTTCCATCGTTGCGGCATGTTGCGGCTCCTTAGGCTGCGCTGGTGTTGCGGGCCAGCACCGCCAGCACATTGCGCGCCGCCGCCACGCCCATGTTGACGTAGGCGGCGCGGGTCACGCCGCCGATGTGCGGGCTGAGGACAATACGTGGTTCATGCTGGAAGGGGTGGCCGGCCGTCATGGGTTCGACGGCGAAGCTGTCCAGGCCGGCGGCGGCGACTTGGCCGGACCGCACGGCGGCCAGCAGCGCGCCTTCGTCCACCAGCCCGCCTCGGGCGGTGTTCACCAGGATCACGCCGGGCCGGCATTGCGCCAGCGTGTCGGCGTTGATCAGGCCACGGTTTTCATCCGTCAACGGGCAGTGCAGCGAGATGGCGTCGGCTTCCTGCCAGAGCTGTTGCAACGGCACCGCGGCTATGTAGGACGGCAGGTCTTGCGCATAGGGATCGTGGCCGATGACCCGCATGTTCATGCCGTGCGCCATGGCCGCGAAACGCCGGCCGATGGCGCCCAGCCCGATCAAACCGATGGTCTTGCCGTCCAGTTCCATGCTCTTGTGCGTGGACTTGTCCCAATGCCCGCCACGCATGCGCGCGTCCAGCGTCACCAGCGACTTGGCGCAACCCAACAGCAGCGCCAGCGCTTGTTCGGCCACGGCGGCGGCATTGGCGCCCGCCGCCGCCACGACGTCGATGCCGCGTTGTGCGGCGGCGGCCTTGTCGATGGTGTCGGTGCCGCTGCCGTGCTTGGAGATCACGCGCAGTGAAGGCGCGGCGTCCATCGCGGCAGCGCCGACCTTGCTGTAGCGCACGATGATGGCCACGGGATCGTGCTGGCGGCACAGCGCAACGATGTCGTCTTCGGTGGGTGTCTTGCCCGCATAGACGATGTTGAACCCTTCCAGCAGCGCCAGGGCCTCGGGGGCCAGGTCAGCCGCGGTGACGAGTAGCGCCGGTTTCGGGGCGGCAGAGGGTTTCACAGCGCCTCTCCTTCCTTCAACACGCCGGCGCTGCGCAGGGCGGCGGTCAGCCACTTGGCTTCGGTGTCACCGGCCTGAATGGCGGCGATGCGGGCGGCTTCGTCGCGCACCTTCTTTTCGGCGGCGGGCAGCAGGCCTTCGATTTTTTCGCGTTCCACGACGACCAGGCCGTCGGCGTCGCCGATGATGAAGTCGCCGGCGTTGACGGTAACGCCACCCACCGACACGGGGTGGCCGATGCGGCCGGGCACGTTCTTGGTGGGGCCATTGGGGTTGGCGCCGGCGGCGAACACCGGGTAGCCCATTTCGATGATTTCAGTGGTGTCGCGCGCGGCACCGTCGATCACCACGCCGGCAAGTCCCAACTGACGGCAGGCGTTCATCATGATGGTGCCCATCAGCGCGGCGCTCAGATCACCCTTGCCATCGATCACCAACACGTCGCCGGGCTTGGCCAGCGAGATCGCCGCGTGAATCATCAGGTTGTCGCCGGGCCGGACTTCAACGGTAAACGCGGGGCCGGCCAGCTTCATGCCGGGGTCCAAAGGCCGGATCCGGCCATGCAGCGCGCCACGCCGGCCGGCTACGTCCGCGAGGATGGCGGGTTGCAATTGCGCGGCGCGGCGCACGACATCGGCGTCGACGCGGGGAAAGTCCTTGATGATGTCCTGGTTTGCCATAACGGCTCCTGTGTAAAAAATGGGGGATGAGAATGTCAGGTGGGTTGGATGCCGGATTCGCGGATGACCTTGCCCCACTTCTGGAAGTCGGCCTTGCGGGTTTGGTCCAGCGCCTGCGGCGATCCACCGACCAGCGTGATGCCCAGCTTCTGCGCCAATTCCGTCAAGGACGGGCTTTGCAATGCTTTGCCGATGCTGGTGTTAAGCCGCTGGATAACAGGCGCCGGCGTGCCGGCCGGCGCGAAGACGGCCTGCCATTGCTCGGCCACGAAATCGGGAATACCGGCCTCTTGCATGGTCGGAACATCGGGCAGCACGGGCAGGCGCTGCGCGGAGGTGGCCGCCAGGGCGCGCAGCGCGCCCGACTGCACATGCGGCAGCGCGGCGGCTGCCGGCAGAAAAGCAAACTGGACCTGGCCGGCAAGCGTGTCTTGCAACGCGGGCGTGTCGCCCTTGTAGGGCACGTGCAGAAAGCGCGCGCCGGTTTTTTGTTGCAGCAATTCGCCCTGCATGTGCAGGATGGTGCCGGTGCCGCCCGAGGCATAGGCCAGGCCTTGCGGCGCGGCCTTCGCGGCGGCGAGCAGATCGGCCACGGTGCGGTAGGGCTGGGCGGCCCCCACGACCAGCAGGTGGGCGATGGTGCCGATCATGATGACGGGCGCGAAGTCGGCGACGGGGTCATAGGTCAGCTTGCCCATCACATGGGGGGCGATGGCCTGCGGCCCGATCGAGGTGCCCAGCAACGTAAGGCCATCGGGCGCGGCGCGCGCGACGCGGGCCGCACCGATGGTGCCGGTGGCGCCGGGGCGGTTGTCGACGATGACGCGCGTGGCAAGCAGCGCGTCCAGTTGTTGGGCCACCGCGCGTCCCAGCACGTCGGTGCTGCCGCCGGCCGGGTAGGGCACGACCCAGGTAATGGTCTGGCCGGCAGGCCAGTCTTGCGCGGCGCGCACGCCGAACGCGGCGCTGGCGGCCACGGTGGCGCCCAGTGCCAGGAAGCGGCGGCGCGCAAACGACGGGGTATCGGTCAATGTCATGCTTGTCTCCTGAGTATTTTTTTCATGCCGGAAAGCCGTAGAGGGCCGCCGGGTTTTGCACAAGAACGCGGTGCAGCGTGGCGTCCGTTCGGGTCCATTCGGCAAGCTGCTCAATCTGGTGCGCGTCGTCTGGCATGGGTTGCATGCCGGCCGATGCCGAGGCGTGGGGCCAGTCGCTGCCCCAGATCACGCGATCGGGGTTGGCGTCGATGAAGGAGCGAGCCAGCCCGTCAAGCGCGGGGTCTTGCACCGAGCGTTGCTCACTGACGAGATAGCCGCCCGACAGCTTCACCCAGGCGCGGCCCGTGCCCAGCCATTGCAGGACCAGAGCGTGAGCCGGGTGTGCGCCAGCCTGCTTCGGCGCAATGCGCGCCATGTGGTCAAAGACCAGCGGGGTGGGCAGGCGCGCCAACACGTCGCTGATCTGCACCAGTTGGTCAGGCGGCATCAGTAGCTGGACATGCCAGCCCAGCGGCGCCACGCGCGCGGCCAGCGGTTCAAGCTGCGCAACGGCATTCACCACGCCCAGCGACAGGTTGAACCGAATGCCGCGCACGCCCGCCGCATGCAGCGCTTGCAATTGCGCGTCGGTCTCCAAGCCGTCGATGACGGCCACGCCGCGCGCTTGCCCGCCTAGTTCGGCTAGGGCGGACAACATGCTTCGGTTGTCCGCGCCATAGGTCGACGGCGTCACCAACACGGCGCGCTGCGTGCCCAGCCTGCCCTGGATGGCGCGGTACTGCTGCATCGTCGCGTCGGGCGACAACAGCCGCGCGCCCGGCACGGCGGGGTAGCGCGCATCGTAGGCGTGGATGTGGCAATCGCAGGCGCCGTCGGGAACGGCCACGGCTGCGGGAGCCAGCCCGGCAGAGTAGGGGTAGGGCACGGACATGCGGGCTTACTCGACGCGGGCGCCGGAATCCTTCACGATCTTGCCCCAGCGGATGCGGTCGTCGTGAATCAGCTTGGCGAATTCTTCAGGCGTGCTTGTCAGCACGCGCGCGCCCTGTTCCTGATACTTCTGGCTCAGGTCCGGGGTTTGCAGCGCCTTGTTGAATTCCGCGTTCAGGCGCTGCACGATCTCCGGGGGCACGCCGGCCGGCGCGGCCAAGCCGAACCAGGTCACGGCTTCAAAGCCCGGATAGCCGCGTTCGGCGATGGTGGGCACGTCAGGCAGATCGGACGCGCGTTGCGCGGCGGTCACCGCCAGGGCGCGCATCTTGCCGTTGCGGATGTGACCAATCAGCGTGGGAACCGACGACAGGTACATGTCGATCTGCCCGCCGATCAAGTCATTGGACGCTTGGGCTGCGCCCTTGTACGGGATGTGGGTGAGCTTGATGTCCGCCGCATTCTGCAACTGCACGGCGGCCAGGTGCGCCACGGTGCCGTTGCCCGAGCTGGCGTAGGTCAGCAGTTCCGGCTTGGCCCGGGCCGCCGCGATCATGTCGTCGAACGATTTCAGCGGGGAATTGGCCGGCACCACCAACACCAGCGGCGCGTCGGCGACGAGGCCGATGGCGGTCAGGTCTTTCTCGGGGTCGTAGGGCAGCTTGGCGTACAGGGTGGGGTTGATGGCCAGGTTGCTGGTCTGGCCCAGCACCAGTGAATAGCCGTCGGCCGCCGACTTGGCCACGGCATCCACGCCGA
This sequence comes from Achromobacter spanius, assembly GCF_029637605.1. NCBI lineage: Bacteria > Pseudomonadati > Pseudomonadota > Betaproteobacteria > Burkholderiales > Alcaligenaceae > Achromobacter > Achromobacter spanius. The sequence goes on along the minus strand of NZ_CP121261.1, from coordinate 3,282,974 downwards.
TGTTTCCGCCTGAGCCCGGACGGTTCTCGGTGACGATGTTCCAGCCGGTACTTTTTGCCACCTTCAGCGCCGCCTCGCGGGCCAGCACGTCCGTGCCGCCGCCGGGCGGGAACGGGACGATCAGGCGGATGGGTTTGTCGGGGTAGCCCTGGGCAGCACTCAGCCCCGTCACGCAAACAAGCGCCAAGCCAGACAGCACGCGCGCAATGACTTTCATGGTTTGTCTCCAGTCGTTGTTTTGATCCGCGCATTGTGCGATCGTGTTCCGCCTAATACAATCCAGGTTCGTACAGCGAAACATGTTGCATACCATGGTCGATACCAAAGACAGCAAAAGCGGTGGTAAGAAGGTCGGCAAAGTGGATAAAACCAAGCGGAAAGTCACCACGGATGACGCCATGGAAGACGCGCGCTTGACTGAAGACGTTGCCCCCGAAGACGATGCGCCCGAAGAAGGCGTGGTCGCGGTCAGGCGGGCAATGCGCATCCTGGAAGCCTTCGGTATCGACGATGCGCACTTGACGCTGGCGGAACTGAGCCGCCGCACGGGCTGCCACCGGTCCACGGTGTTGCGCCTGGCGCGCACCTTGGCCATGGACGACTACCTGGCGCAGCGCGCGGACGGCACGTGGCGCCTGGCGCGGGCGGCCGGTTGGCTGGGCGCCTGCTATCAGGCCACCTTCAACGTGCAGGAATTGGTGCAGCCCGTACTGCGAGAGCTGTCGGGCGCAACCGGGGAAAGCGCAACGTTCTACGTGCGCGAGGGCAATCAGCGAATTTGCATGGCGCGCGTGGAAGGGCCGAAGTCCATCCGCCATCACGTGCGCGTGGGCGCGGCGTTGCCCTTGAACCTGGGCAGCCCGGGCCGCGTGCTGTTGGCGTTCTCAGGCGAAGCAGGCGAAGAGTACGAGGCCGTGCGGCGCGCCGGCTACATGATTTCGCTGGGCGAGCGCGACGCGGAAGTGTCCAGTATTTCCGCGCCGGTCTATGGCATCAATTGGACCTTGCTGGGCGCCATCTGCATCTCGGGCCCGATCTCGCGCTTGAACGAAGCGGTGCTGCTTGGCCATAAAGAGGCCATTCTTTCCACGGCCAGCCGCCTGTCGCGCTCGATGATGGGCGCGCGGCAGGGTGGGGCGGCGTAGCCAGACGATCCCGCTACCCATCCATCTCCACCGCTCGCGGCGGATCAAACGCCCGCATGGGCGGCAACACGCCGTCATAGCGCTCAACCTGCACGGCCGTCAGTTGCCCGCTGCACCCTTGCGCCAGCGACGATGTGCCGACGTCGCGCGTCAAAATGTTCGGGTTGCCGTGGCCGCACAGCACCACGTTGCCGCTGGCATCTGTCACCGGGTCGTACCAGGCGCCGGTGGGCAGTTGCGCCACGCCGGGCATGATGGCCGTGCTGAGGGTGGCGCTGGCCAGGCAGGCGCCACGCGCATTGAACAGCCGCACGATGTCGCCTTCCGCAATGCCGCGCGCGGCGGCGTCCTGGGGGTGCAGCGTGCACACTTCACGGTCTTGCCGCTTTTGCGACACGCTGTGCGCGCCAAAGTCCAGTTGGCTATGCAGCCGGGTAGCAGGTTGATTGGCCACCAGAAACAAAGGGTAGTCAGGCGTGGGCGCGTCTTCGGGCGGCAACCACGCCGGGTGGCCGGGGCAGTCCGCATAGCCAAAGCCCGCGATCACCTGGGAACTGATCTGCACCTTGCCGCTAGGCGTGGGCAAGGGTTTGCCGGTCGGGTCATCGCGGAAGGCGCGCAAGATGCCGCCGTCGTCGTCTTGTTGGGGTAGCGGCAATTCGCCCCGCTCCCAGAACTGCTCGAAGCTGGGCGCTTCCAGGCCTTGGTCTTGCAAGGCCGACCGCGTCCGCTCGTACAAATGACGCAGCCATTCGCCGCTGGTGCGTCCTTCGGTAAAGGCATCACGCGTGCCCAGCCGGTCGGAGAGGTCCGCGAAAATGTCGTAGTCATCGCGCGCCTGCGCATTGGGCGCGGCGATGCGGTGCATGGCCACCAGCAGCGGGTCGGTTGCCGAACCGCCGATGTCTTCGCGTTCCAGTGTCATCGTGCAGGGCAGCACGATGTCGGCATGGCGCGCGGTGGCGGTCCAGCCAATTTCATGGACGATGAAGGTGTCCAGCGTGGCGAACGCGCGGGTCAGGCGCTTGAGGTCCTGATGATGATGGAAAGGGTTGCCGCCCGCCCAATACGCCAGGCGGATATGGGGATACCGCATGCGCTTGCCGTTGTAGTCAAAGGGCTGGCCGGGATGCAGCAGCATGTCGGCAATACGCGCGACAGGAATGAAGTCCTTCACGCCATTCATGCCTTGCGGCAATGACGCCACCGGCACGGCGTTGCTGCGCTTGCCGTAGTGCGCCAGCGTGCCCAGCGCATAGGCGTAACCCCCGCCGGGCAAACCCAGTTGGCCCAAGGCGGCCGCCAGCACGGCGGCCATCCAGACCGGCTGCTCGCCGTGTTCGGCGCGCTGCAAGGAATGTGAAACGGTCACCAGCACGCGCTTGCCGGGCAACAGGTGCGCCAGTTCAGTGATCTTTGCCGCCGGCAGGCCGCAAAGGGGGGCGGCCCAGTTCGCGTCCTTGGCTTGCCCGTCCTGCCGGCCCATCAGATAGTCTTCAAAGCCTTCCCAGCCGTCGCAGAACTCGGCCAGAAAGGCTTGGTCATGCCAGCCGTTGGCGACAACGTGGTGCACCAGGGCCAGCATCAGCGCCACATCGGTGCCCGGCACGGCCTGCACCCATTGCGCATTGGCGTCTTCGGGGAAGTCGCTGGACAAGGGGCTGATGTTGATAAAACGGCAACCGCGCGCGGCAGCCTGGCGCATGGACTCGCGTTCGATGTGGCGGCTGATGCCGCCGCTGGCCACGCGCGAATTCTTCAACGCCATGCCGCCGAACGCCAGCACTACGTCGGTGTGCGGCACGATCTGTTCCCACGTGACGTTGCGGCGCGCCACGTCGTCCATGCTGCCCAGGATATGCGGCAGGATCACGCCCGACGCGCCCGCGCTGTAGCTGTTGACCGAACGCACGTAGCCGCCCAGCGCCGTATTCAGGAAGCGGTGCACCTGGCTTTGGGCATGATGAAAGCGGCCCGCGCTGGACCAGCCGTAAGACCCGCCGAACACGCCCTCCGCCCCATGCAGATCCTTGACGCGCTGTAGTTCAGCGGCCAGCAGGTCCAGCGCATGGTCCCAAGTCACTTGCACGTAGTCGTCGCGGCCCCGGCTGGCGTCCGGCCCCGGCCCGCGTTCCAGCCAGCCGCGCCGCACCATGGGCGCGGTGACGCGCACGGGGTGGTCCAGCGCGTTGGTGAAGTTCTGGATAAGCGGGTTGGGGTCGGGGTCACCGGGATACGGCAACACCTTCAGCGCGCCGTCTTTCCAGGCGGCGGAAAACACGCCCCAGTGGGCGCTGTGGGGCTTGCTGTCGGTGTCCGGACGGGCCGGCGGGAGGACGGGGGCGTTCATGAGGGTTTACGCATCAGGGCCGGTGGCGACAGGCGCGTCGGCTTGCGCGCTCCATTCGCTCCACGAGCCGGGGTACAGGGCCGCGCCCGTCAGTCCGGCGACTTCCATGGCAAGCAGGTTGTGGCAGGCGGTCACGCCGGAGCCGCACTGGTTGATGACGTCGGCCGGTGCGCGGCCATTCATGTGCGCGGTGAACTCCTGACGCAGTTGTTCGGGCGCCAGAAAGCGGCCGTCGGGAGCAAGGTTGTCGCGGAAGAAGCGATTGCGGGCGCCGGGTATGTGGCCGCCCACCGCGTCCAGCGTTTCGTTTTCACCGCGATAGCGGTCCGGCGCGCGCGCATCCAGCACGACGTGCCTGCCCGCGCCCAGCGCCTGGCGCAATTGCGCGTAGTCGATCGTGGGCTGAAGGCTGTCGCCAACCGGCAGTTGGCCGGCGGCCCGCTTGGGCGGCGCCTCCGTGGTGAGCCGATAGCCCGCGGCCGTCCATGCGGCGACGCCGCCGTCCAGCACCGCCACGGCGTCGTGGCCAAGCCAGCGCAGCAGCCACCACAGGCGCGCGGCGAACATGCCACCGGCGTTGTCGTAGGCGACCACCTGCGTCTGGCTGCCGATGCCCAGCGCGGCCATCGCGCGGGCGAACCCGGCGCGATCCGGCAAGGGGTGGCGCCCGTTCTTGCCTGTCTTCACGCCGCTGAGCGTGTCGTCCAGATGCACGTAGGCCGCGCCGGGGATATGGCCGGCTTCGTACTGGCGGCGCCCCGCTTGCGGGTCCGTCAGGTCAAAGCCGCAGTCCAGGACCACGATGTCGTCCCGCCCGGCCTGGCCCAAGGCGCGGTGCAGCTCGTCCACGCCAATCAAGGTGTTGCGCATGTAGATCTCCTGATGCTATTGCCCGATCTGCTTGAGCAGGGCGGGGGTGGCGGCTTTGCGGTAGTTGGCGATGTCTTCCACGATGTACTGCTTGAACTGGTCCATCGGCAAGTCGTGTTCCATGGCGGAGTCCTTGCGGATGGCGTTCTGCACCGACGGCTCTTTCAAGGCGCGCGACAGGTTTTCGGACAGCACCTTGACGATTTCGGGCGGTGTGCCGGCGGGCGCCACCAGGCCGTACCACTGCGTCATCGTCATGTTGATGCCCAGTTCCTTGAACGTGGGCACGTCCGGCAGGATCGGGCTGCGCTTGTTGCCGGTCAGGGCAAGCACGCGTAACTGGCCTTGCTGCACCTGCGGTACCAGGGGCGATGCGGTGGCGAAGAACATATCGATCTGCCCGCCCATCATGTCGGTGATGGCCGGGCCGGAGCCTTTGTACGGCACGTGCAGCAGCTTCAGGTGCCCCAGCTCTTTGATGGTTTCCATGCCGATGTGGGCAGCCCCGCCCGTGCCGGTGGAGGCGAAAGTCAGCTCCTTTTGCTGGGCGGCCTTGATCACTTCCTGGGCAGTCTTGAAGCGCGACTGCGTGGCCACGAACAGGCCGTGCGGCGCTTCCAGGATCAAGCCGATCGGTGCAAAGTCGTCGGGCACCTTGTAGGGCAGGGTCTTGGGCTTCAAGGCGGGCGACACCGCCAGGTTGCCGCTCATGGCCAGCAGGATGGTGTAGCCGTCCGGGGCCGCCTTGGCGACCAGGCCCGCGGCGATGTTGCCACCCGCGCCGGGGCGGTTTTCAACAATGACGGTCTGGCCGATCTCTTTACCCAGGGCGGTGGCGATCAGGCGTCCGTAAAGGTCGCCGCCGCCACCCGGTGGAAAGCCCACCACCAACGTGATGGGGCGGTCGGGAAACGCGGCGTGCGCCGTGCCCCCGGCCAAGCTGGCCAAACCCAGCCCCGCCACCATGATGGCGCGGCCCCCAAACTGCCGGACAAACCGGCTTGCCAAAGAATTGCCCATTTTTGTTTGTCTCCAGTGTTGTTTTTTTCAGGGTCAGGCTCAGGCGTCGAGCCATCCCGTCTGATGTTTCTGCACCACCCTGTCCACCGAGGTGGCGCACTGTCCCAGGTAACCCGCGGGATCAGTCAGGCGCAGAATCTCTGCTTCGCCCAGCAGCGCCGCCAGGTCCTTATGCTGGCGCAGCGCCTGAGCGAAATCGAGCTTGTGAGTGATGCCGTGCATGGACGCGTCGTAGATCCATTCGTGGGCGGTCTGCTTGCCCACGCGCTCGGACAGTTCCAGCATCACGTGTTCGGACAGCAGGTAGCCTCGCATGCGGTCCAGGTTCAGTGCCATGGCGTCCGCGTCCACCCGCAGGCCCGCCAGCAGGTTCTTGGCCTGGAACAGCATGGCGCCGGCAATCAGGCAGCATTCGGGCAGGGCCTTCCATTCGATCTTCCAGGCAACGCCGTCGCGTTCGCCTTCCTGCACCATGCCTTCCAGCATCAGCGCCGCGTTGGCGCGCAAGGGCCGGCACAGGCCCGCCAGGTTTTCAGCAGATGTGGGATTGCGTTTGTGCGGCATGGTGGACGACCCCAGCTTGCCCGCCGAGAACGCCTCTTCCACTTCGCCAAATTCGTTTCTTTGCATGTTGAAGAGTTCGTTGCCGATCTTCGACAAGGTGGCGCCCAGCATGGCCAGCACCAGCGCGTATTCGGTGAAGCGGTCGCGCGCCGGTGCCCAACTGACGGCGGGCGCGGCCAGCCCCAGCTTGGCCAGCGTGCGGCGTTCGACCTCTTCGGCCTGTTCGCCCAGCGAGGCCTGGCTGCCTACCGCGCCGGCCACCATGCCGACGAGCATGCGCGCTTCGCATTCTTTCAGGCGGTCGTGATGGCGCGACAGCTCGTCCAGCCACACCGCGCACTTGTGCCCGAAGGTGATCGGCAGCGCCTGCACGCCGTGCGTGCGCCCCGCCATGGGGGTGTCGCGATGCGTTTGTGCCAGGCGAGCCAGTTCCTGCCCCACTGCGGTCACGTCGCGCAGGATGACGCTATGCACCTCCTTAAGCTGCAAGGCCACGCCGGTATCCACCACGTCTTGCGTGGTGGCGCCGTAGTGCACCCATTCGCCATGATCCGGGCCGCAACGCGCCTGCAGTTGCTTCAGCGCGGGCACCAGTGAATGCTTGATGCGGCGAATTTCGGCCGACATCTGCGTGATGTCGATGTTGGAAATCTTGGCCTGCGCCCGAATCTCGCGGGCGGCGGCTTCTGGAATGATGCCCAGCTCGGCCTGGGCTTCGGCCAGCGCCGCTTCAAAGTCCAGCCACTTCTGGATGCGGTTCTCTTCCGAGAAAATGTCGCGCAGTTCGTCGGTGCTCCACAGATGCTGGAGCGACTGCATATCGAAAACGGAAACGGGCATGGCGCAGGGTCCTGGTGATTAGGAAAGCGTGGGGGCGGGGCGCGGCAACAGGCGTCCCGGATTGAAGGTGCCCCGCGGGTCCAGCGCTTGCTTGATGCGCTGCATGAGCTCGACGGACACGGCGGGTTTGAATTGCAGGAACGCTTGCTGCTTGAGCCGGCCAATGCCGTGCTCGGCGGAAATCGAACCGCCCAACGCGGCGGCGACTTCGTGCACGATGTCATGCACCGCATCTTCCTGGGCACGAAAGGCGGCGTCGTCCATCGCCAGCGGCTTGCTTTGGTTGTAGTGAAGATTGCCGTCGCCCACATGGCCGAAGCAGACGATGCGGATGCCGGGCATCAGCGCCTGCAAGCGGCTGTCGGCGGTGGCGATGAATTCGGGAATGCGGGACACCGCCACCGAGATGTCGTGCTTGATGGACGGGCCCTCCAGCCGCTGTGCCTCGGGCACGTGTTCGCGCAACGCCCATAGCTCATGCGCCTGGCGGTTTGAGGCCGCGATCACCGCATCGGTCACGCCGCCGTCTTCCATGGCGGCTTCCAGCACCCCGTGCACCGCGGGCTCGGGGTCCATCAATGCCGATGTCTCAGACACATCGAACAGCACCATCCAGGGCGCGGGCTCGGCCAAGGGGTCGCGCATGCCATCCAGGGGGTGCAGAAGCACTTGGGTCAAGGTCTGGCGGCCGATGATTTCAAAAGCCGTGACCCGTTCGCCCACGGCGTCGGTCAGCCGGGCCAGCAGATCCACCGCCGCTTGCGGCGTGGGCACCGCCACCCAGGCGGTCACCACCTTGCGCGGCGGCGCGTACAGCTTGAATGACGCGGCGGTGACCACGCCCAAAGTGCCTTCCGCGCCGATGAACCATTGCTTCAGGTCGTAGCCGGTGTTGTCCTTGCGCAGCGTGCCCAGTTGCGCAAGCACGCTGCCGTCGGCCAGCACCACTTCCAGGCCCAGCGTCAGGTCTCGCGTGTTGCCGTAGCGCAGCACCTGCTCGCCGCCCGCATTGGTGGATACGACGCCGCCTACCGTGGCACTGCCTTCCGAGGCCAGCGACAGGGCAAACAAGCGGCCCACGTTCGCGGCCGCCTGCTGCGCGGCAAGCACCGTGCAGCCGGCCTCCAGCGTCATGCTGTTGTCCAGCGCATCCACGCGGCGCACCGCCGTCATGCGGTCCAGGCTCAGCACCAGTTCGCGGCCCGAGGCGTCGGGCGTGGATCCGCCCACCAGCCCCGTGTTGCCGCCCTGCGGCACCACGGCCACGCCTTGCGCGGCGCACAGCGCCACCACGCGCGACACCTCCTGTGTAGTGGCCGGGCGCACCACAGCCCGCGCCGCGCCGGGAAAGTTGCGGCGCCAGTCGGCCGTGTAGCGGGCCGTGTCCGCCGCTGACGTCAGTACCTGCGCGGGGCCCACGATGGCGCCCAGCGCCGTGGCGAATGCATCACTCTGATTGGGCATAATGCTACGGTTCGCACGGCCGGGCGTAACGCTGCGGCGCGTGTGGTCTCCTGGTCGAAACGCAGGCGGCGGTCCCTGGTCCGGTAGCCGACTTTCGTTTCATTGGTTAAAATGTCTTTTATTGAATAAAACTATAGGAAGCATCCGAAACCGTGTCAAGCGAGAATTCCCCTAAGCCGCCCGCCGGCGTGCTCGAACGCGGCATCTCCGTTCTGGAATGCTTCGACGAAAACAATCTGCGCCTGTCACTGCGCGACCTGGCCGAACGCACCGGGCTGGACAAAGCCACCTTGCTGCGTCTGCTGGGCGTGTTCATCAAGGCGCGCATGATTCATCGTTTTGACAGCAGCACCTACGCGCTGGGGCCCGCGCTCTTGCACATGGGCATGCTTTATCGCGACACCTTCGACCTGGGTTCGCGCTTGCAGCCGGTGTTGCGCAGCATCATGGAACAGACGGGCGAAACGGTGGCGCTGTACGTGCGCAGTGGTGAAGACCGCATCTGCCTGTATCGCGAAAACACCTCGCGCGAAGTGCGCCACCACGTTGAAGTCGGCAAGCGCATCAGCCTGAAAGACGGCGGGTCGTCGGCGCATGTGCTGCGCGCCTTTACCGGTGGGGTCACGCCGCTGGCGGACAGCATTCATGCAAACGGCTACGCCATGACCCGGTCTGAGCGGGTCGCCGAAATGGCGTCGGTGGCCGTGCCGGTGTTCGACGCGGATGACGCCTTCATAGGCGCGCTGGTCGTGCTGGGGCTGGCATCGCGCCACGACGAAGCCGCGCAACTCAAGGCCGTGGACATCGTGCGCCACGAGCTTGCGCAGCAGGGGTTCCGGACCACGCCGCCGGCCGCCTGTACGCCCAAGGGCAAGGCGTAAGCGGGCTGCGGCGCCCGCTTGTGTCTCTACTGCTGGCGCTGGCCTGCGCTGCTGAACAATCCAGGCGCCGGCAGGCAGATCGCCCCGTCCTGGCCGGCGTCCGTAAAGCGCTCGCACCAAGCGACAATGGCCGCGGCCTGCGCATCGTCCATGGCCGGCGCAAACGCGCGCATGCGTGCTTGCAGCGCAACCCAGGTATAGGGGTCTTCCGGGTCGCCACGACGCAGCTTTCTCAGCACGCTCCATTGCTGCCCGCCCTTCAGCGTGAGCGTCACGCGGCAAGGCCGCAGGCTGGGGAACTCCTGCTGGAAGACATCGCTGGTGCGTACCGTGATGCGGCGCGCCAAGGCCAGCAGCGCGGGCGCATGCAGGTCGGGCGACTCCATGTCTTCAATGCCCAGCTTGCCCGCCAGCACCAGACGCGCCACTACGTAGCGCAAGGAAAAGCAGGTTTGCGCCGCATTGACGGGCCAGTCGACCCCGGCGATCTTCAGCGCGTGCGTGAAGATTTCAACGTCCAGCGATTCGATGTCGTCCGGCGCAGGCGCGTGGATGTCCAGCAGTTCCTGGGTGGCGTCCAGCGGCGTGAACAATTGCGCGCAGCACGGCCAGGCCTTGATGGTGGCGGTGTTCAGGCGTTCGGGCGCATCCAGGTTGCTGTCCAGCGCGTCCAAGGGGCCATCGCCTTGCAGCAGGCGATACAAGCCCCGCGAGCCCGTGGCGAAGCGCTGCGCGCCGGGCAGTCCGGCACGTGCCGCATAAGCCGCGGTCATGCCGTTGCGCACGGCGAAGGCGGGGTGCAGCGACTTGGCTTCGTGCGCGTCGTCGTCCACCAACTGCCACAGGCCCGCCGCCTGCGTGGCGCCGATGCCCAGCGCATGGTGCAGCGCTTGCGGCGCCAGCCCCAAGGCGGTGGCCGAGGCCGCCGCCGCGCCCACCGTGCCCGCCGTGGCGGTGGCGTGAAAGGACGCGGCATGGCGCGTGCCCAGCGCTTCGCCCAGCCGCAGCGACACTTCGTACCCGGCAATGATGGCGTCCGCCACCTGACGTTGCGTCATGCCGCCGCTTGCCGCCAGCGCCAAGGTGGGCGTGACCGACACCACGCCGGGGTGCAGCATCGCGGCGCGGTGCGCGTCGTCGATCTCACGCAGGTGAGCGATAGCCGCGTTGGCGAAAGCGGCGCCGTTGGCGTTCATGCCCGCGCCGCCGAAGACCGGGACGTTGCCGGCGCCGGGGTGGCAGTCGTGCGCGGTGCGGCGATAGCGGTCGGCGGCAGGCGTGCCGGCCGCTGACCAGCCAGCGGTGAACCAGTCCAGCAAGGCTTGCGCAAGGCGTTCGCGGGTGGGGAGGGGAATGGGCTGCTGGCGCAGGCGGCCTAAATGGGCGACCAGGGAGGCTTCAGGGGTGGGTGTCATGATTTATGTTTCATTGAATAAAATATAATTCGTTCAATAAAACAATAAACCATCGCCACCCCCTACGCCACCCCTGCGTTTCCTTCCCGCATCAACGCCTCCACCAGCAAACTCAACGCCGGGCTTTTCGGCGCGCCCTTCCTGAACACCAGTTCATACGGCTCGCTGCGCGACTTCAGCGCCAAGGCCAGCGTGCCCACCAAGCCGTTGCGGCAGAAGTAGTTGGCGACGTCCTCCGACACCAGCGCGACCAGATCCGTGTTGCGGCTCAACAGCGTGAGCGTAGCCAGCGCCGAGGTGGTTTCGATGAGGTGCAGCGGAAAATTCAATTCGGCTTCGTGGAACTCACGTTCAAGCAGCCGGCGCATCGGCATGTGCGCGCGATAGACCACCCAGCGGCTGTCCTGTAATTCGCGCAGGTCCACGGCGTTCGCGCCCATCGCCGTATGGCGCACGTTGGCAATCACGGCCAGCGACTCGGGCTTGATGACGATGGATTCGTACAGCTCCTGGTTACGTCCGACGGACGATCGGCAGATGGCCGCATCCAGTCGCCCGCGTTCGATCAGGCCCAGCAAGGTCTCGCTGGTGTCTTCCACAATTTCCACCGACATGCGCGGCTGCTGGCGCAACAGGTGCGTGACGGCATCGGTCAGCAGCGGCACGGCGCCCATGATGGTGCCGATGGCCAGGCGGCCGCCCGCGCCGCTGGCAATCGCATCCAGTTCAAACCGCAGCTTGTTGATGTCCGCCTGGATCAGGCGCGCGAAGCGCAGCGCACACAGGCCGGCCTCGGTGGGAATCAGCCCTCGGTTGGTGCGCGCGAACAACTCCACCTGCAAGGTCTGCTCCAGCTCGCGCAGCGCCTTGCTGGCGCCGGGCTGGGTCAGGCCGATCTTGTCGGCGGCGGCCAGCAGCGAGCCGCATTCCTCAATGGTGATGAGCAGCCGGAGCTGCTTGGCATGCAGCCGCGACATGACTGAATTCAGGCTGGGGGGAACGTTTGCCATGAATAAAAGTTATAGCTGTATAGAAAGTCGTCAGTGTACTGAAGCGCGGCCCATGCCTAGACTCGAGCCTTCTCATCTGGCCCAAGTTTTTCAAGGAAAAGAGGCAGCATGGCACTGATCAATTACGTGACCGAAATTCGCTTCGGCGCCGGCATCCTGGCGGATCTGCGCGACGTCTGTGAGCGTCTGGGTATTACCAAACCTTTGATCGTGACCGATCGGGGCGTGGAAGCGGCGGGCATCGTCGACCGCGTGAAGTCGGCGCTGGGCCACGCCAACCTGGCCGTGTTCAACGACACGCCGTCCAACCCATCGGAAGCGGCGGTGCGCGCGGGCGTGGCCAGCTTGAAGCAGGCGGATTGCAACGGCGTCATCGCCGTGGGCGGTGGCTCTTCCATCGACCTGGCCAAGGCCGTGGCGGTGTCCGCGCGCCATGAAGGCCCGCTGCGCCAGTTCGCCTTGATTGAAGGCGGGGTGCAGAACATCACGGCGGCCACGCTGCCCATCGTCGCCATTCCCACCACGGCGGGCACCGGCAGCGAAGTGGGCCGGGGCGCGATCATCATCCTGGACGATGGGCGCAAGGTGGGCATTTTGTCGCCCCACGTCATTCCCAAGGTTGCCATCTGCGACCCCGAATTGACGCTGGGCCTGCCCGCGGGCCTGACCGCCGCCACCGGCATGGACGCCATTGCCCACTGCATCGAAACCTTTTTGGCGCCGGCCTTCAACCCGCCGGCCGATGGCATTGCGCTGGACGGCCTGTGGCGCGCGTGGCGTCACATTGAAGTGGCGGTCAACGAGCCGGGCAATGTGCAAGCGCGCGCCAACATGATGAGCGCTTCCCTGCAAGGGGCGCTGGCGTTTCAGAAGGGCTTGGGCTGCGTACACAGCCTGAGCCATTCGCTGGGCGGCATCAACCCCAAGCTGCATCACGGCACGCTCAACGCCATTCTGTTGCCGGCGGTGGTGCGTTTCAACCGTGGCGCGGAAACCGTGGCGCATGAAGACAAGATCGCGCGGCTTGCGCAGGCCATGGGCTTGCCGGCAACGCTGTCAGTGGAAGAGGCCCTGGCCAACAAGAGCCGCGCGTTGAATCTGCCGACGGGCTTGGGCGAACTGGGTGTCACGGAAGACCTTTACGAACGCATCGTCAAGGGCGCCCTGGCCGACCACAGCCACCGCACCAACCCGCGCGACGCCAGCGCCGACGACTACGTGGCGATGCTGCGCGCATCGACGTAAGACGTGCGCGCCTGGCGCGCATGCGCGTTTGGCTACCCCTGCGTTGCCGTTAACCGCCATCCCGCATCCGCATGGGATGGCGACATGCATTCAAACAAACAAACAACCAAATAATCCAAATAGGTGGAGACATGAGCACCCTGTCCGTTGGTGGTTCCAACCCCAGCCTGAGCGCTGCCGACAAAGAAACCCTGGTCCCTGATGCCGAGCGTCGCCGCGCGCTCATGGGCAGCGCAGTGGGCAGCACCATCGAGTGGTACGACTATTTCCTGTACGGAACCATGTCGTCCATTATTTTCGCCAAGCAGTTTTTCCCTAGTGACAACGCGCTGGTCAGTCAGATGCTGGCGCTGGCCACCTTCGCCCTGGCTTTTCTGGTGCGTCCGCTGGGGGGCGTGATCTTCTCGCACATCGGCGACCGCATCGGCCGCAAGAAGACGCTGGCGATGACGCTGTCGATGATGGGCTTGTCCACCGTGCTGATGGGCATGTTGCCCAACTACGCGCAAATTGGCCTGGCCGCGCCTATTCTGCTGACGCTGCTGCGCCTGATGCAGGGCCTGGCGTTGGGCGGCGAATGGGGCGGCGGCGTGTTGCTGGCCGTGGAATATTCGCCACGCAAAAAGCGCGGCTTCTATGGCGCCGTGCCGCAGACTGGCGCGGTGCTGGGCCTGGCGCTGGGCAACGTCATCACGTCGCTGCTTAGCGCCAGCATGAGCGAAGAGGCATTCCAGTCCTGGGGCTGGCGCATTCCGTTCGTGGGTTCCATCGTGTTGGTGATGGTGGGCATGTGGATCCGCAACGCCGTGGGGGAAACCCCGTCGTTCAAGAAGATTCAGGCCACGCGCAGCAGCGCCCGCATTCCGCTCAAGGAAACCTTGCAGCACCACTGGCGCGAAGTGCTGATCGCCATTGGCGCGAAGGTCGTGGAGACGTCCACCTTTTTCCTGTACGCCACCTTCACCATCTCGTACATGATGGATCACGGCTTTGCGCGTTCGACCATTCTGAACATCGTGCTGGTCTGCGCCTTGATCGCGTTTCCGTGCATGCTGTTCTTCGGTCATCTGTCTGACCGCATCGGCCGCAAGAAGGTGTTCATCGGCGGCAGCGTGGCCTTTCTGTTGTGGATCTTTCCGTACTTCTGGCTGCTGGATCAGAAGTCGGTGTGGGCGGCGGGCCTGGCCATCGCCGTGGGCTTCGGCGTCATTTGGGCCAGCTACGGCTCCATGATCGGCACCTTGTTGGCGGAAGCCTTTCCGCCCGCCATCCGCTACACCGGCATGTCGCTGGGTTATCAGATTGGCGCGGCGCTGGTGGGCGGCCCCATGCCGCTGATCGCCACGGCGCTCGTCGCCTACTACAGCGGCAGCTATGTGCCCGTGGTGCTGTTCCTGGCCGCTTGCGCGGTGGTGTCCATCATTGCGGTGGCGGTTGCGCGCGATCGCAGCGGCCAGCCGTTGGACGACTGATCCCTGAGCTTCGACATTCATCCCATCTGACTCTTATCCAAGGAATTCAATCATGCAGATCACTGGAGAAATGCTCATCGGTCACGCCGCCGTGCGCGGCACGGCCGGTACGCAATGCGCCTTCAACCCCACGTTGAATGCCGACATCGCGGAACCAAGCTTCGGCCTGGGCACGCACGCTGACGTGGAGCGCGCCGCCACGTTGGCTGCTGCCGCGTTCGACCCGTATCGCCATCTTCCGCTGGCTCGCCGCGCGGAATTCCTGGAGGCGATAGCCGATGAAATCCTGGCGTTGGGCGACGCGCTGATCCAGCGCGCCCACCAGGAAAGCGGCTTGCCCGTGGCGCGGCTGACGGGTGAACGTGGCCGCACCATCGGCCAAATGCGCCTGTTTGCCCAGGTGGTGCGCGACGGCCACTTTCTGGGCGCCATTGTTGATACTGCCCAACCCGAACGTCAGCCGCTGCCGCGCGCGGATTTGCGCCAGGCAAAAGTGCCGCTTGGGCCTGTGGCCGTGTTCGGCGCCAGCAATTTCCCCCTGGCGTTTTCCGTGGCGGGCGGCGATACGGCGTCCGCCCTGGCGGCCGGCGCCCCGGTCATTGTCAAGGCGCACAGCGCGCATCTGGGCACATCCGAACTGGTGGGGCGCGCCGTGCAAAAAGCCGCGCAACGCACGGGCATGCCTGAAGGCGTGTTCTCCTTGCTGATCGGCGCGGGCCGAACCATCGGCGAAGCGCTGGTCGCGCATCCGGCCATCAAGGCGGTGGGGTTCACGGGCTCGCGGCAAGGCGGCTTGGCGCTGGTCAACATTGCCAATCAGCGGCGCGAACCCATCCCCGTGTATGCCGAAATGAGCAGCATCAACCCCGTATTCTTGCTGCCCGCCGCGCTGGCGGCGCGCGGGCAGGCCATCGCGCAAGGCTTTGTGGATTCGCTGGCTTTGGGCGCGGGCCAGTTCTGCACCAACCCCGGCCTGGTCATCGCCATCGATGGGCCGGAGCTGGATCGCTTCATCGCCGCCGCCAGCGACGCGCTGGCCGCCAAGGCCGCGCAGGTCATGCTCACGCCCGGCATCTGCGCCGCGTACAACCGCAGCCGCGAGCAGGTCCAGGCCGTGCCGGGCGTTGAAACCGTGGCAAACGGCAGTGCCGCGCGTGATCAATCCAATGCCGCGCAGGCCGCGCTCTACGTGACCAGTGCGCGCAATCTGTTGAACAACGAGGCCTTGCAGGCCGAGATGTTCGGCCCGGCATCGGTCATCGTGCGCGCGCAAAGCTGGGAAGAGGTGCTGAACGTGGCCGAGCATCTGGAAGGCCAGTTGACGGCAACGCTGCAACTGGACGCGCCGGACCATGCTGCCGCCCGCACGCTGCTCAGCGTGCTGGAACGCAAGTGCGGCCGCATCCTGGCCAATGGCTTTCCCACGGGCGTGGAAGTCAGCCACGCCATGGTGCATGGCGGCCCGTACCCGGCCACGTCGAATGCCATGCACACGTCTGTTGGGGCAACGGCCATCGACCGGTTCTTGCGACCGGTGTGCTATCAGGATCTGCCGGATGCGCTGCGGCCAGACGCCCTGCAACAAGACAACCCCCTGGGGATCTGGCGTCTGGTGGATGGGGCGCCGGTGCCGCCTGACGGGGGCCGTTGATCAGAGGAATGCCGTGGCGGCGATGACCGCCAAGCCCGCGCAGAAGTCGGTGTGCGCGGGCGTGTAGTGATTCGCCGCGTGCAATAGATTGATCTGCCCAAGCAGGCGGCCCCGGCCATACACCGGGATGTTCAGCACGCTCTGGCAATTCAAGGCGAAGATGGCGTCGGCGTCGGGGAAGTTGATGCGGACCGCGTCCGCGTCGGGCGTCAGCAAGGGCTTGCCCGTCGCCAGCATTTTCTGCATGGCCGGCGCCGCGCTGATCAACTTGGTGCCGCTGGCCGGATAACGGTCGGGGGCGCTGCTGTACAAACGATGCGCGGTGCCAGCTGCAAGGTCATAGCGCAAGGCGGTGAACAAACGGTGGCCGACCGCTCGCTGCGCAATGCCGTCCAGTGCGCCAAGCAAGAGGCCGGGCTCCTCGGCGGATGTTGTGTGAGAGAGCGCGGCGCGCAGGATGTCGATTTCCAAGGCGGACAAGCTGAACGGCGCGATCATGGCTTTGCCTCATTGCCGGCAATGGTCTGTGAAACCGGCGCAAGCGGCAGGTCGATGCGTGAAGCATGATCGCCGCCCGTGCCGATCTTCAACAGCGGGGGGCGCCCGTGAGGAACCTGTCCGCAGTGGTCTTTGTCCGCCCCAGCAATCGATATCCGGATGCGGCTACCCGGTTTGAATTGCCAGGCGGTGGGCAAGAGTGGGACCTCGACACGTTCGAATTTGCCCGGTGTCATCGGCCGCGCATCTTGCCGGCTGAATGTGCGAAAGGGCCACGTTGTCTGGTATTGCGGCGGGCAGCGTGTCGCTTTGCGGTGCAGCAGCCGCAACAGGCCTTCGGTCACATAGCGCTCGGTGCCGTCGGCCTCGATTTCGGTCAGGTAGACAAACAAGGCGGCGTCAGGCTCGCTGCTGCTGACCCATAGGTCCGCCACGGCGTGGCCCGCCAATTCGGCTGCGGCGTCCAGCGGCGTGGACGTAAAGCTGCACATGCGGTCGCCGCGTCCTTGCCAGTCGGGGTAGTACTCGGTGCTGTTGATGGCAGCGATGCGCTCGTAGCGGGTGCCAGCGCCGGTGCCGATGGAAAAGTCCACTTGATAGGTTTGATGCGAAAGGCTGGGCGCCGGGGCGGCCTCAAGCGTCAAGGCGGGCGCCAGATATAGCGCACTGTCTTTGCCCTGGTCGTAGGGAGGCCACTGCGCGGCGCTACGCCATTGTTCCGAGTGCAGCGCGTAGTAGTGGATCGGCGCCTCGGCATCCAGGCCCGTTTGCTTGCCCAGCAGATAGTGATCGAAGAACCGCAGAATTTCGGCAAGCCAGGGAAAGTCCGCCATCTGCGTCGTGCGCCACGGCGACACATCAATGCGCGCGCCATGGTCCCAGGGCCCAAGCAAAAGGTGGCTGGGGTTTTTCGACAAGGTCAGATAGCGCGAGATAGCGCCGTTCATGTAGCCGCCGCCGTCCATCCAGCCCGATACCGACAGCACGGCCACGTCAGGCGGAATGTGTTCGGCCAGGCTGTAGGGGCTGAACGTTGCCGAACTGAACTGCGCATCGTAGGGCAGGGGGTCTTCGCGAAAACGGAACTCGGGCATGAACTCCGTCTGGCGGAAGTTGCCCAGGTGTTCCTGGATGGCGGCTTTCAACAGTTCGCCTTCCGGATCTTCGTCTACTGGCCGCGGCCCTTCAAAGTGCGGGTTTGCGTAGTAGACGAACCGGTGCAGCATCTCGCGTCGGTCATGGTCCAGGGCGACCATCAGGTCGTCGTAGCTTTGCGTCAGCGCCTTGAGTTGGATGCCGCCCGGAAAGTAGTTGTCGGTGTAGGTGTCCCATACCGAAAAAAGCGGGGCAATGGCCTTCACCGCCGGGTGACCGGTGCTGGCTAGAAAATCAGAAGCGGCCCCCAGGTAAGAGATGCCGGTGGCGCCCACGACGCCGCTGGACCACGGCTGCGTGACGATCCACTCCACCACTTCGCGGCTGTCGTCGCGTTCGCGTGGCGAGCGGAAGCTGTCGCGCGTGCCGAAACTTGCGCCCGTGCCGCGCACGTCGATGACGACCACGGCGTATCCGCGCGGCACAAAGAAATCCCGAAACTTGGCGGTATTGGGCGCGCATTCGCCGACCCCGTCCGGATGAAGCTTGAAGCGGCGGTAGTACGGCGTGAACAGCACGATGGCGGGAAACTGCGCGGGTGCCGGATCATCACCGCGTTCGGGCTTGTCTTCCGGAACATAGATATCAACTGCCAGGCGGCAGCCATCGCGCATCGTCAGGTAGCGGGAACGCGGCGCCGGGATGGCGTAAACCTCGGGCCGGGTGTCCGCGTAGGCCTGCGGCGGGACCACCCAGGCCACATCTTCGTTTTTTGGGTACGACGGCATGGACTTCCTTGAAACCTTGTCTTGGTGAGAAAAGTGCGCTGGACGAGGGCCACAGCGACCGAACAAGCAATGTTATTGACGCGTCTTTGACCGCACCAATATGCAATGTGGATAGCGGTATAGGAAAAAGCGATGCGGCTCGCGGGGCGCGTGGTGCCTATATTTCCTAGGGATTACGCGCAGGGGGCATCTATTCAGGCGCATCGTTGAATATGATCCGAGCGTGATATAGGAATTACCGATGGATTTCCGACAACTCAAGTACTTCACCCGCATCGTCGAGCTGGAAAGCATTACGGCCGCCGCCGAGACCTTGCATATTGCGCAGCCGTCATTGAGCCAACACGTGGCCAACCTGGAACGCGAATTTGAGACCCCCTTGCTACTCAGGGGCCCGGGCGGGGTACGCGCCACCGACGCGGGCAAACTCTTGTACCGGCACGCCAAGATGGTGTTGCGCCAAGTTGAAGAGGCAAAATCCGCGTTGAAGCACGGGCGAGACACGCCGGCGGGCCATGTCACGGTCGGACTGCCAACCAGTACGTCCCGCGTGCTGGCGGTGCCGCTGATTGAAGCGGTGGCGCAGCGGTATCCCGAGGTGTTGCTGGAAGTGATTGAGGGAAGCAGCGCCGATCTGGCCGTGGCGGTTTCCCTGCACCGCATGGATATCGCGGTGGCGATGGACGTCCAGCCGCAGCCGGCTCGCATGACCACGACGCCGCTGCTGGTCGAAAACCTGTATCTGGTCGGACCCGCACTGGGCGTGGATGCGATATCGCTGCAACACATGGCGGAGTTGCCCCTGGTGCTTCCCAGCTTTCCCAATTCAATCCGCGTGCTGGCCGCGCGCGCTTTCGCGGACGACGCCTTGCCCTTGACGCTGGTTGCGGAAACCAGCGCGGTGTCGGTCTTGCTTGGCTTGGTACGCGCGGGCAAAGGCTGGACCGTGCTGCCGTCGTCCGCGCTGGTGGGGCCTGAGGCCGACTCCGACCGGATCGTGTCCACGCCGATTGCAGACAAGGCGTTCAGCCGCAGGGTGTCGGTCTGCATGTCCTTGTCTACCGAAAAAAGCGTGGTCTGCACCCACATCCACCAGACCTTGATAGACGTGGCACGAGACCTGGTCGAGACGGGGCGATGGGCGGGCGTAAGCTGGAAAAACTGAGCACGCCCATCTTGTTATTCAGGCTTGATCTTCGCCAGTTCCGCCACCTTGCCCCAATGGGCGCGGTCGGCGGCCACGACGTCATCGAAGTCCTTCAGCGTGACGCCGCTGGCGGTGGCGCCTTGCGCTTCGAAGTAGGCGGTCATGTCCTTCTCGGTGACGACCTGGCGCACCAGGCCCGCGATTTTGCCGGCCACGTCTTCGGGGGTTTGCGCGGGGGCGAACAGGCCGAACCATCCCAGCGCTTCAAAGTCCGGAAAGCCTTGTTCGGCAACGGTAGGCACGTCGGGCAAGACATCCAGGCGTTGCCTGGACGTGACGGCAACAGCGTTGAGGTCGCCACGCTTGATGTAAGGCAACGACGTCATCGCCACATCCAGCATGAAGTCCACGTGCCCTGCCATCGTGTCGGTCAGGGCGGGCCCGGAGCCTCGATAAGGAACATGGGTCACGGGAATGTCCAGACTGGCGCGCAAGGCCTCGGTCGCCAAGTGGTTGGATGAACCCAGACCGCTGGACCCATACGTCAGGCCGCCCGGCTTGCTTCTGGCCGTGGCGATCAGCCCTTTCAGATCGTGCAGCTTCAAGTTCTTGTTGACGACGACGACGTTGGGAACGGACGCAATCATCGCCAGCCCACGAAAGTCTTTCAGCGGGTCATAGGGCAGGGTCTTGTACAGGAACGGCGCAACCGATTGCGTGCTGACCGTGCCCAGGAACAGGGAATAGCCATCGGCCGGCAGCCCGCGCGCGTAGGCGGCGCCCAACGTCCCGCCCGCGCCGGGTTTGTTTTCGACGACAAACGGCTGGTTAGTCAGTTGGCCCAATCGTTGGGCCACCTTGCGTGCCACGATGTCGGTCGAGCCGCCCGCGGCGAATGGCACGATGATCCGGACGGGCTTGTCTGGCCAAGCGGCGGCCTGTTGCGCGTGCGCGGGCGAGAGCATCGTCAGGGCGCCGGTGATGGCGGCGAGCAGGGATAGCGTCTTCATGGGAAATCTCCAGGTGTCGTGGGCAGGGGCCGGGGTAGGTCGGCGTCAATCGACCTGGACGCCGGTGCTGGCAATGAACTCGCCCCATACCTTGGCGTCGTCTTCCGCCCGGGCGCGCATGGCGTTGGCGCTTCCTTGCATCGGAACGAAGTAAAGATCCTTCAGCCGCTTGTTGACGGCCGGGTCGGCAATGGCGGCCTGGATGGCCCCGTTCAGCTTGCTCACGATGGCGCCGTCGGTGCCCGCCGGGCCGACCAAGGCGAACCAACCCGGCATGGCGGGGGCTTGTATGCCCGCTTCCTTCAAGGTGGGCACATTGGGCAGGTCGCTGGCGCGCTGCTCGGCCAGGATCGCCAACGGAATGACATTGCCCGCCTCGATCTGCGGCAACGCGGAACCCAGCACGCTGGTCATGACGTCGACCTGCCCGCCGATCACGGCATTCAGCGCCGGGCCGGAGCCCTTGTAGGGAACGTGCCGCAACTTGATGCCGGCGCCTGCCGCGATCATCTCGGTCGACAAGTGGGTGGAGTTGCCGGCCCCGGCGCTGGCAAACGTGACGCTGTCGGGCGTGGCCTTGGCGGCGGCCAGCAACTGCTGCAGATTCTTGTAGGGGCTGCTCTTTCCGGCGACCAGGACGAAGGGCGTGTCAACCACCGGCGCGATGTAGGTGAAGTCCTTATTCGCGTCGTAGGGCAGGCTCTTGTATAGCTTGGGGTTGAAGCTCATCTGGGACACGCCCGCCAACAGCAGCGTGTAGCCGTCGGCGGGCGCCTTGGCCACATAAGACGTGGCCACGATGCCGTTCGCGCCAGGCTTGTTTTCGACGACGACAGAAGCGCCCAGGGCGCTTGCCATCTTTTCGCTCAACAAGCGCGCGACCACGTCGGCCCCGGAGCCTGCGGATTGCGGAACGATCAACCGGACGGGATGGTCGGGATAGGCAGGCTGGGCCTGGGCCTGGGCTGCATGGCCGATAAAGGCCAGCGCGCTGACAAGGACCGCGCGCAAGTAACGGGCGGAACGGGCTTTACTGTGGTCGAACATCGATTTCCCCTGAATTGACGCGCTTGGCGCGAACTTTCTTGTGTGTGATGCGTGCGGACCCATGCTAGGCAGGCGGTCAGCTCAATTCAAATACTGCTTTCCTATGCGCCTATAGGTTTTTCCTTTGGCGCGATGGGGTCGCTATCGCGTTGGCATCTTGTGGCATCTTTTTCGCCGCTGGACGGTGACCTTCATATGGGTCCGCGCTTTTCGCCGGAGCCCTCAGTCACCCGTGCCAGCATGAAATCCCCTTCGACTCCGCCCAGCCCGACCTCACGCCTGCTATCCGCCGGTCCTTCCCAGCGCAAATGGTGGTTTGCGCTGCATAGCTGGGCAGGGTTGAAGCTAAGCCTCTTCATGGCGTTCATCTGTCTGACCGGCACGCTTGCCGTTATCGCAACCGAGCTGGACTGGCTGGTGCAGCCAGCCATGCGGGTCGACCCGGCCGCGCAGCGCGCAAGTTGGGGCGACATGGTCCAGGCCGCGCAAGCGGCGCGCCCTGGCTGGACGCTGCAATCCGTCACTGCCGCCCACGGCTCGCACTTTGCCGCGCGGGCCTTGATGCGCACCCCGCAGGGCGAACAACGCTTCGTATGGATCGACCCGTATCGCGCCATCGTCACCGGGGACACGTCCTGGTTCAGCCTTCAGCGTTGGCTGCGCAATACGCATCGGCATCTGTTTCTGCCCACGCGCTATGGCGTGCCCTTGGTGTCGGCCTTGTCGATACCGCTGCTGGTGCTGGTCACGACGGGGCTGGTCGTCTACAAGCGCTGGTGGCGCGGCTTTCTGGCATGGCCACGGCGGGGAAAGCGTCGCTTGACTTGGGGCGATACCCATCGGCTGCTGGCGGTGTGGAGCCTGTGGTTCAGCACGCTGATTGCGTTGACCGGCCTGTGGTATCTGGTCGAATCGCTGGGCGGGCATGCGCCGCGGCTGCCCGCCATCACCACCCCGGACGCGCCACGTGCCGCCTCGCCTTTTACGGCCCAGACGCTGGACGCGGCCGTGGCGCGCGTGCATCAAGCGTGGCCCGATCTGGACATCCGTGTCTTGCGGCTGGATGCCGATGGCCGGGCCGGGCAAGTGGAGGGGCAGACGCAGGCGTGGCTGGTTCGCGACCGGGCCAACGCCATCCGGCTACCGCTATCCGACGATGCCGCCGCCCGGCGCGGCGCGGCTGACCTTAGCCCGCATCAGCGCCTGTCGGAAATGGCGGACCCGCTGCATTTCGGCTCGTTCGGCCCCTGGCCCGTGCGCGTGATCTGGTTCGTCTTCGGCGCGGCGTTGACCACGTTGTGCCTGACTGGTGCCTATCTTTACGGCCTGCGCATCGCGGGCGGCAGCGCCGCGCTCAGGGCAAAGGCCGGGCATGTCGGCGCACCCGCCGCGCCCGCGCGTGAAGCCTGGACGGGCATGCGCCCGTGGCGCTGGGGGTGGGTGGCGTTGTTGTTGATGTCGCAGGCGCTGTTCATCAGCGAAGCCATGGGCTGGATCAATCTGTTCGGATGAAGCGGGGGGCGGCGGCATGGGTTTCCGTTATTATTAACGTTACTCATTATCAATACGACATTCCGCGCCGCCTCCCGCTCCCATGTCCGAATCCACCGCGCCCCGTCGGCTAGCCCTTAGCGGGCTTTACGCCGATCATCATCAATGGCTCTACAACTGGCTGCGCAAGCGGCTGGGCAACGCCTGGGATGCGGCGGACCTGGCTCACGACACGTTCCTGCGCGTCTATTCCAGCAACCGCGCGCTGGAAATGCCCGAGCCGCGCGCGTTCCTGACTCACGTTGCAAAAGGCCTGGTCGTCGACTTCTGGCGGCACCGCAGCGTGGAACAGGCCTACGCGGAATCGGTGGCGGCCTTGCCCGCCGACACCGCGCCGTCTCCGGAAAGTCGGGCCTTGATCCTGGAAGCCTTGTACTGCATCGATCGCATGTTGGACGCGATGCCGGGGCGGGTGCGCGGCGTGTTCCTCATGTCGCAACTGGACGGCCTGACGTATGCGCAGATTGCCGCCGCCACGGGCCTGTCGGTACGCACGGTCAACCGCCATATGCAGCAGGCGTACCTGGCGTGCCTGACCGCCATTGATCCATGAACGCGCCGCCCGTTCCGGATGCGCTGTTGGCCGAAGCGGCGGGCTGGATGGCTCGCTTGCACGACGCCCCGGATGACCCGGCCAGCTTGCAGGCCTTGTCCTGCTGGATTGCCCGCAGCCCCGCGCATGCGCAGGCCTGGGCGCGGGCCGAGCGCGTGCTGGGCGCCTTCGGGCAAGTGCCGCAACCCATGCGCGCGCAGGCCCTGAAAGGGCTGGCAAAGCCCGATCGACGGCGTCTGGCGGCCCGCCTGCTGGGTCTTACCGTCGCCGCTCCCGTGGCCTATTGGGCGTGGCGCGCCACGCAAGCGGACCTGGAAAGCGCCACCGGTCAGATCCGGCAGGCAACGCTTGCGGATGGCACGCGGATGACGCTGGATACCAGCACGCAGGTCGACGTCCGCTACTCGGCCTCGCAACGCTTGCTGTCGCTTCGGGCGGGGCGCATCTTCGTGGCGACGGCGTCGGATTCCCACTTGCCCGCGCGTCCGTTTCTGGTGCAGACACCGATGGGCAGTGTGCAGGCCATCGGCACGCAGTTCACGGTCAGCCTGGAACAAGACGACGCGCTGGTTGCCGTCTACGAAGGCGCGGTGGATGTACGCCCCAACGATGGCGGCGGCCAGATCGTGCGCGCGGGTCGGCAGGCCAGGTTCAATGCCGCCATGACGCAGCCCGACACCGCCTTGCTGGAAACTTCGCCCGCATGGACCAGCGGCATTCTGACGGCGGACAACATGCGCCTGGCCGATTGGACGCGCGCCATGGCCCGCTACCGCCCGGGCTTTCTGCACTGCGCGAGCGAGGTCGCGAACCTGCGCGTGTACGGCTCGTTTTCATTGCGGGACACGGACGCCAGCTTGGCGTTGCTGGCCCGAACGCTGCCGGTGCGCGTGGCCACGCGTACGCGGTATTGGGTGCAGATCCAGGCGCGTGGTGCGTAGCGGAAGGTCGCTGATTCGGTGCGCCAATCAAGCGGATCAATCCGCATTCGTAGCATCCCCCGCCTTTGGGTTGGCATCTTTTTCCGCGTCGTTCGGTGTACAGGATAGAGGCCCTGAAACCCTGCCGGGATCGGGCCGTGGCGTGACCCCTGTCCGTCTCCCCGAAACTCTCCCTCGCGGTGCTTGCTTCATGTCCCAATTCCGTTCTTCCCCGGTCCGCGCGGCCGTGCTGCTGTGCTTTTCGGTATTGCTGCCCGTCGGCGCGGTGGCGCAATCCCAGGCGCCCGCCGCCCAGTCCGTCACGCGCGACTACCGCATAGGCGCCGGCCCGCTGGGCCTGGCCTTGTCGCAGTTCGCCACCCAGGCCAACGTGCGCTTGTCCTTTCCGGGCACGCTGGTGCAAGGCATGCAGTCGTCGGGGCTGAACGGCAACTACTCGGTGGCGGAAGGCTTTGCCGCGCTGCTGTCAGGCTCGGGCCTGCGCGCCGTTCCGGCCGGGGCCAACGAATACACGCTGTCCGCCGTGCCCGCCAATGCCGTAACCCAGTTGGACGCGGTAACGGTGACGGGCGCCTACACCGGCGGCTTGATGCCCGCGTTTGCCGGCGGCCAGGTGGCCAGCGGCGCCAGCGTCGGCATGCTGGGCGAGCGAAGCATCATGGACACGCCTTTTTCGGTAGCGGCGTACACCAGCACCTTGATGCAGCAACAACAAGCGCAGAGCGTGGCCGACGTGGTGTCCAACGATGCCTCGGTGCAGAACACCAACCCCAAGACCAGCCGCTTCGACCAGTTTTCCATTCGGGGCTTTCCGGTCCTGAACAGCGACATCGCGTTCAATGGCCTGTACAGCGTCTTGCCCACCTACGCGCTGGCCGTGGAAAGCCTTGAGCGCGTTGAAGTGTTGAAAGGCCCCAACGCCTTGCTCAACGGCATGGCGCCGTCGGGCGGTGTGGGCGGTGCGATCAACGTGGTGCCCAAGCGGGCGGAAGATACGCCCACGCGGCAAGTCACCGCCAGCTACGGCACGCACAACGTGGCGGGCGGCCATGTGGACCTGGGCCAACGCTTTGGCGACAAGGGCGAACTGGGCATCCGCGTCAATGGCGCCTACAAGGGCGGCGACACGGGCGTGGGCTCGCAACACACCACGCGCGGCTTGATGACGCTGGGCCTGGACTACCGAGGCGAACGCACACGCTGGTCGGCGGACATCGGCCACCAGGACCGCAAGGTCGATGCCCCGCAGGAGCGCGTGGGCGTCGCCGCCGGCGTACCTGTGCCGGACGCCAAGCGCGTGGACCGTGGCTACGCACCCGACTGGACCTACGCCAATTCCCGCGACACCTACATCGCCTTGCGCGCCGAACACGACATCACCGATCACACGATGGTCTACGGCGCGTTTGGCGCGCGTGACGGCGACTACAAATTCCTGCGCATGAATGTCACGGCGCGCGACGCCGCCGGCAATTTCTCGGCCAGCCCCACGTATTTTCTGCGCGATGAAAGCGTACACACCGGCGAGATCGGCGCGCGCACTCGCTTTGCCACGGGCGCGGTATCGCACGCCGTGTCGCTAAGCGCCACGCAGTTCGAAAAGACCTTCGGCAACCTCAGCTACGACTTCGACCCCGTCCGCTCCAACCTGTATACGCCGCTGCCCACGTCCGCGCCTTCGCTTGCGGGGCTGGACACCGACATTCCCAAATCCGGCGAATCCCGGCTGACCAGCGTGGCCCTGGCGGACACGCTGTCGATCTGGGATGAACGCCTGCAACTGACGGTGGGGGCGCGGTCGCAGCGCGTTGTCACCGAGCAGTATGACGAAACCGGCAAGCGCACCAGCCGTTACGACAAGCGCAAAGTCACGCCGGCCATCGCGCTGTTGGGCAAGCCCACGCAGAACGTGTCGGTGTACGCGAACTACATCGAAGGCCTGAGCGAAGGCCCCACCGCGCCGCTCACCGCCGTTAACGCCAACGAAGTGTTCGCGCCGATCAAGTCTGAACAGGTCGAAGCCGGCGTGAAGGTGGACTACGGCGACATCGGCGCCACCTTCAGCGCCTTCCAGATTCGCCGCCCGAGCGGGCTGACAGACCCGGTCACCGGCGTCTATGCCGTCAACGGCATGCAGCGCAATCGCGGCCTGGAACTGAACGTGTTCGGCGAACCCGTCAATAACGTGCGCCTGCTGGCCGGCGTCATGTACCTGGATGGCCGCCTCACCAAAACCGGCAACGCCACGACCGAGGGTAACGTCGCGCCCGGCACGCCGCGCTACAGCATGAACGTGGGCGTGGAATGGGACACGCCGTTCGCGCCTGGCCTGACTGTCTCGGCGCGCGCCCTGCGCACCACCTCGCAATACCTGGACGCCAGGAACACCCAGGAAATTCCCGCGTGGACGCGCGTGGACCTGGGCGCGCGCTACGCCTGGCGCGCCGGCAACACGCCCGTCACGCTGCGCGCCACCGTGGAAAACGTCTTCAACAAAGCCTACTGGGCGTCGGCCTCGTCCAACGGCCTGACCATTGGCGCGCCGCGCACGGTGCTGTTGTCGGCCACGGTGGACTTCTAGGTCGGCGAGGGTACGCGCGCGCCATGCAGCGGCCGATGCACCGTCTGCGCAATCAGCACGCCGATCAAACTCATGCTGCCGCCGATGACGTGATAGGCGTGCATCTGTTCGCCCAACATCGCCACGGCCAGCACGGCCGTCAACACGGGCAGCAGATTGATGAAGATGCTGCACCGGTTCGGCCCCAGGTGCTTCACGCCTTGAATCCAGAAAAACGACAGCAGAATGGATGAGCCAATGCCGGCGTAGGCAATCAGCGGCAAGGTGCGCGCGTCCAGCGACGCCGCGCCCGCCGGCAGCACCAGGAAGAACGGCAGCATGAAGACCAGCGCGGCCACGGCTTGCAGGTATACCGCCTGCCATGCCGGAATCGTCAAGCGCCAGCGGCGCAGCAGCACGCCATACAGCGCGTAGGACAAGGACGCCAGCAGCATCAGCAGGTCGCCCGCATGGACGCCGTTGCGCGCGATGGCGGCGATGTCGCCTTGGCCCACCACGTACAACAGGCCCACGAACGACAGCACGCCGCCCACCGCCATGCCCACCGTCAACGCTTCACCCAGCACGATCACGCTGAGTATCGCGGTCAACAAGGGCACCAGCGCGGTGACGATGGCCATGTTGGTAGCCGTGGTGCTTTCGGCCGCGCGGTACGACAGGCTCTGGAACAGCGCCATGGCCAGCAAGCCGCTGATGGCCATCTTGCCCAGGTGCGGCCGCACCGACGCCCAGTTGCGCCGCAGCGCCGGCAGCACAAAGGGCGTCATCAGCGCCAGCGCCAGGATCAGGCGGTAGAAGGTGATGGCCGTGGGTGAAATCGCGGACGCGGCCAGCTTGGACACGATGACGTTGCCCGCCCACAGCACGATGGCCATGAACGGAAAGAGCAGGGAAGTGATGGACATGAAGGTCTCCAGAACGAGCCTTGCATGGTGCCGCGCGGGGGTGCGTCCGTCTGGCGCTACTATGTCGCCAGTTATCGCAAAACTGCCAACTCGCAAAACCGCCAATATGGATGATTCCCCCTTCTACGCCGCGTTCGCGGCTTCCGGCGCACCGGCCGCCGCCTTGGCGGTGGACTACCCCGACGGCCACTTCATCGCGCCCCATCGCCACGACCGTGCGCAATTGCTATACGCCATCCAGGGCGTGATGACCATCGACGCGGAAGGCGGCCGATGGGTGGTGCCGCCCACCCGCGGCGTCTGGCTTGAGGCCGACGTGGCGCACTCCGTCCGCATGCACGGCGCGGTGCGCGTGCGCACCGTGTTCGTCGATGGCCATGCTGCCGCCTACCTGCCCGCGCGCAGTTGTGTGCTGGACATCTCGCCCTTGTTGCGGGAACTGATCGTGGCGGCGGTGGACGTGGAACTTGGCGCGCAGATCAGTCCCGGGTCCCGCGATTGGCATTTGCTGCACTTGCTGTTGCAGGAATTGCGCAGCCTGCCGGTGTTGCCCTTGTATCTGCCGATGCCGGCGGACGCGCGGCTCAGGAGATTCTGCGACGCCTTGATGCGCGAACCCGATGCGGCGTTGACACTGGACGAGTGGGCCGCCCGGCTGCACCTGTCCACCCGCACCTTGCACCGGCAGTTTCAGCAACAGACCGGCATGCGGCTAGGGCAGTGGCGCAGGCAGGCGCGGCTGCTGCTGGCGCTGGAACATCTTGCCAGCGGGGCGCGGGTGGTGGATGTGGCGCTGGAACACGGCTACACCAGCCAGAGCGCATTCGCGGCCATGTTCAAGAAGCACTTTGGGGTGCCGCCGGGGGCGTTTTACCGGCAGGGCTGAGGCCAGGACTCAGGCTTTGTTGCCCTTATTTCTTTGCCGTGCCGATCAGGTCCAACAAACCATCCGACAAGGTCCCGCGCCACACCAGATAGTCGTGCCCGCCCGCCACTTCGCGATGCGTGACGCGGTAGCCCTTGGCGCGCAGCACGTCGCGCAGGTGGCGGTTGGTTTCAAGGATGCCAGGCTGGTTGCCACGGCCCGATTCGAACAGGCCGGCGCCCAGGAAGAAGCGCACCGGCAGGGTGGGGGCGGTGACGAACTGCCGCGTCAGCCACTGGTCCTCCTCGCCCTTCGGCGCCCACCAATAAGAACCGGATTGGCTGAGCACGTTGCCGAACACCTCGGGATGGCGCAGCGCCGCGTAGGCGGATGCCAGCCCGCCATAGCTGGATCCGCCAATCACCGTGCGCGCAGCCGGAGCGCTGATGCCTTGTCCTCGCGCCCAGGGCATGAGCTCCAGCGCCAGGAAGTCGGCAAAGTCTGGGTTGGGCGGCAATTCCTGGCCCCGCGATTCCGCCGTGGGGTTGTCGATCAGCAGGGCGGCGGTCGGAGGAATCACGCCCGCGGCAATCATGTTGTCAAGAATGGTTGGCGTGGGCACGCGGCCCAGGTAGGCGCCGGCATCGAACAGCACCAGCACGTGGTTGTCCGCCGCGCCGGGCTGCCAGCGCGCCGGTCGGTACAGGTGGATCTTGCGCGTGTTGCCGAGACGTTCGCTGCGCAGTTCCAGCGTTTCGACCGTGCCCGCCTGCACGCCCGCGCGCGGTTCCACCCAGGGCTGCGGCGGGGCGTCGGCCAGCGCCACCACGGAGTAGGTCTGAAAGGCGTCAACGCCTTGTTGGGGATACACCTTCGGGTTGTAGGGGTCGGCCTGCGCCGTGGCCAGGATGGCGCGCCGCCGCGCCATGCCCGAGCCCGGCAGTTCCGGCACGTCGGGCGCCAGGCGATACGACAGGCGCGCCGACCGGGGCACGACAAAGCTGACATGCCAGACGTCGGAATTCCCCAACCGGGACAGTTGCGCGTGGTCTGACGACGGGCCGCCGAACAGGCGCACATTGCGTTGCGCGCCGCGCCACAGGAAGGTGATGCGGTCGTGCGTGGCATCCACCGCTTCAACCAGCGGCGTGCCTTGCTGGGCAACGTCTTTCCAGAACGCGTCGGTGGTGCCGCCTTGCGCCAGCGTTGCGGCCAGCGCGGCCAGGCGCGGGCTGTCTATCGTTGCCGCCGGCGCCTGCTGCGCGGATAGGGGCAAGCGCTCGGTCACCGCCCATTCATAGGCGCCCTGGCCTTGCGCGCGCACCGTATAGACGCCGTTGGCGGGCGCCACCAGCATCAGGATGCCGGCGGGCTTCTCGTTGTCGCTCAGCCGGCGCACATGGCGGCCGGCGGCGTCCAGCAGATCCAGCGTCACGCCGCTATCCGCCGTCCACGTGCCGGCTAGAAACTCTGCTTTTTGCAGGCTGATCCGCTCGTCGGCGTGGGCTTGCGGCGTGACCACGCCTTGCTTGGACTGTGCCGTCGCCATGCCCGGCGCCATGCTTGCCAAGGCCAGGGCCAGCGATGCCAACGCCACGCCATTGCGCCAATATGAACCGTTCTGTTTCTGCATAAACATCCGTGTAGGCACGCCTGGTATCTCAACTGATATCTCAATTGATATCTCAAGCGTGATATCCAATATCATTAACGTGAGTACAAAGAGAGGGGCCGCGCCGTTACTCCTGCTGGACTGCAAGCGGCTTGCGGGCCCAAACGCTGTCGGCCGCCCCAAGCGCCAGGCGACGCGCGGTGGCGCGCCCCATCCAGGCAAACGCCGCTGCGCCGGCCAAGGCCGTGGCATCAACGGCCAGCGCGGCGGGCGAGGTATGCATCCACAGGCCCGTGCCGGGGAACAAGGCACCCAACAGCGAGGTCAGCGGAATGGCCAGCGTCAGCGCCGCGGCCAGCCACAGCAAGTCCAGGCCCGCCTTCGCGCCGCCGCGCAAGAACGACCATGCCACGCACGCGAAGAAGGCCAGGTAGTACAGGCCTTGCAACCAGGCGTTCAGGTCGCCCACCCGCCCGTTCAGCCATTTCGAGGCGATCATCATCAGCGAGATCCCGCACACGCAGCCCAGGCAGACGCCCACGGTGGCCGACGCCATCAACCGCGCGTCCAGGCGCTGTACGGGCACCGCGCCCGTCTTGCGGTCGGCCCGCTTGCGGCGCGTTTCAATCCAGAGCAGATTGCCGCTATAGAACAGCCACGCGCCCGCCAACCCAAGCAGGAAGTACAGCCACTGCACGGCCACGCCACCGAACGACGCCATGTGCAGCGCAAAGAAACTGCTGATCCATAGATTGGGCGCGTCCTGCTTGCCCGGCAGGTAATCGCTGTTGAGCACCTTGCCGCTGTACGGGTCCATGGCCACAAAGCCGCCGCGCGCGCGGGGCAACACCGCGCTGTCGTCCTTGCCCCAGATGCGCACGATGGCGCGCGGCCCGGTCACCTGCTGATACTGCAACATGCTGGGCTCGAAGCCCGGCGCCAGCGCGCGCGTTTGCGCCACCAGTTCGGAAGGCGTCAGCATGGCGGCCGGGTCGCGCGGCGCACCGCTCGGCGCCGCGCCGCCCGCTCGCTGGAACACGGACGCCAGCTTGCCGTCGTACATCAGCTTGTCTTGCAGGTCGTAAATGCCATCGTGATACGCGAACACCACTGAGCTGAGCGCCATGACGAGATGGAACGGCAGCGACACAATGCCCACCACGTTGTGCGCGTCCAGCCACATGCGCTTCAGGTTCTTGCCGATGCGCAAGGCGAAAAAGTCCTTCACCAGTGACGGCAGCAGCACGATGACGCCGGACACCAGCGCCAGCGCGTACAGGGATGCGATAACGCCCATGATCCAGCGGTTGGGGTCGCTGTCCACGGGCAGGCCCACCACGCGGTGCAGCACGTCGATGAACGCCGCTAACCCGCTGGGCGCGGTGTCCTCCACATGCAGCTCAGCGTTGGCATCCAGATGCGCGGCGTAGTGGCGCACCGATGATTCATCGTGATCGTCGGCCTGCGCGTCGCGCACTTCCCAGCCCAGGCGGGCGGGCACGTTTTCGGCGTCTTGCAGATGGATGGTGAAACCCTTGGCCACGTCGGGACGCGCCGCCAGGGTCTTGGCGATAAGGTCCGGTGCGGCTTCCAGCGGCACGAAAGACACCGTCGATTGTGGCGACGCCCAGCGGGCCAGCGGCTCCTTGAATACCGTCAAGGCGCCCGCATAAAAGGCGATGAAAAGCGCCATGCCCGTCAGGATGCCGGTCCAGGTATGAACCGATTTATAGATGCGGATGTAGTCGGCTTTCATGGGTATTGGGCATGCATGATGGCGGGCTCTTAAAGCGCAAGCGCGCCGGTCAGGAACAGCGCGCCGGTCAGGACTACGCATGCGCCGCCCAGCCAGGCCCAGGCGCGCAGGCCGCTGGTAAAGAAGTAGACGAAGCCCAGCACGCCCAGCCACACCGGCGGCACCAACCACATGGCAAGCTGCGAACGCGTGGCCAGCGCGATGTCGGCGGTCAGGTGCGCCAGCAAGGCGCTGGCCCCCAGCGCCAGCGCGAAGCCGAGCACCGCGCCCGCCAGGCTTTTGGATATCCAGTCGCGCTGGATGGGGGCGGGCTTGGCGGGCTTGCCTGGCGTAGTGGACTCAGCCGGCTTCATGCGAACCCCTTCTGCGCATGTCGATGAATGCGCCCAGGTACGGAATGAGGCTGAAGCACAGCATCAGGCCGGTACAGAAGACGAACACGGCCGCGACGGCTGTGAACGCGTGCAAGCAGCCCCACGCCGAAAGCGCCAGCAAGACGGCGCCCGCGCTTCGGGCGGGCAGCGCGCGCGCGGGCGCTGCCCGCCATCGCTGGTTTGGCGAGGCCAGATACAGGCACAGGCAACCCAGGAACATGACGGTCAGGCTAAGAGGAATCACGACTTGCATGGTCGGTCTCGGCAAGCGGGCAGGGCGCGCCCATGCTGATCAGAAGCTGATGCTGGCGGACGCGGTGACGGTACGCGCCGGCCCCAGCGTTGCGATGGGC
This sequence comes from Achromobacter spanius, assembly GCF_029637605.1. Lineage (NCBI taxonomy): Bacteria > Pseudomonadati > Pseudomonadota > Betaproteobacteria > Burkholderiales > Alcaligenaceae > Achromobacter > Achromobacter spanius. The sequence goes on along the minus strand of NZ_CP121261.1, from coordinate 3,249,971 downwards.
GTCGTGTCGCTGAAGATGCCTGCGTAGTAATACTTGTTGAACACGTTGTTGACGTTCAAGCGCAGCACGACGTCTTGGCCATTGATTTTGGTGGCATAGCGGGCGCCCAGGTCCAGTTGCCCCCAGCCAGGCACGCGCAGCTTGTTGGCCGAGTCGGCGTACTGGCTGGATGTTGCCTGCACGCGGCCGCTCAAGGTCAGGCCGGGCGCCCACGGGGTATCCCATTCCAGACCGGTGTTGGCTTGCCAGCGCGGCGCGCCCACGGCCGTGTTGCCGTCATAGCGGCCGTACGACGTCTTGACCTGCGTGCCCTGGGTATATGTCACGCCGCCCAGCACGCGCACGCCACGGGCCAGTTCGCCGAAGGTGTTCCATTCCACGCCCCGCACGCGCTTTTCGCCGCCGTCCGCATAGGTCGGGTTGGCGGTTGTGCCCTCGGTGACCAGCATGGGCTTGTCAATCTGGAACAGCGCCAGCGTGTTGGTGAAGGTGCCCGCGTTCCACTTGATGCCCAGCTCTTTCTGCTCGGTCTTGTACGGCGCGAAGACCTGCCCGTAGTTGCTTGCCGTGGTGTCGGTGACGCTGTCGCCCTTGCTCAGGCCCTGCACGTAGTTGGCGTATAGCGAAACATCCGGCCCCCAGGGCTTGATGACGACCGCAACAGCCGGCGTCACGGCGTCCTTGTCGTAGCGCGACGTGGTGTTGCCCAGCTTGTCGAAGTTCGTGGTCTTTACGCGCTGGTTGCGCAGCCCGGCCGTGACAAGCAGCTTGTCGTCAAGAAAGGACATCGTGTCGACCAGCGCTAGGCTGGTCAGGGTGTTCTCAGCCGTCTTGGGCGCGCTGCCCGGCACCGCCGGCATGACCGGTGTGATCGGGTCATAGATGTTCGAGCGGAAGGTGGACGCCGTGCCGGTGGCCGAACCGTCTTCCAGGTCCAGGATGGACGCCTGGAGTACCAGTTCGTGCCCCACGCTGCCGGTCTTGAAGCGTGAACGCAGCCCCGCTTCGGCCGAGGTGGCGTCGGTGTAGGCGCGCTGGCCGATCATGATGCCCGTGAAGTTGCCGTTGGTGTCAATCTGCCGCGCGTGGGTGCCGTTGATCAAGCCGGATTGATGGCTGTCGCGCCGGCCCACGCCCGCAAAGGCCGAGATGCTTTCGTTGACGCGGTATTCGGCACGCGCGACCACGGCGTTGCTCTGGATGCTGCCATAGCCCGTGCTGAACTGGTTGATGCGGGGATCGGGCGCGTCTGGCACGACAGATCCGCCGAACCAGAACATGGCCGGCGTGCCGCCCGTGAACGATTCCTGGCTGTGATAAGCATCGATGGACGCCGTCAAGGCGCTGCCGCGATAGTCCAGCCCAGCCGACAGGAACTCGCGCTTTCTGGATTGGCCGTCCAGCGTGGTGGCGCCGTCGCTGAAGGCGCCGTTGACGCGCGCGCCCCATTCGCCGCTGCTGCCAAAGCGCTTGCCGGCGTCAATGGTGGTGCCCAGTTGCCCGTCGGCCTGCCAGTTGACGCCGAACGTGGCGTTGGGCGTGTCGCCGGCCCGCTTGGGCACCAGGTTGATGGTGCCGCCCACCGCGCCGCTGGGCGCCATGCCGCTGAACAGGGCGTTGGGGCCTTTCAGCACTTCAACGCGCTCGACGAATTCCAGCGGCGTGCGGCCCATGGGCGCCAGCCCGTACATGCCGTTGATGGCCACATCGTTCTGATTGACGTCAAAGCCCCGGATGCGGAAGTTTTCGTAGGCGTGGCCGCTGGATGTGGTGAAGCGCACCGACGGGTCGTTAGCCATCACGTCGGCCAGCGTGCGGGCCTGCTGGTTCTGGATGAGTTCGGCGGTGTAGCTCGTGACGTTGAACGGCGTGTCCATCACGTCCTGGTTGCCCATCAACCCAAGCCTCGCGCCTTGCGCCACCTGTCCGCCCGCATAGGCGGGGGGCAGTTCGGCGTCCGACACAGAACCCGCAGTGACCGTGACGGGCTGCAATGTAGTGGTGGGTGCGCTGGATTGCGCCCAGGCGCTGCAAAAAGGAAGGACCAAAGGCAAGGCCGCGACCGGGCCCAGCCATTTGGCGCGCAACACGCCCTTAGCTTGAATATTCTTGGTCAAAATCTCCGCCCCAATCTAAATGAGAATGCTTATCGGACGGAATTATATCTGCGATAAAACGAAGCGCAATCCGCGTATGCCCCCGCGAAGGAAGTCAGCTTTTTGTCAGGATTTGGCGGGTGGCGGCGGTTTGATTCCACCCGCCACCCGGTGCTTCAGAACCGGTAATTCGCGCTGAGCTCCACGCGGCGACCCTCGCCAACCAGCCATTGCGTTTGGTTGTAGTAGGCCGTTTCGGCGTATTGGCGGTCAAACACGTTGAATGCGCGCAAGGCCAGGCTCAGGTCGCGCCGGGGCTCCCATTGCAGCGCCAGATTGGTGGTGGTGTAGCCCGCCATCTCCAATCGGTTGGCCGCGTCCGCGTAGCGTTTACCCACATAGCGCACCCCGGCGCTGGCGGTCCATTGCGGCGCGAACTTCCAACTGAGCCAGGCGTTGGCCACGCGCTCGGGCACGTCCGTCGGTACGTTGCCGCTGCGCGACACGGCAACGCCGCCCACCGATTCGTTGAAGTCGTCGTAGCGGGCGCGCAGCGCGACTGCGTTCAGGTCAAGCCGCCAGGCGGGCGTCAGTTCCACGCCCAGCGTGGCCTCGACGCCGCGCGACGATTGCTCGCCCACCTGGATGCGCAGCGCGGGGTCGTTGGGGTCGCGCGTGACCAGGTTGTTCTTCTTGATGTGATAGGCCGCCAGGGTCCATTGGCCCTTGTTGTCCCAGAACGTCTGCTTCACGCCGATCTCCAACTGCTTGCCCTGCGATAGCTCGTAGTTCTTGTTGGCCGGCGACAGCAAGAGCAGGCTGCCGATTGGGTCCGCGGCCTCGGCATACTGCGCGTAGACGGACACGGTGGGCAGCACTTCGTACACCGTGCCCACGCGCCAGCCGACGTTGCTGAACGTGGTGCGATAAGCGGTCTCGTCGGCCACCAGGTCACGTCGCTTCAAGTCGATATGGTCGTAGCGCAGCCCCGCCAGAATCGACCAACGGCTGTTGAGCATCAACCGGTCTTCGGCAAACAGCGCGTACTGGCTGGCCGTGTTGCGGTAGCGCGGCGTGGTGCCCGCGACGTTGATGAAGCGGCCATGGTCCACGTCATAGGCATCCACCACCGACGTGCCCGAGTACGGCGAATTGTTGGTGTGCTTGAGCGATGCGCGGTTCAGTTCGAAGCCGACCGCCACCTTGTTCGCCAGGCCGAACAGATGTCCGTCGAAGGCGGCATCGGTCACGGTGCCCGTTTGCTCCTGATCGTGGCCGATCTCGGTGTAGCCGCTACGTTCGATCAGGTTGCCCGGCAGCCAGGTGTAGTTTTCGGCGTTGCGGTAGTCGCGATTGCTGCCGATGTAGTAGACGCGGCTTCTGACCGTGGTGGCCGCGTTGGGCGACCATTCCGCTTTCAGTTCCGTGCGGCTGTCGCGGTAGATGATCTTGCTGTCGGCCACGTTGTAGTTTTGCCTGGCCAGGCCGTAATCCATCGTGCCGTTCGCCAAGGGCGTGCCGAAGTAGCGGGTGGGTTCCTGCCAGGCATAGGCTTGCGTCAACGTGAAGTTCAGCGCGGGCGATACGTCCAGGCGCAAGGCGGCGGTGACGGCGGCGTCGCGCGAGTCCCCCAGGCTGATGCCGGAGTCCGTGTGGTTGCCGCTGATGTCCAGCCGGTACGACCACTTGTCATCCAGCGCGCCGCCGCTGCCGAACCCGAAGCGCTGGGTGTCGTGCGTGCCGATGGTCGTCATCAACTCGTTTTCGATGGGACCGCGCGTGGGCTTTTTGGGGATCACGTTCACGACGCCGCCGATGGCGCCTTCGCCATACAACACCGACGCGGGGCCGCGCAGCACTTCAATGCGGTCGACGGCCCAGGGGTCATAGATGAAGGTCTGGCCCACGCCGCCGTACTGGCGCACGCCGTCATACAGCTGGGCAACGGAGTTCGAATCGGTGAACCCCCGCGACGACAGGGACGACCCGCCGTTGCCAGGATGACGCATGGCGCTGATGCCCGCCGCCTGGGTGATGGCGTCGGTGACGGTGGTGGCGCCGCGCGCGCGCAACTGCTCGTTGCTGATGATCTCGATGCTGGCGGGGGTCTCGAACGGCGTCAGGCCCAGCAGGTTGCCGGTGGCGGTGGGTTCCAGCAAGGTGGGTGAGGGCGCATCGCCCGACACGGAAATCACGGGCAGGGTGGCGACGGGGGCGGGTTGCGCGTGCAGCACGGACGTGAGGGCAAGCGCGGTGGAGGCAGCCACGCCCATCACTAGGCGATTCGGCATGCGATTGGTGGCGCGATCTGCGACGCGAATGGCCACGCGCCGCTTCAGGGCGCGGCGCGCCCTGGCGGAAGAAAAAGTCATGAGAATTCTCGGTAAGCGAAGACAGGCCGCGCGAAGGCGGCAAGGGAATCAGCTAAATACCGAGACGAGAGGCGGGGCACGCGCGCCTAGCGGCGCCCCAACAAGCGAGGGATGAAGGGATGAGGGCGGCGCCCGTGCCGCCTGCGGATGCACCATGACGGCCGCCATCGCCACCTGCAAGACCGGCGAGGGCGGCAGCGCCACGGCGGCAAGCGCCATGCCCACCGGACACGTTGCGGCCTGCGCGGCATGCCGTTCGTCGGGCGCCTGGTCTGGCTTGGACGGCCCCTGCACCCAGATGGGGCCGGCAGCGGAACACAACTGAATCAGCGTGCCGCTCTGATGGGTAGCAGGCATGAAGCCCTGCGGCACAATCGCCTTCAGCGCAAACAGCACCAACACCAGCCAAAGGCCGGCGTTGCCGCGGTTCAGGAAAGACGGAATTGCGCGCATGATGTCGCGCATTCTAGCGGGATATTGTTGTCTGTTGCCTGCCGGCTGCGAAAGCTCGGCGCGCGGCTCGTCGACGATTGTTGCGCGCCAGGCAACACCATGGTCCCTTGCCCAGGTCTACTGCTGCCCTGCCAGCCGACCTACGATTTGGGCGTCGTTCAAGCACGCGCAATCGCCGGCTAAGCCCAGCCGGACCGCGCCACACTATCCAGGGAAATCACCATGAGTCAACGTCTTAACGCCTTTGCGCAATCGCCCGAGCTGTTCAAGAAGTTCGTCGAATTCGGCATGCTTTTGAAGAAGAGCGCGATTGAATCGTCCATCCTGAGCCTGGTCGAGATCCGCGCGTCGCAGATCAATGGCTGCGGCTTCTGCCTGGACATGCATGTGAAAGAAGCCAAGATCCACGGTGAAGGGGAACTGCGCCTGCATCATGTGGCGATCTGGCGCGAATCCAACGAGTTTTCGCCGCGCGAGCGCGCCTGCCTGGCCTGGACCGAAGCGCTGACCACGCTGGGCGCGCACGGCGTGTCCGACGAGATTTATGAGCGCGTGCGCGGCGAGTTGTCCGAGAAGGAAATCTCGGATCTCAGCTTCGCGGTCATGGCCATCAATGGTTGGAACCGCCTTAACGTCGGCTTTCGCACCGTGCCCGGTTCGGCCGACAAAGCCTATGGCCTGGACAAGGCCACGTTCAGCTAAGGACGCATCATGAGAATCCTAGTCATTGGCGGTACCGGCCTGATCGGCTCCAAACTCGTCAACCTGCTTATCGAGCGTGGTCATGAGGCCATTGCGGCCTCGCCCGGCACGGGTGTGAACACGGTGACCGGCGAGGGCCTGGACGATGCGCTGGCGGGCGTGGATACGGTGGTTGACGTGGCCAACTCGCCATCGTTCGAAGACGCGGCGGTGCTGGCGTTCTTCCAGGCCTCGGGGCGCAACCTGCTGGCGGCCGAGGCCCGAGCCGGCGTGCGCCACCACGTTGCGCTGTCGGTGGTGGGCACGCACCGTTTGGCGGAAAGCGGGTACTTTCGCGGCAAGATCGCGCAGGAAGACCTGATCGAAGCCGGGGGTATTCCGTACACCATCGTGCACAGCACGCAGTTCTTCGAGTTCCTGGGCGGCATTGTGCAGTCGGGTGCGCAAGGCAATGAAATCCGCTTGTCGCCCGCCTATGTGCAGCCGATTGCGTCGGACGATGTGGCGCTGGCCATGGCGGACGCGACCTTGGGTACGCCGGTGAACGGTACGGTGGAAATCGCCGGCCCGGAGAAGGTGCGTCTGGCCGATCTGGTGCAGCGCTACCTGGGTAAAATCGGCGACACCCGCCACGTGCGGGCGGACCCGGACGCGCGCTATTTTGGCGCATTGCTCAACGACGACACGCTGGTGCCACGATCGACCCCGCGCCTGGGCAAGATCGACTTCGAGACCTGGTTCAGTCAGTCGGGTGCAAACTCCGGCGCCAGAAAATAGCGGCGAAAAATAGCAACGGAAACCCGCGGCGGAGACAAGGAACACAATGAGCAAACTGCGGCCGCCTTCCCAGGCTCTGCTGGACAAGTATCGGGGAGGGGACTTTCGTCCCCTCTACACCACCAGCGTGACGGTGCGCGGCGGGGAGGCCGCGCATGGCCGCGCCTCGGGCATTGCCATCTCGGATGACGGCGAATTATTCGTAGAACTGCGCTTGCCGGTTGAACTGGGCGGCAAGGGTGGAGGAACCAACCCCGAACAATTGTTCGCGGCTGGCTATGCGGCGTGCTTTCATGGCGCGCTGAGCATGCTGGCCGAACGCTCGGGCCTGTCGCTGCCGGATGCGTCGGTGACGGCCACCGTATCGTTCGGCCGCGACCCCGTCGATGGCCTGTTTGCGCTGAAGGCCGAGGTCAACATCCATCTGCCCGGCGTGGCCCGTGACGTGGCCGAAGAGCTGGTGCGCAACACCGAGCGCCTGTGTCCGTACGCCAAGATGGCCCAAGGCGGCATAGAAAGCGTGGTGGCGCTGACCCAGTAGCGGCCGACCGCCAAGCAACTCAGGCTTGCTTGGGCAGCAGGCTATCCAGAATATGCAGGTCCATGGCACGGATGCCTTCCGTCATGTAGTCGATGAACACGCGCATGCGCGCCGGCAGATGCTGACGGCTTAGAAAGCACAGGTAATGCCCGCGGTCGTCGGGCGCATGTTGCGGCAGGCAGGCCACCAGCCTGCCCGCGCGCAAGTGGTCGCAGACTTGGTAAGCGGCCATTTGCGCGATGCCGTGCCCGTCCAGCACCGACTGCAACACCAGGTCGGCGTCGTTGAAGGTCAGCATGGCGGGCGGCGCCACCTTGCGCAGATAGCCCCCCACCTTGAACTCCCATTCGTACACGCGCCCCGACGCCAGGCGGAAGTTCACGCAAGGGTGCTCGGCGATGTCGTCAACGCTGGTCGGCAAACCGTGCTTGGCGGCGTAGGCGGGCGAGGCGCACAGCAGCATCTGCATGGGAATCACCTTCTTGGCGATCACCTGGCTGTCTTCCATGCGGCCATTGCGAAACGACACGTCGACGCGGTCCGTCGTGAAATCGGTGGGGCCGTCATCCAGCAGCAGCTCTATCGAGATCCCCGGGTTGGCTGCGCGAAAGCCGTGCAACAGCGGCGCGACGATCTTGCGGCCGAAGCCCACCGTTGAGCACACGCGCAGTTGGCCCGACGGTGGGCCTTCGCGCAGTTCGCGCATGTCGTCCAAGGCCTGGATGATGCGCGCCACGCCCGGATGGCATTGCTCGTAAAAGCGCTGACCCTCGGGGGTCAGCGAGGTGTTGCGCGTGGTGCGCACGAACAGCCGGGTACCCAACTGGTCTTCCAGCTTCTGCACGCTGCGGCTGACGGCCGAGCGGCCGATGCCCAGCCGGTCGCCGGCCTTGGCGAAATTGCCTTCCGTCGCAACCGCAAGAAACGCCACCACGCCGGCATAGCTGGTGGCGAAGCTGTCGGCCAGGGAATCTGGTCCATTGGGGGCGGGGATGGCAGGGGAGGCTGGGTAGGGTGTCGACATGATGGCGGCGCCGCAATGTTGGTTGATCCTACTGCTAAGACGGCGCGCGGGGCAATCTTGTGACATGCGACGCAAAAAAAACTGGCTTTCCACCCGGGAAAGCCAGTTTGGTCATGCAAAGTTTGATAAGTCCCTTATTGGATCGGGGTCAGGATGGGCGCCCCTTTTTTTTTGATCAGCACCACCACGAACTTGGCCGGCTGAGTCTGGCTGGCATTGCGGCCCACGGTGTGGATGTCGTCCGGCCCTTCAAAGAATGTCTGGCCCGGGGTCAACGTGACTTCCTTGCCCCCTTTGACCTGCATGACGATGCTGCCTTCCAGCACGTATACGAAGCTGTAGGCGTCGTGGCGGTGGACAGGGTCGACCGCACCTGGGGGATAGTCCACCGTGATCATCACGGCATCCTTGCCGGGAATATCCGGCAGGGCTTTCGTCATGAGTTCCGTGACAATGGCATCGGCGGGCGTGGCGGGGTGGCCCGGGGCCGCGGCATCGGCCAGCGGGCTCAGCAGTGCGCTGGCGGCGAGAAACGGCAACCCGAATTTCGTGATCTTCGACATGGCGTGTCCTTGGTGAAATGATGACAAGCCCATCGTAGAAGTGCCGCCCGCGCGGCGGTAGGCCTGCGCGAGGGACCACCATGTTGCCTGGCATGCAACAACACCCTGGCGTAGACGGCGGCGATCAGCCTTGCCGCGCCAACGCCGCCGCAATGCGCGCCAGCTTGTCGGGATTGCGTTGCACCAGCACCCGCGTCAGGCGTTCACCGTCTGTCTCGTAGGACTGCACGGATTCAAGCTGGCCATCAATGAAGCGCAGCAGCGTCCATTGCCCGTTCACCTGCACCACGTCGACGTGCAAGGAATCGCGGTAGCGGCGCTTGCCCGCGTAGAACAGTTGCGCCAGGCGCTTGCCCCCCACCAGGCTGGCAAAGCTTGTGACCTTGTCGCCACCGTCGCCGATGAGTTCGGCGTCGTCGCTCAACAGGGCATGCAGGCCGTGGAAGTCGCTGCGCTGCATGGCGTCGGCAAAGGTCAGCAGCAGGCGTTGCAAGGTTGCGCGCGGGACCGTTTCGCGCGGGGCGCCTTGGCGCAACTGTAGCCTGGCCCGTCGCACCAGTTGGCGGATGGCGGCCGGGGTCTTGTCGAGCGTTTGCGCGATGTCTTCGTAGTCGGCGTCGAACACGTCGCGCATCAGGAAGGCCGCGCGCGCGTCGGGTGACAGGCGTTCCAGCATGAACAGAAACGCCACCGACACATCGTCGGCCATCTCGTGGATTTGTTCAGGGGTGGATGGCGGCGCGGCCATCAGCATGGGTTCGGGCAGCCATACGCCCGTGTAGTGGGCGCGTTCGGCCTTGGCGGCGCGCAGGCGGTCAATGGACAGGCGCGTGGTGGCGGTGACCAGCCAGGCTTCGGCGTTCTGCACCGCGTCGCGGTCGGCGCCGTGCCAACGTAGCCACGCTTCCTGCACCACGTCTTCCGCCTCGGCAACCGCGCCCAGCATGCGATAGGCGATGGCGTACAGGCGGGGGCGGTGACACTCGAAGAGGGACGCGGAGTCGGTCATGGGGGGAGCCAACGCCCGGGGAAGGGAGGCGTGAAGCCACGTATTTTGCCGCAGCGCGCAGGTGGCGACAAGCGCGAAGACGCCGCGCGCGGGCTGGCTTGTCATGTCCAGTTGCCACGTTAACGCGTGCCAATGGGCGGCTTGCCCTGCGTCCGGGACCGCCGCACGCGCCGTGCGCAGCGGTACGCCAGATACGTCGCCGCCAGTACGCCAAGCCCGATCAGCGCCTGCCCGCCCACCGCCGACAACGCACCCAACAGTTGATGAATCTGCGCCGCGAAGCTGGCGCCCAGCACCAGGCCCACCGATGCCCATAGCGCCACGCCCACGCAGTCGTGCCAGATGAAAGACCGCAAGCGCACGCCCATGGCGCCGCAGAGCGGCACGGCCACTAACGACAGGCCGGGCACGAAGCGCGCCACGATCAGCAGGCGCACGCCCCAGCGGCCAAAGAACTTCTCGGTCTTCGTGACGCAGGCATCGCGTGACAACGTCAGGTTGCACACGGTGTTCAGCGTGCGAGGGCCATAGCGCACGCCGCCCACATACCAGATCAGGTCCGCCAGCACACCGGCCAGCACGGCCGCGCCCAGCATCAGGCACAGCGGCATGGCCGCCATCCACGAACCGGCCGGCCGCACGGCATGGCAGGCACCCACCGCGATCAACGTCGGCATGACGGGCACAGGCAGGCCCAGCGACGCGCCCAGCACGTTAAGAAAGACCAGTAGCGCGCCGTATTGCGCGATCCATTCATGCGGCGGCATGGGAGGTACTGGTCGAGGTGGCGCAACGATCTGTCTTCACGATTCTTCGCCTCGCATCATGTAGGAAGTAGATGGATCAGAAGTTGCAGAAAGCGAGCTTGCGCAGGCCGGGTCGTGCAACGACTAAGCCCATGCTAGAGACGCGGCGCGCGATGCGGTAGGCGTGGCAAAGGACGCATGGTGTTGTGCGCGCGACAACAATTCGCGGGCCTTGTGCATTGGTGTCCACGGCACAACAGTGCGCTTCCCGATGAGGACCTACCGCGCCTCGGAGGCCAGACCTACGATTCGCTCGTCATCTTCTTCCACCCAAGGGGCACACATGACCGACAGCCACAACACCACCCGCAACTCAACCCACAGCGCCACCCACAGCGCCACCCACAGCGCCACCCACAGCGCCACCCGCCGCACGCTGCTTGCCGGCAGCGCGGCGCTGGCGACCAGCGCTTTCGCGCTTGGCGCGCAAGCCAGTTCGCAACTCAGTCCACGCAACCCGCAATCCACCCAAGGCACACGCATGACATCCAGCACCTTCACCACCCAAGACGGCACGCAGCTTTACTACAAGGACTGGGGCGACGGCCCGGTCGTCACGTTCTCGCACGGCTGGCCGCTGAACGCGGATGCCTGGGATGGGCAAATGCACTTCCTGGCGCAGAATGGCTTTCGCGTCATCGCGCATGACCGTCGCGGTCACGGCCGGTCGGCGCAGCCCTCGTCCGGCAACGACATGGACACCTACGCCGACGACCTGGCGCAACTGCTTGACGCGCTGGATGTGAAGAACATCACGATGGTCGGCCACTCCACGGGCGGCGGCGAAGTGGTGCGCTACATCGGCCGTCACGGCGCCAAGCGTGTCGCCCGCGCCGTGCTGATCGGCGCGGTGCCGCCGGTGATGCTCAAGTCCGCATCCAACCCTGGCGGCCAGCCTATTGAAGTGTTCGACGGCATCCGCAAGGGCGTGGCCGGCGACCGCTCGCAGTTCTACAAAGAGCTGGCCGTGCCCTTCTACGGCGCCAACCGCGATGGCTCCAAAGTGTCGCAGGGCATGCTGGACCAGTTCTGGTTGTGGAGCATGCAAAGCGGCCAGAAGAACGCCTACGAATGCGTCAAGGCGTTCTCTGAAACGGACTTCACGGAAGACCTGAAGAAGATCACGGTGCCGACCCTTTTCATGCACGGCGAAGACGACCAGATCGTGCCGCTGCACGACTCCGCCAAGAAGGCCGCGCGGCTGGTCAAGCACGCCAAGGAACTCTATTACCCCGGCGCGCCGCACGGCCTGACCGCCACGATGCAAGACCGCATCAACGCCGACCTGCTTGCCTTCCTGCGCGCCTGATCGCGCGACGGGGCCTCTTCACTGCGGTGCTTAGCCGCAGTGCTTTACCGCTGTTCATCACCCCCCCCTCTTCATTGCGGCCTGCTCGGCCGCCCCTCAGGAGATTTGCCATGTTTGCCACTGACAACATCCAAGAAGCCAACGCCCACCAACCCGTGGATCTGGTCCCTTCCCGCTACGCCGTTCAAGTGGGCGATATTGACGCAATGGTCGTCAGCGACGGCGTGCTGCCGCTGCCCACCTCCACCATGGCCACCAACGTTGACCCCGCCGAGCTGGCGAATTGGCTGGACTACATGTTCATGCCGCCCGACGCGTTCGACTGGCCCTTGAACGTGATGGTGGCGCGCAGCGGCAAGCAGACCATTCTGATCGACGCCGGCCTGGGCGGTCAGTTTCCGGGCTTTCCGCGTGCGGGGATGTTCCCGCAACGCCTGGAATCCGCCGGCATCGCGCTGGAGTCGGTCACCGACGTGATCATCACCCACATGCACATGGACCACGTGGGCGGCCTCTTGGTCGACGAGGTAAAGCGGCGCTTGCGTCCCGACGTGCGCATCCACGTGTCGGCGGCCGAAGTCGACTTCTGGACCTCGCCCGATTTCTCGCAAACCGTCATGCCCAATCCGGTGCCGGCGGTGCTCAAGACCACCGCCACCGCTTTCTACAACGAATACCGCGACCGCCTGCACATCTTCCAGGACAAGCATGAAGTGGCGCCAGGCGTCTTCGTGCGCGTGACGGGCGGCCACACGCCCGGGCATTCTGTCGTCGACCTGGTGTCGGGCGGTGAACGCCTGACCTTTGCCGGCGACGCCATGTTTCCGGTGGGCTTTGACCACCCCGAATGGCAGAACGGTTTTGAACATGATCCCGAAGAATCGACGCGCGTGCGCATCGGCCTGTTCGAAGAACTGGCGCAGAACCGTGGGCTGCTGGTGGCGGCGCACTTGCCGTTCCCGTCCGTCGGTCGCATCGCAGTGGAAGGCGACGCCTATCGCTGGGTGCCCGTCATCTGGGACTTCTAAGCGCCACGCCGCCCGTTGAGTTCAATGAAGGAATACACATGAAGAAGCTTGCAGGAAAAACAGCCGTCATCACGGGCGGCAACAGCGGCATCGGGTTTGCCACGGCCCAGGCCTTTGTGGCCCAAGGCGCGCGCGTCGCGATCCTTGGGCGGCGGCAAGGGGCCGTGGACCACGCCGTGGAAGCGCTTGGCGCGTCCGCCTTCGGCGTGGTGGGCGACGTGGCCGACCTGGCCACGCACGACCGCCTGATGGCACAGGTGCATGAACGCTTCGGCCCCATCGACATCTACATGGCCAACGCCGGTATGAACCACATCGAACCGTCCACGGCGGTCAGCGTGGACAGCTACGACAGCCAGTTCGGCGTCAACACGCGGGCGCTGTTCTTTGGTGTGACCAAGGCGTTGCCGGTCATGCGCGATGGCGGCAGCATCATCCTGACCAGCTCAATCGCCAGCACCAAGGTGCTGGAGAACCACGCGGTCTACGCCGGTTCGAAAGCGGCCGTCGAAGCCTTCGCGCGGGCCTGGGCCCTGGAATTCAAGAGCCGAAAGATTCGCGTCAACGTGCTCAGCCCCGGCCCCACCGACACCCCCATCCTGGAAAAGCTGGGCGTGGCGGACGCCAACCGCGCGGCGTTCGAACAGGGCATGGCCTCGGCCATTCCGCTGGGGCGGATGGCGACCCCGGACGAGCTGGCGCGCGCCGCCTTGTTCCTGGCGTCGGACGACAGCAGCTTCATCACCGGCGTCGTCTTGCGGGTGGATGGCGGGATGGCGCTGACCTGAAACGTGTCAGGCGGCCACGCCCGCGTCGCTTGCCCATCAAAGCGACGCGGGCCGCCACTGACCAACAACCATTGCGGGAGGCCCGAACATGGCCGTCGACCCTCACATCAGCGCATTCCTGGTCAAGCTGTCCAGCATGTCCACGCCGATGGTTCTGCAAGAGATCCGCGCCGCGACCGAGATCAGGCTGCGCGCCTTGCAAGGCGAAACAGAGGCCGTGGATGCCGTCGCGGACTTGCAGGCGACGTGCCACGACGGGCAGCCGTTGCGGATCAGGGCCTATACGCCAGCCCGATGCGGAAAAAAGAAGGCCATGCCCGCCATCGTGTTCGCGCACGGTGGCGGGTGGTTCCAGGGTTCGCTTGATCTGTACGACAAGCCGTGCCGCGCCTTGGCCAACGCCACCCGCTGCAAGGTGTACTCGGTGGATTACCGGCTGGCACCCGAGCACAAGTTTCCCGTGTCGGTCGAAGACGTGTACGCCGGACTGCAATGGGTCAGCGCCCACGCTGACGTGCTGGGCATTGATGAACGGCGGCTTGTCGTTTGCGGCGATGGGGCGGGCGGCAACCTGGCGGCCGCCGTGGCGATCATGGCGCGGGACCAGGGCGGGCCGGCAATCGCCCACCAACTGCTGTTCTATCCGGTGATGGACTATGCGTTCACCACGCAGTCGTACCAGGACTTCGGCCGCAATTTTTTCCTGACCGAAGAGGTCATGCGGTACTGCTGGTTTACCTACCTGCTGAACGAATCAGATGGCGCATCGCCCTATGCATCGCCGTTGCGGGTGGAGACGGTGGCCGGCTTGCCCGCCGCCACCGTGCTGGTCAGCGAATACGACCCCTTGCGCGACGAGGGCGAAGCTTATGCGCAGCGCCTGCGCGACGGCGGCGTGGCGGCGAACGCCTGCCGATTGCCGGGCATGATCCATGCCTGCATGCATATGCTGGGGCTGACACCCGCCGCGCGGACTTTGTTCAAGCTGGCGGGGCAGGCAATGCGCGCGGCGTTCAAGCCGGAAGCACCGGCGTGTTCCGTACCCGACGGCCCGCGCCTACAGACCCAGCCCCAACAGCATCAGGAACGTGCCGAACAGCACGAAGTGCGTCATGCCTTCGATGGCGTTGGTCTGGCCGTCGTTCAGGTTGATGGCGGCCACCAGCAGCGTCACCAGCATCATCAAGGTTTGTACGGGCGTCATCGCCATGTCGATGCGCTGGCCGGAGATCAAGGCCATGGCTTCCATGGCGGGCACGGTCAGGATCACCGTGGACAGTGAAGCGCCCAGCGCGATGTTCACGACCGACTGCATGCGGTTGGCCAGGGCGGCGCGCAGCGCGGTCAGCATCTCCGGCGCCGCCGAAATGCCCGCCACGATCAGCGCCACCAGGCCAATGGGCACGTCAACATCCTTCAGGCTGCGGTTCAGCGAATGCGACATCAATTCGGCCAGGGCGCCAACTGCGATGATGCCGGCCGCCATGATGGCGGCTGACGGACGCCAACTGGACTGGCTGGCGGCAGGCTGGTTGCGGCGCGTCTTTTTTTCGGGATAGCTGTAGCTGAAGAAGTAGCTGTGCGGGCCGGTTTGCATGCGCAGGAACACGCCGTATAGCAGCAGCATCGCCACGATGGTGAAGGCGCTGTACGCACGCCAGTCCGGCATCGGCACGAACTCCGGGATGATCATCGACACGGTCACCGCGGTCAGGATCATCACGCTATAGGTGCGCGCGGAATCATCGTTGTAGGACTGCTCGCCGTGCTTGAATCCGCCGATCAGCGCCGCCACACCCAAGATGCCGTTGATGTCCAGCATGACGGCTGAATAGATACTGTCGCGCACCAGCGTGGTCGAGCCACCCTTGGACGAGACGATGGCCAGCACGATGACTTCCACCAAGACCGCCGACAGCGTCAGGATCATGCTGCCGTAAGGGTCGCCCAGCTTTTGCGCGATGCGTTCGGCGTGGCGCGCCACGCTTAGCGATGCGCAAAGAATGGCGCCGATCAGTATGGCCGTTTCGGTGGTGCTGACCAGTCGACCGTAGCCGCCTAGCTGCGTATCAAGTGCGTACCCCGCGGCGGCAACGGCGAATGCCAGCAACAGGAATTTCTCGGACTGGAGAAAGGATTTCATCTCTGGAAGTGGGGCGGGAGATAGCGTGAGGCTAGCACGCGAAGCCGGCCGTGTTGCCCGCGGCCGGCAGGCATGGCGCTTGCGCGGGTTTGCCGATAAATGCGCCATACCCAATCTTGGGTATCCCGCTACCCGCACCCGCGCGGTGGGCGGGGCTACATTGAAAACTCCAGGGTTACCAACCAAAAGTGTGGAGTTTTCAATGAAAAAATCCATCATTCCCTGCGCTGCCTTTCTGCTCTCGACGCTGGCCTTCAGCGCCACGGCACAAACCGTCACGCCATTGAAAGGGCAATCTTCCGAACTCATGCAACAGGACATCGCCGCGTGTCAGGCGCAGTCTGGCGGCACCAGCAGCGCGGACAGCACGCCGTCGGGCGGCCGTGCCCGAGGAGCCGCGACAGGCGCGGTGGCGGGCGCGGCGGTGGCAGGCGCACGCGGCCGGCAACATGAAGAGGTCTATGACCGCGTGGATGACGACGTCAAGCAGGAATACCGACAAAACCAGGCCAAGGACGCGGCCGTGGCCGGCGCGGTCGTGGGCGGCTCGCGCCAGCGCCAGGACCGCCGCGACGACAGGCAAGACGCGAGTCAGACGTCTTCCGCCTATGCCACCTGCATGCAGCAGCGTGGCTATCAGGTAGCACCCTGATCGATTCCGGCTGGGCGGTAGGGCGGGAAGTACGCTGCGCCATGATCCGATGGCCAGCGGCGGGGTAAAGTTGACGCCTTTTCCCCAATCGGCACCCTGGCATGTCAACGAGACCGCACCCCACGGTAAAAACGTTTGAGCTCGACACACTCAAGATGCGGATGGGCGACGCCGAGTTTCAGCGTCTGGATCTGCACCAGCGCATCCAGCGGGCCCTACGCGCGTTGATCCTGGACGGGGCCTTGGGTGCGGGCGTGAAGCTGCCCGCCACGCGCGGGCTGGCGCTATCCCTGGGTGTCGCGCGCGATACCGTCGAAAACGCCTATGTGCAGCTGCACCGCGATGGCTACATCGTCCGGCGCGAAGGCTCGGGCAGCTACGTGTCCGACACGGTGGGCGCGGTGCTGCAAGGTGCGGCGGGCCGGCGCATGCCGCCGCGTCGCGTGGCCGGCGCGCAGACTCCGGCAGCACTGGCTGGGGCCGGCCTGAGCCAGCGCGGCCAAAAGATCCATGACAGCGGCGGCGTGGCGGACTACCGGGCCGTCCAGGCCTTCGCCACCGGCCTGCCCGAAACGCGCACCTTTCCCTCCGAAGTCTGGGAACGCTTGCAGCGGCAGGTGGTGAAGGACCATCGCGCCAGCGCGTTGCTGCATGGCGACCCGCAAGGCGCGGAACCGTTGCGCCACGCGATTGCTGCCTACCTGAACCTGGAGCGTGGTGCCCGGGTGTCGGCGGACCAGATCCTGGTGTTGAGCAGCACCCGCCAGGCGCTGTACCTGTGCGCGCAACTGCTGGTGGATGCGGACGGCCCCATCCTGATGGAGAACCCCGGCTACTTCGGCGCTCGCAAGGCGTTTGAGGCGGCGCAAGCTCGAGTCGTGCCGATCGACGTGGACGCGCAAGGCATCCGCATGGACCTGCTGCGCCAGGACCAAAGCGGCGCCCACTGCGTTTACGTGACGCCGTCGCATCAATATCCCACAGGCGCCACCTTGTCGCTGGAACGCCGGCTGATGCTGACGCGCGGGGCCCATGAACAGGGCAGGTGGATCATCGAAGACGACTACGACAGCGAATTCCACTACGACGGCGTGCCCACCGCCTGCGTGCAGGGCGTGGACCAGTTTCAACGGACCTTGTATCTGGGCACCTTCAGCAAGACGCTGTATCCCGGACTGCGTATGGGGTACATGGCATTGCCGCGCGAGTTGGTCAGTACGTTCTCGCGGGCGCGCAGCATCATGGACGGCCATACGCCGCAGGTGCAGCAACTGACGCTGGCGCGCTTCATGGAAGACGGGCACTACAACGCGCACGTTCGCGCGATGCGCAAGCTGTATGCGGCGCGGCGGGCTTGCATGCAGGACGCGATCGGACGCCATCTGGCGGGCATCGCCACCGCCGTGAGGCCGCCCGGTGGACTACAGGTGCCGTGCTTGTTGCAGCCCGGATGGTCCGAAGCCAAGACCATCCGCCAAGCGGCCGAAGCCGGCCTGGTCCTGCCGGGTATCAGCCGCTTGTATGCGGGCGCGGATCGGCTGGAAGGATGGCTGCTGGGGTATGCGTCGCTGGCGGAGCACGAGATCGAGGCTGCGGTGCTGCGGCTGCGCAAAGCCTTGTTGCAGCGACGGTAGCGGCGACAGAGAGCAGTGGCAGGAGCGCCAATAGCGGCAGAAGCGGCAGCAGCGGCAGCAGCGGAAGAATCGGAAGAATCGGAAGAATCGGAAGAATCGGAAGAATGGGCGTCTTGGTGACCGCCCGCCGTGCCTAGGACTTGGCCGTGCCGCCGACCAGCGTGCGGTGCCCGCCGTGGATCAACAGGTGCGCGGTCAAACCAGCCACCAACCCCCAGAACGCGCCGCCCACGCCCAGCATGGTCACGTTCGCGGCGGTGGCCAGAAAGGTGATGAGCGCGGTCTCGCGGGTGCGGGCATCGGCCATGGCGTTGGCCAGGCTGCCGCCAATGGCGCCCAGCAAGGCAAGCCCGGCCAGCGTGGTGATGAACGCCTTGGGCAACACCATGAACAGCGTGGCCAGCGTGACACCAAACGTGCCCACCAGGATGTAGAACACCCCGCAAGCGAGGCCCGCGATGTAGCGCTTGCGCGGATCTTCATGCGCGTCGCGGCCCGTGCAGATGGCGGCGGTGATCGCGGCCACATTGAAGGCGTGCGCGCCAAACGGCGCCATTAGCAACGAGCCCAGCCCCGTGGTCACCAGGATGGGGTTGGCGCTGGTCTTGAAGCCGTCGTTGCGCAGCACCAGCATGCCGGGCATGTATTGACCCGTCAGCGTAATGATGAACAAGGGCAGCGCCACCCCCAGCAAGGCATTGAGCGAAAACCGGGGCATCTCGAATACCGGCGTGGCCAGGCTCAGGTGGACGGTGGAAAAATCGATGCGGCCTTGCAGGATCAGCATCGCCAGCCCGATCACCAGTATGCCGACCACGGCGAAGCGCGAGGTAAACCGCTTGAGCAGTGCGTAGGCAATTACCAGCACTATCACCAGCAGCGGGTCGACGCTGGCGCCGCCAAAGGCATTGACCCCGAACTGAAGCAGAATGCCCGCCAGGAGTCCCGCCGCGATGCCGCCCGGAATCAGGCGGACCAGCTTTTCAAAGGCGCCCGACATGCCCAGCACCACGAAGCCCAGAGCGGAAACGATATAGGCGCCGATCACTTCGCCATACGGCGTGAACGGCATAACCGTGGCCAGGAACGCGACCCCGGGCGTGGACCACGCCGTGATGATCGGTTCCTTGTAGCGAAAACTCAGCCACGCGCCCGTGACGCCCACCCCCACGGAAACCGCCCATACCCACGAAGCGGTCTGCCCCGGTGTCAGCCCAGCCAGTTCGGCCGCCTGGAACACCAGCACGAAGGTGCCGCCGTAATTCACCAGCACGGAAATAAGTGCCGCGACGGTCGGCGAGAAAAAGTCGGCGGCGCGCAGGCCGGCCGGCGATGGGTTCATGAAATCACTCCACACTTTGAAGGCGCCCGGCCGGCATCCAGAGATTGCCGGCCGGGACGGAAAGCGGGAAGTGTAGGGCGGGGGTGGCTGGTCTATTCAGGCCACATTTCGGGATTTCACCAGACCACTTTGTTGGCAGCGCGGTATTGGCTGCGCTCTATTGGCAGCGCTGTGTCGGCAAGCCGTAGCCGATCGTGATGGCGTTGACCGGTACGTCCTTGAACGCGGCAGCGGCGGCGTCGTCGAAGCGGGTTTCGCAGTTGAACTTGGTGTTCAGCACGTAGTCCTCGCCCGCGGCCTTTTTCATCTGGGCTTCCCATTGGTCGGCGGCGTCCAGCGCCTTGTCGCCGGCCAGCACCATTTCCATCAAGACTTCCATGCCGCCCGACGAGCGCGGTGCCGTCCATAGCGCAAAGGCCGACGGGTCCGCCGCGTTGCCGCACTGCGTCAGGCAATCGGCCGTGTAGCGCTGGCCCCGGCCAAATACGCCAGGGGTGATCGTCTGCCCGGCACGGGGCGCATCTTCGCCGATGAAGCTGTGCAGGTCGGCCTCGCAACCCTTGGCCAATTCCATGCGCAGCGCGGACACTTTGCCGTTGCCGATGGTCGCCGTGATCTGGCAGTTCTGCACCACGAAAACGTGGTCCTTGCCGGAGGATTCGCGGGGCACGCCGGCGATCGACTCAAAGTAACGCTGATCCGTGCCCAGCATGGCGCCGTTGAAGACTTCCTTTACCGTCGCCGCCTGTGCAGCGCCTGCGCCGGCAAACAGAATACCCAGGGTCAAGGCCTTCAGCTTCATACGAGTGACACTCCGTGGTGATGGGGCGCGAGCCGTGCGGCTTGCCTGCTTCGGCTGCCTGCCCTGGCTGCATGGATCGGCATGCTGCCACAAAGTGTTTACCGCTGCACCCTTATGTGGATAACCGCATGCGTCGTTCGGCCCTGGGCATCCACCGCAACCGTGACCGGCATGTCGCGCACGTCGAATTCATGGATGGCCTCCATGTCCAGGTCCGCGAACGCCACCACGCGGGACGATGTGATGGACCGCGCCACAAGATAGGCGGCGCCACCGACCGCGCTCAAGTACGCGGCGCCATGCTGTTTGATGGCGTCGATGGCTACCTGGCCTCGTTCCGCTTTGCCTATCGTCACCAGCAGGCCGGTTTCAGCCAGCAGTTGCGGCATGAACTTGTCCATGCGTGTGGCGGTGGTCGGCCCTGCCGGCCCCACGGCTTCGCCGGGCACGGCATCGACCGGCCCCACGTAGTAAAGCGCGCGACCGCGCAGCGGCACCGGCAAGGGTGCGCCCTGGTTCAGCAGGTCGGCCATGCGCTTGTGGGCGGCGTCGCGTCCCGTCAACAGCTTGCCCGACAGCAACAGCGTTTCACCGGCCGCCCAGGTGGCGACTTCGGCTTGTGTGAGGGTGTCCAGGTTTACCCGTCTGCCTTCCTGCGTCGGCAGCGCGTCCGGGATGCCGTCCCAGGTTGCGGGGTCGGGCGGCGGGAAGCGCGCGGGGCCGGCAGCGGGCATGTCGAAGGACACAAAGCGCGTGGCGGCGCAGTTTGGTACCAGTGCCACCGGCAACAACGCGGCGTGCGAGGGCGCGGTGGCTACCTTCACGTCCAGCACCGTGGTGTCGCCGCCCAGGCCCTGTGCGCCGATGCCCAGCGCGTTGATCCGTTGGTAGACCTCGGTGCGTAGCTGTTCTTCGGGGGTAAGGGTGTCGGGCGGGCTGGCGTCGCGGGTGTCGGGCGTGCTGGCGTCGCGCGCCAGCAATTGCGCCATGTCGATGGGAGCAAACAAGGCGCGCTTGGCCTGGGCAACCGCCTGTTCAGGCGTGCCGCCGATGCCCAGGCCGAGCACCCCGGGCGGACACCAGCCCGCACCCATGCCCGGCAATTGCGACACGACCCAATCCGCCACGGAGTCACTGGGGTTCAGCATCGCGTAGCGCGTCTTGGCATCCCCGCCGCCGCCCTTGGCGACGACGGTCAAGCGCAGTTCCTCGCCCTCGACCAGGTCGACTTGCAGGACAGCGGGCGTGTTGTCGCGGGTGTTGCGGCGCGCGCCCAACGGGTCTTGAATCATCGACGCGCGCAAGGGGTTGGTCGCGCAGCCGTAAGCGCGGGCGACTCCCCGGTTGACGATGGTCTGCAAGCTGGGCGTGGGCCCCGTGCCGTCATGGCGGATGCGTACATCCATCCCCATGCTGACGTAAATATGCACCACGCCCGTGTCCTGGCAGACAGGCCGGCGCGCTTGCGCGCTGAGCTTGCTGTTGATCAGCAATTGCAGCAGCGCATGGCGGGCGGCCGCCTTGCTCTCGACCGCGTGCGCCGCCTTCAGGGCTTGCACGAAGTCCGCCGGATGCGTGTGGCTGATGGCCTGCAACGCGTCGGCAATGCTCGATTCAATATCCGTGGCAGCGACGACGCGCATGATGGCTCATCCCTATTGCAAGCTGATGCCGGCTTGCTTGATCACTTGCGCCCAGCGCTTGCCTTCGTCGGCGGTGAACTGCTGGAAGGCGGCTGGCGCGTACTGTTCGGCGGGCAGCAATTTGATGCCCTGTTCCACCATCTTGCCGGTAAAGGCTTTATCCGCCAGCGCCTTCTGCCAGGCCTGGTACATCGTTTGCACCACCTTGTCGGGCGTGCCCTTAGGCGCATACAAGCCGTACCACGTGGACACCTGGAAGTTCGGTATCGCTTTTTCCGCCATGGTGGGCACGTTCGGGAATTGCGGCATGCGCTCAGCGGAGGTCAGGCCCAGCGCCCGCACCTTGCCGCCCTGCGTCTGCGGTAACGCGGTATTGGTCTGATCGAACATGGCGTCCACCTGATTGCCCATCAGGTCATTGAGCGCCGGCCCCGCGCCCTTGTAAGCGATGGGGGTGACGGTGATGCCGGCCTGGCTGGTGAACATGGCCGCCACCAGGTGCGACGTAGACCCCACGCCCGCGTTGCTGAAGTTGAGCTTGCCGGGATGCTGCTTGCCGTAAGCGATCAACTCCGCCATGGATTTATAGGGCGATGATTCACCCACCAGCAACACCAGCGGCGTATCGGGAAAGCGGAATACGGCCTGGAAGTCTTTTACCGGGTCGTATTGCAAGCGGGCGTAGAGGGACGGCGCCGCCGCCATGTAGCCGATATGGCCTACCAGGAAGGTGTAGCCGTCGGGCGCGGACTTGGCGGCCTTGGCCGCGCCGATGGTGCCGCCCGCGCCGCCCACGTTCTCAACCAGGATGGTCTGTTTCAGTTCTTGCCCAACGCGGTTCGCCACGTTGCGCGCCATGGCGTCGGTAGGGCCGCCCGCCGCAAAGGGGACGATCCAGGTAATGGCCCGGGAAGGGTAGTTGTCTTGCGCTTGCGCGCCCATCGGCAAGGCGAACGCGCCCGCGACGGTCAGTGCCGCCATCCAGTTCTTCATGACTTGTCTCCGTTGTGCTGCTGTCTTTTTATGAATCAGAAAAGGCTGCCGATCAGGCCGGCCCGGTGTAGGGGTGGGCCAGCACCTGGTCCACCATCTTGGGGGCAGCCCCCAGGTAATTGGCGGGGTCGCACAGGCGTTCGATGGCGTCGTCGGCCAGGCGCTGCGTGACCCGCGCGTCTTTTTTCAGCACATCAGCCAGGCGGCCGCGCGTGGTGGCCGCGATGCGGCAGGCGTCATACACGACGTCGTGCGCGGTCTGGCGGCCGATGTGCGGCGCCAGGCCCATCATCACGGCCTCGGCCACGATAAGCCCGCCGGACAGGTCCAGATTGCTTGCCATGCGGGCCGTGTCCACCTCCAGCCCGCCCAGCATGAAGCGCGCCTGATGCAGCGCGCCCGCGGTCAGCACAAAGGCTTCCGGCACGGCGGACCACTCGATGTGCCACGGTCCCGTGGCGCGTTCAAAGTCTTGCAGCATGGCGTCCAGCGCCAGCCCGGCATGCTGGCGCACCGTCTTGGACGCGCTCCACATCAGTTCGCACGAAATCGGATTGCGCTTTTGAGGCATGGTGCTTGACGCGCCGCGACCCTTCACGAACGGCTCGAAGGCTTCGCCCAGTTCGTTCGTCATCATCAGCATGATGTCCACGGCGATCTTGCCGAGCGAACCGGCGACCAGCGCAAGAAATTGCACGGTCTCGGCCAAACCGTCGCGCGCCACGTGCCAGGTGATGGGCGTGGCGCCCAGCCCCAGTTCCCGCATCAGCGCCGCATGCACCGCCAAGCCCTGGTCGCCCAGGGAGGCCAGCGTGCCGGCCGCGCCGCCAAACTGGCCGATCAGCACGCGCGGCCGCAACTGCGCCAGGCGTTCGCGATGGCGGCGCACCATCAGCAGCCAGACGGCGGCTTTGTAGCCGAAGGTGATCGGCAGTGCGTGTTGCAAGTGGGTACGGCCGGCCATCGGCGTATCGCGATACCGCAACGCCAGCGCGTCCAGAATGCCGTCCAGCGCCGCCAGATCGTCGTCGATGATTTCCAAGGCATCGCGCACCTGGAGGACGGTGGCCGTGTCCATGATGTCTTGCGTGGTCGCGCCCCAATGCAGGTATTCGCCTTCCGGGCCGCACTGGCGCGACAACTGGTGTACCAGCGGCAGGATGGGATAGCCGACGATCTCGGTTTCGGCGCGAAGCTCGTCCATGTTCAGGGCGGCGGCATCGGCGCGCGCTTCAATGGCGTCGGCGGCGGCGACGGGGATGATGCCCAGCTTGCCCTGCACGCGGGCCAGCGCCACCTCTGTTTCCACATAGCGCCGCACCGTGGCGGCATCGTCAAACACCGCTCGCATCGCTGCGGTGCCGAACATGTTTTTGAACAAGGCGGATTCAAGGACGGAAACAGGCATAAATGTACGCTCTATAAAAGTTGTACGTACATTTAAGCAGGCGCAAAAGGGGACGTCAACGCCGGGGATTACCCGTAGATCGGGGCAGCGCCGGGGCAGCAGATAGAATGCGGGGTGTCGTCATTTCCCCCCTTGCCATGTCCATCACGCTGTACACCCGTATCTCGGAAGAATTGGCGCGACGCATCGCGGCCGAGGTATACCCCGTGGGCACGGTATTGCCCGCCGAGAACGCGCTGGCCGAAGAGTTTGAGGCCAGCCGCCATACCGTTCGCGCCGCCCTGCGCCAGTTGCAGGACTTGGGCCTGATCGCGCGTCGTCGCGGCAGCGGCACCGAGGTCATCGCTGCCCGGTCCAAATCGGGTTTCAGCCAGTCGCTGCGTTCGCTGGAAGACCTGGTGCAACTGGCCGCGCGCACGCCGCGCAGCATCCGCCAGATTCAGGAAGTGGTGGTGGATGTGGAGCTGGCCGTGCGGCTGGGGGTGGGGCCGGGCACCCGGTGGTTGAAGTTCTCATCCACGCGTGGCGCCGAAGGGCAGCCGCCGGTCGTGTGGACCGAACTGTACGTGGACGCGCACTACAAGGGCGTGCGCAAGCTGGCGCGCGAACATCCCGACCGCCTGGTGTCGGACCTGATCGAAGAACATTACGGCAGGCGCATCGCGTCCGTCGAGCAGACGATATCCGCCTGCGCGCTACCTGCCGCCGTGGCGCGTGAACTGGACGTGGCGCCGGAATCGCCAGGCCTGTTCATCCTGCGGCATTACAAAGACCAGGCCGGCCATATTGTCGAAGTGTCCTGCTCGCACCATCCGGCCGGCCGTTACGAGTTTTCGACGACGCTGATCCGCGAGAGCTAGCGTCGTCCGCTGTCTCGATTACTTCTTACCGTTGTTGCCTGCCAGCGCCGCGGTAATGCCCAGGCCAATCAGCATGGCGCCGCCCACATAACGTTCAAAGTGCAGGTAGGCACGGCTGCGGCGCAGCCAGCGGCCCGCCGCGCTGGCCGCCATGGCGTAGCAGGCATCGCTGAGCAGGCCCAGCAAGACAAACACCAGACCCAGAAATAGCACTTGCGAAGCCACGTGCCCACGGCTGACGTCCACGAACTGCGGCAGGAAGGCCAGGAAGAACAGGGCCGTCTTGGGGTTGAGCAGGTTGACGATGAAGCCGTCGCGAAACATGCGGCCATAGCGGCGCGCCTTGGGTGCCGCGTCCAGCGCGGCGGGAACGGGGCGCGTCAGGATTTTCTTCAAACCCAGCCAGATCAGGTACGCCGCGCCCGCATATTTCACGATGCTGAACGCCAGCGCGGAAGACGCCAGCAACGCCGACAAGCCCAGCGCCGCCGCCAGCACGTGCACCAGCGTGGCCGTGTGAATGCCCAGGTCCGACACCAGCCCCGCCTTGCGGCCTTGCTCGACCGATTGAGTAATGATGTAGAGCACGGCCGGGCCGGGTATGGCCAGCAAGACCAGGGCGGCACTGACGAACAGCGTCAAATCGGCGGTACTGGGTATCACGAATTCCATGGCTGGGATCTCCGGTGCGGGTGGGAGGGAAGGCTGGATTACTGTACAGCAGGCTACCTGTCTTGCCAGCCCCGGCAAGCGGGTGACGGGAACGATAATTGCTGTGCACGTTGAAATTTGCGCCGCGCCGGGACTACGCTGAGGCTTGCTCCTGAACAGCGGGGCGTCGACTGCCCGCTTAGACGCGGAAGGCTTGGGAGTACAGCATGGGAGAGCAACATGCGGCATGCAGTGGATTTGTCCGGGCGCGTGGCGATCGTCACGGGCGCGAATTCCGGCATTGGGCGAGGCATTGCCCTGGTGCTGGCGGCGGCGGGGGCGCGGGTGGTGGTCAACCACCGGCCCAATGAGGACTCCGCGCGGCGCGGGGCCGAGGTGGTGCAAGAGATTGTCAGCGCGGGCGGCCAGGCCGTCGCGGCCCCGGCCGACATCAGCAGCGAGGATGACGTCGAGCACTTGTTCCGCTTGGCGTCGGACCACTTTCAGACGGTGGACATCCTGGTCAACAACGCGGGCATTGAGCAGCCCGCCGCCATCCAGGACATGACGCTGGCGCAGTGGCAGAAGGTCATCGACACCAACCTGACCGGCCAGTTCCTGTGCGCGCGCGCGGCGGCCCGGATGTTCTTGAGCCGTTCGACACCGCCACCGGCAGGCGAAGCCGCCGGAAAAATCATCTTCATCAGCTCGGTCCATGAAGTCATACCGTGGGCGTTCCAGGCGAACTACGCGGCGTCCAAGGGCGGTGTGTCCCTGCTGATGCAGTCGCTGGCGCAAGAGCTGGCGCCGATGAAGATCCGCGTCAACTCCGTGGCGCCGGGCGCCATCCGCACGCCCATCAACGCGCCGGCATGGAACACGCCCGACAGCATGAAGGAATTGCTCAAGCTGATTCCGTACGGGCGCATCGGCGAACCCGAGGACGTGGCGCGCGCGGTGGCGTGGCTGGCCAGCGATGATTCCGATTACGTCACCGGGACCACGCTGTTCGTCGATGGCGGCATGACGCTGTACCCCGAATTTCGTGGGGCGGGCTGAGCCATGTCCAAACGCATAGAAGACTATGGCTTGATCGGCAATATGTTGTCGGCCGCGCTGGTGGCGCGCGACGGCTCGATAGATTGGCTATGCCTGCCACATTTTGATTCCCCCGCCTGCTTTGCCGCCTTGCTGGGCAACGACGGCCATGGCCGCTGGTTGCTGACGCCAGCGGGCGCGGGCCACACCACCACGCGCCGCTACCTACCCGATACCGCCGTGCTGGAAACCCGCCATGAAACGCCTGGCGGGGTGGTACGCGTCTACGACTTCATGCCGCTCAGCGACGACGAAGAGCGGGTGGACGTGGTGCGCATCGTGCAGGGCGAGTCGGGCCAGGTGGACATGCACATGGAGCTGACCCTGCGCTTCAACTACGGGCAGGCGGTGCCCTGGGTGCGGCGCCGCGATTACGGCTTGAGCGCCATCGCGGGGCCCGATGCCGTCGAGCTGCATACGGCCGTGCCGCTGGAAGGGCGTGACATGAAAAGCCTGTCGACCTTCACGGTGCGCCAAGGCGAAACCGTGCCGTTCACCTTGTCTTATCACCGCTCGCACAAGACACCGCATTTTGTGCCGGACCGCATGGAAAGCATGGACCGCACCATTGCGTGGTGGCATGAATGGGCCAAGCGCTGCCATTGGGAAAACGGACCGGGCCAACGGCGCGATGCGGTCGTCAGATCGCTGATCACGCTGAAGCTGCTGACGTTTCAACCCACGGGCGGCATTGTGGCGGCACCGACCACGTCGCTGCCCGAGCAATTGGGCGGCAGCCGCAACTGGGATTACCGACATTGCTGGCTGCGTGATTCCGCGCTGACCCTGTACGCGCTGCTTAACGCCGGCTACCGCGAAGAGGCCGAGGCATGGCGGCAATGGCTGCTGCGCGCGGCGGCCGGGCACCCCAACCAATTGCAGATCATGTACGGCATCGCGGGGGAGCGCTGGTTGCCGGAACACGAAATTCCCTGGCTGCCGGGCTACGAGGACAGCGCGCCGGTACGCCTGGGCAACGCCGCGGCGGGGCAAATGCAGTTGGACGTTTATGGCGAACTGATCGAGACGCTGCACGCGGCTCGGGTGGCGGAACTGGCGCCGCTGGCCGAAGCGTGGCGCATGCAGAAGGTGCTGCTGACGCCGTTGGAAGAACTATGGCGCCAGCCCGATCATGGCATCTGGGAAATGCGGGGGCCGACCCGCGCGTTCACGCATTCCCGGCTGATGTGCTGGGTGGCGGTGGATCGAACCGTGAAGTCCTGCGAGCGCTTCGGGCTGGAAGGGCCGGTGGACCGCTGGCGCGCGCTGGCCGACGAGATCCGCCACGACATCTGCACCCACGGCTACGACGCAGAACGCAATACCTTTGTGCAGTACTACGGCGGCACCGCGCTGGACGCCAGCCTGCTGCTGATTCCGCAAGTGGGGTTCTTGCCGGCGGACGATCCGCGCGTGACGGGCACCGTGCAGGCCATTGAACGTGACTTGCTGCGCGACGGTTTGTTGCTGCGTTATTCCACGCAGCATAGTGACGACGGGCTGCCGGGCGATGAAGGCGCGTTTCTGGCGTGCAGCTTCTGGCTGGCCGACGCCTACATCATGCAGGGCAGGCTGGACGACGCGCATCGGCTGTTCGACCATCTGCTGTCGTTGCGCAACGACCTGGGGCTGCTGGCCGAAGAGTACGACGTGGCGCGCAAACGGCTGGTGGGCAATTTCCCGCAGGGGTTTTCACATATAGGCCTGGTCAATACCGCTTACAACCTGAGCGCGGCGGGTGGGACGGCGCACCAGCGTTCGTTCCGCGATGCGCCGCAGAGCTAGGCGCGGGCCGCCATCCGCACTTGGGGGCAGCGTCTCAAGCCGCGACCTGGTTGCGGCCCGCTCGCTTGGCGGCATAGAGGTTTTCATCGGCGCGGCGAAACAAGGATTCCCAGTTGTCTGCGCCGATGGCGGCGGCCACGCCCAGGCTCATGGTGACCGGCGTGGCCAGGTCCGGGGCGCGCACCGTGTCGGCCACGGCGGCGCGCAATCGTTCTGCGCAACGCAAGGCTTCCTGGAAGTCCGTGGCGGGCAGGTAGACGGCGAACTCTTCGCCGCCTATCCGGCCAAGCAGGTCTCGCTTGCGCACGGACAGCCCCAGTACGCGCGCCACGTCCTTGAGCACCGCGTCGCCGCCGTCATGGCCGTACCCATCGTTGATGCGCTTGAAATGGTCGACGTCGCAGACGATCAGCGCGGCGGGGTCTGTACCGCCCGGCAGGAACGGGCGCATGCGCGCTTCGAAGCCCCGGCGGTTAAGCAAGCCGGTCAACCAGTCTTTTTCGCCTTCATGCCGCACCTCTTCGATGGTGTCGGCGGCAATCGCCAACAGCAGCGTAATGGCCAGCCCCACGCTGAACACGGCAAGCGATAACTGCAACCACTGCCAGAACGGGGAATCGGCAAAGGCAAGCGGCCCGCTGGGTGCGTGCGCGCCAATGCTCAACAAGGTGCGCGGCAGAAAATGCAGCCCAAACGCCAGCAGGACGATAAACAGCGCGGTGTCGATCCGCCTGCCGGTGGCCGCCGTCCGCATGCGCAAGGCGGCCATGCACAGCAAGCCGCCAAAGCCGATGTTGAGCACATAGACGCGCACCAGCAAGTTGCGGTCCACGTAGAAAAAGTACCAAAGCGCCACCATGATGGCGGCGCAGAACAAGGCATAGGCACGCCACGGCAACCCCCGGCCCACCCGATTCAAGATGCCTTGCGTGGCCGCGCACACCGCCACCGTGTACAGCATGCCGGACACCAGCGCGTTGGCGCCCGAGTCGCGCGGCACATACAGAATCTGCGACACCGCGCCCGCGGCAAACAGCGCGCAGCCCGCGGCCAGATGCAAAAGATAGGTGCGGCGACGGTAGACGCACCAAATGCCAATAAATGTAATGCCGAAGATCAGCACCAGCGTCGGGGCGATCAACGACAGGGTGACTCGAACCTGCGATCCAACCATAGATGTGTCCTGATGAGCCGGCACGGGGCTTCAGCGCGCCGGCTGGGTCGTTTCGTCCCGATACAATTCCTTCAAACATGAACGACGCGCATGCCCTAGGATTCCGCCTTATACCGCCGCCGTCCTGCTCTTTCCGCGTACGCTTGAAAGCGCCGGAAATCCATGAAGCAACGCAGGCTTTTCCCGCCCCTTGCCGTTCTGCCCCCCCTGCAAAGGTGCTGGCGGCCAGGCCCGGGCGACCAAACATACCAACGCCGCGCCACGTGGCATTGAACACCATGACGAAAATTCTTGTTGTCGACGATCAGCCCGTGCTGATCGAGATGTTGAGCGAATTCCTGGGCGAAGAGGGCTACGAGGTCACGACGCACACCGACGGCCTGACCGCGTTGCAGCAGATGCTGGCCGTACGCCCGGACCTGGTGATCACCGATTTTTCCATGCCGGGCATGCACGGTGGCGCGCTCTTGACCGCCATGCGCGAAAACGCCTACCTGAGCGAAACGCCCGTGCTGGTGCTCAGCGGCCGGCCTGAGCACGAGGTGTGCGCGGCTTGCGAAGGCCATGCGGCCTACCTGCGCAAGCCGGCTGAACCGGCCGAGGTGCTGCAAGTGGTGCGCCGCCTGGCGCCCGCGCCGCACGTGGCGTAACGCGGGCGCCGTTGCGCGGCGTGCCGGTCAGTTGCCCGTTGGCATCGGCAAGGTGAAGCCGTCGCGCGCCAGGCTCTCGCGGATGTACTGGAAGCGCTCGTACTGCGACAGTGTGATCGGCCCGCTGTAGACCTCGCTTTGCGCCTTGCGTGGCGGGTACTTCACATAGGTCTTCATGAGTTCCGCGGCGGCCGCGTTCATCGTGGGCAGCGTCCACGTTCTTTCGGTGACGTTGCTCATGAAGATGTCGTAGCGTTCCTGCGGGTCGGCCCACAGGTCGAACACCTGCGGCACGGCGGCCACGTAGGACTCCGGCCCCTTCCAGCCTAGATTGGTATCCACCGCCAGGCCGCCCGTTTTCACGCCGTTGTCACCCCGAAGATTGAATACGGCCTTGTAGTTGTTCACGCGGATGGCGCCCGGCGACAGTTCGTTCTCGGTGAAATAGAACCACGACTTGCGCGCTGACTTGCCCGTGCCGAACAGCACCGGCGACATGTCGTAGCTGTCGAACACGATGGGCTTGTCGGCCCGGTCGTTCACGGGCAGCTTGATGCCGGCCATGGCCGCGAAGGTGGCCATCAGGTCCAGCCCGCCCACAATGCTGTGGTCTTTGGAGCCCGGCTCGATCTTGCCGGGCATCCACGCGATGGCCGGTACGCGGTTGCCGCCTTCGCGCACGGTGCCCTTGGTGCCGCGAAACGGGGTGTAGCCCGCGTCGGGGTATACGTCCTGCCAGGCGCCGTTGTCGGTGGTGTAGAAGACCAGCGTGTTCTTGTCCAGGCCCAACGCCCGCACTTTGTCCATGATGCGCCCGATGCGCGCATCCAGTTCCACGACCGAGTCGGCATACTTGCTTTTCGACAGCGACTTGCCGATGTAGTCGGGGTCCGGCATGTTGGGTTGGTGGACCTTCATGAAGTTGATGTTCATGAAGAAGGGCTGTTCGGACTTGGCGTTGCGATCCAGGTAGTCCAGCGAGGCCTTTTCCACATAGCGGTCGAAGAACGGAATGCCGACCACGCCTTCCTTGCCGTTCATGACGGGCGTATCGACATACTGTCCGTTGACCTTGAATTCTTCGCGGGGTTTTTCGCCGGCGTTGCCCGACAACGCGCCGCGCGTGACCTTCTGGAACATCGCGCGCAGCTCGGGATCCATGTCCGGGAACCAGGTCGGATCCGCGTAGGTGTAGGCATTGAGGTGATACAGGCCCGCGTACTTCATTTCGTCATAGCCCTGGGCGTTGGGCAGCGAATAGTCCGCTTCGCCCAAGTGCCATTTGCCGGTGAAGAAGGTCTTGTAGCCACCGGTTTTCAGCACCGAGGCCAGTGTCCATTCCTCTGCCGGCAGGCCGCCGCCCTGACCCTGGAACGCCACGGTCGTCATACCGCTGCGGTTGGGAATGCGGCCGGTCTGCATGGCGGCGCGCCCCGGCGTGCAACTGGGTTGCGCGTAAAACGAAAAGAAGGTCATGCCTTCGTTGGCCAACCGGTCGATGTTGGGCGTGGGCATGCCACGGCCCGCGCCGCCGCCATAGGGACCCAGGTCGCCGTAGCCGGTGTCGTCCGACACGATAAGAATGATGTTGGGTTTGCGGGCTTCTTGCGCCGCGACGGGGGCGGTGCTTAGCGCTGCCGCCGCCGCCACGAGCAACGTGGCCAGGCTGGATGAGAGAGCTTGCTGTGTCGCCATGTTCAACACTCCGAGATAGATCGTTGAATCAACCGCTGGGTGTTGTGGTGTTGCGTAACCCGGCGGATTAGATAGGCCTACATGAAGCAGATCAACGACAGCAGCAGAAGGTGTGTGTCATTGAGCTGTTGATATTTCACGGTCTATCGACGGATGTCAATGGCATCGCGGATGGCATGGCGCTTGCTGACGCGAGCCGCGCGCCAGCCGCTGGTACATGTGACGAATGCATGACCAGGGCGCGGTTGGCCTGACGTGGGTGCCTGATTAGGGCGCCGACTATTGGTTGGCTGCTGCGTGGCTAGTGCGTGGCCGTCGCGGTGCGGGTGGTAGCGCCCGGCGTGGTGGCGTCCTGCTTGGTATTGCTGGCCGCCATGCCCGCCGACGTATCGCCGCCCGCCGTCGGCGTGGCGGGTCGTGATGCCTGGGTCGGCATGCGTTCCACCGTCAGCGTGCCGGTGTCGCTGCCCGAGGGGCGGACCACGACGGTTTGGTTCGCGGCATTCGCGCCCAGGTTGGGCAGGTCGGCTGGGCGTGCCGCCATCGTGGCGAAGGGGCCGCCGCCGCTGCCCGGCACGCCGTCCAGCGTCAGGCGTTCCGCCCATGCTCCGTTCCTGCGTGACAGCACTTGATAGCGTTGCGGGCCGCCCGCGCTGCGGGCCACGATGTAGACGACGCCGTCGATGATGTTGAGCGCGGGCGGCGAGGCGGCGTCGGCGTCCAGCTTGATGGGAATGCCGCGTTCGACCAGCCAGAGCGGGCCGCCCGAGCGTTCCAGTAGCGCCAGCATCACGTTGCCGCGCGCGTCGGCCTGAATGGCGGGGCGGCCGATGAAGGGCAGGCCCAGGTCGGTGGGTGCGCTCCAGTCCATGTCCAGATCGGTGGTGTCGCCCGTTTCCACAAGCTTGGTCAGATGGTTGCCGCCACGCTCGCGGAAATAGAGTTCGACGCGGTCTTCCTGGTTGCGGATGGCGGCCAGGCCGCCCGCCGCGACCGGCGCGGTGACGGGCCGCCAGGGCTGCCAGGCGGGTTGCTTGCCGGTCTCGGCCGGCAGTTGGCGGGTGTAGAAAAGCTTGCCCTGGGCGGTGTTGGCGAAGACCACGTAGCGGCCATCGGCTCCCCGCGCGGCGGCCGGCGCGCCGGTGGCGCCGTCCAGCGCCGGCAGGGCTTGCCAGGTGCCCCAACTGCCGTCGATGCCGGACGGGGCAATCCAGTGCAGCAGGCCGTCATAGCCCAGCGCCACGGCGGCCGCTTCGCCGCGCGGCGCCACGGCCGGAATCTGCGTCACGCGCAGGCCGCCCAGCGCTTGCCAGCCCTGCCAGGTGCCGTCGTGACGTTGCTTGTTGGCCCACACGCCGCCCAGCGGATCGCGCGCCATCAGGCCGGCCGTGCCGTCGGCATGGGCGAACGAGACCACAGGCCCGGTGGTGCGCCCGCCCAGGCTTTGCCAGCGGCGCTGGCCGGAGTCCCAGCGGTTGACGGCGGCATTGGTTTCACCCGCTGCAAACACCACCAGCCCGCCGCGCCCATCCGGGTACAACTGCGGCGCGATGTCCTGGCGCGACACGTAATAGGCGCGTTGCACCCAGGCGGCGGCCGGGCCGGCCGGCTCCTTGCAGCCGCTGGGGCCGGCGCAATAGTGGTAGTCGTTCCAGGCGTAGTGCTGGAAGATCACCGACTTGCTGGCGATTTCGGAATCGGTCAGGTTGGTGGCGCGTTCCTGGCTGGGGTAGTCGATATAGCCGGTTTCAGCATAGTTGCCGGGCACGCGCAGCATGGCTTCACGCGCCAGCCTTGCGCTGGCGATGTGGTCCGGGTGCCCATGGCCCGCGCAGCGCCAGCACAACTGGGTGTAGGGCACGACGATGGTGTCGTCCAGGTGGCGCACGGTGGTCGGCGCATATTGGCGGATCAGCTCGGCCAGGGTGTCGACCAACTGCTCGCGCGTGTAGGTTTCGGCATAGGGGCCCAGCGTATCGACGTTCTGGCCGGGCTCGGATTCCGTGCGGCTCAGCGGCGTCAGGCTGCCCCAGCCCTTGCCCAGCCACGGGTCCTTCAGGCGCATGTGCCACAACTGCACGCGCGGATTGTCCTGCAAGGTGAAGCGCGCAATCTGGCGGCCGGCGGCAATGCCCGAGTCCGCTTTCCAGACGTCGGGCTTGTGCGCCATGTAGGCGTAGGCCGCGCGCACGCCGCGTTCCCGGCCCAGCATGTAGGGCTCGCCTTCGCCGGCGTCGCTGGCGGTCAGGTAGATGACGCGCACGCAGCCACCCGCCTCGACGTTGGAGGCGATGTCCGGGTTCATGAACAGCAGGTCGTCATCCAGGTGGGCGACAAAAGCCAGGTCCTTGATGCCGTTGCATTGCGCCAGTGTGGGCGGGGCGGCCTGTGCCAGAGCAGGCATCAAGGCCAGGGCCAGGGCGGCAAGGAGAGCGGCGGCGGGGGCGGTGGCGGCAATGCGGGGGAAGGCAGTGCGGCAAAACGCCCGGCATAGCGGGCGCAGCATGTCCATCAGGGCGGGCATAAAAAGGCGCAGCGAGGGCGCTGCGCGGCAAGTAACTTAGGGTTGGAAAAGCCGGGCGGAAACTCCGGGTGGGGAAAAGTATAGCGGCGGCGGCTGACACGCAGCCCACGGCGGCGGCATCACCATGAAATGGAAACAGGGGACGTTGCCGGCACGCACATGCGTCACTGAATACTACCCTCACCCCCGCCACTGCCCGCATGCCGGATCCAGCTCGGCGCGCGCGCCATTCACCCAGACCTGTTCGTCCTCGCAGCGCGCGGCGGCCTGCGGGGCGACGTCGAAGGTGATACCCAGCGTTTGTGCCACGGCGGGGGTGTTGATGGGAAGTTCCCAGCTTAGGAACAATTGCGACAAGTCCTGGCCCGCCGGAAAGTCGGCTTCGTCAAAACGGCTCCCATCGCGTGGGACGACGGCGTGGGGCTGGCAGGTGTCGAACACCAGCGCCGTGCCGCGCGCAAGCGGGATGCGATGGCCGGTGCCGGGGAAGTGCACGTCCAGCCCCTTGTCTTCGCTCAGGAACAGATTGCAGAAGGCCGCGCCGCCATATTGCCCGCCGTCATGGTGGTAGCGCGCACCCCGGCAGGCCATCAAGGCCATGTCGCTGTGCGCCAGCACGTCTTGCCAGCCCAGCGCGCGCGTCCAGTCCTGCATGGCCTGGACGCAGCGGGCGGTCTCGGGCCAGCGCGCCTGGGTGCGGGCCAAGGGCATCTGCTCGACGTCGCCCGCGTCCAGCATCAGGCGGGTCGTGATCTCGCGTTGCCAATCGGCTACGAGCCGTGGCGGTGGAACAGGGATATCCAGGGTGGCGGTCAGCACGCGCGTGCTGACGCTGCGGCTGCGCAGCGCGGTGCCGCTGCGGAAGAATGAAATTAGCGCGTCTTGCATGGTGCGTTGCGGTGGGGCGGCATAGAGGGCGGGTGATGAGAAGGGGCGATCACAACGAGCGACGACAACAGGTGCACTGGCCTTATCCCCCGCGATTTTCGTATGCCGCTTGGCCGCCGTCGCTGTCATCCATGGCAGCTTGGGCGCGCGCGATCAGATGGCGCTTCAGGCTGGCCAGTGCGTCCGGGGTCCAGTCCGACGCGCCCGTCACGGCCAGCCAGGCGTCCACGTAGTGCTGCGGCGCGTAGACGTGGCCAAAGCCGATGGGCGTCTCGGTGCTGACGGACATGTCCAGCGCCAGTTGCAGCATGGTCACCACCGGCACCCAGCGCAGTTCGGGTGACACGTCGGGGCCGTAGGGCGGATACATCCAGGCGGGGCGGCGGTACAGGTCGCGGAAGTCGAAGAAGGTGATGGCGTCGCTGGCGTATTGCAGGAAGACGATGCGCATCGGTCCCCAAGGCGTGTCGGCCGGTACGGGCGAGCCGTGCTGGTTCATGAAGCGCACGAACGCGCCGTCGCGAAATTCCGGCAGCCAGGCGGGCGACCCGGGGTTGCGGGCGTCGGTAATGGTGCGCCACACGCGGCTTTCAAACGGCGGGCCGCTCCAGAGCGCGCCCTGGATCGGGTCGCCGATCATTTCAAAGAGCTCGGCCGACCGCGCGGAGTTCATGGCGCCCAGGCTCAATCCATGCAGGTACAGCTTGGGTCGGCTGGCCTTGGGCAACGTCGTCCAGTAGCCGTAGACCTCGGCGAATAGCGCGCGCGCCGCCTCGGAGCCGTATTCGGGCTGGGCCAATAGCGACAGCGGGCTGGACAGGTAGGAATACTGCAAGGCCACGCTGGCCACGTCGCCATGCAGCAGGTATTCCAGCGAGTCCATCGCGGCGGGGTCGATCCAGCCCGTGCCGGTGGGCGTCACCACCACCAGCGTGGACCGCTTGAACGCGCCCACCCGTTTCATTTCCGCCAACGCCAGCTTGGCGCGGGCGGCGGGCGAGTCCGCGCCCGGCAGGCCCACGTACACGCGAATCGGCTCCAGGGCGTCACGCCCCGTGATCGCGCGGATCTCGTCGGCGCTGGGACCCGAGGCAATGAATTCCCGGCCGGCCCGGCCCAGTTGCTGCCAACTGATCAGGGACTCGGGGCCGCCCGTTTTGCCCGGGGCGTTGGGCTGCGGACGATCGGGTTCCAGCAGCGCGTCAAACTCACGAAACGAGGCGTCCAGTACGTGCAGCGCCGCGCGAAACAGCACGTTATTGGCCAGCGACCAGAAGATCACGATGGCAATGACCGCGCCCGCCACGTTGGCCACGCGCCGGGGCACCACGCGGCGCACCTGCGCGGCCAGCGCGCGCGTCACCAGCTTGAACAGCCGGCCCAGCCCCAGCAGCACGGCAAAGGTCAGCAAGGCGATCGCGCTGACCTTGAAGGGATGCGCGCTGGTTACGGGGGCCATGTCCATCAGCGCGCGGATGGTGTTCTGCCAATGGGCCGCGCGCCACAGGAACAGCACCAGCACGGCCAGGCAAGCCAGCGTGATCGTCGCGTTGACGATGCGCGCCGCACGGCCCCGGGGTTCGGGCAGTTCCAGATACGCCCACAGCCAATGCCACAACACGCCCAGCCCGTAACCCGCCGCAAGACAGGCGCCCGCCAGCACGCCCTGGGTCAGGTGGGTGCGGGGAACCAGCGTGGGGGTGAGCGAGGCCGCAAAGAACAGGGTGCCCAGCAGCAAGCCCATGCCAGACAGCGATTCCAGGTGTGACTGGAAAAATGCCGACAGGCGGCGGTGGGGGCCTTGTGGCATGGCGAGTCTCCGGGCGAGGGGGCGGCCTTTATTATGCAAGCGAAAAGCCTGGCGGCAGGGCGAATGGTGGGCATGGGCCAGGAAATTTGTTTGCATCAGACGGACGACGCCGCATGGCCCCTATGCTGAACCGGTCCAAAACTAATACAGTATTCAGCGGAACCGGGGCGGCATCGCCACGAAGACTCAAGACATTCAAAACGAAAACTGGAGATGGGATGGATACGGCAAGCAAGCACGGCAACAGCGTGCGCGAACAGGTCAGCGCAACGGAATGGCAGGTGCGTACCGACCTGGCCGCCTTGTACCGGCTGGTGGCGCTATTCGGGTGGGACGACCTGATCTTCACGCACATCACCGCCAAGGTGCCCGGCACCGAGCATTTCCTGATCAACCCCTACGGCATGATGTTCGACGAGATCACCGCGTCCAGCCTGGTCAAGATCGACCTGCACGGCAACAAGGTGATGGATTCGGAATACGACATCAACCCGGCCGGCTTCACCATCCATAGCTGTATCCATGCGGCGCGCAAGGACGCGATGTGCGTGCTGCACACGCATTCCATCAACGGCGTGGCGGTTTCCGCGCAGAAGGCGGGCTTGCTGCCCTTGTCGCAATTCGCGTTCATTGCGTTGCGTTCGCTGAGCTACCACGACTACGAAGGCCTGGCGCTGAACCCCGAAGAGCAACCGCGCCTGGTGCGCGACCTGGGCAGCAACAACTATCTGATCCTGCGCAACCACGGCCTGTTGACCGTCGGCCAGACCATGGCCGAAGCCTTCCAGGCCATGCACCGCCTGGAAGCCGCCTGCATGGCGCAAGTGCGGGCGCAGGCGGGGGGCGGCGAACTGGTCTTCATCCCGCCCGAGGTGCTGGCGCGCGCCGCCGTCGAATCCCCGGCCGACCGCGCCTACAAGGCGTCGCTGGCCTGGCCGGGCCTGCTGCGCCGGCTGGACCGCCGCAACCCTGGCTACGCGGAATAGGAGAACCTTGATGAAGCTGATCCCGACCCTGCTGGGCGCAAGCGCGCTGGCCCTGTCGCTGTCCGCCGCCGCCGCGCCGGTCACCTACGACATTGACCCCTCGCACACTTATCCCAGCTTCGAAGCCGATCACTTCGGCGGCCTGTCCACGTGGCGCGGCAAATTCAACAAGTCGCAGGGCGTGGTGGTGCTGGACCGCCAGGCCCGCACCGGCACCGTGGATGTCACGGTAGACATCAATTCGGTGGACTTCGGCCACGATGAAATGAACAAACACGCGGTCGCGCCCGACATCTTCGACGCCGCCCGCTACCCCACCGCCACGTTCAAGGGCACCTTCACCAAGTTCGACGGCGACCGCCCCGAAGAAGCCACCGGCGACCTGACCCTGCGCGGCGTCACGCGCCGCGTGAAGCTGGACATCGACGACTTCAAGTGCATCGACCACCCCATGGAAAAGCGCGAGGTGTGCGGCGCGGACGTATCCACGGAATTCAGCCGCAAGGACTTCGGCCTGGACTTCGGGCTGGACATGGGCTTCAAGCCGGAAGTGGAGTTGAAGATCCAGGTTGAGGCGGGGCGGCGGAAGTAGGGGCGGGTAGCTAGCCTTCAGTGTGGGTAGATATGTACGAAATAACCGACATTTAATTAAATGCATCAAAAAAAGTCTGTTTTATCGTACATTTTTACCCTTTCTAGGTGTACGGTATAGCCATCATTCGGCCGCTACGGCCCAGGAATGTCGCTTATGCCGTACTTTTCCACCGCCGTTTTCCCCGCGCAGTTCGGCGCGAATTTTCAGCGCGAACGCAAGCAGCGCAAGCTTAGCCAGGCCGCGCTGGCCGAGCGCGCGGGTGTGCCGCGCCAACTCATCATTCAGATAGAGAAAGGCGAAAACGTCGGCCTGCATGCCATCATGCGAGCGCTTGCCGCCCTGAACATGGGGCTACGCATCGACACCGCGGGCATCAACTACGACGACGTGGAGAGCCTGGACGATGAGTAAGGCCGACAAGATCAAGCGCTTGGAGATCAGCACCCCGCAAGGCGAGTCGGGCTTGCTGGAAAAAGAATCCAGGTTCGTCTTCAACTACACCCACCCCGAGCAGGACCGCGAGGTGTCGTTGATCATGCCGCATCGCGCCGAAAGCTATGCCGACACCGCATTGCCGCCCATTTTTGCGATGAACCGCCCCGAGGGCTATCTGTACGAAAAACTCTGGGAGCGCTTTGGCAAAGCGGTGGCGTTGGACGATATGCGTTTGCTGGCGTTGACGGGCAGCAACCAGATCGGCAGATTGCGATACCGCGAACCCGGGCGCGAAATGCCGCCGCTACGCCCCGAGGTCGGGTTGTCGACGCTATTGGCCAGCGGGGCCAGCGTTGAACTCTTTGACCATTTGGTCAGCGCTTATCTCACGTCCGGAATCTCCGGCTTCCAGCCCAAGGTCCTGATGCCGGACGCGGAGGGTGTGGCGGGCCAGGCCATCGTCGACAAGTCGACCACGTTCACGCCTGATCTCATTGTGAAAGCCGCCGGTGAGGACTATGCCTTCCTGGCGCAGAACGAGTTCCTGTGCATGAGCGCCGCGAAAAAGGCGGGCATTCGGGTGCCGGACTTCTGGCTGTCGGATGATGGGTCACTATTTGTGATGCGCCGCTTTGACCTGGATGGCGGCCGGCAACTAGGGTTTGAAGACATGGCGACGCTGTTGCGCAAGACCGCCCGCGAAAAGTACCTGAGCTCTTACGAGACGATTGCGCAACTGATCGGCTTGTTGTGCGGCGCGAACCGCAACGAAAGCCTTGCCCGCTTTTTCGACTACGTGACGCTATCGGTCCTGGTGCGCAATGGGGATGCGCATCTGAAGAATTTCGGCCTGCTGTATCGCCACCCGGGCGCTGCGCCCGCCGCCTTGGCGCCGCTGTTCGACGTCGTGACCACAAGCGTGTACGACTTTGAAGACCCGCAATCCGGGCGCATTCTGTCGGATCGCACCTTGGCGCTGAAGCTGAACAAGAAACGGGAGTATCCGACCCGTAAGGCGCTGCTGCAGTTTGGCCGCACGGTGTGCGGCGTCGCGCAGCCGGAAGCCGTCATCGACCGCATCACCACCGCCATGCAAGAGGTGCTGCACGACGAAAAACATCGTGTCGACGGCGACTTCCTGGGTCGGATGCGTAAAGAGTGGGAAGGGGGATGCGATGCGGTGCGGCCGGCCATGGTGTTCCAGGGCGGCCGCGCGTCGTAGCGCTTTGCGGTTCCCCTTCCGGGGTCTTGGGCCCTCGGGACTTACTCCGACACGTCCGGTTCCACCAGCGTCGCCAACTGCATCAGCGATTCCTGCCAGCCCAGGTAGCACATCTCGGTGGGAATAGCGGCGGGGATGCCGCTTTGCTCGATGGCGATTTCGGTGCCGCAACTGACCTTGCGCAAGGTCACCGTGGTGATCATTTCGCCCGGCATGTTGGGGTCGTCGAAGCGGTCTGAATAGCGCAGCTTTTCCGAGGGAATCAGTTCCAGGTATTCGCCGCCGAAGGCGTGGATCTGGTTCGACCCGAAATTGCGGAATGACATCTTGTAGATGCCGCCCACCTTGGCGTCCAGTTGGTGGACCTGGCAGACAAAGCCGTAGGGGGGCAGCCATTTGGCGATGGCGTCGGCTTCGAGGAAGGCGCGGTAGACGCGGTCGGGGGTGGCGCGCAGAACGCGGTGGAAAGTTACGGTGCCAGTAGTCATGGTGTGTTCGCCTTTGAAGTGAGTGGGTCGTACTGATACGACGAACAGACGACACCAGAATCGACATCGATTCGATCAGGGAAAACCCGGGCTGCGCAAGCGGTCCACGTAGGCCGACAAGGCTTCTGCATGGGCGTGGTCGGCGCGCAGCCCGACGTGGCCGTCCGCGCGCACCACCAGCAGCACCATGCGGTTCACGTCCAGCAAATCGGCGGCTTCAGGCGCCAGGTAGGCGTCTACGCCGGACACCTCGGCGTTGGCCGTCAAGGCGACCACGATTTCGATGATGGCGCCGTCCGACAACGGCGCCATGTCGTGCCGCGCCTGCGCAAGTTCTTCCTGCGGCGTGGTGCTGCCCCCGATCAGCAGCGCGGTATGGCCCAGGCGCTTGGCGTAGTCGTGCAGCTTGCCCGCGCCGCCCGTCGCGTATTCGATGGATAGATGATCTGGCAGGCGCTGCCCGGGCCAGACGGCGTGCCGGGGTTCGCCCATGACGATGGGTGAACCGGCGTAATCGATGTCCAGCTCGGCTTCGGCCACGGCTTCGTGATGGCGCGTGGCGGGGTCGGCCAAGGCGCCGCGGATGGCGGCGTCGCGCTCCTGCCGGGCGGCGGGGTCCGACAGCATCTGCGCGCTTTCGGCGGCATCGCCGGAGGCCATGACGTGGTCCGCCACCGGCCGCCGCTCGGCGTGATAGCTGTCTAGCAAGGCGTCGGGGCAATGTCCCTGGCAGACCAGCGCCAGCTTCCAGCCCAGGTTGTAGGCGTCTTGCAGGCCGCTGTTCATGCCGTGGCCCTGCGCGGGGCTGCATGTGTGCGCGGCGTCGCCCGCCAGCAGGATGCGGCCATGGCGAAAGCGCTGCGCCACCTTGGTGTGGCAGTCAAAGCGCGTGGGATGCGACACGTCTTCAAAGCGTGCGTCGGGCAGGTAGCCCTGCAAGGTGGCCAGCGCATCGGCCACCAGGTCCGATTGCGCAGAGCTGGGCCGCAGATACACCCGCCAGCGCCGCCCCGGCAGGGCGGTCAGAATCACGGGCGTGGGGTCCAGATAGGCGTAGTTGGCCTCGAACGAATCCGGCCAGCCGCTGATCGCGGCGTCGAACACGGCCCAGGGCTGGTGGATGTCGTGGCCGTCCTGCCCGATGCCCATCAAGCCGCGCACGGTGCTGTGATGCCCGTCGCAGCCCACCACCCACTGCGCGACGACCTCGGATCGGGTGCCGGCGTGTTCCAGCGTGGCCAGCACGCCCTCGGGCCGCTCTTGCAAGCCGACCAGCGTGGTGGCGCGCTTGACGCTGCCGCCAAGTGTTTGCAGATGCTCGGTCAGGAGGGACTCGGTGACTTCTTCCGAGATGCCGATATTGAAGGGGTAGCGGCTGCCGCACAGCGCCAGATCGATGTCGCCCAGCACTTGGCCGGCAGCATGGATGCGCGCGCGCCGTTGCTTGACGCCGGCTTCCAGCAGCGGCGCGGCAAGGCCGAGCGCGTCCAGGATTTCGATAGAGCGAGGATGAACGACGGTGGCGCGGTCCCAATCCAGGGGGCGCTCGTGCGCGTCGATCAGCAGGCAGTCAACGCCGCGCCGTTGCAGCTCGGCGGCGGTGAGCAGGCCGGCGGGGCCGGCGCCCACGATCAGAACGGTTGTCGCCATCATCCGGGCTCTCCTGTCGGGGCCTGCCTGCATCACGCAACGTTGCGTCACGCGAACTTAGTGCAGGCCGAGGGAAAGCGTCAACGATGTCGGCCCCCGCCTGACGGGCGAGGGCGGGCTTACCGGTTAAACCAACTTAGTACGTACCCATGTAGTCGCGCTTGCCCACTTCGATGCCGTTGTGGCGCAGGATCGCGTAGGACGTGGTGACGTGGAAGAAGAACTGCGGCAGGCCGTAGTGCAGCAGGTAGGCGCTGCCCGACAGCTTCTTTTCCTTGGGGGTGCCCGGACGCAGCACGATTTCCAGCGAGGCGCTTTGCGCGAATTGTTCCGGCGTGAACGCGCCCACGTGCGCCAGCGTCTTGGCGATCAAGGCTTGCAGGTCGGCAAACGTGGCCTCGCCCTCGGGCCAGGACGGCACTTCGGTGCTGGTCAGGCGCGACGTGATGCCACGCGCGAAGTCGGTGGCGATCTGCACCTGGCGCGACAGCGGGAACATGTCCGGGTACAGGCGCGCGCCCAGGTAGGCGGCCGCGTCGATGTTCTTGGCGGTGGCGTGCGCTTCGGCCTTCTTCAGCACGTCGGACAAGGCGGACAGCATCTGCTTGATGACGGGAACGGAGGCGTCGTACAGGGGGTGGGTCATGGAGGACTCGCTTGGGAATAAGGGTAGGCGGGCGCGGCAGCTGGGCCGCGCGGCTGGGGCAAGACTACCAGCAATTGCCTACTGCCGTGCTGATGCCTATTTTGTACTTTTAATGTATCCATTCAACGCAAAACCACGGGTTTACACGGGGTATATTCCCGCCTTTTTCGTGCGTTATAACGCCGTATGTATTTTTAATGTACTTACGATGATGAAAATTGCATTGATAGGTTGTGGGGAAGTGGGCAATTGCTATGCCGAGGCCTGGGTGGCGGGCGGACATCGGATCGTGGGCATCTGCGAATTGCGGCAAGACGCCGAGATGCAGGCGCGCGCGCAGTCGTTCGGCAGCGCGCTGTATGCCGAAGCGGGTGCCTGGCTGCAAGAGGCAGACATCGTGGTCTCGGCCGTGTTCGGGCACGCCGCGCTTGCGGTCGCCCGGCAGGCTTTGCCGCATCTGCGCCAGGACGCGGCTTACGCCGACTTCACCACCGCCAGCGCGGCGGACATGCGCGCGGCCGCCGACGTTGCCGCGTCGGCCGGTATTCCTTACACCGACGTCGCCATCATGGGCGCCATCGCGCTGTTGGGCGCGCGCACGCCGCTGCTCTGCGCCGGAACGGGCGCGGAAGCGGTTGTGGCGTTCACTGCCGGATGCGGCGCGCCGGCCCAGGCCATCGCCGGGCAGGCGGGCGATGCGGTTCGCCTGAAGCTGTTGCGCAGCATCATGACCAAAGGCATGGAAAGCCTGGCCGTCGAATGCATGGTGGCCGCTGAAAGCATGGGCCTGCGCGCGTCCTTGTACGAGGTCTTGTCCGACATGGACCGCACGCCGCTCACCACCTTCGTGGATTCCTTCGTGCGTTCGCACGTGCTGCACGCCCCGCGCCGCCTGGCCGAGGTGCGCGAGGCCCGTGAACAGCTGGTGGAAGCCGGCTTGCAGCCCTTGGTGCTGGATGGCGTGGAGCGTCTCTTCGCGCGCACCACCCAGGGCATCGAAGCAGCGCGCAAGGCCGGCTCATTCAACGTGCCGGATTCCGTCGAAGCGCGTCTGGCCTGGCTGACACCGCTTGCGCGGACGTCCTGACGGGAGTTCTTGCCCCGCGTTTTTGACCCGCGCTTTTGACCCACGCTTTTGACCCACGCTGCCCACGCGGCGCGACCGATACAAGATTCAAGATCCAAGGACCGGCCCCAAAGAGGGCCGCCCGAACCATCCCATACAAAATAGTGAGGAAGACAATGACGTCCCTGAAAAAACTGCTGGTGGCCACCACGCTGCTCGTCTCGTCGGCCGCGGCCGGCGCCGCCGACATGGGCTCGGCCCCGATCACGCTGATCTCCCCCTTTCCGCCTGGCGGCGGCACCGACACGCTGACCCGCATGATCGGCACGGCCATCGCGCAGGACACCGGCTGGAATATCGTGGTGGAAAACAAGCCGGGCGCGGGCGGCAACCTGGCGCTGGACGCCACGGCGCGCGCCAAGCCGGACGGCCACACGCTGGTCATGGCGCAAACGGACAACATCGTGCTGAACCCGTGGCTCTACAACA
Source organism: Achromobacter spanius (assembly GCF_029637605.1). NCBI lineage: Bacteria > Pseudomonadati > Pseudomonadota > Betaproteobacteria > Burkholderiales > Alcaligenaceae > Achromobacter > Achromobacter spanius. The sequence goes on along the minus strand of NZ_CP121261.1, from coordinate 3,205,174 downwards.
AGCTCAGCTACGACACCTTCAAGGACTTCAAACCGGTGGGCCTGGTGGCGTCGTCACCCAGCGTGTTCGTGGTGGTGCCCGATTCGCCCTACAAGACGCTGGATGACGTGGTGAAGGCCGCCAAGGCGCGCCCCGGGCAGGTGTCGCTGGGCATTCCCGGCATCGGCGGCAGCGGTGATTTGATCGGCCATCTGTGGCGCAAGGCGGCGGGCATGGAACTGATGCACGTGCCGTATCGCGGCTGGTCGCAAGCGTTTCCTGATCTGGCCAGCGGCCGCATCGACCTCTACACGGGTTCCGTCGCATCGCTGTTGCCGCAGATCCGTGGCGGCAAGGTGCGCGCGCTGGCCGTGGTGGCGGACGCCCGTTCGCCCGCCTTGCCCGATGTGCCCACCTTCGCTGAAAGCGGTTTCAAGTCCATCAACCAGACCATCTGGTGGGGGCTGATGGCGCCGGGCAAGACGCCCGACGACGTGGTGGCCACGCTGAACAAGGCGCTGAACGCCTCGCAGGCCAAGCCGGAACTGGTGAAGAAACTGGAAGACGCCGGTTACAGCGTCATGGCGGGCACGCCGGAAGATCTGGCCAAGCGCCATCGCGCCGACCACGACGTGTTCGGCAAGGTCGTGCAGGAAGCCGGCATTCCCAAGCAATGACCTCCCACATCGACAGCAACAGGAGCACCTCATGATCGGCTTTGACATCCACCCGCGCGCGCGTGCGGTCAGCAGCGAAGTGGTAGAGAAATTCCGCCCGATTCCGGTGGCCAACATCAGCGATTGCATGTGGCGCATGACGGCGGGTGGGGCGCGCCTGCGACCCATGCACGACGGCACCTTGCTGGCCGGCCCCGCGCTGACGGTGCGTACGCGCCCCGGCGACAACCTGCTGGTGCACAAGGCGCTGGAACTGGCCCAGCCGGGCGACGTGGTGGTGGTGGACGCGGGCGGCGACCTCACCAACGCCATCATCGGTGAAATCATGACGACCTACGCGCAAACTCGCGGCCTGGCCGGCATTGTGATCAACGGCGCCATTCGCGATTGCGGTGCGATCCGCCGGGGTTCGTTTCCGGTGTACGCGGCCGGCATCACGCATCGCGGCCCCTACAAGGACGGCCCGGGCGAGATCAATACGGTGATTGCGCTGGACGGCATGACGATCACGCCGGGTGACCTGATCCTGGGCGATGAAGACGGCCTGCTGTGCGTGCCATATGAGCAGGTGGACGCGATCTATAAAGCGGCGACGGCCAAGCAGGAAGTGGAAGCGCGGATGATGGCGGAGATTGCCGCCGGCACGCTGGACACGTCGTGGATCGACGCGCGGATGAAGGCGCAGGGCTTCAAGCCCGCTTGAACCCCAGCCTGCGCAGCAGCCGGTCCATCACCGCGCCGCCGTAGGCCCACGACAGCACCGCCAGCACCAGCATCGCTACCGTGAAGTAGGCGCGCGCGGCCAGCGGCACCGGGTTGTGTTCGGCAATGCTGCGCAGCGGCTCAATCCCCGTGAAATCGCTGGCGGCCAGCGCGCTGAACAACAGCGCCAGCACCGGCCCCGTGAAGCGCGGGGGCTCGCCGCGCGTGGCCGGGTCTCCTTGTGACGCCCACTGCGCCAGCCGGAACAGTTGCACCACGATGGTCACAAGCGGAATGGCCACGGCAAGCAGCAGCACGAACAGGGCAACGAGAATCTGGGGTGAATACATAGAGGACATCAGGAAAAGGGGCCACCCCTACGCGTCCGCCGGCGGCTTGCGCTGGCTGCGAAACAGCAGGTGCGTGGACGTCAGGTGAAAACGCATGGCGATGTCGGCGCAGCCCGGATCCCGCGCGCGCACGGCCGCGATGATCTGCCTGTGGTGTTCCACGCTGCGCAGCATGTCGTCCTGCGTGTAGAAGTAGAACGAGCCGATGATGATCGGCATGTCCAGCAGGTTTTCCACCATGTTGCGCACCCGTGCGGACTGCGCCGCGTCAAGCAGCGCGTGGTGGAAAAGGTTGTTGCAGTGCTGCACGCGCGCCACCTTGTCGGCGTCGTCCGACATCACCGCGTCCAGCATGCGCTGGTTGATCTGTTCAAGCTGGTCGATCTGTTCGGGCGTGGCGCGTTCGGCGGCGCTGCGCGCGGCATAGGGTTCCAGCAGCAGGCGCAGTTCGAACGCTTCGTTGATGTCGCGGTCCACCCAGCCCAATACCTCGGCGCCGCGCCGGCCTTCGCGCTTGACCAGGCCATCAGCCACCAGCCGTTCGATGGCGCTGCGCACCGGCGTGCGGCTGACGGCAAGCTCGGCCGCAATGTGTTCTTCGCGCAGCCGTTCACCGGGCAGGAACACGCCCGACATCAGCCGGCGGCGTAGTTCCGCATAGACAAGATCGCGGGCGCTGGTCATGGTGGCGCGGGTTTCCTGGGGGGCGGCAAAGAGTTCCAGACTATACCCGAAGGGGCGCGAGAATCTGGGCGAAATGGATGGTGATTCCGACGCCGCGGCCGTCCAGTCCCGGCCCCCATTCCACGCGCGCGCCGTGGCACGCCGCAATCTGCGCTACCAGCGACAAGCCGATGCCGCTGCCGCGCTCGGTGGCGCCGGGCACGCGGTAGAAACGGTCGAACACGCGATCGCGTTCGGTGACGGCAATGCCGGGTCCGTTGTCCGCCACGGTCAGATGGGCGCCGCCTTGCGGCAGCGGGCCGCAACTGACTTTCACGCAGCCGCCTTCCGGTGTGTAGCGCAAGGCATTGTCCAGCAGGTTGCGCACCAGCACCCCCAGCGCGTCGACGTTGCCAGGCAGGGTGATGGCATGGGTGTCCAGGACGATGCGTTGTTGCTTGGTGTTGGCCAGCACTTCGCTGTCGCGCGCAATCATTTCCACCAGGTGGTCCAGCGGCACGGGCTCGATATCGCCTTCGCCCTGCGCTTGCATGCGCGCCTGTTCCAGCAACTGTTCAGCCAGCCGCGACGTGCGCAACGCAACATGGCGCAGTTGTTGCACCGCCTGGCCGCGCGCCGGCTCGCTGTCGCTGCGCAAGGCCAGGTCCGCGTAGGCGCTTAGCGCCGCCAGCGGCGTGCGCAGTTCGTGCGCGGCGTCGGCCAGAAAGCGCCGTTCCCGGTCCAGCGACGCCGACAGGCGTTCCAGCAAGCCGTTGATGGCCCCGATGAAAGGCCGCAGTTCGCCCGGCATGCCCGCGGTGGGCACCGGGGTCAGGTCCATGCCGGTGCGGTTCACGATGGCGTCTCGCGCGCGGTCCACGGGGCGGAAGGCGCGGCGGATCACCAGCCACGTCAGGCCCGTCAGCGCCAGGAAAAGCGCGCTGAAGAACCACAGCCCGTTCCACATGCGCGTCACGGTGTCGTCCTGCAACTTATCGACCGACTTGGCGAACTGCACCTGCACCAGCCTGTCCGCATCCGACAAGGCGTAGACGCGCCAGGATTCGCCGCGCACCGTGACGTCCTGGAAACTGTCTTCAAAGCTCTGCACCATGGGGGCATCGGGCGCGGTCGGCGAGCGCACGATCAGCCGCTTGTCGGCCAAGGACCAGACCTGGAAGTTGGAGGTTTCCCCATCGAAGTGGGTGGACGCGGGCAACTCGAAACGGTCTTCGTGCAAGGGCTCGGCTTGCAGCAGGCTGGTGGGCAGCGACAGCAGCACCTTTTGCGCGCCGTAGCGCACGCTTTGGTCCAGCATGCCGGTTTCCGCGCGCGTCTGCTGCACATAGACCAGCAAGACCGCGATCAACCAGGTGGCCAGCATGGCCAGCAGCAGGGTGATTGCCAACCGTCTGCGTAGCGTCGTCATGGCGCGGCGCCCGCCACCATGCGATAGCCCAGGCCGTGCTGCGTTTCGATCAGCCCCTCGCCCAGCTTGCGCCGCAGTTGATGGATGTACACCGCCACGGTGTTGCTTTCGATGGTGCCGCTGCTGCCGTATACCGCCACTTCCAACTGGTCGCGGCTGACGGTGTGGCCCATGCGCTGCATCAGCGCCAGCAGCGTGTGATATTCATGCGCGCTAAGGCTGACTTCCTGGCCGCCGCGTTTGACGACGCGGCCCGCGGGTTCAAGCACCACGTCGCGGCAGCGCAGCGCCGACACCACGCTGTTGCTGCTGCGTCGAAGCACGGCGCGCAGGCGGGCCAGCAGTTCGTCCAGTTGAAACGGCTTGACCAGGTAATCGTCGGCGCCCGCGTCCAGCCCCTGGATGCGTTCGCTCAGCCGGTCGCGCGCGGTGATGATCAGTACGGGGGTGGTATCGAAACGGCCGCGCAACGTCTTGAGCAGCGTCAGCCCGCTACCGGCGGCCAAGCCCAGGTCCAGCAGCACGGCTTGATAGCCGTGGTCCACCAGCGCCAGTTGCGCCTCGGGCAAGGAGCGTGCCCAGTCCACGTCGGCCCCGTCTTCGGCCAGGCCCGCACGCAAGGCATCGCCAAGCATGGGATCGTCTTCGACAAGCAGGATACGCACGCACACTCCAGAGCGCCGTCAGGCACGACGCGGCGGGGTCTTAAAGAAATTTTAAAAGTTGATCAGGACAATGCAGGCCAATCCCGGGGCGCTTGCCCACGGCCACTGTCATGAACGAAAGGAAGCCCTGATGCGGATGGGTATAGTAGCAAGAGGCCTGATGGCCGGCGCGGTGTTTGGCGGCGCCGGCGCCGCGCAGGCGCAGGCCACCAACGGCATAGGATTAGGGGTCGGAGCCATTCCGGTCTACGAAGGGTCCAGCGAATATCGCGCGCTGCCCGTGCCGCTCATCAACTACCAGTCTGGCAATTTCTTCATCACGCCCCGCATGGGCTTGCCCGCCATGGGTTTGAAGACGTCCCTGGCGCCTGATCTTGACGCAGGCGTGTTCGTGGGCTTGAGCCTGGGGCGCAAGGCCGACGACGCCGACCGCACCAAAGGCCTGGACGACATCAAGTTCCACGCCGCCTACGGGGCCTATGTGGAATGGCGGCCGGGCCGCTACTCGCTGGGCGCGGGCTACAAGCAGGCGGCGCGCAGCGGCTATGGCGGCACGCTGGAACTGCGCGCGTCCTACGCGGCGCTCAAGACCGAACAGAATACGGTGCAGGTGGGCGTCAGCACGGAATGGGCCAACCATGACGCCATGCAGACCTGGTTCGGCGTGACCTCATCGCAAGCCGCGCGCAGCCGCGAGGGCCTGTCGACGTACTCGCCGTCCTCCGGCTTCAAGTCGGCGGCCTTGTTCACCACCTGGTCGTATCGCATCAACCCAAGCTGGAGCACGGTGTCCACCATCGGCGTCAACACGCTGCTGGGCGACGCGCGCGACAGCCCGCTGACCGAACGCAAGACCAATGTGTTCGGTTCGGTGGGCGTGATGTACCGCTTCTAAGCCTACCGCTTCTAAGCCACGCGGCCGGGCGGACGACCCGCGGGGCGGCCAGCGACAAAACGTTCAACGCCGCGCTAAATCATTCAAGAAGGCGTAGGGGCTGCCGGATACAATTTCGACGGAATTTCCCTCGCCTTCTTGAGCCTTCCCATGCCCGATTTTCCGCCTGAATCCCAAGCCGTCCACAGCCCCACGACGCGCCACGCCATCTTTATCGTGGCCACGATCAACCCCGGCGCCGACGCCGCCGCCACCGTGCGGGCCTGGTGCGAAGACGTGGCGGCCCGCGTGCGTACCGTCAATACGCGCTCGCCCTTGGAAAACCTGTCCTGTGTGTGCGCGTTCGGTTCCAACGCCTGGGACGCCCTGTTCGGGCAGCCACGCCCCGCCAACCTGCACCCGTTCCGCGTCTTCGGCGATGGCGAGCGCGTGGCCGTGTCGACCCCGGGCGACATCCTGCTGCACATCCGCGCCGACGCCATGGACCTGTGCTTTGAAGTGGCGACCTTGTTGATGGACGGCCTGGGCGACGCAGTGACGGTGGTGGATGAAGTGCACGGTTTCCGCTACTTCGACCGCCGCGCCATCATCGGCTTTGTCGACGGCACCGAAAACCCCGAAGGGCGCGAAGCCGTGCATTTCACGGTCATCGGCGATGAAGACCCCGAGTTCGCGGGCGGCAGCTACGTGCTGGTGCAGAAGTACCTGCACGACATGGCCGCGTGGAATGCGCTGACCGTGGAAAGCCAGGAAGGCGTCATCGGCCGGCACAAGCTGTCCAACGTGGAACTGGACGACGACATCAAGCCGGCGTCGTCCCACAGCGCCTTGACCACGCTGGAAGAGAATGGCCAGGAAATCAAGATCCTGCGCGACAACATGCCATTCGGCCGCGCGGGCATGGGCGAATTCGGCACGTATTTCATCGGCTACGCGCGTACACCCGCGCCGATCGAGCAGATGCTGGAAAACATGTTCGTGGGCCGTCCGGCGGGCAACTACGACCGCTTGCTGGACTACAGCCGCGCGGTGACGGGCGGGCTGTTCTTCGTGCCGTCGGCGGATCTGCTGGAGGAACTGGCGTCGCGCCCCGCCGTGGCGGCCATGGCGCAGGACGACGCCGCGCCGGCGACGGCGGGCGTGCCGGCTCAAGAATAAGCGCCTCTGCGAATAAGCGCCTCTGCGGGCGCGTCGGCTTAACAATAAGCGGCGCCCGACGTCTACAACTAAAGATCGATTGCGTGGTGCCTGGCTAAAGGTTCCGCTGCCTTTGCCGTAAGCCCAACGTGGCCGCCGCTTTCCTGCATTCCTTGGCGGCCGCATCCCCGTGCCGTCCGGCATGGGCCGTGGCAGTTAGAAGGCAAGAATGAAAATCACCTCGTTGCGCAATCGCATTTTATTGATCACCTGCTTTACCGTCGTCGGCGCCCTGGTGCTGTCGGGCGTCACCACCTACCAGATCGTGCGCAGCAACATGATGGCGACCATCTCGGGCAACCTGGACGCCATCGCGGCCGGTAACGCCAGCGCCATCGAGCGCTGGTCGCACGACAAGGCCCAGGCTGTGACCGCCACCGCCGCCGTCGTCGAAAAAGGCGACCCGCGCGGCTTGACCAAGCTGATGGGCGAGACCAACGGCTTTCCCATTTCGACCATCGGCTGGTCGGACAAGACGTATTTTTCCACCACCCAAACCGCGGCCGGTTACGACCCCACCGCGCGGCCCTGGTACAAGAGCGCGGTGGCGGCGGGCAAGCTCACCGTCACCAAACCGTATGGCGATTCGGGCACCGGCAAGCTCTACGTGGCCTTCACCGCCCCGATGATCCGTGGCGGGCAGACGACGGGCGTGCTGAGCGGCGCCGTGCCGCTGGACGGCATCCAGAGCATCATCCGCGCCATCCGCCCCACGCCGTCCAGCCTGGCGTTCGTGGTGGCGGCCGACGGCCAGGTCATTTCGCACGTGAACGACAAGCTGGCGTTGAAGCCGTCCACCGACGTGGCGCCGGCATTGACCGCCGCCGCGCTGACGGCCATGGCGCGCGACGGCGCCGAGCCCATTACCGTCAGCCTGGACGGCGAGCCCAAGCTGATCAAGGCGCGCCACATTCCCGGCACCGACTGGTCGCTGGTGATTGCGCTGGACCAAGCCGAAGCCACGGCCGGCCTGACGCAAGTGCTGAGCGCCACGCTGATTTCGCTGGTGGTGCTGACCCTGGTGGCTGTGGCCATCGCCAGCGTGGTGACGTCGCGCGCCTTCAAGCGCCTGTCGGCCGTGCGCGACGCCATGGACACCATTGGCTCGGGCGACGGCGACATGACGCACCGCCTGGCGGTGGTGGGCCACGACGAAGTGGCGCAGATTTCCGTGTCGTTTAACGCCTTTGTCGACAAAATCAGCAAGGTGATGCTGGATGTGCGCGCAGGCGTGCATTCGATGTCGGCCGCCACGCGCGAGATCGACATGGGCAACCGCGACCTGTCCCAGCGCACGGAAACTTCGGCGGGGTCCTTGCAGGAAACCTCGTCGGCGCTGACGCAGATGACCTCCAGCGTGCGCCAGACGGAAGAAGCCGCTGAACACGCCAAGCGCCTGGCCACGGAAGCCAGCGTGGCCGCCGAGCGCGGCGGCAAAGTGGTGACCGATGCGGTGACGACGATGAGCGCGATTTCGCAATCGTCGCAGCGCATTACCGAGATCATCAGCGTGATCGACAGCATTGCGTTCCAGACCAATATCCTGGCGCTCAACGCCGCCGTGGAAGCCGCGCGCGCGGGCGAACAAGGCCGTGGCTTTGCCGTGGTGGCGGGTGAAGTGCGCACGCTGGCGCAACGCAGCGCGGCGTCCGCGCAAGAGATCCGCACGCTGATCCAGGCCTCGGTGGAAAACGTGAAGAGCGGCACCGAACGGGTACAGGCGGCGGGTTCGACCATGAGCGAGATCGTGGACGGCATTGCCCGCGTGCAGCGCCTAGTGAATGAAATCCATGGCGCCATGACCGAGCAAAGCGTGGGCATCACCCAGATCGACCGCAGCGTGGCTGATATGGACCAGGCCACGCAGCAGAACGCGGCCTTGGTGGAGGAATCCGCCGCGGCTTCGGCCATGCTGAGCGACCAGGCGCGCGTGCTGGCGGATACGGTGGGGCTGTTCAAGCTGCGTGGCGATGTGCAGGGGCAGGGTAGTCAAGGCATGGGCAATCAAAGGCTGGCGTTGCCGCACGCGGCATAAGAGCAGCTCCGCCACAGCAGCACTTCAGAGCAGCCCACCCGGAGCCGACCCCAGAGCCGACCCCAGAGCCGACCCCCAGAGCAGCCCCATGGGCCGGCTCGGCCTGCCCTGGGGAGTTGCCCGGCGGCGCGCTTGGCAGCAGAATCCGTCATACCGAGATCGAACCAAGGATGGATGAAGATGGCCGACGCCGCCGCCGCAACGCCCCAGGACGCAATGATTCCCACCCGTTTGGGCCGCATCCACGCCCGCCGCTGGCCGGGCGCGGACATCCCCATCGTGCTCTTGCATGATTCCCTGGGCAGTGTCGGCCTGTGGCGCGACTTCCCGGCGCACCTGGCCCAGGCCACCGGCCGCGCCGTCATCGCCTACGACCGCCTGGGCTTCGGCCAGTCGGACCCTCACCCCGGCACACTGCGCGCTGACTTCGTCTTCGCCGAGGCCGAGGACGCCTTCGCCGCGCTGGCCGACCACTTCCAACTGTCGCGCTTCATCGCGTTCGGCCATAGCGTGGGCGGCGGCATGGCGGTGGCGATTGCCGCGGCGTTTCCGCAACGCTGCGTGGGCGTCATTACCGAATCGGCCCAGGAATTCGTGGAAGACCGCACCCTGGCCGGCATCCGCGAAGCCGGCGAACAGTTTCAGGATCCCGCCCAGCTTGAACGCCTGAAGCGCTATCACGGCGACAAGGCGCAGTGGGTGCTGGATGCCTGGGTACACACCTGGCAGTCGCCTGAATTCGCGGACTGGAACCTGGACGCGACGCTGCCGCGCGTGACCCAGCCGCTCTTGGCCATCCATGGCGAAAACGACGAGTACGGTTCCATGCGCCATCCGGAAAAGCTCACGACGCTGGCGACCGGGCCGACGCGCATGCTGGCGCTGGCGGGCTGCGGCCATGTACCGCATCGGGAAACCGAGGCGGCGGTGCTGGAGGCGGTGCGGGCGTTTTTGGCGCGGCACGGGGTCTGACGCTGGGCTGGGTCTGATGCGTGGGCGATGCGTGGGCGATGCGTGGGCGATGCGTGGGCGATGCGTGGGCGATGCGTGGGCAATGCGCGGGCGTGGTTAATTTTTGTTCAGGCCTGCCGTTAACACGTTAGAAGCTCTAACAAGAATTCAGACAAAACCCGGGCAGACGCTGCCCCATGTGGATGCTCAATGACCGTCATCAGCTCGTTGGCAGGCGCGACCGGCGCCGCCCCGCTTAGCACGCCCGTTACCGTCATTCGCGCGGGACAAATCGTCAACCCCGCCGTCGACCCGGCCCAGGCGGCCGGTTCCGCGAAATCGTCGGTCGTGATGCTGGGCCAAGGCGTTTCCGACACCGCCGGCTCGGTCTACGACGAAACGGGAACCGTGCCGGATGCCCTGGCCGTTGCGATGTCCAAAAGCGTGGACGCGCGCACCCGCGTCAGCCCGTTCGCCGACGTGGGCGCGGCGGTGCTGAACCGTTTGCGTACCGACGGCGCCAGTCATTCCCAATGGATGCCTGCCGCGCGCATCGCGGCGTCAGCCACCGCCGACGCCGGCCCCCTGTCGGAAGCCGAGCTTCAGCCCGACAACGCCGTGTCGCTGCGTATCGCCACGGCCAGCGGCGTCAAGGTGCAAGTCACACTGCAAAGCGGCAAGGAAGGCATGGCCGTGCAGATCGACGTGGCCGAAGGGGAATTGAACGAAGACGAACGCCGCGCCATCGCTGCGTTGTCGGGCGCCTTCCAGGACGCGCTGGACGGCCTGGCCGAAGAACCGCCGCGCTGGTCGCTGACGAAACTGGCCAACGGCAGTTCGCCCTTGCTGTCCTCGATCAGCCTGCGTGAAACCCGCATGGTGGACGGCGCCGAGCAGACCGTCGACTTTCAGGCGGACGCCAAGCAAAAGAGCCTGACCGTGTCCAGCGTCATGGGCGTGGTCAAGGTGGATGTGGACCTGGCCCACCCGGTCACGCTGGGTTCGGCCGAGCAACAGTCGGCCGCCGTCTCCAAGTATTTGCAGCAGTTTGACCGCGCCCAGCGCCGTGGCTCGGGCGACGAAGCGCTGATGGGCACGTTCAAGGACGTGTTCGCGGCCATGCACACCAGCTACGGCGCGGCGCAGGTTCCGGCGTCGGACACCAGCATCCGCCGCTTGCCCACCGGCGATGCGCATCGCAGCCTGTTGTCCGGCCTGGCGGATTTCTCGGCATCGATCGAGCAGGTGCGAGACGCCAGCAACCCGGCGCGCCCCAAGGAGATCGACGGCTTTTCGTTCCAGGCCTCGCAAAGCAGCCAGGTGTCGGGCAAGACGGGTTGGGATCTGGCGGTGTCGCAAACCCAGCAGTCCGCGCTGACCGCCAGCTATCACCGGTCGCTGTCACCCGACGTGCAGTTGGCGCTGACCCAGGACGAGAAGTCGCAGAACTACCTGTACTTCCAGATTCATGACACGACCAGTAGCAAGACGGACGTGGGCTATCAGGAAGGCGTGCTGGCGACGGCCACGCTGAACGAATCGCGCACGCAAAGCACGCAGGTGTCCAGGTTCATTAAGGGCAAACAGGTCGACCAGTCTTTCACGCCGTCGTCCGAATCGAATTCGCGCAATCTGCTGTCATTGGTGAAGGCCGCGAAGCTGGACGAGAACGACCCGATGGCCCCGCGCGACCAGGCGGAAGAGATCCTGCGCCGCAAATACCTGGATCTGGCGCGCCAGGTCGCGGACCTGCGGATGGGGTGATTCCGGCCCTGGATTGCGGCAAGGGCTGTCCTTTACTATGGCTCGATGAGCCCACGAAAGCCCCCCGCCAAACCCCGCGCCGACGCGTGCATCCGCGTTCGCGGCGCGCGTGAACACAATCTGAAGAACGTCGATGTGGATATCCCGAGAGACGCGCTCGTCGTGTTTTCGGGAGTGTCCGGATCGGGCAAATCGTCGCTGGCGTTCGGCACGCTGTACGCGGAAGCGCAGCGGCGCTATCTGGAATCGCTGTCGCCCTACGCGCGGCGCCTGATCGATCAGGTGGGCGTGCCGGATGTCGACGCCATCGAAGGGCTGCCGCCCGCGGTGGCGCTGCAACAGCAACGCGGCACGCCCAACGTGCGCTCCACGGTGGGCAGCGTCACCACCTTGTCCAGCATGTTGCGCATGTTGTATTCGCGTGCCGGCACCTACCCGGCCAAGCAGCCCATGCTGTACGCCGAAGACTTCTCGCCCAACACGCCGCAGGGCGCCTGCCCCAATTGCCACGGCCTGGGCTACGTTTACGACGTGACCGAGGCGTCGATGGTGCCCGACCCATCGAAGACTATCCGCGAGCGCGCCATTGCGTCCTGGCCGCCCGCCTGGCACGGCCAGAACCTGCGCGACATCCTGGTCACGCTGGGCTACGACGTGGACATCCCGTGGCGCGACCTGAAAAAGAAAGACCGCGACTGGATCCTGTACACCGATGAGCAGCCCACGGTGCCCGTCTACGCGGGCTTCACGCCGGCCGAAACGCGCGCCGCCTTGCGCGCCAAGCAGGAACCCAGCTACATGGGCACCTACACGGGCGCGCGCCGCTACGTGATGCACACCTTCGCCACGACCCAAAGCGCGATGATGAAAAAGCGCGTGGCTCGGTTCATGACGGGCGCGGCGTGTCCGGTGTGCGACGGGCGCCGCTTGAAGCCCGAGGCCTTGTCGGTGACGTTCGCCGGCCTGGACATCGGCAGCCTGTCGCGCTTGCCCTTGGCGCGGATTGCCGAGGTGCTGACCCCGGCCGCGCGCGGCCAGTTCGATGCGCCCGCCACGGGCGCCGCGCGCAGCCGCGCCACCACCCGCCAGGACAACGCGCGCCGCGTGGCGGCCGGTGGCCTGGCGCACACGGGCAGCACCGATGTGCGCCGCACGCCCGACCTGTCGCCGGAAAAGCGGATCGCCGCGCAACGCATCGCGCATGACCTGGTCGAGCGCATCGGGACCTTGCAGGCGCTGGGCCTGGGCTACCTGGCGATGGACCGCGCCACGCCCACCCTGTCTCCGGGCGAGCTGCAACGGCTGCGCCTGGCCACACAGATCCGGTCCAACCTGTTCGGCGTGGTGTATGTGCTGGACGAGCCGTCGGCCGGCCTGCACCCGGCCGACGGACAGGCGCTGCACCGCGCGCTGGACCAACTGAAGGACGCGGGCAATACCCTGTTCGTGGTCGAACATGACCTGGACACGCTGCGCCGCGCCGATTGGCTGGTGGACGTGGGGCCGGGCGCGGGCCAGCATGGTGGGCAGGTGCTGTACAGCGGCCCGCCGGAAGGCTTGAAGAAGGTGCCGGCGTCACTGACGGCGCGCTATCTGTTCAACCCGGCGCCGGCCGGCAGGGCAGCCGTGCGCGAGCCCTCGGGCTGGCTGTCGCTGCGCGGCATCCATCGCAACAACCTGCACGGCATCGACGCGCGCTTTCCGTTGGGCGCGTTCACGGCGGTAACGGGCGTGTCGGGCTCGGGCAAGTCCAGCCTGGTCAGCCAGGCGCTAGTTGAACTGATCGGCGAACATCTGGGGCAGGAACCGGTGGCGGAAGAAGCCGATGGCGATCTGCCCCAGGCCGATGACCCGCCGCGCACGACCGGCCGCATCGACGCAGGCGCCGACGCCATCAAGCGCCTGGTCAACGTGGACCAGAAGCCCATTGGTCGCACGCCCCGGTCCAACCTGGCCACCTACACCGGCCTGTTCGACCACGTGCGCAAACTATTTGCGGACACCCGCGCCGCCAAGTCGCGGCGCTATGGCGCGGGCCGCTTTTCGTTCAACGTGGCGCAAGGCCGTTGCGACACCTGCGAAGGCGAAGGCTTCGTGCACGTGGAACTGCTGTTCATGCCCAGCGTGTACGCGCCGTGCCCGGTATGCCATGGCAGCCGCTACAACGCCAAGACGCTGGAAATCGAATGGAACGGCCGCAACATCGCCCAGGTGCTGGCGATGACGGTGGACGAGGCGCTGGCGTTCTTCAGCGAAGAACCCGCGGTGCGGCGCCCGCTGTCCCTGTTGCATGAGATCGGCCTGGGCTACCTGCGGCTGGGCCAACCGGCGACCGAACTGTCTGGCGGCGAAGCCCAGCGCATCAAGCTGGCCACCGAACTGCAACGCAGCCAGCGCGGCAACACCCTGTACGTGCTGGACGAACCCACCACCGGCCTGCACGCGGCCGACGTGGACAAGCTGATGGCGCAATTGCATGGGCTGGTCGACGCGGGCAACACGGTCGTGGTTGTTGAACACGACCTGCGCGTGGTCGCCAACAGCGACTGGATGATCGACGTCGGCCCCGGCGCGGGCGAAGACGGCGGCCACATCGTGGCCGAAGGCGCCCCGGCGGACGTCAGCCGCAGCGGCAAGGGCGCCACGGCGCCATTTCTGAAACGGGTGCTGGCGGGCGGTTGATGGCTGGCGCGATCACCGGTATGTTCGCCGCTGGCAACGTGTAAACGGAGCGGCGAAAGCCGTGCGTTGCCCCCGCCCCATCGGGTTGTCACCCAAGCGTGACGATAATCAAGAGGTCCGATTAGCAGGTTGAACTAGGCCCCGTCAGGGGCCTTTTTCTTTTTGAGCGATTCGTCCTCGCTCGCCGCGCCCGCTACAACTCGCTTTCCAACGTCTTCTGCATCCGCTCCATGCTTTCCTGGCTGACTTGGATGACGCCCGTTCCGGGTTGGTCGATGTCGACGATGAAGGTCAGCACCAGGGCGATCAACGCGGCGAACAGGCCGGTTGATGTCAGGCGCCTGCGGGCGTGCAGGCCGGTGCCGTAGGCAATGAAACCGACCGCGCCGACGCTGACGATGAAGAGCAGGTAGAACACGGGTTCGGGCACGTGGTTTTCAAGCGCGACGCGGCGTTTTTCGTTGACCTGCGCCATCTCGTTGATGGCCTGGATGAACATGATGGTGGCGATGGCCGGTGGGTTGTCGGCGTTGGCGGCCGTGATGGCGCGGATCTGGCGTTCGATGCGGCGCGTGGTGAGGCTGGCGGCGTCGAAGCGGGCGGTGTCGTTGTCGGCGTCGTGCATCTCCAGGGCGGCGTCGATGTACTCCAGCAACAGGGGAGGCACCTGTGCACGGGCGGTGGGCGCAATCAGTTGGGACCGCCAGTAGGCGTTGCCAATGGCGTTGGCCTCTTCCAGCACCAGGTTCTTGCGCGTTTCGAACCGCGTGACCGACATGGCGAAGGTGAAGCCCAGCAGCAAGGCCAGCAGGCCGAGCAGGGCGGTTTGCAGCGCTGCGATGTGCGTCTTGTGCGCTTCGTCGGCGGGCTTGCGCTGCTTGCGGCCCAGCCGGAAGCAGATCTCGATGACGCCCAGGAGAACGATGACGCCAAGGATAAAGAGATAAGACTCGTTGAAGTTCCTGAGCATGGCGCTCCCCGTCGGACAGTGGCCAGCGTATGCGGATTGGGCAGTGGCGGCAAGGGGCCAAATGACCGGGTGGCTGTCAGCGAAACGCCAACATCTTGGAGTAAGGTGTCGGCTTTCCCCTCTGAAGACCCGCACGGAGCAGAACTTGAAAACCCGCAAACTCGGCCGTACCGACCTGGATGTCAGCCTGATTGGATTGGGCACCATGACCTGGGGTGAGCAGAATTCCGAGGCCGAAGCCCATCAGCAACTGGACTACGCGCTGTCGCGCGGCGTCAATCTGGTCGACGTGGCCGAGATGTACCCGGTGCCGCCCAAGCCCGAAACGCAAGGGCTCACCGAAACCTATATCGGCACCTGGCTGGCGCGCAGCAAGCGCCGCCAGGACATCGTGCTGGCCAGCAAGGTGGCGGGCCCGGTGCGCGACCCCAAGCGCCCCGGCCACATCCGCGACGGCAAGACCTTTCTGGACCGCAAGAACCTGACCGAAGCGCTGGACGCCAGCCTGAAGCGTTTGCAGACGGACTATCTGGACCTGTATCAGCTGCACTGGCCTGACCGCACTACGGCCACGTTCGGCCAGTTGAACTACCCGTGGGTGGAAGACGAGCACACCGTGCCGATCGAAGAAACCCTGTCGGTGTTGCAGGATTTCGTGCGCGCGGGCAAGGTCCGCCACGTGGGCGTGTCCAACGAAACGCCGTGGGGCCTGTCGCAGTTCCTGCGCCATGCGGACACCCAGGATCTGCCCCGCGTCGTGTCGATCCAGAATGCCTACAGCCTGTTGAACCGCGTGTTTGAAATCGGGCTGTCCGAATTCACGCACCACGAAAACGTGGGCCTGCTGGCGTATTCGCCGCTGGCGATGGGCATGCTTTGCGGCAAGTACCTGAACGGCGCCCGCCCCGAAGGCGCCCGCCTGACGCGCTACACGCGGTTCACGCGCTACAGCAATCCGCAGGCCGAAGCCGCCACCGCCGACTACGTGGCGCTGGCGCGCGAGCACGGCGTGTCGCCCACGCACCTGGCGCTGGCCTGGGTGAACCAGCGCCCGTTCGTCACCAGCAATCTGATCGGTGCGACGACGCTGGAACAGTTGAAGGAAAACATCGACAGCGTGGACGTGACGCTGTCGCCGGACGTGTTGAAGGCGATCGACGAGATCCACACGCGCTATCCGAATCCGGCGCCCTGATCGCGCTGCTTGCTATATCCAGCCCGCGTTGCGCGTTGCCGCAATGCGGGCTTTTTCATGGGCGATGCGGGTGCGAATTTTTCGTAAATATGATTGCGAATCAGTCCCATTAGTAATAAAAAAGCAGTCTTTCCGACTCCCCCCCGCTCTGGAGACTCTGCTTTGGTCCGTCCTGCTTCCACCCGGAAGAGCCGTGCGCGCACGCTTTCCCTCCCTGCCGTTAAGCCTGTTGTTGTTCATTCCGCCGTCGCTAATCCTGCCGTAGTTAAACCCGCCGCCCTGGTCATGGCATTGGCCGTGGCCTACCCCTTGGCGGCATCCGCCCAATCCGCCGCCGACACGCCCAACGTTGCGCAACTGCCCACGGTCACCGTGCAGGCCACGGCGGTGGACGACACGCTGGAACATCTGTCGGCGCCGGTGAACACGGGCGCGCTGGGCAGCCGCAGCCAGCTTGAAACCCCGTTTTCAACCACCGTGGTCACCGCGGCCGACATCGCGGAACGGCAGGTCAACAAGCTGGGCGACGTGTTTGCCCTGGATGCTTCCGTCAGCGACAACAGCGCCTCGTACGGCGCCTGGGCCAGCTACCTGACCGTGCGCGGCCTGCCGCTGGACTGGCAGAATTCCTACCGCATCGACGGCAGGCCCTTTCTGAGCTACGTGACGACGCTGCCTTACGAGCATTTTGAACAGATCGACCTGTTGAAGGGCGCATCGGGCTTCATGTATGGCTTTGGTTCGCCGGGCGGCCTGGTCAACTACGTGACCAAGAGGCCTACCGACGAGCCGGTGCGCAGCATTGAACTGGGTTATGTGTCGAAGGGACTGCTGCGCCAGCACGTGGATCTGGGCGGACGCGTCGGCGAAAGCGGCACGTTTGGCTACCGCTTGAACGCCACGCACGAAGAGGGCAACACCTACAACGGCGGTTCCTTGTATCGCGATTCGGTGTCGCTGGCACTGGATGCGCGGCTGACCGACAAGCTGACCTGGGACTTTCAATCCATCTACCAGGACCGCAAGGCCATCGGGCAGGAACCCACCATTTACGCGGGCCAATTGGCGGGCAGCCAGTTGCCTTCGCCGGTGCGCAACGACAACGGCAAGCTGGTGGGCGAAGGCCCCTATGCCGACAACGATTTCCGCTATTACTCCACCGGCTTGAAATACCAGTTGTCGTCCAACTGGAGCGCCCGCACCGACTACAGCTACAGCTCGACCCGCACACGCCGCAACGAATCGGTGCTTTTTCTGCAAAACCAGGCGGGTGATTACGACGACTATCGTTCGGACTACGGCGAGGCCTACGCCTACAACCAGTGGCAAGGCATGATCGAAGGCAAGTTCGCCACCGGTCCGCTCAAGCACCACGTGGTGGCGGGCGCGTCATGGCAAAAGCAGAAGAACGACTACAGCGTCAACGGCGTGTATCAGTTGCAGGGCACGGGCAACCTGCGCTCGCAGAACACCAACACCTATTACAGCCAAGGCAGCCTGGACCTGTATCGCGCTGCCGAGATCACGCAGAAGGCCATGTTCGCCAGCGACACGATCGACCTGACGGGCGGCTGGTCGCTGCTGGGTGGCCTGCGCTATACGAACTACGAGCAGACGGGCTTTGACGCCACGGGCGCCAAGTCGTCCAGCTACGACAAGAACGGTGTGCTGACCCCAACCGTGGCCTTGATGTACCAGATCACGCCGCAGACCATGGCCTACGCCAGCTACATCGAATCGCTGGAGCCGGGCTCATCGGTGGGCAACACCTATGCCAACTTCGGCGCCTTGCTGGACCCGCTCAAGAGCAAGCAGTACGAGCTGGGCGTGAAGACCAATCAAGATGACTGGGCCGCCACCGCCGCGCTGTTCCGCATCGAGAAAAAAGCGGAATACGCCAACGCGGCCAACGAGCTGACGCAGGACGGCAAGTCTATCTACCAAGGCCTGGAACTGGGCGCGTCGGCGCGCGTGGCCACGAACTGGAACGTGGGCGGCAGCCTGATGTTCCTGGATTCGGAATACAAGAAGGGCAATGCCTTTACGGGCAACCGCGTGGCGGGCGCACCCAAGCTGGTGGCGGCGGCACAGTTGACGTATTCCGTGCCGCAATTGCCAGGCCTGAAGCTGCGTGCCGACGTCAAGTACACCGGCAACACGATGCTGGGCGCGCCCAACAACGTGAAGGTGGATGACTACGCCATCGTCAACATCGGCGCCACCTACGACACGCGCATCTATGGCTACGACACCACGTTCCGCGCCGGCATCAATAACCTGGCGGACAAGCGCTACTGGTTGTTCCAGTCGTCGGACTACATCAAGGCGGGCGACCCCCGCACCTACGGCTTGAGCGCCAGCCTCAAGTTCTGACGGGTACTTCCCACAGGCGATCAGGCTCGTAGTCGGCCTGTTCGCCTTTCTTGGCGTAGCCCAGCGGGTTGGCGACCACGCGGCAGCCGTCCTTGACGTAGTCGTGCGCGCAATGCAGGTGGCCGTGCATCCAGCAGTTGGCCAGCGGCAGCAATTCGTCCAGCGCATTGCAGAACCCCGCCGTGCCCGGTGTGACGCCGTAGCGCGGGTCGGCGCTGGCCAGCGTGGGCGCGAAGTGGGTGATGGCAAGGGTGGGGCCGTCGAAAGGCACGTGCAGGGCGTCGCGCAGCCATTGCTGGCAGGCCAGGCCCTGTTCGCGCATTTGTTCGGCCATGAAGGGCGCGCCATGGCGGCGCATCTGGGCCTTTTCCAGATAGAAGTCGGCCGCGCGAAAAGCCTTGGCGCGCTTGGCCAGCGCCACGCCGATGGGATCGCTGTCGGCGGCCAGCGCGTCGAAATCCGTCCACAGCGTGGTGCCCACCAGGCGCACGCCGTCGATGACACAGGTGTCGCGTTCCAGCCATTGGATATCCAGCGCGTGGCAGAGCTCGCGCAGGCGGTCGTGGGCCTCGTCGAAATCCAGGTTGTCGTATTCGTGGTTGCCCGGCACGAACACCACGGGCGTGGGCCAGCCGTTGCGGGGGGCGTAGCTGCCCAGCCCGAAATCGTTGCTGGTCAGCTTGGAACCCTGGCGGTATGAACCGATATCGCCGGCCAGCACCAGCAGGTCGGCGCCAGGGATGGGGCGCGCCAGGAAAGAGGGGTCGGTTTCCAGGTGCAGGTCGGAGAGCAATTGAATCTTCATGGCCGATATCTTAGGCCACCCGTGCCCAGGCGGCATGCGCGCAAGGCCCCATCCATGCGACACTTTCCCATCGAACCCATCACAGACAACTAGGAGAAACGCCCATGCGTATCGTGATCGCCACGGCCGCCGCCGCCGCGCTGCTGTCCACGGCCAGTGTGCAGGCGCAGTTGCAGCCGCGCCTGCAGCCGATCAATTGCGCCAACGCCGCCACGCAAACCGACATGAACCTGTGCGCCGATCAGTCCTACCGCAAGTCGGACGCTGACCTGAACGACGCCTACCGGACGGTCATGAAGCGCCTGAAAGACGACACCACCAAGACCACGCAATTGCAAAGCGCGCAAAAGGCCTGGTTGTTTTTTCGCGATGCGGAATGTGCCTTCTCGTCCAGCGGCGCCACGGGCGGCAGCGTGTACCCCATGGTGCTGAGCCAATGCCTGGACAAGCTGACGCAGGCGCGCACCAAAGAATTACGCGCCTACCTCAAGTGCGAGGAAGGCGACATGAGCTGCCCGGTTCCCGGCGCGCAATGATGACGGTTGAAGGGAGCGTGCAAGCCAGGCAGCAGGATGCTGGGGCGCTGGACACAGAGCCCCTTGAATCCGCCGGCCTGATCCTGGACGCGCAGGGCGACCCGCGCTGCTTCTGGCAGCCGTCCATGCCCGACTATCACGACCACGAATGGGGCCGGCCCGTGGGCAGCGACCGCCGCCTGTACGAAAAGATCTGCCTGGAAGGCTTTCAGGCGGGCATGGCGTGGATCACCATCCTGCGCAAACGCGAGGCATTTCGCGAGGCGTTCGACGATTTCGATTTCGAGCGCGTGGCGCGGTATACCGAGCATGACGTGGAGCGACTGATGGGCAATGCGGGCATTGTGCGCAACCGCGCCAAGATCGTATCCACCATCAACAATGCGCGCCGCGCCGTGGCGCTGGCTGACGAGACGGGCTCGCTGGCGGCGTGGCTATGGCGGCACGAGCCCAAGACGGCAGAGCGGCCCCACACCGTGGACCTGGCCTATTGGAACGGCAACCCGTCGTCAGCCGCATCGGCCGGCCTGTCGCGCGCCTTGAAGACGCGCGGCTGGACGTTTGTGGGGCCGACGACGATGTACGCCTTCATGCAGGCGGTGGGCATGGTCAACGACCACATGAGCGGCTGCGTCTGCCATGCCAAGGTCGACGCCGCGCGCGCAAGCTTCAAGCGACCGTGATGATCCCTATGTCGAACGCCTCCGATGCAACGCCGGCTTTTGCGCAGGTCCAGCCGCGTCCCGCCTTTGCCCCTGTTCCCCCCGGCAGCCGCATCGCCGTCATTGGCGGCGGCATCGCCGGCCTGGGCGCGGCTTGGCTGCTGTCTGAAAAATTCTCGGTCACCTTGTTCGAAGCGGATAGCCGCGTGGGCGGCCATACCAATACGGTCGACGCCACGGTCGGCGGCGTCAGCCACCCGGTCGACACCGGCTTTTTGGTGCATAACGACCTGACGTATCCGCACCTGGTGCAACTGTTCAAGCACCTGACGATTCCGGTGCACGCCAGCGACATGACGTTCAGCGTATCGCTTGCGCAGCCCGACCTGGAGTGGGCGGGCACCAACCTGGGAACGGTGTTCGCGCAACGCCGCAACCTGTTGCGCCCGGCCTTCCTGGGCATGCTGCGCGACATCCTGCGCTTCAATCGCAACGCCGCCGCCTATCTGGCGCAAAGCGGCCCGCACGCGCTGCTGGGCGATCTGCTGGACGCCGAAGGCTACGGCCAGGCCATGCGCGACTGGTATCTGCTGCCCATGGCCGGCGCCATCTGGTCAACGCCACCCAGCATGGTGCTGGCGCAACCTGCTCGCAGTTTTCTGTCGTTCTGCCTGAACCACCGCTTGTTGCAGGTGGCGGGGCGACCGCAATGGAAAACGGTCCAGGGCGGGGCGCGCCGGTATGTCGACGCGATGCTGCCGCGCATTGCGCAGGTGCGCGTGTCCAGCCCGGTGCATAGCGTCAAGCGGCTGGCCGATGGCGTGGAGGTGCGCACCGGCGGCCAGGTCGATCGGTTTGATGCCGTGGTGCTGGCCTGCCATGCGCCCACATCGCTGGCGATGCTGGACGCCACCGAAGCCGAACGCGAGGTGCTGTCACGCGTGCGCTACCAGCCCAACGTGGCCGTGCTGCATACCGACACCGCGCTGCTGCCGCGCCGCCGCTCGGTGTGGTCGGCCTGGAATTACCTGGCCGGCCCCACGGCGGATGCGCCCATGTCGGTCAGTTACCTGCTCAATGTGTTGCAGCCGCTGCCCTTCAAGCAGCCCGTGATCGTGACGCTGAACCCGCAGCGCGAGCCCGCGCCGGATCAAGTGCTGGGCCGCTACGAGTACGAGCACCCCATCCTGGATGCCGACGCCGTCGAGGCGCAGCGCCGGCTGCCTGACATCCAGGGCCGCGCGCGGGTGTGGTTCTGCGGCGCGTGGGCGGGGTATGGCTTTCATGAGGATGGGCTGGCGTCGGCCATTCGCGTGGCGGCGGATTTTGGCGTCAGCCCGCCGTGGGGTAATGCAACATGAACCGCACCCTGCCCGGCGCCGGCCTGATCGAACTGATGCGCGCGCGGGTGCTGCATGTGCGCACCCGCCCAGTGGTGCACCGCTTTACCTATCCGGTGTTCTGCCTGCGGCTGCGCATCGATCAGGCCGAACGCTACGACGGCCGCGCGTCATGGCTGTTTGGGGTCAACCGCCGCCGTCCGGTTGCTTTTCATTTTTCCGACCATGGCGCGCGCGACGGTGGCGAGCCCATGGCGTGGTTGCGGTCACGGCTGGAGATGGCGGGCGCGGATTTCGACGTGGGCGCGGTGTGGTTGCAGTGCTTTCCGCGCGTGTTCGGCCATGTGTTCAACCCCGTCAGCTTCTGGCAGGTGCATGACACCGACGGCCATCTGCGCGTGCTGGTGGCCGAGGTCAACAACACCTTCGGCGAGCGCCATCAGTACGTGCTGCGCGCGCCGGACGGTGGCGTGATCCATGACGGCCTGGCGCTGCATAGCGATAAGTCGTTTCACGTGTCGCCGTTTTGCCAGGTGACGGGCCGCTACCGGTTTCGCGTCAAAAGCGTGGGCGGTGCGCAGGTGGCCAGCATTGATTATTTTGACGACCCTGAACAGGCGCAGCCGCTGCTGCACACGGAAATTCGCGGCGCGAGCGTGCCGCTTGCCACCGGCGCGCTGTTGCGCGCGTTGGCGGCGATGCCGTTCATGACGCTGGGCGTGGTGTTCCGCATTCACTGGCAGGCGCTGCGCCTGTATTTGCGCAAAGTGCCGTTTCACCGCAAACCGCCCCCGCCTTCTGGCGAGGTGACGTTTCAGCGGTCTAAGAAAGTCGATTGATGGGGTAGTGGACGTCGCGGTGCTTGCTTTAGTTGCGGCTCGCAATTACATTGGTTGCGAACCGCAACCGATAGGTGCGCCCATGGACTTGATCGACTTTCCCTCCCAATCTCGCGAACAGACCATCCGCGACCTGCGGGAGTTTTCCCGCAAGCTTGTGCGTGAATTGGGCTTCATGCGGACCTCGTTGGCCGGCAGTGAATTGGCGCCGTCCGCTGTCCACGCCATTATTGAAGTGGGCCTGCAACCGGGCATTCAGGCGCGCGACCTGGCCGTGATCCTGCGGCTGGACAAATCCAACACCAGCCGCCAGTTGGCCAAGCTGGAATCCGCCGGCCTGATCGCCCGCGAGGCGGATCCCGAAGACGCGCGGTCATCTCGCCTGACCCTGACCGAGGCGGGGCTGGCCTTGCGCGACCGCATCGACCAGTTCGCCACCGATCAGGTATCGCATGCCTTGCGCCGGATGACGCCGGACGACCAGCAATCGTTGATCCGCTTCATGTCGCTGTACGCCGACGCGCTCTCGCGCGAGAACCCCAACCTGACGCCTTCCTCCGCCGCCATCAGCGAGCAGATCATCGAAGGCTATGTGCCCGGCTGCATTGGCGATATTGCCGGCCTGCATGCGCGTTATTACGCGCAGGCCTCGGGCTTTGGTGTGTACTTTGAACGCAAGGTCGCCACGGAATTGGCGGCCTTTGCCGAAGCGCTGCCGGACCGCGGCAAGGGCATGTGGCTGTATGCGGAAAATGGGCGCACGCTGGCATCCATCGTGATCGATGGCGATCCGGCCATTGGCCAGGCGCATCTGCGCTGGTTCATCGTGGACGAATCCTTGCGTGGCCTGGGCGTGGGCCGCCACCTGCTTGCGCGCGCGTTGGCGTTCGCCGATGCGCACTATCGCGACACATACCTGTGGACCTTCAAGGGGCTGGACGCCGCGCGCCATCTGTACGAAGACGCGGGCTTTGTGCTGACGGACGAATCCGAAGGCAGGCAGTGGGGCAGCGTGGTGGTGGAACAGCGCTTCCTGCGCCGCCGGCCGTAGTTAGAAAATCCGGCTGCGCGTCAGAGCACGCTGATGCGCAGTTCGGCCAGCAAGGTGGCCGCCTGGGTCTTGGAAATGGTGGCGCCAGCCAGGCGCGCGGCGGCGGTCAAGTCGATGCCGCTCAAGTCCACTTCGCGCAGGTCGGCGCCTTCAAAGCGCACGTTTTTCAGATTGGCGTTGCGCAGGCTGCCGCCATGGAAGACGGTGTCGCGGAAATCGCTGCCGGCCAGGTCGGCGTCTGAAAAGTCCAACTGCATGATGTTGGTTTTGCGAAACGACACGCCGCGCAGCAGCGCGCCGACCAGCAGGCATTCTTCAACCGTCCAGCCCAGGCAGGCGATGCCGTCGAAGTCGGAGCCGGTCAGCTTGCAGCCTTGAAGGCGGGCGCCGGCCAGCCGCGCGCGGTGCCACTTGGCGTTGTTCAAATCGCAGTTCTGGAAGGTGGCGTCGCTGGCGTCCGCCGATGCGAAGTTGGCCTGTCCGCCCCGGCAGCGCAGCCAGGTGGTGTCGGCCAGCGTGGCACCCTGGAACGAGGCGCCGGCAATGGCGCAGGCCGTGAAGCGCGCGCCGCGCAGATCCAGGCGGGAAAAATCAGCGTGTTGGAAATCGCAGTCCTGGAACGACAGCGCCTGGCCCGCCGCGTTGTCAATCAGGGCCAGCATGGCCTGGCGGTCTACTTCCTGGCCGGTGATGGCTTCAAATACGTCTTGCGTCATGCGGGTGTCTCGGGGGTTACCTACTGAAAACCTATTGAAAAATTTCGCTTTCCACACAGAACGCCACCAGTTCCTGGTCGGTCTGCACGTTCAGCTTGCGCATGGCGGATATCTTCTGGCCGCTGACCGTCTTGACGCTGCGCTTGAGCGTGTCGGCCACCTGCATCATGGATTCACCACGGATGAAGTGGCGCAGCACTTCGAATTCCTTGGGCGACAGGCTGTTGATGCGTTCGCCGATGAATTTGCTGCGCGAATCCACCGTGCCATCACGCTGGAAACCCGGGGGATAGTACTTGCGGCCGGCTTGCAGCGTGTGCAGGGCCGTGACGATTTCCGCCAGGTTGTCGCGCTTGAGCACCACGGCGGCCACGCCCGCGTCGTACAGGGCGGAAATGATCATGGGGTTGGACACCATGGTCAGCACCACCACCTGCGTTTTCGGGAAGCGCCGCGTCAGGAACTTGACCAGGCGGATGCCGTCGCCATAGGTTTCGTCGCCGGGCATGGAGTAGTCGGTGATGACCACGTGCGGCAGGTCGTGGGTCAAGTGCTCGACCAGGGCCGTGGGGCTGGCCAGCAGCGCCGTGACTTCAACGCTGAGGTCTTTTTCCAGCAAATCGCGCATGCCCGCGAGGACCAGCGGGTGGTCGTCGGCGAGGACTATTCGGAGTCGTTCCATTCGGGGGCGCCGGGGGGCGATCGTGGAGGTTGTCGGGGTCATTCTGTACCAAGACTCAAACTTGAGCCAGCAGGTTCCTGAGCTCGTGCGTCAGCCTGACCACGTCTTGAAACACCTCATCGTCCCCGCCGTCGCGCCTGAGTTTGGCCTCAACGGCCTGGAAGTCCGATGACAGGGTTGTCATTTTCACCATGACCAAGGCGCCCCGCATCCGATGCATGGTTTGCAGCGCGGCCGGCACGTCGCGGCGGGTGACCGCCTGGTCAAGATTTGCCAGGTCAGCGTCCATGGTGTCCAGGAACAGGCGGCGGTATTTTTCTGGCACCAGCGGTTCGAGGGCGGAGTCGGTGGACTCGGGCGGAAAGTCCGCGTGGGGTGACTCGTCGGACACATTAGATACGTACGGCACTTCAGGTAGATCCTGCACGTCCAGCACCTCCGGAACATTGGACGCCACGGGCTCATCGGACCCTGCTTCGCGCACGCGCGTGATGCCGCCCAGGTGGTGGCGCAAGGCGCTCAGTTCAATCGGCTTGACCAGCCAGGAATTCATGCCCGCGGCCATGCAGCGTGCTTCCTCGTCGCGCATGGCGTTGGCGGTAACGCCGATGATGGGTTGGGCGTAGCCGCGCGCGCGCAGTTCGCCCGTGAGTTCGTAGCCGTTCATCTTGGGCATGTTGACGTCGGTCAGCAGCACGTCATAGGTGGCCATGTTCCACATTGACAGCGCATCCGCGCCGTTGCCGGCCACCGTGACGGTGCAGCCCAGTTGTTCCAGTTGGTGGCGCAGCGTGGCCTGGTTGATGGGGTTGTCCTCGGCCACCAGCACGCGCAGGTCCAGCGGATCCATCAGGGCGTTGGCTGCGGGCGCGGCAGGCACGGGCGGATCGCCGCGCAGCAGGCGCGAAATACCGAACCCGATGCTGTCCAGGTCATGCCCGTCGACACGTTCCGGCGCGCCGGCGGCTGACTCGCGCGGGTCGCCCGCCGCCAGGAAGTGGCCCGCCCAATTGGCGGGCGCGGCGTCGGTGGGGCCCAGGATGTCTAGCAACACGTCGTCGGGTTCACCCCGGCCCAGGGGGGCCGGCGCACGCTGGGCGTCGGCGCCCCAGCGGGTCAGCCACTGGCAAACGTTGTCGGTCAGTTCGCGGTGCGGGCTGCGCACATAGATACGGATGCCGTGCAGATCGGGCTCGTCCAGGGGCGGGCCGTCGGCCGGTTGCAAGGCCAGCTCCAGCGAAAAGCTGCTGCCCAGGCCCAGTTCGCTGGTGACGCGGATATGGCTATCCATCAGCTTGGCAAGCCGCGCGCAGATGGACAGGCCGATGCCCGCGCCGCGCACGGTATGGCTGGCGCTGTCGATCTGGTAGAAGGGGCTGAAAAGCTGGGCCTGGTCTTCCTTGTCGATGCCGATGCCCGTGTCCACCACCTGCAAGGCCAGCACTTGGGTGCCGTCGGGCCGGTCAGCGCCGTGCAGGCGCACGATGACATGGCCGGACTCGGTGAACTTGATGGCGTTGCTGAGCAGGTTGCTGAGAATCTGCCGGATGCGCACGGCGTCGCCCGCGACCCATGGGGCCACCGACCCGTCCACGCAGGCAAAGAGCAGCAGGCCTTTCTGCCTGGCCAGCGCGGCGAATGAGCGCGCGCAGCTTTCGACCAGCTCACGCGGCCGGAACTGGCTGGATTCCAGCGCCAGTTGCCCGGATTCGATCTTGGTGATGTCCAGGATGTCACTGATCAATTGCAGCAGGATCACCGAGGAATTCTGGATGCGCTCCAGATGCTGGCGCTGCTCGGCATTCAATTCGGTCATGCCCATGAGCTCCAGCGTGCCCAGTACGCCATACAGCGGCGTGCGGATCTCATGGCTCATGGTGGCCAGGAAGGTGGACTTTGCTTCGCTGGCCTTGTCGGCGTCGCGTTTGGCCTGCGCCAGGGCGCGTTCGATTTCGGCCCGAGCGCTGATGTCCGCAAACGCGCACAGCACCACGTCCTGCTTCTTGTAGCGCGTGGGCGAGTACGCCACGTACAAGGGGCGGCCGTCGTCGGCGTGGAAGGTTTCGATGGTGCCGGGCGCGGAGGCCGTCAGCACCTGGTCCAGCAGCGGCCGGGCGGCGGGGGAATCGCGCAAGCCCTGGCCGGTGGCGGCGCCCAACCATTCCAGCGCCAGGCTGTTGGCGAACAGCACGTCGCCATGTGCACGCGCCAGCACGCAAAGCGCGATGGGCGCGGTCTGGATCAGGGTGCGGTTGAATTCTTCGCTTTCGGCGATGTCGCGGTGCGCGCTTTGCGCGGGCTCGATCACGCGCCGGGTGTACCAGCGCTGGTAGCCAATGCCGCCGGCAAGGCCCAGCAGCAACAGCAGCGCGGCGGTGATCGGCAGCCAGAGGTTGTCTTCGAAAAAATTGCGATAGCTGACGCGGTAGTACGCGGTCCAGATGCTGGACGGGTCCGACACTTTCAGGATCAGGCCATCGCGCGTGGCGCTCAGGCCGCTGTGGCCGGCGGTGGGCAGCGGCCCCTCGCCGAGCATCAGGCCGATGTCGCGATGGGTCAGCCAGAAGCCGTCGTATTGGATTGAAGGCAGGGCCCTGTCGTAGATGTTGATGCGCGCGCGGCTGAGCAGCGTGGCGACGTAGACGTCGGGTTCACCGCCGCCGCGGTTGGTCCATGCCGCGCCGGAAAAGCCCGCGTGCAGCATCCCCATCATGCGATCCGGCAGCCCGGGCGGAGAAACCCACAGGATCTGTCCGTCGGACGCGGCGATGCCGGGCGTGCCGGACGAGGGCGTCGCCGAGGGGGCGTCGGCCGTTGCCGGGGCCAGTCGCGTGCGCACGGCGTCGTTGACCAGCAGCAGGGTGTCTTCACTGAGCGGCTCGCCATAGCCCGGTTTGACGTTGATGGCCGGCACGGCAATGCCCAGGCTGTCCGTGCGGTTCACCAGGAAAGCGGCGGCGGCCGGGAAGTAGGAATTCGCCCAGTAGGTGCTGTAGAAATCCGCGAAGTAGCCCGCCGCGGCGGACACCGGGCTATTGGCCACGGGGCATTCCGACGGGTAGTTGCAGAACAGCGAGAACGGCATGGCCACCAGCGCGTGCTGCCCGCGATAGATGCGCAGGCCCGGCCGGGTCGAATCCAGCGGCGTGGACAGCGTGATGTGCTCAATGGGCGCGCGCCCGTCCAGGCGCTGGTTCTCTTTGCGGAACTGAAGCAGAAAGCCTTCTTGCTCGTGGATGTATCCAACAAGAACGGCAAAGTCCATCAACAAGCGGTCTTCTTCCTGCTTGATGATGCGCTGAGCACCCCAGAGCAGGGCGCCGATCATGATGAGTGCGATGGGCAGAATGCCGAACAGCGCGATATTCAGCCGGCGCGAGGTACGTGCAATCCTGCTAAACGGCGTTTCCTGCATACGCGGGTAAGGATCCTATAGCGGGTGGGTGGCGTACGGGCGGGGTTCGTCTGCCAGCAAATCGGTGAAGTCATGGGCGTTGACCGCAGCGGATATCAGGAAGCCTTGGGCGAAATCACAGCCGATCTCGCGCAAGAACTCCAGGTCTTTCGTGTTTTCCACCCCTTCGGCGGTGACTTGCAGTCCCAATTGGCGGCCCAATTGCACGGAAGACTGCAAGGCGGCGGCGCGCACACCATCTTCCGCGGCGCCGCTGACAAAGGCGCGGTCGATCTTGAGTTCGGTGAACGGCGTGGATATCAGGGTGTACATCGAGTTGTAGCCTTTACCGAAATCGTCCTGCGCCAAACCGAAGCCTTTCAAGCGCAAGCGGCTTGCGCCCATATAGTAGTGCCCGGGCACCGACGTGGTGTCGTCTTCCAGCAGTTCGAACGTGACATCTTCGAAGGGAACACCGCGCTGCGCGACCAGATTGTAAAGCTGGTCGGGCAAGTCAGGTTGATCCAGCAGGCGGGTGGGCAGATTGACTGATACGGGCATCCTGAACCCCAGGCGGCGCCAATCAAGATAGGCGGCCAGGGCGTCGTCCAGCATCCGGATGAGCAGGGCGTGGTCCAGCCCGTGATGCCGCACCGCACCCAGGAACGAGGCCGGCAGCATGAAACCGAATTCAAGGTGATGCCAGCGGGCCAGCGCTTCAGCCCCGACGATATGGCCCGTCGCCAGCGCCTTCTTGGGCTGGAACCACGCCTGGATCTGGCCGGTGGCCAGGGCTTTTTCAAGCGTGCGGCGGTCAAACAGGGGCGTGGACAGCAAAGGTAGCGTTTGCGGCAACGCGCCGTCCAGCTTTTCGTTGCGTAGCCGCCGGGCCAAGGCCAGCGCGTGTTCTCGCGTGACGGGCTTGGTATGGGCCGCGATCACGGACAAGCCCTTTTCCTTGGCCATGAGGCTCACGCTGTTCATGATGCGGCGCGAACACGCCGTGGTGATCGCCAGCATCGGGTTGCATTGCAGCCGGGCCAGTTCGTGGATGAACTGCACGCCGTCCATGCCCGGCATGTTGAGGTCCATCAACACCAGTTGGTAGGAATGCAGCTGAACCATCTCCAGCGCCTCGTGCGCGGAATTCGCCATGTCGACGTGCTCGAAGCCGGCCTCCAGGAACAGGCTGCGCATTTGGGCGCATTGAAACGCATGGTCGTCCAGGACCAAGACCTTGTACACGGAAAGCATCGTCAACTCCGGAGTTCTTTAACCGTTTGCAGCGTTTGACGCAGGACGGTCAGCGGCAGCGGCTTGACCAGCAGGCTGGTCATGCCCGCGCTCATGCCTCGCCGCTGCTCGTCGGGAAAGGCGTTGGCCGTGACCCCAAGAACGGGCCTGTCATAGCCGCGCTTTCGCAAAATGCGCGTGAGTTCGTAGCCGTCGACCAGGGGCATGTTCAGGTCAGTCAGCACGGCGTCGAAGTGCATCAGGTCGGGCAGGTTCAACGCTTCCTGGCCGTTGCCGGCCAACACCACGGTGCAACCCATGTGCTCAAGCTGTTCACGCAGAATCAATTGGCTGATGGGGTTGTCTTCCGTGACCAATATCTTCAGGCCCAACACTTCAGGCGCTGCCTTGGGATCGAATGACGTGCTGCGCGCCGCGCCGCCCTGGGCCAGGCGCACCGCGTGGTGGATGCCGACCAGGCTGTAGGCGCTGGCGAACCAGTTGCGGTGGCTGTCCTCGACCCGGGGGCGCAGGCCCGGCGGGTGGACGATGACCTGCGGGCCGATCCAGTTGGCGATCTTCTGCGCATGCGGCCACGCCTGCAGCAACACCGCGGGTTCGGCAGGCGTCACGCCGTTGGCGGGGTAGGGCAGCCCGACGGCGCCCCAGCGCCGCAACCAGTCGCACAGGTTGTGAACGATTTCCGGCACCGCGCCTTGGACGTAGACGACCGTGTTGTCGAGCTCGGGGGGCGCGGTCTCAAGCGCTTCGGGCGCCAGCGGCAAGCGGACCTCGAAGGTGATGCTGGTGCCCAGGCCGGGTTCGCTGACGGCGTTGAGCCTGCCGTTCATCATGTCGGACAGGCTTCGGCAGATCGACAAGCCCAGGCCGGTGCCAGGCAGCGTCACGCAGTTGTCGGCGTCCACCTGGTAGTAGGGCTCGAACAAGCGGGCCTGATGTTCCGGCGCGATGCCCGAGCCGGTGTCGGCAATCTGGAAACACAGGTCGACGCTGTCACGGTTGCGGCTGTTGACCTTCAGGCGCAACACGATCTGCCCGGAATCGGTGAACTTGATGGCGTTGTTGGCCAGGTTGTCGAGAATCTGGCGGATGCGCGTGGCGTCGCCAATCACGGCCAGGGGGGTATCCGGGTTGGCCACGGCATAGCTGCGCACGCCTTTGGCGTGTGCGCGCGCCGCGAAGCTGGCCACGACATTGTTCAAGAGTTCAACGGGGGAAAACGGCGCGCGTTCGAGCACGGTGTGGCCGGCCTCGATCCGGGACAAATCCAGCGTGTCGTTAATGGTGCGCAACAGCGTGGCCGACGACTGCTGGATGGTTTCAAGGTACTGCGCCTGCTGGCCGCTCACGCGGGTCAGTGAGAACAGTTCAAGCGTACCGAGAATGCCGTAGAGCGGCGTGCGGATCTCGTGGCTCATGGTGGTCAGGAACACCGTCTTGGCCTGGTTGGCGGCTTCGGCGTCGCGCTTGGCCTGCAACAAGGATTGCTCGATCCGTTTCAACGCGGAAATGTCGCTGATGCCGCACAGCACCACCGCTTCGCCACGGTAGGTGGTGGGGGCAAAGCTCAGGTACGCGGTGCGGCCATCGTTGAGCCGGTGTTCGCGGCCGGCCTCGTCGCCGTGGGATGACAGGATGTCGGTGCGCCAGCCCGGCGTGCCCTGGAACCAGCGGCGCGCCATGTCGTTGGACAGCACGACCGCGCGGTCCGAGCGCCGCAACAGGCACAAGCCCACAGGGGCCACTTCGATCAGCTTGCGGTTGAGCGACACGCTGTCGGCCAGCGCCTCGTATTGGCGCAGCGCGGGCAGCACCAGGCGCCGGCGGATGTAGCGCACCCGCAAGAGGACCGTGATGATCAGCAACAAGGACGCGATGGCCGCCGTCTGGAAGGCCAGCGCGTTGTCGCGCAACACGTGCGCCATCGGCGCGTAGTAGACCAGCCGCCAGCCATCTTCGCCGACGGACTTGCTCAGTACCAGGTAGTTGGGCAGCCAGCCCTGGCCCTGCAAGCCGAATGCATCTTCTCGCGTGGTGTGCGGCAAGGCCTGGTTGGCCGTATCCGCGCCGGCGCTGCGCAGCACCGGCCGGCTCTTCTCATCGAACAGAACGTAGTCGCCCGCGCCCGAGCGTGGCGCGCTGATGGCGGATTCCACGCCATGGACTTCCAGGCCGATCCAGGCAGCCTCCGGGTGCACGGCATCCAGGGGCGTGAAAAGGAACAGGCGCTTGACGGTGTCGTGCGGCGGATGCAGCCAAACGATGGGAGGCAGGCCCTTGGTGGGCGCGCGAGTCTGCACGTCGGCCAGGGTCAGGGCGAGCCATTGCTGTATGGAGGGGGGAATGCCCGGCGAGGTGGGCTGGTCATGCGAGCCCACGGGCACGGTACTGGCGTGGCGCAGCGCGCTGTAGACGATGCGGGTGTTGGCTTGGGCAATGCGGCGCAAGTCACGTGGGGTCAGCACCAGCGCCCAATCGTAGGCGTCCGGGCCTTCCTGCAGCGGCAACACTTCCACCTGGCCTGTTTTGCCGAAATGGGTGGGGGTTCTGCTGATGGGATCCTGATTGGTGTTGCGTACCGCGGATGCGGAGATGGAACGCAAAAGGGATTCGCGCTGGTCGAAGAAGTGTTGCGCTTCGTAGGCCGCGGCATTCATGTGGCGCCGGTAGTTGGACACCACGTTGCTGAACGCCCAATACAGGTAAAGGGTGGCGCCAGCTGCAATGCAGACGAGCAGAGCCACTGCAAGAAAGTGCAGCAACAATGAGGCGGCGCGCGGCGCGGCCTGGGGTTCTAGGGCGGGAGCGCCATGGTCTTCTACCAGCATTTGACGCATGGTAGAAACACCTGCTTACCCAGAGAATAAGAAGAATCTCAAAGTGGGATGCAGCGTAAAAACGGGTGAATCCCACCCCCAGATGTGGTCCCCGATTGTCGTCCGCAAGCGGCGGGGAATGCCATGTCATGGAGGGTCGGCCGAGCAAGGGATTTAAGAAATTTCTTGTTCTTTTGGCTGACGGCGTTGGGCACTATTCGTGAGATACCGGATTCGCCAAGATGCTGCAGCGCGGCGGGTTCACACGCCGCGCGGCTTGCGTCGCCACGGCGGCCAGACGTTAATCGAGAACAGCATGATATTGACCCGGATCCGCCCTCCTGCGCACCTCAACCTTCGGGTCACGCCATGAAAGACGACGCCCGTTCCTGGGCTCTGTCCGAAGAGTCCATCACGCTGCGCTTTCAGCCCGTGTTCACGGCGCAGGGTCAAGTCCATGAATACGCCGTCATCGGCCGTTGTCGGCCGTCTCCCTGGAGCGGCTTGAATCCCGTTGGACAGGGCGCGGGCTTGCTGGCCGGCGTGGCCTTCTTCAAGCACTTCAAAACCCCCATTGAACTTTCCTACGAGCACGCGCTGGATGTGCGCGGCCAGGGCGACCTGGCCGAACGCCTGTGCGGCGAGCTGGGCATCGGCCTGCTGGACAGTTCGGTGTGGGTCAACAAGCACGCGCGCTACGACGATGCCCCGCCATTGCTGATTCCCGCCAAGCGCATCACCTTCACCTTGCCCCTGACGGACCGGCTGTCGGACCACGCCGAGGTGCTGGCGCGCTATCCGGAATTCCAGGCCCGTCTGCGGGCGCGCCTGCTACCCAGCGCCAGCCGCAGCAAGACATCCGGCCATGGCACCTTGCGTGCCGACGGCCTGCACGTACAGGTCCCGCTTGGCTTATCCGAAAACCGCGCGTTGCAAGGCCGCTTCTTTACCTTGATGGAACGTGCCTGGAGCGCCAACTTGCACGTGGTGGCGGGCGGCGTGGAAGACATCCGGGATTTCGCCTGGATGCGATTGCACAGCGATCTTCTCTTCCGGGGCGGCGCCTTGTCCGCGCCGCTCAGTTCCGAATGCCTGGGTATCTGGCTTCAAGCCGACAGCAACGCGTGGCGGTCGTTCAATGCGTCCACCACGCGCTTTGCCGGCGTTGAAGACGCCTAGCTGGCGGCTTCGGATTGCAGGCGGCCCAGAATGAAGCCATCCACCGAGCTGGTACGGCCGCGCCACAGCGTCGGCTGTCCGGCAACGGGCGTGCCATCCGCCATGAAGAACAAGGCGTCGGCCAGGTGGATGTAATTGGGCAGCGGGTCCGCGGGTTGAGGCACGCGGAAGACATCGCCCAGCTCCGCAAGCGAACGGCGCACGCCGTCGCGCGTGTCGGCGTCCAGCGTATCTAGTGAACCCGTGAAACTGGCGGCGAAGCGGTCGAAGTATTCCGCGCCCGACACAATCGACCCCGACACCAGCATGCCGCCCATTTGCAACGTGACGCCGATGCTTTCAAGCTGGCTGCCGTTGTTCACCAGGTTGACCAAAAACTGAAGAAAGGCGTCCGCGCTGGGGGCGGGGTTTGCAGTGGTGTCGGAAGCTTCGATAGGCATGGCGGTTTCTTGGAAAAGGTCATTGAAGACGCACAAGATACTCGAATCGCGCAAAAAATACCTACCAACCCCAGCAGGTACCCGCCGCCGGCTTGCCGCAAGCGCGGTAATGCACGGCGAACCACAGCTTGCCGGCGTTGCGTGGCGAGCCATCGGCCTTGACATCAACGCGCGGCAATTCTTCCAGCACGTCGCGCTGATCCTTGATGGACACGCCCGCCGCCACATTCGCCGCCAAGGGAATGCGGCCCAGGCTGGCGGCCTGGCGATCGTCGAACACGATGTCGGTGTCGGCCAGCGCGCCCATTTTCAGCGAGGCATCGCGCACGGCGGCGGCGTAGCTGTCGTTCGCGCCACCGGGCACCAGCGACGCATTGAACGTGCTGACCGCCAGGATCTGCGCGGGCGTGGCGGGCGCCATCATGCGGTACTGGTCCAGCGTGGGCAGTTGGCCGCCCGCGGCTTGCCGGCGCAGCCAGTCTCCCCACAGGAACTCCGCAAACTCCGGCAGGCTGCCGTTTTCGTAGGCGATGTCGCGCGTGAAGTACACCAGCGAGCGGTAACGGTCTTCCTGCATGCCGCCCGCTTCGTCGGCGCTGGCCAAGCCCAGGCGGGTGGGCAGTTGGTCCACGGTGATGGGCTGGTTCTGTCCGTCGCGCAGCCAGGCGCGACGCTCGTCGACCATGCGTTGCCAGAACGCGGCAGCGGTCGTCAGGTCGCTGTAGTTGGCGTCCACCTTGACCCACACGGGCAGCTTGGGGCCGCCATCGAAAATCTCGCGCAGCGACGAAAACGTGTGATGGCCATCGGTCAGGTACAGGTTGCCGTCCCAGCCGACCACCACGGTCTTCAGGTTTTCGGTGTGTGTGCCGGGCGCGTCCAGGCAGGTGAACGTGCTGGGGTCGTCCAGGCGCGCCGCTTGGGCTGCCGCCAGGTCGGCAAACGCGGCCGCGCGCTCGGTGCCGCCCATGTCTTCGCAGTAGTCGTCAAACTTCTTGCCAACGGTGCGGTCCAGATAATCCAGCTTGCGGGCGTCGTCGCCGGCCCAGGAACGGTTGAAGTCGCCTTGCCAGCGGCCCAGCTTGTAGTAGATCTGGTCGTAGCCGATGGCCGCCTGCGTGGGCCGCAATTCCTCAATTCGCACCTGGATGACGTCGCCGGCCTTGGTGTTCAGGTAGGCCGTGTTGCGCGTTGGCGTTTCGGGTTCGGGCTCGGGAGTGGGTTGCTCTACCGGCGGCGCGACGACGACCGGCGGCACGGCGTCGTCATTGTCATCATCGCTGCCGCCGTTGCACGCGGCGAGCGCCAGCGGCAGAAAAAGCGCGGCCAGCAGGCGCGCGACAGGGTGTAGGGGCAGGAAGCGGGCAGGTTGAGAGGTCATGGGGCAGGGGTGACGTTGCGATAGAAAAGTATCCAATCATGACTGGATCGTGTTTCTCCCATATTGCATTGACCAAGATGACAGACATATTTCCCATCGATCAAGGGGTTGTCCATAATCAGGCCTCGATTCAAACGGGAGGATACGGGCAATGGCAACCCTCAGACACTGGCGGGTGGTTTTTGTTTTGATGCTGGGCGCCCTGGGCTCACAAGCCGGCGCCGCCGTAAACCCGGCCGCGCAGTTGCGGGAAGCCGCCGCGCAAGGCGACGCCACGCGCGTGCGCGAATTATTGGCGCAGGGCGTGCCGCTGGATGGGCGCGATGGGGAGGGCAACACGGCCCTGTTGCGCGCGACGCAAGCCAACCAGGTGGAAACGGCGCGCGTGCTGATCGAGGCGGGCGCGGACGTGAACGCGCAGAACCGCCTGCAGGACAGCGCCTACCTGCTGGCCGGCGCCCAGGGGTATCGCGAGATTCTTGAATTGACCTTGCGCCATGGCGCTGATCTGCGCAGCACCAACCGGTATGGCGGCACGGCGCTGATTCCGGCCTGCGAGCGCGGGCATGTGGATGTGGTACGGACGCTGCTGCAAGCGGGCGTCGACCCGAATCATGTGAACCGGCTGGGGTGGACGGGGCTGCTCGAGGCCATCATTCTGAGCGACGGCGGCCCGCGGCATCAGGCGATTGTGGCGTTGCTGATCGCGGCCGGCGCCGATGTGAATCTGGCCAATCGCGAAGGCCGTAGCCCCTTGCAGCACGCCCGGCAGCGCGGCCAGGCAGAAATTGTGCAACTGCTGGAACGCGCGCAGGCGCGCTGAGCGCAAGCGGGGCCCGCCGTACAGGCTTGCACGGCGCGCCCCGTTGCCAAGCCGCTTAGAATTGGTGGCGGATGCCCACGCCCGCGGCGGTGCTCTTCAAGCCGTCGATGAACGCGTAGTCCGTACCGTACGAACCGTAGGCGTACAGGTTGGTGCGCTTGGACAGGTCGTAGGTGTAGCCCACGCTGTAGACGTTCATGTTGGCGTCGCCGCCCGTCAGTTTGTCATTGGACGGGGCCACGTGCTGCCACGAGGCGAACAGGCTGCCGGCCGCGCCGGTGGGCAGGGTCGCGCCCAGCATGTAGGCGTTGGCCTTGAAACCGTTCACGAAGCGGTTGGTGCCGAATTCGTCGCTGAAGGGCGTGCCGGCCGGCAGGTCCTGGCCAACAAACCAGCCGTCGGTGGTGCGGCCGTAAGCGGCGGCAAGTTTCACCACTTCCAGGTCGTAGGACACGCCCAGCGCGTATTGGCGCGGCGTGGCGTCGTTGTCGATCGTGGTGCTGCGGTTGGAACCGTTCAGTTGGTCGTAGGTCAGCGCAACGTTCAGCGGGCCTTGCACGTAGCGCAGGCCGGCGGTGATGCCGCGCGTGTTGTCGGCGGTGCGAAAGCCCGTTTGGTCGGCGGTCGTGTCGTCGGCGTTGAACGAGTACCCGATCCCGAATTCAAAGCCATTCACCGACGGCGTGCGGTACATGACCATGTTGTCCCAGCGCATGGTGTTGGCCGCGCTGAACCCCAGGCCCAGGTTCGACTGGGTGTAGCTGGTGTAGAAGGGGTCGATGTCGGCCAGGTAGTTCGAGCCGATGGTGGCCTGGCGACCGAAATCGATCGAACCCCAGGCGTCGTTGGCCAAACCGATGGTGGCTTGGCGGCCGAACAGGCGGCCCGATTGGCCGCGTTGGCCGTTGGCGGAGTCAAACCCGCTTTCCAGCTTGAAGACGGCGCGCAGGCCATCGCCCAGATCGTCGGATCCGCGCAGGCCCCAGCGGGAGCCGGCCTGGATGCCGTTGATCATGCCGAGCTTGCTACCGCTGTAGCCGTCGCCTTTGATTTTGTTGTAGCCGATGCCGGTGTCGATGACACCATAGAGGGTGACTGACGGTTCTGCCTGCGCAATGCCTGTAAAAGCGGTCAGCATCGCGGCGGCGAGCAGCGTCTTTTTCATCCGGGGAACTCCTGTGGATCAAGGTTAAAAAACACAAAGGGAACAGCACGCCGGGCATGGAGCCAGGCGGTGTTCCCGGCCGGAAGTGTAGAACATTTGCGCCATCTGCCTGGTATCGGGCGGGATTTTCCGGCTATTTCGCCTAAGAAATGGGGATGGAATATCTCGAAATCGTCCCAACGCAACATGGTGGTCGCTCTCACGATTGACCGCGCCTCCTGATAGTGGCATCTTGCCCCGAAGCTTCATTCATGGAACCCGCCCGTGGACTATCCACTGCCTCTCGTCACCGTCGACGCCGTCCTGCTCACCTTGCGGGCAGGCGTCCTGGAAATTGCCCTGCACCAGCGCGACCGCGATCCCTTCAAGAACGCCACGGCCTTGCCGGGCGGTGTGGTGCATGTGGACGAAGACGGCGACACCGAAGCCAGCATCCGCCGTGTCCTGCGGGAAAAGACTGGCTTTGAACCGCGCTACCTGGAACAGTTGCAGGTGTTCTCCGGCAAAGACCGCGACCCGCGACAATGGTCGCTGTCGGTCTCATACGTGGCGCTGGTGCCGGCAGCGGAATTGGAAGCCGCCACGCAAGCCGACTTCCGTTTCGTCAGTGTGGACGCACTGCCGCCGCTGGCGTTTGACCACGCCGAGATCATCGCCGCCGCGGTCGCCCGTCTGCGTGGCAAGTCCAGCTATTCCACCTTGCCGTTTTTCCTGCTGCCCGAACGCTTCACGCTGACGGAGCTTCAACACACCTACGAAGCGATCTTGCAGACACGGCTGGAAAAGTCGAACTTCCGTCGCAAGATGGAAGCATGGGGCGTGTTGGAAGCCACCGGCGAACATGTCGGGGGCGCGCAGCGGCCCGCGCAGTTGTATCGCCTGAAGGGCTTCACCTTGTTCGACCGTAGCGTCGGATAGCACCGGGCGACGTCCATTCACTACTTAGTTGCAAACAAACAATAAGTAGTTTTATACTTACCTAACTTAGTTTTGAAATGCCACTAAGGGCTGATCATGTTCACCATCACTGCGGTAGTAGAAGGACAACGCATCACCGGCACGCCGGCCGCGTTTGTATTTCCCGGCGGCGAAAGCCAGGTCACGGTGCCGGCCAGCCTGCGGGCCCAGGCCGATGCGGCCAGCGCGTTCCGCATCCACGCGCTACTTAAGTCGGCCAACGACGTCATGCAATTGCTGATGCTGACCGACGCCTTGCGCCGCCTGAACCCGGCGGTGCCGGTGCACCTGGACATGCCCTACGTGCCGTACGCGCGCCAGGACCGCGTCTGCAATCCCGGCGAAGCCTTGGGCGCCGCCGTGTTCTGCAAGCTGATCAACGATCAGCAATACGCCACCGTGACCGTGGTGGAACCGCACAGCGACGTGACGCCCGCGTTGTTGCAGCGCTTGCGCGTGGTGGACGCCGCGGCATTCCTGAAAAACGCGCTGGCCGCGCCCGCCTTTGCCCAGGGCGTTACGCTGATGGCCCCGGACGCAGGCGCCCGCAAGCGCGTGCAGGCCTTGGCCAAGGCGCTGGGCGTGGCGGACGTTCGCTATGCCGAAAAGGTGCGCGACACGCGGACCGGCCGCATCACTGAAACGCGCGTGCCTGACGATATTCCCGATCAGCCCGTGCTGGTGGTGGACGACATCTGCGACGGCGGCCGCACGTTCCTGGAACTGGCCGCCGCTCTGGGCGACAAGACCCGTCAACCGCTGTACCTGTATGTCACGCACGGCATCTTCAGCAAGGGCTTGGTCGAACTGAATGCCCGCTACGCCGGCATCTTCACCGCTTATGACTGGACGGATGCCGAAGGCGCGGACGCGCCGGTGCTCGTCAACATTGAAAACTGAACGCCAAGAAGGAACCCGCACCATGAATGCCCCCGAACCCCTCACCGTCAAGAATGGCATCAACCCCTTCCTGCAAGCGGACTTCTACAAGACGGGCCACCCGTTCCAGTACCCCAAGGGCACCAACAAGATCCTGGCCAACTTCACGCCGCGTTCGGCGCGTTTGGCCCCGGTGCTGCCTGAGCTGTACGACGACAAGATCGTCTGGTTCGGCCTGCAAGGCTTCATCAAGGAAATCCTGATTGACCTGTTCAATCGCGAATTCTTCGGCAAGCCGGCAGGCGCCGCCGTGCGGCAGTATCAGCGCCGTGTGGATAACGCGTTGGGCAAGGGCGCGGTCACCGTGGACCACTTGCAGGCCTTGTACGAACTGGGCTATCTGCCGCTGG
The DNA here is from genome assembly GCF_029637605.1 of Achromobacter spanius. Classification (NCBI taxonomy): domain Bacteria; kingdom Pseudomonadati; phylum Pseudomonadota; class Betaproteobacteria; order Burkholderiales; family Alcaligenaceae; genus Achromobacter; species Achromobacter spanius. The sequence continues at coordinate 3,165,318 of NZ_CP121261.1, read as the reverse complement.
AAATCCGGTCCGTGCCGGAAGGCGCGCGTATCGATATCCGCGTGCCGCCGGTCACCTTCATCAACACGCACCCCGACTTTGCGTGGCTGGTGACGTATATCGAAACCCTGTTCAGCTGCGAATCGTGGAAGCCGTCCACGGTGGCCACCATCGCCTTTGAATACCGCAAGTTGTTGACGTACTTCGCGCGCCTGACCGGCAGCCCGATGGACTTCGTGAACTGGCAGGGCCACGACTTTTCCATGCGCGGCATGTCGGGCCTGTACGACGCCCGCAAGAGCGGCGCGGGCCACTTGCTGTCATTCACCGGCACCGACACGATTCCCGCCATCGACTATCTGGAAGACATCTACGGCGCCGACTCCGACCGCGAACTGGTCGGCGGCTCGGTGCCGGCCACCGAGCACTCCGTGATGTGCCTGGGCAGCAAGGAAGGCGAGATCGAGACCATCCGCCGACTGGTCACGCAGGTGTACCCGGCGGGCATCGTGTCGGTGGTGTCGGACACCTGGGACTTCTGGCAGGTGGTGACGGATTTTGCCGCTGCGCTCAAGCCCGAAATCCTGTCGCGCCAGCCTGACGCCTTCGGCAACGCCAAGGTGGTGTTCCGCCCCGATTCCGGCGACCCCGTGAAGATCCTGACGGGCTACTTCTGCACCGATGTACCCAGCGTGGACGACGGTGACGCCTTGGCCGCCGCCCGCCGCGACGGCGCCGAGGCCGTGCGCGATGCCGGCACCGGCCAGTATTGGCTGCTGGACGACAAGGCCCACGCCACGCAAACGCTGCGCGAGGCCGAGGTAAAGGGCGCGGTGCAGTGTCTGTGGGACCTCTTCGGCGGGGTCGTGACGGAACGCGGCTACAAGCTGCTGGACTCGCACGTGGGCCTGATCTACGGCGACTCCATCACCTTGGCGCGTGGCCGCGACATTCTGGTCCGGCTTGAAAGAAAGGGCTTTGCATCGGGCAACGTGGTGCTGGGCATTGGCTCCTACACCTATCAGTACCTGACGCGCGACAGCTTTGGCTGGGCGTTGAAGGCGACGTATGCCGAAGTCAATGGCGAGCCCGAAGAACTGGTGAAGGACCCGGTGACGGATTCCGGCGTGAAGCGTTCAGCCAAGGGCTTGCTGCGGGTGGAAGAAACCGCCACGGGTTATGTGCTGCACGATCAGCAAACGCCCGAGCAAGCGGCGGGCGGCGCGCTGGTGCCGGTGTTTCGCGACGGCCAGCTGCTGGTTGAGCAGAACCTGGCGCAGATCCGCGAGCGGCTGCAAGGTTCGTGGGTGTGCCCCGAACCGGGCAGCATTGCCTGGCCGCAGCGTTGAACCGTTGCGCTAAACCCATGCGCTAAACCCCTGCACCACCCATGAAAAAGCCGCGCCGCCCAAGAAGGGCGGCGCGGCTTTAAGGTCAACCCGAAATGCGGAACTGAGGCGCAGCTATCTCTCTCTCAGCCCTTGCCGCGCCCGCGCTTTTCTTCGCGCACGAAGATCACCACGCCAACAATGATCATCAGCGCCAGGGCATACCAGGTAATGGCATAGACCAGGTGATTGTTCGGGAAGGTCAATACGGTCAGACCGCCTACGGGCGCCTGGGCCGGGTCGCGGCTGGGGCTGGACGCGGCGTCGGCATCGATGAAGTAGGGCGCTACGTCCGTCAGGCCGCGCGCCGTGGCGATGCCCGGCAAGTCACGCGAATACCAGAGGTTGGCGGCCGGATCGTTGTTGCGCAGGAAACCGCTGCCCGGCTCGCCCATGCGCAGCAGCCCGGTGACGCGGGCCTCGGCGGCGGGCGGCGGGGGGGAAGCCGCCTGATTCTTGCGCCACTGCGGCAGCACGAAACCCCGGTTGACCAGCACCGTGCCGCCGCCATTGGCCAGTTGCAAGGGGGTCATGACCCAATAGCCGCTGCCCAGTTCGGTGGCCGCCTGCACCAGCGTCTGGCGGTCGTACTGGTAGGTACCGGTTGCCGTCACGTGGCGGTATTCAGCGTTGCCGGCGGTCAGGCCACGCCAGTCCGGCTTGCCCGGCGCTGGTGCGGTGGGCGCGTGCGCGCGCTGCTGCACCTGCGAGATCAGCTCTTGCTTCCAGGCCAGGCGATGCACCTGCCAGGTGCCCAGGGCGCACAAACCCGCGAAGAGCACGGCAGCAACCACCCCCAGAATGACCAGGGTGGTTTTGCTGCGCGGTTTACGGGGGGAGTCGCTGCTTGTGGAGTCTTTTACTGCTGCCATCAGGGCATATTCCGCATGTCGTGTATGGACATGGGCATCATATTGGAGTTCAAGTGATACATGATCCAGATTGATCCGCTGAGCGTGATTACGACCAGCACCAGCGTGAATATTAACGCCAACATGTTCCAGCCGCTTTCGGACTTGGTGTCCATGTGCAGGAAGTACACCAGATGGACCACGATCTGCACCATGGCGAACGCCAGGATGATCAGGGCGGTTGTGCGGGAACTCTCGAACACGCGATCCATGACCAGCCAGAAGGGGATCGCGGTCAGGATGCCCGCCAGGATGAACCCCGTGACGTAGCTCTTCATGGTGCCGTGGCTGGCGCCGTCGTCGTCATGGTGGTCATGGCCGTTGCCATGGTGGCCGCGATCAGCCAGGTTATCCATGTGCGAGCTCATGGCAGTACTCCCATCAGATACACGAAGGTGAACACCCCCACCCAGATCAGGTCCAGGAAGTGCCAGAACAGCGACAGGCACATCAGGCGGCGGCGGTTCTCGGGGATCAGGCCGTGCAGGCGGACCTGGATCATCATCGTCACCAGCCAGACGATGCCGAAGGTGACGTGCAAGCCGTGCGTGCCAACCAACGTGAAGAATGCCGACAGGAAGGCGCTGCGCTGCGGCCCGCGCCCAGGTGGATCAGGTGCGCGAATTCATAGATTTCCAGCGACAGGAAGCCCAGGCCCAGGATGCCGGTGATGCCAGCCACAACTGCGTGGCGCCGATGCGGTTGCGCCGCATCTCCAGCATGGCGAAACCGTAGGTGATGGACGACAGCAGCAGCAGCGACGTGTTCACCGCCACCAGGGGCAGGTCGAACAGGTCGGCGCCGGACGGGCCCGCCGCGTAGCTGCGGCCCAGCACGCCATAGACGGCGAACAGGCAGGCAAAGATGAGGCAGTCGCTCATCAGGTAGACCCAAAAGCCCAGCAGGGTGCCGTTCTTGGGGTGGTGTTCGCCCGGGACGTAGAACACGGGCTCGGCGGGCGACGCGGCGCCGCCTTGCAGGGTGGGGGCCAAGGTATCAGACATGTTTCGCTAACAACCTCGTGCGGGCGCCCTCTTCGCGCACGACCTCGGCGGCCGGCACGTAGTAGTCGCGCTTGTAGTTGAAGGTATGAATGATGGACACCAGGATCAGCGCCACGAAAGACAGCACGGCCAGCGGCCACATGTGCCAGATCAGCGCAAAGCCCATCACCACGCTGATGGCCGCCAGCACGATGCCGGCCCAGGTGTTCTTCGGCATGTGGATGGGGATGAAGCCCTGTTGCGGCCGCTGGTAGCCGTGCTGCTTCATCTGCCACCAGGCGTCCAGGTCATGCACGCGCGGGGTGAAGGCAAAGTTGTAGTTGGGCGGGGGCGACGACGTGGACCATTCCAGCGTGCGGGCGTCCCAGGGGTCGCCCGTTTCGTCGCGCAGTTGGTCGCGGCGGCGGTAGCTGACCACCAACTGGATGATGAAGCTGGCGATGCCGCAGGCGATCAGCAGCGCGCCAAACGCCGCGACCTGGAACCAGATCTGCAACGACATGTCTTCAAAGTGGCTCACGCGGCGGGTCACGCCCATCAGGCCCAGCGCGTACAGCGGCATGAAGGCCACGTAAAAGCCCACCAGCCAGAACCAGAACGAGCACTTGCCCCAGAACGGGTCGAGCTTGTAGCCGAAGGCCTTGGGGAACCAGTACGTGATGCCGGCCATCAGCCCGAACAGCACGCCGCCGATGATGACGTTGTGAAAGTGCGCCACCAGGAACAGGCTGTTGTGCAGGACGAAGTCAGCGGGTGGCACCGCCAGTAGCACACCTGTCATACCGCCGATCACAAACGTGACCATGAAGCCCATCGTCCACAGCATGGGGACTTCAAACTGGATGCGGCCGCGGTACATGGTGAACAGCCAGTTGAAAATCTTGGCGCCGGTCGGGATCGAGATGATCATGGTGGTGATCCCGAAGAACGAGTTCACGCTGGCCCCCGACCCCATGGTGAAGAAGTGATGCAGCCAGACCAGGTATGACAGCACCGTAATCACCACGGTGGCGTACACCATGGACGCATAGCCGAACAGGCGCTTGCGGCAGAACGTGGCCACCACTTCCGAGAAGATGCCGAAGGCGGGCAGGATCAGGATGTAGACCTCGGGGTGGCCCCAGATCCAGATCAGGTTCACGTACATCATGGCGTTGCCGCCGAAGTCCGCCGTGAAGAAGTTGGTGCCCACATAGCGGTCCATGGACAGCAGCGCCAGCACCGCGGTCAACACCGGGAAGGCCGCCACGATCAGCACGTTGGTGCACAGCGCCGTCCAGGTGAAGATGGGCATGCGCATCATCTTCATGCCGGGTGCGCGCATTTTCACGATGGTGACCAGCAGGTTGACGCCGGATAGCAGGGTTCCCACCCCGGCAATCTGCAAGGCCCATATGTAGTAGTCGACCCCGACGTCGGGGCTGTGCAATATGCCTGACAGCGGTGGATACGCCAGCCAGCCCGTGCGCGCGAATTCGCCCACGAACAGCGACATCATCACCAGGATCACGCCGCCGGTCGTCATCCAGAAACTGAAGTTGTTCAGGAAGGGAAAGGCCACGTCGCGCGCGCCGATCTGCAGCGGCACGATGTAGTTCATCAAGCCCGTGACCAGCGGCATGGCCACGAAGAAGATCATGATCACGCCATGCGCGGTGAAGATCTGGTCGTAGTGGTGCGGGGGCAGATAGCCGGTGGAATCGCCAAAGGCCACGGCCTGCTGCATGCGCATCATGATGGCGTCGGCGAAACCGCGCAGCAGCATCACGATGCCCAGAATCACATACATGATCCCGATTTTCTTGTGGTCGATGCTGGTGAACCATTCATGCCACAGGTAGCCCCACTTCTTGTAGTAAGTGATGGAACCCAGCAGCACGATGCCGACCACCGCCACCACGAAAAACGTGGCAAGCAGAATGGGGTCGTGAAAGGGGATGGCGTCCCAGGTCAATCGACCGAAGATCAGCTTGGTGAGGTCTGGTTGATCAGGCATCTTGATTCCAGCGTAAAGACCACGATTTCATGAAACCCCTGCGTCATCCGATTCGGATCGCGGCAGACGCGCGGCGCTACAACACCAGCCCTTGGGACGACGTGCACATGGAACCCACGTATTTGCGCGGCGGCGTGCCGCTCAGGCCCAGACGCTCGCGCGTTTCCGCATCCAGGGAGGTGATGTTGAGCGCGCCCGGAATGCCCAGCCCGCCTTGCGAGTCGATGGCCATGGCGTCTTTCATGCACATGCGGTTGCCTTCCACGCAGCGGTTGACGATGGCGTCGAACAGGCCTGGCGCCACCGAGGCGTAGCGTTGTACGGGGTTGCGTTCGCTGGGTTGCTCAAGCTTCAGATAGGCGCCGCGGCTGAGCGTGGTGCTGGAGGCACGAGCGTCGGCTACCCATTTGTCAAAGCCTTGCTGGTCCAGGCCGTGGAACTTGAAGCGCATGGCCGAGAAGCCGGGGCCGCTGAAATTGGCGGACAGGCCTTCGTATTCGCCGGGGTGGTTGATGACGGCGTGCAAGGTGGTCTGCATGCCGGGCATGGCGTAGATCTGCCCGGCCAGCGCAGGGACAAAGAACGAGTTCATCACCGACGACGACGTGATCTTGAACTGGATGGGGCGGTCGACCGGCGCGGCCATTTCGTTGACGGCGGCCACGCCTTGTTCGGGATACAGGAACAGCCATTTCCAGTCCAACGCCACCACCTCGACCACCAGCGGCTTGGTGCCGGCGGGCACCTCGCGGCCTTCGGACAGGCGGGCCAGCGGTCGGTAGGGGTCAAGCTGGTGGGTGCTGACCCAGGTCAGCGCGCCCAGCGCAATGATGATCAAGAGCGGCGCGGCCCAGATCAGCAGCTCCAGCATGGTGGAGTGGTTCCATTCCGGGTCGTAGTGCGCATCCTTGTTGCTGGCCCGATAGCGCCACGCAAAAAGAAATGTCAAGAAGATGACCGGCACGATGATCAGCAGCATCAAGCCGGTTGAGATGATGATCAGATTGCGTTGCTGCACTGCTATGTCGCCTGATGGCGAGAGCAGCACCGCGTTGCATCCAGCAAGCAATGGCAGGGCGGCAATCAAGATCAATCCGCGGAGCCTTGGGAGGGACGACATGGCCATACCCCGAAACGTAACCGTGGGAAGTAAACGCAACACTACGCTGGAAGCCGCGAAAAATCTAGGGTAAAAGAACAAAAGTGTGCACGGCATTGTGCGCGCGGCAGGGCGCTATCCCTGTGTGGATGCGGCTTGGCGCGTGGTGGCTTCGTCGCGCGCCGGCAGGTTGCAAGATCGTAGACAAGGCAGTTTCGAACTTCCAACAGCGAGCAAATCCATGTCGACCTCCACGCAGTATCCCGGTCATGCCCCTTCCGTTCCCGGCCCGGGGCCCACGTCCGGCGGGGCGAGCCATGCCAAGGTGGCTCCAGGCGAAATCGCCGTCGGCGTGGTCGTGGGGCGCGCCTCCGAATACTTCGACTTCTTCGTATTCGGCATCGCTTGCGTGCTGGTCTTTCCCAAAGTCTTCTTCCCCTTTGAAGCGCCGCTGGAAGGCACGCTTTGGGCGTTTGTCATCTTCTCGTTCGCATTCATCATGCGGCCCATCGGCACCGCGCTGTCGATGGCGATCCAGCGGCGTTGGGGCCGCGCCACAAAACTGACGGTAGCCTTGTTCGTGCTGGGCACCGCCACCGTGGGCATGGCGTTCTTGCCCAGCTACGAAACCATCGGCGCGCACGCCATTACATTGCTGGCGGTATTTCGTTGCTTGCAAGGCTTGGCGTTCGGTGGCTCTTGGGACGGCCTGCCGTCCTTGCTGGCGCTGAATGCGCCGCCGCATCGGCGCGGCTGGTATTCGATGATGGGGCAGTTGGGCGCACCGGTGGGTTTCCTGGTGGCCAGCGCGCTGTTCCTGTATTTGCACGTGACGCTGACGCAGGCGGATTTCCTGGAATGGGGCTGGCGCTATCCGTTCTTCGTGGCCTTCGCCATCAACGTGGTGGCGCTGTTCGCGCGCTTGCGCTTGGTGGTCACCGAGGAATACACGCAACTGCTCGAAGAGGGCGAACTTGAACCCATCAGCATTGCCGAGATGGTGCGTTCGCAAGGCTACAACCTGGTCATCGGCGCGTTCGCCGCCTTGGCAAGCTACGCGCTGTTCCACCTGGTCACGGTGTTTCCGCTGTCCTGGATTGCAATCAGCGCCACGCAGCAGATCACCGACGTGCTGATCGTGCAGATCTTCGGCGCCATCCTGGGCATTTTGGGCACGGTGGCTTCGGGCTGGCTGGCCGATCGCATCGGCCGGCGCACCACCTTGGGCATGCTGGCGGTGGCGATCGCCATCTTTGCGCTGTTCACGCCGTGGTTGTTGGGCGGCGGACCGGTTGCCCAGGACGCCTTCATCCTGGTGGGCTTTGTGTTGCTGGGCCTGTCGTATGGGCAGGCGTCCGGCACCGTCACCGCGAACTTCACGCGCCGCTTCCGTTATACCGGTGCCGCGCTGACCTCCGACATGGCCTGGCTGATCGGCGCGGCGTTCGCGCCGGTGGTGGCGCTGGGGCTGTCGGCCCGGTTCGGGCTGGTGGCGGTCAGCATCTATCTGCTGTCGGGCGCCGCGTGCACCTTGCTGGCGCTGCGCATCAACAAGGTGCTGGAAACGCGGGATTAAGCGAGAGAAAGCAAGCGTGGAATCAAATCCGGGCGCGGGGGCGGCTCAGCCGCCCGCGCCCTCCAGCACGTTGGCTACATTGATTCCCACATCCGCCACGGCGTAGCCGCCTTCCATCGTGAACACGGTGGGCAGGCCCAGGCCGGCCAGCATGCGGCCCACTTCAAGGTAGTCCGCGCTTTTCAGCTTGAACTTCGAGATGGGATCGCCTTCGTAGGTGTCCACGCCCAGCGCCACCACCACGGCGTCGGCCTTGAATGCCTGAATGGCCGCCAGACCTTGTTGCAGTGCCTGCGTCCAGGTGGCGAAGTCGGTGCCGGCCGCAAGCGGCAGGTTCAGGTTGGCGCCGAAGCCCGCGCCTTCGCCTGCTTCGTCGGCATAGCCTAGAAAGAAGGGGTATTCCGTGGTGGGATCACCGTGTATCGATACGGTCAGCACGTCGCTACGTTCATAGAAAATGCTCTGCGTGCCATTGCCGTGGTGGTAGTCCACGTCAAGTATCGCCACGCGCGCCGCGCCCGCCTCGCGCAGGGCTTGCGCGGCCAGCGCCGCGTTGTTCAAGAAACAATAGCCGCCGAAAAAATCGGCGCCCGCATGGTGGCCGGGCGGGCGGGTCAAGGCCATGGCGGCGCGCGGGCCGCCCGGCGCCATCACGGCGCGTGCCGCGTCGATGGCGCAGGCGGCGCCGGCGGTGGCCGCTTCCCAGGTGCCGGCCGTCAACGGGCAGCCGCTGTCAAACGAGAACAGTCCGACGCGCGCGGCGAAGTTGGTGGGTTCAATATCGTGGCGAAAGCCGCGCACCGGCCAGACGGACGGCAGGATGTCCAGGTCTGCATTGGCCGGGTCCAGCGCCACCCAGTCTTGCCAGGCGCTGGCCAGAAAGTCCACGTAGCGCGGCGTGTGCACGCGCTTGATCAGGTCCATGTCGGGCGCAGACGGCGCGCGCAGTTCGCCGATGCCGCGCTGGCGCAGTGCATCCAGCACGTATTCCAGGCGCGCCGGGGTTTCGTGGCAGGGCACGAGTTTGCCGCGAAACATTTCCTGGCGGCCAGCGTGTTTGTCATGGACGGGGTTGTGGAAGATCAGCACGGGGAAGGTCCTGGATGGGGGCGGGTGATGGGGGCGGGTGATGGGGTGACGGACGACCGATAAGGATTGACGGACGTCAGCTTACGGGATGACGGACGTCACTATAGCGACCGTCACCCGTACCGGGCTATGGCGGGCAACTCGCGAAAGGCGGAATGGAGATCGCGTTGCACTGACGGCGTCACCCGGCGATGCGTGTTCGCGCAGATCGCCATAGCGAACCCACTTCAGTACGACGCCCGCTGTCTTGCTGGCGTAGCGCACTTGCAGCCAGTCGGGCGGGCGCAGGCCCACGACGTCCAGGTGTTCGCCTTTGGTGGCGGTCATCGTGGGCCTGGCATTGATGTCCGGTGTGTCCATCAGGTCCAGTTTTTCGACCGGGACGGTGCCGCCTTCCAGCAGCGGTCCTTCGTCTTCGATGTCGATGTCGATGCGGTCAATCGACCCGTCTTCGCGAAAGCGGTAGGTCAATTCGGCGGCTTCGCTCTCCAGGCCGAACAGCGCCTGGGTGCCCCACGATGTGGCACGCACCGTGCCGTCGGGTCGCAGCACGTAGTCTTCGAAACCGTGGCTGGCGGCGCCATAGCGGCACGCCACGTGGATCACGGCCTGTTTTTCGTCGATGACCGGGTTGACGAAGCCTCGGCACGGGCTGGATGGATCAGGGTGCACGATTTCCTGGAAAGCCCCACTGTCGGGCCGGTACAGGAAGAGCCGGGCGAAAAGCTGCGTGCTGCCGCCGCTTTGTCCCAGTATCAAATCGCGGTAGCCGTCGTGATTGATGTCCACGGCTTGGATCTGGTCGACCGTGTCGGCGTCGAAGCTGCCCAGGGGCTGCTTGGGGCCATCGCCCACGCGCACGGTGGCTTGCTGCGTATCGCCGCCGCTGATCGTGACCACGCCCGGTAGGCCCGCCTTGATGGAAAACGGAACGTTGCGCGGGGCGGTGTGCGCTTGAGCCTGCGCCTGCGCGGCCAACGCCGCCAGTGCGGTCGCCAGAAAAATCCGTTTCACGCGCCTCTCCCCAGCCTCGAACAAGGGGGGGAATATACCGCAGCGCCGTGCGGGAAAACGAGCAGGGCACGGCGGCGGGCAGCTTGGCATCTTGAGTAGAATTGACGGTCTGGTGTTGTCCAGGCCTTGTGCGTCCACGCGCGTTTTTTCGCCATGAACTTTCCCTTTCCCATCCGCCAAGAATGTCCACCGGGCGCCTGTGTGTGCGACCGCGACACCCTGTTGGCGGATCCTGCCGCGGATATCCGCATCCTGCGGCTGACCAAGGAAGAAGAAAAGCGGCTGATTGCGCGGCTGGAAAACATCAGCAGCCTGGACGACTTGCGCGCCATGCAGGGCCGCATCCAGGCGCAGTTGGGCATCGTTATCGTGATTACGCCCAGCGACAACGAAGTGCGTACCTCGCGCGGCATTGCGATTCAGCTGGAAGACGCGCCGGGCCTGTGCCGCAAGACGCGCACGGCGTTGCCCGCCGCCATCCGCCGGGGTTTCGAGAACAAGCCCGAAATCGTCTATGCGCTCTTGAACGAGCGCGACCTGCTTGCCGGCACCTGATCAGTCGTTGCCGCACGCTGCCAGCGGCGTCACCGCCGTCGGCGTGCGGCCGGCTTCGGGCCGTGTGGCGGGCTGTTTGCCGCTGCGCACCGGGTAGCTCAGGATGACGGCGCTGCCGGCCTCCAGCCGGGCGGCATTGGGCGAACCATACGCCACCGTCCACCCGCGCACGGCCAGCGGCGCCAGCGTGTATTGCAGCGCGGAGCCGGGCGACACGTGCGCCACCTTGCCCGCGTAAAGCTCTTGTTGGGGCGTTTGCTTTCCATCGGCCAGGGTATAGGTGACGATGCGGTCCAAGGCGGCGGATTCGCCGCGCCGCGCCAGGATGGCCGTCTTGTATTTGCCGGAAGGAATATCCGACAGGCTGACGTTGACCGGGTCGGTCGCCTGGCCGGCGGCGTTCAAGTGCACACCGGTGATGTCGACGCGCGCCAGCGGCGCGGCCCCCGTATTGTGCACACGCACGCTGTACTGCCCTGACGTGCCGGCGACGGTGCAGACATCCACGCTGGTGTTGCTGGGTGATGCGGGCGTGGCTGCCATGGCGCCCAGGGGCAACAGGCAGGCCACGACCAACAAGGCAGCAGAGGTCGGGGCGGGAACAGTTCGGGTGGGCAAGGCACGCTCCTGTGTCAGGGCAGCGCACCGGGCGGCGCGTTGCCTGCCGGTATTACACCACTTGGTTACCCCACGTGGTCACTTGCTGCGTCAGACCACCTGGCGGCCCGGCACCGCGTTGGCCCGCTCGCGCTTGCCAGCCAGCCAGTGCAGGACCATCGCCAGCGCCAGCAGGCCGACCATGATGAAGCCCCAGAAGATCCAGCCAAGCACCGCGATCAACGTGCCCAGGCTGCCCGCCACCGGCAAGATCTGGTTCAGGCCCTGTGCGGCCCACACCAGGCCGCCTTGCAGCGACGCCAGCCAGGCCGGGTCCACCCAGCCCGCGGCCCAGGCGGGCGCGACCCATTGGGACGTGTCCAGCGCGGTGCCCGGCACCTGCGCGGTGGAGATGGTTGCCAGCACCCAGTCGGTCAATTGCAGGGTCAGCGCCACCAGCCCCGTCCAGAGCGCGGCAAGCGCGGCGAAGGTGAGCCAGATGATTTTCTTCATTGCAGTGGTACTCCGATTCAAAAGAGGGTCCACGATAAAGCGGATTCTATTTCTAAAAAACCAGAGTGCGTGTGACAAACATTAAGAAAAAACCGAAGTCTTGGCGTGTGCCAGCACGGCCTGGACCAAGGGATGGTGCTGGCCACGGCGGTTACGGATGGCGTGGATTTCCTCATGCACGCCGTCGCAGCGGGCCAGCGGGCGCAGGCCTCGCAGCAGGCCGATATCGTCGCCACCCAGCCGGCTGAGCGGGAATACGCCCAGCCCACGCGCGGCAAACACCGACATAAGGGCGCTGTCTTCGAACTCGCCCACCACATTGGGCAGCACGCCCTGTTCGCCGAACCAGCGGTCCAGCGTCTGGCGCAACACGGAATGGCCGGTGGGCAGCAACACGGGCAGCCGCTCCAGGCAGCGCGGGAAATCCTGCGTGTCGGCCTTGCGCACCAGCCGCGCCGGGCCGTACCAGTCCACCGCCGACGACACCAGGCGGTCGCTGGTCAGGCGCAGGTTGGGGTTGGCGGGCGCGCCCTGGCCGGCCAGCACCAGGTCCAGATGGTGTTGCGCCAGTTCGCCCAGCAGCTCTTCCACTTCGCCTTCATGGCAGGTCAGGCGCAGGTCGGGCGTGTCCAGCACGGGGCCCAGCAAGGCGTGCGCCGCCAGCTTCGAGATGCCGTCGGACAGGCCCACGGACAAGCGGATGACGGGCTTGGTGGCCGCCGCGCGAACTTCCTGCGGCAGCACATGGCCAATCTGGAAGATCTCTTCGGCGCGCGCGAAAGCGGCCTTGCCGGCGTCGGTCAGCGCCACGCCGCGCCCGGCGGGTTTGAGCAACTGGTGGCCCAGGTTTTTTTCCAGGTCGCGCACTTGGGCGCTGATGGTCTGGATGGCCATGTCCAGCCGTTCGGCCGCCCGGGAAAAGCCGCCTTCCTTGGCAACCATCCAGAAGTAATACAGGTGTCGGTAGTTCAGCATGATTGTCTTTACTTCGGTTTTTTCGAACCTTAACTCACTTTCAGGCTGATTTCTCGGTTGGCATCAAATCCGGATCATGGGCACCTTCGAACACAGCGGGGCAATCATGGACACTTTGATCACATTCTTCACCAACGACTTTTTAGGGACACCGACCTGGGCCTGGCTCCTGTTCGTGAGCATTGTCGTCAGCTTGCTGGCCTTTGACCTGGGCGTGCTGCACAAGGAAGACCGCGAGATCGGTGTGCGTGAAAGCCTGTTGCTGTCGGGCGGTTACATCACCGCCGCGCTGCTGTTCGGCGGCTGGGTCTGGTGGCAGTTGGGCGCGACCAGCGGCATGGCCTATTACACGGGCTTCATGATCGAGAAATCGCTGTCCATGGACAACGTCTTCGTGATTGCGCTGATCTTCAGCTTCTTCGCGATTCCCCGCCAGTACCAGCACCGCGTGTTGTTCTGGGGCATTCTGGGCGTGATCGTGCTGCGCGCCATCATGATTGGCCTGGGCGCCGCCTTGGTCAGTAACTTTGGCTGGCTGCTGTATCTGTTCGGCGCGTTCCTGGTGTTCACGGGCATCAAGATGTGGATGATTGCCGACCAGACGCCGGACATCGCCACCAACCCGATCCTGAAGTTCCTGAAGCGCCATATGCGTGTGACGGAAGGCCTGCGCGGCAATGCGTTCGTGGTCACCGAAACGGACCCGGCCTCTAACAAGAAGGTGCGCTTTGCGACGCCGCTGCTGTTGGCCCTGGTGCTGATCGAGTTTGTTGACCTGGTGTTCGCGGTGGATTCGGTGCCTGCCATCTTCGCCATCACGACGGACCCGTTCATTGTCTACACCAGCAACATCTTCGCCATCCTGGGCCTGCGTGCGCTGTACTTCGCGCTGGCCGCCATGATCCACCGCTTCCACTACCTGAAGTACGCGCTGGCTCTGGTCCTGGTGTTCATTGGTACGAAGATCTTCCTGGTCGGCTTCATCGGCAAGGTGCCCGCGGCGGTGTCGCTGGGCGTGACGTTCAGCCTGATCTTGGGCGGTGTGTTGTTCTCGTTGTGGAAAACCCGCTCGGAGACGTTGACGACGCAGTAAGCGATATCCACGCAGTCCCCAAACCGCCGGCTGGTCCGGCGGTTTTTCATTCTGAACCGCCGGTTGGTCCGGCGGTTTTTCTTTGCCCTTTGCCATAGGCGTTCGATATGAAAAATGGCGTGGCTGCCTATTTGTAATAGGAGGCGGCCGGGCGTAGAGTGCCGGCGTATCCGTCCTTCAGCAAGGAGCCGCCATGAGCAACGCAACGGGCAACACCACCTTGAGCCACAACAGTTGGTCCGCCAAGCAGTATTCCGCCTTTGAAAACGAACGCACCCGGCCCGTGCGCGACCTGGTTGCCGCCTTGCCGAACCAAGCTGTCGGCCTGGCGGTGGACCTGGGCTGCGGGCCGGGCAATTCCACCGAAGTGCTGGCCGCGCGCTATCCCGACGCCGTGGTCACCGGCATGGACAGCTCGCAAGACATGATCGACGCCGCGCGCAAGCGCCTGCCGTCCTTGCAGTTTGAATTGGCTGACATTGCCACCTGGAACCCGCCCCGGCAGTACGACGTGATCCTGGCGAACGCCGCGCTGCAATGGGTGCCCGACCACGCCACGCTGTACCCACGCCTGGTCGGCAAGCTGGCGCCCGGCGGCAGCCTGGCCGTGCAAACGCCCGACAACATGGAAGAACCCGCGCACCGCCTGGCGCGCCAGGTGGCCGGCGAGGCGCCGTGGGCCGCGAAGACGGGGGGCGTGAAGCACCCGCCGCGCCACAGCGCGGCCTGGTATTACGAATTGCTGAAGCCGCATTGCGGCGTGCTGGACGTGTGGCGCACCACCTATCACCATCCGCTGGCCGGCGCGGCGGCGGTGGTGGAATGGTTCAAGGGCACGGCGCTGCGGCCGTATCTGGACAAGCTGGACGCCGCCGAACAGGCGAGCTTTCTGGCGCGCTATCAGGCGCTGATCGCCGAGGCCTATCCCGCGCTGGCGGACGGCACGGTGCTGCTGCCGTTCCCGCGCTTGTTCATCGTGGCCGGTCCTAAGCCGGACTAGGCGCGTCGGGCGATGTCGGTCCTAGGCAGGACCAGGCGCGCCCGGCGATGCCGGATGCTGCGACTTGTCCGCGAAAGGCTCCTGCGCCTTATCCGCGAAATAGCGGGCCGGGGTTTTGCCCAGCGTTTTCTTGAACATGGTGATGAACGCGCTGACGGATTCATAGCCCAGGTCTTCGGCGGTGCGCTGCACGGACACGCCCGCCGACAGGCGCTGCAAGGCCACGATGATGTGCAGTTGCTGGCGCCAGCGGCCAAAGCTCATGCCAACCTCTTGCTGCACCAGCCGCGCCAGTGTGCGTTCGCTCATGGCAACGCGCTTGCCCCATTGCGCTACCGTGCTGCGGTCGGCGGGGTCCGCATTCAGCGCGGTGGCGATCTCACGCAGCCGGGGGTGGTCGGATAGCGGCAGATGCAGGCGTTCGGTGGGCATGCGGCGCAGTTGTTCGATCAGCACGTCCGCCAGTTGCCGGTTGGCGTTGGCCGGCACCTCGGCCGCCGGCAGCGCGGCCAGGTGCACGATCAGTTCGCGCACCAGCGGCGTGATCGCCAGCGTGCAGCATTCGTCCGGCAGGCCCGAGGCGGCGGACGGGACGAACAGAAAGTAGACGCGGCCGTTGGCGGTGACGCGGTTGCTATGCGGCACGCCGCCTGGAATCCATACGCCGCATTGGGGCGGCACCATCCATAGCCCTTGCGGCACCGAGCAGGTGACGCCACCACGCAGCGCCAGCACAAGCTGGCCCATGTGGTGGCGATGCGTGGGCGATTCGTTATCCCGATTCGCCGCGTCCACCGGCATCGCGAAGGCGGGCTGCGAGCTGGAGTCGGGGTCGAAGGGCGTGGGCGGGAAAGGGTGCGGGCGCATGGAAGCGGGCAGGGGTGGTGAGGTGGTTTGGCAGAATTCCGGGATAGTTTGTCATTGTCTCGAAATTCGGTAAAGGCGCGCCTGCGTAAGCTTGCGGCATGAATCGAATTCCCGCCTCTCTTCGTTCCGGCAGTCGTCCGGTGTGGCTCATCCTGGGCATCCTCTGCATTGCCATGGCATTGCGCGCGCCAATCACGGGCGTGCCGCCGCTGATCGGCATGATCCGCGAACAACTGGGCCTGACGTCCACGGCGGCCGGCATGCTGATCACCTTGCCCTTGTTGGCGTTCGCGGTGGTGTCGCTGTTTGCGGCGGGCCTGGCGCGCCGCCATGGGCTGGAACGCACGCTGTTCGGCGCCATGGTGCTGATTGCGATCGGCATCGTGGTGCGTGTACAGGGGGCGGCCGGGGGGCTGTATGTGGGCACGGTCATCATCGGGTCTGGCATTGCCATCGGCAATGTGCTGCTGCCCAGCCTGCTCAAACGCGACTTTCCGCAGCGCGTTGCCGGTCTGACCTCGGCCTATGTGTTGACGATGAGCATCGCGGCGGGCGCGGCGTCGGCTGTTGCGATTCCGTTGGCGGGGCTGTCCGTGGACGGTTGGCGCTTTTCCACGCTGTGCCTGTTGATTTTGCCGTTGGCCAGCATGCTGCTTTGGCTGCCGCAGTTGACGCACCACACGCCGCCGGCCTCCACCACCGCGCACGCGCCGCACGGCGGCCGCCTGTGGCATTCGCCGCTGGCCTGGCAGGTGACCTTGTACCTGGGCATCAACTCTTTTGTGTTCTATGTGGGCGTCAGTTGGCTGCCCGCTATTTTGCGCGACGCCGGCTATTCAGCCGAGCGCGCCGGTTCGCTGCATGGACTGCTGCAACTGATGTCCGCGGGCCCCGCCTTGTTCCTGGCGCCGGTGGTGCGTCGGCTGAAAGACCAGCGCGGCGCGGCGTTCTGCGCGGCCGCGTCGTCCTTGGTGGCGTTCGTGGGCCTGATCGCCGTGCCGGGTTGGGCAACGGCGTGGATCGTGTTGTTGGGGTTGGGCACGGGTGGCGGCATCATTTTGGGGTTGGCCTTTGTGGGCCTGCGTGCGCGCCACGCGCAGCAGGCGGCGGCCTTGTCGGGCATGGCGCAGTGCGTAGGCTATCTGTTCGCCGCCAGCGGCCCCGCCTTGATGGGGGCGCTGCATGACCGCCTGGGCGGATGGAGCGTGGCACTTGGGCTGTGCGCGGCCTTGTGCATGGCGATGGCGGTCATCGGCCTGTATGCGGGCCGCGCCATCCAGATCGGCGGGCCGCGAGCGTCGACGCCGCAGCCGGTGTCCACGGCGCGTTAGCCGGCGGACGCAACGGGGCGCTGTGCGGCAGGTGGCCCAACCCTCAGCTTAGGGGCGCGGCGTGCGCCTTCCATAGCTGCATCAGCGTGTCCGGCGCGTCGGCTTCAGGTACGTCGAAACTGATGGCGCTTTGCTCGTCGCGGTCCAGCACGATTTCGACGTGGAAGTAGCGTTGGTCGCCGCCCGCTTGGGCGCAGTCCGCCACCGCGCGCGGCGCCGCGCGTTGCAGCGCGTTGCCGACTTCCTGGCGCACCTCGGGGGCGCAGGTGGCCAGGTTGATGCTGCGCGGTTGTGTCAGCGCGGGCAGGTAGGCCACGCCACCTTCGCGGGTCAGCCGCACCAGCAGCACCAGATCCAGGGGAGGCAGTTCGATCATGGCAGGACTCCTACGGCGGCCCAGGCTTGTGCCACGGCGGTTTGCACGTCCGCGTCGTGGCGTTCGGCGGCTACCGTTGACGTGAGGGTGGCGAAGGCCTTGAAGTCGGCGTCGTGGCGCAGGCGCTTGTCGCACAGCGTGTCGTACCAGACGCGCCCGGCGCCTTTCCAGGCCGGCCCATCCAGCGTCGTGGCCGCCAGGAAAAACGCGCGGTTCGGAATGCCGGAATTGATGTGCACGCCGCCGTTGTCGCGTGGGGTATCAACGTAGTCGCGCATGTGGGCGGGCTGCGGGTCTTTGCCCAGCACCGGGTCGTCGTAGGCGCTGCCGGGTTCCGACATGGACCGCAGCGCGCGCGCATTGACCTTCTCGGTGAACAGCCCCGCGCCCACCAGCCAATCGGCTTGCCGTGCGTTCTGACCCAGCGCGTACTGCTTGACCAGCGCGCCAAACACGTCGCATAGCGATTCGTTCAAGGCGCCGGACTGGCCTTGATAGAGCAAAGCGGCTTCGGAGTCGATCACGCCGTGCGTGAGTTCGTGGCCGATGATGTCGACGGCAACGGTGAAGCGGTTGAAGATTTCGCCGTCGCCATCCCCAAACACCATCTGCGCGCCGTTCCAGAAGGCGTTGTCGTAGTCGTCGCCGTAGTGCACGGTGCCCACCAGCGGCAGGCCGTGGCCGTCGATGGAATGGCGTTTGTAGACGTCCCAAAACAGTTTGTAGGTGGCGCCCAGGTGTGCATAGGCTTCGTCCACCGCCACGTCACCGCTGGCCGGGCGGCCTTCGGCGCGCACCAGCGTGCCGGGCAGGGTGGTGGTGTTTTGCGCGTCGTGCACCGCGCGTTCCGGCACGCCGGGCGGCGAGCGCGTGGCGGATGGCGCCACCGTGGCACGCGAGGGTTGCGCCGACATTTCGCGCAAGCCCCGTTGTTGCTGATCAATGATCAAGGTCTTGACGGCGGGCATGCTGACACGCGCGTCGCTGTGTTGCGCCAAACGGTCCAGCACGTAGGGGGGGATCACGCCAATCAAGGGGGTGGACTCGGAAGGACGTGGCATTCGGTCTCCATCTTTGGCGCCGGACGCGGCCGGCGGGGGCGAAACTTCACGGTAGCAGATGGCCCAAAGCCGATGGCGTAACAGTCTGCGGCGTGATGCGAGCAAGCGTGCGAGTGGGGTCGCGCAGCGGCTTCAAACGGGTGTCACCACTCCAATTTGAAGGCCTGCAACGTCCAGAAATGTCTAGCAACATTGCGGGTGCATTGGATGCTTAATCCGTCCCTTTCACCGGCTAGAATCCGGTGCTTCTTTCCCCGGGGGGACGTGCGATGAGGTATTTCCTGATCTTGGTGGGAGCGGCCGTGGTCGCTTATTTGCTCGCTCGCGGCATCGCGGCCGTGCTCTCGGACCGTAAACGTTCAAAATCAGAAAGGGACTCGAAGTGAAGCCGACAGATATTCAGATGGTCAAGACGATCGGCGCGGTCAAGCCGCGCAACATCAAGGTCGCCATCATTACCGGCATTCTTTTTCTGCTGATCCTTTTCATCGCTTTCGGGTCGTGGTTCCAGGTGGACCAGGGCGAGCGCGGCGTGGTGCTGCGCAACGGCAAGCTGGTGCGCGTGTCGGAACCTGGGCTGGATTTCAAGACGCCATTCATCGACAACGTGATGATGGTGTCGGTGCGCGACCACACGTTCGTGTTCGAGAAGCTGGAAGCCTATAGCTACGACCAGCAGCCGGCGCAACTGCGCGTGTCCGTCACCTACCGCGTGCCGCCCGAGCACGTGGCCGAGCTCTATTCGGAATACGGCACCATCGACAATCTGCAAATGCGCGTGCTGGAACGCAAGACGCCCGACGCCGTGAAGAATGTGTTTGGCCAGTACACCGCCGTGCGCGCCATTCAGGAACGCCAGAAACTGGGCCTGGATGTGAATTCTGCCGTGCTCAAGACGATGGAAGGCGCGCCGGTGCAGGTGGTGGGTGTGCAGATCGAAGAAGTGGGTTTCTCGCAGGCTTACGAGCATTCCATCGAACAGCGCATGCTGGCCCAGGTGCAGATCGAGACCACGCGCCAGCAGAAAGAAACGGCCATGATCAACGCCGAGATCCAGGTGGTCAAAGCCCGCGCCGAGGCCGATGCGCGCCGCCAGCAATTCACGGCAGAGGCCGACGGCATCCGCATGCGCGGCGACGCCGAGGCCGCGTCGATTCGCGCCAAGGCCGAAGCCTTGGCCGCCAACACCAACCTGGTGAGCCTGAACGCCGTCGAGAAATGGGACGGCGTGCTGCCGGCCACGCAGGTGCCCGGCGCGGCTCTGCCGTTCATTGGCATTAAATGAGCGTGTACCTGGCCTAATCCTAGGGATATCCCTCTGTCAAGAATTGCAAAGGGGGCGCAAGGTGGCCCCATGGGCGCACGCGGCACGCTTTACGATGAAGCGGCGTCGGGCCAGTACCGGGCCGACGCGCTTGCCAAACCGCTTCAGCAAAGGAGACGTGGATGTCGCAGTTGGATTGGACGTCCGGTGATACCGCGCCGGACCGGCAGGGCTACTACGAAACACGCTTTGATACGGGACGTACCGCCATCACGCTATACAGCGTGCTGGGCTGGATGCCGGTGAAGACGCCCGGCAACATGGTGAGCTGGCGGCCCTTGCCGCCGGCGGCCGAGCGGGAAGAGGCCGAACGCCACATTCAGGAAATACGCGCGGCGCAGGCCCATATCCCGATGGATTACTAGCTGGACCGTGGGGCGCCGCCGTGTGCCGGCACGATCATTCCGTCGATTGCAGGCACGATCGTAGGATGGGTGTAGCGCGAGACTGTCTAAAAAAGAAAGAAATCGCACAACGCGCAAACCCATCAAGCAACGACGAATTCTTAACGGGATCCGCCCCAACGCGCGCGATGGGTTCCGCGCGATCGGCGCAATCTTCTTGCCAACGCCAATCCGCGCTGCACCCATCCTACATTCCGCCATACGGCCGACCGCCGGCACGATCATTCCGTCGATTGCAGGCACGATCGTAGGATGGGTGTAGCGCGAGACTGTCTAAAAAAGAAAGAAACCGCACAACGCGCAAACCCATCAAGCAACGCCGAATTCTTAACGGGATCCGCCCCAACGCGCGTGATGGGTTCCGCGCGATCGGCGCAATCTTCTTGCCAACGCCAATCCGCGCTGCACCCATCCTACATTCCGCCATACGGCCGACCGCCGGCACGATCATTCCGTCGATTGCAGGCACGATCGTAGGATGGGTGTAGCGCGAGACTGTCTAAAAAAGAAAGAAACCGCACAACGCGCAAACCCATCAAGCAACGCCGAATTCTTAACGGGATCCGCCCCAACGCGCGTGATGGGTTCCGCGCGATCGGCGCAATCTTCTTGCCAACGCCAATCCGCGCTGCACCCATCCTACATTCCGCCATACGGCCGACCGCCGGCACGATCATTCCGTCGATTGCAGGCACGATCGTAGGATGGGTGTAGCGCGAGACTGTCTAAAAAAGAAAGAAATCGCACAACGCGCAAACCCATCAAGCAACGCCGAATTCTTAACGGGATCCGCCCCAACGCGCGTGATGGGTTCCGCGCGGCCGGCGCCGTCTTCTTGCCTACGCCAACCCGCGCTGCACCCATCCTACATTTCGCCAGACGGCCGACCACCGGCACGATCATTCCGCCACGCCCGCGCAACGCCCGGATTTCCCTTCTTGAAAACGATCCAAAGATATTTATAATTGCGAATCATTTTCATTTTGTTTGGGATTCTGGCGGTGACGCCGGGGCGCCGCCATGCCATCCTCATCCTTCGCTCCTCATGCCGAAGTGCAATCCGTCTATCAGGCGCACCACCAGTGGTTGCGCGGCGTGCTGCTGCGCAAGCTGGGCAATGCGTCCGATGCGGCGGATGTGGCGCACGACACTTTTGAACGGCTGATTCGCGCCAATGTGCGGGAACCGCTGGGTGAACCGCGCGCCTACTTGCGGACCATCGCCACGCGCCTGTTGATTGGCCGCGCCCGGCGCGCGGCGATCGAGACGGCCTATGTGGAATCGCTGGCCTTGCAGCCGGTGGCGGTGGAGCCCTCGGTGGAATCGCGCGCCTTGATCCTGGAAGCGCTGGAGCAAATCTGCGAACTGCTGGACACGCTGCCCATGACCAGCCGCCGCATTTTCCTGATGGCGCAGTTGGAGGGTATGTCCTACGCCGACATAGCCCAGCAGTTGGGCCTGACGGCCAACGCGGTGCAGAAGTCGCTGGCGCGCGCGTTGGTGCATTGCTACACGGCGGTGTACGGGTGAACAAGCCGTGAACCAAAGCGCAAATGCAGGCGTAACCCCGCGCGCAAACCTGCGCGCAATCCCAAGCGCAACCCCGAGCGCAGCCCCACACGCAACTCCAAACGCAATCCCCCACTCAACCCCCCACCCAACCCCAGGATCCCCGGACACCCCCAAGCTGCTGCGGCCGCATGCGCCGGAAGCGGGCCGTATCGATCCCAGGATCGTGCGTCAGGCCGCTGACTGGTGGGCGCGGCTGCGCGAGGGCGCCAGCGATGATGACCGTCTGCGCTTCGAACAGTGGCGGCAGGCCCAGCCCGAGCATGAACTGGCCTGGATGCGGCTGGTGGCCTTGACGCGCGACGTAGACCTGGGCGTGGCCGAAGCGGGCCACGACGTGGCCGCCCGCACGCTGCGGCAGGCGCCGCTGATCCAGTCGCGCCGCAACGCAATGCGCTGGATGGTGTCGGCCGTGGCCCTGGGCCTGGGTGCGTGGGCGGTGGGTGAACGCGGCGCCATTGTGCGCCTGGCCGCCGACCTGCGTACCGGCACCGGCGAACGGCGCGCGCTGACTTTGCCGGACGGCACGCGGCTGGAACTGAACACCGCCAGCGCCGTGGACCTGCGCTACTCCAATAGCCAACGCGAAGTGGTGCTGCTGGAAGGCGAGATCCTGGTGACGACCGCGCAAGACCCGCAAGGCCGGCCGTTCACGGTGCGCACGCGCAGCGGCATCCTGACGCCGGTGGGCACGCGGTTTCTGGTGCGTGATCTGGGCGACGGTCACGGAGGCAGCGCGGTTGTACGCGTGGCGGTGCTGGAAGGCGCGGTGGACGTGCGCGGCCTGGACGCAGCGGATACGCCCCGGCGCGTGCATGCGGGGGAACAGGCGGTGGTGTCGGCGACGGGCGGCTTTGCGTTGCAGGGGCTGGAACCGGCCACATCCGCCTGGATCAACGGCATGCTGATTGCCAACGAGATGCCGCTGGCCGCATTTCTGCAAGAACTGGCACGCTATCGGCCCGGCCGGCTGAGCTGTTCGGACGAGGCGGGCGCATTGCGCGTGGTGGGGGCATTCCCCTTGGCCGACAGCGACAAGGTGCTGGCCATGCTGCAAGAGGTGCTGCCCCTGCGCGTGCGGCAATACACCCGCTATTGGGTCACGGTGGGGCTTGCCTGAGCCCGACCGCCCGTCCGCCGTCCGCCCGCCCGCGATTGATTTGTAACCGGAACGGCGTAAGT
Organism: Achromobacter spanius; assembly: GCF_029637605.1. Classification (NCBI taxonomy): domain Bacteria; kingdom Pseudomonadati; phylum Pseudomonadota; class Betaproteobacteria; order Burkholderiales; family Alcaligenaceae; genus Achromobacter; species Achromobacter spanius. Next base: position 3,142,415 of record NZ_CP121261.1, on the reverse strand, counting down.
CCCGAATCAGCGCGTCATGTAAGGAAAGCAGCCCGGAAGCCTCTTCCCGCCGAGTCTGCGTCCTTCCTTCATGAGCCAGGAAATCTCTACATGTCTTCTCGTCCTGCCCGCGCAGAGTGGCTTGCCCGCCCGTCGCTTGTCCGTCTGCTTGCCCAGCCGTCACTTGCCCGCCCGCGTGCCGCTCACGCGTCACTTGCCAAGCTCTCTTCGCCGCAGCGCCGCTTGTCGCCGCGCACCCGCCTGAGCCTCGCCTTGCGTGTGGCCTTGCCCGCGGTCGTGCTGGCCGCGCCGTGGTCGTCGGCAGTGCAGGCCCAAGCCCAAGCCCAAGCCCAGGCAGCCACCTCCCTGCGCCAATCAATCACCTTTGACATTCCGCCCGGCCCGCTTGGCGCGGCGCTAGGCGCGTTCGGGATGCAGGCCGGCGTCATGGTGGCGTCCGACCCGTCGCTGGCGGCCGGTGCCCGCACCGGCGGTGTGTCCGGCACCTACCCGGTGGACGCGGCGTTGGCCCAGTTGCTGGCCGGCACCGGCTTGCAGGCCGTTGCCCGCGCCGAGGGGGGCTACCGCTTGCGACAGGCGCCGGCCCCCAGCCAGGCCGCAACGCTGGCGCCCGTGACCGTGATGGGCAGCTACAACCCCACCACGGACGGCACCGGCTCGTACACGTCGCCCGCCATCACCATCGGCAAGACCACGCAGGCGCTCAAGGACATTCCGCAATCCGTCACCGTGCTGACACGCCAGCGCATGGACGACCAGCTTATGACCAGCCTGCCGGACGCCGTCAACAACACGGCCGGCATGGTGGGCGTGCAAGGCGTGGGGCCGGGCGTGTCGATCAATGCGCGCGGCTTTCCGGTGGACCAGCTGCAATACGACGGCGTGGCCTTGCTGCGCAACAGCTACAGCCTGGGCAACTGGGAGCAGGATTCGCTGGTGTTCTACGACCGCGTGGAAATCCTGCGTGGCGCGGCCGGCCTGCTGCAAGGCGCGGGCAGCCCCGGCGGCGCGATCAACCTGGTGCGCAAGCGCGGCGGCGCCGAACCGTCGGTGGTGCTGTCGGGCAAGGCCGGCTCGTGGGACCACTACGGCCTGACGCTGGACGCGGGCGGCCCGCTGAACGACGCGGGCACGCTGCGCGGCCGCGTGGTGGTCGATGAAGACCAAAGCCATTCCTACATCGACTACGTGTGGGACAAGACGCGCAACCTGTATGCCGCGCTGGACTTCGACGTGACCGAAGACACCACGGTCGGCATCGGCATCAGCAACCGCTACAGCCGCTCGCGTCCGATGATCGTGGGCTACCCGCGCTATGCGGACGGCGGCGACATCGACCTGCCGCGTTCCACCTTTACCGGCTCCACCTGGAACCGCGCCAAGAACGACCAGACCATCTTCAACGCTGACGTCACGCATCGCTTCAACGACGCCTGGCGCTTCCGCCTGGCCGGCGTGGCCATGAACGAAAAGAACACGACGGTGCACCAGCGTGTGGCGGGCGAAGTGCAGCCCGACGGCAGCGACTTGTCCTACGGCAACTTCGGTGTGGATTTCGCCAGCAAGCAGCGCGGGCTGGACATGTCGGTCAGCGGCAACTTCACGGCGCTGGGCATGGAGCAGGAAGTGGTGCTGGGCGCCAACTATTCCAAGCTGACCACGCAGGACCGCTTCACGCGCGCCTGGCAAACGGGCGGCAACATCTTTGACATCGATAACCATCGCCCGTGGCAGGACATCGATTCCATCGTCGAGGCCAGCGGCTACGATTCGCGCAGCGCCTACGACATCCGCCAGAAGGGCATCTACGGCACCTGGCGCGTGAAGCCCACCGAGTCCCTGGCGCTGATCGGCGGCGGCCGGGTCGGCTGGTTCGACTATTCCTACACCGGCTTCGGCAGCACCTCCACGTCCAACACATCGGGCAAGTTCATTCCGTATGCCGGCATCGTCTATTCGCTGACGGATAACTGGTCGGCCTACACCAGCTACACCACGGTGTTCGAACCGCAAACCCAACGCAGCCTGGACGGCAGCCTGCTCAAGCCCATCGAAGGCAATAACTACGAAGTGGGCATCAAGGGCGAACTGGCCGACGGTCGCGTCAACACCCTGCTGGCGCTGTTCCGCTACGACCACAAGAACCGCGCCGTCAATGACTACGACGCCGGCTTCGCGTGCGACGGCTGGTATTGCTCGCGCGCGTCGGGCAAGGTGCGCAGCCAGGGCGTGGAAGCGGAAGTGTCGGGTGAAGTGGTGAAGGGCCTGGAGCTGTATGCGGGCTACACCTACAACACCACCAAGTACCTGGAAGACCCCGACAACAAAGGCCAGGTCTTCAACACCTGGACGCCCAAGCACATGTTGCGCCTGTGGGCCAACTACAAGCTGCCGGGCATGATGAACCGTCTGAGCGTGGGCGCGGGCGTCAACACGCAAACCGCCACCATCAGCTCGGACCGCGAATTCAAGTTGGCCGGCTTCACTGTCTGGAATGCGCGCGTGGGTTATCAGGCCACGCCGGAACTCAGCATCGGCCTGAACGTCAACAATGTGTTCGACAAGAAGTACTACGTGCCGTCCTACAACACGCTGGGCGGCAACAACTACTACGGCCAACCGCGCAACTTCATGCTGACGTTCCGCTACGCGCCCAAGCTCTAAGGGTGCTAGGCGCTCATCAGCGTGTGGACCTTGCGTGCCAGTTCGTCCAGCGCGAAAGGCTTGGGCAGGGTGGGGGCGCCGGCTTCGGCCAGCGCCTGCGAACCCGAACCCGTGATGAACAGGATCTTCAACCCGGGCCGCAACAACCGGCCCGCGTCGACGACCTGGCGGCCGTCCATGCGGCCGGGCAAGCCCAGATCGCAGATCAGCAGATCGATCTGGCCCGGGGCCGACAAGGCGCGCAGCGCGCTGGCGCCATCGGTGGCCTGGATCACGGCATAGCCCAGTTCGGCCAGCGTTTCGACCATGACGGCGCGCACCGCCGTATCGTCTTCGGCGATCAGCACGGTCGCGCCCGCGGCGGCGCGCGGCGGCTCCAGGCGCGCCGCCAATTCCATCGGCGTCAGCGCGCCGTCGAATCGCGGAAAGTACAGGCTCATCGCCGTGCCTTCGCCCGGCCGTGACGTGACCTGCACCTGCCCGCCGGACTGCCGCACAAAGCCATACATCATCGACAGGCCCAGCCCGGTGCCCTCGCCGGGTGATTTGGTGGTGTAGAACGGTTCAAAAATGCGTTGCACGGTTTGCGGCGTCATGCCGCAGCCGGTGTCGGTGACGGTCAGGCGCAGGTAGTCGCCAGCAGGCAGATCGCGTTCGCGCGCCGTCTGGGCGCTTAGCGTGACCTTGGCCGTCTCGATGCCCAGCCGCCCCTGTCCTTCCATGGCGTCGCGCGCGTTCAGGCACAGGTTGAGCAAGGCGTTTTCGAATTGGTGCGGGTCTACCCACGCGGGCCAAAGCTGAGGCTCGCACGCCAGGTCCAGCGCAATGCCCGGCCCCACGCTGCGGCGCACCAGGTCTTCCATGCCGTGCACCAGGTGGTTGACGTCCACGGCTTGCGGCGCAAGGGGTTGATTGCGCGAAAACACCAGCAGGCGGTGGGTCAGGGCGGCGGCCCTTTCCGTGCCGCGCCGCGCCACGTCGATGTGGCGTTCCAGCTCGCCCATGCGCTGCTGCGCAAGACGCAGGCTGATCAGCTCGAGGCTGCCGGCGATGCCCATCAGCAAGTTGTTGAAATCGTGCGCCAACCCACCCGCCAGTTGGCCCACGGCTTCCATCTTCTGGCTTTGGCGCAGGGTGTCTTCGGCCTGCCGCAGTGCTTCGGCCTGCGCGCGTTCGGCCTGCACCCGCGACGTGGTTTCGATGACGGTGTCCATCATGGCGACCACGTTCCCGTGCTCGTCGCGCACCGGGCTGTAGCAGAACGTGAAGGTGGCTTCTTCGGCTTGGCAAAAGCGCTGGATCACCAGCGGATAGTCTTCGATGAAGGTGGCCTCGCCCGCGAACGCGCGGTCGGCGATGGGGCCGATCATGGACCAGGCTTCGCTCCAGACATCGCTGAACGGGCGGCCCAGTGCCTCGGGCTTGGCGCCCAGGATGGGGCGGAAGGCGTCGTTGTAGATGGTGATGAGTTCGCGGCCCCAGACCAGGCAGCAGGGGAAGCGCGACGACAGCACCATGCCGACGGCCACGCATAGCGCCGAGGGCCAGGCGCTGATGGGGCCGAGCGGCGTGGTGGCCCAATCGTAAGCCGCGACCCGTTTACCCATCTCGCCGCCGCCAGCAAGAAAAGAAGGCTCGAAAGTCTGGTTCTGCATGGCGGCGTCTACGGTCGAATGGATACTTGAATAGGTGCTTGATTCTATCCGACCGCCCCTATGAAGTTAAGCGATTCAGCATGCCAGATATCAAGACGGCGGCAGGTTTTTGAACAGGGTGTGGATGGCGGAAAAAAAGCAGATAAAATAAAAATCGTTCCCATTTGCAATATTGCGCCAGGTGCGTCTTGTCTGCCTCCGAACCCCACGCCGCCGATTCCGTCACGAAGCTCTATCGTGAGCATCACGGCTGGCTGTCGATGTGGTTGCGCAAGAAGCTGGGCAATTCGTTTGACGCCGCCGACCTGGCGCACGACACTTTTGTCCGCCTGATCAGCGCGCGCCGCCAGGACACGGGGCCCGAGCCGCGCGCCTTGCTGACCCACATCGCCAAGGGCCTGGTCGTGGACCACTGGCGCCGCCGCGCGCTGGAAGAGGCCTATCTGGCCGCCATTGCAAATCTGCCCGCGCGCGAGGCGCCGTCGCCCGAGGTGCGCGCGCAAATTCTAGAGACCCTGCACGCCATCGACGCCACCTTGCGGACGTTGCCCACCAAGACGCGCGATATTTTCCTGTTGTCGCAGTTCGATGGCATGAGGTATGCCGACATCGCCGTGCAGGAACGGGTGTCGCTGGCCACGGTCAAGCGCCATATGCAGCGTGCGCTGACGGCGTGCCTGATCGCCTATCAGTGGCACGCGGCATGACGGGCGCCATGAATTCCGCGACCACTCCCGCGCCCCATCCCACGATCGACCCCGCCATCCTCGAACAAGCGGCCGGCTGGCTGGTGCGCTTCCAATCCGAAACCCTGTCCGCCGCCGACCGTGCCGCCTTCGAGCATTGGCGCGCCCGCAGCGCTGCGCATGATGCAGCCTGGGCCCGGGTGGAAGACATGCTGCGCGGCTTCGGGCAGGTGCCGCCCGAGCTCGTGCGCGATACCCTGCGCCGGGTCGATCAGCGTTCCAGCCGTGCCGGCCGCCGGCAAGCCCTACGCGCGCTGGGCGCGCTGCTGGTGCTGGGGCCGGCGGCGCTGGCCGGCTGGCGCGCGCTGCCCTGGCGCGAATGGACGGCGGATGCGCGCACCGCCACGGGCGAACGGCGCCAGATGGACCTGGCCGACGGCACGCGGCTGGTATTGAACACGGCCAGCGCGGTCGATATCCAATACACCGCCGACGCCCGCGTGCTGTGGCTGCGAGCGGGCGAAATCCTGCTGACCACGGGCCACGATCCCTCACCCGTGTATCGGCCCTTTATCGTGCGCACCTCGCAAGGCACGATACGCGCGCTGGGCACGCGCTTCATGGTGCGCGACGACGGCGGCAGCATCCGCGTGGCGGTATTCGAAGGCGCCGTTCAGATCCAGCCGCAAGATGCGGGCGTTGCGTCGCTTGTCCTTCCGGCCGGGCAGCACACGGTGTTCACCGCAGGCGAGGTGGCGCCCGGGTCAGCCGTGGACGCCGTGTCGGCATCGTGGGAGCAGGGCATGTTGGCAGTGCGCAATTGGCGCCTGGCGGACCTGGTGGATGAGCTGGGCCGTTACCGCCGGGGCGTGCTGCGTTGCGATGCTGCCGTGGCCGGGCTGCGTGTATCGGGCGCGTTCCCGTTGGGCGATATCGACGGCAGCCTGCGTCTGCTGGAAAAAACCCTGCCGGTGCGGATAAGCCGCGTCACGCCGTTCTGGACCACGGTCGCGCCGCGCGCGGACCTTACAAATTAATCGCCATTTGCTTGAGCCCTTTTTGCGCCTCGTTCGGTGTACCGGGTGAATCGTCGCGACACGCGAGCCACCCCGTCCCCTACGAAGGATCGTTTCATGGTTTCCCGAAATTCCCATTCGCAGCGCCAGCCCCGTGGCATGGCCGCTCTGTCGCCCCTGGCGGTAACGATGCAGGCCGCAGGCCTCAGCTTGATGCTGTTGGCCGTGGCGGGCCTGGCTTCGCCGGCCTCGGCCGCCGAAGCCACTGGCGTGGCTGCCGCCGCGGCCGATGCGCGCAAGCCCTATGCGATTGGCGCGGGTCCGCTGGGCGATGTGCTGGCGCAATTCGCGGCGGCGGCGGGCGTGCCGCTGTCGTTCGACCCGGCATTGCTGGCCGGGCAGCGCAGCGCTGGGCTTTCGGGTTCGTACACCGTGCAGGAAGGGTTCGCGCAATTGCTTGGCGGTTCCGGTTACGCGGTGGCGGAACAGGGCGCGGGCGCGTATTCCTTGCAGAAGCTGCCGCAAGGCGACGGCAACGTGGCCACCTTGCTGCCCAGCATCACGGTGGCGGGATCGGGCATCAGCGCGTCCAGCTTGCCGCCGGAATTCGCGGGCGGGCAGGTGGCGCGTGGCGGCCGCATGGGCTTCCTGGGCAACCGCGACGTCATGGACACGCCGTTCAACCTCACCAGCTACACCTCGGAATTGCTGGCTAACCGCCAGGCGGTAACCTTGGCCGACGCACTGAACGCCGAGCCGTCCGTGCGCTTTACCGGGCAGATCGGCGGCGTGACCGACTCGTTCTACATACGCGGCTTTCCCATCGGCGAAGGCAACCTGGGCGAAATCGCGTTTGACGGCGTCTATGGCGTGGCGCCCAACTATCACGTCTACACCGACTACATCGAACGGGTGGAAGTGCTAAAAGGCCCGGCCGCCCTGCTGTATGGCATGTCGCCCAACAGCGGCGTGGGCGGCGTGATCAACATGGTGCCCAAGCGTTCGCTGCCGCAAGACCTGACGCGATTGTCCGCCGACTACGTGGGCAGTTCGCAGTTTGGCGGCCGGGTGGACCTGAGCCGGCGCTTCGGCAACGACGGCGAATGGGGCGTGCGCATCAACGGCATGCATCGCCAGGGCGACACGCCGCTGGACAACCTGTATTCGCGCACCGATATCGGCGCCTTGTCGCTGGACTATCAAGGCGAGCGCCTGCGCGCATCGCTGGACCTGCTGACGCAGCACGAAAAAGTCGACGCCCCCACGCGCCCGTTTCTGGTGGCCGCCGGCATAGACGTGCCGCGCGCCGCCGATGGCCGCCGCAACGCCACGCAGCCCTGGGGCTGGTGGAAGTCCGACGGCCAGTCGGCGCTGCTGCGCGTGGAATACGACATCAGCGACCGCCTGACCGTGTTTGCCGACGCGGGCGGGTCAGACACCGATGTATCGCGCCTGTCGGACCAGACGCCCACCATCGTGAACAGCGCGGGCGACACGCTGGTGACGCCGAACAACTTCCGCTTCAAGGTGGATCGCAGCACGTACAACGCGGGCCTGCGCGCCAAGCTGGACACCGGGCCCGTGCGTCACGCCATCAGCTTCATGGGCAGCCTGTACAGCGATCGCAACTCGCAGGCCAGCGTGTCGGGCACGCCGCTTACGTCCAACATCTACCACCCCATCACGCGTCCCGAACAGCATATTCCCGCGCCGCGCAACGTGCCCAAGGTGTCGTCGTCGGACCTGTCCGGCCTGGCGCTGGCCGACACGATGAGCATCCTGGACGAACGCGCGCAACTGACGCTGGGCCTGCGCCAGCAGCGCATCGAGTCGCGCAATTTCAATGCGGTGACGGGCGTGCGCACGGTCAGCTATGACGAAAGCGCCACCACGCCGCTGGCCGGCCTGGTCGTCAAACCGTGGAGCCATGTCTCGCTGTACGCCAACTACGTCGAAGGCCTGAGCAAGGGCGACGTGGCACCCGCCACGGCGTCCAACGCCGGCCAGGTGTTCAAGCCCTACAAGGCCAAGCAAAAGGAAGTGGGCGTGAAGGTGGAGTTCGACAGCGCGATGCTGAGTTTGAGCGCCTTTGAAATCACCAAGCCCAGTGGCCAGTTGACCAACGGCGTGTACGGCGCGGACAGCGAACAACGCAATCGCGGCCTGGAAATGAACCTGTCCGGCGAACCGCTGCGCGGCCTGCGTCTCTTGGGCGGCGTGACCTGGCTGGACGCCGAACTCACGCGCACCAACAGCGCCGCCACGCTGGGCAACCAGCCGGTGGGCGTACCCAGGTTCTCGGCCAACCTCAGCGCCGAATGGGACACCCCGTGGGTGGCGGGCCTGACCTTGACGGGCGGCATGGTGTACACCGGGCGCGAATATATCAATCAGGCCAACACGCAATCGGTGCCGTCATGGACCACGTTTGATTTGGGCGCGCGGTATGCCACGCGAGTTCAGGGCAAGGACGTGACCTTGCGGGCCAATCTGGTCAACGTGACCAACCGCGCGTACTGGTCCGGCGTGGCCTCTTACGGCACGATCTCTCAAGGCGTGCCGCGCACGCTGATGCTGTCGGCGTCCATGGATTTCTGACGGGAGCTGGAGTCACAAACCCCGGAGCCACGAACTTCATATCCGCAAACGCCAGGCCCGCCGCGCGGCATCAGGCCTGCGGGCGGGCAAACACCATGCACACCGGGCTGCCGATGCGAAGTTCGTGACCGTCGCGCGTCAGCGTGCCGTCTTGCGCATCGACCCGAAAACGCACCAGCGTGTCGCTGTCTTCGTTCAAGGCGAACAGGAAGCGGCCGTCGGGCGACAGCGTGAAAAAGCGTGGCGTCTTGCCGCCCGACGGCACGTGCTGCACCAGCGCCAGGCGGCCATTGGCCGGGTCCGCGCGAAACACGGCGATGCTGTCGTCGCCCCGGTTCGACACGTACAGGTGACGGCCGTGCGTGTCCAGGGCGATGCCGGCCGCGCGGCTGTTGCCGGTGTAGGTGTCCGGCAGCGTGGGCAGCACCTGGAAGGGCTGTAACGCGCCGGCCGCAAGCGTGTAGGCGGCCACGGTGTTGTCCAGTTCGTTCACCCCATACAGCCAGCGGCCGGTGGGGTGGAACACCGCATGGCGCGGGCCGGCGCCTTCGCGGCTGCTTGCCACGCTGTGCGGCTGCGCGCCGATGCCGTGCTCGTCCAGCGCAAAGAGGAACACGCGGTCCAGCCCCTTGTCGGGCACCGCCACGTAGCGTCCGGTGGGGTCCACCACGTTGTAGTGCGGTTTGGCGAACGGCTGCTCTTTGCGGTGCGGGCCAGGTTCGCCCGGCATGGAAACGGTTTGCGTAACGGCGCCAAGCGCGCCGTCGTGCGCCACGGGCAGCACAGCCAAGGCGCCGCTCAAATGGTTCGACACCATCAGAAAGTTCCCGGACGGACCCAGGGCCAGATGCACCGGGTTGCGGCCCTGGCACGGTTGTTGATGCCAGGGGGTAAGCGCGCCGCTTTGCGGATCGCGGTGCAGCGCGCTGACTTCCTGGCTGTCGCCGTGCACGGTGTACAGCACGGGCAGCGCCGGATGCGGCAGCAGATACGACGGATTGACCAAGCCGCCGACCACCTGCGTGAGCGTCAGCGCGCCGGTGTCCGCGGCGTAGGTGTAGACGCTGATGCCGTCGCCGCGCGCATTGCGTTCACGTGTGGTGCGAGAGCCGATATAGACGTGCATGGGCTTGCCTTTGAAAATCTTCGCGTTTCAGGCCGGGGACACCAGGATGCCGCTGATGCGTGCCAGGTTGTCCAGCGTGCTGCGCAAATGGCTGGACAAGGCGGCCGCGGCCTCGTCGTTGCGTTCACGTTCCAGCAAATCAAGAATGGCCAGATGCTGATCGCAATGCTGCTGATAGCGGCTGCGGTCCTGCATGGAGCGGTACGACAGCAACCGGCGCACGCGGTTGACGCGCTTGATCGTGTCGATGAAAAACGGGTTGCCGGACGCTTCCACCAGCGACTCATGAAAACGTACGCCACGCTCGTGCAATTGGTCGGCCGTGTCGGTTTCGATACCGCCATCCAGCAGATGCCGTTCAGCGGCGCGGCAGCGTTCGATCACGCTTTTCTCGATGCGGAATTTGGGTTCCAGCAGGGCGGCCGGCTCCAGCGCCAGACGCAGGCGGTACGACTGCAAGAGGCTGTCAGGCGTCGTCATCATGGACGAAAATTCCCAGCCGTACCCGGGCCGGCGCTGCGCCCAACCTTCCTGCGATACGCGCGCCAGCAACGCCTGCGTCTGCGCATTGGTCAGCGCATAGCGCACACGCAATTGCGCTTCGCTGCATTGCATGGGCAGTTGGCCGCGCAGCAGCTCGTCGGCCAGCTTGAAGTAGCTTTGCGTGACGATGTCATCGGCCGAAGGCGGCGCCAGTTCGGCCAGGTCGGCGGGGGCGTCGGGCAGGGCGTCGAAGTCCTGCTGCAGGAAGTAGCCACGGTTGGGCTTGCGCGCCACGATGCCGTGCTGCTCCAGCACGCCCAGCGCATCGTTGACCGGCGAGCGCGACAGGCGCAGCCGGTCGGCCAGCTTTTGTGCGGTCAAGTGGGCGCCGCCGGGCAGGCGGTCTTGCCGGATCAATTCCAGGATTTTGGTAACGGTATTGGTTTGCGCGCTCATGGGGGCGTGGCTGTCGGGGTCGTGGCTGGCCGAAGAATATCCGACAGGATAGCGGGAATGACGCCGCCCATCCGCAACAGGCGCACCTCCAACTGCGTTTCCACGGCGGCCGTGGCCCACAACGCGTCCACTGTGCCGTCGGCCCGCAGAATGCGTACTGGCACCGGGATCCGTGGCGCCAGCGCATCAGCCGGTGCGTCGATTTCAATGCGGTCACCGGATTGCACGGCCAGCGTGTCGGGCGTGACGCCGTCAGGCAGGCGCAGCGGCAGGATGCCCATGCCGATCAAATTCGAACGGTGGATACGTTCAACGCTCACCGCCAGCACCGCGCGGATGCCCAGCAGCCGCTGGCCCTTGGCGGCCCAGTCGCGCGAAGACCCGGTGCCAAAGCGCGCACCGGCCAGCAGCACCACCGGCTGCTGGTCCTGACGGTACTGCGCGGCGGCTTCCCAGATGGGCTCCACGCGGCCGCTGGGCGCATGCCGCGTGTGGCCCGCGGGCGCGTCGGGGCACAGCCGGTTCACCAGGCTCCTGCTGTAGAACGCGGCCCGCATCATTACTTCCCAATTGCCCCGGCGGGACGCGAATACGTTCAGGTCGTTGCGGTCGTCGCCACGCGCCACGAGAAAGTCGGCAATCAGGCTGTCGGGCGGAATGGCGCTGGCGGGCGACAGGTGGTCGGTGGTGACGTCGTCGCCCAACACCAGCAGCGGGTGGGCAATGTACCGGCCCAGTTGGCCGGCTTCGTCCACCGATGCAAAGGGCGGACGCCGCAGCGCGGTAGACGCGGGGTCCCACGGAAAGCGCGGGCTGTCCGGCGATTGCAAGGCCTGCCACGCCGGGTTGGCGCTGGCGATCTTGAAGGCGGCGCGGTAGTCGTCCGGCCGCAGGCCTTGCGCCAGCGCGGCGTCGATCTCGGCCTCATCCGGCCACAGGTCGTGCAGGTGAACGGCGCGGCCGTTGGCCGTGGTCTGCACGGGCTCCTGGCTCAAGTCGCGCTCGGCGTCGCCCGCGAGCGCAAAGGCGATGACCAGCGGTGGCGACATCAGAAAGCCCAGGTCCAGGTCGGGATGGATGCGGCCGGTGAAGTTGCGATTGCCCGACAGCACGGCCACCGGATGGACCGCACCGGTTGCCATGGCGTCGCGCACCGCGCCGGGCAGGGCGCCGGAATTACCGATACAGGTGGTGCAGCCATAGCCCACGATGTCAAAGCCCACCGCCGCCAGGTCGTCCAGCAAACCGGCGCGCGCCAGGTAGTCGGCGGCGGCGGGCGAGCCCGGGCCTAGCGATGTCTTGACCCAGGCGGGCACGCGCAACCCGGCCTGGCGCGCCTTGCGGGCCAGCAGCCCGGCCGCCATCAGCAGGCGCGGGTCCGACGTGTTGGTGCAACTGGTGATGGCCGCGATGGCGACGGGGTAGCGCGGCAGGCCGCCTTGCGCGGGCGCGGCCGGCTGGAAGCTCAGCGCAGACAGAATCGCTCTGGTCTGCCCGTAGGGGTGCAGGTCTTGCGGCCGCTTGGGGCCAGCCACGTGCATGCCGACCTGGTCCAGGGCGATTTCGACCACGCGGGTGTAGCGGGGCGCGGCTTGCGGGTCGAACGCGATGCCGGCGTGTTCGGCATAGGCGGCCACGCGCGCGATGTGCGCCTGGCTGCGACCCGTTTGGCGCAGGTAGTCCAGCGTGGCGCCGTCGATGGGAAAGTAGCCGGTGGTGGCGCCGTATTCGGGCGCCATGTTGGCGACCACGCAACGGCTGCCGGCCGACAGCGTGCTGACGCCGGGGCCAAAGAACTCCACGAATTCGCCTGATACGCCGATGGCGCGCAAGCGTTGCGTGACGGTCAGCGCCAGGTCGGTGGCCGTCACGCCCGGGGCTAGCGCGCCGGTAAGGCGCACGCCGATCACATCCGGTATGCGCAACAGGGTAGGCATGCCGAACATCACGGTCTGTGCTTCCAGCCCGCCCACGCCCCAGCCCAGCACGCCGATGCCGTTGATCATGGGCGTGTGGCTGTCGGTGCCGATCATCATGTCGGGGAACAGTGCGCCGTCGGCGCCCAGGCAGACCACGGTGGCCAGTTGTTCCAGGTTGATGGTGTGCATGATGCCGGTGCCCGGCGGGTGGATGCGCACGTTGGACAGCGCCTTGGAGGCCCAACGCAGGAAGCGGTAGCGCTCGGCGTTGCGGCGCAGTTCCAGGTTCAGGTTCAGCGCGGCGGCGTCGGCTTGCGCATAGGCCTCGACCGCCAGCGAATGGTCTACCGAGACGTCCACGGGCAGCACGGGGTTCAGCACGGCGGGGTCGCGGCCGGCCTCGGCCAGCGCGTCGCGCATGGCGGCAATGTCCACCAAGGCGGGGGTGCTGGTGGTGTCGTGCATCAGCACGCGGCCCGGTTGAAACGCGATCTCGGCGTCGCTGGTGCCATGGTCCAGCCAGCGCAACAGCGCGGATATGGCGGCGTCGCGCTCGTCGCCTTGCATGTTGCGCAAGGCGTTTTCCAACAGCAGGCGCAGTACGACGGGCAGGCGAAAGTAGTCCGCGCCGAACATCGCGGGCAGGTCTAGGCAGGTATGGGCGACCCCGTTCAGCGTGAAGCGGACGTGGCGCAACGGGGGATTGGTGTTTTCCATAGCTGCAAGTTTTGCATATTGCACATATAAAATGCAATTAAGTAAAAACCCGGCCGCCATACGAACAGGCCACCTCAGGAGACAAACCATGCCCCACCCTCGACTTCTTAGCGCTGCCCTGACCTTGGCGCTGACCTTGGCCGCGCCCTTCAGCACCGCCCACGCGGCCGACGCCGGCCGACCCATCACCCTGATCGTGCCCTTTGCCGCGGGCGGCGGCGTGGATGGCATGGGGCGCTTGTTGGCCGAACGGCTGCGCGGCGACATGCCGCAGGGTGTGGTGGTGGAAAACAAGCCGGGCGCCAGCGGCATGCTGGGCGCGCAGGCGGTGGTGCGCTCGGCGCCGGATGGCACGACCTTGCTGCTGGGATCGGCGGGCGAAACCGCCATCAACCCGCTGGTGTTCAAAAGCAAGATGCAATACCAGCCAGAGAAGGATCTGGTGCCGATCGCCTTGATTGCGAGGGTGCCGAATGTGCTGCTCGCCACCCCGGCGTTGCCGGTGGCCAATGTGGAGCAACTGGTGGCTTATGGCCGCGCGCATCCCGGCAAACTTACCTACGCCACCAGCGGCGTGGGTAACCCGCAGCATCTGAACGGCGAGTTGCTGCAGTCGCTGGCGGGCATCAAGATGGTTCACGTGCCTTACAAGGGCGCGTCCGCGCAATTGGTAGACGTGGCCTCGGGCAACGTGGACCTCACCTTCGTCAGCCTGGCCGGCGCCTTGCCCTTCATCAAGAGCGGCAAGGTGAAGCCGCTGGCGGTGACGTCGGCCAAGCGTGCGTCGTTTGCACCCGACATCCCGGCCGTGGCCGAATACGCGCCTTTGAAAGACTATGCGCTGGAGAACTGGTTTGGCGTGTTCGTGGCGGCCGGCACGCCGCCCGAAACGCAGCAGAAGCTGGCCAGCGCCATCGGCAACGCCCTGCGCGACGAGAAATTCGTGGCCAGCATCCGCGACTTGGGCGGTGAAGTGCAGCCGATGAGCCAAGATGAATTCCGCGCCTTCATCAAGGCGCAGACGGCGGTGTATGCAAAGGTGGTTGCGGACGGCCACATCACGGCGGAAAACTGAGCCGCTTGCGCCATCACCGTCCGTCGTGCAGCAACAGTTCCAACCCCACGCGCTGGCCAGCGCGCACCCGGCTGATCGCCTGCCGCGCGGTGACTCGATACACGTTTTGGGCGCCCTGCACGGGGCGGTGCGATACCGCGATGATTGCCGCATCGCCGCAGCGCAAGGGCAGCACCATGGGCCGCGACTGCATGCGAGGGCGTTGTTCGGTCATGACGAATTCGCCGCCGGTGAATGCCGTCTCCGGGGCCGACAACAGGGCCACAAGCTGCAACGGAAACACGGCTTCCCCGTCGGCATGCTGCGCAAGCGGCTGATAGCCGTCCTGCGTCAATCGCTGGATGGCGGTCAAGGGGCGGGTCTGGCCCGCGTTGCGGTTGTGCTGCAACCAGGCGGGAAAGTCATCGGGATACGACGCGTCCAGTTGCAGCGCGTCCGCCCAGGCGCGGGCGATGGGCAGCAGGCGGCGGTACAGCAGAGGCCGCAACGCTTCCAGCGTGGCGGTGTTGCCCGTTTGTGTGAGCTGGCGCACGGCATCTGGCGGAAAGAAGCCAGGCAGCAGCGCCCAGCCTTCGGCGTCCAACTGCCGGCCGATAAGGGGCCAGTCGTAGTGGTCCAGAGGTAGGTGTGGCGTCACGGGTAAGGAGGAAGGCATGGCGGAAAGGGTAGCGTACTGGGTCGGTCAGCTAGGGGTCGATCAGCTTCTCGGTCAGCCAGGATAGGCCCGCGCTGCCTTGCGCGTCACTCCGAAGCTTGCGGCCCGAATGGGCCACAAGGTTGGCCTTGAGCCATGCAGTATGCTTACCCGCTTCATGAACCCCCTTCATCCGCCCGCCCCATGACTGATTTTCCCTTTGACGCCGTGTTGTTCGATTGTGACGGCGTGCTGGTTGATTCCGAACCCATCACCAGCCAGGTGCTGACCCAGATGCTGAACGAGTTGGGTTGGGACATCACCCACGAAGAAACCATGCGTATCTTCACGGGCAAGGCCGTCAAGGACGAACAGCAGATGATCGAAGCGCGCACCGGCGCCAAGCTGGGGCCGGACTGGTTCGGTGAATTCCGCCAGCGCCGCAACGCCGCGCTGGACCGCGACCTGCTCGAAATTCCCGGTGCGCCCGACGCGGTGCGCACCTTGCACCGCACGCTGGACGGCCGCATCGCCGTGGCGTCCGGCGCCGACCGCCACAAGGTGGAACTGCAATTGGCCAAGGTGGGCATTGCCGAATGCTTCGACGGCCGCGTCTTCAGCGGGCACGAGATGCCACGCAGCAAGCCGTTTCCAGACGTGTACCTGGCGGCTGCCCAAGCGCTGGGTGTGGACCCCAAGCGCTGCGCCGTCGTGGAAGACACGGTCACCGGCGCGACCGCCGGGGTAGCGGCGGGCGCCACGGTGTTCGGCTACAGCCCCGACGCCAACGGCCACAGCGGCGCCGAGGCACTGCGCAATGTGGGCGTGGCGCACGTGTTCACCGACATGACGCAACTGCCCGCGTTGCTGGCCGGCTGGCAAGCCGCCGCGCGCTGATACACCAGGCCGGCCCAAGCGCCGGCCGCCGCACTATTTCGCGTACTGTTCGCCGCCGTCCAGGTCGATGACCGTGCCGCTCAGGTAACCCGCGCGTGGCGAGGCGCCGAACACAATCATGTCGGCCACTTCGGCGGGTTCCATCAGCCGGTTGAAGGGCAGGTCCGACAGCGTTTCCTGCCAACGGTTTTCGTCGCCCCAGCGCGCCTGCGCGCGCTGCCGGGCCAGGGTCAGCACGCGGTCGGTCCGCGTGCGCGAGGGGTTGACGCCAAAGACGCGCACGCCGTGGCGGGGCGCTTCGCCACCCAGCGCGCGGGTAAAGGCAATCAGTGAGGCATTGGCCGCCGCGCCGCAGATGTAGTCGGCGCGGGGCGCCGCGCCCGCCATGCCGATGATGTTGGCGATGACGCCCGCGCCCGCTTCGCGCATGTGCGGGTAGTAGCAGCGCGCCAGGCTGATGTAGCCGTGCACTTTCAATTCCCAGCCCGCGCGCCAGCGTTCGTCTTGCACCTGGTCCAGCGCGCCGCCGGGCACCGCGCCCGCGTTGTTGACCAGTATGTCGATGGGGCCGGTTTCCTTGGCCAGCTTTTCCGCCGCGCCAGGCAGGGCCAGGTCCAGCGTGATGGCATGTGCCGCGCGGCCGCTTTGTTCGCGGATGGCGGACGTGGCGTGATGCAACGCCGCATCATCGCGCGCCACCAGAATCGGGTCGGCACCCTCGCGCGCAAAGGCGACGGCGCAGGCCAGGCCGATGCCTTTGGACGCACCCGTGATCAGCACGCGCTTTCCGCCTAGCTGCAAGTCCATGTGTGGCTCCTGTGGTTTCACGCCCGCACGCGCGGGACACGCATTGGTTGTAAACCAGTTGCGCGGCTGGTGCCAGCACGGACATGGCGCCGACATGGCGCGGACGAGGCCACGCCTGCTATGCTCGATTCACCTGATCACCTTCACCCCGTTCCCTTCAACCCGTGCCTTTCAGGATGCGACAGATGGCGGAAGTCTGGTTTGAAATCTGGTCCACCGTGCGTAGCGAATTTGCTGATATTCCGGATGTGGGCGAAGCCACGCGCATTGTGTTGCGCTTGGGCATGGCGGTGATACTGGGTGGCATGCTGGGCTTCGAACGCGAGCGCAGCGGCAAGGCCGCGGGCTTGCGCACCCACATGCTGGTGGCGTTGGGCGCGGCTATTTTTGTGCTGGTGCCCCTGCAGGGCGGCATGGAAATCAGTGACCTTAGCCGGGTGCTGCAGGGCGTGATCGCCGGCATCGGCTTTCTGGGCGCGGGCGCCATCATCAAGCTCAGCGATGAACGCGAGATCCACGGGCTGACCACCTCGGCCAGCATCTGGATGACCGCCGCCATCGGCGTGGCGGCCGGCATGGGCCGCGAAGCCACGGCGTTGGTCAGCACCTTGCTGGCGCTGTTTGTGCTGGCGGTGCTGCGCCGCGTTGAAGCGCGCATTTCCGACGCCCCGGAAAACAAGGGCGTCATCGCCACCGACGACAAGCCCCACGGCAACGGCTGAGCGTCGGTCGGTAGGCAGGCCGGTCTGGCTACTTCCTTGGCCGCTCCATTTTCTGCCCCATGTGCCGCCTCATGTACCACTCCGTGTGCCGCCCCTTCAGCAGCCCCTCCTGCTACCCCTCCAGCGACCCTCTCAACTACCGCCGGACACGTCGATAAACGAACCGCTGGTATAGCCGGCTTCTTCGGAAAACAGCCACATGACGGCGCCCGCCACTTCTTCGACCGACCCGCCGCGCCGCAGCGGGATCACGCTTTTCAGGCGATCCACCCGGCCCGGCTCGCCGCCGCTTGCGTGCATGTCAGTGTAGATGGTGCCGGGGCGCACGCCATTCACGCGGATACCTTCGGGCGCTACCTCTTTGGACAGGCCGATGGTCATCGTGTCCAGTGCGCCCTTGGAGGCCGCGTAATCCACGTATTCATTGGGCGAGCCCAGGCGCGCCGCCGCCGAGGACACGTTGACGATGGCGCCGCCCACGCCGCCATGGCGCGTCGACATCCTGCGCACCGCTTCGCGCGCACACAGGAAAGCGCCGATGACGTTGGTGGACAGCACGCGCAGCAGGCGGTCGGCTTCCATCTGGTCCAGGCGCATCTGCGTTTCCAGGATGCCGGCGTTATTGACCAGCGCGTCGATGCGGCCCAGGCGCTCGTCCAGCGTGCGGAACATGTGCAGCACGTCATCTTCTTGCGACACGTCGGCCTGGATGGCCAGCGCGGTGCCGCCCGCCTGCTGGATCTCGGCCACGACGGCGTCGGCGGCGTCGGAATGGGTGCGGTAGTTGATGCCGACCGCGTAGCCGCGGCGCGCGGCCAGCTTGGCGACGGCGGCGCCGATGCCACGGCTGCCGCCGGTAACGAGCATGACTTTGGGCATGGTGTCCTCCTGGGGGGAATTCACGGTAGCAGAATCAAGGGACTCAGATCCAGACGTCGTTTGGCGCACTGCGCTCGCCGCCCTGGTCGCCGGTATTGGGCACGCCGCAGGGTTCAACCAGCATCAGATGCGCTTCTTCGACGGCACAGGGCTTGTGCTCCACGCCCTTGGGTATCACTGCCATTTCGCCGGGCCCCAGGTCGATGTGGCCGTCGCGCAGGTCGATGCGCAGCCGGCCGCTGACCACGATGAAGGTTTCGTCGGTGTCGGCATGGCTATGCCAGACGAAGTCGCCCTGCACCTTGACCACCTTGAATTGGTAGTCGTTCATCTGCGCGATGACCTTGGGGCGCCACTGCTCGGAAAACAGCGCAAGCTTGCTGGCGATATTGATGGCGGAAATGGGGGGCATGGTGGAACCTGGACAAGAAGAGAGACGCCCAGATTAAGGCGCGCCAAGGCATCGCGTCTTGTACGTTCTTGCAGGTTTGGGTGGGGGGTTGATTGGGGGGGGCGGGTTCAGGCGGTCTCAGGCCCAGGCGGGCTTTGTTGGCTGGCGCGGGCTAGGCGTGCAGCATGCGCCGCCACCGGTCGGGCGGCATGCCGTAGGTTTGCACATGGCGGCGGGTCAGGTGGCTTTGGTCGGTGAAACCGGCATGGGCCGCCGCGTCCGCCAAGGGCGTGCCGGTGGCGATCAGCCGGCGCGCCAGGTCGAGCCGGCGCAACATCACATAGCGGTAGGGGCTGGTGCCGAACAGCGCGCGGAAATCGCGCGACAGGCTCCAGCGGTCTTTCCCGGCCGCCGCCGCCAAGGCGTCCAGGGTGATGGTCGTGTCCAGCGAGGCATGGATGTAGTGGCGCGCGCGCTCGGCCGCCACATAGTCGAGCGGTCGTCGCCGGGTCTGGCGTCCCGTCCGTCGCCCCTCGGACCAGCCCGCCGCCGTGCAAAGCGCGTGGGCCAGGTCATACAGCGCGTCGTCTTCCTGCAAGGGGTCAAGCCGTTCCTGCGTGCTTTGCAACAGCGCGCCACTGGCGGCGTGCAGCCTGGCGTCGCCAGAGAGGCCGCCGGCGATGAACGGCAGCGGCCGGCCGCCCAGGATCTGCTGGATCAGCGCGGGTTCAACGTAGATCATGCGGTAGTGGAAGCCGGCTTCGGTGCCGGCCTGGCCGTCGTGCGGCTCATCGGGGTGCAGCACGATGGTGCCGCCGGGCAGGCTGTGCCGGAAGTCCCGGCGGTAATGGAAGCTTTGCACGCCCGACAAGGTGCGCCCGATGGCGTAGGTGTCGTGGCGGTGCATGTCGTAGCCATGACCACCGAAAAAGGCTTCGATGCGCTCCACGTGGCCGGAGGCGGCCGCGCGGAGAATCCAGTCCTGTTTCGGGTTGGCCAGGGTCATGGCGGTCTTGCTGGGTGCCAGGAGCGCTAGGGGCGCTTCATTTGCACCAGTATGAATTCATTGCCGTACAGGTCAATGAAGTGGGCATAAATGGTGCTGTCGTCATGGACGGGCTCCTTGGTGAAGCGCACCCCGCGCGCGGTGAAGCTGCTGTGGTCGCGCATGACGTCGTCGGTGTAGAACACCCCGACCGGCTGGCCGCCGGTCTGGTCGCCGACGCGGTCGCGCTGCGCCTGGGTCAGGGCTTGCAACAGCCAGACGCCCACGGCGGGCTGGGACGGCAGGCGCAGGTGCACGTAGCGCTGCTGGCCCACGGGCATATCTGCGAACACCTCCATGCCCAGCTTGTCTTGATAGAAGGAAATGGCGGTGTCGTAGTCGTTCACGAGAAGGACGAGACGGCCCAGCGAATGCATGTCAGGACTCTCTTTGAGGTTAAGCGTGCGGCTATGCTAACCCGGCCGCGCCGCTTTTCCCTCAAATGGCCCCGTGCAATGCTCTGGGGCGGGGTGGGGCCGGCTTGATGGCGGCCTGATGGCGGGTTTGCCACGGGGTGGGTGCCCGGCTCAGCCCGCCTTGCGCAAGGTGAAATTGATCCGCTGGCTGCCCAGCCGCGAGTGGGGCGTGTCCTTCATCGGCATCACGCCGTGATAGCGCAGCCGGTCTACCCCGCCCCAGACCACAACGTCGCCATGCAACAAGGCAACCCGCGCCGCCGGGTCCGTGCGCGCGTGGCCGCCGAACAGGAACAGGGCGGGCATGCCCAGCGACACCGACACGATGGGCGCGTTGTAATCCCGCTCGTTCTTGTCTTGGTGCAGCGACAGGCGCGCGCCGGGCTCGTAGCGGTTAACCAGGCACGCGTCGGGGGTAAACCCCGAAAAGCCCGCGTCGGCCGCGGCGGCCTGGGCCAGCCGTAGAAAGGCCTCGGGCAGATCGGGCCAGGGCTGGCCGGACAGCGGGTCGATGCGCGTGTAGCGGTAGCCCTGCGCGTCCGACGTCCAACCCCGCGTCCCGCAGTTGGTCAGCGCGACCGACATGGTGTAGCCGCCCGGCGTCTGCATGTGGCGAAACGGCGATTGCGCGGCCACGGCATCCACCCCTTGCAGCAACGCGTCCGCGTAGGGCAGCGCAAAGCCGCGCAGCACAAAGGATTGCGGGCCGATCTGCTCGCGGCCGTGCTGCGCGGTGTCGTCGTCGTTGAACAGATCCAGCGTCATGGCTTCTCGGCTACTGCGCGTCGTGAAAGATCAGGCCCAGCGTATGGCGTTGGCCGCTGCGCAGCGCGCTCACGCCGTGGCGCATCGCAACTTTGCGCCAACTGCGCGTACCCGGCACGGGCCGCTGGTTCACGGTGAAGATCAGCGCGTCGCCTTGTTGCAGGGGCAGCACCTCGGCGCGCTGCTCGCGGCTGCTGGTTTCCTGCATGACGAATTCGCCGCCCGTGAAATCCACGCCAGGGCGTGACAGCAGCACCGCCACTTGCAGGGGAAACACATGTTCACCGTACAGGTCTTGATGCAGGCAGTTGTAGTCGCCAGGGCCGTATTGCAGGATCAAGGGCGTGGGCCGCCGTTGCCCGGCGTCGTGGCAACGTTGCAGGAAGGTGGCGTGATCATCGGGGTATTGCACGGCAACGCCCATCTGCCGATTCCATCGGTTGGCGATGGGCGCCAGGCGGGGGTACAGCGCCGTGCGCAGGCCTTGCAGCAGGGGTGGCAGCGGGTAGGCGAAGTACTGATATTCGCCGCGCCCGAAGCCGTGCCGCGCCATCACGATACGGCTGCGGTAGCGGTCCGTGGCGGAATAGGCGTCGGCCAGCTCGGTGCATTGCGCGGGGGGCAACAGGCCGGGCAGGATCGCATTGCCGTACGCGTCCAGGGACTGCGTGACGGCGGTCCAGTCCAGGTCGGGCAAAGGCGGGCAGGGGGCGGTCATGATGGGGAGGTCAAGGCGGCTGTTGTGCTGAAAGGCAGCGGCTGAAAAAGATCAGTCTACGTCCACCACCGTCGCGGTGAACTCCGCTTGTTGCGATGGCGTCACAGCATGGATTCCAGCGGCAACAGCGACACGAACCACACCGTGAACCGCTTCCACGCCGACGTGCCCGGCTCGGTGTCGTGCCGCAGCGTCTTGCCGTCGCGCTGCTCCAGCCAGTACAAGCTGCCTTGCTCGTCCAGGCAGACCCGATACGCCACCTTGGGCACGCCTTCTCTAAAGGCCTCGGCAATGCGCCCCGCCATCGTGGGGCTGTCGATCACAAAGCCCAGTTCGGTGTTCAGCATGGCCGATCGCGGATCAAAGTTGAACGACCCGACAAAGACGCGCTGGCCGTCCACCGCGAAGGTCTTGGCGTGCAGGCTGGAACCCGAACTCCCAAACGGCCCCATGCTCTTGTTGCGCTCGGCCCCACCTGCTTTGCGCTTCATTTCATACAGCTCGACGCCACTGGCCAGCAGGTCCTTGCGGCGCTTGGCGTAGCCGGAATGCACCACCGCCACGTCGGTGGCCTCCAGGGCATTGGTCAGCACCCGCACCTTCACACCGTTTCGCGCCAGCCTTGCAAAGGACTGGGTGCCGTCCGCCGTCGGCACGAAATAGGGCGACACCAGTTCCATGTCTTGGGTGGGCGTGCCGATGATGTCGTAAAGCTGGTGCGGCAGCATGGCCTCGCGCGGCGCGGTGCCCAGCGTCTTGCGCGGGTCGTCGCTGACCATGCGGGTGTCGGCCCATTCCAGCTCCAGCTCGCCTTGCAGCAGTTGCTGGATGAACGGCAACTGCTTCAGGGCTTGGGCATACGTGGCGGCCTCGGGCGATCGCTCGACCTTGCTGGCCTGCTCTTCCAGCGCTTCCAGTTCGCCCGGCAAGGCCGGCTTCAGCAAGCGGTCCACCGGGTAGGCGGAATCGCTGGCCCAGTAGCGGTCGAAGTCCTGCGACACATCGTTGACCGCCGCACCGATTGCCAACACGTCCAGGTCGGTGAACAACACGCCGCTGCCCGCCCCAAAGTACTCATCGCCGATATTGCGACCACCGATGATGGTGGCCTGGTTGTCGGCGGTGAACGACTTGTTGTGCATGCGCCGGTTCAAGCGGCTGAAATCCGTGAGGTAACCCAAGGACTTGGGCCAGCGCAGCACAAAAGGGTTGTACAGCCGCACTTCAATATTGGGGTGCGTGTCGAGCGCGGCCAGCACCTTGTCCAGACCAGCCGTGCCGTTGTCGTCCAGCAGCAGGCGCACGCGCACCCCACGGTCGGCGGCTTCGTGCAACGCTTCCAGCAGCATGGTGCCCGTCATGTCGTTGTGCCAGATGTAGTACTGCACATCCAGGCTGCGCTCGGCCGCGCGCGCCAGCATCATGCGGGCGGCAAAGGCGTCGTGGGCATCGCTCAAGGGGTGGATGCCGGATTTTCCGGGATGAGCCGCCGCCCGAGGCGCAATGCCCCGACCCAGCGGCGTGGCGAGCGACTCGTCAGGCGTCAAGGCCTGCGATACGCTGCGCTTGTCCAACGGCGGCAGGGCGCAGCCGCCCAAAAACGATAGGCTAAGTAGGGACATGAGTAGGATTCTGGCCAAAGGCATGCCGTATTGTGCCGAAGTTTTATTTAAGATCCGATCTTGCTGGGTTTTCGTATGTGAGATAAATTCCCATATATGGAAAACATGCCCGTCGATACTGATCTGGACCGTCGCATCGCCCAGCGGCTGAAGGCGCTGCGGCAAGAACGCGGCTGGTCGCTGGACGAGCTTGCCGGCTTGGCGGGCGTCAGCCGCGCCACCTTGTCGCGCCTGGAAAATGCCGATGTCAGCCCCACCGCCGCCGTGCTCGGCAAGCTGTGCGCCGCGCACGGCCTGACCATGTCGCGCCTGATGATGATGGTGGAAGACGACTTCGCGCCGCTGGTGCCCGAACACGCGCAAGCCGTGTGGGTCGACGACAGCGCGGGCTTTCGCCGCCGTTCGGTATCCCCGCCCGCGCAGCAGCTGGCCGGCGAAGTCCTGGCATGCGAGCTGGCGCCCGGCTCCCGCATTGCCTACGACCAATCACCCCGGCCCGGCCTGGAACATCATCTGCTGATGCTGGAAGGCGAATTGAGCATCACCGTTGATGGGCAGTCGTACACCTTGGCGCCAGGCGATTGCCTGCGCTACCAACTGTTCGGCGCCAGCCTGTTCGCTACCCCGCCGCAACGCGGCGCCCGCTATCTGCTGTTCATCGTCTGAGCCCACCATGCCCCAAGACCACAACCGCCTTGAAGTGTCCCTGCTGACGGCCGACGGCGCAGAGGCCTGCCTGGCTGACCTGGCCGGCCTGCTGCACGCCTGCGTGCAGAACGGCGCCAGCGTCAACTTCGTCCTGCCGTTTTCAATGGACGACGCCAATGCCTTCTGGCGGGTCAAAGTACTGCCCGCGGTGGCGCAAGGCGGTTTGTCGTTGTGGATCGCGCGCGAGGGCGGCCGGCTGGCCGGCGCCGTGCAACTGGACTGCGATACGCCACCCAATCAACCGCATCGGGCCGAGATCCGCAAGCTGCTGGTCCACCCCGACTTCCGCCGCCGAGGCATCGCCCGCCGCTTGCTTAACGAAGCCGAAACGCAAGCCGTGACGCTGGGCCGCAGCCTGATCACCCTGGACACCCGCACAGGTGATAGCGCCGAACCCTTGTATACGTCGGCCGGCTATATCGCGATAGGACAAATCCCCGGCTTCAGCCGCGACCCGCACGACCCGGGCAAGGTGGATGCGACGACGATCATGTACAAGCGGGTTTGAACCTGGGCCCGATCGAGTCAAATCTGGCCCGTTTGCCCTGCGGCGCACCGCAGGGCGGGGCTTTTCTCCATCAAGCCAGTGGCTTGATCCCCACGCTGTACGGGGGGGCGTTGCCGCGTGCGGGGGCCTTGATTTTCAGCATCGAGCCGCCGGGGGTGAACTCGAATTCCTGGAACGGCACTTCAAACCACTGGTGAAAGCTGGTGCGCGAGAACTCGGGCACCCAGACCTTGGGGCGCTTGGCATCGCAGTGGAATTCGACCAGGGTGCGGTCGATGCCCAGCGGACGGGTGTTGCCAATGCGGTAGCTGACGCGCAGCTCGGCGCTTTCGGTCGAGCCGGGGCGCCAGGTCAGGCCGATGGATTCCATGAATTGTTCAATCGCCTGAATGCCGCGATGCATAGTTGACTCCGAATGCTGTCGGGCGCGCTACGCGCCCACAAAAATCCGCCGCGTTGCGCGGCGGGAAACAGACGGATTATCCGCCATTCCGTGGCGGGCTGCCCGGCGGGGTGGCATTCCCGGGTGTCGCGCAGAACCGCAGGATGGCATCCGCCACGGCCTGCGGGGCTTCCCGCTGCGGGAAATGGCCTACGCCGTCCAGGACTTGGCGTTCATAAGCGCCGCTGAAAAAGTGTTCCTTGCCCTCGGACGTGGCGGGGTGGTTGCAGGCGTCGGCGCCACCGTGCAGCACCAGGGTGGGTACCGTCAAGACGGGCGCGGGCGTGAGTTGGGCTGTGTCGGCTGCGTAGGCCGGCTCGCCCTCGGCGTGCCCCCAGCGTTGCCGGTAGGAATGCAGCACGATGTCGGCCCAGTCGGGGTTGTCGAACGCGCGCGCCGCTTCCTCGAAATCGGCCTGCGTGTACCAGACGCCGGGCGACCAGGTGTCCCACATCATGCGGGCAAAGGCCTGGCGGTCGTCGCGCACGGTGGCCGCGCCCCGGGGCGTGGCCATGTACCAGTGGTACCAATAGTTGCGCGCCTGCGTAAGCGGCAGTACCTGGTTCGGGTCGTTGGTGCCGTAGCCCACCGACAGCAGTATCAGTTGCGTCGCCACGCCGGGCCGCAGGCCGCAGGCGTTGGCGGCGGCGCGCGCGCCCCAATCGTGGCCGACCAGCGTGGGGCGGTCCAAGGCCAGCGCGTCGATGAAGTCCAGCAGATCGCGCCCCAGCGCGGCTAGCTCGCCACTGCGTGGCGTGGCGGCGTGCCGAAAGCGCGTCGGTCCAAAGCCACGCAGCGCGGGGCACAGCACGCGGTAGCCTTCCGCGGCCAAGCGTGTCGCGACAGGATTCCAGCATTCCGGACTGTCCGGCCAGCCATGTACCAGCACGGCGGTGCGCGACCCGGCGGGGTTCCATTCCAGGTAGGCGATATCCAGCAAGGGGGTTTGGACCTGGGCGTAGGCGGACATGGCGGTGGCTCCTTGGGTTGCGATGATGCGGTCACGATACCCGGTCGAGTTGTCATGATTGGTGATGAATGAAGGTCTATTATCAACACTTCGTGAATTAACAGGCGATAGCGATGGACACCCTCAACGACACGGCAGGCGCAGTGCTGGACCTGACCTTGTTGCGCACCTTTATCGAAGTGGTCGACTGCGGCGGCTTTGCGCTGGCCGCCGATGCGCTGGCGTTGACGCCGTCGGCGGTCAGCGGCCACATCAAGCGGCTTGAAATGCTGGCCGGCGCCACGCTGCTTGCGCGCACCACGCGCAGCTTCGAACTGACGCCCCCCGGTCAGACGCTGTACGCCTACGCCCGCAACATCGTCGACCTGGAACGCGAGGCCCGCGCCCGCTTGAGCGGCGCGCGTTTGAAGGGGCGCTTGCGGATCGGTTCGTCCGAGGACTTCGCGGGCGCATGGCTGGCGCACGTGCTGCAAGCCTTTCATCGGGCGCACCCGGATGCGTCGATCGAGCTGAAGGTGGGCATCACCGCCGACCTGCTGCGCCAGCAGGCGCGCGGCAAGCTGGACGTGGTCTTCGGCAAGCAATGTGCGCGCGTGCAAGACGAGGGCGAACTGCTGTGGGAAGAGGATTTGGTGTGGGCCTGGGGCGATGACCAACCGTGGGATCCTGATGCGTCCGTGCCCTTGGCGGTGTTTCCGGATCCGTGCGTGTACCGCGCGGCGGCCATCACGGTCCTCTCGCAGGCCGGCAAGCCGTGGCTGCCGGCGTTTGAAAGCGGCAGCATGGCGGGCTGCCTGGCCGCGGCACAGGCGGGCTTTGCCGTGGCGCCAGTGGCGCGCAGCCAGTTGCGCGAGGGCCTGCGCGCCTTGTCGCGCGAGGACGGCATGCCTGATTTGCCGGCGGCGCGCTTCTACGCCTACCTGCGTTCAGAAGAATCCGCGGTGCAGGGTTTGGTGGCGGCGGTTCGGCAGACCGGGCAACGGCGGCGGTTTTCGCGCTGAGTTTCGCGCCGACCCCGGCGCCGCATCAACGTAGGAATAGGCAGGTTTCCAGCAAGAACGAGACTGTACGCGCCCACGCTCGATTCTTAATATCCCTTCCAGGCTTGGGGTCGATGCTTTCGTCACGGAATGCATGGTCCCGAGCCGGCCGCCAGGCATCTTGCCGGAGGCCGCAAGCACGACAAGCAAGGGAAGGGAATCGCATGAAATCCGAAAAAATCTGGTTGGTGACGGGCGCATCGACGGGCCTGGGCCTGGCATTGGTGCGGATGCTGCTGGACCTGGGACACAAGGTGGCGGCGACGTCGCGGGATGGCGATGCATTGCTGGACGCGGTGGGCGCGAAGCTGGAAGGCCAGTTTCTGCCGTTGACGGTGGACGTGGCCGATGAGCGCAGCGTGCGCCGCGCGGTGGCCGCCACCATGGCCGCCTTCGGCCGTGTGGATGTGCTGGTGAACAACGCGCGCGCGGCATGCCCGGGCTCGCTGGATGAGTTGTCCGACGCCGACGTGCGCGCCGCGTTTGATATCAATGTCTTCGGCGCGCTCAACATGATCCGCGCGGTGCTGCCGCGCATGCGGTCGCAGGGCAGCGGGCATGTCATCAATGTCTCGTCGATCCTGGGCTTTGATGGCAGGCATGCCGAGTGGGGCGCTTACAGTGCCGCCAAGTTCGCGGTGTGCGGCATGACCGAGGCGTTGGCGGCGCAAGCCGCGCCGTGGGGCGTGCGCGTGTCGCTGGTCTATCCGGGCGCCATGCGGGCGGTATCGCCGCGTGATGGCGGCGGCTCTCCCGAACGGGCCGCGCGCGCAGTCCAGGCGCATGACGGCGGCGATGCGGCCAAGGCGGCGCAGGCGCTGATTCAGGCGGCAGAGGCGCAGTACGCGCCGCTGCATCTGTTTCTGGGGCGCGATGCGTTTGACCAGGCGCGCGGCAAGATCCAATCGGTGCAGCAGGAACTGGCGCGCTGGCGCGACATGTCGGTGTCCATTGGCTTCGTGGATGAGCGGCGCCTGGCGGCATGACGGGCGGGGCGCATTGGGCGCGGTGGGCAGTCAAACCGCGCGCTGATCGCGGCTTAGCCCGTCCAGCCCTGGGCCACCTGCCACGCGCCCAGCAAGGCCAGGCTGATCATGAAAAACAGCTTGAATGTGCGGGCAGACAGCTTGCCCCGCAGCCATTGCCCCAGCGCCATGCCGGCCAGCGCGGGCAGCAGCATCAGCAGGGATGCGCTGGCCGCGCCCGGGCTGTAGCCGCCGTTGACCCACAGGCCCGCCGCCAGCGCCAAGGTCGACACCGTGAATGAAATGCCCATGGCCTGGATCAATCCGTCCTTGCCCAGGTTCAAGGCTTGCAGGTAGGGCACGGCGGGGATCACGAACACCCCGGTGGCCGCCGTGATCACGCCGGTGATCGTGCCCACCAGCGCGCCCAGCACACGCTCGTGCCGGCGCGGCACGCTGGGCGGCGATCCAAACAGGCCCCACGCGGCATAGGCAATCAGCGCCAGCCCCAGGCAGACACTGGACCAACGCCCGCTGGGCGCGCCCAGCCACATCGCACCGGCCAGCGTTCCCACGCACACGCCGACCTGCATGGTGCCGATGCGCCGCAGCGTAGGCGCCAACATGGGCCAGGGGCGCGCCTGCCACAGGTTGGTGATCAAGGACGGCACGATCAGCAAGGCGGCGGCTTGCGCGGGCGCCATCACCAAGGCCAGCAATGCCATGGAAATGGTGGGCAGCCCCAAGCCCACCACGCCCTTGACCACACCGGCCAGGACGAACACGGACACGACGGCGGCCAGTATTGCCGGGGTGCCGCCGGGCAGGAGATCCATCGTCGTCATGTCGCCGCCATGTGGCGGGTAGGGCTATGGTCTTGCCTGATGCTGGCGACGAATGCGCGGTGGTCAGCAGGGCAGGCGTGCTTGCCGGCCGGATATCGGCTTGGAATGGAAATCGTCATTTTATAAGGCTATTCAAGTCATCGACAGACGAATTCTGCGCCGCAATGCGCCGCCGTCAGTATCGGGATCTTGCATAGCCATCCTATGGCTGAGCCATAGGCTCGCGTGCTACGCTGGCCGCATGCGATTCGACCTGACCGACCTTCGTCTTTTCCTCAACGTGCAGGAATCGGGCTCCATCACAGCGGGCGCCAAGCGCAGCCATATGACGCTGGCGTCGGCCAGCGAGCGCATCCGGGGCATGGAGGGCGACCTGGGCGTGCCGCTGTTGCTGCGCGCGCATCGCGGCGTGGAACCCACCCCGGCCGGCCAGACGCTGGCGCACCATGCGCGCGTCGTGCTGGCGCAGATCGACCGCATGCGCGGCGAACTCGATCATTTTGGCCACGGCCTGAAAGGGCACGTGCGCGTGCTGTGCAACACCACTGCCTTAAGCGAATACCTGCCGCCCGTGCTGGGCGATTTTCTGCGCGACCATCCCCGCGTGTCAGTGGACCTGGAAGAAAAGCCCAGCCTGGAAATCGCCGATGCCTTGCGCGCGGGCACCTGCGATATCGGCGTGCTGGCGGACTCGGCGGACCTGCATGGGCTGCACACCCAGACCTTCCGCCATGATCCGCTGACCGTGATCGTGCCGCGCGGCCATGCGCTGGCGCAGCGTTCGTCCGTCATGCTGAGCGAGGTGGCGGACGAGGATTTTGTGGGGCTGGTCGAAGGCAGCGCCTTGCAAGACCATATTGCGCACCATGCGCGGAGAAGCGGCAAGGTGTTGTCGTACCGCGTGCGTTTGCGCGGCTTCGATGCCGTGTGCCGGATGGTGGGGCAGGGCGTGGGCATCGCGATCGTGCCGCGCGTGGCCGCCGTGCGCCTGGGGCGTGCGGCGGGCGTGCAGCGAGTGACTTTGGCCGACGCCTGGGCCGCGCGCGACCTGGTGCTGTGCGTGCGTGACGCACTGCCGGCATACGCCGCCGAACTGGTGGCGTACGCGCTGCGCGATGCGCCGCCTACGAACGCGCCAAGGGGCGGGCCTTTTGCAGATGGCCCGGCGCGAACCACGAGCCGGAAGCGACCGCGGCCAGGATGATCAAGCCGTACAGGCACATCGCCACGGCCGCCACCAGGAAGAACACCGTCAGCGACCCGGTCAGGTGCAGCGCGATGGCGCCCGCGCCCACCGCCGTCGCCAGGCGCAGGCCGCCGGCCACCAGCGGCCACTTCAAACGCCCCGCGCCTTGCGAGGCGAAGTACATCGAAAACCCCAACGCAAAGAACCCGTACACAGGGCCGACGGTGCGCAGGTAGTCGGCGCCGGCTTGCAGCATGTGGTCTTCGGCGCCGAACAGCCGCAGCCAGGCCTCTGGAAAAATCGCCGCCGTCAGTCCGATGGTTTCTGCCAGCACGAAGGCCATGGCGCCACCGGTCAACGCGATACGCATGGCGCGCTCGGGCCGCCCCGCGCCGATGTTGGAGGCCACCATGGCGACCATGGGTGCGCCCAGCCCGAAGGCAATGGGCATCAGCAGATATTCCAGGCGCACGGCAATGCCGTAGCCGGCCACCGCGGCCGTGCCGGCATAGGCGCCGACCAAGGCCGCCGTTAGCGCCACCACGGCAT
The DNA here is from genome assembly GCF_029637605.1 of Achromobacter spanius. Classification (NCBI taxonomy): domain Bacteria; kingdom Pseudomonadati; phylum Pseudomonadota; class Betaproteobacteria; order Burkholderiales; family Alcaligenaceae; genus Achromobacter; species Achromobacter spanius. The sequence continues at coordinate 3,111,911 of NZ_CP121261.1, read as the reverse complement.
TGGTCAGCAGCGGGTTCAGGGTGGCCAATGCGCCTACGCTAAGAATGCTGCGCATCAATGTCCAGTGCAGCCGGCTGATGACCAGCCGCGCGGGGTTGCGGCCGCTGGCGCAGTAGAGGCCCAGGATCAGCGCGCCCACGCCGTAGTAGATGACCAGTGCCCAGCCGCCGCCCGCCACGCCCAGCGCGGGAAACGGACCCCAACCGAAGATCAGGCAGGGCGACAAGGGAACCAGCAGCAAGGCCCCGCCGCAGATCACCGCGCCCGGTACCAGCATGTTGCCCGTGCCCCGGATGACGCTGGCAAAAGCGTTCATCAGCCACATCAGGACGATGCCGCCGAAGATCACGTTGGAATACGTCAGCGCGGCGTCCAGCGCTTCGCCTTGCGCGCCCAGCGCGCGATACAACTGCGGCCCGAAGGCCAGCATCAGCACACAGAAGAGCATGCCCAGAATCGCGTTGAGCACCACGGCGTGCAGCACCAGTTGGTCGGCCTCCTGCCGGCGCCCGCCGCCCAGCGCGCGCGCCACCGCCGCGGAAATGCCGCCTCCCATTGCGCCTTGCGACATGTTGCCCATCAGGAACAGCACCGGCACCACCAGCGCCACGCCAGCCAGCACCGAGGTGCCCAGCCGCGCCAGGAACCAGGTTTCGATCAGGCTGGTGGCGGACTGCGCCGTCATCATCAATATATTGGGCCAGGCCAGCCGGGCCAGCGTGGGGGCGATTGGCGCTTCAAGCATGGCTTGCAGGCGCGCGTTGGCGGAGCTTGCCGTGGGGGAGGGTGATGGGGGGCTGGCAGGCATGAGCGTAGGCCGGAATGGAGTGCGATAAAATTTACGTGCATATGCCAGTATCTGTCAAGAATGGGCTGGACGACAGCCCGCCCCGGAAGTAGGGTATTGACCAGCCTGATTCGGTTTGCCTTCGCCTTTGTCCTTGTCCTTGTCCTTGTCCTTGTTGTTGTTCTATTCCTGCCCCCATGTCCGACGTTGAACCCTCTGCCCTTGCCACCATCACGGACCCGCTGGTCTGCAATGGCGCCGCCTTGCGCAAGGCGACCCGGCGCGTGTCGCAGTTGTATGACACGGTGCTTGCGCCCTGCGGCTTGAAGGTGTCGCAGCATTCCATCCTGATCCACATCGCCCGCGCGGGCTCGCCGTCCATGACCGACCTGGCGCGCGCGCTGGTCCTGGATCGCTCGGCGCTGGCGCACAATCTGAAGCCGCTGGAACGAGACGGTTATGTGGCAATGTCGCGCGACGAGCGCGATGGCCGCAGCCGCCGCGTGGCGCTGACCGAGGCTGGCCGCGCCAAACTTGCCGAGTCCAAACGCCTGTGGAAAGATGCGCAGCGTCGTTTCGAAGCGGCCTATGGCGCTGAACGCGCCGCCGCGTTGCGGCATGCGCTGGCCGATATTTTTTCCGACGAGTTCGCGCTGGCGTTTAGCCGTGGGTAGTGTTCAGTGCTTAGTGCTTGGTGGCCGACGGCTCGCGGCCGGAGCGCGTGGCCAGGCCCTGCATCAACACGCCGCCCAGCACGCATCCCATGCCTGCTGCTTGGGCAAGCGTGACCGATTCACCCAGCACGCTGGCGGCCAGCAGCACCGCGCACACCGGCGCCAGCGCGGTGAATAGCGCCGCTTCCGAACCGCGCACGCGCGCAGCACCCGCGTACCAGAGCAGGAAGCCTCCCACCGTGGGTACCAGCGCGTAATAACCCACCGCCAGCACGGCGTCGGCCGACACGTTCAACGTCCAAGGCGATTCGGCCACGCTGGCCAGCGCGGAAAAGGCCAGGCCGAATCCCGCCATCACCGTCGATAGCGCCAGCGGCGGCACGGGCACGCGCAAGCGTTTGTTGAGCAGGATGAACAGCCCTTCGCACACCACTGCGCCCAGAATCAGCGCATTGCCGGTCCACGATGCGGCCCGATCCGCGTTTGCCCCACTGCGAGCCATGAGCCAGACGCCGAATGCCGCCATGGCTATGGCGCCCAGCGTGGCCTTGCCGGGGCGTTCGCCCAGCACCAGCACGGCGATGGCGGCGGACACCAGCGGCAAGGTGCCCAGGATGATGCCGCCATCCACCGCCGAGGCGCGTTGCAGGCCGGCGATCAACAGGGTCGTATAGCCCACGCTGCCGGCAATGGCCTGTGCCGCCAGCAGCAGCCAATCGCGCTTTTGCAGGCGGGGTAATCGCGCCCCGGTGGCCGCCATCAGCAGGGCCAGGCAGGGCAGCGCAATGGCGAACCGCAGCGCGGTGGCCGTGAATGGCGGCATGCCCGCCCCGATGATCTTGCTGGCGATGACCGTGCTGCCCACCAGCGCCATGGCCGCTGCCAGAAAGCCATAACCCCACATGCGTTTGTTCGTGTCCATTGCCGTGCCATGCGTGGAAAGCACGCAGCGTAGGACGGACGGGCGCGGCCGGTCTTGAACGAAATTGCGGCGGGTGAATGCGGGATGGGGCTCGGAGTCAGGTTCGGGTTCGGACTCGGGTTCGCACTCGCTCTCAGGTCGAGCGGGCCGCGATGGCGTAGTGGCCAGGCGATACGCCGTAGGCTCGAACGAACAGCCGCGTCATATGGCTTTGGTCGGCAAAGCCGCTGGTGGCGGCGGCGTCGGCCAGTGCCATGCCGCGTCGGATCAACTGGCGCGCCAGCAGCAGGCGCCGCTGTATTTGATACGCATGCGGCGTGAGGCCCGTGGCGCGGGCAAAGGCGCGCAGCGCCTGATACCGGCTGAGCCCGCTGGCGGCAGCCAGGTCCGCCAGCGACAATGTGGCGGCGGGGGCGTCGTCGATCAGGCTGCGTGCGTGGCGAATTGATGCGGGCACGCTCAGGCCGGTCTCAAGCACCAGCCACCGCGTGCCGTCGCCGCGCGCCTGGGCCAGGATCCGCAGCAACAGCGCGTCGCAGGCGAGCGGGGTGCCGCCGCTGATGGCGTGTCCGTACAACGCCAATACGTCGCGCGCCAAGGCGGGCTGGCTTTGCGCGGGGTGTTCAAATTCGTAGGTGGCGCCCGCGTGGCCGTCCGCGTCCAGATCGCTTGCCGCCTGCGCCACCACGTCCGGGTCCAGATACAGCATCTGCCAGGCGCGCGGGGTGTCGCCAATGGGTGCGCCGTCGTGGACCTCGCCCGGGTTGACGGTGATGACGTGGCCCGGCCCCGCGCGAACCTGGCCGCGTCCGCTGTGCGACACCTGCGCGCCCTGGCGCATCACGCCAATGCCGAACTGGTCATGCGTGTGCCGCGCAAAGGCGTGGCGGCTGCGCGCGGCCACGGCCTGCACGCCGGCAAGCGCGCTGCGATGCATCAGGAATTGGCCAGAGGGCATAAGCGTGGGCAGAAAAGCTAAGGCGAAGAAGGTGGCGAAGAAGGTCGACCAAAGAAGATTGGCCAAAAAAGGTTCGGCTGAAAAAAGGGACAGCCGTTCAGGCAGCAGGCCGGGCTCCCTTGGTATACACCTCGCGCAGGGCGGACGCAAAGAGCGCGTCCACGTTGCGCCGCAGGCCGTCGGCGCGGGTAAACAGCGAGATCGGCGGCAAGGTCCAGTCAAACGAATAGGGCACGATGGCCGCGCCGGCAATCCGCACCAGCTCGTCGGCGATGTCGGCCGGCAGGATCGACACCGCGCGGTCGCTGGCGACGATCATTTCGCCGATCAGCTTGGACGAATCGCTTTGCACCGACGGCGGGGGCGGCGCCAGTCCGGCGCGCAGGAAAATGTCGGCCACCTGCTCGCGGATGGGGCTGCCCGGCGTGCCCAGGATCCAGTCCAGGTCCGCCAGCCGGTTCCATTCCAGCCGCGACCGCCCCAACCGCGCCGCCAGGCGCCGGCTGGCGATCAGGCGCGGCTGCTGGTGGTAGAGCACTTCAAACTCAATATTGCTCAGGTCGACCGACGGCGTGGCCCAGCCGACCACGATATCCAGCGTATGGTCGCGCAATTGGCGCAGCAGGGCCGGGCCCTGGCCTTCGTGGATGGTGGCGGTGATGCGCCGCCCCTGCGGCAAGGTCCGGCTGATGGCGGCCGACAGCATCTGGCCCGACACGAACGGGATGACGCCGATATGCAGGTGGGCCGCATGGCCGGCCGCCACGGCCTCCATTTCCTGCACCAAGTGGCCCAGGTCGTGGACCAGCCCGCGCGCGCGGGCCAGCACCACCGCGCCCAAGGGGGTAGGGGTCATGCCCCGGACCGAGCGATCGAACAGCGGCACGTCGAACATGCTCTCCAGTTCGGCCAAGGCGTTCGTCACGGCGGGCTGGCTGGTGGCCATGTGCTCGGCCACCCGGGTCAGCGACCCATGCTGCTCGATTTGCAGCAGCAGCATCAGGTGGCGCATCTTCAGCCGCGAGGTCAGTTTCCGGATAACGGCATCCGGGTCAAAGGCCGTCATAGACAAGTCATAAGGTAAAGGTAATGGGACGATATTAAATCCGAATCATCACCTTATGCCTGGCCGCCTAGAATTTTTCCCATATTGAAGCCCGGCCTATCCGCCAGCATTCCCGTCACCCATACAAGTCAAAACGAGGCTACCGCCACATGAACTCGCCCTCCGACCGCCAGGCAGCACTGGACTATCACGAGTTTCCCACCCCGGGGAAGATTTCAGTGGTGGCGTCCAAGCCGCTCGTCAACCAGCGCGACCTGGCGCTGGCCTATTCGCCGGGTGTGGCGGCAGCCTGCGAGGAAATCGTGGCCGACCCCTCCAATGTCTACCGCTACACGGCGCGCGGCAACCTGGTGGGTGTGATCACCAATGGCACGGCCGTACTGGGCCTGGGCAATATCGGCGCGCTGGCCTCCAAGCCGGTCATGGAAGGCAAGGCGGTGCTGTTCAAGAAGTTCGCCGGCCTGGATGTGTTCGACATCGAAATCAATGAAACCGACCCCGACAAGCTGGTCGAGATCATTGCGGGTCTGGAAGCCACCTTCGGCGGCATCAACCTGGAAGACATCAAGGCGCCGGAATGCTTCACCGTGGAACGCAAGCTGCGTGAACGCATGAAGATCCCGGTCTTCCACGACGACCAGCACGGCACGGCCATCACCGTGTCGGCCGCCTTCATCAACGGCCTGAAGGTCGTGGGCAAGGACATCAAGACGGTCAAGGTGGTGACGTCTGGCGCCGGCGCTGCCGCCCTGGCCTGCCTGGACCTGATGGTGGACCTGGGCCTGCCCCTGGAAAACATCTGGGTGACCGACATCGAAGGCGTGGTCTACGAAGGCCGCACCGAATTGATGGACCCGGACAAGGCGCGCTTTGCGCAAAAGACCGATGCCCGCAAGCTGGCGGAAGTGATCCAGGACGCCGACGTGTTCCTGGGCCTGTCGGCCGGTGGCGTGCTGAAGCCGGAAATGGTTGCCACGATGGGGCCGCGTCCGCTGATCCTGGCGCTGGCCAACCCCACGCCGGAAATCCTGCCGGAAGTGGCGCATGGCGTGCGCGACGACGTGGTCATGGCCACGGGGCGGTCCGATTACCCGAACCAGGTCAACAACGTCCTGTGCTTCCCGTACATCTTCCGGGGTGCGCTGGACGTGGGCGCCACCACCATCACGCGTGAAATGGAAATGGCGGCGGTGCACGCCATTGCCAAACTGGCCGAAGAAGAACAGAACGAAGTCGTGGCCGCTGCCTATGGCACCTACGACATCTCGTTCGGCCCCGAATACCTGATTCCCAAGCCGTTTGACCCGCGCCTGATCGTGCGCATTGCGCCGGCGGTGGCCAAGGCCGCGATGGACGGCGGCGTGGCCACGCGCCCCTTGGCTGACCTGGAAGCCTACGAAGAACAATTGCAGCAGTTCGTGTACCACTCCGGCGCGTTCATGAAGCCCCTGTTCTCGGCCGCCAAGCGCATCGTGCGCGGCGGCGGCAAGGCGCGCATCGTCTTCACCGAGGGCGAAGACGAGCGCGTGCTGCGCGCGGTGCAGGTGGTGGTGGACGAAGGCCTGGCGCGCCCCATCCTGGTGGGCCGCCCCGCCGTGCTGCTGTCACGCATCGAGAAATTCGGCTTGCGTCTGCGTTTGGGTGAAGACGTTGAGGTCACCAACCCGGAATACGACGAACGCTTCCATCAGTACTGGACCACGTACTGGGAACTGATGTGCCGCCGCGGCATCACCAAGGAAATGGCGCGCGTGGAAATGCGCCGCCGCCTGACCTTGATCGGCGCGATGATGGTGCACCTGGGCGACGCCGACGGCATGGTGTGCGGCACGGTCGGCGCGTATCACGACCACCTGCGTTTTGTGGATGAAGTGATTGGCCGCCGTCCCGACGCCAACGTGTACGCCGCCATGAACATCCTGCTGCTCAACGAGCGCACGGTGGTGCTGGTGGACACGCATGTCAACGATGAGCCCACGGCCGAACAGATCGCGGAATTCACGGTGATGGCGGCGCAGGAAATGGCCCGCATGAACCTGGCGCCGAAGGTGGCGCTGCTGTCGCGTTCGAACTTTGGTTCCGGCAGCTCGGCGTCCGGCGCCAAGATGCGCCAGGCGCTGGAGCTGGTGCGCGAAGCCGCGCCCGAACTGGAAGTGGATGGCGAAATGCACGGCGATTGCGCGCTGGACGAAGCGCTGCGCATGCGCATCCTGCCGTCGTCGACCTTGAAGGGCGAAGCCAACCTGCTGGTGTGCCCGAATGTGGACGCGGGCAACATCGCCTACAACCTGCTCAAGACGGCGGCGGGCGGCAACGTGGCGGTCGGCCCGATCCTGCTGGGCGCGAATGCGCCGGTGCACATCCTGACCTCCAGTTCCACGGTGCGCCGCATCATCAACATGACGGCCATGACCGTGCTGGACGCGAACCGCGTGGAAGCCGGCTAGGGCAGATGGGCCAATAGCCGTTGCGGCAGTGAATAGCTGTCGATGTGGTCGCGCAATGCGGCAATGAACAGGTCCTCGGCGGGGCTGCGGTGCGCATCACTGTGCCAAAGCAGGTGCAGGTCTGCCGCGCACACGCCTTCGCCGGGCGGCAGCCGCCACAATCGGCCTTCGGCAAGGTCTGCCTGGACACTATGTTCCGGCAGGCAGCCGATGCCAAAGCCCGCCACCAGCAAGCGCTTGACCTCGTCGTGCTGCGAAGACGTTGCGACGATGCTTCCCGAAAACCCGCGCTGGTCGCGAAAGATCGTCAGCGGCGACAGGCTGTCGCCCAAGGCGTCACTGGCGAAAGACACAAAGTTCTCGTGTAGCAGGTCTTCCATGCGGATGTCGGCACGCCCGAACAGCGGGTGGTTCTTGCCGCAGAAAAGCGCATAGCGTTGTTGCAGGAAAAGCTTGTGGTCCAGGCGTTTGGGCATCTGCCGGCATAGTGCGATACCCGCCGTGGCGGCTCGCTGCTGCAAGGCGTTCACGATCTCGCTGCTGGGCAGCACGTCCAACTGCACGGCAATGCGCGGGTGCGCGCGATGAAAGCGCGCCCAAAAATCGTCGTACACCGCCGAATGGATGCGGCTGGCCACCAGCAGATGCACGCGGCCCACCGTTTGCTCTTCGGCTTGCGCCACGTCGCTAAGCAGTTGCGACACGCTTCCGTGTATGGCCTGCGCGGCCTGGCGCACCTCTTCCCCGGCTGGGGTGATGGCGAACTTGGCGTGATGCCGCTCGATCAGCCGGCGGTCCAGTTGTGCTTCCAGGCGACGCAAGGCCTGGCTGACCGCCGACTGGGTCAGATGCAGTTTGATAGCAGCGCTGCTAATGCTGCGCTCTTCTGCAATCACCAGGAAAGTACGAAGAAGATTCCAGTCCAGACGCTCTCCCATGCGGGAAACCGTTGTCGTCGGCATGGCCTTTTCAATCATAGTGCGTTGAACAATAAGGAATTGATGGAATTTGAGGACGCGATATCTTCGCCGTCGTCGCCCGTCTATTTCAACATTAATTTTCCTTAAGTCGATGTTAAAAAAACGGAAATTGACCGTCCCTTGGCAACGGGCGATAAAGCCCCAGGCTCTGACATTTTTCCCTTGCTCAAGGACACATCATGGACAACGCAATGGCCCCCGCGCCGCTGACCGCGGAACAGACGCGCCGTATTCTGCAGGCGGTTGACGATCACTTCGATGCGCAACTGGTGTTCACGCAGGATCTGGTGCGTTTTCCCTCGCTACGAGAGCAGGAGCACACGGCGCAGGACTTCCTGTACGAAGCGATGCGCCAACGCGGCTTTGCCATGGACCGCTGGAAGATCGACGTGGAAGACATCCGCGCCCACCCGGGGTTCGGGCCGGTCACCGTCTCGTATGAAAACGCGTTCAATGTGGTCGGCACCTATCGGCCCGAGCTTCAAACCGGGCGATCGCTCATCCTGAACGGGCATGTGGACGTGGTGCCGACGGGGCCGCGGGAAATGTGGAGCCGTTCGCCCTGGGATCCGGCAATCATCGACGGCTGGATGTACGGGCGTGGCGCCGCCGACATGAAAGCCGGCCTGGCCGCCAACCTGTTCGCCTATGACGCCCTGCGCGCGGCGGGCTATGCGCCCGCGGCGCCCATTTATTTCCAGTCGGTGGTTGAAGAAGAATGCACGGGCAATGGCGCCTTGGCCGCGCTGTTGCGCGGCTACAAGGCCGACGCGGTCCTGATTCCCGAACCCGAGGAAAACATGCTGGTGCGCGCCAACGTCGGCGTGCTGTGGTTCAAGGTCCGCGTGCAGGGGCATCCCACGCACACGCGCGAAATGGCCAACGGTTTCAACGCCATCGACGCCGCCTACGCGACCATCGAAGCGTTGCGAAAATTGGAGGGCAAGTGGAACGCGCAGCATCACTGCCACCGGCATTTTGAGCACCTGGATCACCCCATCAACTTCAACATTGGCAAGATCGCGGGCGGTGACTGGCCGTCGACCGTGCCGCCCTGGTGCGAATTCGACGTGCGCGCCGCCATCTATCCGGGCACGACCGCGGACGAGGCACGGGCCGAGATCGACGCCTGCCTGCGCGATGCCGTGTCAGACCCGCGCCTGGGCGGCACGCCGCCCGAGGTCACGTACACCGGCTTCTATGCCGAAGGCTACGTACTGGAAGAAGGTTCCGACGCGGAAAACACCTTGCGCGATTGCCATCGCCAGGCGTTCCAGAGCGATTTGCAAACGTTCACGACGCCGGGCTATCTGGACGCGCGCGTGTTCGTGATCTATGGCGACATGCCGACCCTGGTCTATGGGCCCAAGTCGCTGGACATCCATGGCTTTGACGAGCGCGTGCATCTGGAATCGCTGCGCTTGATCACCAAGACCATCGCGCTGTTCATCGCGCAATGGTGCGGCGTGCAGCCTGCGCCCTAGCACCTATTGTGCCGGCACAAAGAAAAATGCCCCCGAGGGGGCATTGTCGTTTGGACGGCTTTACGTGCTGCTGGCCTTCCAACTGCCATCCGGTTGCTTGCAGAACCAGAACTTCCAGGTTTCGGTGGTGCTGGTGCGCGCAAAGTCCGCCACCAGGAAACGGCAGACGCGGTCGTTCGTGGCCTTGGTGGTTTGCGTGGGCGTCAGTTGCACCGTGATCGGCGCGGCGCGCTTGGCTTGGGCGCTGCTGGTCCATTCCGTGCGCTGGCCATCGGCCGAACTATTCAAGGCCTGTGCAACGGCATCATGGAAAGAAGTCCGGTCGCCTTTGGGAATCTGCGTGATGAGCGAGTTGTTCAGCATCACGGGCGGCGCGGCGACCGCCGCTGCCGACATGCCGCCTGCAACCAGCAGCGCGGCGAGAACGCGGGTGTATTTCAAGATGGGCTCCCTTCTGATGAGTCAGATTTTTGACCTTGTACTGGAGCCGATAGTACGCGAACCCGTTGCATTTGCCACGCAGGGGGCCAGCGAAAAAAGGCCGCCTGAGTGCAGGCGGCCAAGGTACAACAAGGGGAGGGGGTAATCGTCGTGCGTTCGTTGCCTGAGCGTTGCGGGTTCGCTGCCCAAGCGTTGCCGGACGGATCAGTTGCTGTGATAGACGCCGGCGAAGGGCATGTCGTTCGGTTCAACGTTGGACACCAGGCCGGCAGCCTTGGCGGTCGCTAGTTCAGCTTGAACATCAGCGCGGGTCTTGCTCGATTGCGGGGCACCGTAAACGCCTTGGAACGGTACGTCGTTGGGTTCCACGTTGGTCACCAGGCCGGCGGCTTGGGCGGTGGCCAGTTCAGCCTGTACCTGGGCGCGGGTGGGGCCTTGGTACGGCGTGCCGTAAACGCCTTGGAACGGCACGTTGTTGGGTTCGGTGTTTTCTGATGCGTAGGCGCCGGCGCTCAGGGCGGCAATGGACAACATCAAAGCGGTAGCGAGGGTCTTCTTCATGGTAAATCTCCGATTTCAAGAGCCTTGGGGGCGAATCCGGCGGCCTATCCGTCGTGGTTCGTTGCTGTTTCCCGATGACTGAATTCTGCGCCGATTGAAGATAGGGATAAACCCGCATATCGGTAAAAGATATTTCCATAAATGGAAGGATGTCGTTCGATTTTCCGCATAGTTTCCATTTATGGAATCGATAGCGTCCAAGCCTCATAGGGGGATTGCATGGAGAAGGTGCGGCTTAGCGGTGAAAAGGCCACGTTGCTGATCACCCTGTACGCCAAGGCGCAAGAAAGCCGCCTGCCCGGATCGTTGTTGCAGGACGGCTGGGCCGCCCATGCCGTGGCGCGTATCGATCACGATTTCACGGCGCTGCGCATGAGCCGCGATGCCATGCTCGTGCTGTCGATGCGGGCTTATCTGCTGGATGTCTGGGTGCGGGAGTTTCTTGCGGCCCACCCCGCGGCCACGGTGCTGCATCTGGGCTGCGGCCTGGACAGCCGGGTGTTCCGGGTGAATCCGTCGTCGGCGGTGGCCTGGTTTGAGGTGGATTATCCCGACGTGATCGCGCTACGCAGCGCGCTATACCCCGCGCGGCCGGGTTGCGAACTGGTTGGGACGTCGCTGGCGGACTTGGGCTGGCTGGCGCAAATACCTACTGATAAGCCGACATTGGTGGTGGCCGAAGGCCTGTTTCTCTATCTGCGCGAAGAAGAGGTGCTGCAACTGCTGCGGGTGGTCAGCACGCAATTTCCCACAGGAGAAGTGGTGTTCGACGCCTATAGCCGGCTGGGCTTGGCGTTGGCCTCGCGCAACCGCATGTTCCGCGCCACGGGCGCCGCCATGCGCTGGAGCCTGAACCATGCGCAAGATCTTGAAGCTCAGGCACCCGGCTTGCTGCTGCGCACCGAGCAATGGCTGGATGACGACAGCTTGCGCACGCAAAGGGCCAGGTTCAGTTGGCTTGCGCGGATGGGAATCGGTTTGGCGCGGCGCGTGCCGCCGCTGCGGCGAATGGGGCGGCTACTGCGCTACCGCTACTAGCGGCGCGCGTCGTGCAGCGTCAATCATGCTGCTTCAATAGTGCGGCGGCAGTTCGTCGCGCAGGCTGCGGAAGGGCGCGGCGCCTTCGGGCGCTTGCTGGCGCAGGTCTGCCACTTCGCGCTGAAGGCGGTCTATCTGCTGTTGCTGGCGGACGATAATCTGGTTGAGCTGTTCCAACAGATCATCCGCAAAGCTGGATTTGATTTCCAGCTCTTGCAGGCGGCGTTCGATGTCTTGCATGGGTTCCATGGCGGCTATTAGAACCTATTCCCATGACGCAACCCAATGGCCTGGGCGACGGTCAGGCATTTAAACAGGGAGACGGATTTGACGGAGGCGGTGAGCAGGCACGGCATTGCGCGGCAAAAAGGAAACGGGGGTGGAGACGCCAACCGGGTCGAGCGCCCGCGCTTTCGGTGCACGATACCGGGTGCGCCCTCTGCGGCGCTGGCCGCCGCACTAGCCGCCACACTAGCCGCCGCACTGAACCACAGCGCGGTGGCGCAGCCGGCGGACGCCACCTTGGCGCCCGTGGTGGTGACGGGCACGCGCCTGGGCACCGCAGTACTGAACACGCCCGCGTCGGTGGACGTGGTGGATGGCGTGCGCATGCGCCAGGGCCAACCCCAGATCAACCTGTCCGAAGGCTTGGCCGGCGTGCCGGGCCTGCAGATCCAGAACCGGCAGAACTACGCGCAAGACCTGCAGATATCCAGCCGAGGGTTTGGTGCGCGATCCACCTTCGGCGTGCGCGGCGTGCGTTTGTATGTCGACGGCATTCCGGCCACGATGCCGGACGGGCAAGGGCAGACATCGAATATCGACATCGCCACGCTGGGCCGCGTTGAAGTCATGCGCGGGCCGTTTTCGGCGCTGTACGGCAATTCGTCGGGCGGCGTGATCCAGGCGTTTACCGAGGATGGGGCGGCGCCGCCGTCTGTGTCGGTCAGCGGCTGGGGCGGCAGCTACGGCACCTGGCGCTACGGCGCGCGCGCAAGCGGCGCCACGGGCTCGGCCTCGGGGTCAGGGGCGGGCCCCAGCCCAGGCGACATGGACTATGTGGTGGGCGCCACGCGCTTCACCACCGACGGCTATCGCGACCACAGCGCGGCCCGCAAGAACCTGGCCAACGCCAAGCTGGGCCTGCAACTGGACGACGCCAGCCGCTTGACGATCGTGGTCAACAGCGTGGACCTGACCGCGCAGGACCCGCTGGGCCTGACCTATCAGCAGTATCAGGACGACCCGCGCGCAGCACCCCTGGCCGAGCAATACAACACCCGCAAGACGGTGCGCCAGACGCAAGGGGGGCTGATCTACGAACGGCAGGTGGACAGCCGCAACACGCTGCGCGTGATGGCGTATTACGGCCAGCGCGACACCACCCAGTACCTGTCGATTCCGCCCGCCGTGCAATTGGCGCCCACGCAGGCGGGCGGTGTCATTGACCTGTCGCGCGAATACGGCGGCGCGGATGTGCGCTGGACTTCCGAACTGGAATTCGCCGGGCGCCCGCTGACGCTCGTGGGCGGCATTGCCTACGACTCGATGCGGGAAGACCGCAAGGGCTATCAGAACTTCACCGGCACGGTGGCCAACCCGCAAGTGGGCGTGCAGGGCGCGTTGCGCCGCGATGAAACCAACACCGTGTACAACGCCGACCCCTACCTGCAGGCGTCATGGCAAGTGACGCCGCGTTGGACCCTGGACGCCGGCCTGCGCTACAGCACCGTCAGCTTCGATTCCAACGACCACTACATCGCCAGCGGCAATGGCGATGACAGCGGCACGGCGCGTTACCGCAAAGCCCTTCCCGTGGCGGCACTGCGGTACGCCGTCAGCGACGACGTCAGCCTGTATGCGTCCTACGGGCGCGGCTTTGAAACCCCCACCTTCAACGAAATCTCGTACCGGCCAGGCGGTTTGCCGGGCTTGAATTTTGGCTTGGCGCCGTCGCTCAGCACCAATCTGGAAGCAGGGGTGAAGGCCCGCATGGCGGGCGGGCTGCTGACCGCGGCCGTGTTCCACACGGGCACGGATGACGAGATCGTGTCGACCGGCAGCTCGGGTGGACGCACCACCTACCAAAATGCGGGCCGCACGCGGCGCGACGGCTTCGAGCTGGGCTGGGCGGGTGAACTGGCGCCGCACTGGCGCACGCAGTTTGCCTATACCTGGTTGAACGCGCGCTACGCCGACGACGGCTCGGGTGGCATCCGCGCGGGCAACAAGATTCCGGGCATTGCGCGGCAATCGGTGTTTGCCTCCGTGGCCTGGGCGCCGCCGGAAGGCTGGCAGGCCGCGTTGGAAGGCCGTTTGCTCAGCAAGATCTATGTGAATGACGCCAACGACCAGGACGCGCCCGGCTACTTCGTGGCGTCCTTGAGCGCGGGCTATATCAAGCAGGTGGATGCCTGGGAACTCAGCGCCTATGCGCGTGTGGACAACCTGTTCGACAAGCAATACGTGGGTTCGGTGATCGTCAACGAAAACAACGGCCGGTATTACGAGCCGGCCGCGGGGCGCAGCCTGGGGCTGGGCTTGGGCGCCACCTATCGGTTCTGACGATGCTATGGCTGCGATCGATGTTAACGATGCGATCGGTGCCCAGGGTGCTATCGGATTCCCGGCGCGGCACGCTACTCAGTCAGGCGCGTTGGCGTAGCAGACGTCGTGGTCTTCGCACTGGGGGCAGCCGGGCGCTGCCGACGGCGGCAAGCCCGCGTGTTCGCAGGCCGAGTAGGCCAGGAATTGTTTCCAGCGCAGGTTGCGCGCGTTGCGCATCACCAGCCCGGGATAGTGGCGCGCCAACAGAAAGGTCACGTCTTCACGGCCGGCAAGGCCGAGGTCGCGCCACAGATGGTCGGGGCGCAGGCAGGCGTGCACCAGCACACCGGTGACCCAGGGCGTGGTGGTGGTATCGGGGGCGCGGTAGGCTTCAAGCAGCACGCGCATCAGTAGAGTGAAGCCGGGCTGGGGGTCGCCCCGGCCGCGCGCCGCATAGCCGGTGTATTGCTGGACCAAATCGGCCAGCCTAGCATCCGGGGAAGCGAGTGCGCCTGGGAACAGATAGTCCAGCAGCTCCGCCAGTTCTTCGGGGCATAGGCCGCTGCGCGCCAGGTCATGGTGCGCCAGGCTGGTGCCGATCACCGTGGCGAAGAAGCCCGCATCAGGGTGGCCCGGCGGCGCGTGGTGCAACAGCGCGCGGGCAAACCGCTGGGCCGGCATGGAGATGTCGGCATGGGCGGAAGGAGAGGTCAGCACGGCGTCCATGGCGGGTAGCGGCAGTGGCTAAGTAATTCTGATGTTAATGAACTCGTTATGTTGCGAAATATATAACGAAAGCCATGAATTTCTCGCGATATTGTGGACAAAATCGTCTCAGGACATACCCGAAGAACCGACCACGGCCGCCGGTAAATGCTCGGGCGCTGGCGGGTATCATCAGCGTCCCTGATTCTTCTGGCTTCCCCCCGCATGCCGCGCAGCTTCCGTCCCGCAGTTTCCCGATTGTTCGGCGCCGTCCTGGTGGCCTTGGCGGGCGTGTCGGCCGCGCCTCGGCCCGCCAAGGCCTACGACATCGGAGCCGTTATCGAATCCATGCGCTTGTCGCGCTACCCGCTGCGCGAACCCGAGCGACGTGTCTGGGGAACCGAGAACGTCAAGGACGCGGTGCTGGTCGGGCAGATGGAGAACCGGCTCTACCTGTATCGGTACGTGCGCGGCGCGGGCAAGGAATTCAGCCTGGATTTCCGCTCGCAGCCGCTGGTGATCGACCCCGCAAGCTGGCAGGCCACGCGCGAAGAAAACGTCACGGTCAGGGCCCCGCGGGATGCGCAAACGCAGTACTGGGTGGGCTACGCCTATCCCGGCTCGGATGACACGCGCGCCGATGGCTTTCTGGTGGATGCGGACGGCGTGGCGGCCACCGTGCAGGCCGACGCACGCCGGGTTGTCGTGACGGCCGACCGGCCCTGGAACGAGGAACGCAAGACGCAGGCCCTGGCCACGCTGCGGCCAGCGCTGACCGACTACCCCGTGCGCATGCCGGCTTTTCCCGTCGACGTGCGATTTGAATACCGCACGCCGGTGGATGTGACCGCCACCTTCCGCACGCTGCATCAGGTCGCGCGCGCCGTGCCGCGCGCCAAGACCGCCGAGTTCAATCGCGCGCTGGCCGATCTGCGCCGATTCGTCATGGAACAGGATTACCGTGAGATCGACCCTGCCGGTAAAGATCCCCAGATGCTGACGGCGCTGAACGACTACGGCTTCTGGCTGGCCGAGTCGGGTGATACCGAGCAGGCCGACCGCATTCTGAGCGATGTGTTGCGGCGCGACCCGGCGCGCACGGCGGCCTATCTGAACCGGGCGGATGCACGCTGGAAACAAAGCACGAAGACGCGCGACAAGCGGAATTACTTCGAAGCCCTGGCGCGCGAGGACTACCGCCTCTATTGCTCGCGCAGGCTGGCGGCCAATGAACCCATTCCTGGCAACATTGCTGCCCGGATCGGCGCGGCGCTGAATGAAATGGCGCCGCTGAACGCGCAACAATGCCGGCCCCGGCTGGCCATCTTCAAGGCGATTCAGGCGGACGACCTGGACGCCGTGCGTGCCGAGCTGGCGGCCGGGCAGGACCCCAACGGCGTGAACGAGAACGGCACGTCGGCGCTGGCGGTGGCCGTGTCCCGCAAGCAGTTGGAGACGGTGCGGGTGCTGTTGGCCGCCGGCGCGCGCGCAGACGGGCCCAACAACGGCTATGTGCTGCTGGCCAGCGCACTGCCCGAGGTTCGCGACTCCCGCCCCGCCGCCGAACGCTATGCGCTGGCCGACGCCTTGATCGCGGCGGGCGCGCCCCTGGATGCGGCCGATTCCAACGGCACGCCGCTGCTGGTGCGCCGCATTTCGTACTACAGCGAAGACAAGGAAACGCTCAGCTATCTGCTGGCCAAGGGCGCCAACCCGAACGCACATGAAAAGAACGGGCGGTCGGCGCTGCATGCCGCGATGCAAAGCCCCAAGACGTTCTGGTTTGCCCAGGCGCTGCTGGCGAAGGGCGCCGACGTCAATGCCGCCTATGTGCGCATGTTCTATGGCAACCAGGGCATGTGGGAAACGCCCTTGCTGGAAGCGTTGCGCGGCGCCATCAGCGGCGAGTTCACGCCCACGGTGGTGTATCCCATTCCCGAGCGCGTGACCTTCGCCCTGGCTCAGGGCGCGGACGCGGCGGTGGGCGGCTACAGCGCCAGCAAGACGCCGCAACGCAATGGCTTGAACGAAGCGCTGACGCTTGCCGCGCGCACCCTGCAGCCGACGCTGGTGGACCAATTGGCACAAGCCGCCAAGCCGCCGCGCCAGGCCTTGACACCGGAATCCCTGTCCAGCTTGTTGAGCGTGTGGAATCAGTTGGAAATTCGCGCGGCCATCAAGCAGAACAGCCCGGCATGGGACGGCCAGCGCGCCAAGCTGCGCGCCACCGCCAGCCGCTTGCTGGCGGCCGGCGTGCCGCTGACCTGGACGCAAGACGCCACTGGCCTGGGCAACAACCGCATTGCGCCGCTCAGCCTGCCGTGGCTGCCCGACGACCTTTATCAGCAATGGCTGGAACAGGGCGCCGATGCGTCGGACCGAACCGATTCCGGTGTGCGCCTGGATGGCGTCGTGAATGCCGACGCCTTGCCCCTGGTGATCATGCTGCGCCTGGGCAACGACGCCAAGGCGCAAATGTTGCTGGCGCACGATGCCGGGCTGTATCGCACGCCATGGCGTTGCGGCATGGCGGTGGCGGATGTGCTGGCCTGGCAACTGAGCAACACCGGCCCCATCAGCCCGACAGGCGCGCGGGCGATCCGGCAGGTGCTGGACGGCGCGCAGGGCGCGGCCAGTTGCGATCTGGACCAGACGTCGCGCGTGCAGCCCTTTGTGGGCGTATCCGCCCGCGATCTGGCCATGCGCGCCAACGTGACGCTGACGGTGAAGGCGCCAGGCTAGGCGGCCGCGCACGGTGCATGCGCTCCAAAACAAAACAGGCGCCCGAAGGCGCCTGTTTTTTTGCGTTGACGCTGACTAGCAGTGTCGGCGGCAAGCCGTCATTACATGGCGTGGCCCATGTTGACGTTCATGTTGTACAGCACCCATGCCGAACCGCCCACGATGATGGCGATGATCATCACGGTGAAGACGAATGCGGCGAGGTTGTCGCGCGCCGACTTCGACGCGCCCATGTGCAGGAAGTACACCAGTTGCACCAGCAACTGGAGCACGCACAGGGCAATGACGCCGACGATGGTGATGGTGTGCGACAGCGCGCCGTGCATCACCAGGCCGAAAGAGCCGAAGGTGAGCAGCAGCGAGAGCACGAAACCGATGATGTAGGACTTCAGGCTGCCGTGGTCGGCGGCGTGATCGTCGTGGCCGTGTGCGGCCGCAGCGGAGTGCGACATCAGATGGCTCCCATGAGATAGACGAAGGTGAAGACGCAGATCCAGACGATGTCCAGGAAGTGCCAGAACAGGCTCAGGCACGCCAGGCGACGCTTGTTGATCGAGTCCAGGCCATGGCGGCGGATCATGTCGAGCATGACGATGATCCAGATCAGGCCGAAGGTGACGTGCAGGCCGTGCGTGCCGATCAGCGTGAAGAACGCCGACAGGTAAGCACTGCGGCCCGGGCCGGCGCCTTCAGTGATCAGGTGATGGAATTCCCAGACTTCCATCGCGATAAAGCCCGCGCCGAACAGGAACGTGACCATCAACCAGCCCATCGCGCGGGACTTGTTGTTGGCGTGCACGTTCAGGTTGGCCATGCCGAAGGTGAAGCTGGAGAACAACAGCAACAGCGTTTCGACCAGCACGAACTTCAGGTCGAACAGTTCCTTGCCCGTGGGGCCGCCCGCGGTGGCGTTGGACAACACCGCGAACGTGGCGAACAGCACCGAAAAGATCAGCAAGTCGCTCATCAGATAGACCCAGAAACCGAAAACGGTCTTGGATCCATCGTCGTGATGCGCGTGATCGTCGTGACCCGCGTGGGGGTGAGTGGCTACGGCTTGAATCATGGCTCAGGCGGCCTTCTGCATTTTGTCAAAGTGAGCGTTTTCGATGCGTTCGACTTCCGCGGCCGGGACCCAGTAATCGACGTCGCGGTCGTAGGCGCGGGCGATGAACGAACCGACCATGCCGATGAAGCCGGCACCGGCGAGCCACCAGATGTGCCAGATCAGCGCAAAGCACATGACCAGGCCGAACAGGCCGATGTACACACCGGCGCCGGTGTTACGCGGCATGTGGATGTCTTCGTACTTGGCCGGGCGCTTGTAGGCCTTGCCGTTCTGCTTGTCTTCCCAGAACTGGTCCAGCTCATCAACGTGAGGAACGTGGGCAAAGTTGTAGAAAGGAGCGGGCGACGAAATCGACCATTCCAGGGTGCGGCCATCCCAGGGATCGCCGGTGACGTCCTGGTTTTGCTTGCGCTGGCGAACCGACACGAACACTTGCTGCAGCAGGAACCAGATGCCCAGCATGATCAGCGCGGCGCCAGCCAGCGCGACCAGCAGGTACGGCTGCCATTCGGGGTTGTCGTAGTGGTTCAGGCGACGCGTCATGCCCTTGAAGCCCAGGATGTACAGGGGCATGAAGGCCATGAAGAAGCCCACGAACCAGCAGTAGAACGAGTAGCGGCCCAGGCGCTCATTCAGCGTGAAGCCGAATGCCTTCGGGAACCAGTACGTCATGCCCGCGATACAACCGAACACCACGCCACCGATGATGGTGTTGTGGAAGTGGGCGATCAGGAACAAGCTGTTGTGCAGCACGAAAGACACGCCGGGGATGGCCAGCATCACGCCGGTCATGCCGCCGATGACGAAGACGATCATGAAGCCCAGCGTCCACAGCACCGGCGTCGTGATGCGCAGGCGGCCGCGGTAGATGGTGAACAGCCAGTTGAAAATCTTCGCGCCCGTCGGGATCGAGATAATCATTGTTGCAATGCCGAAGAAGGCATTGACGTTGGCCCCCGCGCCCATCGTGAAGAAGTGGTGCAGCCAGACCAGGAACGACAGCACGCCGATGGCGGCCGTGGCGTAGACCATGGACTTGTAGCCGAACAGCGTCTTGCGGGCAAAGGTGGCAACCACTTCCGAATACACGCCAAACGCCGGCAGCACCAGGATGTAGACCTCGGGGTGACCCCAGATCCAGATCAGGTTCACGTACATCATGACGTTGCCGCCCATGTCGTTCGTGAAGAAGTGCGTGCCCAGGTAGCGGTCCATGGTCAACAGCGCAAGCGTTGCGGCCAGGACGGGGAAGGCGGCGACGATCAGCACGTTGGTGACCAGCGAGGTCCACGTGAAAATCGGCATCTTCATCAGGCTCATGCCCGGTGCGCGCATGCGCAGGATGGTCACGATGAAGTTGATGCCGCTAAGCGTGGTGCCCAACCCGGATATCTGGAGTGCCCAGATGTAGTAGTCCACCCCGACGCTTGGGCTGTAATCCAGCCCTGACAACGGCGGATACGCCAGCCAGCCGGTCGCGGCGAATTCGCCCACGAACAGCGAGATCATCATCAACGCAACGCCGGCGCCGAACAGCCAGAAGCTCAGCGAGTTCAGGAACGGGTAGGCCACGTCGCGGGCGCCGATCTGCAGCGGCACCACGATGTTCATCAGCCCGGTAATGAAGGGCATCGCCATGAAGAAAATCATGATGACGCCGTGGGCGGTGAAGATCTGGTCGTAGTGGTGCGGTGGCAGGAAGCCGGCGGAGTCGGCGGAAGCCACCGCCAACTGGGTACGCATCATGATGGCGTCGGCAAAGCCGCGCAGCAGCATGATCAGCGCGACGATGATGTACATCACGCCGATGCGCTTGTGGTCGACGGAGGTCAGCCATTCCGTCCAAAGGTACTTCCACTTGCCGAAGTACGTGATGGCGCCGAAGACCGCCAGGCCTCCCAGGCACACGGCGGCCAGCGTAACCATGACGATAGGTTCATGGTACGGAATGGCCTCGAGGGTTAGTTTCCCGAGCATGGTTAGTTAATTCCTGCGATCAGATTGTTCGACGTGGAGGTGCACGTGGCGGAGTCCACGCCGGCCATCTTGGACATGGTGCTGCCCAGGACGAAATCAAACATGGCGGGCGGCACCGAGGCGTACTTGACGACCGGGTTGTGCTCGCTGCGCTTGGTCAGTTCCGCGTAGACCTCGGGGGTCAGCGAGGTGGGCGAAGCCTTGGCTTCCTTGACCCAGTTGTCGAACCCTTCTTGCGGCATCGCGATGGCCTTGAAGCGCATGCCGGAGAAACCGGCGCCGCTGTAGTTGGCCGAGATGCCGGCGTAGGTGCCGGCTTCGCGCGCATTCAGGTGCAACTTCGTTTCCATGCCGGCCATCGAGTAGATTTGGCTACCCAGTTGCGGAATGAAGAACGAATTCATGACCGAGGCCGACGTGATCCGGAAGTTGACCGGAACGTCCACGGGGAACGCGATCTCGTTGACCGTGGCGATGTCGTATTCGGGGTAGATGAACAGCCACTTCCAATCCAGCGACACCACCTCGATGGTGACGGGCTTGTGTTCGGAAACAAGCGGCTTGTAGGGATCCAGCGCGTGCGTGGAGCGCCAGGTGATCACGGCCAGAATCGCCACGATGATACAAGGAACGGTCCAGACCACGACTTCAATCGCCGTGGAGTGGGCCCACTTGGGCTGGTAGTCAGCTTTGGTATTGGATGCGCGATATTTCCACGCAAACGCCACGATCATGATCAGTACTGGAATCACAACGATGAGCATCAGCCCCGTCGCCGTGAACAGCAAAGTCTTTTCCTGGGCGCCAATATCTCCCTTGGGCGAGAGAATTTCCATGTTGCAGCCGCCAAGCAGCATGACCGCGCCGACGCCAAAAATGCGCGTTAGGGTCGCAAGGAGGGGGTGTTTCACGTACAGCCTTGGATGGAGGGTTGGAAATGCTGCGGAGCAGCAGGGCGAAATGCTGCCAAGCAGCAACGTCCATCCTATCGGCTTGATATCCGTCAAGCATGCGACGAATGGTCGCATTGCCTGGGAGGAATCAGCCCCCAGTGGGGCAGATTCAGGGTTTTCCTAGGGGAGTAGTTGCCCCAGGAGAGGTGCAGGGGGTGCGACGTTATGTCGCACCTGCACAATGGGGTGTTGTAAAGAAGTGTCGCACCCGCACCAATCAGTCGACGAGTACTTCGCGTTCCGGCCCCGGTTTCTTGGCCAGCTTGCGCTGTAACGACCGCCGATGCATGCCCAGGAGGCGCGCCGCCGCCGAAACATTACCGCCGGTTTCGTGCAGGGCCTGATGAATGTGTTCCCATTCTAGGCGGTGCAAGGGTGTCATGGTCGTTTCGATGGTAACGGATTCTGGCTTCACCAGACCCAGCGTGCGCAGGATCATCGGCGCGGTGGCGGGCTTGGGCAGGTAGTCGTCCGCGCCGCGCTTGATGGCCTCGACGGCGGTGGCCACGCTGGCGTAGCCGGTGACCAGCAGGATCCGCATGTCAGGGCGCAGGGCGCGCAAGGGGCGGATCAGCGTCAGGCCGGAGTCTTCGCCCAGGCGCAGGTCCACCAGGGCGAAAGCCGGACGAATCTCCTCGGCCACGCGCAGCGCTTCGGCAATGCCCGTGGCGGTTCGGGTTTCCAGGCCGCGACGCGACAGGCTGCGCTGCAAGGTGCGCACATACAGTTCGTCGTCGTCGATCAACAGGCCAAGGTCGGTAGGGTTCATCACAATCAAGTTCCGGGGTTGCCCAGGGGCAGGTAAAAACGGATGCGGGTGCCTCCCCCGACGGCGGCGGTCATGGTCATCTCGCCGCCTAGCTGCTCCACGGTGGCATGCGACAGCGCCAGGCCGACGCCCAGCCCGCCCGGCTTGCCGCTGTTGAACAGGCTGGTGGCGGGCAGCAGGGTCTGGTCAGGGTCGAAGCCCCGCCCGTAGTCCCGCACTTCACCGCGCAAGGCGCCGTAGCCATATTCCAGATGCAGGTCCACGCGCAGCGTCTCGGCGGCTTCGCCAGCGTCCGCCGCGTTGTTCAACAGCGCCTGCAACAAGTGGGCGATCGCCGGATCCACCCGCAGGCTGGGGGGCAAGGCGCCCGAGCGTTGCAGGTCGATCGTTGGCCGGATCAAGCGCCATTGGCCCACCACACGAACCAGGTCCACGGCGGTTGGGACCGCCAGATTGCGGATGCGTTCCCGGCACAGGGCCAGTAATTGGCTCAGGGTGGACACATCTTCGCGCAGGTCTTCGTCCTTGACCTCGGCGGCGATCTCGTCGGCCAGCAAGGTCATGGTGGCCAGCGGGGTGTTCAGTTCGTGCGCCATCGCGGCGGCGTGGGTGGCCAGCGCAACGATGCCTTCATTGCGGGTGAAGCGTTCGCGCAGGCGGGCCAGTTCGCGCTCGCGGGCGCGCAGGTCAGACGCCAGGCGGGTGGAAAACACCAGCACCACGATCACCGAAATCAGGAAGTTGGCGCCCAGGCCCCACAGCAGCAGCGTGTGCGTGTCTACGTCACCGCGCAGGGGCTGGCCGAAGATGCCCGCCGCCGCATAGCCGCAAATACCGGCCAGCGCCGCCGCCAGCGCCCAATTGCGCGGCAGCGCCAGGGCCGCCAGCGCGGTCAGGATCAAAAACATCATGCCGAACGGGTTGCTGATGCCGCCGCTCCAGCCAATCATCCACGACAAGGCGGCCATGTCCACCAGCAGATGGCCGAAGGCGGTGGCGTGGGACAGGTCGCGGGGATGGCGCAGCCGCAGGCTGGCATAGGCATTGAAGCCGATGAGAACGCCCACGCCGATCCACAGGGGCTCAAGCGGCAGGGCAAGGCCCAGCACGCTGCTGGCCAGCAGGATGGTGGCGGCTTGGCCGGCGATGGCAAGCCAGCGCAGGCTGCAAAGGGTACGCAGGAATGAAAAAGCGGAACTACCGGGCATATCCAGACACAGAGTTGCCGGCGGCCCGCCGGCGGGTCAAGCGCCCGGCGGCGCGGAACGCAGGCATCCGGCGCGCGGCGCAAGTGGCCGGCTGCCGTCGGGCCTTGAATTCAGGCGCCGACGGTGGACGTGCAGGCATTGTATGGCGATTCAGCGCGACACGCTGGCGGCGCGGGCTTGTGTGCGTCCCCGGTTTTGCCGCCGCCAATCGCGTTCTCTATGAATGCCCTCTATATATAGAGCGCGTTAGTGGCCGTGGGTGCCGCCTTGCGCAGCGCCGGCTTTCGCGTTCAACGCGCGCGCTTCTGCCGTGACCGACACCCGGTGCTGTTGCTGCTTGGCATCTTCAACGATCAGCGTCAGTTGCACGTGGTCGCCCGGTGTGATCTGGCGGGCCAGGTCGATCAGCATGACGTGGTAGCCGCCCGGCTTCAGGTCCACCGCCTTGCCGGCCGGCAAGTCGACGGCGGGCACCTGGCGCATTTTCATGACGTTGTCCTGCATCGCCATTTCGTGGACTTCCACATGCTTGGCGGCGTCGGACTCCACGGCCACCAGGCGGCCCGCGTCTGGCGAGGTCAGGCGCATGAACACGCCCGTGGCGTGCTGGTTGGGAACCGTGGCGCGAACCCAGGCGTCTTCCACCTTCAGCGGGGCATCGGCAGCGAGGGAGGGGGACGCAAAGCCTGCCAGCACGGACAGGGACAGGGCGGTGGCAAACGTGCGCAGCTTGAGGTTCTTCATGATGGGGTCTCTGTATTTATTAGGATGTGTGGGGATATCGGGCTAGGGGATCCATAGGAAGCCCGGGCGCGGTCGGCGCGCCGCGCTACAGCACGGTGCGCAGGTCTTCCACGCACTCGGCGGCGGTTTGTGCGTGGCGTAGCGCCAGGCGCAACTTGCCCTGGGCGTCGATCACGTAGGTCAGTGCGGTGTGGTCCATGGTGTAGGACGAGCCGGTGGGAACCTTCTGATAGAACACTTTGAAGGACTGGGCGGCGGCGCGGGTCTGTTCCGCCGAGCCGCGCAGGCCCACGAAGCTGGGGTCGAAGGCCTCGGTGTAGGCACTGAGGATTTCCGGCGTGTCGCGCTCGGGGTCCACGGTGATGAACAGCACGCGCAACTTGTCGGCCTCGGCGCCCAGCAGATCCTTCATTTCCAGGGCGCGGGTCAGCGCCGTGGGGCAGATGTCGGGGCATTGGGTAAAGCCGAAGAAGAGCAGGATGGGGTGGCCACGGTAGTCAGCCAGCCGGCGCTCTTGACCGGTCTTGTCCTGCAGTTGGAAATCGCCCGTGGGCATGCCGGACAAGTCCATGCCGTGGAGTTTGGGGGCGTCGGGGCCGCAGCCGCTCAGGGCCAGCAGGGCCAGGGAAGACAAGAGCAGGCGGCGTCGGGGATCGGGCGCGTGGGAAGGCGCGGCGCCCGCGGGCGCGCGCAATGACATAGAGCGCGGGAAACGCATGAAAACCTCTTGGGTTGACGTGTGGCTAGGCGCGCGGCGGGGCCGCGCGGTCAGGCGGAGTCAGGCCAAGAAGGGTGGGGCGCGCGAGCCTAAGGGCGGGCCATGGGCGGCCAGCGGGGGCAGGGCGCGATAGGTGGCCGCAGGCGGCGCGGGCCGGCCAGCGGGCAACAGAATCGGCGTGACGGTGGGGGTGGGCGCGGGCGCCACGTGCGCCAACAGTCCGAAGGGACATTGCGCGCCGGTGTCGGCGGTATCGTGTGAGGTCGGGCCGCCGGGGCTGCGCTTGTCCAGCACCAGATCCAGCGTGGACAATTCGCCGCCTGCCGAGCAGAAAGTGACTTCCAGCCGGCCTTCATGCAGGGCGTTGGCATCCGGCATGTAGCCGGTAGGCACCAGCGCGCGCAGGGTCAAGGCCAGAAGCGCCAGCCACAACACGCCCCGGGCGCGCACGGCGCTCCTGAAGCGGAAGAGGCGGGTCAATTCGGACATAGCGGCATTCTAGTCGATGCCCGGCGTGGCTCAGCACAGCTCGGCCCAGCGTGGCACCGGTTTCGCAAAAATCTTGGTACCCTTCTTGCTAGCTGGCTGTCCCGCTTGCCGACCTGCTTGCTCGCGCTTGCTATTCTTTAACGCGCTTACGTTGATTTCTGCGTGTGTTGATTTCTGCGTGTTTAGCTGGTTTTTGCCGTTCTTGCTCGTTCCTATCCGATCGTTCAGACCCAACCATTGCCTATTTCTGTGCCCCAGGTTTCAGTGCTTTCCCTGTCCGCCCCGACCGCGTCCACGCCGCCAGTTCTTGCCACGTCCTTGACGACCTTATCCCGTCTGTCGCGGACCAAGGCGAGGCTCTGGATGGGCCTATGCATCGTGGCCCTGGCGTTGCTCCTGTCGGCGTGCGGCACCACCAAGGTCCAGCCCGGCTACTACCGGGTGCAGTCCGGCGACACGCTGACCCAGATCGCGCGCAAGCAGGGCACGACGGTCAGCAACCTGGTGCGCTGGAACCGCCTGCCGAATTCGAACACGATCGAAGTGGGGCAGATGCTGCGGGTGGAGCCGCCCGCCGGGCAGGCCCGCACGTCCAAGTCCAGCAAGTCCGCATCCAAACCCACCGGCTCGTCGCGCGCGTCTGCATCGGCCGGCAAGCGCCGCACGGCGCCTCCCGGCGCCATCTCGCTGGTATGGCCGGCACAAGGCAAGGTCACGCGCGGGTATGACGGCGGCGGATCCAACGGCATCGTCATTTCCAACAGTTCGGGCACGCCGGTGGTAGCGTCGGCCAGCGGCACCGTGGCCTATTCCGGCAGCGGCCTGCGCGGCTACGGCCATCTGGTGATCGTCAAGCACAACGCAAGTTTTCTGAGCATCTACGCGCACAACCGCAAGCTGCTGGTCAAAGAAGGCCAGAGCGTAAAACAAGGCCAGAAAATCGCCGAGATGGGCAACAGCGACAGCAAGCAGGTCGGCCTGTATTTCGAGCTCCGCTACAACGGCCAAGCGGTTGATCCCGCAGGAAATTTGCCGCCAAAATGATGATGTCGGATGAGAGAGTCCGACCGTAGGATGGGTGCAGCGCGGCAGGCTGCGGCCAAGAACGCGACCATGAACCGCGCGAAACCCATCATGCAACGGTGGCGTTTTGCACCATCGGGGCCATCATGCAGCGGTGGCGTTTTGCACCATCGGGGCCATCATGCAACGGTGGCGTTTTGCACCGGCGCGACCATCGCGCGTTTTTTTTGGAGGGTGGTTCCACCTTCGCGGCCGGTTGATGGGTTTCGCGCGAACGGTGATTGTGTTCTTGGGCAGGGTTGTTCGCGCTGCACCCATCCTACGAGGCGTCAGCAATGTCGGACGGAATAGTCCGACCGTAGGATGGGTGCAGCGCGGCAGGCTGCGGCCAAGAACGCGACCATGAACCGCGCGAAACCCATCATGCAACGGTGGCGTTTTGCACCATCGGGGCCATCACGCAACGGTGGCGTTCTTCAACGACGCGGCCATCACGCAGGTTTTTTTGCAGGCAGGTTAAATGTCCACGGCCGGTTGATGGGTTTCGCGCGAACGGTGATTGTGTTCTTGGGCAGGGTCGTTCGCGCTGCACCCATCCTACGAGGCGCCATCTTGCGTCAGCGTTGAAATAAACGCCGCGGTCCTTTGATCCGATGGCCGGGAAAACAGCGTGCGGGATTCACCGGATTCGACCACCACGCCATCCAATAGAAACACCACTTCGCGCGACACGTTGGCGGCCAGGCGCAGGTCGTGCGTGGCCATCAGCATGGTCATGCCTTCGGCGGCCAACTGGCGCAGCACATCCACCACTTCGGCCGCCAGGCCGGGGTCCAGCGCGGACGTGGGTTCGTCGCACAGCAACACGCGCGGCGCCGGCGCCAGCGCGCGCGCGATCGCCACGCGCTGTTGTTGTCCGCCAGACAGGTTGGCGGGCCAGGCGTCGGCCTTTTCGGACATGCCCACTTTCTTCAGCAGCTCTTCCGCGCGCGCGCGGGCCTGGTCCAGCGGCCACTTCTTTACGGTCAGCAGGCCTTCCATGACGTTGCCCATCACCGTCTGGTGCGGGAACAACTGAAAATTCTGGAACACCATGCCCGTCTGCCTGCGCACGCGCTGCACCTGTTCCCGCGTCAGCTTCTTCCCGGGCTCGAAGTCGACGGTTTCGGGGCCGATGGCAAGCGTGCCAAAGTCGGGCACTTCCAGCAGGTTCACACAGCGTAGCAATGTGCTCTTGCCGCTGCCGGACGGGCCGATCAGCGCGGTGACGCTGCCTTCGGCTATGCTGACGTCCACCTGCTTGAGCACCGGATTGCCGCCAAACGATTTTTCGATTTTCTGCAGCCGTATCATCGGGTCTTCTCGGAAAACACCGCGTGCTGGCCAAAGCGCCGTTCCAGGCGCACTTGCGCGGCGGACAACACAGAACTGAACACCAGGTAGATCAGCGCGGCTTCGGTATAGAGGATCAGCGGTTCATACGTAACCGCCGCAATGCGCTGGGCCGCCTGGAAGATCTCGGGCACGGTCAGCACCGCCGCCAGCGACGTGTCCTTGACCAGTGCAATGAATGAGTTCGACAGCGGCGGCACCGCCACGCGGGCGGCTTGCGGCAAAATCGTGCGGCGCAGTGCCTGGCCGCGCGTCATGCTCAGCGAGTAGGCCGCTTCCCATTGGCCCTTGGTAATGGATTCGATGGCACCCCGGATGACTTCGGAGTTGTAGGCGCCCACGTTCAGCGTGAAGCCGATCAAGGCGGCGGGCAAGGGATCCAGCACGATGCCCACGCTGGGCAGGCCGTAAAAAATCACGAACAACTGCACCAGCAGCGGCGTGCCCCGGATCAGCCACACATAAAAGCGCACCAGCGCCACCAGCGGCGCCGGCCCGAACAGCCGGATCAACGCCACCACGAACGCCAGTGCCAGGCCCAGCGCGAACGACATCAAGGTCAGCGGTACGGTGAACACCAGCCCGGCGTGCAGCAGCGGCCAGAACGAATCGGCCATCAATTGCACCCAGGCCGGCACGGTCCATGACCCGATCTGCGCCAGCAGCCAATCGGGGATGACGGCCTGGAGCCAGGTAGGTAGCGTCATGTGTGTGTCCGTGGCTTATTGCGCCGACAAATCCGTGCCGAAGTATTTGACCGAAATGGTCTTGTAGGTGCCGTCAGCCTTGATATCCGCCAGGGCCTTGTTGATGGCGGCCTGCAGTTCGGGGTTGCCCTTGCGCATCAGCACGCCCGAGTTGCTGAATTCAGCGGTCTTGTCGGTGGCGGCGATCTTCACCTTGGCGTTGGGCTTTTGCTTCTTGAAATCCAGGAACGATAGCTTGTCGTTGACCGTGGCTTCCACGCGGCCCGAGGTCAAGAGGTCAATGGCTTCGTTAAAGCCCTGCACCGCCACCACTTCCGCGCCGTGGCTTTGCGCCAGCTTGCCGAAATTGCTGGTCAGCGTATTGGCCGACTTCTTGCCCTTGAGGTCATCGAAGGACTTGATGCTGGTGTTGTCGTCGCGCACGATCAACACCGCAGCCGACGAGATGTACGGATCAGAAAAGTCGTATTTTTGTTTGCGCGCGTCGGTGATGCCCACCTGGTTGATCACGACGTCATAGCGCTTGGCGTCCAGGCCGGCAATGAGGCCGTCCCATTTACCTTCGACGAACTGGGCTTTGACGCCCAGGCGTTCGGCAATGGCGCGCCCAATCTCTACGTCAAAACCGGTAAGCTGCCCCGATGCGTCGTGGAAGGTGAAGGGGGCGTAGGTGCCTTCGGTGCCAATTTTGAAGGTGCCCGCGGACTTGATCTGGTCCAGCCCGGATTGGGCGTGGGCGGCGCCCAAGGCGGTGGCCTGGATCAGGCCGGCAATGAACAACGAGCGTAAGAGTTTCATGGCAATGCTCCGGAATATCGGTGTCATGTTGGAGGGCTCCGTGATGCGCGGGCCCCCGTCATAGCCGCACTCTAGCAACGCACCTATTTTTCCACAAAGCATAAGGAATAGTAAAAATATAGCTTTTAGTAATTAACAAGTTTCCGATCGGTATGTAGCGGTCGGGGCGTCATCGGGTAAATCGCAGCAAGTCATCCGCAAGGAAAGGGAGATGGGTTTGGAACAGCAATGGAACAGGCGGACATTCATGGCGGCTGCCGCGGGCGCGGCGGCTATGGCTGGCGGCATGCCCGCCCAAGCCAATGGCTCGCGGCTGATGCCAGGGGGCGGCAGCATTACCCAGGTTGCGGGCTTGCGCGTGGGGCACTACACCGACACGCGCCGCCCCACCGGCTGCACGGTCATCATTGCCGAAGCGGGTGCAACGGGCGGCGTGGATGTGCGCGGCGCCGCGCCCGGCACCCGTGAAACCGATTTGCTCAACCCCGTCAACATGGTGGAAAAAGTGCATGCCATCGTGCTGTCGGGCGGCAGCGCGTTCGGGCTGGACGCCGCCAGCGGCGTGATGCGCTACCTGGAAGAAAAGAAGATCGGCTTTGACGTCGGCGTGGCGCACGTGCCCATCGTGCCGTCGGCCATCCTGTTCGATCTGGGCGTGGGCGATGCGTCGATCCGCCCGGATGCGGCGGCGGGCTACCAGGCGTGCAAGACGGCGTCCACCGACGCACCCGAGGAAGGCAACGTGGGGGCGGGCGCGGGCGCTACCGTGGGCAAGCTGTACGGCCCCAAGCGCGCCATGAAGGGCGGCATCGGCAGCGCGTCGCTGACGGTGGCGGGCGTGACGGTGGGCGCCATCGTGGCGGTCAACGCAGTGGGCGACGTGCTGGACCCCGCCACCGGCCGCATCCTGGCTGGCGCGCGCACGGCGGACGGCAAGCAGTTCCTGGATACGCGCGCGGCCATCCTGGCCGGCGACCTGCCCCGGTCGATGCGCGCGGGCACGGCCACCACCATCGGCGTGGTCGCCACCGATGCCACGCTGACCAAGGCGCAGGCGCAGAAAATCGCCGGCATGGCCCACGATGGACTGGCCCGCAGCATCAACCCCATCCACACCATGCTGGACGGCGACACGATTTTTACGCTGGGCACCGGCACGTCGGGCAAGCCGGGCAACGTCATGTTGCTGGGCGTAATGGCGGCCGAAGCCATGGCCATCGCGGTGCAGCGCGCCATCCTGGCCGCGCGCGCGGTGGAAGGCTATCCCGCCGCGATGGATTTCATCGCCTGACCTCCGGGCGCGGCCCGCCGGTGACCTCAAGCTGTCACACGGCGGGCCCATGATGGCCTGGGCCGGCTTGGCACCGGCGCGCTGGGAGGACACATGTACGAAGGCGAACGACTCAATGGCGCCACGCATCTGGCGGGCCTGGCGATGGCCGTGGCCGCGTCCGGCGCGCTGATCGCGCGCGCGGCGGAACTGAACGTGGATACGCGGCAGATCATCAGTTGCGCCGTGTTCGCGGCGTCGATGATCGCGGTGTATGCCTCGTCGGTGCTGTATCACTGCACGCGCGGCCGCTACAAGGCGCGCTGGGCCAAGGCCGACCACTGCGCCATCTACCTGTTGATTGCGGGCACCTACACACCGCTGGCCTTCGGCCCCGTGGATCACGCCTGGAGCGCGGCCATGGGCGTGGCGATATGGCTGCTGGCGGCCATCGGCATCAGCCGTGAACTGTGGTGGGCGCGCGGCGCGGCGCCGGCCCTGCCGCTGTACCTGGCCATGGGCTGGCTGGGGGTGATATTCGCCGCCCCGATCGCGGGCGCCTTGTCGTCGGCGGGCCTGGCCTGGTTACTGGCGGGCGCGGCCGCGTACACGGTGGGCACGCTGTTCTACGTGAAAGACAAACGTTGGCGCCATGCCCACGGCATCTGGCATCTGTTCGTGATGGTGGGCTCGGCCTGCCACTTCGTCACGGTGTTTGGATTTCTACGATTCGGTGCGGCCTAGCGCCACGCAGCCAGCGGCAGCATGCCGCCCCGGTCTTTCACTTTGCGCATGACGATATGCGAACACAGGTCGCGCACGCCCGCGATCTTGCTCAGCTTGTCTTCGACAAACTGCGAGAACGCCGCCAGGTTGCGGGTGCGCACCGACAAGATGTAATTCGACGCGCCGGTCACGATGCTGGCTTCGGTGATTTCGTCGTGCGCCGCGATGCCGGCCAGAAAGGCCTCGTGCCATCCCGGGTTCGACTGGTCCAGCGACACGTGGACGATGGCTTCCAGTTCAAAGCCCAGCTTGTCGGCGTCCAGCACCGCCCGGTAGTGGCGAATGAACCCGGCTTCCTCCAGCGCCCGCACGCGGCGCAGGCATGCCGATGGCGACAGCGCCACCTGCTCGGCCAGGTCCTGGTTGCTGAGCTGCCCGTTCTCTTGCAGGCGGTACAGAATGCGTTGGTCGGTGGCGTCTAGATGCATGGTGCAATCCAATTCTAATAATTGAAATTCAGCGCAATTCAATGCGGATTCCTAGGGTAAGCCACGCCTGTTTTTGCAATTTTTCGGCCCTGGCGCGCTGCTATCCTGTTTGCAGCATATTGCCCGAAGGAGCACCGCATGACTACCCGCGAAGACTGCGTCGCCGCAGACCGGAAAGACCCCCTGGCCCCCCTGAAAGACCGCTTCGAGCTGCCGCCTGGCGTGCTCTATATGGATGGCAATTCGCTGGGCGTGATGCCCAAGGGCGCCGCCGCCCGCGCCGCCGGCGTGATCACGCAGGAATGGGGCACCGACCTGATCCGCAGCTGGAACACGGCCGGCTGGTTCGAACTGCCCGCGCGCCTGGGCAATAAGCTGGGCAGCCTGTTGGGCGCGCGCGACGGTGAAATGGTGGTTACCGACACCACCTCGCTGAACATCTTCAAGGCGCTGGCCGCCGCGCTGCGCATCCAGCAGCAACAGCAGCCGGCACGCCGCGTCATCCTGTCCGAACGCGACAACTTCCCGACCGATCTCTACATGGTCCAGGGCATGATCGACCTGCTGCAACAGGGCTACGAGATGCGCCTGATCGACGACGAACTGCCGCTGGACAAGGCGCTGGACGACTCGGTTGCCGTCATGCTGCTGTCGCACGTCAACTATCGCAGCGGCCAGATGCACGACATGGCCTCGGTGACCGCGCTGGCGCACGAGCGCGGCGCGCTCACCATCTGGGACCTGGCGCACGCGGCCGGCGCGGTGCCGGTGGATCTGAACGGCGCCAACGCCGACTTCGCCGTGGGCTGCACCTATAAGTACTTGAACGGCGGCCCCGGCTCGCCGGCTTTCATCTGGGTGGCCCCGCGCCACACCAAGGACTTCTGGCAGCCGCTGTCCGGCTGGTGGGGCCATACGCGGCCGTTCGACATGGCCGTGGCTTACGAGCCGGCCGGCGGCATCCGCCGCTACCTGTGTGGCACCCAGCCCATCGTGTCCTTGTCGCTGGTGGAATGCGGGCTGGACGTGGCGCAGGCCGCCGACATGGCGCAGGTGCGCGAGAAATCGCTGGCGCTGGGCGACCTGTTCATCAAGCTGGTTGAGGAACGCTGCGCGGACCATCCGCTGAAGCTCGTCACGCCGCGCACGCACGCTGAACGCGGCAGCCACGTGAGCTTCCTGCATCCCAACGGCTACGAGGTCATGCAGGCGCTGATCGCGCGCGGCCTGATCGGCGATTACCGCGAACCCGAAGTGCTGCGCTTTGGCCTGACGCCGCTGTACTTCGGCCATGCCGACGTCTGGGACGCGGTGGACATCCTGAAAGACGTGCTGGACACGCGCGCCTGGGACAAGCCGGAATTCAAGCAACGCTCGGCCGTGACCTGAACGCCAGAGAGCGTGGCCCAAGCTCGCTGGGCCGAACCGGCATCACAACCATAAAGCGAGCGCAATACAGGAGGAGACAATGAAAAAATCACAAGGATTCGGCCAGATCGCCGAACGCGAACAGGGGCTCAAGCGGCGCCTGACTTCGGGCCAGATGAGCATGATCGCCATCGGCGGGGCCATCGGCACGGGCCTGTTTCTGGGCAGTAAATTCGCCATCGGCTTTGCCGGACCCAGCGTCATCATCAGCTACGCCATTGGCGGGCTGATCACGCTGCTGCTGATGGGCTGCCTGGCGGAAATGACGGTGGCGCATTCCACCTCGGGGTCGTTCGGCGCCTATGCCGAGCACTACATCGGCCCGCTGGCCGGCTTTCTGGTGCGCTATGCGTACTGGTCGTGCGTGGTGCTGGCGGTGGGCACCGAGGTGACCGCCGTGGCCGAGTACATGCATTTCTGGTTCCCGGATGTGCCGGGGTGGCTATGGGTGTGCGTGTTCTCGGGGGGGTTGATCCTGGTGAACGCGATGAGCGTCAAGGCGTTCGGCACTATCGAATACTGGTTCTCCACCATCAAGATTACCGCCATCGTGGCCTTCATCATCCTGGGCGCGTACGTGGTGTGGGGCAACCCGCAGTACGGCGTGGCGCAGTACACGGCGCACGGCGGCTTCTTTCCGAACGGGTTGTGGGGCATGTGGATTGCCGTGGTGATATCGATTTTCAGCTACCTGAGCGTCGAGATGATCGCGGTGGCCGCGGGCGAGGCCGAAGACCCCGAGCGCGCCGTGAAGAAGGCGTTTCGCGCCACTATCGTGCGGCTGGTCGTGTTCTACCTGCTGACCTTGGCGTTGATATTGGCGATCGTCCCCTGGAACGAAGCCGGCAAGGAAGGCAGCCCCTTCGTGAAGGTGATGCTGGCGCTGGACATCCCGGGCGCGGCGGGCGTCATCAACTTCATCGTGCTGGTGGCGGCCTTGTCGGCCATGAACAGCCAGCTTTACATCACCACGCGCATGATGTTCAGCCTGTCGCGCGCGGGCCATGCGCCCTCGTTGTTCGGCCGCCTGACCAAGAGCGGCACGCCGCTGAACGCGCTGCTGCTGTCCACCAGCGGCATCGCCATCGCCGCCGCTGGGCACGGGAAGGCGGCGGCGCGCTGTCGTTCCGCATGCCCGGCTTTCCGGTGCTGACGTTGCTGGGCGCGGTGGCGATGCTGGCGATTTTGGTCACCACCTATTTCACCAACGTGTTCCAGATGACCTTGGTGTTCGGGGTGCCGTTCCTGCTGATCCTGGCCGTGCTGTATGCGGTGCTGTTCAAGAAGCGCGGGGAAGCCGTTGTGCTTCAGGCCCGCCAGCAGCGCGGCTGACCGGCGGCCCGCGCCGGATCAGAGAGCATGAGCGGCCACGGTGTCGGCGGGTTCCGCCACCGTGGCTGGTTCGCGTGCCGGCGCAAACACACGCAGGCGGTGGCCGTCAGGGTCCAGCGCCACGAAAGTGCGGCCGAAATCCATGTTGGTGGGCGCTTGCAGAATGGGCAGGCCGCGCAGGCTCCAGTCAAGATGGCGCTGGTTGAGCGCGTCGGCATCCGCCACGCAGAACGCCAGTTCAGAGGCGCCGCCCCGGCCCGCCGCGGCCGGCTCCACCGTGTAGCGCGACCACAGGCCCAGCTTCAAGCCGGAGTCCAGCACGAAGAGCGCAAACGTGGGCGAGCTTTCAACGGGCGGACGTTGCAGCAGGGCGCTGTAGAACGCCGCGCTGGTCTGCGGCTTTTCAACGTAGAAGATGACGAGATTGGTGTCGGCGGGGTTTGTGCGAGGCATGACGCGCTCCTGGGTGAGGGATGCACGTATCTTAGGCAGGGGTGCTGTCAGTTTTTGGCAGTAGCGTGCGTCATGCAGTTCAGCCATTCAGCAATTCAGCACTTCCGCATTCAGCAATCCTGCGACTCCTGCGCAATGGCGCGCCACTCTTTCAGCAGCACGTGGCGGCGGCGGGGATAGCGCTCGCCGGGTGTCAGCGTGGCGATGCGGTCGGTGCGGAAATGGCGGAAGTCCTGCCGCAGCTCGCACCAGGCCATGACGATGCGCACGCTGTCGAAAAAGCCCAGGGCAAACGGCCATATCACCCGGTCGGAATCCGAGCCCTTGTCGTCGCGGTAGCGGATGTGCAAGGCGTGTTCCGTGCGTATCGCCTGGCGGATCAGCGCCACGTCGATCCGGTCCACCACCGCGATGGCGCTGGGCGCCACCAAGAGCGGAATGGCGTCCAGCTCATCGCGCAGTTCCTGCGGCAATACGGCGCCGATCTTGGCCAGCGCGTTGCGCGCCGCCATCCCTAAGCGCTCGTCGGAACGTCCCGCGACCCAGCGGGTGCCCAGCACCAGCGCCTCGATTTCTTCGGTGCTGAACATCAGCGGCGGCAGCATGAAGCCGGGGCGCAGCACGTAGCCCACGCCCGGCTCGCCTTCGATCTCCGCGCCCTGGCATTGCAGCGTCGCGATGTCGCGGTACAGCGTGCGCAGGCTGATGCCCATTTCGGCGGCAAGCCGATGCCCGCTGACGGGCAGGCGGTGGCGGCGCAGGGTCTGGAGCAGGTCCAGAAGTCGTTCGGTGCGGGACATGGGGAAAGGGCGCGTGAGGGGATGGCGTAATGCTGCCATGGAATGGCAGCAGTCGGCAGTCTGATCCTTGCCCAATCCCTCCCGGCCCGCACCGGAGCGCGGTCGGCGCTTAGGCGCCGATCTTCTTGCCCGTGGCCACGTCCATCACCGAGCCGTCTTCCAGGCTGACGCGATAGATCTCGCGCACGACGTTGCCGGCGAAGCCGATTTCCACAATGGATACGTCCTTGAACGTGGTGTTGATGCCGTCGGGCAGCGCCGCGTTGAACTTGGCGGATTCCTGCTTCATGGCGTCCTGCAAGCGGGTGTCGTAGCGCGTCATGCTGTAGACCAGCGTGGTGTGCGGGTTATGGGCGCGCAGCTCTTTGCCGTCTTGCATCACATTGACGCCGCTGACGCCCACGGTCTTGACCAGCGCGCGGCCGGCGTCACTCATTTTGGCGTAGACGGGGCCGGTCACGCGCGGCAGGGGGCCGTCGCGCAAGGGCGCCAGCGCGGCGGTGGCCACGGTGTTGTAGCGCATCATGTCTTCGAAGCCCTGGCCGCTTTTGACCACGCCCAGGTCCAGCCACCACGGGTGCCCCGCGTCCTTGGCGGCTTCGGTCGGGTAGAAGGTTTTCAACGTGACCTGCAAGGGCGCGGGCGGCTTGGGCAGCGCCTTGAGCATGCGGGCGGGGGTGGCGGGGTCGGCACTGTGGATGTGCACCACCGTCACGTGCGGCAGGTTGGGCGTGGCGGCCTCGGTGTTCAGGCCCAGCGCCAGCAGGTCCTGTTTCAAGACGCCATTCACCTTGGCATCCAGCACCGCGTTGACCTCTTGCGGCAGGCGGTACACCACGCCGTAAGTGGCCTTGTGGCTGCGGAACTCGGGCTTGTCCAGGGCGCTGTTGTCGATGGCGTCGGCGCCGTGGGCGGCGAACGATGCGGCGAACGAAGTGGCGAACAGGCCGAGGGCGGCCAGATGCAATGCACGTTTGATCATGGGGAATCCCTTATCGTTGTTGACGTGACCCGCGAGAGTCATCCCCAGTGTGTCCGCCACGGATGTACGGCGTATTGCACCAAACGAAAGAATTCCGATACCAGCCGCTGCCCGGCCGATGGCTGGCTACGCCAGGAACGCCACGCCCACGACGACGATGCCCAGCACCAGGTTCACGCCCACCCAGCGGCGGATTCCCGCCATGGCCTCGCCCCCCTTGGGCCAGTCCGACGCGGCCACCGCAAGCGCCAGACGCTTGTACAGCGCGAACCGGATATGGCCGAAGATGGCCATCATCACCAGCCCGCCCGTCGCCATCAGCGTCCAACTGCGCGGCATGAAGAATTCGCCGCCGGTCTGCGCCGCCAGGCTGCCCGCCTGCCCGATCATCCATGCGCCCGTCAGCAGAATCAGCACGATCGCCGCCAGCACCGCGTTCAGAAATGGCCGCAGCACCGAGGCCATCAGCGTCAGGCGTGTCTTGGGTTCCAACTGCGCGGCCGCCGGCCGCAGGAAACAGTGCGCGAACAGCATGCCGCCCACCCACAGGATCACGGCAATCACGTGGATGAATTTCAAGACGCTATAGATCATGGAGCCAGCCCTGTCGGTAAGGGGCCGCGGGGCGCGGCCGGTCTGTCCGCATGATATCTCCGCCGCCGTGTTTCGCTTGGACTTGACCGGAAACCTGGTTTTGCAATTAGAATGAGATTGATTTTTATTTGTGTTGTAGTGTTCTGGGAGCCCGTCGTGCCGAACCCTGTGCTCGCTTCAGGCGACACCGTCCAATGTCTGTACCGCAGCCACCACGGGTGGCTGCAAAATTGGTTGCGCGCGAAGCTGGGCAACACCTTCGACGCCGCGGACCTGGCTCAGGACACCTTCGTGCGCGTGCTGCGCCATCGCCACGACCTGGACGCACTGCGTGAACCGCGCGCCTATCTCACCACCATCGCCAAGCGCCTGCTGCTGAATCATCATCGGCGCCGCTCGGTCGAAAACGCCTATCTGGAAGCACTGGCGCTGATGCCCGAACAGATTGCGCCGCCCGCCGAGCAGCGCCTGATCATTCTGGAAACGCTACAGGAAATTGACGAAATGCTGGCCGGGCTGTCGCTGCCCGCGCGCCAGGCCTTTCTGATGGCGCAGCTGGAAGACCTGAGCCATGGCGAAATCGCCCAGCGGCTTAACGTGTCGCTGCGTACCGTGCACCGCTACATCGCCAGAGGGTTCGAGCAATGCATCATGGCGGTGAGTTGAACGGCGTGGACGGCGAACTGCCCGCCGTCGAACGCAATGTGGCGCGCGAAGCCGCGCGCTGGCTGCTGCGCTTGAGTTCGGGCCGCGCCACCGACGCCGACGTGCAGGCCTGCGATCAATGGCGCGCCAGCAAGGCTGAACACGAACACGCCTGGCAGCGCGCGCAGCGGGTCAACGAACGCTTCGGCCTGATCCCGTCGGCGCTGGGCATGGCCACCTTGAACCGGCCCGAACTGTCATCGCGCCGCGCGGCCTTGAAGACCTTGGTGGCGTTGATGGTGGCGGGGCCGGTGGGGTGGGCGGCGTGGCGCGCCGACCCCATGAATTGGACTGCCGACTACCGCAGCGGCGCTGGCGAGCGGCGTAACGTGGTGCTGGCCGACGGGTCCACCCTGCAACTGAATACCGCCAGCGCGGTGGACGTGGCCTTCGATGCCAGCACGCGGCTGCTGCGGCTGCGCGCTGGCGAAATTGCCGTGCATGTGGTGGCGGACTCGGTCGCAAATCCCGTGGGTAATTCAGTGGCGAATCCCGTGGCCGATTCAGTGGCCGACTCCGTGGCAGCCCCCTTTGCGCAACCGCGCCCCTTCGTCGTCCGCACCCGCCTGGGTGATATCGAAGCCCCGCCTTCGCGCTTTTGTGTGCGCGAGGACGGCGTGCAATGCCAGGTCAGCGTGCAGGAAGGCCGTGTGCGCCTCAGCCGGCGCGGGCGCGTCGTCAGCCTGGCGGCGGGCCAGCAGGGCAGCCTGAGCGAAGCCGGCGTGTCCGACCCGTCGCCCGCCGACCCGCATGCCGGCGACTGGATGCGCGGGGTGCTGCACGCCAGCCAGTTGCGTCTGGATGCCTTTGCCGTGGAGCTTGGCCGGTATCGCCCGGGGGTGTTGCGCTGCGACCCCGAAGTCGCGCATCTGCGGATATCCGGCGCCTTCCAACTGAACGATACCGACGCCGTGCTGGCCGCCTTGCCCGCGACCCTGCCGGTGCAAGTGCGCTACCGCACGCCCTATTGGGTGACCATCGGGCCGCGCGCGTCGTCGGCGTGAATACGGCGCTGTTACAAAATACCCGCGCGCAAGCTGTCCGATTTCAAAATCACGCGGGTCATGGTCTGTATAGGCAAACGAATGCCGATACCCGTTGGATCGAAAGGACGACCATGGCTTATCTTCCCGCCGGCCGCGCAAGCGGCTCCCGACCCGCGCAGGCTGCGCATCGCGTGACTCACCTGACGTGCGCCGTGCGCGCCGCCTTGGCGTTGGCCGCCGTGTCCGCCGCGACGCTGCCGCTGGCCGCCGCCCAGGCGCAATCCGCGCAAACCACGCAAGCCAGCGCCAGCGCCGCGCGCAGCTATCGCATTCCGGCGGGCACGCTGGCCGAGGCGCTGCCGCGCTTTGCCGACAGCGCGGGCGTAACGGTGTTGTTCGATGCCGCGTTGGTGGGCCAGCGCCGCACATCGGGCTTGTCAGGCACCTACTCCGTGGCGGACGGCTTTGCGCGTTTGCTGGAAGGCAGTGGCCTGGCCGTGCAGGAGCGTAGCGCGGGCGTCTTCGTGCTGCGTGCCGCGCCGCAGCCCGGCGTGACGCAACTGGCGCCCGTCAAGGTGGAAGGTGAGGGCGCGTTGATCACGCCGGTCTGGGAAACCAGCACCGACCGGCAACGCATGGACGACTTGCAGATCAAAAACTGGAGCGACCTGGGCAAACGCGCCGAAGCCGGCGTGAGCTTCAACCGAACCACCAACAGCATCAACATTCGTGGCCTGGATCAGGACCGCGTGCTGACCCGCGTGGACGGCATCCGGCTACCGTGGCTGGACGACGGCGCGCGCGGCGTGAAGGGCGGCCTGGAAGCCGTGGACTTCAACAGCCTGTCGCGGTTGGACATCGTGCGCGGCGCGGACGCCACCGGGGGCGGCTCCGGCGCCATCTCGGGCATTGCCGACCTGCGCACGCTGGACCCGTCCGACCTGCTCACCGACGGCAAGACCTTCGGCGCGCTGGCCAAGACCGACTACGACTCCGCCGATTCAAGCTGGGGCGCCAACGCGGCGCTGGCGGGGCAGATCCACAGCAATACCTTCTGGCTGGTGCAGGCGGGCGTGCGCAATGGCCATGCCCTGGACAACCGGGGCGACGTGGGCGGCTACGGCCCGCAACGCAGCGAACCCAGCCCCGAAGACTACGACCAGCGCAGCTTCCTGCTGAAGCTGCAACAACGCGTGGAAGGCGGCCACCGCTTCGGCCTGACGGGCGAAACCTTCAAGCGCAATGCCGACATCGACAACATGTACGAGCAGGGCGCGGGCACCAGCTACCTGTACGGCGAAAACAGCACCAAGAAAGAAACCGAGCGCGAGCGCGTGTCGTTCGACTATTCCTACCAGGCGCCCAGCGCGGGCGGCCTGATCGACACGGCCACCGCCATCGTCTACTGGCAGCGCGTGCGGCTGGACAACTCACTGGATGGCGTGCGCAGCGTGGATTCGCGCGCCCGCATCATTCCCGGCGACCCGTTCCGCTACGGCTTTCCCAGCGGCCCCTACGGGCGCAGCAACTCCATCCAGCAGACGCTGTTCGGCGTGAACGGCGAACTGACCAAGCGCTTTGCCGGCACGTCCGTGTCGCAACTGTGGACGGTGGGCGGCGAATGGTACGGCAACAAGACCGAGCAGAATTCCAGCGGCTACGACAATTGCCCGGCCATCCCCCCGGGCCTGCCCGCGCTATTCGGCCCGCGTGCCTGCGACATGCTGCATACCAACCAGGCCGACGTGCCGCAGTCCAAGGGCAACCAATGGGCGCTGTGGGTGCAAGACGAATTCAGCTTCGCCGACGGCCGCTACACCGTCATGCCGGCTCTGCGCTACGACCACTACGAACAAAAGCCGCAGTCCACCGACAGCTACGACAGCAATCCCAACGCGGGTGCGCTGCCGCCGTCCAACAGCGGCAGCCGCTTTTCGCCCAAGCTGCTGGCCACGTGGAAGGCCATGGACGAACTGAGCGTCTACGCGCAGTACGCCTACGGCTTCAAGGCGCCCAGCGCCAGCCAGCTCTACACCAACTATGGCGGGCCCGGCACCTATCTGCGCGTGGGCAATCCCTACCTGAAACCCGAAACCAGCAAGGGCTGGGAACTGGGCGCCAAGATCGGGTCTGACGCGCTTGGCGGTGCGGTATCGTTCTTTGATAACCGCTATCAGAACTTCATTGACAGCAATCAGCCGCTGGACGCCAATTCGCCGCAATGGCAGGCGGGCTGGGCGGGGCAATATCCGCTGGGAATCACGGGCAACGTCAACCGCGCCAAGGTGCGCATCTATGGCGCCGAGGCCAGCGCGCACTGGAAGTTCTCGCCGGGTTGGCGTACCTGGGGCTCGCTGGCCTGGGCCGTGGGCAAGGATGAAGGCACCGGGCAATACCTGAATTCGGTGGCGCCGCTGAAGGCCATTCTGGGCGTGGGCTACGGCCGTGATGTGTGGGGCGTGGACGCCATGCTGACCACCGCGCTCAAGCGCGACAAGGTCGAATACCCCGATGCGTCGGCCACCACGCCCAATGCCGATTTTCAAGCGCCGGGCTATGGTGTGGTGGACTTGATGGGTTATTGGCGGCCTGCCGCCGTGAAGGGGCTGCAAGTGCAGGCAGGCGTGTTCAACCTGTTCGACAAGAAGTATTGGGAAGCCATCAACGTGCCGACGGCGGGTTCGCTCGCCTTGCCGCGCACGGTGGATTGGTACACGGAACCGGGACGCAGCGTGCGCGTGTCGCTGACGTACCAGTATTGATCTCGCGCCGCCGCCGGCATTGGTCCGGCGGCGGCAGTTTGCATATCGAAGCGCAAGCAACACCCAAGGCTGGAGGCCTACGATGACGAATCAAGATTTCAACACCCGCGCCGAAGCACTGCGCGCCCGCAACGAAACGCTGGCCGCGTCGCAGCCGGGCCTGCGCGCCCGCAACCTGGCGCAGGCGCTGGGCGTGTCCGAAGCGGAGTGGATTGCGGCGGGCTGTGGCGGTGTGAGGTCCACCGCGCTGCACGGCACCCCGCAAGCCATCTTCCGCGAACTGGGCACGCTGGGCGAAGTGATGGCGTTGACGCGCAACGACTGGTGCGTGCACGAGCGCCACGGCGCGTAT
Source organism: Achromobacter spanius (assembly GCF_029637605.1). Taxonomy (NCBI): domain Bacteria; kingdom Pseudomonadati; phylum Pseudomonadota; class Betaproteobacteria; order Burkholderiales; family Alcaligenaceae; genus Achromobacter; species Achromobacter spanius. The sequence continues at coordinate 3,069,834 of NZ_CP121261.1, read as the reverse complement.
CTGGACATTCAGGCCGACGGCCCGGTGGGCCTGGTGCTGGGACCCGACATCGACCTGCGCGTGTTCTTCACCGCGTGGAAGTCCGCCTGGGCAGTTGAGCAGGACGGCCGCCACAGCCTGCAATTCTTCGACGGCGCCGGCGTGGCGGTGCACAAGGTCTACCGCACCGACGCCACCGATGCCGCCGCCTACGACGCGCTGGTGGAAAAGTTCGCGGGCGAGGCGCAATGGCCTGGCACCGAAGCCTATGCGCCCGCCACGGATGCCCACGAGGTCGACGACGCCGCAAGCTGGCGCGAAGCCTGGCTGGGCATGAAGGACACGCACGAATTCTTCCCGCTGTTGCGCAAGTTCAAGGTGTCGCGCCTGGCGGCGTTGGCGGCGGCCGGTGAAGACCTGGCGCAGCCCGTGCCGGCGGAATCGGTTGAACGCATGTTGCAGTCGGCGGCGGAATCGGGCCTGTCCATCATGTGCTTCGTGGGCAACCGCGGCATGATCCAGATCCATACCGGCCCCGTCCAGCAACTGCGCCGCACCGGCCCTTGGTACAACGTGCTGGACCCGAAGTTCAACCTGCATCTGGACACCACCGCCATCGCGTCGGCCTGGGTGGTGAACAAGCCCACGTCCGACGGCTGGGTGACCTCGCTTGAGGTGTATGCCGCCACGGGCGATCTGATCGTGCAGTTCTTTGGCGAGCGCAAGCCCGGCAAGCCGGAACTGGCGGGCTGGCGCGAATTGATGGTGGGCCTGTGCGGCGCGCCGTTGGCGGCTTGAAAACGACCCAAGGACGCTTGATGAAAAAATGGTTGGCAATTGCGTTGGGCTGGGTTGTCGCGGTGGGCGTGCATGCCGCCGAACCCAGCCGGGTAGTGAGCCTGGGCGGCAGCGTCACGGAAATCGTCTATGGCTTGGGTGAGGGCGACCGGCTGGTGGGCGATGACCTGTCCAGCCTGTATCCCGAGGCCGCCACCAAGCTGCCGCGCGTGGGCTATTACCGCGCCGTGCCGGTGGAAGGCGTGTTGTCGCTCAAGCCCGACCTGGTGCTGGCGTCGGAACAGGCGGGGCCGCCGGACGCGCTCAAGCGCTTGGCCGGTGTTGGCGTGCGGGTGGTCACCGTATCGGATGCGCCCTCGGTGGATTCACTGAAGGCGCGCATCCGCGCCGTGGCTGAGGCGTTGGGCGTCGCGCCCGCGGGCGAGCGCATGGTGGACGAGGTCACCCGTGAACTCGCGCGCGCCGAAGCCATCCCGGCCACGCGCGCGCGCGCCTTGTTGCTGCTGAACCGCACTGGCACGCCGCAGGGCGCGGGCCGCGACACCGCCGCCAACGAGGTCATGCGTATGGCGGGGCTGGTCAACGTGCTGGACAGCCAGCAAGGCTATAAGCCCTTGTCCGCCGAGGCCATCGGCGCGCTGGGGCCGGACCTGATCGTGGTGACGCAGGCGTCGCTGGATGCCGGCGGCGGCATGGAAAAATTCCTGGCGCAGCCGGGGATTGCCGGGTCTCAGGCGGCGGTAAAGCGTCGGGTGGTGGTCATGGACGACCTGTTGATCCTGGGCATGGGACCGCGCCTGCCCCTGGCGCTGACCCAGCTCAAGCAAGAGGTTGCCCATGTCATGGCGCGTTAGCGCGCCCTTGGCCTTGGGCCTCTTGGCCGTGGCGCTGGTGCTGGCCGTACTGGCCGCCAGCGCCCACGGCGCGGTGTCGATTCCGTTGCGCGAACTGCCCGCGCTGCTGTGGGGCCCGGCCACGCCGGACAACGCCCTGTGGCGCAATGTGCTTGTCGACATCCGCCTGCCGCGCGTGCTGTTCGCGGTGGTGGCAGGCGCGGGGCTGGCGATATCGGGCGCGGCCATGCAGGCCTTGTTTCGCAACCCGCTGGCCGAGCCCGGGCTGATCGGCATATCGGCGGGCGGGGCCTTGGGCGCGGTGGCCGCCATCGTGCTGACCTCGGGCGGCTTCTGGATCACCGCGCCGTCGGCATTCGTCGGCAGCCTGGTGGCCACGATGTGCGCCTACGCCGTGGGCCGGCGCGTGCCGGGCGTGGCGGGGCTGCTGCTGGCGGGCGTGGCCATCACGGCGATGTCGTTCAGCGTGATCGGGCTGTTCACCTTTGTGGCCACCGATGCGCAACTGCGCGACCTGACGTTCTGGAACATGGGCAGCCTGGGCGGGGCCAACTGGAATGTGCTGGCGTTCCTGGGGCCGTGGGTGCTGCTGATGAGCGCCTGGCTGATCAGCCAATGGCGCGTCATGAACGCCTTGCTGCTGGGCGAGCGCGAGGCCCAGCACCTGGGCTACGCGCTCAAGCGTGTGCGCGCGCAACTGGTGCTGGCCAGCGCGCTGATCGTCGGCCCGCTGGTGGCGGCCACCGGCACCATCGTCTTCGTAGGGCTGGTGGTGCCGCATCTGGTGCGCATGACCCTGGGCGCCAATCACCGCTGGCTGCTGCCCGCCACGGTTCTTGCTGGTGGCCTGGCGCTGGTGCTGGCCGACTGGATGGCACGCACGGTGGTCGTGCCCGCCGAATTGCCGATCGGCCTGGTCACGGGGCTGGTGGGCGGCCCGTTCTTTTTGTGGCTGCTGGCGCGCGGACGGAGGCTGGGATGACGCTGGCCGCACACCAACTGACGCTGTCGCGCGGGGCCACGCGCATCCTGACCGATGTGTCGCTGGCGGTACGCCCTGGCGAAGTCGTGGGCTTGCTGGGCGCCAACGGTGCGGGCAAGTCCACGCTGCTGGGAGCGCTGGCGGCCGAGCTGTCGGCGGATGCCGGCCAGTTAAGCCTGGACGGCGCCGCGCTTGCCGGCATGGCCTTGTCGCGGCAAGCGCGGCGCCGCGCCGTCCTGCCGCAAAAGCCGGGCCTGACCTTCGACCTGGACGTGCGCGAGGTGGTCGCCATGGGCGCGTACCCCTTTCCCGAACTGGCGCCCGCCCAGGTCGACGCGCTGGTCACCCAGGCGCTGGACCTGGCCGACGCGGCGCACCTGGGCGGCCGCCGCTATCCCGAACTATCGGGCGGCGAACAGCAGCGCGTGCAGTTCGCGCGCGTGCTAGTGCAATGCCACGCCGCGCGCGCGCCCGGTGAAGCGCGCTACCTGTTGCTGGACGAGCCCACCGCCAGCCTGGACCCCAAGCACCAGGGCGACCTGCTGCGCCGCGCCTGGCAACTGGCGCACGACGGCAATACGGGCGTACTGGTGATCCTGCACGACATGAACCTGGCCGCGCGCTGGTGCGACCGCCTGCTGCTGCTGAGCGGCGGCCGCGATATCGCGCAGGGCACGCCGACGGACGTGTTGACCCCCGCCAACCTGTATCTGGCGTTCGGCATCGACGCGCAGGTGATCCCGCATCCGCTGCAACCGGACCGCCTGCTGGTGTTGACGATGTGAAGCGGTGACGTACAAAGAGGCTACGCACAAAGAAGTGACGATGGGAAGCCCGGACCAGGGCCGGTAAAATAGACGGCCAAATTTCACTCATCACCCACAGGACCCGTGTCATGCCTACTTTTGACGTCGTCTCCGAAGTCGACAAACACGAACTCACCAACGCCATCGACCAGGCCAATCGCGAACTCGCCACCCGCTTCGACTTCAAGGGCACCGAGGCCAAGTTCGAACTGGAGGGCTTCGTCGTGACCCAGGTTGCCTCCAGTGCGTTCCAGCTCAAGCAGATGCTCGACATCTTGCGCGGCCGCCTGTCGGCGCGCGGCATCGACGTGCGCTGCCTGGACGTGGCCGACCCGCTGGAAAACCTGGGCGGCGCGCGCCAGAAGGTCACCATCAAGCAGGGCATTGAACAGCCCGTGGCCAAGAAGCTGATCGCCGCCATCAAGAACGCCAAGCTCAAGGTGGAATCGCAGATCAATGGCGACAAGCTGCGCATCAGCGGCAAGAAGCGCGACGACCTGCAAGCCGCCATCGCGCTGTTGAAAAAGACCGACGTGGACCTGCCCCTGCAGTTCGAGAACTTTCGCGACTAAGCGCCCCGGCCGATCAGCATGGGGCACTCCAGCGAACTGCAACTGGTGGTTGAGCTGGCGCGCGCGGGCGGCATGTCCGCCGCCGCCCGGCAGTTGGACGTGACCCCGGCGGCCGTCAGCAAACGGCTGGCGCAGATTGAAGCGCGGCTGGGCGTGCGCTTGTTCAACCGCAGCACCCGGCGCCTGAGCCTGACCGCCGAAGGCGAGGTCTACCTGGAAAGCGCGCGCCGCATTCTGGATGAAATCGAAGACCTGGACCAGCTTATCGCCAGCCGCCAGGACAGCCCGCGCGGGCGTTTGAAGGTCAACGCGCCCTTGGGCTTCGGCCGCAGCTACATCGCGCCCGCCATTGCCGAATTCGCGCAGAAGTACCCCGACGTAACGCTGCAATTGCAGTTGACCGACAGCCCCGCCGACTTCGTGCGCGACGCGTTCGACGTGGCGATCCGATTCGGTGACCAGCCCGACACCCGTCTGATCGCCCGCAAGATCGCGCCCAACCGCCGGCTGGTGTGCGCGTCCCCCGGCTACCTGAAAACGCATGGCGTGCCGACCACCCCGCATGACCTGGCGCGCCATCAGTGCATCGTGCTGCGGCAGAACGAAGACGCCTACAGCCTGTGGCGTTTCACCAAGGGACGCCGTAGCGAAACCGTGAAGGTGCGCGGCGCGCTGAGCAGCAACGATGGCGAAGTGACGCTGACCTGGGGCCTTGCGGGCCTGGGCATCTTGCAGCGCGCCGAATGGGACCTGGCGCGCTATCTGCGCAGCGGCCGCTTGGTGCGCGTGCTGGAGGACTACGCGCTGCCGCAGGCGGACATCTACGCGGTGTTCCCGGAACGCCATCATCTATCGGCCAAGGTCCGTATCTTCGTGGACTTCCTGGTCGGCTATTTCCAGCAGGACACTCCCGCGCGCTGGTAGGCCGGGTGGGTTTCAGACTAGATGCGGTTCAGCCTCGATGCGGCTCAGCCCTCAACCCGCCGACCACAAATGCTGCGCGGCATAGGCCCGCCAGGGCCGCCATGAATCGGCACGCGCCAGCAGTTGCCTGGGCGTGTAGGCGCGCGATTCCAATTTTTCCAAGGCCCGGATCAGGCCGATGTCCGCGCTGGGAAACGCATCGGGCTCACGCAGTTGCCGCAAGGCAATGTATTGCGCCGTCCATTCGCCGATGCCCCGGATGGCGCGCAACCGCGTGACGGCGTCTTCCAGGCTGCTGCCGGGTTCGAACAAACGCGGGTCCGCCACCGCTGCGGCCGCCACGGCGGACAAGGTGGCTGCCCGGCTGCGCGGCATGCCCAGCACGGCCAGCTCGGCGCGCGCCACCACCTCGGGCGTGGGAAACACATGCGTCAGCCCGTCCTCCGGCAGCAACAGCAGGGCGCCGTGCGCGGCCACCAGCTTGCCCGCCAGCCGGATGGCGGCCGACACCGTGATCTGCTGGCCCAGCACGGCGCGCATCGCCAATTCAAACCCGTCCCACGCGCCCGGCACGCGCAGGCCGGGACGCGCGGCGATCAGCGCGGCCAGCACGGGGTCGTGCGCAAAGCGCGCCGCCAGCGCCACCGGGTCGGTGTCCAGATCCAGCATCCGCCGCATCCGCGCAACGATGGCCGGCAGCGCCTCCGCGCGCGCCACGCGCACCGTGGCTTGCAGCGCATTGCCCCGGGCCGGTTGCACGCGGATCGTGCCCTGCACGCCATCCAGGCTGATCGTTCGCGCATAGCTGTCGCCGTCCACCCGTTCGATGCCGGGAATGGCGCGCAACCGCAGAAAGCTCAGCATGGCCGCCCAGTCGTAGGGCGGGCGGTAGGCAAGCCGTATGGATTCTTCGTGGAGGTCGGGGGCGAGTGTCATGCCGGCCATGCTAACGCGACCAGAATTTCAGCAGAAGGTCGCATCTGGCAAACCCTTGTGACAGCTCTGAATGACTTTGTAGCGTGTTAACGATGTGGGCGGAATATGATGCGTTCCCTTTTTTGGAGAACAGATGTTTATGTCGCGCCCCTTGTGCATGTCCGCCCTGTTAGCCGCCACGTTGATGCTCGCCGCGTGCGGCGACGACAACGCCAAGCCGGAAGCGAAAACCGCCGAAGCCAGCACCGCCCAGGCCGAGATCATCAAGTACAACCAGTACGTCGATACGGCCAACGGCATCAACCAGTCGTTTGAAGAAACGCTGGACCAGTACGAGCAGTACATGGTGCCCAAGCTGGCCGACAAGAAGCCCGTGAAGGACTACGTCATCGGCAACGACATCATGGTGTTGCGCACCAAGGAAAAGCTGGAAAAGGCCCTGGCGATGCAGCCCGCCATTCCCGAGATCGACGCCGCTGCCAAGGACTTCGCGCAGGCTTTGGGCAAGCTGGCTCCGCTTAGCACCGACCTGCAGAACTACGCCGCCGCCAAGACCTTCCTGTCGGACAACGGCGCGCTGGCACGTGAAAAGAGCCCGGCCTACGTGGCCGCGCTGACCGAGGTGGCCAAGGCCGAAAGCGCCTTCTATCACGGCATTTCGGTGAAGGACACCGCCAACACCAAGGAAGCGTTTGAAAAGGCCAAGAAGGATACCGTGGCGTACTACCGCGCCGGCATGGTGTATTACGGCAAGTCCACGCTGAATCAGGCGACCGGCATTTTTGACGGCACCGGCCTGGGCGACAAGAAGGACGCCTTCAAGCAAGACCTGGACAAGCTCAACGAGATGGCGCTGGGCTTTGACAAGAAGACCCGCGAAGCCAACCCCAAGGGTTGCGCCAGCACGATGATGCAAGCCAACGCCTTCCTGGCGGCGGGGCGCAAGGTGCTGGAGCACACGGAAAGCGGCCGCTACAAGGAAGACGCCGCGCGCACGGGCGCCTTCAAGATGATGCGCCCCACCATCGTCGACGACGCCTATGGCCTGCGCCAGAACTTCAACAACCTGATCAACAATCTGAACGTCAGCCGCTGCTGATCTCCGGCACAACATCTTCAACCTGAAGTTGAAGATGTTGTGAATGGCGCTGCGCGCATGGCGCGCGGCGCTCGGTACATTGCCGACAGACCCTTATCAGCAAGGAGCCCTGTCGGCCATGAAGACCTATCGCATCGCAACCATTCCCGGCGACGGCATCGGCAAGGAAGTCATTCCGGCCGGCCAGCGCGTCTTGCAGGCCCTGGCCGACGAAGGCGGACTGCATTTCGAGTTCCAGAATTTCGACTGGGGCGGCGACTACTACCGCCAGCACGGCGTGATGATGCCGGCCGATGGCCTGGACGCATTGCGCGACAAAGACGCGATTCTGTTCGGCTCGGCGGGCGACCCCGACATTGCCGACCACATCACCCTGTGGGGCTTGCGCCTGAAGATCTGCCAGGGCTTTGACCAGTACGCCAACGTGCGCCCCACGCGCATCCTGCCCGGCATCGACGCGCCGCTCAAGCGCTGCACGCCCGAGCAACTGAACTGGGTCATCGTGCGCGAAAACTCCGAGGGCGAATACTCCGGCGTGGGCGGGCGCGTGCATCAGGGCCATCCCATCGAAGCCGCCACCGACGTATCGATCATGACGCGCGCCGGGGTCGAACGCATCCTGCGCTTTGCCTTCAAGCTGGCGCAATCGCGGCCGCGCAAGCTGCTTACCGTGGTCACCAAGTCCAACGCGCAGCGCCATGCCATGGTGATGTGGGACGAGATCGCGCTGCAAGTCAGCCGTGAATTTCCGGACGTGACCTGGGACAAGGAATTGGTGGACGCGGCCACGGCGCGCATGGTCAACCGGCCCGGGTCGCTGGACACCATCGTTGCCACCAACCTGCATGCCGACATCCTCAGCGACCTGGCCGCGGCCCTGGCCGGCAGCCTGGGCATTGCGCCCACCGGCAACATCGACCCCGAACGCCGTTACCCGTCCATGTTCGAACCCATCCACGGGTCGGCCTTCGACATCATGGGCCAGGGCCTGGCGAATCCGGTCGGCACGTTCTGGTCGGTGGTGATGCTGCTTGAGCATTTGGGCGAAAACGATGCGGCGGCACGCTTGATGCAAGCCATCGAACAAGTCACCGGCACGCCCGCGCTGCACACGCGCGACCTGGGCGGCCAGGCCACCACCGAAGATGTCACGGCCGCGGTGTGCGCGCGGCTGGCGCAGGGCAAGGCAGTAAAAGCGGCATAGCGCTGGAGGGCGCCTGGCCGGCAATACAACAAGAAGCGAAGTTCATTCGTAATCCAAGGAGACAAGCATGTCCAAGCAAATTACCCGCGCGCGCGCGTTGGCGTTCGCGTGCCTGTTCAGCCTGCCGCTGGCAGGCGGCATGGCTGTTGCACAGACGTATCCCACCAAGCCGATCAGCCTGGTGGTGCCGTTTCCGGCGGGGGGCACCACCGACGTGTTGGCGCGCGCGCTGGGCCAGGAGCTAAGCAAAAGCCTGGGCCAGCCGGTGGTGGTGGAAAACAAGCCCGGCGCGGGCTCGACCCTGGGCGCGGATTACGTGGCCAAGGCCGCGCCCGACGGCTACACCTTGCTGATGGGCGCGGTGCATCACACCATTGCCACCAGCGTCTACAAGAGCCTGCATTACGACTTCCAAAAGGACTTCGCGCCGGTCACCACGGTGGCGCTGGTGCCCAATGTGTTGGTCGTCAACCCCAAGCTGGACGCGACCACCGTGCAAGGTTTGTTGAAACTGGCGCAGGCCGCGCCCGGCAAGCTGACCTTCGGGTCCAACGGCATGGGCACCGGGCAGCATTTGATTGGCGCGCAGTTTGAGCAAGAAGGCCACGTCAAGCTGCTGCATGTGCCGTACAAGGGCAGCGGGCCGCTGACGACGGACCTGCTGGGCGGGCAGATCGATATGTCGTTCGACACCATCACGCCCGTGCTGGCGCACATACAAAGCGGCAAGCTGCGGGCGCTGGCGGTTACCACCAATAAGCGTTCAGAGGCGCTGCCCAACGTGCCGACGATGGAAGAGGCCGGCCTGAAGCCCTTCAACATGGGCACCTGGTTCGGCGTGCTGGCGCCGGCCGCCGTGCCCAAGGACGTGGTGACTCGGCTGAATGCCGAGATGGTGAAGATCATCAAGTCGCCCGATTTCTCGCGCCGCATGGCCGAGATTGGCGCGGTGCCTATCGGCGATACGCCGGCGCAGATGCGCGCCCGCATCGGCACGGACACCGCGAATTACGCCAAGCTGGTGAAGGACGCGAACGTGGCGATCAACTGAGCTTGCGGGTTCGCGGCTTGGTTGGCTGCTCGGTCCGCTCCCCGGTCCGCTCCCCGGTTTGCAGTGGAAGCCGCTACGCGCGGATCCAGCCGCGCGCAATCGGCATGGCCAGCAGCTTGCGGTAGATGGCTTGCGCGGCCAGCGTCAGCGGCGCGCCAACGCGGTTCCACACCGCCGCGGTGGCTGCTGCCGCGACGGGCGCCAGGATCAGGCCGCCTGCGATGTCCAGGGGAAAGTGCACGCCCAGGTATACGCGTGACGTGCCCACGACCACGGCGGCCAGCAGCGCTGCCCAACCCCAGCCCGCCCAGCGCCGGTCGAAGATCAGCGCGAACGCAAACGTGGCGATGATGATGGTGTGGTTGCTGGGGAATGACGAGGTGGCCTTGTGCGGGAAAAAGGCGTGGCCCAGGCCCAGCACAAAGGGACGCGGCTGCGGCCACAGCGCGCCGCACAGGTAGCTGATGAACAACGCCGCGCCAATGCTGGCCAGCACTTTCAGGGCCAGGCTGCGTTGCGCCTGCCCGCCCCACAGCCACATCGCCACCAGCGCGCCCGGTACGAACAGGATCAATCGGTTGGCCAGCAGCAAGGCGGCCTGGATCTGCCAGGCGGCGGTGGCCGGGTCGGCGTTGATCGACAGAAACAGGGCATGGTTCAAAGCATCCAGAGCATTCATGACACGTCATCGCAGCGTAATAATCAATAGTCGCGATGGTAGTGGGGTTACCCGTCAGTCCGCTTACAAAATGCGGCGGAGTGCGGGCTTTTACTTCTGGACACGCGCTTCGTTATTTGTCTGGATAGTGCTTCGGGATGAGCCTTCAGCGTCATCCTTCTGTTTCATCCTCCCAGCTTCTTGCCCAGCCGACGCCACCCAACTACAACCCCGGTCAGGGTCAACGCGGCGCCGCCCAGGCTCAGGACGATCAGCAAGACATCCCATAAGGGCCGGCGTGACAACAGGCCGGTCCAGTCCCAACTGTGCAGAAACGAGAACAGCCAGCGGCTGACGCGATTGCTGCGGTCTTGCTGGCCCACGATCTGGCTGGTGGCCGGATCCAGATAGACCCAGGTGGCTTGCGGGTTGTCGTAGACCACGCGCCAGATGGGCAGCGGCTTTTCCACATGGCCCAGCATGGCGTGCGCGTCGCGTGCGTAGTAATAGAAGTCGTAATGAGTCAGCACCTGGACCTCGCGTACCTTGGCGCCCGGCAGCAGGCGCGTAGCGGCCTCGCGCAAGTCGCTTTCGGCGAACGTAGAGGGTGTGGCGTCGATGGCCGACAGCACGCGCGGCGCGCCCACGGTAGTGCGCGCCAACGCCACGTCCTTGCCGGCCGCGCGGGTCCACACCAATTCGCGCGGGGCGCTGGGCAGGGCGGCGATCAGTTCGCGCGGCGCGGCCAGCGGCGCGTCGGCCGGGGGACCAGCGTAGGCACTGTATGCCAGCGGCGCCGCTGTGCTGGTGAAGAGCTTCCACGGGTTCATCGACATCAGGCCGCTGAAGATCCAGGTAATGGTGATGGCGGCAAACAGCAGGCCGCTGATGTGATGCCATCGCATCATGCTTTCGCGGTAGGGCGAACGGCTGCCCGTGGCGTAGGGGCGCGAAAAGCGCCAGCGCAGGAGGCCCACGACGGTGCCCGTCAGCGCCAGCACCACGCCGGCCACCGACAGCCACACCACCACGTCGTGCCACCAGCGATCCAGCGCATTGCCGCGCAACGGATACAGCCAATGGATCCACGCGCCCGCGTAGTTCCAGGCGCGTTCGTTGCGCGTGGCGTCCAGCACCACCGCGCCGGTGGCCGACGATACGTACAGCCGCGTACGCGCCGGGTCGTCCATGTCGACGCGGTGCAGCGGCCGGTGCACATCCAGTGACCCGGAGTGGGTGTAGACGTCTTCATCCACCGTCTCCTGATGACGCGCGGCGTATTGGCCGCCAAACCACGCCAGCGCGGTTGCTTTGGCCACGGCCGCGTCGGCGGGTGGCAGCAGCGCGCCGCTGGCGGCGTCCACCACCTTGGGCGCCGTGCGCGGGGCGCCAGGCACCAGATAGACCGGCGCGCCGGCCCGCGTGGCGGCCAGGCTCAAGCCGCTTGTGTCGCGGGAGCCCGCCGCCGCCAGCGCCTGGGCGGGGGTGATGGCGATGGCGGCGGCATCCAGCGGCGCCAGGTGCGTCAGCCGTTCCTGCGGCGTCAGCTTGGGGTAGCCCACGTACATCATCACCACACCGGAAATAAACCACATGGCGAAGAACAGGCACAGCACGATGCCGGCCCAGCGATGGATCAGGTAGAGCCATCGCTTGAGGCGCGAGGACAGCGGCGGCCCGGCGCGGCGGGCGGGCTTACTTGCGGCTTGGCGTGTGGACGTGGCGCTCATGGCATTCCCCTTAAGCGCGTTCGTCAGAACCGCATTTGCAAGCTCAGTTCCACCGAACGCGGCGCGCCCAGGTAGAACATCGTGGGGCTGGCGTTCGCGGCGTAGACCTTGTCGGTCAGGTTGCGCACGCGGAAGGTCGCGTCCACGTTGCGATTGATCCGGTGCGACAGCGCCGCGTCAAACACCGTGTAGGACGGCGCCCACACCGTGTTGGCCGCGTCCGCATACGTACGGCCCACGTAGCGCGCCGCGACGCTGGCGTTCCAGTCCGGCACGAAGGCGTAGTCCACCCACACGTTGGCCAGGCGGCGCGGCGTGTTGGTTGGCACCTTGCCGTTGCGTGATACCGAAGCGCCACCGACCGACTGCGTGAAGTCGTCGTACTTGGGGTCCACAAAAGCCACGTTGCCTTGCAGCGACAGCTTGGACGTCAGTTGCAAACCGCCCGCCAGTTCCACGCCGCGCGCGGACTGCGCGCCCACCGGCACGCTGACGCCGGGGTTGTTGGGGTCGGACGTCGCCAGGTTCTTGCGCTTGATCTCGTAGACCGACACGGTGGCCGCGCCGCGCCCATCCCAGAAGTTGAACTTGCCGCCCACCTCGGCCTGCGTGCCGGTGGTGAGCTTGTCGTTGTTCAGCACGTCGGCGAATGACGCGGTGGCCATCAGGCCCGACGGGGGATCGGCCGCGGTGGCGTACTGTGCGTACAGCGATGCTTCCGGGCTGATCTCCCAGTTCACGCCCAGGCGCCCGGTCAAGGGCGAATAGCTGCGCTGCGCGCTGGCGGGTGACGTGGCGGTGACGGCGCGGCGGTTGGTCAGGTCCAGGTCGATGAAGTCCTTGCGCAGCGCCGACACAATGGCCACGCCGGGCAGCACTTGCGTGCGGTTTTCCAGCGTCAACGCAAAGGTGCGGATGCGGTTCTCGCGGTCAGGCTTGTGGCCGCGCGTCATGCCGGGAATGTCGTAGAAATCGCCCGCCGAAAAGTCGTAGGGGTCCACGGCGTCCACCTGGCCGGACAGGCTGGTGGGAAAGCGCGTGACCTTGTTCTGGCTGATGTCGGCGCCGAACGACCAGTCGCTGCGCAGGCCCGCGATGGAAGAGCGGTAGAGCCCTTCGACGCGGTTGCCGATCAGGCGCTGCTCGTGCCGTTGCAGCAGCGCGCCCGAACGCAGTACCAGGCTGTTATCCGCGTTGAAGCGATAGCTTTCCAGGTTGCGGAAGTCGCGGTCCGCGCGGTAGTGGTACAGCGTGTTCTTCAACGTCAGGTTCGACCCCGCGCGCCATTCGGTCACGGAACGCGCCCACAGCACCGACTGCTCGTACAGGCCGTCATTCACGTTGTAATTCTTGAAGCGCGTGCCATCCATGATGTGGCCTTCGCCTTGCACCACGCCGTTGGCGTTGGTCTTCAGCGGCGTGCCCCAGTAGGGGCGGTCAACCTGTTCGCGCTGGAACTCAAAGGCGAAGGTCTGGGTGACGTCGGCGCCCAGGTCCGACAGCAAGGACGCGGCCACCTGGGTGGCGCGGCTATGGTTGCCGTCGACCCAGCCGTGGCTGGAACCGGTGTTGGCGTCGATGCGCAGGTAATGGCCTTGGCCGCCGGCATCGCCCGCCAACTGCTGGTTCAGGCCGATGGAATACTGCTGGCTGTTGAACGAGCCCAGCCGGAACTGCGCGTCGTAAAAGGTGTCGCGTTCGGGCAGCTTGGTCACGTAGTTGATGGCGCCACCCACCGCGCCCGCGCCGAACAGAAAGGTGGCGGGGCCGCCAATGGCCTCGACGCGGTCGTAGATCCAGCTATCGACGGGGCGTCCGGCAATGGCGTCGTACTGCACGGAAATGCCGTTGAACAATTGCGACACCTGGCCGCCCGAGAAGCCGCGGTAGCTGACCGCGCCGGCATTGCCCGGGGGCGAGGCGTTGTCCACGCCGGGGATGCCGCGCGCGATTTCTTGCGTGTTCAATGAGCCGCGCGCTTCGATCTGCTCGCGCGAGATCACGGTGACGCTGGCCGGCGTTTCGCGCAGCGTCAGGCCCAGGCGGCTGCCGGTGCTGTCGTGGGCGTCCAGGTCGATCACGCCGTTGGGGGCAGGTGCGGCGTGGTCCGCGCCGTAGACGGTGGTGGGCGCCAGAATCTTCACGGCGGGTTCGGCGGCCAGGGTCAGGGCCGGACTGCCGGCGATGGCGCTCAGCAGCAAGGCATAGAGAGTCGTGTGTTTCATGTCGGAGGTCGGCAAACGAGCAAACGAGCAAACGGGCGAGCGCATCCAGCGCGCCGCTTTGGATAAGCGGGGCGCGACGAGTCGCAAGGGTCTGATGTCGACGGCGCTAAGCCTGGCGGCAGAAGCCGCTAGTCGTGCGTGTCAGGGGAGACGGTGGCGTGGGCGCATGGCGCTGCCGCAAGCAATGACGGGAAACCGACGTGTCGGTAAACCTCTGCGGCAGACAACCGTAGCCCCGCTTAGTTTGCGGGCGGTGCGCGCGGCTGTACCGCGCTCCAGGCATGAAGGGAGTTTTCCGCCAGGAAGAACAGCGGCGGGTAGGTGATGGCGCGGCCCACGGGGGCGGGCACCACGGGCACGGGCGCGGGCAGGATGCTCACGTCGGCTTGGGGGTTGCGGCACAGCGGGCAATGATGATCGCCATGGGCGTCATCGGCCTTGCTGCTGTGCGAGTCGTCGTGCGAGTCGTTGTGTGGCACTTCCAGCGTCAGGGTGCCGCTGGCTTCACCTTCGCTGACGCAGTATTCAACGCTGATGCGATGGAAGTGATGGCCGTCAGGCGACAGGCTCAAGGCATGGGCTAGCGACGGCGCCAACGACGCCCACAGGATCGCGGCAAGCGCGATCCACAGGTTGGGGCGGGTCAGGAAAGTAGCGAAGCACATGGAGCGGAATTATATCGGAGCAGTTTTCCGATGCGTGCGCAGTATCAAGGAAATATTAAGACGCCCGTCCGCGTCTATTTCCTCATGGCGTTTCCGTTAGCCCGCAGCTATACCGACAAGTGCCGACGCACGTCCTCGCCGTCGATGGCGCTGCGGTCGCCGCTGGCCACCACTTCCCCGCGCGACAGCACGACGAATTGGTCGGCCAGTTCGCGCGCGAAATCGAAGTACTGCTCGCACAGCAGGATGGCGATGTCGCCGCGTTCGCGCAGCATGTGGATCACCCGCGCGATGTCCTTGATGATGGACGGCTGGATGCCTTCGGTGGGCTCGTCCAGGATGATGAGCTTGGGCTCGGCCACCAACGCGCGCGCAATCGCAAGCTGTTGCTGCTGACCGCCGGACAAGTCGCCGCCGCGCCGCGACAGCATGCTTTTCAGCACGGGAAACAGTTCAAAGACTTCTTCCTTGATGCGGCGCGCGCGGGCGGCGGGCTTCGTCGCCATGCCCATCAGGATGTTCTCTTCCACCGTCAGCCGCGCAAAGATGTCGCGGCCCTGCGGCACATAGGCCATGCCGCGCGCGGCGCGCTGGTGGGGCGCCAGGCGCGTGATGTCGGCGCCGTCGAACGCGATGTTGCCGCTGGCCACGGGCAACACGCCCATCACGCATTTCAGCAGCGTGGTCTTGCCCACGCCGTTGCGGCCCAGCAGCGCCAGGCACTCGCCCTGGCGCACCGACATCGACACGCCGCGCAGCGTGTGGCTGCCGCCGTAGTATTGGTTGATCGTGCTTACGTCCAGCATGTTTAGCGCCCCAGGTAGACTTCGATCACGCGCGGGTCGGCTTGCACCTTGCTCATGGGGCCTTCGGCCAGCACCGAGCCTTCGTGCAGCACGGTCACCTTGCCGTCGCCCGCGATCTGGTTGACGAAGTCCATGTCGTGTTCCACCACCATCAAGGAATGGCGGCCGCGCAGTTCGTTAAGCAGCTCGCCGGTGCGTTCGGTTTCGGCGTCGGTCATGCCGGCAACCGGTTCGTCCAGCAGCAGCAACTGCGGCTCCTGCATCAGCAGCATGCCGATTTCCAGCCACTGCTTCTGACCGTGCGACAGCAGGCCGGCAGGGCGTTGCACTTCGGGACGCAGGCGGATCAGGTCCAGCGTTTCGCCAATCTTGTCGGCCTGTTCGCTGGTCAAGCGCGAGAACAGCGTGGGCCGCACGCGCTTGTCCGTCTTCATTGCCAGCTCCAGGTTTTCAAACACGCTGTGCTGTTCAAACACCGTGGGCCGCTGGAACTTGCGGCCGATGCCCGCGTGCGCGATCTCCGCTTCGTTCAGAGTGGTCAGGTCGATGCTCTGGCCAAAGAACGCGGTGCCGGCGGTGGGCCGCGTCTTGCCGGTGATGACGTCCATCATCGTGGTCTTGCCCGCGCCGTTGGGGCCGATGATGCAGCGCAGTTCGCCCACGCCGATGTCCAGCGTCAGGTCGTTCAGCGCCTTGAAGCCGTCGAAGCTGACGGTAATGCCTTCCAGGTACAGAATGGCGCCGTGGCTGGTGTCCAGGCCCTTGGGGCTGACGCGGCCGTAGCCGGCGTCGCCGCTGGGGCCACCGTCCAGCGAGGCCAGTTCGGTATGCGTGCTGGTCATGCCTTCTTCTCCTGCAAGCGTGCCGTGATGCGGCGGGCCAGGCCGACGATGCCGGTGGGCAGGAACAGCGTCACCAACACAAAGATCAGGCCCAGGGCGTACAACCAGAATTCGGGCAGCACGCT
The DNA here is from genome assembly GCF_029637605.1 of Achromobacter spanius. NCBI lineage: Bacteria > Pseudomonadati > Pseudomonadota > Betaproteobacteria > Burkholderiales > Alcaligenaceae > Achromobacter > Achromobacter spanius. Next base: position 3,053,578 of record NZ_CP121261.1, on the reverse strand, counting down.
GGTGAACCAGGTCTTCAGGCCGTTGACGGCGCCCGCGCCGATGATGGGGCCGATCAGCGTGCCGCGCCCGCCGGTGGCCACCCAGATCACCATTTCAATCGAGGTCTCGGTGGACATTTCGCTGGGGTTGATGATGCCCACCTGCGGCACATACAGCGCGCCCGCGATGCCGCACAGCACGGCCGACAAGGTCCACACGAACAGCTTGAAACCCAAGGGGTCGTAACCGATGAAGCGCAGCCGGCTTTCGGCATCGCGCACGGCGGTCAGCACGCGGCCCAGCTTGGATTGCGTGACGATGCGCGCCAGGATCAAGGCGCCCGCCAAGGCCGCCAGCGTGATCCAGTACAAGGTGGCGCGCGTGCCCGGCGCGGTGATGTCAAAGCCCAGGATGCGCTTGAAATCGGTAAAGCCGTTGTTGCCGCCAAAGCCCGTGTCGTTGCGGAAGAACAGCAGCATGGCGGCGAACGTCAGGGCTTGCGTGATGATCGAAAAGTACACGCCCTTGATGCGCGAGCGGAAGGCAAAGTAGCCGAACACAAAGGCCAGCACGCCCGGCACCAGCACCACCAGCAGCATGGCGTACCAGAAGTGTTCGGTGAACGCCCAGTACCAGGGGTAGTCCTTCCAGTCCAGGAACACCATGAAGTCGGGCAGGTTGCTTTGGTAGACGCCGTCGCGGCCAATGGCGCGCATCAGGTACATGCCGTGTGCGTAGCCGCCCAGCGCGAAGAACAGGCCGTGCCCCAGCGACAGGATGCCCGCATAGCCCCACACCAGGTCCAAGGCCAGCGCGGCCATGGCGTAGCACATGAACTTGCCCAGCAGCGCCACGGCGTAGGCCGACACATGCAGCGCATGGCCCGGCGGAAACACCAGGTTCAGCAGCGGCAGCAGCGCCAGCAGCGCGGCCGCCACGGCCAGGGCCGTCCAGGCGCGGCCCGAAAAAAGTGGGCGGCGGGTCAGCAAGCTCAGATCGGTCAGCGCGGTCTGTTTCATTCAACGCTCCGGCCGCGGGGGGCGAACAGGCCTTGCGGCCGTTTTTGGACAAACAGCACAATCAACACCAGGATGGTGATCTTGGCCATGACGGCGCCCGCATAGGGCTCCAGGAATTTGTTCACGCCGCCCAGGCCCATCGCGGCGATGACGGTGCCGGCCAACTGGCCCACACCGCCCAGCACCACCACCATGAACGAATCCACGATGTAGCCACGGCCCAGGTCTGGCCCCACGTTGCCCAACTGCGACAGGGCCACGCCCGCCAGCCCCGCAATGCCGGACCCCAGGCCAAAGGCCAGCATGTCGACGCGTCCGGTGGGCACGCCCACGCAATCGGCCATGCGCCGGTTCTGCGTAATGGCGCGCACGAAGAGGCCCAACCGCGTGTGGTTCAGCAGTACCCACACCAGGAACACCACGAAGAACGCAAAGCCGATGATGACGATGCGGTTGTAGGTCAGCACCAGCCCGCCCAGTACGTTGATGCCGCCGGACATCCAGCTGGGGTTGCCCACTTCCACGTTCTGCGCGCCGAACAGCGTGCGCACGCCTTGCATCAGCATCAGGCTGATGCCCCAGGTGGCCAGCAGGGTTTCCAGGGGGCGCCCGTACAGCCAGCGGATCACGGTGCGTTCCAGCGCCATGCCCACCAGCGCCGTCACCACGAAGGCCAGCGGCAACGCGGCCACCACATACCAGTCCAGCCAGCCCGGCAACCAGGCGCGGAACAGCGTCTGCACCACATAGGTCACGTAGGCGCCAATCATCAGCAGCTCGCCATGCGCCATGTTGATGACGCCCATCAGGCCGAAAGTGATGGCCAGGCCCAGCGCGGCCAGCAGCAGCACGCTGCCCAGGCTGATGCCATAAAAGAGGTTGCCCGCCCATTCGATGGTGGCCAGATGGCGGTCGATCTGCTTGAGCGCCGTGGCCGCCGCATCGCGCACGGCCGCATCGGGTTCGACGTAGACGCCGTCGCGCTGTTGCGTCAGCGAGGCCAGCATGGGGCGGAAGGCGGCGTTGCGTGTTTCGCCCAGCACCTCCACGGCGTGCAGGCGCTTGGCGGGGTCGGTGCTTTTCAGTTCCAGGTTGGCCTGCGCGATCAACAGCGCTTCGCGCACGGCTTCGTTCTTTTCAGAGGCCAGTGCTTTTTCAAGCATGGGCAGGCGCGCCGGGTCGCCCGTCTGTTGCAGCCGACGCGCGGCGCTCAGGCGTTCCTCGGGCTGATCCGAGAACAAGCGCGAACCCGCCAGCGCGGCCTGGATGGCGCGGCGCAGGCGGTTGTTGATGCTGACGGTGCCGCTGTCGGCGGGCAGGTCCACGGCCGCGCCCGTGACGGGGTCGGTGGCGCGTGTGTCGTCCTGCCCGATCAGCACGCGGCCGTCGGCCGTTGCATAGAGCTGGTCATTGCCCAGCGCCTGCAAGACCGCCGCCGCGAGCGGGTCAGGGTGTTGGCCCAACGCGGCAATCGCTTGCAGCTTGGCGTCGGTGTCGTCGCCGGCCAGCGGCGCAAGCAGGGCGGGGTCCACGCCAGCCGCGGCCGCGGGCGCGGCCAGGAGCGGCATGGCCAGCAGCCACGCAAGAATTGAACGACGCAAGAAATGGGCGATTGCCGCGATGTGCATGCTAGCTCCGCTTAGAGGCCTTGCTTGCTTTCATTACCCGGGATGTACGGGCTCCAGGGTTGGGCACGGATCGGGCCCTTGCTCTTCCAGACCACGTTGAACTGGCCGTCCGCCTTGATTTCACCGATGTAGACCGGCTTGTGCAGGTGGTGGTTGCTCTTGTCCATTTCGATGGTGTAGCCGTCCGGCGCGTTGAACTTCTGGCCGCCCATCGCCGCGATCACCTTGTCCACGTCGGTGGTCTTGGCTTGTTCCACGGCCTGCTTCCACATATGGATGCCGATGTAGGTGGCTTCCATCGGGTCGTTGGTCACGACCGTGTTGGCGTTCGGCAGGTTCTTGGCCTTGGCGTAGGCCTTCCACTTCTTGATGAATTCCACGTTGACCGGGTTCTTTATCGATTCGAAGTAGTTCCATGCCGCCAGGTGGCCGACCAGAGGCTTGGTGTCCACGCCGCGCAGTTCTTCTTCACCCACCGAGAACGCCACGACCGGCACGTCGGTGGCCTTCAGGCCGGCGTTGCCCAGTTCCTTGTAGAAGGGCACGTTCGAATCGCCGTTGATGGTCGAGATAACGGCCGTCTTGCCGCCGGTGGCGAACTTCTTGATGTTGGCGACGATGGTCTGGTAGTCGGAATGGCCAAACGGCGTGTAGACCTCGTCGATGTCGCTGTCCTTGACACCCTTGGAATGCAGGAAGGCGCGCAGGATCTTGTTGGTGGTGCGCGGGTAGACGTAGTCGGTGCCCAGCAGCACGAAGCGCTTGGCGCCGCCGCCGTCTTCGCTCATCAGGTATTCCACGGCCGGGATCGCTTGCTGGTTGGGCGCGGCGCCGGTGTAGAACACATTCTTCTCAAGCTCTTCGCCTTCGTATTGCACGGGGTAGAAGAGCAGGCCGTTCAGTTCCTTGAAGACCGGCAGCACCGACTTGCGCGACACCGAGGTCCAGCAGCCGAACACCACTGCTACCTTGTCTTGCGACAACAGTTGGCGTGACTTCTCGGCAAACAGCGGCCAGTTCGACGCGGGGTCCACCACCACGGCTTCCAGCTTCTTGCCCATCACGCCGCCGTTGGCGTTGATTTCATCGATGGTCATCAGCGCAACGTCTTTCAGCGACGTCTCCGAGATGGCCATGGTGCCCGACAAGGAATGCAGGATGCCGACCTTGATGGTGTCTTCGGCGGCGAATACCTGCGGCATCCAGCCGGACATGGCCAACAGGCTCACGGCGGTCAGTTGCTTAAGGGCTAGTCTGCGTTTCATGGTGACTCCTGATTGGAATGTGCCGGGTTGGCCGGCAGGAACGATCTCTGAAAACAGTCGACAACAAGGACTTCAAGGACCTCAAAGCAAAAGGCATGCCAAGTGCGGCCGACAGGGTGCGTCGCTGTATGAAGAGGGGGTGTTTACGCGAATGCGGTTGGCGCTTGCGCGCTTGGCCTGGCCGGGTCAAAACCGTGCGCGATGCACAAAACAGGTGCGTGTCCTGCCCGCTTGCGGTGCGGGCGTGGCGGCCGGAAAGCGGTGCGCCATGCGTGATTGACGGCATCGGCATGCGGCGCCAGAGGGAAAGCCGCACAGCCGCCAAACATGGCACGCCGATTGCTTGGGAATCCGTACTTGTATACAAGAAAGGATTCCAGCATGAACGCCGCAGCAACGCAGACGAGCCCCATCGGTTGGACCATCGCGCAATGGCAAGCCGCCTATCGCGAAGGCGGGGCCCAGCCCGAAACGCTATTGGCCGACTACGCCGCGCCGCAAGACGGGCCCGTGGACAATGCCTGGATACAGCGGGTGGACCGCGCCACGCTGGATGAACAGTTGGACGGGCTGCGCCTGATGCTGGCCGCCGCCGGCGGCGACCTGGCGCGCCTGCCGCTGTATGGCGTGCCCTTCGCCATCAAGGACAACATCGACGCGGCCGGCTGGCCCACCACCGCCGCCTGCCCCGAATTCGCCTACACGCCGGGCGAGGACGCGACCGTGGTGCAGCGCCTGCGCGCGGCGGGCGCCATCCTGATCGGCAAGACCAATCTGGACCAGTTCGCCACCGGCCTGGTGGGCACGCGCTCGCCGCATGGCGCCGTGGCCAACACCTTCAACGCCGACTACGTCAGCGGCGGTTCCAGCTCGGGTTCCGCGTCGGTGGTGGCGCGCGGCATCGCGGCGTTTTCCCTGGGCACGGACACGGCGGGCTCCGGCCGCGTGCCGGCAGGCTTCAACAACATCGTGGGCTTGAAGCCGACCAAGGGCTGGCTCAGCACGGCGGGCGTGGTGCCGGCGTGCCGCACGCTGGACTGCGTGTCGATCTTTGCGCTGACCGTGGCCGACGCCGAGCTGGTGGCCGAGGTAGCGGGCGGGTATGACGAACGTGATCCCTATTCGCGCAAGATGCCGGCGGGCGCCTCGCTGCCCTGGCCGCGCGCACCGAAGCTGGCCATCCCTGCCACGCTGGAATTTTTTGGCGACACGCAGGCGGCCACGGTGTTCGACGACGCCGTGCGGGCCTTGAAGGCCACCGGCGCCGAGGTGGAAACGATAGACTTCGCGCCCTTCAATGAACTGGCCGCGCTGCTGTATCAAGGGCCATGGGTGGCCGAACGCTTCGCCGCCGTGGAAGACTTGTGGAAGCAGACGCCGGACGTCATCAACCCCGTCGTGCGCGGCATTGTCGAGCAGGCCGCCAACTACAGCGCCCTGGATGCTTTCAAGGCCGAGTATCGCCGTGCTGAACTGACCCGGCAGATCCATCAGGCGCTGGCGGGCTTTGATGCGCTGGTGGTGCCGACGTCTCCGTCCATCTACACCATCGCGCAACTTCAAGCCGACCCGGTCACGCTGAATTCGCGGCTGGGCGTCTATACCAACTTTGCCAACCTGGCCGACTTGTCGGCGCTGGCAGTGCCGGCCGGCATGCGCGCCGACGGCTTGCCGTCGGGCATTACGCTGATCGGCCTGGCCTGGCAGGACCGCGCGCTGGCGCAGTTTGGCCGCCTCTGGCAAGCGCAGCGCGGCCTGCCACTGGGCGCTACCGGTGCACCGCTGCCGGCCGGCATGGACGTGGCGACCCCGCCCGCCGACACCGTGCGCGTGGCGGTGGTGGGCGCGCACCTGACCGGCATGCCGCTGAACCATCAACTGACATCGCGCCACGCGGTGCTGGTGGAGAAGACCCGCACGGCGGGCGACTACCGCCTGTATGCCCTGGCCAACACCACGCCGCCCAAGCCGGGGCTGGTGAAGTCCGAGTCTGGCGCGCCGATCGAAGTGGAACTGTGGGACGTGCCGGTGACGGCGTTCGGCGCGTTCGTGGCCGAGATTCCCGCGCCCTTGGGCATCGGCACGCTGGAGCTGGAAGACGGCCGCCTGGTCAAGGGCTTCATCTGCGAACCGCGCGGCCTGGATGGCGCGCGCGACATCACCGCCTTTGGCGGCTGGCGCGCCTATCTGGCCAGCCTTAGTGCTGCCGCCGGCGCCAACCCCACCCCCCGCTAATTCCAGCAAGCCATTTGGGAGCCGAACCGTGTTCGATACCGTTCTGATTGCCAACCGCGGCGAGATCGCCGTCCGCGCCATCCGCACCCTGAAGCGGGTGGGCATCCGTAGTGTGGCCGTGTATTCCGATCCCGACCGCAACGCCGCGCACGTACGCGAGGCCGATGTGGCCGTGGCCTTGGGCGGCGAGAAAGCCGTCGACAGCTACCTGCGCATGGACCTGCTGCTGGCGGCCGCGCGCGAGCATGGCGCACAAGCCATCTACCCCGGCTATGGGTTCCTGTCCGAAAGCGCGGAGTTCGCCGAAGCCTGCGAAGCGGCGGGCATTGCCTTCGTGGGCCCCACGCCCTTGCAGATCCGCGAGTTCGGTCTGAAGCACCGTTCGCGTGAACTGGCGGCCGAAGCGGGCGTACCGATGACGCCGGGCACGGGGCTCCTGGCCAGCCTGGGTGAAGCGCTGTCACAAGCCGAGCGCATCGGCTACCCGGTCATGCTCAAGAGCACGGCGGGCGGCGGTGGCATCGGCTTGTCGCGCTGCGAGAATGAAGCGGAACTGACGGTGGCGTTCGACAGCGTGCAACGCATGGGCGAACACTTCTTCCGTGATGGTGGCGCGTTCATCGAACGCTATGTGGATAACGCGCGCCACGTGGAAGTGCAGATCTTCGGCGACGGCGCGGGCCGCGTGCTGGCGCTGGGCGAACGTGATTGCTCGGTGCAGCGGCGCAATCAGAAGGTGATCGAGGAAACGCCCGCGCCGCTGCTGCCGGCCGCGACACGCGCGGCCTTGCTGGCGGCGGCCGTGCAGTTGGGCGAGTCGGTGAACTACCGTTCGGCCGGCACCGTTGAATTCATCTACGACCCGGCGCGCGACAGCTTTTACTTCCTGGAGGTCAACACGCGCCTGCAGGTTGAGCATCCGGTGACGGAAGCCGTCACCGGGCTGGACCTGGTGGAATGCATGCTGCGCGTGGCGGCGGGCGAAGCGCTGGATATCGCCGCGATGTCGCGTGCGCCGCAGGGCGCGTCCATTGAGGTGCGCCTGTACGCGGAAGATCCGCTGCGCCAGTTCCAGCCCTCGCCGGGCGTGCTGACCGAAGTGTCCTTCCCTGAAGGTGTGCGGGTGGATGGCTGGGTGGCGACGGGCACCGACGTGCCGGCCTTCTACGACCCCATGCTGGCCAAGCTGATCGTGCACGCGGACACCCGCGAAGCCGCCTTGGACAAGTTGGCGGACGCCTTGGCGCGCACGCGGCTGCACGGCATTGCCACCAACCTGGACTACCTGCGCCAGATCGTTGCCGACGAACGATTCCGCGCCGGCAAGCTGTCCACGCGCTTCCTGGAAAGCTTCACTTACCGGCCCGCCGCCATCGAAGTGATGGAAGCCGGCACCTACACCAGTGTGCAGGACTACCCCGGCCGCACCGGCTACTGGGACATCGGCGTGCCGCCCTCGGGCCCGATGGACGACTATGCCTTCCGCCTGGCCAACCGCATCGTCGGCAACGCGCCGGACGCGGCCGGCATCGAGGCCACGCTGATCGGGCCGACCTTGCGCTTTCACGGCGACACCGTCGTGGCGCTGACCGGCGCCGAATGCGCCGCCACGCTGGACGGCGAACCCGTGCCGATGTGGCAGCCGATTGCGGTGCGGTCCGGCCAGGTGCTGGCCACCGGCCGCGCGCTGTCGGGCTGCCGCAGCTACCTGGCCGTGCGCAACGGCTTGGACGTGCCGGTTTACCTGGGCAGCCGCTCGACCTTCGCGCTGGGCCAATTCGGCGGCCACGCCGGCCGCACGCTGCGCGTGGGCGACATGCTGCCGTTGGTGCGGCCGGAGCTGGGCGAGGCGGTTGCCGCGCCCGTGACAGAGCCGATGCCCGCGCCTGCCGAGCTGATTCCCACCTACGGCAACACCTGGGAAATCGGCGTGTTGTACGGCCCGCATGGCGCGCCGGACTTCTTTCAGCCTGAAGCCATCGACACCTTCTTCGCGGCGGACTGGGAAGTGCACTACAACTCGAACCGGCTGGGCGTGCGCCTGATCGGCCCCAAGCCCACCTGGGCGCGCGAGAACGGCGGCGAGGCGGGCCTGCACCCGTCCAATATCCACGATTGCGAATACGCCATCGGCAGCATCAATTTCACGGGCGACAGCCCCGTCATCCTGACGCGCGACGGCCCCAGCCTGGGCGGCTTCGTCTGCCCCGTCACCATCGCGCGCGCCGAGCTGTGGAAGGTGGGCCAGGTGAAGCCGGGCGACCGCATCCGCTTCGTGCGCATGGACTATCCGCAAGCCGTGGCGCTGGAAGCCGCGCAAGACCAAAGCGTGGCGGCGCTGTCGGCGGTAGCGCCCACGGCAACGGCGCCATCGCCCGTGCCCGCCACGGTGTCCGAAACCATCGTTGCTGCCTTGCCGGCCGAGGGCTCGCGCCCGTCGGTGTCGTACCGTCAGGCGGGTGATGGCTACCTGCTGCTGGAATACGGCGACAACGTGCTGGACCTGGCGCTGCGCATGCGCATTCACTTGTTGATGGAGGCGTTGAATGCCGACCCCATTGCGGGTGTGCAGGAGTTGTCGCCGGGCGTGCGTTCGTTGCAGATCCGCTATGACAGCCGCCAGATTCTGCAAGGCGCGTTGATCGAACGCCTGTTGAAGATCGAAGCCGGCCTGGCCGACGTGGCCACGCTGAAGGTGCCCACGCGCGTGGTCTACCTGCCCATGGCCTTCGAGGACTCGGCCACGCTGGGCGCCGTGCAGCGCTATCAGGAAACCGTGCGCGCCAACGCGCCGTGGCTGCCGAACAATGTGGACTTCATCCAGCGCATCAACGGGCTGGCCAGCCGCAATGAGGTGCGCGACATTGTGTTCGACGCCAGCTACCTGATCATGGGCTTGGGCGACGTATACCTGGGCGCGCCTTGCGCGGTGCCGATCGATCCGCGTCATCGCCTGCTGACGTCCAAGTACAACCCGGCGCGCACGTTCACGGCGGAAGGCACGGTGGGCATCGGCGGCGTGTACATGTGCATCTACGGCATGGATTCGCCGGGCGGCTATCAACTGGTCGGCCGCACCTTGCCCATCTGGAACAAGTTCTTGAAGAATCCGGTGTTCCAGGACGGCAATCCCTGGTTGCTGCGCTTCTTTGATCAGGTGCGCTTCTACCCGGTCACCGAGGCCGAACTGGATGTGCTGCGCGAAGACTTCCGCGAAGGGCGCGCGACGGTGCGCATCGAGGAAGAGGTGTTCGATTTCGCCGCGCACCAGCGCTTCCTGGCCGAGCAGGCCGACAGCATCGCCGTGTTCCAGACGCGCCAGAAATGCGCGTTCGACGCCGAAGTGGCGTTGTGGAAGAGCGAGGACGTGGCGGTGGAGCAAGAGGCGCCGGCTCAAGAGGCCGAGGCCGACACGGCGTTGCGCGAGGGCGAACGCCTGGTCAGCGCGGACATGTGCGGCAACATCTGGAAGATTCCGGTCCAGGTGGGGCAGAGCGTGTCGGCGGGTGACACCCTGGTGGTGGTCGAGGCCATGAAGATGGAGCTGTCGGTGATTGCGCCCGCGTCGGGCACGGTCACGGCGATTCGCTGCGTGCCGGGCAAACCGGTGAACGCGGGCGACCCCTTGGTGGTGCTGGCGGAAGACGCCACGTGCACCGTGGCGGGATGATGCGGCTGGAAGCCGTCCAGGTCAGCCCGGCGATCCGGCAGGCGCCGGCGCTGGCCGGGTCGCTGGCTGACCAGGTGTATCAGCGTCTCAAGGACGATTTGTTCGATTTCCGGATGCTGCCGGGCGAGCGCTTTACCGAGGCGGACCTGGTGGCGCGGCTGGGCGTTAGCCGCACTCCGGTGCGGCTGGGGTTGGCCCGATTGGAGCGCGAAGGCTTCGTGCTGGCCAGCCCGCGCAGCGGCTGGCAGGTGCGGCCGTTCGACTTCGAACGCTTCGAGGCGCTGTACGACGTGCGGGTGGTGCTGGAACAGGCTGCGGTGGACAAGCTGTGCACGCGCGAGCACATGGATGAGTCCGGCATTCTGGGCGCGTTGAAAGACGTGTGGCTGGTGCCGCCGCCCCAGCGGATTCTGGACGGGCGACTGGTCGGGCAGTTGGATGAAGCGTTCCATTGTTCATTGGTGGCGGCGGCCGGGAATCCGGAGATGGCGCAGATACACGGGGACGTGACGGAGAAGATCCGCATAGTTCGGCGCTTGGATTTCACGAAGGATTTCCGGGTGGATGCGACGTATGAGGAACACGCTGCGATATTAAGGGCGGTGCTGGCGCGGCGCGGGGATGAGGCGGCACGGATGCTGAAGTCGCATATTGAGATGAGCAAGGCGGAGGTGCGGAAGATCACGCTGCATATGCTGCATGAGGCAAGGGAAGGCGGGGGGAGGTGAGGGGGGGCTGCTTGATGGGTTACGCGCGATTGGCGGTGGGTTTTCTTGCGGCGGATTTTGCGCGCTGCACCCATCCTACGGTGGCGGCGGTTTGATGGGTTACGCGCGATTGGCGGTGGGTTTTCTTGCGGCGGATTTTGCGCGCTTCACCCATCCTACGGTGGCGGTGGTTTGATGGGTTACGCGCGATCGATGCTGGGTTTTCTTGCGGTGGATTTTGCGCGCTTCACCCATCCTACGGTGGCGGTGGTTTGATGGGTTACGCGCGATCGATGCTGGGTTTTCTTGCGGTGGATTTTGCGCGCTTCACCCATCCTACGATGCGGCGTCGGGATTGTAGGATGGGTGAAGCGCGGGAATGTCTTCTGAAAGACACCGGTGTTGATCGCGCGTAACCCATCTGGCGGTGCTCGCGAAGAAATCCATCGGGCGGCGGTGTCCGCGATGTTATCCATTGGGGTGCACGCGACCGTAACAGGATTGGCTTCACTACCCCTGCAACTGCTTATAAACCTCTTGCGATACCCGTTGCAGCTCATCGCGGCTGACGGCGCCGGACAGGGCGTAGCCGAACTGGCCTTCCACCCAATAGAACACCCGTACCGACCCTTCCTGTGTGAATTGGAACGCGGTCTGCCCGCCCGCGGCTTCGCGGGTCACGTATAACGTCAGGCGTTGGCCATCGGCCGCGCCGTACATGAACTGTGCCACCGGGCCCGAACCGCCGGGCAACAGGCGGCCGCCCACCAATTCATAACCCACCTGCGACAGCGATGGCGCGCGCACCGGTGCGCCCATGCGCTTGGTCAACCACGTCACCAAACCCTTTTCATTGTCGGCGCTGACTTCCACTGGGCGCCCCATGTCGGGCGCATACACCGCATGCGCGATGGCGGCGCGTTGGGCGTAACCGCCCGCCGCTCGGTCTGGCCCGGCGGTGGCCAGCACGGTTTGCAGATGGCGCGCATCCATTGCGCCGCGAACCGTCCACGCCGCGCCGGCGCTGACCGCTGCGATCGCCACGCTGGCGGCCAATGCGCGCCACGGCAACTGCCGCGAGGGCGCCTTCAAGGGCAACCTCAATGGCAAGGGTTCGTCCAGCACCGGGTCCAGCAGCGCATGCAGCGCGCGGCGTTGTGCCTGCCAGTCCGCGACGCGGGTCTGGTCCTGCGGATGCGAGGCAAGAAAGGCGTCAACCTCGGCATGGCGGGCGGGGGCCAACTGGCCGTCCGCATAGGCATGCAGATCGGCTTCGGTGATGGGGCTGCCCGCGCTGGGAACCGGGTGTAGAAGTTTTTCGTTCATGTCATTTCACGCGATGCAAGCGGCTGACCGAGTCGTGTCCGCGCATCAGCGCACCCAACTTCTCACGGGCGCGCGACAGCCGGGACATGATCGTGCCGATGGGCACGTCCAGCACGCGCGCGGTGTCCTGGTAAGACAGGTCTTCCACGCAGATCAGCAACAGCACTTCCCGCTGCTCGGGCGGCAGGGCTTGCAGGCAGCGGTCCAGATCCCGCACTTCCAGTTGATCGGTCTGCGTGGCGCGCACCGGCATGTCGGGCAGGTCGCCCGGGGCGGTCTGATCCGCCCGTCGGTTGTTGGCGCGCACGCCGTCGATGAAATGGTTGTGCATGATGCCGAACATCCAGGCCCGCAGCTCGCCGCGCTTTTGCCATCGCGAATAGCGGCTCCAGGCGCGCTCCAACGTGTCCTGAACCAGGTCATCGGCCCGATGCGGGTCGCCCGTCAGCCCGCGGGCATATCGCCGCAGGCTGGGGATGCAGGCCAGGATCAGGGCCTCGTCGTCGGCGCGCATGGCAACCGGGGAATCGTCGCGGATCAGGGCTTGATGACGTGCCAGACTTCCTTGAAGTTGTCGCCGGTCTTGTCGCCCGGCTTGGTGTCCTTCACGTACAGGTAGACGGGTTTGCCTTTATGGGCCCATTGCTTGGAGCCGTCGTCGCGGGTGATGACGGTCATGTCACCCATGGGCTTGGCGTCGGCGGGGGCGGCGACGGGCGGCCAGACCTTGGCGCACCCGTCGTTGCAGGCGCTTTTGCCGCCAGCGTCTTTGTCGAAGGTGTACAGCGTCATGCCCGCGCTGTTGACCAGGATGCCGTCCTGCGTCTTGACGGCTTGGGCGTGGGCGCCGGCCGAGAACAGGGCGGAGCCTAGAACCAGGGCGGCGGCGATGTGTTTGCGCATAGTGAGCCTCGTACGTAGATGGGGGAAAGGGATGACTGCCCGCTACAGACGCCGGCCATGGCGGGTTTATTCCCGCAAGCCGCAAAAAAACCGCAACGGTCAACCGGCCGGCCGTACCGCGCCGGGTTCGTAACGCATTTCAAATTCCAGCTCGGTCTCCTTGACGGGGGTGAAACCCAGCGCGGTGTAGAGCCGCTGGGCGGGATTGCCCTTCAGCACGTTCAGGGTAACGGGCGCGCCTTCCGCGTCCGCCCGGTCCAGCACCGGCTCGATCAGGCGGCGGCCCAGTCCCATGCCCTGGAAATCCGGGGCGATCTGAATCTGCACGATGTGCCAGCCTTCCGTATCGCGGTAATGCTTGAACAGCCCGGCGGGGCGGCCGTCCACCCAGACGATTTGCGCATCGTCGAAGTGGTACTGGATGCGGGCCAGGTGATGCGCATCGGTTGCTGGCGCGCCCGCGCGTTCCATGTGTTCCTGCATGGTGGCTTTGCGCAGCGCCAGCAGAAAGGGCAGGTCTTCTTCGGTGGCGGGTTGCAATGCCAGGGAATGCTCCGGGGTAGGGGAATGCGTCATGGAATTACGGCTGCGAAAGGGGTTCTGCGGTTGGCGTTTTGCGTTTGGCCGTCTTGCCGGCCTGATGGATCAAGTTATAAAGCTGTTGCGCGGCGGGCGCCAGGGGGCGGCCGCGCCGGGCGATCAAGCCCAGCGTACGCGTGACGCGCGGGTGTTCCAGCTTGACGCTCGTCAGCGTGGCGTGGCCCGCCAGCGGCATGGCCAACTGCGGTACGGCGGCCACGCCCAGGCCCGCTTCCACCAGGCCCAGCAAGGTCATGACGTGGCTGACCTCAAACGCGCTGACGGTACGCTTGCCGCTCTTTGCCAGCGCATCGTCAATCAACAGGCGGTTGCCGCTTTCCTTGGCGACCGTCATGAAACGTTCTTGCGACAGCGCTTCCCAGGACACGCTGCGGCGGCCGGCCAGCGGGTGGTCGCGGCGCACCGCCAAAACGAAGTCTTCACGCAGCACTGCCTTGAAATCCACATCGGGTTCCTGGGTGCCGAAAAAACTGATGCCGAAGTCGGCGCGCCCCGTCACCACGCTGTTGAGCACCGTGTTGGCGGTTTCGTCGATGATGCGCACGCGGATGCGCGGGAAGCGCTCGGTGTAGTCGCGGATGACGGACGGCAGGAAGTAATAGGCCACGGACGGCACACAGGCCACCGTCACCAGCCCGCCGCGCTGCGCGGCCAGGTCGCCGATGCTGAGCACGGCGCTTTCCAGTTCATCGATGGCGCTGCGCGCGCGTTCCAGAAAAACGCGCCCCACCTGCGTCAAGGCCACGCGCCGCGTGGTGCGTTCCAACAAGCGCGCACCCAGGATGCTTTCCAGCTTGTCGATGCGCCGGCTGAGCGCGGGCTGCGACAAATGCAGGTCGTCGGCCGCCGCGCGAAAGCTGGCGCGTTCGGCTACCGCCACGAACGCCTGCAATTCCTGTAAATCGAAATTGATGCGTGCCATGCATTAATCCATCCGTAAGTTGCAATTCAAATAATAGCCGCCAAGCCGCAGAATGGCTTCCATGGAAACCGTAATCCCTTGCGTACTGATGCGCGGCGGCACGTCGCGCGGCCCCTTTTTTCTGGGCGACTGGCTGCCGGCCGACCCGGTGCAGCGCGACCGCCTGCTGCTGACCGCCATGGGTTCGCCCCATGCGCTACAAGTTGATGGCATCGGCGGCGGCAACACGCTGACCAGCAAAGTGGCCATTGTGTCGCGCTCGACCCGGCCGGACTGCGATATCGATTACCTGTTTGCGCAGGTGTCGGTGGACCGCGCCATGGTCGACACCCGGCCCAACTGCGGCAACATGCTGTCGGGCGCCGCGCCCTTCGCCATCGACGAATGCCTGGTTGCGCCACGCGATGGCGTCACCTCGGTGCGGGTGCACAACGTCAACACCGGCGCGGTGATCGAAGCCGTGGTGCAGACGCCGAATGGCCACCTGACCTATGAAGGTGATGCGCGCATCGATGGCGTGCCGGGCACGGCGGCACCGGTGCGGTTGAACTTCCTGGAGGCTTGGGGCGCCATCACCGGCAAGCTGTTTCCCACCGGGCAGCGGCAGGAATACATCGATGGGGTGGCGGTGACGCTGATCGACGCCGCCATGCCGATGGTATTGATGCGCGCTCAGGACTTCGGCCTGCGCGGCGATGAAACGCCCGCGCAACTGGATGGCAATGCCGGCTTGCTTGAACGCATGGAGCGTATCCGGCGGGAAGCAGGCCGTCGCATGGGGATGGGCGACGTGTCGCAGAGCGTCATCCCCAAACCGGTGTTGGTGGCGCCATGCGAACGCGCGGGCACCTTGACGCTGCATTCACGCTATTTCACGCCCCACGCCTGCCATCGTGCCCACGCGGCAACGGGGGCAGTGGGAGTGGCCAGCGCGTTTCTGATGCCGGGCACCGTGGCGCATGCTTGCGGTGGGCCGACCGTGGTGGCGGGGTATCGCACCGTGCGCATCGAGCACCCTTCGGGAGGCATGGACATCGATGTCGATCTGGACACGGCCAGCGGCAAGGTGCGCGCCGCGGGCTTGGTACGGACGGCACGCAAGATCATGAAGGGGCTGCTGTATGTGCCCGGCCACTACGTCTTGGCGGGCGCCGAGCCGATGCGGGCGGTTGCATAAGACGCCAGTTTTAAATCACCTATTGATCCGAATTTTTATTCCGCCGAAGTGGCCCGCAAAGAGGCCCGCAAAGAGGCCGCCACAACACGGCAATCGCTATATCTGGAGACAAGCAATGAAGCATCACCTCGTCAAAACGTTTTGCGCCGCCGCCATGCTGCTGGCTGCTAGCGCCGCGGCACAGGCTGAGTATCCCGAACGCGCGATCACATTGGTCGTGCCCACCGCCGCGGGCGGCGGCAACGACGTGCTGGCGCGCGTGGTGGGCCAGAAGGTTGGTGAACTACTTGGCCAGACCGTCATCGTGGTGAACAAGCCCGGCGCGCAGGGCGCGATCGCGTCCGACTTTGTCGCCCGTCAGCCGGCGGACGGCTACACGCTGATGCTGGGCTACATCGGCACGCATGGCATCAACCCCGCCATGCAGAAGCTGAACTACGACCCCGTCAAGGACTTCACGCCCATCGGCATGGTGGCCGATTCGCCCACCATCATGGTGGTGTCCAAGCGGATACCGGTGAAGGACGTGGCCGGCCTGGTGAAGTACGGGCATGAGCACCCCGATGGCCTGAACTTCGCCTCTGCCGGGCCCGGCACCGCGCCAGCGATCGCGGGCGAGCTTTTCAATCAGGCCACCGGGCTCGCCATGCTGGACGTGCCATACAAGGGTTCCGCTCCCGCGCTGAACGACACCTTGGCGGGCGTGACGCAGGTGATGTTTCCCAGCTTGTTCAGCGTGTACCCGCACCTGAAGTCAGGCGCGATCCAGGCGGTGGCGGTAGCAGGGTCAAACCGTATCGCGGCGCTGCCGGAGTTGCCGACATTGGCGGAAGTGGGCGTGGCGGGCGTGGACGTGCCGCAGTGGTACGCCATCTTCGCCCCGGCCAAGGTCGAGCCGGCGGTTGTGGTCAAGCTGAACAAGGCGCTGAATCAAGCTTTGTCGGACCCGGTTGTCGCGACGAAGATTGCCGAACAAGGCGCGGAAGTGCGTCGCAGTACACCGGCTGAACTTGGGGCGTTCGTGCAAAGCGAAGCGGTGCGGTGGAAGCAATTGGCTGACAAGCGAAAGTTGGCGGCGCGGTAGGGGGTGGGCTGCGTCCTGTCGCAAGCCGTGGGTGTGGCGGCGCGGTAGGGGGCACCATGGGCTTGTCGCGAGTCGTGGGGCAAGCGGTGTGCTAGGACGCTGACGGTGCAGGCCGCGAGCTTTGGGTGTGCCGGCAAGCGCTGTGCCAGGCAATTTGCCGCCGTTGCCAAGCGTGAAACGTCGTGTGCTCCCAGGCGTCGGGCGCGGCAACATAACCGTGCTTGATGGGATTCATGTGGATGTAGTGGATGCAAGCGGACAACTCGCGTTCATCGCGAATGGCATGTTCCCAAAAGCGCCGCTGCCAGATGCCGCGTTCGCCTTTTCGGTAGATGCTGCGGCGGACGGTATAAGGGCGCAGCGCCCGGGAAAATCGCGCCTTTATCCTGCGCCAGCGGCCAAAGTAATCGGTATCGTTATCGGGCAGCCGCCAGATCATGTGCAGATGGTCGGGCAGCAACACCGCCGCCAGCACCGCGAACGGCGCCACCTGTTGTTCCGCCCGTATGCAGGCCTTCAACCATGCGGCGTGAACGATCAGATCCTGATGTTCCCGATCCTGCGCGGTGACGGTGAAGAAGTACGTGCCGCCGGGGATATACAAACGCCGATACGCAGTCATTTCCGCCTCCGGAGTGAAAAGGGAAGCATAAGAAATTGGCGTAACGCGTGCCGCGATAGGGAGATGAATTCGGCACGCATCGCAGATGCCGTACGTTCGTATGGCGCGCGGTGTTCCATGGCGGCAGATGGGTTACGCGCGATCCGCGCCTTTTTCTTGCCACGGCCATCCTCGCGCTTCACCCATCCTACGGTGGCTGCATGACATGGCGATCGTAGGATGGGTGAAGCGCGGGATGCCCAGGAAAAGAACCCCATCGTAATTCGCGCGCAACCCATCAAGCAGCGCCGCCCGCAACGCGAAGCCGGCCACAACGCCAACGAGCAACGCGGTGTTCCATGGCGGCAGATGGGTTGCGCGCGATCCGCGCCTTTTTCTTGCCACGGCCATCCCGCGCTTCACCCATCCTACGATCAGCGCGTGATGCTGCCATCGTAGGATGGGTGAAGCGCGCGCAGCCCGGAAAAAGAAGCCAGGCATCAATCGCGCGCAACCCATCAAGCAGCCGTCACCCCATCACCCCCACTCCCCCCACATCAAAATTCCTCAAATTCGGAAACACCATCCCCAATTCCTCCTTCCCCGCACCAAACCAGCCACCCAACGCCGCCCCCAACTGATCCACCGCCAATGTCGGCAACAACCGCCCGTTGTCCACAAACCCAGGGCCGTCCAGTGCAATCTCTGGATGCGCACCGTAATAGTGGCCGCCCTTGACCGCGCCGCCCATCACGAAATGGTGCGAACCCCAGCCGTGGTCCGAGCCGTTGCCGTTTGAACCCAGCGTGCGTCCGAATTCCGACGCCGTAAAGGTGGTGACCTGGTCCGCCACGCCCATCGACGACAGCGCCTGCTGGAACGCAGCCATTGCCTGCCCCAGCTCGCGCAGCAGGGCTGGGTGCGTGTCATTCAATCCGGTGTGATTGTCGTACCCGTTCTGCGACACAAAAAATACCTGCCGCCTGGCACCCAAAGCCTGGCGGGCGCCGATGATGCGCGCCACGATCTTCAATTGCTGCGCCAAGGGCGATGAAAAATCACCCGGCACCGCCACATCCGCCAATGCCGCGCGCAACTGCGTATCGGCGCTGATGGATTGCGCGGCGATGCGCGCCATTTCGCGTTCCATCAAGTGTTCACGCGGTTGCGTGATCAACTGCCGCAGCAGCGCGGTGCAGGCGCTGGAGCCATACATATCCCGACCCAACAGATCAATAGACGTGGACCCATTGATGCCCACCCGATACCCCGCCACCTTGCGTCCGGCCAGCAGCACCGTGCTGCCGCCCGCCGTGATGCCGGTGAAGGTGCGCTGCGCATTGGCGCCGGCAAACAGATCGGTCAGCCGGCCCGCCCAGCCTGATGACGCGCCCTCGGGCGCCAGCGCCTGCCAGTAGGCTTGCTGGTCGTTGTGGGAAAACAGCTTCGGGGGCAGCGGCACGCGCGCGCTGATGTAGTCCGCCTTGGACGTGGGCGTGACCAATGGCCCAACGTTGAGCAGCACGGCCAGCTGTCCGCTTTCATACAGCGGCGCAAGCGGCGCCAGCGCGGGGGCCAAGGCGAACTGCGAGCCACCCGCAGCGGGCGCCTTGCCGCGCAAGACGGTGGCTTGCAGCGCATCTCGTTTCAAGCCGATATCGCCACGCGCGGCGGCATAGGCGCGGTAGGCTTCGGTGTCGTAGGGCACGACGGTGTTGTAGGGGTCGTTGCCGCCATACAGAAACACGCAGACCAGCGCCTTGTACGAGGCCGGCGCGGACTGCGCGGCGGCCGCGCCCAAGGCCGCCAGGTTCAAAGCCAGCGGCGCGGCGGCGCCCGTGGCGCCCAATGCGCAGGCGCGCAACAGGAAGGCGCGGCGGTCGGCGTCGTGGGATCGCTTCATTTCTGCACCAGGTATTCAGGGCTGGCGGCCACCAGCAGGATGGCCGCCCGCACGCGGTCGCGCGGGCGATTGGCGGGCACGGTGGCGACGGCTTCTGCGATGGCCTCGGCAGTGCGCGCGCTGAAGGCGTCGCCGGCCAGCAGCAGCACGACGCGCGCCACCAACGCTTGTGGGTCCTTCGCCAAGGCGATTTCCGGCGCGTAGTCGGTCTGCAGATCTTCCCACCCGCGATCCGCGTAGATCGCCAGAAAGTTCAAGTAGCCCGCGATGCTTGTCTCGTCGGTAATCTGTAGCTCGGGCGCGACCAGATGGCGCTTGGCGAGTTCCGTGACCGGGGGCGAATAGCGAGGGCGGAAGAAGTTGAACACCGTTGCCGATCGCATCGGGCTTTGCGCCAACCGGATCGTGTTGTCGGTGGTGTCCGGCATGGCCCACGCTCCATTGACGGACGTGGCGCCAAAGGCGCGTGCCCAGCCGGAAAATCTCAGGATGGGTTCGCGCACCTTGCCCCAGGTGGGGTCGTTCAGGTCAGGCGCACGCGCCTCCGGGTCCAGCAAGATGGCGCGCAGCACCGCCTTCAGGTTGCCGCGCGCGCCGCTGCCGTCATCGTCGAACACCGCCGACACGCGCCGCACATAGGCCGGGCTGGGGTTGCTGGTGACCAGCCGCTGAATCAGTTGCATGCCGATGAAAGGCCCCACGTTGGGATGCGCGCAGATCACGTCCATGGCTTTTTGCAGCGACAGACGCCCATCGGTGCCCGCCGGTATCACCGCGCCCAGAAACCGCTTCTCA
This sequence comes from Achromobacter spanius, assembly GCF_029637605.1. NCBI lineage: Bacteria > Pseudomonadati > Pseudomonadota > Betaproteobacteria > Burkholderiales > Alcaligenaceae > Achromobacter > Achromobacter spanius. The sequence goes on along the minus strand of NZ_CP121261.1, from coordinate 3,033,763 downwards.
CTCATGGAATGCAGGGCGTTGTTCAGCGCCATGGGCCGCCGGTGAAACTCCACATTGGTTTCCGGGCCGTTGATGTCCCAGCCCGTGAAGACGCGTGCCAGCCCCTGCACATCCGCGTTCGTATAGGTTTCCACCGGCGCGCCGTTCACGAGCTTCACGGTGCCGTCCGGCTCCAGCATCAACAGGCCGATGCTGAACAACTGCATGACCTCGCGTGCGTAGTTCTCGTCGGGGTGGCGGCCGGTCTTGGGGTCTTCCTTGCGGTTGCCGCGATACGTCAGCATGCAGCCCATCGACAGGTTCTTGGTGACGGCGGTCAGCAGCGCCTGGTAGCTGCCCAGCGCGTGTTCGGCCAGCAGGTCCATGAAGCCCGCCGCGCCAAACAAGGGCCACGACGCGGTGATGGACTGCACCCCCACGACGAAAATCTCGGACAGGGCGAAGGCCATGCGCGTGCGCACCTGGTCTTCCGCGCTGATGAACTTGCGCCACAGCGTGGACTCCAGCGGCGCGTTGATCCCGTTGCCCTTGAACGCCTCGGTGTTTTTCCGCTGTTGCAGCAGCCAGTCAAAATGCGTTTGCGAAGGCGGCATCGCCAACTGGGCGTCGAGCCAGTCGGCGTAGCCGTCGCGCACCACGGCGTCGATCAGGGCGGGGGTGGGCCCGAACGTGGCCTGCGCCAGAAAGCGCGAGGCCTGGCCGGGAGTGACTGTCATCGCAAGCCTCTCGTCGTATGCGATTGATTACGGTACTGAACCGCGCCCCGCGCTTCAATACCGTCATTCGGACGAGAGGATTAATCCTAAAGCATGAGGATCAGATCGAGCGCGTGATCCCGCCGTCAATACGGATGTTCTGGCCGGTGATGTAGGACGACGCGTCGGATGCCAGAAAGGCGATCAGGTCCGCCACTTCTTCGGCGGTGCCGTAGCGGCCCATGGGGATGCGGGTGCGGCGGTCTTCTTTTTCGGGAAGGCTGTCGATAAAGCCGGGCAACACGTTGTTCATCCGCACATTGTGTTCGGCGTATTCGTCCGAAAAGACCTTGGTGAAGGCAGCAAGGCCCGCGCGGAACACACCTGACGTTGGAAACAGCGCTTCGGGTTCGAAGGTGGCGTAGGTGGAAATATTGACGATGGCACCCGACTTCTGCTGCTTCATCACGGGCGCGACCAGGCGGGTGATGCGCACCACGTTCAACAGGTAGAACTCCATGCCCAGATGCCAGTCGTCGTCGCTGATGGAAAGCAGCGGGCCCTTGGGACCGTGGCCGGCGCTATTGACCACGGCATCCACGCGGCCCCATTTATCCAAGGTGGTTTCAAGCAGCCGGGCCAGGTCGTCGGTCGACCGGTTCGAGCCGGTGATGCCGATGCCGCCCAGTTCGCCCGCCAGGGCTTCGCCCTTGCCGGACGATGACAAAATGGCGACCCGATAACCGTCGGCCGCCAGTTTGCGCGCCGCGGCCGCGCCCATGCCACTGCCGCCTGCCGTCACGATCGCTACTTTTTCGGTGCTCATGCCTGCTCCTGTCGGGGTGTACGAAGCGTACGAAGAGCAGCCATTGTAGGGGGATCCTCCTCATTGAAACGGGCCCCGGCCCCGGATTTCCCGGGGGGCGGAGCCCGTGCGGCGCGGCACCTGCGCACTGCCTGGTCGGTAAGTCGCAGCGCCCGCGCGCAGGCTTAGTCGACCAGCTTCAAGCTGCCTTTCATCAGTGCGAAGTGGCCGGGGAAGGAGCAAAAGTAGGTGTATGCGGTGCCGGCGGCCAGCTTGCTGACGTCGAAGGTGACGGAATCTTTCTCGCCACCGCCGATGACCTTGGTGTGCGCGATGACGCGGGCGTCGCCCGGCTTCACGTAGTCCTTGTCCAGCCCGGCGGCCATGCCGTCGTTCACGGCGCCTTGCATGTCGGCCGTGGTGGTCAGCACCCAGTTGTGGCCCATGACGTTCTTGGCCAGCTTGCCCGGATCCGTCAGGTTCACGGTGAACTGCTTGCAGCTTTTGCTGACCGTGATTTCCTTTTTGTCGAACTGCATCTGGTCGTTGCCGGCGATATCCACCGAGCATTCGGCGGCCAGGACCGGGGCCGACGCGACAGCCAGGACAGCTGCCACGCACAATTTCTTGAACAACATATTCATGCCTCCAACGTTTCGCAAAAAGCGGATGTCCGGCCCGTGCAAGGCGCGCGCGGAACCGGTTTCACGACATTCTCACCCCGCTACCGGCCAGAATGCCAAGGCCCGCAAGGGCGCATTTGATACAACGCAAGCCGGCGCGAATTACGGCTGCGGGCCGACGCGCCAGATCACATTGCCCACGTCGTCCGCCGTCAGCAGATCACCCCGGCTGTCGATGGCCACGCCCACCGGCCGTCCTTGCGCCTGCCCTTGTTCGTTCAGGAACCCGGTCAACACGTCGCGCGCCGGCCCGCTGGGCGCGCCGTCGGAAAACGGCACGAAGATGACCTTGTAGCCACTGCGCGGGTCGCGGTTCCATGATCCGTGCTGACCCACGAACATGCCGCCGGTAAACGGCGCCGGCAACCGGGTCTTGCCCGACCAGGCCAGGCCCAGCGATGCGGTGTGTGGACCCAATGCGTAGTCGGGCACGATGGCGCGCGCGACCAGATCGGGGCGTGGCGGCGTGACACGGGTGTCCACGTGCTGCCCGAAATAGCTGTAGGGCCACCCGTAGAAACCGCCGTCTTTCACTGACGTCATGTAGTCGGGCACCAGGTCGCTGCCCAGCTCGTCGCGTTCGTTGACGGCCGTCCACAAGGTCTTGCCGTCTGGCGCCCAGGCCATGCCGACCGGGTTGCGCAGGCCCGTGGCATAAAGCCGCTTGTTGCCGCTGGCCACGTCGATTTCCCAGATGGCGGCGCGCCCTTCCTCGATGTCCATGCCGTTTTCCGCCACATTGCTGTTGGAACCGACCGACACGTACAGCTTGCTGCCGTCGGCGTTGGCGATCAGGTTCTTGGTCCAATGGTGGTTGATGCCGGCGGGCAGGTCGGTCACGCGCACGCCTGGGGTAGTGATCTGCGTCTGGCCCGCTTCGTACGGAAAACGCAGCACGGCGTCGGCGTTGGCGACATAAAGCTGATTGCCGATCAAGGCCATGCCAAATGGCGAATTCAGGTCTTGCAGCAATACGCTGCGGGTTTCGGCGACGCCGTCGTGGTCGGCGTCGCGCAAGAGCGTGATGCGATTGGCGCTGGGCGTCTTGGCGCCCGCGCGCTTCATGACGATGCCCGCCGCCCATGCCTTCAAGCCGCCACCGGCGCCTTCGGGCTTGGGCGGGGCATTGGTTTCGGCGACCAGCACGTCGCCGTTGGGCAGCACATAGAGCCAGCGCGGATGATCCAGGCCGCTGGCGTAGGCATTCACGGCCAGGCCGGCGGCGGCCATCGGATGTGCTCCATCCGCCCAGCCGACGGCGCGGGCGGTGTTGACGGTGGGAATCAGGGTGGTGTTGGGGGCGGGCAGCGTGGGCGCGGGCCCCATGCCCGCTTCGACGGGCAGGGTGGCCATTTCGCCGCAGGCGGCAAGGGTGCCTAGTGCGGCAAGCGCCACGCTGGCCGCCATGGCTCGCGCGATTCGCAGGGGTGGCATGAGGCGACTCCAAGGCGGTTGGACTGCCCCATCATACTCACCCGCGCGGGCCGCGCGGCCGGGTAGATCAGTCGTCGAAGCGGCTGCGCGTGACGGCGCCGGACTGCGGGTCCACGTAAAGTTTCACGCGCTGGCCTTGCGGGTCATAGGCCTTGACCTCGTAGCCGTGTTTGCGCGAACGCTCGATCTCGGAGATGTTGCGGTAGCCCGCGGCTTCCATCTTGTCGTAGACCTGGCGGATGGTCAGCATCGGTGCGGCGGGGGCGGGGGTGGTGGCGGCGGGTGTGGCGGGCGCCGGCGTGGCGGTCTGCGCGTGCACGGCGGTGCCGGCGACCAGGGCGGAAGCGCCAATTGCCAATGCGGCCAAGGTGTTCTGGATGCGCGTCATGATGGGTAGCTCCTTGCGGGTATGGAAAAGAGGGTAGTGGATAAAGGATGTGCGGAAAGGTAGTGAAAAAATCAGGTCGTTTCGTTAACCCTGTGGCCATTATTGGGTTCACCGCATGAACCTTTTCTGAAGCCTTTGTTCATGTGCGGTTCATCGCCGGCGCGGTATAAATGGCGGTCGATTCCCTACACTTTCAAAGGTCCTGCGTTGCGGCAACCCCCATTCTTCCGGCGTAAACGCGGCGGCATCCTGCTGTCGGGCTGCGTGCTGGCCGTGGCGTTGATGGCGGGTCCGGTCAGCGGCCTGGCCAACGATAACGACCACGAACGCGCGCGCCAGGCGCTGGAAGCCGGCAAGGTGCTGCCGCTGGGCGCGGTGCTGGATATCGTTGAACGCGATTTCCCCGGCCAGGTGGTCAAGGTGGAATTCGACGAGGACGATGACGAATTCATCTACGAGATCCGCGTGCTGCAAAGCGGCGGCGGCATCCTGAAACTGAAGATCGACGCGCGCGACGGCACCTTGCTGGCCGTGAAGGGGCGCGACATCAAATTCAAGGGCAAGGACTGATGCGCATCCTGGTGGTGGAAGACGAGCCCACGCTGGCCGCCCAATTGGCCGATGCCCTGCACGCGGCGGGTTACACGGTGGACAAGGCCAGCGACGGCGAATCCGCGCGTTTTCTGGGCGACGTCGAAGCGTTTGACGCCGTCGTGCTGGACCTGGGCCTGCCCGTCATGGACGGCCTGACCGTGCTGAAGCAGTGGCGCGCCGCGCAGCGCAACATGCCGGTGCTGATCCTGACGGCGCGCGACAACTGGCATGAAAAAGTGGCGGGCATCGACGCCGGCGCGGACGACTACCTGACCAAGCCTTTTCACATGGAAGAGCTGCTGGCGCGCGTGCGCGCACTGCTTCGCCGCAGTACGGCGCATGCCAGCGCGCAATGGCGCTGCGGCCCGCTGATGCTGGACACGCGCCAGGCCAAGGCCACGGTCGACGGCCAGGCACTGTCGTTGACCAGCCACGAATTCAAGGTGCTGGCGGTGCTGATGCAGCGCGCGGGCGAGGTCGTGTCGCGCACCGAATTGATTGACCACATCTACGCGCAGGACTTCGACCGCGACTCCAACACCATCGAGGTCTTCATCGGCCGGCTGCGCAAGAAGCTGCCGCCCGACACCATCGAAACCGTGCGCGGGCTGGGCTACCGGCTGGCGGCGCGCGGATGACGCCGGCGCGCGCCGGCATGCTGGGCTCGCTGCGCTTGCGGCTGCTGGCGGGCACCCTGGCCTGGATCGTGGGGTCGGTGGCGCTGGCCGGATGGGGCCTGGCCAGCTTGTTCCGCCAGCACGTCACGCAGCAGTTCCAGGCCGAGCTTGCCCTGCATTTGAATCAGCTGACCGCCGCCGTGAACGTGGGCGCGGATGGTCGGCCCGTGGTGTCCCCACCGCTGAGCGATCCCCGGCTGGAGCAGCCTTTGTCGGGCCTGTATTGGCAGGTGGACAGGCTGGCGGATGGCGGACGTCCGGCTGCCATCGGCGTGGCGCGCTCGCGATCGTTGTGGGACCAGACATTGTCCGCGCCCGGGACTGCGCCTTCCGCGCAGCACGCCACCGAGTCCGGCGATCAAACCTATGACACCACCGGCCCGGCAGGACGCGAGCTGACCGCGTTGGCGCGCACCTTGAAACCCGCCGAGGAAGACGCCGCGCCGTTGCGCCTGGTGGTGGCCGCCGACCGCCGCGTGCTGGCCGAGCCCATCGGCCGGTTCAATGGCATGCTGGCCATGGCGCTGGGCGCGCTGGCTGCCGGGCTGACGGTGGCGGCGGTGGTTCAGGTGGTGGTGGGCCTGCGGCCCTTGGCGCGCTTGCGGCAACAGTTGGCCAGGCAGAACGCCGGCAGCAGCCGCATCGACGGTCGCTACCCCAGCGAAATCCAGCCGCTGGTGGACGACTTCAACCAGGTGTTGGCAATGAACGCCGAGATCGTGCAGCGCGCGCGCACGCAGGCGGGAAATTTGGCGCATGCGGTCAAGACGCCGCTGACCATCCTGTCCAATGCCGCGTCGCGCGAGGCCAGCGTGCCGGCGTCCTTGGTGAACGAACAGGTTGCCATGGCGAACCGCCAGATCGACCATCACCTGGCACGCGCCCGCGCCGCCGCCTCATCGGGCGCCGCGGATGGGCGCGCGCCGCTGCGCGAGGCGACGGAAGGGCTGGTGCGCGTCATGCAGCGCCTGTATGCCGAACGCGACCTGCACATCGAGATGCAGGGCTTGTCCAGCGCGCTGGTGTTTCGGGGCGACCCGCAGGACTTGCAGGAGATGCTGGGCAATGTGCTGGACAACGCCTGCAAATGGGCGCGCAGCCAGGTGCGGGTCACGGGCGAAATGCCCGGCGCGGGGCATCTGCTGATGCATATCGACGACGACGGCCCGGGCATCGACGACCATGCGCGCGAACGGATCTTTCTGCGCGGCGTGCGCATGGACGAGCAACTGCCGGGTTCCGGCCTGGGCCTGGATATCGTGCGAGACCTAGCCGGCACCTATGGCGGCGAGGTGCACGCGGGGCGTTCGCCGCTGGGCGGACTGCGTGTCACCCTGCGGCTGCCCACGGCCTGATTCTTACTTCACCAAGGTCACCGGCACATCCGTCAATTGCAGCACCTGGTTTGCGACCGAGCCGATCAGGATGTTGGTCAACGTGCCGTTGCCGCGCGTGCCCATCACGATGCGCGCGCAGCCGTGGTCGCGCGCGTAGCCCGCGATTTCGGTGGCGGGGTGGCCGAATGCGGTGTGGGTGGTGTAGCCCGTGCCGGTCACGTCCAGCAGTTCGCGGGCTTCCCGCGTGGCCTCCTGGCCTTGCCGAAGGTAGAACTCATCGATCATGTCTTGCGTGATCAAGCGCGACAGGCCGGCGCGCCCGTGCGTGGGCGTCTGGATGTTAAGCAGATGGACGTGCGCGGCGGACGCGCCCTGGGCCAGTTCGCGGGCATACAGCACGGCGCGGTTGGCATTGTCGGAGCCGTCGACGGGGACAAGAATGTTCAGCATGGTTGCTCCTGGATGCGTTACTTGACCAGCGTGACGGGCAGGTCCGTCAGGTGCAGGACGCGGGTGGCGATGGACCCCATGAACAGCGACGACACCGAGCCCAGCCCGCGCGACCCCATGTAGATTTCATCGGCGTTGGATTCACCAGCCACGCGGACGATGGTTTCGGCTGCTTCCCCGATTTCCACGCGCACGTCGAACGGCACGCCGGCTTTGGACAGCAGGTCGCTGGCGGCTTGCAGCGCGGCGGCGCCTTCGTCCTGGTAGTAGGCATCAATGTCGGCCTGCGACAGGCCGCGGCCGATCTTGCCGGATTGCAGGGGAATCTGCACCGTCAGCAGCGCCACCCGTTCAACCGGGTCATACGCGCGCGCCGCCAATAGGGCCTGCACGGCATGCAGCGAGGGTTGCGAGCCATCAACGGGGATCAGGATGCGTTTCATTGCGCGTCTCCTTGTTATACGAGCCTGGGTAGGCGGGTCGTTCTACTGTATTCGAATTGTTTTCCAGGGGGCCGCCGTTTCGCCGGTTTTGCCGACCGAAAGATGCGCGTGATATGCGCTTGATCAAGCCCCGCCCACAATGTGGCGCCTAGCGCCAGCGTGCGGGCGTTTCCCCAACGTCCAGGCCCGGCGCCAGCAACTGGCTGGCCAAGGCCGCCAAGGTGGGCGCATGGCCGGTGGTCTCCAGCCGCAGCGTGCCCGCGCCGTCGGTGCGCAACAGGCCATGCTGGTGCAGTTGATGCTTGAGCCAGCGCGCCACGGGGGCGCCCGTTTCCAACAAGGGCACGTCGGGTCCCGCCGCGGCCTGGATTGCATCGCGTAAAAAAGGGAAGTGGGTGCAGCCCAGCACCAGCACGTCGGCGCCCGCCGCGCGCAGGGCGGCCACGGGCGTGCGCACGGCGGCATCCACGTCCGGGCCGGACAGCTTGCCTTGCTCCACCAGCCGTACCCATTCCGGGCAGGGGTGCAACACGATGTGCACTTCGGGCGCTTCGCGTTGGACCAAGGTGGCGAACTTGGGGCTGGCCAAGGTGCCGGTGGTGGCGAACACGCCCACCACGCCGCTGTGCGTCAGGTGCGCGGCGGGTTTGATGGCCGGTTCCACGCCGATGATGATCAGGTCGGGATGGCGCTGGCGCAGCGGCGCGATGGCGGCGGCGGTCGCCGTGTTGCAGGCAACGACCATGGCCTTGGCCTGGCGCGAGACGAAGTAATCCGCCAATGCGTAGGCGCGCCGCAGGACGAACGCCTGCGTCTTGTCGCCATACGGCACATGCGCCGTATCGGCCACGTACAGCAACGGTTCGTGCGGCAGGGCTTCGCGGATGGCGCGCAGCACGCTCAGGCCGCCCACGCCAGAGTCGTACACGCCGATAAGGGAATCACGGGACATGATGGGAATGCCCCTCGTCCAGGCCCTCGGCGCGATGGCGGCGCACTTCGTCGATCAGTTTGCGCGTGGCGCCCGACAGTGGGGCGTCGCGCCAGATCAGGTTCAAACCGGCGCGCAAGGCCACGGGGCCGGTCACGTTCACGTACACCACGCCTTCGATGTTGACCCGCCGCAAGGACGCGGGCACCAGCGACACGCCCAGACCTGCCGCCACCAGGCTCAGCGTGGACAGCATGCGGGGCGCTTCCTGCGCCACGCGCGGGCTGAAGCCGGACGCGCTGCACGCCGTGATGATGGCGTCATACAGGCCGGGGCCGCTGTGGCGGCGGTACAGAATCAGGGACTCGTCGGCCAGTTCCGACAGCGCGATCTGGCGCCGATCACGGCCCTTGACGAAGGGGTGGTCGGCGGGAAAGGCGGCCAGCATGGTTTCTTCAAGCACGGTCTCTTCGGCCACGCCCGGCCTGGTCAGGACCGCGCCCCGGATGAAGGCCACGTCCACGCGGCCTTCGCTGACCGCGTCGCGCAGTTCGCCCGTGCTGCTTTCTTCCAGCACCAGCCGCACGTTCGGCGCGCTTTCACGAAAACGCCGGATGACCGATGGCACGAAAGGATGGAACGCGGCCGACCCGGTAAATCCCACCGTCAACCGGCCGGCTTCGCCTTGCGAGACACGGCGCACCCCGTCCACGGCCTGATCCACCAAGGCCAGGATGTTGCGCGCGTCTTCCAATAACGCGCGACCGCTTTCGGTAAGTTCCATGCCGCGCGGAAGGCGGTTGAACAGCGTCACGCCCAGCTCTTGTTCCAGCACGCGAATCTGTTGGCTGAGAGGCGGTTGGCGGATGCCCAACCGTGCCGCGGCCTTGGTCAGATGGGCCTCTTCGGCGACAGCCAGGAAGTAGCGCAGCAGGCGAAGATCAACTGATGCCATATGCAGTGAATATGAGTGATGGTGGGGTCATATATTAGACATTATCCGGGCCGAAGAGTAGGCTCCCGCCTTGTTATTTCCGCTGTGCGCGGCAGCGCCAGCCTTTGCCCGCCGGCTTCGCGCCGGCCCTTCACCTCATGAATGCAGCACCCTCTACCCTTGACGCCGGCAACCGGCCGCCACCCACCTGTGGGCAGTTGTTCACCGGTTTTCTCATGCTGGGCCTGACCGCGTTCGGCGGGGCGCTACCCCTGGCGCGCCGCATGGTCGTCGAGAAGCACGGCTGGCTCAGCGGCGCTGAGTTTACCGACCTGCTGGGCCTGTGCCAGTTCCTGCCGGGCGGCAACATCATCAACCTGTCTGTCGCGCTGGGGATGAAATTTCGCGGGCCGCGCGGCGCGTTCGCGGCCTTGATGGGGCTGATCCTGGCGCCGTCGGCCATCGTCATTCTGCTGGGCATGGTGTACGACCGCTTTCAGAACGATCCGCATATCCAGCACCTGTTCGCGGGCCTGGCGGCCGCGGCGGCGGGGCTGCTGATTTCGATGGCGGTCAAGATCGGCGTGCCGGTCATCAAGCGCCGCGACTGGCTGTCCGGCGTGGTGGCCACGCTGTGCTTCGTGGCCATTGCCGTGCTGCGCATTCCGCTGTTGCCGACCATGGCGGTGCTGACGCCGTTAAGCATTCTGCTGGTGTGGAGGCAACGTCGATGATCCATACCCTGATTGCGCTGGCCCTGATCTTTTCCCAGCTTTCCGTGCTGGCGTTCGGCGGCGGCAACACCATCCTGCCCGAGATGCAGCGCCAAGTCGTGGACGTGCATGGCTGGATGACGGCCGCTGATTTTTCCGCGCTGTTCGCGCTGGGCCAGGCCGCGCCCGGCCCCAACCTGATGGTGGTGACGCTGGTGGGCTGGCACGTGGCCGGATGGTGGGGCATGTTGGTGACCACCATCGCCAAGTTCGGCCCGTCGTCGCTCATCACCATCCTGGCGCTGGGCTTGTGGGAACGCTTCAAGGACCGCCCGTGGCGCGGCGTGATCCAGGCGGGCATTTTTCCGATGACGGTGGGCCTGGTGGCCGCCAGCGCGGCGCTGATCACCGAGGCCTCGGTGCATAGCTGGCTGCTGGGCGCGATCACGGCGGTGGTGGCCGTGCTGGGCAGCACGACGCGCATCCATCCCTTATGGCTCTTGTTCGGTGGCGCGCTGGTGGGTTTGGTGGCGGTCGGTTAGCGTTGGGGGCTTGGCCGCTTGCCGCTTGCTGTTTTGGCGTTTACCGCTGGCCGACGACGCCGCAACGGCAATCAACCGCTGCGCGATGCGCGCAGCGGGGTCAATCTGACGAAGCGCCGACGATCAGGCGGCGGCGCCCAGTCTCCACAGGGACGTGACTTCCTTCGAACGCGCTGCATAGAGCGGGTCGCTGGGGTCTTTGGCGCGGCTGTGGGTGGGCCGGGTGTCGAGGCGTTCGATGACGCGCAGGCCGGCGGCGTCGATCATTTCCATCAACTGTTCGCGGGTGCGCAGGCCCAGGTGCTCGGCCAAGTCCGACAGGATCAGCCAGCCCTCGCCATTGGGCGTCAGGTGTGCCGTCAAGCCATTGAGAAAGCCGCGCAGCATGCGGCTGTCGGGGTCGTACACGGCTTGTTCCAGCGGCGAGCTGGGGCGTGCCGGCAGCCACGGCGGGTTGCAGACGACCAGCGAAACGCGGCCTTCGGGGAACAGGTCTGCCTCGACCACATCGACCTGCTTGGACAGGCCCAGACGTTCCAGGTTTTCGCGGGCGCAAGCCAACGCGCGCGGGTCCAGGTCGGTGGCGATGACGCGCTTGCCGCCCCGGCGCGCAATCACGGCGGCCAGCACGCCGGTGCCCGTGCCGATATCAAACGCCACGCTGCCGCGCGGCATCGGCGTGTTCGCCACCAGGTCCACATATTCACCACGCAGCGGCGAAAACACGCCGTAGTGCGGGTGGATGCGGTTGTTCAGGACGGCGATCTCCACGCCTTTCTTGCGCCATTCAAAGGCGCCGATCAGGCCCAGCAATTCTCGCAGCGACGCCACATAGGGTTCGTCGGCCGGGCCGTGGGCTTCTTCGCAGGCCTGGCGCGCATCCGGCGCGCGACGCAGCGAAATGCCGTGGCCGGCATCGAACGGAATCAGCAGCATGCCCAGGATGCGGGCGCGTTGGGATTGGATCTGGCGGTGCTGGTTGAAGGCTTCCAGCATGGTCTCGACGGGCTTGCGCGGACGCTTGTCCACGCGCCGGGTCATGGCCAGCAGCAACTGGCGGGCGTTCTGGAAGTCGCCGCGCCACAGCAGGCCCACGCCTTCGCAGGCTTGGCGATAGGCCATGTCGGCGGTCAGCTTGTCGTCCACCACCACCACGCGCTTGGGCGGCGTTGCGCCGGTTTCAGAGCGCCAGCGGGCGGAATGGGGGACGTCGTTTTCTTCCCAGTGCAATTCAGGGGCGCTCAATGTGTCGCTCCGGCAAAGACGGGGGAATGGGTAAGAATCATGGGGACCAATAAAAAAAGATAGGGCGCGGGCTGCCAATGTAGCAGCTTCGCGCCCTGGGGCGGCACGCGGCGCACCAGGCGCCGAGTGGTCGGGCGGGTTCAGTGGAACAACACCACCGCCTTCTGCAGCGTGATCCAGATGCCCCAGGCCAGCGGAATGCCCACGCAGGCCCAGGCGAACAGCACCAGCGCCATGGGCGTGCGGAAGGTGGACGCGCCCACGCCGTGGGTTTCGGCGGCCACGGCGCGCTCATGCGCCAGCGCCTTTTCGTGGGCCAGTTCTTCGTCCGTCATGAAGTACTTGGGGTTGACCGGCCGGATCGCCAGATTGCACAGGAAGCCCAGCACCAGCATGCCCGCCAGGATGTACATGGTGATGTCGTACACCTGCGCGCGCGGCACGCCGATCGACAACTGGTATTCGCGGATGTAGTTCACCAGCACCGGGCCGAAGATACCGGCCGCCGACCACGCGGTCAGCAGGCGGCCGTGAATGGCGCCCACCATCTGCGTGCCGAACAGGTCCGCCAGGTAGGCGGGCACCGTGGCGAAACCGCCGCCGTACATGGACAGGATCACGCAGAACGCAGCCACGAACAGGGCCAGCGCGCCAATGTGTGCCGTCCAGGGAATGGCGGCGTACAGCACGAAGCCCAGCACGAAGAAGATCAGGTAGGTCATCTTGCGGCCCAGCTTGTCCGACAGGCTGGCCCAGAAAAAGCGGCCACCGATATTGAACAGGCTGAGCAGGCCGGTGAAGCCGGCGGCAATGGCCGCGATGGCGGCCAGTTGTGTCTTGTCCAAATCGCCAAAGCCCAGTTCCGGCTTGTTGATCAGCCCGCCGCCAAACACTTCCTGCAGCAAGGGCGAGGCCATGCCCAGAATGCCGATGCCGGCCGTGACGTTCAGGCACAGCACCAGCCACACCAGCCAGAACTGCGGCACGCCCCAGACGCGCTTCACGTGGACGTGGCCCTTGGTGATCATCGCGTTGTTGGCATGCTTGGCCGGCGCGGTCCAGCCCTGCGGCTTCCAGCCGGTGGGCGGCACCCGATAACCCAGCGCGCCCGACATCATGAACACGAAGTACACCAGCGCCATGGTCAGGAAGGTTTGCCAGACGCCGGCCGAGGTGGGCGTGGCGAAGTGGCGCATTAGCATGTCGGCCAGCGGCGCGCCGATCATCGCGCCGCCGCCAAAGCCCATGATGGCCATGCCGGTGGCCATGCCGCGGCGGTCGGGAAACCACTTGATCAACGTGCTGACGGGCGAGATATACCCCAACCCCAGCCCGATGCCACCAATGACCCCGGACCCCAGCCACAGCATCCACATCTGATGCAGGTACACGCCGATGGCCGAAATGACCAGGCCGCCGCACCAGCACACGGCCGACACCACGCCTGCCTTGCGCGGGCCGGCGCGTTCCAGCCAGCCGCCCCACAGCGCCGCCGAGCAACCCAGCAGCACGAAGAACAGCGTGTACATCCAGCCCATGGTGGAAATGCGCCAGTCGCAACTGGTGGTGAACAACTCGGCCGCCAGGCTCATGTCGGCCGGGCAGGCCAGCGGCTGGGCGCCGCCCACCACCTTGGACAGCGGCAACCAGAACACCGAAAAGCCGTAGGCCATGCCGATGCACAAATGAATGGCCAAGGCGGCCGGCGGCACCAGCCAGCGCGAGAAACCCGGCCCGGCGATGGTGCGTTCTTTGTCAAAAAAACCCGGCTTTGAGCCGGGCAAATCCAAGGTGGCGGTGCTTTCCATGAAGTCTCCTCTGGGGTGCGGCTTGGTTGCCGCTTTGTTTGTTTTGTTCAACTGCGGTAAAGCGGTGCGGTACCTCGCTAGCCCACGCGGGGCGCGGGCGTCAGGCGCTGGCGGTTCTGCGTGACCGCCGCAAGCACCAGCGGGTGCAATTGTTCGTCGCCGGCATCGCCGTCAGGCGTGGCCGCCAGGAAGCCGAGCAGCTCGTTGCGCATGCGCGGTTCCCAGAACTTGTGGATATGGTTGGTCACGCCTTCCAGCGCTTCCTGGCGGTCCGGCATGGCGTCAAAGAACTGGCCGATGCGGTTGGCCATGCGGATCAGGTTGCCGATTTCCATTGCGTGTCAAAGTCCAATTCAGGGCCAGGTTCAAGGCCCGATTCAGGGGATGAGGCGTTCAGGGTGCGTATACAGCGTGGCGTCGTCGCCGCGCATGAATCCCACCAGGCTGACGTTGGCGTCTTGCGCCAGACGGATGGCCAAGGCGGTAGGAGCGGACACCGCCGCCAGCACGGCCACGCCGGCTGCCGCCGTCTTCTGCACCATTTCAAAACTGGCGCGACTGGACACCAGCACGATGCCGTTGCCGGCGTGCATGGCCTGGCGCGCCAGCGCGCCGATCAGCTTGTCCAATGCGTTGTGGCGGCCCACGTCTTCGCGCACCAACGCCACCGCGCCATCGGCGCCCGCCCAGCCCGCCGCGTGCGTGGCGCCCGTGATGTCGTGCAGCGCCTGGCGCGCGCGCATGTCGCGCATGGCGTTCAGCACGGCCTGGATGCGCACGGTCGAGCCATTCGTTACGGGCGCCACGGGTCGCAGCACTTCGGGCAGCGTCTCCACGCCGCACAGGCCACAGCCGGTGCGGCCGGCCATGGCGCGTCGGCGTGTTTTCAAGCGCACTTCGCAGGCGCTGGATATTTCCACCTGCACCACAATGCCGTCGCATTGCGGCAGCACGTCAATGCCGCGCACATCGCTGACGCTGTCGATGATGCCTTCCGACAGCGAAAAGCCCACCGCAAAGTCTTCCAGGTCGGCGGGGGTGGCCAGCATGGTGGCGTGGCTGATGCCGTTGAACTCCAGCGCCACCGGCGTTTCCTCGGCAACGAAGTCGGACTCGGCGGCAGGGGCAATGGCCCCGGCCCGCACGCGCGTGACCTGGGTCGGCGTGCAGTCGGGGCGAGAAGACGGGGGCGTGGGGGCGGTCATGGCATCCAGGGCTGTGGAGCGTTATTTCCCGGTCAGCGCCGCTTCGTTTTCACGCGATCGCTCGCGCAGCAGCTTTTGCTGGATGTCGGCAAAGCGCGACCATTGCCGCTGCCATTCCGAAGGCTGGGACACGCGCGTAACCTGCACGGCCGTGACCTTGTATTCGGGGCAGTTGGTCGCCCAGTCAGAGGCATCCGTCGTGACGACGTTGGCGCCGGACTCGGGAAAGTGAAACGTGGTGTATACCACGCCCGGTTGCACTCGGTCGGTCAGCGTGGCGCGCAGCACGGTCTCGCCCGCGCGGCTTTGAATGCCCACCCAATCGCCTTCGGCCACGCCCCGGTCCTCGGCATCTTGCGGGTGCAGTTCCAGCACGTCTTCGCCATGCCACATGACGTTGGGCGTGCGCCGCGTCTGCGCGCCCACGTTGTACTGCGACAGGATGCGGCCGGTGGTCAGCAGCAGCGGGAAACGGCGCGTGCTGCGTTCGTCGGTGGGCACGTACTTGGTGATCATGAACTTGCCCTTGCCGCGCACAAAGGTGTCGATGTGCATGATGGGCGTGCCTTCGGGTGCGTCGTCGTTGCACGGCCATTGCAGGCTGCCCAGCTTGTCCAGCTTGTCGTAGCTGACGCCCGCGAAGGTCGGTGTCAGCCGCGCGATTTCTTCCATGATTTCGCGCGGGTGCGTGTAGTTCATGGGGTAGCCCAGCGCGTTGGACAGCGCCACCGTCACTTCCCAGTCCGACTTGCCGTTCTTGGGTTCCATCACCTTGCGCACGCGCGAGATGCGGCGTTCGGCGTTGGTGAAGGTGCCGTCCTTTTCCAGGAACGACGAACCCGGCAGGAACACGTGCGCGTACTTCGCGGTCTCGTTCAGGAACAGGTCCTGCACCACGATGCATTCCATGGCTGCCAGCGAGGCCGCCACGTGCTGCGTGTTGGGGTCGGACTGCACGATGTCTTCGCCCTGGCAGTACAGGCCCTTGAAGGATCCGCCCAGCGCCGCTTCGAACATGTTCGGAATGCGCAGGCCGGGTTCGGGTTGCAAGGTCACGCCCCAATCCTTTTCGAACTGCGCGCGCACCGTGTTGTCGGAAATGTGGCGGTAGCCGGGCAGTTCGTGCGGGAACGAGCCCATGTCGCACGAGCCCTGCACGTTGTTCTGGCCGCGCAGCGGGTTCACGCCCACGCCCTCGCGGCCGACGTTGCCGGTGGCCATGGCCAGGTTGGCAATCGCCATCACGGTGGTGGACCCCTGGCTGTGTTCGGTCACGCCCAGGCCGTAATAAATGGACCCGTTGCCGCCGGTGGCGAACAGACGCGCCGCACCGCGCACGTCTTGCGCCGGCACGCCCGTGATCTCGGCCATGGCTTCAGGCGAGTTCTCGGGCAAGGACACAAAGTCGCGCCATTCATTGAAGGCCTTGGTGTCGCAGCGCTCGGCCACGAAGGCGTCATCGATCAGGCCTTCGGTGGCGATCACGTGCGCCAAGGACGACAGCAGCGCGGTGTTGGTGCCCGGCCGCACTTGCAGATGAAAGTCAGCCTTGATGTGCGGCGAGCTGACTAGCTCGATGCGGCGCGGGTCGATCACGATCAGGCGCGCGCCCTCGCGCAGCCGGCGCTTCAGGCGCGAGGCAAACACCGGGTGGCCGCTGCTGGGGTTGGCGCCCATCACGATCACCACGTCGGTGTGCATGACCGAATCAAAGGTCTGCGTGCCGGCGGATTCGCCCAAGGTCTGCTTCAGGCCGTAGCCGGTGGGCGAATGGCAGACGCGCGCGCAGGTGTCGACGTTGTTGGTGCCAAAGGCCGCGCGCACCAGCTTTTGCACCAGCCAGGTTTCTTCGTTGGTGCAGCGCGACGACGTAATGCCGCCCACCGCGTCGCGGCCATACTCGCTTTGGATGCGGCGGAATTCAGAGGCCGCGTAGTTGATGGCCTCGTCCCAGGACACTTCCTTCCAGGAATCGGTGATGTGCTTGCGGATCATGGGCTTCAGCACACGTTCCTTGTGCGTGGCGTAGCCCCATGCAAAACGGCCCTTCACACAGGAATGGCCGCGGTTGGCCTGGCCGTCTTTCCACGGCACCATGCGCACCACTTCCTGGCCCTTCATCTCGGCCTTGAAGCCGCAGCCCACGCCGCAATAGGCGCAGGTGGTCACCACCGAGTGCTCGGCCTGACCCATCATGATGACGGTCTTTTCCTGCAGGGTGGACGTGGGGCAGGCCTGCACGCAGGCGCCGCAGGACACGCATTCGCTGTCCAGGAACGGCTGGTCCTGCCCGGGCGATACGCGCGACTCAAAGCCCTTGCCGGATATCGTCAAGGCGTAGGTGCCCTGCGTTTCTTCGCAGGCGCGCACGCAGCGGTTGCAGACGATGCACTTGGACGCGTCGTAGCTGAAGTAGGGGTTGGAGTCGTCGACCTTGGCGTCCAGGTGGTTGGCGCCGTTGTAGCCGTAGCGCACGTTGCGCAGGCCCACCACGCCGGCCATGTCCTGCAATTCGCAGTCGCCGTTGGCGGGGCAGGTCAGGCAGTCCAGCGGGTGGTCGGATATGTAGAGCTCCATCACGCCGCGACGCAGCTCGTGCAGCTTGGGCGTTTCGGTAAAGACCACCATGCCGTTTTCCGCCGGCGTGGTGCACGAAGCGGGATAGCCGCGCCGCCCTTCGATCTGCACCAGGCACAGGCGGCAGGATCCAAACGGTTCCAGGCTGTCGGTGGCGCACAGCTTGGGGATGTTGATGCCGGCCTCGGCGGCCGCACGCATCAGGGACGTGCCTTCGGGCACGCGGATTTCCTGGCCGTCGATGGTCAGGGTGATGGTGTTTTCGGACACGCGGGCTGGGGTGCCCAGGTCGCGTTCGCGCTTGATGACGGTTTCCAGCATGGTCGCCTCTCGGGTTCAGGCCGCGTGCGCGGCAGACTGCGAGGACTCGATGCCGAAGTCCTGCGGAAAGTGGTTCAGCGCGGACAGCACGGGGTAGGGCGCCATGCCCCCCAGCGCGCACAGCGAACCGCCCATCATCGTGTCGCACAGGTCGCGCAGCAGATGCACCTGCTGTTCGCGTTGCCGGGCGTCGGCCCCGGGCGCCGCGATCTTGTCGATGGTTTCGACGCCGCGCGTCGACCCAATGCGGCAGGGCGTGCATTTGCCGCAGGATTCAATGGCGCAGAATTCCATGGCGTAACGCGCCATGCGCGCCATGTCGACGGTGTCGTCAAATGCCACCAGCCCGCCGTGGCCGATCATGGCCGAGATCTGGATATAGGCCTCGTAGTCCAGCGGCACGTCCCATTGCGATTCGGGCAAATAGGCGCCCAGCGGCCCGCCCACCTGCACGGCGCGCAGGGGCCGCCCCGAGGCGCTGCCGCCGCCGAATTCATAGAGCAGGTCGCGCAGGCTCAGGCCGAAGGCCTTTTCCACCAGCCCGCCTTGCTTCAGGTTGCCCGCCAATTGGAAGGGCAGCGTGCCATGCGAACGGCCCACGCCGTAGTCGCGGTAGTAGGTGGCGCCCTTGGCCAGGATGATGGGCACCGTGGCCAGCGAGATCACGTTGTTGATCACGGTGGGTTTGCCGAACAGGCCCGAGATGGCGGGCAGCGGCGGCTTGGCGCGCACCACGCCGCGCTTGCCCTCCAGGCTTTCCAGCAGCGAGGTTTCTTCGCCGCAGATGTAGGCGCCCGCGCCCTTGCGCACTTCCAGGTCGAAGCGGCGTCCGCTGCCGTGCACGTCCGCGCCCAGCCAGCCCACGCTGCGGGCGCGGGTGATGGCTGCCTCAAGCGTGGCGATGGCGTGCGGATATTCCGAGCGCACGTAGATGTAGCCGTAGCTTGCGCCCACCGCCAGACCGGCGATGGTCATGCCTTCGATCAGTACGTAGGGGTCGCCTTCCATCAGCAGGCGGTCGGCGAAGGTGCCCGAGTCGCCTTCGTCGGCGTTGCACACGATGTACTTCTGGTCGCTGGGCGTGCCTGCCACCGTTTTCCATTTGATGCCGGTGGGGAACGCCGCGCCGCCGCGTCCGCGCAGGCCCGAGGTGATCACTTCGTCAATGATGCCCGCAGGCTCCATCGCCAGTGCCCGCTTCAACCCGGCCAGGCCGCCGTGCGCGGCATAGTCTTGCAAGGACAGCGGGTCGATCACGCCGACGCGGGCGAAGGTCAGGCGTTCCTGGTGTTTCAGGTAGGGGATGTCTTCGGTCAGGCCGAGGCACAGGGGGTGGCGCGCTTCGGCTTTGCCGTCGATGTCGACGTTGCCCTTGGTGTTGCCAGGGCTCAGCCAACCGGCGTCGAACAAACCTGCCACGTCTTCCGGCGCCACCGGGCCGTAAGCCACGCGGCCATCGTGCGTGGCCACTTCCACCAGCGGTTCCAGCCACAAGAGCCCGCGCGAGCCGTTGCGCACCACTTGCACGGCCACGCCGCGTTCATCGGCGATGCGTTCAATTTCATGGGCCACGGCATCGGCGTCCATGGCCAGCGCCGCGGCGTCGCGCGGCACGTAGATGACGACGGGGGCGCTCATGGCGTGGTCTCCGGCGTGCGGGCCAAAGCCCGGTCCATGGTGTGGTCCGAAGCGCGGTCCAAGGTGCGCGCCAACAGGCGGTCCAGCTTGTCTGGCGTGACGCGGGCATGCGGCTGGCCGTCGATCATGACGGCGGGCGACTGGGCACACAGCCCCAGGCAGTAGACGGGTTCCAAGGTGAAATTGCCGTCCGCCGAACTGGCATGGAAGTCGCAGCCCAGGCTGGCGCGGGCATGCGCCGCGAGCGGCTCGCCGCCCATGGCCTGGCAGGCTTCGGCACGGCACACTTCCAGCGTGTGGCGCGCGGCCGGCTGGCTGCGAAAGTGCGGGTAGAAGGTGATGACGCCGTGAACTTCAGCGCGGGACAGGTTCAGGGCCTCGGCGATGGTTTGCACCGCCTCGGCCGGAATACAGCCCAATTCGTGCTGCACCTCGTGCAGTACCGGCAGCAAGGGGCCGGGCAGGTCTTTCAGCCGCGCAAGAATGCGCGCGGTGGCCGCGATGGCGGGGGTGGTGGACGCCTGGGCGGCGTCCAGCGCCAATGGGCCGCCACGGGCGCCGCCGCTGGATGCCAGGTCGGATTTTGCCTCGCGCTGTTGCACGGTGGTCTCCTCCAATGTTGCGGGCCCCGTTCAGGGGTCTGTCGTGCGGTTCAGCGTCTGATGGCGTTTAATATGTTTTTAAAAACATATTAAAAGCCCGGCCGCCGCGTTATTTGTGTACTCTAACCACGTACTTGACTGTCTTCAATAAGAAAGAAATGACATATAAGTTCCGAATCGGCCTGCGGCCGCAGTGGACCTTGGGCGGGGGTGACGACACGGCGCCGGTGCCCTTGCAAGACATGCTTGCGCTGCTGGCCGCCATTGACGCCACCGGCAATATCTCGGGCGCTTGCCGCGCCTGCGGGCTGTCGTACCGGCATGCCTGGGGCGTGCTGCGCCGGTTCGAAACCACCTTCGGCACGCAGTTGCTGATCACGAATCGACGCCAGGGCACGCAACTGTCGCCGTTCGCGCAGCGCCTGTTATGGGCCAATCGCCGCATCGAGGCGCGCTTGATGCCGACCCTGGACAGCATGGCCTCGGAATTGCAGGAAGAGCTGGAACGGCTGCTGCCTGAAACCGGCCCGCACCTGCGGCTGCACGCCAGCCATGGGTTCGCGGTGGAATCGCTGATGCAGCACATGAGCGGCAGAAAGCCCGGGCTGGAATTGCGTTATCGCACCGCGATCGAGGCGCTGGCCTCGTTGGAACGTCATGAATGCGATCTGGCCGGCTTTCAGGTGCCGCTGGGCGACTTCGAATCGCCCATCATGGAGCGTTACGCGCAGTGGCTGCACGCCGACGAGTACTTGCTGATTCATCTGGCCGTGCGCAATACCGGCCTGTTTGTCACGGCCGGCAACCCTAAGCAGATCCGTGGCATGGCTGACTTGGCGCGCCAGGACGTGCGCTTCGTGAACCGCCAGATCGGGTCCAGCACCCGCTACCTGGTGGGGCTGATGCTGCAGCGCGCCGGGGTTTCCATTGGCGAGGTCCAGGGCTACGAAACCAATGAATTCACGCACATGGCGATTGCCGCGCACATTGCCAGCGGCATGGCGGACACGGGCGTGGGGGTGGAGACGGCCGCCTGCCGGTTCGGGCTGGACTTCATTCCACTGGTGCGCGAACGCTACTTCTTCGCCATCCGCAAATCGTCGTTGGAGACGCCCGCCATGCAGGACCTGCTGTCCATCATGCGCAGCGCCGACTATGTGGGCTACGTAGGGCAACTGGTGGGCTACGACGCCCAGGACACCGGCCGTTTACAAACCCTGGAAGAGGCTTTCGCGTAGGCGGGGCCGCCCGGACCCTGGCCGCCGATATATGATCGCCCCATGAGCAAAGTGATATTCCTTGCCGATGAGCGGACCAAGCCCGGGTCCAAGCCCGGGTCCGACCGCTCCGCCTGGCCCGCGCCTGGCGAGCTGCCGCCGGACGGCCAGCCCGCGCTGGACCTGCGCGCGCGTCCGTTACGCGATCTGCGTATCTCCGTCACCGACCGCTGCAACTTCCGCTGCACCTACTGCATGCCGCGCGAAGTCTTTGACGCCAGCTATACCTTCATGCCGCATTCGGCGCTGCTGTCCTTTGAGGAAATCAGCCGCCTGGCCGGCATTTTCACGCAGCTGGGCGTGGAAAAAATCCGGCTGACGGGCGGCGAGCCGCTGCTGCGCAAGCACCTGGAAAACCTGGTGGGCCAACTGGCCGCGCTGCGCACGCCGGCGGGTCTGCCGCTGGACCTTACTCTGACCACCAATGGCAGCGTGCTGGCGCGCAAGGCCGCCGATCTGAAAGCGGCGGGGCTGACGCGCGTGACCGTCAGCCTGGATGCGCTGGATGCCTCCATGTTCCAGGACATGAGCGACAGCGGCTTCACGCCCGACGACGTGCTGCGCGGCATCGACGCCGCGGCCGAGGCCGGCCTGGCGCCGGTGAAGGTCAACATGGTGGTGCGGCGCGGCCTGAACGACGGCCAGATCCTGCCCATGGCGGAACGCTTCCGCCACAGCGGCCACATCCTGCGCTTCATCGAATACATGGACGTGGGCAACACCAACGGTTGGAACCTGACGGAAGTGGTGCCCAGCCAGGAAGTGCTGGACCGCATCGGCGCGGTGTACCCGCTGGAACCCGTGCAGAGCAATGACATGGGACGCGTGGCCGAACGCTGGCGCTATGCGGACGGCGGCGGCGAAATCGGCGTCATTTCCAGCGTCACGCAGGCCTTCTGCGGCGGCTGTACGCGCGCGCGCCTGTCGCCGGAGGGCAAGCTCTATCTGTGCCTGTTCGCGCACGAGGGCTTTGACCTGCGCGCGCCCTTGCGCGACGGCGCGACCGACGCCGAACTGGCCGCCATCTTGGCGGGCATCTGGGCCGGCCGCCACGACAACTATTCCGAACTGCGTGGCCGCAACATGGCAGACCCCACGCCAACTTCCGGCCGCAAGGTCGAGATGAGCTACATCGGTGGCTGACCAGCCTTTGCCGTTATCCACGCCAGGCATTGCCGGGTTGATCCTGGCGGGCGGGCAGGGCGCGCGCATGGGCCATCAGGACAAAGGCCTGGTCTTATTGCACGGCGCGCCCATGGTGGCGCACGTGGCGCGCCGGTTGGCGCCGCAGGTGGGCAGGCTGATCATCAGCGCCAACCGGCATGCCGAGCGTTACGCGCAATACGGAACGGTGGTGGCGGACGGGGAACCCGCGCTGGGTGAATTTCAAGGCCCGCTGGTGGGGCTGGCGGCGGGCTTGGCCACAGCTTCGGCCGCAGCGTCAGCCTCGGCTTCAACTGCTACTTCAACTGCTGACGTCGACTGGGTGGTGGCCGTGCCGTGCGACACGCCTTTTCTTCCCCATGACCTTGCAACGCGGCTGATCGCCGCGGCGGATTCCGCCCAGGCCCCGCTGGCCTATGCCATGGCTGGCGGCCAACGCCATGCCGCCTGCATGGCGTTGCGCCCATCACTCTTGCCAGACCTGCGCGCCTATCTGTTGGCGGGCGAGCGCAAGGTGGGCTTGTGGCAGGCCCGCGTGGGCGGCGTGGCGGCGAGTTTTGACGACGCGCCAGACGCCTTCATGAACGTGAATACGCCCGAAGAGCTGGCTGTGGCTGAACGCTGCGCCGGCTTTGCCAGCTAAGTCAGCGACAGCGCTGCACTAGCTACGCCAGCTACGCCAGCCAGTGCCGCATGTCGTAGTAGGGCACGCGGTCGCCGTCATTGACCAGCACGTCAGCCGGCAAGCGCGCCAGCCCCGTGGCCCAGGGCATGGAACTGATTACCCCTGACCCTTGCTGGCCATAGGGCACAAGCTCGGCGGTGCCGTCTTTCGCCATGCGGCGCTGCACGCGCAGGAATTCTTCGCGCCCGTCCTGGCGCGGGTGCTCGGTGCGCAGCGGCAACAGGTTGACGGGCGGAAAGATGTCTTCGCGGCCCTGCATGCGCCGCACCAGCGGCGATACCAGCATGGCGAAGACCGCATAGGCCGACACCGGATTGCCCGGCAGGCTGACCACGGGCTTGCCGCCGATCTGGGCCAGCGCCACCGGCTTGCCGGGTTTCATGCGGA
This sequence comes from Achromobacter spanius, assembly GCF_029637605.1. NCBI lineage: Bacteria > Pseudomonadati > Pseudomonadota > Betaproteobacteria > Burkholderiales > Alcaligenaceae > Achromobacter > Achromobacter spanius. Next base: position 3,010,228 of record NZ_CP121261.1, on the reverse strand, counting down.
CTTTCCACAGCGATAGCTCGCCGCCCAAGGAGGCCAGGGCGGGCTTGACCAGATCGCGCTCGCCCACCGACACCCCGCCCACGCTCAGCACCAGGTCGCAATCGGCCAGCAGGGTCTTGAATGCGGCCAGCAGTTCTTCTTCGGTGTCGCGCGCATGCAGCACGTGCACGGGGATGGCGCCCAGGCCGCGCGTCAGCGCGGCCAGCATGGGGCCGTTGGAGTTGTAGATCTGTTCGGGCGCGCGCGGCGTGCCGGGGGGCACCAGCTCGTCGCCCGTGGTCAGGATGCCCACGCGCAACCGGCCCATCACCGGCACGGTGGCCAGCCCTTGCGAGGCCAGCAGCGCTACGTGCGCGGCTTGCAGCATGGCGCCGGCCGCCAGCAAGGGGGCGCCGGCCATCGTGTCTTCACCCCGGCGGCGAATGTGTTGGCCGGGAGCGGGCGCGCGCGTGATCTCTACCTGGTTGTCGGCTTCGACGGCGTCTTCCTGCATGACGACGGTGTCCGCGCCATCGGGGATCAGGCTGCCGGTAAACAGGCGGATGGCGTGGCCGGGCTTGAGCGGCTCGGGCACGTCGCCCGCGTAGCAGCGCTGCTGGATGGGCAGGCGGGCGCCCGCGCGCCAGTCGTCCACGCGCAGCGCGTAGCCGTCCATGGCGCTGTTGTCGGCCGGTGGGATGTCCACCGTGGCTTGCAGATCGGTTGCCAGCACGCGGCCGGCAACTTCGTTCAGTTCAATCTCTTCGCGGCGTTGCAGCGGTCCGGCTGCGTTGGCCAGCAGGGTCTGGGCGTGATCAAAATCCAGCATGGGTCAGTGGTCTTCTTTTTTGGGCTTGAAGTGCGAGGCGAAGTTGCACGGGCGGTGCCTGCTGTCGAGCTGCTCACGCAGGATCTGGGCCCAGGCCGTTTCGCAGGCGTTGTTCGAACCGGGCAGGCAGAAGATCAGCGTCTGGTTGGCCGAGCCCGCGAACGCGCGCGACTGGATCGTCGAGCTGCCGATCTCGGTGTAGGAGATCTGGCGGAACAGTTCGCCAAAGCCGGGGATCTCGCGGTCGAGCAGGGGCAGGATGGCTTCGGGCGTGTGGTCGCGATGCGAAAAGCCCGTGCCGCCCGTGGTCAGGATGACCTGCACTTCGGGGTCGGCGATCCAGTCGCTGATGATGCGGCGGATTTGATAGATGTCGTCGCGGACGATGTCGCGGCGCACGCACTCGTGGCCCGCATGCGCCAGGCTGTGGGCCAGCAGGTTGCCGGAGGTGTCGTCGCCCGCGCTGCGGGTGTCGCTGACCGTCAGCACGGCGCAGGCCAGCGAGACGGGAATTTCTTCGCTCATGGGCGTTCCTTCTTGGGGGCGGAGTCTTCATCCCAGGCATCGGTGCGGTCCTGGTCGGCCTGGCGTTGTTCTACCCAGAAGCTGCGGCCGCCTGCCAGCGTTTCGCGCTTCCAGAAGGGCGCGCGGGTCTTCAGCGCGTCGATGATGTATTCGCAACCGCGGAAGGCGTCGCCCCGGTGCGCGCTGGCGGCCGCCACGAACACGATCTGCGCGTTGCGCGAGAGCGCGCCCACGCGGTGCACGATGACCGTGCCGTCCAGCTTCCAGCGCTGGCGGGCGGTGTCGGCAATGGCTTCAAGCTCGCGCTCGCACATGCCGGGGTAGTGCTCAAGATAGAGCGTGTCGGTGGGCGCATCGGGTGCGTAGTCGCGCACATAGCCCACGAAGGTGACGATGCCTCCCACGCCGGACCCTGCGCTTTCGCGCAGCGCGGCCGTCAGGGCAGCGGCGTCGAAATCGGCTTCCTGGACGCTGATCATGGCGTTCAACCTCCGGTGACGGGTTCGAACACGGCGACTTCGTCGCCGGGGCGGATCGGTGCCGTCGGCTTGGAGTGGGTTTGGTTGATGGCCAGTTTCAAGCGCGCTGCCGGGGCCAGTTGGGGATAGCGTTCGCCCAGCGCGGCCAGCAGTTGCGCGCCGGTGGATTCGCCATCCAGCGGCCAGTCTTCGCCGCGCTTGCCGACCAGTTCGGCCACGCGGGCGAAGTACAGCAGATTAATCGTTGCGCCATTCACCGCTTTTTCCTCCAGCCTTGTACTTAAGGCGTACTTGTTCGACCACGATGCCTTTGTCGGCGGCCTTGCACATGTCGTAGATGGTCAGCGCGGCCACGCTGCACGCCATCATGGCTTCCATTTCCACGCCCGTCTTGTAGCTGGTGCGGCAGGTGGCCTGGATGTCGATGCGATGCGCGGCGTCGTCCAGCGCGAAGTCGACCCCCACGAACGCCAGCGGCAGGCTGTGGCAAAGCGGGATCAGCTCCGCGCAGCGCTTGGCGGCCAGCACGGCGGCCACGCGCGCCGTGTTGAGCACTTCGCCCTTGCCCTGGCCCGGCTGCGTCAACAGGCCGTAAGCCACGGCGTTCATGCGCACGCTGGCCACGGCGATCGCCACGCGCTCGGTGTCCGACTTGGCGATGACGTCAACCATGCGCACCTGGCCGGCTTCGTCCAGGTGGCTCAGGGAAGGGGGGGAAGATGACATTGGGAATCGGGATCGAGAATTGTTAATGTTTGAAAACTGCCGCGCCAGCGGGCCGGGCGGGGCCGGGGTTCCGCCTATGATAGACGAGCGCTAACCAGGGCGCGATAATCGCCATCAACTCGTATCAGGAGACTCGCGATGCCCTTGCGGCGCCCCAAGTTACGGTTCACCCGGCGCGCCGGCAAAATCCTACTGGGCATTGTGGCGTTCGCGCTGATCGTCTGCGGCATCGCCGCCTGGCAAGTGCCGAAGGTCTTGCACAACGTACTGACCACCGACGTCGCCAAGATGATCGGCCGCGATGTTTCCGTGGGCAAGATCAGCTTCAACCCCTTTACCCTGACGGTACGCGCCCGCGACCTTGCCGTGGCGCAACCCGGGTCGCAGACTCCGCTGCTGACATTGGCCGAACTGGATGCCAGCGCCGCCTGGAGCTCCCTGTTCTGGTTCGCGCCCGTCGTAGACCGCTTGACGCTGCGCGAGCCCAGCATCGCCATCGTGCGTGAAGACGTCACGCGCTTCAATTTTTCCGACATCCAGCAACGCGTCGCGGACATGGCGGCGGCCCAGCCTGAAGAACCGCCCGAGCCCGACGCCGGCCTGCCCCGTTTTTCGCTGAACAACATGGTCATCGAAGGCGGGTCCATCACGCTGGATGACAAGGTCACCGGGCGCAAGCAGGTGGTGGATGAACTGGGCCTGGGCGTGCCGTTCATTTCCAACTTCGGCTATGCCACCGACATCGACGTGCAGCCCCGGCTGCACCTGCGCATCAACGGCAGCCCCTTCGACCTGACCGGCGTGGCGCGCCCCTTCGACAAGGTGCCATCGTCCACCTTGCGCGTGGCCTTCAACGGCCTGCAGCTTGAAAAGTGGGCGGACGTCTGGCCGATGCCGCTGCCGTTCAAGCTGGAAAGCGCGCTGCTGGATTCCAACCTGCAAGTGGTGTTTGAACAGCCCAAGGACGCCGCGCCCAAGATCCGCGTGGTGGGCGATCTGGGGCTGCGCCGGTTTGACCTGCGCGATACCAACGGCGACCCGCTGGCCGCCTGGAGCGCGCTGACCGTCACCCGCCTGGAACTGGAACCCATCGCGCGCCAGGCCTATGTGGGCGAGATCGGCCTGTGGGCGCCGCAGGTCCATGTGCGGCGCTACGCCAATGAACACCTGAACTGGCAGGACGTCGTCGTCAAGCTGAAGGCGCTGGCGGGCGTGGCGCCCACCGAGACGCCCGTGGCCGACAAGCTGCGGCGCGATATCGGCTTGAAAGAAAAGCCAAAGCCCGACGCCGCCGCGACGCCTGCCCCGGATGATGCTCCGGCTGTCGCATCAGGTGTCTCTCCAGCAGGTGCTACGGTAGACGCTACTACCGCGGCGCCTGCCCCCACCCCCGACTCATCAGACTGGAAAGTCACGCTGGACGCCTTCAACCTGCACGAAGGCGAGCTCACCCTGACCGACGCGATCAGCAAGCTGGACTACGTCGTGACCGGCGTGGGCGCCACCGTTGAAGGCGTAACCATTCCCGAGGTCAAGGACCAGCCCGTCAACCTGTGGCTGAACGTGGACAACAGCACCGACGGCGGCTGGATCCGCGCCAAGGGGCCGCTGGAACTGAAGCCACTGTCGCTGGAACTCGCCGTGCGGATGGGCAACATCGCCCTGGCGCCCCTGGCTCCGGCTGTGCGCAACGCGGCGCCGATCCTGCTGCTGGATGGCCGGCTGGGCGCATCGGCCCAGATCCATGTCCGCGAAAAGGACGGCGCCGTCGATGCCTACGCCACCGCCGTGCAGGCGGACCTGGCACAGTTCAAGGCGCGCGACGAGGCCCAGAAGCCAGCGCTGGACATCGCCCTGCAATCGCTGCGCATGACGGCGGACCGCGTGGCCATGGGTCCCGGGCAAAGCAATTTCACCTTGGCGGCCGCGGGCATCCAGGGCGACGGCGCGCTGAACATGAAGGGCGCGTTCACGCCGCAGCCGCTGACGCTGACGTCTTCCGTGGACCTGTCCGACCTGAACGTGGCGCCGTTCGCACCCTATGCGGCCGGCAGCCTGAACGCCACCGTGCGCGCCATTACGCTAGCGGCCAAGGGCGACGTGGCCTTTGCCGCCGCCACCGGCAACGCGCCCATGCGGGTCAACTGGAAGGGCGGCGTCGACATCACCGGCGTTGACCTGCAAGACCGCGTCAACAACGACGACTTCCTCAACTGGAAGCGCCTGGCGTTTGCCGGCATGGATGTGTCCGTGGCGGGCGACAAAGTGGCCGCCAAGCTGGGCGACATCGCGCTGGAAGACTTCTATGGCCGCATCCTGCTGAACGCGCAGGGCCGCTTGAACGTGATGGACCTGGTGGCCGCGCCCGGCCAGGCTGGCGGCTCCATCACGCAAGATACGCAGACGCCGGGCCGGCAAGCGCCCGCCGCGCCGGCTTCCTCGAAAAGTGATGCCGGCGCCGCCATGCCGGACATCTCCGTCAACAGCGTCACGCTCTCGCGCGGCCGCATGACGTTCACCGACCGCTTCGTCAAACCGAACTACGTGGCGGAGCTTTCCGCCATTGAAGGCGCGATCTCGGCGGTGTCGTCCACCAACCCGCAGCCCGCCAAGGTGAAGGTGACGGGGCGCGTGTACACCACGGCCCCGCTGTCCATCAGTGGCATCGTGCAGCCATTCGCCAAGTACCTGACACTGGACCTGAAGGCGTCGGCCAAGGGCGTGGACCTGCCGCGCTTCAACACCTATTCCGCCAAGTACGTGGGCTACCCGATCAAGCGCGGCAAGCTGTCGGTGGACCTGGAATACAAGATCAAGAACCGCGCCTTGCAGGCGTCCAACCATGTGGTGCTGAACCAACTGACCTTTGGCGACAAAACCAACAGCCCCGACGCGACCAAGCTGCCGGTGCTGCTGGCGGTGGCGCTGCTGAAAGATTCGCGCGGCAATATCGACATCAACCTGCCCGTGTCCGGCTCGCTGGACGATCCGGAATTCTCGGTGGGCGGCATCGTGGTGCGTGTGTTGCTGAACCTGGTGGTCAAGGCGGTGACCTCGCCGTTCAGCCTGTTGGCCTCGGCCTTCGGGGGCGGGGAAGAATTGTCGTATGTGGAATTCGCGCCGGGCAGCGCGGTGCTGACGGAAGATTCCATCCAGCGCATCGACACGCTGACCAAGGCCTTGACCGAGCGCCCCGCGCTGAAGATGGACATCAGCGGCCGCGCCGATCCCAAGACCGACACGGAAGGCTTGCGCCAGGCGTGGGTGGATGCGCAGATCCGCGCCGCCAAGGCCGCAGACACGGCCCCTCGAGGCAAAAAGCCGAACCCAGCAGGGGTGCAGGTATCGGCCGCCGAGCGCGCCAAGTACCTCGAAGAGGTCTATGACGACACGGACATCGAGGACAAGCCGCGCAATTTCATCGGCATGGCCAAGTCCGTGCCGACCGAGCAGATGGAATCCATGCTGCGTGGCGTGGCGCCGGTGGGCGACGAGCAATTGCGCCAATTGGCCGATGCCCGCGCGCAGGCGGTTTATGAGAAGTTGCAAGCCCAGGAAGGACTCGCGGACCGTGTCTTCATCGTTGCGCCGCAGTTGGACGCAGACGGCATCAAGGACGAGGGGCAACCCTCGCGCGTGGACTTCTCCCTGAAGTGAACCCGCCAGGCCGACGACGCGCGCCGCGTGCCGCGTCTTGGACCCGGCTTTTTTGCCAGGAGATTCTTCATGAAAGATCAGGACGCGCACTTCGACAGCCTGTTGCCGCCCTTGCGGCTGGACCGCCGGGGCTTCATCGCCACAACGGTCGCGGCGGGCTTTTCATTGGCGGCGGGGCCGGCCGTGGCCCAGACCGCCATTGCCACCGACACGAAGGGGCTGACGGCCGGCAAGGTCGACATTCCCACGAAAGACGGCAAGATGCCGGCCTATCGCGCGGCGCCGGAAGGCAAGAAGAACCTGCCCACCGTGCTGGTCGTGTCCGAGATTTTCGGCGTGCACGAATATATCCAGGACGTGTGCCGCCGCCTGGCGCACCTGGGGTACCTGGCCATTGCCCCGGAACTCTACGCGCGCCAGGGCGACCCATCCAAATACACCGAAATCCCGAAGCTGCTGGCCGAGGTCGTGAGCAAAGTGCCCGACCTTCAGGTGCAGAGCGACCTGGACGCCACCGCGACGTGGGCGGCGGCCAACGGTGGCAACCCCGACAAGCTGGGCATTGTGGGCTTTTGCTGGGGCGGCCGCCAGGTCTGGCTGTACGCGGCCCACAACCCCAAGCTGAAAGCGGGCGCGGCGTTCTACGGCCAATTGGCCGGCGAACCCACCGACCTCAAGCCCAAGTCGGCCATGAGCCTGGTGAATGAACTGAAGGCCCCGGTGCTGGGCGCGTATGGCGGCAAGGATGCGGGCATTCCGCTGACGGACGTCGACCGCATGCGGGTCGAACTGGCGAAAGGATCGGCGGCGGCGAAGGCGTCGCGGATCGACGTGTACCCCGAAGCACCGCATGCCTTTCATGCGGACTACCGGCCGTCGTACCGCAAGCCCGAGGCCGAGCAGGCCTGGACCCGGATGCTGGACTGGTTCAAGCAGAACGGGCTGGCGGTGTAGCCGACGCGTTACCGGACAACAGCCAGACAGGGGGCGGGCGGCGGTCTATGGCGGGGGCTATTTGGGCCCAGGGGCTCAGGGGACGATGGGGGAACCCGTTGGGAGCCTACTGGGCTTTTTCCCCTGGCAGGCCGTCACTGACTTCCGCCAAGGCCTTTTTCATGCCCTCATAGCTGATGGCGCGCTCGTGCTGGAAGCTGCCCAGCACGCCCTGGCACCCGTCCACGCCCGAGCGTTTCATGTCGTTCATCATTGTCTTGCCCTCGGCCAGGCCCTGTTCGAACAAGGCCTCGTAGGACGCCATCGAGAACCCATATTCCTTGGCGAACTGTGTCAGGTTTTTCTGTGCTGTCGCCCGGTGTTGGGCCAGGTCGGGGTCCGAGGCGCCGCAGGCGCGCGCGGCGCCGTTGGACGCCCCGGCGGCAATGACGAAGGAATCGTACTGGGTCTGTTCGCTTGCCTGCGGCGCGGCCCAGGCCGGCGCGGCGGCTGTGGCCAGCACCCAGGCCAGGCCAGTCAAGATCTTGTGCATCGGGGTGTCTCCGATAGATGCCCGCGGGCCGGTTCCAGCCCGGGCGGGCGTGGGTTACGCCTGCATTATGGCAAGCAGCCGTTTCCAGGCCATGTGGCCGGGGTATGGAGTCGTTTCAGACTGTGCGTGATTTTTTCGCGTCGCTCTGACGCAGCGGGCAGGGCGCGCACGAACTATGATGTCGGGTGTGAGGCGATCCCGCCTCAATGCATTGCCCCACTTTTCCCTGGAGATACCCCATGACGATCAACGTCGGCGACCGCGTGCCGGAAGGCACCCTGACCGAATTCATCGAAACCGAAACCGCCGGCTGCTCGCTGGGCCCCAACGCGTTCCAGGTTTCCGACCTGACCCGCGGCAAGACCATCGCGCTGTTCGCCTTGCCGGGCGCCTTCACCCCCACCTGCTCGGCCAAGCATCTGCCGGGTTACGTGGAACAAGCCGCCGCCTTGAAGGCCAAGGGCGTGGATGAAATCTGGTGCGTGGCCGTCAACGACGCGTTCGTCATGGGCGCCTGGGGCCGCGAGCAAAAGACCGAAGGCAAGGTTCGCATGCTGGCCGACGGCTCGGCGCTGTGGACCAAGGAACTGGGTCTGGAACTGGACCTGATCGCGCGCGGCATGGGCGTGCGGTCGCAACGCTATTCGGCCCTGATCGTCGACGGCGTGGTCAAACAGTTGAACGTGGAAGGCCCTGGCAAGTTCGAAGTCAGCGACGCCGCCACGCTGCTGTCGCAAATCTGACCTAACGTAGTTCCTGTATTACCGCTCAACACGGCAGGCTGCCTTTGCAGCCTGCCGCGCTAATGCCAGCAGCGGTTGCCAACGCCATGCTCGCCACCCTCTCCTCATTCTCGTCCCTGTATTTCGCGACCTTGTTGATGCTGATCGGCACAGGTCTGTTCAACACCTACATGGGCCTGCGCCTGACCGCGCAGTCCGTCAGCGAAGTGTGGATCGGCGCCTTGATCGCCGGCTACTACCTGGGCCTGGTGTGCGGTGCCCGCCTGGGGCACAAGCTCATCATCCGCGTGGGCCACATTCGCGCGTTCGTCGCGTGCGCGGCCATCGCCACCAGCATGATCCTGGCCCAGACGCTGGTCGATTCCATGCCGCTGTGGTTGGTGTTCCGGCTGATTTCCGGCGTGGTGATGGTGACCGAATTCATGGTCATCGAAAGCTGGCTCAACGAACAAACTGAAAACCATCAGCGTGGCCGGGTGTTCTCGGTCTACATGGTGGTGTCCGGCCTGGGCACGGTGCTGGGGCAATTGGCACTGACCGCCTATGCCACCCTGGACCTGCGGCCGCTGACGCTGGTGGCCATGTGCCTGGTGCTGTGCCTGGTGCCCATTGCCGTTACCGCGCGTTCGCACCCCCCCACGCCGCTGCCCGCGCCGCTGGACATCCGCTTTTTCATGCGCCGCGTGCCGCTGTCGATGACGGTGCTGTTCGTGGCGGGCAACCTGTCGGGCGCTTTTTATGGCCTGGCCGCCGTCTATGGCGCCAAGCACGGTTTGACGACCTCGCAAGCCGCCATCTTCGTGGCCGCCGCCGTCACGGCCGGTTTGCTGTCGCAATGGCCGATGGGCTGGCTGTCCGACCGCATCAACCGCGCCGGCCTGATCCGCTTCAACGCCTTGCTGCTGGTGTTGCTGCCCACGGTGATGTGGGGCTGGCTGACCTTGCCGTATTGGGCGCTGGTGGCCTTGTCCTGCGTTTTCGGCATCCTGCAATTCACGCTGTACCCGCTGGGCGCGGCATTCGCCAACGACCACGTGGAGTCCGAGCGCCGGGTCAGCCTGTCGGCCGTGCTGCTCATGACCTACGGCGTGGGCGCGTGTATCGGCCCCATGATCGCGGGCCTGCTGATGTCGCTTTTCGGCCCCAGCATGTACTACGTGTTCATCTCGGCGTGCGCGCTGATTCTGGTGTGGCAGGTGCGCCCGACGCGCGTCACCGGCGCTCACCAGGTCGACGAGGCGCCAACGCATTTCGTGCCCATGCCCGACACCTTGCAAAGCTCGCCCGCCGCGGCGGTGCTGGATCCGCGCGTGGACCCGGAAAACGATATTGCGATGGAAATGGTGCAGCCTGATCCGGCGGCGGCAACGGTATCCGCGGCCGCGGCAGTGTCGGAGCCGACGGAAGCGGTGGAGCTCTCGGAGGAGCAGTCGGAGCTGTTGCAGCCTTCCGAGTCGCCGCCTGCCGCTACGCCGCTCACCCAGGAATGGCCGGCCGATGCAGCGGCAACGCCGGCAGCCGACGCTGCGGCAGCCGATGCTGCGGCAGCCGACGCTGCGGCAGCCGACACGGCAGGGCCCGACTCCGCTGCCTCGTCAACCGGGTCAACCGGGACAGCGGGGACCGCGGGGAGCGCGGGGACAGCGGAGCCAACCCGCGACGCGGACGACGCTGCCGAACGTGCCGAACGCGCACGCCGCACCGGCACCTGAAACCGGCCTGTGGTGGGCTACCAAGGCGCCATCAGCACGATGGCGGCCAGCGCCAGCGCGATGCCCAAGCCGTTGACTCGCGTCAGCGGCTCTCGGAACACCAAGGCGCCGACCAGCGTGCCCAGGGTGATGACGCCCATGTTCATCGACGCGAATACCAGCGCCGGGTGTTCGGGCAGCGATTGGTGTGCGCGGATATAGGTCAGGATATTGCCGAAGTTGAAAGCGCCCAGCGCTACGCCAGCCAACAGGTGGCGGCGTTCCCAACGCACCCGGCGCGCCAGCAGATAGGCCAGCATCAGCCCCCCCGCCAACACGAACGCCAGCAGCAACCCTGCGGCAAACGCGGTGCCGGCGCGCGCCATCTGCTTGAACAGGATGTCGATCACCCCATAGCCTGCCCAGACCGCGAGCGGCCACAACCAGATGCCTCGGCTCGCCGCTGTTCCGGTATCGGTGCCGGTGTGGGCAGCGGGACGGCGCAGCAGGCAGGCCAATGCGCCGAAGGCCAGCAGGATCGCCGCCAGCTTGCGCCCGCTGACCGGCTCGCCAAACAGCAGGAAGGCCGCCAGCAAGGGAATGAACAGCGACAGGCGCTGCGCCGCGTCGCTGCGCACGATGCCGGCGTGGCGCACGGCCGCCGCCATCGCCAGGAAAACGCTGGGCAGCAGCACGCCCAGGGCCGCCAGCACGGCCCAAGGCGTGTGCGGCGCCAGCAGCGCGGCGGGGTCGGGCTTCAAGATGGCCCAGCAGAGCAGGGCGGCCACCGCGTAGTTCATGACGATGGCCTGGCGCACGTCCACGTCATAGCGGCGCGCCAGCTTCAGCAGTACGGCCACGGTGACGCTGCACGTCACGCTGGCCAGCAGGTACAGGATGCCCGGCGTCAACGGCATGTCGGGTTCTGCTGCTGCCGCTGCTGCTGCTGCTGCTGCTGCTGCTGCTGCGCCCCGGCGGGCGTGGGGTGATCGCCGGCTTCGACGTGCATGCCCAGGCGTTGCAGCAGGCGTTGGTCGGCCTGCATTTGCGGGTTGGCGGTGGTCAGCAGCGCGTCGCCGTAGAACATCGAGTTGGCGCCCGCCATGAAGCACAAGGCCTGCAGCGCGTCGTCCATGGCTTCGCGGCCCGCGGACAGGCGCACCGCCGCGCGCGGCATGGTGATGCGCGCCACGGCAATGGTGCGTACGAATTCAAAGGGGTCCAGCGCCTCGACGTCGGCCAGCGGCGTGCCTTCAACGTGCACCAGGTTATTGATCGGCACCGACTCGGGGTAGGGATCCATGTTGGCCAGTTGGGCGATCAAACCCGCGCGCTCGCGCCGCGATTCGCCCATGCCGACAATGCCGCCACAGCACACGCTGATGCCGGCGTCGCGCACGCGGTCCAGCGTATCCAGCCGGTCCTGATAGGTGCGGGTGGAAATGATCTTGCCGTAGAACTCCGGCGACGTATCCAGGTTGTGGTTGTAGTAGTCCAGCCCGGCGTCCTTCAATTGCTCGGCCTGGCCAGCCTGCAGCATGCCCAGCGTGACGCAGGTTTCCAGGCCCAACGCCTTGACCGCGCTGACCATCTGCGCCACGGCCTCCAGGTGATGCGGCTTGGGGCTGCGCCAGGCCGCACCCATGCAAAAGCGCTGCGCACCGCCAGCCTGGGCAGCCCGGGCGGCGGCCACCACCTCGTCCAGCGGCATCAGCTTGTCCGCATCCAGGCCGGTGTCGTAGTGGGAAGACTGCGGGCAGTAGGCGCAATCTTCGGGGCAGCCGCCCGTCTTGATCGACAAGAGGCTGGACAGCTGGACGGCGTTCGGGTCGAAGTGGGCGCGGTGCACCTGTTGCGCACGGTGTACCAGGTCCATGAACGGCAGCGCGAACAGCGCCAGGATGTCGGCGGCGCGCCACGCCGGGGCGGGCAAGTGCTTGGACGTCGTCGGGACGGGAATGGTGGCGATATGCAAGGCGGGCTCCTGTCGGTCTTCCGGAAATCGCGCCGCTTGCCAAAGCAGGCAAGAGCGGATCGGCGGATCGTAAGAACCTGCGCAGGGTTTACGCAACGTGTGCCCGCAGCCCGAAAATGCCGGGAACTTATGGGGCTAATTACCGCAGATGCGGGATGTTGCGGCGCGGCGTGATCTAACTCGGTGGCATCTTCGGCGACGCCGGCCCCTCGGATATTTTGCTTCTAATTGTAAATACAAGGGGCCGGCTGCGTGTTGATCAGTCCTTGGCAGGCTTGTCGCGCACCCGGGCAGTTTCATGGCCCGTAATACCGCGATCGCGCGCCCACACGATCGCCGCGCTGCGCCGATGCACGCCGATCTTGCTGTAGATCGTGGCCACATGGTTGCGCACGGTATTGCGCGACAGCTTCAGGGCCTTGGCGATGGCGTCGTCATCGTGGCCTTGGCAAAGCAAGCCCAGCACTTCGCGTTCGCGGGTGGTTAGTTGCGCCAGTTCCGCCACGTCGCGGGAGGCGGGCGCGGGCTGGCGCAGTTGCGCCAGCTTTTCGATGATGCCGCGGCTGAACCAGGATGTGTCCTGCATCACCGCTTCGATCGCGGCCAGCAGTTCAATTTCGGAGCGCTTGCGCTCGGTGATGTCCTGCATGACGATCAGCAGTCGGCGCAGGCCGCCGATCATCACCGGCTCGGCAGACACCAGGCAGTCCAGCCTGCCGCCGTCAGGGGTGGCCAGCGTGGCCTCGCGGTTGCGCGCGCTTTCTCCTCGCTTCAGGCTCGCGGCCATGCCTTCATAGGGCTGCAGGCCGATGTCGGTCAGGGCCTCGCCCGTGCTGGTTTCCAACGAGGCGCCCGTGACCGCCGCAAAGGCGTCGTTGAAGTCCAGCACGCGCAGCGAATCGCCTTCGCACACGGCCATGGGCACGGGGGCCAGCTTGAACGCCTTCGAGAAGCGCTCTTCGCTTTCGCGCAGCGCTGTTTCGGTCCGCTTGCGCGCTTCCAGGTCAATAAAGGTGAACAGCATGCAGGGTTCGTCGTGCATGTCGATGGGCTGGCCAGCGACCATGACGAATTTCGTCTCGCCGTTCGCCAGCTTCACCACGCCCTCGCGCTGCGGGATGGTCTTGCCTTCATTCAGATTCGCCACGGCCTGGTCTTTGTCTTCCCCGCCGTCCAGTACGTCGAGTTCGTAGGCCGACTTGCCCAGCACGGTCTCGCGCGTGTAGCCCGTCATTTCCAGGAAGCCCTGGTTCACCTTCACGTAGCGCAGGTCGGATAGCCGGCAGATCAAGGCGGGTGCGGGGTTTGCGCCAAACGCACGTTCGAAGCGCTCTTCGGCGTTGATCTGTTCGGTTTGGTCGTGCAGGATCAGCACGCGGTAATCGGCGTCTTTGTCGCCTTCCAGCTTGAGGCCGCGCGCGCGCAGGTTGCGCAGGAATTCGTCGTCGTCCTTGCGGCCCAGGTCCAGCAGCAGATCGTCAAACGTGTCGCCGGCCGCCAGCAGATCCAGCGGATATTGGCGCGCGGGTACGCGATGGTGATTACGGTAGGTGAGGGTGTAGCGTTTGCGGTAGCCGACTGGCGTGCCGCCCAGCGCGTCAAGCGTGTCCACGCCGTGTAGTTCAAGCGCGCTGGCATTGGCCCAGGCAATTGAGCCGTCGGATTCGAGCAGGATGATGCCTTCATTCAAACCCGCAATGATGGCTTGCAGGTGTTGGCGATGCGCGTGGGGCGCGGCGGCGTTTGCGGTCACGTAGGCCTCTTCGGTTCGCGTGGCGTGAGCCCACAGGATGCAGGCGCGCGGCGATGCTGTCCAGAGAGCAAAACGGACGAGTCTTAGCGGCGGGGTAAAGCCCGGGGGGATAGGGCCGAGAGAGGGGGGGATATACGCCAGCGCTGAAAACAAAAAAGCTCCGGAATCCGGAGCTTCAGTGGCGTACTGCTGTGGCGTACTGCTGTGGCTTACTGCAATGCTGACAAGCACGAAGTGCTTGGCGGAGCGGACGGGGCTCGAACCCGCGACCCCCGGCGTGACAGGCCGGTATTCTAACCAACTGAACTACCGCTCCGCAGCGGTTTACTGAACTTCATCACTACACTGCGGTGTCAAGGCAGCTTGGAACTACATGCCAGGAAAGCTGGCGTCCCCTAGGGGATTCGAACCCCTGTACTCACCGTGAAAGGGTGATGTCCTAGGCCTCTAGACGAAGGGGACCTGAACTAACAGAACTGCAAACAACTTTACTACGGTACTGCATTGTGGTGGAGGTAAGCGGGATCGAACCGCTGACCTCTTGCATGCCATGCAAGCGCTCTCCCAGCTGAGCTATACCCCCACAGGGCGCCTTGATGTTCCAAACGGCAAACAACAAGGTCTCACACTCTATAAAAGCAAAAAGCCCCGAAGACGGAGCTCTTGAAAGACCCAGAGCGAGAGAGCTTTTGGCGGAGCGGACGGGGCTCGAACCCGCGACCCCCGGCGTGACAGGCCGGTATTCTAACCAACTGAACTACCGCTCCGCAGCGGCTTACTCAACTACTTTGTCACTTCAACTGCACTTATCTACTTCTGTACTGCTGCCAGTGAACTGGCGTCCCCTAGGGGATTCGAACCCCTGTACTCACCGTGAAAGGGTGATGTCCTAGGCCTCTAGACGAAGGGGACTTGGACTTGCTGTTACTGCGTTACTGGTACTGCATTCTTCGCTGTTGACTGGTGGAGGTAAGCGGGATCGAACCGCTGACCTCTTGCATGCCATGCAAGCGCTCTCCCAGCTGAGCTATACCCCCGTTTCTCTAAGCAATGCCAGCTACGTTTTACGAGATAAACACACGTTTTATGGTGCGTTTTTCGTCGTTCGTTGCCGGTTTTGTTTAGTGCCGTTGGCGAAGAAACGAGATTATGCACGAACAGAATCGGGTGTGCAAGTCGATCGGGGGCAAAAACGGTAAAACGACAAAATAAATGAGGGTTGGATGGCTTTTTCTGCTTATTTTGTGACCGATTCGTCGCAAAATCGGCCGCATCGATTTGTCCAGAATCCAGGAAAATCAAAGGCTTGTGCGGATGCTATCGTGAGAGGCAAAAAATTTCTTCATCCTGTGGCTTTTGCGTAAAAAAAGCCGGCGCGACAACATCGAGAATTCACGCATGAGCACGAAGACTTCGTTTCCCACTCGGCCGCTTGGCCGCAGCGGCATGGCCATTACGCGGATCGGTCTGGGCGCGTGGGCAATCGGTGGCAACGGCTGGGCGGTGGGGTGGGGGCCGCAGGACGACGCCGACTCCATCGCGGCGATCCGCCTGGCGGTAGACCGGGGCATCAACTGGATCGACACCGCGGCGGTCTACGGGCTGGGACATTCCGAAGAGATCGTACGCCGCGCGCTAGCGCAGATGGGGCCGAGCGAAAGGCCCTACGTGTTCACCAAATGCGGTCTGACCTGGTCGGCCGACAACCCCCAGGCGATGCCTCGGCGCACCGGCGCGCCCGCCAGCATCCGTCGCGAAATCGAGGGCTCTCTGCGCCGTCTGGGTGTGGAACGCATCGACCTTTATCAAATGCACTGGCCGGCTGGCGACGGCACGCCGATCGAAACCTATTGGCAAGCGCTGCTGGACTTGAAGCAGGAAGGCAAGGTGGGCGCGATCGGCCTGTCGAACCACAACCTGGCGCAGGTCCAGGATGCCGAGTCGCTGGGCCACGTGGATTCCTTGCAGCCGCCGTTTTCAGCGATCCAGCGCGCTGCCGCCACTGACCTGATCCCGTGGTGCGCCGAGCACGACATCGGCGTGATCGTCTACAGCCCCCTGCAATCCGGCTTGTTGAGCGGTGCGTTTTCCGCCGAGCGCGCGCGTACCCTGCCGCCAGACGACTGGCGTGCCCGCAATGCGGAGTTTTCGCCGCCCAACCTGGATCGAAACCTGGCGCTGGCCGATGCCTTGAAACCCATCGCTGAGCGCCATGGCACCACGGTGGCCGCCGTTGCCGCCGCGTGGACGCTGGCCTGGCCCGGCGTCACCGGGGCGATCGTGGGCGCGCGCAGCGCCGCGCAGGTCAACGGTTTGCTGGGCGCGGCGGAATTGGAGTTGGATAGCGACGACATGGACGCCGTGGCGGAAGCGATTGAACTGACCGGTGCGGGCGCCGGGCCCGTGCGCCCGCCCGACGACAGCGGCCGATTGCCGGCCAACCTGTTCGCCTAGGTCTGGAGCCTGGGTCTGGGGCTGGACCTAATCCCAGGTCTGGCCCCCCGGGGCCGATCAGCCCTGGCGCGCCTTGCGATGGCCGCCGATGGCGGCGATCAGCACCAGGCCCATCAGCGCCAACGCCAGTTTGTCGCCAAAACGCGCATAAGGGGTCAGCCCCGTCATGCCCTGGACCGACACCGGCAGCACACCCGGCTGCAACGGCGCTAGCTGTGCGGCGACATGGCCCTTGGCATCGATAGCGGCGGTGATGCCGGTATTGGTGGCCGTCAGCATGGGGCGCGCGGTTTCGATGGTGCGCAGGCGGCCGATCTGCAAATGCTGGCGCAAGGCCCACGAATTGCCGAACCAGCCCAGGTTGCTGACGTTGACCAGGATGGTGGCACCGGGCTCGCCATTGGCGCCGGTCTGCAACGCGGGCAGCAGATCGGGGCCGAACAGGTCTTCGTAGCAGATGTTGAAGGCGATGTGCTGGCCGCCCACCGCAAACGGCGTCTGCCGCGCGGCGCCGCGATCGAAATCGCCCAGTGGCATGTTCAACAGCTCGACGAACCAGTGGAATCCCGGCGGCACGTATTCGCCCCACGGCACCAGATGGCGCTTGTCGTAGCGCATGGCGGTGTTGCCACGCACCAGTTGTTCGACCGGCGTGTTGCCGTCAAAGCCCATGACGCTGTTGGTGTAGCGGTCGCGGCCGTCCACGCGGTCGTGCAAGGGCACGCCCATGGCGATCGTCATGTTGCCTCGGGCGGCCACGCCGCGCCAGGCGTCCCAGACGCGCGGATCCAATTGGTCTTGGAAAATGGGCAGCACCGTTTCGGGCAGGATCACCAGTTGCGGCGCGGGCACGCCCTGGGCAGGCGGCAAGGCCGTCATTTCCAGATGGCGCACCAGGCTTTGTTCCAGCAAGGCCGGATCAAATTTCTGCGACTGTTCGATGTTGCCCTGGATCAAGCGCACGTTGAGCGGGTCGCCCGTGGGTGCGGACCAGTCCATGCGGGACAGTGGCCAGCCGACAGCGGCCAGCGCCACCGCGATGCCGGCCGCCATGGCCTGGCGCGAATCCATGGCTTTCTTGCGGGACGGTTGCCACAAGGTGGCGATCGCCGCCGCGACGAAGGCGGCGATGAACGCCATGCCATGCACGCCCAGAATCGGCGCCCAGCCGGCGATGGGGCTGTCCACCTGTGCGTAGCCGATGTTCAGCCACGGAAAGCCGGTCAGCAATACCGCGCGCAACCATTCGAAGCCGCCCCACATCGCGGCCCAGGCCAGGGTGGACGCAAGAATTCCCAGAGGCGTGGCGTCGGCGCTCAGGGGGGCATAGCGGCGCGTCAGCGCGCTGGCCGTGGCGGGAAACAAGGCCAGGAAGGCGGACAAGGCCAGCACGCCGGCCACGGCCAGTGGCGCGGCCAGATCGCCGTAGCGATGCATGCTGATGAACAGCCAGTACAGGCCCACCGCATAGGTGGCGAAGCCGAACAGCCAGCCACGCATCCAGGCCTGCCTGGCCGACGGCGCCGTCAGCGTGACGCGCGCCGCGATAGCCAGCATCAGGATCTGGGTAATCGCCAATGCCCAGTCGGGCAATGGGCCGGGCGCGAAGGTCAGGGCGTGCACGGCGCCGGCCAGCGTCAAGCCGGCGGCACCGCGCAGGAGGGTGCTGCGCGGGATACGGCTCATTCGTCGTTGGTGGAGTGGGAGGTTTGGGCGGGCACGTTGCGCTTGACGCGCAGCCAGATGGCGCGGCGGGCGTCGCCCCGGGCCACCTCCAGGCGCAGGCCGTCGAATTCGGCGACGTCGCCACGGCGCGGAATGCGGCCCAACTGGCCGCCCATCCAACCGCCGACGCTGTCGTATTCGTCATCCGGCAAGGCGCAGCCGAACACCTCGTTGAAGTGCGAGATGTCGGTGGCCGCCATGACGCGCCACTGGTTTTCGCCTTCGGGGAAGATCTCGTCTTCCTCGGTTTCGTCGAATTCGTCCTCGATTTCACCGACGATTTGTTCCAGCACGTCTTCCATCGTGACCAGGCCCGAAATACCGCCGTGCTCATCGATGACGATGGCCTGGTGGTTACGGCTGGCGCGGAATTCATGCAGCAGCACGTTCAGGCGCTTGGATTCGGGAATGAACACGGCAGGGCGGACCAGCGTGCGCAATTCGATGCCGGGTTCCAGCATGCAGCGCAGCAGATCCTTGGCCAGCAGGATGCCGATGATGTTGTCGCGGTCGCCCTCGTAGACCGGGAACCGCGAATGCGCGGTTTCGATCACCGAGGCCACCAGATAGGGGATGGGCTGCGTGACGTCCAGCAGATCCATGCGCGAGCGGGGAACCATGATGTCGCCGACGGTGCCTTCGGACACGGCCAGCGCACCCTTGATCATCTTGTAGGACTCGGCGTCCAGCAGGTGGCGATCGTGGGCGGCTTCCAGAATGGCCTTGATGCCTTCGCGGTCCTCGGGCTCTCGGCGCACAAGGGAAAGCAGGCGGTCTAGAAGGGATTTGGTTGCGGGTTTGGATGAGCGAGCAGTGGTCGCTTCAGGAGCAGGGTAAGGGTCAGACATCGTCCGGGAGGACAAGTTATGGAGGGGCCAGCATAACCGAAACTGAACCGCCTTTTGTTACGACGGCCACGAAAATGGGGCCAAACAACGGCATCTGCGCCTTGCTGCCCGCCATTTTCATAAGATTCGTAGGGGTAGACCCGAACCTCCGGGCCCACGCTGAATCCCCCACGTTCAACCCACGCCTATGAGCTTCAGTCGGCGACGACGTACGGGTCGTTGATGCCCATCCGCGCTAGCGTGGCCGTTTCCAGCGCTTCCATGCGCTTGGCGTCGCGCGCCTTGATGTGGTCATAGCCCAGCGAATGCAGCACGCCATGGATGGTCAGGTGGGCGGCATGTTCAAGCAAGGGCTTGCGCTGCTCGCGGGCCTCGCGCACCAGCACGGGCACGCACATCACGATATCGCCGCGCGCCACGCCCACGGGGTCCACGCCGTACTCAAAGGTGAGCACGTTGGTGGCGTAGTCGCGTTCGCGAAAGTCACGGTTCAGACGGCGACCCTCGGCCGCGCCGACCAGGCGCAGGCTGAGTTCGGCGGCCGAGAAATCCACCAGGCCATCGTCGGCGGCGGCCGCCAGCGCGCGCTCGGCCCAGCGGCGCAGGCGCCAGCGGGGCAGGCGCGGCTCTTCCACCCCGTATTGCACGGACAGGGACAGCTCAGGCTTCATTTTCAGAGGCGCGGTCGTAGGCGTCGACGATGCGGGCCACCAAGGGGTGGCGCACGACGTCGCGGCTGGTGAAGCGGGTGGTGGCGATGCCTTGCACGTCTTCAAGCACCTTGACCGCGTGGGCCAGGCCGCTGTCCTGGCCGCGCGGCAGGTCCACCTGCGAGGGGTCGCCGGTAATGACGGCCTTGCTGCCGAAACCGATCCGCGTCAGGAACATTTTCATTTGTTCCGGCGTGGTGTTCTGCGCTTCGTCCAGGATGACGAACGCGTGGTTCAGTGTGCGGCCACGCATATAGGCCAGCGGCGCGATTTCGATGGTCTGCTTTTCAAACAGCCGCTGCACCTTCTCAAAGCCCATCAGGTCATACAGCGCGTCGTACAGCGGGCGCAGATACGGGTCCACCTTCTGGGCCAGGTCGCCGGGCAGGAAGCCCAGGCGCTCGCCGGCTTCGACGGCGGGCCGGGTCAGCACCAGCCGTTGCACCGTGTCGCGCTCCATGGCGTCAATGGCGCAGGCCACCGCCAGCCAGGTCTTGCCGGTACCGGCCGGGCCAACGCCGAACGTGATGTCGTGCTTCAGGATGTTGTTCAGGTAGTCGCGCTGGCGCGGCGTGCGCGGGCGCAGGTCGCTGCGCTTGGTGCGCAGCGCGATGCCGTCGCTTTCGTCGTCCAGGGCGGGCAGCGGGTCGGCTTCGGGGGGCTGGGCTTCCTGCTTGTCTTCCTGGCGGCCGACGCCGATTTCAACCAGGCCCAACTGGATGTCATCCACCGACAGGGCGCGGTGCACGGCCTGTTCGTGAAAGCGCCGCAACACGCGGCCGGCCAGCTCAGCCCGTTCGCCCTCGATGGTGACGCGGCTGCCGCGGCGCGAAAGCTTCACTTCCATGCCATCGGCAAGCTGACGCAAATTTTCGTCCAGCGGGCCGCACAGGTTGGCCAGGTGGGTGTTGTCGCCGTCCAGGTTGACGACGGCGGGCATGCTGCGACGGGCGCGGGAACGGGGAGTGGTCATTCGGCCTCTTGGGGAACGCGGTCCACATCGGCCACGCGGGCGCGCAACGAATTCGTGTGCGCTTCGGTGATGATGACGTCGACCATTTGTCCGATGAGCCGCGCGGGCGCGGCGAAATTCACGATGCGGTTGTTCTCGGTGCGTCCCATCAGTTCGTTGGGGTCGCGGCGCGACGGGCCTTCGACCAGCAGGCGCTGGCGGGTGCCGACCATGTTGCGGGCGATGGTGGCCGCCTGCTCGTTGATCAGCGCTTGCAGGCGTTGCAGGCGGCGCAGTTTCACGTCTTGCGGCGTGTCGTCAGCCAGGTCGGCGGCTGGCGTGCCCGGGCGGCGCGAGTAGACGAACGAGAACGAGGTGTCGAAGCCGACGTCCTCGATCAGCTTCATGGTCTTTTCAAAGTCTTCCTCTGTTTCGCCGGGAAAGCCCACGATGAAGTCCGACGACAGGGTCAGGTCGGGGCGGGCCGCGCGCAGGCGCCGCACCACCGACTTGAATTCCAGCGTGGTGTAGCCGCGCTTCATGCCGGCCAGCACGCGGTCGCTACCGGCTTGCACGGGCAGGTGCAAAAACGACACCAGCTTGGGCAGGCGGGCGTAGGCGTCCACCATGCGCTGGGTCATTTCCTTGGGGTGCGAGGTCGTGTAGCGGATGCGCTCGATGCCGGGAATTTCGTGCACGTATTCCAGCAGCATGGCGAAGTCGGCGATCTCGTCCGTGCCTTCCATCTTGCCGCGATAGGCGTTCACGTTCTGGCCCAGCAGCGTCACTTCCTTCACGCCCTGGTCGGCCAGGTCGGCCACTTCGATCAGCACGTCCTCGAACGGGCGCGAGACTTCCTCGCCGCGCGTGTACGGCACGACGCAGAAGCTGCAGTACTTGCTACAGCCTTCCATGATGGACACGAATGCCGTGGCGCCGTCAACGCGCGGGGGCGGCATGTTGTCGAATTTTTCGATTTCCGGAAAGCTGATGTCCACCTGCGAGCGGCCTTCGGCACGGCGGCGCGCGATCAGGTCAGGCAGGCGATGCAGCGTCTGCGGCCCGAACACCACGTCCACGTACGGGGCGCGCTTGACGATGGCGGCGCCTTCCTGGCTGGCCACGCAGCCGCCCACGCCGATCACCAGGTTCGGATTGGTCTTCTTCAGGTGCTGCACCCGGCCCAGGTCCGAAAACACTTTTTCCTGCGCCTTTTCACGCACCGAACAGGTGTTGAACAGGATGACGTCGGCCTCTTCCGGGTTGTCGGTCAGTTCCAGGCCCTGGTCGCCGCGCAGCACGTCGGCCATCTTGTCCGAGTCGTACTCGTTCATCTGGCAGCCAAAGGTGCGGATGTACAGCTTGCGGGGGGAACCGGTGCCGGCGTCAGCGGCGGGAGTGTCAAGGACGGGCGCGGCGGGGGTGCCATCGCCGGGCGCGTTGCCGCGCTTCAGGGAGGTAGCTTGCATGATGGTCGCCGTGACGGGTGTAGATCCCGGGGGCTTCAATGAGGTGGAAAGGCGGGATTTTAACCCTTGCGTGGAAATTGTTTCTTTGCCGAGCGTGCGGGTGCCGTTACGATAGCGAGCCGGCTGGTTTTAAGCCGACAGTAATATTTCTTATTCTCCTTGAGCGTTACCGATGAATCCCGATCCCCTGGCACCCCGGGCCGCCGTTTCCGTGGCCCCTGCCGCGCCTGGCCTGTCACCGCAGAACCCGATCCGCCCCCCTGTCTCCCTGGTGACATGGCTGCTGCTTGCCGCGGTGTTGGCGCTGGTGGCCGGTGCCTGCGCGCGCTGGGTCGATCTGCCGCTGGCGGTCTGGATTCAGCGGTCCGTGTCGGACGGCGTGAACCTGTCCTTCGAATGGATCGGGGAATTGGGCGAAAGCGGCCCGTACATTGGCGTGGCGCTGGGGTTTTACGTGATCGGCCTGATTGGCCTGGCGCGCGGCTGGAGCAACCCGCTGCGCATGAGCTACGCCAGCATGGCGCGCGGCAGCCTGTTGATGCTGTCGACCCTGGCGGTGGGCGGCCTGATTGTGCTAGTGCTTAAACGTTCGGTGGCGCGGGCGCGTCCCGAGTTGTTTTTTGAGAAAGGCATCTACGGCCTGGGCGAATCCTTTTCGCGCGTGCAGCAGTTCAATTCGTTTCCGTCCAGCCACACGTATGCGGCGTTCGCCGTGGCCGTCGTGCTCAGTATCCTGGCCCCGCGCTGGCGCGTGGTCTTCCTGCTGTTGGCCGTGCTGGTGGCGATGAGCCGCCTGGTCAACCTGGACCATTACTTGTCGGATGTGATGACGGCGGCGGGCATCGCCTTCGTGGTGGGACACATGCTGGCGCCGCGTGTGCTGGGCAGCCAGTACCAATGGCCGCTGCGCGCGCCGTGGCGCTGGTGGAAGAAAGCCTGAGCAGGCGCGTTGGATAAAAGCAAAGGCCGCGATGATGATCATCGCGGCCTTTTTCATTCATAAGTGTCAGGCGAAATTGACGACCACGCGGCGGTTCGTGCGGCTTTTCTTTTCGATCTTGGTGATAGCCACCGCACCGATTTCGCTGGTGTTGCGCACATGGGTGCCGCCACAGGGCTGGCGGTCCACGCCCGGGATGTCAATGATGCGGATCTTGGCCGTGCCAGCCGGCGGCGCCGCGCCGATGGTGCGCACCAGGTCGGGCTGCGCGGCCAGTTCTTCGGGCGTGATGCCGTTCACGGCAACGTCCAGGCTTCGGTTGATCAGGGCGTTCAGGCGCTCGGTCAGTTCGCCCTTTTCCAATGTGGATTCGGGCAGGTCGAAATCGATGCGCGCGGAGTCGGGCGAGATGCTGCATCCCGTGACGGGCGCGGGCACCAAAGCCCCCAGCAAGTGCAGGCAGGTGTGCAGGCGCATCAGGCGATGGCGGCGCGGCCAGTCGATGGCCACGGTGACGCGGTCGCCCACTTGCGGGGCCGCGTCGCCCTCGGCCAAGGCCAGTACGTGCAGGATGCGCTGGCGGTCGTCCGCGTAGACCGTGTCAGCCACGGTCAGCACACGCCCATCAGACAGGGTCAGCGTGCCGCTGTCGCCCGCCTGGCCACCGCTGCGCGCGTAGCAGATGGTCTCGTCCAGCTCGACGCCTTCGGGGCTGACGGCAATGATGGTGGCCTTGCAATGGTCCAGGTAGGGTTCGTCGTCGAAACGTTTCTGGGTGGCGGTCGGGTGGGCAGCGGACATGCGGGGTCTCCGGTTTGTAAGGGGGGCGCGTTACGCCAGGGTCTTCTGCCCTTGCGGCGTGTCGATCAGCGCGCTCAGGCGCGGCGGCCCGTCGGTCTGTTCCAGGTCGATCAGGGTGTCGGCTCCCATCCAGGTCAGCCCTTGGCGCAGCAGGCCCGCCTGCGGATGGCAACCGGTCAGGCGCACCAGCTTCAAGGGTTGGCGCGGCAGGCTGACGCCGGGGTAGGCGTCCACGTCCCATTGGATCAGCGTGGGCAGCAGGCCGTCACCCGCCGCGTGGCCCGCTTCGCGCCAGGCGGGCAGGCTGCCGTCGTCTGGCACCGTCAGCCGCCAGCGCAGATCGCCGCGCGTCATGGGGATGACGGGGGCGATGCGTTCCGGGTGTTCGGCCTGCATGCGGGTCAGGTCCAGCGGCGCTTCCACGCGCGCCGCCCAGTGCGCCAGGAAAGGCCCCTGTTCCAGCCGCGCGCGCATGTCGCCCTGGTCCAGCCCGAACCAGCGGGGGCGCTCGGGCGCGGGCGCATCGGGATCAATCGCGATGACCTCCAGATACACGCCGTCCGCCATGCCCAGCACGCGGTTGTGGGTGCCCATGCGCGGATGCGCGCCGCCGCCCTGGGGCGCAATGCCCAGCAGGCCCGCGACATATTCCGTACCGCTGGCAAGGTCCGCCGCGGCGATGACGAGATGATCGATGGTGAGTTTCATGGTGGTCTATGGTAGCGAATGTGGAAGGATTCGTACCCGTACAGCATGACGAGAGCGGACGGTACAGTGCGGATCAGGCCGTGACGGTAATGCCGGCCGTGTCGGATTGCCGCGCTTTGCGCACCCGGATTTCAACATGCTGATCCAGGGCAACCAGGGCTTGCATGAGCCGTTCCAGTGAGATGTTCAGCAATTTGTAGCGGCGAATTTGAGACACCTTGGGCTGCGTCATCCCGGTCAGTGCCGCGACGTCGGTCTGATTCAGCCCGCGCTTATCGATCAGGTCATTGAGCTTCATGGCCAATTGCACTTTGGCGGTAAGGTCGGCGGCGTCTTCAAAACCGAGGTCGTAGAGGACGTTCTTGGTGCCAGGGTTTGAGGGTTGATTCATGGATGGTTATTGCTGTAGGAAGATATGCTGGGTCGAATATACCAGTTCGGGTATATATATCAATGCGTCTTCCGGCATTAAATTGGGTAGTTCCCTGGCTCAGGGCGCCATTCGTAGTCGCCGAGGCATTCCCTAGTTAGAAGCAGGAAAAGCAGAAAGCAAAAACCCGTCGCGCGAGCGACGGGTTTTTGTCTGGAGCCTGGGACAGATCAGGATCAGGCGACTTCGCCTTCTTCGCCTTCCTTCTTGACCGGCTTGATCAGGTCTTCGCGCTTGACGCCCATCCACATAGCCAGCGCGGCAGCGACGAACACCGACGAATAGATGCCGAACCAGATGCCGATGGTCAGGGCCAGGGCGAAGTAGTGCAGGGTGGGGCCGCCGAAGAACAGCATGGCCAGCACCATCATCTGCGTCGAACCGTGGGTGATGATGGTCCGCGAGATGGTCTGGGTGATGGCGCTGTTGATGACTTCCTGCGTGTCGGCCTTGCGGTACTTGCGGAAGTTTTCGCGAATGCGATCCATGATGACCACGGATTCGTTCACCGAGTACCCCAGCACCGCCAGCACGCCCGCCAACACCGACAGCGAGAACTCCCACTGGAAGAAGGCGAAGAAGCCCAGGATGATCACCACGTCGTGCAGGTTGGCGATCACGCCGGCGACGGAGAACTTCCATTCGAAGCGGAAGCCCAGATACACCATGATGCCGATGACCACCACCAGCAGGGCCATCAAGCCGTTGTGCAGAAGCTCCTGGCCGATCTGCGGCCCCACGAATTCCACGCGGCGCAGTTCCACGCCCGAGTCCGCGGCCTTCAGGGCGGCCAGCACGCTTTCGCTTTGGGTGGCCGACGTTTGGCCTTCCTGCAGCGGCAGGCGGATCATGACGTCGTGCGAGGTGCCGAAGTTCTGCACCTGGAAGTCGGTGTAGCCCAGCTTGGACACCACGCCGCGCACGTTTTCAAGCTGTGCCGTCTGGGCGTAGTTGACTTCCATGACCGTGCCGCCGGTGAATTCGATCGACAGGTGAAAGCCGCGCGTGACGATGAAGAAGACCGCCAGGACGAACGTGATGAGACTGATGATGTTCAGCACCAAAGCGTGGCGCATGAACGGGATGGTGCGGTGAATACGGAAGAATTCCATTTTTCGCCTTCGGTTCTTTTCTACGGCGGATGGCTGCGCGCCACCCGCCTTATTGTCAGTTTGCCTTCGGTTTCCAGACTTCGCCGATGGAGATCGTGGTGAGCTTCTTCTTGCGGCCGTAGTACAGGTTGGCCAGGGCGCGCACGCCCACCACCGACGAGAACATCGACGTCAGGATGCCCAGGCAGTGCACCACCGCGAAGCCCCGGATCGGACCCGAACCGAAGGCCAGCAGCGCCAGGCCGACGATGAGCGTCGTGAGGTTCGAGTCAAGAATCGTGCCCCAGGCGCGTTCAAAACCTTGGTGAATGGCCTGCTGCGGGGAAGCCCCGGCGCGCAGTTCTTCGCGTATCCGCTCGTTGATCAGCACGTTCGAGTCAATCGCCATGCCCAGGGTCAGCGCAATGGCGGCGATACCCGGCAAGGTCAGCGTGGCCTGCAGCATGGACAAGAGCGCCAGCAGCAGCAGCACGTTCAGCGTCAGGCCCACTGTGGAGAACACGCCGAACAGGCGGTAGTACAGCATGATGAACGCGGCAATGGCCAGGAAACCGTACAGCGTCGAATGGAAGCCCTTCGAGATGTTGTCGGCGCCCAGGCTTGGGCCGATGGTGCGTTCTTCGATGATGGACATCGGCGCGGCCAGCGCGCCCGCGCGCAGCAGCAGCGCGGTGTCGGCGGCTTCTTCCGAGCTCATGCTGCCCGAGATCTGCACCTGGCCGCCCGCGATTTCGCTGCGGATGACCGGCGCCGTGACCACTTCGCCCTTGCCGTTTTCAAACAGCAGGATGGCCATGCGCTTGCCGATGTTGTCGCGGGTGACGTCGCGGAAGATGCGCGCGCCCTTGGAGTCCAACGTCAGGTGGACGGCGGCTTGCTGGGTTTGCGAGTCGCGGCCGGGCTGGGCGTCTTGCAGGTTTTCACCCGTCAGCACGACTTGGCGGCGAACCAGGATCGGGCGGCCGTCGCGGTCGTTGTAGCGTTCCAGGCCGAAGGGCACGGTGCCACCCAGCAGCGCGGCTTGCGCAGTGGGGGAGTCGTCAACCATGCGGATTTCGAGCGTGGCGGTGCGACCCAGCAGTTCCTTGGCCTTGGCCACGTCCTGCACGCCGGGCAGTTGCACCACGATGCGGTCCGTACCCTGTTGCTGGATGACCGGTTCGGCCACGCCCAGTTCGTTGATGCGGTTATGCAGGGTGTTGATGTTCTGCTTCAGCGCGGAGTCCTGCACGCGCTGGACGGCGGCGGGATTCAGGGCGCCCAGCAGCAGCGGCTTGCCGCCTTCTTCGCGTTCCGTGAATTCCAGGTCGGGCAGGCGGGTGCGCAGGGTGGCGATGGCGCGGTCGCGGTCGTCGTTGTTGGCGAAGGTGGCGGCAACGCCCATGCCCGAGCGTTCAACGCTGGCCACGTTGACCTTCTGGTCACGCAGCACGGAACGCACATCGGCGGCCAGCGAGTCGTAGCGGGCCGTCAGCGCGCCCTGCATGTCGACCTGCAGCAGGAAGTGCACGCCGCCGCGCAAGTCCAGGCCCAGGTACATGGGCTTGGGGGCGAACCAGCCCAGGGCGCGCATCCAGGGGGGCGACGCGGGCAGCAGGTTCAGCGCCACGGTGTAGTGCGGGTCGTCGGCGACGGTGTTCAGGGATTTTTCGATCAGGTCACGGGCCTGCAGTTGCAGGTCGGTCGACGTGAAGCGGGCGCGCACGGTGCCGAGCGTGCCGTTTTGTTCGTAGAAGACGCCTTCGTTCGGGATCTTGGCGTCGGTCAGGATTTGTTCGACCCGGTTCAGCATGGCCGGATCCACCTTGATGGTGGCCTTGGCGCTGGAAACCTGGACCGCGGGGGACTCGCCGTAGAAATTGGGAAGCGTGTACAGCAGGCCAATGATGACCGCGATCAGGACCGTAATGTACTTCCAGAGGGGATAGCGGTTCATTGCCGGCTACTTCATGTCAGGGTGATAAAAGGGCCGCCCGGGCGATGAACGCGGCGGGCGGCGGTGGGTCCCATCAAACGTAAGAAGAGCCCGATGGGGCTCCTATTAGACGCTTAAAGGGCCTTGATGGTTCCTTTAGGAAGCACGGTCGAAACCGACGACTTCTGCATGATGACTTCGACGGGCTTGTCGGCCAGTTCGGACACTTCAACGGTCACGTAGCTGTCATTGACTTTGGTGACCTTGCCCAGCATGCCGCCGGCGGTGACCACTTCGTCACCCTTGGCCAGGGCGGCGATCAGGTTGCGGTGTTCTTTCTGACGCTTCATCTGCGGACGGATCATCAGGAAGTAGAGGATCACGAACATCAGGACGATGGGCAGCATGCCCATCAGCGCATTACCTTCAGGGGCGGCGGCTTGAGCCACGACGAGGCTTGCGGTATCGATAACGGACATTGAATTCTCCTGCGTTTAAGTCTGTTTGGGTTGTTTGTTGCTACGGACGGCCATGCCCGAGTTCTCTATGTAACTACGAAACATCGCCGTACCCACTAGCTGTCTTGTTATGCGCCCATCCCCGCGCGAGCCATGGATAGGGCAAGCCGGCTATTGTATCCATCTTATTGCCGGCCTTTCACTAGGGGGGGATCCCAATCTATGGGGACGAAATCCCAATAGAAAAGCCCCCTCAGGGAAAGCCCGACTACTCGATGCCGCGGGCACGGTCCGCGGCGAACTGCGCGCGCCAGGCGTCGAAACGGCCTTCGGCGATGGCTTCGCGCATTTCCTTCATGATAGTCAGATAGAAATGCAGATTGTGCAGCGTGTTCAGGCGCGCGCCGGTGATCTCGTTGGCCCGCTGCAGATGGTGCAGATAGGCGCGCGAGAAATTGGCGCAGGTGTGGCAGGTGCAACTGGGGTCCAGCGGGCGGGTGTCGTCGCGGTACTTGGCGTTGCGGATCTTGACGTCGCCAAAGCGGGTGAACAGCCAGCCGTTGCGGGCGTTGCGAGTGGGCATGACGCAGTCGAACATGTCCACGCCACGGCTCACGCCCTCGACCAGGTCTTCCGGCGTGCCCACGCCCATCAGGTAGCGTGGCGCCTGGGCCGGCAGCTTCGGCGTGACGTGCGCCAGGATGCGCATCATGTCTTCCTTGGGCTCGCCTACCGATAGCCCGCCGATGGCGTAGCCATGGAAGCCGATGTCCTGCAGGCCCGCCAGGGATTCATCGCGCAGCGATTCATACATGCCGCCCTGGACGATGCCGAACAGCGCGTTCGGGTTGCCCAGGCGGTCGAATTCGTCGCGCGAGCGGCGCGCCCAGCGCAAGGACATGCGCATCGAGCGCGCGGCTTCTTCAACCGTGGCGGGGCGGCCGTCGATTTCATACGGCGTGCATTCATCGAAGACCATGACGATGTCGGAATTCAGCGAACGCTGGATGCGCATGGATTCTTCGGGCGTCAGGAACAGGCGCGCGCCGTCGATGGGCGAGGCGAACTTCACGCCTTCCTCGGTGATCTTGCGCATGCCCTGCAGGCTGAACACCTGGAAACCGCCCGAGTCGGTCAGGATGGGTTTGTCCCATTGCATGAAGCCATGCAGGCCGCCATGCTTTTCCATGATGTCCGTGCCCGGGCGCAGCCACAGGTGGAACGTGTTGCCCAGCACGATCTGCGAGCCGATTTCCTTCAGCTCGTGCGGCATCATGGCCTTGACGCTGCCATAGGTGCCCACGGGCATGAAGATGGGCGTCTCGACCACGCCATGGTTCAGCGTGATGCGGCCGCGGCGGGCGCCGCCGTCAGTGGCGAGCAGTTCAAAATTCAGACCGGTCATGGGGCGGAAGACTCGATAAACATGGCGTCGCCATAGCTGAAGAAGCGGTAGCGCTGGGCCACCGCGTGGGCGTAGGCGCGGCGGATCGGCTCGACGCCGGCCAGCGCCGACACCAGCATCAGCAGGGTTGACTGGGGAAGGTGGAAGTTGGTGACCAGGGCGTCCACGACGCGGTACTGGTAGCCGGGCGTGATGAACAGGCGGGTATCGCCCTGGGCGGCGGCCAGGGGCAGGCCGGGCGCCGTGCGGCCTTCGGTCTGCGCGGCGGCGGATTCCAGCGCGCGCACACTGGTGGTGCCCACGGCGATGACGCGGCCGCCCTTGGCGCGGGTAGCGGCAATGGCGTCCACGGTTGCCTGGGGCACCGTGAACCACTCGGCGTGCATGATGTGGTCGGCCAGGTTGTCGACCCGCACCGGCTGGAACGTGCCCGCGCCGACGTGCAGCGTGACAAAAGCGCGTTCGATACCCAGGTCGGCCAGACGGTCCAGCGTGGGCTGGTCAAAGTGCAGGCCGGCCGTGGGGGCGGCAACCGCGCCGGGTTCGCGGGCATAGACGGTTTGATAGCGGTCGTCGTCGCCCGCGTCGGCCGCGTGCGTGATGTAGGGCGGCAGCGGGGTGGCGCCATGGGCGTCCAGCAAGTCCAGCACGGGGCCGGGGAAGCGGATGTCGAAGAGCTCGCCTTCGCGGCCCAGCACGGTGGCCTCGAAGGCCTCGGCCAGGCGCAGCACCATGCCGGGCCCGGGCGATTTGCTGGCGCGCACGTGGGCCAGGACGCGGTCGGATTCGGTGATGCGTTCGACCAGTACCTCGACCTTGCCACCGGTAATCTTGTGGCCGCCCAAGCGTGCCTTGATGACGCGGGTGTCGTTGAACACCAGCAGGTCGTTGGGGCGCAGCAAATCGGTCAGGTCGGCGAACTGGCGGTCGTGCAATTGGCTGGCGGCGTCCAGATGCAGCAGGCGGCTGCCCGTGCGTTGGGCGGCGGGCGTCTGCGCGATAAGCTCGGGCGGCAGCTCGTAATTGAAATCGGAAACGGTCAGGGACTGGGTCACGCGGGTATCTGTCTGTCAGTAAGGGCGGCCCGGAAAACGTGGGCTGGGGCAGCCGGGCGGGCTTGGGGCAACCGGCTATTGTAAAGGCGAAGGTTATCAGGGCCGGAACAGCGGGGCGCCCGTAACCGTCCCAGGTTTTGTATGCTCTCGGTTTTGCAGTACGGGCAACAAGGTGGACAGGGCATGACGGGACAAGCGAAAAAGCGGGTGGGCGGACTCAGGCAATGGCTGGCCGGCGGGCTGCTGGCCTTGTCGGCGGGCACCGCCTTTGCGCAAGTCCAGGGCTTGCCGCCGGACGTCATCCGGGCCTGGAAGGCCACCAAGTTGCCCGACAGTTCGCTGTCGCTGGTGGTACAGGAACTGGGCGGGCCGCGCATGGTGGCGCTGAACGCCAAGGAACCCCGCAACCCCGCATCGGTGATGAAGCTGGTGACGACCTGGACCGCGCTGTCGGAACTTGGCCCCAATTACGTCTGGCGTACCGAATTCATGACCGCGCCCGGCGCCCGGCCCGACGCCCGTGGCGTGCTCTCCGGCCCCTTGTATTTGCGGGCCGGCGGTGACCCCCAATTTTTGATGCAAGACCTGTGGGCCCTGTTGCGCGAGTTGCGTCTGCGCGGGGTCAAGCAGATCAATGACTTGATCATCGACCGCAGCATCTTCGGCCAGGTTGCCACCGACCCCGGCGCCTTCGATGGCGCGCCCGACCGCGCCTACAACGCCAGCCCCGATGCGCTGATGGTGGGCTTTGGCGCGCAGCGCCTGCTGTTCACGCCGGACCCGGCCGCGCACAAATGGGTGCCGCTGATTGATCCGCCCCTGCCTGGCTTGAAAATCGAGGGCAGCGTGGAATGGAGCGACATCCGTTGCCCTGGCCCACCCGTGGTCACGACCGAGCCGCTGATCACCCAGCAGGGCGTCACGATCCGCCTGGGCGGCAAAGTGGCGGGTTCGTGCGGGGAATTCAGCCTGTACCGTCTGGCCTTGTCGCAGCCCGAATACGCCACCGAAATCTTCCGCCTGCTCTGGAAAGAGCTGGGTGGCACGTTCAAGGGGCAGGTCAAGTCCGGCATGGTGCCGGCCGATGCGGTGGTGCTGGCCTCGCACGATTCGCCGACGCTGGCGGAAGTGATCCGCCAGATCAACAAGCGCAGCAACAACGTCATGGCGCGCACGCTGCTGCTGACCCTGGGCGCCGAGCGCGGCCGCCGGCCCGCCACCGTGACCAGCAGCGAGGCCGTGGCCAAGGGCGCGCTGGTCAAGCAGGGGTTGGACATGCCCGAACTGATCATCGACAACGGCGCGGGCCTGTCGCGCGAGGCCCGGGTGTCGGCCGACAGCCTGGCGTCGATGCTGACCGTGGCGTGGAATTCGCCGGTCATGCCCGAATACATTTCATCGTTCGCCATTGCCGGGGTCGACGGCACGGTGCGCCGCCGCCTGAAGGGTGACGGCACGCAGGGCATGGCCCACCTGAAGACCGGCTCGCTGCGCGACGTGCGCGCCATCGCCGGGTACGTGCTGGGCGCCAGCGGCAAGCGCTACGTGGTGGTCAGCATCGTGAACCACGAGCAGGCGGGCGCCGTTCGCGCCTTTGACGACGCCCTCATCGCCTGGCTTGCAGAACAATAGGGCTTTTTTTTCCAAACCGATTACGATCCTCAGCTATGGCTCGAAAATGGCCTGAGGCGACACCCCCTGTATTTCAATATTCTGGAGAATTACGCACATGCCCGTGCACGAAATCCGCCATCCGCTGATCCGCCACAAGCTCGGAATCATGCGTCGCGCCGACCTCAGCACCAAGAGCTTTCGGGAGTTGTCGCAGGAAGTGGGCGCGCTGCTGACGTACGAAGCGTCCAAGGACCTGCCCTTGGAACCTGCCACCGTCCAGGGCTGGTGTGGTGAGGTCCAGGTTGAGAAAATCGCCGGCAAGAAGGTCACCGTGGTGCCCATCTTGCGCGCCGGCATCGGTATGTTGGACGGGGTGCTCAGCTTGATCCCCGGCGCCAAGGTCAGCGTGGTGGGCGTGGCCCGCAACGAAGAAACACTGGAAGCCCATACGTACCTGGAACGCCTGGTCGGTGAACTGGACCAACGCTTGGCGCTGATCGTGGACCCCATGCTGGCGACCGGCGGCTCGATGGTTGCCGCCATTGATCTGCTCAAGCGCGCTGGCTGCAAGGAAATCCGCGCGCTGGTGTTGGTGGCCGCGCCCGTGGGCATCGATACCGTGCTGGCCAAGCACCCCGACGTGCACATCTATACGGCGTCCATCGATGACGGCCTGAACGAACACGGCTACATCATGCCCGGCCTGGGCGATGCGGGCGACCGCATTTTCGGCACGAACCAGAAGGCGATCTAAGGCAAGCGCGGGGGCGATGCAAGCGGCTACGCGCCGCTCGCGCCCTCGATATGCTGGCCAAACCATTGCAAGCGCGACGCCAACCCCGCCACTTCACCCACGATCAACAGGGCGGGGGACCGGATGGTGTGTTCGGCCGCCAGGCGTGGCAGCGCTTCCAGCGTGCCCGACAGCACGCGCTGTTCCGGCCGGCTGCCGTTTTCAATCAGCGCGAACGGCGTGTCGGCCGCACGGCCATGAGCCAGCAGGCGGCGGGTCAGCAGGTCTAGCTGTCCCACGCCCATATAGAACGCCAGCGTCTGCTTTTCACGCGCCAGCGCGGGCCAATCCAGGTTGTCTTCGTCTTCCCGGCAGTGCGCCGTGATCAGCCGCACCGACTGTGCATGCTCGCGGTGCGTCAGCGGAATGCCGGCATAGGCGGCACAGGCCAGCGCGGCCGTGATGCCTGGCACCACCTCGAAGCGCACCCGGTGCGCACGCAGATACTCCAGTTCTTCGCCGCCCCGGCCAAAGATGAACGCGTCGCCACCTTTCAAGCGCACCACCCGGCGGCCCGCCTGCGCGTGTTCCACCAGCAGGGCATGGATGCGGGCTTGGGTGGCGTGGTGGTTTTCACCGGGCAGCTTGCCCACGGCAATGCGTTCGGCGTCGCGGCGCGCCAGCGACATCACGTCGTCGCTGACCAGGCGGTCGTACAGTATGACGTCGGCTTCGTTCAAGGCGCGCAGCGCTTTCAGGGTCAGCAGGCCGGGATCGCCCGGCCCCGCACCCACCAGCACCACGCTGCCCTCGGCCGGGGCCAGCGGCGTGTCCAGCGCCTGGGTCAGCGCGGCTTCGGCCTGCGCGGCTTGCTGCTGGCGCAGCAGGCCCGCCACGGGGCCGTCCAGCAACCAGTCGTAGAAGCGGCGGCGCGCGCCCAGGTCGGGATGGCTGGCGCGGATGCGCTTGCGGTAGGTCGCGGCCAGCGCGGCCAGTTGGCCCAGCGTATGGTCGAACAGGGATTCGATGCGCTCGCGCACGCGGCGCGCCAGCACGGGCGCCACGCCCGACGACGAGATCGCCACGATGACGGGCGAGCGGTCAACAATGGAGGGCACCTGGAACGAGGACAGTTCAGGGTCGTCCACCACATTGGCAAAAATGCGTCGCGCGCTGGCGGCGTCGGAGACCTCGGCATTGGCGCCGCGGTCGTCCGTGGCGGCCACCACCAGCCACACATCGTTCAGCCAGTCGGGGTTGAACCGGCCGGCCAGGTGGCGGATGCGGCCCTGCGCCGCCAGCTCGGTCAGTGCCGGGGTCAGTTCCGGCGCGCCCACCACCACGTCGGCCATGGCTTCCAATAGCGCGAGCGTCTTGCGCTCGGCCACCGCGCCACCGCCCACCACCAGCACCCGCCGACCCTTCAGATCAGCAAAAATCGGGAAAAGCTTCATCTTGTGCCCGCCTCGGGCGTACCCGGCAAAATATCAGCCGATGATAGGGACGGGCTTACATCCCCACAACTTTTGATTTCTTGAATCCTTATATCTAGAACTTATATTCAGAACTTATCTGGTCAGGCGCTGCCCAACCATTGGCTCATTTCGACGACTTCGCGGGCCACCTCGCCCAACCGCTTCTGGCTTTGCATGGCGCGGTCACGCAATAGCCGGTGCGCTTCCTCTTCCGGAATCGAGCGCGTCTTCATCAAGATGCCCTTGGCCTTTTCCACCCACTGGCGCTCGGCCAGCCGCAGTTGCGCGTCGCGCAGTTCCTCGCGCCGCGACTTTTCCATGGCGAAGCGTTCAATCGCCACGGTCAGCAGGGGTTCGATGCGGGCGGCCGACACGTCGCCCACCACATATGCGGCCACGCCCGCGCGCAACGCGGTGCGGATGGTGTCGCGGTTGCCGTCATCGGTGAACATCACCACTGGCCGATCACTGTGCGCGCTGGCCACACAGACGTTTTCCAGGGTGTCGCGCCCGGGGGCGTCGCTGTCGATCAGCACCACGTCCGGGGCGGCCTGGGCGATGGCGGTGGCCAGGTCGGTGCCGGGGGCCACTTCCGAGACCACGTGTACGCCGGCCGCGGCAAGCGTTTGCCGCAGCGACGCCGCGCGTCCCTCGCCATCATTCAGCAGCATGACCTTCAGCATGTGATCCCCCCGATGCTGTCGTGCATGCAAGTTCCATGCCATCCCGGATTGCACGCGCGGCGAGTTTGCCGCGCACAGCGGCAGGGCGTGGACGGCACAGCGTTGGTGCGCCGCCGCAACGCATTGCGCACCAACTTGGTTCCGCCGCGCACACGGTGGCAACGCCGCGGTGATGCGTGATTCATCGCAACGCCAATGCCGGCGCGGCCTGCCGGGTGTTCAGGGGCATTTTCCACGCGCCTGGCACAGCGTTTGCTTGAGTGATATCGGGCGGCCAACGGCGGTCGCCGACGCAACGCGCCGCACTACGCGGCAAGGGACAACGACGTTCCGCTGCGCCAATGGACTGGGTTCCATGGCGCGCGGGACGTTTTTTTTTGCCAGGAGCCATGCATGACGCCAGTACAACGTAGCCCCTCATCCGACCTTGCCCCCCATGCGGACGCGGGTGCCAATGCCAGCCGCCGCAAGTGGTTGAGCGGTACGGCGCGCGCGGTGGCGGGCGCCGGCCTGCTGTCTCTGGTTGATCCGCTGGTGCGCGCCGGCGCCTGGGCGGCCGGCACGGACGCGCCGGAAAAGACCGAGGTGAAGATCGGCTTTATTCCACTGACCGATTGCGCATCGGTGGTGATGGCGTCGGTGCTGGGCATCGACAAGAAATACGGCGTGACCATCACGCCTTCCAAGGAAGCCTCGTGGGCGGCCGTGCGCGACAAGCTGCTGAACGGCGAGCTCGATATGGCGCACGTGCTGTATGGGCTGGTGTACGGCGTGCACCTGGGCATCGGCGGCCCCAAGAAGGACATGGCGGTCTTGATGAGCCTGAATCAGAACGGCCAGGCGATCTCGCTATCGAACAAGGTGTTGGAAGGTGGGGCGCGCGACGGCGAATCGCTGGCCAAGCTGATGGCGTCGGACAAGCGCGAATACACCTTCGCGCAGACCTTCCCGACCGGCACGCACGCCATGTGGCTGTATTACTGGCTGGCCGCCTATGGCATCAACCCGATGAAAGACGCCAAGGTCATCACCGTGCCGCCGCCCCAGATGGTGGCGAACATGCGCGTGGGCAATATGGACGGCTTCTGCGTGGGCGAGCCCTGGGGCGCGCGCACCATCATGGACAAGATCGGCTTTACCGCCGTGACCTCGCAGGACATCTGGCAGGACCATCCCGAAAAGGTGCTGGGTACCAGCGCGGATTTCGTGGCGCGCAATCCGAACACGGCGCGCGCCGTCACCGCGGCCATCCTCGAGGCCGGCAAGTGGATCGACGCCTCGCCCGCCAACCGTCAGAAGACGGCCGAAACCATCGCCGCCAAGTCCTACGTGAACACGGACGCCAGTGGCATCGTGGACCGCATGCTGGGCAAGTACCAGGACGGCCTGGGCAAGACCTGGACGGACGAGCACGCCATGCGCTTTTACGCCGACGGATCGGCCAACTTTCCGTACCTGAGCGACGGCATGTGGTTCCTGACGCAGCACAAGCGCTGGGGCCTCTTGAAAGAGCACCCGGACTACCTGGCGGTGGCCAAGCAGATCAACCGCATCGACCTCTACAAGCAGGCCGCGCAAGCCGCGGGCGTGGCGCTGCCCACCAGCGAAACGCGCACGTCAACGCTGATCGACGGGGTGAAGTGGGACGGCAGCAACCCGGCGGCCTATGCCGACGGATTCAAGGTCAAGGTCTGACCGGAAAACCACAAGAGGGCTTGCTATGACTTCTACCGTAACGACTGTGGGCCGCGGCGAAGCACTGGTTGCCGCTGGCCGCGAGAAACTGGAATCCGCGCTGAAAGCCGTGGCCGGACCGGTGGCCGGCTTCGCGTTGTTTGTGCTGATGTGGCAGGTGATCGCGATGCAGATTCCAGAGATCCCCACGCCGGGGGTGACCTGGCATGCCGCCGTGACGCTGTTTTCCGACCCGTTCTACGACAACGGCCCCAACGACAAGGGCATAGGCTGGAACCTTGTGGCCTCGCTGGAGCGCGTGGCCATCGGCTTTGGCCTGGCGGCGGTGATCGGTATTCCCGCGGGCTTCGCCATCGGGCGCTATGCCGCCATCAACGCCATGTTCTCCCCCATCGTCAGCCTGTTGCGGCCGGTGTCGCCGCTGGCCTGGCTGCCGCTGGGGCTGCTGCTGTTCAAGGCCGCGGACCCTGCCGCGATCTGGGCGATTTTCATCTGTTCGATCTGGCCGATGATCATCAATACCGCGGTGGGCGTGTCGCGCGTGCCGCAGGACTACCTGAACGTGGCGCGGGTGCTGAACCTGTCCGAATGGAAGCTGACCACGAAAGTGCTGCTGCCCGCCGTGCTGCCCTATGTGCTGACGGGCGTGCGCCTGTCCATCGGCACCGCCTGGCTGGTGATCGTGGCAGCCGAAATGCTGACCGGGGGCACGGGTATCGGCTTCTGGCTGTGGGATGAATGGAACAACCTGAAGGTCGAGCACATCGTCATTGCCATTTTTCTAATCGGCATTGTGGGCTTGCTGTTGGAAACCCTGTTGGTGGCCCTGGCCCGCCGCTTCACCTACACCGAGGAATAGCGCCATGAAGAAATTCGTTCGCATCGAAAACGTGGGCCAGACCTTCCACACCCGCAAGGGCGACTTCGTGGCGCTGCGCGATATCGACCTGACGGTCGAGCAGGGGGAGTTCATTACCCTGATCGGCCATTCCGGCTGCGGCAAATCGACCTTGTTGAATTTGATCGCGGGCTTGACCCGGCCAAGCCGTGGCGTGCTGCTGTGCGCCGAGCGCGAGATCACCGGGCCCGGTCCCGACCGCGCTGTGGTGTTCCAGAACCATTCGTTGCTGCCTTGGCTCACGTGCTTCCAGAACGTTTACCTGGCGGTGGAGCGCGTGTTCGGTTCCACGGAAAAGCGCCCGCAACTGGAGCAGCGCACGCGGGCGGCGCTTGAACTGGTGGGGCTGCTGCCAGCGCAAAACAAACTGCCGCGTGAAATTTCAGGCGGCATGAAGCAGCGCGTGGGCATCGCGCGCGCCTTGGCCATTGAGCCCGGCGTGCTGCTCATGGACGAACCCTTTGGCGCGTTGGATGCGTTGACGCGCGCGCATCTGCAGGACGAGCTGCTGAAGATCGTGGCCAAGACGCGCACCACCACCATCATGGTCACGCACGACGTGGACGAGGCCGTGCTGCTGTCCGACCGCATCGTCATGCTGACCAACGGCCCGGCCGCCACCATTGGCGACATCCTGTCCGTGCCTTTGCCGCGCCCGCGTGACCGCGTGCGGCTGGCCAACGACGCCATGTATCTGGCCTGCCGCGCGTCGGTCGTGGACTTCCTGCATCGCCGCCATGGCAACCCGGAACGTTCGCAAGCCGCCGCTGATATCAACGCCGAACTGGAACGCGAAGCCGAGGCCTTGGAATCCCGCGACGACGCCGTTCGCGCCGTCGCCTGAACGGCGGCACAGGAGAGCACATGGGCGCGACGACACCCAACACGGGCGCCAAGCCCAGGCTGGTGGTGGTGGGCAACGGCATGGCCGGTATCCGCACGGTGGAAGAGCTGCTGGCGCAGGCGCCCGAGCTCTACGACATCACGGTGATCGGCGCCGAGCCCTACACCAACTACAACCGCATCCTGCTGTCCCCGGTGCTGACCGGGGAGCAGACCTTGCAGGACATCATGCTGAACGATGAAGCCTGGTATGCGCGGCACGGCATCCGGCTGCTGTGCAACCGCAAGGTCACGCGGGTGGATCGGGGGCGCCGCCGAGTGCATTGCGACGATGGCACCGAAGCCGCCTATGACCGCCTGCTGCTGGCCACGGGGTCGAACCCGACCATCCTGCCGGTGCCGGGCCACGACCTGGACGGCGTGGTCGCGTTTCGCGATATCGACGATGTGAACCGGATGATCGAGGCGTCGTCGCGCTACCGCAACGCGGTGGTGATCGGCGGCGGGTTGCT
The DNA here is from genome assembly GCF_029637605.1 of Achromobacter spanius. Taxonomy (NCBI): domain Bacteria; kingdom Pseudomonadati; phylum Pseudomonadota; class Betaproteobacteria; order Burkholderiales; family Alcaligenaceae; genus Achromobacter; species Achromobacter spanius. The sequence goes on along the minus strand of NZ_CP121261.1, from coordinate 2,970,950 downwards.
GGGCCTGGAAGCCGCCAATGGCCTGGCCGCCCGAGGCATGAACGTATCGGTGGTGCATCTGGGCGCGGCATTGCTGGACCGCCAGTTGGATCTTGAAGCGGCCGCGCTGTTGCGGCGCAGCCTGGAGGCGCGCGGCCTGACTTTCCTGCTGCAACGCCAGACCCGCGAGATCGTCGCGGGCGACGATGGACGCGTGCGCGCGCTGCGGTTTGCGGATGGCGCGGAAGTGCCAGCGGACCTGGTGGTGATGGCGGTGGGCGTGCGGCCGAATACGGCGCTGGCGGAAAGCTGCGGCTTGCGGGTGGATCGCGGCATCGTGGTGACCGATACCTTGCAGACCTATGACCCGCGCATCTACGCGGTGGGCGAATGCGTCAGCCATCGTGGCACGGCCTATGGCCTGGTCGCGCCCTTGTTCGAGCAGGCGAAGGTGGCCGCCAATCATCTGGCCATGCATGGCATAGGCCGATACGAAGGCAGCATCACGTCCACGAAACTGAAGGTGACGGGCATCGACCTGTTTTCAGCCGGGGACTTCACGGGCGGCGCGCACACCGAGACGATCGTGCTGGCTGATGCGCTGGACGGTGTCTACAAGAAGCTGGTGATCAGCGACGACAAGCTGGTGGGCGCGTGCCTGTATGGCGACACGGCCGACAGCAGTTGGTATGTGCGCTTGATGCGCGAAGGGCAGGGCATTGGCGCGCTGCGCGATCAGTTGATGGCGGGTGAGTTCGCCGGTGATGGGCTTGAGAACGCGGCGGCGGGCGGATAAACCATGGACATGCCGTTGCGCAGGATCGTGCCGCTGTCGAATGAGGGCGGCGCGCATGAGGGCGATCGCGAGCTGCGTTCGGTCTGCTGCTATTGCGGCACGGGATGCGGCGTGCGCGTGCAGGTGCGCGACGGCGCGGTGCTGCGGGTGCGTGGCGATGAAGATCATCCCGCCAATCACGGCAAGCTGTGCAGCAAGGGCCTGGCCCTGGCCGACACGGTGCGGCGAGACGGCGCGCGCGTGCTGTCGGCGCAATGGCGCGAGTCACGCGGCGCGGCGCATCAGGACATTGCCCTGGATCAAGCACTGGACATCGCGGCGCAAAAGCTGGCCGATACGATACTGACGCACGGGCCGGACGCCTTAGGGTTTTACCTGTCGGGCCAGTTGCTGACCGAAGACTACGCCGTCTTCAACAAGCTGGCGCGCGCGCTGGCCGGCACCAACAATATCGACACCAATTCCAGGCTGTGCATGTCCAGCGCGGTGTCCGGCTACAAGCGCACCCTGGGCGCGGATGCGCCGCCCGCCTGCTACGACGACCTGGACCTGGCCGACACCGTGCTGATCGCCGGTTCCAACATGGCGTACGCCCACCCCGTGCTGTTTCGCCGCCTGGAAGCGGCCCGCGCGCGCCGGCCCGGCATGAAGGTGATCGTGGTGGACCCCCGCCGCACGGATACCGCCGCGTTCGCTGACTTGCACCTGCCCATCGCACCGGGCACGGACGTGGCGCTTTTTCATGCCATGTTGCACGTGATGGTGCGCGAAGGACGGATCAACCGGGCCTACATCGACCGCCATACCGACGGCTTTGACACGCTGATGCATACCGTGGAAGCGTATCCCCCGACCGTGGTGCAGGACATTTGCGGCGTGCCGGCCGCCGACATCATCCAGGCCGCGCGCTGGTTCGGAAGCGGCGGCGCGGCGCTGTCGCTCTACACGATGGGCCTGAACCAATCGACCCAGGGCACCGACAAGAACACCGCGCTGATCCACCTGCATCTGGCCACCGGTCAGATCGGCAAGCCGGGCGCGGGGCCGTTTTCGCTGACCGGCCAGCCCAACGCCATGGGCGGGCGCGAAGCTGGCGGCATGGCGACATTACTGCCGGGCCACCGCGACCCGGCTGTGGCCCAGGACCGCGCCGAGGTCGCGGCGCTGTGGGGCGTGGACCGACTGCCCGACACGCCGGGCGCCACCGCACTGGAGCTCTTCGACGCCGTGCTGGAGGGCCGCGTGAAAGTGCTGTGGATTGCGGCAACCAACCCGGCGCAGTCGCTGCCGGATCAGGCCCGCGTGCGGGCGGCCTTGGAGCAAGCCGAGTTCGTGATCGTGCAAGAGGCCTTTGCCGGCACGGAGACGCTGCCCTACGCCGACCTGGTGCTGCCCGCCGCCACCTGGCCCGAGAAATCGGGCACGGTCACCAATTCCGAACGCCGCGTCAGCCGCGTGCATGCCGCTGTATCGCCGCCCGGCGATGCGCAGCCGGATTGGCGGCTGGCGCAGGCGGTGGCGCAGCGTCTGGCGGCCCGCATCGCGCCGGACAAGGCAGCGGCGTTTGCGTACCGCGACGAAAGCGAAGTCTTCGCGGAACACGTCCGCACGACGGCCGGACGCGATCTGGATTACAGCGCGCTGGACTACGGCATCCTGGATCGGGATGGCCCGCAGCAGTGGCCCTATCGGGCGGGGCAGGGCACGGCGCGCCTCTACGCCGACGGCGCGTTTCCCACCCCCAACGGCCGCGCGCGATTTTGCGATGTGCGCTATCTACCGCCCGCCGACGCGCTCACGCCAGACTTCCCCATGCCGCTGACGACCGGCCGTTTGCGCGACCACTGGCACACGATGGCGCGCACGTCGTTAGCGCGCGTATTGACGCAGCATGTTGAAGAGCCGTGGCTGTCTCTGCATCCTGATACTTTGCAGCGGCTGGGTCTGGCGTCGGGCGCCCTGGCTCGGCTGCGTTCGCGGCGGGGCAGTGTGGTGCTACCCGTGCAGGCGGACGAAGGGCTGCAACGCGGTCACGCCTTCTTGCCCATGCATTGGGGCAGCGCCTACATGGCGGGCCTGGGCGTGAACGCGCTGGCCAGTCCGGCCACGGATCCCTTTTCGCGCCAGCCCGAATTGAAATTCAGCGCCGTTGCCGTTGAACCCGCCGCGCTGCCCTGGCAGGCGTCAGGCTGGCTACAAGGCGACTCGGTGGCCTTGCGCGCGCGCCTGGCGCCCTGGCTGCGCCGCTTTGACTACGCGGTGGTGTTGCCATCCAGCGCGGGCGGCGTGCGCATTCGCGTGGCCGCGGCGCAGGCGCCAGACAACGACGTGCTCGCCGAATTGGCGCAGTCGCTGGATCTTTGCCAGGCCGACGTGGTGTTCGATGACCTGGCGCAAGGCAAGCTGCGCCGGGTGGCGGTGGCCGAGGGCGGCCTGCGCGCTTTCCTGCTGGCGGGGGACCTGCGGGCGCAGGACGCCTTGCTGTCCTGGGCCGCTGGCGGCAAGGCGCCCGCCAGCGTGTCCGCCTTGCTGGCGGGGCGCATCAGCGGGCCGGCGCGATCGCGTACGGTTTGCGCATGCATCGGCGTCAGCGAGTCCGCGATCCTGGCGGGCATTGCGCGCGGATGCGATCTGGACGGGCTGAAGTCCACCTTGGGATGCGGCACGGGTTGCGGTTCCTGCGTGCCCGAAGTGCGCGCGTTGATCGCCCGCGCCTCGACACGAGTGGACATATGTCAGGCACGGCAACCGGTGTAGTATCAAGCCAGCCGCCGCCAGCCGTGGGCGGCCTGTCCTGAATTCTGGAGTGGCTAGTGACGATGCAAAAAATCGCATCCTTGGTGTTTTGCGTGGGCGCGCTGGGCGCGGCCGCGTCGGTGCAGGCGGGCGTGTGCGACGCCCAGTTCATGCATGACGGCGGTGCGGTGCAGTTGACCGGCTCGGGCAACCTGGCCCTGGGCGCGGACCTGAGCTTCACCGAGGTTACAAAAAGCAATGGCGATAACTGCCGGGCGCGCGTGCAAGGCGTGGCCACCTTCGGCTACGCCGGCCTGCCACCGGGCAAGTCCAAGCTTGACTACCTGATGACGGTGAAGGGCGGCCAGGCCACCTTCGTGCGCTATGCCACCGCGGGCGAAGCGCCGAAGCCGTCCGAAGGCCAGTTCGACCTGCGCATGCTGGGCCTGTTCGCTTACGACGGCAATCTGAACGCAGGCCAGAAGCTGCCGGGTTCGTCGTTTCGTTTGAAGATCGGCAAGGAAGCGCCGGTGGGTGGTCAGCCCAGCACCACGGTTCGCATCGGCGAAAAAAGCGTGGGCCAAAAGACCTCGTTGAACACGGCTTTGGGCAACCAGTCGTGCCATCCCGTCAAGTACACGCGCAACTCGGATCCCACCATGGCCACCTTCCAAGGCCTGACCATTCCCATCCCCGGCATGAACACCACGGTCACCGATTGGTATTGCCCGGCGGTGAATCTGGTGATGAAGCAAGACATCGATCAGGGCGGCGTCAAATCGGCCGTTGAAATTACGCAGATCAAGTAGCACACGGTATCAAGCACGCCTTGTCGCGGGCAAGGCGGCTGGTATGATGTTTTCGTCATAGACACACAACAGGAGCTCAATAAAATGGCCACGAGAAAATCCGAAGAAGTCGCAAAAGAAAAACTCATCGACAGTGTCAAGACCAGCCTGACCGACGCCGAAAACCTGCTGCGCGAAGCAGCCGGCACCACCGGCGACAAGGCCAACGAATTGCGTGAACGCGCCATGACCTCGCTCAAGCGCACGCGCGAAGCCCTCTACGAAGCACAAGACGCCGTGTTGGAGCGTGGCCGCAAAGCCGCACGCGCCACCGACGACTACGTGCATGACAATCCCTGGCAAGCCATCGGCATCGCAGGCGTGACCGGCCTGCTGCTCGGCTTGCTGATCAGCCGCCGCTAAGGGCTTGAGCGTCAAAGGCGGGCACTGCCCGCCTTTGACGTTCCAGACGCCATGGGTCTACGAAAATCTGTTTTCGGCGTTGCCTCCAGTCTGGTCGGACTGTTGCGAACGCGCTTGGAGCTTCTGGCACTGGAAGCCGCCGATGAAAAGGCGCGCCTGCTCAAACTGCTGGGCATGGCATTTGCGGCGTTGCTGTTTTTGACGCTTGCGGTGCTGGTGTTCACGGTGACGGTGGCGGTGCTGTTCTGGCCCACCGAAGACCGCTACATGGCCTTGGGCCTGTTGGCGGCGTTCTACGGCATTGTCGGCATTGTGTTGCTGCTGGTTGTGCGCCACGGACTGGTCTATGGCGCGCCGCCTTTCGCGGCCACCCTGGATGAGCTGAGCCGCGATGCGGAACTGCTGGAACGGGTGCGTGATGCGCAAGACGACGATCCCCCGGCGCGTCGGCGCGAGGAGGACTGAACCATGTCGAAAAGGTCTCCCGTCGTGGATCGCGCCGTGCGTATCGAGCTGCTGCGCGCCCGCGCCGCCATCGAACGTGAATCGTTGGTGCATGACATCGTGACAACCGGCCAGAGGCTGGAACCCGCCTCGATCATCCGGGGGCTCTTGCCCCGGCTGGCCTCGGGCGGCGCCTCGCGTTGGGCCCTGCAGGCCATCACCATGGCGCGCCGCTATCCGCTGGTCAGTTCGTCCTTGTCGACGCTGCTGATGCGGGGCGGCAAACGGTTCAAGCTGCTGAAAATCGCTGGCGGCGCGTTGGTCGGCTGGCAATTGTTCAAGATGTGGCGCAGTTCCCGCGAGGACGATCAATAGGGTCCCGCGTTGTGCCTCGGAAAAAACCCCCGCCTTTTGAAAAAAAGCGGGGGTTTTTACATAGTGCGGATAGCTTGTGCTGAGGCGCTACAGGCCCAACTGGCCCCAGATATCGTCCACGCGTTTCTTGACTTCGGCATCCATCGTGATGGGCGTGCCCCATTCGCGCTGGGTTTCGCCGGGCCATTTGTTGGTGGCGTCCAGCCCCATCTTGCCGCCCAGTCCGGACACCGGCGAGGCGAAGTCCAGGTAGTCGATAGGCGTGTTTTCCACCAGCAGCGTGTCGCGCACGGGGTCCATGCGGGTTGTCATGGCCCACACCACTTCTTTCCAGTCGCGCGGGTTGATGTCTTCGTCCACCACCACGATGAACTTGGTGTACATGAACTGGCGCAGAATGCTCCACAGCCCGAACATGACGCGCTTGGCGTGGCCCGCGTACTGCTTGCGGATCGACACCACGGCCAGCCGGTAGCTGCAACCTTCGGGGGGCAGATAGAAGTCGACGATTTCCGGCAGTTGGCGGCGCAAGAGCGGCACGAAGACTTCGTTCAGCGCAACGCCCAGCACGGCGGGTTCGTCGGGCGGTTTGCCGGTGTAGGTGGAGTGATACAGGGGGTTGCGCCGCATCGTGATCCGCTCGACCGTGAAGACGGGGAACCAGTCCTGCTCGTTGTAGTAACCGGTGTGGTCGCCGTAGGGGCCTTCCAGCGCCATTTCATAATCGCTGTTGGGCGGCGGATTGACGCCTTCGGGCACCACGGGCTTGACGGCGCGCGGGTCGGAGGACGGCAGCAGATGCCCTTCCAGCACGATCTCGGCCCAGGCCGGCACCGACAGGTTGCTGCCCAAGGCCTGCGCGACTTCGGTGCGCGAACCGCGCAGCAGGCCGGCAAACTGGTATTCAGACAGGCTGTCGGGCACGGGGGTGACGGCGCCCAGCGTGGTGGCCGGGTCGGCGCCCAACGCCACGGCGATGGGGAAGGGCGTGCCGGGGTTGGCCAGGGCGTGGTCGCGAAAATCCAGCGCGCCCCCGCGATGCGACAGCCAGCGCATGATCAGCTTGTTCGGCCCCAGCAACTGCTGGCGGTAGATGCCCAGGTTTTGCCGCTTGGCATTGGGGCCGCGTGTGATCACCAGGCCCCAGGTCAGCAGCGGCGCCACATCGCCCGGCCAGCAGGTCTGGATCGGCAGGCGGGTCAGATCCACGTCCTTGCCTTCCCAGACCACTTCCTGGCAAGCCGGGCTTTTCACGTTCTTGGGGCTCATGTCCCACAGCGCGGCCTTCAGCATCGACACTTTGGCCAATGCATCGCGCAGGCCCTTGGGCGCCTCGGGTTCGCGCAGCGACGCCAGCAGCTCGCCGATGTCGCGCAGTGCGCTGACGTTGTTGGCGCCCATGCCGCGCGCCACCCGGGAAGGGGTGCCGAACAGATTGGTCAGCACCGGCATCTGCGCCGGTTGGCCGTCGTGGAGGGCTTTTTCAAACAGCAGGGCGGGGCCTTCGGCGCGCAGCACGCGGTCGGAAATTTCGGTCATTTCCAGGCGCGTGGACACGGGCGCGGCAATGCGTTTGAGCTCGCCCATGCGTTCAAGTTGGGCGAGGAAGTCTCTAAGGTCGCGGTATTTCACTACAGATCCCAGCGATTTGGTTACATTTGAGGTCGAAAGAGAGGTTAACATTGACTCCCTCTTTTTCCACGCAGGAGGTTTTCATGCCCGATGCGTCAGTGGCCAGCCTGTTCAGGAATATGGCCCAAGGAGTGCACCAGTATCTTGCCGAGTGCTTGCGAATCTGTTCAGTCTATCTGGGCATCGCGGTGATTGTGACGGTAAGTATGGGATTTGCCCTGCCCGGTTTGCGCGACCAGGCATTGCAAGTGCACAAAGCCTTGTTGACCGCCCTAGCGCCTTCATCCATGCAATCCGGCACCGATTCCGATGCCGGTTCCGAATTGGGTTCCGACACTGCGTCGGCAATTGCCATGGCCGTACCAACCGCTCCCGCCAGCAACGCCACCGGCATGCTGGGGCCTGCGCGCGTCGCGCCGCCCAAAAAGCCTGCCGTGTCGGCAACGGGACCCCAGGCGGAGGCCTTGCGCAACTATATTTCGCGCAAATACAAGGTGGCCTATGACGCCACCGGTCCGCTGTTGAACACCGTGTACAAGGTCAGCCGCGAAAAGAAGCTTGACCCCCTGCTGGTGCTGGCCGTCATCGCCATCGAATCCCGCTACAACCCCTTGGCCGAAAGCCACGTGGGCGCGCAGGGCCTGATGCAGGTCATGACCAGCGTGCATCAGGAAAAGTTCGACGCCGTGGGCAAGGACCCGCTGGACCCCTCCGCCAACATCGGCGTGGGCGCCACGATTCTGCGCGATTGCATCAACCGTCGCGGATCCGTCGACGCCGGGCTTGCCTGCTACGTGGGCGCCACCGGACCGAATGACAATGGCTACGGCGCCAAAGTGCAGGCGGAACGCCGGCGCCTGGCGCTGGCCTCGGGCATTGCGCTGGCGCGCGACTGACGCTGCCGGCCGCTCGGACCCCAAGCGCGCTTCTTTCCGAAGCGCGCTTTTTTTTGGTCAGCGTTGCAGCAGTTTGCCGATGCGCGCCACGGCCTCTTCCAGCCGGTCCAGGCCGGTGGCGTAGGAAAAGCGCATGGTGTGGCTGCCATGGGCCGGTCCGAAGTCCAGGCCCGGCACGGCGGCAACCCCGGCTTCCAGCAGCAGGCGCTGCGAAAATGCGGCGCTGTCCATGCCCAGGTTGCTGATGTCGGCGTAGATATAGAACGCGCCGTCCGGTTTGACGGGCACATGGATGCCCAAGCGCTCGAATTCGGGCAACAGGTAGTCGCGGCGCTGCTTGAACGCTTCGCGGCGGTGTTCGAAGGTTTTCATCGCCTGCTCGGTGAAGCAGGCCAGCGCGGCGTGCTGGGCCAGGGTGGGCGCGCAGATCGCCAGGCTGGCGGCAATTTTCTCAACCGGCGCCACCATGTCTTCGGGAACGATCATCCAGCCCAGTCGCCAGCCCGTCATATGGAAGTACTTCGAAAAACTGTTGATGACGATGATGTCATCGTCCAGGGTCAGGGCCGACTTCGGCTGGCCTTCATATGACAGTCCCAGGTAGATTTCGTCGACGATGGCAAAGCCGTCGCGTGCGCGAACCTGCGCCAGCAGTTCCGCCAATTCGGCATGGGCAATGGAGGTGCCGGTGGGGTTGCTTGGGGACGCCACCAGCACGCCCTGGGTGGCGGGCGTCCAGTGCTGGGCCACGTCAGCCGCCGAAAGCTGGAACCGCTTTTCGGCCGAACTCGGGATCAGGCGCGGCACGCCGCCGGCCGCCAGCACGAAGTTGCTGTTGGCGGGGTAGGACGGGTCCGGCATCAGGACTTCGCCGCCGTGGTTGACCAGCGCCGCGCAGGCCAACGTGAGCGCACCGGACGCCCCCGCCGTGACAATGACGCGCGCCGGATTGATCCTGGCGCCGAACCGGTCGTGGTAGAACTGCGCAATGGCCTCGCGCAGCGGCATCAGGCCGGCGGGTGGGCCGTAGCCGCTCAGGCCGGCGCGCGCGGCGCGTTCCAGCGCTTCCACCACCTGGGGCGGCGCGGTAAAGTCCGGTTCGCCGATGCCCAGGCTGATAATGTCCTTGCCCGTCGCCTGTAGCGCTTGCGCCTGCTTGAAAAGTTCCACTACCTGGAAGGTCAGAAAGTCATGGGTGCGAGTAGCAAGGCGGGGCATTGGATTCTCGAAAAGCGTCTTTGAAGCAAAAAGGAATTGTAGTCATGCAGCCATCCCGGCGCGCCTTCCTGCTTGGTAGGCGGCCCGCGCAAACGCCGTGGGCCGCTTTTATGCAGCGCTTGAAGCTGCTGTGCCAGGGGCAAGTCAATGATTTGGGCGAGAACGGTCCGGGCGGTGCGCAGGCCATCCTGACGCCCACGCGCGATGCCGACGTGGCCCATGCGCGCACGCTGTGTGCCGAGTATGGCGTGGTGATGACGTTGGAGGGGGCGACGGGGCCTTATGCGCCGTCCCCCGAGCCGCGCCTGCGGATTGATCCGTCGCGCCTGGCCGGCCTGGCCCGCTTGGTTGGCGAGTCGGGCAGTGCCCCAGGCAGTTACCCGGCGGCCAACCCTCCGCGTTGGCGGGCGCAGCCTGGCGTGCCCATGGCGGCCTTGGTCCAGGCCGGCTTGAGGCAGTTCGCGGGTTTTCCGGATGCCATGACCCTGGCCGAATGGCTGGCCGCGCCAGCGCCCTGGCCTGCTGGCCGCTGCGCCGCCTCGGGCGTGCTGACGGTGGATGTCATGTTGGCCGACGGCGTCGAGGAAACGCTGGGACCGTTTGGCGAGGCCGATGTCCAGCCGCTGCGCTCAGCCACCGTGCAAAGCCTGGTGCCCTCGCTGTTCCAGTTGGCTTCGGGCGGCGACGCCTTTGCCACGCGGGACGGCGATCACTGGCTGGGACGTTATCGGCTGGACGCGCTTAAACCCGAGGCCCCGGCCACCGTCAATCTGGCCCATCTGCTGCTGGGTCACGGCGGGACGCTGGCGTGGGTGCAAAGCGTCACGCTGACCGAGGCGCCGGCAGCGCCTTTCTTCCCCCCATCTGAACCACAAACGCCCGGGCTTGCCACGTTCCGGCTCGACGCGCGGGTCAAGGCGCTGTTCGACCCGCATGGTCGTTTTCCCCTATTTCTGTCCAATGAAACCTGACAATCGTTCAGCTTAATGTAAGATTCGGCCGCCTGTCCCGACCGAAGGGAGAGGCCGCGCGGGCATACCGCGACGGCCGTCATGGGAATAGAATTCCACCCTCTGTTTCACTTACCAGCCTGTAGCCGCCCATATGGATGCCAACCTTCGCAAAGCCGCCCTTGAATATCACGAGGCCGGCCGCCCCGGCAAAATCTCGGTCACGCCGACCAAGCAATTGACGAATCAGCGCGACCTGGCGCTGGCGTATTCGCCGGGTGTGGCGGCGGCTTGTGAGGAAATCGTGGCTGACCCGGCCAACGTGTTTCGCTACACCGCGCGCGGCAACCTGGTGGGTGTGATCACCAATGGTACGGCCGTGCTGGGCCTGGGCAATATCGGCGCGCTGGCCTCCAAGCCGGTCATGGAAGGCAAGGCGGTGCTGTTCAAGAAGTTCGCCGGCCTGGACGTGTTCGACATCGAAATCAATGAAACCGACCCCGACAAGCTGGTCGAGATCATTGCGGGTCTGGAAGCCACCTTCGGCGGCATCAACCTGGAAGACATCAAGGCGCCGGAGTGCTTCACCGTGGAACGCAAGCTGCGTGAACGCATGAAGATCCCGGTCTTCCACGACGACCAGCACGGCACCGCCATCACCGTGTCGGCCGCCTTCATCAACGGCCTGAAGGTCGTGGGCAAGGACATCAAGACGGTCAAGGTGGTGACCTCGGGCGCGGGCGCTGCCGCCCTCGCGTGTTTGGATTTGATGGTGGACCTGGGCCTGCCCCTGGAAAACATCTGGGTGACCGACATCGAAGGCGTGGTCTACGAAGGCCGCACCGAATTGATGGACCCGGACAAGGCGCGCTTTGCGCAAAAGACCGATGCCCGCAAGCTGGCGGAAGTGATCCAGGACGCCGACGTGTTCCTGGGCCTGTCGGCCGGTGGCGTGCTGAAGCCGGAAATGGTTGCCACGATGGGGCCGCGTCCGTTGATCCTGGCGCTGGCCAACCCCACGCCGGAAATCCTGCCGGAACTGGCGCATGGCGTGCGCGACGACGTGGTCATGGCAACCGGCCGGTCCGACTACCCCAACCAGGTCAACAACGTGCTGTGCTTCCCGTACATCTTCCGAGGCGCGCTGGACGTGGGGGCCACCACCATCACGCGTGAAATGGAAATGGCGGCCGTCTATGCCATTGCCCAGTTGGCACAGGAAGAACAGAACGAAGTCGTGGCCGCCGCCTATGGCACGTTCGACATCTCGTTTGGCCCGGAATATCTGATTCCCAAGCCGTTTGACCCTCGCCTGATCGTGCGCATTGCGCCGGCGGTGGCCAAGGCCGCGATGGACGGCGGCGTGGCCACGCGCCCGCTGGCCGACCTGGAAGCCTACGAAGCGCAGTTGCAGCAATTCGTGTACCACTCGGGCGCATTCATGAAGCCCCTGTTTTCGGCCGCCAAGCGCATCGTGCGTGAGGGTGGCCCCGCTCGCATCGTGTTCGCGGAAGGCGAAGATGAACGCGTGCTGCGCGCGGTGCAGGTGGTGGTGGACGAAGGTCTGGCCCGCCCCATCCTGGTAGGCCGCCCGTCGGTGCTGCTGACCCGCATCGAAAAACTGGGCTTGCGCTTGCGCCTGGGTGAAGACGTTGAAGTCACCAACCCCGAGTATGACGAACGGTTCCATCAATACTGGACGACATACTGGGAACGCATGTGCCGCCGAGGCATCACCAAGGAAATGGCGCGCGTGGAAATGCGCCGCCGCATGACCTTGATCGGCGCGATGATGGTGCACCTGGGCGACGCGGACGGCATGGTCTGCGGCTCGGTGGGGGCGTATCACGATCACCTGCGTTTCGTGGATGAAGTGATCGGCCGCCGCCCGGGGCACAACGTGTACGCCGCCATGAACATCCTGCTGCTCAATGAGCGCACGGTAGTGTTGGTGGACACGCACGTCAACGACGAACCCACGGCGGAACAGATCGCTGAATTCACCATTTCCGCCGCCAACGAAATGCGCCGGATGTACCTGGCGCCAAAGGTGGCGCTGCTGTCGCGTTCGAACTTCGGTTCCGGCAGCTCGGCGTCCGGCGCCAAGATGCGCCGCGCGTTGGAAATCGTGCGCGAAAAAGAACCCGAACTGGAGATCGACGGCGAAATGCACGGCGACTGCGCGCTGGACGAAGCGCTGCGCATGCGCATCCTGCCGTCGTCCACATTGAAGGGCGAAGCCAATCTGCTGGTGTGCCCGAACGTGGACTCGGGCAACATTGCCTACAACCTGCTCAAGACGGCGGCGGGCGGCAACGTGGCCGTCGGCCCGTTCCTGTTGGGCTGCAATGCGCCGGTGCATATCCTGACCTCCAGCTCGACCGTGCGCCGCATCGTCAACATGACCGCGATGACTGTGGTCGATGTCAACACGCCACGTTGAAGTGAGTCCCGCCGGTCCGGCGTGCCCGCGCACGCCGATCGGCCTGGTCCTGACGGGGGGCGGCGCGCGCGCCGCCTATCAGGTCGGCGTGCTCAGCGCCATCATGGAGCTGCTGGACCCCGACTGGCAGTCCCGCTTCCGTAACCCTTTTGACATCATCTGCGGCACGTCCGCGGGCGCGATCAACGCCGCCGCGCTGGCCTGCCGCGCCGATCGCCCGCACCTGGGCGTGCGCCGCATTCGTCGGCTGTGGTCGTCGCTGAATACCGACATGATCTACCGCGCCGACGCGCCCGGGCTGATACGCACGGGCGTGCGCTGGCTGGGGCTGCTGTCGCTGGGGTGGATGTATTCGGGGCTGACGCGCAAGCGGCCGCAGTCGCTCTTGGACAACGGCCCCATGGAGGCGCTGCTGGGACGGGTGCTGAACTTCGATCATCTGCGCGCCAACCTGGAAGGCGGCGCACTGTCGGCGCTGGCCATCACGGCGTCGGGCTACACCAGCGGCGAACACCTGACCTTCTACCAGGCGCACGCGCCCATCGAACCCTGGCACCGCTATTTGCGGCTGGCCATCCCCACGCCCATCAGCATCGACCATCTGATGGCGTCGTCATCGATCCCTTTTGTGTTCCCCGCGCGGCAGGTGCAGGTGCATGGCAAGGGCGAATGGTGCGGCGACGGGTCCATGCGCCAGTTGGCGCCGATCAGCCCGGCCATTCATCTGGGCGCGCACCGCGTCCTGGTGATAGGCACGGGCTTTCGCGACGATACCCATCCCGAGAACCGCGAAGATTCCCCACCGTATCCGTCCTTGGCCCAGGTGGGCGGGCATGCGCTGTCCAGCATCTTCCTGGATGGCCTGTCGGTGGACGTGGAACGGTTGGAGCGCATCAATGCCCTGATGGAGCACGCCACGCCGGACGGCGTCCAGGTCAATGTGCGCCGCATTCAGGTGCTGACCATCACGCCCAGCCAGTCGCTGGACACGATGGCGCTTGAGCACCTGCAAGACATGCCCGCACAAGCGCGTGCCCTTTTCCGCGTACTCGGTGTATCGTCCGATCCAGGCCGTCCCGGGGGCGGTGCGCTGATGTCGTATCTGCTGTTCGAATCCAGCTACACCAAGCGATTGATTGAACTGGGTTATGCCGATACGATGCAGCGTAACGAAGAAGTGATCGCCTTTTTCAAGGAGGCTCAGGCATGACGCGCAATGGCCAATCTACGTTGCAGAAGCAGCTTCTGCGCGGGGGAGCGCTGCCTCATGAGGGGCTGGACAAGAAGGCCGTCGTGGATGCCTCCCACGAGCTGGGCCTGGCCTTGTTCGTTGCCAACTGCGACCCCGCCCGCAGCCGTTCCGCGGTGCTGCGCGCCATTGTCAAGGCGGTGGACTTTCCCGAATACTTCGGCGGCAACCTGGATGCCCTGTACGACTGCCTGTGCGATACGGTCCTGGACCACAAGACTGGTGTCGTGTTGTGGCTGTACCGGTTGCACTCGGGCGACCCGGTATTGGAAGAAGACGCCGCCCGCATTGAAACCGTATGTTCTGACGCGGCCGATTTTGCCCGCGAGAACGGTCGCATTTTTGCGTTCGTCATTGAGCACGCTGGCAAGCACCCCGATCCGGAACCCGGCGTCGCGGCGGCGCCCTATGGTGAAAACGACTGAAGGCGCACCCGCCTAAGCCTTTGACGGATCGGCGGGGGTTGCCGCTGGGTTGCTGCTTTGTCGCGGGTTTGTCACCACAGGGTTGGTCACCACTTGGTGGCCGCCCGGGGTTCTAACTGCTACCAGCCCATCAACGCGCTGACGGCCGCCAGCAAGGCCAGCCCGGCCGTCTCCGTGCGCAGCACGCGCGGACCGAACCGCACGGCCTGTACGCCCGCGTGGCGGGCCAGATCCAGTTCCTTGTCCGACCATCCGCCTTCCGGCCCGACCAGCAAGGTCAGCGCCGATAAGTCGGGCGTGGCTCGCAGCTTGCCGGCCAGATCGTCGGCGGCCTCTGGATGACACAAGAGGCGCAACCCGTCGGCGGGCTGTGCCAGCCATTCAGCCAACGTTTGCGGCGCGTCCACCGTCATCAGGCGGTTGCGGCCGCACTGCTCACTGGCGGATTGTGCAATGCGCTGCCAATGCGCAACGCGCTTGTCCAGCCGAGGCCCCGATAACTGCAACACGCTGCGTTGCGCGGCAATAGGGCTGACGCGGACTGCCCCCAGTTCCACCGCTTTTTCCACCACCCAATCCATCTTGTCGCCCGACGGCAAGCCCTGAACCAGGGTGATGCGCCCGGCAAGCTCGGCTTCGCGGGGCTTGAAATCGCCGAGCGTGGCGAAGCCTGCCTTGCCATCGACCTCAAGCACGGCGTCGTACTCGCCACCCTGGCCATTGAACAGCACAACGGTTTCGCCTGCTTTCAGCCGCAGCACGCGCAACGCATGGTGTGCCAGGGCGTCCGGCAAGGCGACACGGGTGCCGGCAACAAGGGGAATGTCGCAGAAAAATCGGGGGGCGGACATGGGCGTTCGGGCGCGGGGGGCGGGCGATCAGGTTATTTGAGCGCGTAGCCTACCACCTTGACCCCCCATTCCAGGAAGGTCGGGGCGCTGGACGCCAGGTTCAGGCCCAGCAGCGTCAGAAACCCCACCGTCATTTTCTTGTCCAGCCGCATGAACAGGGCGCGCAGGTCAGCCAGGTCTTCGTGCGTGGCGAAACGCTTGAGTTCTTCGCGGGTGGGCAACTGCGCGATCTGATTGCGGATTTCGGCCAGTTCTTCGCGGCGCGCGAAGGGGGCGATCATGGTGGCCATTTCGTTGCGCCAGTCTTGCCGAAGCTTGGCGGCCAGATCGGCTTCGCCCTTGATCTGGGCGTGCTCCAGTGCCCGCGCCAAGGCTACGGCACGTTCTTCGCCCACGGCATTTCGCAGGGCCATGAAGCCTTCGATGGGGATGGTCAGATTCAGCATGAGGCCCATGGTAGGGGACTCCATCAGAGAGATACAGGGCTCCAAGCTGAATGTCGGACTCCTTTCCCGCAATTGTGGGAGCTACGCTGATATTCCCCCCGGAGATACGCTTCATTACATCGGGCTTAAGAGCGATGGCGTGAGGGAAATCCCCTGATGCTAAAATCGTCTGCTTCGCAACCCACTCAACTGGCCCCTATATTCCCCTTAGGCGCGCCAGCTTCAAAGAGCCTTCCGAATGAGCAATCCGACCGCCCCTAAACTTGCCTTGGCGGATGCCATCCGCGCCCTCGCGATGGATGCTGTGCAACAAGCGAACTCCGGGCATCCGGGTGCTCCCATGGGCATGGCGGAAATCGCCCAAGCCTTGTGGACGGGCAACCTGCGCCACAACCCCAAAGATCCCGCCTGGGCCAACCGCGACCGTTTCGTGCTGTCCAACGGCCACGGCTCGATGCTGATCTACGCGCTCTTGCACCTGACGGGTTACGACCTGTCGATCGACGAGCTCAAGAATTTCCGCCAGTTGCATTCCAAGACGCCGGGCCACCCCGAAGTGGGTATCACCCCGGGCGTGGAAACCACCACCGGCCCGCTGGGCCAGGGCCTGGGCAACGCCGTGGGCATGGCGCTGGCCGAAGCGCTGCTGGCCGCTGAATTCAACAAGCCCGGCCACACCATCGTCGACCACCACACCTACGCCTTCACGGGCGACGGCTGCCTGATGGAAGGCATCTCGCACGAAGTGTGCTCGCTGGCCGGCACGCTCAAGCTTTCCAAGCTGGTCGTGCTGTATGACGACAACGGCATCTCCATCGACGGCCACGTCGAACATTGGTTCGCCGACGACACCGCCAAGCGCTTCGAAGGCTACGGCTGGAACGTGATCCGTGGCGTTGACGGCCATGACGTCGCTGCCGTGGACGCCGCCATCAAGGCCGCGCGTTCGCAATCGGAAAAGCCCACGCTGGTCATCTGCCGCACCGTCATCGGCAAGGGTTCGCCCAACATGGCCGGCACGCACAACGTGCACGGCGCGCCGCTGGGCAAGGACGAAATCGCCGCCACGCGCGCCGCGCTGGGCTGGTCGTCGGAACCGTTCCAGATTCCGCAAGACGTGTACGACGGCTGGGATGGCCGCAAGTCGGGCGCCGCGGCCCAAGCCGAATGGCAGACCGCGTTTGATGCCTACGCCGCCGCATTTCCCGCCGAAGCCGCTGAATTCACGCGCCGCATGAAGGGCGAAATGCCCGAGGGCTACGCCGACCAGTTCAAGGCCTTCCTGGCCTCGACCCTGGAAAAGGCCGAAACCGTCGCCACCCGCAAGGCCTCGCAATTCGCGATCGCCGCGCTGGCGCCGCTGCTGCCTGAAATGCTGGGCGGCTCGGCCGACCTGACCGGTTCCAACTTCACCGACTGGAAGGGCGTTGGCGCCGTTCGGGCCGGCGACAAGGGCATCCAGTTCGGCCGCCACATCAACTACGGCGTGCGCGAATTCGGCATGGCCGCCATCATGAACGGCGTGGCCCTGCATGGCGGTTACCTGCCTTTCGGCGGCACCTTCCTGACGTTCTCGGACTACTCGCGCAACGCCATCCGCATGGCCGCGCTGATGAAGCAGCGCGTCGTGCACGTGTTCACGCACGATTCCATCGGCCTGGGCGAAGACGGCCCGACCCACCAGTCGATCGAACACGCCGCCAGCCTGCGCCTGATCCCCAACCTGTCCTTGTGGCGTCCTTGCGATACGGCCGAAACCGCCGTGGCCTGGAACGCTGCCGTGACGCGCCCGACCAGCATCGGCATGGACGTGCATGACGGTGGCCCGACGGCCCTGTTGCTGTCGCGCCAGAACCTGCCGTTCGTGCCGCGCGATGCCGCCACCGTGGACGCGATTGCGCGCGGCGGCTACGTGCTGCGTGATGCCGAAGGCGCCCGCGCCGTCATCATCGCCACCGGCTCGGAAGTGGCCATTGCGCTGGAGGCGCAGGCCCAACTGGCCAAGGACGGCATCGCCGTGCGCGTGGTCTCAATGCCCAGCACCGACGTGTTCGACAAGCAGGACGCCGCCTGGAAACAATCCGTGCTGCCCAAGGGCCTGCCGCGCGTGGCTGTCGAAGCCGGCGTGACCGCCTTCTGGCACAAGTACGTGGGCCTGGAAGGCGCCGTGGTCGGCATCGACCGCTACGGTGAATCCGCCCCGGCCGGCGCATTGTTCAAGTTCTTCGGGCTGACCGCCGACAAGGTGGCCGAGACCGTCAAACAGGTTTTGTAAAAAAGGGAGCTTAGTATGACTATTCGCGTCGCCATCAATGGTTACGGTCGCATCGGCCGCAACATCCTGCGTGCCCACTACGAAGGTGGCAAGAAGCACGATATCGAAATCGTCGCCATCAACGATCTGGGCGATCCCAAGACGAACGCGCACTTGACGCGCTACGACACCGCCCACGGCAAGTTCCCGGGTACCGTCGAAGTCGACGGCGACTTCATGGTCGTCAACGGCGACAAGATCCGCGTGCTGGCCAACCGCAACCCGGCTGAACTGCCCTGGGGCGAGCTCAAGGTTGACGTGGTCCTGGAATGCACGGGCTTCTTCACGACCAAGGAAAAGGCCGGCGCGCACATCAAGGGCGGCGCCAAGAAAGTCATCATCTCGGCCCCGGGCGGCAAGGATGTGGACGCCACCATCGTGTTCGGCGTGAACCACGGCGTGCTGAAGTCGACCGATACGGTCATTTCGAACGCTTCGTGCACCACCAACTGCCTGGCCCCGCTGGTCAAGCCGCTGAACGACAAGCTGGGCCTGGAAAACGGCCTGATGACGACCGTTCACGCCTACACCAACGATCAGGTCCTGACCGACGTCTATCACGAAGACCTGCGTCGCGCGCGTTCGGCCACGATGAGCATGATCCCCACGAAGACCGGCGCTGCCGCCGCCGTGGGCCTGGTGCTGCCGGAACTGAACGGCAAGCTGGACGGCTACGCCATCCGCGTCCCGACCATCAACGTGTCGCTGGTCGACCTGTCGTTCGTGGCCAGCCGCGACACGACCGCCGAGGAAGTGAACAGCATCCTGAAGGCCGCGTCGGAAGGCGAGCTCAAGGGCATCCTGGACTACAACACCGAACCCCTGGTCTCGGTGGACTACAACCACAACCCGGCCTCCAGCACCGTTGACGCGTCGCTGACCAAGGTCTCGGGCCGTCTGGTCAAGGTCTCGTCCTGGTACGACAACGAGTGGGGCTTCTCGAACCGCATGCTCGACACCACCGTCGCGCTGATGTCGGCCAAGTAAGCAACACGGTCAGTCCAGAGGGGACGGATTTGTTTTCCGCCAATGCGGAAAATGGGTTCGTCCCCTTTGTTCGCCTATCGTAGGAATTCAATTATGTCCAAGGTCAATACCCTGTCCGCGCTGGCCAAGTCCGGCGCTCTGTCCGGCAAGCGCGTGTTCATCCGTGCCGACTTGAACGTGCCGTTCGATGACGCCGGCCGCATTTCCGAAGACACGCGCATCCGCGCGTCCGTGCCCGGCATCCGCCTGGCGCTGGACGCCGGCGCCGCCGTGATGGTCACTTCCCACCTGGGCCGCCCGAAAGAAGGCGTGCTGACCGACGCCGATTCGCTCGCCAAGGTTGGCCAACGCCTGTCCGAATTGCTGGGCATGCCCGTGCAGTTGGTGCGCGACTGGGTCGATGGCGTGCAAGTCGATCACGGCCAGGTCGTGCTGCTGGAAAACTGCCGCGTGAACGTCGGCGAAAAGAAGGACGACGAAGCACTGGCCAAGAAGATGGCCGCGCTGTGCGACGTCTACGTCAACGACGCCTTCGGCACCGCTCACCGCGCCGAAGCCACCACGCACGGCATCGCGCGCTTTGCGCCCGTGGCCTGCGCCGGCCCCTTGCTGGAAGCCGAGCTTGACGCCCTGGGTCGTGCGCTGCATGAACCCAAGCGCCCGCTGGTCGCCATCGTGGGCGGCTCGAAGGTCTCGACCAAGCTGTCCATCCTGCAATCGCTGGCCGACAAGGTTGACCAGTTGGTGGTGGGTGGCGGCATTGCCAACACCTTCCTGCTGGCCGCCGGCCTGCCCATCGGCAAGTCGCTGGCGGAACCTGACCAGGTTGAGCAGGCGCGCGCCGTGATCGACATGATGAAGCAGCGCGGCGCAGCCGTGCCGATTCCGGTGGATGTGGTGTGCGCCAAGGCATTCGGCGCGGATGCCGAAGCCACGGTCAAGGCCGCCACCGACGTGGCCGACGACGACATGATCCTGGACATCGGCCCGCAAACCGCGGCGCAGTTGGCCGAGATCCTGAAGAAGGCCGGCACCATCGTCTGGAACGGCCCGGTTGGCGTGTTCGAATTCGACCAGTTCGCCAACGGCACCGAAGTGGTGGCGCGCGCGATTGCGGAGTCCGACGGCTTTTCGATCGCCGGTGGTGGCGACACGCTGGCCGCCATCGCCAAGTACGGCATCGGCGAGCAGGTGGGCTACATCTCGACGGGCGGCGGCGCGTTCCTGGAATTCCTGGAAGGCAAAACCCTGCCGGCCGTGGCCGTGCTGGAAGCTCGCGCGTCGTAAAGGGATGGTTCGCGCTACGCGCGAAATGATGGATCGTTCGCGCAATGTCCCATCGTAGGATGGGTGTGGCGCGAGATGGTCTCTGCAAGGGCGCTGCAATTTATCGCGCGAACCCATCAAGCGGCATTCGCATGTGGCTGATTCAGCCATTGCGCCTGTGCTGCTTGATGGGTTTCGCGCGTTTGGGGCTGGTGTTCTTCTTTGGATTGGGCTCGCGCTGCACCCATCCTACGTGCCATTGGACATCGGTTTTTAACCGACCATCCTTATTCCATTTTGGCGCCGGAGATTTTCACGATCTCTGCGTAGCGCTGGATTTCCGATTGGATGAACGCGCCGAATTCTTCCGGCGATTGGCCGGCTGGCACCAGCGCGCCCATGTTTTCCATGCGCTGCTTCACGTCCGGGCTGGCCACGACGGCGTTGACTTCCTTGTTCAGGCGTTGCACCACCTCCGACGGGGTGCCGGCGGGGGCCACGATGCCGTACCAGGCCGACGCAAACATCTTCGGCACGCCTGCTTCCTCGAAGGTGGGCACGTTCGGCAGGGCCGGCAGGCGTTGATGCGAGGCCACGGCCAGTGCGCGCAGGGCGCCGGCCTGAACCTGGGCCAGCGAGCCCGTGTCCAGCATCATGTCGACTTGTCCAGCCAGCAGGTCCGACACCGCAGGGCCGCTGCCCTTGTACGGAATGTGCATCACGTCCGCGCCCGTCAGGTGCTTGAACATCGAACCCGCCAGATGCTGCGACGAGCCCACGCCGCCCGAGCCGTAGTTCAACTTGCCGGGTTCTGCCTTGGCGGCCGCGACCACGTCCGCGACCGATTGAAAGGGCGACTGCTTCGGCACTTCAAGAATGTTGGGAATCTCGGCCACGAAAGCGACCGGTGCGAAATCCTTGGCCGCATCGAAGCCCAGGCGCGAATACAGGTGCGGATTGGCCGCGTTGGTGGAACTGGTGGCCATCAAGAGTGTGTAGCCGTCGGCCTTTTCACGCACGAAGGACGCGGTGCCGATGTTGCCGCCCGCGCCGGCCTTGTTGTCCACGATCACCGTCTGCCCCAATCGTTCTGACAGGCGTTGCGCCAACAAGCGGCCCAATGAATCCGTGGCGCCTCCTGGCGGCCAGGGCACCACCAGCTTGATCGGGCGGTCGGGATAGGTTTGTGCGTGCACGGCCGGGGCAACGCCCGCGGCAAAGGTGGCCAGGATAAGCGCGCGGCTGGCGCGGCGCAGGAAGGCGTAGGACATCAAGTCTCCAGAAGTGCCGGCCCTGTCCTTCGCGTCGGGTGGTCGATGCGGGCGGGCCATGTCGGTGTGCAAGTCGCGGCGCGGGGCCGCTGTTCTTATGCGGGGGACTCTACGCAATCCGGCTTTTCGATAAAAGAGATAAATACGCAACGATCTTCATTCTAAAAAGGAATGAAAAGTGACAGCTTGTTGATGTGGATCGGGTTCAGTGTGCGCCGCCTGGTGTAGCCTTTGCGGTCTATGTGCCCGTCGCGCATCATCATCCATCGGTCGTCTCGCAGCATCATGAACCTACGCTTCTTCCCTGGCCTGAACAATTTCCGTGGCATGACCCGAGATTCGGCGCGGCGCGACGTCATGGCCGGGCTAAGCGTGGCGGCGGTGGCCTTGCCGGTGGGCCTGGCCTATGCCGCCATGATGGGCGTTCCCCCCGTCGCCGGCCTGTGGGCCGCCATTGCGGGCATGCTGGGCTATGCGCTGTTTGGTTCGTCACGCACCCTGATCGTGGGGCCGGACACCGCCACCTGCACGCTCATCGCCGCCACCCTCACGGGCATGGCGCTGACATCCCCCGAAGACCGGCTCGTGGCCGCCACCGGCATTGCGCTGACCGTGGGCGTGGGCTGCCTGATCGCCCGCGTGCTGCGGCTGGGCGTGCTGGCCAACCTGCTGTCGCGTCCCGTCCTGATCGGCTACATGGCCGGCGTGGCGATTACCTTGGCGGTGTCGCAAATGAGCGGGTTGACGGGCGTGGGACTGCGCAACAGCGGCCTGGTGCATCCGTTTCTGGAGCTGTCCCGGCGGGTGCAGGAAATCCAGATTCCAACCCTGATCCTGGGGCTGGCCTCGTGTGCGTTGCTGATTGGGGTCAAGCGCTGGCGGCCGGCCTGGCCCGGCCCGATCCTGCTGGTGGTGGGGGGCTGCCTGTTGTCGTGGCTGTTTGATTTTCCCAGCCTGGGCATCGCGGTCGTGGGCGACGTGCCGGCCGGCTTGCCGGGCATCAGCCTGCCCATGCGGCTGGAAGGCGTGGACAGCATGCTGTTGGGCGCGGCGGGGGTGCTGGTGGTCAGTTTTTCCAGCGGCATCGTCACGGCGCGCAGCTTTGCCGCCCGCACCGGTGAACATGTGGACCCCAACCGCGAACTGGTGGGCTTTGGCGCGGCCAATGTGGCGGCGGGTCTGTTTCAGGGGTTTGTCGTGACGGGCGCGGATTCGCGTACAGCGGTGGGGCTGGTGGCCGGGGGCTCGTCGCCGCTGGTCAGCGTCAGCGCGGCCGTTGCGCTGGCGATCGTTGTGGGCTTGTTGAGCGCGCCGCTGTACTGGCTGCCGCAAGCCGTGCTGTCGGCCATCTTGCTGCTGGCGGCGGCCAGCCTTTTCGATGCCAAGGCCTTCATGCGCCTGGCGCGCATTTCACGCATTGAACTGGCTTTTGGCATTTTGGCGGCGGTGGGCGTGGTGGGCTTTGGCGTGCTGCAAGGCGTGGCGGTGTCGGTGGGCGCGACCTTGCTGTACGCCATGTATGTGTCGGGCAACCCGCGCGACGCGCTGCTGGGCCGGCTGCCCGGCGAATATGTGCTGGGCAAGCTGCATCTGAACCCCGACGCGCAGCCCGTGCCGGGCGTGGTGATCTGGCTGTTTGAATCATCGGTCTGGTTCTTCAACGCCGATGCTTTCCGGCGCCGCGCGCGTGAGGTCATGGAGCACGCGGGTGACGCCACCTGGTTCGTGCTGGACGCCGAAGCCATGACGCAGGCCGATGCCGATGCGGTCGAAGCGCTGTATGAGCTGAAGCGCGAACTGGATGCGCGCCAGATCAGCTTGCTGGTGGCGGGCGGCCATGGGCAGTTCCGCATGGCGCTTGAACGCTCGGGGCTGGTCAAGAAAATTGGCCGCGACAAGATCTTCGGCAGCGCCGAACAAGCGGTCGAAGCGATAGAGCGGTGGCGCCAGGGGGCGCCAGCCACGCTTGCCTGAGCCTAATCGATGATGTGATAGCCGCCGTCGATGTACAGCGTCTGCCCTGTCATGAGCCGCGCGGCGTCGGTGGCCAGCCACGCGGTGGCTTCGCCCACATCGTCAATCGACACCAGGCTGCGCGCGGGTGCCTTGGCTTGCGCGCGGTCCAGCAGCGCGTCGAATTCCGCAATGCCGGAGGCGGCGCGCGTCTTCAGCGGCCCGGGCGAAATGGCATGTACGCGGATGCCTTGCGGGCCGAGTTCGGCGGCCAGATAGCGCGTGGCGGATTCCAGCGCCGCCTTCACCGGCCCCATCATGTTGTAGTGCTCCACCACCATCTGCGAGCCGTAATAGCTCATGCAGAACAGGGCGCCGCCCTTGGCCATCAGCGGTTCGGCCAGTTTCGCCATGCGGATGAACGACCAGCACGACACATCCATCGCTTGCAGGAAGCCTTCGCGCGAGCAGTCCGTCACGCGGCCATGCAGGTCGTCGCGCGGGGCGAAGGCGATGGAGTGCAGCACGAAGTCCAGGTGGCCCCATTCGGCCGTGACGCGGTCGAACACCGCTTCCAGTTCACCCTCGTTCAGCAGGTTCAGCGGCATCAGCAGCGGCGCGTCCACCTGCTTGGCCAGCGGCGCGACGTGGGGCAGGGCCTTGTCGTTCAGATAGGTCACGGCCAGTTCGGCGCCCATGGCGCGAAACGCCTTGGCGCAGCCCCAGGCAATGGAATCGGCGTTGGCGATGCCGGTCACCAGGCCGCGCTTGCCGGCCAGCGGCAACGCCGCGTTCGAGGTAGGGGCGTTCATCGTGGGCTCACTCGCGGTTGGCACATTCTTGGCGCATTCATTGTTGGCGAACCAGGGCCAGCGTGTGTTGGGCGATGACCAGCTCTTCGTTCGTGCGGATTACATACACGCCGATGCGGCTGTCGTCGCTGGAGATGCGCGGCCCTTGGTGGGCGTTGCGTTCCGGGTCCAGCTTGATGCCCAGCCAGCCCCAATGGTCAGCGATCATCTGGCGGATCTGGGGCGAGTTCTCGCCCACGCCGGCGGTGAACACAATGCCGTCGATGCCGTTCATGGCGCAGCCCAGGCCGATCATGCCTTCGGCCACGCGCCACGCGAAATACTTCAGCGCCAGCTGGGCCGATGGCGCATCGCTGGCCAGCAGTTCGCGCATGTCGTTGCTGATGCCCGACAGGCCCTTCATGCCGCAGTCGTGATAGAGCATGTGCTCGATCTGGTCGTGGTCCATGCCGCGTTCCATCATCCACAGCACCACGCCCGCATCCAGCCGGCCGGGGCGCGTGCCCATGGGCAGCCCTTCCAGCGCGGTGAAGCCCATTGTGCTGTCCACGCTCTTGCCTTCGTGCATGGCGCAGGCGGACACGCCCGAGCCCAGGTGCGCGGCGATGATCTTGCCGTGCGCGATGTCTGGCAAGGCCTGGCCGAGACGCTGCGCGATGTACTCGTAGGACAGCCCATGAAAGCCGTAGCGGCGCACGCCTTCCTGGTACAGCGATTCAGGCAGCGCGTAGCGGTCGGCCACGTCTGAATGGCTGCGGTGAAACGCCGTGTCGAAGCAGGCCACCTGCGGTATCCACGGGCGGCGTTCACGGATCACGCGAATGGGCGCCAGGTTGTTGGGTTGATGCAGCGGCGCCAACGGCGTGAACGTATCCAGCTTGGCCAGCACGGCATCATCCACCAGCACCGGTTCGGACAGATCCGGCCCGCCATGCACCACGCGGTGCCCCACCGCCAGCGGCGCGCCGCCCAGGTGGCCGCTTAACCAGGTGCCGACCACTTCCTGGGCGTTGGGCACGTCGGGCGCGTGGCTGGGCGCAATATCGCGTTCCAGCAAGGTTTGGCCCGCCGCGTCGCGTACCCGCAGCTTCGGGTGCGAGGTGCCGATGCCTTCCAACTGGCCACCCAGGCGCGGCGCCAGTTCGTGATTGCCGTCGATGTCGTACAGGTAGAACTTGATGCTGGAACTGCCGGCGTTGATGACAAGGATGGTATCGCTGGTATCTCGGGTGTCGCGAGGTTCGCTCATGGCTCTGGGATCCGGTAGCGGTGGGGACGCGGGTCAGACCAGGGGGCGGGCCGCCAACTGGCTGAGGTGGTGCGCGTAGATGGCCGCCACCGCGCACGAGGCCAGGCGCGAACGCGGGCTGTCGGCGCGGCTGGTCAGGATGATGGGCACGCGCGCGCCCAGCACGATGCCGGCCGCTTCAGCGTTGGCCAGGAACGTCAGGTTCTTGGCCAGCATGTTGCCCGCTTCCAGGTCGGGCACCACCAGCACTTGCGCCACGCCCGCGACGGGCGAGCGGATGCCCTTGATGCGCGCCGCGTCCGGGCTGATGGCGTTGTCCAGCGCCAGCGGGCCGTCCAGCAGGCCGCCGGTGATCTGGCCACGGTCGGCCATCTTGCACAGGGCGGCCGCTTCGATGGTGCTGGGAATGCTGGGCGTGACCTGTTCCACCGCCGACAGGATGGCCACGCGCGGCTCGCCCAAGCCCAGCCCGTGATGCAGGTCGATCACGTTGCGGATGATGTCGGCCTTGGTTTCCAGATCGGGGAAGATGTTGATGGCCGCGTCCGTGATGAACAGCGGGCCCGCATAGGTGGGCACTTCCATGATGAACACATGGCTGATGCGCCGGCTGGTGCGCAAACCGGTGGTGCGCGCCACCACTTCATGCATCAGTTCATCGGTGTGCAGGCTGCCCTTCATCAGCAGCGTGGCTTCGCCGTTGCGTACCAGCGCCACGGCCGTTTCAGCGGCGGCGTGGCTGTGGGGCGCGTCAACAATGCGCGCGTCGCCCAGGTTCAGCTTGAACTGGGCGGCCGTGTCGCGGATCTTCTTTTCCGGACCCACCAGAATGGGGTGCAACAGGCCCAGGTCGCGGGCTTCCAGCGCGGCGGACAAGGACGGTTCGTCGCAGGGGTGGGCAATGGCGCAGAAGGCCGGTTCCAGCGTTTGCGCGCGTGCGATCAGCGTGTCGTAATGCGTGGACGTGGGCAGTGTCATGCGCGCTTGGCCTTGGCGGGTTGACGGGCGCCGGGGGTGTTGGCGGAGGGAGCGGAAGCAGCGGTGGACTTCGAGCCGCGCTTCGTGGCGGGCTTGGTCGCGGATGGGCTCACCGACTTGGTTGCCGACTTTGCTGCGGATTTCGCTGCCGGCTTGGCTGCCGGCTTGGCCGCTGCCGATTTGGACGCTGCTTTCGGCGCCGCCTTGGTCGCCGCCTTGGCGGTCTTTTCAGGCGCCTCCGCGGCTGCCGATTTTGCTGCCGCCGGGTGGGGCTTGGCGACCTTGGACGGCACTTGCGCGGCCGCGTCGATCAGGCTCAGCGCGGGGGCCGTGGGCGCGGGTGTGGCTTCAAGCCTGGCGGGCGCGGGCGCCTGGGCGCGCTTCTGCGCACGGCGTTCGGCAGCTTCGAAGATGCGCTCCATTTCGGTCAGGCTGTCGCGAGCCGCCGGGCTAAGCGGCTCGGCGGCTTCCAACACGTGCTTCATGGTTTTCAACGCGCTGCGGATGGCGTCGGCGGGCGACTTCTCCAGCAGGCGCGGCATGGCCTGGATAGCGGCGTCGGAATCCAGCGTCAGAATCAAGGCCTGGTCGCGGATGGTGTCCTTGAACTCCTGCAGCGTCATGGCGTTGTCGGATTCGGCACGCACCTTGCGGATCAGCGCAAAGCTGCGTTCGTCCAAACCACCTTCGGCGCCGGACACGTACAGCAGCATGCGGATGGCCGCCACGCGCAAGCCGCCTTCCTGCAGCAGCGAACGCAGGTCAGCGGTGCGTTCTTCCATGAAGCGGCGGTGTTCGGGCGACACGCCAGGGTGCTTGCGCGGCGGGCCGGAGCGCGCGCCCAGGCCGGCCAGGTCCTGCACCAGCGGCGAACCGTAGACACCCATGAAGGTGCGTTCGTCCGCCGAATCGCGCATTTCCTGCCAGATGTTCAGGCTGGTCTCGACCCAGTTCGAGAACATTTCCTGCGCCATCAGGAAGGGGTTGGATTCGGACACCTGCTGGCGGTGTTCGCGCACCTGTTCGGCAACCTTCGCGATGGGGGCAATGGCGGGGTTTCGATCCGAGATCAACTCATACGGCAAGCGCAACGGATGCAGGCGCTGCGACCATTCCGCCGATTGCGGCGTGACCAGCGCGCGCAGCCACGGCTGCATGAAGCTGCGGTACATGCCCAGGTTGATGTCCGAGATGCGGGCCACGGCGGCAAAGCGCTTATCGTCTTCTTCCTTGCGGTCGACAATGGTGCGCACATCGTCCAGGGTGCGCTGCTCGAACGACAGTACGTAGTTGCCAAACGCCAGGTCGGCATTGGGCGTGTCGGGCGTCTTGTCGGCGATTTCAGCCTCGTAGATGCCGGGCGGCAACACGTCGATCATGTCGATGTTCGACGTGAACTCCTGGTGCTCCTTGCGGGCCACGCTGCCCGACACGAAGATGCCCAGGTGGCCGATGCTCTCGTGCACGGCATAGACGATGGTCTGCCCGTGCGCCAGCACTTCGGCCTCGTTCTGGTAAAGGTCGGGAATCCAGCCCAGCGCCTGCGGCGGGGGCGTGATGTTGTCGCCCTTAGAGCAGAACACCACGATGGGCGAGCGGATATTGCGCAAGTCGATACGGATGCCGTCCGACGTGACCAGGCCCGCGGTCGCCAGGCGGTTGCCCACGAACAGGTTGTCGACGATGTACTGGATTTCGGGGCCGTTCAGGAAAACGTGGCCGCCCCACCATTTTTCAAAGCTCAGGTAGCGGTCGGCTTCGGTGTCCACCTTGGAATACAGGTTGTACTGCTTGGACCACAAGGTGTTGGCCGGATTCAGGTTCTCGAAGTTCTGCACCAGCCAGGCGCCGTCGAATTTGCCGTTGCCCAGGTCGCTGGTCATTGCCGTCAACCAGCTTCCGCCCAACAAACCGCCGGAATAGCGCATGGGATTCATGCCGCGCCAGCCTGCCCAGTACGACAGCGGGGCGCCGGCCACGATGATGGGGCCGAACAATTCGGGGCGGACGGCGGCTGTCATCATGATCTGCCAGCCGGCCTGGCAATTGGCCACCACCACGGGCTTGCCTTCCGCGTCGGGGTGCAGCGCGATGATCTCTTCCAGGAAGCGCGCTTCGGCCATCATCACGTCTTCGACGGTCTGTTCCGGCATGGGCTGCGGCAGGAAGGTGGCGAAGTAGCAGGGATGCCCCGCGCGGACCGCCACGCCGATTTCGCTTTCCGGCTTGAAGCCGCCGATGCCCGGGCCGTGCCCGGCGCGCGGGTCCACCACCAGGAAGGGGCGCTTGATCGGGTCGGTTTCCACGCCTTCGGGCGGCTGGATGCGCAACAGCCCGTAGTTGACGGGGCGGGGCAGCTCGCGGCCATCCATCACCAGTTCGAACTCCATGCTCAGCACGTTGGGGGCGCGCTTGGCCATGTGTTCGTGATACTGGTTGCCGCGCTGGCGCAGCACGTCGGCGTAGAGCACGCCACGTTGCCAGGCATCCACGGCATATTCGTAGGCGGCCGTCCAGGGATTGAAGGACGGGGTGGGGACGCGATCGTTGCCGGAATCGGCCATGGCGATCTCCTGTTAGTGGCGCCCGACGGCGAAAGACCGTCGGACCGGCCCCAAGTGGAGCCGGCTAGGTTGACCTCACCATTACACCGCAACGAATGCTGCGCCGCAACATTTCAACGGTTAAAACTCGGTAATCGGCAGCGAATAAAGCCGTCCCTTTTTATTGTTGTCGATGGGCCGGCAAGGGTTCGCTATCAGTCGCGCGCGGCGGCGTTGTGTTCCAGCCATTTCTGAACGGACGGGCGTTGCCATTGGGCGTCGGCATAAGCGCGCAACGGGTCGGGCAGGTCGTCCAGCGCCAGGCGCTTGAGCATGACCGCCAAATCCAGGTCGGCAATGCTCCATGTGTCGAACAGCGTGGTCTGGCCCACGGGAATCAGATAGCTGGCTACCCGCACCAGCTTGGCCAAGGCCGCGTGCCCGGCATCGGACAGGGGCTCGCCCGCCGCGCCGTAGAACACGGTTTCGGTGGGACGTTCCTGGCGCAGCGCGGCCAGGTCACTGCGCAGCCAGGCCTGCAATTGGCGGGCACGGGCACGGGGGCGGATTGCTTGCGGGTACAAGGCGGCGTGTTGGGGGGCGGGAAAGACTTCTTCCAGGTATTCAGTGATGACGCTGGATTCCGTCAGGTTGAAGTCCTCGTGCGTCAGCGCCGGCACACGCGCGGTCAGCGCGCGGCACTGATAGGGCTGCATCCGTTGCTCGCCCGCGTTCAGGTCGATGGGGCGCACTTCGAAAGGCAATTGCTTTTCGGCCAGCGCCACATACACCGACATGGCGTAGGGGCTAAGGAACTGGGAATCGACGTATAGGGTAATCGGGGCGCCCAATGTAGTCTCCGGTCAGGCGGGGGTCTGGCAATGCAGCAATGATTCGTCATGCGGCGCTGGGCCGCATGACTTGCAAAGCGTAACGCAACGGCAATTTTGCGTGTGGCGCGGGCGCATCAGTCAATAGATCAGTCAACAATGAAGAGCTTCGCGCCCGTGGCCGTGGACGAACGGTGCGGTTCGGCCTGGTCGGCCACCTGGTAGCTCATGCCGGGCGTCAACACGAATTGGCGGCCGTCTTCTAGCTCGGTGTGCAGCTCGCCTTCCAGACAGAAGAGGATGTGTCCCTTGGTGCACCAGTGGTCGGCCAGGTAGCCCGCCGTGTATTCCACCATGCGTACGCGCAGGTCGCCGAATTGGCGCGTGCGCCAATAGGCCATGCCCGTGTCGCCAGCGTGTTCGGTGCGTTCAACTTCGGACCAGTCCGTGGTGCCGAAGGGGATGTTGCTCATCTTCATCGTGGATCCTGCGTGGGGGTGGAGGCGGCCGTAGGTTGGCCGCCGGTAAAGATTCGATACTACGGAACAGATACTACGCCACTCGCGTGACATGTCGCATC
Organism: Achromobacter spanius; assembly: GCF_029637605.1. NCBI lineage: Bacteria > Pseudomonadati > Pseudomonadota > Betaproteobacteria > Burkholderiales > Alcaligenaceae > Achromobacter > Achromobacter spanius. Next base: position 2,940,516 of record NZ_CP121261.1, on the reverse strand, counting down.
CACGGCTTGGTCTGATATTGCGCATTGAAAAATCGGTCCGCAACCCCTATCTTCTTGATATTCAAGGCCGGATGCGGCACTGCCCCAGGCGGCCGAAACCTTTAAGGTGGGCTGGCATATGGAGTTCAAGGACTACTACAGCATTCTCGGGGTGGAGCGCAGCGCGTCGGAAGACGAGATCCGGCGCGCCTACCGCAAACTCGCCCGCAAATACCACCCCGACGTCAGCAAGGAAAGCGACGCCGAAGTCCGTATGCGCGACGTCAACGAAGCCTATGACGTGCTGCGAGACCAGGAAAAGCGCGTGGCCTACGACAACCTGGCGGTGGGCGTGTCGCCCGAGGGCGGTTTCCAGCCGCCGCCTGGTTGGGACGAAGGTTTTGAATTTCACCGGGGCGCGGCGCCTGGCGACGAGGCGCAGTTCAGCGAGTTCTTCTCGTCGCTGTTCGGCGGCCGTGGCCAACGCGCCGGCCGGGGCGGCGGCGGCCAGCAGGATTTCCGTGCGCGTGGCGATGACCATCACGCCGCCATCGAGGTGGACCTGGAAGACGCCATCCATGGCGCCACGCGCGACATCAGCCTGCGCGCCATGGAGACGGACGCGCAAGGCCGCCCGCATCTGCAGACGCGCACGCTCAGCGTGCGCATCCCGGCGGGCGTGCGCGAAGGCCAGTTCATCCGGCTGTCTGGCCAGGGCATGCCCGGCTACGGCGGCGGCGAAAATGGCGACCTTTATCTTGAGGTGCGCTTCAAGCCGCACCCTCGCTACCGCGCCGAAGGGCGCGATCTGTACATGACGTTGCCGGTGGCGCCCTGGGAAGCCGCGCTGGGTTCGCAGGTGAATGCGCCCACGCCGGGGGGCACGGTTGAGGTATCTATTCCTGCCGGGTCGGGCAATGGCCGCAAGCTGCGGCTGCGCGGGCGCGGCATCCCGGGTGATCCGCCGGGCGACCTGTATCTGGTGTTGGACCTGGTGCTGCCGCCCGCCGATAGCGAAGCGGCCAAGGCGGCCTACCGGAAACTGCAACAGGACGCGCCGTTCAACCCACGACGCCATCTGGGGGTCTGATCATGAGCAAACTTGTCATCACCAGCGCCACCGTCGTGGGCAAAGCGCAGCCGCTCAGCGCGGATGAGCTGGCCCGTGCCTGCCACGCGGAAGTGGAGTGGGTGGCCCAACTGGTTGAGGTCGGCATCGTCAATGCCAATGGCCGCCAACCGTCGGAGTGGTGCTTCTATAGCCTGGACCTGCAGCGCGCCCTGCACGCGCGCAGGTTGGAGCACGATTTCGGCGCCAGCCTGGATGCGGTGGCGCTGATCCTGGACCTGAGCCAGGAGGTGCGGCGCCTGAAAGCGCAACTGCGCGCCCTGGGCGAGGCGGATCAGTAGTCATTTCGGCGGCTTTCGCCCGCGCGCGGTGCAAGGCAAAATGGTCGGTGTGCAAGGCAGAGGAGGCCGACCATGCTTACGCTTTACCATGCGCCGCGCTCGCGGTCGTTCAGGGTGTTGTGGCTGCTTGAGGAATTAGGCGTGCCCTACGACACCGAAATGGTGTCCATCCGGGGCACCGATAGCGCGGGGCACATGCCCGCCGATTACATCGACATCCATCCCCACCGCAAGGTGCCCGCCCTGGTGCACGACGGCGTGCCCATCTTCGAAACCCCGGCCATCGCGCTATACCTGACGGACCTTTTTCCCGAAAAAGGGCTGGGGCCATTGGTGGGCGATGCGCAGCGTGGGCCCTACCTGACCTGGCTGGCGTATTCCACCGGCGTGTTCGAGCCGGCCATGGTGGAACGTGCCTTGAAGCGTCCGCACCAGGAAGGCGCGCCGGGTTGGGGGTCGGCCGACGAGGTCGAGCAGGTGCTGACCCGGGTGTTGCAGGCGCGGCCGTACTTCCTGGGCGATACATTTTCGGCCGTCGACATCGTGTTGGGCGGTTCCCTGCAATACCTGATTCAGATGAAGGTAATTCCTGAATCGCCCGTGTTCAACGCCTATCTGGAACGGCTGGGCGCGCGCCCGGCCATGCACCGGGCATTGCAGCGCGACGGCGACATCGAAGAATCCTGATCGCTCAGCCGCCGGGCTGGAGGCGGCTGCGCAGGTCAGCCTGCCACTGCTCCGGGCGACCCAGGTAGCGGCCCGGTTCCAGCAGGGTGTAGGCACCGTGCTGTTCGAGCACCAGCGTGGGGAAACCGCTGCCGCCCACTTGCGCAAGCAGTTGACGGCTGGCCGCGATGTGCGCGGTGGTGTCCGCTCCTTCTGCCGCGGCGTAGGCGGCGTCAAACGCGGCGCCGTCCAGGCCGATCTCGCGGGCCAGTTCCTTCAGGACGGCCGGCTCGGCGATGCGGCGGCCTTCTTCGTAGTGGGCGCGTTGCAGGCGCTTGAGCAGGTCCAGCCCGCGGCCAGCAAGTTGTTCGGCGGCCAGGATGGCGGTGGTGGGGGGCTCGGAATCGAAGACGGCGCCGGTATCACGCAGCAAGCCGTCGACGTAGTCCTTGCCGAAGACCTGGCCTGTCATGCTGGCGATGCGTTCGTCATGCGCCATGACGTAACGGCGCAGCGCGTCGGTGACGGGCTGGCGGTTGCCGCCCGTCATCATGCCGCCGCCATGGGGCGCCACATGCAGGCCGGCAACGCCGCGCGCGGCGTCCACCAGCGGGGCGGCGCCGTAGCACCAGCCGCAGAGCGGGTCAAAAATGTAATGCAGGGTGGGGGTGGGGGTGGGAGCGGGGGTGGGGGTCTGGGTAGCCATGCCGCCATGGTAGACGCGGACCGCGTGCCAAGAAAAGCCTGACCCGGTCGCCACTGTGTTGCAGCGGCCGCGCGGATTGCCCGCGCGGCCGTTTGGCCTTATCCGGAGATTTGTACGCCGAGCCAGAACAGCGCGGCCGCCAACGCCATCGAGGCGGGCAGGGTCAGCACCCAGGCCAGCAGGATGTTGCGCACGGTATTGCCTTGCAGGCCGGTCTTGTTGGCGATCATCGTGCCCGCCACGCCCGAGGACAGCACGTGGGTGGTGGATACCGGCAGGCTGAACACGTTGGCCAGCCCGATGGCGGCAACCGCCGTCACCTGCGCCGACATGCCCTGCGCGTACGTCATGCCTTGCTTGCCAATTTTTTCGCCCACGGTCAGCACCACGCGGCGCCAGCCGACCATGGTGCCGGCACCCAGCGCCAGGGCCACCGCCACGATGACCCAGAAGGGGGCGTATTCGGTGGTGGCCGTCAGGTCGGCCCGCAGGCGTTGCAGGTCGGCGCGTTCGCGGGCGGGCAGCCCCTCGATGCTCGATACCTTCTTGGCCGTGTCATCCAGGCAGAGCAGGTAGCGGCGCACGTCGATGCGCTTTTCGGCCGACAGGTCGGCGTAGTGGCTGACGCCGGCCAGGTCGGTTTGCAGCGCGGCGATGGTAGGTATGGTCAGTTTGGGGTCGCAGCGGAAGGTGGGCGGCAATTCCGAGCTAGCGTCCGGGCGCTTGAGCGCCAGGAAGTCGCCCAGCATCGCTTCGTTGCGGTGGTAGAACACGTTCAGGTGATTGGCCGCGTCGCGCGTGCGTTCAATCTGGTAGGTGGTGCTGGTGGTGTCCAGCACGAAGTTGGCGGGCACGATACCGATCAGCACCAGCATGATCAGGCCGATGCCCTTCTGGCCGTCGTTGGAGCCGTGCACGAAGCTCACGCCCATGGCCGACAGCACCAGCACCAGGCGGTTCCAGAACGGCGGGTGCTTTTTGTTGTCGATGGCGCGGCGCTGCTCGGGCGTCTTGTGCATTTTCGACAGCGGTAGCCAGCGCTTGAGCAGCAGCAGCAGGCCGCCCGCCACCAGGAAGCCGGCGATGGGCGAGGCCACCAGCGACATGCCGATGTCGATCGCCTTGCCCCAGTTCACGCCCTCGGCCAGCGGCAGGTCGGTGATCAGGGCGTTGGCCAGGCCCACACCCAGGATCGAGCCGATCAGCGTATGCGAGCTGGAAGCGGGGATGCCGAAGTACCAGGTGCCCAGATTCCAGGCGATGGCGGCGGCCAGCATGGCGAACACCATGACCAGGCCGCGGCCGGTATCCACGTTGATCAGCAGCTCCACCGGCAACAGGTGGACGATGGCGTAGGCCACCCCCACGCCACCCAGCAGCACGCCCAGGAAGTTGAAGATGCCGGACAGCACCACCGCAAGATGCGGTGGCATGGCCTTGGTGTAGATGACCGTGGCCACGGCGTTGGCCGTGTCGTGGAAACCATTGATGAATTCGAAGGCCAGGACGAATGTCAGGGCCAGCACAAGACTGAGGCCGACCCAGAGATCAAGGCCGTGGAAGAGGTCGAACATGGAGGCGGGGGGGAGGTTCCGGCGTGAGGAGCCGATTATTGCAGATTTGTGACCGGGTCCTGGTTGCGTCGAAAAACCAAATCCCGCCCGGTTCTTTTCAAGGGGAGCGTCAATCCTGCCGTCGCCGTCGACCCCGCCGGGCGACAGTCTTGGAATATTTTTGTTAGTGGATGTTATTCAGCGCCTGGGGCGCGAACAAGCCGGGTAAACGGGGCCACGGACCGATTCGCTTTTTTTCCATAGGGTTGAACCCGCCACGAGGACCGCTCGGCCGCCAGGCTCCAGGGAAAGAATGCGATAGCATCAACACCGTGGCTGTCTTCTGGATTGCCATGATCGACCGCGCCGTGCGCCATATCCAGCCGCCGCCACTGCCCTTTTTTCTCTTACCGCCTCCGCCATGACCACCACGACCCGAATCGCCCGCCGCCATCCCGACGACCTGATCATCGGCCTGGTATCGGTCTCTGACCGCGCGTCCAGCGGCGCCTACCAGGACCAGGGCCTGCCCGCCTTGCGCGAATGGCTGGGCTCGGCGCTGGTGTCGCCCTGGCAGGCAGTGGATCGGCTGATCCCCGACGAGCCCGCGCGCATTTCCGAAACCTTGATCGAGCTTGTCGACGTCTGTGGTTGTGACCTGGTGCTGACCACCGGCGGCACGGGCCCGGCCCGCCGCGACGTCACACCCGAGGCCACCTTGGCCGTGGGCACGAAAGAAATGCCGGGTTTCGGCGAACAGATGCGCCAGATCAGCCTGCGCTTTGTGCCCACGGCCATTCTGTCGCGTCAGGTGGCGGTTATCCGCGAAACGCCTTCGCACGCCGCGCTGATCGTGAACTTGCCCGGCCAGCCGAAGTCCATTCGTGAAACCCTGGAAGGGCTGAAGGGCGGCGACGGCGCCGTCATCGCGCCGGGAATTTTCGCCGCCATCCCCTATTGCATTGATCTCATCGGTGGGCCCTATGCAGAGACGCGCCCCGAAGTCATTGATGCGTTCCGCCCCAAATCGGCCCGCCGTGCCCCGCAGCCCTGAGTCGTTGCCGCGTGATAGCGCTGCGTTATAGTTTTGGCCGCCCATCCACTTTTTGCTTGAGAGTCCGCCCGTCATGAAGGTTCGCATTGCCCTGTCCCTTATCGCCCTGGCTGCCCTGTCGGCTTGCGCCAACGTCAAAGACGTGCGTGATCGCGACCCGGTGTTCTACGGGTCCACCCAGCGTACGGCCGAGGACTACACGACCTGCGTGGCCAGCGCCTGGAAGAACATGGGCGTCAACTTCCAGCAGAAGGCGGTGCGCAACGGGTTTGAATTGATTCAGGAAGACAGCTTGGGCGTCGAAGCCGTGCTGACCACCACCACCTGGAAGGGCAAGACCGAGGCGCGCCTGTCCACGCGTATCGCCCGCCGCGACCAAAGCATCATCGAACCCGCGAACCTGTGTCTGTAAGCACCCTGTACCCGCGTCGCGCCGTTCTGGGCCTGGGCCTGGCAGCGGCCGCCCTGGCCTTGGGCCTGCCTGGCCGTGCCGCCGCCCAGCAAGGCTTTATTTCGCGCAAGCTGAATGCCCCCGTGCCGGGTGGCGTGGCCGTCTTGTCGCTGGGCGATACCGACAATGCGCCCGAAGTCACGTACCAGGACCGGCGCGTGATGGTCCTGCGCGAAGAAGGCAAGCAGTGGATCGCCATGGTGGGCATTCCGCTGAGCGTGAAGCCGGGCGAGCAGTACGCCGTGGTGCGCGACGCCAACGGCGAACGCAAACTGCCGTTCAAGGTGGGCGCCAAGGACTACGTGGCGCAGCACATCACCCTGAAGAATCGGCGCCAGGTGGACCCCAACCCAGACGACCTGAAGCGCATCGAACGCGAGCTGGCCGAGCAGATCGCGGCCTACCGGACGTATCGCGCTGGCGTCACGCCCAGCAACGTGCTGCTGGACCGCCCGGTCAACGGCGGGCGGCTGTCCAGCCCGTTCGGGTTGCGTCGGTTTTTCAACGGACAGGAACGCAATCCGCATTCGGGTCTGGACTTCGCCGTGCCCGCGGGCACGCCGATCAAGGCGCCGGCAGCGGGCGTGGTGGTGCTGGTGGGGGATTATTTCTTCAACGGCAAGACCGTGTTCATCGACCATGGCCAAGGCTTCATCAGCATGTTCTGCCACATGTCAGCGGTTGACGTGAAGGTGGGCGACGAGGTGCCGCGTGGTGGGGTGGTGGGCAAGGTGGGCGCCACGGGGCGCGCGACCGGTCCGCATCTGCACTGGAACATCAGCCTGAACGATGCGCGGGTTGACCCGGCCATTTTCATCGGGGCCTTCAAGCCCTGATTCCATGCTTGAATGCCGGGCCAGCGTGCCCGGCGCACGCATCAGGCCGTGGCGGTCTGCTGCGCGATCTTGTTCAGCACGAACTGGTGCATGCGCTCGGCATAATCCATCTGCTGGCGTACATGACGCTGCGCGGCCTCTTGCTCGTCCAGGCAGTTGTCGTACTTGATCTTGGCTTCGGCGTAGGTCAGGCCGGTATTACGCAGGCTGTTGATGAACGCCTCGCGCGACTGATGCAGCAGGCGCAGGCCTTCCTCCCCCTTCGCGAATTTTCTTCGCGCCAGGGAAAGCTGGTCAGCAGCGGCTTGCAACTCTTCTGTGAAATCCATCTTGCTTCATGCGTTTCCCGCCAGACATTGCGCCTGACCGGGTTGCCATTTTTTCACGAACGGACGTTCCACGCATTACGGCATGTCGCGCCGTGGCCTTAAGGGCGGTGAGCCCTGGGGCGGGCGACGAAAAGCCAGGGGAGCCGGCCAACAGGCCGGCCCTGAGGCCCTGGCTTAACGGCGGTATTGCTGGGGACGATGGGGCGCGGGGGCGCGTTCGTCCTTGTGGCGGAAATTGATGCGGCCCTTGGTCAGGTCATAGGGCGACATTTCCAGGGTGACACGGTCACCCGCCAGGATGCGGATGCGGTGCTTGCGGATACGGCCGGAGGCGTAAGCGCCGACTTCGATGCCGTTGTCCAGTTTGACGCGGTAGCGGCTATCGGGCAGCACTTCGTCAACAATGCCATCCAATTCGATGAGTTCTTCTTTAGCCATTCTCTACTCCTTGATCAATACGCGCAGCCAGGCCGGCGGCATGACGCGCCGCACGAAGCGGCATGCGCGTTGGACACAGATAACCAGGTCCAGCGGTTGAACGTAAAACGTTCGGGCAAGCGCGGGTAACGGCCACGGCATCCGAAGCGGATGTCTGAAATGACGGATACTCGCGCAGCGTGGGCAATGTGCGCGCGGGGCGCGGCTTGGTCGCGACGCCATGCAAATGCATGGCTCCGGAAGAAGCGGGTTGGAGCGTTTGCTGCAATGCCCTGCGGCGCAAAATGTTGCGGCGCCTGGGGCAGGGGTGAGGTCGCTCGGTGGGTTGCTCGGTGGGTTGATCCGTGAGGTTCCCCAGTGATGTCCACCCGGGCCATCCCGTGGGGGTAATCCAGTGGCTTATCTCAACCAAACCGGGAGCAGCCTGGGTATCTTGGGGGGTTGCCCGAAGGAGTACAGGTTGGCACGCAGAGTGACCGAAGCCCGGTTTTTGCGGAAAAATCACGGACTGATGTTACTGCAAAGCGCGACGCTTAGCCAGTATTTATCCGCCGCAGCGCCGTGATAGTTGCTGCTGAACGACTCGCCGCGCGCGGGGCGTGGGCTGAGGCCCCCGGATGGCGCGGGGCGGCGCGTTACGGCTTCAGGGTGCAGGCTTATGTAACGGTTTGCTGACGGGATCCGATCTCGGCGGGGAAGTCGTCGGGTATTGGGGCAAATCATCCGAGATGTCGAACCACGGGGCCTTGCTGGCCACGTGGCAATGCGCGGCGGGCTTCACGCCAGGGTCGTCATCCAGTGCACCCAGGGGCAGGCCGTAGGCGTCGGGCGCCTGATCGAAGCGGCTTAGCAAGGGCGTGCCGCAGGCTTCGCAGAACCCCCGGTAGTTGCCTGGTGACGAGGCATACCACGTGACGTGGTTTTCGCCCTTGGTCCATTTGAAATCAACGGCTTGCACCGAGGCGCGGCTTCGAAAAGCCGCGCCGTGCGACTTGCGGCACATGACGCAGTGGCAGTTCAGGGCGTCGGTGAGGGGGCCGTCGATCTCGTAAGCCACGCGGCCGCACAGGCAGGAACCTTTGATCATGATGAGCGCCAGGCATTGGGATAACACCTCGAATATACCTGCGCCGCCGGTCGCCGGTTGCCCGTCGCCCGTCGCCGGTCGCCGCAAGCTGTCCGCAAGCGTGTTTATGACGGCAATCTTTCAGTTGATTGCTGGCCCCGATTTTTATCCCTGGCGATAGTGTTGGCGGGTCATCGCGCTGTCATGCCGCGAAAACAGAATGCCGCAATGACCACATCCAAGGGGATCAAGCGATGACAACCGCCATCGAAGTACATGCCTTGAGCAAAACGTTCCACGCCGGGTCCAAGGCGCTGGACAACGTCAGCCTGCAAGTGGCCGACGGCGAAATGGTGGCGCTGCTGGGCGCGTCGGGTTCGGGCAAGTCCACGCTGCTGCGCCATCTGGCGGGTTTTGTTGCCGGTGATGCGGACAATTCGGGCGCGGGCAGCGTAACGGTCAATGGCCAGCTTATCCAGCGCAACGGCCGCCTTAGCCGTGACGTGCGCGCGGCGCGCGCCGGCATCGGCTTCGTGTTCCAGCAATTCAACCTGGTGGGCCGCCTGCCGGTCATCACCAACGTCTTGACCGGCATGTTGCCGCGCATACCGCTGTGGCGCAGCCTGACGCGCTGGTTCCTGCGCGACGAAGTGCGCCAGGGCCTGGAAGCGCTTGCCCAGGTTGGTATAGACGACTATGCATTTCAGCGCGCCTCGACGCTGTCCGGCGGCCAGCAGCAGCGCGCCGCCATCGCGCGCACGCTGGTGCAGAACGCGCGCGTGATCCTGGCCGACGAGCCCATCGCGTCCTTGGACCCCGAGTCGTCGCGCCGCGTGATGGACACGCTGGCCCAGATCAACCGCAGTCGCAAGGTGGCGGTGGTGGTGTCGCTGCACCAGGTGGACGTGGCCCTGCGCTATTGCCCGCGCGTGGTGGCGCTGCGCCACGGCAAGGTCGTGTACGACGGCCCCGCCACCGACCTGACCCCCGAAATGCTGCGCGACCTGTATGGCTCGGAACTGAGCGAACTGCTGCCCGAGTACACGCAACCGGCGCCAGCCATGCCGGCCCTGGCGCCCCTGAGCACCTTGGCGCAAGCCGCCTGATCTTTTTCTGATTCCGCTCTTCGCGGCCTCTCTGCCCTTCCTACCCCGGAGCCACCCATGCTACGCAGAACCTTCGTTACCCTGATCGCCGCCGCGGCCTTGTCCACGCAAGCCCACGCGGAAGATACCAAGACCTTGAACTTCGGCATCATCTCGACCGAGTCGTCGACCAACCTGAAGTCCGTCTGGCAGCCCGTCATTGATGACCTGAGCCGCGCCGTCGGCGTGCCGGTCAAGCCCTTCTTCGCATCCGATTACGCCGGCATCATCGAAGGCATGCGCTTCAACAAGGTGCAGTTGGGCTGGTTCGGCAACAAGTCGGCCATCGAAGCCGTGGACCGCGCCAAGGGCGAAGTGTTCGCCTCGGTCATCGACAAGGACGGCAACCCCGGCTATTGGTCGCTCTTGATCGTCAACAAGGACAGCAACCTGAAGACGCTGGATGACGTGTTGAAGAGCCCTGGCAAGCTGAGCTACGGCGCGGGCGACCCCAACTCCACGTCCGGCACCGCTGTGCCCGGCTACTACCTGTGGGGCGCCAACAAGATCGAACCCAAGACCTTCTTCAAGACCATGCGTTCCAGCAACCATGAGTCCAACCTGCTGTCGGTCATCAACAAGCAGGTGGATGTGGCCATCAATAACACCGAAGCGCTGGAGCGCTACCGCCTGAACACGGGCAAGGACGCCAACGACAGCGTCCGCGTGCTGTGGAAGTCGCCGTTGATTCCGGCGGATCCGCTGGTCATGCGTTCCGACCTGCCCGCCGACCTGAAGGGCCGCATCCGCGACTTCTTCGTCAACTACGGCAAGGGCAAGGACGCGCAGCGTGAGATGGCCAACCTGAAGGCGCTGACCTATCAGGGCTTCCGCGCGTCCGACAACCAGCAACTGGTGCCCATCCGTCAAATCGAACTGGCGCGTGAAAAGGCCAAGGTCGAATCCGACACCACGCTGGGCCAGGCTGAAAAGCAACAGCAGCTGGCTGACCTGGACAAGAAGCTGGCCAGCCTGGGCCAACCTGCCACCGCCAAGCAATAAGCGCGGCGTATGGCCGGCGCATCGCCTGGTGCGCCGGCCCTGCCTTTTTGAACGCCTTCAAGCGGACCGCCCATTCCATGAACCTTGCCACTCATTCACCCCGCCTGCCTACCGCGCCGCGCTCATCGCTGCCCGTGCTGCTTGTGTGGGCCGTCGTTCTTGCGCTACTGGTCATGTCATGGCAGGGCGCGGACATGCGGCCCATGGACCTGCTGCGTGATTCGGGCAACATGGCCCAGTTTGCCGCCGACTTCTTTCCGCCCAATTTCCGCGACTGGCGCATGTATCTGGACGAGATGATCGTCACGGTGCAGATCGCGGTATGGGGCACGTTCCTGGCCATCGTCGTGGCCGTGCCGCTGGGGCTGCTGTGCTCGTCGAACATGGTGCCGGCCTGGGTTTACCAGCCGATGCGACGCCTGATGGATGCGTGCCGCGCCATCAATGAAATGGTGTTCGCGATGCTGTTCATCGTGGCCGTGGGCTTGGGGCCGTTCGCCGGCGTGCTGGCGCTGTGGGTGCACACGACCGGGGTGCTGGCGAAGCTGTTTTCGGAAGCCGTTGAAGCCATCGACCCGCGCCCCGTCGAAGGCGTGCGCGCCACCGGCGCCAATGCGCTGGAAGAAATCGTCTACGGCGTCATTCCGCAAGTGCTGCCGCTGTGGATTTCGTATTCGCTCTACCGCTTTGAATCCAACGTGCGGTCGGCGTCGGTGGTGGGCATTGTGGGTGCCGGCGGCATCGGCACCGTGCTGTGGGAAATCATCCGCAGCTTCCGCTACGCCGAAACCTGCGCGGTGATGATCATCATCGTGGCCTTCGTGGTGGTCATCGACATGCTGTCCTCGCGGATCCGGCGGGCGTTGATCTAGTGATCTAGCTGGCCTGCTGTCCCGCCAACAGCGCCGGCAGCGCCAGCAAGCCCGCCAGGCGGGCGTTGTCGACGTCGGCGTCCGACACGGTGGGGCGCGGCATCAGGAAATTCACCGTGCCCAGGCAGACGTCGTCGTACACGACGGGCACGTTGATCACCGATTGCAGGCCCAGCTTGCGGATGGCGTCGTGGTCGTTGAAGAATTCGCGGATGGCCGCTTCCCCTTCGCCTACGAACACGCGCTGTTCCAGCAACACGTGGCGGCCCCAGGGCGTGTCACGCTTGTCCTTGCTGCCGCCCGGTGGGTAGGCCTGCGGGTTGGAGCTGTACAGGCGCACCACGCGCATGGTGGCGGCATCAAAGCGGTTGACGGTGCACAGGGTGTGTTCCAGCGAGGCGTGGGCGTAGGCGTCGATGGCCTGCAAGGCCGCCGCCGAGTCGGCGGCGGCATAGGCCAGGGCGATCGCTTGCACGCCGGCCAGCGCCGGCGTCACGGAAGTCGGCTTGCCGTTCATTCAGCGGTAATTCCCAGTTCCTTGATCAGCTTGCCGTACTTGTCGGCATCGCGCGCCAGGATCTGCCCGAACTGCTCCGGCGTGGTTTCCGTCAGCAGCACGCCCATGTCGCCCATTTTCTTGATGACGTCGGGACGCTTCAAGATCAGGTTGATCTCGCGGTTCAGGCGGGCGGTAAGTTCAGGCGGCATGCCGGCGGGGCCGAAGGCGCCGTACCAGACCGACAATTCATAGCCCGGCAGCGTTTCGCCCACCGTGGGCACCTCAGGCAAAAGCGGCGAACGCTGCTCTTCGGTGACGCCCAGCAGCGTCAGCTTGCCGGTGCGCACGTGCGGCAGGGTCTGCGTGCCGGCGCTGAACAGCACCTGCGTGCGGCCGGCCACCGTATCCAGCACGGCGGGCGCGCCACCACGGTAGGGGATGTGCATCATCTTCACGCCCGCGGCCTTTTCAAACAGCGCGGCGCTCAGGTGGTTGGTCGAGCCTTGTCCCGCCGAGGCATAGGCCACGGTGTCCGGGCGCTCTTTCACGTAGGCGATGAATTCCTTCACGTTCTTGGCGGGCACCGAGGGGTGTACCACCATCGTGTTGGTCACCAAGGCCAGTTCGGCAATGGGCGTGAAGTCCTTGACGCCATCGAAGGGCATATTGGAATACAGCGCCTGGTTCATCGTGTGCGTGCTCATCGAGCCCACCAGCAGCGTGTAGCCGTCGGGCTTGGCGCGCGCCACGAAGGTGGTGCCGATGTTGCCGGACGCGCCCGAGCGGTTTTCCACAATGACCGGCTGGCCGAGCGATTGGGTCAGCCCTTCCGACAGCACGCGCGCCAGGATGTCGGTGGACCCGCCCGCGGCCCACGGCACGATCAACGTGATGGGTTTTTCAGGCCAGGCGGCCTGGGACAAGGCGGGCGTGGCCAGGGCCAGGCCCAGCGCGCACACGCGCAGCAATCGTTGGAAGTTCAGCTTCATGGTGTTTACCCCTGTGAAAGTGCCGGTCTGGACGCCGGCTGGATGGAAATGGTTGATAAGCAACTAGCGCCCCACCGCGTAGCCCTGCATGCCGCGTGGATTGGCCCCCGCGCGCAGCAGCAGGCCGCCGCCCGCGATGGGTTCGCGCGTGCAGGCGCTGATGCGGCCTTCGGACCAGGCCGGTCCGACCTTGACGTTGTGGCCGGCGGCGCGCAGCGCGTCGAGGGTGGCCTCGGGCAAGCGCGATTCCACCGTCAGCCGGTTCAGCGTTTGCGTGCGCGGCCAGAATGAGCCCGGGAAATGATCGATATGCCACGACGGCGCGTCGATGGCTTCTTGCAGATTCATGCCCATGGCGTGCCGCAGGAAGAACGCCACGGTCCATTGATCCTGCTGGTCGCCGCCCGGCGTGCCGAACGCCATATAGGGTTGCCCATCGCGCAACACCAGGCCGGGCGACAGCGTGGTGCACGGGCGCTTGCCGGCTTGCAGTTGGCCGGGCACGCCGTCGTCCAGCCAGGTCATTTGCAGGCGGGTCGTCAGTGGGAAGCCCAGTCCGGGCACGACGGGGCTTGACGACAGCCAGCCGCCCGAGGGCGTGGCGGCCACCATGTTGCCGTCGCGGTCGATCACGTCGATCTGGCAGGTATCGCCCACGAAGATTTCGCGCGCGGCCCATTCGGCCACCGGCGGCAAGGCGGCGAACGTAGGCTCGCCCACGCCAAAGCGCGTGTCGGAAGCGGCCAGCGTGCGGTCGGCGGCGGCCAGGTCGGGCAGGCGGGGGGCAAGCCCGTCGGGGCTGCCGGGCCGAAGCACGGTGGATGCGGTGGCTTTGATGAGGGCAGCGCGTTCGCGCGCATAGGCGTCGCTGAGCAGCGCGGCCAAGGGCACGGGCGTGAAGTCGGGGTCGCCATACCAGGCGGCGCGGTCCGCGAACGCCAGCTTGGCCGCTTCGGCAATGCGGTGTACGAATTCTGGCGATGTGGGGTCCAGGCCTTCCATGCCCAGATGACGCAGCATCGCCAACTGCTGCAAATGCACCGGCCCTTGCGACCACACGCCGCACTTGGCCACGGTATAGCGGCCGTACTGCGTGGTGACGGGGTCATCGTAGGTGGCGCGCCAGTCGGCCATGTCGGCCTTGCGCAGCAGTCCGCGATTGCGCTGGCCGGTGGTGTCGCGCACCTCGGCTTCGGTGTAGTAAGCGTCGATGGCATCGGCGACGAAGCCGCGATACCAGCAGTTCAAGGCGGCGTCGATGCGGCCGATCCGATCACTGCTGGCGGCATGCGCCTGATCCAGGATGCGCGTGTACGTGTCGGCGATTGCGGGCGTGCGAAACAGGGATTCCGGCGCGGGCACGCGGCCATCGGGCATCCAGACATCGCGCGACGTGGTCCACTCATCCCGAAACAGCGCCTGCACGGCCAGCACCGCCTGCGACACGCGCGGCACCAGTGGGAAGCCGTGGCGGGCATAGTCGATGGCGGGGCGCAGCACGTCGGCCAGTTCCCACGTGCCGTAGTCGCGCAGCAGCGTCAGCCAGGCGCCGAACGCGCCGGGAACCGTCGCGGGCAACAGTCCAATGCCGGGCACCATTTCCACGCCCAGCGCGCGGAACGCGGCGGGCGTGGCCAGCGCGGGCGCCGGGCCTTGACCGCACAGCGCGCGCATGCGTTGTTCGTTTTCGCTCCAGAACAGAATGGGCACTTCGCCGCCGGGGCCGTTCAGGTGCGGCTCCACGATCTGCAGCGTGAAGCCCCCGGCCACGGCCGCGTCATAGGCGTTGCCGCCGCGTTCCAGCACCCCCATGGCCACCTGCGACGCCAGCCAATGCGTGGACGACACGACACCGAAGGTGCCGCGTATTTCAGGACGGGTGGTGAAGGAGGCGCTCATGATGGCGGGGCGGCTGTGGGTAAGGGACGAGAAGAAGTATAGGGTTGTGAAATAACTGGAATCATCTTTGTTGGCATAATTCAATAACTGTTTGGTTATAGAGAAAGCCATGAGCTGGGATGCAGCCCGCCTGTCCAACCGCCTGAAACACCGCCACCTGGCCTTGCTGACCAACATCGCCAAGCACGGTTCGCTGACGCGCGTGGCGGCGGCCACCGGCATCAGCCAGCCCGCCGTGACCAAGGCGCTGGCCGAGCTTGAGGATATTTTCGGCGGGCCCTTGTTCCTGCGCAGCGGGCGCGGGCTGCTGCCCACGGCGCTGGGCAATCTGGCGCTGGTCCGCGCGCGGCATATGCAGAGCGATCTGGACCTGTGGGCGCGCGAAGTCGAAGCCCTGCACGCGGGCCATTCGGCGCATCTGAACGTGGGCGTGGTGCCCTATGTGTCCAGCGCCTTGCTGACCACCGCCATCAGCCGCCTGCACCAGCGCTATGGCGTCACGCTGACGCTGCACCGCGCCACCACGGACCACCTGGTGCCCATGTTGCGCCGCCATGAACTGGACTGCATCATCAGCCGCGCCACGTCCACGGTGACGCTGGACGACCTGATCCACCGCGTGCTGTACCGTCAGCGGCCGCGCTTGATCGCGCATAGCCGCCTGGCCCAACGCCTGGCGCGGCGCCGGCCCGATTGGGCGGCCGTGGCCGCCATGGACTGGGTGCTGCCGGCCGCCAACACGCCCACGCGGCAATTGATCGTTGAACACTTCATCCGCGCGGGGCTGCGTCCGCCGTCGCCCGTGCTCGAAGCCTATTCCACGGATGTCATCGAAGGCATGCTGACCATGAACGAGACGCTGATTTCCGTAGTGCCGGAAGACATCGCGCGCGAGCTTTGCCAGCGCGGCAAGCTGGGCATGCTGCCTTGGGATTTCGGTTGGGAACTGCCGCCCATCAACCTGATCCGCCGCAAGCGCGAACAGGTGCTGGCGGCGGAAGAGCGGTTTTCGGAAATCCTGCTGGACTTGTGCGTGGATGCCGGGCTGCCCGAGGGCGCGGGCTTCGGGGCGCCGGCGGCGGCTTGATCTTTGGACAGCGGCTTTTGCTGGGCCCGCCGCGCCAGCCAGTCTGCAAGCACGCCGTTCAGCCAGGAGCTTCAGCAGCCAGCCGCTTCAGCCCGCCAACGCCCGGCGCGCGATGCCCAATAAGGCCGCCGCCGCGACGTCATGCGCGGCGTCGTTGCTGATCCGCGTGTAGGCGCAGTGCGGCGGAATGGCAAAGCCCTGTGCCGCGCGCGCCAGCCGCTCCTGAATCTGGTCCGCGCTTTCGCGGCCCCGGCCCGCCAGCCGTTGTGCAAGCACGGACGGGTCTACGGTGATCTCTACGGCAGTCAATGCCGGGTAGCGCTGGTGCGCCGCTTGCAGATGCTCGCGCGAGCCGTTCACGATCACCGCCGCGCCGCAGGCCAGCCAGGTGTCGATTTCGATGCCGATGCCGTATTGCAAGCCATGGCTGGCCCAACGCAGGGCAAAGCAACCCAGCGCCGCGCGTCGCGCAAACTCTTCCGACGTCAATGCCAGCGCGTCTTCGGTGCTGCCGCTATCGCGGGTGATGTAGCGGTGCGCCACCAACACCGGTTCTTCCGCACGCAGGTGCGCGCGCAGCCAGCGCAGCAAGGTGTCCTTGCCGCTGCCCGATGCACCCATCAGATAGATCAAGCGCGCACCGTCGGCGGGCGGCAAGGGTGGGGCGGGCTTGGTCATGGCGCGGCGGGGCCTTGCAGGGCAGGCGCGCCAAGGGCGTCGGACTGCGTGCCGTCGAAATGGTAATGGCGCGCTGCGACAAAATCGGCGCCAGGTTCCGACTGCACGAAGAGGCTGACGCCGGATACCGCCATCGCCTGGCCGCGCAGCGGGTCGGCAAAGGCGGCGATGCTGCGTTGCGCCTGCTCCAGGGCGTCGCCCGCCAGCTTGCCGGTCAGCGTGATGTGAAAGGTGTAGGTGTCGAAGACATACGGGTAGCCCCAACGCGTCAGCATTTCCCGTTGTTCGGGTGTCAGCGCATGGGGTTGGCGCCGCGCGATTTCCTCGGGCGTGGGCGGGGCGCGAAAGGCGTCCAACGCCTGTACGGCAGCATCTGCCAGCGCCTGGATGCGGGCCTGGCCTTGTTTGTCCGCGTCCGCAATGCGCCAGGCTAAAAAGCCGCGCAGCGTTTCGCATTCCAGTGTCAGGGCAAACGGGCTGAGACCCTGGACCAGCGTGCGCACCGCCGCGTCCAACGCCTGAGGCGTGGCGCCGGAGGCCAGCCGGAAGGGCGGCTTCAGGGTGGCATGCAGGCCGTAATGGCGCGGCGCGTCGGTCCAGCCCCGTGAGGCCTCGGGCTGGCCGGGCAAGGGCGGCAGCAGGGCGCCCGTGTCGGCGCAGCGGCCCAGCCAACGGCTGCCGCATTCGCGCCACGGTCCACTGGGCGACAGGTACAAGGCGTAGCGGTGGGCAAGCGGCATGGGCATAAGTGTGGACATCAAGCCGCCATGCGTTGGCTGTGGCCGTCGCCGAACACGCGCGTGGCGTAGCGCAGTTCGCCGCCCACAATGGCGGCCACCACGCGCGGCAAGCCCGCCACGTTGTCGTCCACCACGATGGCGTCGGCGATCAGCCCCGGCGCCAGTGCGCCTCGGTCTTTCAAGCCGGCGGCGCGGGCGGGGTTCATCGACACCAGGTTCCAGGCCTGCGCCAGCGGCAGCACGCCGTCTTGCACCAGGCGCATCACGGCGGCCAGCGGCGCCGGGTAGTAATAGTCAGACGTCAGGATGTCGCACAGGCCCGCCTGCACCATCTCGGTGGCGCTGGGCGCGCCGGTGTGGCTGCCGCCGCGCACGACATTGGGCGCGCCGAAGACCACGGAATTTCCCAGTTCGCGCGCCACGCAGGCGGCGTCGCGGGTCAGCGGAAACTCGGCCACGCCGCAGCCCAGTTGATGGTAGTAGCGGCGCGTGGCGGCGTCGGGGTCATCATGCGAGGCGACCTTCAAGCCGGCCGCCTGCGCGCACAGCGTCAGTTCGCGCATGGCGTCGGCCACGGAATCCGCCGCCGACATCGCGGCGCGTATGCGTTGCTGGAAGGTGTCCAGATCGCATTCCGCGCGGTTGGCGTACTGCATCAGCTTGCGGTCGTCGCCCAGGCGGCGGGCCATGCCGGGCAGGTGGTCGTTCAGCGCCAGAAAGCGCACACGACCATCGCGGATCCACTGCTGGGCCAGCTCCACGCCGCCAACATGGTGCGTTTCAAAGCGCAGATGCACGTAGTGCCGCGCGCCCATCATCGGCTGCATGCGCTCCAGCGCATCGAACATCCGTTCGGCATAGGCCTCGCCGCGCAGCCCGCCTTCCCAGGACAAGGTCACGCCGTGGAATTCGGTGGTGATGCCGTTGGCCAGCAGTTGGCGGTCTACGTCGAACAAGGCGCTGTCATACGGAAAGGTGACACTGGGGCGGGGCATGATGGCGCGCTCGAAGGCGTCACCGTGCAGGTCCACGATGCCGGGCAGCACCAGCAGTTGACCGGCGTCGAACCAGGGCGCGCCGCGCGTGGGCGAGCCGCCGCCGTCGTCGATGAGTCCGCCCTGAAAGCGCAGGCTGGCTTGTTCGACGCCACGCGGCGTCAGGATGCGTTGGCCTGTAACACCGGCCAGGGGCGAAGGGGCATGTGAGTTCATGGTGTGACGTTATCGACTTTGCATGACAACCAGATGTCTAGATGAGTTAAATCGCTTTTCGGCCCGGGGAAGGGCCGTGCCGCTTAACTGTCGTCCGCCACCATCAGTTGCACCAGATCGCCCACAAAGCGGGTGATGCTGTATTGCAGCGGGGCGCCGTCCTGATCCACGTTCAAGGCCTCGATCTGCAGAATGGGGCGGGTCTTGGGCTGGCCCAGCAGGCGCGCGACTTCCGGCGTGGGCAGCGCGGCGGTAATGCGTGACCATTTGCGCGTGTAGTCGCCAATACCGTAGTGCGCGTATACCTTGGACACCGAGCGCAAGGCGCTCAGGCGGTCGGCGAAATCCGGAAAACGCTTTTCGTCGAAGAAGTGCTCAGAGGCGCTGATGGGGCGGTTTTCAGCCTTGCCCACGATTTGCACGCGCAACAGCGGGGCGGTGCGGGTCAGCCCCAGGTGCTTGGCGATATCGGCCGCGCGCAAGGTCTGGCTGCCCAGAACTTCCTGGTGACCCAGCATGCCCTGGCTGCGCAGGTTTTCGGAAAAGCGCGTGCGCTTGCCGATGGCGTAATCAATGGCGTGCTCTTGCACGAACGTGCCACGGCCTTGTTCGATGCGGACCAGGCCACTTTGCTCTAGCTCGCCCATGGCGCGCCGGATGGTGTGGCGGTTGACCGAAAACTTGGCGGCCAGCTCGGGTTCGGAGGGCAACTGCTCGCCCGCCAGATAGAGCTTGTTGCGGATGTCGTCCGCCAGGGACTCACCAATTTGCCGCCAGACGGCGATGCCGGAACCTCTTTCAACCATGGGGTCTGCTCGTGCTGTCATATCAGCTTCATGAAGAATGGCTGTGATTGTGCCCCATGCGGCGCGCGCCGGATAGGCGCTGCACACGCGCCGCAACTGTCATCAAAAATTCACGCCAACCTGTTGAACTTCGTTTTCCAAGCGATCATACTTCATCCAGTCGTCTAGACGTGTAGAGGAAAAGATGGATCACTCACAAGCGGGGCAGCAGGCGCCCGTTACCCGGCGCGCCGCCTGGATGCGCGTGTTGTCCCTGGCCGATCCGGCCGCGTTGGAAGGGGCGTTCAGTGGCCTGGGCAGCGTGCCCCAGCACCAGATGTTGCGGCCGGCCCAGACCGGTATGGCCATGGTGCGGGCGCGCAGCGGTGGCACCGGGGCGCGCTTCAATCTGGGCGAAATGACCGTGACGCGCTGCGCGGTGACGCTGGACACGCAGGCAGGCGGCGTGGTGGGCGTGGCCTACGTGCAAGGGCGTTCGCTGCGCCATGCCGAGCAGGCCGCGGTGGCCGACGCGCTGCTGCAATTGCCGGAATGGCACGACACCGTGCAAGCGCAATTGATCCAGCCGCTGGCGCGCCAGCATGCCGACAAGGTCGACGCCCAGGCACGGGTCGCGGCGCAGACCAAGGTTGAATTCTTCACGATGGTGCGGGGCGAGGACTGACATGCAAGCACAGACAAGCACCACGTTGCCCGCCGCGCGCGGCGGCCTGATTCCGGGGTTTGCCGACCCGGTCAACGATGCGCAAACCACGTTTCGCGCTGCCTTGAAGGCCTTGGCGCATCCCGGGCGTTTACAAGAAATCGTCGCCCACTGCGGCGTGCCCGCCGGCTTGTCGCCGGCCATGACGGCGCTGCTGCTGACGCTGGCGGACGGCGATACGCCCTTGTGGCTGCCCCCGGAAGTGAGCGCCGACGCGCTGGCTTTCCTGCGGTTTCATTGCGGCTGCCCCATCGTGCCGTCGCCGTCGCTTGCGCGCTTTGCCGCCGTGCCGACGGGGTTCGATGCGCCCGCGCTGTCCGCCTGCCATCCGGGTGATCCGGCCTATCCCGATCTGTCCACGACCTTGCTCCTTGAAGTGGGCTCGCTTGTCGACGGCCACGCCGTCAGCCTGACCGGCCCGGGTATCCAGACGCGGCAAGCGCTGTCGGTGACGGGCCTGCCCGACGGCTTCTGGCGCGACTGGCGTCTGAACCATCAACAGTTTCCGCTGGGCGTCGACGTGTTCCTGACGCAAGACCGGTGGATGTGTGGACTGCCGCGCACGACGCGGGTGGAGAACTGACATGTACGTAGCCGTCAAAGGGGGCGAACGCGCCATCCTGAATTCGTACCGCATGCTGGACGCCTACCGGCGCGGCGACCGCGCGGTGCCCGAACTGAGCCTGGACCAGATTCGCGAACAGATGCCGCTGGCGGTATCGCGCGTGATGGCCGAGGGCTCGCTCTACGATCCGCAACTGGCCTCGCTGGCGCTCAAGCAGGCGGCGGGCGACGTGATCGAAGCCGTGTTCCTGCTGCGCGCCTATCGCACGACCTTGTCGCGCTATGGCTACACGCAGCCGATCGACACCGGCGCCATGCGCTTGCAGCGCCGCATCTCGTCCACCTTCAAGGACGTGCCGGGCGGCCAGATTCTGGGGCCCACCTACGACTACACCCAACGCCTGCTGGACTTCACGCTGGAAGCGCAACGCGAGGCCGACGCGTTGCCCGCCGGCGGCGAGGCGCTGGACAGCGCCATGCCGCGCGTGACGGATCTGCTGGCGCACGATGATTTGATCGACGCCGAACCCGTGCCCGAAGGCGACCCCGAACCCTTCGACCTGACGCGCCAGCCGCTGGACTTTCCGGCCTCGCGCGCGGCCCGCTTGCAGAACCTGGCGCGCGCCGACGAGGGCTTTCTGTTGTCCATGGGCTATTCCACGCAGCGCGGTTACGGCAACACCCATCCGTTCGCGGCCGAGATCCGCTACGGCACGCTGGAAGTCGAGATGCACATCGAAGAGCTGGGCTTTGCCGTCACGGTGGGCGAAATCGAAATCACCGAATGCCAGATGGTGAGCCAGTTCGCGGGCAACGCTGACGCCGGCCCGAAGTTCACGCGCGGCTACGGCCTGACCTTCGGCTACGGCGAACGCAAAGCCATGTCGATGGCGCTGGTGGATCGCGCGTTGAAGGCCCGGGACCTGGGCGAACGCGCCGATTCGCCCGCCAACGACCACGAGTTCGTGCTGTATCACAGTGACAACGTCGAAGCGTCCGGTTTTGTGCAGCACTTGAAGCTGCCACATTACGTGGACTTCCAGGCGAACCTGGAACTGCTGCGCCGCTTGCGTGCGGACGGGGCTGCGAAGAAAGCCGAGCCACATGGCACAACCCAAGCCACGCCCCAAGCTGCATCGAAGCCCACCCCCCAAGCCGCTCCCAACGATCTCATCGACGAGGCTGTCTCCCAATGAGCGCACAACACGCCACGGTCGAACGCGACGACCACTACAACTTTGCGTATCTCGATGAATCCACCAAGCGCATGCTGCGCCGCGCGCTGCTCAAGGCGGTGGCCATTCCCGGCTACCAGGTGCCGTTCGGCAGCCGCGAGATGCCGCTGCCTTATGGCTGGGGCACGGGCGGCATCCAGGTCACGGCGGCCATCATCGGCCAGGACGACGTGCTGAAGGTCATTGACCAAGGATCGGACGACACCACCAACGCCATCAATATCCGCCGTTTCTTTGGCCGCGTCACGGGCGTGGCCACGACCGAGTCCACGCCGGACGCCACCATCGTGCAGACGCGCCACCGCATCCCCGAAACGCCGCTGCGCGAAGGGCAGGTGATGGTTTACCAGGTGCCGATTCCAGAACCGCTGCGCTGGCTTGAACCCAGCGAAACCGAAACCCGCACAATGCACGCGCTGGCCGAATACGGCGGCATGCACGTCAAGCTGTACGAAGACATCGCGCAGCACGGCCACATCGCCACCACCTACGACTATCCCGTCATCGTGAACGACCGCTACATGATGCGCCCGTCGCCCATCCCGAAGTTCGACAACCCCAAGCTGGACGGCAACCCGGCGCTGATGCTGTTCGGCGCCGGCCGCGAAAAGCGCGTCTACGCCGTGCCGCCGTACACCCGCGTCAAAAGCCTGGACTTCGACGATCACCCCTTCACCGTGGAAACCTGGACCGAATGCTGCGACCTGTGCGGATCGCGCGACAGCTATCTGGATGAAATCATCCTGGACGACGCGGGCACGCGCCGCTTCGTGTGTTCGGACACGGAATACTGCAACCACCGCCAAGCGCAACAACGCAACGACGAGGCCACGGCATGAACCCCCAACTCCACCCGCAACCCCTGCTGTCCGTGCGCAACATGACGCGCACCTGGGATGGCGTGCATGGCTGCCGCGACGTCAGCTTTGACCTGTTTCCCGGTGAAGTTCTGTGTGTGGTCGGTGAGTCCGGCTCGGGCAAAAGCACCTTGCTGTCGGCCGTGTCGTACCAAACCCAGCCGGACGCTGGCAGCGTCTGGTACGACACACGTGACCAGGGCTTCATCGACCTGGCGGCGCTGCCCGGCGCGCGGCTGCGCCTCTTGTCGCGCACCGATTGGGGCTTTGTGCGGCAGAACGCGCGCGACGGCCTGCGCATGCAGGTCAGCGCGGGCGCCAACATTGCCGAGCGCCTGATGGCCGTGGGCGACCGGCACTATGGTGATCTGCGCGCCGTGGCGGGCAACTGGCTGCAAAAGATGGAGATCGACGCGGGCCGCCTGGACGACACGCCGGTGTCGTTTTCCGGCGGCATGCAGCAGCGCCTGCAGATCGCGCGCAACCTGGTGACGCATCCGCGCCTGGTGTTCATGGACGAGCCGACCGCATCGCTGGACGTGTCGGTGCAGGCGCGCTTGTTGGACCTGCTGCGCCAGTTGGTCACGGACCTGGGCCTGGCCGCCATCGTGGTCACGCACGACCTGGCGGTGGCGCGCCTGCTGGCGCATCGCACGCTGGTGATGCGCGGCGGCGTGGTGGTGGAAAGCGGGCTGACCGACCAGATTCTTGACGATCCCCAACACCCCTACACCCAGTTGCTGGTGTCTTCCATTTTGCAGAGCTGAACATGAACATGCGCGCAACCACTCCCATGATCGAGGTGCGGGGCCTCGGAAAGATGTTCACCCTGCATAACCAGGGCGGCATCCGCCTGCCCGTGCTGGACGCGGTGGATTTTGATGCGGCAGCCGGCGATTGCCTGGTGCTGGCAGGCCCGTCGGGCACCGGTAAAAGCACCTTGCTGCGCTGCCTGTACGGCAACTACCTGGCCACCGAAGGCAGCATCCGCGTGCGCGCAAACGACGAATGGGTCGAGCTGGTGGGCGCGCCCGAGCAACGCATTCTGGCCTTGCGCCGCGACGTCATCGGCTATGTCAGCCAGTTCCTGCGGGTAATTCCGCGCGTGTCCGCGCTGGATGTGGTGGCCGAGCCGCTGCGCATGGCGGGCGTGGACGCAGACGCCGCGCGTGATCAGGCCGGCGCCTTGTTGCAACGCTTGAACGTGCCGCCGCGCTTGTGGGGTCTGGCGCCCGCCACGTTCTCGGGCGGTGAGCAGCAGCGCGTGAACATCGCGCGTGGCTTCATTGCGCGCCATCCCATCTTGCTGCTGGATGAACCCACGGCATCGCTGGACGCCGACAACCGGCGCGTGGTGATCGAGCTGATCCACGAAGCCCTGGCGGCTGGCCGCTGCCTGCTGGGCATTTTTCACGACGCCGAGGTGCGCGACGCCGTCGCCACGCAGACCCTGGCGCTGCGGCCCGCGCGGGCCGAGCCGGCTGAGACGGCTGAGCCCGCCAAGACGGCCGCGCTGGCCCAACAGGAGGAATCATGCAAAGCACCTATCTGACCCACGCGCGCGTGGTGCTGCCCGACCGCGTACTGGACAACAGCGCGGTGCTGATCGATGACGGCCGCATCGTCGCCATCGAACCCGACGGCGCGCGCGCGGACCGCGTGGTTGATCTGCAGGGCCAGACCCTCTTGCCGGGCTTGATCGACCTGCATTGCGACGCCATCGAGAAGGAAGCCGAACCCCGTTCGCGCGTGCTGTTTCCCCTGGACTTCGCCGTGGCCCAGGTCGACCGCCGCAACGCCGCGGCCGGCATCACCACGCCCTACCATGCGCTGTCGTTCGCGAACAAGGATTTGGGCGTGCGCAACAACCAGACGGCGGCCGAAGTGGTGCGCACGCTGCGTGCGTTCCGCTCGCATAGCCTGGTGGATAACCGTGTGCATTGCCGCTACGAAGTCACCGACGACACCTCGGTGCCGGTGTTGCGCGCGCTGATGGAAGAGGGCGCGGTGGACCTGTTGTCGGTCATGGACCATTCGCCGGGGCAGGGCCAGTTCAAGACGCTGGAGTCCTACCTGCAATACATGATGGGCAACCATGCGATGAGCCGCGAGCAGGCCGAAGAAGCCGCCAACGCCAAGACGCGCGCGAAGGATGGCGCGGTGGAGCGGGTAAAGACCCTGTTGGCGCACGCGAAGACGCTAGGCATCCCCACCGCCAGCCATGACGACGATTCGGTTCAACGCATTGCCACCATGCGCAACCTGGGCGTGGCGATGAGCGAATTTCCGATCACGCTGGATACCGCCCGCGCGGCGGTGTCTTGCGGCCTGCCCACGATTCTGGGGGCGCCGAACGTGCTGCGCGGCCAGAGCCAAAGCGGGTCGATGCGAGCCATCGACGCCATCCGCGCGGGCGTGGCCAGTTGCCTGTGTTCGGACTACCAGCCGTCCACGCTGATCGCCGCGGCCTACGCGGTGGCGGCGCAGACCGACCTGAGCTGGCCGCAGGCGATTGCGCTGGTCACGGCGAACCCCGCGGACGCCTGCGGCCTGTCGGACCGGGGCCGCATTGCCGTGGGCCTGCGCGCCGATCTGGTGGCGGTGGCGCAGGTGGGGGCCTTGCCATTGATCAGTCACACCTGGTCGGCCGGCCGGCTGGTATTCTCCACGCACTATCAGCCGTCGCGCGCGCTCGCGGCGGCGTCACCCCAGCCGCAACGGGTGGCGGCCTGAGCCGCTGGCGATGTCTTCCAGGAGAACCGCGATGAATCCGATCGTGATTGCCGTGGCGCTGAGCGCCACGCACACGTTCAGCAAGCCTGTGGTGCCCACGATCATGCTGTTGCGCGGGCTGGGGGTGGATGGCGACGCGCATCAGGGGGTGACCGTCAAGCATCGCTCGCGCGTGCGCGCCGACCCTACGCAGCCGAACCTGCGCCAGGTGCATTTGATTCAAGCCGAGCTGCATGACGAGCTGCAACTGGCCGGTTTCAACGTCGCCGAAGGCACGATGGGCGAAAACATCACCACCCGGGGTATCGATCTGCTGGCCTTGCCACGCGGCGCGCGCCTGCGCATCGGCGCCGATGCGGTGGTCGAGATCACCGGGCTGCGCAATCCCTGCGTGCAGTTGGACCAGTATCAGAAGGGCTTGACGGGCGCCGTGCTGGGCCGCAATCCCGATGGCAGCCTGCAACGCCGCGCCGGCGTCATGGGGATTGTGGTGGAGGGCGGGGCGGTCAGCCCCGGCGACCCCATCCGGGCCGAGCTTCCCGCACTGCCGCATTTTCCGCTGGAACGGGTGTAGGGGCAAAAACATCGTTGCGGGTCAAAGACGGGTCGCCCGGCATCTGGTTAAATGGCGAAGGGCGTAACGGCCTAAGGCGCAGCCGGCCCTTCTCCGGCTCGTCATCCAATTTTCCGGAGCGCGCGATGGCACGATTCAATTTCAACCAAGACCCCGAAGAACCCGATCTGTGGGCGGCCGAAAACGTGCCCGTCGGTGATGGCCGTCCCCCCATCCACGTCATGATCCAGACGGATGGCGAAGAGCCCGACAGCGGCGCGTCCAAGGTGGTCAAGGCCATCATCGACAATCTGGACGATCACATCCTGGCGGCGGCCGAGTTCTTGCTGGATAACTATTCCTACGAGCACTACAAGAAGCTGGGCCTGGACGACGACCAGTTGCTGCAGGAAGAAACCGCCGAAGCCATGGCCGAAAAGGCCGTGCTGCGCGCCTTGTGGCTGTTCGACGAAGACGGCGACGGCTACGAACTCTGGTTCACGCTGCCCTGGGATCCGGTCCACACCTACGACGTTGAATTCGAAGACGGCGCACCGGTATCCTGCTCGGTCAACGACTGAATACTGTCGACTGAATCTAGTCGACCAGGTCCCCTCGACCACATCTGGTTTCCCCTCGCGGGTTTCCCCTCCCGGTTGACCGCGTGCTCGCGGCCGCCCGCGCCGGCGCGCGGGCGGCCGCGAGCACGCCCTCGGGATTGTCTTCCCCGCGGGTCGCTCATGCTGCCCATATGACACCGAGTTGTCATGCTGGGGACGTATCAGTAAGCCCTTCCGGCGTGCCAGAATGGGCCGGCCGCCAAGCGGCGCATCGATAAGAACCGGCCCCGACCGGGAAAATAAATGGAGACCAAGCAATGCCGAAACGCGAACTGTCCGTGCTGGCGTCCGGATACACCTACCTGGAAGGTCTGCGGTGGCACGAAGACCGCCTGTGGGCGTCGGACTTCTATACCGAGCAGGTCATCGCCGTGGACCTGGCCGGCAAGATCGAACAGATCTGCCGCGTGCCGGAGCAACCCTCGGGCCTGGGCTGGCTGCCCGATGGCCGCCTGCTGATCTCATCCATGAAAGACCGCAAGGTGCTGCGCCGCGAGGCCGACGGCACGCTGGCCGTGCATGCCGACCTGTCGGCGCTCACGGGTGGCCCCATCAACGACATGGTGGTGGATGAGCAGGGCCGGGCATACGTGGGCAATTTCGGTTTTGACCTGATGGCTGGCGAGCCGGTCGCAACGACCACGCTGGTGCGGGTGGACACGGACGGCGTGGCGCAGGCAGTGGCTGAAGGGCTGTGCTTTCCCAACGGGTCGTTCATCACGCCAGACGGCAAGACGCTGATCGTCAACGAAACCTTCGGCAACCGGATCTCGGAATTCGACATCCTGCCGACGGGCGCGCTGGGTCCGCGCCGCGACTGGGCCAACTTCGGCGCGCTGCCGGATAGCGACGACCTGTCGGTGTTGATCGCCGCGTCGACCATCGGCCCGGACGGCGGGGCGCTGGACGCGGAAGGTGCGCTGTGGGTGGCGGACGCCATCGGCAAGCGCATCGTGCGGTTGGCGCGCGGTGGGCAGATCCTTGAACAGATCGACACCGGCGAGTTCGGCATTTTCGCGGCGGCCTTGGGCGGGCCGGATGGCTGCACGCTGTTCATGGCTGCCGCGCCGGATTTCATTGAAGCCAACCGCCGCGCCAAGCCCGAAGGCCGCATTCTGATGACCCGGGTGGACGTGCCGCACGCGGGCCGGCCTTGATGGCTTGACGGGATGGGTCCGTCGTGAAGGGCATGCCGTGATGCGGCGGCGTTGATAAGCCTGCCCTGATGCGGCGGCCCCCGCGCTATGCGCCCAGGGGCCGGTCCGCAGCGTCTACTTCGGCGCCAGCCAGGCGTCGGCGTAACTGCCCACGGCGCCCAGCCCGGTCGTGATGGCGCCGTGCACCCGCGTGTCCAGGTAGGTGGAGTAATTGGTGTCGTCGATCCAGGCCAGGGGCACGTCTTCCGCCAGAATTTTCTGGACCTCGGTGTACAGGCGTTGGCGTTCCTCGTCCGTGGGCGCCGTGGCGGCCTGGTCAAAGAGCGCGTCCACCTTGGGGTTGCGGTATTGCGAGGTGTTGGTGAAGGCCAGCCCCTTCTTGATGTTGCTGCTGACGTAAGTGCGCGACACGCCGATCGCCGGGTCGCCGTACTGGAATACGCCGTTGTAGGCCATGTCGAAATCCCAGTTGCCCATGCGCGTGGTCCAGCCGCCCACGTCGGTGCTTTCGATGTCGATCGCGATGCCGACCTTGCCCAGGCTTTGCTTGGTGTATTCGGCAATGCGTCGCTGCATTTCGCCGTAGGGGTTGGGGATCAGCCCCAGCTTCACGCGCACGCCATTGGCGTCCGGCTTCAGGCCCATTTCGTCGAGCAGGGCGATGGCCTTTTTTGGGTCATACGGATACTGCTTGATGTTGGGGTCGTAAAAGCGCGTGTTGCGATGGAACGGACCCGTGGACACGGTGCCCATGCCGAACATGATGCGCTTGGCGATGAAATCGCGATCGATGGCGTACATGACCGCCTGCCGAAAGCGCTTGTCGTCCATGGGCTTGCGCGCGCCGTTCATTTCAATCCAGTGCAGCGTGGACCAATACTCATAGCCCTTTTGCGTGACGTTGATGTGCGGCAGTTTGGCCACGCGCGGCATGTCGAAGGGTTCGATGTCTTGCAGCCAGGCCTGCTGTACGGTGCGCTGTTCCAGGGCCAGGCGGCGCGAGGCCGCGTCCGGAATCACACGGTAAATGATGCCGTCCAGGTAGGGCCGGCCTTCCTTCCAGTAATGCTTGTTCTTGACCAGTTCAATGTAGGACCCACGTTCCCAACGCTTGAACTTGAACGGGCCGGTGCCGATTGGGGCATTGTTGTGCGGGTTCTGCGCCATGGGCGTATCGACGTCGAACAGGTGCTTGGGCAGGATCACGCCGCCGCCAATGTCGAACGCATACAGGAACGCCGAATAGCGTTCCTTCAGCTTGAAGACCACGGTGTGCTCGTCGGGCGCGGTGATGTCCTGGATGTAGCGCATCAGCGCGCGCGTGCGCGGCGTATTGGCCAGCACCTGCTTGTACGAAAACACCACGTCCGCCGAGGTGAAGGGCTTGCCGTCGTGCCATTGCGCGTTGGGCTGCAGATGGAAGGTGTAGGTCAATTGATCGTCTGACACTTCCCAGGACTTGGCCAGGCTGGGTTGCGGCTTCAGGTCGAACGAATAGGTCAACAGGCTTTCGTAGACCTTGCCCGCCACCATCTGCGTGGTGCCCACCTGCTGCATGGCCACGTTCAGGTTGGGCGGCTCGGGGTTCAGGATGGCGGTCAGCACACCGCCGTATTGCGGCTGAAGATCGGCCGAGGGCGAGGCGGCGATGGCGGTGGTGGCGAATGTGGCGGTAAATACAGTGGCCAGCATGCCCCGCGTCAGGGCGCGGCGGACGATATTGCACTTCAAGGCAAGTCTCCTTGGGTTTTTAAGTATCAAATATTGATACTAAGGAATCCAAGAAGATTATGGTGCAGCACTGACCCAGGCCGCGCAAGGCGGCGAGGGCTAGGGATATCCCGCTAAAAGGATGAGGCGGGGCGCTTTCAGTTGCGGTTGGGACGGCCGCTCAACGCGCGCGCGGCGGAGATCGCCAATGAGCTGAAACGCTGCGTGAAGGAATCCAGCGTCCATTCGGCCAGCAGGCCAGAGATATGGATGGCCGCCATGGGCCGTCCGCTGTGGTCGACGACCGCGCTGCCCAGCACGATCTCGCCCACCATGCTTTCTTCCAGGCAGACGGCGTAGCCCTGCACGCGCGCCTCGCGCACGCGCTGGCGGATCAGGTCGGGGTCGGTGATGGTCTTGGCCGTCAGCGGCCGCAAGTCGCTGCGCGCCAGGATGTTGTCGACTTCGTCATCGG
Organism: Achromobacter spanius; assembly: GCF_029637605.1. Classification (NCBI taxonomy): domain Bacteria; kingdom Pseudomonadati; phylum Pseudomonadota; class Betaproteobacteria; order Burkholderiales; family Alcaligenaceae; genus Achromobacter; species Achromobacter spanius. Next base: position 2,910,493 of record NZ_CP121261.1, on the reverse strand, counting down.
CCAGATGCGACATGATGGCGCGGCCGCCCGACGACGAGAACGTCGGCATGCGGCGCCCCACCAGCGTGGCGTAGAAAGTCTGGCGCTTGCTTTGGCGGCGCAGCGCGTAAACGATGGTCAGATCGTCGAACAGGCTCAGATCCACGCGTTCGCCGCATTCCTGTTGCAGTTGTTCCAGGATAGGGGTGGCGCGTTCCAGCAGCGGATGGCCGCGCAGAAAGTCGAAGGTGCGGTCCAGGATCTTCTTGCCCAGCACGTAGCCGCGCTGATTGCTGCCGCGTTCCAGATAACCCAGGGCCACCAGCGTGTGCAGCATGCGCTGGGTGGAGCTGCGGTCCAGCCCTGACAACTCTGTCAGCTCATTCAGGCTGAGCGGGCCGGGATGGTTCGAAAAAGCTTCCAGGATGCCGAAGCCTTTCGCCAGGGATTGGTTGAACCGGGTTTCGGTTGTGGCCATGTTGATCTACTCCAGTCTCTTTTCTTGTTTTTGCCGCGCGGTGTCGGTGCGGGCTATCGGTGCGGACTATTCGCACGCGGATAGGCACTGTAGTGGCAAATCGATTTCTGTCAGGGCTAGGGAAATTACCCATGGTTTGCGGCTTGTCCCGCAATTGTGTGAACTCTATCATGCCAAATATAGATATTTAGATATCAAATATTGATACCTATGAAATCGCCGATTTCACAGCCGACAAGGGGAATGCAATGAGCAGCGTCGCAACAGCCAGCCTGGACCAGGCCCGTATCGCCGAAGCCGTCAACCAGCTCCGCCAATACATGACCGACACGCTGACCGGTTTCGTGCAGTGCCGCAGCCTGCCCGGGCAGGAGATGTCCGCCGCCGAGTTTCTGGAAGACGCGCTGTCGGACCTGGGCCTGGCGTCCGAGCGCATTGCGCTGCGTACCGAAGAGCTGAAAAACCTGCCTTTGTATTCCCCGGCATGCTGCCCGGACGGCGGCCGCTACAACGTGCTGGCGCGCCACGAGCCGCGTAGCGCGGGCGGCCGCGCCGTCCTGTTCAACGGCCACCTTGACGTGGTGCCCACGGGGCCGCATGAACTCTGGGACCCGGCGCCGTTCGACGGCGAACTGCGCGATGGCTGGTTGTATGGCCGCGGCGCGGGCGACATGAAGGCCGGCATCATCTGCGCGCTGGCCGCGTTCAAGGCGCTGCGCGAGCTGGGCGTGCAACCCGCCGGCGCGGTGGGGTTCAACGGCGTGCTTGAAGAAGAAAACACCGGCAACGGCACGCTGGCCACGGTGTCGGCGCTGCAAAGCGCCATCGCGGCGGCCAAGCTCAGTGCGTTCGACGCGGTGGTCATCCCCGAACCCACGCATGAACGCATGATGAGCGCGCAACTGGGCGTGTACTGGATGTACGTGGACATCGTGGGCCGCCCCGCGCATGCCGCCTACATGACCACGGGCGTCAACCCGGTCGAGACCGGCCTGCGCATCGTTGATGCCATGAAGCAGTTGGAACACGAATGGAACCAGCCTGAAAACCGGCACCCCGCCTATCGCGACCATGCGCATCCCATCAATTTCAACCTGGGGCAGATCCACGCGGGTGACTGGAATTCGTCGGTACCCAGCGTCTGCACGCTGGGCATGCGCATTGCCTGCTATCCGGACATGAGCATCGAAGCGGCCAAGCAATTGGTCGAGTCGCGCATCCGCGCCGTCGAAGCAGCATTGACGGACAGCGATGTCCGCATCGACATTCGCTACGAAGGCTTCCACGCGCCCGGCTGCGAGTACGACCTGGACGTGCCGGCCATGCAGTTGCTGGCCGACGCCCACCGCCGCGTGGCCGGTGAATTGCCGCAACCCACGGCGCTGACTGCCACCACCGACGGCCGCCACTTCCGGCTGTTGATGGACGTGCCGGTCACCTGCTATGGCCCCAAGGTGCAGAACGTGCATGGTTTCAACGAATGCGTGTCAGTGGACAGCATGGTGCGCGTAGCCACCGCCTTGGCGCTTTTCATCCACGACTGGTGCGGCGTTGAACCGCTGCAAGCCTGAGCCCGGCCGCGGCACGCGCCGCGGCGCCTCCCGCCGTTGTTCTCTCAATACGGAATACCTGCCATGACATCCATCATTGCCCGGCGCGCCCTTGCGCGCTGCACCCTGGCCGTGGCCAGCCTTCTGACCCTGTCGGCGCCCGTCTCGCAGGCGGCTGAAACACCCCAATACGGTGGCGTGCTGACCGCCATCCTGAGCCCCGAGCCGCCCAGCTTGAACGTGGCGGTGCAACAAGTGGCCAGCACGCAGTTGGTGGCCGGCAAGATCTTCGAAAGCCTGCTGACCTATTCCTTCGACCTCAAGCCGCAGCCCGGCCTGGCAAAGTCCTGGGAGGTCTCGCCCGACCGCCTGACCTACACCTTCCATCTGCAACCCAAGGTGCAGTGGCACGACGGCAAGCCGTTCTCGGCCGACGACGTGGTGTTCACCTACACCAAGATCCTGGCCAATACGCCGCGCACCCGCACGCTGATGGCCAATGTGCAAGAGGTGTCGGCGCCCGATGCGCAGACCGTCGTTTTCAAATTGAAGCAGCCGTATTCGGCGTTCCTGTACGCCTTCGACATCGGCGGCGGCGCCATCCTGCCCAAGCACCTGTATGACGTCGACACGCCCATCGGCCAGAACCCCAACAACAACGCGCCCATCGGCACCGGCCCGTTCAAGTTCAAGCACTGGGAACGCGGTTCTTACGTTGAACTCGTCAAGAACGAGCACTACTGGAAAGAAGGCCGGCCCTACCTGGACGGCATCACCTACCGCGTGATTCCCGATTCGGCCTCGCGCCGCGTGGCGCTGGAACAAGGCACGGTGTTGCAGGCCTGGCTGCAGGACATCGAATCGGTAGACCTGGCGCGCGTGGCCAAGCTGCCCACCATCACCCAGACTCACAAGGGCTATGAGTACTGGTCGACCATGCAATGGATTGAGCTGAACGGCGGCCGCGAGCCGTTTTCTGACAAGCGCTTCCGCCAGGCGCTGATGTACGGCATCAACCGCCAGTTCATCGTGGACAAGATCATGTTCGGATCGGGCACCGTGGCCACCGGCCCCATCCACCACAACACGCGCTTCTATGACGCCAACGTCAAGAAGTATCCGTACGATCCCAAGAAGGCGATTGCGCTGCTGGACGAAATGGGCCTGAAGCCGGACGCCAAGGGCGTGCGCGCCACGCTTGGCCTGATCCCGCTGCCTTATGGCGAAATGCCGCGCCGCACTGCTGAATACATCAAGCAGAACCTGGCCAAGATCGGCGTGGCCGTCAGCATCGAGAACACCGATGTGGGCGGTTGGGTCAGCCGCGTGGGCAACTGGGATTTCGACATGGGCGCCAACGGCGTGTTCCAGTATGGCGACCCGGCGATCGGCGTGTCGCGCACCTACGTCAGCAGCAACATCAAGAAGGGGATGATGTTCAGCAATACCTCGCAGTACAACAACCCCAAGGTTGATGAGCTGTTCAATGCCGCCGCCACGGCCGCAACGGATGAAGAACGCCAGAAGCTGTACAGCGAAGTGCAGCGCATTCTTGTCGAAGACGTGCCGGTGCTGTGGGTGGCCGACACGAACTATTCGACGCTGCTGAACAAGCGCGTGCACAACGCGGTGACGACGGCGCTGGGCGTGGTGGATACGCAAAGCGATACCTGGCTGTCCAAAGAATGAAGAAGGTCGGCAAATTCCTGGCGAACCGGGTGGTCAAGAGCATCCTGGTTCTGCTGATGATCGCGCTCTTCAACTTCTTCCTGGTGCGGGCGGCGCCGGGCGACCCGGCGGAAATCCTGGCGGGCCAGTCCGGCGCGGTGGATGCCGAGTTCATCGCCAAGCTGCGCCAGGAATTCGGGTTGGACAAGCCCATTGCCGTGCAACTGGGGCAGTACCTGAAGAACGTGGCCACGTTCGACCTGGGCTATTCCTACCGCCAGCAAGCGCCGGTTTCCAGCCTGATCCTGCAACATCTGCCCGCCACGTTGCTGCTGACCCTGTCGGCCTTCGCATTCGCGCTGCTGGCAGGGGTCAGCCTGGGCACGCAGGCGGCGCTGCGGGTGGGGAAGTGGGGCGACACCGTCATCACCACGCTGTCCATGCTGGCCTACGCCACGCCGCTGTTCTGGGTGGGGCTGATGCTGGTGCTGTTGTTTTCGGTGAACCTGGAATGGCTGCCGGCCTTCGGTTATGAAAGCGTGGGCGCGAACCTGACGGGGCTGGCCCGCCTGGCCGACGTGGCCAAGCATCTGCTGCTGCCGGCGCTGACCTTGGGCATGTTCTACATGGCGGTCTACGCCCGGTTGACGCGCGCGTCCATCCTGGAAATCAGCCAGCTTGATTTCGTCAAGACGGCGCGCGCCAAGGGCCTGTCCGAACGCACCGTCATCGTGCGCCACGTGCTGCGCAACGCGCTGCTGCCCGTCATCACGTATGCGGGTATCCAGGCGGGCGGCCTGATCGGCGGTTCGCTGCTGGTGGAAACCGTCTTCGCCTGGCCGGGTATCGGCCGGCTGGCGTTCGACGCCTTGATCCAGCGCGACTACAGCGTGCTGCTGGGCGTGTTCTTCGTGGCCTCGCTGATCGTGGTGGTGGTCAACCTAGTCACCGACATTCTGTACACGGTGGCGGATCCCAGGATCGAACTGAAATGAAAGCGTTCATGCAATCGTTCTGCCGCAACAAGGGCGGCATCATGGGCCTGATCGTGATCGCGCTGGTCACGCTGATGGCCGTCACCGCCAGCTGGATCTTTCCGGACAGCCCCTGGGACATCATCAACGGCCCTTTCATGCCGCCGCTGTCGGACGGCGCCTTGCTGGGCACCGACACCCTGGGCCGCGACATCGCCACCGGCATCGCCTATGGGTCCCGCGTGACGCTGGTGCTGGCCGCCGTGTCCACGGCGGTGTCCATCCTGGTGGGCATCACGGTGGGCGCGCTGGCGGGCTTTTATGGCGGGCGGGTCGACCAGGCCATCGTCGGCTTCATCGAACTCTTCCAGACCATTCCCAGCTTTTTTCTTGCGGTGGTGCTGGTGGCCATCCTGACCCCCAACATGGCAACCGTGATCTTCGCGATCGCGGTGGTGTCCTGGCCGCCCTTGGCGCGTCTGGTGCGGGCCGAATTCATGAGCCTGAAGAACCGTGAATTCGTGCAGGCGGCCATGCTGGCCGGCCAATCCAACTTGCGCATCATCCTGACGCAGATCCTGCCCAACAGCCTGTCGCCGGTGATTGTGTCCGGCTCGCTCATGATCGCCAGTTCGATCTTGCTGGAATCGGCGCTCAGCTTCCTGGGCCTGGGCGACCCCAATGCCATGACGTGGGGCTACATCATCGGCGCCTCGCGCAGCGTGCTGCGCGACGCCTGGTGGATGAGCGTGTTCCCCGGCGTGGCGATCCTGGTGACGGTGCTGTCGCTGAACCTGATCGGCGAAGCACTGAACGACGCACTTAATCCGAAGCTGGCGCGCAGGAGGACGACGTAATGGGTACTGACTACACGAACGTCGACGCGACGACTTCCAACGCCACGAATCCCACCACCACGGCTTCCAACGCCGCCAGCGCGCTGCTGGACATCCGCGGGCTCTGCGTGACGGCCGCGCACGGCGGGCCGACCGTGGTGCAGGACGTGTCCTACACCGTCAACCGCAACGAGATCCTGTGCGTGGTGGGGGAATCCGGTTCGGGCAAATCCGTGACGGCGCACGCCATCATGGGCCTGCTGCCGGCCGGTCAGCTCAGCGTTACGCAGGGGCAGATCCTGTACGGCGGGCGCGACCTGGTCGGCCTGTCGGCCACCGACTGGTACGGATTGCGCGGCAAGTCGTTCGGCATGGTGTTCCAGGAACCCATGACCGCGCTGAATCCCATCATGCGCGTGGGCCGGCAGGTGGACGAAGTGCTCGAGCGCCACACCACGCTGAGCGTCGCGGCGCGCAAGCAGCGCGTGCTGGAATTGTTCGAACAGGTCTTGCTGCCGGATCCCGCCGCCATGGTCGACGCCTTTCCGTTCCAGTTGTCGGGCGGGCAGCGGCAGCGGGTGGTGATCGCGATGGCGCTGGCCCTGGAGCCGGATGTGCTGATCGCCGACGAACCCACGACCGCGCTGGATGTCACGACGCAGGCGCAGATACTCGGGCTGATCAAGGACATCCAACGGCGCATGGGCATCGGCGTCATCTTCATTACCCACGACTTTGGCGTGGTGGCCGACATTGCCGATCGCATCGTCGTCATGCGCAAGGGCGCGGTGGTGGAGGCGGGCGCCGCCCAAGACATCCTGAACCGCCCACAGCATTCCTATACGCGCCAGTTGATCGCAGCCGTGCCGCACAAGCCCCAGGGCAAGGCAGAGGCCGGCGCGGCGCCCGCGCTGATGGTGGTGGAAAAGCTGTGCAAGACCTTCGCCACGGGCGGGCGCCGGGTCGATGCACTGCGCGATATCTCGCTGGAAATCCGGCAGGGCGAAACGCTGGGTCTGGTGGGGGAGTCCGGTTCGGGCAAGTCCACGCTGGGCCGCACGCTGATCGGCTTGATCTCGCCGGACAGTGGCAGCGTGCGCATGGAAGGCCAGGAACTCGTGGGAATGAAGCCGCGCGACTTCCGCCCCTATCGCCGTCAGATCCAGATGGTGTTCCAGGACCCCTACGCATCGCTGAACCCGCGCCACCGCGTGATCGAGGCGGTGGCGCAAGGCCCCATCGCCTTTGGCGCAAGCCGCAAGACCGCGCTGCGCGATGCGCGTGAATTGCTGGAACTGGTGGGCTTGGGGGGAGACGCCGGCGACCGCTATCCGCACCAATTCTCTGGCGGGCAGCGTCAGCGCGTGGGCATCGCCCGCGCACTGGCCTTGAAGCCCCGGCTGCTGGTGGCGGACGAAGCGGTGTCGGCGCTGGATGTGTCCATCCAGGCGCAGGTGCTGGACCTGCTCAAGACCGTGAGCGGGCAGTTCGACCTGTCGGTGCTGTTCATCACCCACGACCTGCGGGTCGCGGCCCAGATCTGCGACCGCATCGCCGTGATGCGGCAGGGACAACTGGTTGAGCTGGAACGCGCGGCCACGATTTTCTACCACCCACAACATGAATACACGCGCCGACTGATCGAATCGGTGCCGGGCAAGGCCTGGAACAAACCCGATCTGGATGCGCTGTCAGACCCCTCAAGGAGCAAGCAGTATGCGTGACACCGAGTATCAGGCGCTGGACGGGCTGGCGCTGGCCGACTTGTTGGCAAGGCGCGAAGTCAGCCCCGAAGACCTGATGGCCTGCGCCATCAAGCTGGCGCAAGAACGCGCGCCGGCCATGAATGCGCTCTGCTACGAGCGCTATGAAGAGTCGCTGGATGTGGCGCGCGCCTGGCAAGCCCGGGGCGTGTTCGGCGCGATCCCATTCCTGCTGAAAGATTCGGGGCTGGCGCACACGCGCTTTCCGTCCAGCCTGGGCTCCCGCTTGTTGAACGACACGCGCTATGCCCGTAACGCCACCCTGGCCGACCGCTTTGAAGCCGCCGGCCTGATTCCGTTTGCCCGCACCACCGTGCCCGAATTCTGCATGGCGCCCACCACCGAGGCGGCGCGCAATGGCGGCCCGACCCGCAACCCCTGGGACCCGACGCGGTCGACGGGCGGCTCCAGCGGTGGCGCGGCGGCGGCGGTGGCGGCGGGCATCGTTCCCTTGGCGCACGGCAGCGACGGCGGGGGCTCCATTCGCATTCCCGCCGCGGCTTGCGGCGTGTACGGGCTGAAAGTGTCGCGCGGCCGCGTGCCCATGGGTCCGTTGCGTGGCGAAGGCTGGGGCGGCCTGGCGACCGATGGCGTGTTGTCGCGTTCGGTACGCGACACGGCGGCCGCGCTGGACGCCGTGTGCGCGCCGGAGCCGGGTGCGCCCTACGCGGCACCCGCCGCCCCGGCGTCTTATCTGGAACTGCTGTCCAACCCTGTGCGAAAAATGCGTATCGTCGTGTGGCGCAGCGCCTTCAATGGCGTGGCCGTGGCGCCCGAATGCATCGCCGCTGTCGAGCGCGCGGCGGCGCTGTGCCGGGAACTGGGCCACGAGGTCGTGGACGGCACACCGCCGGACATCGAGTACGACGCCTTCGTGCAGGCCCACGCCAATGTGCTGGCGGGCAACATCGTGCTGTCGGTGGACACGCGGCTGGGCCTGACCGGCCAGCCTTTGGCCGACGATGACCTGGAACCCGTGCTGCGCCAAGGATATGAATACGGCAAGTCGCTGCCGGCGGCGCAGTACATCGGCAGCGTGAACCGCTTCCATGCCATCGGCCGCATTCTTGACAACTATATGGAAGGCTACGACGCCATCCTGTCGCCCTCGCTGACGCAGTTGCCGTTGAAGCTGGGCGAATTGTCCACGGCCCAGGGCTCGTTCCTGGACTTCCGCCGCAAGGTCGCCACCTACGGCACGTTCTCGGCGGCGTTCAATGCGTCGGGCCAGCCGGCCGCCAGCTTGCCGCTGGTCTGGACCGACGCGGGCCTGCCGGTGGGCGTGCAGGTGGTGGGCCGTTATGGCCACGAAGCGGTGGTGCTGGCCTTGTCGGCGCAACTGGAAACGGCCCAGCCCTGGGCAGGGCGCATCGCCGTGCCACAAGCGGTCTAGGGACGGACCCTTCAGGACAGACCCCCTCAGGACAGACCCCTCGGGACGGACCTTGGGGAACAGACACGGGGAACAGATCCTGGGGTAGGGGTTGCACGCGTCGGGGGCGGCTTTGGCCGCCCCTTGCCCATCATGCTTCCGGACGACCCGCGCGGGGCTTGCACCGCTTTGCCATCGGCTGAATGGACCGGATACCGGCGGTTGCAAGACCTTTCAGCGATTCCCCCGTAAAATCACCCCATTCAGCAAGGCTTCAACCATCATTCCATAGACAGTACATAGGAGGACCACTCATGGCCCTAGTCTCCATGCGCCAGTTGCTCGACCACGCCGCCGAGAACGGCTACGGCATTCCGGCTTTCAACGTCAATAACCTGGAACAGGTCCAGGCCATCATGGAAGCCGCTGCGGAGACCGACAGCCCGGTGATCATGCAAGCTTCGGCCGGCGCGCGTAAGTACGCGGGCGAAGGCTTCCTGAAGCACCTGATCCAGGCCGCGGTGGAATCCTATCCGCACATTCCCGTCGTCATGCACCAGGACCACGGCCAGTCGCCCAAGGTCTGCCAAGGCGCTATCGACCTCGGTTTCTCCAGCGTGATGATGGACGGTTCGCTGAAAGAAGACGGCAAGACCATCGCCGACTACGACTACAACGTCGAAGTCACCAAGAAGGTGGTGGACGTCGCCCACAAGCTGGGCGTGACGGTTGAAGGCGAACTCGGCTGCCTGGGTTCCCTGGAAACCATGGAAGGCGACAAGGAAGACGGCCATGGCGCCGACGGCAAGCTGACCATGGATCAACTGCTGACCGACCCGGAGCAAGCCGCCGACTTTGTGCGCCGCACCCAGTTGGACGCGCTGGCGATTGCCATCGGCACCAGCCACGGCGCCTACAAGTTCACGCGCAAGCCCACCGGCGACATCCTGTCGATTTCCCGCATCAAGGAAATCCACGCCCGCCTGCCCAACACCCACCTGGTGATGCACGGCAGCTCCAGCGTGCCGCAGGAACTGCTGGCCGAGATCCGCGAATTCGGTGGCAACATGAAGGAAACCTACGGCGTGCCGGTCGAGGAAATCCAGGAAGCCATCAAGTACGGCGTGCGCAAGATCAATATCGACACCGATATTCGTCTGGCCATGACCGGCGCGATTCGCCGCTTCTTTGCCGAGAACCCCGAAAAGTTCGACCCGCGCGAATACCTGAAGCCCGCCCGCGCCGCCGCCAAGGCGATCTGTGTGGCTCGCTACACGGAATTCGGCACGGCCGGCAACGCCAGCAAGATCAAGGCGCTGCCGCTGACCGAAATCGCCGCGCAGTACGCCTCGGGCAAGCTGTCGCAAGTGGTGCAATAAGCCTATCCAACGCCGCCTTCGGGGGGCGCCGGGGTAGCAAAAAGGGGTGGGTCCGTCATGGACCCACCCCTTTGTTTTGGCCGGCTGCCAAGACGAGCGTATCGGCTGGCCGCGTCAGCCCCGCGCGTCAGGCGGGCGGCGAATTTTGCGGGAAGTGCGGCACGCTGCGGTCCACGTGGTGCCAGGACGGCGCCGAACTGGTCCACAGGCTGGCCTTGGCGTGGAAGGCTTCGGGGTCGTCCAGCGAGCCCGCGCGCACCACTTCGTATCCCATGCCTTCCGAGCCGCCGAACAGCGGCGTGCCACAGGCGGCGCAAAAGCTGCGCATGACGGTGTGCCCGGAATCGCCTTTGTAGCGGTGTTCTTTGGCCTGGCCGCGCAGCATCGTCACCGAGCCGGCGGGAAAGATCAACGCATGGGCCGGGGCGCCGCCGCTGGAGTATTGGCAGTCGCGGCAATGACAGGTGGCGGCGGTGATGGGCTCGTCGGTAACGGCGTAACGGATCGCGCCGCACTGGCAACCGCCAGTCAGGTGTACCTGCGCGTCGGCGGCGGGCGGGCGTTTGAGGGAAGCTTCCTGCATACGGCTTTGTCTCCGGGCGTAAGGTCTGCGGCGTGACGCCCAAAGGCGGCCGGCGCGAATTGTGTGTCGGAAATCAGAGCCTAACCCGGCCCCCGCCGCCCGGCAAGACGGGCTTATTTGCAGTAATCTATGCGTCTTGCAGAGGCCATGCCGCCTTTTGCGCAGGTTCCGATTTCGTTCTACTTCCCGCCCTGGCGCTCGCCCGTGGCGGGAATCTTCATTTTTGCCATAGGCCATTCCCGTGACTTCTGCTTTGCATCAATCCAGCATCAAGTCCTTGCCGCTGCTGGGCCGCGGTAAGGTGCGCGATATGTACGCGGTGGGCGACGACAAGTTGCTGATCGTCGCGTCGGATCGTATCTCCGCTTTCGACGTGATCCTTGACGACCCCATCCCCGGCAAGGGGCAGGTGCTGACCGAGCTGACCGAATTCTGGTTGCAGAAGCTGGCCCACATTCTGCCGAACCACTCCACGGGCGTGCAGCCCGAAGACGTGGTGGCCCCGGACGAAGTCGACCAGGTGCGCGGCCGCGCCGTGGTGGTCAAGCGCCTGAAGCCGATTCTGGTGGAAGCGGTTGCCCGCGGCTACCTGATTGGTTCCGGCTGGAAAGACTACCAGGCCACCGGCGCCGTCTGCGGCATTCAACTGCCCGCCGGCCTGCAACAGGCCAGCCAGTTGCCCGAGCCCATCTTCACTCCCGCGGCCAAGGCCGAATTCGGCATGCACGACGAAAACGTGGACTTTGCGCACGTGGTCAAGGAAGTTGGCCAGGAAATGGCCGAGCGCATCCGCGACGTCACGCTCAAGCTGTACACGGAAGCCGCCAAGTTTGCCGCCACCAAGGGCATCATCATTGCCGACACCAAGTTCGAATTCGGCCTGGACGACAACGGCACGCTGCACTTGATGGACGAAGTGCTGACGCCCGATTCTTCGCGTTTCTGGCCCGCCGACGGCTACCGCGTGGGCATCAGCCCCCCGTCGTTCGACAAGCAGTTCGTGCGCGACTGGCTGGAAACCCAAACCTGGGACAAGACCCCGCCCGCCCCGCGCCTGCCGCAAGACGTGCTGGAAAAGACGGCCGCCAAGTACCGCGAAGCGCTGGATCGCCTGATCGCCTGATCCGCCTTAGGGCATCAGGCCTTCGTGGTCGAAACAACCCGCTCATGCATAGTGAGCGGGTTTTTTTATGCTCCCAAGGCATAAGCCGGCGCCGCGCGCATCAGGGCTTTCGATAACAAATATGTCGGATTGTTACGTTATACTCGTCGGCTGCTTTGCAGGACGTCCGCCGACAGGAGCCTTCCGCATGATCATGATGTTGCCCTTTCTGACCGGATTGGTCGCTGTGTGGTTCGGTGTGCTTGGCAAGCGCCGCCCCTGCGTGACTTTCTGGCTGCTGACGCTGGCGATCTTCGCCGCCTGGTGCGTGCACCACATGAACACGCCCCTGGCGTTGTCGTTGTAAAGGCCGGGCCATGATTTTTTCCCGCAATCCGGCGCGCGGTTCGCGTGTGTTGAACGGCTTGGCGCTGCTGGGCATCACCGGCATCCTGGGCATGGCCTTCGCCTGGCAGTTCATCTATGGCGAACTGCCTTGCCCGTTGTGCCTGTTGCAGCGCGTGGCGCTGATACTGGCCGGGGTGGGTTTCCTGCTGAACATGCGCTTGGGGCCATCGCCCATGCACTACGCCATGAGCATCGCGGCGTCGCTGGGGGGCATGCTGGCGTCAGGCCGGCAGGTGTTGCTGCACATGGCGCCGGGCGATCCGGGCTATGGCTCGCCGTTCCTGGGCATGCACTTCTACACCTGGGCCTTCATCGCTTTCTGCGCCATCATCGTTTTTTGCATCCTGATGCAGACGGCCGACCGCAAATGGGGCGACAGCATGCTGAAAAAGCCGGTGTCGGTGCTGGGCATCATCGTCATGGCCCTGTTTTTCATCATGACGCTGGCCAACGTGGGCGGCACCACGCTGGAATGCGGTTTCGGGCCTTGCCCGGACAATCCCGACAGCTATCTGTTGCTGTCGTCACCGGCCGCGCGCTAGCTTCGCCCGCGCGCCGGGTAAAATACCGGGTTTCGCGGACTCGGTCCGCGGTCCTTTGACATTCCGCGGGCAGGTTTCCGCGGTCTTACCTTTTCGACACCGGTTATGACAGCCAAGACTTCCGCAGCGGCAGAGGCCACCCCCGTGGTGGGCGTGATTATGGGATCTTCCAGCGATTGGGAGGTCATGAAGCACGCGGTGACCATGCTGGAGGATTTCGGCGTGGCTTACGAGGCGCGCGTGATTTCCGCGCATCGCATGCCGCAAGACATGGCCGAGTACGGCGCGGCGGCGCATGCCCGCGGCCTGCGCGGCATCATCGCTGGCGCCGGGGGCGCGGCCCACCTGCCGGGCATGATGGCGGCGCTGACCGAAGTGCCGGTGTTTGGCGTGCCGGTGCCGTCCAAGTACCTGCGTGGCGAAGACTCGTTGCTGTCCATCGTGCAGATGCCCAAGGGCGTGCCCGTGGCCACATTTGCCATCGGCGAAGCCGGCGCGGCCAACGCGGCGCTGCACGTGATTGCCACGCTGGCCGGCACCGATGCCGGTCTGCATCAGAAGCTGGTGGCTTTCCGCGCGCGCCAGACGCAAGCCGCGCGCGACATGAAGGTTCCGCCCGAGGCGTCGATCGTATGAGCAAACCCACTTCCTTCATGATTGCCCCCGGCGGCTGGCTGGGCTTGCTGGGCGGCGGCCAACTGGGCCGCATGTTCTGTCACGCGGCGCAAAGCCTGGGCTACAAGGTTGCCGTGCTGGACCCGGCCGACGAATGCCCCGCCGGCATGGTGGCCGACCTGCACATCCAGGCGGCCTACGACGACGAAGCCGGGCTGGCGCGATTGGCCCAGACCTGCCAGGCCGTCACCACCGAATTTGAAAACGTCCCCGCCGACAGCCTGCGCACGCTGGCCACGCGCTGCCGCGTCAGCCCGGCCGCCGACGCCGTGGCCATCGTGCAGGATCGTATCGCCGAAAAAACCTTCATCGCCGCGCAAGGCATTCCCGTTGCGCCGCACGCCGCCATCCGCAGCGAAGCGGACCTGCGCGCCGCGCCCGACGCCTTGTTTCCCGGCATCTTGAAAGTGGCCCGCCTGGGCTATGACGGCAAGGGCCAGGCCCGCATCAGCACGCGCGATGAAGCGCTGGCTGCGTTTGCCGAATTCGGCGGCGTGGCCTGCGTGCTGGAAGCCTTGATGCCGCTGGATTATGAAATCTCGGTGGTGCTGGCGCGCGGTTTCGATGGCGCCAGCGTGGTGTTCCCGGTGGCGCGCAACGTGCATCGCGACGGCATCCTGGCGGTGTCGACGGCGGCGCCCGTGCAGTCGGACGCTGCCCACGCCGAACGGCAGGCCCGTGCCACCGAAGCGGCGCAGTCGATTGCGCAAGGCCTGGGCTACCACGGCGTGCTGTGCGTGGAGTTCTTTGTGTTGAAGGACGGCAGCCTGATCGTCAACGAGATCGCGCCGCGCCCGCACAACAGCGGCCACTACACGATGAACGCTTGCGTCACCAGCCAGTTCGAACAGCAGGCGCGCGCGATGGCCGGCTTGCCCTTGGGCAGCACGGCGCTGCTGGCGCCCGCCGTCATGCTGAACATCCTGGGCGACATCTGGTACGAATCGGCCACGGCCACCACCCAGCGCGAACCTGACTGGGCCGCCGCGCTGGCGGTGCCCACCGCCAAGCTGCATTTGTACGGCAAGCACGACGCGCGCCGGGGTCGCAAGATGGGTCACATCACCATCGTGGCGCCCACGCTGGATGAGGCCCGCAGCGACGCCGCCCGCGTGGCCGCCGCGCTGGGCATGCAAGCCCCCGAGTAAACCGCGATGCCTTCCTTGCCCACGCTGGATTCCGCGCGCGACGCGGACATCGCCCACGCCGCGCAGCGCCTGCTGGACGGCGATCTGGCCGCCTTTCCGACCGAGACCGTCTACGGCCTGGGCGCGGATGCGGAAAGCCCGCAGGCGGTGGCGAAGATCTACGCGGCCAAGGGCCGTCCGTCGAACCATCCCGTCATCGTGCACATCGCGCCCGGTGGCGATGTGTCGTATTGGGCGGCGGACGTGCCGCCCGAGGCGCGCCTGCTGATCGATGCGTTCTGGCCGGGGCCGCTGACGCTGATCCTGAAGCGCGCGCCGCATATCGTGGACACGGTAAGCGGCGGCCAGGACAGCATCGGCATCCGCTGCCCATCACACCCCGTGGCGCAGGCGCTGCTGGCGGCGTTCGCGGCGGGCAAGCCGAACGGGCAGGGCGGCGTGGCCGCGCCGTCGGCCAACAAGTTTGGCCAGGTGTCGCCCACGCGCGCCGAGCATGTGCGCAGCGAGTTCCCGGAGGAAGTCGCGGCGGGCATGCCGGTGCTGGAAGGCGGCGCGTCGGAAGTGGGTATCGAGTCGACCATTCTTGACCTGTCGCGCCTGGATCGCGGTGCGGGGCCAGTGCTGCTGCGTCCGGGTCATATCAGTGCGGCGCAGATTGAAGCGGTGCTGGGCGTGCAGGTGTTCGCACCGGACGCCGCCGCGCCACGGGCATCGGGTACGTTGAAGGCGCATTATGCGCCGCGCACACCGCTGGAGCTGGCGTCGGACGAGCGGCTGCAAGAGGTGGTGCAAGGCCGGAATTTGCCAGCGGGCAAGGTGGTGGTGGTGGCGTACGGGGTGAAGCCTGAAGCGATGGATGCGCGTTTGCAATGGCAGTCTGTGCCTGAGGATCCGGCGCGTTACGCGCAGGCCTTGTATGGCTTGCTGCGTGATCTGGATAAGCAGGGGTATTCGCGGATCATCGTGCAGGCGCCGCCTGATAGTGATGAATGGCACGCGGTCAATGACCGGATCGGTCGCGCGGCCGCGGCGTTTTCGTTGGATATGACGGGGTTGGGGTAGGTTGCTGGATGGGGGGCGCGGGATTCTTGGGCGGATGCTTGATGGGTTTCGCGCGAACTTGAGTGGCTTTCTTTTGTTGGGTTTCTCGCGCTGCACCCATCCTACGGATCGTGGGACGCGGTGGGTTGTGAACCGGGCTGGTTGTTGTGGGCTTCGGTGATGGGCGTGGGGGGTTGGGCGGATGCTTGATGGGTTTCGCGCGAACTGGGCTGGGTTTCTTTTGTTGGGTTTCTCGCGCTGCACCCATCCTACGGATCGTGGGACGCGGTGGGTTGTGAACCGGGCTGGTTGTTGCGGGCTTCGGTGATGGGCGTGGGGCTGGGGCGGCTGCTTGATGGGTTTCGCGCGAACTTGGCTGGTTTTCCTTTGCCGGGCTTCTCGCGCTGCACCCATCCTACGAATTGGGGGATGCGGTGACTCGTGAACCGGGTTGGTTGTTGCGGGCTTCGCTGATGGTCGTGGGGGTTTGGGCGGATGCTTGATGGGTTTCGCGCGAACCTTGCTTGTTTTCTTTTGTTGGGCTTCTCGCGCTGCACCCATCCTACGGACTTGTAGGATGGGTGCAGCGCGGCATGGCGGTCAGATGGGGCAGGGCTCTTAACGCGCGTAACCCATCGGACGGTGGCGCCTACCGCTTCATGCGACCAGAAATTCCCCGATTCTTTCCACAGCCTGCCGCAGCGGGGGCAAGAATTCTTCCGTCAGGCGCGTTAGCGGCACGCGCGCTGCCTTGACGCTGACGTTCACGGCGCCGCAGGCCTTGCCGCTGGCGGAACGGACTGCGACCGAGATCGCGCGCACGTTCAATTCCAATTCCTGATCGACCACCGCGTAGCCCTGCTCGCGGATACGCGCCAGTTCCATGCGCAGTTTTGCTTCCGTGTTCAGCGTGAATTCCGTATAGGGCTGCAGGTCAGTGGCGGCGAAATAGCGGGCCAGCGCGGGCTCGGGCAGTTCGGCCAGCAGCACACGCCCGATCGACGTGCAATAAGCCGGCAGGCGGCTGCCCAGGCCCATGGAGGTTGCCAGCAGGCGGTTCACTTCGGAACGCGCCAGATACAGCATTTCGTGGCCTTCCATGATGGCCAGCGCGCAGGTCTCGTTGACGGTGGCGCTCAGTTCTTCCAGCACGGGCTGGGCCAGCGACACAAACGGCGTGGACGAGAAATACGCATAGCCCAGGCCCAGGATGCGCGGCGTCAGCACATACAACCTGCCGTGCTGTTCAGCAATGCCCAGCAGCATAAGCGTGTGCAGACAACGTTGCACCACCGCGCGAGGCAGGCCGGCGCGCCGGCTCAGTTCCGCCGCCGTTTGCGGATGACGCCGCGTGCCGAACGCGCGGATCACGTGCAGGCCGCGCGCCAGGGTCAGCATGTAGTCCGGGTCGCCCCGGAACTGGTCGGGATGGTCGTCGGCGGCCAGCGGCGCGGCGTAGCCGGGCGGGGGCAGGTTGGGCAGCATCAGCCCGCGCGCAGCGGCGCGCCGGTGCGTCCTTGCAGTTCGGTCAGCGTCATGCCGTCGATCATATCCCGAACCACCAAGCCGTCCGGCGTGACGTCAATGACCGCCAGATCGGTATAGATGCGGTCCACCACGCCCGCGCCGGTCAAGGGATAAGTGCAGCGTTCGACGATCTTCGGATCACCATTCTTGCTGTTGTGTTCCATCATGATGAACACGCTGCGCGCACCCACCGCCAGGTCCATCGCGCCGCCCACGGCGGGCGCTTCGCCCGGCCTGGCCAGCGACCAATTGGCCAGATCCCCATTAGCCGCGACCTGCATGCCGCCCATGACGCAGATGTCCAGGTGGCCGCCGCGCATCATCGCGAAGGAATCGGCATGGTGAAAATACGCGCCGCCCGCAAGCAGGGTCACGGGCTGCTTGCCGGCGTTGATCAAATCCAGATTGATGGCGTCATCGGCGGGCGGCGGGCCCATGCCCAGGATGCCGTTTTCGCTGTGCAGCACAATCTCGCGGTCATCCGGCAGGTGGGCGGCCACCAGCACCGGCATGCCGATGCCCAGGTTGACGTAGCTGCCGTCGGGAATATCCAGGGCCAGGCGGCGCGCCATGGCCTCGCGGGTCAAGGGTTGATACATGGCTGTCCTTCAACTGGAAAAGGCGGCATTGGCCACCTCGGTGACGCGCTTGACGAAGATGCCGGGCGTCACGATGGCTTCGGGCGGCAATTCGCCCAGGTCAACCTTGGCGCGCACCTGCACGATGGTGGTCTTGGCCGCCATGCACATGATCGGCCCGAAGTTGCGCGCGCTCTTGTGATAAGTCAGGTTGCCCCAGCGGTCGCCCTGGTCGGCCTTGACCAGCGCAAAGTCGCCGTGCAGCGGCGTCTCGAATACATGGCCGCGCCCGTTGATCATGCGCGTTTCCTTGCCTTGCGCCAGTTCGGTGCCGTAGGCGGTGGGCGTGAAGAATCCGCCCAGCCCCGCGCCCGCCGCGCGCAGCCGCTCGGCGATGGTGCCCTGCGGCACGCATTCCAGTTCGATGCCGCCACGGCGGTACAGGTCGTCGAAGACCCAGGAGTGGGACGCCTTGGGAAACGAGCAGATCACCTTGCGCACGCGGCCGGCCTTGATCAACGCGGCCAGCCCCGTTTCGTGGTTGCCCGCATTGTTGCTGACCACGGTGAGTTCGCGCGCGCCCTGGTCGATCAGGGCATGGATCAGTTCGGTGGGCATGCCGGCGCCGCCGAAGCCGCTGATCAGTATCGTGGCGCCGTCGTGGATGTCCGAGACCGCGGCCTCGGGCGTGTCGATGAACTTGTTGATCATGATGTGGGTTCCGATCCGCCGGGGCGACGGCGTTGCCGCCGCGCCCCGGCTTCGTTCAGTTCGCGGTGATGCCGACCTGCTTGACGACGTCGGCATAGTGGGCGGATTCCTGCCGCATGAATTCGGCGAATTGCGCCGTCGTGCCTCCCACCGGCAGGAAACCGACGTCGATGAATTTACGCCGCACCTCGGGGTCCTTCACCACTTCCGCGACCTCGCGCGCCATGCGGTCGATGATGGGCTGGGGCGTGTTGGCCGGCGCCAGCAGTCCCGCCCACGAACCCGTTTCAAAACCCGGCTGGCCGGCTTCGCCCATGGTGGGAATCGAGGGCTCGTCGGGCCAGCGCTGCTTGCCGGTGAAGGCCAGCGCCTTCAGCCGGTTCTGTTTCACGTATTGCATCGGCACCAGAATCGGGTCGAACACCATCGACACGCGCCCGCCCAGCAAGTCGGTCAGAATCGGCGCGCTGCCCTTGTAGGCCACGTGCGTCATGGCAATCTGGTTCTTCGACGCGAACCGGGCGCCGGTCAGGTGCGCGTTGGAACCCGTGCCGCTGGACGCATAGGTGAGCTTGTCGGGATGCTTGCGGCCGTAGTCGACCAATTCCGCCACGGTGTTGACGGGCACGTCTTCGGCCACGAACAGGAACAGGGGCAGGTCGGCCATCTGCACCACGGGCACCAGGTCCGTGGGCTTGAAGTTCAGCTTGTACAGATGGAAGTTGACCAGGTAGGCGGGCAGCATGGCCAGGAAGGTGTAGCCGTCCGGGTCCGCCTTGGCGGCGATGGCCGAGCCCACGCTGCTGTTGGCGCCCGGCTTGTTTTCGACAATGATCGTCTGGCCCAGGCGCGGCGCCAGCTTTTCCACCACGATGCGGGTGACGATGTCGGTAGAGCCGCCCGGTGTGTACGGCACGATGATCTTGATGGGCTTGGTGGGCCAGTCATCCGCGGCCTGGGCCGGGCCAGCGGCCAGGCCGATGGTGGCCAGGGCCGAGCACAACAAGGTTTTCAGGGCAAGGCGGCGGGGCTGCGTTTTGCAAACTGTAGCCATGGATTTGTCTCCTCCATGAATCGACCGAATATCGATGCGCGCCAGGTTTTCTGCTGGCGCGCTCGGCGTTTTTTTAAGGGTTTGCGGCAATGCCGCGTATCGGACATCGACGCAAAAAAAGTATGGCATGCGGGGGCGCGCCGATCGGGGTGAAACGGTCTGATTAAGTTCGATCACCGGACAAATGTCCCGATCTGGCAGGCCTGTCATTCCTGGGGTTTGCACTAGGGAAAGCCGCGTTGTTCACAGGGTGGACATGGCGTAATCTGGCGCGAATTCCACCTTCAGGAGAAGCGCGATGACGGGGTCAATGAAGTGGTCAATAAAGCGGTCAACATGGTTGGCGGCCGGCGCTCTGGCCCTGGCTTGCGCGTCCCAGGCGGCGCTTGCCGGCCCCACCCTGGATGCGGTGAAGAAAAAAGGTTTTGTGCAGTGTGGCCTGAGCGACGGCGTATCCGGGTTCTCGGCCACCGACAGCAAGGGCGAATGGGCGGGCATGGACGTGGACATCTGCCGGGCGGTGGCTGCGGCCGTGTTCGGTGACCCGACCAAATTCAAAGGTACCGCGCTGTCCACCCAGCAACGGTTCACCGCGTTGCAGTCGGGCGAAGTCGACGTGCTGCTGCGCACCGTCACCTTGACGCAGACGCGCGACACGTCCCTGGGCCTGGCCGCCGTGGCCGCCAGCTTTTACGATGGACAGGGCATTCTGGTCAGCAAGAAGCTGGGCGTGAAAAGCGCCAAGGATCTCAACGGCGCCACCATTTGCGTGCAGCCCGGCACCACCACCGAACTGAATCTGGCTGACTGGTTTCGCGCCAACGGTATTGAATTCAAGCCGGTCGTGATCGACAAGGTGACGGAAGTGGTACGTGCTTTTGAAGCCGGCCGCTGTGATGCCTTCACCGACGACTCCTCGCAATTGGCAGCCGTGCGCGCCACGCAAGTGGCAAACCCGGATGACTACGAAATCCTGCCGGAACGTTTCTCGAAAGAGCCGCTTGGCCCCATGGTGCGCCAGGGCGACGAGAACTGGTTGAGCATCGTGCGCTGGACCTTGTTCGCGCTGCTGGAAGCCGAGGAATACGGCATCACGCAGAAGAACGTTGATGAGATGCTGAAGAGCAAGAACCCGAACGTCTTGCGCATCCTGGGCGTGACGCCAGGGGCGGGCAAGAACATGGGCCTGGACGAAAAATGGGCCTACAACGCCATCAAGGCCGTGGGCAACTACAGCGAAATATTCGAACGCAACGTCGGCAAGGACAGCAAGCTGGGCCTGCAACGGGGTACCAATGCGCTGTGGAGCAACGGCGGCGCCATGTATCCGTGGCCGATTCGCTGACGCGGCCGCGGCGTGTGCGGCAGGCAAGGCGGCCCGCCTGTGTGGGCCGCTGTGTTGGCCGCCTTTTTATTGCCAGTGCGATGGCGGGCGTGATGCTGGCGCGATCTTCCTCCAATCGCTCTGCGATATAAGCAAACCGTTATGCGGTACGCTATGCGCTTTCCCGTTGCGCGCGCCGTACCATGACCCAGACGCCACACCCCGAGGATTCTCCTTTGTTCATTGCCGCGCTGGCGCGCGGTATTTCCGTATTGCGGGCGTTCAGCGAAGGGCAGCCCGCCATGACGCTGCCGGAACTTGCAGAGGCCACGGGCTTGAGCAAAAGCGCGGTCCAGCGTTTTACCCATACGCTGTGGACGCTGGGCTACCTGCGCAAGGACCCGGTCAGCAAGAAATTTTCGCTGGCGCCCTGGTCGCTGGAGCTGGGCATGCACTATGTGCAGACCAGTCCGCTGGTGCTGGGTGGCAACCCGTTCCTGCACACGCTCAATCGCAATAGCCAGGAGACATGCAGCCTGGCAGAGCCAGACGGCCTGGATATGGTCTACGTGGCGCGTTTTGCCACCCACAAGGAAATGTTCGTGAACATGCCCGTCGGCATGCGCTTGCCCTTGTACTGCACAGCGGCGGGCCGCGCGGTGCTGGCCAAGCTGGACCCGAAGGTTGCGCAAGACCTGCTGGAACGCTGCGATCGTAAGCCCTATACCGCAAACACGCTGACCAGCATGGACGCCTTGTTGGCTGAACTGGCGTTTGCACGGCGCCACGGATTCGCGTGCTCCAACGGTGAGTTCTATCCCGGTGACATCACGGTCAGCGCTGCGGTGCTGGACGCCGGTGGCACCCCCTTGGGCGCCGTGAACGTGTCCGTGCCTTCCAGCCGCTGGTCTTTTGAACAGGCACAAGCCGTCTTCGGCCCGCAAGTGGTGGAAACGGCGCACGCTATCAGTGCATCGCGCACGCTGGGCCGGTCGCACCCCTTCTATCTGATGGAACCTCCGGGTGGCGCGCTGCGCGGGGCGATGCCCCCTCCCGACGACGTGGCCTGAGCCTTCCCGCATGCGTTTTGTTGGTGCGATCGTCGCACCATGTCGGGGCGCGCTCGCCCGTAAAGCCAACTAAATTACTCAACTATATTTTTTTGCCTCTAGGGGGAACTCCCTAGTTGGCCGGCTGGGTTTTTGCTTGCTAATCTATTTATGACACGGTCGTATCGCACAGCGATTCGAACGAATCTAAATATTGCAACGTTTGCGAAATCGCCGACGGAGCATGCCCAGGAGCCGCGCTGTGCCGCAGTCATCTGAAGTCAGTTTCAATCCCGTTGCCGGGTTCATGGGTTTGCCCTCGGCCCGCGAGCCCGGGGCGGGCCAGGCACGCGCTTGCGTGGTCGGGATTCCGTTTGATTGCGGCACGCATCCTTTCCGTGTCGGGTCGCGGCAGGGGCCTGACGCCATCCGCGAGCAATCCCGCTTGCTGCGTCCCGTGGACATCTTCCGCCGCCATGGCATCGACAATCCGCCTGAATTCCTGCGCGCCATCGATGTGGGCAACGTGGCTTGCCATCCCGGTGATCCGGACGCTTCGTTTCCCCTGATCGAAGCCGGCATCGGCGCCATCCTGGACGCGGGCGCCATTCCGATATCGATGGGGGGCGACGGCGCGGTGACCTTGCCGCAATTGCGTGCCGTGGCGCGCCGCCATCCGGATGTCGTCGTGCTGCATTTTGATTCGCATACCGACACCTATCCCATCCCTGGCTACAACACCGCCACCACGTTCACCCGCGCCGCCGAAGAAGGGCTGCTGGACGTGGCGTCCAGCTTCCACGTGGGCACGCGCGGCAGTTCCTTCATGCCCGGGGTGCTGGAATTCGGGCGCGAGGTCGGCTACACGATCGTGCCGTACGACGACTTCGATCAGGACCAGAAGGCCACGCTGGCGGACATCAAGCAGCGCGTCGGCCAGCGCCCCGTCTATCTGTGTTTCGACATGGACATTTTCGACCCGTCCTGCGCGCCGGGCGTATGCACGCCGGAATGGGGCGGCTTGACGGCCAAGGAAGGGCTGGCGTTGTTACGCCAGCTTGCCGGCCTGAACTTCGTGGCGTTCGACGTCAATACCGTGTCGCCGCCGCAAGACGTACAGGGGGCCACGGCCTTCCTGGCCGCCACCGTGATGCAGGAATTCTGCGCGTTGGCGGCGGTAGCGGTGCAGCAGTACCCGCAAGGGCGTCCGGCCTGAGCCGAGGCGTTTGCGGCATTCCTGCTTGCCGCGTTCATAGTTGCGGCATTCATACATCCAAGGGGAAAACGATGAAACTCAAATCCATTTTGCTGGGCCTGGCAACCGCCGGCCTGCTGATCCAGTCCGGCGCGCAGGCGCGCACGCTGGACGAGGTGCGCGCCGATAAAAGCCTGGCCGTCGTCACCACCGCGTCCGCGCCGCCGCATGGGTTCAAGAATCCGAAATCGAACCAGTTGGAAGGCATCATGGTGGATGTGGCGGCCGGTGTGGCCAAGCACCTGCAGGTGTCGGACAAGCTGTCCGACGTGCCGTTTTCCGGCTTGATCCCCACGCTGACTTCGGGCCGCGCGGATGTCATGTCCGCGCCGCTCTTCATCACCGAAGAGCGGGCAAAGGCCATCGATTTTTCGGTGCCCGTCTACGGGTGGGGCGAGGGCGTGGTGGTCAGCGACAAGGCGACCAAAAAGTACGCCAAGTTCGAAGACATGAAGGGACAGCGCGTGGGCGTGCTGGTGGATTCGGTCCAGTTCAACATGATCAAGGACATGCCGGGCACCAAGGTCACGACCTACCAGGACTATTCAACCTTGCTGGCTGACGTGCGTGCCGGCCGCATTGATCTGGGCATCGTGGACCCGCCCAGCATCATCTACCAGATCCAGACCAAGAACATCCCGGGCGTGAAGCTCGACACCGGCTACCAGCCGCAGCGCACGTGGCAGGTGGGCATGGCCGTGCAGAAGGGCAATACCACGCTGCTCGAAGCCGTCAACAAGGCGCTGGCCGAGATGAAGGCAAACGGGGAAATGGCTGCCATCGGAAAGAAGTGGGGCGTGTCGGACCTGATCAGCAAGTAAGCGCCGCAACGGCACGCATAAGGAGCACGACTTGGATCTCGCTACGCTGCGCATGTACCTGACCCCTTTGGCCGAAGGCACGGTCTGGACCCTGGCGCTGTTTTTCTGTTCGGCTTTCCTGGCGGTGGCGTTGGGCCTGGTCGTCTGCTTGTGCCGCTTGTCGCCTTCGCGCTTGTTGAGCCGAGGCGCACGGTTCTACATCGAGGTGATGCGCGGCACACCGCTGCTGTTGCAACTGTTCTACATCTACTACGGCTTGCCCGAGATGGGCGTGGTGATCAACGGTTTCGTCGCCGGCGTGTTGGGCCTGACCCTGAACTTCGGCGCGTACCTGGCCGAACTGTTCCGCAGCGGTATCCAGTCGGTGGACACGGGCCAGTACGAGGCGGCGCGCGCGCTGGGCCTGCGCAAGGCGCAGCGGCTGCACCGCATCGTGTTGCCACAAGCGCTGCGTACTGTCTTTCCGGCCTTGGGCAACTACGCGCTGGTGCTGATCAAGGAGACATCGCTGGTGGCCGTCATCAGCGTGTACGAACTGATGCGGGCGGGCGAGATGCTGGCCGGCGCGACCTTCCAGGCGCTGACGGTCTACACCATGGTGGGCGTCATCTACTTCGCCATGTGCAGCGTGCTGTCGTACCTGTTCCGGCGTTCCGAAAAACGCTTGACCGTGCCGGGCTACTGGAGCGGCGCCGGCGAGAACCACGATATTTCCAAGGCATGAAGCGATGAACGCAACGACAGCCTCGGCCCCGATCATCACGATGCAGGGCGTTTGCAAATGGTATGGCGACTTCCAGGTGCTGAACGACCTGGCGCTGGAAGTGTCGCCGGGAGAAAAGTTGATACTGTGCGGCCCGTCGGGATCAGGAAAGTCCACCACCATCCGCCTGTTGAACCGGCTGGAGGACCACCAGAAGGGCCGCATCGTGGTCGACGGCATCGAGCTCAATGCAGACGTCAAGAACATCGAGCGCATCCGTGCGGAAGTGGGTATGGTGTTCCAGCATTTCAACCTGTTCCCGCATCTGACCGTGCTGGAAAACTGCACGCTGGCGCCGCTGCTGGTGAAGGGCGTGCCGGCGGACGAGGCCCGCGCGCGCGCCATGGAATATCTGGAGCGGGTGCGGATTCCCCAGCACGCCGACAAATATCCTGGCCAGCTCTCGGGGGGCCAGAAGCAGCGCGTGGCAATCGCGCGCGCCCTGTGCATGCAACCCAAGATCATGCTCTTCGACGAACCCACTTCGGCGCTGGATCCCGAGATGGTCAAGGAAGTGCTGGATACCATGGTCGCGCTGGCCAAAGACGGCATGACCATGGTCTGCGTCACGCACGAAATGGGCTTTGCGCGGGAAGTGGGCGACCGGGTTGTCTTCATGGACCAGGGGGCCATCGTAGAGGCCGACACGCCGGAAAACTTCTTCAATGCGCCCCGGTCGGAGCGGGCGCAGGCGTTTCTGGGGCAGATATTGGGCTGAGCGCGGCGCGCGCGATAAGGCTAATTCCGGCTGGCGGAACCTGGTGGGCGAATTCGGAAATGGTTCCATGCCCGCAACCTGAAATGGGTCTATCGCGTTTTTGATACGCTCCCTATGATGCATATCAGGCGGGCGCGCATGCGCCCGCATCGCCATTGAAAACGACTAGGGAAAATCATGAACGGCGCTGACAGTCTCTGCGATACCTTGCTGGCCAACGATGTGGACGTGTGTTTTGCCAACCCCGGCACATCAGAAATGCACTTTGTCGCGGCCTTGGATCGCAAACCCAAGATGCGTTGCGTGCTGGGCCTGTTCGAAGGCGTGGTGACGGGCGCGGCCGATGGTTATGCGCGCATGGCCGACAAGCCGGCCGCCACCTTGCTGCACCTGGGCCCCGGCCTGGGCAATGGCCTGGCCAACCTGCACAACGCCAAGCGCGCGCGCACGCCCATGGTCAATATCGTGGGCGACCACGCCACCTATCACGTGCAATATGACGCGCCGCTGACCAGCGATGTGGAAGGCGTGGCGCGTCCCATGTCGCACTGGGTCAAGCGCACGATGACGGCCGCCGCCGTGTCGGCGGATGCCGCCGAGGCCATCGGCGTGGCGCGTCAGGCGCCCGGCAACATCGCCACCCTGATCCTGCCCGCCGACACCGCCTGGACCGATCTGCCCGACGGCGCGCCCGCGCCCGTGCAGGTAAAGGACTTGCCCCTGGCGCAGACTTCCGCCGAGGCCGTGCGCGCGGCAGCCGCCGCCATCCGCTCGGGCGAGGTCACGGTGCTGATGCTGGGTGGCGCGGCGCTGCGTGAACGCGCCTTGAACGCCGCGGGCCGTATCGCCCGCGCGACCGGCGTGCGCCTGATGTCCGAAACCTCCAACCGCCGCATCGAACGCGGCGGCGCGCGTACGCCGGTTGACCGGCTGCCGTACCCGATTGACCTGGCCGTGGCCAAGCTGAAAGACGTGAAGCATCTGGTGCTGGCGGGCGCCAAGGCGCCGGTCGGCTTCTTTGCCTACCCCGGCAAGCCCAGCCTGCTGGCGCCGCCCGACAGCAACCAGGTGGTGCTGGCGTCGGCCGAACAAGATCTTGCCCACGCGCTGGAATGGCTGGCCGATGAACTCGGCATTGCCGCCGACGCACCGCGCCTGGCCACGCCGGCCGCGGCCTATGAAGTGCCGTCGACCGGCAAGCTGACGGGCGCCGCCGTGAACATTCTTATTGCCCACACCTTGCCCGAGCAAGCCATTGTGTGCGATGAGTCCATCACGCAGGGCCGCGAATTTCCCATCTACAGCGCCAGCAGCGCGCCGCACGATTGGCTGATGCTGACCGGCGGCGCCATCGGCATCGGCCTGCCGCTGGCAACTGGCGCCGCCGTGGCCTGCCCGGACCGCAAGGTCATCACGCTGCAAGCCGACGGCAGCGGCATGTACACCTTGCAGGCGCTGTGGACGCAGGCGCGTGAAAACCTGGACTGCCTGACGGTCATCCTGGCCAACCGTTCCTACGCCACCCTGCATGGCGAGATGAAGAACGTGGGCGTGAAGGAACCGGGCCGCAACGCCCGCCGCATGCTGGACCTGGAAGAGCCCTACCTGGACTGGACGCACCTGGCGCGCGGCATGGGCGTGGAGGCGGTCAGCGTGGATACGGTGGAAGGCTTTGCGCGCGCGCTGGCCGATGGCCTGAAGCGCCGTGGACCGTTCCTGATCGAGGCCATCATCTAGGGCGGCGTTTTTACACGCCCAGATAGCGCGTCAGTTGTTCCGGTCGCCGGGCCAGCGACGCGCTATCGCCGTCTTCCACGATCAGCCCTTTTTCCATCACCAGGCAACGATCGGTGTGTTCAAGCACCGCGCGATAGTTGCGGTCCACGATCAAGGTGGACATCCCCGTGGCGCGAATCTCGCGGATGATGCGCCAGATTTCGGCCACGATCAGCGGCGCCAGCCCTTCGGTGGCTTCATCCAGAATCAGCAGGTCGGGGTTGGTCATCAGCGCGCGGCCGATGGCCAGCATCTGCTGCTCTCCGCCCGACAACTGCTGCCCACCATGGCCCAGCCGCTCGCGCAGCCGGGGAAACGTGTCCAGCACGCGGGTATAGGTCCAGGCGCGCTCGCCACCTACGCTGGGCCGCGCCGCCACTTGCAGGTTCTCGCGCACGTTCAGATTGGGGAAAATGCCGCGCCCTTCAGGCACGTACGCGACGCCCATGCGCGCAATGGCATGGGCCGGCGCGCGGGTGCAATCGCGACCGGCCACGCGCACCTGGCCGCGCGTGCTTTTCACCTGGCCCATCAGGCTGCGGATCAGCGTGGTCTTGCCCATGCCGTTGCGCCCCACCAGGCCCACGGATTCTCCGGGCGCGATGTGCATGTCCACGCCGCGCAGCACGTGGCTGGCGCCGTAGTACACATGCAGGCCGCCGGCTTCTATCAAGGCGTGCATGCGGGGTCTCCTGGTGTGTGGCCTGGGCGGGTGTCTTCGCCCAGGTAGGCCGTGCGTACGTCCGCGTTGGCGCGGATGTCGGCCGGTGCGCCGCTGGCGATGGCGGTGCCGTTGACCATCACGGTGATGGTTTCGGCAATGCGGAACACGGCATCCATGTCGTGTTCCACCAGCAGAATCGCGTGGCCCGCCTTCAAGCTTTGCAGCAGGTCCAGAATGCGGTCCGTCTCTTCCGGGCCCATGCCGGCCAAGGGTTCATCCAGCAACAGCACCTGCGGCTCGCCCGCCAGGCACATGGCGATTTCAAGCTGGCGCTTGCGGCCGTGCGGCAGCAGGCCGGCCGGGCGCGCGGCGTCGTCCGCCAGTCCCGTGCGCTCCAGCGCGTGATGCGCCAGTTCCGCGCTGCGCCGGCAGTCAGACGCCGGACGCCACCAATGCCAGAAGCGCTGGCGCGCCGCCTGCGCCGTCAAGCGGCAGTTCTCGAACACGCTCAGTTCAGGAAACAAGGTTGAACGCTGGTAGCTGCGGCCCAGCCCGGCGCGCGCCCGTTGCGGCTGGCGCCAGGGGGTGATGTCGCGTCCGCCCAGCATCACCTGACCGCTGCTGGGCGTCAGTTCGCCCGACAGGATGTTGATCAGCGTGGATTTGCCCGCGCCGTTGGTGCCGATGACGGCATGCACTTGGCCGCGCGCCAGCGCGAGCGATACGTCGTTCACCGCGGTCAGCCCGCCAAAGCGGCGCGTGACGCCGTTGGCGGCAAGCAGGCAATCAGACATGGCGTTCTCCCTGGATGGGCAGACGGGCAGCGGGACGCACGGAGGCGGACGGGGAGGGGGCGGGCGGGGTGGAAGCGACCTGCGTGCCAGCGCTGGCGGCAGCATGCGCATTGGCGGCGCGTGCGTCGCGGCGCTGGCGCCATTGCGCGGGCAGCCCCGCAATGCCATTGGGCAGCAGCGCCACCAGCGCGATGATGGCAATGCCCAGCGGCAGGTGCCAATGGCGTGCGTAGTCGCCAAACAGCGCCTGCGACTGGAACAGCTCTTGCATCAGCACCAGCGCCACCGTGCCGATCACCGCGCCGCCCAGGCTGCCCATGCCGCCCAGAATCACCATCAACAAGACCAGGCCAGATTGCTCCCAAGCCAGCAGTTCCGGCGTGACGAAGCCGTCTTTCAGCGCGAACAGAAAGCCCGCCAGGCTGGCCAGCGTGGCGCCCACCACGTAGGCGGTCAGCTTGTACGGATACGTGGAATAGCCGGCCGCGCGCATGCGTTGTTCGTTGATGCGAATGCCGGCCAGCGCCGCGCCAAAGGGCGAACGCCGCAGCAGCGCCAGGAAACCCCAGCTCAGCGCCAGGCAAGCCAGCACGAAGAAGTAGAAGGTGGTCGCGTTGCTAAGGTCGAACGGCATCCAGCCGCCCAGCGGCAGTTCGGGCCGGAAGTACAGGTAGATGCCATCGCTGCCGCCGCCGAAGTCGGTGTCGTGAAAGACGTAATAGGCCATCTGCGCAAAGGCCAGCGTCACCATGATGAAGTACACGCCGCGCGTGCGCAGCGCCAGCGCGCCGGTCACCAGCGCATAGGCCGCCGCCGCCAGCAGGGCGGCGGGCAGTAACCACCACAGGTTGCCCGCCTGGGATTCGGGCGACAGCAGTGCCGCCGCATAGGCGCCGATGCCGAAGAAGGCGGCATGCCCCAGGCTGACCAGCCCCGCGCCGCCCACCAGCAGTTGCAGGCTTAGCGCGAAGATGGCGTAGATCATGACCTTGATGGCCAGGCCGGTGTAGTAGTCGCTGCCGCTGTAGGCAAACGCGGCCAGCGCCAGCAGCGTGGCAAGGGGAAGAAGTCTCTGCATGGCTAGCCCTGTTTGAACAGCCCTTCGGGCTTGCATAGAAGAATGAAGGCCATCAGCAGGTACACCAGCACGCCCGCGGCGGACGGGAACAGCACCTGGCCGAAAGTTTCCACAAAACCCACCAGCATCGCGGCAAGGAAGGCGCCGCGTATCGAACCGATACCGCCTATCACCACCACCACGAAGCAGATGATCAGCACCCCGTTGCCCATGCCGGGATACACCGACGACACGGGCGCGGCAATGGTGCCGGCCAGCGCGGCCAGGGCCACGCCGGCCGCGAACACCAGCCGGTACAGCTTGTTCACGTCGATGCCCAAGGACGCGGTCATTTCGCGGTTACTGGCGCCGGCGCGCAGCATCATGCCCAGCCGCGTGCGCGAAATCACCCAATACAGCAGCAGCGCCACGGCGATGCCCACGGCCGAGATGAACAGTCGGTACACCGGATACGTCATCACGCCGCCCAGCGAGATACTGCCTTGCAGCCACGCGGGCAGCGGCACGCCGTGCACGTCGTTGCCCACCAGGATGCTGCGCAGTTCCTCAAACACCAGGATCAGCCCGTAGGTCATCAGCACCTGCTGCAAGTGGTTGCGGTGGTACAGGTAGCTGAAGAACGCCGCTTCCAGCACATAGCCCAGCACCCCGGCCAGCAGCACGCACACGGCAAGGGTGGCGATGAAGCCGCCGCCCAGCCAGCGGTCAACCAGCGGCCCCAGCGCAAACGCCATGTAGGCGCCGATCATGTAGAAGCTGCCATGGGCCAGGTTGATGATGCCCATGATGCCGAAGATCAGCGTGAGTCCGCTGGCCACCAGGAACAGCAGCAAGCCGTACTGGAATGCGTTCAGGCTTTGAATAAGCAGGATGCTGATGTCCATGGGGCGTCCTTGTTGCCGGGGGGCGTCAGAGCTTGCAGCCGCGCGCGGGGTCGGCCAGCTTCTTCGCGGCTACCTCAACGACCTTGTTCTCCAGGCCATCCACCTGGCGCAGATAGATGTCCTGCACCGGGTTGCCCGCGGCCGACAGCGTGAAGGGGCCGCGCGGGCTGTCCACGGTGGCGCCGCGCATTGCCTGGCGGAAGTCCGCCTTCTTGGCGAAGTCGCCCTTCACGGCCGACAGGCCCGACTGCATCAGTTGCGCGGCGTCATAGCCTTGCACGGCGTACACGTCGGGCTGCACCTTGTAGTGCTTGGCGTAGTCGGCGCGGAAGGCGTTGTCGCGCGGCGTGTTCAGGCCGTCGGCGTAGTGCAGCGTGGTCAAGAGGCCTTGCGCCGATGCGCCTTGCGCCTGCAAGGTGCCATCGGTAAGGAAGCCCGAGCCGTACAGCGGAATGGTCTTGTCCAGGCCGGCTGCGTGATAGTCCTGCACGAACTTCACCGCGCCGCCGCCCGCAAAGAAGGTGAACACCATGTCGGGCTTGGTGGCGGCGATCTCGGTCAGGAGCGATTGGAATTCCACGTTGGGAAAAGGCAGGCTCAATTCCTTGACGACCTTGCCGCCCGCTTTCTCGAAGCCTTCCTTGAAGCCGCCGATGGCCTCGTCGCCCGCGGCGTATTTCCAGGTGATGGTGACGGCGGTCTTGTGGCCCTTGGCGTAGGCCACGGGGCCCATGGCATAGGCCGGCTGCCAGTTGGTGAACGACGTGCGGAAGATGCCGGGGCCGCACAGCGGGCCGGTGATGGCGTTGGCGCCCGCGTTGGTGACGATCAGCGTGGTGTCGCTGTCTTTCGCGGCCTTGGCCAACGCCATGGCCACGCCAGAGTGCACCGTGCCGATCAGCACGTCGACCTCGTCGCGCTTGATCAGGCGGTTGGCGTTTTCGGCGGCCTTGGCGGGGTTGGACTCGTCATCCACCTTGAAGTATTCAATCTCGCGCCCGCCCAGCTTGCCGCCTTGTTCGGCAACGTACAGCTTGAAGCCGTTCTCGATGGCGTTGCCCAGCGCGGCGTAGGTGCCGCTATAGGGCAGCATGAAACCGACTTTGATCTTGTCGGCGGCCTGCGCGCCGCTGGCGGCGAACGTCAGGGCCGCGGCAATCGCAGCCCGGGTCAGGGCGTGGTTCATGGTTTGTCTCCGTGCTTTGTCATGGGCTGGCGCAAGGCCGGCCGGGTTTATCCAACGCGCCGACGATGCCGGCGAGGGGGATTCATAGCGTTGCTTCTTCCAGCTGACGCAGCCGGAAGCGCTGGATCTTTCCCGTGGCGGTCTTGGGCAGCTCTTCGGTGAAGTTGATCTGGCGCGGATACTTGAAGGGCGCCAGATGCTGCTTCACATAGCTTTGCAGCGCGGCGCCGGTCTGGGCGTCGGGCTCGAAGCCGGGGCGCAGCACCACGTAGGCCTTGGTCTTGACCAGGCCGTCGTGGTCCGGCACGCCGATCACGGCGGCTTCCAGCACGGCCTCGTGCTGCACCAGCACGTTCTCCACTTCCACTGGCGACACATACTGGCCGCTGACCTTGATCATGTCGTCGCTGCGGCCGGCGTAGGTGTAGTAGCCGTCGAGGTCACAGGTGTATTTGTCGCCGCTCTTCAACCAGTCGCCCAGAAAGCACTGGCGCGTCTTGTCGCGGTTGTTCCAGTACATCAGCGCGGCGCTGGGACCTTTGATGTAGAGGTCGCCGATGGTGCCGGCCGCCACGGGCGCGCCGCTGTCGTCGCGCAACTGCACTTCGTAGCCCGGCACGGGCTTGCCGGTGGTGCCGTAGCGGATCTGTCCGCTTTGGTTCGAGATGAAGATGTGCAGCATCTCGGTGGAGCCGATGCCGTCCAGGATCTCGCAGCCGAAATGCCGCGTGAAGCGTTCACCGATGTCGCGCGGCAAGGCTTCGCCGGCCGAGGTGCAGACCCGCATGGCCACCTGCTCGCGTGGCGGCAGATCGGGTGATGCCAGCATGCTGGCGTACAGGGTGGGCACGCCGTAGAACACGGTGGGGCGATGCCGCGTCAGGCGCTGAAACACGGCCTGTGGGGTGGGGCGTTCGCCCATCAGGATGACGGTGGCGCCGACGGACAGCGGAAAGGTCAGGCCGTTGCCCAGGCCGTAGGCAAAGAACAGCTTGGCGGCGGAGAACACCACGTCGTCCTCGCGGATGCCCAATACGGGCTTGGCATAGAGTTCGGCCGTGTGCCAGAGGTTGCCATGCGTATGCACCACGCCCTTGGGCTTGCCGGTGGAGCCTGATGAATACAGCCAGAACGCGATCTCGTCAGATAGCGTGCGCACGGCGGGGGCCAGCGGCGCGGCGGCCAGCAGGGCGTCGAAGTCCTGGGCGGGGGCGGGCAGGGTGGCCACGGGTTGCGCAGTGTTCAGCTGTGCAGTATTGGGATGTGCAGTATTGGGCTGTGACACCACCACGTGTTCGACGTCCCCAGGCGATTGCGCCAGCGCCGCCTGCAAGGCCGGCAGCAGCGCGCCCGAGACGAACACGGCGCGCACGCGGCTGTGCGTGATGATGTAGGCGTAATCGTCGGGCGTCAGCAGCGTGTTGACGGCTACGGGCACCACGCCGGCATGCAGTGCGCCCAGAAAGGCTACGGGCCAATCCACCGTGTCCTGCATCAGCAGCAGAATGCGTTCTTCGCGGCGCAGTCCCAGTTGCCGCAACGCGCCCGCCATGCGCGCGACCCGCTCGGCCAGTTCGCCGTAGCTGAGCTGGCGGCTGTCATCGATATAGGCGGGCTTGGCGGCGCGGGCGGCGTTCAGGGCAGCCAGATGGCTGGCGAAGTTGAGTTCGGCGGGGCAGGTGTTCACGGTTGTCTCCTGATGTCCTGGTGGGGGCGCGCCATGGCTGTGTTTTTTTGTTTGCCATGGCGGGTTGGCGTGGCGTCAGCCGTCGGGCGGTGTGAACGTGATGGCGCCGCCGGGCAGCAGGTACAGCACCAGCGCGCGGCCTTGCGTCACGGTGGGGCGGTGCGCGCTGCCGGGGCCGTACACCAGCCAGCCGGCGCCGTGGCCGTCAAAGCGCGCGTCGGCGGTAAGCGGCATGATCAGGTCTATTTCGCCATTGGGATGGGCGTGGTGCGGGCCGGCCAGATCGTCCATGTCGACCACATCGACTGAACAGCCGGCCAGGTCTTCCGCCGGCTTGATGACGCGCCCGTAGCGGATGCCGCCGCCTTCGCGGTTGCACATCCAGCCGTCGGCCACGCCCTGCCTACAGGCGGCGAAGATGTTCTGATACAGCGCGCTGTCGGGGCCGGCCTCGCGGTTCAGCATCGCCTGCAGCCCGTCATCCAGTGGCTGGTTCGCCACCAGGCGCGTGGCCTCGCGCATCAGGGCATGGAATTGATCTGGCGTGCTCACCGGGACTCCTCCTTTACACTGTCGGCGCTTTGGAAGCGGCATGAACTTGAATGCTGCTTTGTTGCGCGATAACGGCTTGGAACTGCTTGGAAGGAAAAATAGTGCTTCCATACGAAAGGGTCAAGCACTATAGTGCATAAAACATGGCGTATCAGGGTATTTGCGGAGTCAGCCAAACATGAATCAAGCGCTAGATGCGGCGCCATCCGAACCCAGGCGGGAAGCTTTCCTGGTGGCACTGGGCGAGCGCGTGCGCCGCCTGCGAGCCATACGCGGCATGACCCGCAAAAGCCTGTCGCAGGTGACGGGGGTGTCGGAACGGCATTTGGCCAATCTTGAACATGGGGTGGGCAACGCGTCCATCTTGGTGCTGCTGCAGATTGCCCGCGCCTTCAATTGCGCGCTGGCTGAACTGGTGGGCGATGTCACTACCGAATCGCCCGACTGGCTGCTGATCCGCGAACTGCTCAGCGGCCGCACCGAGTCCGACCTGCAACGCGCGCGCGAAGCCTTGACGCAACTGTTTGGCGTGGGCGCCGGCGCGCAGCGGCCCAACCGCACGCAGCGCGTGGCGCTGATCGGCCTGCGTGGCGCGGGCAAGTCCACCTTGGGCCAGATGCTGGCCGACGACCTGGGCTACCCCTTTGTCGAGCTCAATCGCGAGATCGAGCGCGTGGCGGGGTGCAGCATTCTGGAAATCCATAATCTGTACGGCCCGAACGCGTATCGCCGCTACGAACGGCGGGCGCTGGAAGAAGCGGTGCAGATCTACCCGGAAATGGTGCTGGCCACCCCGGGCGGGCTGGTGTCCGAACCCGCCACGCTGAACCTGCTGCTGGCGCACTGCTACACGGTGTGGCTGCGCGCCACGCCCGAAGAGCACATGGGCCGCGTCATGGCGCAGGGCGACTTCCGCCCCATGTCGGGCAACAACGAGGCCATGGCCGACCTGAAGCGCATCCTGGCCGGGCGCGAGGCTTTCTACGAGAAGGCCGACCTGACCTGGGTGACCAGCAACCTGGAAGTGCAGGAGAGCTTTGCCGGCCTGCGTACCCAGGTTCGCAAGGCCTGCGGCCTGCCTCTATAAAACTGCACTTTTCTGCATGTCTTGCTTGACGTGCCTTTTTGCCTGAACTAATCTGCACAATAATTCATGTGATGCAGTATTTTTCCTGTCCAGGCAGGGCGTACGAGGAGACACACGATGAGCAGCACCGCAAATGGGGCGGAAGTCCGCGGCGGCACCCGGTCTGAATCGATGACAGAAGCCCGCGTCGATTTCCGCACCCAGCCCAACCAATATCGCCATTGGCGCCTGTCGTTCGACGGCCCCGTCGCCACCCTGGCCATGGACGTGGCCGAAGACGGCGGCCTGCGCCCCGGCTACAAGCTCAAGCTGAATTCCTACGACCTGGGCGTGGACATCGAACTGCACGACGCCCTGCAACGCATTCGCTTCGAACACCCCGAAGTGAAAAGCGTGGTCGTCACCAGCATGAAAGACCGAATCTTCTGTTCGGGCGCCAACATCTTCATGCTGGGTTTGTCGTCGCACGCCTGGAAGGTGAACTTCTGCAAGTTCACCAACGAAACCCGTAATGGCATTGAAGATTCCAGCCGCCATAGCGGCCTGAAATTCATCGCCGCGCTGAACGGCGCTTGCGCCGGGGGCGGTTACGAGCTGGCCTTGGCCTGCGACGAAATCCTGCTGGTGGACGACCGTTCGTCCTCGGTGGCGCTGCCCGAAGTGCCGCTCTTGGGCGTGCTGCCCGGCACGGGCGGGCTGACGCGCGTGACCGACAAGCGCCGTGTGCGCCACGACCATGCCGACATCTTCTGCACGCTGGTCGAAGGCGTGCGCGGCCAGCGCGCCAAGGACTGGCGGTTGGTGGACGACGTGGTCAAGCCCGCGCGTTTTGAAGAGGCCGTGCGTGAACGGGCCATGGCGCTGGCTGAAGGCAGCGATCGCCAGGCGAGCGGGCCCGGCATTGCGCTGACGCCGATCGAACGCACCGAAGGCGCGGACCATTTGTCGTACCGCTACGTGGATATCCACGTTGACCGCGACAAGCGCCTGGCAACCTGGACCGTGCGCGCCCCGGATGGCGAGGTGCCATCCGAACTGGCTGACCTCCTGGCGGCGGGCGCCGCTTGGTGGCCCTTGCAGATGGCGCGCGAACTGGACGACGCCATCTTGACGATGCGCACCAACGAGCTGGACATCGGCACCTGGATCTTCAAGACCGCAGGCGACGCCGCCGCCGTGCTGGCT
This sequence comes from Achromobacter spanius, assembly GCF_029637605.1. Classification (NCBI taxonomy): domain Bacteria; kingdom Pseudomonadati; phylum Pseudomonadota; class Betaproteobacteria; order Burkholderiales; family Alcaligenaceae; genus Achromobacter; species Achromobacter spanius. The sequence continues at coordinate 2,874,302 of NZ_CP121261.1, read as the reverse complement.
GCCGACGCCGCGCTGCAACGGCACGCCGGCCATTGGTTCGTGCGTGAAACGGCCGGCATGCTGCGCCGCACGCTGGCGCGCCTGGACGTCACGTCGCGCAGCCTGTTCGCGCTGATTGAACCCGGCTCCTGCTTTGTGGGCACCTTGCTGGAACTGGCGCTGGCCGCCGACCGCAGCTACATGCTGGATAGCGAAGCGGACGTTGATGCCGATGTTGATGCCGATGTTGATACTTCCCCCGCGCAGATCGTCGTGGGCGAACGCAACTTCGGCGCCTATCCGATGGTGAACGGCCAAAGCCGCTTGCAGCGCCGCTTCTATGAAGAGACCGAGCCGCTGGAAGCCGTGCGCGCCCGCGCCGGCCAGCCCCTGTCCGCCATCGATGCGCTGAACCTGGGCCTGGTGACCTACGCGCCCGACAGCATCGACTGGGACGACGAGGTGCGGATGATGCTTGAGGAACGCCGCGCGCTCTCGCCCGACGCCTTGACCGGGCTGGAAGCCAACCTGCGCTTCGGCGGCAAAGAGACGATGGAAACACGCATCTTCGGGCGCCTGACGGCCTGGCAGAACTGGATCTTCAACCGCCCCAACGCGGCTGGCGACAAGGGCGCGCTGAAGCTCTACGGCAAGGGCGAGCAGGCCACGTTCGACTGGAAGCGGGTCTGAGATCGGTCTTGGAAGTCGGCCATAGAAGCCGGCCATAGAAGCCGGTCTTCGACGCCGAGCCGGAAAACAAACAAGGAGCGAGACAATGTCTGGAATCAACTACACCGATAAGATCCCCAATAACGTCAACCTGTCCGGCGACCGCACCTTGCAACGCGCGCTGGAACATTGGCAGCCCAACTACCTGCAATGGTGGCAAGACATGGGGCCTGACGGCTCGCATGGGTTTGACGTGTACCTGCGCACGGCCGTCAGCGTGGAACCCGATGGCTGGGCCAACTTCGACCACGTGCGCATGCCGGATTACCGCTGGGGCATCTTCCTGGCGCCGCAGGACGGCCAGCGCAAGATCCACTTCGGCGAGAACATCGGCCGCGACGTGTGGCAGGACGTGCCGGGCGAACACCGCGCCAACCTGCGCCGCATCATCGTGACGCAGGGCGACACCGAACCCGCCTCGATCGAACAGCAACGCCACCTGGGCCTGACCGCGCCGTCGCAGTACGACCTGCGCAACCTGTTCCAGATCAACGTCGAAGAAGGCCGCCACCTGTGGGCCATGGTGTATCTGCTGCATCGCTACTTCGGCCGCGATGGCCGCGAAGAGGCCGACGCGCTGTTGCAACGCACGTCGGGCGATGCCGACAACCCGCGCATCCTGGGCGCCTTCAATGAAAAGACGCCGGATTGGCTGGCCTTCTACATGTTCACCTACTTCACCGACCGCGACGGCAAGTTCCAGTTGTGCGCGTTGGCGGAGTCCAGCTTCGACCCGCTGGCGCGCACCACCAAGTTCATGCTGACCGAAGAAGCGCACCACATGTTCGTGGGCGAATCCGGTATCTCGCGCGTGATCCAGCGCACTTGCGAAGTGATGAATCAGTTGAAGACCGATGACCCGCAAAGCGTGCGCGCGGCCGGCGTGATTGATCTGCCCACCATCCAGCGCTATTTGAACTTCCACTACAGCGTCACCATCGACCTGTTCGGCGCGGACCAGTCGTCGAACGCGGCCATCTTCTATGGTTCGGGCTTGAAGGGCCGTTACGAAGAGTCCAAGCGCACTGACGACCACCAATTGAAGAACGACACCTATCGCGTGCTGACCGTGAACAACGGCAAGCTGAACGAGGTGGAAGTGCCCATGCTGAATGCGCTGAACGAAGTGCTGCGCGATGATTTCATTCGCGATTCGGTTGCGGGTATCGGCCGCTGGAACAAGGTCATCGAAAAGAGCGGCATCCCGTTCCGCCTGCAGGTTCCGCACAAGGCGTTCAACCGGCAGATCGGCACGCTGGCCGGCATCCGCATGTCGCCCGAAGGCGAGATCGTGTCCGAAGCGCAATGGCAGGCCAACAGCCACAAGTGGCTGCCCACGCCCGAAGACCGCGCGTTTGTCGCGTCGCTGATGGGGCGGGTAACGGAACCCGGCAAGTTCGCCAATTGGATCGCGCCGCCCGTCATGGGCGTCAACCGCCAGCCGGTGAATTTCGATTACGTCCGTTTCAACTGAAGGCGACGGGGCGGCGCGCGCGTGCCGCCCTGCCCGCGCATTGGGAAGACCGCGATGAACGCTCCCTTACCCGCACAGGTGCTCAAGCAGCATCTGATCGACCCCGAGATCTGCATCCGCTGCAACACGTGCGAAGAGACCTGTCCGGTCGACGCGATCACGCACGATTCCAACAACTACGTGGTGGATCCCGATATCTGCAATGGCTGCATGGCCTGTGTGCCGCCGTGCCCGACGGGGTCAATCGACAACTGGCGGCTGATGGTGCGCAGCGAAGCGTACTCGGTGCAAGAGCAATTCGGCTGGGAAGAGTTGCCCAAGGAAAAGGCGCTGCCGGTGGTGGATGAGGCGGCGGTGGGGCTTTTTGGCGCTGCTTCCGATGATGCTTCCGGGGGGGCGGCGCAGCCCTCCGCGCAAGCGTCCTTCACGCTGCCGGGCGCATCCGTGCCGCCGTGGTCGGCGGCGCATCCCTACGTGAACCTTTACACGCACAAGGCGCCGATGACGGCTACCGTAGTCGGCAACTATCGCGTGACGGGCGCCGATACCGAAAGCGACATCCATCACATCGTGCTGGACTTCGGCGAGCTGCCGTTTCCCGTGCTGGAGGGTCAGTCCATCGGCATCCTGCCGCCCGGCGTGGACGCGCAAGGCCGGCCGCATCATGCGCGGCAGTACTCGCTGGCCAGTCCGCGCGACGGCGAACGCGCGGGCTACAACAACCTGTCGCTGACGGTGAAGCGCGTGACCGAGGACCACGGCGGCGTGGCGGCGCATGGGGTGTGTTCGAACTATTTGTGCGATCTGGCCAAGAACGACACGGTGCAGGTCATCGGCCCCTTCGGCCACACGTTCCTGATGCCGAACCACCCGCGCGCGAATCTCATCATGATCTGCACGGGCACGGGTTCCGCGCCGATGCGCGCGATGACCGAACGCTACCGGCGGCGTATCGATACCGGCGAAAACGGCAAGCTGATGCTGTTTTTTGGCGCGCGCACCGAGCGCGAACTGCCGTATTTCGGGCCGCTGATGAAGCTGCCGCGCGACTTCATCGACATCAATCTGGCGCTGTCGCGCGAGCCCGGCCAGCCCAAGCGTTATGTGCAGGATTTGATCCGAGATCGGGCGGGGCAGGTGCGCGATTTGCTGGCTGACCGCAACACCTGCATCTATGTGTGCGGCCTGAAAGGCATGGAAGTCGGCGTGCTGGAGGCCTTGCGTGATGTGACGATGCAGGCGGGGCAGGATTGGTCTATCCTGCACGATGTGCTGCGCCGCGAAGGGCGCCTGCATTTCGAGACTTATTAGCGTCATTCACAAGCGTGACATACGTGAAAAGCACGGCGCGCCTTGAGCGCGCCGTCTGTTTTTCCGAGGGGAAAAAAACAAATGAAGTTCGCTGAGTTCAAAGACGGCATGTTGATCAAGGCCGGTCCGGTCACCATTACGGAAGCCGAGATCCTGGAGTTCGCCCGCAAGTTCGATCCCCAGTGGTTCCACACAGACCCGCAACGCGCGGCGGAAGGCCGTTGGGGCGGGCTGATCGCCAGTGGTTGGCACACCTGCGCGCTGGCCATGCGCATGGCGGTGGATGCGGCGTTGCATGATTCGGAGTCGTTTGGGTCGCCTGGGTTGGGGGAAGTGCGCTGGCGGACTCCGGTGCGCCCGGGGGATACCTTGCGATTGGAAGCGCGCGTGCAAGGCGCGAGAACGTCGTCGTCACGCCCGGATCTGGGGATTATCACGTGGTCCTGGACGGTGATTAATCAACACGACGAAGGCGTGCTGGAAATGGACGCGACGAGTTTGTTTGATTTGTCGGGGGAGAATTAAGGAGGGATGGGTTTGCGCGATGGCGGGGATTTTGACTGCTGTGTCGCGCGCTGCATTCATCCTACGGGCTGGCGGTGGGTGATGGGTTTGCGCGATGGTGGAGTGTGAATTTTGGCTGATGTGTCGCGCGCGGCACCCATCCTACGGGGTTGCGGTGGGTGATGGGTTTGCGCGATGGCGGGGTGTGATTTTGGCTGATGTGTCGCGCGCTGCACCCATCCTACGGGGTTGCGGGGGATGATGGGTTTGCGCGATGGCGGGGTGTGATTTTGGCTGATGTGTCGCGCGCTGCACCCATCCTACGTGCTTGCGGGGGATGATGGGTTTGCGCGATGACGGGGTGTGATTTTGGCTGATGTGTCGCGCGCCGCACCCATCCTACGGGGTTGCGGTGGATGATGGGTTTGCGCGATGGCGGGCTGTGATTTTGGCTGATGTGTCGCGCGCTGCACCCATCCTACGGCTTGCGGTGGATGATGGGTTTGCGCGATGGTGGAGTGTGAATTTTGGCTACTGCGTCTCGCGCTACACCCATCCTACGGTTGTAGGATGGGTGTAGCGCGAGAAGGCCGGGGCAAGGACGCTGGCGTATAGCGCGCGTAACCCATCAGCCGGCGCCACCCAAAAAAAAATCCCGCCTTCATCGCGAAGGCGGGATTTTCATTCAAGCCTGACAAGCGATCAATAGAACGCCTGGATGCCCGTTTGGGCGCGGCCCAGGATCAGGGCGTGCACGTCGTGGGTGCCTTCGTAGGTGTTGACCACTTCCAGGTTCACCAGGTGGCGGGCCACGCCGAATTCGTCCGAAATGCCGTTGCCGCCCAGCATGTCGCGCGCCAGGCGGGCGATGTCCAGGGCCTTGCCGCAGGAATTGCGCTTCATGATGGACGTGATTTCGACGGCGGCGGTGCCTTCGTCCTTCATGCGGCCCAAACGCAGGCAGCCTTGCAGGGCCAGCGTGATTTCGGTTTGCATGTCGGCCAGCTTCTTCTGGATCAGCTGGTTCGCAGCCAGCGGGCGACCGAATTGCTTGCGGTCCAGCGTGTACTGGCGAGCCGTGTGCCAGCAGGCTTCAGCGGCGCCGACGGCACCCCAGGCGATGCCGTAGCGGGCGGAATTCAAGCACGTGAACGGACCCTTCAGGCCGGACACGCCGGGCATCATCTGGTCTTCGGACACTTCCACTTCGTCCATGACGATTTCGCCGGTGATCGACGCGCGCAGGCCGACCTTGCCGTGGATGGCCGGGGCCGACAGGCCCTTCATGCCCTTGTCCAGGATGAAGCCGCGGATCTTGCCGTCGAAGTCACCGCCGACGCACTTGGCCCACACCACGAACACGTCCGCGATCGGCGAATTCGTGATCCACATCTTGTTGCCGGAAACCTTGTAGCCGTCGGACGTCTTGACGGCGCGGGTTTCCATGCCGCCGGGGTCGGAACCGTGGTTGGGTTCGGTCAGGCCGAAGCAGCCGATCCATTCGCCGCGAGCCAGCTTGGGCAGGTACTTCTGCTTTTGCGCTTCGCTGCCGAATTCGTTGATCGGCACCATCACCAGCGACGACTGCACGCTCATCATCGAGCGGTAGCCGGAGTCGATGCGCTCGACTTCGCGGGCGATCAGGCCGTAGCTGACATAGTTCATGCCGGCGCCGCCATATTCTTCGGGGATGGTCGCGCCCAACAGGCCCAGTTCACCCATTTCCGAGAAGATTTCCGGATCGGTCTTCTCGTTGCGGAAGGCGTTCAGCACGCGGGGGGCAAGCTTGTCCTGCGAATAGGCATAGGCGGCATCGCGCACCATGCGTTCTTCTTCGGTCAGTTGCTGGTCCAGCAACAGGGGATCTTGCCATTGAAAAGAAGGATTCGAGGACATGCTGGGTCTCCGCTATGGATCCGTATTCGGAATCTAGAAAGTTTAAACCTAAAATAATTCGGGCGGCAAGTTCGGGTTTCCGAGGGCGGCGCGCCTGGGCGCACCGCCATGTTTGCCGGCCCGATCGGGGGTTCAGTGCTGAGCTTTCAGCGCCGCGTCGCGGATCTTTTCCAAGGTCGTCGACGGGGTGATGGTTTCGGGGTCGATGAAGCAATGCAGGATGGCCGGCTTGCCGCTGGCCAGGGCGCGTTCGAACGCCGGGCCGAACTGGTCGGTGGTTTCGACGCGTTCGCCGTGGCCGCCGAACGCGCGCGCGTAATCGGCAAAGTCCGGGTTCTTCAGTTCGGTCGCGGACACGCGGCCGGGGTAGTGCTTTTCCTGGTGCATGCGGATGGTGCCGTACATGCCGTTGTCGACCAGCACCACCACGATGGGCAGGTCGTACTGGACGGCGGTGGCGAATTCCTGGCCGTGCATCAGGAAGCAGCCGTCGCCGGCAAAGCAGACAACCGTCTTGTCAGGCCAGACGCGCTTGGCGCCCACTGCCGCGGGCAGACCATAGCCCATCGAACCCGACGTCGGCGCCAACTGCGTGCCAAAACGCGTGAAGCGGTGGAAGCGATGCAGCCAGGTGGCGTAGTTGCCCGCGCCGTTGGTCATGATGGCGTCGGCCGGCAGCGTCTTTTCCAGATACGCCATCACCTGGCCCATTTGCAGCGCGCCCGGCGTCGTGACGGTTTCCGGGTCGCTCCACTTCAGGTACGACTCGCGCATGGCTTGGGTGCCTTCGGCCCACACGGGCTTGGCCGGCGCCTTCAGGCTGCCCAGCGATTCGGCGAACGCGGCGGGCGACGTGTTGATAGCCAGCGTGGCGCGGTAGACGCGTCCGAGTTCGGCGGTGTCGGGATGCACGTGCACCAGCTTCTGCTTGGGCACCGGAATGTCCAGCAGCGTATAGGCCTGGCTGGGGTTTTCCGACATGCGGCCGCCCACCAGCAGGATCAGGTCGGCATCGGCCACGCGCTTGAGCAGCGCCGGGTTGATGCCCAGGCCTACGTCGCCGATGAAGCAGGGGTGATCAGCCGGGAACAGCATCTGGCGGCGGAACGACACCGCCGTGGGCAGCGCATGGCGCTGCGCGAAATCAGCAAACTGCTGCACCGCGCGGGCATCCCAGCGCGTGCCGCCCAGGATGGCGACGGGGTTCTTGGCGTCGGCCAGAAGCTTTTCCAGGTCGGCCAACTGGCCGGCCGTGGGTGCGGATTCAATCAATTCGTAACGCGGGGCGTCGGCAACCTTGGCCGCTTCCACCAGCATGTCTTCGGGCAATGCGATCACGACAGGGCCGGGGCGGCCGGACGTGGCGATGTGGAACGCGCGCGAGATCAGTTCGGGAATGCGCTCAACCTGATCAATCTCGGTGACCCACTTGGCCTGCGTGCCGAACACGGCGCGGTAGTCCATTTCCTGAAAGGCTTCGCGCTCGCGCATGCCGCGTTCGATCTGGCCCACAAACAGAATCAGCGGCGTGGAATCCTGCTTGGCGATGTGCACGCCAGCCAGCGCGTTGGACGCGCCCGGGCCACGGGTGACCATGCAGATGCCGGGCTCGCCAGTCAGCTTGCCGTGGGCGTCGGCCATCATGGCCGCGCCGCCTTCCTGGCGGCACACGGTAACTTTGATATCCGCGTCGTGCAGCCCGTCCAGCACCGCCAGATAGCTCTCGCCGGGAACGCAGAAAACGTGTTTGACGCCCTGGGCGACCAGTTGGTCGACCAGAATGTGACCGCCAAGGCGGGAATCTTGCTGAGACATGGTGGGGTGTCGTGGGTAGCCGAGGATAAGACTCTCGAGGATATGTGCCCTGGCCGCACAACGCAATTGATAAAATTGCACAATCTATTGATTCCCCGGCACGTAGTGCCCGTTGGCTTTCAGGCAGTTTTGCTCCATGAGAAACGGCATTCCCAACTTGACCGCCCTGCAGGCGTTCGAGGCATCGGCCCGGCTGGGCAGCTTTTCCCGCGCCGCCGAAGAACTGTCCCTGACGCACAGCGCCGTCTACCGGCAGGTGGCCAGCCTGGAAGCGCGGCTGGGCGTGCAGTTGTTTACGCGCGTGCGGCGGCGCATTGTGCTGACCGATCACGGCGCCGAATACGCCGGCCGGATCCGTCACCATCTGGACCAGATCGAAAAAGACACCTTTGGCCTGGTCAGCCGCACGGGCATGGGCCGCAGCATACACATTGCGGTGGTGCCCACGCTGGCCACCACCTGGCTCATCCCGCGCCTGGCGGACTTCCAGCGGGCGCACGCGGACATCACCGTCAGCCTGTCGGTGCGTACCTTGCCGTTCCAGTTCAAAGACCAGCCGTTCGACGGCGCGCTTTATCACGGCGACGGCTTGTGGCCCGGCACCCAGGGCGGGCTGCTGTTTCCCGAGCGTGAACTGGTGCCCGTCTGCGCCCCCGCGCTTGCTGCCCGCGCCGCCAAGACGGCCGAGGCCGGCGTCAGCGTGCTGGCCGGCATGACGCATTTACACCTGGCCTCTCGGCCGGACGCCTGGCGCCAGTGGTATGCCGCCAATAACCATCTGTATGGCCCGCAGGCCGCGGGCGGCCCCCGTTATGAGCTGTTCACCATGGTGATGGCGGCGGTGCAGGCAGGCTTGGGCGTGGGGCTGATGCCGCGCTTTCTGGCCCAACCCGCGCTGGACCAGGGCACGCTGGCCATGCCTGTGCCGCAATCCCTGACGGTCAGCCAGGGTTATTACTTTGGCTATCCGCAGCGTAGCGACCGGTCGGATGCCCTCAAGCTGTTCGAAGCGTGGCTGAAGTCGGCGGCGGCGGGGGTGGGAGAACGATGAAGGCCATGACGAAGGGAACGCCGCGGCAAACAACGAAGGACACGCCGAAGGGCATGACGACATCCCGCCCACCGCTTGCCTCCCAAGCCGATATCGACGCCTTCATCGACGCCGTCTGGCTGGAAGACGGCTTGTCGGCCAACACGCTGGCCGCCTACCGCCGCGACCTGACCGGTTTCGCCCGCTGGCTGGAAGACCCGGAAGCCTATGCCCGCGAAATGGCCGACCGCCATGGCGACGCGGCAAGCGCCCAGGCACTGCCCGTGGGGCCGGCCAAACCGCTGTGCGACGCGCAAAAGTCCGACATCGAAGCCTGGTTCTCCTTCCGCCACGAAGAAACCCGCGCCACCACCGCCAACCGCCGCCTGGCCGCGCTGCGCCGCTTCTTTGCCTGGGCGCTGCGCGAACATCGGTCGGAACGCGACCCGTGCCTGACCCTGATCGCCGCCAAGCAGCCGCCGCGCCTGCCCAAGACCTTGTCCGAGCAACAAGTGGACGCCTTGCTGCGCGCGCCCGACGTGACGCAGCCGCGCGGCCTGCGCGACCGCGCCATGCTGGAAACGCTATACGCCACCGGTTTGCGCGTGTCCGAATTGGTGGGCGTACGCGCGCTGGACGTCAGCCTGAATGAAGGCGTGGTGCGCGTGGTGCTGGGCAAGGGCGGCAAAGACCGCCTGGTGCCGCTGGGCGCCGAGGCGGCACACTGGATCGACCTGTACTTGAAAACAGCGCGCGCCGAACTGGCCGCCGGCCGCCAGAGCGATGCGCTGTTCATCACCGGCCGCGCCGAGGCCATGTCGCGCCAGGCGTTCTGGCAGTTGGTGAAGAAGTATGCCTTGCTGGCCGACATCCACGCGCCGCTATCGCCGCACGTCTTGCGCCATGCCTTCGCCACGCACCTGCTGAACCATGGCGCTGACCTGCGCGTGGTGCAGATGCTGCTGGGCCACGCCGACATTTCCACTACGCAGATATACACTCATGTCGCGCGCGAGCGCCTGAAGGCGCTGCACGCCGCGCACCATCCGCGCGGATAATCACCCAAGTCCGCGCTCTATTTTTTTCCGGCAACACCATGAGCAAAGCCCGCCACGTTTCCGAAACCCCCGCCACACAACTGCTCAAGCAGCACAAGGTGCCTTACACCGAACACACCTACGACTACGTAGACCATGGCGGCGCGGGCGAAGCCGCGCGCCAGTTGGGCCTGGACCCGCACGCGGTCGTGAAGACGCTGGTGATGGAAGACGAATCCGCCAAGCCGCTGATCGTCGTCATGCACGGCGACCGTGAAGTTTCCACCAAGAACCTGGCGCGCCAGGCGGGGCTGAAAAGAGTCGAACCCTGCAAACCCGAGGTGGCGCAGCGGCATTCCGGGTACCAGGTGGGCGGCACGTCGCCCTTCGGCACCCGCAAGAAGATGCCGGTGTGGGTCGAGGCCGACGTGCTGACTTACCCGGTGGTCTACATCAACGGTGGCCGCCGGGGTTACCTGATCGGCATCGACCCCAACGCGCTGGTGACGGTGTTGGGCGCCAAGCCGGTGTCCGTGGCACTTGAATAGGGCCGCGACGGCCGCGCACCAGTTAGGCGCGGTTTATGGCCTGCTCTTGGGCAGATTGCTCCAGCATCTTTTGATAGGCGCTGTAATAGCAGGCCGCCGCCGCGCGGGCGTGGCCCAGCATGCGGATGCGCACGAGTTCGGTGTCGCCGGATAGAAACGCTTCGTACAGGCCCCGCATGCCCTGCAGGACGATGCTGCGGATTTCCTGGTCGTCCATCGTCACCAGGCGCACCACTTGCACGTGATCGATGTAGCGCGAGATCACCTCGGCCAGCTCGCGGTTGGGCACCATCGTCAGCCAGGCCCATCGGAAATGCGCGTTGCTACGCATGAATTCGTCGATGTCGGTGCGGGCGTGCGCGTCTTCGGCGCGTTCCAGGGCAGCCTTCATGTCGGCCAGACCCTTGGGGCCGGCGTGTACCGAGGCCGCGGCGGCCGCGGCGGGTTCAAGCAGCGTACGGATTTCGAAAATCTCGTTCATCTCGCCCAGCGTGAACCGGCGCAGCACGAAGCCGCGTGCCGTGCCTTCCAGCAGGCCTTCGCTCTTGAGCTGCATCAGCGCTTCACGCACGGGCATGCGCGACACCTCGAGCTCTTCGGCAATGTCGTGATCCACCAACCGGTCTTCCAGACGGATCAGGCCCATCTGTATGCGCTCTCGGACGATGCCGTATACCTGTTCACGCAGGTTCGGCTTGCGCGCCGTGTCTCTTGTTGTGGTTTTTGCCTTCATCACTGCCTGCCGGCCTTAATCGTTTTGCGCCTGGAACGCGCAACAAGGCGCGCCCATGCTGGCGCACCTGGTCTCGCGAAACGTGCTTGCCTTGCCCGCGACCAATGCGCTGACGGCCTCCAGCATACCTGTAATCGCATGGCAGACCGGGCGGTCGGACCCGGTGATTGCCATCGCGAACGGGCTGTTGTGCACCTCTAGCGCCAGCGCGTCCGTGCCCTTGGTCTGGAAGCGCCAGACTCCCCAGCCCAGGTCGGCGGCGGCTTGCGCCATCACCTGCAGGAACTGCACGCGGTCGGGCGCGCCTTGCGCCTGATAGGCCCGCGCGGAGGCGCCGCCGTGGCTGCGCACCGATGCCTGCAGGCTGCCAAGTGCTGCGTCACGTTGCGCGGGGGGCAGGGCGGCGAACAGCCCCATCAGTACGTCGGCGCGCAGCATGACGTAGCGGCGGTCGGCATCCAGGATGGCGCCTGCATCGGCGTCCCATACCAGGCGTTCTTGAAGTTGTCCCATTTGATCTGTTCCAAAGGCGGGCCGGCGGGTTTTGAAGACGGGTGCAGCAGCCTTCAGGACGGGGGTTATCCCTTAACAATATATTGTTTAATCGAATAGTAAGCTGCTGATACTAGGGTAAATAATTAGTTTAAAGTTCAACTACTAGTGCTTAAATTCACAACAGTATACTGTTCGCGCGGCGGTGCCGGGCGCCTTTGCAACGATTCCGATATCGGAGGCCGTTCATGATTGACGCATGGTGGGTAAGGTGGTTTGGCAGAGCCCTGGTGGCCTGTCTGGCAATGGTGTGTAGCGGGCTGATGGCGTCCTCGGCGTGGGCTCAGGCGGACAAGCCGGCCGCGCAAGGCGAAGAGCTGAAGATTGCGTATCCGGTGGACGTGCCCTCATGGGATCCCACCGCCGTCACGTTCCCGGCGGGGCAGTCGTTGTACAAGGCGGTCTTCGATTCCGCGCTGTTCATAGACGGGAATCTGAAGCTGCAACCGGCGCTGATCAAAAGCTGGCGCTGGCTGGACGACAAGAACATGCGGCTGGGCATCGTGCTGCGCGACGATGTGACCTTCCACGATGGCTCCAAGCTGACCACCGACGATTTCAAGTTCAGCTTCCTGGACCGTCCCAAGCAGGACAAGCGCCTGGCCATCAACGGTTTCTTCGGTGCGCTGCAAGACATTCAAGTCGCCAGCCCCACCGAAGCCACGATGGTGTTTTCCACACCGACCCCGACGGCGCCGAACTACCTGGGTTTTCTGACCTCGTACATCCTGCCCCACGCCTACTTCGAAAAAGTGGGCGAAGACGGGTTCAAGGCCGCGCCCATTGGCGCCGGTCCGTACAAGGTCGTGCGCTATGAGCGCGGCTCCCGCGTGGTGCTGGAGGCGTATGACAAATACTGGGGGCCGAAACCCGCCATCAAGCGCGTGGTGTTCGAGTTCGTGCCGGATTCGTCGGCGCGCGTGGCGATGCTGGAATCGGGTCGGGCCGACATCGCGGTGCAGATTCCACTGCGTGAAGTCAATCGCCTGAACAAGAACCCCGCCCTGAAGGCCGAGGTCTATCCGTACAGCGAGATCTTCATTCTGCAAATTCCCAGCTACGTGCCGGAGTTCCAGAACGAGCACGTGCGTCGCGCCCTGCACCTGGCCATCAACAAGCAGGCCATCTCCAAGGCGTTCTACGCCAACGTGGCCAAGCCACTTTCCGTGTTGGCCACGCCCGGGTCGCCGGGCGACGTGGCCGGGTTCAACTATGCGTTCGACAAGGCCGCGGCGCAGGCCGAGCTGGCTCGCGCGGGATACGGGCCGGACAAGCCGTTGAAGATCCAGTTCCTGTCAACCAACAACACCTTTCCCAGCGACTACGAAATGGCGCGCGCCATTGTGCAGATGTGGTCGCAGATCGGCGTGCAGGCCGATCTGCAAGAGATCACGCTGGCAAAGTACCTTGAGCTGAGCCATTCATCGAAGGTGCCTGGCGTAATGCTGTACAGCTGGGCCAACGCCACCGGCGACCCCGAAATATTCGCCGGCAAGATCCTGGACCCGCGCCTGCGCTTTTCCACCTGGAAAGAACCGGAACTGGCCAAGACCATCGACGCGCTGGCGGCCCAGGCCGACCCTGACAAACGCATCCAGGGCTACCGCGACCTGGCGCGCCAGGCCACCGAACACGCCTGGAGCCTGCCGCTGTTGCAGTCCGTGGCCACGGTGGCGTCCAAGAAGTCCGTGGACATGCAGGTCTATCAAACCGGCTACATCCTGCCCGCGACGTATCGCTGGAGCCGTTGATGTGGGCAGCGCTGGTGTCCCATTTCGTGCGGCGGCTGGCGGTGGCGGTGCCCACCATGCTGGCGCTGTCCGTGGTGGTCTTCGTGGTGCTGCGCTTGTTGCCCGCGGACCCCTTGGGCATGATGCTGCCGCCCAGCGCAACCAGCGCCGAAGTCGAGGCCTTGCGGCACACGATGGGGCTGGACCGATCCCTGATCGTGCAATACGGCATCTGGCTCGGGCAGGTGCTGCACGGCGACCTGGGGCGTTCCATCAGCTCCGGCGTGCCGGTCACGCAACTGATCGCCACCACCTTGCCGGCCACGCTGGAGCTATCGATCGTGGCGCTCATCATGGCGCTTGCCATCAGCGTTCCGGGTGGCTTGCTGCTGTACGTGCTGCATGACCGGCGCGGCGAACTGATTGCCGACACGGGGCTGGTGCTGCTGATCTCCATCCCCGGGTTCCTGTGGGGAATATTCCTGATGCTGGGCTTTGGCGTGCATTGGCCCATCCTGCCGTTCTCGGGCAGGTTCAGTTCGGACGTGGCCATGTCGGGCCCAACCGGCTTCGTGCTGCTGGACTTCCTGCTGCAGGGCCGCTGGGCGGCATGGGGCGACGCGGCATCGCACCTGGTGTTGCCGGCGCTGGCCTTGGCGTTGGGGTTCAGCCCCTTGATCGTGCGAGTGCTGCGCGCCAGCCTGCTGGAAGCCAGCCACGAACAATACGTGGCCGTTGCGCGGCTGCGCGGGCAGCCCGAACGGCGCGTGATTCTGCGGCACATGCTGCGCAACGCGTTCTTGCCCACGCTGACCCTGATCGGCGTGCAGTTCGGGTTTCTGTTTGGCGGCACCCTGCTGATCGAGATGATTTTCTCTTTTCCCGGCATGGGCAACATGATGGTGCAGGCGGTGCGCAACCATGACCTGCCGCTTATCCAGGGCATTTCGCTGGTCTTTTGCGCGGTGATTCTGCTGATCAACGCCAGCGTCGACTGCCTGTACGCCGTGATCGACCCCCGCTTGAGAGACCTCTGATGACGACGCTGAATTTTCACGCGGCTCCGGTTGCGGCCCGCTTGTCCGGCTGGTGGGTGGCCCTGCGCGCTTCGCCCAAGGCAGCGTTGGGCGGGGCGATTGTGCTGGCGCTGTTGGCGGTGGCGTTGTTTGCGCCCGCCATCGCGCCGAACGATCCGCTGGCGCAGGACCTGCTGTCTCCCTTGTTGCCGCCGGCCTGGGCGGCGGATGGGTTGTCGCAATACCCGCTGGGTACCGACAGCCTGGGCCGCTGCGTGTTGTCGCGCCTGATCTTCGGCACGCGCGTGGCCTTGTGGGTGGGCCTTTGCGCGGCGATGGGCGCGATGCTGGTCGGCTGCACCCTGGCCCTGGTGGCCGCTTATTTTGGCGGCCGCGTGGACAAGGCAATCGGCTATCTGGTGGACCTGTGGATGTCGTTTCCGCCGGTGGTGCTGTCGCTGATCCTGATGGTGGGCCTGGGCACCGGCGTGGGTAACGTGATTCTTGCCATCGTGTTGGTGGACTGGACGCGGTTTTGCCGGGTCGTGCGGGCCGAAGCCTTGAAGATCCGCCGCAATGACTATGTGACGGCGGCGCGGCTGATGGGTTTCGGCCATATGCGCGTGATGCTGCGCGAGATGCTGCCGGGCCTGGTGCCGCTGATCCTTACCTTGTTCAGCCTGCAGATCGGCATCGCCATCATTGTCGAAGCCATTCTCAGCTTTGTCGGGCTATCGGTGCCTGCCGACGTCGTCGCCTGGGGCGTCATGATCGCCGACGCCCGCGGCACCATGCAGGAAGCCATCTGGACTCTGATCGCGCCGGTGACCGGCATTGTGTTGACGGTGTTCGGATTCAATTTGCTCAGCGACGGCATGCGCCAGATGCTGGATCCGCGCAAGCGTGGAAGGAACTAGGCCATGTCGCTGTTGAGCTTGCAGAACCTGACGCTGACCGTGAACGTTGACGTGGGCGGCCAGCGCTTGCCCGCCGCCGTCTTGCGCAACATAGACCTCGAGGTTCCCGAAGGCCGCATGTTGGGCCTGGTGGGCGAATCGGGCGCGGGAAAAAGCATGGTTGGCCGCATGGTGGCGGGCAACCTGCCACCCGGGTTCACCATCACGCAAGGCGCCATTCATTTTCGTGGCACCGATTTGAACCAGCTTCCCGCCGCGCAACGCCGCGCCATGCTGGGGCGGCAGATTGCCTTCATTCCGCAAGAGCCGCTGTCGGGCCTCAACCCCGCGCTGACGGTGCGCCAGCAACTGTTCGAGCATCTGCGCCATGTGGGCATACCGGCGGCGCGGCACGAGTCTTATGCCTGTGAGCGCCTGCACGAGGTCGGCTTGGCCGACGCGGCCGGCATGCTGGCGCGGTATCCGCACCAGATGTCGGGCGGACAGTGCCAGCGCATTCTGATCGCCATGGCGTTCTGCGGCGACCCGGCACTGATCTTTGCCGACGAACCCACCACGGCGCTGGACGTCATCACCCAAGCGCAGATCATGCGGGTGCTGGCGGAACAACAACGGCGCCATAAAACGTCGGTGGTGTTGGTGACCCATGATCTGCGCTTGGCCGCGCACGTCTGCGATTCCATCGCCGTCCTGTACGCGGGCGAAGTGGTGGAATTCGGTTCGGCGCGCCAGGTGCTGGACGAGCCCCTGCATCCCTACACGCGCAGCCTGAAGGAATCCGCGCCTGGCATGACGGCACCGACGCAGGCCTTGCGCACCTTGCCCGATTTCATGCCCGGCTTGCGTGACTTCGCGACGCTACGCGGATGCCGGTTTGCGTCTCGCTGCCCGTCGCGTCAAGACGTTTGCGGTCAGCGCGATATCGCGTTGCTAGACCGTGGCGGCGAGCGCGCCGCGCGTTGCCTGCCGTCCATTCCGCCCTTGCGCGCGCCGGCTGACGACGACGGAGCCGCGTTCCTGGCGATGCGCGCGATGCCGCCCTCAACCGCGGAACCGGTGGTGACGCTTAGCGACGTTGCGCTCAGCTATCCCGGGCGCGCTCGTCTGTTCAAGGCCCGGCCCCAGCTGCAGATCTTGCAGCCCTTGTCGCTCTCCGTCGCGCAGGGGGAGTTCCTGGGCATCGTCGGTGAAAGCGGCAGCGGCAAGACCAGCCTTGCCCGCCTTATTGCCGGAATGGTTCCGGCAAGCGCGGGCCGCATTGTGTATGCCACGTCCGAGAGTCCCGCCGTCACGCCTACTGCAAAGCCGTTGCGGCCGGCCACGGGCCGCGTGCCGCTGGCGGACCCGCACGATGTGCAGTTGGTGTTTCAGAACCCCGATTCCGCCTTGAATCCGCGGCGCACGGTGGGCTCGCTGGTGACCCAGATATTGGAAGCCGCGCCCGCCGGCGCAGGCGCCGACACGGGACGTTCGGCGCGCCTGGAGGCGGCGCTGCGCTTGCTGGCGTCGGTCGGGCTGCCGCCAGAGGCCGTGGACCGCTTGCCCTCGCAGCTATCCGGCGGACAGAAGCAGCGCGTCAACATCGCCCGCGCGTTATGCGTGACGCCGCGCCTGATCGTGGCCGACGAAATCGTCTCGGGCCTGGACGTGTCGGTGCAGGCGCTGATCCTGAATCTGCTGCTGCGCTTGAAGCAGGAACTGGGCATTGCCCTGGTGTTCGTGTCGCACGACCTGGCCGTCGTCCGCTATTTGTGCACGCGTGTGCTGGTGCTGCATCAAGGCAAGGTCGTGGAACAAGGCCCCGTCGACGAGGTCTTTGAACGGCCTCGTCACGCCTACACCCGCGCGCTGATCGCCGCCGTGCCGCCGGATTCGGCCAGCCGCGCCTGGACGCCGATATCCATTGGCGATACGCCCGCGCCGAACCTGGCGCAAGCCGCCGCTGCCTGACCCGAAACCATGAAACGCACAGGAGACGCTATGACGGACGGTTCTTTCAAGGACGGATCTTTGCACCAGGGGTTCGGGCATCTGGTCGGACCGGACCAGGTACACCGGGACTTGTATATCGATCCCGATGTGTACCGCGCCGAGCAAGCCCGGTTGTGGACGCGCGCCTGGGTGTACGTGGGCCACGAAAGCCAGACGCCCGCCGTGGGCGACTACACCACCACCAACATCGCCGGACAGTCGATGATCATGCTGCGCGCCAGTGCGAACGAGGTGACGGTGCTGATGAACCGGTGCGCGCACAAGGGCAGCCAGTTGGTGCACGAGCACGCGGGTAATTGCGGCAAGGTGTTGCGCTGCCCGTATCACGCCTGGACCTTCCGGCTGGATGGCAGCCTGCTGTCCATTCCCTTGAAGAACGACTACGAGGGCACGAACCTGTCCGCCTGCCCGTCCGGGAAAGGCCTGGCGTCGCCGGGGGCCTACGTGAACTACAAGGGCTTTGTGTTCGTTCGGATAAGCCACGACGGCCCGGACTTCGAGTCCTATTTCGGGGAAGCCCTTGCCACGCTCGACAACATGGTGGCGCGCGCGCCGGACGGCGAACTGTCCGTGCTGGGTGCACCCTTGCGCAACCGCATCGGCTGCAACTGGAAGCTCTATCTGGAAAACGTCAACGACACCGTGCACCCCATCTCCACGCACGAATCGGCCGCCAGTGCCGCGAAGCACGTGGCAGAAGCGCTGCCCGAAGGCGGCGACACCGTGTTGGCCATGGAGCAATTGTTGCCCTTTGGCGCGGGCTACAGCTTTTATTCGGAGATGGGCGCACGCGTGCTGCCACACGGGCACAGCATCTTGGGCACGAAGTTCAGCATCCATACCGGCTACGCCCCGCTGCCCGACTATCAAGCCGAACTGGAAGCGCGCCATGGCAAAGAGGGCGCGCAACAGATCCTGGCGTTTTCCCCGCAGAACACGGTGCTTTATCCCAGCCTGGCAGCCAAGGCCTCGCCCATGATCCTGCGCGTGCTGCGTCCGCTGGCGGTGAACGAGACCCTGATCGAAACCTGGGCTTTCGCGCCCAAGAACGCGCCGGCCCGCCTGCGGCAGCGCGCGGCGTCGTATGCCAGGTTGGTGTTTTCGCCCATGTCGGTGGTTGCACATGACGATGTGCATCTGTTCGAAAGCCAGCAACGTGGCCTGGCCTGTGACGGTAATGAATGGCTGAGCCTGCACCGAGGCTATCAAGAGAGCGAATTGCAGGCCGGCGCCAGTTCAATGGAAAGCGGCAATAACGAGTGGGTCATCCGCAATCAACATCGCGGCTGGCTGAACCTGATGGGAGACGCGGCGTGACAACTGATCGGATTGACCCGGACACGATGACGCTACAGGCAGCCCTGGCCGCATTCGTCTACCACGAGGCCCTGCTGCTGGACACGCAGCGCTACGACGAATGGCTGTCCTTGTATGCGGAAGACGGCTTGTATTGGATGCCGTTGACGCCGGACCAGCCCTTGGGGGACGAGGCGCCGTCCTTGCTCTACGAAGACCTGCTGCTGCTGCGGCTGCGCATGCAGCGATACGGCAACCCCCGCGCCCATTCCCTGCATCCGGCTGTACGCGGCCTGCGCATCCTGCAAGCGCCGCAGATAGCTCAAGCCGAGCCGGGCTCGACCCTGCACCAGATGCGTACCCCCTTCCTGTATGTGGAGACGCAAGGGGATGTGCAACGCATGCTGGCCGCAACCGCTTATCACACGATTGAGGGTCGGCCCGGCGCATTCAAGCTGCGCATGAAAAAGGTCGTGTTGCTGAATGCGGACGCCAGCCTGCCGGCTATTCAACTGTTGCTGTAGGTTTCCCCGGGGCATCAGTGCCCATGGGTTCGCAGCCACGGCGGCCTTCTGTGGTATCCCATTACCACCCCCCGCCTGCCGGACGCGCGCACAATGTCTCCCAGAACATCAAGAACCGGAAGCCCATGCTGGGTGCTGAACCGGCCGCCCCTCATCCCAAGGAGATATTCATGAGCAAGAGACTGTTGATGCTGGTCGGCGATTACGCCGAAGACTACGAAACCATGGTGCCGTACCAGACCTTGCTGGCCGTGGGGCACACGGTGCACGCGGTCTGCCCGTACAAGAAGGCCGGCGACACCATTGCCACCGCCATCCACGATTTCGAAGGCGCGCAGACCTATAGCGAAAAGCGCGGTCACAACTTTGCGTTGAACTTCGACTTCGACCGCGTCGAGCCCGCGTCCTACGACGGCTTGGTAATACCGGGCGGACGCGCGCCCGAATACCTGCGGCTGAACGAAAAAGTGCTGGATATCGTCCGTTACTTCGACCAGGCCGGCAAACCCATCGCGGCGGTGTGCCACGGTGCGCAACTGCTGGCGGCCGCCGGCATCCTGAAAGGGCGCACGTGTTCGGCGTACCCGGCGTGCGCGCCCGAGGTGCGGCTGGCGGGCGGCACCTATGCCGAGATCGGCATCGATCAAGCCTATACCGATGGCAACCTGGTGACGGCGCCGGCCTGGCCCGCGCACCCGGCATGGCTGTCGCAATTCCTGACGGTGCTGGGCACGAAGATCACGCCCTGATGCGTGGGGCCGTGCTGGATGGAATCAGGCAAAGTCCAGCACGACCCGGCCTTCGATCTGGCCCTGCTTCATGCGGTCGAATACGCTGTTGATGTTTTCCAGCCGATCCGTGGACACCGTGGCGCGCACCTTGCCGGCTTCGGCAAATTGCAAGGACTCTTGCAGGTCCAGCCTTGAGCCCACGATAGAGCCGCGCACGGTGACGCCGTTCAACACCATGTCGAAGATCGACAGCGGGAAGTCGCCCGGCGGCAAACCGTTCAGCGCCACGGTGCCGCCGCGCCGCACCATGCCCAGCGCCTGCTCAAATGCCTTGGGGGATACCGCCGTGATCAGCGCGCCGTGCGCGCCACCGATTTCGCGCTTCAGGTAAGCGGCGGGGTCGGTGGTCCTGGCGTTGACGGTGACCTCGGCGCCCAGGCGGCGGGCCAGGGCCAGCTTGGTGTCGTCGATGTCCACCGCGGCCACGTTCAGGCCCATGGCTCGGGCGTATTGCACCGCCATGTGGCCCAGCCCGCCGATGCCGGAGATGACGACCCAGTTGCCCGGCCGCGTGTCCGTCATCTTCAGGCCCTTGTACACCGTGACGCCCGCGCACAGCACGGGGGCGATATCGACAAAGCCCACGTTCTTGGGCAACAGCCCCACGTAGTCGGCGGCGGCCAGCGCGTATTCGGCGAAACCGCCGTTGACGGAGTAGCCGGCGTTCTGCTGCTGTTCACACAGCGTTTCCCAGCCGCCCAGGCAGTGTTCGCAGTGGCCGCAGGCGGAGTACAGCCAGGGGATGCCCACGCGGTCGCCTTCCTTTACATGGGTCACGCCAGCGCCCACCGCCACAACGTGGCCCACGCCTTCGTGGCCGGGAATGAAGGGCGGGTTGGGCTTGACGGGCCAATCGCCCTGGACGGCGTGCAAGTCGGTATGGCACACGCCGCAGGCTTCTATCTTGACCAGCAATTCGCCCGGCCCGGGGCGCGGCACGGCCACTTCTTCAATCACCAGGGGTTCGCCAAATGCGCGTGCAACGGCGGCTTTCATGGTCTTGTCCATCGTCTGCTCCGATGTCAGTTCAATTCCCCTATGCTCGACCGCTTGCGTTGCCGACACCATGATTTTTATCAACCGGGACTGCATGGAACGGGTGGGGGACAGGTGGCGTGGCGGCCACTGGTTGACATGATCGGGGGGCTGGGACGTAAGCCGCCTGATGTGTTGCGAGCGCGACGGCAACCGTCGTAAAGTGGTCCTTCGCGAGGCGTGCCCGGCTGGTACGCCTGGTCCCTGGTCCGGGAGCTTATATGTGTGAAATCTTCATCCGCGCGAGCGAGCAGTCCTACGCGCCCGAAACCCGTTCGCTGCGCCTGCATGGCGTGGCGACCAGCTTGCGGCTGGAGCAGTTGTTCTGGCAGGTGCTGGAAGAGATCGCCGGGCGCGACGGCATGCGCGTCACGCAATTGATCGAACGGCTGTACGACGAGCTGATCGAATATCGCGGCGAGGCCGCCAACTTCACTTCCTTCCTGCGCGTGTGCTGCCTGCGCTATCAAGTGCTACAGGCCGATGGGCGGATTCCTCAGGATGCCTCGGTGCCGATCCGGTCGTTGAACCCGCAAGCGGTGTTGAAAGGGCTGCCGGCATCGATGTACGACGCGGAACCGCTGCGCGCCAAGCGGCGCGTTGCCGCCTAGCTTCCAGACTGTATGGATGCCAGCGCCACTTCGCTTTGCAGAATGCGGCGGATGCGCACCGCATCGCCAATGCGCGACAGCTTGCCTTGCGAGTCCAGCAGCACGATGGCCAGGTCGCGGCCATTGATGCGGGCCAGCATCACCAGGCACTCGCCGGCCTCGTTGATGTAGCCGGTCTTCGACACCTTGATGTCCCAGTCGGGCTTGCGCACCAGCAGGTTCGTATTGCGGAAGGTTTGCGTGCGCTTGTTGATTTCAACGTCGTACTCGGTGTCGGTCGAGTAGCGATGGATCAACGGGCGTTGTGACGCCGCGCGCAGCAGTCGGGCCAGATCATGCGGCGACGACACGTTGTCGCTGGACAAACCGGTGGGCTCGATAAAGTGCGTGCTGGTCATGCCCAGCGATTGCGCCTTGGCGTTCATGGCGGCCACGAAAGCCGGCAGGCCGCCCGGGTAGTGGCGGCCCAGCGCGTTGGCCGCGCGGTTCTCGGACGACATCAGCGCCAAGTGGAGCATGTCGCCGCGCGACAGCTTGGTGCCCACGCGCAAGCGCGACGTGGTGTGCTTGAGGCCGTCGATGTCATCGTCGGTGATCTCAAGCATTTCATCCATCGGCAGGTTGGCGTCCACCACCACGACGGCCGTCATCAGCTTTGAAATGGACGCGATGGGGCGCACGACGTCTGCGTTCTTGGCAAACAGAACGGTGGACGTTTCCAGGTCTTGCACATAGGCGGTGCTGGAGCGCAGCGCAGCGGCTTCAGCGCGCACCGACGACGCCGCTGGCGGCATGGCCGCTGCCGCCGCGACGGCGGCAGCGCGTTGCGCGCGGCTCGGTTTGTTGGGTTTGCCATTCTTGCCCGCGGCGCCCTTCTTCGGGGGCGTGCCCTTGGCGGCCACTTGCTTGCCCCCCTTGGGTGGCGACTTCTTGGCGCTGGACGACGACTTGGGTGGGGCTTTTTTGGCGGTGGACGAAGATTTGGGGGGCGCCTTCTTGGCGCTGGGGGAAGCTTTGGCCGCGGCTTGCTTGCCGGACGAACCCTTGCCCGAAGCCGCCTTCGGGGCGGGGGCCTTCTTGGCCTGTTGCGCCTTGCAAGCCGCCGATTTGGCGTTGGTCTTGCAAGGGTCGGAATTTTTCGCGGCTTGCGCGGCGGGGGGCAGGAGCGCGCACATCGCCAGCGCCATGGGCGCTACCGCGTTCGCAATTGCACGTTTCCAGGAAAATGCCATGGTTGAGCAGGCTTATCAGTCTGTGAAGAAATGTTTCGCAAGCCGGCGTATCGTCGGTTCAGGAAAAGTCCAGAGGAATTAGGGGCTTACGCGATGAATTTAAACAGTACATCAAGAGGCGCGCAAGGCGATTCGCCATCTTGTCATAAAAAAATAATAGTGACGCATGCGTCATGGATGCAATTTGTCACAGGCGCGAGATGAGAAGCTAACGGCGGATCGCGCGTGAGCGTAGCCCGGAATAACCCTCAATTGGCTGAACGTCGCAAGAAGGCGTCGGTCTTCACAACAGGCAAGGGAAGTCATGAACTACGAAGAACAAGAGCAAACCATTGCGCTGCCGCGGCTTCTTGCCGACGGACGCCATGCAGTTGAACAAGGTGATGGAGTGCCCGCTGCCGCTGTCTTCGCGGAGATTGAAGAGATGGACAAGGAGAAATCGGAATGAGCCACCAGCGTTGCGGGTCGTCTCATACGTCCCTTGCTTCACAAGTCCGCCCGTGAAAAGCGATACAATTCCGCCCGCAACGTGTCTCCGTAGTTCAACGGATAGAACAAGGACCTCCTAAGTCCTAGATACAGGTTCGATTCCTGTCGGAGACGCCATCTTGTCGATTTAGGATTCGTCTGAATTTGCTGCGCCGATAGCGTCGGCGTGTGCTACCCGTGCGAAGGCAGCGTCATAATGCGCGCAGTGCCGACGGGACCCAACACAATGACAACCTGCGCCCGCGGCCCGACCCCTGACGCAGGAGACTTCCCCCATGATGCTGGGCTGGCTTGCGCTTGCCTTGTTGGCCTTCGCCCTGCTGGCGTATGCCGCCCTAAGGCACAACCCGCTACGCATGCCCGACCTGCTGGCCACGCTGGACAGCCTGGATCAGGGCGTAAGCGTGGTGGATGCGCGCATGCGGCTGGTGGCGTGGAACCAGCAGTATCAGCGTCTGTTCGATTACCCCGACGGCCTGCTGCGCGTGGGCCAACCCGTGGCCGACCTCATCCGCTTCAATGCGCATCGCGGGAAGTTTGGCTCGGATCCGGGCCTGGACATCGACGAAGTGGTAGGCAAGCGCATCGCCCTGATGCAAGCCGGCGCCGTCTATCACCGGCAGCGCACCTTGCGGTCCGGGTGCGTCGTGGAACTGCGTGGCCGGCCATTGCCGCGCGGCGGCTACGTTACCAGCTATAGCGACATCACCGACTTCAAGCGCGTCGAACGCGAGCTGCGGGATATCAACGACACGCTTGAGCAGCGCGTCAGCGCGCGGGCGCAAGAGGCCGAAGCGGCGCAGCGGTCACGCACCCAATTCCTGACCGCCGTCAGCCACGACGTGCTGCAACCCATCAACGCGGCGCGCCTGTTTGCGTCGGCGCTGAACGAGGAAGACCGGCCCGAGGCGCAACGCTATCTGGCGGGCCGCATCAACACGTCGCTGCGCGCGGCGGAAGAACTGCTTGACGGCCTGCTGGATGTATCGCAGCTGAACGCGGGCGTGCTCAAGCCTGAACTCAGCGACTTCAACGTGGAACCCATGCTGCGGCAATTGGCCGACCAATACGGCCACGTGGCGCTGCGGGCCGGCTTGCAGTTGCGCCTGCACGCCAAGCCTTCTCTGCTGGTGCGCAGCGACCCGCGCCTGCTGCGCCGCATCTTGCAGAACTTTCTGGCCAATGCGCTGCGCTACACGGGTGGCGGGCGCATTTTGTTGTCCGCGCGTTCGCAAGGTGGGCAAGTGCGGCTGCAAGTGTGGGACACTGGGCCGGGCATCCCCCCGCATCAATTGCGCCGCATCTACGACGAGTTTCAGCGCTACGAACAACCACAGAACCGGGAAGGGCGCAGCTTTGGGCTGGGCTTGTCGATATGCCGCCGCTTTGCGTTGCTGCTGGGGCATGGGTTGGACGCGCGTTCGGCGCTTGGCCGTGGCAGCGTGTTTTCGGTCGGCGTGCCCAGCGTTGCAACCGCAAGGCCCGCGCCAACACGCTTGAGCGGCCCGGCGTTGCGGTTGCAATGGCCGCCCGTGCATGCCTCGCTACAGGGCTTGCGGGTGCTGTGCCTGGATAACGATCCGCAAGTGCTCGGCGGCTTGCAAGCGCTGTTGGACGGCTGGCAGGCCAGTGTGTGGTGCGCGACCACGCTGGACGACGCCCTGGCGCTGATGCGGCATCAGCCTCATGTTCTATTGGTCGATTTTCATCTGCGCGACCGCATGAGCGGGCTGGACAGCCTGGATGCGCTGCGCGTCGACTCGCCTGCCACACGAGGCGCGTTGTTGTTGGCGGATGGCGCGGACGCCTTGGCGCAGGCGGCGCGGGCGCGCGGTTACCGGGTGCTGGCCAAGCCCATCAAGCCGGCCTCGTTGCGGGCCTTGCTGGCGGCGAAACTGCGCGCGCGGACCCTGGCAGATCAAGGGTTGGTGCACGAAGGATTGGTGCACGAAGGATTGGCTCGTCAATGCATGGCGCAGCAGGGTCCGGAGCAGCCTGGCGTGGCGTCATCACGTTTGACGCCCAGGGTTTGACGCAATAGCACCATAGCGCCAGGTGCCCAGGCCCAGCCGCCCAGCGATCAGCACGGCTTGGGTGCGGTTCGATACGCGCAGCTTGCGCATCACGGCGGTCATGTGGGCCTTGATGGTGGCTTCCGATACCTGCAATTCGTGCGCGATCTGCTTGTTCAACAATCCCGCGCCCACCATCTGCAATACCCGGAACTGCTGCGGTGTAAGTTCACGCACATTGGCCGCCATGGCCGGCTCGCGCGGCAGGGCGTCGCGGGAGCCTGCAATGGTGGCGTCGGCGGTATCGGGCAACCAGGTGCCGCCGTCCATCACATGCCGCAAGGCAGTGCCCAGCGTATCGGCGTCTGACGATTTCGGGATGAAGCCCATCGCGCCGTGATCCAGCGCGCGGCGTATCAAGAGCGGGTCTTCATGCGCCGACACGATCACGATAGGCAGTTGCGGATGATGGCTGCGCAAATGGCCAAGCGGCCCCAGGCCGAACGAGCCGGGCATGTCCAGGTCCAGCAACAGCAGGTCGGCGTTGGAGCAGGATTCGACCAGATCGTAGAGCACGGCGATCTGGTCGGCTTCGTGTATGACGGCGTCCGGGAACACACGCCCGATCACTCCTCGCAAGGCTTCGCGAAACAGCGGGTGGTCGTCGGCGATCAGCAGGACAGGCATGGTCCGATCATGCCACACGCCGTTCGCGCACCAGCGCCTGGACCACCGTGGGATCGGCCAGCGTCGTGATGTCGCCCAGGTCGTCGATCGTGTTGTCGGCAATCTTGCGCAGGATACGGCGCATGATCTTGCCCGAGCGCGTCTTGGGCAGGCTGGGCGCCCATTGCAGGTGGTCGGGCGTTGCGATGGGGCCGATCTCGCGGCGCACGTGCGCCACCAATTCCTGGCGCAACGTATCGGACTGCTTGGCGCCGGCCTTCAGCGTGACGTAGACGTAGATGCCCTGGCCCTTGATGTCGTGCGCAAAGCCCACGGCGGCGGCTTCGGCCACCTTGGGATGCGACACCAATGCGCTTTCCAGTTCGGCGGTGCCGATGCGGTGTCCGCTGACGTTGAGCACGTCGTCCACCCGCCCGGTGATCCAGTAATCGCCGTCTTCGTCGCGGCGGCAACTGTCGCCCGTGAAGTACATACCCGGATAGTCCTTGAAGCAGCCCTGGATGTAGCGCTGTTCGTCGCCGTACACCGAACGCGCCTGACCGGGCCAGGAATCGCGGATGAACAGGTTGCCTTCGCCGGGGCCGTTGATGATGGCGCCGGTTTTTACATCGACCAGTTCAGGGCGGATGCCGAAGAAGGGCGTGCTGGCCGCGCCCGGCTTGCAGGCCCGGGCGCCGGGCAGCGGCGAAATCAGGATGCCGCCCGTCTCGGTTTGCCACCAGGTGTCCACGATGGGGCAGCGGCCCGCGCCCACGATGTCGTGATACCAGCGCCAGGCTTCGGGGTTGATGGGTTCGCCCACCGACCCCAGCAGGCGCAAGGACTTGCGCGACGTGCGCAGCACGGGCTCGGGCCCTTCGCGCATCAGCGCACGGATGGCGGTGGGGGCCGTGTAGAAGATGGTGACGGCGTGTTTGTCGATGACCTGCCAGAAGCGCGAGGCGTCGGGGTAGCTGGGCACGCCTTCGAACATGAGGGTGGTGGCGCCGTTGGCCAAGGGACCATAGACCAGGTAGCTGTGGCCGGTGATCCAGCCCACGTCGGCCGTGCACCAGAAGACGTCGCTGTCGCGAATGTCAAAGAGCGTGGCGTGGGTGTAGGCGGCATAGACGAGATAGCCGCCCGTGGTGTGCAGCATGCCCTTGGGCTTGCCGGTGCTGCCCGAGGTGTAAAGGATGAACAGCGGGTCTTCGGCGTTCATGCGTTCGGGTGGGCAGTCGTCGGGCTCGCGTTCCATCAGGCGGTCCAGCCAGTAGTCGCGTTCGGCGGTCATGTTGACGGATTCGCCCGTGTGCGGCACCACCAGCACGGTGCGCACGCCTTCCATGCCGGGCATGTCCAGCGCGGCGTCCACGTTGGCTTTCAGCGCAACGCCGCGGCCCGCGCGGCGGCCGCCGTCTGCGGTGATGATGGCGCAAGCGCCGCAGTTGCGCACGCGGTCGGCGATGGATGCCGGCGCAAACCCGCCGAACACCACGTTATGCACCGCGCCGATGCGCGCGCAGGCCAGCAGCGCCACCACGGTGTCGGCGATCATCGGCATGTAGATCGTGACGCGGTCGCCGCGCCCGATGCCCAGTCGGCGCAACGCGTTGCCCATCTTGCAAACCTTGGCGTGCAGTTCGCGGTAGCTCAGGCGTTGCGACGGCATGGCGGGGTCGTCGGATTCCCAGATCAACGCTGTCTTGTCTCCGCGCGTTGCCAGGTGTCGATCCAGGCAATTGACGCTGACGTTAAGTTCGCCATCGGCATACCAGCGTATATGAAAGTCGTCGGGTGACAGATTGACGTCGCGGATCTGGGTGGGTTCGCGATACCACTGCAGGCGCTTGGCCGCATTCGCCCAGAACGCATCGGGGTCCTGCAATGAGGCCGCGTATGCGGCGTCGTACTGGTCCTGCGTTACCGTGTGCGGTCCGGCAAAACCTTGGGGGACGGGATAGCGATCGGGTATGGATTCCATGACGGCTCCTGAGCGTGGTGAATAGGCGGGGTTAATGAGCGACGGCGGTGGTGGCGCCGATGCCCGTCTGGCTGCGGACGGTCAATGCGTCGAAGGCCTCGGCTTCTTGCCGCGCCCGGGCGCTGTTGTCCAGTGTTGAGAACAGCCATATCGAAAAGAAGGCCAACGGGATGGACAGAATGCCGGGGTTGGGGAATGGCGTGATGGGCGTGGCAAAGCCGAACACATCCACCCATACCGTGTCGCTCAGCACCACCCAGATGGTGGCGGTGGCCAGCCCGAGAAAGCCGCCGATGGTGGCGCCCCGCGTGGTGCAGCCGCGCCAGGAAATCGACAGCACCAGCACCGGGAAGTTGGCGCTGGCCGCAATCGCGAACGCCAGGCCCACCATGAAAGCCACGTTCTGGTTTTCGAACACGATGCCCAGCAAGATGGCCATGACGCCCAGCGCAATGGTGGAAAGCCGAGAGATGCGCATCTGCTGGGCTTCGGTGGCGCGGCCCCGCGCGATGACGTTGGCGTAGAGGTCATGCGAAATGGCCGCCGCGCCCGCCAGCGCCAGGCCCGCCACCACCGCGACGATGGTGGCGAAGGTAACGGCCGCCAGAAAGCCCAGCAGCAAGTTGCCGCCCACGGCATTGGCCAGGTGCACGGCCACCATGTTGGTGCCGCCGATCAGGCTTTTCAGCATGTCGAACTGGCCGTCCGCGCCCGTCACGTAATACTCGGGGTGGCGCACCAGCAGGGCCACCGCGCCAAAGCCGATGATGAAGGTCAGCAGGTAGAAGTAGCCAATGAATGAGCTGGCGTAGATGACCGACTTGCGCGCTTCCTTGGCGTTGGACACCGTGAAGAATCGCATCAGGATGTGCGGCAGCCCGGCGGTGCCGAAGGCCAGCGCAATCCCCAGCGACAAGGCGTTCAAGGGGTTGCTGCTGACCTGCGCGCCCGGCGCCAGCAGTTCCATGCCGGACGGGTGCACGCGCGTGGCTTCCGCCAGCAGGGCATCGGGGCTGTAGTTGAACGCCGCCATCACCAGCACCGTCATCAGCGTGGCGCCCAGCAGCATCAGCACTGCCTTGATGATCTGCACCCAGGTGGTGGCGGTCATGCCGCCGAAGGCCACGTAGATCATCATCAGCGACCCGACGATCACCACGGCAACGTTGTAGTCCAGCCCGAAGAGCAGCACGATGAGCTTGCCCGCGCCCACCATCTGCGCAATCAGGTACAGCGCAATGATCAGCAAGGACGCGCTGGCCGCCAGCACGCGCATCGGCGTCTGCGACAGCCGGAACGAGGTGACGTCGGCGAAGTTGTAGCGGCCCAGGTTGCGCAGCCGTTCGGCGATCAGGAACATGACCACGGGCCAGCCGAACAAGAAGCCGATGGCGTAGATCATGCCGTCGAACCCGCTGACGTAGACCATGCCCGCGATGCCCAGGAACGACGCGGCCGACAGGTAGTCTCCCGCGATGGCCAGGCCGTTCTGAAAGCCCGATAGCCCGCCGCCCGCGGTGTAGAAGTCGGACGTGGTGCGGGTGCGCTTGGCGGCCCAGTAGGTGATGCCCATGGTGCCGGCGATGAACGCCAGGAACATCACGATGGCGGACATGCTGGCCTGCCCGCCGGTGGCGGCGCGCGCCGCGCCCGCCAGCGAGCAGCCCAGGATGAAGATCAATGCGGCGCCCAGTTTCTTGTTTTTCATGACACGTCCTTGATGATGGCGGCCAGCAGCGGGTCGAACACGGAATTTGAGATATGCACGTAAGCGGAAATCAGCACCACGGCGCTCAACACGACCAGCGTTCCCGTCAACACGCCGATGCTCATCGTCATGCCCGGCACCGGGCTGCCGAAGAACACGGGGTCGAAGGCCAACGTCAGGATGAAACCGGCGTAGATCACGCCCGTGATGGCAAAGAACAATAGGCTGGCGCGGCTGCGGCGCCGCAGCAGTTCCTGATATTTGGGATGCCGCATGACGGCGGCGACCCTGCTTTCGGGTTCGGGTATTTGGGGGGAGGGGGGCACGTGGGGGGAAGGCACGTGTTTGGGGGTGGGCACGATAGGGCTCCTTGTTGTTATGGCCGGGCGCCGTCAGCGCATCCGGTTTGGCTCGTTTGGCGATGCCTCGCGGGCCTCTGCCCAATATAGAGACGCATCGCAGGCTCGGACACACGACCTTGGTCGTAGGGGGTAGGCCCTAGTGACAGCGCGGCGCAATGCGCGATTCGCCAACAGGGCTATTACCGTTGCGCGGCCGGCGACTTGTATATGATGTTGGCCGAGTCCCGAGGAGGGGACGCAAACCCAAACAACAACCAGACACGGGTTTCATGTCTAGCCAAACCGATACGATTTCCACGCGCACCCTTATCCTGGGTACTTTGGTGGTGCTGCTTGCCATGGGCGTGCGCGCCACTTTTGGCCTCTTCATGCAGCCGATGGGCCTGGCCCACGGCTGGGGGCGCGACGTGTTCTCGATGGCGTTCGCGCTGCAGAACCTGGTCTGGGGCGTGGCCTGTATCTTCATGGGCATGCTGGCCGACCGCTACGGCTCCGGCCGCACGATCGCGCTGGGCGCGGTGCTCTACATGCTGGGCATGGTCGGCACCCGCTTCGCCACCGACGAAACCACGCTGTACCTGACGGCGGGCGTGCTGGTCGGGCTGGGCCAGGCGGGCACCACGTTCCCGGTGATCCTGCCGGTGGTGGCGCGGGCGGTGCCGCCCGCCTACCGCAGCACGGCCATGGGCATCGCCAGCGCGGGCGGCTCCTTGGGCCAGTTCGCGGTGGTGCCGACCGGGCAGGCACTGATCACCGGCATGGACTGGCCGGGCGCCTTGTGGGTGCTGTCGCTGTTCGTGGCCTGCGCCGCGCCGCTGGCTTACTTCCTGCGCGGCCGCCCGCAAGCGCAGTCGGGTCCGCAGCAATCGCTGGCCGCCGCCGTGCGCCAGGCGGTGCGCCATCCGTCGTTCCACTTCCTGTTCCTGAGCTACTTCGTCTGTGGCTTTCACACGGCCTTCATCACGCTGCACTTGCCCGCGTACGTCACCGACGGCGGCTTGACGGCCGGGCAGGGCGCGACCGCGGTGGCGCTGATCGGCCTGTTCAATGTGGTGGGCTCTTTCTATGCCGGCAAGCTGGGCGGCAAATACAGCAAGAAGCGCCTGTTGGCGCTGGTGTATTTCATGCGCGCCTTCGGCATCGTGCTGTTGCTGGCGGTGCCGCTGTCGGCCTGGGTGCTGTATGTGTTCGCGGCATGGATGGGTTTGTTCTGGCTGGGCACCGTGCCGCTTACCCAAGGGCTGATCGGGCAGATCTACGGCCTGCGCTACGCTGCCACGCTGTCGGGCATCGTCTTTTTGGGGCACCAGTTGGGCAGCTTCATCGGCGTCTGGCTGGGCGGGTATGCTTACGCCAAGACCGGCAATTACGATATGGTCTGGTGGCTGGGCCTGGCGCTTGCCCTCATTGCCGCGCTGCTGTGCCTGCCGGTGCGCGAGCAGCCGGTGAATGTCGCCGAACCCCGACCCGTGGCGACTTGATAACTGGAATCCCTGACCATGCCGCACGCCAATACCCCCGCCGTCCGCCGCCATCGAGGCTGGCGCGCCGTGGGCGTGCTGGCGCTGGCGGCGGTGCTGGGCCTGGCGTTCTGGGGCTACACCACGCCCGACATGCAGCTTCATTGGGAAAACCTGGCCGCCCTGTGCGGCTTCTAGCCGCTTCTTTTTCGGATGCCCATGCAGGACGCGCCGCTTTCCCCTCCCTTGCTTTCCCCAATCTTGCTTTCCCTGCCGGACATCGGCGCCCTGGCCGCCGCCGACACGCTGGTGCTGACGGTGAACAACCGCCTGTCACGCCGGCTGACGCTGGAACTGGCCGGCCTGTTGCGCCAGGAACGCCAGGTCAGCGAGCTGCCGCGCATCCTGCCCTTGTCCGCCTGGCTTGCCGAATCCGCCAACGAACTGGCGTTTGAAGCCGACGACGACGTGCCCGCCTACCGGCTGGACAGCTTCGCCACGCAATTGGTCTGGACCGAGGCCATCCGCGCCGAAGAGGCCGAGCGCGTCTTGCTGGATGCCAGCCAGGCGGCCAAGCTGTCCATGGACGCCGACCTGTTGATGGACGAATGGGACTTGCACGTGCCCTCCGGCGCCGACACCGACGAATACCGCGGCTTTGCCAAGTGGCGTGTGCGCTACCGGCAAACGCTGGCGGGTATCGACGCCGAGGACGCCAACCAAGGTTATGCGCGCGTGCTGCGCGCCTTGGAAGAAGGCCGCTTGCGCACCCCCGGGCAATTGGTGCTGGCCGGCTTCACCGACGTATCACCCCGTTTTCGCCGTCTGCTGCGCGCCTTTGAAGACCTGGGTTGCCGGGTTGCGCAATGGCGCGACGAGCAGCGCATTGAAACGGTGGCCCGCCGCTTTGAAGCCGCCGACCAGGGCGCGGAATGGCGCGCGGCGGCGGCTTGGGCCGCCAGCCAGTTGCGGGCGCATCCGCAGGGGCGGTTTGCCATCGTGTCCCCGCAACTGGAAGCCGAGTCGCCGTTTGCGCGGCGTGTCTTGAGCCAGGCTTTGGCCGGCCGCGATGGCGCCCCTGCCCATGCCTTCAACGTGGCCGTGGGCCGGCCGCTGAATGACTGGCCGATGGCGCGCGCCGCGCTGGCGTGGCTGCGTGCATTGGCCGAATGCGCGGGCGGCAAGGGCTGCGGCGTGGACGTGCTGGGCGCGGCGCTGCTGGCCGGGCATTGCGCGGGCGACGTGCGCGACCGCGCCCGTCTGGCCGCCATCGACGCGCGTTGGCGCCGTCAGGCGGTGCAGCGCGTCAGCCCGAACGATTGGAAGAAGCTGCTGGCCGACACGCCCGCCTTGGCGCAGGCCTGGAACCAGGCCTTGGACATCTGGACCCAGGGCGGCCGCCAGGCCACGTGCGACGTCTGGATGCTGCGCATGAAGGCGGCGCTGACGGCGCTGGGCTTTCCGGGCGAAGGCGCGCTGGACAGCGTGGCGTATCAGGTCATGGGCGCATTGGGCGATGCGCTGGGCAGCTTTTCGGCGCTGGCGCCGGCTGCCGGCAGGCTGGGCGGCGTGGCGGCGGTCAACCTGCTGCAAAGCGTGGCGCGGTCGGCGTCGTTCCAGCCGCAGCGCGATCCCACGGCGCGGCTGGATGTGCTGGGCCTGCTGGAAGCCGAAGGCGGCTACTGGGACGGCGTGTGGATGCTGGGGCTGACCGACGACGTGCTGCCCGCGTCGCCCAAGCCCAACCCCCTGTTGCCCTTGGCCGTGCTGCGCCAGGCCAAGGCCCCGCGCGCCACGCCGGAGCGCGAACGTGAATGGGCCGAAGGCATGTATGCCGCGCTGTGCCGCTGCGCGCCCGACATCATCGTCAGCCATGCCCATATGGACGGCGAACGCGAGCTGCGGCCATCGCCGCTTATCGCCGGCGCCGCCTTGACCGATTGGACGCCGCCCCCCGCCGAAACCACGGCGGCGCTGCCGCAGGAATCGCTGGATGACAGTCGGGGCCCGCCCTTGGCGGCGGGCAACCGCGGCGGCGGCGGGCTGGACGTGCTGGACACGCAGGCGCGCAATCCGCTTTGGGCGTTCGTGCGGCATCGCCTGGGTGGGCGCGAGCTTGCGCCTTATGCCGATAGCGCCACCGTGAACGTGCGCGGTCAGTTCCTGCACAAGGCGCTGGAATTGGTGTGGGGCATGATGCCCGACCAGGACACGCTGCACGACGTCATTGCCACCCAGCGGCTGGCCGCCTTGGTGGAACAAGCCGTGGCCCAGGCCGCCGATGAAGAACTCAAGGACTATGCGCCCGCGTTGAAGACGCTGGAATGCCAGCGCGCGCAGACCGTGCTGGCGTCGTGGCTCCATATGGAGGCCCAGCGCCTGCCGTTCGCGGTGGCCCAGGTTGAAAAGAGCCACCAGTGGCAGCGCGGCGCGTTGAACCTGAAGCTGCGGCTGGACCGCATTGATAGCCTGGCCGATGGCCGCAACGTCATCGTCGACTACAAGACCGGCGTGGCCGCCGCCAAGCCCGAACCCGATTGGTCGCGCAGCCGTCCCGTGAACGTGCAGTTGCCGTTTTATGCGTCGGTGCTGGCCGATGCGGCGGGCGGCGAGGTCGCGGGCCTGGTGCTGGCGCAGATCCACGCGCGCCAGGTGGCCGCGCAAGGCCTGGCCGACGAAGACCTGGGCGTGCCCGGCGTCACCTTGGCCAGCGACAGCAAGTTCTTCGACGGCCTGACCTGGCCGGAAATCCGGCAGCGTTGGCGCGTGGCCATCGAGGCGCTGGCCGATGAATACGTGGCGGGCGTGGCCAGCAATGTGGCCTACCGCCGTGACGACCTGAAATACTGCGATGCATTGCCGTTCCTGCGTCTGCATCTTGACGACGAGGACGCCTGAGCCATGGCCGACACCGAACGCCTGCCACAGGACCACGCCGCGCGCACCGACGCGCTGGACCCCACCCGCTCATTTCTGGTGCAAGCCCCGGCCGGCTCCGGCAAGACCGAGCTGCTGACCGACCGCATCCTGGCCCTGCTGGCCACGGTGAACCGGCCCGAGGAAATCGTGGCCATCACGTTCACGCGCAAGGCCGCGTCCGAAATGCATGCCCGCGTGCTCAGCAAGCTGCGGCGCGGGCTGGACGGGCCGCCCGAGGCCATGCACGAACGCCGCAGTTGGGAACTGGCGCGCGCCGCGCTGGCCCGCAACGCCGAGCAAGGCTGGCATTTGCTGGACCACCCGGCACGCTTGGCAATCCGCACCATCGATTCGTTCTGCGCGGGGCTGGTGCGCAGCATGCCGTGGTTGTCTGAACTGGGCGGCATGCCCGACATCACCGACGACGCGCGCGCCCATTACGAAGCGGCGGCCCGCGCCACGCTGGATCTGGCCGACGACTACGACGCCGTGCGCATTCTGCTGCAGCATCTGGACGTGGACGTGCAGGCGGCCAAGGACGCCATCGCCGACATGCTGGGCCAGCGCGATCAATGGTTGCCGCTGCTGCGCCACGGTTCCGACCGCGCCGGCATGCAAGCCATGCTGGCCGAAGCCATCGGCGAAGACCTGGACGCGCTGTGCGAGGCCATGCCGTATGGCTGGGCCGACGCGCTGTGCGGCCCGGCTCGCTTGGCCGCGGCCCATCTGCAAGATGGCGAAGACGACAACAAGCTGCTGGCGCTGTTGGACTGGACGGAAGAGCTGCCGCCAGATGCCGAGGTGCTGGACCAGTGGCGCGCCGTGGCCCATCTGCTGCTGACGGGCAGCGGCAGCCTGCGCAAGACCGTCAACAAAAACCTGGGCTTTCCGGCCAAGTGCGCGCACAAGGAACCCTTTGTGGCATGGCTGGAAGCGGCGGACGACAAGGCCGCCTGGGTGCGCCGGCTGAACGCCGTGCGCGACATCCCCAACCCGCATTTCACGGACGCGCAATGGGAAGTGCTGGGCGCGCAGTTGATGACGCTGGCGCTGGCCGTGGCGCAACTGCGCTTGCGCTTCGCGGATCAGGGCGAGGTGGACTTCATCGAAATCGCGCAACGCGCGGCCGCCGCGCTGGGCAGCGCCGATGATCCCGGTGAACTGTTGCTGAAACTGGACGCATCGATCCGCCACCTGCTGATCGACGAATTTCAGGACACCAGCCAGACGCAGCTTGACCTGTTGCGCACGTTGACGTCGGGCTGGCAGGCGGGCGATGGCCGCAGCCTGTTCCTGGTGGGCGACCCGATGCAATCCATCTACCGTTTCCGCAAGGCGGAAGTGGGCCTGTTCCTGGAAGTGGCCGACATCGGCGTGGGCGAATTGACGCCCGACTTCCTGAACCTGACAGACAATTTCCGCTCGCAGGCGGGCATTGTGGAATGGGTGAACCAGTCGTTCGCGGGCCTGCTGCCCAAGCGCAGCGACGCCGCCGCGGGCGCCATTGCCTATAGCCCGTCCACCGCATTTCACGAGGCGCTGCCGGACCCGGCGGTGCGCTTTCACCCGGCTTGGTCGCGGGCGAGCGGCACGCCGGCGGAAGAGCAGGCCGAGGAAATTGCGCTGGGCCTGGTGCGCCAGGCGCTGATCGACCACAAGGGCGCCAAGCATCCGGTGGCGGTGCTGGTGCGCGCGCGCAGCCACCTGGGCAACCTGACGCGCCGACTGGCGCAGGAGGGCATCCGCTGCCGCGCCGTGGACCTGGTGCCGCTGGCCTTGCGTCCGGTGGTGGCCGACCTGGTGCAGTTGGTGCGGGCGCTATCGCATCCGGCCGATCGGCTGGCTTGGCTGTCGGTCTTGCGCGCGCCGTACTGCGGCTTGACGCTCACGTCCCTGCAGCGCCTGTTTGGCGACGACCACATCACGCCCGTGCCGGTGCTGCTGGAACGCGCGCTGCGCATTGCGCCGCCGACAGCCCCGGTTGCGACGTCCCCGGCCGCCAGCATCGAGCCGCAGGGCTCCTTGTTCGACGCGGCCCCGGCCGCGCCCGAATCGCCCGCCGCGCAAGCGGTGTTGAGCGCCGACGAGTTCGAACGCCTGCGCCAGGTGGCCGCCATTTTGCTGGACAAGCGCAATGCCTCGGGCGCGATGCCGTTCGCGGCCTGGGTGGAGTCTTTATGGCGGCGCCTGGGCGGCCCGGCGCTGTACGCGGGCATGTCGGTGTCGAACGATGCCGAAAGCCTGTTCCAACTGCTGGAGCGGCTGGCGCCGCACGGCGGCATTGATCCGGCAGCGCTGGACGCCGGCATCTCGCGCCTGTTCGCCGCGCCCGATGCGGCGGACGAGGACGACGGCGCGGTCGAAATCATGACCATGCACAAGTCCAAG
This sequence comes from Achromobacter spanius, assembly GCF_029637605.1. Classification (NCBI taxonomy): domain Bacteria; kingdom Pseudomonadati; phylum Pseudomonadota; class Betaproteobacteria; order Burkholderiales; family Alcaligenaceae; genus Achromobacter; species Achromobacter spanius. The sequence goes on along the minus strand of NZ_CP121261.1, from coordinate 2,837,562 downwards.
GGCCTGCAGTTTGAAACGGTCATCCTGTACGGCCTGCACCGCGCGCCCAGGGGTGATCAAGCGCCGCTGGTACGTTTTGAACAAAGCAGCGGCCGGGTGCTGTTCGGCCCGGTCAAACCGCGCGCCGAGGTCGAGGCCGACCCGATCTCGCGCTACCTGGGCGCCCGCGAAGCCCGCCGCGCATCCTACGAGATTGATCGTCTGCTGTACGTGGCGGCAACACGGGCGCGCAAACGCCTGCACCTGGTGGGCCATGTCGCGGTCGACGAGGCCACGGGCCAAGCCAAGACGCCGCCGTCCGCCAGTTTGCTGGGCCGCTTGTGGCCGTGCCTGACGCCGCCGGTGCCCCCCACGCTGGAAAACGAGGCCGAGCCCGACGCGGGCGACACCCCGGAATGGCAAGGCGAGCCGCTGCGCCGCGTGGCCGGCGACGGCCTGGCGCAGTTGGCGCGGCTGTCCAACGTGGTCATCAGCCCCGGCTTCGGCGCAGCCGAACGCGGTGCGTGGGGGGATGGCAGCGAACATCCCGCCTGGCAGCTTGAAGCCGGCTACGACGCCGCCATCGGCACGCTGGCGCACGCCTGGCTTGCCCGCATCGGCCAAGACGGCGTTCATACATGGCCTGCCGACGCCCTGGCCGACCGCCTGCCCGCCATGCGCCGCCAGTTGACCCGCGCCGGCATCCCCGCCAGCCAGGCCGACGCCGCCGCCGAGGCCGTCCTGGAAACGCTGCAAGCCACGTTGGCGGATGAGCGCGGCCTGTGGCTGCTGTCCCAATCCGGCGCCCGCCGCGAATGGCCGCTGATCGACGCCGCCGGTAAGGTGTCGGTGATCGACCTGGCGCTGAGTACCGAAGACGGCTGGCTGATCGTCGACTACAAAACGGGCCGCCCCCATCCGGGGGAACCTTCGGCGGTGTTTGCGGCAAGGATGCGTCAAAGACATGGTGATCAGTTGCTGCGGTATTGCGCGCAGGTCACATCGCTGGACGGCCGCAAGGCCAAGGCCGCGTTGTACTTTCCCAGGGCGAAGGCGTGGATTGATTTGCAGGGGTGAGGGATGTTGGGGGGAGGGTGGTGTGATGTATGTGGCAGATGGGTTACGCGCGTAGACGACGTGTTTTCTTCTGACGGCCAACCCGCGCTTCACCCATCCTACGAGCAAGTGCTTCACCCATCCTGCGAGCAAGTGCTTCACCCATCCCGCGAGCAAGCGAGCCGAGACAAGCAAGGCAAAGCGAAGCGAGCCAAAAATGGCAAGCGAAGCAAAGCCATCACCCCCTCCCCCTCGGGGGGAGGGCCGGGGAGGGGGCAACATACCGCCCCACAGGGGCCCGCCAACCGGAAGGCTGCAAGCAAGCAAGCGAAGCGCAGCTCTGCTAGAATTCCGGTTGGCGGGCCCCTCCGCATGGTTCGACGGTGAACCTGGTCAGGTCGGGAACGAAGCAGCCATAGTCGTTTAGGGTCAGTGCCGGAGTAAGGCTCGCCAACCGGATTCTTCAAAGCAAAGGGTCATGATTTCAGTTCATGGCCCTTCGCTTTCAAGGGGGACGGGGTTATTTTCCAGGGATTCGTTCCACGGGAATAAGCCCGTCCCCTTTGCATTTCAGCCAGCACGCGAAACAGGCTCTACAATCCAGCCATGACTTATCTGGTACTGGCCCGCAAGTGGCGGCCGAGATCGTTCGATACCCTCGTGGGACAGGATCACGTGGTCCGCGCGCTGACTCATGCGCTCGACACCCAACGCCTGCACCATGCCTGGTTGTTTACCGGCACGCGGGGCGTGGGCAAGACCACCTTGTCCCGCATCCTGGCCAAGTCTCTCAACTGTGAAACCGGCATTACGTCCAAGCCTTGTGGCGTCTGCCGCGCTTGTACGGAAATCGACGCCGGGCGCTTTGTTGACTACCTGGAGCTGGATGCGGCCTCGAACCGCGGCGTCGAGGAAATGACGCAGTTGCTCGAACAGGCGGTGTACTCGCCGGGCGCGGGGCGCTTCAAGGTCTACATGATCGACGAAGTGCACATGCTGACCGGCCACGCCTTCAACGCCATGTTGAAGACGCTGGAAGAACCGCCCCCCCACGTCAAATTCATCCTGGCCACCACCGATCCGCAAAAGATCCCGGTGACGGTGCTGTCGCGCTGCCTGCAGTTCAATTTGAAGCAGATGCCGGCCGACTCCATCGTCGGGCATCTGCAAGCGGTGCTGGGCCACGAAGAAGTCGCCTTTGAAGTGCCGGCCTTGCGCCTGATCGGCCAGGCCGCACAGGGTTCGATGCGCGATGCCTTGTCGCTCACCGACCAAGCCATTGCCTATAGCGCCGGCAACATGACCGAGGACGCCGTGCGCGGCATGCTCGGCACTATCGACCAGCGTCATCTGGTGCGTCTGCTTGATGCCTTGTCGGCGGGTGACGCCAAAAGCGTGTTGGCCGTGGCGGATGAGCTGGCCATACGCGGGCTGTCGTACGCGGGGGCGCTGGCTGATCTGGCCGTGCTGCTGTCGCGCGTGGCGATCGAACAGCGCGTCACGGGCGTCACGCCTGCCGAAGACCCGCTGGCCGCCGACATTGCTCGGCTGGCCCAAAGCCTGCATCCCGACGCCGTCCAGTTGTTCTATTCAGTGGCCGTGCATAGCCGCGGCGAACTGACGCTGGCGCCGGACGAGTATGCGGGCTTCATCATGGCCTGCCTGCGCATGCTGGCGCTCAATGGCGACGCCGGTCCGCAGACTGCATTGGAAGCGCCTGCCACGCCGGCCCGCCAGGCGGCGGAACCGGCTGCGGCTTCCGCGCAGGAAGCCGTTGTTGCGGCGGCCGGGGTTGCACCTGCTGCGGCGCCCGCCGCCGCAGCCGTCGCTGCGCCGATGGATGCGCCCGTTGCTGCTTCTGTGGCTGAACCCGCAGCGGCTCGCGCGGCGGCCTCGGTGATCGAGCCCACGGCGGCACCCGCGCCAGCCGTAGTGACCGAACCCGCGCCGCAGGCAACGGTCGCGTCCGCCACGCCGGTTTCCGAACCTGCCCAGGCGGCGCCCGTGCCCGCCACGCCGGTTCCCGAATCTGCCCGCGCGGCGCCCGTGTCCGCCACGCCGGTTCCCGAATCTGCCCAGGCGGCTTCCGCACCCACCGCGCCGACGCCACAAGCTTCTCTGCAGGACACTCCCGAACCCGCGCGCCAAGCCTCGCCGCAATCGGCCACAGCCGCAACGGCAGCGACGCCCGCGCCAGACAGCGTGCCGCCGTGGGAAGATCTGCCGGGCGCGACGCCGACCGCACAAGCGGCGCCAGCGCCTGCTCTCGAATCCACGCCAGAGCCGTCCCCCGCCGCGCCCGCCTTTGACGCCGCTGCCGCCGCTACCGTCGAGTCCGCTGCTGCTACGGCCGCCGCCGCATCCACCGTCGACGCTGCCGCCAAGGGCCCGGGTTCCGCCGCGTTGGCGGTCACGCCCGCGGTTGCGGCCGTGTTGGCCGCCGCGCCGGCCGCCGACGACGGCCCGCCGTCCTGGGTTGACGAAGAAATCCCGTTTGAAGCCGAAGGCGGCTTTGTGCCGGAGGGCGGTTTCACGTCCAACCCGGACGACGACGAATTTGAAACGCTGGCCAGCGCGCCCTCGGTGGCGCCGCCACCCGCAGCCCGCCGTGAAGCCCCCGCCTCGTCGCGCAAGCGCACCTCGCGCGCGCGCATGTCTGACATGACGCAGGCCGGCTGGCCCGAATTGGCCGCGCGCCTGCCCGTCACCGGCTTGGCGGCGGAACTGGCGCGGCAAAGCGAATGGGCCGGCGTGCAGGGTGATGCCATCGTGCTGCGCGTGGCCGTCAAGACGCTGGCCGAAAGCGAAAGCCGGGTGCGTTTGCAAACCGTCTTGTGCGAACATTTCGGCCAGGGCATCCGGTTGGACGTGCAAGTCGGCATTACCGGCGACGACACCGCGCACGCGGTCGCCAAAGCCGAACGCGCCGCGCGTCAGCAGGCCGCCGAAGATGCGGTGGCCGTCGATCCCTTCGTGCAAGCGTTGTTGGCCGATTTCGGGGGCCATGTCGTCCCCGACTCCATCCGCCACGTTGATCCCCCGGCCGCTGCCTGACGCGGCGGCCATCTCTTATTCCCCTCGTTCAAGGAACATCCATCATGATGAAAGGACAACTGGCCGGCCTGATGCGCCAGGCGCAGCAGATGCAGGAAAACATGAAGAAGGCGCAAGACGCGCTGGCCGAGATCCTGGTCGAAGGCGCCTCGGGCGGCGGCCTGGTCAAGGTCACCATGACCTGCCGCCACGACGTCAAGCGCGTCGTGATCGACCCGTCGCTGCTGGGCGACGACAAGGACATGCTGGAAGACCTGGTTGCCGCCGCGTTCAACGACGCGCTGCGCAAGGCCGAAACCACGTCGCAGGAAAAGATGGCGGGCGTCACCGCCGGCATGCCCCTGCCCCGGGCATGAAGCTGCCGTTCTGATCAAAGGCTGCCCTGGGCTGCAATGGATCCCTTACTGCCTGAACCTGAACCGCTGGTGTCCCTGATCGAGGCGCTGCGGCGCCTGCCCGGCGTGGGCGTCCGATCAGCCCGGCGCATGGCTTATCACCTGTTGCAGCATGACCCGCAAGGCGCGGACATGCTGGGGCGGGCCTTGGCCGGCGCGGTGCGGGACCTGAAGCATTGCGCCCGTTGCAACAGCTTTTCCGAAGACGAGGTCTGCGGCACTTGCGCCAACCCCAAGCGCGATCCGTCGCTCTTGTGCATCGTGGAAACGCCAGCCGACCAGAACATGATCGAGTCCAGCCACGGCTACCGTGGCCTGTACTACGTGCTGATGGGCCGGGTGGCGCCGCTTGAGGGCATCGGCCCGCGCGAACTTGATTTCGACCGCGTCATCAAGCGCGCCACCGACGGGGTGGTGCAGGAGGTCATCCTGGCCACCAACTTCACTGCCGAAGGCGAAACCACGGCCCACTTCCTGGGCGAAGCGCTGGGTGAACGCGGCCTGCGCGTCACACGCCTGGCGCGTGGCGTACCGGCGGGCAGTGAACTTGAATACGTGGACGCCGGCACCATCGCCTGGGCGCTGATGGAGCGCAAGACCACCTGACCCAAGGCTCGCAACGTTAAAACAGCCCCCGGCAACGTACCGGCGCGGCAAGAAACGTGAGGAAGACAAACCATGTCAGCGCTGACCGGACTGAAAGTCCTGGAACTCGGCACGCTAATCGCCGGCCCCTTTGCCGCGCGCATCTTCGGCGAATTCGGCGCCGACGTCATCAAGGTGGAAACGCCGCACGGGCCGGATGGCACGGGCGGTGGCGACCCCATCCGCAGTTGGCGGCATCTGCACGAGGGCAATTCGCTCTGGTGGACGGTACAGGCGCGCAACAAGCAATCCATCGCCCTCAATCTGAAAGACCCGCGCGCCCAGGAAATTGCCCGCAAGCTGGCGCTGGACGCCGATGTCGTGGTCGAGAACTACCGGCCCGGCGTGCTGGAAAAGTGGGGCTTGGGTTTTGAACAACTGCGCGCCATCAACCCGGCGCTGATCATGGTGCGGCTGTCGGGCTACGGCCAGACGGGCCCCATGAAAGACCAGCCCGGCTTCGGCGCCATCGGCGAATCCATGGGCGGCCTGCGCTATGTCTCGGGCCACCCCGACCGGCCCCCGCTGCGGGTCGGCATTTCCATCGGCGACTCCATCGCCGCGCTGCATGGCGTGATCGGCGCCATGATGGCGCTGCGCCACCGCGACGCCACCGGCGGCCGCTGGAACGGCAAGACAGGCGATGCTTGCCAGGCCGGGCAGGGGCAGATGGTGGACGTGGCCTTGTACGAAGCCGTCTTCAACATGATGGAAAGCCTGGTGCCCGAATACGACGTGGCCGGCGTGGTGCGTGAGCGCACCGGCGGCGCGCTGCCGGGCATCGTGCCATCCAACACCTACACCACCCGCGACGGCCAGAACATCGTCATCGCGGGCAATGGCGACGCCATCTTTCACCGCCTGATGCGCGCCATCGGCCGCGACGACCTGGCCGAAGACCCCGATCTGGTGCGCAACGACGGCCGTGCGCGCCGCGTGGAAGAGATCGACGGCGCGATCCAGCAATGGTGCAACGGGCGCAACATCGAAGACGCGCTGGGCACGCTCAAAGCGGCCGATGTGCCGGTCGGAAAGATCTACAGCGTGGCCGATATGTTCAGCGATCCACAGTTCCTGGCGCGCCGCATGATCGAACAACATCAGCTAGCCGATGGCAGCCCCGTGAAGCTTCCGGCGGTGGTTCCCAAGCTGTCGGAAACCCCTGGCCAGACGCGCTGGGTAGGCCCCAAATTAGGGGAACATACCGAGGAAGTCCTGAAAGCGCTGGGGTATGATTCAGCGGCTATTGAAGAGCTGGCGAAGACCGGCGCTATCGGTAAACCCGACAACTAAGGAGACAACCCAATGTCAGTTACTCGCCGTGACTTGCTCAAGATGGCTGGCGCCGCCGGCGTCATGGGCATGGCCCCCGCCATCGTGCGGGCCCAGAAGCTTGAAAAGACCAAGGTTCAGATCGCCGTGGGCGGCAAGCCCCTGATCTATTACCTCCCGCTGTCCATCGCGGAAGCCCGCGGCTACTTCAAGGACGAAGGGCTGGACGTCAGCATCGCCGACTTCGCGGGCGGCTCCAAGGCCCTGCAAGCCGTGGTGGGCGGCAGCGCCGACATCGTCTCGGGCGCCTTCGAACACACGCTGTCGATGCAGTCCAAGGGTCAGGCCTACCGCGCCTTCGTGCTGCAAGGCCGCGCGCCGATGATCGGCGTGGGCGTGTCCAAGAAAAACCTGCCCAACTACAAGGGCGCCGCTGACCTCAAGGGCAAGAAGATCGGCGTGACCGCGCCAGGTTCGTCCACCAACATGGTGGTCAGCTTCTTCCTGGCCAAGCATGGCTTGAAGGCCTCCGACGTGTCCATCATCGGCGTGGGCGCCGGCGCGGGTGCCGTGACGGCGTTGCGCAGCGGTCAGATCGACGCCATCTCCAACACCGACCCCGTGGTGTCGATGTTGCAGATGCCGGGCGAGATCGAGATCATTGTCGACACGCGCACGCTTAAAGACACGCAGGAGATCTTCGGCGGCAACATGCCGGCGGGTTCCCTGTATGCCCCACAAGCGTTCATCGACGCCAACCCGAATACCACGCAGGCGCTGGCCAACGCGATGGTGCGCGCCGACAAGTGGATTCAGAAGGCGGGTCCCGACGAAATCGCCAAGATCGTGCCGGAAACCTACCTGCTGGGCGACCCGGCCATCTACAAAGCCGCCATCTCGGCCAGCCTGGAAGGCCTGTCGCCCGACGGCATGATCCCCGAGGACGGCGCGGCTACCGCGCTCAAGGCGCTGGCCGCGTACCAGGCAGAGTTCAACGCGTCGAAGATTGATCCGTCGAAAGCCTGGACCAACGACTTCGCCCGCCGCGCCAACGAGAAGTACGCCAATGGCTGAAGCCGCACTATCGCTGGAAAACATCAGTTGCACCTTTGTTTCGCGCGACGACCGGTCGCAGCGCTACACCGCCGTCAGTGACACGAGCCTGGCCATTGCGCCGGGCGAGTTCGTGTCGGTAGTGGGCCCGACCGGCTGCGGCAAGTCCACCCTGCTCAACGTCGGCGCCGGCTTGCTGGCGCCGTCGAGCGGGCAGGTGAAGGTCTTCGGGCAACCCTTGTCCGGCATCAACGCACGCGCGGGCTACATGTTCCAGGGCGAAGCGCTGTTGCCCTGGCGCAGCGCGCTGGACAACGTGGTGGCCGGCCTGGACTTCGCCGGCGTGCCGCGTGCCGAAGGGCTGGAGCGCGGTCGCGAGTGGATGCGCCGGGTGGGGCTGGGCGGCTTTGAAGCCCGCTATCCGCATCAGATGTCAGGCGGCATGCGCAAGCGCGCCATGCTGGCCCAGACGCTGATCCGCGACCCCGACATCATCCTGATGGACGAACCGTTCTCCGCCCTGGACATCCAGACGCGCCAGCTGATGGAAAACGAAGTCCTGGACCTCTGGATGGCCAAGCGCAAGGCCGTGCTGTTCATCACGCATGACCTGGACGAAGCCATTGCGATGAGCGACCGCGTGATCGTGTTGTCCGCCGGCCCGGGCACGCACCCTATCGGGGAATTCGTCATTGACCTGCCGCGTCCCCGTGACGTGGCCGAGGTACGCGTCCACCCGCGCTTTGTCGAACTGCACTCGGCCATCTGGGCGGTGCTGCGCGAAGAAGTGCTCAAGGGCTATGCCCAACAGAAGCGAGCCTGAGGTATGTCGAAGTTATTAAAATCTGGTAAGGCCAGCTTGCGCTTCTGGCAACTGTTGCTGCTGGTTGTCATCCTGGGCGTCTGGCAATTCGCGTCGCGCGATTCCCAGGTGGCGTTCTTCTTTGGTGAGCCGTTGAAGGTCTGGGGCCGCATCTGGGCCTGGTTCGTCACCAACGCCGACATCTACGCGCACCTGTGGGTCACCCTGACGGAAACCGTGCTGGCCTTTTTCATCGGCACCATCGCTGGTTTGGTCTTTGGCCTGTGGCTGGGCTTGTCGCCCCGCGCAAGCGCGATCCTTGATCCCTACATCAAGGCCGCCAACTCGATGCCGCGCGTCATTCTGGCGCCCATCTTCGGGATGTGGTTCGGCTTGGGTATCTGGTCGAAGGTGGCGCTGGCGGTCACGCTGGTGTTCTTCATCGTGTTCTTCAACGTCTACCAGGGCGTGCGCGAAGTCAGCCCAACCTTGCTCGACAATGCCCGCATGCTGGGCGCGCGCAAGCGCCAGTTGCTGCGCCACGTCTACCTGCCGTCGGCCACCAGCTGGGTATTTTCCAGCCTGCATACGTCCGTGGGCCTGGCCTTCGTGGGCGCGGTGGTGGGGGAATACCTGGGCTCGGCAAGGGGCGTGGGCTACCTGATCCTGCAAGCGGAAGGCACGTTCGACGTGAACACCGTGTTCGCGGGCATCGTGGTGCTGACCGCGTTTGCGCTGGTGCTGGACTATATCGTCGGCATCGGTGAAAAGCGCTTGATGAAGTGGCAGCCCAAATCGGGCGAAACTGAAAAGCTGTAATCAGCCGGCGCGGCCGCGCCGCGAGCCTTTCAGGTTCGCAGCGCGTGCCGGCTGTGCAGCCAGGCCGTGAGGCTGTCGAAGGCGTCGCGTGCGCCTTGCAACGCGTGGTCTTCGCGCCCTTGAGCGCCGGCCTCGCTGTCCAGAACCTGTAGAAACGCCTTCCACATCGGCCCTAGCGCTTCACCGTAGCCGCGCAGATAGCGCAGCGGCAGCGCGGGTGTGACATCGGCCAGGTGCTTGGCCAGAAAGCGTCCGCCCAACTGCGACCCTTCCACTACATACGCGACCCCCAACGCATAGGCGTCTGCCGCCTCGATGCGGGGTGCGTCGGCGCAGTACGACACCGGTACCGCGTCACCCGCCGCTGCCAGGTCGGCGCGGATCCAATCACTTTTTCCAGCGCGTGCCGATGCTTGCAGGCTGTCGGGCCAGTCCAGTTGCCACAGGCGCTGTTCCAAAGGTTCCAGCCAGCCCAGCAATGCGCGCAGATAGTTCAAATACCCGGCGCGGTCCATGTCGCCGCTGGTCAGGGCCAAACCCTGGTCCAGCGCTTCGTGCCTGTCGCGTGTGCCGTCTCGAAGCACTTGGTGAACGGGAGAAATCATGGCGCGCTTGTTGATTGTTCCGGGGCGGCAACCGGCAGGTACAGCGACCAGCACTGCGCCTGGCGCTCCAGGTGCCAGCCGGATACCGCGGCAAGCAGTTCCACTTCCTCGGGGGCAAAGGCCGGTGCCTCTGGTGTCACGGCCGACGCCAGGCTTTCCGGAAAATGCACGTGCCAGGCATCGGGCTGCGAGCAGTCCAGCGTCAATGTGGCGTCTGGCGGAAGGACGGACAAGAGGCTCAGCAGCCAGGCCAGCAACAGATACCGCGAGGTGAACTGCGGCACCTGGATATCGGCCACGGCTTCGGGCCAGGTGATGTTGTGCCGCGATAGCAGCAAATGCGAAAACATCAGCTTGCGGCACTCGCGCAGCAGCGCTTCGGTAGCAATGGTGGCGTCGCTGTCCAAGAGCCATTGGTCCAGTTCGCGCACGATGGTGACGCTGTCTTCCAGCATGCCGGTCAGGTCGCCCGCCAGGCGCTGGCAGCGCTGCTGCAAGGCGTCGGCATCGGCGCCATCCGGCGTCTGGCGCAGCATTGCGGCGGCCAGCGTGGCGTTGGACAGCGGGCCCACGACTTCGTGGCGCAGCACCGGAAATACCTGCGCCAGCACTTTGAACCGCACGCCTTGCGCGGCAAGGGCGTTCAGGGGGGTGTCGATCGACATGGGGGCCTAATGGGTCTGGCGCAAAATGGCCAACAGTGCGTCGGGGTCGGCGGGTTTTTCGATCCAGCCGTCGAACATGCCGTCCGCGTCACGGCGCTCGTGGCGCGCCAGGCCGCTCAGCGCATAGATGCGCGGCGGTGCGCCACGCGAGCGCAGGCGGGACGCCAGCTCATAGCCGTCCATATCGGGCAGCAGGATGTCCACCAGCACGGCTTCGGGGCTGAAGTCGTCAATCATGTCGAGCGCGGCTTCGCCCGAAGGGGCGCAGCGCGTTTCCACGCCCGAAAGCGCCAGGAACTCGGCAAGCAGCTCCGAGCCCATTTCATTGTCGTCAACCAGCAGGACGCGAACTGCGCGCACTTCGTTCAAAAGATGTCTCCAGGGTTCAAGGGGCGGACGCATCGTGCAAGTCGCACGGCAGCCTCACCGTAAAAATGACCAGCCCGTCCCGGCACGCAACCGAGATCTCGCCGTCGTGGCCGCGCACGACCTGTTCGGCGATATACAGGCCCAGCCCCAGGCCGTTGCGGTTGCGCGACTGGCCCAGCGATTCGGGTTTGAAGGGCGAAAAAAGGTGGGTCAGCACCTCTTGCGCAATGGGCGCGCCATGGTTGGTGACGCGCAATTCAATGTCGTTGCCGCGCTGGTGCGCATGCACCAGGATGGGCTGACGCGGTGCGCCGTGCTGGCGCGCGTTGCTCATCAGGTTGGTCACAACCTGGGCGATGCGATCGGTGTCGGCCATCAGCGTCAAGCCGGGCTCCACATCGGGCTCGATGCGCAGGCCGGGGTAGGCCTGCCGCTTTTCGTCGATCAGCCCGTTGACCAGGTCGCTCAGGGCGCACGGCCGCTTCTCGATGCCCAGGCCCATGCCGCCTTGCAGGCGCGACAGGTCCAGTACCTGCGAAATCAGGCGCTGCATGCGGCCGCTGGAATAGCGGATGCGCTCGCCCATGCGCGCGCCGGAATCCGTTTTGGACAGCAGGGTGGCGGCCATGGAAATGGACTGCAAGGGGTCGCGCAGGTCGTGGCCCAGCATGGCCAACAGGGCGGTACGCGCGCGGTCCACGTCGGCGGTCCGGCTCGTGGCGATATGGGAAAGTTCGTCGCGCAGATTATCGGCGGCTTCCAGCTCGGCGGGCAGCCATGCGGTGCAGGTATTGCGCACCACTTCGCGCCAGGCCTCGAACGAGCCGCGCGGGGTCAGGCGCGGGCCTTGGTTGCCGACCGCGTATTGCTTCTCGGGCTTGCCGCCCCACACCAGCGTTTCGATCTGCTCTTTGCGCAGCCAGATCAGCCAGCCGTTGTTCATCGGGTCGAACTTGCAGGCCAGCAGGCCGGCATAGGGAACCAGATCGGTTTGCAGATCGGGGTAGTCGCGGGCGATGTTGTCGGTATGCACCAGGCGCTGGCCGCTTTGGTCCAAGGCACACAGAATGCCCGCCAGCTCGCCGCGCGGGGCGATGCCGCCAAACACCGTGACGCTGTTGCCCCATAGGCATAGCGCGGCATCGTTCGCGATCAGCGACGCGGGCGTATCCGGCCCGCTCGACAAGGCCAGATGCAGGTTTTCGGAGGCGGAGGCGCGTTCGGTCAGTTCGCTGACCAAGGCCGCATTGCGGCGCGCCTGGGCGGCGCGTTCAGCCCCTTCGATATTGGCCAACGCGGCCGACAGCACCTGCGCCAGCGCTTCGCAGGCCAGGCGTGCAGGGTAGGGGATGGGCCGTGGCGCATAGTGGTGGCAGGCGATCATGCCCCACAGCCGGTCGCCGATCACGATCGACAAGCTCATCGACGCCTGCACGCCCATGTTGGCCATGTATTCCAGATGGATCGGCGACACGCTGCGCAACACCGAAAAGCTCATGTCCAGCGGCTGCGCGCTAGCCGTGGGGGCGCCCAGCACGCGCACCGGCGTGTAGCGCGCATCGGCAATCTGGCGCAGTGTGTTCACGGTGTACAGGCGGCGTGCCTGCGCGGGGATGTCGCCTGCGGGATAGCGGCGGCCCACCCAGTCTTCCAGTGATTCGTGGCGTTCTTCCGTGACGATTTCCCCGCTGTCGTCGGGATGAAAGCGGTAGGCCATGACGCGATCGAAACCGGTGGCGCGGCGCACCTCGCGTACGGCGCTCTTGAGCAAGCCGTCGATATCGCGCTCGCGGCGCACGCGTTCGATGCTGCGGTAAATGAGAGCGGGGTCGGCGATGTCCACGCCGGCCGGGGTCCGCTGCTCCAGTTCGATAATCGTGAAGCCGTCTTCGTTGCGGTGGCCTATCACGTCGAATGTGGCGCCGTTCAACTCCAGCGCGAGCGGGTCGAAAACGGGATCGGACTTGTCCAGCCACACCGCCAGGTAGTCGGCCAGGCTGGCGGGCAGCGCGCCTGGCAGGCAGCACTCGCCCAGGGTCAGCGGCACCCCAAGCACGGCGGGCGCATTTTCGCTGGCAAATTGCAGAACCCCATCCGCGTCGAACGCCAGCAACGCCCCCAACGGCTGGATGGCGCCCGGTATATGTATTGGTTCGCTATCGCAGTTGGCGAGCGTGACTGGCGTGGGGGATTGGGTTGGCGCATTCATTGTGGGTGGGGTACCTGGGACGCGCAATGAGCTGTCATTATGTCAAATATATTGTTCGAATGTATGCATTTGCAGCCCCTTCCACTATCTGGAGCATCCATGGCCCGTCTTCCCTACGCCGATCTGTCTCATCCCGAAGCACGTCCCCTGGTGGACCGCATCGTTGCCGAACGGGGCAGCGTGCTTCATCTGTACCAAATGCTGCTACACAGCCCCGCAGTGGCCGGAGGCTGGTTGAACTACCTGACGTCCATCCGGCAACTGAGCACCTTGCCCGGTGACGTGCGCGAACTGGTCATCATGCGCGTTGCCGCGCTTAACGGCGCGCCCTACGAGGCCGATCAGCATGCGCCGATCGCGCTGAAAGAAGGCGTTTCGCAAGCCCAGTTGGATGCCCTGGGCGATTGGGAAAACTCAACGTTGTTCGACGAGCGCGAAAAATCCGTACTGGCCTACACCGACGCCATGACCCGCAACGTCCAGGTGCCGGAACCCGTGTTTCAGGCTGCCCGCGCAGCCATGGGCTCTGAAAAACTCATCGTCGAACTGACTGCGACGGTCGCGGCCTACAACATGGTGTCGCGCTTTCTGGAAGCGTTGCAGGTGCATTCGCACGATCACCGCTGACACCACCGCCAAAATCTCCGCCAAGCCGGCCATTAGGCGTATCAGCAAGTAGCGTGCCCAAAGCCTGGGCACGCTTGTTTTTTTGCTAAAGCAGACGGGATCAGCGGCGTTGCGCGTCGATCAGTGTGTCCAGCTTTACCGCATCGGCGACGAACAGCCGGATGCCTTCGGACAGCTTTTCGCTGGCCATCGCGTCGTCGTTGAGCAGCGTGCGGAAGCTGACTTCGTCCGCGCCGATACGGTCGATGGCGGGGCCCGTGTCGTCGGCGCGCAACTGCGCCGGGGCATCGCCTTGCGTACCGGCCAACTGGTTGAGCAAGTCCGGGCTGATGGTCAGCAGGTCGCAGCCCGACAGCGCCAGGATCTGGCCCACGTTGCGGAAGCTGGCGCCCATGATTTCGGTAGAAATGTCGTGCTGTTTGTAATACCGGTATATGCGCGTCACCGACAACACGCCCGGATCTTGCGGGCCGGCGTTGTCGGTTTCCACCCACGCGGCGCCCGCGCTTTTCTTGTGCCAGTCGTAGATACGGCCGACAAAAGGCGAAATCAGTTGCACGCGGGCGTCGGCGCAGGCCACGGCCTGGGGCAGCGAAAACAGCAGCGTCAGGTTGCAGCGCACGCCTTCGGCTTGCAGGGCGCGGGCGGCCTGGATGCCTTCCCAGGTGGATGCGATCTTGATCAGCACGCGCTCGCGCGGCACGCCGGCGGCTTCGTACAGGGCGATCAGGCCGCGCGCGCGCTCAATGGTGGCGCGGGTGTCGAACGACAGGCGGGCATCCACTTCGGTGGATACGCGGCCCGGCACGATATTCAGGATGGCGCGGCCAAAGGCCACCAGCAGGCGGTCGACCAGCTCAGGCGCGGACGCACCCTGGTGATCGCGCACGGTTTGTTCCAGCAGGGGGCGATAGGCATCCTGCTGAACGGCCTTGAGAATCAGGGACGGATTGGTGGTGGCGTCGGTCGGACGCAAGGCCTTCATGGCTTCGAAATCGCCGGTGTCGGCAACAACGGTAGTGTGATTGCGCAGGGCGTCAAGTTGGCTGGACATGGGCAGTAACGGCTCACAACGGCAAGGGTTGAAGGTTCCCTAGCGTATCACTGCCGTCACGGTATCGCCGTCGCCCACAAGCGCGAGGCGGTACCCTCGCCGCGCAGGGCTAATCGGCGATCCCGGCCTTATTTGGCGCGGTTCGCCGGGGAATTTGCCCGGTCAAGGTATAATCCGAAGGTTTGATTATCGATTCTAAAACCGGGGTTTACTGTGCTGCCGCAACTTTTTCCCGAGGGGATCAACCGCTTCCCTCCTGCAATTCTGGCTCTGGCGGACGGTACCATTTTTCGAGGCGTGTCGATCGGTGCGCCTGGGGCTACCGTTGCCGAAGTGGTGTTCAACACCGCGATGACCGGGTACCAGGAAATTCTCACCGATCCCAGCTATAGCGGTCAGATCGTTACGCTGACCTATCCGCACATTGGCAACACCGGCGTCAACGCCGAAGACGTGGAAGCCAATCGCGTCTATGCCGCCGGACTCGTGGTCCGCGACTGTCCCGCCCGCGTGTCGAACTTCCGTTCCACGCAATCCCTGCCCGACTATCTGGCCGCGCAGGGCATCGTTGCCATTTCCGGCATCGACACCCGCAAGCTCACGCGCATCCTGCGTGAAAAAGGCGCCCAGGGCGCCTGCATCTTCGTCGGCACCGACGCTGAACGCTCCGTTGAAATGGCGCAGGGCTTTGCCGGCATGGCCGGCCAGGACCTGGCCAAGGTCGTGTCGCAGAAAGCCAGCACCGAATGGACCGAAGGCACCTGGCAGTTGGGCGAAGGCTTTTCCAAGCCCGACCAATCCAGGTTCCACGTCGTCGCTTACGACTTCGGCATCAAGACGAACATCCTGCGCCTGTTGGCCGATCGCGGTTGCCGCCTGACCGTGGTGCCGGCGCAAACCAGCGCCGAAGACGTCCTGAAGCTCAATCCCGACGGCGTGTTCCTGTCCAACGGCCCCGGCGACCCCGAGCCTTGCGACTACGCTATCGACGCCACGCGCACGTTCCTGGACAAGAAGCTGCCGGTCTTCGGCATCTGCCTGGGCCATCAGATCATGGGCCTGGCCGTGGGCGGCAAGACGCTCAAGATGAAAACGGGCCATCACGGCGCGAACCACCCCGTGCAGGACTTGCAGTCCAAGCGCGTGTTCATCACCAGCCAGAACCACGGCTTCGCGGTCGATGCGGCCAGCCTGCCGGCAAATGCGCGCGTCACGCACGTGTCGCTGTTCGACGGCACGCTGCAGGGCTTCGAGCTCACCGACCGCCCGGCCTTCTGCTTCCAGGGTCACCCCGAAGCCAGCCCGGGTCCGCACGACATCCTTGAACTGTTCGACAAGTTCATCGCCCTGATGTCCGGCCAAAAGTAAAGATTGCATCATGCCCAAGCGTACAGACCTAAAAAGCATACTCATCATCGGCGCCGGCCCCATCATCATCGGGCAGGCCTGCGAATTCGACTATTCCGGCGCACAGGCCTGCAAGGCGCTCAAGGCTGAGGGTTACCGCACCATTCTGGTGAACAGCAACCCCGCCACGATCATGACGGACCCGGAAACGGCCGACGTCACCTACATCGAGCCCATCACCTGGCAAGCCGTTGAAAAGATCATCGAGCGTGAAAAGCCCGATGCGCTGCTGCCCACCATGGGCGGCCAGACCGCGCTGAACTGCGCACTGGACCTGGCCCACCACGGCGTGCTGAAAAAGCACAACGTGGAACTGATCGGCGCCAACGAGCACGCCATCGAAAAGGCCGAAGACCGCCAGAAGTTCAAGCAGGCCATGACCGACATCGGCCTGGAATCGGCCAAGTCGGGCGTGGCCCACAGCATGGACGAAGCCTGGGAAGTGCAGCGCCGCATCGCGGCCGAAGTCGGCACCTCGGGCTTCCCCGCCGTGATCCGCCCCAGCTTCACCATGGGTGGTTCGGGCGGCGGTATCGCCTACAACGCCGAAGAATTCGAAACGATCTGCCGTCGCGGACTGGAAGCCTCGCCGACCAGCGAACTGCTGATCGAAGAATCCTTGCTGGGCTGGAAGGAATTCGAGATGGAAGTGGTCCGCGACAAGGCGGACAACTGCATCATCGTCTGCTCGATCGAAAACCTGGACCCGATGGGCGTGCACACCGGTGACTCGATCACCGTGGCGCCGGCCCAGACGCTGACCGACAAGGAATACCAGATCATGCGTAACGCATCGATCGCGGTATTGCGCGAGATCGGCGTGGATACGGGCGGCTCGAACGTGCAGTTCGCCGTCAATCCGAAGAACGGCCGCATGATCGTCATCGAGATGAACCCGCGCGTGTCGCGTTCGTCGGCACTGGCATCCAAGGCCACCGGCTTTCCCATCGCCAAGGTCGCCGCGCGCCTGGCCGTGGGCTACACGCTGGACGAGCTCAAGAACGAAATCACCGGCGGCGCCACGCCCGCCTCGTTCGAACCGTCGATCGACTACGTCGTCACCAAGGTGCCGCGTTTCGCCTTCGAAAAATTCCCCACCGCCGACGCACGCCTGACCACCCAGATGAAGTCCGTGGGTGAAGTCATGGCCATCGGCCGCACCTTCCAGGAATCGTTCCAGAAGGCGCTGCGTGGCCTGGAAGTCGGCGTTGACGGCCTGAACCAGAAAACCACCGACCGCGAAAAGCTGCAAGTCGAGCTGGGCGAGCCCGGTCCGGAACGTATCTGGTATGTGGGCGACGCCTTCGCGCAAGGCTTCACGCTGGACGAAGTGCACAACATCACGCACATCGACCCGTGGTTCCTGTCGCAGATCAAGGAAATCGTCGACATCGAACTGGCGCTGGAACAAAAGACGCTGGCCGACCTGGACTACGCCACGCTGTGGGAACTGAAGCGCCGCGGTTTCTCCGACCGCCGCCTGGCATTCCTGCTGGATTCCGCTGAATCCGAAGTGCGCAAGCTGCGTCACCAGTTGAACGTGCGCCCGGTCTACAAGCGCGTTGACACCTGCGCCGCCGAATTCGCCACCCGCACCGCGTACATGTACTCCACGTACGAGGAAGAGTGCGAGTCCGCGCCCACCGATCGCAAGAAAATCATCGTGCTGGGCGGTGGCCCGAACCGTATCGGCCAAGGCATCGAATTCGACTACTGCTGCGTGCACGCCGCGCTGGCGCTGCGCGACGACGGGTACGAGACCATCATGGTCAACTGCAACCCGGAAACCGTGTCCACCGACTACGACACGTCCGATCGCCTGTACTTTGAACCGCTGACCTTGGAAGACGTGCTGGAAATCGTCCACAAGGAAAACCCGGTTGGCATGATCGTCCAGTACGGCGGCCAGACCCCGCTGAAGCTGGCGCGTGCCCTGGAAGCCAACGGCGTGCCCATCATCGGCACCAGCCCGGAATCCATCGACGTTGCCGAAGACCGCGAACGCTTCCAGAAGCTGCTGAACAAGCTGGGCCTGCGTCAGCCGCCCAACCGCACCGCGCGCACCGAAGGCGAGGCCCTGGCTCACGCCACCGAGATCGGCTACCCGCTGGTCGTGCGTCCCAGCTACGTGCTGGGCGGCCGCGCCATGGAAATCGTGCACGAGCAACAAGACCTCGAGCGCTACATGCGCGAGGCCGTGAAGGTCAGCAATGACTCGCCCGTGCTGCTGGACCGCTTCCTGAACAACGCCACCGAAGTCGACGTGGACTGCCTGGCCGACGGCGAAACCGTCTTCATCGGCGGCGTCATGGAACACATCGAGCAGGCCGGCGTGCACTCGGGCGACTCGGCTTGCAGCCTGCCGCCCTACTCGTTGTCGGCGGAAGTCATCGCCGAGATCAAGCGCCAGACCACGATGATGGCCAAGGCCTTGAACGTCAGCGGCCTGATGAACGTGCAGTTCGCCATCCAGGGCGGCGACGTCTACGTGCTGGAAGTGAACCCGCGTGCCTCGCGCACGGTGCCCTACGTGTCCAAGGCCACCGGCCTGCAACTGGCCAAGATCGCCGCGCGCGCCATGGCCGGCCAGACGCTGGCGGCGCAAGGCATCACGAAGGAAATCGTGCCGCCTTACTTTTCGGTCAAGGAAGCCGTGTTCCCGTTCGTGAAGTTCCCGGGCGTGGACACCATCCTGGGTCCGGAAATGAAGTCGACCGGTGAAGTGATGGGCGTGGGCATGAGCTTCGGCGAAGCCTTCGTGAAGTCGCAGTTGGCTGCTGGCGTGCGCTTGCCGGAATCCGGCACGGTGTTCATCAGCGTGAAGAACCAGGACAAGCCCCGCGCCGTGGAAGTGGCGCGCGGCCTGCACGCCATGGGCTTCAAGCTGGTTGCCACGCGCGGCACGGCGGCCGAAATTGAAACCGCGGGCATTCCGGTGCAAGTGGTCAACAAGGTCACCGAAGGCCGTCCGCACATCGTCGACATGGTGAAGAACGGCGAAATCGCGCTGGTCATCAACACCGTCGAAGAACGCCGCAACGCCATCGTGGATTCGCGCACGATCCGTACGCAATCGCTGGCTGCCCGCGTCACCTTCTTCACCACCATTGCCGGCGCCCGCGCCGCGGTTGAAGGCATGCAGTATCTGCGCCAGGGTCTGGGCCTGCAGGTGTATCCGTTGCAGGACCTGCACGCATCGCTTAGCGGTCAAGACTGACGCGACAGCGCCAAGCCCGCGGGCTTGAGGTAGGATGCCGGGGCGGCCCTTGATCAGGGCCGCCCTTTTTCCATCCTGCAATCCACTTTGCTTACCGATCCCATGAACAAAGTCTTCATCACCGGCGCCAGCAGTGGCTTGGGTCGCGCCCTGGCGCAGCAGTACGCCGCATCGGGCGCCACGCTGGGTCTTTTGGGCCGGCGCGAAGACGCGCTGCGCGAATTGGCCGACAGCCTGCCGGGCGAGCATCGTTGCTATGCGGTGGACGTGCGCGACCGGGCCGCGCTGCATGCGGCGGCGGCCGATTTCATTGCGTTCTGCCAGGGCAGGGTGGATGTGGTCATCGCCAGCGCGGGCATCAGCGCCGGCACGTTGACCGAACACGGTGAGGACTACGACGTCTTCAAAGCCATCGTCGATACCAATCTGCTGGCCACCGTGGCCACCTTCGAACCCTTCGTGGGCGCCATGCGCGCGGCCGGATCGGGTCGTCTGGTGGGCATTGCCAGCGTGGCGGGCGTGCGTGGACTGCCGGGCGCGGGTGCCTACAGCGCTTCCAAATCCGCCGTGGTGACCTATTGCGAAAGCCTGCGGCTGGAGCTGGCGGCGGACGGTATTCAGGTGGTGACGATTGCCCCGGGCTACATCAAGACCGCCATGACGGCCAAGAACCCGTATTCCATGCCCTTCCTGATGGAAGCGGACGCCTTTGCACAACGCGCGCATGCGGCCATTGCGCGCGGAACGTCGTATACGGTGATTCCGTGGCAGATGGGCGTGGTGGCCAAGCTGATGCGCCTGTTGCCCAACGCGGTGTATGACAAGCTGGCGCGCAATGCGCCACGCAAACCGCGCAAAGCGGGGTGATGCGCGACCGCGCGGCGGGCTTGCCCGCCGCGCGTGAACGCGATGGTGCGTTACGAGCGTGTTTGCGTAACTTGCGTTGCCTGCATTACTTGCGTCAAGGCACCACGTCGTCGCCGACCTCATCGGCCACGTGGCCCACGTCGCCCCAATCCAGCACTTCCCATTTGCGACCCTGTACGCTGACGCGGTTGATGCTGACGTTCAGCAGCGCGGCATCGCGCGCGCCGTTCAGCGGCACGCCCGAGGCATGGCGCCAGATGATGTCCAGCACGCCGCCGTGCGTGAACATCAGAATGCGCTCGCCGTCATGGCGGCTGGCGATGTCGTCCACCGTGGAAATGACACGCGACTGGAACTGGCCCAGCGTTTCGCCGCCATCCAGTGGCCGCAAGGGATCGCGGCTTTTCCAGGCCGCGGCAGCTTCGGGCGCCTGCACGTCGATGTGTTCGTGGTCCAGCCCTTCCAGCACGCCGAAGCCGCGCTCGCGGATGCCGGGTTCTACCCGCACGCGCAAGCCCAGTTGTTCGGATACGGGCACCGCCGTGGCGTGGGCGCGTTGCAGGTCGCTGCTGTAGATGGCGTGGATGGGCGTGTGGCGGGCCTCGTCGCGCAGGCGCGCGGCAAGCAGGCTGGCCTGGTTGACGCCGAATTCGTTCAGGGGAATGTCTTTCCAGCCTTGCAGGCGGCGCTGGCGGTTCCAGTCGGTTTCGCCATGGCGGATGAACCAGATTTCAGTCATTACGGTCGTAGTGGGGAATAAGGCAGGAAGTGGGGCAAAGCTTGGGAATCAACGCTTGGTCATCAAAGCTGGGCGGGTGCGATCACCGTGCGCGGCTTCCAGATGGCGTGAATGATCGAGCTTAACGCGACGAGCGCGGGCTCGCTAGCGCGCTCATAAGGCAGGATGAAGCCTAGCATGGCGTCGGCGCGGGCCTGGCCCCACACGATGAAATCATTGGACGCGGCGCCCGCCAGCGCGGTCTCTTCGCGCAACAGCGCGCAGCCCGCGCCGGCGCGCACCAGCGCCTCCAGGTTGGCCTGGTCATCGTTTTGCATGACGATGCGCGGCGTCAGGCCGTGGCGTTCGAACATGTCGCGCAGCAGCAGATGCGTATGGCTGCCCGACGGCCCGTCCAGCCACGGCAACTGGGCCACTTCGCGCCAGCCGCCGCGCTTGAGCGCCGTGGCGTGTTCTTTCGGCAGGGCAATGCGATAGCGCACGCTGCGCAGCGGCAGCCACAACACGCCGCGCGGCGGGTTGGCGGCGATGGTCAGCGCGGCCGGCAGGCGCCCGGTGCTGACCTGCTCGGCCAGCGTGGCGGTGGGCAGGGTCTGGGTTTTCAGTTCCACCAGCGGCAGGCGCTGCGTGACGGCAGAAGCCAGTTCGCCCAGGCGCAGGAAGTCCGGCTTTTCGCTGGGCACACCCAGTTCCACGACCCCATGCAGGCTGCCCTGCAACTGCTGTGCTTCGGATTTGAACTGCGCGCCCAGCACCAGCAGCGATTCCGCCGTGGGCAGCAGCACCTCGCCCGCCTTGGCCAAGGCCAGTCGGCCGCCGCTGCGGTCGAACAAGGCCACGCCCAGGCTTTGTTCCAGCGCCTTGATCTGCGCGGTCACGGCGGGCTGGGTCAGGGACAGCGCTTCGGCCGCCTTGGTCAGGTTGCCCAGCCGGGCAACCGTGACGAAAGCGCGGATCTGATAGATTTCCATGGCGGCAAGTTTAGGCCGCCAGCAGCCGTATCTGGGTGGGCTCCAGTCCAATGGAAACCGGCGCGCCGGCAGGGAAGGGCGACAGCCCTGCCAGATGCGACTGGTCGGCCGTCAGGCGCTGTTCACCGATCAGCACCTGATAGCGCGTGAATTCGCCCAGGAATTCGCTGCTTTCCACAATGCCCGGCAGCCATACATAGCGCGCGTCGCCCAGGCCATCCGCCATTTCGATCTGCACGGTGTGCGGCCGGAAACTAGCCGCCAGACGGCTGGCGGCGGGCGCCTCGGTCGTCAACGGCAGGTGCAGGTCGCCCACGCCCGGCACCGCCAGCACGACGCTGCCGCTGGTGCGTTCGCGCACATCGCCTTCCAGCACGTTCATCGTGCCCACGAAGTTGGCCACGAAGCGGTTCACGGGATAGTCGAACAGCGTGCTGGGCGCGCCAATCTGCTGCACCACGCCATGGTCCAGCACGGCCATCCGGTCCGCCGTGGTCATGGCTTCTTCCTGATCATGCGTGACGAAGATGGTGGTGATGCCCAGCCGGCGTTGCAGACTGAGCAGGTCTTGGCGCATCTGCACGCGCAGCTTCTTGTCCAGGTTGGACAGCGGCTCATCCAGCAGCAGCACCTGCGGTTCGATGACGATGGTTCTGGCCAGCGCCACGCGCTGCTGCTGCCCGCCCGACAACTGGTTCGGCCGGCGCTTGCCAAACTGCGACAGCCCCACCAGTTCGAGCGCGGCCTCGACCTTGGCGCGGATCTCGGCGCGGGGCAGCTTGCGTTCAACCAGGCCGAACGCCACGTTGTCCCAGACCGACATGTGGGGCCACAGCGCATAGTTCTGGAACACCATGCCGATGTTGCGGTTCCAGGGCGGGGTGCCGCTGATGTCCTTGCCGTCCACCAGCAATTGGCCCGCGCTGTGCCGGTTGAAGCCGGCAATCAGCCGCAGCAGCGTCGACTTGCCCGAACCCGACGGCCCCAGCAACGCAAAGAACTCCCCGGCTCGACGTGGATGTTCACATCCTTCAGCACTTCGGTCGTGCCATACGACAGGCGGATGTTGCGGCACTCTACGCTGACTTTCTTCATGCGGATTCCCCTTCGTTGCGTGCCGGGCGCTGGCGCGACTGCGCGCGCTCCACCAGCAGGTGCGATACATACGTGCCGATAGCCACCGCGGCCACCGCCAGCACGCCCAGCGCGGCTCCCGGCCCCCGACCCGCCGCGCTTTGCATATACAGATAGATGCCGTAGCTCATGGGCGCCTGGCTGTCCTTGGTGACCAGCATGATGGTGGCCGACAGCTCAACCGCCGCCGTCACGAAGCTGGTCACGAAGCCCGCCAGCATGCCGCCCGCCATCAACGGCACCACCACGCGGCGAATCGTGCTCATGCGTGTGGCACCCAGTGATTGCGCGGCTTCCTCCAGCGATACGTTGATCTGCTGCAAGGACGCCACGCAGGATCGCAGCGCGTAAGGCAGGCGCCTGACCGAATACGCAATCATGATGATGATCCACGACGAGGTCAGCAGCGTGCCCGTGCCCGGAAGCTCGATCCCGCGGAACGTGCGCAGGAAGCCGATGGCCAGCACGATGCCGGGTATCGCCAGCGCTGCGGAGGCCATGAAGTCCAGCCATTGGCGCGCCGGCAGCCGGGTGCGCAGCATCAGGTAGGCGATGGCGGTGCCAATGATCACGTCCACGCCCGCCGCCAGCCCGCAATACAGCAGCGTGTTGGCGATCATTCCCTGCGATTCTGAAAACACTGCTGAATAATGCGCCAATGTGTAGCCATCGGGTAGCGGCGCATAGCTCCAGACGCTGGCTAGCGACAACAGCAGCACGCCCATGTGCGGCGACAGCACCAGCATCAGCACCAGGATGATCCAGCCGTAGGCCAGCACGCTTTCCATTGGCCCCAGCTTGCGCTTCTGGATTGAATTGCCGCCCTTTTGCAGCGTGGAGTAATCACGCCCCTTGAGCACACGCGCCGACAGCCACAAGGCCAAAATCGAAAACGCGACCATGATCACGCTGATCACATAGCCCAGCGGGTCTTCCAGGCCCACCTGCGTAATGCGCAGGTACGCTTGCGGCGCCAGCATGTTGGTGGTGCCCAGCACCAGCGGCGTGCCCAGGTCGTCGAACACCTTGACGAACACCAGCGACGCCCCCGCCACGTAGCCGGGCAGCGCCAGCGGAAAGATCACGCGGCGGAACAGGCGGAACCCGCGCGAGCCCAGGTTGAACGCGGCTTCTTCCATCGCCCCGTCGATGTTGCGCAGCGCCACCACCAGGTTCATCAGGATGAAGGGGAAGTAATGCAGGGCTTCAACGAAGATGACGCCGTTCAAGCCTTCCATGAACGGGATCGTGAAACCGAACCAGTCGTTCAGCAGCAGGTTGACGCTGCCCGACCGCCCGAAGATCAACTGCATCGCCACCGCGCCCACGAAGGGCGGCATGATTAGCGGCAGCACGCCCAGCGTCTGGATGATCAGCGCGCCGCGGAACTCGAAGCGCACCGTGAAGTAGGCCAGCGGCACGGCGATCAGCGACGCCAGCAGCGCAGACCAGCCCGCCACGTACAGGCTGTTGAAGAACGCTTCCTGCATCAATGGCTGGTTGAAGAACGCGCCGAAGTGGCCCATCGTGAAGCTGCCGTCGGCGTTCACGAAGGCGCTGTAGAACACCGTGCCCACGGGCACGGCAAGAAACAGCAGCAGAAAGCCGAACACCAGCAGCGCCGTCAATACGGGGCCGGCGGGCAGGCGTGAGTGGCCCGAAGAAGTCATCGAGATTCCCGAATGTGTTGCCAGGGGACTGCGCGCGCGGCGGGGCAAACCACTCTGCCCACCGCGCGCGTCGCGGCGGGTGGCTTAGAGCGCGGCGGCCTCTCTGGCCAGCTTCACGGCTTCTTCGTAGTTCGCCCGCGCCCGGCCGTTCCACTCGCCTTCCAACTGGGTGATCTGCTGGTTCACCGAGGCGTCTTTCTTGTTGCCCGCGAAGACCGCCAGGAACGCCGGGTCGGCGGCCTTCTTGCCATCGACAAGCGGCGCCCATGTCAGCTTGCGCGCTTGTCCCAGCAGTTCGGCGGCGCGCCCGCTATTGGCTTTGTCGCCCAGCTTGGCTTCGGCGTCGTAGATCGCCTTGGTGGCGGCCTGCAATTCCTTCAGGCGGAACGTGATGGTCTGGTCGTACAGCGATTGCACGACGTAGTAGCGGCTTTGCGACAGGTCGGCATTGAACTGCACCTTGCTGCGCTTGGCGATCTCGGCGGGGTCCGGGTAGCCTTGCGGAATCTTGCCGGCCAAGGCCGAGTACGGCAGCACGGGCAGGCGCGAGATCTTGGGTTGCAGCAGCAGTTCCTGGCCGGCCTGGCTAAGCGTGAAGGCAATGAACTTCTTGCCTTCCTCGGTGTTCTTCGCGCCTTCGATCAGCGCAATATTGGCCGGCACGATGGCCGTCTCGGAGGGGTAGACGAATTCCACCGGGAACTTGGAATACTTGCTGGACAAGCCGAAGAAGTCGATGACCGGGCCGGCGCCGAACTGGCCGTTGTTCACGCCGTCCGGCACGCCGAAAGACCGTTCCGTAATGGCGCTGCTGTTGCCCGACATGCGCAGCAGCGTGTTCCAGCCATCATCCCAGCCTTCACCTTGCAATATGGTTTCCACGGTCAGGTGCATCGTGCCTGAACGCGACGGTGAGGTGATGCCGACATGCCCGAACCACTTGGGCGACAGCAGGTCCTTCCATTCCACCGGCGCGGCAAGCTTGTGCGCGGCAAGGTAGCGTGTGTTGTAGACGATGCCGTATCCCGCCAACGCCTGGCCCAGGTACATGCCGGACGGGTCATTGATGGGGTAATTGCCAATTTTGTCCGGCACGTCCTTGTTGGCCACGTCGGAAGACTTGGCCAGCAGTTTGTCGCGGCCCAGCACTTCGAAGGCGTCGGGCGCGCTGGCCCAGAACACCTCGGGGCGTTGGCCCGCTGGCGTTTCACGCACATACGCAATGCCCGACACGGTGTTCTTGTTCAGGATTTCCAGCGTGATGCCGGGGTTGGCTTTTTCGAACGCGGTCTTGTAGGCCTGGGTCAGGTCTTTCGGGAACGACGTGATCACCGTGACGGTGCCGGCCAGGGCAGGGGCCGCACAAACGGCCAGCAGGGCTCCTGCAAGGGCTGTGCGCATTGCATGCATGGTTTGTCTCCGTAGTTTTAATTTGTCCGGAGACAGTAATGTCAGGCCTGGCATGCGTCCAATCAGAAATTTTGATGCGCCTCATCAGCGCGGGCGCCTTGACGGCGGCGCCTGCGCTGGCCAGGCCTTGCCTGCTGGCTGTGGGCGCTTATGCCGTGGTCGACACGCTGCCTTGCGCGGCCTGCGCCTGTTTGACCATCACCTGCACAATCTGACCTTGAATCTGCATGGCCTGGCCGTTCAGTGCCTGCAACTGCTGCGCCTTCATCTCGGCCGACATGCCGCTGGCATTGACCTTGGCGATCTGGTCCATGACGCGCTTGAGCTGCTTCTGCAACTCTTTGATCTGACGGGCGAAGTCGTCTTCGTTGCTGCTTTCTTCAGCGGCTTGCGAGCCGCCCACCGCCATGGCGCCCGCGGCGCCGACGCGGATTTTCCCGTCCGGCGTGAGCGTGGTCGCCTGCGCGTCCGCGCCCTCCTTGGACTCTTTGTTGGCCTGGATCTTCTGGGCCCACAGTTCGGCCAAGCTGCCGATGCGGGATGTGCCGCCGATGGAATTGATCGCCATGATGTCTCCTGCTGCCGGGTTGTACTGCGTGTGTGCCCCGGTAGTCCGGTGGTGAACCGGGCTTTCGGGGTTTCCCTAAGTACGGCATGGTGCCAGCCATACTTAAACGTTGCCGCTCCTTCGCAGCCCCCTTTACACTGGCGCCCGCTCACCCAACCCCTTATTTGGGATATTTATGTCGAATTCGTACTTTCCGCGTTGGCGCCTGGCGGACGATGCCGAACCCGGCGTCATCATCGCGCCTGATGAAAGGCTGTCCTGGCCCAAGAATGTGGCCATGGGCGCGCAGCACGTGGTGGCCATGTTTGGCTCGACGGTGCTGGCGCCGCTGCTGATGGGCTTCGATCCCAACGTGGCGATCCTCATGTCCGGCATCGGCACGCTGATCTTCTTCCTGTTCGTCGGCGGCCGCGTGCCCAGCTACCTGGGGTCCAGCTTCGCCTTCATCGGCGGCGTGATCGCGGTGACCGGGTATGCGGGGGGCGGGGCCAACGCCAATATTGGCGTGGCGCTGGGCGCCATCATCGCCTGCGGTCTGGCCTATACCTTGATCGGCGTGATCGTGTGGATCGCCAATGCCCGGTCTGGCAGCGGCGCCAACTGGATCGATGCGCTGATGCCGCCGGTCGTCACGGGCGCCGTGGTGGCGGTGATCGGTCTGAACCTGGCGCCCATCGCGGCCAAGGGCGCCATGGGCGCGTCGGGCTTCGACACCTTCATGGCGCTGGTCACCATCGTCTGCGTCGGCGGCATTGCCGTCTACACGAAAGGCATGGTCCAACGCCTGCTGATCCTGGTCGGCCTGATCCTTGCCTGCGTGGTGTACGCGGTGCTGGCCAATGGCATGGGCCTGGGCAAGCCCATCGATTTTTCGGGCGTGGCCAACGCTGCCTGGATCGGCCTGCCGCATTTCGCGGCACCCGTCTTCAAGGCGGAAGCCATGGGCTTGATCGTGCCGGTCGCCATCATCCTGGTCGCGGAAAACCTGGGCCACGTGAAGGCGGTCAGCGCCATGACGGGCCGCGACCTGGACCGCTACCTGGGCCGCGCCTTCGTCGGCGACGGCGTGGCGACCATGGTGTCGGGCGCGGTGGGCGGCACGGGCGTCACCACCTACGCCGAGAACATCGGCGTGATGGCGGTGACCCGCATCTATTCCACGCTGGTCTTCGTGGTGGCCGCGCTGATCGCCATCGTGCTGGGCTTTTCGCCCAAGTTCGGCGCGCTGATCCAGACGATTCCCGGCCCGGTTCTGGGCGGCATGTCGGTCGTGGTTTTCGGTTTGATCGCGATTGCGGGCGCACGCATCTGGGTGGTCAACCAGGTCGACTTCAGCGACAACCGCAACCTGATCGTGGCCGCGGTCACCTTGGTGATGGGCGCGGGCGACTTCACCATCAAGATCGGCGACTTCATGCTGGGCGGCATCGGCACGGCTACGTTCGGGGCCATTATCCTGTATGCCTTGCTGCGTCGCAGAAAGCCCGTTTCGGCATAAAAATGGGCGGCTTTGGCATGCGCCACCGGGCAAAATGACAAAATACTATTGAAAAGTATCTTTTCAGCAACGCGCGGCAGCGGGCCCTTGCCCGAGGCGGTCGTCGTGGTTGAAAATTCTTGAGGAAATAGCCGGTTTTCGCGGGTTACAGCAGCGAAATGCGTGCAAAAGCACGTTTTCCGCGGTGGCTTGCAATTCCGAGGGACTTTGCCCACAATATGACTTTGATTGCCCCGGTTCCGACCCGAGCCGGGGTTTTGTTTTGGTCGTCCGCGCCGCTTGCCTCGCATTGATTGATGTCCCGATGGCAGGTGCGCGCCGGGGTAACGACCTTCACCGAGAACGCTCCTTCGGGGCGTTTTCTACTTTTTGTTTGGGAAACGACATGTCTGCCATTCCTTTGACCGTGCGCGGGGCCGAGCGCTTGCAAGAAGAGCTCCAGCGGCTGAAAACCGTGGAACGCCCTGCCGTTATCAATGCCATCGCCGAAGCGCGTGCACAGGGTGATCTGTCGGAAAACGCCGAATATGACGCTGCTCGCGAGCGCCAAGGCTTTATCGAAGGCCGGATTGCCGAACTTGAAGGCACGCTTTCCAATGCCCACCTGATTGACCCCACTGCTTTGGACGCCGAAGGCCGTGCCGTGTTTGGCGCAACCGTCGACATCGAAGACCTGGATTCCGGTGACCGCGTCACGTACCAGATCGTGGGCGACGTCGAGGCTGACATCAAGGCCAACCTGATTTCCGTCTCCAGCCCGGTGGCGCGCGCGCTGATCGGCAAGAGCGAAGGCGATGTGGTCGAGGTCAAGGCCCCGGCTGGCGTTCGCGAATACGAAGTTCTGGGCGTGCGTTACATCTAACGCGCTCGCCTTAGCGGTAAACTGTCAAAACGCCATAGCTCGAAGCCTGATTCAGGCTGAGTGCCCGCGGAGACTGCGCGGATCGCTATGGTGGACCGGGCGCGTCAGGCGCCCGTTTTTGTGCCCGGCCTTATCTTTTCGACGTCTTGCGGCTGGTGCCGCTGCGAGCTCCGGCGCGCAGGCTGAGCGCGCTGCCGGCGCGGCGCGGAATGCCGTGGCCGCTGGCGGTAGCCCGCTTGTTGCTGGGGCGCATCGGCTTGCCGTTCTTGTTCAGTTGGTCTTGCGGCACGAAACGCGTCTTGGCTGGCTTGGGCTCTTCGGACTCGCTGCGGCGCGGGCGCTTGGCAAGGCTTTTGCCTTCGGCGGCCAGCTTCTTCGGCGTGTACGGTTCGGAAGCGCGGCGCTTGGCGGGAGCCTCGGGCTCCATCGCTGCCAGGGCGGCAGGCTTGATGTTGCCGGCCAGCGGGCGGAAAAGAATCAGGGTCTTGCCCAAATGGTGCACCGCGGCGCAAGACAGGGTGTCGCAGATGGTCGACAACATGGTCTCGCGGGCCTCGCGGTCATCGCCGCCGGCGCGCACCTTGATGAGGCCGTGGGAAGCCAGTGCCAAGTCGATTTCCTTGAGCACGGCGTCGGTCAGGCCATTGTCGCCAATCAGGACGACGGGGCGCAGAGGGTGAGCGGCGGAGCGAAGGTCGCTGCGCTCACGAGAGGTAAGTTCTAATATAGGCATGCGTGGAATTGTACGGTAATGGCCAAGAATAAATTCTCTAAAGACTGGATTCACCAGCACATCAACGATCCCTATGTGAAGCTGGCGCAACAGAAGGGCTATCGCGCCCGCGCCGCCTTCAAGCTGATCGAGATCCTGGATACCGAAAAGCTGATGCGGCGGGGCGACCTGGTCATCGATCTGGGTTCGGCGCCCGGCAGTTGGTCCCAAGTGGCGCGCGAGCGCCTGGCCGGCCCGGGTGGTGTCGTTGACGGACGAATCATTGCGCTGGATCTGCTCCCGATGGAGCCGGTGGCCGGGGTGGAATTCATCCAGGGCGACTTCCGCGACGATGACGTTCTGAAACAATTGGAAGACATGGTCGGATCTCGCGCCGTGGACCTTGTAATCTCGGACATGGCCCCCAACTTGTCAGGCGTGGGTAGCGCCGACTCCGCCCGCATTCAGCATGTGTGCGAGCTGGCGATGGAGTTTTCCCGCGCCCATCTCAAGCCCAACGGGGCGCTGATCGTCAAGGCCTTCCACGGCAGCGGATTTTCGCAGATCGTGCAGTCCTTCAAACAGCACTTCAAGCGGGTGGTCGAGCGCAAGCCGAAGGCCTCACGGGATAAATCCTCTGAAACCTTTCTGGTTGCGCGCGATCTGAAATAACCCGGGTCGGGGCATGTTGCCTTGAACCCCTAAAAAGCTGACCTGCTTGCCGAGACAACGACCACCATAACGACAAATCAGACGTAACTACACGGGCCCCAGGGATCCCAGGACGCAATCGGGTCCAACAGGGTAGAATGGGCTATTGACATACTTGTGACTGTGCCATACGCGGGTGCGCGGTCGCTGGTCGGAATCGAAAGCAGGAGATCGACCTTGAATAATTCATTTTCGAAAGTCGCTGTTTGGATGGTGATAGCCCTGGTGCTGTTCACCGTCTTCAAACAGTTCGACGGACGCGCTCAGACCCAGGACGGCGTGAGCTACACGCAGTTCATGGACGACGCCAAGGCGGGACGTATCCGCAAGGTCGACGTTCAGGGCGATGTGCTGTACGTCACCCCGGACGCGGGCCGCGCCTATACGCTGACTTCGCCGGGCGACCTCTGGATGGTCTCCGATCTGCTGAAGTACGGCGTCCAGGTTTCCGGCAAGCCGCGTGAAGAGCAATCGCTGTTGATGAGCATCTTCGTGTCGTGGTTCCCCATGCTGTTGTTGATCGGCGTGTGGGTGTTCTTCATGCGACAGATGCAGGGCGGCGGCAAGGGCGGGGCATTCAGCTTCGGCAAATCACGCGCCCGCATGCTCGACGAAAACACCAACCAAATCACCTTTGCCGACGTCGCGGGCTGCGATGAAGCGAAGGAAGACGTTCAGGAATTGGTCGACTTCCTGCGGGACCCCAGCAAGTTCCAAAAGCTTGGTGGTCGTATCCCGCGCGGCGTGCTGATGGTGGGCTCGCCCGGTACCGGCAAGACGCTGCTGGCCAAGGCCATCGCCGGTGAAGCCAAGGTGCCGTTTTTCAGCATCTCGGGTTCGGACTTCGTTGAAATGTTTGTCGGCGTGGGCGCGGCCCGTGTCCGCGACATGTTCGAAAACGCCAAGAAGCACGCGCCTTGCATCATCTTCATTGATGAAATTGATGCCGTGGGCCGTCAGCGTGGCGCTGGCCTGGGTGGCGGCAACGACGAACGCGAACAGACCCTGAACCAGATGCTGGTTGAAATGGACGGCTTCGAATCCGGCCAGGGCGTCATCGTGATCGCCGCAACCAACCGTCCTGACGTGCTGGATCCGGCGCTGCTGCGTCCCGGCCGTTTCGACCGCCAGGTCGTGGTGCCGCTGCCCGATATCCGTGGCCGCGAGCAGATCCTGAAAGTCCATATGCGCAAGGTTCCGCTGTCGCCCAACGTCGACGCGACCATCCTGGCGCGCGGCTGCCCCGGTTTTTCGGGCGCCGACCTGGCCAACCTGGTCAACGAAGCTGCCTTGTTCGCCGCGCGCCGCAATGGCCGCACGGTGGATATGTCCGACTTCGAAAAGGCCAAGGACAAGATCATCATGGGCGCCGAGCGCCGCTCGATCGTCATGCCCGAAGAGGAACGCAAGAACACCGCGTACCACGAGTCCGGCCACGCGATCGTCGCCCGCATGTTGCCCAAGACCGACCCGGTCCACAAAGTCACCATCATCCCGCGCGGCCGTGCGCTGGGCGTGACGATGCAGTTGCCTGAAACCGACCGCTACAGCATGGACAAGGGCCGTCTGCTGTCGACCATCGCCGTGCTGTTCGGTGGCCGTATCGCCGAAGAACTGTTCATGGACCAGATGACGACGGGCGCCTCGAACGACTTCGAACGCGCCACCGCCATCGCCCGCGACATCGTCACCCGCTACGGCATGACGGACGAACTGGGTCCGATGGTCTACGCCGAGAACGAAGGCGAAGTCTTCCTGGGCCGCAGCGTCACCAAGACGACCCACATGTCCGAAGCCACCATGCAGAAGGTGGACACCGAGATCCGCCGCATCATCGACGAGCAATACCAAGTCGCGCGCAAGATCCTGGATGAAAACCGTGACAAGGTCGAAGTGATGACGTCCGCGCTGCTCGAATGGGAAACCATCGACGCCGACCAGATCAACGACATCATCGAGGGCCGTCCTCCGCGTCCCCCGAAAACGCCGCAAGGCCCGTCGGATTCCACCGACACGCCGCCTCCCAGCACCGGTCTGGCGGCTGACGGCAGCACGGCTGCAGCAGTCTGAGGTTTTTTGTCCTGAGTCATGGCAAATAACTTCCTTTGCGGGCGCTTCGAGTTTGATCTCGAGCGCCCGCTTGTCATGGGTATCGTCAATGTCACGCCGGATTCGTTTTCCGACGGCGGCCAGCACGACGATACGGATTCCGCGGTGTCGCACGCGCGTCGCTTGATCGAAGAGGGCGCGCAGATCCTGGATCTGGGCGGTGAGTCCACACGCCCTGGCGCCGACCCGGTTTCCGTGGCCGATGAACTCGACCGCCTGTTGCCCGTGATCGAGGCGCTGCGCGATTGCGGCGTGCCGTTATCCATCGACACCTTCAAGCCGGAAGTCATGCGCGCCACGCTGGACGCGGGCGCCGACATGATCAACGACATCTATGGCTTTCGCCAGCCCGGCGCCATCGAGGCGGTGGCGCAATCGCGCTGCGGGCTGTGCGTGATGCACATGAAGGGCGAGCCTCGCACCATGCAGGCCTCGCCCCCCGAATACACCGACCTGATCGGTGAAATCGGACTCTTCCTGGGGTCTCGCGCGCAGAAGCTGCGCGCGGCCTGGGTCGACCCTCGCCGTATCGTGCTGGACCCGGGATTCGGGTTCGGCAAGACGGCGGACCAAAACTTCCAATTGCTGCGCCGCTTGTCCAGCTTGCGCAGCACCGGTTATCCATTGCTGATCGGCCTGTCGCGCAAGAACATGATCGGGCAGGCCACGGGCCGACCGGTCGGCGACCGGCTGTCCGGCAGCATCGCCGCAGCGCTTGCCTGCGTGTCCCGGGGCGCTTCCATCGTGCGTGTGCACGATGTCGCTGCCACCGTGGATGCCCTTAAGGTATGGCATGCGGCTGAACAAGGAGCTATCAGTTCATGAGTCAACGCAAGTATTTCGGCACCGATGGGGTGCGTGGTGAAGTCGGCGGTTCGGTGATCAACGCCGAATTCGCGCTGCGCCTGGGTTATGCCGCCGGCCGGGTGCTGGCGCGCGAACACGCCGTGCGCGGCGGCAGTCGCCCGCAGGTCGTCATCGGCAAGGACACGCGCATTTCGGGCTATATGCTCGAATCCGCCCTGGAAGCGGGCTTGTCCGCCGCCGGCATCGACGTGCTGCTGGCCGGCCCCATCCCGACGCCGGCCGTGGCCTACCTGACCCGGGCACTGCGTTTGGTGGCGGGCATCGTCATCAGCGCCTCGCACAATCCGTATCAGGACAACGGCATCAAGTTCTTCTCGGCGCAGGGCATGAAGCTGCCGGACGAAATCGAGAGCGCTATTGAAGCGGCGCTGGACGAGCCGCTGGGCTGCGTCAGTTCCGAAGGCTTGGGCCGTGCCCGCCGCATGTCGGACTCGCAGGGCCGCTACATCGAGTTCTGCAAGAGCACCTTCCCGAACGACCTGGACCTGAACGGCATGAAGATCGTTGTGGACGCCGCGCACGGCGCCGCCTACAACATCGCCCCGCACGTCTTCCGCGAGCTGGGCGCCGAGGTACACGCCATTGGCGTGCATCCGGACGGCTTCAATATCAACAAGGGCGTGGGTGCCTTGCATCCCGAATCCCTGGCCAAGGAAGTGCAGGCCCGTGGCGCGCACCTGGGCATCGCCCTGGATGGCGACGCCGACCGCCTGCAGGTTGTGGACGGCGAAGGCCGCATCTATAACGGCGACGAACTGCTGTACGCCATCGTGCGCGAGCGCATGCAGCGTGGCAAAGTCGACGGCGTGGTTGGCACCCTGATGACCAATTTCGGCTTCGAGCGCGAGATGAAGCGCCTGGGCGTGGGCTTCGAGCGCGCCAACGTGGGCGACCGCTACGTGCTCGAGCAAATGCAGGCTCGCGGCTGGCAGTACGGCGGCGAAAGCTCCGGCCACCTGCTGTGCCTGGATTGCCACTCCACGGGCGACGGCATCATCGCTGCCTTGCAAGTGCTGACGGCGCTGCGCCGCAGCGGCGAGACGATGGCCCAATGGGTGCGCGATCTGCGGATGTACCCGCAAAAAATGATCAACGTGCCCTTGGCGCCTGGTCAAGACTGGAAGACCCACGCGGGTCTGACCGCCGCGCGCGCAGCGGTCGAGGCGGAACTGAACGGCCGCGGCCGTATTCTGATCCGCGCTTCAGGCACTGAACCGAAATTGCGCTTGATGGTCGAAGCGGAAGATGAATCGCTTGCTGTTTCCTGCGCAGAGAAGCTTGCCGCCAGCTTGGCTTAAGCCCGGCCTCCTGACTGTGTCCCCAAAAGCCACTCACCGCTTAGC
This sequence comes from Achromobacter spanius, assembly GCF_029637605.1. Taxonomy (NCBI): domain Bacteria; kingdom Pseudomonadati; phylum Pseudomonadota; class Betaproteobacteria; order Burkholderiales; family Alcaligenaceae; genus Achromobacter; species Achromobacter spanius. The sequence goes on along the minus strand of NZ_CP121261.1, from coordinate 2,802,873 downwards.
GGTGGGTGGCTTTTGTGCATTTCCACCAAGTATTGCTTTGTAAAGTTTTGTCGAGATTTGCCCTAAATTGACCTATCTCCTCCGAACTAAACTTCATAGTCACGTAACATATCGGTCAAGTCTTTGACATACAGGGCGTCCAAACTGACTGGACTCTCTAGGAGCTTCGCGCAATGCTTGAACTAGCACGCACCACCCCAAGCCGTAATCCCGCTGAACCTTGGAAGGGCAACGCCCCGAAAGTGCTGGCGGTGGGCTTGGCGCGCACGGCTGAAGAAATCGAGCAGATCCAACGTCTGCGTTACGACGTCTTCACCGAGGACATGGGCGCGGTGTTTCCCGACGCGCTTGACGGCATTGAGCACGACCGCTTCGACCCCTTTTGCGAACACCTGATGGTGCGCGAAATGGATACGGGCCGCGTCGTCGGCACGTATCGCATCCTGACGCCCGAAAAGGCGCGAGAAGCGGGCGGCTATTACGCGCAATCAGAGTTCGACCTTTCCGGGCTGGGTCCCATTCGCGACCAACTGGTTGAAGTAGGCCGGTCGTGCACCCATTCGGACTACCGCAACGGCGGGGTGATCATGCTGTTGTGGTCGGGCCTGACGGAATACCTGCGGCGTGGCGGCTACGAATACGTGCTGGGCTGCGCCAGCGTCAGCCTGCGGGACGATGGCGTGACTGCCGCCGAAGTCTGGCGCACCATCATGCCGAAGCTGCCCCGGGCCGGCGAACCCAGTGTGACCCCGCTGCACCGCTACCCGGTGGAAAAATTGAACAGCACCTTGCCGGCGCGCGTTCCGCCGCTGATCAAGGGTTACCTGAAGTTGGGCGCCAGGGTCTGTGGCGAACCCGCCTGGGACCCGGATTTCAATGCCGCTGACTTCCCGGTGTTGCTGAAGATGGACCGGATGGACGAGCGTTACCGCCGCCACTTCGGCCTGGATCAACCGGCGGCCGTCAACGGCCAGCGCTGATCATCATGCGCCGCCTGCTCCGCCGTATGAAAATCAGGCTGATACGGCGGGCCACACGGCCTATCCGTCTTGAGCTCAGGCAGTTGCACCGGCAGACAGATCTGTCTCCAGATTAAGCGCGTGAAAGCGTAAAAGCGGGCGAGGGCGTTACCGCCGTCGCCCGCTTTTTTTCGTCCGCGCAGTTCGCGCCATCTGCGCCGATCACGCCTTGCACAGGCGCGACGACGCCAGAATCAGAATTCCAGCAATTCGAAAGAAAAGCCCACCTTGTTCCATTCCGCTTCTTCGGCGCGCAGCGTGAAGTCGCTCAAGGGGTGCTGGGTCAGCCAGTCGCGGTTGACGCGCACGACGATGGAGCTTTCGCGTACCGACGCGGTCAGCGGCAGGGGCTCGATTTCGCCGCGGCGGCGGAACAACAGCACGGCCAGGCGCAGGCTCAGGATGGCTTTCCATTGCGCCCGGGTGCGGATCAGCGGTTCCAGCTTGGTCAGCTTGCCCTGGTGGCCCAGCGCCAGCAACGCCAGCAGTTGCTGGTCGGCGCGTGAGAAGCCCGGCATGTCGGCGTTTTCCAACACGTAGGCGGTGTGCTTGTGATACGCATTGTGCGCAATCGACACCCCCACTTCGTGCAGGTCCGCCGCCCAACCCAGCGCCGGGCGAAGTTCAGCGCGTTCCTGGCCTTCGGGGAACATGGCGTCAAACAGCGTCAGCGCGGCATGGCGCACACGGCGCGCCTGGTTCACGTCCACGTGGTAGCGCTTCATGAACTGGCGCACGGATTCGTCGCGCTTGTCGTGCTCGTCGTCGCGGCCCAGCAGGTCATACAGCACGCCAAGGCGCAGCGCGCCGTCACCGGTGTGCATGACGTCAATGCCCAGTTCATCGAACAGGGCGCTCATGATGGCCAGCCCGCCGGGCAGCACGTCCGAACGTTCGATCTTGATGCCCGGCAGCTCGGACGGGATGACACGGCCCGAGCGCACGATGCGGTCTTTCAGCTTGGCCAGGCCGGCGCGGGTAATGCCGCGGTCGGAAAAGCGGCTTTCGGTCAGGATGGCAAACAGCGCCTTGGCGGTGCCGGAAGAGCCATAGGCTTCTTTCCAGCCCGTTTTGCGGTATTGCTTGGCGATGACTTCGATTTCACGCCGCGCCGCAAGCTCTGCCTGCTTCATCTGGTGCGCGTCCACCACGCCGTCCGAGAAGAACTGGCGGCTGTAGCTGACGCAGCCCATGTACAACGACGACATCAGACCAGGCTCGTGCCCCTTGCCGATGATGACTTCGGTGGACCCGCCGCCAATATCGATGACCAGGCGCTTGTTGGGCGACGGGGGCAGCGTGTGGACCACGCCCGAAAAGATCAAGCGGGCTTCTTCGCGGCCCGCGATGACTTCAATGGGAAAGCCCAGCGCCGCTTCGGCACGGGGCAGGAAGTCGCGCGTGTTGCGCGCCACCCGGAAGGTATTGGTGGCCACCGCGCGCACCCGGTTCGGATGGAAGCTGCGCAGACGGTCGCCAAAACGCTCAAGCACGGCGATGGCGCGTTCGATGGCGTCGTCGCCCAGGCGTTTCTCGGCGTCCAGTCCGGCGGCAAGCCGAACGGTTTCCTTGAGGCGATCGATCTGGTAGATCTGGGGCGTACCGTCTTGTTGAACGATGCGTCCGATAGAGAGGCGGAAGCTGTTGGACCCGAGGTCCACCGCGGCCAGAAGTTGATCCATGCGGCTCGTAATATAGGCTTTGAGGTGGCCTGATTATAGAGATCCCATGTGACAGTGCCCTTGGGTACGGGTTTTCGCTTATGGATCATGGGCTTGGCGACGTTGTGGCGTGCGCTATATGTCCCGCTTTTGACGTACGCTACGGTTTTGTCGCTATGTCATAGAACCGTCACTTTTTTGCAGTAAAACTCCACGCTCCCCCCAAACGTATGGAATCCGGTATGCCCACACGCCCGCCTGGCGAGCCTTTGCTCATGAATCGCGAGTTGTCGCTGCTCAAATTCAACGAACGCGTGCTGGCGATGGCGGAAAATCCGAAAACGCCGTTGCTGGAAAGGCTGCGGTACGTGTGTATCGTCAGTTCCAATCTGGATGAGTTCTTCGAAATCCGGATTTCCAGCCTGAAAGAGCAGCAGCTTCAGTCGCCCAACCTGGTGGGTCCCGATGGGATGACACCGGACCAGGCCTTCGAAAACGTACAGCATGCCGTGCACGCCCTGGTGGCGCGGCAATACAACCTGCTCAACGACGACATCCTGCCCGCCATGCAGGCAGAGGGCATCACCCTGCATCACGCTTCCGAATGGAACGCCGAGCAGCAGGAATGGGCGCGCCAGGTGTTCAATCGCGATGTGATGCCGCTGCTGACCCCCATCGGGCTGGACCCGGCGCATCCGTTTCCCCGCGTCTACAACAAAAGCCTGAACTTCATTGTGTCGCTGTCTGGCGCCGATGCCTTCGGCCGGCAGGCCTCGATTGCCGTGGTGCAGGCGCCGCGCGCCCTGCCTCGCCTGATCAAGATGCCGCCCGAGTTGTCCGGCCACCCGGAAGGCTTCATTCTGCTGACGTCCTTGCTGCGGGCTTTCGTGGGTGAACTGTTCCCCGGTCTGGAAATGCTGGGCTGCTACCAGTGGCGTGTCACCCGCAACAGCGACCTGTTTGTTGACGAGGAAGAAGTCACCAACCTGCGCCACGCCTTGCAGGGCGAGTTGTCGCAGCGTAATTTCGGCGCCGCGGTGCGCCTGGAGATCGACAAGCTCACCCCGGTCGAGCTTGAAACCTTCCTGCAGCGCGAATTCTCGCTGAAGGCCGAGGACACTTACCGCGTGCCTGGCCCGGTGAACCTGTCGCGCCTGATGCAGCTGTGCAATTCCGACCTGCGGCCCGATCTGCTGTTTCCGGAATACCGCGCGCCCGTGCCCGCGCCGTTCGATAAGGTGGGCGACAAGCCGCACGACCTGTTTGAGGCCGTGGCCGCGCAGGACCGCCTGCTTCACCACCCGTACCAGTCGTTTCAGCCCGTCATTGATTTCCTGACCGCGGCGGCGCTGGACCCTGACGTCATGGCCATCAAGCAGACCATCTACCGCACGGGCGAAGATTCCGAGCTGATGAAGATCCTGCTGGCCGCCGCGCGGGCCGGCAAGGAAGTGACGGTGGTGGTGGAGTTGATGGCGCGCTTTGACGAGCAGACCAACATCAACTGGGCATCCAAGCTGGAAGAGGTGGGGGCGCACGTGGTGTATGGCGTGGTGGCCCACAAGACGCACGCCAAGATGGCCGTGGTGCTGCGCCGCGAAAAAGGCCGTTTGCGCCGCTATGCGCACCTGGGCACCGGCAACTATCACCCCCGCACCGCGCGCCTGTACACCGATTTTGGCCTGCTGACCGCGGACCCGAAGCTGTGCGAGGACATGGACAAGGTGTTTGCGCAGTTGACCGGGCTGGGCGCGCGCCGCTCGCTCAAGGCACTGATGCAGTCGCCGTTCACCATGCATGACGGCATGGTGGCCCTGATCCGTGCGGAGGCGCGGGCGGCCAAGGCGGGCAAGCGCGCGCGCATCATGGCCAAGATGAATTCGCTGCTGGAAGAGCAGGTGATCGAAGAGCTCTATAAAGCCAGCCAGGCCGGGGTCAAGATCGACCTGATCGTGCGCGGGGTGTGTGCGTTGCGCGCTGGCGTGTCCGGCCTATCCGAAAACATCCGCGTGCGCTCCATCGTGGGCCGCTTCCTGGAGCATTCGCGGGTGTTCTATTTCTATGCGGACGGCGAGGAAACGGTCTATCTGTCTTCGGCCGACTGGATGGACCGCAATTTCTTCCGCCGGGTGGAAATTGCGTTCCCGATCTACGACAAGACCCTGAAAAAACGGGTGGTCGACGAAGCGTTCACTTACGCGCTGCGCGACAACCAACTGGCGTGGCAGCAGCAGCCAGATGGCGATTATGCCCGGGTGAAGAGCCGCCGCGAACCCTTCAACTTGCATCATTATCTGATGCAGAAACTGGGCGTATAAGCCGACCATTTTCATGTGGGGTGCGACCCCAAAATACTGTGGCCGCCCTGGTTTTCCCGGGCGGCCACCGTTTTTCAACGGTCGGGGACGGGGCAACATGAACCGTATGTGACTGTCACTATCTTGTCACGTTGGGCCCCTAAGATGCGAAGGTCGCTGAAAGACAGGCAGCAAAGAAAAGCCTGATACGACTTCTCCAACAAGCACTGAAGGAACCCAGATGTTCAAACGTGTCTTCAAACAAGTTTCCGTGGGCGTCGCGCTGAGCGCCGCTGTATTTGCCGTGCAAGCCGCCAACGTGACCGGCGCCGGCGCCTCGTTCCCGTACCCGGTCTACGCCAAGTGGGCGTCGGACTACAAGGCGGCCACCAACAACGCCATCAACTACCAGTCGATCGGTTCGGGCGGCGGCCAGCAACAGATCATCGCCAAGACCGTCGATTTCGGCGCTTCGGACGATCCCATGAAGGCGGCTGACCTGGAAAAGAACGGCCTGCTGCAGTTCCCCGCCGTGATCGGCGGCACAGTGCCCGTCGTGCACATCGACGGCGTGGAACCGGGCAAGCTGAAGCTGTCGGGCACCGTGCTGGCTGACATCTTCCTGGGCAAGATCAAGAAGTGGGACGACAACGCCATCAAGGCGCTGAACCCCGACGTGAAGCTGCCTTCGGCCGACATCATCGTCGTGCACCGTTCGGATGGCTCGGGCACGACCTTCGGCTGGACCAACTACCTGTCCAAGGTGTCGGCTGACTGGAAGTCGCAAGTCGGTGAAGGCAAGGCCGTCAAGTGGCCCACCGGCCAAGGCGGCAAGGGCAACGAAGGCGTCGCCGCCTACGTGGGCCAACTGAAGAACTCGATCGGCTATGTGGAATACGCCTACGCCAAGCAGAACAAGCTGGCCTGGACGCAACTGCAGAACAAGGACGGCAAGTTCGTCCAGCCCGAGCAGTCGGCATTCGCTGCCGCGGCCGCCAACGCCGACTGGAAGAGCGCACCTGGCATGGGCGTGATCCTGACCAACGAACCGGGTGCCGATTCGTGGCCCGTCACCGCCGCCACCTTCATCCTGATCCACAAGTCGCAAGCCAAGCCGGCGCAAGGCAAGGCCGTGCTGGACTTCTTTGACTGGGCGTTCAAGAACGGCGCCAAGTCGGCCGCGGATCTGGACTACGTACCGCTGCCGGAAGCCGTGACCACGCAAATCCGCGCCGCCTGGGGCGAAATCAAAGCCGCCGACGGCACCCCCGTCTGGAAGTAGGATGGGTGTAGCGCGAGAGGGCCGCAACAAGAAAGCAGCCCGACGCCGCGCGTAACCCATCAGCAGCCGCCCCGGAATTCATGCCCTGCAAGAAAACCGGGGCGGCTCGCCCCAGCAGTTCCCGTTTCCACCCAGGTTTCCTAAGGAAAGTCCATCCATGAGCGCGGTAATGGATAATAGTGTGCCGCTTCCGCCCAGCGTGGCGGACTCCGTGACTACCGGCACGCCTTCGCCTATGAAGCAAAATAAAAACGCGCTGATGGATGCGCTATTCAAGAATCTGACCCGCCTGTTCGCCTTCCTGGTGTTCATTTTGCTGGCGGCCATTCTTGTATCCCTGATCTACGGCAGCCGCGAATCGCTGGCCAAGTATGGCCTGTCGTTCCTGTGGCTGAACGATTGGGATCCCGTCAACCAGAACTATGGCGCCGTGGTGCCCATCATCGGCACGCTGCTGACCTCGGCCATCGCCTTGATCATCGCCGTGCCGGTCTCGTTTGGTATCGCCATCTTCCTGACCGAACTGTCGCCGACCTGGCTGCGTCGCCCCCTGGGCACGGCCGTGGAAATGCTGGCGGCCATTCCGTCCATCATTTACGGCATGTGGGGCCTGTTCGTCTTCGTGCCGGTATTCCAGCAATATGTGCAGCCCTTCCTGATCGCCACCCTGGGCAACGTGCCCATCATCGGCGGCCTGTTCGCGGGGCCGCCGTTTGGTATCGGTATCTTCACCGCCGGCCTGATCCTGTCGATCATGATCATCCCGTTCATCGCCGCGGTGATGCGCGACGTGTTCGAGCTGGTGCCGGCCATGTTGAAGGAATCGGCCTACGGCTTGGGCAGCACAACCTGGGAAGTCATGTGGCGCGTGGTGCTGCCCTTCACCAAGTCGGGCGTCATCGGCGGCATCATGCTGGGTCTGGGCCGAGCCCTGGGCGAGACGATGGCCGTCACGTTCGTGATCGGTAACGCCTTCAAGTGGTCGGGGTCGCTGTTTTCGCCGGGCAACTCGATCGCCTCGGCGCTGGCCAACGAATTCAATGAAGCGGGCGGCATTCAGAAGTCGGCGTTGCTGGAGCTGGGCTTGATCCTGTTCCTGATCACGACGATCGTGCTGGCCCTGGCCAAAGTGCTGCTGGTTCGCCTGTCCGCAGGCGAAGGCAAGAAATCCTGACGCGCCGCGAGCACAAGGAAAAGATCATGGCTGTATCCGTACTCAATATGCAGAATGGCACGTACCGCCGGCGCCGCATGGTCAACCGCATCATGCTGACGGTGTCCCTGTCCACGCTGGTGTTCGGGTTGTTCTGGCTGTTCTGGATCATTCTGACCCTGCTGACCCGCGGCGCGCCCGCGTTGTCCTACACGCTGTTCACCGAGATCACACCGCCCCCCGGTCAAACGGGTGGCCTGATCAACGCGATTTTTGGCAGCGTGGTGATGGCTGGCGTTGGCACGCTGATCGGTACGCCGATTGGCGTCCTGGCGGGCACCTACCTGGCTGAATACGGCCATCGCGGCTGGCTCGCGCCCGCCACGCGGTTCCTGAACGACGTGCTGCTGTCGGCGCCGTCCATCATCATCGGTCTGTTCATCTATGCCGTGTATGTGGCGCAGGTGGGGCATTACTCGGGCTGGGCCGGCGCGCTGGCGCTGGCCATCCTGGTGATTCCGGTGGTGGTGCGCACCACTGACAACATGCTGCTGCTGGTGCCCAACAGCCTGCGGGAAGCCGCGGCGGCGCTGGGTTGCCCCAAGTGGCGCATGATCACCCTGGTGTGCTATCGCGCCGCCAAGACCGGCATCATCACCGGCGTGCTGCTGGCCATTGCCCGGATCTCGGGCGAGACCGCGCCGCTGCTGTTCACGGCGCTGTCCAACCAGTTCTTGTCGTTCAACATGAACGCGCCGATGGCCAACCTGCCGGTCGTGATCTACCAATACGCCGCCAGCCCCTTCAAGGACTGGAATGACCTGGCCTGGGCCGGGGCCACGCTGATCACGCTGCTGGTGCTGGGCATCAACATCCTTGCCCGCAACATGTTCCGCAACAAGTAAAGATCGCTTTGCCGGCGCGCGTGGCGCGCCGGAGCCAAGGGAAGAGAAATGGAAAACACCGCTACCGCCGTCAAGAACAAGATCGAGGTCAAGGACCTGAACTTCTACTACGGCAAGTTCCATGCGATCCGCAATGTGAACATGTCGATCCAGGAGAAGAAGGTCACCGCCTTCATCGGCCCCTCGGGCTGCGGCAAGTCGACGCTGTTGCGCACGTTCAACCGCATGTTTGAACTCTATCCGGGCCAGCGCGCCGAGGGCGAGATCATGCTGGACGGCGAGAACCTGCTGACGACCAAGACCGATATCTCGCTGATCCGCGCCAAGATCGGCATGGTGTTCCAAAAGCCCACGCCGTTTCCGATGAGCATCTACGACAACATCGCGTTTGGTGTGCGCCTGTTCGAGCGTCTGTCCAAGGGTGAAATGGACGAGCGCGTGGAATGGGCCTTGAGCAAGGCCGCGCTGTGGAACGAAGTGAAAGACAAGCTGCACCAAAGCGGCAACAGCCTGTCGGGCGGCCAGCAACAGCGCTTGTGCATTGCACGCGGCGTGGCCATCAAGCCGGAAGTGCTGCTGCTGGACGAGCCGTGTTCCGCGCTGGACCCGATTTCCACCGCCAAGATCGAAGAGCTGATCGCCGAACTGAAGAACGACTACACCGTCGTGATCGTGACGCACAACATGCAGCAGGCCGCGCGCTGCTCTGACTACACCGCCTATATGTACCTGGGCGAGCTCATGGAATTCGGCCAGACCGACCAGATCTTCGTGAAGCCGTCGCGCAAGGAAACCGAGGACTACATCACGGGCCGCTTCGGCTGATTTCCGTGCTGGGTTGACCTGGTGATGCAAGAAGGTGGCGCGCCCCAGAAACACAGCCTGGCGCGCAGCGCCCCGGGCGGCCTGGATTCTGGTATAGTTGCCACCCTTCGGGGCGTAGCGCAGCCTGGTAGCGCATCTGCTTTGGGAGCAGAGGGTCGTGAGTTCGAATCCCACCGCCCCGACCAAAAAATGAAAGGCCGTTAGTGAGAATGCTCACTAACGGCCTTTCTCATTTCAGAAAGCCTCTACTTAGTTAGCCGTGATCTTCGCGGCCTTGACCACCTTGCCCCAGCGGTCCAGTTCCGATTGCGTATACGCACCCAGTTCCTTCGGCCCCATGAAGATGGCTTCCGCCCCTTGTTCGGCGGCTTTCTGGCGGAAGGCGTCGGTCTTCATGATTTTCTGGATTTCACCGGCGATCTTGTCCACGACCGGCGCGGGCGTGTCCTTGGGGGCGTACATGGCGAACCACGATGACACGATCAGGTCGGGATAGCCGGCCTCGGCGGCGGTGGGCACGTTGGGCAGTGACGGCAGGCGGGTGTTGCCGGTGACGGCCAGCGCGCGCAGCTTGCCGGCGGCGATCTGGCCCAACAGCGGCGGGGGCGTGGTGATGGTCATGTCCACGGCGCCGCCCAGCAGGTCGTTCAGCGCGGGGCCGGTGCCCTTGTAGGGGATGTGCGTGATCTGCGTGCCGGCCATCTGGTTCAGCAGTTCGGTGGCCACCTGTTGCAGCGAGCCGTTGCCGGACGATGCGTAGTTCAGCTTGCCCGGGTTGGCCTTGGCGTACGCCACCAGTTCCTTGAGCGAATTGATGGGCAGGTCCGGGCGCACCACCACGACTTGCGGCGCCGACAGTACGTTGGCGACGGGGGCGAAGTCCTTGACGGGGTCCCAGCCGGCGGTGGGCGTGACGTGGGGTGTGATGACCTGGAAGCCGGAGTATTGCAGCAGCAGCGTGTAGCCGTCGGCCTTGGCGCGCGCCACCGTCTGCGCGGCGATGCCGCCGGAGGCGCCCGGCTTGTTCTCGACGACGACGCTCTGGCCCAGCGCCACGCCCAAGGGCTGGGCGATCAGGCGCGCGGCGATGTCGGTGGTGCCGCCGGGCGCGGCGGACACGATCAGCGTGACCGGGCGATTGGGAAAGTCGGCTTGGGCGCTGGCGGCGCTGGCGCCGAGGGTCAGGGCGGCGGCGATACCGGCGCGCAGGATGGTGGGCAGGCAGGGCAATGCCATGGGATGTCTCCTTGGTTTTTTATAGGTGTGGTCAAAACGAACGGATAAAGCGAAGCACGACATCGGTCGTGCACTACATCGGTACTACTGCGGAAATCTCTCGGCCAGCCAGGCGGGCGCGGCGTGGGTCGCCAGACGGGGCCCTGCTTGCAGCAAGGCGTTGCTCAGATCGCGCTGCACCAGTGCGGGCAAGCCGCGCACGATGGCCAGCAGCGGCTCCAGCGACACGCCGGTATCCACGCCCATGCAGGCAAACATGTGGACCAGTTCTTCGGTGTTGACGTTGCCGCTGGCGCCGGGCGCGTACGGGCATCCGCCCAGGCCGCCCGCCGCCGCGTCGAAGCGGGTGATGCCGGTTTGCCAGGCGGCCATCGCATTGGCCAGCGCCATGCCGCGCGTATTGTGCAGGTGCACGGTCAGCCCCACGCCGGGCAGGCGCGTGGACGCCTGTTCGCACAAGGCGGCCACTTGCGTCGGGAACGCCATGCCGGTGGTGTCGCACAGGGTGATGCCGGTGGCGCCCGCGTCCGCCAGCCGTGCGGCCAGGTCCAGCACCTGATCCACCGGCACGTCGCCGTCAAACGGGCAACCGAAGGCGGTGGACAGCGACACATTGCACGGCGTGCCGCTGCGGCCGGCGGCAGCCAGCACCTGCGACAGTTCCGCATACGACTGCTCGCGCGTCATGCGCAGGTTGGCGCGGTTGTGCGTCTCGCTGCACGACATGACAAGGTTCATTTCGTCGGTGCCGGCTTCCAACGCGCGTTCCAGTCCGCGGATGTTGGGCACCAGCGCGGTATAGATCACGCCCGGATGGCAGCGGATGCGGCGCATGACGTCCGCCGCATCGGCCAGCGCGGGGATGGCCTTGGGCGACGTGAAACTGGTCACTTCGATGCGTGCAAAGCCGCAGTCGGACAAGGCGTCCACGAAGGCGACCTTGTCGTCGGTGGCGACCAGGGCTTTCTCTATCTGCAGGCCGTCGCGGGGGCCAACTTCGTTGATCTCGATCTTTGCGGGGCCGGCGTTCATGCAATCACTCCCTTGGCGCGCAGCGCGTCGCGTTGTTCGTCCGACAAGCCCGCCTGCGCCAGCACGGCATCGGTGTGCTCGCCCAGCGTGGGCGCGCGTTCGCGCACCGCGCCGGGGTTGGTCGACAGATACGGGAAGACGGCCGGCATCTCCACTGGCACGCCGGCGGCGGATTCCACGGTGGTGATGGCGTTGCGGGCGCGGTAGTGCGGGTCGGCGGCAATATCCGCCACCGAATAGATGCGGCCGGCCGGCACGTCGGCTTCGCGCATTGCGGCCAGCACGTCGTCGATCAGCCTGGTTTGCGTCCAGGCGCCGATGGCGGCGTCGATCTCGGCGACGCGTCGGGCGCGGCCGTCGTTGTGCGCCAAGGCCGGGTCCTGTCCCAGGTCGTCGCGACCGATGCGTGCCATCAGGCGGGTGTAGATGGCGTCGCCGTTGCCGGCGATGAGCACGTAGCCGTCCTGGCACGGATAGGCGTTGGACGGCGCGATGCCCGGCAGCGCGGCCCCGGCTGGTTCGCGCACGGCGCCGAATACGGAGTATTCCGGCAACAGGCTTTCGCTCAGGTTGAACAGGCTTTCGTAGAGCGCCGCGTCGATCACTTGGCCCACGCCACCACGCGCATCGCGTTGGTACAGCGCCATCATCACGCCCAGCGCGCCATGCAGGCCCGCGATGGTGTCGCCCAGCGACAAGCCTGCCCGCACCGGCGCACGGCCCGGTTCACCGTTCAAGTAGCGCAGCCCGGCCATGGCCTCGCCGATGGCGGCAAAGCCCGGCTCGCGGGCCTTGGGGCCGGTCTGGCCGTAGCCCGAGATGCGCAGCATGATCAGGCGCGGGTTCAGTGCATGCAGGGCTTCCCACGACAAGCCCCATTTTTCCAGGGTGCCGGGGCGGAAGTTCTCGATCAGCACGTCGGCCTGCTGCGCCAACAGGCGCACGATGTCCTGTCCTTCCTGCTGGCGCAGGTCCACGCATACCGACTGCTTGTTGCGCGACTGCGCTTCCCACCACACGGACGTGCCTTCATGCAGCAAACGCCATTTGCGCAGCGGGTCGCCTTGCCCGGGGGGCTCGATCTTGATGACCTGCGCGCCAAAATCCGCCAGGGTCTTGGCGGCGAACGGCCCTGCTATCAGTTGACCCAGCTCCAGCACGCGGATGCCAGCAAGAATCTGCCCAGCCATTTCGCCTCCCTGGCGACACTCAAATTGATAGGCGGCAGTGTGCGCGCAAAGCGGCGCCAGGCGGAATGGACAATCGGGGAAAGGGGGGTTCCCAGAACGAGAAACCCCGGGCAAACCCGCAGCGGCAATCGCCTTAGTGGTCGCCGCGCAGATGGGCCAGCAACAGGCGGGCGCCCACGGTCAGGGTGTCGGCATCGCGCACCCCCAGCAGCAGCCAGCGGCGGGCCCATTCGTCGGTCAGGGGGATGAGCTTGATCGGCATCGACCGCGCATGCGGCTCGGCCGCGATGCGCGGCAGAATGCCCACGCCACGCGTCGCCGCGACCATGCGGCAGATCGCGTCAAAGCTGCGCACCTGGATGCGCAAGCGCATGGCTCGCCCCAGGCGTCCGCTTTCGTCGGACAAGCGGGTCGCCAGCGACGTGGCCGGCGGCAGGCCAACGTAGTCGTAGGCCAAGGTGTCCGCAAACGCCACCTGCGCCTCAGAAGCCAAGGGATGGCGCTGCGGTACGATCACCACCAGTTCATCCAGCCGGTAGGGGAAGGTCGACAAGCCGTCGGCGGGAGTTCGGTCAGCGAATACGCCGATATCGGCCCGGTTTTCAAGCACGGCAGTGACGATGTCGCTGCTGTTCTGCTCTTCCAGGTCGATCCGCACGGCGGGGTGGCCATCCATGAAGGCTGCCAGGTCTTCAGGCAGAAACTGCGTCAGCGACGAGGTATTGGCGGCAATGCGCACCTGCCCGCGCACGCCTTGCGCGAAATCCGACAGCGCGCCCGTCATCTGCTCCACTTCCTGCAACACTCGCAGCGCGTGGACCAGGCAGGCCTGGCCGGCGTCGGTGAGTTCCACCCCGGCGGCGTTGCGGTACAGCAGCGCGGTGCCCAGGGCGGCTTCCAGGTCGGAAATCCGCTTGCTGGCCGCCCCCACCGCCAGATGCGACTGGCGCGCGCCGGCCGAGATGCTGCCCTGGCGCGCAACGGCAACAAACAGAGCGAGGGTGACGAGGTCGATACGGGCAAGGTTCATGGAAAAATCCGGCGCGGGTATGCCAAGGCGGGCGGCGGGCCGAGTGTTATAGCCGAGGCGCCAGGGCAATAATTATGTCCGAATTCTTCCATTCTTCCTTGATGGGGGCGACGGCGCGATCGGGCCTACCCGGAGCGCTCGGGTGGCGCGCACCGGTGGACCGCCTGCCTTCACAGCATTGCGACGCGCTTTCGCTCGATCAAATCGAAGTCGATCTTCGCCCCCAGTCCAGGGCCGGTCGGTGCATGGACGTAACCCTCGGCGTCCGGCTCTATGTCTTCGATCAGACCGTATTTCTGTGCCCCGCCGGGCAATAGCACTTCAAAGAACTCGGTATTCTTCAGCGCCATGGCCACGTGCAATTGCGCCACGTTGTTCAGCGAATTGCCTCCGTGGTGAATCTCGTAATTCATGCGGAACGCTTCGGCCAGATGCGCCGTCTTCAGCATGTTGGTAATGCCGCCTTTCAACGGCACGTCGCCGCGCAGGAAGTCGGTCGCGCTTTGTTGTATCCACGGCACATAAGCATCCAGGACGGCGGCCGGGGCCTCGGTTGCCATGATGGGGATGTGCAGTTGCTGCTTCAGCTTTACGTAGTTGTAGATGTCCGAATCCTGCAGCGGGTCCTCGTACCAGTAGTAATCCAATTCCTCTATCGCACGTCCTACCCGCACGGCTTCGGGATACTGATAAGCCCAGGCGGCGTCCAGCATCAGCAGGTAGTCGTCGCCCACGGCCTTGCGCACGCCTTCGCATACGCGGATGTCCTCTTTCCAGGGGTGGGGCGGGTGGATCTTGTAGGCGGCCCAGTTCAACGCTTGATAGTGACGCGCTTCGTCGGCGTATTCTTCGACCGAGTCCAGGATCATCGAGCTGGCGTAGGCTTTGATCTTGTTGCGGTAGCCACCGATCAGTTGGTGGATGGGCAGGCCGGCGACCTTGCCCGCGATATCCCACAACGCGACGTCGCAGGCGCCGATGGTGCGCACCGTGGTCGTCCGCGAACGCCTCCACATCGCCTGGAACAGGCGTTCCCGGTCCAGCGGGTCCTGGCCCATCAGTATGGGCTTCAGATACTTGATCAGGTTTGGGCCGTCCAGATCGGCGGGGTAATAGGCCGATCCCAGGAACGCGTGGCCGGTCACGCCCGCGTCGGTCTGGATGGACAGCAGCCCCAGCTTGCTGGAACCGGCAAACTTGCCGGTGTGCGCGGCATAGCTGGTTGGCGGAATGTCGTCCCAGGCGAAAAGCGTAAGACTGACGTTGTCGATTTTCATGAAGGCTCCCGTTCATCGCGGCGCGCGGCCGCCTGGTTCAACACAGCAGTTCGATCAGGTAGGGCCCTTGCGCATGCAAGGCGCGCGATAGGGCATCCGCGAGCCCTTCCATGGTGTCGGTGCGTTCGGCGGGCACGCCCATGCCCTGGGCCAGTCGTACCCAGTCCAGCGCGGGGTCGTTCAAGCTGAACAGCGCGTCGGATGCGGGACCTGGCACCGCGCCGACGGCACGCAGTTCACCTTGCAAAATGGCATAGGCCCGGTTCGCGAAGACGATGGTCACGACGTTCAGACGTTCGCGGGCTTGCGTCCACAGGCCTTGCAGCGAATACATGCCGGCGCCGTCGGCTTGCAGGCAAATGACGGGGCGGTCCGGACACGCGATGGCCGCGCCGGTGGCGGTGGGAATGCCACCGCCAATGGCGCCGCCGGTGTTCTGCAGCCAGTCGTGTGCGGCGGCCTGGAAAGTCGGCGTGAACAGCCCGCGTCCGGATGTGACGGCGTCTTCCATCACGATGCAGTCCTGCGGCAGGATGCGCGCCAGGACCTGGCCAAACGCCGCCGGCGTAAACGCGCCGAAGGGCATGCCGGCTTCCGGCGCGGGCAATGCAAAGTCCACCTGGCGCGGCGCCCGCAGTGCTTCCGCCAGCGCTATCAGCGCAGCCTCGGCATCTTCGTCGACGCCGGCCATCGGGATCACCGTGGTTCCGGGGGCGCACAACTCGCTGGGCTTGTCGGGATACGCAAAGAACGCCGCGGGCGTTGGCGCCCCGGCCAGGATCAACGTACGAACGGGCGCCAGCATGGTCAGCGCCTGGTCTACGGCATATGGCATTCGGTCGATAGGCGGGCGGCCGTGTCCGCGCGGCATGCGGGCCACGAAAGTGGTGGTGCGCAGTGCCGCGCCGGTGGCGCGGGCAATACGCCAGGCGGCCATTTGGCTCGCCTCCGTCAGGCCGCCTGTACCCAGCAGGATCATGGTGGCGCCGTCGGCACTCTTGGCACGCAAGGCGCGGGCAGCCTGATCGATGTGCTGGCTGCTGGCTTGACGGCGGGGCTGCACCGCGTGGGCTTGTTGCGGGCCGCCGGATTCCGTCCATGCCGTGTCGGCGGGCAAGATCAATGTGGCCACACCGCCTGGCGACGTGCGGGCGGCCTGTACCGCCAGCGCGGCGTCGTCGGCCACGCTGCGGGCATGGCGCGACAGCCGTACCCATTGCGACATGGGCCGCGCCAGGCTTTCCACGTCAGACGTCAACGGCGTGTCGTAGGCGACGTGGTAAGTGGCGTGGTCACCCACAATATTGACGACTGGCGTGTAGGCGCGCTTTGCGTTGTGCAGGTTTGCCAATCCATTGGCCAGCCCTGGGCCGCAATGCAGCAGGGTGGCGGCGGGGCGCCCCATCATGCGGCCATAGCCGTCGGCGCAGCCCGTCACTACGGTCTCGGCCAAACCCAGCACGCAGCGCATGCCGGGGACGCGATCCAGCGCCGACACGAAATGCATCTCCGATGTTCCCGGATTCGCAAAACAAGTGGTGACGCCTGAATTGACCAACGTGCGTACCAGCGCTTCGGCGCCGTTCATCGGTGTCATGGCGACTTTCCTGCGTCGGAATGCAAGCGCATGCCCTCGACGACTCCGGGACGCTGGCCGATGCGTTCCGCCCAGGCCGACAGCGCGGGGAATGACGCGGCGTCAAGCAGGTTGCGGCGCAGGGCGTAGTTGGGATACAGGATGAAGTCCGCGTAGCTGATGGTGTTGGCCAGATAATCGCGCTTGGCCAGATGTTCTTCGACGATGCGGAAATAGCGGGCGAAGCGCTTGCGGAACAGGTCGATGTGTTCTTGCACTTTCAGAGGCGACACCACTTCCACCTGGTTCATCGAAGCGCTGGTGCCGCCTATATCTGTGCCCGCTTGCCAGGCCCATTGCATCGCAATGGCTTGGTCGGCCGCGTTGTCGGGAACAAAGCGGCCTGCCTTCTGGCAGGCGTACAGCACGATGGCGCCCGACTGCGCCAGTACCAGCGGCTTGCCGCCCGGCCCATCCGGATCGACCATGGCGGGGATCTGGCTGGCGGGATTTATCTTCAAATAATCGGGCGATTTTTGCGCGCCGGCGCCCACGTCGATGGGGATGACGCGATGCGGCAATTCGCATTCGGCCAGGGTAATGGTGGCCCGCAGGCCATTGGTGGTGCGCCAGGCGTAGAGATCTATCATCGAATATGTCCTTTATGGCAGGGCAAAAAGGTGGCTGACGGGTGTCGGCCACCTGTCACCGTCATTGCACTTTGATGTCGGCGCGCTTGATCAGCGCTGCCCATTCACTGCTTTCCTTGTCCAGCCAGGTCTTGTATTCGGCGGATGACTGGTACACGGGTTCCACCATCATTTTTCTCAGGGTCTCTTTGGTGTCGGGCTGGTTCATGAAGTCCTGCACGGCCTGATTCAGTTTCTGAACGGTTTCGGGGGGCGTATTGACGGGCGCGAACAAGCCTTGGGAGATCAGCGCTGAAAATCCTGGTACTCCTGATTCGCTGATCGTGGGGATCTCGGGCGCATACGGGGAGCGCTTGTCGGTAGCGATTGCCAAGGCACGCAGCTTTCCGGACCGCAGCAACTCCAGTACGGATGGCAAGCCCGTGAACACCATGTCGATGTGGCCACCCGCCGTGTCGGTAATCGCGGGGCCGCTGCCTTTGTACGGAACGTGCACGAGCTTGATCTTGGCTTGTTCCATGAGTCTTTCAGCCGCCAGGTGCGTAATGCCGCCCGTTCCAGACGATCCGATCGACAACTTGCCCGGCGACTTGCGGGCGGTTTCCAGCAGATCCTGGAACGTCTTGAAACGCGAATTCGCGGGCACGACCAGCACGTTCCCAAACGTGGCCAGATTGGCCACGGGGATCAAGTCCTTGCGGGAGTACGAAAGCGGTGTGTATAGCGAGGGAATGATGGAGTAGACAGCGGAATCCGACACCAGCAGCATCTTGTTGGGCGGCGTTGACCTGACCACCGCCTCGGTGCCGATGATGCCCCCCGCGCCCGCGCGATTTTCAACAATCACGGTTTGGTTCAAGGCCTTGCCCAGCCCTGGCGCGACCAGGCGGGCGAAGAGATCGGAGCCGCCTCCCGGGTTGTAGGGAACGATCAATTGTATGGGTTGCCCCTCTTGCGCCAGGGCGGCCGCGGGGGCGATAGACAGGCCGAGTGCGACGCAGGTCGCGCGTAACAGTATTTTGAACATTGGTTGTCTCCGTGTTCTTTGTTCTACTGCTTATAGGTACTGCTTATAGGTACTGCTCATAGGTACTGCTGGCCGGCTGCCGATATGTCTGCACACCATTAGGCAACCGGGCCTGGGACCGCGTCTTGCGTTCTGATGAAGTGAACGCATTCCGGAATCCAGAAGCGGAATGGATCAGAACGTGCCTGGATAGGCGCCACCATCCAGCAGAATGTTCTGCCCGGTCAGGTAGCCAGCGTCCATGCCGCACAAAAAAGCGCAGACGGCGCCAAATTCGGCGGGCGTACCGAATCGCTGCGCGGGGATCGCGTTGCGCCGATGATCTGTATAGGACTCGACCGGCGCATTCGCGCGTCCGGCCATCGCGGTCAAATTGCTACGCAGGCGATCGGTATCGAAGGTGCCGGGCAGCACATTGTTCAGGGTGACATTTCGTCCAGCCAGCTTGGGCTGACGCGCCAGCCCCGCGATGAATCCGGTCAGGCCGGAGCGTGCCCCGTTCGATAGCCCCAATGTCGCAATCGGCGCCTTGACGGCCGACGACGTAATGTTGATGACCCGGCCGTAGCCGCGCTCGGCCATGCCGTCGACAGTGGCCTTGATCAACGCAATCGGCGCCAGCATGTTGGCATCCAGTGCGCGGATCCAGTCGTCGCGCGTCCAATCCTGCATATCGCCCGCGGGCGGCCCGCCTGCGTTGTTGATCAGGATGTCGATGGCGGGAGCTTGCGCCAGCGCCGCGTCACGGCCCTGCTCGGTAGCGATGTCGCCAACGGCGGTACGGATGTCGACATTGGGTGCCAGCATGCGCAGTTCTCTAGCTGTGCTTTCCAGCGCATCCGGGTTGCGGGCATTGATCACCAGATTTACGCCCTCGGACGCCAATGCTTGTGCGCATCCGCGCCCCAGTCCTTTGCTGGCGCCGCACACCAGCGCCCATTTACCCGCAATCCGTAAGTCCATCTTGATTTGTCTCCGGTGGCAGTCATGGCTGCAATTCGTCGTTTGCGCTAAATTACATCATTGTTAAGTTGTAAGGCAACTATTTTGAAGGGTGCTAATCCAGGCCAAATGCAGGGCACAGCTATACTGGCCTCCAATCAGTGCGTCGCCCAGCTCTGGCACCACGCGGCCATCTGATCCCCGGAACTTCTATGTCCAGACCTAAAACAGACAATCGGGCTCCGGCCCCGGAAAGTGAATCTTCCGAAGCGCAAGACTTGCGCGCTCAGCGTCCGCCACGACTGGCCGACCAACTCTACGATCGGTTGCTACAGCAGATCACCTACGGAAAATATCCCGAAGAAAGCCGGCTGCCTTCCGAGATGGATTTGTGCGCGACTTTCGGCGTCTCCCGCCCCGTGGTGCGCGAAGCGCTATTCAGGTTGCAGGCAGACGGCGTCATTATTTCCCAGCGCGGCGCCGGATCGTATGTGCGTCGGCGGCCCAGCCCTGAACTAGTGAAACTGGCGCCGATCGGTGGGCTGGCCGAGCTGGTGCGCTGCATGGAATTGCGCAGTGCGCTAGAGGGCGACGCCGCCTGCATGGCGGCTACACGTCGCACCGAAGGCGATCTGCAAGCCATGGCCACTGCGCTGGAAGACATGCGCGTCGCTTTCGATGCACGCCAGGTGGGCAACGAAGCGGATTTCCGGTTCCACCAAGCGATCGCGAACGCCTGCGGAAATGACTTGTTCGTGACGATGCTGCAATCGCTATCCAAGCAGATATTCGATTACATGCGCGTGATGCGCAGCCTGGCGTTATCCAGCGCGGTCACCCGCGGCCAACAAGTGCAGCGAGAGCACGAGCGCATTTTTCAAGCCATCAGCAAGCAGCAGCCCGAAGAGGCTCGCGACGCGATGCGCGAGCATATCCACAACTCCAGGATGCGGACGCTGGACGCAAGCTTTTCGCCCACGGTCGCGCGCAAGCGTTAAGGGCAAGTCCATGGCTGGCGTTTCGCCGACCCGCGCCCGGTGGCGGGCTACTCGCTGATATGGTTGAACTGCACCGAATCAGGTGCGATACCCCCCTGGTGCAGACGCGCGTCCAGGTCCTCTTGCCCACCATCGGGAACGCCCACTTCAGGCAATTCCAGCCAGTTCGCCAGTTCGCGCTTTGCCTGGCTCATTTCCGAAATGCCGCCGTTGACCAAGGCGACACCGTCGCCGCCGTCAAGTTTGCGATAGCTGATCTGCGTTTTCATTTTTCTCTCCTGGTGCGTGGGTTATTCCGGCTTGGGCGCCGGCAGGCCTAGTTCTCGGTAGTCGCGAAGTTCCGGGCTGCCTTCGGGCGGCGGGTTCTTTTCCAGGTCGGCGATAAGCTGTTCCATTTCGCCTATTTCCTTGACCTGTGCCCGGATGATTCCATCCGCCAGTTTGCGAACGCGCGGGTCGCGAATGTGCGCGCGTTCACTGGTCAGAATCGCAATGGAGTGGTGGGGGATCATGGCCCGCATGTACGATATATCGTCCACCGTGGCTTGGCTGCGCACCAGCCACAATGCGGCGGCGAAGGCCGCCACGCTGCCGATGACGATGCCCAGGTTGATGCGCCGGTTGCGATACATTGACAGCATGAACCCCAGCATGACCACCGCCATGACGGCGCCCATGATCACGGCCATCCACAGCCGCGTCTGGCTGAAATAGATATGCGACAGGGCATAGACGTTCAAGTACATCAAAACGTACATGATGACGGTTGCGACGGCGATCATCAGCGCGAAGCGGGCGTAGCCCCTCTTCTGACTTTTGTTTGACGGTTTTTCCATCGGCGATCTCCCGTGGTACGCGCCTGGTGCTGCGCCAGCCCCTGCGCAGTGTGAGCAAAGGCGATTCGGCTACGGTGCAGCAAGTTTTGTTCCGAGCGTGCGAATCGCCAGATAATCACCTACCGGGCACGCCAGATCCTTCCTCGTTACAAGCCTTCAGAATGACTGACATTGAAAGCCGCCACATCGACGAAATCGCTGCCTTGCTGGCGGTGGCCGCCGAGCGTTCCTTCGCCTCGGCGGGCCGGTCGCTGGGCCGCCATCCAACCATCATCTCCAAACGAATCGCGTCGCTGGAAGTTCGCCTTGGCGTCAGGTTGGTGGAACGAACGACCCGGCAGGTGCAACTGACCGAGGCCGGCAAAAGGCTGGCCGACAAGCTCAAGGTTGCCATGGACCTGCTGGACGAGGCGCAGTTGGAAGCGGCCGAGCAGGCTCGTGAATTGCACGGCACGCTAAGAATCGCGTTGCCGGCGACGATGGGACGCCAATGGCTTGCGCCGCGCCTGCCGTCCTTCATGCGCTTGCATCCGAAGCTGGTGCTCGACGCGCAATACAGCGACGCGATCATCGACCTGGTGGAGGGCGGCTTCGATGCCGCCATCCGGATCGGGCACTTGCCCGACAGCCAACTGGTTGCCAGAAAGCTCGCAAGCCATGAACGCATCCTGGCCGCCTCGCCCGAATTCATTGAACGCCATGGTATGCCCAGGAAACCCGCCGACCTGCAAAAGCAAAACTGCCTGGGCAACCCCAGCCTGAACTCGTTTCCGATGTGGCGGCTTTCAGATGGCCGGCGAGTGGAAACCATCCGTGCAAATGGCACGCTGCGCACCAACGACCCCATCGCGCTGCTTGAGGCCGCCCGGGCGGGCGTCGGAGTGATCGGTGCCGGAGAGTGGTTGGTCGCCCGCGACCTGGCGGCGGGCACCTTGGTGCGGGTGCTTCCGGCATGGACGTTCGACCGGGAAGGGGGCATTTATCTGGTCCGACCCACGCGGCGCTATGCACCGGCAAGGACGGAGGCGTTTGCCGATTGGATTGCAGAGGTGTTTCGCCACGTTCCCTGGTCCGGCAATGCGCAAGCCTAGCGTCGCATTGCGCCATTGCTGCATCCCGTGCAGCAATGACCTGCAGCCAGGAGCTATGGCGGCGAACAGGCCATTCGCGTGAAAATTCCTTTATTCACTACATCACGATAAAGGAAACGTTCATGCCTCACCTCTCAACCGCGCTGCGCACCGGATCCCTGCTGTTTCTGTCGGGCCAGTTGGCATTCGACGACAAGGGCGAGATTCACGGAGACGTCAGCGAGCAAACGGCGTTGATATTGGCGCACCATGCCGATGTGCTTGCACAGCATGGATTGGGGCTGGAAAACGTGGTCAAGGCAA
The DNA here is from genome assembly GCF_029637605.1 of Achromobacter spanius. NCBI lineage: Bacteria > Pseudomonadati > Pseudomonadota > Betaproteobacteria > Burkholderiales > Alcaligenaceae > Achromobacter > Achromobacter spanius. Next base: position 2,780,543 of record NZ_CP121261.1, on the reverse strand, counting down.
GCGCCTGGGTCACGGAGCAAGCGGACTTCGCTTCCTTCGATCAGGCCTTTGGGAAGGCATTTGGACAACACCGCCCGACCCGTTCGACGGTTGTCTCCCAACTCGCGGTGAATGGCGCAAAGGTCGAAATCGACTTGATCGCTTCCTTCGAACCCATCCACGCGCAAGCCTGAAGCGTCTGGCGGGGCTCGTGGCTGCATGACACAAAGGAAAGACATGGACGTTCTGCATATCGCGGCATTCTCGGCCGGATCGTCCGGCGGCAACCCCGCAGGGGTCGTTATTTGTGAAGCGCTGCCCCCGGCGGATGAAATGCAGCGCGTTGCCCAGCAGGTCGGTTATTCGGAAACCGTGTTTGCGGCGCCGCTGCAAGACGGGTGGCGGGTGCGCTACTTCTCGCCGCTGGTCGAGGTGGATTTTTGTGGGCACGCCACCATCGCGCTGGGCGCGGCGTTGGCAAAACGACAGGGTTCGGGCACGTTCGCGCTTCAACTCAATCAGGCGGAAATCACCGTTGATGGATACGACTCGCAGGCGGCGTGGAGCGCATCGTTTCGGTCGCCTCCCACGCGAAGCGGCGGTGTCCCAAAGCCCTTGCTTGATGAGGCCCTGGCGCTCTTCAACCTGCATCAAGCCGACCTTGATCCACGGATACCGCCCGCGCTGGCCCATGCCGGTGCCAACCATCTTGTTCTGGCTTTGCGGTCACGCGACGCGCTAAGCCGTATGAACTACGACATCGCGCAAGGCCAATCCTTGGCCAGCCGTGAAAACCTGACCACGTTTTGCCTGGTCTACGCCGAACAAGATCAACACTTTCATGTGCGCAATCCGTTCCCGCTGGGCGGCGTGTTTGAAGACCCCGCCACGGGCGCCGCCGCCGCCGCGCTGGGCGGCTATTTGCGTGATATCGGCTGGCCTCATGGGGCAAGCATCCGTATTGATCAAGGCGACGACATGGGCATGCCCTGCCGTATCCGTGCCGACATCGGCGCGGCAAGCGGCGAAGGCGTCCGCGTTTCTGGCAATGCTCGGCTGATGACACAGCCTTGAATGGCATTGCGGCCATCAACTTAACCTAGCGCCCGCGTGGCGTACAAGAAGGAATGCAGATGAAAGCAGTGGGTTTTTGGACGAAAGGCTTGCCTAGCAGCGATGAGCGCTCGCTAGAAGATTTGCAATTGGCCGACCCTGCGCATCCGCAAGGCCGCGATCTGCTGGTGCGGGTGCATGCCGTGAGCGTCAATCCGCGCGACGTCAAAAGCCGCATGAGCATGGACCCGTCAAACGGCGCCCCCGTGGTGCTGGGCTACGATGCCTCTGGCGTTGTCGAGGCCGTTGGGCCAGAGGCAAGCCTCTTCAAACCGGGCGACGAGGTCTATTACGCCGGCGTCCTGAATCGCCAAGGCGCCAATGCTGAACTGCAACGGGTAGATGAGCGAATCGTCGGCAGAAAGCCCGCCACGCTTGACCACGCCACCGCCGCCGCGCTTCCCCTGACCTCGCTGACCGCCTGGGAAATGTTGTTCGACCGCCTGTCCTTGCCGCCCGACGGCGGCGCCGGCGAAAGCCTGCTCGTGATTGGCGGGGCGGGCGGCGTGCCGACGATGGCCATTCAAATCGCGCGCCAGCTTACGCACGTCACGGTTGTTGCCACGGCATCCCGGTCCGAGAGCGAAGCCTGGGTGCGTTCGATGGGCGCCCACCATGTCATCAATCACTTTCACCCCTTGCCCACGCAGCTTGAGGCTATCGAAGCCCTTGCTCCGGTCACCCGGATCTTCTCTACCCACACCACGCCGAAGAATTGGGCCGAGATGGCACAGGTCATCGCGCCGCAGGGCCGCCTTGGGCTGATCGACGACCCCGAGCCTTTGGACCTGCGCCTGATGAAGTTCAAGAGCGTGTCGATGCACTGGGAGGCGATGTTCACTCGCCCCATGCACGCCACGGCCGACATGCAGCGGCAGCACGACATCCTGAACACCGTGGCGGACTTGATCGATAACAAAACCTTGGTTGCGCCGCGTGTCGCGTCCTACGGGACGATCAACGCCGCAAACCTGCGCAGGGCGCACGCGGCGCTTGAAGACGGCCACACGGTCGGGAAGATCACGCTCGCGGGCTTTTGACAGGACGTCGTCATGGACATTGATATCGCCAAAGCCGCTTCCGCGATGCTTGTGCAGCACTGGCAAGCGGGCACGGTATTGGATTGCCTGCCGACGCCGCTGCGGCCCGCTTGCCCCGAAGACGGCTACCTGATTCAGGCGCAAATTGAAGCCATCAGCGCAAAGCCCTTGTTTGGTTGGAAAATTGCGGGCACAAGCGTGGCGGGACAACGCCACATTGGCATTGACGGCCCGATAGCGGGGCGCTTGCTCAGCGAGATGGTCTACGGCGACGGGGACGCCGTGCCTATCGGCGCCGATCGCATGCGCGTCGCGGAAGCCGAGTTCGCGTTTCGCATGGGGCGCAGCCTTGCTCCGCGAGCCCGTCCGTACGATGTCCTGGAAGTAATGGACGCGGTATCGGCGCTGCATCTGGCCATCGAGATACCGGATTCCCGCTACCAGGACTTTGTCACCATCGGCGGGCCGCAGTTGATTGCCGACAATGCCTGCGCGCACCGCTTCGTGCTGGGCCCCGAGGCACCCGCGATGTGGCGCGAGCTAGACCTGCCGCGCCATCGCGTGTTGGGGCGTGTGGGCAAGACTTTCAAGCGGGAAGGTATCGGCGAAAACGTGCTGGGCGACCCCCGCATTGCGCTGACCTGGCTGGCGAACGAACTGTCTCGGCTTGGCGTAACGCTCGGCGCGGATCAGGTGGTGACAACGGGGACGTGCCTTGCCCCCATGGACATCAGCGCGGGCGATGTCGTGGCGGTGGATTACGGATCGCTCGGCAGTCTGTCATGCCGGATCCAGGGCCCCGGCTGACCAATGCGAGCGATCCGGCTCAGATCACTTTGCCGGGTCTTTGATCGCTTTCCGCAGCGCGCGAGCCATGTCCAGGTGGTGCTTCAACCGGGGCAGCGTGTCGGCGGCGAAGTGCTTCAGGTCGTCGTCCGTGGCGTGCGCGGCGGCCTCTTCGAATAATTCGATGGCGTCCTCGTGCGCGTCAACGCCAATCTCATCGCCGTAGGCCTCGTCAAACCCGTCGTCCCGCAGCTCCAGTGCTTTCAGCTTGGCGGCCTGGATCAGGGACGGCTGCGTGGGCGTTTCGTAACCCTTCTTTTTGACAAGCGCCTGGATCTGCTCGCCGAGCTTTGTGTGGTCATCGATCATCTTCTGGGCGAATTGCTTGACCTGCGGGCTTCGGGATTTTTGCAAGGCGAGCTTGCCGCCCGCGATTTCCATATAGCCGGATTCCGCCGCCTTGGTCAGAAAGCCGCGGTCTTCGCTGTTCAACTTGGTGATCGCGGCGGAAGAGTCCGCAGCGCCTGAAGCAGGGGTGGGTTGGGCGAATGCGTAGCCTGGCGCGCCCAGGGCAAAGGCAATGCAAAGGGCTGCGTTCAATAGGGGCTGGTTCATTCTGATCTCCTGGATGACACCCACAGGCAGACGGCGGCCGGTCATTCCGGGCAAGCCTTGCAGAGGCGTCGCCAGGCATGCGGAGCAAGCCGCATGCCCGCCGCATCCGGCGGTGTACAGGGCTTTGCGGCAAGCCGCTAGGGCGCGGACGGTAGCAATTGCATCCCCGTGCGGCGGACGAATTCCTCGTAGCTGATCGGGGCGCTTTCTTTCGCGCTGGCGTTGTTGGCCTGCCAGTGCACCCAAGAGCGTCGCGTGGTGGCGTCGTACACCACTTTGTAGACATGGCTGGGTACCGCAACGCCAAAGCCGATGGATGCGGGCTTGCTGGCGTAGTAGGGGCCGGTATAGACGTACACATCGCCCGCCGCGCGCATGACGTACTTGCGCGTGTCTTGTTCGATGCGGCTCCAGGGGCCAGCGTTCTGCGTCTGATTTTGCGGCACCATGTTGGCAAGCGAAAAGCTCTGCGCCATGGCGTCTCGGGAATACATATCGCCCGCGGGCGCCATGTGGCCGCGTGAATAGCCGGAACCCTTGTAGTCGTCCAGGGTGGCGCGTTCGGCACTGGGCAGGCGCGCTTCGGCGTAGAACTTGTCGGTGCGCTCGAGCCCCTGCGCCTGCGTCAGCAGCTTGCGGTTCAGACGCTCGGCGACAAATACCGGTGTTTTGGTCTGGCCGTTGTGCAGGACGGCAAAAGCCGAAAAGCAAAGCTCGCGCAGCGCGCCGGCGGAGGGCACGACGGGCAGGTTGCCCGATGGGAAAAACTGCGGGCAATCGGCGAAGCGGGTGTGAGTCAGCGCCCCTGAAGGGATGGCCGCTGGGGCAAACTTTTCCTGTGCCGGCCACCCCAGGCGCGCCAGGATGGCGTCTGGCGAGAATTGCACGGGCCATTGCGGCTTCAAGACATAGGTGGTGGCGCCGAAGCTGGCCAGTGACGAAACCAGAAGCGCCCTGAAGAACCGATAGGTACGGCCGGCCGATTTGCTATTGCCCCGAGCTACCGGGCGTTTTCTTTTTGAAGCTGTTTTCTTCGCGCGCGTCATGCTACCTGTGTGTTGCGGGCTGGGCCACCGTAGGGCCAGCGTCGCCGAATTGTAGATGACTGACTGCGGGCGACCGCAAGTCCAGCTCGCCGCAACTACAGTTCGTCACAACACCAGTTTCAAGCCGATCGCAAACATCACCACGCCCACGCAGCCATCCAGCACCCGCCAGGCGCTGGGGTTTGCAAACAGCGGGCGGAGCAGGCGGGCGCCATAGCCCAGCGTGAAGAAAAACGTGAACGACGCGCACATGGCGCCCAGCGCGAATGCGGTTTTGGCGCCGTCGTACTGGCTGGAGATCGATCCCAGCAGCACCACGGTGTCCAGGTACACATGCGGGTTGAGCCAGGTGAATGCCAGGCAGGCGGCCAGCGTGGCGGCAAGCCCGCTGGTTTGCCGGGTGGAGGGCGCCAGGCTGTCGTGCTGCGCGCGCAGGGCTGCGCGCAAGCTGCGTGCGGCGTAGACGAAGAGGAACAACGCGCCGCCGTATCGCATGGCGGGTTCCAGCCAGGGCAGGGTGTCGGCCGCCAGCCCAAAGCCCGCCACGCCCACCCCGATCAAGATCGCGTCGGAGACGGCGCAGGTCAGGCATACCGCGAACACATATTCCTGGCGCAACCCCTGTCGCAGGACGAAAGCGTTCTGCGCGCCAATGGCGACGATCAGGCTAAGGCCGAGCAGAAAGCCGGGAATGAATGCGGTCGTCATGGCAACTCTCGTGGCAACCCTTATGGAAAGGGCGACAGACTAGCCGCTGGCGGAGGATTAGAAAAACTAAATAAGCTAAATCAACGTTAGTTGGCCTAAACAAGCGCTGCGGCCGATAGAGAGCGTGTCACGCCGACGCCCGGCCCGCCGCGACCAGATGATCCAGCAACAGGCTGGCCGCCGCCGACAGCGAATGTGCGTCGCGCATGCAGATGGCGAAGCGGCGATGGCTCCAGGGGTCGTGCAGTGGCAACACGCGCAGGCCATGCGCCATGGCGTAGGGCGTGGCCACCTCGATCGGTGCCACGCTGATGGCCAAGCCCGCCAGCACGACGCGGAACGCGGAGTCGAAATTACTGACGGTGACGCGGTGGCGCAAAGACTTGCCGCTTTGGTTGGCCGCGGTTTGCAACATGCGCAGGACCGCGCCGGCGGCGGGCATGTTCACGTGCTCGTAGTCCAAGGCCTCGTCGAACCAGACCGCGTCGCGCTCGGCCAGCGGATGATCGGGCGCGGTGACGACAGCCAGACGGTCGCCCCGGTATGGCCGGGTGTCCAGCCCATGAAAGTCGGCGGCGTCCCAGCAGATGCCCAGGCTGGCGATGCCGCCTTTGACCTCGCGCACGACGTCCTGGCTGACGCGCTCTTCCATGTCCACGCGGATGTTGCGGTGGGGGGCGGCTTGCAGGAATGTCGCGATGTCCTCGGCCAGGGATTCCGCCAGAACGGACGCGGTGGCCAGGATGCGCACCTGCCCCTTCACGCCGCTGGCGTAGGCCGACATGTCGCGTTCAATGCGTTGCGAGCTGGCCAATATCGCGCGGGCGTGTTCCAGCAGGGTTTCGCCGGCCTCGGTGGGTTCGACGCCCCGACGCTTGCGCGTCAACAGCTTGGCGCCCACGGTGTCTTCCAACTGCGCCAGCCGTTTGCTGATGGCCGAACCGACGATGTTGGCGCGTTGGCCGGCACGGGCGATGTTGCCGGTTTCACAAACAGAGATGAACAGGCGCAGGGTGGTGATGTCCAGGTCGCGCATGGCGGAGCCGCCTTCTTTAGATGTTCCGGAATGGAATATTAGTCGTTCCGGAATACCGCTTGTGCGTGAATCGAGAATATCTAAACTGGCTTGGTCGCTCGATAAATGCCTTTCTGGATAACGCCGCCGCCATGCCGATTTCCCCGTCTTCCTGTTTTCCGACCAGCGCCATCGTGCGCGAAGTGGGGCTGCGCGACGGCTTGCAGAGCTTGTCCGTCGTGATGCCCACGCAAACCAAGCTTGAATGGATCGATGCCGCCTACGCGGCCGGCCAGCGCGAGATTGAAGTCGGGTCATTCGTACCCGCCCGCTTGTTGCCCCAGTTGGCGGATACTGAGACCTTGGTGGCCCACGCCAAACGCCAGGACGGATTAACGGTGTCGGTCTTGGTGCCCAACTTGAAAGGCGCCGAACGCGCGCTGGCCAGCGGCGCGGACCTGATGCTGGTGCCCTTGTCGGCCAGCCATGCCCATAGCTTGGCCAACCTGCGCAAGACCCCGGATGAGGTGGTGGCGATGGTGGGCCAGATGCGCGCGGCGCGCGATGCGGCCGGGTCGTCGATGCTGATTGAAGGCGGGGTGGGCACGGCGTTCGGCTGCACCTTGCAGGGCCATGTCCCGCCGCAGGAAGTATTGCGGCTGATGCAGGCCTTGCTGGATGCGGGCGCCGACCGCGTCAGCCTGGCCGATACGGTGGGCTACGCCGACCCCGCTGCGGTGCGGCGGCTTTTCGACGAGGCGCGCCGCCTGGCGGGCGACCGCCTGTGCTGCGCGCACTTTCATGACACGCGGGGCTTGGGGCTGGCCAATGTGCTGGCCGCGTTAGAAACGGGCGTGTCGCGTTTTGACGCTTGCCTGGCGGGCATTGGCGGCTGCCCGCATGCTCCGGGGGCCAGCGGCAATGTCAGCACGGAAGACCTGGTTTTCATGCTGGAAAGCATGGGCATTGCAACCGGCGTGGACATCAGTCGATTGTTGGCGCTGCGCCAGAAGGTTGGCGTCTGGCTGCCCGATCAGCCCTTGCACGGCGCACTGTGGCAGGCCGGCCTGCCCAAGACATTCCATTCCCTATCCGTTGCGGCCGCCTGATTGCCTCCGTCAACATCTTTCGAGCTTTCCCATGCCACAACCAATTCAAGATACCGCTACGCCCCTTTCACCTCATGCGCTGCCGCTGGCCGGCTTGCGCGTGGTCGAATTCACGCACATGGTGATGGGCCCGACCTGCGGCATGGTGCTGGCCGACCTGGGCGCCGAAGTCATCAAGGTGGAACCGGTGCGGGGGGATCGCACCCGGCATCTGCTGGGCGTGGGCGCCGGCTTCTTCCCGATGTTCAACCGCAACAAGAAGAGCATCGCGCTGGATATCCAAAGCCCTGAAGGCGCCGCCGCCGCGCGCAAGCTGGCGGCCAGCGCCGACGTGGTGGCCGAGAACTTTCGCCCCGGCACGATGGCCAAGTACGGGCTGGACTACGCCTCGCTGTCGCAGGACAACCCCCGGTTGATCTACGTCAGCCACAAGGGCTTTCTGCCCGGCCCCTACGAGATGCGCACCGCCCTGGACGAAGTCGTGCAGATGATGGGCGGGCTTGCCTATATGACCGGCCGGCCCGGCGATCCGGTGCGCGCGGGCACCAGCGTCAACGACATCATGGGCGGCATGTTCGGTGCCATCGGCGCCATGGCCGCGCTGATCCAGCGGGGCATTACGGGGCGTGGGCAGGAAGTGCAGTCGGCCCTGTTCGAGAACAACGTCTTCCTGGTGGGCCAGCACATGCTGCAGTACGCCATTACCGGCCAGCCGTCCGCGCCGATGCCCGATCGCGTATCCGCCTGGGCGCTGTACGACGTATTCACCGTGAAAGATGGCGAGCAGATCTTCCTGGCGGCCGTCAGCGATGCGCAATGGGTCACCTTCTGCGATGCCTTCGGATTCGATGACTTGAAGCGGGATCCGGCCCTGGCCACCAACAACGACCGGGTGCGTCTGCGCCCCACTTTGCTGGCCGACCTGCGCGAGCGTTTGGCCGGCTACAGCGCAGCCGAGCTATCAAGCGTATTCGAGCGCATCGGCTTGCCGTTCGCCCCCATCGTGAAGCCCGAAGCGCTTTACGACGACCCGCATCTGCGCGCCACGGGCGGGCTGGCCGACATCCGGCTGCCCGACGGCGAACGCGCCGGCCAGACCGCGGGTGCGGCCCTGTTCCCGTTGATGATGGACGGACACCGGCTGGGCGTGCGGCTGCATCCGCCGACCTTGGGCGTGGACACGGACGCCGTGCTGGCGGACTTGGGTTATGACGCAACGCAGATTGCGGCGCTGCGGGAGCAGGGCGCGGTAGCGTGATGGGAAACAAAAAACCAACAGGAGACAAACATGAGCAATCAACGCGCGGGGTGGAGCCGCCGACAAATGCTGGGCGCGCTGGGTGTGGCGATGCTGGGCGCGCCAGCCCTGGGCAGGGCGCAATCGGACCGGCCCATCAAATTCATCCTGCCCGTGGGGGTGGGGTCGGGCGTGGACACGATCACGCGGTCGGCCGGCCCGGCGCTGTCCGCGGCGCTTGGGCATACGGTCGTGGTCGAAAACCAGCCGGGCGCGGGCGGCATTGTGGGCACGTCCGCGTTAGTGCGGTCTGCGCCGGACGGCTACACGCTAAGCATGCTGTCGAACAACCATGTGATTTTTCCCAGCGTCTATAAGTCTTTGCCGTTCGACCCGCTGAACGACATTACACCGATCAGCATGGTGGGCATGACGCCGTTCCTGATCGTGGCCAACCCAAAGCAGATCGCCGCGGGCAACCTCAAGGAACTGACCACATTGCTGTCGCGCGAACCCGGCCGCTATAACTATGCCTCGTCGGGCAATGGCACCATTCTGCATCTGGCCGCCGAGATGTACGTGCAGCAGGCGGGCGTCAAGGCGCGCCATATTCCCTATAAGGGCGTGGGTCCCATGATGGCGGACCTGATAGGCGGGCAGGTGGATTTCGGCGTCTTGTCGCTGCCTTCGGTGCTGCCGCAGATAAAAAGCGGGGCGCTCAAGGCGCTGGCGGCTTGTGGTGGCGAACGAATGGCGGCCTTGCCTGATTTGCCCACGGCGCGTGAGCAAGGGCTGGAGAATTACGAGATCGGTGGTTGGTTCGCCGCGGCGGGGCCGGCCAAATTGCCGGCGGCCGATGTGCGCCGCATTTACGACGCATTGGGCCGGGCATTCAATTCGCCCGAGGTCAAACAGGCCATGGCGGCGCAGAACAACCGCATTCTGCTGATGCCCCCCGACCAGACGGCGGCGTACTTTCGTTCTGAAATGGCGAAGTACGCGGTCGTGGTGCGGGGAGCGGGGCTTGAGCTGATGTAGGGCAGGTGGCCCTTGACGGACAGGCGCGGGCTTAGCCGGTGTTTTGATCGGCCGCTCGTAGCAGGCCGTAGAGCTTGTCCTTGAGCAGCAGTTTTTCTTTTTTCAGCACCTCGATGTGGGCGCTTGAGGACGGCACCTTGCCGTCCTCCATATTCTGGATTTCCTGGTCCAGGTCGTTGTGACGCTGGAACAGGGCCGAGAAGTGCGCGTTCTCGGATTTCAGCTGCGTAATGAGTTGGCGATATTCAGGGAACATTGGGGCCTCTCTCTTGGGAACCCGTTGACGGGGACCGGCACGCGCCAAGCGCGGCGAGCGTCGGCGTCCTCATGACACGCCAACGACTGTTCATTGTCAACCCGCCCCCTGCCAGGGCGGGGCAAGCGGGTTGAGCAGGCGCAAGGGCGATGCGGCCAGACGCTGAATTTGTCGTTGATATTCACGTTTGATTACATGACCGGCTTAGCACGGCGATACACTCTGGCCCCCGTGGTCAGTCATATCGCAGACATGAAACAGCGCGCGTCCGGTGTTCGGCAAGTAGTAGAACTTTTCAGTAAGGACGGGCGCATCAACCCGGGAACCGGCATGATCAGCGGCGTCATTGCCCTGTTCCTGGCCATCCTGGCCGTGCTGGGGGTGCTGGCTTTCCACTTTCCCGCCTATCTCACCACGCCGGAGCTGCGCGCTTTCTACTCCGTGGAAGCGATGCGCACGCTGCTGTTTTCCGCGCTGCTGGTGTCGGGCTCCATTGCGCTTGCCAATACCGTGCTGGGCCGTCAGCGCTGGCTGAACATCTCGGCCTTCGCGCTGGTGTGCTGCGCGGTGGCGGCGGGCGGTAGCCAGGTGGTGGTGACCTCGTCCAACACCGGCAACCACCCGTACCTGGGCCTGGACTGGTTCATCCTGGATCTGTTGGCGTCCAGCATGGTCTTCATCATCGTCGAGAAGTTGACGCCGCTGTATCCCGGCCAGCCCGTGTTTCGCGGGGAATGGCAGGTGGACATGAAGCACTTCCTGTTCAACCACCTGTCGGTGGGCGCGGTGCTGCTGTGCATCAACTTCTTCATCCACCGGCTGTTTTCCTGGGCGGCGTATGAGCCCTTGCAGGCGGCCATCCAGTCGATGCCTTATGTGCTGGAACTGTTCGTGGCGGTGCTGGTGGCGGACCTGGCGCAGTACGCGGCGCATCGGGTCTATCACGAGGTGCCGTTCATGTGGCGCTTTCATGCGGTGCATCACAGCACGCGCACGCTGGACTGGCTGGCCGGTTCACGCCTGCACATTGTTGAACTGCTGATCACGCGCGTGGCGGTGTTGGGCGTGCTGTTCGTGCTGGGGTTTTCGAAGGCGGTGCTGGATGCCTACATCATCATCGTCGGGTTCCAGGCCGTGTTGATCCATTCCAACGTGAAGCTGCCGTGGGGCTGGCTGCGCTACATCATCGTGACGCCGGATTTCCATCACTGGCACCACTCGTCAGACACCGAAGCCATCGACAAGAACTACGCCGCGCACTTCTCGTTCATCGATTACGCCTTTGGCACCGCCGTGCGCGGCGTGGGCAAGCGCTTGCCCGAGAACTACGGGATTCTGGATAACGACATGCCGGGGACCTTCCTGGCGCAGCAGGCGTACCCCTTCGCGCGCAAGCGCTAGAGGGTGATGCCCGCTACAGCATCTTGACCGCGCGCCCGATGAATTGAATCGGGCCGGTGGGCTTGCCGATGGGCGAGCCGGTCTTGGGTTCAAGCGTCAGCTCGAAAAGCTGGTTGGGTTCCAACGGCGGCAGCTTGTCCAGCGGGATCAGGACCGGCTCGCCGGGTTTGACCAGGCCCAGCGATACGGGGCCGGCCCAGCCGTCGGCCTTGGTCCAGAATTCCAGCGCACGATCCGGCGGCACTTCCGTGGCGGTGATGGGCACCAGTTGCACGGCACTTTGGCCAGCCTGCGCCTGCACCACCCAGCCGGGCGCCTGCGATTGCGGGGCCACCAACACCACCACATATTGCGGCGCGTCGGGCGTGGCCACCGGACGCAGCGCCAGCGTGCTGCCCAGGATCAGCACAGCCGCCATGCCACCCACGGCCAGGCTGCGCCAGAAAGCCAGACTGTCCCAGAGGCCGGGCTTGGGCGCGCTGCTCGACTTGAGGCTGGCAGCGGGCCGCGCCTGCGCCTGTGCCATATCCAGCGTGCGGGTAATGCGAGGCCAAAGGCTGGTCGAAGGTTCAACCGGTTCGGACAGGTTCGTCAAGGGCAGGAGCCTGGCTTCCCAGCGTGCAACCGCCGCGCGCAGGCCCGCGTCGTGCGTCATGCGCGCCTGCGCGTCGCGGCGTTGGGTGGCCGACAAGGTGCCCAGCACGTATTCGCCGGCGAGTTCGTCGATTTCGTCATGGGAGGATTGCGGAGCGCTCATGCCAGGCACTCCTTAAGCGCTTGCAGGCTGCGCTTGATCCAGGCCTTGACGGTGCCCAGCGGCGCGCCCAGTCGCTGGGCGATTTCGCTATGCGTCAGCCCCTCTACGTAGGCATGCAGCACGCAATTGCGGCGCACCGGTTCCAGTTCTTCCAGGCAGGGGCCGATGCGTCCGGCGCTGGCGCGCCAGTCGAAGGCGTCGCGGGTGTCGTGCCAGGCTTCGATGGCGTCGCGCGCGTCCAGGGCGGCGGCCGCGTCGTCGTCAACGTCGGTTTCGCGGGCGGTGTCGCGCAGCGCATTCAGCGCCAGGTTGCGGGTGATGCTGTACACCCAGCCGCGTCCCGATCCGCGCGATGCGTCGAACGTGTCGGCCTGGTTCCAGATCTTGACGAAGGCGTCATGCACGATGTCCTCTGCCCAAGCGCGATCGCGCAGGAGTCGTTGGGCCACGCCCAGCAGGCGCGGGCCTTCTTGCCGATACAGCGCTTCCAGCGCGGGCCGGCGGCCGGCCGCGCAAGCCTGAAGGGCAGCTTCGTAATCGAAATCCGGGGTCAGGCGGTTCGGCATGCGAGAGCAGGGACGGTAAGGGAGCGGCCGCGCGAACCCGCCATGCGCGGTTGAAGGTTGCGCCATCTTACCGGACTCTCCAGCCGCTGGCCCGCCGATGGGGGCGGCGGGCCGGCGGGCTTAGTTCGCCTTCCAGAAAATGTAGTCGGCCTGGTACTTCACCACGCTTTTCTGGCCCAGCATCGCCGTGTTGCACGGCGTCTTCGGCGCCACGCCACCCTTGAGCGCAACGCGCTGGATGTAGGTCACACCCGTCATCGCGCCCGCGCCCATGGCCGGATTCGCCTGCACCAGTTGGTAGGGGATGTTGCCGTCGCCGGCCGGCGCCACGGCCAGTTGCTTACCGGTGACTTTCGAGCCGTCCATGGCTTCCCAGGTGGCGGGCGGGCCGTAGTACTTGCCCACCTGCTTGCCCATGCGGTCATTCAGGGCGGCGTTGGGGCCGGCGAATACCCATTCGGCCTGGTCCTTCATGTCGGCCTTGGCGCGGCATTCGTAGGTGATTTCGCCCACGCCCACGGTTTCCCAGGCGACCTTGTTGCCGGCCGGCACCTGGATGCTGGCAGGCAGGTTGGCTTGGGAATAGGCCATGGATTTGGAACTCATCGAGCCGCAGGCGGCCAGGAGCGACACGGCGAACAGGCCGGTAACGACGGGGATGCGGTGCGAACGTTGGGTCTTCATGAGCGGTCTCCAGCGACGTGAAAGGTCTGTAGACGACGCGCACCATGCGCGCCGGTACAGGTACTACACGCGGGAGACCGAATTGGATGCAGGCCGGATGCAAATATTTTTGCATCCGGCCTGTATGGGGGGGAAACGCGGCTTGGTCAGGCCGCCGCGCCCAGCGATTCTTCTTTCCAGCGCTGCTTGTCGCGCAGCGGCGGGGTGCCGAACAGGCGGCTGTATTCGCGGCTGAACTGCGACGAACTCTCGTAGCCCACGGCATGCGCGGCCAGCGCCACGCCCGCGTCATCGCTCAGCATCAGACGGCGGGCTTCCTGCAAGCGCAGGTGCTTCTGGTATTGCAGCGGGCTCATGGCGGTGGCCTGCTTGAAATGATGGTGCAAGGACGACACGCTCATGTGTACGTCGCGGGCGATTTCCTCCACGCGCAGCGGCTGGGCGTAGTTGTCGCGCAGGATGCGGATGGCCTTGGCCACGCGGTTCAACTGGCTGTCTTGCAGCACGGACTGGCGCAGCACCACGCCCTGGCCGTTCATCAGCAGCCGGTACAGCAGTTCGCGCTTGACCATGGGCGCCAGGATGGGGATGTCGCGCGGACTGTCCAACAGGCGCAGCAGCCGCAGCACCACGTCCAGCAGCGAGCCGCCCAGCGGATTCACGCTCAGCGCGCGTGACGCTTCCGCGGGCACCGGCGGCGGCAGGTTCTCGTCGCTGATCAGTTCGGCGATTTCCTCGGGGTTCAGATCCAGCCGCAGGCCCAGGTAGGGCAGCGTCGGGCTGGCCACCGACACCTTTGCCACCACGGGCAGGTCCACCGAGGAAATCAGGTAATGGAAGGGGTCGTACTCGAAACTCTCATCACCGATCAGCAGGCGTTTGGAACCCTGCGCGATGACCGCCAGCGCGGCTTTCTGCAGCCCCGGCTTGGCGCCGGTGGGCTGCGACAGCCGGTGCAGGTAGAGGCCTTCGATGGGCGTGTCCAGCGATCCTTCCAGATCGCCCGTCATCCGGTCCAGCGTGCAGAGGAGCTCTCGGCGGGCCGGTTCGTAAGCGATGTCCAAGGGGCCGGCGGTGACGGCGTCTTCGGGGGGAACGGTGGCGGATCGAGCGGTAGAGGGTAGAGCGGTAGAGGGTAGAGCGGTAGTAATAGGCATGGAGGCTCCGGAAGGCGCGCCGTCCGCGAGGCAAGCCGGCGGCGCCGCAGAGATTAGGGCGGGGTTCAGTGTATGCGCGGTCTAGTCGCGATGCACAGTTGCCTTTTTCGGAGTGGAGAAATGGGCAAAAAGTTCGGAGGATCGGGCGTATGCCTGATTCTCTGAAACGCTTGCCAGAGAATCAGGCAAAAAAAGGGCAGGATCAAGCAGCGCGCGCCGCCGCTCATCGACGCATACTGTTCCCATCCCGGCAAGCTGGCGTCCGGCGTCCCATCCCGGGGCGCACGGACCGGCGACGCCGCTGAAAGGAGCTCAACCATGCGATACAAGAAATTCGGCAGCACTGGCCTTTTCGTCTCGGAACTCTGCCTGGGCACCATGACCTTCGGCGGCGAAGGCGAGCTGTGGAGCAAGATCGGCAACCTGCAACAGGAAGACGCCAACCGGCTGGTGGGCCGGGCGTTGGACGCGGGCGTCAACTTCATCGACACGGCGGACGTTTATTCGGAAGGCCGTTCCGAAATCATCACCGGCCAGGCCCTGCGCGATTTGAAGGTGGCGCGCGACGACGTGGTCATCGCCACGAAGGTGTTCGGCCCGACTGGCGCGGGGGTGAATGCGCGCGGCAATTCGCGCGCTCACATTCTGGACGGTGTGAAGAAGAGCCTGTCGCGCTTGCAGCTGGATCACATCGACCTCTACCAGATCCACGGCTTCGATCCCGCCACGCCCATTGAAGAAACCGTGCGCGCGCTGGATACCCTGGTCCAGCACGGCCACGTGCGCTACGTGGGCGTGTCCAACTGGGCGGCCTGGCAAATCATGAAGGCGCTGGGCATTGCCGAACGCCTGGGGCTGGCGCGCTTTGAATCGCTACAGGCCTACTACACGATCGCGGGCCGCGATCTGGAACGTGAACTCGTGCCCATGCTGCAAAGCGAAGGCGTCGGGCTGATGGTGTGGAGCCCGCTGGCTGGTGGCTTGCTTAGCGGCAAGTACAGCCGCGACGGGGCCGCCGAAGCCGGCAGCCGCCGCGCCGCCTTCGACTTCCCGCCGGTGGACCGCGACCGCGCCTACGACAGCATCGACGCGCTCAAGTCCGTGGCCGATGCGCGCGGCGTATCCGTGGCGCAAGTGGCGCTGGCGTGGCTGCTGCATCAGCAAGTGGTCACCAGCGTCATCATCGGCGCCAAGCGGGTGGATCAGTTGGACGACAACCTGGCGGCAACCACCATCAAGCTGACGCAAGACGAGCTGGCGGCCCTGGACAAGGTCAGCGCGCTGCCGCCGGAGTATCCCGGCTGGATGCACGTGCGCCAGGGCGAATTTCGCCGCCAGCAGTTGATGGAGTCAGGCGCGGAGTAGGCGCGACGGGGGCTGGGCGGGGCTGGCGAGCGCACGTCAGCAATGATCGCCGGGCCCGGCGGCCGCGCATGTGGATGGCGCGGCCGCTAGTAGAATCCTGGCAGCTTTCACTACTGAAGACGCCAGATGACCCACCCGTTTTCCCCCGACGATGTGCGCGTCTTGCGCGAACACGGTATTGCGCTGTTCGCCAACCGCGTGCTGATCGCGGTGCAGCCGCCCTTGTCCGACGCGCGCATCGCGGACATTGAATCCGCCTGCGCCGGCCCCTTGCCACAAGCCTTGCGCGACCTGTGGCGCCTGACCGCTGGCGGCGAGCTGGCCTACGACTTGCACGCGCGGATGGACGGCAATGAAGAGGCCTTGAGCTGGTCCGAACTGTTCTACGACGGCAGCGACCACTATCGCGATCTGCAAGGCTGGATCGAACACGAACAAGAGTGCGCCGAAGTCGCCGCCGCCGAAGACGGCGAGACCTGGAACGGCACGCTGCGCTATCTGCCCATAGGCGGTTTTGAGTACTGCGACCGCATCTACGTGGCGACGGAGCCCGGCCCCCGCGCCGGCAGCATCGTGGCATGGAAGCAGGGCCTGCCCGGCTGGACGCATGCCTTGCAACAGGATGGCATTGCAACGATCGCGCCGGATCTGCATGCCGCCTTTGCCGCGCTGTGCCTGGAGACAGATCCGGAAGACGACCTGGATAGCCCCGGCGTGCGCGTGCTGGAGTATCTGGACGAACGGGTGTCGGACCATGGCATGCCGCAGGCACTGGCCGACGCGCTCGTCGCGTACTACCGGCGCGCGTTGGTGGACTGGCGTGGCCCGCTGGCGGCCGGCACGCTGATGCAATCGCCGCGTCTGGCCGGCCTGGCCTTGCAGCACGCGATAAGCAAGGATGACGCGGCGCTGGTGCGGCAATTGGCAGAGCAGGGCATGCGCTTCGACCAGCCCTTGCGAGGCAGCGCCACCCCGGTGGATGTGGCCTTGATGCGGCACGCCTGCGCTGCCGCCGACGCCTTGTTGCAAGCGGGCGCAGCGGTCAGCGCCACGGCCATTCATCGCTTTGATCGCAAGCCTCCGGCGGAACTCGTCGAGCGGCTGCTGGCGCAAGGCGCCCAAGCCGATGCCCTGGGCGTGGCCCGATGCGTTGCCTGCGGCGCGCCCGAGGCTGCGCGTCGCGTCGCGGCAGCCTGCGGTGACGGGATTGCCGCCGCGTTTGCCGAGGTGCGCGACGCCATGGCCAACAGCTACCAGGAGGATCTGCACAAGGTGCGCGCGGGCAAACTGGGCCACTACCTGGGCGCGGACGGCCTGGCCGAACGAATTGCCAACCTGAAGGCGTTTTCGTTATGACCTTGCGGGAGTCTCGCCTGCGGGGGTGATGCCCGCATTGCCCTCGTCCACGGCGCGTCGTCCCCGACTAGAATGTGCTTCGCGTTTCCGTGAGCGCTCTTGTTTTGAAGCGACGTTTCGACGGGACGTTTTGAAGGGAAAAGCGTGGCCATTCCGTATCTGCGCAGACTGACCGCGGTCAGCCGTAGCCCGCAAGCCAACAGGCATCTTGCCTACTTCCTGACCTTTACCGCCGGCGCGGTCAACGCGGGCGGCTTTTTGGCCGTGCAGCAATACACCTCGCACATGTCGGGCATCGTTTCCATGATGGCCGACCACATGGCGCTGGGCGGGCTGGTGGTGGTGTTGCAGGGCGTGGCGGCGTTGCTGTCGTTCCTGGCGGGCGCGGCCAGTTCCGCGTTCCTGATCAACTTCGGGCGGCGCTCCCACCTGGCCAGCGAGTACGCTTTGCCCCTGTTGCTGGAAGCTGTGCTGCTGCTGGTCTTTGGCCTGTTGGGCGCCAACCTGGAGACGCTGCGCTGGTTCTATGTGCCCGGCACGGTGATGCTGCTGTGCTACATCATGGGCCTGCAGAACGCCATGATCACCAAGGTGTCGCGCTCCGAGATCCGCACGACGCACGTCACCGGCATGGTGACCGATATCGGCATCGAGCTGGGCAAGCTGTTTTACTGGAACGTGTCCAAGAGCGACGCGCAACACAAGCCGCCCGTGTTTGCCGACCGCGGCAAGCTGATCGTGCTGAGCCTGATGGTTACCCTGTTCTTCGTGGGCGGCGTGACCGGCGCCTATTCGTTCTTCCACTTCGGCTTCGGTTCGACCTGGCCGCTGGCGCTGCTGCTGACCTTGCTGGCCGCGGTGCCGGTCATGGATGATATCCGCAGCTTCGTTCGCCGCGCCTAGCGCGGCGGCGTCACCGTTTGGCTTTGCGCGCAACGGCGTGGCCCAGGAAGACCTGCAACGCGCCCAGGGTTTCGTAGTGCAGCTTTTCCAGCCGGGCGTCCTTGGCCGGTTCCGTGATGGCGTACCCCTTGGCGTCCAGGGGGTAGGGCTCACCCAGCAGGCGCGCCATGTCGACCTGGTAGTAGCTGGCGTCGCCATAGGGCCGCTTGCCGTCAATCAGGGGCGCCGGCCAGAAGCGGTCCCCTTCGCGTAATACGGCTTCCAGTTGTTGCGGGCTTGCTTCCCGCCAGACGGCGGCGCGCAACAAAACCAGGTGTTCGGCGCGCAGCGTGAAGCCGCCTAGCGCGTCCATGCCGCTTTGCGGAAAGTCGAACGTTTCTTTCATCTCGGTCGGCAGCGGGTAATGGCCCGGCGCGAGCTTTCCCACGGACGCCACGAAGCCCGGCAGCACGCGGCACACTTCGGCCAGGCGCCGGATGGCCAGCGCGTCGTCCGACGTTTTCAACGCGCGGCGCGCAATGGCCAGTGTGTCGGGGCCGCCCAGCAGCGGCTGTTCGAAATCAATGCCCGGCGCGCCGGATTCAATCGGCATCCATTGCACACGCAGCAACCGTATCAACGCGGCGTGCTGTGATGAGATCGGAATGGCGTCGGGTGGCAGGGCGAACACCTGCCGGATGATCGGTTTGCGGTCGGTGGCGGCCAAGGCGCGCAAGGGCGCCATCATCAGCCCGCCCAAACTCAGACGCAGACCTATCCCCAAACTTCCACCCAGCCCCAGGCTCTTGAGCAGCGCACGGCGTTTCATCATGGCTACCGGATTACTTGCGCAGATCGGCCAGCGCCGACTCGGCCAGCGGGTAACCCGGCTGGATTCGCAATGCGTCTTCGTAAGACAGGCGCGCGTCGGCTTGCCGGCCCAGGCGCCACAGCAAATTACCCTGATTGGTCAGAATCAACGCACTGGCGGGTTTGGCGCGCACGGCCTGTTGATAAGCCTTCAGGGCATCATCCGGGCGGTCCATGGCATCCAATAGCGACGCCTGCAGGTTGTAGCCGATGCTCCAGTCCGGAAAGCGATTCGTCAGCGCCTGCGTCGTGGCCAAGGCATTGGGCAAATCCCCGCGCTGCGCCTGCGCGCCCGCTTTGTTGACGTATGCCCACTTATGGTCCGGATTCAGCTTGATGGCCTCGTCGAACAGGTCTTGGGCGGCGGGCAGCTTGCCTTGCTGCGCTTGCAGCTTGCCCAGGAACAGCCTGACGTCGGCGTTGCGAGGGTCCTGCAGGGCCATCTCTTCGGCCACGCGCTGCGCCTCTTGTGGGTCGTTCGCCCGCAAGGCGGCCGAGATCCGCGTGTTCAGCGCTTGCATGGCGGGCGGCAGTTGTTTGATGCGGGTTTGCAGCGCCTCGTTTTCCGCGCGCAGTTCGGATTGGTACGCGTGGTCCAGTTGCGCGGCGGGTTGCGCATGGGCGGCCGACACGGCAAGGCCGATGCAGCAGGCTAGGGCCGGCCCGAGCAGGCAGGCACGCACACGGCGGCTCAGGGTTGCAAGCATGGCGGTCGGCGTTTCCTTGATAGTGGGATGTGCTGGCGTCAGCGGGGACGGATGCCTACGATACCGGAAGCGCGGCGCGCCGTAAAAAACAAAGACGCCAAACGTAGAAAGTCCAACGCAAAAAGCCCGGCGCGCAGGCCGGGCTGGAATGATGGCCCCGTGGGGCCGCTTTCAAGCAAGCGATCAGTTCGGCATCAACACCGTGTCAATCACGTGGATCACGCCATTGGACTGATAGACGTCATAGGTGCTGATGGTGGACACGCCGCCCTTTTCGTCCTTCAGGGTCAGGTTGTGCTTGCCGTTCATCATCACCCACAGCTTGCCGCCGCTGGCCGTCTTCAGTTCGGTCTTGCCGCCACCCTTCTTGATACGGGCGGCCAGCGCGTCGAAATCCAGCTTGCCGGGCACCACGTGGTAGGTCAGGATCGTGGTCAGCGTGGCCTTGTTTTCCGGTTTGACCAGCGTGTCCACGGTACCCGCGGGCAGCTTGCCGAAGGCGGCGTTGGTCGGCGCGAACACCGTGAACGGGCCCTTGCCTTGCAGCGTATCCACCAGGCCCGCCGCCTTTACCGCCGCCACCAGCGTGGTGTGGTCCGCGGAATTCACCGCGTTGGCGACGATATTCTTGGCGGGCATCATCGGCTGGCCGCCCACCATGACGTCCGCCGCGAACGTGGGCGACAGGGTCAGGGCCGAGCAAGCGATGGCAATCGAGGCTAGCAATTTCATGACGATCTCCTTTTGTGTGGCCGTCATGAGGAGATACGGGGCAAGCCTGCGATTGGATGCGTGTTCAGCCTAAGGACTAACCCTGGTCAGATGACCTTGCCGCTCAAGACGACCGGGCCGGTGGGGATGCCGCCGGGTGCGCCGCCCGCCGGTTCCAGCGTAATGGCGACCGTGTCGCCCTGCTGCGGCAGCAGGCTGGGGGCCAGCACCGTGGTCTGGCCGGGCAGTACCAAGCCCAGCGAGCGCGGCGCCTGTCCGGGCGTGATGGACCACAATTCCAGCGCGCGGCCATCGGCCAGCGCCACCAGGTCTTGCATGGGCTGCACGGCCAGGCGGTTGTCCGGCAGCGTATTCACGACCATGGCGCCGGGCGCCTTCTCGCCGGACAGCACGGCAACGGTGCGTACCTCGGTCGGTGTGGGGGCCGGTTTGAACATCAGGAAGGCCAGCACCACCACAGCCGTCGCCAAGCCGGCCGACAAGGCGCGCCACCAGGACAGGCCACGCGGCGCGGAAGGCGTGCGTGTAGCGGTGGGCGCAGACTTGGGCGCCGCAGCGATGCGGGCGGCAATTGCCTGCCAGACATGCGCGGGCGGTGTCTCGGGGGACAGGGCCATCGCCAGCGGCAACAGCCGGTCTTCCCATTCCGTCACCGCGCGCCGCAGGCCGGCGTCATCGCGCATCAAGTTGATGAAGCGCTGCCGCGCACCCGCGCGCAAGCCGCCCAGCACGTATTCGGCGGCCAGGCGGTCCTGCAGTTCGGGGTGGCGGTAATTCATTCCAGGCACCTTTTCAGCCGTTGCAAGCCACGGCGTATCCAGCTCTTGATCGTTCCCAGCGGCGTCTCCAAGCGGGCCGCGATATCGGGATGCGCCAGGTCATCGAAAAACGCCATGGCAATGGCAACCCGTTGCGGCCCTTCCAACTGGCCCATGCAGTCGGCCAGCCGACGGCCGTCCTGGCTGGCTTCCAAACGGGCAAGCGGGCCGGGGCCGTCGTCGGCCATGGCCAGCGTCAGCGTGTCGTCCGGGTCCGGCACCACGACGTCGGGCCGCCTCAAGCGGTCGATGCAGCGGTTCCGGACGATGCGGGTCATCCACGTCATGGGTTGGCTCTGCTCGGCCTGGTATTGGCCAGCCTGGCGCCAGATCGATACGAAACACTCTTGCAGCACGTCTTCCGCGGCGGCCTGGTCTCTCAACATACGTCTGGCCAGGGCAAACAGATGCGGGGACGCAAGGCGATAAAGCTCCGCCAGTGCGGATTCGCGTTTTTCCGCGCACTGGACAAGCAGTGCCTGCAGGTGTTGAGGGTCGGGCATCGGTTCCTAAGAGGGAAGGGCGCGCTGGTGCAGAGCATACCGGGCCAGGGCGCCGGCGTCACTATTGAACTGTGCCCTGATCAGGGCACTACAATGCCCGGCACACCAGGCAGTGTCAGGCAAACCGGTAAACCCCGGCAAACCCGCCGTGCCGCGTGCATCACCGCCCCGGGCCCCGGCTGGCCCGGACAAAAGCGTAGAGCTTGCAATCGAAACACAGGAGGAGCAGACAGGACATGGACGCAGAATTCTGGTTGGAACGCTGGCGCGAAGGGCGCACGCACTTTCATCAGACCCGGATTACGCCGCTCTTGCAGAAGTACTGGCCCACGCTGGCCGTACCGCAGGGTGGACGGGTACTGGTGCCGCTGTGCGGCAAATCGCTGGACATGGTGTGGCTGGCGGCGCAGGGGCACTCGGTGCTGGGCGTTGAGCTTTCGCAGCTTGCGGTGGAACAGTTCTTCACCGAAAACGAGCTGCGTCCCGTGACGCATGAATCCGTCTACGGCACGCACTACGTGGCGGGCAATATTGAAATCATCCTTGGCGACATCTTCAAGCTGGATGCGCAACTGCTGTCGCACTGCGTGGGCGCCTATGACCGCGCGGCGCTGGTCGCGCTGCCCGAAGCCATGCGGGCGGACTACGTGCGCCACGTCTATGGGCAGCTATCGCCCGCCAGCCGAGGCCTGCTGATCACGCTGGACTATCCGCAGGAAGAGATGGCGGGGCCGCCATTCTCGGTCGTGGACAGCGAAGTGCAGGCCATCTTCACCGGCGTGGCCCCGGCCGTCATCATTGACCGCCGCGACATCCTGGACAAGGAACCGAAGTTCCAGAGCGCGGGCGTCAGCCGGCTGGATACCGTGGTGTACCGGCTGGGTGTCCAAGAAGACGCCTGATTGCTGACCGCTCAGCCCAGCCCCGGACTCCAAACCCGGGGAAGTGCTGACGCGGCGCGCGGGCGCTGGCCCGGCCGTTCAGGTCATCAGCCAGCCGCCCGCCACATCCAATACCTGGCCGGTGACGAAGCGGGCCTGATCGGACGCGAAGAACAGGCAGGCGTCGGCCACCTCTTCCGGGGTGCCCAGGCGGCGCAGTGCCGTGACTTGCGCGACGGCGTCGTTGATTTCCTGGGGCACGCTTTTCAGCAGCGGCGTGCTGATGCGCCCGGGCGCCAGCCCATTGACCGTGACGTCGAACTCACCCAGCTCGGCGGCCCAATGCCGGGTCAGGCCGATCAGCCCGGCCTTGGTAGCCGCGTAATGCGCCGCCACGATGTCGCAGTACGCCTTGCCCGCCACCGACGACATATTGACCACGCGCCCCTGGCGCAGCTTGACCATGTGCGGCGTGGCCAGGTGCGTCATGTAGAACACGCTGTTCAGGTTCACCGACACGACCTTGTCCCATTCGCCCGGCGGCATCTCCCAGACCTTCAGCGCGCGGCCGTCGGTCTTGGGGGAAATGCCCACGTTGTTCACCAGAATTGTTGCCGCGCCCAGTTCGGCCGTGATGCGGTCATAGGCGGCCTGGCATTGCTCGTAGTGCGCCACGTCGGCGGGCACGAACGCCACGTCATGGCCCCGCTTTCTTAGGGCCTGTTCGTAGGCCGCGCCGGCCTGCGCGTTGAAGTCGATCAGGCCCACGCGCCCGCCTTCCGCCAGAAAACCTTCGACGATGGCCGAGCCGATACCGCCTACCGCGCCCGTCACGATGGCGACCTGGCCATCGAAGCGAGCCTTCATGTCCGCACTCATGCACTCACCTTCAACATGATCTTGCCGATGTGCTGGCTGCTTTCCATCAAGGCATGCGCGCGGGGCGCATCCGCCAGCGGGAAAACCTCGTGGATCAGCGGCAGGCATTGCCCTTGTTCCATCAGCGGCACCACCTTCGTGGCCAGCGCCTGCGCGATGGCGCCCTTGTCATCGTCCGAGCGCGGGCGCAGCGTGGAACCCGTGAATTGCAACCGCTTGGTCATGATGGGCAGGGCGTCGATCTCGGCCTTGCTGCCTTCAAGGAACGCAATCTGCACCAGCCGCCCGTTCACGGCCAGAAGCCTGATGTTCTTGTTGATGTAAGACCCGCCCACCATATCCAGGATGACGTCCACACCCACGCCTTGGGTCGCCTGGCGCACCTCGGCTTCGAAGTCGGTGTCGCGGTAGAGCACGGCGTGATGCGCGCCGGCTTTCAGGCAGGCCTCGGCCTTGGCGGGGTTGCCCACGGTGGTCCAGACTTCGGCGCCAAAGGCGCGCGCCAATTGAATGGCTGTCAGCCCGATGCCGCTGGAGCCGCCATGCACCAGGAATTTTTCGCCGGACGCCAGGCGCGCGCGGTCGAACACATTGGTCCAGACCGTGAAGTAGTTTTCGGGAATGGCCGCGGCCGTCAGCAGGTCCATGCCGCGTGGCACGGGCAGGCAGTGGCGCTCGTCGGCCAGGCAATACTGGGCGTAGCCGCCGCCGGGCGTCAGCGCGCAGACTGTGTCGCCCGTCTTCCACGCGGTCACGTCGGGGCCGACGCCGATGATGGTGCCGGACACTTCCAGCCCAAGATACGGCGACGCGCCGGGCGGCGGCGGATACGAGCCCGAACGTTGCAGCACGTCGGGGCGGTTGACCCCGGCGTAGGCCACTTCGATCAGCACCTGGCGCCCGGTGGGGGCTTCCATGTCGCGTTGGGCGACCTGCATGCAATCGGGCGCGCCGCCCTTGCCATGGTCGATGAATGTGCAGCGTAGGGTCATAGGGAAAATCCTGGTTATCAATGGCCCAGATAGGCCTTTTTTATGTGTGGGTCGCCAAGCAGTTCGGCGCCCGTGCCGGTGCGCACGATGGTGCCGTTTTCCAGCACGTAGCCACGGTCGGCCAGACGCAAGGTGCGGAACACGTTTTGCTCGACCAGCAGCACCGTCACGCCATGCGAGGTAACGTCGCGGATGATGTCGAACATCTGCTGCACCAGCAGCGGCGACAAGCCCAGCGACGGTTCGTCGAACACCAGCAGCTTCGGGTCGGCCATCATGCCGCGCGCGATGGCCACCATTTGCTGTTCACCGCCCGACAAGGACCCGGCGTACTGCGACAGGCGTTCTTTCACGCGCGGGAAAATGCGCAGCACCTCGTCCAGCTTCTGCTGCACGATGGGGCGCGCGGCGCGTTTGTACGAACCCATCAGCAGGTTGTCTTTCACCGTGAAGTGCGGAAACAGCTGGCGGCCTTCGGGAATCATCGTGATGCCAGCGTCCACGATGTCGTAGGAGTTGTGATTGGTGAGGTCGCGGCCTTCGAATTCCACCTTGCCTTGCAGCGTGGGAATGACGCCGCACAGCGTTTTCAGGGTGGTGGTCTTGCCCGCCCCGTTCGCGCCGATCAGGGTCACGATTTCGCCCGCGTTGACCTCGAAGTTCAAGCCGTTGAGCACTTGGCTCTTGCCGTAGCCCGACGTCAGGTTCGACACCTTAAGCATCCTGGTACTCCTTGCCCAAATACGCCTCGATGACGGCGGGGTTCTCGACCACATCCTTCGGCGCGCCGGTGACCAGCACGCCACCTTCGTTCAAGACGATGATGCGGTCGGACAGCGCCATCGTGGCCTGCATCATGTGTTCGATCAGCAGCACCGACACGCCGGAATCGCGGATGCGCCGGATCATCTGGATGGACTTCTCGATGTCGGTCGGGTTCAGTCCCGCCATCACCTCGTCCAGCAGCAGGATGCGCGGCTTGATCGCCAGCGCGCGGGCGATCTCCAGACGCTTCATGCCGCCCACCGTCAGGCTGCGCGCTTCGGTGTTCAGGGACTTGGTCAAGTCCGTCTGCTCGGCGACCTTCAGCGCAATCTGCTCGGCCTCGTCACGGTTCGACGTGCGGATGAACGCGCCCAGCATGATGTTTTCCAGCACCGTCAGGCCGGTAAACGGCTTGGCGATCTGGAACGTGCGGCCCAGCCCCTTGTGCGCGAACTCGTCCGGCGTCTTGCACGTGACCCAGTTGCCGTCCGCGTCCAGCATCGAAATATCGCCCTTGTCCGGCGACAGAAAGCCCGACAGCAGGTTGAACACCGTGGTCTTGCCCGCGCCGTTCGGCCCGATCATGCCCAGGATTTCGTTCTGGTTCAGCGTCAGCGATACGTCGTTGGTGGCGCGCAGGCCGCCAAAGCTCTTGAACAGCTTGTCGGCTTTCAGTACCGGCTGCTCGGACCGGGTGGCGCTGTGCAGGCGCAGTTCGTCCGCCAATTGCCGCTTCTTTCGCGGCGTGCCCAGATAAGGCAGGCGCGCCAGTGCGCGTTCGATGGCGGGGCCGAACGCACCGGCCAGCCCGCGCGGAATGGTCAGCACCACCGCCACCAGGATCAGGCCGTAGATCAGCCCGTGCATGCCGTTGCCCACGCTGGACAACCAGCCGCGCGCCAGTTCCGCGATGGGCAGCACCAGGAAGGTGCCCGCGATGGGGCCGGCCACGGTGCCCAGCCCGCCGATCAAGGCGAACATGGCCACCTGGATCGACAGCTCCAGCGAGAACGCCGAGCTGGGATCCACGAAGGTCAGGTAGGTGATGTGGAAAGTGCCGATGATGCTGGTCAGCATGGCGGACACCACGGCCGCGATGATCTTCACCCGTACGGTATGGATACCCACGGCCAGCGCGGCGTCTTCGCGTTCGCGGATGGCGATCAGGTAATGGCCCAGGCGTGACTTGCGTATCGCCCACGACGCCCACGTCACGAACAGGAACAGTCCGAACGCGATGATCACGTAGTTGAGCTTTTCGCGGAAAACGATCCACGCCCAGCCGATGTTCAGCGGCAGGCTGATGCCGCTGGAGCCGCCCGTCCAGCTTTCTTCGTGGATGACCAGCAGGCGCACCACTTCCAGGATGGCGATCGTGGCCAGCGCGAAGAACGGGCCGCGTAGCCGCAAGGTGGGATAGCTGATCAGGATGGCCACGGCGGCCGAAATCGCAGCGCCTGCCAGCATGCCGAACCACGGCGATATGCCGAAGTTCTGCGTCAGCAGCGTGGCGGTATAGCCGCCAATGCCGTAGAACACCGCATGGCCCAGCGAAAGCTGGCCCGCATAGCCGCCCACGATATTCCACGCCACGGACAGCGAGGCGAAGACGAACAGCAGTACAAACAGGTTGGTCCAGAAAGGCGTGCCCATGACGACGGGCACGAGGAACATCACAATCAGCAGAATCAGGCTGACGTAGGCTTTGGGGCTTCGAAAGTCGGGAAACACGTCTCGCTCCTTGTGGCTCTGATCACTCTGTGCCGACGCCAAACAGGCCGTTCGGTCGCAGGACAAGGATCAAGAGGAAGATCCCGAAATAGACGACCTCTTTCAGGTCGGGGGCGATGTAATAACCGGCCAGCGTATCGACGATGCCGATGATCATGGAGCCGGCCACGGCGCCATACAGGCTGCCCAGTCCGCCCAGCACCACGATCACGAAGGCGGTCAGCACGAAGTACGTGCCCACCGTGGGAAACACCGGATACTGCGGCGCCAGCAAGCCGGCCGCGATGCCGACGAAGGCCGTGCCCAGGCCGAAGGCGATGGCGTAGACGTTGTTGACGTTCACGCCCATCAGCGTGGCGGCATAGCGATGCTGGGCCACCGCGCGCAGCGCGCGGCCCAGATAGGTGCGATGCATGAACAGATGCAGCAATATCGCCAGGCTGATGCCGATGACGAAGGTGATCAGTTGGCCGGTCACCATCGAGTAATTGCCCACATTGATGGCGTTCGTGCCCAGATCCACCGGCGCGCGGTACACATTGGCGCCGAAGATCACCAGGGCCAGGTTCAGCAGGATGGTGGACACGCCCACCGTGGCGAAAATCTGGATGTGCTGGTCGGCGTTCAACAGAGGCTGGATGATGCCCTTTTGCGTCAGCGCACCCAGCGCGAACAGAATCACCGCCACCGGCACCAGGCCCACATAAGGGTGGACGCCGAATTGCGCGGCGATCAGGTAAACCAGGTACATGCCAACCATCAGGAACTCGCCATGCGCGAAGTTCACGACGCGCACGACGCCGAAGATCAACGTCAGCCCCAGGCTGATGATGGTGTAAGCGCCGCCCAGCAACAGGCCATTGATGACCAGTTGAATGAAGATATCCATGGTGCAACCTCTTAGAGCGGGACGCGGCCCCGGCGTGGCCGCTGCGATGGCGGCCGCGCCGGGGCGCGATATTCCCGGGAAACATCAGGCGCCCCCGAGCGCCTGATCACTGGCGTCGCGCTTACTTATTGAAGACGGGCTTGCCAAGTGCGAGGTTGCTGGGCGCAATGGTGACGAGCTTGCCGTCCTGCCACTGCATGACGTAGAACGTCGAGGCGTTGTTCTGGCCGTCTTCACCGAAGTCGAACCCCCAGCCGTTGGCCGTTTGGCCGGCCGGCTTCTTGTAGGCCAGTACCGCGGCGCGGATCTTGTCCTTGTCGGTGGACTTGGCGTTGCCGATGGCTTCAAAGAAGGCCTTGGCGCCGACGTAGTTGGTCAGGCTGTGGCCGGACTGCGGGTCGCTCTTGTAGGTGGCTTTGTAGGCGGCCAGGAATTTGTCCAGGCCCGGCGCGCCAGCCGGATTGATGGACGCTTGGGGAAAGTCCAGGTCGAACACACCGTTCATGTCGGCACCCACAGCCTTGGCGGTGTCGGCCAGCGAATAACCGCCGCCCGCGCCGATCACGACCTTGGGCTTGAAGCCCGCCGCGCGTGCCTGGCTGAAATACAGGATGGCGTCGTTCTGGTAGGCCGTTTGCAGCACAACGTCGACCTTGGCGCCCTTCAAGCGCAGGATCAACGACGACAGGTCCACCGTCTTGGCCGAGTAGGGCAGCACTTCAGCCACGGTGTAACCCAGTTCCTGCGCGCGCTTTTTCTCGGTGGCCGCCACGTCGGTGCCATACGGCCCGTCTTCGTGGATGATGCCGATCTTGATGTCCTTGGGGTTCAGGCCCATGCCCGGGGCGATGGTGTCATGCAGCGCGTTCACGACCGACACGCCGTACAGCGCCGTATTGGGGTTGCTGCGGAACAGGTACTTGTAGCCGCGCGTGGTGATCTTGTGGGCGGTGGCGCCCAGTTCGAAATACGGCACGCCGGCCAGTTCGGTCACGGGCGTGGCCGCGTACGAGATGCCCGAGGCGTAGCTGCCGAACACGCCTACCACGTTGGACGAGATCAGGCGCTTGGTTTCCGACACGGCTTGTGTCGGGTCCACGGCGTCCGCCTTGATGAGTTCGATCTTCTCTCCGTTGACGCCGCCCGCGGCGTTGATTTCGTTGACGGCCAGTTCCAGCCCGCGATAGCTTTCTTGCCCCAGAAGCGCAAGCGCGCCGCTGAACGGGAAGAGGGCGCCCACTTTCATGTCGGCTGCGGCGGTGCCACTTGCCAGTGCGCCGCACACGCCCAGCGCCAAAATAATCTTGTTGAACTTGAACACTGTCTACGCTCCTTTGTTGGTATGGGATGCGGACTGTCTTGAGTGTTGTCCGTCTTTTTTAAATATATGATATATGTGCCGGCCAGGTGCAAAAACCCCGAATTGGATTCTAGTGGGGGCTGCGGCGGGCCGAATCGGGGAATTCCCTAAAACCGCATGAATAAAGCCTTAGCGGCCGATAGTATGAGAAATAAAGCGCAAAATTCCGCCAGGCGGACGGCGTCTTTTCCGTGCGATCAGAGCGTCTCATCATGCCAGAAATTATTGCCCGGCGTCATATATCGTATATCATCAAACACGCGCTTTTCCATAAGAACCAGGAGACAACAGCATGTTCGAGGAAGTCGATTTCGCCGGAAAACGGGTCTTGATCACCGCTGGCGCGGATGGTCTGGGCCTGGAAATGGCCAAGGTTTTCCGCCACGCCGGCGCAACGGTTTTCGTGTGCGATGTGAACGAGGCGCGCGTGGCCGCCATCCCGTCCGAGCTGCCCGGCGTGCAGGCCATGGTGGCGGACGTGTCGGACGAAGACAGCGTGGGCGCGCTCTTTGCCGCCGTCAAGCAGAAATTGGGTGGGCTGGATATTCTGATCAACAACGCCGGCGTGGCAGGCCCGACCGGCTACGTCGAAACGCTGTCGAAGGCCGATTGGGACCGCACGCTGGCCGTCAACATTACCGGCCAGTTCCTGTGCGCGCGCCAGGCCATCCCGATGCTGAAAGAATCCAAAGCCGGCGTGATGATCAACCTGTCGTCCGCCGCCGGCCATCTGGGCTTTGCCGGGCGTTCGGTGTATTCGGCGTCCAAGTGGGCGGTGATCGGTTTCACCAAGTCCCTGGCGATTGAACTTGGGCCGCACGGGATCCGGGTGAACGCCATCTTGCCGGGCGCCGTCGAAGGCCCGCGCATCCGCGCCGTCATCGCCGCCAAGGCCAATACGCTGGGACGCCCGGTTGAAGAAATTGCCGCGCAGTATGAAGACCAGGCCGTGCTGGGCCGCATGGTCACCGCGCGCGACATCGCCAACACGGTGTTGTTCAACGCCAGCGAGGCAGCCCGCAGCGTGACGGGCCAGGCGCTGGTGATCGACGGCTTTACGCAGAAGCTCTACTGATGGGCGCCGATCCAGTAGTCCAATCCACGGCCCAACCCGTTGCCCATACTGCCGCCATCATCGGAACGGGCCTGATCGGGCAGGGCTGGGCCATCGTGTTCGCCCGCCAGGGTTGGCAGGTGCGCCTTCACGACGTCAACGCAACCATGCTGGCCGAAGCCCGCGCGCTGATTTTGCAGCAATTGCACGAACTGCAAGCTCAGGGTTTGCTGACGGATGCCGACGCCATCATCGGCCGCGTCCATATCGCCGACAGCCTGGCCGATGCCGTCAAGGGCGCGTGCTATATCCAGGAAAACTCGCCCGAAAAGCTTGAGATCAAGCGCGCGCTGTTCTCGGCGCTGGATGCGGCGGCCGAGCCCGACGCCGTCATTGGCAGTTCCACTTCCAGCATTCCCGCCAGCCAGTTCACCGAGCACCTGCCGGGACGCCACCGTTGCCTGGTCGCGCATCCCGTCAACCCGCCGTATTTGATTCCCGTGGTGGAGCTCTGCCCGGCGCCGTGGACCAGCGCGGACGCGTTGCAACGCGCCAGTGACATCATGACGGCCATCGGGCAAAAGCCCGTGCGGCTGCGCCGTGAAATCGAAGGCTTCATCTTGAACCGCCTGCAAGGCGCCTTGTTGCACGAGGCCTTCCGGCTGGCCAAGGAAGGTATCGCCAGTGCCGAGGACATCGACACGACGGTCAAGGACGGGCTGGGCCTGCGCTGGTCGTTCATGGGGCCGTTCGAAACCATCGACCTGAACGCGCCCGGCGGCATCGCGGACTATTGCTCGCGCTACGGCGGGCTGTATCAGTCCATTGGGGCCGACCAAACCGAATGCGTGGCCTGGGATGCCGCGCTGGTGGGGGCCCTGGCGGACGAACGCCGCGGCCTGCTGCCGCAGGAAGACCTTGCCAAGCGCCGCTTCTGGCGCGATGAAAAACTGATGCGCTTGATGCGCCACAAACAACAGGACGGAGACAAGCATGGCTAAGCCCAAACAGAAAGTCGTCATTACCTGCGCCGTGACGGGCGCGATCCACACACCCAGCATGTCGCCGCACCTGCCGGTCACGGCCGACGAGATTGCCGACGCCGCCATCGGCGCGGCCCAGGCGGGCGCGGCCGTGCTGCACCTGCATGCGCGTGATCCCGAAACGGGCAAGCCGTCGCAAGACCCGGCGCTGTTCAAGCCGTTTCTTGAGCGCATCAAGAACGAGACGGACGCCATCATCAACATCACCACCGGCGGCAGCCCACACATGACGGTGGAAGAACGCATGCGCCCGGCCACGACGTTCCAGCCGGAGCTGGCGTCGTTGAACATGGGGTCGATGAACTTTGGCTTGTTCCCGATGCTGGATCGCTTCAAAGAGCTGAAGCACGACTGGGAAAGGGAGCATCTTGAGAACAGCCGTTCGCTGATCTTCCGCAACACGTACCAGGACATCGAATCCATCCTGACGCTGGGTAACGCCAACGGCACGCGCTTCGAGTTCGAGTGCTACGACATCAGTCACCTCTACAACCTGGCGCATTTTGTTGACCGCGGGCTGGTCAAGGCGCCGCCTTTCATCCAGTCGGTGTTCGGCATCCTGGGCGGCATCGGCCCGCATCCGGAAGACCTGATGCACATGAAGCGCACGGCCGACCGCCTGTTCGGCGATGACTACGAATGGTCCATCCTGGGCGCCGGCCGCAATCAGATGCAGCTGGCCACCATCGGCGCGGCGATGGGCTCGAACGTGAGGGTGGGGTTGGAAGATTCGCTGTGGATCGGGCCGGGGCAATTGGCCGAGTCCAACCGTTTGCAGGTTGAACGCATCCGCACCATTGTCGAAGCGCTGAACCTGGAAGTGGCCACGCCTGACGAAGCGCGCGCCAAGCTCGGCCTGAAAGGCCGGGACAACGTGGCGTTCTGAGTTGGCGTTCTGATCAGGCAGGCGCCGCGCCGCCGCGTTCAGGCGTGGCGGCGCAGTGCGTCGGCAAGCGTGGCGACATCCAGCGGGCGATCGAAGTTGGCGGCATGGCGGGCTTTCAGGGTCAGCTCGGCCGCCAGCGCCAAGTCCGCGTCGCTGGGCATGTCGGCCGCGCCCAGCTCGCGCAGCGTGGTGGGCAGGCCGACCTGGGCGTACCACTGGGTCAAGTCCGCCAGCATGCCGTCGTTGCGCTGTTCCAGATCCAGTTGCACGAGCAGGCCGACCGCAACCTGCAAGCCATGCAGCGCGGTGGCCACGCCGCCGATCTTGGGCAGCCCGCGCGTGAGCGCATGCGCGATGGACAGGCCGCCGCTTTCAAAACCGAGACCGCTCATGAGGATCATCGCTTCCACCACGCGCTCGAACGCGGGCGTGGGCTGGCCCGTGCCGGCAGCCGCCACGGCGTCCACGCCGTCGGCCAGCAGCGTGCGCAAGCAGCCGTCGGCGATCAGTTGCGCCGTCAGCAGCGGGGCGCCGTCGTACATGTTCTTGCCGCCGTTGCGCTGGCATTGCTCGGCCTCGAATTTCTTCGACACGGCGTCGCCCAGGCCGGCGCGGAAAAAATGCACGGGCGCGGTGGCGATGATGGCCGTATCAACCAGCACGATCGTGGGGTTGAACAACATGTGTTCCACCGCCAGGAGGTTGTGATGCGCGTCGTACAGCACGTAGTTCTTGCTGGTGGGCGCGTCGTTGGACGCCACGGTCGGCACCGTGATCAGGTGGCAGTGCGACGACTTCGCCACCGCCTTGCCCGCGTCCAGCGACTTGCCGCCGCCCACCGCGATCACGAAGTCGATGCCAGCGTTGGCCGCCTGCGCGCGCAGGCTGGCGATCAGGTCGGGCGTCAGGTCGCCTTCCACGATCAGTGGCGCCAGCGCCACGTGGTGCTCGGCGCACAGGGCTTCGATTCTTGCTCCCAGTACGCCATGGACATAGCCGTCGATGACCAGCGCCGCGCGGTGCCCGAACAGGGCGGCATATTGGCCCAGGCTGTCCAGGGCGCCCGCGCCTTGTATGTAGCGGCTGGGCGCGCCAAAAATCTTCAGCATGACGTCTTCCTATTTGCGTGGCACGGGAGGGCGGTAATCAAGCTCTTTTTCGCGTTCAACCAGCCAGTCGATCATGATTTTTCCGCCCCAGACCAGGTCGGCCTGGATGGCGCTGCGCGCGGCCTCGGAGTCACGCGCTTCCAGCGCTTGCAGCACGGCTTCGTGGCGGTGTTCGTTTTCGGAATAGTCCAGCCCGGCGGTCTTGACGTGGAACACCTTCAGGATCGGGCCGGTGATGACCCAGAACGATTCCACGGTGGCGCGCAAGATGGGTTTGTTGCTGGCTTCCAGGATGGCGAAGTGGAACTTTCTGTTCAGGTAGCTGGCGCGCTTGGGGTCGGTCGACGTGCAGGAAATGAAGTCCTTCTGCAGGGCGATCAGGTTGTCCAGTTGTTTGCGCGTGATGTGCTGCGCGGCCTCGGCCGCGCCCATGCCTTCCAGATGGAAACGAATCTGCTGAATTTCACGCAGCTTTTCCGAATTCACGTAAGGCACGTAGACGGCCGTGGCCGCCTGCATTTCCAGGCCCTGTTCGCTGATGAGCCGGAAGATGGCTTCGCGCACGGGCGTGATGGATACGCCCATCTCTTGGGCCAGTTCGCCAATGATCAGGCGTTCGCCGGGTTCGTACTGCCCATTGATCAGGGCATTGCGGATTTCGTTGTAGACCCTGACGGAGAGGTTCTCTTTCTTTACCGGTTTAAGGCTGGGCATGACGTTTCGGGCTTGCTGAAATGAAGGGAACGGGTTGAATCCGGGTGAATTCTAGCCCGCGATAGCCAATCCGAGCGCAATGGGTATATTATATATCATATATCCTAACGAAGAAAGGACGCGCCATGCGCCATGACCAGGAGGCCCCCACCCAGGGGGAAGTCGCGATGCTGCGGGAAAAGGCCCGTTACATCCGGCTGGAGACCATCAGGTTGATTGAAATTGCCAAGGTCGGGCATTACAGTTCGGTCTTTTCTTGCGCGGAAATATTCGCGTCGCTGTACTACGACGTGATGCGATTGCGCCCGGGCGAGCCGCATTGGCCGGACCGCGACCGTTTCCTGATGGGCAAGGGCCACGCGGCGGTTGGTCTGTTTCCGGTGCTGGCCGACCACGGCTTCATTGACCACGCGCTATTGGATGGCTACACGCGCCTGGGCAGCCCGCTGGGCGACCACCCCGACATGAGCAAGGTGCCGGGCATCGATTTCAGCTCGGGGTCGATCGGGCACGCGCTGTCCAACGGCGTCGGCATGGCGATGGGCGGCCGCATGAGCCAGCGCGATTTCAATGTCTTCGTGATGCTGGGTGATGGCGAAATGCAGGAAGGCCAGGTGTGGGAAGCGGCACTCTTTGCCGCGCACAACAAGCTGTCGCGCCTGGTGGCCATCATCGACCGCAATGGTTACCAGTTGGATGGCAAGGTCGATGACGTGATGGGTGTCGAATCGCTCAAGGAAAAGTGGCAGGCGTTCGGCTGGGACGTGCATGAGGTCGACGGCCATAACCTGCACGCGCTGACCGCGCTGCTGCGCCGCCTGCGCGCGGACGACACGCGTGACAAGCCGGCTTGCGTGATAGCCAAGACCCTCAAGGGCAAAGGCGTGTCCTACATGGAAACCGAGCCCGGCTGGCACCTGGGCTACCTGGCGCCGCAAGACGCGCAAAGCGCCGTCGACGAAATTCTTTCCCGCGAGATCTGAATGGCACAGGCACAAGTTCTTTCTCCCGATTCCTGGCAGTACCGCGCCCTGAATGCGGTCAACCCCGGGCTGTCTTATCTTTCCGACGCGCTGATTGAGTTGGCCCAGGCCGGGCACCCGGTCGTGGCGGGTTCGGCCGACCTGCAATATTCCAATGGCCTGAACCGTTTTGCGCAGGCCTACCCCGACCGCTACATCCAATTCGGCATTTCAGAGCAGAACATGGTGTCGGCGGCAGCGGGCCTGGCCACCACGGGCATGATGCCGTTCGTGGCCACTTTCGCATCTTTTCTAGGCCTGTTGTGCTGCGAGCAGATCCGCATGGACGTGGCCTACACCAAGCTGCCCGTGCGCTTGATCGGCCACCACACCGGCATCAGCCTGGGCTTCTACGGGACCTCGCACCACGCCACCGAAGACATTTCCACCATGCGCGCGCTGGCGGGCCTGACGGTCGTGTCACCCGCCGACGGCCCGCAACTGGCCTCCGCCATCAAGGCGTCGGTGAACTGGCCGGAACCGATCTACTTCCGCATCGGCCGTGGCCGCGATCCGCAGGTCTATGAAGATGGCGCGCCGTTCGAATTCGGCCGCGCCATCGTGCATTCGCAAGGCAGCGATCTAAACATCATCGCTTGCGGCATCACGCTGCACGCCGCGCTGGCGGCCGCCGAGCAATTGCGCGCAGACGGCCTGTCGGTAGGCGTAATAGACATGCCCACCATCAAGCCCCTGGACCGCGACGCCGTGTTGGCGGCCGCCGGCCAGGCGGGCTTGATGATGACGGTGGAAGAGCACAATGTGCTGGGCGGGCTGGGGTCAGCCGTGGCCGAAGTGCTGGCGGACATCGGTACGGGCACGCGCTTGCGCCGCCACGGCATCTACGACGAATACAGCCTGATCGCGCCGCCCACCACGCTCTACGCGCACTACAAACTGGACGCGGCCGGCATCGGTGAAGTGGCCCGCGAACTGCTGGCATCCTGAAGACAATGCTTGAAACCTCGGAGACCCCCATGAAGGAAATCACCGGCAACACCCGCCTGTTCGGCATCCTGGCCGACCCCATCCATCACGTGAAGACGCCGCAGCGCATGAACGAGTTGTTCGCGCAATTGGGTTATGACGGCGTCTGCGTGCCGTTTCATGCGCGGCCCGATAACCTGCCCGCCGTCGTCGAAGGCCTGCGCCGCCTGGAGAACCTGGGCGGCGTCATCGTCACCATGCCGCACAAGACTGCCATCCTGGAACTGGTGGACGAGGTGACGCCGGTGGCGCAAAAGATCGGCGCGGCCAACGTGGTGCGCCGCGATGCCGACGGCAAGCTCACCGCCCATATGCTGGACGGCGAAGGCTTCGTGCGCGGTTTGCAGACCGCGGGCGTGGACCTGAAGGGCAAAAGCGCCTATCTGGCGGGCGCCGGCGGCGCGGCCAACGCGATCGGCTTTGCGCTGGTGCAGGCCGGCGTGTCGCGGCTGACCATCGCCAACCGCACACCCGTCAAGGCCGAAGACCTGAAGGCGCGCATCCTGTCGCTGCATCCCGAGGCCAACATCGCCGTGGGTACGCCAGACCCGTCTGGGCACGATCTCGTCGTGAACGGCACGTCGCTGGGCATGAAGGAAGGCGACGCGCTGCCGCTGGATACCGCACGCCTGACCCCGGACCAGCTCGTCTGCGAAGTCATCATGCAACCCAAGGACACCGCGCTGCTGCTGGCCGCGCAAGCGAAAGGCTGCAAGGTGCACTACGGCGCGCCGATGCTGGTTTGCCAGATCGCGCTGATGGCCGAAATGCTGGGCGTGGTGCCCGCCAAATAAGGCTGGCAACTAAGACTCGGCAACCCAGGCCAGACAACCAACATCAGGACGTGGCGGAACACGATGGGCGATTACGATTTCATCATTGCGGGCGGCGGTACGGCGGGTTGCATCCTGGCCAACCGGCTCAGTGCCGACGGCAAGCATCGGGTCTTGATGCTGGAAGCCGGGCAAGAAGCACGCAGCATGTGGATTTCCATCCCGGCGGGTTTCTCCAAGCTGCTGGTGAATCCCGACTACAACTGGCGTTTTGCCACCGAGCCCGAAGACAACGTCTATGGCCGGATCATCGCGGTGCCGCGCGGCAAGGGCGTGGGCGGCTCCACCTTGATCAACGGCATGATCTACGTGCGCGGCCAGCCCCAGGATTACGATGGCTGGGAAGCGGCGGGCGCGACGGGTTGGGGCCATGCGCAGGCCGAGCGCGTCTTCCGCAAGATCGAGCATTACGAAGCCGGGGGCGACACGCGCGGAAAAAATGGCCCCATGCACCTGGAAGAAGTGGCCGAGCGGTTTCCCGTGTCCGACGCCTTTCTGCGCGCCGCGCAGGAAGACGGCCAATCCTTGAACGCCGACTACAACAGCGGCAAGCAGGAAGGCGTGGGCTACTACCAGGTGCTCCAGCGGCGGGGCCGACGCTGGAGCGTGGTTGACGGCTATCTGAAACCCGCCGCCGCACGCAAGAACCTGCGCGTGGAATGTGGGGCACACGTGACGCGACTGGTGTTCGAAGGCAAGCGCTGCGCAGGCGTCACCTACCGCAAGAACGGGCAGGAATACACGGTGCGTGCCGCCCGCGAAACCATTCTGTGCATGGGCGCGGTGCAGTCGCCGCAGTTGCTGGAGTTGTCGGGCATCGGCGACCCTGCCTTGCTGCAGTCGTTCAACATCCCGCTGGTGCACGCGCAGCCGCAAGTGGGTGAAAACTACATTGACCACTTCGCCACGCGCATGAACTGGCGAGTGAAGGGCACGGTGACCTTGAACGAGATGTCGCGCGGGTGGCGCCTGGCGCAACAGGTGGCGCGGTACTACACGCGCCATACCGGCATCTTGACCTTGGGCACGGGCCTGGTGCATGGCTTTGTGAAAAGCGCGCCGGATCTACCCACGCCCGACGTGCAGTTTTTCTTCGTGCACGCCAGCTATGCCAATGCCGCCGAACGCATTCTGGACCGGCAGCCGGGCATGACGATCGGCGTGGCGCAACTGCGTCCGGAATCAGTGGGCTCGATCCATCTCAAGTCTTCTGACCCCACCGCCGGCCCCGCCATCCGGCCCAACTTCCTGTCGGCGCAGATCGACCGCGACAGCCTGGTGGGCGGCATGAAGGTCGCGCGCCGCATCGTGGGGCAGCCGGCCATGCAACGCTACATCGAATCCGAAATCAGCCCTGGCGCCGCCGTCGAAAGCGACGAGCAATGGCTGGACTTCGCGCGACGCAATGGCCAGACCATCTATCACCCCATCGGCACCTGCCGCATGGGTTCCGACGCCGCCGCCGTCACCGATGTCAGGCTGCGCGTGAACGGCGTGACGGGCTTACGCGTGGTGGACGCGTCGGTGATGCCGAAGATGGTGTCCGGCAACACACAGGCTGCCGTCATGATGGTGGCCGAGCGCGGTGCGGAACTGATCCTGGAAGACGCGGCAACGGCGTGACGCGTCGTGGAACGGGCGTGCAAGGCAGTGGTGCTTTGCACGCCTCGCACGCCCACTTATGAGCCGATCAGTCGATCAACGAGATCAACGGATCAAGAACCCCGCACCCACCGGGTCATTGCGGTCAATCACCCAGCGCGCGGTGCCCAGGATGCTGGCCGTGCCCTTCACCGTGGGGCGCACGGCGCGCGTGCCGTTCAAATCCACTTCGCCCAGCAGGCAGCCTTCAAAGGTGCCGCTGCCCAACAGTCCCTCCGACTTGATGGGTTGATTCAAGCCCATCTTTCCGCGCGCCTCGAACATGGCCATCATGGCGCTGGTGCCGGTGCCTCCCGGCGAGCGGTCCAACTGCCCCGCGCTGAACACGTGCACGTTCTTGTAGAACGCGCCTTCGATCGTGGGCTGGTGCCAGAACGTGATGAAGTTCAGGTTGTTGATGTGCGCTTCGGTGGGATGCTGAATGCGATGGCGCGCGTTCAACTGGTCGCGCACGATCAAGCCCATGCGCGAGAGCTCGGTGCCGTTGTCCGGCGAGATCCGCAGGTCGCACCCCGACAGGTCAACGATGCCGAAGTAGTTGCCGCCCCACACGATGTCGGCGTGCAGCTTGCCGTAGCCGGGCAGCTCAACGGGGATGTCCTGCGCGGCCACGTAGGCGGGCACGTTTTCAAAGCGCGTCCACAGTACGTTGTCGCCTTCGGACGCCACTTCCGACACGACCAGGCCCGCTGTGGTTTCAAAGCGGATCTTGGTGATGCCGTCCTTGCCGCGCGCGACCAGGCCGTTGGCCACCATCGCCATGCTGACCGCGATGGTGCCGTGGCCGCACATGTGCGAATACTCGGTGCCGTCGATGTAGATCAGGCCGGCGTCGAATTCGGGGCTGGACGGCGGCGTGAGAAACACGCCGAACATGTCTTTGTGGCCACGCGGTTCGCGCATCAGCGCCTGGCGCAACCAGTCGTAGTTCTGCTCCAGAAAGGCCCGCTTTTCCAGGATGGTGGATCCGGCGGGGTAGGGGATTCCGCTATGCACGATGCACAGGGGCTCGCCTTCGGTATGGGTATAGATGACATCGAACGCGTCTTGCTTGCGCATGACTGTGGCTCCAGACTAAGTAGGATGAAAGGAAACTGCGGAAGGGGGAAACTATTTGCCGCGTTCGGACAGCATGTCCAGGCCGACGGTCAAATCCAGGATGACGATAGCGATCACCGCAACCACAATCGTGGCGCCCGATACGGTTGCGATGGTCGGATCAATCGTGTACTGCACATAGTTGAAGAGCTTGACGGGAATGGTGTTCAGGTCCGCCGTGGTGTTGAAGATGGATAGCTCCACGTTGATCCATGACGAGATGAACGCGAAGATCGAACCGGTGACGATGCCCGGCCGGATCTGCGGCAGCACCACCAGGAAAAACGTGGTCCAGGGGTTGGCGCCCAAGTCCGCCGAGGCCTCCTCCAACGCGCGCTGCTCGGGCGTCAGCAGAGTCAGCGTGGACCGCAACACGAACGGCGCGATGATGACGATGTGCCCGATCAACAAAGACAGGAAACTGCGCGTCAAGCCGAAGTACGCGCCGTACTGCAGCAGCGCCGCGCCCAGCACGATGTGCGGCAGCACCAGGGGCGACATCAGCACCGACGTCAGCGCCGCCTTGCCCGGAAATTCGTACCGAGCCAGGGCCAGGGCGGCCGGCACCGTCAGCAGCACCGCCGCGACGGTTGCCGCCAGCGCCAGCACCGTGCTGGTGGTGAACGCGGCCAGATAGCCGGCTTCGACCAGCAGCGTGCGATACCACTCCAGCGTCCACCCTTGGGGCGGAAACGCCAGGTAAGGCGTGGCCGTGAACGACGCGCCCATGATCACGATCAGGGGCAGTGCCAGGTACGCCAGCACAGCCAGCGCGATCAGGCGGATCAGGTGGCGGGCGATCATCGCGCGGCTCCGGGCAAGGTGGCGGCGCGGTTGGCCAGCGCCACCAATATCAAGGTGAAGACCAGCAGCACCATGCTTAACGCGCCGCCGTAATGGAAGTCGAACACCGAGCTGTATTGCTGGAAGATCAGCATCGACAGCACCGATATCCGCCCGCCGGACAGCAGCGCCGGCGTCACGTAGGCGCTGACCGCCAGGGTGAAGACGATGATGGCGCCCGACATCACGCCGGGCAGCGTCAGCGGCCAGGTGATATGAAAGAACGTAGCCGTGGGGCTGGCGCCCAGGTCGGCGGAGGCGTGCTCGCAAGCCGGATCCACCCG
The DNA here is from genome assembly GCF_029637605.1 of Achromobacter spanius. Classification (NCBI taxonomy): domain Bacteria; kingdom Pseudomonadati; phylum Pseudomonadota; class Betaproteobacteria; order Burkholderiales; family Alcaligenaceae; genus Achromobacter; species Achromobacter spanius. Next base: position 2,739,771 of record NZ_CP121261.1, on the reverse strand, counting down.
TGCCAGCGCATTGCCCACCGCCAGCACCACGAAGGGCAGCAGCACATAAACCATGCCGATCAGGATGCCCAGTTCAGTGCCGATAAAGCGCACCGGCCGGTCAGCGGCGCCCACGCCCACCAGGGCCTGGTTGACGAGCCCATTGCGGCCCAACAGCACCATCCAGCCGAACGCGCGCACGATGTTGCTCGTGAACAGCGGCACCACCAGCAAGATCACGCAAAAGCGCCGCCATGCCTGCCAGCGCACGACGCGCACCAGATACCAGGCCAGCGGATACCCCAAGATGACGCAGACCAGGGTGGTGAAAAGCGCCAGGCGGAAGGTCGTCAGGATCACGTCCCAGTGGTACTGGTCGGCCAGCACGCGCAGATACTGCTGGGTGGTCAACGACAGGCCTGGCTCGCTACTGGTGATGCTGGCCAGCGCCACCACGGCCAACGGAGCCAGGAAGAACGCCGCGAAGAACAGCACGGGCGCGGCCAGCAGCAGGCCGGGTGAGAGCCAGGCGCGCCGGTTCATGGCTGTTCACCGATCAGGTGCAGGTGTTCGGGCGCGAAGGTCAGGCTGACGGGCGCGCCGGGCCGCAAGCCGGATGGCGCAATGCCGCCATGGCGCGACACGACGGTCTGCCCGTCTACGTCCACATGAATCATGCTGTGGCTGCCCACGTTGATGACGTCGGCGACCGTGCCGGTCAGCATCCCTGTCGCCTGGCCCTCGGCAAGGCGCAGGTCTTCGGGGCGCAGCACCGCCACGCCGCGCGGGGGAAGGGTCTTGAATGTGTTGTTGACGGTGTTGTTGCCCGCCAGCGGCACGCGCAAATTTTGCAGCTCCAGTTGCAGCGTGTCGCCCGTGGGCGCCGACTCCACCGTGAACGCCATGAAGTTCGCGTCGCCGATGAATTCCGCCACGAAGCGGGTGGCGGGCTGGCGATAGATGTCCGTGCCCGCGCCCACCTGCTCGATCCGCCCGGCGTGCATGACGACCACGCGGTCTGCCATGGTCATGGCTTCTTCCTGGTCATGCGTGACGAAGATGAACGCGATGCCGAGCTTGGCTTGCAGGTGCTTCAGTTCCAGTTGCATGCGCTTGCGCAGCTTCAGGTCGAGCGCCGACAGGGGTTCGTCCAGCAGCAACAGCTTGGGCTGGTTCACGATGGCGCGCGCAAGCGCCACGCGCTGCTGTTGGCCGCCGGACATTTCGCGCGGGTAACGCGGGCCGAAATCCGCCAGCCCCACCATGTCGAGCGCGGCGCGGGCGCGGTCGGCGGCGTCAGCCTTCGACGCGCCTTGGCGCCGCGGGCCGTACTCCACGTTTTCCAGCACCGTCATGTGCGGAAACAGCGCGTAGTTCTGAAACACCGTGTTCAAGGGACGATGATGCGCGGGCAGGCGGCTGATGTCCTGGCCGTCGATCAGAATGCGGCCGGATTCCGGCTTTAGAAACCCGGCTATCGCGCGCAGCAACGTCGTCTTGCCGCAGCCGCTGGGGCCCAGCAGGGCCACGAACTCCCCCTGCTGGATGTCCAGGCCGATGCGGTCAAGCGCCTGGTAGGCGCCAAAGCGCATCGACACGTCTTCGATGGTGAGCAAAGCGGACATGTTCGACCCCGGCCTAGCGCTTGCGGGCGACTTGGCGGTTCCAGGCGTCGGTGACCTCGGCGCGGCGGCTGTTGATGAGGTTCCAGTCGAACAGGCTCAGGTTCTCCACCGAGCCTTCGGCGCCCCACGGCAGCTTGCGCGCCACATCCTTCGGCACCTGCACGCCCTTGACGGCCGGCCCCAGATACAAGCGGGTGGCCAGGCACGCGGCGGCGTCCGGCGTCAGGGCGGTGTCGATGAACTTCCTGGCGTCCGCGGAATGGGGCGCGTCCTTGACCAGATGCAGGCGGGCGTCGGTGGCCCAGGCGCCTTCCTTGGGCACGGCAAAGCCAATAGGCAGGCCCTTGTCGATCAAGTCCCACGCGCCCACGTTGAAGTGCGCGCCGATGATGGCCTCGCCGCTTTGGTAGGCGTTGCTGGCCGCGCCCGAGCTATCGAAATAAAGCGCCGTGTCCAGCGAGGACAGCTTGGTGTAGAGCGGCGCCAGATTCGACGGGTCCACCGCCCAGACGCGCGCCAGGAAGAACACGAAGGGCACGCCGGACGAATTCGCGGGCGAGGGCACGGCCACCGCGCCGGCGTACTCGGGCTTCCACAAGTCTTTCCAACTGGTGGGTGCCTGCGGCACTTCCTTGGTGTTGTAGGTAATGCCCAGCGAGTAGTAGCCCGTGCTGACGGCGTAGGCCGCGTTGCCATTACGGTACACGCCCTGGTCAATCACGTTCTTCAGGTTCGGGATGGTGGCGGGGTCCAGCGTGTCCAGCACGCCGGCCTGCTGGGCCAGCTCGCTGATGCCGCCGTCCATCCAGGCGACGTCGATGGTGGGCGCATTCTTCTGCTGTTGCAGCTTGGCCAGCGTGGTGGTCGAGGTGCCCACTTCCGGCACCACGGTCACGCCCGTGGCCTTGGTGTAGGGGTCGGCCACGCAGGTACGGAAAGCGTCGCCCCAGTTGCCGCCGTACCAGGCGACGGTGATCTTCTTGTCCTGCGCGCCTGCCGTGCCGGCCATCAATAGCCCGGCGCCCAGCAAAGCGGCGCCCAGTGCGCTGCGGTTAAGTGTTGCCATGTTGGATTCCCCTTGTCGATTTGTCGATTTTTCGGCTTGTCCAGCAAGTCTGACGCAATGAAAGCGGCACAGGACATCGCCATGGATGCATCTTGGGTGATCCGCGGGAAAACGAGATTGAAGGCGCGGGACAAAAACTTGAATAATTGCGTCATGAACACCGTCGTCTTCCCTCCCGCTGCGTCGTCCCCCTATGACGAGGATGCCGACGCCTTGCCTCGGGAGAAACCCGCACTGAACGTCGGCATTGTGCTGATGGACCAGTTCACGCTGGCCGCCTTCGCCGGCTTGGTGGATGTGTTGCGCCTGGCGGGCGACCACGGTGGGCGCAGCCGGCAGATCCATACCTCATGGCGTGTCATGAGCTGGGACGGCAAACCGCGCTGCGCAAGCGCGGGCTTGACGATCGATGTCGCCGACGGCCTGCCCGCGGACCCCGCCGAGTTCGACTACGTGGCGGTGTGCGGCGGCAACGACTATCACAACGGCCGCATGCCGGAGCCGCTGCGCGACTGGCTGCGGCTGGCGGCGGCGCGGCGCGTGCGTTTGCTGGGGATCTGCACCGGCACCTTCGCCTTGGCGCAGGCCGGGGTGGTGGGCCCGCGCACCGTCTGCGTGCATTGGAATGTGCTGGACGCCTTCCGCGAGCGCTTTCCGCAGACGCGCGCGGTGGTGGACCGCTTGTTCGTGGACGAAGGTGACCTGATTTCCTGCGCGGGGTCCACGGCGGCCATCGATTTGGCCTTGTATCTGGTGGCCAGGCATTGCGGGCGCGACAAGGCGCAGCAGGCCATGCGCCACATGATGCTGCAAGGCGTGCGCCCGGGGCGTGTGCCGCAAGCGCATTTCCGCACCGATCTGTCCGGCATCCAGGACCTGCGGGTGCGACAGGCCGCGCACTTTATCGAACAACGCATCGACAACCCGCCACCGCTGGACGCCATTGCGCGCTATGTCGGGGTGGGGCGCCGCCAGTTGGAACGGGCGTTCCGGCTGGCTACGGGCAAGTCGCCCATGGCATTTCAGCGACAACTGCGCCTGGAATACGGAAGCTGGTTGTTGCTGAATAATCCTTGCAGCATCACGCAGATTGCGCTGGACTGCGGCTTTGCGGATGGCGCGCACTTCTCGCGCGACTTTCGCGCGCATTTTGGTTTGTCCCCACGGCAGTATCAGCAGGCCCGCGGCTTGCTGGCCGTGGGTCAAGAGGGCGGCGCCGAGGATTTTCCCGCCTGACCCTCGCCCCGACGCAAGGAGACGGCATGACCTATGACCTTTGGTATTGGGAAACCATTCCCGGACGCGGCGAGTTCGTACGCCTGGCGCTTGAAGCAGGCGGCATTCCGTACCGCGAGCGCGTACGCGAACCGGGCGCCTCGGATGATGCGCTGATCGAAGATATGCGCGCGCCCCGCGCGCATCCCCCATTTGCGCCGCCGTATCTGGTGGTCGGCAAGATCACGCTGGGGCAAACCGCCAATATCCTGCTTTATCTTGGGGAAAAGCATGGCTTGGCGCCGGATTCCCTGGAAGGCCGGTTGTGGGTGAACCAGTTGCAATTGACCATTGCCGATATGGTGACCGAGGCGCACGACACTCACCATCCCATTTCGGCAAACGATTACTACGAAGACCAGAAAGAGGAAGCGGCACGGCGCGCCCGGGCCTTCCGGGAAGAGCGCATTCCAAAGTTCCTGGCTTATTTTGAGCGCGTGTTGGCCGGACCGTCCGCGTGGCTCGCGGGTGGGGATCGCTGGAGCTATGTGGACTTGTCGCTTTTCCATCTGGTGGACGGGCTGCTATATGCATTTCCGAAGCGCATGGGCACGGTGGCGGCGCATTATCCGAACGTCATGGCATTGCACGCGCGGGTGGCGGTGTTACCGGCGTTGCAGCCCTATTTTTCCAGCGGCAGGCGGCTGCCATTCGGCGAATGCATATTCCGCCAGTATCGCGAACTGGATGCGGCTTGAGCTAAGTAGCTCCCATTTGCATTAATAATTAGGGCCAGTTCCAGTATCGGAAATGGCCCTTTTCATTAATACGAGAAAAGGTCTGAATGTGACTTTGTAGTAACCCGATTGCACCGTAGGTGATACCGGGTTTATACGGAGAGAACTACTACCTATAAATGACATTTACCTCATGGAATTCAAATTTTTTTCACGACATGAGTGTCAATAGGTTGAGAAACGGACATTTATAGGATTAATATTTTCGACTGGATACATTCTGCAGGGTTTATCTTCTTTATAGGTTCCGTCGCCGTTGGGGCGGCGGACAAACGGAGTAGTGCATGCGGCGCGGCGTACATTGCTTGGCTTGGGTCGGGACGCGCCAGTCAGTTCTGCTTTGAAAACTCTTTTTGGTCATTGTCAGCAACTTCGTCCCAACCTTGGCAGGAGAAGCCTTATGCAATGGACTACATTCAGCCGCCTGTTCCGTGGAAATCGCGGTATGCAGAAGGCGGACCTATACGGTCAGATATCCGCCATTCACAAGGCACAGGCCGTGATCGAATTCGATCTCCAGGGGCATGTGCTGATGGCAAATCAGAATTTCCTGGACACCATGGGTTATTCACTGGACGAAGTGCTGGGCCAGCATCACGCCATGTTCATCGATCCCACTGAACGCGAATCCGCGGAATACGCGGCGTTTTGGCACAAGCTGGGGCAGGGCGCCTACGACGCGGGACGTTATCGCCGGGTCCGTAAAGACGGCAGCGATGTCTGGCTGCAAGCGTCGTACAACCCCATCTTCGATAAACGCGGGCGGCCGCTGAAGGTGGTGAAGTACGCCACCGACATTACCGATCAGCAACAACGCCAGGCCGACACCGAAGGGCAATTGGCGGCAATATCCAAAGTGCAGGCGATTATCGAGTTTGAACTCGACGGCACCATCATTCGCGCCAATGATCTGTTCTTGAAAACCGTGGGCTACCAAGCCTCGGAAGTGGAAGGCCGCCACCACAGCATGTTTGTGCGCCCGGAAGAGGCACGAGGCGCGGCCTATAAGGAGTTCTGGCGCAAGCTGCGCGCCGGCGAATACGACACCGGCCAATATCTGCGTATCGGCAAGAATGGCCGCCAGGTATGGATCGAAGCCAGCTATAACCCCATCTTCGACGCCGAGGGCCGGCCGTTCAAAGTGGTGAAATTCGCCACGGATATCACCACGCGCTTTACCGCCGCGCAGACGCTCAGGGTGGCGGTGCAGGGCTTGACGGAAAATGCCGAGCGCGCAAGCCAGGCCAATGGGTTGGCGCTGGATGCAAGCCAGATTGCCGAGCAGGGAGGCAAGACCGTGCAGGGCGTGGTGCGCACCATGAGCGCCATCACCGAAAGCTCGCGCCGTATTTCCGAGATTATCGGCGTGATGGACGGCGTTGCTTTTCAAACCAATATCCTGGCGCTGAATGCCGCCGTGGAAGCGGCGCGAGCCGGTGCGCATGGCAAGGGGTTTGCCGTGGTCGCGGCCGAGGTGCGCAGCCTGGCGCAAAGCAGCGCCGCGGCCGCCAAGGAAATCAAAGGCCTGATCACCACGTCGGTCGAACAGATTGAAAGCGGAGCGGGCCAGGTCCAGTCGGCGGGCGCCACGATGGAAGATATCGTGGCATCGTCGCGGCGGGTTACCGAGATCATGGCGGAAGTGGTGAACGTGTCGCTTGCCCAGTCGGCCAAGCTGGGGGGCGTGACGGAAGACATCACCAAAATGACCGCTGAAGCTGAACAGACATGGCGGGCCACCCAGGACGCGGCCGACGCGCTGGCGGCGCGCCAGGGCCGGCAGCATCCCGTGGTCAAGCCGGTAACCGACTCGGTGCGTGCCAGGCAGGCGGCCAATACGCCGTTGCCCGCCGCGCCGGTTCTGGAATATGTGCGGTACTGAGTCCGTGGGGCTGAGAGCGCATTACTGAGCCCCGCGCGAGTGCGCTATAAAGACGGTTCTGTTTGAATCCCAGGCCTGGGCCGGACCTTTACCGCCCAGGCCGATTATTTTTGCGGCCACCGTCCATGACTGAATCCGAAGCCCTGGCTCTTGCCTCGCACCGCCACTACAAAGGCGGTCTTTACCTGTATGTGGGCACGGCCCGCCATTCCGAAACCGAAGAGTCAATGGTGGTGTACGAACACCTGTGGCCGCACGAACGTGGCCTGTGGGTGCGGCCCGCGTCGCTGTTCTTTGGCCAGTTGGCCGATGGCTCGCCACGTTTTGCGCCCTTGGGCGCGGGGCAGTGACGCCGTGACGTTCTATAACCGGCGTCCGCGCACGGGCATGGCGTCGTCACGCACGGCGGGCAAGCCCACCCAAGCGTCGGCGGCGCTGACCTCGGCCTTGCAGGCCTTGCGTGGCCCGTTCATCGTGGCCGACTTGGAAACCACCGGGCTGTCCACCGCCACGTGCGAGATCCTGGAATTTGCGGCGGTCCGTGTCGAGACGTGCGGCACATTGGCACGCGAGTACACGCAGGTGGTGCGCACGGCCTCGCCCGTGCCGTCCTTCATTACCCGGCTGACCGGCATCACGCAGGCCGAAGTCGACCGTCATGGAGTGCCGGTCATGCAGGCGTTTTCGTCTTTCCTGGCGTTTGTCGAAGACTTGCCGGTGTTCTTTCACAACGCGTCGTTTGACCGGCGTTTCCTGGGGGCGGCGGCGGATCAGACGGGGTTGCCGTTCCTGAATCCTACGAATTGCACCCTGGCGCTGGCGCGGCGGGCCTGGCCGGAATTGCCTTCGCACAAGCTGGATATCCTGGCCCGCCACGTGGGCGCATCGAACCCAACGCACAGGGCGCTGGCCGATGTGCGCACCACGGTTGCCGTGGCGCTGGCGGCCAACGCGCGCCTGGCCCTGGGGCAAGCCGCGCCGGCGTAGGCCTCAGATCACTTGCTGTTCGTGATGCACCAGGGGCGGTTCGACGAAGAAACCGCCGACCAGCTTGCGCCATTCCTGGAAGTCGGGCGATTCGCGGAAATCCACCATGTGGTTTTCAACCGTTTCCCAGGTGACAACCAGGGTGTAACGCTGCGGCTGTTCAATGCTGCGATGCAGTTCCATCCCGTGGCAGCCACGGGCACGCAGGAACAGGGGCTTGGCTTGTGCGACGCCTGCCTCGAACAGCGCTTCCTGTCCTTCGCGCACATGGATGCTGGCAATTTCCTGGATCATGACGGGGTCTCCAATGAATTGGGGCCAGGTGGGTCCTGGCCGGCCGGAGTAGTATGGCGGAAATTTCTTATATCAGCCTGACCGATGAATTCCCGAGCCGCCGTCCTGACTCGCCTCGTTGCCGTTCGCCTGTTGTGGTACGCGGGTATCGGCGCAATTGCGCTCATGGCCCTCTCGCAGCACACGCAGTTCAGTGTGGCCGTGGTGCTGTCCGCGATTGCCATTTACGTCCCCTTGTCGATGTTGTGCCTGCCGCTGATGGCATGGCTTTGTGTTGGCCGCGTAACGCCGCCAGCCGGGCATGGCATGCCGCCTGTGTGGCCGGCGTGGCTAGCGGGCGCGTTGGGCATTTCACTGCTGGCCAGCTACCACGTGCTGGCCGACCCGGCCTTGGCGGAGTGCGGTTTCCTGCTGCTGTTGGTGGGGGGCGACCTTGGGTTGGCCCGCCGCGAGGCGGCACAATTCATCCATGTTGTACGGCTTTCGCAAACTCGACAGTAAGCCTATAGGCCATCAACGCCCGGCCACCCCGCGTGCGCGCTAGGCACCTTGCCTGATCCGTTCGCGCCTTTAGCCATCCTTAGAGTTGAACCCGCGTCCGCGCGCGGCGGCATCGTCTGCCACTTTCATCGGCCATACGCATGGTTTGACGACGGGCTGCTCGTCATTTCTGCTTTTCGCTTCATGCGTTGCGCTCGTCCACAAAGACGCGATCGCCCGTTTAGCCGATATCGACATGCCTAGGACGGAGCAATCATTCCGTACCAATACGAAAGTCCCACGCCCAGCGTTGTTGCCAGGCTTGGGGCAAGACGTAGCGGTCCGCGCCGGTCGGCCACCGGTGCCTGTGTATCCGCATGAAGCGGGTCAGGAGGAGCTCAAATGAAAAAGCTCGCAGCAGTCGCAGCCTTGTCGTTGTTTGCCGCATCGGCTTATGCCAGTGGGCCGAACATCTCTTCCGTGTCGATCACCGGCCATGCCGGCACGATCAATGGCACGGCCTCATCCATCTCGAACGGCAGTTCGGTGGTGGCCACCCAAGTCAACGGCTATGGCTCTTCCAGCCAGACGTCGTTCGGCGAAACGGGCGGCGTCGCGCAAGTGGGCGGGTCGTTCAACCACGAAGGCACGACGGTGGTGACCAGCACGCGCCAGTACGCCACCAGCGAAACCTACGGCAGTGTGTCGGGCAATGCCCCGATCATGGTCGGCGACAGCATCGCCAACGGCGGCGCCACGTTCGGGCAGACGGAAACCGTGGCTTCGGCCGCGGGAACCTTCAAGGCCGCCAACATCGGCGCGTTTGGGGCGATTGGTGGGGTGGGCCCGATGGGCCACGTTGGCGGCTTCAATCGCTGACCCAATTATCCGGACGGCTCCGGCCGTCCGGTCGAGGGGACATCATGAAGAAAATCGTGTTTGCAATTACGCTGTCGCTGGTGGCCGGCTCGGCCGTGGCGCAGACGAGCAATTCAAGTTCCACTACCTCTGCAACGTCGGGGTCGACCAACGCCGGCAATAACCAGGGCATTACGTTCAACTCAAGCAATAACGGCTCCAGCTCGGTGAAGACGGTGCCCCCGGTGGGCGGCCAGAGTTTTTATGGTTCGTTTTCGTCGGATAGCTGCATGGTGTCCGCCGGCGGTGGCGGCTCGGTCATCGGCTTCGGCATGAACGTGGCGGTGCCGATCGAAGACCAGAAGTGCAGTTTGCGGCGCAATTTCGAACGCACCATGCAGGCGGCGGCCTCCACCAAGGATGCCGACCGTTCGCGACGCCTGGAAACGGCGGCCATCGACATCCTGTGCCAGACGGACGACCGCACCAAGGCCGCGCTGGTGGCGCAGGGCCTGTGCACCAATCCAGCCTTGACGACGGCGGACCACCGCTTCGACACCTCGGCCGTGGCGCAGGCCGCGCCGACCTCGACGGCGGCCACCGTGCCAGCCGCGCCGATGCAGAGCCGGGTCCTGGCGGCACCCCCCGCAGCCACGGCCGCGATGCAAGCGTATCCGGTGCAAACCGCGCAGGCCACCGCGCTGGCGTCGCCGCCCTTGCGCAACCCACGGCTTGAACGCCAGCAGTTCGCGGACTTGTATTCGCCCGGTTGAAGAGAAGGGGAGCGGCGCCTACGCCGAGGGCGGCGGCGCCACTCCCTTGGTCTCCTGCTCGCCGCTCAGCGGCGAGGGCGACGGCGACGACAGCACCATTGTCGGCGGCGACGAGACTTCCAGCCCGGCGTCATGCAAGCGCTTGAGGACAGTGAACAGCAGGGCGCTGCGTACCCCGTAGGCGGCGCGCGGCGACGACACATAACCCCTGGCGTTGAAGATCAGATGCCCGTTTTCAATGCCGTCCAGGAACACGTTGGGGGCGGGGGTGTCCAGCACGTCCTCGTGGTCGGCGAAGGCTTGCAGGATGAGTTCGCGCACTGCTTCGGCGTCGGTCGACAGCGGCATCGGCAGCTTGATCTGCACCAGCCCAAGCGGGTTCGAATGGGTCACGTTGCGCACGGTTTTCGTCACGAACTCAGAGTTCGGCACGATCACGGTGGAGCGGTCGCCCATCTGGATTTCGGTGGCGCGCACGTTGATGCGCAGGATGTCGCCTTCGACCCCGCCCAACGACACCCAGTCGCCCACCTTGACCGGCCGTTCGGCCAGCAGGATCAGGCCCGACACGAAGTTCTGCACCACGGCTTGCAAGCCGAAACCGATACCGACCGATAGCGCGCTGGCGATCCACGCCACGCGCTCCAGGCCGATGCCGGCGGCGGATAACGACAGCGCAAAAGCAATGACGAAACCCGCATAACCGAACAAGGTGGCGGCGGATAGCTGCATGCCCGGATCCAGTTCCGTCGTGGGCAGATAGCGGTTCGACAACCAGCGCTTGAGCAATTTGACGCTGAGCAGCGACAAGGCCAACACCACCAACGCTTGCAGCACCGCGCCCGGCCGGATCTGCGCTTCGCCGATCGCCAGGCCCTTGTGCAGTTGGTCAAAGCGCTGCACCAGGTCCATCGGCCCTTCGCCAAATGGGGCCACCAGCAAGATGATGGCCACCAAAGCGACCATCACGCGGCCCAAGCCGGAAAGCAGCACTGCCGCCTGGTCGCGCAGGCTGGCGCCTTCACGTTCGCCCTCGCGGTGCGTGGTGCCCAGCAGCGTGCTGAATCCGTCCTCGATCAGTGTCGACACCAGATAGGCGGAGGCCAGCACGATCAAGACCCACAGCGCCTGCTTGGCCAGGAATGCGCCGAACGCCACATAGCCCGCCAGCAAGCAGGCCAGGCTCAGGACCAGCACCGTCCAGAGGATGCCCAACAGCAGTGAAATCCAGAAGGGCGCGGGCGCCTCGGTTTCCTGAATCAGCTTCTGCCGCAGGCGACGGCCGATCACCAGCACGGCGCTCATGGTCGCCATGATCAAGGCGGCGACGATGCCGGTCAGCGTGATCGTCGTGGTCAGGCTGGCATTGAGCAACACAGGCAGGCGTTCAGCCAGCCAGATCATCACCACCAGCGTACCCAGCAGGTTCGGCAGCCATTGCAAGCGCGTAGCCGCGGCATTGCTGATGGGCGGCAAGCGCCACGAGGGGCGGCTGCGGGACAGCAGCGCATTGCCAAGCCCAGAGACATAACCGCCAAAACAGACGGTGGCTACCAAGGTTGCCAGCAACGAGACCGTGTTGTCGGACAGTTGCGAATCCCAATCGAGGCCGGTGTGGATCAGCAGGGCGATGATGCCGGGCGTCGCCACCGACAGCATCACCTGCGCCACGGCCAGGAACGAGCGGCGCAGCCGACCGGGTGGCACGCGGGTGGCGGTCAGTCTAAGAATCAACCGGCCGATCCAGATGCGCAGCGCGATGGTCAGCGCGGCGGCGCCGGCCAGCAACAGCCAGCCCCACTTCGGTGTTTGGCCGACGGCGGTCGTCAAGTCATCGCCCAGGGCCTCCAGCCGCTTGAGGTCACGGGGGAGTTCGGCCTGGAATTCGGTCCAGAACTGACCCGATAGGAAGGAATCGCGGCGTTCACCCAGGCGGGCCTGAAATTGCGTACGCCGCTGTGCCGAAATCTGTTCGGCGGTCTGGCCCGCGTCCACCGACAACAACCGGGCCAGCTTGACCTGAGCGTCAAGCGCGCGGCTGTTCTTTTCCAACTGTGCGCGCTGGGCCGCCACGTCGGGCGCTTCCTTGGCGCCTTCCGGGGGCACGCCCAGTTCGCTCAAGCGGGCTGTCACGCTGGCCAATTGCGGGGTCAACGCCTCGCTGACCGCGTCGGCCTTGGACTGGATGTCGAGCGCCTCGCCACGCTGCTTGACCAGCGTGGCGTCATCGGTTTCGTCCGCGACACGCTTGCGCATGTCGTCGATCTGCTTGCGGGCCGCGGCCAGTTGCGTTTCGAATTCCGCCGGAGTCTGGGGCGGCGCCGCAAAGGCGGGCATCAGGCAAAACGACAGCAGCATCGCCGCGATAAGCGCCGCGAAAGGGGGCATGCGCCAGGAGCGCTTGCATAAGAACAGAAGGGGGGCGGTGTGGGTCATATTCCGGGAGCGAGTCACTCGCGTCGAGGCGGCAGCATACCAAGGCAAGGGCTTGCCCATTGCAACAAAAATAGTGCTGTGTCCCCGGTATGCCGAGCACTGTCGGACAGTCGGTAGGCGGATCCTCGTCAGGGATATAAACGGGGGCGGATCAGCTTCGGCGATGCAGTCGCGCTTTGGACCGCTTGTCGGGCGCAATCCCTATTTACCAGCCCAACGTTTGGAATCAACTCAGCCGCGTTGGCGCACCGCGTGCCACTGCCTTTTTCGGCTTGCCCAGCACCGTGTCGCAGACGTCCAGCCACGCCCGCGCGGCGAATGACAAGTAGCCCGATTGCAGCCAGATATGCCCCACTTCCCATTGCATGCCCGACTTGGCCAGCTTGGCCGTGCTCAAGCCGCGCGTCTTCATGCGTTGCATCAAGGGTTCGGGCAGCAGGGCCACGCCCAGGCCAGCGGACGCCATCGCGACCAGAAAGTCCCAGTGCGCACTTTGGGCGGCGATGCTGGGTTGAAGGCCCGCGTCGGCAAAGGCCTGGCGCAAGCGGCGGGTGATGGCGAAGTCGTCGGTGGGAATCAGCAGGCGCGCGTCGCGCAAGGCGCTCAAGGGCAGGGACGTTTTGCCGGCCCACGGCGCGTCGGGCGGCCCGATCACCCAGATGGGGTAGTTGCCGAAAGGCTGCGCGTTCAGTCCGCCATCGGGCGCAATGGGCAAGATGGTTGCACCTACCTCCAGTTCGCCGCTGGCGACCAGGCCTTCCACCGCTTGGCCGGTGCCCTCGCGCAGCGTCAGGTGAATGCCGGGGTGCAGTTCGCGAAAGCGCTTCACCACGGGGGTGAACAGCAAGTTGATCATTGGTGGAATGCCGACTTCCAGCGCCCCGCGGCGCAAGTCGGCCGTCTGGCGCATTTCTTCGCTCAGTTGGCGCATGGTCTCCAGCACTTGCAGCCCGCGCTGGTACATGACGCGCCCGGTGTCGGTGGGCCGGGCGGTGTGGCCGTCGCGAATCAGCAGCGGCGTGCCCGCTTCGTCTTCCAATTGGCGAATCATTTTGCTGACCGTGGACTGCGTCACGAACAGCGTCTTGGCCGCCTGCGTGAAGCTGGCATGCCTGACGGTTTCAACGAAGTACCGCAATGCGCGCACGTCCATGAGAGTGGGTTCCTTGTGGCGCGATGCGCGTGAAGGCAATTCAAACTATGAAAAAAACGACTGGATTGGATGATTTTAAGTCATTACGAGATTCAAGCGCGCGTTTCTATACTGCGGAAAATTCTTCCGGCGCGGGCGTAATGCGTCTGCGGCGGGATATCGGGAAACGCCGCGTCAGACGGTGTCCGGGCGCTAGCGCGGTATCGCCACGCCCGGCCGCAAGCCGTTGGCCTTTAAATCTGGAGACTCCATGCACCTTGACCGTATTCGCCATTCTGGCCTGCTCGCCAAGATCACTTCCGCCGACCAGGCGGCATTGTTGATTCAGGACGGCATGACCGTCGGCATGAGCGGATTCACCCGCGCGGGCGACTGTAAATCCGTGCCGGCGGCATTGGCCAGTCGCGCGGAACGCGAGCCGCTGTCGATCACGCTGATCACCGGCGCGTCGCTGGGCCACGATACCGACAAGATGCTGGCCCAGGCGAATGCGTTGGCGCGCCGCATGCCGTTCCAGGTCGACACCACGTTGCGACGCAAGATCAACCAGGGCGAGATTGCTTTCATTGATCAGCACCTGTCTGAAACGGTGGAGCAATTGCGGGCCGGCCATATCGGACCGATCAACGTGGCAATCATTGAAGCTGCCGCCATCACGGAAACCGGCGCGATTGTGCCCACGATGTCGGTGGGCAATTCGGCGTCTTTCGCGCAACAGGCCGACAAGATCATCATCGAACTGAACGTGGGCGTGCCCGCCGCCATCGAAGGGCTGCACGACATCTATGTGCCGGCCGAGCGTCCGGCGCGCCAGCCCATCGGCCTGACGTCGGTGGATCAGCGTATCGGCCAGCCTTTCATTCAGGTCAACCCTGACAAGATCGCGGCGATCGTCATCACGCACGAGCCCGACAGCCCGTCCAACGCCTTGCCGCCGGACGACGAAACCAGCGCCATCGCCGGCCATATCAACACGTTCTTGCGCGGCGAAGTCGATGCCGGCCGCCTGACCAATGCGCTGCTGCCGCTGCAGGCAGGCATTGGCACCATCGCCAACGCCGTGCTGCATGGTTTTGAATCGTCAGACTTCGATGCGCTGACCATGTATTCCGAAGTGCTGCAAGACAGCGCCATCGAACTGCTGGACCAAGGCAAGCTTGCGTTCGCGTCGGCCTCGTCCATTACCGTATCCAAGCCGGTGTACGACAAGATCCTGGCCAACATGGAGCACTATCGCGAACGCATCGTGCTGCGTCCGCAGGAAATCAGCAACGCGCCGGAAGTCGTCCGTCGCCTGGGTGTTATCGCGATCAATACGGCGTTGGAATTCGATATCTACGGCAACGTGAATTCCACGCATGTTGGCGGCACGCACATGATGAACGGCATCGGCGGCTCGGGCGATTTTGCGCGCAACGCCCATCTGGCTATTTTCGTTTCCAAGTCCATGGCCAAAAACGGCGACATTTCCAGCGTGGTGCCGATGGTGTCCCATGTGGACCATACCGAGCACGACGTGGATGTGCTGGTCACCGAATGTGGTCTGGCTGACCTGCGCGGGCTGGCGCCCCGCGAGCGCGCGCGCGCCATCATCCAGCATTGCGTGCATCCGTCTTACCGAGCCGCCTTGCAAGATTATTTCGACCGCGCCTGCGAACGTGGTGGGCAAACGCCGCATCTTCTGGAAGAGGCGTTCTCCTGGCATCAGCGTTTCAACGAGACCGATTCCATGCTGCCGGCCAAGCCGACGGTCCGCAAGGCGGCCTGAGCGCGCTTTAGTCGGCGGGCTGTTGCTGTTGCTGCTGCGGCGTGACGAGCGCGCAGCGCGACAACTCCAGCTCGTCATGCAGCCACTGTTTCAGCGCAACCAGTGGCGCCCAGTCCCGCAGGCTCGGCGGGTAAACCAGGTGGTAAGTCTGCGCTTGCTCATAGTGCACGCTCATGGGCGACACCCGAACCAGGCGCCCGGCACACAGAGCGTCGGCAGCAAGCAGCTCGCGGCCCAGCGTAATGCCCAGTCCTTGCTCGGCGGCTTGCAACATCATGCCCGCGTCGTTGAACGTGGCGACCGGAGTAACGGGCGTGCGCAATCCTGCCGCGTTGAACCAGTGCTGCCACATTTCCCGTTCGCCCAAGAGCGGCTGGCGAGCCAGGGTTTCGGCACTATCGTCTTCAAGCGAAGCTGCGGTTTCCGGCGACGCCAAAGCGATCAATGGCAAGGGCATGTCGAATAGCGGCTCAGACTCCACCCCGGCCCACGGCCCGCGTCCAAACCTCAAGGCGGCGTGAAAGCCGTCACGCACCAGATCGACCACTTGCTGAGACGTTTCTATCTCTAGCGAAAGTCCCGGGTTTCGCGCGCGCCAACGCGCCATGCGGGGCAACAACCAACGCTGCGCGAACGAGGGCAAGACCGACACCCGCAGCCGTTGCTCACTGCCCGTGGCTGACGCCGCCGCCGCCATGACCCCCTCGTCCAACAGCGCCAGCGCGCTCTGCACGCTGCACAGCAACGCCGCGCCAGCGCTGTTCAAGACTATGCCGCGTCCGCTGCGCTCGAACAGTGGAAAACCCAACTGTTCCTCCAGCCCCTTGATCTGCTGGCTGACCGCGCTGTGCGTCAAGTGCAGCCGCTCAGCGGCGGCGCGCAGATTCTGCAATTCGGCCACCGCGCGAAAGGCGGGCAAGGTATTCAAGGGCAAGCGCATGGTGAGCGATCCAGAGCAAAAAACGTTCGGTTAGCATAACTGACCAATAGGCCGAAAACAATTGGATTTTCAGGCGGGCTTTGGGCGATTACGCTTACCAAAACGTCGAATGTCACAAAGGAGACGCTCATGTCGGCCCAAATTTCCAATATCTATTCCTTCCCAGCCGCCCAGCACCAAAACATGCCTGCCCAGAGCCCGGTCGGACTGGTCAGCCTGTTGTGGGCGGCATTCTGCCAATGGCGGCTTCAGTCTCGCCTGCGCAATCTCGCCGCTGATATGGACCCGCACATCATGAAAGACATGGGCGTGCCAGAGTGGCTGGTCCATGAAAGCACGCTTCAGCGAGACCTGGAGCGCATGCGCAACGCCGACTACCTTCGCTGGTAAAAGTGTCGCAGTTCCCTGATCCTTCTTCGGTTTCTTAAGCGCTCTATATATAGACAGCGCTTTAATGACGAGCCTCTCCTGTATATATAGGCGGGGCGAACGAGGCTCATAGAGGGGCGAACGAGGGCGGTTGAGGCGGCCTGGCCCAGAGTTTTGCTTCGCGGCCATGACAGGCCAAAAACTTGTGCTATAGTCTCGCTCCTTCGCAGTTCAGGCAGTTTTTGAACCGCGAAGCTAAGCAAGCACAACAGGCCGTCCGGCAGGCAATCCGCAAGGAAACCTACCCAGCCTGCCGCAAAGCAGCCAGCAAGTAGTTAAGTTAATAGCTACGCCGGGAGCCAAGCGGTTATTGCATGGATTGCGGCAAATCAGGCAAAAGCCAGTTGCGCAATCTGCAAAAATCGTGCTATAGTCTTGGGCTTGGCTGGTGATGGCGATTCAGGGTTTACCCGGATCAAGATTACAAGCCACCTGGTTCAGTAACCAGCCTCTGGATTCCAGAGCCAACGCGAAGCGCAAGCGAGCGGCGGGGTTGCAAGATAGGGTGCAAATTAGGCAAGAGCCGGTTGCATAATCTGCAAAAGTTGTGTTATAGTTTCAGGCTTGGTAGTTGCCGAAAACTCAGGTTAACCCGAACGGGTTCTGATGTTTCGATAGCTGCTAAGAGAGGGTGATCTGAAGAGGTTGCAAGCAAGAGGGCGGTGGCGCGAAAGCGAACGAAGCTGACTTGACAAGCGATAAAAACTTCTTCATAATCTCGCCTCTCTGCTGCTGAAAACAGCAAGCGACGCAAAGCGAAAGCCGCAGCGAAGCTGGTGGGTTCAGCGAGTGGCAAGAAGTTGGTAGTACAGAATTTAGCAGTACCGCTCTTTAACAATTAAACAACCGATAAGTGTGGGCGCTTGATGCGATGCACTGTGATTCAGGTCTGGGGTCAAACCTTGGCTTGCTTCACAAGCACAATGAAATCAAGTGCTCACTAGAAGTGAAGTACCTTAGACGTCAAGTTTAAGAACATACCTCACTTCCTTTGAGTAGCGACGTATGACCTGGTTCGGATTTATTCGGACCAAGAATACGAAACAAATACAGAGATTAAACTGAAGAGTTTGATCCTGGCTCAGATTGAACGCTAGCGGGATGCCTTACACATGCAAGTCGAACGGCAGCACGGACTTCGGTCTGGTGGCGAGTGGCGAACGGGTGAGTAATGTATCGGAACGTGCCTAGTAGCGGGGGATAACTACGCGAAAGCGTAGCTAATACCGCATACGCCCTACGGGGGAAAGCAGGGGATCGCAAGACCTTGCACTATTAGAGCGGCCGATATCGGATTAGCTAGTTGGTGGGGTAACGGCTCACCAAGGCGACGATCCGTAGCTGGTTTGAGAGGACGACCAGCCACACTGGGACTGAGACACGGCCCAGACTCCTACGGGAGGCAGCAGTGGGGAATTTTGGACAATGGGGGAAACCCTGATCCAGCCATCCCGCGTGTGCGATGAAGGCCTTCGGGTTGTAAAGCACTTTTGGCAGGAAAGAAACGTCATGGGCTAATACCCCGTGAAACTGACGGTACCTGCAGAATAAGCACCGGCTAACTACGTGCCAGCAGCCGCGGTAATACGTAGGGTGCAAGCGTTAATCGGAATTACTGGGCGTAAAGCGTGCGCAGGCGGTTCGGAAAGAAAGATGTGAAATCCCAGAGCTTAACTTTGGAACTGCATTTTTAACTACCGAGCTAGAGTGTGTCAGAGGGAGGTGGAATTCCGCGTGTAGCAGTGAAATGCGTAGATATGCGGAGGAACACCGATGGCGAAGGCAGCCTCCTGGGATAACACTGACGCTCATGCACGAAAGCGTGGGGAGCAAACAGGATTAGATACCCTGGTAGTCCACGCCCTAAACGATGTCAACTAGCTGTTGGGGCCTTCGGGCCTTGGTAGCGCAGCTAACGCGTGAAGTTGACCGCCTGGGGAGTACGGTCGCAAGATTAAAACTCAAAGGAATTGACGGGGACCCGCACAAGCGGTGGATGATGTGGATTAATTCGATGCAACGCGAAAAACCTTACCTACCCTTGACATGTCTGGAATTCCGAAGAGATTTGGAAGTGCTCGCAAGAGAACCGGAACACAGGTGCTGCATGGCTGTCGTCAGCTCGTGTCGTGAGATGTTGGGTTAAGTCCCGCAACGAGCGCAACCCTTGTCATTAGTTGCTACGAAAGGGCACTCTAATGAGACTGCCGGTGACA
The DNA here is from genome assembly GCF_029637605.1 of Achromobacter spanius. Taxonomy (NCBI): domain Bacteria; kingdom Pseudomonadati; phylum Pseudomonadota; class Betaproteobacteria; order Burkholderiales; family Alcaligenaceae; genus Achromobacter; species Achromobacter spanius. The sequence goes on along the minus strand of NZ_CP121261.1, from coordinate 2,720,873 downwards.
AACCGGAGGAAGGTGGGGATGACGTCAAGTCCTCATGGCCCTTATGGGTAGGGCTTCACACGTCATACAATGGTCGGGACAGAGGGTCGCCAACCCGCGAGGGGGAGCCAATCCCAGAAACCCGATCGTAGTCCGGATCGCAGTCTGCAACTCGACTGCGTGAAGTCGGAATCGCTAGTAATCGCGGATCAGCATGTCGCGGTGAATACGTTCCCGGGTCTTGTACACACCGCCCGTCACACCATGGGAGTGGGTTTTACCAGAAGTAGTTAGCCTAACCGTAAGGGGGGCGATTACCACGGTAGGATTCATGACTGGGGTGAAGTCGTAACAAGGTAGCCGTATCGGAAGGTGCGGCTGGATCACCTCCTTTCAGAGCTTAAGTGCTCGTGTTAAGCGTCCACTCTTATCGGTTGTTTTTTGTAGCTGGGGTCAATCGTTATTGGCCCGGCGTAGAAGTTAACGCATAGCGCTGCTTGCAGCGCTATGCGTTGGGTTTTACTCAACAGCTATATTCGTTCTTTAACAATCTGGAAGAAGCACAACGAAATGTACTTATTAAGTACTCGACGCAAGTCGAAGAAGATAAGTACGGGTTGTGATTGCATTATTTTGTTCCAAGTTCTCAAGACTGGGGTGAATAACCTCAGACTGCTTTGAAACTTATGAACGGCACAAACGCTAATACTCAGGTCCTATAGCCTACAGTGTTATAGGATCAAGCGACTAAGTGCATATGGTGGATGCCTTGGCGATCACAGGCGATGAAGGACGTAGTAGCCTGCGAAAAGCTACGGGGAGCTGGCAAACAAGCTTTGATCCGTAGATGTCCGAATGGGGAAACCCACTGCAGCAATGCAGTATCCCTAGCTGAATACATAGGCTAGTGGAAGCGAACCGGGTGAACTGAAACATCTCAGTAGCTCGAGGAAAAGAAATCAACCGAGATTCCGAAAGTAGTGGCGAGCGAAATCGGAAGAGCCTTTACGTTTTAGCGCGCAAGATAGTCGAACGGAATGGAAAGTCCGGCCGTAGCAGGTGATAGCCCTGTAGATGAAATCTTGTGTGTGGAACTAAGCGTAAGACAAGTAGGGCGGGACACGTGAAATCCTGTTTGAAGATGGGGGGACCATCCTCCAAGGCTAAATACTCGTGATCGACCGATAGTGAACCAGTACCGTGAGGGAAAGGCGAAAAGAACCCCGGAAGGGGAGTGAAATAGATCCTGAAACCGTATGCATACAAACAGTAGGAGCCTCCTTGTGGGGTGACTGCGTACCTTTTGTATAATGGGTCAGCGACTTACATTCAGTGGCAAGGTTAACCGAATAGGGAAGCCGTAGCGAAAGCGAGTCCGAATAGGGCGATTCAGTCGCTGGGTGTAGACCCGAAACCAGATGATCTATCCATGGCCAGGTTGAAGGCACGGTAACACGTGCTGGAGGACCGAACCCACTAATGTTGAAAAATTAGGGGATGAGCTGTGGATAGGGGTGAAAGGCTAAACAAATCTGGAAATAGCTGGTTCTCTCCGAAAACTATTTAGGTAGTGCCTCAAGTATTACTGCGGGGGGTAGAGCACTGTTATAGCTAGGGGGTCATGGCGACTTACCAAACTATGGCAAACTCCGAATACCCGCAAGTACAGCTTGGGAGACAGAGCACCGGGTGCTAACGTCCGGACTCAAGAGGGAAACAACCCAGACCGCCAGCTAAGGTCCCGAATTATCGCTAAGTGGGAAACGAAGTGGGAAGGCATAGACAGTCAGGAGGTTGGCTTAGAAGCAGCCATCCTTTAAAGAAAGCGTAATAGCTCACTGATCGAGTCGTCCTGCGCGGAAGATGTAACGGGGCTAAGCGATAAACCGAAGCTGCGGGTGTGCACTTTTAGTGCACGCGGTAGGAGAGCGTTCTGTAAGCCTGCGAAGGTGGCTTGTAAAGGCTGCTGGAGGTATCAGAAGTGCGAATGCTGACATGAGTAGCGATAAAGGGGGTGAAAAGCCCCCTCGCCGTAAGTCCAAGGTTTCCTGCGCAACGTTCATCGGCGCAGGGTGAGTCGGCCCCTAAGGCGAGGCAGAGATGCGTAGCTGATGGGAAACTGGTTAATATTCCAGTACCGTCGTACAGTGCGATGGGGGGACGGATCGCGGAAGATCATCAGGGTGTTGGATGTCCCTGTTGCTGTATCGAAGATGGCGCTTAGGCAAATCCGGGCGCGTAAATCAAGGGTATGGCACGAGCGAGCATTGCTTGCGAAGTGATTGGAAGTGGTTCCAAGAAAAGCCTCTAAGCTTCAGCTGTACGAGACCGTACCGCAAACCGACACAGGTGGACGGGATGAATATTCCAAGGCGCTTGAGAGAACTCAGGAGAAGGAACTCGGCAAATTGATACCGTAACTTCGGGAGAAGGTATACCCCGGTAGTGTGAAGCGCCTGCGCGCTTAGCATGATGGGGTCGCAGAGAATCGGTGGCTGCGACTGTTTATTAAAAACACAGCACTCTGCAAAGACGAAAGTCGACGTATAGGGTGTGACGCCTGCCCGGTGCCGGAAGGTTAAGTGATGGGGTGCAAGCTCTTGATCGAAGCCCCGGTAAACGGCGGCCGTAACTATAACGGTCCTAAGGTAGCGAAATTCCTTGTCGGGTAAGTTCCGACCTGCACGAATGGCGTAACGATGGCCACACTGTCTCCTCCTGAGACTCAGCGAAGTTGAAGTGTTTGTGATGATGCAATCTACCCGCGGCTAGACGGAAAGACCCCATGAACCTTTACTGTAGCTTTGCATTGATCTGTGAACCGGCCTGTGTAGGATAGGTGGGAGGCTTTGAAGCGTGGTCGCTAGATCACGTGGAGCCATCCTTGAAATACCACCCTGGTTTGTTTGCGGTTCTAACCTTGGTCCGTTATCCGGATCGGGGACAGTGCATGGTGGGCAGTTTGACTGGGGCGGTCTCCTCCCAAAGTGTAACGGAGGAGTTCGAAGGTACGCTAGGTACGGTCGGAAATCGTGCTGATAGTGCAATGGCATAAGCGTGCTTGACTGTGAGACTGACAAGTCGAACAGGTGCGAAAGCAGGACATAGTGATCCGGTGGTTCTGAATGGAAGGGCCATCGCTCAACGGATAAAAGGTACTCTGGGGATAACAGGCTGATACCGCCCAAGAGTTCATATCGACGGCGGTGTTTGGCACCTCGATGTCGGCTCATCTCATCCTGGGGCTGTAGCCGGTCCCAAGGGTATGGCTGTTCGCCATTTAAAGAGGTACGTGAGCTGGGTTTAAAACGTCGTGAGACAGTTTGGTCCCTATCTGCCGTGGGCGTTGGATACTTGACGGAGCCTGCTCCTAGTACGAGAGGACCGGAGTGGACGTACCTCTGGTGTACCGGTTGTCATGCCAATGGCATTGCCGGGTAGCTAAGTACGGAAGAGATAACCGCTGAAGGCATCTAAGCGGGAAACTCGTCTGAAGATTAGGTATCCCGGGGACTTGATCCCCCTAAAGAGTCGTTCGAGACCAGGACGTTGATAGGTCGGGTGTGGAAGCGCAGTAATGCGTTAAGCTAACCGATACTAATTGCTCGTGAGGCTTGATCCTATAACACTGATGGTTATGACCTGGTGGTATAGCGTTCCAAGTGTCGTTCAATACAAAATCTGGCTGCACCGTCGGCAGCCAGCCAACACCAATTACATCCCCCCTGTGCGTGATCATCGAGCTAGTCTCTGGTCACCCACACGTTGTGTTTCTTCCAAGATTGGAGCCGTTGCGTTAACCCGCAGCTGCTCAACCCGTTACGCCTGACGACCATAGCAAGGTGGTACCACTCCTTCCCATCCCGAACAGGACAGTGAAACGCCTTCGCGCCGATGATAGTGGACGGACGTCTGTGAAAGTAGGTCATCGTCAGGCTTTTATTGCGCAAAACCCCACAGGTGATCCTGTGGGGTTTTGTTTTTGGGTTTTGAGTTTAGATTTGAGATCCAAGATTTGATCTTCGCGATACTGATTAATTGAAAACGCCTCGCGGCTGATACCGCGAGGCGTTTTTGTTTCTAATCGGACAAGGCCTGAGTGTTTCCCGTTAGGGCATTTGGCGGCGCAGGGCCTGGAAGAACAATTCTGACTGCAGGCGCTCGCTTTGAATCTGTGCTGCGACTTTGGCAGCAAGATCGGTATTTACCGGCTTGAGCGGGCGGCCAGTCGACTGTGCCAGCACCTGCGCGGAACAGGCTCGTTCCAGGAAAAAGAGATCGTCGTAGGCGTAGTCCAGCCGCTCACCGCACACCACGACTCCGTGATTGCCCAGAAAAACAATGTCGGCGCCTTGCATTGCATGCGCAATGCGTTCCCCTTCACTGACGTCCAACGCGAGACCGTTGTAGTTTTCGTCGATGGTCAGGCGGCCATGGAAGCGCATGGCGTTCTGCGACAGGGTGGTGTCCAGGCCACGATCGCTGGTGAGCGTTAATGCCGTGGCGTAGGGCATGTGCGTGTGCAAGACGCAGGCTTTGCCGGCGATACGGTGAATAGCGGCGTGGATGAACATGGCCGTGGGCTCGACAGCGTGCCGGCCGGCAAGCTTGTTGCCATGGGCGTCGATCAAGACGATGTCATCAGCCTGGACCTCATTCCACATCAGACCGCGCGGATTCAGCAGGAAATGATCCGGGTCGCCAGGTAGCGCCACGCTGAAATGGTTGCAGACCCCTTCTCCCAAACCATGGGCGGCCGCGGCGCGTAGTGCAAGTGCCAAATCTGCGCGAAGCGCCGCCACGGGTTCCGCGTGAAAAAGAGCGTTGGCAAATTGGGGGTCGGAATTCATGTCTACCTTCAGGTTTATGGGCAAGTGGAAGGGGCGACCTGTACTGATTGCAACGGGCCAGGATCGGCTGTCATAGCCAGCCAGCGGTGCGGAAGAGATCGAGTACGCGGTCCAATGTCGGTACGGTAGCGTCCGGGCGATAGTCCGGCAAGCATTGGCGTCCTGTGCCGCGATCGATCCATACACATCGAAAGCCGATATCGCGCGCCGCGGCATGGTCCAGATGCGGACTCGCGCAAATATGCACGACTTCGGCAGGGGTTACGTCCAAGCTGTCGTAGGCGTGCGAGAAGATCTTTCGGGACGGCTTATAGGCACCGGCCTGTTCGGCCGTGATGACGCGGTCGATATGCCCGCCGAGCTGTGCGACGTTGCCCGCAATAATCTGGTCGTCGGTATTCGAGATGATGCACAACTGGAAACCCGCCTGTTTCAGCGAGGATAAAGTGTCCACGACTTCGGGGAAAGGAGGCATGGCCGAGATACTGTTTATCAGCATGTCGGCGTCTTCCGGCCGGTATGCCAAGCCGAGATCCTGCATGGTCAAGCGCAACGCTTCGCGAGAGATATCGGCAAAGTTGCGATGAGGCGGCGTGCGCTCCAGGCGATGCTCGTGCTGGTCGTAGACATGCAGAAATTCAACTGGCGTGGGCAATGGCCGATTTTGCGGATTGGAGGCCAGGATGTGGGTAGCTGCTGCGTGCAGACCTTCATCCCATTGGATGAGCGTGCCATAGCAGTCAAAGGTAAGCCATTGCGGGCGAGGGAGTTGGTTCAGCGGCATTGCGGTGTCCTTATCGAGAGTGAGCCGGCGGGGCTGAACAATCAGCTTAGAACCGGCACAGCAAAGTCGTAAAATTAATAATTGAACTCCACTCAGTTGATAGTCAAATATCAAACCGCCCATGCTTGATCTGGAACTCTTAAAGACGTTGGTGTGCGTTGCCGACGAAGGCAGTTTTACGCGAGCCGCCAGCCGCGTGCATCGCACGCAGTCCACGGTGAGCCAGCAAGTGCGCAAGCTTGAGCAGACCGTGGGCAAGACGCTATTGCTGCGAGATCGCGCGGGCAGCAATGTGGTGGCGACCGAGGACGGCGAGTTGATGTTGGCCTACGCCCGCCGCCTGCTGGCTATTGCGGACGAGGCGGAACTGGCGCTGACGGCTCCGCGCGCAGCCCGTGTATTGCGTTTGGGCATTCCGGAGGACTTCGACGTGGTCCGGTTGACGGTCCTGTTGGCAGGATTCGCGGCCAGCCATCCCGAGGTACGGCTGGAAACGGCCAGCGGCATGAGCGCCGAGTTGCGCGAGCGGTTGAACGCCGGCGATCTGGATGTGGCGTTGATCAAGCGCGAGCCGGGGGACGGCCCGTGTCTTGCTGCCTGGCCGGAGCGCTTGGCCTGGGTGGGTTGCAAAGAGCACTTGAAGGGCGTCGCGTCTGTACCGCTGGTGATGTTTCCTCACGGATGCATCTATCGAAAGCGCATGATCTATGCCTTGGAAAGCGCGGGCCGATCCTGGCATGCCGCGTATCACAGCCATAGCCTGGCTGGGGTGCAGGCGGCGGTGGCTGCAGGACTCGGCGTGAGCCTGTTGCCGGTGTTTGCCACGTTGGCGTCGCACGATGTGCTGGGTGCCGAAGATGGGTACGCGGCGGTACCCCCGACCGAGCTGGCGATCGTCAGCAATCAGCGCGCGCCTGGTGATCTTGAGCGGCAATTGGTGGCGGCGGTGACTCAGGCCGTGGAGGCCGATACGCAGAGTCCGATAGCCGTATGAAGGCAGCCGGCCTTCAGTTCAGGTCGCCATCTACGTAATACCACTGCCCACCCTCGCGAACGAAGCGGCTGACTTCGTGCAGGCGATGCGCGCGCCCCGCCTGGCGGCTGCGCGCGACGAATTCCACGGTGGCATGGTCGACGTCCTGATCGCGCGCATGTTTGATGGACAGCCCAAGCCATTTCAAGTCGGGCGGATTGGGTTCCAGCGTTGCTGGCCGGGTCGTGGGATGCCAACTGGCCAAAAGATAGGGCAACTTGTCGAGCACGAAAGCGCTGTAGCGCGACCGCATGAGCGCTTCGGCGGTGGGCGCCTGCATGGCGAGCGGGCCTTCATGCCAGCGGCCGCAGCAACGGGAATAGGCCGCGCCGCCGCAGGGGCAGGGCGCGATCGAAGATACGGATTTCTTTGTCACGGTGTGCTGGTGGTTGGGATCAGGCGCGAAGGTCGTTGTATTCAGGATGGCGGCGCATGTAGACCTCGGCATACGAGCACACCGGGCGCACTTTCCAACCCTGGGCGCGAGCGGTATCAAGCGCGAATTTGGTCAATTCGGCGGCAATGCCGCGCCCGCCGACCGGGCTGGGGACGCCGGTATGAACAATGATCATCGTGTTGCCTTGCAACTGGTAATCCAGTACGCACAGCACGCCATCGACGGTGGCGGTGAAACGCGATTGTCCGGGGTCTTGGGTGACAACGGTCATTCGAAGGGCTCCTTGGATGTGCCGGGACGTGGTCCGGTGTGCAAGTGGATAGATTAATCCCAGGGGTGTCTGAAGGTCGGCGTCTATCGGCGCAATGCCTTGATCAGCGCGGTGAGCTGGGCGTCGCGCGCTGCCACCAGATCGGCAATGCTGCGTTGGCCCGCCTCGGCGTTGACGCCATCAATCAGTTTGCGCTGCAGGGCCGGCGTGACCTCGGGTGCGCCCAGGTCATCCCACCAGGTTTGCACGGGGCCCAGAAGGTGGTTCATGAAGTTTTCCAGCCCGCCTGCGCCGCCACCCAGATTAAACGTCATATGCGGACCAAACAATGCCCATCGCAGGCCTGGGCCTTGCGAGACGGCGGCGTCGATATCCGCGACGCTGGCGACATTTTCCGCGGCAAGGTGGATGGCTTCACGCCAGACTGCCGCTTGCAGCCGGTTGGCGATATGCCCCGGCACTTCCTTGTTGAGCCGGATGGGATACTTGCCCATGGCTTTATAGAACGCGATGCTCTGCTCGATGACCGCTGCCGAGGTCTTGTCGCCGCCCACCACTTCCACCAGCGGGATCAGATGCGGCGGGTTGAAAGGGTGGCCAATGACAAAGCGCTCGGGATGCCGGCAACGGGCTTGCAGGCGGCTCATGATGAGGCCCGACGAACTGGACGCGACGATGACATGGGCAGGCAGCATCGCATCCATGCGGGCAAAAAGGTCGATCTTGAAGTCTTCGCGTTCGGGCGCGTTTTCCTGCACGAAGTCCACACCGGCCAGCGCCTGGGCCAAGTCCGGTTCAAATCGTAGGGTCTCTGGCGAAGCGCCTTCAGTGACGTGCCCCAATTCAGCCAGCACGGGCCACGCGGCTTGGACGCGGGCCCGTGTTTGCGCTTCGGCATCGCCCGCAGGGTCGCTGACCACCACGTCCATCCCGCGAGCCAGGAACAGCGCCGCCCAACTGGCTCCGATGGTGCCGGCGCCCACGATGGCGATACGGCGGATGGACGGCTGGGGCTCGGCGGTGCGGGACATGCGGCTCTCCTGGTTATTGGGTTTGGCCACATTGTGAAGCAAACGCCGAGCCCATGCCTACCGCGAATCACACATTGCGTGCGTGGCGCAGGTGCTGCCAGACCAACACCACCGCGCCCACGTAGCTGGCCGCGATCACGCCATAGGCCACGGGCAGGCTGGCGTTCCAGTCAGGCAGGGCATGCAGGATGGTGCCCATCAAGGCCACGCCCACCAACGCGCCGGACTGACGGTTCGCGTTCAAGGCAGCCGCCGCGCTATTGGCGTGGTGCTTGCCCGAGACCTGCATGACGACGCTGGTCATCGCGGGCACGGCGATACCCACGCCCAGGTTGCCCAGCGCCACCATGATCGCAAAAGGCCAATAGGCAATGTCGGGCGAGAACGCAATGATGCCGGCAGCGCTCATGGCCGCAGCCAGCGATAACCCTCCCAACAGCGAGGCCGACACGTTCCAGCGCGCGGAAACACGCCCCGAAATCATATTGCCGATCGAGAACACCGCCAGCATCGGAACCAGTTGAATGCCGGTCTGAAGCGCGTCAGTTCCACGTGCGTGCTGCAGGAACAGGCTAAGCAGAAACAGTTGGCCGTACGCGGCAAGATTGATCAGGAACCCCACGCCATTGGCGGCGGCGAAGTGGGCGGTGGTGAACAGGACGCGCGGCAGGATCGGTTCGACATGGCGGCGTTCGCGGCGCACCAGCAGCACGGCAGCCACGGCGCACAGCGCGGTGACGCCGGCTATGCGGCTGGACGCCCAGCCGTAGGCGTTGCCTTGGATCAACACGAAGCACAGCGACGACAGTGCAACCACGCCCAGCAGGTGGCTCAAGGGGTTAAGCGCGCGAGGCCGGCGTGGCGCGTTCTGGATACGCCGGCGGGCAAGCCACAGGCCGGCCAGGCCAAGCGGGATGTTGATGAGGAAAATGCCACGCCAGCCGAATTGATGGATGAGTACGCCGCCGATCAAGGGGCCGGCCGCGCCCGCCACGGCCACGATGGCCGACCAGGCGGCCAGCATCCGGGTGCGCACCTGTTCGTCGTCATAGGCGTGCGTGAGCAAGCTCAAGGAACTGGGCATGAACAACGCAGCACCCAGGCCCTGCAGCATGCGGGCGGCGATCAGTGTGTTGGCGTCTGGCGCCAGGCCGCATAGCAACGAGGCCAGGGTGAACACGGCCAGCCCCGCCAGATAGATGGTCTTCGCACCGTACCGGTCAGCCAGCGCGCCGGCCACCAACAACAAGGCGGCGAAGGTCAGCGTATAGCCGTCCACGATCCAGACCAGATCCGTCAGCGGGACGACAAATTGCAGGGCGATGCTGGGCAGCGCGACATTGACCACCGTGACGTCCAGCATCGCCATGACAAAGCCGATGGCCAGGGTGACGAGCGGCAGCCAGCCCGTAAGGGGCTTGGCGTCAGCGGCGGGAAGCTGGACTGGGGCGGTGGGGACTTCTGGGCTAGGGGCGTGCGGGCAGGCGGAGGTCATGGCGTAACGGTTGCGGCTTTTCGAGGAATGAAGCTTAGGCCCTTTCCTTGCTGCAAAAAATCCGAGAAACTGCTTTATCGTGATGCAAAAATGCATCACGATTCAAGGCTGTCGATGAAAAGGAAGGCCGCTATGGATTGGGACAACGCCAGAATATTCCTGGCCATTTATCGAGTCGGCACGCTGCGCGGCGCGGCGGCCCTGTTGCAGATCGACCAGGCAACGGCGGGCAGGCGCCTGGCTGCGCTGGAAGCGTCGCTCGACGCGCGCTTGTTCTTGCGTACGCCGGGCGGCTACGTTCCCACCGCGGCGGGCGAACTGGCTTTTGCGGCGGCGCAACGCATGGAGCAGGCGGCCGACCAGTTGCAGCGGCAGATGCAGGGCCTGGATCATCGCTTGTCCGGCGTGGTGCGCGTGGCGGCGTCTGAAACCGTGGCCAGCCACTTCATCATGGAGGCCGTGCGGCGGGTGCAAGCCCAGCATCCGGATATTCGTGTGGCGCTGTCGGCATCGATCCAGATCAGCAACCTGACGCGGCGCGAGGCGGATCTGGCGATCCGCAATATCAAGCCCGACAACCCCGAACTGATCCAGCGCCACCTGGCCCGCAAGGAGGTCGGCTTGTATGCGTCGCGTGCATACCTTGCCGCACATGGCGAGCCGCGCCCGGGCACCGCGTTCGCTGGCCATACGCTGGTGACCTATCAGCAGGCGGTGTTGCCGGGGTGGTCCGATACATTCTGCGGCGAACCCACGGGCAACGGCCGTATCGCCATCGAGCTGAATTCCGGGCTGATGATCCTTGAGGCCGTGGTAGCGGGGCTGGGAATCGGCGAATTGCCCACGCATATGGCGCCGGATTATCCAGACCTGGTGCGCATCTGGCCTAGCCGTAGCGAGCCTTACGATTTGTGGCTGGTCATGCATGGTGATCTGAACCGCACCGCGCGCGTGCGAGCGGTGGCGGACGCGATCGTCGAGGTGTTCGAAGGGGACAAATAGCGCACTCCTGCGATGAGTAGCGGCTTGTGGGCGGGCGCGACAGGCGCTAAGGTTTGCTTGGCCCGAAAAATCCACGATCTCAGGAGTGACGCGTGTCTGATCTTTGGCGTTTGTCCGCAGTTGAGCTTGCCTCCCGTATCCGTAAACGTGAAGTGTCCGCCGTCGACGCCGCGCAAAGCGCGCTGGAACGGCTCAACGCCGTGAATCCCGCGCTGAACGCGGTCGTGGATCATCGTCCTGACGAGGTCATGGCGCGGGCAGCCGACGTGGATGCGCAGCTTGCGCGTGGGGAAGATCCCGGCGTCTTGGCTGGCGTACCCGTTACCGTCAAGGTCAACGTCGATCAGGCGGGCCACGCCACCACCAACGGGGTCAAGCTGCAAAAAGACCTGATCGCCGCCACGAACAGCCCTGTGGTCGACAACCTCTTGCGGGCCGGTGCCGTTATTCTGGGCCGCACCAATACCCCGGCGTTTTCCTTGCGCTGGTTCACCGGCAATGCGCTGCATGGCGACACACGCAACCCGCGAAATGCGGCACTGACACCGGGCGGGTCGTCGGGCGGGGCGGCGTCAGCGGTGGCGGCAGGCATCGGCCATCTGGCTCATGGCACCGACATCGCCGGGTCTATCCGCTACCCTGCCTACGCCTGCGGCGTACACGGCTTGCGCCCCTCGCTAGGCCGCGTGCCGGCTTACAACGCAGCCTTGCCTGAACGCTCTATTGGCGGACAACTTACGGCGGTGTCCGGGCCCTTGGGCCGCACCATTGCAGACGTACGCCTGGGGCTTGCCGTCTTGGCCGCCCCAGACCCTCGCGACCCCTGGTGGGTGCCGGCTCAGCTGGTGGGGCCGGATGTGCCGCGGCGTGCCGCGTTGTGCGTGAACCCCGATGGCATGGATACCGAACCCGCGGTCGTCAAGGCATTGCAGGAAGCCGCACGCCGCCTGACCGAAGCCGGATGGACGGTGGATACGCTGGATGCCGTGCCCCCCATGCAAGAGGCGGCCGATCTTCAGATACGGATGTGGATGGCGGACGGCTATGACGCCATGCTGGCGGCGGCGGAAAAAGAGGGTGACCAAGGCGCGTTGGTAGCGTTGCGAGGCCAGCGTGACAAGGCGGCCGATGCCAATCTGAACAGTTTTTCCGCCGTGCTGACGCGCCGGGCAACGTTGACCCGCATGTGGGAAATGTTCTTGGCCGAATACCCCATCCTGTTGCTGCCGGTATCCGCCGAACTTCCGTTTCCGGACAAGCTGGATCTGCAAGGTGACGCTGCTTATGCCCGCGTGTGGCGTGCGCAAATGACACAGATCGGTGTGCCCTTCATGGGCTTGCCCGGCTTGTCGGTGGCGATGGGCCAAGCCATGAGCAGCGTCGGGCAAAGCCCGGTCGGCGTGCAGATCGTGGCAGGCCGTTATCGCGAGGACTTATGCCTGGCTGCCGGCGAAATCATTGAAGCCGGCGGCGACGCCGTCACGATAGCCGAACCGGAATAACGTTGATTCTCCAAGGCTGAATCACCAGGACTGAATCGCCAAGGGCTTTGCCGCGCACACCTGGGCGCGGCAAGGCCCGATGACGTCACGCGAAGGGGTCAACTAGGTGCCAAAACGCACGCGCAGCACGCCGAGATCGCCATAGACCAGCTCGATGTCCTGATGGGCAGGCACGTCAAGGAACCCGGCGTAAGAACCGGTGATGACGTGCTGGCCGGCATACAAGCCCAGCCCTTGCTCCCGCAGGAAGTTGGCCAACCAGTACAGACCGGCCTTGGGCTGTTCGTTGGGATGGAAGCCGGGATGTTGCTCCACTTCGTTTCCGTTGACCAATAAGGTCAGCGTCATGCTGGCCGGGGCGGCGTCGGGCGACGCAATGCGCGGGCCCAGCACCAGGCCGTCGTTGAACATATGGTCGGCAAGCAGCTCGGGAAGGCTTGCGTGTTCCGGCGCCGCATAACGGCAGCCCAGCACTTCAAGCGCCAAGCGGGCGCTGCCCACGGCGGCGTCCACCTCGGCTTCGGTGTAGGGCGTGTCACGGGCGGGCAGGTCGTGGGCAAGCTCGAACGCAATTTCAGGTTCTACGCGCACGACGTTGGTGCGCGTAGCGACCGGGCCCGCGTCAGCGTAGGCCGTGCCTGATGCGTAAATGGGCGCCACCACGGTCTTCTCGGGGGACGGCAACGCGCTCTTCCAGGCCGCGACGCGGTCCTGCCGCATGTCGTGCAGTACTTGCGCGGTGCGCTGCTGAACGGCAAAGGCCTGTCCCAGCGATTGCGGACGGCAGTCAGCGGGCAAGCGTGGGCCCGCCACACCCGCGTCGCGCGCGGCGATCAGGATGCGGGCGGCGTCCTCGCTGCCAGGATAGTCTTCAATGTGGATCTGCATGGGATCAGCGGCCCAGGAACAGCATGACCCACAGGACGATCATCGCAATCAGCCCCAACCAGCACGAACCCCAGAAGCCGACAATGGGCCACTTCAGCGACAGCGGTGTCTGTTTGGGATCAACGTGGCCCAGCAGGTCGTTGGCATTGCCGATCAGCCAGAGTCGCGTGCCCGGAAACATCAGGCGGAAAAAATAGTCCAGCATGATGGCGGCCTGGATCGACAGGGGGTACTGGGCCCAAGGGCGGTGCTGCAAATACGGATGCTTCAGTCGGGCGTTGATCTCCTTGCACTTGAAGAAGAACAGAACGATGCCGCTGAGCGTACAAGTGATGAAGCAAAGCACGAATAGGCTGAAGGCCATGGCCATGACAGGTGAATGCATGGGGGGATCTCAAGATTGCGCGGCGCGCCGCGTTGGGATGAAAAGAAAGCAGAACCAAGAAAGCAGGACTAAGAAATCAAAACTCAGTGCGCTGACCCAGAATTTTATGGCCGTATTGTAGAAGGCTTGGCGATGCCGCGTGTTCAGGGCTGCGTCAGCCGTGGCGCGCGGGGCTGGCCGCGCGCCACTGATGTTCAGCCGCGCACCTGGCCTTCGCCGCTCAACACCCACTTCAGGGTGGTCAAGCCTTCCAGGCCGACGGGGCCGCGCGCGTGCAAGCGGTTGGTGGAGATACCAATTTCGGCGCCCAGCCCGTATTCGAAGCCGTCCGCGAAGCAGGTTGGCAGGTTGACATAGACCGAGCTGGAATCCACTTCGCGCTGGAAGCGTTGTGCCGCCGACAAATCTTCGGTGACGATCGAATCAGTGTGGCCGGAGCCCCAGCGTGCGATGTGCTCAATGGCGTCATCCAGGGTGTCCACGATGCGAACGGCCAGGGTGGGGCCCAGGTATTCCGTGCCCCAGTCTGCTTCGGTTGCCGGCGTAATGTGGGGCAGCAAAGCCAGCGTGCGCGGGCAGCCGCGCAGCTCCACACCGTGCTCGACGAAGGCCGCCGCAAGCGTGGGCAAAATGGAGACGGCCGCGACCGCGTCGACCAGCAACGTTTCCATGGCGCCGCAAATGCCATAGCGGTAGGTCTTGGCGTTGAACGCAATGGAATGCGCTTTGTCCGGGTCGGCCGCCGCGTCGATGTAGACGTGGCAATTGCCATCCAGATGCTTGATCAGGGGCACGCGGGCTTCCTGCGACAGGCGCGCGATCAGGCCCTTGCCGCCCCGGGGCACGATGACGTCGATATGCTCCGTCATGGTGATGAGTTTGCCCACGGCAGCGCGGTCCGCGGTGGCCACGACCTGCACGGCCTCCGGGGGCAAGCCGGCAGCGGCCAGGCCAGTCTGGACCACTCGGCCCAAGGCGATGTTGGAGTGCAGCGCTTCGCTGCCACCGCGCAAGATGGCGGCATTGCCCGACTTCAGGCAGAGCGCGGCCGCGTCGATCGTGACGTTGGGGCGCGATTCGTAAATGATGCCGATGACGCCCAGCGGCACACGCATCTGGGCCACGCGCATGCCGTTGGGGCGCACGGTGGTGGCGGTGATGCTGCCGATGGGGTCGGGTAGCGCCGCGATCTGGCGCAAGCCTTCGGCCATGTGGGCCAGGGTTTTGTCGGACAGCGTCAGGCGGTCAAGCAGCGCCGGTTCCAGGCCATTGGCCCGGGCGGCCGAGACGTCTTTCTCGTTGGCGGCCTTCAGCTCGTCGTGGCTGGCGGCCAAGGCGTCGGCCATTGCCAGCAGCGCCTTGTTTTTTGCGGCGCTATTGGCGCGCATCATGGCGCGCGAGGCGCGCCGGGCGTTTTCGCCCAAGGTCAGCATGGCGTGTTCGATGGAGGACGAGGACATGGCGGCGTCAATCATGGAGTGTTTCGGGGCGGCTTCAAGCGGCGGTGTATCGGCCACCTGAAAGGCTGGAGTCTAAGGTCTAGGTCTATCGCCTGGAGGCCGGTGGATTCAGTGTATCTCCGGCGGCAAGGCCGGAGGCATCGAGACGGCAACGGGAAAACATGGGGACAGCATGGCGAAGGTGGCGGCAGTGCCGCCATCACGGTCGTCCACCCGCCGCGGCCACTCGCAGGGCCAGGCGAGTCATTTCTTCCCAGGGGTCGGACAGCCGGCCGGCGACGGACAGGCCCTTGATCAGGCGGTCGACGTCATGGGCGTGCTGCACCGCGGCGGGCCAGACGCCGGGCTGCACCCTGTTCAGCGCCTGTAGCGCCAGACGCTCGTGCGCACCAAAGATGCGCAGTCGGCGCATCAGGCCACTGGCATCCTGGCCCAGCGCGCGCGCTTCGGCCACGCGCGCAAGCAGGCGGATTTCTTCGCCCACCGCCCACAACACCAGCGGCAGGGCTTCGCCCTCGGCGCGCAGGCCGTCGATCATGCGGATGGTGCGCGCGATGTCGCCGGCCAGCATGGCGTCACGCAGGCCGAAGACGTCGTAGCGCGCCACGTTCAGCACCGCGCGTTCCACGTCTTCCGCCGCCAATTGGCCTTCCGGATACAGCAGGCCCAGCTTCTGGATTTCCTGGTGCGCGGCCAGCAGGTTGCCTTCGACCTTGTCGGCCATCCATTGCAGGGTGGCGCCGTCGGCACGCTGGTTCTGGCGCGCCAGCCGCATGCCGACCCAGGCAGGCAACCGGCCGCGTTCGATGTTGGCAATGTCGACCATCATGCCGGCGCGCGAAAGCGCCTGGACCCAGCGGCTTTCGCGGGTGGCCTTGTCCAACCTAGGCAGCGCGATCAGGATCAGGGTGTCGGCATCGGCCTGCTTTTCGGCTTGCTCGGCCAGCTTGGTCAGCGTGTCGGCGCCGGCCTTGCCGGGCTTGCCGGTGGGAATCTTGATTTCAAGAATGCGGCGGTCGCCGAACAGCGACACGCTCTGGGTGGCGGCAAGGACGCTGCTCCAGTCACTACGGGCGTCCATCACCATGGAAAGCCGTTCGGTATAGCCCGCGTTGCGCGCCGAGGCGCGCAACGTGTCAACAGCTTCCGTCACCAGCAAGGGCTCGTCGCCAGACACCGTATACAGCGGGGCAAGCCGGTTGCCGGGCCGCTGCAGGTGCTCGGCAAGTCGGTCCGCGTCCAAAGACTGTGCCATGGCCTAGCGCAGGATCGCCGGGTCCGTGGTGGACGGCGTTTGCCAAGGCGTGGGCGTTCTCCTTTGCTGCGGCGCGTTCGGGTCGAACAGCGGGATCTCGCCGTTTTCGCCGCGCTCTGCAGCCTCTTCATAGGCGCGATGCACATCGGGCGCGGTCAGGCGGCGCAGCAGACGCGACACCAGGTCGCGCTGCATGGCCTTGTACAGGCTGTCGATCTGGCCTTGCTTGGCCTGCACGACCTGGTCGTCATACGGCATTTCGCGGTAGATGGACAAGGTGGTGTCCGGGATCAGCGCGCGGCCCTGGTTGTCGATCAGGCGGAACGTGTAGTTGATGCCCAGTTCGTATTCCTCGACCCGGCCTTGCGCGTTCAAGGACACTTCACGCAGCGTGCGGGTATCGTTCACTTGCTGCAGGATGGCCTGCGCTTCCTTGGGCGTATCCACCAGGGTGGTATTGGGCGAGGCCGCCCGCAACGCGCGGCGCACGTCGGCGCCGAACTGCGTGTTGTCCGGCATGCCGATGTACATCGTGTCGAACGGCATTGGGGTGACGCCGCGCAGCGCGAAGCCGCAGGCGGAGAGCAGCATGAACAGCGCCAGGCAGGCGCCGCGCAGCAGCCAGGATTGGCGGGGGGAGTGCGAGAGTTGCCCGGCGATGTACATGCTTGACCTCATCAGCCTACGACGTTGACCAGTTTGCCCGGCACCACGATGACGCGCTTGGGCGGACGGCCTTCCAGGAAGCGGGCGACCTCTTCCTGGCTGGCGGCGAGCTTTTCGATGTCTTCCTTGGCGGCGCCGGCGGCCACGCGGATCGAGCCGCGCAGCTTGCCGTTGACCTGGAGCATCAGCTCGATTTCGTCCGCGATCAGCGCGGCTTCGTCCACATGCGGCCACGGCGCGTCCAGCAAGTCACCCAGTTCTTTGGCGTAGCCCAGGTCTTGCCACAGGTGCCAGGTGATGTGCGGCACCACCGGATACAGCACGCGCAGCAGCACGCCCAGCGTTTCGGCATAGGCGGCATCGGCGGCGGCGTCTTCGGTCAGCTTGGCGTCATCGATGGCGTTCAGCATTTTCATGCAGGCGGACACGACGGTGTTGTACTGGATGCGCTGGTAGTCGTAGTCGGCCTGCTTGAGCAGCGTATAGACCTCGCGGCGCAGGTCCTTGACGGCGGCGGTGGCTTGCGACCAGTCGGCGCCATTGGCCAGGCCACGCGCAACCGCGTCGCGGCGAGCGTGGCTGATGGACCACAGGCGGCGCAGGAAGCGGTTGGAGCCTTCGACGCCGGAGTCGGACCATTCAAGGGTCTGCTCGGGCGGGCTGGCGAACATCACGAACAGGCGTGCCGTGTCGGCGCCCAACGTGTCGATCAGCGATTGCGGATCGACGCCGTTGTTCTTGGACTTGGACATCGTGCCCACGCCGCCATAGTTGATGGCCGAGCCGTCCGACTTGAGCTTGGCGCCGGTGATGGCGCCGCGGTCGTCGTAGACGTTTTCGACGTCTTCAGGCCAGAAGTACTCAACGCCGCCCTGGGGCGTCTTGCGCGAATAGATGTGGTTCAGCACCATGCCCTGGCACAGCAGCTTGGTGAAGGGCTCGTCGAAATTGAGCAGGCCCATGTCGCGCATGACCTTGGTCCAGAAACGCGCATACAGCAAGTGCAGGACAGCGTGTTCGATGCCGCCGATGTACTGGTCCATCGGCATCCAGTAATCATTGCGCGCGTCGACCATGGCATTGTCGTTGCCCGGCGAGGTGTAGCGCATGAAGTACCAGGACGAATCCACGAACGTGTCCATGGTGTCCGTTTCGCGGCGGGCGGGCTTGCCGCAATTGGGGCAGGCGCAGGACAGGAAGGCTTCGTTCTTGGCCAGCGGGTTGCCGCTGCCGTCGGGAATCAGGTCGTCGGGCAGGACGACGGGCAGGTCTTTTTCGGGAACCGGGACCGGACCGCAGTCGGCGCAGTGGATGATCGGGATCGGGGTGCCCCAGTAGCGCTGGCGCGAGATGCCCCAGTCGCGCAGGCGCCACGTGGTCTGCTTTTCGCCCAGGCCTTGCGCGCCCAGGTCGGCGGCGATGGCGTCCACGGCTTCCTTGTGCGACAGGCCGTCGTACTTGCCGGAATTGATGGTGCGGCCGGACTGCTTGTCGCCATACCATTCCTGCCAGGCGTCGGTGGAGTATTCCTTGCCGGCCACGTCCACGACCTGCGCGATGGGCAGGTCGTATTTCTTGGCGAAGGCAAAATCGCGTTCGTCATGCGCGGGCACGCCCATGACGGCACCGTCGCCGTAGGTCATCAGCACGTAGTTGCCGACCCAGACCTCGACGTCCGCGCCGGTGATCGGGTGCGTGACGGTCAGGCCCGTGCGCATGCCTTCCTTTTCGCGCGTGGCCATTTCGGCCTCGGTCGTGCCGCCCAACTTGCACTGTTCAATGAAGGCGGACAACTGCGGGTTGTTGCGCGCGGCGTGCGTGGCCAGCGGGTGTTCGGGCGCCACGGCGCAGAACGTCACGCCCATGATGGTGTCGGCGCGGGTGGTGAAGACGTACAGCTTGCCGTCCTGGATCAACTGGCCGTCCTGGCCGGCGATCTTGTGCGGGAAGGCGAAACGCAGACCCTCGGACTTGCCGATCCAGTTTTCCTGCATCAGGCGCACGCGCTCGGGCCAGCCGGGCAGGTCGTTCTGGACGGCGCCCAGCAGTTCGTCGGCGTAGTCGGTGATGCGCAGGTAGTAGCCCGGGATTTCGCGCTTTTCAACCAGCGCGCCCGACCGCCAGCCGCGGCCGTCGATGACTTGTTCGTTGGCCAGCACGGTCTGGTCCACCGGGTCCCAGTTCACCACCTGGGTCTTGCGGTAGGCCACGCCCTTTTCCAGCATTTTCAGGAACAGCCACTGGTTCCACTTGTAATACTGGGGATCGCAGGCGCACATTTCGCGCGACCAGTCGATTGCCAGACCCATCGCCTTCATCTGCTTCTTCATGTAGGCGATGTTGTCGTAGGTCCACTTGGCCGGCGGCACCTTGGACTTGATGGCGGCGTTTTCCGCCGGCATGCCGAAAGCGTCCCAGCCCATGGGCATCAGGACGTTATAGCCACGCATGCGCAACTGGCGCGCCATCATGTCGTTGATGGTGTAGTTGCGCACGTGGCCCATGTGCAGCTTGCCGCTGGGATAGGGCAGCATCGAGCAGGCGTAGAACTTCGGCTTTTCGGAGCCGTCGGCGTTCTTCGCATGTTCATGGACCAGATAGGCGTCGCGGGCCTGCCAGTCTTGTTGGGCGGCCGCTTCGACGGTAGTGGGGAGGTAACGTTCCTGCATGGGCTCGGGCACGGTGGCAAAAAAGGGTGAGCCGCCCCGTCGCGTGGACGCGGGGGCGGCCTGACGCGGTGGCGGTCAAAACCCCTGATTATAGGAGGTGCTAGACGCGACGAGGCGCCGGGGCTGTTTCGGGGATGCGCGCACTTGGCGCCAAGGTGCCATAGGCCAATGTAACCACGCCCAGAACAGCGCCCGCGATGACCACGCCGGGCCAGCCGAAATGGGCGTAAAGCCAGGACGATACCAGTGAACCGGAGGCGCCGCCGAGGAAGTAGCTGGTCATGTAGCCGGCGGTCAGGCGGCTGCGGGCTTCGGGGCGCAGGCGATACAGCGAACTGCTATTGGTGACATGGACGCCCTGGATTGCCAGGTCCTGCACCACGATGCCTGCCAGCAGCGCGAGCATCGACATCTGGCCAAACGCCAACAGGCCCCACGAACCCAGCAACAACAGCAGCCCGACGCGGGTAGCCAGGTTGCCCAGGCCCTGGTCGGCCAGTCGGCCAAACCGGTTGGCGGCATAGGCGCCCGCCGCTCCCGCCAACCCGAACAGGCCGATGGTGGTATTGCTGAACTCGTAAGGGGGGCTGGCTAGCAGGAAGGTCAGCGGCGTCCACAGCATGCTGAACGCGGCGAACAACAGGAAGCCCAGCAGCGATCGGGCGCGAAACAGCGGCTCTTCGACGAACATGCGCAGGATTGAACCCAGCAGGCGGGGGTAGCTCATCGACGTCGGGCTCTGATAGCGGGGCAGCACGCGCCAAAGAACGGCGGACATGATCAGCATCAGGATGGCGGCCACCCAGTAAACCGTGCGCCAACTGCCCAAGTCGGCCAGCGCGCCGGCAACGGTGCGGGCCAGCAAAATACCCAGCAACAGACCGCTCATGACGGTGCCCACGGCCTTGCCTCGCTCATGCGGCGCGGCCAGGGTCGCGGCGAAGGGCACCAGGATCTGGGCGACGACGGACAGCAGGCCCGTCAGCGCGGTGCCCACCAGCAGCACAATGATGTTGTCGGCAAAGGACGAAATCAGCAGCCCGCCCGCGGACAATAGTGTCATCAGCACGATCAGGCCGCGGCGTTCGAACAGGTCGCCCAGTGGCACCAGCAGCATCAGCCCCAGCGCATAGCTGAGTTGAGCGGTGGTGACGATGGCGCCGGCCGCCGCGTTGGACAGCGCGAATTGCTGGCCGATCGTGTGCAACAGAGGTTGCGCGTAGTAGTTGCTGGCGACGGCCAGGCCGGTAGCCACGGACATCAACAGGATGATTGGCGCGGTCAGTACCGGTATCGGGGTGGGGGCGGAAGCGGAAGTCATAAGGGGTAAGGCGAGTCAGGCGGGTAAGAGTCTGGCGGGTAAGTCAGGCGGGTAAGTCAGGCGGCGCAAATAAATCGGCCGAATGGGTGTTGCGTGTCAGGCGCCGATTCCTCCCGGCGTTTCCTGATCATGTTTGAGCAACAGCTTTTTCAACAGCCCGGCCAGTTGCTTGCGTTCCGTGGCGGATAGTGGATCGAGCAGTTCGCCCAGGTCCTTCAAGTAATCCTTCAGCACCAGCTTGATCACCCGCAGGCCTTCCGCGGTGAGCGACACGATGATGCCGCGGCGATCGTCCGGATTGGGGTTGCGCACCAGCAAGCCGGCTTGCTCCAGGCGGTCCAGCCGATTGGTCATGGCGCCCGAGGTCAGCAGCAGGGCGTCAACCAGCTTCTGCGGATTCATGGCGTGCGGCGCGCCGGTGCGGTAAAGCGTGGCCAGCACATCGAATTCGCCCTGGTGCAGGTTGTGGCGGCGAAAGCTGCGATTCACGTTGCGGGTGGCGAAGGCGTTCAAGCGGAACACGCGGGTGATCACCGCCATGGCGGCAAAGTCCTGCGTGGGACATTCCGTGCTCCATTGCGAGATCACCAGATCGACAAGGTCAGACGTAGGCATGGCAGTAATACTTTGATATGAAGTTTCTTAACATTAAGATAAATTCTAACCGCCGATTGGGAACCACGCAAAATGGCCGGCAAAAAAAGAAAGGCCCGCCTCTTTCGAGGCGGGCCTTTCCGGCTTGACCGGATGGTCGCGCGAATTACTGCGCGGCGTCCTTCAGCTTCTTGAGCGGGCGAACCTTCACCTTCACCGAAGCCGGCTTGGCGGGGAACCAGCGCTCAACGCCAGTGAACGGGTCCTTGCCGAAGCGCTTGGCCTTGGCGGGAACCTTCTGCACGGCAACCTTGAACAGGCCGGGCAGCGTGAATTCGCCGACGCCCTTCTTGTCCACGGAACCCAGCACCGAGGTTTCCAGGCTGGCCAGAACGGCCTTGACGGCCTTGGCTTCAACGCCGGATTGCTCAACGATGTAGGCAACCAGTTGGGTCTTGTTCAAGGCAGCCTTGATGGCCTTGGGTGCAGCAGCGACCTTCTTGGCGGCGACGGCCTTCTTTGCTGCGGGCTTCACAGCGGTTTTGGCGGCGGTTGCCTTCTTTGCGGGCGCCTTGACGGCGGTCTTGGTGACTTTCTTGGCAGGAGCTTTTGCTTTCGTGGCCATGGTCAAAATCCGTAGTTGAGGACATGGGGCAGCGCGCGCCGGGTATCGGCAATTAACGCTACGCGCCCGATGATAGCGGAAGACGCGCCGTTCCAGCGGCTTTCCAACGGGATTTAAGCCACTGTTTGTTGTTTTCGACGCAGAAAAGTGCTTGCTGCAAGGGTTCTGCCGGAAATGCCGCGTCAGAAAGCCCTTTTTTTGCGGCGCGGCGCGGCGCTGAACCAATGGCGCCCGCCGTGTTCCAATTGCGTGCGAAAAACCAAATGCATGGATTCAACGTACCCATATGCTGATGAAGAAACTGGCGGCGAGCTTGCTCGTCGCGACCGCATGCCTGTCCAGCGCGATGGCGCAATCGATGCCCGAACCGGTGTTGTCTGCCAAGGCCTGGCTGTTGCTGGACGAGACCAGCGGACAAGTAATCGCGTCGCACGCGGCCACAACCCGGATTGAACCGGCATCGCTGACCAAGATCATGACGGCCTACGTCGTGTTCGAGGCATTGAACAAGAAGGAATTGACGCCGGAGCAAACGGTGCTTATTTCGACGCGGGCCTGGAAAGTGCCCGCGGGCAGCTCGAAGATGTTCCTGGAACCCGGCTCGAAAGTGACGGTGGATGACCTGCTGCGCGGCTTGATGATCCAGTCCGGCAACGATGCGGCCATTGCGTTGGCCGAAGCCGTGTCCGGCAGCGTCGAAGCCTTCGTGGCGCGCATGAACGACACGGCGGCAAGGCTGGGCCTGCACGCCACGCACTTTGCCAGCCCGCATGGCCTGCCCGATCCGGGTACCTATTCCACGGCCAGCGACCTGTCCATCCTGGCGACGCGCTTCATCCGCGATTTCCCGCAGCTGTACAAGACCTACGATTCGGCCAAGCAGTTCACGTTCAACAAGATCACACAGCCCAACCGCAACCGCCTGCTGTGGCTGGACCCCAGCGTGGACGGCCTGAAGACGGGGCATACCGATTCCGCCGGCTATTGCATCATCGCCAGCGCGCGCCGTCCCAATGGCGCCGATCAGCGGCGCTTGATCACGGTGGTGGTGGGCACGGCGTCCGACAAGCTGCGCACGCAGGAAAGCCGGCAGTTGCTGGAGTGGGGTTTCCAGGGTTTCAATACCATCAAGCTGTACGCGCGTGGCCAGGCGGTGGCGTCGCCCGAAGTCTGGAAAGGCGCAAGCGACAGCTTGAAGGCGGGCTTCGCGCGGGATGCCTATGTGACCGTGCCGGCTGGCGCCAAGGTCGAACCCGTGTGGACACCGCAGCAGCCGCTGGTGGCGCCCATCGCGGCCCAGCAAACGGTGGGGGCCTTGCGCGTAATGGTGGATGGCAAGCCGGCGATGCAGTTTCCGGTGGTGGCGCTGGAACCCGTGGCCGAGGCGGGATTCGCGGGGCGCGCCTGGGACTCGGTCCGATTGTGGTGGCGTGGCCATTCTGGTTAAGGGGCGCGCTTGGTATCGGGTGCGCTTGTGATGGGGCGCGCCTGTCATGCGGGCGTGCTTGCGCGGAGATAGGCGATGGTGGTGAGCTTTCCTGGTGGTCCGGCGCCTGCGCCGAGCGCGGATGACCCGCTGGCGCTGCTGTCGGCTTGCCACGGACGTATCGCGCGCCAGTGCGCCACGCTGACGCGACTGGCCGCGCATCTTTGCCTGCACGGCAGCGACGATGCCGCGCAAACGGCCGCCGCCAGCGTGTCGCGTTATTTCGATACCGCCGCCGCGCACCATCACGAGGATGAAGAACAAGACCTGTTTCCCGCCTTGATTGAATCCATGGCGGGCTCGGATGCCTGCTGTCTGCACGCGCTGGTGCAAGGGCTGATGGACGATCATCGCCGCTTGGAACGCTTGTGGGCGCCGTTGCGCATGGCGCTGGCCGAGGTGGCTGCCGGCAGGCCGGCGGTCTTGCCCGCCGAACAGGTCCAGCAATTCACGCAGGCCTATGCCGCCCACATCCAGCGCGAAGAAGACGAGCTCTTGCCGATGGCGGCGCGCCTGGTGCCCGATGAGGCGCTGATCGCCATGGGGAGCGCCATGCGCGCGCGGCGCGGCGGCGGGGCGCCCTGAGCCGTCCCCACCCCGCTTGCGTTGCGCGTGACACCGCGAGGGATTACGCTAGACGGCTTTCCACACATCAAGCCGACGACGACACGGCGCGGGCAACAAGATGGAGCAGGCGACAAGATGACGCAAGGGGCAAGCAAACTGGCGACCCGCCTATTCGGTTCATGGGTGGAAGACGTCAGCCGCGTGACCCTGCGTGCTGATTTGTCCGCGGGCCTGTTAGGGGCTTTGCTGGTGTTGCCGCAGGGCGTGGCCTTTGCCACGCTGGCCGGGCTGCCCGCCGAATACGGCCTGTATTCCGCGATCATTCCCTGTATTGTCGCGGCGCTGTTCGGGTCCAGCCGCCATGTGATGTCGGGTCCGACCAATGCGAATTCACTGGCCTTGTTCGCGGTGCTGACACCGCTGGCCGTTGCCGGCAGCCCTGGCTACATCGAACTGGCGCTGGCGGTCACCGTGCTGGTCGGACTCATGCAGTGGCTGGTGGGCGCGCTGCGCCTGGGGTCGCTGGCGCACTTCATTTCGCCATCTGCCCTGTTCGGCTTTACCAGCGGCGCCGCTATCCTGATCGCGGTGCATGCCTTGAAGGACGGGCTGGGCGTGCCGTCGCCGGACTCGCACGGCGCCGGCGCGTTGCTGGTCAGCGTGGGCACGCATCTGGACCAGATACATCCGGGCGCGGTGATGGTGACGCTTGTTACCCTGGGCGTGGCCTTGCTTGCGCGCCGGTTGGATAAGCGCAAACCCTACATGCTGTTTGGTCTGGTGGCCGGTGCGCTGGCGGCCGTCGCATTCAATGCATGGGTCGCCTCGCACGGCGGGGAGCCAGTGTCGGTGGTGGGCGCCATCGCGCAGCCGTGGCCGCCGTTCCATGTGCCCAGCGTGGATTGGCGCGCCTTGCCCGATTTGCTCAGCCTGGCGTTCGCGCTGACCATCGTGGCCTTGGCGCAATCCATTTCCATCGCCAAGGCGGTGGCCACCCGGTCGGGCCAGCGCATCGACGCCAACCGGGAATTCGTGGGGCAGGGGCTGTCGAACATCGTGGGCGGCTTCTTTTCCTGCTACTTGTCTTGCGGGTCGTTGAATCGGTCGATTCCCAATTTCGAAGCGGGTGCCAGGACGCCGCTGGCGGCGGTTTTTTCCGCCGTGCTGCTGGTGGTGCTGGTGGCCTTGTCGGCCCCTTTGCTGGCCATGATTCCGAATGCCGCCATTTCCGGGCTGCTGTTGTTGGTGGCATGGACGTTGCTGGATATTCCGCGCTGGCGGCAATTGATTCGCATGCAGCGCGGCGAATGCGCGATTGCCGCTGCCACGCTGGCCGCCACTGTCACCATCCGCATGGAAGTGGCGATTCTGCTGGGCACTGTGCTGTCGCTGATGGCGTATCTGCATCGCACATCACGCCCGGCGATGCGCACGATGGGCTTTGATTCGCGCGCACCGGACCGGCGTTTCGTGGTGCTTGAGCACCAGCCCGACGCCTTGCCTGAATGCCCGCAACTGAAGCTGTTGCGCATGGAAGGGTCTATCTACTTCGGCGCGGCGGCCCATGTGGCGCAGCGCCTGCATGAGCTGCGCGCCGTGCCGAACGCGCCCCGCCACCTGCTGGTAATGGCCAAGAGCATGAACTTCATTGACCTTGCCGGTGCTCAGGTCTGGGAAGACGAACTGGCCGCGCGGCGCGCGATGGGGGGCGACCTGTATTTCCACCGTCCCCGGCCTGAAGTGCTGGACATGTGGCGGCGTACGGGCTTTCTGGATCGGCTGGGCGCCGACCATATCTACCCCGATAAGGCAACGGCGCTGCGCTCGATCTACGCCCGGCTGGACCCTGACATCTGCGCCGGCTGCCAGGCCAGGATCTTCTGGGAATGCCCGCCGCCCAATCCCCAGAACCAGGTTGATCTGCACGGCTCAGGCCGGACGGGGCAAAGCGCGGCTTGAAGCCGCATTGCCGCGCGGGGCTTCAGGGCGCCTCGGTGCCCAGGTAGGCCGCGCGCACCCGTTCGTCCGCCGCGATGATGGCGGGGGCGCCTTCGGCCAGCAGCGCGCCGCGCACCAGTACCGCGATGTGGTCGGCGTGCTTGAACACCACGTCCAGGCTGTGTTCCGTGAACAGCACGGCAATGCGCTGAGTGTCGGCCAGTTGACGCGTCAGCCGCATCAGCGCGTGCCGTTCGTTGGTGGCCATGCCGGCCGTGGGCTCGTCCATCAACAGCAGGCGCGGCTGGTGCGCCAACGCCATGGCAAGCTCAACCCGCTTGACATCGCCATAAGCCAATGTGCCACAGGGCGACTCGGCCTTGTCCGCCATGTGCACTTGCGACAACAAGGCCATGGCTTCGTCGGCCGCATGCCGGTCGGCGCGGCGCCAGGGGCGAAACAGCAGGCGGTCGCGCGCCAGTAGTGCGGTCTGCACGTTTTCGCGCACCGTCATCGACCGGAACGTGGCGGCGGTCTGAAAGGTGCGGCCCACACCCAGCCGGCAGATCTTGCCGGCCGACAGGCCCACCAGTTCGCGCCCATCCAGCCGCACGGAGCCGGCATCCGGCCGTAGTTGGCCGCCCAGCACGTTGAAGCAGGTGGATTTACCCGCGCCGTTCGGGCCGATCAAGGCCAGCATCCGCCCCGCCTCAAGCGTGAAGGACACGCCGGCCAGCGCGTCGATCCCGCCAAAGGATTTGCGCAAGCCTTCCACTTGCAGCAGGGCGCCGGTAGTCGTCATGCGCGCCTCCCGCGGAGCCGCGCGGCGGCGCCCGCCAAGCCGTCCGGAAAGACCATGACCAGCGCCAGGATGGCCAGGCCCAGCACGGCGTGCCAGTACTCGGTGCTGCGCGCGGCGGCGTCTTGCAGCCAGGTGTAGGCGGCCGCGCCCACCAGCGGCCCCGCCAGCGTCTGTAAACCACCCAGCAAGACCATCACCAGCCCGTCCACCGAGCGGCTTACCGCCATCACGTCGGGGGCGATGCTGCCTTTGGAAAACGCATAGAGCGAACCGGCCATGCCCGCGGCGAAGGAGGCCGCGACAAAGCCCGCCCACTGCACGCGCCGCGTGTCCATGCCCAGCGCCTCGGCGCGCAAGGGCGAATCGCGTACGCCGCGCAACGCATAACCCAGCGGGGAAAACGCCAGGCGGCGCAGCCAGAGGATGCCGGCCGCGCACACGGCCAGCGTCAGGTAGTAGAACCAGGGGCCTTGCGTCAGCCACGGCGAGGGCCACAGCCCGATCAGGCCATTGCTGCCGCCCGTGACGTCATCCCATTGGTAAGCAAGCGCCCAGAGAATTTGCGCAACGGCCAGCGTCAGCATGGCCAGGTACACGCCGGACAGGCGCACGCAGAACCAGCCGAACAGCAGCGCGCCGATTGCGGCGGCAAAGGGGCCTAGCAACAGGGCGGCTTCCATGGGAACTGCCACCAGCTTGAGCAGCAGCGCCGCGCCGTATGCGCCCAGGCCAAACCACGCGGCGTGGCCAAAAGAGGTCATGCCCGCCAAACCCGTCAGAAAGTGCAGGCTGGCCGCGAACAGGGCGGCAATGAGTATCTCGGTCATCAAGATGCCCAGATACGGCCACTGCAACGTTGCAACGGGCACCAGCGCCAGCAGAAGCAGCAGCAGGCCATAGGCCAGCCGCAGGCGACGGCCGGCGGGCGCGATGGGGCGTTCAGGTGCGCTGACGTGGGAGCTTGGGGCCGGCGGCTTGCCCAGCAAGCCCCAGGGGCGCACCACCAACACGATCGCCATCACGGCAAACTCGGCCAGCAGGGTCAGTTTCGACAGGTTGAACACCCAGGGGCCAATATGCACTTGCCCCAGGAAGACGAACACGGCTTTGACGCAGCAGATCAGCAGCGCCGCCAGGAAGGCGCCGGGGATGGACCCCAGGCCGCCCACCACCACCACCACAAACGCGCTGGCGATGATTTCCAGGTCCAGCCCCAAGGTTGCGGGGACACGGGGGGCGGCTAGCGCGCCGCCCAGCCCGGCCAGGAAGGCACCCAAGGTAAAAGCGGAGGTGAACAGCCAGGCCTGGTTCACGCCCAGCGCGGCCAGCATGCTGCGGTTTTCCGCGGCGGCGCGCAGCAGGCGGCCCCAGCGCGTGCGCATCAAGAGCAGCCACAACAGGCCCAACACGATGGGCCCGGCGGCGATCAGCAGCAGGTCGTACTGCGGAAAGCGGCGGCCCAGGATCTGGACCGCGCCGGACAGGCCGGGCGCGCGCGCGGCGAATAAATCCTCGGGTCCCCAGATGGCCAGCGCCGCGTCGCCGATGATCAGCACGAGCGCAAAGGTGGCCAGCAATTGGAACAGCTCGGGCGCCCGGTACAGGCGCTTGAGCACCAGCCATTCGGCCGCGGCGCCGATCAGGCCGGTCACCAGCGCGGCCAGCAACAGGCCCGCCCAGTACGCGGGGCCATCGCCGAACCAGGTGGTAAACGTCCAGGCCAGGTAGACGCCCAGCATGTAGAACGAGCCGTGGGCGAAATTCACCACGCGGGTCACGCCGAATATCAGCGACAGGCCCGCGGACACCAGGAACAAGGCGCTGGCGTCCGCCAGGCCGTTAAGCAGCTGCGACAGCAGCCCCGACAGGCTCATCAGTGCGCGGGACGCATCTTGCGCACTTGCTCATCGGGCGGCTGCAGGCGGGCGCCGTCGATATAAGCGAAGTCTTTCATGATGCCCTTGCCGTCTTCCAGGGCCGTTACGCCCACGTACACGCCCATCGTCGATTGATGGTCGATCTTGCGGTATTGGATCGGGCCGTAGGGCGTGTCCACCTTCAGGCCGGCAAAGGCGTCCACCAGCTTCTCGGTGTCCACGGCGCCTGCGGCCTTCAGGCCCTGCGCGATGGACATCAACGATGCATAGCCCACCACCGATCCCACTTTGGGCGTTTCGTTGTAGCGCTTCTTGTAGGCCTCGACGAAGGTAGTGTTGGCGGGCGTGTCGATGGCATACCAGGGGTAGCCGGTCACGATCCAGCCGGTAGGGGTGTCGGCGCCGAGCGGTTCCAGGTATTCCGGTTCGCCCGACAGCACGGACACGACGGGCATGTTCTCGAACAGGCCACGGGTATTGCCTTCGCGGACAAATCGGGTCAGGTCGGCGGCGAACAGCACGTTGAAAATGGCGTCGGGCTTGGCGTCGGCCAAGGCCTGCACCACCGCGCCGGCGTCCACCTTGCCCAGCGGCACGGCCTGCTCGGCCACGAATTCCACATCGGACTGGAATGACTTCATCATGGCCTTGAAGGTGGCCACGGCGGATTGCCCATATTCGTAATTGGGGTAGACGATGGCCCAGCGCTTCTTGCGCAAGGCCAGCGCCTTGGGTGCCAATGCCGCCACGTGCATCCAGGTGGAGGGGCGCAGGCGGTAGGTGTACCGGTTGCCCTCTTGCCAGGTGATCTTGTCGGTGAGCGGCTCGGCGGCCAGGAAGAACACTTTTTGCTGCTTGGCGAAGTCGGTCAGCGCCAGGCCGGTGTTGGAGAGGAAACCGCCGAACAGCAGTTCCACTTTTTCGCGGGCAATCAGCTCTTGCGCGGCGCGCACCGAATCGCCCGGGTTGCCGTTGTCGTCGCGCGAAATGACTTCCAGCTTCCTGCCCAGCACGCCGCCTTCGGCATTGACCTGTTCCACCGCCAACTGCCAGCCCTTCTTATAGGGGCCCAGGAAGGCGGGAATGGCCTTGTAGCTGTTGATTTCGCCAATGCGTATCGGCGGTTGCTTGTCCTTGGCGACGGCAACGCCGACGGGCGTCAGCGCCAGGGCCAGGAGTGCGGGCGCAAGTGCGCGGCGCAGCAAAGTAAGGCAGGAGGGGAGCATGGCGGTATCGCAGGCGTAGGGGTTTCAAGCGGGGCCAGGCGCGCGGCGCAGCCGGTAGCGGCCAATTGAAACATGCTCTTTTATGATCCTGCAATGAAAAAGGCCCTGCGTTGCGGCAGGGCCTTTTTCGACTCACCAGAAACCGGCTGAATTACTTCAGCTTGGTTTCCTTGTAGTCAACGTGCTTGCGAGCGACCGGATCAAATTTCTTGATCAGCATCTTCTCGGGCATGTTGCGCTTGTTCTTGGTGGTCGTGTAGAAATGACCCGTGCCGGCAGTCGACTCGAGCTTGATCTTTTCGCGGATACCTTTGGCCATGTCGTGCTCCTAGTATGTAGATTGGCGGGGAGGCCGATTAGGCCATTTCGCCGCGGGCACGCATTTCGGCCAACACGGCTTCAATGCCATTCTTGTCGATCGTGCGGATGGCCTTAGCCGAAACACGCAGGCGAACCCAGCGGTTTTCGCTTTCAACCCAGAACCGGCGCGATTGCAGGTTCGGCAGGAAGCGACGCTTGGTCTTGTTGTTCGCGTGCGAAACATTGTTGCCCACCATCGGGCCTTTGCCGGTCACTTGGCATACGCGTGCCATGGATGCACCTCTTTATGTCGTTCTTGTCGCGCATCGCTTGGGGGAGGTAGACAGGGTTTTAGCCGCCGGGCTGTGTAGTGCGCATGTGATGCGCATTTGGTGCGCGTTGTATTGCGCTACGTTGCCGGCCACCCAGTCTTAGTGGATGAGGGGCAAGTGAAACCTGCCCCGTGCTTATACCCGCTGCCTGCCATCCGCCTTGTACTGAGGTCTACCGAGGTATCTACCAAGGCATGCACCAAAATACCGAAATGCGCGGTTGGGGTCAGAGTGCTGAACTACAAAGCATAGTAGTCCCGCACGGGAAACTTCATGTGAAGACCGAGATTCTAATACGAAAATTGCTGGCAGATCAAGCGGTCAAGCTTGCGCGGTGTGCGTTTGCGCGACACGCCCAGAAACCCAGGACAGACAGGCGCAGGCCGCCAGCGTTGTGGTCAGGGGCAGGGCGCTATCCGTTTGCCAGGCGCTGACGGCGAATCCGGCCAGCGCGCCGCAGGATAATTGCAGCGTCCCCAATAATGCCGACGCCGCCCCCAGGCGCTTGCCCTGCTCCGATAGCGCCAGTGCCGCCGAATTCGGATTCACGAAGCCCTGGCTGCCCATGTAGCCGATCAAGCACACCATCAAGAGAGGCAGCGTCATCCAACCGGACAATGTCAGGGCCACCGCCACCAGGCTGGCCGTGGCCAGCGAAATCAGCGCCTTGTGCTGCAACTGGCGGGGGTATAGGTGCGCAACAGGCGGGCGCTGATTTGCGAGCAGATGATGAGCGACAGCGCGTTGGTGCCGAACAGCAGGCCGTAATACTGCGGCGGCACGCCATAAAGTTCGATGAATACGCGTGGCGAACCAATGATGTAGGCGAACATGCCGGCCTGGCCGAATCCGCCCGCCAGGCTGTGCGCCATGAAGCCGCGATGCGCGAACAGGTCGCGGTAGTTGCGCAGGATGGTGCTCCAGCGCAGCGGCACGACGCGCTCGGGCGCCAGGGATTCCTTCATGATCTTGGCTACGGCCACCATCAGCATGGCGCCGCCGACAAGCATGATCCAGAACAGGCTGCGCCACGAGGCAATGGCCAGCAATTGTCCGCCCGCCAACGGCGCCAGGATCGGGGCCAGGCCCATGATCAGCATCAGCAGCGACATGGCGCGCGCCGCCTCGTGGGTTTCGTAGTGGTCGCGGATGACCGCGCGCGGGATCACGATGCCCGCCGCGCCGCCCATGGCCTGCACCACGCGCCAGCCGGTCAGCGCTTCGACGGAACTGGACAACGCGCAGCCCAGCGACGCCACCATGAAAAGCGCCAGGCCCACCATCAGCGGCGGCTTGCGGCCAAAACGGTCGGCCATCGGCCCGTAGAACACCTGCGCCAGCGCCAGCCCGATCAGGTAGGCGGCCAAGGTGCGTTCGACATCGCCTCGGGGCACGCCCAGATTCGCCGCGATGGTCGGGAAGGCGGGCAGATACATATCGATGGCAAACGGGCCGATCGCAGTCAGCGCGCCCATGAGGATGAGCCAGCCGGGCAGGCCGCCACGGGAAACAGATGATGGGGACATGGTGATCGCGGTAAAACGCAGGGGACAGGGCGCGCCGGCGGTTACCCGCCAGCCGTGCGCCAAGCCAGCGACTGTATCACGGGCCGCCTTACAGCGAAGTGACGGAAATTATCCGATAAAGTCGCGAACGACCCGCTCATGTTCAGAGGAGAAGCTGTGAATCCTTTGTTGTCTGTCGTGGAACGCAAACTTGGCGCTTTGCCTGTGCCCGTCCAACTGGTGCTGCCTGACGGTGCGGTGCTGGGGCCGCCTGATCCGCGCGTGCGCTTCGTGACGCACGACAAGGCCGCGCTTGTCCATCTGGCCGAAGGCGCCGTGGGCGTGCTGGGGCAGGACTACGTGGAGGGGCGCATCGATATCGAAGGCAATATGCGCGACGTAATGGCTGCGGCGTCGGCGCTGTTGCCAGGCTCCCCGGTGGAGGCGGCGCGGGGCGGATGGCTGACCGAACTGGTACGCCGCGTGATGTCGGTGTGGCGTCATTCCATCGAGCGGGACGCCAAGCAGATCGAATTCCATTACGACCTGTCCGATGACTTCTACGCGCTGTGGCTGGACCCGCGCCGCGTCTATTCCTGCGCGTATTTCCGCACGCCGGACATGACGCTGGCACAAGCCCAGGAAGCCAAGCTCGACCTCATTTGCCGCAAGCTGCGCCTGCGCGAAGGCGACCGCTTTCTGGATGTGGGCGCGGGCTGGGGCGGCCTGCTGCTTTGGGCCGCCGAGCACTATGGCGTGGATGCCACCGGCATCACGCTGTCGCGCAACCAGCACGCACATGTGACGAAGTTGATTCAGGAAAAAGGCCTGGCCGGCCGGGTCCGCATGGAATTGCTGGATTACCGCAAGCTCGACGAGTCCACGCCCTACGACAAGATCGCATCAGTGGGCATGTTCGAGCACGTGGGCCGGGCGCAATTGGAAGGCTACTTCGCCAAGCTGCGCCGCCTGCTCAGACCGGGCGGGCTGATCATGAACCATGGCATCACGGCGGCGGGCGTCTACAACCCCGAGCTGGGCAATGGCATGGGCGAATTCATCGAAAAGTACATCTTTCCCGGCGGCGAATTGACGCATATCAGCGTGGTGATGCAAGCCATGACCAACGGCGGGCTGGAAGAGGTGGACGTTGAAAACCTGCGGCCGCATTACGCGCGCACGCTGTGGGCATGGAGCGATGCGCTGGAAGCTCGTTTGCCCGAAGCGGCGCAAGTGTTGAGCGGCGAGCAAGGCGCGCGGTCTTTGCGCGCCTATCGCCTGTACCTGGCGGGCTGCGCCATGGCGTTTGAGCACGGCTGGATTGCCTTGCATCAGATTCTGGGCCAGACGCCTGCCGTGGGGCGGGGCGACGAACTGGATAATCCGCCCGATCTGTCTTATCCCTGGCGGCGGGATTACATATATGCGGAAGGCTCGCGGGGCAGCCGTAGTTGATGCCTTGCTGAATTATTGCTGAACAGTATCTGAATATAAGCTGAATAAATAACAGATAATCTGCCGCCGATTCGGTGGTTTCCTGCTTTCGGACTGTCTCTAAACGACCTGAATGTACTAATACGATAAAAATATTTACTAAATGAATCCTCTATTTGAAACCAATTCTCCCTAGGGGAATTCGCCTGTTCCATTCGAATGTTTCAGGGTAATCCCCGAGGTTTTTCAGGCCAAATGTATCGGTTTTATTCCGCCTTGGGGTTGGGTGGCGCGGCAATTTCGTTTAAGATGCTGCCTTCTTCGTTCAGTTTGTTCAATTTCTGTGGGTTTTCAAGAATCACTTTTTTGAAACTCCTGTCTTGCAAGACACCGCGCCTTTGCGGTTCCTCTTGTCGCTAGTGTCGGTTTGTATTGGCGGTTCTGCCCGTCTTCCGCACAACCCCCTTAGCTCCACGGCACTTCCAGGTCAGCCCTGGCGTGTGTCCTTGAACCTATGGAGGCAAAAAGCCAATGCGTTTTACCCCTGTCAAGACCCTGGCCGCCGCGGCCGTCCTGTTTGCATTTGCTGGTGCGGCCCAAGCCGCCGACGCTCCTGAATGCGAAATCAAGCGCCCGGTCAATTTCGGCGCCATGAACTGGGAATCCAACCTGGTTCTGGTTGATGTCGAACGTTTCATCATGGAAAAGGGCTACGGTTGCAAGACCGAAACCCTGCCGACGGAAACCTTGCCCGCCCTGGCCGCGCTTGAGCGCGGTGACCTGGATATCAATACCGAGATCTGGCTCAACAGTGTGGCCGACCCCTGGGATCGCGCGCAAAAGACCGGTAAGGTCAAGCGCATTGGCGACCTCTACATGGGCGCCGAAGGCTGGTACATCCCCCGCTACACGGCGGAACGCCTGCCCGAGCTGAAGTCGGCAGCCGACCTGCCGAAGTTCAAGGACAAGTTCAAAGACCCCGAAGAACCCAACAAGGGCCGTTTCTATGGCTGCCCGGCGGGCTGGGGTTGCGAAGTCACCAGCAACAACTTGTTCCATGCCTTGAAGCTGGGCGACACCTACACGCTGTATTCGCCTGGCACCGGCGCCGCGCAGAAAGCCGCGTTGATGTCGGCCTACAAGCGTAAGCAGGACGTGGTCTTCTACTACTGGTCGCCCACGCCGCTGGTTGGCGCCATGGATCTGGTCAAGCTGGAAATGCCGCCCTACGACGCCGAAAAGCACAAGTGCCTGACGTCGACCAAGTGCGCCAACCCCCAGCCCAGCGCCTACCCCGACAACCCCGTCTTCACCGCCGTGAACACCAAGTTCTCGGAAGAAGCGCCGACGCTGACCGCGTTCCTGTCCAAGGTGTCGGTGCCGCTGCCGGTCATCAATGAAACGCTGGCCCACATGGAAGAGTCCGGCGATGATTCCAGCGCCGTGGCCAAGTGGTTCCTGAAGAACAAGTCCGACGTCTGGACCAAGTGGGTTCCCGCCGACGTTGCCAGCCGCGTCCAAAGCGCGCTGTAACGGGTTCAGGAGTTGGCCTCGCGCTGTCATGGCGCGGGCCGGCCCGGTCTGCCGCTAGTTCTGGCAGGCCGGGCCGCTGAACAGAAAGGTCCTTCAGGAAAGGTCCTTCAGGGAAAGTCCTTCAGGTAAAAGTCCTTAAGAGAAGAGAAAATGCCCTTAAGGGAAAAAGCCTCATGGCAGCTTCACGCCTAGGGTTTTTTCCCGTGAGATGGCCGCTGGCAGGGCGCTTGCGCCCGGCCGCCAGCACCAGGCGTTGCACCGCATGCCGCCTGCTTTCGTCAAGAAAGCCCTCTGGTTGCATGCCCATCCGGATTCCGGAATGCGTGGCGGCCCCCGCCGTCGGAAAGCGCCCAAGAATGGAGTCGAAACTATGTTTCCTGAAATTATTCCCGCCCGTCAGGTCAGGGCGGCAATCGACGGGTTCGTCGATCACCTGGTCACCAATTACGCCGACACACTAGAGACCCTGTCGCAGCCGGTTCTGCACGCGCTGGTGTGGCTGGAGCAATTGCTGCGCAGTTCGCCCTGGTGGGCCGTGGTGGCCGTTACCGTCGCGATCGCCTGGGGCGTCAGCCGCCGCATCGGCCTGAGCCTGGCCATGGGCGCGCTGCTGTGCATGATCGGCGTGCTGGGCCTGTGGGACGCCGGCATGCAGACCCTGGCGTTGATGATCATGGCCGCCGGCCTGTCGGTGGTCATCGGCATTCCGCTGGGCGTGCTGATGGCCCGCGTGAACTGGCTGCGTTCCATCATGCTGCCGGTGCTGGACGTGATGCAGACCATGCCCAGCTTCGTGTACCTGATTCCGGTCGTGATGCTGTTTGGCCTGGGCAAGATTCCCGCCATCATCGCTACCGTGATCTACGCCGTGCCGCCGCTGATCCGCCTGACCGACCTGGGCATCCGCCTGGTTGACCGCGAAGTGCTGGAAGCTTCGCGCGCCTTTGGCGCCAACCCGCGCCAGCAGCTCTTTGGCGTGCAGTTGCCGCTGGCGCTGCCCAACATCATGGCGGGCATCAACCAGACCACGATGATGGCGCTGTCCATGGTGGTGATTGCCTCGATGATCGGCGCGCGCGGCCTGGGCTATGAAGTGTTGCTGGGCATCAACCGCCTGGAAGTGGGGCGTGGCCTGTTGGCGGGCCTGGGTATCGTGGTGCTGGCCGTGCTGTTCGACCGGATCACGCAATCGTATGGACAGCGCATGCGCATGGGAGGCCAGCGATGAGCAAGATCGAAGTCAAGAACATCTACAAGGTCTTTGGATCGCACCCGAAGAAGTGGCTGGAAGCCGCCCAGGGCGGCATGAGCAAGGAACAACTGCTGGCCGAAAGCGGCCACACGCTGGGCCTGCGCGACATCAGCCTGTCGATTGAAGAAGGCAGCATCTACGTCATCATGGGCTTGTCGGGCTCGGGCAAGTCGACCTTGATTCGCCATTTCAACCGCCTGATCGAACCCAGCGCCGGCCACATCCTGGTCGACGGCGTGGACGTCGTCAGTCTGAACAAGCGCGACCTGGAAGTCTTCCGTCAGAAGAAGATG
This sequence comes from Achromobacter spanius, assembly GCF_029637605.1. Lineage (NCBI taxonomy): Bacteria > Pseudomonadati > Pseudomonadota > Betaproteobacteria > Burkholderiales > Alcaligenaceae > Achromobacter > Achromobacter spanius. Next base: position 2,684,121 of record NZ_CP121261.1, on the reverse strand, counting down.
AGCATGGTGTTCCAGCGCTTTGGCCTGTTTCCGCACCGCACCGTGCTTGACAACGCCGCCTACGGCCTGACCGTGCAGGGCGTGGGCCGCGCCGAACGTGAAAAGCGGGCGCAGGACTGGCTGGAACAAGTGGGCCTGGCCGGTTTCGAAAACCAGTATCCGCACCAACTGTCCGGCGGCATGCAGCAGCGCGTGGGCCTGGCGCGCGCGCTGGCCACCGATGCGGAAATCCTGCTGATGGACGAAGCGTTCTCGGCGCTGGACCCGCTTATCCGCCGCGAAATGCAAGACCAGTTGCTGCAATTGCAGGCCAAGCTGAACAAGACCATCGTCTTCATCACGCATGACCTGGACGAAGCGCTGCGCCTGGGCAACCGAATCGCCATCCTGAAGGACGGCGAACTGGTGCAGGAAGGCACGCCGGAAGACATTCTGTTGAACCCGGCCAACGACTACGTGCAGTCTTTCCTGCAAGACGTGAACCGCACCAAGGTGCTCAACGCCACGCACGCCGTGAACCCGGCGCGCCTGACCTTGACGATGCGTTCGCGTCCGGCGCACGCGCTGGACCGCATGCGCGCCATGGACTACCAATATGCGCCGGTGCTGGACGGCAAGCGCCTGGCCGGAGTGTTGACCGCGAAGGCGGCCGAGCAGGCCATCCAGGAAGGCGTGCGCGACGTGTCACGCTTTGTTGAAGACCTGGCCTCGGTGCCGGCCACGGCGGGCCTGGGCGAAGTGTTGGCGCAGTTGGTGCATAGCGACCAGCCGGTGGCTGTCACGGGTGAAGACGACGAATTCCTGGGCATGCTGTCGCGCAAGAAGGTCGTGGAACTGGTGACCCCGGCATTGACGGAAACCGCGCAGGCGGAACCGGCCACCGCCGAACTGGAAGGCCAACCCGCGCCGGCGCATCGGGGCGAAGCGGCCTGATCGCCGGGACGCGCCGTTCATGGCGCGCCGCCCACGGCGTTGCGAGCTTTCCTGCGGCGTCCGACGTTTGAACTTTGCCCGCGTGCAATCGCTTGCACGCGGGCAAAGTCGTTTTATGATGGCTGGCCGGTCAATCGGTCCGGCATTCCCCATTCGCGTAATTGGAAGCCGTCATGCCCATTTTGAATGTCCAGATCCTGCAAGGCCACTCGGCCGCCCAGAAGGCCGCCTTGCTTACGGCCGCGTCCAACGCGGTGGTTGAAAGCATTGCAGCGCCGCTGCCCAGCGTGCGCATCGTGTTGCAGGAAGTGCCCGCCGAAAACGTGATCGTGGCCGGCGAGATCGGCAAGCGCATGGTGCGGGTGGACGTGGCGCTGATCGAGGGGCGCGACGAAGCCAAGAAGGCCGCGCTGATCGCCGCGCTGAACCAGGCCGTATGCACCAGTATCGACATCTCGGGTGACGACGTGCGGGTGCTGATCCGCGACGTGCCCAAGGTGGACATGGGCGTGGCCAACGGCATCAGCGCCAAGGCAGCCGGCCGCTAAGGCAGGCACGCAGGCACATAGGCGCGTGGCCACGTCGCCACGTCGCCACGTCGCCACGCAGCCACGTAGCCACACAACAACGCAGCAACGCAGCAGCGCGGCAACTCCCCCCGCGCGCTACTGCGTCTTCAGCCCCAGTTCGGCCACGAAGCGTTTCTCCTCGGCCACCTGCTTGACGGCGAATTCCGTATAGGCCGCACTGTCCATCAGCATGTGCGGCTGGTCCGCCGTTTCCAGGGCCCGGTTGTACTCCGGGTCGCGCGCCGCGCGGTGAAAGGCTTTTTGCAACGCGGCCACCGTCTTCGGGTCCATGCCCTTGGGGCCGGCGATGCCCACGGGATTGGTCGCCACGATGGGGTAACCCAGCTCGGTCATGGTGGGCACCTCGGGCACGCGCTTGGCGCGCGCATCGCCGATGATGGCCAACAGGCGCGCGCGTCCCGTGTCGATCATCGGGCCCCAGCCCGCGTCCGCCACCATCTGGATGTGGCCACCCAAGAGCGCCGTGGTTTCTTCCGCCGCGCCCTTGTACGGAATGAAATTGAACCTCGTGCCGGTCAGCCTGGACAGGCGTTCGATGGCAATGCGCCCCGACCCGCCCGCGCCCGTGGCGCCGTAGCTGATCTTCTCGGGGTTGGCGCGCGTATGGGCGATCAGTTCGTCCAGCGTCTTCCAGGGCGCATCCTGGCGCACCACGATGCCGTAGGAATACGCCGTCATGCAGGCGATGTACGTGAAGTCCTGAACGGGGTCGTAGTTCACCTGTTGCAGGAATGGGTAGCGAAACAGCGTGCCCACCACCACCGACACCGTGTAGCCGTCCGGCGCGGCGCTATGCGCCATAGCGGCCGGCCCCAGGGTGCCGCCCGCGCCTGGCCGGTTGGCAATGACGACGCTCTGGCCCAGTTCGCGCGAGGCCGCCACCGCCAGCGCGCGCATTTGCGTGTCGGTGGCGCCGCCGGCGGGAAAGGGCACGATCAACGTGATGGGTCGCGCCGGAAAGGTGGCGGCGCGCGCGGCGGGGCTGAGCGCCAACGCGGCTGGCACGGTAAGCCCCAACCCAAGCCCCAACTTCAGCAGGCTGCGGCGTCGGGGCAAGGCAATGCTGCAAGGATGATCCGTCATGGTTGTCTCCGTCCTGATTGTTATGGGCACAGCAAGAGGGGGCGGGCCAAGGCCTTACAGCGCGATGCCACGCTCGGCCAGGCTGGCGATGGCGGCGTCGTCATAGCCGGCTTCACGCAGGACCTGGGTAGTGTGTTCGCCCGGCAGTGGCGCCTGGCGGTGGATGGCGAATTGAAAGCCGGACATCTTCACGGGGCTGGCGATCTGCGCGGCCAACCCGTAGGCCGGATGCCGCGACGCCTGCACCATGCCGCGCGCGGTGAACTGCGGATGCGCCAGGCTTTCAGACAGTTTCAGCACGGGCGACACGCAGCAGTCCGCGCCCTCCAGCAGATCCAGCCAATGCGCCAGCGGCCGCGAGGCAAACAAGGCTTGCAGTTCGGACCGCAGCCACGCTTGCCGATCGGGGTCGCCATCGCGGTGCAGCGGCAGCAGCTCGGGCCGTTCAATCCGCCGGCACAGCGTGTCCCAGAACTTTGGTTCCAGCGCCGCCACGGCCAGGTAGCGCCCGTCTTGCGCGCGGTACTGGCCGTAGCAGGCCAGCGCGCCCGACAGCGTGTCGCCGCCCGCCGCGCGGGTGTCGCCATGTGCGTTCAACGTGGCCAGCGGCACCACCGCGCCGGCCAGGAGGCCGTCGGCGATGGCGATATCCACATAGCGCCCTTGCCCGGTGCGCTGCGCGTCCACCAACGCCGCCAGGATGCCCATCACCGCCGTCAGCGAACCACCCAGGATGTCCGCCACCGGCAGGTTTGAAAGCGCGGGCTGATCCGGCCCGCATCCCATCTGGTCCGCCACGCCCGCGTAGGCCGAATAATTCAGGTCATGGCCGGCGGCATCGCGCAGCGGGCCGTCCTGGCCGTAGCCGGTGATGCTGCAAACCACCAAGCGCGGGTTGTACCGCGACAAGGTCGGGTAGTCGGCCTTCAGACGCGCCGACACGCCGGGCCGAAAGCTCTCGATCAGCACATCTGCCTTGCGCGCCAGCGCCGCCAGCACGGCCTGCCCGTCGGGGTGTTTCAGGTCCAGCCGCAAGCCGCGCTTGTTGCGGTTGCACACGGCGCGCAGCGCTGGGGGCGCGTAATCGCCCGCCTGCGTGTCTTCGATCTTGATGACGTCCGCGCCCAGGTCGGCCAGGTACTGCGCGCCCAGCGGGCCGGGCAGCAAGCGCGACAGATCCAGGACTTTGATACCCGCAAGCGGAGCGGTGTTCGGCGTATCCAAAGAGGGACTCCGGTAAATACGAAGAGGCGGCCGGACTAAGGCAAAAGCCAGTCTAGGCGGGGCTTTGCGGCGAACCAATGGCGAAATCGCTGATTCGGCTTGGCGGGAATGCTCACGCCGGGCGTTCCGTGCCCGCATGCCTTTCGCTACCATCGACGCAGACGGTTCACGCCCCAGCCGTAGGAATCCGCCATGACGCATCACACCATTGCCGTGGGTCACATCGCCCAGATCCTGCAAGGCGCCCGCACGCGCGGCGTGGACGTTGATCGCGTGTTGCGGCGCGCGGACGTGCCGCCGGCCTTGTTGCAGGCGCCGATGGCGCGCGTATCACAGGCGCAGTTCGCGCAAATTCTGCGGATGTTGCGGCGCGCCACGCGCGACGATTTTCTGGGCATGGGACAGCGGCCGGTGCCGCTGGGCGCCTTTGCCCAGGCCTGCCGCCTGGCGGTGCAGGAAAGCACGGTGGGCCAGGCGCTGCGCGTGGCCTTTCGCTACTACCACGGCGTGCTGCGCGACTTCACCGCGCGGCTGTGTGTGGCGGGCGACACCGCGCGCATCGTGCTGGACGCCCGTGGCGAACCCGGCTGCACGCAGTGGTATGGCGAACGCACCTTCCTGTTCTTCACCTTGGGCGTGGCCAACTGGCTGGCGGGCCGCCGCATCCCCATCCTGGGCGTGGACTACAACGCGGGCACGCGCAGCGCGGACGCGCAACGGGTCTTTCACGCGCCGGTGCGCTACGGGCAGCCGGTCACGGGCTTGTGGCTGGAATCGCGTTGGCTGGCTTTGCCCGTGGTGCAGGACGCCCAGGCGCTCCAGGTTTTTCTGGCCAACGCCCCGTTTGATCTGTTGGTGAAGTATCAAGACCGCGCCACGCTGACCGATCGCATCCGCCGCCTGCTGCGCAACGACCTGTCCGCCGAGCTCCCGTCATTGGCGCAGGTCAGCGCGCAGTTGTCGATGACGCCGCAAACACTCAGGCGCCATCTGCGCGAAGAAGGGCAGGGCTTCCAGGTGTTGAAGGATGACTTGCGGCGCGACGCCGCCGTCGAATACCTGGGCCGGCATGACTTGTCCCTGATGGAGATTGCCGAGCGCCTGGGCTTTTCCGAGCCCAGCACGTTTCATCGCGCCTTCAAGAAATGGACAGGTGTGTCGCCGGGTGAGTACCGCCGCAACCAACTGGCATGCGTCCCCGACCCCGGACCCTGCCGCGTGATGCCGGGCGCTGACACTTTCCGCCAATCCATTTGATGCCTGCGGCCATTGCCGCGTTGCGCGCCCGGCGGGAAGCTATGGGCCAGGCAACGGGGTGCGCCAAGCACTCGAGGAGAAACAGGCATGAACAGAAAAGTTTGGGTGGCCGGCGTCGGCATGATCCCTTTCAGCAAACCCGGTGCAAGCGAGCCTTATTCCGTGATGGGCATGCGCGCCGCGCGTGTAGCCTTGCAAGATGCGGGCGTGCCGTACGACGCCGTGCAGCAAGCTTACGCGGGCTACGTCTACGGCGATTCCACATCGGGCCAGGCGGTGGTGTATGGCGTGGGCCTGACCGGCATTCCCGTCTTCAACGTCAACAACAACTGCGCCAGCGGCTCGTCTGCGCTGTTCCTGGCCCGCCAGGCCGTGGAAAGCGGCGCGGTGGAATGCGCGCTGGCCGTGGGCTTTGAACAAATGGTGCCCGGCGCGTTGAAAAGCGTCTACGAAGACCGGCCGTCGCCCTTGACCGGATTCATCTCTGCCATGACCGACGCACAAGGCTATGACACCGGCAAGCCTCGCGCCGCGCAGTTCTTCGGCGGGGCCGCGCGCAGCTACATGAAGCAGCACGACATCCGCGCCGACACCTTCGCGCGTATCTCGGTCAAGGCGCGCCAGCATGCGGCGCGCAATCCCTATGCCGTCTTTCGCCAGACCGTAACCCTGGCCGACGTGATGGACGCGCCGATGATCTTCGAACCCTTGACACGCTTGCAATGCTGCCCGCCCACCTGCGGCGCGGCGGCCGCCATCCTGTGTTCCGACGCCTTCGCGCGCCGGCATGGTTTGAGCCCCGCCGTCAGCATCGCGGCGCAGGCCATGACCACCGACACCCCTTCCACTTTCGACTCGGGCGACATGCGCTGCCTGGTCGGCTACGACATGACCCGGGCCGCCGCCGACCAGGTCTACGAGGCCGCTGGCGTGGACCCCGCCGATCTCGACGTGGTGGAACTGCACGACTGCTTCACGGCCAATGAACTGATCACCTACGAAGGGCTGCGCCTGACGCCCGAGGGCAGCGCCGAAAAATTCATCCTGGATGGCGACAACACCTACGGCGGGCGCGTCGTGACGAATCCGTCGGGCGGCCTGCTGTCCAAGGGCCATCCGCTGGGCGCAACCGGCCTGGCGCAATGCGCCGAACTGGTCTGGCAACTGCGCGGACAGGCCGACTTGCGGCAAGTGGAAGGCGCGCGGCTGGCCTTGCAGCACAACCTGGGGCTGGGCGGCGCCTGCGTTGTCACGCTGTACCAGGCGGCATGAAACAGGAGACAAAGACGATGGGTACGCTAGACGGCAAGGTGGCGCTGGTGTCCGGATCCGGACGCGGCATTGGACAAGAAATTGCGCTGAAGCTGGCGCGTGAAGGCGCGAAGGTGGTGGTCAACGATCTGGACCCGGCGCCCGCCAACGATACAGTCGCCATGATCCGCCAGGCAGGCGGACAGGCGCAGGCGTGCCCGGGCAGCGTTACCGCGCCAGGCTTTGCCGAGCGCTTCGTGGGTGCGGCCGTCGACACCTTCGGCGGGCTGGACATCATCGTGAACAACGCCGGCTACACCTGGGACAACGTCATCCAGAAAATGACCGACGAGCAGTGGGACGAGATCCTGGCCGTCCACCTGTCGGCCCCGTTCCGCATTCTGCGCGCAGCGTCCGGCTTCATCCGCGAAGCCGCCAAGGCCGAGGCCGCCGACGGACGCGAAGTGTTCCGCAAGGTGGTGAACATATCGTCCACCTCGGGCGTGATGGGCAACGCGGGGCAGGCCAACTACGCGGCCGCCAAGGCCGGCATCAATGGCCTGACGCGCGCCATGGCTAAAGAGTGGGGGCGCTACAAAGTCAACGTGAACAGCGTGGCGTTCGGCCTGATCAAGACGCGCTTGACCGAAGCAGCCGCCGACGGCGACGCCACCTTGGACATCGAAGGCCGGCAGATCAAGGTGGGCGTGAACCCGCAGGTGCTGAAAAACGCGGAAAGCCTGATCCCACTTGGCCGTGCGGGCACGCCTGCCGAAGCGGCGGGCGCCGTGTATCTGTTCTGCCTGCCCGAATCCAACTACGTCAGCGGACAGGTGTTGGTCGTGGGCGGCGGCCGGCCTTGATCGGGGATATGTCGATGGATACCCCAATGGAACCCCGCCCTGGCTGGATGGACGCCGACCTGACGCTGTTCCAGGATTCCACGCGCCGCCTGTTCGAAAAAGAATTCGTGCCCGACGAGGAAAAGTGGCGCAAGCAGCAGCATGCCGATCGCGATATCTGGCACAAGGCCGGCCGCATGGGGCTGCTTTGCGTCAGCATGCCGGAGGCCTATGGCGGCGCGGGCGGCAGCTTTGCGCACGAGGCCATCGTGGCGGCCGAGCAGGCGCGCGCCATGGTCTACGGCTTCAGCAACAATGTGCACAGCGCCATCCTGGCGCACTACATCCTGAACTACGGCACCGAGCCGCAAAAGCAGCGTTGGCTTCCGCAAATGGCCACGGGTGAACTCGTAGGCGCCATCGCCATGAGCGAGCCCGGCGCGGGGTCCGACCTGAAAAGCGTGCGCACCACGGCCAGGCGCGACGGCGACGCCTATGTCATCAACGGGTCCAAGACCTTCATCACCAACGGCTTGCATGCGGACCTGATCTGCGTGGTGGCCAAGACGGACCCCTCGGCCGGGTCGCGCGGGGTTTCGTTGATCATGGTGGAAACGCGCGACCTGCCAGGGTTTCGGCGCGGCAAGCTGCTTGAAAAATTGGGCCAGAAAAGCCTGGACACCACCGAGCTGTTTTTCGACGAGGTGCGCGTGCCGGTCGGCAACCTGTTAGGCGAAGTGGAGGGGCGCGGCTTTGTGCAGTTGATGCAGCAACTGCCGCGCGAACGCCTGCTGATCGCGGTGGGGGCGGTGGCCACGATGCGGCGCGCCATCGACGACACGCTGGCCTACACCCGCACGCGCCAGGTGTTCGGGCAGCCGCTCATCAACATGCAGAACACGCGTTTCAAGCTGGCCGAATGCGAAACGGTGGCCACCATCGCGGCGCGCTTTGTCGACGACTGCATCGTGCGGCAATTGCAAGGCACGCTGGACCTGTCCACCGCCGCCATGGCCAAGTGGTGGACCACGCAGATGAATTGCCAGGTCATCGATGAATGCCTGCAATTGCACGGCGGCTACGGCTACATGCTGGAAACGCCCATCGCACGCATGTATGCGGATGCGCGCGTGGGAAAGATCTACGGCGGTTCAAACGAAATCATGAAAGAAATCATCGCGCGGGGCATGACCGCCTAGCGCGGTCGGCACCTGCGCGGGAACCGGAGACACGGATGCAGCAAGCGCATTTTCGGTTTTGGCCCAAGGGGCTGCCGACGCACATCAGCCAGCCTCGGTCCAGCCTGTATTTCAACCTGGAGGCCGCGGCCACGCGCTATCCCGACAAACCCGCCATCGTGTTCTATGACACGGTGCTGGACTACGCGCGTTTGAAGCGCGAGGTCGACGCCATGGCCGGCTATTTGCAGCACGGCGCGGGCGTCAAGCCGGGCGACCGGGTGCTGTTGCTGAGCCAGAACTGTCCGCAATTCATCATTGCCTACTACGCGGTGCTGCGCGCCGACGCGGTGGTGGTGCCGGTGAACGCGATGAGCACGGAAGACGAGCTGGCGCATTACCTGCAAGACAGCGGCGCACAGGTGGCCTTTGCCGCACAGGAACTGGCGCCACGGCTGGCAAGCTTTGTCGAGGACGGGCGTCTGGACCGCATCATCGTCCACACCTATTCCGACTATCTGGGCGTGGGGGATGGCGAAGACGGGGTGGTGCCGCCCGACTGGGTCGCGGCGCCGCGCCACAATGCCGATGCATTAGGCGGCGTCCGTGGTGCTTTGACAGGGCCGGTTCCGGGGTCTGCGTTCGCGTCCGCGTCTGTGCCCGGGTCTGTTCATGGGTCTGTGCCCGGGTCTGTTCCTTGGTATGGCGCGCTGGCCGTCAACGCCTCGCCCGCGCCGCACAAAAGCCGCGCCCAGGACCTGTGCCTCTTGCCGTACACGTCCGGCACCACCGGCCGCCCCAAGGGCTGCCGCCACACCCACGGCACGCTGGGCGCGGCGGTGACGGGGTCGCAGCTTTGGCGCGGCCTGACGTCGGAAGCCGTCATCATGGGCGTGGCGCCGCTGTTCCATCTGCTGGGCATGCAGAACTGCATGAACCTGCCGATCCTGTTGGGCGCCACGGTTGTGCTGTTGCCGCGCTGGGACCGCAAGGTGGCCGCGCAACTGATGGCGCGGCACCGCGTCAGCGTCTGGGCCGCGCCGCCCGCGATGGTTGTCGATTTCTTCGCGCAGCCGGAGATTGAATCGTTCGACCTGTCGCGCCTTGCCCTGTTGTGCGGCGGCGGCGCGCCCATGCCCGAGGCGGTGGCGGCGATGCTGGCCGACCGCTACGGCATCATCTTCAACGAAGCCTACGGCTTGACCGAGACCGCCTCGTTCCTGCATTGCAACCCCATGCACCGCAACAAGCGCCAGTGCATCGGCGTGCCAACCTTTGGCGTCGATACGCGGGTGGTCGACCCCGCCACGTTGCAAGCGTTGCCACCCGGCGAAGTGGGTGAACTGGTGACGCGCGGCGCGCAAGTCATGCAGGGCTATTGGAACAATCCGGCCGCCGATGACGACGCATTCTTCATGCTCGACGGCGAACGGTACTTTCGCACTGGCGACCTGGGGCGCATGGATGAAGACGGCTATTTCTTCATCACTGATCGGCTCAAGCGCATGATCAACGCATCGGGCTACAAGGTCTGGCCGGCGGAAGTGGAAAACGCCTTGTACGAACATCCCGCCGTGCACGAGGCCTGCGTGGTGGGCGTGCCCGACGACTGCCGGGGCGAAACGGTGAAGGCCTTGCTGGTGCTGCGGCCCGAAGCGCGCGACAGTGCCCGCGAAGACGAGGTGATTGCCTGGGCCCGCGCGCGCATGGCGGCCTACAAGGCGCCGCGCATCGTTGAGTTCGTGGATGCGCTGCCCAAGTCCAGCACCGGGAAAATACTGTGGCGCCAGTTGCAGGAGGCGCAACGCGCGGTCGCTTGACGGGGCGACCGCGCGTCGGGTCAGCGGGCGGGCTTGCCAGGCAGGTCAGGGGGTGGGTTGGCGGGGCGGGTGTGTGGCCAGGCGCCGCAATTCGTTCAGCAGTTTCGCGGCCGGCAGGGGCAACAAGCCATGGCTGCGTCGGAACGCCGTCAGCGTGCGCGTATCGCAGGCGCCGGGAATGGGCAGGCGGTCGAGCAAGCCGGCGCGCTGCTCGGCGTAATACATGGGTTCGGGCATCCATCCCAAAAAATCCGAGTGCGCGATCAGGTTTTTCAACACAGTGATGGACCGCGTTTCCACCGTGACTTCCGGCGTGGGCAGCCGATGCCGGGTGAACAACGCTTTCATGTGTTCAAACGGCCCGGTGCCGCGCGGCATGATGGCCCACTTGTGCGTCAACGTGTCGGCCAGGTTGAGCGCACGGCGCGCGCGCAGCGGGTGCGTGGTAGCTGCCACCACGTAGCTGGTGTCTTCCCAACAGCAGTCCGGCACCGAGATGATTTCGTCGGTGTCGTGGGTATGGGCACCCAGCGCCAGGTCGATCTCGCGCGACAGCAAGGCGCTGGCCAGCCGATCCCAAACCCCTTCCACCACTTCCACCTGAAGCATCGGCCACCGCTGACAGGTGCGGGTCAGGGCGGTCGGCAGGATCTGACAGGCGATGCTGCCCACGGCGCCCACGCGGATCGTGCCCTTGGCCAAGCCGAGTAGCGCGCGGATTTCCTCTTTGGCGCCTTCGGCATCGCGCAGCAACGAGGTGGCGTGCGGCAGCAGCGCCAGGCCAACGTCGGTCAGTTGCATGCCTTTGGAATGCCGTTCGAACAAGGGCGCGCCAACGTGAACTTCAAGCCGGCGGACGATGCGGCTTAGCGCGGACTGCGTGACGTGCATGGCGTCGGCCGCGCGGCCAAGGCTGCCAGCCGCAACGACCGCGTTGAATGCCGCCAATTGGTGAAGATCGAATGGCATGCCAAAGCGTAATGACTTTGTCTCGATATTTCAATTCTCAAGTCTGCCAGGGGGGGCGACACTCTGCCGTCCTCGTTGACCGCGCGGAGGGCCCGCCATCACGCATGCCATAGCGCACGCCATAGCGCACGCCGGCTGGTCGCGACGTCACCGAAACTTCCCAGCAACTCCGCTGCATTTTCACTGCGCTTCACCGCAAGGACCTTAGCAATGACCGGATCCACCTTTGGTTTACTGGACCCGCTGGACGCCGCTGATGGCTTGGCCGCCGCGTCGCTGCCGGCAACAGCGCTGACCGTCCGCGACGCCGTTTACGACCTGATGCGCCGCGTCGGCATGACGTCGGTTTTCGCCAACCCCGGCTCTACCGAACTGCCCATGTTTCGCGGCTTTCCGGATGATTTCCGCTACGTGCTCGGCCTGCAGGAAGCCAGCGTGGTGGGCATGGCGGACGGCTATGCGCAGGCCACACGCAACGCCTCGTTGGTCAACCTGCATTCCGCTGCGGGCGTGGGCAACGCCATGGGTAACCTCTTCACGGCCTACAAGAACCGCACGCCCATGGTGGTGGTGGCCGGTCAGCAGGCGCGTGGCATTTTGCCCTTCGATCCCTTCCTGTCATCAAGCAACGCGGCCGATCTGCCCCGGCCTTACGTCAAATGGAGCACCGAGCCGGCACGCGCCCAAGACGTGCCCCTGGCCATCGCGCGCGCCTATTACGTGGCGATGATGCCGCCACGCGGTCCGGTGCTGGTCTCGGTGCCGGTTGATGACTGGGATGCGCCTTCGCCGCCGCTTGCACGGCGCTGTGTCAGCACCGCGCTACGCCCGCAACCCGAAGCCATCGGACGCATCGGCGCGTTGCTTGATGCCAGCCGGCGGCCCGTATTGGTGGTGGGTGCCGCGGTGGACCGCGATGGCGCCTGGAATGAAATTGTTGCGCTTGCAGAATCGCACAGCGCGCGGGTCTGGGCCGCGCCTATGTCAGGGCGCTGCAGCTTTCCGGAACGCCATCGCCTGTTCGCCGGTTTCCTGCCCGCCGCGCGCGAAGGCATCGTCAGCCGGCTGGCGGGGCATGACCTGATCCTGGTCGTGGGGGCCCCGGCGTTCACGTATCACGTTGACGGGTCCGGGCCGCACGTGCCGGACGGCGCCGAGCTCTGCCTGTTGACCGATGATCCGGACACCGCCGCCTGGGCGCCCGCCGGCCTGGCGGCGGTAGGCAGCATCAGGCTTTGCCTGCAAGACCTGTTGACGCGGCCGGCGCCGTGCATGCGGCCCTTGCCGGCGCGGCGCGAGATCCGCGCCCCGGTCGAGGCATCGTCGCCAATGTCGGTGGCATTCGTGCTGCAGACCCTGGCCAGCTTGCGCGACCCCGCCGACATCGTTGTCGAAGAAGCGCCCAGCGCGCGGCCGGTCATGCAGGATTATCTGCCGCATGTGCGCAGCGAAACCTTCTACACCATGGACAGCGGTGGGCTGGGCTATGGCATGCCGGCGGCCGTGGGCGTGGCGCTGGGCAAGCCCGGTCGGCGCGTCATCGGCCTGATCGGCGACGGCTCCAGCCTGTATTCGATCCAGGCGCTATGGAGCGCCAGCCAGCACAAACTGCCCATCACCTTCGTCATCTTGAACAACCGTCGCTACGCCGCGCTGCAGGACTTCGCGCCGGCGTTCGGCTTCGGTCCACACGACAAGGTCATGGGCACCGATCTGCCCGGCATCGACTTCGTGGCGCTGGCCACGGGGCTGGGTTGCCCCGGCGTGCGTATATCCGACCCTGCACGCCTGGGCGCGGTGCTGGTCGAGGCCTTGACCAGCGGCGGGCCCAATCTGGTCGAAGTGCGGGTGGCCTGAGCGCGCGGCGTGACGCATTCCAAAGGAGACAACATCATGCAGTCATCTCCCATGCAGGTAGCCCTATTGATCAACGGAGAGCCGCTGGGCGCGCGCAACGGGGCCACGTTCGAACGGCGCAACCCGCTGGATGGACGCGTTGCGTCGGTGGCGCCTGCCGCCAGCGTGCAGGATGCCGTGGCGGCGGTGGATGCGGCGGCGGCGGCCTTCAGTGCATGGGCGGCTACCGGCCCGCAAGCACGCCGAGCTTTGCTCATCCAGGCGTCGCGCGCGCTGCAGGCCAAGGCCCCGGCGTTCGTCGACACCATGGCGGCTGAAACGGGCGCGTCGGCCGCTTGGGCGCAATCCAACGTGCGGCAGGCCGCCGACATGCTGTTTGAGGCTGCCGCCCTGGCCACGCAGATCAACGGCGAGTTCACGCCTTCCGAGATGCCGGGCAACGGGGCGAACGCCCTGCGGCAGCCCGCTGGCGTGGTGCTGGGCATTGCGCCCTGGAACGCCGCGGTGGTGCTGGCCGTGCGCGCCATCGCCACGCCGCTGGCTTGCGGCAACACGGTGGTGCTCAAGGGCAGCGGAATGTGCCCGGCCACGCATGGACTCGTCGTCCGCATCCTGCAAGAGGCCGGCTTCCCTCGGGGTGTTGTCAACTTCATCACGAATGCGCCCGCCGACGCGGCCGCCGTCGTCGAAGCCATGGTGGCGCATCGGGCCGTGCGGCGGGTCAGCTTCACGGGGTCCACGCAAGTGGGCAGGCGTGTGGCCGCCGCCTGCGCCAATCACTTGAAGCCGATCGTGCTCGGGCTGAGCGGCAAGGCGCCGTTCGTGGTGCTGGATGACGCTGACCTGGACGCCGCCACGCGCGCGGCGGTGTTTGGCGCCTACGCCAATGCCGGTCAACGCTGCACGGCCACAGAACGCATCATCGTGGACCAATCCGTGGCGGACGCCTTCGTGGCCTTGCTGGCCGAGCGCACGGCGGCGCTGCCGGTGGGCGATGCCGATCAAGGGCCAGCCCTGCTGGGGCCGGTTGCCGACATGCGCATCGTGGAACGTTGCAACGCCTTGATTGACGACGCGCTGGCGCAAGGCGGCCGTCTGCTCACCGGTGGCAAGGCCGACGGCGTGTGGATGCCCGCGACGTTGATCGACCACGTCACGCCCAGCATGCGGCTTTATCGCGAAGAGGCCTTCGGGCCGGTCAAGGGCATTGTGCGCGTGAGCGGCGTGGAAGAGGCCGTGGCCTGCGCCAACGACAACGAATACGGATTGGCCGCGGCGGTGTTTGGCCGCGACGTCGGGCGGGCCATGGCGGTGGCGGGCCGCATCGAATCCGGCATCTGCCATGTCAACGGCCCTACTGTTGACGACAACGCGCAGATGCCGTTTGGCGGCGTCAAGGACAGCGGCATTGGCCGCTTCGAGGGCCAGGCGGGTATCGACGCCTTTACCGACCTGCGCTGGATCACGGTGTAAGCCAGCGCGCGCGATTACCCGTTCTGATGGGACGGCGCCGGGGGCTTTCAATCCAAGAAGAGGCTGCGCATGCGCACTCAGGTAGCAATCATCGGGGCAGGTCCGGCTGGGCTGATGTTGTCGCACTTGCTGTATTTGCAGGGCATTGAATCCGTGGTGCTGGAACGCCGCAGCCGCGACGCCATCTGCGCCACCATCCGCGCGGGGGTACTAGAGCAGGGCACGGTGGACCTGATGTCGGACGCCGGCCTGGGCGATCGTATGCGTCGCGAAGGCTTCCGGCACGAAGGGACGGTGCTGCGTGTGGGCGGCGTGGACCGGCGCATCGACTTTGTTGAACTGACGGGCGGCCGCGCCGTGATGGTCTATGCGCAGCACGAAGTCATCAAGGACCTGGTTGACGCGCGGCTGGCCACAGGCGGCGACCTGCGTTTTGAGGTGGCCGACGTAACCCTGCACGACCTGGCATCGTCGCGGCCCGCCGTGCGCTATCGCAGCTGTGGCGCCCACAGTGGCACCGACAGCAGGAGCGGAAGCGGCGGCAGCAGCAGCGACAGCCGCAGCGGAAACGGCGACCACGGCAGCGAACGCCAAACCGTGCAAGCGGACTTCATAGTTGGCTGCGACGGCTCGCACGGTGTCAGCCGCGCCGCCATCGCCCCGCAGGCGCTGCAAACGTTTGAACACCGTTATCCCTACGGGTGGCTGGGCATGCTGTGCAAGGCTCCGCCGTCCTCCAGCGAACTGATCTACGCTTTGGGCGACGATGGTTTTGCATTGGTCAGCACACGCTCGCTCCAGGTGCAGCGCATGTATCTGCAATGCGACCCCCGCGATCAACCCGAAGACTGGTCCGATGACCGCATCTGGTCCACCTTGCGCGCCCGGCTGGCGACCCGCGATGGATGGCAGCCAAATGAGGGCGCCATCTTCGAGAAGACCGTGGTCGGCATGCGCAGCAGCGTTACCGAACCGATGCGGCACGGCCGGCTGTTCCTGGCGGGCGACGCGGCGCACGTGGTGCCGCCCACCGGCGCCAAGGGCTTGAACCTGGCGATGTCCGATGTGCGGCTGCTGTCGCGCGCCTTGGGTCGGTTCTATCGGCAACACCGCGAAGATCTACTCGATGCCTATAGCGCCACGGCCTTGGGCCGAGTCTGGCGGGCGCAGCGGTTTTCATGGTGGATGACGTCGTTGCTGCACCGCGCACCGGGCGCTGATGCCTTTGAACGCAAGCTGCAGGACGCCGAACTTGATTACCTGACCCGTTCGCGCGCGGCAAGTACCGCGCTGGCGGAGAACTATGTGGGGCTGCCCGCCGGGCCGCTCTGGGATTGAAGCGCACAAGATAACGGAGATAAATGACATGACCTGGATTTCCCCGAAGAAGACGGCACCTGCATCGCCACCCGGATCGCCACCCACATCGGCGCCCACGGCGACGCCCTTGCGTGGCAGCGCCGACGTGGGCGCCTTGCTGGATGATGGCCCTTTCACGAGCATGCAGAAATGGGTGGTGATGCTGGCCGCCTTGTCGATCGTCATGGATGGCTTTGATGGCCAACTGATCGGCTTTGCCATTCCGATGATGATCCAGGAATGGGGCATCACGCGCGAAGCGTTCGCGCCCGCGGTGGCGTCCGGCCTGATCGGAATGGGCATCGGCAGCGCTTCTGCCGGCCTCTTCGCCGACCGCTACGGGCGCCGCATGGCGGTGATTGTCAGCGTCTTCGTGTTCGGCACCGCCACGTGCGCGATCGGGCTGGCCCCGGACGCGCTGACGGTGGCCGCGCTGCGTTTCATCGCCGGCCTGGGCATCGGCGGCGCGCTGCCCAGCTCCACCACCATGACCGCTGAATTCACCCCGGCGCGTCGACGCACGCTGGCGGTGACCGCCACCATCGTATGCGTGCCACTCGGGGGCATGTTGGCGGGGTTCTTCTCGGGCCACGTATTGCCGCTGTATGGCTGGCGCGCGTCGTTCTTCATCGGCGGCGCCTTGGCCATCCTGCTGGGGTTTGCGCTGATGGCCGCGCTGCCCGAATCACCGCGTTTCCTGGCGCGCCGGCCCGAGCGCTGGAACGAACTGAGCAAGCTGCTGGGCCGCATGGGGCGCCCCATGCCGGAAGGCGTGCGCTATACGGACGCGGTGGAGCAAGCCATTGAAAAGCAGACGTCAAAACAGCAGGGCGGTGTGCGGGCCTTGTTCGCCAGCACCTATCGCTTCGACACCATAGCCATCTGGGTAGCGTTCTTCATGTGCCTGACGGCGGTGTACAGCGCATTCAGTTGGCTACCCACCATGCTCAGCTCGGAAGGCTTGCCGCTGTCGGTGGCGGGGTCGGGTCTGACCGCCTACAACCTGGGTGGCGTGATCGGCGCCTTGGTGTGCGCGGTGGCCATGACGCGCTGGGGCTCGCGCGTGCCGCTTGCCATCTGCTGCGTGGGCGCGCTGGGCAGTGCCTTCCTGATGCTGTTGGTGGATGTGCGGCAGAGTTCATCCCTGCTGGTGTTCGGGTTTGGCGTGCATGGGCTGTTCGTCAACGCCGTGCAGTCCACCATGTATGCGCTGTGCGCCTATGTGTATTCCACGGGCGTGCGCGCCACCGGCACCGCGGGCGCGTTGGCCTTCGGCCGCCTGGGCGCCATCCTCAGCGCGTTCGTGGGCGCCACGGTCATCACGCTATGGGGCGCGCAAGGCTACCTGACGATGTTGGGCACGGTCATGGTGTTTGCCTTGATTGCCTTGCTGTCGGTACGCCGTCACTTTCCCGGCCAGCGCATGGCCGCACCGGTGGGCGGCGTTGCCGCGGCGGGAGCCTCACGATGAAGATCGCCATGCTGGGCGCGGGCGCCATGGGGTGCCTGTTCGGGGGCCTGCTGAGCGAAAGCGGCCAGGACGTCACCTTGCTGGACGTCAACGACGCGCACCTGGACGCCATACGCGCCCAGGGCCTGCGGCTGGAAACCGATGGCGGAGATCGGCGGGTTCATGGCCTGACGGTGCTGCGGCCGGAACACTACCGCGACGTGCCTGATCTGCTCATCCTCTTCACCAAAAGCCTGCACACGGAAGTCGCGCTGCGCAGCGTGGCGGCGCTGTTGGGCGCGGCGCCGGCTGACGCTCCGCTGCGGGTGCTGACCTTGCAGAATGGGTTGGGCAACCTGGAGGCCGCCTCGCGCCACGTGGATCCGGCGCGCTTGCTGGTCGGCATGACGACGTGGCCGGCCGATTTGGCTGGCCTGGGGCATGTCAGGTCGCACGGCGCGGGCAAGGTCCGCCTGCTGCCGGCAAGCGGTGAAGCGGATGCCCAGGCGCGGCGCATTGCCGGCGCCCTGGACGCGGCGGGCTTGCAATGCGAGGTCGACCCCAATGTCTGGGCGGCAATCTGGGAAAAGGTGGCGTTCAACGCGGCGTTGAACAGCTTGTGCGCGGTTACCGGTTGCGCGGTGGGGCAGTTGGACCACGTCAGCGACGGCCCGGCGCTGGCGCGGGCGGTGGTGGCGGAAGTGATTGCCGTGGCGCACGCAGTGGGCGTCGATGCGGACGAGTCGGCCTGCCAGTCCAGCGTGGCGTACGCCATCGCCCATCATCGCGCGCACCAGCCGTCGATGTTGCAGGACGTCCTGGCCAAACGTCCCACCGAGATCGAAGCGATCAATGGCGAAGTGGTCATGCGCGCGCGGCAGGCCGGTGTGCCGGTGCCGAACACCGCCATGTTGCTGGGCCTGGTGCGCCTGATTCAGGCGCGTCAGTTGGATTCCCGCTGAAAAGGACACAAGCATGGAAAATTCCCCGGACGCCGTCACGGCGTTGTCCCCCCGTGATTGGCAAAGCCATCCGCCGTACCGCTGCGACGGCTACCAATCGACTGCCGGGCGTAGCCCCCTGCTGCCTTTGGTGCCGCTGGCGGCAGCGCTGGGCGAAATGCGTCAACCCGTGTACGGCCACGATTGTGTCGGCAAGCGGGACCACGACCTGACGCGCAACGCGCGCCGCAACGGGGAACCCATCGGCGAGCGCATGGTGCTGGCCGGTCGCGTGCTGGATGACCAAGGCCGGCCCGTGCCGCACACGCTGGTTGAGATCTGGCAGGCCAACGCAGCGGGCCGCTATGTGCACAAGGCGGATCGGCACAATGCGCCGCTGGACCCCAACTTTCTGGGGGCTGGCCGATGCCTGACGGACGCCGAAGGGCGTTACCGATTCGTGACCATCAAGCCCGGCGCCTATCCCTGGGGCAATCATCCAAACGCATGGCGGCCCGCGCATATTCATCTGTCGCTGTTCGGCCGCCACTTCGCCAGCCGCCTGGTTACCCAGATGTACTTTCCGGGCGATCCGCTGCTGGCCTATGACCCCATCTACCTGGGCACTCCCGCCGAGGCGCGCAGCCGGCTGGTGTCGGACTTCAGCCTGGACCTGACGCAAGCGGGCATTGCACTGGGGTACCGGTTCGACATCGTGCTGCGCGGGGCGGCCCAGACGCCCCGGGAACACCGCTAAAAGGACCGGCGACATGATGATGCAGGGGCAGCAAGACAACTTTGGGCAGACGCCCTCGCAAACGGTGGGGCCGTACTTCGCGTATGGCCTGACGGCGGCGCAATACGGCTACGACTTCAACCAGTTGTTTGACACGGTGCTGGCGGGCGACGACGCGCGCGGTGAGCGCATCCGCTTGCAGGGCCGTGTGCTGGATGGCGAGGGCGTACCGATCCCGGATGCGCTGGTCGAAATATCGCAGGTGGACGGCCAGGGCCGCTGTCCGCGCAATGTATACGAGGCATCCGCCTTGGGCTTTCTAGGGTTTGGACGCTGCGGCACCGGTACGGAACCCGGCAGCCGCTATACGTTCGATACGGTCAAGCCGGGGCCGCAAGCCGAAGGCGAAGCGCCGCACATCGACATGATCCTCAGCATGCGCGGGCTATTGCTGCACGCATTCACGCGTGTCTACTTCGACGATGAGAGCGACGCGAATGCGCGCGATGCGGTGTTGAATTCCGTGCCTGCGGCAAGGCGTCACTCGCTGGTGGCGCGCCGGGATGTGCGCGGTGGCAACGTGATCTACCGCTTTGACGTCCACATGCAGGGGCCGTACGAAACCGTGTTTTTTGATTTGTAGTGGCGGTATACGTGCGCCGGGCGCCGCGTGCTGGCACGGGGCGCCCGGAATTTCAGGCCGTGGTGTCGCCCGCCGCTTCGGGCTGGTAAAGAATTTCTTCAATGCTGGCGGAGTGTTCGGTCTGGTTCGGCGCGGTCCAGGTGATGCGCTGGCCCGTGCGGGAACCGATCAGGCTCAAGCCCAGCGGCGACATGACCGACACCTGGCCCTGGGCCAGGTTGGCATCGGCCGGGTAGCACAGCGTGACAAGCATTTCATCGCCCTTGTCGGTCAGCAAGCGCACGCGCGAACGCATCGTGATGATGTCCGGCGTGACTTCCTCGATGGTGATGATGGGCGCCGAATCCAGCAGTTCTTGCGCCGCGTCGACTGCATCGCGTGGCAAGGTGGCGGCGGTGGCGGGGCGGGTGATCATGCCCAGCAGGCGGGCGTGGTCCAGGGCGGTAAGCAGTTTGTCTTGCGGCACGGCGTTCATGTCGGTTCTTCTTGGACGAAAGGCCTCGCTAGGCGTAGGCCTTTCGGGCTGCGCGGGACGAGGCAATGGAGGAGATGACAGCGCTTTGGGAAGAGAATATTCAAGCGGTGCCGCGACGAAGCGTACGGTGCGAATCGTGTCGGGGATGTGCCACCTTGGTGGCGGATGACCGTCTGTGAAGACGGTTCCGGAACCCGAAGCGTGCCCTATGGGGCTGATTCAAGCGTCGAAGCGTGCAGGTTTTGCGCGTTTGGCGCCCAATCTGCTGTCGGCAATAGGCGAGTATATAGGCCAAAGCCGGGTCGTAGTGTCGGAATATTCCGAAAAAGGGGCGAACTTGCTTCGCCCCTTGTTTTCCGTCGCTTGTTCTTCGCTCAACTATCAGCTTTTGATAAACGCCAGCAGGTCCGGATTGATGACATCGCCGTGTGTCGTCAGCATGCCGTGCGGAAAGCCCTCGTACACCTTCAGCGTGCCGTTCTTCAGTAGTTTGATTGCCAGGCGCGAGGCATCGTCAATGGGCACGATCTGGTCGTCGTCGCCGTGCATCAGCAGCGTGGGCACGGTGATGGCCTTCAGGTCTTCGGTTTGATCGGTTTCCGAAAAAGCCTTGATGCCCTGGTAGTGCGCCAGGGCGCCGCCCGCCATGCCTTGGCGCCACCAGTTGTCGATCACGCCTTGCGACACCTTCGCGCCCGAGCGGTTGAAGCCATAGAAGGGGCCGGCGGCCACGTCCACGTAGAACTGCGCGCGGTTGGCGGCCAGCGCTTCGCGGAAACCGTCGAACACTTCGATGGGCAGGCCGCCCGGGTTGCTTTCGGTCTTGACCATCAGCGGCGGCACGGCGCTGACCAGCACGGCCTTGGCGACACGGCCCTGCGGTTGGCCGAATTTGGCCACGTAGCGCGCCACTTCGCCGCCACCGGTGGAGTGGCCGATGTGGACGGCGTTGCGCAGGTCCAGATGCTCGGCCACGGCCGATGCGTCGGCGGCGTAGTGGTCCATGTCGTGGCCTTCGCTGACCTGGCTCGAGCGGCCATGACCACGGCGGTCGTGCGCAATGACGCGAAAGCCCTTGTTGACGAAGTACAGCATCTGGGCGTCCCAGTCGTCGCTGGACAGGGGCCAGCCGTGGTGGAACATCAGGGGCTGGGCCGATTTAGGACCCCAGTCCTTGAAGAAAATCTGCACGCCGTCAGGGGTGGTGATGGTGCTCATGAGTGTCGACTCCGGGTAGGTGCCACAGGTGGGGCGGCGCCGGAACGGGCGCGGACACGGGCAAGCCCCGGTGCCGCCAAACCTTGAGCGTAGCGCCGCCGGGGCACCCGCGCTTGTACGTTATCAAGCAACTTTGAACGAAATCATCTTGGGGCCGGATGGGAGCGGATGAGGCCGAATGGGGGCAGTGTCATTCAGACGTATCCGTCCCTTGGCGCAACGCGTATCCCCCGTATTGCCTCACTGATCAGGTTAGGGCCGAGCGTCGGCGGCGTGGTGTTATGCGTCGAATTCGGACTGGAGCATGGCAATCAACCTGTCCTGGTTGAACGGCTTTTCGCAACGGGGCAGCTTGCGGTAGCCCGGTTCCAAGGCCTCCACGCCGAAGCCTGTCACCAACACCATGTGTATCCCTTGCGCGGACAGCTGGTCGATCAAGGGGTAAGACAGCGCGCCATGCAGGTTTATGTCCACCACCGCGCAATTGAATTCCCCCGCGTGCGCGCTGGCGAAGTGCGTCGCTTCATTCAGCCAGCCGATTACCCCGACGATCGTGGCGCCGGCCTCGCGCATCGCTTCGGCCAGTGTTTCGGCAATGACGTATTCGTCTTCGACGATCAGCAAGCGGCACGCGGAAAGGGGAAGGGCATCAACCATGATGATCGGCTGCATCCGATGCCGAATTGGCCCGAGGGGATGGGCGCAGCGGCACTTCGATGCGGCAACGAAGGCCGTCCGGCTGGAAGTCCATGGTGGTGCGTGCTTGCAGCGTGAAACCCAAGGCCTGTTCGATCAATTCGCGTCCGTAGCCCTTGCGTTGCGCGTCAGGGGGCGTGGGCAGGCCGGATTCCAGCCAGTCGATCACCAGCGTTTTCTCGCCGTCCTGCGTCTGCGTGCGCCAGTGCACCGCAAGTTCGCCACCCGCGTGTTTCAAGGCGCCGTGCTTGACGGCGTTGGTGCCCAGTTCGTGCAACGCCAAGGCAAGCGACTGGCTGCATTCCGCGCTGATGAAGGTGGGCTCGCCCTGCACCGAGACATGCTGCCCGTGTCCCACCGCGTCTAGTTCGCGGCGCACGATTTCCGCGAAATCGATGGCCTCGGGCGAACCGTCGCTTAGCAAGCCTTGTACGCGGCTAAGCGCCGACAGCCGGCTGTTCAGGCGATCAAACGGTTCGCCACGGCCCAGCGTGCGAAACGCAATGCTCTGCACCAGCGCCAGCAAATTGCGGGTGCGATGCTGCAGTTCGGCGATCAGGATGCGGTGCCGCTTTTCAGCCTGCGTGATCTGCGTGATGTCGATGAAGGTGACCACGACGCCATCCACGCGGTTGTTGGAATCGCGGTAGGGCGCCAGGCGCAGCAGATACTGCTTGGCGTCGTCGCTGCCGTCGATACGGCGCTCAATAATGGTCTGCGCGCGGAATACCTCTTGGATGTCTTGCGCGAACGAGGGTAGCGGCACCCGGCTAGCCAGGTCGGTGATAGGGCGGCCGCGATCGCTGGGCAAAATCCGGAAGACTTCGCAGACGGGTGGCGTGAAGCTGCGGATGACCAGGTTGTCGTCCAGGAACAGCGTCGCGAACGCGGTGCTTTCAAACAGGTTGTGCAGGTCGCTGTTGCTGCGGTCAAGCTCATCCACCTTGCCTTGCAGTTCCGCATTCACGGTGTGCAGCTCTTCGTTGAGCGACACCAGCTCTTCCTTGGATGCTTCCAGTTCTTCGTTGGACGACTGCAACTCTTCGTTGACCGACACCAACTCTTCATTGGACGACTTCAATTCCTCGAGCGCGGTTTCGTACTCTTCGATGGTCGATTGCAGCCGGTCCCGCGTTTCGCGCAGTTCGCTTTCGATCTGCTCGGCCATGCCCGTGTGCTTGGCATGCAGATAGGTATTCGCTTCTTCACGGCTGACCGGCGGGCCATCATCGGCGAACAGCACCAGGAACAGGGGCTCGCCCTCGCGGTTGTCGAGCAGCGGGTCGACCGTCAGGCGCAGCAGTTGGACGCGCCCGTCGTCGCCCTCTATCGCTACGTTGCGGCGCGTGGCGGACACACCGCTGGCCATGGCGTCGCTGAGCAACGCACGCAAGTCCAGGCGCAGGTCTTTGCGGGCCAGCGCCAGAATCTGCCGCGTGGGCACGCCCGCCGCCGCTTCCAGATATTTGCCGGTGCGCCCGGAGTAATACACCACGTCGCCGTCCTTGTTGACGAGCACGTGCGGCGGCGCATGCTGCCCCAGCACTTGCGAATCGATGGATTGGCGCAGCCCGACTGAACTTGGCGGCACACGGCGTTGCAGCAGATCCTGGGCGTTGGGGATGCCGGTGGAGGGCAAACTGAAATGGGGGCGAGGGCGAACGCCGATGTCGCTGCGGCGCTGGAAGATGCGGTGCTTTTTATCGACGGAGCCGAACATGTCGGAAAACTGCGTCGTGTTTTCGGACATGCCCAGGAACAGATAGCCGCCGCTGCGCAGCGCATAGTGGAACGTCGGGATGACCTGCTTTTGAATGTTGCCACCGAAATAGATCAGCAGGTTGCGGCAGGACACCAGGTCTATGCGGGAAAAGGGCGGATCGCGCAGCACGTTGTGCGGCGAAAAGATGCAGAGTTCCCGCACCTGCTTGCTGACGATATAGCTTTCGCCGTCGGCAATGAAGAAGCGGTCGCGCCGTTCGGGTGTCACGCTATCGAGCAATGCCGCCGGATAGCGCGCGGCCCGCGCGACGCTCAGCGCGCGTTCGTCGATATCGGTGGCGAACAACTGCACGCGCGGCGGCAGGTCCATCTTGTCCATCTGCTCGCGCAGCAGAATCGCCAGCGAATAGACCTCTTCGCCGGTGGCGCAGCCGGGCACCCACACTCTGACGGTATCCGCCACGCCGCGGCCTTCAAGCAACTGCGGGATGACCTGCTGCGAAAGCGCCTCGAAGGCATCGGGATCGCGAAAGAAGTCGGTCACGCTGATCAGCAGATCGCGGAACAGGGCGCCCGCTTCCTGCGGCGTCCGGCGCAGGAATTCAAGATAGTCATCCAGCGTATTGGTCTGGTTCACCTTCATGCGGCGATGCACGCGGCGCATGAAGGTCTTGCTTTTGTAGCCGCTGAAATCGTGGCCGGTCCGGGTCAGCAGCAGTTCGTAGATCTCTGCCTTGACGGCTTCCATTTCAGGGGGCAATGCGCTGCCATCTTCTTCCGCGATTATGGTGCCGAAAGGGATGTCGAAATCGGTGTCCAACTGGGCAAGGCGGGCGCCCATGTCGGCGGCGGGCAGGGCAAAGTCGATAATGCCCGCGCTGATGGCGCTGCCAGGCATTTCGGTATAGGCAGGCCCCTTGCCGTTGGACGCTTGGGCCATGGTGATGCCGCCGTATTCCTTGATGGCTTTCAGTCCCAACGTGCCGTCGGAGTCACTGCCGGACAGGACGATGCCCACCGCCCGCTGGCCATGGTCTTTCGCCAGCGAGGTAAAGAACTGGTCTATCGGCCGAC
This sequence comes from Achromobacter spanius, assembly GCF_029637605.1. Lineage (NCBI taxonomy): Bacteria > Pseudomonadati > Pseudomonadota > Betaproteobacteria > Burkholderiales > Alcaligenaceae > Achromobacter > Achromobacter spanius. The sequence goes on along the minus strand of NZ_CP121261.1, from coordinate 2,659,330 downwards.
GGCCCTTGCGGTGGCCGGAAGAGGGAGTCACTTTGATCCGCCCTTCACTAAGCGAAATATCCGTGTCTTCGCCCTGCACATAGACCTGGTTGATCTCGATGGGCATGTCGTCTTGCATGGTGAGCACCGGCAGGGACGTGTGCCGCGCGATGACCTCCGGCATATGGCTTTTACGCCCCGGCCCCAGGTGGGTCACCACGATAAAGGCCATGCCGGGAGATTGCGGAATACCTGCGAAAAAATCCTCCAGCGCTTCAACGCCTCCGGCCGAGGCGCCGATACCTACGAAAAACGCAGTGCTGGGAAGAGTCATGGTAGTTGGAATGTGAGAAACCGAAATGATATTCGACGACCTTAGCATGGCGAATTGCGGGGTGTCCGCATCGGGAAAATTTACACGTTTGTGCGGTGCGAAGCGGTGAAAGGCACTGGCCTCTACCGCTCTGCAACGTCCTGTTTTGGGAATGCTGCTTGCTGGGTGATGGACGTACACACCGGGGTTCATACCGGGGTTCACACTGAGGTTCACAACGTTCCAGGGAGCATTTCAATGAAGCCCAAAGACACGACTAAACCCAACCCCTCGTCCGACGACACGCCGCGCGAGGCGCAGGCCAGTCACCGCGACACGCAGAACCGCACCAAGAAAGAAGGCCACGTCACGCAGATCGGCTCCGGCCAGGACCAGCAAAGCCAACGCAATCGTGGCCCGGGGGCTCGCGGCAAATCCTGATGCCGCGCGCAGCGCCGCGCAACAAGCAACGTAGGGCTTGGGAGAACAACATGAGACATCGTCGGCAGGTATTGCCTGGCGCCGTGGCGCCGTTGCTGGCCCTGACCTTGGCGGCCGGCCTGGCCTGGAGCGGCGCGGGGTTCGCGCAATCGGCCGGCGGCCCCGCCGGCCCGGCCGGGCAGGGCGGCCCGCCGCCTTCCGGCACACCCGCGCCCCAGGGGTCGACGCCCGATAGCGGGGCGCCCGCCCCGTCACGGGGCGACCCGTCCGGGCCTCCGCCCACCTTTCCGCAAGCCGCGCCAGGCGAAAAGCCCTCGCAGCCGGTGCAGGGCCAGGGCACCGTCAAGGGCTCTTCCGCCAACCCGGCGCCGGACGGCCGCATTCCGGGCGGCAAGGCTGGCTCGGGCGGGCACAAGACCAATGAATTTGGTCGGTAGCGGCGCGTAGGGGCAGGGGCCAGCGCCTTGGGCCCGGGTTCGTCCCGACGCTGCCGGCCACCGCTTTGTTGGCGCTACGCCAATAATTGCGACGCCAGCCACAGGGTCAGCAGCAGGGCGCTGGCCACTGTCCAGAACACGACCGCCAACAGTAGCCCGAGCGACAGTCGGGTTGAGGGTGAAGCGCCCGTTATCGGCAGGTGCGCGGCTTGGGAAGCGGGGGGAGTGATGGGGGAATCCATGGCTGATCCTGTATCCGAAGACGTGTGTTGACGGAACCCGCCCACGCCATGCGGGTGATAGCGACACCAAGCGGCGCAAGCCGCCGTGCCTTACAGCAAGTGCCGTGCCTGACTACCCATGCGGTCGCGCCTGCACTCCGACCCAGACCGGAAAGAAGGTGATGCCATTGCAAAATCTGATGCAGCGGCAGGATGGCGGCGGTACTCGCGGGCGCGGTGTTCATGTCGACTTCGGATGCGAGGGCTTGGGCACCACCGTCGGCGCCTGCGCGTCGGGATCGACGATCGAGACCGTCTCGTTCGGATACTGCGCCTTGGCGGCTTGCACTGCCGCTTCGCAGGAGGGATACGCGCGGGCGTCCTGTTGCACGCCCAGCATCGCAATCCCGCGAAAGCTCCACATGCCGTCGGCGCGCTGAAAGGCTTCGATGATCATTTTTGGGTTCCTTGGTCGATGGCGCGGGTCGCCGCATGCGCGAGGGGTTGCATAGGTTCGCCGCGCGGGCCCGGCAAGAAAATCGCAAGCAAGCAATTCGTGTTCCCGCTCGGTCATTCCCCAAGGGGGCGCCTTGCGGCGGGCACGTCGCTTGCTACTGCGACAGCACGACATCCGACCTGAGCTGTCTTTCACTACAAGAGCCTAACCATGCTTCCCATACGCAAAGCGGTATTCCCCGTCGCCGGCCTGGGCACACGCTTTCTTCCCGCCACGAAGGCCATGCCGAAAGAGATGCTGCCTATCGTCGACCGGCCCTTGATTCAATACGCCGTCGAAGAAGCCGTGGCGGCGGGCATTACGGAACTGATCTTTATCACCGGCCGCAACAAGCGCGCCATCGAAGACCATTTCGATCGCATGCCGGAGCTGGAGCGTGATCTGGAATCGAAGAACAAGGGGGCGCTGCTGGACAGCGTGCGCAACGTCATCCCCGACTCGGTGAAGTGCGTGTATACCCGCCAGCCCGCCGCATTGGGGTTGGGGCATGCGGTCTTGTGCGCGGCCGCCATTGTTGGCAACGAGCCGTTTGCCGTGCTGCTGGCCGACGACATGATCGATGCGGATACGCCAGTGATCGGCGAGATGATGAAGGTGGCGCGTGAATTCGATGGCAGCGTCCTGGCCGTGCAGCAAGTGCCGCGCAGCCAGACCAATCAGTACGGCATCGTGTCCGGCAAGCAGGCTTCGCAAGGGGTGATTCGTGTATCCGGCATGGTTGAAAAGCCGGACCCGGACGTGGCACCGAGCGACCTGGCCGTCGTGGGACGCTACATTCTTGAGCCCCAGATTTTTGACGCCTTGGAATCCACCCAGCCTGGCGTGGGCGGCGAAATACAGCTGACCGACGGCATCGCCGCCTTGCTGGAAGGCAGAAAGGTGTTCGGCTACGAATACCAGGGAGTGCGCTATGACTGCGGCAGCAAAGAAGGTTTTTACCGCGCCACGATGGAAATCGGGCGCAAGTATCACGGCATGAAATAGTCTGGGTTCGCCGGCGCCCGTTCACCGGGATCCGACGGGACCCGTCCGGCGGCGGGTCCGATTGCTTGGGGCGCTACTCGCCGCCGCAACCGTCCGGCCCGTCCGGGGCCGCGGGTGGCTGGCGCTTATGCGCGGTGGCGTGATATTGGTCCAGCACGGTTTGCATGGCGTCTTCGCGAACCGGGCGCCCCTCAAGAAAGTCGTCAATCTCGTCGTAGCTGACGCCTAGCGCCACCTCGTCGGGCAGGCCGGGGCGCATGGATTCCAGGTCGGCGGTGGGCGCCTTGGTGATCAGCTTGGCGGGCACGCCCAGCACCACGCCAAGCGCACGCACCCGCCGCTTGGTCAAGCCGCGCAGTGGCAGCAGATCGGCCGCGCCGTCACCATGCTTGGTAAAAAATCCCATCAGGGCTTCAGCCGCCTGGTCCGTGCCGATGACCAGGCAGTCCATTGCTCCCGCAATCGCGTACTGCGTCACCATGCGCTGGCGCGCCTTGATGTTGCCGGCCACGAAGTCCTCTGCCGCCTTGTCGCGAAACACCAGGCCCGCGGCCGCCAGCGAATCGCGCTGGGCGTCCACTGCGGGTTTGATGTCGACCTGCATCACATGGTCCGCGCGGATGAAGTCCAGCGCGCGGCTGGCGTCTTCTTCGTCGTGTTGTTGCCCATAGGGCAGGCGCACCGCCACGAAAAATGCGCGGCGTCCTTTCAGGCGCAGGCGCTCGGTGGCCAGTTGCGCCATTCTTCCCGCCACCGTGGAATCCACGCCGCCGCTGATGCCCAGCACATAGCCGGATTTACCTGTTGCCGATAAATAGTTTTCCAGGAATGCGATCCGGCTTTCAAGCTCAAGCCCCGAATTGAAGGCCTCTTGAACGCCAAGGTCACACGCTATGGCCGCTTGCTGATCCTGCGTGTTGGTCTTCTGAGCCATGATCAGATCTCCCTCCACTGTTCCGAAGGAGGCGAACCAGCGTTCGCCCCGCACTTGAGGGAGTGCGTAGCAATTTCCGGACCTGAAGGGGCAGATCGACCTTTGGCAAGCCACTACCGCAAGGGCAGCGGCTTGACGCTATGCCTTCAATGCAGGGCCTGTGCGTCGTCGCGCGTGATGGTGGGAGGGCTGGAGCGGCCCAGCCAGCTTTCCACTTCGGCCTTCCAGCCCGCCTCCCAAGCCGCCACTTTTGCGCTCCATTGCGCGATGGGCTCGCCCGTATGACCAGGCATTTCATGGGCCCGCAAATAAGGGCAATCGAACAGGCTCCATCCGTTCCGGGCGGCCTGAGCACCCTGATCATGGATGTCGTTTTTCATTGAGGATTCCCCGGTTGATGTGAGTAAAAAGTATGAGCGCAGCGGGGGCTGGCTGCAATAGTGTGTCAATACTAGAGGGGATAGCGTGGCGGAACCCCCTGGCGTTCGGCTTGGGCACGGCACGTGCTGTAGGCCCGGCATCAGGCCCCCTTGGGGAGCGCCATCTGGCTGCGCTAGCGGCCCATTCCTTTTGAAGGTGAGCCGTATGCAAGTCACCAGCGAATGGCTGTTGCGATGGCAGACCGCGGGCGGCGGGTATAACCAGAAGCAGTTGGCGTTGCTGGGCGTGTCCTGGCCGCCCAAGTCCGACTGGCAAAAAGAGGTCTTGTCGCGCGACATACCGGACGATGTTGCACGCGCCTTTCAGGTGCTGGCGGGTCACCGGCAGGCGGACTGAGGACTGTGGCGGAATGAAAGCAGCGGGGCGTAGCAGGCAACAGGTGCGTCTTTCCCGCTATGGCCCTCAAGCCTGGCCGCGCAGCCGCCGCACGATGTCCAGCAGGTTGTCCAGCGACACCGGCTTGCTGATGTGCGCGGTGTAGCCTGCCTGCAGCGCCTGGTTCATGTCGTCCTTCGACCCGAAGCCGGTCAGCGCGATGGCGGGCATGGCAAGGTCGGGATACTTTTCGCGCACGGCGCGTATCAGCGCATAACCGTCCATGCCGGGCATGCCGATATCGGACAGCAGCAGATCGAACGTGGAACCCTCAAGCGCAGCCAGCGCTTCCTGGCCGCTGCCGACCGCGGTGACGCAGGCTTCTTCCATGTCCAGCAGCTCGCGCATGATGTGAAGAATGTCTTCCGAGTCATCGACGATCAGCACTTTCATGCCCTTCAACGGGCTGTCGCCCGGCAGCGCCAACTGTTGTTCCTCCTGCTGCGCGTGCGCCAAGGCCATGCGCACGGTGAAGCGGGCGCCGTGGCCCTGGCCATCGGAATGGGCTTGTATCGTGCCGCCGTGGGCTTTGACCAGTTCGCTTGCGACGGCCAGGCCGATGCCCAGGCCAGGGCTGGCCAGATTGCGCTGGCGCACGTCCGCCTGGCTGAACATGTCGAACACCTTGCCCAGGAACTTGGGGTCGATGCCATGGCCGGTGTCGATCACGTCCAGCCGCATGCGGGAGTCTTCCACGGCCAGCCTCAGCGTGACCGTGCCGCCGGGCGGCGTGAACTTGATGCCGTTGTTCAGCAGGTTCCAGATGATTTGCTCAACCCGCAGCGGGTCGGCGTTCAGGTGGATGGCCTGGTTGGCGTCGAACTCGCTGTGCAGCGTCAGGCCAGCCGCGCTGGCCACGGGGCGCAGCACGTCAAGAATATTGGTGGTGATTGCGGTGACGTCAAAAATCGACTGGTTCAACGCCAGCTTGCCGGTACGCACGCGCGACAGATCCAACAGGTCGTCGATGATGCGCGCCTGGCCTTTGACGGATCGTTGGATCAGGTCAGCCGAGCGCGCGGCGGCGGGTGAATTGCGCACGGCCGGGGTGCGCGCCAGCAGTTCGGCATTCAGTTGGATCAGGTTGAGCGGGTGCTTCAGTTCGTGCGACACCATGGCGAAGAACTCGTCTTTCAGCACATTGTCGGCGCGGGCGCGGTCCAGGCGTGACTCTTGTTCTGCGTCGCGCAGCTTCAGGTCGGTGACGTCGCGCACGATTTTTGCAAAGCCGCGTATGGTCGGGTCGTCCATGCGGTTGACGCCGCCCGTGCAGAAAATCAGGCCGCCGTCCTTGCGCCGATGCCAGCGCTCGTCGGGCGCATAGCCGATCTGCCTGGCGCGTTCCAGTTCCAACTGCGGCCGGCCAGCCTGGATGTCGGCGTCGGTAAAGATGATGGAAAACGACTTGCCGACCGCTTCGGCGCGGGTATAGCCGAACATGGTCTCGGCGCCGATGTTCCAGTTGGTGATCACGCCGTCGTGGTCCAGCGTCAGGATGCCGAAGTCGCGCGCGCTTTCGGTCATCAGCTTCAGGTGCGCTTCGCCCAGGCGGACCCGGTCTTCCGCCTTGCGCCGGTCGGTGATGTCGATGAAGGTCAGCACCGCGCCTTCGATACGGTGCTCGGCGCTGCGATAGGGCAGCAGCCGCGCCAGGTACCAACGATCGGCATCGCTGCGCACTTCGCGCTCCACGGCACGCAGCGATTCAAACACGCCGGCGGCGTCGCGCGCCATGTCGGGGTAATCAAGCCGATGCGTGATGTCCAGCAAGGACCGGCCCGCGTCGCTGGTGATGACGTTGAACACGTCGGCCGCGCGCGGCGTGAACCATTGGATGTGCATCTTGCGGTCGACAAACAGCGTGGCGATGTCTGTGGACGCAATCAGGTTTTGCAGGTCGTCATTGATCTTGGCGGTTTCGTCCACCTTGGCCTTGAGCTCGGCATTCACGGTGATCAACTCTTCATTCACCGATTGCAATTCTTCCTTGCCCGTTTCCAGCTCTTCCGTGGCCGAGCGCAGCTCTTCGTTGATAGCCTGCAGCTCTTCGTTGGACGCCTTCAGTTCTTCGGTGGACGTTTCCGACTGCTCGATGGTCGTTTGCAACTGGTCCTTCGTGCCTTGCAGCTCGGCTTCCAATTGCGTCAGCACGGCCGTGGCGCCAACGGTGGGCGCCACGCCTTCGGGGCTCATCACGTCTTCCACTTCGTCGAACAGCACCAGCATGTAGTCGTTGGACGTTTCCTCGTGGCGGAACGGCCGCACCACCATGTTGACGTAGGTGTGGCGCTCGCCGATCTTCATCTTCACGCGGCGCGCCTCGACGCTCTTGCGGGTATGCAGCGCCTGGAACATCGCGGTGCGCAATTCCATGCGCAGCTCGGGGTAGACCAGCGACGGCAGGTTGCGCGAGGGTTCGCCGCCCGCGTGGCGCAGGAACCGGCCCGCGCGTTCGGACATGTGCACGATGTCGCTTTCCGCGTCCACGATGACGCTGGGCGGCGCGTACATTTCCAGCGCGCGCTGATGGACCTCGGCGTACGAAATCTTGTTGTGGCGGTTGCGCGCCATAGTGGCCGGGGCGGCGCTGGGGCGTTCAAAAGCATGGGCGGCCGGCAACGCGGGCACATTGCGAAGCTGGGTGGGCGTTTCCTTGGCCACATAGATGCGATTGCGCTTGTCCACCACCTGGAACAGGCGCGGGCAGGCGTCGGCCGATTCCGAGCTGCCCAGGAACAGGTAGCCGCCCGGCTTGAGGGCAAAGTGGAACATCTTCAGCACGTCTTGCTGGACGTCTCGATCCAGGTAGATCAACAGGTTGCGGCAACTGACCAGGTCCAGCTTCGAAAAAGGCGGGTCGCGCAAGATGTTGTGGACGGCGAACAGCACGCGCTCGCGCACTTCCTTCTTGATGCGGTAGTCGTCGTCTTGCCGCGAGAAATAACCTTCCAGCAGGAGCGGCGGCACATCGGTTTCAATCGCCGTGGAGTAGCTGCCAGCGCGGCCCACGGCCAGCGCCGCTTCGTCGATATCCGTAGCGAACACCTGGATCTTCTGGTTCACCTTCAGCGCGTCCGCGCGCGCGCTCAGCAGCACGGCCAACGAATACGCCTCTTCGCCCGTGGAGCACCCGGCCACCCAGGCGCGCAGGGGGCTGCCCGGGTTCTTCAGATGCCTGTCGAACAGCTTGGCCAGGGCAAAATTCTCCAGCGACGAAAACGCTTCCTTGTCGCGAAAGAACTGGGTCACGCCGATCAGCATGTCGGACAGCAGCAGGGGCGTTTCCTCTGCCCGGTCTTGCAGCAACTGCCAATACGCCCTCAGGGTAGACACGCCCGTCACCTGCATGCGGCGTTCGATGCGCCGCAAGACCGTCGCGGTCTTGTAGTGGCGAAAGTCATGCGCCGTGCGGGCGCGCAGCACTGTCAGGATGTCGCGCAGGGCGACGCGGTCTGCCTTGTTGGGGTCCGCGTCCTGGATGGATTGCCCCGCCGCTTCCGTTGTGTCCTTGGCCAGGCGCGGTATGTGCATCGCGGACATATTGTCGGCAATCTGCTTGAGCCGCTCGGGCATGTCCGCTATCGGCAGGATGATGTCGACCATGCCCGTGGCGATGGCGCTGCGCGGCATGGCGTCGTGCTCGGCGTCTTCGGGCTGCTGGGCGAACGTGACCCCGCCTTGCTCCTTGATGCGCGCCAGCCCCAGCGACCCGTCCGACCCGCCTCCGGTCAGCACGATGCCGACCGCGCGCGTGGTGTGTACGTCGGCCAGCGTGCGGAAAAACTCGTCAATGGCAACACGACTGCCCTGCGACGGTTGCGCCGGCTTGACGCTTAAATAGCCGTCATTCATGGCCAGCATCGAGGCGGGCGGAATGACATAAACGTGGTTGCACTGGATGCGCTGCGGATGCGTCACCTGCACCACCGGCATGCCGGTCGCGGCTTGCAGGATCCTGTCCAGCACGCTGTCGTGGTCGGGCGACAAATGCACGATGACCACGAAAGCCATCATCGGGTTGTTGGAGGTATGGGAAAAGAAATCCCGCAACGCTTCGATGCCTCCCGCCGAGGCACCCAGCCCCACAACGGGAAAGTGCAAATCACTGATGGCGACGCCCGGTTTGTTGTCGGGCACGGAGGGGGTGTTGGACATGGGGATTGGGCTGGGCGATAGACTGCGTTGCCTAGGATGATACAACCGGAAAAAGCGTGCCGGGCGGGTTGCGCGTCGCGGGTATGTGACTTGCTGCAAGGCGTTCGATACCCCCCCAGCACGCGCGTTCGGCGCATTTCGCGCCGCCGCCAAACAGCCTAAGCCGGTTGCGCCGTGGCCACGCGCAACGGCAGCACGGCAGTCAGCACGGTGCGGCCGGGCGCGGACGCGATGTTCAGGCTGCCATGCACCCGCGCGATGCGGGCATGCATGCTGCGCATGCCGACGCTGACGCCGGCTTGCCGCACCGCCGCCACATCGAAGCCCGCGCCATCGTCTTCAATGCGCAGTTCCAGGTGGTCATTGTCGGGCAGCAGCAGTTGCACCTGCACGTGGCGCGCTCGGCTGTGCTTGACCACATTGGTCAACGCTTCTTCCAGCAGGCGGGTCAGCGCCAGGCATTCCAGGGAAGAGGGCGGCGTGCGCCATTGCGGCGGAAACTGCCAGTGGGAATCCAGGCCCAATTCGTCGAACACCTGCACGAAGCGATGACGCAGCGGCGCGGCCCATTCCAGCGGGGTTGCGGGCACGGTGACGCCGCTGCTGGATCCGCTGTCGATGGTCTGGCGCAGGTCGTCGCGCAGCAGCTTCAACATGGACAGGAACTGCTGGCCCTGCAACGGCTTGTCGGCCTGTTCCACCATGGCCATCATCCGCACCAGCGAGCCGCCCAGGCCGTCGTGCAGATCATGCGCAATCTGCAAGCGCTCGTGCAGGCGGGTGTTGGCCACCGCCAGCGTGTGTTCGCGTTCCAGCGTGGTGGCCAGTTCGCTGCGCGCCTGGAAAATGCCGTCGGCCAATTCCTGGTTGAAGCGTTCTATCTGCCGCACATTGCGTGCGTGGCGCAAACCCAGAATGGCGGACAGGCACAGCGTGACCACCACGCTGGTATACGCCGTATAGGACTGCCCGGCCGAGATCAGCTTCATCATCAACAGCAGGTCGTGCACCATGACGACAAGGAAAATCAGCAGGCAGGCGGCCAGCATCAGGTGCTCCGGGCGGCGAGTGCGCCAGGCGTGTACCGGGAACTGCAGACAGTTGATGATGAAAATGGCGGCGGGGGTCAGCACGCCAATTGATTGCGCGGTGGCCAGCGCGCTGTCTGGCGTGAAGGCCAGCATGGCCAGCAGCGCGGCGCTTAGTATCCACAGCGCGCGTTCGGTGCGCGGCAGTGATTGTTTCCCAAAACGCCAGGTGAACAGGCAGAAGCAGGCCACATATAACACCAGCGCCATGGCGTTGGCGCGCGCCAGGGCCAAGGTGTCGGGCAGCGGCCAGGGGCTGGTCAGCAGCACATTGCTGATGAACAGCACCCAGAACAGCGACATCAGGGCATACCAGCCATAGGTGGTCTGTTCACGCCGCACTACCCAGATGCAGAAGAACAAGCCGCCTAGCACGGCGGAAACCACCAGGTTCACCGTGTACAGCGAACGGTTGCGCCACCAGATGTCTTCCTGTCTGGCCTGCATCGCTTGCGGGCTGCCCAGGTGCACGATACCCAACCCGGGCGTCTGCTGCGCAACGCCCACCACACGTACCCACAGCGTGTTCACGCCGTCGTGCACGGTGGCCTCGGGCAGGCGCCAGGTGCGCGGCATGTTCCAACTGCGCGACAGCGGTTCGGTCAGTTGCGGGTCGCTCCAGATCATGTCGCTATTGACGAACACTTCACCGGCCATGACCACGGATTCCACGGTCAAGCCAACCGGGCCGGGGCAGGGCCGCTGCCAGTCGATGCGATACCAGGCGGATCCGGTGTAGCCGGGCCAGCGCTTGTTCCAGTCGTCGGGCAGCGTGACCGGCGCCCAGTCGCCCGTATCAGGCCGGCTGCCGTCGGCGGCGGCCGGCGCGGCCGTGATGGACATCACCTGCACCGTGCATGCCTCGGGATCGGTGGCCGCGTTTGCCTCCACGGCCAAGGCGGGCGCCGCGCAGACCGCCAGCCAGCAGGCAAGCAGCCATCTCAGTCCAGCAAGCCACGCAAGCGCGCGGCGTGTACCGCTCGCGTGCGCGAAGAAACGGCCAACTTGCGGTAGATGTGCTTGATATGGCATTCAACGGTGTAGCGCGACAGGAACAGTTGTTCGGCGATTTCGCGGTTGGCCAAGCCTTCAGCCACCAGACGCAGGATCTGGCTTTCGCGGGGGCTAAGTATCTCACCGCTTGCGGTGCCGGTCTGCTCCGTGGGCCGTGGCCGCAACTCTTCGATGATGCGGCGCGCCACGAACGGGTCGATCGGCGCACCGCCCCGCAGCACGCTGCGCAGCGACAGCGCCACTTCCATGTCGTCACGTTCTTTCAGCACATAGCCCGTGGCGCCGGCACGCAAGGCCGCCAGGATGGCGTCTTCGGTACACCAGGCCGAGATGACCAGGATGGCCAGGCCGGGGTCGGCGGCGTGCATCTCGGCAATCAGGTCAATTCCGCTGCCGTCGGGCAAGCCCAGGTCCACCAGCGCCAGCGCAACGGGCTGGCTGGCCAGGCAGGCGCGCGCCTCGGCCAGGGAGCCCGCGAAGATCAGCGCGTCGGGCTGATAGCCCAATTGCAGCAACAGGCCTTCGATCCGCCGGCAGACCAGCGGTTCGTCCTCCACCAGCAGCACGGGGGCGGGCAGCGTGAGTTCGGGGGCAAGCGGAGAGGCGGACATAGACGGGAAGGGGAAAAGGCAGAATCGCCCGATTCTAGATTGTGATGGCTCGGTGTGTGTCCGGCTATCCCTTGAACTGGGTATTCCCGCCTGGGTATTCCCCTTCCGTCCTTTCCTTCCGTCCTGGGCCTCAGTGCTTCACTTCCGTGATTGGTTCCCGTAGTTCGCTTGCTGCGCGCCGCTCGGATCAGTAATTGATCGACGCCGACAACATATACGTCCGTCCTGCCGCGTTCGTCACGAACGAGCCGGACGCCAGCCAGTACTTCTTGTCCGCCACGTTTTCGACGTTGGCGCGGAACACGACGTCCTTGCCGGCGATGGTGGTGGCGTAGCGGGCACCCAGGTCAAAGCGGGTGTAGCCCGGCAGGCGCAGCGTATTGGTGTTGTTGAGGTAGACGGATGACGTGCGGATGGCGCGGCCATTCAGGCTCAGCCCTTGCACCCACGGCGTATCCCAATCCAGGCCCAGGTTGTAGGTGCTGGCCGGTACGCCGGCGGGCCGGTTGCCCTGGTTGACGCCGCCCGGCGTCTTGGTGAGTTCGCTGTTGATGAAGGCCGCGCTTGCCATCAGGCGCAGGCCGGGCACGAGTTCGCCGTAGCCCGTCAGTTCCAGGCCACGGTTGCGCTGTTCACCAAAGTAGCCGTAGACGTTGTTGTCGTCAGCCTGGCCAGCCGGGCGCGCAATCTGGAACAACGCAAGCGTGGTGGTGATGTTGCCGTCCCAGTCCACCTTGACGCCGGTTTCGTACTGCTTGGACTTGTACGGCGCCAGCACGGCGCCCCGGTTCTCGTAGGTGTCGCCCACGATCGTGCCGCGCGTCAGACCCTGGGCCAGGTTGGCGTAGACCGAGACGTTGTGCAGCGGCTTGATGACAATGCCGCCAACGGGCGAGTTGGCGCTGGAACGGTAGCCGCTGGTGCGCGCGCCCGTGGTGGTGTTGTAGCTGTCGACTTCAACCCGCTGGTGGCGGACGCCCGCGGTCAGCAGGATGCGATCGTCGATAAATGACAGCGTGTCGACAATCGCGAAGCTGGTCAGCGTGGTGTCCGACGCCTTTTGCGGGGTGAGGCGCACGGCGGGGCCATCGGGGATGTCGACCGGATCATAAATATTCGAGGCGACAATGGCCGACCCCGTCGAATAGGCGTTGCCCGCCTCTTGCTTCAGGTAGGTGGCGCCCAGCGCCAGGCGGTGCTTGACGCCGCCGGTGTTGAAGCGCGCCGTCAAGCCGGCGTCGCCGCTGCTCGTCTTCGAATACGAGTCGTAGTAGGTCGTCATGACGTTGAAGTTGCCGTCCTGGTCCACCGACTGGCGCGCGCCGGTCGGGCTGACGGTCACCGGGAAGATCTGCCGCACCTTGCCGTCGCGATAACCCGCCGCGATGTGGCCGGTGAGGTTGTCGGTGAAGTCATATTCCAGGCGCGACATGATGGTGCTGTCGCGTTGCGACAGGCGAGTGCCGGGGTAGAAGTTGATGTCGCCATCGGGCGGCGAGGGCAGTTCCGTCACGGTGGGCTGCCAGCCGATCTGCGAGCGGAAGTTCTCGATCACGTCTTCCTGGTGGATGGCGTCGGCCGACCAGCGCAGGCGCGCGCCCCGGTAGTCGATGCCCAGGGCGCCCATGCCCAGCCCCTGCTTGCCATCGCGCAGCGAGGCTTCTCCGCCGCGTTTGACGCCGTTGAAGCGCAAGCCCCAGGCGTTGTCTTCGCCGAAGCGGCGGCCCAGGTCGACCTGACCGGTGAAGTTGGCCTTGCTGGCATAGCCCAGCGTGGCGCGCGCCAGCGGCTCGTCGTCGGCGCGCTTGGTCACCACGTTGATGGCGCCGCCGATGCTGCCGTTGGGCGGAATGCCGCGCATGAAGGCGCCGGGGCCCTTCAGCACTTCCACCCGCTCCAGGATCTGCACCGGCACGCGGCTGGACGACACCAGGCCATACAGGCCGTTGACGCTGACGTCACCGCTGCCCACGGCAAAACCGCGGATCTGAAAGTCTTCACCAAAGCCGCCGGTCGACGTCAGCGTGCGGACCGAGGCGTCGTTGACGACTACATCAGCCAGGGTGCGAGCCTGCTGGTCATACAGCAATTCAGAGGTGTAGTTGACCGTGCTGAACGGCGAGTCCATCACGTCTTCGGACCCCAGCAGACCCAGGCTGCCGCCCGTGGCAAGCTGCCCGCCCGCATAGGGCGGGGCCAGGTCGCCCAGAATGCCGGCGGTGACCGTCACGGGGGCCAGTTGCACCGTGCCGCCTACGGGCTCGGCGCGCGACAGGGTCACGTTGTTGCCATTGCGGGTGTACGTAATGCCCGTGCCTTGCAGCAGTTGGCGCAGGGCGTCTTCAGGCGACAGATTGCCGGAGATGGCGCGCGCGGTCTGGCCAGCCAGCACATCCTGCGAATAGAAAATCTGCAAGGACGTTTGCGAACCCAGCTGCAACAGCGCATCGCCCAAGGGCTGCGCGGGAATGTTGACGCTGACGGGCGCTTCCTGGGCCTGGACGGCGGGCGCCATGCCGAAGACAAGCGATAGTGAAAAGGCAAGCGCGCTGAGAACCACGCGCGGCGGGACGCGCAGAGCAGGTCGGGCAGAGACGGTATTCAAGATCGGTAGCTCGGTGAGAGGCACGCCAACCAGGCGCACCGGTTCTAAAGGAGGTAGGCGGGCGGCGTGGATATGTCCGCCCCTTCTTCTCTAGACGCATGAGCAGGCTTGAAACCGGAATGGGAATCGCTATTATTTTGTAATTAAGATGTTACAAATCGTCAGCGCGCCAGGACACGGACCCGGCCGTCCGGCAGGCGGTTCAGCGACACCGGCGCAATGGCGGGCAGGGCGTCAATCATGGCCAGCGGGTCGTCCACGCTGAATACGCCCGAGATGCGGTAGGGTCCAAGCGCGGGAGCGTCCAGGCTGGCGGGCTGCATCAGGTAGCGGTTCATCTCGTTGATGACCGTGGCCAGCGGCACATTGTTGAAGATGATCTTGCCGCGCTGCCAGGCGGTCAGGTTGTCGACATTGACCTGCGTGACCTCGCCAAGCGGGCTGCTGGCATAGGCAATGGCCTGCTGGCCCGCGCCCAGGCGGTGTTCGCTGTGGCGCCACCAGGGTCCGGATTCCAGCCGCACGGAACCGGATTCAACACTGACCTGCAAGCTTTCACTGTCGCGTCGCACGTTGAAGCGCGTGCCTGTCACGGTGACCTGACCCACGCCACCCTCCACCACGAAAGGCCGGGACGTGTCGTGTTGCACTTCAAAGAAGGCCTCGCCCTGCGCCAGTTCCACCCGGCGTTCGTTGGCGCCGAAGCGGGCGGCCAGGCGGGTGTCGCCGTTCAGGTGCAGGATGGATCCGTCCGGCAAGGTGACCTGCCGCCGTTCGCCCTTGCGGGTGGCGTAGTTCAGCCGCTTTTCGCCGCGGTCGAACAGGTAGGGCGCAACGTAGGGCGCTGCCAGCAGGCCCGCCGCAACGGGCAGCGCACAGGCCGCCACCATCCTCAGGCCGAAACGCCGCCGCGACATCGCGGGCGGCGGGGGCGCAACATGCGAGGCTTGCGTGTCGTTCGTGGCTTGCATCAGGCCGCGCAGCCGTGCTTCAGGCAGGGACAGCACGGCGTCCCATTGGGCGGTCAGCTTTTGGTATTCGCGTTCGTGCGCCGGGTCGGCGCTGCACCACGCGGCAAAGGCCTGCCGATCGGTCTCCGTGGTCTCGCCGGAATGCATGCGCGAGAACCAATGCGCCGCGTCGCGCGGGTGTTCCAGCGCGTCGTCGCCAGGGAATAAGGCGGGGGGGCGGGAGTCAGAGAGGGGCATGGTGTTGCAGCCGATCGTTGATGTGACGCACGGAGCGAGTCATGTATTTTTCCACCATGCTGCGCGAGATGCCCATTTCCTGGGCGATTTCGGTGTGCGTCCATCCTTCCAGACGGCACCACAGATAAACCTGCCGGCACTTGGGCGGCAGGTCTTCAAGCGCACGGGTCAGTTCGTCGGCCAGTTGCTGGAACCGGACGCCGTCGTCGGCCGGAGGCGTGGCGGGATGGTCGCCGCCGGGCACGTCATCCAGCGACGTGATGTCCAGCGTGTTGACGTGCCGATGCCGGCTGACCAGGCGGTTGGAGGTGCCACGGGACAGGTACGCGCGCGGGTCATAGATAGCCGCGACGTCGCCTTCCAGCATGCCAAGCACGGTGTCGTGCATGGCGTCTTCGCCATCCTCGTGCCCCCGCCCGCGCCATTTGCCGATCATCTCCGCGTAATAGGCGAGCCAGTCTTTCCTGGCCTTGGGAGGGTGGGACATGAGGAAGCGCTTGGACAAATAACAAAAAGTTATTGATTCTAATATGCATTTGCGTCTTGGCGCGAGGCTTTCGTGCTCGTTGCCTCGCCGCACGAGGCAACTACCTTGCCGTCAGCTCAACCGCCAGCACGTTGGCAATACACACCTTCGGCTTGGCATTGACGATATGCGCGAGGACGGTACGTGGTTGGTGGTTGGGCCCTTCATCGTTGATGATCAAGTTATTCGCCAACACCTTCGTAAACCGCGCGTCTGCTCGCATGCAACGTTCCGCTTCTTCCATCATGGCCAGCGTCTGCGTGGGTTCTACGTAGCCCAGTAGACCGACCACGCCATTGGTTTCATAGGGGTCGATCGCACGAACGAAACATCCAAAGCCCGCCTCGCCCAACAAATCGTTTGCAATGCCGGTTGCCAAGCGGATGACCTTGGCCTCCATGGCGAAATGGAGCTGTAGTGCCGGGTCGGCTGGGAAAAAAACCAAGTCTGGACGCTTGGAGCTCGATCCAGTGGCGATATCGCTGGGCGCTGTGTAGTCGGCAACGACACAGGCGATCGCAATTCCCGATACCAACGGTGTTGTTCCTCCGCGCTCTTGCAGCAGTCGCTGGGCTTCCAGCGACAAGTCGGCAGTGATGGCTGTTTCGGAGATGTTGGCTGGCGCCGCGGATACTCGCTTTCGCCTTGTTTTGGCGCCGCGAGTTGCACAAAACTGGCTCCACCTTGCCGGCTGCACCAGCGCATGATGCGCGCACAGCAGGACGTCGTAGCACTGGGTAACGAACCTTGCTACCACCGATGCGCGATAGGGGTTGACGTCCAAATCGGTCAGGGAACGACGAAGCCTTTCGTAGAATTCCTCGGGAACTGTCATTGAGCGGCCAGCAGAAGGTTCGCCACTCGCAGTGCGTCGCTGTAGGCTCGGTCAAGCGAGAAGTTGAGGCGTCCGGCAGGCTTGTCGACACGTATTTGTCTTTCACCTTCAGTCCAGGTGATACGCGCTGAATCGTGGAACTGGAACGCGGCCACGTAGCCAGCCGGTGACTTGGGCAGCGGCTCGGCCATGTCGACGACGATTCGAGCCGAAGACTCGCTGACGCTGCCTACCTCACAACCTCGAAAGAGAGTGCCAAAGCTGCCGCACAGGGAGGCGCTTAATACCTTCAAATAGTCGTCCGGCACCTTGTCGATGCGTTCGTTCGCATGGGCAGGCGTGAGGCCATTTTCGAATTGAAGGCGTGTTTCAAGGTAGTCCCGCATGGCGGCTGCAACGTCCTGGACCTGCATGGCGGCGATAAAGTCGTTCGTATCAGGGGCATCATCCTTGGTTTGCAGGAAGTACTCCGGTGGTGGCACGACTATCCCGTCCAAGTCACGCCGCTCGACGCGCGTGCGATCCACCTGCCACAGTTGTCCGAACAACGCGAACTGAAAGCGCGCGAAGTCACTCATCAGGAATCGGCCCAGTTTGGACAGCACGGCAGCGCGATCAGCGAGCGTCAAATGAGCCGGGTCGTCTTTCCAATGGATCACGTTCATTGATGAGTTCACCGCCAGGGGAAATCCCACGGCCAAGGCCTGGGCAAGGCTACGCGAGACCAGCAGGCGCTCGCCCTGGAACTTCTTTCGATGCTGTGCGCTGCAAGCTTTGTGTCGCTGTTCAGACAACTGCTTGGGATGGTCCTTCAACGTGGTGAAACCTTCACCGTATTCGGCGAAGTCGTTGATGTTGCAGATCTCGTCGGCGCGCAGAAGCGTTCTTGCGGGCGTGCTGCCTCCGGCCGACACCAGTCCAAGTTGCAACAACAGCTTGCCGAACGTGGTTGCCGTCCCTCGCGACACGGCTTGGCGTAGCCTGTTCTTTGCGGCCCGATCCAGGGGACGAAGCGCGTACGCATCGAAGAGATTCTCCTGATCGCGAAAAACAAGAAAACTCGGCATCCATTGCACGTCGGAGCAGTCGATCGCCAACGTCCACATCGCCTTTGGCGTGAATGGTTGAGTCCACATTGCAGGCGAATAGAACGCGGTGCGGCTTGCGTGGGTAACCTTGCGCGTGGAGACGAACAGCAAAGCAGCAGGCTGTTCAGCGTTCTCGAAAAGATGGCGACGCCATTGCGACAGGTTGACGATGGCCCGAACATGAAACGTCTGACCCAAGGCCGTCAGGAATGTCTTGGCGGATGGGCTCGAGATTGACTTTGAGGGCATGACAAGCCCAAGCATGCCGTCAGGACCCAGATAGCGCCTTAAGCTCAGCCACGTGATGTGCTCGGACGCTTCCCGGCCATCGACTGCGTCATCGCCGTCCACCGTGTAGCTTGTGACCCTCTCTAGCGGCTTCCAGGGCGGGTTGCCTGCAACGCAGGTGAACTCAATCTCTTTGAAATGTCGAGGTGCGCTGAAAAAGTCCGTCACCAGGATGTTCGAGCCGATGAGGGGCGGAAAGACCTTTGGTCGACGCCTCTCGGTGACGATGCTCAGCAACTCGGCGGGATCCGCGTATTCGAGGAGGTGTAGATAAAGGCTGAACGCCGCGACCGCCGCTGCTGATGCCGCTTTCTCGACGCCATGGATGCATTGCACGAGAATCTGGCGCAGCTCTTCCATCGGAAGGCATTGCAATCGGCGTTCGGCAAGAACACGCTCAACGATTCGTCGGAACGCGGCAACAAGGAACACGCCGGATCCGGCCGTGGGATCCAGGATGCGGGAGTGCGTTGAGAATTCTTGTTCATCGTCAAGGCGATTGAGGACGAAGTCCACAAGAAACGGAGGCGTGTATACGATGCCATCATCGCGTACGCTAGCGGGGCTCTCGCTCCGTAGAAACTCTTCGTACACCGCCGAGAGTGTCTCGATCTGGATTGCTGTCAGATCGATTTCAAAGAGCTCGGTCTGTTCGCCCCCTTTGTGCAGCGTTGTGCCTCCACGCATGTAATCAATCGCGAGATTGAGGTGCCGTTGTTGGATCTTGAGCCGTTGATCAGGATCCAGCACGAAAACCGCGCCGTTGAAGATGTCGTCGATTCGATCTTGAAGCTCCCAAAACTGGGCTAGTGCGATTGCCGGTCGAATGCGGTTCAGCGATCTGCCGTCTTGGGCGAGTCCTTGCGCCCACGTGCCGGGCACAATCCCCCGGTCCAGCAACAGGAAGGTATAGAGGACGCGCCCGATCAGCCGATTGATGATCGCCGCGGGAAGCTCGCCGTCAGTGGGCGTGGCGGCCAGGCGTTCATGAAGGTGCTCCAGCCCTCGCAGCAGGCGTCGGTCTACCGTTCCTGCCGACTGCAGCCTGAAATCTCGCCATTGCAAGGAGGAACGCAGGCGGACTGCGGCAAAATCCTTGAGGGCAGAATCCGCACCGCTTTTGTGCAGGTCGCTAGCGCCCACAAAAACGACGAGCGTTGTCCAATCAGGTTCAGACGGGAAATCAAACCCCGGGCAGATGATGTAGCGTCCTTGCACCGCGACGATAAGCCAAGGTGCGAGGCTCTGGCTCCAGGCCCAACGATGATGTTGCCTTGCTTCCTCAACGCTGTCGGCTTGAGCGAGATAGACAATGGGAACGAATCGGGCAGTAGCGCAATCACCGAACCCAGGCTCCCATGCGCCAAAACAAGCCTGCAGCTTGATCGAGTCCGCGGCAGCGTGCAACGCATGAGCACTACCAATCGCACGGGCGAAGTCCGACCGGCCCTGCAGCAGTCCATCGTCGCCGCGGTAACCGAGCACATCGACAAGCAGATCGATCCCACTATTCATAGCCGCCCGCCCGTCTGACGCACATCAACACCGCCAGGGCCAACACCCGCGTCCGTCTCTACGTCAGATCGAATCTTGCGTTTTTTTGCCGGAGAGGCAGGCACTCGCGACGCACGAAACATGTCGAGTTGCTTGGCACTACTGTCATGGGGCAAGGAAAGAGGGGTAACACCGAAATCGTCCAAAAGCTGGGCGCCATTGACGCCACGGTCGGCAGCCTCGCCAAGAAGAATGGCGATGATGGCGTAGGCGCGCGGCACCGTGCCTGACTTCGAATAGTTAGATACCGATGCAGGTCGAATGCATAGGTATGCCGCGAAGTCATTGATGGTCATCCCAGCTTTGCCAAGATGGCGGCGAAACTCCGCGTAGAGCACTGATTCTCCTTAGGTTGTTTCAGAATTTTATGAGAAACACTCAGGGTTGGGAAGCGCAGGCAGATAGCTCTCCGACCCTTTCGACCCGGCTCTTGAGGACGCTGATCTTCGCTTGTACCAAAAGGTGGCTGCGGTTCGTTGCCAATCAGCGGTAAATCGGACTGTTTCACCAATACAGCCCCAGAGACGGTTCGCGAAATCGGATAGGAATGAAACTCCAGCCTTGGAGTACCGGTACGACGCCGCGCTAGCGGTGCCTTGGCGATGCTAAAGTTTCGGTCCCCCCCGGCTGGCACCGCGCCGCACCCCGACCAATCCCCCCCTGGACTTCGACACATGGACTACCTGCCTCAGTTGTTCACCCTTTCCGGCATCATTCTCCTGGCTTGCGCCAGCCCCGGGCCGGACTTCGTTGCCGTGACCTCCAATGCCTTGAATGATCGGCGATCCGGCATGCTCGTCGGCCTGGGCATCGCTTGCGCGGTGGTCGTCTGGGCCACCTTGGCCATCCTGGGGTTTGGACTGCTGATCAAGGAACTCTTCTGGCTCTACGAGGCCATCCGCCTGGCCGGCGCGGCGTACTTGATCTACCTGGGCGCGCGGATGCTGATGGCCGCTTTCAAGGCGAAGGGCGGCGAGCCGAGCATTCAGGGTGTGGCGCGCGTCGGGGCGCTGCAAGCCTGGCGCCAGGGCTTCATGGTCGGGATCACCAATCCGAAAACGGCCACGTTTTTTGCCACGCTGTTCGTGACCGTGCTGCCGGTCGGCGCACCCACCTGGGTGTATGTCAGCGTGGTTGCGCTGGTCGGCCTGATAACGGCCGCCTGGCTCGGGGCGCTGGCCGCGTTCTTTTCGGTGGGCCGCGTCCGATCGGTCTATGCGCGGGTGAGCCGCGCGGTTGATGCCTTGATGGGCGTGGCGCTGGTGGGCTTGGGGATACGCCTGGCCAGCAGTCGTTAAGGTTGTTGAGGCACCTTAATGCTTGTTAACGCTCGTCATGGCGGGCAGCCTTGTTAACGATGGCAGACCGCTTCCACGTTGTGGCCGTCAGGGCTGAATACAAAGGCGGCGTAATAGTTGGGATGGTAATGCGGCCGAATCCCTGGTGCGCCGTTGTCCCGGCCGCCCGCCGCCAGGGCAGCTTGATAGAAGGCGTCCACGTCCGCCCGCGTGGCCGCCGCAATGGCGATGTGCAATAGAGCCGTGGCTGAACCGGTCGCGTATAGCCATAAAGACGGTTTCCCGTTCTTGCCCAAGCCGATGCTATTCGGACCTTCCATCGCCAGGCCGACGCCAAGCGGACCTAGCGCTTGCAGGAAAAAGTCGCGACTTTGGTTGATGTCGCTGACGCCGAAACCGATGTGATCGAACATGGGGGGGCTCCGTGGGGATGGCGCTCGCTGCACCGATGCAGCATGTTTGGCGGTGAATCCGAATCAGTGTAGTGCGGAGTTTTCGGGGAGCTTCAATCTCGCGAATCTTGCGCGTCGAAGATGACTCGCGTGCGCGATGGCGGACCAGGACCAAGCCTGGGGATTCCCCGCCCGCAGGCAAGTAGCGGGGGTGTCATGGATTCTTCGGATTGATCAAAGGTTGAGGCGACCAGCCTGGGCGGGCGCGACGCTCCGTGTCGACGACAATCAGATAGCGCCCCGCGCCCCAGCCCTGGCGGGCCTCCTGCCATCCGAAGTCGTAAACGCGCATGCCCTTCACGCCAAGCCCAAGGATTCCGTTCGCATTTTTAGTGCCCTCGGCGCGGTAGTCCGGGTTAGCCAAAGTATGGGGAAACACGCCGGTCGGCGTCTCAAAATGGTCGAACGTGCCGACTTGCCCGGTAGAGGCGGGGGATGCGCCGATATACAGGGGCGGCGCAACAGGGTGCAACCAATATACGAATACCGCCTGCACGTAGATGTTTCGGTCGGCGATGACGACGTATTGAGGCGCCAACAAGGAGAGGCCAGCGGACACCAGCGCATGGTTGGCCAGTTCTCCGTAACGGACACGTTCGGCATCCGGCAACGCAAGCCTCGGGGACACTTCCCGGTCATACGCGGAGGCGACGTCGGCCGGTTGCAGTGCCCCCTGGCCGTGCGCCAAGGCGGCAAGGAAAAGCCAGGCCGTCGTGAAGATGGCGCGATGCCTGCGCCGCCGTCTGGGAAGAGCGGCAACGCCAGAGGAAAACGTTCGCCCACGTTGCATCAGAACGGCCGGATGGCCACTTTCAACACGTTGTCTCGCTGGTTCGCGAACAGGTCGTAGGCCTGAGCGATGTCGTCAAGATTGAAGCGGTGTGTGACCATCTTCGTCAGGTCCAGCCGTCCGGACTGCAGAACATTCATCAGGCGTCGCATGCGCTCCTTGCCGCCAGGGCAAAGCGCCGTGTTTATCTTGTGATCGCCCAAGCCCGCCGCAAAAGCCGAAACCGGTATCGTCAGGTCACTGGAATAGACGCCGAGGCTGGACAAGGTGCCCCCGGGTTTCAGGACACGCAACGCCGATTCGAATGTGCTCTGCTGCCCCAGCGCTTCAATCGCGGAGTCGACGCCCTTGCCGCCAGTCAGCCGCAAGATTTCCTCAACCACATCGCACTCGTGAAAATTCAGGACGACATCGGCTCCCCAAGCCTGCGCCATCGCCAGCCGCTGCGCGTTTCCATCCACCCCAATGATGGTGGTGGCGCCCAACAACCTGGCGCCGGCCGTGGCGCAGAGTCCGATCGGCCCCTGCGCAAACACCGCCACCGTATCGCCGATTCGGATATTGGCGTTCTCGGCGCCTTTAAAGCCGGTGGACATGATGTCCGGGCACATGAGCACCTGCTCGTCGCTCAGCGCATCCGGCACCGGCGCAAGGTTGGCCTCGGCATCCGGTACCAACAGGTATTCCGCCTGGGCGCCATCTATCATGTTGCCAAAGCGCCATCCCGCGGTGGCGCGGTACCCGTGGCATCCGCACATGCCCATACCGACCAGGTAGGTGCCGTCCTGCGAGGGCGCGCCATCTTGAGCCGCATAGGAATTGAAGCTTGGGCAGATCGCGCCGGCAATCACGCGCTGGCCTTCGTTGTAGCCGCGTACCGCGGTTCCGAGCTTTTCTATGACACCGACGGGCTCGTGACCTATCGTCAGGCCATTTTTCACCGGGTATTCACCCTTGACGATGTGAATATCGGTCCCGCAGATTGTGGTGGTGGTGATCCGCATCAAAGCGTCATTGGGTCCCACGTCAGGGATGGGCTTTTCACGTATTTCGACACGGTTCGGACCCGCAAATACGGCGGCTTTCATCTTGGCAGTCATGCTCGTCTCCACAGAGGCGGCGCCGATGGCGTGTACGTCTGCAACCAGTACCGCATGGCATAGGGAAGTTCTGGCAGCTTAGTCCTTCAGAACGCTCGCCAATTGACCAAAGTCAACGATCCGGCGCTCGGGGGTAGGGAGTATTAGTGCAGGTGGGACGGGGAGTAAGCTTGCTGTCTTGGTATTCGAGAAAATGGTGGCGCCGCTATGGCGTGACCGCTAGCCGTTCCGTCCGGAGGATCGCTACATTGAGCACCGACAGCCAATCCGCCACCCTGGAATATTTGTCCGATCCACAACGCCATGGCCTGTCACGCGACGACATAGTCATCGTGCAGACCCATATTTCGGTTGTTGTCCTGGCGGGCGACCGTGCCTACAAACTCAAGCGGGCGGTGCGCCTTCCGTATGTCGACTTTTCCACGCCAGAACGACGCTTGAAAGCGTGCCAGAACGAGCTCACGCTGAATCGGCGTACCGCTCCAAACCTGTATTTGTCGGTGCGACGCATCACACGCGATCGTGATGGGCATCTCTCGTTCGACGGCTCCGGTGAGATGGTCGACGCGGTCGTTGAAATGCAGCGTTTTGCGGACCACGCGTTGCTGGAGACGATGGTTGAACGTGGAGATCTGTCCACACCGCTGGCGGCACGCCTCGCGGGCGTGATTGCTGGTTTCCACAAGAATGCCCGAATCATTCGGGGCTTAGATGTTCGTTCGGCATTGAAGCGGGTGATATCGGACAGCGAACAGATATTGTCCGGGCTCTCTTTCTTACCCAAGGAAAAGGCACAAGCGCTTTGCGCAACGTTGTACGAGGAATTGGGTAAAAGGTTGCAGCTCTTAATGGAAAGGGCGAACGCGGGCAAGGTGCGTCATTGCCACGGAGACCTGCATCTGCGGAACATCTGCGTGATTGACGACGAGCCCACGTTATTCGATTGCGTTGAGTTTGATGACTCATTGGCCACGATTGACGTTCTTTATGACCTTGCTTTTCTGCTGATGGACCTGTGGTCGCGGGGTTTGGAGGCACATGCCAATCTGGTGTTGAACCGGTACCTGGATGTCTGCGAGGAGGAAGCAGGATTGCCGTTGATGCCGCTGTTCATGGCGTTAAGGGCGACGATACGGGCGCACGTCGTGGGCACGGAGGCCGTCGAGTGTTTCGGCGACCAGAATGCGACCAAGCAGGCGGCAGCCCTGCGCTATCTGGACCTGGGACTTGCCTGCTTATCGCCATGTCCCGCAAGGCTCGTCGCCATCGGCGGACTCAGCGGTTCTGGCAAGTCAACCTTGGCAGCCACACTGGCCCCGCGTATCGGCCCGCCCCCTGGGGCGCGCGTGCTTTCCAGCGACCGTATTCGCAAGCGCATGCTGGGCGTGTCGGCGGAGGTTCAGCTAGAGGAAAGGGCGTACCAGGCGGAGATGTCGGAACGGGTCTATGCGGAGCAGGCGATACGTGCCGCAAGCATTACAAGGGCAGGGGGCGTGGTGATTGCGGACGCGGTATTTGATCGCGAGCCCGACAGAAAGCGAATCGAAGGGTGTGCTGCACGGGCGAAGGCGTCATTCGATGGCTATTGGCTGGATGTGCCGCCAGACATGCTGCTGGCGCGCGTGAAGGCGCGCCAGAACGATGCGTCAGATGCAAATGAAGCGGTCGTTCATGCCCAACTTGCCCGGCAGCGCAGTGTCGAACATTGGACGCATATCGATGCAGGCGGGCCGATCGAAGCGGCGGCGGTGGCAGTGCTTCAATTGCTGGGTCCTCTTCGTTCAAACGAGCGTGACTGAACGTCGTGGCTTGCGGTCCATGTATTACGGTCGTCTTTTTTAAAGGAAAGTCTTGCATGCCGGCGCCGGATTGGCCGTCTTTAAGAATGACTTCCTTCAGTGTGTCCAAGAAAGACTGCGACATCTGCGACATCGGACTGTTCACGTTGGAACAGGCGGTGCACAAGATGACCGGCAAGCCCGCCTCGTATTTCCGCCTGCCGCGGCGCGGCCACATCGCGGCAGGCCATGCCGCCGATCTCGTCGTCTTCGACGCCGACACCATTGCGGATAAGGCCACGTGGGCATCGCCAACCCGGCAGGCCCAAGGCATTGACTATGTGCTGGTCAATGGGAACGTGGCTTGGCGGGCGGGTGAAGGCACCGGGGCGCGGAGTGGGAAGGTGATTCGGGGGGATGTTGATAGGGCGAGTACGTCGCTTGTTGCGCGACGCTAACCACCTTGCCACCAACGGGGAAACTGCTGCGTTGCGTCATCAAGCAGAACCGGACCCCATGCTCAGCGCATTAAAAATTGTGCGCATTAAGAAGCTCATCTATGCTGACCGGTAAGTTGCTGCGTTCGATCTGGTCGACACTCTGAGTCTCTGCACTCCAGTACGGTGGCGCAGCCATTTTGCCGTTTTGAAAGCCCAGCGTCACTCTCATTTCCGCGTTGTTTCCGTCAAGTTCGCTTCCTCGAAGGAGCTCTTATGGACGTCAAACCCGCAGTTCTGCTGTGCGCCGCGACGCTGTTTTTCGCGTTCAATAACGTCGCGCTGTCCCACGAGAATGCTGCGGCGCCCCCCGCGGCACTGGCCTCGCCCCGTCAGAACGACCCCCCGGTTCTCATCGAAAACGTGCGCATCTTTGATGGCATATCGCCGGATCTGTCCGAACCCAGCAATGTGCTGCTGCGCGGCTCCGTCATTGCACAGGTATCACGCGAAAAAATCAACGTGGATGGTGCTCAGGTCATCGACGCCGGCGGAAGGACGTTGATGCCTGGGTTGATCGATGCGCACTGGCATAGCATGTTCGTCGGTGTGCCGGTAGCGGTGGCACTGACGCAAGACACCGGGTACTTGAACTTGGTGGCGGGTGTTGAAGCTGGAAAGACGCTAATGCGTGGATTCACGACCGTGCGTGATTTAGGCGGCGCAGTGTTCGGTCTGAAAGTCGCGATTGATCAAGGCGTCATTCCGGGGCCGCGTATCTACCCCTCAGGCGCGATGATCAGCGTAACCAGCGGTCATGGCGACTTTCGCAGCATGAGCGATCTGCCGCGTACGTTGGGGGCGCCTGCGTCGCGTCATGACATCGTCGGCGACAGCGCCATTGCCGACAGTCCCGACGAAGTGCGCCTGCGCACCCGCGAACAGTTGATGCGCGGCGCCACGCAAATCAAGCTGACTGGAGGGGGAGGCGTGTCGTCACCACACAGTCCGCTTGATGTGGTGACGTTCACGGAAGCCGAGTTGAGCGCGGCAGTTGCCGCTGCAACGGACTGGGGCACTTATGTAGCGGTACACGCGTACACGCCGGCGGCGATACAGCGCGCGCTCAAAGCGGGCGTTCTTAGCATCGAGCATGGCAGTTTGATGGACGACGAAACCGCTGCGATGCTCGCCCGCTCGGGCGCGTGGCTAAGCACGCAGCCGTTTCCCGATGCGCTTGCGGAGGTGTTTCCTCCTGGTTCCGACGAGCGGGAAAAAGCACTGGAGGTATTCGCTGGCACGGACCGCACGTACAAGCTGGCGATCAAGCATCAGTTGAAGACTGCGTTTGGTACCGACATTCTGTTTTCAAGCCAGTTGGCTGAGCAACAGGGGAAAATACTGGCGAGCCTTGGGCGCTGGTACACGCCCGCGCAGGTGCTCAAGATGGCCACTAGCGGCAATGCACAACTGCTTAAATTGTCTGGCGCACGCAATCCGTATCGCGGCGACCTGGGCGAAGTTCGAGAAGGTGCACTGGCAGACCTGATTTTGGTCGACGGCAACCCGTTGCAGGACTTATCGCTTGTTGGCGATGCCGAGCGAAAATTTCTGCTGATCGTCAAGGATGGCGTGTTGGTCAAGAACGCGCTGGTGAAGTAGGGTCGGGAGGCAGTCGAGGTTCTGCCTCCCAACTCGTCGCGCAATGGCTTCAACTGGCGTATCTAAAACAGGTGGGGCGGCCCCCCCCACCCGTCAGCGCCGCTCGAACTTCGGCGCGCGCTTTTCTTCAAATGCCTTTCGGCCTTCCTTGGCGTCGGCGGTGGCGAAGCAGATCGCCTGTAGGTCGCGCTCATATTCCACGGCCTTCTCAAGCGGCATCGACAGCGCGGCGCGCAGATTGACACGTGCCGTCTCGGCCGCGATAGGCGCGCGCGAGGCGATGGTGGCGGCAAGCGCTTGCGCGCGCTCGCGCAACTGCTCCTGCGGCACCACCTCGCTCACCAGGCCCCAGGCCAGCGCCTGCTCGGCGCGGATAGGGTCGCCGGTCAGCACCATCAGTGCGGCGTTGCTTGGGCCGACCGCATGGACAAGCTGCGCCGTCATGCCGCCGCCGCCGATCCAGCCCAGCTTGATCTCGGGCGCGCCCAGGCGCGCGTTGTCGGAGGCGATGCGGATATCGCAGGCCAACGCCATCTCGAGGCCACCGCCGAAGGTATAGCCGTTGATCGCCGCCACCGTGGGCTTCTTCAACATGCGCACGCAGTCGCAGTAGTCAAGCCGATTGCGAAAATCCCAGGGCGTGGCGTAGCGGTCAAGCTCGGTAATGTCCGAGCCGGCGCAGAAGGCCTTGGGGCCCGCGCCGGTCAGGATCACCGCGCGCACCTGCGAGTCGGTGTTGCATTGCTCTACCGCCGCGATCAGCAGGTCGGCCATCTCGGGCGTCATCGCGTTCAGCTTCTCGGGACGATTGAGTTCGATGATGGCGACATGGCCATCGATACTGAGATTGACGAGTGCGCTCACGTCGACATCCTTAGGTTGCGGTGTGCTTGGGGGCGGCGGCCAGGCTGGCCTGGAAGCGCTGAGTCAGGCCGCGCGCCAATGAATGAGAGGAAGCGCGGGCGGCGACGCCGTCACGCAGGAACTGCGAGGCCTCGCTCTGGAAGGCGATGTAGCCATCGTGTCGTGGTCGGATCGAGGCGGCTTCGAGCGTGCGGGCCGTGTTGGCATAGAAGTTGCCGCTTGCCGCATTCACGTCCGCATCGGCCCAACTGCCGCGATGGCTGGGCTGTCCTTCGTGCTGCGGGATGAAGCGGCTTTGGGTATCGGCCGCCAGCAACCACAGTAGATGCGCGCGCAAGTCCGGCCCCACGATGCAGCGCCGGGATATCGCAATGCCGGTGCCGCCAAGGATCGAGCCGGGCCTGCCCGCGTCGGCCTCGGGCGCGTCGCGGAACGTAAGCGGTTTCGCGACCGCAGGGGTGGCGTAGTTCACATACCCATAGACCAGCGGGCAGAGCGCGATGTCATCGCGTGAGCTCATGTGGCCGAGCAGCGCGATCGGGTTGTAAGCCAGGGCGAGCGTGGGCGTGAGCCGCGCCAATTCGCAAAGCACATCGCACGCGTCGGCGAGCGTCGCCTCGTCGTGCCAGGCGCCGTGCGGGCGCAGGTCGGTATCGGGCGCGATGGCGGCCGCGATCGACAGCAGCGACAGGAACGGGTGCGGGCCGCCCCAACTGAGCGCGACCGCACCGCTGCGTTGCGACAGCGTCAGCACCTCGCGCCAGGTGCGCGGCACGGGGCCGTCAAGCCGATCGGCGCGCGTGGCCATCACCTGCGTGGCGGCGTCCAGCGGCAGCGCCCATTGGCGATCGGCCATGCGATAGCTGTCGTACGACAGCCCGATGCTATCCCGCGCGATCCGCGCCAGCTCGTCGGGCGCGAATACGGTGTCGAGCGCTTGCAGGCAATCGTGCGCCAGGGCCTCGCCCAGATGCGGGTGATCCAGCACCACCAGGTCATAGCGGGCGCAGAGTTCGGCGATGGGCGCCGATTCGAAGCCTTCGAGCGATTGCTTGTCCCAGTGCACCAGCGGCGTGAGTGCGGCGGCGGCGTGCAGGGCATTGAAGCCGCGCGGGTGGTCCCAGGTCAGGCCACGGTAGGGCAGGGCGCGCTCGCTCATTCCGAGGTTCCACGCAGCACCGCGCCCGAGGCCGCATGCGCGGCGATCTCGTCGGCGCTGAAGCCAAAATCGCGCAGCACTTCGTCGGTGTGTTGGCCGGTAAGCGGTGCGCCGCGCAGCACCTGGCTTGGCGTCTTGGAAAAGCGGATCGGAAAACCTGGCGTCTTGATCTTGCCTTCGGTCGGATGCTCATACTCGACGAAGGTGCCGTTGTGGGCGATCTGCGGATCGTCGACCAGATCGGCGTAGCCATAGACGGGGCTGCACCAGATGCCGGCGGCATCGAGCTTGGCGAACCAGTCGGCCGTCGAGGCCTTTGCGAGGGTGTCGCGCACCAGCGCATAGATCTCGTCGCGCTTTTCCCAACCGTCGCGCTCGTCGGTGTACTCCGCCAGGCGCGGCTCTTCGGTCACGCGCGCCAGCACTTTCATGTCGGGCATGGCAAGCGCCAGATAGCCGTCGCTGGTCGCGAAGGTGCCATAGGGGGCGCGGATGTACACGTGGGCATGCGGCTCGGCACTGCGCACCTGCGGCTTGTGCCCCACGGTGTAGACCGAGAGCTCCTGCATCTGGATCGTGGTGATCGCATCCAGCATGTTGACCTCGACCTTCTGGCCTTCGCCGGTACGCTCGCGGTGCAGCAGCGCGGCCAGCACGCCTTCGAAGGCGCAATACGCGGTGACGGCGTCGACCACATACTGGCCCGCCGCGCGGGGCGCTTCGCCCGCGCGGCCCGACGACAGCATGGCGCCCGACATCGCCTGCAACAGCAGGTCCTGACCGGGGCGCGTGGCATAGGGGCCGTCTTCGCCGAAGCCCGACATCGATACATAGATCAGGCGCGGGTTCAGCGCCGACAGAGTCTCGTAGTCCACACCCAGACGGCCGGCGACACCCGGACGGTAGTTCTGGATAAACACATCGGCCTGCGCCGCGAGCTTCTGGATGATCTCTTTACCGCCGGCACTCTTCAGGTCGATCGCAAGCGAGCGCTTGTTGCGGTTCAGCGAGAGAAAGGACACGTTGATCTTGTTGCCCGTGATGCCGCCGGCCGGCGCGTGCCGCTGCCATTCGCCGGTGGGCGGCTCGATCTTGATCACGTCGGCGCCCAGGTCGCCCAGGCGCTGCGCCGCGAACGGCCCCGCCATGGCGATGGAGCAGTCCAGAACCTTGTAGCCAGAAAGAATACTCATGCTTCTACCCTCTGCGTGCGCCGATGCGCCTCAATGCATGACCCAGCCGCCGTCAACTGCCAGCGTCTGTCCGGAAATGAAGCCCGCCTCGTCCGAGGCAAGGAAAATGATGGCCGCGGCGATGTCACCCGCGTGCCCGCGGCGCTTTACCGACTGGCGTTCAAGCACCATGCGGTTGTAGCCCTCGGGATCGGGATGGATCTTCTCGGCGTCGGTGGGAAATGCGCCCGGCGAGATGGCGTTGACGGTGATGCCCCACTTGCCGAACTCGCGGGCGAAGGCGCGCGTGGCGCCCACCATCGCGCCCTTGGATTGCACGTAGGGCAGCAGGTTTTCCCAGCCGCCGGACAGCGTGATCGACGAGATATTGATGACGCGGCCCCACTGCTGTTCGCGCATGCCGGGCAGCGCCGCGCGGACGATCTGAATCGCCGCCTCCACGTTCACGCGGTGCACGCGCGCCAGCTCTGCGTCGCTGTATTCCTCGAACGGGCGCGAGGGGTAGATCGCCGCGTTGTTGATGACCACATCGATCGGGCCCTGGGCGGTCAACTGCTCAAGGTGCGACTGCAGCGCGCTGGCGTCGGAAAGATCGGCCTGCAGGACGTGAAGCTGGTCGGAGAACCGCGCCGGCACGGTGCTGCGCAAGCGATCGATATGCCCGGCGTGGTTGTCGAGCGCGATCACGTGGGCGCCCGCTTCCAGCAGTGCAAGCGTGGTGTCCACACCGAAGCCGCCCGCCGCGCCCGTGTAAAGCACGCGACGGCCTTGCAATGAGAAGCGCGCGCTCATGTGCGCCCCGCGATGGGCGCGAAGCGCCCCGACAACGGTGGATAATCGGCTTCGGGCTGCACCGCGATCGCGCGGATGCGTGCTTCGCATGCCGCGATATCGGCGGGCGATCCCAGCACGCTGAACGTGGTGTCGTAGCGGCGCTCTTCCCCATGCTCAAGCCAGATGAGCTCGTTGCGCTCACGCGCCGCGCCCTGGCCCAGCACATGGTTGGTCGAGGGCTCGATGCCCATCGCATACTGGCCCGATTGCAGGTTCTGCCATTGATACTGGCAAGGGAATTGATGCTTGAAGGTGCTGACCTGCATGCCCAGGGCCAGCTTGTCGTTGACCAGGGCCACCGGGACGCTGCCGTCGTCGGCGGCGGCCATCTCGTGCTGCCACACCTGCTCATGAAAGCCCAACTGTGGCGCCGGCATGCGGCGGTAGCCCACGCCCTGCTCGCGGTAGGTTTCCTCGTGCGCGGCCCACACCACATCGCGGATCGGCGCCAGATAGCGCGAGTCGGCGTCCAGCACCGGATAGCCCAGGTTGATGTGATAGCAGAGCATGTGCGGCGTGCGGTAGAAGCCGCGATTCACCACGCGATCCGACAGTTTGATGTCGTTGGTGCCCACCTCGATCTCGATGCGGCGGTGCAGCTCCAGGTGCTCGCCGAACACGGTGCCCTGGCTTACGACTCCCTCCGCCCACAGCACGCAGCGATCGCCGTCCCAGCGTTCGCCGTAGCCGGACAGGCGCGCCGGAATGGTGCCCACGCGGCCATGGATGGACTGCTTGGCGATCTTGCGCGGGCCGTACACATAGTTGTCGGCCGGTGCGTCGTACATGAACAGAATGTGGTCCAGCCCGCAGGTGATCATGAGGCCCGAGAACGAGCGCATCCAGCCCAGTCCGCCTTCGCCTTCATAGTCATGCAGGCCGGGGTGGCGATAGCCCGACGGCGACTGCCATCCCATGGCCAAGCCACGGTATTCGCAATCGGCGATGTCCATCGCGCGATCCACCAGCACCGTAAAACGCAGGCCCGTGCCGCTGCGGAACTCCAGCATGCGGATACCGCGCTCCAGCCCGTCGTCCAGCGTCATCAGGCGTACGCCGGCAAACTGCGCAAGCTGCCCGGTGCGCGCCTCCACGTCGCGGCGCGTCATCCAGGTTCCGTAAATGTCAGGCATGAGTTCTCCCTGGCAAAGGCGCGGATAAGCGTTTGCCGGTGTCGGTGTTCAAAATCGTATTCGTGGGCGCGCCGCGGGCCTGATGGAAGGTTGCCTCGCGGTGCGCCTCGGTTGCGCCAGGCGGCCTACAGGCCGTTCGCGCGCAGCCGCTCGTCCAGGAAGGTCTTGGCGCGCGGCACGTCGTCTTCGGTCAAGTGCTCGATGATGATGGGAATGTTGGGGTGCTTCTTCGCCAGGCGCTGCAAGTACAGGTCGTAATTCAGCGCGCCCAGGCCCGGCGCAGGCAGCTCGATCTCGCCCACGCCACGGAAGGTATGGCTCTCGGCCGCGCCCTCGTCACCAATGTCGCTGTGCTTTTCCGACTTGTCATCGCCCGAGCGCTTCACGTCCTTGGCATGCGCGATGCAGATCTTGTCGGAGAGCGCGTCGAACACCTGATTGAGCGTGCGGTCCATCTGGTCGATGTTGTGCGCTTCGAAGTAGTTCGTCGGATCCATCAAGAGGCCAAGGCCAGGGTGATCCACTTCGGCGAACATGCGCAGCGTTTCCTCGACGGATCCCACCACGTTGTTCACGTAGGTCTCAAGCAGGAACACCGCGCCATGGTCATAGGCATGTTGCGACAGCTCGGCGATCACCTTGCGGCACTGGTCCCAGCCTTCCTCGGTCTTGTTCCTGGGGTGATGCACCCAGTCGCTGTCGGTGGCGAACGTACCGGTTTCCGAGATCACGTAAGGCGAGCCCAACTGGCGCGCGTGCGTAAGGATCTCTTTGAGATAGCCATTGCGGCGTTGGCGCTCGGCGGGATCGGGATGAACGATATTGGTATAGGCCGAGATGCAGGACACCGGCAGGTTGTAGTTGCGGAAGGTGTCGCGGATCTGGGTGCATTTCTGCGCGGTCAGCTGCCCCGGGCCGAGCTCCATGTCCTTGAAATGCAGGTCCAGCTGCACAGTGTTGAAGCCGTGCGAGCGGATCACCTTGGCTGTGCGCTCCAGCTCATAGGGAAAGTAGCCCGAGAAGATTCCGGTCTGGATCATGATGTTTGTCTCCGTCTGTTTTTTGTCTGGTTATTCAACAGCCGGCAGCCGTACTGTGCGGCCTTCGGCGATGGACGTATACGCGGCCTCGACCAGCGCCATCGTGCGTACGTTGTCGGTCACGCTCAACGCAGGCTCGGTGCCGCTGGCCAGCGCGTACTGCAACTGCTCCATCACGCCGATGAAGGCATGCGGAAACCACATCGTGTCCCACGTGGGGGTTACCCAACGCCCGTCGGTATGGCCCTGGGCCGCGCGCGAGGCGTAGCTTAGGGTCGACGGCTCGCCGGTGGGCCAGCCGATAGTGCCGCGCGCGACGCCCTCGGTGCCTTCCACGCGCCAGCGGATGTGCTGGTCGTCGGGGTATCCCTCGGCCCGTGGGCCCGACCACACATCTTCGAGCGACAGCGCAAGCAGGCCGTTGCCAAAGCGCAGCGTGGTGCTCACCAGCCCATCCTGATGCGCGAATTCGGTGCGCGGATCGGGGCGGGTGATGCTGGTGATTTCGGTGGGCTCGCCAAACAGATAACGCAGGGCATCAAGGTGATGCACGCTCATGTTAGAGAGCGTCAGCCGGTCATAGCCGCGCAAGAAATCCTGCCAGTGCGGGATGGCGTGCATGTCGATCTGCGCGAACACCGGCGTGCCCAGAACGCCCTGGTCCAGCAGTTGTTTGAGCGTGCGCATCGATTGGTCGTAGCGCATGTTCTGGTTCACCGACAGGATCTTGCCGGCGGCCCGCGCCTCGTCGCGCAAGGCGCGGGCTTCGTCCAGCGACAGGGCGAGGGGCTTCTGCGCCAGCACGCCGCGCACGTGCGGAGCGCGCAATGCGGCGCGAATCAACGCGGGCTGCTGGTCGGGCGGATACGCGATGTCCACGATCTCGATCTGTGGATCGGCGATCAGGGCCAGGGGATTCTCATGCACTAGCGGGATGCCGTAGCGTTCGGCGACCTTGGCCGCTTTGCTGTGCGTACGCGACGCGATCGCCGTCACCGTGAAGCCGGCCTGCTGGTAGGCCGCCAGATGGCACTCGGCCATGATCATGCCGGCGCCGATGCAGCCGATGCGAAAGCGCCGTTCCCGAACGGGCGGGTCGGGCACCAGGGTAGGGTGCGACATGTGCTCCTCCTGCCGGCTTGGTATGCACTGTCGACTGCCTGGCATCCTGCCGTGCTGTGTTTGATGTGATTGAGCCGCGATAATCACATCAAAACAATCAGGCGTAAAGGTGGATGGCGCTCATAGGGCAGCAACCTTACCTTTTTGATCCAGAATGATTGCAAATGATGGGTTATGATCGCCTCGCTACCATCGTCCTGATGGTGTCTTGAGAGCCTGATACCGCATGCGTCCCACCATTTCCCTCATCGCCCGTGAAGCCGGCATGTCCACCGCCACCGTGGACCGGGTGCTGAACGACCGCGACGGCGTGCGCGGCAAGACACGCGACCGCGTGCTGGCAATCGCCAATCGTCTTGGTTACTTCGTCCAGGGTGCCGATGCCGCTAGCCAGGATGTGCGGGTCGATTTCGTTTTGCCCGCCGGCACCAACAGCTTCATGACCGCGTTGGGCCGGCACCTGCTGGAAGAAGCCGCCACCCGCCCCGATGTGCGGGCCCGCCTGCATCTGATCGAGGGATTCGACGCCCATAAGCTCGCGCAAAAGCTCTACGAGCTGCGCGAGCAGACGCAGGCCGTTGGCCTGGTTGGGCTGGACCATCCACAAGTGCGCGACGCCATCATGGCGCTGCGCGACAGCGGCGTGCATGTAAGCACCCTGGTGTCGGACATTCCGATCTCGGCGCGCCTGGGTTACGTGGGCATCGACAACCGCGCCGCGGGCCGCCTGGCCGCGCTGTTGCTGGGCCGGTTTCTGCCACAGCACGCCGAGCGCAAGGTTGCGGTGTTCGTGGGGTCCCTGGCGTATCGCGGCCACGAAGAGCGCGAGATGGGCTTTCGCTCGCTGCTGAGCGAAGAGTTTCCGCACCTGCGCATCGCACACATTCTTGAGATCGGCGACGACCGCGACCGCGCCTTTGCCGTCACGCAGGATCTGCTGCGCAAAGATCCGCCGCACGCGATTTACAACATCGGCGCCGGCAATCAAGGCATCGCGCGGGCGCTGAAAGAGGCGCGGCCGGCTGAGGTGCGGCCGGCTCAGGCGCGGCCGGCTGAGGCGCGGCCAGACGAGGCTAGCTCAAGCAAGGCAGCCTCCGCCCAGCGCATTGTCTTCGTGGGCCACGACCTCACCGAAGCCACGCGCCGCCTGTTGCTCGATCGCATCATGGACGCCGTCATCGACCAGAACCCGCGCGTCGAGGCGCGCGAGATCGTCAAGCTGCTGGTGGCGGCCGTGAAGGGCGCGCCCGAACCCAGCTACCTGCCACGGCTACAGGTCATCTTCCGGGAAAACATCCCTGAGCCGTGATGGCTTCGCGATGGCGTGCAAGCCCGCGTGTGCGCGGCTTCAGGCTGGGCCATCGAGAAAACCTCGCCCCTCTTGAGCGAGCTTGACGATGAGATTGGCCGGCTTCCAGTATTGGGAACCGTGCTCGGCTTCGTACTTGCGCAGCCCCGCCAGGATGGCAGGCAGGCCGATCTGGTCCGCGTAGCACAGCGGGCCGCCCCGATAGGCGGGAAAGCCATAACCTTTTAGCCAGACGACGTCGATGTCGGACGCGCGTTCGACGATATTCTCTTCCAGGATATAGGCGGCTTCGTTGATCATGGAGTACAGGCAACGCTCCAGAATTTCCTGGTCGGAGATCTGCCGCGCTTGTCTGCCGGAGGCGGCGCGGTGTGCGTCGACCAGTGCTTCGGCAGCCGGTGATGGGGTGGCCTTGCGGTCACTGTCATAGTCGTAAAAGCCGCCCTGGGTCTTCTGGCCCAGCCGGCCCGCGGCGACCATGCGGTCCAGCATGTCGCACTCACGCTCGCGCGGGGTCAGGTTCTGAAGGCGGCTCTGGCGATTGCGCCAGCCCACGTCCAAACCTGCCAGGTCCGCCATGGCGAACGGCCCCATCGGAAGGCCGAAGTCGCGCAGAACACGGTCTATTTGAAAGGGCGAGGCGCCTTCCTGGACCAGGAAATAGCTTTCGCGCGTGCGCTTCGCCAACATGCGGTTGCCGACGAATCCGTCGCAGGACCGCACCAGCACGGCGACCTTGCCCAGGCGGCGGCCCACATCCATGACGGTGGCGCACACGTCGTCAGAGGTGGCGGAGCCGCGCACGTTCTCCAGCAACTGCATGACGTTGGCGGGACTGAAAAAGTGCATCCCGACCACGTCCTGGGGCCGCCGGGTGGCGCTCGCGATAGTGTCGATGTCCAGGAAAGAGGTGTTTGAGGCCAGGATGGCGCCGGGTTTGCAGACCCGATCAAGCGTCTTGAATATCTCGTGTTTGAGCCCGATTTCCTCGAACACCGCTTCAATGACCAGATCCACGTCGGCCAGATCCTCGAAGCGCGTGCTGCCCTGTATGCATGCCTGACGCTGCGCGACGTCGCCTGCGCTGAGCCGGCCGCGCCGAGCGGAGTTGGCGTAGTTTTCTTCGATGCGCGCCAAGCCCTGATTGAGTCGCTCGGCGTCTTTCTCCAGCAGCACCACGGGTATGCCGGCGTTGGCGAAGCACATCGCGATGCCGCCGCCCATCGTGCCGGCGCCTATCACCGCCGCTCGGCTGACTGACCTAGCCTTGGCCGCGAACGGCAGCTCTTGCAATTGACGCTCGGCCGCGAAGGGATGGTTGGTGACGACTGGCGTGCTGGTGGTGGTGCTCATGATTGTGTCCCAGGTTTCAGCGTTTACAGGGTGGCGCGCGATCCGAGAATCGCCGTGACCTGGCTGGCCAACTGACCGCCATTGCCGTGGGCCAGGGCCAGATCGACGCCGTCAACCTGTCTGGCGCCTGCGGAGCGGCGGATCTGGTGCACGGCCTCGATGGCCGCGAAAATGCCATACATGCCCGGGTGATTGCAGGACAGGCCGCCGCCGTTGGTGTTGACCGGCAGTGCGCCACCGGGCGCGGTCACGCCTGAGGCCACGAACGCGCCACCTTCGCCCTTGGCGCAGTAACCCAGGTCCTCAAGAAACAGAATCGGGTTGATGGTGAATGCGTCATAGAGTTGCAAGACGTCGATCTCTTTTGGCGCAACGCGCGCCATCTGGAAGGCGCGTTGGCCGGATTGCACGGCACCGGTAACCGTAAGGTCTTCCATGCTTGAAATCTGGCGATGCGTGGTGGCCTCGCCGACACCCAGAACATAGGCCGGCGTGTTGGCAAATTCCGGCACGCGCTGCGCGGCGACGAGAATCAACGCTCCGCCGCCGTCGGTCACCAGGCAGCAGTCCCGCAGCGTGAGAGGGTCGGATATGGGCCGGGAATCCAGAACATCGGCGATGCTCAAGGGCCCGCGCTCGTGCGCGGCAGGATTGCGCTGCGCCCACTGGCGCGCGGCGACCGCGACACTGGCCAACTGTTCGCGCGTGGTTCCGTACTGGTGCATGTGGCGCGCGGTAGCCAAGGCGTAGCCACTGATGGGGTTGCGCGGCGAATACATCGCCTCCCAGGGGGCGGGTTCGCTCAGGGTGGTCAGCTTGCCGCCCGCCGACAGTTGATTCGACCCATAGCAAATGCAGGCCACTTTGCACAGCCCGGCTTGCAGGGCAAGCGTGGCCGACAACAGGTGGCCCAGAAATGAGGACCCGCCGATGTTGGTGCCATCCATATAGGTCGGATGGATGCCGAGATACTCCGCCACGGACAGGGCGGGCATGAAATGCGTCAATGTGGATGTGAACAAACCGTCGATCTGGTCCACGCCGATGCCCGCATCGACTGCCGCCGCCTGAACGGCGATACCGAGTTGATCCAACGCCGAGAACCCGGGGCTGTTCCAGCCAGGCGTGGTGCCGATCCCGACAATCGCCGAGGCCCCTCTTGTACTAGTAGCCATCAATTCATTCCAATTAGCATGGGTCGCGCGGTCTGTCCGCGCGCACAATCACCGCAGGCGGTCAGTCCGCGCGCGCAAACACCACACGCGGTCAGTCCGCGCGCACAAACACCACGCGCGGCACGCCAGAGGACTGGCGGCGCACTTCTGCACGGACTCGCATGCCGATCGTCACCGCCAGGGGTTCCATATCGACAACGGTGCTCATCAGGCGCGGTCCTTCTTCAAGGTCCACCAGGACGACGCAATAGTCCCCACCCCGTTCGGGGCGTTGGCGCACGACGGTGGTTGAATAGATGGTGCCGTCGCCACTGGCGGCTTCCCAGCGCAAGGGGCCGCCGCCATAAGGGGAGATGGCTCGAGGATAGAAAACGGCGCGGCCGGTTGTTTCGCAGCGCTGAATCATGAACTGCCCTTGTTCGAGCATGCGCTGGAAGTACTGCTCCGGGCCGACTGCCTCGTCGCCCGCTGTGTGTGTGCTGTTAGATGAATTCTGCACATTCGCCTCCCAAGATTCTTTGGCCGCGGCAGGCCGGCGGACGTTACATACACCCGTTGGTGCATGGCTTGTCTGCTGGCGATGCCGCGACGCTTGAATGATGTTAGGGGGGCGATCCGTCTCGGGACAATTAACTAATTTTGACGAGGGGCATAGCGATTGGGCATAGCTCGGCCGTGGCCCGGTGCGTGCCGGGCTCGCGTGCAGAGGGGGGATTCAGTCAGCCAGCCAGCGTGCGCCGACGTGGTCGAACTGTTTGATGTAGGGCTCGAGCAGGCGGATCAGCTCGGCATGCAGCGCATTGGCCAGGCGAGGGTTGCGGTTCAGGACGGCGGTGCCGATGATCACGGTGCGTTGCAGCGTGGGGCTGATGATGGGAGCGCCTTCGATGCGCTTTTCGGCCAGCATCGTCATGATGGGGATGGCTGGCAGGATGGTGTAGCCGACGCCGCGCAACACCAGATCGAGAATGACCGCCGTGCTGTCCGACTCGGCAACCAGATTCAGGTTGACGCCCAGGATGGTGCAGGCCCGGTCTATCACGTTGCGCAAGCTGCGCGCTTCCGGAACCACCATGGGCATTCTGGAGACGGCCTCGAGCGTCATCGGGGTGTCCTGGGACAATCCGGATCCCGGCATGCCGAAGACATATATGGGTTCGGAATAAGCGGGCGAGGTCTGCAGAAGTTCGGATTGCAGATAGTCGCCCATGAGGCAGATATCAAGCTTGCCAGCCTCCAGGCCCTCTTGCAGGAAATCCGAGAAGCCGGTGGCGATGCGCACGCGCAGATTGGGGTACTGCTGCTGCAGCGCGACGACGAGCGGGCCGGCAAGCGCAGTCGCGAGGCTGGGCAGCATGCCGATGGACACCGTGCCAAGAAGATCCGATTTTGCGGCGCCGATGTCGGCCCGGGCTTCGTTGAGCCCCTTAAGGGAAACCCGCACCTGATCGACAAACCGGCGGCCAGGCACGGTCAGCACCATCCCGAGCCGGTTGCGCTCGAAAAGCGGAATGCCCAGTTCGTCTTCCAGCTGCTTCAGCTGTCGGGACAGGGCGGGCTGCACAACGTGCAGCAGTTCCGCCGCCTTGGTGAGGCTGCCGGTTTCCGCGATCGCCAAAACCGTTCTTAACTGCCTGAGTTCCATTACCGCCTGCCTTTATCGAGACACATGCCGAACGGCTATAGGGGTCAGAGAAAAATGTGAATTGTCCGGCTGTTGCACGGCACCTACCATCCTCATCAAGTTAACGACAACCGCCGGATCAAGCTGGGCTGCGATTGCGCGTATGCGTTTCCATGTTAGTGCTTTTCGGCGCCTGCCCGCAGGCGCGCCTCGTCTGGCAGGAACATGCAATGGCTACGGGCAGCAGCTCAAGGACTTGAGCATAAGAGTTAGAGCAGAGACATAGGATCACCATGAAGAGAGTGTTGGTTGCCAATCGTGGCGAAATCGCCGTGCGAGTCATTCGCGCCGTGCGCGACCTTGGGTTGGAAAGCGTCGCGGTGTATTCCCAGGACGATTCAAACTCCAGGCATCGAATTCTTGCGGATACCACGGTTGCGCTGAACGGCTCCGGTCCGGCGGCCTATATCGATATCGACGCCATCATTGCCGCAGCCACGGCCGAGCGTTGCGATGCCATCCATCCGGGGTATGGCTTCTTGAGTGAAAGGGCGGATTTCGCCCTGGCTTGCGATGCGGCGGGAATCACGTTCATCGGCCCGAACGCCGATCACCTGGCTCTGTTCGGAGACAAAGGCCGCGCTTTGCAACTGGCCCGCGAATGCGGCGTGCCCGTCATGCCCGCCACGCCGGGTGGTGCAACACTTGCGGACGTCGAACAGTTCTTCGACGAGCAGGGCGGGGTTGGGATCGTCATCAAGGCGGTCGGCGGAGGCGGCGGACGCGGGATGCGCGTCGTCAAGTCCAAAGCCGATATCGCCGAGCTCTATGCCCGCTGCCGGTCGGAAGCCATGTCGGCCTTTGGTGTAGACGCGCTGTACGCGGAGCGTCTGGTCAATCGCGCGCGTCATATCGAAGTGCAGATCGCCGGCGATGGTGCGTCGGTGGTCGCGCTTGGCGATCGGGATTGCACGCTGCAGCGCCGCTTTCAGAAAGTGGTCGAGATCGCGCCCAGCCCGGTGCTGACCGCCCCTCTGCGCGCCGCCATTCTTGCCGCGGCACAGAAAATGGCGGCCAGGGTGGAGTACCGCAGCCTGGGAACCTTTGAATTCCTGGTCGAAGAAAACGAGCAGGGGGTGCAGACGGACTTTGTATTCATCGAAGCCAATCCCCGGCTACAGGTCGAACATACGATTACCGAGCAGGTTACGGGCGTGGATCTGGTGACCTTGCAGATCGGGGTCGCGCAGGGAAAGCGCCTGGCCGAACTGGGCGTGGACCCAAGCAACCCGCCGAGGCTGAACGGTTATGCCATTCAGGTCCGCATCAATGCGGAATCGACCGATGCCACGGGCATGGCACGCCCGGCGCATGGCAGGCTGGAGCGTTTCGAGCCGCCCGCCGGCCCCGAAGTGCGCGTCGATACTCATGCCTACAGCGGGTACTCGCCCGCCCCGGCGTTCGACACGCTGCT
This sequence comes from Achromobacter spanius, assembly GCF_029637605.1. Classification (NCBI taxonomy): domain Bacteria; kingdom Pseudomonadati; phylum Pseudomonadota; class Betaproteobacteria; order Burkholderiales; family Alcaligenaceae; genus Achromobacter; species Achromobacter spanius. The sequence goes on along the minus strand of NZ_CP121261.1, from coordinate 2,617,919 downwards.
GGCCAAGCTGATCGTGTTCAGCAGCAGTGACGATTTCTCGGGAGTGCTGCGGCGTTTGCGCCGCTGTCTGGCCGAGTTCCGGATTGCCGGTGTCGCCACGAATATCCATCTTTTGCAGGCGCTTGTGGCACGGGAGGACTTCCTGTCGCAGCGCAACCATACGCGCTACATCGAGTCCATCCTCGGGGAACTGCTTGCAGCGGCCGAGCAGTATGCGCAAGAGCAGCAGGCCAAGGACAACCTGATCGGGGATTCGGGGGCGCGCGGCGCTTCGGCGGCCAAGCTGCCGCAGGCCGCGCAGGCCGCCGTGCCGGAAGGGCTTTCGGCATCGCGCGCGCCGTTGAGCGGCCGCCTGGTCGAGGTGTCTGTGAGCGCTGGCGCTTTTGTGCTCAAGGGCCAACCCATCGCCGTGATCGAAGCGATGAAAATGGAGTACAGCGTCGTCGCCGATTTCAATGGCAGGGTCGTCGAGGTGCCGGCCGTCAGTGGCGGCAATGTGCTCGAAGGCGAGATCCTGGTCTTGCTGGAAGAGGAATCGAGTGGTGTCGACACCGAGGTCGTGACAGACGCGATCGATCTGGATGCCGTGCGTCCGGACCTGCAAGCCGTTCTCGACCGCCATGCGTCGCTTTATGATGACGCGCGCCCGCAGGCCTTGGCAAAGCGCCGTTCGCGAGGCCAGCGCACCGCACGGGAGAACGTGGACGATCTGTGCGATGAAGGCTCGTTCGTGGAGTTTGGCGCACTGGTCATTGCCGCGCAGGCCAGCCGCCGCAGCAAGGAAGACCTGATCGCCAACACGCCAGCGGACGGCATTGTCACCGGCATTGGCAACGTCAACGGCGACGCATTCGGCTACGACGGGTCGCTGACCGCCGTGATGGCCTATGACGCGACGGTGCTGGCGGGCACGCAGGGCAAACGCAATCACATCAAGACCGACAGGCTGGTGGAACGTGCCCGCCGCGATGAAATGCCGATGGTGTTGTTCGCCGAAGGCGGCGGTGGTCGGCCGGGCGATGTCGATTTTCCGTTCGTATCCGGGCTGTATCAGCCGTCGTTCGCGGCGCTTGCCGAACTCAGTGGCGAAGTGCCTTTGCTCGGCATAGTTTCCGGACGCTGTTTCGCGGGCAACGCCGCCTTTCTGGGGGTCTGCGATGTCATCATCGCGGACAAGAGCGCCAACATCGGCATGGCCGGCCCGGCGATGATCGAAGGCGGAGGCCTGGGCATCTTCCGGCCAGAGGACGTCGGCCCCGCGCCGGTGCAGTTCGCCAATGGCGTCATCGACATCCTGGTCGACAACGAGGCGCAGGCCGTCGTGGCGGCGAAACACTATCTGTCCATGTTCCAGGGCCGCACCAAGGACTGGGTGGCGCCCGACCCGCGCCACCTCCGTCATGTGGTGCCGGAGAATCGCTTGCGTGTCTACGACAGCCGCAAGGTCATCGAAGGCATTGCCGACGTCGGCAGTGTATTGATGCTGCGTTCGGGGTTCGGCCAGGGAATGCACACCGCCCTGGCGCGTGTGGAAGGGCAGCCTGTAGGGATCATCGCCAACAATCCGCATCACCTGGGCGGCGCCATCGATGCCGATGCGGCCGACAAGGCGGCACGCTTCATGAATCTTTGCGATATCCACGGCCTGCCCATCATTTCGTTGATCGATACGCCGGGATTCATGGTCGGGCCGGAGCAAGAGGCCAAGGCGCAAGTCCGGCATGTGTCGCGCATGTTCGTGGTCGCGGCCAAGCTGCGGGTCGCCATCTTGGCAATTGCCTTGCGCAAGGGCTACGGCCTGGGCGCCATGGCCATGGCCGGCGGGGGCTTTCGCTCGGCCAGTTGCGCGGTGTCGTGGCCAACGGGCGAATTCGGCCCCATGGGCCTGGAAGGGTCTATCCGGCTAGGCTTCAAGAAGGAACTCGAAAACGTCCCCGAGGGGCCGGAGCGCCAGGCGCTTTACGACCAGTTGGTGGCTCGCGCCTACGAGCGCGGGCACGCCATCAATGTCGCGTCCACGACGGAGATCGACGCAGTCATCGACCCCGCGCAGACGCGCACGTGGATACGCCAAGGCATCGCGTCGGCATCTGTGCGCGCCGGCCGGGCCCGCCGCGCCTTTGTCGATACCTGGTAATCAAGGCGAAGTCTCTTGGAACAGATTGCGACTATGCATACATCTGAAAGCCGGCTCGCCTTCTCTGGGTTGCGCGTGCTGGAAATTGGCTGCGGAGCGGCAGTGGCTTATGCCGGGAAGCTTTTTGCGGATTTTGGCGCCGAGGTCATCAAGCTGGAGGACGCCCACGGCGACACGCTGCGCCGCATGCCGCCCCTGTTGAACGAGGCCAATGGCGAGCCCGCAAGCGCCTTGCATGCCTGGCTCAATACCAACAAGCGCAGCGTGGCCCGTCGTGGAAAGACTGGCGCGGATACCGCCTGGCTGTCAGGGCTTGCGCGGACCTGCGATGTGATTCTTGACGCCCGGGCGCTGGACGAAGGCTTGGAGGTTCTGAAGCGCCCCGCGTACGCGGACGATGGAAATGACAGCCAGGGCATTGCGCCCATCGAGGTATGTCTGACCTGGTTCGGCGAGTCCGGCCCCTACAGTGGTTTCGCGGGAACCGAGGCCGTGTGCCGCGCCCTGGCCGGCTCGGTGTATTGCAGTGGCGCGAAGCAGGGCCCGCCCCATCTGCCGCACGACATTCAGACCGCCATTGCCGCCGGTGTCGCGGCATTCTCAAGCGCGACCGCCGCGTTGCTGGGGCGATCCGACGGCAGCCGGCGTTATCTGCTGAGCATCCATGAGATTGCGTTTTCGCTGGTGGAGATGGAAGCCGGCATGGTGCAGGATGGCCGGCATCCCATGGCTAGGCTGGGTGTCAATCGGTTCTGCACCGCGCATCCCGCCGGCATCTACGAGACAAAGCAGGGCTGGATTGGGCTGTTCGCCCATACCGGCCCGCAGTGGGCAGCGCTGTGCGCCGCCATCGGCCACCCGGACCTGGCCGCGGATCCGCGTTTTGCCAGCGGGCCGACCCGTATGGTCCATGCGGACGAAATCGATGCGTTCCTGATTCCCAGCCTGCGCGCCAGGACAGCCGAGGAATGGTTCGATGTGCTGCGCAAGCAGAAATTTCCCGCGGTCATCGTGCCCACCATGGCAGAGCTGCTTCAACAAGGCGTGCATCGCGAACGCGGCGCTTTTGTTCCCGTCAAGGCGGGGGCGGCCGAATTCGAGGGGCCGGTCGTTCCGCTGCCCATGGGCGATGCGGGGCCCCTGCCGGGCGGTAAGGCAGCGCTTCTGGACGCTGACGGCCCCCGCTACCGTGAAGCGCAGAGCCTGACGCCGGCCGCCGGCTTGGCCAGGGCCGCGCCGGACGCGCCGCCCTTAAGAAAAATCCGGGTGGTGGACCTGACGATGGGGTGGGCCGGGCCATTGGCGGCAAGGACGCTGGCGGACTTTGGCGCGGAAGTCATCAAGGTGGAAAGCACGGGCTACCCGGACTGGTGGCGGGGCACGCATTACACCGATGAGTTCTATCAGGAAAAGCTCTACGAGAAGAACTCGAACTTTGCGCTGATGAACCGCAACAAGTTGGGCATCACGCTAGATCTGACCCGTGCTGAAGGGCGTGCGGTCCTGTTCGATCTGGTGGCCAAGGCCGATATCGTCATCGAGAACTACTCGACCGAGGTATTGCCCAAACTTGGGCTGGACTACACCGTGCTGTCCCAGGTCAATCCGCGCTTGGTCATGGTATCCATGCCGGCATTCGGATCGGGCAATGCATGGAGCACGATCAGGGCCTATGGCGGCACGCTGGAGCAGGCTAGCGGCCTGCCGCATTACACCGGCTTCCCGCAGGACCCACCGGCGCTGACCTCCTACGCTTATGGTGACCCTGTGGGTGGCTTCAACGGGGGCGCGGCGGCGTTGTTGGCGCTGTTCGTGCAGCAACGCTCGGGCAAGGGGCGCCACGTCAACCTGTCTCAGGTGGAATGCATGCTGCCCATGACAGCACCGTTCCTCATTGAGCAGTCCGTGCACGGCACCACCACGCCCCGCAGCGGCAATGCGCATCCTCTACATGCCCCGCAGGGGATCTACCAGTGCGCGGGCGATGACGCCTGGGTGGTGGTAAGCATCACGAGCGATGCGCAATGGCAGGCATTGCTGGCGGTCATGCAGGCGGCGGATCTTGCCCTGGACCCTGTCCTGGAGAAGGCGGCAGGCCGACGGATCCGGCATGAAGAGATAGACCGCAGGATCAACGCATGGGCCCGCGCGCGCTCCGCGCAAAGCGCCATGGCCGAACTACAGCAGGCCGGCATAAGCGCAGGAGAAGTCAAGCCGATCTGGACGGTGCTCGATGACCCGCATCTCAAAGCCCGTGAGTTTTTCAAGGCGACGTCCCGCCCTTATATCGGCGAGTTTCTGGCGACCACGCCCTGGTTCAGGGAGCCGGGCGTGACGGTCGCGGCGGTGCGTCCGGCGCCTACGCTCGGGCAGCACAATGGCGATGTGTTTTCGCGCGTGTTGGGCATGAGCGCGGATCAGCAACAGACACTGGAACGAGACGGAATCATAGGAAACACCGCAACCAGGAAGGCGGCCTGACAAGCCGCGCAAGCACGATGCAATACACAAGATCTAATTTTCGTGGAGACAAACAATGACTACATCCAATTCCCGCCGTAACTTCCTCATCACTTCCGCTCATGTCGCCGTGGCGTCGGCATTGGGGTTGGGGTCACCTGCCGCGTTCGCGCAGGACAACGCATGGCCCACTAAAGCCATCAAGATCATCGTGCCGTTCCCGGCCGGTTCGATCACGGACACGATGGCTCGCCTGCTGTCGGATTCTTTGTCCAAGACGCTCAAGCAGCCCGTCATCGTTGAGAACAAGGGCGGCGCCAATGGATCGATCGGGGCGGCCGAGGTGGCCCGTGCGGCGCCGGATGGCTACACGCTGCTGGCCACCAACAGCAGCAGCATCACCGTCAATCCCTTGATCTACAAGAACTCCCAGTACAAGACCAAGGATTTCGCTCCCATCGCCCTGGTACTGGACGCGCCGTTCATCCTGAACGTCAACCCCGAATGGGCCAAGAAGAATTCCATCGAGTCGGTCAAGGATCTGGTTGCGTACGCCAGGAAGAATCCGGGCGAGCTCACCTATGGGTCGGGAGGCCAAGGCAACCTGGCCCATCTGGCGTTTGCGCGGCTGAGCAATGACACCCAGTTCAAGGCAACCCATATCCCTTACAAATCGGCCGCGCAAGCCAGCATGGCGGTCATGGCGGGCGAGGTGAACACGTCTTTCGATACGCTGGCCAGCGCACCGCAAGTGGCGGCCGGCAAGTTGAAAGCCCTGGCAGTCACGCAGAAGCAACGAATTTCCCAAATGCCGGATATCCCGACGATGGCCGAGGCAGGCTATCCGAACATCGATGTCACTTTCTGGCTGGGCCTGTTCGCCCCGGCAGGCACGCCTGCCCAGATCGTAGAGACCTTGTACGAGCAGTCCAAGCGCGCGATGGAGCAGCCCGCAGCCAATACCACACTGAGTGCGCAGGGTAGCGTCGTCATGAGCAATCCGAAGGAATTGTCCACGCGCATCGGGCGTGAGGTCGATCAGCTTTCTCTTGTGGTGAAGCGGGAGAATATTGTCATCGATTGAGGCCAGGTTGAAGGCGGACGCCGGGGCGGCGTCTTGCCGTCCTGAAAGTACCCCGAGTAACCGCCCCAGAACGTTTCGTGCGGTGGTTTGACGATCGTTGCCCCTGCCGCACCGGCCTGATCCATGACAGTGTCAACTTGAATGCACAACCCAAAGCGGACACTCGCGAGATCCGAGCTGTAAAAGCGGCGAGGCCGACGCACACCTACGTCGGCCTCGTTCGTCCCTGAGATACCCGCCTTAAGGCGTCACGATGTTGAACCAGAATTCAAAGTCATCCAGCGAACCAAAGACATCGTTCAGCTTGGCCTGATCTCCGGTGATCTTGACGTCTCCCTTGGCAAGCGCATCTTTGAGCGTCGTCTGCTTCAACATGATGTCGTTCAGCGTGTTGCGGGTCAGCGACACGCTTGCGCTGGGCTCCTTCGCCAGTTTGCCTTCCGTGTGATTGAGAACACTGTTCACCATCTCCAGCGTGTACTGCTGCTTGGTATCGGTGAAGTCTACGTTCAGCACGACGTGCTTGCCTTCGGCTTTTTCACGGTTCAAGCGAACGGCGAAATAGTCAAAGAGCATGTCCAGCGTCATAGCTCGCACGGTGTCAGGGCTGGCGGTATCCGGAACGGGCAGCTTCTTCACGCCTTCGCGTAGTTCCTTGGCGCCCGTCAGATAGAAATTGCGCCACGGGCCGCTTTCAGCCTGATAGCCCATCTGTTCCAAGGCATCGGCTTGCAGGTCGCGCGCAGCCTGATTCTTCGGGTCGGCAAAGACCGCATAGTTCACCACCTCGGCGACCCACCGGTAATCCCCCTTGGCGTAGTACTCGCGGGCTTTCTTCAGCAGCGCATCCGTGCCGCCCATCATGTCGACATAGCGCTTTGCGCCTTCCTCGATGGGTAGTGTATGCAGCGTGGCAGGGTTGCCGTTGAACCACCCCAGGTACAGCACGTACGTTGCGCGCACGTTGTGGTTCAACGAGCCGTAATAACCCCGGTTGGAAAACTTGGTGGCAATCGCCTTCGGTAGCCTGACCTGTTCAGCGATTTCCTCCTTGTTGTAGCCCATGTTGGCCAGCCGCAAGGTCTCGTCGTTGATGTACCGGTACATGTCACGTTGCATGCCCAGCTGTTCCTGCACTTCCTTCTTGCCCCACACCGGCCAGTGATGCATGGCGTACATGACTTCCACGTCATCGCCCCACATGGCCAAGGCTTCGTTCAAGTACTTCGACCAGGCAAGCGGGTCACGAATCTTGGCGCCCCGCAAAGAATAGGTGTTGTGCAGGGTGTGGGTGGAATCTTCGGCCGTGTTCAGCGCCTTCTTTTCCTTGATGTAGTACAGCATTTCGGCGGGCGCTTCGCTTCCAGGCGCGTACAGGAATTGATACGTCAGCCCGTCGATGGTGCGCGTTTCGCCCGTCTTTTCGATAATGTCTGTCGGGGGGATCAGGGTCACCGTGCCGGCCGAAGTAGTAGTGCCCAGGCCGGCGCCTACCTGGCCCGTCGGGCTGGGCGGCAGCAGGTTGCCATACATGTAGCTGGCGCGCCGGCTCATGGCCGTGCCGGCCATCACGTTCTCCGCCACCGCGTGTTCCAGAAAGCCCAGCGGGGCATAGATCTTGACCTTGCCAGCCTTCACGTCGGCCTCGTCCACCACGCCGCGCACACCGCCGTAGTGGTCAACGTGGCTGTGCGTATAGATCACCGCGACGACGGGCTTCTTCGGCCGATGTTGGTAGTAGAGATCCAACGCGGCCTTGGCGGTCTCGGTGGAAATGAGCGGGTCCATGATCGTCAGGCCGTCCTTGCCTTCGACGATTGTCATGTTGGACAGGTCCAGGTTACGCACCTGGTAGATACCGTCCATGACCTGGAACAGGCCGGAAATGTTCAGAAGCTGCGATTGCCGCCACAGGCTGGGGTTGACGGTATCCGGGGCGTCGGAGCCTTCTTTGATGAAGTTGTATTTGGTGGGGTCCCACACCAGGTTGCCCTGTTCGCCCTTGATCAACGCCGCCGGCAGCGGGGCGATGAAACCCTTGTGGGCCAATTCAAAAGAAGTCTTGTCCGAAAATGGCAGCTCTTTCAGCAGCGCGGCGTTCGCCTGTTTGGTCGCATCTTCAGCAGGCTTGGGCGCCTGTTGTGTCCAAGCCGAGGTTGATGTGGCAAGAAACAATGTCGCCAATGCGGCCGACGCTAGGCGACTGCCCTTCAATGGCTTTCCAGAGGGATACAGGACAGACGAGAGTGAATTCACACAGCGGATGAGCTTCATGATGACGACTTCTCCATACATTGAGATCGGCGGACCGGTTTCAAAAACGGGGTTCTATCGGGCAATAAAGTCACGCAACTACGGAAACCTGGGGTCTAGCCTACACAAAAAATTACTAGCAGAACATTAAATTTGGTAGCCAACTGGTCGGCCGAGTTTTTCCCGGTCGTCTCGATTTTTGCTTGTGCTGGCTTAATGTCCTGTTCTGGCCGAGAACGGTCTTCAAAAGAAGTTTCAGTCCTTGAAACGCGCCTGCGCGCTTTCGAAATTTCGGAGGGTGCGGTCCGTGGGACCTGAGTCTCGGTCATGGCGCTTCTCGCCACGTAGTAGGTGCGGGTGACGATACAGAGCATGGTGCGAGGCTAGCCGAGTGCTCGAGACGTCCATGTCTCCTCCCCAATGCCCGTACGGGCATATCCCAGATCTGCCGGCTTGGGCTGTCGCGCTAATTTGATCGCGACTATTGCAAAGTTCGCCTTTCTTCAGCCTGCAGGCCGTCCATCCGCACAAAATACGAGGAGATGCCCGCGCAATAGCAGGTGTTGACCACCAAAGCCAAAAGGCGAACTTCAACGAAAAAAGGCGAACTTTATTCCTGCTGCTCAGGGTATCCCCCAATCACTTTCCCCTTGCGGAAACTCAATCCCCTATAGGACACTTTGTGTCATTAAAGCCGACACGGCGCAATCAAGGGGAATGGCATGAAGGTTTTTCGCAGGATAGCCGCGCTAACAATAGCGCTGGGTTTGACGAGCGGCGCGCAGGCTGCGTATCCGGAACGCACCATCCGGCTGATCGTGCCTTTCGGCGCGGGTGGCATTACCGATATCGTCGCGCGGCAGGTGGGCAAGGGCATGGGCGATGTCCTGGGGCAAACGCTCGTCATCGAAAATCGCCCCGGCGCGGGTGGCGTCATCGCCGCCCAAGTAGCAGCCACGGCGGCGCCCGACGGCTATACGATTTTCATGGGAACGGTGGGCACGCAGGTAGTGAACCCGCTGATCTACAACAAGCTCAGCTACGACGCGAACGCTTTCGCGCCGGTGGGCCTGGTGTCGGGGTCGCCGTTTGTGCTGGCGGTGCGGGCGGGTGTACCGGCCTCCACGTTCGACGCCTTCGTGACCTATGCAAAGGCCAATCCCGGACGCCTGAATTTTGGTTCGGCGGGTAACGCCAGTTCGCCGCATCTGGGTCTGGAGCTGCTGAAGTTGACGGCCGGCGTGGACATTGTGCATGTGCCGTTCAAGAGCGGTAGCGAAGCGGTCAACGCCGCTGTGGGCGAGCAGGTGGATGTGGTGATGGACGCCAGTTCGGTCATCATGCCGCACGTGGCGTCGGGCAAGCTGCATGCCCTGGCGGTGGCGTCGGGCGAGCGTTTGGCGGCGGCGCCGGCTGTGCCCTCCAGCGCCGAAGTCGGCGACGCGGCTTTGCAGATCAGTTCCTGGAATGCGTTCTTTGCGCCGGCCGGCACGCCGCCCGAGGTGCTGGCCGCCTTGAACGCGGCCTTGCAAAAGACGCTGGCATCCCCGCAATTGAAAGACCGTTTGGCGTCCCAGGGCACGCAGTTGTATACCGGGTCGGCTGACGAATACCAGCGCTTCATCAAGGCCGAGAAGTCAAAATGGGCCGACATCGTGAAGCGCGCCGATATCAAGATGGATTGATGGCCTGCATCCCGGGCTGCGAGTCAGGCTGCAATCCGGGATGCCATTCAACAAGTAATTCAGCAACGAATTCAACAAGTAATGCAGCAACGAATTCAGCAAGCGATTCAGAAAGCGATTCAGCAAGAAATTCAGGACTTACGCCGTGGTTGAACACGGCATGACGGAGACATGATGAACGATACGATGCATCTGGGAAAAGACGAACTGATCGCGCGGGCGCAAGCCGAGATGCAGCGCCAGTTCGACACCCCGCAGTGGAGCCTGCGCGAACGGCTGGCGCTGACGTGCCGCATTCTGTTCGACGGCGGGCATGACTCGGGCCTGGCCGGGCAGATCACCGCGCGCACGACGGAGCCGGGCCGCTATTACACGCAACGCCTGGGCCTGGGCTTTGACGAGATCACGGCCAGCAATCTGTTGGTGGTGGACGAGGATCTGCGCGTGCAAGAGGGCGGCGGCATGCCCAACCCGGCCAACCGTTTTCATTCGTGGATTTACCGCGCGCGGCCCGATGTGAACTGCATCATCCATACGCACCCGCTGCACGTGGCGTCGTTGTCGATGCTGGAGGTACCGCTGGAGGTGTCGCACATGGACAACTGCACGCTGTACGACGATGTGGCGTTCTTGAAGGACTGGCCGGGCGTGCCGGTGGGCAATGAAGAAGGCGAGATCATCTCGGCCGCGCTGGGTGACAAGCGCGCCATTCTGCTGTCGCATCACGGCATGTTGATCGCAGCGGGCTCGGTGGAAGAGGCTTGCGTGCTGGCCTTGCAGTTCGAACGTGCCGCGCGCATGCAACTGTTGGCGATGTCGGCCGGCAAGATCCAACCCATTCCGCCCGAGCTGGGCCGCGAGGCGCATGACTGGATCTTGACGCCCAAGCGGTCGCAGGTAGGGTTTTCTTATTACGCGCGCCGCGCGCTGCGTTCGCATCCGGACGTGCTGGCGTAAACCACAGGGCCGGGGGGAAGAAGGCCGATCAGGCGTAGGGCGTCCAGGTGAAGCACGGGAAGGCAAGCACCGTGCAGGCGCAGAGCGCTCGACGGCGGCGCCGCTTTCGGGCATGCTTACCGGTCGGATTTTTGCCCTCCCGCCCATGATCGATCTGCCCCACCGCCTACGCACCCTGCGCCGTCAGCAAGCCCTGTCCCTGGAACAGCTTGCGCAGCGCACCGGGCTGACCAAAAGCTATCTGTCCAAACTTGAGCGCGGCTTGAGCGAACCGTCGATTTCGACGGTGCTGCGCCTGGCCGAAGCCTATGGCGTGGGCGTGTCGCAGCTTGTGGGCGCGGATGACGCCGCGCAGGACGAAGTGGTCAGCGTGGTGCGCGTGGCCGACCGCGAGGCCCTGCAACGCGGGGGGCTGGGCTCGCAATACCATTACGAGTCGCTGGCCGGACGCCGCAAGGTCAAGGCGATGGAGCCCTTCGTGGTGCATCCGCCGCGCGAATTTCCCGACGCCACCGCGGTGTTTCCGCACCCGGGCGAAGAATTCCTGCTGGTGCTCAAGGGCGCCATCGAGGTCCACGTGGGCGAACGCCAGTTGCGCCTGGAGACCGGCGATTCCCTCTACTTTGATTCCGAACTGCCGCACCGCATGCGCACGGTCAGCCGCGCCATGGCTGAAGTGTTGGTGGTGGCGGCGCATTGAACCCAAGGCAAGCCATGACACACGCCCCCTCGCGGCTAGTCCGCATTGATGCCGGCCCGATGAAGAACCCGGCGCCGGGCAAGCCCCGCCGCCCGATCTCGGGTGACACGGCTTTTATGTCGGAGACCTTCTTCGAGGGCAATGCCGGCAAGGCCGAAGCCGGTGTGTGGGAAAGCACCGCGGGCGTGTTCCAGGCCAACACCACTGGCTACATCGAGTTCGGCACCATCATCGAAGGCGCGGCGCGGCTGGTGGACCCGGACGGCACGGTGCATGAACTGACGGTGGGCCAGGCCTTCGTCATGCCCGAAGGCTATACGGGTCGCTGGGAAGTGGACCAGTTCGTGAAGAAGATCTACTTCATCAGCCGCACGGCGTGAAGGTAAGCCGATCAGCAGGGGGGCTGCGCGGCAAGTAGGCCCTGCGCCAGGTTGCCCTGCGCCAGCGAACCCCGCGCGGCGGACTAGAATGTTGCGCAGCCGGCCCCTCGCCGGCATGCAACCTTAAGTTCCTGTCAGGAGCCCGCCGTATGACCGCCATTTCCGCTGCCCCCACGCCCGGCGCAGCGTTGCCCGCCTTCACCGCGCAGGTGGACGTCATTTCGATCCAATCCCAAGTCGTCTACGGCTATGTCGGCAACAACGCCGCCATGCCGATCTTCCGCCGCGCGGGCCTGCGCGCCATCGCGGTGCCCACGGTGGTGCTGAGCAACACGCCGCACTACCCGACGCTGCACGGCGGCGCGGTGCCCTTGGACTGGTTCGCCGGTTTGTTGAAGGGGCTGAACGAGCGTGGCGTGACCCGCGTGGCGCGCGCCGTGGTCTGCGGGTATCTGGGGCAGCCAGGGCAGGCGGACCTGCTGGCAAGCTGGTTGCCGGCCTTGCGCGCCGCGCGGCCGGATCTGCGCGTGCATATCGACCCCGTCATGGGCGACCGCAACGACGGCTTGTATGTGGATGCGGGCCTGGTCGCGCAGTACCGCGACTTGCTGGTGCCGCTGGCCGATGGCATGACGCCGAATCACTTTGAACTTGAAATGCTGGTGGGCCGGCCCTTGGCGACGATGGACGAGGTCGTGGCGGCGGCGCGTGAACTGATCGCGCTGGGGCCGCAGTGGATTGTCGTGACCAGCGCCGCGCCGATGGCGGCGGCGCCGGGTGCCTTGCAATTGGCGGTGGTCACGCGCGACACGCTCAACGTCGTGACGCATCCGGAGATTGCCATCCCGCCGTCGGTGCATGGCACCGGCGACGTGTTCATGGCCAGCCTCACGGCCAAGCTATTGACTGGCCAGGACCTGCTTGAAGCGGCGCGAGAGGCCGCGGCGCAAGTCACGGCCACCTTGCAGCGCACGCGCGAGCTGGGTTGGGAAGAGCTTGCGGTGGAAGGCTAGGCCAGCCCGCAAGCCAACCCAGCAACCAACGCAGCAACCCAAGCGCGCCCCGGTCTTGATGCGGGGCGCGCAGGTCAAGCCATCAATACATCTTGTACGGCAGGAACTTGCCGCTCATCACGATCTGCACGCGGTCGCCCTTGGGGTCGGCTTCGCGCTGCAAGTCCATCTTGAAGTCGATGGCGCTCATGATGCCGTCGCCAAACTCTTCATGGATCAGCGCCTTGAACGTGGTGCCGTAGACGTTGATCAGCTCATAGAAGCGGTAGATCAGCGGGTCCGTGGGCACCGTGGTGGGCAGCGAACCCTTGTAGGGCACCACTTGCAACTGCACCACGGCGTCATCCGGCAGGTCCAGGATGCGGGCGGCGGCCAGCGCCTGTTCCTCGGTCAGCGTCATCTGACCCAGCAGCGCGGCGGTGGTCCATTCCTTGCTCTGGCCAACGGCTTCGGCGATGGCGCTCCAGGACAGCTTTTTTTCCAGTTTGCGGGTAACGACCAGTTCGGTCACTTCAGCGCGGGACATCATGATGGGGTTCCCTCCTTGTGGGATGCCTTGTCGACCAGGAAGTCGACGAGATGGTTGCGAATGTCGTAATAGCGGGGTTCGTGATGCAGGCTGGCACGGGTCCGGTCGCGCGGCAGGTCCACGCTGACGGACTCGGCAATGCGGGCGTAGGGGCCCGCGCTCATGAGCAGGATGCGGTCCGACAGCAGAATGGCTTCGTCCACGTCGTGCGTGATCATGAACACGGTCTGGCGGGTTTGCTGCACGATGCCGCGCAGCTCGTCCTGGATGGTGCCGCGCGTCAGCGCGTCCAGCGCGCCGAAGGGTTCGTCCAGCAACAGCATCTTGGGCTGAATGGCGAAGGCGCGCGCAATCCCCACGCGCTGCTTCATGCCGCCCGAGAGTTCGCTGGGCTTCTTGCTGGCCGCCTGCGCCAGGCCCACCATGTCCAGGTAGCGCAGGCTGTGTTCGCGCACTTGCTCGCGGCTATAGGCGGGCCAGCGCGAACGCACGCCGAATTCCACGTTTTGCAGCGCGGTCAGCCAGGGCAGCAGCGCATGCGCCTGGAACACCACGCCGCGTTCCAGCGACGGGCCCGAGATCTGGCGGCCGTCCATGATGACGACGCCTTCGTTGGTGTCGTCGATGCCGGCCAGCACGTTCAGGATGGTGGTCTTGCCGCAGCCGGAATGGCCGATCACGCAGACGAACTGGCCTTGCTCGATGTCGAAATCAACGTTCTCGAAGACGGGCGGCTGGGGCTGGCCGTTGCGCCCGGGGTAGCGTTTGCCCAAGCCTTGGACTTGCAAGAATGCATGGCTCATGGCGTTACTCCCGATAGCTGACCAGCCGCGCGGCGCGAGCCAGCACGGTGTCCAGCAGCATGCCGATCAGGCCGATGAAAAAGATGGCGCAGATGATGTTGGCAATCGACAGGTTGTTCCATTCGTTCCACACGAAGTAGCCGATGCCGGTGCCGCCGATCAGCATTTCCGCTGCCACAATCACCAGCCAGGCGATGCCGACCGATATGCGCATGCCGGTCATGATGGTGGGCGCGGCGGCGGGCAAGATCACTTGCAAGGCGGTGCGCAGGCGCGAGACTTCCAGCGTGCGCGCCACGTTCAGCCAGTCTTGCCGCACGGCGCCTACGCCAAACGCCGTGTTCACCAGCATGGGCCATAGCGAGCAGATGAAGATGACGAAGATGGCGGATGTGTCGGCGTCCTGGATGGTGTAGAGCGCGAGCGGCATCCAGGCCAGGGGTGAAATGGGCTTGAGCACCTGGATGAAGGGGTCGAAGGCGCGGTAGACGGTCTTGGACATGCCGATCAGAAAGCCCAGCGGAATCGCCACCAACGCGGCCAGGCTGAAGCCGGCCAGCACGCGCGCTACCGAATAAGCCAGTTGCACGCCGATGCCCTTGTCGTTGGGGCCACGGTCATAGAACGGGTCCTTGATGTGTTGCCACAGCTTTTCACCGACGTCGGCCGGGCCGGGAAACGGCGTCTTGGAACCGCTGGCCGCGGCATTGCCGACCAGCGCGGCGTAGGCCGGGTCCACCGTCACGTCGCCCGTGTCGGGGCGCGTGGCGGCGTGCCACAGCAGCAGAAACGCCAGGAACAGCGCGACGGACAGAAACGTCGCCCGCCAATATTGCACTGACCGCATCAGGTTCTCCGGATCTTGAAGCTGGCCAGGTAGGCCTCGGGCTGCGCGGGGTCAAACGGTTTGCCCATGATGCTGAAGGTCTTGGCCGTTTCGGCGGGCGGGGTCAGGCCGGCCTCGCGCATCAGGCGCACGGCGTCGGTGGCCAGGAAGACTTCGCTGGCCACCTTCTGGTAGTCGATGTCGCCCTTGACCTGGCCCCAGCGCTTCATCTGCGTCAGGATCCAGACGGCGAAGGACTGCCACGGCATGGGATCGAAATCGATGCGGTTGGGGTCCGTCAGCACTTTGCCCAGACCGTCGGCGTAGGTGCCGGTCAGCACCTGTTCGACCACGGTGACCGGCTGGTTCAGGTAGTTGGGCGCGGCGATGGCGGCGGCGATTTCCTTGCGATGCGCGGGGTTGCGGGCATAGGCGGTGGCTTCGATGATGGACTTCAACAAGGCCTGGTAGGTGTTGGGCATGGTCTTCACGAATTCCTGGCTGGCGGCGAAGGCGCAGCAGGGGTGACCATCCCAGATGGTTTTGGACAGCGTGTGGATGAAGCCCACGCCGTCGTAGACCGCGCGCTGGTTGACCGGGTCGGGCGCCAGGAAGCCGTCGATGTTGTCGGCGCGCAGGTTGGCCACCATTTCAGGGGGCGGCACGGAACGGATCTGCACGTCGGTGTCGGGGTCCAGGCCGTGTTCGGCCAGGTAGTAGCGCAACAGGTAGTTGTGCATGGAGTAGTCGAACGGCACGGCGAACTTGAAGCCCTTCCAGTCCTTGGGGTCGCGGCGGTCCTTGTGTTTCATGGACAGCGTGATGGCCTGGCCGTTGATGTTCTCCACGGCGGGCATGGTCCACGGCACGGCGCGGCTGGCGCCGACGCCCAGCGAGATGGCCAGCGGCATGGGGGACAACATGTGGGCGGCGTCGTATTCGCCGGACATGGCCTTGTCGCGCACCAGGGCCCAGCCGGCGGTCTTGACCACTTCCACGTCAAGCCCTTGCTTGGCATAGAAGCCCATGGGGTGCGCCATGATGATGGGCGTGGCGCAGGTGATGGGAATGAAGCCGACCTTCAGCTTTTGTTTTTCCAGCGGGCCGGTGGATTGCGCGAAGGCTTCGCGGGCGGCGGCCAGCGGGAAGATCGACGCAATGGCGGCCATGGCGGTGCCACCGCCCACCGCGCGCAGGAAGCGGCGGCGCAGGCCGTCTTCCGGAAACAGGGCGCGCATCACTGCCTGGTCCACGGCGTTGTCCGTGACGGACTGCACGGCGCGGTCATGTTCGGCTTGCGAGGCGTGGCGGCCGCAGCCGCAGGCAAGACGGCTGTTGGCGTCGAACGGATTGCTGAATAGGGACATGGGATGGCTCCGGCCAGGGGGGGATTGGAGTCATCATGGGGCCGGGCGCGCGGGGCCGGTATCCCCGGTTCGACGATATGCGTGTAGGGGGTCTACTACGCGGTGCGACGCTGCGCCGTGCTGGTGCGCCTGGCGGCTACAGCGCACCCAGGTGGTGCGTGTTGGCGTAGGCCACCAGTTCCACCAGCGTGCGCACGCCAAGCTTTTCGAAGATGCGGCTGCGGTAGGTGGAGATGGTGTTGACCGACAGGGCCAACTGTTCGCCGATGGCGGATACCGAACGGCCGGCCACCAGCAACTGCAAGACCTGGAATTCGCGGTTGGATAGTTGTTCGTGCGGGGGGCGGGTGCTGTCCTGGCGCACGGTGTGGGCCAGCAGTTCGGCCACGGTGGGGGTGACGTAGAGCTTGCCGGCGGCGGCGTTGATCAGGGCGGACAGCAGTTCGTCGGGGTCGCAGCCTTTGTTCAGGTAGGCGTGGGCGCCGGTGCGCAGGGCGCGCACGGCGAACTGGGTTTCGGGGTAGACGGACAGCATGACGACGCCCAGGGCGGGGTAGTCGGCGCGCACGGTTTTCAGGACGTCGAGGCCGTCGCGTTCGCCCAGGGCCACGTCCAGCACCATGGCGTCGTAGCGGGTCTGGCGCAGCGCGCGCAGGGCGGAGGGGGCGTCGGCGGCTTCGTGTACCAGGGCCACGCGCGGGTCTTCTTCCAGAATGCGGGCCAGGCCTCGGCGGATGATGAGGTGGTCGTCGACGATGAGCAGGTTCAGGGCCATGGGGCGGGTCAAGTCGGGTTCAGACGCGGGATTCAGGCGCAGGTGGGGTTCAGGCGCAGGCGGGCGCGCATGCCGGCGCCGGGGGCGCTGTCCAGGGCAAGGTCGCCGCCGATGCCGCGCGCGCGTTCACGCATGCCAAGTATGCCGAAGGTGTGGCGGGCTTCGGGCAGTTGCATGCCGATGCCGTCGTCTTCCACGGTCAGCAGCAGGCCGTCGTCGCTCCAGACGGCGCTGACGCTGACGCTGCGGGCGCAGGCGTGGCGTTGCACGTTGGTGAGCAGTTCCTGGACGATGCGGTAGACGGCGATTTCGGCGTTGCGGTCCAGGCGGCGGCGTTCGGTGTCGGGGGGGCACAGGTAGCGGCATTGCAGGCCGGTGCGGGTTTGCAGGTCTTGCAGCAGGGTTTCCAGGGCGGCCCACAGGCCCAGGTGGTCAAGGACGACGGGGCGCAGGTCGCTGAGGATGCGGCGGGTGGCGCCCATGGCGGTCTGGGTGACTTCCAGCATGCGGTCAACGTGGGTTTGCAGTTGGGGCGTGGCGCCGAGTTGGCGGCGCAACCAGTTCAGGTCCAGTTGCAGGGCGGTGAAGGATGCGCCCAGGTCGTCATGGATGTTGCGGGCGATGTGGGCGCGCTCTTCTTCGCGCAGGGTGGACAGGTGGGAGGACAGGCGGCGCAGGGAATCATGGGCGTTGCTGAGTTCGGCGGTGCGTTCGCCAACGCGGCGTTCCAGCAGGGCCTGGGTGCTGTGCAGTTCGCGTTCGATGCGCTTGCGGTCGGTGATGTCTGAAAACGTGACGACGGCGCCGACGACTTCGCCGTCGTTGCGGATGGGGTAGGAGGCGTATTGGGCGTCAAAGCAGGAGCCGTCGCGGCGCCAGAGCACTTCGTCGTCAACGCGCACGCCACGGCCTTCGCGAAAGGCCTGGAAGATGCGGCAGTCATGCACGGGCATCAGGGCGCGGTCGGCGTGGGAGTGATGGATGAGGTAGTGCATGTTGCGACCGACAACTTCGTCAGGGGTGTAGCCGAGCAGGGTGGCGCCGGCCCCGTTGATAAAGATGCAACGGCCACGCAGGTCAATCCCGTAAATGCCTTCGCCGGCGGATTCCAGCAGCATTTCCAACTGGCGGCGCCAGGCGGCGTGGTGGGATAGGTGGTTCAGGTCGGCAAACATGATGGGGCTTTATGGCGGCGCGGGGCGGATTTTGGGGGGAGTTTACGGGAGGCTTGGTGTGGAGGGCGTGAGGGAATGCCCTTGGTGTGCGGGGGGCTTAAGATGCTTGGGACGTGGTTCTTGAGACGCCCCGGGGCGTGGTTCCTGAGAAGCCCGGGGCGTGGTTCCTGAGAAGCCCGGGGCGTGGTTCCTGAGAAGCCCTGGGCATGGTTCTTGATATGCCCGGAGCATGGTTCTTGAGACGCCCGGGGCGGCGGCGTCCTGGCGGCGCGGGTCAACGATTGCGGTCCGGAGCCTTCGCTCCGGACTGCCCCGTCGTCATCCTCGTTGCCGCCTGCGGCGGCTGCCTTCGGATTCCCTCGGGCTTATCGACTCCCCGCGCCACCAGGCCACCGCCACCCCGAGCTGCGCCGCGGAAACTTGTCGGGCGCTGGGGCGGGTGGTGTGCTTGGCATGCTTCTGTGAGGCTGGTTGGGGAGCGGAAGAGTGTGCAGGGCCGCCAAAGCCGGCCGCGCGGGCGGCCTCTTTTGGCATCTGGTCGTACTTCGTAGGATGGGTGAAGCGCGGCACACCCGCCACGCGAAATCGGCTGCGTAACGCGCGCAACCCATCACCCCCCCCACCAACGGCTGCTTCAACGCTCCGCTCAAACGGCACATGCCCCGATATCGAGGGGAAACCCGATATAAAACTTTGCACAGCGCCCATGATCCACGGTTATGCGTGGCCCCTGTCGCCATCCCCGCCCACCCTCGAATCATCAATCCAATCAACCCCTTAGCCACAACGCCCACCCCCGCCGCCGCCCAACGCGCTGCGTTTCCCTGCGGTATCGGTTTTCTCCGGACGCATGCATGCTTCTCACCTTCAGCCGTGCCCGCCATCCGGCGCGTCGCGGCATGCAATCCTTGCGTCCCGACCCCACATGACCGACTTCGATCTGACTCTGCACAATGGCCGCATCATCACGGCGGATGCCGATTTCATGGGTGATATCGGTATCGTCGACGGCGTTATCACCGCGATTTCCGCGACGCTGCCGCCAGGCAAACGCGCCATCGACGCCGCTGGCCGACTGGTCATGCCCGGTGGCATCGACAGCCACTGCCACGTTGAACAACTGTCCAGCATGGGCGTGCTGTGCGCGGATGACTGGTACAGCGCATCCGTGTCGGCGGCCCATGGCGGCAATACCACCATCGTGCCGTTCGCGGCTCAACACCGTGGCCAGTCGCTGCGCCAGGTGGCGGATGACTATGCCGCATCGGCCGCCGCGAAGTCGGTCATCGATTTCAGTTATCACCTGATCATCTCCGACCCCACGCCGCAGACGCTCAACCACGATTTGCCCGAGCTGATTCGCGCCGGCATCACGTCGTTCAAGGTCTTCATGACCTACGACAAACTGAAGCTGGACGACAAGCAGTTGCTGGACGTGTTCGCGATTGCCGCGCGCGAGGGCGCGTTGCCGATGGTGCACGCCGAGAACAATGACGTGATCAGCTGGATTGCGCGTCATCTGCTGGCCGCGGGCCATACGGCGCCGAAGTATCACGCGGTCAGTCACGACCCGATTGCCGAGAACGAAGCCACGCAGCGGGCGATCAGCCTGGCGTCCGTGCTGGAAGTGCCGGTGCTGATCGTGCACGTGTCGACCCAGGGCGGGGCGCAGGCGATACACGCGGCGCAGACGCTGGGCGCGCCCGTGTACGGCGAGACCTGCCCGCACTACCTGCTGCTGACCGCCGAAGACATTGATATTCCCGGCGTCGAAGGCGCCAAGTTCTGCTGCAGCCCGCCGCCGCGCGATCCGGTGTCGCAGCAGGCGCTGTGGCAGAGCCTGGACAGCGGCACGTTGGCGTTGTTGTCGTCCGACCATGCGCCGTACCGCTATGACGAGTCGGGCAAGCTGCCTGCAGGCGATGCCACCACGTTCAAGCAGATTGCCAACGGCCTGCCGGGGTTGGAAGTGCGCATGCCGTTGCTGTTTTCGGAAGGGGTGCGTAGCGGCCGGCTGAGCTTGCAGCAGTTCGTGCAACTGACGTCCACGAACCACGCTCGCATGTACGGCCTGTATCCGAAGAAGGGCACGATTTCGGTCGGCTCGGATGCCGACATCGCCATCTGGGACGCCGAGCGTGTTGTCACGCTGACCGCCGACGGCCTGCACGACAGCGTGGGCTACACGCCGTATGAAGGCCGCACGGTGACCGGCTGGCCCACCACCGTGATCAGCCGGGGCGAGGTCATTGTGGAAGACGGCGCGCTGCATGCCGAACGTGGACGCGGGCGCTTCATTGCGCGCGGCCTGCCTGCCCCGCTGCAAAAAGCGCGTGAGATCTCGCCGCGCGCCGCCTTGCTGCGCAAGATTTTCCCCAACATGGTTGAGCCGTAGATTGAGCTGCGATCCGCGGCGCACTGCACTTGAACACCATTCGATAAGAACTCCTGGAGATTGACATCGTGAGTAACGCTTCCCCCGCCCGCAAAATGGGCCTGGCGGTCGCCCAGATGGGCGCCGTGAACCTTGCCGACACCCGCGCGGTGGTCGTGCGCCGCCTGGTCGAGATGATGCGCGAGGCCGCTGCCCGCAAGGCGGAATTCGTCGTGTTCCCGGAATTGGCGCTGACGACCTTCTTCCCGCGCTATTGGATGGAAGACGCGGAAGCCGTGGACCGTTTCTTTGAAAGATCCATGCCCAATGCCGATGTGCAGCCGCTATTCGACACGGCGCGCGAGCTGGGCATCGGCTTTTACCTGGGCTATGCGGAAGTGACGCCGGAAGGCCGCCAGTTCAATACCGCCATCCTGGTGGACCGTAGCGCCAAGATCATCGGCAAGTACCGCAAGATCCATCTGCCGGGGCATTCGGACCACAAGGTCGACGCGCCGTTCCAGCATCTGGAAAAGAAGTTCTTTGAAGTGGGCGACCTGGGCTTTGGCGTGTGGGAGACCAACGACGTCAAGATCGGCATGTGCCTGTGCAATGACCGCCGCTGGCCTGAGACGTACCGCGTGATGTCGCTGCAAAGCGCCGAGCTGATCGTGCTGGGCTACAACACGCCTTCGCTGAATATCCATTGGGACGAGCCGGCGCACTGGCGCACCACCACGCACGAGATCGTGTTGCAGGCCAGTGCCTATCAGAATGCGGTGTGGGTGGGCGCCGCCGCCAAGTGCGGCCATGAAGACGGCCACCACATGATCGGCAGTTCGATGATCGTGGCGCCGTCGGGCGAGATCGTGGCGCGTTCCAGCGGCGAGGAAGACGAAGTGATTACCGCGAAGATCGACCTGGGCATGGGCCAGACTTTCCGTGAACACGTCTTCAACTTCGCCAAGCATCGCAGCCCGCAACACTACAAGCTGATCACCGAACGTACCGGCGCAGGCGAACCGCTGCCCGTGCCGGACGTGGTTTAAGCCCGGTTGATGATTGCCTGCGTCATGGCAGGCAATTCCTTTTTGACGATCTGGGAAAACTGCGCCAGGAAGGCCTTGGCAATGGACGGCGGAGGTTCAATCCGGGAATGGGATACGTGCACCGAGAGCGAAATCGCTGGCTCGATACGACGCACCACGATGCCGTGCATCAGCGTATCCGTGAGGCCGTAAGAATCCACCAGGGCCACACCGACGCCCTGGCGCACGAACGAGCACGCCGTCTGGGACGAGCGCACTTCGATGGCGGGCGTGATCTGCTGGCCCAGGTAGTTGTGCAGGGTATCGCCCAGTGGCGTGTCGCGGCCGTAGCCCACCAGCATTTCGCCCGCCAGCATCTCCGGCTTGATGACGCTTTCGCGCGCCAGCCGATGGCCGGCGCGCAGCACGCAGACGATTTCGCCTTGCGCGAGTTCGCTGGTGATCAGGTTGGGGTGCTCGGGCTTGAAGGTGGAGATGGCAATGTCCGCATGCCCCAGCAGCAGTTGGGGCAGCAGCGCGTCCATGCCCAGCGGCCGATAGCGGATGCGCACGCCGGGGTTGCGGGCGCAGAACTTTGCGGTGGCAGCGGGAATCAGCCATTCGCCGAAGCTGGGGCTGGATACCACGCTGACCAGGCCGCCGCCATGGCCCGCCAGGCCTGCGGCCATGTCGTTCAAGCGGTTGACGCCCGCCTGAATGGATTCCACTTCCTGGAAAAGTTTGCGCGCTTCCTTGGTGGGATGCAGACGGCCTTTGAACCGTTCAAACAGCGCGTAGCCCAGGCGCAATTCTATCGACGCCAGCACGCGGCTGATGGCGGGCTGCGTCACATGCAGCAGGCGCCCCGCGGCGCTGAGCGAGCCTGTGATCATGATGGCGTGAAACACCTCGATCTGCCGCAGGTTTAGTGGGCCAGACCGGACATTCCGGGGTAATTCCGACATGCTGCTTTCTTTCCTCTTGACCTGAGCGGTGTGCGCAAGGCGCGTGCCCGCTTCTTTGCAGGGATTCTACTCAATCATGTCCAACGCTCGCATCACTCTCGTAAACCCGAACTCCTTGACTGGTGTGACGGAAGCTATCGAACGCGCGGTCGCACCGTTCAAAGGTTTGCCGTTGACGTTTCGCTGCCTGACTTCCACGGGAGGCCCGGCCGGCATCCAGACCCAGGCCGAAGCCGACGCCTGCATCGCGCCGATGGCGCGCTTGTTCTTGCAAGAGGCGGCTGCGACCGATGCGTTCATCGTGGCGTGCTTCAGCGACCCCGGCCTGCATGGGTTGCGGGATCTGGTGCGGGTGCCGGTGCTGGGTATTGGTGAATGTTCGGTGCTGACGGCCATGAGCATGGCGACCCGCATCGGGGTGATTGCGATCGCAAGGGCGTCGATTCCCAGGCATTTGCGGTATTTCAGGTCGATGGGGGTGGCGGATCGTATCTGCGCGGAGTTGTCGCTGGATATGAAAGTCAGCGAGTTGGCCGATGCGGAAAAGGCGCTGGCGCGCATGGTGGCGGTGGGCAAGACGCTGCGCGATGAGCAGGGCGCCGAGGTGCTGGTCATGGGCTGCGCCGGCATGGCAGACCTGCGTGGTCGGCTGGAAGACGCTTGCCAGTTGCCGGTGGTGGAGCCTACGCAGGCAGCGGTTGGGATGGCGGTGGGAAGGGTTTTTGGGTGATGGGGGGAGATGGGTTACGCGCGATCAGCAGGCGGTTCACGGATGTCGAATCGTGCGCGCTATACCCATCCTACGGGTGGTGGGTGATGGGTTTGCGCGTTGGGGGATTGGGTTCTTTTGATGGCGTTCGCGCGCTACACCCATCCTACGGCGGGCTGGGTGATGGGTTTGCGCGTTGGGGGATTGGGTTCTTTTGATGGCGTTCGCGCGCTATACCCATCCTACGGCGGGCTGGGTGATGGGTTTGCGCGTTGGGGGATTGGGTTCTTTTGATGGGGTTCTCGCGCTACACCCATCCTACGGCGGGCTGGGTGATGGGTTTGCGCGTTGGGGGATTGGGTTCTTTTGGTGGCGTTCTCGCGCTATACCCATCCTACGGCGGGCTGGGTGATGGGTTTGCGCGTTGGGGGATTGGGTTCTTTTGGTGGTGTTCTCGCGCTACACCCATCCTACGCTTTGTAGGATGGGTGTAGCGCGGCAAGGCGATGACAAGAATCACGCCGTCTATCGCGCGTAACCCATCACGCCGCCTGCTGCACAAAATGCCCCGGGGCGACTTGCACCAATTGCGCAACATGGGGGTTGTCGCCGACCTTGCGGATCGGGCTGGGAATTTCCCGCGCGGCGCGCATCGTGCGTTGGTGACGGCGCGCCGGGTCGGGAATCGGCACCGCCGACAACAGGCTCTGCGTGTACGGATGGCGCGGGCGGTGCAGCACTTCCTGCGTGGGTCCGATCTCGACAATCTGTCCCATGACCATCACGGCTACACGGTGGCTCACTTTCTCCACCACGGCCATATCGTGCGAGATGAACAGATACGACAAGCCCATCTCGGCCTGCAATTCCTTCATCAGATCCAGCACGCGCGCCTGCACCGACACATCCAGCGCGGACACCGGTTCATCGGCCACGATGATCTTCGGGTTCACCGACAGGGCGCGCGCAATGCACAGGCGCTGACGCTGTCCGCCCGAAAACTGGTGCGCGTACCGGTCCAGGAATTCGCGCGGCAGGTTGACCCGTTCCAGCAGTTGCGCGGCGCGTTCGCGACGTTGTTCGCGCGTGTGGCCGCCATGTACTTTCAAAGGCTCACTGACCAGATCCCAGGCATGCAGGCGCGGGTTCAGCGACGCATAGGGGTCCTGGAAGATCATCTGGATATGGCGCCGCATGTCGCGCATCTTGTCGGGCGACATGTGTGTGACGTCCTGGCCCGCCAGACGGATCACGCCTTCGGTCGGCTGCACCAGCTTCATCAACAAGCGCCCCGTGGTGGATTTGCCGGAACCGGACTCACCCACCAGCGCCAACGTTTCGCCCGCGCGCAGCGTGAACGACACGCCTTCCACCGCGTGCACGTTGGCCACCACCTTGCCAAACGCGCCGGACTTCACGGGAAAGCGCTTGGCCAGCCCCGAGACTTCCAGCACGGCCGGCCGGTCTTGCACCACGGCCTCGTCGGGCGAACCATCGCCCAGCTTCGGCACCGCCGCCAGCAGATCCCTCGTATATGGCTGCCGCGGCGCGTCGAACAACGCTTCCGTGGTGTTTTCCTCGACCTTGTCGCCGTGGCGCATCACCACCACGCGGTCGGCAATCTCGGCCACCACGCCCATATCGTGCGTGATGAACAGCACCGCCATGCCCACATCGCGTTGCAGGTCACGGATCAGGTCGATGATCTCGGCCTGCACGGTGACGTCCAGCGCGGTGGTGGGTTCATCCGCAATCAACAATTGCGGCCGGCAGGCCAGGGCCATCGCGATCATCACGCGCTGGCGCATGCCGCCGGACAGGTCGCCGGGGTATTGCGTCATGCGGCGTTGCGGCTCAGACATCTTCACCGCGACCAGCATCGCCTCTGCCTTGGTCCAGGCTTCCTCGCGTGAGATGTCCTGATGCAGCAGATAGACCTCGGCTAACTGGTCACCCACCGTCATCACCGGGTTCAGCGACGTCATGGGTTCCTGGAAGATCATCGATATCTCGTTGCCCCGGATACGCCGCAGCGCCGATTCCGGCAACGTGAACAGGTCCACTTCCTGGCCATCACGCGGCACGAAACGCGCCGCGCCCGAGGCAATGCGGCCGCCAGCGCGTTCGATCAGGCGCAAGAGGGACAGCGCCGTGACCGATTTGCCGGAGCCCGATTCACCCACCAGCGCCACCGTTTCACCGCGGCCGATAGTGAAGTCCAAGGACTTCACGGCCCGGTACGGCTTGCCGCGGGCGCCGAACTCCACGCTTAAGCCCTGTACGGCCAGTAGTGTTTCGCTCATCAACGCTCTCCGTTATGCGCGGCTGGGGAACACGCGCGGCGACATGGCGTCGATGTCGCGGCCCGCATAGTCGCGCTGCGACACCGTTGCAATCGTCTGCGCCTGGGCGCGTTCCACTTCCTGCATGCAGTGTTCGATATCGATGGTCAGCAGTTGGCCGTTCTTGACCACCTGTTCGCCATCCACATAGACATCGCGGATGGCGCGGTCACCCGCCGAATAGATCAGGCTGCGCAGCGGCTCGCGGCCGGGGCGCATGTAGGGATGCGACAGGTCGACCAGCGAAAAGTCGGCCTTGCCACCCACCGCGATGCGGCCGATGTCGTCACGGCCCAGCATCTTCGCGCCGTTCACGGTGGCGGCGTTGAATACCTCTTCGGTGGACGCCGCGCGGAAATGGCCGGCCTGCAGGCGGGCCACATAGCAGGCCAGGCGCATCTCATCCAGCATGTTGTGCGGGAAGGTGTCGGTGCCCAGGCCCACGTTGATGCCGGCACGCAGGTAGCGGCCCAGGAATGTCAACGCGATGCCACGGCGCACGAACACGGTGGGACAGTGCGCCACATGCGCGCCCGAGCGTTGCAGCAGGCCGAAGTCATCGGCGTGCGGCCAGTACAGCGTGCGATGGTCGTTCAGGAAAATGCCGTGGCCGATGATCAGGTCCGGGTCAAGCAGGCCCTGGTCGTCCAGCCATTCGATGGGCGTGCGGCCATGGCGGCGCGTCATCTCGGAAAATTCCACCACGCTTTGCGCGGCGTGGATCTGCATGGGGATGCCCAGGCGCCGCGCGGCGGCGTGCGCTTCTTTCAAGAGTTCGGGCGAGCACGTATCCACCTGCGACGGGCACAGCATGGCGGACAGGCGGCCGCTGGGGTGCTTGATGGCGCTGTCCACCACGTCCAGCGCGGCTTCAAAGGATTTGACGGCTGCGGCTTCGTCCCAGGTGTACTCCACCGAGTGGCCGTCGGTGGTGCGCCAGGCGGCCGAGCGGAACATCGGCCCCAGCACGCCCCGGATGCCGGTGCCCGCCACCACGTCGGCCCAGCCCGGACGCGGCAGCGACATATCGACAAAGGTGGTCACGCCCGACAGCAGCATCTCGGACACGGCGACCTGGTTGGAATATTGCGCGGTTTCAATGCCCATGCGGAACACGGGCATGTATTCGTACAGCGAGCTTTGGCCGAGCTTGTCGCTGCCCAACTCTTCCAGCAGCCCGCGGTTGCCGGGTTCGGATGAGGGATGGGTGTGGACATTGACCAGGCCCGGCATGGCCATCAGGCCGCTACCCGGCACGACGCTGTCCGCCGGGCCCGTATAGCCGGTGCCGGCGTGGATGACGGTGTTGCCGCGCATCACCAGATCGGCGTTTTCGATGTAGACGTGCGAACCCAGGTCCGCGTCCCAGGCCACGAGCGTGGACAGATTCTTGAAATGGGTAATACGGGCTTGATGGGCGTCGCTCACGGCAGGCTCTCTGTACGGCATGAATAAAAACGGGAAAGTCGGAAAGGGCGGCGCGCCGGGTGGCGCGCCGCCGGCAGGCTTACTTGAATGCGATGTCCAGGCCCTTGTACGCCGCGGCGCCAAAGATGCCGTGGGCACGCATGGGCTTCATGCGTACACCACCCACCAGGTACAGCGAGTCGTGGTAAAGCGGAATCCACGCAGCGGCGTCCGAGATCTTGGTCAAGGCCTTGGACAGGATGGCGTCGCCTTCCTTGGGGTCCAGCGCCGCGCTGCCTTCGGCCAGCCACTTGTCGGTGTCGGCGTCTTTCCAGTTCATGCGGTTGGGCGTGGGGATGCTGGTGGACAGGAAGTAGCTGTTCAGCGCTTCGCCCGTGCTCATGTAGCCAAAGCTCATGCTGAACTCATCGAATTCCTGCGTGGCCAGCTTGCCCCAGGCGGACGTTGAATCAAACAACTGCACGCGCAGGTCCACGCCGACTTTTTTCATGTCGCCTTGCACGGCTTCCATGATGTCTTTCCAGTACCCGTTGATGCCGTAGTGCAGCAGCGACAGCTTCTGGCCGTCTTTGTAGCGGTAGCCGTCGGACTGCTTCTTCCAGCCGGCTTCGTCCAGCAGCTTGTTGGCGGCGGCGGGGTCGTAGCGGAAGGCGTCGTTGCTGCCCGCGGGCGTGTTGGTGGCCAGCATGCTGGTGGCGGGCTGCGCTTCGCCGAAGGTGATGGCTTCGGTCAGCGCCTTGCGGTTGATCGCCAGATTGATGGCGCGCCGCACGTTCACGTCGGTCAGCATGGGCTTGTCGATCTTGAATCCCAGGAAGAACGTCCAGTAGAACGGATCGGCGCGGCTCACGAACAGGCGCTTGTCGGCCTTCAGGTCTTTGATGGCCCATTGCGGCAGATAGCGTGACAGGTCAGCCTGGCCGCTTTGCAGCGCGGTCAGGCGGGTGCTTTCCTCGGGCACGATCTTCCAGATGATCTTGTCGACCTTGGGAGTGGGGTCCTTGTAGATCGACGGCCCCCAGTTGTAGCCCGCGTGCTTGGTCAGCACCACTTCGTTGCGCGGCGACCAGCTTTGGAAGCAGTACGGGCCGGTGCCGTCAAAGGCCTTGACGCCGAAGTCCGGACCCAGTTCCTTGACCTGGTCGATATTGATGACCGAGTGCATGTAGTGCGCCATCTGCTGCAGCAGCTCGTTGTAGGGCTTCTTCAGCTTGTAGACCACGGTGACGTCGTCGGGCGCGGTGATGCTGTCCACCGGGCCGGCGCGCCAGCGCTCCAGGCCCTTGGTTTCAGGGTTCAGCCAACGTTCGTAGCTGGCCACCACGTCCTTGGCCGTCATCTTCCGGCCGCTGCAGAACGTCACGTTGTCACGCAGCGCGAAGGTGTAGGTCAGGCCGTCGGGCGACACCGTCCAGCTCTTGGCCAGCGCCGGCACCGGCGTCTTCATGTCGTAGTCCAGGCCCACCATGGTGTCGGCGGCCATGAACAGCACTTCCGCCGCGCCGCGCGCCGTGGTGCGGTGCGGGTCGTACTTGTCGGTGTCGAGTTCGCGCAGGATCAGCACCGTCTTGTCGGATTGCGCGACGGCGTGTGTGGGCGCGGCCAGCAGGCAGGTCAGCGCCAAGGGCGCGACGGCCAGGCTTTTGATGAGCGTCATGGTGGTTTTTCCCCGTTGTGATGTGATGTGTTGTGTGGTCAGGCGCGATTCAGAAACGCAGCTTGGGATCCAGCGCATCGCGCAGGCTGTCACCCAGCAGATTGAAGGCCAGCACGATGAAGAAGATCGTCATCGTGGGAATGGTGGATATGTGCGGGAAGATCTGCAGGAACTTGCGGCCGTCGGCGGCCATGCTGCCCAGTTCCGCGAAGGGCGGCTGCGGGCCCAGGCCCAGGAACGACAGCACCGAGCCCAGCAGGATCGTGTGGCCCAATTGCAGCGTCGCGTAGATCATCAGCATGGACGAGCAGTTCGGCAGCAGGTAGCGCGTGATCAGGTAGAAATTGCCAAAGCCCATGGCATGGCCGGCTTCCATGTATTCCTGCTTCATCACCACCATGGCCGAACCCCGTGCGATGCGCGCCATGCCGGGGATGGCGGACACGCCCAGCGCCAGCACCATCGCCAGGGTGCCCGGGCCCAGCAACGCCGACAGGCTCAGCCCGAACAGGATGGCGGGAAACGACAGCAGCACGTCCACCACGCGCATGATCACGCCTTCCATCGGCCGGTAGTAGGCCGCCAGAATGCCCAGCACGGCGCCGATGCCCGAGCCGCCGATCACCGCCAGCACGCTCAGCAACAAGGTGGCGCGGACGCCGTAGATGATGCGTGACAGGATGTCGCGGCCCTGCACGTCGGTGCCCAGCAGATACGTGATGCCGTCGGAAGACACCCAGCCCGGCGTCTTGCGCGCCATCGACATGTTGGTGGAATACGGGTCATGCGGCGCCAGCCACGGTGCAAACAGCGCGGTCAGCACAATCGCGATCACCGCCAGCAGCGACAACAGCAGAATGGGGTCGCGGCGCAGCCGGTCGGCAATGCGCGCAAGCGGCGTGGCCATGGCCTGGGGCGGCAATGCGCCCATCGAAGAAGTGGAACCTGCGCTCATGATTTTTGTCCTCGCGGATCCAGATAGCCGTACAGCAGGTCCACGATCAGGTTGATGATGATGAAGCCCAGCGCCGTCACCAGGATCGCGCCCTGGGCCAGGGGGAAGTCGCCGGCAAAGATGGCGCCGACCGCCATGCGGCCCACGCCGGGCCAGGAATAGATTTGCTCGGTCACCACCGCGCCGCCCAGCAGGTTGCCCACTTGCAGGCCCACCAGCGTCACGATAGGCAGCAGCGCGTTGCGCAGCGCATGGCGCAGCACCACGCGGCGTTCGCCCGCGCCCTTGGCGCGCGCGGTGCGCACATAGTCGCCGCTAAGCGTTTCAATCACGGCGGTGCGCGTGATGCGCGCCACCGGTCCGATCAGTACCGACCCCAACGTCAGCGCGGGCAGGGCGATGGATTCCAGCCCGGCCAGCGTCCACAGCGGACCATTGCGGCCGATATAAGGCAGGATGCCCGCGCCGCCCACGTGCTGCACCAGCAGCAGCCCCACCCAGAACACCGGCAGCGACACGCCGATGACGGACAAGGTCATGACGAAGCGGTCGATCAGCTTGCCGCGGCGGTAGGCGGCCAGGGTGCCCAGCAAGATCGCCAGCGGAATCGACCAGATCACGCTGGCCAGCATCAGTTCGACCGTGGCCCCGATGGTGCTGCCGATCTCGTCGATCACCGGCACGTTGGAAATCATGGACCGGCCCAGATCCAGGTGCGCCAGGCGCCACATATAACCCGTCAGCTGCACCAGCAGCGGCTTGTCCAGCCCCAGCTCCTGGCGCACCTGGGCCAGTTCATCGGCGGTAGCGGTGGGGCCGGCGATGACCGCGGCGGGATCCGCGGGCGCTACCTGCAGCAGCACGAAGCACACCACGATCACGCCCAGCAGGACGGGCAGCGAGATATACAGGCGGTTAAGCAGTTGCCGGATCATGCGCGGGCAGCTCCGCTCGCGGACTTCGGCCCGCTGGCACGGCAACCCGTCGGGACTGCGGCTGTGGCGGGGTGAACGGAACTTGGCATAACGACCTCTCTTGATGCGCCCTTGGGCTTGGGGTGGTCGAAGAATGCCAGTGCGCTCAGGCTGCGGGGACCCAGGGAAATCCACTACGTAGGCATTGCAATGAAACCTGCTTGCGCCGGTGCAAATGCTTGATATGACTAGGCTTTATTGAATTTCGTCGCGTGCCGTGCGCCGCACCCGATAACGGGGTGTTATGACGCCTGCGCAAAGATTGATAGCCCTTGATGGCCAGCCCGTCACCCCTGCGGGACGCCCCCAGGCCCACGCTGCTAGACTGCCTTCGGCTCTTTGATTGATTGACCCTCTTCAGGCACTGATCCCATGCGCTTTATCGACACCGAACAGACTCGCGGCGCTCTGTCATTCGACGCCGTCATTCCCGCCCTGCGCGAGGCCTTTCGCCAGGGCGCCACCGTGCCAGCGCGGCACGTCCACGCCATCCAGTCGGGCACGGCCCACGGCACCACGCTGATCATGCCGGCCTGGAGCGACCGAGGTTATTTCGGCGTGAAGATCATCAACATCTTTCCCGAGAACACGCACCAGGGCCTGCCCGGCCTGCACGCCACCTACAACCTGTACAGCGCCACGACCGGCGTGCCGATCGCGCAGGTGGATGGCGACATCGTCACCGTCTACCGCACGGCGGGCGCGGCCGCGCTGGGCGCGGACTATCTGGCGCGCAAGGATGCAAGCACGCTGCTGATCGTGGGCTCGGGCCGCATCGCGGGCCTGGTGGCGCCAGCCATGCGTACCGTGCGGTCGATCCAGCGTGTGATGGTGTGGAATGTGCGCGAGGCCGGCGCCCAGGCGCTGGCGGAAAAACTGCGTGAACAAGGCTTCGACGCCCAGGCCACGACCGACCTGGAATCCGCCGCGCGGGCGGCCGACATCATCAGTTGCGCCACCTTGTCCACCGTGCCGCTGATACAAGGCGCCTGGTTGCGCCCCGGCACGCACCTGGACCTGATTGGCAGCTTCACGCCCGAGATGCGTGAAACGGATCCGGCCTGCTTTGACGGCACGACGGTCTACGTGGATACGGACGAAGCCCCCACCAAATCCGGCGACCTGCTGTCGGCCTTCGACGCCGGCGTCCTGACCCGCGACGCGATCCAGGGCACCCTGCACCAACTCACCACCGGCACCCGCCCCGGCCGAAAGAATGACCAGGAAATCACGGTCTTCAAAGCCGTCGGCAGCGCCCTGGAAGACCTGACGCTGGCCACCCTAGTCTACGAATCCCTGAACTCGAACTGACGCTGGCATCGTAGGATGGGTGAAGCGCGGGGAAAACGACAAAAGAACCCCGCCCCCCAACGCGCGCAACCCATCACCACACCGCACGCAAACACCCATCCCCTTAACCCACGCACACACCCCTCACCCTCAAGGCACCAACGACAACCCCACCCGGAACTGCGATTCATTGCGCTGGTTATACCCAAGCAACGTCTCCCCGTACCCGTTGAAATACTGCAAGTGCAGATACCCGTTCATGTTCAACCAAGTGCGTTGCAGCGGCCACGCAAAGTCCAACTGCGTCGTCCGGCGTTTCTGATCGCCTTGGCGGTACATCGCCGACACCACCGCGCCGTTGTCCTGCGCCCAACGCAATTGCCAATCAACGTGCCCGGCATAATCGGCGTAGTCCCGGTTCTCATCCGCCACGCCAAAGTAAGCCTTGACCCTGGGCGCAAAGGTCAGCGTGCTGCCGCCGTCAAACCGGTAGTGAAAGCGCGGTTCGATATAGCCGTCGTTGACCGAACGTGAATCTTCGCCATCCTTGCCGTTGGAACTGTGCTCCACGCCGGTATTCATGCCAAAGCGCCAGTTCTGGTTGGCGGATTGCCAGATGCTGTCCGACAGCCAGAAGGCGCTGGGGTTGAAGGTGGTGTCGATGAAGGGCATGGAATCGCCCTGCAAATCCCACAGCGAGGTCTGCGTGTAGGCCAGGTAGAAGTTCTCGCCCCAGGTCGCCGGACGGTCGCCTGACGGGCTGAAGAGCCGGTACTTGGCGCTGATCTGAAAGCGCGCGGTGGTGCGGTCGCGGGTGCCGATGTCGAAGTACACAGGCTTGTATTCCGAGATCGAGCTGCGGAACTGGTCGAACGCGGTTTGCGGCTGAACGGTCGGCGCAACGGTCGCGTCGGGCGCGGGGCCGGCATCGGGCGAGGCACCCGCCGCGGTCACGGCGGCCACCGGCACGGGCTGGCCGCTGCGCGCATCCACCACCGGGCCTTGGGCCGGCGTGCTGGCCAGCGTGCCGCGTTCGCGGCCCGTGGCGTCCAGCGCCATCAAGGACGGTTCGCCTTCAATGGACACGGCTTGCAGGCCGTGCGCGGTGCTGGGCACGACGGCGGTCCATGCCATGCGGGCAAAGTTGTTCACGGGCACGCTGTAGCTGGCGCGGTCGCCGGACAGCTTGGCCAGGCTGCGCACGATCTGGCCGTCCGGGCTGCGCCATTGCAGCACCAGCTCAGGCGGCGCTTCCCAGGTGGCGCGTGCGCTGCCGTCGTTGAAGTACACGGCTTCGATGGTGACGGTCTCGCCAGGGGCGGCGGACGGGCGGTCCAGGCGGTACGACACGCCGGCTGCGGCCGAGCCGGCGGCGCTCAGGGCGACAGCGGCGGTCAGGGTGCGCAGGGCGAAGTGAGGGTGTGCAAGACGGCGTAGGGACATGGGAACAGTGTGCTTTTCTTGTGACGAAGAAATGTAGCATCGCCTGCCGCAACTGTTTGTAAGTCAGGCTTATCGGATGTAGGCCATGTAATAAACAGGTGTTACGCAGGATGTCGACATGGGGTGGCGGACGTGGCCCATGTGGCCCGTGTGCCCGTGTGGCCCAAGCCCCACGCAACAAGGCCCCGTGCGGATCCAACCGCGCGGGGCCTTGCGTTTCAAGCCTTGAGTTTCAAGGCTTTCCAGTCGACTTACTCGCCGAACTTGATGCCCTGCGCCAGCGGCAGGTTGCGCGAATAATTGATGGTGTTGGTTGCGCGGCGCATGTAATTGCGCCAGGCATCCGAGCCGGATTCGCGGCCGCCGCCCGTCTCCTTTTCGCCACCAAACGCGCCGCCGATTTCCGCGCCGGACGTGCCGATGTTGACGTTGGCAATGCCGCAGTCGGAGCCGGACGCCGACAGGAAGGTTTCGGCTTCGCGCAGGTCATTGGTGAAGATGGCCGACGACAGGCCTTGCGGCACGCCGTTCTGCAAGGCCAGCGCGTCGCTGAACTCCTGGTAGCGCATCACGTACAGGATGGGGGCGAAGGTTTCGTGGCAGACCACGTCGGTCTGGCCGGGCATCTCGGCGATGGCCGGGCGCACGTACCAGGCGTTGGGGAAGTCATCCGCCAGCACGCGTTCGCCGCCCGTGACCTTGCCGCCTTGCTCGCGCGCGGCCTTGAGCGCGTCTTGCATGGCGTCAAACGATCCACGGTCGATCAGCGGGCCGACCAGGTT
Organism: Achromobacter spanius; assembly: GCF_029637605.1. Taxonomy (NCBI): domain Bacteria; kingdom Pseudomonadati; phylum Pseudomonadota; class Betaproteobacteria; order Burkholderiales; family Alcaligenaceae; genus Achromobacter; species Achromobacter spanius. The sequence continues at coordinate 2,583,828 of NZ_CP121261.1, read as the reverse complement.
GCCGCTGTCCAGCGGGTTGCCGATGGGGGCGCTGGCGTAGGCCTTGTGCAGGCGTTGCACCAGGGCGTCGGCCACGCTTTCATGCACGATCAGGCGGCGGGTGGTGGTGCAGCGCTGGCCGGCCGTGCCGATGGCGCCAAACACGATGCCGCGCGCGGCCATGTCCAGGTCGGCGGTGGGGCCGACGATGATGGCGTTGTTGCCGCCCAGTTCCAGCAGCACGCGGCCAAAGCGTTGCGCCACGCGCGGGCCCACCTGGCGGCCCATGCGGGTGGAGCCGGTGGCCGACACCAGCGCCACCGTATGCGAATCCACCAACGCTTCGCCCACTTCGCGGCCGCCGATCAGCACTTCGGACAGGCCGGCGGGCGCGTCACCGAAACGCTGCATGGCTTGCGCGAAGAGCGCTTGGCAGGCCAGGGCGGTCAACGGCGTTTTCTCAGACGGCTTCCACACCACGGCGTTGCCGCAGACGATGGCCAGCGCCGCGTTCCACGACCACACGGCCACCGGGAAATTGAACGCGCTGATCACGCCGATGACGCCCAGCGGATGCCAGGTTTCCATCATGCGGTGGCCGGGGCGTTCGGACGCGATGGTCAGGCCGTACAACTGGCGCGACAGGCCGACGGCGAAGTCGCAGATGTCGATCATTTCCTGCACTTCGCCTTCGCCTTCAGCCACGATCTTGCCGGCTTCCAGGCTCACCAGGCGGCCCAGCGCGGTCTTGTTCTCGCGCAGGGTTTCGCCCAACAGGCGTATCAGTTCGCCCCGGCGCGGGGCCGGCACGTCGCGCCATGCCAGGCTGGCCTGGCGGGCGCGCGTGATGGCCGAATGGGCCTGGGCCACCGTGTGCTCATGCACCTGCGCCAGTTCAGCGCCGTCGATCGGGCTGCGCGCGGTCAGCGTGCCGCCGGTAAGCGCGTCGGGGTTCAGGCCGAGCGCGCGCAGGATGTCTTGGGGGGTGTCCATGCCGGTTCCTTGGATTGCCAGCGAAGTCATGGCTTCGCTTAAGGGTTATGCCTAAGTGGCGATTCGGGAAAAAAATTTACTATACGAAACTCCAGCGTGAATTGCGAAACTTTTTTGCTAAACCCGCTTAAGCGCGGTTTTCGAGGTGCATCAGTGGCAGACGCTTTACTGGATGTCCAGGCAGTCACCAAAACATTCCATCGCGACGGGCAGCCCCCGCATCTGGCGTTGGATGGCATCGACTGCCAGTTGAACAAGGGTGAAGTCATGGTGGTGGTCGGGCCCTCGGGGTCCGGCAAGAGCACCTTGCTGCGCACACTGAACGGCCTGGAAAGCATTGATAGCGGCACCATCCGCGTGGACGGCGTGTCCTTGACGGACCCCGCCACCGACGTCAACCGCTGGCGCACCAATGTCGGCATGGTGTTCCAGCACTTCAACCTGTTCCAACACCGTACTGCGCTGGACAACGTGGCGCTACCCCAGCGCGTGGTGCGCGGACGCAGCCGCGCCGACGCCGAACGCTACGCCCGCGACCTGCTGGGCCGCGTGGGCATGGCCGACTTTGGCGAGCGCTATCCCAGTCAGTTGTCCGGCGGCCAGCAGCAGCGCGTGGCCATCGCCCGCGCGCTGGCCATGGACCCGAAGCTGATGCTGTTCGACGAAGCCACGTCCGCGCTCGACCCCGAAACCGTGGGCGGCATCCTGGAACTGATGCGGCAACTGGCACGCGACGGCATGACGATGGCGGTGGTGACCCACGAAATGGGATTCGCGCGCGACGTCGGCGACCGCGCGCTGTTCATGGACGCCGGGCGCATCGTGGAAATCGGTACGCCCGACGAGGTGTTTGTTCATCCCAAGGAGCCGCGCACGCGCGCTTTCCTGGACAAGATTCTGTAGTCCACGCATTCCAAGCTGTTCAAGCAATCCAAGCACAGGCCGGTCCGGCAAATCCGGGCGCTGCCGGCCATGCGGCAGCACCCATGCCAAGCCCGGAACGACGTCATCCACCACAAGGGAATATCGAAATGCTGAAAATCAAACAATGGCTGGGCCTGGCCAGCATCGCCATCGCCAGCGCCACCGTGGCGCTGCCCGCGCAAGCCGACGAACTAAGCGACATCATCAAGCGCGGCGAGCTGCGCGTGGCGGTGCAGACCTCGGGCCCCTTGATGAGCTTCATGGACAAATCCGGCAAGCGCACCGGCTTGGCTGTGGAAGTGGCCAAGCGCATGGCCGACGACCTGGGCGTGAAGCTGGTCCTGCAAGACTATGAATGGAAGGGCCTGCTGCCGGCGCTGTTGTCCGGCAAGGCCGACATGGTGGCCGCCGACATGACGCCCACCCCGCAACGCGCGGCGCAGGTGCTGTTCTCGGCGCCGATGTTCTATGCCGAAACCGTTGCCGTGGTGCAAAAGGACTCGCCCTATAAGTCGTACCAGGAACTGAACAAGGACGGTCTGAACGTCGGTGTGCTGGGCGCCAGCACCTACGCCGAAGCGGGCAAGAAGATGCTGCCCAAGGCCACCATGAAAGAGTTCTCGGGCGGCAGCGCGCCGGTCGGCCAGGCCCTGTCCAGCGGTCGTCTGGACGCCGGCATCATGTCCATGTCCACCGCCAACCAGTTCCTGGTGGACTTCGGCAACCTGCGCGTGCTGGACGGCGTGATGGTGCGTGAACCGCTGGCCTTTGCCGTCGGCCCCAATGCCTTCCGCCTCAAGTTCTGGCTGGATAACTGGCAAACGCTGAAGACCGCCGACAACACGCTGCCCGAGCAGGTGAAGTACTGGTACTCCACCGACTGGAAGAAAGACCACCAATAAATCGCGCCACATAACCAGGAGACCGGAGCGCCCATGGATTGGCTGATCGACTACTACAACTGGCGCATCGTCAGCCAGTACACGGGCGAGTTCGCCACGGGCCTGGCCAACACGCTGATCGCGGCGGGCGCCAGCCTGGTGCTGTCCGTGTTGGCCGGCGTGCCGCTGGCCTTGCTGCACATGTCGCGCCGAGGCGCCATCTGGCGCCCGGTGGCGGCCTACGTGCAGTTCATCCGGTCCACCCCCTTGCTGGTGCAGATCTACCTGGTTTATTACGCCGTGCCCATGGTGATACCGGGCGCCGGGCGCTGGAGCGAAATGGTGCTGGGCATCATGGCCATGACGCTGCACCACGCCGCCTACATGAGCGAAATCATCCGCGTGGGCATTGAATCCGTGCCGCGCGGCCAGATCGAAGGCGCCAAGGCTTGCGGCATGAACTATCAACAGCGGCTGCGCTACGTGGTGCTGCCGCAGGCTTTCGTCAACACGCTGCCGCCGTTGTTGGGGCAGACCGCCGTGCTGATCAAAGACACGTCCCTGCTGTCGCTGATCACCGTATTCGAACTGGTGGCAGCCGGCGTGCAGATGAACAGCGACCGCATCGTGCCCAGCGAAAGCTTCCTGACGATTGCCGCGGGCTACCTGCTGATCTACGGCGTCATGCTGTTGTTGTCGCGAGGCGTCAGCCTCTGGTTGGCCGGCCCGGCCTGGAACGCGAGGTAAGCATGCTGGATTCCTATCTTTCCACCGCCGGCGTCGTGCTGCCCTTCCTGCTGAAGGGCTTCTGGGAGACGCTGAAGATATCGTTCGTGGCCATCATCGCCGGATCGCTGCTGGGCTTTGTGATAGGGGTGATACGCAGCTATCACATCCGTGGTATTCATCAATTGCTGGGCCTGTACATCCACGTGCTGCGCGGCACGCCGTTTCTGGTGCAGCTTTATATCTTTTACTTTGTGCTGCCCAGCACCGGCATCGCGCTGCTGCATTGGGATTCCGCCACCGCCGCCTTCGTGTCGCTGTCGGTGTACACGTCTTGCTATGTCGCTGAAATCGTCATGGGCGCCATCCAGTCCGTGCCGCGCGGCCAGACCGAAGGCGCCATGACACTCGGCCTGCGGCCCTTGCAGATCCTGCGGCTGGTCGTCCTGCCGCAAGCCATGCGCCTGATCGTGCAACCCATGAGCGGCGTCTACGTCATGCTGATCAAAAGCACCGCCATCCTGTCGGTGGTCGGCATTACCGAACTGACGCGCCAGGGCGAGGTATTCATCATTACCTTTCCTGCGAAATCGCTGTTCATCTACGGCATGATTGCCGCCATCTACTTCATCTACTGCTACCCGTTGCTGCGCCTGGCCAATTGGCTGGAAAAGCGCCTCACGGGCGGCCTGCAAGGCGCAAGCCTGCACTGACACGGACCCCCACCGGCATGGCCTCCGAGTACATCGACACCTATTACAAGCGCACGCTGTCCGACGCGGACACGCGGTATGCGCCGTTGGCCGGCGTGGCCAGCACCGACGTCTGCGTGGTGGGCGGCGGCTTGGCCGGCTTGTCGACCGCGCTGGAACTCGCCCGGCGCGGGCGCAGCGTTACGTTGCTGGAAGGGCGGCGCATCGCCTGGGGCGCGTCGGGGCGCAACGGCGGCTCGGTATCGCCCGCGTTTTCGGCCGGCGCCGACGCCATCAAGCGGCACGTGGACGAAGACCACTACCGCCAGCTTTACCGGCTGTCGATGGAAGGCGTGGAGATCATCCGCGACAACATCCGCACGCTGGCCATCGCCGACGCGCACAAGGTCGATGGCCGACTGCGCGTGGTGCGCTACGAAGCCACCGACGCGCTTAACCAGTGGTGCGACGCCCAGCGCCGCGACTTCGGGCGCGACGTGCGCTTCCTGACGCGCAGCCAGGTACGCGAACGACTGGTGTCCGACGTCTATCACCAAGGCGTCGAAGACCCGGCCTCGTTTCACTTTCACCCCTTGAACTACGCGCGCGCGCTGGCCCGCGAATGCGTGCGCTTGGGCGTGCGCATCCATGAAGATTCCCCCGTGACCGGCGTCACGCTGGTCGGTGCCGTCAAGCACCTAAAGACGGCGCAAGGCCAGATCGACGCGCGCACCGTGGTGCTGGCCACCGGCGGCTACACCGGCGACGTGGTACCCGCGCTGCGCCGGGCCATGTTGCCCATCGCCACCTACATCATGCTGACCGAACCGCTGGGCGATCGCGTGCTTGAAGCCATCCGCAGCACCGCCGCCATCGGCGACGACCGCCGCGCCGGCAACTATTACCGCGTGCTGGATGGCGGCCGCATTGGCTGGGGCAGTAGAATCACCACCCGTGTCGACGACCCACCCGATCTGGCCGAGTCCCTGCGCCGCGAATTGCTGTCTGTTTACCCGCAATTGCAGGGGCTGCGCGTGGAAACCGCCTGGTCGGGCCGCATGGCCTACGCCCGGCATCTGATGCCGCAGATTGGCCAACTGGCGCCAGACGTCTGGTATTGCACGGCGTTCGGCGGGCACGGCATGAACACCACATCAATCGGCGGGCGAGTCGTGGCCGAAGGGATCACCGGCGACACGCAGCGCTACAAGTTATTCGAACCCTTTGGGCTGGCGTGGAACGGCGGCGGGCTGGGCACGGCGGCGGTTCAACTGACTTATTGGTCTTACCAGGCGCGCGACTGGTGGCGGGAGCGCTCATCGCGGGCATGACAAGGTACACAGGATGCACGGCAACAAACAAAGCGCATTGGCGCAACGGCTGCGGGCCCTGCGCCAGGCGCGCAATTGGACCCTGAAGCAGGCGGCGGCAGCCACCGGCGTCGCCGCGTCCACGCTGTCGAAAATCGAAAACAGTCTGCTGTCGCCCACCTACGACAACCTGATCAAGATCGCCGCCGGCCTGGACCTGGACGTTGCCGAACTTTTCTCCGCGTCCGACGCCCACATGGGCACCGGCCGCCGCAGCCTCAGCCGCGAAGGCGAAGGCCGCCAGTACGAAACCCCGTACTACGACCACCGCCTGCTGTGCACCGCGCTGTCGCACAAGCGCATGATGCCGTTTCACACCCGCGTCAAGGCGCGCTCGTTCGACGAATTCCAGGACTGGAGCCGCCACCGCGGCGAAGAATTCGTCTACGTGCTGGAAGGGGAAGTCATGCTGTACACCGAGTTCTACGAACCGGCGAGATTGAAGGCGGGCGAAAGCTTCTATATAGACAGCCGCATGGGCCACCGGGTGATCAGCCTGAGCGAGGCGGATGCGATGGTGCTGTGGGTGTCCACGCACGCGGATATCGAGGACGAGTAGGGGGCGTGGGGGGGGTAGAGGCCAGTGCGGTGGGCCGCGTCACAAGTTTTTCGGCAACAAGGTAAAATGCGGCGCCCGGACATCTTCCGGGTCATCAAAAGACTGCGCGGCAGTAGCTCAGCTGGATAGAGCACGGGCCTTCTAAGCCCGGGGTCGGGGGTTCGAGCCCCTCCTGCCGCGCCAGCAATAATTAATAAATCAATGGTTTAGCCTCGGCAAGGAATGTTGAGATGCCATTGTGAATTTGCACTCCCGGTTCTGAGTGCACTCCGATTTGCACTCAGTTTGCACTCGCAGCCGCTCGGTCCCTCATGGCTTCCAGCGCCGCGATGTAGCGCAACGCCGCGTCCTTGTCGTCGCTCCAGGCTGAAGCCAACAGCGACCCTTGCTTGTTCAGTGACTGCACGATCCACCAGCGCCCGCGCTCACGTAGCCGGTTCTCTGCAATAGACGTGTAGTACAGCCGGACGGTGGTTCGCTTGGCCTTTGCCCGTGCCGGGTTCCACGCGGACTGCTCTGCAATAACCCCATCACCGAACTCAACGTACGTGCCTGTGGCCTTCACGCCTTCCGGGCGGTACTTCTGCGGTTGCTCGCTTAGCACCTGCTCGATAACCGCGAGCGGATCAGCCGGAGCGGGCACGGGTGTGTACGAAACGATCTTGGATGCGCAGGCGGTCAACAGCACCGTGAACATCGCGGCGAGTATTGCTTTCATGAGTGCTCCCGAAAGGTGAGGCAGCAATGATAGCCGGGCGGTACGGGTCGAATTCTGATGCGATTTTCCGAGGGGATAGTACGCACCCGCTAGTCCGCGATTTCCCCCCCCTTTGGGGGTGTCTTGCCTAGCCTCCCTGGAAATCGTGCAATAAGTCCCCTTGATATGCCCACAACCTCACCCATTTTCTCGGGTTCCACTAAGCGCATCAGCCTGCATATTCACCATCATCGAAGCTGGCTGCGGGACACGGCCGGTTGCACTATCCGCTGCGATGATGGCCCCGTGACCCTCACCCCGAAAGTGAGCCCGTCTGTTAGCTCAGAGCTTTTTCTAATCAAGGCATCGTGAGCTACGTCAGCGGGAGTATCGGTGTCATGTAGGAGAACGATTTCTGCCGCATTTCCCGATACGGTTCCTTGTAGTCATCCACATAGAAGATTTTGTCGTAAAACAGAATTGTCTGAATAAGGTGCTGAAACGCGGCTACGTCTCCTTCGATAGCGTGCAGGTTGCTTACGGTGATTCGTCCTAAAAGCCGTTCAACCGCAGTTAGGGTTGAATTGTCGACAACTGCACATCTCATACGAGCCCCATTGTCACGGAATGCAACATTTCAACGGATTGCAGACTATTGGGCAAGTTGTCCGCGTGACAACAAATTGACTTCCAAGGGGAAAAGCTCCGGCGCACGGTCGTCCGGATGGAGGAAGTGCTGGAACGGAGCGGCGTCTGATGCGTGAACCCCATCCTGCACAACGTGTACCAGTGAGCAATGCAGCGGTTGCTGTCGATTCCAGATCTATCAAAAACGGCTGAAATGTAAATGACGGTATCATTCCGGGCCAGAGGAAGCATCCTCGCTGCGGCTCCCATGGCTCTCGTGGTCGGGAAGCCCCCTATCGATGACTTGTAAGGTGATAAATGGATTCCCCAATCGGAGAGATGTGGCAGCCTGGCACGTCGAAGCTGTTCAGAGTGCAAGATTTGCTGCGCACGAATTTCTTTATCCCTGCGTTTCAGCGTCCATACGATTGGCGTGAGAGTCAAGTCGACGAGTTCATTACAGATCTGCGCAATGCGAGCCATAAGAGGCAAGCTTTGTTTTTGGGACTTTCAGTCGTGTATATGAATGAGGGAAGGTTGGGCATAGTTGACGGACAGCAACGGTTGACGACGCTGATGTTGGCGTTGGCCGCGGTGCGGCAGCAGGCGGCCATATTTCAGCCGTCGAATGCCGTAAACCGACTGTGGCTGGAGAGCAGGTCAACTGATGACGGCACGATCGTCGAGCGACTGGTCAGCGGCGAACCCGTTCACCCCGAGACGCTTTCGCAGAACCTGTTGATCGGTGCATACCGACGCCTGAGCGAAATGCTCCCAGGTAAGGTCACCGCAGCCGAGATTGAAGCGTGTGAGTTAATCGTTTACGTCGCACCTAAGCTGGAGGGTGCAACTGCCCTGTTTGAGCGGATCAATCTACGAGGGCGCAAGGTATCCCAATTTGATTTGGTCAAGAACAAGCTTATCGAAGTAGTTGCCCTCGTACAGGGGGACGCGGATCGTGCTGCATTGATTGATCGGATTTCGCGAAGCTACGATAAGCTTTATCGAATTATCTGCCCAAAGAGGAAGCCTGGAGCCAAGGCCGACGCCCCACTCGAAGAATTGGATGCGGACCGACTCTTGCGCGTGCACTGGATTCTCTTCGATAAAGAAAATTTCGACAGTTCATCCCGCGTCCTTGATGTGCTCATAGCCAGGGTAGAGATGCTTGAACCCGTTGACTTGGCTGCCTATATCCTCCGGTACATCGATTCTCTCGCACTCGTCGCCGAACACTGGGCAAGAGTAGTCTCACCCGACGTGAGCAAAGGCAACGACCCGGTTGAAGCAGCGCTGCTGGATTTTGCGCGTCTAAATCGGGAAGCCGAGTATCAGCCTGTGATTGTGGCGGCGTTGCTGAAGATGCCGCAAGAGGCCAATGACGTTATCCGGTTTTGCGAAATTGCCTCGTTCCGCGACGCGCTAGCCATGAGAAGGGCAAACTATCGACGTACTCAGAAATGGCGCATTGCCCGCCAGCTATTCCACGGCGAGCTCGAGGATGCCACAGGCGCCAAAATCTCGACGGCAAAGGAACTCAATCATCGACTCTTCTGGCCCCGCGCGACTCTGTGGGACAGGCAGGAAGCACTCGTACTGGATCCCATCTACGCTGATGCGTATGACGATGGGGAGTTCGCTGCGTCGGCATTGCATCAGACGAACGTCTACGGAGATCTCGGTTCGTTCCTGAAATACTTTTTTTGGCAGTACGGTACAGCCCTTGGTAGGGGCGGAAGAAGTAAAAATAAGTTCCATATCGATGCGCAGTTGCCAGTGTTTCTATCTGGAAATTGGCACGAATTCCGGGCTGCATGGGATATCGAACATATATACCCGCAGAAGCCGGATGATCGATTCCTCGAAGGCGCTACCCTTAAAGCCAAGAAGGCCTTCCGGGAGTACAACCTATCCATGAAGCCGTATTTGCATTCTCTGGGCAACTTGACCCTTCTTCCCGCCCGAGATAACCGAAGGCTAAAGAATGTATGCTTTCAGGAAAAGTTGGACGCCATGCGAGAAATCGTGCAGGTCAACTTCAATGAACTGTTGGGACGGGTTGACTACCGTGGAAAGCTAATGTCTTCGCCGTATTGGGGGCCCAACAATTGCCGCCGACGTTTGGCAGAGCTTGATCAGTTCGCTGCGGAACGTTGGGGTATGGCCGCGCTGAAAAATCTAGGGGTGGGTGCCTACGACAAGCGCGTTGACAGTGAATGGGATGCCAGCGAAGAGGATGGGATCGAGGGCGATTGAAATCACTCGAAGCAAACGTTGTTTGAGACGCTAGCATAAAAGTGCAGCGTGCTGCTCGCACGGGCAACCTCAGGTCAGAACCGCGCGTGGTGCTTCACCAAGGACAGCCCTTTGTACCTGTGGATTCGATGTCCGCTACGGGCCGCAAGCCTGAAGGTGTAATGGGCTGTTCCCGATATAGGCACAGGGGGCACCAGCCCGACCCTAATATATGTTCGAATCCTCTACGTCACACATCTCCCTAAGGTGCATGCGCTCGTCCCGAGCGTCTCATTCTTTTTGAGCATTGACATACGAGGCGTCGTTCCGCAGCGTGGAGCGAGGTTGCGTGTCGCTCGCCGAGTTTGTCATATGCTGCTTTGAATTAGAGGAGCTCCGCAGTCCCTAACTTTCGATCAACTGCCATTTGTCGATTGAGCGAGAGCTTTTGCCATTAGCGGCAGAACGGGAACCTTTCCGTGAACATCGTTAAAGAGGAACTGACCGCCAGGATTCACTTCGAAGAACCACATCTTGCCGTCATTATCCTCTCTTAGGTCAATGGCTCCATAGCGAAGACCAAGCTCTCGCGTCAAGCGCAGCAGCCTTTCGCAAACTTCATTAGATAGCACCGCAGGAATTACCCTGGCGCTGACATCCAACCTCCAATCGAGCTGTGCGTTAGCTCGGTCAGGAATGATTTCAGCTACCGCTACGTCATTGTCTATAACTGTCACTCTAAAGTCCCGCCCCCGTTCTATACGTTGTTGCCAAATCACGGGGGCCAGGGATATCAAGCCGAGCATCGAATTATATTCGGACTGCCAGCTTTTCGTTTCAGTAACCTGCCATGGTGTTGTAGTCAATATCTTGAATATAACTCTCTTGTCCCAGCGATCCAAAAACTGCGCCACTTCCAACTGATCGTTAGAGATCAAAGTTGCCGGTACGTTCAATCCGACCGATCGGGCCTTGGCTAGCTGCAACGGCTTAAAGTGGGCAAGCCTATCAGCGGCAACAGGATTTACAACTTTGTTTCCACAGCGACACAGCCAACCTTGGAACAAGGTTCTGCTTTCCGCAGCGGCAAACTTCCTGGCTCTGTCTTCTCTGATGCCCTGATCTATTTCATGTGGTTTCGGCCGTCGGTACCATATCCCTGTTATCTCCTCCTCCACTAGGACACTACCTGATGCAAGTTTCAGGACAGTAGATTGTTCCGAGGTCGTATAGGACAGCTTCACTCGTTGAGGAAAGTGCGCAGAATTAAGCAGGTAGGCCACGGCTGACTTTTCAGCTTCGTAATGCCGACACAACGCTTGCGCATGGAGATCATCATCGTCTGCGATTATTAGAACTTTGGGAAGCCGCGTGATAGACATAATTATCCTCCCGAATTGGTCGGAATCACGCAGTGTCTTCTGAGATGTCATTGCTGATGTCGTCGAGGCCATTCCCCACTGTCCCGCAATAAGTACCGCAATTCGTCGAGGCCGGTCCCGCTAAAGGAAGGGCTCTTCCAGCCGGCATCACATATGCAATGTAAGCCTCCTCTTTTGCAAAAAAATCGGCCCACTGCTGATCATCCGGTGTCAAAACAGATGTCGCAGAGGGGACCGCCAGTGCAAAGGGCAACTTCTCGGATTCGTTCATGCTGGCCTCCTAAAGGCTAATTGGTTCTAGCGCGTAACACTCATCCTGGTCTTCGTCGCAGTACGTGGTCAAAATCCCGTTCTTTAGCAATTTGGGTCAGTCTCGGAATTTGGATGTCCGACGTTAACGGTGGGCAAATTCTACGGAATCTGCCTATTTTTCGAATACCCAAAATTGGGTATTCGATCTATGCGGTTGTGTGAACTGCTTGTCGAATGGAGGCTGGCAGAGAAAATCGGTACTCGCCTTAGCTTACGGCCCCCGGCGGAAGACGATCCAACGACTTGTGCGTGCGGGCTTTGTTGGAGTCGGCCAACTGATGGGTAATCGTGTAAACCTATCGACGTTCGACACCGGCGCGCTTTGATCGCTTCAGTGCGACATGTATGATTAGCCTGCTCGATGAATGCGTTTTGAGCCGACGTGCAGGGTTGATGTGTTGGACCGAAATGCCATTTGGCTTCGGTCATACAGTAGGCATCAGAAGATCTCTGGGCCGTTGGGTAATCCCCCCATTTTTAGCGATTGTGGATTCAGACGGTCAGTGCAACACCCTATTGAAAGCCTGATGGATAGAGGTGTGCAATGGTCAGTATTTACGGCGCCATGACTACGGAGAGGAAGTCTAGGATTTGGGAGCTATGGCGCAAGGGGACCCCGATGAGCTCCATTGCACGCGACATATCTAAGCCTCCTGCGACTGTCTTTTCATATCTCCTGTACCCACGGAGGCATCTCGCCTAGGACCAGGACGCGCCGTGCAAAATGCCTGTCAGCAGAAGAGCGCGAGTCGATCTCTCGAGGGTTGGCCAGTGGCGCAAGTTATCGAGCTATTGGTCGCCAGTTGGGCCGCTCAGCATCGACGATCTCGAGAGAGGTCGGCCGCAATGGTGGACCAGGGAAGTACCGAGCGTACGATGCTGAAAAGCAGTTCTTGAAGCGTGGTCTGCGACCGAAGCCTTACCTGCTGTCCAGTGAACCGGAGCTGCGCGGTATCGTGATACGCCTGTTGGAGGCTGACTGGTCGCCAGAACAGATTTCAGGATGGCTGAAGCGTCACTCTCCTGACGGAAAGATCATGTGTGTTTCGCACGAAACAATCTATCGATCGCTGTTTGTTCAAGCCCGCGGCGTACTGCGTGAAGAACTAAAAAAGCACCTGCGGACTCAGCGAATGTTCCGCCATGCCAGACCCCATCGGGCGGCCATTTCAGGCGGCATTCCCGACTGCATCTCAATTCGTTCTCGTCCTGCGGAGATCGAAGACCGCGCATTGCCAGGGCATTGGGAAGGCGATCTTATTTCGGGAGCAAATCAGAGCGCCATTGCCACGATCGTCGACAGAAGCACGCGGTTCACCGTGCTTTGCAGGATCGAAGACAAGCGGGCCGAAACCGTCACTCGAGCCCTTGTTGAGCAGATGCGCCAGCTGCCTGCTCAACTAAGGAAAAGCCTAACCCGGGACCGCGGTGCTGAGTTGTCAGCGCACAGGCACTTTAGTATTGCCACCAATATGGTCGTTTACTTCTGCGATCCGGGCAGCCCCTGGCAGCGAGGCACCAACGAAAATACGAATGGCCTGCTACGCCAGTACTTCCCAAAAAGAACAGGCTTGGCAAACTATACGCAGTGCGAGATTGATGCAGTTGCCGCCAAGCTAAACTCCCGGCCTAGAAAAACGTTGGGATTCAAGACCCCGGCTGAAGCGCTGGACGCAATGTTGCACTGACCGTCTGAATCCACAATTGGCAGAAGTAGGAACGCTACGCAGCCATGGCTAGCCGCTGTTTGGGGGTGAAGCCGCCCAGTGCCATATTTGGGCGTTCGTGATTGTAGGACCACATCCACTGCGTGGCGACGCGCTGTACATGGTCCAGATCGTCCCAGTGATATTGGGACAGCCATTCGTAGCGCACGGTCCTGTTGAACCGTTCGACGTAGGCATTCTGTTGCGGCTTGCCCGGCTGGATATATTCGAGCTTTATGCCCCATGCCTCGGCCCAATCGACAATTGCCGCGCTCAGGTATTCGGGTCCGTTATCGCACCGAATGGCCAAGGGCTTTCCCCGCCAGCCGATGATCTGCTTGAGCGTGCGGATCACGCGCTCGGACGGCAACGAGAAGTCAACTTCAATGCCCAGCGCCTCGCGGTTGAAGTCGTTAATCACGTTGAACACGCGGATGCTGCGCCCATCGGCAAGCCGGTCATGCATGAAGTCCATCGGCCATACCTGGTTCACATTGGTGGGCACGGTCAGGGGCTCAGGCGTCTGCCGCATCAGTCGTTTGCGCGGCTTGATACGCAGGTTCAGTTCGAGCTCGCGATAGATCCGGTACACACGCTTATGGTTCCAGCCGAAGCCTCGAACATTGCGCAAATACAGGAAGCACAGACCAAAGCCCCAGTTGCAATGGTTGTCGGTCAGACGTTGCAGCCAGTTGGCGATCTCCTCGTTCTCAGCGTCTGCCTTGGCGACGTACCGATAACAAGTCTGGCTGACCCTGAACGCCTCGCAGGCCATCCGGATCGATACGCCGCGATCCTGCACTGCACGTTGGGCCATCTCGCGGCGGCGAGATGGCCTCACCACTTTTTTTCTAGCGCCTCCGTCACGATCTCGGCCTTGAGCTTCTCCTCGACGTACATCTTGCGCAGCCGCGCGTTCTCGGCCTCCAATTCCTTCATGCGTGCCATCAGCGATACGTCCATGCCGCCGTACTTGGAACGCCACTTGTAGAACGTAGCCGAGCTGATGCCTAGGTCCCGGCATAGCTCAGGAACGGCAAGACCAGCTTCCACGCGCTTGATGGCGTCAATGATCTGGCTGTCCGTAAATCTCGACTTCTTCATGCGGTAGAACTCCTCAACGAGAAAATTCTACTTCTGACCTCATCGCTTTTGCGGGGGATTACCCTGTCGCTTCGATCCCAAGCATGCAGCTGATTGCATGCTTGCGCTGGATGGAAATCTCTTTTTATTTAGTAGCTTGCGTCGCATGGGGCGCGCGTTTAGCCTTCCGCACCTAATATAACGGTTCGAGCCCCTCCTGCCGCGCCAGAATCTTTAGGGAATACAGGGTTTTACGGGGTCTTGGGAGATCTGGCAGGTTATGAGTTCTTAGCCAGCGTGAGAATCCAGGCCGATTGAGCGTCCTTCCAACTTGATGCCCACCCCCGTGTCGCGCGTACGCCTCTAACCTCTTCGTAGTTGCGAAAAAATGTGGCCTGCTGGCGCTTGCGCGGACCAGCGCGCGGGCAACGACAACGCGAAGGCGCGTCGACCATTCCCGACATTCATCACAGGTGTAGGCACGGACGACGCGCATAAAATCACGTTTTGTGTCGGATGCATGCGGATGTTCGAACTTATCGTGCTATGGCGTTCCTCTACTTGCTGATGCTGTTGCCGAAGTTCAAGTGGTCGAGAACTTCCCAGCCATCGGGCAACCTTGAACCCATGCCGATATCGCCCAGCTTTTTGCGCCCGAGTACTCAGGGACTAAGCCGATGCGGGCCGAGGCCCCGCTTGCTCGCCGGGTTGAAGATGGTGTTTCGGGATCGTTACCTCCAGACTTTGCGGTGGCAAATTCCGAAACGATCGACTACGACTAAAGACTGATGTGTGCAGCGCCATTATTATTGGTTCGCTCTAAGCTCGGCTTTGATCGAGTACCCGGGAATTCGCCAGTATTGAACACCGGTAGCTCCCGTCCTCCGCTGATGCTCAGCCGACGTCGATGCAGCTTTCTTCGCCCGCGACTTGCAGGAGATCCCCATGGAAAAGATGGAATTGACCACTCAACAAGACGACACCGAGCATCAGATTCAGCCGTTGGGAACCAACGGAAATTAACGCAGTCAGTGCGGTGCCGATTCGAAAAATCCAATGATTGCTATGCGGTAGCCGCGTATGGGAAACACCGCGACCGCTGCCAATTCGAATTTGTACCGGCGCTGTGCCTAGGTTCAGACGGCTTGGGTTTCTGTTGTGACACAGTTTGTGGTGCAACGCGCTACCTCCAAGGAGCGGGAGATTCCTACTTCTGGTTCGGACTTATTCGGGATTAGGGTCAACCCTCTTGGTGAGTTTAGTATTTGGGCGAACGAATTCATCTTTCAGACTCATGGCTCATGAGCACGATGCTGTCGGGAGGCTGTGTCATAGAAGCCCCCTAACCGAAAGCTATGGGTCTTTTGTTTTTTGTACTCGCGTCCATTTAGGACTTCATTCGAGGGAGCGCGTCAATAACTTTGCTCCATAAGCCCACCGCTTCATCTCGATCTAGCTTCCGCGTCTCCAGTAATGCAGTGGTTTCCCCATTTTCTAGAAGTTCTCCTATCGAGAAATAGAAGCCTTCGCGCGCGAGCTCTAAGGGATTTACTTCAACATCGTGCTCTTCAAGAAGGCTAAGCAAGGCTCCGACCTCTTCACGACGCCTTTGGATCGCTTCGTAGTGTCGAAACTCGTCCATTAGTGGGCGATATTGGCGGAACATGAACAAAGCGATAAATTCAATAAAAAATAACACTCCAAAATTCGGCGCGAGAGTGGCGAGAATCTCAGAAAGTTCCTTTCCTGTGTAGGTGCGTGGAGTTTGGGCATAAAAGAAGCCGACGCCTGAAAAAGCAATCACGATACCGCCAAGCAGAAAAAGCCCCGCGCGCGTCCTCACATTGTCGGCGACTATTTTAGATTGGCGAGTTAGGTCGCTGAGAAACCGCAGGTGCGCGTGTTCTCTGATATGAACCAGTTTTCGAACAGCTTTGTCATGCTTTTGATTTGCTGCCCTTTCCTCGTCGCTCTCAGCGACTCGATTGAATGACATTCCAATATTTTCTGCATATTCGCTGCCAGCGAGAAATTGGAACGAGCGTAGGCCCCGTCGGTGTGCGCGAATGTGGGCTATAGGAAGAGTACCGAACACTAGCGCGTATAGCACCGGTATAGCGATAAGGTAAGCAAATGGGACCATTACGGTCGTCGAGCGGATCCAGTCATCCGCTTTATTTAGCCCAGTCGCTGTTGCGTACATGAGCCATGTAAATGGTGCGATGACCCAAATGGTAGCTTCAAACAGAAATTGAACGCGCTCTTTTACGTGGGGCCTGAGTGCCATGTTGCATCCTGGTTTGGGTGTGTCTTGAAACGTAATAATGCTAATCACAGTCAAGGATAAGTCGATGAGGCGAACATTGTTAGCGAGGTTGAGCATCGCTACTACGAACTCCCAGCTACCGCGATAAGCACTCAGGCGTAGCAGTAGGCTGGAAGCCAGACAGATTGCGCGGTACTAGGCATGAGCGCAAATATCCATTGCATCTACCAACCTTGGTAGTACCGCTCGCCTTCGATGCGGTCACGCGACCTTTTGAACTGGAATGTGCCGGCCTCGCTCGGTTTCGCAGGCTAATACGAAAAGCGTCGAGGCGATCCACATAAAAAACAGCGTAGAGTTTATTTGCTCGGAAATTCCTTCGACGTAATCGATGCACTTCTGATCAGTTTTGTCGAGGCATTCCTGTGGAGTAGGGAGCAAATTTATCAGTTCGGCTGGAGCGCCAAGAGCTACGGTGGCAGCAAATCCAATGACCATCGCGAAGCCCGCTTGCTGCGGAAATGTGCGTTTGCAGTGCTCATCGTAGGCGTAGATTACAACGATGATGGTCAAGCCGAGAACGCTCGATAGAATAGAGAAAGAGCCCGCTCCAAGCATAGTTGTCCCCAGCAAAGCGACGGAGGCAACAATTAATGCCGCGGGATCGATTCCCCCTTGCGGCCGGGACGAAGGTGGTTGGCTCATTTAGATGCTCGGGTTGTGGAGTACGTTCAAATGAACGGACTCAGTGTCGGAAACTTAAGTCCCCATCACATGAATCCTCGCTTGAAGTAGGGCATGGCATTAGAACGGATGGCCGGAAAACCGCATAAACTCGTCGTGTAGATCACACAATAGTTCTAACGATATAAATTAAGAAGCCCG
Source organism: Achromobacter spanius (assembly GCF_029637605.1). Taxonomy (NCBI): domain Bacteria; kingdom Pseudomonadati; phylum Pseudomonadota; class Betaproteobacteria; order Burkholderiales; family Alcaligenaceae; genus Achromobacter; species Achromobacter spanius. Next base: position 2,566,511 of record NZ_CP121261.1, on the reverse strand, counting down.
TGATATCAATGCGTTAGTAGCATTTCACACGGGCCCTTCTAATCTTGGGGTCAGGGGTTTGAGCCCCTCCTGCCGCGCCATCAATAACAATTAAATCAATGGTTTAGCCCCGGCAAAGAATGTTGAGATGCTGATGTCCAACCGTTCTTCCAAAGTGTCTAGCCCTCTCCCTCCCGATACCCACGAAGCAGCAGGGATTACCCTTTTCGGTGGAGTTACTTAGACCGCTTCCGCGACTACCCTATTCGTTCGAAAAAGAACCAAGGGGATCGTCATGAAGAGATGGCTATGCGGTGCGGGCATCGTGGGGATGATGCTGACTGGTCCGGTTGCGGCCCAATACATCGCCACCTGGCAGGATCCTTTGGGCGTCTGGAAGGGCCCCGCGGCGAATCAACCGGGTACGGAGCTTTACGCTGCTGAAGGAGCCGCGAACCGCGCTTGCATGGACCGCGGCAACCCCAAACTTTGGAACCGCGCGGCGAAAGTGACGGAAAAGGCGACGGGAAAGGTGATCGTGGATCTGGACTGCGACGCGGAGCGCGCCAAGAAAAAGAAGGGCCAGCCTCAGGCAGTCGCATCTTCTGGCGCTACGACCTACCAGGTTTCCAGGAAGGATCCCTTCGGTAGATGGATGCACGGGCACGGTTCCGATCCTGGGGCAAATCTCGCGTTGGCGGAAGGCTACGCATACGAAGCCTGCAAAGATCGCGGCAACCCTAAAGACCTGCAGTTGGCGTCCAAGGTGACAGAAAAAGGAACGGGAAAAGTGGTGCTGGAACTCGATTGCAACGCCGTGCGCGCGAAGGCGAAATAACCGGCTAACCCCGCGAACGTTCCGCCATGCCCGGGCTTGGCGAGCTATACACAGCGCGACCTCGACGAAGCCGCCGCCAAGCTGAACGCCCGTCTCAGAAAGACGTTGGGGTTCAAGACTCCAACTGAGGCGCTGGACGACATGTTGCACTGACCGCCCGAAGCCACGGGCGCATTCGGGGCCAGGGTCTCCAGCCCCAACGCCGCAGGAAAAAGAACGGAATATCCGGTCAGACCGAGGACGTAACGGGTCTCGAATAAATAGTGGATTAAATCAACTAAAAGGCATATAGTCGATTCATGGCCGCGGCTTCTTGCGGTGACTAGAACAGAACATTCAGGAGCAGGCATGACCCGGACTTATCACACGATTCTGTTTGAGGTGCAGGACCGTGTTGCCACGGTGACGTTGAATCGGCCCGAGAGCCGTAACGCGCTCAGTTCGCAGATGTGCGCGGAGTTGGTGCAGGTCATGGAGGCGATTGCCGCTGACCCAGGCGTGCACGTGGCGCTGATCATGGGCAACGGCCCCGCCTTTTGCGCTGGCGCCGATCTCAAGGAACGCAAAACCATGAACCATCAGGAGCTGACGGCGCGCCGGGTTCAGGGCTTTGCCGCCTATGCCGCCATTGAGCGCCTGCCGCAACCCGTGGTGGCGGTGGTGCATGGTCCGGCCTTTGGTTCGGGTTGCGAGATCGCCGGCGCATGTGACTTCGTGCTGGCCTCCACCGAGGCGGTATTCTGCTATCCCGAAGTGGGGTGGGGCACGGTCGGCGCGACGCAGCGTCTGCCGCGTATTGCTGGCGCTCGCATGGCCAAAGAGCTGTTGTTTACCGGCCGCCGCTTCGACGCCGCCGAAGCGCGCGAGGTCGGCCTGGTCAACCATGTGTATGCGCCCGATGCGCTCAGGCAGGAGGCGCAAGCCATGGCGGCCGCCATGGCCCGTGCCCAGCCTTTGACCATGCGTCTGACCAAACGCAGCATCGATCAAGGCCTGGCCACGACGCGCGAAGGCGCGATGGCCATTGAACTGTTGGCCATCGAAGAAAACCTGCGTGGCACGGATTGGCAAGGCGCCATTGCCGGCTTTGGCAAGGAGCCCCAGGCATGAAGGCGATGACTCTGGCTGCCGGTTTGGCGCAGACGGTGGCGGCACGTGGCCCTGAAGAGGCCTTTGTCGCACCGGGGGAACGTTTGAGCTGGAATGAGCTTGCGGCCGGTGCCCGGCTACGCGCGCGGGCGCTGTATGCGGCCGGTGTGCGCCGTGGTGACCATGTCGGCATCTTTCTTGGCAATGGGGGCGACTGGTTGCAGTTGTTCTACGCATGCGCCTTGATCGGCGCGGTGACGGTGCCGGTCAATACCCGGTTCAAGACGGAAGAGCTGGCCTTTTGCCTGCAACAGGCTGACGTCAAGCTGCTGCTGACGGCCGACACCTTTCTGGGCATAGACTTTCTGGATCTGCTGCAACGGGTAGAGCCTGCCCTGACTCAGCGTCTGCCCGGTGCGGCGCTGCCGGTATTGGGCAAGGTGGTGGTACTGGGTGAACGTAGCCTGCCGGGCACGACCTCGTGGGCGGAATTTATCGAAGGCGCGGATCGTGCCGACGCGGCCGGCTTTGATGCAGCCCTGCACGCCGTCGCAAGCGATGATGTGCTCTTGATCCAATACACCTCGGGCACGACTTCCTTTCCGAAGGGCGTCATGCTCAGCCACGCCAATATGCTGGGCAATGCCGCAGCCGTGGCGCAGCGCATAGGCGTGCGGCCGGAAGACCGCTATTTCAGTATCCGGCCTTATTTCCATGTGGCAGGCACCACGCTGTCCATTCTGGTCAGTCTGGTGACGGGGTGCTGCCTGCTGACCTTGCCGAGTTTCGATGTGGGTGAGACCTTGCGTGTCTTGGATGAAGAGCGCTGCACGCTGACCTCCGGCAACGACACCATCTTTTTGATGCTGATGGGCCATCCTGATTTTGATCCCCAGCGAATTCATCTGCGTGGCGGTTGGGCCGCCGCTGGCCCCGAGGTGATGCAGAAGATTCGCGATGTGATGGGCGTGCCCTCGGTGTGCAATGCCTATGGGCAATCCGAAGCCTCACCCAATATCGTCATGTCGGCCTGGAACGATGAGTTTTCCCTGCGCGCGCACGGTTGGGCCTTGCCGCATCCCGGCATGGAAATCCGCCTGGTCGATCCGGCCACCGGCGCGGTGGTCGCACCCGGTGGGCAGGGCGAGATCCAGGCCCGTGGCTGGAGTGTGATGAAGGGCTATTACAAGATGCCCGAGGCCACCGCACGCGCCTTGAGCGACGATGGCTGGCTTAGCACCGGCGACCTGGGCGAGATGAATGCCGAAGGGCGTTTGCGCATGGTGGGTCGTCTGAAGGATATGTTCCGCGTCGGTGGTGAGAACGTGGCGCCGGCCGAGGTTGAAGAGGTCTTGCATGGTCATCCGGCCGTGCGCATGGCCCAGGTGGTGGGGGTGCCCGATACCCGTCTGGGCGAAGTGCCGGCCGCCTTTGTCCTCTTGCGCGAAGACCAGCAGGCCGAGACTGCCGAGTTGATCGCCTGGTGCAAAAGCCGTTGCGCCAATTTCAAGGTGCCGCGCTATATGGAAATCGTCGATACCTTCGAGAACATAGGCATGACAGGCAGCTCCAAGGTGCAGAAGATCAAGTTGCGCGCCCATGCGATCCGCCTGTTTGGCCTGGAGGAAAAAGCATGACGCGCGATGTGGTGCTGTGCGAATGTTTTGCCCGCGATGGCTTGCAGCATGAGCCGGATTTCATTGCGACCGAGATCAAGATTGAATTGGTCGACGCGTTTGCGGCGCTGGGTTTTGAGCGGGTAGAGGCCACCTCGTACTCCAATCCCAAGGTGGTGCCGCAGTTTGCCGATGCGAGCGACATGCTGGCGGCGCTGCCGCGTCGGAACGGCGTCTGGTACAAGGCGACCTGCGCCAATGCGCGCGCCGTGCAGCGGGCGCTGGCCGATCTTGAGCAGGGCCATGGCGCCAATGAGATCAGCCTGCTGGTCTCGGCCAGCGAGTCGCACTCCGAGCGCAATCTGAAGCGCAGCCGCGCTGATCAATGGGGCAACATCGCCGAGATGGCCGGCTTGGGCCGGGGCCGTTTCCGCATGATAGGCACGATCTCGGTGGCGTTTGGTTGCCCCTTTGAGGGCGCGGTATCGGCCGATAGCGTGCTGCGCGACGCCGAGCGCTATGCGGCGCTGGGTGTGGACATCGTTACCTTGGGCGACACCACCGGCATGGCCACGCCGCAAGCGGTGCGCGAGCTGTATGGCGCGTTGCAACGTGAACTGCCGCAGCTCACGTTGGTGGCCCATTTTCATGACACCCGCGCAACTGGTCTGGTGAATTATGTGGCCGCCCTGGACGCCGGCGTGCGCTGGTTTGATTGCGCCATCGGCGGCGTGGGCGGCCATCCGGCCAAGGTCAAATATGGCGGCGGCCATACCGGCAATGTGGCAACCGAAGACCTGGTCAGTCTGTTTGAATCCATGGGCGTGCGCACTGGTCTGGACCTGGACGGGCTGGCCGTCGTGTCGCAACGCTGCCGCGAGGTGCTGGGGCGCGATCTGCACAGCCGCGTGGCGGATAGCGGCTTCCATCCGCTGATCAAGGCCGGCGCTTGAGCGGCGTTTGTATATGATGCCCTCGTCACCGCAACCGCTCCAAGAGAATTCCATGGCAACCAGAAGCAAGCTTTCCACCCGCCGCGCCACGCCCGCCACGCTCAAGGAGCTTTTTTCCTACCGCTTGAACCGGCTGGCCTATGTGTCCAGCCGCATTGCCGCGGGCCTGAACGAAAGCCGCTACGGCGTGGGTCCGCGTGAGTGGCGGATCGTCGCATTGCTGGGTGCAACGCCCGATATGTCTTTGAACGCGCTGGCGCGTGAAGCCAATATCGACAAAAGCCAGGCCAGCCGTACGGTGTCAGACCTGATCGAGCGCGGCCTGATCAAGCGCAGCGCCGATGCCCTGGATGCGCGTGGCGTAAGCCTGGACCTGACGCGCGCTGGAAAAAAGCTCTACCAAGAGGTATTTCCGGCCGCCATTGAGCGCAACGAGGAGATGCTGGCCGTGCTGAGCGAAGACGAGCGCGAGGTGCTGGAGCGCGCCTTGGACAAGATGACGTCGCACATGCTGGATATGCTGAATGACTTGAAGGCCGAAGTGCCGACACGCCGCGGCCGCGGCGTACAGCCGCGCTAAGGCGGCAGCCTGTCTGTGACAGGCTTTCTTATGCTCATAAAGTTGATTAAATCAATTAAATAGAGGTCAAGACATGGTTGAATTGATAATCGAGAATCACGGCACGGTGCGCGTGTTGCGGCTGAATCGCCCGGAAAAGCACAATGCCTTGAACACCCCCTTGACGGCCGGCTTGCTGGCCAGCCTGCGCGAGGCCGATCAAGACCAATCGGTGCGCGCCGTGGTGTTGACCGGTAATGGCAAGTCGTTTTGCGCTGGCGCGGATACGACGGAGTTTTCGGCGCTGACGCCTGAGCACCCCGAGGCCGTGCTGGCGCGCGCAAGCCTGACCACAGACCTGCATCTTGTTTTCTCGCGCATGAGCAAGCCTGTGATCGGCGCCGTGCATGGCAATGCGCTGGGCGGCGGCGCAGGCCTGGCGCTGGCGTGTGACATGGTGGTGATGGCCGAGGACACGCGCTTTGGCTATCCGGAGTTGCGCCACGGCATCGTGGCGGCAGTGGTTATGGCCAATTTGGTACGGCAATTGGGCCGCAAGCAGGCCTTCGAACTGGTGGCCATGGCCGAGTCCATCGACGGCCATCGGGCACTGGCTCTGGGCCTGGCCAACCGGGCAGTGCCGGCCGCCGACGTCTTGCCGCAAGCATTGGAACTGGCCGAGCGTGTCGCCAGCTGGGACCCCGCCGCCATGGGCCTCACCAAGCGCGCGTTCCATCGTTGCGCGGATCTTGCGCTGGAAGAGGCGCTGGGCGTGGGCCGCGATGCCAATGTCATCATGCGCGGCTTTCGCCAAGGGGCGGCGCGATGAAGCCGCTTGATGGCGTCACCATCCTGGACTTGTCGCGGGTGCTGGCCTGCCCCTTCGCGTCGATGATATTGGCCGAACTGGGTGCCACGGTGATCAAGGTCGAGCAACCCGAAGGCGGCGACGAGACGCGCGGTTTTGAACCCAAGGTGCATGGCGAGGGCGGCGATGAGTCGGCCTATTACCTTGCCTTCAATCGCAGCAAGCAATCGATCACGGTCAATTTTCGCAAGCCCGAGGGCCAGGCCTTGATACGCCGGCTGGCTCAGGACGTGGATGTGGTGGTCGAGAATTTTCCGGTGGGCACCCTGGCGCGCTATGGCCTGGACAAAGCGCACATCGCGCCCGAGAACTCCGACCTGATTTACTTCTCGTGCACCGGCTTTGGCATGACCGGGCCATATGCCGCGCGCAAGGGCTATGACACCGTGTTTCAGGCGATGGGCGGCATCATGAGTTTGACCGGCGAGCGCGGTCGCGGACCGGTCAAGCCAGGCTTGCCGGTGGCTGACCTGACCTCGGGACTGTGGGCGGCGATAGGCATTTTGTCGGCCCTGGTTGGCCGTGAGCGTAGCGGGCGCGGCTGCCATGTGGATTTCTCCATGCTGGACGGGCAGGTCGGCCTGCTGTCTTTGGCCGCGGCGCGCTACTTCGCCTTGGGTGAAGTGCCGCCGCGCATGGGCACGGAACATCCTGGGCGCGTGCCGTCGGCCGCGTTTGAATGCCGTGATGGCAAGTGGGTGCAGATCACCGGCAGCGATCAACATTGGAAACCGCTGTGCGACCTCTTGGACCTCCCCCAGTGGAGCGCTGATGAGGACTTGGCCCGCAACGCGGTGCGCGTAGCCCGGCGTGAGGAAGTCATGGCCGGCTTGCAGGGCGCGGTTGCCAAGCTGGACCGCGATGAGCTTTGCCGCCGTTGCGATGCGGCTGGCGTACCGGCCGGGCCGATTCTTGATGTTGGCGAGATTCTGAATAACGAGCACGTGCTCGCGCGCGGCATGGTCGCAAGCTATGAGCATCCTCGCATCGGCCGCTTTGGCGCGGTGCCGGTGCCCTTCAAATTCGAGGGGTATGAAGATCCACAGGTCGAACGGCCTCCTTTGCTGGGCGAGCATACCGACGAGGTGTTGCGCGCCAGGCTGGGGCTGTCGATCGAGGAAATCACGGCGCTGAGGCAGCTTGGCGCCATCTAGCAATACAAAAATGCATCCCAATGAGGATCAGGAGACAACGATGAATACCTTGAAGCGATTGCTGTGCGGCCTGGCCGTCAGCGCGGTATGCAGCAGTGCGAGCCTGGCGGCGGACAGCTATCCCAGTCAGCCGATCACGCTGGTCAATCCTTATGCGGCGGGCGGCCCCGCCGATGTGCTGGGACGAGCCCTGGCGCGCGAGCTGGAAAAGCAGCTGGGCAAGGCGGTTATCGTGGAGAACAAGGCCGGCGGCGGCGCTGCCATAGGCGCCAACTTCGTGGCGCGGGCCAAACCGGATGGCTATACCTTGTTGCTGGGTACGTCGGCGGCGCATGTGGTGACGCCCTTGATGCAGCAGACGCCGTACGACGGCATCAAGGATTTTGCCTTTGTGAGCATCGTGGCCAACCAGCCCAACATGCTGGTGGTGCGTTCATCCTTGCCGGTGTCGACCTTGCCGGAGCTGATCGCCCTGGCGCGCAAGGAACCGGGCAAGATCAACTACGCGTCGGCGGGGCCGGGCAGTTCGCCGCATCTGGGCGGCGAGCTCTTCCGCCAGCAGGCCAAGGTCGACATCATGCATATTCCGTACAGCGGTGCTGCCCCGGCCATCAATGATCTGGTGGGCGGGCAGGTCGACATGGCCGTGTTGAATCTGGCGGCCAGCGTGCAGTTCATTCGCAGCGGCAAACTCAAGGCGCTGGCCTATGCCAACCCAAAGCGCTCGGCCTTGTTTCCCGATGTGCCCACGCTGGCGGAAGCGGGGGTAAGCGGGGCGGAATCGGCGTCGTGGTACAGCTTGGCCGCGCCCAAGGGCACGCCGCCCCAGGTGCTGGAGACATTGAACAAAGCCGTGCAGGCCGTGAACCAGTCGCCGGAATATCGCAAGCTGATGGACGCCCAGGGCGTCGAACTCTGGACCATGACGCCGCAAGAGGCGACTCAGTTCGTGGAGAAGGATCAGGTCGCCATGCGCAAGCTGGTGGAAGGTGCGGGCTTGTTGAAAAAGTAGGCTTGGCGAAGAAGTCGGCTTGGCGAAGGAGTCGGGTGGTTCACGACTTCAGACGTGAAATGAAGGGCCCCGAAGGTTGGGTGATCTCAATCTTCGGGAGCCGGTGTAGAGCATGAAGTTGCTGCTCGCCCAGTTCAACTGGCTCTGGACTCTGCCACGGCCGCCGCTCAGCCCAACGCGGAAAGCCGCCGGATCGCTACCAACGTTTCTTCCACCATGCGCTGCATTAACTCGCCGGCCGGCACCAGATCATCAATCAATCCGGCGCTTTGCCCGGCTTCGACCTTGCCCAGTTCGACATTGCCTTCCAGCGCCGCTTGCTTCAAGGTGCTTTGCGCGAACAGGGCGTCCAGTTGTTCATTGCTGCCGGATCGCTCGGCGTTCAGGTACTGCTGGGCAAAGGCGTTGCGCAGCATGCGCACCGGTGAGCGCCCTCGGCCAACCAGGGTGGTATCGCTGATGTTTGCGCCCATCACGGCCGCTTTATAGGCGGCGTGCACGCCCGCTTCGGGCGTCAGCAAAAACCGCGTTCCCAGTTGCGCGCCGGCCGCACCCAGGCAAAGCGCGGCGGCAATCCCCGCGCCATCCGCGATGCCGCCAGCGGCAACCACCGGTAGGTCTACGCGCTGCACCGTCGCCCGCAGCAGCACTTGGGTGGTGATCTCTTCGGGGCCGGGGTGCCCGCCTGCCTCCAACCCGACCGCGATCACGCCATCAACGCCGGCAGCCTGGGCTTTCTCGGCATGGACCGGGCTGGCAATGACCTGTAGCCATTTCATCCCGGCATCATGGACGCGGCCCAGGTGCTCTCGCGGCCCGCCTTGCGAGGCGATGATGATAGGGGCGCCTTCCGCGATGGCGATGTCCAAATGCTCGCGCGCGCGCTTGTTGTAGAGCGGGATGTTCACCGCGTAGGGGGCATCGGTCAGGCTGCGCAGCTTGCGCAGCGCGGCTTGCAGCGCCTCCGGGTACATCGGCCCGGACGCCACCACGCCAAGGCCACCCGCGGCCGAGACAGCCGCCGCCAGTTCCGCGTTGGACGAGGCCCAGCTCATGCCGGCTTGAATGATGGGATATCGGATACCCAGAAGGCGGGTCAGCGGGGTCTGCAAAGTCATGATCGCATCTCGGTCGGAAAGCAACCATTCTCGTGCAATTGGTTGATTTAATCAACTAAAGTGCAAGCGTTGGTTCGGCGGCGCTGGCTGCCCGCCACTTCTATCTACAAGCGAACCCCGCGCACGTGAGCCGGTTCTTTTACAATCCGGCGCGGTCCCTGGCGGGCACTCCGCCCGCATCTAATAACGGACCGCTCTCAACAATAGGATGTGGCAGTACATGGCAACGCAGCACTCTCAGCCCTCGACAGGCGAACTGATCAAGACGTTTCGGCACGGCAAGTTCTTTGTCTACTTTCTGGTGATACTGGGCATCGCGTGCCTGGCACTGGCTGGTTTCGTTGTCTACCTGAGCACCATCGTGCCTCAGAAGAATCCCCCGCTTTTCTTCGGCACCGCCGGTTTCCTGGCCTTCTGCGGGCTCGGCGCGCTTGCGGCCAGCGTGTGGCAGAAGAAGTTGCGTCAGCCTAGCTATGAGATCTATGAGAAGGGCGTGGCCCGTATCGTCGGCGCGCAGAAGACGTACACGCCTTTTGCCGACATCGAAGATCTGTACCTGTTCAGTTCCGGGCAGACCGTGATGAGCGGCCTGGCCACCAACCTGGCCTATCGCCGCAACGCGAAAGAATCCTTTAACTGGATCAGCCTGCACCTGTCGGGCTTCATGGACTTCCAGCAGCTGTTCCGCGAGCTCTACCTGCGCGAGCGCCAGCCTGTCGTCCTTCAGACCCTGGCCTCGGGCGGGGCGGTGACCTTCAACTACATCAGCACGGGTCAGGTCTGGCGCAAGCGCATGAGCGGCAAGTTCCTGAGCATCACCACCCAGCCCATCGTTGTCACCGGCGACGCGCTGGAAGTGCAGGGGCAGAAGGTGCCGGTATCCAGCCTGCGCAACGTCGACCTGAACGCCTGGACCGAGAAGGTTGTCATCAAGGATGCTGCGGGCAATACCGTGCTGTCGACCATCGGCTTGGGCATTCTGGGCCTTGATCTGTTCTTGAATACCTTGAGCTTGATGCTTGAGCAAAGCCAGGACGTTGCGGCGTAACAGGCCGGCGCATCGTTACAAAAGTAGGGGCATGGTTGCAAGGGTCCGAAATACACTTGCGCCGACCTAACCCTTTGGATCTAAAGATGAAGATGTTCTGTGCCCTGGCCGTCGTCGCATGCCTGCTTGGCGGATGCGCTGTCTATACACCCGACGGCGCCGTGATCGTGGACCCGCATGGCGGTGGCGGTGGTGGTGGCGGATTCTGCCCGCCTGGACAGGCCAAGAAGGGAAATTGCTGAGCATCCTTTGACCAAGGATTGGAGATTGCCCAGGCGTGCAGCTCGATGTCGGTTGGTGCGTTTTGAAACATTTTTAAAAAAATGGTAAAACGTGCAGCGTTAACTTTCATCGAGAGCCTGGGCACACCATGAAGCAATTGAAGTTGAAATCGGATCTCACCGTCGGGGATATCATCGGCCACGGGATTATCTGGATCCTCCTGAGCATCGTCACGCTCGGTCTGGCTTTGTTCGTGTTTCCGTATTACATGCAGCGGTTCATCATCAGCCGGACGGCGGTGCTTGACGATTCCGGCCGTCGCGTGGGGCGGTTGGAGTGCACGATCGACTTGGCCAGCATCATCGGCAATATCGTCATTTGGGCGATCATCTCGATCATCACGCTGGGCATCGGATACCTCATCTTCCTGTACAAGATCAATGCGCATTGCATGAATCACACCAAGGTTGTGGACGTCACTATCTGACGATCAACCCGTGCGAATCAGCCCGCCTCTGTAGGCGGGCTTTTTTTTTATGACAGAGGGACTTGGCGCTGACAGCCCTATAGGCGCCGCTTCGACCGCAGCAGGGCAGAAAGCCCAATCGCGCAATTGTGTCATTTCGAAACAGCGATATCTTTGTTCCCGGTAATCACCCATAGTGGCCCCGGGAATATTTTTTCCCTGTACATCTAGGACATACATTGAAGATAGAAACTGGCATCGTGAAGTGGTTCAACAACGACAAGGGCTACGGCTTTATTTCCCCGGAACTGGGCGGTAAAGATTTGTTCGCGCACTACTCTGAAATCCAGGGTGACGGACACAAGTCTCTTGAAGAGAACCAACGCGTGTCGTTTGTCGCCGGCCAAGGCCAGAAAGGCCCCCAGGCGACGATGATCAAAGCGATCTAATTCCTGAGCTGCTTGCGCAAGCAGGCAGACGGGATGCAGTGATAGGGCCGAATCCTTTGAAACATGGGATTCGGCTTTTTGCTTTCTGATCGCTACGTCCCGCCCATCGCCGTTTAGATCGTCAGATCCGCACCGTTCACGAACTTGATGGGAACGGCCGCCAGATCCACCCCTTCAAGACAACGGACATTGATCGCCCAACCATCGAAGGCAAGCATGCCCTGGGCGCGCTCTGCGGGCGTGGGCTGGCTGGGTATGCGGAACGGCAAGATGCCGCAGCTTGCGCAGAAGTAGTCGGTGGCGGTCTCGGCCCCCCACTGATAGGTGCTCAGGTTTTCCAGCGAAGTGACCATGCGTAGCGCTGTCGCGGGCACCCGATGCATCAGCGCGCCGCGCCGCTTGCAGATCGAACAATTGCAACTGCGCACGTGATCCAGATCCAGATCAACTTCGAAGCGGCAGGCGCCGCAATGGCATGAGCCTTGATAGGTACGCATAGGTACTGTCCGTTTGATAGCGGGGGTTTGCCGACAGTGTGGCGTTTCGGAAATGTCAATCTGCGACGCGATGGCGAGACAGCGCCGCTACGCCGCTTCCATTTCATGTTCCGCTGCCAGGGCGAGGAAGGCAGAGCGCGACAACCGACGCGCTCTGGCCACTGCGTCAATCCTATGCACAAGGTTTTCGGGCAGGCTGATGTTGAGCCGGACGGCCTTGGTGTTGACTTTGGACAGGTCAATATCGACGAGCATCCAGAAGCCGCCCTGAAACGCCTTCTTTTGCATCCATACATCCGGCGCACTGGGTGAGGGGATGGGCTGCGTTTCACCGAAAAAATGGGCTTCAACCGCTTCCTGCGCTGCGGACGGCAACTCTTGGAGCGTGGTCGCCGCCGCATGGCAGCCCGGAAAATCCGGAAAGGAAGCTCCGTAGGCGCTGCCCTTTTCCTTGTGTACGTAAATGAGGTAAAGCACTAGGTTCTCCTAACGGCCCGCGCCTATCTCAAGCCGGCTTGCTTGAGAATGCTGTGCGCTGTCGGCGCTGGAAGGTCTTTGCGCGGGTGAGGCACGGTCACCTTGCCGCGCTTGGTTGGATGTTTGAACTGGTGGTGTGATCCGACGCTGTGCACGAGATACCAGCCATCCGCTTTAAGTCGTTTGATGATGTCGGCGCTATTCATGAGCCCATGTTATGGGCTACACAATAATACACAACGCACTTTCCGCGAAACGGCTCGGATATCAGACCAATTCCCTTGGCCCCTCCCACCGCAGACTCCCCGTCAGCCCCCCAGCATCGCCTCTCCCCCACGCGTCTTCCACGCCGCCAGCACTTCATCGCACATCGCAGGCGCTTGCCCCAGGTAATTCACCGGATCACTCAATCGATCCAGTTCTTCCTCGTCCAGCAAATCCCGCGTCGCCTCGTGCGCTGCCAGCGTGTCCCGCACCGCGACTTTCAGCGGGCAGTTTCTGCGCACGGCTTCCTTGGATGCCTGTTCGATCAGTTCGTGCGCCTCCAAGCGGCCGATGCGCGCGCCTAGCGCCAAGGCGTATGCCTCGGCAAGAATCAGGCCGTGGGTGGCGTCAAGATTGCGGGCCATGTTCGCGGGGCTGACTTCCAGGCCGTTCAGCATGCCCACCAGATGGCGCAGCGCGCCGCCCGCCAAGGCGCAGATTTTGGGTAGCACGTCCCATTCGGCCTGCCATCCGCCCAGCGCGCGCTCGTGCTCTTGAACCATCGCGGACAACATGGTCGACACCAGGGGCGGCACGCGGGTCGCGGCGGCCAGGATGGCGGCGCTGGCGACGGGGTTGCGCTTGTGCGGCATGGTGCTGGAACCGCCGCGACCCGGGCCGCCAGGTTCGGCCAGTTCCGCGATTTCGGTTTGCGCCATCAGCGAGACATCGCGGGCGATCTTGCCCAGCGTGCCGGTCAGCACGCCCAGCGTGGCGGCCATATCGGCGAGCCGGTCGCGATGCGTGTGCCAAGGCATGTCGGGCATTGCCAGACCCAGCTCTTCGGCAAAGGCCAGGGCGACGGTGGGTGCCGCCGCGCCCAGGCTGGCCAACGTGCCGGCAGCGCCGCCGAATTGCAGCAGCGCCATGTGTTTGGCGTCCTGCCGCAAGCGTCGCTGCCCGCGTTCCAGGGCTTGCAGCCAACCCGCCGTCTTCAGGCCAAAGGTGGTGGGAAGCGCGTGCTGCATCCACGTCCGCCCAACCAGGACCGTGTTGCGATGCGCCTGGGTCAACGTGGCGCATGCGGCTTGCGCCGCGCTCAAGTCTTGATCCAGCTGGGCAATGGCTTGGCGCAGTTGCAGTACCAGCGCGGTGTCCAGGATGTCCTGGCTGGTGGCGCCCCAATGCACATAACGCGCCGCCTCGGGATCGACACGATGCACGGCGGCGGTCAGTTGCTTGACGAACGGAATGGCGATGTTGCCAGCCAGGATCGAAGCCGTGGCGATGGCATCCAGGTCGACGACGGCGCTGATGTCATCGGCATGGCGGAAGTCTTGGCAGACCCCATCGATGCCGCGCGCGGCGCTGGCGGGGATGACGCCGCAGCGCGCCTGGGCGCGGGCCAAGGCCGCTTCCACCTCCAGCATCCGCCTGATCGTTGCCGCGCCCGAGAAGCACGCCATGATGTCGCGATCGCAGTAGATCTGTTCGGTCAGGCTGGAAAGAGTCGTCATGGTGCGCCGATTGAGAACACGTCAGATATCAAAGAAAACGGTTTCGCCCGCACCTTGCAGGTTGACGTTCCAGCGCAGTATGCCATCGTCCCCGGCTTGCGCGACCAGCGTGGCCCGCCGCGCGGCGGGGACTTGGCGCAGAATCCAGTCCTGTTCGTTGGCGGCGGCCTCGTCCGGAAAGTACATCCGCGTTGACAGATGCTTGAGCAGTCCACGCATGAACAGCGACACGACCAGGTGCGGAGCCTGGAGCGTGCCGTCGGGGCCGGCAACGCGCCCTGGTTTGATGGTGGTGATGCGAAACGAACCATCCGGCTCGGTCGGCAAGCGTCCGAAGCCCGTGAAGCCGGACTTTGTGGCGTCCATGCCGGAAAAACGCGGATCATCCGGATGCCGGTACACGCCTTGCGCGTCGGCTTGCCAGATCTCGATCATGCCGTCGGGCACGGGCTTGCCTTGCCCGTCCGTGACGCGCCCTTCAATGACGACCGGGGGCGCCCCAAGATCGGGGTGGCCGGCGGTCAGGTCCGTACAGTTCAGTCCAGACAGGCCGATATGCAGGTAGGGGCCGACGGTTTGCGAAGTGGTGGGGTAGAGCATGCATTACTCCATCGGGGTGGCGTTGCGGCCACGCAGCACAATATCGAAACGGTAGCCCAGCGCGTATTCAGGCACTGTGGTTTCCCAGTCAAATGTGGCGACCAGGCGGGCGCGGGCCTTGGCGTCCGGCACGCATTGGAAGATGGGGTCGAATTCCAGCAGCGGATCGCCGGGGAAATACATCTGCGTGACCAGGCGCGTGGCATACGCGCGGCCAAACAAGGAAAAGTGGATATGCTGCGGCCGCCAGCCGTTGTAGTGATTGCCCCAGGGGTAGGCGCCCGGCTTGATCGTCTTGAACTGATAGCGGCCATGCGCGTCGGTGACGGTGCGGCCTTCGCCGCTGAAGTTCGGGTCCAGCGGCGCATCGTGCTGATCGCGCTTGTGCAGGTAGCGGCCGGCGGCGTTGGCCTGCCAGATTTCAATCAAGGCATCGGGAACCGGCCGGCCGTTCTCGTCCAGCACGCGGCCCGCCACGATGATGCGTTCGCCGATGGCGTCGGCCTGGGCGATGCGGGTCAGGTCGTTGTCGCCCTGGCCGACGAAGTCCGCGCCGAAGGTGGGTCCGGTAATTTCGGACAAGGTCTGCGGCACGACGATCAAGGGCTCGTTGGGCGAGCGCAGTTGGGTCGAACCGTAAGGGTCGAAGCGATACGCGGGCTGGGTGTCCCAGAAGGGGCGCCGGTACTGGGCTAGGTTGGACATTGCAAAAACTCTCCTATTAAGTGCCGCCGGGGTGGGTCCCGGCGGCGCAATCCTGTCGGACCCGCTACCCGCCGAACCAGCGCGCGGGAACCATGACCAGGGCCGGGAAGACGATCATCAGGAACATGACCAGGAATTCCGCGACCATGAACGGCACCACGCCGCGCATGACGTCACCCAGCTTCATCTTGCCGACGCCCGCCACCACGTTGAGCACGGCGCCGACGGGCGGCGTCACCAGCCCTATCGAGCAGTTGATGATGAACATCACGCCGAAATACACCGGGTCGATCTCGGCCGCGCGCACCACGGGCATCAGCACCGGCGTCAGGATCAGGATGGTGGGCGTCATGTCCATGGCGGTGCCCACCACCATGACCAGCACCATGATGCTCACCAACAGCAGGATCTTGTTGCCGATGAAGGGTTGCAGCATTTCAACGATGCTGGCGGGCAGCTCGGCCACGGTGATCAGCCAGGCGCTCACCATCGCGGCCGCAATCAGGAACATGACGATGGCGCTGGTTTTGGCGGCGCCAACGAATACCGCGTACAACTGGTTGAGCTTCAGTTCGCGGTAGACCAGCGTGGACACCAGCAGCGCATACGTGGCGGCGACCACGGCGGCCTCCGTCGGCGTGAATACCCCCATTCGCAAACCCACCAGAATGATGACGGGCAGCATCAGCGCCCACAGCGCCTTGCGAAACGCCGTACCGATTTCCTGTGCCGATTTGCGCGGCGGCGGGACCAGCTTTTCGCGCCGCACGAGCCAGGCCCAGGTCAGCCACAAGGCGCCGCCGATCAACAGGCCGGGAACGATGGCCGCCATGAACAGCTTGGCAATGGACACATTGGCCGCCACGCCAAAGATAACCAGGCCGATGCTGGGCGGAATCACCGGGCCGATCACCCCCGTGGCCGCGATCAGGCCGCCCGCTGTGGATTTTTTATGGCCAGCGCTGGCCATCATGGGCAGCAGCAATGCCGTCAGCGCGGCGGCGTCGGCCACGGCGGAACCCGACAAGGCAGACAGCAGGCAACCCGCCATGATGGTGACGTAACCCAGCCCGCCTTTGACGTGCCCGACCAGTGCCAGCGCCAGATCCACGATGCGCCGCGACAGCCCGCCCACGTTCATGATTTCGCCGGCCAGCATGAAGAACGGCACGGCCAGCAGCGGAAAGCTATCCGCGCCGCCAATGACGTTCTGCGCCAGGATTTGCGAATCAAAGATATCCAGGTGCCACATGAGCGCGACACCGCTGGCCAGCAGCGCAAAGGCAATGGGCACGCCCAAGGCCATGACGCCCAATAGCGATCCGATAAAAATGGCGATGGTCATGCGCTTCTCCCGGTGGCGCCATGCTTGGCGTCGTCCAGAATCTGCTTGAGCTGCGCGGCCTCTTCGGATTCCTGGACCATGATCAGGTCCTGGTTGCGCAGCTTGCCCGTCAACACACGGTAGAGATCCACGGCGATGATCAAGCCGGCCAAGGCCGAAAACACGAGGCCCGACGCATACACGATGGCCATTGGCAAACCGCTGACGGGCGCGCTGACGTCCGCGTTGATCACCGCTTGCTTCCAACTGCCTTCGAACATCAGGCCCACGATGTAAAGCATGATGAGCTGCCCGACCACCAGGCAGATCTTCCTGCCCGCCGGTGGCAGCTTGGCCACGACCATGTCCATGCCCAGGTGGCCGCGTTCCTTCAGGGCGATGACGGCGCCCAGGAAGGTCAGCCAGATGAACATCCAGCGCGAGAGCTCTTCCGACAGCGTGATGCCGGAATTGAAGCCATAGCGCGCGACCACGTTGCCGAAGACCAGCACCACCATCACCGCCAGCAGCAGGGCAATGGCCATTTCCAGCACGCGGCAGACGGCGCCAATGAATCTGTCTATGAATGCCATGGTCCGGCCCCTACGCGAATCGGAGTTGGATCGGAGCTGGGTCACGCCGCGTCATGCTTTGGCGTCCCGAACGATATCCACCAGGCCGCGCAGCGCCGTCAGGTACGAATGCGGCCCCAGCCCTTGCACCGTGCCGCGCACGGCGGGCGAGATGATTGAATGCGCTCGCCACGCCTCGCGCGCCGCGATGTTCGACATATGCACTTCCAGCGTGGGAAAGGGCATGGCCTTGATGGCGTCGTGCAGCGGCACGCCATGTTGGGTCAGGCCCGCCGGGTTCACCAGCGCGCCTTGCGCCACGTCGATGTTCTCGTGCAGGAAATCGATCAGCGCGCCCTCGTGGTTGGACTGCAGCGTGGCCAGTTCAACGCCCAGTTCACCGGCCAGCACGCTCAGGCGCTGGTTGATTTCCGCCAGGGTGGTGGTGCCATAGATGTGCGGCTCGCGGCGCCCGAACAGGTTGAGGTTCGGGCCGTGCAAAACAAGAATCTTCATGATGGATAAGCCGGTGCGTTTACTTGCGGATGCGGGCGAGTTCGTCGTTGTAGAGCTTGACGATGGCGGGGTCATAGCTACCGGTGAAGTGGGCGACAACCGGTTTCACGACCTGCTGCATGCGGACCTTTTGCGCCGGCTCGATCGTGTTGTATTGGATGCCCTTGGCCTGCAATTCCGCCACGGCCTTTTGCGCGGCTTCGCGGCTGACCTTGCGCTGATAACCGCGCGCTTCGTTGGCGGCCTCTTGCATGATGCGTTGCTCGGTGGGCGACAGCTTGTCCCAGAACTTCTTGCTGACCAGCACGATGTTCGCGGCGTAAACGTGGTTGGTCGCGCTGACGAACTTCTGCACTTCGTAGAACTTGTTCGACAGGATCACCGAGTACGGATTTTCCTGGCCGTCCACCGCCCGGGCTTCCAGCGCGCCATAGAGTTCGGCAAACGGCATCGGCACCGGGTTGGCGTTGAAGGCCTTGAACGTGTCCAGGAACACCGGGTTGGGAATGACGCGGATCTTCAGCCCGGCCAAGTCTTCCGGCTTGGTAATGGCGTGCTTGGAGTTGGTGACGTTGCGAAAGCCCAAGTCCCAGAAACCCAGCGCAACCAGGCCTTTCTCGGGCAGCTTGGCGATCAGGGCACTGCCCAAGGGGCCGTCCAGCAGCGCGTCGGCCTGGCCGAAGTCGGTGACCGAGAAGGGCAGGTCAACCAACCCGAATTCCTTGACGATGCCCGCCAGTGACGTCGACGCGGGGGCCGCCATTTCCTGCACGCCGCCTTGCAGGCCGGACTGCTGCTGCATTTCATTGCCAAGCTGCGAGGCCGGGAATTCCTTGACCTTCAGCTTGCCCCCGCTTTTGGCGGCAAGCAGTTCTGCAAACTTCTGCACGCCGGCGCTGACGGGGTGATCGGTATTGTTCAGGTGGCCGAAGCGGATCGTGCGTTCCTGGATGTCTTGCGCGGTGGCCGTCATGGCGGCCGTGCACAGGACAGCCATCAAACCCAAACGGAAAAGGGGGTTCTTCATCGTTGTCTCCTTCCTGGTTTTATTGGAATGTTCTCGATGTCTTTCACGACTCGGTAGTGGAATGTAATTCCGAGTGGAATAGTTTTCCACCTAGGGTTATCATCCATCACCCCACTACTTGTTGAGATGACATGGCCGGAGTCCTCGAACGCGCGCTTGCCGTCATGGAGTACTTGTCCTCCAGACCCGAAGGCGTGCCGCTAGCCTCGCTAGCGCAGCAACTTGAGATCCCCCAAAGCGCGGCCCATCGCCTGCTGACCGACCTTTGCCGTTGCGGCTACGTCCGGCAGATTCGCGATCATGGCGACTACGCGCTGACGGCCCGCGTGGCCTCGATCGGCCTGAGCTATCTGGCGGCGACCGGCATCGTCGATATCGCCCAGCCGCTGGTTGATCGCCTGGCGGATATCTCAGGTGAGCTCGTGCGCCTGGCCATCGTTGATAACGAACGGCTGACCTGGGTTGCCAAGGCGCAAGGCGCGCGCCATGGCTTGCGCTACGACCCGGAAATGGGCTCGGACGCCAGGCTGTCGTGCAGCGCGTCGGGGCATGCCTGGATGTTGACGATGTCGGATGAACGGGCGCTGGATCTGGTGTCGCGGCAAGGTTTCGGGTCGCCAGAGGAATACGGCCCGAATGCGCCCACCACGATTGCCGCGCTGACCAAGATGTTGCATGCGGCGCGCAAGCGCGGCTACGCGATGATCAACGAAGTGTTCGCACCGGGCATGACCGCCATGGCGGCGCCCGTGCAGCGCCAGGGCGAAGACGCCATCGGCGTGCTGAGTATTGCCGGCCCCGCCATGCGCCTGACCGAAGCGCGCATGGTGGAACTGGGCCCCGACCTCTTGGCCGCCACCGAGGAACTGGCGTTGGCCAGCCTGGCCTCACCGATGTTCCGCAAGCGCTTTCCCATGCAGGGCCGCAACGCCGGCGACGACGCGGGGAAGTGAGCGCGCGAGCAGTGAGTCGCCGGGAAACGAGTCAGCGCGTGCGGCCCGCGTCCTTGTCATCGCTGCCGCTGTCACCCACCGGGCCATTTCCCCACGTGCCCACGCGGGCCGAGCGCAACAAAGGCGAGGCCTCTCCGGCCTGCGCCAACTCGCTGGCGGCGCGCAACAAGGCAGGCCCGAATTTCTCCATTGCCTTCAGCGTCAGCCGCTGCGACGGGCCGGCCACAATCAGGATGCCGGTGCTGGCGTGCCCTGGGCGGCGCACCGGCGCGGCCATCGCGCTCATTCCTGCCGCATAAACGTCCTGAAGCATGCTGTACCCGCGCCGGCGATGCCCGTCCAGGCTGGCCAGCAAGGCGCGTATCGATGTCGGCGCATTCGGCCCGAAATCACGCGGCTTGCCCAGCCCTTGCTCGGTGACATACGCAATGGCCTGGTCTTCCGGTAGCGTCATCAGCCACGCATGGCCCGCGGCGCTGCACGACAGGCGCAGGTCGATGCCCATGTCGGGATCGTAGAGCAGCCCGGATTTCGCGCCCTGGGCCTTGGCTACCAAGGTGAGCCGCTTGCCGTCCACGATTGCCAGCCGCACCAGTTCGCCGGTGGCCAGGGCAAAGCGGTCAATGACCGGCTGCGCAATATCGACCACGCCCGAACGGCCCAGAAAGCTCAGCCCCATCGAGGCCAGCTTGGTCGTCAGGGCATATTCGCCCCGCACGGGCGTCTGCCGCACATAGCCGTACTTCATCAATTCGTGCAGGGTGCGATGGCAGCCAC
The DNA here is from genome assembly GCF_029637605.1 of Achromobacter spanius. Classification (NCBI taxonomy): domain Bacteria; kingdom Pseudomonadati; phylum Pseudomonadota; class Betaproteobacteria; order Burkholderiales; family Alcaligenaceae; genus Achromobacter; species Achromobacter spanius. The sequence continues at coordinate 2,545,971 of NZ_CP121261.1, read as the reverse complement.
TGCGCAACTGGTTCAGGTCGTCGGCCACGGTGGCCAAGGCTACGCCGTCAGGGTGAGCGGCCAGGTATTCAAGCAACGCCAGTGTCTTTTCAATTGCCCCGCTCATCGCTTGCTCCCAGAGGTTTGCCGTGCCGAAAATTCAAATTTTGAATTCGGCCAAATTTTGAATGGCATTCAAAATTATGCCCTATGCTCGCAGCCGAATAACCCGCATTCGATTACCCGTTACCCACATCAACAAATAAAGGGGTTTGTGATGGAGACCAGGAAACCGTTGTTCCGCTTTGCCGTAAGCGCCGCCGCGTCGCTGCTGGCGTGTCTGTCGTTGAGCGCCACCGTGGCCGCGCAGGAGATCAAGGCGCGCACCTTGAAGTTCGCGTTCAGCCTGGCGCAGGACCATCCGCTAGGCCAGGGCGCGCAGAAATTCGCGGACCTGGTCGCCGAGAAAAGCGGCGGCAAGATGAAGGTGTCGATCTACGCGAACGCCGTGCTGGGCGGAGACCCGCAGAATCTGTCGGCCGTGCGGGGTGGCACGCTGGACTTCACCTCGATGGCGACGGGCCTGCTGGCCGGCATCGACAAGCGGTTCATGGTGTTCGACCTGCCGTTCCTGTTCAACGATGCAAACGAAGCCTATGCGGTGTCGGATGGCCCCGTGGCCCAGCGGCTGTTGGGTGGGCTGGCTGACCACGGCTTGATCGGGCTGGGCATCTGGGATCTGGGCTTTCGCAACATGACCAACAGCAAGCGCCCGATTGCCTCGGTGCAAGACTTTCAAGGCCTGAAGATCCGGGTGATCGCGGCGCCGGTGTATATCGACATGTTCAAGACCCTGGGCGCCAATCCGGTTCCCATGACCTTTGGCGAGGTCTATGGCGCGCTGGAATCCAAGGCGATCGATGGGCAGGACAACCCCGTTGGCGTCATTCAATCCGCCAAGTTCGCCGAGGTGCAAAAGTACCTGTCGCTGACGCGCCATATCTATACCGGCATGCCCTTCCTGATGAGCAAGAAGACGTGGGACGGCATGTCGCAGGCGGAACGCCAGATCATCCTGGACGCCGCCGCCGAGGCCAAGGCGCAGGAACGCAAGATCTCGCAGGCCAAGGAAGCCGTGGCCATCGACGACTTGAAGACGCGGATGCAGGTCAACGGCCTGACCCCGGAACAGGTCAGCCAACTGCGCGAGGCGGTCAAGCCCGTGGTGGAAAAATTCGCCGGCGAGATAGGCCCTGACGTGATGCAGCAAGTGACCACGGAATTGGCCACGCTGCGGGCCAAGCGCTGATCATGGCGCTTCTGGGACAAGCCGCCATCGCGATGTGGTGGGACATGGCGCCGGCCTGGCGTTCGGAATTCGAGGACTGGCACTCGCACGAACACTTCCCGGAGCGCATGCGCGTGCCGGGGTTTCTGCGCGGGTCTCGTTGGGTCAGCGCGCATGGTGGGGAAGGGTTCTTCGTCATGTACGAACTGGACGCCTACGAAACGCTGAGTTCTCCCGCCTACCTGGACAGGCTCAATCGTCCCACGCCCTGGTCCACCAAGCTGATGCCGCAGCACCGCAACATGATCCGCAGCCAATGCAAGGTGCTGGATAGCACCGGGGGCGGCTTGGCGCGGTATGCGCTGACCATCCGCTTGTCGCCGCACCCAGGCAGGCAAGACGAGTTGCGGGCTTACCTTAAGGCGCATGCGGCCCTGGCCTGCTCGCGCCCCGGGCTGTCCGGCGCGCACCTGCTCATGACGCAGACGCCGCCCCTCTCAGCGACCACCGAGCAAGCGATACGGGGCGGAATGGACCGGGTCGCGGATTGGATCTACGTCGTCCACGGCTATGAAATCCATCCCGTGGCGCTTTGCGAGGGCGAAGTACTCAACGCCGAGGAACTGCGCGGCGTTGGCGACATGGCTGCCGCATGGTCGGATATCTATTGTTTGTCCCACACCTTGGAGTCATAGGGCGGCTTGGAACAACCTTCCTCGCGGGAGCTTGCTATAAAGGTGGCTACCGCAGCGATTCAAGGATGAGGAAAATGTTGATTCAAATGCTGGGCCGCCCCGCTGTGGCGCTCGTGCTTGCCGCGCTTGTTTCCGGGTGTTCATCGATACTTCCCGGCTCATCGGAACCCGACTCGGCCTCCGCCGCCGCGTCCGAGCGGGTGGTCAGCGACAACTGCAAATTCATGCGCAGCCGCTGCATTCATGAAGGGTCTTACGACGCCGGCGAACGCGACTATGCCGAGCTGGAGGCACGGCGTTTGAATCAGGCGGAACTGCAACGCTTGCGCCGTATGGCGCAGTAGGCGCCAAGGCCAGGAAGGCGTCGCATCATGCCTTCCGATTCCGCTTTATATATCGGCCGCTTTCATCCTGTCGCCAAGCCCCTGTTTATTGAGTAGCATCGGACCACCTTTGGCCGCGCATTCATATTCAGGAGAACTCGATGGTCCGCTCCACCGCAGTCCAGCGCGACATTCCCCAGACATATTTATTCAGCCGCCGACGCCCCTGCCATTGCGGCAGCGTGGCGTGCCGCTTGATCTACCAGCGCGTGATGGCGGATATGTCGCGTCGCAAGTTCATGGGCGGCGTGGCGGCCATGGCGATGCCGTTCATGAGCGCGCGCACCGCGACCGCAGCGACCGATATCTTCCGCCATCCCGCCACGCCTGATCGCCCCTTGCTGCTGACCAACCTGCGCCTGTTCGATGGCACCGGCAAGGCGGTGCAAGCGGGCGTGCAGGTGTTGATCAAGGGCAATGTGATTACCGACTTGCCGGCCGCTGGCGTATCCGTTGCCGATGCGCAAATCATCGACTGCCAAGGCAAGCTCGTCATGCCCGGGCTGATCGACGTGCATTGGCATTCCATGCTGGCGGCCGTGGCCCAAACCACGGCGATGACGGCCGACCTGGGTTACCTGTACATCGCGGCCGCCGAAGAAGCCGAGCGCACATTGATGCGCGGCTTTACCGCCATTCGCGACGCAGGCGGCCCCGCGTTCGCCTTGAAGCGCGCCATCGATGAAGGCATGGTGCCCGGCCCGCGCATCTACCCCAGCGGCGCCATGATTTCCCAGACAGCGGGGCATGGCGATTTCCGTTTGCGCAGCGAAGTGCCGCGCGCGGCCAACGCGCCGTTGAGCCTGGTGGAAAGCGTGGGCGTCGCGATGATTGCCGACGGTGCCGACGAAGTCTTGCGCCGGGTGCGTGAACAACTGATGTTGGGCGCATCGCAGATCAAGGTCATGGCGGGCGGCGGCGTGGCCTCGCTTTACGACCCCTTGGACAGCACGCAGTTTTCCGAGGTCGAACTGCGCGCGGCGGTCGACGCCGCGGCGGATTGGAACACGTATGTGATGGCGCACGTTTACACGCCCAAGGGCATCCAGCGCACGATCAAGTCCGGCGTCAAATGCATCGAACACGGCCAACTGGCTGATGACGCCAGTGCACGCATGATGCGCGACGAGGGCGTGTGGTGGAGCCTGCAACCGTTTTTGCAGGACGAAGACGCCAACACCTATCCGGATGCCGAACGGCGCGCGAACCAGTTGCGCGTCTCTGAAGGCACGGTCAACGCTTATGAGCTTGCGCAGAAATACGGCATTAAGACGGGCTGGGGCACGGACATTTTGTTCAACGCCAAGAATACGCCCAGCCAAGGGCGGCAACTGGCCAAGCTGGTGCGTTTTTACGACCCCCTGACGCTGCTTGCCCAAGCCACGGGCTTGAACGGCGAACTGCTGGGGCTGTCTGGTGAACGCAATCCGTATCCGCATGCGCTGGGCCGTATCGCGGTGGGCGCATTGGCCGATATTCTGGTGGCCGATGGAGACCCTGCGCGCAATCTGGATTTTCTGGGCGATCCGGCCAAAAATTTGCGGCTGATCATGAAAGACGGAAAGGTCTATAAAAACACCTTGAGTGCCGCGGCCGGGTAATCGATTTATTAAGATGCATTATCTGTGCATATTATCTTTCCGGGTTTATTGCGGAATAAATTGAAATAGTTAATGGGTTAGATACTTTCTGTCTGGTTTGATTGCCTTTCCTAAAGACGGAGGACGCATCACTCTCTACACTGCGCCGTTCCTGTAGAGGTGTAAATCCGGAATGCTGAATAGGGCAGTGCTTGTGCATGTGGCTTCATTACTTGTGCTCTGGCCATCGCAAAAAATACGAGAAGAAATAATCTGCGTGGAATATCCCTCCCATTCACGAATAATCGTTTTGATCAGAAAGGATGTTTTCCTGAAATGGAATATTCCGGGTCAGGGCGACCCGCAAGGCGGTCACGAGGGCGGCTGTACTGAAGAACAATTACGCAGCATCCGCCGCATTAAGGCCGTGACCGGCGTCCGGGGTTGATTCCCGGTTTGCTAGCCGGTCGGCGCACGACGTTCCAACTCATGAACGATCTTGTCTCTCAACGCCAGCAGCGCCGCGCCATACTGCCGTTCTATCGCTGATGCCGTGTCATCCGTAATCAGGCTGAGGTTCAAGGCCAGCATTTGCCCACCGGGCACGGCCAGGGGCGTGGACATGGCGACCACCCCCGGCTGCCACGACGCCAGGCAAACTTCCGTGGCGGCAACTTTCTCAAAGGCTTTGTTGACCTCGGCGCTGATCGGTTTCCACGACGCGCTGCGATAGCCCCGCATTATTTCTTCAAGCAGCGCCTGGCGCGTTCTGGCGTCCAGGGTGGCCAGATAAGCGCGGCCTAGCGAAGTCAGTTCAATCGGTACCCGTTGGCCCGCCACAATGGTGCGCAACGAGGCCTTGCGGTTATAGCGGATGGATTCCAGGTAAACCATTTCCGTGCGGTCCGCGCAGGCCAGGCCGATATTGACCTTGAGCTTGTTGGACACGTCCTGCATGAACGGCGTGGCCGCGTTCAACACGGGCGAGGCGGCGCGCATCGCGTGTCCCAGGCTGAGCACGGGCGCGGCCAGCCGATAGGCGCGCGCACCGCGTTCGTATTCCAGAAAGCCGCTGGTGACCAGGGTTTGCGTCAGGCGGCTGACCGTTGCCGCCGACAAGCCGGTGCGCTCGGCCAGCTCGCCATTGCCCAGCAGGTCGGTGCCGGGCTTGAACGCCCGCAGGATGTCCAGGCCACGAGCCAGAGAGCGGTTCTGGCTGATGCCATCGAAACGTTGCGTAGCGGCGGCCGAGGTATCGGTCGAAATTTCGGATGTCCGAGTTGTCATAAGCAATTCCACCAGATGGAAATAGGTGCGTGTTTTCGCCAACTGTAGCGCCTACCGTGTCGATATCGCCAGCCAAGAAAAACCCGATACCGGGACTGGCTGGCCCATCTACCAGGACGGAGCAAGCAAGATGGCGGACTACGAATTCATCAAACTGCAATTGGACGGCGGAGTGGCGACGCTGACGCTGAACCGGCCGGATAAGCGCAACGCGATCAGCGACGCCATGCGCGCCGAATTGATCCACGCGCTGGAGGTCGTAAGCGCCGACCGTGGCACAAGGGCATTGGTGCTGACCGGCGAAGGCAAGGGCTTTTGCGCGGGCGGCGACATCTCGGGGATGCAGCGCCGCATGGACGCCCCCTCGGGCGAGGTCGCCTTCAACGGCTGGTCGCGGCAGCAGCGGGTGCACCATGCGGTGAGCCTGCTGTATCGCATGCCCAAGCCCACCATCGCGGCCGTCAATGGCGCGGCCGCCGGGCTGGGCGCGGACACCGCCCTTAGCTGCGACTTCATCGTGGCATCCGAAGCGGCGTCGTTCACCTGGAGCTACATTGCGCGCGGGCTGATTCCGGATGGCGGCGGCATGTACTTTCTGCCGCGCCGCGTGGGGCTGGCCCGCGCCAAGGATTTGATCTATTCCGGCCGCAAGGTACTGGCTGATGAAGCCTTGGCCTTGGGGATAGCCGACCGCCTGGCGCCCGCGGGGGATGAAGTGCGCGCGGCCCAGGCTTGGGCGGCCGAACTGGCGCAAGGCTCGGCCACGGCGCTGGCGCTCAGCAAGTCGATTCTGGATCAGAGTTCCGAGCTGACGGCGGACCAGGTGTTCGCGATGGGCAGCCAGGCGCAGGGCATTTGCTACACCAGCACCGAACACCGCGAATCCGTGGCGGCGTTTCTGGCGAAGATGGCCGAGGCCAATACGGCCCGGGCCAATACGGCCCAGGCCACGACAAACAAAGCCTCGGGAGAAGGCCAATGAACGGCCTGCAAAAGCTGCTGCGACCGCGCAGCGTGGCAGTGGTGGGGGCATCGGCGGACCCGGCCAAGACCTCGGGCCGGCCCGTGGCCTATTTGCAGAAGCACGGCTTCCAGGGCCGCATTTATCCCGTCAATCCCAAGGCGTCCGAGATTGCCGGGCTGCGTTGCTATCCCGATGTGCGCGCCTTGCCGGAAGCGCCGGACGTGGCCATCGTGCTGCTCAGCGCCCAGCACACGCAGCAGGCCGTGCGGGACCTGGCCGATATCGGCACGGGCGCCGCCATCGTGCTGGCCAGCGGTTATTCCGAAACGGGCGAAGAGGGTGCGCGCCGTCAGCGCGAGCTGCGCGATGCGGCGGGCAGCATGCGCATCCTGGGCCCCAACACGATAGGCCTGGTCAACCTGACGGACCGCATCACGCTGTCTGCCAGCGGCGCCTTGGAACTGGATCATCTGCACAGCGGCGCGGTGGGCCTGGTGTCGCAAAGCGGCGGTATCCTGGGTGCGCTGCTGTCGCGCGCGGCGGCGCGTGGCATCGGTTTGTCCAAGCTGATCTCCACCAGCAACGAGGTCGACCTGGACCTGGCCGATTTTGTGGATGCCTTGGCGGACGACCCCGCCACGCGCGTCATCGCGCTGTACGTGGAAAGCATCCGTAACCCCAAGACCTTCCGCGCCGCCGCGCGCAAGGCGGCCGCGGCGGGCAAGCCGATTGTGGCGTTCAAGATTGGCCGCTCGGCATCCGGCGCCCAGGCCGCCGCGTCGCACACGGGTGCGTTGGCGGGCGCCGACGCCATGTACGACGCGCTCTTCGACGACGTGGGCATCATCCGCGCGCAGACGTTTGCAGACCTGCTGGACATTCCCGCCGCGCTGGCCAGCGAACGCAAGCTGGGCGGCCAGCGTGTGGCCGTGCTGACGTCAACTGGCGGAGCGGGCACGCTGGTGGCCGACAGCCTTGGTGTGGCGGGTTTTGAACTGCCCGCGCCTGATGCGGCCACCGGCGCCGCCTTGCGGACGCTGCAAACCGGCGACCACGCCGCGCTGGACCGCAACCCCATCGACGTGACCTTGGCAGGCTTGCAGCCGGACCTGTTGCGCAACGCCATCCGCATCGTGCTGGAAAGCGATCAGTACGATGCGCTGGTGGTTGTGGTGGGTTCGTCTGGCGTGGCGCAGCCTGAACTGATGGCCAATGCGTTGCGCGATTCGCTTGCGCTGAGCAGCAAGCCCTTGATGGCCTTCATCAGTCCACACGCGCCGCGCGCGGCCGAGGTGCTCAGCCACTACGGCATCCCCGCGTTCCCGGCGCCCGAGAGCATCGGCGCGGCGCTGTCGGCCATGTGGCGCGTGCAGGGGGGCAAGAAACGTGCTGTGCCTGCGCACGTGCCGTCCAAGGCCACCGAACCGATCTCGTGCATGGAGCGGGGCTCGCTGGATGAGGCCCAGGCCAAGGCGCTGTTCGTCCGGTTCGGCATTCCCGGCGTGCGCGAAATCACGGTCACGTCCGAGTCACAAGCAACAAGCGCCGCCGGCACCTTGGGGCCACGCGTGGTGCTCAAGCTACTGTCGAGCAAGATCAGCCATAAAAGCGATGTGGGCGGCGTGGCGGTCAACGTAGCGCCCGAAGACATCGCAGACCGCCTGCGGCAGATGACGCAAGACGTACAGCGGCATACGGGCCAGCCGCCCCAGGCCTTTCTGGTGCAAGAGATGGTGACGGGCGCCGCCGAAGTCATCGTCGGCCTGCATCACGACCCGCTGGGGTCGGCGGTGCTGTTGGGCATGGGCGGGGTGGTGGCCGAGTTGGTGCGCGACACGACCTTGCTGCTGCTGCCGGAAGATGGCGCGGCCTTGACGGAAGACGCGGTGCTTGCCGCCTTGCAACGCCTGAAGACCTGGCCCTTGCTGGACGGCTATCGCGGCCGTCCCAAAGCGGATGTGCCCGCGCTGATTCAGGCGGTGTTGGCGTTCGCGGGCATGGCCACCGCCTTGCAGGCGCAGTTGATCGAAGCCGAGATCAATCCCTTGTTCGTCAAGCCCTTGGGGCAGGGCGTTTGCGCGGCCGATGGCGTCGTGGTGTTGCAGGACTGACCGGGCACGGCCATCCGGCCGCCCCTTTTTTTGCACAGGCGCCGCACCCAGACCGGCGCAGGAAAATATCAGGAGACAAGCATGAAGACCCAGTATTTTGCATGGCTATCCGCCAAGGCCGTGGCCGCCACGGCGCTGACAATGGCAAGCCTTTGCGCACCGCAGGCGCACGCGGCGTTTCCGGACCGGCCGCTGCGCATCGTGGTGCCGTTCACCCCGGGCGGCGGCACGGACATCATTGCGCGCCAACTGGCCAAGGGCTTGACCGATGAGCTAGGCGAGTCGGTCATCGTTGAGAACCGGCCGGGCGGCAGCACCATCATCGGCACGGAAAACGTGGCCAAGAGTCCGCCCGATGGCTACTCGCTGTTGATGGCCACGTTCGCGCATGCGGTCAACCCGGCCATCCACAAGAAGCTGCCGTACGACACCGAGGCGGCGTTCGCGCCCGTCGCGTTGATCGGCAAGTCGCCCAATGTGCTGGTGGTGTCGCCCAAGTCCCAATTCAAAAGCGTGCAGGACTTGCTGACCTATGCGCGCGCACATCCCGGCAAGCTGACGTTCGGTTCCTACGGCAACGGCACGTCGGCGCATCTGGCGGGGGAATTGTTCAAGAGCCTGGGCAAGGTCGACATCCTGCACGTGCCGTACAAGGGCGCGGGGCCGGCCATCAACGACCTGATAGGTGGGCAGATCGACATGATCTTTTCTACCTCGGCAAGCGTTAGCGGCCAGATCAAGAACGGGCAGCTGCGCGCGCTGGCGGTCACCACCAAAGACCGCTCGCCCGCGTATCCGGGCGTGCCCAGCGTCGCGGAAGCGGGTGAAGCCGGTTACTTCGTGGATAGCTGGTATGGTGTCTTCGTACCGCAAGGTACGCCCCAGGCAGTCATCGACCAGCTCAACGCGGCCATCAAGAAAGTGTCGGGCAAGGCGGATTTTCAGGCGGCGCTGGAATTGGAAGGGCTGGTCGCCAATGTGGGCACGCCCGCCGCGCTGGGTGAATACGTGAAGCAGGAAGAGACACGCTGGACCAAGATCATCCGTGACGCGGGGATTGCGGACAAGCCGTAGAGGACGGCATGGAGGACGCCATCGAGGACGCGGTAAAGATGTCTGAGATGGGATGGATGCCCGAGATGCGTTGGGTGTCTGAGATGCGTTGGATGTCTGAGATGCGATGAAAGCAGCGCGTCAACGCTTGGACACCAAGTCCTCCGGCGCGTCCACGTCCGCCAGCACGCCCGGGTCGTCAACTACCAATTCATGAACCGGATGTCGCATCAGCACGCTGCGCGCGCCCACATCGCCCGAAAGCGCGGCAAGCTCAGGCCACAGGTCGCGGGCGAATGCAACCGGATGCCCGCGGCGCCCCTGCCACGTGGGCGCCACGATGCGGTGCCGGCGTGTTGCGGCAGCCACTTGCAAACAGGTGTCGGCGCGCAACCACGGCATGTCGGCCAAGGCGATCAGGCAGGCGGATTCGGCCGAATCGTCCTGGGCTTGCATCGCTTGCATCAAGTGGCGCGCGGCCGTGGCCAGGCTGTCGCCCATGCCGTTTGCGTCTGCCTTCACCACCACAATTTCGCATCCCTCCGATTCCAGCAATGCTCGCAGCGCCGTTTGGTCTGCGCGTAGCACCGCAATGGTGCGCGCGGTGGCTTGCCGCAGCGCACGGGCGCACGCCAGGGCAACTGGCGTGCCATCGCCCAGCAGCGCCAACAGCTTGTCCTGGCCCGGCGCGATGGCGGCATAGCGCCGCCCGTGGCCCGCAGCCAGCAGCACGCCCACGCATGCGGGCGGGGCAGTAGACGGGGCGCGTAAAGGGACGCCTGAAGGGGCCAGTGTAGGGGGGCTGTCGGGTAAGGGGCTGGGCATGGGACTTGCTGCGTTCGCGCTTCAGCGGCTTGGCGCATTAGATCGTTGTTGAGTATTGCTCATCAGAGTATGCAGATTTTGCCTCTTTTCTTGCCGGGTGGCGCGCTGCTACAGTGAGTTCGATATCTGGAGGGCATGATCATGGATAGCCTGGATTTGCAGGTTTTAGCCGCAATCGAGAGCTGGCGCCATCAGGGCCACCGATTCATCCTGGCCACGGTGGCCAATACCTGGGGCGCCTCACCCCGGCCGCGCGGATCCTGGCTGGCAGTGCGCGACGACGGGCGCATCGCGGGATCGGTGTCGGGCGGCTGTATTGAAGACGACCTGATCGACAAGATGCGGCGCGGCGAGCTCTGGCAGCCACGCCCCTACGCCCTGACCTACGGCGCCACCCGCGACGAAGCGTTGAACTTCGGCCTGCCTTGCGGCGGCATCCTGGAATTGTTGATCGAACCCGATCCAGACACCGCGCTGCTGCAAGGCCTGGCCGAACGCCTGGGCAAGGGTGAACTGGTCAAAAGAACCCTCAGCCTGGACGCCGGCATGGCGGCCTTGGCGCCTGCCCGGCCGGGCGATCAATTCCATTGGGACGGCAAAACGCTGACCACGCTGCACGGGCCGCAATGGCGTCTGTTGCTGGTGGGCGCGGGCGACATCGCGCGCTACATCGCGCCCATGGCGATGGCGCTGGGTTTTGAAGTGATCGTGTGCGACCCGCGCGAGGAATACGCCGCGTCGTGGAATGTGCCTGGCACGCGGCTGTTGACGACGATGCCCGACGATACCGTTGCAGCCCTGGCGCCGGACATCCGCACGGCGATCATCGTGCTGGCGCATGACCCCAAGCTGGACGATATGGCGCTGCTGGAAGCGCTGCCCTCGCCAGCATTCTTCGTGGGCGCGCTGGGTTCACGGCGCACGAACGACCATCGCCGCAAGCGCCTGCTTGAACATTTTGGCTTTACAGAAGCGCAGGTGGCGCGCCTGCGCGGGCCGGTGGGCCTGCCCATCGGCAGCCGCACACCGCCGGAAATCGCGGTATCCATCCTGGCCGAATTGACGCAAGAGCGCATCCGGCACACCACCCCGCCCAGCACGCATCCGCTACAGGAATGCGGTTTGCTGGCCGACGACCTGGAGCGCGGCGTGGTCCGCGTTGCCGACTAAGACAAAGAGGCTGCCTTGGAAAATTCGCTTGCCATCAAGATTACCCGGCGCAACCTGCTCAAGGCAGGCGCCGTTTCTGCCACCGCGATGGCCACGCCATCGATGACGGTCGCCCAGCAGGCCACGCAGGCCGGCATGCAAGCCATGTCCACCACCGTGACCTTGCGCGTCAATGGCGCGGCGCGCGAGGTGTCGCTGGACATGCGCACGACGCTGCTGGACGCACTGCGTGAACACCTGCACCTGACCGGCACCAAGAAAGGCTGCGACCACGGCCAGTGCGGCGCCTGTACGGTGGTGCTGGACGGGCGCCGCGTCAATTCCTGCTTGACGCTGGCTGTCATGCACGACGGGGCCGAGATCACCACCATCGAAGGGCTGGGCACGCCAACGGCACTGCACCCGATGCAGGCCGCCTTCGTCAAGCATGACGGCTACCAGTGCGGCTACTGTACGCCCGGGCAGATCTGTTCGGCGGTGGCGATGCTGGAAGAGGTATCGCAAGGCGTGCCCAGCCACGTCAGCGCCAGCCTGACCGAGCGCCCGCTCTTGAGCGCGGAGGAAATCCGCGAACGCATGAGCGGCAATATCTGCCGCTGCGGCGCGTACGCGAACATTCTTGAAGCCATCACCGAGGTGGCGGGGAGCAAAGCATGAGGCCCTTTACCTACGAGCGCGCCCGCACCCCCGCCGACGCCGCCGCCAGCGCCGCCCAGGTGCGCGGCGCGCGCTTTATCGCGGGTGGCACGAACCTGCTGGACCTGATGAAACTGGAAGTGGAAACCCCCACGCATCTGATCGACGTGAACGGCTTGGGCCTGGACCAGATTTCAGAGACGCCGGACGGCGGCTTGCGTGTGGGCAGCCTGGTGCGCAACACCGACCTGGCAGCGGACGAGCGGGTGCGGCGCGATTACGCGGTGCTGTCGCGCGCCGTTCTGGCGGGCGCCTCCGGGCAGATCCGCAACCGCGCGACCACCGCTGGCAATCTGCTGCAGCGCACGCGCTGCCCGTACTTCTACGACACCAACATGCCCTGTAATAAACGCGCTCCCGGTACCGGCTGTTCGGCCATGGGCGGCGTGACGCGCCAGTTGGCCGTGATCGGCGCCAGCGAAGCTTGTATCGCCACGCATCCCAGCGACATGGCGGTGGCCATGCGCCTGTTGGACGCCCAGGTAGAAACGGTGCGCCCCGACGGCGCCACGCGCGTGATTCCAATCGCGGACTTTTACCGGCTGCCTGGCGATACGCCGCACATCGACAGCAACCTGGAACCCGGCGAGCTCATCACGGCAGTGAACTTGCCCAAGCCCATGGGCGGCGTCCATGTGTACCGCAAGGTGCGCGACCGCGCGTCGTTCGCCTTCGCGCTGGTGTCCGTCGCCGCCGTAGTGCAGGAAGACGGCAGCGGCCGCGTGGCGTTGGGGGGCGTGGCGCCACAGCCGTGGCGGCTGGATGCGGCCGATGCCGCGATACCGCAAGGCGCCCGTGCAGTGGCCGACCGTCTGCTGGCAAACGCCCGACCCACCGAGGACAATGCGTTCAAGCTGACGTTGGCGGCAAGAACCCTGAGTGCAGTGCTGGCGCAAGCGAGGGCCTGACGCGATGAAATTCGATACTCCCGCCACCCAAAATCCCATTGATCAATTGAAGATCGTGGGCCATGCCGTCGACCGCATCGACGGCCCCTTGAAGACCACGGGCAAGGCGCCCTACGCCTATGAACAGCATGACGCCGCACCGCAGGCCGCCGTGGGTTACGTGCTGGGCGCGGCCATTGCCAAGGGCCGCATCAGCAGCATGGACATCGAGGCGGCACGCCGCGCGCCGGGCGTGCTGGCGGTCGTTACCGCGCAAAACGCCGGCAAGCTGGGCAAGGGCAAGATGAACACCGCCGTGTTGTTGGGCGGGCCGGACATCCAGCACTATCACCAGGCCATCGCGCTGGTCGTGGCCGAAAACCTGGAGCAGGCGCGCGCCGCCAGCCGCTTGATCCGCGTGCAGTATGAACGCGCGGCCGGTGCGTTCGACCTGGCGGCGGAAAAGGAATCGGGTAGCAAGGCCGGCAAGAACGACGGCAAGAAAAACCCGCGCGAAGACCGCGTCGGCGACTTCGAAAGCGCCTACGCACAAGCCCCGGTGAAGATCGACCACCTCTACACCACGCCGGACCAATCCCATTGCATGATGGAACCGCATGCGTCCATGGCGGCCTGGGAGGGCGACTCGCTGACCTTGTGGACGTCGAATCAGATGATCGATTGGGGGCGCAGCGACGTGGCCCGCACGCTGGGCATCCCGCGCGAGAAAGTGCGGCTGATCTCGCCCTACATTGGCGGCGGCTTCGGCGGCAAGCTGTTCGTGCGGGCGGACGCCTTGCTGGCGGCGTTGGGCGCGCGCGCGGCGCGGCGGCCGGTGAAGGTGGCGTTGCAGCGGCCCTTGATCGCCAACAACACCACGCACCGCCCGGCTACCATCCAACGGGTGCGCATCGGCACTACGCAAGACGGCAAGATCACGGCCATCGGCCACGAAAGCTGGTCAGGCGATCTGCCCGGCGGCGGTCCCGAAGACGCCGTGCAGCAGACGCGCCTGCTCTATGCCGGCGCCAACCGGCTGACCGCGCTGAACCTGATGGAGCTGGACCTGCCCGAAGGCAATGCGATGCGCGCCCCGGGCGAAGCGCCGGGCCTGATGGTGCTGGAGATCGCGGTGGACGAAATGGCCGAGGCCGCGGGCGTGGACCCGGTGGAATTCCGCGTGCGCAACGACACGCAGGTGGACCCCGCCAAGCCCGAACGCCCGTTCTCGCAACGGCACCTGATTGAATGCCTGCGTGTGGGCGCGGACCACTTCGGGTGGGCCGACCGCAGCGCGCAGCCAGGCACGCGGCGAGAAGGGCGCTGGCTGGTGGGCATGGGCGTGGCGGCGGCGTTCCGCAATAACCTGGTGATGAAATCGGCCGCGCGCGTGCGCCTGGACGCGGCCGGCCAGGTCATCGTGGAAACCGACATGACCGACATCGGCACCGGCAGCTACACCGTCATTGCGCAGACCGCAGCGGAGATGCTGGGCGTGCCGCTGGCCAAAGTCATCGTGCGGCTGGGGGATTCATCGTTTCCCGTGTCAGCGGGGTCGGGCGGCCAATGGGGCGCCAACAGTTCCACGGCCGGCGTGTACGCGGCCTGCGACAAGCTGCGCACCGCCATCCTGCAACGGCTTGGGTTTTCGACCGACGGCGCGGTGTTCGCGGACGGGTCGGTCACCGACGCCAGCGGCCGCACCGCCACGCTGCGCGACGTGGCGGCGGGCGGCGAGCTGGTCGCCGAAGACGTGCTGGAATTCGGCGACCTGGACAAGAAGTTCCAGCAGTCCACGTTTGGCGCGCACTTTGTCGAAGTGGCGGTGGACGCCGCCACCGGCGAAACGCGCATCCGCCGCATGCTGGCCGTGTGCGCGGCGGGGCGCATCCTCAATCCCAAGACCGCGCGCAGCCAGGTGATAGGCGCCATGACGATGGGCGTGGGCGCGGCGCTGATGGAGGAATTGGCGGTGGATAATCGCGCGGGCTATTTCGTGAACCACGACCTGGCCAGCTACGAAGTCCCCGTGCATGCCGACATCCCCAGCCAGGAAGTCATTTTCCTGGATGAAACCGACCCGATTTCGTCGCCGATGAAGGCCAAGGGGGTAGGGGAACTGGGCCTTTGCGGTGTGGGCGCGGCCATCGCCAACGCGGTGTACAACGCCACCGGCGTGCGGGTGCGCGACTACCCCATCACGCTGGACAAGCTGCTGCCCGGGTTGCCGGATCTGGCTTGACGGCCAGGGTGTTGCGGTGGCCCGGGCGTGGGTTCAGTTCTTCTGGATATTGTTGGCGGTGGCAATAGGACGCAGCTTCGCGATGTCTGCCTTGACCCGCTGCGCGTAGTAGCTGCCGGACTCGAAACCGGGTTGGATACCGGCGGCCAGCAGTTTGTCCGAGGTCGTCTTGTCGGCCAACGTATCCGCCAAGGCCTGCTCCAGCTTTTTCTGAACATCGGCGGGCAACCCCTTGGGGCCGACCACGGCGAACCAGGATTCCATCTTGAACCCGGGGTAGCCGCTTTCCGCGATGGTCGGCACGTCCGGCATCAGCGGCGAGCGTTTTTCGGTGGTGACCGCAATGGCTTTGATGCGGCCGCTTTTCAAGGCGGACGCGGCGGCGGGAATGGCGTCGAAGCTCAGGGGAATCTGGCCGCCCATCAGGTCGGTGATGGCCGGCGCGCTGCCTTTGTAGGGCACATGCATGACGTTCACGCCTGCCGCGGACCACAACATTTCACCGGCAAAATGAACGGTGGATCCGTTGCCATGCGAGCCATAGGAATAGGTGCCGGGGTTGGCCTGGATGTTCTTGATCAACTGAGGCAGGGTCGAGGCTTTTTCCTTGTCGTTGGCCAACAGCACCAGGCCAGTCGAACCGATGATCCCCAACGGCGTGAAACTGGTCTGCTCGTTATAGGGCAGCTTCTTGTACAGGATCGGGTTGACGGAAAACGTGGTTGCCGTGCCAAGCAGCAGTGTGTAGCCGTCTGGCTCGGACTTGGCTACGGATTCAGCCCCGATGATGGTGGCCGCGCCCGCCTTGTAATCCACAACGACCTGCTGGCCCAGCCTTTCGCCCAACCCCTGCACCAGGATGCGGGCGACGGTGTCGACCGTGCCGCCTGCTGGAAAGGGCACGACCAGCCGGATGGGTTTTTCTGGATAAGCTGCCTGGACCGGGTTCACGCCCAGCCCTGTGGATAGCGCCAGCGCCAGGCCCAATGCCAATGTTTTGATCTTCATATTTTCCCCTTGATAGCTTGCTGTTGGTGATGACAACGACACCCGGGCCGAGGCGTCTATGCACCTTCGGTCCGGTCGGCAGGATAGGTGTCAGCCGTAGGCGATGGCGTTCTTGGTGTCCACGTTGTTCGTGTCCAGTTCGACAATGCGGTTGAAATCTTCGGCGTCGTCGATGCTGGCGGCGCTGGCGGCCCACACCGCGCCGACTTCGCTGCTGATGGGCAGGGCCAGTCCGGCCTGCGCCATCATGTCGATGGCCAGGCGCACATCCTTGCGCATCAGTTGCATGGTGAAGCCGGAATCAAAGCCCTTGTTCAGAATGCGGCTGGGATAGTTGTAGAGCGTCACGCCGCTACGGCCCGAGCCTGCGTTGACGGCTTCGATCAATTGCGCGGTGTTCACCCCGGCGGCTTCGGCAATCTTGAACGCCTCGCTGGCGGTCAGCAGGTGCGACGCGACCAGCAGGTTGTTGATGAGCTTGGCGATATCGCCCGCACCCACCTGGCCAATCACGTACCGTTTGGTTCCCAGTGCGGACAGTACCGGTTCGGCGGCGCTGAGGTCCGCGGGCGCGCCGCCGATGAACATCGTCAGCTCGCCGCTTTGCGCGCCGCGCGGGCCGCCACTGACCGGCGCATCCACGAACCTGACGCCGCGCGCCTGCAGGACGACAGCCAGGGCCTGGGTAACGGTGGGATCGGCCGTCGTCGTGTCGATCAACAGCAGGCCGGCGGGCGCCAGGGCGGCGATGCCTTCCTCGCCTTCTACCAGGCTGCGCACGATGGCCGAATTAGGCAAAGACAGCACCACGGCTTGCACGTCGGCCAGCAGTTGCGCCAGCGTGCCGGCGGCGTTGATGCCTTCTTCCAGCGCCACGCGGGCTGCCAGCTCGGGGTTTGCGTCCAGCCCCGTGACCTGAAAGCCCGCGCGTTTGAGCGACGCCGCCATGCCGCGCCCCATTTTTCCTAATCCAATAACGCCAATTGCTTTGATGTCCGACATGATGCGTGTTCTCTGAGTGAGGGGTTGGCGGGGCTCAAGCGCCCGCGCCAACGGGGATCCAGACGCTTTTGGTCTGGGTGTATTCGTACAAGGCCTCGACGCCGCTTCCGCGCCCGTAGCCGCTGCTTCCATAGCCGCCGAAGGGCGTCGAGACATGCATGTCTCGGTACATGTTGATCCAGAAAATGCCAGCCCTGACGCCCGCCGCAACGCGATGTGCGCGGGCGATGTCGCGGGTCCACACGGCGCCCGCAAGGCCGAACTCGCTGTCGTTGGCGATGGCGATGGCTTCTTCTTCGGTGTCGAAGGGGATGGCGACGACAACGGGGCCAAACACCTCTTCGCGCGCAATGCGCATGGTGTTGCTTACGTCCTTCAATACTGTGGGTTCGACGTAGTAGCCGTGGCCGCGCGCCGCCACCTTGCCGCCCGCCACGCATTGCGCGCCTTCGGCCAGACCCACGGCAATCAGGGATTCAATGCGGTTCAGTTGCGCCAGGTTGTTGATCGGGCCGCTGTCGGCGGATTCATCCAGGGGCGCGCCAATCTTGTATTGCTTGGCGGCCTGCGCGAGTTCGGTTACGAAGTCGTCGTAGATCGGACGTTGCACCAGCAAGCGCGAGCCGGCCGCGCAGTTTTGCCCCGTGTTCGCAAAGGCTGCCACCACGGCGGCGTTCACCGCCGCCTTGCGATCGGCGTCCTGGAACACGATGTTGGCGGATTTGCCGCCCAGCTCCAGCAGGCAGGAAATCGGCCGCTTGGCGGCTTGCGCATTGACCTTGCGGCCCGTGCCCACCGACCCCACGAAGACGATCTTCTTGATGTGATCATGCGCAATGACGGGCTCGCCTATCGTTTGCCCCAGCCCGTTGAGCACATTGATCACCCCGGGCGGAAAGCCGACCTGCACGGCCAGGTGGGCCAGCACCAGCGACGACAAGGGCGTCAGCTCCGAGGGCTTGATCAGCACGGCGTTACCCGTTGCCAGGGCCGGCGCAATGTTCCATGCGGCCAGGTACAGGGGCGAATTCCACGGCATGATGGCGAACACCACGCCCAGCGGCTCGCGCAGGGTGTAGTTCAACTGCCCGCCCGGCACCGGCACCACATTGCCGCCGAACTTGTCGGTCCAGCCCGCGTAATAGCGAAACGTCTCGGCGACGGCCGCCAATTGCGCCCGGCAACCCTTGATGGCTTTGCCGGTGCTGGCGGCTTCCAGACGCGCCAGCGGGTCGGCAACCTGGTTGACCGCCTGCGACAGCGCCATCAGCAGTTCGCCACGACGCTGGGCGGACAGCGCGGCCCAGGCCAGAAAGCCCGACTGGCTGCTTTGCAAGGCCGCGTCCACCTGCGACGGGCTGGCGTCGGCGTAGCGCAACAGCGTGGTTTCGTCGGCGGGGTTGGTGATGGTGATGGGCTCGCCATCGCCCGCCAGCAGGGCGCCATGGACATAAGATCCGATCTTCGGATCCGGGCCGATCAACTGCACCAACAGTTGTTGGACGATCTCTGAATAGGGCATCACGGTCGCCACCTTTGGAATCGCGGACACGCGGGTCACGGCTTGGCCGCTTCGGCGTCGAGCTCGGCGAACAACTGCTTGGCAATGCGCGTGCATTCGCTGCCGGTGGGCACGCCGCAGTACAGCGCGGATTGCAGGAAGACTTCGCCGATTTCTTCGCGGGTCAGGCCGTTGTTCAGCGCGCCGCGGATATGGATCTTCAGTTCGTTGGGACGGTTCAGCGCGGCCAGCATGCCCAGGTTGACCAGGCTGCGGGCGCGGCGGTCCAGGCCCGGGCGGTCCCAGATGTCGCCCCACAGGTTGCGGATCGCAAAGGCGCGCATCGGTTCGCTGAAAGCATCGGTGGCGGCAGCGGAGTTGCTTACATACGCTGCGCCCAGGACTTCGTTACGGATTTCTTCGCCACGCGAAAATAGGTCTTTGCTCAAGGTCGTCTCACCAGATTGGGGTCGTGATCAGGAATCGGTGAGGCCAGTGTAGGAAGCCGAGGGGGATGGCGTAAGATGCAAAAAAAGCCATCACGATAACCAAAGGTTTTCGGCGTAAACGCTATGACTCTGGACCAACTCAAGGCCTTTTTGGCTGTCGTCGAGCACGGCAGCATCCGGGCGGGAGCCCGTTCGCTGGACGTAGCGCAAAGCGGGCTGACCAAGCAGATCCGCCGGCTGGAGCAAAGCCTGGGCGCGGCGCTGTTCGTGCGCGCCAATAGCGGCATCGTGCTGACCAATCACGGCAATACCTTGCTGGCGCGCGCCCGCATCATCCTGGGCGAATGCGAACGGGCGGAACAGGACTTTCAATCCTTGCGCGGACAGTTGAGCGGGCGATTGAATGTCGGCGCGTCATCCGAGGCGTTTGCGCGCTTTCTGCCTCAATGCATTGCGCAGTTGCGTGACCAGCATCCCGCCGTCAGCGTGCATGTGGCCAGCGGACCGTCCACGACCTTGCTGTCGGGCATACGCGAAGGCAGGCTGGACTTTGCGGTGACGCTGGTGTCCAAGCGTAGCGACATGACGGACTTGCGCAGCGATCGGCTCACCGCCTCGCGGCCGCGCATTTTGTGCCGTAAGGGGCACCCGCTCAGGCCCGCAACGTCGATTCGGGAACTGGTGGGCAGCGATTGGGTGAATACCGCCCGCTTGGGCGAGGAAGGCACGCCGTCGAACCGTTTGGGCGACTGGTTCAAGCTGAACGGGCTGCCCGAGCCAAACATCGCGATTTCGGTGGAGTCCCTGCTGGACACGCTGAACCTGATCACGAGCTCCGACTTCCTGTTCCTGGGGCCCGAATTCGTTTTGCAGCAAAGCGGCTTCGAATACAAGTTATCGGCCCTGGACATCGCCGAACCGATTCCATATTCCGATCTGTGCGTGGTGCAGCGCGCGGCCGTGCCCTTGGCGCCGGCCGCTCAGGCACTGGCTTCGATGCTGATTTCGTACGGACGGATGTCGGAAAAGGCCCGCGCACCGGCCGTGTAAGCCACGCTGCGGGTCACGAGCAAGGCATGAGCCTGGCGCCCGGTCGCGCGCGGCCATATCGATGTCGGCAAGCCAACGCACGTTGGGGTCGGCCGTAGCCTGAATCCGACATGTGGATGTCGCCGTTGAGCAAGGCTGTCGCGGTGCTTGCGCGTCGCAGCAATATTCTCTGAAAACGCTGTATGGCACGTGAAAAGCATGTTTTGCAACGCAGCAATACAGTTCGCACCCACGCCCCGGATTCAACGCGAAATATCTGATTTATCAGAGCGCCAATTAAGCTTCCTCCTAGTTAATTTCGCGCGCTCAAATCGTATCGTTCAGGGACTCGCAATGATCCACCACGCAGTCGTTTTGCGGGTCATTCGAGCACGCTTAGCTTGGCACGAAAGTGCCATCGCCATTCTTATCCCTGAATAGAGGAAATCGCATGAAGCGCAGTATCGTGACATCCCTGGCCGCCTCCGGCTTGCTAGTGGCAGTGTTGGCCCCGGGGGCGAGTTTCGCCGCGGGGGGTACCGTCAATTTCTTCGGCTCGATCAACGACGTAACGTGCGACGTTGAAGGCAGCGCGGGCGGCGCCAACGGCGTGACCGATGTGCCCTCTTTCGGCACCGTCAAGCCTGAAGACGTTGTCAACGGCTCCGCGCCTGAAAGAGACTTCCAGATCAAGGTGCACGGCTCGGCCGATTGCGCGAACGACACCAAGGTAAGGCTGCAATTCCATTCCAATCACCCGAACGTCGACAAGGTCACTGGCAACCTGAAGCTGGTGGGTGCATCGCCGGCAGCCGGCGTGCAGATCCAGATCCGCAACAATCGCACCGAAGCTCCCGTCAACACCGCGCCTATCCGCCTGGGCATCACCGACACCGACCCGCAAGTTGCCGAGGTCAAGAACAACCAGGCTGTGCTGTATTACTCAGCGAAGTACGTGCCCGAAGATCCCACTGCCACGTCGGTCGGCTTCGGTGACGGCGATTCGTATGTGACTTACACGCTGCGCTACAACTAAGCGCGACACTGCCATGACGACGATCACCGGGGCGTTTGCCCGTCATGCGTTCGCGCACGTGCTATCGCTCGCCTTGGTCCTGTGCGCCTGGGTGGTTCCCGCCCAGGCCGCACTGGTGCTGCAAGGCACGCGTCTGGTCATCAAGTCCGACGCGCGCGATTCCATCATGATCATCCGCAACAACGGAACTACGCCCGTGCTTGCGCAAAACTGGATTGACGACGGCAAGGAAAATGCGCTGCCCGCCGACATCCGCGTGCCGTTTGTGTTGACGCCGCCCGTCATGCGGATTGAACCGAACAGCGCGTCCAATATTCGCATCACCTACACCAAAGAGCCGCTTCCCTCTGACCGGGAAAGCCTTTTTTATTTGAACGTCGTTGAAACGCCGCCGCGCGATCCGTCCGCCGTGAACGTGTTGCTGTTCTCATTTCACACACGTATCAAGATTTTCTTCCGGCCCGCATCCATACCGGACGAGGCGGCCACCGCGCCCGACAAACTGACGTGGAAACTGGTGCGCACCACCGGCGGAAAACGTCAGCTTGAAGTCACCAACCCCACGCCGTTTCATGTGTCGTTTGCGCGTATCGGGCTGGTGTCGGGCAAACGAACCATTGCCGTCGACAACGGCATGGTGGCCCCGTTTGGAACATCGAACTTCGCGCTGGCCTCGAATGCGGCCGGCTTGCAAGAAGCGCAATCCACCGTTCAGTACGAAGCCATCAACGACTTCGGCGGACGGCGCACCCTCAACAAGCTCCTGCTTGATTGAGCTTTCCTCTCGGCCCTAGTCGGTGGAGCTTTTCCGGTTTGATGAACATTAGACTTGCGCGGACTTCCGTTCGCCATTCCGCTTGCGCGCGTTTGCGAACGCGGCGCCGTGTCCGGGCGACCGCCCGCGCCGGAAGCTGCCTGCTGGCCGCCGCGTGCGCCATGGCCGCCGCCAACGCATGGGCGCAAGACGAGGTCGCAATTTTCGACTCCTACATGCTGATGCAGGAAGTGGGTGGCCCCTCCATCGACACTCGCCGTTTTCAACGCGCGAACTTTGCCGATCCGGGCATGCACCGGCTGGACCTCTACTTCAACGGGCAATGGCGCGGGGTTGACGACATTGAATTTCGCAACGTGCCCGGCCAGGACAGCGCCGTGCCTTGCTACAACGCCGCCATGCTGGAACGTGGCGGGCTGGACCTGGGCAAGGTGTCGCGCGCTGAAGGCGTTGAACCCTTGCCCCGCGAGCTGTCCTGTGAGGATCTGTCGCGCTACGTGCCCGGTGCAAAAATCCGCGTCGACATGGCGCAGCTTGGCTTGTACGTGACGTTTCCGGAATACCTGCAACGCTTGGCGGTGTCGAACCGCTGGGTGGACCCTTCCCAATGGGATAGCGGCATCACCGCCGCGCGTCTGAACTACAACGCCAACGTCTTCACGACCGAAAGCCAGGGCCGGCGCATGACGCGCGGCTATGCGGGCATCAACGCGGGCTTGAACCTGGGCGCGCTGCGGCTGCGCCATACCGGTTCGGCGTTCTGGTCGCAAACCAGCGGCGCGCAGTACCAAGCCAGTTCCTATTACCTGCAGACCGACATCCCCGCGTGGCAATCGCAGTTGCTGCTGGGCGAAAGTTCCACCAGCGGGGAACTGTTCGACGCCGTGTCGTTCAGGGGTGTGCAGCTATCCAGCGATGACCGCATGCTGCCCGAAACCCTGCGCCACTACGCGCCCATCGTCCGGGGCACCGCCAACAGCAACGCCAAGGTCTCTGTCTATCAACGTGGGTTTCTCATCTATGAAACCACCGTTGCCCCCGGCCCCTTCGCCATCGAGGACGTGCGCGCCGCCAGCTATGGCGGCGACCTGGACGTGCAGGTGACCGAAGCCGACGGCAGCACGCGCAGCTTCGTCGTGCCGTTCGCGACCATCGTGCAACTATTGCGGCCCGGCGTGACCCAGTACAGCCTGACGGCCGGCCGGGCTGCTGACCGGGGTCTGCGCGGCCCCTCGCCGTATGTGCTGCAAGGCACGCTCAAACGCGGCATGGGCGATGCCATTACCGGCTACGGTGGCCTGGCGTTTACCGACCACTATGGCTCAGCGTTGCTGGGCGCGGCGATGAGCACCACCCTGGGTGCCTTTGCCGCGGACCTGACGGCCGCCCGCGCCAAGGTGCCGCTTGAAGGCAAGCGCGCCGGCGCCAGCTACCGGCTCACCTACAGCAAAGACCTGCCCAACAGTGGCACGAACCTTTCGCTTTTGGCTTACCGCTATTCCACCAGCGGCTACCTGGGCCTGCGCGACGCGGTGGCGTTGGGCAATGTGTCGCGCAACTATCGCTACCAGGGCGATGGCCGCATGCGCAGCCGCTTCGACCTGAACGTCAGCCAGAACCTGGGCGCAAGCCTGGGCAGCATGTATGCGTCGGCGTCCACCGCCAACTACTGGTCACGGGCCGGCAGCGACGTCAATTACTCGGTTGGCTACAACAACGACTGGAGAGACGTGTCGTATTCCATCGCGCTGCAACGGGTCCATAGCGCCGGCATGGGTAGCTATTGGGGGGGAGGGGGCAGCGCGAAAAGCACGCAGGTGACGCTTAGCGTCGCCATCCCGCTGGGTCGCCGGGACATGACTTCCCGCGCGCCACGCCTGAGCGGGGTCTACACCGGTGACAGCCGTGACGGCGCGCGCTTGTCGTCCAGCGTCAGCGGCCCGTTGGACGATCGCGGCGCGGGCTCATACTCGGTGTCGGCCGCCCACAATGGCCGCAGCAACGCCAATTCCGCGGACGCGGGCGTGGGCTACAACTTCCCGCAAGGTTCGGTGTCGGCCAGCGTGGGGCAGGGCCGGGGGTATCGGCAAGCGTCCCTGAGCGCAAACGGCGCCATGCTTGTGCACGGCGGCGGGGTGACGCTGGCGCAGACCATGGGCGAAACCGTGGCGCTGGTTCACGCCAAGGACGCCGAGGGCATGCGCGTGGGCTATGGTGTCAACCGCGTGGACGGCAGCGGCTACGCGGTGGTGGGCAGCCTGAGCCCCTACCGCTTGAACTCGGTGGACGTGGACCCCGCCGACCTGCCCGTGGACATCGAGCTCAAGACCAGTTCGTTGAATATCGCGCCCCGCGCGGGCGCCATCATCAAGCTGGTCTACCCCACGCTGCGCGCGCGTCAGGTGTTGATCCTTAGCAAGCTGGCCGACGGGTCGCCCTTGCCCTTCGGCGCCGAAGCCATCGACCCGCGAACCCGCACCGCGGTGGGCGCGGTGGGGCAGGGCAGCCGCATTGTCATGCGCGCGGAAAGCGACCAAGGAACCGTGCGTATCGAATGGGGAGCCGGCCTTGGCGAAAGCTGTCACATCGACTACGAATTGCCCGCTCGCCACACGCGCGGCGACAGCGCCTACGACATCCTGGAATTGGAATGTGTTCAAGACCAGCCAGCCCCTGCACAGCAAGGCGGCGTCGGGCCGCTGTCCCTCCGATGAGCGCGCGCGTGCTTGCCGGGTGGCGTGGGGTGTTGATGCTGGCGACGGTGGCGGCGTGCGTGATTGCGCCCGTTCGCGCCGTGCAGGCGGATTTGGTCGTGACCGGCACGCGCTTCATCTATCCGGCGGGGCAAAAGTCGCTGACGCTACGCACCGGCAACACCGGGCAGCATCCCATCCTGGTGCAAAGCTGGCTGGATTCCGGCGATTTCACCGCCGACCCCAGCCGCGAAACCGTGCCATTCCTGCTGACGCCGCCCGTGTTCCGGCTGGATCCCACAGGGCGCATGAGCCTGCTGTTGCGGCACACGGGGGAACCCATGCCGAAAGACCGGGAGTCTGTCTTCTGGATCAATTTCCTGGAAGTGCCGGCGCGCGATCCGTCGCAGAAAAACTTGTTGCAGCTTGCGGTTCGGTTGCGGATGAAAGTGCTGTATCGGCCCGAAGGCCTGCCGGGGTCGGCCAGCGAGGCCATCGGCAAGGTGGCATGGACGTATCACGCGGCTGACCGCGAAATCGAGGCGCATAACGAGACGCCGTATTTTGTGTCGTTGGCTCGGGTGGAGTTGGAGGCGGATGCGGGCGCGGGCGGCGGTTCGCCCATCACCCCCATCACCCCCATCACGCTAACCGGCCTGACCGTCGCGCCGCTGGCTCGCACGCGGTTCTCGTTGCCCGCGGGCGCCGCGCCGCGCCTGGGAGAAGCGGCGTTGCGTTACTACGCGGCGAACGACGACGGCGAAATCATCGAAGCGAGGGCGGCGCTGCGCCGGGGGAATGCGCGCGGAACGCAATGAATTCACTCAGTCCGGACGGCACGGCCAGAGCGCCGCCCGGCATGTACGGAGAATGACATGGGAAAGAGACGATTACGCCATCCGGCGGAGCAGGGTGCATGGGCGGCGCTGGTGGTGGTAGCCGTGATGGTAGTGCTGGGCGCGCTACCGCAGTCCGCGTCAAGCGCCCAACAGGACGCGTGGTTGGCTGCTAATTGCACCAATTTCAGCGGTGGGCTATCTAGCGGATGGGAACCCGTAGAACCATTGACAGCGCAATCACAGAAGGGGCAGGTGCTGTACGAAAAGCGCACTCCGATGAGGATTGGCTCTCGCCTGGTCAGGATGCCTGGCGCGACAGGCAAGTACCAGGTGGCCACGACGGCGATGTGGGCCAACGCGTCCAACATGGCCGGCCAAGCCGCCAAGACCAATGTCCCAGGAATCGGCTTGCTCTTCAAGTTGCGGGAACTGGAGGCGCCTGTCTATGTGCCCTTGGTGATGGACGTCGTCGACATCGTGGCAGAACGTGATCATCAGGCACACGCAGCTGAGTTCGAGTATGTACAGCAGTTGGTGCTGCTGGTTCGGCCCGAGCACTTGCCACGCCGTATGAAAGTGACCGGGGTGGCGCCCGGCGTCGGACTCGTTCTTACGTTTTTCACGGCGGAGGAAGGATATGCCGTGCGAGGGGCGCTGAGTGACATGCCGTCCTGGCAGGGTTACCCCCCCACGGTACCGCCCGCCAAGATCTGCGCGCTGACCGAAAAATACATGGGCGACCAGGTTTTCAATATGGGTGGCCATACTGGGGATACCATTGACATCTTTCACGCTTGCGAAGCCGGCGCGCATCAAGACGTTCAGGTGGAAATGCTGCCCGCCTTCATCGCCGACTTTCCCGCCGAAGGTTCGGTGTCGGCGCCCAAGCCGTTTCAGATCAGCTTGAACCAATGCAGCGCGTTTGCGCGGCCACAGGTCAAGTTCAGGGCCAAGAGCGGCTTGGTGGCGGGCACGGATTCGGTCCTGGCCTTGTACGACACGACTGCCAATGGCAAGAAGCCCGCTCAAGGATTCGGCGTCATCGTCACTGATAGCCAAGACCGGCGTATACGATTCGGCCCCGTTGGCGGCGCGTATGGCCCCGAGTACGTGATGACGACACAGGGTGACGGTGCGCAGTTGTCCTTGGCTGCACGCTATATCCGCACAGCACGCAACCGGCAAGACGTGGAAAGCGGCGAGGCCAACGCCGCGGCGGAATTCACCTTCGAGTTTCCCTGAGCCCGAATTCTCCAGAGTCTTGCCGCGCGCACCCCGCATCGAACTTGTCACGCAAAGGCGGCGCAATCCTCTCGGAATGCGCCGCCTTTTGTCATGGCCTCAACGCGCCTTACCAGACGGTCCCGGTGTTGTGGCCCACCACCGCGCCGCGCGTTTGCAGCAACCACTGCCCCCACCAGTAGTTGACGGTATTGCGTGCATGCGATTGATGGATCAGCCCTTCATTCACGCCCACCAGCCCACCCATGGTCACGAACAGGCCGCCACTGACGTTGCCATGGGCGGTGCCGCCCAGGACTTCGCCGCCGACCAGGTTGGTGCCAACCAGGCCGCCTATCCGGCTATGGGTTTCCCCTCGGACGGTGCCGCGCGCCACGCCTTGACGGATCATGCCGCGATTCACGCCCGCCAGGCCGCCCACGTTAGCTCGGTCTTTGCCGGCGACGTTGCCTTTGGCTTCGGCGTTGGTAAGCATGCCGTTGTTGTAGCCCACCAGTCCGCCCACAGCACTGTGGTCGCCGCCGCTGACGTGACCGCTTGCGGCGACCTTCTCGATGACCCCGCCGTTGTAACCGGCCAAGCCGCCCACGGAAAAGGCCGATCCGCCGTTCACCTGGACCCGCCCGAACGCGGCGGACTCGGCAATGGTGGCTTCGTTCGCGCCGACCAGGCCGCCGAAGTGGCCGTTGCCGGAATCGCCGCTGTGCGTGACGGCCCCCCGGGCTTGCACGTTGTACAAGGTGCCGCCCGCGCCGTGATACCCGGCGAATCCGCCGGCATGGACGTTGCCCGAGACCTGCACGGCGACATCCGCGCGGGAGTCGTTGATGTAGCCGCCGTTGTTGTCGCCGATCAGGCCGCCCACGCGCCCTCCCTTCGCTTGCAGCGTGGATCCGGTAACGCTCACGTGTTCGATCAACCCGCCGTTGCCACGGCCCACCAAACCGCCGACCGCACCTCGACCTGCGCCCAGGTCGGTCATGCGTACCCCCACTGCGTGCACGTTGGCGATGGTTCCTGAATGGGTGCCCACCAGTGCACCAGCGGCCTTGTCGGGCGATTGTGCGTCGCGCGCGGTGGTCACCGAAATGTCTTCCAGGTTCAGGTTTCGGATGTGGCCGGAGGACTGTGCGAAAAGGCCTGCATGGTTGCCGCCGTTGACCTCGAATTTGCTCAAGGTGTGGCCGAAGCCTTCGAATTCACCGGTGAACGCCTCGTGGTCGTTACCGATGGGGGAGACCCGTCCGCCAGCCTCAATGCTCTTGCCCAGCGCGTAGCGGCCGCTCAAGTCATTGTTCATGGTTTCCCATTCGCTGGCCTGGTTGATGACGGTGTAGCGGCCTTCGCGGGTTTCGTAGCTGCTGCCCTTGCCGGTCAGCGCAATGGACACGCCCTTGCGCAGAGCGAAGTTGGACTTCGAAAGAAAGGCCAGCGCCGCGTTGTCGCCGCCCAGCGTCATGTTGGCATTGATGCGCAGGTCGCCATCCAGCGATTTCGCGGTGATGCCCGCGCCGTTTCCACGGGCGGTCAGCGGGGCGTTGATGTCCAGATGCCGCGCGGCTTGCAAGGTCAGCGAGTTAGCGCCATCCCATTCAAGTGGGGCGTCGATGATCACGTCGCCGCTTGCGCTGATCAACGAGATGTTGGTCGTCGCCAGGCTCTTGACCACAGTATTCGCGCTGAGCGCGGCACTGCCTCGCTTGGCTGCCGAGGCGACGCTCATATTGTTGGCGGAGATCGACCACATGCCGGTCTGCCCGGATGCACCCCGGGTGTCGACTTCAACACCAGGCTGGATGACTATGGCGTTGCCCTTCACCGACACCGTACCGCCGGCCATCGTCGCGCCACCGTTGGCGGAAAGTACTCCGCCGACGTTGACGTTTCCAGACTCACCTCCATCCAGAACGATGGATCCGCGTGTTCCGTCGAGTGAATTTGCTTCGATCAGGCCATCGTTATTGACGACTAGCGAGGGAATGTCGGCGCGATCTCGAGCGGTTAAATGCACTTGGCCACCATTGGCTGTGAGCGTGCCGATGTTGTGCAGCTCGGCGTTCAATGCAGCCTGATCAATTTGCAGGCTCAGTATCGAATCGCCGTCGAGAGCCAGGGTGAAGACGTCG
Organism: Achromobacter spanius; assembly: GCF_029637605.1. Lineage (NCBI taxonomy): Bacteria > Pseudomonadati > Pseudomonadota > Betaproteobacteria > Burkholderiales > Alcaligenaceae > Achromobacter > Achromobacter spanius. The sequence continues at coordinate 2,517,111 of NZ_CP121261.1, read as the reverse complement.
CCCGCCGCCAGCGCGATCTCGCCCTGGTTCGCCTGAATCGAACCGAAGTTGACGATGGATTTGCCCATCAGTATCACGCTGCCGCCGCTTTGCGCCTCGATTTCGCCGGCATTGGAGATGCGGTTTCGTTTGGAACTGACGAAGCGCATCGGCCCTCCCTTGAGAAAATCATCATGAGCCAGATCGCTGGCCGCTACTACCAGGCTGCCCACACTTACCCGCGAAGACGCGCCAAAAGAAATGCCGTTGGGATTGACCAGAAACACACGTCCGTTGGCGTTAATGTTTCCTTGAATGTTGCTGAAGCCGTTGCCTAGCACTTTATTGAGCACTGCCGAAGATCGCCCAGGTTGATCGAAGACCACCTGCTTACCCGCCCCAACGTCAAACCGTTGCCAGTCGATGATCAGCTTGTCCGTCTTCTGGTTGACCCGCATGGTGTTCTTGTTCGCGTCGATAGCGATATCACCGGTTCCATGCTTGATCACCCCGTCCTTCGGAAGGTCTTGTGCACCGGCCACGCCAACAACTCCCATCAACGCCAGCGCAACAACAGACATCCGCACCCCCCCCGACGATTTTCCACGCCGGCGCGCGCATTCACTGGCGGCAACCCAGCCCCCCGTGCTTCGCTCCAAACCAATGCAAAAGTCTTGTTCATGTTTTCCTCCTGGGAAATTGCCGCGCCCGCACGCTTGCCGTGCGTGGGCGCAGCGGGTGGGTAAGACTCAGAAGTAGCGGGTGGCTTGCACCCAGAACAGGGGTTGCCGGTCGTTTTTCGCGGCCTCGTTGCCTTGACGCAAGGGCCAGGCGGCGCTGACGTTGACCGCGTGCTGGGCACCGCCATGCGCGATGCCCACGCCGAATGCGCTTAAGCATTGGTGGTTGCGTTCGGATGTCCAGGCGCGCTTGTTCACCTGCACGGAGCCCGTATCGAAGAAGGCGGAGAACTGCAGGCCGGGCAGCGGCAGGTAACGTAGTTCGCCGGTGGCTTGCCAGCCTTCGTCGCCGCTGGCGGTGCCCGATGCGTAGGCGCGCACGCCATAGGGGCCACCCAGGCTGAATTTCTCAGCGCTGTCCAGATTCTTGCTGGCCCACTGCGAGCGCACCCGTCCGTATAACTGCACGGGGCCGGCCACGCGTTGCAGGCGGCTTGCGCTGAGGTTGACCACGCCGAAGCCGCCGGCTGCATGTTTGGCAAGCTGGTCGTCACGCCGCTGCGTCTCGTCGCCAAAGCGCAGCTTGCCGTGTGATACGCCAAGGTAAACCCCATTGCTGGCGCCGCCCCATAGCGAATCGCGGACGCTGGCGTTGATCGCGGCGGTCCATAGGCCGATGCGATGGGCGCGGGTCAGGTCGAAGTAGTCGTAGCTATCTCGCAGGCGCTTGTGTTCGTATTGCACCAAGGCCTGGACATTGACGTCGCGGCCGCGCAGCAGGCTTTGCCGTACATAAAGCTGTGAGGTCTGCGCGCTGCCGTGGGCTTGCAGCACGGCAAACTCGCGGCCCAGTTCATAGCGCATGTTGGACGCACCCACGCCGACGCGGGTCGACCATGGGCCTAGGGGAAGCTGGTAGTCCAATTGGTAATAGCGCTGTTCGCGGTCGCTGGACAGCAGGCGCGCGTCGAACTGGTCGCCCAAGGCCAAGGGGCTGTTGAGGCTGGCCGCCACGCTAAGGCGGTATTCGCCCGTGTAGGCGCCGCCAAAGTTGTCGGCGTCGATGCTGCCGGCAATCCAGGGGCCGGGTTCGGCGTTGACGACAAGGTCGGTTGTGCCAGGCTCGGCGCCCGCCCGTAACGTACCGGTCGCGACCACGCCGGGCAAGTCGTTCAGCAGCAGCAGCGCCTGGTCCAGGCTACGGCCGTGTACTGCATCACCTGGGTGCAAGGGATCAAGCAGGGGCGCAAGCACGCCATCGCGCGCGCGCGATGTGTTGTTCAGCAGGACCTTGCCGTAGGCTCCTTCCACGATGCGGATGCGAACCAGGCCGCCCTGGATTTCCTGCGCGGGCAGGTATGCGCGCGCCAGCAGGTAGCCGTCATGCCGATAGTGTGCCGAGAGCCGTTGCGCGGCGGCGCGCAAGCCGTTCAGGTCTTGTTCCGACCCGAGCAGATCGGCCAACAGGGCCTGTAGCGTGGCTTCGTCGTAAGCGTGGTTGCCGTCCAGCAGGAAGCCGTTGACCAAGACCCGGCTGTTTTTGGCGGCTTCGGTTTCGGCGGTGTCCGCAGGGGCGCGTTGGGCGGGAACATTCAGCGCAGGCGCCTCTGACGCGGGGGGCGGCGTGGGGATTGTGGCCTCCAGGTCGCGGAGGGTGCGGCCAGCGTTGGGGCGGCCCACGTCAGGGCGGCCCGCGTTAGGGATTTGCGCCCAGGCAGGCTGAGCGCAAAGCAAGAGCACGCAAACGGAAAGGCGGTGAGCCGTTTGGTGAGCGAATCGGGGTGCGAATCGGGGTGCGAATCGGTGAGCAAAAAAGAAACGAGAAACGGCATGCGCCGCCAAGCACCCTCGCGTATCAGGTTGCCGCGTATTCATTCTTATCATTCGAAGTTGCCGGTGTGTGGTTGCCCGACCCTACTGGCGCAGGCACTGGCTTCTGGCCGGTCACGGGGCAATCGAACGACTATACGGAGCGCGAGGGGGACAAGCTCTATGAGGACTATGAAAGCCCTATATGACGATTACGAATCCCGCATCGTCGCGGCGCGTGGGCATGGCAGGGGCGCCAACGCTGCTAGCGCGAAATCACGTCGTCGGCCATTTGCTGGCAGGAATCGGCGAATTCTTGCAGCGCCAGGTCTAGCTGCGCCACGATGGCGTCCAGCGACAAGTCATGGTCGTCAGGGTTCATGCAGGCGCCGCTCAACACCGAGCAAAGCCTGCTCAATTGCGTGTCGCCCGTCATCTGGGCCGCTCCCTTGATGCGGTGTGCCAAGTGGCGCAGGGCGGCACGGTCGTCGCGGGCATGAAGCAGTCGCAGGCGTTGCAGGTCAAGGTCATTGGCCTGGATGAAGGCGTTGGCCAAGGTACGGATGCGTGCTGGATCGGCGCCGGTCAACTCGGTGACGGTGCGTGTGCGGTGTTCGTGTCGCAGAGTCGGGGTGTTGAGAGCGGCAAGTGCGGGGGCTTCGTCATCACTGAGGAAAGCGCTGCGCGAGGGGGCGCAATAAGCGGTTTCGTCGCGGTCTTTTTTCTTCATGGGCTTGCTGATATGGCCTGTTGCGGGTATGCGTACCTTGACGATAGTCGCGAAAGCAGGCGGGGCGTGATGGGGTTACGTCTGACTCCTGCGCGGGAAAGTGGCACATGGGGTACTTTCGTATTATTCCTATTCTCTTATTGACCTTGGCGCAGCACTATATCGGTCTATCGATATAGCGGCTTCACAATGGCGAAACGCCCATGCAACCCAACCGATGAACAAAATAACTTGCTTGCACCGGGCGCAGCCTCCGGCGTGCGAGGGAATATGTTGCCCGGTGGGTCCCGATCTGGAAGAGGGAAATGCAACAATGTCATCACGATACATTCGCGTGATCGTCGCGGACGACCACCCCGCCGTGGCGCTTGGGGTCAGCTATGAACTAGGGCTGGACCCCGCCATCGATGTGATCGGATGCGCGGAGAACTCCACTGACTTGGTCGCGCGGCTGGAAACACAACACTGCGACGTCGTGGTGTCCGACTACACCATGCCTGGCGGCAAATACGGAGACGGCCTGGGCCTGATCGCGCTGTTGCGGCGGCGGTATCCCGCGCTGCGCGTCGCGGTGTTGACCATGATCGACAACCCCACGCTGATCCGCGCGTTGCTGGCTTACGAAAACCTTTGCGTGCTCAGCAAGTCGGATTCAACCAGCCACATCATCAACGCCGTGCACGCCATGTACCAGGGCAAAACCTATTACTCGCCCACCATCAAGGACATGATCGTCAACCAGGCGTTCGTGCTGGGGCGTGGCCGGCTGACCAAGCGCGAAGCCGAAATCGTGCGCTTGTTCTGTGCGGGCGCCACAGTGACCGAAATATCCCAGATGTCGCACCGCAGCGTCCAGACGGTCAGCTCGCAGAAGCGCAGCGCCATGAGAAAACTGGGCATCGAACGCGACGCCGACTTGATCAAGTACGGCGCCGACGCGGTGCAAAGCCAATTGGGCGAAGGCGGTTTCCCGGCGCTTCAGCGGCCGGACAAGACCGCCTGGAGTCTGGCCTGAACTCCCCGACTTAAAACCCCACGGCCTGACCGTCGCGCCGTGAATCCGATGCCGCCACGTACCCACCCTGGGGCAGGCGGCATATCAATTGCGCCGAGCCAAATTCCAGGCTGTCGGCGGGCGCCACGGCCACGTTGTGGCCACGGTCGCGCAGCGTTTGCACCACGTCGTCCGGCAGGTGCGATTCCACATTCACCACCGGGCCCTTCTCCACACGGAAGCGGGGCGCATCGCTCATGGCCTGCGGATTCTGGCCGAAGGCGGCCAGGCGCGTGACCATCTGCAGATGCCCTTGCGCCTGCATGGACCCGCCCATCACGCCGAACGACATCAAGGGCTGGCCACCGCGCGTGACGAACGCCGGAATGATCGTATGCATGGGCTTCTTGCGCGGGGCCACCTGGTTGGCATGGCCCGGCGTCAGTACGAAGTTCAGGCCGCGGTTGTGCAGGCTGATACCGGTGCCCGGCACCACGACGCCTGAGCCGAAGCCGTGGTAGTTGGATTGGATGAACGACACCATGGTGCCGTTGGCATCGGCCGTGGTCAGGTAGACGGTGCCACCCGTGGCGGGCGTGCCGGCGGTGGGGACGCTGGCGCGGTCCATGGAAATCAGGCGCGCGCGCTCGGCCAGATAGGCGCGGTCCAGCAGCGCTTTCGCGTCGGTGCGCATGTGGCGCGGATCGGCCACATGATGATGCAGGTCTGCGAACGCCAGCTTCATCGCTTCGATGCTGACGTGGTAGTAGTCGGCGCTGTCCACGCCCATGCCTTCCAGATCAAACTGTTCCAGCATGCCCAGCGCCATCAGCGCCGAAATGCCCTGGCCGTTGGGTGGGATCTCATGCAATTCAACGTCACGGAACGATTGCGAAATGGGAGCGACCCACTCGGGGCGGTGTTCGGCCAGGTCGGCAGCGCTAAGCGCGCCGCCCGTCTGGCTGGCGAAGTCCGTGATCTTGCGTGCGAGTTCGCCGCGGTAGAAGCTGTCGCCGCCGCTCTCGGCGATGTCGCGCAGGGTCTTGGCCTGGGCAGGAAAACGCCACCATTCGCCCGCTTGCGGCGCGCGGCCTTCCGGTAGAAATGCCTCGGCAAAGCCGGGCTCGTGCGCCAGCTTGGGTGCTTGCGTCGCCCATTGCCGGGCGATGGTTGGCGACACGGGGAAGCCTTCTTCGGCATAGGCAATGGCGGGTTCGAACAGCTTGGCGAAGGGCAGCTTGCCAAAGCGTTCTGACAACGCCTTCCAGCCGGCTACCTGGCCGGGCACGGTGACCGTGCCCCAGCCGGTGCCGGGCATGGCGTCGCGGCCGTTGAAGTATTCGGGCGTCCAGGCGGTCGGCGCGCAGCCGCTGGAGTTCAAGCCATGCAGGCGCCCGTCATGCCAGACCAGCGCGAACATGTCGCCGCCGATGCCGTTCATGACGGGTTCGACGACGGTCAAGGCAATGGCGGTGGCAATGGCGCTGTCAACGGCATTGCCACCGGCCAGCAGCATGCGTAGCCCCGCCTGCGCGGCCAGCGGTTGGCTGGTCGCGACCGCGTTGGCGGCCAGGACCGGCATTTTTCGGGAAGCGTACGGAAAAGACCAATCGAAGGAGGGGGACATGGATGCTGGGACTCGTAGAAAGGATTACTGCGCGGTGATGCCGGCTTGGTCGATCAACTGCTTGGTGCGCGGAATCTCGGCCTTGATGAAGGCCGCGAATTCCTCGCGGCTGCCGCCACGCGGCTCCGCGCCGGCTTCCGCCAGCTTACCGCGCAATGCCGGGTCGGCCAGCACCTTGTTCACGGTGCGGTTGAGCTTGTCGAGGATGGGCGCGGGCGTGCCTGCGGGCGCTACCAGGCCATACCAGGGGGCGATGTCGTAGCCGGCATAGCCTTGTTCCGCGATGGTGGGAATGTCTGGCGCCAGTGCCGAACGCTTGGCATTCGACATGCCCAGCGCCAGCAGCGCGCCGCTCTTGGCCTGAGGCAGACCCGTCATGATGGTGTCGAAGTACATGGAGACCTGGCCCGAGAGCAAGGCGGGGATGGCTTCGCCCGCGCCCTTGTACGGAACGTGCAGGATATCGATGCCCGCAATGGACTTCAGCATCTCGCCCGCCATGTGCGAGGTGGTGCCCGTGCCAAACGATGCGTAGGTCAGCTTGCCCGGGTTGGCGCGCGCATAGGCGACCATTTCCGGCAGGGTCTTGAACGGCTGTTGTGGATTGGCCAGCAGGATGTTCGGGGTGTAGGCCACCAGGGACACCAGCTCGAACGCGTCCGGGTCATAGGCCAGGCGCTTTTGCAGGAAGCGGTTGGCGACGACGGCGGCGGGGCCACCCATCAGCAAGGTGTAGCCGTCGGGCGCCGAGCGCGCCACCGAGGCGCTGCCAATCGCCGCCGCGGCGCCCGGGCGGGCTTCCACGACGAAGGGCTGGCCCAGTTCGTTGGACAGCGCGGCGCTCAGTTGGCGCGTGATCAGGTCCGTGGCGGAGCCGGCCTGGAAAGGCACGACGACGCGCACGGGGTGCTGCGGCCAATCGGTGGCCTGGGTGGTTGCCGAGGCGGCTTGTGCGCCGGCCTGCGTCGCGAAGGCGGCGGCGGCCAGGCCGGCCAGCGTCCGGATGAGACGAAGTTTCATGGATTCCCCTTGATCGCGTGATGAAGTGAGCTGCCGCCGGGCGGGTCTGTGCCCGTTCCGGCGCGGACAGCCCGTGGCGGTGCCGTCCGGAGGCAATTAGACGGGACCGCGCTGGCTCGGACTATTAGTGTTTGCATCCATGGATCACTGGATCCAGTTTGTGTTATTTTTGCGTTTATCTATCATGGCGGCTTTCCAAGCCCGGGGACGACGATGCTGCAGTTTCAAAAGACAGCGATCAGCGCCGAAGACGAGGCGTACCTGCATTTGCAGCGCGAGATCCGCCTGGGCCGTTATGCCCCAGGTCAGCGCTTGGTGCCCGATGTGGTCGCCGCTGAAATTGGCACCAGTCGCATGCCGGTACGCGGCGCGTTGCGGCGACTGGCCTCGGAAGGCCTGGTTGAAATCCGCGCCAATCGCGGCGCGGTAGTACGCGGGCTGAACCAGCAGGAAATGCTGGAAGTGTTTGAAATGCGCTCGGTGCTGGAAGGCCTTGCCATGCGCAATGCCGTGCTGCACATGAACGCCGAACACGTCCGCCGCCTGACCAATATGCTTGAGCAACTGGATCAAGGGTCCGGCGACTACCTGGACTGGACCACCGCGCACCGGGAATTCCATGAATACCTGTGCAGCTTCTGTCAGCAGCCGCGTCTGCTGGGGCAGATCTCGGAGCTGCATTCCGTGGTCGAACCCTATATGCGCCTGTGGACGGCGCAGCCGGGTCGCGTGCTGCGCGTGCGTGAATCGCACCAGGAATTGATTGACGCGCTGCATACGCGCGACCCCGAGCGATGCGAAGCGGCGATGCGTCAGCACGTGCTGAACACGGTGCCTGCCTTGCAGGCGTTCCTGGAAAAGAAGCCCTGACCGTGCGTTTTGCCGTGGGAACCCATGCTTTGGCGGACGCGCCGACCGCTCACCGAACCGCTTTTTTTGCCGCGCGTCATTCCTACTTATAGCCGGGAGTAATATGTCGCGTCCGGCCGGCCTGTGGCCGCCGGCAAGAACACGCCCACTGCGCGCCATCCTTCTCCACCCCCGTGTCGACAGCGGATTTTCGTCCGCGCCTCCCCTGTGGTGTCTGTAAGCCCCGGCGCGCGCGTGCGGCCAAAAAAGTGACATCAAGGAGAGGCATGTTGGACAAGCAAGAGTCGGGCGGCTGGTATTTCGGCTGGAACATCGTTGGCGCCGCCGCGGTGCTTACCCTGTTGACGGTGGGCCTGCGCATGGGCATCGGGCCGTTTTTCCTGCCGATGGCGGAAGGCTTGGGATTTTCGCGCAGCTTGTTGTCGGGCATCGTGGCGGTGGGCATGCTTTGCTACGGCCTGGCCATGCCGCTGGCGGGGTATCTGGTCAGCGTGCGCGGCACGCGCTTCGTACTGCTGACCGGCACGGCGATTGTGGTGGCGTCGTCGCTGTGGACGGTGTTTGCGCGCGGCCCCATCGAATTCCTGCTGTCGTTCGGCGTGGCGCTTTCCGTGGGCCTGGCCTTCACCAGCCCCGTGGCGCTGACCCCGATCATCAGCCGCTGGTTCACGCGCCAGCGCGGCATGGCGCTGTTCTTCCTGTCCACCGGGTCCATGGCGGGCATCGCCTTGATGACGCCGACGCTGACCTTCGCGATATCCGCCGTGGGCTGGCAGGAAACGCTGCTGGCGTTTTCCGTGCTGTTCGCCTTGCTGACGGTGCCGGTCGCGTTGTTCGTGATGCGCGATGTGGCGCCCGAGCACACGGACCTGTTGCCGCATCAAATCATTAAAGACAAAGCGCCCGCCAAAGCGACAAAAGGCACGGCCTCGGCCACCACGACGGCCTCCGCGCCCAATGTGCGCAACGCCTTGCGCACGCTGCCGTTTTGGCAGGTGGCGCTGGGCCTGTTCGCCTGTGGCTACAGCATGAACCTGCTGGGCACGCACGGCATGCCGATGTTGATGGACCACGGCTTTGACGCCACCACCAGTTCGCTGGGCATCGGCCTGATCGGCCTGGTCGCCATCTTCAGCACGCTGGTGCTGGGCCGCATGTCGGACCAGGTGGAACGGCGCAACATCCTGGCCGCCATCTATCTGGTGCGTGGGTTGGGGTTCTTTGCGTTGGTCATGGTGGGCGCGCACTGGGAGCTCTATGCGGCAGCCACGATCGGCGGCATCGTGTGGGCGGGCAGCATTGCCTTGTCGTCGGCCATTCTGGCGGACGTCTATGGCATTCGGTTGGTGGGCGTGCTGTACGGGCTGACCTACCTGGGCCACCAGATCGGCGGCATGATCAGTTCCTGGCTGGGTGGCTGGGCCTTCGATACGTTCCACACGCACTGGGTCGCCTTTGGGTCGGCGGGCGTGCTGTTGCTGCTGGCGGCTGCGATTTCATTGCGGTTGCCGGGGCGCGGCCTGGCGCGTATGCCGGCAACCGTGGTGCGCTGACGTAGTGGTCTTTAACCCGGCGGTTTTTTACCCGCCGGTTTTTCCGCTTAGCGGTCTTTCAGCAGCGTCACCAGCTCAGGCACATAGCGTTCGCCACCGCCTTGCGTGACGGCCTGGTCGAACGTGTGCTGCACGGCCGCGCCGATTTCACGCACGGCGCCGGCTTCGGCTGCCATGGTGTTGTAGTAGGACAGGTCCTTCTGCGCGTTCGACATGAAAAAGCGCAGCGACGACGGGTCCTGCTCCAGCAGATACGGCTTGATGCGTTCCAATGCCACGCCGCCGCCGCCGCCCTTGCTCAAGACTTCCGCGAACACCGCCGGGTCAATGTCCGAGCGCAGCGCGCACGCCGCCGCTTCCGACAGCAGGGCAACCACGCCCAGCGACACATAATTGTGCAGCAGCTTCATGCGATGCCCGGCGCCAATGGGCCCGGCGTGCGTGATGTTTTCGGCAAAGCAGGCCAGGATGGACTTGCATTCTTCGAACAGCGCCGCGTCGCCGCCCACCAGCAGGTTCAACCGGCCTTCGGCGGCTTCCTTGGGCGTGCGCGTCATCGGGGCGTCCAGGAAGCGGCCGCCGGAATCGGCCACGGCTTGCGCCACTTTCACGGTGGACGACGGAATGGCCGTCGAGCAGTCGATGATGACGGTGCCCGCGCGCAGGCCTTGCAGCACGCCGCCTTCGGACAGCAGCACGGCTTCTACCTGCGGGCTGCCGGTCACGCACAGAATGATCACATCCGACTGGGCCGCCAGTGCGGCGCCGCTTTCCACGCTGGTCGCGCCAGCGGCTTTCAGCGCATCCAGGGGCTGATTGCCCGGATGCTCAAGTACGGTCAGCGTATGACCATGCTTGACCAGATTGCTTGCAATACCGTGGCCCATGAGGCCGATTCCAACCATGCCGACTTTCGCCATCTTCCACTGCTCCTGCCATGTGTAGGTGTGTTGTGGCGTAAATCTTACTCTTAGATTACTTTCAGGCATCCAATCCAAGCACTGACAATTCCATGACTGATTCCATTCCCGAGGGCTTTGCGCTGTGGCGCCCAAGCAGCCGCTTCATGACGCATCTGGCAGACCTTGGCACCCTGTACCGGCGCGATGCCGACAGCGTGCTGGCCCTGCGCGTGAACGAGGCGCATACGAACATGCACGGCATGGCGCACGGCGGCCTGCTTGCCACGCTGGCCGATAGCGCCCTGGGGCACACCATTGCCCAGCAATTGCAGGTGTCCGTCGTGACGGTGCAGATGTCCGTGGAATACCTGAACGCGGTCAAGCCGGGCGACTGGCTGCAAGCACACGTGCATATCGACAAGCAAGGCCGGCGCTTGATCTACGCCAATTGCCTCTTGCAGGTAGAAGGGCGCGTCATGCTCAAAGCCAATGCGGTATTCGCCGTGCGCCCGGCGCCCACGCCCGCGTCGGACGGTTGATGGCGCAGCTTTGAAGCACCACGAACGCAGCGTTCGAAACATTCAACTTCTCAGGGCTTGAGGCCGCGAACATACTTCTCCGCAAGCAGTTGAAACGGAGACGCTATGCTTCACAACGCCTTGCGCGGCATCAAAGTCGTGGACTTGTCGCGCATTCTTGCCGGCCCCTGGTGCACCCAGAACCTGGCTGATCTTGGCGCCGAGGTCATCAAGGTCGAACACCCGGCGCGTGGCGACGATACGCGCGGCTGGGGCCCGCCCGACCTGCGATCCAACGACGGCGGCGCGGCCATGTCCGCCTATTTCATGGCGTGCAACCGGGGCAAGCAATCAGTTGCCATCGACTTCGCCTCGGAAGCGGGTGCGTCGCGCGTGCGTGAACTGGTCGCGCAAGCTGACATCCTGGTCGAAAACTACAAGGCAGGCGGGCTGCGCAAGTACGGCCTGGACTATGACTCGCTTGCGAGCATCAACCCGCGCCTGATCTATTTGTCCATTACCGGTTACGGCCAGTCCGGCCCCATGGCCGACAAGCCCGGCTATGACTACGTGTTCCAGGGCATGGGCGGGCTGATGAGCTACACCGGCCAGCCTGACGGCACGCCTGGTGCCGGCCCGCTGCGCACCGGGGTCGCCGTGGTTGACCTGATGACGGGCATGTACGCCACGTCCGCCGTGTTGGCCGCCTTGCGTCAGCGCGATCAGACGGGGCAGGGCATGCCATTGGATATCTGTCTGCTGGATGTGGCCGTGGCGCTCAACGCCAACCAGGGCGCCAACTACCTGGTGTCCGGCGTGGCGCCCAAACGCAGCGGCAATGCCCACCCCAACTGTGCGCCCTATGAAGTGTTCGCGTGCGCCGATGGCCATTTGATCCTGGCGATTGGCAACGACACCCAGTTTGCGCGCTTTTGCGATGTGGCCGGTCATCCCGAATGGGCGCTCGATGCGCGCTACGCGACCAACAGCGCGCGCCTGTCGCACCTGGACAGCTTGCGCACGCAGGTGGCGCGGGCCCTGGCGACCGCGCCGCGCCAGTACTGGACCGCCGCGTTCGACGGCGCGGGCGTGCCATGGGGGCCGATCCACACGCTGGACGAAGTTTTCGCGCATCCGCAAGTCCTGCATCGGCAACTGGTCCAGACCGCTACCCACCCCGTGCTGGGCGACATGCGGCTGGTGCGCAACCCGCTGCTGGCCGGCACGCCGGCTGATGCCTTGGGCGCGGCGCCGCCGTTGCTGGGTGAACACACGAGCGCCGTACTGGGCAGTCCGGCCACGATTTGAACCACACTGAGGAGACAACAATGACATCCATAAAAAAACTGCCGCTTGCGATCCTGCTGGCTTGCCTGACCGCCCCTGCGCTGGCCGCCGCCGAGTACCCCGACAAGCCCATCCGCCTTGTCGTGCCCTATGCCGTGGGCGGCACCACCGACATCATCGCCCGCGTCGTGGGCAACAAGCTGGGCGCGCAGTTGGGCCAGTCGGTCATCATTGAAAACAAGCCGGGCGCGGGCGGCAGCATCGGATCGGCCTACGCCGCCAAGCAGCCGGCCGACGGCTACACCTTGGTGATGGCGGTTGAAAGCTCGCACGCCGTCAACCCCAACGTCTATGCCAAGAGCGCCTACGACCCCGTCCGCGACTTTGCACCCATCAGCAACCTGGCCGACGTGCCCAACGTGCTGGTGGTGAACCCGGCGTTGCCGGCGCAAGACCTGGCGGGGTTTCTGGCGTTGCTCAAGGCCGATCCCAACAAGTACGCCTTCGGCTCTTCCGGCAACGGCGGCTTGAGCCACATGAATGGCGAACTGTTCATGAAGACCACCGGCACGCGCATGCTGCACGTTCCCTACAAAGGCCTGGGCCCCGCACTGAACGACCTGGTTGCCGGACAGGTGCAGGTGGTGTTCGATAATATTCCGTCGTCCTATCCCTTGATCCAGGCACAGCGCATCCGGCCCTTGGCGGTGGCGGCCAAACAGCGGCTTAAAGTGCTGCCTGACGTGCCCACTTATGCAGAGGCCGGGCTGCCAGCCATGAACAACCCGTCGTGGTTTGGCCTGGCCGCGCCGGCCGGCACGCCCGCGCCTGTGCTGGACAAGTTGAACGCGGCGGTGCGCCAGGCCTTGGCGGACCCGGCAACGGTGGACGCCATCGAACGGCAGGGCGCGGTGCCCAGCCCGATGTCGCGGGAAGCATTCGGCGCGTTGATCGCGCAGTCGAACAAGCACTGGAAGTCGGTGGTCGAAGACATTAAATTCGAAAAAATGCAGTAAGAGGAGCGCTTGTGAATACCAACAATCTGTCCTTTCCCCACGCTGGCGTCCAGATCGACGCGGCCGGCATCGCTACGCTGACCATGCAGGACGCCGGGGTGCTGAACATCTTGAGCACGCCCGTCATCAATGGCCTGCGCGAAGCGCTCACGCACCTGCGCGACGACGAATCGGTGCGCGTGCTGGTACTGCGTGGCGCTGGCGACCGCGCCTTCGTGGCCGGCGCGGACATCGCCGAAATGGCCGCGCTGGACGAGTCCAGCGCCCAGCGCTTTATCTCGAACTTGCGTGACCTGTGCAACGCCGTCCGGCATTTTCCCGTGCCGGTGATTGCCCGCATCCCCGGCTGGTGCCTGGGCGGAGGGCTGGAATTCGCCTTGGCGTGCGACCTGCGCATCTGCACCGACGAGGCAAAGTTCGGCATGCCCGAGGTCAAGGTCGGCATCCCGTCGGTGATTCATGCGGCGCTGATGCCGCGATTGATCGGCGCGGCCAACAGCGCCTGGCTGCTCCTGACGGGGGAACTGATCGACGCGCGCCGCGCGCAGGACTGGGGGCTGGTGAATGCCGCCGTGCCGGCAGCGCAGTTGGATGACGAGGTGAACAAGCTGGCACAAGGCTTCGCCGCGTTGGGGCCGGCGGCGTTGCGTCAGCAGAAGAAGTTGCTGCGCCGCTGGGAAACGATGTCGGTGGACGCTGCCATCGAGGATAGCGTCGCGGAATTCGGCGCGGCCTTCAATACCGGCGAGCCGCAGAAGTTCATGAACGAATTCCTGGCCACCAAGCGAGGCGGGAAGGGCTGATCAAGGCTTGATCCGGGGCTGAGCAGATGATGACCCGCCAAGCGACAGACGAGGGCCAGGCGCCAGGCCGTCGAGGTGCAGCCGTTCAAAGGGGCGATCAATCCGAGTCGCGCGTTGCGGCAACGATCGGGTCGTCCAGCAGGTACTCGGCCACCTGCTCCACGAACGGTGACAGCGGCTCGTCGGCTTGCGTCACCAGCGTCAATTCGCGCAGCGCCCACGGTTCGCTGATGGCCACCGCCGCAATGCGCTGTTCGCGCAGCGCGGTGGCGGCCACGCTGCGTGGGACCAGCGACACGCCCACGCCGGCCTGAACCATCGCCAGCACGGCGTCGAAGGTATGCACGTGGATGCGCACCTTGGGCGTCTTGCCCGCCAGCTTGGCCATGTCGCGCAAAAAGATGTAGTTGCTGCTGGTGCGGCTCATGCAGACGAAATCCAGGTCCAGCACCGCCGGGAAGCGAACCGGTGAATGCTGCACCACAGGATGATTCAGCGGCGCCGCGATGATCAGTTCATCGATCGCATAGCGGATGGCTTGCACTCCGGCGGATTCGGCATGGCCGGCGAAGATGCCGATATCCGCTTCCTGCCCCGCGATGGCGGCCTCGATCGTGTTGCTGGAGCGCTCTTCCAGCAGGATGTTCACATTCGGGTTGGCCGACAGAAAGCGGCTCAGGCTGGGCACGATGAACCCGTTCAACGAACTGCTGTTGGCGAACAGCTTGACGCTGCCCTTCAGCCCGCTGGCAAAGCCGCTGACTTCACCATGCATGCGCTCCACGCCGGCCAGCAGCGAGCGCACATGCTTCAGCACAAACGCGCCTTCCGCCGTCAGCTCCATGCCGCGCGCCTCGCGCTTGAACAGCGGCACACCCATCGCCAGTTCCAGGTTCTTCAGCCGGTAGCTGGCGGATGACGCTGTCACGTGGACGGTATTGGCGCCGCCCGACAGGCTTTGCGCCTCGGCGATGGCAAGGAACAGGCGGAGGTCGGTGAGTTCGTAGCGCATCTTGCAAGATCAGCGTGGACGCTTTTGATGCGTCACAGATAGGGCGTGGCCAGCCAGATGACCTTGTTGCGCAGCCGCTTGGCGAATGGCGTGCTGGTCAGGGTTTCCAGGGTTTCCGCTTTGGAATTCGCGATCAGCCCATCGATCCGGTTGCCGATCCAGCGCGCCACGGTAGGGTCGTAGATCTCGCTGTCCAGCTCAAAATTCAGGCGCAGGCTGCGCGGATCCAGGTTCGAGGAACCCACGTAGGCCCAGGCGTCGTCCACGGTCATCAGCTTGGAATGGTCGAACGTGCCCAACGCGCGCCACACGCGGCAGCCGGTGCGTACTACCTGGTCCAGTTGCGCCGACATGGCGTAGTCCACCAAGCGCAGATTGTTCTTGTTGGGGATGACGATATCCACCTGAATACCCCGCCGCGCGGCGGTGGCCAGTGCGCCGATCAGCGTCTGGTCGGGCAGAAAGTAGGGCGACTGGATGCGCACGTGGCGCTGCGCTACGGCCAACGCACCCAGCAAAATGTTGTGCGAACTGCCCAGCGCACGGTCCGGCCCCGACGGCACGCAACGCATCGGCACGTTGCCGGTGGGTGGCAGCGCGTGCGGATCGAACCAGGGCCGTGCCGGCAACGATTCATGCGTCGTGAAATTCCAGTCGTGCGCAAACACCGACATCAGCTGCGTCACGATGGGCCCTTCCACGCGGAAGTGCGTGTCGTGGTTGACGGCATCGCCCGCCAGCGCGGTCACAAAGGCCGCCCGCACGTTCATGCCGCCGGTAAAGCCCACGCGCCCGTCTATCACCAGCACCTTGCGGTGGCTGCGCAGGTTGGCATACGGCATGCGCAACACGCCCAGCGGATTCGTCATGAAGCGCGCCACCGGCACGCCGCCTCGCGCCAGCATGCGCACAATGGGCGGGCGCGAATACTTGGAGCCGATGGCGTCGATCAACACCCGCACCTGCACGCCACGCGCCTGCGCCTCGATCAGCGCCTGCGCCATTTCGCGACCGATCTCGTCGTTGTCGAAAATATAGCTTTGCATCGCGATGGCGTGCTGCGCGTCGCGGATGGCTTGCATCATGGCCGGATACGCTTCATCGCCGCCGGCCAGGGGCTGCACCGCATTGCCGCCCAACAGCCGAAACCTGCTGACGTGGTCGCCCAGTATCTTCAGCGAGGCGAACTGCGGGCCGGACACCGCCGCCACATCCACGGGCAAGGTGTCGACCTGTTCGGCGTCCACCACCATGGTTTCGTCACGCAGTTGCGACACCCGTGTCTTGCGAATGCGGTTGATGCCCGCCACGAAATAAAACAGGGCGCCGAACAGCGGCGAAAACAGCGCCACCCCCACCCAGCCGATGGCCGCCCGGACGTCCTGCTTGGTCATCGCGGCATGCACCGCCGCGCCCGTCCCCGCCACGATGCTGACGGCAAACACCAGATGAGGCCAGTAATCGATCAAAATTGCGTGTATGCGATCCATAGCGATGACGTAAAAGTCGGCCTCCCGGGTTGAGCCATGCGGAAGGATAGCAAGGTGCGTGGCGTTGGCAATGGGGAGGGATATAAGGGGCTTTTGACGGCCCCAAAAAATATGCTATAGTTCGGCCTCTTCGTTGCTGAGCTTCAGTTTGAAGCGCGGCGGGGGAGAAGAAAGTAGTACTGAAAAGTGCTACTGAAGTAGTACCCAGAGGTGGCTGTAGCTCAGTTGGTAGAGTCCTGGATTGTGATTCCAGTTGTCGTGGGTTCGAGCCCCATCAGCCACCCCAAAGAATTCGCTGGAAACAGCATGAAATCAGCCGCCTAGAGCGGCTTTTTTCTTGTCCGCCGTTGCAGCATGCGGGCGACCCGTTCGCCTGCGATCTGAAAGCGCTGCGCCAGGGACGCCGGCGCCAGCACATCGAATTCCACTTCCAGCGCCAGCAGCCAATACGTCAGCGCATCCAGCGACTGGCCGGTGCAGCGCAGCAGGCAACGGCTATCGTCCAACGCCTCGACCTGGCCGGCCGATGCGGGAATGCGCGCTGCGATCTCCGCGTGCGGCGCATGCAGCACGATGCGTGCCTCTTCGGCGTTGGGCGCCTGGCCCACCGCCCGCGTTACATAGGCGCGCAGGTCGCCACCTTCGGGCGCCGGACGCGGCGCGAAGTGCGCGCCCAGCGCTACCGCGCCGGTGATTCGGTCAAGCCGGAATGTGCGCCAATCGTCGCGCGCCGGATCCCACGCCACCAGATACCAGCGATACCCCGTGTGCGCCAGCCCCTGCGGCTCGACCTGACGCGTGCTGGGCTGGCCGCGGCTGTCCGCGTAGTCGAAGTTGACGCGCAACTGGTCGCGGCAGGCGGCGGCCAGCGCGGCCAACAGTCCCGCATCAATCACCGGGCCCCGGCTCGGCAGCGGCACGATGGCCGACCGCAGCGCGTCCAGCTTGTGGCGCAGGCGCGTGGGCATCACCTGCTCTAGTTTGACCAGCGCGCGCAGCGCAGCTTCTTCCACGCCACCGACCGTGCCCGTGGCCGCGGTGCGCAGCGTGATGGCCACCGTCAGCGCCTCGTCGTCGTCCAGCAGCAGGGGCGGCAGGGCGTTGCCCGCGCGAAAGGCGTAACCGCCCGCCACACCGCTGCTGGCCTGGATGGGGTAGCCCAGTTCGCGCAGTCGGTCGATGTCGCGGCGCAGCGTGCGCGGATGCACCGCCAGGGTCTGCGCCAGGTCGGCGCCGGCCCAATGGCGGCGGGTCTGCAGTAGGGAAAGCAGGCGCAGGAGGCGGTTGCTGGAGCTGAGCATCGGGCAACGATAGCCTGTATCAAGGGCGGAAGCTGTCCGCAATGGATTTTACAGTTCGTCCGTCGTCAGCGGCCATGGGGCCGCGGCACTCCCCCAAATCCGGAGCTTGTCCATGTCTATCGTTTTCCATTGGTACCCCCAGTCCAGCGCCTCCCCCATCGCCTGCGCCCTGGCCGAACTGCAGGTCCCGCACGAACGCGTCAAGGTGGATATCCAGGCCGGCGAGCAGCGCCGCCCGGAATTCCTGGCCTTGAACCCCAACGGCAAGGTGCCGACCCTGACCGTGGATGGTGCGCCGCTGTTCGAAGCCTTGGCCATCCACCTGTGGTTGGGTGAACAATGGGGCGTCGAGCGGGGCTTGTGGCCCGCGGCCGGCACGTCGCAGCGGCTGGCCGCCATGTCGTGGTGCACGTGGGCCTACGTGACGTATGGCGCGGTGGTCTCGCGCCTGTATGTCGTCGCCCACGGCGACGAGCAAAGCCGCGATGCCCGCCAGGCCGAGCGGGCCATCGCCGACCTGGATTCGCTGTTGGGGCTGCTGGATGCGCATCTGACGCGCCAGCCGTGGATGGTGGGCGACAAGTACTCGCTGGCTGACCTGGCGGTGGCGTCGGTGGTCGGCTACACCGCCTTTCTGGGCGCGCCGGTGGCCGCCCATCCGAAGGTGCAGGCATGGCTGAGCACGATCAAGGCCAGGCCTGCGATGCAAGGCGAGGTCTGAAGCGACGGGGGGGGGCTGAGCAACCCCGCGCGCCACGTTGCCGCGCGCGTGCGCGGCCGCGTCCAAGCCGGCTTGACGCACTATGGTATGAACCGCCTGCATCGTGTCCGCGATTTCCTGTTCTTGCCCGATTCATTCAAGTTCTTGCCCTGGCTGCCGTTAACGCTGATACACCTTCATACGCCCACGGAAATCAGCGCCATGTTTGATTGGATCTCTCTTGCCCTAACCATCGTTGCTCTGATTGCTTGGGCAATCCATCGCCAAAAGAAGCGGCATGACGCGCTGTTGGCCAAGTTTCGCGAACATAATCAAAGACTCGGTACGTCCTTTCCTGAAAACAGTGTCGACAGCGAGCTGATTCTTAGCGATAAAGACAAAAAGGTCGTCATTGCGTTCGACCCCACAACCCGAAAACTCTGCATGGTATCGGGGGCGAAGGATCCGGGCGAGGTGCTCGACTTTTCCTATATCAGGCAGTGGCAGTTGAAATGGACCGAGGTTTCAGGCAACGGTGGACTCGCTTTCAAGAATGTCCATTTTGCCTTTTCTACAAACGACCTTAAAAGGCCGTTGATCCACATCGCCGTCCCCGGCAAGGGCTACGGAGATACCTGGGATAGCCGCCTTGGCATTCTGATGGGCGCCTAAGGGATTCACAAAGCGCCGCCCGCATTCAAGCCAGTCCGGGAATGGAACTTGCTGTCGTCATGTTTCCCAAGCCGCCCACGCGGCTTGATAGATCCTCTAGGAGACCGGACATGGCTGACCACGTCATCAAGACACTGAACCACCTCATCGAAACCTCGAAGAACGGACAGAAGGGCTTTGAAGCCGCGGCCGATGATACGAAGGACCCCGAGCTGCAGTTGCTATTCAGGAACCGGGCACAAGATTGCGCCGCGGGGGCTGCGGAGTTGCAAACCGTGATCGCGCAGTTGGGTGGCGTACCCGAGGACAGTGGCACGGTCGCGGGCGCGGTGCATCGCGGTTGGACCAACCTGAAGGCCGCCGTGGCCGGGCGCACCGATCTGGCGATTTTGGAAGAGTGTGAGCGCGGCGAGGACGTGGCCAAGGCGGCCTATGCTGACGCGCTGAAGGAACCGCTGCCGGAAGAAATTCGCGTGATCGTGGAGCGGCAGCAGGCTGGCGTATTGCGAAATCACGATCAGATTCGCGACCTGCGGAATCGCTACAAGGCCGCGAAGTAAGGTGTCACCGGGGCTACACCTACAAGCCCCCCTAAAAGGTGTAGCCTCGGCGTACCCCTACAGCAAGCGCTCATCCACCCCATTGCGCAAGTCATAAGGCGACCACAAGATCCGCCCGACGATGCGAACCTCGCATCCGTCTTCTTTCTCAAGCGCGAAAGGCGCATAAGCCGGGTTCAAGGACTTGGCCAGCCAGCCGCCTTCGCGTTCCCGCGCGATGCATTTCACGATCATCTTGCCGCCATGGTTGATGGCGTAGACCGTGCGCGGGTCGATCTCGCGCGGGTCGGTGATGGGGTCTTCGAAGAACAGCATGGGTCCGCCGTTACGTATCACGGGTTCCATGCTGTCGCCTTGCGCATACACGATCTTCATGCGGTTGATCGGCAGCTTGAACGATTCCAGAAATGAACGGCGCAGCAGGATTTCGCCGATCTCGGTCTCGTGATAGTTTTCGATGCCAAGCCGGCCGGCGGCCAGGCGCACATCCAGCTCGGGGACGGGCATGAATTCCTGGTCGTTGGCGGAATAGCCCGCGTGCGCGACGTGGCCGACGTTGGCGGCGGTGCTGATGCGCAGCGCCTGCATGCGTTCGGCCTGATGCGTGGTGATGCCGTCCGGATCCCAGGGCGCTGCCGATACCGGTGCCATGGGAAATTCGTCCGCGATCGCGTCGATATTCAATAGGGCGCCGCGCTTGGATTGCGGGGACTTGGATTGCGCGGCCGCCGCTTTCGTCTTGACGCCCATCTGGCCCAGCGCCAATAGCAGCGCGCCTTCCAGGCGCTTGAGCTGATCGTCGGCCAAGCCTTTGATCAGCGACTGCGGCACCGAAGCAAAGGGCCATGCCACGTCCGTGGCCGGGGCGGCAAGTGGCGCGGCCGCCGACAGCGATGCGGCCTTCTTGGCTTCGGCTGCCAAGCGCGGGCTGATCGCAGCCAGCGTGCAGCCAAACCCTTCGGCATAGGCCATGGCCGCTTCAATCCCAATGGGACGGCGGCCGGTGATGTGTTGATAAATCATCGCCTGGCCGCCCTTCACCTGGTGGTCACGAGCAAAGGCCGCGCGGTTCACGCCTTCAAAGCGTGCGCGCAGCGCGGCGGCTTCCTCTTCGATAGTCCACATTTTCATATAGCAATGCTATGCAAATTAAACTATAGCATGGCTTGCTAATAAGATGTAGCGTAGCTATAGTTTTGGCAATGAACCTACATGACTATTTCGATTGCGAGGGAGCCATTACCGCTGCGGCGCTGGCTCGGCGCGTGGGGGTATCGCCCGCGCTGGTCTACCAGTGGCGCACCGGGCGCCGGCCGGTGCCGGTCAAGCATTGCGCTCTGATTGAGCTGGCCACGTGCGGCTGGGTCACCCGGCGCGATTTGCGTCCCACGGATTGCATTCGAATCTGGCCGGAGCTGGCCGAAGGGCACAAGGCGCAATGAACTACTACCCCCATCACATTGGCGATTTCAATAGCGCCACGCGGCACCTGACGCGCATCGAACGCAGCGTCTATCGCGACTTGATCGAACTCTATTACGACACCGAAGCCCCCTTGTGCGGGGACGTCGACAAGCTCTGCCGCTTGTTGATTGCGCGCTCTGACGAAGAGCAGGCCGCGGTGGTCCAGGTGCTGGGCGAATTTTTCGTGGACACCGAGCAAGGCTGGCGGCATGCGCGTTGCGATGCCGAGATTGCCCGCTACCACGGCAACAAGGAAGCGAAGTCCGCGGCTGGCAAGGCCAGCGCGGCCAAGCGGGCGCGGCTGGCTTGCCGGCCGGTGAAAGCGGCAGAGGACGTGGCAGAAAACGTGGCATTGGAAGCGGCACAGCAGGACGGGGCGGCGCAACAGCCGTTGAACACCCGTGCAACCAACCATGAACCAGAACCAGGAACCCAAAGCCAGAAAAAAAAGGAACCTGGGCCATGCAAGCGCAATGCAGGTTTTGACGCCACGGGCGTTGCATTGCCCGAATGGCTGGACCGCGCTGACTGGGTCAGTTGGGTAGTGGATCGCAAAGCCCGCAAGAAGCCGATTACCGAAGAGGGCGCGCGGCGGCAGTTGCAACAGCTTGCGGGCTACCGCGCCGAGGGCATTGCCGCGTGCGAGGTCATCGCCCACAGCATCGCCAGCGGCTATCTGGGGCTGTACCCACCGCGCGATAGGCCGCGCATCGCCGCAAGCAGCCGCGCAGGGCAACGCGCCGACTGGTCATCTGAACTGCGCAGCGTGCTGGCTGAAGGCCGGGTACGTGGCGAGATCGACATGGGGGTGATCGATGCAAGTCGCTGAATCGTCCACCAGCCTGGGCGCGCTGGTCGTCAATGAAATGCACCTGCTGTACGGCGCGAAGTTTGCGCAGCAGTGGGAAGGCCTGACGCCGCGCGAGTTGAAGGATTCCTGGAATCAAAAGTTGTCGGGGCTGACCGAAGCGCAAGTCAGGCGTGGGCTGACGGCGTGCCTGACGCGCGAGTGGCCGCCGACGTTGCCGGAATTTCTGAAGCTGTGCTGCCCGTGGCTGATCCCCGAGCTGGCGTATCACGAAGCCGTGCGCGGCGTGTCGGCTCGGCGGCGCGGCGAGACCGGTGATTGGTCACACCCCGCTGTGTACTGGGCGGCGGTTGGGGTGAGTACGGTGGACCTGCTCAACAGCAATTACGGCGCCATCAAAACGCGGTGGGAAAGGACCTTGACCGAGGAGCTTAGCAAAGGCGCGTGGCTCGACATTCCGCCACCGCGCGCGGCACTGCCCGCGCCAGGCCAGACGCTGGCCACGCGCGCGCAAGCAGAAGCCGCGCTGAAAAAGATGGGGGCGGGAAAGCTGTTGGAGCCGCGCAGCCGGTCGCATCGCGAATGGATAGACCGATGGGAGGCGCGCATCGCGCTTGGCGGACACCCCACCAAGGCCATCGCCGAGATGCTGACGCACGCCAGGCACACCACCGAGCCGGAGGGCGCATGACACAGGCACACGAAACGGGATGCGAAGCGGGACAAAAAATGAGACCCGAAGCGGAACACAAAACGGAACACAAGAGGGGATGCGACACGGGACACCCAAGCGGTTCCGCGATCCGCAATCAAGTACGAGGCAACAAGACAATGGAAGCAAAGGCAGGCATGCAAGCAGGCTTACCGCGTTGGGTGGAAGACGAAATCCGCAATTGGGCCAGATCGCAATGGGAAGGCGACTGGCCGGGCCCGCGCCGCATGATGCAAGACGCGCCGGACGTGTGCGCGTTTCCGCCGCTACCCGGTCACGAGGACGACGATGAGCCGCTGCGCATTCCGGTGAATCACGAACGCGCGCGCCGCGTGCATGCCTTGTATGAAGCGTTGCCGCTGGTTGAGCGGCGCGTGGTGCAGGCGGAAACCACGCGTCGCGCCGACTACGCGGACCTGCCCGCGCATCTGCGTCAGGAAAAGGCCTGCCGCGCCCTCGGCGTCACGCTGCCTTACTACAAGGTAGCGCTGGGCAGCTTCAAGCAACAGGTCTGGAGGGAATTCAAATGAAGTACGCGCACGAGGTCATTGATCTGCTGGCCGCGTACCCGGGTCGTGAATTCAGGATGGCGGAAATACTGCGGCACGTCAGCCGAGGCATGCCGTTGACGCCCGCCTCGCAAGAAGCCATGCGGCGTGGCGCCCGCCGGGTGCTGGACCATTTGCTGGATGCCGGCCATGTGCATCGTTGTGGCGGCAATACAAAATCCGCGACTTATGCGTGGTCGGAATTGGGACACGTACTTCATAAAAACCCTGCGCATTTGGGACCGGATTTGAGACAATAGCCGCGGGGCATTGCGCCCACACGAAATGCAGCCCGCCTACCTTCAACGGTTCGCGGGCTTTTGTTTTTTCCGAACCTTTTACTAGCCGACATGACGCCCGACAACGCAATCCTTACGCTGATAAGCGCCGCTGCCGGCGGCGTGCCGGTGGCGCATTCCGACGATACCGAGACCTTCCCGCCGTCGCCATATATCGCCATGGCCGTGCGCTGGGTGCAGGCCGGGCCTGTCGAGACGGGCCGTGTCGATGACGACGGGAACCAGCCGGTGCACGACCATCGCGATGCCACCGTCGAGCTGCGCAGCGTGGGAGTGGATGCGTATCGCGCGTTGGACAAGATGGGCCTGGTCTTGCGCCATCCCGTTTATGAAGAACAAGCCGAAGCGCTGGGCCTGGCCTTGTTTCAGGCCGGCCGCATAGAGCGCGTGCCGCCTGACAGCGCCGGCGCGGCAAGTGAGCGCCTGGGCGTGCTTGAACTGGGCATCCGCTATGCGCAGACCTATACCGATTTTGTCGGCGTCATTGAAACGGTGACCGGCACGATCACGACCACGGGCGGCACCACGCCCACCCTGGAAACCTCTTTCTCCGCGAAGACCGACCCGGCGCAATAGCGTCGCAGGCCTTCTTAACGTAGTCCCCGCCGCCCTTGGGCGGTTTTTTTTTGGAGCCGCAAATGGCAAAAATCGACCGGATCGTCAATGTGGCGATCTCGCTGAACACCACGGCGATCAAGGAGCAGAACTTCTCTGACCTCTTGATTCTTGGCGCGCACGCGCTGGCCGTCAACCGCATCCTGGCGCTGACCGAGCCGGGCGAGCTGTTGGACATGGGCATGGCGCCGACCGACCCGCTTTACATCGCTGTGCGCGATGCGTTCAAGCAGATCCCGACCGTGGCGCGCGTTTTCGTGGGCCGCCGCCAAGTGGATACGTCGCGTGTGACCGTTACGCGCGCCGCCGTGTCGGAGTACCTGGTTTCGCTGTCGTGGCGCGATGCGCAAGGCGCGGTGCAGAAGGTGGACGTGGCGACGTCGGGCCTGCCCGACAGCACGCCCCAGACCCTGGCCACCGCCTTGGCCGCCGTCATCGCCGACACCGATGCACCGGTGACG
This sequence comes from Achromobacter spanius, assembly GCF_029637605.1. Classification (NCBI taxonomy): domain Bacteria; kingdom Pseudomonadati; phylum Pseudomonadota; class Betaproteobacteria; order Burkholderiales; family Alcaligenaceae; genus Achromobacter; species Achromobacter spanius. Next base: position 2,492,681 of record NZ_CP121261.1, on the reverse strand, counting down.
GCAGCCGCCACGGGCGCCGATGTCACGGTAACCGCTGCCGAGACCGGCCAAGCGGTTGCGATCGCCGTGAAGGGCAACCTGCAACTGGCCGCGCCGGTCAGCACCGAAACCCCGTCGGCCGCGTTGAACGCCTGCCTGCGTGAAAACGGCGACTGGTACGGCGTGTCCTTGGCCAGCCGTGCCGAAGCCGATGTGCTGGACGCCGCCGAGTGGGTGGAATCGAACGAGCGCCTGTTCGGTGTGTCCAGCGCCCAGGCCGGCATCATCGATGCCGCCGCGTCCAACGACATCGCGTCCCAATGCCAGCAGAAGCAGTTCTTCCGCACCCATGTCTGGTACCACGGCCAGGCCGCCAGCGAAGCCCTGGACGCCGCCGTCGCCGCCAACCGCTTCACCTTCTATCCGGGCGGTGAGACGTGGGCCAACACGCGGCTTTCAGGCGTCAGCTATGACAGCCTGACCGAAGGCCAGGCGCTGGCCGCGCATGCCAAAAACGCCAACACCTTCGAGCAGATGCGCAACTTTGCCGTGACGCAAAACGGCAAGGTTGCCGCGGGCGAATGGATCGATGTGATCCGTGGCCGCGACTGGTTGGCCGAGCAAGTGAAGATCAACGTGGCGTCGCAACTGATCAACGCCAACGGCAAGGTGCCGTACACCGACGCCGGCATCCAGGTGCTGGTCAACGGCATCCGCCAGGCGCTGCTGCTGGGCCAAAGCCGTGGCTTGGTCGCGCCCGATGAAATCGATGACGCGGGCCGCAAGATTCCCGGCTTTGTCATCAACGTGCCGCGCGCGGCCAGCGTGTCGACGAACGACAAGGCCAACCGCATCCTGCGCGACCTGAGCTTCAGCGCCCGCCTTGCCGGCGCCATCCATGTTGCCGAAATCAAGGGCAACCTCACCTACCAACAACTGTAATCGGGGCCTATCCATGTCTGTCAAAACCTACGCACCCAACCAGGTGAAGATCGTGATGGGCGCGCTGCCCATCTCGGGCCTTGCCGAAGACACCTTTGTCACCGTCGCCGAAATCGGCGAAGGCATTGCCTCCGTCGTCGGGGTCGACGGCGAGGTGGCGCGCTCGATGTCGCGCGATTCGCGCTTGCGCATCACGCTGACGCTGATGCAGACCAGCGCCAGCAACGCCGCGCTGACCGCGCTGCACCAGGCCGACCGCGCCACCGAGGGCAACGGCGCCGTGCCGGTGTCGGTGACCGACCTGCGCGGCACGTCGTTGCATGCCTCGGATTCGGCGTGGATCGTCAAGATGCCCGACGCCGGCTACGGCGCCAAGGTGGGCAACCGCGAATGGACGATCGAGACCGGCCCGGCCATCAACGTGATCGGGGGCAATACCTGATGAGCGCCGTCAAGGAAGTGACCATCGGCACCACTATCTTCCGGATCTCGCGGTTCGATCCTTTCCGCCAGTTGAAGCTGCTGGGCGACTTGCAAAAGGAAGTGCTGCCGGCCGCCGGGTCGATGCTGACCTCGGTGTTCAACGTGGAAGGCGCCAGCGAAGGCCGCGACGAAAGCGCGATGCTGAATGCCTTCCGGGAGCTCTCGGCCAAGCTGGGCGGCGACGCCCTGGGCGGCTGGGCCGAGCGCCTGATCGACCCGGAGCTGGTCAGTTTCGAGCTGGCCGGCCGCGAGCCCCAGAAGCTGACGTCCGCCCATCGCGGCCTGGCCTTTGCCGACTACGCCGAAATCCTGGAGCTGTTGTTCCACATTCTTGAGCACAACTTCGCCGGCCCTTTGGCGCGTTGGGCCGGCCGCTTTGGTCCGGCCCGCGCGAAGCTGGCGAGCCTGTCGGGCGGTTCGACGCAGGCTTCGAAAGAGAGTTGATCATCTGGCGGCCCATCCTGGCCCGCCATGTCAGCCTGGACGCCGCCAAGCGCGGCGACATCGATCTGCTGGACATCCTGAAGCTCAATGCGCTGATGGATGCCCAGCAGGCCGCGCAGGCTGCGGCAGATAACAAGGCGAGGTAACGATGATCGTGGTACGAGAGGTGGTGACGCTGCTGCGCCACCACGTGGACACAAGCGGCTTGCAGGCTTACCAGCAGGCGTTTGAAGCCATGCTGCAATCCATGGCTGACGCAACCGTCCGGGCCAGCGCCGCCATGCGACGCGCGTTGGCGGGCGTGTTGCCCAGCGTGGTGAGCACGCAGCAGGCGATACGCGTGTTGGCGACAAGCGGACCGACGATAAGCCGACAGGCAACAAGCGGCCAGGCAGCAGGCGGGCGGGCGACAAGCGGACAGGCAACAGGCGGGCTGGCAACAAGCGGCCAAGCCACAAGTGCGCAGGCAACAAACCCGCAGGCGAAAAGCGCCGTGGCCCGGCCGCAAGGCGGCATCCCGGCGCCCCGCCAGCACGCGACCGCGCTGGGCGGCTTGCGCGGCGTTGTTGAACTGACGCTTGGCGCATCGCCGCTCAAGCGCATCCTGAGCGGCATCGACGCCTGGGTGCAGATCCAGGAACGCCTGCGGCAAGCGGCGGGATCGGGCGCGCAAGCGGTCGAGGCCGACCGCGACCTGGCCCGCGTGTCGCGCGCCAGCCGCACGCCGTATGCCGACAACGTCGACACCTATGCCCGGTCCGCGCAGACGCTGCAAGACCACGGGCGTTCCCCGCGTGACGCTGCCGGCATCACCGAGGCCGTGGCCTTGGCCATGCGCCTGTCGCAGACCCCGGCCGAGGACCGGGGCGGTGTCGTGGCGGCGCTGTTGAAGATGGTGGAACAGGGCAGGCTGGGCCTTGAGGAATACAACGCGCTGCCTCGCCGCATGCAGGACGCGCTGGCTGCCGGCCTGAATGTGGACCGTGTCCAGTTGCGCCAGCAGGTGCAAGGCGGCCAGGTCTCGGCCGACCGCGCATTGCCCGCGCTGCAATCGCAGTTGCCCGCCATGCGCACGGAAGCCGAGGCCGCGCCCGCGTCCATCACGGCAGCGATGACGGTGTTCAACGACGCCTTGCAGCGCTATGTCGGACAGGCCTTGCCGGCAGGCCGCAGCGTGCTGAACGGGGTGACGGCGTCGATCCTGTTTCTGGCCGACAACATCGACGCGGTCGTCAAGCTGTTGGCACTGACCGGCGCCAGCATCGGGCTGGTCTCGTTGGGCAACTGGCTGCGGCGTGCCAGCGTATTGTCGGTCGGCCTGTTTCAAGCGCTGGTCGCCGCCACGCGCGCCGCGCTCGGGCTGGATGCCGCGATGGCGATGCGCCGTGGGCCGGCGGGCGCGATGCAGATGCTGTCGGTATGGAGCCGATCACTCGCGCCGATGCTGCGCATGGCGGCGGTGTTGACCACGATTTATCTGATCGGGGAAGACATCGCCAACTGGCTGGGCGGCGGCGATTCCGTGCTGGGCGGCTGGATTGGCGGCGTGGAGCAATGGCAGGACGAGCTCAATGCCGTGTCGGCCGTGCTGGGCTTCGTGAAGGACCTGCTGGGAGGCGCGGGCGAGGCGCTGGGGCCGTGGATCCAGCGCTTCGGAACGATTGGCGTGCTGGCCTATGGCCTGTGGCAGATCCTGTCCCCGATCGGCGGATTCTTGCTGAACCTGGCAACAGTCGTCGTGCCGATGCTGTGGAACGCCTTCGCCATGACGCCGATCGGCCGGATCATTTCGTTGATTGGGATGCTGGCCGTCGCGCTGTGGCAGGTCTGGGAAAACTGGGATGTGATCAAGGCATACATCTCGGCATCCTGGGATGCGCTGATGGCGATGGCCCTTGACTCCTTCCTGGGGCCGGTCATCGAATACATCGCGGCTATCTGGCAGTTCTGGACCGCGCTTGTCAACGGCGTCGTGGCCGCCTTCAAGGGCGACTGGGACGGCGCCATCGCGCATTGGGCGGGTGCGTTCAACGGCTTGTGGACGTTCTTCTCGAACATGGGCGGACGGATGATGGCCACGATCAAACAGATCGGCGACGCCATCCAGACCTGGGTGCTGGACAAGCTTAAGGTGGCCAAGGACTGGTTCCTGAGCTTGGTGCCGGACGCATTGAAATCCGAACCGGACGCGCAGGCGTCGGTGATGGACGGTTGGAAGTCGGAGGGGCAACAGGGTGGGCAGCAGGGCTTGCAGTCGGGCGCGTTGCCGAGCGACCAAGCTGCATGGTGGGCCGTGGCAAGCGGTGTTTCGCTTCCGGTCGTGCCTCCAGCCAACGTGTTCGGCCCCGGGCCGCTGCCCGGTCGCGCGCCATTCATGTACCAGAACCGCAACGACATTGTCGTCAACGTGTCGGGGGGCGATAGCCAGGCCGTGCGCGGGGCGGTTGCCCAAGGCGTGGATCAGGGGCTGTACCGAAACTTTAACTACCTGACGAATGCGTGGGACCTGGCGTCTCCCGTTGAGGCCACCACCTAGGAGTCGCAATGAACTTTGTTTCCATGATCTTCGGATGGAATGGCGGCAGCAGCATCGGCACCTTGCCCTTGGACGCGCTGGTCAACGAAAAGACCACGCTCACCAGCCGCGCGACGTCGTTTGCCGTGGAAGACGGCCCGCCCGTTACGGACCACGTGGTGGCGGATTCCGAGCAACTGACGCTGGACGGCTGGGTGACGGCGGCTGACATCAGCTTGCTGGGCGGCCTGCGCGGCGCGGCCTTGGGCGCCGGCCGGTCAAAGTTGATCGGCGCGAAGGACGCGCTGCGCAAGATCCATGCGGACCGCCTGCCCATCACCATCACGACCGGGCTGGATGTCTACGCCGACTTCGTGATGGAAAGCTGCTCCATCGGGCGCAGCAACGGCGCCGGCGACCGCTTCGAACTATCCGCCAGCTTCAAGCGCATCCGCAAGGTGACGTTGCGACAGGCGGATATCCCGCCGGAAAAAACCTCGGGCAGCGCAACGGACAAGGCCGGAACCACCAAAGCCAACGCCGGTAAGCAAAACGGCGTGCCCGCCAGCCAGAAGCAACGCGACATTTTCAACTCGTCAGGAATTCTGAGCGCATGATCCAGATACTCGTACCGGACGCCAACGACAGCCTCACTGAAACGGAGCTGGACGGCATGACTTACTTCTTGCGCCTGTCGTGGAACAGCGAGGCGCGGCAATGGGTGCTGTCCATCGAGAACGCCTACAACGAACTGATCGTGGCGGGCATTGCGGTGGTCCCGGATTCCCGCTTGTTGGCGGGGTACCGGCATCTATCCGTGCCCGCCGGCGAACTGGTGGCCTTGGCGCCCGACCGGCGCGACACCATCAGCCGTGCGGCGCTGCCGTCGGGCGAGGTGGCGCTGCTCTACATCAACGCCGACGAGGTGGCCAATGGCCAGGTTTGACCGCGTTTACCGGCTGCTGGTGGGCAAGACCGGCGGACAAGGGCTGGAGATTGCGCCGCCCATACGCATGACCTTCGACATCGCCAAGACCGCCGCCGAAGAACCCAACGACGCCAAGATCACCGTGTACAACCTGGCCGCGCAAACCCGCCGCACGCTGGAAGAACCCGGCCTGCGCTGTGTGCTGTACGCGGGCTATGCGGAAGAGGGCGGCCCCTTGCTGATGGCGTCCGGCAGCATCGTGTATGCGTATACCCGCTATGACCAGCCGAACGTGGTGACGGAATTGACGGTCAAGGACGGCTATATCGAAGTCCGCGACACGGCGGTCTCGATCGGCTTGGGGCCTGGCGCGCGCGCCAGCGACATCATCCGCGACATCGCGCGGCAAATGGGCCTGCCGTTGCTCATGGCCGACGATGCGCCCGACCGTCGGTGGGAGCAGGGCGTTTCTTTCTACGGCGCGGCACGCACGGCACTGCACAAGGTCACGCAGGGAACCGGGCTGGAATGGTCGATCCAGAATCAGCAGTTGCAGGTTGTGCAGCGGCTGGGCACCACGCGGCGGCAAGCCGTTGTGCTGGCCGTGGACACCGGCTTGTTGGGCCAACCCGAACGCACGCGGGCAGCCGCCAGCGAGAAGGCGAAATCGAAGGCAAAGGCGCCGGGGCAGGACGGTGCCGCTGCGCCCGCCGCCACCGCCACGCCCGCCAGCGGCCAGCAGCAGCGCGACGGCTGGAAGGTCAAGTCGCTGTTGCTGCCGACCATCAGCCCCGGTGATCTCGTCAAGTTGGAAAGCCGTTCGGTAGCGGCCTTTCAACGCGCGGAAACCGTGCGCCATACCGGCGATAGCGAAGGCGGCGACTGGCAAACGGAATTGACCCTGCTCGACCCCCACCCAACCTCCGCAAAAAAGGAGCAGTCATGAACAACGCGGTAACCCTGATGCGCCGTCTTATCGCGACGGAGCTGGCGGACGTCTACACGACGCTGCCGGGCGAAGTCGTCGCCTATGACGGCACGTTCGTCACAGCCCGCCCCGCGCTGGCCAAGCGGTTGGCCAATGGCGACGTTTTGCCGCCGCCGCAAGTGGTGCGCGTGCCGGTGTGTTGGCCGGTGGGCGATGTGAACGGCGCGCAGGCGCTGATCTCGGTGCCGCTGGCGCCGGGCGACGCGATCAAGCTGTCGTTCTCCGCCCGCGCGCTGGAGAACTGGCTGGCGGGCGATAACGGCCCGCCGGATGACCCGCGCCAGTTTGATCTGTCGGATGCGTTTGCCTCGCCGCTGTTGCGGCCAGGCACGATCGCGGCCGACACGCAGAATGTCAGCATCCAGTACGGACCTGGCACGCTGAAACTGTCACCCACGGGCGACCTGACTTTTCACGTCAAGACCTGGACGGTGCAAGCGGAACAAGCCACCTTCAACACCCCGGTCACGATCAACGGGCCGCTGACCTATACGCAAGGCATGTCGGGCGAGGGCGGCCAGGGCGGTGCGTCGATGCGCATCCGTGGTGGCGTGGCCTACGAAGGCGGCGCGATCACCCATAACGGCAAGAGCATCGGCGACACGCATCGCCACGCCTACGCGGGCGGCACAACCGAGGGGCCAATCTGATGACCCTGGACCTTGCCTTGTCCGATGACCACGACCTGGACCTGGATCTGCTTGGCCGCGCGTCATTCGTGGATGGCGCCGACCGTATCGCGCAGCAGATCAAAACGACCTTGCTCGCCTTCCTGGGCGAGTGGTTTCTGGACACCACTTTTGGTGTTCCGTACTTCGAGGACGTGCTGGTGAAGTCGCCCGACCGCGCCAGCATCGAAGCCATCTTCCGCGCCCGGATCCGCGCGGTGCCGGGGGTGACCCAGGTGCAGGCGATGCAGTTGCAGATGGAACGCCAACTGCGCGTGCTGCGCGTTACCTACCAAGCCGACACGACCTACGGGCGGCTGGATCGCGTGGTGCTGTTGGGGTCGTCTTCGGGTGCGTCCTCGTCTACGGCATCAAGCACGTCCTAGTCCCTTCCTTCCCTTACTTTTGTTGAGGTATCTATGGCCTACGGTGTCACACCGGACGGGTTCGTACGCCCGCGCCTGCCCGAAATCCGCCAGGAGATCGTGGCGGACCTGCGCGCGCGCATGCAATCCGCCGGATTCAATGGCGCGGTGGAAACCCGCCCGGACAGTATTACCGGCCTGCTGATCGACACCTTCGCGGAACGCGAAGCCACGTTGTGGGAGCAGGCCGAAGGCGTGTATTACGCGATGTACCCGGGCTCGGCGACGGGCGTGTCCCTGGACCGGTCCGTGTCGTTCACCGGCGTGTCGCGCTACCGCGATGAACCTTCGCGGGCCTATGTGGTGTTGTACGGGGCGCCTGGCACAACGGTGCCGGCGGGCGCGCAAGTACGGCATCGCGTCAGCCAGAATGTGTGGGCGGTGGACAGCGCCACGCGCATTCTGGCTGGCGCGGCGGCGGATGTGACGTTGCAGCCCGATGTTGCCCCGCAGACCGCGTACACGGTATCGATTGATGGGGTGGACCATTCCTATACCAGCGGCGCCACCGCGAACCTGCCCCAGGTGCTGGCGGGATTGGTGGCGGCGCTGGCCGCAAGCGGACTGGAGGTTTCTAGCGATGGCGCCGCCGTGCGTATCCACTCGGACGGCCGCCAGTCGGCGGCGTTTGCGTGGTCGACCAACTTGTCATTGATCCGCCTGGGGTCGCCCGCCTTGGCGACCACGATCGGCGCGTCGGCCGAAGGCGCCGCCGTGGGGGACTTGAACGGAATCATCACGCAGGTCGATGGGTGGGAAGCCGTCAACAACCTGCAAGAGGGCGTGGCGGGCCGTCTTGCGGAAACCGCCGCCGAGTTGCGCGCCCGCTATCCGACGGGCCTGTTTCGGCTGGGCGCGGCCACGCTACCCAGCATTGCCCCCAACGTGCGCGACCGCGTGGCCGGCGTGCGCACCGTCAAAGTCTTCATGAACAGCACGGACACGCCGGACGCGCTGGGCCGGCCGCCGCACAGCGTGCACGTGGTGGCCGACGGCGGCCTGGATGATGAAGTGGCGGACGCCATTTTCCGTGTGGTGGCGGCCGGTATCGATACCCATGGCCAGCGCCGGGGGGTGGTCAAGGACGCGGACGGCGCGGATCAGGTGATCCGTTTCGACCGGCCCGAGCGCGTCTATCTGTGGGTGCGCTGCGCCACCACCTTGTTGCCGCCATCCGAACAAGCGTTCCCGCCCGATGGCTTTCAGCGCATTGCGGACGGCCTGGCCGAGGTGGGCGAGGCATCCAGCATCGGCGAAGACGTCGTGCTGCAACGGCTTTACGGCGCAATTTTCCGTACGCCTGGGCTGGCATCCGTGGACCTGACGCTGGCGTATTCGACCGACCCTGCCTTCAAGCCGACGCCCGCTGATTACCGCGCGGCAAACGTCACGATTCAGGACTTTCAGGTGGCGGCGTTTGATCTGTCGCGCATCGAGGTGACGTGATGGATCTGAACCAAGACCATGCACACGTGGCCTGGGGCCATTGGCTGGGGCAGTTCCAAACCAAGCGGCGACTGGAAGCGCTGGTCAAGGCGCTGCTCAAGCCCGCTCAGGGGCTGCAGGGCGCGTTGCGCGCGCTTTACGAAGACCGTTGGCTGGATACGGCGGTCGGCCGGCAGTTGGACGGCATCGGCGAGATCGTGGGCTTGCCCCGCGTCATTGATGAAGCGATCTACATCCGGTTCTTCGGTTTCGACGGGCAGCCGAACGTGGGCAGCTTCGGCGTTGCGCGCTTGCGTCGCGCCAACGAGCGCGCCCTGGCCGGGTCCACCACCTTGCTCGATGCCGAATACCGCAAATTGCTGTACTGGAAGATCGCCCTGAACAACGGCCACGGCACCACGCCGGAGATCGCCAGTTCGCTCAAGCCGATCTTCGATGTGACGCGGGTCGTGGTGCAAAACGCCGGCAACGCAAAGATCCGCATCTGGGTCAGCCGCATTCCCGGCCCCAACGACCCACTCATGGCCAACCCCTACAAGTGGGTGCCCCAAGCCGCCGGCGTCGGCGTGCAACTCATCACCGGCTCAACCGAAAAGCCCTTCGGCTTTCGCGGGCAAGGTTTCTTTGGCTTTGGCGTCGGCGTGCTGGCGCGAGGAATTTACTGATGGCAGACCCTACTTTTTTCGACCTCTTCAAATCAACCTGGGCACAGAACGGCCTGACCGAAGGCATTACCGATCTGCAATACAAGACCGGCTGGTCATTCATCGGATCCGTTCCGCCTTCGGTGGAGCAATTCAACAAGGTGCAGCAGACCACCGACGAACGGCTGGCCTGGCTGTACAAGCAGTTGGACGGCCTGGCGGCGGTAACTGGCCGGCCGCTGGCGGCGACGAGTTTTGATGCGCTGAGCTATGCGCAGCAGAATCTGAACGCCGGCAACCTGAAAGCCGGTACGGTGCCGGTGGCGCGTTTGTCGGGAACGGCATCGTCGCTGACAGCGGGCGCCGCGACCAAGCTGGCGACGGCACGGACCATCGCCGCAACCGGCGACGCGACGGGCGCGGGGTCGTTTGATGGATCCGCGAATGTGTCCCTGGGACTGACGTTGAGTCCCAGCGGCGTGACCGCCGGCAGTTATGGCAGCGCCAACGCGGTGCCGACGTTCACGGTCGACGCCAAGGGCCGGTTGTCGTCGGCCGGGTCGGTCGCCGTCGGCAACGCGGCCACCGCGACGAAGCTGGCCACGACGCGCTTATTCTCCGTCACGGGCGGGGCCACGGCGGGCGGGGTGAGCTTTGATGGGTCGGGCAACGTGGCGCTGAATGTGACGGCGCTGGATGTGTCGAAGGCGTCGACCGGCACCTTGCCGGTGGCGCGCGGCGGCACGGGTCTGGGCACCGTCGCGGCAGGTTCGTATGTGACGGGTGCGGGAACGGGTGCGCTGGTATCGAGGACACCGGCGCAGGTGCTGGAAGATATCCAGGCGCTGCCGAAGGCGGGTGGCGACCTCAGCGGCCCGGTGCTTCTGAACACGGGTGCGACCTTGGGCGCGCAATACGGCGCGAACACCACATCAGGCCGCACGGCGCATGTCCTGCTTCCCGATGGTGGCGGGTATTCCACCCACACCGGCACGATTACCGGTGCAATGAAGATCACGCTGCCCGCGGCGGCGGTAGGCGCGAACACAATGCTGCGCCTGCGCGTGGATGTGTTCGAGTACCTGGATGGCGTACCCCCCGTGTCGCTGCTGATCCATGGCTATCTGCAAACGACAAAGGCATGGGGACGCTGCGGCGCGACAGTGCTGGCAGGCAGTGCCGTCTCTGATCTGCCGATCCGGTTCGGCTCGGACGCGGCGGGTGCCCCGTGCATCTGGATCGGCGACACGACCAAGCCCTGGTCTTACCCGACCGTGACGGTGTCCGAAGTGCTGGCCAAGTACAACACCACGGGCGCAACGGTAGCGGCGTGGGGTGTGGGCTGGAAGGTCGAACCGGTCACGGCGTTCGAGACCGTGGTGCAGACGCTGGCAAGCGGCAACCTGGCGTTCGGCCGTGCGGATGTTGCCACGATCGCTGAGGCACTCGCTGGCGATTCCGCAACCAAAGTCATTACGGCGCAGACGCTGGCTGCGGCCGTCCCCAAGTTTGCTCCACGAGCCCTTGTTTCGCTGTCGGGTAGTGGCACGTTTACTGTCCCCGCAGATACTTATTTCCTCGACGTCGAGATGTGGGGCGCGGGGGGAGGTGGTGGAGGTGTCGGGACAGCCGGGGCCACCGCTGCGGGAGGAGGAGGGGCTGGCGAGTACGCACGCGCAATTGTCTCCGTGACACCAGGCAGTGCAGTTTCCTATTCCGTGGGGGTAGGCGGCGGAGGTGGCGGCGGTGGAGGGGGCGGCGGTAATGGCGGCTCGACAATTTTTGGGGTTCTCTCTGCGGTTGGTGGCTCAGGCGGCAAACCGAATGGCGTGGGCGACGGCGGAGCTGGCGGCACTGGCGGTGGAGGAGTGGTAGCGGTTAGGTCGCCGGGTTGCGCGGGCGGCGCGGGTGGCTCGATGACCTCCAATGGCGCGACCGGAGGTATAGGGGGAGGCTCTCCATTCGGTGGTGCAGGAGGAGCAAATGGACCTTTCATTGGAAGTAGTGGCGGTTTCCCGGGAGGTGGAGGTGCGGGACGCGGAACCAGTTCGACAGGATCTGGCAGTGCGGGCAGCAATGGCCTGATTGTCATCCGCTATTAACAGGAGCATGCAATGAAGCGATATGCACGAGTGTTGGACTATGTGGTGACTGAAGTCATCGAGATTGTGGAAGAAATGGACATCGCCAACCTGACCCCGCCGGGGTATGACTGGGTGCCGGCCGGTCCTGGGGTCGTGGACGGATGGAGATACGAACGGGGCGAGTTCTTTCCGCCGCCGCTTGAACCGGTTGATCTGGCGAGTGTCATGGCGGCAAAGTGGTTTGCGGTGCAGGCTTACATGGACTCTAAGGCGCGGACGATGGGCTACGAAAGCTTGTTGATTGCGGTGTCATACGCGGATGAATCGGCGGTGCCGCGATTCCAAATTGAAGCGAGGAAATTGCGTGCTTGGCGCAGCCTCGTTCGAGAAAAGTTCGGTCAGATCTCTGATCTGGTGGTGTCTCGGACGCGCGATGTTCCTTCGGATGACTCACTTTTCGTCGAGTTGCCGTCGTTCGAGTAGAGGCAATTCTTCAAGATTCAATACGCCCGTGCGCGGGCTTTTCCCCGTCCCTACAGGAGGCCCCATCCTGCACACACTTTTCAGGAGCAACCCCAACATGGAACCCGGCTCTACCAGTCTGGGCGGTCTGGCCGCCCTGAAGGTCGCGATGGCGTATGGCATTCCGGCTGCGATCGCGGCCATGCTTGGCCTTTTGATCATGCCGCCGCATAGTATTCGTGAGTTCACCGTCCGCACGGTATCCACCGTGGCCTGTTCTTTCCTCTTCGGCCCTGCGCTTGCCGCCGCCGTCATCACCTGGAAGCCCGCCTTGATGCAATCCATGACCTGGCTGGCCCAGCATGGCGCGGGCACTGACGATGCCTTGCTTGCCAAGTTCTACGTCCTGGGTCCCAGCATGTTGCTGGCTGGCCTGCCCGCGTGGTGGGTGCTGGGAGCCTATATGCGCTGGATGGCCAGCATGCGGAAAAAGGGTGTGCTGGAATGGTTGGCGGATGCGCGCCGCAAGCTGTTCGGCGTCGGCGTGCATCGGCGGGGCGGGGGGAACAACCATGGATCTTGATGCCATCACCCATGCCGCCATCGTGCCCGCGCTCGCGCTGCTTCCGTCGGCCATGGACACGCCTCAAGCCCGCGTCCTGCTCCTTGCCATCGGCTTGCAGGAAAGCCGCTTTCAGCATCGCCGCCAGGTCGGTGGACCGGCGCGCGGGTTCTGGCAGTTCGAGCGTAGCGGCGGCGTGCGGGGCGTGTTGATGCATCCCACCAGCCGCGAAAACGCCCTGCGGATTTGCGCGGCCCGTCGGGTTGCCCCGGCCTCCGCAACCGTCCACGCTGCCCTGGAAACGGACGACATCCTCGCCGCCGCGTTTGCGCGCCTGTTGCTGTGGACGGACCCGTTGCGTTTGCCCGCTGTGGGCGATGCCGACGGCGCTTGGGCGCTGTACCTGCGCACCTGGCGTCCGGGTAAGCCGCATCCGCAGACGTGGCCAGTGTTGTATGCACAAGCCTTGTCCACGATGGAGGTCGAACATGCGCGCCTGGCTTGAGCGTTTCACGGGGATGGCGATGGCCGCGTTGGCTGCGACCGCTGTGTTTTTGCTGGCCTACCTGCGTGGACGCAGCGTCGGCCGCAGCGCCGAGCGCGAGCAGCGCGACACGCAAATCAACCGGCAGGCCGATCAGGCTCGGCAGGAGGTAAAGAATGTTCAGGACCAGACGGCGCGTATGGATGACGCTGCCATTGCTGATGAGCTTAAGCGTGACTGGGTGCGTGGCGCCGGCCCGGGTGGGCGTTGAATATTGCGAGCACGCGCGGCCGATCTATTTCGATGAGGCGGCGCAGGTGGATGCCACGCCGGCTTCTATTCGCCGGCAGATCCGGGACGGCAATGCCGTCTGGCGCAAGCTGTGCGGCGGTGCGCCGTCATGACCTAGTCCATATTGCGATTTATGGCTCTATCCGGCTGGGCCAGGCAGGTGCACGATAGCGGTTCTGAAATATCTCTATCCAGGATTCACCATGAGCACTCGCCTCGACTACGCCCAAGCTTCGCCCGACGGTTACAAAGCCTTCGGCGCGGTATACGCCTACCTGCATGACTGCGGGCTGCCCAAGACCTTGGTCAACCTTGTCTTTCTGCGGGTGTCGCAGATCAATGGCTGCGCCTACTGCATCGACATGCATTCGCGTGACCTGATCAAGCAGGGCGTGACCGTGGACAAGCTGGTGCTGGTGCCGGTGTGGCACGAAGCGGGCGCCGTGTTCACGCAGCAGGAACGCGCGGCGTTTGCCTGGGCGGAAAGCGTGACGCGCGTGGCCGATACCGGCGTGCCGGACGAGGACTATGCCGCGGCAGCCGCTGAATTCAACGACAAGGAACTGGCGGACCTGACCTACGCGATCGGCCTGATGAACGCCTTCAATCGTCTGGGCGTGTCGTTCAGGGCCACGCCGGCCGCGACCAAGGCAGCGGAGAAGGCCGCGAAGTAATGCAAAGACGCAGCGTCTGGCGCTTCAATGTCGTCATGGTGCGTCTGCAAAAAAGCTACGAAGGACCAATGCCCGGCACGTCCTGCCGGATGATTCGAGAAAACCCCGGGGCATCCCCATGAGCGCGTGCCCGGTCGGTGTAGCGGCCCCGCTCGCGATACTGCTCGGCGCTGTCCGCGCCTTGCAGCACGTGCAGGTCGAAGAAATACTCGGGCAGGTAGCCGGATGCCAGCTGGCGGTAGTCCAGCGGAAGTCCCGGCACGATGCGCCGCGCCATCTGGAACACGATGGTGGTGCAGTTGGCCGTCAGCGTGTGATAGAAGCGGGGCGTGTCGCGCAGCCGGTTCGCGCGGTCCACATACGCCAGTAACAACGAACGCGCATCTTCCGGCGGCATCTGGATGCGGTACAGGTAGCAGTCTTCGCCACGCACGTTGGTGCGTACGCGCAGGCTGTCTTCTTCGGTGGAGGCAATCAGGCTCAGCTCGTACAGCTTGAAAAAGCCACCTATCTCGGAAAAGCGGTCGCCTTCCTTGCGGCGGATTTCCACCGAGAACACCACGTATTGATCATCACCGAAACCAAACGACACCAAGGCGTGGGCAATGGCCGGGCGGCCCCAGTACGACAGCGCCACGTCCACGGATTGCAACGCGTTGAGCGCGTAGCGGCGGGTTTCCCAATGGGGCGTGAAGTCGGTGCGGCTGCGCCAGTCGAAGTTGCGCACGTTGTGCAGCGTGACCTGGTCGCCGTCGATCTCGCCGTACGTTTGGCGTGAAACTTCCGGGATCCATCTTCGATCGTTTGACGCGCGGATGCCGCGCCACCAGAGCAGCAACGCCAGCGTGGCTAGCGCGAAGCCGTAGCCGGCGGCACGCCATGCGGGCCAGGCCAATGCGGCCAAGGCCGCCAAGGCCAGCATCAACCAGGCCAGCGTCAGCAAGCCCCTTGCCATGGGGGCCAAGGGCGCGCGTATCCATAAGGCCAGCGCGCCCCAAGATGCGACCAGCATGATGGTGATGCCAAGCAGGATGGAAGCGGTCATGGGATCCCTGAGCGGTCGAGGCCGCCAGAGTATGGCCGGGCTTGATTTGAACCGTCAATTGCGTCGTGGGGGTGTCGACGCGGGGTCCGTCAGGGCAACGGGTGGCGGTGGAGCCGGCATGGGACGGACAACGCCGCGCGGGCGGCGTGCGTCCTGGCCGGCAGCATCAGGAACGCGCCCGGCTTGTGGCCGGCGGTTCTTTTTTGGCGCGCGGTTTAGGCGCGGGTTTCTTGACTTCGGCAGGAGCGTCGAACTCCTGTTTGTTGCGCTCACCGCGTGGGGTGTTTTCCGGATGAGGCTTGGGAAAGGCCCAGGGCTTCGTTTTCTGATCCATTGCATGTACTCCTTGCACAGGCGGAACAGTAGCATTAGCCGTGGCTGTGGGTAAGTGAGGGTTGACGTCAATATTCATCACATCGTGATTCTTGAAAAAAAACTCGGGGCTAGGACCGGGGCGGCGCCTGCAAGGTTCCCCGCTTGCGGCAAGCTGGCATATCGCGGTCCGGAACGCTGTGTGCTGGCAGTCCATGCGCGGTTCGTTAAGAGATGGCCCGGGTGTTGCTCAGCGTGTCGATCCCGGTGCATTCCATTGCCGCATGGTTGCCTTGTGCTCCGTCGGAGCTGCCGAATTTTACGCAGATTGCGAACGCAGCGATGCGATGCCGTCGGCAACACTTCCGGCAAGCGTCTTCGGCGGGTAAACCCTGTCAGGAACTGGAGCTCATCCATTTTTTTCAGGGAGAACAACGCGGCTGCGGCGGTAGGCGGCGCTACGATTGAAAGCGTGCACGTAGGGGGATCACTATGGACACCGCCAAGGAATGGTACGCCGCTGTCAAAGCCTGGCAGCGTGCGCGCGACGAGCTCACGACAGCCATCGCCGCAATCAAATGGCCGAACCCCACCCCGGGATGTCTGGAAAGCTACGATCGCGCCTTTGCGCGCGAAACCGAGGCTCGGGAGCGCATGAACCAGGCCTACGAGCGCGTCCGACGATAAGCCAGTCCAGCAGGCGGGGCGCCCCTGGGTGGCTCCATAAAACGGTAAGGCGATGGCCCTGTGCATGGGGCCACGATGGCGTTATGTTGTGTTTTTTCCTGACAACGCCAGACAGCCATGTACCTGCCATCCGCTTTCCGTGAAGACGATCTTGCCGTCCAGCACGAATTTATCCGCGCCCATCCGCTGGGCGTCGTCATGACCAGCGGCGAGGGCGGCTTGATGGCCAACCATATCCCCTGTCTGCTCTATCCCGAAGGCGATCATGGCGTGCTGCGCCTGCATGTGGCGCGCGCCAATCCGCAGCTTGCGCATCTGGCGGCAGGGCAGGAATGCCTGATTGCATTCCATGGGCCACAGGCCTACATCACGCCGTCCTGGTACGCCACCAAGGCCGAGACGCACAAGGTGGTGCCCACGTGGAATTTCGTGGCGGTGCATGTGTGGGGCACGCCCGTGATCCAGGAGGATCCGGCCTGGTTGCGCGCGCAGTTGGACGCGTTGACCGCCAGCCAGGAAAAAGCGCGCGTGCAACCCTGGAGCGTGGACGAGGCGCCGGCGGCATTCATCGCGGCGCAGATGCGGGCCATTGTCGGGGTCGAGATCCCGATATCGCGCATCGAAGGCAAATGGAAGGTCAGCCAGAACCGGACGCCGGCCGACCGCGAGGGCGTGGCGCAAGGGCTGGCCAACGAAGCCGGCGACGCGGTCATGGCCGCGCTGGTGGCGCGCCGGGGGCCGCCGGCTTGATGGGGGCAGAGGCGGCAGAGGCGGCAGTGGCGGCAGGCGGCGCCACGCGCGCCGCCGCGTGGCCACGCCCGGCCGCAAAGCAGAGGATGGCCGCGCCCTGCAGCAAGGCCGCCACCGCCAGAAAGCCGATCATCGCCTGACCGCCTGCGTCCAGCACGGCGCGCAGCAGGCCGAACAGCGCGGGCGCGAAGGCGTAGGCGCCTTGCGACAGGGCGACAATCAGCGGCACCACCCGCATGGTGTCTTCGCGCGCGAATTCCGTTTGCGCGATCAACGGCGGCAAGGACGTGGCATTGCCGATGCCCGACCCGAACAGGATCACACCCACCCACACCGCCCATTGATGCTCGGCCGCCAGCATCAGCGTGAGCGACCCGCAGATTTGCACGGCGTAGGCCACGCACGCGACCACTCGCCGATCCGCGCCGGCGGGCATCACCGCGCCCACGATGGTGCGGCCGGCGATGGCGGCAGCCGTGGCCAGGCCCATTGCGATGCCGGCCGTTTGCGCACCCAGCAACGGCGCCAAGAGCGACAGCAGATGCGCGATCAGCCCGATCTGGGCAAACAGCCCCAGCGCCATGCCACCCGCCAGCGTCAGAAAGGCGCGGTCGTGCCACAGGCGCGGAACGCGGGGCAGGGGTGCGGACGACGCGGCAACAGGCATGGCGGCGTCGTCGCCGTCCGGCATTTGGCCCAGTTGCTGCGGCGTGACCGCGAACACCTTGCGCGCCAGCAGCGCAATCACCAGCACCATCACCGCGCCCACCCACCAGGCGGCGTGGGCAAAGCCCGCCTGCGCGATCAAAAACACCCACAGCGGCGAGAACACAATGCCGCCCACGCTGGCGCCGTTATAGGCCATGCCCAGCGCGGCCGGCCGCCGCCGCACGAACCAGGGGGCGATCAGCGCATTGACGGCCGCGGCGCCCAAGGCCACCCAGCCCATGCCGCTCAACATCGCGGCGCCATACAACTGCCACGGCGCCACGGCCATTGACCACCCGGTCACACCCAGCGCCAGCAACACCGCGCCGCCGAAGGTGACCTGCGGCACGCCGATGCGGCGGTACAGGCGGGGCAGGTTGGCGACGACCACGGTGCCACTTAGAAAGTGCAGCGTGACGGCGCCGGACACGAGCGCCACGCTCCAGCCGGTGCGTTGCACCACGGCATGCAGGAATACGGGCGGGCCATAGAAGCCCACGCCCCAGCCAAAGATGGCCAGCACGAACGTGGCGGCAAGGACTTTCCAACCGAAGAACGCGGACGATGTAGACATGATTTTCGGAATGATCGGGATGTTTTGTTGGGATGTCCCGAAGTATGCTTACGCTCTGCACACAACACTTTGGTCTATAGCGAATCATGGAATCCGAGTTCGCCGACATCAATCTCTCGGCCGTGGCGGGCGCCATTGCCGACCCCGCCCGCGCCCGCATGCTGTGCCTGCTGCTGGACGGGCGCGCGCGCACCGCAACCGAGCTGGCCGCCGCCGCCGATATCGGCGCGTCCACAGCCAGCAGCCATTTTCAGCGCCTGCGTGAACAGGGTTTGGTCGACATGGCTGTGCAAGGCAAGCATCGCTACTATCGCCTGGCCAACGGCGAAGTGGGACATGCGCTGGAAGCCTTGCTGGTGGTGGCGGGCGCCGAGCGCGTGCCCTTCAAGCCCAATACGCCGTCCGCGCTGCGCGAAGCCCGCACCTGCTATGACCATATGGCCGGCACGCTGGCCGTGCGGATCCACGACGCCATGGTCGCGCGCCACTGGCTGACGGCTGATGGCCGCGACTACACACTGACCCCGCTGGGCGAGGCGTCGCTGGCGCAGGTCGGCGTGGACGTTGCGCAAGCGCGGCAGCGCCGCCGCCGCTTTGCCTGCGCCTGCCTGGACTGGAGCGAGCGTCGTTCGCACCTGGGCGGCGCGCTGGGCGCGGCCTTGCTGAACGCGTTGGTGGAGCGCGGCTGGATCGAAAAGAGCCTTGATTCGCGCGCGCTGGCGGTTACGCGAAAAGGCGCGCGGCAGTTCCCGGCTTTCTTTGGCGCACCGGATGCGCAGGCCGCCCATGATGGATTGCTGGGGGACGCGCATGCCGCGGCATAGCCTGCAAGCCTTCGTTTATCGCGTTCTCGGTTTGAGCCGATGACGGCGCATTGAACATTGTCATTCCAGCCGCGAATGCGGCTTTTTTTTCGTCGGCTTGTTTACGTTCAAGTCTTCTTGAGCATTGTTTTTTTCCCCTGGTTTTCTCATTAGCCTTATCAACTTTCGTCAGGAGGGGGCCTTGCCTACGTTGGCGCTGCACGCATTTCGTTTATCCACCCGTTTCGTCACGGAGCTTCGCATTGACGTCAATCACGCGCCAGAAGAGGTCGAGCGTGAACTCGATGCCATCCACGCGCGGATGCAGCGGCCTTCGGATCGCTTGCACGGACTGCCGCAGGTGCAAACGGATATTCCGGGCATCGTGCTGCGCTACCGCGAAGCCGACGGCGAATACTACGTGTATGTGGTGGACGTGCAGCGCGACCGCGTGGCGGGCTACACCGTCTTCAACCGGCTGATTGAAGTGGGCAAGCGGGCAGACCCTTTCGTGCGCGCGCCGCATTCCAAATACGCCGCGCCGTATCAGGGCATGGGGCTGGCCACGGCGGTCTACCGCTGGGGGCTGGACGCGGGCTTGTGCATCATCAGCGGCGCGCGCCAATCGCCTGGCGCACATCGGCTATGGATGGGCCTGGCGCGCGACTACGAGCTGGGCTTCGTGGATTTGCGGCGCAAGCAATTGCGCTATCTGGGCAAGCAGGTACAGGCTCAGGTGCTTGCAGATCTGCACACCCGGATGATCATGCTGGGGCGTGGCTGGGATCTGTCCGATTACATGCAGGCAACAGGGATGATTTCGTCCATAGATGCGCTTTCGCAACAGGGCCTAGGGAAATCCCTGTAATTCGTTTGGCGCGAACGCGTGACAAAAAGCAGCGCCAGCCGAAAAGCCGCGCCAGGCTTGCCATTGCGTTCACCACCCCGCGCCACGAGGTGACCGCCTAGAAACGGGGACGCAATTATTGCCATGCAACAGTGTTTCTATTAACTGCCGAGGTTACAAAACATATCTGAACTGTCATGAACGGTCGAGGTATGCTGACCCGCAGAACGAGGGCATCCGAAAGTGCATCAAAACAACTTGATCTACAAGGGATACCGGCTGACGGCCAAGGTGTCCCGGGGCGCGGACGCTGAAATTCCAGCGTTGCCCAGCGGCCCCGTATTCATCGCATCGGTAATGGTGGTTCAGGCAGGCGCCGTGCTGGAAGGCGGTGACGAATATCCGGTTCCGCGCTTTGCGGACGGCGGATTTGTCTACAGTCCACGCGAAGCCGTGCACGCGGCCATCTTGCATGGCCGCGAAATCGTCGACGGCCTGACGAACATGCCGTCCTAGCCGGAAAAGACTTCCCGCCAATCGCGCGTCTTGGCCAGTGTCTGCACCGTTGCGGACTGCTCAAGTATGGTCACGGCCTTTTTGAATTCCTCGGCCGTGGCGCCGTCTTCCAGGATGACCATGCGCGAGTTGCGCGCGTCCGCCATCTTTACGTCTGACATCTTGCCGTGGGTTTGATAGACCTGCGTCCAGTCCATCTTCTTGCCGGCCTTCAGCGCAATCGGTTCGATGTAGGTCAGCGCCGTGCTGCCCGCCGCGCGGACGGCGAACGCGAAGTCGGCCGTGTGGCCGCTGCTGCCCTTGGCGCGCGCGCCCTTGACCATGCGGTTTGCCCCCACGCCTTCAGCCAGCGCGCGGCCCACCTGGGCGCGAAAACGCAGTTGGCTGAACTTGGGCATCCACTTGGCGCATTGGAACGACAGCGCCATCGCCAGCTTCACCGCGTCCCACAAGGCTTCCTGTAACTGCTCGTTCGGGCCGCTTGCCACGATGGCGCCGTCGCGGTCGAAATGCGCCAGGCTGACGCCGGGCGTTTCGTTCAGCATGTCGATGCGTTTGGGGCCTATCTCGATGCCGTAGCTGGAGGCGTGCATCGAGGTCTCACAGGCGTCGGTCAGATAGAACGTGGCGTCGTCCGGGTGCGCGATGAAGAAGGCCGCGTGCTGGCCGTCCAGCCCCAAGGTCATGGGGGCGACGGCGCGAATGGCGTGTTCACCGGCCGGCAGTACGGTCCAGCCGGAGGCTTCCAGAAAATTGCTCATAGGATCAGTTCGATTTGGCGGCCTTTGAGGGGATGCGCAAAACCGCCGACTAGCGTCAGGTTCGCCCGCGGCAGGAAGTACTGCATCAGCGCGCCGATATTGTGCAGGGCGGGCACGATCGGCTCGGCATAGCCTTCGCCTTCGTCCACCCAGATATGTTCGTGGCTGCGGTCCGCAAGCGGCTTGCGGAACTGCGGCCGGCCTTCGCCCACCAGGCTGGTGTGGAAGGAGTCATCGGTGTCCACGCCGAACACGCGGTGCGGCCCGACAAACAGGCTGGCACAGAACGCTTCGGTCAGGAAGATCGTGGCCTGGCCGTGCACCACCGTACGCGCGCCACGGTAGGTGACGCGAAAGATCACGTCGTCGCGCACTTCGCCCTTGACCTTGCAGGCGCTGCTGAACTCCATCCACTGGATGTTGTTGGCGGCGGGCTTGGGCAGCCAGGCGATCGGTTTTACGGTTTCCTTGGGTTCGGCAAGGATCTCTTGCACCTCATCAACGGTAATTAACGGTTCGAACTTGTTGGCCATAAAACGGATCTAGGGTCTTTGAACTGCGCGCCGAATGCGCGGCACCGCTCGCGGCATGGCGCAGGAACTCATGCGCGCAAACAGGGCGAGGGGGCGTAATCTTACAAGATGGAGTCAGCGCAAACCCTTTGCTGTATGGATATACAGCAAAGGAGGGTGGTGCGGATCGGGCGTTCAGACGACGGCTACAGCGTGCTGGCCGCGAACGTATCGCATTGCTTGATGTTGCCGCTTTCCAGGCCACGCTTGAACCAGCGCACACGCTGAGCGGATGAGCCATGGGTGAAAGAGTCTGGCACGGCATACCCTTGCGCCTGCTTTTGCAGGCGGTCGTCGCCGATGGCGGTGGCCGCGCCCAGCGCTTCTTCGACGTCGCCACCTTCCAGGATGTTGCGAGCCGCATTGGCACGCTGCGCCCACAAGCCGGCAAAGCAGTCGGCCTGCAACTCCACCCGCACCGACAACGCATTGGCTTGGGCCGGGTTGCGGCGGCGCAGTTGATCCACCTGATCCGAAATGCCCAGCAGATGCTGCACGTGGTGTCCGACTTCGTGCGCGATCACATAGGCCTGCGCGAAATCGCCCGGCGCCTTGAACTGGTTCTGCAATTCATCGAAGAACGCCAGGTCGATATACACCTTGCTGTCGCCCGGGCAGTAGAACGGCCCCATGGCGGACTGGCCCGTGCCACAGGCGGTGGGCGTGGCGCCACGGAACAGCACCAGCTTGGGCGCGACGTACTGGCGGTTCAGGTCTTTTTGAAAGATGGCGGCCCAGGTGTCTTCGGTTTCACCCAGCACCTTGGCCACGAAGCGCGCTTGCGGGTCGTTGGCGGGCGGTTGGGTCGCGGGCGCTTGCTGCGTGGCGGGCGGGCCTTCGGCCATCTGCAGGACCACGCTGGGGTCCACGCCAAAGTACATGGCCACCAAGGCAAGTACTATCGTACCGATGCCGATGGTTCCTCGTCCGCCGATACGGGGACCGCGAGACCGTCGGTCTTCAACGTTGTCGCTTTCGCGCGAGTCATCGAGGCGCATACTGTTTCTCCGGGCGGGTCGGCATCCCGCCATTTTGCATCGCCGCCCGTCGTTGGGCGGCATTCAAGAGTGTTAGGATAATCCCATGGCTCTGCATTTATCTATTCATCCTGCGAATCCTCAACCTCGCCTGCTCAAGCAGGCAGCCCAATGGCTGAACGATGGGGGCCTCGTGGCCGTACCCACCGATTCCAGCTACGCCGTTGTCGCGCGGCTGGACGACAAAGACGCCGCGGACGGCCTGCGCCGGCTACGCGGTCTGGACGAAAGACATCACTTGACGCTGCTGTGCCGTGACCTGGCCGAAATCGGCCATTTCGCGCGGGTCGACAACAAGCAATACCGCTTGTTGAAGGCTGCCACGCCGGGGCCGTGGACCTTCATTCTTGAAGCCACCAAGGAAGTGCCGCGGCGCGTATCGCACCCGTCGCGCAAGACCATCGGTATTCGCGTGCCCGATAACCTCGTAATGCTTGGCCTGCTGGAGCAAGTCGGCGCGCCGCTGCTTTCCACCACGCTGATTCCCAAGGACGAAACCGACGCGTTGAACGACGCCGAAGCCATCCGCGAACGCTACGACCACGATCTGGCCGCCATCATCGACGCGGGCGCCTGCCCGCAGTCACCCACCACCGTCATCGACCTGACCAGCGACGATCCCGTCGTGGTGCGCGTGGGCCGCGGCGACCCGGCCACGCTCGGCCTTGCCTGATTCCCCTTTTCCAGCATTACCCATGCGTGCCGGCTGCCGCCGGCACGCGGTTCATCTACAATCCGGTTCGCCATGAACGACCTCATTCAAACCATTGCCGTCTACGCGATCCCGGTCATTTTCGCCATCACGCTGCACGAAGCCGCTCACGGTTACGTGGCGCGCATGTTCGGCGATCCCACCGCTTATGAAGCGGGCCGCGTCAGCCTGAATCCGGCGCGGCATATCGACCCGATCGGCACGCTGCTTGTGCCCATGGCCATTTTGCTGGCGTCCAAACTGTTGGGCAGCCCGGGCATGCTGTTTGGCTGGGCCAAGCCCGTGCCGGTGGACTTCGGGCGCTTGCGCCGGCCCAAGCGCGACATGTTGTGGGTGGCGCTGGCGGGGCCGGCCGCGAATCTGGTCATGGCGATCATGTGGGCGTTTTCACTACGCATGATGCTGGAATCCGGCATGCAGGAATCCTTCTGGTTCCAGATGGGCGTGGCGGGCGTGAATATCAACCTGGTGTTGATGGCGCTTAACCTGCTGCCGATCCTGCCGCTGGATGGGGGACGCATCCTGTTCAGCCTGCTGCCCAACCGCCTGGCCTGGCAATATTCGAAAATCGAGCCCTACGGGCTGGTGATTGTCATCGTGTTGCTGGTCACCGATGTGCTCTGGCTTTTGATGCGGCCGGTGTATGAACTTGGAACGACTATCGTTCAGTGGTTTCTGTAGGATTTCATCCAATATCCGTTAAACTCAGCGGTTTCCTTGATTCTGGCCCTGGGGCATCCTGCCGCGGGGCGTTGGAGCCCTACATTTATGGCATCCCCTGCAACCGCCGCAGGCGTTAATTTCCAGGGCAGCTTGGTGGCCCTGGTCACTCCCATGCAGCCCGACGGCAGCTTGGACTACGCAGCCTACCGGTCCCTGATCGACTGGCACGTCCAGGAAGGAACCGACGCGCTCGTGGTGGTGGGCACCACCGGGGAATCACCCACGGTGTCCATGGAAGAGCACGCGGAACTGATCCGTGTTGCGGTGGAACATGCCGCGGGCCGCATCCCGGTCATCGCTGGCGTGGGCGCCAACTCCACCGACGAAGCCATTCATCTGGCCAACCACGCGAAGGCCGTGGGTGCGCATGCCGGGCTGTCGGTCGTTCCTTATTACAACAAGCCGTCGCAAGAAGGCCTGTACCGCCACTTCCGCACCATCGCGGAAGCCGTGGACCTGCCCACCATTCTGTACAACGTGCCGGGCCGCACCGTGGCCGACATGTCCAATGAAACGGTCCTGCGCCTGGCGCAGGTGCCCGGCATCATCGGCATCAAGGACGCCACCGGCGACATCGCCCGCGGTGGCCTGCTGCTGCGTGAAGCGCCTGCCGACTTCCAGGTTTTCAGTGGCGATGACCCCACCGCCGCCGCCCTGATCCTGCTGGGCGCGCGCGGCAATATCTCCGTGACCGCCAACGTGGCCCCTAAGCTCATGCGCGACCTCTGTGCCGCCGCGCTGGCGGGCGACGTGCCGAAGGTGCGTGAACTTAATGCCTATCTGGCCCGTCTGAACAAGGCTTTGTTCGTTGAAGCCAATCCCATCCCCGTCAAGTGGGCGTTGGCCGAAATGGGCCGCAGCGCACTGGGCTACCGGCTCCCGCTGGTTGAACTGGGTACGCAGAACCACGAAGTCGTGCGTCGCGCGCTCCAGGAAACGGGTCTGCTCTAAATATCGTGAGGATACGTATGAACAAACGTCATGCCGGTTTGTCGGCATTGATGTCTCTGGTGTTGTTGGCCGGCTGCAGCGAGGTCAATGAATTCCTGGGCAATGAAGAATCTGTCGACTACAAGAGCGCCGTCACCCAGCGTGGGGAGCCTCTGAGCATCCCGCCGGATCTGACTCAGGCCAATAGCGACCCGCGTTATCGCGCGCCGGCGTCGGGCTCGACGACGTACTCGCAATTCCAGCAGCAGGGCCAGGCGCAAGCCACCGCCCCGAAGACCAGCAACGTATTGCCCGACCGCCAAGACATGCGGGTTGAGCGCGATGGCGACCTGCGCTGGCTGGTGGTGGAGCGCCCGCCGGAAGAAGTCTTCCCCCGTTTGGTCGACTTCTGGACTGAAAACGGCTTTACCGTTGCCAACAACAACCCGGCCGCCGGTTTGATCGAAACCGACTGGGCGGAAAACCGCGCCAAAATTCCGGAAAGCTGGCTGCGCCAAGCGCTGGGCGCCGTGTTGGAATCGGCTTGGGATAGCGGCGAGCGCGAGAAATTCCGCACCCGCGTCGAACGCGTCGACGGCCACACCGAGGTCTATGTCAGCCATCGCCAGATGCTTGAAAAGCGCGTTGGCGCCGACGGTGGCCAGGTGCAATGGCAAAACGGCCAGGAAGATCCGGGCCTGAACGCCGCCATGCTTGCCCGCATGCTGGTCTATCTGGGCTCCGACGTGGACAGCGCCCGCAAGCTGGTGCAGCAGGCGGAAGCCTCGCCGCAAAAGCCTGCGGTGCAGGAAGACGTTCGCAGTCAAGGCACGTCCTTGCTGGTGGCCGAATCGTTTGACCGCGCCTGGCGCCGTGTTGGCGTGGCCCTGGACGGCGGCGGTTTTGCTGTTGATGACCGCGACCGCTCGGCTGGCGACTACTTCGTTCGCTACGTCGACACCGACACGGGCGAGCAGAACGAGCAGCCGGGCTTCTTCAGCCGTCTCTTCTCGGGCGACAAGAAGGCCGAAGCCCCGCAGTACCGTATCCACCTGGCCGGCAGCGGTGAGCAAACCACGGTGACGGTGCTGGACGCCAACGGCGCGCGCGACAACAGCGCCACGGCCCAGCGACTGCTGAGCGTCCTGAAGGACAAGATGTAAATCGCGTCAAGCCGGCGCCCTGCGTGCCGGCTTAAAAACGCCAAGGCCCCCGAGCTTCGAATCGGGGGCCTTTTTTATTTTGCGCAGGCGGTATGCAGACGCAAAAAAACCTCGGCGATTTGCTTGCCGAGGTTTTTTTGCGTCTTCAGAGCGGGGGTTCGTCTCTGTTTTATTAAGACGCGGGGGTGGTCGAGCCGCCCGGGGTGGTGGAACCGCCGCCAGGGGTGGTGCCGGGCGTGGGAGCCGGGGTGGCCGGCGGCGTGGTCGTGGGGGCGGGCGTGCTTGCCCCCGGGGTGGTCGCGGGCGCCGGGGCATCTTCCTTCTTGTCGCAAGCGCTGAGCGAGACGGCCAGCACCGAGGCAATAATCAAGGTTTTGCTCATCATTTTTGGACTCCTGTAGATGACGACTCTTGAAACCCCCTTAGGGGAAACCAGAACTCAGGCTACAGGAAGCCAGGGCCGCAGCGCGTGTGAAAGTTAAAAAGGTCGCATCCGAACGGCAACAAACCTTTCAGCTTGGTGTTATCTCTTTCCTTATGTGTCCCCGGGAGGGGATCTGATTGCGTTCTGTTCGAATCCGATACGTCGGCGTGTCCGGATACTACGCCGCCACGTAGTGCAACCAGCCGGAATCCAGCCAATCCGCCAGGCAGGAGCGAGCCTCGGGCGACAACTTGGCGCAAGCGGGGTCTGCGCAATCCAGGCTACGGGCGTCGGCCAGCTTGCGTAGTGCGGCGTCGGCGGGCGTCATGGCGGTTTCACCGTTGATGAAGAGCTGTTTGCCGCGATAGAGCATGCGGCTGCGGCGGTCCAATACCAGGCGGCCAGCATCGGGCCAGGCCTCTTCCAGATCCACGTCGATGCCATCCGCCGCGTCAAAGACACTTTGGTTGTGGGGTTCGGTCAGCCAGCAGCCTAGAAAGCGCGATGCCAGCGCATCGTCAAAACGCAGCTTTTCAACTGTTTCCAGCGTGGCGGCCACCAGCGCATCGGGCAAGGCGGCCGGCGTGTCGACGGCGGGTTGCCCCGGGTCGCGGTACACCGCCGACAGTTTCGGGCCGGGCAGCGCGGGTTCGCCATAGGGGCCGCCCAGCAAGCCCACGCGCGCCATCACCTGGTCCGCCGCGGCTTCGAGCAGGCCGCGCGCCAGGATGGCCTGGGTGGGGGCGCGGAAACCGATCGAGATGGTCATGCAGCCGTCACCCACGGCAACGCCGTCGTGCGCGGCCTGGGGCGGCAGATACAGCATGTCGCCCGGCGACAGCACCGCTTTTTCCTCGGGCTGGAAATTGCTGAGGATCTTCAAGGGCAGGCCCGGTTCCAGCGATAGGTCTTTCTGGCGGCCATAACGCCATTCGCGTTCGCCCGCGGCTTGCAGCAGAAAGACGTCGTAGCTGTCGAAGTGCGGCCCCACGCCGCCGCCATGGCTGGCAATGCTGACCATCACGTCGTCAAGCCGGGCGTCGGGAATGAAGCGGAACAGGCCCATCAGTTCAGACGCGGCATCGCTAAGCAGATCAACGCTTTGCACCAGCAGCGTCCAGTCGCCCTCGTTGTCCTTGGGCAGGCGCGCGAAGGGGCCGCTTTCCATTTGCCATTCGCCGTTCTCGCGCCAGATCAGGCGCGATTCCACGTCGTCGCGCTTCGCCAGCTTCTTGATGGCGGCGATGGCCAGGGGCGGCTTGAAGCCGGGAATGGCCTGGCGGATCAGCAGCGGCTTGCGCTGCCAGTAGCGGCGCATGAAGTCGTTGGGGCTTTGATTGCCCAAGAGCGGCAAGGGTTGGTCGAGGTTCATTGAAGGTGCTTCTTCAGGCGGTAGAGGGCGTCCAGCGCTTCGCGCGGGGTGAGGCTGTCGGGGTCGATGGTGGCAAGCTCTTCGCGCAGCGCGTCCAGGGCTTCGATGGCGTCGTGCCGTTCGGCCTGGGCGTAGGCTTGCGCGTCGGCATCGGCCGCGGCCGAGAACAAGCCCAACTGCGGCGTCGGCGCGCCTTGCGCTTCCAGCCGTTCAAGCTCGCGCGTGGCCTGGCGGATGACCGCCGCCGGCACGCCGGCGCGTTGCGCGACCTGAATCCCATAGCTGCGGCTGGCCGGGCCTTCGCGCACTTCGTGCAGGAACACGATGCCGGCGGCGGATTCCGCGGCGGCCAGGTGCACGTTGGCCGACGCGGGCTGTTCGGCCGGCAGTCGCGTCAGTTCAAAGTAGTGGGTGGCAAACAGCGTCAGCGCGCGGTTGTGCGCCAGCAGGCGGCAGGCAATGGCCCAGGCCAGCGCCAGACCGTCATAAGTGGACGTGCCACGGCCGATCTCGTCCATCAGCACCAGGCTGTTGGGCGTGCTGGCCGACAGGATGGCGGCCGCCTCGGTCATTTCCATCATGAAGGTCGAGCGCCCGCCCGCCAGGTCATCGGCGGCGCCGATGCGGGTGAAGATGCGGTCGATCTTGCCGATGCGGGCACGCGCGGCCGGCACGAAGCTGCCGATGCGTGCCAGCAGCACAATCAGTGCCACCTGCCGCATATAGGTCGATTTACCGCCCATGTTCGGGCCGGTAATCAACAGCATGCGGCGCGCCGGATCCAGCCGGCAGCCGTTGGGGGTGAAACGTTCAATGGCGTGTTCCACCACGGGGTGGCGGCCGGCGTCGATGTCGATGTCGGCGTTTTCGGAAAGATCAGGCGCAATCCAGTCGTGGCGGCGCGCGTGTTCACCCAACGCGGCCAGCGTGTCCAGCTCGGCCAGCGCGGCGGCGCAGTCCGACAAGGGCCGCACGTGTTCGGCCAGCACATCCAGCAATTGCTCAAACAGCCATTTCTCGCGCGCCAGCGAACGGTCTTGCGCGGACAAGACCTTGTCTTCCCAGGTCTTGAGTTCAGGCGTGATGTAGCGTTCGGCGTTTTTCAGCGTCTGCCGGCGGCGGTAGTCTTCCGGTACCTTGGCCGTCTGGCCCTTGCTGACTTCAATATAGAAGCCATGCACGCGGTTGAATTCCACGCGCAGGTTGCTGATGCCGGTGCGCTCGCGCTCGCGGGCTTCCAGTTGCACCAGGAAATCGCCACCATCGGCCGCCAGGCCGCGCAGCTCGTCAAGTTCGGCATCAAAGCCCGTGGCCAGCACACCGCCATCGCGGATGGCGACGGCCGGTTCCGGCGCAATGGCGCGCACCAGCAATGCGGCCAGCGCCGGGTCCACCGACAGGTGCGACACCAATTCACCCAGGCGCGGCGAGCCCGCCATGGGTTCGACCAGGTCGCGCAGCGCGGGCAGCGATTGCAGGGCGTCGCGCAGGCTGGCCAGTTCACGCGGGCGCACCGAGCGCAGCGCCAGACGTGCCGCGATGCGTTCGATATCGGGAAAGGCGTTCAGCGCGGCGCGCAGCGCTTCCAGCAAGCCGGCCGACCCAAACGTTTGTTCCACGTCCATGCGGCCGGCCAACAGCGCCGAAATGGCCTGCTGGCGCGCCAGGGCCTGTTCGTTCTCGCGCAAGGGATGGTGCAGCCAGCGGCGCAGCAGGCGGCTGCCCATGGGCGTGCGGCAAGCGTCCAGCAGCGAAAACAGCGTGGGCGCATCTTCGCCCGACAGCGTTTGCGTCAGTTCCAGGTTGCGGCGGGTGACCGGGTCCAGCAGCACATATTGCCCCGGACGTTCGGCCGACAGGCTTTGCACGTGCGCCAGCGCCTGCGATTGCGTGCGCGCCGCATAGCGCAGCAAGGCGCCGGCGGCGCAGATGCCGGCCGGCATGTCTTCAATATCGAAGCCCGCCAGCGTATCGGTCTTGAAATGCGCCAGCAGATGCGCGCGGGCGCCATCGCTTTCAAAGTGCCAGTCCGGCACGCGCGAACGCGCGCCTTCGAAGGGAAATTCAAAGACGGCGTTGTCGGCGCAGATAATCTCGGCGGGCGCAATGCGATGCAGCTCGGATTCCAGTTGGGCCGGCGCGCATTCGGTGACGCGGAATTCGCCGCTGGCCAGGTTCAGCCAGGCCAGGCCGGCGCGCGGCGCGCGGGCATTGCCGGACACGAACACAGCAGCCAGCGCGCGGTCGGCCTTGGCGGGCAGCAGCGCGTCGTCGGTCAAGGTGCCGGGGGTGACGATGCGCACGATGCGGCGTTCTACCGGCCCCTTGGATGCAGCCGGGTCACCAATCTGTTCGCAGATGGCGATGGACTCGCCCATGGCGACCAGCCGCGCCAGGTATTGCTCCATGGCGTGTACGGGCAGGCCGGCCATGGGGATGGGCGTGCCGTTGGACGAACCCCGCTTGGTCAGCGTGAGGTTGAGCAGGCGCGCGCCGCGCTCGGCGTCTTCGTAGAACATTTCATAGAAGTCGCCCATGCGGTAGAAGAGCAGCAAGGGGCCAGCCTCCGCTTTCAAGCGAAGGTACTGCTGCATCATGGGAGTATGGCCCGCGTGGGCCTCGGCGGCGGTGGGTTGTGTTGCTGAATTCATGCCCGTGATTGTATCGGGGCGGGCGGGGGCGTGCGGTGGGGGGCAGGATGGTTTTGGCGCTTGTTTGTCGTAATCGGGGTCGGGCCGATGATTGCGCGGCGGCTCGCCGGCAAGTTCTCGATTGTGCCCCGTTCGGTGCTATGGATTTGCCGCGCCCGACCGCCGGCGGCACAATCGCACGACGCGGCCCTGTGATGGCCGTGGGAGCAGCAGATGTCGGATTTTCCTTTTCCCGACCCCGTCAACGCCCTTGAGCGCGTAACGATTTCCAGTGGGGCGCACCGTGCCGAATTCGCGCCTGGGGGCGGGGGGCGGCTGACCCGCTTGTCCACGGGGGCGCATGACTGGATCGTGCCGCTGACCGCCACCGAGTGGCCGGCCGGAAAGTGGCCGCGCGCGGGGTCCTACCCGCTGGCGCCGTATTCCAACCGCATTCGCGACGGCGTGTTCACGTTCAATGGCGCGCGCCACGTGCTGGAATCGGTGCCGGGCCGGCCGCAGGCCATCCATGGGGCGGGCCTGTTCCAGCCGTGGCAGGTGCGCAATCACACGCCAAACAGTATCGACCTGGTGTTGAACCAGCCGGCGGGTGTGCTGGGTTGGCCCTGGCCGTTCGAGTGCGTGCAGCGCTATCGGCTGGATGCGCGTGGTTTGAGCCTGTCGCTTAGCCTGATCAACCAGGGCGACTCGCCCATGCCCTGTGGCCTGGGTATCCATCCGTACTTCACCGCCGAGCGCGTGGCGCTGAACGCGCGGCGCCTGTGGCCCGCCGATGCGAACGGCTTGCCCACCGGCAGCCGGGTCAAGCATGTGCGCGAAGTGCGCCGGTCGGCCGAGGGTTGCGATACCTATCTGTCGCAATGGGAAGGGCGCGCCACGCTGCACTGGGCCGACGGCCACGAACTGGCGCTGCACGCGGACCCGGCGTTCGCGCATCTTGTTGTCTATACCGCGCCCGGGTCGGAGTTTCTGTGCGTGGAGCCGGTCACCAATGTGGCGGATGCCTTCAACCTGGCGGCGGCCGGCGAAACGCGTACCGGGATGCAGGTGCTGGAGCCGGGAGCGCGCTTGGCGGCAACGGCCTTGATGGCGCTGACGCCGCCCAGGGGCCAACGCTGAAGGCCGGACTTTGAAAGCGCCGCTTCCTCCGGCGATAATCCGTCAACCCAATCCAGGAGTTCCTACGTGAAAAAGCTCAGCACCGAACAATTGCAGGCCGCGGCCGAAACGCTGCGCCGGGTGCAGGCGAAGCTGGCCCGCTCGGGCAGCCTGCCGCTTGAGCCCACGCTGTACGCCAGTGCAAAGGGTTTTCGGCGCAACGTGCCTGATTATTTATGGGCATGGCTGTCGGGCCTGCTGGCGCCGCACAAGAGCCTGGCCTCCTGGATGGACACGCATCAACCGGGCTGGCGCGACGGCAAGACGCCGGCCGCCGTGGTCTATGCGCGGACCGAGAAGGGCTGGTTCGACTGGCTGATCGCCGAACTGGAAGCGGAGATCAACGATCCGCACGCTCGCGCCAAACGGGAAGGGCAGGCCTGACGGGTCAAACGGGGCCTTCCGCCGGTGGCGCAACGCCACCAGCCATCTTTGCGTAAGCCGTTGCGCCCAATGACGCACCATGCACGGCCAGATGCGCGCCCAACTGAATCACTTGCAGGATCTCGTCACGCGCGACGCCTTCGGCCAGCGCATGCGGGATCAGCGTCTGCAACGTTTGGCGGTCTGCCTGCGTGAAGCAGGCGTGCAGCGCGATGCGCACCAATAGCCGCTCGGCGGGTGTCAAGCCAGCGGCCGGCGCGCCGCCTTCAACAAAATCTAGCATCACGGCCACATAGCCAGGATCTTGCGCCGCCAGTCGCAGCAGGCTTGGTGCTTGCTCGGGCCAGCGCGCATGAATGCGGGCGCAAAGGGCTTCATCCGGGGGCAAGGCTGCGACCGGGGCGGCTTGATGCAGCATGTCGGCGGCTTGCAGCACGGCGCTCAGGCCTTGCACGGTGACCAGGTGCAGCACGTCGAACACATCGGCTTCGCTGGCGCCGGCTTCGCGTGCCATGCGCAGATGGGTCGCCAGACCGGGCTCGTACAGATGCGTGGCCGAGGCGTCCAGCGCCACATAAACCAGTTCCACCATGCGGGGAGTCAACGGCCCCGTTCGCGCCGGATACCCCGCGTAGTCCGCGTAGTGCGACAGAAACGCGGGGTTGGCGCGCAGTAGCGCCTCGGTCCATGGCCGCCAGTAGCCGCGTGCGGCGATGAAGCGCGATTTAATGGCATCCCGGTCGTCTAGTGGGTGCATAGCGTTTGTCCGGTCAGGTATTGGGATTCTGCGCCGGCTACGAAGCGCAGCAGCGGCGATAGCGCGGGGTTCGGCTCCGCCGAGGCGATTTCGACGGCGTTGATGCGCCGCGCGCGCGGCCCCCATTCGCAGGCGAGCGTGGCGATCAGCATGCGTGCAGCGGCGTCGTCCCCCGCGTGTTCCCAATCCGTGTCAGCGGCGCGTGGCAAGAGCAGCGTCAGGCTGCCGGGCGCATCGCCCCCGCCATGGCGGCGGGCGGCGGCCAAGGTGGCGGCCAGACGCCCGCCGGGCGGGCTCGCCAACACGGTGGCGTCGAGTATCGCGCGGTAGCCGTCGCGCACGTCCGTGCCGCGTAGCGCCGGCCAGTGGCCATGCACGGTCAAGGACAACGGCGTATCACAGGACGCTTGCGCGATGCCGCTGGGGGCATAGGCCTGGCTGCCGCCAAACACCGACGATCCGCCGTCCACTGACAAGCGGCCGCCCGAGACGAGTGCCGCGTGGTCGCTGGCCAGAAAGGCCAGGGCGCAGGCGATTTCCTCGGGGGCGGCCAATCGGCCCAACGGAATCTTGGCGACCGCGCGCACGGGGTCCAGTCGGCCGGATGCGATCAGTCCGTCGACCAGCTCTGTTTGCACGAATCCGGGACACAGCACGCTGACGCGACGTTCCGGGTGCGCCAGGGCCAAGGCTTGGGTTTGCGCGATCAGTCCGGCCTTGCTGGGGCTATACGCCCCTCGCATCGGAATCGCGCGCAGCCCCGCGCCTGAGGCCACATTGACGATGCGTGCATGCCGCGTCAACCGTCCGTGCAGGGCGCGCAGCAGCCGTGCCGGCGCGTGCAGGTTCAGGTCCAGCAGCCGCTGCCAGTTGTCATCGGCTTGGTCGACGGCGGGCAGATTGCTGGCGTCCGTCATGCCCGCGTTGTTGATGATGGCATCCAGCGGCGGCATGTCGTCGGCCAGCGCGTTGATCTGGCCAGGATCGGTCAGGTCCGCGACGCGGGCAAGATGTTCGAGCTTGGTGGTGGCCGACGCGGCAGGCAGCGATCCAGAGACGTGCGCGGCTCCGGCGTTCAAGGAATCGGCGCTCAATGCCGCCGCGCGCAGCGCCGCCAGCAACCCCTCCAGCGCTTCCGCATTGCGGTCCACCAGCACGCAGCGTCGCCCCAGCCGGGCCAGCCGCCAGGCCGTGGCGCGGCCGATGCCGCTGGCCGCGCCCGTCAACAGCACCGTTTCCATCAGAGCGTGGTGAACGTGATGCCGCCGTCCACCACCAGCGCCTGCGCCGTGATGAAGCGGGCTTCGTCGCTGGCCAGGAAGGCAATGCCGCTGGCCACGTCCTCCACCGTGCCCAGCCTCCCCATCGGCGTGCTGGCGATGCGACGCGCGTCGCGTTCGGCGTTGCGGTTGCGCTGCGTGCCTTCCGTCGGCACGGCCGAGGGGCAGACGGCGTTGACGCGAATGCCGCGTCCGCCCAGCTCGGCCGCGGCCGCGCGCGTAATGCCCAGCACCCCGGCCTTGATGCCTGAATACACCATCGACGCGGGTGCGGATTTCAGCGCGGCGGTGGACGCCACGTTGACGATCGCGCCTCCGCGTTCCGGGTCCATCGCCTCGGCGGCCGCCTGGATGCCCCAGATCACCGCCTTGAAACCGATGTCCAGCATGCGGTCCATCGTGTCGGCCTGGATCTCGGCGGCGCTTTGGTAGCGTACCCAGGCCGCGTTGTTGACCAGGATGTCAAAGCGCGAACCATGTTCGGCTGCCTGGCGCACGGCCTGCGCGATGCCTTCGCGCGACGATACGTTCTGCACCACCGCAAACGCCTTGCCGCCGGCGGCGTTGATGTCGGCGACAGCCGCATCCACCAGGTCCTGTTTTAAATCGTTGATGCCCACGACAGCGCCGCGCGCGGCAAGCGCGCGAGCCGTGGCGCGGCCGATGCCGGCGCCTGCGCCGGTGACGAGCGCAACGCGCCCAACCAGATCCTGTTGCATGGTTTCTTCCTACACCGATTCAATGAATGCGCGGCCCGTTGCGCGCGACAAGCCGCTGAACGCCGCATCCAGCTTGCGTACCGCGCGCAGCGCGGGGTGCAAGGGCAGCTCCCAGGTGAAGCCCATGCCGCCGTGCAGGTGGATGGCTTTCTCGATGACGAAGGCGGCGTTGGCGATGGCGCCGGCCAGCGCGGGCCGGGTGTCGCGCGGCGCGCCGAATTCGTCGGTGTGCATTGCGCGGCGAATGGCGGCGCTGGACACGTCCTGCACCAGGCGCATGCGCGCCAGCAGATGCCGCACGGCCTGCTTGGCCGACAGCGGACGGCCGAATTGCACGCGCGTAGCCAAGTAGCTGGCGGCGGCTTGCAGCGCCCCTTCGGCCGCGCCGTTGGCGAATTCGGCCAGCAGCAACCGGGCCGAGCCTTGCAACGCGCGCCAAGCCTGCGCATCAAGTCGCGCCAGCACCGGCGCGCCTTCCAGCGCTAACCACACTTGCGGATGCTCCGGGTCCAGCGTTGCTTGAGGCTCGTGCGTGGCATCGCTGACATCGACCAGCGCCGCGCCGTCGCCGTCTGCCACCAACACCCAGTCCGCCGGCCCATGGTCCAGCCGGGCGCTGCCTTCCTGCAAGCTGCCTTGCCAGGCAATGCCGGCCAGCCGTTCGCCCGCCACCAGCGCAGCGGCGTGCGGCGTGCCGGACAACGCTTGGGCAAGCAAGATCTGCTCGGCCAGCGGCAAGGGCAGTTGCAGCCGGCCCGCCGCGTGGGCGATGGGCAGGGCAAACGCCAAGTCCAGGCCCAGGCCGCCGTCAGCCTCGTCAGCCATCACGCCGCACAGGCCCGCCTGGGCAAGCACGGCGGCCATCGCATGCGGATGCTGGCGCGACAGCGCATCGGCAATGGCCGCGTCGGCGGCTTGCGCGAACTCTTCGGGACGCAGTTCTTCGCTACTCATGTCAAATCCTTGGGTAGGTTCATGACGCGCTGCGCAATCACATCCAGCTGCACTTCCGTGGTGCCGGCGTAGATCGTCTCGGCGCGCGCGAACAGATACGCGTTGGTAAAGGCCTGGTGGGCGCGCCGCGCCAAGGGGCTGGAATGCGGCCCCACCTGCGACAGCAGCGATAGCGCCAGGCCGGCAAACGCCTGATGGCATTCGGACCAATACAGCTTGGTCAAGGACCCGCGCGCGCCGATGGATTCACCGCGCAGCATGCGTTCAACCGTCAGTTCGACCAGCCCCTTCAATCCGTCGATCTCGGCGACCAGGTCGCCGACGCGACGTTGCACGTAGCCATCGTCCAGCGTCGCGGCAAGCCGGATGTCGGATTTGCACGCCGCGATCAACTGGCGCAGTTCGCATTCGAAGCGCCAGGGGCGGTACATGCGGTTGGTGGCGCGTTCGATCGACAGCACGCGGATGGCGGCGTTCCAGCCTTCGTCCGGTGCGCCCAGGCGCGCGCTGTCGGGCACGATCACGTCGTCGAAGAAGACTTCGGCGAATGACTCTTTGCCGTCAATCGACTTGATCGGCACCACGCGGATGCCCGGCGTGTCCATCGGCACGGCGAACATCAGCAGCCCCCGGTGCTTGTCCGCCACGGTGCCGGTGCGGGTCAGCAGCAGGCAGTAATGCGCCTTGGCCGCGCCGCTGGTCCAGATCTTCTGGCCGTTGATGCGCCAATGCTCACCTTCCTGCACGGCCTTCGTGCGCAGCCGCGCCAGGTCCGAACCCGCGTCCGGTTCGGAAAAACCCTGGCACCAGAACTGCCGCATCGTCAGGATTTCGGGCAGGAAGGCCTGCTTCTGGACCTCGTCGCCGACGGCCATGATGATGGGGCCGGCCAGTTCCTTGCCGATGGAGCTGACGCTTTCCGGCATCGGCAGCGCACCGATTTCCTTGTTCACCGCCAGATGCTCGCGCAGGGTCAGCCCGTGACCACCATAGGCCTTGGGCCAGGTCATGCCGGCCAGGCCGGCCTGGTGCATCGCCGCTTCCCAGGCGCTGCTTTCGGCCAGCGTGGCCGCGCGCCAGTCCAGGCTGTCCGCGCGCATGAAATCCGGCAGATTGGCGCGCAGCCAGTTGCGCGCGTGTTGCCGGTAGACCTCGACGCCCGAGGCGGGGTCGGGAACGATCA
Organism: Achromobacter spanius; assembly: GCF_029637605.1. NCBI lineage: Bacteria > Pseudomonadati > Pseudomonadota > Betaproteobacteria > Burkholderiales > Alcaligenaceae > Achromobacter > Achromobacter spanius. The sequence continues at coordinate 2,455,640 of NZ_CP121261.1, read as the reverse complement.
CCTGTTGTTCGAAGTTCATGCTTGTCCTTGCAGTACGGGCGCCGGCGCGAGCGCAGGCTCAGGTGCGGCGCGCGGAATCATCAACGCGTCCAGCACCACCACGCCCTGGCCCTGTGGCCGTACCAGAATGGGGTTCATGTCGATGTCGGCGATGTCGTCGCGGTGCCGGAACGCGAATTCCGACAGGCGGGCCACGCTGCGCGCGGCGGCGGCCACGTCGGCCTTGGGCTGCCCGCGCGCACCGTCCAGAATCGGGAACATCTTCAGGGAACGGATCATCGCCATCGCCTCGTCTTCGGTGACGGGCGCGGCCTGCACCGCCACGTCGTTCAACACTTCGGCGAAGATGCCGCCCATGCCCACCATGACGATCGGCCCGAAGACCGGGTCTTGCGACACGCCCGCGATCATCTCCGTGCCGCCGCGCAGCATCGGCGCCACCAGCACGCCGTCGATGCGGGCGGCGGGCGCGTGGCGCGCCACGTTGGCAAGAATGCGCGCATGGGCTGTGCGCACGGCTTGCGCATCGGCCACATTTAGCGCCACGCCACCCGCCTCGGTCTTGTGCGCCACGTCTTCCGACGTGATCTTCAGCACGACGGGGTAGCCGATGGCGTCGGCGGCGCGAACCGCCGCGTCGGCGTCCGTGGCAATCACTTCGCGCGGCACGTCGATGCCCGCGTTGCCGAGCGCCTGCTTGGCGTGGAACTCATTCTTGAAGACGATGGGGTCGACGGCGGAAGGGGCGGGGGGCGAATTGTCGACGGCTGCAATCGAAGCGTCGGCGGGCTCTGCAAGCGGTGTTGCCGCCGTGGAACCGGCCCCAGCCGCAATGTCAGCCCCGCCCATCGCACGCAACTGCCCCAGCCGTGCCAATCCCGACAAGCCCGTCGCGGCGGCGTCGATGCTGGCGAACACGGGGATGCCCAGCGCGTTGATCTGTTCGATGGCGTCCGCCGGCCCCTGGCTGATGATCATCAGCAGGCGATCCGGATGGCTGGCGCGTACCTGCGCCAGCGCTTCCAGGTAGATGCCGCGCAGCCGCGTGTTGTATAGCGACAGCGACATGAACAACACCAGCGAACTGTCTGAAGGGTCTTCCAGCAGCGCGGTCAGCATCTTCAGCAGAATGTCTGGCCGGCTCGACATCTGCGCAGACGCGTCGACCGGGTTGCCGGTGCTGGCGGTGGGCACCGCTTCGTGGATGCGTTGCTGCGTCAGCGGCGCCAGCGCGGGCAGCGTCATCCCGGCCTCGCTCATGGCGTCGGCCATCATGATGCCAAAGCCGCCCGAGGCCGCCACCAGAGTTGCCGCGTCGTTGCGCGGCAGCCGGTTCGGCATCAGCATCGACGCCGCGTGGCCGATGTCGATCAGCGCTTCCACCGAGCGCACGCGCAACACGCCATGGCGGCGGAAGACGGCGTCGATGACGGCATCGGATCCGGTCAGCGCGCCCGTGTGCGACGCGGCCGCCTGCTGGCCCTTTTCGGTGGAGCCGATCTTCAGCACGATGACCGGTTTGCCGCGCTGGCGCGCCAGGCGCAGCGCGCTGATCAGTTTGGTGGCGTCGCGGCAGGTCTCCATGCAGCACAGGATGATGTGCGTGTCCGGGTCGTCGGCCAGCGCGGCGATGCCGTCGGCCACGTCCACGTCCGCCTCGTTGCCGGTCGCGATGAAGCGGCTGACGCCCATGCCGCGTCGGGCCACGCTTTGCATGGTGTGGCTGCCCACATTGCCCGACTGCGACACGATACCCGCGTGCCCAAAGGGCGGCATGTGTTCTTCCAGCGCGATCGAGAACGAGCCGATCAGGCGGTCGGCCACATTGACCGCGCCCAGGCAGTTCGGCCCCAGCACGCGCATGCCGTGTTCTCGCGCAATGGCGACCAGCTCGGCTTGCAGCGCGGTGCCGGCAGGGCCTGCTTCGGTGAAGCCGGCCGACAGCACGATGGCGGCCTTGGTGCCGCGCGCCGCGCAGTCGCGCAACGCGGCGGGCGTGGCGGCGGCGGGCACCGCCAGGATAGCCAGCTCGGGAGCAGAAGGCGTGTCGCGCACCGAGGCGTAGGCGGGCAAGCCCTGGATGACACCGCCCTTGGGGTTGATGGGGTACACGGCGCCGGCATAGCCGTGCTTGATCAACATCTGCACGGGCCGGCCGCCGATCTTGGTGACGTCATCCGACGCGCCCACGACGGCGATGCTGCTTGCCTTGAAAAACGGCGCCAGCCCGGCGCCCGCGCGTTGGGGGCTATGTCGTTGGGGGCTATGTTGCTGGGCGCTGTGCGCTTGTGCGGTCTGCGCCATGTTCAGCGTCCCTTGAATTGCGGCTGGCGCTTTTCCAGGAAAGCCATGCGCGCTTCGCGGGCGTCTTCCGTCTTGGCCAGCGTCATCGTGAAGTCCTGCTCGAAGCGGTAGGCATCACGCTGCGGCATCAGGTCAACCATGTTGGCCGCGCGCTTGGCGTACAGCACCGCCAGCGGCGCCTTGGATGCGATTTCGTGCGCCAGGGCCAACGCCGTCGGCAGCAACTGGTCGGGCGGTAGTACGTCTTCCAGCACGTTGCGGCGCAAGAGGTCGTGCGCGCTCAGACGCTGGCCGGTGAAGAACATGCGGCGCAAGGTTGATCGGCCCACCAGCGTGCGCAACATGGACGCGCCGCCCGCCAGGCCCACGTTGATCTCGGGCATGCCGAAGGTGGCGTTGTCCGATGCGTACATGATGTCGCACGCGGCCATCACCCCCATGCCCGCGCCCAGCGCCGCGCCATTGACGGCGGCAATCACGGGCTTGGCGCATTCCTTGATGGCGTTGCCGGTTTCGCGGGTGATGCGGTTGTGTTCCAGGAAGTCGCCGGCGATGTCGGCGTTGGGACGGTCTTTCAAGTCAGCCCCGGCGCAGAACACCTTGCCGTGGCCCGTCAGCACCGCGCAGCGTATGTCGTCGCGTTCGGATATTTCGTCGAAGATGGCGACCATGCGGCGGCGCATGGCGCGGTTCAGGGCATTGACGGGCGGGCTGTTCAGCGTGACCAGCGCAACGCCTTCGTTGACTTCCAGGGTGACGGTGGCCTCGCTCATGTGGGCACCTTGTAGGTCGGGGAAAAGGCGAGGGCGCGCAGGGCGCCGGTGGCATGCTGCATGACGTGTCTCCTAGAGTCCGATGGACCGGTCTAGCCCTGTTTTCAGCGCGGGGCGGCCGGCCTTTTTTGGATTATATGGACGGGTATTGCCCAGGATTCAGGCCAAAAATGTTGGTTGTGTTCTGCATGAAAGCGGCATATTCCCGCGCGGTTCAAGCCGATACCATGGCTTGGGAATTCGTCCGCCGGACGAGCAGAACAGGGGCGGTTGGCTGATGCAGATCGAACGTATCGGCACGGTTCGCGCGGCGCTGGGCGAGTGCCCGGTGTGGGACGCGGCCGGCAATGTCTTGTGGATGCTGGACTGCCGCAGCGGGCAGTTGCTAAGCATCAATCCGGATAGTGGCACCATGCGTGAATGGTTGTTGCCCGCGCCGGTGGGCTCGTTCGCGCTTAACGGTGATGATGAAATCATCGTGGCGCTGAAAGAAAGCTTTGCGCTGCTTCGGCTGTCGGACGGCGCGTTGCGCACGATTGGACGCATCGACGACAGCCATCCGCATCTGCGCCTGAACGATGGCGCGCCGCTACCGGATGGCAGCTTCGTGGCCGGCACCATGCATATCCACCGGCAAGCGGGCGAAGCGCCGCTGGGCGGTTTGTATCGCGTGGATACGGAAGGCCGGGTCAGCCGCATTGCGCAAGGGCTGGGTGTGGTGAACGGCCCGGTCATGCATCCGGACGGGCAACATTTCCATGTGTGCGATAGCGCGCAGCGCAAGGGGTTTCGCTACCGCATGGATGAGGCCGGCCGCTTGTCATCCCCGGAAGTTTTCATCGACACCGATCCCTTGGGCTCGGCCCCGGACGGCTGTTGCTTTGATCGCGATGGCGGCTTGTGGACCGCGCTGGTGCATGCGTCGGCCATTGCGCGGTTCGATGCCGACGGCAAGCTGGATCGCCGCATCGACCTTCCGGTGGCGCACCCAGCATCGCTCTGTTTCGGTGGTCCGGATCTGGCGGATATCTTCGTCACGACCATCAGCGACAGTGGCCGCCTGACCGCCACGGGCCCGCTGGATGGGGCCTTGCTGCGCATACGGGGGGCGGGCGCCGTGGGCGCGCTACGCGGGCATTGCCGCATTCGGCCCTGATCATCGCCCCGGATTACTGCCATGAACCCTGCCCCTGATCAGGGGCTTTCGGCGGCGGCGATCTTGTTATACGCCGTGAACCGCAGCGCCGACCCCGACACATGCGAGGCCACGAAGTCCAGGAACAGCCGGATCTTCACGGGGATCATCGCGGTGTCCAGGATGGTGGCGTACATGCCTTCTTCGAAGGTCGTGTTGGTGACGTGGTAATCGGGGAATAGACGCACCAGCGTGCCGCGCGAAATATCGTTATGCACGGTGTAGTCATCCAGGAGCGCAATGCCTTCGCCCAGCAGCGCCAGTTCCAGTAGTGCAACGCCGTTGTTGGTGACGTGGCGCGGCTTGATCAGCACTTCTTCAATGGCCTCGTCCTGCTTGAAGCGCCAGCAGGTTTGATCGCCTGGCAGCAGATAGGCCAGGCAATCGTGCTGCGCGATATCCGTGGGCTGCGCGGGCGCGGGGCGCTTGGCAAGATATGCGGGCGAGGCCACCAGGAAGCGTTCGCTCTTGAACAGGATGCGCCGCTTCAGGCCCGCTTCCACGGGTGGTGAGATACGGAAATCGATATCGAAGTTGTTGCGGCGCAGGTCCGCCTTGGCCTCGGTCAGCACCAGTTCAATATGGATGTCGGGGTACTGTTGGCGAAAGGCGGCAACCAGTGGCGGCAGCACGCCCAGGCCGAACATCATGCGCGAATGCACGCGCAATATGCCCTTGGGCGCGGCGCGGATTTCGGTGATGTTGCGATGCGCCTCGTTGATGTTCCACAAGATGGATTCAAGCTGTTGCGCGTATTCCTGGCCGGCTTCAGTCAGCACGACCTGACGGGTGGAACGCAGCAGCAGCTTCACGTTCAACTCGTTTTCGAACTCGGTGATCATGCGGGATACCGACGTTGCCGACACCCCGAATTGCCGAGCGGTTTCAGAGAAACTCTCGGTCTTGGAGATCGATAGAAAGAGCTCCATCGCGCGCAGCCTGTCCATCATTCCTCCACTTTACGCAGCACAGAACGCCGCATTTCCTGTATTCATCCGATGACTGCCGGCCTCTAGAATTTCCTCAGAACGTCAAGCAATCAATGAGGAGATATTATGGAATTCGGCGTGTTCATTCTGGCGCAGCAGCGAGGTTACCACCAGTCCTCAAAGCAAGTCATCAACAACTCCATCGAACAAACCGTGGTGGCGGAGCAGGCCGGTTTCGACGCCGCCTGGTACGCCGAACACCACTTCAACAACTATTCCTTGTCGCCGTCGCCGCTGATGACGGTGGCGCACGCGGCGGCCAAGACGCACCGCATCCGCCTGGGCACGGCGGTGTGCATCTTGCCGCTGTATCACCCCGCGCGCTTTCTGGCTGAAGTGGGGTTCGTGGACACCGTGTCCAATGGCCGGCTGGACCTGGGCGTGGGCTCGGGCTATCAGGAATTCGAGTTCGAACGCTTTGGCGTGCAGATCGCGGACTCGGGCGCGATCTTCAATGAATTTCTTGACGTCATTCCCAAAGGGCTCACGCAGAAGATCTTTGAACACGATGGCGAGTTCCTGAAGATTCCGCCCAGCTCGATCGCGGTGCGCTGCCTGCAAGACCCGATGCCGCCGCTGTGGATCACGTCAGGCAATCCGGTGACGCTGGGCCGTGGTGTGCGCGAAAACCATAACCTGTTCGTCACCGCGCTGCTCAAGGGCAACGACGCCATTTCCGAGCTGCGCGGCCGCCTGGAAAAAGTGGCCGAGGACAATGGCCGCGACCTGGATCGCGATGTGAAGTTCGGCTTTCTGCGCTGTGGCTATGCGTCGGACAACAAGGCCGAGATCGACGCCTATCTGGACTGCGCGCGCTTTCAACGCCGCATTTCCGAAAGCCTGAAATTCCGTCGCGCGCAAAGCGACGACGGCTACATGGTCAAGGAAGTGCCGTCGGAAAACGACCCCACCTTCGAGCAGTTGCGCAAGAACCTGCCGGTGGGCTCGGTGAACGAAGTGATCGACAAGATGCTGGAAGAGATCAGCATCCTGCGGCCCAAGCACATCGCCTTGCAGACGCAACTGGGCGACTTCGATCAGAAGACGATGCTGAAGCAGATCGAGCTGTGGGGCGACAAGATCATTCCGGCCATCCGCAAGGAAGTCGGCAGCGCGACGGCCATTGCCTGAAGGAGCGCAAGATGCAGATCTATCTGAGCAACGCGGGGGCGATCACGCTGCGCCATCCGTCGGACTTCCGGCGGCTGGACGTGCTGGCCGATCCACAGCCGCGCGAACGGCTGGAACACGCCATCGCGCGGGTCGGGCGGCGCGAGGACGAGCGCCATGTACGCCTGTCGCCATCGGTGCTGCGCTTCTTGTCGCAACACGCGGGCGATCCGAAGTGGGAAGCCGATTTTTCCGCCATGGTGGACTACGCGGCCACCCACGGATGGGTCGATGAACGGGGTGATATCCGTGCGCACATGGTGGTCAGCGAGCATGACCAGGTGGTGTCCGTGGATGACTTCAAGGCGGCGATGCGCTCGTTGCCGGCGGGTATCAGCGCCGTGACGACAGGCGACGGCGAACAGGTGGCCGGCATGATCGTGTCGAGCCTGACATCGATTTCGGCAGACCCGCCGATGGTCGGCTTCTTTGTGCAGCAGACGTCATCGGCGCGGGAGCCCTTGCTGCGTCATGGCCGCTTCGTGGCCAATGTGCTGGGCGAGGGGCACGAGGCCGTCATGCAGGCGTTTCTGGGGCAGCCGCAGGGCATGGCCCGATTCGCGCAGGGCGGCTGGGTGATGAACGGGCAGGGCACGCCGGTATTGCCGGACGCGCTGGCCAGCATCGAATGCGATATCGTCTGCACCGAGGCGCTGGGCACGCATGACCTGATCGTCGGCAAGATCCGCAAGACGACGTGCCGCGAGGCGCAGCCCGTGATCAATTTCAAGTCCGCCACGCATCGGATCGCGCCGGTCCGGCTTCAGTAGCGCGGGCAGGCTTACGCCTTAAGCAGGCGGATACGGGGCCCACGACAATGCCCGCCATATTTGGCGGGCATCTTCTATTGCCGCTGAATGCCCGCGATGTTTGCGGGCATTTTTTTGTGGGCACTACATGCTTGCTGCCGCCGAACGCACGGCGGCAAGCTTGTTCTCAATCCAGCACGATGTGGTTTTCCTGGATCACACGGCCCCAGTATTGGCGGTCGGCTTCCAGTTGCGCGTCCAACGCTTGCGGGCCGCCCGCTTTTTCGGTCTGCCCATTCGCGACCAGCATGTGGCGAAAGCTCTCGGACTGCACCGTCTTGATGACCGCGGCGGAATAGGCCTGGATCAGGTCGGCGGGCGTGCCCTTGGGCGCATGCAGCGCGGTCCAGTAGCTGGCCTTCAACTGCGGATAGCCCAGTTCGGCCACCGACGGAACGTCGGGCAGGGCGGGGTCGCGCTGGTCGGTCGTCAGCGCCAGGATCTTCACCGCGCCCGCCTTTTGGTGATCAGCCAGCGCGATAGGCGTCATGTAGGACAGATCATTGCGGCCGGTGATCAGGTCGATCAGGCTCGTCGGCGTGCTCTTGTAGGGCACGGCGATCAAGGGAATACCCAGCGTCTTGGCCAGGATCAGCCCATACAGGTCCGTAACGCTGCCCGGCCCCAGCGAGCCATAGGTCAGCGCGCGGTTTTCCTTCTTGGCGTAGGCGACCAGGTCTGCAATGGAATTGACGCCGATCTTGGCCGGCACCGTGATGGTCAAGGGGCCGTCGCACATCATTGCAACCGACTCGAAGCTGTCGAACCGGTATTGCAGCTTGGGGCGCAGCAGGATGTTCAGCGACAAGGGCCCCGAGCCGCCCATCAGCAGCATGTTGCCGTCGGCGGGCGCGCGCGCGACCTGCATGGCGCCGATGATGCCGTTGGCGCCGGGCTTGTTTTCCACGACAAATGGCACGCCCAGTTGCGCGCTCATGCCTTCGGCCAGCACCCGGGCGAAGTTGTCATTGGGGCCGCCGGCGGCGTAGGGCACGATCAGGGTCACGGGCTTGGGCGCGGCGCGCAGCGGCCGGGCAAGCATCATGAGGGTGCCGGCCGCGATGAAGCCGCGGCGCGTCAGCTTGAACATTGTCTCTCTCCTTGTACCCACCGCCTGCATGTCCGTGCCTTCTGCGGGCCGGCTCAGCGTATTGTCAGCTTGGCGATGGGGGGGGGCGGGCGCTTGGGCGCCCGCCTGGGGTTGTCACAGAAGCCGATGATAATTTTTATCGGACTCCCGGATTACCCCACTATTACGCAGAACTGTTCTGCGCAGGCCGTCAGAAACCTTCCAGGACGACCTTGCCCTGCGCCTTGCCGCTTTCGATGAAGGCATGCGCGCGGCGCAGGTTGTCGGCGTTGATCTTGCCGTAGTGCTCGCCCAGCGTGGTGCGCAGCGTGCCGTTGTCGATCAGGCGCGCGGCCTGGTTCAGCAATTCGTGCTGGGCAATCATGTCGGGCGTCTGGTGCAGGGGGCGCGCGAACATGAATTCCCAATGCAGCGACGCTGACTTGCCCTTGAGCAGGCGCACGTCGATGGCGGCGGGGTCGTCGATCAGCGCGATCTTGCCTTGCGGCGCGATGGCCTCGGCCAGTTGCGCGAAGTGCTTGTCGGTGTGCGTCAGGCCGGCAATGTAGCTCACTTGCGGCACGCCGATGCGCTTGAGTTCTTCGGTCAGCGGCTTGCTGTGGTCGATGACGTGGTGGGCGCCCAGCTCGCGCACCCAGGCTTGGGTTTCCGGACGCGAGGCGGTGCCGATCACCGTCAGGCCGGTCAGTTGGCGCGCCAGTTGCACCAGAATGGATCCCACGCCGCCCGCCGCGCCAACAACCAGCAAGGTGCCCTGGCTGGGGGCGGCGTTGTCCAGCACGCGCAGCCGGTCAAACAACAGTTCCCAGGCGGTGATGGTGGTCAGCGGCAGCGCCGCGGCCTGGGCAAAGTCCAGGCTCTTGGGCATATGGCCGACGATGCGCTCGTCCACCACATGCCGCTCGCTGTTGGCGCCGGGCCGGTTCAGCGCACCGGCATACCAGACGCGGTCGCCGGGCTGGAACAGGCTGGTCTTGGCGCCCACGGCGCGCACGATGCCCGCCGCGTCCCAGCCGATGATTTCCGGCTTGCCGTCCTTGGGTGCGCGGTTGGCGCGGATCTTCACGTCCACCGGGTTCACCGAGATGGCGTGTACGTCGACCAGCAAGTCGTGGTCGCCCGGCACGGGTTCGTCGATGGTGATGTCTTGCAGCGCGTCGGCCTGATCGGCCGGCAGGTTCTTGAAATAGGCGATGGCTTTCATGGATAGGCTCGTTGTATTGGGGGAATCAAAGAATGGAGCGGACCACGCCGCCGTCCACGCGCAGCGCGGCGCCGTTGGTGGCGCTGGCCTGCGTGGAGCAGGTGTAGACGACCATGTTGGCCACTTCGTCCACGGTGGCCAGGCGGCGCAGCAGCGACGTGGGGCGGTGCTGGGCGATGAAGTTGCGTTCCATCTCGTCTTGCGACACGCCTTGTTCCTTGGCCATTTCGGCGAAGAAGTCGGCCACGCCTTCCGAGCGCGTCGGCCCCGGCAGCACGGCGTTGACGGTGACGCCCGTGCCGGCGGTCAGCTCGGCCAGGCCGCGCGACACGGCCAGCATGGCCGTCTTGCTGACGCCGTAGTGGATCATTTCGGCGGGAATCTGCACCCCGGATTCACTGGAAATGAAAACAATGCGGCCCCAGTTGGCGGCCAGCATGCGGGGCAGGTAGTAGCGCGACAGCCGGATGCCGCTCATGACGTTGATGTCCAGCATGTCCTGCCAGTCGTCGTCGGTGATTTCCGTGAACGACTTCGGGGCGAAGAAGCCGGCGTTGTTGACGAGGATGTCTACGTCGGGGTGGGCGGCGGAGATTGATGCCGCGCCGTCGGCCGTGGCCAGGTCCGCCTGCACGGTGCTGACGCTGGCGGCCGGGAATTTTTGCGTAATGGCCTCGGCGGCGCGGGCAAGCTTGTCCGCGCTGCGGCCGTGCAGCACGACCTGGGCGCCGGCTTCGGCCAAGCCCATGGCGATGGCCAGGCCGATGCCGCCGGACGAGCCGGTCACCAGCGCCTTTTTGCCTTTCAGTTCGATGTTCATGTGTGGGCTCCAGAAGGTTTGGGAACGTAGGTTGAGTACGTGTGCCGGGTACGGATATAGAGAACGTGTACTGAGAACGCCACCATCATTACCCAGTCCGCACCGATGAAAAACCGGCTAGCATCGCACTCAGTTTCAATATTTTTTTGAAAATGGGCCAAGCATGGTGCGGTTTGAAGACCTACGGATCTTTGTGGCGGCGGCGGCCCACGGCAGCTTCTCGGCCGCCGCGCGGGAACTGGACGTGACGCCCGCCGTGGCCAGCGCCGCGCTCAAGCGCCTGGAACTGACGCTGGACGCGCGGCTGTTCGTACGGTCCACGCGCAGCCTGCGGCTGACCACGGACGGCGAGCGCTATCTGGAATACGCGCGTTCAGCCATCGCCACGCTGGAGGCCGGCAAGAACGCCATGGCGCGCGACAAGACCGCCATATCCGGCACGCTGTCGGTCTCCATCCCCTCGGACCTGGGGCGTCACGTGCTGCTGCCCTGGCTGGATGATTTCCAAACCCGGTATCCCCGCGTGAGCTTCCAGGTGCGCATCAGCGACCGGCTGGCCGATCTGTATCGCCAGCCCGTGGACATCGCGATCCGCTACGGCACGCCGAATGATTCTGCGCTGGTGGCGCTGCCGCTGGCCGAACACAACCGCCGCGTCGTGTGCGCGTCGCCCGCGTACCTGGCGCGTCACGGCGTGCCCCAGACCCCGGCCGATCTGCGTCGGCACAACTGCCTGTCTTTCGTGCTGGGCGAGACGCTGCATGACCGTTGGGCGTTCGAGCACGAAGGCACGGCGATGACGGTACCGGTCAAGGGCGACCGCGTCGGCGATGACGGCGACCTGGTGCGCCGTTGGGCGCTGGCCGGGCACGGCGTGGCGTACAAGTCGCGCTACGACGTGCTGGCCGATCTGCGCGCCGGCCGCCTGGTGGCGCTTTTGCCCGACTACGTCACCGAGCCGTCGCCGCTCTACCTGTTGTGTGTACATCGCATGCTGCTGTCGCCTGCCGTGAAGCGCATGCGGGAGTTTCTGCAAGAACGCTTTCGGCAGTTCGACGCGGGTTAGCCTGTGTGCAGGCCTAGCGCAGGCCTAGCGCGGGCCTAGCGCGGGCCTAGCGCGGGCCTAATGCAGGCCTAGTGCAGGCCTAGTGCAGGCCTAGTGCGCGGCATGGTGCTGCGACCCGGCTGCTGCCTTGTTCTTCGCCCGGGTGCGCGCCGCCTTCTTCGCGGCGGCGGAACGCCCGGCCGCGCCCTTGGTGGCCGCCGCCTTTTTCGCCGCCGCCGAGCGGTCAGCAGCAGTGCGCCGGCTGGCGGTCTTGCTGGCGTGGTGGGACAGCGCCGAGCGCGAGGCGGGCTTGGTGCTTTCCTTCTTCAAGGCCTTGGTGGTTGCGCGCGAGCGCGTCGAGGACTTGGCGTGTCCGTCATGCGCGGCTTCCAAGTCCTTCTTGGCGTGGCGCTTCGTCGACGGACTGGCGTTCTTCGAAGGCGAGGCCTTCACGCCCGCGCGGCGCGCCTTGGACAGCCCGATCGCAATGGCTTGTTTGGTGGAACGCACGCCATGCTTGCCTTCGCGCACGTGTTCGATTTCCTCGCGCACGAATTCTCCGGCCTGCGTGGACGCGGACTTGCCTTCACGCTTCTCTTGCTTGGCTCGCTCCAGGGTTTTTCGTTCAGGCATGGTGATCTCCTTGCTGGGTTGCGGGAGCGGGCTCCGTCGCCAGTCGAGACCACGCGACGGAACTCGTAACACCACCATAGCGCCGCGGCGGTATCCTGTGTGTTCGAATGGATTGCCGGTCGTAAGCGCCGGAACATCGCGTGCAGACCGACAGTTCACGACTCACCCCCTTAGCGGAGACGAGCTATGTCGAATCATGTCTACAAGCAAATCGAACTGGTGGGTTCTTCCACCACCTCAACCGATGACGCCATCGCCAAGGCGATCGAGCGCGCATCCGAAACGCTGCGCAACCTGGATTGGTTTGAAGTCACCGAAGTGCGTGGCCACATCAAGGACGGCAAGGTGGCCCACTGGCAGGTCGGTTTGAAGATCGGCATGCGCCTGGAAGGCGACGAGTAATCCCTCGGCTGGTCTTTCTTTGAGCAGCACTTCCAAGTGCTTGTCGGATAAGAAGTTTTTGGGCTTGTTATCCGACTGTTCATAGGCTTGTCCACATTCCATGGGGACAAGCCTGTTCCTTTATCCCCAGCTTGCGCGGCATCGGCCGGGGCCGGCGGCCCGTCACGGCAGCCTACCCGCTATTGGGCGTTTATTGCCCGCCGCCACCAAGTGCTTGGCCCACAAGGGTTTTTAGCGACTACCCGCACACTGTCCTCAGGCTTATCCACATTTGGCGGGGACAACTTGGCGCCCAAGGGGTCACCGTTGGGCCATTATTGACCAGCCCCCGCAGGTGCTTGATATGAATGACGTTTTTGTACCTGCCCTCAAACTGTCCTCATGCTTTTCCACAGAATGCTGGGACAAATGAACAAGCGCCGCGCCGTGTCGACAACTGCTGGTCGGACATCCAGCTTTTTCGGGGATAAGTCCGCCGAATCTCATCCAAAAGAACGATTGCGCAGGGTTTGATCAGTACGCGCAAGTGCTTGGCGGGACAGGATATTTTGACTGTGCCCCAAGACTGTCCTCAGCCTTCTCCACAGATGGCGGGGATAAGTTTCAGGAAGACCCAACATAAAAAAGCCCCCGACGTATCGGGGGGCTTGATCGCCCGGAGGTAGATCGGGCGATCGGCGCCGGCGGGTTTTGACCCTGCCGGCAGCGGCGGCGATCAGCAGTTCACAATCAGCGCTGCAAAATCAGGTGCTCATCTTCTTGACCCAGTCAACGTAGCGGTCGACCCAGCCTTGCAGGAACTTGCGCGTGCCTTCATTGGTGATCGTGTATTGGTCGTCGACCAGACCGTCGGAATACTGCAGGAAGACTTCCGGCGTCGTCAGCGCGTTGGCGCCTTCGGCGGCCAGGATGTTGCGCAGGTGCTGTTGCATCATCGCGGTGCCGGCGGCGCTGGGGGAAGCGCCCACGATGCCGACGGCTTTGCCCGGCCAGGAGTTCTGGCCCCAGGGGCGCGAGCCCCAATCGATGGCGTTCTTGATGGCGGCGGGCACCGAGCGGTTGTGCTCGGGCGATACAAAAAGAATGCCTTGCGCGTCGGCGATCTGCTGCTTGAGCTTGGCGGCGGGGGCGGGCAGGTTGTTTTCGTTGTCCTGGTTGTACAGGGGGATGTCACCCAGACTCACATACTCGAACTTGAAGTCTGCGGGAACCAGCTTTTCCAGCGCTCGGGCCAATCGCAAATTGATCGAGGCGGCACGCAGGCTGCCGACAAAAACCGCAATCTTGTATGTGCTCATGGGCGAATGCTCCAACGGAAAATGGAAGGGCCAGTGTAGACCTGGCGCGTGACGCGCTCAATCATCTGGCGCGTGATGTCTTGATGCGAAATGTGTCTTTGAAACTGTCATGCCATCAAGCTGACGTGCGCCGACACCACGCGCCAACCCGCGGGCGTGCGCATCCAGGTCTGGCTTTGGCGGCCGATGCGGTCGCTGCCTTCACGCTGGAATTCAATATTGGTGGTGGCGAAGTCGTTGCCGTAGGTGGTGATGGCGGTGCGCAGGACGCGGCGGGCCAATCCTTGGGGCGATCGCCCCGCGCGGAATTCGCGGATGGCGTCATAGCCGTAGAGGTTTTCACTGGCGCCGTAGCGCAGCGTGTGTGGGCTGTTCCAGAACAGCGTGTCCAGTTCTTCGACGTCATTCGTGACCAGCGCCGTCTCGTAGCGCTCGAAGGCGGTGGTGACCTCGGCGACGACGTCGGGCAGGTTGATGTCCATGAGCTTTCTCCGAATGCACCGATGTGGTGCGTTGTGTAGGGGTAATCACCAATATGGTGTGTGCTGCGGTGCGCAAAATTCCGGGTGCTGTGCTGTACGGTCATTCACACCAGGGAAATGCTGCGCCGCAAGGCTGGCACGGGGATTGCTAGGGTTAACACTGCATAACAAGCTGCACCGTTGCCGAGGAGTTCCGTCATGTCCAGTTCCGCTGTTTCCGCCCCCGTCACCATGCTGGTCACCCGTCACATCGCGCCCGAACGCTATAGCGATTTTCTGTCCTGGATGCGCCAGGGTGAAATCTTGGCGGCAGGGTTCCCCGGGTTTTTGGGGTCGGGCGTGCTGCAACCGCCAGAAGGGGGTGACGAGTACCAGATCGTGCTGCGCTTTACCGACGAGGCCAGCCTGTTGCGCTGGGAAAAGTCCTTGCCGCGTCGCATGTGGCTGGAACGCGGCGCGACCCTGGTGCGCGCCAGCCATGAGCACCGCGTCAGCGGCACCGACGGCTGGTTTGCGCCCAAGTCGGCCAGCGCGCCGCCGCGCTGGAAGCAGGCCGTGAGCATCTGGCTGGCTTACTTTCCCGTGCTGCTGGTGTTTTCGATTCTGGTCAGCGAACACTTGAACATGATGCCGGTGTTCTGGCGCGTGCTGATCACGAGTGTGATATTGACGCCCATCATGGTGTTCATCTGCATCCCGGTCATTTCGCGTGTGCTGCAGCGCTGGCTGCGAGCGGGGTGATTGCGGGCGGTGAATCATCAACCCCGGTGCGATCAAGCCCGGGGCATGAACCCAGGACATGAACCCAGGCCATGAACCCGGGGCGTGAACCCCGGCCCCCCGCATCGCCGCGCATTCATGCCGCCTTGGCATGCCGCGTGGAGTACAAGCGGTGCAGCGTGATCTTGCGCACCGCGGTCTGGCTGTCATGGATATGCGCTTGCAGCAGTTGCGTGGCGCTGGCGCCATCACGCGCCAGCACCGCGCGCAAGATCGCGCCATGTTCCTCGTAGGTGTTGTCGATGCGGTCCTGCAGTGTGAAGTCCAGCCGGCGCACGATGC
Source organism: Achromobacter spanius (assembly GCF_029637605.1). Classification (NCBI taxonomy): domain Bacteria; kingdom Pseudomonadati; phylum Pseudomonadota; class Betaproteobacteria; order Burkholderiales; family Alcaligenaceae; genus Achromobacter; species Achromobacter spanius. Next base: position 2,440,364 of record NZ_CP121261.1, on the reverse strand, counting down.
GGATGCGTTCGGTGGCGGCGCGGTGCACGCGCGAGATTTCCGGGTTGCCGGCAGCCGCCACCAGGTCGATGTGGAAGCGTTCGTCCAGGTCGGCCAGCCATTCCCCATCGTTGGAGCGTTCGCTTGGGCTGACCAGCCAGGTGTCCGCCAGCGCTTGTAGCGCGCGCAGCGGAGCGGGCAGTTGCCCTGGAGCGCACAAGGCATGGACGGAGGCGATTTCCAGCACGCTGCGCAGTTCGTAGAAATGATCCAGCGTGTTGAAGTCCAGCGGCTTGACCAGCCAGCCGTTGCGCTGCCTAACTTCCAGATAGCCTTCGCGTTCCAGCCGGAACAGCGCTTCACGCACCGGAGTGCGGCTGACCTGCAGCCGTTCCGCGATTTCGGTTTCGGTGAAGCGGTCGCCCGGCGCCAGCCGGAAATCCAGGATGTCGCGTTTCAATGCCCCATAGGCCGTGTCGGCCAGGGTGCGCGGCATGTCGATGGCAGCGAAAGCAGTTTCCATAACGGGGCCTTGATTGCGGAAAGGGTATGAGGGCGATCGGGCGTAGTCGGGGGCGGGATTACCAAGCGATCAGACGGGCCGCACGCTTGCCGCGCCGGCCTGTTCCAGCGCATGGGCGGCGGCCAGGCAATCGGCTTCGCGCCAGGGCGCGCCGATCAGTTGCACGCCCAACGGCAGGTGGCCGTCCTGCTCGGCTTCGGGCCAGGTGGGCGCGGTGCACACGGGCAGGCCGATGCACGAGATGGGCTGCGTCAACAGGCCCATGCTGGCGCGCGCCGGCAGTTCCTTGCCCGCCAGCGTCAGCCAGTCGGTGCCGATGGGCGTGGCGGACACGGGCGTGGCGGGCGCGATCAGCACGTCGTACTGGTCAAACAGCGCCAAGGCTTCGCGGTAGACGCGGTGGCGAATGCGTTGCGCCTGCTGCACCCAGGCCGCGGGCACCAGGCTGCCGGCCACGAGGCGGTCGCGGGAATAGGGTTCGTAGTAGTCGTAGTGCGTGACCAGCTTGCGCCGATGCAAGGCGCCGCCTTCGGCCGCCGTGATGATGAAGGCGGCGGCGCGGGCTTGCGTGGCGCCGGGCAGTTCAACGATGGCGGTGGCGTCCAGGGCGCGCGCGGCGATCTCGACAGCGCGGCGCGCGGCGGGGCCGGCCCAATCGGCGAAGTAGCCGCCCAGCACCGCCACGCGCAGCTTGCGCGCGCCGGTCGAAATCGTGGGCAGCACGGGTTCGGCGGCGTATTGCGCGCAGGCGGCGTCGTCGGCGTCCGGCCCTTGCAGCGCATCGTAGGCGGCGGCCAGGTCGCTGGCGCTGGCCGCGAACGGCCCCAGGTGATCCAGGCTGCCCACAAACGGAAAGGAACCGGTGCGGGGCAGGCGGCCATAGGTCGGCTTCAAGCCAAAGACGCCGCACAGGGACGCCGGCACGCGTATGGACCCGTTGGTGTCCGACCCCAAGGTCAGCGGCACCAGCCCGCCCGCCACCGCGGCGGCGCTGCCGCCGGATGAGCCGCCCGCCACGCGGCTGACGTCATGCGGGTTGCGGCAGGGGCCGTAGTGCGTGTTTTCGGTGGTGAAGCCGTAAGCGTGTTCGTCCATGTTCAAGGCGCCGACCAGCACCGCGCCGGCCTCGCGCATGCGCGTGACCAGGCGGGCGTCGTGACTGGCGGGGGGATTCGCCGCATTGACGCGGCCCCCCGCCAAGGTGACTTCGTCGGCGATGTCGAACAGGTTCTTGACGGCATAGGGCACGCCGGCCAGCGGCGGCAGCGCTTCGCCACGGGCGCGGCGCGCGTCGATGGCGGCGGCTTCCTGGCGCGCGCGCGTCTCGGTGATGGCGGTAAAACAGTTGTAGCGGGTGTCGCGTTCGCGGATGCGTGCCAAGGTGGCGTCCAGCACCGCGACGGCGCTGCGCTCGCCGCTGGCAATCTGGCGGGCGATGTGGGTGGCGGGGCCGCTCATGGACGGAACACCGATGCGGATTCCAGTTCCACAGGCAGCGGCTCGTCCACGAAGCTTGCCGCAATGTCGTGGATGCGCGCGAACTGCTGCACGACTTCCGCCGTGGTGGATTCGCGCAAGGCGTAGCCCGACAGCGCCAAGGCGCTGCGCACGTATTGATCGATGGTTTCCTGGGTCATGGCGGAGGCTCCCGATAAACGCTGTGTTGACTTACCTGTGTTGCTAGTTTGCCCAACGTTGGCTTGCAGGACGTATTTTCCGACCTACTTGCGCACTTCGCGCTGGAAAATTTCCAGGCTCAGTTTCTTCATCTGGATGAAGCTGGGTTCGGACAAGGTTTCCACGGTGCGCGGGCGCGCGTCGGTGTAGTCCAGAATTTCAGCCACGCGCGTGGGCCGCTTGGTCAAGAGCAGCACCTGGTCGGCCAGGTACACGGCCTCTTCCAGGTCATGCGACACCAGCAACATCGTCGTGCCGGTCTGCAGGAACACCTCTTGCAGCTTTTCGCGGATGAACAGCGTCATCTCGAAGTCCAGCGCCGAAAAAGGTTCGTCCAGGAACAGCACCTCGGGTCCCGGCGCCAGGGCGCGCATGATGGACGCCGTCTGCTGCTGCCCGCCCGACAGTTCATACGGATAGCGTTTCAGATCGAACTTGACGTCGAACGACGCCACCAACTCTTCCACGCGCGCATCCACTTCGGCCTTGCTGCGGCCTTCCAGGCGCAGCGGGTAGGCGATGTTGTCGATGGTGCGCAGCCACGGGAACATGGCTTCGCGGTAGTTCTGGAACACGTAGCCGATCTTGGTTTGCGCCAGCGATTTGCCATCGAACAGGATCTCGCCCGAATCAATGGGAATCAGGCCCGCGATCATGTTGATCAGCGTGGACTTGCCGCAGCCGTTGGGGCCGAACACCGAGACGATCTTGCCCTTGGGGATGTCCAGGTTGAAGTCTTCATACAGCGGCCAGCCCGCGAAATACTTGGTCAGGCCACGGATAGTGATGTGCGTGCCCAAGGGGCCGGGCGCGAACGGCGCGGCGGTGGGGGCAGGGGCGATGATGGGGTTGATGACGGTGGACATTTATCGGCCGCTCCAATGGACCACGCGCTTTTCCAGCACAAGAAAAAGAATGTTCAGCACATAGCCCAGGGCGCCCGCCGCCAGGATCGACGCATACATCTCGCGCACGTTCAGCACCTGCTGCGAATTGATGATGCGGTTGCCCAGGCCGCTGTCGGACCCGATGAACATCTCGGCCACGATCACGATCACCAGCGCCATCGACACACCGCTGCGCAAGCCGACGAACGTGGGTTGCAGGCTTTCCCAGATCAGCACGTCCTTGAAGATCTGCCAGCGCGATGCGCCCATCACGCGGGCCGCCATCACGCGCTGCTTGCGCGCGTTGATGACGCCATAGGCGCTGTTGAACAGAATCACCAGCACGGCCGCGAACGCCGCGATGGCGATCTTGTTCATGTCGGTAACGCCGAAGATCATCAGGAACAGCGGGATCAGCGCGGACGACGGCGTGGAACGGAAGAAGTCCACCAGGAACTCCACGCTGCGATACGCTTTTTCATTGCTGCCCAGAAGCACGCCCAGCGGCACGCCGATGACGCCGGCAATGACGAAGGCTTGCAGCGTGCGGTTCAAGGACGACAGGAAGTCCCACAGCAGCGGGCCGCCCGCCAGGCCCTTCACCAAGGCCACGATGGTGGCGCTGGGAGTGGGCAAGAGCACGGGGCTGACCAGTTGCAGGCGCACAACCAGGTCCCAGATGACGAAGAGCGCCAAGGGGCCGATCAGCGGCAGCAAGCGCGAGCCGTCGAACTTGCGGGGCGGCGCCTTCGTGGGGGTGGCCACGGGCGTTGTGGGCGTTGCAGACGTTGCTGTCATGGATCAACCCTTGTAAAGCATGGACGACACGTCGACCTTTTGCGCGAAGATGCCCTTGTCGGTGAACAGGTCGAAGAACTTCTGGAAGTACTGGATGTCGCTCGGCGTGAACTCGTTGTAGAGCGTGTAGGCGGCCAGCGGCACTTCTTCGGTCATGGGGCCTTCGATGGCGGTGTAGCCCTTCATGAAGGGGCGCGCCTCGGCGGGCTTGGTGCGGATCAGTTCAATGCCGCGCGCATAGGCCGCGATGAATTTCTTGCTTTCCTCGGGATGCTTTTTCAGGAAGGCGGTGGTCAGCGAGGCCGAGCCGCCGAACCACGGCGCCATGGGATCGCCCAACACGTACTTGGCGATCACGCCGGTTTCCAGCACGCGGGTGGTGCCGTTCAGGCGGCCCACCGTGCCCGTGGGTTCCAGCGTGTAGCACGCATCCAACTGGCCGGCGGCAACCGCGGCCACGTGCTGGCTGATTGCCAACTCGACCACGGTTGCTCCGGTTGCGCCGGCGCGCTCCAGTACTGCTTTGGCCAGCGTGGCGTTCTGGATGCCGGGTCCAGATCCGACCTTTTTCCCCTTGAGGTCTGCTATGGATTTGATGGGACTGTCTTTCGCGACGATGAACTCATCCAGCACGTTCTTGGCGTTGCTGGGGTTGGACGCAAAAATCTTGAACAGGCCGGGCGAGGCGATTTCGCCGATGGCTAGATTGGCCGATCCCGTGCCGTTGGCGCTGCCGTCCGCGCGGCCGGCCAGCATGGCTTCCATGACCTGCTGCGCGCCCGCGAACTTCAGCGGTTCGACGTTCAGGCCGGCTTCCTTGAAATAGCCTTTTTCAACCGCTGCGTAGAACGGCAGGCCGGCGGCAACGGGCCAGAAGCCGATGCGGATCACCGGACCCGACTGCGCGCGCACGATCGCGGGCGCGGCCAGCGTCGCGGCGCCCATGGCGGCGCCCTGGATCAGGCGGCGGCGGGTGGCGTTGAAAGCAAAGGGCGCATTGCGGTTGATCATGAGGGCTCCTGGAGGGCTTGGTTTGAACTGGGGTCGACGGTGATCGTCGGGGCCTGTCTTGTAGACAAGCTTGCATACCAGTCATCAAGCAAAACCCGTGCCAGGTTGGCGCGTCGGGTTCCTACTGGGGCTTCTTATGGGGTTTCCGCTGGGGCAGTGGCTGCTCGAGCCTCGGGCTGGTGCCTGGCATGAACCACTTTGGTGCATGGCGCACCATTTAAGGGGACGTATCGTGAATCAGCCCAGCAGCCGGTTCGCCAGCGGCTCGCCGCCAGCCCAGCGTTGCAGGTTATTCAGGAACAGCGTGCGCACGCGGGCGCTGTTGCCGTCCGAAAAGCCGGCGCTGTGCGGCGTCACGATGACATTGTCCAACCCCCATAGCGGGGATTCCGGTGGCAGCGGCTCTTGCTGAAAGACGTCCAGGAACGCACCGCCCAAGCGGCCCGCCGACAGCGCGTCGATCAGCGCGGGCTCGTCGATGACATGGCCGCGCGCCACGTTGATGACCGATGCGTGCGCGGGGAGGGCAGCCAGCGCACGGCGGTCGACCAGCCCGCGCGTGGCCGAGGTCAATGGACAGGCCAGCACCAGCCAGTCTGCCTGGGGCAGCAGGCCGGCCAGCGCGTCATACGTGGCGGTGTGGCGGGCATCTGCCACGGGCGTGGCGGAATGGCGCACCACCGTCAGGGTCAGGCCCAGCGCGCGCAGCAAGGCGCCAATGCGCTGGCCGATGGCGCCCCAGCCCACCACCACCGCGTGCTGTCCCGCCAGGTCGCGCGGCGTGCGTGCGCCCAACAGCGGCCGCCAGGCGCGTGCGCGTTGGTCGGCCGCCAACAAGGGCAGGCGGCGCGCCAGGGCCAGCACGCCGCCTATGGCGGTTTGCGCCACCACCGCGTCGCTGGCGCCTTGCGACGTGGTGATGGCCACGCCGCGCGCGTGCAGATGTTGATAGATCTCGCGGTCCGCGCCGGCCGAATGCACATGCACCCATTGCAGCGCGGGCGCATCGCGCAGCGCGTCGTAGTACCGCGCCGTGTCGGGCGTGATCTGAAACTTGGTCGATTCACCCGTGATATCGCGCGACACAAAGGCCACCTGCGCATCGCAGGGCTGGCCCGCTTGCGGGTGGCACAGCGTAAAGCGCTGCCCGTCACCGGCGGGCAGCGCGTGGCGCAAGGTGTCCGCCTCGGCGGGCGAACACAGGATGCGGATTTCTTCTTGCGGCATAGGGGGGGTGGAGTCCAAGGCTGGAGCCAGGGTTCAGTTCGGGTTGGGTTGGAACTTGCGCACCAGCGCGGCCCACTTGTCGTGTTCCTGCTTGATGAAGGTGGCGAACTGCGCCGGCGTGCCGCCCACGGGTTCGGCGCCTTCGTTCACCATCTGCGTCTGCAAGCCCGGCAGCGCGGCGTTGACTTCGCGGTTGATGGTGGTCACCACAGCGGGCGGCGTGCCCTTGGGCGCGAAGAAGCCAAACCAGGATCCGGCGTCAAAACCCGGATAGCCGGATTCGGCAATGGTGGGCAGGTCGGGCAGGGTGGCCGAGCGCTGCAGCGTGCTGACCGCCAGCGGCCGCAGCTTGCCCGCGCGTATCTGCCCGATCACCGACGGAATGGTGGCGAACATGAAATCGATACGCCCGGCCAACAGGTCGTTGACCGCATCCGCGCCCTTGTATGGCACGTGCGTGGCTTCTACGCCCAACTGGTCCATCAGCATGTAGCTGGCCAGGTGTGATGACGTGCCCACCCCGGTGGAGCTGTAGTTCAGTTGCTTGGCTTCTTTGACGTATTTCAGAAAACCCTTGATGTCCTTGGCGGGCGACGATGGCGGCACCACCAGCACGTTGGGCACCGTGGCAAGCTGCACGATGGGGAGCAGGTCGGTCAGCGGGTCGAAGGACAGCTTGGTCAGCGAGGAATTGACGGCGATGGGCCCCACGGAATTGACGATCAGCGTGTAGCCGTCGGGGGCGGCGCGCACCACGAATTCCGTGCCGATATTGCCGCCGGCGCCGGGCTTGTTTTCCACCACGAAGGACTGGCCCAATTGCTTGGCCAGCACATTGGAGACGCTGCGCGTCAGCGTGTCGGTGGTGCCGCCGGCGGTGAATGCGACGATGACCCGGACGGGTTTGTCGGGGTAGTCCGCGGCGGTCGCGGGCAGTGAGGTACAGACGCAGGCCGTCGCTGCGGCGGCGAGCAGGGCTCGGGCAGTGTTCATGTTGTCTCCGTTCGTGGTTGTTGTGTTGGCGGTGTCAGCGCCGTGCCGCCACGTCGGCCAGCGCTTTTGAGAAAAGGGGGGCTTCAGCCGATCTTTAGTCAGTCAGCTTCGGAAGCTCGGGTCCATGCGGTCCAGCTTGCGCAGCAGGGCAGGCCATTCCATGACGCCGTAAGGGCGCCGTGTGCCGGGCTGATAGTTGTTCCAGGTTTCTTCCAGCACGGCCGGGCTGACGGCGCGCAGGGGCGAGCCCGTGGCCATGGCCGCCAGTTGCGCGCGACAGGCCAGTTCCAGGCGGTGCATCCAGTTGAAGGCCTCGCCCACCGTGCGGCCCACGGTCAGCGCGCCATGGTTGCGCAGGATCAGCGCCTCGCCCTGGCCCAGGTCGCGCAAGAGCGATTCCTGCTCTTGCAGGTCCAGCACCACGCCCTCGTAGTCGTGATAGCCGATCTTCAGGAAACGCATGGCGGTCTGGGTCAGCGGCAGCAGGCCGCAGTCCAGCGAGGCCACAGCCATGGACGCCCAGCTATGCGTGTGGATCACGCAGTCCACGTCATGGCGCGCGGCGTGCACGGCGCTGTGGATCACGTAGCCGGCCTTGTTGATGCCGTAGTCCAGGTCGCCGAAATCGGGCTTGGCCAGGATGGTGCCGTCCAGGTCTACCTTGATCAGGCTGGACGCCGTGATCTCTTCGTACATCATCCCGTAGGGGTTGATCAGGAAGGCGTTGTCTTCGCCTGGCACGCGCGACGAGATGTGGTTGGCCATCATGTCGGCCATGCCGTAGTGTTCGACCAGCCGGTAACAGGCGGCGAGGTCGACGCGGGCCTGCCATTCCTGTTCGGAACAGTGCGGCCGCATTGAAGAGATCGGGAGTACACCAGGGGGTAACACGCCCGGGCGTCGGGTGTCAGTCGTCATCGGATATCGAGAAGGTCTTTGGCCGTGGCACGATGCCGCAGCGAACATGAACCGACTTTATCCGTGTGTCTTGAAGCGGCCTAGCCATGCGTCCGGCATGGGGGCATCACGAATCCAGAAGGGTGGCGCCGGGCCAGGCGCCATGCCGCACCTGGGCACGCATCACGTCCACCAGCACCACGCGGGCAGCCAGCGCGGCCGGCGACAATTCCTCTTCGTCGATGCAGTAGACGGCGTTGCGCCGGTACAGGAAGGGGTCGTCGATGGGGTGCATGTTCAAGAGGCCGGCCTCGGCCCGCGCGACCGCCGCGCCGGGCTGGATGGTGGCGATGGGGTTGGCCTGCACCAGATCCATCAAGGTCGTCAGGCCGTCTACCTCGACCGCGACCCAGGGTTCGATGCCCGCGCGTTCGAAGGCGGCCTCGACCCAGGCGCGCAGGCCGTGCGCCTTGCTGGTCACCGCCAGCGGCAGGCCCGCCAATTCGGCAATGGTGGTGGGCTCGCCATCGGGCAGCGCATACATGCCGCGCCGGGCCAGCAGGAACAATCGTTCATCCAACACGGGGATGGCGCTGCGCCCCTGGCCGCTGTCGTTCTGAAACAGCACGGCCAGGTCCAGGCGGCGGCTGCCCAACTGTTCGCCCAGGTTGCCCGACAAGCCTTCCACCAGATGCAGCCGCACATTGGGATAGCGCTCGGCCATGGCCGCGTAGAACGGTTTGGCCAGCAGTGACGCAGTGGTGGGCGCGAAGCCCACGCTGACCATGCCGGCCAGCCGGGCCTCGCGCGCGGCGGCCACGGCGTTGTCCGCGTGCCGCAGCGTCAAGCGCGCCTGCCGCAGGAAGGCAGTGCCGGCGGCGGTGGCCACCACACCGGTGTGCGTGCGCATCAGCAGCCGCGTCGCCAGCTCGCTTTCCAAGCGGCTGATCTGCTGGCTCAGCGCCGAGGCGACCACGCCCAGGTCACGCGCCGCGCGGCCGATGCTGCCCAGTTCGGCCACCCGGACGAAATAGCGGAGTTGTCGAAGTTCCATGGATAAGGGAAGGGAAGAGAGCTTGCCGGATAGTAGCGGCGGGCCCTTGATATTGCGCGGATTTCATCGCGAAAGCCGTTCAAAAAAGTGTCAGGTATCTGACTTTGGGCTGAATATCAAACGAAAATTGTTTACACTCGCATCCTCAAAACTGAAGTCGGAACGGCCCGCCGCGGGGGCGGACACCGTTCGAGTCACGGGAGAAAGTCGATGCGCAAGTTGTTGTTGGGAGCGGTGCTGGCCGCGGCGGTATTCGGGGGAACGGCCCACGCGGCGGCAGAGCCTCGCGCCGTGGTCGCCACCTATTCGGATCTTGCGCTGGCGGGCTATGAAGACTCGCTGACCGCCGCCAAGACGCTGCGCACGGCCATCAACGCGCTGATCGCCAAGCCCAGCCCCGACACACTGAAGGCCGCGCGCGAAGCCTGGCTGGCCGCCCGCGTGCCGTACCAGCAAACCGAAGCGTATCGATTCGGCAACCCCATCGTTGACGACTGGGAAGGCCGCGTGAACGCCTGGCCGCTGGACGAAGGCCTGATCGACTATGTCGACGCCTCGTACGGCACCGAAAACGACGAAAACGCCTTCTACGCCGTCAACGTCATCGCCAATTCGAAGATCTCGGTGGGCGGCAAGACGGTGGACGTCAGCAAGATCACGCCGCAACTGCTGTCCGAAGTGCTGCACGAAGCCGACGGCAACGAGGCCAACGTGGCCACGGGTTATCACGCCATCGAATTCCTGCTTTGGGGCCAGGACCTGAACGGCTCCGGCCCCGCGCCGGCCGACCGCAAGGGCACGCCGCAAGAGCGTCATTCGGGCGACCGCCCGCACACGGATTTCGACCCCAAGCAGTGCACCGGCGGCCACTGCGAGCGCCGCATTGAATTCCTGAAGGCCGTGACGGATCTGCTGGTGACCGACCTGGAAGAAATGGTGGGTAACTGGAAGAAGGACGGCGCCGCGCGCAAGGCCGTCGAAGAAGATCCCAAGGCAGGGCTGATTGCCATGCTTACCGGCCTGGGCAGCCTGTCGTACGGCGAACTGGCCGGCGAACGCATGAAGCTGGGCCTGATGCTGCATGACCCCGAAGAAGAGCACGACTGCTTCTCGGACAACACCCACAATTCGCACTACTACGACCAGATCGGCATCCGCAATGTCTACCTGGGCACCTACACCCGCATCGACGGCAAAGAGGTCAAGGGCGCAAGCTTGTCCGAACTGGTCAAGGCGCGCGATCCGAAGCTGGATGCCGAAGTGCGCGCCAAGCTGGACGCCACCGTGGCCGCCATGCAGGCCATGAAGACCCGCGCTGAAACGGTCGAAACCTACGACCAGATGATTGCGGATGGCAACAAGGAAGGCAACGCCGTGGTGCAGGCCGCCATTGACGGCCTGGTGGACCAGACCCGCAGCCTGGAGCGCGTGATCACGCTGCTTGAGCTGGGCAAGGTTGCCATCGAAGGTTCCGACAGCCTGGACAAACCTGACGCCGTATTCAAGTGAAACTCGTACTAGCCGCCGTACTGGCGGCGTCGGCTCACGCCGGCGCCGCCGCCACTGAAGTGACTGCCGGGCGTGATGACCTCACGCCCGAAGACCAAAAGCGCGTCACCGCCATCACCGCCCCCACGCGCGATTTTTCAAAGGTCGAATCCTTTGAAACCATGCAGGCGGGCGCCGCGACCACCGACAAACTGATCAACGCCGATATCTTTTCCCATCCCTCGGCGAATATCAGCTTTGAAGGCCGCCAGGAATTCCTGGTTGGCAATGGCCTGTTCCGCAAGGACTGGGTGTCGGCGCCGGCCTCGACGCAGGCGTCCGACGGCCTGGGCCCGCTATTCAACGCGCGCTCATGCCAGGCCTGTCATACCAAGGACGGACGCGGCACCGTGCCCGGGTTCGATCCTTTGGAACGCACGGACGCCGTGGCGCTGCTGCTGCGCCTGGCCGTGCCACACGGCCCCGACCGTGGCCACCCCAAGCTGGCCCCGGGTGAAATCGCCGAGCTGCCCGAACCCGTGTACGGCGTGCAGTTGCAGAACTTCGCGGTGGCGGGGCTGCCCGCCGAAGGCCGCATGGAGATCGAATACGAGCCTATTCCGGTGGCCTTGAATGGCGGCGAAACCGCCACGCTGATGAAGCCCACCTACCGTATCGAAAACCCCGGCTACGGCCCGATGCGCGCCGACACGCAGATCTCGCCACGCCTGGCGCCGCCCATGATCGGCCTGGGCTTGCTGGAATCCATCCACGAAGCCGACATCCTGGCCAATGTGGGGGCGGACAAGCGCGATGGCATCGTCGGCAAGCCCAACTGGGTGACCGATGCGCGCACCGGTAAGCGCGCGCTGGGGCGCTTCAATCTGAAGGCCGGCCAACCCACCGTCGAACAGCAGAGCGCCGCGGCGTTCTCCAACGACATGGGCTTGTCCACGCCGATGTTCCCCAAGCATTCGGGCGATTGCACGCCCGCGCAGAAACCGTGCCTGGACATGCCGCACGGGGCGCAGCCGCGCTTTGGCCCGGAAGAAGTGCCGGCCAAGCTGATGGACTTCGTCACCACCTATTCCACCAACCTGGCCGTGCCGCAACGCCGCGACGCGGACGACGCGCGCGTGCTGGCGGGCAAGAAACTGTTCTACGAAGCCAATTGCGTGGCGTGCCACGTGCCCAAGTACGTGACGAGCCGCAACGCCAGGCAGCCGGAGCATCGCTTCCAACTGATCTGGCCCTACACCGACATGCTGGTGCACGACATGGGCGACGACCTGGCCGATGGCGTGTCCGACGGCCAGGCCAATGGCCGCGAATGGCGCACGCCGCCGCTGTGGGGCATCGGCCTGACCAAGACCGTGAACCCGTCGGCCACCTGGCTGCATGACGGACGTGCCCGCACCTTGCTGGAAGCCGTGCTGTGGCATGGTGGCGCGGGCAAGCCCTCGCGCGACCGGGTGGTGGCCATGACGCCTGACGAGCGCGCCGATCTGATCCGTTTCCTGGAGTCGCTGTAAATGGCAAGATACGCCGTGATGACCCAATTCAAGCCTGTCGTGTTCAAGCCGTGCGTGTTCAAGCATGCGATGTTCAAGCATGCCGTGGCCGCCGTGCTGGTGTCGGCGGCATCGTTGGCAGCACCAACGGCCGCGCAAGCTCAGTCGCAAGCCGAGTCTCAAGCTGCGTTGCCGGCTGACCTGGGCGAACGGCTGGCACGGGATTACGCGCGTCCGGCCGTGGGCAAGATGGCGGATGCCGCCGCCGCGTTGGACGGCGCGCTGGGTGGCTGGTGCGCCAAGCCGGATGCGGCGGGCGCCGCGCGTGTGGGCGAGGCGTTCTCGCAGTTGGCGCTGGCCTGGTCGGGCGTCGAAATCCTGCGCTTCGGGCCGCTGGTGCAGGCCAACCGCTTTGAGCGGCTGGCCTTCTGGCCCGACACGCGCGGCGTGATGCCCCGGCAAGTGCAGCAACTGATCGCCGCCAAGGACGAAGCCTTGCTGGCGCCCGGCGCGTTGGCCGGCCGCAGCGTGGCGGTGCAGGGGCTGCCCGCCTTGGAATATGTGTTGTACGGCGACCCGGGGCTGCTGAAGGAAGGCAGGCAAAGTGCGCAGAGCGCCACGCCCGCCTTCGCCTACGCGTGCGGCTATGCGCGCGCGCTAGCCGCCAACGTCACCACGATATCGCGCGATGTGGCGCAGGCCTGGAGCGCGCAGGGCGATTTTGGCCGCCAGTTCTCCAAGCCGCTGCCGGCCAACGACCTGTACCGCAATCCGCAGGAAGTGGCGGCCGAAGCCATGAAGGCCTTGTCGACCGGCTTGCAGTTTGCGCGCGACGTGAAGATCCTGCCGGTGTTGGGCGAATCGCCCGATGCCGCGCGGCCCAAGCGCGCGGCATTCTGGCGCAGCGGACTGTCCACGCGCCTCTTGGCCGCGAACCTGGACGGCTTGCAGGCGTTCTACCAGGCCGGCGCCTACCCCTTGCCGGCGGGCGAGGAGTGGATGGACGGCTCGGTGCGAGGCGAATTGCAGGCCGCCGCGCAAACCGTGCAAGCCGTGCCGGCGCCGCTGGATGCGGCGTTGCAAGATGAAGAGGGCCGCCGCCTGTTGCTGCTGGCGTCCCTGACCATCAAGAACGCCAAGGACATCATCGACCAGAACCTGGCGCCCGCCTTGGGCGTCACCATCGGATTCAATGCGCTTGATGGTGATTGACCGCCGCCGCTTCCTGTCGATGGCCGTGGCGTTGGGCCTGTCGCCCGCCGCCGCGAGGGCGGCGCTGCCCGCCGACGGCGGCCCTCTGTACCTGAGCGCGCGCAAGCGTGGCGGGCGCGACGAAGCCGTGCTGCTGGACGAGGCCGGGCACGACCGCCTGGTGGTGCCGATGCCCGCGCGCGGCCACAGCTTTGCCATTGATTCCGCGAACCAGCGCGCCGTGGTGTTTGGCCGTCAACCGGGGTTTTTCGCCGTGGCGTTTTCGCTGGGCGAGGGCGGCGAGCCCCAGGCGCTGCCGGTGCCCGAGGAACGCCACTTCTTTGGCCACGGTGCATTCGTGGATGGCGGGCGGCTGCTGGCCGCCACGGAAAATGACTTCGAGGCCGGGCGCGGCGTGCTTGGCATCTACGATGCTTCGCCGGGCGGGGCATGGCGGCGCGTCGGCGAATTCGACGCCGGCGGCATCGGCCCGCACGAAGTCGTGCTGATGCCCGACGGCAAGACGCTGTGCGTGGCCAACGGCGGCATCCTGACGCATCCCGACTACGGCAAGCTGGAACTCAACCTGGATACGATGCGGCCGTCGCTGGCCTACATCGATGCTGCCAGTGGCCAACTGCTGGAAAAAGTGGAGTTGGCGCCCGCGCTGCATCGCTTGTCGATCCGGCATCTGGCGCTGGCGGGCGACGGTTGTGTGTGGTTCGGCTGCCAATACATGGGGCCGGCCGCCGACCGGCCCGCGCTGGTGGGACGGCATCGCCGAGGCGCGCCGCTGGAACTGTTCGAAGGGCCGGCCGAGACGCTGCGCAACATGCGCAACTACGTGGGCTCGGTGTCGGTGGACGCGGGCGGCGGCATCGTGGCCACGTCCAGTCCGGTGGGTGGGCAGGTGATCTATTGGGACGCCGCCAGCGGCCGCTGCCTGGGCACCACGCATCTGGCCGACGGCTGCGGCGTGGCGCCGGCGCGGCAAGCCGGCTTTCTGGTCAGCAGCGGCCTGGGCGCCATGCTGCGTACCGATGCCGCGGGCCACGAAACGCCCGTGCTGCCGCCGTCACGCGAGCTGTCCTGGGACAATCATTTCCGCATCGTGCCGGCTTGAAAACAAGCTGACAAACTAGCTGACAAACCCCCGCCGCATCGCTTACAAAGCTTGACATAGCCAGGCTGCGGCGCGCCCCTTTGCGTATCCGTCATCTGATACAGTTTTCGGTTGTCATTTTTGCTGGAGATTCCATGGAAGACGCCTTGAACGAATTCAACGCCTGGGCCCCCAGGCTGGTGGAGATGGGCATCAATCTGCTGGTCGCGCTGTTGATCCTGATCATCGGCTGGTGGGTGTCGTCGTTGCTGGGCAGTTGGGTTCGGCGCGCCGCCACGCGCTCCAGCAAGATCGACCCGACCATCGTGCCGATGTTTTACAGCACGGTCGTCTGGGCGGTGCGTATCTTTACGGTCATCGCGGTGCTGGCGCGCTTTGGCGTGCAGACGGCGAGCCTGATCGCGGTGCTGGGCGCCGCCGGCCTGGCAGTGGGTCTGGCCTTGCAAGGAACGCTGCAGAATATCGCGGCCGGCATCATGCTGCTGATCCTGCGGCCCATCCGCGCGGGCGAATACGTGGCCCTGAGCTCGGGCGCCGATGGCACGGTGGAAGAGGTCGGCCTGTTTCTTACCCGCCTGGTCCAGGCGGACGGCATCCACCTGACCCTGCCCAACAGCACGGTATGGAACGCCACCATCACCAACTACAGCCGCAATCAAACTCGCCGTCTGGATATCCCGGTGCCGGTGCGCTATGGCGATGACCTGGAAGCGGTGCTGGCCAAGCTGAACGAGATCGTGGCCGCGCGTCCGGATGCGCTGAAAGATCCCGAACCGCAGGTGAAGGTGTTTGAGTACAAGGAAAGCGGCGTCATCGTGAACGTGCGCGTCTGGGCTGAAACCAGCAAGTACTGGGACCTGCGCTGGGGCCTGTACCAGCAGATCCGCACGTCGCTGGAAGCGGCCGGCTTCCAGCCGCCGATTCCGCTGCGCGAAATCCAGAACCCCAAGACGGCGGACAAGACCGACGCGGCGGCCTGATCGCCAGCGCTGGGTCTTCAAGGCAAGCGGGCGCCTCGGTTCATCCGGGCGCCCGTTTTCTTATCTTGCCCGCGGTGGGCCGATCAGGCCTGCATGACCAGCCGCGCCAATTCCGCCTTGATCCAGCCCGCGATTTCACGCTGGCGCTGGGCTGGCATGCGGTCAATGATGGCCGTGACGCTGACCGCCAGCAGCGGCGAACCATGGGCGTCCAGCAACGCGCAGCCCACGCCCAGCGCGCCACGCACCGCGTGGTTGCCCACGACCGAATAACCGCGCGCGCGGGTGTTGTCGATCAGTCGGTACATTTCCTGCGGCGTCATGCCGCCGTACTCGTCCAGCCGGCCGGAGTTGCGTTCCACGATGCCGCGCGCGATGTCGTCCGGCAACGCGGCCAGCAGGGCCATCCCACCCGAACCCACGCCCAGCGGCTGGCGCTTGCCGGCGTAGGTGGCCAGGATCTGGACGGGGTAGCTGCCGATCTCGCGATGCAGGCTGATGGAATCGTCGTCTTCGCGCACCACCAGGAAGACGGCGTCGCCCGTGCGGTCGGCCAGGCGGCGCAGCACCGGCAGCAGTTGGCGCACGCGCGGGTCGCGCGAGCGCGTGTCCGGGTCCACTGCCAGTTGGGCGCGATATTTCTTGGTGCCCGTCACGGGCAGCACCAGGCCGGCGTCAAGCAGGGCGGCCAGCAAACGATAAATGGTGGGGCGTTGTATGCCCGTCAAGCGGGCGATATCGGTCACGCTAAGGCCGTCGGGACCTTGGTCGCGCAGGGCGGCCAGCACGGCCAGTCCGCGCCGCAAAGTCCGTGGGCCTGCCGCCGCGGCATCACTGTCTGGCATGCAAATCTCTGAAAAGTTAGGGTTATTCCGGAATAGTCAAGGGAAAACCATTGTCCGTAGCGTGGACTCTACCTTGATGCACCCGTCGTGTATAGATCAAAATGCGTCATCCAATAATTCAAATCGTCCATCTGATGGACAGTACCTGCACGGAGACACTATGACTACAGGTCAAA
This sequence comes from Achromobacter spanius, assembly GCF_029637605.1. Taxonomy (NCBI): domain Bacteria; kingdom Pseudomonadati; phylum Pseudomonadota; class Betaproteobacteria; order Burkholderiales; family Alcaligenaceae; genus Achromobacter; species Achromobacter spanius. The sequence continues at coordinate 2,424,004 of NZ_CP121261.1, read as the reverse complement.
AGCCTGGCCTGCGGCGTTTCGCCGCTACCGTTCTGGCCACCGCCGCTAGCGCACTTGCCATGGGTACCGCCCATGCTGCCTACCCTGACAAACCCGTCCGTATCGTGGTCGGTTTTTCTGCTGGTGGCACCACTGACGTCATCGCCCGCATCATGGCCAAGGAACTCACCGAGTCCCTGGGCCAATCGTTCGTGGTCGAAAACAAGCCGGGCGCCGGCAGCAACATCGCCACTGACTACGTCCAGCGCGCCACGCCCGATGGCTACACGCTGCTGTTCGTGGCCGTGACCAGCGCCATCAACCAGACGCTGTACAAGAACGTCAACTTTGACCTGACCAAGGATTTTGCGCCGGTGGCGCTCGGCGCCAAAGTGCCGAACATCCTGGTCGTCAACCCGCAAGTGCCGGTGAAGTCGGTCAAGGAACTGGTCGACTACGCAAAGAAGAACCCCGGCAAGCTGGCGTTCGCCTCGTCGGGCAGCGGCACGTCCATCCACATGGCGGGCGAGCTCTTCAAGATGAAGGCCGGCATTGACGTGCTGCACGTGCCGTACAAGGGCAGCGCTCCGGCCATGACCGACCTGATCGGCGGCCAGGTGCAGTTCATGTTCGACAACATGCCGTCGGCCTGGCCGCACGCCCAATCGGGCAAGCTGCGCGCCCTGGCCGTGACCACCAGCGAACGCTCCAAGAGCGCGCCGGACCTGCCCACGATGCAGGAATCGGGCTTTGCCGGGTTTGACGTGTCGTCGTGGTTCGGCCTGTTGGCGCCGGCCGGCACGCCGCCGGAAGTGATCACCAAGCTGAACGCCGCCATGCAGAAGGCCTTGGACAACCCCGCCGTGCAGACCAGCTATGACAAGCTGGGCGCCGTGGCCGTGAAGACCACGCCGGCTGAGTTCGGCGCGTTCATCAAGTCGGAAGTCGAAGGCTGGGCCCCGGTGGTCAAGGCTTCGGGCGCCAAGGTGGACTGATGTTTGGGCTGCCCCGGCAGGCTTGCCGCCGGGGCTGACCAGAAACAGGGATGGGCATTGCGCCCATCCCTATTTTTTTGCCTGGCCTTTTCGTGCCGTGGCCAACATGGCGGTGCAGACGCCGCGCAGCATGTCCACTTCGTCGCGGGTCAGCGCGGGGCGGGAAAACAGGTGCCGCATGCGTGGCATCAGCTTCTTGGGATGGGCGGGGTCCAGGAACTGCACGCCGACCAGCGCCTCTTCCCAGTGCGCCAGGAACGCCTGCACGGCTTCGCCCGATGCCGGTTCGGCGCCGCGCGACGGTTCCTGCGCGGTCGAGGCGGGCAGCAGGGCAGCACCCTGTTCCACCAACAATGCATAGCGCAATTCCCAGGCGGCCAGTTGCAGCGCCTGGGCCACGTTCAGCGAGCTGTATTCGGGGTTGGCGGGAATGTGGCAGATGCGGTGGCACAGCGCGATCTGCGCATTGGTCAGCCCCGCCCGCTCGGTGCCCAGCACCACGGCGGCCACGCCCTCGGCCGTGCTGGCCAGATGCGCGCGGGCCAGGTCGGCCGCCTGGCGGATGTCGCAGGGCGGGGGACCCAGGTCGCGCACCCGGGCGGTCAGCGCCAAGGCCATGGTCACCGGGGCCAGTGCCTCTTCCAGCGACGGGTAGATGCGTGCGTTTTCCAGCACGTCCAGCGCGCCGCTGGCCAAGGCCACGGCCTCCGGCTGGGTGGTTACATCTGGAAATTTAGGCTCCACCAAGACCAGTTCGGAGAAGCCCATTGTCTTGATGGCACGGGCCGCCGAACCCACGTTTCCGGGGTGGCTGGGGTTCACCATAATGAAGCGAACACGTGAAAATGCTTGAGTCATTTAAAATGGCGCGTTTGGCTTCGCGCCTTCCTGGTTTTTTGGGTCGATTTCCCCGTTGGGGCGACGATGGATCCGGGGGGCGGCAAGTGGCCTATCATCACGCGAACCCACCGCATACGTACGGAATTTTATGCACCCGATGCTCAACATCGCCATCAAGGCGGCCCGGCGTGCCGGCACCATTATCAACCGTGCCAGCATGGATTTGGAACGACTCAGCGTGGCTCGCAAGGGGCCGCGCGATTATGTCACGGAAGTCGATCGCGCCGCCGAGGAGTCCATCGTCGAGACACTGCATGCCGCTTACCCGGATCATGCCGTGCTGGGCGAGGAATTCGGGCTGCAAGGTCCCGACCAGGCCGAGTTCCAGTGGATCATCGATCCCCTGGACGGCACGACGAACTTCATCCACGGCCTGCCCAACTACGCCGTGTCCATCGCGCTGACGCAGCGCGGCCAAGTCACGCAGGCGGTCATCTATGACCCCTCGCGCAACGAACTGTTCACGGCGAGCCGTGGCAGCGGCACCTTCCTGAATGATCGCCGCGTGCGGGTCTCGAGCCGTACCCGCTACCATGAAGCGCTGCTGGGCGCGCACTGGCCCAATGCTGGCGACCCCGAGCAGGGTTCGCAGCGTTTCCGCCATATGGCGGAAAACGTCACCGGCGTGCGCCGCATGGGTTCCACCGTGCTGGACCTGGCCTACGTGGCCAGCGGGCGCCTGGATGGTTTCTGCGGCGTGGGCTTGAAGCCCTGGGACCTGGCGGCCGGCAGTCTGATGGTGCTGGAAGCCGGCGGCCTGATCGCCGACTTCGACGGCGAGCAAGGCTGGATGGACAGCGGCAACGTGCTGGCCGCCACGCCCAAGATCTTCACGCAAATGCTGGGCTCGCTGAACGCGCCGTCGGCGGCCTGATCCCGGCCTGATTCCGGCGTATCTCCGGCTTCAAGAAGACCGGCCTTCGGGCCGGTTTTTTTGTTGGACGCGACGCGCCCCCGCAAGCCCTGCGCATGGCGCAAAGCCAATGGCCATCAGGCAAACGGAGGGGGGCGCGTCACCGGCATGTCACGAATTTTCCATGTACGATTACCGGTCGTGTAACTTTTGGAGCTCCTGATGGAGTGGCTGCTGGACCCCGCCGCGTGGGTCGGCTTGCTTACCCTGGTCGTCCTTGAGATCGTCCTGGGCATTGATAACCTGATTTTCATCGCCATCCTGGCGGACAAGCTTCCCCCAGAGCAACGCGACCGCGCGCGCGTCCTGGGGTTGAGCCTTGCGCTGGTCATGCGCCTGGGTTTGCTGTCCGTCATGTCGTGGCTGGTCACCTTGACCACGCCCTTGTTTTCGGTGGGCCCCTTGTCCCCGTCGGGACGCGATCTGATCCTGATGGTGGGCGGTCTGTTCCTGCTGTTCAAGGGCACGATGGAATTGCATGAGCGCCTGGAAGGCGGGCAGCATGGTGGGTCGTCCGGGCCGCGCGTGTACGCCAGCTTCTGGGTGATCGTCACGCAGATCGTGGTGTTGGACGCGGTGTTCTCGCTGGACTCCGTCATCACGGCCGTGGGCATGGTGGACCACCTGGCCATCATGATGATCGCCGTCGTCATCGCCATCGGCATCATGCTGATCGCCTCCAAGCCGCTGACGCGTTTCGTCAACGCGCATCCCACCGTGGTGGTGCTGTGCCTGGGCTTCCTGCTGATGATCGGTTTTTCGCTGCTGGCCGAAGCGTTCGGCTTCAAGGTGCCCAAGGGCTATCTGTATGCCGCCATCGGCTTCTCGGTGGCCATCGAAGCGCTGAATCAGGTGGCGCGCCGCAACCTGCTCAAGCTGGACGCCCGCCGTCCCATGCGTGAGCGCACCGCCTCGGCGGTGCTGCGCATGCTGGGCAAGCGCCCACCCGCCAGCGACGTGGCCGACTTGCCCAACATGGACGGCCCGGCCATGCCGGCCTTCGGCGTGGAAGAACGCAACATGGTCAGCGGCGTGCTGACCCTGGCTGAACGTTCCATCCGGTCCATCATGACGCCGCGCACGGATGTGTCGTGGATCAATATCGATGACGACCCGGACCTGATTCGCCACCAATTGACCGAGGCGCCGCACAGCTTCTTCCCCGTCTGTCGGGGCTCGCTGGACGAAGTACTGGGCATCGCGCGCGCCAAGGACCTGGTCGCGGACCTGATCACCGAAGGCCGCGTGCGCCGCAACCGCCTGCGCGATCCCATCATCGTGCACGAGTCCATCGGCATTCTGCGCCTGATGGACACGCTCAAGCGCTCGCGTGGCCAACTGGTGCTGGTGGCTGACGAGTTCGGCGCCATTGAAGGCCTGGTCACGCCGATTGATGTGTTCGAAGCCATCGCCGGTGAATTCCCTGACGAAGACGAATTGCCCGACATCGTGGCCGACGGCGACGACATCTGGAAGATCGACGGCGCAGCCGACCTGCACCACGTTGAACAGGTGCTGGAAACCGAGGGCCTGGTGGACGACGCGCAAGAGTTCTCGACGCTGGCGGGCTACCTGCTGTCGCGCTTTGGCCACCTGCCCAAACCAGGCGATGTTTGCGAATACGAAGCCCATCACCAGCACTTCCGCTTTGAGGTGCTGGAAATGGACGGCCGCCGGATCGCGCTGGTGCGCGTTGAAAAGCGGCCGCAGGAAATGCTGTCGGACGAAGCCCCTCTGGCCAACGATTAACCGGACCCTTATCCAACGTGACTGACAACGCGCTCTACCTGATCAAGGCTTTCATTCTTGGCATTCTTGAAGGCCTGACCGAGTTCATCCCCGTGTCCAGCACCGGCCACCTTATCCTGGTGGGCGACTGGATCAATTTCCAGTCCAGCGACGGCAAGGTGTTCGAAGTGGTGATCCAGCTGGGCTCGATCCTCGCGGTGATGTGGGTGTTCCGCGCGCGGCTGCTCCAACTGATCCGCGGCACGCTGACCGGCGTGGCGAGCGAGGTCGCGTTCACCCGCAACCTGATCATCGCGTTCCTGCCCGCGGCCGTCATCGGCGCGATCTTCATCAAGACCATCAAGTCGGTGTTCTATCACCCCGGCGTGGTGGTCGTGACGCTGGTGCTGGGCGGGTTGATCATGCTGTATGTCGAGCGCAAGACCCGTCACACGCCGGGCGACGCGCCGGGCGCGGCGGACGATACGGCATCCGATGAAAGGGCGTCGGCGCACACGCTGGAGCAGATCACCTGGAAGCAGGCGCTGGGCGTGGGAGTGGCGCAGTGCTTTGCGATGATCCCGGGCACGTCACGGTCTGGTGCGACGATCATCGGTGGGATGATTGCCGGCATTCAGCGCAAGACGGCGACGGAGTTCTCGTTCTTCCTGGCCATGCCCACGATGCTGGGGGCGGCGGTTTTTGATATGTACAAGAACTTCGGCGTGCTGACCCAGCATGATTTGTCGGGCATCGCCGTGGGGTTCATCGCGGCATTCCTGAGCGCGATGGTAGTGGTGCGCGCGGTGCTGCGGTTTGTGGCGAACCATACTTATAGAGTGTTCGCCTGGTACCGCATTGTGTTCGGCGGGATTGTGGCGGCGTGGATATTTACGCGCTGAGGTGGTGTTGGCGCGGTAAGTAAACGTGCCTTTGCCGGGCTGCAGCTATTCTGCGGTGGGGGGCTGCTTGATGGGTTTGCGCGGTGGGGAATGGGGTTCTTGTCCATGGCTTGCCGCGCTACACCCATCCTACGGCTGCTGTGCGAATGGGGGTTTTATCCATGCCTTGCCGCGCCATACCCATCGTAGGATGGGTGTGGCGCGAGACGTTGCTGGCTAGGGCGAAGGCGGGACAACGCGCAAACCCATCAATCGGCATTTGCTACGGAAATCCTACGCTGCTTGATGGGTTTGCGCGATGGGGCATCGGGATTCTTATCCTTGCCTTGCCGCGCTACACCCATCCTACGTTTCCAGGTCGTAGAACTCTAGCCCGTCGCGGTCGATGGTGAGCCAGCCGCCGCGGGGGGGCGACACGTGGTCGAAGTCCCAATCGGGCAGTACCCAGCGTTCGCATTTCTTGCCGTCGATGTCCAGCACATGGCGCGCCGGGCGGTGGGTGTGCCCGTGCACCAGCATGCGCACGCCGGTGTCGCGGAAGATCGCGTCGATGGCCGCGCCATTGACGTCCATGATTTCCATGGACTTCGTCTGGTTGGCCGCCTGGCTTTCGCCACGGGCCTGCTGCGCCATCGCCAGGCGGTCGGGGATGCTTTTTGCCAGGAACTCGGCCTGCCATTGCGGATTGCGGACCATCTTGCGGAACTGCTGATACGCGGCGTCGTCCGTACAGAACTCGTCGCCGTGCGTCAGCAGCACCTGGCCAAAATCCGTTTCCAGCAGTGCCGGCTCAGGCAATAGCCTGGCGCCCACGGCATTGGCCAGTTCTTCCCCAATGAGGAAGTCGCGGTTGCCGCGGCCCAGCCACACGGGAATGCGCGTGGCCGTCTCGCGCAGCGCCGTCAGCACCGTGGCAAGCCACGGTGGCGCGGCGCGGATGACGTCGTCGCCGATCCAGGCGTCAAAGATGTCGCCCGGCAGCAGCAAGGCGGCGGCGTCTGCTTGCGCGGCTTCCAGGAATGCCAGGAATGCCTCGGACGTGGCCGGCGTGGCCGGCCCCAGGTGCAGGTCGGACGCCAGCCAGATCTGGCCGGGCAGGGCAATCTTATTCAAGAATTTCGGCCTTCTCGATGATCACGTCTTCGTTGGGCACGTTCTGGTGGAAGCCCTTGTTGCCGGTCTTCACGCTCTTGATCTTTTCGACCACGTCGGTGCCTTCGGTGATGGTGCCGAACACGGCATAGCCCCAGCCGTTCGGCGTGGGCGACGTGAAGTTCAGGAAATCGTTGTTGGACACGTTGATGAAGAACTGCGCCGTGGCCGAGTGCGGGTCGCTGGTGCGGGCCATCGCCAGGGTGTACTTGTCGTTCTTCAAGCCGTTGTTGGCTTCGTTTTCGATGGGGGCATGCGTCTGCTTTTGCTTCATGCCGGGTTCGAAGCCGCCGCCCTGGATCATGAAGCCGTCGATCACGCGGTGGAACACCGTGCCGTTGTAGAAGCCTTCCTTGACGTAGGTCAGGAAGTTCTCGACGGTCTTGGGGGCCTTGGCGGCATCCAGGGTGATGACCATATCGCCTTGGTTCGTGACGAGCTTGACGCGCGGATTGGTGCTCATGGCTTTTGTGCCTTCAGAAGTAGTGGTGGTGGAGGAGGCCGCTGGGGCGGCGCTGACAAGCGCTGGGGCAAATGCGGCCAGCGCGAACGAGCACGCCGTCAGGCGCAGCAGGTGAAAGGGGGAGTAACGGGACATCATTTGCCTTGTTTATCCTTCAGCATGGTTTCGACTTCTCGGGCCTTTTCCTGCATGCCCGGCACGCCATCGCTGGCGGCCTTCTTGTAAGTGCGCAGGGCCTGTAGAAGTTGCAGATCGCCCAGATTGGCTCGGGCGGCGGCATAGCCGGGATCAGCGCGTAGTGCCATTTGCAGGGCGTCTTGCGCTTTTTCAAGTTCTCCGCGGCTGGCATATAGAGCGGCCAGATTATTCCAAGGTTCCGGAAGCTCCGGGAAACGCGTGGTCATTTCGGTATAGATGTCGATGGCTTCGCCCGGTCGGTCCAGGGCGGCCAGCGCGCGCGCGTGCTGGAACATCAGTTGCACATCGGTGCCGCGCTGGTCCTTGATTTCAGCCTGGCGCTTTTCGATCATCGCCAGCGCTTCTTCGTTGTCGCCGCGGTTCAGCAGCGTTTCGATGCGGGTGGTGATCTGCGATGCCGACGGCGTCAGCCGCGTGTCGACGCCGGGTTTCGCTGCTTCCAACAAATTGGCCAGGGCGTCCCAGCCGCCTTCGGGCGGGATGGGGTCCAGGGTGGTGCGTGTGGCGTTCGGGTTGGCCCCGCCGCCGCCAGCCATGGACTGGGCAAGGGCGGTTCCAGCCGGCGCGCCGGCAAGGGCCAGGGCGAGCAGGGCGACAAAAAAACGCGGCTTGATCGTCACGTGGGTATCCGTTAAAAGTCGTGGCCGGGCAGCACTGATACGTGCGACCGGGCCGCTTGCTATACTTGACGACCGCCATTTTAGCCCCGGTTGCGTTTTTGGTTCGGCATGAGTCCGAGCTCAGGCCAGAGCCTGCAAATCAGAGGGTCGCAAAGCCGGGGGCAGTATGTCCTCGAGAGCGGTCCTCGATGATGGCCCTCGATGGCGGCAAGCTGCGCGGGTATCGTCCCGCCCTGGCAACTTTTTCCGATTCCGCCGCGGAAAGCAATCAGACACTTCATAAGCGCCATGCTGCAAATCTACAACACGTTATCGCGTACCAAAGAACCGTTCAAACCGGCCCAGGCTGGTCAGGTGCGCATGTACGTGTGTGGCATGACCGTTTACGACTTCTGCCATCTGGGCCATGCCCGCATGCTGATCTCGTTCGACGTGGTGCAGCGTTGGCTGCGCGCCAGCGGCCTGGCTGTCGACTACGTGCGCAACATCACGGACATCGACGACAAGATCATCCGCCGCGCCGTGGAAACCGGCCGTCGCATCGGCGAAGTCACCGAGTTCTACATCGCCGCCATGCACGCTGACGAGCAGGCGCTGGGCGTTCAAACGCCCGACCGCGAGCCGCGCGCCACGCAATACGTGGGCGAGATGCTGGACATCATCGGCAAGCTGGAACAGAACGGCCTGGCCTACCAGGCCGATGACGGCGACGTGAACTACGCCGTGCGCGGGTTCCCCGGCTACGGCAAGCTGTCCGGCAAGACGCTGGACGACCTGCGCGCCGGCGAGCGCGTGGCGGTGGGCTCGGCCAAGCGCGACCCGCTGGACTTCGTGCTGTGGAAGTCGGCCAAGGCCGAAGAACCCGAAGACACCAAGTGGGAATCGCCTTACGGCATGGGCCGCCCGGGCTGGCACATCGAATGCTCGGCCATGAGCAAATCCCTGTTGGGCTTGCCTCTGGATATCCACGGCGGCGGCCCCGACCTGAAATTCCCGCACCACGAAAACGAAATCGCGCAGACCGAAGGCGCGTTCGGTGGCACGCTGGCCAACATCTGGATGCATTGCGGCCCGCTCATGGTTGATTCGGACAAGATGTCCAAGTCCCTGGGCAATTTCCGCACCATCCGTCAGACCATCGCCCAGGGCGACCCGGCTACTGATGCCGCCACTTACAGCGTGAACCCGCGCGAAGCGGAAATGGTGCGCTTCTTCATCGTGCGCAACCATTACCGCAGCCCGCAGAACTACACGCCCGACAACCTGATCGACGCGCAGAACGCACTGGACCGCCTGTACCAGGCCTTGCAGAACGTGCCCGCCGACGACCAGGGCATCGACTGGAACGAGCCGCAGGCCCAGGCCTTCAAGGCGGCCATGGATGACGACTTCAACAGCTCGGGCGCCGTTGCGGCCCTGTTCGAACTGGCGTCTGAAACCAACCGGGGCAAGAGCGCGCGCAGCGCCGGCCAGTTGAAGGCGCTGGCGTCCCTGTTGGGTTTGTTGCAGCAGGACCCGGCAACGTATTTCCAGTCGCCCACCCGCTATTCGGCGGTGGCCATCGAGCAAGGCCAGCGCGCCACGCTGGACGCCACGGCCATCCAGGCCCTGATTGACGCCCGCGCCGCCGCCAAGGCCGCCCGCGACTTCGCCGAAGCCGACCGCATCCGCGCCGAACTGCGCGAGGCCGGCATCGAACTCGATGACAAGCCCGGTGGCTTGACGCAATGGCGACGGGCGTGAGCCCAGTGGATACGCCCGATATGTCCACCCCCGATCTCGACGGTCCCAAGCCTGAATATTGGGAGGCCGCCGTTGCCCATCTGATGCGGCGCGACCGCATCCTGAAAAAGGTCATCCCCCAGCACCCCGAGGTCTGGCTGACCTCGCGCGGCACGCCGTTCGTGACCTTGGCGCGCGCGATCATCGGCCAGCAGGTCTCGGCCAAGGCGGCCGACGGCGTCTGGACCAAGTTCATCGAAGCCGTGGGCAAGCGCCCCACGCCCGTGGCCGTGCTGCGCGTGGGCCTGGAAGGCTTGCGCAAGGCGGGGCTGTCGCAACGCAAGGCCGAATACGTGCTGGATCTGGCCGTGCACTTCGGCGAACGCCGCGTCCACCCCGAAAAATGGGCGGCGATGGACGACGAAGCCGTTATTTCTGAATTGGTCGCCATCCGGGGCATCGGGCGCTGGACGGCGGAGATGTTTTTGATTTTCAATCTACAGCGGCCTGACGTCCTGCCGCTGGATGATCCAGGGTTGCTCAAGGCAATCTCGCTACACTATTTCAGTGGCGAGCCTGTCTCGCGCTTCGAGGCTCGCGAAGTCTCGCTGGCGTGGCAGCCCTGGCGTACCGTGGCAACCTGGTACTTATGGCGCAGTCTGGAACCGACACCGGTCCAGTACTGATGCACACCAGGCAGCCCATCTACGGAACCACACTACATGCGCAATACATTTCTGGAATTTGAACAGCCGCTGGCCGAACTTGAAAACAAGATCGAGCAGCTGCGCTACGTGCAGGCCGATTCGGCGGTAGACATCTCCGACGAAATCGGACGTCTGCAGCAAAAGAGCCAGACCTTGGCCAAGGAAATCTACGCCAAGCTCACGCCTTGGCAGACGGCCCTTGTCGCCCGCCATCCCCAGCGTCCCTACACGCTGGACTACGTGCGCGAAATGTTCACCGACTTCCACGAACTGCACGGCGACCGCATGTACGCCGACGACCAATCCATCATTGGTGGGCTGGCGCGGTTCAACGGCACGCCCTGCATGGTCATCGGCCATCAAAAAGGCCGCGATACCAAGGAACGCGCCGCCCGCAATTTCGGCATGCCGCGTCCCGAAGGCTATCGCAAGGCCCTGCGCCTGATGCGCCTGGCTGAAAAATTCGGCATCCCCGTGTTCACCTTCGTGGACACCCCGGGCGCCTACCCCGGCATCGGCGCCGAAGAGCGCGGCCAGTCCGAAGCCATCGGCCACAACCTGTATGCCATGGCCGAGCTCAAGGTCCCCGTGATCTGCACGATCATCGGCGAAGGCGGCTCCGGTGGCGCGCTGGCGATTGCCGTGGGCAACGCCGTGCTGATGCTGCAATACGCCACTTATGCCGTGATCTCGCCCGAAGGCTGCGCGTCCATCTTGTGGCGCAGCGCCGACAAGGCGCCGGACGCCGCCGAAGCCCTGGCCATCATCGCGCCGCGCTTGAAGGACCTGGGCCTGGTCGACCGCGTGGTCAACGAACCGGTGGGCGGCGCCCATCGCGACCCGCGCGTCATGGCTCGCCTGTTGCGCCGCGCGCTGGGCGACGCCCTGCGCCAATTGCAAGGCATGACGCCCGAGCAGTTGGTGGAACAGCGCGTGCAACGCCTGCTGTCCTACGGCGCCTACCAGGAAGTGCGCGCCTAACGCCGGCAAAGGCGCTGGCCGCTTGGCCGGCGCCCCGGCCGCGCTGCCCGCGCCCTGCATCATGAACACGCCACCCACGCCCGACACGCCCCTTGCGGCCGAGTCGGGCGTGTTGCGTTGCGCGTCCGTCGCGCTGCCCTTGGCGCCCGCGCTGCTGACATCGTTGCGACTGGCCTTGCTCGCATTGCCAGCGCAACCGGCACGCATCGGCGTGGCCTTGAGCGGCGGCGCCGACTCCGCCATGCTGGCCGTGCATGCGGCGGCGGTCGCGCGTGAATTGGGCATCGGCCTGGCGCTCTTGCACGTACACCATGGCTTGCAGGCCGCCGCCGACGACTGGGGCCGGCAGGTCCATGCCTTGGGTGCCTTGCTGGGGCTACCGGTCCAGGAAGCCCGCGTGCAGGTGGAGCAGGGCGCGGGCAAAGGGATCGAGGCCGCCGCGCGCGACGCCCGCTACGCGGCGCTGGCGCAGCTTGCGCGGGCGCAGGGCATCAGCCACGTGCTGCTGGCGCATCACTGCAACGACCAGGCTGAAACGGTGTTGCTGCGCCTGCTGCGCGGCACGGGGGTGGTGGGCATGGCGGCCATGTCCGACGCCTCTGTTCGCGATGGCACCACCTATTTGCGTCCGTGGTTGGGGCAGGACCGCGCCACGATCTTGCAGGCCGCCGCTGCCGTCGAAGACGCCTGCGGCTGGCGCCCGGTAGAAGACCCCACCAATGCCGACCCGCGCTACACACGCGCTGCTGTGCGCGAACTGCTGGCGCCGGTGCTGGACAGCCGCTGGCCCGGCTGGCGCGCCATTGTGGCGCGGCACGCCGCCCACATGGCCGAAGCTGCCCAGATCCTGGACGAGGTCGCGCGAGAGGATTTTGCGCGGCTGGAACCGAGCGAAGACGGCGCCAGCTTTTCGTTGAGAGCCTGGCGCGAATTGTCGCCGGCGCGCCAGGCGCAGGTGCTGCGCTTCTGGCTGCAACAAAACGGCGCGCGCATGCCCACGGATGCGCGCCTGCGCGACCTGCTGCGCCAATTGCGCGAGCTGCACAGCCTGGGCCATGACCGCCAGTTGCGGGTGGAGCAGGCAGGCCATGTCGTGCGCTGCCATCGGGGGCGGGTCTGGGTCGAGCCGCGCGGATAGCGATTGTGGTTTCAGCAGGAATTCACGGGAAAATAACCGCCCAATGAACGTAAATTCCCACAAATTGAGCAAATTTTTACCGCCGCGCTAGAATATATGGTTTTGCCCGTCACCACTTTGCGGCGGGTTTCCAGCCAGAGTACGAGATGTCCCTGATCGTTCACAAATATGGCGGTACTTCGATGGGCTCGGTCGAGCGCATCCGAAACGTGGCGCGTCGCGTCGCGAAGTGGCATGCCGCCGGCCACCAAGTTGTTGTTGTGCCGTCGGCAATGGCGGGCGAAACCAATCGCCTGCTGGGTCTGGCGCGCGAAATTTCGCCCCAGCCCGACGGCCGCGAACTCGATATGATCGCCGCCACCGGCGAGCAGGCCAGCAGCGGTTTGCTGGCCATTGCGTTGCAGGCCGAAGGCGTGCCCGCGCGCAGCTATGCCGGTTGGCAAGTGCCGGTGCGCACCGATTCGTCGTTCACCAAGGCCCGCATCAGCTCCATCGACGATGCGCGCGTGCGCGCTGATCTCGACGCGGGCCGCGTGGTGATCGTGACCGGCTTCCAGGGCATAGACCCCGAAGGCCACATCACGACGCTGGGCCGTGGTGGTTCGGACACCTCGGCCGTGGCCGTGGCGGCCGCCATCAAGGCCGACGAATGCCTGATCTACACCGACGTGGACGGCGTCTACACGACCGATCCGCGCGTGGTGCCCGAAGCGCGCCGCATGGCCGTCGTTTCCTTCGAGGAAATGCTGGAAATGGCGTCGCTGGGTTCCAAGGTGCTGCAGATCCGCTCGGTGGAATTCGCCGGCAAATACCGTGTACCGGTCCGGGTGTTGTCCTCGTTGACCGACCCGCTCATTCCGCTCGACGAAGAAATGGTCTCGGGCACGCTGATTACTTTTGAGGAAGACGAAAAAATGGAAGCCGCCGTAGTCTCCGGCATCGCCTTCAGCCGCGACGAAGCCAAAATCACCTTGCTGGCGGTGCCCGACAAACCGGGTATCGCTTTCTCCATCCTGGGCCCGGTCGCCGCCGCCAATATCGACGTCGACATGATCGTGCAGAACCAGTCCGTGGCTGGCACCACCGACTTCTCGTTCACCGTGAATCGCAATGAATTCGCGCGCGCCATCGAGCTGCTCAAGCGCGAAGTCATTCCCGCCGTGGGCGCGCGTGAACTGTCCACCGACGAGAAGGTTGCCAAGGTCTCGATCGTGGGCATCGGCATGCGTTCGCACGTGGGCGTGGCCAGCCTGATGTTCCAGACGCTTTCGCAAGAAGGCATCAACATCCAGATGATCAGCACCAGCGAAATCAAGACGTCCGTCATCATCGACGACAAGTACATGGAATTGGGCGTGCGCGCGCTGCACAAGGCGTTCGGCCTGGACCAGGCGCCGGGCGCCAAGGAATAAAGGCAACGGGTCCGGCACGTTTTTTTGCATGATGGCCCCGTTTGCGGGCAACGGCCAAAAAATTCGTGCTAGAATCTCGTTCTCTTTTCGGAGACGTGCCCGAGAGGCTGAAGGGGCTCCCCTGCTAAGGGAGTATGTGGCTAAAAACTGCATCGTGGGTTCGAATCCCACCGTCTCCGCCAGATAAGCTTCGGCGCTGGCTTAAGTACAGCGTTGAAGATAAAAACCCCGCAATCGCGTAAGTGATTGCGGGGTTTTTTCATTTCGCTTTTACATCGCTTTTATCTGCATCGCTTCCATCTGCATCGCCGCCAACAGTGCGCGCGCCTGTGCCACCACATCCGCATCGTTAGGCCTGAACGTCATCCGCATCGCGTGCCGCAGTTGCGTGTAGTGCGCGTGGCCACTGCGGGCATACGCCGGATCGTAGTGGCGGTTGATCAGGTCGCTGGCCAGATCCAGGCGGCGGCCTTCGTCCACCATCTGTAGCCAGCCCTTGATGACGTCGCGGCTGTGCAGGCCAAGCAGGCGTTGCAACTGTTCCTTGAGCCAATCGGCGTTGTCGAATAATTGCGCGTAGTCCTGCTGCAGAAACGCCGCGCGGTCTTCGGGGGTGCAGACCACTTCAATGCACGCGCCTTGATGCATGGCTTGCAGCAGCGCGGGTGGCAATGCCACGGCGCCGATCTTGCGGCTTTCGGCTTCAACAAACACGGGGAGCGTGCTGTCCAAGGCACGCAACCGCGCGGCGAGCAGCGTGTCGAAACGCTTTTGCGAAGGTTGCGCAACGCCCGGCACGGCGCCCAGCAGCGAACCGCGATGAGAGGCCAGGTGTTCAAGGTCCAGCGTTTGCGCGCCGGCCGATTCAAGCGCGTGCAGCAGGCGCGTCTTGCCGCTGCCCGTGGGGCCTACAAGCACCACGCAGCGCAGCGTGCTGGGCAGAGTATCCAGGGCAAGCAGCGTGGCGCCTCGGTAGCGTTTGTAGCCGCCGTTCAATTGCCGGGCACGCCAACCGATCATGTTGAACATCACCGTCATCGAACCCGAACGCTTGCCACCGCGCCAGCAGTACACCAGCGGACGCCAACCTTGCGGCCGATCGACGAAGGTGGTTTCCAGGTGCCGCGCGATGTTGCGCGCGACGATCGCGGCGCCAATGCGCGAGGCTTCGAAGGGCGAGACCTGGGTGTACAACGTGCCGACCTGCACGCGCTCTTCGTCGTTCAGTACCGGTGCGCTGATGGCGCCGGGAATGTGGTCGATGGCGTACTCCAGCGGTGAGCGCACGTCGATGATTTCGTCGAAGTCGTTTAGCTGTTCCAGATCAGCAAGCAGGTGTTTCACGTTCAAGGCCGTTATGTTGAGCGGCCACTAGAGTAGTGCTTTTCTGACCGCACCCAAACTTGCACGCCGCAAAAATTCACGCTATTATTCAAGGCTTGCTTGAACGCGCGCCCGTAGCTCAGCTGGATAGAGTACCTGGCTACGAACCAGGGGGTCGTAGGTTCGAATCCTGCCGGGCGCACCAAGTTTTAAAGTGGTTTGATTGTGCTGATGTTGAGCCGAATGAATCGCTAAAAAACTTTGAGTAGAACAAGCAAAAAAGCAGTAAAAAAAAGCAGCAAAAATGCAGTAATGGTGAAATTGTTCTGATATAATTTTGCCTCTTTGTCGGAGCGCCCGTAGCTCAGCTGGATAGAGTACCTGGCTACGAACCAGGGGGTCGTAGGTTCGAATCCTGCCGGGCGCACCAGATTTCAGGTCACACTGAAGTTACCGTCAAAGAAAATAGAAAGGCCTTTGATCATTGATCGAAGGCCTTTTTGTTTTGCTCGGCGTGGAATGCATGGGAGCGATGCAGAAGTAATGCAGGGCGTTTGATGTAAGTGCAGTGGGGCACGATAGCAAAGTACATCAATATTTCCCCCCAATTTGCGCGGCCCCATTTTTTCATGTTATAAACACGCCTCTTTCGGGGCGCCCGTAGCTCAGCTGGATAGAGTACCTGGCTACGAACCAGGGGGTCGTAGGTTCGAATCCTGCCGGGCGCACCAACTTATTTTGAACACGCGATATTCGACATGTCGTGGTTCAGCCGAAGCGTAAAAGCGAACGGCAACGCACAATGCAAAGCGGCTTGATGGTCATCCATCAAGCCGCTTTTTTTTGTCTGGCGCAAGGCGGATCGAAATCAGCCGTGGCCTGCGCAACAGATCAGCCACCTCGTCGTCGGTCTACCGCGGTCAACGCTACGCCGCTCTTGATCATCTTGTAGGCCTGGCCGCCCAGCCAAGTGACTTTTTCGCCAGAGCTTGTCCGGCAGATACAGTGCGTCTTGGGATCGAAGCGCGAGGTGCCCAACGCGGAATAGGCATCCAGATCCGCAACGAAGCGTTCGATGCGGTACAAGGTGCCGTCGGGCGATGTGACAAGCACATCGGTCAATCTTCTTGCGGTGCCGAGCATACTCAGTACCTCCACGGGCCGGCGGTGTTGCGGCGCTAAAGTGGTGTGGACGCTTCTGCGTACCGCGCGTGCGCGATGCATGCGCGGCACTACAGGAAGCGGCCCCCAAACAATGAATCATCAAGCTGGTCGGGTGACACGCCTAGCGCCTCGGAAACTCGGTCCAGCACAATCTGTCGAGGGCGCGGGCGGGGCCGTTCCAATTCAATGTAAATGGAATGATCCACGCCAAGCCGGGCAGCCATATCAGCAGTAGTGATATTGAGGTGCTCGCGCCACGCGCGTATCAAACTCCAATCGTTGCCGGTTTTTAGATTGACAACAGCAAGTGGTAAGGGGTTGTGCCCATGGGCGCGTCTTTTGTGCGAGCCTGCGGGGGCGGGGCCGACTTCGCTCCGTTTGGCGGCGCCACTTTTGCGGCGTTCGCGGGTCGGGGCCGTTACATCGGGTTCAGCGGTGAATATTGCGTTGCCATTGGTTTGGCGATATCGATTGCTTCCGATCCACGTAATGGCCTCGCCGTTATCAAGCATGCATTCGCAATCCAGGTGGTAATTGCTGGGGATGCTCTCAAGTTTGGCGATAGCGTCCGTGGTCGTGGCGTGGCGCACGACACGATGCAGCGTACCATCCGACGCACGTACGAATACGTCGGGAAGTCTCCAGGAAAAAGGGATGATGATCTCCACGGTCGAAACCACGATCGCCACTGTAGCCCGATGGCGACGCGGCGAGATTTGGGGTTTCCCCTCGACTGCTGCGCTAGCTCGTTTCTACTCGATGTGGGTCGTAAAGATCTTCACAAATATTCACCAGGCTTAAGCAAAGTGCATGGCTATGCAAAGGCCGCCGCCAGCACGCACGGCATCAGTTCGGCGGCCGCGCCATGCAGATTGCAATGCGCCTGCGCATCCAGTGGCGTGACGTTCGGGTTCACCTGCACCACCGTTGCGCCCGCCGCCAGCGCGCGTTGCGGGAGTTCCGCGGCGGGGTAGACCAGGGCCGATGTGCCGATGCTGAAGAGCAGGTCGCATTGCGTTGCCGCGCGCAGCGCGATGCTCCACGCATCGCCAGGCAGGCTCTCACCAAACCACACCACTCCGGGCCGCACGGGCTGTCCACAGCGCGCGCAGGCGGGTGGCGCAATGCGCCGGCCCTCGTCGGGTTCGTCGGGCGCATTGTTGGCGCAGGCTTGCGGCGCGGCGCAAGCCGAACAGCGTGGCGCGTGCAGGCTGCCATGCAGATGCACCACCTGCGTGCTGCCCGCGCGTTCGTGCAGGTCATCCACGTTCTGGGTAACGACCGTCAATTCAGGCACATGGCGCGCCAGCGTCGCGATGGCATGGTGCGCGGCGTTTGGCGCGGCTCGCAGCACTTGCGCGCGCCGCCATTCATACCAGCCCCAGACGATGTCGGGATGCGCACGAAAGGCCTCGGGCGTGGCCAGCGCTTGCGCATCAAAGCGTGACCACAGCCCCGTCAAGGCGTCGCGGAATGTCGCGATGCCGCTTTCCGCCGACACGCCGGCGCCTGTAAAAACCACGACACGCTGCGCGCTGCGCAATGCATCCAGCAATGCCTGGGGAATATCGTGATGCGTGTTTTCCATTTCAACCCTTGAATACAGTGCATACGCTGCGCGCCGTGGCCCGGAGCTGTCAAGCAGGGCTTGCTTGTTTCAGCCCTCGTCGTCCGCAACCCAACGTGCGCAAGCATCCCGAATGATGGATACTGCTTTTCTCATCTGGGATTGCCCCAACGATTGCCCCAACGCTTGCCTCGACAACAGGAGACCCGCGATGCCCGATTCTTCCGCCGGCCTGGACCGGCTTCGCCGCTTTATTGCCACCGCAACGCGCTTGGCCACGCCCGATGCGCTGGCGCAAACGCCCGCGCTGCGCGATGCCTTTGCCGACCTGGTGCGCCACGACGATTGGCTGCCAGAAGACTGTACCGTGCCCCATCCGCAGTACTACCAGCAATACCTGCTGCACTGTGACCCCTTGGAGCGATTTTCCCTGGTCAGCTTCGTGTGGGGGCCGGGGCAATTCACGCCTGTGCATGACCACGAAGTCTGGGGCTACGTGGGCATGCTGCGCGGGGCCGAGATCAACCAGCGTTACGTGCGACATGCCGATGGCCGCGTGCTGCCGGTGGGCGATGCCACCACCTTGCAGCCCGGCGATGTTGAGCACCTGTCTCCGGACGAGGGCGACATCCATCGCGTGTCCAACGCCTATCTGGACCGCGTGTCGATCAGCGTGCATTTGTATGGCGGCAATATCGGCGCGGTGTCGCGCCATGTCTATGACCCGGAAACGGGGCAGCCCAAGCCGTTTGTGTCCGGCTATTCGTCACCCCGTCTGCCCAACCTGTGGGATCGGTCCGCGGCGGTGCGCGCGACCATTACCGCTGGCGGCGGCTAGGGGGCTACCAGGTGGTGGCGACCAGATGGCGACTACCAAGCGCGCCGCGCGCGCCACGCGTTGTCCGGCGGGCTTGTCTCATGCTATGTTCGCGTCCTAAATATTAGGAAAAAAATCAAGATGGACAAGACACTGCTGAAGGGGCTGATGGTGTTGGAGGCGGTGACGGATGTGGACAATCCGCCGCGCACCATCGACGCCCTGGCCGCGCGGGTCGGCCTGACCCGCAGCAATACGCATCGCACGCTGCAAACCTTGATCCACGCCGGCTACGTCATCAAGGACGACGACGGCGGCGGTTACCGTGGCGCGGTGCGACTGTTTGAGCTGGCGGCGCGCCAGCTTGCGCAGTTGGACGTGCGCAAGCTGGCCGCGCCGTTCATGCGCACGCTGGCGGACCAGACGGGCGAGACGGTGCACTTGTCGGTGCTGGACGGGTTTGACGTCGTGTATGTAGACAAGATCGACAGCCCGCAACCCATCCGCGCGTACTCCATGGTGGGCGGACGCGCGCCCGCCTATGCCGTGGCCACCGGCAAGGCGCTGCTGGCGTATCAGCCCGAAGGTTATGTCGAGCGCTACGCCGATCAGCTTGTGCGCCACACGCCGTCCACCATCGTGTCCTTGCCCTTGCTGAAAGACGAACTGCGCAAGATCGCCCGCGCGGGCTATGCCGTGAACCGCGGTGAATGGCGCGAAGGCGTGGGCGGACTGGCCGTGACCTTGTTCAACAGCCTGGACCAAGCCGTGGCGGCCGTGGGCATTTCCGGCCCGCTTGACCGCCTGAGCGCCGCTAGGATGAAGCAGTTGGCGCCGGATGTGTCGGCCTGTGCGCAGTCCATTTCGCAAGGGATGGGGTATCGGCGGGGCTATCTGAATCAGTGATTTTTGTCGGCTGGGCAAGCGCCGTCGCAATGCGCACCGCCTGGTCGCGCGCCAACCTGGCATTGACATCCATGGATGTGGTCCAGAAGTACGTGCCGCCCGCCAGGCTGCCCAGCACCGACACCTGGCCCAGTACCGCGTCCCGCGCGGTCTTCAAACAACCCGTGTCGAAATCCAGCGCCAGGCCGCCGAAGGGATCGGGGCGCGCGTGGCCCTCGCGCAGCAGCGTGGCGATCAACGGATCATCGGTGCGCGCCACATCCACTGAAAAGCTGGTGGCATTGATCAGGGTGTGGCTGTGCTGCGTGGATTCGCCATCGGCGTCGCGCAGCCGGGTGTGGAAACGGCCGCCGGCCGCTTCCTGGCCGACATCGACATATTGCGTATCCACATAGCCCGCGCGCACCTGCAATTGGCCCGTCTTGAGCAGGGCTTGCAGCTTCTGGGTATTGCGCATCGGGAACGTGGCGCGCCGCGCCATCCACAGCGCGCGCCAACGCGATTGAAAGCGCTGGCGTTCGGCATCCGGCATCAGATGCCACACCTGCTCCACCACTGCGTTGGTGGCTGCCGCCACGGCCTGCCAGGGCCGGGCTGCTTGCGATGATCGGCGTATTTCTTCGTCCAAGGCGCGTTGCGCATCCGTGGCAAGCCCGAAGACCTCTTCCGCGTCCAACGCGCCATGCAGCGCCAGCACCTCGTCTTGCAAGGCGCCGGCTATCGCCTCCAGCGTCAGCGTGCCGCCGTGGCGCGCCGCCAGGCGCAGGATGCCTTCTTGATTGAAATGACGCAGCGCCGCCGGGGCCTGGTTGTGCGGGCTGCGTACCGAGGGCAGGCGGCCGTTGCGCGACACGCAAAGCACGGGGCCGCGATGGCCCGATTGCTGCAAGGCGGCCACCGCGTCCACCGCGCTCAGGCTGGTGCCGACAATGCACACGGAGGCGTCGGGCGGAATCTCCCGCGCCAGATCGGCAACGGGGTACGGGCTGTTGAAGTAGCCCGGTGCGCCTTGCAAGGCAGGGAAGGCCTGCGACGGCAGGTTGCCGTTGCACAGCACCGCGTAGCGCGCCACGCACGGTGCGGTGCCATCGGACTCGATCCGTACGCTGCCGTCAGCCAACGGCGACACGCGCTGCACGCGGCGTTGCACCTGGGCAAGCGCCACGCCTTGCGCCAGTGCCAGCTCTCGGCAACGCGCATACACGGCACGCATATACGCGCCGAACAAGGGGCGCGGAAGAAAGTCCGACGGCTCAATGGCCTCCACGCCATACCCCCGCAACCAGGCCGGATCCTGCGTGCGCAGCCAGTCAACGAAATCCATGCGCAGGTCCGCGCGCGCCGACATGTTGCCGGCGGGAATGTTGAGCAGGTTGCTGGGCAGGTCGTCCTGATACGCGCCGCCCGGGCCGCACACCGCTTGCGGTTCGAACACGGTGATGGCCAGTGGGCGGGCCGCGCTGTCCGCTTGCCGCGACAGCAGCAACTGATACAGGAAGCTGACGGCGACCGAGCCACCGCCCACGATCGCCACGTCGGTGGCGGTGGAACCCGAAGAGGAGTCCAGCCCCGGATAGGCGTCAAGCGGCTTCATTTGGCGGACGACATGCGCACCACGTCGGCCCAGCGGGCCACTTCTCGCTTCAGCACACGGCTGGTGTCGGCCGGTGACGTCGCCACTGCATCGGCGCCCAGCTTCAACGCGGCTTGCTGCACGGACTCCATGGCCGCGGCCTTCTGCATGCCGGCCGACAGCTTGTCCACCACGGCGGGCGGCGTGCCGGCCGGGGCCAGCAGCGCGTAGGCGGTCGCGACGGAATAGTCCTTCACGCCTTGTTCCATCAAAGTGGGCAGGTCGGGCAAGGCCGTGGCGCGCTTGGCGGTGGTCACACCCAACAAGCGGATCTTGCCGCTGGCCACTTGCGGCAACAGCGCGGGCAGGGTTTCGATGACCATGTCGATCTGGCCGCCCAGCAAATCGGTGATGGCCGGACCGCTGCCGCGATACGGCACATGCATGAGCCGGGTGCCGGTCACCACCTGGAACAGTTCGCCAGCCATGTGCTGCGAGGTGCCCGGTCCGGCCGAACCGAAGGTGATGGTGCCGGGCTTGCTCTTGGCCAGCGCAATCAATTCCTGCACGTTGTTGGCGGGCACCTTGCTGTTGACGGCCACCGCCATGGGCATGCTGGTGGCCATGGACACGCCCACGAAGGCGGTGCCGAAGTCGTAGCCGGGCTTGTCGGGCATGGCGGCATGAATGGCGTGGCTGCCCACGGCACCCATCAACAGGGTGTAGCCGTCGGGGGCGGATTTGGCCACGTACTCGGCACCGATCTCGCCGCCCGCGCCCGCCTTGTTTTCCACCACCACGCCTTGCCCCAGGAAGTCTCCCAGGTGCTGCGCATAGATGCGAGCCGCGGCATCCGTGGCGCCGCCGGGCGGGAAGGGTACGACCATGCGGATGGGCTTGGCCGGCCAGGTCTGGGCCAGGGCGGGTCCGGCGGCCAGCGCCAGGACCACGCCAGCCAGGGCAATGCGCCACGTTTGCTTCATGTATGTCTCCTTGGTGTGCCGGACCGTCCTGCGCGGGGTGCGCCGCGGTCCGTTTTTATAAATCCTAAAATATAGGATTCGCATTTCAATAAATGGTTTACGTAGAATTCCACAGGGTGATATGCTGGTCAACAATTAAGCGCAAGACCTAGGGATTGCACTAGGAACCGTCCGGAAAGCTGCATGGATTGCCTGGCATGATGCCATCCTGCAAGCGGCGCACTTATACTGATTCGCTTATCCCAAATATTGAATTTTCATAATGAGAGGTCAGACATGACACCCAGTTCGGCACTGGCCGGCATCACCGTGCTGGAAATTTGCAACGTCGCGGCGGGACCGTTTTGCGGCATGTTGTTGGCGGATATGGGCGCCGACGTCATCAAGGTCGAAAACCCCGAGGGCGGCGATACGCTGCGTAGCTGGCCGCCCATTTCCGACGGCTACAGCGAGAATTTCGCGTCCTTGAACCGCAACAAGAAGTCGGTGACGCTGAACCTGAAAAACCCCGAAGACCTGGCCCTGGCGCGCGAATTGGCGCAGACCGTCGACGTGCTGATCGAAAACAATCGGCCCGGCGTGATGGATCGCCTGGGACTGGGGTATGCGCAACTGCGCGAGGCCAATCCCAAGCTGGTCTATTGCTCGATCTCGGCCTATGGGCAGTCGGGCCCGCGTTCGCAGGAAGGCGGTTTCGACCTGACCATCCAGGCCATGAGCGGCATCATGAGCGTCACCGGCGAGGCCGGCGGCGAACCCGTGAAATGCGGCGTGCCGGTGGCGGATTTTTCGGCCGGCCTGTATGGCGCCTTCGCCATCGCATCGGCCTTGCGCGCGGCCCAGGCCAGCGGGCAGGGCACGCATATTGATGTGCCGATGCTGGGCGCCACGCTGGGCATTGCCGCCCTGCAGACGTCGGAATTCTTCGGCAGCGGCAAAGACCCCGTGAAGCTGGGCTCGGCCCATCCGCGCAACGCGCCGTATCAGGCGTTCCGTTGCCAGGGCGGCTATTTCGGCATGGCCGCCGGCAACCAGGCATTGTGGAAAAGCGTGTGCGCCACCGTGGGGCGCGACGACCTGCTGGCCGACCCGCGCTTTACCGACACCAGCGCCCGCGCCCGCAACCAGACCGCCTTGCGCGAGATCCTGGAAGCCATCTTCGCCGAGGGCGATGCGCAGACCTGGCTGTCGCGCTTCCGTGCCGCGGGCGTGCCCTGCGCGCCGATCAATACCTATTCCGAAGTGCTGGCCGACCCGCAGGTGGAACACATGGGCTGGGTGCAGCCGGTGGAACTGCCCAACGGCGTGCAAACGCGCACCTTCGGTCTGCCCGTGCGCTTTGACGGCCAGACCACGGCGCTGCGCCTGCGTCCGCCCGCGCTGGGCGAGCACAACGATGAAGTGCTGGGTGCCCTGCGCGCGGCCAGGAAGGGAGTGGTGGCATGAGCGTCCTGCGTATCGACAAACAGGGCGCGCGGCATGTGCTGACGCTGACGCGTGCCGACAAGATGAACGCGCTGTCCGCCGAACTGGTGGACGCGCTGATCGCCGCCCTGGACGAAGCCGAGGCGCAGGGCGCCAAGCTGATCGTGCTGAAGGGCGAAGGCAAGAATTTCAGCGCGGGCTTTGACTTCGGGGATTGGCAGTCGCAAAGCGAGGGCGACCTGTTGCTGCGCTTCGTGCGTATCGAGACCCTGCTGCAACGCCTGGCCGCGTCGCCTTGCCTGACCGTGGCGCTGGCGCATGGCCGCAATTTCGGCGCGGGCGTTGATGTGTTCGGCGCCTGCAAGTGGCGCATCAGCGCGCCGGACGCCACGTTTCGCATGCCGGGCCTGAAGTTCGGGCTGGTGCTGGGCACGCGCCGCTTTGCCGCGCTGGTGGGCGCCGAACGCGCCCGCGTGGTGCTGGAGCAGGCCGCCACGTTCAGCGCGGAAGAAGCGTTGCGCGACGGCTTTGCGACCCGGCTCGCCGTGGCGCAGGAATGGCCCGACATCGAACAGCAGGCGTCGGACACGGCGCAGGCATTGACGGACGCCAGCCGCATTCAGCTCTACGCCGCGCTGTCGCAGGAAACGCCCGACGCCGATCTGGCGCGCCTGGTGCGTTCGGCGGCGGCGCCCGGCTTGAAGGACCGCGTGGCCGCCTATCTAGAAGCGCGCTAACGGCACAAGAACCAGCAGGAGGAAGACAATGGCTTCAGGCTTCAATCAACCCAACAAGCAGTGCACGGTGGCCGAACTGGCCGCGCTGGTGCCCAATGGCGCGTCCATCGCGCTGGGTGGCAGCTTTCTGCACCGTGGGCCGTTCGCGTTCGTGCGCGAACTGATCCGGCAAGGCAAGCGCGACCTGGAACTGGTCAAGCAGTCGCCAGGCTACGACGTCGACATACTCTGCCGCGCCGGCGTGCTGCGCCGCGTGCGCGCGGGCATCGTCGCCATGGAAGGCAACTTCGGCCTGGCGCCGTGGTATCGCCGCGCGGTGGAACGCCGCGAGATCGAACTGGAAGAACACGCCTGCGCCAGCCTCACGGCGGGCTTGCGGGCGGCGGCGTTTGGCGTGCCGTTTCAGCCCTGCGGCGGGCTGCATGGCAGCGGGCTACCGGAATTGAACGGCTGGGCCTGCCTGGACGACCCCTACGGCAGCGACCAGAAAACCTATGTGGTGCCCGCCATCCGCCCGGACTTCGCGGTGATCCAGGCGTCTGAAGTGGATGCGTTGGGCAATGTGCGCGTGTATGGCACGGCGCATTGGGACCGCATCATGTCGCGCGCCGCCGGCAGCGTGCTGGTAGTGGCCGAGAAGGTCGTCGACAGCGCGGTGTTCGAGGCGCAGCCGGAATCCACGCTGGTGCCGTACTTCATGGTGCAGGCCTATGCGGTGGCGCCGGGCAGCGCCTGGCCCGGTTCATGCTGGCCCGACTACGCCATCGACTACCCGGCCGTAGAGGCCTATATGGACAAGAACAGCGATCTACAAGCGCACCTGGCCGCCGCGCCCGAAGTGCAAGGGGGCAATCATGGCTGAACAATGGTCGGGCTTTTCCTACATCGTGACGAACCTGGCGCGCTTCATCCGCCCCGATGAAATCACCTTCAGCGGCGTCAATTCCACCATGCCGATGCTGGCCTGCCTGTTGGCCAAGCGCGCCTACGACTGGGACTTCGTCTACATCAACGTGGCGGGCGGCGTGAACCCGCGCCCCTCGCAAATTCCCATTTCCAGTTCCGACCCGGTGCTGGCCGAACACACCGCGTCGATCTTCTCGAACGAAGACTTCTACGACCTATGTACGCGCGGCCGCATGGACCTGACCTTTCTGGGCGCGGCGCAGATCGATGGCGCGGGCTGCGCCAACAACTCCTGCATTGGCGACTGGCATGAACCCAAGGTGCGGCTGCCTGGCGGCGGGGGCGGCGCGGTGATGCTGCCCACGGCCAAGCGCGCCTGCACGTGGCGCACCGAGCATTCGCGCCGCACCTTCGTGCCCAAGCTGGACTTCATGACGTCGTGGGGCGGCTTTCATGGGGTGGTGACGCCCATTGCCGTGTTCATCAAGCGCGACGGGCGGCTGGCGCTGCAATCGTGGCATCCGGAGTCCAGCTTGTCGGAAGTGCGTGAGCGCACCGGCTTTGAATTCGACGCGACCGGCGCCGAGCCCACCGCGCCGCCAACCGAGCAGGAAGCGCGCGCGCTGCGCGAGCTGGACGCGGACGGTCAGTTCGAACGCGACGCCGCCGTCGCGCTGCGCTAGGGAGGGAGGCCGACATGACGCTTTCCGAACCCACCTTGGTGGCGGCGTTTGCGCGCGCCTGGAGCCAGCCCGAATGGGCCGCGCGCCCCGCCATCGTCACGGCCGACACCACGCTGACTTATGCCGACCTGCACGGCCGCGTTGCGCGCATTGCGAGGGGCTTGCGCGCGGCCGAGGTCGCGCCGGGCAGCTATGTGGCGGTGGCCATGGAGCGGTCGCTGGATCAGGTGTTGACGATACTGGGCGTGATGGCGGCGGGGGCGTGCCCTTGCCCGTTGGAGCCAAGGTTGTCGGTTGAGGAAACGGCGCGGCGCGTGGCGGCTGTGGGGTTGACATGGCTGGTGCATGACGAGGCCAACACGGCGACCGCGGCGGCCAGTGGTTTGGCGCCGTCGCGAGTGCTGGAGGCGGCAAGTGTGGCAAACGCGGCGGACTCGACAGCCGTGGCAAACATGGCGGATGTGGCAAGTTTGGCGGACGTGGCACGCCCGGCACATTCCGCGCGTCCGGACAACGCGTCGGCGCTCGGTTGCACCGACGAGATCTCGCCGGATGCACCCGGCTTGCTGCTGTTCACCTCCGGCAGCACCGGTAATCCCAAGGGCGTGTTGCTCAGTCACCGAGGCTTGATCAACAACGCGCGCGGCGTGTTGGCGCATACCGGCCTGACGCCCGACGACCGGCTGCTGCACGTGATGCCGCTGCATCACACCAACGCGCTGAACAACCAGATTTTCGCGCCGCTGCTGGCGGGCGCCAGCGTGGCCTTGGCGGGCCGCTTTCGCGCGGATGACATGCCGGGGCTGTTGCGCGCGTTCCGTCCCACCATCATCACGGGCGTGCCCACGATGTACGCCCGCATGCTCGAACTGGAATTCGACGCGGCCAGCCTGGCGGGCCTGCGCTTTGCGCGTTGCGGATCGGCGCCCATCACCGAAGCGCTGCATCGGCGCATCGAAGCCTTCCTGGGTTGCCCGCTGGTAGTGTCCTACGGTCTGTCTGAAGCCACGTGCACGTCCACGATGAACCCGCCCGGCGCGCGCCGCGTGGGGTCGGTCGGTACGGTGCTGGCCGGGCAAAGCGTCACGCTGCGGCTGCCGGATGGGTCCGAGGCCGCGCCTGGCGGCGAAGGTGAGATCTGCATCGCGGGCGACAGCTTGATGCTGGGCTATCTGGGCGTGGACAACGGCGACGATGGCGCGCCGACGTTGTTGCGCACCGGTGACCTGGGGCGCTTTGACGATGCGGGCTACCTCAGCATCACGGGCCGCATCAAGGACGTGATCATTCGCGGGGGCGAGAACATTTCCCCCGCCCTGATCGAAGGCGTGGTGACGAGGCTGCCTTTTGTTGCCGCGTGCTGCGTCGTGGGCGCGCCGGATGATGACCTGGGCGAAGTGCCGGTGATCTTCGTACAGCCCAAGGGGGATGCCATGCCGGGCGCGCAGCAGGCCGCCGGGGTCGAGGCCGAGCTGCTGGCCGAGGTTCAGGCGCGACTGGGCCGCATCTACGTGCCGCGTGAGGTCTTGTGGGTGGAGCGCCTGCCGGAAAATGCGGTGGGCAAGGTGGACCGCAAGGCATTGGCCAAGCAGGTGATGGCGGCAGCCAGCGCGTGACGCGCCCGACGCATCCGCGCGGCTAGGCCTGGCTGCGTAGCCGGGCCAGTTCCGCCGACAGTTCGGCGACCAGGGCTTCTGCCCGCGCCAGGGGATCGTGTTGCGTGGCCGATGCGCCGTCATCAGCGTCAACGGACGCTGGCGCATCCTGCAAGCGCGGATGCACGCTTTCATGGCCGTTGCTGACGTCCACGTCGAACACCAGTTGTTCGGCGCGGTGCCAGGTGGTGAACCACTCCAGCGGCCGGTCATGCTGGTCCATGCCCTGTCCTTGCAGCATCAGCAAGGGGGTGCCCGTTTGCGTATCCAGCAGCTTGGCCAGCTTGGCGTCGGCGGCCACCGCACGGATCTGGTTGCGTCCCGCGCCGGGGCGCAGGCCAAAGCGGCGCGTCAACACGCCGTGCAGGGAAGCGTCGGTCAGGTCCTCGGCACGCAGGCCGGGCACCACATCGACGGGCAACCACGTGCGCACATAGGCCAGCGGCGCGTCGGCCACGTGGCGCAAGCGTTCCAGCATTAGCAATTTTTCCGTGCCGAAGAACGCGGCCACATCGGCGGGCGGTTCGGCGCGCGCAAAGGCCAGCACGCGCGTTTGCAAGGTCACGCCGGACTGCGCGAACTGCTCGTACAGGCCGGTGGATCGCTGCACCAGCCGGCGGTGTTCCTGCTGCGCGGCAACTGTGGCGGGGCGTCCGCTTTCGCGTTGGATCAGCCCCTCGGTGGCCAGCGCGGCAAGCGCCTGGCGCACCACGCTGCGTGCCACGCCAAAGCGTACGCACAGCGCGGCTTCACTGGGCAGCACGGCGCCCGCCGCAAGCTTGTTCGACCGGATGAATCCCCGCAGCAGCGTCGCCACTTGGGCGTGCAGCGGGATGTCGCCTGAGCGATCAAGAGTGGGCAATGCGTCGTGCGTGGCGGGCGCCATGGAAATCAACCTCCGGTTTGTGCCCGCGCAGTTTCCCATACATGCGTCCAGCCCGGGGCCAGATGCGCGGCGCGCTCGGCGGCCAGGATCAGGCTGTCTTCGCGCGCGATGCCCTTGCCGGCGATGTCGAACGCGGTGCCGTGGTCCACGGACACGCGCACGACGGGCAGGCCCACCGTGATGTTGACGCCGTCATCGCCATACACGGCCTTGAAGGGCGCGTGGCCCTGGTCGTGGTAGCAGGCGATCACGAATTGCCACTTGCCGCGCACGGCTTGCGGGAACAGGGCGTCGGCCGGGATGGGGCCGGCGGCCAGGATTCCGGCCGCATTGGCTTCGGCCACGGCGGGGGCCAGGATGTCGGCGTCTTCGCTGCCGAAGATGCCGTTTTCGCCCGCGTGCGGATTCAGGCCCGACACAGCCACCGGCTGGTCGCCCCGGCCCAGGGCCTTGGCGAACGAACCCGCCAGGCGCAGCACGGCGCGCATGCGCGTGGGCGTCAGGTCTTCAATGGCCTGGCGCAGCGACACGTGGGTGGTGGCGTGGAAGATGTAGAGATCGCCGGCCGACAGCACCAGCGAAAAGGTCTTCACGCCGAACTCATGGGCCAGCAGTTCGGTGTGGCCGGGCCACTTGTGGCCGGCAGCGTGCATGGCGGCCTTGTTCAGCGGCGCGGTCACAATGCCGTCGACTTCACCGGCGCGCGCCAGGGCGCAGGCGGTGGTGACGAAGCGGACAGAACCGTCGCCCGCGTCGGCGCTGATTTCACCCAGCTTGACGTGAGCCAGCGACGGGCCGGCCTGCAGCACTTCGATCGTGCCGGGCGTGTTGGAACAGTCGGCCGCGCGGTCCAGCTTCTTTACGATGGCGGGGTCGCCGCCCAGGTTGCGCACGGCGTTGACCATGACGTCCACATCGCCGACCACCAGCAGGCGGGCCTTTTGGCGCAGTTCGTCGTGGCCCATCAGCATCTTGGCCGTGATTTCCGGCCCGATGCCGGCCACGTCGCCCAGGGTGACGGCCAGCAAAGGCAGCTTGTTCGGTTGGGGTTGTGTCATCGCTTGAATCTCCTGTCGCGGATCGCGCGCACGGCGCGAACCAATACGTCTTCGGTGCCAAAGCCGCCGGCCTTGGTCACCACGGGCAGGCCCGCGGCCGTGCCCCCGGTCAGCGTGCCTAGCGGCACGCCACCCATTACTTCATCCACCAGCGCGATACCGCTGGCATTCAGCGCCACCAGCACGCTGCGCGCGCCGTCGCCGCCCGTGGCGACCACGCCGGCCGCGCGCGAGGTGGCGATCAATTGCGCCGCCAGGCTACCCAGGCGGTCGGCCACTTTTTCCGAATCCAATCCTTCCAGTTGCCCTTCGGGCGCCAGCAACAGCACCGTGCCCGCCTCGGCGGGCGCTTTGGCGTGGGCCTGCAGCAGCGGCTGGCTCCAGGCCTGCCATGCGGCGTCGTCGGCCAGTTGGGCGAGCGTGGGCGTCCAGGTGTCTGCGCCCGAGGCTTGCAGCGCGGCGGCTTGGGCGCGCGCCGCGCTGTGCTGCGACGTCACCACGACCACGACGGGCGCGGTCTGGTCCGCGCCCGCCCAGACGCGGGCCAGCGGCACGGCCAGGCCGCCCGCGCCCACGGGCAGGGCGTGTTCGCCCAGCAGGCCGATGGCGCGGGCCAGGCGTTCCAGGTCGGCGTCGGTGCTGGCGTCAACCACCACCGTGTTGCCGGCCTGCCGGATGCGCGCGGCCAGCGTGTCGGGCGTGTCGCCGTCTTGCGCCGCCACGTGGGCGCAGCCCAGCAGGGTGGGGATATGGCTTTCGGTCACCGGGGTCACCGGGTCGGTGGCGGCGGACGTCTCGGTGACCGGCTTGCCGTTCACCAGCAGTACGCCCTGTTCCACGGTACGGCCGGTGGCGGGGAACGCGGGGCAGATCACCGCCACCGTGTCCGGGCCCCAGGCATCGCGCGCCGCGTCGATCTCGGCCTTGAAGGCGCCGCGCAAGGTGGAGTCCACCTTCTTGTACAGGCGCGATACGCCGGCCGCGCGCAGTTGGCGCACGTTCTGTTCAATGACGCGGGCGGCGTCGGCGGCGGGCAGGGCGCGGCTGTGCGTCGTGACCGCCAGCACTTCGACGCCGGCGGTGGCCGGGCCGGCCAGCGCCTCGTCGGCGCCGCCGATGGACAGGTGCGTGCTCCAGCCCGCGCGCACAAACTGCACCGCGGTGTCGCCCGAACCGGTCAGGTCATCGGCGACGATGGCGATGGTGGGCGTCAAAGCGCCTCTCCGCGCGCGCTGGCCAACGTCGGCGTGGCGCTGCCGTCCGCATCGGCGTCTTCGGACTTGAGTTCACCTGCGCGCTTGAGGAAGTACGAGGCCAGCATCGGCGCCAGGATCGAACTGATCAGCACGCAGGCGGCAACCTGCGCGGTGGCGGTCGACACGTATTGCTGGAAGTTGGGGTCGGCCGCCGCGACCACGGCGGGCGTGGCGATGGCGTTGCCAGCCGTCGTGCCGGCCGCGAAGCCCAGGCCGCTCTTGCCGCCACGGCGCAGAATCAGGCGATAGCCCAGGTAGACCAGGCCGCCGGTGATGGGGCTGATGATCAGGCCCAGGATCAGGCCGCTCATGCCGCCGCTGACGACCGCGCCCAGGTTGATGCCGGTGCCCAGCGCGAAGGCGAAGAACGGGATCACGATGTTGGGCACGGGCTTGAGCACGTCGCGCCACTTCGGGTCCAGGTTGCCGACCACCACGCCCAGCAGGAACGGCACCAGCGCGGCCACCAGGGCAATCATCGGAATATCGGCCAGGCCCGAGGCGCCCAGGAACAGCAGGCTGAAGAAGGGGCCGTCGTTGACCGCGCTGGCAACGTAGGCGCCACGGTCGCGGGCGTCACCGTACTGGCCGGTGTAGGCCAGCCACAGGCCGCCGTTGCTGTTGTCGAACGCGGCCAGCAAGGCCAGGATCGACACGCCCATCACGCCGTCCAGGCCCACATAGCTGCCCAGGATGATGATCAGGGTGGCGGGCACCAGCGTCTTCATCAGCAGCAGGGTGCCGGCGGTAGCCAGGATGGGGCCGCCGGTGCGGGCGTTGACTTGCGTGCCGGTCGCGAAGATCAGCAGGGCGATCAGCGGCAGGGCGCTGTTCTTGAAGAGGGCGGTGGTAAAGCCGCCGATGGCAAGCGCATCAGGGGCGAAGGTGCCGATCAGGGAACCCAGGATCAGCGGCACGAGCATCAATCCACCGGGGATTTTCTGCATGGTGCCAAAAAAAGGCGAACGGGAAGAAGCGGTGGTCGACACTTGCGTAAGTCTCCAGGACGGTTCTGGTGGATTGCAGACGTTCGTGGGCGCGTCTGTCAGTGGGGGTTGAAAAACCGCTAGTGTACACCTGTACGTACTGCCTGTACGTACAGGTTTCTCCGTCCTGGAGGGTCGATATAGGGGGCGGAAGGGCGGCGGCCTGCGCCGCGTTGGATCAGAAGCGGTACGCCCCGCTCAGCATGACCGTGCGGCGCGCGCCGTAGAAGCAGTCGCCCCGGTCCAGGCAGACCGTTTCATAGGTGCGGTCGGCGATGTTGTTGACGTTCAAGGCATAGCGCCACGGGCCATTGTCGTAGCTGACCATGGCGTCAAACAGCGTGACGGCGGGCGTTTCCGGTGCGCCGCCATCGCGGAAGGCCGTCAGGTAGCGCACGCCCGCGCCCACCGCGAAGCCGGGTTGGCCGGCCAGCGCAAAGCGGTACTTGCTCCACAACGACGCCATGTGCTTGGGCAAGCCTTCCAGTTGCGGGTCGACATCGGTGTAGATGTAGTTGGCGATCACGTCCACGTTCTTGGTGACGCGGCCGCGCAGCTCCAGTTCAACGCCGCGCGTGCGCGTCTTGCCAGCCTGGATCTGGTTGTTGGGGTTTTCGGGGTCGTTGGTCTGGCGGTTCTTTTCGCGCAGGTCGTAGGCGGCGGCGGTGAACTCGATGTCGGCGTCGCGGGGCATGTACTTGATGCCGGCCTCGACCTGTTTGCCGCGCATGGGCTTGTAGCGTTCGTTGTAGAAGTTCGATCCGGCAATCGGCGTGAACGATTCGCTGTAGCTCAGGTAGGGCGACCAGCCGTTGTCGGCCGCGTACATCAGGCCGAAGCGCTTGGTGGTGGCGTAGTCGGTTTCCTTGTCCTGGCCGTCGATGCGGTTGTCGGCGCGGTCGCGGCGGATGCCCGCCAGGAAGATCCAGTTCTTGTCGAACTTGATCTGGTCTTGCGCGTAGAAGCCCAGTTGCTGCTGCTTTTGCTTGGGCGTGTCCGACAGTTCATATTCCGGCAGGTTGCCGTACACAGGGTGGTACAGGTTCAGCGGCGCGCCCAGGCCAGATGCCGTCTGGCTGGTTTCGCGGTAGTGCGAATAGTCCATGCCCAGGATGACGGTGTGCTCGGTGCGGCCCCAGTTGAGCTTGCCTTCTATGTTCTGATCGGCCAGCAGCGTGCGCATGCGCGGCTTGTTGACGTAGAAGTAGCGGTCCGTGGTGGTCTGGGCGGCATCGATATAGGAATCGCCACGGCGCTCGCCGTAGACGTTCGGGTACAGCGATTGGTAGTCCACGCGGCTGACCGTGTTGCGGAAATTCTGGCGGAATTTCCAGGTGTCGTTGAACTGGTGTTCAAACAGCCAGCCCACGCTGAATTGTTCGGTGTCGTAGGCGTC
The DNA here is from genome assembly GCF_029637605.1 of Achromobacter spanius. Lineage (NCBI taxonomy): Bacteria > Pseudomonadati > Pseudomonadota > Betaproteobacteria > Burkholderiales > Alcaligenaceae > Achromobacter > Achromobacter spanius. Next base: position 2,390,873 of record NZ_CP121261.1, on the reverse strand, counting down.
CCAGCCCGGCTCGCTGACGAAGCGGCGGGTGGGGATGCGGCCGTTCGGGTTCTCTTGCACCGACCCGCTCCAGGGCAGGAACGACTGCGTGGTGCCGGCCTTGTCCTTTTGCCACAGCGCCTGCAAGGTCAGCGAGGTGGCGGCGCTGGGCCGCCACGTGAGCGACGGCGCCAACATCAGGCGGTCGTCCTGCGCATACTGCACCTGGGTGTCGCTGTCGCGGCCCACGGCCACCACGCGGTATAGCCATTGCCCGTCTTCCGTCACCGGGCCGGTCAGGTCGGTATGGATTTCGCGGCGGTTGTCGTTGCCCAGCACCACGCCGATCTCGCGTTGCGCTTCGGCTTGCGGACGCTTGCTGACCAGGTTGACGATGCCGCCGGTGCTGCCCTGTCCGTACAGCATCGACGAGGGGCCGCGCAGCACTTCCACGCGTTCCATGCCGTAGACCTCGGTGCGCGGGTTGTTGTAGTTGAAGAACTGGCGCAAGCCGTCCAGGTACTGCGCCGGTTCCACGCCGCGAATGCGGACGTAGTCGCCGCGGTTGTCCACGCCGTAGGCGTTGGGGCGCACGCCAGCGGCGTAGTTCATGGCGTCCTGCACGTTCTGCGCGCCCTGGTCCACGATCTGATCGCGCGGAATCACCGTGATGGCCTGCGGCGTTTCTGACAGGGGGGTGTCGGTCTTGGTGCCGGTTGCGCTGCGCGTGGCCACATAGCCCGCGACCGGGCCGGTGGCGGCTTCGGCCGTGCCGGTCACCTGCACGGCGGGCAGCACGGTGGTGGGGCCGGCGGCGGGGGCGGTTTGGGCGTGGGCCGTGGCGCCCAGGCAGGCGGCCAGCGCGGCGGCGGGCAATAGGGTCTGCGGGCGCGCGCGGCGGGTAGCCCGGGTTGGATGGCGTTTCAAATGAGTCCCCTGCGACGCGGTGGTCGCTGATTACATATAGGAATGGCAACGATAATTATTATTAATTGCGCTGCGTCCGCGCGACTAGGCGCCGGGGCAATCCCAGATGTAAAAAAGGCCTGCAAACCATGCAGGCCACCACGTTCGGACAGGTAAAAGCCTTTTTTTTCAGCAGCTTGCCGCAGGGTTTTCAGGCGGCGCCTGCCCTGCTGGATTGTTGGACCGGCGCGACACCCATGCCTTACGCATACTGCGCGCGCCGGGTCCCGCCCTCGCGGCGGCTGGCCTTGTCCGCCACGATATTGTCTTCAGCCATGCGCCGGCCGCGCTGCTCAATGCGGCCCAGAAAGTCGCGCAGCAGGGCAACCTCGCTGTCGCTCAAATCCTGCACCAGCAGCGCGTTCAGCCGCAAGACTTCGGGCAGCAGCGCCTGATAACGGGCCTGGCCCTCGGCGGTGGCCTCGACCCGCACCACGCGGCGGTCGCTGCTGTCGTGCAGACGTCGCAACCAGCCCTTCGCACACAGCGCGCCCAGCGTGCGTGATGTGCGGGCAAGATCCAGCTTGGCGGCGGCCGCCAGCTCGGCCGAGTTCATCACGCCGCCTTCGATGGCGCAGGCCAGAATGCGCCATTCCCGGCGCGTGATGCCGAAACGGCCTTCACATAGCCGCACGAAAACCGGGTTGGACTGCGACCATGCCTGGTACAGCCGGTACATCAGCATGTCGGATAGATGAGGAGGCGGGTCGGATGCGGGCAGCCCTGATGCGGTCTGCTGTGATGCGGTCTGCTCTGTCGGGGGCCGATCGGGTATCAGGCGGGTTGGCATGGCGTCTCCTCCTTGCCGCAGTGCGGGCCGCGTCCCGCGCGGCGCGTGCTGCATATCGTTATCGAAAGTCCTGGATTAGATCAAGCAACGGCCGCGTTGCTACATTGATTCTGCTTATTTGAGGTTTGGCCAGGCAGACAGAACCATAACCGACAGCGGGCCACTGTCCATAGGAGAAGACGATGCATCAATGGACCAAGGGATGGATGGTAAAAGCCATCGTGGCCACGGTCATGGCCACGGGGGCCTCGTTGGCCTGTGCGCAGCAGGCGCCGCTGGACGGCAACTTGACGATCGTGGTCGGCTACCCCCCGGGCGGCAGCTCAGACCGCATCGCGCGGCTGGTGGCGGACCGCCTGAAGGACCGCTTGGGCGTGCCGGTGGTGGTTGAAAACAAGACCGGCGCGGGCGGGCGCATCGCGGCGCAGACGCTGCATGCGGCGCCGGCCGAGCAGAACGTGCTGATGCTGGCCAACCCCGCCGTCATGGTCGTGGCGCCGCTGGTCTACGCCCAACCCGGGTATGACGCCAAGCGCGACTTTACGCCGGTGTCGCTGGTCAGCCGCTACAAGTTTGCCCTGGCCGTGCCGGCCAGCTCGCCCATCAAGGACGTGCCCGCCCTGCGCGAGTGGCTGCGCGCCAACCCCAAGCAGTTCACGGTGGGCGTGCCGGCCACCGGCAGCCTGCCGCACTTCTTCGCGCTGATGCTGGGCCGCGAGATCAAGCAGGATCCGGAAGTGATTGGCTATCGCGGGTCCGCGCCGTTGATCTCTGAACTGATCGGCGGCATTCTGCCGCAAGGCATCGACACGCTGGACACCCTGCTGCCGCAGCACCGCGCCGGCAAGATCCGCATCCTGGCCACGTCCGGCGACACACGCGATGCCGATCTGCAAGACGTGCCCACTTTCAAGGAAAGCGGCGTGGACCTGGCCGCCGACGGCTGGAACGCCTTCTTCGCGCCCGCCGCCATGCCCAAGGCCAAGGCTGATCGCCTGGGCGCGGACATCGCCGCCATTCTGCGTGACCCCGCCATGGAAAAGGCCGTGCGCAGCGTATACCTGGAACCGGTGTCGCAGGATGCAGCCGGCACCGCCAAGGCGCTGGACGCCTACCGCAAGCAATGGGAACCGGTGGTGCGCGACTCCGGCTTCACGGCCACGCAATAGGGGCGGCAATGAGCACGGTGCAGAATGTGTTGTTCATCATGGCCGACCAGTTGCGGGCGGATCACCTTGGCTGCTATGGCCATCCTTATTTGCAAACGCCCAGCCTGGATGCGCTGGCGGCGCGCGGCGTGCGCTTTGACCGCGCCTTCGTGAATTCCGGCGTGTGCGGCCCGTCGCGCATGAGCTACTACACGGGCCGCTACCCCTCGCGCCACGGCGCTACCTGGAACCGCGTGCCGCTGTCGGTCAACGAGATTACGCTGGGCGAATATCTGGCGGGGCAGGGGCGCGAGCTGGCCCTGGCCGGCAAGACCCACATCATTCCCGACAAGGCCGGCATGGAACGGCTGGCCATCGACGGCGCGTCCGAGCTGGGCGTGCTGCTCAGCCGAGGCGGCTTCACGGAACTGGACCGCTACGACGGCCATCACACGCCTGGTCAGGAAAGCGGCTATCCGGCCTTCCTGCGCCGCCACGGCTACGACAGCGCCGACCCCTGGACCGATTACGTGATTGCGGGCGTGGACGCCAATGGCCAGATCGCCAGCGGCTGGAACATGCGCAACGTGCATCTGCCGTCGCGCGTGGCCGAAGCGCATTCCGAAACTGCTTACATGACGGATCAGGCGCTGGACTTCATGCAACGCCGTGGCAGCCAGCCCTGGGTGCTGCACCTGAGCTACGTCAAGCCGCACTGGCCCTACATGGCGCCGGCCCCGTATCACCAGCGCTATACCGCCGACCAATGCCTGCCCGTGCGACGCAACCAGGAAGAGCTGGCGAACGCGCACCCCGTGGTGGCCGCCTATCGCCAGCAGGAAGAGAGCGTCAGCTTTTCCAGCGATGAATGCGTGCGCGTGGTGCGGCCGGCGTACCAGGGGCTGATCCAGCAACTGGACGATCACCTGGGCAGATTGTTCGACTACATGGAAGGCGCGGGCCTGATGAAGAACACGCTGATCGTGTTCACGGCCGACCACGGCGATTTCCTGGGCGACCACTGGCTGGGCGAAAAAGAACTGTTTTACGACACCGTGCAGCGCGTGCCGTTCATTGTGATGGACCCGTCGGCGGCGGCCGATGCCACGCGCGGGCAGGTTTTGAACGATATGGTGGAAAGCGTGGACGTGGTGCCTACGGTGCTGCGCGCCTTGGGCACGCCCGGGCCGTCGCATCGGCTGGAAGGCAGGGAATTGCAAACGCTGCTGCATGGTCTAGGGGGGGCTCTGCATCCGGTATCGCATCCGGCGCTGCGTCCACCACGGGATGGCGCGACTGCGTGTTCTCGGAGCTGGACTACAGCTTCCGCCAGGCCCGCATCCTGCGCGGCAAGACGCCGCAGAATGCGCGCGCCTGGTCGGTGCGCACAGACCGTTGGCGCTATGTGTACTGGCTGGACGAGCCCGAGCAGCTGTTTGACCTGCACGCCGACCCGGATGAGTTCCAGGACCTGGGCACCAGCGCCTCGCATGCGGCGATACGGCTGGAACTGCGCCAGCGCTTGTTGGACTGGATGCTGCGTGGCAAGCGGCGCACCACCATCAGCGACGAAGCCGTGGAGAAAGCCACCAACGCGCATAAGCGGGCGGGGGTGTTCTTCGGGCAGTGGTAGCGAGGGAAGGGCAAGGAAGGAGGTCAAGATGCCCAGAATCGGCGATTTCGTTCTTTTTGTTGCTTTGCCGCGCTGCACCCATCCTACGGGTTGCGCCAGCCGTGACATGTAGGATGGGTGCAGCGCGGCAAGGTCATGCCCAGAACCCCTGGCGCTGATCGCGCGGAACCCATCTTGCAATGGTTGTTATGTGGCAAGGCTGCGGAAGAATTGGGGGGCTGCTTGATGGGTTTCGCGCGATCGGTGGTGTCGTTCTTTTTGTTGCCTTGCCGCGCTGCACCCATCCTACGGGTTGCGCCAGCCGTGACATGTAGGATGGGTGCAGCGCGGCAAGGTCATGCCCAGAACCCCTGGCGCTGATCGCGCGGAACCCATCTTGCAGCGGTTGCTATTTGGCAAGGCTGCGGAAGAATTGGGGTGCTGCTTGATGGGTTTCGCGCGATCGGGGGTGTCGTTCTTTTTGTTGCCTTGCCGCGCTGCACCCATCCTACGGGTTGCGCTAGCCGTGGGGGTTTTCAACCCTGATCCACGCTTTGCTTTTCCGCCTGCGGGGCGGCGTCGGGTTTCAATTCCCGCCGCAGGATCTTGCCTACGTTGGTGCGTGGCAGGTCATCGCGAAATTCTACCTGGCGCGGCACCTTGTAGCCCGTCAGTTGCGTGCGGCAATGGGCGATCAGCGTTTCGGCATCCAGCGTGGGATCCTTGCGGATCACATATAGTTTGACCACTTCGCCCGAGCGTTCGTCCGGCACGCCGACCGCGGCCACTTCGCGCACGCCGGGATGCAGCGCGGCGGCGTCCTCGACCTCGTTGGGATACACGTTGAAGCCCGACACCAGGATCATGTCTTTCTTGCGGTCGATCAGGAACACGTAGCCGTCCTGGTCCACGTAGCCGATGTCGCCCGTGCGCAAGTAGCCGTCCGCGGTCAGCACCAGCGCGGTTTCGTCGGGACGGTTCCAGTAGCCCTGCGTGACCTGCGGGCCGCGCACGCAGATCTCGCCCGTTTCGCCCAGGCCCAGTTCCACGCCGTCATCGTTGCGGATGGAAATGTCGGTGGACGGCACCGGCAGGCCGATCGACCCGGTGAATTCCTTGACGTCCAGCGGGTTGACCGTGACGGCGGGCGAGGTCTCGGTCAGCCCGTAGGCCTGTGCCAGCGACTTGCCCGTGACCGCGCGCCAGCGGTCGGCCACGGCGCGCTGCACCGCCATGCCTCCGCCCATCGTCAGGCGCAAGCGCGAGAAATCCAGCTTGGCGAAGTCCGGATGATTCAGCAGTGCGTTGAACAGCGTGTTGACGCCGGTGAACGCTGAAAACGGCACCAGGCTCATTTCCTTGATCAGCCCGGCAATGTCGCGCGGATTGATGATCAGCAGGTTGCTGGCGCCTATCTTCATGAATGTCAGGCAGTTCGCCGTCAGCGCAAAGATGTGATACAGCGGCAAGGCCGTGACGATGCACTCTTCGCCATCCTTGACCAGCGGCTTGATCCAGGCGTGCGCCTGGTTCAGGTTGGCCACCAGATTGCCGTGCGACAGCATCGCGGCCTTGGCCACGCCGGTGGTGCCGCCCGTGTATTGCAGGCAGGCCAGGTCGCGCTGGTCCAGCGGCACTTCAGTAAACGGCGCCTGGCGGCCCGCGCGCAGCGCATCGCCCAGGCGCACGTGACCGGGCAGCGACCACGCCGGCACCATGCGCTTGACGCGGCGGATGACGAAGTCCACCAGCCGGCCTTTCAGCGGGCCCAGCATTTCGCCGATGGACGTCACCAGCACGCGTTCGACCGCGCTGCCGGGCAGGGCTTTTTGCACCGTGGCCGCGAAATTGTCCGCCACCACGATGGCACGCGCGCCCGAGTCCGCCAACTGGTGTGCAAGCTCGTGCGCCGTGTAGAGCGGGTTGCAGTTGACCACGATGCACCCGGCGCGCAAGGCGCCGAACAGGCAGACGGGGTATTGCAGCAGGTTGGGCATCATGAGCGCGATGCGGTCGCCTTTGCCCAGGCCATTCGCGTGCAGCCAGGCGGCGAAGTCGCGCGTCAGCCCGTCCAGTTCGGCGTAGCTGATGGACTTGCCCATGCTCAGATACGCGGTCTTGTCCGCGTAGCAGCGGCAACTGTCCCGCACGACCGTGACCAGCGTGGTGACGCCGTCCACCTCGATCTCCGCGGGAACGCCCGCGGGATAGCTCTTGTGCCAGATTCGTTCCATCGTGTGCGGTTCCGCCTAGTTGCCCAACAGGGCATTCTTCAGGGAAGTCTGCGCGGGCTTGTCGCCCAGCCAGACGCGGAGCAAGGCGCGCGCGAAATCGGGGTTGTCGACGCGGCCCCGGTGCTTGCCGTTGTGGGCCACGGCCACGCCTTGGGCGTCGAAGTCCACGTCGACCACATCGCCCTCGCGGGCAATGCCCAGATCGGCCACCAGGCTTTTCAGGCGGTCCGCCGACGCCTTCAGCATGGCAAGTTCCTTAGGCGGCGTGTTGTCGCGCAAGCCGTCTTGCAGCGCTTCGTCAAGACTCTCGCTGTCCACGTCGCGCAGCAATTGCAAACGGATGCGGCGCGGTTCCGTGCTGTTGATCAGCGCCGTGGCGTCCTGGCTTTTTGTGGTGACGTACAGCGCGGCCACGTAGACCTTCACGACGAATCTTGTACGCAGGCCCGCCCCGTTGAGCACCAGCGTGCGGCCACCCTCGGACATATGTTCCGGCACGCGCAGGCCGCCAACCTCCCTGTCGGCGGCGAACGCGGGCGCAACCGCCAGGCTGGCGGCAAGGATCAGGCTCAGGGCGGTGTATCGCCCTCCAGAGATGCATTGCATGTGTCTCCTCCTGTGTTCTTTCGCTTGTAGAACTTCTTGTCGGCGATATAGATCGTGCGTTCCACCACGGCATACACCACGCCGTCCTTGTCCTTCAATTCCACCGTGTAGGTGCGGGTGGTTTCGTGGTCGCGCGCGAGCACGCCGCGTATCTCCGCGATTTCTCCGGGTGGCAGCCGGAAGTCGGCATACAGGGTCGTGTAGGCCGGCTTGCGAAAGCGGATCGACGCCGCCTTGTCCCACACGATGTGGTCCGGCCCCAACGCCGACATCAGCATGGTGGGATGGGCGCCGTCCGTCACCGCGAACAGCGACCCGCCGTACATCGAGCCCACGATATTGCGCGTGCGCCGCAACAGCGGCAGCTTGATGCGGATGTGCTGGAAGTCCGGCGACACATGCATCACACGGCCGCCGGTGGCGCGAAACGCCGGGTGCAGGTTGAAGCCCACCCGCATCAGGCGCGCGCGCCATTCCGGCGACAGGTTCTTGAACCAATAGGGCTTCATGCTGGGCATGCCGGGTTATGTCGCATGGTGGTTTTGCTGGGTTGCGCCAGGCCCTACATCGCTTCGAACAGCCCGGCCGCGCCCATGCCGGTGCCGATGCACATGGTGACCAGCCCGTACTTGCCGCCCGTGCGGCGCAGGCCGTGCGTGATGGTGGCAGTGCGGATGGCGCCGGTGGCGCCCAGCGGGTGGCCCAGCGCGATGGCGCCGCCCAGTGGGTTGACCTTGCTGGGGTCCAGCTTCAGTTCGCGGATCACCGCCAGCGATTGGGCCGCGAAGGCCTCGTTCAGCTCAATCCAGTCCAGCGCGTCTTGCGTGATGCCGGCGCGTTCCAGCACCTTGGGGATCGCCGCGACGGGGCCGATGCCCATCACTTCGGGCGGCACGCCGGCCACCGCGAAGCTGACAAAGCGCGCCAGCGGGCTCAGGTTGAATTCGCGCAGGATACGGTCGGACACCAGCACCACGGCGGCCGCGCCGTCGGACATCTGCGAGCTATTGCCGGCCGTGACGCTGCCGCGCGTCGAGAACACGGGACGCAGCCGCGCCAAGGCTTCGGCGTTGCTGTCCGGGCGCGGGCCTTCGTCCACTTCGACCAGGCGGCGCACCACGCGCAGCGCGCCGCTGGCGCCGTCCGGCAGATGCGACACCACTTCATACGGCGTGGTTTCAGCGCGGAAATGGCCGGCCGCGATCGCGGCGCAGGCTTTTTGGTGGGAAGCCAGCGCGAAGGCGTCCTGATCCTCGCGCGAGACCTTCCAGCGTTCAGCCACCTTTTCACCGGTCAGCCCCATGCCGAAGGCCATGCCGATGTTCTCGTCGTGGGCGAAGATCTCGGGGTTCATCGACACCTTGTTGCCCATGATCTGCGGCATGGCGCTCATGGATTCGGTGCCCGCCCCGATCATGATGTCGGCCTCGCCCATGCGGATGCGCGCGGCGGCGTCGGCCACCGCCTGCAAGCCCGACGCGCAGAAGCGGTTGACGGTCACGCCCGCCACGCTTTGCGGCAGGCCCGCCAGCAGCAGGCCGATGCGCGCCACGTTCATGCCTTGTTCGGCTTCCGGCATGGCGCAGCCGGCAATCACGTCTTCGATGCGCGCGGTGTCCAGCGCTGGCACCTGCGCCAGCGCGCCGTTCAGCGCGGCGGCCAGCATGTCGTCGGGGCGCGTGGTGATGTAGGCGCCATTGCGCTTGCCCACCGGCAGGCGCGTGGCGGCGACGATGTAGGCGTCTTGTATCTGCTTGGTCATGATGCTTTCCTCAGTTGCGCAACGGCTTGCCGGTTTCCAGCGTGTGGCGGATGCGGGCCTGGGTTTCAGGCGTGCGCAAGAGCGCGACGAATTCGCGGCGCTCAACCGCCAACAGCCATTCTTCGTCCACCTTCGTGCCGGTTTCGACTTCGCCGCCGCACAGAGCCACGGCGGCGCTGCGCGCCACGCGGTAATCGTGCGCGCTGATCATGCCGCCTTCGCGCATGTTGACCAGCACCATCTCGAAGTTGGCGATGCCGTTGCGGCCCGCCACCGGAATGTTCGACAGTCGCGGCGGCGGCGTGTAGCCCGCCTGGGCCGCGGCACGGGCCTGGCCGATGGCAACAAACAGCAGTTCGTCGGGGTGAAACAGCACGACGTCGTGTTCGCGCGCGAAACCCGCGTCGATGGCTTCCAGCGCGCTCTTGGCCACCTGCGCCATGGCGATGGTCTGGAAGACGGGTTGCAGGTAGGGGAAGACCTCGCCCGGCGTGGCGGTCTTGGCCGCCAGCGCGGCCGCGCGGCCGGCAAATTCCTTGCTGCCGCCACCGGCCGGGATCAGCCCGACACCGGCTTCCACCAGGCCGATATAGCTTTCCAGCGTCAGCACGCGGTGCGAAGCATGCATCAGGAATTCGCAGCCTCCGCCCAGCGCCATGCCCTGCACGGCGGCCACGGTGGGAATGCGCGCGTATTTGAACGACTGGGACGCGCGCTGGAATTTTTCGACCATGGCTTCCAGCATGTCGAACTGGCCCTCGGCGCACGCCTGCACCACTTGCTGCAGATTGGCGCCCACGGCAAAGGGCGGTTCGTGCCAGATGACCAGGCCGTCGAAATCACGTTCAGCGCGCGCCACGGCTTGCAGCACGCCTTCCAATACTTCGCCGCCCAGCGTGTGGTTCTTCGATGTGACGGACAGGATGGCGATGCCCGCATCCACGTCCGGCAGGTTCCACAAGCGCACGCCTTCGTTTTCCCACACGGTGACGCCACGGTCATCCGGGCCTTCACCGAAGACACGCTCGGGGAACAACTGGCGGCGATACACCGGCAAGGCAGAACGCGGATGCAAGGTGCCGGTGCGCGCGGAATACGAGCCCTCGGGCGCATGCACGCCGTGGCGGTCGGGTTCTTGTACCCAGGCGGGCAGGGGCGCGTTGCTCATGGCGCGGCCGGCGGCGATGTCTTCGGCCACGGCGGCGGCAATGTCCTGCCAGCCGGCCGCCTGCCAGGTTTCGAACGGGCCTTGCGCCCAGCCGAAGCCCCAGCGCATGGCCAGGTCCAGGTCGCGCGCGTTGTCGGCCACGTGTTCAAGCTGCACGGCGCTGTAGTGGAAGATGTCGCGGAACAGGCTCCACAGGAACTGCGCCTGCGGGTGCTCGCTGGCACGCAGCGCGGCAAAGCGCTTGGCGGGATTGCGTTCCTTCAAGAGGGCGGCGACCTCATCGGCCAGCTTGCCGGCGCTGGGCACGTAGTCTTGCGCCTTCAGGTCCAGCACCAGGATGTCGCGGCCTTGCTTGCGGTAGACGCCCGCACCGGTCTTCTGGCCCAGCGCGCCTTTTTGGATCAGGGCCGACAACCATGCCGGCAGCGCAAAGTAGCGGTGCCAGGGGTCGTCGGGCAGGTTCTTTTCCATGGTGCCCACCACGTGGGCCAGCGTGTCCAGCCCAACCACGTCCGCCGTGCGATAGGTGGCGCTCTTGGGGCGGCCGATCTTCGGGCCGGTCAGCGCGTCGACCTCGTCAAACCCCAGCCCCAGGCGCGCGGTGTGGTGCATGGCGGCCAGGATGGAGAACACGCCGATGCGGTTGGCCACGAAGTTGGGCGTGTCCAGCGCGCGGATCACGCCCTTGCCCAGCGTGGACGTGAGCCAGGTTTCCAACTGGTCCAGCACGGCCGGCTGCGTATGCGATGTGGCAATGATTTCCACCAGCCGCATGTAGCGGGGCGGATTGAAGAAGTGGATGCCGCAGAAGCGCTCGCGCAGGCTTGCGGGCAGGGCGTTGGCCAGCGCGTCGATCGACAGGCCGGACGTGTTGGACGCAACAATGGCGTCGGGCGACACATGCGGGGCAATGCGCTCGTAAAGCGCCGTCTTCCAGTCCATGCGTTCGGCGATGGCTTCGATGACCAGGTCGCAGCCGCGCAGGGCGTCCAGGTGGTCATCGTAGTTCGCGGGGGTGATCAGGGCGATGCGGGCCGCGCCGGCCAGCGGGGCGGGTTCCAGCTTTTTCAGGCCGGCCAGGGCCTTGTTGACGATGCCGTTGCGGTCGCCTTCGGACGCGGCCAGGTCGAACAGCGTGACGGGCACGCCGGCATTGGCCAGGTGGGCGGCGATCTGCGCGCCCATGACGCCGGCGCCCAGGACGGCAACGTGTTTGACGACGAACTTGCTCAAGGGGAATCTCCTTCAAAAAACGGGGGGCGGCGCGCGGCCGCCCGCCCTTGCAAGCCTAGAAGCGGGACGTCAGTTGCAGGCCGACGATGTGGGCGTTGCTGTTATAGGTGCCAGCCACGCGGCCCTTGGTCGCCGCACTGCCGGACGTGGTGTCGATGTCCGTGTCGCGCAGGTACAGATAGGTGTAGCCCAGGTCCAGCGTGGTGGTCTTGGTGGCTTCCCACTGTACGCCGGTCGAGAACCAGTAGCGATTGTTGTCGGGCAGGGACGTTGGGCGGTCGGCTTCGTTGTGGACCGGCGACTGGTCATACGCCAAGCCGAACTTCCACTTCCAGGCCGGCGCGAACTTGTAGTTCGCGCCCACGGCAATGCGCCAGGTGTCGCGGAAGTTCAGGGGCAGGTCATCGTCACGCGCGCCCGGGCCGGAGTTTCGGATCTTCAGCTCGGGAATGCTGCTCCAACCCGTCCACGACACGTCGCCCAGCAGTTCCCAGCGTTCGTTCAACTGGTGCGCGGCGCTGAGGATCAGCGTATCGGGCAGGTCAACCGAGGCCTTGGCGTCGAACGACACCGATTGCCCGGTGGGGCCGATGTTGGTGATGTCGGTATCGCCCTTGGCGGTGTGCTTGATCTTTGAACGGTACGACAGGCCGATGCGGGTGTCTTCCGTGGGTTGCAACATGAAGCCGACGTTCCAGCCCCAGGCGTCGCCCTTCAGGTTCAGGTCGGCGTCGCCATTGGTGGCGACCGGCAGCCCGGCAATCGGCACCACCGTTTTTTTCTTGTAGTTGGCGTCGATGTGCTGCCAGTTCACGCCAAAGCCCATCGAGAACTTGTCGTTGACCTTGTAGGCGATCGAGGGGTTCACGTTGATGGTCTTGATCTCGAACTTGTTGGAGTGGTACTGGCCCACCCAGTCGTCGTCGTACTCGGTCATCAGGCCAAAGGGGGCGCCGACGCCCAGGCCGATGAACCACTGTTCATTCAACTGCCACGAGGCATACAGGTTGGGTACCACGCCCAGGTTGCCGGCGTCCCCGCCGTTGCCGCCCGTGGGCACCGAGCCGTTCAGCCCCGAGCCCGGAATGCCGGGAACGCTGGGGTTGCGGCTGTCGCCGTTGTCCTTGAACTTGAACGACGGCTTGATCAGATTGACCCCGCCCGAAAAGTTCACGCCCGGCAGATACGTCATGCCTGCCGGGTTGTAGTAGATGATGCTGGCGTTTTCCGGATTTGCCGCCGAGCCCGCGTAGGCGTTGCCCAGGCCACTGGCGTTCTGCTCTAAGAGCTGAAAGCCGGCAGCGTAGGACGTTGCGGACGCGCCCAAGCCGACCACGATGGCCGACAAGGTGCTCAGGGACAATGAACGTCTGCGCATGGTACTGCCTCCTCGAGTTGGATGTATGTCTCTATTGCACTGCCGGTCTGTTTGCGGGGCCGGTCTAATCGGCATGAGCCGTTCCACGTTGATGCCAGGCATTGCTGCCCTGGTAATGCAAGGGTCCGCCCGTGAAAGGAGCAAACCCCGTTCCGAAAATCACGCCGGCGTCGGCCAGGTCGGCATCGGCAACCACGCCGTCCTCCACGCGCTGCCGGGTGGCGTCCACCAAGGGTTGGATCAGGCGCTGCGCCAGCCCTGCGGGGGCGGCGACGGGGGCGGCGGCGAGCGCGGCGTTGGCTTTGTCCCGGGCTGCTTTGCCCTTGGTTGCGTTGGCCTTTTCCGCTTTGACCGGCTTGCCGTCGCGCCAGATGTAGAAGCCCTTGCCGCTTTTCTTGCCGAGGTCGCCGCGCGCCAAGCGGTCGGCCAGGCAGCGGGGCGGCTCGGCGCCATCCGCCAGGGCTTCGCCCGCCGCGCGGGCGATATCCAGGCCCACGGTATCGGCCAGTTCCAGCGGGCCCATCGGCATGCCGAAGGCCACCATGGCGGCGTCGACGGTTTCCGGCGCCAGGCCTTCATCCACGCTGCGCATGGCTTGCAGCATATAGGGCGCCAGCACGGCGTTCACGAGGAATCCCGGCGCGCTCTTGACAGGAAGCGCCAGCTTGTCGATCTGGCCCACAAAGGCGCAGGCGCGCGCGGTGGCGTCGCTCAAGTTGCCGCCCGGAGTGCCGTCCGCGTTGTCCCCCGCGTTGTTCGCGGCGTTGCCCGCCATGTCACCGTCGGCATGCACCACCTCCACCAGCGGCATCTTGGCCACCGGGTTGAAAAAGTGGATGCCCACCAATCGTTCGGGCCGCGCCAGCCCGGCGCGCAAGGTTTCCAGCGACAGGCTGGACGTGTTGGTGGCCAGCAGCGCGTCGGTCTTCATGCGGGGTTCCAGCGACGCATACAGCGCGCGCTTGGCCTCGGCTTGTTCGCTGATGGCTTCGATGATGATGTCGGCGCGCGGCACGCCACCGCCCGCGGGGTCGGGGATCAGGCGGTCCAGCGCGGCGCGCGCCAGGCGCGAATCTTTCAAGCGGCGCGCATACAGCGCGGCCGCGCGTTTGATGGCGGGGGCGATGCGAGCCATGTCCTGGTCTTGCAAGGTCACCGTCATGCCCTTGAGCGCGCACCACGCCGCGATGTCGCCACCCATCGTGCCCGCGCCCACCACATGCACATGGCGCGCGGGGGCGACACCCGGCTGCTTGCCGTTGGCCTTCAGCCGTTCCTGCAAGCGGAACACGCGCAGCAGGTTGCGCGCGGTGTCCGACGAAATGATGCGGTCGATCAACTCAGGGGCCTGCAAGGCGTTGCCGCCATGCTTTTCCCATAACGTGACGATGGCGGGCGCGGCGGGGTAGTGCCCCAGCGGATCTTTCTCGGCGATCTGCTTGCGCGCGCGGTTGGCGACGATGGCCTTGAACGGCCAGCGGTTGGCCAGGCCTCCCAACCCGCGCGCGCGGCGCGGGGGCTTTTTCGACAGCACGGTCTGGCGCGCGGCGGCGTGCAGCAGGCGCGTGGGCACGCGCGCGTCGGCCAGGCCCAGCGCGGCCGCGCGGCGGGCATCCGCGCCACGGCCCGTCAGCATCATGTCCAGCGCGGCGGGCGCGCCGATGACTTGCGGCAGACGCAGCATGCCGCCCCAGCCAGGAAAGATGCCCAGCATGACTTCTGGCAGCGCCAGCGAGGTGCCGGGCTGATCGGCCACCAGCCGGTAGCGGCAAGCCAGCGCCAGCTCCAGTCCGCCGCCCAGGCAATGGCCCTGGATCAGGGCCAGCGTGGGATAGCGCACGGCGGCCAGGCGGTTGAACAGGTTCCAGCCACGGGCCACCAGCGCGCGCGCTTGTTCCGGGGTGTCCAGGTTGGCGAATTCGTTGACGTCGGCGCCCACGATAAAGCCCGTGGCCTTGCCGGACTGGATGATCAGCCCCTTGGGCGGGGCGGCGTCCAGCGCGTCCAGCACCACGGCCAGCTCGGCCATGGTGTCGGCCGACAGCGCGTTCACGGCGCTGCCGGCGCGGTCGAACGTCAGCCATGCCAGGCCGTCGGTGTCGCGCTCCAGGCGCCAGTGGGAAAGCGTGTCGATGGTCGTCATGGGCGGTCCTCGTCCAGGGTTTCAACCAGCATGGCGCCGCCTTGGCCGCCGCCGATGCAGATGGCCGCCATGCCGCGCCTGGCGCCGCGGCGCTTGAGCGCGTCAAGCAGGTGCAGCACGATGCGCGCGCCGGACGCGCCCACCGGGTGCCCGATGGCGATGGCGCCGCCATCGACGTTGAGTTTGGCGGGGTCCAGCGATCCCCAGGCCGGCGTCCCGAAATGCTCCTGGCAATAGGCTTCGTCGCGCCACGCCGCCAGGCAGCCCAGCACCTGCGCGGCGAAGGCTTCGTTGATTTCCCACAAGTCCAGGTCGTTCAAGCCCAAGCCGTGGCGTTGCAGGATGGGGGTGGCGGCATGCACGGGGCCCAAGCCCATCTGCGCGGGGTCCAGGCCGGCCCATTGGCTGTCGACAATGCGGCCGATGGGGCGCAGGTTCCAGCGGGCCACGGCCTCTTCGGAAGCCAGCACCAGCATGGCCGCGCCGTCGGTCACCTGCGAGCTGTTGCCCGCCGTGATGTTGCCCCAGGGCTTGTCGAACACGGGCCTGAGCTTGGCCAGTTTGTCGGGCGTGGAGTCTTCGCGCACGCCGTCATCGTCGGGGTACAGCTTGCCCTGGTTATCGATCAGCGGCGTGATTTCACCCAGCGCGCCCGCCGCGCGCGCGGCCAGCACACGCTGGTGGCTGCCCGCCGCGTATGCGTCCATGGCGGCGCGGTCGATGCCGAAACGGGTAGCGACGTTTTCGGCGGTCTGGCCCATCGACAGGCCCACTACCGGGTCCGTCAGGCCCTTGAGCAGGCCGATGACCGGCGCCAGGCTTTTCAGTTTGAAGCCGCGCAAGGCCGCCAGTTTGGCGCCCACGCCGCGCGCCGCATACCAGCCGGACAGCCAGCGCACCATATCGTCTGAAAACAACAGCGGCGCGCGCGACAGCGCATCCGTGCCGCCGGCCAGCACCAATTGCGAACGGCCGGACTGGATGTTGGCAATGCCGGAATCCAGCGCCTGCATGCCGGACGCGCAATTGCGCATCACCGTCCAGCCGGGGACCTGGTTGCCGCAGCCCAGGCGCAGTGCAATCACGCGGCCGATGTTGACTTCATCGGGCGAGGGCGCGGCGCAGCCCACGATGACTTCGTCCAGATCGGCGGGGGCATAGGGCTGGCGCAGCAACAGGGCGCGGCCGGCCTGCACCGCCAGGTCGCCCGCCGAGAATGGGCCGGGCCCGGTGCGGGCTTTCAGGAAGGGCGTACGGGCGCCATCCACGACGTAAACCGGTTTGAATGCCATCGGGGCCCTCCGTCAAGCGACCTTGCGTTCAACGTCAGGCCGGCTGGCCTGCGACGCGCCAAGATCAAAGGGGAAATCATCCACTTTCACCACGGTATCGCGCAAGACATTGCGGCGTTTCACCACGGCATATTCTTCCGCCGTGATGCCGCCTGCCGCGTAGGCGGCATCGGCGATGTCGCGCACGTTGGCTTGCGGGTTGTCTTCCAACGTGCCGCGCTTTTCCAGTTCGCGAATCTTCGCGTCGATGGGCTCGGCTTCCAGCGTGGCGGCCAGCGCTTGTTCGATGGCGCCTACGGGCTCGTCGGCGGTGGCGGGCAGGTGGCAGCCCGAGGTCAGGCGGTCGCGCGTGGCGCCGGGGTTGATCAACAGCCGCGCCACGTCCTGGCCCAGAAGGTCCGAGGGCTGCGCCTGCGTGCGGCCCCAGGGGAAAATCAGCCGCGCCATGCTCCAGGCCACAAAGCGGTTGGGGAAGTTGTCCAGCACGCCGTTGAACGCTTCCTGCAACTTGAACAGCGCGTCCTGGATCGACCAATGCGCAAGCGGCGCATCGGCGGCCTGGCGGCCTTCGTCCTCGAAGCGCTTGAGCGTGGCGCTGATCAGGTACATCTGCGAGAGCACGTCGCCCAGGCGCGCCGACAGGCGTTCGCGGCGCTTCAGGCTGCCACCCAGCACCAGCATCGACGTATCGGCCAGCAGCGCGAAGGCGGCCGAATAGCGGCTGAGCAACTGGTAGTAGCGTTTCATGTCGGGCGCCACGTCGGCGTTTACCTTGACCCAGCGCGCGCCGGTCAAGGCGGTGCCCAGGGTGCGCAGCTTGTTCTTGGCCACAAAACCCACGTGGCCCCAGAAGGCGGCATCGAAGTCGGTCAGCCCCTGCTTGGCGTCCGGCGATTGCGCGGCCTGCATTTCAGCCAGCACGTAGGGATGGCAGCGGATGGCGCCCTGCCCGAAGATGATCAGGCTGCGCGTCAGGATGTTGGCGCCTTCGACGGTGATGCCAATGGGAATCTGCTGGTACGCCCGGCCCAGGAAGTTGTTGGGACCCAGGCAGATGCCCTTGCCGCCAATCACGTCCATGCCGTCGTTGACGACCTGGCGCGCGCGTTCGGTCACGTGGTATTTGACGATGGCCGACACAACCGAGGGCTTTTCACCCAGGTCCACCGCGCCCGCCGTCATGCTGCGCGCGGCGTCCATCATGTAGGTGTGGCCGCCGATGCGGGCCAACGCCTCTTCCACGCCTTCGAACTTGCCGACGGGCATGCGGAACTGGCTGCGCACGCGCGCATACCCGCCCACGGCGCGTGCCGTCAGCTTGGACATGCCGGTGTTGGAAGAGGGCAGCGAAATCGAACGCCCCGCGGCCAGGCATTCCATCAGCATGCGCCAGCCCTGGCCGGCCATGGCGGGGCCGCCGATGATGAAGTCCAGCGGCATGAAGACGTCCGTGCCGCGCGTGGGGCCGTTCATGAACATGGCGTTCAGCGGGAAGTGGCGGCGGCCGGTGTCCACGCCAGGATGGTCGTGCGGCACCAGCGCGCAAGTGATGCCCAGGTCTTTCTTGCCGCCCAACAGGCCGTCAGGGTCATACAGGCGGAACGCCAGGCCCAGCAGCGTGCAGACCGGGGCCAGCGTGATGTAGCGCTTGTCCCAGGTGACGCGCATGCCGAGCACTTCGCGGCCCTGCCATTCGCCCTTGCAGACAATGCCGCTATCGGGAATGGCGGCGGCGTCGGAACCCGCCCATGGGCTGGTCAGCGCAAAGGCAGGCACGTCTTCGCCGCGCGCCAGGCGCGGCAGGTAGTGGTTCTTTTGTTCATCGGTGCCGTAGTGCAGCAGCAGTTCGGCGGGGCCCAATGAATTGGGCACCATGACCGACACCGCCAGCGCGGACGAACGCGTCGACAGCTTGGTCACAATCTCGGAATGCGCATAGGCGGAGAACGCCAGGCCGCCATATTCCTTGGGGATGATCATGCCCAGGAAGCCCTGGGTCTTCAGATAGGTCCAGAGCTCGGCCGGCAGGTCGTGGTGTTCGTGCGTGACGCTCCAGTCATTGACCATGCGGCAGGCGGTTTCGGCCTGGTTATCCAGAAAGTGCTGCTCTTCGTCGGTCAGGCGCGGGCGCGGGTAGGCCAGCAGGCGGCTCCAGTCAGGGCGGCCGCGGAACAGCTCGCCTTCCCACCACACCGTGCCGGCCTCCAGCGCGTCGCGCTCGGTGTCGGACATCTGCGGCAGCACCTTGCGGTACAGGTTGAAGATGGGCGCGGACAGCAGCGCCCGGCGCAGCGGCCGCACGGACAGCACGATGGCGGCAAGCGCCACGATAACGATGAGCGTGAGGATCACTGCGTTCATTTCTTTTGTCTCCGTAAGTTCTGTCTTGCGCTGGGTCTGGTCTGGTGCCGGGTCTTGCGCCTGCCGTGGCCGCTAGGAGCCGGCCACGGGTGGCAAGGGCGCGCGCAGGCCGCCCAGCAGAAAGCTCATCAGCCGGGGCAGCAGCATGTCGGGGTTGTCGGGTTGTTCGGATTCATCAATCTGCCAGCCCGTGACGGAGCGCAGCAGATCGGTGCCGATGATGGCGTACGACGTGGCGCCCAGCATGAACTGGAAGCGCCACACGATTTCTGCCTTGGGTACGTCGGGCAGGGCGGCGAACAGCGCATTGCGGTAGCGCTCCAGCACGTCGGCGTATTCCTCGGCGAACAGCGCGCGGATGAAGTCGGACGGGTGGGTCATGGTGCGTTCCAGCAGCGGCAGGAAGGTGCTGCCGGCCTGGGCCGGATCAGCGGCCAGGCGCAGCAGCGTGCCGAAGAAGGCATCGACGATTTGCGAGGGCTTCAAGGGCTTGCCTTCGGACTGCGCCTCAAGCTCGTCCAGCAGCCGCATGCGCTCGCGGTTCAGCACTTCCAGGCGCCGCTTGAGCACCGCCTGGACGAGTGACTCTTTCGATCCGAAGTGATAGTTCACCGAGGCCAGGTTGACGCCGGCCGCACCCGTGATCTGGCGCATCGACGTGCCGTCGTGGCCCTGCTGCGCAAAGAGCGCTTCGGCCGTGTCCAGGATGGAATCGCGGGTGTTGGGAGTTCTGATTTCTTGCATAAAGTTGAATTCAAACGTTTGTTTAAAAGCAATTATGCGTTAGCCAGGAAGGAGAAGCGAGCCTCGGCTATCCCCAATAGGGTTTACCCCTAAAGTGCGGAGAGGCCAGGGTCAACGCACTAGTTGGCGGTGCCACTGCACCGGATCAGCTAGCCCGGAAGGATGAAGCGGGGCGCCGTCGGACGAGCCGCCGCTACGCCAGCGGCACGAGCCTGAGCCGTTCGTCCTCGGGCGCCCGACCTAGGATGTATGTGGTCTGGAAGGCACGGGAAAAACCCCGCAGTATCAGCGCGAGGACTTAATTGCGTTGCATCGGCGCGGCCGGCGGCGACCCCGCGCGCCCGGCAGGCGTGGGTGCCCAAGACGCCCTGACACAGGAGCGGGACAAATGAAAACCTACCGAGTGGGACTGTTGGTTGACGGGTATGAGCAGCCCGGCTGGATGCATGAGATGGTGGACTGGCTCATCCATAGCCAGGATTTCGATATCTCCGCCTTGTTGGTGATGGACGGCCCGGGTGCCGAGAAAGCGCCGCGTCTGGGCGTCAAGGCTTTGTTCGGCACGCTGTCGCGCTTCGAGGCCCGCATGCTGCCCGCCAAGCAGCGTCAGATGCTGTCTTGCGGCGACATGCGTCAGCGCATGCCGTCTGCCTCGGTGCCGGTGCTGCCGCTTGAAGTCGGTGATGGTGGAGAGGGGGCGCAGGACGCGGTGGCGGCGCTGGGCTTGGATCTGGTCATCACCCTGGGTGCTTCGCGCGCCACGCGCAAGCAGATGATGGGGTGGGCGCGGCTGGGCGTGTGGCAGTTGAGCTATTCCGACATTGCCGTGTCGACCAGCCGGTACGCGGGTTTTTGGGAAGTGTTCCAGCGCCAGGACCACACCACCGTGAAACTCTGGCGGGTGGGGCCCGAGCCCGAGCAGGACGAACTGCTGGACCAGCGCAGTTTCAATACCGAAGTGTTCTGGTTGAAAAACCAGGCGCGCGCCTTCAGCCTTGGCAACTTCATGGTCTACGACGCCCTGCAGGCGCTGGCCCGGGCCAGGCAAAGCGAGCCGGCGCCCGACATGCAGATCATGAGCGGCCCGCGACGCGCGGATCCGGTCGAGTGGGACAGCGCTGCCTATATCGCGCGTCAGGCCTGGTTAATCAGTGATTTGATTGTGCGGCGCATCATGAAGCGCAATATTCGATGGCGGATCGGTATGTTTCCGTCGTCAAGGCAGCAGGCGGTAGTATCGGAAGCCATGGTGCTGCAACCTCCCAAAGGTAGGTTCTTCGCAGATCCGTTTGTATATACCCACGATAAAAAACCGTATATATTTTTTGAAGATTACGATTTTACTTCCCGCAAGGGTACGATTTCGGTCGCAACCTACTCGGACGGGGCTTTCCGGCTGTTGGGCACCGCCTTGAACCTGCCGTATCATTTATCTTTTCCGTACATTTTTGAACACGATGGCGTCACGTACATGGTGCCGGAGACGTGCGGAAATCGCAGTATTGAATTGTGGAAATGCACTGAATTCCCGCTGAAATGGGAGCTTGATGTCACGTTAATGACCAATATATCGGCCGTCGATACCATTATTTTCAAGCACGGAGAATATTGGTGGTTATTAACCAATATTGATCGTACCGACGGCCAAAGCCACTGTGACGAGCTTTTCGCGTTTTTCTCGGATTCGCCGCGCTCGACCGAGTGGACGCCCCATGCCTGCAACCCCATCGTGCGCAACCCCATGCGGGCCAGAAACGCCGGAATCGTTGTCTCGCCTAGCGGAGAGGTGATCCGCTGCGCCCAGTACCAAGGCTTCTGCCACTACGGCAAGGGGGTGTCGCTGAACCGCATCGAAGAGCTGACGCCGTCAACCTACGTCGAAACCGACGGCGAAATCCACTACGCCAACTTTTTAAGCAAGCGTCATGCTTCAATGCACCATTGGCACCATCAGGGCGGTCATACCGTATTTGACTTCGCCTATATGGAGTAAATGATGTTTCCGGCACTAAAATAAAAATGTTACCTATATTGCGTGTGATCGATCCGCGCCGAGGCGCGATGTGTCCGCGGAAACATATTGAGAGCTTTTTCCCTCAGAATTGGCGTTTCTTGCCGTGGGAGGCCTTTGCCTCGCCGCGGCTTTTTTTCGCCTGCCCGCAGGGCTGCATCGTGACAAAACAAGCCTCGTAGACGGGTGTTTCCCAGGGGGGAAGGCGTAGCTTGCATAGGGAAGTGGGTGAAAACCCTAGCGGTAAAAAGGCGGAGGGAGCTGCCTCATCCGTATTTACGAGGGTGATTAAGGCTAACGAATGATTTCTGTTTTTATCGGATTATATCGCCCTGAAACGTCTTGATTTTGAAGGTTTCGAACCATAAGATGGGTTCATGCCATCCGTTATGTTGGCTACCAAAGTTGCCCAGCCCAAGTGTCTCGGTCCAGCTTCATTAGATATTCCGGGATATTGCGGACCACCCCCGTAGGGTTGGAAAAAAAATAGTCTTCAGCACAGCGAAGATCCCTTCTAGGCCCGTCGAAAAACCGGGAGGACACCATGGCCAAGATGGTCCTGATTGAAGCCCATCCGCTACTGCGGTTGGGGTTGTGGCAGATACTTAGCAAGTTGGATGATGTTTGGGAAATCGAGGGTATGGGCTTGGCGGATTTGTCCAAGGCCGACGGTGCGCACGCGGGCGCCGATCTCTTGATCTACGGGTTGCCGGTGGAAACCGATGAAGCATGGAGTGCGCTGCACGAAATTCAGCGCGTCCTCACGCCCAAGCGGATTCTGCTGTTGACGGATGTGATGCCCTTGCCCATGCCGGTGCAGGGCTTGCCCGGGGCCAGCGTGTACGGCTGCTTGATGAAGACGGCTTCGGTCGAAATCCTTGAGGCCGCGATTCGCCTGGTCATGGCGGGCGGGCAGTGCTTTCCCAGCGAGCAGGCGTTGCAGGCCCCGGCCTCCAGTGTTTGCGCGCTACCGACCCGGGATGGCGACGATGCATCCGCCAAGGCCACGATGCCGGTCAGCGCCGGGGCGCAACTGCTTCAGATCACGCCGCGTCAATATGAGGTGCTGGTGCTGTTGGCCAGGGGCTATCCGATCAAGACCGTCAGCCGGATGCTCAACATCTCGGTCGCCACGGCAAAGACGCACGCTTGCACGCTCTACCAGCGTTTGCATGTCAAGAACAAGGGCGAAGCCGTGTACGCGGCGTTGCAACGCGGTGCGACCTTGGAATGGCATGAACCGAACAATGGCAGGGAGTCGGACACCGGGCAGATCTATGGGCGCAAGCTTGGGTAATGACAGGCGCGCCGCCTGCCCGGCGGCCAGGAACGAGTCTGTTCCGTTGCTGCCGGGTGCGCCCCACCATCCCGCCTAAGTCATACACCGCAGTATCCGCGCCCGCCCGGGTGCGGTTTTCCTCCTCCAATCATCCTCCTGAACGAGATTCAGCGAACGGTGCCGCTGATAGCATGGGTTGTGTCCGCAAGCATGGATCGAGAGCGCGAATCACAACGCCTCGCGACGCCGATCCAATAGCGCGGGCAAGATTCCCTTGGGGCTGGCGCCGCACATAACCTGCTGTTCGCAGCGTGATGCGCCGACGTCATGGGAACCGTGCATGGGCCCTGTGTCACAAGGTTCTCTCCGGGATGACAACCGTACTAATAGAAGACTACGCGCTGCTCCGCGTCGCCATCCAGCATGTCCTGGAACGCGTGCGCAACGCCGACGACATCCTGGCCATTTCGCCAGCGCATCTGCTCAATATGTCCAGTTCAATCAACCGTCCAGTGGAACTACTGGTGATTGGTTGCAGCGGCGTTGCCGATCAGGACATCGGGCTTATCTCGCAGTCCATGGCGTTCTTCATGCCGCGGCTGGTGTTGGTGCTGTATTCAGCGCTGGATCCGGCGGTGATGGGCACCTGCGCGCGCGCAGGCGTGGCGGGCTATCTGCCCAAGGCCTCCAGCCCCGACGCGCTGGCCGCGGCCGTCAGCCTGGTGGTGGCGGGTGGCGAATGCTATCCGCAGCCCGCGGGCCGCCAGCAAGGCCTGTCGCAAGCGCCCCTGCATGAACTGCGCGAATTGACGCAACGGCAAGAGGAAATCCTGCAACTGTTGGTGCAAGGCAAAACCATGCGCGAAATCGGCCAACACGTCGGCATATCGGTTGCCACGGTAAAGAGCCACGCGCGCACGCTCTACTGGAAACTCAACGCCCGCAACCAAGCTGAAGCCGCCTACATCGCCGTACAAATGGGCCTGGTAAGAAGCGGCGCCGTCCTCCCCCCCGCCAAGAAAGAGCAGCCCAGCTAACACGCACACGAACGGCCCCAATTCTTCCGCGGTCTTGCCACATAGCAACCGTTGCAAGATGGGTTGCGCGCGATCGGTGTTGTGTTCTTGCCGAGGTCATGCCGCGCTACACCCATCCTACGACGCCACGGCGCAGCGCCCGTAGGATGGGTGTAGCGCGCACCCGCCGTCCCAAGAACGCCGACGCCAATCGCGCGGAACCCATCAAGCAGCGCCCCAATTCATCCGCGGCCTTGCCACATAGCAACCGTTGCAAGATGGGTTGCGCGCGATCGGTGTTGTGTTCTTGCCGAGATCATGCCGCGCTTCACCCATCCTACGATGCCACGGCGCAGCGCCCGTAGGATGGGTGTAGCGCGCACCCGCCGTCCCAAGAACGCCGACGCCAATCGCGCGGAACCCATCAAGCAGCGCCCCAATTCATCCGCGGCCTTGCCACATAGCAACCGTTGCAAGATGGGTTGCGCGCGATCGGTGTTGTGTTCTTGCCGAGATCATGCCGCGCTTCACCCATCCTACGACGCCACGGCGCAGCGCCCGTAGGATGGGTGTAGCGCGCACCCGCCGTCCCAAAAACGCCGCCGCCAATCGCGCGAAACCCATCAAGCAACGCCCCAATTCTTCCGCGGCTTTGCCACATAGCAACCGTTGCAAGATGGGTTGCGCGCGATCGGTGTTGTGTTCTTGCCGAGATCATGCCGCGCTTCACCCATCCTACGACGCCACGGCGCAGCGCCCGTAGGATGGGTGCAGCGCGCACCCGCCGTCCCAAGAACGCCGACGCCAATCGCGCGGAACCCATCAAGCAGCGCCCCAATTCTTCCGCGGCTTTGCCACATAGCAACCGTTGCAAGATGGGTTGCGCGCGATCGGTGTTGTGTTCTTGCCGAGGTCATGCCGCGCTTCACCCATCCTACGACGCCACGGCGCAGCGCCCGTAGGATGGGTGTAGCGCGCACCCGCCGTCCCAAGAACGCCGACGCCAATCGCGCGGAACCCATCAAGCAGCGCCCCAATTCATCCGCGGCCTTGCCACATAGCAACCGTTGCAAGATGGGTTGCGCGCGATCGGTGTTGTGTTCTTGCCGAGGTCATGCCGCGCTTCACCCATCCTACGACGCCACGGCGCAGCGCCCGTAGGATGGGTGTAGCGCGCACCCGCCGTCCCAAGAACGCCGACGCCAATCGCGCGGAACCCATCATGCAGCGCCGAAACAAAAAAAGGACGGCAGAAAAACGCCCGTCCCTTTCTCCATCCAGATACATCGCACGCCAGAATCTACCTCCCCACCGCCGCCGCCTCCTTCCCCCCCACCACCTTCCCAAACTCCCGTTCCGCCGCCGCCAGTACCGCGTCCACATCCAGATTATTCAGCGCATACAACCTTGCCGCCGCGCCCAGCGTCTCGCGGATCGCTGCGTTGTAGCTCAGCTTGCGTACCGCTTCGGCCATCGCCTCGGCATCCTCGGGCGGCGTCACCAGCCCGCAGCGCGCCACCACGCTCGCCAGCTCGGTCCCCCGCGCCGCGCCGCACACCACGGGCCTTCCGCTGGCCAGCATTCCCGTCAGCTTCGACGGCATCACCAGGTCGGCCGCGCCGGCGCGTTGCGGCAGCAAATGAATATCCGCGGTGTTCAACAACGCGCCCAGCCGATCGGCCGGCTGCAAATCCAGAAACACCACGCGCGCCAATCCCTCGCACGCCGCTTCCAATGGTGCGCGTTCCGGGCCTTGCCCGCAAAACACGAACCACAGCCGGCTCTCGCGGCTCAATCGGTGCGCCACGTCCGCCAGCGTCTGCAAGCCTTGCTTGCCACCCATGTTTCCGGAATAAAGCGCCACGATGGCGTTATCGGGAATGCCCAGCTCGGCGCGATAGTCACCACCCTCCGCGCGCGGCGTGATGGCGTTGACGTCGATCCAGTTGGGCAGCAGCACCGCGCGGTCGGGCTCCACGCCCTTGGCCAGCGCCAGGTCCAGCATGCGCTGGGATATGGTCGACACCCGATCAAAGCGGCGCATCAACCAGCGCTCGGCCCGCTTCACCACCGCGCGCAGGCCGGCGCCCTTGAGCAGGCCCAGTTCAAACGCGGCATCCACTTCGTAGTCCTGTATATGCAGCCACGCGCGCGCGCCGCACAGGCGCGCCGTGATCCAGGCGGCCGGCGCACAGAACAACGCGGGCTCCACCACCAGGATCAAGTCCGGCCGCCCCGCCGCCGCGCGCAGCAGCGAGGGCAGGCTGCACAGCGCGAAGCTGGCCAGGTGGATCAGGCGCTTCAGCCCCCCGGGACGCGCGGGCACCCACAGCGGTGCGCGGCGCACGGTAACACCGCGCCGCACTTCCTTCTGGTAGCGTCCCGCACGGTAGCCGTCGTGTACCCGCCACTGCGGGTAATAGGGCGGGGCGGTCACCACGCTGACCTCGTGGCCGTGCGCGGCCAGCCATTCGGCCAGCTCCGCGCTGTACTTGCCGATGCCGGTCAGTTCGGGCGCGTAGTTGATCCCGTAGATCAGGATCTTCATGGTGCCGTCGCCATGCGCGGGCGCACCGGGCGGCAGGGGTTGCCGTGGCAGACCATCGCGGGCGGCATGTTGCGAAAGACCGAACTGCGCGCGCCCACCACGGCTTCGCGACCAATGGTGACGCCGGGGCCGACGAAGACATCGGTCGCCACCCAGGCGCCATCCTCCACGCGGACCGCGCGTTCGCGCAGGGGAAAGTCCGGCTGGCCGGCGTCGTGATCCGCCGCGCACAAATAACTGCGCTGCGACACGACGGCATGCGCGCCGATCTGGATGGGGCCCAGGCTGTAAAGGACGGCGTCGTCGCCGATCCAGGCATAGTCCCCAATCTGCACCTTCCACGGATAGGTCACCGTGGCGCTCGGCCGGATCAGCACCTTCTTGCCCACTTGCGCGCCAAAGCAGCGCAGCAGCCAGCGCCGAAAGCCATACGCCACTTGGGGCGACCACCGAAACAAGGTGCTCTGCACCGTCCACCACAGTTGCACGGTCAACGCGGAGCGGCCACGTTGGCCTGGCGCCAGCGCAAAACGATCCAGTTGCTGCAATGTGCTCATTTGGCGGCTCCGGTCACGGCGTCGGCGTCGGCCTCGGCCTCGCCGGCGCGCGCCAGCCGCGTCTTTTGCAGTTCTTCGGTCTTGATGCGGATCTGCCAGTAATACATGGCGCGCGCCACCGCGTAGTCATAGCCCGCCTTACCGTCCAGGAAGCCCAGCCGGAACACGTAGGAATGCAGGAACGAGATCGGCGCCTTGAAGGGCATGGCCTGAAATATGCGCTTGAGCAGGGCCCGGGCACCCACGTTGGCTTCGCGCGGATCGTTCATCAGGCCCTTGGTGCGCAGGTTGGCTTCCCAATCCGAATAGCGGTTGTGCTTGTCGAAATAATGGAAGAGCGAATCGTGGTCGTTGTGCACCATGCGCTGTCGCAAGGCAAAGGTCTCGCCCTTGACCTGCGGCTGGTAATGGCCTTCCACTTCCCACATATGCGCCACGTCCAGGTCGTCGTAATCCAGGAAGCGCGATTGATTGCGCGCCAGCAGCGCCAGCTTGTAGACACGGTGGCCGTGTTCCAGCTTCTTGCCGCAGAACACGTAGTCGAACGGCACGAAGGCGCCGCCCGCGCCCGCCGCAAAGCGAGGCAGCACCTCGCGGATTTCCTCGGCCAGGGCCGGGGTCATTTCCTCGTCGGCGTCCACGTACAGCACGACGGGATGCGAGAAGGGCAATTGCTCCAGGCACCATTGCTTTTTCTTCGGGTACTTGCCGTTCCATTGGAAGTTGGAGACGCGGGCGCCCAGCGCTGTCGCCATCGCGCAGGTGGCGTCGGTGCTGTTGGAATCCACCACGAAGACTTCGTCAAAATCCACCAGCGCCTTCAGGCACTTGGTGATGTTGCGCTCTTCGTTCTTCGTCATGACCACCACGGAAACCGGTATTTTCTGCATGATTCCTTCCTGTTCAAGGCGTGCCGCGTTGCATCAGCGGCTGGAATAGCGCGATGACGTTGCGGCAGTGCCGCTCTAGGGAAAAGGCGTCGGCGCGCTCGGGGCCTTGCGCGGCCAGTTGCTCGCGCATCTTCGCGTCGTAGGCCAGCCGGCGCACGGCGTCGGCCAGCGCCGCCGCGTCGCCCACCGGCACCAACAGGCCATAGCGGCCGGCGTCAAGAATTTCGGCGGGGCCGTGGGGACAGTCGGTGGAGATCACCGGCACGCCCAGGCACAAGGCTTCGACCAGCACGTTGCCGAAGCTTTCGCGGATGGAGGTCAAGGCGAAGGCGCCCGCGCTGGCGATGACGGGAAAGGGGTTGTCGATATGCCCGGCCAGCGTGACGGGGCTGCGCGAGGCGCGCTCCTCGATACGCTTTTGCAGGGCGGCATGCTCGGAGCCTTCGCCCAGGATGGTGAAGGCGATGCCGGGGTCGTCCAGCAAGGCGGCGGCGTCGATCAAGGTGGCGTAGTCCTTCACGGCTTCCAGCCTGCCCACCGCCACCACCTGATAGGGCGCCGCGCCGTCGCCTTCGATGCGCTGCGCGCCTTGCCGGCGCACATTGTCCAGGGGCACGCCGTTGTAGATCGTATGGACCTTGCCGCGCAGCGGCGGAAACATGCTGACCAGGTCTTCCTTCACGCCGCGCGACACGCCCACTACCGCGTCATGCCGGCGATAGGTCTGGCTGACCAGCCAGCACTTCAGGCGCCGCATTTTCGACGCCCCGTAATGGATGGCGGGGCTGCTGTGTTCAAAGGCCACGGTGCGGAACTTGCCGCGCAGCATCTTCCTGGCCAGCACCACCAGCATGTTGCACAGCAGTCCGTGCGAACACACGATGGCCGGCTTGTCGCGGCGGATCTGGGCCATCAACTGCATGAAGGCAAAGGGCAGCATCAGCCGCAGCTTGGTGGACGATTCAATGATGGGCAGGGCGCGCGTCACCTTCGGGTTGGAGACAGGATATTCCCGGTTGCGCGAACGCAGCAGGAACAGGGCGGAATCAACGCCCTGTTCCGGCAAGGCATCCACGATGAAGGCAACGCATCTTCCGACGCCGCCGTGCAAGTCTGGCGCGACAAACAAGACATCAGGCATGGGGTATCACTCGAGGTGGCGACCGGTGCGCGGCATCCGGACGGTGGCTGGGGGGGCGCCGGGCCACGGGCGCATCCGCCCTGGGCACGGGCATGATCTGGGCATTTCGCATCAACGACAGGCAGTAGCACAGCAGGAATCCGGTGAAGGCGGTCTTGGGCGCATAGGCCAGCCCGCCGGACAACGAATCAATGAAGATATAGATGGGCGCGGTGGCCAGCAGGTAGCGCCGGTGCATTTCCAGCCCGGGATGCGCGTACCGCCTGAGCAAGGTCAGCAGCAGGATCAGCAAGGGCGGCAGCATGATCATGGTGGTGCCCACCACGCCGAACTTCATCAGGTAGAAGGCCCAGGAGTTGTGCGCGAAGGTGCTGAGCTCGAACCCGTTTTCACCCATGACCCAACTGCGAAAGCCCGCGCCTTTGCCAAACACCGGGCTTTCGGCGAAGAAGTCCATCTGCCCTTCCATTTCCTGGATACGCGCGCCGTAGCTGGAATCCTCATCCAGCTTTTCGACGCTGAAGATGCGGTTGGCCAGCACGTCCAGGTAGCCGATGCTGGCAAACACCAGCACGCCCGCCACGGCCGCCGGCACGAAGATCAGCACCGCGCGCCGGCGAATTTCCGGGCCCGTGCCCAGCAGCACCGCGATGAAGACGGACACCGCCAATTGCAGGTACTGGCTGCGGTTCAGCGAAAACACCAGTGCCAGCAACATGAACAGCGTCAGCGCATAGGCCTTGGGGCCGGACACGTTCAAGGTGCGCCGGAAGGTCAATAGCGACACCACGCCGAAGGGAATGGCCCAGACGCCCAAGCGCACGTTGCGCAAGGGGTCCGATACGCTGAAGCCCATGGCCTGCTCCAGCAACATCTGCACGGCCACGAACAGGCAGGCCGCCACGATGTACTTCTGCAGCACGGCGTAGGCGGCGGGGCTGTCGATGTCCTTGTAGCAAAGGAACGGCGTGCACAGGAAATAGAACACGATGCGCAGGTCGCGCGCCACGTCGCCCGTTTCAATGCCGGGATGGTCCATCGACACCAGCAGCAGATAGATGACCGACAAGGTTTGCAAGCCCAGCAGCGCGCCCAGCACGCCGCGCGGCAGTGCATAGGCGCTGGGCTCCGCCAGCCGCAGCGCCTTGACCGCCAGAATCATCACGAACAGCACATCGAAGGGCGACAGCTTGAAGCTGCCGACGCCCAGGATGAAGCGGTCATCGTTCAGGGCCAGCGCGGTGAAGGCGAACAGCCCCAGCAGATGCAAGGTGGAGAAGCGGCGGTGCGGGCTCATGTCGGCATCGTCCTAGTGCGCGGCCCAGTCGTCACGTCCGAAGATCTTCGTGGTCAGCTTTTCGAACAGGTAGGTCAGGTCGCCCTGGCGGGCGTGAGCGGCCACCTTGGACGCGCGGCACGACAGCTCGAACAGGCGGCCCAGCCCGGGCTCCGTGCGCCGTATACGTGTGACGATCTGCTCGCGTTCTTCCAGCAGCACGTCCTGCATCAGCGCCGTCTTGGTTTCGTCGTGGGCGGTGTAGACGCCCAGCGCGTCGGGCACGATCAGGTTCTTGCCTTCGCGCAGCAGGCGGCTCCAGAGTTCCAGGTCCATGCAGTAGCGCATGCTTTCCTGCAGCAGCCCGTATTTGCGCAGCAGGTCGCGGCGGAAGATGGCCGACTGGTTCGGAATGGACGCCTTCACCACCGTCAGCGTGCCCCGGTTGACCGGGGTGTAGTGGATCTTGCGGAAGATGTGGTTGTTGGCATCGGCCACGAACAGGTTGCCGCTGACGATCGGCGCGCGCCCGCGCGAGGCCGCCGCGCCCAGCTTGCGCAGCGCGCCGGGAAAATACAGGTCGTCTGAATTCTGCCAGCCGACGTAGTCGCCCGTGGCGCGCTCGAAGCCTTTGTTGATGGCGTGCGACTGCCCGCGGTCCGGCGTGCTTTCCCAGTAACTCAGGTAGCGCTCGTACTTGCGGATGATGTCCACGCTGCCGTCGGTCGAGCCGCCGTCGATGATGATGTATTCCAGACGCGGATACCCCTGGTTCAGCACCGACAGAATGGTGCGCTCCAGGAACTTGGCCTGGTTGAACGACGGGGTCACGATGGTCACTTTGGGCAACAGGCCGCCGGCGATCGGCGCGGGCGGACGCAGCTCGCGGACGAAGTCGATGAGCTGACGTGAATACTCGTTATGACGCTTGCGCATGTAAGACCTCAGCATGTTGGTGTTATCGGGTGGCCGCGGGTAACGCGCCCGGATACTCGGGGCGCGATTGACGGATAGCAAGTGCCACGCCGGCCAGCGTGATCGCCGCATAAGCCATGCGGCCCCACGCCGCCGCATGTTCGCCCGCGGCGTGCACCAACCCCGCCATGACGCACAACATCGCCAGTCCGCCCAACCCGTTCAGGATGGCGACGGCGCGGGAATTGCCCAGCCCCAACAGCGAGAAGTGGGCCGCGGCGTTCAGTGACAGCAGCCCGGAGGCCACGATCAGCAACTGGAAGGTGCCCAAGTGGCCCGCCGCCACGTTGTCACCCAGCAGCAGATTCAAGAGCGGGCGGCTGACCGCCAGCACAGCCAGCGTGGCGGTCGACGACAGCGCCAGGTTCCACAGCATCATGCGGCGGATCTCGCGTTCGGCGGCGCCCGCATAAGGGGGCGACACCGACAGACGCGTTACGCGCGGCATCGCCTTCTGGAAGATCGCGACGGCGGCGGTGTGGATGATCTGGCCCACCTGCACGCCCACGGTGTAGATCGCCAGCGCGGCCGGCCCCATCATGCTGCCCACCAGCACCCGGTCCACCGAGCCGAAGGCCAGCGCGCTCAGGCTGTTCAGCCAGGACCAGCGCGAAAACTTGAAGGCGTCCATCATGGCGCTCCGGTCGCGCACCGGCCGCACCACGATACGGCCATAGGCGCGCGAGAACACGCGCATCTTCACGCTGCCCGCGATCAACAGGCCGGCTGCCTGCGCCAGCCCGGTGTAGGTGGGCGACGCGGTGTACCAGGCCGTCGCGCAGGCCAGCGCCATGGTGCCGCTGCGGCTGAACACTTCGCACAGCGCGGTGGCGCGGAAGTCCTCGCGGCCTTTCAGACAACCCGAAAATAATTGGTCGTATTGCTGGGTCAGGTAGATGGCCAGCGCGGGCATGGCCAACAGCGTCACGGCCACGCCGCCGAACGTGGCGGCTGGCCAGGCCAGGCCCACCACCGCCCACAGCAACACGGCCGCCAGCGTGACCACGCCCAGCGCGCAGCCGATCAGCGACATGCTGACCCCCGCCGCGCGGTAGGCGCCGCCCGGTTCGTGCAGGCGTTCGGACACCAGCTTGGTGCCGGTGACCGCCGCGCCCAGATTGGCGGCGTTGCCGAACCCGGCCAGCGCGATGATCATCGAATACTGGCCAAAGCCCACCGTGCCCAACTGGCGGAACAGGATGGGCAGGGCGATCAGCGCCGCGACCGGGCCGATGCCGTATTCCACCAGCCCCCAGAACGAGGCGTTGCCGGCGATGTGTTTCCTGAGGAATCCAAACATCGGGGAACCTGTGGTTGATGCTGGCGCGGCCCTCAGGCCACGGGCAGCGCCGGTTGGGATTGATCGGCACGTTCGCGCAGAAAGTGCTGGTAGGCCAGCGCGATGCCGTCGCTCAAGGACACGGTGGGTTGCCAGCCCAGCGCCTGAACCCGCGACGAATCCATCAGCTTGCGCGGCGTGCCGTCGGGCTTGCCGGTGTCGTACACGATGCGGCCTTGGTAGCCGACCACGCGCGCCACCAGCGCCGCCAGATCCGCGATGCTGATGTCCTTGCCCGCGCCGATGTTGTAGATGCCCTCGGCGTCAGGATGTTCCATCAGCATCACGCAGCCTTTCGCCAGGTCGTCCACGTACAGGAATTCCCGCAGCGGCGTGCCCGTGCCCCAGATCGTCACGCTTTCCTGGCCGGCTTCGCGGCCTTCATGGAATTTGCGGATCAGTGCCGGCAGCACGTGGCTGCTGTGCAGGTCGTAGTTGTCGTGCGGGCCGTACAGGTTGGTGGGCATGGCGCAGATAAAGCGCGCGCCGTACTCCCGCTGGTAGGCTTCGCACAGCTTCAGGCCCGCGATCTTGGCGATGGCGTAGGGCTCGTTGGTGGCTTCCAGCGGGCCGGTCAGCAAGGCGTCTTCGCGGATGGGCTGCGGGGCTTCGCGCGGGTAGATGCAGGACGAACCCAGGAACAGCAGCTTGCGTACCCCGGCCGCATAGGCGGCGCGGATCACGTTGCACTGGATCATCAGGTTCTTGTAGAGAAAGTCGACGGGATGGTTCTGGTTGGCCAGGATGCCGCCCACCTTGGCGGCCGCCAGGTACACCACGTCGACCGGCGTGGTCGAGAAAAAACGATGCACCTGGTTCTGGTTTTCCAGGTCCAGCTCGGTCCGGCTGCGGGTCAGCACGTGCTGATAGCCACGGCGGTGCAGCTCGCGGGTGATCGCGGCGCCGACCATGCCGCGATGGCCCGCGACAAACACGCGTTGGTCCAGGTTCGTCATGGCGGGCTACTCCTTGTAGGCGTAGATTTCGTAGCCGTTCTGTTCGACCAGCGCATCGCGACGCGCATCCTTCAGGTCGGCCTCCACCATTTCCTTGACCAATTCCGCGAACGTGGTGCGCGGCGACCAGCCCAGCTTTTCGCGCGCCTTGGTGGGGTCGCCCAACAGGGTTTCCACTTCGGTCGGGCGGAAGTAGCGCGGGTCCACGCGCACGATCACCTGGCCGGGCTTTACGTCATGCACGGGCGAGAACAGCACGGTGGCCGTTTCTTCCAGCCCTTCGCCTTCCCAGGCCAGCAGAATGCCCAGCTCGCGCGCCGCCGTATTGATGAATTCGCGCACGCTGTACTGCAAGCCGGTGGCGATGACGTAGTCCTCGGGGGTGTCCTGTTGCAGCATCAGCCACTGCATTTCGACGTAGTCGCGCGCATGGCCCCAGTCGCGCAAGGCGGACAGGTTGCCCAGGTACAGGCATTCCTGCAGGCCCAGCACAATGCGCGCCAGCCCGCGCGTGATCTTGCGCGTGACGAAGGTTTCGCCGCGCTTGGGGGATTCGTGGTTGAACAGAATTCCGTTGCAGGCGTACATGCCATACGCTTCGCGGTAGTTCACGCTGATCCAATAGGCGTAGAGCTTGGCGGCGGCATAGGGGCTGCGCGGGTAGAAGGGGGTGGTTTCCTTCTGCGGCGTTTCTTGCACCAGGCCGTACAGCTCAGAGGTCGACGCCTGATAGAAGCGCGACTTGTTTTCCAGCTTCAGGATGCGGATGGCTTCCAACAGGCGCAAGGTGCCCAGGCCGTCGGCGTTGGCGGTGTACTCCGGCTCTTCAAACGAAACTCCCACATGGCTTTGGGCGGCCAGGTTATAGATTTCGTCGGGTTGCACCGATTGCACGATGCGGATCAGGCTGCAAGAGTCCGTCATGTCGCCGTGGTGCAGCACGAAGTTGCGCGGCTTGTCGTGGGGGTCCTGGTACAGATGGTCGATGCGCGCGGTGTTGAACAGCGAAGCGCGCCGCTTGATGCCGTGGACCTCATAGCCCTTGGCCAGCAGGAACTCCGCCAGATAGGCGCCGTCTTGGCCGGTAACGCCGGTAATCAGTGCCCGTTTTGGCATGGTTGTGTCCTTAAGACTTAGTGACTTCACGAAAGGAGCCGAAGGCTGTGGAACCGATGTGCAATGAGATTACTGTTGCACCCGCCGCCAAGATATCGGCCAAAAGGTCTAAGAGTTCAGCCTGTCGGTAGGGAAAAAGGGATTGGATGGTTTCGTCCACCACGCCCAGCGCGGTCACGGCCAGCAGGGCCACCAGCGCCGGGCGCCGGTTGACCGACAGGTAAATCAAGCCCGTCAGGACGGCGTAGGCCACAAGGTGCAGGCGCTTGTCGCCAAAGGCGTCGGACATGTCGGCGGCCAGGCCGGGCAGGTTGCCCACGGTGACCAGCACCAGGAAGAACAGGCCGGCCGCCGGCAGGCAGAGCCTGGCGACGCCCGGTCGCCAGAAAGGGACGGAAGACACCCCTTCAGACTCGGCCATACATGTCCTGAAAACGCACGATGTCGTCTTCACCGAGATACGCGCCGGACTGGACTTCAATGATCTCCAGCGGGATCTTCCCCGGGTTTTCCAGGCTGTGGGTTTCACCCAACGGGATGTAGGTCGACTGGTTCTCCGTCAGCAGGTACTGCTTGTCGCCGTTGTAGATGCGCGCCGTGCCCGACACCACGATCCAGTGCTCCGCGCGGTGGTGATGCATCTGCGACGACAGGCGCGCGCCGGGCTTTACCGTGATCCGCTTGACCTGGTAACGCGGGCCGTGGCCCACCGAGTCATACGAGCCCCACGGGCGCTGCACCTCGCGGTGGTGGTTCAGTTCGGAGCGGTGCTGGGTCTTGAACGTCTCCACCAGCCGCTTGACGTCCTGCGAGCGCGACTTGTGCGCCACCAGCACGGCGTCCGCCGTTTCGATCACCACAATGTCGTCCAGGCCCACCGAGGCGACCAGCCGGCTGGTGGAATGGATCAGGCAGTTGCGCGAGTCCTCCACCATCACGTCGCCCGTGGTGGAATTGCCTTCCTCGGTCTTCTGGGCGATGCCCCAGACCGCGTCCCAGGCCCCCACGTCGCTCCACGACGCCGCCAGCGGAATCACCACAGCGCTGTCGGTGCGTTCCATGATGGCGTAGTCCATCGAGTCGCTGGGGCAGGCCTCGAACGCCGGGCCGTCCAGATGGAACAGCGCGTCTTCCCCCAGGCCGTTGGCCACCGCCGCTTCCACCTGCGCCAGCATCTTCGGCGCCAGCCGGCCCATCTCGGCCAGGAACACCGACGCCTGGAAGGCGAACATGCCGCTGTTCCAGTAATAGCCGCCGTCTTCAATCAGGCGTTGCGCCACCTCGGGCGAGGGCTTTTCCACGAAGCGCAGCACCCGGCGCGCCGGGGCCATCACGCCGGGTTCGTCCGACTGGATATAGCCATAGCCGCTGAGCGGCGCGGTGGGCGTAATGCCGAAGGTGACCAGCGCGCCCTGGCGCGCCGCCTCATAGGCTTGAGCGAAGGCGGCCCGAAGCACCTCGCCGTCTTCCAGCACATGGTCGGACGGCATGATCAGCATGATGGGGTCTTCGCCGTCGCGCATGGCGAGCAGCGTGGCGGCGGCAATGGCCGGCGCGGTGTTGCGCGCAAACGGCTCCAGAATCACTTCCGCGTCATTGATGCCCAGCTCCTGCGCCTGCTCGGCGGCAATGTACTGGTGGGCGTCGTTGCAGACCAGCATCGGCTTGGCTTGCGCGCCCGCCGACGAAAGGCGCAGCAGCGTGTTTTGCAACAGGCTGCGCGAATCGGTCAAACGGATGAACTGCTTCGGCAGCAGTTCGCGCGACAGCGGCCACAGGCGCGAGCCGGAACCGCCGCAAAGGATGACTGCCCGGTAGGCGGGAGGGGGATTCGTCATGGCGCTCACTCCTTGAAGTAGGCCTGGGTGTACGGATGCACGCCGGGATCGGCGGCGATCTCTTCCGCTTGCAGCCAGCGGTAGCCGTGGTGCTGGCCGCGCGGAAGGCTTGCGGTGTCCAACGAAAGCTCGGCCTCGTAGGCGAGGACGACGTAATGGGTGGAGCGTCCCGCTTCACCCGCGAAATTGGTGCCGTAGAAGTGTTCGTACACGCCGCGTGGTGTCCAGGCATCGGGCGCGATGGCCAGGCCCAGTTCCTCACGGGCAATGCGGTCCAGCGCGGCGCGCAGGGGCTCGTTCTTGCGGATGCGTCCGCCCGGCACGAACCAGGCGCCGCGCGCGGGCGGGTTGGTGCGCAGCCCGGTCAGGTAGCGGCCGCCGGCGTCGCGCAGCAACAGGTCGATGGAGACCAGCGGCAGCATCTGCACGGCGTGGCGGAAGTCCGCGGGCGGCAATACGCCTTCCGGTGTGGCGCTGGGCACGGTGGTGGCCCCCGACGCCGGCCGCGTGCGCGTGGCGGGCCATCCCAAGGGGCTAGTAGACATTGCGGCCCGTCCATCCCGACACGGCCGTGCGGGCGATGATCAAGAGGTCCATCCGAAACGTCCAATGCTGGATGTAGTAGATATCGTGCTCGACGCGGTCGCTCATCTTGCGCAGCGTGTCCGTCTGCCCGCGAAAGCCGTTGACCTGAGCCCAGCCGGTAATGCCCGGTTTGACGCGGTGGCGCATCATGTAGCGCTGCACCAGGTCCTTGTACATTTCGTTGTGCTCTAGCGCGTGGGGACGCGGCCCCACCACCGACATGTCGCCCATCAGCACGTTCAGGAACTGCGGTAGCTCGTCCAGGCTGGTGCGGCGCAGGAAGCCGCCGATGCGGGTAATGCGGGAATCGTTGCGCGTGGCCTGCGTCACCGTGCCCCGTTCCTGGTGCACGGTCATGGTGCGAAACTTGTAGACGTGGAACACCTTGCCGTCCACGCCCAGCCGGGGCTGCGTGAAGAACACCGGCCCGCGCGAAGTCAGCTTGATGGCCAGCGCAATGGACAGCATCAAGGGCGCCAGGCCGATCAGGGCGAAGAACGCGAAGCTGCGGTCAAACACTTCCTTGGCCCAGCCGCGCACGCCGGCGGCCGGCAGGCTGTTGAGCTGGATGGCGGGCAGGCCCAGGAATTCGCCAATGCGATGGCCCAGCAACTGAATCGACATCACATCCGGAATCCAGCGGATATCCACCAGGTCGTTGCGCAGGTGATACAGCACTTCGCGTAGTTCCTGGCCCGCCTCCATCGGAAGGACGATCCAGATCTCGCGCACATTGTGTTCGCGCACGAAGGTGTGCAGGTTGTCCAGCTCGTGCAGGCGGCGGACTTGCGGCGGCAGGCTTTCGTGCGGCTCGGCGTAGATACCGGCTACTTCATAGCCCGCGCCGCGATAGCGCTCGACGCGGCGCCACAGGTCATGGCCCAGCGCGCCGAAGCCCACCAGCAGCACGTGTTTCTTGTTCAGGCCGCGATCGCGCGCGGCGCCCAGCGCGGCGTAGACCGCGATGCGTACGCCCGCCAGCGTCAGGGCGGCCATGCCGAACCAGGTACCCGCCCACATGCGCGATATCGCGGCGGTCTGATGCATGAGAAAACTGATAAGGATGCCCAGCGCGAAGACGGTCGCCCACGCGGCCAGGCTGCGCACGATCAGGTCAGTCAATAGCCGGCCGCGCCATGACACGTACAGGCGAAAGGCCGGGAACAGGGCAATCACCCCCAGGCCGCACAGATAGATCAGGAACAGATGAATCTGCGGAGGCTCCGCCATTGCATCGTCCGAGAATTTCAAGCCGGTGGCAGTCAGGCCGCAGGTGATGACGATCGCGGCGTCGAGCAGGCGGTACAGATAGCTTGCTCCGCTGAATCTTGCCGATGTGTCCGATTGGGACGGGTCCATCGCGCACTCCTGTTCGTGGGGCGTCTTCTTGCGGCGAAAGAAAAAACGATGCACTGCCGCAAAACATGTGGCTACCGACGAAATCTTATTGAGTGCGAGGCTTACTCGAAACCTCCAAACGATGTAGGAGAAGGCTTAGGGCATCCGTCGAATGTGCGGGACTTCGAAAAGAGAGTGGAATGTCGCAACCCGTTACGCATCGGGCTCCATTCCAAGCAACGAAGTCATTCACTGTGGATTTGCCATGACGACATTTATCGGAACGTTGAGCCGAGCCATCGCCGCTATCGCGCTCGTGTCCTCGCTGGGCGCTTGCGCCTTGTCCCCCGGTATGACCTTTAAAGCCGACCACCTCGTTGATCCCCTGGATCCGAATTCGGTGGCGACGATCAAGGAAATCACGCCGTCGCTGGTCGTCGACGACCTGCGCAACCGCCAGGCCTTGATCAACAACGATGGCGTCGAAAAGCTGGTGGGAACCCCCGAGCCCTACCGCATCGGGCCGGGCGACATTCTTTCGATCGTGGTGTGGGATCACCCTGAACTCGTCCTTCCGACGCAAACCTATGCCATCGGGACTGGGGTGACCGAACTAGTCATGGGGGATACCGCCTCGGGCATACCGGGGTATACCGTCTCATCCACTGGATATATCCAATTTCCCTATACGGGATTGCTGAAAGTGGCGGGGTTGACGGAACTTCAGGCGCGCAATCTCATAGTGAATAGCTCCGGCAAGTACATCCAGGATCCGCAGATCACGGTACGCGTGCTGGGCTATCGAAGCAAGCGCGTCTACGTGGAAGGCGAAGTCAAGTTCCCGGGCACGGTTGCCATCAACGACATTCCGATGACTCTGCTCGAAGCGGTCAACCGCGCGGGTGGCATGTTGCCCACCGCCGACCGCAGCGCCGTCTATGTCATTCGCGATGGCCGCCGCACTCGTGTGAACCTGCCCGCGCTGGTTGAACGCGGCCAGGACTTGAACCAGGTGATGCTGAGGTCGGGCGACATCGTGCGTGTGACGCCGCGCGACGACAGCAAGGTCTTTGTGATGGGTGAAGTGTTTGTGCCCACCACGGTCGTGATGCGCGATGGACGCATGTCGTTGACCGAGGCGCTGGGCATGGCGGGAGGCCCCAATCAGTTGACGGCCGATGCCTCGCAAGTGTTTGTGGTGCGCAGTACCGAGCAGGCGACGCCCGAGGTGTTCCACCTGAACGCCAAATCGCCGCAGGCTCTGGCAGTGGGAGCGAAGTTTGAGTTGGACCCCAAAGACGTCGTGTTCGTGGATACGGCCTCGCTGGTGCGGTGGAACCGCTTCATCAGCAACCTGTTCCCGAGCGCGCAAACGGTGCAGACCGTGAAGTCGATCGATTAAACCGCCTTTCAGGGCCAACGGGCCCTAAACAACGCCTTTTGGGGGCGCCGCATCCGCGGCGGCGCCCACGTCTGGAGAGCTGCATGTCGTTGCCCATCGAATCATTCGAGCCGAACGTCCCGGCTCGCCAGCAGGAAACCCCATTGTCCTCGCACGTGGATGCCATCATCAGCAACCGGTGGATGATCATCGCGATCACGCTGCTCGCCTTTCTGGGCGCGCTGGCCTATGTCATGGTCACCCCATCGGTGTATTCGGCCGACATCATCGTGCAGGTTGAAGAGGAAGCGCCCAACGGGCAGGCGCGCAGCCTGTTGGGCGATGTGTCTTCCATGTTCGACACCAAGGCAGAGACCTCGGGCGAAATGGAAGTGCTGCGTTCGCGCATGGTGGTAGGCCCCGCGGTCGATAAATTCCTGCTGTACATCCACGCCAAGCCGCGCTACTTCCCGGTGATCGGCGAATGGCTGGCCCAGCGCTACGAAGCCTTGCCGTATCCGTCGAGCCTGCCGCGCGGCGGCTACGCCTGGGGCGGCGAGACGATCGCGATCTCGCATCTGGACGTGCCCAACGAATGGCTGGGCAAGCCGTTCATCGTGACCACGCAAGGCGAAGGGCGCTACACGCTGACCGACAAGTTCACCGGCGCCACGTTCAGCGGCGCGGTGGGCAAGCCCGAACAGTTCCGCCTGCCAGGTGGCGGCGTGATGGACGTGCATATCGACGCGCTGACCGGCCGTCCCGGCACGCAGTTCACCATCTCGCGCAGCTCGCGCCTGGCGGCGATTGAAAACGTGCAGTCGCACATGGGCATCTTCGAGCGCGGCCGCGCGTCGGGCGTGATCGGTGTCACGCTGGAAGGCAACGACCCGGCGCTGACCACCGCCGTGCTGAACCAGATCGGCCAGGAATACGTGCAGCAGAACGTGAACCGCAAGGCGGCGCAGGCTGAGAAGTCACTGAGCTTCCTGGAACAGCAGCTGCCGCTGCTCAAGGGCGAGCTGGACGCGGCCGAAACCAAGTACAACGCCTTGCGCAACAAGCGCGGCACCATCGACCTGAGCGAAGAGGCCAAGCTGATCCTGGGACAGTCGGTTGAAGCGCAAACCCGGGTGATGGACCTGCGCGCCAAGCGCCAGGAACTGATTACGCGCTTTGCGCCCAACCATCCCAGCATCGTGTCCATCGACCGCCAGATTGCTTCGCTGTCCAGCGACGTCAATCGTATCGGCAACAACATCAAGCAGCTGCCGGACCTGGAGCAGGACGTGGTGCGCCTGGTGCGCGATGTGCGGGTCAATACCGAGCTGTACACGGGCCTCTTGAACAACGCGCAACAACTGCGCCTGATCCGTGCGGGCAAGGTGGGCAACGTGCGCATCCTGGATGCCGCGGTGCAGCCCGACCGCCCCGTGCGTCCGAAGGCAGCAATCATCATCGGCGTGGCTACCGTCATCGGCTTGATCTTCGGCATGCTGTGCGCGTTTGTGCGCAACGCATTGTTCGGCGGGCTGTCGGAGCCGGACGACGTCGAACGCTACACCGGCCTGCCGGTGCTGGCGGCCATTCCGTACAGCGACATTCAAGACAAGCTGTGGCGCCGCAGTCGGCGCAAGAACGCCACGGTGCCCGCGTTGCTGGCGCAAAGCCAGGGCAGTTCACCACCCATCGAAAGCCTGCGATCGTTCCGCAACGTGCTGCAAGCGTCGCTGCGCCAGTCGGCCAACAACATGGTGATGTTCACCGGCCCGGTGGCGGGCGTGGGCAAGTCGTTCCTGTCGGCCAACTTCGCCTTCATCCAGGGCGGCGTGGGCAAGCGCGTGCTGCTGATCGACGCCGATTTCCGCAAGGGCCAGTTGAACCGCTATTTCGGCGTGCCCAAGGAAGATGGCCTGTTCGAAGTGCTGTCGGGCACGATTCCGCTGACGCGCGTCAGAAAGCACAGCGTGTCCGAAGGCGTGGACTTCATTGCCACCGGCGCGGTCACCTTCGACCCGTCGGAACTGCTGGCCTCGCCCGTGTTTGGCGCGACCCTGCGCGAACTGTCGTCGCAGTACGACATGGTGATCCTGGACACCGCGCCCGTGCTGTCCTCGCCCGACGCGGCGGTGGTGGGCACGCATGCCGCCGCCGTCATGGTGGTGGTGCGCTCGGGCATGAACACGGTTGGCGAAATCCGCGAAACGGCCAAGCGGCTGATCCAGGCCGGCGCGCCCGTGGATGGCGTGCTGTTCAACGGCCTCAAGCTCATGCCGGAACGTTTCGGCTTCCGGTCCAAGTATGGGAATTATCGATACTCCCGTGCGGCGTATTACGGCGATTTCAAACAGAACGGTCCCAAGTAACGCCACCCGGAGAAACTGGCATGCACGGAACTTTTGGCTGGGATACCCCGCAAATTCTGGATGCGGTTTTCAAGGCTTACGACATAAGAGGAACGGTACCGGACGAGATTGACGCACGCTTTGCCCACAGCCTGGGCATGGCGGCGGGCACCCAGGCGCACGCGCAGGGGGCGCGTTCGATGGTGGTGGGTCGCGATGGCCGCCTGAGCAGCGTGGAGCTGGCGGCGGCGTTGCAGGCCGGGCTGCGTTCGGCGGGCATGCATGTCATCGACATCGGCATGGCGACCACGCCGATGGTGTATTTCGCCACGCGTCTGATGGACACGGGGGCGGGTATCGCGGTCACGGGCAGCCACAACCCGCCGTCGCACAACGGCTTCAAGATCGTGCTGGACGGCGCGTCGCTGTACGGCGACGGCATTACCGCGTTGCGCGATGCCATGCGTTTGCCGATCGAGTCGGCCAGCGTGTCGGGCGGGCGCACGCAGATGCAGATCCAACCCTGCTATGCCGCGCGCCTGGTGGGCGACATCCGCATGGCGCGTCCGATGAAGATCGCCATCGACTGCGGCAACGGCGTGGCGGGCGCGGTGGCGCCGGCCTTGTTCCGCGCGCTGGGCTGCGATGTGACCGAGCTGTTCTGCGAGGTGGACGGGTCTTTCCCCGGCCACCACCCCGATCCGGCCGACCCCCAGAACCTGCAGGACCTGATCTATTGCCTGCGCTATTCCGATTGCGAGGTCGGCCTCGCGTTCGATGGCGACGGCGACCGCCTGGGCGTGGTGTCGAAATCGGGACAGATCATCTGGCCCGATCGGCAACTGATTTTGTTCGCCCGCGACGTGCTGGCGCGCAACCCCGGCGCCGAAGTGCTCTACGACGTGAAATGCAGCCGCCACGTGGCCCGCGCCATCTTCGAGGCCGGGGGCAAACCCACCATGTGCAAGACCGGGCATTCCCTGATCAAGGCCAAGATGCGCGAGTCGGGAGCGCTACTTGCTGGAGAGATGAGCGGCCACATGTTTTTCAAAGAGCGCTGGTACGGCTTTGACGATGGCATCTACGCCGCTGCCCGGCTGCTGGAGATCCTGTCGGCGGCGCCGGACCCGTCGGGCCTGCTGGAAAGCCT
This sequence comes from Achromobacter spanius, assembly GCF_029637605.1. Lineage (NCBI taxonomy): Bacteria > Pseudomonadati > Pseudomonadota > Betaproteobacteria > Burkholderiales > Alcaligenaceae > Achromobacter > Achromobacter spanius. The sequence goes on along the minus strand of NZ_CP121261.1, from coordinate 2,347,716 downwards.
GCCGCAGTCTTGCGCTACCCCCGAAATCAAGCTGGACACCGCCGAAGGCGAACAGTTCGAACTGGTGGAAATGCTGCGCCAACAAGGGGAATTCCCCAGCGCGGTGTCCATCAACGATCTGGACGGTGTGCGGGTGGACTACGTCGATGGCTTCGGCCTGGCGCGTCCATCAAACACCACGCCAACGGTGGTGATGCGTTTTGAAGGAGACACCGTGGCCGCATTGGCCCGTATCGAGGAGGATTTCCGCAACGCGTTCCGGCGCATTGCACCTCATGTTCGTTTACCGTTCTAAGGAGCATCACGCGATGGGAAAGGCCAACTATGCGATTGAGGCGTTAAGGGCGAATTCCGGCCTGGCGCAGAGCCCTGAGTGGCAGGCGTTCGCGCAGGCCGCCGAGGCCGCCGAACTTGACGCCAATACGCTGAAAGTGATCGAGGCCGCAGGCTTGTGCGTGGACCTGACCATGCAACGCCAGTCACCCGCGCTGGAAGCGGCGGCATTGAATCTGCTGCAGGCACGTGGGTTGGCGGACGCCCGCCACGCGCTGTTCGCGGGCGAGCCCGTCAACTGGACGGAAGGCCGGCCCGCCTGGCATACCGCGTTGCGGGCGGGGCGCACCCGCGAGCAGCCCGACGGCCTGGACGCGGATTCGGTCTGCGAGTATTCGCGCATGACCGACTTCGTGCGCAAGCTGGACCAGACGGCGGATTTTTCAACCGTGCTGCACATCGGCATCGGCGGCAGCGACTGGGGCCCGCGCCTGGCGGTCCAGGCGTTTGGCGGCCCGTCGCAGCGCCGCCAGATCCGTTTCGTGTCCAACATCGACGGCCACGCCTTCCATGATGCCGTGGCCGGCCTGGACCCGCGCCGCTGCCTGGTGGTGATTTCGTCCAAGTCCTTCACCACCTCTGAAACCCTGCACAACGCGCGCGCGGCCATGGCCTGGCTCAAGCAGGGCGGGGTGGCCGATGTGTCCGAGCACCTGGCGGCGGTCACCGCCAACGTGTCGGCGGCGCGCGCCCTGGGCGTGCCGGCCAGCCACACGTTCAAGATGTGCGACTGGGTGGGCGGACGCTATTCCGTCTGGTCGGTGGCCGGCCTGTCCATCGCGCTGACCGTGGGCGCCGAGGTGCTGATCGGCATGCGGGCCGGCGCCGAAGCCATGGACCAGCATTTCCAGCAGGCGCCGTTCGCCGCGAACGCACCGATCCAGCTGGCCTTGGCCGGCCTGGTCAATTGCAGCGTGCTGGGCCACAACTCCTTGAACATCGCCGCCTATAGCGCGCGTCTGCTGCATTTGGTGACCTACCTGCAGCAGTTGGAAATGGAGTCGCTGGGCAAACGGGTGGCGGGCGACGGCACGGCGGTCGGCGTGCCCACCGCGCCCATCATCTGGGGCATGCCGGGCACCGACGGCCAGCACACGTTTTTCCAGTGGCTGCATCAAAGCGAGAACGGCGCACCGGTTGATTTCATCGCCAGCCTGCAAGGCCATGCGGACAGCCCGGACGCGCACCGCCTGCTGCTGGCCAACTGCCTGGCGCAGCGTCAGGCGCTGCTGCGCGGCAAGAGCCTGGAAGAAGCCTTGCAGGACGTGGCGCATATCGACGACCAGGAACGCGCCCTGAGCCTGGCGCAGCACATGGTGCATCCGGGCGGGCGGCCGTCCACTCTGGTCGTGCTGCGCCAACTGGACCCGCGCGGCCTGGGCGCGCTGCTTGCCCTGTATGAGCACAAGGTCTTTGTGCAGAGCGTGGTGTGGGGCATCAACCCCTTCGATCAATGGGGTGTGGAACTGGGCAAGCGGCTGGCCTCGGGCATCGAGCGCGAACTGGCGGTGCCCGTGTCGGCCGGCGTGGTCGATTGGGGCCATGATGCGTCGACGTCGTACTGGATCGATCGCTACCGTGGCCACGCGCAGGCGCCGCGTCCCCGGCATGCGTGGGTGCCAGGCGTGGCGGCGCATCTGTGACGGGGGCGAGGATGCCAGACGCAGACCTGCCAGATGCGCCCATCCAAGCGCCTGGCGTACAAGCCCCGGACATGCCAGATTCAAATCTGCGCGTCCTGGTCACGGGCGGGGCAGGCTACATCGGCACGCATACCTTGATTGCGATGCTGGCGGCCGGCCAGCAGCCGCTGGTGCTGGACAACTTCAGCAACGGCAGCCGCGAGGCCGTGCGCCGCGTCGAACGCCTGTGCGGCGTGCCAATACCCCTGATTGAAGGGGATATCCGCACGCCGGGCCTGATCGAAAGCGTGCTGTCGGACGCGGCGGCACGCGGTCAGCCGGTGCGGGCCGTGCTGCATCTAGCCGGCTGCAAGGCGGTGGGGGAATCGGTGGCGGACCCGCTCAAGTACTACGACAACAACGTCGCGGGTTCGATGGTGCTGCTGCAGGCCATGCGCCAGGCGGGCGTCACTCGGCTGGTGTTCAGCTCGTCGGCCACCGTGTATGGCGAGCCGCAAACCCTGCCGTTTACCGAGGCGCATCCGCTGGCGCCGGCCAACCCCTACGGCCGCACCAAGCTGATGGTGGAAGAGATGCTGCGCGACGTCTGCACGGCTGACCCCGCCTTCAGCGCCGTCACGCTGCGCTACTTCAACCCCATCGGCGCGCACCCCAGCGGACAGATCGGCGAAAGCCCGCGCGACCTGCCCAACAACCTGTTCCCCTTCATCACCCAGGTGGCGGTGGGCCGCCAGCCGTTCCTGCGGGTGTTTGGCGACGATTACGACACCGCCGATGGCACGGGCGTGCGCGACTATCTGCACGTCATGGACCTGGCGCAAGGCCATGTGCGGGCGCTGGCGTATTGCGCGGACCACCCCGGGTTCATCGCGGTCAATCTGGGTACGGGGCGAGGCACCAGCGTGCTGGAGCTGGTGCGTGCGTTTGAACAGGCCAGCGGTTGCCGGATTCCGCTGCGCACCCTGGCTCGACGGCCTGGAGACGTGGCGCGCACCTGGGCCGACCCTTCGCTTGCCGAGTCGCTGCTGGGCTGGCGCAGCACCTACGACGTGGCCGCCATGTGCGCCGACGGCTGGCGCTGGCAGCAAGGCAATCCGCTGGGCTACGCCCCGGAAACCCCCACCCAGGCCGCCGCATAACCCCGATGCCATATCGGAGGTTTTCCGGAAACGGGGCGCTAGCGGTTACAGTTGACGGGACTATTGCGTAGCACCGTCAGCGAGGCACTTCCATGTTTGAAACCCATTCCCAGCCCGGGCTCCCCCGCAACCGCCAGGGGCAGTCCCAATGAACGGGCCCACCCATCTTCCGCCCGCCCACTGGAACCTGGACAGCATCGTGTCCGGCTTGCGCGAAGCGCGCGTCGCCTGGCGCGGCCCGCGTGGCCGCCTGCGCGAAGACGCGGGCCTGCGTGAATTCCCGTCGCAGGAAAGCCTGCGCCAGATCATCAAGGACCTCTGTGGCGCCTTGTTCCCGATGCGGCTTGGCCCCATCGATCTGCGCGAAGAAGTCGAAGATTTCTATGTGGGCCACACCATCGGCGCCGCGCTGGACGCGCTGCTGCATCAGGTCTGCCTTGAGCTGCAATATGTGGGCCGCAACGAACACGTCGACCCGGCCGAGACCCAGCGCCGCGCCATCGAGATCGTGCGCCAGTTTGGCGCCGAGCTGCCGCGCGTGCGCGCCGCCCTGGACCTGGACGTGACCGCGGCCTACCAGGGCGACCCGGCCGCGCACAGCGTGGACGAAGTGTTGCTGTGCTATCCCGGCGTGGCGGCAATGATCCATCACCGCCTGGCCAATGTGCTGTATCGGCTGAACGTGCCGATGTTGGCCCGTATCGTGGCCGAGATCGCGCATGCCGACACCGGCATCGACATCCATCCGGGCGCCACCATCGGCCGCAGCTTTTTCATCGACCACGGCACCGGTGTCGTCATCGGCGAAACGGCCATCATCGGTGACCGCGTGCGGCTCTACCAGATGGTGACGCTGGGCGCCAAACGCTTTCCGCCCGGCGAAAACGGCGAGCTTAAAAAAGGCTTGCCGCGCCATCCATTGATCGAAGACGACGTGGTGATCTACGCGGGCGCCACGATCCTGGGCCGCGTCACGATCGGCAAGGGGTCGACCATCGGCGGCAACGTCTGGCTGACGCGCAGCGTGCCCCCGGGCAGCAACGTCACGCAGGCCAGCCTGGTCAGCGACATGCCCGACTGCGGCTTGGGCGGTTGATGGCAAGCGGCCAGGGCAACCGGCCAGCATCGCCAGTGAGGATGCCCAAGGGCAGCCAGGGATAGGAGCCAGGATGGACACGCAAGTCTCGGATCTGGCCGCGTTGCGCGGCTTTGTTGACCGCCACCCGCGGCTGTTCGTGTTGACGGGGGCGGGCGTCAGCACCGATTCCGGCATCCCGGACTATCGCGACACGGAAGGCGAATGGAAACGTTCCCCGCCCATGACCCTGCAAACCTTCATGGGCACGGAACTGGCGCGCGCCCGCTACTGGGCGCGCAGCATGGTGGGCTGGCGCCGCTTTGGCCAGGTCAAGCCCAACGATTCACACCGGGCGCTGGCCCGCCTGGAATCGCGTGGGCGCCTCAGCGTGCTGGTGACGCAGAACGTAGACGGCCTGCATGCCGCCGCCGGCAGCCGCGAGGTGGTGGACTTGCACGGCCGGCTGGACGAAGTGCGCTGCATGCAATGCGACTGGCGCGGTGGCCGCCACGACTGGCAAGATCGCCTGCAACAAGCCAACCCCGCCTGGGCCTTGCTGGACGCCACCGATGCGCCGGACGGCGACGCCGACCTGGACGGCCAGGACTTTTCGCAATTCACCGTGCCGCCGTGCCCACGCTGTGGCGGCATCGTCAAACCCGATGTGGTCTTCTTCGGTGAAACCGTCCCGCGTGACCGCGTCGACCGCGCCAACGCCGGGCTGATGAGCGCCGACGCGGTGCTGGTGGTGGGTTCGTCGCTGATGGTGTATTCGGGCTACCGCTTCGTGACGGCAGCGTCGCGCAACGGCATGCCCATCGCCGCCATCAACCTGGGCCGCACCCGGGCCGACAGCCTGTTGACCCTGAAGGTGGAACAGCCTTGCGCGCTGGCGCTGGACGCGCTGTAAGCCAAGGTGTAACCGGCCGGTTTTTGACCGGTCTAAGCAAGTGCTTGCCCTGTCAGGGATTTTTCGCGCTGTTACAGACCTTTCCATAGGGTTGTCCACAGGAACTGTGGATAAATCCCTAGGGAATACCCGGGTTTTTCAGCCCTCTGCCCCTTCCAGCCCCTCGCCCAACAACGCTTTGCGCGCGGCATGCCAACTGCCGGCATCCGGCGCATACAACAACCCGCCTGTGCGATGCGTGGGCTTGTAGGGCGAGCCATCGAAGCGCGCCGCGTAGCCGCCGGCTTCGCGGTGCAGCAGCCAGCCGGCGGCGTGGTCCCAGGCGGTCAGTTGGTTGTACAGCGCAATGTGGCAATGGCCCGCCGCCAGCATGCGGTATTCGTGCGCGGCGCAGCGCAGCGACGCGGTGCTGGCCAGGCGCGACAGGTGGCTGTTGACGGTGGTGCGCAGCGGCTCGGGCACGGCGCCTGTGGAGATGAAGCCGTCCATGTCTTCCAGCGGGGCGGGGGCGGCCACGGTCAGCGGCACGCGCCGGCCGTTCTCGTATTCCATCCAGGCGCCTTCGCCGCGCACGGCCAGCGCGCTGTCGCGGCTGACGGGGTCGTAGATCACGCCGGCGATCACGTCGCCGCGGTGACAGGCCGCGATCATCATGCCGAACAAGGGCAGGCCCGCCACGTAGTTGCGGGTGCCGTCGATGGGGTCGATCAGAAAGGCCAGATCGGCGTCGACCAGCATGTTCAGCAGCGCGGGGTTGCGCGCGGAGGCTTCTTCGCCGATGAGCACGGCGCCCGGATGCAGCTTGGACAGGCGCGCGGCGATCATGCGTTCAGCCGCTTCGTCCGCATCGGTGACCAGGTCACGCGGCGAGCTCTTGCCGCGCACCGAGCCTTCGGGCAGGTTGCGAAAGCGCGGCATGACCTCTGTCAGGGCCGTTTCGGCCAGCACGGCGGCCAGCTTGCGGGTGTCCTCAAGGGAGAAGGTTTTGCTCATACGGATCCATCCAGGGAACGCGCAAATCTATCACGCCTGGGCGGCATTTGATCGCGATTCGCAAGTGACTGGATTGAAAGGACTTTTCCGGGCTATGCAGGACTTATCGGCCAGGTTGTCCACAGTTGTTGGGGATAAGCGGCGTTGAACACCGCTGTTGAACACCGCTTATCCCCGGTGCGCGGCGAGCGCCGCGCACCGCTTCGGGCTCAGGCGCCCAGGTCCACGCACAGATACTTGATTTCGAGGTATTCCTCGATACCGTACTTCGAGCCTTCACGGCCCAGGCCCGACTGCTTGACGCCGCCGAACGGGCCGACTTCGTTGGAGATCAGGCCGGTGTTGATACCGACAATGCCGTACTCCAGCGCTTCCGACACGCGCCAGATGCGGGCGTAGTCGCGGGTGAAGAAGTAGGCGGCCAGGCCGAAGATGGTGTCGTTGGCCATGCCGATGACTTCTTCTTCGGTGTCGAAGCGGAACAGCGGGGCCACCGGGCCGAAGGTTTCTTCGGTGGCAAAGCGCATCGACTGCGTCACGTCGCGCACCACGGTCGGTTCAAAGAACGTGCCGCCCAGTGCATGCGGCTTGCCGCCGGCAATAACCTTGGCGCCATGCGAGGTGGCGTCGGCGATGTGTTCCTGCACCTTTTCGATGGCGTTCTTGTCGATCAGCGGACCTTGCGTCACGCCGTCGGCAAAGCCGTCGCCGACCTTCATGGCTTCGACCTTGGCGACCAGGCGCTTGGCGATTTCCTCGTACACGCCGGCCTGCACGTAGATGCGGTTGGCGCACACGCAGGTCTGGCCGGCGTTGCGGTACTTGGAGGCCAGGATGCCGTCAACGGCGCGGTCCAGGTCGGCGTCGTCGAACACGATGAACGGCGCGTTGCCGCCCAGTTCCAGCGACAGCTTTTTGATGGTGGGGGCGCATTGCTCCATCAGCGTGCGGCCCACTTCGGTGGAACCGGTGAAGCTCAGCTTGCGCACCACATCGCTTTCGCACAGGGCGGCGCCGATATCGCGCGAGCTGCCGGTGATGACGTGGAACACGCCCGCGGGCACGCCGGCTTCTTCAGCCAGCACGGCCAGCGCCAGCGCGGTCAGCGGGGTCTGCTGGGCGGGCTTGACCACCATGGTGCAGCCGGCGGCGAGTGCCGGGCCGACCTTGCGGGTGATCATGGCGGCCGGGAAGTTCCACGGCGTGATGGCGGCGGTAACGCCGATGGGCTGCTTCAACGCCAGCAGGCGCTGGCCGGCCTTCGGGCTTTGCAGCACGTCGCCGTCGATGCGCTTGGCTTCTTCGGCAAACCATTCCAGGAACGAGGCCGCGTAGGCGATTTCGCCCGCGGCTTCGGTCACGGGCTTGCCCTGTTCGGACGTCATGATGGCGGCCAGGTCTTGCTGGTTCTGCATCATCAGTTGCGACCACTTCAGCAGGATCGCGGCGCGTTCCTTGCCGGTCTTGGCGCTCCAGGCGGGCAGCGCGGCTTGCGCGCTGGCGATGGCGTCTTCGGTTTCCTTGCGACCCAGCTTTGGCACCGACACGATGGTCTTGCCGGTGGAGGGGTTGTCTACCGGGATCGACGCGCCGTTGCCGGCGCCAACCCACTTGCCGTCGATATAGCAGGCGTCGCGCAGCAGATCCGGGCGCGACAGGGGATGAGTCAATGCGGTCATTATTGAAGTCTCCTTGATTGGGATTCAGCGGGGCCAGCAAACACTAGCGGGCGCGGCGGATAAATCCGCGACGCCCGCAATTACCGTGCCTGTGGCCCCCTGAAATAAAGGGTTCAGGCCGTGAACGTTACGCTGCCAGTGCGTCGGACAGAATCTCCAGCGCGCGGTCGAATTGCGCGTCGGGGATGGTCAGCGGGTACAGGAAACGCAGCACGTTGCCATACACGCCGCAGCTCAACAGGATAAGCCCTTGTTCCAGCGCGCGCGCTTGCACGCGCTTGACGGCTTCGGCGTCCGGCTTGCCGCTGGCGTCGTTCAGCTCCAGCGCCACCATCGAACCCAGGCCGCGCACGTCGGCAATGCCCGGCACCTTGGCGCGCAGGCCTTCCAGGTGGCCGCGCAGCTTTTCGCCCAGCACGTTGGCGCGATCGCACAGCTTTTCTTCGGCAATCACGTCCAGCACGGCGTGGGCCGCGGCAACCGCCAGCGGGTTGCCGGCGTAGGTGCCGCCCAGGCCGCCAGCGGCCGGGCCGTCCATGACGTCGGCACGGCCGACCACGCCCGAGATCGGGAAGCCGCCACCCAGGCTCTTGGCCATGGTGATCAGGTCGGCCTGCACCGAATGGTGTTCCATGGCGTACAGCTTGCCGGTACGGCCAAAGCCCGTTTGCACTTCGTCGGCGATCAGCAGGATGCCGTGCTCGTCGCAGATCTTGCGCAGCGCGCTCATCAGTTCGGGCGGGGTAATGTTGAAACCGCCTTCGCCTTGCACCGGTTCAATGATGATGGCGGCGACGCGCTTGGGGTCGATGTCGCACTTGAACAGCAGGTCCAGCGCCTTGAGCGAATCGGCCACGCTGATGGCTTGCGTGCCATTGGGGAACGGCACGTGATAGATGTCGCCGGGCATCGGGCCGAACGACAGCTTGTACGGGGCGACCTTGCCGGTCAGCGCCATGCCCAGCATGGTGCGGCCGTGGAACGAGCCCGAAAACGCGATGACGCCCGAGCGGCCGGTGGCCGAGCGCGCGATCTTGATGGCGTTTTCAACGGCTTCGACGCCGGTGGTGAAGAAGGCGGTCTTCTTCAGGCCGTCGATGGGAGCCAGGCGGTTGATGCGTTCGGCCAGCGAGATGTAGCTTTCGTACGGAACGATCTGGTAGGCCGTGTGCGTGAAGTTGTCCAACTGCGCGGCGACGGCGGCCTTGACCTTGGGGTGCAGGTGGCCCGTGTTCAACACGGCGATGCCGCCGGCGAAATCGATGTATTCCTTGCCGTTGGCGTCCCACAGGGTGGCGTTCTCGGCGCGCACCGCATAGAAGTCGCACATGACGCCAACGCCGCGCGGTGTGGCCAGGGAACGGCGGGTATTCAGGTCTTGATTCTTCATCTCAGCCTCGATGAACAGGGTGGGCGGGAAAAACCTTATTTAATGCTACGATGGCCCCACTTGTGGGAACCACTTTGATAAAACAGGTAGAACCAATTGCGGTCCATTGTAGGTGACTTGCTGCTGCTGCGTCTGGCCGAGGCATCCAGCGAGCCGATGAACAAGCGGCTGTATCGCGGCATACGCGAAGCCATCCTGGATGGCGCCATCGCGGCGGACTCGCGTTTGCCCGCCTCGCGCGACCTCGCTACCGAGCTCGGCATCGCCCGCAACACGGTGGTTCACGTCTATAGCCAACTGCTGGCCGAAGGCTATACCCGCAGCCGGCAGGGCAACGGCACCTTCGTCAACGCCTCGGTGCCTGATTCCTACCTGGCCAGCGGCCGCCGGCTGCGTCACCCTGCCCAGGCCCAAGCGGGTGCCGCGCTGTCGGCGCGCGGCGCGGCCATTGTGGACGGCGTGTCGGCCTCGCCCTACCAATGGGGCGCCTTCATGCCCGGCGTGCCCGACCTGACGGAATTCCCGCACAAGAAGTTTGGCCGCATATTCAGCAGCCTGTGGCGCAATCCTTCGCCCGACCTGCTGACCTACGCCTACGGCGGCGGCCTGCCGGCGCTGCGTGAAGCGTTGGCCCAGCATCTGGCCTTGACGCGATCCATCGACTGCGACCCGGACCAGATCATCATCACTGAAGGCTCGCACCAAGCCATCGACCTGACCACCCGTATCCTGGGCGAAGCGGGCGAAACGGCCTGGGTCGAAGACCCCGGCTACTGGGGCGCCCGCACCATCCTGCAGGCCAACGGCCTGCACACGGTGCACCTGCCGGTGGACGAAGAGGGCATGCGCCTGCCCGAACCAGGCGGCACGCCGCCACGCTTCATTTTCGTCACGCCGTCGCACCAGTATCCGCTGGGGCCGGTGATGTCCCTGACGCGCCGCCGCCAGTTGCTGGCGGTGGCGCGGCAAAGCGGCAGCTGGATCATCGAAGACGATTACGACAGCGAATTCCGGTTCTCGGGCCGGCCCATTGCATCGTTGCTGGGGCTGGAACCCGACGCGCCGGTCATCTACATGGGCACGTTCAGCAAAACGCTGTATCCGGGCCTGCGTGTGGGCTACCTGGTCTTGCCCAAGCCCTTGACCGCCGCGTTCCAGGCGGCGCACGCCGAGCTCTACCGCGAAGGCCATCTGATGACGCACGCGGCGCTGGCCACGTTCATCTCCGAAGGGCATTACGCCGCGCATATTCGCCGCATGCGCATGCTGTATGGCAAGCGCCGCGCCATGCTGGTCAACCTGATCGAACGCCGCCTGGGGCCCGACTGGCTGCATCGCGACGCCAGCATGGCGGGGCTGCATCTGGTGCTGACCTTGCCACCGGACATGGACGACCTGCGCGTGGTGGACGTGGCGCGCGGCAAGGGCGTGCTGACGCGCGCGCTGTCGCGCTATTACGTCAACGCCGAGGGTCGGCGGCCGGGCTTGCTGCTGGGCTACGCCTGTGTGCCCGAACACGACATTGCGCGCAAGTTTGAAGTGCTGCTGGAAAGCCTGGCCGAAGTGGCCCGCAAACCGGTCGTTGCCTGACGGCGTTGGGTCAGACGGGCCGATCAGAAAGCTAATCAGGCAGGCGATTAAAAAGGCAACAGCGCGGTGGCAAAGGCCGCGGCGTTGCGCATGCCCTGATCTTCAAAGTTGGTATTGAATACCGCATGCGCCTGGGCGCTTTGCGCGGCCAGGCGCGTGAAGCGTTCGGCCAGTTCCGCCAGTTCCTGTTCCGTGTATTCGTATTGAAAACGGCTGGACGAAGCGGGGCCAGACGCGTTCCATGCTGCCGCATTGCGGCCATGCAGGCGCAGCAAAGTCAGGTCGGGATGCGTGCTTTCCCACACGGCGGGCACCGTGTTGTCAAAGCCCTGCGGCGCATCGACCACGGTATGCACCACGCCCAGATCGCGTTCAAACGCCAGCGTGTCCGCGATGGCCGCCGGGCTGTCGAACCAACTGCGATGGCGGAATTCCACGGATATCAGGTGCTCTTGCATGCGCTGCGCACAATCGGCCACATGCGCGCGGCCTCGGGCGTCACGACGGATCCACGGCGGAAACTGAAAATGCACCGCGCCCAGCTTGCCGGGCATGCGCAGCGGCTCCAGCGCCAGTTGATAGCAGCGCCAGAGTTCGTCGCGCAAGTCCTCGGGCATGTGGTGGTGGTAGATCATGGGTTCCGGCCAGTCTTCCAGTTCGCGCGCAATATCCCGGGGCAAGGCGGCAAGCGGCGTCTGGTGGCCGGTGAACAGCCGGAACGCCTTGATGTTGAATATGAAATCGTCGGGTGTGCGCTGCGCCCAAAGATAAGCGTTGTTGGCCGAGGGCAGGGCGTAGTAGCTGGAATCGATTTCGGCCATGGCAAAGCGCGTGGCGTAGAAGCGCAGCCGCGCCTCGGCGCCACGCACGTCGGGCGGGTAAAAGCGCCCGCAGGCGAGTAGGGTGGGGTCGGTCCAGGAGGCGGTGCCGGTCAGGATACGCATGGCGAAAGGTCGACGGATGAGGCGGGGGGCGCAGCGGCTACGCTGCTATGATAGCTGGATAAATAGCCAGTCATTTGGCCTACTTTGCCGTCATGTCCGACCACAATCCCCCTTTGAATTCCCGCCCCGACCCCCTAGCCGACCTGAACCCCGCCCAGCGTGAAGCCGCCGAATTCGGCGTGAGCGCGGGCGGGGGCGGGAGCCTGGCTGCGGGCGACGATGGCCCCTTGCTGGTGATCGCCGGGGCGGGCTCGGGCAAGACCAACACGCTGGCGCACCGCGTTGCCCACCTGATTCTTAACGGCGCCGACCCGCAGCGCATGCTGCTGCTGACGTTTTCGCGCCGCGCGGCCCAGGAAATGGATCGCCGCGTGGGCAGCGTGCTGCAGCGGGTGATGAACCTGCGCGGCTCGCAGCAGGCGCCGTCGCTGCCGTGGGCGGGCACCTTCCACGCCATCGGCGCGCGGCTGCTGCGTGATTGCGCGCTGCGCATCGGGCTGTCGGAAGCCTTCACCATCCACGACCGTGGCGACGCCGAAGACCTGATGGGCATGGTCCGCCACGAACAGGGCCTGTCGTCGACCAAGTCGCGCTTTCCCTTGAAGGGCACCTGCCTGGCCATCTATTCGCGCGTGGTCAACAGCCAGAGCCCGGTGGCCGATGTGCTGAAGACCTCGTTCCCCTGGTGCGCGCAATGGGAAGACGAACTGAAGACGCTGTTTCGCGGCTACGTGGCGGCCAAGCAGGACCAGCAGGTGCTGGACTACGACGATCTGCTGCTGTACTGGGCCGAGATGATGTCGGACCTCGGCATCGCGGCGGATGTCGGCGCGCGCTTCGACCATGTGCTGGTGGACGAATACCAGGACACCAACCGCCTGCAATCCGCCATTCTGCTGGCCATGAAACCCGACGGCCGCGGCCTCACGGTGGTGGGCGACGACGCGCAATCCATTTATTCGTTTCGCGCGGCCACCGTGCGCAATATCCTGGATTTTCCAACGCAGTTTCCCAAGCCCGCCCGCGTCATCACGCTGGACCGCAACTACCGCTCGACCCAGCCCATCCTGAACGCTTCCAACGCGGTGATCGGGCTGGCAACAGAGCGCTTCGCCAAAGACCTCTGGACCGATCGCGCGTCCTCGCAATTGCCGGAACTGGTGACGGTCAGCGACGAAGCCGGGCAAGCGCGCTGGGTGGCCGACCAGGTGCTGGCGCAGCGCGAAGGCGGCGCCACGCTGAAGTCGCAAGCCGCGTTGTTCCGCACCGCCAGCCACAGCGCCGCGCTGGAACTTGAACTGACCCGGCGCAACATTCCCTTCGTGAAGTTCGGCGGCCTGCGCTTTCTGGAAGCCGCGCACGTGAAAGACTTGTTGTCGCTATTGCGCTGGGCGGAAAATCCGCGCGGCCGCATGGCGGGGTTTCGCGTGGCGCAGTTGATGCCCGGCATAGGCCCCGCCACCGCCGGCAAGCTGATGGACGCCATGTCCGCCAGCGCCGAACCGCTGCGCGCGTTGCGTGAATTCAAGCCGGGCGCGGCGGCGCAGCAGGAATGGGGCGCGTTTGCCGACACCTATGCGGCGCTGTGCGACCCCGCCCTGCGCTGGCCCGCCGACGTGGACCTGGCCTTGCGTTGGTACGCCGGCCAGCTTGAACGCCTGTATGACGACGCCCGCGTGCGCAAGACCGACCTGGACCAGTTGGTGCGGCTGGCGGCGGGCTACCCATCGCGTGAACGCTTCCTGACCGAGCTCACGCTGGACCCGCCCGACGCCACCAGCGACGAATCCGGCGCGCCCTCGCGCGACGAGGACTACATGATCCTGTCCACCATCCACTCGGCCAAGGGCCAGGAATGGAAGGCGGTCTATGTGCTGAACGTGGTTGATGGCTGCATCCCTTCCGACATGAGCACCGGCACCGCCGAAGAGATCGAGGAAGAACGCCGCCTGCTGTATGTGGCCATGACGCGCGCCAAGGAACGCCTGCAATTGATCGTGCCGCAGCGCTTCTACGTGCATCAGCAGACGGGCATGGGCGACCGCCACGTCTACGGGTCGCGCACGCGCTACATCACCAATGCCATGCTGCCGCTGTTTGATCACCTGCCCAAGCCGCCCGCGCTGGCCGACCTGCCCGGCGGCGGCGCTGCCAAAGAACCGCAGGCGCCCGCTATCGACGTCACCAAGCGGGTGCGCAGTCTCTTCTCATAGCCTGGGCTATCATCGCCCGATGCCATGAGTTGTTCGGCACGGATCGCATTGCCAGAGGGTGTCCATGTCCGCTGAAGAGAATTTTGCCGAGGTCCACAAGGGCGAGGTGGTTGCGTCGATTGCCTATGTGAACGGTCGCCGCGACCGCGAAGTGCCCATCGACGAGGTGGGCCAGTACATCGCCCAATTCAGCAGTCAAAGCGACAACAAAAGCGACAGCAAAACGCCGGCTCAACTGCCCGGCATGCTGTGGATCGGCCTGCGCAACCCTACGCCCGAACTGCTGGCCCGCGTCGCCGGAGAACTCGGCGCCTGCGACAAAAACCAGGAAGAGATGCTGGAGCCGCATCGGCGGCCGAAGATCATCGACTACGGCAACATGGTCCTGATCGTGACCATCACCGTCGAGGTCGAGGCCGAACGCCCGGTCTTCGGCGAAACCCAGCTCTTGATCGGCGACGGCTTCCTGGTCACCGTGCGGCGCGGCGCCACGGCGGCGCACAGCCCGTTGCGCGAACGGCTGGAAGCCTCGCCCGACTTGCTCAAGCGCGGCAGCGACTACGTGGCTTCCGAGGTGCTGGACTGGCTGGTTGATCGCTACGTGGCGGCGGCCGGCAAGATCGAAAGCGTGGTGGAAGGCGCCGAGCAAAAGCTGCTGATCCGTGGCGCCAAGGATTCCGACATCCGCAAGCTGTACCGCCAGCGCCGCGACCTGTTGCGCATTCACACCGTGGTGTCGCCCATGGCCGAGATCTGCCGCCGCCTGGCCCGAGTCGAGATGTCCGCCGTGGATGAACATGCCAGGCCGTACTTCGGCGAGGTCGCCGACCGCGTATTGCGGGTGGATGAACTCTTCAACGCCTTGCGGGAATCATTAGCCTTCGCGTTCGAAGCCAGCCTGATGATCGGCCAGGCCGCGCAGAACGACACCACGCGCAAGCTGGCGTCCTGGGCCGCCATTCTGGCGGTGCCGACCGCTATCGCGGGTATTTACGGCATGAACTTCGAATTCATGCCGGAACTGAAATCACCGTGGGGCTATCCCGTCACGCTGGGCGTCATTGTGTCGATCTGTTCGGTCCTGTACTGGCGCTTCCGGAAATCGGGCTGGCTGTAGGCGGCAAGCGATGGGGGGGGCTGGCATCAAAGAGTCGGTCACAGCAGGCGGCCATGGCGGGCGGCGATAGCGGGCAGCGATAGCGTATAGCCGGCAGGGCGGTTTTCGCGCGGTTTTTGCAAAATCGCGCCCCGCCTGTGGCACACTTGCCGCGTTTCTCATCTGGAGCCCGGTCGGTGCGTGGCAAACCCCCATTTCGCGGCGGCGGCAAGCTGACCGCCCTGATCGTTGCCCTGATCCTTGCGGCCGCGGGCGCCATCGTCAATTGGCTGCAGCCCTCGGGGCGCGGCGATTCCCCGCCGGCCTCACTCCCACCCCCATCGCAAGGCGCGCCCGCGCCGTCGTCGCGGCCCGGCCCCGCGCTGTCGGGCGGGATTCCCGCGGGCAGCTACACGCTGACCGGCGCGATCGTCAACGTGGCCGACGGCGACACCGTCACGCTGCGCGCCAGCGGCGGCCAACGGCGCATCCGCATGGACAGCATTGATGCGCCCGAAGAGGGCCATGGCGCCGACCAACCCGGCCAGCCCTATGCCGACGCCTCGCGCAAGCATCTGGCCGGCCTGGTGGCGGGCAAGACCCTGACCGCCCAGTGTTACGAACAAGACCAGTACGGCCGCGACGTGTGCGCGCTGATCCTGGACGACGGACGCTCGGCCAACCGCTTGCAGGTGGAAGCGGGCTATGCCTGGGCCTACACCGCCAGAAAGGGCGATTATTTGCGTGACAAGGCCATGCCCGGCCTGCAACGCCAGGCCAAGGACGCCAAGCGCGGCCTTTGGGCGCAGCCGGCCGCCATGCAGCCCTGGAAGTGGCGCTATGACTGCTGGCGTCAGCGGCAATGCGGTTGATGCGGGCGAGTTCGCACTCATGCACCCCAGGGACCCCGAACAATCCGCGCACTCCCCGCACCCGCTAGGGGGATGCCTGGGTATGGGCGCTGTCCCGCGTTTGCTATTCTCTGTCGCTACGATTTGAAGGGAAGGTTTCCATGCTTGCTATGAAGCGGCTCGGGGCAACAGCCATGCTGATGTTGCTGGCGCTGGCGGGCTGCTCGAAAGAAGGGCCCATCAACAGTCCGTATCCGTCCGGCGCCGAAAGCCAGAACACGTTCTACTCCGCGTTCGTGCAGCGTTCGCCCAAGTACCTGGACCCGGCAAGCTCCTATTCCGGCGACGAAACGCCCTATACGTACAACATCTACGAACCCTTGTACGGCTATCACTACCTGAAGCGGCCCTACGAACTGGTGCCGCGCGCCGCGCAGTCCATCGACCCGCCTCAGTATCTGGATGCCCAAGGCCAGCCGTTGCCGGCCGACGCGCCGGGTGAATCCATCGCGGAAAGCATTTACGACATCAAGATCCGGCCAGGCGTGCGCTATCAGCCGCACCCCGCCTTTGCCCGCAAGGCGGACGGCAGCTACGACTACTACCCGCTTGCCGACGGCGAACTCAAGGACAAGTACTACATTCCCGACTTTCCGCGCACCGGCACGCGCGAGCTGACGGCGGACGACTACGTCTACGCCTTTCGCCGCCTGGCCAGCCCGCGCGTCGTGTCGCCCATCTATTCCGTGATGGCCGACCACGTGGTGGGCATGCAGGAATATGGTGACCGGCTGCGCCAACGCGACCAGGCCGCGCGCCGCGATCTTCCCGCAGGGGGCGCCGCGACATGGCTGGACCTGCGCGAGGCCGACGGCTTTACCGGCGTCCAGGCGCTGGACCCGCACACGCTGCGCATCCGCGTCAAAGGCAAGTATCCGCAGTTCAAATACTGGCTGGCGATGACGTTCACGGCGCCCATTCCCTGGGAGGCCGACCGCTTCTATAACCAGCCCGGCATGGCCGAGCACGATCTGTCCTTGAACACCTGGCCGGTGGGCACCGGCCCCTACATGATGGCGGAATCGTTGCAGAACCGCCGCCACGTGCTCGTGCGCAATCCCAACTACCACGGCGAAGCCTACCCCTGCGAGGGCGAACCCGGCGACAAGGCCGCGGGCCTGCTGGCCGACTGCGGCAAGCCCACGCCTTTCATCGACCGCGCGGTATTCAGCCTGGAAAAAGAAGCCATTCCGCTGATCGGCAAATTCATGCAGGGCTATTACGACGTGCCGCAGATCGAACGCGGCGAGTACGGCGTGGCCATGCTGGTGGCCGCCGGCGACAGCCAGGACAAGGCCAAGCAGTACCGCGAGCACGGCATCCGCCTGCCCACCACGGTGGAAACCGCCAACTGGTACATGGGCTTCAACTGGCTGGACCCGGTGGTGGGCAAGGGCGACACGCCCGAGCAGGCGGAAAAGAACCGCAAGCTGCGCCAGGCCATCAGCATCGTGTTCGACTGGGAAGAGTTCGTCACTGTGTTCGAAAACGATCAGGCCTCGGTGGCGCAAGGCCCGGTGCCGCCTGGCGTGCTGGGTTACCGTGAACCGCCCGAAGGCGTGAACCCCGTCGTCTACAACCTGGTGGACGGCAAGCCGGTGCGCAAATCGGTGGACGTGGCCAAGCGCTTGCTGGCCGAAGCAGGCTACCCGAACGGGCGCAGCGCCGAGACCGGCGCGCCGCTGGTGCTGTATTACGACGCGATGCAGGGTGGCGGCTCGAACCCACGCTTTGACTGGATGCGTCGGCAGATGGCCAAGATTGGCGTGCAGCTGGACGTGCGCTCCACCGACTACAACCGCTTCCAGGACAAGATGAAGCGCGGCGCCGCGCAGATTTTCCTGTGGGGCTGGAACGCCGATTATCCCGACGCTGAAAACTTCCTGTTCCTGCTTTACGGCCCCAACGCCAAGGCGCGCGGGGGCGGCGAGAACGCGGCCAACTACGACAGCCCCGAATTCAACAAGCTTTTCGAGCAGATGAAGTTCCTGGACGACGGCCCCGAGAAAGAACAATTGATCGCCAAGATGGTGGCCGTGGTGCAACGCGACGCGCCGTGGATGTTTGGCTATTTTCCGATGTCGGGCGGCGCCTACCAGCAGTGGGTCGGCAACGCCAAGCCCACGCAGATGGTGCGCAACACGCTTCAGTACATGAAGATCGATCCGCAACTGCGGCAGCAGAAGATCAACGAATGGAACGTCCCTCGGTGGTGGCCGATCGGCCTGTTCGTGCTGTTATTGGCGTTGGCGATCTGGCCGTCCTACGTCGCGCTCAAGCGCCGTGAACGCCAGACCGCCTTCGACCCGGCCGTGAAGAAGGAGCATCAATCATGATCGGCTACGTGATCCGCCGGCTGCTGTATGGCGTGCTGATCCTGATCGGCGTGAACCTGTTCACGTTCATCCTGTTCTTCGCGGTCAATACGCCCGACGACATGGCGCGCCTGGCCATCGGCGGGCAACGCGCCAGCCAGGACGCGGTGGAAAAATGGAAGGTCGAGCGCGGCTATGACAAGCCGCTGTTCTTCAATGCGCAGGCACAAGGCGCGGCGCAACTGACCGACACCATTTTCTATCAGCGTTCGGTGCCGCTCCTGGCCATGGACTTTGGCGCGTCGGACAGCGGGCGCGACATCGGCCGCGAAATCCAGACGCGGATGGGTCCCAGCCTGGCGCTGGCCGTGCCCACCTTTGTGCTGGGGCTGTTCGTCAGCATCGTGTTTTCGCTGACGCTGGTGTATTTTCGCGCCACGCGGCTGGACTTCTGGGGCGTGGTGGTATGCGTGCTGCTGCTGTCGATATCCAGCCTGTTCTACATCATCGCGGGCCAGTGGGTGTTCGCCAAGCTGATGCGGCTGGTGCCGTTCTCGGGGTTTTCGGGCGGGCTGGACGTGGTCAAGTTCCTGGCGCTGCCGGTGCTTATCGCCATCATTTCCCGGCTGGGCCCCGAAGCGCGTTTCTACCGCACGCTGTTCCTGGAAGAAATCGGCAAGGACTACGTGCGCACCGCGCGCGCCAAGGGCCTGGCCGAGCGCGTGGTGCTGTTCCGACATGTGCTGCGCAACGCCATGCTGCCCATCCTGACCGGCACGGTTGCCGCCTTGCCGCTGCTGTTCATGGGCAGCCTGATCGCCGAATCGTTCTTCGGTATTCCCGGGCTGGGCAGCTACACGATAGACGCCATCAACGCGCAAGATTTTTCCGTGGTGCGCGCCATGGTGTTCCTGGGCGCGGCGCTCTACATCGTGGGGCTGATCCTGGCCGACATTTCCTACACGCTGGCTGACCCCCGCGTTCGATTCGAGTAGCCGCCATGCCCAAGATCGTCTTCCTGTGGACCGACATCGCGCTGTGGCTGATGGTGCTGAGCGCGCTGGCCTACCTGTGGCACGTGCGCCGCAGCCCGAACCTGCGCGCCACCTGGGGGCGCGTGGCGCGCGATGCCCCCGCCATGTGCTCGGCCGTCATTCTGGCCGCGTTCACCGTGGTGGGGCTGCTGGACTCGGTGCACTACCGCCCGCAACTGCCGCCCGCGCCGGGGGCTGCCGCCGATGCCGCGCCCATCTATGCGCCCGTGGTCAAGTCCGCGCTGGACGGCCTGTTGGCCGGCACGGTGCTGACGCAACCGGAACGAAACTACTCGCAGCCCCTGGCCACCAAGCTGTTCCTGAAGGAAACCATGTTGGTGGACGACAAGCCGGTGCGCGATTTTCCGCGACTGCGCGGCGCCGCCACGCATTTGACCGACCCCGACACGCAACATGTGGGCGATGTCTTGAAACGCCTGGGGTGGGGCGTGGCGGGTGGCCTGGGCGTGGCGCTGCTTGCGGCGGCCGTGCTCTACGCCTGCCTGGCGCGCCGCCTGGGGTCGGCGTCGCACGCGGGCCAGGTATTGCTGCGGGGTGAATCCGATGTGCCCTGGCGGGCCATGGCGGTCACCTTTGCCTTGCTATGCATGACGGTCGGCGCGCTGGCCGGGCTGTCCAGCGCTTACCACGCGCTGGGCACCGACCGCATCGGCAACGACGTCTTGTGGCAGGCACTGAAAAGCATCCGCACGGCGCTGGTCATCGGCAGCCTGACCACTATCGCCATGCTGCCGCCGGCCATTGTTTTCGGCATTGCCGCGGGCTACTTCAAAGGCAAGGTCGACGACGCCATCCAATACCTCTACACCACCATCACGGCCATTCCCGGCGTGCTGCTGGTGGCCGCCTGCGCGTTGATGATGCAGGTGTATATCGACAACCATGCTGACCTGTTCGACACCTCGGTCGCGCGCGCCGACCTGCGGCTGTTCCTGCTCTGCATGATTCTTGGGCTGACGGGCTGGGCGGGCCTGTGCCGCCTGCTGCGCGCCGAGGCGCTCAAGCTGCGTGAACTGGAATACGTGCAGGCGGCGCGCGCGTTCGGCGTGTCGCACTGGCGCATCATGACGCGGCACCTGCTGCCCAATGTGGCGCATCTGGTGCTGATTACCGTGGTGCTGGAATTCTCGGGCCTGGTGCTGTATGAGGCCGTGCTGTCCTACCTGGGCATTGGTGTGGACCCCAGCATGAATTCCTTTGGGTCGATGATTGATGGGGCGCGCCTGGAAATGTCTCGCGATCCCATGATCTGGTGGAGCCTGATGACCGCTTTCCTCTTCATGCTGGCGCTGGTGCTGGCGGCCAATCTGTTTGCCGACGCCGTGCGCGATGCCTTCGACCCGCGCACCCGCCGCTATAAACCCAGCCGCCTGGCGCGCTTGGGCAGCGTGTTCGGCCGCCGCCAGGTGTTGGCCGCCGAACCGCGCGCCTCGAAATCGGGAGAAGCGCCATGAGCTTGGATACTCCATTGCTGGACGTGCGCGGCCTGCAGGTGGACATCGCCGGCGAATCCGGCATGACGCATGCCGTCAAGCGGCTGGAACTGGCCATTTCGCAGCGCGAGACCTTTGCGCTGGTGGGTGAATCCGGCTGCGGAAAAAGCATCACCGCCTTGGCGTTGCTGCGCTTGCTGCCGGACGCTGGCCGCATCGTGGGCGGGCAGATCGACCTGGACGGGCAAGACTTGAACCGGCTGCCCGAAAGCGCGATGCGCGGCGTGCGTGGCGGCCGTATCGGCATCATCTTCCAGGAACCGTCGACCAGCCTGAACCCCGTCATGCGGGTGGGTGATCAGATCATCGAAACCCTGACGGCGCACACGCCCTTGCGCGGCGCGGCGGCGCGCGCGCGGGCCATCGAATGGCTGCGCCGCGTGGGGATCCCTGAGCCCGAACGGCGCGTGGACGATTACCCGTTCCAGTTTTCGGGCGGACAGAAGCAGCGCGTCATGATCGCCAT
Organism: Achromobacter spanius; assembly: GCF_029637605.1. Taxonomy (NCBI): domain Bacteria; kingdom Pseudomonadati; phylum Pseudomonadota; class Betaproteobacteria; order Burkholderiales; family Alcaligenaceae; genus Achromobacter; species Achromobacter spanius. The sequence goes on along the minus strand of NZ_CP121261.1, from coordinate 2,326,468 downwards.
CGCGTTGGCCGCCGAGCCGCTGCTGCTGATCGCGGACGAACCCACCACCGCGCTGGACGTCACGGTGCAGGCGCAGGTGCTGGACCTGCTGGCCGACATCCAGCGCGAAATGGGCATGGCGGTGCTGCTGATCACGCATGACCTGGCCGTGGTGAAAAACGTGGCGCATCACGTGGCGCTGATGCGCGGCGGCGAAATCGTTGAAAGCGCCAGCGCCGATGATTTTCTCCGTGCGCCCAAGCATCCGTACGCACGGCAATTGTTTGAAGCCATCCCCACCTTCGCCAAGCGCGGCGCGCCGCTGACGGCGCAGGCGCGTGATGCCATCGCGCAAGACGGCGCACAGCAAGGCACGCAGCGAACCACGCAGCGCGCGGCAGGGGGCTTGGTGCTGGACGTGCAGGACCTGAAAGTGCATTACCCCGTGCGCAAGGGGCCGCTGCGGCGCATCGTGTCCTGGGTCAAGGCCGTGGACGGCGTGACGTTCACGCTGCGCGCGGGCGAAACACTGGCCCTGTTGGGCGAGTCCGGCTGCGGCAAAACCACCACGGGCAAGGCGCTGCTGCGGCTGATCGACGGTGCGCGCATCTCGGGTCGCGCCATGCTGCAAGGCAAGGACGTGCTGTCCGCCGACCGCCGCACCCTGCGCGATCTGCGGCAAGACATCCAGATTGTGTTCCAGGATCCGTATGCATCGCTCGACCCGCGCATGCGCGTGGGCGACATCCTCGACGAGGGCCTGGCGTCGTTGCGGGGGGGCATGAGCCAGCAGGCGCGGGCCGCGCACGCCGCGCAGTTGATCGAGCGCGTGGGCTTGCCGGCCAATACGCTGACGCGCTATCCGCATGAATTCTCGGGCGGCCAACGCCAGCGTATCGCCATTGCACGCGCGCTGGCGGTGGAACCCAAGGTACTGATCTGCGACGAACCCACGTCAGCCCTGGACGTGTCGGTGCAGGCGCAGATTCTGGACCTGCTGCGCGAGCTTCAGGCCGAACTGGGCATTGCGTATCTGTTCATCACCCACAACTTCGGTGTGGTCGAGTATCTGGCGGACCGCATCGCCGTCATGGACGGGGGCCGCATCGTTGAGCTGGGCGATGCCGACACCGTGTTGCACGCGCCGCGCCAGGAATTGACGCGCCGGCTGCTGGCGGCGGTGCCGCGCCTGGAGTTCGGCACGCCAAGCGCGGTTTGAATTGACCCCAGGCCGCGTCTTGCGGTGCCTGTCTCACATCCCCGTCGCGCTTCCATGAAAAACGCGCCCTGACTCCTTGGAATCAGGGCGCGTGGCCCGCTGGCGTCGCGGCGGACGCAGGCGGGTTTACAGGTCGTCGCGATGGGCGGTGGGCGTTTCCAGCCAGACCAGGGTGTCGTGCCGCAAGGCGCGCACGCATTGCGCCAGGAAGGCATGCACGGTTTCCAGTTCGGCGGTGTCGTAGCGCCGCGCCATCAGCATCACTGCGTCCGTGACCCATTGGCGCTCCTGCGCCAACTGCTGGCACTGTTCCTCGACCGGCCGGATCACGATCATCCGGCGGTCCAGCGGGTGGCGGCCACGCTGCACATAGCCTGCCGCCTCCAGCCGGTTGATCAAGGCGGTGGCGCCGCCGGAACTGATGCCCATCAGTTGGGCAAGCTGCCCGGTGGGCAAGGCGTCGAACTCCATCACCAGTTCCAGCGCTTTCAGGTCCGCCAGGGGGATGCCCAGCCGTTCCGCCAAGGCCGACTGGCAGGCGGCGTTGTACACCGAGAACTGTCGACCCAGCATCAGGGCGATATCGTCCAGCATTCCAGGTCGCAGGTCACTCGTGCGGGATTCAGGCATCACGGTCACATGCTCATGGTGGACCATCGTTTCTTGTTGCAGCATGATGTCGCTCCGTAGCGGATAGGGTCGATTACTTCTGTGCCGACAAGCCGCCGAGCAGACCGCCCAGCAAGCCGCCGTTGTTGGTGCCGCCCGCCGTCGTACCGCCCGTCAAGCCGCTCGTGACGCCGCCCAGCAAACCACCCAGCAAGCCGCCATTGGCAGCCGTTCCCGCACCGGCCGCGCCACCCGCGCCGGCACCCGCGCTGGCTCCCGCACTGGCGCCGGTGCCTGTCGTGGCGCCGACCGATACGCCGCCAACCACGCCACCCAGCACACCGCCCAGCAGGCCACCTCCCGCGGCGCCACCCGCACCGCCCGCGGCGCCCGTGGCACCACCGGTCACGCCGCTCAGCAAACCGCCCAGCAGGCCGCCATTGGCCGCGCCACCCGCTGTGCCGCCCGTCGCGCCGCCCACGGCACCCGTCACACCGCCCAAGAGGCCGGTCACCGGTGCCAGCAGGCCACCCACGCCGCCCGCGGCCGGCGTGCCGCCGATGCCGCCGACACCGCCCAGGATGCCGGTGATGGGGCTGAGCAAGCCGCCCGTGCCGCCACCCGTCAGGCCACCCGTGGCGCCGCCCAAGCCCAGGCCGCCCGTCAACGAGGCGACCGCGCCGGTTGCATTAGCCAGCGTGGCGCCCAGCGGGTTGGTATTGCCCGGCGTGGCGTGGAGCAGGCCGCCGGCGCTGGCGACCGCGCCGCCCAAGCCTTGCAGCACCCCATTCAAGCCAGCCGTGTTGCCAGGCAGCGTGCTGCCGGCCCCCGCCACCGTGCCGCCCAGGCTGGAAAGCAGCCCGGCCACCGGTGCGCCCAGATTGGTGGTTGCGCCCACTTGCTGCGTCAGGTTGGTCACCACGCCGGCAACCGGCGCCACGTTCACGTCCAGTGCGGCGCCGACGCCGCCCAGTGCAGGCTGCAGGCCCAAGGGCAACACGTTGTCCACGGCTTTGCCGGTGTTGGACAAGGCGGGTTGCAGCACGGGGCTTCCCGGGCCGTCCAACACGCCGCCGGTCACGCCGCCCAACGCTTGGGTAACCGGGTTCAGCAAGCCACCCTGGCCCGACAGGCCGGCGGTCAGCGCACCGACGGCATTCGTGGCGTTGCCCAGCACGGTCGTCAAGGGCATGGGGTTGGCGGGGTCTGCATTCAACAGGTCGCCCGTGCTGGCCACGGTCTTGCCCAGGCCATCCACCAAACCGCCGACACCGGTGCTCAGGCCGCCCGGCAGGCCGGTGCCTTGGAGCGTCGTGCCCAGGTCGCTGACCAGGCCGCCCGCTTGCGTGGTGATGCCATCCACGGGGGCGCCCAAGCCGCTCGTGGCGCCGATTTGCTGCGTCAGGCCCACCACGGTATCGGCTACGGGCGCCACGGTGGGATCCAGTGCCTTGCCCACGCCGCCCAGGGTCTCGCCCAAGTTCAACGGCAGGGTATTGTCAACGGCGCCGCCGGTATTACCCAGCGTCGTTTGCAGCAATCCGGCCGTGACGGGATTGACCGGATTATTGGGATCGGTGCCGCCAGGGTTGTTCGGGTCCGTGCCACCGGGGTTGTTGCCGCCCGGGTTGTTGCCACCCGGATTCGTGGGAATGTCGGTGCCAGGCAGGCCGGCTGACTTATCTCCGCCGCCACCACCACCGCCGCAAGCGGACAAAGCGCCAGCCAAGGCAGCTGCCATGACGGTGGCGGTCAAAATACGTTGAATGCGGTTTGCTTCAATCTTCGAAATCATGACGAGCTCCTCGGGTTGGATGGTCCAGGCAAAGAAACTGCCCGATACGGCTCTAGATGCATAAACCGTGCCAAGATTTTTCAAAACCCCAGGATGTGCATGGCCGTGTTACGTCCTTTTAGAGAAAAAGTGCTTATTTATCAGTGCCTTATTCGGTTGGTTTCAGGGTTTGTACTAGCGGGCGATGGTCGCAGATTTGCGACCACAAAAACCCTGCGAATGTTACGAATGGCCGGTAATCCGACGTTACGTTACGGGCCACGTTACGTAACGTCGTGTGGGGGACATTCATAAATAATCGACATCCGCGATGTGACGCGCCCATGAAAAAGCGCCTGTCGAAACAGGCGCTTTTGGGTAACCGCGGTGTGCCCGGGCCACGGGCAGCCAATATCAGAAGGCGTCGTAGAACAGCGAGTAGTTGGCGTTGAACTGCACGTCTCGGTCATTGTTGACGGTGGCGGAGCCGATGGGCTTGGCCACGTTGAAGTCGAACAAATAGTATTTGTCGTCCGTGAACCGCAGGCCCAGCGCCACCGATGACAGGTGCCGCTGGTTCAAGGCTTGCAAGTCCTTGTTGTTGTACCAGGTGCGCGCATAGTCGATCAGCGCATAAGGCTGGACGCTGGGCAGGTATTCCCAGCCGGTGCCAAAGCGCCGGTTGACTTCCGCTGATACGCCCACGCCTTTGTCGCCACTTTGTTCGCCTTGCGGGTATCCCATGGCATAGCGCCAACTGCCGAACGATACCTGTTCCGAAGACGGCAAGATATTGCTGGAATACTGCGCCGCGCCAGAGAAGACCAGTCCGAACTGGGCGGGCAGGGCAAACGTTTGTTTGGCATTGAGGTTATAGCGGACGAAATCCAGGTCCAGGATTGGTGTGGCTGAATAACCGTAATTGGTCGAGATGTCCTTCTTGGCGCCCGCCCCGTCAAACCCCTTGGACACGCTGCCGCTGACGTCCGTGGTTTGGCTTTCAGACACCTGTATATATCGTAGTTCGATATTAGCGGCGCGCACGCGGGCGTCTTGTTGCAACCAACGATCTGAATTGCGCGCTTCATACCGGTCTTTGGAATTGGCCGCATACATACCCACCGTGCCGGTCAGTGAGCGCGTGTTGTTCAGCAAAATCGGGTAGCTGAGGCCGATGCCGATGCGGTCGTTCTTGACGCGCCTTTCAAAACCCAGGTATTCGATCGCGTCGTCCTGGGGTTTGGCGTCATAGTGGTAGCCATCCACCTTGACCGCCAAACCGTCGGGTCCGATGGGCACGCTGATTTCGCCCATGACGTATTTGACGTCATCGGTATTGAATGGCACCGCCGCCGTCAGTTTCACCTGTTCGCCCAGTGGCGTGAGGCTGTTCGCGCCCATATTGACCAAGGGTTGCATGCCGGTACCCAGGTCTGCGATGCCGCCCGTCAAACTGAACGGGTGGCGCGTGGCCGCCAATACCAGTTCAGTGGCGCCATCGGCGCGGCGCGGCAAATCCAGGCTGGGCGTGAACTTCACGCCGGGTACGGTTCGCATCAGATTCAATTGGCGCTCAAGCGTGGCCTGTTTCAGCGGGCGCTCTTCCGTGAGCGGGCCGGCCAGCGTGTCCAAACGACCCTGCGCGTTACCGATGTCGCCTTCAATCCGCACATTGGCAATAAACCCTTCCACCACGGTCACCACGACCAGGCCGTTGGCGAACGTCTGGTTCTGCACCAGCGCGAACGACAGCGGATAGCCCTTGTCGCGGTATAGCTGTGTGATCTTGTCGACTTGCTGGACCAGTTCGCCCAGGCTGATCTCCTTGCCCGACAGTGGGCTGAGTATCGCGGAAACCTCGTCGAAGGGAATGGCGTGTACGCCGCTTACGTCAAAGTTCAGCGGCACGATGCGTTGCGCCAGCCTGGCCTGCAACGCCAATTGCTCTGGCGTGGCGGTCTGCACCACGGGTGGTGGCTGCGTGGCGCCGGGCGGCCTTTCAAGCTGCGGCAGGGCATCCACGGGGTTGCCCCGAAGCGGGCCATCTGCCCGCGCTTGGGCGCCAAGGGCAAAGATGCATATAAGGGCGAGGGTAAGCGAACTTGCCGGGTACGTACGTCTCATTGCCTATGTGTCTCGGTTTCCGCCGACGCAGTCCCGATGAATATTCGGTATTGCCGATATATTGAATATATAAAGGGACACAACATTGGTAAAAGGTCTTCGGTGCGCCGTGGGTAGTATGGTGCCAGTGGCGAGTAGTAATAACAAATTATTTCATTGTGACCATATGGGCACGACAGGATTACAACATATAGAAATTCTCAGGAACGAAAATATTCACGATATATAAGGGTTAACTAGGGGTTTTTAATCTATTTGGCGCGAATTTTGCTGTATCGGTTACATGTCTGTAGCCGCATAATAGCGAATATAGGTAAAAACCCTGATGTGTATTAAATGTTAATAGATAAGACTATATAAACGTATCAAAAACACATCGGTTATGAGCCACCGGGAGTCCACAAAATGGGCGCGCATCACCCTAATAATGCTTGGCGCGATCAACCGATCCCGCTCTTTGGTTTGCGGCGCCTTCAATGGGGCCGTTCATGAACCCGGGCGATATCGTTCCGCTGTCGTTCAACAGCGGCCTGGTTGCTTTGTCATTCCTGACAGCAGTGCTGGGTTCGTATGTCGCCTTGCTGGCGGCGGCCGGCATCCGCACCGAAACCCAAGACGGTGATATCCGCATCGGTTACATCCTCATCGGTGCCGTGGCGATGGGCGGTGTCGGTATCTGGAGCATGCACTTCATTGGCATGCAAGCGCAGAACCTGCCTTTCGATGTGGGTTATCAGCTTGGTCTGACCATACTGAGTTTCCTGGTGGCCGCGGGCTTTTCCGGCTGGGCGTTCTGGTACGTCGGACGCGCGAACTTCACGTTCGGCCGCTGCGTCATGGGCGGCCTGGCCGCCGGCCTGGGAGTTGCCGCCATGCATTATCTGGGCATGGGCGCCATGCGCATGCCGGCGGTGTTGATGTGGAATTTGCCCATTGTCGTTTTATCGGTGCTTATCGCCGTAATTGCCGCTTCGGCCGCACTGTGGCTGGCTTTCAATACCCAGAACGAGTTTCAGCGCGGCGGCGCGGCCATTTTGATGGCGGTGGCCGTGTGTGGCATGCATTACACCGGCGCGGCGGCTGGCACGGTTATCTGCACCGCCCCGCGCGACAGCACCAGCCTGCAAATTGGCGGGGTCATGCTGCCGTATATCGCTTTCGTGCTGTCCGCGGTCATGTTGCTGATCATGCGTTGGCAATTGCAGCGGGCGTCAAACCGTTTCCGCGCGCGCATGGCGCAGCGGATCGACTCTTTCATTGAATCGGCGCCTGTGGCTGAACCAGGCAAGGCGCCTGGCTCCACGCTGGGGCCGGGTTAGCAGGGCCCGGTCTGCGAACGGATGCAGGGCATTCGCGAAGCAGAAATACCGGGAATAGGGGGTCGGCGCCGCATCGCGGATCGGCTCAATTATCAAGCGAGTGTCAGGAGTTCGAAATGAAAGCGAAACTTGCGCAGTTCTGGAACGACGAAGACGGCATCACCGCCCTGGAATACGGGCTGATCGCAGGTCTGGTGGCAGTGGCCCTGATCGCTGCCGTGGGCACCTTCACTGATGCCCTCGGCGATATGTTCACGGGGCTGGGCGGCAAGCTCGATACGGCCGGCGGCGGTACTTAATCACGCCCTGTCTTGCTACGCGTACCGTGGCGGCTCAGTGTGGTGAGCCCTCGCGGTACGCGGTCTGTATCAGTTGCTTGACCGGGGCACGTTCGTCTGGATGAACGCGCCTGCCGTTGAATCTGATTGATAAGAAGGTCCTGCCTTGTATCCAGGGGAAGTGCTGTGGCTGCTGTTGTTCGTATGCTGGAGTGGGGCGCTGATCTACAACGATCTGCGCTATCGCCGCGTACCCAACACGTTGATCGTGGCGGGATTCGCGGCGCAACTGCTTTGGTTGGCTGCCGCCGCGCTCGTGCCCGGATGGATGTTCCCCCCGCGTTGGACGGGTTGGCTGATGACCTTGGCGGGCTTTCTGGCCGCCTTTCTGTTCCTGCCGCTTTGGGGGCGGCGCCTGATGAGCGCGGGCGACATCAAGGCCATCGCCATTCTGGGGCTGTGGCTGGGCCTGGCGCCGCTGGTGCTGGTGCTGGTGCTGGTGCTGGCCAGCGTGCTGGCGGGGCTGCACAGTCTGGCGGTCGTGGTGGTGTCGCGCTACTGGGCGTTGACGCAACGCTGGAGCCAGGTTCCCTTTGCGATGTATCTGGGCGTCGCCGCGCTCAGCGTGGTTCTTATGCCCTTGAATTCGCCCTGGTATTCGTGGTGTTCTTCCTGGTGCTCTACGGCATCCTGACCTACGGGCTGGTGTTTCTTGCACAAAATTCGGTGACCCTGGCAGCGCAGGACGGCGCGCGCAAGGTGCTGCAATGGCAGGCCGGTTCGGCCTCGCTGGCAGCGCGGGCCAACGCCGGTCGCGACACGGCATTGGATATCGCTCAATGGATGTCGTCGATGTCGTCCGCGTCCATCAAGGTGGCGGTGTGCGATAGCGGGGGAACCTTGAGCAGCAGCGCTGGCGGCACCTGCAGCGGCCAGCCCTTGGCGCCTGACCAGATTGAAGTGACGGTCTCATACGCCTATGGCGCGAATCCCCTGATTCCGTCGTTCCCGCTGTTGCAGTTGGCCATGATGCCGGCGTCCAGCGTGTTGAGCGCGCGCGCCACGGTCCATCTGGGCAACACGGTTGGCGTGGGAGGCTGACATGACCCAACCCATGCCTCTGCGCCGTCCTCTTCGCCCTTGCCCCCGATTGATCCGCCAACGCGGCATTGCCGCGCTTGAGCTGTCGTTGACCTTGACCATGCTGCTGATCTTCATCTGCGCCGTGGTCGGTTACGGCGTGCTGTTCTGGATGCAGCAACAACTGGCCGCCGCCGCCGGCGAAGGCGCGCGCGCCGCCGTGCACGCGCAGATCACCGGCAGCCCGAACGTGCAGGGCGACGCCTGCACCGCCGCCATGAGCGTCTTCACGACGGGTTCGGCCGTTGCCTGCGCCACCACGCGCGCCCCATGCACGTGGGCCGGATCCGGCGGCCAGGTGGCCAACTGCGCCACCGTCGCCATGACCTACAACACCCAGTCCTGGCCCTTGCTGGCCACCTTGCAGTCGTTCATCGTCCTGTTGCCTGGCACCAACAAGGACTGGGTGCCAAGCAGGTTGTCGTCGAAAGCCATCGTACAGATATCGCAAGGGACACCATGAGCAGTCTTAGCAAGATCATCGCGGGCATTTTGTTGGTGGCGGGCATGGTGCTGGCCTTTCTGGCCTGGCGCCTGGCGTCGCACCCCAGCGCGCCGCCGGCAAGCCCGGTTCCGGTGGCCACGGCCCCCGCGCCCGCCGCGCCGCCGGTCAAGTTTTATCCCGTCGTGGTAGCCAAGGAAGCCATTCCCGCCGGCACCCGGATCGAAGCCGAAAAAATGCTGTCGGTGGCGCAATGGCAGGTGTCGCTGTCCAACAGCTTTGACAACACCGCGCCCTTGGAAGGGTCGGTGACGCGCGTGGACATCGCGGCGGGCGACCCCATCGTGCCCAGCCTTTTGGCGCAAGGCCTTGCCAGGCAGCTCAAGCCTGGCGAGCGCGCCGTCGCCATTGCGGTCGATGAAGTGGTGGGCGGTGGCAACCGCATTGCACCGGGCGACATGGTCGACGTGTTCTTCATGGTGGAAAAGAACCAGGAAATCTCGGGCGGCCAGGCCCGGCTGCTGCAAGCGCAACTGCGCGTGCTGGCATACGGCAAGGCCTCGGTGGATGGCCCGGAAGAAAAATCGGCGCTGCAGCAAGGCCCCAGCCAGCCAGCGCGCACGGCGGTGCTGGCGGTGCCCGTCGAACATATCAACGAGCTGATCCTGGCAAGCCGCGCCGGCCGCCTGCAATTGGCCTTGCGCCCGGTAGGCGACGACGCCGTGCCCGACGAGACGCTGTTCGCCAAGCGCGGCACGGTGTTGCCCACGCGCGCGGATCTGACGCCGGCGCAGCGCGAGGCCTTGCTGGTCGGTCCGAACCGCGCGTATGCGGGTGAGAGCCTGCTGCAACTGGAAGGCACCACGCCCGCTGCCCGGGCCCCCGTCAACCGCGTGGCGACGACGGGTGGCGGTGGCAGAACCATCGAAATCGTGCGGGGAGATAAATCCGAGCGCGTTCGCTATTGATCATCGCCGCGCGTGGCCAGGTGCCGCCCGCGGCTGGACCTTTCAAAATAACCAGATCCGGCACAATGAAGAGATATCAGCGCACCACCATGATCTGCGTCCTGTCGGCCGCAGCGGCGATGACATACGGTGTCGTCAGCCTGGCGCAAACCGCCGCGCCCGCGACGGGGGCGAATGCACCCGTCCGTGATATCGCGGTGGCCGTCAAGGGCCAGCAATCCCTCATGCTTGATGGTGCCACGCCGCGCCGCATCGCCATTGGCGACCCCGAGGTAGCCGATGTGAAAATCCTGCCGGCCTCGGGCAAGCGCGCGGGCTCGCTGCTGATCTACGGCAAAAAGGCGGGCACCACGCAGCTTCAGATCTGGACCGGCAACAATGCCGCGCCGCAGATCTGGAACGTGCGCGTGGCGTCGTCGGTGCAAGCCGCGCTGGCCAGCCGTGGCATCGAAGGCGGGGTCAACGTCGACATCGCTGGCGACCGCGCCGTCGTTTCCGGCTATTCCGAAACCCCGCTGGCGCAGATTGCCGCGGCAAAGGCCGCCGCCGCGGCCGTGGGCGACAAGAACGTCGTCGACGTGTCGACCGCGGGCACGGGCGGCGTGGTCCAGGTCGAGGTCAAGGTCGTGGAAGTGTCGCGGACGGTGCTCAAGCAGGCCGGCATCAACTTCGCGGCCAGCGGTGGCCCCTGGGCGGGCACCAGTTCGCAGGCGCTCTCGGGCCTGTCCTCGCCGCTGGGCTTCAACCCGGCTGGCGCCATCGCCTCGGGTTTCTCGTTGTTCTACGACTCCAACAACTTTGCGGCGCGCCTGCGCCTCTTGCAAAGCAACGGCATGGCGCGCGTGCTGGCCGAGCCCACGCTGGTGGCGCTGACCGGCCAGAGCGCCAGCTTCCTGGCGGGCGGCGAATTGCCGATTCCGGAGGCCGGCGGCCTGGGTACCACCACCGTCACCTTCAAGCCCTTTGGTATCGGCCTGACAGTGACCCCCACCGTGCTGTCGCGCGACCGCATTTCCTTGAAGGTGGCGCCCGAGGCAAGCGAGCTGGACTACAGCAACGCCATCCTCATCAACCCCGGTTCAGACAACCCCGCGTTCATTCCGGCGCTGCGCACGCGCCGCGCGGACACCACCGTTGAATTGGGCGATGGCGAAAGCTTCGTGATCAGCGGTCTGGTGTCGCGGCAGACCAAGGCGATGGTCAACAAAGTGCCGATGCTGGGTGACCTGCCGATCATTGGGGCGTTCTTTCGCAGCGTCGATTATTCGCAAGAAGACACCGAACTGGTGATCGTGGTGACGCCGCGACTGGTGCGCCCGATTGCGCGCGGCGTGACGTTGCCGCTGCCGGGCGGGCGGCAAGAAGTATCGGATTCGACTTTCAATGCCTGGGGCTATTACCTGATGGGCCCCGTAGGCGGGCAGCAAATGCCGGGCTTTTCACGGTGAGTAATATGAAGACACATGCCAGCGAGTGGGTTGGCCTGCAAAACGGGAAGCGGTTCCTGTTTTGCTCAAAAGGCGATGGTGTAGCCGCGCAGCTTGGACAGGCCTTGGGAGACATGGGTATGTTGACCCAGGAAACCCCGGGCATCGAAGAGCTGGCGCGGCGTTTGACCGAGATTGCACCGCAGGTGGTGTTCCTGGACTTCACGCTAAGCGAAGACGAACCGGGCAAGCTGTTCAAGTCGGCGGAGCTGGCGCGTGTGTTGGCGCGCATTGCGCCCACCGTGCCGCGCGTGGCGGTGGGCTTGCTGAGCCAGCCTGAAGGCGCCATCGCCGCGCTGCGTGCGGGCGTCAGCGATTTCGTCGACCCCACCGTTGCCCCCGAGGAAGTGAAAGACGTCGTGCTGCGCCTGCTGGATGTGCCGGCGGGCGGCGGCCGCATGGATGGATCACGCCGCAGTGTGTTGCTGCTGGGCGCGCGCCCCGGCGTGGGTACCAGTACGCTGGCCGTGCATTTGGCGGGTATGGTGCAAGACCGCTTGAAGCAGATGCATGCCACGCGCACCTCGGCCAACGGCGGCAAGCCCGCCAAGCCGGCCGAGCAAACGGGCGCCATGCTGCCGCTGGCTAGCCGCGTGGCCTTGATGGACCTGGGCTGGCCCGTGGGCGATTGCCAGCTCTACCTGAATATCGGCAGCGACTTTGATTTTGCGGAAGCCGCGCGCAACCTGCGCCGGCTCGATTCCACCTTGTTGGGCTCGGCGATGGCGCACACCGCCAACGGCCTGAGCGTGCTGGCATTGCCGCGCGACCTGGCTCAAATGCGCGACGTCTCGCAGTCCGACTCCCTGCTGGTGTTCGAGCGCATGCGCCAACACTTCGGCGTGGTCGTAGCGGATGCGGGCGGCTTCACGAACCCGGAGTTCGTGGCGGGGTTGGCGCGTTCGTCTCAACAGAACTGGATCGTGACCGACCAAAGCGTCGGAGCGCTGGTGTCGCTGGCCGGCCTGCTGCAAGAGCTTGAGCAAATGCACGTGGACCGCCGCAGCCTTGGCCTGATCGTCAACCGCTACGACGAGCGCTACGGCATGACCGCGCAGCAGATCGCGGACCGTTTTCAGCTGGACCTGGTGGGCACCTTGCCCGATCGCACGCTGGCCCTGATGGTCTGCACGAACCAGGGCCACCTGCTGCACGAGGAGGCCGAGCGCGACGTGTATGTGCGCGCGGTGCAGACCCTGGCGGAAAAACTCAGCGCGGAAGAAAACACGCCCGGCGGGCGGGCAAGCTGGCTGGCCACGTGGCTGCCCGGCGTGCACCGCCGCATGATCGTCGGTTAACGGCAAGATTCACGGGACGGCGGCGGAATCCGACATGATCATGACAGCGACCATAGAATTCGGCGGTGACGGCGACAAGGGCTTTGCCTCGTCGAACCGGTTTCAGGAAGTCAAGACGGCGGCGTACGAACACCTGCTTTCCCGTATCGAGGAGCTGGGGGCCGAGTTCGGCCGCTGGGCGCGCTCGGCGATCCAGGAATTCGTCGACATCGAAGTCGCCAGCTTCGTGCGCTTGCGCCGCGTACCGATCAACGAAGGCGAGATGCGCCAGATTGCCGAGGCGCTGACCAAGGAATTGGCGGGCCTTGGCCCGCTGGAAGATCTGCTGGCAGACCCGGCCGTTGAAGACATTTTGATCAACGGCTATGACAACGTGTTCGTGTCGCGGCGCGGGGTGCTGGCCCGCGAGACGCTGCGCTTCACCGACAACCAGCATGTGTTGCGCATCGTGCGCCGCATCCTCGCGCCCATCGGCCGGCGGCTGGACGAGTCCAGCCCCATGGTGGATGCGCGCTTGCCCGACGGTGGCCGCCTGAACGTGGTGATTGAACCGCTGGCCGTCGATGGCCCGATGGTGTCCATCCGCAAGTTCCGCCAGGATCCGCTCAAGCCCGCCGACCTGCTGACGCTGGGCACCTTTGACGAAGACATCTACCGGCTGCTGCACGAAGCGGTGAAGAACCGCTGCAACGTGCTGGTGTCGGGCGGCACCAGCTCGGGCAAGACCTCGCTGTTGAACGCGCTGGCGTTTTTCATTCCGGAAACGGAACGCGTGGTGACGGTGGAAGACACCGCCGAACTGTCGCTGAACCATCCGCACGTGGTGCGGCTGGAATCGCGCCAGGGCGGCTTTGACGGCAGCGGCGCGGTCAGCATCCGCGAGCTGATCCGCAACAGCCTGCGAATGCGGCCTGACCGCGTGGTGGTGGGCGAAGTTCGCGGCGCCGAAGTCATGGACATGCTGCAAGCCATGAACACCGGCCACGAAGGTTCCATGGCCACCATCCACGCCAACTCACCGCGTGAATGCCTGTACCGCATTGAAATGCTGGCGGGCTTCGCGGGCTTTCAGGGTAGTGAGGACAGCCTGCGCCGCCAGATCGCCAGCGCGCTGGACTTCATTGTGCAGATCGGTCGCCTGTCCAACGGCAAGCGCCGCGTGCTGTCGGTGACCGAGGTCACCGGCATGGGCGACAACGTCATCTCGACGCAAGAGCTGTACCGCCACGAAACCTTCACCACGCCCGAGGGCGAAGAGAAGGACCGCTGGAACTGGCTGGGCATCCATCCGCACACGCCCAAGCTGGCAAAGCTGCGCAACGACGCGCGCGTCAATGACCCTCCGCCCGGCGACAACGACGGCGGCGGCGGATTCTGGAGCCGGAGGCGCTGATGCAAGACGCTTTGATCCTGGGCGCGTTGGCGTTGGTGCTGGCTTCCGGCGCGGTGCTGCTGTGGCGCCATGCCAATAGCGGCGCGCGCCGCGCCGCCAGTTCCGCGTTCCTGGACAACCAGCTCAAACGGGGCCGCGAAGCGCCCGAAGCGGCGCCGTTCGCCGAAGGCGGGCGCGCGATGCGCAGCGGGTTCTCCAGTTGGGACCGCCTGCTGCTGCTGGCGGGCGTGCGTCAAAGCGTGGGCTTCTATCTGCGGATCTCCATTCCCGTGGTGGCGGGCGCGGTGCTGGCCTGGGTGTTTCTCGGGCCCTTGTCCGGCGTGGTGTCGTTCATCATGCTGGCCGTGCTGACGTACTTCCTGCTCTGGCTGCGCGCCGACAAACGCCGCCGCCGAATGATCTCGCAACTGCCCGCCTTCCTGGACAACATCGTGCGCCTGATCACCATCGGCAACAGCATGGGCGCTGCATTCCAGACGGCCGCGGCGTCAACCGACCAGCCCTTGCTGGAAGTGGTGGAAACGGCGGCCAGCCTGAGCCGGTCGGCCAAGGAGCTGGATGCGGCGCTGGTGCAGGTGTCGCGCATGTATGGCTTGAAAGAGTTGTACATGGTGGCTGCCGTGGTGTCGCTGGCGATGCGGTTCGGCGGTCGTAGCGACCAGGTGCTGGAACGCATGGCCGCCTTCATGCGGGACGTGGCGCAGGCCCGCAACGAATTGACCGCCAGTTCCGCCGAGGTGCGCTTGTCCGCCTGGATCCTGGCCTTGCTGCCGGTGGGCATTGCCGGCTTCATCATGATGGCGAACAACAAGCTCTTCATGGGGCTGTGGGAAGACCCGCTGGGCTTCAAGATGCTGCTGACCGCAGTGGTGTTGCAGATTGGCGGCTGCTATTGGCTGTATCGCATGGCCAAGTCAATTTAAGGGATGGCGACGATGGAAATGCTGCAATCCTGGAATGCCTCAACCGTGCTGGCGGCGGCGCTGATGCTGGTGGCCGCCGCGCTGTTGGTGCTGGGCATCGGCATGGCGCGGCGCCTGCGCGGGCAGGACCGCAGCCGCCAGGTGATCGACCAGGCACTGGCAACGCGGCAGAACCCTGGCGCGACGGCGACGATGATTCCCGCTGACCCGGGCGAAGGGCGGTTTTCATCGGCCACCCGCGCCGCCGACGCGTTCGGCAAACGCTTGAGCGAAGGCCGCCTGGCCGACACGCTGCTGGCCGCCGAAGACCGCAAGATGGTCGACATGGCCGGTTATGCGAATGCCGGCACCGCGCGGTCGCGCTTTGTGGCGGCGCGCTTTGGCCTGGCCATCGTGCTGCCCATCGCGGCGGTGCTGCTCAACCAGCAGAAGCAGTGGATTGATTCCCCGATGGGCGGCCTCATCGCCGCCTTCTTCGGCTTCGCCATCGGCTACATGCTGCCCAAGTGGGTGGTCAGCCGGCGCCTGTCGCGCCGCAAGCGGATGGCCAGCGACGAGCTGCCGCTGCTGATCGACCTGTTGCGCTTGCTGCAAGGGGTGGGGCTGTCCATTGATCAAAGCATGCAGGTGCTGATCAAGGAATTCGCGCAGGTGCTGCCGGTGCTGTCGCATGAGCTGCGGCTGGCGTCCGAACTGCATGTGCGCGGGCGTAGCCGCGAGCAATCGCTGGCGCGGCTGGCTTCGGGCTTTGACAACGACGACCTGTCGGCCATCTGCCGCTTGATTGCGCAGGTGGACCAGCACGGCGGCGCGGTGCAAGAGCCCTTGAATCGGTTTGGCGAGCGTCTGCGCGACAAGCGCAGGCTGGAGTTGAAGGAAAAGGTCGGCAAGACCACCGTCAAGATGACGGGGGTCATGATCGTGACCTTGCTGCCCGCGCTGTTGATCGTGACGGGCGGGGCGGGGTTCATCGCGGTATTGCGCGGCATGTCGCGCATGGGGGGGATGTAATGGCTGGCGTAATCAACAGCAAGGCGCGCGTCTTGCGGTGGGCCCTGGTGGCGGCCACGGCGGCTGCCGGCGCGGGGTTGACCGGATGCAAGACCAATAGCGCGGAGTCGGCCTGGCAGCTTATCCAGCAGCAACAGCAGGAACAGGCGCTGGCGCGGCAGAAGGAAGAAGAGGGCGATGCCAAGGGCCGCCCCAAAGAACCCGAGATGATGCTGTCTCTGATTTCCGAAGCGCAGCGCCAAGAGCGCTATTTCGCGTCGCTGGCGTATATCGACGCCTATCAACAACGGTTCGGCAACGATGCACGCGTGTCGGTGCTGCGGGCGGAAGCCTTGCGCCAGACCGGTCAGATGGTGCTGAGCGAACAGGCGTATCGCGCGCTGCTTGGCACCGATCAGGCGGCCGATGGCTGGCATGGCCTGGGCTTGATCGCCGGATCGCGCGGTCAATTCGACCAGGCCGCCGATGACTTTGCGCGCGCGGCGAAGTTGTCGCCGATGGATGCGCGCATTCTGGGGGACCTGGGCTATGCGAGGTTGCGCGCCGGGGATCCGGCAGGCGCGCGTGTGCCCTTGGGGCAGGCGGCCGAGCTTGCGCCCGACAACGGCAAGGTGCTGGCCAATCTGGCGGTGTTGCTGCTGGTGGAGGGAGAGCCCGTGCGTGCGCAGCGGCTGATGGACCAGGCCAAGCTCACCGACGAGGCACGCAACCAGGTACTGCGCATGGCCTCCGACATTCGCGCGCAGCGTGCGCCGATGCCGGTGCCCGTGGCGGCCGATGCATCGGCGACCCGCGTGTCGAGCGGCGGCGGCATGATCATGCCGGTGATGAGTCCGTTGATGGAAGGCCTGGGCAATGGACCCATCGTGCGCTAACCCGAATTCAGGAAGAGATCCATGTCTGACTCCCGTTATTCCGCTTCGCAAGTCCTGACCGCCGCGCTGGCCACCACGCTGATGGCCTTGGCGCCGTTGACCAGCCAGGCGCAATCGAACGCGCCGCTGACCGGCGGCATGACCAGCAGCCCGCCCGCTGCCGCGCCGGCCCAGGCCTTGCCGCAGGCGCAACTGCCCGCGCGGCCGGTGGTGCAGCAGGTGCAGACGCCGATGCCGCAGCCGGCCGCATCCGCCGCCGCTTCCACACAAGTCGCGCAGCCCGCCCAAGGCGCTCAGCCAGCCGCCCCGGCCGAGGAAGCGTTTGGCGACGTCACGCGCGGCTTGTTGGCCGCGCAGGCCGACGGCCGCCGCGCGGGGAACATGCTGCCCGTGCTGGGGCCGGTGTCCACCGCCGCCTGGAACCGCTATCTGGAGAGTTTTTCGCATCCGATCCCCGAATTTTTGCAAAAGCGCGTAGAGACCAAGAACACCAATTGAACCCGGCCCACCCTCCTCACCGCTGCAGTCCAGGATTGCCCCATGCCCGCCAGACCTCATCGTTGTGCGTCTCTGCCCCGCCAGCGCGGCAGCATGGCCGTGGCCGTCGTATTCGCGGTGCTGGTGGGCGTGGCGATGCTGGGCGTGGCGCAACTGGGCTACGGCTACTACATGAAGCGCGAAGTGCAAAAGGCCGCGGACCTGGCCGCGCTGTCGGCGGTTCAGGTGCTGGGCATGGGGTCCCCAGCGGATTGCACGCGGGCCAGCGCGGCCGGCAAGACATCCGCCCTGGCCAACCTGCCCAACATCTTTGACACCTTCGAAGCCGGCGACGTCACGGTGGAATGCAAGCTGTGGGATTCCACCCGCGCTGACGCCAGCGGCATGCATGTGTTCGACCCCGCGGGCGGTGAAGCGCTCAACGCCGTGCGCCTGACCATTCGCAAGGAACTGGCCAGCCTGTTCGGCACCTTGGGGTTGAGCACGACCGTGTCTGTCAGCGCCGTTGCCACCAATACGCAGCCTGTGGCGGCATTCACCGTGGGTTCGCGCTTGCTGCGCCTGGAACGGGGTGGCTTGCTGTCGCAATTGCTGTCGACCGTGGGTGCCTCGCCCGCGCAATTGGACGTGCTGGACGCGGCCGGCCTGGCCAGCGTCAACATTACGCCGTCGGGCCTGCTGCAGGCGCTGGGCCTGCCGCTGTCGGTAGCCACCGGCGTGGGCACGCCGACGGAACTGGCGGCGCTCGACAACCTGACCCTGGGGCAGTTGCTGCAGGCCACGCTGACGGTCGTCAACCAAAGCGGCACGGCAGCGGCCGACATCGGCCTGATCAGCGACGCCATCAACACGGTGCTGGCGGTAATGCCGCTGAACCTGCCCGTGAAGCTGTTTGGCGATGGCGGCGTGCTGGATCTGTCGGTGGTGGGGGGAGACGCCACAGGCGCCCTGGCGGCGAACGTGAACGCGCTCAATCTATTGGAAACCGCGCTGGTTGTGGCTAATGGCGAGAACCTGATCAACCTGGGTTTGAGCGTGCCGTTGCTGGGCGTGGACGCCCGGGTGCGCGTGGTGGAACCGCCCACGCTGGCCATTGGCGGTATCGGCACCCAGGCCACCAGTGCGGGCATCCGCGTCTACCTGCGCTTGAACACCAGCAACATTCCGCTGGTGGGGCCCTTGTTGGCAAACACCCTGGGTACACGGGTTGACCTGCCCATCATCATCGATGTGGCGCAATCCACCGGCACGCTGACCAACCTGTGCCAGGCGCCGCTGACCGAGCATCAGGCCACCATTGCGGTGACCGCGTCGGCGGCCAGCATCTGCCTGGGGCGCTTTCCCGGCATGACCTCCAGCACCGATCAGACTGCCGCGAATTTCGTGTCGCTGACCAATAGCTGCCAGCCCAGTTCGTTTGGCGCCATCCAGCGCCACCAGGTGTTGAACGTGCTGGGCATTCTGCCCCTGACCGCCAAGGTCACCTTGCCGGTCTTCAATTCCACGGCGCCGGTGTCCGTCACGCTGACGGAACCGCCGGGCGCGCCGTCCACCCAGACGGTGAACGCCACGTCCATTGATCTGGGCAGCTTGGCTTCGAACCTGGCGGACGCCGTGGTGGGCGGCATCCTGGGTGATCTGGTCAATGCCGGTACGCCGCTGACCGCGGCGGAGCGCACGGCGCTAGCCACCAACCTGGTCGGCGGCGGTGGCAACAA
The DNA here is from genome assembly GCF_029637605.1 of Achromobacter spanius. Classification (NCBI taxonomy): domain Bacteria; kingdom Pseudomonadati; phylum Pseudomonadota; class Betaproteobacteria; order Burkholderiales; family Alcaligenaceae; genus Achromobacter; species Achromobacter spanius. The sequence goes on along the minus strand of NZ_CP121261.1, from coordinate 2,307,413 downwards.
TGCCGGCAAGTCGATCACGCAGGTATTCAACGACATGCAGTGGTCCTCGGCCGCGCTGAATCAGTTGGGCAACCGGCTGTCCACGGGCGGCTTGACGGGCGTGCTGGGCGGCACGCTGCAACTGGTGGGCAATATCCTCACGTCGCTGCTGGTGGCGCCCGTGAATGACCTGGTCTGCACGCTGGCGATCACGCCCAGCGCCATCCGCCAGTGCCGCATCAATTCGGTTGCGGCGCTGGCGCTGGACGGCGGTTCGCAGGTGGGCGGGGTGCTGTCCATCGTGGTGAATCTGTTGCAGCCCGTGCTGGCGCCCCTGTCGGCCTTGCTACAGCAACTGCTGGACACGCTGGGCGTCAGCGTGGGTCAGACCGACGTGTCGCTGCTGTCCGTGGATTGCGGGCAACCCCGCTTGGTGTACTGATGAGGATGCTTTTGGACTTCGCCCTTTCTTTGTCGGCATGGTGTCTGCGATGACCCAAAAATTTGCTCGCGACGAGTTCGATGTGTATGTCTGGGAAGGCACGTCCGACATTGCCGGCCGCGCGGAACGCTGCCTGGCCGGCATGGACGTGACGCTGGTGCGCGCGGATGCCGGCACCGCTTTCCCGCCGCCGCGCGACCCGACGCGCCCCGCGGTGGCCCTGGTGTCGGTGTCGGTCATGGGCGACAACCGCTTCAGCGGCTACGACTGGTTATCGGCCCAAGCCATGCCGGTGATATGGGTGTCGGCCGAGGCGCGAGGGCGCGATTCGCGCTATTACCCGCCTGAATATTCCTACACCTTGCCGTTGTCGTTCACGACCTCTGACTTGCGCAAGCTGCTGTATGAACTGTTGGGCACGCTGGATCAGTTCAATCGATCCGCGCCCAAGCGCGAGCAGCCGCTGATCGCCGTTTCCGAGCCCATGCGGGCGCTGCTGGCCGAGGCCGAGATGTTTGCCGATTGCCGCAGCAACGCGCTGATCCACGGTGAAACCGGCGTGGGCAAGGAACGCATTGCGCGGCTGCTGCACGATCGCGCGGCCTGGTCCGACGGCCCCTTCGTGGCTGTGAACTGCGGCGCCATTCCGGAAGGGCTGTTTGAGGCGCATTTCTTCGGCCACGCCAAGGGCGCGTTCACCGGCGCGGTCGGCGCGCACAAGGGCTATTTCGAACAGGCGAATGGCGGCACGTTGTTCCTGGACGAAATCGGCGACTTGCCCTTGTATCAACAGGTCAAGCTTTTGCGCGTGCTGGAGCAAAACGCCGTGACGCGGCTGGGCTCGACGGTAGAAATTCCGGTGGATTTCCGCCTGGTCGCGGCCACCAACAAAGACCTGCGCGTGCTGGTTGGCCAGGATGAATTCCGCGCGGATCTCTATTACCGCCTGGCGGTGATCGAACTGCGCATCCCCAACCTGGAACAACGCGGCGGCGAAGAAAAGGTCGCCATTTTCCGTGCATTGCTTGAGCGCATGGGCGGTGAGGGCGAGCCACCGGATTGGCTGCTGGAGCGCGTGGCGCGCACCCGATACGCCGGCAATGTGCGTGAACTGTCCAACGTGGCTGAGCGCGTGGCCATCATGCGCCGGCAATTCCAAAGCTGGGACCAAGCCCGCATCGAGCGCATTTTTGACCAGATTGCCGAGCCGCTGCGTGCCGCGGGCGCCTTGGGCGCCACCAGCGCGATGTGCGAACCGCCGGTATTCACTGACGCCGAACGCGCCGAGCGCGCCCGCATCCTGGCTGCCCTGGACGTCAACGGCTGGCGCCGCCAGGACACCGCCAACACGCTGGGCATCAGCCGCAAGGTGCTATGGGAAAAAATGCGAAAACTGCATCTGGGCGGCGGCCAGGGTGAAACGGCGGAAGGGGTCGTCGAGGCATCTTGATTGCTGCAATTGGGGAAGCCCCCTAGGGGGCGACAATTCGCCAGCGGCTAATGTAAGCGGATCAGCCGTGAGCGAAATAAATTGCTATAGTTCCGCAACGATTTTTTTGGGGAAGGCATGAACGTCCAATTTATCCGTGCCGCCACACGCATGGCGCTGTTAGGCACGGTGATGTCCGGCTTGGCGGCGTGCGCCAGCGCGCAGCCCGAAGCGCCGCGGCCCACGGTCAAGCAGGTCGAAGACCCGCAGGCCGCTGCCACGCCGGTGACCCCGCCCGCCGCACCGGTCGCGCCCGCACGGCCGTCGTCCACGGTGGCCGAATTGCAAGAGCTGATCCAAAGCCGCCAGGTGTCGGAACTGCGCACCGCCTATAACGGTACGTATGGCGCCAGCCTGCTGTTCAAGCCCGAGGACCTGACCTATTACGTGGCCTTGTTCCAGCAGAAAGATTTTTGGCGCGTGCTGAAGACCGTGTCCGAAAAGCAGGCCGAATCCACTTACCGCGCGTTTGCCGCGCAGTCGGCGGAGCTGGCCGAAGTCGACATCAAGCGCATCAAGCTGCAAGCCGAATACGCGCATGCCGAAAAGCTGCTGGCCAGCCGCAGCGCCCAGCTCAGCACGCTGCAAGCCGACCGCGCATTGCGCATGCAGCAGGAACAGCAGGTGGCCGCGCGTCAGGAGCAGTCGCGCCAGGAAACCACGGCGCTGGCAGACCAGCAAAAGGACGTGCGCCAGCAACTGCGTGATTTGCAGCGCCAGATTGATTCGCTGCAAGCCCAGCAAGCCAAGATCGACGCGGGCCCGGGCGCCAAACGCGGCAAGTAAGTGTTGTTCGTTACGCCGTGCCAAGACGGGCCCGCGGGCCCGTTTTTTCTTGGGGCGCGGCGCCTTGTCCCTGCGCTTTCAAGGGGATAGCACGCGCGGCGGGCAGATTCTTGTATTCTGGCCGCTGGCCCCCATATACCGACCATGGCTCTTAAAGTTTTCGACCTGCAGTGCGAGCACAGCCACATCTTTGAAGGCTGGTTCGGTTCGCACGACGACTATGACGCGCAACAGGCGCGTGGTCTGGTCACGTGCCCTGTTTGCGGCTCGGCCAGCATCACCAAGCGGCTGTCGGCGCCGCGCCTGAACGTGTCGCACCTGCATGCGCCGGCCCAGCCGCCCGCGGTGCCGGCCGGCGCGTCGGACGCCGAGAAAATGGCGGCCGTGCAGGCCGTGGTCATGAAGCAGGTGCGGGCGCTGTTGCGCAGCACCGAAAACGTCGGCCCCCGCTTTGCGGAAGAAGCCCGCCGCATCCACGACGGCGACGCCGACGAGCGCCCCATCCGTGGCACCGCAACGCCGGAAGAACGCGAGGCCCTGGCCGAGGACGGCATTGAAGTCATGGCGGTGCCTGACTTCCTGGACGACGAACGCTTGCAGTAGGCACGTCGTACGCAATAAGCACGCGTGCTCGTTTCAGAACGGCGCGCCCATGAAAAAAAGCCAGGCCCTGTTGTCAGGGCCTGGCTTTTTCGTACCTGCTGCCGAATCAATTATTGAACGCGGCTGCGGTATTCGTTGGTACGGGTGTCGATTTCGATCTTGTCGCCAATGGCGCAGAACAGCGGCACGTTCAGTTCGTAGCCGGTGTTGATCTTGGCCGGCTTGGTGACCTTGCCCGACGTATCGCCACGCACGGCGGGTTCGGTGTAGGTGATTTCGCGAACGATCGTCGTGGGCAGTTCCACCGAAATGGCGCGGCCGTCGTAGAAGACCACTTCCACTGGCATCGCTTCTTCCAGGTAGTTCAGGGCGTCGCCCATGCTTTCCGCTTCGATTTCGTACTGGTTGTACTCTTCGTCCATGAAGACGTACATCGGGTCGCCGAAGTAGGAGTAGGTGCACTCCTTGCGATCCAGTTGAACGACTTCGAACTTTTCGTCGGCCTTGTAGACCGATTCGCTGGCCGAGGCGGTCAGCAGGTTCTTGAACTTCAGCTTCACAACAGCAGCGTTACGGCCAGACTTGTTGTATTCGGCTTTCTGGACCACGAGGGGATCCTTGCCGACCATGACCACGTTGCCGACTCGCAATTCCTGAGCGGTTTTCATCGATAAAACTCCGGGGGTAGGGTGCACTCGCCGTGCTTGCAAAAAGCCGCTGTACGCTTACTCGTACTTGCATTGCGTACTTGCATTGCGTACTTGCATTGCGTACTTGCGACTTTTTGCACACCCCGGGAGGCGTCATGTTGAGGCCCGACAAAATTCAGGGCAGCTCAGAAAACTCTCTATTCTAACGTTTCTTGGCCAGGTCTGCGCAAAACCCAGCCAGATTTTCAGCCAGATCGGGTAGCGCCGCCTGCTTGGCGTCCCAGTCGCGGGCGGCCTTGGCCCAGGCGTGCCAGGCGTCCGGCGCCAGCGCCGCGGAGGCCGCCGCAACGGTCTGTTCGCCTTGCGGTGCGTTCCAGGCCCGTATCAACGACTGCGCGGATTCCGGGGCCGGATAGCGGGCCAGCCAGGCTTCAAGCTTTTCCAGGTGCGTGTTCTGATCCTGCGGGTAAATTTGCCACACCAGCGGACGCGCTGCCCAGGCGGCGCGGATGAACGAGTCTTCGCCGCGTACGAAGTTCAGGTCCGACAACCACAGCACACGGTCGAAATCCGGCTGTGCCACAAAGGGCAGGCGCGCCAGCAGCGGGGCGCCCGGCGCCGCGCAGGCGGCCTCCGCGCAGGCGCCCTCCAGGCCCGGCGCGATGCCGATGGGCGCCAGCAGCACGCTGGGCCGGGAGTCGGCCGCCAGGGCACTGACCAATGCCTGCACCGGCGCCGTGGGATAGCAGAACAGGCTGACCGTGCGCGCGCCGTCGCGGCGGCGCGAGAGCACGGCGTCGTCCACACCCAGCGCGTGCAAAAAGTTGTTTTGTTGTTCTATCGACGCCTGCAGCGCGTCGCGTTCCGCGCTCAGGCCCGGTTCGCGCAGCAGGCCGCCCGTGGCGGCGGTGAAGCCGGGAAAGAAAAAGTGCTTCACCAGCCCATCTGGCCGTTGCGAAGGCAGGCCGTGGCAGCTTTCCACCCAGGCTTCAGCGCTTAAATATTCCAGATTGATCCAGGCCGGGTGCACCTGGCGCATGCTTTGCAGGAAGGCGTCCGGGGGATCGCAGGCGAAGGCCTCGATGACGACATCGCGCGCGCCCAGGGTCGGGTCGGGGGTGTCGGACCAGCGCACGACATCCACGCCCGCGCAGCGTTGCCGCGCGGCGTTGTCGGCTACGCCCGGCTGGATGCGGGCGAAGCTGGCCAGATCGTCCACCCACAAGCGGATATCCCAGCCGAAACCCTGGGACAGCCGGCGGGCCAGCCGCCAGCACACGCCGATGTCGCCATAGTTATCGACGACTCGGCAGAAAATATCCGCTTGCATGGGGGGTTAGTGGAACTTGGCCGGCGCGGCTTCGGCGTCCTCGGGCAATTCGGCGTGTACCAATTCGCCCAGCGGATTCGGGAAGTAGGGCGCGCCGCAGTCTTCGCAGTATTCCGCGGGCAGCACGCCCGGGATACGGCGCATTTCCGTGACGCCATATTCCTTCAGCAAAGCTGCGATTTCATCGACCACGTCGGGTTGGCCTTCGTCGGACGGGGTTTCTTCCTCGCGGCCATACAAGGGCCATACGCAGCCGTAATACACGTCATTGCTGTTGCGCGCCGTGAAGCTGATGCGGTATTCGTCGATGCGGTTTTCGCCGCAGCCGGCCACCACCGCGCGCAGCTGCGAGGCCTCCAGGCTGACCGCGCCTTCCAGCCAACTCACGGCCGCGCGCAGCGACAGGGGGCGCACGCGCCGGTCGGCTTCGCGGTTGCTGACGTAGTAGGCGTCGGGCAGCAAGGCCTCAAAGCCGCAGCCGGGCAGCAGCGCCGCCAGCGTGGGTTGCGCCTGGGCGGCCCATTGTTCCTGGCAGGCGTCGCGCGTGGCGTCGGCTTCGCCCAGGCTTTCCTGCCAGCGGAAAATGGGCGCGTTTTCGGGCACGGCGACCGCGCCGATGATGTAGCGCGTGTCGGCCAGCATGTTGGCCGTTTCCACTTCGGTGTTCAGCACGGGCTTGGTGGCTTCGCCGCCCAGGGCCTGCGAGCCCAGGCGTTGCAGCCACTGCCAGGTTTCGCCGAAGGTGCGCGGCATCTGGTCCACGCTGACCAGCATCGGCATCAGCGCGGTGCGCGCATGGCTGGACAGCACATGGCCGTGCAACTGCGCCAGCAGCGCCTGCTGGGCGCTGGCGGAAACGGGGCCGGTTGGAATGGCGTAGCGGGTCCAGGCGACAATCGGCGCGACGATAAGCAGCACGTCGTGCACGACGCCGTCTTTCTCGATCTTCATGGATTCGGACAGCGTTTCCGCCTGTTCGATCAAGACTTCGTAGGCGCCTATGTCGCTTTGCGCGAGGTGGTCCAGGGCCGCTTCCAGCGGGGCGTCCTGCCCCGCCTTGAGCAGCTTGGGAATCGCTTCGCCAAGCTGGTTCTCCCAGAACACGTCTTCAACGCGGCTGCCCGAGCGGTTAAGCGCTTGGGACAGCGCCACCAGGCGGGTGGCGTCGCGGGTCATGCGGGGAGCGGATTGGCTGCGGGATCGGGCCATAACTTCGAGGGACGTCCAGTAAGTGTGTAACGACGTAGTTTAACGCCCGCCGCGCGCGTCGGCGTGGACGCTAGGGTTTGCAAGGACAGGGGCGGCTGGGCACGGGGGCGGCGCTGCGCTTCCGTATTGATGCCGGATCGGCAATAGATCATCCCCGTCGTAGGGGTTTATTGCTGATCGGAAACGTTCGAAAATCCAGGCATCGACTTTATTTCCTGGAGGCTTCGCCATGCGTTGGCCTACGCTATTCGTTTCCCACGGTTCGCCCATGCTGGCCGTTGAACCCGGGCTGACCGGCCCCGTGCTGGCGGCCTGGAGCCAGGCCCAGGGCCGCAAGCCGCGCGGCATCCTGGTGGTGTCACCGCATTGGATGGGCGAAGGCCTGGCGCTGTCCACCCGCGACCAGCAAGTGGCCTGGCACGACTTCGGCGGCTTTCCGCCCGAGCTCTACACGCTGCAATACGCGGCGCCCGGTTCGCCCGAACTGGGCGCGCGCGTGCAGGCGCTGCTGGCCGAGTCGGGCATCGCCGCCGACCGCGACCCGCGCCGCCCACTGGACCATGGCGCCTGGGTGCCGCTGCGCTACCTGTATCCCGATGTCGACGTGCCGGTGGTGCAACTGTCGCTGGACATGGGCCGCGACGCTGCCGGCCAGTTGGCGCTGGGGCTCGCGCTGGCGCCGCTGCGCGACGAGGGCATCCTGATCATCGGCTCGGGCTCGCTGACACACAATCTGCGCCACCTGCGCATGCCGCAAGACGCACCGGCGGCGCCCTATGTGCCCGAGTTTCAAAACTGGTATGCGCGCAACCTGGCCGACAACAACGTGCCGGCATTGCTGGACTGGCAGGCGCAGGCGCCGGGCGCATCGCAGGCCCATCCGCATGACGATCACCTGATGCCGCTGTATGTGGCGCTGGGCGCGGGCGGCGCGTCGGCCAAGCGCTTGAATGACGAGATCTCGTACAGCGCACTGGCCATGGATGCCTATCAGTTCGACGACTGACACGCGAAGTGCCTGGACAGTAAAAAGCCCCGAAGCCGCATGGCTTCGGGGCTTGTGCATTGCGCCGCCGTGAGGGCGGCGCAAGCGAGTGGCGGGGTCAGGCCGCCAGCAGTTGGCGCAGCACGAAGGGCAGGATGCCGCCGTGCTGGTAGTAATCGACCTCGATCGGGGTGTCGATGCGCAGCAGCACCGTCACGTCCTGCTTCGAACCGTCCTTGCGGGTGATCGTCAGCGTCACGTCCTGCATCGGCTTGATGCCGTTTTCCAGGCCCGAGATGTCGTAGGTTTCTTCGCCGGTGATGCCCAGCGACTCCACGCTGTCGGCGCCCTTGAATTGCAGCGGCAGCACGCCCATGCCCACCAGGTTGCTGCGGTGGATGCGTTCAAAGCTGCGGGTGATCACGGCCTTGACGCCCAGCAGTTGCGTGCCCTTGGCCGCCCAGTCGCGCGACGAGCCGGTGCCGTATTCTTCGCCGCCGAAGACGACGGTGGGCGTGCCCTGCGCCACGTACTTCATGGCCGCGTCGTAGATGGACATCTGTTCGCCGGTGGGCTGGAACAGGGTTTCGCCGCCTTCAAAACGGCTGCCGTCCGGCAGCGACGGGATCATCAGGTTCTTGATGCGCACGTTGGCGAAGGTGCCGCGCATCATGATTTCGTGGTTGCCGCGACGCGAGCCGTAGCTGTTGAAGTCGGCCTTCATGACGCCGTTTTCCTTCAACCACTTGCCGGCCGGCGAGGTTTCCTTGATGGAGCCCGCGGGCGAGATGTGATCGGTGGTGACGGAATCACCAAACACGCCCAGCGCGCGCGCGCCCTTGACGGTGGGCATCGCGGCCGGCGTCATGTCGAAGCCTTCGAAGAAGGGCGGTTCGGCAATGTAGGTGGAGTCGGGCCAGTTGTAGGTGTCGCCAGCCACGCCCTTGATGTTTTCCCACAGCTTGCCGGGGTTGCTCTTGACCTGGCCATAGTTGGCCTCGAACACCTTCGGGTCCAGCGCATGCTTCATCAGCGCTTCGACTTCTTCGGCCGTGGGCCAGATGTCGCCCAGCCAGACGTCGCCGTTCTTGCCCTTGCCAACCGGTTCGGTCATCAGGTCGCGGGTGACGGTGCCGGCCAGCGCGTAGGCCACCACCAGCGGGGGCGAGGCCAGGAAGTTGGCCTTGATGTTCGGGTGGATGCGCGCTTCGAAGTTGCGGTTGCCGGACAGCACCGCCGAGCAGACCAGGTCGTTGCCGATGATGGCTTCGTTCAGGTCGGGCGTGAGGTCGCCGGCGTTGCCGATGCAGGTGGTGCAGCCATAGGCGGCCACGTCAAAGCCCAGCTTTTCCAGGTAGGGCAGCAAACCCGTCTTGGTCAGGTAGTCGGTCACCACGCGCGATCCAGGGGCCAGCGACGTCTTGATGTGCTTGGGCACCTTCAAGCCGGCTTCGACCGCCTTCTTGGCCAACAGGCCGGCGGCCAGCAGCACGTTCGGGTTGGACGTGTTGGTGCAGGACGTGATGGCCGCAATCAGGATGTCGCCGTTCTTGATCTTGGTGCCGGTGCTGGTGGTGAAGGTCTGGTTCAGCTTTTCGGCCGGCTGGTTGAAGCCGTTTTCGGCGACCGGCTTGGAGAACAGGTCAATGAAGGTGTTCTTGACGTTGCCGATTTCGATGCGGTCTTGCGGACGCTTCGGGCCGGCCAGCGACGGCGCCACGGTGGACAGGTCCAGCGTCAGCAGCTTGGTGAAGTTGATGTCTTGGGCAGCGGGGATGCCGAACATCTTCTGTGCCTTGAAATAGGCTTCGAAGGCGGCGATTTCGTCTTCCGTGCGGCCGGTGCCACGGAAGTATGCGATGGTGCGTTCGTCAACCGGGAAGAAGCCCATGGTGGCGCCGTATTCCGGCGCCATGTTGCCGATGGTGGCGCGTTCGGCCACGGTCAGGCTGGCGGTGCCTTCACCGCAGAATTCAACGAACTTGCCCACCACTTTTTCACGGCGCAGCATTTCGGTAATGGTCAGCACCAGGTCGGTGGCGGTGACGCCGCCGCGCAACTGGCCCTTGAGTTCAACGCCCACCACGTCGGGCGTCAGGAAGTACACGGGCTGGCCCAGCATGCCGGCTTCGGCTTCGATGCCGCCCACGCCCCAGCCCACCACGCCGATACCGTTGATCATCGTGGTGTGGCTGTCGGTGCCCACCAGCGAATCGGGGTAATAGACGTTGTTCTTCTTGTCCTGGTGCACGCCGCGCGCCAGGTATTCCAGGTTGACCTGGTGGACGATGCCAAAGCCCGGGGGCACGACGCCGAAGGTATCAAACGCCTGCATGCCCCATTTCATGAACTGGTAGCGCTCTTGGTTGCGCTTGAATTCCAGCTTCATGTTCAGGTCCAGCGCATTCTTGGTGCCGAAGTAGTCGATCATGACCGAGTGGTCGACGACCAGGTCAACCGGCACCAACGGTTCAATGCTCTTGGGGCTCTTGCCCATCTTGTCGGCCACCGACCGCATCGCGGCGATATCAGCCAACAGCGGCACGCCGGTGAAGTCCTGCAGCACGACGCGCGCCACGACGAAGGGGATTTCGTCTTCGCGGCGCGCGTTGGCCTGCCAGTTGGCGAGTTGCTTGACGTGTTCTTCCGTGACCTTCTTGCCATCACAGTTGCGCAGCACGGATTCCAGCACGACGCGGATCGATACCGGGAGCCGCTGCACATCGATGCCGAGGGACTTGCCCAGCGCCGGCAGCGAATAGTACTGACAGGATTTATTGCCGATCTTGAAATTCTTGAGAGTGTCTAGGGTGTTGTGCGGCATGATGGACTCCGTGGTTTTGCCCGGCTGTGTTCGGCCAGGCGCAGGCGGCATTTTCTGGCGTTTTTGCGCGTTTGTCATTGTAGGGGACACAAGCCCGCGCGCGGCCGTATGTCTTATATCTTATATAAGACTTGGGGCGCACGTCAAAGTTCAAGCCCAAGTCCAGTCAGGTCCCGTTCAGCGACTGCGAAACCCCTACTTTGGCGGACATGGAGCAAGCCCGCAAGACCCCGTGGTTTTACCAGGGTTGTCCTACAGCGGCGTGGCGACGGGTGTTGCCCGGGAAGCGGCTGCCCGGATCAATTCAAATAGCCGCGCAGCAGCGGCTCCAGCTCCCGTTTCAGGAAGGCGACCAGGGCGCGTTGGGCGGTAGACGGGTAAGGCGTGGGCGACGTCAGAATGAACAGCTTGTCACCGGGGCCTTCTGCCCGATAGGCGGGCAGCACTTCACGCAGCCGCTGCGATTCCAGGTCGGGTTGCACGATGTAGGCGGGCAGTAAGGCGATGCCCGCGCCGTCGCGCGCGGCCTGGGCCAGAAAAGGGAAGTATTCGGATTGCAGACGGGGCGCCAGCTTGGCTTCATAGGTTTGCCCCTTGCGGGTCAGCCGCAACGTTGCCTGCGGCTTCGGGCCGGGCGGGCATAGCAAGTCAAACCGGGCCAGGTCGCGCGGGTGCGCGGGCATGCCGACGCGCTGCAAATAATCGGGAGCGGCGCACAAGTGCCATTTCACGTCGCCCAGCTCGCGGGCCACGTAGTCTTGCGGCGGCTGCGAAATTACCCGCAACGCCACGTCGATCTCTGACGAAATCAGATCGCTGACGCGGTTGGAAAACAGAACCCGCAGGCTCAGGCTGGGGTGCTCCAGCGCAAAGCGCACCAGCAGGGGGCGCAGCGCGTCCAGTTCGCCCAGGCCGGTGGGCAGGGACAAGCGGACGTGGCCGGTGGGTTCCGTGCCCAGCTTCTGCAAGGCATGCCGCGCCGACTCCACTTCGCGCGCCATGCGCGCCCCGTGTTCGTACAGCACCGTGCCCTGCTGGGTCAGTTCCAGGCGGCGGGTGGTGCGCCGGATCAACTGGGCGCCGAACGCGCGTTCCAGCTTTTGCAGCTTGCGGCTGACGTGCGACCGCGTCACCCCTTGGCGCAAGGCAGCCTCGCTTAGCGTGCCGGCCTCGACGATGGTCACGAACAGTTGGATCAGGTTCAGGTCTAGCGCGGGCAAGGCGGACATGGCTGTCTTGGATTGTTGCCTCTGAGGAAACAGAGTTTACTCAGGCTGAAGGATTGTCGCGCTATCGGTGCGTTGATAATCTGCTTCCCACACCGGCATTGCGATCAGATCAAGGAGACAAACCATGGTGCAAAGCATGTTCCGCGCGGACCTGTTCCGCGGCCAGCGCATCCTCGTTACGGGAGGCGGCACGGGGCTGGGCCTGGCCATGGCCGAACAATTGGCCTCGCTGGGCGCCACCGTGCATGTGTGCGGCCGCCGCCAGACCGTGGTGGAAGACGCCGCCGCCGCGTTGCGCGCCAAGTACGGCGTCCAGGCCTACGCGCATGCCGTCGACATCCGCGACGCCGACGCGGTGGATGCCATGGTTGCAGGCATCTGGACCACGCACGGCGGGTTGGACGGCCTGGTCAACAACGCGGCGGGCAACTTCATCAGCCCCACCGAGAAATTGTCGGCGCGCGGCTTCAACGCCATCGCCGACACCGTGTTTCGTGGCACCTTCTACATGACGCAGGCGGTGGGCAAACGCTGGATCGCGTCCGGCACGCACGGCGCGGTGGTGTCCATCGTGGTGACCTGGGTGTGGACCGGATCGCCGTTCGTGGTGCCCTCGGCCATGTCCAAGGCCGGCATCGACGCCATGACCAAATCGCTGGCGGTGGAGTGGGGCAGGCATGGCATCCGCCTGAACGCCATTGCGCCGGGGGTTATTCCTACTGAGGGCGCGACGGCGCGCTTGCGTCCCAATGGCGACGGGCAGGACGCCCTGACGCAACAAAACCCCATGCGGCGCCTGGGCACCGGGCACGACATCGGCGAACTGGCGGCCTTTCTGCTGGGGCCGGGCAACGATTGGATCAATGGCCAGACGATTGCACTGGACGGGGGCGATTACCTGGCCAACGGTGCCTACTTCAAGCAGTACTTCGATTGGTCCGACGAAGACTGGGCCGCCGCCCGCACCGCCATCGAAGCGCGCACCGCGGAAGACAAGGCGCAACGCGCGGGGAAGCCGGCATGACGGCACGCATCATTGCCGGGGACCTGAGCCTGACGCGCGAGGCGCTGGTGGCCCGGGGCGAGCAGGTCGCGGCGGGCCTGGCGGCGATGGGCGTACGCGAAGGCGACGTCATCGCGGTGCTGCTGCGCAACGGCATGCCGTACCTGGAAATCATCCAGGCCTGCAAGCGGCTGGGTTGTTATTACTGCCCCATCAATTGGCACTACACGGCTGACGAGGTGGCGTTCCTGGTGGCCGACAGCGGCGCCAGGGTGTTGATCGCTGAAGATGATCTGTGGCGTCAGGTGCACGCCACCTTGCCCGCTGGCCTGCCCGCGCTGCGAGTCGCGGCAACGGGCGATGCGGTGGCTGCTCCGCGCAGCGAAGACGGTGGCGATAGCGCCGACTACAACGCCTGGCGCAACGCACAGCCCCGCTACGACGGCCCGGTGGTCGCCCCGCGCGGCCACATGGCGTACACCTCGGGCACGACCGGCCGGCCCAAGGGCGTGGTGCGCCAGCCGTTCCCGGTGGACCGTCTGGCCGAGCATCTGGCGGCGGTGGAGTCCGTGGTGGAACAGGCCTACGGCCTGCGGCAGGGCTGCCGCGCGCTGCTGCCGGCGCCGATCTATCACAGCGCGCCCAGCGTCTTCGCGCAGGTGGCGCTGCGCGTGTGCGACACGCTGGTGCTGACGGCGCGGTTCGACCCGCTTGAAGTCTTGCGTCTGATCGAGCAGCACCGCATCGACACCGTCTATCTCGTGCCCATCATGTATGTGCGCCTGCTGAAGCTGGATGCGCGCACGCGGGCGTCGTTCGACCTGTCCTCCTTGCGCTTCGTGGCGTCCACCGGCGCTCCCTGCGCGCCCGAACTCAAGCGCGCGATGATCGACTGGCTGGGGCCGGTCATCCATGAAACCTATGCGTCCAGTGAAGCGGGCATGGTGACCGTGATTGATTCGCACGAAGCGCTGGCCAAGCCCGGCAGCGCGGGGCGGCCGATCGGGCCGGCGCAAGTGCGCGTTTACGGCGACGACGGCCGCGTCTGCGCGCCCGGCGAAGTCGGCCGCATCTACGTGCGTCAGCCCGCCTACGCCGACTTCACCTACCGCAACCATCCCGAAGCCCGCCAAGCAGTGGAACGCGACGGGCTGATCGGCCTGGGCGACCTGGGCTATGTGGACGAAGACGGCTACCTGTTCGTGTGCGACCGCGAATCAGACCTGGTGATCTCGGGCGGTGTGAACATTTATCCCGCCGAAATCGAACATCACCTGACCCAGTACCCGGGCGTGGCCGACTGCGCCGTGTTCGGCGTGCCGGACGCGGAATTCGGCGAACGCTTGCTGGGGCTGATCCAGCCCGCGGCCGACACCGACATCAACGTGCAGGACCTGATGCAATGGCTGTCCACCCGCATCGCCCGCTACAAGGTGCCGCGCGAATTGCTGTTGCGCCCGGCGCTGCCGCGCGACGACAACGGCAAGATCGCCAAGCGCCGCTTGCGCGCCGAGTTTTGGGCAGGCCAGGCGCGCAAGGTGTAAGTGCCGGGCCGCCACGCAGCACCGCCCGATTGCCGGGCAACACCACGATAGACGTCAAAAAATCAGAGTCGCCAAAGACTCGGGAGACAAGCATGTTGAAGATGAATCGTTGGATCGGCCGCGCCGCGGCCGCGATGTGCGTTTGCGCGGCCGCCGCGTCGCCTGCGGTGGCGGCGTTTCCCGACCGGCCGCTGAAGCTGGTGGTGCCGTATACGCCGGGCGGCGCGGCCGACCAGTTGTCGCGCGTGCTGGCCGAGCGCCTGTCGCGGGAACTGGCGCAGCCGGTCGTCGTTGAAAACAAGCCCGGCGCCAACACCATGATTGCCGCCACGCAGGTGGCGCGCTCGCAGCCCGACGGCTACACCTTGTTCCTGGCCAGCAACGCCAGCATGGTGCTGAACCCGATGCTCTACCAAAAGATCGCCTACGACGCGGCGCGCGACTTCCGCGTGCTGTCCGTGGTGGCCGAACTGCCGCTGGTGGTGGTGGCCAACAACCAGGTGCCGGCAGCCACGCTGGCGCAATTCGTCAGCGTGGCCAAGGCGCGGCCCGGCAAGCTGAACTACGCCTCGGTCGGCATCGGCAACCCGCTGCAACTGGCGACGGAGCTGCTGAAATCGCGCACCGGCATGGACGTGGCGCACATTCCCTACAACGGCAGCGCGCCCGCGCTCAGTTCGCTGATGGCCAATGACACACAGTTGATGGTCGATGTGATCAGCACGTCGTTGCCGCTGGTCAAGGAGGGCAAGATCAAGGCCCTGGCGGTGACCACGGCCGAACGCCTGCCGGTGCTGCCCGAGGTGCCCACGGTGGCCGAAAGCGGCTTCCCCGGGTTTCGCGCGGCCACGTGGTTCGGGGTTGCCGTGCCTGCGGAAACCCCGGCGGCCGAGGCCGGCGCCCTGCGGGACGCGGTAGCCCGGGTCATGCGCCAGCCGGATTTCCGCGAACGCTTTCAGGCCTTGGGGCTGGTGATCCAGGCGCCGCGTGACCAGGCCGAGACCGAACGCTACGTGGAGGAAGACCGCAAGCGTTGGGGCGAGGTGATCCGGGCGAACCACATCAAGCTGGACTAAGCGGGCGGCGTTACGGCAGAGGGCACGGCGCGCCAGCGGATCACATCACACCAGCGGGTCGTGTCACGCCAGCAAGGCGGGTAGTTCGACCGCCGCCACTTCCAGGAAGCGGCGCAAAGCCAGGGGCTCGCCCCGGCGCGCGGGCATGATGGCGTAGATGCGCGACGGCGCGGCCCGCCAGCCCGGCAGTATCTCGACCAGCTCGCCCTGGGCCAGCATGTTGGCGCACAGGTAGTGCGGAATCAACGCCGCGCCCAGCCCCGTCAGCACCATGGAGCGCAGCGTTGCCATATTGCTGCTCAGGCAACGCGGCTGAAACTCCAGCGACGCCGCTTCGCCGCCCGGGCCGGTAAAGCGCCAAGTGTGCAGATTGTCTTGCGTGGCATGGGCCAGGAGCGGCAGCGCGGCCAGGTCGCGCGGATGGCGCGGCGCGGTCGCCTTTATCAGTGCCGGCGTGCCGATCAGCGTCAAGGGCGCCAGCGCCAACTCGCGGCCGATCAGCCGCGAATCCGTCAGCGGCGCACCCATGGCGCGAAACGCCAGGTCATAGCCTTCGCCCACCAGGTCGATGATTTCATCCCGCGTGTCCAGCAGCACGCGCACGCCGGGATGCGCCAGGCAGAAGCGGGCCACCATATCGCCCAGCAACGTGACCGCCAGCGGCGAAGGCGCGGTGATGCGCATCAGGCCGCTGGGCGTGTCGCCCATGGACGCCGCCAGGTCGAATGCAGTACGGGCCTCGCGGGCCACGGCTTGGGCGTGTACGTAAATCTGTTCACCCATCGGCGTCAGCGACACGCGACGCGTGTTGCGATGAAGTAGCCGCACGCCCAGCCGCGCCTCCAGTTCGGCCACGCGCCGGCTGAGCTTGGAACGCTGCATGTTCAACACGCGCGCGGCAGCCGAGAAGCCGCCTTTCGCGACCACTTCGCTGAACAGCAGCAGATCGTCAAGGTGATACAGGGGCGGGGGCATTGATGAGGCGGCTAGAGGGGGAAGAGGTGAATTGTCCTGTATGGCAGGACAACGATTCCTGAAATTGGCCTCTATTGTCCGCCAGGTGGAACGAATAAGCTTCGGCACTTCAAACGTCGTTTCACACGCGCTTGGGCACGGCAAGCCTCATTCCCCCGCGCTTCGCCCCAGCAAGCGTCATCCCAATCAGGCAGCAGCTTTTTGACTATTCATCTCAGCAACGTCGTTGCCAGCCAGCCGCAAGCAGCCGGCGATTCCTGCACGATCCGTCCGTTTTGCCACGCCGATTTTTACCGCGAGGCTTCCGCGGTTTCTCATCAGGCGCCTTCCCGGGCTTCTTCGCCTTTGATCCGGATGGACCATTTCGCCATGACCGCGTCGGACGCCGTGTTCCCGTCGGTGCCCGGCGCGCGGCCTGGCCTGTGGGTGGCGACGCTGATGCTGGAGGATTGCCGAGGCCTAATGCATCGCCTGGGCGGCAACGGCGAAGACCATCAACTGCAGGCCGGGGATCTGCTCTGGACTCGGGAAGACGCCGGCGTCATGCGAGCCCGGGCGCCAGGGGAGGGAGCGTCGCCGAGCGCTGAGCTACGGTTGAACGGCCTGCGCATGGTGGTGGGCCTGCATGGCGAGTCCGAACCGGGAGCCGGCCCGGAATCCGAATCTGAACCCCAGGCTTTGCGCGCCACGCCTGCGTTGCTGCGTGGCTGGCAGATGCCGGTGATACAGACCGATGCAGGCCGCATTCGGGTGGCGGCGGGTAGCCATGCCGGTTCGCAGTCGCCCCTGGCCACGCCTGCGCCCATGACCATTCTGGACGCCTGGCTGCGCCCCGGCGCAACCCAGTTGGTGCCGCTGGCGCCGGGCTGGAGCGCCTGGGTCTACGCGGTATCCGGCGAGCTTGGGGTGCGGGCCAGGCATCGTCGAATCGGGGCGCCGCCCTTGCCCCGGCAAGCGGGTGGCGACCTGGACTTCGCGGTGCTTGACGCGGGATCGGCCCTGGTCGCGTCGTCCTCGGTCGGCGACGAAGAAGGTGTGCTGGTCTTGATGGCGGGCAGGGTGCCCGCTCACTTTGTGCTGGTCGGCGGCATTAGCAGCGCGGTCGGGGCGGTCAGCGTACCGCCGTCGGCAATGTCCCGACGTAATGGCGCCAAGTCAGTCGCGGCTTGACCCTGCTGGCATCAGGGATGTCTGTTGTGTGACGGCAACGTCAATCAACGCAAATAATGGGGAAGTATTGAGAATGATTATCGGTTTGATAACATTTGCGACTCAAGACCTCAAGACCCCCTTGGTGAACGGGCTCGGTCAGGGCCTGATGCCAGGCTTCCGCGGTAGTGCCCACTGATAAGCCGTTTTCCGTGCGTGACCCAATCGGGATTGTGTGTTTTTTCGCGCGGCAACGCGCCTCACCTTCCTCTCTTGATCCCGATATGAAAATTCGAACTCTCGCTTGCATGGCCGCGACGCTGCCATGCATGGGCGTCGTCCACGCGCAAACCGCCACCCCTGTCCAAGCGCAACCCGCCACGGACAGCAGCTCGGTGGTGTCGATGCAAGCCATCAAGGTAGAGGCCAGCGCCGACGCATCGGCCGGCGGCCTGGCTCCGGCGTTCGCGGGCGGGCAGGTGGCCACGGGCGGCCGGGTGGGCGTGTTGGGCACGCTGGACAACATGAGCACGCCGTTCAGCATCACCAGCTACACGAACGAACTGATCCAGGACAAGCAGGCCCGCAGCGTGGGCGATGTCTTGCAGAACGATTCGGGCGTGCGCGTGGCACGCGGCTTCGGCAATTTCCAAGAGTCCTATTTCATCCGCGGCTTCATCCTCAGTTCGGACGACGTGGCCTACAACGGCCTGTACAGCCTGCTGCCGCGCCAGTACATCGCCACCGAACTGTTCGAGCGCGTGGAAGTGCTGCGCGGCGCAACCGCTTTCCTGACGGGCGCCACGCCCGGCGGCGGCGGCATCGGCGGCGTGATCAACCTGGTGCCCAAGCGCGCCCCGAACGAGCCGCTGACCCGCATCACCACCGGCGTTTCCAGCGGCGGCCAGTTCCAGGTCTCCACCGACATCGCCCGCCGCTTTGGCCCGGACGACAGCACCGGCATCCGCCTGAACGCCGCGCAACGCAGTGGCGACACGGGCATTGACGACGAACATTCGCGCACCAGCCTGGTGTCGTTGGGCCTGGATTGGCGCTCGGCGGACACGCGCTTGTCGGCGGATATCGGCTGGCAGGAAAACAAGCTGAAGCGGGCGCGTCCGAATGTGACGCTGGGCTCGGGGGTGACCACCGTGCCCGATGCGCCGGACGCAAGCTCCAACTACGCGCAACCGTGGTCGTATTCAAATGAGCGTGATGTGTTCGGCACCGTGCGCGCGGAACATGACTTCAGCGACAAGCTGACCGGCTGGGCCGCGTATGGCTTCCGCCGCAGCGACGAAGCGAACTCATTGGGCAACGTGACGTTGACGAACGGCAGCACGGGCGATGGCACGTTCTACCGCTTTGACAACACCCGTGAAGACAGCGTCAATACGGGCGAATTCGGCCTGCGCGCCAAAGTGCGTACTGGCCCGGTCGGCCACGAAATCGTCGCATCGGCATCCTTCTTCGATCTTAAGAAGAAGAACGCCTACATCATGGATTTCGGGAACACATTCCCGACGAATATCTACGACCCGATCTCCTACGACAAGCCTGCCTTCAGCGCGGGTGCATTGCGCGGCAACGATATCGACAACCCCGCGTTGCAAGGACGCACGCGGATGAGCAGCTACGCGCTGGGCGACACGATGTCGTTCCTGGACGACAAGGTGCTGCTCACCTTGGGCATCCGTCATCAGCGCTTGTCGCAGCGTGATTACGCCTACAACACGGGTAATGAAAGTGGCGCCTACGATGCCAGCCGCAACTCGCCGGCCGCCGGTATCGTCTTCAAGGTGGCACCCAGTGTTTCGCTGTACGCCAACTACATCGAAGCCTTGGTCGCGGGGCCGACCGCGCCCGCCAATGCCAACGGCAAGCCGGTGCCTAACGTCGGCCAAAGCCTGCAACCGTACGTGTCCAAGCAAAAGGAAATCGGCGTGAAGTACGAAGGCGACGGCCTTGGCGCTGGCTTGGCCCTGTTCTCCACCGACAAGCCGCGCGCCTTGTACAACGCCAACAACGAGCTGACCACGTCGGGCAAAGACCGCCACCAAGGTGCGGAGCTGACCGTCTACGGCGAGCCCATCAAGAGCGTGCGTGTGCTGGGCGGCTTGACCTGGCTGGATGCCGAGCAACGTTCCACCGGCAACGCCTCGCTGGATGGCAACCGCGTGATCGGCGTGCCGCGCTTCCAGGCCAACATGGGCGTGGAATGGGATATCCCGGGTGTGCAAGGTCTGGCCGTGGACGGCCGCGTCGTCTACACCGGTTCGTCCTACGCGGATGACGCCAACACGCTCAAAGTCCCCGGCTGGACCCGCTTTGACGCTGGCGTGCGCTACATGACGGACGTAGGCGGCCATCTGGTCACCTTGCGCGCCCGCGTGGAGAACATCGCCAACCGCAACTACTGGTCGTCGGTGGGCGGCTACCCGGGCAACGGCTACCTGGTGCTGGGCGGCCCGCGCACCTTCCTGCTGTCGGCAAGCATGGACTTCTGATCGAGGCGGCCGGCTTCGGCCGGCATGCCACAAAAATCCTGGCCTGGTGCCGGGATTTTTATTTTGGGGGGAAAGCAGGGGGATATCAGGCGGCATCTTGAAACGCCTTAATCATCCCTCACCAAAACCACCCCCGCGCGTCAAATCCGCCTCGCAGCTCTTGTATTGCGACGTGAACTTATCCGCGCGCGCCTTGACCTTCAGCGACACCGTTTTCAACCATGCCTTGCGGTCGTAGCTGCGGTTGCGGTAGCCCGTCCAGCCTTCGTGGTAGTTCAGGTATTGGCCGTACGCGTCCCATTTGGATACGCCGTTGATGCGCTGGCTTTTGCTCATGTACCAGCCCATGAAGTCCAGGGCGTCGGCGAAGTCGTCGCGGCTGGCGCCCCAGCTTCCGGCATCGCGCTTGTAGTCGGCCCAGGTTTCGTCCTTGGCTTGCGCGTAGCCGTAGGCGGAACTGACGCGGCCCCAGGGGATGAAGCCCAGGAAGTAGTAGCGGGGCGGCAGGGCGTCCTGTTTGTAGGAGGACTCCTGATACATCATCGCCATGGGCACCGGCACGGGGGCGCCCCATTTCTTTTGCACCTTCAGGGCGGCGTCGTGCCAGTCCGGCTTTTCGCGGAAGATCGCACAAATGTTCTCGGGGTTGGATGGCGGCGCCGTGGCGCAACCGGCAAGCGCCAGCAGTAGCAGCGGCGGCAGCAAAAGCCGGGTCATTGGCGGGCTTCCTCCTTCGGGTCATGGCGCGCGCGGATTGCTGCGCCGAGGCAAGGGTCACAAAGTACCGCGATTGTATGAAAACGTATCGAGGGAAAAGTTTCCTGTTCGGATGCTTGCTCAGGCGTTCAGGCAGGAGCCGCTGAAAGCCGATGCCGGCACCTGATGCCGAAAGCTCGCCGTCTGAAGTCCACCTTCCGAAATCCGCCCCGCAAAGAAAACGGCCCCGGATTGCTCCGGGGCCGTCGTTCCTACCGCAAGCAGGTCAAGACACCTGGCTAGCGTGCAAGGCTTACACCTCGATCACGTCCGCCACGTCCTTGTAGTCCGCGATCTTGTCGAAGTTCAGGTACTGATAGATCTGGTCGCCGCTCTTGTTGATGACGCCCATGTCGGCCATGTACTCGTCCTTGGTCGGGATGCGGCCCAGCTTCGAGCAGATGGCGGCAAGTTCCGCCGACCCCAGGTACACGTTCGTGTTCTTGCCCAGGCGGTTCGGGAAGTTGCGGGTGCTGGTCGACATGACGGTCGCGCCTTCGCGTACTTGTGCCTGGTTACCCATGCACAGCGAGCAGCCCGGCATTTCCGTGCGGGCGCCGGCGGTGCCGAAGACGCCATAGTGGCCTTCTTCAGTCAACTGCGTGGCGTCCATCTTGGTGGGCGGGGCAACCCACAGCTTGACCGGGATGTCGCGCTTGCCTTCCAGCAGCTTGGACGCCGCGCGGAAGTGGCCGATATTGGTCATGCAGCTGCCGATGAACACTTCGTCGATCTTGGCGCCGGCGACTTCCGACAGCGTCTTCACGTCGTCCGGGTCGTTCGGGCAGGCCACGATGGGCTCGTGCACGTCGGCCAGGTCGATTTCGATGATGGCGGCGTATTCGGCGTCGGCGTCCGGTTCCAGCAGCTTGGGGTCGGCAAGCCAGGCTTCCATGGCCTTGATGCGGCGGCCCAGCGTGCGTTCGTCTTCGTAGCCGTTGGCGATCATCCACTTCAACATCACGATGTTGCTGTTGATGTATTCGATGATCGGTTCCTTGTTCAGGAACACCGAGCAGCCGGCGGCCGAACGTTCAGCGGACGCGTCCGACAGTTCGAAAGCTTGCTCGACCTTCAGGTCCGGCAGGCCTTCGATTTCCAGGATGCGACCCGAGAAGATGTTCTTCTTGCCTTGCTTGGCAACCGTCAGCAAACCTTGCTTGATGGCGTACAGCGGGATGGCGTTGACCAGGTCGCGCAGGGTGACGCCAGGTTGCAGCTTGCCCTTGAAGCGGACCAGCACCGATTCCGGCATGTCCAGCGGCATCACGCCGGTGGCGGCGGCAAAGGCGACCAGGCCCGAACCGGCGGGGAACGAAATGCCGATCGGGAAGCGCGTGTGCGAATCGCCGCCGGTGCCGACGGTGTCGGGCAACAGCATGCGGTTCAGCCACGAGTGGATCACGCCGTCACCCGGACGCAGCGACACGCCGCCACGGGTGCTGATGAATTCCGGCAGCGTGTGGTGCGTCTTGACGTCCACGGGCTTGGGGTAGGCGGCCGTGTGGCAGAACGACTGCATCACGAGGTCAGCCGAGAAGCCCAGGCAAGCCAGGTCCTTCAGTTCGTCGCGGGTCATCGGGCCGGTGGTGTCCTGGCTGCCGACCGAGGTCATCTTCGGTTCGCAGTAGGTGCCCGGGCGGATGCCCTTGCCGTCCGGCAGGCCGCAGGCACGGCCAACCATCTTCTGGGCCAGCGTGTAACCCTTGCCGGTATCGACCGGGTCATTGGGCAGGCGGAACAGCGTCGACGGGGCCAGGCCCAGTGCTTCGCGCGCCTTGCTGGTCAGGCCACGGCCGATGATCAGCGGAATGCGGCCACCGGCGCGCACTTCGTCGAACAGCACGTCGGACTTCACTTCGAATTCAGCGATGACTTGGCCGTTCTTGATGGCTTTGCCTTCGTACGGGCGCAGTTCGACGACGTCGCCCATTTCCATCTTGGAAACGTCGAGTTCGATCGGCAGCGCGCCGGCGTCTTCCATCGTGTTGTAGAAGATGGGGGCAATCTTGTTGCCCAGGCACACGCCGCCAAAACGCTTGTTCGGCACGAAGGGAATGTCTTCGCCCGTGAACCACAGCACCGAGTTGGTGGCCGACTTGCGCGACGAACCCGTACCGACCACGTCGCCCACGTAGGCAACCAGGTGGCCTTGTTCCTTCAACGATTCAATGAACTTGACCGGGCCGCGCTTGCCGTCTTCTTCCGGTTCGAACGCCGCGCCGTCGCGCTTGTTCTTCAGCATCGCCAGGGCGTGCATCGGGATGTCGGGGCGGGTGGTGGCGTCGGGCGCGGGCGACAGGTCGTCGGTGTTGGTTTCGCCAGGCACCTTGAAGACGGTGATGGTCAGGCTTTCCGGCAGTTCCGGACGGCTGGTGAACCATTCGGCGTCAGCCCAGCTTTGCATCACGGACTTGGCGTTGGCGTTGCCCTTGTCGGCCTTTTCCTTCACGTCATGGAAGGCGTCGAACATCAACAGGGTCTTTTTCAGCGCATCGGCGGCGATGGTGCCGATTTCCGCATCGTCCAGCAGGTCGACCAGCGGGCCAATGTTGTAGCCGCCGAGCATCGTGCCCAGCAGTTCCGTCGCCTTGGCACGGCTGATCAGCGCACAAGCTTCCTTGCCCAGCGCCACGGCGGCCAGGTAGGACGCCTTCACCTTGGCGGCATCGTCCACGCCGGCCGGCACACGGTGGGTCAGCAGTTCGACCAGGTTCTGCTCCTCGCCAGCGGGCGGGTTCTTCAGCAGTTCGATCAGTTCGGCGGTTTGTTTAGCCGTCAGGGGCAGCGGGGGAATCCCCAGAGCCGCGCGTTCGGCAACGTGTTGGCGGTAGTTATCCAGCATGTGAGGCCTGCTCAAAAGTCGGGTTGGAAGAAGGGTTGTCGGGCGGAATTGTAGAGGCAACAGAAGGCGCTAGCAAATGTCTTATATCTTATATAAGACCTGAGCCGATAGCTGTTGCGTTGCGGCGACGCGGGGTGGGCGCCACGCTGGGTGCGGGCCGGCACAGACGCCAGCACAGACGCAGGCACAGACGCCAACAGGTGCCGGCACTAGCGCCGACTAGCGCGCCGCGACGTCGTACACCACGCCCACCCGTGCAAAATTCCCGCCGTGCTGCTTGACGATGACCTCGAACGGGGCGCTCTCGCCCGGTTGCAGCTTGGGCAGGCGCAGTTCCTTGAAAGTGGCGCCGCTGAGCTTGTCCTGGGCGTCATACAGGCTGACCCAGACCCGCACGTTGTTCACTTCCGCCTGGTCTTCATTGCGCACGCGGCCCGTCACGGTGACGTATTTGTAACGGTAGCGGTAGCTGAAGTTCAGCGTCCCGGTGCCGATACCGGTCTCGGTGTTGTCGACACTGATGTCCAGCTTTGGCCGGGGGCCGGGCAGGGCGGCTCGCTTGGCGGGCATCCAGTCGGTCTTGACCTCGGTATAGCGGTCGTAGCTGCCGCCAACCAGCGCCACCGGCACGCGCTCGCCCGGGTACAGATAGGCGGGTAGGGTCCAGTCCTGCCGTACCTTCAGCGGGGTCGAGCCGTCGAACACGGTGATCTGTGCCTTGGGCGACAGCGCCACGTAGTCCGGGCTGGTGTTGACGACTTCCGCGTACATAAGTGGCCGGTCAATTTCATCCAGCAGGCGGCGCGGCGGGGACAAG
Source organism: Achromobacter spanius (assembly GCF_029637605.1). Taxonomy (NCBI): domain Bacteria; kingdom Pseudomonadati; phylum Pseudomonadota; class Betaproteobacteria; order Burkholderiales; family Alcaligenaceae; genus Achromobacter; species Achromobacter spanius. The sequence goes on along the minus strand of NZ_CP121261.1, from coordinate 2,283,215 downwards.
GTCAGCGCTTTGTTATCGAACAGCGCAAAGCCGGGGTCCAGCAGTTCTTCGGTGGTCAGGCGCACGTGGTCGATCACCCGCACCTCGGCCGGGCTGACCCGCACGATGCGGGACGCGGAATCGGCTTCCTTGGGCGTTTCCGCCCTTGAGGACGCCTGGGCGGCCGTCAAAATCATCAGCACCGATACGGCCTTGATCGGCCAGGACAGCGGCGGGGCGCCGCGACGATCAGCTTTCACTTTGCACCATGTAGTCGTAGGACGCGACCTTGCCGTCGGCCAGCATTTCACAACGCACGTCGAACGCCGTCAGCGCACCGGGCGCCAGCGGGTTGGCCGTGGCGTAGCCGTTGCCGGTGCCGATCATCGTGCCGTCTTCGCCGTACAGCATGACGGTGATCTGCGTGCTGCCCGCCTGCGCGTCGCCCTCGTTTTTCACCAGGCCCACCAGGCGGTAGGCGCCGTCGTTCTTCACCAGTTGCACCTTGCTGGGCGTGACCTGGTTGTTCTTGCCGCGCGCGGCCCTGGGCGTGGCCACCTCAAGCGTGTAGCGCGAGTAGGTCTTGTCAGGCACCGAGATCAGCACGGGCACGTATTCACCCGGCTGCAACGAGCGCGCCGACGGCGATGCCGACGATGACGACAGCGTCAGCTCGCCTTGGTAGAAGGTTGCCGTGACGCGGGGCGGGTCGATCTTCCTGCCGGTTTCGTTGCGCATGATCATCACCAACTGCTTGCGCCCATGCGTCTGGGTTTCGCGCACGTCCGTCAGCTTGACCTTGGCGGCATCGATGGGCGGCGTGACGGGTTGCGCGCGGTAGGGCGCCGACGGGCGACTTGAGGTCAACATCGACGCCACCAGCGGAATGGCCACTACCGCCGCCACCACCAGCGCGATGATCGCCACCACGCGGGGCTTGATCGGCGCAGGGTGGGCGGGCCGCTGCATGCCCGCCAGGATCTTCTCCAGCCGCTGCGCAACGTCGTCCTCTACCAGCGTCAGCGCGTGGCAGTGATTGCAGCGGTATTCGTTGGGGGCGAGCTTGGTGAACTGTGCGCTGCCGCAAGTCGAGCAGGTCAGCGTGACCGTGTTGATCGTAGTGTGTCGGGGCGTCATTCTGTGCGGGGTTGACCGGGGCAAAGCGGACAGGGGGACAGGGCGGGAAGGATAGCGGCAGGGCATCGCTCTCGGGGTGCGGGTGCGCTTCCGGTTGTGACAATATGTGCCTGCCGTTGACGGTGGCTGCCCGCTTTTGGCTCGTGGCCCTGGCCTAAGCCACCGATGCCTGGGTGATATCATCGCCGCGACTACACCCCACCCCTCCGCATGACCCTCACCCATCACTTGCTATTCCTGGCCTGCGTGGCGCTCGCCACCTATGCCCAGACCATGACCGGCTTTGCGTTCGGTCTCGTGCTTCTGGGCCTGTCCGGCGTATTCCAGTTGGCCTCGGTGGCCGAAGTAGCCAATGTGGTCAGCGTGCTGTCGCTGGTGAATGCCGCCGTCACGCTGGCGCGCACCAAGCCGCAAGTGAACTGGTCGCTGATGCGGCCCGCCATGATCGCCAGCTTTGTCGGCGTGGGCGTGGGTGTTGCCGCGTTGACGTGGATCAGCGGCTCAATGACGGTGTTGTTGCAGTTGCTGCTGGGCATCACGATCCTGGCTTGTGCCGTGCTGCTGGTGGCGCGCGCCAAACCGTTGGAACGCCTGTCGTCCAAGGCGTCCTTCTGGTTCTTTGGTGGCATATCCGGGGTGTTGGGCGGCCTGTTTTCCAGCGCCGGGCCGCCGATGGTGTATCACCTGTATCGCCAACCCTTGCCCTTGGTGGCCATCCGCAACAGCCTGCTGGTGCTGTTTTCGCTGAATTCCGTGGTGCGCCTGACGCTGGTGACCGGGCAGGGCGAATTCGAGGCCTCGTCGTTCTGGCTCAGCGTGTATGCGCTGCCCGTTGTGATCATCGTGACGTGGGCGGCGCGGCGTTTCAGCACGTCCGGGTCCATGAAGACCGTCAAGCGCATGGTGTTCGTGCTGTTGCTGGCGGCAGGCATGGGCCTGATCGTGCCGGCGGCGCGGATACTGGCGGCGGGGTAGCCGCCAGCGCCGCGTTGGCGCGGGGTTGCGCCAAGCAGCCTAGGCGTGCCCGCCGCTGATGTAGCGTTCCAGCTCGTGGATGATGAATTTCTGTTCGCTCATGACGTCCTTGACCAAGTCGCCAATGGAGAGCAGGCCAATGAGCTTTTGCTTGTCGATGACCGGAAGATGGCGAAAATGCCGTTCGGTCATCATGGCCATACAGTGTTCCCGCGTATCGGCAGGCCCCACGTAATAGACCGAGTCGGTCATGATGTCGCGCACTTTGGTGCTGCGCGATGAACGATCCTGCAGGACGACTTTGCGGGCGTAATCGCGCTCGGAGAGCATGCCCAGCACCGTTTCCCCTTCCACGACCACCACCGCGCCGATGCCGCGTTCCGCCATGGTCTTGATGGCGTCGAACACCGAGGAATCGGGTGAAACCGTCACCACGGAATGGTTCGACTTTTCCCTGAGAATCTCAGCCACTGTTTTCACGATGTGCTCCCGTATCGCTGACAAGGTTCAACCGCGGACCGCGCGTTGCGCCCTGCGATAAAGGTCAGGGCGGCGCGGCGCGGTCATGCTCCATCCTAAGCCTGCCGGCCACCTTGCCGCAAGCGCGGCGCCGTTATTTGGCTGGCCGGGGGCGAAAGGCGTGGACGGCCAGCTCGCGCAGGTTGCGCGCGGCGCTGCGTTCGGTAGCGGGATTCCAGGCCAGGGAGATGCCAATCGTGGTGTCGGCGGGAAAATCCGACAGTGTCTTGGTGACCACGTTCGAACCGGGATGGCGGCGGGCGCCGGCCGGAACCAGCGCGACCCCCAGCCCGCTTTCAACCAGGCTCAACAAGGTTTGCACCTGCACCGCCTCTTGCGTGATGCGGGGCGTGAAGCCGCGCAACTGGCAAGCGTTGATGGCGGCCATGCGCAAGCCCGCGGCTTCGGTTGCGGTGTACATGATGAAGGCCTCGTCGGCCAGGTCGGCCAGCCGAAGTCGGCCCCGGCGCGCCAGGGCATGGCCCTTGGGCACGGCCAGCACGAAGTTCTCGGTGGTCAGGGGGGCAAGCCGAACGTTCGAGCCCATGGCCACCGGCACGCGCACGATGCCGACTTCCAGGGCGTCGTCGGCCAGGTCCTGCATGATGCGGATGGACGTGGCTTCGCGCAGCACCACCGTCACGCCCGGATAGCGTTGGCGGAACAAGGGCAGCACGCGCGGCAGGATGGCGTGCGTGGCCGACCCGACGAAGCCGACGCGCACCGTGCCACCTTCGCCCGCCGCGCCGGCGCGCGCGGCCAGCCGGAATTGCTCGGCATGGAACAAGGCGCGGCGCGCTTCGTCCAGCGCCGCCAGGCCGGCCTCGGTCAGTTGCACGCCTTGGCGGCCGCGCACGAACAGCGGCACGCCCACGCTCTCTTCCAGCTTGCGGATCGACACCGACAGCGGCGGCTGCGACATATGCAGCTTTTCCGCGGCGCGGTGAAAATTCAAGGTGTCGGCAAGCACCAGGAATTGCTGTAGATGACGGAAATCCATGAGGGCGGTCCAAGGCGGCGGCGGCCTTCGATAATACGTGGACGCTATCGTCGTCGCCATCCGTCCAAGCCTTTCGGTATCAACAGTACCTAGGCCATGCCTTGCAGCGTGGTGCGTACCGTGTCCAGCGCGCTGGCGTTGCTGGCCAGCGCATGCGCGCCGATGCGTTCATGCCAGTAGGATTCCGACCCTGCCGCCCGCCGCCAGTCGCGCAAGCGGCGCGTATACAACTGCAAGTCGAATTCCGCCGTGATCCCCATGGCGCCATGCACGGCATGCGCAATGTCGGCCACGAGTGGCGCCGCCTGGCTGGCGCGCGCCTTGCCCACGGCCGCCAGCAGGGCTTGCGGCAAGCCGTCGCGGCCTTGAAACGCCAGTTGGGCGCCCATGCGCGCCGCCCATACCTGTTCGGCCATCACGCTGATCTGCTGCTGCACGGCCTGAAAGCGGCCGATGGCGCGGCCGAACTGCGTGCGTGTGTTGGCGTGCGCAAGCGTCATGTCCAGCACCCGTTCCATCGCGCCGGCCATCAGGCCTGCATAGGCGACGGCCGCCAGCGTATCCAGCGCCGGCCCGCTGCCCAGGCATTGCGCGTCCGCCATCGCCCAGGATGCCTCGCCGTCCAATGAGCCATGCACGCCATTGTGGTGGACACATCCCGCCTGCACGGGCAGCAACCAGGCCTGCCCGTTGATCTCTGCCAGCACGTGGGCGGCCGTACGAACCCAGGGCACGTTGATGCCCGTGATGCGCTTGCCATCCATCGCCAGGCCATAAGGCGCGATGGCGATGGCGCCCGCCGGCCTTGCCTGCGGTGCCTGCCCGATAGCCGCCAGCCAGGCGCGCGCCAGCATCGTCTGCGCGATGGGATAGGGGCACAGGTGGCGGCCCGCCGCCACCGCCACGGGCAGGGCATCAGCCAGCACAAGCCCGGCGCCACCCTGGGATTCCGGTACCAGCGCGTCCGCGAAGCCCGCGTCCTCGCAGGCCTGCCAGGCGGCGTCGATGGGCAGGCCTTGTTCGGCGGCGCGCAGCAGCGCGGGTGTGCAGGTTTGAGCGAACAGGCGTTCGGCGGCGTCGCCAAGCAAGGTGTCCATGGGGGGTGTCCGGGAGGTTATCGAAGGCCAAGGCCGCGTGCGATGATGCCGCGCAGAATTTCGCGCGTGCCGCCACGCAAGGAAAAGGTGGGGGCAATCTGTTCCAGGTAGGCCAGCGTGCGCAGCAGCGGCAAGGGCGTTGGCACATCCGCTTGGCGGCCCAGCGCATCGCCGATAAGTTGCGGAATGCGTTGTTCCAGTTCGGTGCCCAGGTCTTTGACCAACGCGGCCTCGGTGGCCGGGCTTGCTCCGGCCGCCAGCTTGCCCGCCACCGCCAGCGACAGGGCGCGCAGCACCGCCATCTGCGACAAGATGGCGCCCAGCGTGGCGCGGCTGGCGGTGTTGTCCGACAGGCCGCGGCAATGCGTCAACCAGCATTCCAGCAGCGCCATGCTGGAATACAAGCGTTCGGGGCCGCTGCGCTCGAAGGCCAGTTCAGCATTCACCTGCGCCCAGCCCGCGCCTTCCTCACCGATCAGTGCATCGGCAGGCAGCTCCACGTTGTCGAAGAACACTTCCGAGAAATGCGCATCGCCCGTCAGGTCTTGTATGGGGCGCACGGTCACGCCGGGCAGCGACAGGTCCACGATCAGTTGCGACAAGCCTTGATGCCGGTCTTCGGGGGTGCCCGACGTGCGGACCAGCGCAATCATGTAGTGCGAGCGGTGCGCGTTGGTCGTCCAGATCTTGCTGCCGTTCAAGCGCCAGCCGCCGCGTTCGGCGCTGATCGGGTCTGCGCGGGTACGGATGCCAGCCAGGTCGGAGCCGGCCCCGGGCTCGCTCATGCCGATGCAGAAGAAGGCATCGGCGCGGCAGATGCGCGGCAGGTAGAACGCGCGTTGCGCGGGCGAGCCGTATTTCAGGATCAAGGGCGCGCTCTGGCGGTCGGCGATCCAGTGCGCCGACACCGGTGCCCCCGCGCCCAGCAATTCTTCCGACAGCACGAAGCGCGCGAAGTGGCCGCGCTCGGCGCCGCCGTATTCGCGCGGCAGCGTCAGGCCTAGCCAACCGCGTTCGGCAAGCTGGCGGCTGAAGCCGGCATCAAAACCCATCCAGGAACGCGCGCGTTCGTCGGGCTCCAGGCCGTCCAGCGTGTCCGCCAGAAAGGTGCGAACCTCAGCGCGCAAGGCTTCGTCGGCGGACGGAATGGTGCTCAGTTCCAGCGTATCGATCATGGCGGTGAACCGAAAGGGGTGGCATGCCCAAGGCGGGCGCATCCAACGACTATCACTGAGCGCGCAGACAGGCGTCCAATATTATTTTCAGGATTTTCGATACCGATTTCATATCAAGCAACCCAAAACTAATATTGGACGATGCCCGGGCGCGGAGCCTACGCTGAAGGCTTTCGCCGCTGCGCGCGCCGGCGATCCATGAACTTTCATTTCAGGAGCACAACATGACGGAACTCGTGCATTTCGAGCTGGACGCGGACGGCGTGGCCACGCTGACGCTGGACGATCCGGCCACGCGCAACGCCTTGACCGGCAGCGACATCGTGGACCAGATGCTGGCCGTGTTTGCGCGCATTGAACGCGACCCGGCCGTGCGCGTGCTGATCCTGACCGCGGCGGGCAAGGCGTTTTCGTCCGGCGGCAACATCAACGAGATGCAGCGGCAGATCGGCCCCGAGGTCGGCAGCGCGGAACTGCGTCAGGAATACCGGCACGGCATTCAACGCCTGCCGCTGGCGCTGCATGCGCTTGAGGTGCCGACGATTGCGGCGGTGAACGGGCCGGCCATCGGCGCGGGCTGCGACCTGGCCTGCATGTGCGACGTGCGCATCGCGTCGGAAGCCGCCACGTTTGCCGAAAGCTTCGTCAAGCTGGGCATTATTCCCGGTGACGGCGGCGCGTGGTTTCTGCCGCGCCTGATCGGCATGGCGCGCGCCGCCGAAATGTCGTTCACCGGTGACGCCATCAGCGCGGCCACCGCGCTGGAATGGGGCTTGGTGTCGCGCGTGGTGCCGGCCGTGGAACTGTTGCCCGCCGCGCGCGCGCTGGCGAGCCGCATGGCCGCCAACTCGCCCCAGGCCGTACGGCTGACCAAGCGGCTCTTGCGTGAAAGCCAGCATGCGCGGCTGGACGCCTTGCTGGAACTGTCGGCGGCCTATCAGGCGCTGGCCCACAAGACCGACGCGCACGCGGATGCCGTCGCCCAATTCCTTGCGGCGCGGCGGCGCTAGGCCAGCGGTATGATGGAAACATCAGATGGAAATACCCCAAGGAGGAAACACCATGAATGAAGTTATCGTCGCATCGGCCGTCCGCAGCGCCATTGGCGATTTTGGCGGCGCGCTGAAAGACGTGCCGCCCTGCGATCTGGGCGCCACCGTCATCCGGGCCGCGCTGGAACGCGCCGCCGTCAAGGGCGACGAGGTCGGCCACGTTGCGGTGGGCCACGTCATCAACACCGAACCGCGCGACATGTATTTGTCGCGGGTGGCGGCCATGAACGCCGGGATCGCCAAGGAAACGCCGGCCTTCAACGTCAACCGCCTGTGCGGCTCGGGCCTGCAGGCCATTGTGTCGGCCGCGCAAACCATCATGCTGGGCGATGCCGACATCGCCATCGGCGCGGGCGCCGAAAGCATGAGCCGCGCCCCGTACATCGTGCCGTCGCAACGCTGGGGCGCCCGCATGGGTGACAGCACCATGCTGGACATGATGACCGGCGCCTTGTCCGACCCCTTTGGCCGCATGCACATGGGCGTGACCGCCGAAAACGTGGCGGCCAAGTTCGGCATCAGCCGGCAAGACCAGGACCTGCTGGCGGTGGAATCGCATCGCCGCGCGGCCGCCGCCATCGACGCCGGTTATTTCCGCGACCAGATCGTGCCGGTGGTGCTGAAGACGCGCAAGGGCGAAGTCGTGTTCGACACCGACGAGCACGTGCGCCGCGACGTCTCGGCCGACACCATGGCCGCGCTCAAGCCCGTGTTCAAGAAAGAGAACGGCACCGTCACGGCGGGCAATGCGTCGGGTCTTAACGACGGCGCGGGCGCCGTGGTGCTGATGAACGCATCGGTGGCCGCCAAGCGCGGCATCAAGCCGCTGGCGCGCCTGGTGGCTTACGCGCATTCGGGCGTGGACCCCGACATCATGGGCATCGGCCCGGTGCCCGCCACGCAGGCCGCGCTTAAGCGCGCCGGACTGACGGTGGACCAACTGGACGTCGTCGAAGCCAACGAAGCCTTTGCCGCGCAAGCCTGCGCCGTGTCGCGCGAACTGAAGCTGGACCCGGCCAAGGTCAACCCCAACGGCAGCGGCATCGGCCTGGGCCACCCCATCGGCGCCACCGGCGCGATCATCACCGTCAAGGCGTTGCACGAGTTGCAACGCGTGGGCGGGCGCTACGCGCTGGTGACGATGTGCATCGGCGGCGGGCAGGGCATCGCAGCTATTTTCGAGCGCATTTAAGTTGCTGACTGCACGCGCCTCGCCTTCACGCGGGGCGCGTGTCCATCATTCATGACCCAGATAGTCCTGTGCCCAGGCCAGGCATTCGGCGTGCAGCAGTGCCCCCATCTTGGCGCGGCGCGGCGCATCCAGCCGGCTGCTGATGGCGCCGAAGCTGAACGCCACCCACGTCAGTTCCGACACCGGAAACGCCACCCCCACCCCCGAAACGCCCGGCGTGATCGTGTCCACGATCTCGGAATACCCCGCCGCGCGTGTCTGCTTCACGGCCTTCATCAAGGCCGTGCTTGATACCCCGATCTGCGCATAGCTGGCCGCGTGCCGCGCATACAGTGACGCAATCTCTTCATCCGCCAGGCTGGCCATCAGCGCCAGGCCGCCCGCACCCACGCCCAGCAGTCGGCGCTCGCCCTGATCGATGGTGAATACCTTCACCGGAAACGAACCGGCCTCGCGCAGCAGGCACAGCGCGTAGTCGCCCTGGCGGATCACCAGAAACACCGTGTCGCCCGACAGCCGCGCCAACTTCTGCGCGAAGGGGCGCAGCGCGTCCAGCAGCGGCGTGCGGCGCAGCGCGGCAAAGCCCAATTGCATGGAATCCACGCCCAGGCGGTAGCGCCGGGTGCGGCCGTCGCGTTCAGCGAATTGTTCTTCCAGCAGGCAGCTCAACAGGCGATGGGCAGTCGAGCGTTCCAGCCCGGTAGCCGTCATGACGCCTTGCAGGTCGATGCCGTCTTCCTGGTGTTGCGCCAGCACGCGCAGCAACCCCAAGGCCCGACGCATGCTTTGAGTCCCGCCGGTAGCCATTATCTTGTTCATATTGTGGGAAAAATCGATTGATTATTTTGTATTCTAGGATTCAAGGTGCGTTAATTCAATCAAATCGATGCAGTGCTATCGCTGCGATCCCACCGACCCGGGCCACGCGAGTCCGGGCTCAGCAAGAGACGAGGAGACTATGGAATACGCCACCCTGGCCGTCGAGCACCACGACTCGGTCTGCCGCATCAGCCTGGCGCGCGAGTCCGCGCGCAACGCCCAAAGCCAGCAGATGCTGGATGAGCTGGACGACGCCCTGACCCGCGCCGAGCAGGACGACGCCGTCCGGGTGGTGGTGCTGGCCGGGCGCGGCGCGCATTTCTCGGCGGGCCACGACTTGAAAGAAGCGCAGGCCAAGCGCGCGGACTTCACCGTGGAAGAGCGCTGGGAATATGAATCGCGCCGCTATTACGGCTACTGCCTGCGCATCTGGGACTTTCCCAAGCCCACGGTGGCCCAGGTGCAGGGCGCCTGCGTGGCCGGCGGATTCATGATCGCCAATATGTGCGACCTGGTCGTGTGCGCCGACACGGCGTACTTCTCCGACCCGGTCGGCCACACGCTTGCCGCCGCCGCCACCGAAGTGCTGATCCACCCCTGGGTGATGGGCCTGCGCAAAGCCAAGGAAATGCTCTACACCGGCGAAAAGGTCGACGCCCAGGAAGCGCTGCGCATCGGCATGGTGAACCGCGTGGTGCCCGAGGCCGAGCTGGACGACGCCACGTTGGCGTTGGCGCGACGCATCGCGCAGGCGCCGCCGTTCGGGCTGCGGCTGATCAAGCGGTCGTTGAACCGCACCGCCGATGCGCAAGGCTTTCGCACCGCGCTATCGGCCCACTTTGACACGCATCAACTGTCGCACCTGAGCGAAGAATTCCAGGCGGTGCGCGAGCGCGGCCTGGCGCAAGCCATTCAGCGCAACAAGAAGGGCGAAACGGCATGAGGCCCGCGCTGGATTGCCTGCTGGATCCGCACTCCATCGCGATGATCGGCGCCAGCGCCAACGCGGGCCGCATTGGCGGCATGCCGCTGGAATTGCTGACGCGCTTTGGCTACGCGGGCGGCATCTATCCGGTCAACCCGAAGTACCAGGAAGTGTTCGGCAAGCGCTGCTGGCCCGACATTGAATCCGTGCCCGAGCCGGTGGACCTGGCGGTGCTGGCGATTGCCGCGGCCGATGTCACGCCGATGCTGCGCCGCTGCCACGCCAAGGGCGTGCGCGCGGCCATCGTCTATGCGGCGGGTTTTGCGGAAGCGGGCGGTGAGGGCGCGCGCCTGCAAGACGAACTGGAAGCCTTCGTGGCGCAAAGCGGCATGGCCGTGGCCGGGCCCAACTGCATGGGTTTCGCCAACTTGAACACGCAGGCGCACACGGCGTTTGCGTCGGTGTTCAAGACCGCGCCGGCGCAGTCCGGGCCGGGCGTGGTCAGCCTGCTGACGCAAAGCGGCAATGTGTGCGCGGCGGTGTACGCCATCGCGCGCCGGCTTGACCTGCCTTTCTCGCATTTCATCAACACCGGCAATGAAGCCTGCCTGGATTTCTCACAGTACCTGGAATATCTGGCGGGCGATCCGAGCACGGAAATCGTGCTGGGCTATATCGAACAACTGCGTGACGGCGAACGCTTCGTGCGGGCCTGCCGCGAACTGGAACGCCAGGGCAAGCTGCTGATTGCGCTGAAGGCCGGCAACACCGACAAGGGCGCGCAGGCCGTGCGTTCGCACACGTCGGCGCTGGCGGGTGACCGGCGCGTGTATGCGGCGGCGTTTCGTCAACTGAACGTGATTGAAGCCACCGACTTTGCGCAGATGGCGCACCTGGCCAGCCTGGCCACGCTGCGCCACCGCAGCGCCGGCAAGCGCGTGGCGGTGTTGACGATGTCGGGCGCGCTGGGCGCGATCCTGGCCGACAAGTTCATCGGCGCGGGCCTGGACTTGCCCGATCTGCCCGAAGACTTGCAGTCCGTGCTGCGCGGGGGCATTCCCGATTACGGCATGGTTGGCAACCCGGTGGACGTAACCGGCAACGTGGTCAACGACCCCGACTTCGTGCGCACGGTGCTGCAAGCGCTGGCCACCACCGACGCCATCGACGCGGTGGTGGTCTATGCACCCGGCTACATGCTGGACCGCATGGCCGATGCCTTGGCCGAGGCGTCGCGCCAGCATGCGCGCCTGTTCATCGCCATCGATACCGGCCTGGCCCAAAGCCGCGCGGCCTTGCGCGAAGCCGAGGTGGCCGTGTTTGAAGACCTGGGGCAGGCGGTGTCCGCGCTGGCGCCTTATCTGCTGTGGTGCGAAGCGCGCGGTAGTCATCGCATTGCGCCCGCGCCCCGCCTGGATGCGGCGGCGGTGCCGGCGCTGCCCTGCAACGAAGCCGATGCACGCGCCTACCTGGCCGCCTTCGGTCTGCCGCAGGCCCAGGCTCGCCCGGCGCGTAGTGCCGACGAAGCCGTGGCCGATGCGCGCGCCGCGGGCTATCCCGTGGCCTTGAAGATCCTTAGCGCCGACATCGCGCACAAGACGGACGTGGGCGGCGTGGCGCTGGGCCTGGCGGATGACGACGCCGTCATGGCTGCGCGCGAACAGATCCTGCATTCGGCGGCGGCCGCGCAACCGGATGCCCGCATCGACGGCGTGCTGGTGCAGAAAATGGAACGCGGCGTGGCCGAGTTGATCGTGGGTGCCACGCGCGACCCGGTCTTTGGTCCCGTGCTGACCGTGGGGCTGGGCGGCGTGCTGACGGAGATCTATCAAGACACCAGCCACCGGCTGCTGCCCGTGGACGAAGACATGGCCATGCAGATGCTGCGCGAGCTGAAGGCGTTTGCGCTGCTGGACGGCTACCGGGGTAAGCCGCGCGCCGATCTGGCGGCGGCTTGCCGAAGTATCGTCGCCGTGGGCAACGCCATGCTGGCCGCGCCGGCGAACGTGGCGGAAATTGAAGTCAATCCCTTGCTGATCAAAGAGGCGGGACAAGGCGTTGCGGTACTGGACGCGCTGATCCTGCCCGCAACCCCGTAGTGCAACCGCGCACACCGCGCAAGCGCATCCCCCAGGAGGAGACAAGCATGATGAAAAGACTATTGGCCGGCGTGGCGCTGGCCTGCATTGGCGTGACAGGTCCATCGCACGCCCAGGACCCGTATCCCAACCGCCCCGTGCGTATCGTGGTGCCGTTTTCGCCTGGTGGCGCGACGGACATCATGAGCCGCCTGCTGGCCGAGCAGTTGACGGCCAAGCTGGGCCAGACCGTCATTGTGGAAAACAAGCCGGGCGGGGGCACGATGATTGCGTCCGACTACGTGTCGCGCGCCGCGCCCGACGGCTACACGCTGCTGATGGCGGCGTCGTCGCTGGGCATCGCGCCCAGCATCTACGCCAAGGTCAACTACGACCCCATCAAGGATTTCGCGCCGGTCAGCCAGGTGGCCTCGGTGGTGCATGTGCTGGAGGTGCATCCGTCGGTTCCGGCCAAGAACGTGGGTGAGCTCATCGCCTATCTGAAAGCCAACCCCGGCAAGGTCAGCTATGGCTCGGTGGGCGCTGGCAGCTCCACGCATCTTGAGGCCGAACTCTTCAACAGCATGGCCGGCGTGCAGATGGCGCATATTCCGTACAAGGGCAGCGCGCCCGCGTTGAACGATCTGGTGGCCGGACGCATCCAGGTGATGTTCGACGCCTGGGCTTCGTCGGGCCCGTTCGTCAAGGACGGCAAGTTGCGCGCGCTGGCAGTGACGACCACGAAGCCCTCGGCTTCCGTGCCGGACCTGCCGACCGTGGCGGCGTCCGGGCTGCCGGGCTATTCGGCCATGCCGTGGTTGGGTCTGGTGGCGCCGGCGGGCACGCCGCAAGCCGCGATCGACAAGCTCTACCAGAGCCTGGCGCAGATTCTGGCGCAGCCCGAGGTGAAGGCGAAGTTCACGGGCCTGGGGCTGGACATCATCGGCAGCGATCCCAAGGCCTTCTCCGCCTTCATCCGGCAAGACGTAAGCACCTGGGCCAAGGTGGCGCGCGAATCCAATATTCGACTGGAGTAGCAGGAATGGGTCGACAGGAACACGCCACGCAAGACAGCGCGGCGCAGGATGGCGCGGCGCAGACCATCGCGGCCACTGACGACGCCGCCTTCCGCCAGCAACTGCGCACGTGGCTGAACGACGCCTACGCCGGCTTCGTGCGCGGCTGGCCGGGCGGCGCGGCCCCGCGCGACCTGGACTTTCGGCGCGCCTGGGAAGACGCGCTGTGCGCGGCCGGCTGGTCGGGCCTGGGCTGGCCCCGGGACTATGGCGGGCAGGGCTTGCCGCTGTCGCGCCAGGCCGTGTTCCATGAAGAGCATGCGCGTTGCGGCGCGCCGCTGGGCGTGAACCTGATCGGCCACGGCATTCTGGCGCCCACGCTGCTGCACTTTGGCAGCGAGGCCCAGAAGCGCCGCTTCCTGCCCGGCATCCTGTCCAACCGCGAGGTCTGGTGCCAGGGCTATTCAGAACCCGGGGCCGGGTCCGACCTGGCTTCGGTGCGCACGCGCGCCGAAGCCGTGGCGGGCGGCTACCGCGTCAACGGCCACAAGATATGGACGTCGTTTGCCGACCGCGCGCAGTGGTGCTTCGTGCTGGCGCGCACGGATGCCGCCGCGCCCAAGCACAAGGGCTTGAGCTTCCTGCTGGTGGACATGCGCAGCCCCGGCGTGCGGGTGGAGCCCATCCGCCAGATGACGGGCGATGCCGAGTTCTGCGAAGTGTTCTTCGAAGATGTGTTCGTGCCGCAAGACCTGCTGTTGGGGCAGGAGAACCAGGGTTGGAAGGTGGCGATGGCCGCCGCCAGCTTTGAACGCGGCACGTATTTCATTCCACGCCTTGTGCGGTTTGGGCAAGAGCTGGACGCGGTGCGACGCCTGGCGCTGCGCCCCGATGCCTATGGACATGTGCCGGCCTCGTCGGCGGTCGTACGCCACAAGTGGGCGCGGCTGGCGGCCGACAGCCATGTACTGGCATTGAAGTCGCAACGCGCGCTGGAAGGCGCCATGCGCGGCGACCCGCCCGGCCCGGAAGGCTCGTCCACCAAAATCCACTGGAGCGAAGCACATCAGCGGCTGCTGGAACTGTCCATGCAGATGCTGGGCGACGCGGCATGCCTGGCGGACGAGGCTGACGCGCAAGCCGCCGAGCTGACGCACGCCTACTTGTGGTCGCGCGCTGAGACCATCCTGGCGGGCACGTCCGAGATCCAGCGCAACATCATCGCCGAACAGATGCTGGGCCTGCCGAAGGCCTGAACCTAGCCACTGGATACCATGACTTTTTCCTTGAATGAAGACCAGCGCATGTTGCAAGAGGCGGCCGGGCGCTTTCTGGCTGACCGCCATCCTCCAAGCGTTGCCCGCGCGGCGGCGGCGCGTCCGGTGGACGCCCGCCTGACGCTATGGCGCGAGATTGCCGAGCAAGGCTGGCCCGCGCTGCTGGCGCCGACCGGGAACGACGGGCTGGGCCTGGGTATGCGCGAAGCCTGGGTCGTGGCGGAAGCGGCGGGGCGGCATTTGTTGAGCCTGCCGCTGGTGGCGAACATGGTGGTGCTGCCCACCTTGTGCGAGGCCGGCGCGGCGGGGCCCGTGGCGCAGTGGGCGCAAGCCATGATGCAAGGCGAGATGTATTTCGCGGATGCAGCGATGCGGCCGGACGGCTCGGCGTTCATCGAGGGCGCGGAGGCAGGCGTGCCGGCCTTGGCGCTGCGCTGCCTGGGGCCGGGCAGCTTGCGGCTGGAACGCCATGCGCCCTTGTCCGGCATGTCGGCCACCACAGGCCTGGACCCGACGATGCCGGTGGCGCGGGTAGCGCGCCCCGACGTGCAGGAAGCTATCGAATTACAAGTCGACGCGCGCGTGTGGCGGCGTTTAAAAACCCGCATGACGCTGCTGCGCTCGGCGGAATTGTTGGGCGCGGCGTCGGCGGCCTTGGACATGGCGGCGGCGTATGCACGCGCGCGCCGCCAGTTTGACCGCGCCATCGGCGCCAACCAGGCTATCAAGCATCGCCTGGCCGACGACTGGATGGCGCTGGACGACGCGCGCTTGGCCGGCATGGCGGCGACGGCGTCGCACGATGCCGACGCGCCGTCGGCGGACCGCGACAGCCTGTACGTGCCGCTGCTGGCGGTGGAAGGCGGCCGGCGCGCCGCGCAGAACGCGATCCAGGTGCATGGCGCCCTGGGCATCACCTGGGAATGCGATGCGCACCTGTACCTGAAGCGGGTGCTGCGGCTGGCGGCGAGCCTGCACGCGGAGGCGTCTTGCACCGAATGGCTGGAGCGGATCTGGGAAGGCGCCGGCGCCGACAGGGCCGCAGCCTGACGGCGCGAACCGGCGGCGCGGCCAGCCGGTGCAGGCAGACCGGGCAGGCGGCCCATGCAAGCAACGGCCAGACGCCCGCCCGGCGTCCGCCCTACAATCGCCGCCATGAATAAATCGAACTTCCCCTCCGAACTCGACCAGCCGACCCTGTCCGAACTGGACGGCGTGCGCTATCTGCACTTCAACACCCAGTGGGTCCAGGGCGCCATGCGCGTCAAGACCCCGGCCGAGCTGGTGCTGGAATACACCGGGCAGATGATGGCCTGGCTGCTGTTCCTGGAGCCGCCCAAGGACGAGGCCATCGGCATGCTGGGCCTGGGCGCGGGTTCGCTGGCGCGCTTTTGCGTGAAGCACACGCGCAGCCCGCTGCTGGCCGTGGAATGGAACCCTCGCGTGACCGCGGCGTGCCACATGTTCTTCCGCCTGCCCGGATCGAACCGGCTGCAAGTCGAACACATGGATGCCGGGCTGTGGGTGGCCGACCCCGCCAACGCCGGACGTTGCCCCGTGCTGATGGTGGACCTGTATGACGCCGCGGCAGAAGGCCCGGTGCGCGACAGCGTGAAGTTCTACCGCGATTGCCGGCGCGTGCTGGGCGAGGTCGGCGTGGTGGCGGTGAACCTGTTCGGCCGTCACGAGAGCTTTGGCAAGAACATCGAGAACCTGTCCAAGGCGTTTGACGACCGCGTGGTGTTGCTGCCGGAAGTGGACGCGGGCAACCAGATCGTGCTGGCCTTCTCGGGGCCGCGCCTGTCGGTCACCCCCGCCGAATTGCTGGAACGCGCCGAAGTGGTCGAATCCAAGTACGGGCTGCCGGCGCGCCGCTGGGCGCGGGCGCTGACCCGCCACGCCGTGGACGGCGTGCTGCACTTCTGATCGGTCCCCGGCGTTCTGCCGGGGGCGTTTTCGCTTTTAGGATGGGGTTCGGGGGCGGAAGGGGTTTTCCAGGGGTTTACCTTTTTCCGCGTCGGGATTTAACATGGGCCTGTTCATAATTATGAATTACGGCGCCAAATATCGGCGTCAATTCAAACCGCCGCCCCATGAGCCAACCCATCGTCCGTCAAGCCCTCTACCTGGAAGTCGCGGATCGCCTGCGCGCCATGATTCACGCGCGTGCGCTGTGCAATGGCGAGTGGATCGACGAACTGCGCCTGGCCGGCGAAATGGGCATTTCCCGCACGCCGTTGCGGGAAGCGCTGAAGGTGCTTGCCACCGAAGGGCTGGTGCGGTTGGAGCCCCGGCGTGGCTGCTTTGTCAACGAACTGTCCACGCAAGACCTGGAAGACATCTTCCCGCTGATGGCCATGCTGGAAGGGCGTTGCGCCTTCGAAGCCGCGCGCAAGGCCAGCGACGAAGAACTGGCGGCGCTTGAGCCGCTGCATGCCGAACTTGCCGGCCACGCGCGCGCCGGCCGTATCGACGCCTACTACCAAACCAATTACCTGATCCACGAAGCCGTGCAGGCGCTGGCCGGCAACCAATGGCTGTCGGACATGGTGGGCAACCTGCGCAAGGTGCTCAGCCTGTCGCGCCATCGCAGCCTGGCGCGGCCCGGGCGCATCCAGCAGTCCTGCGCCGAACACCTGGCCATTTTCGATGCGCTGAAAGCGCACGACAGCGACGCCGCCCAGGCGCTGGCCCACACCCATCTGATGCGGCAGTTGGAAGCCCTGCGCGCATTGGCCAATGAAGACGCCGCCGACCCGGTCTTGACCGATCCCATCGTTATCCAGGAGCCCGCCCATGTCCGTACCCGCCAATCTCGCGCCCGCGCGGGGCGCTCGCACGCCTGAACCCGACCCCGAACTGATCGATGCCGCCGCCGCGGCCGAAGGCGCCAGCCTGATGACGCGGCTGGGCAAGCTATGGGAACGCGGGCGCCTGCCCAGCGAATCCGACGTGCGCCGCCTGTTCGAAGCGCGCCTGACCGATGTGGCCGCCAACAAGCTGGCGCGCCGCTGGTGCGAGCAGTACAGCGCGGCCGACGGCAAAGACCGCCGGCTGATGCTGGCTGCGCTGGCGCAAGTGCGCGCCACCTTCGCGGCCGATGGTGGCGAAGGCACGCGCCTGTTCAAGCGCTTCAACGCCTTGCCGCATGGCTTGCGCTTCCTGGTGGATCTGCGGGCCGACATGCTGCGCTGGCGCAAGCAGGTGTCCGGCATCCAGGGGCTGGACAAGGAACTGGAAGGCTTGCTGTCGGCATGGTTTGACGTGGGCTTGCTGGAACTGCGCCCGCTGACCTGGGATTCACCCGCCTCGCTGCTGG
This sequence comes from Achromobacter spanius, assembly GCF_029637605.1. NCBI lineage: Bacteria > Pseudomonadati > Pseudomonadota > Betaproteobacteria > Burkholderiales > Alcaligenaceae > Achromobacter > Achromobacter spanius. Next base: position 2,265,655 of record NZ_CP121261.1, on the reverse strand, counting down.
AAAAACTGATCCTGTACGAAGCCGTGCACGAGATCACGTCATGGGATGATCTGCGCCGCCGCGTGTCGCCCGACCGCCGCTGCTACGCCTATTTCCATCCGCAGATGCCAGGCGTGCCGCTGATCTTCGTGGAAGTGGCGTTTGCCGGCAACATGGCCGACAACGTGCAGGTGCTGCTGGACAGCACGCTGCCGCCGCAGGATCTGGACAAGGCGCGCTGGGCCATCTTCTATTCCATTTCGAATACGCAGCCCGGCCTGAAGGGCATCAGCTTCGGCAACTTCCTGCTCAAGCGCGTGGTGGAGCAACTGCTGGAAGAACTGCCCAAGCTGAAGAACTTTGCCACGCTGTCGCCCATCCCCGGTTTTGCCGACTGGCTGGGCAAGCTGGACGCCGACGCCGTGGAGGCCATCGTGCGCGAAGATAAATCGCGCACCAAGGACCGCAAGCGCGAAGGCGTGCCGGACGGGCAGCGTTGGGTGTCGCGTCTGGCCAAGGCCGCGCAGGGCCCGGCGTCCGATGTGGTCAAGCGCGCCGGCTTCCGCCTGGCCGCGACCTATCTGCAATCCATGAAAAACGGCTTGCCGCTGGACCCGGTGGCGCGCTTTCACCTGGGCAACGGCGCGCGCATTGAACGCTTGAACTGGGCGGCTGATACATCAACCAAGGGGCTCAAGCAATCCTGCGCGATGATGGTCAATTACCTGTACGACCTGGACGAACTCGACACCAACCTGGCGCGCCTGGGCGAAGGCAAGCCCCAGGTCAGCCGAGGCGTGGGGCGCGTGGCCTGATTGCCATTGCCCGGCGACGACAGCAAGACATATCAATAAAAAAGGGTAGGGGACATGACGCAAGACGTGACCGGCCGCGTGCGGCTGGAACGCGAAGGGGCCTTGGCCTGGGTGACGCTATCGCACCCAGGGCGCCTGAACGCGATAACGGTGGGCATGTGGGGCGAACTGCGCGACGTGTTCACGCGCGTGGCTGCCGACGACGCCTTGCGCTGCGTGATCGTGCGCGGCGAAGGCGGCAATTTCGCGGCAGGCGCGGACATCCGCGAGTTCCCCGCCCAGCGCGCCAACATGGCGGGCGTGCAGCGCTATCACCGCGACATCCTGGCGCCGGCCCTGCAAGCGGTGGCCAATTGCCCGCATCCGGTAGTGGCGCAGATTGAAGGCGTGTGTGTGGGCGGCGGGCTGGAGATCGCCAGCCAGTGCGACCTGCGCATCGCCGGCGCCTCGGCCCGTTTCGGCGTGCCGATCAACCGCCTGGGTTTTCCCATGGCGCCTGATGAAATGCGCGGCCTGCTGGCGCTGGTCGGACGCGCGGCCACGCTGGCCATCCTGCTGGAAGGCCGCGTGTTCGGCGCCGACGAGGCCCATGGCCTGGGCTTGCTGACGCGCATCGTGCCGGATGAGCAGGTCGCCGATGCCGCGCGCCGCAGCGCCGAACGCATCTGCCAGGGCGCGCCGTTGGCCGCCCGCATCAATAAACGCCTGTCGGCCAGGCTTGCCCAAGGCGGCGCCTTGACCGAAGACGAATATCAAGCTTATTTCTCCTATGCCGAAAGCCGGGACCACCAGGAAGGCGTGCGCGCGTTCCTGGCCGGCGTAGATCCTTCCTTTTCCGGAGACTGACCAAGGTGAGCAACGCCAACCTCTATGCTGTCCTGCAAGGCGGCTTCCCCAAAGATCGCAGCAAAGTCGCGCTGGAAACGCCCGACCTTGAATACACCTGGGATGACATCGACCGCGCCTCCGCGTGCCTGGCCAACCTGCTGACGTCGCTGGACCTGCCCGACGGGTCGCGCGTGGCGGTGCAAGTGGAGAAGTCGCCGGAAGCGCTGCTGCTGTATCTGGCCACCTTGCGCGCCGGCCTGGTGTACCTGCCGCTGAACACGGCCTACCGCGAAGCCGAGATCGAGTACTTCCTGGGTAACGCCGAGCCGGCCGTCGTGGTCTGCGCCAGCAAGAACCAGGATTGGGTGCAACGCGCCGCCGACAAGGCCGGCTGCGCGCACGTCTACACGCTGGACGAAGACCGCACGGGCACGCTGCTGGACGCCGCGGGCGGCCAGCCGCAAACGTTCAAGACCGTGGAGCGCAAGCCGGAAGACCTGGCCGCCATCCTGTACACGTCCGGCACCACCGGCCGCAGCAAGGGCGCGATGCTGTCGCACGGCAACCTGGCCGCCAACGCGCAGGTGCTGCACAAATACTGGGGCTGGCGCGAAGACGACGTGCTGCTGCACATGCTGCCCATCTTCCACGTGCACGGTTTGTTCGTGGCTTCGCACGGGGCTTTGCTGGCGGGCGCCAAAATGATCTGGCTGCCCAAGCTGGACACCGACCAGGCGCTGCGCTATCTGCCGCAAAGTACGGTGATGATGGGCGTGCCCACCTACTATGTGCGCCTGCTGGCCGACCCGCGCTTTGACCGCGCGGTGTGCGCCAACATGCGTTTGTTCATCTCGGGTTCCGCGCCGCTGCTGGCCGAAACGTTTTCGGACTTCAAGTCGCGCAGCGGCCACGCCATCCTGGAACGCTACGGCATGAGCGAAACCGTCATGCTGACGTCCAACCCTTACGACGCAAAGCTGGGCGAGCGCCTGGCCGGCACCGTCGGCCGCGCGCTGCCGGGTGTGCAAGTGCGGGTGGTGGACGACGCGGGCGTGGCGCTCGCACCGGGCGAGATCGGCAACGTGCAGGTGCGTGGCCCCAACGTGTTCTCGGGCTACTGGCGCATGCCGGAAAAAACCCGCGAGGAATTCACCGAAGACGGCTGGTTCAAGACGGGCGACGTCGGCCGCTGGGGCGGCGAATCCGCTGGCCACGAAGCGCCGGCCGATTACCTGTCCATCGTGGGCCGCAGCAAGGACCTGATCATCTCGGGCGGCTTCAACGTCTATCCCAAGGAAATTGAAACCCTGATCGACGACATGCCCGGCGTGGCTGAATCGGCCGTCATCGGCGTGCCGCATCCGGATTTCGGCGAAGCCGTGGTCGCGGTGGTGGTGCCCAAGGACGGCGTGTCACTGGACGCGGATGCCATGCAGCGCGAACTGAAGTCGCGCATTGCGAACTTCAAGGTGCCCAAGCGCGTGCACATCATCGACCAACTGCCGCGCAACACCATGGGCAAGGTGCAAAAGAACGTGCTGCGCGAAACCTATCAGGCGCTCTGACGCCAACCATCAGTGCCGGCCTTCAGGGGCCGGCATTTTTTTCTTCCAAGGAGGCGACGCCGACCCGATCCCCGCTATGCAGTCCTGGCAGCTTCATTCAATAAAAAATTCAAGAGACGAGACGCAGACAACCGCGCCGTCCCCGTGATGCAGCAAGAGGAGACATTATGAAAGTTCGCACGATCGCCGCGGCCGTATTCGCCGTGGCAGCCCTGGGTTTCGGCGGCTCGGCCGCCGCGCAATGGCCAGAGCGCGCCATCACCTTGATTGTTCCGTTCCCCGCTGGCGGCGGCACGGACACCTTCGCCCGTCCGCTGGCCCAGCAACTGACCATGCAGTTGGGCCAGACGGTCGTCATCGACAACAAGGGCGGCGCGGGCGGCACAGTGGGCGCCGGTGTGGCGGCCAAGGCCAAGCCCGACGGCTACACCTTCTTCATGGGCGGCGCGCACCATGCGCTGGCTCCCTCGCTCTACAAAAACCTCAGCTACAACATCCAGAAGGACTTCGCGCCTGTCGCACTGGTGGCGCAGCCACCGCAAGTGGTGGTGATCAACCCCGGCAAGCTGCCGGTCAAGACGCTGCAGGAGTTCATCGACTATGCCAAGAAGCATCCCGGCGAAATCAACTACGGCACGGCCGGCAAGGGCAGCACGCACCATCTGGCGGGCGAGCTGTTCGCCATGCAGACGGGCATCAAGTTGGTCGACGTGCCCTATCAGGGGGCGGGACCTATGTTGTCGGCGCTGATCGGCGGACAGGTGGACATGGCGTTCGACGGCCTGGGATCCTCGGCCGGCCACATTCGCGCGGGGGCGATCAAGCCCCTGGCCGTGGCCGCCACCGAGCGGTCGGCTTCCTTGCCCGACGTGCCCACCGCTGCCCAGGCGGGTGTGCCGAATTACGTGGTGTCCACGTGGTACGCCATCTGGGCGCCGGCCGGCACGCCGCAAGAGGCGGTCGACAAGATGGCGTCTGAAATCACCAAGGCGCTGAATACGCCGAAGTTGAAGGAAACCTGGGCCGGCAACGGTTCGGCGGTGCCCAACATGACGGGCCCCGCCTTCGGCAAGTTCGTTGACAGCGAGGTGACTCGCTGGGCGAAAGTGGTGAAGGATTCCGGCGTGACGCTGGATTGATGGGGGCGCCGCTAAGTTGCCACTAGCGGCGCTGGGGCCTCGTCAGCGCCACTCGCTGGCCTGGCTCAGCTTGGTCAACTGGTCATGCGTCAGCGTCAAGCTGGCGGCTTTCACCAGTTCGTCCAGCTGCGCCAGGGACGTGGCGCTGACGATGGGCGAGGTGATGCCGGGCTGCGCAATCTGCCAGGCCAACGCGGCTTGCGCGGGCGTGCAGCCGGCGTCTTCCGAGACCTCGTCCAGCGCCCTCAGGATGCGCATGCCGCGTTCGTTCAGATACGTGTCCACAATCTTCTGGCCGCGCGCGCTTTTGCCGGCATCGGCCGCGCTGCGGTACTTGCCGCTAAGAAAGCCGCTGGCCAGCGCGTAGTAGTTGATCGTGCCCATTTGCTGCGTCTTCACCAGGCTTTGCAAGCCGGATTCAAAGGACGCGCGGTTGTACAGGTTGTATTCGGGCTGGATGCTTTCGTAGCGCGGCAGGTCGTGGCGTTCGGCCGCGATCAGCGCTTCGGACAGGCGCACCGCCGTGTAGTTCGACGCGCCAATGGCGCGCACCTTGCCGGCTTCAATGTGCTTGGCGTATTCGGCCAGCGTGTCGGTCAGCGGCGTGTCCGGGTCGTCCTTGTGCGACTGGTACAAGTCCACGTAGTCGGTTTGCAGCCGGGCCAGCGAGGCCTCGAGCGCACGGCGGATGTATGCGGGCGACAAGCCCACCGCGTCAGGGCCCATTTCCATGCCGACCTTGGTGGCGATCATCACGCGGTCGCGCTTGCCGGATCGCTTGAGCCATTTGCCGATCAGGGTTTCGGATTCGCCACCCTGGTTGCCGGGGGCCCAGCGCGAATACACGTCGGCCGTGTCGATGAAATTCAGGCCCGCGTCCACCATGGCGTCCAGCAGGGAAAAGGCGCCGGCTTCGTCGACGGTCCAGCCGAAGACGTTGCCGCCGAAGGTAAGCGGGGGAACTTGCAGGCCGGAACGGCCCAGCGCGCGTTTGATCATGGTGAGGCCTTTGGATGCGTCTGACGGGTTGCCCCGGGGCTGCTGGATGAAGCGCGGGCAGCAAGAGCCCGGGTGGCGATATTTAGTATATTGGCGCCGCGCGCCCCGGCTTGGAGCATGCCTGATTGGCATGCACCATTTCAGGGATTCCCCGCAAATTCTTTTGTCTGGCGGCAAGTTAGACTATACGGCTTTACGGCTGACCGACCGGCGGGAAGCCGCCGGCGCAGTTGTAGTAATGAACAAAAACCAAGGGTTCAAGGAGCTTAGTATGCTGATCGGAAAAAAACATTTTCTGACGGTTGGCGCCATGGCGCTGGCAATGGCTATCGCCGCGCCGGTGTCCGCGCAGCAAAAATCGGTGGCGGTGACCGCCATCGTCGAGCACCCGGCGCTGGATGCCGTGCGTGACGGGGTGCAAGACGCCCTCAAGCAAGCCGGTTTTGAATCCGGCAAGAACCTGAAATGGCAGTACCAAAGCGCGCAGGGCAACAACGGCACCGCCGCGCAGATCGCCCGCAAGTTCGTGGGTGACCGCCCGGACGCCATCGTGGCCATCGCCACGCCGTCGGCCCAGGCTGTCGTGGCCGCCACCAAGGACGTGCCGGTGGTGTATTCCGCCGTGACCGACCCCGTGGCCGCCCAACTGGTCAAGAGCATGGACGCCACGGGCACCAACGTGACCGGCGTGTCGGACATGCTGGCGCTGGAAAAGCAGGTTGAACTCATCAAGAAAATCGTGCCCAACGCCAAGCGCGTGGGCATCGTCTACAACCCGGGCGAAGCCAACTCGGTCGTGGTGGTGAAGAAGCTTCAGGAAATCCTGCCCAAGTCGGGCATGAGCCTGGTCGAAGCCGCCGCCCCGCGTTCGGTGGACGTGGCTTCCGCCGCGCGCAGCCTGATCGGCAAGGTTGACGTCATCTACACCAACACCGACAACAACGTCGTGTCGGCGTATGAATCCCTGGTCAAGGTCGGCAACGACGCCAAGATCCCGCTGATTGCCTCCGACACCGACAGCGTCAAGCGCGGCGGTATCGCGGCGCTGGGCATCAACTACCACGACCTGGGCATGCAGACGGGCAGGGTGGTCGTGCGTATCCTCAAGGGCGAAAAGCCCGGCGCCATTCCGTCGGAAACCATCTCCAAGCTTGAACTCTACGTGAACCCGGGCGCCGCCGCGAAGCAGGGCGTGACCCTGTCCGAAGACGTCATCAAGTCGGCCGCGGTGGTCGTGAAGTAAAGCGACTCCGGCCAGACCCCGCCACGCTCAAGCGGCGTGCGCGGGGTTTTTGTTATGTTTTTTTGGGGCGCGCGGCGGCCCCGTCCCCGACGAACCGAGAAACGTTTATTGCGAAAGCTCGGGTAAAACTGATGCCGGAACGCAAGAAATCCGACGTTTCAAGTCTTTAATATGCACCATCCTTACCCTGATTGGATTTAACCCATGTCATTGTTCTCGTTGTTAGGCGCGTTGGAGATCGGGCTGATCTTCAGCCTGGTGGCCTTGGGCGTGTTTATCTCCTTTCGCCTGCTGCGCTTCCCCGACCTGACCGTTGACGGCAGCTTTCCGCTGGGCGGCGCCGTCTGTGCCACGCTGATCGCGTCGGGGACCGACCCGTTTTCCGCCACGGTCATCGCCACTATCGCCGGCGCGGCGGCGGGGCTGGTGACGGGCTGGCTGAACGTGAAGCTGAAGATCATGGACCTGCTGGCCAGCATCCTGATGATGATCGCGCTGTACTCGATCAACCTGCGCATCATGGGCAAGCCCAACGTGCCGCTGATCACCGAGCCCACCGTGTTCACGATTTTGCAGCCGGAGTGGATTTCCGACTACGTCGCGCGTCCGCTGATCCTGATTGTGATCGTGATCCTGGTGAAGCTGGCGCTGGACTGGTTCTTCGCCACGCAAAGCGGCCTGGCGCTGCGCGCCACCGGCTCCAACGGCCGCATGGCCCGCGCGCAGGGTGTCAACACCGGCCGCATGATCCTGGGCGGCATGGCTTTGTCCAACGCCCTGGTGGCGCTGGCCGGCGCGCTGTTCGCGCAGACGCAGGGCGGCGCGGATATTTCGATGGGCATCGGCACCATCGTGATCGGCCTGGCCGCGGTGATCGTCGGCGAAAGCATCCTGCCGTCGCGCAAGCTGGTGCTGGCGACGCTGGCCGTGATCATCGGCGCCATCGTCTACCGCTTCTTCATCGCGCTGGCGCTGAATAGCGATTTCATCGGCCTGAAGGCGCAAGACCTGAACCTCGTCACAGCGGTGCTGGTCACGATTGCCCTGGTCATCCCCATGCTCAAGCGCCGTCTCGTCGGCAAGAAGGGGCGCTGATATGTTGTCCGCAAAAGATCTGAAAATTACCTTCAACGCGGGAACGCCCATCGAAACCCGCGCGCTGCGTGGGTTGTCGCTGGACATTCCTTCGGGCCAGTTCGTGACCGTCATCGGGTCCAACGGCGCTGGCAAGTCCACGTTCCTGAACGCGGTATCGGGCGACCTGCCGATTGATTCGGGCAGCATCGACATCAACGGCGTGGACGTGACGCGCCAGCCCGTCTGGGCGCGCGCCGGCCAGGTGGCCCGAGTGTTCCAGGACCCCATGGCGGGCACCTGCGAAGACCTGACCATTGAAGAAAACATGGCGCTGGCGCAGATGCGCGGCGTGCGCAGAGGGTATAGCCGCGCGGTCAAGGCGTCGATGAAGGACGGGTTTCGTGAGCGCTTGGCTACGTTGGGCTTGGGGTTGGAGAACCGGCTGACCGACCGCATCGGGTTGTTGTCCGGCGGCCAGCGCCAGGCGGTCAGCCTGCTGATGGCCGCCTTGCAGCCGTCGCGGATTTTGCTGCTGGACGAGCACACCGCGGCGTTGGACCCACGCACCGCAGATTTCGTGCTGCAACTGACGGCGCGCATCGTCGCCGAAAACCAGTTGACGACCATGATGGTCACCCACAGCATGCGCCAGGCGCTGGACGTGGGCGACCGCACGGTGATGCTGCATCAGGGGCAGGTGGTGTTGGACGTTTCCGGCGACGAGCGCCGCGGCATGGACGTGCCGGATCTGCTGGCGATGTTCGAGCGCGTGCGCGGGGAAAAACTGTCGGATGATGCGTTGTTGTTGGGGTAGCGGGGCGGCGTGAGATGGTGCCCGTTGGGGCAGCACGAGATGGGTTGCGCGCGTTGGGGTGGCAGGGATCCGTTGCCCGTCATCGCGCGCTTCACCCATCCTACGAAGTCAACGACGCATTCGTAGGATGGGTGAAGCGCGCGATGTCCGCCGCAAGAACCCCATCCTGGATCGCGCGCAACCCATCAATCACCGCCGCCCGCGACACCCCCTAAATCAACGGCTTGGCCCTTAACAACGCCCCTAAATCAACGGCCCGCCCCTTAACAACCCCCCCTAAATCAACCGCCCCGGCCGAAACGCCTGATGGCGCGATGCCTCGCCCTCGTCGAACATCAACTCACCCAATATCTTCGCCGTGCCCGGCGCGGTGCTGAAACCGATGTGCTGATGGCCCAGCGCCAGCCATAACCCCGGGTGTTTCGGCGCCTGGCCGATCATCGGCCGGCTATCGGGCAGGGTAGGGCGACGGCCCAGCCAAGCTGCCGCGTCCAAGCGCTCACCCAACGGAAACGCTTCACGCGCCCGCGCCTCCGCCATGTCCAACTGCGTGTTGCGTGGCGCCGCGTCGCAGGCGTCCAATTCCACTCCCGTCGACAATCGCAGCCCGCGCGCCATGGGCGACAACACATATCCGCCGCCCGTGTCGTACACCGGGCGCGTGACGCTTGCCCCGTCTTTACCTCGGTAATGCATGTGATAGCCGCGTTCAAACGCCATGGGAAGCTCAATGCCCGTGCTCTTCAACATCGCCTTCGACCACGGCCCCAACGCCACCACCAACTGGTCCGCCGACACCGACTCCGAGCCTTGCGCGCCATGCACCGTCCAGCCCTGGCCGTCGCGACGGATGCTGGCGGCCTGCAAGCGCCGGAACGTGCCGCCCTTTGCGCGGAACAGGTCGGCGTACGCCGCGACCACCGCATGCGGGTCGTCAACCGAATACGAACCCTGGATCCACAGCGCGCGGTGAAAGATCGGTGACAACGCCGGTTCCAGCTCGCCCAATTCGGTGGCGTTCAAGGTTTGCGTCGGCACCTGATACTGCGCAAACGTGTTGCGCGCCAACGCGCTGCCGTGCCACGCCGCCTCGCTGCGGTACAAAAATACCCAGCCCGTGTCCCGCAAGCGATGGCGCGCACCAGCTTCGTCCAACAGCTTCAAATGTTCGGGCGCGGATAGCCGGATCAGGCCGTCCAGCGCCTTGACGGTTTCCTTGAATACCGACGGCCGCGCGTTCAACAAGAACCGCGCCGCCCAGCCCAGGTTCCTGGCCAGATACGACGCGCGATAGCGGAACTGCACGCTGTCGTTCTTCATCAGCCGGGGCAGTTGCCCCCACAAACCGGGGTGATTGAACGGCATCAGGGAACTGCGCGCCAGCACGCCCGCGTTGCCCAATGACGTTTCCATGCCGGGCGCCTGGCGGTCGACGAGCGTGACGCGCGCGCCCCGGCGCAATAGCTCCAGCGCGCAACATACGCCCACAATGCCCGCGCCCAAGACGATGACGTGCTTACCCATGTGTTCCTCTACGCAGCGCTTGTTGTCCCAGGATGCGGCCGGCCGCCACCACGCCCCACCACGACGCTTCTTCAAAGACGGAATAGCCCGACAAGTCCGCATGCGCGAACAGTACCGGGCCGTCCACATCACGCAAGGCGGCAAGCCCGGCGTTGGATAGATACCCGCACAGCGGCGAGGCCATGGCATGGCCGCGCACGGTGATGTCGAGCCGGCGCGCGTTGCGCCAGAATTCGCGGCCGTAGGCGGCAATCAAATCGGCGGCGGCTTCGTCGCGCAGGTCTTGCGGGCTGGCCGTGGTCAACCATTGCCGCGCGGCGCTGGGTGTCTGACCGCTTAGCGCGTGATAGGCCGTGAAGGCAGTGCGCGGCGACCGTGTCACGCGCAGCAATTGGTGCGTGGACACCACATAGCCCAACCCCCGCCCCTGGTAGACCACGTTGTCCCAGGACAGCGGTTCGCCGGGCGCCTCGATGGGATAGCCGTCCAGTACGAAGTTGGAAACCAGCCAGGGCGCATGCGACGAGGCATGCGCGGCCGGGTCATACCCATAGGCGCGGATGTCCGGCAGGATGCGTTGGGCCACGAACAGCGGCATGGCGCACACGGTGCGCCGACTTTGCAGCGTATAGGCGCGCGGCTCGGCGTCCAGCGTCAAGCAGGTAGTCAAGGGGCCGGCGGGCGTCTCGGCCACGCGCACTGCCGTGCCGGCCATCAGCCAGCGGGTGTGCCCGAGTTTTTCATCGATGGCCTGGCGCATGCGGTCGGCCAGCACCGACAGGCCGCCCGGCCAGATCAGCACCGCGCCTTCAGCGGCATTGGCGGCATGGCCGTCGCGGCTGGCGAAATAGTGCAGCCCCGCCCAGGCCGAAACCACGTCGTAGTTGGCGCCGTAGTCGTCGCGGCAGCAGTAGTTCAGATACCAGTGCAAGGCGGGCGACGTGTAGCCTTCGCGGTCCAGCCATTGCTTGAAGGTGATGGTGTCCAGCGCCCGCCACGCGGGGTCGTCGGACGACAGCACCAGCGGAATGCAAAAGACCTTGCGGCCGTCGTTGCCAAGCTGAGTATGCAGGCGGTCGATCAGCGCCAGAAAGCGGCGGTGTTGCGCCACGTCCGCATCGGGCAAGCCCGTCATGGGCAGCAGGCCGTCTTCCCACTGGCCATTGCGCAGCAGGCGTTCTTGCGGCGAATGCACCAGGATGGTCTCGTCGTAGTACGGGCGGAGGTCGCCCGCGCCGCGCTCGATGATGCCGAAGTCGTCCAGCATCTCGCGCACGTGGGTAGATGCCATCGACGGCAGCGGCAGGTAATGCGCGCCCAGCGGATAGTGCAGTTCGTCGCGCTGCCCGCCCGCCGCGTTGCCGGCAAATTCCGGCCCTTGCACTACGACGAAATCGGTGAACCCTTCGCGCGCCAGCTTCCAGGCGCAGGACAGGCCCGCCACCCCTGCGCCCAAGATGACCACCTGATGCCGATGGCTGGCCGATGGCGCGGGCAGCGCGGCGCCGTCGCGCAGCGCATGCCCGGCCTGCATGCCGGGATAGGACACGTCAGCGGTGGTCTCGACGATGCGCGACCGGGCGTACCCCGCCGCGCCCGCCACCGCCGCCGTGGCCGCGCCCAGAAGAAAGCTGCGGCGGCGCATCAGCGGATGACCTTGCGCCAGTCCTCGTCGAAATAGCGCACGAGCGACTGCTCATTCAAGCGGTTGGGCGGCATCGCCAGCGCCGGCATGTCGGCAGGGAAGTGGAAGAGTTCGCGCGTGGTCACGGCGTCGAGATAGCGCGTGGGCACGGTGATCTTGTCGGGCGGCGTGTAGTCGCGCCGCTTGCTGGCCAGGATGAAGCCCCAATCACCGAACGACGGCACATAGGTGTGGTACGGCCAGGTGTTCAGTCCGGCTTCCTTCAGCGTGGCGTCCACGCTCCAGAACGAACGCGGCGCGAAGTAGGGCGACGTGGACTGGATCACCATGTAGCCGTTTTCCGCCAGGTGGCGCGCCATCAGGTGATAGACGGGCACCGAGTACAGGCGGCCCAGGCCGAAATTGGACGGGTCGGGAAAATCCACCACGATGAAGTCGTAGACCTCGGCGTGCGTTTCCAGCCAGCGGCCAGCGTCGTCGTTGATGACGGTGACGCGCGGGTCCTTGAGCGAACCCTGGTTCAGCGCAACCAAGGGCTCGGAACGCGAAAACAAGCCCGTCATCGCGGGGTCCAGATCCACCAGCGTGATGTGTTCGATGTTCTTGTATTTAAGGATTTCGCGCACCGCCAGCCCGTCGCCGCCGCCCAGCACCAGTACGTTGCGCGCCCAGGGCAGCGTCTGCAAACCCGGATGCACCAGCGATTCGTGGTAACGATGCTCATCGCGCGACGAAAACTGCAGGTTGTTGTTGATGTATAGCCGCAGGTCGTCGTGCCAGCGCGTCACCACCAGGCGCTGGTAGGGCGTGGTTTCGGCATGCACCACGTCGTCGCCGTACAGGCCTTTTTCGGCCCAGGTCGTCATGGCGGAGGAATAGATGAAGCCCAGCCCCAGGAAGCCGATCACCACGCAGGCGCGCAACGCTTTTTCGCCGGGGCGGCGCACCTCGGCGCGAAACAGCCACGTGGTCCACAGGGCCACGCTGGCGTTCAGGATGCCAAACAGAAAACTGGTGCGCAGCAGCCCCAGCTTGGGCGCGAGCAGCAGCGGGAAGATCAACGACACCGCCAGCGCGCCCAGATAGTCGAAGGTCAGCACGCGGCTGACAATTTCCCGGAACTCGGCCTTGCGCTGGTTGAACACCCGCATCACCAGCGGAATCTCCATGCCCACCATCAAGCCGATGACGAACACGCCCACATACAACGCCGCGCGAAAGGGCGCGGACAGCCAGGCGAACACCAGGAACAGCACCGCCGCCGAGACCCCGCCCAACAAGGCCACCAGCAGCTCGACGTCGATAAACCGATTCAAAACGTCTTCGTCTCTTACATATTTTGACAACCACGAGCCGATGCCCATGGCGAACAAATAGCAGCCAATGACGGAGGAGAACTGAAGGATGGAATCGCCCAGTAAATAGCTGGCTAGCGCGCTGCTGATGAGCTCATAGCCCAAACCGCAGGAAGCAACGATCAATACCGATAGGATGAGAACGCGGTCGCGCATGAGGTGTCCGGGGCGAAAAATGCGTTCGCAGTATATCGAACGCGGCGTATATACTGCGCGCAATTAGGAGGCTGGCAATGGGAGAAGCGATGCATCCGGCGGTGACCTATCTGATCTATATCGTCTCGGCGCTTGTCATGCTGGGCGTCTTCACCGCGGTCTATACCGCCGTGACCCGCTACAAGGAATTCGACCTGATCCGCGAAGGCAACATCGCCGCCGTGCTGTCGTATGGTGGCGCGCTGGTGGGCTTCAGCTTCACCCTGTGCTCAAGCATTGCCGTGCATGCCAGCTTCGTGATGTTCCTGGTGTGGGGCCTGGCCGCCATGCTGGTGCAGATCGTTGTGTATGTGGTGGTCAACAAGGCCATCCAGGGCATGAACGAAGCCATCGAACAAAACAACATCGCCATGGGCGGCCTGATCGGTTCGATCTCGCTGGCCGCCGGCATCGTGAACGCGGCCTGCCTGACCTGAAGGCGGGCGCCGTCGAATCCGATCTGACACGGGAGAGCTTTTCATGAGTCTCGGTTCCTTTATTCGCAAGCAGTTCATCGACATCCTGCAATGGAACGAGGATCGCGACGGCGTGCTCGCCTGGCGCCATCCGATGCAGGACTTTGAAATCCAGTACGGCGCCAGCCTGACCGTGCGCGAATCGCAGATGGCGGTGTTCGTGAACGAAGGCAAGGTGGCCGACGTGTTCGGCCCCGGCATGTACAAGCTGACCACGCAAACGCTGCCGATCCTGACCTACCTGAAGAACTGGGACAAGCTGTTCGAGTCGCCCTTCAAGTCGGACGTGATCTTCTTCAGCACGCGGCTGCAACTGGGCCGGCGCTGGGGCACGGCGCAACCCGTGACCTTGCGCGACAGCGAATTCGGCATGGTGCGGCTGCGCGCGTTCGGCGTGTATTCGTACCAGATTGCGGACCCGGCCAAGTTCTATCGGGAAATCAGCGGTACGCGCGACGAATACACGGTGGACGACCTGGAAGCGCAATTGCGCAACATGGTGGTGGCCGCCATGACCACGGCGCTGGGCGGGTCCAAGGTGCCGTTCCTGGATATCGCGGGCAACCAGGGGCTGATGTCGCAAAGCATCAGCGAACAACTGGCGCCCGTGTTTGACCGCTATGGCGTCAAGCTGGACAACTTCACGGTTGAAAACGTGTCCTTGCCCGAAGAGCTGCAAAAGGCGCTGGACACGCGGATTTCGATGGGCATGGCGGGCGACCTGGACAAGTTCACGCAGTACCAGACGGCCACGGCGATTCCCCTGGCCGCGCAGAACGAAGGCGGTATCGCCGGCGTGGGCGCGGGCCTGGCGGCGGGCGCGGCGTTGGGGCAGACCATGGCGGCGGGTTTGGGCGTGGGGCAAGCCCAGCCTCAAGCTCAACCCCAGCAACCCGCGGCGCCATCGCAACCCGACCCCGTCGCGCGCTTGCAGCAGTTGAAAGACCTGCTGGATAAAGGCCTGATCACCGCCGCCGATTACGACACGGCCAAGGCGGAAGTGCTGAAGAAACTGACCAGCTAAGGCCCCATGCAGCAGGTTCTGTGTCCGCAGTGCGGCGCCCCGGTCAAGTTCACCTCTACCGCCTCGGTCATGGCGGTCTGCGGCGCTTGCCGCAGCACCTTGTTGAAAGATGCCGAGTCAGTCAAGCGCATCGGCGAAATGGCCGACGTGCTGGAAGACTATTCGCCGCTGTGCCTGGGCGCGGCGGGCAGCGTCGACGGCAAGCGTTTCGACGTGATCGGCCGCATCCAGCTGCGCTACGACGACGGCTTCTGGAACGAGTGGTACGTCTGGTTCGAAGATGGCGCCGACGGCTGGCTGTCGGACGCCTCGGGCCAGTACGCGCTTACGCGGCGGCGCAAGGTCAAGTCCACGCAAGGCCTGCCGGCTTTTGCCGACATCGCGCCAGGCGACGAGCTCAAGCTGGACGGGCAGCGCTTCGTGGCGTCGGACATGCGCCGCGCACAGGCCGGCGGGGCGCAGGGCGAACTGCCTTTTGTGCCGGGCAATGGCTGGGAAGCCAAGGTGGCGGATTTCCGCAGTGTGGACGCCTTTCTCACGCTGGATTTTTCCGACGGCCCCGAACCCGAGCTCTATATCGGCAAGGCCTTCGACCTGTCCGCCATGCAGGCGGCATCGTTGCGCAGCAACGAACAGGTGGAAGAGACCGCCGGCCGTTTTCGCGGCCAGATCAAGGCGCTGGACTGCCCCAACTGCGGTGCGCCCATCAGCTTCGTGGCGGCCATGGCCACCCACGTGGTGTGCCCGTCCTGCGCGGCCGCGGTCGATTGTTCCGGCCCCACCGTCGAAGTCATCGCGAAGGCGCGCAAGGTCAAGTCGATCAGCACCACCTTGTCGCTGGGCGCGGTGGCCAAGATCAGTGGCGTCAGCTACACGCTGATCGGCTTGATGAAATGCGCCGATCCCGACCCCGAAGAACCGTCCGACTGGATCGAATACCTGCTGTTCAATCCGGCCAAGGGCTTTATCTGGCTGGTGGAAACCGACGAAGGCTGGGAGCGCGTGCAAGTCTGCGACACCTGGCCCAGCCAGAACAACGCCACCAGCGTGCGCTGGCGCTCAAAGCTGTACCAGAAGTTGTACGACTACACCTCGCGGGTAGAGATGCCGCTGGGCGCGTTCAACTGGCGCGTCAAGGCGGGCGACACCACCAAGATCACCGACTACAAGGCCGGCACGCTGAAGCTGACGCGCGAACTGAGCGAGTCCGAGCTGGGCTGGTCGGCATCGGCGCCGGTGGCGCCGGCGCAACTGGCGGAATGGTTCGGCAACCCCGAACTTGCCAAGCAGAAGTCCCTGCCGCGGGGCGGCAAGCGGGGCGGATACAGCAAATGGGCCTGGATCGCCACGATCGGCATGGTGTTCCTGAATTTCGGCAACATCCTGAACGGTCGTTTCGTGCCGATCTTGATCGGCCTGGCGTTCCTGTGGTTCCCCGCCAAGCTGGCGGACAAGCTTTCCGGAAAGGACGAGTAGAACGATGGGCAAGTTCCTGTATGGCATCTATGCCTTGGTGGTGGTGATGGCGGCCACGGGCGCCAATTCGCCGGGCGTCAGCATGAGCGGCGGCAGTGGCAGCCGCAGCAGTAGCAGCAGTAGTTGGGGCAGTTCGTCCGGAGGCTCGGGCTGGTCGTCGGGTGGATCGCACAAGTGACGGTGCACGCCACGCCCGGCCGCCATGTGCTGGCCGATTTTCGCGGTGTAGCCGCCGACCTTCTGCGCGACGCCAAGGTGCTTGAAACGCAATTGGTCGCGGCAGCGCGGGCCGCGGGCGCAAATGTGCTGAGCGCGCATTTCCATCACTTCGGCGAGGGCGCGGGGGTGACTGGCGTGGTCATGCTGAGCGAATCCCATATCAGCATTCATTCCTGGCCCGAACACCGCTTCGCGGCCTTGGACATCTTCATGTGCGGCGCGGCCCAGCCCGAGCTGGCGCTGGCCAGCCTGCAGGAGGCGCTGGCGCCGGAGACGCTGCGCGTCACGACCGTCGAGCGCGGCTGAAGCCGCTTCTTCCCTAAACCTTTATCGGGCGCGGACCCTGCCCAGGTGCCAAATTGACGGTCGTTATATACCGCTATATATTTCGCTACCGAACCGCAATTTTCAAGGAAGACCATGTCTTGCAAACGTGCGCTGCCGACGCTGGCCCTGGCGCTTTGCGCTCTGTGGATGCCTGGCGCCCACGCGGCCGACCTGGTGGTATCCGCCGCGTCCAGCCTGACCAACGCCTTCAAGGACGTGGCGCAGGCCTACGAAAAGGAACACCCCGACACCAAGGTCGTGTTGAACTTCGGCGCGTCGGACGTCTTGCTGCAGCAGATCTTGAAGGGCGCGCCCGCCGATGTGTACGCCTCGGCCGACCAGAAGGCGATGGACAAGGCGGTTGCGGAACAGGCCGTGAAACGGGCCTCGCGCGTGGACTTCGCGGCGAACCAGGTCGTGTTGATCGTGCCGGCCGACAGCCAGGCCAACATCACATCGCTGAAAGACCTGACCCGCGATGACATCAAACGCGTGGCTTACGGCAACCCGGCCTCGGTGCCGGTGGGCCGCTACACGCAGGGCGCGCTGGAAGCGGCGGGCTTGTGGAACGCCGTGCAGGCCAAGGGCGTGCTGGCGCAGAACGTGCGCCAAAGCCTGGCCTATGTATCGCGCGGCGAGGTTGACGCCGGTTTCGTGTTCGCCACCGACGCCGCCATCATGCCCGACAAGGTCAAGGTGGCGGTGCGCGTGCCGTCGCAAACGCCCGTGACCTATCCGATTGCCGTTACGGCGCGCCAGGCGGCCGCCGCGGAAGCCGAACGTTTCGTGGCCTATGTGCTGTCGCCCGCGGGCCAGACCATCCTGGCGCGCTATGGCTTTCAGCAACCTTGATGTCGGTTGGATAGGCGGGTATCGATGACGGATTCGGTCTGGGTGCCGCTGCTGCTGTCGCTGAAAGTGGCCGGCTGGGCAACGCTGTTGGCCACCGTGGCCGGCACCGCCGCGGCCTATGGCCTGTCGCGCTGGCGCTGGCCGGGCCGTGATCTGCTGGACGCCATCCTGACGTTGCCGCTGGTGTTGCCGCCTACCGTGCTGGGCTACTACCTGCTGGTGTTGCTGGGCCGGCGCGGCATCATCGGTGAAACGCTGGCGAAGTGGGACATTGAATTGGTCTTCACCTGGCAGGGCGCGGTGATCGCCGCCGCCATCGTGGCGTTTCCGCTGGTATTCAAGTCGGCGCGCGCCGCGTTTGAAAACGTGGACGCGCAGTTGGAAAACGCGGCGCGCGTGCTGGGCGTGGGCGACGCCGGTGTGTTCTTCCGCGTGACGCTGCCCTTGGCCGCCCGTGGCATTGTGGCGGGCGTGTTGTTGGCTTTTGCCCGCGCGCTGGGCGAATTCGGCGCCACGCTGATGATCGCCGGCAGCCTGCCGGGCCGCACGCAGACACTGTCGGTCGCCATCTACGAAGCCGTGCAGGCGGGAGACGACCGCACCGCCAATCTGCTGGTGCTGGTCACGTCGATGACCTGCGTGGTGGTCCTGGTGGTGGCGGGCAAGCTGCTGCCGGTGGGCGCCGGCCAGCGCAACGGGGGCGGGCGATGAGCATCAGCATCCAAGTCAGCAGGCGCATGGTGTCGGGCGACCGGCACTTTCAACTGGATGCGGCGTTTACGTCGTCATCAAAACGCATCGCCCTGTTCGGGCCGTCCGGCGCGGGCAAGAGCCTGACCTTGCGCGCCGTGGCAGGGCTGCTGCGCCCGGACGCCGGACGCATCGAGATCAATGGGCGGGTGCTGTTCGACGCCGAAGCCGGCATCTGCCTGCCCGCGCAGGCGCGGCGCGTGGCGTATCTGTTCCAGGACTACGCCCTGTTCCCGCATCTGACGGTGGCGCAGAACATCGCTTTTGGATTGCGCCGGGGTTGGCGCAACCCGCCCCGGCGCGAGGTAGGGCCCGAGGCCAGGCGCTGGGTCGATGCCTTTGAACTGGGCGCCATCGTCGGCAGCTATCCCGGTGAAATCTCCGGCGGCCAGAAGCAGCGCGTGGCGCTGGCGCGGGCCTTGATGCTGCAACCCGACATCCTGCTGCTGGACGAGCCGTTCTCGGCGCTGGACGCGCACCTGCGCGGCCGGATGCGCCAGGAATTGAGTGCCTTGCAGCGGCAGCTTGACGTGCCGATGCTGCTGATCACGCATGACCCGGCGGACGTGGACGCGCTGGCCGACGAGGTCTTTGAAGTGCGCGACGGCAAGGTGGGCCACCGCCGCGATGACGTGGGGGTTTGATTCAGAACCCTAGTCCAGCACGCCCAGGATCACGCTGGATGCCTTGAAGATGGCCACGGCGGGCGCGCCCACTTCCAGCCCCAGTTCCTCTGCGCTGTCATTGGTGACGATGGCCGCGAGCGTGGCGCCGCCTTCCATGCCGATCAGGATCTCGCTATTGACCGCGCCCGGCCGGATGGCGCTGATATGGCCCAGCAGTTGGTTGCGCGCCGACAGCCGCAAGCCCGGACCCGGCGCGCCGATGATGACGGCGGACGCCTTGACCAGCGCAATCGCCTCTTTACCGGGCTGCAGGCCCAGTTCCGCCGTGCTGTCGCGCGTGATGGTGGCGGTGATGAGGTGCCCGCCCGCGATGCGAAGCTGGATTTCGTCGTTGACGGCACCGGTGCGGATCTCGGTCACGGTGCCCAGGAATTTATTGCGTGCGCTGGTTTTCAGCATGAAGCGTCTCATCAGGTCGATGTCGCCGCTGGCGTCCAGCCCCGCGTGCGTCAGCTTGTCCATGAATTTCCGGTGCTCGGATTCCAGCGCGCGGAAGGTCGCGATCAGGCGGCGCGCGCGGTCGGTCAGTTGCGTGCCGCCGCCGCCCTTGCCGCCCGCCGCCCGCAGCACCAGCGGTTCGCCGGCCAGGTTGTTCATGGCGTCGATGGCGTCCCAGGCCCCCTTGTAGCTCATGCCCACGGCGCGCGCGGCGGCCGTGATGGAGCCGGTGGCGTCAATCTGCGCCAGCAGGTCTATGCGATTTTTTCCGCCCCAGGTCTGGGCGCCGGAACGAAACCAGATCGAGCCGTCGAGTTCCAACATGGTGGTCAGCATCAGGGTCAAAAAGCCAGCCCCGAGTGTAATGGACGGGCAGGGCGCGGCGAGGCGCGACCGGGGTGGCGTCGGCACGGGATGCGAATGAGATTCTGTTGAAACTTTACGGGCTTCGCGGCACTATGTCGTGGCCCTGTGCTCTCGGAGACATCCCCATGAAAGCGATGAAAGCGGTGAAATGGTTGACGGCGGGTTCCATGACGGCCTTGCTTGCAGCGTGCGCCTCAGGGCCCACGATCAAGGGCGACTACGACCATCAGGCCAATTTTGCGCAGTACCGAACCTTCGGTTTCATGACGCCGCTAGGCACCGACAAGGCCGGCTACAGCACCTTGCTCACCGAGCGCCTGAAGGACGCCACGCGCGGCCAGATGGAAATGCGCGGTTATACCTACAACGCATCCAATCCCGACCTGCTGGTGAACTTCGGCGCCAAGCTCCAGCAAAAAACGCAGGTCACCCCCGCTGCGCCGCCCATGGGGCCGTACTACGGCTACCGCTCTGGCTTCTACGGCGGCTGGCCCGGCTACGGCTGGGGCGACGATGTCTACCAATACACCGAAGGCACGTTGAACATCGACCTGGTCGACGCGCGCCGCAAGCAACTGGTGTGGGAAGGCGTGGCCGTGGGCGAAGTGCAGAACCCCGACAGCGCCAACACGCCGCAGAACGTGGACAAGGCCGTGGCGCAGATCTTCGCCAAGTATCCGTTCCGCGCCGGCGTGGCCGCGCCGCAACTGCCGGACAAAAGCAAACCCTGACCCGAGGTAGCCGTATGACCACTCGCCGCAAGACTTTGTCCGAAGACACCGGCAACACGCCGGCCTACGACACCGTTGCCCTCGTGCTGCAAGGCGGAGGCGCGCTCGGGTCCTACCAGGCGGGGGTCTACGAGGGCTTGCACGAGGCCGGCATCCGGCCAAACTGGGTGTCGGGTATTTCCATCGGGTCGATCAATGCGGCCATCATCGCGGGCTCCCGCGAAGATGAGCGCGTTGATCGCTTGCGCGGCTTCTGGGAAAGCATCTGCCGCCCCTCGGGCTTTGCGTCGGTGCCGTGGGGCGATACGCTGGCGGGCATGTTCGAAGGCGTTCCGTTCGGCTTTGGCTCGCCCGCCATGAACGGCCAGGTGTCCGCGTTTCAGGCCCTGTTTTCGGGGCAGCCGGGTTTCTTCAAGCCGCGCTTCCCGCCGCCCTACCTGGTGAAAGGGCGGGGCGCGGCGTCCACCAGCTTCTACGACACCACGCCGCTTGCCGCGACGCTGCGCCAGTTCGTGGATTTTGACCTGCTCAACAGCGGCGCCATACGAGCCAGCTTCGGCGTGGTGAACGTGCGCTCGGGCAACTTCGCTTACTTCGACAGCCTGAAAGACACCCTGGGGCCCGAACACGTCATGGCCTCGGGCGCCTTGCCGCCGGGCTTTCCGTCCGTGGAGATCGAAGGCGAACACTATTGGGACGGCGGCGTGGTGTCCAACACGCCGCTGGCGCAAGTGCTGACCACCGAAAACATGCGCGACACGCTGGCCTTCCAGGTTGACCTCTGGCCCGCGCGCGGCGGCCTGCCCACGACATTGGAAGAAGTCGCCGAGCGCCAGAAAGACATCCAGTATTCCAGCCGCACCCGCCTGGTTACCGACCAGTTGCGCCGCGTGCTGAAACTGCGCCACGGTTTGCAGCGCCTGCTTGAGCGCCTGCCCGAAGCCGAGCGCAACGCGCCCGAGCTCGCCGATATCCGCACGCTGTCGCATACGCCGGCCACCAACATCATCAACCTGATCTACGAAGCCAAGCATCGGGAACGCTATTCCAAGGACTATGAATTCGGTACCGAGGCCATGCGCGAGCACTGGGAGTCCGGCTTGTCCGATATCCGCCAGACCCTTGCGAAACCCGGCATTTTGGCCCGTCCCACGCAAGACAGTTGCTTCGTCACGCACGATATCCATCGCAACGGCAAGCGCAGTTAGTCAGGTTTTCATAGGACTGGTCTGATATTCGGGCCGATAGGGCGTCGTACCCGCGTCATAAGGCCGCAAGGCCGGTAGTCTTCAAGGACAAACCGCAACCTTGTTCCGGGACGGGGCCCCCGCCGCTGTTGGTGTAGGCCGTCCTGGTGGAGACTCGCCATGAACGCGCTCGACGTTTTTACCCGCCTGGCATCCCAGCCGCAGGACGCCTCTGCCTTGCCCCAGACCGCCGCGCCCCTGCCGTTGGCGAACGACCGCCTTGATGGCTGGTGGAGCCTGCTATACCGGGGTTGGACGCTCTTGGCGCCCAGTGGCGTGCGTATCGACCTGACGGAAATCGAACGCGCGTGCTTCATTTGCCTGCTGCGTAACCCAAACCGTGAACTGTTGCGTGAAGAACTGATGACGTTGCGCGCAAGCACCAACCTGCGCACCCTGAATGTGGCGATCTGCCGACTGCGCGGCAAAGTTTTGCAGACAGGCATTCGCTTGCCGCTGCATACTGTGCACGGCGTGGGCTATGTGTTCCTGGGCAATCTCAGAGAGCTTTCGAACCTGTGAGCCAGTGACCGGATTGTCCCCCCATGCATCGTGTGAACGGCTGAAAATCCGTAATTTCCCCAGTAACTGAGTTACATTATTGGGCTGTTTACGTATCGTGGCTGATGTAAAGGCTTGGTTTCATCGCGCGTGATCGCGTTTGGCCGTCATGGTTGAAGCTAGTGCGCTTGATGATTCGATAGCCTGATCAGGCTGATTGATGCGATTGACATTGATGCAATTGACGAAGATGCGGATCGATTCAGATCGATGCGGATTGATGCGATTAACTGAAGCGGTTCATTACGCTTACGCGGGGGTTTCAATGCGGTTTTTGCCTAAACGTGTTTCAGGTCTGGCTGTTTCCGGTGGCATCCTCGCGCTGGTGTTGGCGGGATGCGGAGAAGAGCCGCATATGAACCCAGGCATGCCTCAGGTCAGCGTCATTACCGTTCAGCCTGAGCGCGCGCCCATCGTCTCTGAACTGCCTGGCCGCGTGGATGCCGTGCGCGATGCGCAAATCCGCGCGCGCGTGACCGGCATCGTGCAGAAGATCACCTTCGAGCAAGGTGGCGACGTCAAGGAAAACCAACTGCTGTTCAAGATCGACCCGGCGCCTTACAAGGCTGCGTACGATCAGGCCACGGCACAACTGAAGCAGGCGCAGGCAAACCTGTTCAGCGCCAAGCTGCTGGCCGACCGCTACGCCCCGCTGGTGAAGGCCAACGCGGTCAGCAAGCAGGAATACGACAACGCCGTGGCCTCGTTCCGGCAGGCCGACGCCACCGTCGCGGCCGCGAAGGCCGCGCAAGACAACGCCGCCATCAACCTGGGCTATACCGACGTCACCTCGCCCATCACGGGCCGCATCGGCAAGCCGCTGGTCACTGAAGGCGCGCTGGTGGAATCCACCTCGGCCACGCAGATGGCCACCGTGCAGCAGTTGGACCCGATCTACGTGGACTTCACCCAGTCCACCGCTGAGCTGGCTGCGCTGCGCCGCGCGTTTGCCAGCGGCAAGCTGCAGCAGGTGGGCAAGGACACCGCCCGCGCCACGGTCGTGCTGGAAGACGGCACGGAATACGACCACCCCGGCAAGCTGCTGTTCACGGGCATTACCGTGGACCCGTCCACGGGCCAGGTGAACCTGCGCGCCGAAGTGCCCAACCCCGATGGCATCTTGCTGCCCGGCATGTATGTGCGGGTCCGCCTGGAGCAGGGCGTGAACGACAAGGCGCTGATGGTGCCGCAGCAGGCGCTGCAACGCACCGCCGACGGTTCGCAAAGCCTGATGCTGGTCAAGGACAACAAGATTCAACAGTTGCCCGTGACCACTGGCGGCGCGCTGGGCAACAACTGGTTGATCACCAGCGGCCTGAACGCTGGCGACGTGGTCGTGGTTGAAGGCTTCCAGAAAATCCGCCCGGGGGCGCCGGTGCAGGTCAGCCAATGGACCAAGAACGGCGCGGCCTCTAAACCGGGCCAACCCGCGGGCCAATCTGGCGCACAGCCCGCCGCGAAACCCGACCCCCAACCGGGCGGCCAGCCCGCTGCGCCGTCCAAACCTGCCGAACCCGCTCAGCAGGACAAGGCCGCAGGCCAGAAATCGTAAGCGGCACGCGGCGCCACAAGCGCCGCGTTCCCCTTTGGTGAGCATCGCTTTCAGAGTCAGCCCACATGCCGCAATTTTTTATTGATCGACCAATTTTCGCCTGGGTAGTCGCCCTGTTCATTCTGCTGGCCGGGGTGTTGGCCATCCCGAACATGCCGGTGGCACAGTACCCGGACGTGGCCCCGCCGGCCATCACGATCACCGCCACCTATCCGGGCGCCTCGGCCAAGGAAGTGGCGGAATCGGTCACCAGCATCATCGAAGACAAGCTCAACGGCGCCAAGGGCCTGATCTACTACGAGTCGGTCAGTGATTCCTACGGCACGGCCACCATCACCGCCACCTTCGCTCCGGGCACCAACCCCGATCTGGCCCAGGTTGACGTGCAGAACCGCGTGTCGAACGTGATTGCGCAGTTGCCGGCGGCCGTGCAGCAGCAGGGCTTGCAATACGAGCAGACCAGTACCGGCTTCCTGATGATCGTGACGCTGTCGTCCGAGGATGGGTCGCTGGACCAGACGGCGCTGGCCGACTACATCACGCGCAACGTGCAGAACCCGGTATCGCGGGTGGCCGGCGTGGGCCAGTTCCAGTTGTTCGCGGCGCCGCGCGCCATGCGTGTGTGGGTGGATCCGGCCAAGCTGGTGGGCTTCAACCTGAGCATGAACGAGGTCAACCAGGCCATCTCGGCCCAGAACGTCCTGATCTCGGGCGGCAGCATCGGCGCGCCGCCCAACCCGGAATCGCAGCGCATCACGGCCACGGTCACGGCCAACGGCCAACTGAGCACCGTGGACGGCTTTGGCAAGATCGTGTTGCGCGCCAACACCGATGGCTCCAAGGTGCTGCTGCGCGACGTGGCCCGCATTGAAGTCGGCGCCGACAACTACCAGTTCGGCGCCCGCCTGAACGGCAAGCCCACGGCGGCCTTCGCCATTGTGCTGTCGCCGGACGCCAACGCGCTGGCCACCGCCCAGGGCGTGCGCCAGCAGATGGAAGAGCTGTCCAAGTACTTCCCGGGCAACATCCAGTACGCCATTCCCTACGACACCGCGCCCTACGTGAAGGTGTCGATCGAGCAGGTGCTGCACACCCTGGCTGAAGCCATGGTGCTGGTGTTCCTGGTGATGTACCTGTTCCTGCAGAACGTGCGCTACACGCTGATTCCCGCGCTGGTCGTTCCGGTGGCCATGCTGGGGTCGTTCGCGGTGATGCTGGGGCTGGGGTTCTCGATCAACGTACTGACCATGTTCGCGATGGTGCTAGCCATCGGGATTCTGGTGGACGACGCCATCGTGGTGGTCGAAAACGTTGAACGCATCATGGCCACCGAGGGCTTGCCGCCCAAGGAGGCCACCAAGAAAGCCATGCCGCAGATCAGCGGCGCCATTATCGGCATCACGCTGGTGCTGGTCACGGTGTTCCTGCCGCTGGCCTTCATGAGCGGGTCCGTGGGCGTGATCTACCGACAGTTCTCGGTGGCCATGGCCGTGTCGATCTTCTTCTCGGCCCTGTTGGCGCTGACCTTCACGCCGGCCCTGTGCGCCACCATCCTGAAGCCGGTGCCCAAGGGCCACCACGACGAGAAAAAGGGCTTTTTCGGCTGGTTCAACCGCAAGTTCGACGCCACCACCCACGGTTATCAGAACTGGGTGTCGCGCATTCTGCACAAGGGCGGCCGCATGATGCTGGCCTTCCTGGTGCTGGTGCTGCTGCTGGGCTGGCTGTACCTGCGCCTGCCGTCGTCGTTCCTGCCCGAGGAAGACCAGGGCTACGTCATCAGCAACATCGAACTGCCCACGGGCGCCAGCGCCAACCGCACGGTTGAAGTGATCGAACAGGTCGAGGAATACTTCCGCAGCATTCCCGCCGTTGAGAACATCATCGCCGTGCAGGGTTTCAGCTTCAACGGTAACGGCCTGAACGCCGCCATTGCGTTCACCACCTTGAAAGACTTCAAGGACCGCAAGGAAAAGCAGGACTCCGCGGGCGCCATCGCCTTCAACGCCTTCCAGAAGCAGTTGATGGGCATCCACGATGCGCAGGTGTTCACCCTGGTACCGCCGGCCATTTCGTCCTTGGGTAACGCCACCGGCTTCGACCTGCGCCTGCAAGACCGGGGCGCGGCGGGGTCCGAGGCGCTTGCCGCCGCGACGGGCCAGTTGATGGGCATGGCCATGAAGAGCCCGGTGCTGTCGCAGGTGCGTATCACCGGCCTGGCGGCCGGCACGCAGCTGACGCTGAACATCGACCGCGACAAGGCCGCCGCCTTGGGCGTGGACTTCAATGAAGCGGCCTCGCTGATTTCGACGGCGGTGGGTTCGGCCTACCTGAGCAAGTTCCCCAACATGGGCCGGATGCAGAACATCTGGGTGCAGGCGGATGCGCCGTATCGCATGCAGCTGTCCGACGTTCTGAAGCTGAACGCGCGCAACGCCCAGGGTGGCATGGTGCCCTTGTCGACCTTCGTGTCGGCCGAGTGGGTCCAGGGCCCGGTGCAGGTGGTGCGCTACAACAGCTACGAGTCCATGCGTATCGGCGGCGCTGCCGCCGCAGGCTACACCACCGGCCAGGCCATGGAAGAAATGCAGAACCTGGTGGCGCAGTTGCCGCAAGGCTTCGGCTACGAATGGACGGGCCTGTCCTACCAGGAACGGCAAGCCGGCAACCAGGCGCCTATCCTGATGGGCCTGTCGCTGCTGATCGTGTTCCTGGTGTTGGCCGCGCTGTATGAAAGCTGGGCCATCCCGCTGTCGGTCATGCTGGTGGTGCCGCTGGGCATGCTGGGCGCCGTGGCGCTGGTCAGCGCGCTGGGCATGTCCAACGACGTGTACTTCCAGGTGGGCATGGTGACCGTGATTGGCCTGGCGGCCAAGAACGCCATTCTGATCGTGGAGTTCGCCAAGGATCAGTACGCCCGGGGCATGGGGCTGTATGAATCCGCGGTGGAAGCGGCCAGGCTGCGGTTCCGGCCAATTCTGATGACGTCGCTGGCGTTCATCCTGGGCGTGGTGCCGCTGGCCATGGCCACGGGCGCCGGCGCGGCCAGCCAGCGCGCGGTGGGCCTGGGCGTGTTGGGCGGCATGCTTGCCGCCACGCCGTTCGCCGTGATCTTCGTGCCGACCTTCTTCGTGGTGGTGCTGGGCCTGTTCAAGACCCGCCCGCGCCTGCTGGGCGCCGAACTGAAGGCCTGGGAAGAAGAGCAGGCGGCCAAGAAGGCGGCCGGCGACCAGCCCGACGCAGAAGCGGGATACACCCCCGTACAACCCAATGGTGGCCCGGAGGGCAAGGCATGAAAGCCCTGATGATCAAGCAATCCGCCCTGTCCGCCTTCGTGGCGGTGGCGTTGGCCGGCTGCTCGCTGGCGCCCGACTACAAGCGCCCCGACGCACCGGTCACGGGCACTTGGCCCGACCAGCCGAAGGTGCAGTACGGCGGCTACAACAACCCCACGTCGCTGGGCTCGCAGCCGGCGTCGGCGGTGGTGCCCGAAGCCGGCATACCGGCCGCCGACCTGGGCTGGCGCGAATTTTTCCGCGACCCGCGCCTGCAAAGCCTGATTGCGCTGTCGCTGGTCAACAACCGCGACCTGCGCGTGGCCGTGCAGCGCGTGGAAGAAGCGCGCGCCCAATATGGCATTCAGCGCGGGGCGCAGTGGCCCAGCATTGGCGCCGGCATCCAGGGCCAACGCCAGCATCTGCCGGCCAACATGCGCGCGGGCGGGCCGGATTCCAGCTCGATTTCCAGCTCGTACCAGGCCGGCATCGGCCTGACGACGTTCGAAATCGATCTGTTCGGCCGGCTGCGCAACCTGTCGGAAGCGGCGTACCAACAGTACCTGTCGACCGAGCAGGCGCAAAAGACCGTGCAGATCACGCTGGTCGGTTCCGTCGCGCAGGCGTACTTCAACCTGCGCGCGGCCGAAGTCCAACTGGACCTGACGCAGCGCACGTTGGCGTCGCGCCAGGAATCCTATGACCTGGTCAAGCGCCGTTTCGATGGCGGCGTGTCGTCCGAACTGGATCTGAACCAATCCAAGACGCTGCTGGATACGGCTTCGTCGGACCTGGCGCAATTGGCCCGGGCCCGCGCCCAGGCGCTGAACGCGCTGGTGCTGCTGGTGGGCGCGCCCTTGCCCGCGGACCTGCCGCCGCCCGCCACGTTTGGCCGTGACCAGTTGCTGGCCACCGTGCCGTCGGGCCTGCCGTCCGACCTGCTTGAACGGCGCCCCGACATCCTGGCGGCGGAAAACCAGCTGCGGTCAGCCAACGCCAACATCGGCGCGGCTCGCGCGGCGTTCTTCCCCACCATTTCCCTGACCGGCCTGTTGGGCGTGGCCAGCCCGTCGCTGGGTGATCTGTTCAAGGGCGGCCAGGGCTACTGGAGTTTCTCGCCGTCCATCACGACCCCGCTGTTTGCCGGCGGCTCGATCCGTGAAGGGCTGAACCTGGCCAAGGCGCGCGACAACATTGCCGTGGCGCAATACGAGCAGACCATCCAGCAGGCGTTCCGGGAAGTGTCCGATGCGCTGGCGGGCGAAGCCACCTACGGCGCGCAGTTGGACGCCCAGCGCGCCTTGCAGGAATCGTCTTCCCGTACCCTGGAACTGTCGAACCTGCGCTATACCAACGGCATCGACAGCTTCTTGCAGGTGCAGACCGCGCAGGTAGACTTCTTCAATGCCCAGTTGTCGCTGGTGCAAACCGGTTTGGCCGCGCTGATCAACCGCGTGGAGCTCTACAAGGCCTTGGGCGGCGGCTGGGAAGAAACCACGAAAGAACCGACCAAAGTGTCGACGACCACGCAATGATAGAACTTGGTGTCAATATCGATCACGTTGCCACCTTGCGGCAACAGCGCCATACGGCGTACCCGGACCCGGTGGCCGCCGCGCTGCGCGCGGAGGATGCCGGCGCCGACCTCATCACGCTGCATCTGCGTGAAGACCGGCGTCATATCCAGGACGCGGACGTGTACGCGATTCGTCCGCAGCTGCGCACGCGCATGAACCTGGAATGCGCGATCACGGCTGAAATGCTGGAAATTGCCTGCGCCGTCAAACCCCACGACGTTTGCCTGGTGCCCGAAAAGCGCACCGAACTCACCACCGAAGGCGGGCTGGAAGTGGCGGGCGCCATGGACGCCGTCACCGACGCCGTGGGCCTGCTGGTTGAAGCGGGCATACGCGTGTCCCTGTTCATCGATCCGGACCTGGCGCAGATCGCCGCGGCGGCCAAGACCGGCGCCACGGTCATCGAACTGCACACCGGCGCCTATGCTGAAGCCCAGGGCGACGCGGCACAAGCCGAGCTGCAACGTATCCGCCTGGCCGTGGCCGAAGGGCTGCGCCATGGCTTGCGGGTGAACGCCGGCCATGGCCTGCACTTGGGCAACGTGGCCCCGGTGGCCGCCATTGACGGTATCTCTGAACTGAACATCGGCCACGCCATCGTGGCGCAGGCGGTGTTTGACGGCTGGGAAAAGGCGGTCCGCGACATGAAGGCGGTGATGGTGCAGGCACGCCTGCAAGCGCTGCGCGGCCTGTGACCGCTGGCCGGATGCCGGATTCCGCCATCTTGCGCCACGTCTCCCGTGCCGCTGTTTTTGGGTGACGTTTATGTCTGATACCTCCAAAGCTTCCGCCGCGGCTCCCGGTGCGGGTTCCATTGCTGCCCCCTCCGCAAACCCCAACGCAAATCCCAACGCAAACCCCACCGCAGCCCCCAGCCCGGCCGGCGCCATCGCCGGCATCGGCATGGACCTGCTGCGCATCGACCGGGTTGAACGCGCGCTGGAACGCCACGGCGACCGATTCGCGGAAAAGATCCTGGGCACCGAAGAACTGCAAAAATTCCATGCGCGCCGTGCTCGTGACCCGGTGCGTGGCGTGCGCTTCCTGGCGACCCGCTTTGCCGCCAAGGAAGCGTTTTCCAAAGCCATCGGTTTGGGCATGCGCATGCCCATGACGTGGCGGCGCGTGCAGACGCTGAACGCGCCTGGCGGGCGTCCGGTGCTGGTCATCGCGCCTGAACTGCAGGACTGGTATGGTCAACGTTTCGGCGCGGCGCATGTATCCATCACCGACGAATCCGACATGGCCGCCGCCTATGTGGTGGTCGAACGCAAGCCCTGAATTAGGACCCCCTCATGGCCAAGAAAAAATCCAAGGTAGTCCTGCCCCCGGCCCCGTGATGGTCGATGTGGCGGGAACCTCGCTGACCAAAGAAGAAAAGACCCGTCTGCGCCACCCGCTGGTGGGCGGCGTGATTCTGTTCGCCCGTAACTTCGAAAACCGCAAGCAACTGACCAAGCTGACTCGCCAGATCCACAAGGCCCGCAAGGAGCCGCTGCTGATCCTGGTGGACCACGAGGGCGGCCGCGTGCAGCGCTTCCGCGACGACGGTTTCACCGCCTTGCCCGCCATGCGCGACCTGGGCACGCTGTGGGACCGTGACCCCTTGCAGGCCATGCGCCTGGCGACCGAGGCTGGCTACGTGCTGGCCGCAGAACTGCGCGCCTGCGGCGTGGACATGAGCTTCACGCCGGTGCTGGACCTGGACTACGGCGCAAGCCAGGTGATCGGCAACCGTGCCTTCCATTCGGACCCGCGCGTGGTCACGATGCTGTCGCGCGCGCTGATCCAGGGCCTGGCGCTGGCCGGCATGTCGGCCTGCGGCAAGCATTTCCCGGGCCACGGTTACGTGGGCGCGGACTCGCACCATGAAATTCCCGTCGACCCCCGCAAGCTGGACGACATTCTGAAGGACGACGCGGCGCCCTACGCCTGGCTGGGCGACGCCGTGCTGCCGTCGGTGATGCCCGCGCATGTGATCTACCCCAAGGTGGACAAGCACCCGGCCGGCTTTTCCAGGAAGTGGGTGCAGGACATCCTGCGCAAGCGCCTGGGCTATGACGGCGTGGTGTTTTCCGACGACCTGACGATGGAGGGCGCGTCGGTGGCGGGTGATATCCTGGCTCGTGCCAAGGCGGCGCTCAACGCGGGTTGCGACATGGTGCTGGTGTGCAACCGGCCGGATCTGGCCGACGATTTGCTGTCGCGCCTGAAGTTCGACCACGCACCTGAATCGGTCGAGCGCATCCGCCGCCTGATGCCGCGTTTCGATGCGCCCGACTGGGATACCCTGCAGGCCGAACACCGTTACCAGAATGCCCGACGACTTCAATCTCAAATCGTTCCTGTCTGACCTACCGCATCTGCCAGGTGTCTACCGGCACCTGGATGCAGCGGGCGAAGTCATGTATGTCGGCAAGGCGCGCGACCTGAAGAAGCGCGTCTCGTCGTATTTCCAGAAGAACCTGGCCAGCCCCCGCATCGCCCAGATGGTGTCGAAAGTGGCGCGGCTGGAGGTCACCGTGACGCGCTCGGAAGCCGAAGCGCTGATCCTGGAAAACAACCTCATCAAGAGCCTGAAGCCGCGCTACAACATTCTGTTTCGCGACGACAAGTCCTACCCCTATCTGCTGATCACCGGCCATGAGTGGCCGCGCATTGCCTACTATCGCGGCGCGACCAACAAGCGCGGCCAGTATTTCGGCCCGTTCCCCAATGCCTGGGCGGTGCGCGAGACGATCCAGATCCTGCAAAAAGTTTTCCGCCTGCGCACCTGTGAAGACACCGTCTTCGCCAACCGCTCGCGCCCCTGTCTGTTGCATCAGATCGGGCGCTGTTCGGCGCCGTGCGTGGGCGCCATCGAGGCCCAGGAGTACGAGCGCGACGTGCAGCGCGCGGTGCGCTTCCTGAATGGCGAAGCGAAAGATGTCATGGGCGAAATCGAAGCGCGCATGCAGCAGGCGGCGGGTGAACTGCGCTTTGAGGAAGCCGCCGCGCTGCGCGACCAGATGGGGTCGCTGGCGCGCGTCCTGCATCAGCAGACCATGGAGAACACCAGCGGCGAAGACACCGACATCATCGCGGTGGCCGTGGCGGGCGGCAAGGTCTGCGTGAACCTGGCGATGGTGCGTGGCGGCCGTCACCTGGGCGACAAGCCTTTCTTTCCGACGCACGCCGAAGGCGAAGCCGCGCCGCAGGTGCTTGAGGCCTTTGTCGCCCAGCACTACACGGACAACGCCATGCCGCCCGTGCTGGTCTGCTCACACGCCTTGCCCGACCCTGACCTTATCAACCTGCTGATCGAGCAGGCGGGCGGACGGCCGTCACGCTTGCTGACCCGTCCGCAGGGGGCGCGCCGTTCGTGGCTGGAACAGGCGGGCAAGAACGCCGAGATGGCGCTGGCCCGCGCCTTGACAGAATCCGGCGCCCGCGCCGGCCGCACCCTGGCGCTGGCCGAGGCGCTGGACCTGGACACCGACGAAGCCGCGCTGGATGCGCTGCGCATCGAATGCTTCGACATCAGCCACACGGCCGGCGAAGCCACGCAAGCATCGTGCGTGGTGTTTGAACACCACGACATGCAGCCCTCGCTCTACCGCCGTTACAACATTGCCGGCATCACCCCGGGCGACGATTACGCCGCCATGCGCCAGGTGCTGACGCGCCGCTTCGCCAAGGTGGCGGACGGCGACGCGCAGATGCCGGGCCTGGTGCTGATCGACGGTGGCAAGGGCCAGGTCGAAGTGGCGCGCAAGGTGTTCGCGGAATTGGGGCTGGACATTCAGACGCTGGTCGGCGTGGCCAAGGGGGAAGGGCGCAAGGTTGGCCTGGAAACCCTGGTGTTCGCCGACGAGCGGCCCCCCGTGGCGCTGGGCGGCGAGTCCGCCGCGCTGATGCTGATTGCGCAGGTGCGCGACGAGGCGCACCGTTTTGCCATCACCGGCATGCGGGCGCGCCGCGCCAAGACGCGTAATGTGTCGCGGCTGGAAGAAATTGAAGGGGTGGGCGCCCGCCGCCGCCAGCGCCTGTTGGCCCGATTCGGCGGATTTTCGGGCGTGGCGTCCGCCAGCATCGAGGACCTGGCATCGGTTGACGGCATTTCCCAGGACCTGGCGGAACGCATCTACGAGGCGCTGCGTGGCTAGCCCCCAGGCCGGCCGAAGCACGGCCACCCCACCGTGCCGATGCAGCCAGCGTCATCCGGCTGATGTAGCATACGAACACTATGCCAATTAACGTACCCATTATCCTGACGTGGCTGCGCATCGCCATGATTCCGCTGGTGGTCGGGCTGTTCTACCTGCCCGAGAGCTGGATGTCGGTCCCCACGCGCGACACTTTCGCGGCGTGGGCGTTCATCATCGCGGCGCTGACCGACTGGTTCGACGGCTGGCTGGCCCGCCGCTGGAACCAGACCTCGGCCTTTGGCGCCTTCCTGGACCCGGTTGCCGACAAACTGATGGTCTGCGCCGCGCTGATCGTCCTGCTGGACCTCAGCCGCGTCGACGCCTTTATCTCGCTGATCATCATCGGCCGTGAAATCACCATTTCCGCTTTGCGCGAATGGATGGCCAAGATCGGCGCCAGCGCCAGTGTCGCCGTGCACCGACTGGGCAAGTTCAAGACCGCCGCCCAGATGGTGGCGATTCCCTGCCTACTGTACAACCAGCCCGTCTATGGCATCAGCACCAAGCTGCTGGGCGACGTGCTGATCATCGTTGCCGCGGTGCTGACGGTCTGGTCGATGCTGTATTACCTGCAGCGCGCCTGGCCCGCCATCCGCGAAAAAGCGCTGTAGCCGGAGACAACCCGCGCACCGCATTGCTGCGTGCGCCACCAGCCGCTTTGGCGGCTTTTTTCAATGAACACCGCCGCCACACCCTTGCTGTCGGACGCCGATGTCCGCCGGCGCGACTGGAAGACCATTCTGCTGATCGGCGTTGCGCACGCCGCATCGCACTTTTTCCAACTGGTGCTGCCGCTACTCAACGTGTCGCTGGCCACGGCGTTTGGCCTGGACTTCGCGCGGGTGGGGGCGCTGGTCGCCACGTTCTACGTGGTGTCGGGCATTGGCCAGGCGTCCTCGGGGTTCGTGGTGGACCGCATTGGCGCGCGGCCCGTGCTGTGGTTCGGGCTGGCGTGCTTTGTGTTGTCGGGCGTGTTGATCGGCTCGGCCAACGGCTACCCCATGCTGATGGCGGCCGCCATCGTCGGCGGCATCGGCAATTCGGTCTTCCATCCGGTCGACTACTCCATCATCAACCACCGCATCACGCCGTCGCGCCTGGGGCATGCGTTTTCAGCGCACGGGCTGACTGGCAATTTGGGGTGGGCGTTGACGCCGATATTCATGACCACGATCACCTTGCTGGCCGACTGGCGCGTGGCCGCGTACAGCGCCGCGGGGCTGGTGGCGGTGGTGCTGGTGTTGACCGTGCTGGGCGGCAAGCTGCTTGGCGGGCCAATGCCACTGGACGCTGACGCCAGCGAAGACGCCCAGGCCGCCAGCGCGGCAATCCAGTCGGGGGCACAGTCGGGGCCTCAGTCGGGGCCTCAGTCGGGGCCTCAGTCGAAGAGCAAGCCCCAGCCCAAGGCGGCAGCCGAACCGCAAGAAGGCGTGCTGACCACCCTGGCGACGCTATTGTCCAAGCCCGCGCTGTGGGGCGCATTCCTGTTCTTTGCGTGCACGTCGATTGCGCTGTCGTCGGTGCAAAACTACACGATTCCGCTGCTGGACCAGTTGTACGGCCTGTCAGAAGTGGTGGCCAGCTCGGCCTTGTCCGGCTACATGGTGGCGTCGGCCGTGGGCATGGCGGCGGGCGGCTTTCTGGTGTCGGCCAACCCGCGCACCGAGCGTACCGTGATGGTGGCGCTGTTGTTGGCCGGCCTGACGCTGGTGGTGCTGGCCCTGGGCCTGGTGCCCGCCGCGCTGGCTGCGCCGGTGGTGGGCCTGGCCGGCTTCTGCTCGGGCGTGGCGGCGCCTTCGCGCGACATGCTGATCCGCCGCGTCACGCCCAAGGGGTCCACCGGGTCTGTCTATGGGCTGGTGTATTCGGGCATGGACGTGGGCTCGGCCCTGGGCCCGCTGGCGTTCGGCCTGCTGCTGGATGCAGGATTCCGCCAGGGGCCGTGGGTGGGCGCGGGCGTGGCCTTCGCGGCGGCGGCATTGCTAGCGCAGTGGATCGCCGTGCAGGCGCGCCGCGCCGATCCCGTGCTGCCGGGGGGCGCGGTCGCCCGGTCCTGACGTGTTCAGGGCTTCGCCACCCGATCCTGACTTCTTTTGAACGCCGTCTCCTCCTGGCTTGCCCGGGCCAAGCAGCATCAGCCCAATCAAACCGATCAGCACGCACAGCGCCACGTAATAGGCCGGCACCATCAGGTTGCCGGTCTGCTGGATCAGGGCGGTGTTGATGAAGGGCGCCAAGCCGCCAAACAACATCACCGCCAGGTTGTAAGACAGCGACACACCAGTTGATCGCACATTCACGGGCAGGATCTCGGTCATCAGCGCGGGCGTGGGCCCCCACATGAAACCCATGCAGGCCGCCGCCAACAATTGCGCCTGCAAGAGCGTGGCGAAGGACGGTGCATGCAGCACGCGCGCCATCATGAACCACGTGACCACGCCAAAGGCGAAGGTGGCCGGCAGCATGAGAGCGCGGCGCGTCAGGCGGTCCGATAGCGCACCGGACAAGGGGCACAGCACCAGCAGCAGCACGGCGGCCAAGGCGCTGCTAAGTTGCGCGTCACCCATCGTCAGCCCCAATTCCGTGACGGCGAAGATGGGCAGGTACAACAACATGACGTAGTTCGACGCCGTGCCCGTCACAACAATGCAGAACGACCCAATCAATTCACGCGGATAACGCGAAAACAGCGTGCGCAGCGTAGTGCGTTCGGGTTTGATGAGCTGGTCCTGAAAGCGGCGGAATTCAGGCGTTTCGTCCACCTGCGTGCGCAGGTAATAGCCGATGGGCCCGATCAGGATGCCGAACAGGAACGGCACGCGCCAACCCCAGCTTTCCAGATCTGCCGTCGACAAATTCGACGACAGCAGGTAGACCACGCCGGCCCCGGCTGAAAACGCCAGCGACTGCGAGCACATCTGAAAGCTGCCGTACAGGCCGCGCCGCCCCGTGGGGGCGAATTCCACCAGCATGGCGCTGGCGCTGGCGTACTCGCCACCCACGGAAAACCCCTGGATCAGCCGCGCCACCAGCATCAGCACGCTGGCCGCCACGCCGATGGAGGCATAGGTGGGCAGCAGGCCGATCAGGGCGGTGCCGCCGGCCATCATCAAAATCATCAGCGACAACGCGCGGCGGCGGCCGTGGCGGTCTGCGTACATGCCCAGCACCAGGCCGCCGATCGGGCGTACCGCAAAGGCCACGCCAAAGGTGGCCAGCCCCAGCAGCAGCGACGTTGCCGTGTCGCCGGTGGGGAAATACAGGCGCGAAATCACGGCGGCGAACATGCCGTAGATGGCGAAATCGAACCACTCGAAGGCGTTGCCCAGCACCGATGCAATGACCACGCGTCGACGCATGGCGGCGGAAACTTGGTAAGCGGGGGAAGACGGAAGCGTCATCACGGACTCCTGCGAAGCGCCGTACAGGCGCATGGGGACCCACGGGCGCGTTGCATGGCAACGCGGTCCGTGGACTCGACAGCAGAAAAGGGAGGGATCAGCCCAGGCGGTCGCGCACGATCTCTACGAAGACGGCCGCCCCGGTGGGCAGGATGTCGTCGTCGAAATCGTATTCAGGGTGATGGCAGAAATGGCCGTCCTGGCCGACGAAGAAGTAGGCGCCGGGACATTCCTGAAGCAGGTAGGAGAAATCTTCCGAGGCCATCAAGGGCGTGACCCGGTCGTCCACCGCGTCGATGCCGACCACGCGCGCCGCCGCGGCGGCGACCGTGGCGGCCGGGCCGGGCGCGTTGATGGTGGGCGGGCAGCCCAGGCCGAATTCACAGTCGATGCGGGTGGCGTTGGACAGGGCCAGCCCGTCGCAAATTTCCCGTACGCGCCGCAATGCGGTTTCGCGCGCGGCGATGCTCATGGTGCGCACGGTGCCCCGCAGTTCCATCAGGTCGGGGATGACGTTGGGTGCGGTGCCGCCGTTCATCATGCCCACGCTGACCACGCCCGCCACCAGCGGGTCCAGAGACCGGCTGACCACGGTTTGCAGCATGCCCACCAACTGGCTGGCGATCACGACCGGGTCGTTGCCCTGCTGCGGCATGCCGCCGTGGCAGCCGATGCCATGCACGCGGATGGTGAAGCCGTCGCAGGCGGCCAGCAGCGCGCCTTCGCGTACGGCGACGCGGCCCTTGCCGAGCATCGGGTTGTTGTGCAGGCCATAGATTTCGTCGCAGGGAAAGCGCGTGAACAGCCCGTCTTCGATCATCGCCGCACCGCCGGCGAGCGTTTCCTCGGCCGGTTGGAAGATGAAATTAAGGGTGCCTGCAAAGTCTCGGTTCTGCGACAGGTGTTGCGCCACCGCCAACAGCGTGGCCGTGTGCCCATCGTGCCCACAGCCATGGAAGCTGCCTTCATGGGTGGAGCGATAAGGCAGGGTGGTTTTTTCCTGCATGGGCAGCGCGTCCATGTCGGCCCGCAGCCCGATGCGACGGTTACCGGGGCGTTCACCCCGCAACACCGCCACCACGCCCGTGCGGCCGATGCCGGTATGCACCTCCAGGCCCCACTGCTTGAGCTTTTCCGCCACCAGTTCGGCGGTGCGGTGTTCTTGAAAACCTAATTCCGGATGTGCGTGCAGGTCTTGCCGCCATTGCGCGAATTCCGGTTGACGCTCGACAAACCAATC
This sequence comes from Achromobacter spanius, assembly GCF_029637605.1. Lineage (NCBI taxonomy): Bacteria > Pseudomonadati > Pseudomonadota > Betaproteobacteria > Burkholderiales > Alcaligenaceae > Achromobacter > Achromobacter spanius. Next base: position 2,228,092 of record NZ_CP121261.1, on the reverse strand, counting down.
ACGGACTTGCATTGCCGCCTCCTGGGGGAAGTGAAATGGCTGAGGTTCGGATGTGGCGGCGGGCCGGGCGGCCCGCCTGATGCCGTGGGAACCTTAGACGATATCGGCGGTGCGAGGTGAATCTGTAACTGGTCGTGAGCTTGGCTTATTGGCGAACCGTGCGCACGTCGGCCGGGGGCGACGTTTCAACGTTGCTGCGCCACGGGTTGATGTCCAACCCCCCACGGCGTGTGTAGCGCGCGTAGACCGTCAGGTGTTCCGGGGCGCAGGCCGCCTGGATGTCGCTGAAGATGCGTTCCACGCAGTGCTCGTGGAATTCGGCGTGCTGGCGGAACGACACCAGATAGCGCAGCAAGGATTCGCGGTCGATGGGGGCGCCCCGGTAGCGGATCTGCACGCTGGCCCAATCGGGCTGGCCGGTCACGGGGCAGTTGGACTTCAACAGGCGCGAGGCCAGCGTTTCCTCGACCACGTCGCCGGGCCGGGTGCGCAGCACTTCGGGCGCGGGCTCGTAGGTGTCGATCTCGATGTCCAGCTTGTCGATATAGATGCCGTCCATCTCCGCCATCCGCAATTCGGAAAAGCGTTGCGGCAGGAAGAAATCCAGGCCAACCGGCGCGCCGGCGGCGGCGCTCAGGTCGCGCTCCAGGCGCCCGCGCAGGGCAGCCGAATTTACCAACCGCGTCTGGTTGAACGAATTCAGATAGAGCTTGAACGACTTGGATTCAATGATGTTGGGGCTGTCGGCCGGCACCGAGAACGTGGCCATGGCGACGCGCGGCTTGCCCTTGGCGTCCAGCCAGGACAGCTCGTAGGCGTTCCAGATATCCACCCCGGTAAAGGCCAGCTTGCCGGCTTCCAGGTTCAGCGCTGCTCGATTGTGCGAGCGCGCGATGGGGAACAGCAGCGAGGGATCGTATTGCGAGGCGTAGGCCACGCTCTGGCCCAGCGGGCCGTGAGACAGGGTCATGGCAATAAAGAAGGGTGTCTAGAGGGATAAGCGGGAATAGCGGCATTGTAGGCGGTCGGAAAAACGCCAGATTTCCGCATTATGAAATGTAAGTCTCGTCATGTGAAAGTTCCTGCTGCTGCGCAACCAAAGCGCATTTCACAGATGGCAAATTCATTCCGCAATACGAAATAGAAGTTTTAATTCTTTGATTTTAAAGGAAAACATTTTTCATCTTCTATAAGACATAAGCCCACATTGCCCTGCAGCAGAGGCATAGACTTTCTCCAACGATTCACGCAATGCAAGACGCGAATCTTTTGAAGTTTTCCCATTACTGACCAGGAGCATGACCATGAGCACTCGCGAAACCGAAATCCGCAATTTGCAGAAAGACTGGGCCGAGAACGCCCGCTGGCAGGGCATCAAGCGCGACTACAGCGCCGAGGATGTCATCCGCCTGCGCGGCTCGATCAGCGTGCAGCACACGCTGGCCGAACGTGGCGCGACCCGGTTGTGGGAATCTCTGCATAGCGAACCCTTCGTGAATTCGTTGGGCGCCTTGACAGGCAACCAGGCCATGCAGCAGGTCAAGGCCGGGCTGAAGGCCATCTACCTGTCGGGCTGGCAAGTGGCCGGTGACGCCAACCTGGCTGGCGAGATGTACCCCGACCAGTCGCTGTACCCCGCCAACTCGGTGCCGCAAGTGGTTCGCCGCATCAATAATTCCCTGGCGCGCTGCGACCAGATCCAGTGGATGGAAGGCAAGAACCCGGGCGACGAAGGCTACATCGATTACTTCGCGCCCATTGTGGCCGACGCCGAAGCCGGTTTCGGCGGCGTGCTGAATGCCTTCGAACTGATGAAGGCCATGATCGACGCGGGCGCCGCCGGCGTCCACTTTGAAGACCAGTTGGCCTCGGTGAAGAAGTGCGGCCACATGGGCGGCAAGGTGCTGGTGCCCACCCGCGAGGCCGTCGCCAAGCTGGTGTCGGCCCGCCTGGCCGCCGATACGATGGGCACGCCCACCGTGCTGCTGGCCCGTACCGACGCCGACGCGGCTGACCTGGTGACCAGCGACGTCGACGAAAACGACCGCCCGTTCATCACCGGCGAGCGTACCGTGGAAGGCTTCTTCCGCACCAAGGCCGGCATCGACCAAGCCATCTCGCGCGGCCTGGCCTATGCGCCTTACGCCGACTTGATCTGGTGCGAAACGTCCACGCCCAACCTGGAATACGCCCGCAAGTTCGCGGACGCCATCCATCGCCAATTCCCGGGCAAGCTGCTGGCGTACAACTGCTCGCCCTCGTTCAACTGGAAGAAGAACCTGGACGACGGCACCATCGCCAAGTTCCAGCGCGAGCTGGGCGCCATGGGCTACAAGTTCCAGTTCATCACGCTGGCCGGCTTCCATGCGCTGAACTACGGCATGTTCGAACTGGCCCACGGCTATGCCCGCCGCCAGATGAGCGCCTTCGTGGAATTGCAGCAGAAGGAATTCGCCGCCGCCGACTTGGGCTTCACCGCCGTGAAGCACCAGCGCGAAGTGGGCACCGGCTACTTCGACGCCGTGACGCAGACGATCGAAAACGGCCAGTCTTCAACCACCGCCTTGACCGGTTCCACGGAAGAGGCCCAGTTTGAACACGGCCAGGAACAGAAGGTGGCTTGATCGCCTGGTTGCGTTATCGCATGACCCGTCGCCCGGTAAGCCGTTGACCGGGTGACGAGATTGATTGCTTTGCAGTTGTAGTTGTAGGTGCTGTTGTAGGGTGGATTCGGGGTGCCTTCGGGCACCCTTTTTTTTCCCTAGCCCAGCACGCTTGCGCGTCAGGCGGCGGCCGCCTCTTTCTCAAGCGAGGCCATGTCGATCACGAAGCGGTACTTCACATCGTTCTTGGCCAGGCGCTCGTAGGCGTCGTTCACGGCCTGGATCGTCACGATCTCGACATCGCTGACAATGCCGTGTTCGGCGCAGAAGTCCATCATCTCTTGTGTTTCCTGCATGCCGCCAATCGCCGAGCCGGCAATCGACTTGCGCCCCATGATGAGATTGGCGCCCGGGATCGGATCCAGCGGCGTCAGCGCGCCCACCAGCGCCATCGTGCCGTTCAGCGTCAGCAATGCCAGGTACGGATTCACGTCATGGCTGACGGGCACCGTGTTTAACAGGAAATCAAACGAGCCGGCATGCGCGGCCATCGCCTCTGCGTCACGCGACACCAGAACTTCGTCGGCGCCCAGGCGCCTGGCGTCGCGGCCCTTGTCGGCGGACGTCGTGATCATCACCACGTGCGCGCCCATCGCGTGCGCGAATTTCACGCCCATGTGGCCCAGGCCGCCCAAGCCGATAACGCCCACTTTCTGGCCGGGGCCGACCTTCCAGTGGCGCAGCGGCGAATAGGTGGTGATGCCGGCGCACAGCAGGGGAGCCACGGCTTTCAGGTCCAGCTTGTCGGATACCCGAACGACAAAGTGTTCCTTGACAACGATGTGGTCGGAATAGCCGCCGAACGTCAATTGGTCGCTGCCGCGCTCCTTGTCGTTATAGGTCAGCGTGGCGCCTTGCTCGCAGTATTGCTCCAGGTTCAGGCGGCAGGCCTTGCAGTGCCGGCAGGAATCCACCATGCAGCCCACGCCGGCGTAATCGCCCGCCTTGAACTGGGTGACGTTCTTGCCCACTTGCGCGACGCGGCCGACGATTTCGTGGCCCGGCACCATCGGGTACATCGAGTTGCCCCAATCGCCGCGCGCCTGATGCAGGTCGGAATGGCAGATGCCGCTGTACAGGATGTCGATGAGCACTTCGTCGTCGCCCGGCTCGCGGCGCGTGAAGCTGAAGGGAACGAGCGGGGTGTCAGTGCTGTGGGCGGCATAGCCACGGGCTTGGGTCATGATCGATTCGCAGGAATTTGTTAAGCAGGCGTTCACAATATGCCTCGCTATCGCCGCTATCAAGCTAGAATTTCCGCATGTTTTATTGAAGGAATTTGCATAACCATGCAGGCGGATAACCTGTCCCATCTGGCCGCGTTCGCCGCCGTGGCCCGGCATTGCAGCTTTCGCCGCGCGGGCGAGGAACTGGCCCTGTCCACGTCCGCCGTCAGCTACGCCATCCGCAACCTGGAAGAGCGCTTGGGCGTGAACCTGTTCAATCGGACGACGCGCAGCGTGGCGTTGACCGCGGCCGGGCAGCGCCTGGCCGAACGCTTGCTTCCCGCGCTGGCCGACCTGGGCGACGCGCTTGAAGAAATGAACCACTTTCGCGGCGCCGCGTCCGGCACGTTGCGCATCAACACGTCGCGGGCTGCGTCCTACATGCTGCTGATGCCGTTCGCCGCGCGCTTCCTGGCTGCCTATCCGGATATCCAGCTGGAAATCGCCGAGGACGACAGCTTTGTCGACATCGTGGCATCCGGCTTTGACGCGGGCGTGCGCTTGTTGGAGGCCGTGCCCGAAGACATGGTGGCCGTGCAGATCGGCCCGGCCTTGCGCGCGGTGGTGGTCGCTTCGCCCGCCTACCTGGCAGGAAGGCAATTGCCCCATCATCCCCATGACTTGTTGAACCACGCGTGCGTGCGCTACCGCTTTCCTAGCGGGCGCTTCTACAAGTGGGAATTCGAAAAGGATGGCGTTGCCATGGAAGTCGACGTGACCGGCCGCATCGCACTTAGCGACGTGCACGCGGAAGTGCGCGCGGCGGTGGACGGCATCGGCATCAGTTGCGTGCCGGAACACTACGTGCGCGACCTGCTGCAATCGGGGCAATTGGTGCGGATGCTTGATGACTGGTGCCCGACGATACCTGGCTTCATGCTGTACTACCCGCGCCAACGTCGCGTGTCGTCAGCGTTACGGGCGTTTATCGACATGGCGAAACAGACGGGCTAGCGCGGGGCACGGGAAGGCGGAGCGGGCGGTGCTGTTGTCTGCTCACGTAACTTGAGGGCCAAGCATCCACGCTGGAATGTCACGTTTCTGATGCAGAACGCGCCAAACATCGATATGGTCCGTGCGTTCGACGTAGAAAACCAGATAAGGGTAGCGGGTGAGTGGCCATGACCGAAGCCCGGGCAAATCCAGTTCGTGTGCGTATCGAATAGAGTCCGTTGTTGCGTGACGGCCAAGGTGTGAGTAAGCACGCTCCAAGGCATCAAGGAAGCCGAACGCGACTTGCTCAGATGCCTCGAGTACGTAGTAGGCGATGGCTGTGTCGATATCCGCGTTTGCTTGCAAACGCGGAATCACAGGTTTGGCTTTCACTACTTTGTGCCAGGCTTGGAGCCATTGCTGATTCGGGAACGCAGGTCAGAAAAATAGGCGGCGTCGGCTGGCGCTGCTTGGGCGGAAGATGCGCCGGCAAGCATCAAGCTTCGCAACTGAAGGCGGTCCTGGTCTTTGCGGATGAGTTCGCGGACATACTCGCTGCTGGTGCCGTAGCCTCTTTCGGAGACCTGTTCGTCAACAAAGGATTTCAGCGCGTCCGGGAGGGAAATGTTCATGGTGCCCATCGCCGTAGATTAGGGGGCTTGGCAAAATTTGGCAAGACCGTACTTCCTGACCCCTAATCCGCCACCGTCGGCGCCTCGCCCAGCGCCGCCAGGCATTCCTCCAGAGGCGGAATGCCCTGCGCCAGCTTGGCGACCGTTGCCGCGTCGACGTGTGACAGCGGCGGGATTTCGGCCAGCACCCGGACGTCGCCGAAGCGTTCGATGGCTTCCTTGTTGCCGGGGGACAGCGGGCCGCTCATGACCACGCCCAGAATCGGGATGCCACGGCGCTTCAGCGCTTCCAGGCTGAGCAAAGTGTGGTTGATGGTGCCCAGGCCGCTGCGCGCCGCCAGCACCACGGGCATGTCCAGGCGGGCGATCAGGTCGATCATCATGTGCGTGTCGTCAATGGGCACGTACAGGCCGCCCGCGCCTTCCACGATCAAGGGCGCGGTGGTGGCGGGGGGCACGATGCTGGTCGCGTCGACGACGGTGTCTTCCAGCGTGGCGGCGGCCCAGGGCGACAGTGGCGCTTGCAGCACGTAGGCGGGCAGGAGCAGGCGTTCGGGCGGCAGTTGCGCCAGTTCGGCCACGGTGTCGGTGTCGCCCCGTTCTTCGGATACGCCGGTCTGCACCGGTTTCCAGTAGTCGGCGTTCCAGGCGCGCGCGAGGATGGCGGACACCAGCGTCTTGCCGATGCCGGTGTCAGTGCCGGTCACGAAAACCCCGGCGGGGCGTTGCGTTGATTTTTTCCACATACCGTAGGCCAGGTGATACGTCACCGTGGCTCCTTGTTCGTCAAACGCCGCCAGCACGCGGCGCAGCGCCGCCGCGGATAGCGGCGGGCGTCCGGGCGCGGGCGTGGTGGCGCCGATGCCTTTCAGGCCCTTCAAAAAAGTCAGGCCATCAGGATGATGTTGTATCAGCCGTTCGCCGCGCACGCCACCGGCCAGATTGCTCATGGCGGGACGGATGACCTGGCACGGCGGGTAGGGCGGCGTGGCGGCGACAAAGCCCGCCGCCTGATGCGCCTGCTGCCATTCGGCGAAGGTGCCGTCGGCCAGCGTCGCCACGGCCAGATGGCCGCCGGGCGCCAACAGCGCGGCCAGCCGACCCAGACCGGCGTTCAGGTCGGTGAACCACTGCACTGCCAGGCTGGAGCAGATCAGGTCGTACTCGCCATCCAGCGCCTGGGGGTGTTCGCCGTCCAGCAACTGGAAGCGCGCCGTGCCGGGTAGCGCCGGGCCGCGCTGGGCGGCGGCGAGCATGGCGGGCGAGATGTCGGTGATGGTCCAGTCCGCCTCGCCCAGCCGGCGCGCCAGGGCCCGGGTCAGCAAGCCGGTGCCGCAGCCGATCTCCAGAATGCGAGGACGCGCGGGCAAGCGCAGGCAAGCGATATCGCTGGCCAGCCGTTCGGCGGTAATGCGCTGGATGGGCGCGTGATCTTCATAGCGGTGGGCAGCCGCGCCGAAGCGAGCGCCGACCCAGGCGTTACGTGGCGTGGCTTGCATCAGGCGGCACGCGCCACGCGGTCGATGAACGCGGCGATGTGGCGCGCGCACCAGGGCGCGGCCGACACCGGCAACAAATGGCCGCCGTGTTCCAGATCGTGCCGTTCATCACCCGCGCGGCCGCCGAACGCGGCTTGCGTAATGGCGGCGGGAACGATGGGGTCGTCCTGTCCGGCCAAAATCAGCAAGGGAACCGGCAGCGCCGCCAGGGCGTCGCGCTGGTCTTCGTCGCGCAAGGCTTCGAGGTCGCGGGCCAGCGGTTCCAGGCGTGGAGCATCGAAAGCGGAAGCGTCGCCGCAGCGCTCGCGAAAGTCTTGCAAAACGGCGACGGGGTCGGTCGACAGCCTTTTCATCATGCGGTCCAGCATGCGGCGCGGCACCCCGGCGTCAAAGTCCGGCGCGGCGCCAAAGCGCGGGAACCCGTTGATCGACACCAGGCCCACACAGTCGGCCGGCAGGTCCCGCAACAAGCGCAGGACGCCCATTGAATGGCCGATGGCGATGACGGGGCCGGTGCCTGCTGCCGGCGATTGCGCGGCGCCGAAATAGCCGGCGTCCGCAACGGCGTGTGGCCAGTCGCCAAGCTCGGCGCGCAGCGGCGTCCAGACAGACGCGTCGAACGCCCAGCCGTGTACGAAAAGCAGGGTGGGGCGCGTGGGGCTCATGCCAGCACCGCCTTGATGCCATCGATCAGTTGCGCGACGTCGGCGTCGCGGTGCGCGGCGCTGAGCGTCAGGCGCAGTCGGCTGGTGCCGGCAGGCACGGTGGGCGGGCGGATGGCCACGGCCAGCAGGCCACGGCGTTCCAGCGTGCCCGCCATGTCCAGCGCGCGCGCTTCGTCGCCCACGATGGCGGGCACGATCTGCGTGGACGAATCGCCCGTGTCCAGGCCCATGCCTTGCAGCGCGGCGCGCAACCGGTCGCCGCTGGCGGCAAGCCAGGCGCGCTCGGCGTCCAGCGTGGGCACCAGGTCCAGCGCGGCGTCCATGGCGCCCAGCACGGCGGGCGGCAATGCCGTCGTGTAGATGAAGCCAGAGCAGGTGTTGATCAAGTAGTCGCACAGCGCGCGCGACCCGGCCACATAGGCGCCGAATCCGCCCAATGCTTTGCTGAACGTGCCCATCGCCAGGTCGATACGCCCCGGCGCCAAGCCTGCCAAGCCCATGCCGCCCGGACCCAGCACGCCGGTGGCATGCGCTTCGTCCAGATAGACAAAGGCCTGGTAGCGGTCGGCCAGGTCCGCCAGCCGGACAACGTCGGTTCGGTCGCCGTCCATGCTGAACACGCTTTCCGTGACGATGAAGCGGGCCACGGGCTTGCCCGCGCCGGCCTGCGCGCGAGCCGCGAGCAGGCTGTCCAGATGATCCAGGTCGTTATGCCGGAAGCGGATCTGCCTGACCCCGGCCGCCTGGCAACCCTGGTGCAGGCTGGCGTGATTGAGCTTGTCGGCGTACAGCTCGATGTCGCCTTGGCTGGCGGCGGCGCGCAGCAAGGCAGGCAGCACGGCGGCGTTGGCCTGCCAGCCCGAGGCCAGCAGCAGCGCGGCTTCGGTGCCTTTCAGGCGAGCCAGCTTGGCCTCCACCTGTTCGTGCAAGTCCAGGTTGCCGCATACCAGCCGCGATGCTTGCGCGCCCGCGCCGTGGCGGGCCGCCCATTCCCGGGCGCGTTCGATCAGCAGCGGGTGCTTGGACAGGCCCAGGTAATCATTGCTGGAAAAGTTCAGCACGGGCGCGCCATTGAGCACAATGCGCCCGGGCGGCGCGGCCGTGGCGGTGCGCAGGCGGCGGCGCACGCGGCGGGTGTCGGCGGCGGCCAACTCGGAAGAAAACAGGGAATCCAGCTTAGACATCAATCGTTCCGGCAGCGGCCGGGCAAGGGGAGCGCCCGCGCCAAGCCGTAGAATGCGGGCCATTGTAGTGGAGGCGCACGGCGTTTTCCGGCGTCCGGGACGCCAGGAATGCCATGAGACCGCGCTTGTTTTTTTCGGAGCTTAACCATGCACACGCCCGACTGGGTGGCCCAGGGCCAACCCCATATCTGGCTTCCCTATGCCCAAATGAAAACGGTGACGCCGCCGCTGCCCGTCGTGCGCAGCCACGGCAGCCGGCTGGAACTGGCGGACGGGCGCAGCCTGATTGATGGCGTGGCGTCCTGGTGGACGGCTTGCCACGGTTACAACCACCCGCACATCGCCCAGGCCGTGCGAGCGCAACTGGACGCCATGCCGCATGTGATGTTCGGGGGCCTGACCCATGAGCCCGCGCTGACGCTCGCGCGCCGCCTGGCCGGCTTGCTGGGGCCGGGGCTGGACCGCGTCTTCTACACCGACTCCGGGTCGGTGGCGGTAGAAGTCGCCATGAAGATGGCGGTGCAGTTCTGGCTGAACCAGGGCGAGCGCGGCCGCAGCCGCTTTGTGGCGTTTCGGGGCGGCTATCACGGCGATACGTTCGGCACCATGGCCGTGTGCGACCCCGACGACGGCATGCACAGCCTGTACCGGGGCATGCTGGCCGAGCACGACATCGTGGACCTGCCGCGCGACGACGCCGCCTACGCCGCGCTGGATCAATTCCTGCAAGCGCGCGCGCCGCAACTGGCGGGCATTCTGGTCGAGCCGCTGGTGCAGGGCGCGGGCGGCATGTTGCTGCATGACCCGGAAGTGCTGCGCCGCTTGCGCCGCCTGGCGGACCGCCACGGCCTCTTGCTGATCTTTGACGAAATCTTCACCGGCTTCGGGCGCACCGGCACGATGTTCGCCTTTGAGCAGGCCGGCATCAAGCCCGACATCATCACCTTGTCCAAGGCGCTGACGGGCGGCACGCTGCCGCTGGCCGCCACGGTGGCCAGCAACCGGGTGTTCGACGCCTTCTGGTCCGACAACCCGGCGCACGCGCTGATGCACGGCCCCACGTTCATGGGCAATGCACTGGCGTGCGCGGCGGCCAATGCCTCGCTGGATCTGTTCGAGTCCGAACCCCGGTTGGCGCAGGCGCAAGCGCTGTCCCAGGCCTTGGCGACCGGCCTGGAGCCATGCCGTGAATTGCCCTGGGTGCGCGACGTGCGCGTACTGGGTGCAATTGGCGTGGTGGAGCTGGACGGCATCACCGACCGCGAAGCCTTGAAGCGCCGGCTGGTCGACGCCGGCGTATGGGTGCGTCCGTTTGGCAACGTCGTGTACCTGACACCGGCGCTGACGATCGATGGCGACGATCTGGCCGCCTTGACTCGCGCGGTGGTGGACGTGCTGCGCCAGCAACGCCCTTGATCCGATCTGTGGACACGCTGGACACGCCAGGCAAGCCGCGACAAAAAGCGGCTTGATCCAGATCAAGGTGCTGGGCGGGGGCGCTCGTTACCATCGGCGCATGCGAGCAAAATCGATTTTCGCCGTCCCGTCCTGCCTGTCGGATACCGACCGCCAGCAGCGTCGCCATGCCTTGGTGCGCTTGTCGCTGGCCTGGCTGGCGATGATGCAGGTGATGATGTTTGCCTGGCCCGGCTACCTGCGTCACGACAGCATGCCCGCCGACGCCCTGGAAACGCTGGACTGGGCCATCGTGCTGATGAACTGGGCCAGCTTCGCGCTGACCATTCCCGTGGTGCTGTATTCGGCCTGGCCCATTTGGCGCCATGCCGGCGACAACCTGCGCCACGGCCGCGCCGGCATGGACGTGCCGGTGGCGCTGGGCATCGTCGCCGCGTTCATTCCCAGCGTGCACGCCACCTGGACGGGGCGCGGCGAAGTCTATTTTGATTCCGTCACGATGTTCGTGGCGTTCCTGCTGACCGCGCGCTACCTGGAACTGTGCGCCCGCCAATCCTTTGGCGGCGCGGCGGGCGGGGTGCGCCATCAGCGCGTGGAGGCGCAGCGGCTGGACCTGGGCGCTCGCGCCGATCGCCTGGCGTCGCGTTTCGTGCTGGCGCAGGTGGCGTTGGCGCTGGCCGCCGCCATCGGCTGGGCCTATATCGACCCCGCCCACAGCCTGCCCGTGATGGTGGCGCTGCTGGTCATGAGCTGCCCTTGCGCCATGTCGATGGCGGTGCCCACGGCGATGGCGTCCGCGCACTCGGCGCTGGCGGCACACCCCACGATGCCCGACTCCGCGCTGGATGCGCTGTTGCGGCAGGCGCGCCACAAGGCGCGGCAGAACCTCTACGGCTCGCTGGTCTGGCATCTGCTGATGACGCCATTGGCGTTGATGGGCTGGGTGCAGCCTTGGCTGGCCGCCATCACGATGCTGGTGTCGTCCTTGGCGGTTGCCTATAACTCGTGGCGCCTGTGCCGCCGCGACTGGTCCGGCAGCGCAACCAATGCGGGCGCGCTGGACGTGGCCAAGATGGAAGCAGCGCAATGACCATTCTCTACTTGCTGCTGCCCTTGTCCCTGCTGTTCGTGCTGGCCATCGGCGTAGCGCTCTGGTGGGCCGTGTTCAACGGCCAGTACGACGATACCGACAGCGCCGGCACGGCGATCCTGCGCGACGACGACAGCGGCCGCGCCAGCGGCAGCGGCTTCAATTCATAACAAACCCTTGCTGATGCGTTGCGGCGTTGCCGCGTTCCCTTGCTGCCCCACGCGCGCTTGATCCATATCAACGCCGACTTCTAGACCCGGTCCCATCATTCAAGCCTGGAGCTATTTGTTACTTTGGGGGAAGGGTGATGAACGATTGCGCCGCAATCGCAAGCAAGGCCGACACCTTCAACTACAAGATCGTGAGGCAGTTCGCGCTCATGACGGTGGTTTGGGCGATTGTCGGCATGGCTGTGGGCGTTTTTATCGCCGCGCAGCTGATTTGGCCTCAGTTGAATTTCGACACCGCATGGCTCAGCTACGGCCGCCTGCGCCCGCTGCACACCAACGCGGTGATCTTCGCCTTCGGCGGCAGCGCGTTGTTCGCCACGTCGTACTACGTGGTCCAGCGCACCTGTCAGACGCGGCTGTTCTGCGACAAGCTTGCCGCCTTCACGTTCTGGGGCTGGCAAGTCGTTATCGTTGCCGCCGCCATCACCTTGCCGATGGGGTTCACCAGCAGCAAGGAATACGCCGAACTCGAATGGCCCATCGACATCCTGATCACGCTGGTCTGGGTGGCCTATGCCATCGTTTTCTTCGGCACCATCATCAAGCGCCGGTCCAAGCACATCTACGTGGCCAACTGGTTCTTTGGCTCGTACATCCTCACCATCGCCATCCTGCACATCTTCAACAACATTGAAATGCCGGTCTCGATGTGGAAGTCGTACTCGGCTTACGCCGGCGTGCAGGACGCCATGGTGCAGTGGTGGTATGGCCACAACGCCGTGGGTTTCTTCCTGACCACCAGCTTCCTGGGCATGATGTATTACTTCGTGCCCAAGCAGGCCGGCCGCCCGATCTATTCGTATCGCCTGTCCATCGTCCACTTCTGGGCGCTGGCCTTCACCTACATGTGGGCGGGTCCGCACCACTTGCTGTACACGTCGCTGCCTGACTGGACGCAATCGCTGGGCATGACGTTTTCGCTGATTCTGCTGGCGCCGTCCTGGGGCGGGATGATCAACGGCATCATGACGCTGCAAGGGGCCTGGTACAAGCTGCGCACCGACCCGATCCTGAAGTTCATGGTCACCGCGCTGTCGTTCTACGGCATGTCCACGTTCGAAGGGTCGATGATGTCGATCCGCACGGTCAATTCGCTATCGCACTACACGGACTGGACCATCGGCCACGTGCATTCCGGCGCGTTGGGCTGGGTGGCGATGATTTCCTTCGGCTCGCTTTACTACCTGATCCCGCGTCTGTACGGCCGCGAAAAGATGTACAGCGTGAAGGCCATCGAACTGCACTTCTGGATCGCCACCATCGGCGTGGTGCTGTACATCGCCGCCATGTGGATTGCCGGCGTGCAGCAGGGCCTGATGTGGCGTGACACCGCAAGCGACGGTACCCTGGTCTACAGCTTCGTTGAAGAACTGAAGACGCGCGCGCCGTACTACCTGATCCGCTTGCTGGGTGGCACCTTGTTCCTGTCGGGGGTGTTCGTGATGGCCTGGAACGTGTGGATGACGGTGCGCGGTGCGCTGCCGGTCAACCCCGCCATTCCCGAAGACGATCCCCATGCCGCTCGCCCGTCGGTCGCCGCGCCTGTCGCGCCCGTCGTGCCGGCCACTGCTTGACGAGGACATCATGGCCAACAATAAAACCGGCTTCTTTTCTCACCAGACGCTTGAGAAGAACATCGGCTGGATGATCATCGCGAGCATCCTGGTGGTGTCCTTCGCGGGCCTGGTTCAGATCATTCCGCTGTTCTTCCAGCACAGCACCACCCAGCCCGTGGCGGGCGTCGAGCCCTACAGCCCGCTGCGGCTGATGGGCCGCGACGTATACATCCGTGAAGGCTGCGTGGGCTGCCATTCGCAACAAGTGCGCGTGCTGGCCGCCGAAGTGCAACGCTATGGGTCGTATTCGACGGCGGCGGAATCGGTCTTCGACCACCCGTTCCTGTGGGGTTCCAAGCGCACCGGGCCCGACCTGGCGCGCGTGGGGGAACGCTATTCCGACGATTGGCACCGCATCCACTTGCGCGACCCGCGCAAGGTGGTGCCGGAATCGAACATGCCCGCCTATCCCTGGCTGCAAAAGACGGTGATCACCGGCCAGAACGTGGCCGAGCGCATGCGTGCCTTGCGCACGCTGGGCGTGCCGTACACGGATGAACAGATCGCCGCCGCGCCGAAGGAAATCGAAGGCAAGACGGAAGAGGACGCGCTGGTGGATTACCTGCAAAGCCTGGGCGTGGGCGTGCGCCGCGCCAAGCAGGCGGCCGAAGCCAAGCAGGCGGAAGAGGCCAGGAAGGCGGAAGAGGCCAGGAAGGCCGCTGAATCGGCCGCGCAGTCCGCTGTGCAACCCGCCGAGCAGGCGGTCACACAACCGGCCACGGGAGGCTGATCATGGTGGCTTACCTGAGCGCAATCGTTACCGCCATTTCGATGGCGACCTTTTTCGGCATCGTCTGGTGGGCCTGCTCGCGCGGCCGCCAGGGCGCCAACCGCGATGCGGCCCTGTTGCCGTTCGCCCTGCCCGATGAATTCGGCCAGGCACAACAAGATGGAGCGAATCGATCATGAGCGATTTCGTCAATGGCTTCTGGGGGATATTCATTTCGGTGGTCGCCGTGGGCGGCGTGCTCTGGTGCGTGTGGCTGCTGTACACGCAGCGCCGCTGGCTGGGCGCCAAGCCTGCCGCCGGGCAGGTGGAAGACACCGGCCACGTGTGGGATGGCGACCTGACCGAACTGAACAACCCCGTTCCCACGTGGTGGACGTGGATGTACCTGCTGGCCTGCCTGTTCGCGCTGGGCTATCTGTTCTTCATGCCGGGGCTGGGCTCGTACAAGGGCCAGCTGGGCTACAGCAGCACGGAAGAAGTGGCGCGGCACCAGGCCCAGATGGCCAACGCCGTGCGCCCCATCTACGCGCGTTTTGAAACCATGACCGTGCCGCAGATTGCGCAAGACATGGGCGCCCGTGAAATCGGCCAGCGCCTGTTCCTGAACAACTGCGCGCAATGCCATGGCTCGGACGCCAAGGGCGGCCCCAGCTTTCCCAACCTGACCGATGGCGACTGGCTGCACGGCGGTTCGCCGGAAGTCATCATGAAGACCATCAAGGAAGGCCGCCATGGCGTAATGCCGCCCTGGAAGTCTGCCATTGACGCCAAGGCGGCGGGCGACATCGCGCAGTACGTGCGTTCCTTGTCGGGCCTGACGGCGGACCCCATTCGCGTGTTTCGTGGCAAGCGCGAGTTCGGCAACTTCTGTGTGGCCTGCCACGGCGTGGACGGCAAGGGCAACCAACTGATGGGCGCGCCCAACCTGACCGACGACGTGTGGCTGTACGGGTCGTCGGAAGCGTCGATCGTGAAGACCATCCTGGACGGTCGCGACAACCGCATGCCCGCGCACGAGCACATCCTGAATCCTGAACAGATCAAGGTGTTGACGGCCTGGGTGTGGGGCTTGTCGAACAAGCCCGACGCTGCGGGAGAAGCGCAGGCGGTTGATGCCAAGGCGGTTGATACCAAGGCCGTCGATACCAAAGCGGTCGATACCCCGGCGGCAGGAACCCCGGCGGTCGATACCGCGGCGGTCGGCACCGTCGCAGTCGGCACCGCGCCCTTGGTCAAGTAAGTCGGCCAGCGGCGCTTAGGTGGGGCGGGCCGCGCACGGCCGGCCCCACATCATCGGATTCACCGTACGGAGCAGCATATGGATGATGGGTCAACCGCAAGCGTGGGCACGCCGCCTGGCGGCGACCCGCCGCCCTGGCGCCCGCACACCCGGCCGCCACGCCCCGGGGCTGAAACCCTGGAGCAGACGCTGGCGGGCGTGCGC
Source organism: Achromobacter spanius (assembly GCF_029637605.1). Classification (NCBI taxonomy): domain Bacteria; kingdom Pseudomonadati; phylum Pseudomonadota; class Betaproteobacteria; order Burkholderiales; family Alcaligenaceae; genus Achromobacter; species Achromobacter spanius. The sequence continues at coordinate 2,212,764 of NZ_CP121261.1, read as the reverse complement.
AGCAAGATCTATCCGCGATCCGTCAGCGGCATCTTCGCCCGCTGGCGCATTGCGTTCGTGTTCATCACCCAGCTCATCTTCTACGGCTTGCCCTGGCTGCAATGGAATGGCCGCCAGGCCGTGCTGTTCGACCTGGGCGCGCGCAAGTTCTACCTGTTCGGGTTGGTGCTGTGGCCGCAAGACGTGGTGTACCTGGCCGTGCTGCTGGTGATCTCGGCGCTGGCGCTGTTCCTGTTCACCGCCGTGGCGGGCCGGCTGTTCTGCGGCTACGCCTGTCCGCAAACCGTTTACACCGAAATCTTCATGTGGATCGAGCGCAAGGTCGAAGGCGACCGCATTGCGCGCATTCGCCTGGACGAGTCGCCGTGGAGCCTGCGCAAGGCACGCCTGAAAATTACCAAGCACTTTTTGTGGATTGCGCTGGCCTGGTGGACGGGGTCCACCTTCATCGGCTATTTCGCGCCCATCCGCGAACTGGGCCATGAACTGTACACGCTGCAACTGGGCCCGTGGCAATGGTTCTGGATGCTGTTCTACGGCTTTGCCACCTGGGGCAACGCGGGCTTCATGCGCGAATCCGTGTGCAAGTACATGTGCCCGTACGCCCGCTTCCAGAGCGTCATGGTGGACCCCGACACCTTCGTCGTGACCTATGACAAGCGCCGTGGCGACCCGCGTGGCGGGCGCTCGCGCAAGGTCGACCACAAGGCGGCCGGCATGGGTGACTGCGTGGATTGCAGCCTGTGCGTGCAGGTCTGCCCCACCGGCATCGACATCCGCGACGGCCTGCAATACATGTGCATCGGCTGCGGCGCCTGTATCGACGCCTGCGAACAGGTCATGGACAAGATGCAGTACGAACCCGGGTTGATTCGGTACACGTCGGACCGCGCCATGCAAGACGGCCTGAGCGCCCAAAGCGCGCGTTCGCATCTGTTGCGCCCGCGCGTGCTGATCTACGGCACGCTGATCCTGATCCTTGCCGTGGCGTTTGTTGCCTCGCTGGCGATGCGCAACCCCTTGCGGGTGGACGTCATCCGCGACCGGGGCGCGCTGGGGCGCGAAGTGGCGGGTGGCCAGATTGAAAACGTCTACCGCCTGCAAATCATCAACACGTCGGACACGGCAATGCGGCTGCGCCTGTCGGCCGACGGCATGCCCGGCCTGCAAGTGATGGCCGGCCGCGCAGGCTCGGACACGGTCGACGTGGAAGCGGCGGCCAACAAGCTGGTGCCCATGGTGATCCGGGCGCCCGCGGGCGTGGAACCTGGCGCCCATCCCATCACGCTGCGCGCGCGCGGCCACGACGGCGAAAACCGGTCCATCCAGACCGACGAAGCCGCCAGTTTCTACGTACCCGATTAAGCCCGCCAAGGACTGCTCATGACACTTGCCCAACACGCCCCGATCCCGAAACCCTGGTACCAGGAACCCTGGCCGTGGATTCTGATGGCCGGCCCGTTCGCGGCCATGATCGGATGCTTTGTCACGATCTACTTCGCCTACAGCAACTTCATCCACGAGCCTATCCAGGACGGCGTGGTCAAGCGCGGCCTGGTCATCGAACAGGTTGCACCCCCGGCGAGCGAGGGCGCGGGCGCCGCGCAAGCCAAGCCTTAAGCAGGGAGAGCACAGATGGGCCTGCGTTCATTGATGTGGATTCTGTGGCCGTCGTTCCTGGCGGCCGGGATAGGCAGCGCGCTGATCTTCGCGCTGATCGACCCGCTGGATGTGGCGATCTTCGGGCACGTGCCCACCGGGCGCGTGGGCTTTTACACGGTGTCGTTCTTCGTGCTGTGGGTGATGGCGGGCATGTCCAGCACGCTCACGGCGTACCTGATGCCCAAAGCGGCGGAAGACGAAGATCTTTGAATTCGCAGCCTTGAATGGCCGCCCACCCGCGCGGCGCGGTGCCGCCCGGGTGGGCGCGTGGGGTCAGATCTTTTTCACGAATTCCGACTTGAGGCTCATCTGGCCAAAGCCGTCGATCTTGCAATCGATGTCGTGGTCGCTGTCGACCAGGCGGATGCCCTTGACCTTCGTGCCCATCTTCACCACGCCGCTTGAGCCCTTGAGCTTCAGGTCCTTGATGACGGTGATGGTGTCGCCGTCTTGAAGCACGTTGCCGGCTGAATCGCGGTAGACGCGGGCTTCTTCGACGACAGCGGCGGTATCTTGGGCCGACCACTCATGCGCGCATTCCGGGCAGATGTAGAGGCCGCCGTCTTCGTAGGTGTATTCGGATTGGCAGGACGGGCAGGCGGGCAATGCACTCACGGGGAAACCTCGGGTAAAACGCGCGGGTTGCGCAATCGGCGATTGTACGTCTCGGCGTTGGTAAATTCCGCTAATTTTCCGCTAACGCGCAAGCATCATCGTCAATTGTCGTGCAGCAAGTCGATAAAGTGCTGCCCGGCCGCGCTCAAGGGACGGTCGCGCGGCACGATGCTGCCGAAGGCGGTCAGCGTTTGGCGAATCTGGTAGGGCAATATCGCCAACAGGCCATGCGCCGCGTACCGGCTGGCAACCGATTCCGGAATCACGCCCAGCATGTGCGACTTCATCGCCAGGTTGGTGGTCGTCAGGATGGACGCCGATTCGATCAGCCCGGGCGGGGTCGCTACGTTGTGCGACCGGAATTCCTGTTCGATCACGTCGCGCATCGGGCTGCCGTGCGGTTGCAGAATCCAGGGATACGCGAGCATCGCCTCAAAGTCCAGGCGCTTATGCACGGACTGCGGCGCGGCCAGCGGATGGTCCACCGCCGCGATCACGGACAGCGCCTCGTCGCCGATCGGCCGGAACACGTAGTTGCGATCCGACAGGGTCAGCATTCGGCCGATCACCACATCCAGCTTGCCCTCGTTCAAGCGGGTGATCAGCAGGTCGCTGGTGCCGGTGGCTATCTCTACGGCGAGCAGCGGATAGGTCTGCTTCAAGCGCAGCAGCGCATCGGTCAGGTGCCCGGGCGACGCCGCCATGATGCTGCCGATGAACAGCTTGCCGGCGCTGCCCAGCCGCAGTTCGTCTAGCTCGCGCGCCAGCGACGACATGGTGCCGCGCATGCCCCGGAAATACCCCATCACGCAGGCGCCGGCCGGCGTCAGCGCCAGCCCGCGTCCCACCCGTTCAAACAGCGGCTGCCCCAGCGCCAGTTCCAGTTCGTGCAGCATTTTGCTGGCGGCCGATTGGGTCATGTTCAGTTGCGACGCCGCGGCCCGCAGCGTGCCGCGTTCGTCGATGGCCAGCAACAGCACGATCTGGCGCATGCGCAGCCGCGAAAGCAGGGCGGGAACATTCAAAGTGCGGTCCATGATTGATCGCCTGTAGTGAACGATTGGTGCAAAAGTTTCATTTTACGGAAACAGGCGATGTTTCTAAGATGGCTTCACAACAAAAGCCGTAAGCGGCGAAGAAATATCAAGGAGACAAACCATGAAGATCCGTAAGAGCCGCGCCATTCGCGCCTTCGCCGCCCTGGCCGCCGCCGCGCTGTGCCTGACAAGCCTGGCACCCGCCCAGGCGCAAAACGCCGACTGGCCGAACAAACCCCTGCGCCTGTTGGTGGGCTCCGCGCCCGGCGGCGGCACCGACGCCATGGCACGCGCCGTGGCTGACCGCCTGGGCCCGATGCTGAAACAGACCGTGGTGGTGGAAAACAAGCCGGGCGCCTCCAACACGCTGGCGGCGGACCAGGCGGCGAAGTCGGCCGACAGCCATACCATGGTGATGGGGGTCTCGACCGCCCACGCCATCGCCCCGCATCTGCTGAAGCTGGGTTACGACAATGACCGTGACCTGACGCCGGTGGTGTTCGTGGGGGCGGTGCCGAACATCCTGGTGGTCAACAACCAGGTGCCCGCCGAGTCCGTGCAGGCGCTTATTGCGCTGATCAAGCAACGTCCGGGCGAATTCAATTTCGCCAGCAGCGGCTCGGGCAGCACGCAGCACATTGCCGCCGAATTGTTCAAGGACGCCACGGGCGTGCAGATGACGCACATTCCGTATCGCGGCAGCGGCCCCGCCATGGTGGACCTGATGGGCGGACAGGTGCAGATGGCGTTTGAAACGGCGTCGTCCGTCATCCCGCATATCAAGAGCGGCAAAGTGCGGGCGCTGGCGGTGCTGAGCGCCCGCCGCAATCCCCAGCTTCCCGATGTGCCCACCATGGCCGAGGCCGGTGTGCCCGGCGTGGAGATGAGCGCCTGGTACGGCATCTACATGCCGGCCAGCACGCCCGCCGCCATCCAGAAGCGCATCCACGATGACGTGAACCAGATCCTGGCCCTGCCTGAAACGCAGGCCCGGCTGCTGGCGATCGGCGCGGACATCACCCCGATGAGCCAGGCGCAGTTCGCGCAGTTTCATACCGCCGAGAACCAGCGCTACGCCAGCATCATCAAGAAGAACAACATTTCCGTGGAATGACCTGACATGGACACGCAGCAAAAACCCGTTATTGCCCTGACCCTGGGCGACCCGGCCGGCATCGGCGCCGAGCTGATCGCCCGCCTGCTGGCCCGACCCGAAGCGTGCGAGCGCGCCAACATCGTGCTGGTGGGCGATGCCTGGTTGTGGCGCGAAGGCCAGCGCGTGGCGGGCGTGCAGGTGCCGACGCAAGCCGTGGACAGCATGGCCGCGGTGCGAAGCCGCGCCGATACCCACCAGCCCGCATGGCTGGCCATGGACACCGTGCGGGCCGACCAGGTGACCGTGGGGCAGGCCGAGGCGCCCGGCGGCGCGTCGGTGCTGCAAGTACTGAACGCTTGCATGGACGCGGCGCGCAACGGGCATATCGACGCCATCTGCTTTGCGCCCTTGAACAAGTACGCCATGAAGCAGGGCGGCTTGCGGCACGACGACGAGCTGCATCACTTTGCTCAGTACCTGGGCGTGACCGGCTACTTCTGTGAATTCAATACGCTGGGCGATCTATGGACCTCGCGCGTGTCGTCACACATTCCGCTCAAGGACGCCGCCGCCGCGCTTAGCGTTGACGGCATCAAGGCCGCCACGCGCCTGATCTATCGGTCATTGCAGGCCAATGGCATCGCCGCGCCGCGCGTGGCGGTGGCGGCCTTCAACCCGCACGGCGGTGACGGCGGCACATGCGGGCGCGAAGAAGTCGACATCATCGAGCCCGCCGTGCGCCAGATGAACGAGGAAGGGCTGCCGGTGCAGGGGCCGTTTCCCGCCGACACGATTTTCTTGAAAGCGCAGGCCGGCCAGTTCCAGGCGATTGTCACCATGTATCACGACCAGGGGCAGATCGCGATCAAGCTGCTGGGCTTTTCGCGCGGCGTCACGGTGCAGGGCGGCCTGCCCATTCCCATCACCACGCCCGCGCACGGCACTGCCTACGACATCGCGGGCCAGGGCCGCGCCAATGTGGACGCCACCTGGCAGGCGTTCCTGATCGCCTGCCGCATGGGCGCATCGCACCGAACCTCTTTTGTTTGAACAGGATCACACCATGAAGATCAAATCCGTCCGCGCCCGCGTTTTTGAATGGACCGGCAAGACCGTGCCGCCGCAAGGCAACTTCTGCTCCAACGCCATGGACCTGCTCTATTCACGCGAGGAAACCATGAGCACGTTCCGCTTTCATGGCTGGACGGTGGTGGAAGTGGAAACGGACGACGGCATCGTCGGGCTGGGCAATGTGGCGCTGGCCCCGCGCGTGGCCAAGACCATCATCGACCAGTACCTGTCGCCCCTGGTGGTGGGACAGGACCCCTGGGACTACGAATACCTGTGGCAGCGCATGTACCGCGCCACGCATGCGTGGGGCCGCAAGGGCGTGACGATGGCGGCGATTTCCGGCGTGGACCTGGCTATCTGGGACATCCTGGGCAAGTCGGTGGGCAAGCCCGTCTTCAAGCTCCTGGGCGGGCGCACCAAGGAGAAGATTCCCGTCTATTACTCCAAGCTGTACCGCACCGACCTGAAAGCCATGCAGGACGAGGCGCAAACCTATCTGGACCAGGGCTTCACCGCGTTCAAGATGCGCTTTGGCTATGGGCCCGCGCATTTGCAAAAGGGCGTGGTCGAGAACCTGAAATCGGTGGAGGCCATCCGCGAAGTCATCGGCTACGACACGGACCTGATGCTGGAATGCTATATGGGCTGGAACCTGGAATACGCCAAGCGCATCCTGCCCAAGCTTGAAAAGTTTGAGCCGCGCTGGCTGGAAGAGCCTGTGATTGCGGATGACATCGACGGCTACGCCGAGCTGAACCAACTGACCTCGATTCCGATCTCGGGCGGCGAGCACGAATTTTCGCTGTATGGGTTCAAGCAACTGCTGGACAGGAAGGCAGTGTCGGTGGTGCAGTACGACACCAACCGCGTGGGCGGCATCACGGCGGCGCACAAGATCAACGCGCTGTGCGAAGCCTACAGCGTGCCGGTCATTCCGCATGCCGGCCAGATGCACAACTACCACCTGACGATGAGCACGCTGGCCTCGCCCATGAGCGAGTACTTTCCGATGTTTGATGTGGAAGTCGGCAACGAGTTGTTCTACTACATTTTCGACGGCGAGCCGGTGGCCAAGGAAGGATTTATCGACCTGGACGACAACAAGCCCGGGCTGGGGCTGACGCTGAAGACCGAATATCTGAACGATTTCAACATCATCGAGTAAGCCGCCGTCATGACCAAACCCATGCCCATGCCTTTGACTCCAAGCAAAACCCCGACCCCGGCACCCCAGGCGCCGCGCTATCGCGGCATCTTCCCGGTGGTGCCCACCACGTTCACCGAATCGGGCGAGCTGGACCTGCCCAGCCAGAAGCGCGCGGTGGACTTCATGATCGATTCTGGCGTGGATGGCCTGTGCATCCTGGCCAATTTCTCGGAGCAGTTCGTGCTGTCGGACGACGAGCGCGAGGTGCTGACGCGGACCATTCTTGAACACGTAAGCGGCCGCGTGCCGGTCATCGTCACCACTACGCACTTCGGCTCGCGCGTCTGCGCGGCGCGCAGCCGGCGCGCGCAAGACCAGGGCGCCGCCATGCTGATGATCATGCCGCCGTATCACGGCGCCACCATCCGGGTGCCCGAAGCGCAGATTGAAGCCTTCTTCCAGCAGGTGTCGGACGCGGTGGATATTCCCATCATGATCCAGGACGCCCCGGTGGCGGGCACGCCGCTGTCGGCCGCGCTGCTGGCGAAGATGGCGCGCGAGATCGAACAGGTTTCGTATTTCAAGATCGAGACCGCGGGCGCGGCCTCGAAGCTGCGTGACCTGATTGCGCTGGGCGGGGCGGCCATCGAAGGCCCCTGGGATGGCGAAGAGGCCATCACGCTGCTGCCGGACCTGGATGCCGGCGCCACGGGGTCGATGACGGGCGGCGGCTTTGCCGACGGTATCCGCCCCATCATCGAGGCGCATCGCGCGGGCCAGCGCGACGAGGCCTACCGCCTGTATGAACGCTGGCTGCCGCTGATCAACTATGAAAACCGCCAGGGTGGCATTCTGACGGCCAAGGCCTTGATGAAGGCGGGCGGGGTGATTGATTGCGACGCGCCCCGGCATCCGTTCCCGCCCATGCGCGACGAGGTGCGCCAGGGCCTGCTGGAAACCGCCCGCCGGCTGGACCCCCTGGTGCTGCGCTGGGGGCGGTAGTTTCCAGATGTCAAACACAGCGTTCCACCAGGCCGACCAAGCGGCCCTGGTGTAACGAGTAAAATCCCCGGCTATCGATCACGTTGGGGGCTTGTGTGCAGCCGGTTATTTCAATTCAAGGTTTATCCAAGCGATACGCCTCGGGATTCCAGGCGCTCAAGGGCGTCAACCTGGATATTCAGCGCGGTGAAATCTTCGCCTTGCTCGGGCCGAACGGCGCGGGCAAGACGACGCTGATCAGCATCATCTGCGGCATCGTCAACCCGTCCGACGGCCGCGTGCTGGCCGATGGCCATGACATCGTGTCGGACTTTCGCGCGGCGCGTTCCAAGATCGGACTCGTGCCCCAGGAAATTTCCACCGACGCATTCGAAAGCGTGTGGAACACGGTTACGTTCAGCCGGGGCCTGTTCGGCAAGCCGGCCAACCCGGCCTACATAGAAAAAGTGCTGCGCGATTTGTCGCTGTGGGACAAGAAGGACAGCCGCATCATGGCCTTGTCGGGCGGCATGAAGCGCCGCGTGATGATCGCCAAGGCGCTGTCGCATGAGCCGGCCATTCTGTTCCTGGACGAGCCCACGGCGGGCGTGGACGTGGAATTGCGGCGCGGCATGTGGGAAATGGTGCGGCGGTTGCGTGAAAGCGGCGTCACCATCATCCTGACCACTCACTACATCGAAGAAGCGCAGGAAATGGCCGACCGCATCGGCGTGATCCGCCAGGGTGAGATCATCCTGGTGGAAGAAAAGAACGCGCTGATGGCCAAGCTGGGCAAGCGCCAACTGAGCCTGACCCTGAAGGCGCCGCTGCCGGGTATTCCCACCGCGCTGGACGCCTATCAACTGGACCTGTCCGCCGACGGCTACACGCTGGTCTATACCTATGACAACCAGGGCGGCGGCCAGATTTCGCAGTTGCTGCAGGACCTGGGCCGGCTCCAGATCGAATTCACCGACTTGAGTTCATCGGAAAGCTCGCTTGAGGACATCTTCGTCAGCCTGGTACACGGTCAATCATGAACTTCTACGCCATACGCGCTATCTACCTGTTTGAAATGGCCCGCGCCTGGCGCACGCTGATGCAAAGCGTGTTGTCGCCCGTGATTTCCACGTCGCTGTATTTCGTGGTGTTCGGCTCGGCCATCGGCTCGCACATGGTCGAGATCGACGGAGTCAGCTACGGGGCTTTCATCGTGCCCGGCATGATCATGCTGTCGCTGTTGACCCAAAGCATCGCCAACGCCTCGTTCGGCATCTACATGCCCAGGTTTTCCGGCACCATCTATGAGATCCATTCCGCGCCTATCTCGTACGTGGAAATAGTCATGGGCTATGTGGGGGCGGCGGCCAGCAAATCCATCATCCTGGGGCTGATCATGCTGGCCACGGCGCGGCTGTTTGTGTCGTTCGAGGTTGCCCACCCCTTCTGGATGCTGGGCTTCCTGGTACTGACCGCCGTGACCTTCAGCCTGTTCGGCTTCATCATCGGTGTGTGGGCTGACGGCTTCGAGAAGCTGCAGATCATTCCGCTGATGATCGTCACGCCGCTGACCTTCCTGGGCGGCACCTTCTATTCCATCAAGATGCTGCCGCCGTTCTGGCAGACCGCCACCTTGTTCAACCCGGTGGTCTACCTGGTCAGCGGCTTTCGCTGGGCGTTCTATGGCGTATCGGACGTCAGCCTGGGCGTCAGCGTGGGCATGACGCTGGTGTTCCTGCTGGCATGCCTGATCGGCGTGCGCTGGATCTTCAAGACGGGTTACCGCCTGAAGACCTGATCAGCGGGGGACCTCTTAGCGGTCCCTATTAGCGGGCCGTATTGGCAAGCCGCCTTGGCAAGCCCGCTTGGTGGCCCCTCTTAGCGGACCGCGGTCGGCGCCTTGCGCGCCAGGCCGCCAAAGGCGTCCAGCAGCCGTTCACGCCACGCGTATACGGGGTCGTCTTCGGCCAACAGTTCAAGCGGGCTGGTGCAGCGTGCCCACATGAACATGCCGAAGACGGCATAGTCGGCATAGCCGTGCAGTGCGCCCGACAAAAAAGGCTGCTTGCCCAGCGTGTGGCGCAAAGGCTGAAGCGCTGTTCGCAATAGGTCGATCTGTTCGGCGTAACCGGCCGGCAGATCTTCAAGCCTGCCAAAGCGCTTTTCGCGCGAGGCGCGGAAATAGTCCTTGTCCTTCTCGTGGATCAGCTCGTGGATGGTGGGCAGCAGCAAGCGCGCCAGCGTTGGCACCAAGGTGGCGTCCGCCCAGGAGTTCGCGAATAAGCCGAGCGCGCGGCCGCCCTCGCCATTGAACAGCGGTGGCCGCTCGGGGAAGGTGTCTTCCAGATAGCAGGCAATACGCCACGAATCGTTGACCATGTGCTCGTCATGCACCAGCACGGGCACCAGCTTCTGGCCTGAAAATTCGATGGCTTCTTTTTCGGTGAAGCGCCACGGCACGGTCTTGGCCGACAGCCCCTTGTGGGCCAGCGCCATGTGCGTTTTCCAGCAATGCGGGCTGAAGCGCAGCGTCTCGTCGGCGCCAGCCAGGTCATACAGGGTGAGATCCGGGGTCAAGATGCCGTGCTCCTTCCAGATGGGGTCGATAGCAGAACCGGCAGCCAGGATACTGCTTTCCGGTGGCGCGGAAAACGTGGCGCGAGTGGGCAGCGCGGATCGGAAGCGCAAATCGCAACGCGCAAATGAAAAGCGCCACGCGCTCAAAGAACGCGTGGCGCGGGCCGGACAATCCCCGGTCCGGCCGGTCATGCCTGTATGTCCTACTTCGACTTGCCCTGGCTCAGGTTCATCACCTTTTGCTTCAACTGCGGATCCTTCTGCACGGCCTGGCCGATGCCGTTGAATTCTTCAACCGTCAGGCCGTCGGCGCGCACCAGCTGCACCATCTTCGCGTCGGCTTCCTGCACGACCTTCTGCTTGTCGTCGTTGGTCTTCGCGGCGTCGACCTTGGGACGGTATTCGTCAACCACGCCCGACACCTTCTGCGATGCCGACGCAAAGCGCTGCAGTTGCTGGTCGGTGGGTTGGGTGATGGCGGGCGCCATCTGCGGCTGAGCGGCCGGCTGGCTGGCGTTCTGCGCCATCGCGGGAGCACCGGACAGCGCCGTCGTCAGGATGGCGGCGGATAGGAATGCGTAAGTGGAACGCTGCATGAAACCTCCGTGTTCCGGTTAAGTGTCCAACCATGATGAAGACCCCACGTGCCCAGGCGCAAGTTTCGCGATGTGTTTTCCTGTGTCGGCAGGCCACGAGCGGGCGCGGCCCTGTAGGAAGGAAGCCCCTGCGGCGGCGGCGGAAACGTTTTGCGTGGTTTCGTAGTGGCTGCTGGTCGCGATGTGTCGGCAGGTGTGCGCGCATGGAAAGTTGCGGCCCACGAATGTGCCCTGCGCATGATGTGATGGCCAGGCGACAGCAACCCAGTATTGACGGGACGGTCGTAGGATGGGTGTAGCGCGAGGAGACGTTCAGAAAAATCCAAGCGCCAAACGCGCGCAACCCATCAGCCGCCGATGGATATAAATCTGACCGCTGCCAGATGGGTTACGCGCGATGGTGCCCCGGCGATCTAGCCGCGGACACCGCGCGCTGCACCCATCCTACGTAGTTGCCGTTGTAGTTCGTTGCGACGGCCAGTCAGATCAGCAGCATGCTCACCATCACCAGCGCCAGCAGCGCGATGTAGATGCGTGCGTGCAGGCGGTCGGGAATGCGGGGAATCAGTGGGGCTGCCAGCCGGATGCCCGCCAACGAGCCCAGCGCCAGCACCGCGAAAGCCAGCAGGTCGACATAGCCGATGATCCACGGCGCAAGCGGGGCAGGCAGGCTGCGCGCCGCCGCCATGTAGGCCACGGTGCCCACGATGGCCACCGGCAAGGTCAACGGGTTTGCCATCGCCGCCGCCTGGGCCATCGGCAGGCCGCGACGGCGCAGCAGCGGCACCGTCATCACGCTGCCGCCCACGCCCAGAAACGTAGCGATGGCGCCGATCACCACGCCGCCACCCACCACAACGCCTCGGCCCAAGGGCGCGGGCGCGTGGGCGTCGGCTTGTGCCAGGAAGCCCTGGCGCAGCAGGCAGTCCAGGATGGTCACGGCCAGGTAGGCGATGAAGGCCCAACGCACCAGCTCGCCGCTGACGCGCGTGGCGGCCCACGCGCCCAGCAGCGCGCCCACGGCGATATAAGCCGCCAGCGGCCAGATGTACGCCCGCAAGAGTGTGCCCGCGCGCTGATGCTTGCGCGTCGCGGCGATGGCGTTCACCACCATCACGCAGGTGGACGTAGCGACGGCGATATGCATCGCGGACTGGCCGATGAGGTCGATGGCGCCCGGGGTTGCGCCGGAGTTTGCACCATGCATGGCGGTCAGTACGCCATACAGCACCGGCACCACGACGAAGCCGCCACCAAAGCCGAACAACACGGTCGTGACACCGCTGAGTCCGCCGAACAGCGCCAGTAATAGATAGAGCATGGCATTCATCCTGTAGAACAAGCCAGGACGATACGGCGGAGGGCGGTGGCTGGTTATCGCGCTTTGGACAATAATGTTCGAGTTTCGGCCAAATCACTTCTCTTGCATGCGCAACACCCATATCGACCGCTACGACGCGTTGGACCGCGCGGTGGTCGCCATCGGCAACGACTACCCGCCCGGCCATGTGCTGCCCGCGCATGCGCATCGGCGCGCTCAACTGCTGTATGGCGCGACCGGCGTCATGCATGTGGTCACGCGCGACGGAAATTGGGTGGTGCCGCCGCAGCGTGCAGTGTGGATTCCCGCTGGCGTGACCCATCAGGTACGCATGTGGGACGTCAGCACGCGTAGCGCGTATATCGAACCGGGCGCGGCGCGCGCCGATCAACAGGTGTGCGAAGTAATCGAGGTGTCGCCGCTGTTGCGGCAGTTGCTGCTGGACGCGGTAGACATGCCCGCGGCCTATGACCCCGCTGGCCGCGACGGCGCGTTGGCGGCTTTACTGCTGCACGAGGTCGATAGCGCGCCCGTGTTGCCGCTGCACATTCCGCTGCCGCGCGACAAGAAGCTGGCGCCGCTATGCCGCGCTTTCATCGCCACGCCGGATGCGCGCATGCCGCCGCAAACCTGGGCTGACCGGCTGCACATGAGCCCGCGCACGTTCAGCCGATATTTCCGTCAGCAGACGGGAATGGCGTTTGCGCAATGGCGCCAACGTGCTTGCGTGGTCTTGGCGCTGGCCCGCCTGGCGGCTGGCGGCTCGGTTACCGCGATTGCGCTGGACTTCGGCTACCAAAGCCCCGCCGCTTTCTCAACGATGTTCCGCCGCGTGCTGGGGCGCGCGCCTACCGACTACCTGCGGCATCGATAGGCCTCTCGTGGCGGGGTTGCGTAAAGCTCAGGCCGCGTACCAGAGCACCGCAAAAAAGTGGCAGACCGTGCCCGCCAGCACAAACAGATGCCAGATGAAATGGCTGTAGCGCCAGCGGTTGTCAAACACGAAGAACACCACGCCGCCTGTGTACGCCAGCCCGCCCGCCACCAACCAGGCAAGCCCGCCCGAGGGCACGCTTTCGATCAGCGGCTTGACCGCGATGATCACCAGCCACCCCATCGCCAGGTACAAACCGGTGGACAGGGCAGGGCGGTTCAACCGCTTGCTGGCCTTCAGTCCCACACCCAGCAACGCCATCGCCCACACCAGCCCGAACAAGGTCCAGCCCCAGGGGCCTCGCAGCGCGCCCAAGGCAAACGGCGTATAGGTGCCGGCAATCAGCAGGTAAATGGCCGAATGGTCCAGCACGTTGAATATCTGCTTGGCCCGGCACAGCGGCAAGGCGTGATAGATGGTGGACGCCAGATACAGCAAACACATCGACGCCGCGAAAACCGCCGCCGCCGCGATGAAGGCGGCATCGCCCTGACGGACTGCCGCCACAATCAGGATGGGCGCGGCGGCCAAAGCGCCCACGGCGCCGACGCCGTGGCTGATGGTGTTGGCGATTTCTTCGCCGAAGGTTTGGGGGCGGTCGTTGGGAAACATGAATACGTCTTATTGATGCAAGGCTACAACCATAAGCGCTTTGGGCGGCGGGCTCAATGGTTGGCGGGGTGGTGGGCGCGGGGGATGCGGGTCGCGCTTGATATTGTGCAAGTCCGGCGCACGGGATCGATCGGATCCGACCTATTCCACGGTTACCCTGTGATACATTTCATGCGGCTGTCCAACCGCCCGTAGAGGCGGACCTTTGTTCTTTTTCCTGGGCTCGCACCCGCGTTGGCGCATCGGCGTCAGCGCAACAGATACTCTTACCGTTCTGACCATCGCCGTCGCGTTGGTGTCCCGTTTGCAATGGCTGACGGGCGGCCCCGGCCCGGCCGGGAGGTTCTAGCAGGTTTACTGGCCGAGGCCTACCAATGGCGCGCAGTTTTACCAATCTGTTTTTCAAAGCGGCAAAGAAGCTGAGCAAGCTGCAACGCACGGCGATGCGCATGGCGACGCCCAAGCCAGCCCGCAAGCGGGCCACGTCGGCGCGCAAGGCGGCGGCCAAGACAGGGCCGGCCACGGCTGCTCCACGGCAGCCCGTGGCGCCATCGCTGGGTAGCGGGCGCTGGGAAGGCTCCCGGCAGTTTTCCGATGGTCAGGGGCGGCAACTGAGCTTCGCGCGCTATACCCCGGTTTCCGCGCCGCCCACGGGCATGCCCTTGGTGGTGATGTTGCATGGCTGTCGCCAGACCGCGCTGGCGTTCGCGCGGGGCACCCGGATGAACCAATGGGCGGACGCTGGTGGCTTCATGGTGCTGTATCCGCAGCAGTCCATGACGCGCCAGGTGCAGCGCTGTTGGCGCTGGTTCCAGCCCGATGACGCCCATGGCGGCGCCGAGGCCGATTTGATCGCGGCGCTGATCCAGTCGGAAGTGGCGCGGTACGGGCTGGACCCCGAGCGTGTCTATGTGGCGGGCCTGTCTGCGGGCGCGGGCATGGCGGCCTTGGTGGCCTTGCGCCATCCGTCATTGATCGCGGCGGTGGCGATGCACTCCGGGCCGGTGGTGGGCGACGCCCACAGTGCCACGGGCGGCATCAGCACCATGCGGCGCGGCTCGGTCAAGCCCTTGCTGCCGATGCTGGCAAGCGTGTCGAACCCGGCCGTGTTTCAACTGGGCATGCCCGCGCTGATTCTTCAAGGCCAACTCGACCCGGCGGTGGCGCCGCGCAACGCCAAACAATTGTTCGAGCAGTTCCGCGCACTGAACGACCTGCGCCCCGAAGACGTGCCGGTTGAGCGCGTGCTAGGCCTGGGCACTGACAAGGCCTACCGACGCGTGGACTTGCTGCGCGGTCGCAAAGCCGTGCTGCGCCTATGTGAGATCACGCGGCTGGAGCATGCCTGGAGTGGGGGCGACGCCTCGGTGAAGTATCACGCCCGGGTCGGGCCGGATGCGTCGGCGTTGGTGTGGCGGTTCTTCCAGGGCTTGCGCCGCACCGGCGCGGGCCGGCCAAAATCCTAGACAGGATTGTTCCGGTTTCGGGAATGGATATGTCGAGGCCGGGCGCCAGGAAAATGGCATCCGGCGGCTGTAAGATCGCCGCATCCCTGGCGTTTGCCGCCTTCTGCGCGCGCCAAGCAGACGAACCCCTTTGGAACTTCCTGCCATGACGCTTTCTGTTTATCAGGCATCCGTGCCCGTGTTCATCCGCGGCTTGACCGTGCTGGCCAGCCTGCTGGAAAAGGGCCTTGCCCATGCCGAAGCAGCGGGCACCGACCCCGCTGACCTGGTCAACGCGCGCCTGGCGCCTGACATGTACCCCTTGTCGGGCCAGATCCAACGCGCCAGCGATGCGGCCAAGTTCGCCGTGCAGCGTTTGTCGCAGGGGCAGGCGCCCAAGTTTCCCGATGAAGAAACCACGTTTGCGCAATTGCAGCAACGCATCCAGGACACGATCGCCTATCTGCAAAGCGTGACGCCCGAGCAGTTCGACGGCGCCGAGGACCGGCAGATCGTCATCAACTTCGGCGACTTCAAGCCCGAGTTCAAGGGCGACACATATCTGCTGAGCTTTGCGCTGCCGAACTTCTACTTCCACGTGACGACCGCCTACGCGATTCTGCGCAATGCGGGCGTGAAGCTCGCCAAGCTGGATTTCCTGGGGCCGTACCCGCAATAAGTAGCGCGCAGGGGCAGGGCAAACGCAGGGCGAACTCTGGTCAAACGCAGGCCGTGCAGACCTGCGTGCCCTAAGCCTGGCCGTGTGCTTACTTCTTGCTGGCGTCGCCGCAACCCGACATCTCGCCCATCTTGGCCATGTTCTGCTGGATTTCTTCGGGCGTGTAGTCGAACTGGTGCGTGGCGATCGACCAGCGATGGCCAAACGGGTCCAACACCTGACCGTAGCGGTCGCCCCAGAACATATCTTCGGCGGGCATCGCCAGGGTGGCGCCGGCGTCCACAGCTTGCTTCATCGCGGCGTCTACGTCCTTTACGTACAAATGCAGCGTGACGGGCGTGCCTTTGAGCGCCTTCGGGCCCAGGCTGCCCCATTCGGCGAAATCATCCATCAGCATCAGCACGGAATCGCCGATGCGCACAGCCGCGTGCATGATCTTGCCGTTGGGGCCGGGCAAGCGCGCAAGCTCCTCGGCGTTGAAGGCCTTTTTGTAGAAGGCGATGGCGTCGGCAGCGCCTTCGCAGATGATGTGCGCGGTCAGCGTGTGCATGCCGGCGGGAATGGGCGTGGTGGCGGGCGTTGCCATGATGCGTCTCCGAAAACGGTTGAGTGGTGGGTGGGGGACGGAGCGGCGTCACAAGAGGCTTTACCGTTTGGTCCCTGCCTATACGACGAACGGGCGGTGCCAAGATCGACACGCCGCGTCACTTTTTTATTTGCTTACCAAGGTGGTGAATCCGCCCCAGCACATCCGCTTGAAATCGAACACGTTTTCGCAACCGCTCATATTTGCCAGGCGGGGGTCGGCCATGACCAGCGGGTTGATGCGGTCGCGGTCGGCCTTGCTGGCATACAGAATCCAGGCGAAGACCGCTGTTTCTCCGTCCTTCACGCCCGCGGCTTCGGCAAACGAGCGCATGTTTTCACCGCCCAGTTCATCAGCCACGCATTCGCGGTAATCCAGCGCGCCATGATCCAGCCAGACCACTTTGGCCTGTTCCGCCATCTTCTTGTAGTCGGCCAGGTTGGCCTTGGGCACCGGCAGCAAGAAACCATCTACGTATTCTTCCATCGCACACTCCTTTGGTCGCTGTTGTTGTATCGGCGGGGCGTGCCCGCTGGCCACGCCTGCCGCCGTCCGGCCTCCCAGGCCGTAAACGCCACTTTATCGGGATCGGCAGCGCTTTCAGATAGGGGATTGCGACATTCTTGCGGGTGGATTGCGTCAACGCTCGGGCGTATGCTTAGCGTCATGAAAAACGTCGCGTTTCTTCTGCCCACGGGCACCAACATTGCGTCCCTGGAAACCGCGCGCCACGGCTTCCTGGTGGCCAATAACTACCTGGCCGCGCAAGGGCGCGAACCCCAATTCCACGTGCGCACCCTGGCGCTTACGCGCGAGGTCAGCCTGGATGAAGGGCGCATCAAGGTACAGGCCGATCTGGTGTTGGCCGACGCGCCGCACATCGACATCTGCATTGCACCGCCATTGCTGGGCACGGTGTCCGACGTGGTCCAGTCCAACCGCGAGCTGGTCGATTGGTTGTCGACCCATCATCGCAACGGCGGCGAAGTGGCCAGCCTGTGCATGGGCGCCGCGCTGTTGGCCGCGGGCGGCGTGCTGGACGGACAGCAGGCGGTGGTGCATTGGGTGGCGCAGAACCTGTACGCCAGCCTGTTTCCGAATGTCCGCTGGATCAGCGACCGCGTCGTCATGGCCGAGAACGGCGTCTACACCAGCGGCGGCGCATTTTCAGCGGCGCATCTGGTGCTGCACCTGATCGAAAAATACACCGACCGCGACACCGCCATCTGGTGCGCCAAGTATTTCCAACTGGACTGGAGCCGCCAGAGCCAATTGCCGTTCGCGGTATTCATGGGCCAGAAGGCCCACGCCGACGAGGTGGTGCGCGCCGTGCAGACCTACATCGAAGGCCGCTACACGGAAAAAATCACCGTGGAAGATCTGGCCGGCCGTCATGCCATGGGACGCCGCACGCTGGAACGGCGCTTTCGGCAGGCCACGGGCAACAGCATCGTGGAATACCTGCAGCGAGTGCGCGTGGAAGCGGCCAAGAAACGGCTGGAAAGCTCGCGCAAGAGCGTGGCCGAAGTCATGTACGAAGTGGGCTACAACGACACCAAGGCGTTTCGCGACATCTTCAATAAATATTGCGGCATGTCGCCGGTGGGATATCGCGAACGGTATCAGTAGAAAATCGGACTCCTCTTACAGATGTTCGGGGCGCTCTCGGCCTATCCTTGATGCGTCGCGGCCTGACTCCCAGGCCCGGGAGGCAAGCCGACATGAGCATCAGCGTGACCCACGACGATCCCCGCTACAAGACCCTGAAAAAGGGCTTCAACCTGCGGTGGCCCGCTCAGCCTGGCGATGCCGCCGCGCGCATCGAACTCTGTGAAACGCCCGAAGACGCGGCCCACGCCCTGGCTCGCATCGTGGCGCAGGGCAAGCGCCCCACGATACGCAGCGGCGGCCATTGCTACGAGGACTTCGTCTCGAACAATCCGGGCGGCGCCATCCTGGACTTGAGCCTGCTGGACCGCGTGCCGCCGTCATCCGACGGGCTGCTGCGCATTGCGGCCGGTTCGCAGAACTGGAACGGCGACCTGGACCTCTACAAGCGTCACGGCGTGTCCTTGCCTGGCGGGTCCTGCTATTCGGTGGCGGCGGGCGGCCACATCACGGGCGGCGGCTACGGCCTGCTGTCGCGCCTGCAAGGGCTGGCGTGCGACTGGCTGAGCGCGGTCGACATCCTGACCGTGGACGCAGGCGGCAACGTCGTGCCGCGCACCGTCGAAGCCACGCGCGACGCCGACCTGTTCCGTGCCTGCCGAGGCGCGGGCGGCGGCAACTTCGGCGTGATCACCAGCTATGGTTTTGCCGCGCTGCCCCAGGCCCTGCGCGAAGTGGCCATCGCCACCGTTGCATTCGACTGGGCCGGCATGACGCCCCGGCGCTTTGCGCAACTGCTGGACATCTATGGCAGCTATTGGGAAACGCGGGGCAGGGCCGCCGACACCTGGGGCATGTTCTCGTTGCTGAAGCTCACGCATCAGGCGGCGGGGCAGATCGTGATGATC
The DNA here is from genome assembly GCF_029637605.1 of Achromobacter spanius. Classification (NCBI taxonomy): domain Bacteria; kingdom Pseudomonadati; phylum Pseudomonadota; class Betaproteobacteria; order Burkholderiales; family Alcaligenaceae; genus Achromobacter; species Achromobacter spanius. Next base: position 2,193,889 of record NZ_CP121261.1, on the reverse strand, counting down.
GTCCAGTTCTGCAACCCCGACGGCACCTGCCGAGACCTGACGGTGCTGCAAGATTTTCTGAACCGCTTCCGTGCGTGCGCGCCGGTTGCCGCGCGCGCCACCACGCCGGGCCTGCCGCGCCCGCGCATGGGCGGCGACTTGCTTTGTAGCGAGCCGCACACGGTTATCCGCTACGACTGGCTGGCGGCCACGCAAACGCTCAATGGCTCGGGGCCCAACCAGCGCGGCAAATACAAGTCCGCCTACATGAAGCGCAACTTCAGCGCGCATGAATCCGCGCGCATCTACGCGCATCTGACTCGCGACATGCCAGGCGCCGACCTGCGCCAGTCGCTGTTGCAGGTGGACTCCTATGGCGGCGCCATCAACCGGCCTGAACGCCTGCGCGACACCGCCGTGCATCAGCGTGAATCGGTCATGAAGCTGCAATACCAAACCTACTGGACCCACACCGACCAGGACGCCGTCCATTTGCGCTGGATGACGGATTTTTACCGCGACGTGTATACGGACCCGGCGGACCCGGCGGCCCCGTCCTCCTCGTCGGGGTTTGCGGGCACGCCGTATCCCGGCGACCGCTATCAAGGGTGCTACATCAACTACCCGGACCGCGACATGCTCGCGCATGCCTTTTGGCCACAGTTGTATTACGGCGCAGACGAGCTTTATCCTTTCCTGCAACAGGTCAAGCGCCGCTACGATCCGAACAATGTCTTCCACCACGCGATGTCGGTGCGCCCGTGATGACGCACGCTACGCCTTGCCGGAACCTGCCATGAACACGCTTTCCAGCGCGCCGCGCCGATCCTTCATCCAGCTTGCCGGCGGCTTGTCGGCCGCAAGCGCCGCAGGGCCGTGGCTGTCCGCGATGGGTGCGTCGGCATCTGCCACATCCTCCACCTCCACGACGTCCCCCGTCTCCCTGACATCCGCCGCCGATTCCACTGCCTTTGCCTACGTGGGCACCTACACGCGCGACGCGCCGGGCGGCACGGCAGGCGGGCCACCGTCCGCGGGCATCCACGTGTTTGCGATGCGCGCGCAAGGCTGGCGGCTGGTCCAGGTAATGGAAAGCGACAACCCGTCCTATCTGGCCGTGCATCCCACGCGGCGCTTTCTGTATGCCATCAACGAGATCGAACACTGGCAAGGGCTGCCCAGGGGCACGGCCGAGGCCTACGCCATTGAAGGCGACGGTAGCCTGCGATTGTTGAACCGGCAGCCGCTGTCCCTATCCAGCACCGCGCCGGCGCACCTGGCGGTATCGCCCGACGGCAAGCATCTGGTCACCGCGCAATACCTGGGCGGCACCTACAACGTGCTGCCCATCAACCGCGACGGATCGCTGGGCGCGGTGTCGGGCATCGTCAAGGAAACCGGCTCCGGCCCGCGTCCCGAACAGCAGTCCGCCCACCCGCACATGGTGCTGTTCGACCCCACCGGCCAGCGCGTGTTGGCTACCGACCTGGGCAGCGACCGCATCAATGCGTTCACGCTTGAAGACGGTAACTTGTCGCTCTCCGGCCGCACCGAACTGCCCCCGGGTAGCGGGCCGCGCCATCTGGCGCTGCATCCCGACGGCGCGCTGTTGTATGTCGTCAACGAGCTCGATGCCAGCGTGGCGTGCTACGGGTATGACGTCATTGCGGGCCGCGTCCTGGAACCCCGCCATACCGTCCCGGCCACGCCCGCCGGCTTTACCGGTACGGGCAACGCGGCGTCACTGCTTATTCATCCGTCCGGCCGCTTTCTGTATGTGTCTACCCGCCGCGTGCAGAACGATCACCCGCAAGCCGACAGCATCGGGGTCTTTGGCATCGGTGCGGACGGCGCGCTCGCGCCGCTGCAAGTCTGGACGGAAGGATTGCGCTTTCCGCGCGCGCTGACCATGGCACCGGATGGCGGTGCGTTGTACGCGCTGAACCAGAAGGGCGATTCGATTCTGCGCTTGCGTATCGATGCCGCAACGGGGCGCCTGGAGAACCCCGACGTAGTGGCTCAGGTGCCCACGCCGGTGTGCCTGGTGTTCGCCTGACACGGGGGGAACCCCTCCGCCCGCTCGGCGTCGAACCGTTCATGAACTTCAACCCTGTCCTGCGCTTCATCAGGCGCATCGTCGTACTTTCCTTGTTGGCCGCGCTGGCGGTCTGGGCGTGGCCGCGATTGCCCGACGCGGCGCGCGCGCCATGGCATATGGCGCGGCTCGCCTGGCAAGAAGCCCCTACGTCATTGCCCGTGCCGGTGCAGGGCGTTTCCTCCGGACGCCTCACTGACACGTGGGGCGCGGCCCGGTCTGGCGGCCGGCGCCACGAAGGCATCGACATTTTCGCCCCGCGTGGCACACCCGTGCTTTCCACCACCGAAGGCGTGGTGCTGCAAGTTGGCACGAACAACCTGGGCGGCCAGGTGGTGTGGGTGCTGGGCCCCGGCCGCCAACGGCATTACTACGCGCATCTGGACGGCTACGCCGACATTGAACGCGGGCAATTGGTGGTGCCGGGCGACGTGCTGGGTTACGTCGGCAATACGGGGAATGCCCAAGGAACGCCGCCGCATTTGCATTATGGAATTTATGACGGCGGGGCTATCAACCCGTATGTGCTGTTGGTGACGAAGAAAGCGCCGCCCTGACGCTCTCCGCCAGCACCTGCGCTGTCGCCGCCGATAAGGTCCAGCCCAAGTGCCCATGTCCGGTGTTGTAGAACACACCCGGGCGCTTGCCCGGCCCTACGCGCGGCAGCATGTTGGGCGTCATTGGGCGCAGACCGCACCAAGGCACCACGCGCGACGTCATCACGTTGGGAAAATGCTTGCGGGTCCAGTCGATCAGGGGTTGCACGCGCTCGGCGCGGATGTCCAGGTTGAAGCCGTTGAACTCGGCCGTGCCCGCCACGCGGAAGCGGTCGCCCAGGCGGCTGGTGACGATCTTTGCCGCTTCGTCCAGCAAGCTTACGTGGGGCGCGGCGGCGCGGCTGTCGGCGTCGTCCAGGTGCACGCTGATCGAATAGCCCTTGACCGGGTAGATGTTCAGCCTGTCGCCCAGCAGCTTGGCGAATTGTCGGCTGGCGGATCCCGCGCACACCACGATGGCGTCGGCCTCGTGCGGTTTGCGTTCGGTGCCGCCGTTGTGTCGCACGTCCAGCGCGTAAGCGCCGTTGTGCGGGCGGATGGTGGCGATGTCGGCGTCTTGCACGAAGGTCACGCCACGGCGTTCGCAGGCGTGGGCCAGGCCTCGGGTGAACTTGTGGATGTCGCCGGTGGCGTCCGATGGCGTGTAGAAGCCGCCGTGGCATCCGGTTTGCAGGGTGGGTTCGATGGCGCGGGCTTCGTCGGCGGTCACCGCGTAGCGGTCCAGGCCGCCAGCTTGCAGGAGCGCGTTGGCGCGGTGCGCTGCCTTGAAGCTGTTGGCGTCATGGTAGATGTGCAGGATGCCCCGGCGTTCCAGGTCGAAGTCGATGCCTTCGGCCTCGGCCATGTCGAACAAGTGCTGGCGGGCCTGGATGGCCAGGCGGGTGGTGGCGATGGTGTTGTCGCGGTAGTTGGGAATCTGCGCCATGAACTGCGCCAGCCACGAATATTTGTGCCAACTGAACCGGGGGTTCAGCAACAGCGGCGCATTCTTGCGCAACATCCAGCGCAGTCCTTTGAAGATCGTGGCGGTGCTGTTCCAGACCTCGGCGTTGCTGGCGGACAGTTGGCCGCCGTTGGCGTAGGACGTTTCCATGGCGGGATAGCGCTGGCGGTCGTAGACGGTGACCTGGTATCCGAGTTTGCACAAGGCATAGGCGGACGTGACGCCGGTGATACCGGCGCCAATGATGGCGATGCGGGGCATGGTGGCTCCAGACGGTGTGGCCGCAACCAATACGGATGCGGCACCCCATCTGTCTTTGATACCTGAGAGCTTCACCCGGCCGACGGTTGCGGCGGGGTTCCCCTTCGGTGGGCGCGCACGGCGCCTCTCTCCAGATTGTCTATACGCGCGCAGTCCTGTTGCCTGAGAGTTTCCGGGGCGGTTGCTCCGTCGGCGCCGGCCGCAAGGGCCAGTCTCTTCTACGCGGTCTTGAATCGACGGGGTAGAGAATAGCCAAGTTCCTGTCGTAATTGATTCAGGGTTAGTACTATGTCGCGTTCGCCGCGCACGTTGTTCGGCCGGCGGGAACCAAGAGGACGATAGAAATGACGTTTCACGCCGCGCGACGCGCTGTCTTGCAAGCCCTGGCCATCATGGCCGGCGGCGCCATGTTCTCGTTGGTGGCCGTGTCCGGCGTGCAGGCGGGTTCGTCGCCTGCGCAGCCCGATCAATCCGCCACCGCGGGCCAGCCCGTACGCGACGAGCCGGTGCCGGCCGGCGCCGATATCGACGACGCCGTGCACGCGCTGATGCAGGAGTACGACGTGGCCGGGCTGGCCATTGCCGTCACACGCGATGGGCACCATGAATTCCGGAACTATGGCGTGGCGTCGTTGCAAACGCACACGCCCGTCAGCCGCGACACGCTGTTCGAGCTGGGCTCCATCAGCAAGACCTTTACCGCCACCTTGGCAACCTATGCCCAGGCGCTGGGCAAGCTGTCGCTCTCCGACAGCCCGGCGCGCTTCTTGCCGGCCTTGCAAGGAACGGTATTCGGCAAACTGAACCTGATCCACCTGGGCACCCACACGGGCGGCGGCTTTCCCTTGCAAGTGCCGGACGCGGTGACGAACGACGCCCAGCTCCTGGCCTACCTGGCCGCGTGGACGCCGCGCTACACGCCGGGCACGTACCGCACCTACGCCAACCCCAGCATCGGCATGCTGGGCGTGGTGGCGGCCAAGAGCCTGGGTGAGTCGTATGCGCAAGCCATGGAGCAGACGCTGTTGCCCAAGCTGGGCTTGGCCAACACGTATATCCACGTGCCGGCCGCCAGGATGGGTGACTACGCGCAGGGCTACAACAAGCAGAACGCGCCGGTGCGCGTGAACCCAGGCGTGTTGGCCGACGAAGCCTACGGCGTGAAGACCAGCGCCAGCGACCTGATCCGTTTTGTGGACGCCAACATGGGTGTGGCGTCTGCCCCGCGCGAATTCAGCGCCAAGGCCGCGCGGGAAGCAAAGATTGCCAAGCGCGTCATTGGTGACGCCGTGATGGCCAAGGCGCTGGCGGATACGCACGTGGGCTACTACGACGTGGGTCCGATGACGCAGGACCTGGCGTGGGAACAACTGGCGTACCCAGTCACGCTGGACGCGCTGTTGGCCGCCAACGCGGGCACGTTGAACAGCCAGAGCCACCCGGCCAAGGCTTTGACCCCGCCGCAGGCGCCGCGCGCCGATGTGTGGATCAACAAGACCGGTTCCACCAACGGCTTCGGCGCCTACGTGGCGTTCGTGCCGGCCAGGAAGGTCGGCGTGGTGATCCTGGCGAATCGGAATATTCCGAACGAGGCCCGCGTGCGTCTGGCGTATCGCATTCTTGAAGCGGACGCACACTGAGTTGAAGCGGGCGTGCACTGAGGGTTTGGCTAGCGCGCGCCACCCGCGCGCGGCAATAGCCCCATCACTTCCAGCCGCTTGCACAACTGCCCCAGGCGCTCCATTTTGTAGGCGTCCACGTCCACGCCGGTGTAGTCGTAGAAGCCTTTGCCATCGCGTAGCCCGTTGCGGCCTTGCTCCATGTTGCGGGCGATGACGTCCGGCGATGCGAAGCGCGGGCCGATCTCGCCTTCAAGGTAGCGCGACGCGTAGTACAGGATGTCGCCGCCGCCCCAGTCAATGAATTCCAGCAAGCCCAGCACCGAAAAGCGCAATCCGAATCCCAGGCGCACGGCGGTGTCGATGTCTTCAGCGCTGGCCACGCCTTCCTCGACCATGCGGGCGGCCTCGTTCATCGCCAGTGCCTGAATACGCGGCACGATGTAGCCCGCCGACGGTGCGCACTGCACGGGCACCTTGCCGGCCTGGCGCAGCACGTCCAGCAAGGCTTGCAAGGCGGCATCGTTTGTACGCGGCCCCCGGCTGACCTCAACCAGCGGAATCAGATACGCCGGGTTGAGCCAGTGCGCGTTCAGAAAGCGTTCCGGGTATTGCACCAGCTCCGCCAGCTCGGTCACCAGAAATGTTGAGGTGGTTGACGCAATGATGGCGTTGGCCGAGCAGACCTGCCCCAGCCAGGCAAAGGCGTCGCGCTTGGCGTCCAGGCGTTCGGGCACGGCTTCGAAGACGACGCGCGCGCGTTGAAGATCCGCAATGGCGTCGTCGCGCCCGCACACACGCGCGCGCTGCATGGCGGTGTCGGCCTGTGCGGCGTCCAGTAAACCCAGGCGGCTTAGTGTGCCCAGTTCGCGGCGCAGGTTGGCCCGCACGCGCGCGTGGTGCTCGGCTTGTTCGGCGGGCGTTCTGGGCTTGATGTCGATAAGCGTCACGTCGCGTCCCGCATGAATGTACGACAGGGTGATGCCTTCGCCCATGCGGCCGGCGCCGATCACGCAGATTCTGTCTTCCATGCTCAGCACCCCTGTTCCAGCAATTCCGCCATGCCAGCGCGCGACAAACGGTCCAGCCCCAGGCGTTCCAGCGTGCGGCCTTCGGCGTAGAGATCGCGGCCGGTAATGGCGCTGGCGATATTCAGCAGGCCCTGCGCCACCGGCGTCGGCACGCCGGCCCAGCGGCCGGCGGACACCAGGAAAGACAGGCCCAGCCGCGTGTCTTCCTGCATGTAGCGGTGCGTGTGCAGGTCGATGGTTTCGCGCCAGTCGCCGCTGTCGGTCAGCTTGCCGTGCGCGCCGCGGCCGTACATCCATTCGTCGCCTTCGCTAGCGTAGTGATCGGCCAGCGGAAAGTGCGGCGCGGCGTAGCCCAGGGCTACACGGATGGCCACGCGTTCGGCGTCCAGCGTGTCGGTCACGCGGCGGATGGACGGCTGCGTGCCTTCGTTATGGATGTCCCACTTGTCGAAATGCTCCAAGGGGCCTGCATTCATCAGGATGAGCGGTGGGTGAATGATGGGGCCGGCGTTCATCAGCGCGCCGGCCAGTCCGTCTTCAATGGGTTCGATGCTGGGGTAGGCCTGGCCCAGCAGCGCCAGCGCGTTGTCGGTCAGGCGGCTGGGGAACACGCCGGTGGGCAGGCGCGTGGCGTAGCCGCTGATCACGACTGTGTTGCCGTGCTTGCGCGCCAGATAGGGCAGGGTGCCGGTTTCCGCGTAGGCAACGCGAGCGGGGTTGCCAGCGTCTTTCTGCGCGCGCGCGAAGAGGTAGCTGCCGAAGGTGCCGGGCGGCAGGAACACCACCTGGCCGTCTTGCAGCAGCGGCGCCAAGGCGGGCGCCAGCGCGTCGTGGGTGGTGCAGGGCAGGGGAATGACCAGCACTTGCGCGTCGGCTACGGCGTCTTGCAAGGCGTCGGCCAGCGTCAGGTGGCCGGGGCCTGAACCCAGCGGCACGTGGCGCGTGCCGCGATAGTCGGTGACCGTCAGCGCGCCCACTTCGCGCAAGCCCTGGAACGCGGCGCTGTCGCGGCGCCACCAGCGCACCTCGTGTCCTTTTTCGGCTAGTTCGGCTGCTGCCGCGTAGCAGCCGTGTCCGCCGCCTATGACGCTGATTCGCATGATCAAGCTCCTTCGATGAAGGTTTGATCCTAGAGGTGGCGCGGGGCGCGGGCTGCGCCAAACGCGCAAGCGTCGTTCAGATCCGGCAAGGGAATGCGGCGCGCGCAACCGTAGGATGGGTGAAGCGCGAGAATCCCTAAAAAAGAACAACGCTGCACAACGCGCGCAACCCATCAAGCAGCGGCGGAGTTCTTAACGCCCGCAGCCACAACACCACCTTCGCGCGATGGGTTACGCGCGATCTCCATTCCATTTCTTTTGGATAACTTCTCGCGCTTCACCCATCCTACGATTTTGGCGCAAGGTGTCCGTGGGCAGGCAGCGATGAGTTACGCGCGAATGCCGCGCAACGCGCGCAACCCAGTAGGATGGGTGAAGCGCGAGACTCCCTAAAAAAGAACAACGCTGCGCAACGCGCGCAACCCATCAAGCAGCGGCGGAGTTCTTAACGCCCGCAGCCACAACACCACCTTCGCGCGATGGGTTACGCGCGATCTCCATTCCATTTCTTTTGGATAACTTCTCGCGCTTCACCCATCCTACGATTTTGGCGCAGGGTGTCCGAGGGCAAACATCCGTAGCGCTTGCGGTAATGCGTGGCGAAATGCCCGAAGCTGGTTACGCCGTGGCGTAGCAGGATGTCGGTCACGCTGTCGCCCGCGCGGGCTTGCTCCAGCGCGGCGTGCACCAGCGTCAGGCGCTGGTTGCGCACGTAGTCGCTGGGGCTTTGCTTGAGAAACTGCGTGAAGCCGTTTTGTAGCGTGCGCACGGACACGCCACAATGCGCCGCCAAATCAGCCAATGAAATCGCTTCATCGACATGGGACTCGATGTAGTCGCGCGCGCGGCGCACATGCTGCGGCAAGGGCTGGCGATGGTCGGCGCGCAGCGCGTCGGAATAGTTGTGCGGCAGTTGCGTCAGCAGCAAGGCCAGCAGGTAGTCGGAAAAGCCCGCCGCCAGCGTCTGCGTGACGCCGTCGATGGCGGGGTGCTGGTACAGGCGGCAAAGATAGTCCAGCGTTTCGCGCACGGCGGCCAGGCCTGGAGAATCGGGGCCGACCGCCAGGTCGAAGACCAGCGCGTGCTTGATGGGCCGGTCCAGCAGGCGTTGCAACTGATGTTCAAGCGCCTGCCGTTCCACGCGCAGGATCAGGTTGCGGCAGTCGCGGCCGATGCTGATGATGCTGGGTTCGGATGGCGATGAAATCGTCAGGCTGCCCGCCTGCATGGCCGCGCTGCGCTTGCCCAGCGTGACCAGGCCCGAGCCTTGCAACGTGATGCGGATGAGGTAGTAGCTGGCGATGTCGCCCGCGTCGATCTCGACTTCGGCGCCGTAGTGCAGATCAAACAGCGCGGCGTTGCCAAAGAACACGCCGTACAGCCGCGATTGCAAGGGTTTTCCCTGGGCGACGCACATGCGGTGCGACCACAAGTGTTGGCTGACCTGATCCTTGACCTCGGCGGCGTTGCCCGAGTTCAGCAAGCAATGGCGGTTCAGCGGATAGGTGTCGTTGAACATGCTTTCCTGCGCGGTGGGAACAGCCGTTGCGCGCGGCGTATAGAGTCCGGCGGCGCAAAGGCCTACAAACGATGGACAGAACAAGGACAAGACAAGGGAAAAAACATGACTGACGCCACGCTGCCGCCACTGGCCAAAAGACGCTACGCCTACGAGTGGTACGTCGTGGTGATATGCATGCTAGCGTACATATTTTCCTTCGTCGACCGGCAGATCCTGGCGCTGATGATCGAACCGATCAAGCACGATCTGCAACTGTCAGACACGCAGTTCAGCCTGCTGCACGGCCTGGCGTTTTCCTTGTTCTATGCCGTCATGGGCATCCCCATCGCCTTGCTGGCCGACCGCTATTCCCGCCCGAAGATCATCGCGATCGGCGTGGCGTTCTGGAGCCTGGCGACGGCTGCCTGCGGCCTGTCGCGCAACTTTGCGCACATGTTCCTGGCGCGCATCGGCGTGGGCGTGGGCGAGGCCGCCTTGTCGCCCGCCACCTATTCCATGCTTAGCGACATGTTCCCGCGCGACAAGCTCGGCCGCGCGGTCGGTGTCTATTCGATTGGTTCGTTCATTGGCGGCGGCATGGCCTTCCTGATCGGCGGCTATGTCATCAACCTGCTGAAAAGCGTGGACAGCGTGGTGGTGCCCTGGGTGGGCGCGATGCGGCCCTGGCAGGTCACGTTTTTTATCGTGGGGCTACCCGGCTTGCTGGTGGCGCTGCTGATTTTGCTGACCGTGCGCGACCCGCAGCGGCTGGGCTTGCGCCGCGCCGCCGACGGCCAGGCGCACAAGCCCAGCATCCGCGACACGTTCCAGTTTCTGGGCCGGCACCGCCGCACGTTCTTCTGCCACTACCTGGGCTTTTCTTTCTACGCCATGGTGCTGTTCGCGCTGCTGAGCTGGACGCCCGCGTTCTACATGCGCCGGTTCGGCATGTCGCCCGTGGATACCGGCTACATGCTGGGCGTGGTGGTGCTGGTGGCCAACACGGCCGGCGTCTTCTGCGGCGGCTGGTTGATGGACGGACTGGCCAAGCGGGGCTATCGCGATGCGCCGTTGCGCGCGGGCGTGATCGGCGCGGTGGGCATGGCGCTGCCGGCGGTGGCGTTCACGCAGGTGGACAGCGTGTGGCTGTCGGTCGGGCTGCTGCTGCCCGCCATGTTCTTCGCTTCGTTTCCGATGCCGACGTCCACCGCCGCGATGCAGATCCTGCCGCCCAACCAGATTCGTGCGCAGGTCTCGGCGCTGTTCCTGTTGATCTCCAATTTGATCGGCCTGGGTGTGGGCACGACGGCAGTGGCCTTGCTGACCGACCGGCTGTTCGGCACCCCCGGCGCGGTGGGGCAGTCGCTGTCGCTGCTGATTGCGGGGGCGACCGCGCTGTGCGTGCTGCTGCTGGCGGCGGGCTGCGCCAGCTACCGTCAGAGCCTCACGCGCGAACACGGCCAGGGCAACGTCTTGTAAATGGGTCTTGGCAGGGCGCTGGTACACAGAGCAGAATCGGGCGAGTCCGAACCAGAACCCGAGCCGCGAGCGTGCGCGGCCCCATGTCAACAGGAGTCCCTATGAGCCTTGCCCCCGCTACCGAAACGCTGGCCGACCTGCGCGTGGATGGCGCGCGCCTATGGCAGTCATTGATGGATCTGGCACAGATTGGCGGTACGGAAAAAGGCGGCGTGTGCCGCCTGGCCTTGACCGATCTGGATCGCCAGGGGCGCGACCTGTTCGTGCGCTGGGTACAAGAAGCCGGCTGTGATGTCCGCGTGGACGCCATCGGCAATATCTTCGCCCGCCGCCCGGGCCGCAACAACGACTTGCCCGCCGTCATGACCGGCAGCCACATCGACACCCAGCCCACGGGCGGCAAGTTCGATGGCAACTACGGCGTGCTGGCCGGGCTGGAGGTGTTGCGCACGCTGAATGACCATGGCGTGCAGACCGAGGCGCCGCTGGAACTGGCCGTGTGGACCAACGAAGAGGGCTCGCGCTTTGTGCCGGTGATGATGGGCTCGGGCGTGTATGCCGGGGCCTTCACCTTGCAGCATGCGCTGGCGCAGCAGGACCGCGAGGGCGTCAGCGTCAGCCAGGCCCTGGAGGCCATTGGCTATGCGGGCCAGGTTGCCGTGCCGCCAACGCGGCAGGACGGCGCCACTGCCTATGACGTAGGCGCCTACTTCGAGGCGCACATCGAGCAAGGCCCCGTGCTGGAAGCCGCCGACACGGTGATTGGTGTGGTGACTGCCGCCTTGGGCCAACGCTGGTACGACGTGGTGCTGACGGGCGTCGAGGCGCATGCCGGCCCCACGCCGATGCCGCTGCGCCGCGATGCCTTGCTGGCGGCGTCCGAGCTGGTGTTGGCGGTGAACCAGATTGCCCTGGCGCATGCGCCCGATGCGCGTGCCACGGTGGGCTGGATGGATGTGTTCCCCAATTCGCGCAATGTGATTCCCGGCCGCGTGCGCCTGACCGTGGACCTGCGCGCGGCCGACGACGCCACGCTCTCGGCCATGGACGCGGCCTTGCGCGCGGCGGTGGACGCGGCTGCCGATAGCCGAGGTGTCACGGCGCAGATCGAGCAGGTGGTGTACTTTGCGCCGCAACCGTTCGAGCCCGCCTTGGTGCAGTCGGTGCGCGAAGGCGCGCGCGACCTGTCCTTGTCGGCGATGAACGTGGTCAGCGGGGCGGGTCACGACGCCGTCTACGTCGCCCGCGTCGCGCCCGCGGCCATGATCTTCGTGCCGTGCAAGGACGGCATCAGCCACAACGAAATCGAAGACGCGCGCCCCGATCATCTAGAGGCTGGATGCAACGTCCTGCTGCGCGCCATGCTGGCGCAAGCGGGCGTTGCCGGTTGAAGCACTGAAGCACTGACGCGTTGATGCGCGGACATGTGCATGCTGCACCAAGGCGGCGCAAAGGCGGCGCAAAGGAGGCGCACTTCGCGCCGGCTTGGTGCTTGCCACCGGTCTGCCTTCTACTTAACGCCTCTTGCCGCATCCGCTGGTAATCCCTCTGCATTGATCCTTCGCGCGCGCTCGGACACGTTCGCGCGCCGGACCCGCCCGGCACCGCGCCCGGCGGTTCCCAACCCGGCCTGGGACTATCCCTGACTCTGCTTCCCGGTTCAAAAAATGGCACGGATATTGCTTATACAAAATCTGTGTACTAACCCTGTTCACGCGCGCCGCACCCTCGCGGGGAAGGCATTTTGCAAGACATTGGAGAACCACATGCAGACACGGAGTTTCCGCCTCAAGTCCTATGCCGCCGCGCTTGCGCTGACGGCGGCTGGCGTTGCAGTGATCGCCCCTGGCGCGGCCCATGCCGAAAAGGTGTTGCGCATCGGCATGACCGCCGGCGACATCCCCCGCACGCTGGGCCAGCCCGACCAAGGCTTTGAGGGAAACCGCTTCACCGGCATTCCGATGTACGACGGCCTGACGCAATGGGACCTGTCCAAGAAGGACGGCCCCAGCGTGTTGATTCCCGACCTTGCCGTGTCGTGGGACGTGGACGCGGCGGACAAGACCAAGTGGGTGTTCAAGCTGCGCCCCGGCGTGAAGTTCCATGACGGGTCCGACTTCAACGCCGACGCCGTGGTGTGGAACGTGGGCAAGGTCTTGGACAAGAGCGCGCCGCAGTTCGACGCCAGCCAGGTTGGCGTGACTGCCTCGCGCATGCCGACTCTTAGGTCCGCGAAAAAGATCGATGACCTGACGGTGGAACTGACGACGTCCGAGCCGGATTCCTTCCTGCCGATCAACCTGACCAATCTGTACATGGCGTCGCCCGCGCAGTGGAAGAAGAAGCTGGCCGAGGTGCCGGCGTCCGTCACGGATCCGGCCGAGCGTTCGCAAAAGGCCTGGGCCGCCTTTGCCGCCGATGCCTCGGGCACCGGCCCCTTCAAGATGGACAAGTTCGTGCCGCGTGAACGGCTCGAAGTGGTGAAGTACGACCAGTACTGGGACGAAAAGCGTCGCCCGAAGATCGACCGCGTGGTGATGCTGCCGCTGCCCGAAGCCAACTCGCGCACGGCCGCGTTGATGTCCGGCCAGGTGGACTGGATTGAAGCGCCGGCGCCGGATGCCTTTGACGCCATCAAGAGCCGTGGCTTCATCATCTACTCCAATGAACAGCCGCACGTGTGGCCGTGGCAGTTGTCGTTCAAGGAAGGCTCGCCGTGGCTGGATGTGCGCGTACGCAAGGCCGCCAACCTGTGCGTGAACCGGGGCGAGCTCAAGCAGTTGCTGGGCGGCATGATGGGCGAACCCAAGGGCACGGTGCCCCCGGGCCATCCGTGGTGGGGCAACCCCAAGTTCGACATCAAGTACGACCCGGACGCCGCGCGCAAGCTGATGACCGAAGCGGGTTATTCCCAGGCCAAGCCGATCAAGGTGAAGGTACAGACCTCGGCATCGGGCTCCGGCCAGATGCAACCCCTGCCCATGAACGAGTTCGTGCAGCAGAACCTGAAGGACTGCTACTTCGACGTGAGCTTTGACGTGGTGGAGTGGAACACGCTGTTCACCAACTGGCGCAAGGGCGCCAAGGACCCGTCGGCCAACGGCAGCGACGCCATCAACGTCAGCTTCGCGGCCATGGACCCGTTCTTCGCCATCGTGCGCTTTGCCAGCACCAAGACCTTTCCGCCGGCCTCCAACAACTGGGGCTATTTCGGCAACGCCGAAATCGACGGCTTGATCAAGGATGCGCGCACCACCTTTACCCCCGCCGAACGCGACGCCGCCCTTGCCAAGCTGCATGCGCGCGTGGTGGAAGAGGCGCCGTTTGTCTGGATTGCGCATGACGTCGGCCCGCGCGCGATTTCGCCGAAGGTCAAGGGCGTGGTGCAGCCCAAGAGCTGGTTCATCGATATCGCCACCATGTCGATGGATTGATCCTGAACGCGCCGAAGGCCGCGCCGTGCGGCCTTCGGCGCCCTAGCCGGTGACGCCTATGCTGTCTTACATCCTGCGGCGCATCGTGTACGCCTTGCCCATCATGGTGGGGGTCGCGCTGCTCTGTTTCCTGCTGATCCATCTGGCGCCCGGCGATCCGCTGGTGTCCATTCTTCCTCCCGATGCGTCCGCCGACCTGCAACGGCAATTGATGCAGCTCTACGGCTTTGACCGCCCCTTGGTCGAGCAATTCGCCGGCTGGCTGTGGCGCGCGTTGCATGGGGACCTGGGCACATCCATCGCCACCGGCCGCCCCGTGTCGGCCGAAGTCTTCAAGGCCGTGGGAAACACCTTGCGGCTGGCCTGTCTGGCCACGCTGCTGGGCTTTGTCGTGGGTGCATTCCTGGGCTTTGTCGGCGGGTACTTTCGCAATTCGCCGCTGGACCGTATTGCCTCCTTCGTGTCGGTCTTCGGCGTCAGCGTGCCGCATTACTGGCTGGGCATGGTGCTGGTCATCATCTTCTCGACGCAGCTGATGTGGCTGCCGCCCACGGGCGCGGGGCCGGGCGGGTCGGGCGAATGGGCGGCGGACTGGGCGCACATCCGCCACATGATCCTGCCCGCCGTGACGATGTCGGTGATACCGATGGGCATCATCGCGCGCACGGTGCGCGCTCTGGTGGCCGAGACACTGTCGCAGGAATTCGTGGTGGGCTTGCGCGCGCGCGGCCTGACCGACCTGGGCGTGTTCCTGCACGTCGTCAAGAATTGCGCGCCCACGGCCTTGGCGGTGATGGGCCTGCAATTGGGCTATCTGCTGGGTGGTTCCATCCTGATCGAAACGGTGTTCTCGTGGCCGGGCACGGGCTTCCTGCTCAACGCCGCCATCTTCCAGCGCGACCTGCCCCTGCTGCAGGGCACGATCCTGGTGCTGGCCTTGTTCTTCGTGGTCTTGAACCTGGCCGTCGACATCCTGCAAGGCCTGTTCGACCCTCGCATTGAAAGGAGCTGACATGTCGGATTCCGTTGCCAGCCTGACCGCCACGCCGGTCGTGGCGCCCGTGGCGCGATCGCCGGGCTATTGGTCGAACGTGCTGCGCCGCTTGCGCCGCGACCCGGTGGCGCTGGCCGCCGGCGGCGTGGTCCTGGCGCTGATCATCATCGCCATCCTGTCGCCATGGATCACGCCGGCGGATCCGTTCCATGCGTCCATGCTCAAGCGCCTGCGGCCCATCGGCACCGAAGGCTATCCGCTGGGCGCGGACGAGCTGGGCCGCGACATGTTGTCGCGCTTGATGCTGGGCGCGCGGCTGTCGCTGTTCATGGGCATCGTGCCGGTGATCGCGGCGTTCGTGGTGGGCAGCGCCATCGGCATCCTGGCGGGCTACGCGGGCGGCTGGACCAGCACGCTGATCATGCGGGTGGTGGACGTGTTCTATGCGTTTCCGTCGGTGCTGCTGGCCATTGCGCTGTCGGGCACCTTGGGCGCGGGCATCTTCAACGCGCTGCTGTCGCTCACCATCGTCTTCATTCCGCAGATCGTGCGCGTGGCCGAAAGCGTCACCACGCAGGTGCGGCGCAGCGACTACGTGGACGCGGCGCGGGCCTCGGGCGCATCGCCGCTGACCATCGTGCGTGCCCATGTGCTGTCCAACGTGCTGGGTCCCATCTTCGTGTATTCCACCAGCCTGATCTCGGTGTCCATGATCCTGGCCTCTGGCCTGTCGTTCCTGGGGTTGGGCGTGCGTCCGCCCGAGCCGGAATGGGGCTTGATGCTGAACACCTTGCGCACCGCCATCTACACCCAGCCTTGGGTCGCGGCGCTGCCGGGCGTGATGATTTTCATCACGTCGATGTCCTTCAACCTGCTGTCCGACGGACTGCGCTCGGCCATGGAGGTCAAGGAATGAATGCGGTCATCGATGCAGTGCGCGTGGCGCATGAAGACGTGGGCGGCCCGGCCCAGTCCTTGTTGAGCGTGCGCGGCCTGGTCAAGCATTTTCCGCTCAAGCGCGATCCGCTGTCGCGTGGCCGGGGCGGCAACGCGGTGCGCGCGGTGGACGGCGTGGACTTCGACGTGAAGAAGGGCGAGACGCTGGGCGTGGTGGGGGAATCCGGTTGCGGCAAGTCCACCACCGCGCGGCTGGTCATGCAACTGATCAAACAGGACCGAGGCGAACTGGTGTTCGATGGCATGGCGGTAGGCTCGCGCGCGTTGGCGCTGCGCGAATTCCGCCGCCAGACGCAGATGGTGTTCCAGGACAGCTATTCGTCGTTGAACCCGCGCATGACGATCGAAGATTCCGTGGCCTTCGGCCCGCTGGTGCACGGCAGCCCCAAGCGCGACGCCGTGTCGGTGGCGCGCGGGCTGTTGGGCCGCGTGGGCCTGGACGCGCAGCGCTTTGCCGGCCGCTACCCGCATGAACTGTCGGGCGGCCAGCGCCAGCGCGTGAACATCGCGCGCGCGCTGGCCTTGCACCCCAGGCTGGTGATTCTGGACGAAGCGGTGTCCGCGCTGGACAAGTCGGTCGAGGCGCAGGTGCTGAACCTGCTGCTGGACCTGAAGGACGATTTCGGGCTGACCTATATGTTCATCAGCCACGACTTGAACGTGGTGCGCTACATCTCGGACCGCGTCATGGTGATGTACCTGGGCGAAGTCGTGGAACTGGGGCCGGTGGATCAGGTGTTCGACGCGCCGCGCCATCCCTACACGCAAGCGCTGCTGCGTTCCATGCCGTCGATGGAACCCGGGCAGCGCACGGAATCGGCGCCCTTGTCGGGCGACCCGCCCAACCCGATCGACCCGCCTTCGGGTTGCCGCTTCCATACCCGCTGCGCGTTTGCGCGCGCCGCCTGTGCGGCCGAGGCGCCTGTCGTGACGCAGCAGGGCGGCCATGCCGTGCGGTGCCTGATCCATCAACCCGATTCCGGCTATGCCGCTTCCGGAGCGCTGACATGACCGCGCCGACAACCCCCTTGGTCCGCATCCGCAATCTGGAAGTCGCCTTTCAGGCGGGCGCCAAGACCGTGCATGCCTTGAATGGCGTGAACCTGGAAGTGGGGCGCGGAGAAGCCGTGGCGCTGATCGGCGAATCTGGTTCCGGCAAGAGCGTGACACTGCGCGCCCTGATGCGGCTGCACCCGCCGCGCCGCACGCGCATCAGCGGAGAAATGAGCGTGGATGGTCGCGACGTGCTGGCGATGAACGCCCGCGAGCTAGCCGCCATGCGCGGCCCGGTGGTGTCGATGGTGTTCCAGGAGCCGTTGCTGGCGCTGGACCCGGTCTACACCGTGGGCCGCCAGATTGAAGAGATGGTGCGCCGGCACACCGGCAAGAGCGCCGCCGAGGCGCGTGCGCGCGCCTTGTCGCTGTTCGAGCGCGTGCGTATTCCCAGCCCCGAGCGGCGGCTGCAAGCCTATCCGCATGAAATGTCCGGCGGCATGCGCCAGCGCGCCATGATTGCGCTGGCCCTGTCCTGCAACCCCAAGGTGCTGCTGGCGGACGAACCCACCACCGCCCTGGACGCCACGGTGCAGATCCAGATTCTGCTGTTGCTGCGCGAGCTGCAACGCGAACTGGGGCTGGCCATCGTGTTTGTGACCCATGACATCGGCGCCGCCGCGGAAATTGCCGACCGGGTGGCGGTGATGTATGGCGGGCGCATCGTGGAGCAGGGCAGCGTGGCGGACCTGCTGCGCGCGCCGCGTCATCCCTACACGCTGGCGCTGCTGAAGGGCCGCGCGCATGGCGCCATGCAAAAGGGTCAGCGGCTGGAGACCATACCGGGGTCGCCGCCCGACCTGGCCGCCTTGCCGCCCGGCTGCGCATTCGCGCCGCGTTGCGGTTTTGCAGAGCCGCGCTGCCAGGCGGCGGTGCCCGACATCGTGCCCGTGGCGGCGGGACACGAGGTGAGGTGTATCCGGGTGAATTAACTGTTTCAACGCATCACTGGCTGGGGGGAACCGGCCGCCAGCCATTCGCCAGCCGTTTCTTTCTGGTCGATAATGCCCGCTTTACGCCAAAAGCTGGACCCCTCATGCCCTGCGTTACCCGTCGTCTGCCTGTTGCCCTGTTTGTCTGCCTGACGGCGATCCTGGCGGGATGTACCTCCCCCAAGCCTGCCTACGAACGCGAAGACTTCACGCAGAACGACGTGTACTCGCGCACCTTCCCCACCGCCAGTACCACGGCCTGCGATGCGGGCCGCCGTGCTTTGCTGAGCCAGGGCTACAACATCGATCGCTTCGACCCGGCGCGGGTGTCCGGCCACAAGAATTTCCAGGGCGAAGACGGCTTGCACACGCAGATCAATTTCAATATTGATTGCGCGTCGGACGGCAGCGCCAACCAGCGCGCCACGGTGTTCGCCAATGCGGTGCAAGACCGCTATTCCATCAAGCGCACCAGCAGCTCGGCCAGCGTGGGCGTCAGCGTGCTGGGCCAAGTGTCGATGCCGTTCGGTTCCAGCGACGATTCGCTGGTGAAGACGGCCAGCCAGACGGTGTCGCGGCCGAAGTTCTACGAAGGATTTTTCCAGCTTTTGCAACGCTTCCTGCCAGATGCCGAGGCGGCCGCGGCGCCGCATGTTTCGCCCCGGGTTTCTCCCCAACTTACGCCCCAAGCTGCGCCCAAGCTTGTGCCGCAGGCCGTGCCCCAGGTGGCGCCACAAGCGGCTTCGCCCGGCCCAGCCAGCGCTGCTCAGCCCGCCATGTCCAGCACCACGTCCACGCCGCCAGCGGCCTCCAAGCCCGCCGAACCGCCGGCTGACCCCGTGGTCTCGCCGGACGCGCCGGCCGACACGCTGAACCCGGCTACGGCGAACGGCCCCTCGGGCCCGGCCGCGATCAGCGAGAAGACCGAGCCGGCGGCCGAAGCAGGCGCGGACAAGCCCGCGCCATGACGTATCAACTCTTGAAGATGGCTCACGTGGCGGCGGTGGTCACGTGGATCGTCGGTTCGCTGTTCGCCTCTCTGTTCCTGTTGTCGTCGCAACCGCAGAACGACGACGAAGCGCCGAAAGAGCGCAAGATGCTGGGCGCGCTGCGGCGCTGGACGCTGTGGGTCACGACGCCAGCCATGGTGGTGTCGTGGTTGATCGGCCTGCACCTGGCCATGACGTTCGGCTGGTTCGCCATGAGCTGGATCTGGGTTAAGGTGGGCTGCGCGCTGGCGCTGTCGGCCTTGTTGGGCATGCAAAGCGCGTCGTTGCGCCGGATGGTCAAGGGCTCGCTCAAGCGCCCGCCGCTGGTGGACCTTTACGCGCCATTCACCGTGATCGCGTGCGCGGTCATCGTGACGCTGGTGGTGGTCAAGCCGTTCTGATCGGGGCTGCGCGGATCCTCAGCCCGGACGCTCAAGGCAGCACCGCGAACAGGTTCGCCAACTGCTGCTTGCCCAACCGTTCCTGTTCAAACGCCATCTTGTTGATCGCCACCATGTGTTGGTTAAAGCGCTTCAAGTCGCCATCGCGTTCAAACATCAGCTCGTCGTGGTCGGCGTACCAAAACTGACGGTTGTCATCCAGCAATGAAATCATCTGGCCGAACTCGTGCAGGATGCGCGTTTCCAGCACCCAGACCTGCCCCAGGCTATCGCTGCGGCGCGCCAGGGTTGCGGTCAGGGTGCTCATCATTTTCTGCTTCTCGGGTTCGCGGATGGCCAGCGACCGTATCAGCTCCGGCATGTCTTGCAGCACTTGCATGCTTTGGTCGCGGTACTTGGGTACCAGTCGCTCGGCCTGCTCAAGAATCATCCGGCTCTCGATCAGGCCCGTGTCCAGCGCCAGCCGGTGCGCATCCAGCAGCCGGGGCATGCCGATGTCTTTCAGTTCGGTCAGATAGGCCTTGTGCTGCGCCACCCGTTCACTGGCCACGGTCTTGACGGCCCGTTCCAGTTCGCCATAGAAGCCCTTGGCCTTGGGGGTGGGGTCGATGGATGGCAGCGAGTCCGGCTCGCCCTCGGCGCCCGCCACCATCTGGCTGAGCGTATCGGCGACTTTGCGGATTTCCGCGGTAGCGACCTTTTCCTGAGCGCGTTCGCCCAGGTGGTCCCACGCTTGCGTGGCCGCAATGGCCGCCAGCACGATCAGCCCTGCACTTAACGCGACGCGCCCGCCACGGTGCGCGCGCAAGCGCTTCCATGGTGACAGCGTGTTTTCCTGGGAGTTCATGGCGCACCAAAAAATGGGGTCATCGGTCTTGACTGTAGTAAGCGGGTTTGACCGCGTCAACGGGGCCAGCGTCTCAGCAAGTGCCGTGCCCGGCCTCCAGGTGCCGCGCGATGACTAGGGGCTATGGCGCGGCGCCATCGCGGCGCCAGGCGGCCCACTCGCCCTCGCCTTCAAAATGGCGCAAGCCGCGGCGAGCGGTCGCCAGCCCGGCGTGCAGCACGCCTATGTCCAGCCCGGGCAGGTTGCGCAGCAAAGCGGGCGGCAAGTGGTCGGCGTCCAGCAGTGGTTCATCAATGAACACCCGCATCATGTCGCCGTCTTCGCAGCGCACCCACAGGTACCACAGGCTTTCCATGTAGTCGCCATGCCAGGGGTCGGGATAGAGCGCGCGCTGGAACGAAAAGCCGAACTCGTGCACGTCCGCCCAAGGCCAGAACGCTTGCAAGCCTATCGCGCGTGCCAGCTCGCAGTGCCGGGTGAATCCGGCGTCGTCGAAGCTCACGCTTTGCCGGAAAGGATCTTCAGGCGGGGGCGGGCCGGACAGAAAGCGCTTGATGCGTGACCACATGAGAAGCAGGGAGCGATGAGGATTGGGCAGTGTAGCGGCGCCCGGTGTTGTAAAAAATGTTACAACCTTTGATTCTCGTCAATTCCACGCCGCATGCAAGCAGGTAGGGTTGCGCCTTGCCCCTGACGGGCCGCTCGCCCTGGGCCGGCCGGCGGGGCAGACGACAAGCGCAGCAAGGACAGGATCGATGACAGAGAAGACACCGCAAGCCACCCCGGACAATGACAATGTTGCGACGGCGCCGCGCAAGCGCCGCAGCGCGTCGCCAAGCGTGGCCAAACGCAGCGCCGCAACCAGAAGCGCGACGGCCGCGGGTTCGGCGCTGTCCGCCGACAAGGCCGGAAAGGCAAGGGTGGCGCGAGCTAAGCGCGCAGTGGCTCAGCCAGCGAGCTCGGCGGTGCCTCAGGCAACAACCCGGGCAACGGCTCAGGCAACGGCCCAGGCAAAGACCCGAGTAGCCACCCAGGTAGCGACCCAAGCAACCGCCCAGGCAGCCGCCCAGGTAGTGGCCCGGGAAGACGCCGCGCGGCAGGAAACGGTGTCGGTACTGGCGGATATTGCCCGCCGCTATACCGTAGGCGCCGAAGCGCAAGCCCACGAGGCCCTGCGTTCCGTCATCGAAGAACTGTCGGCCGACGACGCGCGCGCCGTGCATCGCGCGCTGTTGGAGGCCAACACGCAGGCGCCCGGCACGCGGCGCAATCCCGACGAAGAACTGGCGATGGACTGGCGCGAAGGCATCTACCCCTATCGTCACCGCATGCTGCGTCGCAATTACGAAAAGCAGAAGTACCAGTTGCAGGTGGAGCTGCTGAAGCTGCAAGCCTGGGTCAAGGCGACCGGGCAGCGCGTGGTGATTCTGTTTGAAGGGCGCGACGCGGCGGGCAAGGGCGGCACCATCAAGCGCATGATGGAACACTTGAATCCGCGTGGCGCGCGCGTGGTGGCGTTGGAAAAGCCCTCGGACACCGAGAAGGGCCAGTGGTACTTCCAGCGCTATGTCCAGCATCTGCCGACCGCCGGCGAGATCGTGATGTTTGACCGGTCCTGGTACAACCGGGCCGGGGTTGAGCGCGTGATGGGTTTTTGCTCGCAGCAGGAATACCTGGACTTCCTGCGTCAGGTACCAGACTTCGAACGCCACCTGGTATCCAGCGGCATCCACCTGGTGAAGTTCTGGTTTTCGGTCAGCCGTGAAGAGCAGCGTCGCCGCTTCTTGCAGCGCAAGGTGCACCCGTTGAAACAGTGGAAGCTGAGCCCGGTGGACCTGGCGTCCTTGGATAAATGGGACGACTACACGCGCGCCAAAGAAGCAATGTTCGCGCACACGGATACCGCCGACGCGCCGTGGATCGTGGTGAAGTCGGACTGCAAGAAGCGCGCACGCCTGAACGCCATGCGCTATGTGCTGAACCGCCTGCCTTATGAAGGTAAAGGCGGTGAACCCGGCTTGGCGCTGGACCCGCTGATCGTGGGTCGTGCGCTGTAAAGAGTCAGCCGCCCAGCGCGTGCAGGTTCAGCACATGGCTGTGCCCGATCCACACCGCGCAATCGCGGTGGTCGCGCAGTGAATCGCCCGTGTTCGGATGCATGAACACGTCCAGCGCGCCGTGATTCAAGGTGAGCCAGGTGGCGATGCCGGCGAAGTGCTCGGGCGCGAACGCAATCTGGTAGCTCCATAGCGGATGCGGGCCGACGGGGCGCTCATGGAAGCGCCCCATTTCCATCTTGCCGTCCCACTGCGCAAGCACCTGTTCACGCAATGCAAACGCGGCGTCGCGGCTGGCCGCGTCGAAGTACACATGCGCGTGCCAGCTGGCCACGCTGCTTATTGCCAGATCATTCATGAGAGTCTCGTCAGGTTCAGCCGCCCGCGCGCTTGGCGCGATGGCCGCTGCTTGTCAGGGCGTTGATGATGCGTTCGCAGTGATCGCCTTGTACCTCGATCACGCCATCCTTGGTGGTGCCGCCCGAGCCGCATGCCGTGCGCAGTTGCTTGCCCAGGGCAGCAAGCGCTATCGGGTTCAACGCCAGCCCGCGCACGACGGTTACGCTTTTGCCGCCACGCCCCTTGGTTTCGCGGGATACGCGCGCCACGCCGTCGCCGGCAGGCACGGCGCGAGCGGCGGCTTTGCATAGGCATTGCGCGAGCGCCTGGCGGCATGTCGGGCACATGCGGCCGGTTTCAGTGGAATAGACCAGGCCACCGCTTGAGCTGCGTTTCATGATGCCTACTTGCCTCGCATCTGGTCGATCAGCCGGCGGTCGCGCTTGGTGGGGCGGCCGGTTTCAATGCCCAACGCGGGTTCCGGCGCCAGGCGCCGCATTTCCGCCGCGCGTTCGCGCGCGGCAATGCTGTCGGGCGTTTCTTCGTACAACAGGCGCGCAACCGGCGCGGGGCCACGCACGCCGCTGACCGCAACGACCCGCACTTGAAGCGCAGGGTCTTCCTTGCGGATGGTGACGCGGTCGCCGGCCGAGACTTCGCGCGACGGTTTGGCGGCCTGGTCGTTGACAAAGACCCGACCCTTGCCGATTTCTTGCACGGCCAGGCTGCGCGTCTTGTAAAAGCGCGCGGCCCACAGCCATTTGTCGAGTCGAATCTTGTCCATTTTGAAGCGCTTTGCGATGTGTTTTGCCCAAGCCGCAATGATAGCCCCGAGCGCGCATCGAAGAAAAACAGCCCTCCGTTGGCGTAGGGCGCACTCCAAAAAAAACGGCGCCCCGAAAGACGCCGCAAGTCCGGCTTTCCGCCAACCCGGCCAGCCCGGCAATGTGCCGGCTGGCCAGGCAGGTCTTAATCCAGCTTCAGATTCGCTTCCTTGACGACGCGCTGCCACTTGGCGATTTCGGCGCGACGGAAGGTGTCCAGCTCGGCCGGGGTCGAACCGATGGGTTCCGCCCCGATGCCGGCCAACTGCGCGGCAATGGCGGGATCCTTCAACACTTTGGCCAGCGCTTGCGACACCTGATCCACGATGGCGGGCGGCGTGCCGGCCGGCGCGAACACGGCATTCCATTCATAGGTTTCGTAGCCCGGCACGCCCGACTCGGCGATGGTGGGCAGATCGGGGGCGGCCTTGGAACGCTCCGAGCCGCCGACAGCCACCGCGCGCAGCTTGCCGTTCTTCACGTGCTGCCACGACGAACCCATGCTGGCGAACATGACGGGCACCTGGCCCGACATGACGTCGATCATGGCCGGACCGCCGCCCTTGTAGGCCACGTGCTGCAGATGCGTCTTGGCAAGCAGGTTGAACAGCTCGCCGGCCAGGTGCTGCGCCGAGCCGGGGCCGGCCGATGCGTAGTACACCGGTTCCTTGGCGTCGGCCTGACCCAGCCGGATCAGGTCTGCCACCGATTTCACTTCATACGACGGTGTCACGACCAGCACGTTGGGCACGCGCAGCAGCAAGGAAACGGGCGCGAAGGCGGTCAGCGTGTCGAACTGCATCTTGGAATGCAGCGCGGGATTCTGCGCGTGGTTGGAGGCGTCCAGCATCAAGGTGTAGCCGTCGGGCTGTGCCTTGGCCACGACCGCGCCGCCGATCATGCCGCCCGCGCCGCCCCGGTTTTCAATCACCACGGGCTGGCCCAGTTCGGCGGCCAGCTTCGGGCCGATCAGGCGGGCGACCACATCCACGGTGCCGCCAGGCGGGTACGTCACCACCAGCGTGACAGGGCGTTCGGGATAGGCCGCCGATGCGGTGCCGGCAGCGCCCGCCAGCAGGCCTGCCGCCATCAGCACGCTGCCACGGCGGGCCAGTCGTTTGAAGAATGCGTTCATGGTTTGTCTCCTTGGAATTGGAATAATTGCAACGGCGTATCCGCAAGCACGCCGCGCCGTTGCGTTGGGTCGTCGATCCAGGCGTCCAGCCATTGCGTTGCCGCGGGGTAGGAAGCCACGTCGCGATGTTCGGTGTGTGGCCAGTCACTGCCCCACATCAGACGTTCGGCCGTGTAGGCCTGAAGCAAAAGCTGCGTGGCCTGCCGACCAGACGCGGCGCAGTCAGCACCCGCCCAGTTGCGGTAGGGCGCGGACAGCTTCACCCAGACCTGGCCGTTGTCGGCGTGTTGCAGCAGGTAGGCAAAGCCGGGGTCGGACACGCCAAGCGCCGGATCGGGGCGGCCGAAATGGTCAACCACTACGCGGCAACCCGCCGCCAGCAATGCAGGCAAGACTTCATGCAGGCGCGCGGCCTGTAGGTGGACTTCTACGTGCCAGCCCAGCGCATTGACACGGGCCAGCAAGGCCTGCCAGGGCGAGTCATGCAGCGCGGGGGCGGGCAGGCCAATCAGATTCAAGCGGATACCCACCACGCCGGCGTCGGCCAGCGCTTGTAGCTGCGCATCCGTGATGTCCGGCGCCACCACGGCCACCCCGCGCAAGCGCTCGGGCGCCGCGCGCAGCGCTTGCACCATGTAGCTGTTGTCAGTGCCCAGGAAGCTGGGTTGCACCAACACGCCATGGCTCAAGCCCTGCGCGTCCAGCAGGGCCAGGTACTCGGCCAGCGGCGCGTCATAGTCCGGCGTATGGCGGCGCGTGCCGGCCAGCGCCAGGCCTTGCCGGAATACGTGTGCATGGGTGTCGACGGCGGCGCCGTTCGAAAGCGGGGGCAAAGCAGTCTCCTGTCCGTGGCGCGGGCATGGCCGCGCGCTCTTCTATAGGCCGGATTCTAGGGAGTCGAGGTATAGTTTTCTATCGTGTAAAACTGCTATTTATATATCGGATCAATATGGAAACCCGGCACCTGCGGTATTTCCTGGCGGTGGTGGATCACGGCAGCGTGAGCCGCGCCTCTGAATGGCTGGGCATTGCCCAACCCGCCCTGAGCCAGGCGCTAAGCCGCATGGAAAAAGACCTGGGCGTGCGTCTCTTTGAACGGTCGCGCCTGGGGGCCGCACCCACGCCGGCCGCACTGGCCATTCTGGAAGACGTGCGCATCAGCGTGGCACGTATCGACGCAGCGGCGCACCGCGCGCAAGAGATTGGGCGCGGCAGCGCGGGGCAACTGACGGTGGGCCTGGTGTCGTCGGCACTGTTCGACACCTTGCCGCGCGCGCTGCGCGAAATGCGGCGGCAAGCGCCCGGCGTGCGCGTGATCTTGCGCGAGATGAGCAACGCCGAACAGGCCGATGCCCTGCAAACGGGCGAGATCGATATCGGCCTGATGCACACGCCGGTAGCGGTGGGCGGGCGCATGCGCGAACGGCAACTGCTGCGCGACCGCTTGGTGGCCGCCGTGCCGGATGAGTTCGACGTGGCTGACGACGGCACGGTATCCATGGCGCAGATCGCGCAAGCCGGGCTGGTGATGTATCCGCAGGCGCAACTGCCGGCGTTCTATGCGGGCATCCTGGACGCCATGCGCAAGGGCGGCCACGACGCGCAAGTGGCGCAAGAGGCCAACCGCACGCTGACGGTGCTGTCCTGCGTGGCGGGTGGATGCGGCGTGGCCTTGCTGCCCAGTTGGATCCGCACGATGAACTTTGGCGGCGTGCGCTTTTGCGAAGTGCGCGACGGCCAGGCGCTACCCAGCTTCGACCTGAGCGCCATCTGGCCCGCGCGCTCGGTGCCTACCTTGGCCGATGTGTTCGCCAATCTGGACCTGGGCACGCGCTGATGCGGTTAAGTTCGCGCATGAACCAAGAACTATAGGTCTGCGTAGCGTGGCAACAAATCCTGGTCCACCAGGCGCATCTCGATATGGTTCGCCGACTCGACGTGACGGGGATTATCCAGCGAAAAGACTTCATCCGATACGCTGACGATGATGGTCCCGGTCTGCTTCTTTCCGGCAGCCGGGACTGGGATCAGAGCCTGGGCTTCTGGAACCTGATTGGCGGTGATTACTTGGGGCAGGTACAGCATCCAGCCTACGCCAGGCTTGTCGTCGAAGACTTGCTTCTCGTCGTAATAGCGTGGAGAGACGGAAATATACTGGGCGGAAAATAAGTGAGCCATCGTTGTCACGATGTCCTTTACCGAGTCCGCACCGCCGAAGCGGTCATCGCGGCGTTTGTGGTAGGAGATGGTAAGGCTACATGGTCTGTTCCGATTGTTGCCTTGCAGCTCCAGGACCACGCTGTCGCGTTGCTCGTCAGCCCCATTCCAGATCGAAATAGCAGTAAACGACTTATCAAGCCGATATTCCTGATTCAAAACCGCGAGCAATGCGGTCGATGCTTCGGCACCGTCGAAGGCTGGATACAACCTGGCATCGTCAATGGACTCACCCTGCGAGAACCACTGCGTCAACCCCTCTGACTTCTGCGCCAGTAGCTTCGTGATGATGTGCATTCGACGCAGCATTTCCGCAAAATCGCCAGACTGATGCGTTGGGTCTTTAAATTGGCATGTGATGAGCATGTCCGATATTAAACGGCTCATCCATGGCAGTGCCTTACCAATTCCCGAAGATCCCCATCCTTTCAAACCGCCTTCACTTACCCAGCCAGAACGCTTAAGCGACGCTTAAGACCGCATTTTTCGTGGAACCCGGCACAAAGTCCCCGTCTAACCAGGATCGGTGTTGATAGGGGCGTGTCGATGGATCTGAACTGGCAGCAGCAATTGGTGGACAGTGCCATCTGGCTGGCGAGCGCGTTTGGCATCACGGCGGTGGTGCTGGCGGTGGTGGCCGTGGTGCTGGCGCGCACGACCGATTGGGGGCGCAAATTCTGGCGCCTGGCCTGGCCGTATCTGACGCCCCGGCGCAGTTGGCGGCCCTTGCTGACGCTGGCCTTGCTGCTGCTGTTGGCCATGGCCGCCGTGCGCATGACGGTGCTGTTCTCGTTTTGGTACAACGGCTTTTACAGCGCGCTGCAAGCGCTGGACCAGACCGCGTTCTGGCGCTTTCTGGGCATTTTTTCGGTGCTGGCCTGTGTGCACGTGGTGCGCACGCTGGCCGACAGCTACGTGGGACAGGCCTTCGACATCCATTGGCGCGTGTGGCTTAACGACCGCCTCACGCGGGACTGGTTGGGCGCGGGCGCGTACTACCGGGGCCACTTCGTGGATGAGCCCGTGGACAACCCCGACCAACGTATCGAACAAGACATCTCGATGTTCGTGACCGGGTCGCGCACGCTTGCCATCGGCGCGTTGAGCGCGATTGTGTCCTTGGTGGCGTTCACCGGCATCTTGTGGGGCTTGTCCGGCCCCTTGATGGTGGCGGGCGTGGAAATTCCGCGTGCCATGGTGTTCGTGGTGTTCCTGTACGTCATCGTCGCCACGTGGTTCGCCTTCAAGATCGGCCGGCCGCTGATCAAGCTGAATTTCCTGTCTGAACGGCTGACCGCCAACTTCCGCTATGCGCTGGTGAGGCTGCGCGAGAACGCTGAAAACGTGGCGTTTTACCAAGGCGAAGCGGTTGAGCGCGGCAACTTGTGGACGCGCTTTACCGCCTACATCGCCAACCTGTGGGCGCGCGTCTATCGGGGCCTGAAGTTCGACGGCTTCAACCTGTCGGTAAGCCAGGTGGCGGTGGTGTTTCCCTTCATCCTGCAAGCGCCGCGTTTTTTCAGCGGGGCAATCAAGCTGGGCGACGTCATCCAAACCTCACAGGCGTTCGGGCAGGTGCAGGACGCGCTGTCGTTCTTTCGTACGTCTTACGACAGCTTCGCGCAGTACCGCGCCACGCTGGACCGGCTGAATGGCTTTCTGGACGCCAACGAAGCTGCCCGTGCGCTGCCCTCGGTGCATACGGAACCCTTGCCCGATGGCCTGGACATCAATGGCGTGACGGTCAGGCGGCCCGACGGCCACGCCTTGCTGCAGGGCTTGAACCTGCGTTTGCGTCCGGGGCAGACCCTGCTGATCAAGGGGCCGTCCGGTAGCGGCAAGACCACCTTGTTGCGTGCGCTAGCGGGGCTGTGGCCCTATGCGCAAGGCCACGTGCGGCGGCCGGAGGGAACGTCGGCCTTGTTCCTGTCGCAGCGGCCCTACCTGCCGCTGGGTGACCTGCGCAGCGCGGTGGCCTATCCGGGCCAAGCGCTGCCGCAAGACGAGGCGCGGGTGGCGGATGCGCTGCGACTGGTCAACCTGGGGCATCTGAGCCAACGGCTGGACGAGGTAGCGGATTGGTCGCGCATCCTGTCGATTGGTGAGCAGCAGCGCGTGGCCTTCGCGCGCGTGCTGTTCAACCGCCCGGCCATCGTGTTCCTGGATGAAGCCACGTCCGCCACGGACGAAGGGCTGGAGCACATGCTGTACGGTCTGCTGCGCAGCGCCTTGCCTGAGTGCATGCTGGTCAGCGTGGGGCATCGCAGCACGCTCGACCCGTTCCATACGCATCGGCTGGCTCTGGATGGCGCCGGAGGGTGGACGACGGGCCCGATTGCGCCGCCGCAGGACGAGGCCGCGCTGCGCGAGGCGGCGTGATTCGGCTCAGGTCCCCACGCGCAACGGCCCGGTCAGCTTGCGCAAGGCCGAGATGACGCTTTGCGCGGTGATGCGGCCGGTCTTGGGGTTGGCGGATGGAATGTTCTGGATTTCCATCGAGAACATGGCGGCATCGGACACGACTTCCACGCGGTGCACGTTGCGTTCCAAGGACGGGTCGGCCCAGATTTCCAGCGTGGTCTTGTCGGGCCCGATGCCCGCCAACGACACGCTGACCGCCACGTTCAAATTGGCCGGAAAGCCCGTGGCGGCTTCGCGCGGCGATCCCCGGAAGATCAGGCGCGGTTCGGCAAGGCCTTCAAGATTGATGTTGTTGTCGATCAGGTAGGGGGCGCCCATCAGGCCGCGCGGCGGCTTGCGCGTCATCATCGTGACGGAGTGGATGACACCTTCGGCCGCGGCAGTGATGGCGTCCAGCCCCAGGATGGCGCCCGACGGCACCAGGATCTGCCCATGGTGCTGGCGGGCGAGTTCGATCAGGTCATCGTTTTGCAGCAGCGCGCCGGAACTCAGCACCACCATCTTCTTGCCGGCGCGCAGCACGGGTTCGGCAATGTTGCGAAACACCGAGGCGGGCGCGCATTCCACCACCACATCGCAATGCTCGTGCAGCGCGTCGATGGTGGTGAAGACCGGTGCTGCCTGGGTCCACGCAAAGTCGGGCGGGGCCTTGGGGTCGCGCACCGCAACGGCGGCAAGGGTCAGGCCGGGTAGCCCGGCATCCAGGGATTGCGCCACGGCCTGGCCGATGGCGCCGAAGCCGGCGATGCCGACGCGGTAGCTGTTCATGGAAATTCCTGGGTTGATGCGGATTGGCCCCGCGGCGCAAACGCACGCTCGTAGGCAAACGCAAACGCAAACGCACACGCACACGGGGTAAAAAGGCAACGCCATCGATGTCGATGGCGCAGGGTTGCCGGCCAATGTATCCAGGCCCAGGCCGGGCGTCAATGCGGGATGGCAGCAAGGCACTATCGCAAGGAAAGCGCTACTGCAATTTGATTCCCAACTCCTTGATCAGGGGCGCCATGTCGGCGCGATCCGCCTTGATCGTGGCCGCGAGTTCTTCCGGCGTACTGCCGATCGGTATCATCCCCAACGTTTCCATTTGCGCGCGCATCTCGGGCTGCTTCAGGATGTCGGACACGGTTTTCTGAATCAGCGCCACGCGATCCTTCGGCACGCCGGCAGGCGCCATCAGACCAATCCAGGGTTGCGGCGCGTAGTCCTTCAAGCCGGATTCCTTCAGCGTCGGCGTGTCGGGCAAGCCGCCAAACCGTTGCGGGCTGGTGATGGCCAAGGCGCGCAGCCGGCCGCTGTCGATCAATCCCTTGGAACTGGAAGGGGCATCCAGCCCCACATCGAGCTGGCCGCCGATCAGGTCATTTTGCGTCTTGCCCGAGGATGACGACGGCACGTACAACGCCGTGATCCCCGCGCGCCGCGCGGTCTGTTCCCACACCAGGTGAAATGCGGTGCCGATCGAGAACGAACCCACGCTCAAGCTGCGCGTTTTGCTCTCGCGCACGAAGTCGTCCCAGGTCTTGATGGGGCTGTCCTTGGGCACGATGAAAAT
This sequence comes from Achromobacter spanius, assembly GCF_029637605.1. NCBI lineage: Bacteria > Pseudomonadati > Pseudomonadota > Betaproteobacteria > Burkholderiales > Alcaligenaceae > Achromobacter > Achromobacter spanius. Next base: position 2,163,169 of record NZ_CP121261.1, on the reverse strand, counting down.
GAACGGCGTACGCGCCACCAATGAAATGGGTTGCAGGTCTTTCTCGGTATCGAAGGGCAGGCTCTCCACCGCGAAGGGCACGATGGTGACGGACGAGGCCACCACCATGCCCAGCGTGTAGCCGTCGGGCGCGGACTTGACCAGCGCGCTGGTGCTGATGATGCCGGACGCGCCGGGGCGGTTCTCCACCACCACGGGCTGGCCCCAGGCGGTGCCAAGCTTGCTGGCCAGGACACGCAGCATCACGTCCACTGGCCCACCCGGCGGATTGGACACGATGATCTTCACCGCCTTGTCGGGATAGGTGGCCTGCGCGGTCTGTACGGCCAATGGCGCCAGCAGCGCAAGCGCCAGTACGGTTTGCTTGAACATGGAATTCCCCTTGTTGTTGTTGCTTGGTTTGTTTGCTTTGCTTTGCCGATTCGCCTGGCTGCGTCGCCCAAGTTTTCAGGCCAGCAGTTGCTGGTGCGGCGCCATCGGCCAGTCGGGCGCCTCGCCGCGTATGAACGCTATCCATGCCCGCTGGGTCTGCGCGGCCAGTTGTTCAGCGTCGCCCCGGCTCAGCCCGGCAAGCATGGGCGCATCGGCAAAGGCCGACAGCGTGCCGAACACGAAGGGCAATTCAATGCAGTGGCAGGCGCCAAAGCGCGTGGAAGGCGCCACGTCAAAGCGCGCCAGCCAGGCCAGGCGGCCTTGCGCAAGCGCCTCTTGCGCCCACTGGCGGGAAGGCGCGCCGAAGACCTCGTCACCCATCTTGTTGCTGGCCGCATCCACGGCGTGGCCAGGAAACGCGGCCATTTCGTCGCGGGTGTACGCCACCAGCACATCCGCGCGAGACGCGGCCTGGCGCAGTGCCGGCGCAATGTCTTCCGGCAACACTTGCCCGTCCAGGACGGGGCCGAATTGGCTGCGGCTGCTGCCCTCGGCGCGTAGCGCGTCGGCCACGGCGGGCGCCTGCTGCGCGGCCAGCAATGCGGACACGGGAAGCGCGCGCGCGGCGTCCAGGGTATCGGCGTCGGCTGCCTGTAGAAAGGCACGTCCCAGCGTCTCGGCTTGGGACGCGGTACGAAACCCCCGACCCAGCGCGGCGCTTTGCAGAATGGCGCGCGAGAAGCGCGGACGGCGCGCCAACATCGCGCAGATGGACGACGCGCCGGCCGATTGGCCCATGACCGTGATGCGTTCGGGGTCGCCGCCCAGGTCCTGGATGTTGTCCAGCACCCAATCAATGGCGGCCTCCTGGTCCAGCAGGCCCACGTTGGCGGTCTGCCCCGGCACATACAGCCAGCCCAACGCGGCCAGGCGATAGTTGACGGCCACGACCACCAGGTCACCGCGCGCCGCCAGGCCTGCCCCGTCGTACCAGTCCAGCGCGCCGCCGCCGCTTTGCCACGCGCCGCCATGCAACCACACGACCACCGGCCGACGCTGTTGGTCCGCGGCGGGCGTCCACACCGTCAGGTGCAGGCAGTCTTCGGATTGCGGGGTGTCGAAATCGCCCATGGCCTCGCGCAGCCGCGAAGGCAGTTGTGGCGATACCGGCCCCGGCCGGGTGGCGTCGCGCTTACCGCGCCACGTGGGCGGCTGCGGCGGCGCAAAGCGCAGGCTGCCCACGGGCGCCTGCGCATAGGGAATGGCGCTGTAGCGGCACACGCCGCTGGCTTCCTGCACGCCGGTCAGCGTGCCCGCTTGCAGCACCGCCTGGACGGGTTGACCCATATCTGCCCCTTGCCTTGTTGTGATGCGGCTGGCGCGTAGGGCGCTGTCGCCGGAAGGCTTAATGGTAGGGACGATCGGGGCAGGAAGGGCATGCCGGATTTGATCAATGCCATGCGGAATACGCATGGCTACCGCCTCACTTCATGATTCGCGCGTCCAAGCTGTTGTCCGCCAGCGCCTTGGCCTGCTCTTGCGTCATGCCCAGATGTTCATACAGCGCATGGAAGTTCTCGTTCACATAGCCGCCAAAGTAAGCCGGGTCGTCGGAGTTCACCGTGACTTTCACGCCCGCCTCCAACAGCTCCAGGATGTTGTGATCGCGCATGTGTTCGAACACGCGCAGCCGTGTGTTGGACAGCGGACAGACGGTCAGGGGGATCTGTTCGTCGATCAGGCGCGCGATCAGGTTCGGGTCTTCGGCGGCGCGTACGCCGTGGTCAATGCGCAGCACCTTCAGCAGGTCCAGCGCTTCCCAGATGTATTCGGGCGGGCCTTCCTCGCCCGCGTGCGCCACGGCGGGCAGGCCTTCGGCGCGGGCGCGGTCGAATACGCGCTGGAACAGACGCGGCGGAAAGCCCATTTCACTGCTGTCCAGGCCGACGGCGACAAAGGCGTCGCGGTAGGGCAGGGCCTCGTCCAGGGTGCGCATGGCCTGTTCTTCAGGCAGGTGCCGCAGAAAACTCAGGATCAATCCGCTGGAGACGCCCAGTTGCTTGCGCCCGTCTTCCAGCGCCCGGCTGATGCCCTCCAGCACGACGGCGAAGGGAATGCCGCGGTCGGTATGCGTTTGCGGGTCGAAGAAAGGTTCGGTGTGCACGACGTTCTGCTCGCGGCACTTCAGGAGATAGGCCCAGGTCAGGTCGTAGAAGTCCTGTTCGGTGCGCAACACGTTTGCGCCCATGTAATACAGGTCCAGGAATTCCTGAAGATTGCCGTAGTTGTAGGCGCCGCGCAGGGCATCAATGTCGGGCCAGGGCAGCGCCACGCCGTTGCGTTGCGCCAACTGGAACAGCAGCTCGGGTTCCAATGAGCCTTCCAGGTGCAGGTGCAGTTCCGCCTTGGGCAGTGCGTTGAGCCAGTCGTACATAGGTGCTCCGATAAAAAGGGGCGTGATCAATGAGGATTAAGCGCTAGGGCTTCAGCGCGGAGGTTAAGCGTGTGCCCTAAGCGGCCAGCGCGATCTGATCCGCCTGGATGGCTTGCTCCAGGTGCGCCGCAAAGGCGCGCGCCTGGCGGGTGCTGGGGCGGTCGCGCCGCCAGATCGCGGCCAGGGGCGATTTCTTGATGGCGGGGCGCGCGGGCAGCACGACGAGTTCGCCGCGCGCCTGGCGGACGGCGGCCACGCTGCCGGGCAGCATCCACAAGTAGTGCCCGTCCAGCAGCATTTCGCGGCCGAACTCCAGGGACAGGGCGCCGATCATATCCGGAATTGCCAAACCCGCCTGGCGCAGCGACATTTCCAGTTCGCCACGGATGCGGCTGCCGGGCAACGCGGTAATCCAGGGGTAAGCCACGTAGTCGGCCAGCGTGGTGTCCGGCAGCCCCGCCAAGGGATGATCCGTGGCGCAGCCCAGCACGACGGGATCTTCCAGCAAGGTGGTGGACCGGTATACCTGCGGATTGACGGTGGACGAAAAACGGCTGATCAGCACGTCCAACGCGCCCGCGTCCAGGTCTTCGATCAGGCGCTCGTGCGTGCCGATCTCGATGGTAAGCGTGATGCGCGGATAAGCCTGCCGGAACGAACGCGCGGCTTCGGCCACCGGCCAGCCCGCGAACATGGAAAAACAGCCGACCGTCAGGCTGCCTTCGTCGCCACGCGACACGGCGGCCAGATCAATCTCGGCCTTGCGGAAATCGGTCAGCAGCAGGCGGGCATGGCGGCACATGGCGTCGCCCAGCGGCGTGCAGGTCGTGCCCTTGGCGGTGCGCTCGAACAGGCGCGCGCCGACCAACTCTTCGATTTCAGCGATGGCGCGCGACAAGCCCGATTGCGTGCTGTGCAACTGCGCCGCCGCTTTGGACAGGTTGCCCAATTCGGAGACGGTCAGCACGATTTCCAGGTGCCGGATGCGGAGTTTGCCTCGAAACGGTGTCATGGGAAGCGGCCGGTGGCGATGTGCCGATTATTCTCCGCCCCGCAACGCTTGGCAACGGCGATGCGGGATTCAGATATAGTTCGTCGCCAAGCGAGGCCTCGAACCCACCGCGCCGCGCACTGCGTTGACCGCGTGTGCGGCGGCAAGAAAGGCACAACATGAATCCATTCTTATCTGCCATTCACTCACCCCGTGCGCGGCGGCCGGCCCTGTATGCGGGGGCCGGGCTGATGGCGCTTGCCCTGAGCGGCTGCGGCGTTTCCCGCGTGGATGAGGTGTCGGTGAAATGGCCGTCTTTCAAGAGCGCAGCGCCGGTGGTGCTGGCGTCGGACCCGGCTCAATGCCCGGGCTTGGGCGGTATCTACCGCGCCCAGGGCGAGTTCCGCTCGGGCGAACCCTCGTACTCCCTGAAGGACCTGCGCACGTTTTTCCTATACCCCTTGGCGCTGCCGGGCATGCGTGACACGGTCTTGCCGGAATGGCGCTCGACGCCCGCCGCGACGGTGTCGCTGTCGGCAGACGGCAAGGGGTGGAACGTGCTGGCCCTGGACGGGCAGGGCGCGCGTTCCGCAGCGCGCTTGCCCATGCTGGATGGTGGCCCGGATCCGGCGGCCATGTCCGGCGATGGTGGGTTCTATCTACCCGACGACATCCGCCGCTATACGGGTTGCACGCAAGGCCGGCTGTGGGTCAGCGTGCGGCACGACTGGCGCCAGCATGAATCCATGGGCGTCACGCGCCACGTGGCAATATTCCGTCCGCAAGCGGGCGGCCTGCTGGTGACCGTGCAGCGCGAGTCGGACAGCATCGGCCTGTTGCCCTGGTATTCCAACGACAGCAGCGTGTCGCAATACTGGTTCGCGCCGGTCGTCCGCTGAAATTTCGTAGATATCTGTGCGGTATCTGCACGGATACCTGCACGGATACCTGCGCTGATACCCGCGCTGATACCTCTTACCGCCTAGTGACTCATGACACGTAAAAACCTGTTTATCTCGACCCTGCTCCTGATCCTGTTCACGGCGCTTGTGGCATTGTTCTGGCGCCACCAGTTCGCCCACACGCCGCCATCACTACGCGGGATGATCGAAGACCCCGTGGGCAGCAACGCGCACGTCTACGGCGAGTCACCCCGCGAGGACGCCCAGGCGCTGCGAGCCTTGCTGGCAGACGCGCAACGCGGCAACCCCGAGGCGCAGTTCATGCAGGGCCTGATGCTGGAACAGGTGGACATGAAAGAGGCGCTGCGCTGGTACGAGACGGCCGCAGCCCAGGGCCATGAGGCTTCCATCGAGCGCCTGACGCAATTGCGCGGGCAAGCAGCGGCTCGGTAGGCGTGCGTGGGATGGCGCGCGGGCTGAGTTCTTCCGACGCGTCGCCTTGAGTAGGGAGAGGTAGCGCAACGTTACGACTGGCTGCAGGTTCGAACCTGCGCGTTCGATTTCAGCAGCCGGTCGCGGTACGATCCGGGCTGACTTCGATTTTTCAGGAATACCATGCGTCAGCGTTCATCACGCCCTCGAATCGATTCCCTTTCCCGTGTTGTGCTTGCGGCGTGCATCACGGCCGCGGCCGCAGGCGCCGCTCAGGCGCAATCGCCCGCGTCCGCCACGGGATCGCGCGTGCAGACAACGCCCGCGCCGGCACAGCCGCAACCGGCTTTGACTCCCAAGCGCAGCTTTGACGATGTGGTCGCCGCGCAGGAAGCGGCAAAGTCGGCGGCTCCCACTGCTACCCCTGCCGCCGCAGCCCCCACCGTCATCATTCCGACCGAGCTTGACACCAAGGCGTGTATCGCCAAATTGCGCAACGGCGCCACCGCCAATGGCCTGACCGTTGCGGATTGGGACAAGTACACCGCCAACGCCAAGCTGCTGCCCACGACCGTGGCGTCCGCCAAGGGCCAGCCGGAAGGACGCGAAAGCTGGTGGGACTACATTGCCAAGACCGTGGACGATGAGCGCGTCAACGATGGTCTGGCCGTGATGAAGAAGGCGGGGCCGCAACTGTCCGCCATTGGCCGGCAATACCAGGTGGACCCCGCGACGCTGGTCGCCATCTTCGGTATCGAAACCAACTATGGCCGGCAGGTCGGCAAGACCGACGTGCTGAACGCCTGGCTGACGCGCGCCTGCACTGAAAACAAGACCCTGTGGGAAAAGAACGCCTACGCGTCGGTGCGCCTATTGCGTGACGGTACCGTGCCGGCCGACAGCTTCGTTGGCTCCTGGAGCGGTGCGTTCGGCATGACGCAGTTCATCCCGACGTCTTTCTATGAATTGGCGGCAGACGGTGATGGCGATGGCCGCATCGACCTTTATCATTCGCTGCCCGACGCGCTGGCCTCCACCGCCAATCACCTGCGCAAGCGCCGCGCCAAGTGGACGCACGGCCTGCCTGCCGTCGTGGAAGTGCGGGTGCCGGCTGACGTGGCCGCCGCGATCCCGCCTGAACCCGACGCGGAATACGTGGGCTCGCAAGACCGCCGCACCATTGCGCAATGGGCGCAAGCCGGCTTGAAGCAGGGTGACGGTTCGGTCTTGAAGCTGCCGTCGGGCAACGACGAAAAAGCCTATCTGTTTGCGCCTACCGGCGCCAAGGGGCCGGTGTTTCTGGCTACGGTCAACTTCGACGCCATCCTGCATTACAACCAGTCGCGCCGTTACGGCCTGGCGGTGTCGCTGTTGTTGAACCGCTTGCAGGGCCGTCCGGGCATCATCGCCGCCTGGCCTACCGATGACCCGGGGCTGTCGCGTGCCGAGATCAAGGAATTGCAAGAGGCGCTTTACGGACGGGGCTACGACGTGGGCGAAGCAGACGGCATTCCCGGCGCAAAAACCCGCGATGCCGTGCGCGCCGAACAAGAGCGCCGCGGCTTGCCGCAAGACGGTCGCGTGGGCAAGCGCATCCTGGATGCCTTGCGCGCCGACAAGCCCGACGCGTTGCGTGCGCGCCCGTCCAACTAAGTCTGCCGCCTGCATCTGGGCAAGGCGAATGTCAGCGTCTGACCGGCGCGGCATTCGCCAATGATGGGGCGGCGGATGCCATACGCGGCCTAGCGCCGCTATGATGGATCCCCGTCCTTTCCGCGTAAAGAATGTCATGTCGTCCGCTGGTTTTCCTGATGTTTTCCTGACACCTCGGCTGCGCGCCCAGCGCATGAGCCAAGCGCACCTGCCGTTCATCGAGAAGATGCACGCCAATGCCGATGTGATGGCCACGATGGGCGGTACGCGCGACGCGGCCGCCAGCCGGCTGTACCTGGCGCAGAACGAGGCCCATTGGATGGACCACGGCTACGGCATGTATGTGCTGGAAGATCGGGAAATGGGCAGGCTGGCCGGACGCGCGGGGTTGAAGTACACGGTGTCTGACGAGCAGGGCGCCATTGAGCTTGCCTATGCGTTTGAACCGGAATGCTGGGGCCGTGGTTATGCCATGGAGATTTCAGGGGCGCTGATCACGCTGGGGTTCAAGCTGCTGCCGGTCGACGTGCTGTGCGGGGTGGCAATCCAATCCAACACCGCGTCACGCCGCGTGCTGGAAAAGAGCGGCATGCGTTATGTGAGCAAAGCGGCGGGCAACGGCGACACGGTGAAAGTGCGCTACGAGATCCGACGCGCGGATTGGCGGGTGCTACAGGACCCCGCGCACGACGACACGAGGCCGGCGCGTCAGGGGCTCGCAGACGACAACACGCGACAGCCACGGCGTTAACATTCGGCTATGAGTACCACCAAGATTCCCGACGACGACCCCCAGCCGGTCCCTCCCGAACGCCCCGCGCCGGAAGAGTGCTGCAACAGCGGCTGCATCCCCTGCGTGTACGACATGTACGACGAAGCCATGGACAATTACCGCCAGGCTTTGAAAGCGTGGCGGAAACGGCATGAAGCGGAAGGTTCGTAGGATGGGTGTGGCGCGCACGGCTATATAAAAGAACACGGACGCTCAACGCGCAAACCCATCAAGCAGCGCATCACTATGGTTGGGATCGACCAGATGCCAAGGCCGGCTGATGGGTTACGCGCGTTGTCCTGGGGTGTTCTGTTGACCGGTCGTTCGCGCTGCACCCATCCTACGATTGGCATGCAGATGGCCGTAGGATGGGTGTGGCGCGCACGGCTATATAAAAGAACACGGACGCTCAACGCGCAAACCCATCAAGCAGCGCATCACTATGGTTGGGATCGACCAGATGCCAAGGCCGGCCGATGGGTTACGCGCGTTGTCCTGGAGTGTTCTGTTGACCGGTCGTTCGCGCTGCACCCATCCTACGATTGGCATGCAGATGGCGGTAGGATGGGTGTGGCGCACACGGCTATATAAAAGAAAGCGGACGCTCAACGCGCAAACCCATCAAGCAGCGCATCACTATGGTTGGGATCGACCAGATGCCAAGGCCGGCCGATGGGTTACGCGCGTTGTCCTGGCGTGTTCTGTTGACCGGTCGTTCGCGCTGCACCCATCCTACGATTGGCATGCAGATGGCCGTAGGATGGGTGTGGCGCGCACGGCTATATAAAAGAAAGCGGACGCTCAACGCGCAAACCCATCACACCGCGTATCGCGATAGTTGAGATCGATCGGATGCCAACGCCCTTGGCTTTCTAAGAAATACAAAAACGTGCTGAAAAGCGTCGTCAACCCGGTGAAGATGATGATCAACGCCGGCAATGGGTGGCACGAACAATTCAAAGAACTCGCTCACCACGGGCAAAACCGGAAAGGGCGCGCGATCAGGACGGTCGTTATAGCCCAGCACCAGCAGGCCGCCGGGCTTCAGTACCCGTTCGCATTGCGTGATCAAGCGCCTGAAATCCGGCGCGCTGTTGATGCCGAAGCCCAGCAACCCATTGGCCACCACCACATCAAAAGCGTTCGGGCCATAGTGATCGGCCATCCTGGTGGCGCTACCTGTCCAATGCCTGTCCGGTGGCCCGTAGACCGCCTTGCGGGACTCGATATCCAGCGAGTGAAACTGGCAGAGCAATAGCCTGGGGTAATGCCAGTTGTGCTTGTCGATGCCCACGAACAAGGTCTTGATATCGTGGTCCGATTCCGCGGCCAGTTCATTCAGATATCCGAATACCGATTCCTCGAGAAATACGCGGTTCGGCACCCGAAGCCTGAAATCGATATTCAGGCGTTCAGCGATTCTGGGAGACAACTTGAACAGTGCCCGCTTGAATAGCGTGTTCAGATTCCGCATCCCTTGTTCCATTGATAGGTTCATTTTCAAGAGCTTGGCGTCCTGATCGGCTCGACGCGGACGGAAGCAAAGCGATTGAAAAATGATAGGGAGCGCCTGACCGGGAAGAATCAGACGATTCCTGATCTGAACCAGACGATTACTAAATCGATGGCATTAGGAAACGGCAGCAAACATCGCGCCTGGCGGCCACATAAGCTTATTTCCCAGGGTTATCCCGAATGCCTCCATAACAACAAATCGTCAATAATTCGCCAACGTTTTGTCATCGAACCGTGCCCACCCACGCCTGTCATGTCTGCTTCCATCCGGGACGCCATCGTTTCTTCCGCCCATCTCGCCACGTCCGCCCCGCAGTTGTCCGAGGTGGAATTCGGCCTGATCATCGCGTCCCACGCCTTCAATCGCTGGATGGTGCGCTGCATGGCGTGCGCCGGCCTGCCCGACCTGACTTCGCTGGACATCCTGGTGCTGAACCACGTGTTCCACCGTGGACGCGGCAAGAAGCTGGCCGACATCTGCTTCACGTTGAACGTTGAAGACACCCACCTGGTGAACTACTCGCTGAAAAAGCTGGAACGGCTGGGTGTGGTGCAAAGCGCCAAGACGGGCAAGGAAGTGATCTACACCACCACCGACGCCGGCGCCGCCGCCATTGCGCGCTACGCCGAAGTGCGCGAGCAATGCCTCGTCCAATCGTTCATCGACTCCCCCGCGGCGGACGAGGCCAGCCACCAATTGGCCAACACCTTGCGCGCCCTCTCGGGCCTGTACGACCAAGCCGCCCGCGCCGCCACCTCGCTGTGAGAATCCACGTTGTCTAGCACCACCGTTTCTACACCCGCCCCGCTGTTGTCCGTGCGCGGCGTATCGGTTGACTTCAATACCGACAATGGCGTGTTCCGCGCCGTCGACAACCTGGACTTCGACGTCAAGCCGGGCAGGACGCTGGCCATCGTGGGCGAGTCCGGGTCGGGCAAGTCGGTGACGTCCATGGCCATCATGCGGCTGACGGATTATTCCAACGGCCGCATCGCCACCGGCCAGATCCTGTTTCGCGACAACGATGGCCGCGAAACCGACCTGACCCAGGCCTCCGACGAGCAGATGCGCGCCATACGCGGCAACGACATCGCCATGATCTTCCAGGAACCGATGACGTCGCTGAACCCGGTGTTCACCATCGGCGACCAGATCGTGGAAGCCATCATGCTGCACCAGCAACTGTCGCGCTCTGCCGCGCGCCAGTCAGCCCGCAAACTGCTTGAAAAAGTGCGCCTGCCGGACGCCGAGCAACTGCTGGACCGCTACCCGCACCAGTTGTCGGGCGGCATGCGCCAGCGCGTGATGATCGCGATGGCGCTGTCGTGCCAGCCGCGCCTGTTGATCGCCGACGAGCCCACCACCGCGCTGGACGTCACCATCCAGGCGCAGATTCTGAACACCATCCGCGAGTTGCAACGCGACCTGGGCACCGCCGTCATCTTCATCACGCACGACATGGGCGTGGTGGCCGAGATGGCCGACGACGTGGTCGTGATGCTGCGCGGCAAGAAGGTCGAGCAAGGTACTGTCGACGAGATCTTCAACGCGCCCAAGCATCCCTACACGCGCGCGCTGCTGGCCGCCGTGCCGCGCCTGGGCAGCCTGACCGGCCGCGATCTGCCGCTGCGCACGCCGCAAACCGTGCTGGACGGCGACACGCTGCGCGAAGTGGGCGACACCCGCGAACAAGACACCGCCACCTACGACGAACCCGTGCTGCGCGTGGAAAAACTGACCACTCGCTTTGACGTCGGCCACAACCTGTTCGGCCGCGTCACGCACCGCGTGCATGCGGTGGAAGAGGTCAGCTTTGACGTCTACCCCGGCGAAACGCTGGCGCTGGTGGGCGAATCGGGCAGCGGTAAGTCCACCATCGGCAAGACCTTGCAGCAACTGGTGGCGCCGACCTCGGGCGCGGTGCGCTACAACGGCCAGGACATTTTTTCGATGGACGCCGCCGGCCGTCAGCGCCTGCGCCAGGAAATCCAATACATCTTCCAAGACCCCTACGCATCGCTGGACCCGCGCAAGACGGTGGCATTCAGCATCGCCGAGCCCATCCGCACGCACGGCCTGTTGCATGGCGAAGACGCCATCGCCCGCCGCGTGGGCGAGCTGCTTGAACAAGTGGGCTTGAAGCCCGAGCACGCCAGGCGCTATCCGCATGAGTTCTCGGGCGGTCAGCGCCAGCGCGTGTGCATCGCGCGCGCCTTGGCCAGCAACCCCAAGCTGATCATTGCCGACGAATCCGTGTCGGCGCTGGACGTGTCCATTCAGGCACAGATCTTGAACCTGCTGATGGACCTGCAAAAAGACCGTGGCCTGTCGTACCTGTTCATCACGCACGACATGGCGGTGGTGGAAAAGGTGAGCCATCGCGTGGCGGTGCTGTACCTGGGCCAGATCGTGGAACTGGGCACGCGCCGGCAGATCTTTGAATCGCCGCAGCATGCCTACACGCGCAAGCTGCTGGCTGCCGTGCCGGTGGCCGAGCCCGGCCGCCATATCGACACGTCGCTGATCGAAGGTGAAATCCCCAGCCCGGTACGCCGCGTCGGCGACGAACCGGCCATTATTCCGCTGACTGAATTCGCGCCCGGCCATCAGGTGGCCCGCGCCGCGTAGAGACAGCCCCCTTTTTTTCTCGGTGTGATCCGAGTTCCCGTCCCTGGAGCGACCATGCAATTCTTCCGCACCACCTTCACCGCCACCGCCCTGACCCTGGCGCTGGGCGGCGCACTGCCCGCCGTCTTGTCGACCGCGCATGCCGCGGGCACGCTCAGCGTGGCCATCAACCAGGACCCGGGTAGCTGGGATCCCATCGACACCTTCGTGACCTTCTGGGGTTCGGTGGGCGGCAACCTGTATGACGGCCTGACGATGCGCGGCGCCGACCTGAAGCTGCAACCGGGCCTGGCCACCAGTTGGGAATACCTGGACGAGAACAAGCGCCTGCGCTTCAAGCTGCGTGAAGGCGTCAAGTTCCACAACGGCGAGCCCTTCAACGCCGAAGCCGTGAAGTTCACGTTTGAACGCCTGCTGGGCGCGGAAGGCGCCAAGGGCCCGCAAAAGTCCAACTACGACTCCATCGGCGAGATCAAGGTGGTGGACGAATACACCGTCGACTTCATCCTGAAGCAGCCCGATCCGGTGCTGCTGACCAAGCTGGCCGGCTACGGCGCCATGATCGTGCCGCCCAAGTACATCAAGGAAAAGGGCGAGGACTACTTCAACACGCACCCGGTCGGCACCGGCCCGTTCAAGTTTGAAAGCTACCAGCCCAAGGTCAACGTGACGCTGGCGCGTAACGACGACTACTGGGGCGGCAAGCCCAAGCTGGACAAGGTCGTGTACCGCTTCATCAGCGAGCCCGGCACGCAAGTGGCCGAGCTGCAAGCCGGCCGCATCGACATCGCCACGCTGATCCCGCTGGGCCTGATCGAGACCGTGAAGAAGTCCGGCAACGCCGACGTCATCTCGACGGGTGGCCCGGTCGCTTTCGCGCTGCGCTACAACACCAAGGGCGGCATCACGCAAAACCGCGACGTGCGCCGCGCGCTGATCATGGCGGTCGACCGCGAAGCCATCGTCAAGCAGTTGCTGCTGGGCCAGGCCAAGGTCATCGCCAGCTTCCAGGGCCCGCAATCCTTCGGCTTCAACCCCGAGCAAAAGCCCCTTCCGTTCAACCCCGCTGAAGCCAAGAAGCTGCTGGCCGCCGCCGGCGTGAAGCCGGGCGCCACCGTGCAGATCGACGTGCGCGGCAGCGATTCGAACTTCCGCGAAGTGGCCCAGGCCGTGTCGGGCTACCTGCAAGGCGTGGGCGTGCGCGCCACTATCAAGCCGTATGAAACCGGCGTGCTGTTGAACGACATCATCCCGGGTGGCAAGACGGGCGAGATGTGGCAGAACCAGTGGGGCGGCTGGACGTACGACTACGACAACACCGCGTACCTGATGTATCACACGGGCCAGAAGTGGAACCCGTATGACAACGACGCCAAGCTGAATGGCATGTTGGAAGCGCAACGCGCCGTCTACGACGTGAAGAAGCGCGAAGCCATGCTGCAGGAAATTGCCACCTACGTTGCCGATCAGGCGCTGGAAATGCCGCTGTACAGCCTGAACACGATCGTGGGCGTGAACAAGCGCGTGAAGAATCTGGAAGTCCCGGGCGACATCCGCTTCCGTTTCCTCAACGCGACCGTCGAGTAAGCATCAACCCAACGATCCGCCCCGGTGAAAACCGGGGCGGCGCCTCATGACCGGATTTCTCATCAAACGCGTGTTGCAGGCGGTCTTCGTGATCGTCGCCGTGACACTGCTGGTTTCCTATGCCGTGCGCCTGACCGGCGACCCCGCGCTGATGCTCAGCCAGGGTTCGGGCAGCGTCACCGAACAAGACCTGGCCAACATTCGCCAGGCGCTGGGGCTGAACCGCCCCTTTTACGAGCAATACCTGTCGTACATGCAAGGCCTGTTGCATGGCGATTTCGGCCGCAGCTTCATGGGCGGCACGTCGGTGTCCAAGCTGATCGGCGACGCCTTGCCCGCCACGCTGATGCTGGCGTTCACGTCGCTGATCGTGTCGATTCTGATTTCGCTGCCGCTGGGCATCCAGGCCGCCATCAAGCGCGGCAAGCCCATGGACCAGGCCATCCGCATCCTGTCGCTGGTGGGGTTGTCGTTCCCCAACTTCTGGCTGGCGCTGATGCTGGTGTTGCTGCTGTCGATCACCTTCCCGCTGCTGCCGCCTTCGGGCTGGAGCGGCCCGGCCAGCCTGGTGCTGCCGTCCCTGACGATGGCCATCATTCTTAGCGCCACCAACATCCGCCTGGTGCGCACCACCATGCTGGAAACGCTGTCGGCGCAATACATCATGGTGGCGCGCAGCAAGGGCCTGAAAGAGCGCGTGGTGCTGTACAAGCACGCGCTGCGCAATTGCGCGATTCCGCTCATCACCTATCTGGGCCTGCAGTTCGGCGGCCTGATCGGCGGCATCGTCGTGATTGAAATGGTCTTCAACTGGCCCGGACTCGGCACGCTGGCGTTTGACGCCATTTCGGGCCGCGACTACCCGGTGCTGCAAGGCACGGTCACCGTGCTGGCCGCCGTCATCGTCCTGGTCAACCTGATCGTCGACATTGCCTACGGCATCGTCGATCCCCGTATCCGCACGCGGTGAGCCTTATGCAGACAACTTCCCCCATCGCCGCCACGCCCAAGCCCGTCAAGCCGCGCAGCCGCTACCGTTCGCTGGAATTCGTGCTGGGCGCCATTCTCACCGGCGCCATGATCCTGCTGGTGCTGACATCTGGCTGGCTGTTCCCCGACGGCGGCGAATCCATGGACCTGGCCTCGCGCCTGATGGCGCCGTTCGCGTCGGCCGCGCATCCCTTCGGCACCGACCCCTTGGGCCGCGACGTGCTGGCCCGCGTGATCGTGGGCGGCAAGATCTCGCTGATGGTGGGCTTCGCGTCCGTTATCGGCGGCGCGCTGCTGGGCATCGTCATGGGCCTGATCGCGGGCTACTACCGCGGCTTCTGGGACATGGTCGTCATGCGCTTTGCCGACGTGCAACTGGCGCTGCCGTTCATCCTGGTGGCCATCACGTTCATCGCCATCCTGGGGGGCGGCCTGTTCAACGTGATCTTCTTCATGATCGTTTCGCAGTGGGTGCAGTATGCGCGGCTGGTGCGCGCCCAGGTGCTGGCGCTGCGTGAGCGCGAATTCGTGCTGGCCGCCCGCGCCTTCGGCGTGCGCGACCTGGCCATGATTCGCCATCACATCGTGCCCAACCTGCTGGGTCCGCTGGTCATCCTGATGACCTTGAACGTGGCCAACAACATCCTGCTGGAAAGCAGTCTGACCTTCCTGGGCCTGGGCGTGGACCCGATGATTCCCAGTTGGGGCGGCATGCTGGCCGATGGCCGCACCTACATGCAGACCGCGTGGTGGGTCAGCGTCTTCCCCGGCCTGGCGATCATGCTGACCGTGCTGGGCCTTAATCTGCTGGGAGATTGGTTGCGAGACCGCCTGGACCCCACTGGAAAGGTGTAAAAGATCAGATGCCCCGCAAGGGGCATTTGTCTCTTTGCCAGATGCCGCAAGAACCCCGAAGGAAACCAAAGCATGTCTTTGCTTGAAAAATCATTTGACCGCACGCTGGACGCCTGGACCCATTCCTACCTGGCGCCCGTGTGGCGTGGCGCGGTGGTGGAAGGCTGGCTGTTTGAAGGCGTTGATGCGCGCCGCGCGGCAGAGGCGCGGCTGGCGCAGGCCGGCGTCACGGCGCGCTTTCGCAGCGCCTACAAGCCGTTGCTGCATTACTTCCTGGAAGAAGTCGATCGCGAAGGCCTGGTGTCGGCGCTGGTGCGCTATCCGCTGCACGAACACGCGCTGGCCAAGCGCTTTACGCTGGAAGCCTACCCGCTGGTCGCGCTGCTGGAAGGCGTGCGCGTCGTGATGCAGGAAGGCGGGTCCGACCTGCACTATGACGTCACCCTGAACTACGCTGATGGCCGCACGGTCGAGTCGCGCGTTTTCGCGCCCAACGTGCTGGGCGCCGCGCAAGACGGCACACCGGAACTGTCGCCCACCGGCTGGCTGCGCGTGCGCGATGCCGACGGCGTGACGCAGACCGACGGCGCCCAAGCCACCGAATACCAGCAAGTGTTCCGCAGCATCGTCGACACCGTGCGCAACCATGCCTGGGGCGCGCACGAGCCTTATTTCGACCGCCTGGAAATTCGGGTGGACCTGCCCGGCATGGACTTCGCGCTGCCGGTGGACGAAGAAATCGTCAGCACCTTTGAAGCCCTGCACGAAGACGTGTACTTCACGCTGCTGGAACATTTTCAGCATCACTCCGGCCGGCCGTCGGGCGACCGTGGCTTGCAGCCGGGCCAGATCATTCCCGACATCCGCCGCCATGACGGCGCGGCGCGTGTGCAGATGTCGCTAGAGCCGTTTGCCCCCGTCGCTCCGGTTACGCCCGCGCGACCCGATGGGCCGCTGGCGCAACGCCGCGAGCCGTTGACGGCTGCCCAGATCGCCGGCTGTGTGGCGGCGTTTGGCGGCGACGCCTTTCAGGCGGTATCGCGCCAGGGTCGCCCCGTGCTGGGCACGTATGTGCGCGGCCCCGGACCGGCCGTCTTCATCTCGGGCGCGCAGCACGCCAATGAAACGTCGGGCATTGTGGGCGCGCTGCGCGCGGCGCAGACGCTGGCCGAACGCGGCAACGCGCACTTTGCGCTGGTCGCCGCCGAAAACCCTGACGGCTACGCGCTGTTCAACCGCCTGCGCGAACATCATCCGCGCCACATGCTGCACGCCTCGCGCTACAGCGCGCTGGGCGACGACATCGCCTACCGCGAACATGCACCGTTCTTTGAACGCGACGCGCGTCATCAGGCGCAGGCGATCAGCGGCGCACAGTTGCACATCAACCTGCACGGCTACCCCGCGCATGAGTGGACGCGTCCCCTGTCGGGTTATCTGCCGCGCAATTTCGAGCTGTGGACCATACCCAAGGGATTCTTCCTGGTGTTGCGCCATCATCCGGGCTGGCGTGAACGCGCGCACCGGCTGATCAAAGGCGTCACCGCGCGCCTGGCCGACAAGGTGGCCGGGCTGGTGGAATTCAACGCCCGCCAACTGGAACTCTTTCACGCGCATGCGCTGGAAACCGGCTTCGAGGTCATGAACGGCATTCCGGTACAGATCACGGAGACGGATCGCGAGGATTTGCCGCTGGCTTTGATCTCCGAGTTTCCGGATGAAACCGTCTACGGCGACCGCTTTGTCTTCGCGCATACTGTGCAAATGGAAACCGTCCTGGCCGCGACCGACCTGTATCGCTCGGGACTGTAAACACCAACAAGAACATGAATATCCGAGAACGCAACCACGGCGACGACCTGGCTTTGGCGGACATCTGGCTCCGCTCGGTGCGCGCCACGCATTCCTTCCTGACGGAAAAGGAAATCCAGGCCATGTACCCGCAGATCCTCAACACCTATCTGCCGTCGGTGCGGGTGTGGGTCTGTGAGGACGGCGACGGCGAGATCGCCGGCTTCATGGGGCTATCAGGCAACAAGGTCGAAATGCTGTTCGTGGACGCCAGCAAGCGCGGCAAAGGCGCCGGCCGCCGCCTGCTGAATTTCGCGCGCTCGCTGCACGGCACCCTGCTGGTGGACGTGAACGAACAGAATCCGCAAGCACACGGGTTTTACAAACACTATGGTTTCGTCGACACCGGCCGCTCGGCCCACGACGACGCCGGCCGCCCGTTTCCGATCGTGCATATGAAGCTTGCGGGTTGAGTGTGGGTATGAAGCTGGCGGGTTGAGTGTGGGTATGAAGCTGGCGGGTTGAGTGTGTACATGAACCTGACGGGTTGAGCGGCGTGTGACCCATCGGCCGGCCTTGGCATCTTATCGACCCCGGCCATTGGGATGCGCTGCTTGATGGGTTTGCGCGTTGAGCGTCTGTGTTCTTCTATGTAGCCCTGCGCGCCACACCCATCCTACGGCCTCCTGCACGTCAATCGTAGGATGGGTGCAGCGCGAATGATCGGTCAATAGAACACGCCCGGACAACGCGCGTAACCCATCGGCCGGCCTTGGCATCTGATCGATCCCGGCCATTGGGATGCGCTGCTTGATGGGTTTGCGCGTTGAGCGTCTGTGTTCTTCTATGTAGCCCTGCGCGCCACACCCATCCTACGGCCTCCTGCACGTCAATCGTAGGATGGGTGCAGCGCGAACGACCGGTCAATAGAACACGCCCGGACAACGCGCGTAACCCATCGGCCGGCCTTGGCATCTGATCGATCCCGGCCATTGGGATGCGCTGCTTGATGGGTTTGCGCGTTGAGCGTCTGTGTTCTTCTATGTAGCCCTGCGCGCCACACCCATCCTACGGCCTCCTGCACGTCAATCGTAGGATGGGTGCAGCGCGAACGACCGGTCAATAGAACACGCCCGGACAACGCGCGTAACCCATCGGCCGGCCTTGGTATCTGATCGATCCCGGCCATTGTGATGCGCTGCTTGATGGGTTTGCGCGTTGAGCGTCTGTGTTCTTCTATGTAGCCGTGCGCGCCGCACCCATCCTACGGCCTCCTGCACGTCAATCGTAGGATGGGTGCAGCGCGAACGACCGGTCAATAGAACACGCCCGGACAACGCGCGTAACCCATCTGCCGGCGCCAGCACGAAAGGCCTTTCACGCCGAACTGCCAAGCGCCGCGTCAGGCCGGTGAACGATCCGCTTCCGATTCGCCTTCGCGTAGTACCCAAGTGCCATCGTCGTTGGACGTCAACCAATGCGTGGGGCCGATCCGTTCCAGAAACACCGCATCGTGCGACACCACCACCATGGCGCCGGGATACTGCGCCAGCGCGTCTTCCAGCGCCTGCGTCGACGCCATGTCCAGATGGTTGGTGGGTTCGTCCAGCAGCAGCAATTGCGCGGGCTGCTTGCGCCAGAGCGCGGCGGCCAGCGCGGCCTTGATGCGTTCGCCGCCGCTCAAGGTGGCGGCGGGCGCCTGAACCAGGGGCGGGCCCAGTCCCAGCAGGGCCAGGCGGCTACGCAGCTCACCCTGCGACAGCGGCGAGCCCAGGGCGTCCAAGGTTTGCAGTAGCGACGCATGCGCGGGCAATGCGCTTGCGCGTTGGTCCAGCATGGCGGTGGGCACGCGCACATCGCAGCGGCCAGAAAGGAGGGGCAGATCGCCCGCCAGCATCGCCAGCAGCGTGCTTTTACCGCAGCCATTTGGCCCTTGGATCGCCAACCGAAAAGGGCCGGCCAGGCTCAAGTTGAACGGTTGCGCCTGTTCCGGAAAGGGAAGCCGGGCGTCTTCCAGATGCAGGACGCGCCGTCCGGCGGGCACCGTGGTGTCGGGCAATGCCAAGGCCACGCCCGGCGCCGTGGGTGCCCGCAAGGCGGCCTGTCTGACGGCGTCTTCCAACGCGGCGCCCGCTTGCAGGCGGCGCAATCGGTCGCGCCCGGCATGAGCTTGTGCACTGGCTTTTTTTGCGCCAAGCAGGATCGGGGCTTGATTGGTCTCGCGGGCGTTGCGGCTATTGCGCGCGCTGCGTTGTTGTTGCGCGTCGTGCTGTTGCCGCAATGCGCGCAAGCCCGCTGCGCGTTCGTTGCGGGCGTGCTCCAGGGCGGCGTCGGCCGCAGCGTCCTGTCTGTCCCGCTGGGCGCGCCAGGCACTGTAGTTGCCGGCGTGCCCGCTCAGCGAGCCGCCGTCCAGCTCAACAATATTGCCCATGGCGTCCAGCAGGCGGCGGTCGTGGCTGACGACGATCAGCGCGCCGCGCCATGCGCTGATTTTTTCGATCAGCCAATCACGCGCACGGGTGTCCAGATGGTTGGTGGGTTCGTCCAGCAGCAGGCCGTCGCCGCCTTGCAGTAGCGCGCCTGCCAAGGCCACGCGGGTCAGTTCACCGCCGCTAGCTACGTGGGCAGGGTGCGCGAGCGACCAATCCGGCAGGCCGGCGTCGGCAAGCATACGCGCCCAGTCGTGATGGATCAGCCAATGGTCTTCGGCCAGATCGAAATCGGCGCGATCTGTGCTGCCCGCTTCGATGTTGGACAGGGCGCGGACGACGGCACCCAGGCCCGCGACATCGGCCAGGGTGGTGCCGGGGAAGCAGCTTGGCGTCTGCGGCACGTGGGCCATGTGCCCGTGGCGCACGACGCGGCCGGATTGCGGGGGCAGGGCGCCAAGCATCACTCGCAGCAGCACCGATTTCCCCGCGCCGTTGCGCCCGATGACGCCGTGGCGGGCGGTGGTGAAGTCGTGGCTGACGTCGTCAAGCAGCACGCGGCCGTCGGGCAGCGCCACGCGGACGCGCTGCAAGCTGAGGAAGGCAGACGGGACGGAGTGGGACGCAACGGCATGGGACGCCACTGAATGGGACGTGGCGAAGGACGGATGCGTCGGGGATTGCGCCGAAGGCGGCGCGCTGGAAGACCGGGCCATGGATAGCTCTCCGAAATAATGAAACGCTTTGCGCGGCGGGCGGCAAAGGGGGATCAGAAGGAGGGCTTAAAGAATCATGGCCTTGCGGGTCTCCACGGTGAGGGTGAGGGGTTTCGAACCGAATCGGGCTTCAAAGTTCCCGGCTGTCGCGGCAAGACGGTTTTCGGACGGGCAGCATCAGGTGTCCAGCAGACGAAGATCCGGCGGGCGGTTTTCGATAATGGCTTCCATGCTGAAGAAACCCGTGACCGTCGACAGTTCAAAATCCGTGATCAGCTTTTGATAGAAGCGGTCATAGCCGGCCATGCCTCGGCATACTACCTTGATCAGGTAATCCCAGTCGCCGCCGATGCGGTAGAACTCCGTCACTTCGGGCAGGCGTTCTACGTGCTGGCGGAAGCCGTCGGCCCAGGCCTTGGCGTGATGGCTGGTGCGGATCATGACGAAAACGGTCAGGTCCAGCCCCAGTGCCACCAGGCTGACTTCCGCCCGGGTGCCGCGAATGATGCCGCAGGCATTCAGGCGCTGAAGCCGGCGCCAGCAGGCATTTTGCGAAAGGCCCACCCGATCGGCCAGCTCGCGCTGCGACAGCGAACCGTCTTTTTGCAGGCAAGCAATGATGCTTAGATCAAGCTTGTCTATTTTTTCCAATTGATCGTTCATATGAACCAATATTCGTTAATTTACGCAAAATTACGGTGATGTTCGTTGTTGGCTTCCATCGTATGATATTTCGGATCACTTGGAAGACCATCATGACTACGTTTACCGCCACGGCCTCCGACTCCGCAGGACCGTTGCAGCAGTTTCAAGACAGCTTGAAAACCGGCGATATCGCCGCTGCGCTTGCCGACGGCCTGATCGGCAAGGATGCCTTTATCGACGGCCCCTTTGGCCGCAAGCCCCTGGTCTACGCCGACTACGTTGCATCCGGCCGCGCGCTGATGCAGGTCGAGCGCTTTGTCCTGGAACAGGTGCTGCCGTACTACGCCAATTCCCACACCGAAGCGTCCTACTGCGGCGGCTTCATCACGCGCTTGCGCCGTGAGGCCCGCGCCGTGATCGCCCGGTGCTGTGGCGCCAGCGACGCGCACGCGGTGATTTTTGCGGGGTCGGGCGCAACGGCGGGCATCAATCGCCTGGTACATCTGTTCGGCGTGGATGCGGCGGTGGCGGCGGGCAAGAACGTTCGCGTCATCATCGGCCCGTACGAACATCACTCGAATATTCTGCCGTGGCGCGAATGCGGCGCGGACATCGTCGAAGTGCCTGAAAGCGCGCAAGGCGGCCCGGATCTGGCGGCGTTGGATGCGGCGCTGGCCGCGCCCGCCGGCACGCTGGTGATCTGCGCCTTGTCGGCCGCGTCCAACGTGACCGGCATCGTGGCGGACGTGGCCGGCATCACCCGGCAGGTCAAGGCGGCGGGTGCGAAAATGCTGTGGGACTACGCGGGCGGCGCGCCTTACTTGCCCATCCAGATGTCGCCCGCCACGGACGCGCAGATCGACGCCATTGTTTTTTCACCGCACAAGTTCATCGGCGGGCCGGGCGCATCGGGTGTGCTGATCGTACGGCGCGACGCGGTGCTCGACACCACGCCGACCTGGCCGGGCGGTGGCACCGTCAAATTCGTGTCGCCCGAGGGCCATGATTACAGCGGCAGCCTGGAATCGCGCGAAGAAGCGGGTACGCCGAACGTGGTGGGCGATATCCGCGCGGCGCTGGTCTTGTTGGTGAAGGACGCGCTGGGCGCCGATTTCATGCGCCAGCGCAACGCGCACTTCGTCCAGCGCGCGCTGGCCGCTTGGAAGGGTTCAGAGCAGTTGGAATTGCTGGGCTCGCTTAGCGCCAATCGTTTGCCCATCTTTTCGTTCCGCGTGCGCAATAGCCAGGGCGGATTCGTGCATCAGCAACTGGTGACCCGCCTGCTCAGCGACCGCTTCGGCATCCAGGCGCGTGGCGGCTGCGCATGCGCGGGGCCGTACGTGCATCGGCTGCTGGACATTGACCCCGCCCAGTCGCGGCAGATGCGCCAAGCCATTCTGGATGGCCGCGAAATCGAAAAGCCCGGTTTTGTCAGGCTGAACTTCAGCGTGTTGCTGTCGGATGAAAAGGCCGACTTCATTCTTGAGTCGGTCCTGGCGCTGGCGAATGACGCCTGCCAATTCGAAACGCGCTATGGCTTCGATCCCAGCCGCGCCATCTTCTTCCCGCAACACAGCGAGATGGAAATGTCCATCTGATGAGGGCAGGGTGTTGCCACGCCTGTCCGTGGCGTGGCGGCGCCAGTCCTCAGTCTTGCATCTGCCTGGCGCAGGTCCGGATCCAGGCGGTTTTCATGTCGGCGAGTTCCTCGGACGCCTGGGTCAGCCTGCGCACGACGGCGTCCGAAAAGGCCGCACCCTGGCGGCGGCACGCTTCGAAATCATCGCTAAGCGCGTAGCGCGCATCCAGCAAGTCCAGGCGGCCCTGGCAAAGATCCCGGTTCAGCTCCAGATTGTTGGCCGCTTCATGCGTGCGCTGTACGTCTTGCTTGCGCTTCAAGCTGGCCTCTGCCGCGTCGATGCGGGCAACACAGTCGCTGTCGGCGCGCGCAGGCGCGGCGGCGCAGGCCGCGAGGATCAAACAAATGGCCAGTGGCCGACGGTGCTTTGCTGCCATGCGAAAAACTCTGGTGTGGCGTGGCGTGCATCATAACTGGTGCGAAAAGCGTGCGCGGACATGTTGCGCCGCGTGCCTGACACTGCATGGAAAACCAGTATGGCGATTCGCGGGAACCGGTCTACCATCGACCACGGTTCCCTGATTCAAAAGACCCGAGCCGCAACGGTATCGGGCGCCTGCCTTCCGGCTGAAGTTCTGTTTTATCAACACGTCACGTTGGAGATGAAAGAGAATGACCACACCCCTCATCAAGGTCGATCTGGACCAGTCCCCTTACGAAAACACGCACATCCACAACCGTTGGCACCCGGATATTCCGATGGCCGTGTGGGTCAAGCCCGGCGACGATTTCGTATTGGAAACCTATGACTGGACGGGCGGCGCGATCAAGAACGACGACAGCGCCGACGATGTGCGCGACGTGGATCTGTCCACCGTCCACTTTCTTTCCGGCCCGGTGGGCGTGGAAGGCGCGGAGCCCGGTGACTTGCTGGTGGTTGACCTGCTGGACATCGGCGCCAAGCCCGACAGCCTGTGGGGGTTCAATGGCTTTTTCAGCCGCAACAACGGTGGCGGCTTCCTGACCGAGCACTTCCCGCATGCGCAAAAATCCATCTGGGATTTCCACGGCATGTTCACGTCGTCACGCCATATTCCGGGCGTCAATTTCGCGGGCCTGATCCATCCCGGCCTGATCGGCTGCCTGCCCGATAAAAAGCTGCTGGATACCTGGAACCGGCGCGAACAGGCGCTGATCGACACCAACCCCAATCGCGTGCCGCCGCTGGCCAATCCGCCCGCGCCCAAGACGGCCCACATGGGCGCCTTGCAAGGCGCAGACCGTGACCGTGCAGCAGCCGAAGGCGCACGTACCGTGCCGCCCCGCGAGCACGGCGGCAACTGCGACATCAAGGACCTGTCACGCGGGGCGCGCGTGTTCTTTCCGGTCTACGTCCAGGGTGGCGGCCTGTCGGTGGGTGACCTGCACTTCTCGCAAGGCGATGGCGAGATCACCTTCTGCGGCGCCATCGAAATGGCGGGCTGGGTGCATATGCGCGTGTCGCTCATCAAGGGCGGCATGGAAAAATACGCCATCAAGAATCCCATCTTCAAGCCCAGCCCCATCACGCCCGCCTACAAGGACTACCTGATCTTCGAAGGCATCTCGGTCGACGAAGAAGGCAAGCAGCACTACCTGGACGTGAACGTGGCCTATCGGCAGGCGTGCCTGAACGCCATCGAATACCTGAAGAAATTCGGCTATTCCGGCGCACAGGCGTATTCGCTCTTGGGCTGCGCGCCGGTGCAGGGCCATATCAGCGGGGTGGTGGACATTCCCAATTCTTGCGCCACGCTGTGGCTGCCCACCGAGATCTTCGACTTTGACATCCAGCCCTCGGCGTCGGGGCCGGTCAAGCACATCCAGGGCGGGGTGGACATGCCGCTCTCGCGCGATCGCTAAGGAGAGCCGCGATGCCCATGTATGACTATTCCTGCGGCGCATGCGGCGAATTTGCCGCCTTGCGGCCGCTGGCGCACTGGCGCGATCCGGCGGCCTGCCCGCAATGCGGCGCCGCGTCGGGCCGCATCATCAGCGGGGCGCCGGCGATCTCGGCGCTGTCGTCCGCCGTGAACCGGGCGCGTGCCGTGAACGAACGCAGCGCGAACGAGCCGCGCAGTTCGCGGTCGGGGCATGGCATGAACTGCGGTTGTTGTGGGGGCGGGCGCGCATCAGGCAAGACGCGCACCAGTGCCGACGGCGCGAAATCATTCGCGGGCGCAAGACCCTGGATGATCAGCCATTGAGGAAGTTTGGGTGACGGACAACGCGCCGGCCGATGGCGACATCGGCCGGCGCTTTTTGTTTGCGCGTGGCTGGCTTCAGGCTTGGGCTGGCGCCACGGCAGCGCCTTGGATCTTGTGGCGCGCCAGGGCCTCAGCCACGAACCCGGATTTCTTCATGGCTTCAACAAAGGCGGCCAAGTACGCGCTGGCCTTGTCGCCACGGCTCTTGGGCACGCCCATGGCCTGGCGGATCAGCATGAAGTGGCCGTCCAAGAGGCGCAGCCCGCCCAGGCGCGCGGCATCGGCTTCCAGTTGTTGCTTTACGCCTGCCGCCACTTCCAGGTTTTGCTGCAGGAAAGTGTCGACGACGGCAGGCGAGGTCGGGGCGCGGAAAATCTCGGCTTGCTTCAACTCGCGCGTCAGGTACAGGTCGTAGGCGCTGCCTTTGCCGACCACCACGCGCACGCCCTCGTTATCGACCTGGTCCATGGCCGTGACCGGCGAGTCCTGGCGCACCAGGTACGCGCCTTCGATGACGACATAGGGGGCGGTGAATGCGATCTGCTCGCCACGCAGCGGGTCGATGGCAAAAAAGCCCACGTCCGCCTGTTCCGTGGCCACGGCATTGACGGATTCGCCGGCTGACTTGAACACCACCAGATCCAGCTTGACGTCCAGGCGCCGCGCCAGTTCGGTGGCCAGGTCGACCGACACGCCGCCGGGCTGGCCAGTGGCCGGGTCGGTGTTCGCCAGGATGGGGTTGCCCAGATTGATGGACGCGCGAAGCGTGCCGGTGGGGGCAAAAGCGGAAAGCAACTCGTGGTCGGTCTTCATGGCTTCCTTGAGGGTGGGGCGCCGGGGTGGGGTGCCAGGGCGCGGTTCGCCTCAAGAATAGCCGGAACGGAATCATTGCGCGCGGCGCAGGACGTAGTAAGAGGCCAAGGGGCCGGTGGGGCGGGTGCCGTCGCGGTACAGCATGATCACCTGGTTTTCGGCGACGAAGTAGCGCTGGCTATCGCCCGAGGCGTCCAGCCGGATGGTGCTGCCGTCTGATTCCCAGCTGAACGTGCCGGTAACGATTTCCGGTTGCGGCTCGCGGTCCAGGTACTGGGTCTGGCGTTCATAGCGGTCGTCCTTCATCAAGGTCAGCCGCGTCTTGATGCCGGGGCAATCGGCGCAGGGCAGGGTGCCTTCATAGCTGCCTGGCCAGTCCAGCGCATTGCGCGCCGTGTGGCCATCGGCCGGCGTGTCGCGCGCGTCAGGCGACGAGAAGGGGGCGCAGCCGGCAAGCAAGGCAAGGCTCAGGGTGCAGGTCAGGGTGGTTTTCATCATGGCGAGCTCCTGTTGATAAACGGGTTCACGATACGGACAGTAAATGGGGTCTGCTGAAACGGGATGTAAGGTGCGCAGCGACGCCTTGGCATGCGGGCGGCACTCTGGTAATGGGCTGAGGTAGACTGCGCGCCATGGATCCCGAACTGCTCAATCTGCTGGTGACCCGCGACATGCCGTTCGGCAAGTACAAGGGGCGCCTGATCGCCGATCTGCCCGGCCCGTACCTGGCATGGTTTGCGCGCAAGGGCTTTCCGCCCGGGGAACTGGGCCGCCTGCTGGCGTTGATGCATGAACTGGACCACAACGGTCTGTCGTCCTTGTTGGCGCCGCTGCGTGCCTCGCGGCCGGGCGTGGCGCCCAAGCGATAGCCTGCCCGCCTTGGCCACGCAGGCAGGCCGCAAGAAACCGCGAGAAACATCTCTGCTGTTGGTGGTTGCGTCTTGGCACGCCGGGTGGGGGTGGGCGGCGCTACGATAAGCGGCGCGCCCCTGGGGGCATGCCACGCTACGCGCTTCCAGATGCCTGGCGCGGAAAGCTCGCCGCCCTTGGGCGCCAGCCCATTCAAGAGAGAGGTCTTTATGAAGAAATATTCCGTTCCGGCTTGCCTGCTTGCCGCGGTGTGCGCCTTGGGAGTCATGAGCGTTTCGCATGCGCAGAATGCCGTGCCGGCCACGCAGGAAATGCAGTTTCCCAGCCAGCCGTCCAAGGATGGCAGCCAGTCGCCGCCGTCGACTCTGCGCATGACGGTCACCCCCGCGCCAGGCTCCGGCCCCGTGGTGATTCGCGATTCGGCGGAAAGCCAGGCCCAATACGTCCGCTGCCGCGAAGTGTCCGACCGCGCCGCGGTGTCCAACGCGCAGATGCAGGCCGGCGTGGCGCAGTGCCTGAAAGAGCTGGAGCAGCGCCGCCAGCAGTAGCGCGGCGCGTCAGGCGGGCGCATGGTGCGGCAAGACGTTTGGCTCATCAGCCAGCCTGGGTTCCGCCGCGCCGGCCTTCGGTGGCGATCGGGGCGGGCCCTTGAAGGCCGGCGCTTGGGGACGAGCCGGGGGCGCCGCGGCCGGTTCGGGCTTGGCGGGCTTGGGTTTGGACGCTTCGGCCAGCAAGGTGTCGGGCAGCGCAAAGCCGTTGAAGCTGGCTTGCGTGAACGGGTTGTTGGCTTTTTCGGCGGTGATCCGGTAGCGCATGGCGCCGTCGTTTGCCGAGAAACTCAAATCAACGCTATTGGCCGTTGCGCTGTCCAGCCGCGCCTGGCTCAGCAAGCGAAACATCGACCACGATCCGCGATACGCCAGGCCGCTGCTGGTGCCGGTCGCGCTGACCAGCGTGATGCGGCTTTCCGTGGAGTCGCCCAGGTTGTTCGGCCAGATCAGCCCCACGCTGTTGCTGGCGCCATGGCTGTAGCTGATCAACTGGCCTTCCACGCTGAGGACGCTGCTGCGGCGGCTGGACGTCAGCCCCAGGGGCTGGATACTGAACTGCACGCCCAGTGCGCCCCGGTTGTTGAAGAAGGCGTCGCGGATGCGGTCGGCGGCCTCAAGCTGCGCCAGCACATCCATCCGTACCAGATAACCGCCGCGGCGCTCTGAATACAGGGCCTCGAGGTTGTCGTCGAAGAACAGTTTCAGGTATTGCTCCTTGAACTGCGCCAGCCTGCCTTGCGGCCCGAACAGCGCGGTGAAATCCTCAAGCGATGCGTCGATGCGGCTATTCGGGTTGAACGGGTAACGGCCGGCCAGGCGTTCCTGGTAGTAGCGGTACACGTCCGTCTCCCAGCGACGCTCAAGCTCTTTCAGGGCTTCGATCAACAGCACTTGCGATGATTCGTCGGCCAGTTTCTTCACCTGCCGGTTCAAGGGCTCGGGCAAGCCGACGGCCATGCGCTGCAAGTTGCTGATCGGGTCCACGCCCTTGAGCGCAAAGCGGTCCAGCACCAGCGCAAGCGCGGCCTTGCCGGGATCGGGGCTGTCGTGCACGGTCTTCAGGGTGTCGTGGACACGGCCGATGGCGGCCATGCTTTCGTCCAGGTAGGACGGCTTGTCGCCCTTGGCCACCAGCAGATCGGCCAAGGGCGCGAAGGGCCGGGCGATGGCCGCCATGGGTCCGGCGTTGTCGCGCACGGTTTCGACCAGCCGGCGCAGCGGCGCCGCGGGGCTGATCACCGTGCCCAATACGGTTAGGGCCTGGTTCAGGTCGTTGAAGTCGACGACCTCAAGCTGGTTCAGGCCCCGTTGCCAGGTATTGATGTAGTCGCTGCGGTACAGCGCGCGCACCCGCTCGGCCAACACCTGTTTGTCTGCCTCTGAGGGATCAATCCTCTGGCGTTCGCCCAGCGTCCAGCGGTCGATCATGGCCAGGTCGACGTATTCCTTGCCATGCGCCACGAAATAGCCGTGATACCCGGCCGCCGTCAATAAGGGATCGATGCGGGTTGATGCACCGCTCTGCCCCGATGTTGCACTGGGATCCTTGTAGACGATGTCGAACGCGGGGCCGACTTCATTGCGCAGGTCCAACGGCGAATGCAGGATCTTGCCGGCCTGCTCGCGCATCGTCATGTAGACGCGCTGCGGCATGGGAACCTGCCGCAGGCGCTGCTGCACCTCGGCAATGCGTGCCTGGTTGCGCGGCAGTTCGGCATCGGCATGCTTCATGGCGTAGTCCAGGTGGCGCATCAGCGCGTTCTGCACCCACCGTTGGCCGGGAAAAGCCGCTTGCCATTGCTGCTTCATCCAGTCTTCCACAATGGGGGGGCGGCGGTTCTGACGGTCTTCGATCATGCGGTAGACGCGCAGCGCCGCCAGTTGCTGGTTGCTGCCGGAAGGCGCGCCATTGATGGCGTTCATGACGCCGTTTGCCAGTTCCGGCAGAAAGCGCCTGGACAACCACTGCACGTACGCGTCGTCCACTGTCGACTCGATCTTGTGGCCTTGGTAGAAGCCCAGTTCCGAGAGGACGGGCCAAGCCAGGCGGTAGTCTCTGACCGCGGCGACGGCGCCGCGAATCTGGTCCAGCGGCTGCAAGAGCTTGCGGCCGGATGCGTCGCCGCCGTCGATCTTGCCAAGGCTGAACCCCGGGTTCTTTTCCGGCACCGGCATTGCTAGCGGTCGGTTCACGCGATGGGTGTGATACCAGCACCCGGCCATCAGCAGGCCAACCAGCGCGGCGATGCCGAAGCGCACCCTGCGCCTGCGCCGCAACGGCGCCAGCAAGGCTTCAATGTTGCGCATGACATGGCGGGTCACCAATGGCATGCCTCGCGTTGGCGCGACAACAGCACTTGCAAGCCGCTGGCGTTGAAGGTCAAGCCGTTGAACAGCGCGTAGTCGCTCTCCACCCGCAGGCGCTCCCCTGCCACGAAAGGCCGCAACTGATCAATGGCGACCAGGCCGCGTCCGGCGTCGGCCACGTTGCCTTCGGGCAGCACGCGCCACGGGCGGGCGGCGGACAAAGGCCGATCATCCATATAAAGCTGGACCGTCATCTGGTGGCGCGCGAAGGGCCGATCCGCCAGCAACTGCAGGCGAGAGATGTTGGACAGGCAGGTGATTGCCAAATAGATGGGCGGCTGCGTGTTCAGCGCCGGCGCCGACATCACAACGCGCTGTTGCCCGGCAGGAGGCTCGTTTGACTCGGTCAGCATGAACGTCGAGTCGCCCTCGGGCCGCGACGATTCGTTCTGCCGGATGAGGTCCGACGGGCGCGCTGATGGGGGTGTGCCCATGGCGGCGTCAAAGCATGCCAGCCGCTCGACGTTGGAGATGAGTTGTGTGCAGTGGCGCAAAGCGGTATCGGCGGCCAGCGCGGCGTGGCTGGCTGGCGCGGTCATCAACAGCATAAGCAGGGTAGCTGCGGGTTTCATGAAGTGTGTTCCTCCCCGTCCAGATTTCACGCCTGGCAGCGGCGCGCCTACGTACTTTTGAGGATGTTCAGGCAGTGAAAGACATCCTGCGATCATGATTCGCACACTTTCGAACAAAGTGGTAATCAGCAACAAGACCATGCCACTTCGTTTTTATCCATAGGAAGAATCAGAAAGCGGTGTGAACTGCGGCAAATTCCAAGCGCCATTGCGCGTGTTGACGAATGTTTTTCGATTTTCGAATTCGTCCTATTGCGACGGCGCGGCAAGTCAAGCGCAGCAACGCGCTTCGTGGAAGGGACGGATGCCCTTGAAGCGCGCATGACGCCTCCGCCTTGGCGAAGCGAGTACACTTGTCCGCCGTTTTGCTTTCAGCCCCAGAATTCTCCATGATCTCCTCCGCATGCGGCGTCGACTTCGGCACGTCCAACTCCACCGTAGGCTGGAGCCGTCCCGACCAGCGCGCGCTTCTCGCCCTGGAAGACGGCAAGACCACCTTGCCGTCGGCCATTTTTTTCCACGATGAAGACGCGGAGGTCAGCTATGGCCGCGCCGCGATTTCCGACTATCTGGCGGGTTATGACGGGCGCTTGATGCGGTCGATGAAAAGCCTGCTGGGCAGTTCGTTGATCGATGGGTCCACCGAAGTCCAGGGGCGCTCGATTCCGTTTCGCGTGCTCTTGACCCGTTTCATCGCCGAACTGAAGCGTCGCGCCGAAACGGCCGCTGGTCGCGATTTCACGCGGGCGGTGCTGGGCCGGCCGGTGTTCTTCGTCGACGACAACACGGCCGCCGACCAGACCGCGCAAGACACGCTGGGTGAAATCGCGCGCAGCGTGGGGTTCACCGACATCGAATTCCAGTTTGAACCCTTGGCTGCGGCCTTTGACTATGAATCGCAGATTGACCGCGAAGAGTTGGTGCTGGTCATCGACATCGGCGGGGGCACGTCGGACTTTTCCTTGATCCGCCTGGGGCCGGGCCGCGCCGCCAAGGCCGATCGGCGCGACGACATCCTGGCTTATGGCGGGGTGCACATCGGCGGGGTGGACTTTGACAAGCAACTGAGCCTGGCGCACGTCATGCCGCTGCTGGGCTTGGGCAGCCAGTTGCGCAGCGGTAAGGATGTGCCGTCAACGCAATACGGCAACCTGGCGTGCTGGCACACCATCAACCAGGCGTACACCCGCAAGGCTGCGGAACATTTCGCCTATATCCGTGCCGAAGCCGGCGACCGCGACAAGATCGACCTGTTGCTGAACCTGGTGAAGCAGCGCGCCGGCCACTGGGTGGCGGTGCAAGTGGAAGAGGCCAAGATCGCGCTGTCGGAAAACCCGTCGGCACGCATTGATCTGTCGCGGATTGCGCCGGAATTGGCGGTGGACGTGACGCGCCCGTCGTTCGATGCCTGCGTGGGCCGCTTGATCGAAAAGGTCGAGACCACGGTGGGCGCGTTGCTGCGCGATGCGGGCGTGGCCACGGCGGATGTGGACACGGTGTTCTTCACGGGCGGCTCCAGCCGCGTGCCGCGCTTGCGCGAGACCGTATCGGCGCTGGTGCCGGGCGCGCGTAGTGTGGAAGGTGACCTGTTCGGCAGCATTGGCGCCGGCCTGGCGCTGGACGCCAGGCGCAAGTTCGATTGAGCCACCGGCCGGCATCGGTCGGCGATGGTAAGCTGCAAGGCTTGCCCGGGGCGGCCTGCCGCTTGCCTCTTTCAATAGACTAAGACGCCGTCATGACCCGCCCCTCCGCTGAAAGCGATAAGCATCTTGTTGAAACGCTGGTGACCCGCGAAGCGCCGTTTGAAGGCAGTTTCCTGAAGGTTCGCCGCGACATCGTCAGCCTGCCCAACGGCAACACCGCCACGCGCGAGTACATCGTGCATCCGGGCGCTGTCGTGGTGATCCCGTTGCTGGACGACGGCAGGGTGCTGCTTGAACGCCAGTTCCGCTATCCCATTGGCCGCGTGATGACGGAGTTTCCCGCGGGCAAGCTGGATCCGGGCGAAGACCCGCTGGTGTGCGGCAAGCGCGAACTGCTTGAAGAAACCGGCTACACCGCCGACCAGTGGGCGCATGCCGGCGCCTTGCACCTGGCCATCGCCTATTCCACCGAGATCATCCACATCTTCTTCGCACGCGGTTTGCGGGCCGGGCCACGGCAGTTGGATCAGGACGAGTTCCTGGATGTGATCAGCGCGGACCCCGCCGAGCTTCTTGCTGCATGCAGCAAGGGCGAAGTCACCGACGCCAAGACGCTGACCTGCGTGCTGTGGATGCAGAACGTGCTGTCGGGCGCCTGGAAGCTGGACTGGCAGGACAACGCCGGCTAGGGCGTCGTTCGGACATCCGTCGTCATGGCCGCATTTTCCATTCTGATCGAACCAGCGGGCCTGCGTTTTGACGCGGAAGCCGGCAGTTCGGTGTTGCTTGCGGCGCAGGCAGCCGGCATCAAGCTGCCCAGTTCTTGCCGCAACGGTACCTGCCGGGCCTGCATGTGCTTGATGCTGGAGGGTTCCGTGACGTATTGCGTGGATTGGCCGGGGTTGTCGCGGGATGAAAAGGAAGAGGGCTGGATCTTGCCCTGCGTGGCGCAGGCCACGTCCGCGCTGACGATCCAGGCGCCGCTAGCCGCGCCGATAGAACCCGCCGCGCCGGTCGTGCGCCCGCTGACTGGGGCGCGCCGCTAGCAGCGTCAGTAGATGCGCCACCAGATGCGTCACTAGATGCGTTACTAGATGCGTTACTGGATGGGCCACCTCCTGGGCCACCAAGCGCACCACTAATCACGGCGGCGGCCAAGTGGGGCCAGGGGCAAAAGCGCGGCCGCCGATCCAAGCGCCATCCCAGCCGCCATGCCCAGCACCAGGCCGGCAACTATCGGCGCGCCCAAGCCCAGCGCCATCGCCACGCCCAACCTCGCACCCAGAATCATGCCGACGACCATGAACCCGGCGCAGAGCACCCGCTCGGTCAACGGCGGCGCGCCGGGCCAGGGCGCCAGGGCGGCCAGCGCCATGGCGGCGCTGGTGGCGGGCATCAGCACGGCATGCCGCCACGCCATGTCCAGCAAGCCGCCCGGCGCGCCGCATTCGCTGGCCAGCAAGGCGGCGGGCGTGTGGCGGGTGTCGACCAGCAGGCCGATCAGCATGGCCGCTACACAGGCAAGCCATGGGCCGGCTATCTCCCGCAGCCGCCTAGCCGCAGGCGTGGCAGTTCGCGCTGGTGGCGTGATCGTACTGGTCATGATGACGCACCCAATCGCCCAAGTTGAAGTTCGGACCGTTTTCATTGCGGCCCATCGGCGCGAAGTCCAGATAGTTATAGGCCCCCACCAACCTTTCCACGCCACGTTCAAAGGCGGAATACGTCAGGAAGATGTCGCCATCCGGATCACGGAAAAAGGCGCTGGCGCCGGGCCGGTCTTCGATGCTGCCGTCGGCTTGGGGCACCGATGCGTGCATGTCGCCATTGAAGTCGCAGCCTTCGGAAGACAGCCAGGCGAAGCGCCAGCCCATGCGCCGCTTGAAGGCGTTCAATTTGGCCAGCGGCGCGCGCGATACAGCCACCACGGTCACGTCGTGATGGCGCAGGTGCACCAGCGCGGCGTCCAGGTGGTCGGCCAGGAATGAGCACCCCACGCAACCTTCGTCCCATTCGGGCGCATACATGAAGTGATAGATGATCAACTGGCTGTTGCCGCCGAACAGGTCGGCCAGGCCCAGCGGCCCGTGTTCGCCTTGAAACTGGTAGCGTTTTTCGACCCGCATCCAGGGCAGGGCGAGCCGGTCGCGCGCCAGCGCGTCCTGGCTGTGGGTCAGGGCTTTCTCGCGGGCCAGCAGGGCTTCGCGGGCGGCTTCCCATTCGGGGCGGGATACAACGGCGTGCTCAGTGTGCATGATGCGTCTCCTGGGTAACGGGCCGGGCGGCCCGCGAAAAGGGGGGGGCGTGCGATCCGCATGGGGGCCGCTCGGCCCGAGGGGACCTTGCGACCCACGGGGGGGCAAGCGGCAAGTCAGACCGGGCTTGCCAGGTGATCCGCGAGCCGGTCCATGGCGCCCGCCCAGCCGGTTTCGTGGCCGTCGCGGGTGGCTTGGTCGACAAACGGGGTTTGCAGGAAGGTCAGCTCGGTGCCGCCCTGCACGGGGGTGAATTCAAGGGTGATCAGCGAGGTGTCGTCCGGGGTATCGCGCCAGGCCCAGGTGAACACCAGCCGGCGCTGCGGCTCGACCTCCTGGTACTCGCCGCTGGCGTAGTGCGCCTGGCCGTCTTCAGTCACAAAGCCCACCTGATAGGCGCCGCCCACGCGCACGTCGGTGTCGGCCTGCAGCACCCGCTGGGTGCCGGCGGGGCCAAACCATTTCATCAGCGCTTGCAGGTCGGTCCACGCGCGCCAGAGCCGGTCGGCGGTGGCGGTGAAGCGTCGGGTAAGCCGGAGCTCGATGGGGGTGTTGCCGGGGGCGGAGTTGGGGGGGCGGTTGTTGCTGGGGGCGGTGGACATGGGTGGATCTCCTCGTCGTGATACAGGTAGCGGGCCAGCGAATCCAGTTGGCCGGTCCAGAACTTCTCGTAACGCGCAAGCCAGTCGGATGCCGCCTGCATGGGTTCGGGCGATAACGTGCAACTGACCACGCGGCCGTCCTTGGCGCGGGCGATCAGGCCCGCGTCTTCCAGCACGCGCAGGTGCTTCAGGAAGGCCGGCAGCGACATGGCGTGCGGGCGCGCCAATTCGCTCACCGTCGCGGTGCCTTGTTCCAGGTCCGCCAGGACGCGGCGGCGGGTGCCGTCGGCCAGGGCGGAGAAAACGCTATCCAGCGTGTCGTTGTTTAAGTTAACCATAAGGTTAAGTATCCGCCCGCCACAAAGCCGGCGTCAAGTCGACGCCGTCAGGAATTTCCCTAGGTCTATTTGCCGCGCGGCTTGATGATGTCGCAGGCGGCTGCGCGCTCGCCCGTCTGGGCGCCGAAGCCCAGCAGCGCCTGGGCGCCGCAGACCGAGCCGAACATGCGCTTGCTGTCGTGCCCCACGCCGCCCACCTCAAAGCTGCTGTGATGCAGCGGCACGGGCTTGGCGCCACGAGCGGCCAGCACATGTTCGTATTGCACGTAGCCGGTGCCACGGGCCAGGCGGGTGGCGCCTTGCGCCTCGGCGCCGCAGGTCTTGTCCAGCAGACGGTGTTCGGGGTTGTTGTCCGCGCCGCCCAACAGGTAGATGACCTCGCGCGCGGCGTAGCGCACGAACAGGCTGCTGTCGTCGGTGTCGCGCGCGTAGGCGGGCAGCTTGTCGGTGCCGTACTTGTACTGGTTGTAGGTGGGGCAGATGCCGCGTTCGTAGCGGGCGTAGCCCTTGCCGTCGGCGCGTGGCCGCTCGTTGGTCAGGTACAGGTAGGACGAGGGGTTGGCGACCACGTAGCGCAGCGCCAGGCCGTCGCGCCGCAGCGTGCCGTCGATCGTGTTCAAGATGGCGTAGCGGTGTACCAACTGGGCGCCGGCCGAATGGCCCGCCAGCACGATGCCGGCCAGGGTGGGCAGGCGCTTGCGGTCGTCCAGGCTGCCCAGCAGATCGTCCAGCACCTGGAAGGACGTGACCGGGGCGGGCCGGCCGCTGGCCTTGACGCTCTCGCCGCCGTCTTCCCAGCCGGCTTTACGCCATGCCACCATGCCGCCGAACCCGGAATCAATCGAGCCTGAGAAGCGCGGCGCCAGGATCAGCGTGTTGCGCGCCCGGTCTGGGTTGTGCGTAAGCAGTTGGGCAACGGTTTCGTAGTAGCTGTCGGCATCCCGCTTGACGCCGTGTACGACGATCACGACCTGCTTGAT
This sequence comes from Achromobacter spanius, assembly GCF_029637605.1. Classification (NCBI taxonomy): domain Bacteria; kingdom Pseudomonadati; phylum Pseudomonadota; class Betaproteobacteria; order Burkholderiales; family Alcaligenaceae; genus Achromobacter; species Achromobacter spanius. The sequence continues at coordinate 2,127,640 of NZ_CP121261.1, read as the reverse complement.
GTCGCGCAGGTCATCCCGGGCCAGGTTGCGATTGGCGTAGACCGGCATGTTGTAGCGGTGGCCCGGTTTGCCCAGCTCAACGGTCTGCCAACGCAGGGGCGCGGCGCGCTGGGGGGTGGGGACGGGCTCGTCGTAGTCGTAGGGCGGGGGCAGCGGCGTCTGGGCATGCACGGCCCCGGGGATCTGTATCGCGGCCAGCATCGCGGTCAGCACCCAGGCCGCGCCCAGCCGACGCTCACGCGCCGGGCGCGTGGAGCCAGGCGCCACCTGGGGCAAGCAAGGAGCGGGCGAGCAAAGCATGGCGCAACGGGCGTTCAGCAGTTCTCTTGACCCAGCAGTTGCTTCAGGGCGGGCAGATCCAGGATGCGGACCTCGCGCTGATTGATCTTGATCAGGCCCTCGCGCGCAAAACGAGAGAACAATCGGCTGACGGTCTCAAGGGTGAGGCCCAGGAAATTGCCGATTTCTTCGCGGCTCATGCGCAGCACGAACTCGGTCGACGAATAACCCAGCGAGGCATAGCGCTGCGACAGGTTCAGCAGGAAAGCCGCCAGGCGCTGTTCCGAGCGCATCGAACCCAGCGACGCCAGCATTTGATGCGAGCGGGTGATTTCGCGGCTCATCAGGCGGCGGAATTGTTGTTGCAACGAAGGCAGGTGCGCGGCCACGCGGTCCACTTCGTTCAGGCGGATGACGCACACCTCGGAGTCTTCCAGCGCCACGGCCGCCGACACGTGCTTGCCTTCCAGCATGCCGTCCATGCCGACGATCTCGCCGGGCAGGTGAAAACCGGTGATCTGGATCTGGCCGGTGGCGTCTTCCAGTTGCGTCTTGATGCTGCCAAAGCGCACGCCGTAGACGGCGTCAAGCGGGTGGTCCAGCGAGTACAGCATCTTGCCTTTTTCAAGGCGCACGCGCTCTTGCACCAGCTCGTCCAGCTTTTCCACTTCGGCGGCGGCCATGCCCACGGGCACACACACGTGACCCAACATACACGTGGAACAGTGGGCGGCATCCGGGGCAACAGGAACCCGTTTTTGCATACGATGACCTTTATAGTGCCCGTCGCGCCGGGAAGGGCGAGTACGGGTGTACAAGCGTGAAGACAAAATTCATTGTAGTCGGTTGTTACTACGGGTGTCTTACGCGCCGGGGGGCGACAGACGCGCTTGCCGGTAGGCGATCCAGTCTTCTTCGAATACGTCCACGGCCGACGCCCGGTGTGCCGGATCAATCGGATAGTACTGGCAGGGCAGGTCCAGAGACCCGCCAAGCGGCGCTTCCAGCCGCGCGGTGATTTCGCGGCGCACAAAGCAGCCTGGCTGCCCGGGGACGTATTCCTCGATCTCGTCCATCAGGGCGATCAGGGCCGGGTCCACGCGATAGACATCGCCGCGCACCCGGCGCCCGTCAGCCACGGGGATCAGCCCCGGCCACTGGCCGAAATCCACCAGCATGCCGGGCACCGTGGCGTGTCCCACCCATTGGGCCGCGGGCAGGCCGCGCTGAGCGGCGGCTTGCGCCAGATCATTGATTTCGCCCGCGCGTAGGGTACCGTAGATAAAAACGTATATGCTCATAGATCGGTTATTCAAGCCGTCGAAGCCCAGCACGTCAAAGCCCAGCACGTCGAAGCCCAGCACGTCGAAGCAAACCATGGGGCGGCAGGTGTTGAAATTTTCTCATCCGGCCGCATATTCAGGATATCGAGCCAGCCGGCACGTATCGGTCAGGCTCTTCAACAAGCCAAACGACCATTATGCGATTCGACAAACTAACCACCAAGTTCCAGCAAGCCCTGGCCGACGCTCAAAGTCTGGCCGCCCGTAACGATCATCCCTACATCGAGCCCGTGCACGTGCTGTCGGCATTGCTGTCCGACCCGGACAGCGGCGCAGGCAGTCTGCTGGCGCGCGCCGGCGTGGCGGTGAACCGCCTGCAGCCCGCGCTGGAAGCCGCCATGAAGTCCTTGCCGCAAGTGCAGGGCGACGACAACGTGCAGGTTGGCCGCGACTTGAACGCGGTGCTGACCCGCACCGACAAGGAAGCCGCGCGCCGGGGTGACACCTATATTGCCAGCGAACTCTTCCTGCTGGCGCTGGCCGACGACAAAGGCGAGGCCGGCCGCATCCTGCGTGAAGCGGGCTTGCAGAAGAAAGCCCTGGAAGCCGCCGTCGACGCCGTGCGCGGCGGCGAAAACGTGTCGGGCGCCGAAGGCGAGTCCAACCGCGAGGCCTTGTCCAAGTACACCCTGGACCTGACCGAGCGCGCCCGCCAGGGCAAGCTGGACCCGGTCATCGGCCGCGACGACGAAATCCGCCGCACCATCCAGATCCTGCAGCGCCGCACCAAGAACAACCCGGTCCTGATCGGTGAGCCGGGCGTGGGCAAGACCGCCATCGTCGAAGGCCTGGCGCAGCGCATTGTCAACGACGAAGTGCCCGAAACCCTGCGCGGCAAGCGCGTGCTGTCCTTGGACCTGGCCGCGCTTTTGGCCGGCGCCAAGTTCCGTGGTGAGTTCGAAGAGCGCCTGAAGGCCGTGCTGAAAGAACTGGGCCAGGACGACGGCAGCAACATCGTCTTCATCGACGAGCTGCACACCATGGTGGGCGCGGGCAAGGCCGAGGGCGCGATGGACGCGGGCAACATGCTCAAGCCGGCGCTTGCGCGCGGCGAACTGCACTGCATCGGCGCGACCACGCTGGACGAATACCGCAAGTACATCGAGAAAGACGCGGCCCTTGAACGTCGCTTCCAGAAGGTGCTGGTCGACGAACCCGATGTGGAATCCACCATCGCCATCCTGCGCGGCTTGCAGGAGCGCTATGAAATCCACCACGGCGTTGAAATCACCGACCCGGCCATCGTCGCGGCGGCGGAACTGTCGCACCGCTACATCACCGACCGCTTCCTGCCCGACAAGGCCATCGACCTGATCGACGAAGCCGGTGCGCGCATCCGCATGGAAATCGATTCCAAGCCGGAAGTGATGGACAAGCTGGACCGCCGCATCATCCAGTTGAAGATCGAGCGCGAAGCCGTCAAGAAGGAAACCGACGACGCCTCCAAGCGTCGCCTGGGCGTCATCGAAGACGAGCTGGAAAAGCTGCAACGCGAATACAACGACTTCGAGGAAATCTGGAAGGCCGAGAAGGCCGCCGTGCAAGGCACCCAGGCCATCAAGGAAGAGATCGACAGCGTGCGCGCCGAGATGGCGGAACTGCAACGCAAGGGTCAATTCGACAAGCTGGCCGAACTGCAATACGGCAAGCTGCCGGATCTGGAGTCGCGTCTGAAGGCCGCCGAAGTGGGCGCCGCGCAGGCCGCTGAAAACGCCGAGGGCGACGGCAGCCGCCCGCGTCTGTTGCGCACCCGCGTGGGCGCGGAAGAGATCGCGGAAGTGGTGTCGCGCGCCACCGGTATTCCGGTGTCCAAGATGATGCAGGGCGAACGTGAAAAGCTGCTGCAGATGGAGGACTTCCTGCACAAGCGCGTGGTGGGCCAGGACGAGGCGGTGCGCCTGGTGTCCGACGCCATCCGGCGTTCACGCGCGGGTCTGGCGGACCCGGCGCGGCCCTACGGTTCGTTCCTGTTCCTGGGCCCCACCGGCGTGGGCAAGACCGAGCTGACGCGTGCGCTGGCTGAGTTCATGTTCGACTCCGAAGACCACATGATCCGCATCGACATGAGCGAGTTCATGGAGAAGCATTCGGTGGCGCGGCTGATTGGCGCGCCGCCGGGATACGTGGGCTACGAAGAGGGCGGTTACCTGACCGAAGCCGTGCGCCGCAAGCCGTACAGCGTGGTGCTGCTGGATGAAGTTGAAAAGGCGCATCCGGACGTGTTCAACGTGCTGCTGCAAGTGCTGGACGACGGTCGCCTGACCGATGGCCAGGGCCGCACGGTGGACTTCCGCAACACGGTGATCGTGATGACGTCCAACCTGGGCTCGCATCACATCCAGAGCCTGGCGGGCCAGCCGTATGACGTGGTCAAGGAAGTGGTGTGGGGGGAACTCAAGGAAACCCTGCGCCCCGAATTTCTGAACCGTATCGACGAAGTGGTGGTGTTCCACGGACTGGAAGCGCAGCACATCGAGTCCATCGCCCGCATCCAGTTGCGCCGCCTGGCCGCGCGTCTGGAAAAGCAGGAAATGCGGCTGGAAGTCACCGAGGCCGCGGTGGCCGAACTGGCCCGCTCCGGCTTCGATCCGGTGTTTGGCGCACGCCCCTTGAAGCGCGCGATCCAGCAGCAGATCGAAAACCCGGTGGCGCGCATGATCCTGGAAGGCAAGTTCGGGCCACGCGATGTGGTGCCGGTGGATTGGCAAGACGGCGAATTCATCTTCACCCGAACCTTGCAGTAAGCAAAACCTGCAGTAAGCAAAAAGCCTGGCATTGAAAGATGCCAGGCTTTTTTTCGTGCCGCGTTCGGCCCGCCGGGTTTACCGGCGGGCTTTACCGACGGGGTTTACTTCACTGTGCCACGGTCACGAACACCGGATTCGAATAGAACCACAGGTCGTTGTAGTTGCGCGCGTTGATGGCGTTGAAGCGCGCAACGTTATCGGCCAGATCCACCTTGGCGTCAGGCAGCGGTTCGCCGGCGGCGGTTTCGCCGGCCACGTCCACGCCCAGGTTGGTGCCACGCAGGCGCAGATACTGGCTCTTGTCCGCCGTCACCGTGGTCTTGATGACGTTGTAGCCGTCGGCATCCACCGTCCAGTCGGCACGCGTAAAGCGGGCCAGCACGCGCGTGGACGGGTTGGTGTCGGCATCATAGTCGGGCGTGCCGGCGGCGGCGCGCGCGCCCACGTCACCCACGATCAGGTCCACGTGGTTGACGGTGGGCTTGACGTAGGTGGGGTTGCCGCTTTCGATGGGGTATTCATAGTTGTTGCTGTCCGGGCTGCGAAAGCGGATGGTGACTTCCACCTTTTCGCCCTTGGTGGCTTGCAGTTCGCCGCCCATGTGCACGGTGCCGGACGCGCCTTGCGCCTGGAAGTCCAGGGCGTCGATCAGGTCGCCGAACACGCCGAACACGCGGCCGCTCTTCAAGCCGGCCACCACGGCCGCCATGTTGTCGCCGTCTTTCCACACATGTGTCTTGGCATATTCGCCAGGCGCATAGCCCGAGCTGTAGAGGCCCGAGGCGGTGCGGAAATGGTAGTCGGAATCGGCCACCGTCCAGATGCGCCGGCCTTCGCCCAGCAGCGCGTCCCAGGTGCCGCCCAGATGCGCCACCAGGTAGTCCACGCCGCCATAGGTGCGGTTGGGCAGGAAGGCGTTGGTGTAGGCCGAGGCGTAACCGCCGCGGTCCGGCTCCATCTGGTTGCCGACCATGCCTTCGATGGCGAAGAAGACGTTGGGCGCCAGGTCGTTCATCTCGCGCAGTTGCGCCACGGTGTACTTGCCCGCGTAACGCGACGGGTGGTTCAACAACATGTAGCTGTCGGGATGCTTGTCGCGCAGCCACTTCAACGCCGCCAGCGAATCGGCATGCGTGGTGTAGGCGCGCGTTTCGCCAGACAGGCGCGACACCAGCAATGGGTCGAACAAGGCGGGGTCGCGGTTGGTGAACAGGTATTCGAATTCAGCCACGGCCGTGAGCGACTTGGCCGACTGCGGGTCGTCCGTGCCGATGCCGATGTTGACGTGGTCATGCGTCGGCATGTCCCATTCGAAGGACGAGAAAATGATCTTGCCGGCATAGCGGCCGGCAGCCTGCGCGGTCTTGATGAAGGGCACTTCATACAAGGCCATGCCGGTGGAAAACGGAATGGCGCCGCCGGCCAGCGCCGTGCCGGTATGGTCGCGACCCGACAGCCTCAGATGGTTCGAGAGCGCGGCCCAGTCCAGCTTGTAGCGGTCAAACGCCTGGTCCAGCGCGCTTTCCAGGCTGACTTGCGCGTCGTCCGATTGGTAGGTGTGCACGTGCAGGTCACCCGTGGTCCAGGCGCCGGTTTCGACGGGCTTGGGGTCCACGGGCGGGGCGGGTTCGGTGACGACCGGGGGCGTGGGTTCGACGACGGCGTCATCGTCGTCATCGCTACCGCCGCAGGCGCTCAACAGGGTGACGCAAGCCAGGGACAAGGGCATGATGGCCCGGCGCAAGCGGGATACTTCGAACTGCATGGACACACTCCAACGTCGCGCGGCCGGCGAAGGCTGGCCGCAAAACGCCGAACTATGCCCGTGGCGGGTGACGCGGCCGTGACAGCAAGCCGTCAGCCTGCACGCACTTGCTGTGTGCCATTGCTATGCGTGCTTGCCATGCGCAGGCGCTACGTGTCGTTGCTATGCAGTCGGTGTGCGCGCCTCGGCCAGCGCTTGCTGGATGATGGCGTTGGCGGTCCAGCGCACCACGTCCGTGACGGCGGGCAGGTCCAGGTGCCAGATGTCTTTCAAGACCAGGAACACTTCGGTGCCGTAGACCAGCGACAGCGCTTGCGCCACGCGCTCTTGCTGCGCCGGTGTCAGCTCGCTGGCCAAGGGCGCGATGGCGCGCTTCAGGATGTCGACGCGGTGGCCCCGCACCAGCCTGGGGTCGGCGGCGGGCTTGCCTGCGCTGGCTTCGGCGTGCTGCTGTAGCGACACCATGATGGCCGCGCGCAAGGGCGCCTCGTGCGAGGCCAGCCGGGGGTAGGCAAACCGCAGCAGTTCGTCGACGCGGGTGGCGGCGTCGGGCGCGTCGGAATCCCAAGCCAGGATGGGGCCCAGGCTTTCGTCCACCACCGCCGCGATCAACGCGCTTTGGCTGGGAAAGTAGCGATACGCCGTGGCCCGCGACACCTGGGCGTGTTCAGCCAGTTCCGCGACAGACGGCGTGATGCCTTGCGCCATCAACTGTTGGGCGGCGTCGAGCAAGGTTTTGCGCATGCGCGCGCGCGGGCCGTGCGGCGGCTCGCCGCTGGCCGCGGCCTGCGGGCTGGCGGGCGCGATCAGGCGCGCTGCCAAGGGCGGGCGGGCAGGGGTCGAGGTTTGACGTGAGACTGGTGTCTCAGTATGATTCTTTCGTCTCATTTCTTGATTCTACAGGCCTGATTGGACCTTTCTTTGGATCTTCCATTCTGGCCTCACATATTGAGGCGCGCACCGAGTGTAGCCGCCCGCGGAGGAGCCATGACGCATTCAAATCAGCAGGTCTTTGTTGCCGCCACCTATGACACCAAGGGCCAGGAAGCCGAGTACGTGGTGGACCTGCTCAAGCGCGAAGGCGTGGACGTGGTGTCGGTGGACGTGTCCACCACAGGCGCTGCCAGCGCGGCGCGGGTCCAGGCGCGCGACGTGGCGGCCAGCCACCCGGGCGGGGTGGACGCCGTGTTCACCGGCGACCGGGGCACGGCCATCGCGGCCATGGCGCTGGCCTTTGAACGCTACGTGGCCAGCCACGCGGGCATTGGCGCCCTGTTGGGCCTGGGCGGCTCGGGCGGCACCGCGCTGATCACGCCCGCCATGCGCGCGCTGCCGATCGGCACGCCCAAGGTGATGGTGTCCACGATGGCCTCGGGCAATGTCGCGCCCTATGTCGGCCCGTCGGATATCGCCATGATGTATTCCGTGACGGACGTGGCCGGCCTGAACCGCATATCGCGCCGCGTGCTGGCCAACGCGGCGGGCGCCATCGCGGGGGCGCATCGCATGGCCGCCGCCAGCGCTGCCGCCGGCGACGACGACAGCCGCCCGGCCGTGGGCATCACCATGTTCGGTGTCACCACGGCTTGCGTGCAGCAAGTGACGCCGCTGCTGGACGCGCGCTACGACTGCCTGGTGTTCCATGCCACGGGCACGGGTGGGCAGTCGATGGAAAAGCTGTTGGACAGCGGCCTGCTTGCCGGTGTGCTGGACCTGACCACCACCGAAGTCTGCGACTTCCTGTTTGGCGGCGTGCTGGCCTGCACCGAAGACCGCCTGGGCGCCGTGGCTCGCACCGGTGCGCCGTATGTGGGCTCTTGCGGCGCCTTGGACATGGTGAACTTCGGCGGCATGGACACGGTGCCCGAACGCTATCAGGGCCGTACGTTCTACCCGCATAACCCGCAGGTGACGCTGATGCGCACCACGGCCGAAGAGAACACCCGGCAGGGCGAATGGATTGCGGCGAAACTGAACCAATGCAACGGGCCGGTGCGCTTTTTGATACCGGAAGGCGGCGTGTCGGCGCTGGACGCACCGGGCCAGGCATTCTGGGACCCCGAGGCGGATGCCGCGCTGTTTGCCGCGCTGGAAAAGCACGTGGTGCAGACGCCGGACCGCCGCCTGGTGCGCGTGCCCTGCCATATCAACGACCCCTTGTTCGCCCAGACGGCGGTCGACCAATTTCTTGACATCGCTACCCGCTAAGGACTGCCACCATGCCGCGTTTTGACCGTAATGAACTGCTGGAAAAGTTTCGCGCCATGGTGCGCGCGCGCACGCCCATCGTGGGCGGCGGCGCGGGCACGGGCTTGTCGGCCAAGTGCGAGGAAGCGGGCGGTATCGACCTGATCGTCATCTATAACTCGGGCCGTTACCGCATGGCGGGTCGGGGTTCGCTGGCCGGCCTGCTGGCGTACGGCAACGCCAACGAGATCGTGGTCGACATGGGCCGCGAAGTGCTGCCCGTGGTGAAGAAGACGCCGGTGCTGGCGGGCGTGAACGGCACGGATCCGTTCTGCGATTTCGACGTATTCCTGGATGACCTGAAGCGCCAGGGTTTCTCGGGCGTGCAGAACTTTCCCACCGTGGGCCTTATCGACGGCACCTTCCGCGCCAATCTTGAAGAGACCGGCATGGGCTACGCGCTGGAGGTCGACATGATCCGCCTGGCGCACCAGAAGGGCATGCTGACCACGCCCTACGTGTTCAACGAGGACGATGCGGTGGCCATGGCGCAGGCGGGCGCGGACATCATCGTGGCGCATATGGGCCTGACGACGGGCGGGTCCATCGGGGCGGAAACCGCGCAGACGCTGGACGGCTGCGTGGCGGCCATCGACCGCATCGCCGCCGCCGCGCTGGCGGTGCGGCCCGACATCATCGTGCTGTGCCATGGCGGCCCCATCGCCACGCCCGAAGACGCCGCCCACGTGCTGCGCGCCTGCAAGCATTGCCACGGCTTCTACGGCGCCAGCTCCATGGAACGCCTGCCCACCGAACAGGCGCTGACCGCTGCCACGCGCGAGTTCAAGAACCTGAGCTTTTGATTCGGGTTGTTGAGTCAGGCTGTTGATTCAGGCCGTTGATGTAGACCCGGCTCGGGCTTTGGCCCGGCGGGACCGGCGCGCACCCGCTTGCAGCCGGCCGGCAGCGTCGCCGTGCGCAGGTAATCGTGAATAGCGCGGATCAACGCCTGGCTTGCCGGGCTTAACGGATATTCCTTGTGCCGGATGATGCACACGGTGCGCACGACGGTCGGGCGCGCCAGCAGCGCATAGGCCAGCCCGGGCTCCCGTACACGTTCAGCGGCCAGCGCGGGCAGCAGGGCCACGCCCAACCCCGCCTTGACCAGCGCCGCCTGCGAGGTGGTGCTGGACGCTTCATAGAACGGCGCGCCCGCCTCAATCGGCAAGTCGGCGCGGGCGCGCAGCAGCGCCATGATGCCGGTTTCGTCCACCACCCCCACCAGCTTGCGCCCCGCCAGGTCCGACCATCGCATGGTGCCGTCGCGGCCCGGGCGCAGGCTGTCGTCATCGGCACGGTAGAGCACGCCGAAGCGGTCTTCCAGCAAGGGGTCAAAGCGCAGCCCGGGCGCATCGGCCCAGCGGCTGGTCAGGCCGAAGTCCACCTCGCGGGCGGCCACCTTGCGCTGAATGCGGCCGGAATTGTCGTCGCTAAGGTAAAGGCGCACGGCGGGGTACTGCGCCGCGAAGGCGGTGGCGGCGGGCGCGATGATCTGCGTGATGGCGGACGGCGCGGCCGCGACGCCCACGCGCCCGCGCTCCAGCGCGCCAAAGCGCACCACGTCTTCGATCACGCCATCAAAATCCGCCAGCAAGCGCATCACGCGCGGCAGGAATTCTTCGCCCGCTGCCGTCAGCAGCACGCGCCGACTGGTGCGCGCAAAAAGCTGCGTGGCCAATGCGTCTTCCAATTGCCGCACCAGGCTGGTCACGGACGATTGGGTCTGAAACAAGCGCTTGGCCGCGTGCGTAAAACTGGATTCCTGCGCTACCGCGACGAACGCGGTCAGGTGCTTCAACGTGACATGCTTGGGCAGACGATTCATTTCAAATCACGATAGATAGATCAATAAAAACAATTTTTCCAGATTGATCGCGCCGACGATACTAGGGGCTTCATCCAGGCGGGACAATCATGCGGCAGGAACAGTTGGATCTGATCATTGAAGGCGGCTGGGTCATCGATGGCCTGGGCGGCCCCAGGCTACGCGCGGACGTGGGCGTGGCGGGCGAACGCATCGCAGCCATTGGCGACCTGTCGGGCGCAAGCGCCGCGCGCCGAGTGGCGGCGCACGGCAAGATCGTGGCGCCGGGCTTTATTGATTCGCACGGCCACGATGACCTGATGTTCGTGGAAAAGCCGGGCCTGGAATGGAAGACCAGCCAGGGCATCACGTCGGTGGTGGTGGGCAATTGCGGGGTCAGCGGCGCGCCCGCGCCCTTGCCCGGCAACACGGCGGCGGCGCTGGCGCTGCTGGGCGAAACGCCCTTGTTCGCCGACATGCACGCCTACTTTGACACCTTGCGCGCGCAGCAGCCCATGATCAACGTGGCGGCGCTGGTCGGCCACGCCAACCTGCGCCTGGCCGCCATGCGCGATCCCTCCGCCGCGCCCACCCCGGCCGAGCAGGACGCCATGCAGCGCATGCTGGCCGATGCGCTGACGGCCGGCGCGGTGGGCTTCAGCACGGGGCTGGCCTACCAGCCGGGCGGCGTGGCCGAACAAGCGGAACTGGACGGCCTGGCGCGTGTGGCCGCGGTCCATGGCGCGCTGCACACCAGCCACATCCGCAACGAGGGCGACGAGGTCGAGGCCGCGGTGGACGAAGTGCTGTCCGTGGGCCGCAACACGGGTTGCGCCACGGTGCTGTCGCACCACAAATGCATGATGCCGCGCAACTGGGGAAAAAGCCGCGCCACGCTGGCCAACATCGACCGGGCTCGCGCCGAGGGCATCGACGTGGCGCTGGACATCTATCCGTATCCGGGCAGCTCAACGATCCTGATCCCCGAACGCGCCGACAGCATCGACGACATCCGCATCACGTGGTCGGTGCCGCATCCCGAATGCAGCGGCGAAACACTGACCGATATCGCCGCGCGCTGGGGCTGCGACAAGACCGAGGCCGCGCAGCGCCTTTGCCCTGCCGGCGCGATTTATTTCGCGATGGACGAAGCCGAGGTGCAGCGCATCTTCAAACACGAATGCTGCATGGTTGGTTCGGACGGCCTGCCCAACGACGCGCATCCGCATCCCCGCCTGTGGGGCAGCTTCACGCGGGTGCTGGGCCGCTATGTGCGCGAAGCCCAACTGCTGACGCTGGAAGCAGCCGTGGCCAAGATGACGGCCTTGCCCGCGCGCGTATTCGGCCTGGCCGGACGCGGACAACTCAGCGTGGGCGCTTGGGCGGATGTGGTGGTGTTCGACGCGGATACCGTGGCCGACCGCGCCACCTGGGACGCGCCCACGCTGCCTTCTATCGGCGTTGAGCACGTGCTGGTCAATGGCCAGCCGGTGTTTCCCGCGACGCCGGGCATGACGCGGCCCGGCAAGATACTGCGGCGCGAGGCCGCTCACAACAACACCCCCAAGGAGATCAACCCATCATGATGCGCAAGACTCTGATTGCCATGGCGCTGGCCGCCGTGCTGCCCACCGCCCACGCCGCGTTTCCGGACCATCCCATTACCTTGATCGTGCCGTTTTCGGCCGGCGGCCCCACCGACATCGTCGGGCGGGTGGCGGCGGCGAAAGCGGGCGAGATCCTGGGCCAGCAGATCGTGGTGGAAAACCGCACGGGCGCGTCCGGCACCATCGGCATGATGGCTACCGCGCGGGCCAAGCCGGACGGCTACACCGTGGGGCTGGCCACCGTCAGCACCCACGGCACCGCGCCGCACCTGTTCCCCAAGCTGGGGTATGACCCGATCAAGGACTTCACGCCCATCAGCAACCTGGTCACCAGCCCCAACATCCTTAGCGTCAACCCGAGCTACCCGGCGAAGACCCTGGCCGAGTTCGTTGAGCACGTGCGCGCCAATCCGAACAAGGACGGCTACGCCAACGCCGGCGCGGGCGGTGTGAATGACCTGGGCATGATCTGGTTTCTGCAACTGATCGGCGGCAAGATGAACAGCATTTCTTACCGGGGTTCGGCGCCCGCGCTGACCGACGCGGTGGGCGGTGTGGTGCCGGTGATCTTCGACAACTTCCCGTCGTCGCTGCCCTACATCAAGAGCAAGCATCTGCACGCGCTGGCCATCACGGGCGCGCAGCGCAACCCGCGCCTGCCGGATGTGCCGACGTTTGCCGAGCAAGGCTACAAGGACTACGACGTTACCGCCTGGTATGGCGTGGTGGGTCCAGCGGGCATGCCGGCCGACGTGCGCGACAAGTTGGCGCAAGCCTTCGCACAAGCCATGCGGGACCCGGCCACGGCCGCCAAGATGGAAGAGACGGGCGCATTTCCGCTGGGTAATACCCCGGCTGAATTCGGCGAGCAGATCCGCAACGAGCGCGACCGCTGGAAGACGGTGATCGACCGCGCGCAGATCAAGCTGCAGTAAGAACAGCCGGCCTGGAGTACCCGGTAAAGCGGGGCTAGTACACGTCGCGCCGGTAACGGCCGGCGTGCAGCATTGCCTGCAGGGGCTCGATGCCCAGGATGTCTTCCAGTGCGGCGTCCACGCCGGCGGCCATGCCTTGCAGGCTGCCGCAGACATAGATCGCGGCGCCCGCCGCCACCCATTGCCGTAAGGTGGCGGCTTCTTCGCGCAGCACGTGCTGCACGTAGCGGCGTTGGGGCTGGTCGCGCGAATAGACCGTGTCCACCCGTTCCAGCGTGCCGTCTTCGCGCCAGGCGGTGATGTCGTCGCGGCAGAAGTCGTCATGCGCGGCGTTGCGCTCGCCGAATATCAGCCAGTTGCGCCGATGGCCCGCCGCGCGGCGGGCCTTGATCAGCGCACGCAGCCCGGCCAGCCCGGTGCCGTTGCCCACCAGGATCATCGGGCGCGCATCCTCGGGCGCATGGAAGTTGCGGTTGCTTCGCACGCGCAGGTCAATCTGCTCGCCGACCTGCGCCACGTGCGTCAACCAGCCGCTGCCCACGCCCAGGCCGCCGTCCGCGCTGCGCATCAGGCGCACCAGCAGGTCGATGGCGCCGTCTTGCGGCAGCGACGCAATGGAATATTCGCGGTGCGTTTGCAGCGGGCCGCCGCGTATCAGGCGCGGCCCAATTTCCGCGATATCGCCGGCCTGCCAGCGCGCGGGTTGGCCGGTTGGCGGCGCAAGCGTCAGCAAGTAGCACGGGTTGCCCTGGCTGCCGGGGTTCAGCAGCGTGCGCGCCGCCAGCCGCCAGGGTTCGTAGACCGGGGCCTGCCAATCGGGCAGGTCGCTTCGGCCCGCCAGCAGGCCCAGATGATGTTGCCAGTGGCGCAGCGCGGCGGGGTCGTCGTTGTCCACTTCCACCAGGTCGAACAGCGGCGTGGCGCCTTGCGCATGCAGCCAGTCATCAAGCTGATGCCCGAAGCCGCAGAACTGCGCGTATTCGCTGTCGCCCAGCGCCAGCACGGCGGTTTGCGCGCCGGCCAGCGCGCGTGTGTGCACGGCCTGCATCTGGCTGGCGAACGCGGCGGCCGAGTCGGGCGGATCACCTTCGCCATAGGTGCTGACCACGAACAGCATGCGGCGGTAGCCGGACAGGCGGGTCAGATCCAACTGGCCAAGCTCGGCCACGCGCACCGTCAGGCCGCCCGCCCGCAGGGATTCGGCGGTTTGCGCCGCGAGGGTTTCGGCATAGCCCGTCTGGCTTGCATACGCGACCAGCAGCGCATCGTCGGCGGCGGGCGCGTTCAGGGTTTGCAGGGCCTGGGCCTGCCGCGCCTTATGCCGCTGTGCCCGGCGCCATGCCCACAGGCACAGCAGCAGCCATAGCGTGATGACGCATGCGGCGGCGATCAGGCGGGTAGTGCTCATCGGATCAGCGCGCCTGTGCCTGCGGCAGGGGCTGGGGCCGGGTCTGGACCTGGGCCTGGGGCTGGGCCAGTGCCTCGAATGCCGGGGTCGCAACGACGCGGTAGTCGTGGGCGTCGCGCAGGATGAACAGGGCCGCCAGGTTTTGGCGGCGAGCATAGGCCAGGCCGTCCGCTTCGCCCAGCACCGTCAGCACGGTGGCCAGCGCGTCGGCCTGCATGCATTCGCGGTGCAGCACCGTCACCGACGCCACGTTATTGCGCACCGGGCGCCCGGTGCGCGGGTCGATGGTGTGGGCATAGCGCGCGTCGCCGCTACCGGCGTGGCGCCGATAATCGCCCGACGTGGCGATGCTGTGGTCGTGCAGTGGCAAGGCCAGCGCGTGGTCGTCGCTGGCATCGGGCACTTCAATCGCCACGCGCCAGGGCTGGCCGTCGGGCCGCTTGCCCCGCGCACGTAGTTCGCCGCCCACTTCCACCAGGTACTGCGTGATGCCCAGCGCGTCCAACGCCAGCGCGGCGCGGTCGACGCCATAGCCCTTGGCAATGGATGACAGGTCCAGATACGCGCCGCCCGGCTGATACGCCGCCTGCCGCGCGGTATCCAGCCGCACGCGCTGCCATCCGCAGCGCGCGCGGGCAGTGTCGATGGCGGCGGGCGAGGGCGGCTCGAAGGCGCGCTGATGCGGGCCGAAGCCCCAGGCATTGACCAGCGGGCCCACCGTGGGATCGTAGGCGCCGCCGCTGTCCTCGGCCAACGCCATGGCATGGCGCAGCACATGGAAGAAGCCATCCGGCAGTGCCAGCCAACCGGGCGCCGCCTGGTTGAAGCGCGTGATGTCGGACACCGATTCCCAGGTGCTCATCTGCGCCACCACCTCGTCCAACGCGGCCTGGACGGCGCGCCGCGCTGCGTCCTCGCGGCACCCGGCGGGCAAGGCCATGCGCGCGGACCAGGTGGTGCCCATGGTCGCACCCGCCAACGCCGCCAGGGCGGGCAACGGCGCGGGCATGGCGCCATAGGCCACGCGCACGACGGGGGCCGCCGTGCCGCCAGGCGCATAGGACGGAGCAACCGGCACGCGATCGTCCTGCTTAGGGTTGCAGCACTTCGACGGTGCCGGCGTAGGACAGGCGGCGCTTCTTCGCCTGCGGCACGCTGACCTTGGCGTCTTCCATGCCGGCTTCAATCCAGTACAAGCCAGGCTGCGGCCACTTGACCGAGAACTTGCCGTCCTTGTCGGTGCTGAGCTTGATCTCGCCGACCTTGTCGCGATAGCGGCTGCCGCCGGGCACCACGTTCACTTCCAGGTTGGCGGCGGGCTGGCCATCCAGGAGCATCTGGAAGGTGGCCGCCTCGTCCGTGAACAAGTCGTTCGGGTGCGTGACAGGCGCCAGTTCCAGGCCACGGCCTACGGGCTTGACGGTGCTGGGCTTGCCCGCCGTGACGAAGGTTTCCACGCGGCCCAGGCTTTGCGATACCTCAAGCTCTTGCGCGTTGGCGGGCACGGCTTGCGCCATGCCTTCCACCTTGCCGAAGTAGCGCTTGTTCTTGCCGTCTTCTTTCCAGCGCGCGAACACGCCGTCGTTGACGACCGCCACGCGGTACGTGCCGCTTTGCTTGAGCTGCAGGTCGAAGGTGCTGCGCAGCTTGCCGCGGTTGATGTTTTCGGCGTCGGCGGTGCTGCCATCCGGCGCGACGATGGCCAGGCCGTCCAGGCGCAGCGGCGCGTGGTTGAAATAGAACTTGTCGTTGCCGACGGCGGCGTCGACGGTGATCCAGCTATCGGTTCCCGACAGCACGGTCGACGACGGCACCATCCACACATCATGCGCGTGGGCGGCGAAAGGCAGGCACAGCGCCAGGGCGGCGGCCAGTTTGGCGGCGGATTTCATGTTCGTGTTCCTTGAAGGCAAGGGGTGGGCATCAGGGTTTGAGGTTGAGCGCGATGGCGCCCAGTTCGTGTTCGCCTTGCGCTGTCAGTTGCTCAGCCTTTTGCGGCGGCCACTGGAAAGGAATGCGCAGCAATTCGCGGCCGCCAACTTCGCGCGCCGCTTCCACCACCACGGCGTATTGGCCGGGCTTGAGCGAGGCCAACGGCTTGGAGGATGCGTCGAAGTTCAGCGCATGCTTGCCCACGGGCTTGGTCGCGCCGCTGACGCCATCCACCGGAAACTGCTGGTTGCGGCCGCTGCGGCGCCACCACTGGCGCATGTCCTTGAGCCACTCGGTGCCTTCGTTGTTCTTCTTGGCCACGTCGTACCAGACGGCCAGGTCGGCGGCCACGCTCTGGTCGGCGTTTTCGATCCAGATCGCCACGTAGGGGCGGTGGTATTCGGCCACATCCAGGCGCGGCACCTCGATGGACAGGCCGATGTCGGCTGCATTGGCCGTTCGGGCGATGGCGCCGGCCAGCAAGGCCGACAACAACAGTTTGCGCATGGAAATCTCCAGGGGCGGATCGAAGGAATCAGTGGATGAAGAGCAGCGCCAGGACGACGGGGATCACGACGCCCAGCCCCACCATGGGCCAGGTCGCGCCACGGTTGCCGGCATGCATCTTCAACAGCACCAGACCGGTCAGCGAAAAGACCAGACAGGCAACGGCGAAGATGTCCAGGAACCAGCTCCAGGCAAGGCCCGTATTGCGGCCCTTGTGCAAATCGTTCAGGTAGGAAATCCAGCCGCGATCGGTGCGTTCGTATTCGACGTCGCCGCTGGCCAGGTCGATGGACAACCAGGCGTCGCCGCCCGCGCGGGGCAAGGACAGATAGATCTCGTCGGCCGACCATTCGGCCGTTTTGCCCGCTGCCCCGGCATCGAAGGTGTCGTCCAGCCATTGCGCCACGGGGGGCGGCAAGGCCGCCTTCTTCTGCTTGGGCGGCGCTGTCAACTGCTTCCGCACAGGTTCGGGCAATTGCGCCTGGCGGGTGGTGACCACCGCCTTGGATTCAATGTGCGAAGCGTTGTTCAGCGTAAGGCCGGTAATGGCAAACAGCAGCATGCCCAGCAGGCATAGCGCGGAGCTGATCCAGTGCCATTGATGCAAGGTCTTGAGCCAGTAGGCCCGACGCTTCGGAGTGGGTTGACTGTCCATGCGGGATTCGGTTTGAAGCGGCGGATTCTAACATTTAATGAGAATTACTCTTATAAAAGGCAGGGTCGCGCGCGCAAGGTGATTTCAATTGATTTCGACGTTTCGCGGCCGCGTAGAACGTGGGCATCAAGGGCCGGGCAGGGTCGAGCGGCTTGAGTTTTTCAGCCAGATTTGAGGAGGCGCGGGTTATGCTGCTGCTGGTCTTTTGCTTGGCGTCCGGCTTGGCCTGACGCCCCAACGCTCATGTCCGTATACCAAACCTTGATTCCGCTGAATTTCCTGGCCGTGGGCCTGGGTGCCGTGTTGGGCGCGTGGACACGCTGGCTGGTCAGCATGTGGTTGAACGTTGAATCCTGGCCCTGGGGCACGTTCACCGTGAATCTGGCGGGGGGCTATCTGGTGGGTGTGGCGCTGGCGCTGGTGGCGGGCCATCCCGAATGGCCGACGTGGATTCGGCTGGGGGTCATTACGGGTTTCATGGGCGCCTTGACCACGTTCTCCACGTTCTCGGCCGAAACCGTGTCCATGCTGGAGCGCGGCGCCTACGGCACCGCGTTGGGCTATGCGGGCATCAGCCTGGTGGGGTCGTTGGCGTTGACGGCGGCGGGCATCGCCACCGTGCATGTATTGCGCTGAAAGAACAGCAGCGACTCAATTCGCGCGGGGATTCAATACGCGAGCCGCCTGCAGGCCGCTTTGCACGGCGCCTTCCAATACCCCGGGGTAGCCCGTGTCGGTCCAGTCGCCCGCCAGCGCCAGGGTGGGCCACGGCGTGGTGTTCAGCGGCCGCGTCAGGCCCGGCACCGCGGCAAAGGTGGCGCGCTTTTCAATCAAGAGTTCGGCGGCCGTCACTTCCGGCATGGCGGGCAGGCGCGCGGGGTGGCGCGCCGCCTGTTCGGCAACCTGATCGATCAACGCTTCGATGACCTGGCGCCGGTTGCGTTCCGCGATGCGGGTGGCGGCGCTGGCCACCACGGCCAGTTCGCCGGCCTTGGTGTCGCCCGCCAATTGCGCGCGGTCGAACACCCACTGCCCGACGTGCCCGCGCGCGGTTTCCTCGCGCAGCATCATCATGGGTTCCGGCAAGCGCCAGGGCTCGGCCAGGCGCACGTTCAGCGTGGCGATCGGCAGGTAGTCGAATGCCTTCAGCGCTTCCAGCAAGCCGATGGCGCCGGCCTCGCGCAAGGGCGCGTCCAGTAGCCGGGCGGCATAGGTGGGCGGCACGGCCAGCACGGCGGCATCAAAGCGTTCCTGGTTGACGACGATGCCGTCAGCCGAGGGATGCAGTTGGCGCACTGTGTTGCCATAGCGCATGGTGACTTGGCGCGCGGCAGCGTCTGGCCAGAGCGCCGACAAATCGGTGCAGGGCAGAAGAAGGTCGCTGTCTTCACGGGCGCCCGCCAGGCTATCGCGCAGCACACGCGCAAACAGCGCGGCGCTGGCGGTGGCGCAAGGCGTGTTCAGCGCGGCCAGGCACAGCGGTTCCCAGAGCTGGCGGATCAGTACATCGGATTGCACGTGATAGTGCAGCAGTTGCAGCACGGTCCAGTCGCGCGGAGGCGACCACGACATGGCTTTCAGGCCGCGCATCAGGCGCAGCGCGGCATAGCGGTCGGCCCAGGTCAGGCCGCGTGCACGCAGGATGGCAACCGCCATGTGCAAGGGCGCGGGCAGCCGGGGGGCGGACAAGCGGAAGCGGCCATCCAGGCTGGCCAGCCGCAGCGGCCGGCGCATCAGCAGGGCGTCGGGGTTGCGGCCCACGCGGCGCATCAGCGCCAGCGTTTGCCGGTAGGCGCCCGCCAGCAGGTGCTGGCCGTTGTCCAGCGGGGCGTCGAATGATTCATGGAATACGCGGCGGGCGCGGCCGCCCGGTGTGTGGCCGGCTTCAAACACCGTGACCTTGGCGCCGGCTTCACGCAGGGCGATGCTGGCCGCCAAGCCGGCCCAGCCCGCACCAATAACCGCCGCCTTCACCGCGCCAACCGGCGGACCAGTCCGCGTCCACCGCCCACCCAGGTTCTCCAGGCCAGCCACAGCTTGCGCAGTGGCGTCAGCGAGATGCGCTGATGCAGCACCTGCCAGTTGTCGCGTTCAATTTCATCAAGCAGCGCGTGGTAGATCGCGGCCATCATCAGGCCCGGGCGTTGCGAACGGCGATCCACCTCGGGCAGGTTGCTCATGGCCTCGCGATAGAGTTCGCGGGCGCGGTCGGCCTGGAACTTCATCAAGGCGCTGAAGCGCTCGGAGTATTCGCCATTCAGGATGTCCGACGCCTTGACCTCGAACTGCTGCATGTCGTTGACCGGAATATAGATACGGCCCCGGCGCGCATCGTCGCCGACGTCGCGGATGATGTTGGTCATCTGGAACGCCAGGCCCAGCTTTTCGGCATAGACCAGCGTCTTGGGATCGCTGTAGCCGAACACGCCGGCGGACAGCTCGCCCACCACGCCGGCCGCGTGCCAGCAGTATTTGCGCAGGCCGGGCCAGTCCAGGTAGCGCGTCTGGTCCAGGTCCATTTCCATGCCGTCCACCACGGCCAGCAGGCGCTCGCGGGTGATCGAACAGCTTTCCAGGTGCGGTTGCAGCGCGCGCGTGACCGGGTGGTCGGGCTTGCCGTCGTACATCTGGTCAACCTGCGTGCGCCACCACGCCAGCTTGATGCGGGCCAGCGACGGGTCGGTGCACTCGTCGACCACATCGTCCACTTCGCGGCAGTAGGCGTATAGCGCCGTGATCGCGCGGCGGCGTTCGGGCGGCAGGAAAAGGAATGAGTAGTAGAAGCTGGAACCGCTTTTGGCGGCTTTCTCCTGGCAGTATTCGTCAGGGGTCATAGATAGGCAGGGCCTGTTACTTGATAGAGCGCCACAGCATGATGGCCCAGTCTTTGGCGCCCAATTCGGGGCGGTTCATGAATACATCGTAGCTGCTTGCCTCGATACGCTCCAGCACGCGCAGCCCGCCTTGCACCACCAGGCGCAGCTCCAGGCCGATGCGGCCGGGCAGGCGGCGCGCCAGCGGAGCGCCGAAGTGTAGCAGTGCCCGCGTGCGTTCCACCTGGAAGGCCATCAGCTCGCGCCACTGCGGCGTCAGGCGGCAGGCGGCCAGGTCTTCTTCAGTGACGCCGTGGCGGCGCAGGTCTTCCTGGGGCAGGTAGACGCGCTGCTTGTGCCAGTCGACCCGCACATCCTGCCAGAAATTCACCAGTTGCAAACCGGTGCAGATGGCGTCGCTTTCGGCCACGTCTTGCGGGCTGGAAGCGTCGAACAGGTGCAGCATCAGGCGGCCGACCGGGTTGGCCGAACGGGTGCAGTAGTCGGCAAGCGTGGCGTAGTCTGCGTAGCGCTTGACGGTGATGTCCTGCTCGAAAGCGGACAGCAGGTCGTAGAACGGGGTGATGGGCAGTTGATGCCGGGCAATGGTGCGTGCCAGCGGCGTGAAGATGTCGGCCAGCGGCGGCAGGCCCGGCGCAGGCGTGTGGCCGGGTTCGGCACCGATGCGATGCAGCTCGGTGCGATAGGCCGCCAATTGCGTCAGGCGTTCTTCGTCGGTGGCGCTGCCTTCGTCGGCGATATCGTCCGCGGCGCGGGCGAAGCGGTAGATATCGGTCACGGCGCCGCGCAGCCTGCGCGGCAGCAGCAGCGAGGCGACGGGAAAATTCTCGTAGTGATCGATGGACATGGGTCGTGGTGCAGAGGGCGGCCCCGGAGCGGGTTCGCACCATTTTAGAGTAGTCGCCTTTCGGGGCGCGTTGCCGTGCCGATGCCTGCGGCGATCAGTTAGACTTAAGCGCCACAGGATCTCACACCATGCCGCGCCCCATATCCGCCACCGTCTCCGTTTCCGCGCTTGCGCACAATCTTGCCACCGTGCACCGCCACCTTGAGCAGACCGCGCAGGCCGCGTCGGGGCTGCCGCCTTCCATCTGGGCGGTCATCAAGGCCAACGCCTACGGCCACGGCATCGAGCAGGCCGTGACGGGGTTTTCCAAGGCGCAGGGGCTGGCCATGCTGGATCTGGACGAAGCCGTGCGCTGCCGCGAAGCGGGCTGGGGCGGCCCGATCCTGCTGCTGGAAGGGTTTTTCAAACCCGCTGACCTGGATCTGATCGACCGCTACCACCTGAGCACCACGGTGCATAACCGCGAACAACTCGACATGCTGGCGCGCGCCCGCTTCACCCGGCGCGTGGACGTCATGGTCAAGCTCAACAGCGGCATGAACCGGCTGGGCTTCAGCCCGGCGTCTTATCCCGCCGCGTTCGAACGCGCCATGTTGTTGCAGCAGCAAGGCACGCTGGGGTCGGTGGGCAAGATGACGCATTTCGCCTGCGCGGACGGCCCCCAGGGGGTGACCGAGCAATTGGCGCTGTTTAATTCGGTGACGCATAAGATGCCGGGCGCCATCAGCGTTTGCAACTCGGCCGCCACGCTGCGGTTTGCCGACATCGCGGTGGGCTCGCCCACGCAGACGCATTGGGTGCGCCCGGGTATCTGCCTGTACGGCGCCTCGCCCTTCGCCGACGCCGAGGCCACGTCCTTTGGCCTGCGCCCGGCCATGACGCTCAGTTCCGAGATCATCGCCGTGCAGGAACTCAAGGCGGGCGATTCGGTGGGCTATGGCGCCATCTTCCGCGCCGAACGCGCCATGCGCGTGGGCGTCGTGGCCTGCGGCTACGCCGACGGCTATCCGCGCCACGCCACCACCGGCACGCCCGTCGTCGTGGCCGGCATCCGCACCCAACTGGTTGGCCGCGTGTCGATGGACATGCTGATCGTCGACCTGGACCCGATTCCCGCCGCCGGTGTCGGCGCGCCCGTGGTGCTGTGGGGCGAAGATGGCCCCTCGGTGGACGAAGTGGCCCAGGCCGCGGGCACCATCGGCTACGAATTGCTGTGTGCGCTGGCGCCGCGCGTGCCGGTCAGCCGCGACGCCTGACGGGCGCTTTTGGCATTGCACGCGTCGCCTACCGCTCTTTTTCGGCGGGTGTCCGGTGCGCAAGAATTGCTACGCAATTTACAAGACAGCCATCTCAGGATGGTGTCTACTTGGAACACCGGGCGCCCACGCGCCCGTTTTTGACCGAGCAATCTGACTACGAGGTTTCAATCCATGAAGGACAAATGCGTGCTCATAACGGGCGCCACCAAGGGCATAGGCTGGGCGCTCACGCAGCGACTGTCCGACATGGGCTGTCATGTGGTTGGCATTGCGCGCAACACCAACGACGTCGATTTTCCCGGCTACCTCTACCCCTGTGATCTGGCGGATGCCGGTCGCACTGAAGAGGTCTTGCGAGAAATCCGCGACAAGTTTCCCGTGGACGCGGTCGTCAACAATGTGGGCATCGCGTCGCCCCAGCCGTTGGGCGAAATCGACCTGGCCACGCTGTACAACGTGCTGGACCTGAACGTGCGCGTGGCGGTGCAGGTCACGCAGGCCTTTATCGAATCGATGAAGGTACGCCGCGCCGGCCGCATCGTGAACGTGGTCAGCCGCGCCATCTACGGCGGCCTGGACCGCACGGCCTATTCGGCCGCCAAGAATGCGCTGGTGGGCTGCACCCGCACCTGGGCGCTAGAGCTGGCGGAATACGGCGTCACCGCCAACGCGGTGGCACCCGGCCCGATCGAAACGGAAATGTTCCGCGCCACCCGCCCCGCCGGCAGCGAAGGTGAAAAGCGCGCGCTGGCCTCGGTGCCCATGAAGCGCCTGGGCACACCGGCCGAAGTGGCGGCTGCCATTGCCTTCCTGTTGTCGGACGATGCCGGATTCATTACCGGGCAGGTGCTGGGCGTGGACGGCGGCGGCAGCCTGGCCGGACGCTCCTGATAGCACTGAAGTGAAAACAAAATGGCGCACGTTTTGACGGTGCGCCATTTTTTTTTCAGTAAGGTCCCAAGCCCGCCGCCACGCGCTTCACATCCTTGAATTCCCCCGCCAGCCTTTCCGCCGCGCGCGCCAGCAGCACGGCGTCCACGCCGACCGCCACGAACGTTGCGCCCAGCGACAGGTAGTGCTTGGCCTGCGCCACGCCGCTATGCAAGATGCCGGCCGCCTTGCCGGAGCGCACGATGCGCGCGATGGCCTGGTCGATGGTGGCCAGCACTTCGGGGTGGTCCGGTTGCGCCAGATACCCCATGCCCGCCGACAAATCGGCCGGCCCGATGAAGGCGCCGTCCACGCCGTCCACGGCCAGGATGTCGTC
This sequence comes from Achromobacter spanius, assembly GCF_029637605.1. Taxonomy (NCBI): domain Bacteria; kingdom Pseudomonadati; phylum Pseudomonadota; class Betaproteobacteria; order Burkholderiales; family Alcaligenaceae; genus Achromobacter; species Achromobacter spanius. The sequence goes on along the minus strand of NZ_CP121261.1, from coordinate 2,104,204 downwards.
CAGTGCGTCGATGCCGGCCGGGGTTTCAATCTGCACCAGCACGCACATCTGGTCGTTCGCGCGTTCCAGGTAGTTGGGGATGCGGTTCCAGCGCGACGACCGCGCCAACGCGCTGCCCACGCCCCGGATGCCGGCGGGCGGATAGCGCACCGCGGCCACGGCGGCGGTGGCTTCCTCGGCCGACTGGATCATGGGCACCAGCAAGGTCTGCGCGCCGGTGTCAAGAATCTGCTTGATCTGCACCGGGTCATTCCAGGCCGGCCGCACCACGGGCGCCACCGGGTACGCCGCCACCGATTGCAGTTGCGACAGTGTGGTCTGCAAGGTGTTCGGCGCATGCTCGCCGTCGATCAGCAGCCAGTCGAAGCCGGCGCCCGCAATGATTTCAGAGGTATAGGCGCTGGCCAGTCCGGCCCACAGGCCGATCTGGGGCTCGCGGTTGCGCAGGGCTTGCTTGAAGGTATTGGTCAGGATGTCCATGGACGGCGTGCCGTGTTAGTTGAAATGACAGTTGACGGAACCCAGCACGCCGTAATCGACGTGGAAGGTGTCGCCCGGCCGGGCGGCCACGGGGCGAGTGAACGAGCCCGACAGAATGATCTCGCCCGCCTCAAGCGCCACGTCGTGGGCGGCCAGCTTGTTAGCCAGCCATACTACGCCATTGGCCGGGTGATTCAAGACGCCCGCGGCCACGCCGGTTTCTTCGATGACGGCATTGCGCGACAGGATCGCGCCGGCCCAGCGCAGGTCGATATCGCCCATCTTCACCGGCCGTCCGCCCAGCACCACGCCGGCGTTCGCGGCGTTGTCGGCAATGGTGTCGAACACCTTGCGCGGCCGCTGGGTGTCGGGGTCGATGCCGTGCGAGCGCGCATCGATGATCTCCAGCGCGGGGATCACGTATTCAACGGCGTCATACACCTGGAACAGCGTCACGTTCGGGCCTTGCAGCCGCTTGGCCAGCACGAAGGCCAGCTCTACTTCCAGGCGCGGCAGGATGAAGCGGCCGGCCGGAATGGCGCCGCCGTCTTCAAAGAACATGTCGTCCAGCAGCATGCCGAAATCGGGTTCGTCGATTTGCGATGACTGCTGCATGGCGCGTGAGGTCAGGCCGATCTTGTGGCCGCGCTTTACGCGGCCCGCGGCGAGTTTGATGTCCATCCAGGCGCGCTGGATGGCGTAGGCGTCGGCAATGTCGATGTCGGGATGGTCCAGCGATATCTGGCGGATTTGCGAGCGCGTGCGCTCGGCCTCGTGCAGACGCGCGGCAATGGTGCGTACGGTTTGGGTGTCTAGCATGGAGAGTCCGGAAGTGGGTGTTACGACGGGAAGGCAGCCAAGGTATTGACCAGTCTTCCGATTCCTTCGATTTCAGTCACGACCTCGTCGCCGGGCATCACGTTGACGATGCCGTCCGGCGTGCCGGTCAGGATCAGGTCACCGGGCGACAAGGTCATGAAGCTGCTGAAATATTCGATTAGCGCGGGCACGTCGAACACCATGTCGCGCGTGTTGCCGCGCTGCGTTTCAACGCCGTTGACGGTGGTGCGCAGGTTCAGGTTCATGGGTTCGGGCACGTCGTCGCGATCCACCAGCCAAGGCCCCAGCGGCGTGCAGGTGTCGCGGCTTTTCACGCGCAGGTTTGGCCGATACCAGTTTTCCAGGTAGTCGCGCAGCGCGTAGTCGTTGGCGACGGTGTAGCCCGCCACATAGTCATAGGCGTGCGCGCGCGTGACGCGCTGCGCCGTCTTGCCGATGACCACCGCCAATTCGCATTCGTAGTGCATGAACGCGACGTCGGCCGGGCGCAGCGTGCGCGCGCGATGGCCGACGAAGGTGTTGGCGGCTTTCAAAAAACCCAGCGGTTCGTCGGGCGCCTTGAACGCCAGTTCCTTGGCGTGGTCCGCGTAGTTGATGGCCAGCGTGAACGTCGTGCGGGGCTCGATGGGTGGCAGCCAGGTGACGGCGTCTTCGGCCAGGACGCGCCCATCCGGCAGCAGGACGTGGCCGGGGGCGATGTCCGCCTCGGTGACGCGGTGGATGGCGCCTTCGTAGGCGATGCGTGCGTGTTTCATGGTGGCGTGTTTCATGGCAGATTCATCAGGTTGCGGCCGCGGCCAGCGTGTTGCCCAGCATGCCCACCTGCACGATGCGGATGTCGTAGCGTTGCCCGGCGCGCACACGCGGTGCGTCGTGGGGCGCGCCCACCAGCAGCATGTCGCCGGCCTCGAAGCTCATGAACTGGGTCACGTCGGCAATCAGCCGCGCCACGGGGCGCACCAGATCGGCCGTGCTGGCGCGTTGCACCACCACGCCGTCCACGCGCACTTCGATATCCAGCGCATTGGGATCCGCCACGGCCGAGGCGGGCGTCAGCGTGTCGCCCATGGGGCAAAAGCCGTCGCGGCATTTCTGTTTGAGCGCGGGGCGGAAGTAGCTGGCGTGCGGCACCGACAAGTCCGCCACGACGCGGTAGCCCGCCACATGATCCAGCGCGCGCGCTTCGCTCACGCGTGTGGCGCGGCGCGAGAACACCACGCCCAGGCACGCGCCGACCTCCACTTCATCCACGTCGGCGGGCAGGGTGATGGTGTCGCCGTCGCGCGCATAGGTGTTGGCCGGTTTGATGTAGAGCACGGGCGCGCGGGGCGCCGCCTTGTAGGGCGGCGCGTTGACGCTGTCGCCCAGTGCGTCCAGCGACTGGTGCGTATTGAGCGCGGCGCCGACCACGGTGCGGGGTGGTCCGGCCAGGGCGGCGTTGGCCTGCGCGGCACGCGCGGCCAGGTAGTCGCGGTAATTGTTCTGCTTGTAGTTCAGCACCGGGTCCGCTTCTTCGATCTGCATCGAAATGCCCAGCGGCCGCATGGCCATGTGCGGCGCCAGCGCGGCGCTCAGCGCCTGGAACACCCGGTCGCCCAAAGCCGATTTTTGCGCGCCACTGCGTCCGTGGCCGATGCGCAGCACGACGTGGACGAAGGCGTTGTCGGGGTGGCCGTCGACGATCAGGCAATCGTCCACCCGCACGGCACGGGTGCGCGCGCCGGCCAGGGGAAACAGGCTGCCGTCGCCAACGGCGGCGTCCTGCACCGTGCGCATCAGCGCGTGCGAATCCAGGGCCAGATTGCCCGAATACTCAATCCAGATGTGGGGCATGGAGTCATCCGCCAAAATTGTTAGCATGTTAATTAGAATAACGGGAAAGAGGATTGGCGGCAACGAATGCGTAGGGCTGCGTGGGGCAAACACAGCGTCGTTGACAGCATCATCTTGCCGGCATAAAGTTAACGTGTTAATTAAAAATGGCGGTGACCAACAACGCCGTGGACCACGATCAAAACGAGGAGCCGCACGTGAGCATCAAGCATTGGATCAACGGCAAGCAGGTCGACAGCGCCGACCGCTTCGTCACCTATAACCCCGCCACGGGTGAAGCCATCGACGAGGTCGCCGCGGGCGGGCAGGCAGAGATCGACGCCGCCGTGTCCGCCGCCGCCGAGGCTTTTCCCAAATGGGCCAACACGCCCGCCAAGGAGCGCGCCCGCCTCATGCGCCGCCTGGGCGAACTGATCGACGCCAACGTCCCCCAATTGGCCGAACTTGAAACGCGGGACACGGGCCTGCCCATTTCACAAACCCGCAAGCAACTGATTCCGCGCGCGTCCGAGAACTTCAATTTCTTTGCCGAAGTCTGCACCCGCATGAACGGCCACACCTATCCCGTGGACGATCAGATGCTGAACTACACGCTGTACCAGCCGGTGGGCGTATGCGCCTTGGTGTCGCCCTGGAACGTGCCGTTCATGACGGCTACCTGGAAAACGGCGCCGTGCCTGGCCTTGGGTAACACGGCCGTGTTGAAGATGTCGGAACTGTCACCGCTGACGGCCGACCAGTTGGGCCGCCTGGCTCTTGAAGCCGGCATCCCCGCGGGTGTCCTGAACGTAGTGCAGGGCTACGGCGCGCTGGCGGGCGATGCGCTGGTGCGTCACCCGGGCGTGCGCGCCATCTCGTTCACGGGCGGCACGGTGACCGGCAAGAAGATTCTGGCCAGCGCGGGCGGCATCAAGAAATATTCGATGGAACTGGGCGGCAAATCGCCCGTGCTGATTTTTGACGACGCCGATGTCGAACGCGCGCTGGACGCCGCCTTGTTCACGATTTTTTCGCTGAACGGCGAGCGCTGCACGGCGGGTTCGCGCATTTTTGTCCAGCAAAGCATCTACGATGATTTCGTGCGCAAATTCGCCAAACGCGCGCAACGTCTGGTGGTGGGCGACCCCACCGACGAGGCCACGCACGTGGGCGCGATGATCACGCGCCAGCATTGGGAAAAGGTCACCGGCTACATCCAGCTTGCCGAACAGGAAGGGGCGCGTATCCTTGCGGGCGGCGCGGGCAAGCCGGCGGGCTTGCCGGCCCACCTGGCGGGCGGCAATTTCGTGCGGCCCACGGTGCTGGCCAACGTGGACAACCGCATGCGTTGCGCGCAGGAAGAAATCTTCGGGCCGGTGGCCTGCCTGATCCCGTTCAAGGACGAAGCCGAAGGCCTGGCGCTGGCCAACGACGTCAAGTACGGGCTGGCGTCCTATATCTGGACCAGCGACATCGGCCGGGCGCACCGCCTGGCGCGCGGCATTGAGGCAGGCATGGTGTTCATCAACAGCCAGAACGTGCGCGACCTGCGCCAGCCGTTCGGCGGCACCAAGGAATCGGGCACGGGACGCGAGGGCGGGGAATACAGCTACGAGGTATTCGCCGAAATCAAAAACGTGTGTGTGTCGATGGGCAGCCACCACATCCCCAAGTGGGGTGTGTGAATGCGTAAAGGAGACAAGCATCATGGGTAAGCTTGCACTGGCGGCCAAGGTGACGCACGTGCCGTCGATGTACCTGTCGGAGCTTCCGGGCAGGCACCATGGCTGCCGCGAGGCCGCCATCGAGGGCCACCGCGTGATCGGCCAGCGTTGCCGGGACCTGGACGTGGACACGATTGTGGTGCTGGACGTGCATTGGCTGGTGAACGGTGGCTATCACGTGAACGCCAACCACGCCTTCAAGGGACGCTACACCAGCAACGAACTGCCGCATTTCATCAAGGACATGGACTACGCCTACGGCGGCAATCCCGACCTGGGCCGCCGCATCGCCGAATACGCCAATGCGGCGGGCGTGGGCACGCGCAGCCATGAAATCGACAGCCTGGAACTTGAATACGGCACACTGGTGCCCATGCGCTACATGAACGGCGACGGCCGCTTCAAGGTGGTGTCGGTGGCCGCGTGGTGCGCCTGGCACGCACTGGATGACAGCAGGCGCTTCGGCGCGGCCTTGCGCCAGGCCATCGACGCTGGCGACGGCCGCGTGGCGGTGCTGGCCAGCGGGTCCTTGTCGCATCGCTTCAACGACAACAACAGCCCTGAATCCGCCATGCATCAGATCAGCCGCGAGTTCTTCCGGCAGGTGGATTTGCGCGTGGTGGACCTCTGGCGCCAGGGCGACTGGAAAACCTTCTGCGCCATGCTGCCCGACTACGCCGAGCTTTGCGTGGGCGAGGGCGGCATGCACGACACGGCCATGCTGCTGGGCCTGCTGGGGTGGGACGGCTACGACAAGCCGGTGGAGGTGGTGACCGACTACTTCACCAGTTCCGGCACGGGCCAGATCAACGCGATCTTTCCGGTGCCTGACTGAGTTCGCCTCAGGCGCGATCGCCGGAATCGGCGGCTTCCGCCGACGCCGGCGAATCGCGCTTGATCAGCGCCACCATGGTGTCGACGTCGTGGTACAGGCGGTCCAGCAATTCCTTGCCGATCTTCGCTTCGATTTCCTGGTATTTCGCATCTACATGCGGGCGCATGCGGTCGATCAGCTTGTGGCTTTTGGGGGTCAGGGATATTTCCTGGCGGCGCTGGTCGGCGCTGGACCGCACACGCTTGATCAGGCCTTGTTCTTCCATGCCGGCCAGCATGCGGGTCAGGCTGGGGCTGAGAATCTGGCAACTGCGCGCGATCTGGTTGGGTTCCATCGCGCCCGTTTCGCTCAGGGTGCGCAATACCCGCCATTGTTGTTCGGTGACCCCGGCCGCGTGCAAAACAGGACGGAAATGCGCCATCAGGGTTTCGCGCGCGTATAGCAGCAGGTGGGGAAGATTGCGGTGGTGGAAGCTCGGACTCATGGCGGCTATGTTAGCAAGAAGCCGCCCATTTTTTGACCACAAATTTCAGTGCGTCATGCGCGCAACAGCGCTGTGGGCACTGCCATGCAGGCGGCCACCGCGCAGGGCTGGGTAAGCACCGTCAGGCGGGATTTTGCTGAGCCAGTTCCTGGAGATCATCCGGCAAGACCAGGTCCGGGGCGCCCTGTTGCAGTTCACGCAGCGCGAGCACGGCGGCGTCTTGCTGGTCGTCCTGCATCAGTTGCCGGATGTGGGCCACGCGGGCCTCGATGTCCTGTTCATTGAATGCCGCCACTTCCACGGCAGGGGGATCGCTTGCCTGAGTGGCTACGACGGGCACGGCTTCCACGGCGGGGGCGGACTGGGCCATGGCCGGCGTCATGGCCGAAGAAGATCCGGCGTGACCGCTGGCAGCCTGCGTCACAGTCTGCGTTTCGGTTTCGGTTTCGTTTTGGGGGACGGCTTCGCGCATATTGGTCCAGGCGAACAGGCCGGCAACCAGCATGGCGCACGCGGCGGCGGCCCACCCGGGGTGCCAACTATGTCCGGGGTGCCAACTGCGGCGAACCGCGGCGTCCAGTTCGGGGCTGCTGCCGGGCTCGTGCTTGCGGTACAGGGCGCGCAGTTCCCGTGCATCGTCTTCGTCGAAAGGGGGGCGATAGGTAATGCTCATGCGCTGCTCCTCACGGTGGCGTCCGGTGGCAAAACGCCTACGCGTTGGACCCTTGCCGGGCGCTGTACTCGACGATTATGCGCGATTCGCGGCACTTCCGGCAGCTAAATTTCGCCGATTGCCGTGATGTAACTTCTGGCCCTGGCCCCGGCCAAAGTGCGTTGCCGGTACACTTTCGCGCATGGCTAAATCCCGAACCGTATATGTGTGCGCCGACTGCGGCGGCACCACCCCCAAGTGGCAGGGCAAATGCCCGCACTGCAATGCCTGGAACACGCTGGAAGAGACGGTGGAGTCATCCACCCCCGCCGCCGCCGCGCACCGCTACGCGCCGCTGGCCTCGGCCAGCCCGGTTCGCAGCCTGTCCGAAATCGAAGCCCGCGAAACGCCGCGCCAGCCCACCGGGCTGGACGAGTTCGACCGCGTGCTGGGCGGTGGCCTGGTGGCCGGCGCGGTCGTGCTGATCGGGGGCGACCCGGGTATTGGCAAGTCCACGCTGCTGCTGCAGGCGCTTGCGTCGTTGTCGGCAAGCACCAACGTGCTGTATGTCACCGGCGAGGAATCGGCTGAACAGGTGGCCTTGCGTGCCCGCCGGCTGGACCTGCAAACCGGCAACGTCAACTTGCTGGCCGAGATCCGGCTGGAAGCCATCCAGGCGGCGGTGTCGGAACAAAAGCCGACCGTGGCCGTGATCGACTCCATCCAGACCGTGTACAGCGGCGAACTGAGCGCTGCCCCGGGGTCGGTGTCTCAGGTGCGCGAATGCGCGGCGCAACTCACGCGCCTGGCCAAGCAGACCGGCATCGCCATCGTCATGATCGGCCACGTCACGAAAGACGGCGCGTTGGCCGGCCCCCGCGTGCTGGAACACATCGTCGACACGGTGCTGTATTTCGAAGGCGATACGCATTCCTCGTTCCGGCTGGTGCGTGCGTTCAAGAACCGCTTTGGCGCGGTCAACGAATTGGGCGTATTCGCCATGACCGACCGCGGCCTGCGCGGCGTGGCCAACCCGTCAGCGCTGTTCCTGTCGCAGCATGAACAACAGGTGGCGGGTTCCTGTGTGATGGCCACGCAGGAAGGCACGCGTCCGCTGCTGGTCGAGATCCAGGCGCTGGTCGACAGTTCGCACGCGCCCAACCCGCGCCGGCTGACGGTGGGCCTGGAAGGCAACCGCTTGGCCATGCTGCTGGCCGTGTTGCACCGGCACGCCGGCGTCACCACCTTTGATCAGGACGTGTTCGTCAACGCGGTGGGCGGCGTGCGCATCACCGAGCCCGCGGCGGACTTGCCGGTGCTGCTGGCCATCATGTCATCGCTGCGCGACAAGCCGCTGCCGCGCGGCCTGATCGCCTTTGGCGAAGTCGGCCTGGCCGGCGAGATCCGGCCCGCGCCGCGCGGGCAGGAACGCCTGCGTGAAGCGGCCAAGCTGGGCTTTTCGATTGCGCTGATTCCGAAGGCCAACGCCCCGCGTCAACCCATCGACGGGCTGGAGATCTGGGCGGTGGACCGCCTGGATGCCGCGTTGGACAAATTGCGCTGACGCGCTGATTCCTGGTCATGAAGACTAGGGCTGCTGGAGCAAGCACGAAGTGAGTCTGTTGATTATTGCCGTCTGCCTGGCCGCGGGTAGCCTCATCGGTTTCATGGGCGGCGCACTGGGCATCGGCGGCGGGCTCATCGCCATTCCCGCGCTGGTGTTGTTGATGGGCATGTCGCAGCAGTTGGCGCAGGGCACCGCGCTGATCATGGTGTTGCCCGCCATTACCGTGGCGGTGCGCAAGTACAACCAGCAAGCGCGTATCGACAGGCGTGTGGCCGCGGCAGGCGCGGCGGGCGCGGTGGTGTTCACCTGGGTGGGTGCGCGCTTGGCGCTGGGTATTGAGTCCAGCGTGCTGCGCCAGAGCTTCGCCGTGTTCCTGTTCTTTGTCGCGTTGTTCTACGTCTGGCAGACCTGGCGTGCCGGCCGCCTGGCGGCTCGTCGTCAGCGGCCGGAGCAGGCGTCGGAACAACGGTCGGAACATCCTTTGGAAAAGCCCGCGCCATCACGCCCGGTCCCCATCCTCACGCCACGTCGCGCAAGCGTGCTGGGCATGCTGTGTGGCACCTTGGGCGGCTTCTTCGGCGTGGGCGGCGCGGTGCTGGCCGTGCCCATCATCACGACGGTGTTCCGCTTGTCGCAGACCACGGCGCAGGCCCTGGCGCTTTGCATGGTGATTCCCGGCTCGACCATTGCGCTGATCACCTATGCCTGGGCCGGGCAGGCGAACTGGATGGTGGGCCTGCCGATGGCCATTGGCAGTTTGCTGTTCGTTCCTGTCGGCGTGCGCTTGGCGTACAAGCTGCCCGAACGCAAGCTGAGAGTCTGCTTCGCGCTGCTGCTGTTCGCCACCGTCGCGTTGTTGGTGTTCGAGTCGTAGAGGGCATGTTGATCGGACGTCGACAACGCATCGACAACGCGTCGACAGCCCGCCGATAGTGCCCTGACAGCGCATCGACAGCGATATTTCCAGGCGTTAGCAGCCGAAATTTTCTGGTTCCGCATTGAACCTTCTGCATGTCCGGTCTTCAAACGGAGTACGGCATAAGCGGCGATGTTGCCGCCCACTGCCGCACAGGCTTCGGCCTTGTTTATCCAGGAGTACATGCAATGACGACACACTCCCGTATCGCTGCGTTCTTATCCACGTCGGCCTTGTGCCTTGGCCTTGCCGCAGCGCCTTCGGCGTTTGCGGCCGGCGCCGATGCGCAGGCCAACAAGGGTGATTCCAAAACCCACGCGCAGCACAAGCATCACAAGTCTGACAAGGCATCCGCCAAACACGCGGGCGCGAAATCAGGCACGGCTTCAAGTATGGGCCAATCCGGCACCACGCCGGCGAAGTAAGGCAGGGGCGGTAAAGCCCTGCCAGTTCCTTTGCAGGAAGACTGCCGACCCCGTTGTGGGCCGGAAAGTCGAAAGCCTCTCGGTATGGGCGCCGAGAGGCTTTTTCATTTGCACGCCATGTGCGCCATGCACGTGACGCTTACTCCACCGCTTACTCCACCGGCGTGATCACGCGTCCGGTGTCGAAGTAGGACTTCAGGTTGTCCAGCATCAGGTTTTCCATGTCCAGGCGCGTCTCCAGCGTGGCGCTGCCGATGTGCGGCAGCAGCACGGCGTTGTCGCTGTCGATCAGCGCTTGCGGCACCTTGGGTTCGTGTTCGAACACGTCCAGTGCGGCGCAGCCCAGCTTGCCGGCTTCCAGCGCCGCCACCAGCGCGGCTTCGTCAATGACCGGGCCGCGCGCGATGTTGACGATGATGCCCTTGGGGCCCAACGCTTCCAGCACGGGCTGGTTCACCAGATGGCGCGTGCTGGGTCCGCCCACGGTCGCAACCACCAGGAAGTCGGCCCAGGTGGCCAGGTCGACCAGCGACGCTTCGTAGCCATAAGGGATGTCGTCGCGCTTTCTGCGGTTGTGATAGCGCACGTCCATGTCGAAACCCGTGCCGCGCTTGGCGATGGCTTCGCCGATGCGGCCCAGGCCCACAATGCCCAGCTTCTTGCCGCTGACGCGCTGACCCAACGGGATGCTGCCATGCACCTGGCCCCATTGGCCAGCGCGTACGAAGCGTTCGCCCTGGCCCATGCGGCGCGCGCCCGCGATCAGCAGGCCCCAGGCCAGATCCGCCACGCAATCCGTCAGCACGTCGGGCGTGTTGCTGACCTGCACGCCACGCTTCTTGGCGGCTTCTACGTCTATCGTTTCGTAACCCACGCCCCAACTGCAAATGGCCTTGAGGTCGGGCAGCGCGTTGATCAATTCGGCGTCTGCGCCGAAATTGGCCGACGTGACGACGGCGGTGATGCCCTTGCCGTGCTCAGCCAGCGCCGCCTTGCGGTCGGGAAATTTCCACAGTTCAACGACGTCATAGCCGTCGGCAAGGTTCTTGTTGGCGGAGGGGGAGCCGGCCAGCGAGCCGACCTGGATGATGCGATGCTTGGTGGTCATGTTGTCGTACGAGTGGGTGGCGAAAACGGTCATGCTACTTGATTCAGGCTTGAACGCCGCTTCAGGGGATGCCCGAAGGCACCCCCTCTTATAGCGGCCCGGCGGCCCGGCGTTTACTCCAGTTGGATGTTGGCCTTCTGGATGACGTCTTTCCACCGTTTCACTTCGGCCTGCTGGAACGCCGCGAACTGCTGCGGCGTGTTGGCCACGACTTCAAAGCCCAGCCCTTGCAGCGTCTGCTTGGTCTTCGGGTCGCGCAGCGCGTCCTGCAAGGCCTTGGACAGCTTTTCCACGACGTCGGGCGGCGTGGCCTTGGGCACGGCGAACCCCTGCCACGAATACACCACCATGTCCTTGATGCCGGCTTCGGCCAGCGTCGGCACGTCGGGCAGATCGGTCGCGCGCGTATCCCCGGTGATGGCCAGGGCCTTGAGCTTGCCGGCCTTGATGTGGTTTTGCACCGCGCCCAGATTCTGGAACGACACGTTGACCTGTCCGCCGAGCAGGTCGGCAATGGCGGCACCGCCGCCCTTGTAGGGCACGTCTACACCGGTGCTGTCCGTGCGCTGGCGAAACAGCACGGCGGACAGGTGGTCCGACGAACCCGTGCCGGACGAGGCATAAGACACGCTGCCCGGATTCTTCTTCGCATAGGCAACCAGTTCGGCAACGGTGTTGGCCGGGAACTTGGTAGCGGCTACCAGCACATTCGGGTTGCGCACCGCCTGCGTCAGGTAAGCGAAGTCCTTGCTGGGGTTGTAGGCCAGGTTCTTGTAGAGGGCTTCGTTGATGGCGAAGGTGCCGATGGAGCCAACCATCATCGTGTAGCCATCGGGCGTGCTGCGGGCCAGCGCCTGCGCGCCGATGGCGCTGTTGGCGCCGGGTTTGTTCTCGACCACGAAGGTCTGGCCCAGCGTCTGGGTCAGCATCGGGGTGACCGAGCGCGCCGTGATGTCGGACGAACCGCCCGGCACGAACGGCACAATCATGGTGACCGGCTTTTCCGGGTAACCGGCAGCCTGGGCGGTGGGCCCGGCTAGTAGCACAGCGCCCGCCGCGGCGGCCGCGCAGAACAGTTTATTCATGTTGTCTCCTGGTTCGCGTGGTGATGAAAAGCCCGGCGCTCACGCGTTGCGCACGGGCCGAATATGCGTAGGTTCAGTCGACTTTGGCGCCCGAGGCTTGCACCACCTTGGCCCACTTGGCGGTTTCTTGCGCCATGAATTGTTTGAACTGCGCGGGTGTGTTGCCCGACGGCGTGGCGCCTTGCGCCTGCAATTGCGCGCGCACCGGGGCCTGTTGCAGGGCGGCGGCCACATCTCGCTGGATCTTCTCGACGATGGCGGGCGGCGTGCCCGCCGGCGCCAGCAAGCCGAACCAGCTGGATGCCTCGTAGCCCTTCACGCCGGCTTCGGCCATGGTTGGCACGTCGGGCAAGGCGGGCGAGCGCGCGGCCGTGGTCACGGCCAGCGGGCGCAGCTTGCCGCCCTTGATATAGCCCATGGACGAGGGCAGGTTGTCGAAGATCAGGTCGGCCGAACCGCCCATCACGTCGGTCAACGCGGGGCTGCTGCCCTTGTACGGCACATGCGTCATGCGCGTGCCCGTCATGGTCTGGAATAGTTCGCCCGACAGGTGCGTGGACGTGCCGTTGCCGGTGGAAGCCATGTTGACGCTATCCGGGTTGGCCTTCAGGTACTTGATCAGGTCGGCCACGGTGCGGATGCCGTGCTTGTCCGCGAACTTGGGATTCACCTCAAGAATGTTCGGCACGGGGATCACCAGCGTCACGGGCACGAAATCCTTCACGGGGTCGTAGGGCAGCTTGCTGTAGACGGACTGGTTGATGGCATGCGTGCTGACGGTGCCCATCAACAAGGTGTAGCCGTCGGCGGTGGCGCGCGCGGCTTCCGCCGTGCCGACGTTGCCGCCCGCGCCCGCCTTGTTGTCCACCACCACCGGCTTGTTCCAGGTTTTGCCCAGCTCGGCGGCCACGACGCGCGCGGCGATGTCTGTTGTGCCGCCGGCGGGAAAGGGCACGATGATCTTCACGTCGCGTTCGGGGTAGTCGGCCTGGGCCTGGGCGGCGGGTAGCGCCAAGGCGATGGCCGTCAAGGTGGCGGCCGCGATCAGCCGGCGTCGCGCGATGGGGGCGTGCATGGTCTTGTCTCCTTGGGTGTGCGCGTGACCGCGCTTTCTTTTTTCAACCGCAAGGTGCCGCAACGCACCCCGCTTTGTGATGCCGTTTCACTTGTCAAACAAATATAGGTATTGAGATTATGCTTGTCAACCAAGTATACTTTTTTCACCTTACTTATCTGACAACTGGATCAGCCAGGAGCCCCGTCCATGAAAACTTCCCCGGTCACCGCGCAGGACTTGCAGCGTTCGGTCATCGCCGTGCCGCCCCTGGCCCGCCATGACGATCTTTCCCTAAACGAGGCCGCCAACAAGACGCTGCTGGGCCATCTGGAAGCGGGCGGCGTGCGCAACGTGATGTACGGCGGCAACGCCAATTTCTACAACGTGGGCGTGAGCGAATACGCGCGCATCGTGGACATGCTGGCTGGCCTGGCCGGTTCGGACACGTGGATCCTGCCTTCGGTGGGGCCTGACTACGGCAAGATGATGGATCAGGCGGCCATCCTGCGATCGCGTGCGTTTCCCACTGCGATGCTGCTGCCGATGTCGTTCCCGTACACGGACGCGGGCCTGGCCGATGGCGTGCGCCGTTTCACCGACGCGCTGGGCAAGCCCGCCGTCATGTACATCAAGTCGGCCGACTACCTGGCGCCGGAAACCGCCGCCCGGCTGATCGAAGAAGGCCGCATCGTGGCGTTCAAGTACGCCGTGGTTCGCGACAACCCGGCAAAGGATGCGTATCTGTCGTCGCTGCTGGAATCCGTGGATTCACGCTGGGTCGTCAGTGGCATCGGCGAACGCCCGGCCATCGTGCACTATCGCGACTTCGGCTTGAAGAGCTTTACGTCGGGTTCCGTCTGCGTGGCGCCGCGCGGATCGATGCGCCTGTTGCATCTGTTGCGCGAAGGCCGCTACGACGAGGCCGAGGCCGTGCGCCAACACTACATGGGCCTGGAAGACTGCCGCGACGGCATCAGCCCCATCCGCGTGCTGCACGACGCCGTGACCTTGTCCGGCGTGGCCGACATGGGCCCCATGTTGCCGCTGCTGACCGGCATTTCCAGCGCCGAGCGCGAGCGCGTGGCGCCGGTGGCGCGCGCCTTGGCGGCGTGGGACAAGGAAGCCGTGGCGGCCTGAACGTGAACCGCGTGGCCGCGCTTCGCTCATCGTTTCGCGTGTTGGCGGTACGATGGGCGCTGTCCGCGTAAAGGCGGACAGGCCTTACGCATTCAGGAGGTTTCGTGGCCCGATCCAAAGCAACAACATCATCCGAACCGCAAGCCCTGGAACCGGCCGAGGCATCCGGTTCCCCTGTGCTGGAACGTGGACACCGGGTGCGGCTGGCGGACCAGGTCTACGGGCAGATCTTTGAACAGATCGTGTCGGGCGGCTTGAACGTGGGCGACAAGCTGCCGTCCGAGAACGAGATCTCGGAGCGCTTCGGGGTGTCGCGGCCGGTGGTGCGTGAAGCGCTGCTGCGCTTGCGCGCCGATGGGCTCATCACCGCGCATCAGGGCCTGGGCACGTTTGTGAGCCATCAGCCCGCGCCGCGCCTGAAGACCTTCAACGATGTGCAGAACGTCAGCGCCTATCTGCGCGCGCAAGAGGTGCGCGTGGCGTTGGAAGGCGATGCCGCGCGGCTGGCGGCACTGCGCCGCACCGACGACCAACTCAAGAAAATCACCGATGCGCATGCCGCGTTTGCCGACAGCCTGACGCACGGCCAAGTGTCGCCCGAAGCGGACCTGGCGTTTCATGCCAGCATCGCCGAGGCCAGCGGCAACGACTTCTATCTAGGCGTGCTGGAAAGCATCCACGAATCCATCAACGGTTTCATGCGGCTCACCTTGAGCCTGACGCGCACAGGTTCGCGCCAGCGCGCGCAGCGCGTGGTGGACGAACACGCCACCATCCTGGATGCCATCCGCGAACAGGACAGCGAGCGCGCCCGCGTGGCCATGCAGTTTCACCTGGGGCAGGCGCGCCATCGGCTGGTGGACCGCGAGCGAGACTGATCGCTTGCGCGCCGGCGTGGGCCAGCCACACAACATCAAACGGAGACAAACCAGTGCAAGGCAACGGAGCAACAGCCAGGGACGTGCCGGTAGAGCAGGTTCTTGAGCAAATCTTGCAGGTGCTGCAAGCGTGGGGCATGGATGAGGACCTGGCGCACACCACCGCCGGCCTGATGGCGCAGACGGATCTGCTGGGCATCGATTCGCATGGCATTTCGATGCTGCCTTCCTACGAGGAAAAATGGCGCGCGGGCTCCTTGCGGCTGGATGCGCGCGCCAAGGTGGTGCGCGACGGCGGCGCCAGCGCGCTGATCGACGGCATGGGCGGGCTGGGGTATCCGGTGGCCGCGCAAGCCATGCACCTGGCCGTGGACAAAGCCTTGGAACACGGGGTGGGCGCGGTGTCGGTATGCAACTCGCATCACTTCGGCGCGGCCGGCGTCTATGCGCGCATTGCCGTGCAGCGCGGCGTGGTCGGGCTGGTGACCAGCAGCGCCAACGGCATCATCATGGTGCCCACGCGCGGCGCCATGCCCATGCTGGGCACCAACCCCATTGCGTTCGGCGCACCGGCCGCGCACAACGAGCCTTTCGTGCTGGACATGGCCACCACCACCGTCGCCGCGAACAAGGTCAAGGTGTATGACTTCCTGGGCAAACCGTTGCCGCCCGGCTGGGCGGTGGACGGGCAGGGCGGCGCGGTGACGGACGCCGATGCCGCGATGCAGTTCATCTTCAAGCATCCCGAAGGCGGGCTGACGCCCTTGGGCGGCACGCCCGCCATGAGCAGCCACAAGGGCTACGGCCTGGCGATGATGGCGCAGATTCTTGGCGGCACGCTGAGCGGCAGCGCGTTTGCCGCGCGCCGCGCGCCGACGCGCAAGCCGGGCGAGCCCGATGACGTGGGCCATTTCTTCCTGGCCCTGAATCCCGATGCGTTCCGCGCTGCAGGCTCATTCGAATCCGATATGGACGACATGATCGACTCGCTGCACGACACGCCGCCCGCCAACCCCGACGAGCCCGTGCTGGTGGCGGGCGAACCCGAAGCGGCCGAGCGCGCGCGCCGCTTGCGCGCCGGCATTCCCATTTCGGCCGCCTTGGCCGAGCGCCTGCGTGGCATTTGTGAACGCGCGGGCACGCCCTATTTGCTGGACGACATCTGATCGCCAGACGTTTGTTGTTCTGTATTTGTTTTGCCCGAATTGTTTTACCCATAACAGCAGACCCGGTCACCGGGCTAACCCTCTAAAAAAACCATACGGAAGAGACAAGCATGCAACAACCCAAACCTTCGGCGCGCAGACGCCTTGCCGTGCTGGCCGCGGCCACCCTGGGCGCCATGGCGCTGCTGCCCGCCGTGGCCATGGCGCAATCCGGCGCCTGGCCAAGCAAGCCGGTCAAGCTGGTCGTACCTTTCCCGGCCGGCGGCAGCACCGACTCGGTGGGCCGCCTGCTGGCCGCCGAACTTTCCAAAGAACTGGGCCAGAGCGTCATCGTCGAAAACAAGGGCGGCGCCAACGGCAACATCGGTTCCGATGTGGTGGCCAAGGCCGAACCGGACGGCTACACCTTGCTGCTGTCGGGCGTGGGCTCCAACGCCATCAGCTACGCCATCTACCAGAACATGCCGTACCGCAACAGCGACTTCGCGCATATCTCGCTGCTGGCCACCGGCCCCAACGTGCTGGTCGCCAATATGGACTTTCCCGGCAAGACCTTCGCCGACTTCATCAAGCTGGCGCGCGAGAACCCGGGCAAGTACACGCACGCCAGCTCGGGCAGTGGCTCGTCGGGCCACCTGGCCATGGAAATGCTGAAGCAGGACGCCAAGATCGACCTGGTGCATGTGCCGTACAAGGGCGGCGCCGCCGCCATCACCGACATGATCGGCGGGCGCGTCTCGGTCATGTTCCTGAACCAGGACACGCTGCTGCCGCAAGTCACGTCCGGCAAATTGCGCGCCTTGGCCGTGGCCAGCGCCAAGCGCAACCCGGCCTATCCCGACACGCCCACGGTGGCGGAGTCGGGCTACCCGGGCTTCTCGGCGGAATCCTGGTTTGGCTTGTCCGCACCCGCCAAGACGCCGCCTGCCGTGATCCAGCGTTTGAACCAGGCCACGGTCAAGGCGCTGTCGTCGCCCGACATCCGGCAAAAACTGGAAAGCGTGGGCTTTGTCGTGGTGGGCGACGACCCGAAGTCGTTCTCGGCGTTTGTCGATAACGAGATCAGCAAGTGGGGCAAGGCGGCCAAGGCCTCGGGCGCGCGCATGGATTGACGCGGGGCGGCCGGGCTGTGGCCCGGCTTGCGCGTTCCCGTTTTCGGATTTTTATCTTGCACAGACGAAGGTGGCAATGAACTCTCCCTTACCCAACCGTTTCCGGCAACGCATCCTTGCCCGCGAACGGCTCATCGGATTCTGGATGTGCATGTCCAGCCACATCACGGCCGAGCTTGTCGGGCTGGCGGACTTCGACTGGCTGCTTCTGGACGGCGAGCATTCGCCCAATGAAGTGCCGATGTTCCTGCAACAGTTGCAGGCGTTGCAGGGCAGCGCCAGCGCCGCCGTCGGGCGGCCGTCGTGGAATGATCCGGTGCAGATCAAGCGCCTGCTGGATATCGGCTTCTACAACCTGCTGATTCCGTTCATCGAGTCCGAAGCCGACGCGCGCCTGGCGGTGGCGGCTACCCGTTATCCCCCGCAGGGCATGCGCGGCGTGGCGGGCGCGCAGCGCAGCAACCGCTATGGCACGGTGCCGGACTACCTGCAGACCATCAACGACAACATCTGCGTGCTGCTGCAGATTGAAAGCCGTCCGGGCATCGAGGCGGTGGATGAGATTGCCGCCGTGGAAGGGGTGGATGGCGTGTTCATCGGCCCGTCTGACCTGGCTGCCGCGCTGGGCCACATCGGCAACCCCGGCCACCCGGAAGTGCAAGACGTCATCCGCCACCTGCATCAGCGCGTGACGGCCCAAGGCAAGGCCGTAGGGATACTGGCGCCCGTGCATGCGGATGCGCGGCGTTATCTGGACATGGGCATGCACTTTGTTGCGGTGGGCACGGACCTGGGCGTGTTCAAG
The DNA here is from genome assembly GCF_029637605.1 of Achromobacter spanius. Classification (NCBI taxonomy): domain Bacteria; kingdom Pseudomonadati; phylum Pseudomonadota; class Betaproteobacteria; order Burkholderiales; family Alcaligenaceae; genus Achromobacter; species Achromobacter spanius. The sequence continues at coordinate 2,086,121 of NZ_CP121261.1, read as the reverse complement.
CAGGCCACGTTCGCATTGCGGGACGCATTCCCGACTTGATTGCGTTGGGTGTCATGCAACACGCCCCGCGAATAAGGCGGGGCGTGTGGTCTGGTTCTGCTGGGGCTTATTGCCGGGTCTTATTGCTGAGTCTTAGTGCTCAGTCCTCCAGCGCCAGCAATTCGCTGACGGTCTGGCGGCGGCGAATCAGGCGCGCTGCGCCCTTGTCCAGCAAGACCTCGGGCGCCAGCGGCCGGCTGTTGTAGTTCGATGACATCGACGAGCCATACGCGCCCGCGTTGTGCATGACCATGAAGTCGCCAATGCGCGGCTGCGGCAACAACTGGTCGGTCATCACGCCGCCTTCTTCCTGGGTGAACACGTCACCCGATTCGCACAGCGGTCCGGCAACGGCGATGCGTGTTTCGGCCACGCCCTGCGGATCTGAACCGTCGCGCGCATGGACCGAGATGCGGTGAAAGCTGCCGTACATGGCCGGACGCATCAAATCGTTGAAGCCCGCGTCCACCAGTGCAAAGTCGCGCTCGGGGCGGTGGTTGACGGCATGCACTTCCGTGACCAGTACGCCGGCCTCGGCCACCAGGAAGCGGCCCGGTTCGATCTCCAGCCGGACGTCATGGCCCAGCAACTGTTCAATGCGCTTGCGGGCCGAATCCCACTGTTCAAAATAATGGTCGCAGTCAATGCGCGGTTCGCCATCGCGGTAAGGAATGGACAGGCCGCCGCCGGCCGAGATGGCCTCGATGTCGTGGTCCAGCGAGCGCACCACGTCAACCATGGCGTCGCAGACGCTGGACAGGTGGCCGTAGTCTACGCCCGAGCCGATGTGCATGTGGATGCCGACCAGCTTCATCCCGTGGCGGCGCACGATGGACACGGCTTGCGCCACGTCGTCGATCCAGATGCCGTGCTTGCTTTGCGGGCCGCCGGTGTTGGTCTTGTTGCTGTGGCCGTGGCCAAAGCCAGGGTTGATGCGCAACCACACGCGATGGCCGGGCGAGGCCTGGCCCACGCGGTCCAGCATGTCCAGCGAGCCGGCGTTCACGGTGATGCCGTGCTTGAGCACGGTGGCCAAGGTGGCGTGGTCGATCAGGTCGGCCGTGAAGACCATGCCTTCAGGCTCCCCCTTGGGGTCGAAGCCGGCGGCCAGGCTGCGTTCGATTTCACCCAGCGATACCGCGTCGACCACCGCGCCTTCCTCGCGCATCAGACGCAAGATGTGCAGGTTGGAGCACGCCTTTTGCGCATAGCGGATGGTGTCGAAGCGGCGCAGTTGCGCAATGCGTTCGCGGATGACGGCGGCGTCATACACCCACAGCGGCGTGCCGTGTTGCGTGGCGAGTTGGGTGAGTTGGCGAGGATCGAATGCCATGACGGGGGCTGACCTTGAAATGATGAGTTGAAAGCAGGCGGAATGATGCCGGTTTCAAGGCATCCAGTAAAATGCTTATATGTTGAATATCCATTCATTTTTGATATGGGGCATGGCATGCTGACGCATCGGCATATCGAAGTGTTCCGGGCGGTGATGATCGCCGGCAGCGTGACACGGGCCGCCGAGCTCCTTAGCACCTCGCAGCCCACGGTCAGCCGCGAACTGGCGCGCATGGAGCAGGGCATTGGCTTTGCGCTGTTCGAACGCGTACACGGCCGCCTGCGGCCCACCATGCCCGCCCTGGCGCTCTACGACGAGATCAGGCAGTCCTATGCGGGCCTGGAGCGCGTGGTGTCGGCCGCGGCGCGCCTGCGCGAGTTTCGGGGCGGGCAATTGTCGGTGATCGCCTTGCCCGCTTTCTCGCATTCCATCCTGCCCGACGCATTTCGGCGCTTTCATGCCCTGCATCCGGGGGTAAGTCTGTCGGTGGAAACTCAGGAATCGCCGTTTCTGGAAGAGTGGTTGACGGCCCAACGCTACGATCTGGGCCTGACGGAACACGACGCCGCCCCGGCGGGCACGCGGGTGCGGCTGCTGCTGCAGGTGGATGAGGTATGTGTGCTGCCGGACGGGCATCCGCTGCTGGCGCGCGCGGAAATCGATCTGGCGGATTTCGAAGGGCAGGCTTTTGTCAGCCTGTCGGCCAACGACCCTTATCGGATACAGATCGACGAAGCGTTTGCGGAAGCGGGGGTATTGCGACGGTCCATCGTGGAAACGCCGACCGCGGTGTCCGTCTGCACGTTCGTGCGATTAGGGCTGGGCTTGGCTATCGTGAACCCGCTGACGGCATTGGATTTCGCGGGCCGCGGCTTGCACATCCGACCGCTGCGCCGATCATTGCCGTTCCGCGTCAACGCGGTTTTTCCCGAGCATCGCCCGGCCAATCCGCTGGTGGATGGGTTCATGGCATCGTTATCCGATGCCGCTGCCGCCATCAAGGCCAGGCTGGCGGATACGTATGCCGGCGCGCGGTAGGCGTCAGGTCAAATTGGTTTTTGACAAAACCCTTGGCAAAACCAGCAGGCAACAAAAAAGGATGCCCGGGGGCATCCTTCTTCATTTGCCGTATTCATGACGCCCCAAAAAGCGGGGCGGCAGAATCTTAGGCCAGCGCCTTGATGGCGGCAGCCAGGCGGCTCTTGTGGCGAGCAGCCTTGTTCTTGTGGATGATGTTCTTGTCAGCCACGCGATCGATCACGCTCGAGGCCTTCTGGAACACGTCGCCAGCCGCAGCTTTGTCGCCAGCGGCGATAGATTGGCGAACGCGCTTGATGGCGGTGCGCAGCATCGAGCGCAGGCTGGAATTGTGCTTGTTGCGCTCAACGGATTGGCGAGCGCGCTTGCGGGCTTGGGCGGTATTGGCCATGTTGCTATATAAGTTGAATTCGGCAAAGTCCAACATTTTAGCAAGTCCCTGTGGGATTGCAAGCTTTTAATGTCAGATCTGTCGATGGAGCGCCCGTCAACCGGGCGGGGGGCGCTGGGGGAGAAAAGTCCCTGGGCTAAAAAGTTCTAGCTAAAGAGTTTTAGCTAAAGAGTTTTAGCTAGTTAACCCTTTCGGATAATCCCCTGCTAAAGCCTAGAACCAAAGCCTTGAGGAAAACCCGCGGCGCCTACTGGATAAAAATACGGTACCGAGTATACAACGAAGCGGGCGCGAGGCACAGGCACGCGGGATAGCGTTGTCAGGTGGCGACGTTGATGGACACGAACCAGGGCGTAAAACGACGCACGTTGATGGGCATCATCTCTTGCAGCGCGTCGAGCGCGGCATTGGTGTCATCCAGCGGAAAATGCCCCGACACAGGCAAACCGCCCGCGGCCATGGACACACGCAGCGCACCGGTGCGATAGGGGCGCAGCGCGGCAATCACTTCCGCAAGCGGGCGGCCTCGAGCGTCGACCCAGCCGGATTCCCAGGCCGCTTCGGCCATCAATTCGGCACGCGGGATGTCCATGCGGGATACATCGAATCGGGCGCCGGTGCCGGCGCGGACGGTGCCGTGGGCACCCGCCATGGTTTCGACCTCGACTTCATGCTCGTGCACCACCACCACCGTGCGCTGTGCCTGCTGGCGCACCATGTAGCGGGTGCCAAGCGCGCGAACGGTGCCTTCCGCCGTCTGTACCAGGAACGGGCGGCGGGCGTCCGGGGCGACCGAAACCGTCACAGCGCCGTCCAGCAAACGAACTTGGCGGTAGGCGGGGGTGAAGTCCAGGTCGACGCGGCTGCGGGCGTCCAGCAACAGTTGGCTGCCGTCCGAAAGCAGGTAGCGGCGGCGTTCGCCGGTTGCCGTGGCGGCGTCAGCGGCCACGTTGTTGAGCGGGTAGAAGGCGTTGCCGACGTAGGCGGCGCAGGCGCCGGTACTGGCGAGCGCCAACGCGCCGGTCAGAAAACGGCGGCGGGGCGGCACGATGGCCGGGGGCGGAGGGATCAGCGACGGCGCGGCAGGCGCGGCTCCGGTGGCGTAATCCGCTGCGGGGTAGGCGTCACCAAGCCGTCCAAACGTCGACCCTGCGAGCGTGCCGGTCAGTTGCTGCCAGGCATTCTCGTGGAGAGGGTCAGCCGCACGCCACGCCAGGAAGTCGTTGTAGTCCTGCGCGGTTGCCTTGCCCGAGCGCAGCAAGAGCAACCAATTGATCACCTGGTCCGCCATGGGTTGTCCTTGGGCGTACTTCACTTCATCTTCCCGCACGCAAGCCGGCGGGAATCCTTTCGATGGCAATTTGTAAATAATAAAGGTTTTTTACCAAAGATTACGGGCCGCTTGTCAATTCTTGACGAATCTAATGCAAAAAGCCGGCGGAAAGCCGGCTTTTTGGTGGGAATGTCACCCGCACGGATGAAATCAGGCTTTTGGACGACGTCCAAAGTCTTTAAGTCGGAACCCAAAGAGTAACAACATTCCGAAGTAGACCACGCCGCTGGCTGCCAGGACGCCGCCCAGCCAGGCCGCGCGCAAGCCCGGATGGGCCTGCAAGCCGATCCAGTCGATCTTGCCATCGGCATACCAGAGCAGGGCTGCCAGCCCTGCCAGCGCCGGCAGCAGGCGCAGCGCAAACACCGTCCAGCCAGGGCCGGGCTGATATACACCACGGCGGCGCAGGCCGATCAGCAGGGCCAACGCGTTCAGGCAGGCACCCAGCCCAATCGCCAGCGCCAAGCCGGCATGGGCCATCAGCGGCACCAGCACCAGGTTCATCAACTGCGTCAAAATCAGCACGCCGATGGCGATTTTGACCGGGGTGCGAATGTCCTGCTTGGCGTAGAAGCCTGGCGCCAGGATTTTCACCGACAGCAGGCCGATCAGGCCAGCCGAATAGGAAATCACGGCCAGGCGGGTTTGCAGCACGTCGTCCGCGGCGAATGCGCCGTAATGGAACAGGGTGGCCACCAGGCCGTCCGACAGCAGCGCCATGCCCACTGCGGCGGGCAGGCCCAGCAACAGCACCAGGCGCAGGCCCCAGTCCAACAGGGCGCTGTAGCCACCCTGGTCGTCACGCGCGTGGGCGGCCGACAGGCTTGGCAGCAGCACCGTGCCCAGTGCGACGCCTAGCAAGGCCGTGGGAAATTCCATCAGCCGGTCGGCGAAAGACAGCCAGGTCACACTGCCCGGCGTCAGCCACGTTGCGATATTGGTGTTGATCAGCAAAGAAATCTGCGCCACCGATACGCCTAGCGTGGCGGGCGCCATTTGCTTGAGGATGCGCTGCACCGTGGGGTCGCCCCAGGCTTGGCGAAAACGCAGCGAAAAGCGCGGCGTCAGGCCCAGTCGCGCCAAGGCAGCCCACTGCACGGCCAGTTGCGCCACGCCGCCGATCATCACCCCGATCGCCAGTGCGTAGACGGGGATATCCATGCGCGGTGCCAGCCAGATGCAGGCGGCGATCATCGACAGGTTCAGCAACACGGGCGTGAAAGCCGGCACGGCGAACCGCCGCCAGGTGTTGAGCACGCCCGAGGCGAAGGCAATCAGGGACATGCAGAAGATGTAGGGAAACATCATCCGCGTCATCCACACGGCAGCGCCGAATTCGGTATCACGAGCGGCGCCGCGCAGGCCGCTGGCCATGGCCGACACGACCCAGGGCGCGGCCAAGATACCGATCAAGGTAATCAGCATCAACGCGGCGGTCAGCAGCAACGCCACGCGATCCAGCAGGACACGAACCTCTTCTTCCGACCGCTGATTGCGCGCGGCGCCCAGAATGGGCACGAACGCCTGGGCGAACGCGCCTTCGGCGAACAGGCGCCGCAGCAGGTTGGGAATACGGAACGCGACCCAGAAGGCGTCAGTGATGGGGCCGGCGCCAAACGCGCGGGCGACGAGGATGTCGCGGATCAGGCCGGAAATGCGGGACAGCAGGGTAAAGCTGCTGACGGTGGCCGCCGAACGAAACAGGCTCATGGATGGGTACTACGTAAAAAGTGCGGGCCGGCCCGAAACGACTGCGTGAAACGTGAAGACTGTCAGATAAAAAGGCGGCCCACGTCGTGGGCCGGCCTTTGTACTACATCACTTCGGCGGCATGCGGATAGCGCCGTCAAGACGAATGGTCTCGCCGTTCAACATGTCGTTGGTGACGATGCTGTAGACCAGCTTGGCGTAGTCTTCCGGGCGGCCCAGGCGAGCGGGGAAGGGGATGCTGGCGGCCAGCGAATCCTGCACTTCCTGCGGCATGCCGAAGATCATCGGCGTGCCGAAAATGCCCGGGGCAATGGTCATGCAGCGGATGCCGGTCTTGGCCAGGTCGCGGGCGATCGGCAGGGTCATGCCGGCCACGCCGGCCTTCGAGGCGGCGTAGGCCGCCTGGCCGATCTGGCCATCGAACGCGGCGACCGATGCGGTGTTGATCATGACGCCGCGTTCGCCGGTGGGCTCGGGCGTGTTGGCGCTCATGGCTTCGGCGGCCAGGCGCATCATGTTGAAGCTGCCGATCAGGTTGATCGACACGACCTTCTGGAACAGGTCCAGCGGATGCGCGCCGTTCTTGCCCACGATCTTTGCTGCGGGCGCCACGCCCGCGCAGTTCACGAGGCCAAACAGGGCGCCCAGTTCTTGCGCGGCGGCCACGGCGCTCTTGCCGTCGGCTTCCTGGGTGACGTCGCAATGCACGTAGCGCTGGCCCAATTCCTTGGCCAGGGCTTCGCCGGGTTCGTCCTGCACGTCGGCAATGACGACCTTGGCGCCGTTTTCCACCAGCATGCGCACGGTGCCCGCGCCCAATCCGGACGCGCCACCCGTAACGATGAATACCTTGTTCGCGATTTCCATGTCTCTACCACCAGTTCAATTCAAGGGGATGAAAGCGGCGCGGCAGGCGCCGAATGCGACAAGGCCTTCGGGCCGATGCCGGAGCGCATTGCGTCCAGCCGGCGCCGAAGGCCTTCGGGCCATCAAAGCGCCAATCAGCTCTGGACGGCTTCGAACAGGCGCGACTTGATTTCGTCGACGGCGCCCACGCCCGAGATCTTGCGGTACTTCGGCGCCTCGGCGGCGCCTTGCTGCGCCCAGGTCGAGTAGTAATCGACCAGGGGACGGGTCTGTTCGCGATACACGGACAGGCGATGGCGCACCGTTTCCTCGCGATCATCGTCGCGCTGGATCAGTTCTTCGCCGGTGACGTCGTCACGGCCTTCGACCTTGGGCGGGTTGAAGCGCACGTGGTAGCTGCGGCCGCTGGGCTGGTGCACGCGGCGCCCGCTCATGCGTTCGATGATGTCTTCTTCGGGCACTTCAATTTCCACCACGAAGTCCAGCTTGACCCCGGCGCTTTTCAGCGCGTCGGCCTGCGGAATGGTGCGGGGGAATCCGTCGAACAAGTAGCCGCCGGCGCAGTCGGGCTGCTTCAGGCGATCCTGGACCAGGCCGATGATGATCTCGTCGGAAACCAGACCGCCGGCATCCATGACCTTCTTGGCTTCAATACCCAAGGGCGTGCCTGCCTTCACGGCGGCTCGCAGCATGTCGCCGGTGGAGATTTGAGGGATGCCGAAGTGTTGGGTGAGAAACGCGGCCTGGGTGCCTTTGCCGGCGCCGGGAGGTCCGAGCAAGATGAGACGCATGAGTGCTCCTGATGGGGTTTATTTTTTGTGATCCGGGGAATTATGCCGCAACGCAGCAGCCAATGCGGGGCTGCGCCATGGGAATAACCCTTACATCTGTTTGCTGTAGAACTGCCGCACGCGCTCCAGATCGGCCGGGGTATCTACGCCAGCGGCAGGAGGGTTGAACGTGCGGTGTACGACGATTTGATGGCCATGTTCCATGGCGCGCAGCTGTTCCAAGGACTCGAAGCGTTCCAGCATGCCTTGCGGCAGCATCGGGAAGCGGCGCAGGAACGACACGCGGTAGGCGTAAAGACCAATGTGATGCCAGGCGGGCAGGCCGTCGGCCAATACCCGTTCGCCCGAAGCGAGCGCGTCGCGCGCCCACGGAATAGGAGCGCGCGAGAAGTACATGGCGCGGTCGTCCGCGGTGCACACCAGCTTCACCACATTCGGGTTGAACAGCGCGTCGGCGTCGGCCAGCGGGCAGGCGCAGGTGGCGATGTCGGCCTGGGGGCACGCCAGCAGCTTGGCCGCGACGGCGTCAATGAGTTCGGGTTCGATCAGCGGTTCGTCACCCTGCACGTTCACCACGATGGCGTCATCGGGCAGGCCCAACTGTTCCACGGCTTCAGCCAGCCGGTCGGTGCCGGTGGGGTGGTCGCCGCGCGTCATCAGGGCCGTCAGGCCATGCGCCTGCGCGGCCGCCTGGACGCGGACATCGTCGGTGGCAATGAACAATTGCGACGCGCCCGAGAGGGCGGCGCGGTCGGCGGTACGCACGACCATCGGCTTGCCGGCGATGTCGGCAAGCGGTTTGTCGGGCAGGCGGGTCGAGGCGGCGCGCGCCGGAATCAGGGCGATGAAACTCACGGTGCGGCGGTCAGGAAGAGACGGTTTCGTCCAGCACGCGGGCTTCCGATTCCAGCATGACGGGAATGCCGTCACGAATCGGGAAAGCCAGGCGGTCGGCGCGGCAAACCAGTTCGGCTTGCTGCCGGTCGTGTTCGAGGCGGCCCTTGCACAAGGGGCAGACGAGGATGTCGAGAAGGCGGGATTCCATGACCGCGATTCTAAAACAGTTTGGGTCGGCCCAGACTTGCTTGCCCTGGGAGAAGTCCGATTTTCGCGACGCCGGAAATCCATGAGCATGCGCTTTGTTAATTAATGTCATGGTTTGAATCATGCGTCTCGAAATATGGGACGCATCAGCGCTATCATCCGCCGCGTTCTATGCGGAGGAAGGTCGCGAGATGGATTCCAATACCCTCAAGCTGGGCTTGATGCTGATCATTCTGGTTTGGTCTTTGATCAGCTGGGTCACATACATGATGCGGCGCAGCGACAACAAAGGCGCGCTGCGCGAGCTCAAGCACGATGGCCAGGCGCTGCGGGCCATGACAGCGGAAGAGGCCGCCCTGGTGCAGCCCTTTCTGGTGTTCCCCGCGAACCCCAAGAAGACGGCCGCGCTGGTCAATGACCGCGTGTTCCCGCTAAAAGGCGCATTCGTACGGCACGGCCTTGAAACCAGCCAGGGCGGCTCGACCATGCATGACACGCTGGGCGGCGTTGACGTGGTGTTGCCGTACGACGCCCGGAATTATCTGCGCGAGGATAACGTTGCCGAAGTCGTGATGACCGAAAAATTCGCCGTCGTCGTGGCCTTGAATGGTGAGTTCGACATCGCCAGCGGCCGCGAACGTGATCAGCGTCGGCAGAAGCAGGACCAACAATGGTCCAGCGGCAAGCTTGGGGCATTGCAGGACGTGGTCTCGCCTGAGCCCGACGCCGTCTTGCCAGGCCAGCCGTCCGAGCAGCCCGGCGAACCCAGCCTGGCCGACGTGGTAAGGGTGGAAATTCTGAGCCAACGCGACGAAACGCCGGCTGAAGTTGCCGAGCGCCAGCAACCCGGCATTGCCTTCTGGGTGTCAATGGTGTGGTTGCTGGCCTTCATCTGCCTGGCCGTGACAGGGGCCGGCGGCGGCGTGGGGTTTGCCGGCGCGGCGAGCGTGCTGGCGGTGCTGGCCTTGTGGCTGACATGGCGCCGCCGCGCGCCTGGCGAACCGCAGAAGGTCAACCGTGCGCGCGGTGAACTGAACGCCATCGTGCTGACCAACCCGGACAACACGCAGGCCGTGTCCACCCAGCTTTTCCTGGGCGACAAACTGCCGATCAAACTGCCGGAACACTGGCGCGGCAACCTGGTGCTGCCGGACGACGGCCGCGTCGACGTGGACATGCGGGTGCAGGACTACTCCGTCGTGCGCCTGGGCGGCAGTCACTCGCTGGACGAAGAGCAGCGCCTGTTCCCGCGCGTTTACTGGGGGCGGCATGTGACGTTGACGCTGGTGGGGCTGCTGGCCGGCGCGGCGTTGTGGATCACGGCCGACAACCTGAAAGGGGATGCGGCATTGAGCACCGCCTGGGTCAGCGGCGCGCAGCCGCGCCCGTATGGCTCGGCCGCCGAGTTGGCGAAAGATCTTCCGGCCTTCGGTACCTTGGTGTCGCTGCAAGGCCGCGCACGTTGCGAGTTGGTCCAAACCGACGACTTCAGCGGGGGCAGCGCGGCATTCGATTGCAACCGGCTGCGCTGGGACGGCGATCAACCCCAAGCCGCGCAGTTGGAGATCGGCGAGCCGCTGTTGCGCTTGTATTCGGGTGATTTCCTCAAGACCAAACCCAACCCGATGATGGATATGCTGGTCCGGGGTCAGGTCCTGGGCCAAATGCGCAATAACCCGATGGGGGTGTACAACTCGCGGTCGGTGTCGGTGGTGAACGTGGTCGGGCTGAGCAAGACGGTGCTCGGTATCGAGACGGCCTGCGAGGCCGTGTCCGGCGAGGCGATCGCCGCTTGCGATCGGCTTAAGCGCGCCTTCGTCGATAACGTTACGTTGGCCCGGGAAGAGCCGCGCGAATGGCTCGAATTGCTCAAGTTGGTGGAAGCGGGCGCCTTGACGGCGAAAGGCCGCGGTGACGAAGGCTTGATGTTGTCCCGTTCCGTTGATGAGGCTCGGCGCCTGGCCCGTGCCAGCGCTGAACCCGCCGTCCGGGCTGCGCTGAACCGCGCATCGGACCTTGCGATGGGCACGCAAAAAGGCGGGGTGGTGCTTGATGTGCTGCCGGGTCCGTATGCCGCATTGCCCGAGCTCAAGCGGACCCGCATGGCGGACGCCCTGGCCGAATGGCACCAGCAAGTGCGTATGTTCCTGCCAGAGGGCGCCATGTCGTTCAAGGTCGACGGCATGGTGCTGGACGTGGGCGCGGATGCGTCCGGTGTGCCGCGGATCATCGTGGATGCCACGCGCAGCCTGGATGACCCCTGGCCGTCCGCCGCCCGAATGGCATGGCTGCTGCTGGCCGCGCTGCTGGTTCTGGTGCATGCGCCGCTTGCCGTGATCCGCCAGCGCGCCGCCGCATCGCGCAGCAAGGCGCTGCGGGAGTATGCCCAGCGCCGTGGCGCCGCCAAGCCCGCGTTCTTTTAGGCCTGGGCGGGCTGGCGCAAAGCCTGCGCCAGCCAATCGAATAGCCGGGGGTCTGAAAAACTGGCCTGCACCGGCACTTCCCACAGGCGCGCGTCGTGCAACGCGGCGCACTTGATCGCATCCTTGGACGTGACCAGGATGGTGTCTGCCGTCATCGCCTGGAAAGGAGACTCGGCGTAGTCATGGTGATCCGGCAAGGGCAGCGTTGCGTCCAGCGTGATGCCGGCCGCGCGCAGTGTGCTGAAAAAGCGTTCCGGGTTGCCAATGCCGGCCGCCGCCACGATGCGCGCTTGCCCCGCATACGCGGACAGCGGGCGCGTCGCACCGTTTTCGATGTTGCGGGTGTCGGCAGGCTCCAGCCACATGCGCACCGGGCGGGGGCGGGCATTGCCCGTGTCGGCCGGGCGGCCGTCGGGCGTGCCGATGTTGGTGACCACCACATCCACCTCGCGCAAGCGGCTGGCGGGTTCGCGCAAGGGGCCGGCGGGCAGCAGCCGGCCGTTGCCCACGCCGCGCTCATCTTGCACCACGATTTCCACATCACGGGCCAGGGCCAGGTGTTGCAGGCCGTCGTCCGAGACGATCACGTCCACCTCGGGGTGGGCCTGCAGCAAGGCCTGGGCCGCCAGCGCGCGTTTGGGGTGCACGGATACCGGGGCGTCCGTGGCGCGCGCAATCAATGCGGGTTCGTCGCCAAAGCGGGCGGCCTCCAGTGCGCCGACGCCCACCCTGGCCTGTGCGCCAATCTTTACGCCGTAGCCCCGGCTGACCACGCCGGGCGTGAATCCGCGTGCGCGCAGCCCTTGCACGGTGGCAATCACCACGGGGGTCTTGCCGGTGCCACCGACATAGATGTTGCCCACCACCACCACCGGTACCGGTGCGCGGTAGCTGCGTTTGGCGCCGCTCTGGTAGGCGGCGCGCTTTCTGGCCACCGCCCACGCCGTCAAGGCGGACAAAGGCAGCAGCAGGGCCGACAGCCAGCCGCCGTGCTGCCACTGGCGCGCCAGCAACGAAGGGGACGAACGCGGGGTGCTCACCGTGAAGTCTGGGCGGCGAAATTGACGCGGCCGATGCCGGCCATCCGGGCGGCTTCCATGACGTTGATCACGGATTGGTGGGTGGCTTGGGCGTCGGCGTTGATGATGACAAGCGCGTCGGGTTTGCCTGCCGCGGCCTGGCGCAGCGCATCGGCGATCTCGGGCGACGTGGATACGTCGATGAGCGTGCCGTTCAGCGCGTAGCGTCCGTCCTGGCTGACCGCCACTTCCAGCGCGGGGGGCGTGTCCTGTTCCGAAGAGGCCTCGGGCAGCGTCACCTGCAACTGGGTGAACCGTGTGAACGACGTGGTGGCGGCCAGGAAGATCAGGATGACCAGCAACACGTCGATAAGCGGAATCAGGTTGATGTCCAGCTCGTCGCGCTCACCCCAGCGCCCACCCCCTGACCCGCGGAAATTCATGAACGCCCCTCGCGCACGGGGGGGATCGGCGACAAGGCGCGGACAAGCCGCGAGGCCGATTGCTCCATGACGCTGAGGTAGTTGTCGACCCTGCTGCGCAGGTAGCGATGCGCGATCATGGCGGGAATGGCGATCAGGATGCCGAAGCCGGTGTTGTACAGGGCAATTGAGATGCCGCGCGCCAGCTGGGCGGGGTCGCCACCGCCTGGTGTGTACGAACCGAAAATTTCGATCATGCCGACCACGGTGCCAAACAGGCCCATCAGCGGGGCCACGACGGCAATGGTGCCAATGGCGGGAATGTAGCGGCTGAGGTCGTGGGCGACGGCGCGCCCGGTGTCTTCGACCACGCTGCGGAGTTCTTCGCGCGGCAGATGACGGTGGCGCATCACCTCGGCCAGTACGCGGCCAAGCGGCGAATTGCGTTCCAGCCGGTTGATGGCTTCAGGGGTGTCTTGGCGGTTGCGCAGCATGTCGACAACCTGATCGTTCAGCCCTCGCGGCAGGATCAGGCTGCGGCGCAGGGAGAAGAAGCGCTCGAAGATCAGCGCCAGTCCCAGCACGGATGTCGCCAGCAGGGGCCAGATAGGCCAGCCGGCCTCGCGCAAAATGGAAAGCAAAGCGTTCAACTCCCGGGGGGCAGGGCAGCGAAAGCACTCGCGCCATGGAATCAGATCAAGCCGAAACTGTAACGGTGCGGCGAGTTTGTGGCAAGGCGGGGAACCCCCGGAATTATCCACAGAAATTGTGGATAATTCTGTGCAGAACTTCCCTGGAACGCTTGTGGGCACAGGGCTTGCGCTTGTTTGCTTCAAAATCGCGCAAGGCGGTTTAATAAAAAACCGTATATAAATCAATGGATTGCGCGAATTTTATTGGCTTTCGGGGCGGTCGCTGCAAAATTCGCTGGAAACGGTATCATGGCGGCCCGCTCCGTATGGCCTGTGGACAGATACGCATCGGAAAGCCTCATGACAATTGAACTTGCAGTCACAAACAACGCATTCACGCGGGATATCCTGACAGTTGCCCAGCTAAACCAAGCAGTGGGGCAATTGTTGGAGCGCAACATTCCGGCGTTGTGGGTGCGCGGCGAGATTTCCAACTTCACGCAGGCGGCATCCGGGCATTGGTACTTCACACTCAAGGACAGCCGGGCCTCCGTGCGCGCCGTCATGTTCCGAAGCCGCGCCAACGCGGTGGGTTTTGTGCCGCGCGCGGGCGACCAGGTCGAAATCCGCGCCCGGGTTTCCCTCTACGAGCCCCGGGGCGACTACCAGTTGCAGGCCGACGCCATGCGCCGCGCCGGGCTGGGCAACCTGTATGAAGCGTTTCTGCGGCTGAAAGAGCAACTGGCCTCGGAAGGCCTGTTCGACCCGGCCCGCAAGCGCGAGCCCGTCCGGCTGCCGCGCGCGATCGGCGTCGTCACGTCGTTGCACGCGGCGGCGTTGCGAGATGTGCTGTCGGCGCTGGCGCGGCGGGCACCGCAGGTGCCGGTCATCATCTATCCGGCCCCGGTTCAGGGGGCGGACGCCGCCAGCCGCCTGGCGGCCCAGGTACGCCTTGCCAACGCGCGCGCCGAAGTGGACACGCTGCTGCTGGTGCGTGGCGGTGGCAGCATCGAAGACCTCTGGAGCTTCAATGACGAGGACCTGGCGCGCCAGGTGGCGGTCAGTGAAATCCCCGTGATCAGCGGCGTGGGCCACGAAACCGACTTCACCATCGTGGACTTCGTGGCTGATGTACGCGCCCCGACGCCCACGGCAGCGGCGGAACTGGCCTGCGTACCGCGCTCTGAATTGCTGGGTCAGGTCATGCAGTGTGCCCAGGCCATGGCGCGCGGCCAGCAACGCCGCCTGGAGCGCGCCGCGCAGCGCCTGGACCGTGCGGCGGGCCAGTTGGTCTCGCCCGCGCAACGGCTGGAGCATCAGCGCGAACGCTTGAACAGCTTGCGCTTTCGCCTGGCGTCCGCCTGGTCCGGCCCGCAGGACCGCCGTACCGCGCGCGTCAATCTGCTCGCGCAGCGCCTGACGCATCGGGTGCCCGACACCCGCCGCGCGGCTGACCGCCTGGCCAGCGCGGCGCGCCAATTAGGCCAGGCGCATGCCCGCTTGCTGGTGCAGGGCCGCAACCGCCTGGCCTCGGCCACGGCGCAATTGCGCGCGCTGGATCCCGGCAACACGCTGGCGCGCGGCTACGCCATTGCGCGTGATGCAGACGGCCGCATCGTGCGCGACGCCGCCGCGCTGGAAGCGGGGCAGACGCTGGACCTGAGCTTTGCGCAAGGCGGCGCGCAGGTGGATGTGCGCCAGACCCGCAAGACGCGCGAGGCCGGCTGAATTCAACTGAACTCGGCTGAACCTGGCCGGCGCGGCATGCCGGTCAACGACATTCCCACGCAGATCATTGCTCTATAGCGGATGCGCCGCGTTAACCCCGCGCGGGCACGGGGTTAACGCGGTATCCTCATTAGTTGCCGATACAATTGAACGGCTTGATCGTGCACTCAACAGAAGGAACCCACACATGGCACATACTCTTCCCCCCCTGCCTTACGAACTCGACGCCCTGGCTCCGCACATTTCCAAGGAAACGCTGGAGTTCCACTACGGCAAGCATCACCAGACTTACGTCACGAACCTGAACAACCTGATCCCAGGTACGGAATTCGAAACGCTGTCGCTGGAAGACATCGTGAAGAAGTCCTCGGGTGGCATTTTCAACAACGCCGCCCAGATCTGGAACCACACGTTCTACTGGAACAGCCTGGCCCCCAAGGCCGGTGGCGCACCCTCGGGCAAGCTGGCTGACGCCATCAACGCCAAGTGGGGCAGCTTCGACGCTTTCAAGGAAGCATTCAACAAGTCGGCCGCCGGTAACTTCGGTTCGGGCTGGACCTGGCTGGTCAAGAAGGCTGACGGTTCGGTCGACATCGTCAACACCAGCAACGCCGCCACCCCGCTGACCACGGCCGACACGCCGCTGCTCACCTGTGATGTCTGGGAACACGCGTACTACATCGACTACCGCAACGCGCGTCCCAAGTATCTGGAAAACTTCTGGGCCCTGGTGAACTGGGAGTTCGCCGCCAAGAACTTTGCCTGATCGGTAAAGAGGCAACCGCGGCTTTCACGCCGCTGGCTTGCACCAAAAACCCCTTGCGCATCGCCAAGGGGTTTTTTATTTCCATTCAGGAAATATTCAGCTTACAAAACCCTGTCGATTGTCGATTTCATTCCAGGGAAATGACGACGAAACATGCTTTTATCTAGGGTTATCCCTAGGGTTGCCTGCCACTATTGTTGCCAGCGGTCGGGGGGCTGAACCACGGGGCCTACGGATCGCGGCATGCCCGCTCACAACCGGGGTAACTACAGGGAAGGGAAGCATGTTTCGCTTATTTTCAGGCTTGCGCATCGGGGCGCGCCTGTCGGGCGCGTTTTTGCTCGTGGCGGTAATTGGTGGCGCGATCGGGGCCTTTGGCGTGTGGGGGCTGTCTCGCATCAATGAATTGAATGACCGGCTGTACGACACCGAGCTGCGTGGCATCTCGGATCTGAAAGAGTCCAATCTGCACCTGATCTACGCGGGCCGCGCCCGCAGCGGCTATCTGGCCGCCAGCACCGACCAGGATCGTGTAGCGTTGAAGAAGCAGTTCGACGAGGCCGTCAAGAATCTGGACGTGCTGCGCGAGAAGGCCGCCAAAAATTTCCACGAAGAAGAAGGCAAACGCCTGTTGGCGCAGTTCGTCGAAACCGAGCAGGTCTGGAAGCGGGAATCGGAAGCGTTCTTCGCGGCCGCGAAATCGCAGTCGCTGACGCAATCGGATCCGCGGGTTGCCGAGATCGAAAAGCGCGTCATCGCGTCGTCGCAAAAGCTTGACGACCTGATGACCGACCTGGCCGTGGGCAAGGAAAAGGCCACCGCTGCATCCGTTGATGTCGCCACGGACCTGTACCGCACCGTGCGCGGGGTGATGATCATCCTTGCCGTGGCCGGCGTGGTGATCGGCATGCTGTTGGGCTGGCTCGTCACGCGCGGCATCGTGCGCCCGCTGGAGCAGGCCGTGAAGGCCGCGCGCCAGGTCGCCGCCGGCGACCTGACCACCAACATCCAGGTTGCCACGCGCGACGAAACGGGTGAACTGATGGCCGCGCTCAAGGCCATGAACGACAGCCTGGGCCGCATTGTGGCGGACGTGCGCGATGGCTGTGAAAGCATCGCATCGGCGTCGTCGCAAATTGCGCAGGGCAACTCCGACCTGTCGCAACGCACCGAAGAACAGGCCTCGTCGTTGGAGGAAACCGCCGCGTCGATGGAAGAGCTGACCAGCACCGTGCAACAAAACGCCAACAACGCCAGCGAGGCCGACCGTCTGGTGACGCAGGCGTCCACCGTGGCGGTGCGCGGCGGTGAAGTGGTGGATGGCGTGGTCCAGACCATGAGTGCCATTTCGGATAGTTCGCGCCGCATCGCCGATATCACGGGTGTGATCGACGGTATTGCGTTCCAGACCAATATCCTGGCGCTCAACGCCGCCGTGGAAGCGGCGCGCGCGGGCGAGCAGGGCCGTGGTTTTGCCGTGGTGGCGGGTGAAGTGCGAACCTTGGCGCAGCGTTCGGCCGTGGCCGCCAAGGAAATCAAGGCCTTGATCGACGAGTCGGCCGCGCGAGTCGAAGGCGGCACGCGCCAGGTCGACGAAGCCGGCCGCACCATGCGCGAAGTGGTCGACAGCGTGCGCCAGGTGGCGGTGTTGGTGCGCGACATCGCGAGCGCGTCGGAAGAGCAGTCGGCGGGCATTGGCCAGGTCAACCAGGCCGTGTCGCAGATGGACGCCGTGACGCAGCAGAACGCCGCGCTGGTCGAAGAAGCGGCGGCAGCGGCCGCCAGCATGCAGGAGCAGGCCGGTCGTCTGGCGCAGGAAGTACGCCGCTTCAAGGTCCACGCCGGTGTTGGCACGGGACTCGACGCGGGCACGGGTTCGGCACGCCATTCGTCGGCCCGGCTGCTGCCGGCAGCGTGATTGTCTGCTGAAGTTTGTGGGCTGCCGGTCAGGTGAGAGTGGTAAGGTTACTCACTTTGCGCCGCACGCCAGCAGCCCATGAGCCTTCCCGAACCTTTCCGCCGAACCACCACCGCAGCCCGCCGCCTGACGCGGCGCAAGGTGCGCCAGATCAACCGCTTGTCGCGTAAGAGCCTGCAAATGGCGCTGCTGCTCGGCGGCGCGGGCCTGGTTGCGATGATGTCGCTGGGGTTTGCGTATCTGGCCGACAAGGCGCTGGACTGGAACCGCGAATGGGTCGGCCACAACGGCTGGCTTGCCTTGCTGGTGCTTCCATTCAGCCTGGCCGCGTTGCGTTGGCTGACGCTGCGCTTTGCGCCGAACGCGGCTGGCAGCGGCATTCCTCAAGTGATCGGCGCGCTGTCCTTGCCGCCCGGCGCCAGCCAAAGCAGCCTGGTGTCGCTGGCGCAAACGCTATGGAAGATTCCGCTGTCGTTCTTCGGCATGCTGGCGGGCGCGTCGATCGGGCGTGAAGGCCCGTCGGTGCAAGTGGGCGCCGCGCTCATGTTGGCCTGGGGCGATTTCTGGAAGCGTCGTGGCGTGCAATTGCGCGGCTTCCATTCCAATGAGTTGATCGCCGCTGGCGCGGCCGGTGGTCTTGCCGCCGCTTTCAATGCGCCGCTTGCCGGCGTCATCTTCGCCATCGAAGAACTGGGCCGCGGCACGGTCCTGCGTTGGCAGCGCCTGGTGCTGATCGGCGTGTTGGCCGCGGGCTTCCTGGTGGTGGCGGTGCAGGGCAACAACCCGTACTTCGGTGTGTTCGGCGGGGCGCCGCTGGCCCATGGCATGGTGATGTGGATCGTCATTTGCGGCGCCATCAACGGCGCGCTGGGCGGCATCTTCGCGCGGCTGCTTGGCAAGGGCGCTTCCGGCGCCGCGCCAGCCGCCTGGCGCGCCTGGATCCGCGCGCATCCCATCTGGACGGCCTTCATCATGGGCTTGGTGCTGGCCGTGATCGGTCTCTGCACGGCTGGCAGTGTCTACGGCACGGGCTACGGCGTGGCGGCCGATCTGCTGTCGGGCCAAGACAGCGCGCCGGCCGGCTTCGGCCTGGCCAAGCTGACGGCTACCGTCGCCTCGTATTGGGCGGGCATACCCGGCGGCATCTTCACGCCCGCGCTGACCACGGGCGCCGGCATCGGCCAGCACATCTGGGAGCTG
Source organism: Achromobacter spanius (assembly GCF_029637605.1). NCBI lineage: Bacteria > Pseudomonadati > Pseudomonadota > Betaproteobacteria > Burkholderiales > Alcaligenaceae > Achromobacter > Achromobacter spanius. The sequence continues at coordinate 2,067,464 of NZ_CP121261.1, read as the reverse complement.
GCGGGCGAGGGCGTGGACCAACGCGTGCTGGTGCTCGTGTCGATGGCGGCATTCCTGGCGGCGGCCACGCAGGCGCCGTTGACGGCCAGCGTGGTGGTCATGGAAATGACGGGTAGCCAGCCAATGTTGTTCTGGTTGCTGGTGGGGTCTTTGCTGGCCTCTGGCGTGTCGCGCCAGTTCTGCCCGCAGCCGTTCTACCATTTGGCGGCCGGGCGTTTCCGTCGTCAGGCCATCGTCGATACGCGCCGCGCCGCGCAACAAGCCGAGGCAGGCGCCGCACCGGCCAAGGCCGCTTCGTCCTGATCGCATCGGGCGTTCTCGACCGCGCCCGGCGCAATCAGGGTGAACACCTACCGGACACCGTCCGTGTGGCGGACAGGTCGCCGCTGCACCAACTTGGCGCGAAATGTGGTGCGCTAAGATCGTCCGATCCCGAATTTTTCACTTCACTTCGAGCTTCCCATGACCGTGAATGCCTTTATTTGTGATGCGATCCGCACCCCCTTCGGCCGCTACGGCGGTGCGCTGGCCAGCGTGCGCCCCGACGACCTGGCTGCCGTTGCCATCAAGGCGCTGATTGCGCGCAACCCCGGCGTGCGCTGGGAAGAGCTGGACGACGCCATCATGGGCTGCGCGAACCAGGCCGGTGAAGACAACCGCAACGTGGCCCGCATGGCTACGCTGTTGGCTGGCCTGCCGATTGAAGTGCCCGGCGCCACCCTCAACCGCCTGTGCGGTTCGGGCCTGGACGCCATCGGTACCGCCGCCCGCGCCATCCGCGCCGGTGAAGCCGGCTTGATGCTGGCCGGCGGCGTGGAAAGCATGAGCCGCGCTCCCTTCGTCATGGGCAAGGCCGACAGCGCGTTCTCGCGCAGCGCCGCCATCTTCGACACGACCATCGGCTGGCGCTTCGTCAACAAGCTGATGAAGGCTCAGTACGGCGTGGACTCCATGCCGGAAACGGCCGAAAACGTCGCTGATGATTTCAAGATCAGCCGCGAAGACCAAGACCTGTTCGCGCTGGCCAGCCAGCAAAAGACGGCGCGTGCGCAGCAAGAAGGCGTGTTCGACGCCGAAATCGTGCCGGTGTCGATTGCCCAGAAAAAGGGCGATCCCATCGTCGTCTCCAAAGACGAACACCCGCGTGAAACCAGCCTGGAATCGCTGGCCAAGCTGAAGGGCGTGGTTCGCGAAGGCGGCACCGTCACGGCCGGCAATGCGTCGGGCGTGAACGACGGCGCCGCCGCCCTGTTGCTGGCCGATGAAAAGGCAGCAGCCCGCCACGGCTTGACCCCGCGCGCTCGCGTGGTCGGCATGGCCACCGCCGGCGTTGCGCCGCGCATCATGGGTATCGGCCCGGCACCTGCCACGCTGAAAGTGTTGGCGCAAACCGGCCTGACGCTGGACCAGATGGACGTGATCGAACTGAATGAAGCGTTCGCCGCCCAGGGCCTGGCCGTGCTGCGTCAATTGGGCATTGCCGACAACGATCCGCGCGTGAACCCCAACGGCGGCGCGATCGCCCTGGGCCACCCCTTGGGTGCGTCGGGTGCGCGCCTGGCCACCACGGCCATCAACCAACTGCACCGCACGGGCGGCCGTTACGCGCTGTGCACGATGTGCATCGGCGTGGGCCAGGGCATCGCGCTGATCATCGAGCGCGTCTAAGCCTGAAGTGTTGTTTTTTCCGCCGCTTTGCCGGTGGCGGAAATGAAAAGGGAGCCCCGAGGGGCTCCCTTGCTGCATCTGAAGGGGGCGCTGGCGCCCTGGGGCGGCCGATCAGGGCAGCCCGTCGACTTTCCGGCCGGCCTTGATGCCGTGCTCGTCAAACCAGCCTTGGGCCATTTCCAGGGCGTAGCGCACCGGCTTTCTTGCGCAGTGCGGGTCTTCGGTCTGGGGGGCCATGTCGTCGATATTGACGATCGTGCCGTCGTCGGCGATAAAGGCTATCGAGAGCGGCAAGAGCGTGTTGCGCATCCAGAAGCACTGCACGTCAGGCCGCTCGAACACGAACAGCATGCCGTCGTTGCCCTGGAGTTCCGTGCGGAACATCAGGCCGCTTTGGCGGGTGGCGTCGGTAGCGGCGACTTCCGCGCGGATAATATGGATGCCCGCCGAAAGCTGTGTGGTGGGCAAGGGCGGTTGCGGACCAGTTTGCGCTTGGGCCCCCGCGGTCAGCGCAAGCGCCGTGGCGGCCAGCGCCGCCGACAGTGCTTTCAGAAATGCTGGTTTAAAGAGCGCTGTCTTGGACAACGTAGGGTTGACAGGCAATAACTTTGCATTCTTCAGCATGACTGGCACTTAAAAAGAAAATAACAAGGCGGGGCCCGAAAGCCCCGCCTGGATAATGGTGCAGCCTTACCGCTGCACTTTAAGGGATACTCAGGCCGCCGTGATATTAAGCGCCTGTTTGCCTTTAGGCCCCTGAATGATTTCGAAAGCCACTTTCTGGCCTTCCTTCAGGGTTTTAAAACCATTCATCTGTATGGACGAAAAGTGGGCGAACAGATCTTCACCGCCGTCGTCGGGCGTAATGAAGCCAAACCCCTTTGCATCGTTGAACCACTTGACGGTACCCGTCGATTTGGGATTGTCCCCTTGGACGGCGGTTGCGGTCGTATCAGACATGCGGACTGCCTCATTGAATCGTATGTTGACAGAAGGGCATCGCGGTCTAGACCTCTGTCCCCCCCTCCGAATTCCTGTCAGATTTTCGATGAGTTGAAAACCCCAGAATGCGCTGATAATGCGCTGCTTTTCTTCGTGTCGTCAAGTATGGAAACTACGTATTTCTGCGTGTAATTTTGAGTAAGTTGCGCGTTAGGCGTCCCCAGTTTAAATAGAATAGCCGCCCTATGAGTTCTACCTTGGATACCCAGCATGATTTGGCCGTCGAGAAGGCACCGGCACGCGCCGCGCCGCCTCCGATGTATCAGGTTTTGCTGCTGAATGACGACTACACGCCGATGGAATTCGTCGTGAAAGTCCTGCAAAAATTCTTCAATAAAAACCATGAAGAGGCCACGCGGATCATGTTGCAAGTGCATCACGAAGGTCGCGGAGTATGCGGGGTGTATCCCCGAGACCTCGCGGCGACCCGCATAGCTCAGGTAGCACAGTATGCGCGGGCGCGTCAGCACCCGCTCCAATGTGTAATGGAACCCGTTTAATACCAAGAATGAAGACGCCGCCCTCGAAGGCGGCGTTGTGCTGTGCAAGGCACGGCAGGTTCCGCGTGTGGGGAAGCGCGCGGCGCAGTGGGTCGGCAGCTCCGCCGCAAAGGAGCGTTGTATTCGAGTAGGCGGAGGGGTTTGCCGTGAGTGGAAAGGTTAGCAAGACCTGGCTGGCGGTTGCCGGCGTTGTGGTGTTGGCGGGTGCCATCGGCGTGGGCTGGTGGATGGGCGGTAAGGACAAGCAGGCCGCGGCCCCTGTCCAGGCGCCGGCGGTTTCCACCGCGACTCAAACCCCTGCCGCGGCTCCGACCGCCGCGGCGACGACTGACGGCAAGCCGGCGTTAGGCGCCAGTGCCACGGTGGGCGCACCCGACCCCTTTGCGGCGCTGACCTGCCAGCCGCGCCAGTTCAATGACGCGCTGTCGCTCTCGGTCACGTTTACCCAGCCGGTGGACGCCAAGGCCAAGCTGGATGATTTCCTCCAGGTCACCGACCTGGGCGCCTCGTCCGGCAAGGCCGACGAAGACAACGAGACCCCCGCCAATGCGGGCGACCAGCCGGCCTCGGTCAAGCCGGGCGATTCCGCGCCCCAAGGCAAGATACTGAAAGGCAGTTGGGTCGTGGGCGAGAACCCGCGCATGGTGTATTTCCCGTACATCCAGCCGCAGCGCAAATACGCCATCACGGTGCGTAAGGGGTTGCCCGGTGTGGGCGACAAGGTCGTGCTGGCCGAAACCTCGAATTGTGAAGTGAATACGCAGGCCATGCCGCCGTCGTTTTATTTCGCCAGCCGTGGCGTGGTGCTGCCGGCCGGCCAGAACGGCGGTTTGCCCGTGGCCACCGTAAACGTGCCCGAGGTTGACGTGCAGTTCCTGCGCGTGGCGCCGGACCGCGTGCCGGAATTGTTCGAAACGGTGCTGGGCATCGGCCGCAACACCGCGTCGGCCTCCGACGATGACGAAGCCGGCTACGACGACGACAACTGGCGTTATTCCGACAACCGCAGCCTGAAGGGTTCGGTCAGCAACTGGGATCTGGACCGCCTGAATTCGCTGACGACCAGCGTCTATCAGGGCCGTTTCATCACCGACGACAAGCCGAACCGCCGCCACGTCACCTTCCTGCCCGTTGAAGGCGTGAAGGAATTGCAAGAGCCCGGCATCTATATCGCGGTCATGAGCCAACCGGGCCGCTTCCGCTACGAATACCAGGTTACGTACTTCTACGTCAGCGATATCGGCCTGCATGCGCGCCGTTACAGCGACCGCGTGGAAGCCTATTCCGTGTCGCTGAAGTCGGGCCAGGCCATTCCGGGAGCCGTGTTTGAACTGGTGGACGGCGTGGGCAAGACGCTGGCCAAGGCCGCTGCCGATGCGCAGGGCCATGTGCGCTTTGACGGCAGCTTCACCAATGCGCGCGTCATCCGCGCCTCGCGTGACAAGGAAATGACCGTGCTGGCCTTGGGCGAGCCGGCGCTGGACCTGTCTGAGTTCGATACCGGCGGCCATGTGTCGCGCCCCAATAATCTGTTCGTCTACGCCGGCCGCAATTTGTATCGCCCGGGCGAGACGTTCAACGTATCGGTGCTGCCGCGCGACCTGGACGGCCGCATGCTGACGCCCGCGCCGCTGACGGCGACGATCAAGCGCCCCGATGGCCGGGTGGTGCAGACCACCCTGTGGCAGCCCAAGAAAGACCTGGTCGGCTATGTCGAGCGCGCGATTGACCTGCCGCTGGACGCCCAGACGGGTTCCTGGCTGCTTGAACTGCGCGTGGACCCCGCGTCGCGCGCGCCGGATGCGTCGTGGAAGTTCCAGGTCGAGGAATTCCTGCCTGAACGCATGAAGATGGTGCTCACGTCTGATCAAGACGTGTTGTCGCCGGACGAGGAACTGAAGGTGGACGTGCAGGGCGATTACCTCTACGGCGCGCCCGCCGCCGGCAACCGCCTGCTGTCCAGCTTCCAGGTCAAGCGCGACCGATTCGCCTTGGCCCAGCAGTGGCCTGGCTTCATCTTCGGCGACGTGGCCGATGACACGCGCCGCGCGTTCAGCGAACTGCCCGAGGCGGCGCTGGACGACAAGGGTAGCGTGCAAGTCAGCGTGAATCCCAACGTGGCAGGCACGCACTCGCCCATGAAGGTACGCGTGTCGGCCAGCCTGCTGGAATCTGGCGGCCGCCCGGTGGTGCGTTCCATTGAGCGCAGCGTTTGGCCCGCCGACAAACTGATCGCCGTGCGCCCGCAGTTTGACAGCGATGTGGCGCGCGAACGCGCACCCGCCGCGTTTGAAGTGATCCGTGCCAACGCGCAAGGCGAGATCGTTCCGCTGGCCCAGGCCCAGATGCGCTTGTTCCGCGAAGAACGCCAATACTATTGGCGCTTTGACGACCAGCGCGGTTGGAACAGCGGCTATACCGAAACCGAAGAACTGGTGGACTCGCGCGAAATCGCCTTGAACGACCGCGCGCAACTGACCGTGCCGGTCAAGTGGGGCCGTTACCGTCTTGAAATTACCGACCCGGAAACCGGCGAAACGATGCGCTACCGCTTCTATGCGGGCTGGAACGCGCAGGACGCCGACGCGATGGGTAACCGCCCCGACCGCGTGCAGATGAAGCTGGAAGGCGTGCCGGCCAAGCCGGGCGACACCGTCAAGGTCACGCTGACACCGCCGCACGACGGTCAGGCGCTGGTCACGGTGGAAGGCGACCGCATGCTGTGGTCCACCTGGGTGGCCGTGAAGGCGACGGGCACCGAAGTTGAAATTCCGATCAGCAAGGACTGGAAGCGCCACGACCTGTATGTGGCCGCCGCCGTGTTCCGCCCGGGTAGCGAAGGCGACCGCGTGACGCCGGCCCGTGCGCTGGGCCTGGCGTTCCTGCCGATTGCCAGCGCCGACCGCAAGCTGGATGTGACGCTGAGCGCGGCCGCCAAGACCGAGCCCGAAACCAAGACCACCGTGCGCGTCAAGGTCGACGGCGCGCAGGGCAAGCAAGCCACGGTGACGCTGTCCGCGGTGGACGTGGGCATTCTTAACATCAACCAATACGCCACGCCGGATCCGCTGGATTATTTCTTCGGCAAGCACCGCTACGCGCCCGAACTGCTGGACATGTACGGCAAGCTGATCGAGAAAATGGACGGCACCAAGGGCAAGCTGAAGTGGGGCGGTGACGCCGCCATGCGCGGCGACAGCCAGAGCCTGCCCAAGAAGGTCAAGCTGGTCGACCTGTTCTCGGGTCCGGTCACCTTGAACGCGCAGGGCGAAGCGGATATTGCGCTGGACCTGCCCGACTTCAACGGCACGCTGCGCCTGATGGCCGTGGCGTTCACGGCCGACAACTACGGCAGCACCGACACCGAAATGGTGGTGGCCGCGCCGATTGTCGCTGAACTGAATACGCCGCGTTTCATCACGCCGGGTGACCAGGCCGCCATTGCGTTGGACCTGACCAACCTGAGCGGCGCCGAGCAAAAGATCAGCATCAAGCTGGAAGCGCTGGACCCGCTGGCTATTACCGACGGCGTGCGCACGGTGACGCTGAAAGACAAGCAGCGCACCACCTTGCGTTTCAACGCCACCACGACCGGTTCGTATGGCTTGGGCCTGATGCGCCTGACCATCGACGGGCAGGGCGGCGCCAAGCCCGTGCACATCGTGCGTGAATCGGTGTTGCAAGTGCAGCCGGCCTATGCGGGCGAACGCCAGGTGCGCCGCCTGCGCCTGAACCCGGGTGAAACCAACGTGGCGCAGGCCTCGTGGGTGTCGTCTTACTACCCGGATTCCGCGCTGGTCAGCCTGACCGTGTCGAATCGCCCGCCGTTCAACGTGAACAAGTTGGTCGAAGGTTTGCTGGCGTATCCGTATGGCTGCGCCGAACAGACCATCAGCCGCGCCTTGCCGTGGGTGTTGATCGATGACGCCGTCGCCAAGCAGTTCGGCCTGAAGCCGCACTCGCAGGTGGAGCGCGCCGCTCAGGTGTCCGGCGCCATCGGCCGACTGTCCGGCATGCGCAACGCGGTGGGTTCGTACAACCTCTGGAGCGGTTCCAGCTCGCGCGATGTGTGGCTGACGGCCTATGCCGTCGGCTTCCTGCAAGACGCGCGCGACCAGGGCTTTGAAGTGCCTGAAGCCACGCTGGACCGTTCGCGCCAATGGCTGCTGGAGCAAGTGCAGCAGACTGCGAACACGTTCGGCACATGGTCGGTGAATCTGCGCCGCAACGTTGAAGCCGGCCGCATCGACGGCAGCGATGCCAACGTCCTGCGCGAAGACCACCGCCGTTTTGCTGGCTTGTCGACCGCCGTGCTGGCGCTGGCTCGCGACAAGAAGGCGCCGCTGTCGACGGTGCGCCAACTGTTCGACAACTATCAAGAGCGCGCGCGTTCGCCGTTGCCCCTGATCCAGTTGGCGGCCGCGTTCAAGCTGATGGGCGACGAAGGGCGCATGCAGTCCGCGCTGGACGCCGCGATGACGCGCGAATACGGTTTCCCGCGTCGCAATTACAACGGCTACTACGACGAATGGCTGGGCGACTACGGCAGCAGCGTGCGCGATTACGCCTTGTCGTACGCGCTGGCCAACCAGTACGGGCTGAAGCACGAGCGCCTGGAAAATCTGCTGACGCAACTGACTTCGCGCCTGGGCAACCGTTCGTACCTGTCCACGCAGGAACGCATGGCGCTGTTGATGGCGGCACGCGCCATCGGTGGCGACAAGGGCACGCCCTGGCAAGCCGCGCTGACGGTCAATGGCGCGCGCAAGTCGCTGGACGGCGGCAAGAGCGACCAGACGGTGGGCTTGTCGGCGGCTGATCTGGCCAACACGCAGATCGTCAACACCGGCGCGCAGTCCCTGTTCCTGGAGTACGACATCCAGGGCAGCCCGACGGTTGCGCCCAAGCCGCGCAACGACGTGATCCAGCTCAAGCGTGGCTGGTATCGTCCGGACGGCAAACCGTGGGATGGCGGCACGCTGCAAAGCGGCGACATGCTGGTGGTGTGGGTGCAGGCCAGCGCCAACCAGAACATTCCCGATGCGCTGATCGAGGACCGCGTACCGGCGGGTTTTGAAGTCGAAAACCTGAACCTGTCGCAAAGCCCCGAGATGCAGGAATGGACGATCGGCGGACGCCGCGTGGCCGAAGCCATGGCTGACTCCAACATCAAGCATCGTGAATTCCGTGATGACCGTTATGTGGCCGCCGTGTCCCTGGGGCGCGGCAAGGTCGACGTGTTCTATCTGGTGCGCGTCGTGACGCCGGGCCGTTACGCGGTGCCGTCGACCGTGGCGGAAGACATGTACCGCCCGGAAATTCGTGGCGTGGGTGAGCAGTGGAGCACGGTCGAAATCCGCGATCGCGGCGCCAAGCGTCCTTGACCGCCGCCGCCTCCTCCACGGCGGGCGCCACGCGCGCCCGCCGCTGGCGGCGGCGCGGCATCATCGCGGCCAGCGTGCTGTTTGCGCTGGCCGCGTTGTTATTCGTGCTTGACCGCCTGTTTCCGCTGCCCCCCATCGACTCGGGCGGCGCCGCCGTGATTGTTGCCGCCGACGGCACGCCGCTGCGCAACTACCCCAGCCGCGACGGCATCTGGCGCTATCCGGTCACGCCGGACCAGGTCTCGCCGCGCTATCTGGACACCTTGCTCACGTACGAAGACCGCTGGTTCTACTGGCATCCCGGCGTCAATCCCGTGGCGATGGCGCGCGCCGGCTGGCAATGGGCCACGAACCGCCGCATCGTGTCGGGCGGGTCCACATTGACCATGCAGGTCGCGCGCTTGATCGACCCGCAACTGACCGGCAAGCCGTCGCGCACGATGTCCGCAAAATTGCGGCAGGCCTGGCGCGCGGTGCAACTGGAAATGCACTACAGCAAGGACGAGATTCTTTCCATGTACCTGACCCTTGCCCCGATGGGGGGCATTGTGGAAGGCGTGGAAATGGGATCGCGGCTCTGGCTGGGCAAGTCCGCGCGCGACCTCGGCCCCGCTGAATCCGCCATGCTGACCGCCTTGCCGCAAGCGCCGTCGCGCCTGCGCCCCGACCGCCATCCCGAGGCGGCCCGGGCCGCGCGCGACAAGGTGCTGGACCGCATGGCCGAATTGGGCCGCTGGACCCCGGCTGAGGTCGCCGACGCCAAGATTGAAAACGTGATCGCGCCGCCATTGCGCGCGCGCTGGCTGGCGCCGCTGGCCGCGCAGCGTCTGTTGCAGGAAGCGGGTGCCTCGCCCGCCGCGCGCCGCGCGGGCCAACGGCCGCCGTTGGTCTCATCCACGCTGGATGCCGATATGCAGGCGTCGGTGGAACAAATGTTGCTGGACCGCGTGGACAGCCTGCCGCCCAAGGTGTCCATGGCGGTGCTGGTAATGGATAACGATAGCCTGGAGGTCAAGGCTTACGCGGGTTCCGCCGATTTTTCCGACGATACCCGTTACGCCCACGTGGATATGGTGCGTGGCGTGCGCTCGCCGGGTTCTACTCTGAAACCGTTTCTTTATGCGCAGGCGCTGGACGAAGGGTTGATCCATTCCGAAAGCCTGCTGATCGATGCGCCGCTGTCGTTTGGCGGCTACGCACCGGGTAATTTCCAGGCAGCGTTTTCCGGGCCTGTCAGCGTCGCGCAAGCGTTGCAACGGTCGTTGAATGTGCCTGCGGTAGACCTGTTGGACCGTGTCGGGCCGGCCAGTTTCGCGTCGGTTATGCTGACTGGCGGCGTCCGGTTACGTTTGCCGGACGGCGCCGTCCCAAATTTAAGCTTGATTTTGGGCGGGGGTGGCACCACATTGGAAGAACTGGTGGGCGCTTATCGGGCTTTGGCCCGTGACGGCGTCTCGGGACGGCCCCGCCTTCGGACGGAGCAGCCTCGAATCGAGTCCCGTATGATGAGCCCTGGAGCCGCCTGGATCGTTCGCGATATCCTTGAAGGCGGCGGGCATCCCGACCGGCCTTTTTACCAGTCGGGCAGCCCGGCCCGGCGACTGGCCTGGAAGACCGGAACCAGTTTCGGATTCCGGGACGCCTGGGCGATTGGGGTGACCGACAGATGGACGTTAGGCGTCTGGGTCGGTCGTCCGGACGGTACGCCCAACCCCGGTTTTTTCGGGGCGAACGTGGCGGCGCCGTTACTGCAAGATATTGTGGCCGCGTTGCCGGAAGGCGCGCAGCAGGTCCGTAGCCGGCCCGAAACGGTGCAGGCGGCGGTCACGTGTTGGCCACTGGGTTATCGGCTGGGCAGCGTGCCGTCGGGGGAATGCCCTGAACAGCGCGCGGCGTGGCTGCTGAACGACACGGCGCCGCCGTCATTTGCCGGCTATGCCGACGCCACGCAGGGGCCTTTGCGCGTGGGTGGCGTGGCCACCGGTTCGGTGCTTCGGCCCGTGCCGGGCAGCCGGGAAGTGGCGCTTGATGTAGATGTGCAGGGCGCCGAAGGCGAAGTATGGTGGATGCTTGACGGGCGCGTGGTGAATCATGGCGCGTCGAGTCATCCGTTTAAATTAGTGCTGGCGCAAGACGGCCGGTATACGCTTACCGTCATGGACGCACAAGGCCGCCACGATAGAGTGGTTTTTGAAATCGCTGGCGTTACGCCATGATCGGCATAGAATATGAATCGTGTATTTGACCGCTTCGATGCAATACGGAGGAAGCGTGATTTCTCAAGAGCTTGAAGTCAGCCTGCATATGGCTTTCGTCGAGGCCCGTTCGGCCCGGCATGAATTTATTACCGTCGAGCATCTGCTGTTGTCGTTGCTTGACAACGCTTCGGCAGTCGAGGTTCTGCGCGCCTGCGCGGCGAACCTGGATGACTTGCGTCGCAACCTCCGCCAGTTCGTTTCGGAAAACACTCCGGTGATTCCAAGCGGCGCCGAGGTCGATACGCAGCCGACGCTGGGCTTTCAGCGCGTGATTCAACGCGCAATCATGCACGTATCCGCGGGCGGCACCGGCAAGAAGCCGGTGACCGGCGCGAACGTGCTGGTGGCCATCTTCGGGGAAAAGGACTCGCACGCCGTGTACTACCTGCAACAGCAGGGCGTCACGCGTCTGGATGTCGTCAATTTCCTGTCGCATGGCATTACCAAACAGCCCCAGGTGGAGTCCGCCGCCGTGCAGAAAGAGCAGCAGACCAACGGTGAAGAGCAGGGCGAATCGCGTCAGTCGCCGCTTGACCAATACGCCACCGACCTGAACGCCGCCGCGCTGGCGGGCCGCATCGATCCCCTGATCGGACGCGAGCACGAAGTCGAGCGCGTCATTCAGGTGTTGTGCCGCCGCCGCAAAAACAATCCGCTGCTGGTGGGCGAGGCCGGCGTGGGCAAGACCGCTATCGCGGAAGGCTTGGCCTGGCGCATCACGCGCGGCGAAGTGCCTGAAATACTGCAAGCCGCGCAAGTGTTCTCGCTGGACATGGGCGCGTTGTTGGCCGGCACCAAGTACCGCGGTGATTTCGAGCAGCGTCTGAAGGGCGTGCTGAAGCAGATTCGCGGCAACCCCGACGCCATCCTGTTCATTGACGAAATTCACACGCTGATCGGCGCCGGTTCGGCTTCGGGCGGCACGCTGGATGCGTCCAATCTGTTGAAGCCCGCCTTGTCGTCGGGCCAACTGAAGTGCATTGGCGCGACCACCTACACGGAATATCGCGGCGTCTTTGAAAAAGACCACGCGCTGTCGCGTCGCTTCCAGAAGATCGACGTGCCGGAACCCAGCGTTGAGCAAACCGTGCAGATTCTGCGCGGGCTGAAGAGCCGCTTTGAAGAACATCACAGCGTTCGTTATTCAGCGGCTGCGCTGTCGGCGGCCGCTGAATTGTCGGCACGCTTCATCAATGACCGTCATCTGCCCGACAAGGCCATCGACGTCATCGACGAAGCCGGCGCCGCTCAGCGTCTGCTGCCGCGTTCGCGCCAGAAGAAGGTGATCGGCAAGGTGGACATCGAAAACATCGTGTCCAAGATCGCCCGCATTCCGCCGCAGTCGGTCTCCAACGATGACCGCAGCAAGCTGGCCACGCTGGACCGCGATTTGAAAACCGTGGTGTTCGGCCAGGACGGCGCCATCGATGCCCTGGCGGCCGCCATCAAGATGGCGCGCTCGGGCCTGGGCAAGCCGGAAAAACCCATCGGCGCGTTCCTCTTGTCCGGCCCCACGGGCGTGGGCAAGACCGAAGTGGCGCGGCAACTGGCGTTCACGCTGGGTGTTGAGCTGCTGCGTTTCGATATGTCGGAATACATGGAACGCCACGCGGTGTCGCGCTTGATCGGCGCGCCACCGGGGTATGTCGGGTTTGACCAGGGCGGCCTCTTGACCGAAGCCATCACCAAGCAGCCGCATTGCGTGCTGCTGCTGGACGAAATCGAAAAGGCCCACCCGGATGTGTTCAACATCCTGCTGCAGGTCATGGACCACGGCACGCTGACCGACAACAACGGCCGCAAGGCGGACTTCCGTAACGTCATCCTCATCATGACGACGAACGCGGGCGCCGAAACCTTGAACCGTCCGTCGATCGGGTTTGCCAATTCGCGGATGCTGGGCGACGAAATGGCGGAAATCCGCCGCATGTTCACGCCTGAATTCCGTAACCGCCTTGACGCCATCATTCCGTTCGCCGCGTTGGACCGCGAGGTCATCCTGCGCGTGGTGGACAAGTTCCTCATGCAACTGGAAGATCAGTTGCACGAGCGCCGCGTGGAAGCCGTATTCACCACGAAACTGCGCGAACACCTTGCCAAGGAGGGGTTCGACCCGCTGATGGGCGCGCGTCCCATGCAACGTCTTATTCAAGACACCATCCGCCGCGCGCTGGCCGACGAGCTGCTATTTGGCAAGCTGGTCGACGGCGGCTCGGTCACGGTGGACCTGGACGAGTCGGGCAAGGTGACGCTGGACTTCGAAGACAACGGGAAACCGCCTTCGTCTGCTGCGCCGGACAAGCAGGAAGTCGAACTGATCGATTAATGACCGCGGACAGCCAGCCGCTGATTGAGTGCGAACATTGCGCAAGCGTTTATCGCCGACATCAGCTTGAACCTGGCGAGACCGCCAATTGCGCCCGCTGCGGGGCCACACTGTGGCGCTACAGCGGGCTTACTTTGTCCAATTGGCTGGCGCTTGCCATCACAGCTCTGATCGTCTTCGGGGTGGCCAACGCCTACCCGGTCGCTTCCATGTCCGTGCAGGGCATGGTGCAAGAGGCGTCCTTGCTGGACGCCATTTCCATTACGTGGCGCCAAGGCCACTGGGTGGTCGCCGTCATGACGGGGCTGGCTGGTTTTGCGCTGCCGCTGCTGCAATTGACCGTGCTGCTATGGGTGCTGGGCCCGCTGTCCCAAGGCCGCGAACCCGTGGGCTTCCGTGGCACCATGCGTTTGCTGGGTGTGTTGCGACCCTGGTGCATGGTGCCCGTGTTCCTGTTGGGCGTGCTGGTGGCGGTGGTGAAGCTGGCCGGCATGGCGGCGGTGCAACCCGGTATCGGGCTGGGCGCCTTTGGCTTGCTGACCATCTTCCTGACCATATTGGGGCGCCTGTCGCCGCATGTGCTGTGGCGCTACGCCGAAACCGCGGGCGTGGCGCCCGTGCATATTCCGGAAAGCAGTCCCAATAGCGTGTTGGCCGGCTGCCATGTGTGCGGCCAGGTGCAGGCCTTGCCGTGCGACGCCGATCCCGAAGAAGAACACCACTGCGTGCGTTGTCATGCCGTGGTGCATTACCGCAAGCCCGACCACGTGGCGCGCACCTGGGCGCTGCTGCTCGCGGCGGTCGTGTTCTACATCCCGGCCAATGTGCTGCCCGTCATGCAGGTCAGTTCCGTCTTGGGCGACAGCGCCCACACCATTCTGGGCGGCGTGGTCGAACTGTGGCAGATGGGCTCATGGGACATTGCGTTGATTGTGTTCATCGCCAGCGTGGCCGTGCCCCTGACCAAGCTGATGGCATTGATCTTGCTGTTGCTGACCGAGCAATGGCGCAGCACCACCAACCTGCGGCCGCGTACCCGCTTGTATCAGATGGTCGAGTTCATTGGCCAATGGTCGATGCTGGATGTTTTTGTCGTTATATTGCTGGCGGCGCTGGCTGATTTCCAAGGCCTGATGGAGATCAGCGCGGGTGCCGGGGCGGCGGCCTTCGGCGTGGTGGTGATCTTGACCATGCTGGCGGCCATGAGCTTCGATTTGCGCCGTAGCTGGGATCTGGAAGGCGAGAGCGAAATCGACGCACCCGAGATAGAAGGCCGGGCTCACCCGGCCCATGCGGCGCAGCAGGCGCCGGCCCAGACCAGCAGGGAAGTGGGTTAGCAACAATAGCGGGTCCCGCGGAAGAAGAAAAAAGGAAAGTAGATGTCCGACCAAGCACCCGATGCCGGTGAAGAGAAGTACAAGTCACCGACCATCTCGCGCAAGCAGAAGAGCCGGATTTCATGGATCTGGCTGGTGCCCATCGTGGCCGCGCTGATGGGCATGTCGCTCGTCATCCGGACCTGGATGCAGGCTGGCCCGGATATCTCCATCTCGTTCAATACGGCCGAAGGGCTGGAGGTGGGCAAGACGCAACTGCGCTACAAGGACGTGAACATCGGCACGGTGAAGTCCATCGGCTTCAACAGCGACCGCAGCAAGGTCGTGGTGCGAGCCGAGCTTGCCAAGGAAGTGTCCGATCTGGCCCGCGAGGGCACCAATTTCTGGGTGGTGCGGCCGCGCCTGGACGTCAGCGGCGTATCGGGGCTGGGCACCTTGTTGTCGGGCGCCTACATTGGCGTGGATGCGGCCGAGGGCAAGAACGGGTCCGCCAAGGCCACCAAGCTGGACTTCGAAGGCCTGGAGATTCCGCCCGCGGTCACGCACGACCGCGCGGGCAAGCGCTTCATGCTGAAGGCGTCGGACCTGGGGTCGCTGGACATCGGTTCGCCCGTCTACTTCCGCCGCATCAACGTGGGGCGCGTCATCGGCTATGAACTCGACAAGACCGGCACGGCCGTGAATGTTGAAGTGTTCGTGGATTCGCCCAACGACAAGTTCGTCACCAACGGCACACGCTTCTGGAATGCCAGCGGCGTGGACTTCAGCGTCAATGCCGACGGCCTGAAGGTGCGCACGCAGTCACTGGTGTCCATGGCGGTGGGCGGGGTGGCGTTTGAATCCGTGCAAAGCGCGCGCGACGGCAGCACCCCGGCCGAGGCCGATGCCAACTTTGACCTGTACCCGACCGAAGCCGCCGCCAAGGCCAATCCGGACGGTGAAGCGTTCCCGATCCGTATGCGCTATGACCAGTCCATCCGTGGCCTGGCTGTGGGCGCGCCCATCGATTTCAACGGCATTACGCTGGGCAACGTCACGCAGATCACGCTGGACTTCGATCCGGCCACCAAGCGCTTCTTCTCGGTGGTGGACGCCACGCTTTATCCGGAACGCCTGGGCCGCGTCTATGAAGAGGTGCGCGAGCGCGCACTCAAAGAGGGAGACGAGGCGGGCACGCGGCTGCTGGGCGTGATGATCAAGTACGGCCTGCGCGCCCAATTGCGCACGTCCAACCTGCTGACCGGCCAGTTGTATGTGGTGTTGGACAACTTCCCGAATGCCAAGCCGGTGGGGTTCAAGGCCACCGACCCGGCGGTGATTCCGACGGTGCCGGGCAACCTGGATCAGTTGCAGCAGCAGGTCAGCAATATCGTCGCCAAGATCGAGAAGATTCCGTTCGACAAGATCGGCGAAGACCTGCGCACCACGCTGGCCAGCACGTCCAAGCTGATGAACCGGCTCGACAAGCAGGTGGCGCCAGAGGCCCAAAGCATGCTGAAGCAGGCCCGTCAGTCGATGGCGAATATCAACGCGATGCTGGCGTCGGACGCATCGCTGCCGGTCAATACCGAAAAGGCGATGCAGGAACTGAGCCGCGCGGCCCGTTCGTTGCGCGCGCTGGCCGACTTCCTGCAAGCCAACCCCGAAGCCTTGTTGCGCGGCCGTGGCGATGACCCGATTCCCGGCGCAGGCCCTGTCAGGAACTAAACAACCATGACTCTCTATTCGATGCGTCCCGTCTTGTCCCTGCTGGCGTTAGGCGCCGCCTTGGCGGGCTGCGGTTCGTCGCCGCCCGTGCACTACTACACCCTGCAAGGGCCGACCGCCCCGTCATCGGCCGCGCCTGCCGGATCCGCCGATTTTCTGATCGAGGTGCAAGCCGTCAGCCTGTCCACACAGGCCGACCAGCCGCAGTTGATGGTGCGTACCGGTGACGGCAGTGTATCGGCCCTGTATTCCGAACGCTGGAGCTCGCCATTGGGTGACGAATTGCGCGGCGCCTTGTCGGATGGGCTCAAGCGCGAACTGGGCGCCCTGGACGTGCAGATGGTCAAGCCAGGGCCGGCAGCGCCGGTGTGGCGGGTGCAGACGGACGTGCAGCGCTTTGAGATGGTGTCGGGCAGCATGGCGCAGTTGGACGCAACCTGGCGCGTGCGACCCGTCAACGCCAAGGGCACCGGGCTTCTGTGCCGCAGCGTGGTGACGGAAACCGTGTCCGAAACCGGTATCCCCGCGCTGATCGCCGCGCAGCAGCGGGCGGTGGCGGGCTTGGCGGGTGTGATGGCGTCCGCCATACGTGGGCAAGTGCCCACAGGGTCTGCTTCCGTGCAGATGTTGGGCTGCTCACCGCTCAAGGAATGACAAACCTGCATGAACTCAAGCGGTTAACCTAGGGTTAACCTTAATACAAACAAGGTTGCAACCTGTCTAGCATACGGTCCTACCCATACTGGGTTTCGTTCGGACCCAGTAACACCTTTGCCATGCGACAGGAAGCAATCTCTTATGGCCAGCACGACCCTCGGCGTCAAAGTTGATGACGCACTGCGCGACCGCCTCAAGGCCGCCGCGAACAAGCTCAACTGCACGCCTCACTGGCTGCATAAGCAGGCCATTCTTTCTTATCTGGACAAAATCGAGCGGGGCCACTTGCCCGCCGAGATGTCGCATCTGGGCATGGACGCCGGCGCCGACGACGAGTCGGGCGACGCGCCCGCCGCGCCCACCCCGCCGTTCTATGAGTTTGGCCAGGACGTGCAGCCGCAGTCCGTGCTGCGTGCGGCGATTACCGCCGCTTATCGTCGCCCCGAACCGGAATGCGTGCCGCTGTTGCTGGGCCAGGCCCGCGTGCCCAATCTTGAAAAGGTGCACGCCATGGCGGCGGATCTCGTCAAGAAGTTGCGCGGCAAGCGCAGCGGTGGCGGCGTGGAAGGGCTGATCCAGGAATTCTCGTTGTCCAGCCAGGAAGGCGTGGCGCTGATGTGCCTGGCCGAAGCGCTGCTGCGCATTCCCGACCGCGCCACCCGCGACGCGCTGATCCGCGACAAGGTCGCCCGCGGCGACTGGAAGTCGCACATGGGCGGTTCGCAATCGCTGTTCGTCAACGCTGCCACGTGGGGCCTGATGATCACGGGCAAGCTGGTTGCCGTCAGCAGCGAACAGTCCTTGTCCAAGGCGCTGACGCGCCTGATCGGCAAGGGCGGCGAGCCCCTGGTGCGCAAGGGCGTGAACATGGCCATGCGCATGATGGGCGAACAATTCGTGTCCGGCCAGACCATCTCCGAGGCGCTGGCCAACAACCGCAAGATGGAAGCACGCGGCTTCCGCTATTCCTACGACATGCTGGGCGAGGCCGCCACCACGGCCGAAGACGCCGATCGCTATTACGCCTCGTATGAGCAGGCCATTCACGCCATCGGCAAGGCCGCGGCCGGCCGTGGCATCTACGAAGGCCCGGGGATTTCGATCAAGCTGTCGGCGCTGCATCCGCGCTATTCGCGCAGTCAGCGCGAACGGGTCATTGCCGAACTGCTGCCGCGCGTGAAGGCGCTGACGGCGCTGGCACGCAGCTACGACATCGGCTTGAACATCGACGCCGAAGAAGCCGACCGTCTGGAAATCTCGCTGGACCTGCTGGAAGCGCTTTGCTTTGCGCCGGAACTGGAAGGCTGGAACGGCATCGGCTTTGTCATCCAGGCTTATCAGAAGCGCGCGCCGTTCGTCATCGACTACGTCATCGACCTGGCCCGCCGCAGCCGCCACCGCGTGATGGTGCGCCTGGTCAAGGGCGCGTACTGGGACACCGAGATCAAGCGTGCCCAGGTCGATGGCCTGGAAGGCTATCCCGTCTACACCCGCAAGCTGTACACCGATGTGGCCTACCTGGCTTGCGCGCGCAAGCTGCTGAACGCGCCCGAGGCCGTGTACCCCCAGTTTGCCACCCACAACGCCTATACGCTGGCCGCCATCTATCAATTGGCGGGTCAGAACTACTACCCCGGCCAATATGAATTCCAGTGCCTGCACGGCATGGGCGAACCCTTGTACGACGAAGTGGTCGGC
Source organism: Achromobacter spanius (assembly GCF_029637605.1). NCBI lineage: Bacteria > Pseudomonadati > Pseudomonadota > Betaproteobacteria > Burkholderiales > Alcaligenaceae > Achromobacter > Achromobacter spanius. The sequence goes on along the minus strand of NZ_CP121261.1, from coordinate 2,048,927 downwards.
CCGCTGGCCCAGGGCAAGCTGAACCGTCCGTGCCGCATCTACGCGCCGGTCGGCACGCACGAAACGCTGCTGGCGTACCTGGTGCGCCGCCTGCTGGAAAACGGCGCCAACACCTCATTCGTGAACCTGATCGGCGACGACACCATTCCGGTTGAATCGCTGGTGGCCGACCCGGTGGAAGCCGCGTCGCGGATTGTGCCGCTGGGCGCGCCGCACGAAAAGATTGCGCTGCCGCGCGAGCTGTACGGCAATCTGCAGCAGGGCGCCCGCGCCAACTCGGCCGGGTTGGACCTGACCAACGAACATCGCTTGGGCTCGTTGTCGGCGGCGCTGTTGGCCAGCGCCGGCACGCCGTGGCGCGCCGGCCCGATGCTGGGCGAGGGCGAGCAAGCCTGGGACGCGGCGCGCGCCATTGAAGTGCGCAACCCCGCCAACCTGCGCGATGTGGTGGGCCACGTGATTGAGGCGCAGTCGGAAGAAGCTGACATCGCCTTGCGCGCCGCCGCCAATACCGCACCCATCTGGCAGTCGACGCCCGTGGCGGAACGGGCGCAATGCCTGCGCCGCGCGGCGCAGTTGCTGGAAGAGCAGATGCAGACCCTGTTGGGCCTGATCGTGCGCGAAGCCGGCAAGTCGCTGCCCAACGCCATTGCCGAAGTGCGCGAAGCCGTGGACTTCCTGCGCTACTACGCAGACCAGGCCGAACAGGAATTCAGCAACGACACGCATCGCCCCTTGGGCACCGTGTTGTGCATCAGCCCCTGGAACTTCCCGCTGGCCATCTTCACCGGCCAGGTCGCGGCCGCGCTGGCTGCCGGCAACACCGTGGTGGCCAAGCCTGCTGAACAAACGCCGTTGATCGCGGCGCAAGCCGTGGCGGTGCTGCGCGCGGCCGGCGTGCCTGCTGGCGCCGTGCAATTGCTGCCCGGCCGTGGCGAAACCGTTGGCGCCCAGTTGGTGGCCAGCCCCGCCGTGCGCGGCGTGATGTTCACCGGCTCCACCGACGTGGCGCGCATCATCGCGCGCACGCTGGCCGATCGCCTGGATGACGACGGCCACACCATTCCGCTGATCGCCGAAACGGGCGGCCAGAACGCGATGGTGGTGGATTCGTCCGCGCTGTCCGAACAAGTGGTGTTCGACGTGTTGAGCTCGGCCTTCGATTCGGCCGGCCAGCGCTGTTCGGCGCTGCGCGTGCTGTGCGTGCAGGAAGACAACGCCGATCACGTGCTGACGATGCTGCGCGGCGCCATGCGCGAGCTGACCGTGGGCAACCCGGACCGCCTCTCGGTGGACGTGGGCCCCGTCATCGACACGGAAGCCCGCAACGGCATCCAGCGCCACATCGAAACCCTGCGCACGGCGGGCCACCGCGTCGATCAGGTTGAACTGAACGGCGAATGCCGCCACGGCACCTTCGTGGCGCCCACCATCATCGAAATCGATCACATCAGCGAACTGACGCGCGAAGTGTTCGGTCCCGTGCTGCACGTGGTGCGCTACAAGCGCGACGAGCTGGACGGCCTGCTGGATGCCATCAACGGTACGGGCTACGGCCTGACCTTTGGCGTGCATACCCGCATCGACGAAACCATTGCACACGTGACCGGGCAAGTGCATGCCGGCAACGTCTACGTCAATCGCAACATCGTGGGCGCGGTAGTGGGCGTGCAGCCGTTTGGCGGCGAATGCCTGTCGGGCACGGGCCCTAAAGCGGGCGGTCCGTTGTACATGTACCGCTTGCTGGGTACGCGTCCGGCTGGTCTGCCGCCCGCGCTGGATGCCGCCGCGCCGCTGCCGCAACGCATTGCGCTGCCCGGCCCCACGGGCGAAACCAACACCTATATGGTCGAACCGCGCGGCGCCGTGTATTGCGTGGCGGCTACCGAAGCGGGTGCGCGGGCGCAGTGGTCGGTGGCACGCTTGACCGGCAACCATGCCTGGTTCGCGGATACGCCAGCCGCGCAGGCGCTGTTGGCCACGCTGGACGCCGAGCAGCAAGGCCAGGCGGGCATTCTTGCCGATGACGAGGTCGACCAGGCTGACTACCAGGCCGTGCTGTTCGAAGGTGATGGCGACGCGCTGCAGGCGCTAAACCAGCGTATCGCGCAGCGTCCGGGGGCCATCCTGTCGGTGCATGGGCTGACGTCCGACGCCTTGGCCGCGGGCGCCTCCTATGTGCCCGAGCGCCTGCTGACCGAACGATCCATCAGCGTCAATACGGCCGCCGCCGGCGGCAACGCCAGCCTCATGACTATCGGTTGACCGAACGGCGAGGGTGACCACGAAGTCACCCTCGATGACCGAGGGTTATCTCCAATATCGGGCAAGGTTGCACTGGAACGAAAATCCGGTCGCACCTCAAGTCTGGATGTCGCAACCCGGCATCCAGACCTTGCAGAACATGCATGCGCGGGACCCGGCCACCGCCGGACCCGCGGTAGTAGAAAAACCAAAAGCCTGGCTAAAAGCTCAGGTATAACAAGGCCTTAAGTACCGCTATCAGTACACGGCCATCCGAGACCCCGGAGGATTCCCCATGAAGTTCCGCACGACTTTGAAGCTACTCGCCGCCAGCATCGCCGCTGTGGGCATGACGGCCGCCGCGTCGGCCGCCGACATCAAACTCGGCTTTGCCGCCCCGTTGACCGGCCCGCAATCGCACTACGGTGAAGACATGCAGAACGGGCTGAACCTGGCTTTGGAAGAAGCCAATAAGAAGGGCATCAAGGTCGACGGCGAACCGGCCAAGTTCGTGCTGGTGTCGCGCGATGACCAGGCCGATCCGCGCGTGGGCGTGCAGGTGGCGCAGCAATTGGTTGACCAGGAAGTCGTGGGCATTCTGGGCCACTTCAATTCGGGCACCACCATCCCCGCGTCGCGTGTCTACCATGAAGCCGGTCTGCCCCAGATCGCCATGGCGACGTCGCCGGAATACACCAAGCAGGGCTACGAAACCACGTTCCGCATGATGACCAGCGACACCCAGCAGGGTGCGGCGGTCGGCAAGTTCATGGTGCAGAATCTGAAGGCCAAGAAGGTCGCCATCATCGACGACCGCACGGCCTACGGCCAAGGTCTGGCCGACGAAGTGGAAAAGGCCGTGAAGGCCGCGGGTGGCGAGATCGTCCGCCGCGAATACACCACCGACAAGGCCAACGACTTCACCGCCATCCTGACCAACATCAAGGGCGCCGCGCCCGACGCGATTTTCTACGGCGGCCTGGACGCGCAGTCCGGTCCCATGAAACGCCAACTGGCCACGCTGGGCCTGAAGGCCCCGCTGGTGTCGGGCGAAATGACGCGCAGCGACACGTTCATCAAGCTGGCGGGCGATGCCGCCGACGGCACGTTTGCGTCCCTGGCCGGCGTGCCGCTGGACAAGATGACGGCGGGCAAGGACTTTGCCCAGCGCTACGAGGCGCGTTTCAAGAAAGCCCCCGGCGTCTATGCGCCGTACGCCTATGACGGCGCCTGGAACATGATCACGGCCATTGAAAAAGCCGGGTCGTCCGACCCCGAGAAGTACCTGCCGGTGCTGGCCAAGCTGAACCGCAAGGGCGCCACCAGCGAGCACATTTCCTACGACGCGAACGGCGATCTCAAGGAAATTTCGGTCACCATCTACGAAGTCAAGAACGGCAAGTGGGAGATGGTTGAAACGATGGTCAGCCAAGCCAACTAAGGCGGGCTGAACCCCGGGCGGGGCCGGCTGCGCCGGTGTCCGCCCACTCTTTGCGCTTGCGCCGCTCGGCGTGGCGCCGTGCCCGCAGCGTCCCGTCCGTCAAGACCAGGGCCGCTGCATTGCGCGACTTTTTCCAGGCTTATTTCCGCGGCCCCTATGGATATCTTCATTCAACAACTGATTAACGGCGTCACGCTAGGCAGCGTGTACGCCCTGGTCGCCCTTGGCTACACCATGGTGTACGGCATCATCGGGCTGATCAACTTCGCGCATGGCGATGTCGTCATGATCGGCGCCATGGCGGCCACGACGGTCGCCATTTCGCTGGTGGGCGGCGACCCCGGCGTGTCGGCCTTCGTGGTGATCGGCGTGGGCCTGCTGGTGTCCGTGCCGCTGTGCATGGCGGTGGGCTGGACGGCCGAGCGCGTGGCCTACCGGCCGCTGCGCCGTGCGCCGCGCCTGGCGGCGCTGATCACCGCGATCGGCGTGTCCATCATCTTGCAGAACGTGGCCATGATGGCCTGGGGCCGCAACTACCTGAACTTTCCGCAAGTGCTGTCGCCGCGCGTGTTCGAGTTTGCCGGCGCGCGCATGAGCACGCTGCAGATTGCCATTGTGGTGATTGCGGCGCTGATCATGGGCGGCTTGCTGGCCATCGTCCACAAGACCCGCCTGGGTACGGCCATGCGCGCCACCGCGCAGAACCGCGAAGTGGCGGGGCTGATGGGCGTGAACATCAACACGGTGATTTCGGCGGCATTCCTGATCGGCTCGGCGCTCGCCGCCGTGGCGGGCATGATGGTCGCCACGTATTACGGCGTGTCGCAATACACCATGGGCTTCATGCTGGGCCTGAAGGCCTTTACCGCCGCGGTGCTAGGCGGCATCGGCAGCATGGTGGGCGCCATGGTCGGCGGCTTGCTGCTGGGCGTGATCGAAGCGCTGGGCGCGGGTTATATCGGCGACATCACGGGCGGCTTTCTGGGCAGCCATTATCAGGACGTGTTTGCGTTCTTCGTGCTGGTGCTGGTGCTGATCTTCCGCCCCTCCGGCCTCTTGGGCGAACGTGTGGGAGACCGCGCATGAACGTATCCCTGAAAAACAGCGGGCTGTCGACCCGCAACCTGATCGGCATTGCGCTGATCGGCATCGTGCTGGCCGTGCTGCCCTTTGTGATCGGCATGGCCGGGCAGAGCTGGGTGCGCATCCTGAACTTTGCCCTGCTGTACGTGATGCTGTCGCTGGGCCTGAACATCGTGGTGGGCTTTGCCGGCCTGCTGGATCTGGGCTACATCGCGTTCTACGCGGTGGGCGCGTATACCTGGGCACTTTTGGCGTCGCCGCATTTCGGGTTGCACCTGCCATTCTGGGCGATCTTGCCGATCGCGCTGGCCGTGGCCTGCCTGTTTGGCGTGCTGCTGGGGGCGCCCACGCTGAAATTGCGGGGCGACTACCTGGCTATCGTGACCTTGGGCTTCGGGGAGATCATTCGCATCTTCCTGAACAACCTTAATGCGCCGATCAACATCACCAACGGGCCGCAGGGCATCAACCGCATCGATACCTTCAAGGTGGGCGAGTTCTCGTTCGGGCGCACGGAAAGCTTGCTGGGCATGCGTTTCACGGGGCCTGAAAAGTACTACTACCTGCTGCTGGCCATCACGCTGATCATCATCGTGGTGTGCGTGCGCCTGCAGAATTCCCGCATTGGCCGTGCGTGGGAAGCCATCCGCGAAGACGAGATCGCGGCCAAGGCAATGGGCATCAACACCCGCAACATCAAGCTGCTGGCGTTCGCCATGGGCGCGTCTTTCGGTGGCGTGGCGGGCGCCTTGTTCGCATCGATGCAGGGCTTTGTCAGCCCCGAGAGCTTCTCGCTGATGGAGTCGATTTCCATCCTGTGCATGGTGGTGCTGGGCGGTATGGGGCATATCCCGGGCGTCATCCTGGGCGCGCTGATCCTGGCGGCCTTGCCGGAGTTCCTGCGCGCGGTGGTGGAACCCTTCCAGCACATGGTGTTTGGCGCCGTGGTGCTGGACCCCGAAGGCATCCGCATGCTGCTGTTCGGCCTGGCCATGGTGTGCGTCATGCTGTTCCGACCGGCGGGCCTGTGGCCGTCGGCCGTGCGCAAGCGCGAGCTGTCGTCGAAGGCGCAAGGGGGTGCGGCATGAGCAAGCTGCTGCAAGCGCAGGGGCTGGGCAAACGCTTTGGCGGCCTGCAAGCCTTGTCCGACGTCAGTTTCGATATTGAGCAGGGCGAAATCTATGGCCTGATCGGCCCGAACGGCGCGGGCAAGACTACGCTGTTCAATGTGTTGACCGGCTTGTACATCCCGGAAGACGGCAGTTGCACGTTCAACGGTGCATCCCTGTCCGGCAAGAAGCCGCATGAGGTCGCCTACGCGGGGCTGGCGCGCACGTTCCAGAACATCCGCCTGTTCGCCAATTTGTCGGCCATTGAAAACGTGATGATCGGGCGCCACCTGCGCACCAAGGCTGGCGTCTTGGGCGCGGTGCTGCGCACGCGCGCCACGCGGGCGGAAGAAGCGGCCATCGAGGCGCGGGCGCAGGAACTGCTGGATTACGTGGGCATCGGCCATCGCGCCAATGACGTTGCGCGCTCCTTGCCTTATGGCGATCAGCGCCGCCTGGAGATTGCGCGCGCCTTGGCCACGGACCCGAAGTTGCTGGCGCTGGACGAGCCCGCGGCCGGCATGAATGCATCGGAAACGGTGGTGCTGCGCAAGCTGGTCGAAAAGATCCGCGACGATGGCGTCACGGTGCTGCTCATCGAGCACGACATGAAGCTGGTGATGGGCCTGTGCGACCGGGTGCTGGTGCTGGAATACGGCAAGGTGCTGGCCATGGGCAAGCCCGCCCAGGTGCAGCGCGACCCGAAGGTTATCGAAGCGTATCTGGGCGCCGGCGCGGCGCAAGACCCGCTGATTCACAAGGAGAGCCCGGCATCATGACGGCATCCCAACCCTTATTGGAATTGCGCGGCCTGCAAGTGGCGTATGGTGGCATCCGCGCGGTGCGCGGTATCGACCTGCGCGTGGACTCGGGTGAACTCGTGTGCCTGATCGGCGCCAACGGCGCGGGCAAGAGCACGACGCTACGCGCCATTTGCGGCCTGGTGCCGCTGGCGGGCGGTGAAATCGTCTACGGCGGGCAGTCGATCGGTGGCACCAAGTCGCATGAACTGGTTCGCCGTGGCCTGGTCATGGTGCCTGAAGGTCGGGGCATCTTCGGCCAACTCACCATCGAAGAGAACCTGGCGATGGGCGCGTACATCCGGCGCGATGCCGCACAGGTTCGCCAGGATACCGACCGCGTGTTCACGCTGTTTCCCCGGCTGGCCGAACGCCGCAAGCAGGCGGCCGGCACCTTGTCGGGCGGTGAGCAGCAGATGGTGGCGATGGGCCGCGCCATGATTGCGCGCCCCAAGCTGCTTTTGCTTGATGAGCCCTCGATGGGCTTGGCGCCGCTGATGGTCGAAAAGGTGTTCGAGGTGGTACGCACCATTGCCAGCGAGGGCGTGACCATTTTGCTGATCGAACAGAACGCGCGCCTGGCCCTGGAAAACAGCCATCGGGGCTACGTGATGGAGTCGGGCGAGATCATCCTGTCCGGCCCCGCCAGGCAGATGCTGCATGACCCGAAGGTCAGGGCGGCGTATCTGGGCGAAGTCGAGGAAGCCTCGGCCTAGCAAACCCTTTGCGTTGCAAAGCAAAATGCCCGGCATCCGGTTCAGTTCGGATGCCGGGCATTTTCATGCGCGTCAGGAACGTGCTCAGGCGGGCTGGGGCACCACGCGTTTTTTGCCGATCCGCAAGGCAATGAACGCGGCGATCAAGCCCGTGATGCCGGAAATCACAAAAGCCATCAGGTAGCTGCCTTGCGCTTCGCGGATGGCGCCCGCCATCCAGGCGGCGCTGGCCGCGCCCAACTGGTGGCCCGCGACGATCCAGCCGAACACGATGCCGGCGTCGCGTTCGCCGAAGGCTTCGGTGGTCAGGCGCAGCGTGGGTGGCACCGTGGCGATCCAGTCCAGCCCGAAGAAGATGGCGAAGATCGACAGGCTGTAGAACGAGAAATCGGAATAGGGCAGGTAGATCAGCGACAGGCCGCGCAAGGCGTAGTAGACGAACAGCAGCTTGCGCGGGTCGTAGCGGTCGGTCAGCCAGCCGGATGCCGTGGTGCCGACCAGGTCAAAGATGCCCATCAAGGCCAGCAGGCCCGCGGCTTGCACTTCCAGCATGCCGTGGTCGCCACACAGCGCGATCAGGTGCGTGCCGACCAGGCCATTGGTGGTGAAGCCGCAAATGAAGAACGTGGCGAACAGGAACCAGAAGGTGGGGGTCTTGGATGCGCGCGCCAGGGCGCCGAACGTGGCGGCCAACATGCCGGTGCGCGGCGCGACGGGGGCGGGCGGCGCATGCGGGTCGCTACCGAACGGCACCAGGCCGACGTTGGCCGGGCGGTCGGGCACCAGCCACCAGGCTAGCGGCACCATCGCGGCGGCGGCCGCCGCCACCGTCCAGACCACGCGCGTCCAGTCGCCGGAAGACGCCAAGGTGGCAAGAATGGGCAGGAAGACCAGGGTGCCGCTGGCGGTACTGGCGGTCAGCAGGCCCATCATCAGGCCGCGATGCTTGGTGAACCAACGGTTCACGATCGTGGCGCCCAGCACCGAGGCGACGGCGCCGGAGCTCAAGCCCGAGAACACGCCCCAGCTCATCAGCAGGTGCCAGGGCTCCGTCATGTACGCGCTGACGGCGCTGGAGGCGGACATCAGGACCAGTGCGGTAATCAGCACGCGGCGCAAGCCAAAGCGTTCCATGGCGGCGGCGGCGAAAGGGCCGACCAGCCCATATAGGAAGATGCCCGCGGCGGCGGCGAATGAAATCGAACTTCGGCTCCAGCCAAAGGCTTCTTCTAGCGGTACCAGTAGTACGCTGGGCGTGGAGCGCAGCCCGGCAGATACCAGCAAGGCCAGGAATATCACTGCCACGACGACAAAAGCGTACTTTTGCCCGGCGCGGCGGAAGGGAATTGGGGGGTGAGCTATACTCATGTTACTGACCGGTACGTATCTAAGTTTGCGAGTCTGTGAATGGTACGTACCGGTCAGTAACATCGTCAAGCGCTTTTTGATGGATGTGTTTTTCGCGCCGTTTTCAGGAGTCCAGCATGGCCACCAAGCCCAATCCGGGGTTCGACATCGCGCCCGACATCGCACCCGATAAAGCGGCGCAGCCCGCTTCCAAGCCGCTGCTTGCGGCCGACCGCATCCGCAAGACGGCGCGCGAAATGTTCTACCGCGATGGCATCCGCGCCGTGGGCGTGGACGCCATCGTCAATCAAGCCGGCGTGACCAAGCCCAGCCTGTACCGCAGTTTTTCGTCCAAGGACGAATTGGCCGCGGCCTATCTGCGGGATTACGAGGCCGAATTCTGGGCACGTTTCGATGCCGCTTGCGATGCGCATCCGGGCGACCCGCGCGCGCAGTTGCTGGATTACCTGTCGGGCCTGAGCAAGCGCGCGGTGGTAAATGGCTATCGCGGTTGCGGGCTGACCAACGCCGCGGTCGAATACCCCGAACCCCAGCACCCGGCTCGCGCGGTTGCCGTAGAGCACAAGCTGGAGTTGCGGCGCCGCTTGAACGAGATGGCGGCGGGCATGGGCGTGCGCGATCCCGAGGCCCTGGCCGACGGCTTGCTGCTGTTGATTGAAGGCGCCTTTGTGTCCAGCCAGCTATTTGGCGAGGGTGGCCCGGCAGGGCGCGTGGCGGACATGGCCGATAAGTTGATTCAGGCGCATCGGGTCGCCTGAATGGGGGGGCGGAGTTGCACAAGACTAGTGCTTAACGTGGTGCCGCTTGCACCGCTTTGGTGGTGTTTGTCCCCATTGCGCAACGGTTGAAAAAATGCTTGAAGTTTTTATTGCGACGCAGCAAACGCGGATCTAACATGAAGTCATGTTGTTCCACATCGCGCTTTCTCAAGGAGAGAATCATGAGCGATACCGCGTTGAAAAATGCCCGTATGTCGGATGCGCTGGAGCGGTCCTTGATCCGCGAGGCCGTCAAAGCGGAAACCCTGTCCGGTCCCTTCAACCGTGACCTGTGGTTGCGCCTGAAGGTGCGCGTGTCCTCGTTTGGCGGCGCCGTCGGCGAAGTCCTGCACGACATGGATGTCGGACGAAAGCAGCATCCGGTCGTCTCCGCCTACCACTAAGGCGCCAACCCGCCCGCCGCCCCGCCGGCGCAAGCGGCAAGCCAAAAAAACGCCAGCACATGCTGGCGTTTTTTTTGGCCTAGACCAGCATGTCGACAAGCAGGTAGCCGTCCAGGATCACGATGCCCACCGTGGCGCTGATGGCGGCCCATGCCCAGGCACCGCGCAGCGCATATTGGCCCATCACGCCCTTGCGGCAGGCCAACACCACCAGCGGGCCCAGTGCGAAGGGCAGGGCCAGGCTCAGGACGACCTGGCTCAGGACGAGCAATTCGTCGGGATCCTTGCCGCCCGTGAAGATCAGCAGGCCAACGGCCGCCGCGCCCGCAATCAAGCGGGTGGCCAGCGCGCGGCGCCGATCCGACCAGTTGCTGCGGATCTGGAATCCCTTGGAGAGAATACGCCCGGCCAGCGCCCCCGTGATCGTGGAGCTTTGGCCGGCGGCATACAGTGCCACCGCGAAGACGACCGCGGCGCCGATTCCCAAGTTGTGGCCGATGACGGCGTGCGCGTCATCCAGGCTGGACACGATCAGGCCCGAGCCGGACAGCGATGCCGCCGCCACGATCATGATTGCCGAGTTGATCAGCATGGCCACGCCCAGCGACACGATGGTGTCGTTGCGGGCCACGCGCATCGCCATGCCGCGCGCGGACGACGGCAGCGACTGCGCGCGTTCCGCCAGCGAGCCGGAATGCAGGTACAGATTGTGCGGCATCAAGGTGGCGCCCAGGATGCCCAGCGCAATCAGAAAACCCTGGGGATTGCGCAATGCCTCACCGGTTTCCGTCACGCCGTGCGCCACGGCCGTCCAGGCGGGGTTCGCCTTGAACAGCAGGAACACGAACGATGCGGCCACCACGCCCAGCAGTACGGCAATCACCCGTTCATGGCGGTCGGCGTTGCCGCGCGTCAAGGCCAGCACGGCAAACGTGCCCACGCCGGTAACGGCCACGCCCGCGATCAGGGGCAGGTCAAACAACAGTCGCAACGCAATGGCGCCACCGATCAGTTCGGCCAGGGCCGTGGCCAGAATGGCGGCCTCGCCCGCCAGCCAGGCGGCCTTGGACCAGCGCGCGGGCAGGTGGCGGGCAGTCAGGGTGGCCAGGTCTTGGCCGGTGGCCAGCGCCAGGCGCGACACCAATATCTGAAAGCCCAGCGCCAGGAATGCCGAGGTGATGACGACCATCAGCAGGCCGTAGCCGAAGCCGCTGCCGCCCGCGATGTCGGTCGCCCAGTTGCCCGGGTCGATGTAGCCCACGGCCACGAGAATGCCCGAACCCACCATGCGGCGCAGGTTCGCCGACACTTGGGCGTCCTGGGCCAGGGCGGCCTTGCCGCCTGAGATCGCGTAGATGAAACCGGTCATGCGGCGCTCCTGAGAATGGTTCTCATTTTCTAGAAGCGCCTCTCGGCCGTCAAATTGATTTTGGAAAAGCTTGGGATAGGGTGGGCCAATGGCGCCGGCCTGGGCCAGCCCCATCAGCCGGTCTCGCGCTTAGGACTTGAGCTTTGCTTCCATGGTGATCTTGGCGTTCAGCACCTTGGAAACCGGGCAGCCGGTTTCCGCCTTGCGCGCCGCCTCTTCGAAGGCCTGGGCGGTGGCGCCCGGAATGACGGCTTCCACGCTCAAGTGGACGGCGGTGATGGAAAAGCCATCGTCCACCTTGTCGAGCGTGACTTCGGCCTTGGTGTCCAGGCTGGTGGCGACCATGCCGGATTCGGACAGGATGTTCGATAGCGCCATCGTGAAGCAGCCGGCGTGCGCGGCGCCCAGCAATTCCTCGGGGTTCGTGCCCGGCGTGTCGCCAAAGCGCGTGTTGAACCCATAAGGCTGATCCTTGAGTGCGCCGCTTTGGGTGGAGATCGTGCCCTTGCCAGTCTTCAGATCGCCCGACCAGGCGGCGGATGCGGTTTTCTTCATAGTGACTCCTTTAAGGGAAGGGCGCGTGCGTCGCGGACGCGCCCGGTGCAAAAAGACGACCGCCGGCAAGGCGGCGTGCCTTGCCGTGCAAGGCATGAACGATGATAAGACGAGGCCGGGGGGCGGGCGCGGAATCCACCGGTGCGCAACGGCAAGCCGATGTAACGGCGTCGGGTATCTCGACTTGATCATCCGCGGTACGCCGTGGTCCATCAGGCAAAATAGCGGCATCTGTTCAACCACCCCAAGAGCTGCTGTCATGCCTCGCCATTTTCTTCGCTATGCCTGCGCCGTCGCGCTGATGCTGCCCACCTTGACCTCCCAAGCCGAAATCGTGATCGGCGTGGACGTGTCCACCACCGGCCCCGCCGCCTCCATTGGTATCCAGACCAACAACGCGATTCGCCTGTGGCCCGACACGCTGGGCGGCGAGCCGGCGCGCTATGTGGTGCTGGACGATGGCACCGACGTCAGCCGCGCGGTGAAGAACCTGCGCAAGCTGACGTCCGAAGACAAGGTGGACGCCATCGTCGGCCCCAACACCACGGCGGCCGCCCTGGCCGCGCTGGACGTGCTGGCCGAAACCAAGACGCCCATGATTGCCCTGGCGGCCTCCAGCGTCATCGTGGAACCCCTGTCCGACCCCAAGCGGGCCTGGGCGTTCAAGATGCCGCAGAATGATTCCCTGATGGCTGCTGTGCTGGTCGAGGACATGAAGAAGAAGGGCCTGAAAAACGTGGCCTTCATCGGATTCGCGGATTCCTATGGCGATAGCTGGTGGAAGGAGTTCAACGCCGCGGCCGGCAACGACCTGAAGATCGTGGCGCAGGAACGCTTCCAGCGTACCGATGCGTCGGTGGTGGGGCAGGTGCTGAAGGTGATCTCGGCCAAGCCGGACGCCGTGCTGATTGCCGGCGCGGGCACGCCCTCGGCCCTGCCGCAAAAGACCTTGCTGGAACGCGGCTACACCGGCGCCATCTATCAAACCCACGGCATCGGCACGCTGGAATTCCTGCAGGTTGGTGGCCGGGATGTGGAAGGCACCCTGTTCCCGACTGGCCCGGGCGTGGTGGCGCGCGAACTGCCCGACAGCAATCCGGTGAAGAAAGTGGCCGTGGCGTTTGCCGACAAGTACGAAGGCCAGTACGGCGCCCACACGCTGACGCAGTTTGCGGGCGACGCCTATGGCGCCTGGATGTTGCTGGACTCGGCGGTGGCCCGCGCGCTGAAAACAGGCGCCAAGCCCGGCACGCCGGAGTTCCGTGCCGCGTTGCGCGATGCCTTGGAAAACACGCGCGATCTGGTCGTGCCCAACGGGGTGCTGAACATTTCGAAGGACAACCATCAAGGCTTTGATGAGCGCGCCCGGGTGATGGGTACCGTCAAAAACGGCCGCTTTTCGTACGCACAATAGCGCGGCCATGTTTTCCTACGTTTTGTAACGTTTGCTGACGCTTCATAGGGCATCGGGTTCCAAAAGCAGGCTTAGGCCTGCTTTTTTACGCCTACATGATTAGTGTCGAAATCATTTAATAGCGTATTATTTTTAGCGAAGCCATGTACCTAGAAATAAATTTGGGAGAAAGAATCCATGACCTTGCTTCAATCCAAACGCGTGCTGTTGGCCCTGGGCCTGGGCGTGTTGGCCGCGTGTTCCGACTCGGGAGGCGACAAGCCCCAGGCCGCCGGCGAGGGGGCGTCCACCTCCGCTACCAGTACGCTGGAAGCCGCCAAGGCGGCGGGCAAAATCCGCATCGGCTACGCGAACGAGGCGCCGTTTGCTTACATGGACAGCAAGGAAGCCAAGGTCACGGGTGAATCCGTGGAAATTGCGCGCGTGGTGCTCAAGCGCATGGGCATCAACGAAGTGGAAGGGGTGCTGACCGAATTCGGCTCCTTGATTCCCGGCCTGGCCGCCAAGCGTTTCGACATCATCGCCGCCGGCATGTATGTGACGCCCGAGCGCTGCAAACAGGTGGTGTTCTCGGACCCCACCTATGGCGTGGGCCAGGCTTTCCTGGTGAAGCAGGGCAACCCCAAGAACCTGCACAGCTACGAAGATGTGGTGAAGAACCCGGACGCCAAGCTGGGTGTGGTGGTAGGCGCCATCGAGGGCGAATACGCTGAAAAAGTGAAGATTCCATCGGGCCAGATCGTGGTGTTTCCGGACGCCGTCAGCGCCTTGTCGGGCGTGCAGGCGGGCCGCGCAGACGCCTACGCCGCCACCGGTTTGACGGTCAACGACCTGATGGGCAAGACGCAGGCGGGCAGCGACCTTGAAAAAGCAGAGCCGTTCACCGACCCGGTGATCGACGGCAAGAACGTACGCGGCTACGGTGCGTATGCCTTCCGCACCGAAGACAAGGACTTTGCCACCGCGTTTAATGCCGAACTGACGAAATTCATCGGCACGGACGAACACAAGAAGCTGGTGGCGCCCTTTGGCTTTACCGAAGACGAACTGCCCCAAGGCGTAACGGCTGCCAAGCTCTGCGCCGGCGAGTAAGGAGCGCCGATGCAACTTCTGTCGGAACACATCGCGGCGCTGGTGCCGCCCCTGCTTGAGGGTCTGGGGGTCACGCTTCAGATCATGGCGGGGGCCGTCGTGCTGGCGGTGCCCCTGGCGCTGGCCTCGGGTATCGGCCGCCTGTCGCCCATGCGACCAGTGCGCTGGCTGTCATCGGTCTACGTCGAGGTCTTCCGGGGTACGTCGGCCCTGGTGCAACTGTTTTGGTTCTATTTCGTGCTGCCGCTGTTTGGCGTCCAGTTGCCGGCCATGCTGGTGGGTATCGTGGTGCTGGCCTTGAATGCCGGGGCTTACGGCGCGGAGGTGGTGCGCGGCGCGATCCGGGCCGTGCCGCCCGGCCAGCGCGAGGCGGGTATCGCCCTGAACCTGACGCGCACGCAGATCATGCGGCGAATCGTGGTGCCGCAAGCGATACCGGCCATGCTGCCGCCCGCGGGCAACCTGCTGATCGAACTGATGAAGAACACGGCGCTGGTGTCGCTGATCACGATTACCGACCTGACTTTCCGCGGCCAACTGCTGCGCAGCGAAACCCTGCGCACCACCGAGATTTTCACTTTGATGCTGTTGATGTACTTCGCGGTGGCCTTGGTCATTACTGCCTGCGTACGCCTGCTTGAGCGGAGGGTCCGCGTCCGATGACACCGATATTCGATTGGTCTTTCGCCCTGGAAATCTTGCCCACGCTGGGCTCGGCGCTGGTCATCACGATTCAGGCGACGGTGCTGGGCATGCTGGTGGCCATTACGCTGGGCCTGGTCCTGGCCATGCTGCGGCGCTCGAGCTTGCACATTGTGTCGCTGCCCACGGCGTTCGTGATCGAGTTCGTCCGCAGCACGCCCTTGCTGGTGCAGATGTACTTCCTGTTCTACGTGCTGCCGCTGACGGGCGTGCAGATGTCGCCGTTGGCGACCGGCATCGTCGCGCTGGGCGTGCATTACGCCACGTACTGCGCCGAGGTCTATCGCGCTGGCATTGAAGCGGTGCCGCGCGGGCAGTGGGAAGCCGCCACGGCGTTGAACATGTCGCGCTGGCGCACGGCGGTTGGCGTGGTGCTGCCGCAGGCGATTCCGCCGGTGGTGCCCGCGCTGGGCAACTATCTGGTGGCGATGTTCAAGGACACGCCGTTGCTGTCGGCCATTACGGTGGTTGAACTGCTGCAGCAAAGCAAGATGATCGGATCGGCCACGTTCCGGTACACCGAACCCCTGACGCTCGTGGGCGTGCTGTTCCTGGCCTTGAGCCTGGTGGCGGCGTGGGGTGTGCGCGGCCTGGAGGCCCGCCTGCAACGATATGGAGGAAAGCGATGAGCGCCAGCTTGACCATCAAGAATCTGCACAAGCGTTACGGAGATCTGGAGGTGCTGCGCGGCATCAACCTGGAAATCCCGGCGGGCCAGACGGTGGCCGTGATCGGCCCGTCCGGTTCGGGCAAGTCCACCTTGCTGCGTGTCCTGATGACGCTGGATCAGCCCACCAGCGGCGATATCGAAATCGATGGCCAGACGATGTGGACGGACGAACAGGGCCGGCCGGTGGGCGTCAATTCCGAGTATCTGCGCCGGGTGCGCGGCAAGATCGGCATGGTGTTCCAGCATTTCAACCTGTTCCCGCACATGACCGCGCTGGGCAATGCCATGGAAGCGCCTATACACGTGCTGGGTATGTCCAAGGACCAGGCGCGCGAGCGCGCCGTGGAATACCTGGACATGGTCGGGCTGGGCGACAAGCTGGATGTTTACCCCGCCCAGTTGTCCGGCGGCCAGAAGCAGCGCGTGGGCATTGCGCGCGCGCTGGCCATGTGCCCGGAAATCATGCTGTTCGACGAAGTGACGTCGGCGCTTGATCCGGAGTTGGTCGGCGGCATTCTGGAAATTCTGCGCAAGCTGTCGGCCCGCCGCAGCATGACGATGATCATCGTGACCCACCAGATGAAATTCGCCGAACGCAGCTCTGACCGCACGCTGTTCTTCGACCAGGGCAATATCGTCGAGGACGCGGAATCGTCCGTGCTGTTCAGCGAGCCGAAAGAAGCGCGCACGCGGCAGTTCCTGGATTCGGTGATTGAAGGCCAATAGCCGGGGCGTTTAACCCTGACGGGGGCGATGGGATTGCGCTTGGCGTCAAGCGCGGGCGCTATGCTTTCGCATCCCATGCCCGGAGGCGCCCATGAGTCACCTGTTCAGTCCCACGTCGGTCGGCAACGTCCCACTGGCCAATCGCATCGTCATCGCACCCATGTGCGAATACTCGGCCGAAAACGGCTGTGCCACCGATTGGCACATGATCCATCTGGGACATCTGGCCTTGTCCGGCGCGGCGTTGCTCTTTACCGAAGCGACCTCGGTGGAGCCCGATGGCCGCATATCGCCGGGAGACCTGGGGCTGTGGTCCGACGAGACCGAGGCGGCGTTGGGCCGCGTGGTCGCCGCGGTACGTCGCTATTCGCCCATCAAGCTGGGTATCCAGTTAGGCCATGCCGGCCGCAAGGCGTCCAGCGACGCGCCCTGGAACGGTGGCCAACTGGTGCCGCCGTCCGAAGGCGGCTGGCAAGGCTGGGCGCCGTCGCCCATTGCGCACAAAGCCTCCGAACCGCCGCCGCTGGCGTTGGATGAAGCCGGCCTGGCGCGTGTGCGCGATGCCTTCGTGGACAGCGCACGCCGTGCCATCCGCCTGGGCTTTGACGCCATCGAGCTGCACGCCGCGCACGGCTACCTGCTGCATCAGTTCTTGTCGCCCGTGGCGAACCAGCGCACGGATGCCTATGGCGGCTCGCTTGAAAACCGCATGCGCTTTCCGCTGGAAGTGTTCCAGGCGCTGCGTGAAGCCACGCCGGCTTCGGTTGCGCTGGGTGTGCGCGTGTCGGCCACGGATTGGGTGGAGGGCGGCTGGGATCTTGAGCAGACGCTGGTCTTCGCGCAGCAGTTGAAGGATCGCGGCTGCGAGTTCATTGACGTTTCCAGTGGCGGTGTTTCGTCGCAGCAGAAAATTCCGGTGGGGCCGAACTACCAGGTGCCGTTCGCGGCCGAGATCAAGCGGCAGGTGGGCATGCCGACCATCACGGTGGGCCTGATCACCGAAGCGCAGCAGGCCGAGGACATCCTGGCCGAAGGCCAGGCGGATATGGTCGCGCTGGCGCGTGGCATGCTGTACGACCCGCGCTGGCCCTGGCACGCGGCGGCGCAGTTGGGCGGGCAAGTGGCTGCGCCCCACCAATACTGGCGCTCGCAACCGCGCGAACTGAAGGAACTGTTTGGCGAGACACGCTTCGGCCAGCGTTGAATCTGAACAGCAGGGCCTGCAATGAAAATCGCCGCTTGAAGCGGCGATTTTTTTGAAGCGGCGTTTTTGCCCGGATGCGTTTGCCGCAGCCTTACAGGCGTGCGTAGGCCTGTTCCAGTTCGCGCGCCATCGCGTCGGCGAAATCCGCGCTGGCGGGGTCCAGTTGCGACAGCAGGCGAGCCAGCACGACGTTGTCTTCTTCGCCGTTCCAGATCTTGATGTAGGTGCCTTCCTTGTAGCCGTGCTGCTGGCGGAAGATGTTCAGTACGTTCTTCGATACGTACTGCGTGTAGGCGTCGTTCCAGCTCATGTCGCAGGCGGTCATGGTCTGTTCCAGCACCTTGTAGCTGGCGCGGCCGCAGACGGCCAGGCCGCCGATCAATTCCAGCAGTTCCGGCACGGGCAGGGCGCCCAGGGAATAGGTCTTGCCGTCCAGCGTGACGGAAGCGGGCGTGGCCAGGTCGGCCATCAGGGCGCGCGCGGCATCGGCTTGCTGGCCGCCGGCTTGGACGATGGTGTGCGACAGGTAGAAGTGCAGGATGTCCACCAGTTCCATCTGCACCTGGGGCAGGTCGATGGTTTGCTTCTTCCACCATTTCCAGCCGTAGTGCTCCAACGCTTCGGCGGACTCAACAAAAGCGGCACGCAGGAAACGCGATCCACCGTTGACCCAGTCGGGATTGATCATGCTGTTCAAGTGGTCCTGCAGCTTCAGCATCGTGGCCGCTTGGGCCTGGTTCAATCCGACAACGTTATTCACTTTTACTCCGTAATTCTTGAGGGTCTTTGCGACGGCGGCGGAAATGTTAGCACCATTGGCCGGCCGCCCCGCGGCTTCAGTTGTCCTTGCGGTAGGACGACGTTTTCAGTGGCGGAAGCTTGCCCGGCAAGGTGCCGCTTGACTTGCGCGCGCTGCTGGCGGCCTTAAGCAGCATGACCGCGAAGAACCCCAGAAATGCCGCGGGCATCAACTCGTCCAGTTCGAAATGGGGCGTGCGCATCACGCGGAAGGCGATACTGGCGGCCGCCCAGCCCGCCAGCACGCCGCCTACAGTGAGGATGACGCCAAATTTGCGCTGGCGCGCGCGCTGGGCCATGGAAATTTCGGCCGCGTCGGAAGGGGCGGTGGCGCCAGGGGAGCCGGTGCTGCGTGGAGACGAAGCCGTGTTGCCCCAGGGGGCGGTGGACAAGGAGTCGCCCGAGGCGGGGGCTGGTACCGGGACCGGCACGGCGACGCTGGCCTGGCGCGACGCGCGGCGCTTTTCGGGCACCTTGCCGGGCGTGACGCCGCCGGCGGTGGACAGGTTTTCGATGTAGCGCGCGAAATCGCCGTCTTTTGGCTCCAGGTCAATCGCCATGCCCATTCTCCGATCAGTTGCCGCGCCGTTGCCTGGCCGGTTGACGGCGCTTGCGCACCATGGCCAGCAGAAGCCCGCATCCTAGCAGCACTGAGAGGCCCGCGCCGATCATCATGGCGATTTGCTGCGCGTTTTCCGCCGTGCCCAGGCTGCGCGCGGTGATGTAGCCCGGCGCCAGCATCAACGGCATCCACAGCAGCGCCGATATCACGTTGGCCAGTTGGAAACGGTTGTGTCCCATGCCCATCACCCCCGCCACGGTGGGAATGGTTGAGCGGATGGGGCCCAGAAAACGGCCGATCAGGACCGAGGCGAAGCCATAGCGGTAAAAGAACAGCCGCGCGCGCGCCACGCCAGTGCGTTGCTGCTTGAGCGGCCAGCGGCGCAAGACGCCCGGGCCCGCCCAGCGGCCCAGCCAGTACGACAGCGCATCGCCCACAATGGCGCCGGCGATACCCCAGGCGACCACGCCCCAGGGGTCCAGCGTGCCCGCGCCGATCAAGCCGCCCGTCAGCAGCATCAACGCCGTCGCGGGAATGAACAGGCCCACCAGCACCATCGATTCCCCCAGGGTAAGCAGGAACGTGATGGGGCCCGCCCACACCTGGTTGGCCTCGATGAAGAGACCGATCTTGTCGATATATTGATCCATGAATGCCAAGTCTGAAAATTAGCTGAAAGCAATCGGGTATCTTAACGCCTGGCTTGGTGGCCAAATGTTATCTAGGCTGTCTGATTGATGCGGTTGATGGAAGGTTCGACTGGGAAACTATGGATTCGGTAACACAAGCCGTGCTGGGCGCGGGCATACAAGGCGCGCTGTTGGGGCGCTTCCAGGGGCGCCGGGCGCTGATCTACGGAGCGGTGCTGGGCAGCCTGCCCGATCTGGACGTATTGGTGCGGTACCCCGATCCAGTGTCGCTAATGACCTACCACCGGGGGTTCTCCCATTCGGTGTTCGTGCTGACCGGCCTGGCCATGCTGCTGGCCTGGCTGATACGCAAATACTGGCCCCAGGCACCCTATGGCGGACGACGGCTGTTCCTGACGATATGGCTGGTGCTGGTGACGCATCCGATACTGGATTCGTTCACCGTCTACGGCACGCAGCTTTTTTGGCCGATGACCTCCATACCCGAAAGCTGGTCGGCTATTTTCATTATTGATCCCGTCTACACGGTGCCGATGTTGCTCGCCGTGTTCTACGCCATCGCCGTCGGGATGACGCAGCGCGCGCGTCGCTTCTTGGCGGGCGTGCTCGTTTTCAGCACGGCGTACCTGGGCTTCGGGCTGGCCAGCCGCATGGCGGCTGAAGACCGGGTGCGCGATGCGATGCGCGAACAGGGTATCGCCGTGACCGAACTGCGGGCTGTGTCGATGCCGTTCAATACGCTGGTCTGGCGTGTGATTGCCAAGACGCCGGATGGCGACTACTACGAAGCCGTCAGCAGCCTGTTCGACCGCGGGCCCCCGGAATGGCTGCGACAACCCTTGCACCTGGACCTGGCGCGTGCGCTGGCCGACGCGCCGCTGCACCAGCGCCTGCAATGGTTCACGGACGATTGGCTGCGTTACGACGCCATCGGTGACGCCTTGGTCGTGAGCGATTTGCGCATGGGCATGGCGGGGCATTACACCTTCCGCTTCAAGATGGCCGAGCGCACGCCGGAGGGGGGCTGGAAGCCGGTCACGCCGTCCAGCTGGCCAAGCGAGCGCGGTGGCTGGGAGGAATTGAAGCTCGTGCTGGCGCGCATCCTGCATGCGCAACCGCCGTTGCCGCTGGCGCAATGGTCCACGATGGCCGACCGGTAATTCACAACTGCTGAATTGCGTTAATCATCCTGACGTGGTCCAGGCCCCGATAAACCGGGGGCTTTTTGTCGGAACGATGCATATTGACCGCGTTCCAGGCGCTGGATTATGCTTGTTCTTTATTAAGGAACTTTTGTTCCATTTTATGGAACAGCCATGAGTATTCTAGACGGAGTCCAGCGCGTTCTGTCGCTCTACGCGGACGGCGCCATGGAACTGAGCTTCACCGATGTCGCGGCGCGCCTGGCGATGCCCAAGAGCACCGCATCGCGCCTGCTGAACCAGATGCAGCGCTACGGCATGCTGGACCAGGACCCGGCCTCCCGCCGATACCGTCCCGGTGCCTTGTTGGCACAGGCGGTGCGCGCCGGCATGGCCGCCACGCCGCTGGACGAAGCCTGCCGCGACGTGCTGGCAAGGCTGTCCGAAGACAGCGGCCTGACCGCCTATCTGTCCACCTTGAACCAGCGCGAAACCGTGGTGTTGCAGCGCTTGAACGGCTCGAATCCCGTACAGGTGCTGTCGCCGCCCGGTTCGCGTCGCAATGCCTCGGGCACCGCGATGGGCCGTGCCCTGCTGTCGCGCTTGAGCGATACCGAATTCCAGGCCTTGTATGGCGCTGACCCCACGCAGCCCTTGCCCATGGAAGGCCGCGATTGCCCTGCCACGGTGGGCGACCTGGCTCGGCTGGTCGAGCAGTCGCGCGCCGATCGCTGCGGCCTCGCCATTGACCAGGCCATGCCCGGCATCGGCGCCGTGGCCGCCGCCGTGCGCGATCCGGCCACGGGTGAATTGCGCGGCCTGTGCCTGTCGTTCGTGTCGTTCCAGGCCGATGCCGCACGCGTGGCGCGCCTGCGCGAAACGGTGCTTACGCAGGTGGCCGGACTGGGGCGCCAATTGAACGATCCCTACTGGCTACCCTGAATTCTTCCTTTTGCTTTGTTGACGGAATCTTTCCATGAACCTTTTGCTACTCAGCAACTCCAGCAGCGACGCCGGCTACCTGGTGCACGCCCTGCCGGACATCCGCGAACTGATCGACACCCTGCCGCCTGGTTCGCCGGCCGTGTTCGTGCCGTTTGCCGGCGTCACGCGCGGCTGGGACGACTACACCGCGCTGGTGGCCTCGGCCCTGGCGGACACGGGCTTGTCCATTGAGGGTCTGCATTGCGCAGAGGACCCCGTGGTGGCGCTGGAAAACGCCGCCGTCATCATCGTGGGGGGCGGCAACACGTTCAACCTGTTGGGGCAATTGCGTCGCCAAGGCCTGCTGGACGTGGTGAAGCGCCGCGTGCGCGCGGGCGCGGCGTATCTGGGCTGGAGCGCCGGTTCCAACCTGACGTGCCCCACCATCTGCACCACCAATGACATGCCCATTACCGACCCCGGCGGCTTCGATGCCCTGGACCTGATCACGTTTCAGATCAACCCGCACTACACCAACGCGCATCCGCCCGGACACCGTGGCGAAACGCGCGCCCAGCGTCTGGCCGAGTTCTGCGCGTTGAACCCCGCGATGCCGGTGCTTGGCCTGCCCGAAGGATCGGGCCTGCGCGTGCGCGGTCAGCAGCTCGAACTGATCGGCCCCTACGACGCCCCGTTGTTCCTGGGCCACGAAGAGCCGCGCGTGTTCCGGCCAGGTCCACTGAAGATTCCGGCATGAAGCAGGTGATCGACACCATCGAGCTGCTGTCGTCAGCGCACATTAACGGCGACGCGGTGGCCAAGGTGCTGCGCGACGCCGGCGATTGCGAGGTGGAAGTCACCCGCCTGGAACACGACGGCGCCGCCACCGATTTCCTGTCCATCGTCATTCCCGGCCTGGATGCCGCCGCGCCGCAACTGGGCATCATCGGCCGCCTGGGCGGCATCGGCGCGCGGCCCGCCGTGACGGGTCTGGTGTCCGATAGCGATGGGGCCGTTGTGGCAATTGCCGCGGCGCTCAAGCTGCTGGCGATGGCGCGCCAGGGCGACTTGATGCCGGGCACCGTGCGCATCCGCACACACATCTGCCCGCGTGCCGGCACGCGCCCGCATCATCCCGTGCCAATGATGCGTTCGCCTTTCCCCATGCGCGAAATGATGTCGCACGAGGTGGACCCGCGCATGGACGCGATCCTGTCCGTGGACACCACGCGCGGCAACCGCCTGGTGAACAAGCGTGGCATCGCGCTGACGCCGGTGGCCAAGCAAGGCTATTTGCTGCGCATCCCCGAAACGATGCTGGACGTGATGGGGTGGGTAAGTGGTGAACTTCCCGTGACTCTGCCGCTGACGACGCAAGACATCACGCCCTTTGATAACGGCCTGTGGCATGTGAATTCGCTGATGCAGCCGGCCACGGCCACCGATGCACCCGTCGTGGGCGTGGCGTTGACCGCGCAAACCACCGTGCCCGGTTGCGCCACCGGCGTCACCAACGCCGTGGACGCCGACGTCGCGATGCGTTTCTGCATAGAAATTGCCAAGCTGTATGGCCAAGGCGCGATGACGTTCTTCGATGAAGCGGAGTGGCACGCGCTGCAAGCCCGCTATGGCTCGATGGCGCACCTACAGACCGTGGGCTGCATCCCGTAGGATGGGTGAAGCGCGCGATAACAAAGACAAGAACCCCGCCACTGAACGCGCGTAACCCATCGCATGGCGCTGCGATTTTGGTGCTGTGGCTTAAGTTGTGTTGGTGCTGTGGCTGAAATTGCTTTGGGGCTGGCGTTGCGTGATGGGTTTCGCGCGTTCGCCGTTGTTTTTCTTGCCCTGGCCTTCCCGCGCTGCACCCATCCTACGTGGGAAAGCGTGCGGCAATTTCCGCGATCAGGCGGCGGGCGGCTTCCAGCTTGTCGCCCGCGGGCAGCGGGTGGGCGCCTTGTTCGTCGAACAGGACCAATTCGGTGGTGTCCGCGTCCATGACCTTGTGCGCCAGGTTGCCCACCAGCAGCGGGATGCCCTTGCGCTGGCGCTTGGCTTCGGCATGTTCGGCCAGCTTCTCGGTTTCGGCCGCGAAGCCAACACACCATGGGCCGTTTTCCAGCTTGGCCACTTCGGCCAGGATGTCTGGATTCGGTTCAAATTCCATCAGCGGCGCGCCGCCGCCTTCGCTCGTCTTCTTCAGCTTTTGCGTGCTGACGTTCTTCACGCGCCAGTCGGCCACGGCGGCCACGGCAATGAAGATGTCGGCATCGGCCGCGCTGGCCATCACGGCGTCATGCATCTGGCGCGCGGTCATGACCGATAGTGCCGTCACGCCGCGCGGCACGGGCAGGAAGGTGGCGCCGGTAATCAAGGTCACGCGCGCACCGGCTTCGCGCGCGGCGCGGGCCAGGGCGTAGCCGGTCTTGCCCGACGAGCGGTTGCTCAACACGCGCACGGGGTCAACCGGCTCGGACGTGGGGCCGGCGGTCAGCAGCACGTGGCGACCCGCCAGCAGCTTGGGCTGGAAAAACGCAATCAGGTCGCTCAGCAGTTCATGCGATTCCAGCATGCGGCCGTCGCCGGTCTCACCGCAGGCCTGCTCGCCCGCCGACGGGCCCAGCACGCTGATGCCGTCCGCGCGCAGTTGTTCAACATTGCGTTGGGTTGCCGGGTTGGCCCACATCTCGCGGTTCATGGCGGGCGCCACCAGCAAGGGACAGGCGCGCGCCAGGCACAGCGTGGACAGCAGGTCGTCGGCCATGCCGTGCGCCAGCTTGGCCATGAAATCGGCGCTGGCGGGTGCGATCAGCACGGCGTCGGCGCCGCGCGTCAGGTCGATGTGCGCCATGTTGTTGGGCACGCGCGCGTCCCAGGCGTCCACGAATACCGGCCGGCCCGACAGGGCTTGCATCGTCACGGGCGTGATGAAGTGCGTGGCCGCCTCGGTCATTACCACGTCGACGGTGGCGCCTTGTTCGGTCATGCGCCGCACCAGCTCGGCGATTTTGTAGCAGGCGATGCCGCCGGTCAGACCGAGGACGATGCGTTTGCGGGCGAGATCGAGCATGAGGGCGTGGCGGCGGGTTCAGCGCCGTGAAAACGAGGAATGGAGGGTGATTTTATTCTGCATTGCGGCATTGCGCCGTTCGCCATGCATTCAGGGGGTATCAAACAGGGCAAAAGCCAGGGAGGGCAGGGGTGGCCGGGGCGGATCGCCCCGGCGCGAAGACGTCAGGCCTGCGGCTTCTTGCGGGCGCGCAAAAGCTCGTCCAGCACCAGCAGCACGGCGCCACAACTGATGCCTACGTCCGCCAGGTTGAAGGCGGGAAAGTAGGACTCGTTCCAGTAGAACAGCAGGAAGTCCACCACGTGGCCATAGGCCACGCGGTCAATGACGTTGCCGACGGCGCCGCCCAGAATCAGCGTCAGCGCCAGGCTGAAGCGCGGTTGGCCATGTGTGCGCCGCAGGATGATCGTGATGACCACGGCCGCCACGATTCCCAAGCCCGTGAACAGCCAACGCTGCCAGCCTTCCTCGGACGCCAGGAAGCTGAACGCGGCCCCCCGGTTGTACATCAGCGTGAAGTCGAACACCGGCAACACGTTGACGCGCTCGCCATACTGGAACGAGGTGTTGAAGTACACCTTGGTCAGTTGGTCCAGCACGATGATCAGCAAGGCCAGCGCCAGCCAGCCTCCCACGCGCGCCGGGGCGGCGCGGGCGGGCGCCGTGCCCGTCACTCCCGAATCGGAGGGGCGGGCCATGTTCACGCCTTGTCGCGGGCTTCGCCCGAGCCGAACAGGTTGGACACGCAGCGGCCGCAGATTTCGGGATGGTCCGCGTCCTGGCCCACGTCAAGGCGCCAGTGCCAGCAGCGTTCGCACTTCTTGTGCGTCGACGGCGTGACCTCGATGCGGGTGTCGCCTTCGCCGGCATGCACGGTGGCGCGCGACACGATCAGCACGAAGCGCAGGTCGTCGCCCAGGCTGGCCAGCAATTGCTGATCGTCGCCGCTGGCGTAAAGATCCACTTCGGCTTGCAACGACGAACCGATGTCGCCCGCCGTCCGCACTTCTTCCAGCTTGCGCTGGACCTCGGCACGGATGGCGCGCAGGCGCGTCCACTTGGCCGACAGCGCATCAGCGTCGGCAAACGGCGGCAGCGCGTGATAGACCTCGGTGAAGATCGTCGTGCGGGCGGCGTCGGCTTGATGCTTCAACGCCGAGCCCACCAGTTCCTTCCAGGCTTCTTCGGCCGTGAAGGACAGGATCGGGGCCATCAGCTTGAGCAGCGTCTGCGTGATGTCCAGCAGCGCCGTCTGCGCCGAGCGGCGCGCCACGCTATTGGGCGCCGACGTGTACAGGCGGTCTTTCAGGATGTCCAGGTAGAAGGCGCCCAGGTCTTCCGAGCAGAACGTCTGCAAACGCGAGACCGCCGGGTGGAAGTCGTAGCGTTCGTAGTTGGCCTGCACTTCGGACTGCATCTGCGCCGTCATCGCCAGCGCGTAGCGGTCGATTTCGAACAGATCACCATACGGCACCGCTTGCGACACCGCGTCGAAGTCGGCCACGTTGGCCAGCAGGAAGCGCAGCGTGTTGCGGATGCGGCGGTAGCCTTCGACCACGCGCTTCAGGATCTCGTCCGAGATGGAAAGCTCGCCCGAATAGTCGGTGGAAGCAACCCACAAGCGCAGGATTTCGGCGCCCAGCGAGTCCGACACCTTTTGCGGCGCGATCACGTTGCCGACCGACTTGCTCATCTTGCGGCCCTGGCCGTCCACGACGAAGCCGTGCGTCAGCAGCGCCTTGTAGGGCGGTTGGCCGTACAGCATGCAGCCGGTCAGCAGCGACGAATGGAACCAGCCGCGATGCTGGTCCGAGCCTTCCAGGTACAGGTCGGCGGGCCAGCCGAGTTCAGCGCCGTGGGAACCGGCGAACTCGCCGTCCTTGCCGCCCAACACCGTTGCGTGCGTGCTGCCGGAATCGAACCACACGTCGAGCGTGTCGCGGTTCTTTTCGTATTGGTCGGCTTCATCGCCGAGCAGGTCGCGCGGTTCAATGGCTTGCCAGGCTTCGATGCCGTCTTTCTCCACGCGCCGCGCCACTTGTTCCAGCAGTTCAGACGTGCGCGGATGCAGCTCGCCGGTTTCCTTGTGTACGAAGAAGGCCATCGGCACGCCCCACTGACGCTGGCGCGACAGGGTCCAATCCGGGCGGTTGGCGATCATGGCGTGCAAGCGGGCACGGCCCCAGGCCGGGTAGAAGGCTGTGGCGTCGATGCCGGCCAAGGCCGATTCGCGCAGGGTCGGGCCGCCGTCTTTCGGGGCCACGTCCATGCCGGCGAACCACTGGCTGGTGGCGCGGTAGATGATTGGCGTCTTGTGGCGCCAGCAGTGCATGTAGCTGTGCTTGTGCTTTTCAACGTGCATCAGCGCGCCGGCTTCGGTCAGCGCTTCGACGATCTTGGGGTTGGCGTCCCAGATGGACAAGCCGCCGAACAGCGCCAGGCTGTCCACGTACTTGCCGTCGCCCATGACGGGGCTGATGAAATCGGTGTCTTGCATGCCGTGCGCCTTGCACGACACAAAGTCTTCAATGCCATAGGCCGGCGCCGAGTGCACCACGCCCGTGCCCGAGTCGGCCGTGACGTAGTCGCCCAGGTAGACGGGCGCGCGGCGGTCGTAGGCGCTGTTGAACTGCGCCAGCGGATGGCGGAATTCGATTCCGGACAGCACTTCGCCGGGTGCCGTGGCGATGATTTCGCCTTCCAGGTTCCACGACTTCAGGCAGGCTTCGACGCGGTCTTTCGCGACAAGCAGCAGCGGGCCGAACTTGGGCACGGGCGACACACGCACCAGCGCGTATTCGATTTCCGGATGCACGTTCAACGCCTGGTTGGACGGGATGGTCCAGGGCGTGGTGGTCCAGATGACGATGGCGCCATCGTCTACCGAGTCCAGCCCGAAGGCGGCGGCCAGCTTGGCGGGTTCGGCGAACGGGAAGGCGACGTCAACGGCGGGGTCGACGCGGTCGGCGTATTCGACTTCGGCTTCGGCCAAGGCGGAACCACAGTCAAAGCACCAGTTCACGGGCTTCAGGCCGCGGAACACATAGCCCTTGTCCAGGATGCGGCCCAGCGCGCGGATCTCGTCGGCTTCATTGCTGAAGTTCATGGTCATGTACGGGCGATCCCATTCGCCCAGCACACCCAGGCGCTTGAAATCCTTGCGCTGGCGGTCGATCTGCTCAAGCGCGTAGGCGCGAGCTTTCGACTGCACTTCCGCCACGGGCAGATGCTTGCCGAATTTCTTTTCGATCTGGATTTCGATCGGCATGCCGTGACAGTCCCAGCCCGGCACGTAATGCGCGTCATAGCCGGCCATGTTGCGGCTCTTGACGATGATGTCCTTCAGGATCTTGTTGACCGCGTGGCCGATGTGAATGTCGCCGTTGGCATAGGGCGGGCCGTCATGCAGCACGAAACGGGGCCGGCCGCGGCTGGCCGCACGGATCGCCTGATAGACGTGGTTTTCCTCCCATTGCGAAATCCAGGCGGGCTCGCGCTTGGCAAGGTCGCCCCGCATGGGGAAGGGGGTATCGGGCAGGTTGAGGGTCTTTTTATAGTCCATGAACGGCAAAATAAGCGCGCGCGTTTCGCGCGTCTTCGGCGATGGCGGCAGTCAGGGAAGGGAGGTCAGGAAATTTTTCTTCGTCCCGCAGCTTGTGCAGGAATTCGACGCGTACGAGTTTACCGTAAGCATTGATCGTGTCTTCGAGCAGGTGTGACTCAAGTAGCACTCGGCCGCGGTCTTCGACGGTCGGGCGTACCCCCAGGCTGGCCACGGCGGGCAGGGGCCGGTCGGCCAGCCCGTAGACCTGCACCACGTAAATGCCCGAGCGCGCGGCGCAGCGTTCGGCCACGCGCAGGTTCATGGTGGGGTAGCCCAGGGTGCGGCCCAGCTTCTGGCCGTGGATCACGTGGCCGCTGATATGGTAGGGATGGCCCAGCAGGTGACGGGCGCGGTCCAGGTCGCCCACGGCCAGCGCAGTGCGCACCTCGGAACTGGAAATGCGATGGCCCTGCTGGTCGGTCACGTCCGCCAGCGTCTGCACCTCGAAGCCGTGGTGCATGCCGGCTTCGCGCAGCAGATCGATGTCGCCGCTGCGCTTGTGGCCAAAGCGAAAGTCTTCACCCACCAGCAGCCATTTGGTTTGCAGGCCCTGCACCAGCAGGTTTTCGATGAACGCATTGGCCGACATTTCAGCCAGCCGGGCATTGAAGCGCTGCACCACCACCTGAGACACGCCATAGCGCGCCAGCGCCGACAGCTTGTCGCGCAAGCCCGACACTCGGGTGGGCGCCAATTCGGGGCGTTGGTTCAGCGTGGCGAAATACTCCCGGGGATGCGGCTCGAACGTCATCACGGAAGGGGTAAGACCGCGCTCGCGGGCGGCTTGGCAGACGCGAGCCAGCATGGCTTGATGCCCGCGATGGACGCCGTCGAAATTGCCGATCGTCAGCGCGCAAGGAGCGCGCCGGTCGGGCGGAGGCAGGGATCGGTAGATACGCAGCGATGGTTTCACGAGCGAGAGTTTACAATTTTGGATTACGGGTTTGTTCCAATCCCCCCAATCAGTTGTGCGCCAGCGGGTTTTCATGGCGCTTGAATGATGACGGACAAGCCCGCGGGCACACGCGAACCGCGTCCTTTCTGGGGCGCGTGGGGGCAATCTTTGGATTCTTTATCTTGCCGGACACACAACTTACCAAGCGCCGCCTTGTCATCCTGATCTCTGGACGAGGCAGCAACATGCAGGCGCTGGCCGAAGCCTGCCGCAACGAGGGCTGGCCGGCCGATATCGCCGCCGTCATCGCCAGCCGCCCGGACGCTGGCGGCCTGGAGTGGGCCGCCGCCCAAGGCATACCCACGGCAGCGCTTTACCACAAGGACTACCCCAGCCGCGAGGCTTTCGATGCTGCCCTGGCCGCCGAAATCGATCGCTATGCGCCTGATTACGTCATCCTGGCCGGTTTCATGCGTGTGCTGACGCCAGGCTTCGTCAACCATTACGCCGGCCGGCTGGTCAATATCCACCCGTCGCTGTTGCCGGCGTTCCCTGGCCTGCACACGCATGCCCAAGCTTTGGCGACAGGCGTGCGCGTGCACGGCTGCACCGTGCATTTCGTGACTCCGGTCCTGGACCACGGCCCCATCATTGCCCAGGGCTGTGTGCCGGTTCTGGCCGGGGATACGCCGGAACTGCTGGCCAACCGCGTGCTGGCCGTGGAGCATCAGGCTTTTCCGGCTGCCGTGCGCTGGTTGGCCGAAGGCCGGGTTACCCTGACAACCGACCACCGGGTGGACGTGCAGGGGGATCCCGCACGCCTTTTCACCTGGTCGCCGGCCGCCTGAGCGGCCCTGAATCGCTTTTATCGGGCGGAACTCCTCCGCCCCACTGGAACACACCATGACTAAACCCCAATCTCCGCGTTCTCGTCCGGCTGGCTCCCCGAGGGCAGCCTCCGAAGGGCGCGACGGTCGGTCCTTCTTTTCGCGTCCCAAGGGCGAAGCCCGCGAGGCGCCGGTGCGCGAACGCGCCGAACGGGGGCGTGAAGAGCGCCCCAGCCGCGATGCCGGTCGCCCGGCGCCCCGTCCGTCGTTCGACGCCCCGCGTGGCGAAGGCCGTGGCGAACGCGGCGGCTTCGGCGGCGACCGCCGCGAAGGCCAAGGCCAGGGCCGCCCGGCGCCGCGCCCGTCCTACGACGCCCCGCGCGGAGAAAGCCGTGGTGGTGAACGCGGTTCCTATGGCTCGGAGCGCCGCGAAGGCTCAGGCCGCCCGGATTCGCGTCCGTCATATGGCAATGCCCCGCGTGGCGACAGCCGTGGCGGTGAACGCGGTTCCTATGGTTCGGAGCGCCGTGAAGGTTCGGGTCGTCCGGATTCGCGCCCGTCATATGGCAATGCCCCGCGTGGCGACAGCCGTGGTGGTGAACGCGGTTCCTATGGCTCGGAGCGCCGTGAAGGCTCGGGCCGCCCGGATTCGCGTCCGTCCTACGGCAACGCCCCGCGCGGTGAAAACCGTGGCGGTGAGCGCGGTTCCTATGGCTCGGAGCGCCGTGAAGGCTCGGGCCGTCCGGATTCGCGCCCGTCGTATGGCAATGGCCCGCGCGGTGAAAACCGTGGCGGTGAGCGCGGTTCCTATGGCTCGGAGCGCCGTGAAGGCTCGGGCCGTCCGGATTCGCGCCCGTCGTATGGCAATGGCCCGCGTGGCGACAGCCGTGGCGGTGAACGCGGTTCCTATGGCTCGGAGCGCCGCGAAAGCCAGGGCCGTCCGGATTCGCGTCCGTCCTATGACGGCCCGCGTGGCGACGACCGTGGCGAACGCGGCCAATATGCCGGCCAGCGTGGTGGCGACGCCTATCAGGGCAGTCGCGAACAGGGCGCGCCAAAGCCGCAGTTCAATCGTCCCCGCCAGTCCTATGCGGCCATCCGCATCGATCAGGTCCAGCGCGTTCTGGGCGAAATACTTCAATGGACCTATCCGGCCGATGCGGCGCTGTCGCATTGGCTGCGTCACCACCCCAACCTGGGCGCGCGCGATCGCTCCGAGGTAGCCGAGGCCGTCTATGACGTGCTGCGCCACCTTCGCCGTTATCGCCAGTTCGGCGAAAGCGGCGTGGGTCCCGCATCGCGTCGCCTGGCCATCCTGGGCCTGAACGCGACGCTGGGTGCCGAGGCACTGGAAGAGGGCATGGATGCGGCCGAAGCCGAATGGCTCAAGCGCGTGTCGCAGATTGACCTGGCGACCTTGCCGCGCGCCATTCGCGGCAGCATTCCCGATTGGCTGGACGAGCGCCTGGCGCTGATGGACAGCCCGGACACCCTCGTCGAAGCGCTGAACCGTCAGGCCAGCCTGGATCTGCGCGTGAATCCCCTCAAGGTCGAACGCGACGCCATGCTGACCGAGCTGCAGCAAAGCGCCGGCCGCTACGAACCCGTCGCCATGCCGTATTCGCCGTGGGGCATCCGCATGGAAGGGCGCCCGGCGATCAACCGCTGGCCGCAATTTGAAAACGGCAGCATCGAAGTGCAGGACGAAGGCAGCCAGTTGCTGGCGCTGCTGGTCGCCCCGCGCCGTGGCGAAATGATCATCGATTTCTGCGCGGGTGCTGGCGGCAAGACGCTGCTGCTGGGCGCGCTGATGCGCTCTACCGGCCGCCTGTACGCCTTTGATGTCTCGGCTGCGCGCTTGGCGCGCGCCAAGCCCCGTTTCGCGCGTAGTGGCTTGTCGAACGTGGTGCCTGTCGTGATCGACAGCGAAAACGATTCCCGCGTGAAGCGCCTGGCCGGCAAGGCCCAGCGTGTGCTGGTCGATGCCCCGTGCAGCGGTATCGGCACCTTGCGCCGCAATCCCGACCTGAAGTGGCGTCAGCACCCCCAGGCGCTGGCCGAATTGGGGCAGTTGCAAGAGCGCATCCTGAACAGCGCCGCGCGTTGTGTGGCGCCGGGCGGACGCCTGGTCTATGCCACCTGCAGCCTGTTGGCGGAAGAAAACGAAGTGCAGGCCGAACGTTTCCTGGCCAGCCACCCCGATTTCGAACGCCTGGATGCCGCCGAAATCCTGGCCTCGCGTTGCGAAACGCTGAAGCTGGAAGGTCCATACCTGCAATTGCGCCCCGACGTGCATGGCACCGACGGCTTCTTCGCGGCGGTGTTCGAGCGCAAAAAGAAGGGCGCGGCAGCGGAGCCGGCGGCGGCAGCCGTAGCGGTTGACGCTGACCTGTCGGAAGACGGCAGCCAGGAAGTGCTGGCGGAAAGCGGGGTCGAGGCCATGTCGGTCGAAGCCGAGGCGGCTGAGGGTAAACCGGTGACGGAACCCATGGCTGATGCCGAGGCTGGCACCGAGGTAGACACCGGGGCTGACACCGAGGCACCGGGCAAGCCGGCCTGACCCCCTGTGCGGCGCGCGCGGGCTATTTGGCCGGCGTGACGCCCACCGTGGCGCTGTAACGACGGGTGCCCAAGGTCTTGTTCTGGTATTTCACCTGCCAGGCCAGGGTATCCGAGCCTGGCTGGTCGGCGATATAGACCACCTGGGACACCGCCACGGACTTATAGGCGCAGCGGCCAGAATCGCTGGATTGCCCCCGAGTCTGCACGATGCTGGCCTTGCCCAGACGCGGTTTTTCCGTGATCACCACGTAAGGTGCCCGCAGCGCCAGGCAGTCCGACCCTCGAATTTCGTAGTACGACGCCAACACTGCCACGTCTCCCGACTTCATTGCCTGGGCGGACACGGGGGCGTGTAGCGCCAGCGCAAGGAAGGCAAGGGCCGAAAACAATAAGGGACGGGTTTTTGTCAGCAGCATCAGTGGGGCAAATGAGACAGTTCGTCGGCATTTTAGGGGTGATATTTTGCCCGGTGCGTATATCTTGGGAAAAACAGTCGGGGAGACAGCCCCATGTATTCCCCTAACGCCTTTGCTGACAGGAACTTTAATTGCTGGATGTGGCCAAAACCTGGTGTCTTTGCGAATACCCCCCAATACCAGGGGTAGCTGGCCCAAAGCGCCGCATGCCCGCAAGGCTCGCCTCGCGATCTGCCCGAAGTGATCGCGAGAGTGTCTTTTTTTGCTCTAAAAGCAGGGCTTAGTCCTTGATTTCGCTCAAAAACTATTTTGAAACTACCTTGTCATAAGACGGCAAAGGTAAGCTAAACTTCAGGCACTTAACAAGCGAGGCTCATAACAGCTTTATGGATTACATCCTCTCCTTCATTGCCGGCGGTCTGACCCAAGCCACTTGGTGGCAGATTGTCGTTTTCACCTTGGTCGTGACGCACATCACGATTGTTGCGGTCACCGTCTTCCTCCATCGCAGCCAAGCGCACCGTGGCCTGGATCTCCATCCAGCCGTCATGCATTTCTTCCGCTTCTGGCTCTGGATGACGACCGGCATGGTCACCAAGGAATGGGTCGCCATTCACCGCAAGCATCACGCCAAGTGCGAAAAGGAAGGCGATCCTCACTCGCCCATGCTGTTCGGCATCTGGAAGGTGCTGTTCCGCGGCGCGGAACTGTACCGTGAAGAATCGAACAACAAGGAAACCATGGCCAAGTTCGGCCACGGTACGCCTGACGACTGGCTCGAACGCAACGTCTACAGCAAGCACAGCTTGTGGGGCGTCTTGTCCATGCTTGCCATTGACGTCGCCCTGTTCGGCGCTGTCGGTGTCACGGTGTGGGCGGTTCAGATGGCCTGGATTCCCTTCTGGGCAGCCGGCGTCGTCAACGGTATCGGCCACTATTGGGGCTACCGCAACTACAACAGCCCGGACACCAGCACCAACGTGTTCCCCTGGGGCATCGTGATTGGCGGCGAAGAGCTGCACAACAACCACCACGCCCACGGCACGTCGGCCAAGTTCTCGGCCAAGTGGTACGAATTCGACATCGGCTGGGCCTATATCAACATCCTGAAGTTCTTTGGCCTGGCCAAGATCAAGAAGGTTGCGCCCAAGCTGAAGCTGGACGATACCCGCACGGGCATTGATCTGCGCACGCTGCAAGGCGTGATCACGCACCGCTACGAAGTCATGGCCCGCTACGCGGACGTGATCAAGAGCGCCGCTCGTGAAGAAATGAACAAGTTGAAGGCCTCGCGTCAGGAAGGCAACGCGGATTGCGGCTATACCAAGCTGCGTCAGGTGCGTAGTGCCCTCCACCGCAACGAGGACATCCTCCAGCCGGAAACCCTGGCTGCCGTGGACAGCGCCATTGCCCAGAACAAGTCGCTGTCGACGCTGGTGCAAATGCGTCGTGAACTCGGCCGCATCTGGGAAAGCTCCAGCGCCAGCAGCGAACAGCTTCTTCATGACCTGCAGGCCTGGTGCCAGCGCGCCCAGCAAAGCGGCATCGCCGGGCTCGAGCAATTTGCTCAACATCTGCGCCGCTACGCGGCATGATGCTAGAGAAGCTCAACCCTGAACAACGCGCCGCAGTAACGTTAGAACCGCAGCACGCCCTGGTCTTGGCCGGGGCGGGCAGCGGGAAGACCCGGGTACTCACTACCCGCATGGCCTGGCTGATTCAAACCGGCCAGGCCTCGCCTTTTGGGCTGCTGGCAGTCACGTTCACCAATAAGGCTGCCCGCGAAATGCTGGCGCGTATGTCGGCGATTCTGCCGATCGATACGCGCGGCTTGTGGATCGGCACGTTTCACGGCCTGTGCAACCGCATGCTGCGCGCGCATCACCGTGATGCCGGCTTGCCGCAAAGCTTCCAGATCCTGGATGTCACCGATCAGCTTGCCGCCATCAAGCGCCTGATGAAGGCCAATGGCGTCGACGACGAAAAGTACCCGCCGCGTGACGTGCAGCGCTTCATCAACGGCGCCAAGGAAGAAGGCCTTCGTCCGCAAGACGTCGAGGCCTACGATGCCCATCGGCGCCGCCTGATCGAGATCTATCAGCTTTACGAAGCCCAGTGCCAGCGCGAAGGCGTGGTCGACTTCGCCGAACTGCTGCTGCGCGCTTATGAACTGCTGTCGCGCAATGCGCCGGTGCGCGAGCATTACCAGCGCCGCTTTCGCCACATTCTGGTGGACGAGTTCCAGGACACCAACACGCTGCAATACAAGTGGCTGCGCCTGCTGGCCGGTGGCGGCGCGGCCATGTTCGCCGTGGGCGACGATGACCAGTCCATCTACGCTTTTCGCGGTGCGAACGTCGGCAACATGTCCGACTTTGAGCGCGATTACGCGCATGGCACCGTGATCCGCCTGGAACAGAACTACCGTTCGTTCGGCCACATCCTGGATTCGGCCAACGCGCTGATCGGCCACAACAGCGGCCGCCTGGGCAAGAACCTGTGGACGGAC
The DNA here is from genome assembly GCF_029637605.1 of Achromobacter spanius. Taxonomy (NCBI): domain Bacteria; kingdom Pseudomonadati; phylum Pseudomonadota; class Betaproteobacteria; order Burkholderiales; family Alcaligenaceae; genus Achromobacter; species Achromobacter spanius. Next base: position 2,013,313 of record NZ_CP121261.1, on the reverse strand, counting down.
CAGGGCGAAGGCGAGCCGGTGCGCGTCATCGAACAGCCTTCCGACGGCATGGAAGCCCAATGGATCGTGGACGAAATCCGTTCGCTCATCCATGACGGCAGCCTGCGCCGCGAGATCGCCGTGCTGTACCGCAGCAACGCGCAATCGCGCGTGATCGAGCACGCCATCTTCTCGGCCGGCATTCCGTACAAGGTGTATGGCGGCCTGCGCTTCTTCGAACGTCAGGAAATCAAGCACGCGCTGGCGTATCTGCGCCTGATGGCCAACCCGCACGACGATACCTCGTGGATGCGGGTCGTCAATTTCCCGACGCGCGGCATCGGCGCGCGCACGCTGGAACAACTGGCCGACGCGGCCCGCGCGCACGACACCAGCCTGTACGGCGCGGTGGCGTTGGTGGGCGGCAAGGGCGGGTCGAACCTGGCCCAGTTTGCCCAACTGATCCATCGCCTGATCGAAGAAACGCGCGACCTTCCGTTGCCGGAAATGGTTGAGCACATGCTCGAGGCCAGCGGCCTGAACGCCCATTACAAGGCGGAACGCGAAGGCGCCGAGCGGCTCGAAAACTTGAACGAACTGATCACGGCGGCTGCCGTGTTCGCGTCGGAAGAAAACTACGACGGCATGCCCGCCGGTGTGGTGCCCGAGCAGGCCACCTCGTCGACGCTGATGCCCGGCGTGGTCGACGCGCCCATCGTGGCCTCCGACGGCTTGACTCCGCTGGCGGGCTTTCTGTCGCACGCCGCGCTGGAAGCCGGCGACAACCAGGCCCAACAAGGCCAGGACGCCGTCCAGCTCATGACGGTGCATGCCGCCAAGGGCCTGGAGTTTGACGCGGTCTTCATCACCGGCCTGGAAGAGGGGCTGTTTCCGCACGAGAACAGCATCCTGGAGCAGTCCGGGTTGGAAGAAGAGCGCCGCCTGATGTATGTGGCGATCACGCGCGCTCGGCAGCGTCTGTACATCAGCCTGGCCCAAAGCCGGATGCTGCATGGCCAGACGCGCTACGCCATGCGCTCGCGCTTTTTGGACGAGATTCCCGAAGAGCACCTGAAGTGGTTGTCTCCCAAGGCCGGTCTGGCACCGATCAGCAGCACGGGCGCGGGTTGGGGCGGCGGCAACCGTGGCGACGCATTTGGCCGCAAGGCCACCAATACCATTGCGCCGCGTCAACCCCGTGGCATTGCAAGCGGTGTCACGGTGGGCGACAAGCAGTATCGTGTGGGTCAGGGCGTGCATCACGCGCGGTTTGGCGATGGCACGATTATTGGCTTGAGCGGGGCCGGTCAGGACGCCCAGGCAGAAATTCAGTTTCGCGATGTGGGCGCCAAGACTTTGGCGCTGGGCATTGCGAAGCTTGATATTGTTCAGGGTTAAACATGGCCACGAATGAGTCCCCAAAAGCCGAGCTGGCGTCGCTGCGTGCCGAGATCGATGAAATCGATCAGCAAATCATGCTGCTGCTTGGCGTGCGCTTCCGCTGCACGGACATGCTTGGCGAATTGAAGACCAATCACGGTATGGACCTGGTGGACCCTGTCAGGGAATCCCAGCAGGTCGAGCGCATCCGCCGTTTGGCCGAAGAAGCGGGCGTGCCGCCCGCCTTGGCCGAAACCATCCTGCGTGAAGTGATCGACACCGTGGTCGATAACCACACCCGCCTGCGCGAGCGCCCGTACTCGTAAACGGATTAGCGGGGGGCCTGTTGGCCCCCCGCTTTTTATTGCGTCAGGCTTCGCTTTGGTCGATTTCTTCCAGGGAACCCTGGATCTCCAGCCACTGCTCTTCGAGCTCGTCCATGCGCTTGCCGTGTTCACCGTGCTCGGCCATGACCTTCTGGCGTTCCGCGCGGCGCGCATCGGAATACAGGTCCGCGTCGGCGATGATGGCGTCTAGCGCGTGCAGCTTGGTGCGCAGTTTTTCCATCTCGGCCTCGACCTTGGCCAGCTTCGATTCCAGCGGTTTGCGCAGCGCCGACAGGCGTTGACGCTGTTCGGCCTCGGCCCGGCGTTGCGCCTTGCGGTCCACGACGGGTTCGCTGCCTTCGGCGCTTTCTCGCGCGGCCTCCGCCCGTTCGCCGGCATTGCGGGCAGCCAGCCAATCCCGATAGTCTTCAAGGTCGCCGTCGAACTCGCGTACCGCGCCGTCCGCCACGATCCAGAAGCTGTCCACGGTGGTGCGCAGCAGGTGTCGGTCGTGCGACACCAGCAGCATGCTGCCGCCGAAGTCGGCCAGCGCGGCGGCCAGGGCCTCGCGGGTTTCCACATCCAAGTGGTTGCTGGGTTCATCCAGCAGCAACAGGTTGGGCTTTTGCCAGACGATCAGGGACAGCGCCAGGCGCGCTTTTTCGCCGCCGGACATCGGGCCGACCTTACTGGTGACGGTGTCGCCGGAAAAGCCGAAACCGCCCAGGTAGTTGCGCAGTTCCTGTTCGCGGGTCTCCGGCGCCAGGCGCGCCAAGTGTGCGATAGGCGTGCTGTCCACGTCCAGCATGTCCAGCTGATGCTGGTGAAAGTAGCCGATGGCCAAGCCGCGCGAGGCGCGGCGTTCGCCGGCTTGCACGGGAATTTCTTCCGCCAGGGTCTTGATCAGCGTGCTCTTGCCCGCGCCATTGGCGCCCAGCACCCCCACACGGCTGCCCGCGCGCACCATCAGCGTGACGTCGCGCAAAATGGGAATGGCATTGCCGTCCGCGTCCGTATAGCCGGCGGACAGGTGCTCCAGCGTCAGCAGCGGGTCGGGCACCTGGTCAGGCGAGGGGATGCGGATGTCGATGCCCGCTTCCGCATGCAGCGGCGCCAGCACCTGCATGCGCGCCAGCGCCTTGACCCGGCTTTGCGCCTGCTTGGCCTTGGATGCTTTGGCTTTGAAGCGGTCGATGAAACCTTGCAGGCGCGCGGTTTCGCGGGTCTGGCGTTCGTAGGCAATGTTGGTCTGGCGCAGGCGCTCGGCGCGTTGCGTCAGGAAATCACCATAACCACCGCGATAGCGCACCAGCTTGGCGTGGTCAAAATGCAGGATGGACTTGGCCACCGCGTCCAGGAACTCGGTGTCGTGGGAGATCAGCATGACGGTGCCCGGATAGGCGCCCAGCCATTTCTCCAGCCACAGCATTGCGTCCAGATCCAGGTGGTTGGTGGGTTCGTCCAGCAGCAGCAGTTCGGACGGCGCCATCAGCGCGCTGGCCAAGGCCAGGCGCATGCGCCAGCCGCCGGAAAAACTCTCGACCGGCAGCATCCATTCGCTGGGCTTGAAGCCCAGCCCGGCCAGCAACTGCTCGGCACGCGATGCGGCGCTCCAGGCGCCGGCTTCGATCAACGCGGCTTCCACTTCGGCGATCTGCGTGCCTTGGTCGTCCGTGAGCTCGGCGCGGCGCGCCTGCAATTCGCGCAGCTGCGTGTCGCCGTCAATGACGAATTCGCGGGCAGGGCGGTCGTCGGCGTCCAGTTCCTGCTTGACGCTGGCGATACGCCATCCCGCGGGCAGGTTCACTGTGCCGGCGTCCAGATCCAGCGCGCCGGTCAGCAGCGCGAACAGCGACGACTTGCCTGCGCCGTTCTTGCCGACGATGCCAACGCGCTCGCCCGGGTGCACGACAAATTCAGCGCTATCCAACAGCACTTTCGTGCCACGGCGCAGGGTCAATCCAGTAGCGCGTATCACAGGCTGAGTTGCTCTCGGGTAAGCAGCAGAAGCTGGTCCGACGCTTCTTCCGTATCCAGCCAGACGGGCGACAACTGCGGGAAGGCGGCTTCAAAGAAGTCGCGCTCGTGGCCTATCTCCAGCACGATCACGCCGTCGGGCGTGAGGTACTGGGGGGCCGCCGCCAGAATGCGCCGCACGAGGTCCATGCCGTCTTCGCCACCGGCCAGCGCCAGATGCGGTTCATGGCGGTATTCCTGCGGCAGCACATCCATGGAGCCGCTGTTCACATAAGGCGGATTGCAGATGATGACGTCGTACTGGCGTGCGGGCAGGGCGTCGAACAGATTGCTTTCGTGCAGGTCCAGCCGGTCTTGCAGGCCGTAGTCGTCCACATTGCGGCGGGCCACTTGCAGCGCGTCGGCGGACACGTCCACCGCATCCACATGGGCGTAGGGGAAGGCCATGGCCGACAGGATGGCCAGGCAGCCCGAACCGGTACACATGTCCAGCACGTTTTCCACGGCGGTCGCGTCCTGTACCCAGGGTGAAATCCCCTGGTCCAGCAGTTCGGCGATGGGCGAGCGCGGCACGATGACGCGCTTGTCCACGTAGAAGCGGTGACCGCGCAGCCAGGCCTCGTTGGTGAGGTAGGCGGCGGGCACGCGCTCGGTAACGCGCCGTTCCAGCAGGTCCAGCACGCGGTCACGTTCTTCACGGACCACGCGCGCATCCAGGAACGGTTCCAGCGTGTCCAGCGGCAGATGCAGGGCGTGCAGCGTCAGGTAGACCGCCTCGTCCCAGGCGTTGTCGCTGCCGTGCCCCAGCGCCACCTGGGCGCTGTTCAGGCGCGATACCCCGTAACGGATGAGGTCGCGCAGGGTCAGCAATTCTTGGCGGGCGGATTGATACATAACAGGCCTTGTATTCCCCGTTCAGTGTGCCGAATCGGGGAAAAAACACCCCCCTCTGAAGGGGGGCAGAGCGTCCGCGTAGCGGCGTTTTACTTTGGTAAGAGCAGGTTTTCCAGCGTGCGGCGATAGATGTTCTTCAGCGGCTCCAGCGAGGCCACTTCGATGCGTTCATTCACCTTGTGGATCGTGGCGTTGCCGGGACCAAACTCAATCACCTGCGGGCAGATCTTGGCGATGAAGCGGCCGTCGGACGTGCCACCAGTGGTGGACAATTCGGCGGTGACGCCAGTTTCAGCATGAATGGCTTGAACCAGTGCCTCGCTCAACGAACCGCGCGGGGTCAGGAACGGTTCGCCGCCCAAATCCCAGTCCAGTTCATATTCCAGGCCGTGCTTGTCCAGCACCGCATGCACGCGCGCCTTCAGGCTTTCCGGCGTGCTGGCCGTCGAGAAGCGGAAGTTGAACAGCGCCACGGCTTCGCCCGGCACTACGTTGGTAGCACCCGTGCCCGAATTCAGGTTCGACACCTGGAACGTCGTGGGCGGAAAGTACTCGTTGCCCTGGTCCCATTCGATGCTGACGATCTCGGCCAGCGCTGGCGCCAACTGATGCACCGGGTTGCGTGCCAGGTGTGGGTACGCCACGTGGCCCTGGATGCCCTTTACCGTTAATTTGCCCGACAAGGAGCCACGGCGGCCATTCTTGCAGGTGTCGCCCAGCACGTCGCCGGAAGTCGGCTCGCCCACGATGCAGTAATCCAGCTTTTCGCCGCGCGCCTTCAGGGCGTCGCAAACGATGGCGGTACCGTCGATGGACGGGCCTTCTTCGTCCGACGTGATCAACAGCGCGATCGAACCGCCATGCTGGGGGTGGGCCGCCACGAATTCCTCGGCCGCCACCACGAAGGCGGCGATCGAGCTTTTCATGTCGGCTGCCCCACGGCCGTACAGCCAGCCGTCGCGTTCGGTGGGCACGAACGGGTCGCTATCCCACTTTTCGCGCGGACCCGGAGGCACCACATCCGTGTGACCGGCGAACACGGTCAACGGCGCGGCGCTGCCGCGCCGGGCCCACAGGTTGGTGACACCGCCTTGTGCGATGGTCTCGCACGTAAAGCCGATGCGCTCCAGCCGGGCGGCAAGCGCCGCCTGGCAATCTTCATCCGCCGGTGTGACCGACGGACGGGCGATCAGGTCCTTGACCAGATCCAGTACGGCAGACGTGCTCATTACGCCCTCAGCAGATCATTGATGCTGGTCTTGGCGCGCGTTTGTGCATCGACACGCTTGACGATGACGGCGCAAGCCAGGCTGTGCGAGCCATCAGCCGACGGCAGCGATCCCGGCACCACGACCGAACCCGAGGGCACGCGGCCGTACGTGATCTTGCCCGTGGCGCGGTCAAAGATCTTGGTGCTTTGCGACAGGAACACACCCATGGCCAGCACCGAGTTTTCTTCCACGACCACGCCTTCAACGACTTCCGAGCGGGCGCCGATGAAGCAGTTGTCTTCGATGATGGTGGGATTGGCTTGCAGCGGTTCCAGCACGCCGCCGATGCCCACGCCGCCCGACAGGTGGACGTTCTTGCCGATCTGGGCGCACGAACCGACGGTAGCCCAGGTGTCGACCATGGTGCCTTCGTCGACGTAGGCGCCGATGTTCACGTAGGACGGCATCAGCACCACGTTGCGGCCGATGAAGGCGCCACGGCGGGCGACGGCGGGCGGCACCACGCGGTAGCCGCCTTGCTTGAAGGCGTTGTCGCCGTATTCCGAGAACTTGAGCGGCACCTTGTCGTAGAACTGCAGCGGGGCCTGGCCCATGATGGCGTTGTCGCTCAGGCGGAACGACAGCAGCACGGCCTTCTTGATCCACTGGTGCACAACCCAGTCGTCGTTGATTTTTTCAGCCACGCGCAGGCGGCCCAGATCCAGTCCGTCGATGGTGTGTTCCACCGCTTCGCGCACCTCGGCGCTGGCGTCGGCGGGCGTCAGGTTGGCCCGGTCGTCCCAGGCTTTTTCGATGGTGGTCTGCAGGTCGAGAGTCATAGCGGCTCAGCTTTTAAAGGTTGATCAAACAGAAGTGTGTACAAAATGGGCGATGCGCTCGGCTGCCTGCACGCAGTCAGCCAAGGGCGCCACCAACGCAATACGAATGCGGCCCTGGCCGGGATTCACGCCATGTGCCTCCCGCGCCAGAAAGCTGCCCGGCAGAACGGTAACACCCGTGCGGCCGTAAAGGTCGCGCGCGAACGCCGTATCCGAGCCCGGTGTGGCCGCCCACAGGTAGAAAGAGGCCTGGGGCCGTGACACATCCAGCACGTTTTCCAGAATGGGCACGACCGCGTCGAACTTTTCACGGTACAGGCGCCGGTTGTCTTTCACGTGCGCCTCGTCCGTCCAGGCGGCGATACTGGCGGCGGACACCAGCGGGCTCATGGCACTGCCATGATACGTGCGATACAGCAGGAAGCGGCCGATAAGCGCGGCGTCACCCGCCACGAAGCCGGAACGCAGGCCCGGCACGTTGGACCGCTTGGACAGGCTGGAAAAGCACACCAGGTTGCGGTAGTCGTCCCGGCCCAGGCGGCGAGCCGCCTGCAGGCCGCCCAGCGGGGCGTCACCTTCGTCCAGGTAGATCTCGGAATAGCACTCGTCCGATGCGATGACGAAACCGTGGCGGTCAGACAGCTTGAACAGCGTTTCCCATTCGTCGAGCGACATGACGTTGCCGGCCGGGTTGCCCGGCGAGCACACGAACACCAGCCGCGTCTTCTTCCAGACGGCGTCGGGCACCTGGTTCCAGTCGCTGGCGAAGTTGCGCAGCGGGTCGGCATTGACGAAGTAGGGCGTGGCGCCGGCCAGCAGGGTGGCGCCTTCGTAGATCTGGTAGAACGGGTTGGGGCAGATCACCACCGAACCGGCCGACGGGTCGATCACAGTCTGGGTGAAGGCGAACAGCGCTTCGCGCGAACCCAGCGCTGGCAGCACCTGGGTGTCGGCGTCGGGTGCGGGAATGCTGTAGCGGCGCGCCAACCAGGCGGATATCGCCTGGCGCAGCGCCGGGTCGCCCTTGGTCGACGGGTAGACCGACAAGCCGTCCATATGGTTGCGGATCGCCTCCGCCACGCGCTCGGGCGCGGCGTGCTTGGGCTCGCCAATCGACAAATTGATGGGCGTCAGGCCGTTCGGCTGCGAGCTGGCAGAGGCCAGCAACGCGCGCAATTTTTCGAACGGGTAGGGGTGTAAAGCATCAAGGCGCGGATTCATGACGCAAGATTTTAACAAGCAAGCTACAATAGCGGGCTTGACCTTTAGCGAAGGTGGCGAAATTGGTAGACGCACCAGGTTTAGGTCCTGACGCCGTAACAGGTGTAGGGGTTCGAGTCCCCTCCTTCGCACCACTAATATGACAAAACCCCCTGGCTGTTGAGCCAGGGGGTTTTTTGCTTTTGGGCCAGCTTGGCGCTGACCCGGTGGAGCTGTCGCGAATCCTGCGGAGCTGTTGCGAATCCTGCGGAGCTGTCGCGAATCCTCTGGAGCAAACGCGAATCCTCTGGATTCAGCCGCTCAGTTCTTGATCTTCACGCGGTCGCGCCGCTTTTCCGTGCGCTGCTCAACATCGCGGCCCAATTCCACGTCCGACTGAATCGCCGCATGCACCTTGGCGCGGGTGGCTTCAATGCGGTGGGCGCAGGCCCAGCCACGGCTGGCCGCCACTTCAAGCTTCTTGTCCAGTTCCAAATGGCGACGACGCTTGTTCTCGGTCGACATATTGCTGAGTTCTTGATCGGTAATTAAGCGCATGGGATTCCTCTTTCTGCTTGGTGGGTGGAATTTCAGAATGCGCGTAGTTTGCCTGCTTGAAATATTAATGCAAGTCATTGAAAAATAAAGAAAAAAACATATAAATTAATCGCGTTCCTTATACTTTTCTGGCGCTTTGGATACTTTCTTTTAGCCCGCGAAAACGTCGGAAAATAGGGTTTATCCCGATACGCCTTCTTCTTGACACCCTTTTGCGCAGCCCATAAAGTCACCGCACAGATTTAGATAAAAGACCATCTGTAGGGTGGTCTTTTATTGCGCGCAGTTTGCGTCGACCTCTTACAGAAATAATTCCAAGAGGAGACGACTGTGCAATCATCGACTGTAAAAATACGTGGCATCGACGATGTCATCGCTTATATCGATTCACGCCCCGGTATTACTGGCCGGGCCGGCCTTATCTGGTGGCTGGCGCTGGGCGGACTGTTTCTGGATGCCTTCGCCAATTCCGCCCTGAGCGCGGCATTAGGCCCCATGACGCGCGACCTGGGTTTGACCGCCGGTCAGGTAGCGCTGATGACGTCGTTCGCGGCGTGGGTCGCTATCGCCTTCAACCCCATCGGCGGGTGGATGGCTGACCGCTGGGGCCGCATCCGGCCCTTGATCATCGCGAAGTTCCTGGCCGTCATCGGCGCGCTGCTGGTGATGTTTGCGCCCAGTTTCGAAGTCATCCTGGTTGGCCGCTTCTTTGTCGGCGCGGCTTACGGCATCGACTTCGCCATTGCGATGGCCGTGTTGGCCGAGTTCACGCCGCTGAAATTCAAAAGCCGGCTGAACACGTGGCAAGGCATGTGGTACACGGCCGTGTGCACGAACCTGTTGCTGGCCATGCTGTTCTTCTCTTGGGACGTGGGCGATTCGATCTGGCGCTATTCCGTGGCAGCCACCGCTGTCTTCGCCGTCGTCATCCTGGTGCTGCAACTGCGCTACATGATCGAAAGCCCGATCTGGCTGGCGCGCAAAGAGCGAGTCGAACAGGCGGCGCGCGCCATGACCCGCATTTATGGGCAAGCCTTCGTCGCCGCGCCGGTGCATGAACGGGTGCCGGTGACCAACCAGGCCAGGCGCGGCATGGCCAACGTGTTGCTGATCTTTCGCGGCGTCTACCTGCCGCGCACGATCCTGGCGGCCACGGTCCAGATTGGTCAGTCCATCCAGTATTTCGCCGTGGGCTGGTACTTGCCGTTGATCAGCGCTGCCTTGTTCGGCAAGGACTTCATCTTCGCCACCATCGGCGCCCTGGTGTTCAACGTGTTCGGCATCTTTGGCGGCTTCTTGTCGCCGTACATCGGCCGCAAGCTGGGGCTGCGGCGCGCGTCGGCGTTCGGTTTCGCCGCGGTGTTCCTGATGCTGCTGATCCTGGGTACCTTCCACGGCAAGATGCCGCTGTGGGTGGCCGTCATCGTGCCGTCGCTGTTCATCCTGTTTCACTCCGGCGGGCCGGGCGCCAATGGCAAGAGCCTGTCGTCGCTGTCGTTTCGCAGCGAATTGCGGGCGGGCGCCAACGGCATCATCGGCGCGCTGGGTTCGACGGGCGCCGCAATCGGGCTGTTGGTGTTTCCGCTGTTTCGCGAAAACTACGGCTTGGAAAACACCTTCCTGATCCTGTCGATCGTGCCGCTTGTCGCCAGCATCATCTGCTTCGTGATCAAGTGGGATCCCACCCGCACCGCCATCAACCCCGACAACGAAGCCGGCGCGCCGCAGTTCAAGGACGACGTCGTGCTTCCCGCCCTGGACCCCGCCATTGGGAAAGCCTCGCGATGACAAACAAGAATGTGATTCTGGCCATAGACGAGGGCACGTCCGGCACGCGCGCCGCCACGGTGTCTGCCGATGGGCAGGTGTCTTGCCTGCAGTACGCGGCCTTGCAGGTGGACTCGCCCAGGCCGGGCGTCGTGGAGCAGGATGCCAACGACATCCTGGACCGCACCATCGACGTCTGCCGCGCCACTATCGCGGAGGCCCAGCGCGCCGGCCAGGAAATCGTTGCGCTGGCGCTGGCCACGCAGCGCGCCACCGCGGTGTTGTGGGATACGCACACGGGTCGCGCGCTGGTGCCGGCCATGGTCTGGCAAGACACCCGCTTTGTGGATGAATTGGAGCTGCTGGCGCCGGAATGGGATGCGCGGCTGCGCGAGCGCGTCGGCCGGCCGGTGGGCGTGCGATCGCTGTATCTGTGGGCTGCGCGTCATCTGCGGGATACACGACAGGTAGCGGAGGCGTGGCGCGACAAGCGGCTGGCGTTCGGCACCGTGGACACCTGGTTGCTGTGGCACTTTTCGCAACGGCGCGAATGCGTGACCACGCCCACCAACGCCACGTCCGCCGGCGCCTACGTGCTGGCCGACCATCGCTATTACCTGGAATGGACGCAGGAACTGGGCTTCCCGCACGAACTGCTGCCCACGCTGCGTCAGGACGCGGATGATTTCGGGCGCACCCGCCCCGAGGTCCTTGGCATCGACGTGCCGATCCTGGCATCGGCCGGCGACCAGCACGCGGGCGCCATCGGCCTGGGCTGCCTGGACCGGGGACAGGCGATGTGTGTGCATGGAACGGGCAGCTTTGTGGACTTGATCATCGGCACGGAGCCGCCCGCGAATGCAGGCATGTCCGACGGGTCGCTGACGATGACGGCGCGCCGCCAGGGCGGGGTGTCGCACTTTGCGGTGGAGACCTTTGTGGCGACGACCGGGTCGGCGCTGAACTGGGTGTGCGAAAAGCTGAAGTGGTTCAAGGACGCGCACGAGATCAGCGCGCTGGCGCAAACCGTGGACTCGTCAAACGGCGTGACGTTCGTGCCGGCCCTGACCGGCCTGCGCGTGCCGCGCATGGAAGCCGCCGCGCGCGCCTCGCTGACCGGCGTGTCGATGGCCACCACGCAAGCCGAAGTGGCCTACGCCATTCTGGAAGGCATTGCGCACTCGGTCGCCAGTTGCATCGAGGCGGATGAGGAAGCGTCGGGCGTTCGGGTTTCGGAATTGGTGGTAGGCGGAGGCTTGTCGCGCAGCGACCCCTTGCTGCAGATCCAGGCCGATCTGATCGGCATTCCCATACGCCGCATGCAAGAGGCGGACCGCGCCAGCCTGCGCGGTATCGCCTACCTGGCGGGCGCGTCCGGTTTGCTATGGCCCTCGCTGCACGACGCCCGCAAGACCATCGTGACCGACGCCGTGTTCGAACCCGCCGTGGATGCCGACGAACGCGCGCGCCGCCGCGCCCTATGGCACGCCCGGGTCGGGTCGGAATTGGGGCACGTAAAACAGTTCAAGCAAGACAACCAGGAGGCATTGCAGAAATGATCGGGTGGCTATCCAGAAAGCCCAGAAAGGATCGGGCCGACATGACCAGCACCGAGCCATTACGCCTGAATCGGCAGGAACACTTGGACCGGTTGGGCAGTGAACAATTCGACATGTTGATCGTGGGGGGCGGGATTACCGGCGCTTATGCCGCCTTGGATGCGGCCTTGCGCGGATACCGTGTCGCTGTCATCGAGAAAGACGACTTCGCTTCGGGCACCTCGTCCAAATCTTCGAAGATGGTGCATGGTGGCTTGCGCTACATCGAGCAGGGCAACCTGGGCCTGGTGCGCCATTCGCTGCACGAGCGCCAGCGCTTGCGGCGCAATGCGCGGCATCTGGTGCAGCGCCTGCCGTTTCTGTTTCCCATCCTGGAACGCGACGGGGTGTTTGACAAGCGCTTGTCCAAGGCCTTTGAAAGCCTGCTCTGGACCTACGACATGGCCGGCGGCTGGCGCGAAGGCATCCTGCACCAGAAGCTGACGGCGGCGGAAGTCCTGTCGCATTGCCCAACCTTCAAAGCCGACGGCCTGCTGGGCGGCTTTCTTTACTACGACGCGCGGGTGGACGACGCGCGCCTGACGTTGACGGTTGCGCGCACCGCCGCCTTTCACGGCGCGGCGGTGGCCAACCACGCCAAGGCGGTCGCGGTAACGCGCGACGCGCAAGGCAAGGTCGATGGCGTGATCGTGCACGCGGACGGGCGCGAAATCCGCGCCCGCGCCCGTGTGGTCATCATGGCTACGGGGGTGTGGCTGCGCGACTGGACCGGCGCGAAAAAAGGCGACGAGCCCGCCTTGCATGTACGTCCGGCCAAGGGCGTGCACGTGGCCGTGCCGTGGATGAAGATTCGCAACGACTGTACCGTCACCATTCCCGTACCTGGCCGCAGCCGCCGCGCCACCATCACGCGCTGGGGCGACGTGTCTTACCTGGGCACGACGGATGAAGACTACGACGGCAATCTGGATGACGTGTACTGCACGCGGCGAGAGCTCGACTTCCTGCTGGAAGGCGCGCGCTCGGCACTGAAGACCGACCTGCAAGCCGAAGACGTGGTGGGCAGCATCGCGGGCTGCCGGCCGCTGGTGGCGCCGCCGGGCGGCAAGACGCTGGAGATCAAACGCAACCACGAGATCCGCGTGTCGGCCGACGGCTTGGTCACGATCGTGGGCGGCAAGCTCACCACGTCGCGGCATATGGCCGAGCAAACCATCGACGCCGCGCAGCAGGTGCTGGGGCAGCGCAACGCCTGCCAGACCAAGAAGGCCTATCTGCTGGGGGCGGCGGGCTACGACCCGCAAGCCATCGTGGCGTCTGGCGGCATGTCGGCGCATCTGGGCGAACGCTACGGCACCGAGGCGCGCTTTGTCAGTGACCTGATGCAGGCATCGCCGGCCTTGCTGGCGCCCATTGTTCACGGCCTGCCGTACACCGAAGCCGAAGTGCTTTACGCAGTGCGCCATGAAATGGCGGGCACCGTCGAAGACGTACTGGCCCGGCGCATGCGCTCCCGCCTGATGGCGCGCGACGCTTCGGCGCAAGCAGCCGTCCGCGTGGGACAGATCTTGCAGGCGGAACTCGGAGTGCCGCCCGCCACCATCGCGCAGCAGGTCAACGAATACCTGGCTGCTATCAAGCACGAAAAATCCATACTCATGGGAGATGAACAATGATCAGTAAAGAAGCCATCAAGCGCGGCTATAACCGGGGCAATTACGTGGTGGGCGCACACACGCCGCCGGCCTATGCCGCCACCTTGACAGGCACCGGCGGTGAAGCCGGCTTGCAGCGCGACCCCGTGCGCGTGTCTGACGCGCAGCTGGACTCCTTGCGCCATGTGGCCGACAACGTGTTGACCGCCACGGGCGATGTGGTGGCCTGGACCCGCGACTGGTGGGCCGGATCGATGGTGTCGGAGACGGGCGGCAAGCCCGCCACGCCGCACGCGGTTATCGTGGCGGTGTCGTCGGTGGAGCAGGTGCAGGCGGTCATGCGCATCGCGCATGCCGCGGCGATTCCGGTCACCGTGTCCGCCGGACGCAGCAACGTCACGGGCGCGGCCTTGCCCGTGCGCGGTGGCATCGTGCTGGACGTTTGCCAATTGAACAAGCTGATCGGCGTGGACCGCGACAGCCAGATCGTGGACGTGGAAGCCGGCATGTTCGGCGATGTCTTCGAAGAGACCATCCAGAAGGAATACGGGTTGACGATGGGTCATTGGCCGTCGTCGTTCGGCATCAGCACCGTGGGCGGCTGGGCTGCCTGCCGCGGGGCAGGGCAACTGTCCACGCGCTACGGCAAGATCGAAGACATGGTGTTCGGCATGGACGTGGTGCTGGCGGACGGCAGCTTGGTCACGGTGGGCGGCTACTCGCGCGCGGCGGTGGGGCCGGACCTGCAGCAGTTGTTCATCGGGTCGGAAGGCACGCTGGGCGTGATCGTGCGGCTGCGTTTGAAGCTGCATAGGCTGCCCGACTATGGCCGCGCCATCGCCTACGGTTTCAAGACCTTTGCCATCGGCCTGGATGCCTGCCGCGAGATCATGCAGCGCGGCGCAAACCCCGCGGCGCTGCGCCTGTACGACGAATTGGAAAGCGGCGTGCAGTTCAACCGGCCTGACCTGAACGTGTTGCTGGTGGCCGATGAGGGCGCGCGCCAGATGGTGGACGCCGTCATGCAGATCAGCGAAGGCGTCTGCGAGGAACTGGGCGAAAAGCTCGACGGCGAGGCCATCTTCGAACGCTGGCTGGAAACGCGCTACCTGACCGGAAAAAGCGCCGAAGGCTTCAAGCGCAGCCCGGGCTTCGTGGCCGATACGCTGGAAATGTCGGGGCGCTGGAGCGACCTGTCCGCCATCTACGACGAGGTGGTGGCGGCGGTGAATGCGGTGCCCGGCACGCTGGCGGGGTCCGCGCACCAGTCGCATGCTTACGTGGACGGCGCCTGCCTGTATTTTTCGTTGCGCGGCGACGTCGCGGTGGAGCAGCGCGCCACGTGGTATCGCACCGCCTGGGATGCCGCCAACGCCGTGCTGATTAAATATAATGCCGCGCTCAGCCACCATCATGGCGTGGGCTTGTTGCGGGCGCCGTACATGCAGGAATCGCTGGGCGGCGCGTTCAATCTGATGCTTGCCGTCAAGCGCCAGCTGGATCCCCAAAACCTGCTGAACCCGGGCAAGCTGGGCTTGAGCGATCAGCGCTTTTACGGTCAGGAAGATCGATAACCATGGATAGGTCATTTGGGGCATGTCTGGCGCGTCACCCGGTCATTGCGACCTTGTACGGGCTTGAGCAGATCAACACCTTCGTGGGCAGCGTGGCCGAAATCGGTATCGTCGCCAACGTCGAACTGCGCAAGCTGGCGCCCGTCATCGCCACCTTGAAGCGCGCGGGCAAGTTCGCCATCGTCAACATCGACAGTTGCGAGGGCCTGTCGCAGGACAAGGGCGGGGTGGAATACCTGGCCGATATCGGCGTGGCCAGCCTGGTATCCACCCGCGTGGCCACCATTCAACGTGCCAACCGGGCGGGCATGGTCACCATGCAAAAGGTGTTCGTGACCGACCGTTCGACCTGGCCGCGCAGCGTCAAGGCGCTGGAGCAAAGCGACCCCAACCTGGTTCAGTTGATGCCCGCACCCATGCTGACGCACATGGCCAAGCAAGACTTGCAAGCGCTGCCGCCCATCGTTGCCTCGGGGTTCGTCTGCAACCAGACGGACATCGGCATCGCCATGAAGCACGGGGCGGTGGGGGTATCCACAAGCGATCCGGTGTTGTGGAGCCTGGAGGCTCGGCAGCTCAAGGGTTGAGATATGCCCGGGGGACCGCCGCCGTCCTTGCGTAGGCAGCGTCCTCGGGCGTTACTGATCAGAGCCTTCACTGCCGATTACGGCACTTCGTCCAATTCGGCAAGCTGGGAGTCTTCGGGAAAGCCGCGAGTGCGATACCGGACCGGGTACCCCGGTTCTTTGGTCAGCAAGGGCTCCAGCAGATGCGCCGACTGTTCCCATGACACCACCCTCACTTCGCCGAGCTCGTCTTCGGCCTCGGGGCGCACCAGGGCCAGGCGGTCAACCTTGGGCAGCGACGTGTCGACCCCGCGCGTCCATGACGCCAACGAGAACGACATGACCGGGTCGTCGTCCGCCGTGAACAGGTTGTAGTTGGCCACATAGATATCCATGCCCTGTTCTTCGTGGATATGGTCCAGCGTGGCCTTCTGCGCGTCGTAGTCGGACTTGTCGAGCAGGCGGGCAAGATGCGCCTGGCGTTGCGCAAGCGATGAATCCTTGGGCACATAGCGCAGTGCTTGCCGCTCTTCGTAGTGGTACATGTGCGCGCTGACCGAACGGCCTTGCGTCAGCGCCTGGTGGCACAGTTCAACCATCATGGTCATGCCGTTGTGGTCGTTGTCACCGCTAACAAGCAGCACGTCGCGCGTGGGCATCATGAAGACCGGCCGGCCGCGCACCGGTACGCGCTCGATCATGTCGGGCAGCAGGGCGCGGCTGATGTCGTAGCCGTCGCCCCATCCGCCACGGTAGACGCCTGGCGCAAGCTCGGTAAAGTTGTCGGGGGTGTCGCGCAGGTTGTCGATGGCAATGGCCAGGGCCTCGTCGTACGTCAGTTGCCAGGCGGCCTCGGGGCCGTTGGTCAGGGTGGAGATCGCGTCCGGGTGGTCCAGCGCCAGCAGCACCACGCAATCGTCGCCAAACGGCTGAAAGGCGGGGTGGAAGGAGCTGTCGTCGCCTTCGGTGCGAACGTGATGCAGGCGCACGTCTTCCAGCGCGGTACGGCTGCGGATCACGGCGCGTAGCATCGGCCTGATCACCGTGGCCTGCTGCGGCGTTGCCTGCTTGCTGCCTGCCAAGGCCGACACGAAACCCTGTAAGGCGCGCTTTTGCTGCGCCCCCTGCGTGTTGCAGTAGGCGTGGTAGGCGTTATGCAGGTTGAAGTACGAGCCTTCACCCAGCAATAACCGAAATTCGTCGGCCTTGTACGCCACATCGCCCTCGAAGCCTTGTTTGCGCGCCGCCGCCACGAACAGCTTGGCGAACTGGTCCGGCGAGGGCGTGCGCCGGAACAGTGTGTCTAAGAAACCCATGAGCCCGCCTTTGATTCAAATGCTGGCCGGCGCAATGGCCGGGCCGCGACGGGTCATTGTGGACAGGGATATCCACCGCGTCCAGCGATAACGCCACACATGGCTGGCAGGGCGATGACCAGCGCGGCACGGCCGGCTTGGGCCGCAAGCGCGTTTTTCGGCTTGGGCTAGTTGTACATTACGCACTGTCACCCGCAAAATTTTTACAGGATTCGCCCATCATGACCGCCCCAGAAGTTGCTATTTCCTCGTCGATCCACTGCGCCAATGATCGCCCCTTCGTGCTATTTGGCGGTATCAACGTACTGGAATCCCTGGATCTGGCGCTGCGCGCGTGCGAGGAATATCAACGCGTAACCCGCAAGCTGGGCATCCCGTACGTGTTCAAGGCCTCGTTCGACAAGGCCAACCGCTCCTCCATCCATTCCTACCGGGGGCCGGGCCTGGAAGAGGGCATGAAGATCTTCGAAGCGGTAAAGAAGGAATTCGGCGTGCCCGTTATTACCGATGTGCACGAACCCTGGCAGGCCGCGCCGGTCGCGGAAGTGGCCGACATCCTGCAGTTGCCGGCCTTCCTTGCTCGTCAGACCGATCTGGTGGTGGCGCTGGCGCAGACCCAGCGCGTGGTCAACATCAAGAAGCCGCAGTTCCTCAGCCCGACCCAGATGCTGAACATTGTTGAAAAGTTCACCGAGGCTGGCAACGACAAGCTGATTCTCTGCGACCGTGGCACCAGCTTCGGCTACGACAACCTGGTGGTCGACATGCTGGGTTTCGGCGTCATGAAAAAGGTGACGAACAACCGTCCGCTGATTTTCGACGTGACCCACGCCTTGCAGCAGCGCTCGGCGCTGGACGCGGCGTCCGGCGGCCGACGCGCACAGGTGGCCGAGTTGGCGCGCGCCGGCATGGCGGTTGGCCTGGCGGGCTTGTTCCTGGAAGCCCATCCCGACCCCAAGAACGCCAAGTGCGACGGCCCCAGCGCGTTGCCGCTGGACAAGCTTGAACCTTTCCTGACCCAGCTTAAGCAACTGGACGATCTGGTGAAATCCTTTGCGGCCATCGATATCGAACCCTGACGCGGGCGGGTATGCCATCACCGGCAACTTGCTATACGATCCTGGCCACACCACTTCAGGGAGGCCTGGATGTCTTTTTACGTGATCGTCGCCGTTCGAAAAGAGCCCGTCAGCGGGCACATCACCTATGTACGCTGGGGCCAGGCCGAGCGCGGCGTACCGGGCTGGGTCACCGAACCCGGCACCGCGTCGGCATCCGAGGTGATCGACGCGATCAAGGCGGGGGTGGACGTGGAAACCGCCATCAGTGTGGACGGCACCAGCGTGGCGCTGCGACCCGTCCGGGTGTTGGTGGCTGACGACGGACGCGAGCTGCTTGCGTCCGTGCCCGCCCCCAGCTCTACGCTGCACACACTGTTCGATCTGCCCGAATTCTAGGCGGGCTGGCGACGGCCTTCGGCGAACTGCTTCAGCGCATCGTCGGTCAGGCGGTAGCGCACCCATTCATCCAGCGGCCGCGCGCCGATCGACACATAGAAGTCGATAGCCGGCTGGTTCCAGTCCAGCACGCTCCATTCCAGCCGGCCGCAATCGTTGGCCACGGCTTCCTGTGCCAGGTGGCGCAACAGGTCGCGCCCGGCGCCAATGCCGCGGTGCTCGGGGGTGATGTACAGGTCTTCCAGGTAAATACCGTTCTTGCCTAGCCAGGTGGAATAGCTGTAGAAATAGACGGCGTACCCGATGGGTTTGCCGTCCGCCAGGCACATCAAGGCCTTGGCTGGCGCCCCGGGGGCGAACAGGGTGCGGGCGACGTCGTCGGCGCTCGCGATCACTTCATGCGCGGCGCGTTCGTAGACGGCCAGTTCAGTGATGAAGGCGTAGATCTGGGCCGCGTCCGAAGGGGCTGCGGGGCGGATGGCGATATTCACGTTGACTTCCTCCAAATAGGAGGGCCATGCTACCTGCTATTCCAGGCGCTTGCTGGCGGGCGTTCGGGTCTGCTGCGTACACGAAGGAGATATCCTCGATGGCCGAGTCTGGTTCCGCAGCACCCACAATTCCGCCGCGCAAGGCACGCCGCATATCCTGGATATGGCTGGTGCCCGTGATTGCCGTGATCGGTGGATTGCTGCTGGTGGTGCAGGCCTGGCTCAACGCCGGCCCCACGGCTACCATCCACTTCCAGACCGCCGAGGGGCTGGAGGCCGGCAAGACGCAGGTCCGGTACAAGGAAGTCACGGTGGGACTGGTGGAGCGCGTCAGCCTGAATCCGGAACGCAACGGCGTGGTGGTGACGATCCGCGTTGACAATGACGCCGCCAGCCTGCTGCGGGAGGGCACCGTGTTCTGGGTGGTACGGCCGCGCCTGACCCTCAGCGGCGTCTCCGGCCTGGGCACGCT
Organism: Achromobacter spanius; assembly: GCF_029637605.1. Taxonomy (NCBI): domain Bacteria; kingdom Pseudomonadati; phylum Pseudomonadota; class Betaproteobacteria; order Burkholderiales; family Alcaligenaceae; genus Achromobacter; species Achromobacter spanius. The sequence goes on along the minus strand of NZ_CP121261.1, from coordinate 1,994,092 downwards.
GCTGTCCGGTTCCTACATTGGCCTGGACCCGGTTGGTGACCAGGAAAAAAAAGGCGCGCAGGGCGAACGGAAAACCGAATTCACGGGCCTGGAAGTGCCGCCTGAAGTGGCTCAGGACCGCGCCGGCAAGCGTTTCACGCTGCACGCGACGGATCTGGGGTCCCTGGATATCGGCTCGCCCGTTTATTACCGCCGCATTCCCGTGGGGCAGGTGGTGAACTACGGGCTATCCAAGGGCGGCGGTGGCGTCGACGTGCAAGTTTTTATCGACGCGCCCAATGACGCCTACGTCAACCCCAGCACGCGCTTCTGGAATGCAAGCGGCGTGGATTTCAGCGTCGACTCGCGCGGCCTGCAAATGCGGTCGCAATCCCTGGTGTCGGTGTTCATCGGCGGTGTGGCCTTTGATACCTTGGACCAGGACGGCCCCCAGGCCGCCGCGGACGGCGCAACCTACACCATTTTTCCCAATGAAGCGGCTGCCCGTGCCCAGCCAGATGGCGTCCCACTGCGTATTCGCATGCGTTTTGATCAGTCGGTGCGCGGCTTGGCGGTCGGCGCGCCCATTGACGCCTACGGGGTGCTCATCGGGCAGGTCGATGCGATCAACCTGGATTTCGACGACGCCACCAAACAGTTCTTTGCGGAAGTTTCCGCCACGGTGTATCCCGAACGCCTGGGCGGACAGACATTCCGACGTATCAGGGAATTCTCGGGCGCCGACACCGCCCACCCCAGCGGCAGATTGCTGACGGCGATGGTGGCGCGCGGCACGCGGGCGCAGTTGCGCATCGGCAATCTGTTGACGGGGCAACTGTATGTGGCGCTGGCCGAGTTTCCCGACGCACCGCCGGTGACGTTCAAGATGGAAGATCGACCGTTCATCCCCACCGTGCCAAATAATCTGGACCAGTTGCAGCAGCAGTTGAACAGCATTTTGACGAAGCTGGACAAGGTGCCGTTTGATGCCATCGGCTCGGAGCTGGCGGGCGCGCTGCGTGGCGCGTCCCGCCTGGTCAAGCGGCTGGATACGCAACTGGCTCCCGAGGCGCAGGCCATGCTGCGCCAAGCCAACCGGTCGCTGGTTGCCTTGAGCGCGCTGCTGGCTCCGGATTCGCGCTTGCCATTAAGCACCGATACCGCCCTGCGTGAGCTTGGCCGCGCGGCCCGCTCATTGCGGGAATTGTCCGATTATCTTCAGACGAACCCCGACGCGCTATTGCGAGGCAGGGCGCCGGATGTAACGCCACGACGGTAGGCGCCGGAATATCTTCCTGACCCGATGCCTACTAGGGTGGGCGGTGCTTGGGCATGCCACTTGCTGGATATCGCGCGGACAAAGTTGCCGCATTGCGGCGTCAGTGCGGTATCCGAGGGGAGACATCGAATGGACCATAGTGAAATGATGGCGCGCATGATTTCTCAGCCCGTAGCGCCCGACCGACTGGACGGCTGGGATGGGGTGTTGTCCGCGTATGCGGATTGCCTGTTGGAGGTGCAGGGCAAGCTGACGGATGCGGACGTCGACCGGTTCCTGGGCGTAGGCGCTCTGGTTTTTCGCTCGTGCTGCCAGGACGAGGCCCGGCAGCGTTGGACCGCTGAGGAAATGGCGACCTTTCAACGCAAGCCAGGCTGATGGTTGAGAACAAGGCATAGGCCCGGGCCATCAATGCCAGATATCAACGTCAGCCATCAACGCCGGGCTTCAATCCCGAGCATCAATCGAATCCGGGCCGCGTCATTCAAAAATGCCTAATACAGGCATTGGCTAAGGGCAAATTTGCGCCCAAAAGCGTGGACTTCGTCACCGTCCACCGACGCCGCCACATCCCAGTGGCCGCCGCGCGTTACCAGGAACGACTGGCCCAACAGCGCATGCCGCGCCGCGAAACGCCAGAAGGCCGATTCCGACCCGATCAGTTCAAGGTCGTGCGGCCCGATCATCAGTCGAGCAGGGCGCGGGGTAGCGCCTAAAGACCATCGCAGCGCGATCGCCAGGAATGCGAATCGCGCGGATACAGACGACGGTTGAACGCAAAGGACTCGGATCTTGTTGCTCATGGGCGCCACCTTCTTCAGGTGCCTGTGAGCGTAGCAAAGACCCGTGTGACGTTCCATACCGCCTTTGCTGTATTTCCGGTCCGAATAGTCCAAAATTTGACGGTGATGGCGGTCGCGGGGCGCCGCTTGGGGCGCCGCTTTGGGGCGCGTCAGGCCACGCGAGTCACTCTGGGCAACAGCGTCAGCGCCAACGCGGGCGCCAGCGCAAAGGCGGCAAACAGCCAGCGTGCCGCGTGCCGAGCCCCCTCGACGCCACCCGGGTCGACCAGGCCGGCGCTATTGACCACCACTCCCGCCAGCGCCGCGGTCAGCGCGGCGGCGTAAAGCTGCACGGTGGTAATTGACGACGACGTCAGCGTTTCTTCGCCCTTGGGGGCGACCGTGAACACTTTTGTCAGCAGATGCGGCCAGGCAAGGCCAATGCCGAAACCCACGCCCATCAGGGCAACGATGTAGGCGGCGAGGCCGGCGGTGGACGCCAGGATGGACGCTTGCGGCGTCATCACCGACAAGCCGATCAACGCAGCCAGGATCACGACGGGGCTGACGCGAACCAGGCGGTCGGCGGCCGGTCCCGAGCGGGTGGCGCTGGGCATGGCGGCAAGTGTCCAGCCCGCGCCCATTGCCGCCGTCATGTAGCCGGCGGTCAAGGGTGTCATGCCGTGGATGACCTGCAGAAAGTAGGGCACGAATATCTCGGTGGCGATGGCCGCCACCACCAGGCACATCACGGCATACAAGGCGCCTAGCTGCGCACCGATTGAATAGGCGCCCGTGGGCAGCAAGCGGTTGCGGGCGCGCGAATCGACGCGAGCGACCGCCGCGGCGATGGCCAACCCCACCGCGATGCCCGCCGCGTTCCAGCCCCACTGTGTCGACAGGCTGGCCAGCGTGACGGCCAGCACCGAAGCCACCAGCAACGCCAACGTGCGCAGCGGCAAGGACGAGGGAGGCGCAGGTGGCACCGAGGCCCGTCCGCCGACTTTGAAGGCGACGATCAAGGCCAGCGCGGCCGCCACCGGCAGCAGTGCCCAGAATGCCAGCCGCCAGTACCCCGCTTGCGCAAAAATGCCGCCGATTGCGGGGCCGGACAGCGTTGCCACGCCCCACATGCATGACACCAGTGCCATGGCGCGCGACCAAAGCGGGGCGTCGAATACCAACCGGATCAGCGCATAGCTCAAGGCGAAAAGTATGCCGCCGCCCAATCCCTGCACGCTGCGCCCCGCCAACAGCACCGGCATGCCGGGCGCCAGCGCGCAGATGATCGCGCCCGCGCTGAACACGGCAACCGCAAAGAGATAGGCATTGCGCGGCCCCAGCGTTTCGATCAGCTTGGCGGACAGTGCCGACCCGATGATGGAGGTCACCACGAACAGGGTCGTGTTCCAGGCGTAGTACTCCAGCCCCCCAATGTCCTTGATGACGCTGGGCAGGATGGTGGTGACGATGTAGACGTTGATGGCATGCAAGGCCACGCCACCCGCCAGGGCGATCGATCGCAGCGCATTGGCGCCGTGCAGCAAGTCGCCCCAGGACGCGCTGGACTCTAGGGTCGGGGTGGTGGTCACAGGCTCTCCGGATTATTTAAACAAGTTTAAGCTTGGATAATAAGTGCTTTAGGTGCGCCCCAGCAAGCCACGCAAGAGCAGGTCCAACGCGTGCAACGCGCGATCCAGTCGCTGCGAACCCGATGTTGCATCCGCGTCGGCAATCCACAACGCGCTTTCCGTCAGGCCGCCGTTGATCAGTTGCGCCAGCGCGTGCGGATCGGCAGGTTCGATCACGGATTCGTCGATCAAGCGCTGCAGCAACGCAGCCAAAGACGTGGCGCAGTGCTGTTGCGCCGCGTAGGGGGCCACGCCCAGGACTGCCCGGGCATCCTGCAGTACGATGCGCCGGATGTCGGGCTCCGCGGCCATCCGCAGATAGGCCCTGCAGCGTTCGCGCAACGCAGTCCAGGCATCGGGAGCCTTGTCGGAAATGGCGTTCAGCCGCTGGTCCATTTCATCGTCAATCTGTTCGACCACGGCCGCAAGCAAGCCCTGTTTGTCACCAAAATGGTGATACAACGCTCCCCGCGTCAATCCTGCCGCCGCGGTGAAGTCATCCATGGACGTCGCGGCATAGCCCTCACGCTCAAACGCCCGTCTGGCGGTGGCCAGCAGCTTGCTGCGAGTGGACTCGATCATTTCTGCGCGGGTGCGGGGCATGCGGATCTCCAGTGACATACGGCGCGTATCTTAATTGACATACGCAATGTATGTGAATACGATCTGCCCGTCTACTCAATGTTCAAAAGGTTATCGGTGCCCAATCCGTATCGCGAGTTGTTCAAAGCGCCTGGCGCAACCGGTTTTGTTCTGGCGGGCGCCATTGCGCGTCTGCCCTTGCCAATGATCGGCATTGGCATCATCACGATGCTCTCCGAGGTTCGCGGTTCTTATGCGCTGGCCGGCGCCGTGGCCGCGACCTTCGCCTTGGCCACCGCCTTGCTGGCGCCCCGTATTTCACGCTTGGTAGATCGCCACGGGCAAGGCCGGGTGCTGCCAATCGCGGCGACCATCTGCGTTGCCGCATTGATCTGCCTGGCCGCTTGCGTGCAATGGAGTGCACCCGACTGGACGCTGTTCCTATTCGCCGCCTTGGCCGGCACCTTGCCCAGCATGCCCGCCATGATCCGCGCGCGCTGGACCGAAATCTTCCGCGATCAACCTCAACTGCGCACGGCCTATGCGCTGGAGTCGGTGGCGGACGAACTCAGCTTCATCCTGGGGCCGCCCTTGGCCGTGGGGCTTAGCGTGGCGCTCTTTCCGCAGGCAGGGCCGCTTGCAGCCGCCTTGCTGCTGGCCCTGGGCGTGACGGCCTTCGTGCTGCAGCGCGCCACGGCCCCGTCGGTGCAGGTCCGGCAGGCAGGGCGCGAGGCATCGGTGCTGCGCATGCCATCCATGCGCGCGCTGGTGGCCATGATGTCGGCCATGGGCGTCATCGTCGGCACCATAGACGTGTTGAGTGTTGCCTTCGCGCGCGCACAAGGCGTGCCGGCGGGCGCCAGCCTTGTGCTGTCGGCCTATGCGCTGGGGTCTTGCGTGGCGGGGCTGGTGTTCGGCGTCATGAAGTTCCAGATGCCGCTTGCCCGCATGCTGTCGATCGCGGCGGCGGTAACGGCGTTCACGACCGTGCCGCTACTGTGGGTGGACGACCTGATCACGTTGTCGTTGGGCGTGTTGCTGGCCGGCTTGTCATTTGCACCGACCATGATCATCGCCATGGCACTTGTCGAAACCAGCGTGCCGGGCCAGCGCCTGACCGAAGGGCTGACCTGGCTGGTGACAGGGCTGGGGGCGGGTGTGGCGGCCGGCGCGGCGATGGCGGGTTGGGTGGTCGACCACTACGGCGTGCAAGCGGGCTTTTGGACGGCGGTCGGGGCGGGGGCGGTCGTGCTGTTGGTGGCGCTGCCTGGCGGGCGTGCGCGCGCGGCGGCAAGCGCGGCGTAGCGACAGGCCTATCGCTAGAATGGCCGCTTTGGCGCGCTGCGGGGCGCGCCGTTCACAGGAGCGCAGCATGTCCAGAACCGTCGTCAATCCCGATACCGTTTTCAACACCGTTCAATACGGGTTCAGCCAGGCGGTGATCGTCACCGGGCAGCGCAGGATGCTGCTGTCGGGTCAGGTCGGCGTTGACATCAATGAACGCACCGTCGGCCCCGGCCTGCAAGAGCAAACCGAGGCCGCGCTCGACAATATCGCGCGCGTGCTGGCGGCCGCGGGCGGCACGATGGCGCAGGTGATCATGCTGCGCATCTACATTTGCGAAACAGCGCGCGAGGATCAGGAAGTCATTGCCCAAGCGCTGCGCGACCGCTTTCCGGCCGACCCGCCGCCGTCGTCGTGGGTGATCGTCAGCGGCTTGTCGCTGCCGGAATGGCTGATCGAAATCGAAGCGGAAGCCATGCTGGATTAGCTTTGCGCGGTGCTTTGCAGCCCTTAGGGCTGGTCGCGCCAGGGAACCGTGGCGAAGGCCTCGCGCAGATACGCCAAGAAGCCCGCGGTTCGGGCCGACTGTTCCTGGCGCGACTTCACCAGCGCCACCACATTGGCATCCGGCAAATTCCAACCCGCCAATAGCGGCACCAGCGTACGCGCCTTCAAGTGCTGGGCGACATCCCATTCAGACCGCGCCACGATGCCGTGGCCAGCCAAGGCCCATTCCAGGGCGGCGGCACCCGTATTGCTGGACAGGACAGGGGTAATGCGAACGCCAACGGCCGGGCCTCGGCCGCGTTTGAAGCGCCACAGCGTTACGTCTTCATCGTTTTCGCGCAAGGCGATGCAATCATGGTCCCGCAGGTCTTCCGGTTTCGCGGGGGCGCCGTGGCGGCCCAGATAGGCGGGTGACGCGCACAAAATGCGGCGGTTGGGCGCCAAGGGGTAGGCCACCAGCGTGGAATCGCGCAGTTCGCCGATGTGCACCATGACATCCCAGTTGTCGGTGGCCAACCTGGGCGGGCCGTCCGACAACACCAGGCTGGCCGTGATGTTTTCGCTGTTGGTGCGAAAACTGGCCACCAGGCCCGCCATGTAACGCTGGCCGAAGCCCAAGGGCGCAACGACGCGCAAATGTCCCGCCACAACACCGCGCCGGCCTGCCAACTCATCGGCCAAATTGCCGAGTTCGCCGCAAATCTGCCCCGCGCGCAACGCCAGCAATCGACCCTCGTCGGTCAGGGCGGTGCCCCGCCCGGAACGGTTCACCAACCGGACGCCCAGACGCTTCTCCAGGGCATGCAACCGTTGCGTAACGGCGGGGGGCGTCACGTCCAGGGCGCGCGCAGCCTGCGCAAGCGACTGGGTGGCGGCCAAGCTCAGGAAAAAGCGCAGGTCGTCGCTGGTAATCATTTAGTTTTAAATTAATTAAAAATTAAGATCTCATTAAACATGCTGAGCCAGTAGCGCGCCATACTTCGAGACATCAATTCAGAACTTTCCGAATCTTCTGCGCATTCTCCGAGGCTCGCCCATGACTTCCGCCAGCAATCCAACTCCGCTCGACAGCCTGGACACCCCGTGCCTGCTGCTGGACGAAACGCGTATGACGCACAACATTCAGCGCTTGAAGGCGCTGATGGCCAAGCACGGCGTGCAACTGCGGCCACATCTGAAAACACCCAAGTCCATCGACGTGGCGCGCCGCGTCATGAGCAGCCCGCAGGGGCCGGCCGCGGTGTCCACGCTCCAGGAAGCCGAGCAGTTCGCCGCCGCCGGTGTTACTGATCTGCTCTATGCGGTGGGCGTGTCGCCGGGCAAGCTTGCACGAGTGCTGGCTCTGCGCGGGCGCGGCGTGGATGTGACGATTGTGGTCGACAGCATCGATGCGGCCGAGATGGTGGCCGCGCAAACCAAGGCGTCCGGCGTGCGTCTGCCCGCGCTGATCGAAATCGACTGTGACGGCCATCGCGCCGGCGTGCAACCCGACAACCACGAACACCTGTTGGCGATTGCCCAGGTGCTTGCCCAGGCGGATTGCCTGCGCGGCGTGATGACCCACGCCGGCGAGTCCTATGGCTGCCGCAGCCTTGAGGCGATCGCCGACATGGCCGAGCAGGAGCGCGCCGCGGCGGTCGGTTGCGCCGACGCCATCCGCGCAGCCGGGCTGCCGTGCCCCGTCGTCAGCGTAGGGTCCACGCCCACCGCGCATTTTGCCCGCAGCCTGGCGGGCGTGACGGAAGTGCGCGCGGGCGTCTACGTCTTTTTCGACCTGGTGATGGCCGGCCTGGGCGTCTGTTCCGTGGATGACATCGCGGCCACCGTGCTGACCACCGTCATCGGACACCAGCCAGACAAAGGCTGGATTCTGGTCGACGCAGGCTGGATGGCCATGTCCCGCGATCGTGGCACCGCCAAACAGCCGGTCGATCAGTTGTACGGCTTGGTGTGCGATGCGCAGGGCAAGGTCTATCCTGATCTGCTGTTGGCGGAAACCAACCAGGAGCAGGGCATTATCAAGCTGCGCGCGGGCAGCGGCGCCAGCTTGCCGGACCTACCCTTGGGCACCAAGCTGCGTATCGTTCCGAATCACGCCTGCGCCACGTGCGCCCAACATGACGCCTACCACGTCGTGCGGGCCGGCGAGCAGGGTGTGGTGGCCCGCTGGGACCGCTTTCGTGGCTGGTAAGCCTTGGCTTGGCCAGGTGCAGGGCAGGGAAGTCAGCATGGGTCCCTGAGGGCCGTCGGGGCGCAAGGCGCGCGCCTATAATGCGGGCGCCTCAACGTCCCAGGGGAGTCGCCTGATGCAGTACGAATATTTGTTCTGGTTCATGGCCGCGATGGTGGCGGCCGCGCTGGTGGGCGGCTCGCTCTGCGGCCGCTTGCGCTCGGTCAAGCAGGTGCTTCTGGGGGTGATCGCGCTGGCCACGACGGTCTGCATCGCCGTGGTGGTGCTGGCGCGCCAAGGCGGCTTCAGCGACCTGGCGGTCATGCTGGCCATTGCCGCCTTCATGTTCAGCCTGGTGATCGGCACGGCCGCATCCTTGCTCACGCGGCGCATCTTGCAGCGCCGCTGAGCCCAGGCTTTCTGCTTACTCTTCGGCGTCGAAAATCTCGCCGTCGTCCTCGTCATCTTCGTCCTGCTCAAGCGCGTCGTAACCCTTCCAGGTAATGCGCCACCGCGCCGCACCCGCATTGGCTGCCGTTTCGCTCACCTGCTTGACCAGGCCGGCATCGGCCAAAAGGTCCAGGTGATGCGCAATGACCTGCAAGCCCTGTTCTTCCGGGTGCGGGGCCAGTGCGGCGTTCTTGATGTCGTGCGTGCTCAGGTTGGGGCCAGGCGCGTCGCGCAGGGCGCCCAAAATCGTGACGACCAGATCGAAATCGCGTTGCATGATGTTCACCGTAAGGAAAATAGTAGGCCGACGATAGCAGAGTTCCTTGGCGCCAATGCGACGGGGCGCAAGGCCGGGTTACAGTCCATGGTTCTAGACAACCGACACCTAAGTACAGAACTTTATGAAGAAACCCGCTGAACGCGATTGCCTTGCCGTGGTCCCCGGTTACTCGGGCCAGGCTGCCAAGCTTTACCTTACGCGCGGTGAAGACGAACGCATCGACGGCGTGACAATTTTCGACCTGCTGGGCCACGTCAAACTGCAGGCCGACCCCGAGGCCGCTTCCGCCTGGATCGGCGACTGGCTGGCCCAAGAGGCCGACAACCGGCGTGCGCGCCGGACCCAGTTGCAGGCGCAGATGTTTATCTGCAAGCTGGCTGGCGACGAAAAAGACGCCTTCCTGGCTGCCCAGAAGCCGCTCATCGCCGTGCTGACCAGCGCCGGGGTGCGCTGCCGTCGCGTGGCCGCCACGTCCGGGGCTGCGCGGCAGTCGCTGGGCCCGAATGTCAAAAAACATTAGGCTAAGGCTGTTATAGTCGCGCCTGGGCGTGAGATTGCACCTTCACGGTGCGTGCGTCCAAGCGGGCCTGGCCCGCTGATCAAGGAAGAGTGAACATGGAAATAGTAAGTCGGCACCTTGCCGACGTAGCGGGCGGCGTCGAGCTGCTCACGACGCTGGATGGCGAGCCCATCAGCGTCTATGTAGTGGTGGGCGTAACCGATCTCAATGCGATCGCTGACATCGTCCCCATCGAAAAAGTCGAGGCAGGAGCGGACATACACGCTTCAAATGTCGACAATGTTGATAATGCGCAAGAACAAATCGACCAGGTCCTGGAGAATATGAATCCCGGCGACGTGGCGGTTTTCCTTTGCTCGGGTTCCGATGCTTTTGGCGCGGCTCTCGATCTGTTGGGTTTACCTATCGATCAGTAAGCCTGATGGCAAACCAAAGTGCTGATCTAAAAGGCGTATGAATGACATGCGCGTTAAAGACAGCATTTAAATAAGCCCCGATTGTTTTTTTATGTTGTATGGGTGTTTACACCTATGCAGGGACAAGTTTTGCCTATGAAAACGTGCAAATTTTCAACGCAGTTTCTCTTTGTTGCATTATTGGCACGTATTTTTTAGGATTATGTTGACTTGTGAGGGGAACATAACGATAGTGTCGGCACACGATCACAAGCGTTGCGATTTTCGTTCAGTGCCGTGCCTTTTCCGGCTCAGCGTTATTGTTCTACTGTCCCCTCCTTGATTGATTCGTGACCTCCGGGCATTTGCCCATTATCTCTAGGAAATACAGTATGGAAACCGGCGTCGTTAAGTGGTTCAATTCGGAAAAAGGCTATGGCTTCATCACCCCGGAAGCGGGTGGTAAGGATCTGTTCGCTCACTTCTCCGAAATCCAGGGTTCTGGCTTCAAATCTCTGGAAGAGAACCAGCGCGTCAGCTTTGTGACGGCCAATGGCCCCAAGGGCCCGCAAGCCACGAAGATTCAGGTCCTGTAAAGGTCTGATTTTTCGCAAAAAAGCCCCTTCGGGGGCTTTTTTTGTTTTTGCGCGCGCTATGCTTTGCACGTTCAAGCAGCAGGCCCGCGCCCGTGTGACCAGTGCCGCGCCGTAGACCCTCCAGGATCGTTCCTCATGACATCTTCCACGCCGATGCCCCTTATGCCGCAGCCCCAAGATGTGGTGGCTTTCTGGACCGACGCGGGCCCCCAGCAGTGGTACAGCAAGAGCGATGCGTTTGATGCGGAGTTTCGTCAGCGCTTCGAATCCGCGCATTGGGCGGCCGCTTCTCGGAAGTTGGATGCCTGGCAGGAAGATGCCGACGGCGCGCTGGCTTTGATGATCTTGCTGGATCAGTTTCCGCGCAATGCCTTTCGTGGCACGGCGCATATGTTTGCCACCGATCCTTTAGCCCAGTACTTCGCGGAGCGCGCAATCGCCGCGGGCCACGATCTGGCGGTGGCTCGTCCGCTGCGTCAGTTCTTCTATATGCCGTTTGAACACTCGGAAAGCCTTGCCATGCAAAATCGCGGCGTGGCTTTGATGGAACCGCTGGACGCGGATACGCTGCGCTGGGCCATTCTGCATCGCGACATCATCAAGCGCTTTGGCCGCTTTCCGCATCGCAATGCCGCGCTGGGCAGGCAGACGACCCAGGCCGAACAAGAGTTCCTTGCCTCGGGCGGCTTCGCCGGTTGACGCAAACCGGGGCATAGTCCCGCTTCTGTCGCCCAGTCCGGTAGCCACGTGTATCCAATCCTGCCAAGGTGAAAATATTCGTCAATTTTTTGCGATCGGTGGAGGCCATGACGCCATCGCGTGTCGACCATTCGCGTGTTTGACGTTTTTCAGGGTTCACCAATACACTGGGTTTAGCGAGATTTTCAAGCGACGCGGTCTGCGTCAACTTGTCGCCGTCAGTGGTGCTGCGGTTGCTTCCTCTCCCATCCTTGATGATCTGGCGCCCCGCGAGCAATCGCATCTTTAGGTTCAAGGACACTCCATGGCAACCGGCATCGTTAAGTGGTTCAACGCCGAAAAGGGTTACGGCTTCATCATGCCCGACGACGGCAGCAAAGACCTTTTCGCCCATTACTCCGAAATCCGCAGCGAAGGCTATAAGTCGCTGCAGGAAAATCAGCGCGTCACCTTCGAGGTCGGTACCGGTCCCAAGGGTCCAAGCGCCAAGAACATCAAGGTCGCCGCCTGATAATTTTGGGGTGGCGTTCCGGGCGCACCCCGGTGTTCGACCCATGAAAAAGCCTCCACACGCAACGTGTGGAGGCTTTTTTTGCAATCGGCGCCAGGCGCCGTCTCAAGCGTCCTAGTGCTTCTGGGTTGGCGAGGTCGACAGTTTGTCCACCAGCGCGATGCCCAGCGCGGACAGGATGAACAGCGCGTGGATGATGGTCTGCCACATCACGCCCGCTTCGGTGAAGCGTGCGTTGGGAGTGCCGATCGTGCCTGCCTCGATGAAAGTACGTAGAAGATGGATCGACGAAATGCCGATGATCGCCATCGCCAGTTTCACCTTGAGCACACTGGCATTGACATGGCTCAGCCACTCCGGCTGATCCGGATGATTCTGCAGGCGCAGTCGCGACACGAACGTCTCGTAGCCGCCAACGATCACCATGACAAGCAGATTCGAGATCATGACCACGTCGATCAGTCCCAGCACCAGCAGCATGATCTCCATTTCGCCGAAGCTACTGGCATGCGTCACAAGGTGCCACAGCTCTTTCAGAAAGAGCATGACGTAGACGCCTTGCGCCACGATCAGGCCCAGGTACAGCGGCAGTTGCAGCCAGCGGGAACTGAAGATCAGACTGGGCAGCATGCCCAAGCGGGGAGGGGGATTTTCAATCATTTTGGGTGCGAGCCGTATGTTGTTGTGCAATAAAAAGTGCGGCGGCAATTCTAACAATCCCGACGCCCGCCAGGCAGCAGATTTTTATGACGGTTCGCCGCCGCGCATGACAGCGCCGTTAGCACGCCCGCGCCACGCTTGCCTGGCTTTTATGTAAGCGAAACTGGCATTTGCGAAACTCTGTGGCGAAACGCTTTGAGCGCTTTCGGCATATATAGAATTGCCGCCTTGCTCGCATAGAGTCACCCAAGAGGAGTTTGTTTCCATGAAGATCCGCTACACCGTTGCCGCGTTGGCCGTTGCGCTTGCCCCTTTTTCCACATCGCACGCCTTCGACATCGGCGGCCTGGTGGGCGCCGGCAGCAAGGTCGTGCAAGCCGCCACGCTGAGCGATGCCGAAATCAAGACGCTGTCTGACAAGGCCTGCGCGCAAAGCGATGCACAGGAAAAGATCGCCGCGCCGGGCAGCAAGTACGACGCGCGCCTGCAGAAGATCGCCAAGGCACTGGGTGGCACTATTAACGGCCAGAAGGCAAGCTACAAGGTCTACGTCACCAAGGACGTCAATGCCTGGGCCATGGCCAACGGCTGCATCCGTGTCTACAGCGGCCTCATGGATATGATGACGGACGACGAAGTCATGGGCGTGGTGGGCCATGAGATCGGCCACGTCGCGCTGGGCCATAGCAAGAAGGCCATGCAGACCGCCTATACGGTGTCGGCCGCGCGCGATGCGGCAGGTGCTGCGGGTGGTGCCACGGTTGCCGCGTTGAATTCGTCGCAGTTGGGTGACCTGACCGAGAAGTTCATCAACGCCCAGTTCTCGCAATCGCAGGAAAGCGCGGCGGACGACTATTCGTTCGACCAACTGCAGGCCAAGAAGCTCAATACCCGTGGTTTGGTGACGGCATTCCAGAAGCTTGCCGAGCTGGATGGCGGCAAGAGCGATATGATGAGCTCGCACCCGTCCTCGGCCAAGCGCGCTCAACACATCGAAGACCGCATCGCCAAGGCGAAATAAGGCGTCGAAACGACGTTTGCCCTCCCTTTTCGGGTGGAAAACGGGGCGCGAGTATCCGGGCAAATCCGGGGCTCGCGCCCCTTTGCGTCAGGGTTCCGGAAGTTTCCGGTAAAATGGCGCGTTTATCCGCCCGTAATCTCATCTCTCGGAAAATAGGTCTTTTAATGCAGCCTGTGGTTGAAACCCTCTCCGGCCTGGAGCGCCGTGTTGATCTGGCCGTCTCGGTGGCCGACGTCGAAAAGGAAGTCCAGGCGCAATTGAAGCGCGTGGCTCGCACCGCCAAGGTCCCCGGCTTCCGCCCGGGTAAAGCTCCGCTCGCCATGCTCGAGCGCAGCCATGGCCCCAGCATCCGCTACGACGTGATCAACAGCCAAGTTGGCCGTGCGTTCGAACAAGCTATCGACGGCGCGAAGCTGCGCGTCGCTGGCGCCCCGAACCTGGAACCCAAGACTGAAGGCGTCACCGACGACACGCTGGCGTTCACCGCCACGTTCGAGGTGTACCCCGAAGTCGCCGTGCCGGACCTGTCGGCGCTTGCCGTCACCCGCTACGAAACCGCCGTCACCGACGCCGAAGTTCAACAAACCCTGGACGTCCTGCGCAAGCAGCGCGCCACGTTCGAAGCCCGTGAAGGCCGCGCCTCGCAAGACGGCGACCGCGTCACGCTGGACTTCGCCGGCACCATCGACGGCGTGCCGTTCGAAGGCGGCAAGGCCGAAGACTTCCCGTTCGTGCTCGGCCAAGGCCGCATGCTGCCGGAATTCGAAGAAGCTGCTCGCGGCTTGAAGGCTGGCGAAACCAAGGTCTTCGAACTGAAGTTCCCGGATGACTACCAAGGCGTGGAAGTGGCCGGCAAGACCGCCGAATTCACCATCACCGTCAAGGAAGTGGCTGAAGGCGTCCTGCCCGAACTGAACAGCGAATTCGCCCAGTCGCTCGGCCAAGCCGAAGGCGACGTTGAAAAGCTGAAGGCCGACATCCGCAGCAACATCGAGCGCGAAGTCAAGGTCCGTTCGGCTGGCCGTACCAAGTCCAGCGTCATGGACGCCCTGGTCGAAGCCGGCAAGTTCGACGTGCCGAAGGCACTGGTCGACAACGACGTCCAAGGCCGTGTCGCCGCCGCCCGCGAAGAACTCAAGCAGCGTGGTATTCCCAACGCTGAATCCGTGCCGATCCCGGCTGAAGCCTTCTCGACCGAATCCGAACGCCGTGTCCGCCTGGGCCTCTTGGTGTCGGAACTGGTCAAGCAAGCTCAACTGCAAGCCAAGCCCGAGCAAGTTCGTGCGCGCATTGAAGAATTCGCGGAAAACTACGAACAACCCGCTCAGGTTGTCAGCTATTACCTGGCTGACCGCCAGCGTCGTGCTGAAATCGAGGCTATCGTGCTGGAAGACAATGTCGTCGCGCACGTGCTGGAAAAGGCCAAGGTCACCGACGAAAAGGTGCCTTTCGATCAGTTGATGGGGATGGCGTAACACTATGCAGAGATTCACCGATTTCTATGCGGCAATGAATGGCGGGTCTTCGGTGACCCCCACCGGCCTGGGCTACATTCCCATGGTTATCGAGCAGTCGGGGCGCGGCGAGCGCGCCTACGACATCTATTCGCGTCTGCTCCGCGAACGGCTCATTTTCCTGGTGGGTCCGGTCAATGACGCAACGGCCAACTTGGTTGTGGCGCAGTTGCTGTTCCTGGAATCGGAGAATCCTGACAAGGACATTTCCCTGTACATCAACTCGCCCGGCGGGTCGGTGTACGCGGGGATGGCCATTTTCGACACCATGCAGTTCATCAAGCCGGACGTATCCACCCTGTGCACCGGCCTTGCGGCCAGCATGGGTGCTTTCCTGCTGGCGGCTGGCAAGAAGGGCAAGCGTTTCACGTTGCCCAACTCGCGGATCATGATCCACCAGCCGTCCGGTGGCGCCCAGGGGCAGGCGTCCGATATCCAGATTCAGGCTCGCGAGATCCTGGACCTGCGCGAACGTCTTAACCGGATTCTGGCCGACAACACCGGTCAGTCGATGGAGCGAATCGGCCTGGACACGGAACGTGACAACTTCATGTCCGCCGAAGATGCGGTATCGTATGGATTGGTGGACAAGGTAATGAACTCCCGTTCGGAAGGCTGACTTCCCGGTTGATCTGAACCCGCTGCCATCAAGTTTGAGTAAGCGCATGCGCCGGACTCGTTACCGGTCTGGCGCATCTTTACCTGAGATACGAAACAAATATGCCTGAAAAAAAGGGATCGGCAGACGCAAAAGTGCTGCATTGCTCGTTTTGCAATAAAAGCCAGCATGAAGTCCGCAAGCTGATCGCGGGTCCGTCGGTATTCATCTGCGATGAGTGCATAGATCTGTGCAACGACATCATCCGCGAAGAAGCGCAGGCTACCGCGCGCGCGGCGATTCGTTCCGAACTGCCCACTCCGGCCGAAATCAAGACTTTCCTCGATCAGTACGTCATTGGGCAAAATTCGCCCAAGCGCATGCTGGCCGTGGCGGTCTACAACCATTACAAGCGCATTCGTCACGGCGAGATCAAGGGTGACGAAGTCGAACTCTCCAAGAGCAACATCATGCTGATCGGCCCCACGGGCTCCGGCAAGACGCTTTTGGCGCAGACGCTGGCGCGCATGCTGAATGTGCCTTTCGTCATGGCTGACGCCACGACGCTGACCGAAGCCGGCTATGTCGGTGAAGACGTCGAGAACATCATTCAGAAGTTGCTGCAGAACTGCAACTACGAAGTCGATAAGGCGCAGCGCGCCATCATCTACATCGACGAAATCGACAAGATTTCCCGCAAGTCCGACAACCCGTCCATCACCCGTGATGTGTCGGGCGAGGGCGTGCAGCAGGCTTTGTTGAAGCTGATCGAAGGCACGGTGGCTTCCGTGCCGCCGCAGGGTGGTCGCAAGCATCCCAACCAGGACTTCGTCCAGGTCGATACGACCAATATCCTGTTCATCGTGGGCGGCGCCTTCGACGGATTGGAAAAGGTCATCCGCGACCGTACCGAGAAATCGGGCATCGGTTTCTCGGCGTCGGTGCGAGCCAAGTCCGAGCGCGGCGTGGGCGAACTGTTCTCTGAAGTCGAACCCGAGGATCTGATCAAGTTTGGCTTGATCCCCGAACTCGTCGGACGTCTGCCCGTGGTTGCCACGCTGGACGAACTGGACGAAGCGGCCCTGGTGCAGATCCTGACTGAGCCCAAGAACGCCTTGCTCAAACAGTTCCAGAAGCTGTTCGCCATGGAAGGCGCCGAGCTGGACTTGCGGCCGGCGGCATTGAAGGCCATTGCTCGCAAGGCGCTCAAGCGCAAGACGGGTGCTCGAGGCTTGCGTTCGATCATCGAACAAACGCTGCTGGACACCATGTACGAATTGCCGTCGCAAGGTAACGTCAAGCGCGTCGTCGTTGATGAGGGCGCGATTGAAGGCGAGGGCAAGCCCTTGCTGATATACGCTGACGAAGCCGGCGAAAAGGACAAGCCCGAACGTGGTGAAGTCCGCGACGCAGCCGCCTGATATTTCAAAAAAGCCCGTTCCTGTAACGGGTTTTTTTGCCGTAGGACTGCCCTTCGGGGCATTTTTTTTGGCCTTTAGACTATCCGGCAGCCGGGATCTTGAATTTTCGGCTATTGTTCCCATAACAGACGTAACTGACGTGGATAGCTCGGGGACACCCCGGGCACCCTGTCCCCGATACGCCGAGTCATACCGAGGAACCTCCTATGTCTGCCAGCCAGACCCTGCCTTCCGACCCGATCGACCTGCCCCTGCTCCCACTTCGTGATGTCGTGGTGTTTCCGCATATGGTCATCCCGCTGTTCGTCGGCCGTCCGCGCTCTATTCGCGCGCTCGAGGTTGCGATGGAAGCGGGCAAAAGCATCATGCTCGTGGCCCAAAAGTCCGCCGGCAAGGATGACCCCACCCCTGAAGACGTCTACGAGATCGGCTGCGTTGCCGGCATCCTGCAGATGCTCAAGCTGCCCGACGGCACCGTAAAGGTGCTGGTCGAAGGCACCCAGCGTGCCCGCATCAACAGCATTGAAGATGCCGACTCGCACTTCACCTGCCAGGTGACGCCTATCGAGCCGGACGCCATGCAAGGCTCCGAGACCGAGGCCCTGCGCCGCGCGATCGTCGCCCAGTTCGAACAGTACGTAAAGCTCAACAAGAAGATCCCCCCTGAGATCCTGACCTCGTTGGCTGGCATCGATGATGCGGGCCGCCTGGCTGACACGATCGCCGCGCATCTTCCGCTGAAGCTCGAGCAAAAGCAAAAGATGCTCGAGATCGTTGGCACTTCCGAGCGCCTTGAAGGTCTGCTTACTCAGCTCGAAACCGAGATCGACATTCTTCAGGTCGAAAAGCGGATTCGTGGCCGCGTGAAGAAGCAGATGGAAAAGAGCCAGCGCGACTACTACCTGAATGAGCAGGTCAAGGCCATTCAGAAAGAGTTGGGCGAGGGCGAAGAAGGCGCGGACATCGAAGAGCTTGAAAAGAAGATCATCGCTGCGCACATGCCTAAAGAGGCGCGCAAAAAGGCCGACGCCGAGCTCAAGAAGCTCAAGCTCATGTCGCCGATGTCCGCCGAAGCCACGGTGGTGCGCAACTATATCGATACGCTTATCAACCTCCCCTGGAGGAAGAAGAGCAAGATCAACAACTCGATCTCCAACGCCGAGACGGTGCTGGACAACGACCATTACGGTCTGGAAAAGGTCAAGGAACGCATCCTTGAATATCTTGCCGTGCAACAGCGCGTAGACAAGGTGAAGGCGCCGATCCTGTGCCTGGTCGGCCCTCCGGGTGTGGGCAAGACCTCGCTCGGCCAGTCCATCGCGAAGGCCACGAACCGCAAGTTCGTGCGCATGGCGCTGGGCGGTGTGCGCGACGAAGCCGAGATCCGCGGCCACCGTCGTACGTATATCGGTTCGATGCCAGGCAAGATAGTCCAGAACATGTCGAAGGTCGGCGTGCGTAATCCTCTGTTCCTTCTCGATGAAATCGACAAGCTGGGCATGGATTTCCGCGGTGACCCCTCGTCGGCGTTGCTCGAAGTGCTGGATCCGGAACAAAACCACACGTTCCAGGACCACTACATCGAAGTCGACTTCGACCTCTCCGACGTCATGTTCGTGGCGACCAGCAACACGCTGAATATTCCGCCGGCTCTGTTGGACCGCATGGAAGTGATCCGCCTGTCCGGGTACACGGAAGAGGAAAAGATCCATATCGCCCGCGACCATCTGCTGCCCAAGTTGATGCAGAACAACGGCGTGAAAGATAGCGAGCTGACCGTTGACGACAGCGCATTGCGTGACATCGTGCGCTACTACACCCGGGAAGCCGGTGTGCGGGCTCTCGAACGCGAAGTGGGCAAGATCTGCCGCAAGGTCATCAAGCAATTGCTGACCCAGAATGATCGCGCCAAGGCCGAAGGTAAAACCCTTGAGGCCAAGCCGGTCAATGTCACGGGCGACAACCTGAGCGACTACCTGGGTGTGCGCCGTTACACCTTCGGTATGGCCGAAAAGGAAAACCAGATCGGCCAAGTGACTGGACTTGCGTGGACTGAGGTGGGTGGCGACTTGCTGACCATCGAAGTCGCGGACATGCCGGGTAAAGGCGTCATCCAGCGCACGGGTTCGCTCGGCGATGTGATGAAGGAGTCCGTTGAGGCTGCTCGCACGGTTGTCCGTTCACGGGCACGTCGTCTGGGCTTTGCCGATAGCGTATTTGAAAAGCACGATATGCACGTGCACGTCCCGGAAGGGGCGACGCCGAAGGACGGGCCGTCTGCCGGTATCGCGATCACCACGGCCATGGTTTCGGCGTTGTCACGCATTCCCGTGCGTGCCGATGTCGCCATGACCGGTGAGATCACGCTGCGCGGTGAAGTGTTGCCGATCGGCGGCTTGAAGGAAAAGCTGCTCGCGGCCCATCGTGGCGGCATCAAGACGGTCTTGATCCCGGAGGAAAACGTCAAGGACTTGGCGGAGATCCCGGACAACGTCAAAAACCATCTTGAGATCGTTCCGGTCCGCTGGATCGACAAGGTTCTGGAACTGGCCTTGGAGCGTCTGCCGGAGCCGCTGTCAGAGGAAGAAGCGGTGAAGGAGCCGCTGGTGGCGAAACCGGCGGAGCCGGGCTCGACCGACCCTGTCCTCAAGCATTGATTGCTGCTTGGATTTGGCCGCCCTTGGATGTAGACGAGGGCGGCCAAACAAAAACCCCGACACGTTCAGAGTGTCGGGGTTTTTTATTGAGCAGACGGATGCTCGGCGCTTGCTCAGTGCAATGCGTGCGTACGAATCAAGCCGACGGCTATTCCTTCCAGCGCAAATTCCTGGTCGGCTTCAACCACGATGGTTTGAAAGTCGGGGTTCTCGGGCAGAAGCTCGATATGACCGTTAATGCGCTGCAGACGCTTGACCGTGACCTCATCGCCAATCCGGGCCACCACAATTTGACCGTTGCGGGCTTCGGACGCTTTCTTTACGGCGAGCAAGTCGCCTTCCAGGATGCCGGCGTCGCGCATGCTCATGCCGCGCACCTTCAACAGGTAGTCAGGCGTTTGCGCGAACAGGTGAGGGTCAACGCCAACTTCACGTTCCACGTGCTCGGCCGCAAGAATAGGGCTGCCTGCCGCTACGCGTCCTACCAATGGCAGTAGCAATTGCGACAGCGATGGCAGCAGAGGTGAAGAGGTTTGTGGGGACTCTGAGCCACTATCTTTCAGGCGGATGCCACGGGAAGCGCCAGCGGTGAGTTCGATGGCGCCCTTGCGGGCCAGTGCCTTGAGGTGGTCTTCCGCGGCATTGGGCGAGCGGAAACCCAATGCCTGTGCAATTTCGGCGCGTGTGGGTGGGAACCCCGTGCGCGTGACGGTTTGCCGGATGAGGTCCAGAATTTGTTGCTGGCGATCTGTAAGTTTGCTGGCCATGGCGATGATCCGGTGCGAGCGGACTGTACATATATACAGCGCCATTCTGGGGGACGCAGCGCAAAAAAGCAAGCCGATGCCTGCCGTAATGCAAAACGGAGCCCGAGGGCTCCGTCTTGTCACGCAGGGGTCGCAGGAACCCGCTGGTGGGCGAGGTTACAGCACAGCAGCGATGCCCGCGGCGACCTTGTCAATGTTGCCGCTATTCAGCGCGGCCACGCAGATGCGGCCGCTGGACACGGCGTACACGCCATGTTCCTCGCGCAGCCGGTCGACTTGTGCCGACGTCAGGCCCGAATACGAGAACATGCCACGCTGTTGCAGAACAAAGCTGAAGTCCTGCTTGCCGCCGTGTTCCTTGATTTTCTCGACCAACTGCTTGCGCATCAGGCGGATGCGGTCGCGCATGCCCGCGAGTTCTTCTTCCCACATGGCGAAGAGTTCAGGCGTATTCAGAACCGTCGACACCACCGTGCCACCATGGGTGGGCGGGTTGGAGTAGTTGGTGCGAATGACGCGCTTCAGTTGGCTCAGCACGCGGACCGCTTCATCCTTGCTGCCGGCGACGACTGTCAGCGCGCCGACGCGCTCGCCGTACAGCGAGAACGACTTCGAGAATGACGAGCTGATGAACATGGTCATGTCCAGATCGGCGAACATGCGCACGACGGCAGCGTCTTCGGTCAGGCCTTCGCCAAAACCCTGATAGGCGATGTCGAGGAACGGGACCAGGTTGTTTTCTTTCACGACCGCAGCGATTTGCTTCCACTGTTCGGTCGTGGGGTCCACGCCGGTGGGGTTGTGGCAGCATGCGTGCAGCACGACGACGGTCTGCGCCGGCGCTGCCTTCAGATCGGCCAACATGGCATCGAAATTCAGGCCGCGGGTGGCGGCGTCGTAGTACGAGTACGTACCGACTTCGAAGCCGGCGCGCTCGAACAGCGCGCGGTGGTTTTCCCAGCTGGGGTTGCTGATCAGCACCTTGGAGGAGGGCAGCAGGTGGCGCAGAAAGTCGGCGCCGATCTTCAGCGCGCCGGTGCCACCCAGCGCTTGGGTGGTCAACACGCGCCCGGCGGCGGCCAGCGCGGAGTCTTTGCCCAGCAGCAGCGCTTGCGCGCCCTGGTTGTAGCCAGCGATACCTTCAATAGGCAGATAGCCGCGAGCGGCGGCGGCTTCAATGCGGGCGGTTTCGGCTTTGCGAACGGCGCCCAACAAGGGGATCCGTCCCTGATCGTCGTAGTACACGCCCACGCCCAGGTTGACTTTACCCGGACGCGTATCCGCGTTGAATTGTTCGTTCAGACCAAGAATGGGGTCGCGCGGCGCGAGTTCGACGGAATCGAAAAGGTTGCTCATGGGACTCTGATGAGGATGGGTGGACGCAGTACGAGGTGCTGTGGATAATGGGGGGTTTACCCTGGAACAGTCTAGCATGCCAAACAGCCCAATAGACCCAAGCGGCGCGGGAGATCTGGCTCAGAATCTCGCTACGGATTCTGCGGCGCCGGCAGCGGCTGAATCCGTGCCCGGAACAAGCGTTGAACCGCGTTTCGTCGAGTATCCGGGCAGCCCGTATCAGCTGTTCCAACCCTATCCCCCAGCGGGCGACCAGCCTGCCGCCATTGATGGTCTGCAACAAGGGATAGAAGACGGCCTGATGTTCCAGACGCTTTTGGGCGTCACGGGCTCGGGTAAAACCTACACCATGGCCAACGTGATCGCCCGTCTGGGGCGTCCCGCATTGGTGCTGGCACCAAATAAGACCCTTGCGGCACAGCTCTACGCTGAAATGCGTGAGTTCTTCCCCAAGAATGCGGTCGAGTATTTCGTTTCCTACTACGACTATTACCAGCCTGAGGCCTATGTGCCCACGCGCGATCTGTTCATTGAGAAGGATTCGTCCATCAACGAACACATCGAGCAAATGCGGCTGTCGGCCACCAAGAGCCTGCTCGAACGGCGCGATACGATCATCGTGGGTACGGTGTCGTGCATCTACGGTATCGGTAACCCGGGCGACTACCATGCAATGGTGTTGATTCTGCGCAGCGGGGATCAGATCTCGCGGCGGGAAATCCTCGCGCGCCTGGTGGCGATGCAATATACGCGTAACGACGCTGAGTTCACCCGTGGCGTATTCCGGGTGCGGGGCGAGTCCATCGATATTTTTCCCGCGGAAAGTGCCGAGTTGGCGCTGCGCCTGACCCTGTTTGATGACGAGATCGAAAGTCTGGAGCTTTTTGATCCGCTGACCGGGCGCATCCGCCAGAAGTTGCCCCGTTTCACCGTCTACCCCGGTTCGCACTATGTCACCCCCCGCGACACCGTGTTGCGTGCGATTGAAACCATCAAGGAAGAGCTGCGCGAACGGGTAAAACGGTTTGTCGACGATGGTCATCTTGTCGAGGCGCAGCGGCTGGAACAGCGGACGCGGTTCGACCTGGAAATGCTGCAGGAACTGGGTTTTTGCAAGGGCATCGAAAACTACTCCCGCCATTTGTCGGGCGCGGCAGCGGGGGAGCCTCCGCCCACGCTGATTGACTACCTGCCTTCCGATGCCTTGATGTTCATTGATGAAAGTCACGTGACCATCGGCCAGCTCAGCGGCATGTATCGTGGGGACAGGTCGCGCAAGGAAACGCTGGTGCAGTATGGGTTTCGGCTACCGTCCGCGCTGGACAACCGGCCGCTCAAACTCGAGGAATTCGAGGTGCGGATGCGCCAGTGCGTGTTCGTGTCCGCCACTCCCGCTGCGTACGAGAAAGAGCATGCCGACAATGTGGTCGAGCAGGTTGTGCGGCCCACCGGCCTGGTCGATCCGTTGGTGGAAGTGTTGCCAGCCCGCACGCAGGTGGACGATTTGCTGGGCCAGATCAAGGCTCGGGTATCGCTAGGCGAGCGTGTTCTGGTGACAACGCTTACCAAGCGCATGGCCGAAGATCTGACTGACTTCCTGAGCGAGCATGGCGTCAAGGTTCGGTATCTGCATTCCGACATTGACACGGTGGAGCGCGTGGAGATTCTGCGCGATTTGCGGCTCGGGACATTCGACGTGCTGGTTGGGATCAACCTGTTGCGTGAAGGCCTGGATATTCCTGAGGTGTCGTTGGTGGCGATTCTGGACGCGGACAAGGAAGGCTTCCTGCGGTCCGAGCGCAGCCTGATTCAAACCATCGGCCGGGCGGCGCGCAACCTGAATGGCCACGCGATTCTGTATGCGGATCGCATCACGGATTCGATGCAGCGCGCCATGGAGGAAACCAGTCGCCGGCGCGCCAAGCAACTACAGTTCAACATCGACAACGGCATTACGGCGCGGGGCGTTCGCAAGGCAGTGCGTGAGCTGATTGATGGCATCGTAGCGCCCGTGCAGCATGATGCGTTGGAAGCGGCGGTTCCGGCCGAGTTTCTGAAGGACGAAAAGGCGCTGGCTCGCGAACTCAAGCGCCTTGAAAAGCTGATGATGGACCATGCCCGAAACTTGGAATTCGAGCAGGCTGCCGCCGCGCGCGATGCGCTTACCGCGCTGAAGCAGCGGGTACTTCTGGATGGGGCGGTATGACCATTTGGCCCCAACGCGAGCGCTCTTTTTGCTTACGAAAAGCTGAAAAGGATGAAACCCGGCGGCCAGATGGCGACAGTTTCGCAATGCACACGGCCAGTGTGTTTCATTGGTGAGCTTTGACTTTGAGTATTCTGCGTAACTGATTGATTATGCTGAATAAAATGCAAATGAATAGTTGCCTGTGGCCAATTGTTCATTTGCAAAAAAAGCTTGCCTTATCTCGGGTTTTCCCGCACACTTACTTCCATGATGACCAAGGTACTTTTCGTTTGCATGGGCAATATCTGTCGCTCGCCGAGCGCAGAGGGCGTGTTTCGCCATTTGGTGAACGACGCGGGTTTGGGCGATGTGGTTCGCATCGACTCCGCGGGCACGCACGCGTTTCACATTGGCGAGGCGCCTGATGCCCGGGCGCAGGCTGCGGCGCGTAAGCGCGGCTACGAGATCACGCACTGTGAGGCGCGTCAGGTCACCGCGGAAGATTTCCGCGACTTTGATCTTATCCTTGCCATGGATTGGGATAATCTGTCCGCCATGCAGCAACAGTGCCCCAAAACCTATCAGCACAAGTTGATGTTGTTGATGCGTTTCGCCAATGAGTTCGAGGAGGCCACTGTGCCGGATCCTTACTACGGCGGCGCTGATGGCTTTGGCAAGGTGCTCGATTATTTGGAAGACGCCTGCCAGGGGGTCTTGGAATTGGTCCGCAAGCGCGCTACCCAGTACCAGGCGGCTTGATCGCTTTTTATAGAGCCGCCAGCAGTGCGGCTCTTGGGGTGCATGGCAGTGAAAAAACCGCGCAACAGCGCGGTTTTTTCTGGCCTGGAGCCATACCAAATTAGTCGGGAATAGGCTATACTTGACCCAATTACTCGGGTATTGACCGCTGGATTCGCTGGCGGCCATTGCCGAATCACAGGGAACCCACCATGCGGCTAACTACCAAAGGGCGTTTCGCCGTGACTGCCATGATCGATCTCGCTATGCGCCAGCATAGCGGCCCGGTCACTCTTGCGGCCATCAGCCAGCGTCAGAACATTTCGCTTTCCTATTTGGAACAGCTCTTCGGGAAACTGCGTCGCCACGAGCTCGTGGACAGCGTGCGCGGCCCGGGCGGCGGATACTCGCTTGCGCGTCTTGCGCGCAACGTGACCGTTGCTGACATTATCTTTGCGGTCGATGAACCGCTGGACGCCACCAGTTGTGGTGGCAAACGGGACTGTACGAGCGGCAATGACGGCAAGCCGGGCAAGTGCATGACGCATGAGCTTTGGGCGACGTTGAATCGCAAGATGGTCGATTACCTGGATTCGGTGTCCCTGCAAGATCTGGTGGATCAGCAGCGCGTGCGCCAATTGCAGGAAGCCAGCAATCAAGCGCAGGCCTGCGCGGTGCGTGTCAATCGGGTGGGGGGCGCCAATGCCGCCGCCAATTCCCCGACCACGGCCGTTGCGGCCAACGCCACCGTATAAGCAGTATCAGGAGTTGTAGAAATGACCACCCGTCCAATTTATTTTGATTATTCGGCCACGACACCCGTTGATCCGCGCGTCGTGGACAAGATGGTGCCTTGGCTGTACGAGAATTTCGGCAATCCGGCGTCGCGCAGCCACGCGTTTGGCTGGGATTCCGAAGAAGCCGTTGAGCGCGCCCGCGAAGAAGTCGCCAAACTTGTCAACGCCGACCCGCGTGAGATCGTCTGGACTTCCGGCGCAACGGAATCCGACAATCTGGCAATCAAAGGCGCCGCGAATTTCTACGCGGAACGCGGCAAGCACATCATCACCGTCAAGACCGAGCACAAAGCCGTGCTTGATACCTGTCGTGAATTGGAGCGCCAAGGCTTCGAAGTCACTTACTTGAACGTAAAGGACGACGGGCTGATTGATCTGGACACCTTCAAGGCGGCACTGCGCCCCGACACGGTGCTGGTATCGGTCATGATGGTGAACAACGAGATCGGCGTCGTCCAGGATATCGAAACGCTGGGCGAGATCTGCCGCGAGAAGGGCATCATTTTCCATGTGGACGCTGCTCAGGCGACCGGTAAGGTGGAAATCGATCTGCAAAAGCTGAAAGTCGATTTGATGTCGTTTTCGGCGCACAAGACCTACGGTCCCAAGGGTATCGGCGCGTTGTACGTGCGTCGCAAGCCGCGTATCCGCATCGAAGCGCAAATGCACGGCGGTGGTCACGAACGTGGTTTCCGTTCTGGCACGCTGGCCACGCATCAGATCGTGGGCATGGGTGAGGCGTTCCGCCTGGCTCGCGAAGAAATGGGTACCGAGAACGAACGGATCCGCATGCTGCGTGACCGTCTCTGGAACGGTCTGTCGCAGATCGAAGAGGTCTATTTGAACGGCGACATGGACCAGCGCGTGCCCCACAACCTGAATGTCAGCTTCAACTACGTCGAAGGCGAGTCCCTGATCATGGCGATCAAGGAACTGGCCGTGTCCAGCGGTTCGGCTTGCACGTCGGCCAGCCTGGAGCCGTCTTACGTGCTGCGCGCATTGGGCCGAAACGACGAGTTGGCGCACAGTTCCATCCGTTTTACCCTGGGCCGTTTCACGACCGAAAAGGAAGTGGATTACGCGATTGAATTGCTCAAGAGCCGCGTTGGCAAGCTGCGCGATATGTCGCCGCTGTGGGAAATGGCCAAGGAAGGCATTGACTTGAACACCGTGCAGTGGGCCGCGCACTAAGCGCCCGCGCCAAGAAATTCGTGGAGAAATAACATGTCTTACAGCACCAAAGTTCTGGATCACTACGAAAACCCGCGCAATGTTGGTTCGTTCGACAAGTCGGACGAGTCGGTGGGCACCGGCATGGTCGGCGCGCCCGCCTGTGGCGACGTCATGAAGCTGCAGATCAAGGTGAATGAAGCTGGCGTGATCGAAGACGCGCGCTTCAAGACCTACGGTTGCGGCTCGGCCATCGCGTCCAGCTCGCTCGTGACCGAATGGGTCAAGGGCAAGACGCTGGACCAAGCCATGAATATCCGCAACACGCAGATTGCCGAAGAGCTGGCCCTGCCGCCGGTGAAGGTGCACTGTTCCATCCTGGCCGAAGACGCGATCAAGGCCGCGGTGCAGAACTACAAAGAAAAGCACTCGGCGCCGGCTGAAGCGGTGGCAGGCTGATCATGTCCGTCACCCTGACCCAACAGGCAGCCAACCACATCGGCCGCTACTTGCAAAAGCGCGGAAAGGGGATTGGCCTGCGGCTCGGCGTTAGGACGACGGGCTGCTCCGGCATGGCTTACAAGTTGGAATACGTGGACGACTCGGCGCCGGAAGACGTCGTGTTCGAGAGCTTTGGCGTAAAGGTCTTCATTGACCCGAAAAGCCTGGCTTACCTGGATGGCACCGAGCTGGACTATGCCCGCGAAGGCCTGAATGAAGGTTTCAAGTTCCGCAACCCCAACGAGAAGGCGACCTGCGGCTGCGGCGAGTCGTTCACGGTGTAAGTCTTGGCTGTAGACGACCATTTCACGCTGTTCGGCCTGCCCGCTCGTTTTGACCTGGACGCGCAAGCCTTGGACACCGCGTGGCGCGCTGTCGCCGCGCAGGTGCATCCTGATCGCTACGCCACAGCGAGCGCCGCGGAACGTCGCGTCGCCATGCAATGGGCGGCGCGCGCCAACGAGGCTTACCGCGTATTGCGAGACCCCTTGCTGCGGGCGCGCTACTTGTGCGAACAGGCAGGCGTGGATTTGCAGACCGAGAGCAACACGTCCATGGACACGGCTTTCCTGATGCAGCAGATGACGTGGCGCGAGATGTTGGATGAAGCGCGCGACGATACTGATGCCTTGGTGGCCTTGCGTGCAGAGTTGGAAGAGGCGCGTGTGTCGATGCGCGCCACGCTGAAGCGCCTGCTTGACGACGAGCGCGATTACGCGGCCGCGGGCCTGAAAGTGCGGGAATGGATGTTCGTGGAAAAGCTGGCTCAAGAGCTGGCAGACGCCCAGCCCGCCGGATAGCGAACCCTGTGTTGGGGCACCCGCCATAGCGGGCGCCAGCACACCGCCGCTCACTGACCAGAAGAACACAATCATGGCCTTATTGCAGATATCCGAGCCCGGTGAGTCGCCCGCGCCGCACCAGCGCAAGCTGGCGGTGGGCATTGATCTGGGCACGACCAATTCCCTTGTTGCCGCTGTGCGCAGCAGCGTGGCTGAAGTGCTGCCTGATGCGCAAGGCCACGCCTTGCTGCCGTCGGCGGTGCGCTATTTTGCTGGTGGCAAAGTCACGACCGGCCGCGAGCCGCTTGCGCAGCAGGCTGAAGACCCCTTGAACACCGTGGTGTCCGTGAAGCGATTCATGGGCCGCTCGTTGGAAGAGGCGCGCGCCACGCGGGCGCCTTACGAATTTGTGGAGGCGCCCGGCATGGTGCGTATCCGCACGGTGCAGGGCGACTTGAGCCCGGTTGAAGTGTCGGCGCAGATTCTGGCGGTGTTGCGCCAGCGTGCCGAAGACGTACTGGGCGACGATCTGGTCGGTGCGGTGATTACCGTGCCCGCTTATTTTGACGACGCACAACGCCAGGCGACGCGCGATGCCGCCCGCCTGGCTGGCCTGAACGTGCTGCGCTTGCTGAATGAGCCGACGGCCGCGGCCATTGCCTATGGCCTGGATCATGCCTCGGAAGGGGTGTATGCCGTTTACGACCTGGGCGGCGGCACGTTCGACATTTCCATTTTGCGTCTGACGCAGGGCGTGTTTGAAGTGATTTCGACTGGCGGCGACACGGCGCTGGGTGGGGATGACTTCGATGCCTTGATCGCCGACCACGCGGTGGCCAAGCTGGCCGCTGGTGAATTTTCACCCGCCGACCGCCGTGGCCTGTTGATGGCCGCACGCACCGCGCGTGAAGCCTTGTCGACTGCCGATAGCGCCACGCTGAAGCTGGCGCTGTCGGACGGCCGTGACGTTGACCTGGTGTTGACGCGCGCTGAGTTCGAAGCGTTGGCGCAGCCGCTGATTGAACGCACCTTGGATTGCGCGCGCCGAGCCTTGCGCGATGCGTCGCTGAAGCCGGCCGACGTGCGCGGCGTGGTGATGGTGGGCGGCGCAACGCGCATGCCCGTAGTGCGCGCCGCGGTCGGCCAGGTGTTTGGTACCGAGCCGCTGACCGATCTGGACCCCGACCAAGTGGTGGCGCTGGGCGCCGCGTTGCAGGCGAATTTGCTGGCGGGCAACCGTGCGCCGGGCGAAGACTGGTTGCTGCTGGACGTGATTCCGCTGTCGTTGGGCCTGGAAACCATGGGCGGGCTGGTTGAGCGCGTGATTCCTCGCAACAGCACCATCCCCGTGGCACGCGCACAAGAGTTCACCACGTTCAAGGACGGCCAGACGGCCATGAGCATTCATGTGGTGCAGGGCGAACGTGACCTGGTGGCGGACTCCCGTTCGTTGGCGCGGTTTGAATTGCGCGGCATTCCCCCCATGGTGGCTGGCGCGGCACGTATCCGCGTGACGTTCCAGGTTGATGCCGACGGACTGCTCAGCGTGACCGCTCGTGAGCAAAGCACGGGTGTCGAGGCCGCGGTCTCCGTCAAACCGTCCTACGGACTGAGCGACGACGAAATTGCGCAGATGCTGGCCGACAGTGTGTCGCAGGCGGATACGGATGCCCGCGCGCGCATGTTGCGCGAGCAGCAAGTGGACGCCCGCCAACTGGTGGAATCGGTGCAGGCCGCGCTGGCTGTGGATGGTGACTTGCTGGACGCTGACGAACGCAAGCGCGTCGACGAATGCCTGCAGGCTGCCATCGGTGCACAGACTGTCGACGATGTGGAAGCGGTGAAAGCTGCGGTGCAAGCCTTGTCGGCCGCCACCGACGACTTTGCCGCGCGCCGCATGGATCGCAGCATTCGCGCTGCGTTGGCGGGCCGCAAACTTGATGAGATTGCCTGAAAAGACGTTATGCCGAAACTGACTGTATTGCCTCATCCCGACTACTGCCCGGAAGGTGCCGTGATTGAAGACGCGCCCAAGGGCGTGTCGATCTGCCGCGTATTGCTGGATAACCACATCGACATCGAGCACGCCTGCGAATTGTCGTGCGCGTGCACGACCTGTCACGTGGTCATCAAGCAAGGCTATTCCGCGCTGGAAGACGCAACGGACGACGAAGAAGACCTGCTGGACAAGGCCTGGGGCCTGACGCCCACGTCGCGCTTGTCGTGCCAGGCGTTGGTGACCGACACGGACCTGACGGTAGAAATTCCGAAGTACACCATCAACCACGCCAAAGAGGGCCATTGATGAAGTGGACCGATACCTACGACATAGCCGCCGCCCTGGTCGACGCGCACCCCGACGTCGACCCCAAGACGCTGCGTTTTACGCAGCTACGCGAATGGGTCATGGCATTGCCTGAATTCAACGATGACCCCGCCCACTGTGGCGAGAAAATCCTTGAGGCCATCCAGATGGCCTGGATCGACGAAGCGGACTGACCCGCCGACACGAACAACGCTCCCAAATGGGAGCGTTTTTGTTTGCGCGGCCGTCATGCCGCGGCAAGGGCGGCCACGGTATCATCAAGGGTCCGCACGTTGTGACCATCCTACTGTTCGAGTCTACTGATGCCCGCTGCCCAACTGCGCTTTGGCCTGGCCGCCAACCGTCTGCACCACGAAACCCCCGACGCCGCCTTGTTCACCTGGCTACGCGCGTGTTCGTCCACCATACGCGAGCTTGGCGTGCAACTGCACACCGTTGGCCGCACGCATGACGCCATCGTTCGCGAAGGCATGCTGCAAGGCTATAGCGGCCTGGTTCGCTACCCCTACGGACGCGAAGGCGGGCTGATGAAGCTGGTAGCCCGCGTGACCGAAGGGCGTGATGGGCAAGCTCCTTTTGACGGGGCAATCTATCTGATCGACCCCGTGGATCCGTCGTCGATTTTTCCCGAGGCGCTGGCGTTGAAGCGGCAGTGCATCACCCACGGCCGACCGTTCATCTCGACCTTGGCGGGCGCGATCGAATGGATGGAAGTCGAACGCCTGCATGCCGGACTGGCGCCGGATGCGTCCGTGTCGCGCTTCTTCAATTTCTCTGGTCAGACCCTGGCCATGATTGCCCACGATGCGCTCAAGGACGAGATGGTTGCGTTTGCGAGCGAGCATTTCGATGTGCTGTCGCAATTTGCACGCCGCGTGGCGACGGGCACGACGGGCGGGAGGCTGAATGACCTGGCCTGGTCACGCGGGTGGCCGAAAGACAAGCCTTGGGTGCATCGCTACCTGAGCGGACCGCTGGGCGGCGACGCCCAGATTGCCGAGCTGGTGCTTGAGCATCAATGCCAGCGCGTGATCTTCTTCGAAGACCCACATGTCGCGCGCCAACACGAGGCCGACATCCAATTGCTGGAGCGCGCCGTGCGCGTGGTGACGGAATCGGCTACCTGCGCGACATCGCCCACCGTGGCGCGGCGCTGGGCGCAGGCGGTGGAAAAGCGAATGGGGCTTATCTGATGCGCTGACTACGCGGATAATCGGCCGTCAATGATGATTCGGCTTACGCGATCCGCGACCGCGGTTGCCGCCATGGACAGCGGCAGCACATCCGAGCGGCACAGGAATACCGGACGGGTCATGCGGGGCTTCTTGATGCGGCGCAGCGCCACATCGCCCCGCATCGCTTCCCCCCGTACGGCCTCATACGAGAGAATCGTATGGGCCAGGCCTGCCTGAACCAGTTCTATTAACTGCGGAATGGCGTTGGCTTCGGCAATGACCCGGAACGCCGCGCCTTCTTGTTGTTGATAGTGGTCAAGCAGGCGCCGCAGGCTGTGGGGATTGCCCGGCAGCACCAGGGGCAGCTTGGCCAGCGCGCCAAGCCCGATCGTGGGCAGAGCGTTCAATTCCGCCGCCTTGGCCGGCAGGCCACCCTGCAGCCTGGCTTGCCCTTCGGCCGGCAGCCCCCCCGGTTTTCCCGGGGGCGACACCAGCACCAATTCCTCGTCGATCAGATGCTGAAACCGCAGGTCAACGGCTGCATCGTCACTGAAGGTCAGGCCCAGATCGGCATGGCCCGAGCTGACGAAGCCCGGGATGTATCCGGTGCTGGATTCAACGATCTTCAGATAGACACCCGGCCAGTTCCGCAAGCTGAAACGTAGCAAGGGCACCGCCACGAGCTTGGCCATGGACATCGACATTGCCAGGGACACCGTGCCGCGTGGCGCGGCCTGGTCCTCGCGCACGTCGGCGCGCGCCGCATCGATGCGACCAAGGATTTCGCGAGCGTGCGCCAGCAGCCGCGTACCCGCCGTGGTTGGCGTGACGCCTCGCGACGTTCTGTGCAGCAGCACTACGTCCAGGTCTTCTTCCAAGTTGCGAATCAACAGGCTCAGCGCGGGCTGGGCCACGTGTAGTGCAGCCGCGGCGCGGCTGATCGAGCCGGTGGACACCACGGCGATAAAGCACTGCATGGCACGAATCGACATTGACATGACGGATCCTGATCAAAGCTTGATATAACAATTTTATGATAGCCGGCATACAAAAACGGTATTTCTCATATATCAGACCGATTTGCATAATGCAGCCGCCACCACCGAAAAACACAAGGAGACATCATGGCGCTCATGAAAGCACTGGCCACCGCGATTGCCGCGGCCGTTCTGGGATCGCCCGCGGTCGCGGACACCTGGCCCACTAAACCGATTACCTTGCTGGTGCCGTTCTCGGCCGGCGGGCCGACGGATTTCATTGCGCGCCTGGTCGCCGAGCCGCTATCGCGGGAACTGGGCCAGCAGGTCATCGTGCAGAACAAGCCTGGGGCCAGTGGCAATGTCGGCTATCAGAGCGTGCTGAATGGACCCGCCGACGGCTACACGTTGATGCACAACACGGTGGGCATGCAGGCCATCAACCCGCTGATGTATCCCAACGCGAAGATGCATCCCCTGACGGACTATGTACCGATCGGCACCACCGGCGCCATGCCGAACCTGCTGGTCGTGAATCCTGAGCGTACGCCGGCCAAGACCTTGGCAGAGCTGGTCAAGCAAGGCCGCGAGGCGCCCCACGGCTTGAGCTTTGCGACGTTTGGGCCGGGCAGTTCGCCGCATGTGTATGGCGCGTTGCTGCAAAAGTTGGCCAAGTTCCAAGCGGTGGGCGTGGCCTACAAGGGCAGCGCCAATGCCGTGACCGACGTTATCGGCGGGCAGGTCGACTTCTTGTTCGACAGCATGTCCACCAGTCTTGGCCAAGTGCAGGCCGGCAGGCTCCGCGCACTGGCGATCACCTCAACTGCGCGTTCGCCGATGCTGCCTGACGTACCCACATTGAAGGAAGCCGGTTACGCCGGGCTGGACCTGAAGTTCTGGTTTGCGCTACAGACACCGGCGGGCACACCGCCCGAGGTGGTGGCCAAGCTGCGTTCGGCCGTGGCGAACGTGGTGGCAAGCCAGGCTTACCGCAAGGCCATGCAAGAGCGTGGTGCGGAAGCGCTATCCGTTGCGCCGGCTGAACTGGACGCCTTCTTCAAGCGCGAAACAGCCCAATGGACCGATGCCGCGAACACCGTGGGCTTGAAGGCTGAATGATGAACTTGCCGACTTTTGCGACCACGCCTTCCACCACCACGCCTTCGGCAAATACGACTTTTGCCAACATGACGCCGCTTAAGCACATAACGGTTCTGGACCTTAGCAAGGTTCTGGCGGGCCCCTTGTGCGGGCAATATCTGGGTGAACTGGGTGCGCGGGTGATCAAGGTGGAACCTGTTGGCACGGGTGACGATACGCGTGCCTGGTTGCCGCAGGATGCCGGCCAGTCCGCCACCTTCCTGGCGGTGAATCACAACAAGCGCAGCCTGGCCGTGGACCTGAAAACCGAGGCGGGCAGGGCGGTGGTGCACCGCTTGGCCAAGCAGGCTGATGTGGTGTTGCAGGGCTTCGGCGGCAAGACGGCTGCTCGGCTGGGGGTCGATTACGATACGCTCAGCCGCTTGAATCCCGCGTTGATCTATTGCGAGATTTCGGGTTACGGCCGTGAAGGCCCCATGGGTGACGAACCCGGGTACGACGTGATGCTGCAAGCGTTCAGCGGCATGATCAGCACCATGGGCGAACCCGGCGGCAAATTTGCCCGAGCCAGCTTTTCGCCTGTTGATCTGGGCACCGGTTCTTTTGCGCTAAGTGGCATTCTGGCGGCGCTGCTGGCGCGCAGCCAAACCGGGCAAGGCCAGTACCTGGACGTATCGCTACTGGATACGTCGCTGGGCCTGATGTCGTACATGGCGCAGAATTACTGGCGTACCGGGCAGGTTCCGCAGCGCATGGGCACGGGGCACCCGGCGATGTGCCCGTATCAGGCGTTTCGCGCGGCGGACGGTGACCTGATGCTGGGGGTGGGCAACGACGCGCAATGGCAACGGTTTTGCGCGGTGGCGGGCTTGCAAGACCAAGCCGATGCAGCCTCGTTTGCCAGCAATGCCTCCCGGGTACGCAACTTTGACGCCACGGTGGCGTTGGTGCAGGCACGGATCGAAACGCGGACGGTGGATGAATGGATCGCCACTTTGAAACCCGCTGGCATCGCCTGCTCGGCCATTCATACCCTGGACCAAGCGCTGGCGCATCCGCAAGTGGCGGCGCGCAACCTGATCGTGACCAGCCAGCATCCGGTGTTGGGAGAAGTGCGCAATGTCGGGCTGCCGGTGCGGTTCGGCAAGCAGGCGCGGCAAGCGATGTTGCCCGCACCGCTGCTGGGCGAGCATAGCAGCGAGATTCTGGCCGACTTGGGCTACGCGTCCGAAGAGATCGAAGCCATGCTTGCCGCCGGCTGCGTGCAGGCGACGACGCGTCCATCCGCAGCAGGAGAATCGTCTTGACCTATCTACGCTACGACGTCCGCGACCGGGTCGCGGAAATTCATCTGTGCCACGCGCCAGTCAATGCGTTGGACGTGGACATGCTGGACGCGCTGATCGCCGCGCTTGATCGCGCCAACGCCGACACGCAAGTACGCGCGGTGCTGTTGGCCAGCGACTTGCCCGGCAGGTTCTGCGCCGGGCTGGACATGAAGAAGCTGCTGGCGAGTTCGCCGGTACAAGTGCATGCGCTGCTGACCCGGCTGTACATCAAGCTTTACGACGCGCAGTTCAATCTGACGAAGCCATCGATATCGGTGGTGGCCGGCGCGGTGCGGGGCGGCGGCATGACGGTCGCCATTTCCAGTGACATGATCGTCGCCGCGGACACCGCCTCTTTCGGCTATCCCGAAATCGATGTGGGCGTGTTGCCGGCGATCCACTATGCCCATCTGCCTGCCATCGTGGGCAAGCACCGTGCGTTTGACCTGCTCTTCACCGGCAGGACATTCAGTGCGCAGGAAGCGCACGGCCTGGGTCTGGTGGCGCGCGTGGAAAACGAAGGGCAATTATTGGAGCGCGCGCGACTGCTGGCGCAGTCCTTGGCGGGCAAACCGCCACAGGTGCTGGCGATGGGGCGGCGCGCCTTTGTCTTCGCCAACGATAACGACTACCGCCGCAAACTTGCCACAGCGGTCGAGGTGTTCTGCAACGCCGCCGCCACGCCTGACGCTGCCGAGGGCCTGGCGGCCTTTGTGAACAAGCGTGCGCCGGTCTGGAGCGATCCGCAAGGGTAGCCCGCGATTGCGTTATTGCCCCTTGAACACGGGCGCGCGTTTTTCACGAAATGCCTGCACCCCTTCGGCAAAGTCCGCGCGCCCTGCCGAGTCCAGAAAGCGCGCCGTTTCATTGGCCAACTGCGTTTCCAGCGAGGCATGCTCGGCTGAGCGCAGCAGGTCTTTCGCGCCCGCGATGCCGTGAGGCGCGTGGCGCGCCAAATCCTCGGCATAGCGTTCCGCGGCCTGGGAAAACTCGCTGGCCGGCGCGCTGCGGGTGATGATGCCCCAGGCCAGCGCGTCGCGCGCGGTGAAAGCGTCGTGACGCAGCAGCAGGTCCAGGGCGCGCTTGGGCCCCAACACGCGGGCCAGACCGTGAGTCATGCCTGCGTCGGGCGTGGCTCCCAACTTCAGATAAGCCGTCATGAAACGGGTGTCGTCCTCGGCAATGGCCAAGTCGCACGCCAGCACCAACGACAATCCCGCGCCCGCCGCCACGCCGTGTGCCTGCGCCAGCCACAGCTTGTTCATGCGGGCGATACGCGCGACAAAATCGTTAAGCGACGTGAACAGATCCTGCAAGGTGGCGCGCACCTGCGCGGGCTCGCCGGTAAACATGCTGATGTCGCCACCCGCGCAGAATGCCTTGCCCGCCGCGCACAGGCGCACGACACGGATAGCGGGCTGCGTTTCGATCCACTGCGCGGCGCGTTGCAGGTCGCGCGCCATGGCAACATCGATGGCGTTGAGGGTGTCAGCGCGGTTCAGCGTCAGCGTGGCGATGGCGTCATCGGCAGTCAACAGCAGCGTTTGAAACGCGGGAAGTTCCTGGGTCATGGCGTGTCTCCGTTATCGGGTAAGTACCAACTGTCGATCCAAAAACCGCGATGCTATGGTCTGAACCGAGCGCTTGCTTGGTTTTGTTTTAAGCAGACCTAGCGTAACGCATAGTGCTACCGCATAGAACGATTTTCCAGCGCTGGATTGGCGTAGGTAAAGACAGGTTCGTTGCATCTCCTGGCTCGCGGGTCGCCGATTCATCGTTTAAAAAATGTCCGCCCAAGGCGGCAAAAAAACTTCGCGATCAATCAGCGAGGAGACAAATGGTGGATCAGTCCAAGCACGCTCCTTTACTGGAGGTGGATGGGGTTACCTTGGCGTTTGGTGGCGTCAAGGCGCTGACCGGCGTAGGGCTCCGCGTGGCGCCCGGCACCATTACCACGGTCATCGGCCCGAACGGTGCGGGCAAGACCTCGCTGTTCAACACCATTTCCGGCTTCTACAAACCGGCCGCGGGCCAGATCCGCTTTGAAGGCCAGGACATCACTCGCGTGGCGGCGCCTGAGCGCGCCCGGCTGGGCCTGGCGCGCAGCTTCCAGAACATCGCGCTGTTTCGCGGCATGACGGTGCTGGACAACATCAAGCTGGGGCGGCACGCGCACCTGCGCACCAATGTGCTGGACGCCCTGTTCTACCTGGGCCGGGCGCGCCGCGAAGAGATGGCGCTGCGGGCCGACATCGAAGAACGCATCATCGACTTTCTTGAAATCGACCATATCCGGCACGCCCCGGTGGCGGCCTTGTCGTATGGCTTGCGCAAGCGCGTTGAGCTGGCGCGCGCGTTGGCGATGCAGCCCAAGGTGCTGATGCTGGACGAGCCCGTGGCCGGCATGAACCGGGAAGAAACGGACGACATGGCGCGCTTCATCCTGGATGCGCGATCCGAATGGGGCGTGACGGTGCTGATGGTGGAGCACGACATGGGCATGGTGATGGACCTGTCCGATCACGTTGTGGTGCTGAACTTCGGTCAGGTGATCGCTGACGGCACGCCCGCCCAGGTTCAAGCGAACCCAGACGTCATCAAGGCCTATCTGGGCGCGGGCGACGTGGGTGACCTGCGCCGCCGCCTGCGGGAGGCCGCGTGATGGAC
This sequence comes from Achromobacter spanius, assembly GCF_029637605.1. Taxonomy (NCBI): domain Bacteria; kingdom Pseudomonadati; phylum Pseudomonadota; class Betaproteobacteria; order Burkholderiales; family Alcaligenaceae; genus Achromobacter; species Achromobacter spanius. The sequence goes on along the minus strand of NZ_CP121261.1, from coordinate 1,956,683 downwards.
GTGCTGTTCTTTGTGGAAGTCAGCCTGGCGGGTTTGGGCAGCGGCGGCCTGTATGCGCTGGCGGCCTTGGCTTTCGTCATCGTCTACAAGGCGACGCGGGTCGTGAACATCGCCATCGGCGAATTCCTGATGTTGGGCGCGTACGTGTTCTATGCCTTCGCAACGAGCATGGCGTGGCCGATATGGCTGGCCATCGTTGGCGCGGTGGTGGTGTCGGGTGTGTTGGGCGCGCTGGTTGAGCGCTTGACCATACGGCCAATGCTGGGCGAGGCCCCGATCTCGGTCTTCATGGTGACGGTGGGGCTGGCGTCGATTCTGGTGGGCGCGGTGGAACTGATCTGGACTGCCGATCAGCGCCGCCTGCCGGAGTTCATGCCGCGTTCGCCCGTGATCATCGGCGAGGCGTTCGTCGCGCCCAAGGTGTTCTACGGATTCTGGGTGGCGGTGGTGCTGGCGCTGCTGGTGCTGGTGGTGTTTCGCTACTGGCGCGGCGGCGTCGCGCTGCGGGCGACAGCATCCGACCAGGGCGCGGCCTACGCAATGGGCATTAACGTGCCGCGCGTGTTCTCGCTGGCGTGGGTCGCTGCCGGCGCATTGGCCGCCGTATCTGGGGTGATCGTGGGCGCCATCGGCGGCATTTCCTCGTCGATGGGCGTGTTTGGCCTGTCGGTGCTGGTGGTGGTGATCGTGGGGGGGCTGGACAGCGTGGCGGGCGCACTGGTGGGCGGCGTGTTCATCGGATTGCTGGAGGCTTGGGCGGGCGCCTACCTGGGCGGTGAATACAAGCTGCTGGCCACTTTCATCGTGCTGGTCGTGGTGCTGATGGTCAGGCCCTATGGCCTGTTCGGCACCCGTGAAATCGAGAGGCTTTGACCCATGCGTATCGCAACCGCGAAGCAGACTTACCTGGCCGACGAAGCCCTATTCGACACGCGCACCCAGCATGTGTGGCTGGCCTTGCTGGCGGCGTCGCTGGTGCTGTTTCCCTTCGTGGCGGACGCCTATTGGCTGTACCTGGCGTGCCTGGTCGCCATCAACATCGCGAGCGCCACCGGCTTGAACATCCTGACGGGCTACACCGGACTGGTCAGCCTGGGGCAGGCGGCATTCATGGGGCTGGGCGCGTACACCGTGGCGGTGATGGAGCTGCGGCTGGGCACGCCGGTGGTGGTCAACCTGTTGGGTGGCGGCGTGGTGGCGATGCTGGGCGGCCTGCTGGTGGGCATTCCGTCGCTGCGGGTCAAGGGCTTGTACCTCGCGATTTCGACCATTGCCGCCTCGTTCATCGCGCACTTCATTTTTGCGAACTGGGAATTCACCGGCGGGACCAGCGGCTTGCAGGTGCCGCCCGCGCGCGTGCTGGGCGTGGACCTGGATACATCCTTCAAGATCTATTGGCTGATCGTGCCGGTGACGGTGCTGATGGTGCTGGGCGCGGCGAACCTGTTTCGCACCCGCATCGGGCGCGCCTTCATCGCCATCCGCGACCGCGACATTTCGGCCGAAGTGCTGGGCATCCACTTGCTGCGCTACAAGCTGCTGTCGTTCGGCCTGTCGTCGTTCTATGCGGGTGTGGCGGGCGGGCTGTGGGCGTACTTCTTTCGCGTGGTCACGCCCGAGAGTTTTCCGCTGATCATGTCCATCTTCTTCCTGGCCGCCATCATCGTGGGCGGCATGGGCTCGATCCTGGGGGCCATTCTGGGCGCGGTGTTCATGACCATGGTGCCCGAACTGCTCAAGCTCATCGTGGGCTGGCTGCCCGTGGGCGGCGACGCGCTGCGCCTCGTGTCGCCCGTGCGCACCATTGTTTTCGGCCTGCTGATCGTGGGCTTTTTGATCTTCGAGCCGCATGGGCTCGCGGAAATCTGGCGGCGCGTGCGCCGCTTCTTCCACCTGTGGCCATTCCGGACCTGAACGCTGACTGGCCGATTGCAAAACGCATTGCAACACCTACAAGACCCAAGGAGACACATCATGAAGCGCATCCGGATAGGCAGCGGTTTATCGAAGTTGTTGGCCCCGTTGGGCCTGGCGGCGGCATTGGCGGCGGCGCCTGCCGCGCAGGCCGCGGACGACCTGGTGCTGGGCGGGTCCATTCCCTTAAGCGGCGTGTTCGCCTTTGCCGGGCAGGGCATCCACGCCGGCATTTCCGATTACGTGAAGATCATCAATGAGCAAGGCGGCATCAAGGGCCGCAAGCTGCGGTATGTGCCGGAAGACACGGCCTACAAGGTGGATGCATCGGTGGCCGCCTTCAAGAAAATCACCAGCCAGAACAAGGTGAACTTCTACTACGGCGATTCAACCGGGTTTTCGAAGACCATCAACGCGGAATTGAACCGCACCGGCGACATCCTGATGACCGGCGCGTCGTTCGCCACTGAACTGAACGACCCCGCCAAGTATCCGGCGCAGTTCATGCTGGGGCCGGACTACACCGAGATGTTCGGCATCCTGCTGCGCTACATCGCCAAGGAGCAACCGGGCGCGAAAGTGGCGTTTGTGTATTCCGACACCGAGTTCGGCCGCGATCCCATCGCCAGCTCGCGCGCCGTGGCGGAAAAGCTGGGGCTGAAAGTCGCCACCGAAATCATGACGCCACCGGGCAGCGTGGACGTGTCGACCGAAGTGATCAAGCTGCGCCGGGCCGATCCGGACTTCACGATCTTCCACGGCTATGTGCTGGCGCCTATTCCGGAATTCGTCGGACAGGGCAAGCGCATGGGCCTGAAGACCCGCTACATGGGCACGTTCTGGACCATGGATAACTCCACCGTGATGCAGATGGGTGAAGACGCGGAGGGCTTCATGGGCGTGATGCCTTATCGCTACTACTACGACACCGAGGGTGATGCGCCGATGTTGAAGAAGATCCGTGAAATGCGTCCGCAATACCAAAGCACCGGCTACATGCAGGGCTTCCTGGCGGCGATGCTGTTTTCGGAAGTGGCCAAGCGCACGCTGGACGCCGGCAAGGAACTGACCAGCGCCAACATGAAGGCCGCGCTGGACGGCATCAAGGACTTTGACACGGGCGGTCTGATCGGCGTGCCGGTCACGATCAAGGGCAATTCCATTCCGGTGGGCCGCATCTACCGCGCCGATGTGAAGCAAAAGCAGATGGTGCCGGCGTCAGACTGGATCGTGCTGAAGTGAGGCGGCCGTGAACCTGGGACAAGACGCGCGGTTGGCACAGACATCGGCATCGACCACCGCCGCCGCGCCCGCGGCGGTGTTGGACATCAACAATATCGAGGTCGTCTACAACAAGGCGGTGCAGGTGCTGCGCGGCTTGTCCCTGTCGGTGCCGGCCGGCAGCATCGTGGCGCTCCTGGGCAGCAACGGCGCGGGCAAGTCCACCACGCTTAAGGCCGTGTCCGGATTGCTGGACCTGGAGGACGGGGAATTGGTGCGCGGGCATATTGCCTTCAACGGCGGTGACACCGCGGGCACCAAGCCGCAGAACTTGGTGCGCGCCGGCCTGGCGCATGTCATGGAGGGCCGCCGCGTGTTCGAAGACCTGACCGTGGAAGAAAATCTGGTGGCGGCCACCTACGCGCTGACGGGGCGGCCCGACGCGCGCGTGGACTTCGACCTGGTGTACGGCTATTTTCCGCGCCTGTTCGAACGGCGGCGCGGCTTGGCGGGCTACTTGTCCGGGGGCGAACAGCAGATGCTGGCCATTGGCCGTGCGCTGATCGCGCAACCCAGGCTGATGCTGCTGGACGAGCCGTCGCTGGGCTTGTCGCCAATGCTGGTGGAGAATATCTTTTCCATCATCGCGCGCATCAACGCCGAGCAGGGCGTGTCGATGCTGCTGGTTGAGCAGAATGCATCGGTGGCGCTGGCCGTGGCGCACTACGGCTACATCATGGAAACCGGCAAGGTGGTGATCGACGGTTCGGCCGACAAGCTGGCCGCCGACCCCGACGTGCGCGAGTTCTATCTGGGCGTGGGCGGCACGGGTGACGCGCGCGGCTTTCGCGACATCAAGCATTACAAGCGCCGCAAGCGCTGGCTGTCATGAAGGACAAGGCCATGGTTGCGTTGATTGACCCCGCCGTTTGGCCCGAACTGACCTTGCCGCAGATGCTGCGCGAGCAGGCGCGGCGGCAGCCCGAGGCCATAGCCATCCGGCAAAAAGACTTTGGCATCTGGAAGCCGCTGACCTGGGCGGGCTACTGGCAGCGGGCATGCCGCGTAGGGCTGGGGCTGCGCGCCCTGGGCTTGAGTGTGGGCGGCCGGGTTGCCATCGTGTCCGAGAACCGCGTGGAGTGGCTACTGACCCAACTGGGCGCGGGCACCGTGGGCGGCGTGGCGGTGGGCGTGTACCCCACCAGCCCGGCTGAGGAAATGGGCTATGTGCTGGAGCACGCCGACGTTGAACTGGTGGTGTGTGAAGACCAGGAGCAGACCGACAAGGTGCTGCAGGTGGCGCACCGCTTGCCGCTGTTGCGCCGCATTGTGATGATCGAAACCAAGGGCCTGCGTTCCTACGCGCCGGCCGAGCGCGAGCGCATCGTGAGCTTTGCCGAGGTAGAAGCCGACGGCGCGCGCCGCGAGTCCGCGGAGTTCGCGGCCTTGAATGCTGCCCTGGATACGCAGCGCCTGGATGAAACCGGCTTGATGATTTATACATCCGGCTCCACCGGCAAGCCCAAGGGCGCGATGCTCAGCTACCGCAACATGCGGGGCGTGGCGCCGGGTATTGCCGACCGGCTGTCGATGGATGCGCATAGCGTGCATCTGTCGTACCTGCCGCTGTGCCACGTGGCCGAGCAAATGCTGTCCACCTTCGTGCCGCTATACCTGGGTTCGCAGGTGAATTTTGGCGAATCCATCCGCACGGTGCAGGAAGACCTGCGCGAAGTCGCGCCGACGATCTTCCTGGGCGTGCCGCGCATCTGGGAAAAGCTGCACGCATCGATTTCGATCAAGATGCAGGAAGCGGGGCGGCTGCAACAGTGGCTGTACCGGCAGGCATTGGCGCGCTGCGCACCCTTCCTGGAAAAGTCGCCCGCGCAGTACAGCATGGGCGAACGACTGACACATGCGCTGTGGTATTGGCTGGTGTTGCGCGCCTTGCAGAACTTCATTGGCTTGCGGCGCGTGCGCGTGGCCATGACCGGCGCCGCGCCCATCCCGCCCGACGTAGTGCGCTATTTCCGCAACCTGGGCGTGCCGCTGCTGGAGGTGTATGGCCTGACGGAATCGGCCGGCATGATCTTCGGCCAGCATCCCGACCGCGTGAAAGTAGGCACGGTGGGCGAACCGATTCTGGGCGTGGAATGGAAGATGGGTGACGCCGGCGAACTGCTGGTGCGCGGCGACATGGTGTTCCAGGGCTACTACAAGAACGCGGACGCCACGGCCGATACGGTGCGTGATGGCTGGCTGTACACGGGCGACGTGGTGGCGGAACAAGACGGGCGCGTGCGCATCGTAGACCGCCTGAAAGACATCATGATCACCGCGGGCGGCAAGAACCTGACGCCGTCCGAAATTGAAAACGCCGTCAAGGGCAGCCCGTATGTGAAGGAATGCATCGTTATTGCCGATGGCCGCAAGTTCGTGTCGGCGCTTATCCAGCTTGAGTTCGACACGGTGGGCAAGTGGGCCGAGTCGCGCCGCATTGCGTTCACGCATTTCCGGTCGTTGGCCGAAACGGCGGAGGTGCGCGAACTGGTGCAGCAGGAAGTGTCGCGCGCCAACGCCGGGCTTGCGCCCGTGTCCCAGATCAAGCGCTTTCACCTGCTGACCAAGGAACTGGATCATGACGATGGCGAGGTGACGGCCACGATGAAAGTGCGCCGTGCCAGCATCTATCGCACCTACGCCAAGGAAATTGAAATGCTCTACGTTGAGGAGACGATGGCATGAACGAAGCCGTGATCGTGGAAGCGGTGCGCACGCCGTTCGGCCGGCGCGGCGGATGGTGGTCCGACACGCGGCCCGATACGCTGCTGGCGCAAACCGTAGACGGCTTGCTGGCGCGTGCCGGCTTGCCGGGCGAGAAGGTCGAGGACCTGATCGCGGGCTGCGTCAGCCAGGCGGGCGAGCAGGGGGCGAACGTGGGGCGCTTGGCGGCCATGCTGTCGACCTTGCCGGAAAGCGTGCCAGGTGTGACGCTGAACCGGATGTGCGGATCCAGCCAGCAGGCGGTGCATTTCGGCGCGCAGGCGATCGCCGCGGGCGACATGCGCTATGTGGTGGCGGGCGGCGTTGAAAGCATGAGCCGCGTGCCGATGTTCCTGGACGTGACCTTGGGGCAAAGCGAATTCAAGGGCTTTGAATCGCTGAACCCTGCGCTGCTGGAACGCCATGCCCTGATCCACCAGATTGAAAGCGCGGAACGCATTGCCGACCACTGGCGTTTGTCGCAGGCCGAGATGGATGAGTGGGCGCGCGAAAGTCATGCACGCGCCTGGGTCGCCGCGCGCGCCGGGCTGCACGCGGAACTGCTGCCGGGGCCGCAGGCGGCCGTGCATCGCGATGAAGGCATCCGCGAGACCACCGACCCGGCGCGCATGGCGGCCATGGCGCCGGCGATGCGGCCGGCAGGGCAGGGTGGTGTTACCGCCGCCAACGCCAGCCAATTGGCCGACGGCGCGGCGGCGGTATTGCTGGCCGACCACGATACGGCGCTGTCAGACGGGCTGCGTCCGCGCGCCCGATTCCTGGCGCGGGTGGTGGTCGGGTCGGACCCCGTGATGCAGTTGACGGGCGTGATTCCGGCTGCGCGCATGGCCTTGGCGCGCGCCGGCCTGGCCCTGGAAGACATCGATTGGATCGAAATCAACGAGGCCTTCGCCAGCGTGGTGCTGGCCTGGCAACGCGAGCTGGACGCCAAACCGTCGCGCGTCAATCCTTGGGGCGGCGCGATTGCGCACGGCCATCCCCTGGGCGCGACCGGCGCGGGCTTGATGGCCAAGATGCTGGCCGGCCTTGAAGCGACCGAGGGCGAGATTGGCATGCAACTGATGTGCATCGGCCATGGCATGGCCACGGCGACCATCATCCAGAGACTGTGAAGCGCCATGAACAAGACCGCGGTCGTCGCGCCGCGCGATGAAGGCACGGAGTCCGAGCGCCGCCGCGAGCTGGTGCTGACGGCCGGCCGGCTGTTCTGCAAGCATGGCTACGAGCGCACGACCGTGCGCGAACTGGCCCGCGCCGTGGGCTTGCAGTCCGGCAGCCTGTTCCACCATTTCCGCAGCAAGGAAGAAATACTGGTGGCCGTGATGAACAACGGCATCCAGGAAGTGATCGACGGCGGCGAACGGGCGCTGGCGCATTACGACGCGCCGGCCGACCGGCTGGCCGCGCTGTTTCGCGTCCACATGTGGAGCATGCTGCAAGGGGCGGGGGGCGACGCCATGAACGCGCTGGTGTACGAATGGCGCAGCCTGTCCGCGCCCAGCCAGTCGGCGGTCAAGGCGTTAAGTGATCGCTACGAGGCGATGTGGCAGTCCGTGGTGGCCGGCGCGGTGGAGGCGGGCATGATCAAGGGCGATGCGCGCGTCATCAAGCGTTGCGTGCTGGGGGCGATGAACCTGACGGTGCAGTGGTACAAACCGGGCGGGCGCCTGGCGCCCGCCGAGTTCATTGATGCGATGTTGCTGGCGTCGTTGCCGGCCTTGCCCACGGGCGCGGGCGCTTGGCCCTTGCCGGGTCAGGCTACCGACGCTTGAGATAGGCGCCCACGGCGCAGGCCACGGCCAGCGCCAGCAAACAACCGGCCACGGGCAGCAGGAAGTCGGCTTCGCCGTGATACCCGCCTCCGGTGACGCCGCCCGCCACACCACCCATCCACAGCAGCGCGGACAGCAGCGATGCCACCGCTGAGATCGCCGCGGCGATGCAAAGCGCAATGAACACCGGCCGGCGCGGTCGCGCGGAGACGTAGGGCGAAGCCGGCAGAGCGCGGCGCGGTTGCTTGATCCAGTAGATCAGCCCCGCCGCGATCAGCAGCAGCATCAGGATCTTGAAGATCATGATGCCGCCTTGGGCAAGCCGCCTTTAGTCTTCACGACGCAGGTGCGGGAACAGGATGACGTCGCGGATGCTGGGGCTGTCGGTCAGCAGCATGACCAGGCGGTCGATGCCGATGCCGCAGCCGCCCGTCGGAGGCATGCCGTATTCCAGCGCGCGGATGTAGTCCGCGTCGTAGAACATGGCTTCTTCGTCGCCGGCGTCCTTGGCTTCCACTTGCGAGCGGAAGCGTTCGGCCTGGTCTTCGGGGTCGTTCAATTCCGAGAAGCCGTTGGCGATTTCGCGGCCCGTCATGAACAGTTCGAAGCGCTCGGTGATGCCCTCGCGCGTGTCGGAAGCGCGCGCCAGCGGCGACACTTCAACCGGGTAATCGATGATGTAGGTGGGGTTCCAGAGCTTGGCTTCGGCCGTCTCTTCGAACAGCGCCAGTTGCAGCGCGCCCAGGCCGGCGCGCGACAGCACGGGGCCGTCGGCATCCGCGCCCAGCTTCTTCAATTCGGCGCGTACGAAGGCGGGGTCGTCCAGTTGTTCCTGGGTGTAGCCCGGCGCGTACTTCAGGATGGCTTCGCAGATGGTCAGGCGGTCGAACGGCTTGGACAGGTCCAGCTCGCGTTCCTGATACGTCAGCACGGCGCTGCCGGTGGCCGAGATGGCGGCCTGGCGGATCAGTTCTTCCGTGAAGTCCATCAGCCAGCGGTATTCCGCAAAGGCCGCATAGAACTCCATCATCGTGAATTCAGGGTTGTGACGCGGGCTGACGCCTTCGTTGCGGAAGTTGCGGTTGACTTCGAACACGCGCTCGAAGCCGCCGACGATCAGGCGCTTCAGGTAGAGCTCGGGCGCAATGCGCAGGTACATTTCCATGTCCAGCGCATTGTGGTGCGTGACGAAGGGCTTGGCCGCCGCGCCGCCCGGAATCGGATGCAGCATGGGCGTTTCCACTTCCAGAAAGCCGGCGTTCAGCATGAACTGGCGGATGCTGCCCACGGCCTTGCTGCGCGCTTCGAACGTGCGGCGCGTGGCGTCCGTCATGATCAGGTCAACGTAGCGCTGACGGTAGCGCAGTTCCTGGTCGGCCACGCCGTGGAACTTGTCCGGCAGCGGGCGCAGCGACTTCGACAGCAGGCGAGCCGTGGCGGCGTGCACCGACAGTTCGCCCTTGTTGGTCTTGAAGACCGACCCTTCGATCGCGATGATGTCGCCGATGTCCCATTGCTTGAACGCGGCGTAGTGGTCTTCGCCCAGCGTGCCACGGTCCAGGTAGATCTGGATGCGGCCGGTGCTGTCTTGCAGCGTGGCGAAGCTGGCCTTGCCCATGACGCGCTTGAGCATCATGCGGCCGGCGACCTTGACGGTGACGGCGGCGGCGGCCAGGGCTTCCTGTTCTTCGCCGTCGTACTTGTCGTGCAGCGCGGCGGCGCGGGCGTCCGGAACGAAATCGTTGGGGTACGCGACCCCGGCTTCGCGCAGTTTGGCCAGCTTGGCGCGCCGTTCGGCGATCAAGCGGTTTTCATCCTGGGCGGGTGCCGGAGTGGTCGAGTGGTCGGTCATGGTAAGGGGATCAGTCGTAATTGCGGATGTCGTCGATTTCGGTCGTGCCGAAATCTTCGCGATCCAGGTAGGCAAGGATGCGGGCGGCCACGTTGGCGGGCGAAGCGAGCTTGCCGGTGGCGTGGAAGTCCTGGAACTTGGCCAGCGCCGGGAAGCTGTCGGGGTCGCTGGAACGGATGGCGACCTGCATGTCGGTGTCGACGATGCCGGGGGCCAGCGCAACGATGCGCGCGCCGTCATCGCCTTGTTCCTGCTTGACCACGCGCGAATACATATCCAGCGCGGCCTTGGTGGCGCAGTAGACGCCCCAGCCGGCGTTCGGATTGCGGCCCGCGCCGGACGAGATGTTCAGCACGCGGCGGTCGGCCTTCAGGTCTTCTACGGCGGCCAGGAAGCGCGCGGTCAGCAGCATGACGGCGGTGACGTTCAGATTGAACGCGGCGGTAATGGCCGCGCTGTCGATCAGGGCGTCGGTGCCGGTCACGGGGTGCACCGTGCCCGCGTTGTTGATCAACAGGTAGCGCTTGGCATCGCGCGGCAGGGCCGAGCAGATGCGTTCGGCCGCGGCTTCCGCCGCCTTCAGGTCCGAGAGGTCCACGGACAGTTGTTCCAGTTGCACATCCTGCGACCGCGCGTAGGCGGCCAGTTCAGGGTCTTCGCGGCGCGCCAGCGTGATCAGGCGGGTGCCCGGTTTGAGCAGGCCGCGCGCCATGGCGGCGCCGATGCCGCGCGAAGCGCCGGTAAGGATTGCGATGGTGTCAGACATTCGTGGACCTCTGGGTGCGGTTAGCGGAAGTACTGCGACAAACTTAAACGCCTTGCTTCAGGCTGGCCTGGATGAAGGGATCCAGGTCGCCGTCCAGCACTTTTTGCGTGTTGGAGATTTCAACGTTCGTGCGCAGGTCCTTGATGCGGCTCTGGTCCAGCACGTAGGAACGGATCTGGTGGCCCCAACCCACATCGGTCTTGGAGTCTTCCAGCTTCTGCTGTTCGGCCATGCGGTTGCGCATTTCCAGTTCGTAGAGCTTGGACTTCAGCATCTGCATGGCTTCGGCGCGGTTGCGGTGCTGCGACCGGTCGTTCTGGCACTGCACCACGATGCCCGTGGGGATGTGGGTCAGGCGCACGGCGGAATCGGTCTTGTTGATGTGCTGACCGCCCGCGCCGGACGCGCGGTAGGTGTCCACGCGCAGGTCGGCGGGGTTCACTTCAACTTCAAATGATTCGTCGACTTCGGGGTACACGAACACGCTGGCAAATGACGTGTGGCGGCCGCCGGAGGAATCGAACGGGCTCTTGCGGACCAGGCGATGCACGCCGGTTTCGGTGCGCAGGTAGCCGAAGGCGTATTCGCCTTCCATCTTGATGGTGGCCGACTTGATGCCGGCGACGTCGCCTTCGGATTCTTCCAGCACTTCAACCTTGAAGCCCTTGCGCTCGGCGTACTTGAGGTACTGGCGCAGCAGCATCGAGGCCCAGTCCTGCGCTTCCGTGCCGCCCGCGCCCGCCTGGATGTCCAGGAAGCAGTTCAGCGGATCGGCCGGATTCGAGAACATGCGGCGGAATTCCAGGTTTTCGAGCTTTTCCTGGAATGCGTCGGCGTCTTTTTCGATGGATTCAAGCGTGGAATCGTCGTCGTCGGCCTCGGCCAGTTCGAACAATTCGTTGGCGTCGGCCAAGCCCGTGCCAAGACCGGTGAGCGTTTCCACCACGTCTTCCAGGGCTTTCTTTTCACGGCCCAGGTCCTGGGCGTGCTTCGGGTCGTTCCAGACCGCCGGGTCTTCAAGCTCGGCGTTTACAACGTGCAGGCGTTCAGCTTTGGCATCGTAGTCAAAGATACCTCCGTAGAGCCTGTTCGCGCTCCGCGTAATCGGCGAGGCGGGCTGCGAGCTGGTTCTGACGTTCGGCTTCCATGATGATTCCTGATGACTTTTGTGCGAAACCTGGCATTTTAGCGTGGATGAGGCAATAGCGCGGGCGGGGTTTGTAAGACGGGGGGACGGAAGGGATAGAGCGGATGCGCAGCTCGTAGGATGGGTGAAGCGCGGGAAGGCGTCGGCAAGAATTCAGGTGCGGAACGCGCGTAACCCATCAGCCGGCCGCCACCGTATAGGTACGGCCCATGAGGATTTAGGTACTGCCCATGAGAATTCGGCGTTGTTTGATGGGTTGCGCGCGTTCTACACCTGCGTTCTTGCCCGGACTTTGCCGCGCTTCACCCATCCTACGATCTGCGCGGCAGCTTTACCCCGCGTGTTCGATTACCAACTGTACCGACACCATCCCGTTCCACACGTTCTGTTCCAGCCGGTACGCCGCCTGTATATGTTCCGGCAACGATTGATCGTGGCCGAACCAGATGGCGTCAAAGCGCTGGTGGCCGCGTTCCAATGACAGCTTCAAGTGCTTTTCACCAACCAAACGCTGGTTGCGCACGGTGAATTCGTCCAGGAACAAGGGGGCGGCAAAGCCCGCGCCCCAGACTTGCTGCTGCAACATGCCCGCGACTTCGGCGTTGGCATAGCCGGATTCCAGTGACCCATCGGTTTCGATGACGGGTTCAAACGTGTCGCGGCCGGTCAGTTCACGCACTGCCGCGTCGAACGCGGGGGCGAAGGCGGGGAAGTCGGCGCGGCCCAGCGTCAGGCCGGCGGCCATGGCGTGGCCACCGAATTTGCGGATCAGGTTGGGGTGGCGCTTGGACACGAGGTCCAGTGCGTCGCGCAGGTGCACATCGGGAATCGAACGGCCCGAGCCCCGGATTTCGTCGTCGCCCGCGGGGGCGAAGGCCAATGTGGGGCGCCAGAATTTCTCTTTCAGGCGCGAGGCCACCAGGCCCACCACGCCCTGGTGCCAACCGGGGTCGAACACGCAGACCGTGGCGCCCGCCGATGCGTTGGGTTCTTCCATGGCGGCCAGCGCCTGCTCGCGCATTTCGGCTTCGATGGTGCGGCGTTCGCGGTTGATGTTGTCGAGCTCTCGCGCCATTTCCAGCGCTTGGGCCTCATCGTCGGTGGTCAGGCAGGCGATGCCCAGGCTCATGTCGGCCAGGCGGCCCGCGGCGTTGATGCGCGGGCCCAGGGCAAAGCCCAGGTCGAAACCATTGGCGCTGCGCGGCTCGCGGCCGGCCACGGCGAACAGCGCGCGCAGGCCCGGTTGCAGGCGGCCGCTGCGCATGCGTTGCAGGCCTTGCGTGACCAGCAGGCGGTTGTTGGCGTCCAGCTTGACCACGTCGGCCACGGTGCCCAAGGCCACCAGGTCTGACAGCGCATCCAGGCGCGGGCCGCCATCGGCCGGGTAGACGCCACGGCGGCGCAGCTCGGCGCGCAAGGCCAGCATCATGTAGAAGATCACGCCCACGCCCGCCAGATTCTTTGACGGGAAACCGCAGCCGGGCTGGTTCGGGTTCACGATGGCCAGCGCGTCGGGTAGGGTGTCGCCGGGCAAGTGGTGGTCGGTGATGACCACGCCGATGCCGGCATCGTTGGCGGCGGCCACGCCGTCGACGCTGGCGATGCCGTTGTCCACGGTGATGATGATGTCGGGCTTGCCGCTGCGGTGGCGCACGGCCAGGTCGACCACGGCGGGCGACAGGCCATAGCCGGTTTCAAAGCGGTTCGGCACCAGGAAGTCAACGTCAGCGCCCATGGCGGACAGGGCGCGCAGGCCGACCGCGCAGGCGGTGGCGCCGTCGCAATCGTAGTCGGCCACGATCAAGAGCTTCTTGCCGGCCTGGATGGCGTCGGCCAGCACGCCGGCCGCGTGCGCGGAATGGGTCAGGCCGGCGGGCGGCAGCAGCGACGGCCAGGCCAGCTTGGTTTGATCAGGATGCGTGACGCCGCGCGCGGCCCACAGGCGGGCCAGCAGCGGGTGGATGCCGGACGCTTCCAGGATGCGGCAGGCTTCCAGGGCGGCGGGTCGGGTCGTTAAGCGGGGTGAGACCACCAGGCGCTCCAGTTTTTCTTGGGCGCGGGCAGCAAGCCTAGCAGGCCCCCGCGCGGTTTCAGGGTCAGCGCGGCTTGGCGGTCGTCGCCCAGCAGCAGCAGTTCGGTGGGGGCGGGTGGCAGGCCATGCTTGCCGGCCAGCGGGCGCAGGTGCTGCGCATCCAGTTCGGCCAAGGCGTCCAGCCAGCCGGACCAGTCGCCCGTCCGTTGCGGGGCGTCCAGCCCGGTCAGCACGTACTCGGCACCGGCAGGCGCGGCCGCCCACGGCGTGCCGCCGCCATAAAGCCACAAGGCATTGACCGGGGGCAGGCCGCGCGCGGCGCGCTCGTCGTTGACGGGGTGTTCGTGCCACGCCATCTGAATTTCATTGAGCAGCTTGCGCCAGGGACGGGTTTCGGCGTCTTGGCGCCACCATTCGTTCAGCCGGTGGCCAGCCACCACCAGCGGCGACGCGGTCTGCGGACGCAAGCCCTCGGGCAAGCTCAGGCGCCAGCGTTGGGGTGACAGCGCGTGGACGGCGAAGCCCGTGCCGTCAAACAGCGGGCGCGCCGTGTCCAGCAAGGCGTCGGATTCCTGCGCGCGCAATTCCATTTGGCCGGGGTCCAGCAGATTGGCCTGGTCGGCGCCCAATGCCAGGTGGACCAACTCGGCCAGCCACACGGCCTGGCCAGCCGGGGCGTGGTCGCCCGCCAGCAGCGGCCCCAGCCCCGCGCCTTGCAGCAGGCCGGGTTCGGCCTGGTAGCCCGCGCGGTTCAGTTGCCAGGATTCAAATGCGGTACAGCCGTGGGCGCGCACATCAAACGGCGTGGCGCGTGCGGTGCCGGCCAGCAGCCAGTGGTGCAGCGTGGGGGCGCGCTCGGGTAGCAGTTTGGCCAGTTCGGCGGCAACGGGAAGGGCGGGCAGGGCGCCCGGAATGACGATCAGCATGGGCGGGATTGTAGTCTGGCAGGGCGCCGGGAACTAAGGGGGGGTAGCGCCTGCCATAGCTTGACACGGCTGGTCGTGGAACCGCACATCCGCGGCGCGATTTCCAGGCCGTTAATGCCATAATGCGCACGTGCTGAAAATACCCTACGAACTATGGATAGGCGCCCGCTATGCCGGGATGGCCCGAATCCGCCAGCGACGCGGGCGCCGCGATCGCTTCATCTCCTTCATCGCCGCCAGCTCCATGGCGGGCATCGCGCTGGGCGTTGCTGCCCTGATCGTGGTGCTGTCCGTGATGAACGGCTTTCAAAAAGAAGTGCGCGACCGCATGTTGTCGGTGCTGCCGCACATCGAACTCTACATTCCCGGCGCGTTGCCCGAACGGGTGCTTGAGCAGTGGCAGCAGTTTGCCACCGCGGCCGAGAAGAACCCCGAGGTCAAGGCCGGCGCGCCCTTCGTGGCGGCGCAAGGCATGCTGGTACGCGGCCAGGCGCTGCGGGGCGTGCAGGTGCGGGGCATCGACCCCGCCACCGAAGGCAACGTGTCGGACCTGCCGCGCCAGATGGTGACGGGCAAGCTGACCGACCTGAAAGCCGGCGGCTTCGGCGTGGTGCTGGGCAACGAACTGGCCGATGGCCTGGGCGTGAAAGTGGGCGACACGCTGCTGATGATGGCGCCGCAGGGCTCGATCAGCCCGGCCGGCTTCGCGCCGCGCATGCGCCAGTTCACCGTGGTGGGCGTGTTCTCGTCGGGCCACTATGAATATGATTCGTCGCTGGCGTTCGTGGACAACCAGGACGCCGCGCGCGTGTTCCGCGAAAGCGGCACGGCGGGCGTGCGGCTGCGCATTGCCGACATGCAGAAAGCGCCCGAAGTCGCCAACGAACTGAAGAAGGTCTTGCCGCCCTACGTGATGGCCAGCGACTGGTCGCGCAACAACCGCACCTGGTTCGCCGCCGTGCAGACCGAAAAGCGCATGATGTTCCTGATTTTGGCCTTGATCGTCGCCGTGGCGGCGTTCAATTTGCTGTCGTCCTTGGTGATGGCCGTGAAGGACAAGCAGTCGGACATCGCCATCCTGCGCACGCTGGGCGCCGGGCCGGGCGAAGTGGCCCGCATCTTCCTGGTGCAGGGCGCCATGATCGGCGTGATCGGCACCTTGCTGGGCGTGGCGGGCGGTATTGTCATTGCCTACAACGTGGACGTGATCGTGCCGTTCATCGAACGCCTGCTGGGCGTGCATTTCTTGCCGCGCGAAGTCTATTTCATCAGTGCGTTGCCGTCGGACCCGCAAATGGGCGACATCGTCACCATCGGCCTGACGTCCTTGGTGCTGTCGCTGCTGGCCACGCTGTATCCCAGTTGGCGCGCTTCGCGCCTGCAACCGGCACAGGTGCTGCGCCATGATTAAGATTCCCAACGCAGACGCCTTGACCCCCGCGTTGCAAGCCGAAAACATCGTCAAGTTCTATGACGAAGGCCCCGCCCGCATCGACGTGCTGAGCGATGTCAGCCTGACGGTGGCGCGCGGCGAGATGGTCGCCATCGTGGGCGCGTCGGGCTCGGGCAAAAGCACCTTGCTGCACATTTTGGGCTTGCTGGACGTGCCCAACAGCGGCTCGGTGTCGGTGGACGGCAAATTGGCCGTGGGCTTGTCGGAAGCGAAAAAAAGCGCGGTGCGCAACAGCAGCCTGGGCTTTGTGTACCAGTTTCACCATCTGCTGCCGGAATTTTCGGCGCTGGATAACGTGGCGATGCCGCTGATCGTGCGTCGCGAAAACCGCGACAAGGCCCGCGAGGCCGCGCGCGAGGTGCTGGCGCTGGTGGGCCTGGCCGCGCGCGAAGATCACTTCCCGGGCCAATTGTCGGGTGGCGAGCGTCAGCGGGTCGCCTTGGCGCGCGCGCTGGTGACGCGCCCGGTGTGCGTGCTGGCCGATGAACCCACCGGCAACCTGGACCGCAACACGGCGCACAAGATGTTCGAGCTGCTGACGCGTGTGAACCAGGAATCGGGCACGGCGTTTGCCATCGTCACGCACGACCCCGAACTGGCCGCCCGCGCCGACCGCCAATTGTTGATGGAAAGCGGCAGGCTGGTGTCGGGGTAAGCCGGGCAGGGGTGCATAATCCTGCCAAGGAGGCCATGCCCATGCTGATCGACACCCACTGCCATCTGGACGCCGCGGAATTCGACGCCGACCGCCAGCAGGTGGCCGACCACGCTTGCGAAGCCGGCGTCCGGTCCATCGTCATCCCCGCCATCGAACGCGCCAACTTTTCAGTGGTGCAACGGCTGGCCGGGCAGATCGCCGGCGGCGCCTATGCGCTGGGCATCCATCCGCTTTACGTGCAGCGCGCGCAGGATTCCGACCTGGACGTGCTGCGCGACACCATCAAACAGTGCCTGGGCGACCCCCGCTTTGTTGCCATCGGCGAAATCGGCCTGGACTTCTTTGTGCCCGAGATTTCCTCCGGTGAAGCCCGCGAGCGCCAGGAACGGTTCTATGCCGCGCAACTGGCGATGGCCGTGGAATTCAAGCTGCCGGTGCTGCTGCATGTGCGCCGGTCGCAAGACATCTTGCTGAAATACCTGCGCCGCCATGGCCCCATTGGCGGCATCGCGCACGCCTTCAACGGCAGCGCACAGCAAGCCCAGGCGTTCATCGATCACGGGTTCGCCCTGGGCATGGGGGGCGCCATGACGTATGAACGCGCCCTGCAGATTCGCCGCCATGCGGTGGATGTGGATCTGGCGCATCTGGTGCTGGAAACCGATGCGCCGGATATTCCGCCTGCCTGGCTGCACCCGCCCCAGCGCCGCAACCGGCCGGGGGAATTGCTGCGTATCGCCGCCGTTCTGGCTGAGCTGCGTGGCATCACGCCCGCGCAGGTGGCGCACGCCACCACGGCCAATGCGATGCGGGTATTGCCGCGCCTGCCGGCCGCAATTCTGACTGATGACGACTGAATCCGTCCCTTAATGTTTAACGCAGATGACAGTAGTTGTGGCAGGGATGCATCACAGATCTAAGAAATTTCTGAAAGCTTTCTAAAAACTGAATAGAAACTGACGAAAAGATGAATCGCTTATTGGGAATGCCTATCATTGGCGTTCGTTAAAAATCCCAATCAGCGCGATGCGCGCCGCCCAGCCCGGGTGGTTCCCTGCGATTCCTTATGTCCATTCAGAAAAGCGTTACCCGCCTCGGGGCAGTTCCCCCCACATCCCCTTCATCGTTCCGCCTGCTGCCTTTGGCCATGACCATCGCCATGACCGGCGCGGCCCACGCCCAGGCGCCCAACCGCGCCATGGAAGACACCATGGGCGTTGCGCAACTGGATACGGTGGTGGTCACCGCTGCCGGCTTCGAACAGGAAATCAAGAACGCGCCCGCTTCCATTTCCGTCATCACGCGTGAACAGCTTGAAACCAAGCCGTTCCACAACCTGGCCGATGCGGTCGCCGACGTGGAAGGCGTGACGGTTGAGCGGGGCGGCAAGGCGGGCGGCATGAACATCAGCATTCGCGGCCTGCCCAGTGACTACACGTTGGTGCTGGTTGACGGCAAGCGGCTGAACCAGAACAGTTCGGGCTCGCGGCCCAACGGCTTTGGCGACGTAGACACCAACTTCATCCCGCCCATGGCCGCCATCGAACGCATTGAAGTCGTACGCGGCCCGATGTCCACGCTGTACGGCTCGGACGCCATGGGCGGCGTGATCAACATCATCACCCGCAAGACCAGCCAGGAATGGATCGGCCAGATCACGCTGGACGGCACCGCGCAAGGTGACAACACCTACGGCAACAACTACGGCGCGGCGTTTTACCTCAGCGGCCCCATCAAGACCGACAAGCTGGGCCTGACCCTGCGCGGCGGCCACTATCGCCGCCTGAGCGCCCACGGCAGCTACCCCGCCAACCAGGCGGAAGCCGACAGCGGCAACTACACCGGCAACATCGCCGCCTTCACCGGCCTGGGCGACAGCACGCAACAGAACGTGGGCGTGCGCCTGGCGCTCACGCCCAACCGCAACCACGACGTGCTCTTCGACGTGGACAGCAACTGGCAAACCTATGACAACGGCAACGAGGAACTGGGCACGCTGAACAGCAGCATCGCGCCCAAGCGCCAGGGCGGCGGCTATGAGCCCGAATTGAAGTTCAACCGCCAGCGTTATGCGCTGACGCACCTGGGCCGCTACAGCGGTTCGGTCAGTTCCGACACCAGCATTGTTTACGACACCACCGACACCATCGGCCGCACCAACCCCATGAACTGGCCGCGCCGCCCGGCCGACGGCGACAATCGCGACCTGGAATACGACAACTGGGTGTTCGACACCAAGTGGACGACGCCGCTGTACAACGAACGCCACAACCTGACTGTGGGCGGGCAGTGGCGCGAGCAGCATTTCAAGGACACGCTGGTGTCCGCGCCGCTGGACCAGCGCCAGTATCAATGGGCGTTGTTTGCTGAAGACGAATGGCGCATTGTCGACGACCTGGCGCTAACGGCCGGCGCCCGATACGACCGCAACGAGCAATTCGGCGGCAAGTGGAGCCCGCGCGGCTACCTGGTGTGGAACGCCACGCCGATGTGGACGGTCAAGGGCGGTGTCAGCAAGGGCTACAAGACGCCCGACATCAACCTGATGACGGACGGCATCATCGGCCTGGGCGCGCAGGGCACCAAGCCCTTGCTGGGCAACTCGCAACTGAAGCCGGAAAGCAGCACCGCGTCTGAATTGGGCCTGCTGTTTGACGATGGCGAGGGCCTGTCCGGCAACCTGACGGCGTTTCACACCAAGTTCAAGGACAAGATCGATAGCCAGAGCGTGCCCAATTGCCTGGCCGTGGGCGGCCCGGCGGCCGGATGCCTGGACTTGGGCGTGTGGGAACGCAACGGTATTCCCGTGGCCGACTTCTCGCAGCGCGTGAACGTCGATACCGCCACCATCCAGGGCTTTGAACTGGGCGGCCGCGTGCCGCTGGGCGGCGGCGTCTCGTTCAACGGCAACTACACGCTGACCGCCAGCGAAGTGACCTCGGGCGACAAGGAAGGCCAACCGCTGGGATCGCAACCGCGCCACGCCCTTAACCTGGGCCTGAACTGGCGTATCAACGACCAGTTCAACGTGTGGGCGCGCGGCGAATACCGCGCCAAGCAGTTCAACAACATGAACTGGGAAAAAGAGCAGGTGTTCTACGACCCGTACTGGCTGGCCAGCACGGGCGGCTCGTATACCGTCAACAAGAACGTGACCTTGTCGGCGTCGGTGTTCAACCTGTTCGACAAGAACTTCGTGAACTACGGCCCCACGAAGGTGGGCACCACCACTCCGGCCGCGAACGCCAACTGGACCAACTCTTACCGCCAGGTGCTGGAAGGCCGTCGCTTGTGGGTATCGGCGAACATCACGTTCTGATGCAGGCGGGCCGCCCGGTGGGCAAGGGCGGCCGCGCCTCGCGGGGCAGCTCAATGCGCACGCTCAAGCCTTGCGGCGAGACGTTGCGCGCCCGGATGCGGCCCTTGTGCGCGGCCACCGCGGCCTGGGCGATGGACAGGCCCAGGCCCGCGCCGGAACCGGGCGTGTTCGCGCCCGAGGCGGCGCGGAAAAAAGGCTCGAACAGGGATTCCAGGTCTTCCTGTGCGACGCCGGGACCCCGGTCTTCGATTTCTACGCAAACGGCCTCGGCGCTATCCAGCAGCCGCACTCGGATGGCGCTGTGGGCGGGCGCGAAGCGCAGCGCGTTGCGCATGACGTTTTCGATGGCGCTGGACAGGCTGTCGCGGTCGCCGATGATGGGCACTGGCGCTGGCGGATCCCACACGATGCGCACTTGCTGTTCGCCGGCTTCAAAGCGGGCGTCGTCCACCACCGCGCTGACGATGTCGGTCAGGTCCAGCACGTCGCGCGGTTCGGGCAGGGCGCCCAAGCGGGCCAGCCGCAAGGTGCTGCCAACCAGCGCGTCCAGCCGCTCGCATTCGCGCTCGATGCGATCCAGTTGTACGTCCTGGCGTTCGTCCTTGCGGCGTGCCAGTTCGCTGGCAAGACGCAGGCGAGCCAGCGGCGAACGCAGTTCGTGCGCGATGTTGTGCAGCAATTGTTCGCGCGTATCCACCACCGCTTTCAAGCGGTCCGCCATGGCGTTGAAGTCGCGCGCCAGCAGGCCAAGTTCGTCTTTGCGCCCGGCTAGTTGGGCTGGCGTATGGGCGTCCAGGTCACCCGCCGCCAAGGCGTGTGTGGTGTGGCGCAACTGCGTCAAGGGCGCGGTGACGTGGCGCGTCAGCGCCCAGCAGAAAGGCGCCGTGACCGCCAGCGCGAACAGCAGCAAGGCCAGCGCCACGGGTGACAACCCCAGCACTTCCCAATGCGAGGAATCGAAGGGCAGGAACAGCATCAGCCGTTCGGAGCCATCGGGCAGCACCAGAAGCTGGGGTTGCCACCAGGACACGCGCTGACCCGAGGCCTCGGGCGCAAGCAGTTCAGCCTGCGTAGGCCGGTCCGACGCGGCGCGATAGGCGCTGAGCCAATCGTGCATGCGGGCGGGCAGTGTGCGGCCCAGGATTTCGGCGTCGTTCGCGTCCAGGATGTAGATCTTCAGCGCGGAATAGCGCTGGTCCATCGCTTCAACCCAGCGTTGCAGGCCGCCTTCGCCATGAATGCGCGCCACCTGTTCCGCGTCGTGCGTCAGGCTGGCGGGGTTCAGGCCGTCCAGCGAATTGATGCGATACCAGGCGACGGCCGCCGTGAACAGCATGCCGCACACCAGGATGATGGCCATGGCGGACCAGAACGTCAGGAACGCGCGCCAGAACAGCGACCGCGTGGGCAACAACCAGGGCATCAGACCGAACCCGCCAGCACATAGCCCAGGCCGCGCAGGTTGCGGATCGATAGCGTGCCGTTGGCCTGGTCCAGATGCAGCTTTTTGCGCAAGGCGCTGATGTGGGTGTCGATGCTGCGGTCGTAGCGGTCAGGCCGGCGGCCCAGCGCATACAGGCCAATCTGTTCGCGTGCCACCACCTGGCCAGGGGCGCGCATCAGCAGTTCCAGGATGCGCTGCTCGGCGCCCGTCAGCGGCACGTCTTCGGTGTCCAGCCGCGCGCGGCCGGTGGCGGGGTCGAGCGACAAGGCGCCCACCGTCAGGTTGGGCCGGGTGGTCTCCGGCATTTCTTCAAAACGCCGCAGCACCGCCGTCATGCGCGCCTTGAGCTCGCGCGGGCTGAAGGGTTTGGCCAGATAATCGTCGGCGCCGAACTCCAGCCCCAGTACGCGGTCGGTTTCACCGCCGTGCGCCGTGAACATGATGACCGGGCGCCGCGAACGTTGCCGGTATTGCTTGAGCAGGTCCAGGCCATTGCCGTCCGGCAGCATCAGGTCCAGCAGGATCAGGTCGTAGTCTTGCTGCGCCAACAGCGCCAGCCCGTGGGCGCCAGTGTGAGCCAGGCTGAGCAGGCAATGATTGGGTTCCAGGTATTCCTGCAGCATCTGCGCCAGTTCGACGTCGTCGTCGATAAGCAGGATGCGGCGCGCTACCGCTGATTGGGAATAAAGCATTCGTAGAGGGTTCCGCACCCGGTAGTGTGGCTGAAGGCCACCACCCCGAGTGTCAAGAAGTGCGAAGAAGATAAAAGTTGCGGAAAGGTGTTTGCCCGGTTCCGAAGGCCTCAATTCTAATATGAGAATAGTTTTCATTAAGAAATAAGAGGCAGGTCCGAGGCCGCGCACGGGGCGCGGCAGGGTCTGATACGGGAGCAAGCGACCATCATGAGCAGCAACGATCTGGCCTTGGGCGGCCGTGTTTTGACATCGCGCACGCAGTTGGCGGCGGCACTTTGCGCAGCGGGTTTGGGCATGGGCCCAGCGGCGGCGTGGGCGCAAAACGCCAGCGAGGCCAAGACCCTGGAAACCGTCGTGGTAACGGCCAGCGGCTACGAACAGCAGATTCAGGATGCGCCCGCGTCCATCAGCGTGATCACCCGCGAAGACCTGGACAAGAAGTTCTACCGCGACGTGAATGACGCCTTGCTGGAAGTGCCGGGCGTCATCATCACCGGTGGCGGTGACCGCCAGGACATCAGCCTGCGTGGCATGGGCCCGCAATACACGCTGATCTTGATCGACGGCAAGCGCCAGAGCTCGCGCGAAACCCGCACCAACTCGGATTCCGCCGGGGTGGAAGGCGGTTGGACGCCGCCGCTGGCCGCCATCGAGCGCATCGAAGTGGTGCGCGGCCCGATGTCGTCGCTGTATGGCTCCGACGCCATGGGCGGGGTGATCAACATCATCACCCGCAAGGTGCCCGATGAATGGGGCGGCGAGATCCGCATGGACACGACCATTCAGGAAAGCAATAAATCGGGCGACATCTACCAGGGCAACTTCTACCTGGCGGGTCCCATCAAGAACGATTTGCTGGGTTTGCAGATCTACGGCCAGGCCTCGCAACGCGACGAAGACGACATCGTCAACGGCTTTCGCAAGCGCAATTCGGACAGCGTCACGGCCAAGCTGGCGCTGACGCCCAACCGCGATCACGACATCGTGCTGGAAGCCACCACGATGCGCCAGAAAATGCAGGAAACGCTGGGCAAGACGGTGGCCCCGCTGGCGCCGGGCGTGGCGTGCCCACGCACCGGTTGCCCGGCGTCGGGCCAGAACGACTATCGCAGCAACAAGTGGGCGCTGTCGCACACCGGGCGCTGGGGCTGGGCCGTGTCGGACAGCTATGTGCAGCAGGAAGAATTCGACAACCGCTCGCGCCAGATGAAGGTCAAGAACCTGAATCTGCAAACAAGCTGGACCATGCCGCTGGGCTCGCACATGCTGACCTTGGGCGGCACCTACCTGAGCCAGCGCCTGAACGACCAGACCGGTAACCAACTGGCCGGCGGCCCCAGCAAGGTCGACCGCTATCAGTGGGCCTTGTTTGCCGAAGACGAATGGCGCCTGACCGAATCGTTTGCCGTCACGACCGGCCTGCGCATGGACGAAGACGAAAACTTCGGCACCCATTTCAGCCCGCGCCTGTATGGCGTGTGGCACATGGCTGACCGCTGGACCTTGAAGGGCGGCGTGTCCACGGGTTTCCGTGCACCCGACCTGCGCCAGACGGTGGCGGGCTGGGGCCAGGTCAGCCGGGGCGGCAACATGTACGGCAACCCCGACCTGACGCCCGAGAAGTCGGTCACCGAGGAAATCGGCATCCTGTATGACGATGGCGAAGGCTTCAATGCCGGCCTGACCCTGTTCAACAATGACTTCAAGGACAAGATCACCCGCGTGGCTTGCCCCTTGTCGCAATGCACGGAAGGCCCTAATCAGTTCGGCTCCAACCCCACCACCTACATGAACGTGGACAAGGCCGTGTCGCGCGGCGTCGAAGCCAGCATGAAGTTCCCGTTGGCGCGGGATTGGTC
The DNA here is from genome assembly GCF_029637605.1 of Achromobacter spanius. NCBI lineage: Bacteria > Pseudomonadati > Pseudomonadota > Betaproteobacteria > Burkholderiales > Alcaligenaceae > Achromobacter > Achromobacter spanius. The sequence continues at coordinate 1,932,841 of NZ_CP121261.1, read as the reverse complement.
TTTGACCAGCAGCTACACGTTCACCAAGTCGGAACAGAAATCGGGCCAGTACAAGGGTGAGCCGCTGAACCAACTGCCCAAGCATTTGTTCACCACCACGGTGAACTGGCAGGCGTCCGATGCGCTGGAAGCCTGGGCGCGCGTGAACTACCGCGGCAAGGAAAGCCAGCCGACCACGGGCGCGTCGTCGTCATCCGTGGTGGCGCCGTCCTATACCTTCGTGGACATGGGCGCGTCGTACGCGGTGAACAAGACCGTGTCGGTGTATGCCGGCATCTACAACCTGTTCGACAAGCAGGTCACGTATGACGATTACGAGTACGTGGAAGACGGCCGCCGTTACTGGCTGGGCGTGGGCGTGAAATTCTGATCGCAATGAGTAAGGGGGGCGCTTCTCGTCCCCCGGCAATACACAGAGGGTGCTATGACGATGCTGGAAAAAAAGGGCTGTGCCCGCCGTTGGTTGCTTCAGGCGGGCGCCGCGTTGGCGCTGAGCGCGGCGGTTGGCGTGTGCGCGGCGCAGGGCACCGTGCCCGTCAAACATGCGCGCGGCGAGACCAATGTGCCGGCCAATCCAACCAAGACCATCGTCATGGACATGGCGGTGCTGGATACGATGCATGCGCTGGGCGTGGAAGTGGCGGGCGTGCCCACCGTCGCCAAGCTGCCGCCGCAATTGGCGCAGTACGCCGACGATCGCTACCTGAAAGTCGGTTCGCTGTTTGAGCCCAACTACGAGGTGATCCATGCCGCGCAGCCGCAGGTGATATTCGTGGCCGGCCGGTCGGCGCCTAAATACGATGAACTGTCCAAGCTGGCGCCCACCGTTGACCTGACCGTCAACCCGCGCGACCTGGTGGGCAGCGTGACGCGCAACACCGAAACCCTGGCCGCCATCTACGGCAAAGAGGCGCAGGCCAAGCAGCAGTTGGATGCCTTGCGCGCGTCCATCTCCGCGCTGCAAAGCCAGGCCGCCACGGCCGGCACGGCGCTGATCGTGCTGACCACCGGCGGCAAGATGAGCGCCTATGGCCCGGGCTCGCGCTTTGGCGTCATCCACGATGCGTTTGGCATCAAGCCGGCCTCCAAGGATTTGAACGTGTCGAACCACGGCCAGGCCGTCTCGTTTGAGTTCATTGCCGAGATGGACCCGGACTGGCTCTTTGTGATTGACCGCGATGCCGCGATCGGCCGTGAAGGCGTGTCGGCGCAGCGCATGCTGGACAACGAGCTGATGCGTCCCACCAAGGCGTGGAAGAACAAGCACGTGGTGTATCTGAATGGCTTCAACTGGTATTTGCTGGGCAGCGCCGGCTTGACGGCGATGCAGCAGAACGTGGACGACATCGCGGCGGCGTTGGCGGCGGGCAAGTAAATATCAGGAAAGTGATTGGAATGAAAGTCAGCGGTATGAAAGTCAGCAACATGGCGGCAGTACAAGAAGGGCGTTTGTGAATTGGCGGCGGGTGCTAAGCGGTTGGGGCGGCCTGGCCGCGGTGTTGATGCTGTTGATGGCGCTGTGCGTGGCCAGCATCAGCCTGGGCGCGGGCACGCTGTCCATCACGGCGCTATGGGGTGGGGGCGAAGAGGCCGAGCGAGCCTGGCGCCTGCTGATGGTCAGCCGCGTGCCGCGCACGCTGGCCTTGCTGCTGGCCGGCATGGCGCTGGCGGTGGCGGGCCTGATCATGCAGATGCTGGTGCGCAACCGCTTTGTTGAACCCACCACCGCCGGCACCGTGGAATCCGCCACGCTGGGCATCCTGGTCATCACCTTGCTGGCGCCCGATACGCCAGTGATCGGCAAGATGCTCACCGCCACGGCCTTCGCCCTGGCGGGCACCTTGCTGTTCCTGGCGTTGCTGCGCCGCGTGCCGCTGCGCACGCCCTTCATCGTGCCGCTGATCGGTTTGATTCTGGGCGGCGTCATCCACGCGGCAACCACCTTCCTGGCCTTCCGTTTTGACCTGCTGCAATCGCTGCACGCCTGGACCACGGGCGATTTCTCGGGCGTGTTGCGCGGCCGCTATGAATTGCTGTGGATCGGCTTTGCGCTGGCGTGCGCCGCCTACGCCGCCGCCGACCGCTACACGGTGGCGGGCATGGGGCGCGAGTTCGCGTCCAACCTGGGCCTGAACCACGCGCGCCTGACCTTCGTGGGCCTGCTGATTGTGTCGGCCATTTCGGCGGTGGTGGTGGTGACGGCAGGCGGCATTCCGTTTTTGGGGCTGATCGTGCCCAACGCCGTCAGCCTGGTGCTGGGTGACAACATGCGGCGCTCGATTCCTTGGGTGGCGGCGCTGGGCGGCGTGTTCGTGCTGGCCTGCGACATCATCGGCCGCCTGGTGATTCACCCCTACGAAATCCCGATTGGCACCGTGGTCGGCGTGGTCGGCAGCATCCTGTTTCTGGGCTTGCTGCGCCTGCGGAGGAATCGCCTTGGCTGATACCGCTTTCTTAGGCGCTACTCGCGCTGTTCCACGCACGCCGCAACCCGCGCGCCTGCTGTGGCTGGCCGCCGCCGCGCTGCTCTGCGTGGTGGCGTTCATGACCTTGGGCGCCAACGGCCAGTGGTCGTTCGTGATTCCCTTTCGCGGTGGCAAGTTGGTGGCGATGCTGCTGGTGGCGTATGCGGTGGCGGTGTCGTCGGTGCTGTTCCAGACCGTCACGCACAACCGCATCCTGACGCCCGCCATCATGGGCTTTGACGCGCTGTACCTGTTGATCCAGGCGGTGGTGGTGTTTGGCTTCGGTCAGGCCGCGGTGGCCGCCGAGCATCCCGTGGCCGCGTTCCTGCTGGAAGTCTGCGCGATGACCGCGTTTGCCTGCCTGCTGTTTCGCTGGCTGTTTTCGGATGCGGTGCGCAGCCTGCATCTGATGATGCTGGTGGGCATTATCTTCGGGCTGCTGTTTCGCAGCCTGTCCAATTTTGTGGTGCGCCTGATCGACCCCAACGAATTCCTGGTGCTGCAAGACCGCATGTTCGCCAGCTTCAACACGGTGCGCGTGTCGCTCTTGCCGATTGCGCTGGCCGCCGTTTGCGTGGCGACGCTGGTGGTGTGGCGCTTGCGCCATCGCTATGACGTGCTGGCGCTGGGGCGCGACATTGCCGTGAACCTGGGCGTGGACTATCGCCGCAGCCTGATGCTGACGCTGGCGGCTATTGCGGTGCTGGTGTCGGTTTCCACGGCGCTGGTTGGCCCGGTGACGTTCTTCGGCCTCTTGGTCAGCAACCTGGCTTACCAGGCCATGGGGTCCGACAAGCACAAGTACACCGTGCCCGCCGCGACGCTGTTGGGCGTCATCTTCCTGGTGGGCGGCCAAACCTTGCTGGAACGCGTGCTGGGCTTGAACACCACCGTCAGCGTGGTCATTGAATTCGTGGGCGGCGTGATGTTCCTTGCCCTGATCTTGCGCAAGGGGCGCAGATGATTGAAATAGCAGAAGTCAGCAGGCAATACGGCGATAGCGTGGTGGTGGATGACGTCACCCTGCAACTGCCGGCCCAGGGCGTTACCGCCATCATCGGCCCCAACGGCGCCGGCAAGTCCACCTTGCTTTCCATGGTGAGCCGGCTGCTGCCCATGTCCGCCGGGCAGATCCGGGTGGACGGGCTGGACGTGACCCGGGCCGACAGTCGCGAACTGGCGCGCCGCCTGGCCATCCTGCGGCAGGATAACCACCTGCCGCTGCGTCTGACCGTCAGGGACCTGGTGGCGTTCGGCCGCTATCCGCACACGGGCGGCCGGCTGACGCTGGACGACAAGGCCCACATCGACCGCGCGCTGTCTTACCTGAACCTGGAGCCGCTTGCCGACCGCTATCTGGACGAGATGTCGGGCGGACAGCGCCAGCGCGCCTTTGTGGCGATGGTGCTGTGCCAGGACACGCGCTACGTGTTGCTGGACGAGCCCTTGAACAGCCTGGACATGAAGCACGCGGTGGCCATGATGATCACCTTGCGCCGTGCGGCGGATGAGCTGGGCAAGACGGTGGTGCTGGTGCTGCACGACATCAATTTTGCGTCCAGCTACGCGGACCGCATCGTGGCGATGCGCCAGGGCCGCGTGGCCCACCAGGGCACCCCGGCGGAACTGATCCGGCCCGAGGTGCTGAGCCCCCTGTATGAACTGCCGATTGATGTGCATGACATCGGCGGCAAGCGCATCTGCGTGTATTACCGCTAGGCGGGGCCGGGCCTGTTATGCCGATTCCGCGTTGGCGACCAGTCGGGCCTGGCGCGCGGCGCGGTGACGGCGTTCCAGCAGGACGGCCCACAGCCACAAGGGCATGCTGCCCAGGGCCAACAAGCTGCCCACCCAGCCGGTCGACGTCCAGCCATAACCGGCGGCAATCGCCAGGCCGCCCAGCAGGGGACCCAGCGCATTGGCGGTGTTGAACGCGGAATGGTTCAGCGCGGCGGCCAAGCCTTGGGCGTCACCCGCCACATCCATCAAGCGGGTTTGCAGCACCGTGCCCAGCGCGCCGCCCACGCCCACCAGAAAGACGTTCAACGTGATCAGCCAGACGTTGTGCGCCATCAGCGGAAACAGCGCCAGCACCACGGCCGACCACACCAGCAGCAAGCCCGCCGTGCGCATGACGGCGCGGTCCGCGAAGATCGGCACCACCATGTTGCCCACCGTCAGCCCCACGCCGAACGCGCTGAGCACGAAGGGCACGGTGCTGGGCGCGACTTGCGTGACGGCGGTCAGCGTGTCGGCCAGATACGTGTACACCGAGAACAAACCGCCAAAGCCCACCGCGCCGATCGCCAGCGTGATCCAGACCTGCCCCCGGCCCAGCGCGCTTAGCTCGCGCAGCGGGCTGGCCTTGTGATCGGCGGGCGTGTCGGGGGCGTAGACGGCCACGCTGATCATGGTCAGCACGGCCAACAGCGACACCAGGCCGAAGCTCCAGCGCCAGCCGACCACTTGACCCAGCCAGTTGGCCATTGGCACGCCGATGATGGTGGCGACCGTCAAGCCCAGAAACACGCGGCCCACGGCCATGGTGCGGCGGTTGGCCGGCACCAGCGAACTGGCCACCAGCGACGCAATGCCGAAGTACGCGCCATGCGGCAGCCCGCTGAGAAAGCGGAAGAACAGCATCCAGTGATAGTCGGGCGCGATGGCGCTCAGGCCGTTGCCCACGGCGAACAGCCCCATCAGGGCGATCAACAGGCGGCGGCGGGGCATCTTCGCGCCCAGCACGGCCAGGATCGGCGCCCCAACCACCACGCCCAGCGCGTAGGCGCTGATGACGTGGCCGGCCGTGGGCGCGTCGATGCCCAGCGACTGCGAAAAATAAGGCAGCAGGCTCATCGTGGCGAACTCGGTGGTTCCGATGGCGAAGCTGCCGACAGCAAGGGCAAGCAGCACCAGCGCGGGCCGGTGCTGCGGGGAAGCAGGGTGAGACATGGGGATGGCTAGGGGTGATTCGAGAAATGTTGCGACGCAACAGCGCTATTGTAAGCAGCCCAAGCTGTCATCCACATGTCTGCCGCGCTTACTGGCTGAGGTCCACCGCGTAGCGCGACAACTGCGTCGTTGCGTCCGGGGTGGCGTCGTACACACTGACATTGGTCACGCCGTGCGCCACCGCCATCGGCAGGGTGCCCGGCACCGACCAGAACACCACGGGGCCCGCCAAGGCGCTCAACGGCTTGAAGCGCCAACTGCGGTCCAGGCCAAAGGTGGCCAGGTCCAGCGTCGGGTTCTTCTTGATGAAGCTGATCAGCACATCGCGGCTGGCATCCGGGGCTTGCAGCACGATGTCGCCCTTGCCGCCCGCCAGGCCGGGAAAGTCGCCGCCGCCGCTGGCGCGGTAGTTGTTGGTGACCACCAGGAACTCTGCCGCCGGATCCAAGGGCGCGCCCTGGTAGGTCAGGCCCGAGATGCGTGAGCCCTTGGGCTGGCTCACGTCGATCTCGTATTTCAGCGCATTGCCCGGTGCGTACAGCACGTCGAAATTGAACGTGGGGAAGCTTGTGTCGACCAAGTCTTGCGGCGCGACCTGGGCGGGGTCGATCTGCTTGAACTGCTCGGCCGTCTTCTCCAGCCACAGGCGCACGGTCTCGCCCGTGACGCGCACCACCTGCAAGGTGTTCGGGTACAGGTACAGGTCGGCCGCGTTGTTGATGGCCACATTGCCTTGCTTGACGAAGGTGAAGTCGCCCGGGCCATTGCGCCCGCCCTTGAACGGCGCGGCGGCCGACAGGATGGGCAGGGCAGCGTAGGCCGGGTTGTTCTTGGCGATGTAGTCCGTCAGGTAGTCGATCTGCGCCATGTTGACGATTTGCAGCGCCGACACGTCACCCGTCAGCGCGTAATAGGTCGCCATGTCGAACTGGCTTTGGCCGATCGGCGTCTTCACGTAGTCGATGGTGGCGGCGTGTTCGCCTTGCACCAACTGCTGCACGGCAGCGTCGGGGGCAACATAGGTGGCCGGTGTCGAGCCGCTTTGTGCGGTCAGGCGCGTGGAAATGCGCTGCACCGTGGTCGCGTCCTGTTGCACGCGCCAGCCCTTGTCGTAGGCCAGCTTCAACGTGATCTGGCCCAGGTTGTTGCCCCATTGGCCCGCCTGCACCGCGGGCACGCCGTTGACCAGGCCGCGCACCGGATCCACGCCGGGCTGGCCGATGAATGGCGACGTGGCGCTGGTGTCCGGAAACAGCAGGTGCTGGTGGCCGGTGATCAGCGCGTCGATGCCGGCCACCTGGCTCAAGTAGCCCGCGCCGTTCTCCATCGCCGGGTCGTAGGCGGTCTTCATGTCGATGCCGCCATGCGCCAGCGCCACGATGATGTCGGCGCCCGCTGCCTTCATGTCGGGCACGTAGCGTTGCGCGGTTTCCTTCCAGCCCGTGACCTGCACATGGCCTTCCAGGTTGGCCTTGTCCCATTGCAGGATCGGCGGCGGGGCAAACCCGATCACGCCCACCTTGAACGGCACGTCGATCGCGTTGCCGGCGGCGTCCGTGGCCTTGAAGCTCTTGTCCAGCAGCACCCAGGGCTTGAAGATCGGTTGCTTGCTGGCGGCCGACACCACGTTGGCCGACACAAAGGGGAAGGCCGGCGCGGCGCAGTTCTTGGCGCCAGCAGGGTTGGTCTGGGCCGTGCCCTTGCCGATGCCCGCCAAGCCGAAGTCCACGTTCGTGATCTGCGACAGATAGGGCAGGCCGTAGTTGAATTCGTGATTGCCCATCGTGCCCGCGTCGTAGGCCAGCAGGTTCATCTGCTTGTAGATGGCGATCATGCCCGAACACTGCACCGGCGCCACCAGCGCCTGGTAGTCGGACAGCGCAGTGCCCTGGATGGTGTCGCCATTGTCGAACAGCAGCGTGTTGGCATGCTGCTTGCGGGCGTTGGCGATCAGCGTCGCGCTGCGGTCCACGCCGTAGCTCTTGTCTTCGGCCAGCTTGTAGTAGTCGTAGCCCAGCACGTTGGCATGTAGGTCGGTCGTGGCCAGAATCGCCACTTCCAGCGCGGCGCCTTGCGGCACGCTGGCAACGGGCGGAGTCACCGCGCCGGTGTCATCGTCATCGTCGTCATCGCCGCCGCAGGCGGTCAGGCCCGCCAAGAGCGCAACGCTGGCGGATACCGCGAACAGTTTTCGTACGTGTGGCTTCACCGTCATTCCTCCGTGTCATGAAGGAATCCGAGTGTGGGGATGGTGTGTGACCTGGGCGTGACATGGGTGGCGCTGTGGGCCGTGCGTATTCTGGTGAGCAGTACGTACTAACGCAGCGGCGATTCCCTTGTCAGGCTGTCGGCTTCCAGCGATGCCAACGCATCCAGGAAGCGCCATGCGAATGACCCGGGCCCTTCGGCGAGCGCACTCGCACGCTGGCCCGCGATGGCAAAGCAGGACAGTGCCGCGACGGCCGCCGGGTACGCGTCGTCCTTCGACACTGCCGCAAAGGCGCCGACCAGCGCCGTCAACGCGCAGCCGGTGGCGGTAACGCGCGGCATCAGCGGCGACCCGCCTGTGACGCGCACCGAACGCCCGCCGTCAGTGACGTAATCGGTTTCGCCAGTTACGGCCACCACGGTGCGATGCGCGGTGGCGATGTCGCGCGCCGATTGTTCCGCTTGCGCCACGGCGTCGCGCGCGTCCACGCCCTTGCCGGCGCTTTGGCCACCCGCCAAGGCAATGATCTCTGATGCGTTGCCGCGCACGATAGTCGGCTGCAAGGCCAGCAATTGCCGCACGGCGTCGCGCCGAAAGGCGGTGGCGTGATGGGCCACGGGGTCCAGCAGCCAGGGAATGCCGGCCTGGCGCGCCGACGCGGCGGTCAGCAGCATGCTTTCCAGCCACGGCGCGGACAGCGTGCCGATGTTGATGACCACCGCACCCGCCACGCGTGCGAATTCGGGCGCTTCATCGGTGGCGTGCACCATCGCGGGGGACGCGCCCATCGCCAGCAGCACGTTCGCCGCGATGTTCATGGACACGAAATTGGTCAGGCATTGCACCAGCGGCGCGTCTTGCCGCAGCGCGGTGTAAAGGTCCTGGCACGTCCGCGCCAGGGCGGTGGTGTCGGTGGGGGATTCAGCCATGCCTAAGGGTCCTTGCAACGCGTATCGATGGGTCGGCGTATGTTCTGGCGTCGCAAGGCGCGCTGTCAAGTTGGCGCGCCGTTGCCCGACCGGCCGAACAGCGACACCCAGGCGCCCAGGGCCCCGCAGTACAATCGCGCCTTCAAAAAAAGAAGCAATGCGGCGCGCCATCCGCGCGCCAGGTCGGCAGCACCAAGGGGTGACACAAATGGGCCATGTCTTACGCAGCCGCGTCAGCGGTTTGGCGGCAAGCCTTTGCATGACGTTGGGGCTTGCCTTGGCAAGCGTAGTGGGCGGGTCGGCGCATGCGGCCGAGCTTCAGGCCAAGGCGGAGATCACCGAAGGCGCCGTGCTGGCTTCGGGCGTGCGCTACGAATTCCTTGCGCGCTGGGACACCGAACGCCTCAATCGCATCCTGAAAACCGATACCCCGAACTTTGCCGGCACGCGCGCCACCTACACGCCCGCGCGCAATGCGGTGAACCTGTACCGCGTCAGCTATGCCTCCGTCATTCCCGAACGTGGCAACCTGCCCACGGTTGCCACGGGCCTGGTCGCAGTGCCGGACACGGCCCAAACCGTGTTGCCGATGGTGTCCTACCAGCACGGCACCGTCTACGGCAAACACGAGGTGCCCTCGTATCCCGAACAGTCGCCGGAAACGCAGTTGATGATTGCGCAGTTCGCGGGGCAGGGCTACGCGGTAATCGGCGCTGATTACTTCGGGCTGGGCGATTCGACCGAGCCCGAAGGCTACATGGTCAAGGGCAGCCATCAACAAGCCAGCTACGACATGCTGCTTGCCGCCCGCGCCGTGCTGGCCGACTTGAAACGCAGCAGCAACAAGCTGTTCCTGGCGGGATGGTCGCAAGGCGGTTTCGTGACGATGGCCTTCCTGGAAAAACTGGAAGCAGCCGGCGTGGCGGTGCAGGCCACCGCCACGGCCAGCGCGCCCGTCGATGTGTTCGTGGCGCTGAACGGATTCTTGCAGTTCCCGCGCGCCAATGACGCAAGCTGGGTGACCAGCCTGTTCATCCTGTCGTCGTTCTCGTTCGAGAATTACTACGGTGAACCCGGCTTGGCCCGTTCGCTGATCAATCCAGCGTATTACGAGGTGTCGCGCAAGGCCTACGCGCGCGAACCCTTCAATGCCGCCGACGTGCCGACTGACGTGCGCAAGCTGATCAAGGCCGAGTACTTCAACCCGAAGTTCTTCGCGGCATCCGCCTATGGTCGGCTGGTGGCCCAGGCGCAGTCGTATCGCTGGGTAATCCAGACGCCGGTGCGCAATTACTACGGCGATACCGACGAAGCGATCAGCACGGGCCTGGGCCAGTTGGCGGCCACCTACCAGCACGCCATGGGCGCGGGCAACACCAAGGTCGAAGCGATTTCAACCGGCGCCACCACGCATCGAGGCACATACGCGCACGCCGTGCCTCAATGGAAATCCTGGTTCGACGGGATGTGAGTTCCGCCGAAACCCCCGGCCCTGGCGGCTGGGGCGTCCCCGCTATTCGGCCTGATCCGGCCCATCCACATACACCAGCCCCGCCGCGCGCAACTTGTCGCGCATGCCGTAGATGTCCAGGCCCAGCTCACCCGTGGCCAGCCTGGCGCGCGTGGCGTCTTCTTTCTTCAGCCGCGCCTCGCTGGCATCCGCCACCGACAAGGCGTGCTGGCGTTCCACCACCACCACGCCGTCTTGATCGGCCACGATGATGTCACCCGGCCGCACCAGCGCGCCGGCGCACACCACCGGCACGTTGACGCTGCCCGGCGTGGCCTTCACGGTGCCCTTGGCGGACACCGCGCGTGACCAGACCGGAAAGCGCATGGCTTCCAAGGCCATGACGTCGCGGCAGCCGGCATCGATGACCAGCCCACGCACGCCGCGCGCGGCGCAGGACGTGGCCAGCAGCTCGCCAAACATGCCGTCGTGATTTTCGGTGGTGCAGGCCACGACCAGCACGTCGCCGGGTTGGCACAGTTCCACCGCCACGTGCAGCATCCAGTTGTCACCCGGTTGGGCCAGTACGGTGACGGCGCTGCCCGCAATCGCCGCGCCGCGCCAGACGGGGCGCAGATACGGTTGCAGCAGGCCGGAGCGGCCCTGGGCTTCATGCACCGTGGACACGCCGGCCGCCTGCAAGCGATCGATCACGGCGGGTTCCGCACGCGCAATGTTTCGAACGGCGATGGCGCGCGCGCTCATGCGAAGGCTCCCGTCACTTGCGGGAATATCCGCTGATAGCCCTCGGCATGCGTGATCTTCAGGTCGGAATTGCGCGATGCCTGCACGCCGCGCTGCAAGGCCACGCGGGTGTAGTACTCCCACAAGTGTTCCTGCGCGGACATGGATTCAAACGCGCGGCGCTTCACGTCCCACACCGATGAAATGTCCAGCAGCACCTCGGGCTTCCATTCGCATTGCTCGGGCTGATGCGGCTCGAACAGAAACACGGGCGGCGCGCCCAGCACGGGCTGGTCCGGCCGATGCCCGTGTGCCTGGGCGATGATGCGCGCCTCTTGCGCCACGTGGGTGGCAAGCGGGTGGTCGAAGTTGTAGGGGTCTTTCAGCGAGTGCGTCAGCACGAAGGCCGGCCGCAATTCACGATAGATGTCGGCCAGTTGGAACAAGGCGTCGTCGCTGACGCGCAGCGGGTAATCGCCGCAATCCAGAAAGCGCACCGAGGCGCCCAGGATCGATGCGGCGCGCGTGGCTTCTTCGCGCCGTGCCGTCTTTACCCGTTCCAGCGTCATGCCCGGCTCGCGCCAGAGCTTGGCCGATTCGCCGCGTTCGCCGAACGACAGGCACACCACGGTCATGTTGAAGCCGCGCTGGGCGTACAGCGCAATGGCGCCGCCCGCGCGCCAGACGAAATCCGCCGAATGGGCGCTGACGATCAGGCCGTTTTGAGTAGTGCTGCTCATGCTTTCTTCCTGAAAATAAAGACCATTCAGTCCGCGCTGATGCCGGCTGCGCGGATCACCTTGGTCCACTTCACCGATTCATCGGCGACGAAGCGGCCAAAGTCCGCGGCGCTGCCCGGCGTGACTTCGGCGCCGATTTCGCTCATGCGTTGCTGGAAGGCCGGGTCCACCAACGCGGCTTGCAGGGCCTTGTTCAAGCGCTTGACCACGGGCTCGGGCATGCCGGCCGGGCCGACCAGGCCCCACCACACCGTGGCATCCACGCCCGACAGGCCTTGAGACTCGGCAGTGGGCACATCGGGCAGCAGCTTGGCCGGATGCGGGTTCAGCACGGCCAGGGCGCGCAGCTTGCCGGCCTTGACGTGCGAAGCCACTTCCAGCGGGTTGATCGACATGAAGGACAGCCGGCCGCCCAACAAATCCGTGACGGCGGGCGAGCCGCCCTTGTACGGAATGTGCAGCGCCTTGAAGCCGCCTTCGGACTTGAGCAGTTCACTGGCCAGGTGGCCCGAACTGCCATTGCCCGCCGAGCCATAGGTCAGCTTGTCGGGGTTGGCGCGGCCCTGCGCGACCAGGTCTTTCAAGGTCTTGGCGCTGGCGTCGCTGCGCACCACCACGACCAGGGGCGCGAAGCCGATGGCGCCGATGGGGGCGAAGTCCTTGGCGGGATTGAAGTTCAGTTTCGGGAACAGCGCCGCATTGCTGGCCAGCGTGTTCGAGGCGGTCAGCAAGGTGTAGCCGTCCGGCTCGGCGCGCGCCACGTGCTCCATGCCGATATTGGTGGCGGCGCCGGGGCGGTTGTCGACGATGACCGGCTGCTTGAGTTCTTCGGCCATTTTCTGCGTGATCAGCCGCGTCACGATGTCCACACCGCCACCCGCCGCGTACGGCACCACGATGCGTATCGGCTTGTCGGGATAGGTGTCGGCGGCATACGCGCCCAAGGGCGCCGCCAGCCCGGCAACCAAACCCAGCATTACGCCAAAACGAGCGAGGTAAGTCTTCTGCATCAATGTCTCCTGTGTGCTTTGTTCTCGTGTCGACATGGTGCTGGGGCAGGACTAATATCGTCCAATACTTTTTCCGCCAACGACTTATTTGGTTTTTAAATAAATTGGACTTCCGCCAACTTCGCTATTTCGTCGCCGTGGCCGAGGAGCTGAGCTTCAGCGCCGCCGCGCGGCGCCTGCACGTGAGCCAACCGCCCTTGAGCCTGCAGGTCAAGGCCCTGGAAACCGAACTGGGCGCGGTGCTGTTGGAACGCGATAAACGCAACGTCGCCCTGACCACGGCGGGCGCCTTGTTCTTGGAACAGGCGCGCCGCGCGCTGGGCAATCTGGACCGCGCCGCCGAAGTGGTGCGGCTGGCCTCGCAAGGCGAGGCCGGTGAGATCCGGATTGCGTTCACGGCCTCGGTACCGATGGCCGAAGCGTTCCCGCGCGTGGTGCAGACATTTCGCAGCACCCACCCCGCCGCGCGCGCGGACCTGATCCATATGTCTACCGGGCAGCAGCTTCAAGCCCTGGCCGACAAGAGTATCGACGTGGGATTCTTGCGCCCGTCGCTGCTGTTTTGCCCACCGCCCAACATCCAGACGCTGGACCTGTGGACGGACCGCCTGGTGGCGGTGCTGCCGGCCTGGCATGCGCTGGCCGACACGCAAAGCCCCTTGCCGATGGCGGCGCTGGCCGACGAACCCTTCATTCTGTTTCCGCGCGGCCTGGGCTGCGGCTTGTTCGAGCACGTGATGGTGCTGGCCAGCCGCGCGGGCTTCGCGCCGCGCCTGATGCAAGAGGCTCGCGAAGGCGCGACGATCGTCGGGCTGGTAGCGGCCGGCATGGGCATTTCGGTGCTGCCCGACACCTATGCGCGCACCGGCATTCCCGGCGTGGTGTATCGCAGTCTGGATACGCCCGACGCCACCAGCCGCCTGCTGCTGGCGTACCGGCGCGATGACGCGGCCCCGTTGCTGCAACGGTTTGTGGATGTGGTCACGCCGAACGCGGGGACGGCGGTGTAGGGACTGCGCTGCTTTTCAGCCTGCAGTATCGGGACCGCGCTGCTTGTTATTTTGCTGACGGCCAGCGTCCGCCCAGGGACCGCGTGGCGTCGGCTGCGGCTTCCTGCACCAGCTTGGCCATCTTCTTGACGGCGGCGGGCGAGTAGCGTTCCTTGGGGCCCGACAACGAGATGGCTCCGCAGATGTCGCCGTCCGGGCCGAACACCGGGCTGGCCACGGCGGCGCAGTTCGGGTCGCGTTCGCCCATGGATGCCAGCATCAGGCCCACTTCGGCGGGCGACTTGCCTTGCACCAGATAGGCCGTCAGCAGCTTGCCGGCGGCGCCCTTGTCCAGCGGCAGCAAATCGCCCACGCGGATGCGGTCCAAGGTGGAGTGGTGCGAATCGACGCGCAACACGCACACGCGGGAATGCGCGTCGTGGTAGACGTGGAACGACGCGCTTTCCGTGCCCTTGTCGACCAGGCCTTGCAGCAACGGCAGGATGGTTTCCGTCAGCCGGTAGGTGGCTTCGTAAGCGCGTCCCAGGTGGTGGGCGTAAGGCCCCAGGGAATAACGGCCGTCGGCGCGGCGCACCACCAGGGCTGCTTTTTCAAGCGAGGCGATGAGCCGCAAGAGCGTGCTCTTGTAGAACCCCGTGGCTCGGGAAAGGTCGGCAAGCGTGATGGGCTCGGTGCGTTCGGCCACGGCGCCGACGATCGTCAGGGCGCGTTCGACGGCGGCGACGCCATCACTGGAATTGTCCTGAGTGGGGGTACGGCTCATTGGAATGATAGGGATGATTAGGCGTTGGTTCCCGGGTCCGGATCAATGACCCGGCTGATCACCGGGAAATAGCGGTTGCCATGGCCCTGGGCCAACGCGGCGTCAAACCAGTGGTCTACGTTGCGGGCGCCCAGTGCCTCTACGCCGGTCTGTTCCGCCAGTGCCAGCGCGTAGCGCAGGTCTTTGCGGGCATAGTCCACGGGGAAGGCTTTTTCGGGAAATTCACCGGGCAGAATAGCCTTTAAGCCGTGGTTGCGCAACGCGAAGCTATCGGCCGAACCGCGTGTGAAGGTCTCCAGCAGCACCTGCGGATCCACCCCCGAACGGCGTGCAATGGCGCGCGCTTCCGACAGCGCCACCACGGTCTCGAACAACACCATGTTGTTCAGGATCTTCACCACCTGGCCGCTGCCCACCGGGCCGCAATAGGTGATCTCGTTGGCGAACGTGGACACCAGCGGCTTGATGCGCGCAAACGTCTCGGCGTCGCCGCCGATCATGACGGACAGCGTGCCAGCTTCGGCGGCGGCGCGCGTGCGCGCGACAGGGCCGTCCATGAAGATGGCGCCCTTGGCCGCGAACTCGGCGGCGAGTTCGCGCGTGACGTCCACCGGCGAGGTGCTCAGGTCCACGATCAATTGGCCCGCGCGCGTATTCGCCAGCAAGCCATCGGCCTGGCGGGCAAGCTGCGCCACGATTTCGCCGGACGGCAACGACAGGAACACCACGTCGCATTCGCGCATGATTTGCGTGGTGGTCGCGGCCGTCACGCCATGCGTGGCCAGGCGCTGCAAGGGGGCGGGATCGGTGTCGCAGCCCAGCACGGGCAGCCCGCCCTTGGCGGCCAGGTTGCGGCAGATGGGTTCGCCCATGACGCCCAGGCCGATGAAGCCGGCTCGTTGAAATTCAGACATGTGGATAGTCTCCGAAGAAGGGGAAGCCGTCGTCGCGGCCCTGAAAGAAGAATGAAGAATGAAAGCGAAGGGGCGCGCGGCCTACATGCCGAAGTAGATGCCCTTGGATTGCTGGTACAGGCGCAGCCCGCTCACTCCTTTTTCTCGGCCGATGCCGCTTTGCTTGAAGCCGCCGAACGGGGTGGAAATGGAAAGCTGCTTGTAGGTGTTGATCCAGACGCTGCCCGCTTCCAGGCGCTTGGCCACGCGCCAGGCGCGGCGGTAGTCCGCCGTCCAGATGCCGGAGGCCAGGCCGTAGACGCTGTCGTTGGCCTGCTCGACCAGATCGTCTTCATCGTCGAAGGTCAGCGCGCACAGCACGGGGCCGAAGATTTCTTCGCGCACCACGTGCGCGTCTCGCGCCAGTCCGCCCAGGATGGTGGGCCGGTAGAACGCGCCGGCTTCGAGCGCGGCGCCGTCCGGTCGCTGTCCGCCCAGCAGCACTTCTGCGCCATCGCGCCTGGCGGCGTCGACCATGCCTTCGATCTTTTCGCGATGGGCAAATGATGCGATCGGACCCATCTGCGCGCCGGCGGCATCGGGCAGGTCCACCTTCAGTTCGCCCGCGCGCGCCACCAGTTTCGCGATGAAGGATTCCGCGATGCTCCGATGAACATACAAGCGCGAACCCGCCACGCAAGACTGCCCGCTGCCTTCAAAAATGCCGCCGATCACGCCGGCTATCGCGGCGTCTTGATCAGCATCATCGAACACGATGTGCGGCGACTTTCCCCCCAGCTCCAGCGCCACGGGCATCAGCTTTTCGGCGGCGGCGTGGGCAATCGCTCGGCCGCTGGCGGTGCCGCCCGTGAACGACACCATGCGCACGCCGGGATGTTCAACCAGACGGCGGCCCACCGTGGACCCCAGGCCCGTGACCACGTTGAGAATGCCCGGCGGCAAGCCCGCTTCCAGGGCGATGCGGCCCAGCGCCAGCGCGGGCGAGGACGTCACTTCCGAAGGCTTGAGGATGACGGCGTTGCCGGCCGCGAGCGCGGGCGCCACCTTCTGCGCTTCCATCGTCAGCGGTGAATTCCACGGGGTGATCGCCACCACCACGCCATACGGGTCGTAGTGCGTCATGGACAGGTAGTTGCCGCGCGCCGGCGTGACTTCCGCGGCCAAGGTTTCGCACACGCCCGCGTAGTAGCGAAAGGTGGCCGCGGCGCTGGCCACCTGCGTCTTGCATTCGGCCCAGACCTTGCCGTTTTCAATCATCTGCAAACGCGCTAGCAGGTCGGCGTGTTGCTCCATGCCGTCGGCAATGCGGCGCAGAATCGCCGCGCGCTGGTGCGGCAGCATGTCGCGCCAGGCGGGCTGGCGCTGGGCTTGCCAGGCCGCCTCCACGGCCTGGTCCACCTGCGCATCGGAGGCCGCGCTGATCAGGTAATTGTGGGCGCCGGTGGCCGGGTTGACCGACGCGAACGCGGCATCGCCCTGGGCGATCCATTCACCACCAATCAGCATGGATTTCAGGGTTTCCGAGGATTCGGACATGACGGGTTGTTCCTCTCTTGATGGAAATTCCGGACTGGCCTGGCGCCGTCCGGCATGCATTTAGTCGTTGACAGGCTTCGTGCGAAAAAATATAAAATAGAATAAGCGTTCTGTCTACTGGAACGATAAGAATATACAAACCGTCATTCGATGACAAGAGGAGACCTCTCGATGCAACGCAATTGGTTGAGCGCCCTGGCATGTGCCACGACGCTGTTCGCGGGAACGGCAGTCGCCGATTCCTATCCCTCCAAACCCGTGACGATGGTGGTGCCGTATCCCGCGGGCGGGGCCACCGACGTGGTGGCGCGCGCCGTGGCGGAAAAGCTCACGCAGGCCTGGGGCCAGAGCGTCATCGTGGAAAACCGCGCCGGCGCGGGCACCACCATTGGCGCCAGTTCGGTGGCGCGTGCCAAGGGGGACGGCTACACGCTCTTCATGACCACGTCCGCGCACACCATCAGCGGCCACCTGTACAGCAAGCTGAACTACGACCCCGTCAAGGACTTCAGGCCCATCACCTTGGTGACCAAGGTGCCGCTGGTGCTGGTGGTCAACCCCGACATTCCGGCCAAGACGTTGCCCGAATTTCTGGCGTACCTGAAGGAGAACAGCGCGTCGGTCAATTTCGCGTCGCCCGGCAATGGCACGGCGCAGCACCTTAGCGGTGAACTGTTCAAGATCGCCACGCAATCGCGCATTACGCACGTGCCGTACCGAGGCGATGCACCGGCTTTCACGGACCTGGCGGGCGGGCAGGTGCAGATGATGCTGGCCACGATCACGTCGGCCTTGCCCCTGATTGAATCCGGCAAGCTGCGTGCGCTGGCGGTCGCCAACGGCAAGCGGGTGCAGGCGCTGCGCAATGTGCCGACCTTCGCGGAAGCCGGCATGCCCGGCTTCGAGGCCGCGACGTGGTTCGGCCTGCTGGCGCCGGCATCGCTGCCGCAGGCCCAGGCGCAACGCATCTATGAGGACGTATCCAAGATCGTCGCCACGCCCGCCATGCAAACGCGCATCGAGGCCATGGGTGGCGACGTGGTGAACAGCACGCCGCAGGCGTTCGCCACGTTCATGGCGCAAGAACAGAAGAAGTGGGGCCAGGCCGTCAAGGCGTCTGGCGCCGTCGCCCAGCAGTAAGCGCAACCGCGCACGCAAGCGTCCGTAGCCCCTCGCCGACGTAGCGCGGGGCACGGCATCAGGCAACCTCGGAGGAGACACATCATGACCGTTTCAACATGGCTGGCAGCAGGTGCGATCGCGTTGTCCACGGCCGCGCCCCTCGCGGCAAGCGCCGCGGACTATCCCAATGCTCCGGTGAAGTTCGTCGTGGGCTTCAGCCCCGGCAGCACCATCGACACGGTGGCGCGCATCGTCGGTGACGCGCTATCCACGCGCATGGGGCAGTCGTTCGTGGTGGACAACAAGACCGGGGCCAACGGCATGATCGCCGCGCGCGCCGTGGCGCAGGCCAAGCCCGACGGCTACACCATCCTGGTCAGTAATTCCAGTTCCATCACCGTCAACCCCTTGCTCTACAAGGATCTGCAGTACGACCCCTTGAAGGATTTCGCACCGGTGACAACCGTGGTGTCGGTGCCTTTCATCCTGACCATCAACGCCGACAACCCGCGCGTGGCGGGCGTAACCGACGTCAAGTCGCTGGTGGAGCTGGCCAAGAGTAAGCCCAACACCATCAGCTATGGCTCGGCCGGCAACGGCAATCTGATGCATCTGGCCGGCGCGCAGCTTGCCGCCATGTCCGATGTGCAGATGCTTCACGTGCCGTACCGGGGCGCGGCGCCGATGGAGGCGGGCTTGCTGTCCAAGGAAGTCGACTTCGGTTTCGACACGCTGTCCGGCGTGCCGCTCATCAAGGCCGGCAAGCTGCGCGCGCTGGCCGTGTCCACCGCCAACCGCTGGCATGACCTGCCGGACGTGCCCGCCGTGGCAGAGCTGGGCTATCCGGATTTCGACATCTCGTTCTGGGTGGGCATCTTTGCGCCCGCCGGCACGCCGCCCGACGTGGTCGACCGCCTGAACCGCGAGATTGCGGCGGTGGCCAAGGACCCCGTCGTGCGCGCGCGCCTGGCGGCACAGGGCAATCCGTCCACGCAGTCTCCGCAGGCTTTCCGGCAAAAGATTGCCGACGAGCTCAAGCAGAACGAAGCGCTGATCAAGCGCGCCAACATCAAGATCGACTGATCCGGCATCGACCGAACCGGCGGCGCATGCCGCCATCGCAACAGGCAGGGAGGAGCACAAGGTGTCCTGGGATAAAGAACTGCAAGAACTGGCGCAACGCAAAGAGCTGGCGGCGCGCATGGGCGGCGAGGCCAAGGTGCGCCGGCATCGGGAAGGCGGCAAGCTGCCGGTGCGCGAACGCATTGCCACCATGGTTGACGCAGATTCGTTTCGCGAAGTGGGTGCGCTGACGGGCAGCGGCGAGTACGACGCCGAAGGGCGTTTGACGGACCTGACGCCGTCGAACCTGCTGATTGGCCGCGCCAAGGTGGAAGGGCGGCCGGTAGTGGTGGCCGCCGACGATTTCACGGTGCGCGGCGGCGCCAACGATGGCGCGGTCGGCGACAAGCTGGTTGAGGCTGAACGCATGGCGCATGACCTGCGCCTGCCGCTCTTGCGCTTGGTGGACGGCACGGGCGGCGGCGGGTCGGTACGCAGTATCGAAATCAAGGGCCACACCTTGCTGCCCAAGCTGCGCATGTGGCCCTTGATGGCGCAAAACCTGGCCACCGTGCCGGTGGTGTCGCTGGCTCTGGGCTCGGTGGCGGGCCTGGGCGCGGCGCGCGTGGCCGCCAGCCATTACGCCGTGATGGTGCGCGAGACCTCGCAGCTTTTCATCGCAGGCCCGCCCGTTGTCGCGCGTATCGGCCAGAACCTGGAAAAGAACGAATTGGGCGGCAGCGACATCCACACCCGCAATGGCGTCGTGGACGACGAAGCCGATTCCGAAGCGGAGGCCTTTGCCATGGCGCGCCGCTTCCTGTCATATCTGCCACGCTCGGTGCATGAATTGCCGCCGCGCGCCGCCAGCCCCGCCAGTGCTGCCGCTGACCAGGACTGGCTGCGCGACGCCATCCCCAGCGACCCGCGCGCCGTCTACAAGATGCGGCCCATCGTGTCGGCGCTGATGGACGAGGGATCGTTCATGGAAATCGGCAAGCGCTGGGGCAGGGCGGTCATCACCGGCCTGGCGCGTATCGATGGCTGGCCGGTGGCGGTATTCGCCAGCGACCCCTATCACTACGGCGGCGGTTGGGACGGCCCAGCCGCCGAAAAATTCACGCGCCTGCTGGATCTGGCAGAGACCTTTCACCTGCCGGTCGTGAACCTGGTGGACGTACCCGGTTTCCAGATTGGCCTGAACGCCGAGAAGGCCGGCGCCATGCGCTACGGCGTGCGCGCCTTGACTGCCGTGGCGCAGTCCACCGTGCCGTGGTGCTCGATCATCGTGCGCAAGGCCTTTGGCGTGGCGGCCGGCGGTCATCAAAGCGCGGGCCGCTTCAATTTCCGCTATGCCTGGCCGTCTGCCCAATGGGGCTCGTTGCCGGTGGAAGGCGGGCTGGAAGTGGCCTACAAGTCCGAGATCGAAGCCGCTTCGGACCCCGAAGCCAAGATGCGCGAGATCGAGGCCCGCGTGCGCGGCCTGACCTCGCCATTTCGCAGCGCCGAGGCCTTCGTCGTCGAAGACATCATCGACCCCGCCACCACGCGGCAGGTGCTGGAAGAGTTCGTGGAAGTGGTGATGCCCTTGCGCGAACCCGGCCCGCGCGCCTTTGGCTATCGGCCATGACGCCGCATCGGGAGCGCCAGATGAAAAGAGTGATTGTTGCCAACCGGGGCGCGGTTGCCCGGCGTGTCATCCGGGCGCTGCGTGCGCTGGGCCTGGAATCGGTTGCCGTCTATTCCGAGGCGGATCGTGATCTTCCCTATCTGCGTGAAGCGGATGCGGCGGTTGCGATCGGCCCCGCGCCCGCCGTGCAAAGCTATTTGAACCGTGACACCTTGCTGCGTGTGGCGCGCGAGACCGGCGCGGACGCGCTGCACCCGGGCTATGGCTTCCTGTCGGAAAACGCGGACTTTGCGCAGGCCGTGGAACAGGCGGGCATGATTTTCGTGGGGCCGTCGCCGCGCTGGATCCGTATGCTGGGACACAAGACGCAGGCGCGCGACGCGATGGCCGCGTTGGGCATGCCGATGGCGCCCAGCAGCGCGGTGCTGGGCGGCGACCTGGATGCGGTGCGCCAGGCGGCGCAAGCATTGGGCTATCCGGTGTTGATCAAGCCGGCCTCTGGCGGCGGCGGCATCGGCATGATTCCCATGCATGGCCCGCAGGACGTCGATGCCGAATGGGGGCGGGCGCGGCAGATTGCCGAGCGCAGTTTCGGCGGGTCGGACCTGTATCTGGAAAAGCTGCTGAGCAACCCCCGGCATATCGAATTCCAATTTCTGGCGGACCGCCACGGGCAAGTGCGATGCCTGTATGAACGTGACTGCTCAACGCAGCGTCGGCACCAGAAGGTGCTGGAAGAGGCGCCCGCGCCGGGGCTGGACCGGGCCGCCGTGCAAGACATGGCGGCCCGACTGGAAGGCATGCTGGCCGGCCTGGGTTACGACGTGATCGGCACCGTTGAAATGCTGTACACGCCCGAGTCCGGCTTTTCCTTCCTGGAAATCAATACCCGCTTGCAGGTCGAGCATGCCGTGACGGAAGCGGTGACCGGCGTTGATATTGTGGCCGCGCAGCTGAGGCTGGCGGCGGGCGAGCACATGGATAGCGTGCTGGCGCAGGTGCCGCCCTTGCGCGGGCATGCGCTGGAAGCGCGCGTCTACGCAGAAGACCCCGTGCGCTTTCTGCCGTCGCCGGGCGTGCTGCGCACGTTTGACCCGCCAGACTTGCCCGGCGTGCGCGTGGAGACGGGCTACGCCGAAGGCTGCCGTGTGTCCAGCCACTACGACCCGATGCTGGCCAAGGTGATTGCGCATGCAGCAACGCGGAACGAGGCCTTGGCGCTGTTGAAACAGGCGCTGGCGCGGTTCCGCGTCGAAGGCGTCAAGACCAACATTCCATTCATCCTGCAAGTGCTAAACGACCCGGCGTTTGCCGCCGGCGAAGTCTGCACCGGCATGGTGGGCCGCATTCTGGAAGCGCCGCGCGCGGCGGCGCGGGCGGAGCTGGTGGCTCAAGCAAGCTAAGCAATGCCAAGCAACCCAGCAATCAAAGCAGCAGGGCTAAACCCCGCATCCAAGGAGAAGACATGTTCAAAGTAGAAACGCCCGTGGTGGGCCGTGTGGTTGCCGTCAGCGTGCGTCCGGGCCAGCGCGTGGACGCCGGTGACAGCGTGATCAAGGTCGAGTCGATGAAGATGGAAATCCCCGTCGAGGCTGAACGCGGCGGTATCGTGGCGCGCGTGCTGGTGGGCGAGGGCGACGAGGTGGACGAAGGCCAGATCGTGGTTGAACTGGAGTGAGGCTGCCATGCTGATCCATACCGAACGGACGGAGTCGGGCCAGGTGGCGGTGCTGCGATTGCGCAATCCCCCGGTCAACAGCCTGAGCGCGGCCCTGCGCGCTGAACTGCACGCAGCGATTCAAGCGGCGCTTGCGGATGAGGGTGTGCGCGCGCTGGTGCTCGCGGGTGACGGTGGCTTCTTTTGCTGCGGTGCCGAGATCCGCGAATTCAATACGCCGATGTCCACGCGCGAACCCACGCTGCGTACGGTGATCGCGCTGATAGAAGGGGCGGCCAAGCCGGTGGTTGCGGCCATACACGGCGCGGCCTTGGGCGGCGGGCTGGAGCTTGCCCTGGGCTGCCACTATCGCGTGGCGCTGGACGGCGCGTCGCTGGGCCTGCCCGAAGTGACGCTGGGGGTGCTGCCCGGCGCGGGTGGCACGCAGCGCCTGCCCCGCATCGTTGGGGTTGAACGCGCGCTAACGATGATTGCACAAGGCGATGCCATCGACACGGCCAGGGCCTTGGACTGGGGCCTGCTTGACGAGGTGTTTGCTGACGATCTGCCGCAACGCGCCGCCGCCTATGCACTGGCGCATGCCGATGGGCCGCTGGCCGGCCGCAACGTCGGTGCGCGCAAGGTGGCGGCTCCGGCTGACCCGGGCATATACGACCGCGCTCGCGAACAGGCTGCCCGCCGCTATCGCGGTTGCGTGGCGCCGCTGGCCTGCGTGGCCTGCGTGGAAACCGCCGCCAACACCACGCTGCAGGATGGCCTGGCGTTTGAGCGCGAACGTTTTCTGGAGCTGGTCAATGGCAGCCAGTCCAAGGCGCAGCGCCACCTGTTCTTTGCCGAGCGTGCCGCCGTCAAGCTGCCCGAGGGGTGGAAGGCCCAAAGCCCCATCGCCACGGTAGGCGTGGTGGGCGCGGGCACGATGGGCGGGGGCATTGCGATGAGCCTGGCCAATGCCGGCCTTGCCGTGGTGCTGGTTGAACGCGACGCGCAGGCCTTGGAGCGCGGTTGGGCAGCCATCCGCAAGAACTACGCCGCGACGGCGGCCAAGGGCAAGCTGACGGCGGCGCAGGTAGAGGCACGCGAGGCGCGCATACGCACCAGCCTGGACGTGGCTGACCTGCGCGACGCCGATCTGGTGATCGAGGCCGCCTTCGAGGACATGGACGTGAAGCGGCAGATTTTCACGGCGCTGGACGCGGTCTGCAAACCGCAGGCCATCCTGGCGTCGAACACGTCGCGCCTGGACATCGACGAGATTGCCGGCTTCACCCGCCGGCCGGCGCAGGTGCTGGGCATGCACTTCTTCAGCCCGGCCAACGTCATGCGCTTGCTGGAAGTGGTGCAAGGCCGCGAGACGGACGGCAACGTCATCGCCGCCGTGTTCCGGCTGGCGCGGCAGATGGGCAAGCTGCCGGTGCTGGTGGGCGTGTGCGATGGCTTCGTGGGCAACCGCATGGTCAGCCCCTACACGCGCGAGGCACATTTCTTGTTGGAGGAAGGCGCGTCGCCCGCGCAGGTGGATGGCGCCTTGCAGCGTTTCGGTCTGGCCATGGGCCCGTTGCGGATGGCGGACATGGCGGGCCTGGACATCAGTTGGGCCTTCCGCAAGCGCATGGCGCCCACGCGGCCTGCGCACCTGCGCTATTCGCGCGTGGCGGACAGCCTGTGCGAACAGGGGCGCTTTGGCCAGAAGACCGGCAGCGGCTTTTACCGTTACGAGGCCGGTAGCCGCGAACCGCTCGAAGACCCGCAGGTGCTGGCGCTGATCGAACAATGCGCCCGCCAGGACGGCATTGCGCGACGCGACATCACTGACGAGGAAATCGTGCAGCGCACGATGTATGCGCTGGTCAACGAGGGCGCGCGCATTCTGGAAGAGGGTATTGCCCGCCGAGCCTCCGACATCGACGTGATCTATGTCAACGGCTATGGCTTTCCGGCGTATCGGGGCGGGCCCTTGTTCTACGCGGATGAGCAGGGCTTGCCGGCGGTGCTGGCCACCATCCGGCGCTTTCATGAAGCACACGGCGAACTGTGGCAACCCGCGCCGCTGCTGGAACGGCTGGTGGCCGAAGGCAAGCGCTTCGCGGACTTGTAAAGCAAGGGGCTGCGCATCATGCGTGGCGTCCTTAAGAATATAGAGGAGACAGCAATGCATACGGAACAGGCCGGCGCTACCGCGCGGGGGCCGCAGGAACAGTACTTTGCCGCCCTGGCCGAGGGCCGCTTCCAGATTCAGCACTGCAAGGCTTGCAGCCGGCATCAGTTCTTTCCGCGCACGCTATGCATGCACTGCGGCGCGACGGATCTGGCGTGGACGGACCCCGTTGGCACCGGCACGGTCTATTCCTTCAGCATCGTGCGGCGCAAGCCCGAGGCGGGCGGCGACTACAACGTGGCGCTGATCGATCTGGACGAAGGCGTGCGCATGATGAGCCGCGTGGACGGCGTGGCGCTGGACCAGTTGCGGATCGGCATGCCGGTCAAGGCGCGGGTGCTGCGCGACTCGGCCCAGCCGTTGGTGGTGTTCGACGCCGTGGAGGCCGCATGATGTCGCTGGAATCAATGCGCGGGCAAGTCGCCATTGCCGGGGTAGGACACGCGGGCCTGGGCGAAGCGCACGGCTACACGGAGATGGAAGTACTGGCCCAGGCCGCGTCGCGCGCGGTCGCCGACGCCGGCCTGACCATGCGGGATATAGACGGCCTGGCCACATGTAGTTCGTCCGCCACGATGTGGAGCATGCCGGTTGCCGAGTACCTGGGCCTGCGCCCGCGCTATATCGAAGCCACCATGCTGGGCGGGTCGAGCTTTGTCTCGCACCTGCTGCCCTCGGTGATGGCGCTGGTGTCCGGGCAATGCAATGCGGTGCTGGTCTGCTACGGCAGCACGCAGAAGACGGCCACCTTCGGCCGCAAGGAAGGCGTCAAGGCACGCACCTTGCTGGACCCGCAGCCGTTCGAACACCCGTATTCGCCCTTGCAGCCGGTCACGTCCTACGCTTTGGCCGCCGCGCGTCACATGCACCAGTACGGCACCACGCGCGAGCAATTGGCCGAGGTGGCCGTGGCCGCGCGGGCCTGGGCGGCCCTGAACCCCGAGGCCGCGATGCGCGAGCCCCTGTCGATTGACGACGTGCTGCGCTCGCGGCCCGTGTCGGACCCGCTGACGGTGCGCGACTGCTGCCTGGTCAGCGATGGCGGCGGCGCCTACGTGATGGTGCGCGCCGACCGCGCCCGCCAACTACGGCAACCGCCCGTCTACGTGCTGGGCAGTGCCACGGCGGTATGGAACCGGCAGATCTCGTCCATGGAAGACCTGACCGTGACGGCGGCGGCCGAATCGGGCAAGCGCGCGCTGGCCATGGCCGGCCTGAACGTGGCCGACGTGGACGTGGCGGAGCTTTACGACGCCTTCACCATCAACACGCTGCTGTTCCTGGAAGACCTGGGATTCTGCAAGAAGGGCGAGGGCGGGGCCTATGTGCAAGGCGGCGGCATCGCGCCGGGCGGCCGCTTGCCGGTGAACACCAATGGCGGCGGTTTGTCCTGCGTGCATCCCGGCATGTACGGCATCTTCCTGGTGATCGAGGCCGTGCGCCAATTGCGGGCGCAGGCGGGCGAACGCCAGGTGCCGGGCGCCGACATCGCGCTGGTGCATGGCAACGGCGGCACCTTGTCCAGCCAGTCCACCGCCATTCTGGGCGGCCCGTCCACGCGCTGAGCGGGCCGCTTCCCATCCAGGAAAAAGGAATTCCATGCTGGATAAAACATTCGATACGCTGGCCGCCTCGGTGGCGGACGTGCAGGACGGCGCGGTCATTCTGATCGGCGGCTTTGGCGCTTCGGGCGTGCCCACCGAGCTGGTGTGCGCGCTGTTGCAGCAAGGCGCGCGCGAACTCACCATCGTCAACAACAACGCCGGCAACGGCGAGCGGGGACTGAGCCAGTTGGTGCAAGCCGGGCGTGTGCGCAAGATGATCTGCTCGTTTGCACGCTCGTCCGACCGCAAGAACCCGAACGCCGCCGCATTCGCCGAGGCTTACCGAGCGGGCAAGGTCGAACTGGAATGCGTGCCGCAGGGCACGATGGCCGAGCGCATGCGCGCGGCCGGCGCGGGCCTGGGGCCGTTCTTCACGCCCACCGCCTATGGCACGCCGCTGGCTCAGGGCAAGGAAACCCGCGTGATCGACGGCGTGGGCTACGTGCTGGAGTCGCCGCTGAAGGGGGACTTCGCCTTCGTCAAGGCGCGCACGGCGGACCGCTGGGGCAATCTGGTGTACCGCTACGCCGGCCGCAATTTCGCACCGGTGATGTGCATGGCCGCCACCACCACGGTGGCGCAGGTGGACAGCATCGTGGAACTGGGTGGCATCCCGCCCGAACAGGTGATGACGCCGGGCATATTCGTCAAGCGAGTGGTGCAGGTGGGAGACAACCATGGAATATGAAAAGCTCAATCGGCGGCAGATTGCCCGGCTGGTCGCGGCGGACATTCCGGACGGCGCCTACGTCAACCTGGGCATCGGCATTCCGACCTTGGTGTCGGCCTTTCTGCCGGCAGGCCGCGATGTGATCCTGCATACCGAAAACGGCATTGTCGGCATGGGTCCGGGCGACCCCGACGCGCCGCTGGACCTGGACCTGATCAACGCCAGCAAGGAAGCGGTGACCTTGTTGCCGGGCGCGTCCATCACGGACCACGTGGTGTCGTTCGCCATGATGCGCGGCGGCCACCTGGACCTGACGGTGCTAGGCGCATTTCAGGTGTCGGCGCGCGGTGACCTGGCCAATTGGGACACCGGGGCGCCGGGCACGATACCGGCCGTGGGCGGCGCGATGGACCTGGTGGCTGGCGCACGCCAGGTCTACATCACGATGGAGCACGTCACCAAGGACGGGCAGCCCAAGATCGTGCGCGAATGCACCTATCCGCTGACCGGTGCGGGGGTGGTGGACCGCATCTATTCCGACCTGGCGATCATCGACGTGCTGCCGGAGGGCATGCGGGTGATTGCGATGGTGGCGGGGCTGCGCTTTGCCACCTTGCAGGACCTGACGGACTGCCCGCTGACACTCGCGGAGGATTGCCGAGTGCTGGATCCGCAATAGCGCTTGGCTCGTACTTTCCCCGTGTTGACACGGGGAGATTTCGATCCTTAGAATGTTCTTATAGAAAGAATAAGCGTTCTGTGTATAAGAACACATGAAACGGCCATACAAGAACCGCATAGGCAGGAAGAGACAATGGAAACCAACGCTATGCCAGCGCAAGAGGCCCTGGACGCGCAGCTTGTGCATCGATTCCGCAGCCGCGCGCTGTCGTTCTCGCGGCCGCGCCAGGTCAATATGGACCTGCTGCTGCGCTTCGGCGATGCCCCGCTGCTTGTCCGGATCCGCGATGGTCATGTTGCCGCCGTCGACGCGCCCACGGCGCCGCTGCCGTCGTGCGACGTGTCGCTGCGCGCGTCCGTCAACGCCTGGTCACGTTTCTGGCAAGCCGTGCCGGACGCGGGCTGGCACGACATCTTCGCGCTGAGCAAGCGCGGCGAGCTGGCCATTGAAGGAAATCTTCAACCCCTGATGGCGCACCTGCAATTCGTCAAGGACCTGTTGGCCACCGGCCGCGAGGCGCAAGCATGAGCGCCGCGCTGGAACCCATTGTTGGCCGCTACGTGTCGGTTGAGATCGCGGGCCAGCCCTGCCGCGTCTATTTTGAAGAAGCGGGTGAAGGCATCCCGCTGGTCTGCCTGCATACCGCCGGCGCCGACAGCCGCCAGTACCGCCACATGATGTGCGATACGGACATCACCTCGCGTTATCGCGTGATTGCCTTCGACATGCCCTGGCACGGCAAGTCTTACCCGCCGGCCGGCTGGCAGGACGAGGAATACCGCTTGTCCACCGAACGCTATGTGGAAACCGTGATGGCGTTCTGCGATGCCCTGGCGCTGGACCGCCCGGCGCTGATCGGTTGTTCGATCGGCGGGCGCATCGTGTTGCAGCTTGCGCATCAGCACGCCGATCGCTTTCGCGCGCTGATCGGGGTGGAAGCGGCCGACTTCCAGGAACCCTGGTACGACACGTCGTGGCTGCATCGCGGCGACGTCCATGGCGGCGAGGTCTGCGCCGCGCTGGTGTCCGGTTTGGTCGCGCCGCAGTCGCCCGAGGTCTATCGCCACGAAACCCTGTGGCAGTACATGCAGGGTGGCCCCGGCGTGTTTCGCGGCGATCTGTATTTCTATCGCGTGGATGGTGATCTGCGGGGCCATCTGGATGGCATCCGCACAGATCGCTGTCCACTCTTTCTGCTGACGGGGGAATACGACTTCTCGTGCACGCCGGAAGACACTCTGCGCACCGCCGCCAGCATTCCCGGCGCGCAGGTCACCGTCATGCGCGAGTTGGGACATTTCCCCATGAGCGAAAACCCCCAGCAGTTTCGCGGCTATGTCCTGCCGGTGCTGGACGCCATCGCCCGCCTGTAGCGCAGGCATAACCGACGGGCAGCCCATGCCCGCGACCCCTCAGGAGACATCATGCGTTATCCGATCATTCTGGCCGGCATCGTTGCCTTGGCCGCAGTTCCCGCCGCCCAGGCGCAAGAGACGCTGAAGCTGGGTGCCCTGGTCACGCTTTCCGGCGCGGGCGCCGCCTGGGGGCAGGGCATGAAGAACGCCGCCGAAATTGCGGCGGATCAGGTGAACGAGGCCGGCGGGCTGGAAGTGGGCGGCAAGAAGTACCGCGTTGAGGTCGTGGCCTATGACGACAAGTACCAGGCCAACGAAGCAGTGACCGTGGCCAACCGCCTGGTGTTCGAAGACAAGGTGCGCTACGTGATCGGCCCGGTGGGATCGGCGCCCGTGCTGGCCATTCAGCCGATGACCGAGAAAAACAAGGTGATCGTGATGACACTGGGCTTTACCGCCAAGGCCTTGGCCGCCGACAAGCCGTTTACGTTCCGCCCCAACGTCACCACCGCCGAGGTGTCGCAGCCGCAGATCGACTGGGTGGTCAAGTCGCAGGGCCTGCGCAAGGTCGGCGCACTGTTTCCCAACGACGAAACCGGGCAGCAGATC
The DNA here is from genome assembly GCF_029637605.1 of Achromobacter spanius. Lineage (NCBI taxonomy): Bacteria > Pseudomonadati > Pseudomonadota > Betaproteobacteria > Burkholderiales > Alcaligenaceae > Achromobacter > Achromobacter spanius. The sequence goes on along the minus strand of NZ_CP121261.1, from coordinate 1,903,552 downwards.
GCGCTGGACCTGGAAGCCGCGTACAAGAAGGCGGGCGCGGCCTTGTCCGTGAAGGAATTCTTTGAACGTGACCGTGTCGACTTCGTGCCCGTGCTGACGCGCATGATGGCGCGCGGCATTGACGCCATCGAACTGGACGGCAATTCGCCCACCACGGCGGGCTTGATCGTCAAGCAGGCGCGCGAACTGGGCTTCGAAGGGCGCATCGTGCGCACCGGCGGCCCCGCCACGCAAGAGATCGTGAACGTGGCCGGCAAGGCAGCCACCGAAGGCATGCTGGTGCACACGCCGATGGATCCGGAACTGCCCGCCACCAAGGCCTACGCCGAGCGCTACGCCGCGAAGTACAAGCATTCCATGAACGGCTTCAGCCCGGCGTTCTATGACGGCACCAACATGCTGTTCGAGGCCATGCGCCGCGCCGGCACCGTGGAAGACACTGATCGCGTGCGGGCCGAACTGGAAAAGCTGGATGGCTTTGAAGGGTCCTTGGGCAAGCTGAGCTGGACAGGCAAGGCCATGTACGGCATCAACCACCAGTTGAACGCGCCGTTCTACGTGGCCGAGGTCAAGGATGGGCGCGAGGTGATCCGCGCGCGCTGCACCGTCGAAGGATGCCGCTAGCGCGGCGGGGGATGCCACGTGGATTGGAGCATTTTGTTAACGCAGGCCACGATCAACGGCTTGATCGTGGGGCTGCTGTACCTGCTGATGGCCGTGGGCTTCACGCTGGTTTTCGGCGTCATGCGGATGGTGAACTTCGCCCATGGCGAGTTCTACATGCTGGGGGCATTCGGCGCCTATTACCTGACGACGCAGGCGGGCTTCACCTTCCTGCCCGCCGTGGCGCTGACCTTCGCTTTGGCGGTGGCGGGCGGCGCGGTGCTGGAATGGGGCGTGCTCAAACCGTTTCGGCGGGATGAGCTGAACGGCATGATCGCCACCATCGGCCTGGCGATGATCCTGCAGAACCTGGCCTTGATGTTCTTCGGCCCCGACCCCCTGTCCATGCCCGCCGTGGCGCAGGGCACGGCGCGCATGGGCAAGCTGGTCATCCCGCTGTCGCGTGTGTATGTGGTGGTGTTCGCCTTGCTGGCGCTGGCCTTGCTGTATGGCTTTCTACGCCATTCGCGTCCGGGGCGCGCCTTGCGCGCGGTGGTCGAGGACTTTGAAATCGCCGGCATCCAGGGGATCCGTTCGCGCATCTATTACCCCTTGGGTTTCGGGCTGGGCGTGGGGTTGGCGGCGGTGGCGGGCGCATTGATGGCGCCGCTGTTCTCGGTGTCGCCCTTCGTGGGCGCCACGCCGCTGCTGAAAGCGTTCATCGTGGTCATTCTGGGTGGGTTGGGCAGCATACCGGGCGCGGCGGTCGCGGGCCTGGCGCTGGGCCTGGCGGAAAGCTACGGCAGCCTGCTGTTTCAAAGCAGCACGGCGGACATGCTGATCTTTGCCGTCGTGATCGTGATGCTGGTGGTGCGGCCCAAAGGGCTGCTTGGCCGAGGGGAGGCATAAGCCATGACGGAACTTTCTCTACAAGCCGACGTGGCACGGCCCGCGCCCTGGCGCTGGCTGTTGTGGGCCGCCCTGGCCGTGGCAGCGGTCGCACCCTGGTTCGCGGGGCCATTCGTGCAGCATCTGGCGGTGTTGACCTGCCTGAACGTGCTGATCGTCAACGGGCTGGCGCTGATTGCGCGCTGCGGGCAGTTGTCGTTGGGACACGCCGCTTTCGTCGCGCTGGGCGCTTACGGTTCGGTGTTGGCCGCGCGCCTGCTGGGCTGGAGCTTTCTGCCGTCCACGCTGGCCGGGGTGGTGCTGACCGCCTTGGTCGCGCTGGTGCTGGGCGCAATCATCTTGCGCCTGAAGGGCGTGTACTTCGTGCTGGTCACGTTCGCGTTCGGCGAACTGGTGCGCTTGATCCTGCTGGATGGCTCGTCCTGGTCGGGCGGCGCCAATGGCATTGCCGGCATCCAGCCGGCCGCGCTGGCAGGCTTTGTGTTCGACACGCGCGCCGGTTTCTATGGCCTGGCGCTATGTGTGGCGCTGGCCTCCGTGGCGCTGTTGAACGCGGTGGCCAGGCGGCCCTTCGGCCATGCCATCGACGCGGTCGCGGAGAACCCGGCGCTGGCCGAGTCCACGGGCTTAAGCGTGCGCCGGATCCAGCTTTGCGCCTTTGTCGCCGGCTGCGCGCTGGCGGCCGTGGGTGGGGCGTTGCAGGCACGCTATGTGGGCTATGTGTCGCCCGAATCGTTCAACGTCAGCATCTCCATCGGCTTCATCATCATGCTGGTCATCGGCGGCCGCCGTTCGGTATGGGGCGGTTTGATCGGCGCCATGGTGCTGACGCCGTTGCCCGAGCTGTTTCGTGGCGCGGTGCAAACGCAGCACATCTTCTATGGCGCGGCGCTGATCCTCATCCTGCGTTTTCTGCCGGCGGGTCTTGCCGGCTTGCCGGGGCCGTGGCAAGCGCGTCGGCACAAGGAGTCCCAATGAGCCAGCCTCTATTGCAGGTACAGGGCCTGTCGCGCAGCTTTGGTGGCCTGGCGGCCTTGCGCGATGTGAGCTTTGCCGTTGCCCCAGGTGAAATCGTTGGCTTGATCGGCCCCAACGGGGCGGGCAAGACGACGGCATTCAACGTCATCAGTGGGACCATGCCGCCGTCCGCCGGCACGGTCCATTTCGACGGCCGCGATATCTCCGGCGGCCCGCCCAGCCGGGTAGTGGTGCTGGGCCTGGCGCGCACATTCCAGTCCACCTCGACGTATCCCGAAGTCACTGTTGCCGAAAATATCCGGCGCGGCATGCTGTCGCGCGTGCGGCACTCCTGGCTGCGCCGCCTGGCGGGCCGCAAGCAGGATCTGCTGTCTGCCTCCGAAGTCACGCAGGAAGTAGACCGCTTGCTAACACTGCTGGACTTGCAGCCCTGGCGCGACGCGGCAGCGGGGTCGTTGGCTTATGGCTTGCAGAAAAAACTGGGCATCGCTGTTGCGCTGGCCTGCCGTCCGCGCATGCTGCTTCTGGATGAACCGGCGGCCGGCCTGAACCACGAAGAATGCAATGAGCTGGGTCGCTTGCTGCGCCGCCTGCAATCCGAAGAGGGGCTGACGATGCTGCTGGTGGAACATCACATGGCGCTGGTCATGGAGCTTAGCCATCGCATCGTGGTGCTGGTGCAAGGAGAAAAAATCGCCGAGGGCACGCCGCAAGCCATCCGCGACAACCCCGCCGTGATCGAAGCCTATCTGGGAGCCCCCGACTATGCCCATGCTTGAAGTCCAGGACCTGAAGGTCCGCTACGGGTCGTTGGAAGCGGTGCGCGGCATCAGCTTCACGGTTGAGCAGGACCAGATCGTGGCGCTGGTCGGCTCCAATGGCGCGGGCAAGAGCTCCACGCTGAAGGCCTTGATCGGTCTGGCCCCGGCGGCGGGCGGTCGCATCTTGTTCGACGGGCGCGACATCGCGCGGCTGGGTTCGGCGGCGCGCGTCTCGGCCGGCTTGGCCTTGTCGCCCGAGGGGCGTCGGCTGTTCGGCCGCATGACCGTGCTGGACAACCTGATGGCGGGCGCGCATGGCGTCCGGTCTCGTGCCCGCGTCCGTTCGCGGCTGGATGAGATCTATGCGCTGTTTCCGCGCGTGCAGGAGCGGCGCGCGCAGTTGGCGGGTTCCTTGTCTGGCGGTGAACAGCAGATGGTGGCTATCGGGCGCGCGCTGATGGCGCAGCCCCGCTTGCTGATGCTGGACGAGCCATCGCTGGGCATCGCGCCCAAGGTCGTGGCCGAGATCGCGGACGCCATCCAGCGCATCAACCGCGACAGCGGCATCGCCATTGTGTTGGTGGAGCAGAACGCGCGGCTGGCGCTGCGCCTGGCGCATCAGGCTTATGCATTCGAGCACGGCGAGGTGGTGCGCAGCGGCAAGGGCGCCGACCTGTTGGCCGACCCCTTCGTACAGAAAGCATATCTGGGAATTTGACGCGAGCCTGACGATGCAAAACACGCTTCCCGAGTACGAGGTCTACGCCATCCGCTACGCCCGCATGCCGCGCCAACGGCGCGACAACTTCCTGGGCGGCGACCCCCACAACGGCGACATGCCCATGGATTTCTTCGTGTGGCTGATACGTGGCGCGGGCCGCGTCGTGCTGGTCGACACCGGTTTCAACGCCGACATGGCGCGCACGCGGCGGCGCGAGCTGATCCAATGTCCCATTGCCGCACTGGCGCAGCTTGGCGTGCAGCCCGAAGACGTGCAGCATGTGGTGCTGACCCATTTGCATTACGACCACGCGGGCAATCTGGATCGGCTGCCTCGGGCACGCTTTCATGTGCAGGACGATGAAATGGACTATGCCACCGGCCGCTGCATGTGCTTTGAACCGCTGCGCCATGCCTATGCGGTGGAAGACGTGGTCACGCTGGTCAGGCGGGTCTACGACGGCCGGGTGCAATTCCATGACGGCGACGACGAGTTGCTGCCGGGCGTCGAGTTGCTGCATATCGGTGGCCACACGAAAGGCTTGCAGGCGGTGCGAGTGCATACCGAACGCGGCTGGGTGGTGCTGGCGTCGGACGCCAGCCACTACTACGAGAACATGGGGCAGGGCAGGCCGTTTCCGATCGTCTACAACACGGCGCAGATGCTGTCGGGCTATGCGAAGCTGTATGGCGCGGCGCAGTCCGAGCAGCATGTGGTGCCGGGGCACGACCCGGCAGTGCTGGAACGGTATCCGCACTGGCAGGATTCGTCGCATGTGGTGATGCTGCATCGAGAGCCGCGCGTTTCCGGGTAGCAGAAACGGCAATAAGCGTCGACCCGGCGTGCTCCCGCGGCAAGGCGAGCCGCATAAGACCCTTCCCGCCCAACCCATCCTTCAGGCAGCCAGACGCCGAGTATCGACTCGGCTGTCCTGGCTGCGTTATCGTTTCCACTAATTATCGTAATCCCTAGCTTTTTTCAGGTAATCCTTGCGTCCATAATTTGCGGAAACGTTTCCACAAAAGGATTTCCATGAGTACCGAGTTGCAGGCTGAACGGGTAAAAACCGTCGTAGACCACATGGCGCTGGAGTGCGTCCAGGAATGGGGCAAGGTCATTGATACCTTTGAGCACCCCCGCTACGAGATGCACTCAAGCGGCGCCGTCTTTGACGGTGAAAGCGAAGTGATGGGGTACTTCCATTCGTCGCGCGCATCGTTTCCCGACCTGAAGAACGAGATCATCGCGGTGGGCGCGGCCGACGGGACGGACATCGTCCTGGTGGAGTTCTGGCTGTCCGGCACGCATGCCGGGCCGTTCACGGTCGATGGCAAGACCTACGAACCGACGGGGCGCAAGTTTCGCGTCCGCATGGCAGCGACGTTCGAATTCGCGCCCGACTCAGCCAAGATTATTTGCGAGCGTCCGTACACCTGTCAGAACGCCAAGCTGCGTTCGCTCGGGTTGCTGTAGCGGTACCCGGCTATCCCGTTCAGGAGGCGGGTAGCCATAAAAATACCTATTAGATAAATACCAGGAGACAACAATGAAAAAGCTGTCCGTTGCAGCCGCGATGCTTGCCGTGTTCGGCTTGGGTGTCGCGCACGCCGATGATTACCCGAACCGCCCCATCCGCATGCTGTTGCCGTTCTCTGCCGGCGGGGGTGGCGACACCTTGGGCCGTATCTTGGCGGAGCGGTTTTCGGTAGAACTGAAGCAACCCGTCATCGTCGAGAACAAGCCAGGCGCGGGAGGCACGATCGGCATCGCGACGGTTGCCCGGGCGGCGCCGGATGGCTACACAATCACGATCGGCGGCATGACCACGCACATTCTTTCGCCCCTGGTCTACAAGGAACTGCCGTACGACCCCATCAAGAGTTTCACGTCGCTGGGCGCCATCGGCAACTCCGCCATCATGGTGGTTGCCAATAACAACTTTCCCGCGAATGACATCGAGGGGCTCAAGAAGCTGGCGGAATCCCGTAAAAATCCAGTGCAATACGCAAGCTGGGGCGTGGGCTCCACCGGCCACTTCTGCGGCGAGATCCTGGTGCAGAAGGGCAAGCTGAAGATGCAGCACGTGCCCTACAAGGGCACCACGCAGATCATGACCGACGTCATGGGCGGCCATATTGACATTGGTTTTGTCGACATGGCGACCGCCACCCCGATGGTGACGCAGCATAAGGTGAAAGGGCTGGCCGTCTGTACCAAGCGTTCCCCCAGCGTGCCGGACGTGCGCAGCTACAAGGAACAGGGCATCAACTTTGATCGCGACCTGAACTGGGCCATGTACGTACCCGCCGGCACGCCCAAGCCCATCGTCGAACGCTTGTCCAGCACCCTGGAAAAGGTGCTTAAAGAGCAGGACGTGATCGCCAAGCTGCTTGGGTTGGGAATCTCGGCCAACTACGTGCCCGGACCCGCTCATGAAAAGGCGAATCTTGCCGACATCGAAGCCTGGCGCGCGGTTGCGCAAGATGCCGGCATCAAGCCGCAGTAGGCGGTTCCCCATCTTGGCGGCGAGTGATCTTGCGGCCAAGCTTCCTGACACGAGACCTTGATGAAACTGCTACAAGACCGCGTTGCCGTCATTTCGGGGGCCGCGCACCCCAAGGGTATAGGCAAGGCCACCGCAAGACTCTTTCTGGAGCATGGCGCGCGCGTGGCCATGCTTGACCTGGATGAAGCCCGAATACAGGAAAGCGCGGCGGACCTGGGCGCGGCGCCCACCCAACTGCTGGCGCTGGTCTGCGACGTCGGCAGCGACCAGCAATGCCGCGCCGCCGTCGACCAGATCGCGGCCTGGTCGGGCGGCGTGGTCGACGTGCTGGTGAACAATGCCGCGATCACGCAGAAGGCCACGTTTCGCGACATCACCCCCGCGGATTTTGAACGCATCCTGCGGGTGAACCTGACCGGCGTCTTCAACCTGAGCCAAGCCGTCATCCCATTGATGATTCAGCGCGCGGCGGGAAGCATCATCTCGATTTCATCGCTGTCGGCGCAGAACGGCGGCGGCATCTTCGGCGGCGCGCACTACTGTGCGGCCAAAGCGGGCGTGCAAGGCATGACCCGCGCCATGGCCAAGGAATTCGGCGAGCACAAGATCCGGGTCAATGCGATTGCCCCGGGCCTGATCACCACCGATTTCTCGCGCACCGGGCGCTCGGATGAAAGCAAGGACGACGCCGCCCAAGGCTGGCCGCTGCGCCGGGCCGGACGCCCGCACGAAGTGGCCGGTGGCTGCCTGTTCCTGGCCAGCGATCTTTCCAGCTACATCACCGGCACGACGTTGGATATCAACGGCGGCGCCCACATGAACTAAGGAACATTCATGAGCAGAATTTTTGGTGGCGTCCGGCAAGTGGGCTATGTAGTCCGCGACATAGAAAAAGCCATGAAGCACTGGTCCGACGTGCTTGGCGTTGGCCCTTGGTTCTACAAGGAAGAGGTCGGCACCACCGAATTCCGATATCGCGGCCAGGTATCGCAACCGCCGCGCCTGTCCATTGCCTTGGCGAATTCAGGCGACCTGCAAATCGAGTTGATCCAGCAACGCGATGACGCGCCGTCGCTCTATCTGGATTCCTTGCGCGCCGGTGGCGAGTGCGCGCAGCACGTGGCGTTCTGGACGCTGGATCATTTCGATGAGTTCTGTGGCCGATTGCTCAGCAGCGGCTACCAGGAAGGGCACGGCGGCCGAATGGGCTTGCGCGGCCGCTTTGCGTACTTCGTTCATCCTGACCTGCCCAGCGGCATGATCGAAGTGTCGGAAATGAAAGGCGGCAAAGGCGAATATTTCGACGAGATCAGAGCAGCTTGCGCATCGTGGGATGGGTCCGCGCCGATACGCCCGCGAACCTAGCCGGCCGAGTGCCGAAGACGGTGTATGTTAGCCACTTTCGGCATAGACAAAACCACAATCATGAAAGACCCAATCGCCCGAATCACCATACGCGACGTCGCCAAGAAAGCCGGGGTTTCCCTGGGCACGGCGTCGCGCGCGCTGAACCGAACCGGGCGCGTCAGCGAAGCCGCCATCGCGGCGGTCGAACAGGCGGTACGCAGCCTGGACTATCGGCCGGACGCCGTGGCAAGAAGCCTGCGCACAAAGTCATCCGGCGTGATCGGGCTGCTGGTGTCCGACCTTGCCAACCCGCTGTACGCGCGCATCATCACCGCGACGGAGACCGCGCTACAGGCCGAAGGCTATTCGCTGCTGGTGGCAAGCACCCACAACGAAAGACGGCGCGAAGCGTCCTTGGTGGATATCTTTCGCGGCCGGCGCGTCGATGCCTTGATTCTTGGCCCCTGCGAAAAGGAATCCGCCGACCTCATCGACAAGCTGTCGCAAGAGCTGCCCGTGGTGGCGCTGGACCGTGAGTTCGGAGACTCGTCCGTCGGTATCCACGTCGACCATGCGGCGGGCGCGTTCCAGGCAACGCAATATCTGCTGAACCTGGGGCATACGCGCATTGCGCTGCTGACGCCGGGCACGGACCTGCGCACCGGTAAAGAACGTATCGCGGGCTTTCGCCAGGCATTCGACGCACGCGGCATGGTTCCCGACCCGGCGTTGATCCGGGCGGAACGGTCCGCGATGCAGTTCGCGTTCACCGAGGCGATGTCACTGCTGTCGCACGCGAACCGCCCCACGGCATTTGTCTGCCTGGGAACAAGAATCCTGTCCGGCGTGCTGCAAGCCCTGCGCCATACCGGAGACTCGGTTCCCAACGACATCAGCGTTATCAGCATCGGCGACACCGATCTGTCGCAGCTATTCAGCCCCGCCATCACCTCGCTCAGTTGGGATCTTGAGGCGGTGGGCACGTGCGCGGCACAACTGGTTTTAAAGCAACTGGATCGCCAGACGGCGTCTGCCCAAGGCGATCGCATCGTTATCAAGACGCAGCTGATATTGCGCGAATCGTGCGCGCCCGCGGCGCCGTCTTGACCCTTCATCAACATCAGGAACGCTCATGACACTTCCGTACACCATCACCCATCAAGATCGCCTGCTGACCGTCAACATTGAAGACGGCGTTGAAGTGCCAGGCGCCGCCCCGGGCTCATCGATCATTCCCTTGTTTCTGGACCGGGAGAACGGTGTGTGGGTGCTGTACGGCAAGTTCGCCCCGGGCACGCGCCTGCCCACGCACTTCCATACCGGCGTCGTCCACTTCTACACCACCAAGGGCCAGTGGAACTATCTGGAGTACCCGGATGACGTGCAGAAGGCCGGCAGCTATCTGTACGAACCGGGCGGCTCGGTCCATACGTTTTCGGTGCCCGAGGACGCCACGGAGCCGGCCGAAGGTTTCATGGTGGTGTTCGGCGCCAACATCAACTTCATCGACGGCCAGTTCGCCAATATCCGCGACGCGGGCGCCATCGAAGATTCGATTCTTGACGCGGCCAAGAAGGCCGGGCTGCCGATCCCGCGCTATATCCGCCCCAAGGGCGGCGCCGAATTCACGCGCGATTGATCGGGGAGGTTTCAAGCTATGCGCTTGGCATCGAAAGTGGCCCTGGTAGCAGGCGCCGGCACGTTAAGAAACTCGTTTTCTGCTGCTGATCAGGTGGGTAACGGAGCCGCCTGTGCGATCCGGTTCGCGCGTGAAGGCGCAACCGTCATCTGCACCGATCGGTCCCTGGCGGCCGCAGAAGAGACCGTGGAGATGATTCGCGCGGAGGGCGGCGTTGCGGAAGCGCTTGAATTGGACGTCACGGATTCGGCGCAGATAGAGCAGGCTTCGCAAGACGTGGCGAGGCGTTTCGGTGGCGTCGATATCCTGCACAACAACGTCGGCATCGAAATCCAGGGCGACCTGCTTGCCGTGCAAGACGACGAGTGGGATCGCGTCATGACGGTCAACGTGCGCGGTTCCATGGCGATGGCGCGCGCCTTCCTGCCGCAGATGAAAGCGCGTGGTGGCGGGTCCATCATCAACGTATCGTCAACGGCAAGCCTGAAATGGAGCCCGATGCAATTCCTGTCGTACAGCACCGCCAAGGCAGCCGTCAATCACATGACGCGGGTCATCGCGCGGCAGTATGCCCCGGACCAGGTGCGGTGCAATTGCATCATCCCCGGCATGATCCGCACGCCGCATGCCGATGCGCTGTATGCAAGTGCAGAGGCGGCGGAAGCAGGGCACAAGACGCGGGACGCAAGGTGCCCGATGGGGCGCCAGGGCAGCCCCTGGGACATCGCCAATGCGGCGCTGTTTCTGGCGTCTGATGAGGCGGCTTACGTTACGGGGTGTTTGATGGTGGTGGATGGGGGATCGAGTTTGTAGCGCGTCTGTAGCGGGGCTGTCTCGGGTACGGCCGGAAGATCCGGCCGCTTGGCAACTCACTCAATACCGATATCCCAGCGTAAGCATCGTTGTGCGGCCGTCACCCAGCGCGACCGCATTGCGCAGGCCGCCCGCAAAGTAATCCTTGTCGAACAGGTTGCGCACGGTCAACGCTGCACGCCAACGTTCCGCGTTATAGGCGACACCCGCGTCGGCCACCGCGTAACCCGGGATGACGTATCCATAAGCGTGGCGCGGGCTTTCGCCACGCATTCCGCCGTTTAGTTCCCAACCTTGCGCCGGGCCGCGCAAGCGGTAGCGTGCCGTCAGGTTGAAACTATGGCGCGGCACGTTGTCCAGCCAGCCATCTTCGGTGGAGGCCGCCTGCCCGCCGTCGTCCGTGATGACGGCCGCAATGTAGGCGTAGCCGCCCATCAGGCTCAACCCATTGCCCAGGTCCGACACAAAGCCAAGCTCCGCGCCTCGGGTACGTTGCTCGCCGACGGCGATGCTATAGCCGTCGTTGATCGGGTCGGACTGAAGCACCTGGCGCCGCCGCAGATCAAAGGCGGCCACCGTCAGGCTGGTATTGCCGTCATCCAGGTCAAACTTGACGCCGGCTTCCCATTGGCGGCCGGTCTCGGGTTCAAAGCCCTGGCCGTTGGCGTCGGTGCCTACGTTGGGATAGAACGAGGTGGCGTAGCTGATGTAGGGGCGTATCCCTGGGGCAATTTCATACATGATTGCGCCAGAACCGGTGGTCTTCTGTGCCGGGTTGTCCTGGCGGTTGCCGGTCAGCCTGTCCGTGGAATAGCTGGCGGCATCATCACGCCGCAGGCCGGCAATCAGGCGCCAACGCTCGCCAAGCTGGATCTGGTCACGAAAGTAAAAGCCTAGGGAACGCACGGTGCTTTGACTGTCGGTGCGCGGATTCGTGGGGCAGGTGATCGGGCTTCCGTAAACCGGGTCGTACATGTCCAACGCACCGACGGAGCAATTTTTTTGCAGCGCATTCTCGCGCGTGCGCAGGTAGTCGATGCCCACCGTGATCTCGTGCTTGCCCCAAGCGGTATCGAAGCGGCGCTGCGCATTCGTGTCCATCGAGAACGTATCGCCATCCCAATGCTGGTTGGTGGCGGTACGCCTCAGGCTGCGGCCCCCTGCGGCAAGCGTGCCGGCCGCCACGAGTTGGCCGTCAAGCGTGAATTCCTGCCAGCGCAGGTTCTGGTTGACCGTCCAGCCATTGTCAAAACGATGCGTCAGGGCATAGCCCACCCGGCTCTGGAATCCGCGATACGGGTCCTGATCCGGCTCGCCGATGAAGCGATCACGAGGGATGCTGCCATTCGGGTTTTGAAGCACGGACCCTATCACCGGCAAGCCTTGCTGCCGCACATAACGGCGTTCCTGATAGCTGGTAAGGATGGTGAAGTCCGTTCGCGTTCCAAGGTCCAACGACAGAGAAGGCGCAATCCATCGATTCTTGAACCACACGTAGTCGGTGGCGTCATGCGAGTTCATCGCCAGCGCGTTCAAGCGGAAAGCGGCCTTGCCGTTCTCTGACAGCGGGGTGCCCATGTCCAGGGTGCCCTGATAGAAATCGTGGCTGCCGATTGTGGTTTCGGCGTTGGCAAATGCCTCGGGCTGCGGTCGCTTGCTGACCATGTTGACCAGGCCGCCGGGCAGCACCAGACCGTAAAGCAGAGAAGCCGGGCCCTTCAGCACTTCCACTTGTTCAAGCCCAAACAACTGCTCGGCCACACGGTTGGATGCCGCCGTACGCAGGCCGTCCAGGAACAAAGAGTCGGAAGCGACTTGCCCACGGATGATCAGGTCATCCCACCCCCGCCGCCCAAACTGATTGGCCACCACGCCCGGCACATTGTGCAAGGCGTCGGCCAGGGTTTGCGCTTGTTGGCTGTCGAGTACCGCCCGTGGGACCACGGTGATTGACTGTGGCGTCTGTGACAGCGGCACGGAGGATTTGTTGACGGAGGGCGGCTGGACGGGATTGAAACTGTCGTCGGCTTCTGGATCCGCGGTGACGCGGACCGAGGGGAGTTGGACGACGTCTGGAGACTGTGCGTGTAGCGCGCCGGGGGCAAGTAATGCCAGGCCGGCGAATAGGGCGGGTGCGTGAAGGGGCGACATCAAGGGGGGAGGGCGGCTGGAAGAGGGGGCTTTGCGGTGGCTGTGAGGCGCAACGCCATGCACCTGAGGGCTGCCCGAAAGCGGCGCTTTAAATTATTGAATGATAATAAAACGCATTAATATTAATGTCTGTGCGCCGGATCGGCAAGACGGGTGCTGCGGCATGTAGAGGTGGAGAGCGGACCCAACGCAAGCTATCGAGCTTGAGGTGCCGAAGACGCAAGCCGCCTGCCTGCGCCTTTGCCATGCTCTCGCACGGGTATCGGCGATCCGGGTTAACAACAAGGGGGCGATTTCAAGGCCTTGCGCGTTGAAATCGTGAAGTTCACTGGTCTGGCGCTGCCTTCGGCCACTCGGGCGATCCATACGGATAGAAGTTCCGAAGGTCGACGTTTTCGTACTTCAGACCGTCCAGGCGCACCGTTCCTAAAAAGGGCTCGTCGGGCTCGACCACAAGAATGGCTTGGGCGAAACCGCTGTCGTCAAAGCCGCGCCGAAAGTGCACGCGCGATTTGATGGCCAGGATGTCAAAGTCTTGCGGGTCGGCGTGCAGTTGCTTGATCTCTTCCAGCTCCTTGGCCTGCACTAGATAGCGGCTGAGCACCAGCAGGTTTCCATCGCCAAACGCGATATTCACGTTGTTCAGGTAGCGGTCCTGGCCAGCGCCTTTCTCGCCGACATGAACGATTTTGCCGATGATGCGCACCGGCTCGCCCGAGGAGGGATCCACGCGTCCGCCCACCGCCATGTCGAAATCCTGCCCGACTTGCACACCGGCTTCCTGCAGCGTCTGGATGGCTTGCTCGTCCGCGATCGTGGCGATCAAGGTGCGCGACAGGTTTTGTGCCAGCACTTGCGCAAGGATCCAGGTGGCATAACCCGAACGGTCGCTATGATCGGCCAGCACAACAGGCTTGCGTCCTTCGGTGGCAAGCTCCTTTGCCTGCTTCACGCCGTTGGCGATGGACAGAATTTTCGTCGTGTTGAGCAGATCATCGCGCCGGCGCCAGATCCAGTCGCACATATCGTCGACCACCTTGCGCGCCAGTTCGGGGTTGCCGTTGCTGAGCGCCTGGACGGTCATGCCGGTGTCCGGCACGTCTGCCCACGGAAAGCCGAACAGCACGTTGACGAAGAGATCCGGTTCGCGAGCCTCCCAGACGAGGGCACGTTGAATCATGTCCATCCATGGTGAAGCGCCGGTCCATTGCAGCACGGTGGCTGAAATGATGGGCACCTTGCGCTGAAAGCTGGCCGGCTTGAAATCGCCGCGTATGGCGCGCACCAGCATCCGCGCGGCGCGCTGGCCCTGCAGGTGGCAGTCGTAGTGGGGAAAGTACTTGACCGAGAACGCCATGTCGGCGGACTTCAGGAAGGCCTCGTCCTCGTTGGCATGAGGATCGAACGTCGCCGAAATAAAGGCGTCCGAACCGATCACTTCGCGTACGCGCCGCGCGAGCTCGGCCTCGGGGCGCGCAATGCCGCGCACCGCCATCGCACCATGCACGGCCAGATAGACGCCGTCGAACGGGCCTTGCTCGCGCAGTTCGCGGATCATGATGCCCACGAAGTGTTCGAAGGCTTCATGGGTAACCCAGCCCGATCCGGTGCCTGTCTTGGGAAACAGCGGTGACTCGATGCCCACCACTTCCACGTTGGGGTACTCGCGCGCCACTTTCACGAATCCCCCGATATAACCGCGCGTGTCGCCGGTCAGCAGGTCTTCGCCTCGGGCGGGCGAGCCTTCATAGACGAAGTCTGCAAGCGTGGTGTCGTTGCTCAGGAAGGTAACGGTCTCGTGCATGAAATGCAGCACGGCGACGCGGATTTTCTTTTCAAGGTCCATGAAGGGAGCGGTCTGGTGGTATTGAGATGGCCGTCAGTCTCGCGCACCGGGCAGCGGCGGTCCATTACCGATTGTCGAAGGGCCATTGCGAATAATTGAAAGCTCCCGTGTCGCGGCCTGGCAAGATAAAATCCAAGCCTGTTTTGCAGGTCGTTCTCGAGGTTCTCACATTCGTCTTTTTACCCGCCCGCGCTCGTGTATATCGGATGCGGGCCGCAATGGATCACACCAGTTCCCATGATCAGCTCGGCCCTTCGATATTTTCTTCAAGTTGCCAATTGCGGCTCGGTCACATCGGCTGCCGAAATTCTGCACGTCGCTCCTTCAGCGGTCAGCAGGCAGATACAAAGCCTGGAACAGAAGCACGGCACCGCGCTGTTCGAGCGCAATGCGCGCGGCATGCGCCTGACTGAAACCGGGGAGCTGCTTGCGGTCTATGCGCGCCGGGCCATTCTTGAATCCGAACGCGTCAGCGAGGAAATCTCGGCCAGGTCGCGCCTGGGCAGGTCCACCATCCGCATCGCCGCCAACGAGGGTTTCGGGCGGGAACTGATCCCGCACGCCATCGGCGAATTCCGCAAGATATCGCCGGAGGTGACCTTCGACATGCGCCTCGTCAGGCGCACCGAGGTGCGCAAGGTGGTCATGCTGGGCGAGGTGGATCTCGGCATGGCCTACAGCATGCTGCCCACCGATGGCGTGGACGTCATTTTTTCCAAGAGCGCCCCACTGTACGCGGTGATGTCCCCAACACATCCGCTCGCCAACCGCGAGATCCTGTCGCTGCAGGACATCGCCGCCCACGACGTGGTCATGTCGGGCGCGGACAGCAGCACCCGTACCCTGGTCGACTACTGCTGCATGCGCGCGCGCATCGAGCTGAACTACGTCTTCATTTCCGACTATTCGGGCGCGCTGCAGCATTACATCCGCGACTTCCAGGCGATCACCCTGGCGGGCAAGCTTGCGGTGTGGTTTGCCGTGGAACGCGGCGACGTCGTTGCCATTCCGCTGACGGATTCGGATATCTACGATCGTATGGTGCAGATCTACACCATGCAGGGCAGGCAACTGCCTCGCTCTGTCGAGGCATTTGCAGAGTTGCTCATCCAGATGGCAAGCCCCTAAAGCGGCCCTGGACAAAACCCCATGTTTGCGCCATTCTAAAAAAAAGAACTGACGCACGACGGTCTCACGTCGTCGATTGTATTTGGGGAATGTATGCGTATGGGCACGAATCCCGCCTGGGATTACGTCACGGCTATTTTTGAAATATCGACCCGCCTGCCCCTTCAGTACTCATCTCATTGCCATATCGTCCATGCCCCTTGCGTTCGGGGCAACGCTCAAAATCCGACTAGACAAGGGCACGCACACCGCGGTGTGGCGGCCGTGCGTCGACGCGCGCGCGTCGCCGCCATCCATCACCTTGTCGACGATCTGGCTCCGTTTTCGTCCCGCATCTATTGCAATGAGGTTTCGATATGAATGTGGCATCTCCTGCCTCAGGCGCGGCAGCCGCGCGCCGTCGGCGCAACACCCTGCTATCCCCGAAAGCCGCCGCGATTCTCGCCCGGCTCGGGTCCATGGCCGTAACGCTGGTCGGCCTGGCGGCGCTGACTTTCTTCATAGGAAGACTGCTGCCGCTGGACCCGATTCTTGCCGTGCTGGGCGACAACGCCACCAAGGAAGCCTACGACCGGATGTATGTGCAGATGGGCCTGGACCAGCCGCTCATCGTCCAGTTCGGAAACTACCTGTGGAACATCTTGCATTTCGATTTCGGCAATGCGCTGCTGTCGGGCCGCCCGGTCAGCGTCGAGATCGCGCGCACCTTTCCGGCAACCATCGAGCTTGCCACCGTCGCCATGCTGATCGGCACCTGTCTGGGCGTGCCGCTGGGAGTGGCCGCCGCCGTCTACCGCAACAGCTGGGTCGATCACGCCGCGCGCGTGATGTCGCTGGTGACGTACTCCGCACCGAACTTCTGGCTGGGACTGATGGGCCTGGTCCTGTTCTATTCCACGCTGGGCTGGGTCGGCGGCCCGGGCCGTATCGATATGGCCTACGAATTCGATCTGGATCCGGTGACGGGATTCTTCCTGGTCGACTCGCTCCTGTCCGGAAACATGGAAGTGTTCCGCAACGTGTTTTCGCACCTCATCCTGCCCGCGTCGATTCTTGGCCTTGGCTCGATGGCGTACATCAGCCGCATGACGCGCTCGTTCATGATCGAACAGCTTGAGCAGGAATACGTGATCACCGCCCGCACCAAGGGGCTCAGCAAATGGCGAGTGATCTGGGTGCATGTATTCCGCAACATTGCCATCCAGGTCATCACCGTCGTCGCGCTGTCTTATGCCTTCCTGCTGGAGGGTGCGGTGCTGACGGAAACGGTGTTCGCCTGGCCGGGCTTTGGCCGCTACCTGACGAACTCGCTGCTCGCGGGTGATATGAATTCCGTCGTTGCTTGCACGCTGCTGATAGGCGTGATTTTCGTGACGCTCAACCTCATCTGCGACCTGCTGTACTGGACGCTTGATCCGCGCACCCGCTAAGGACACTGCATGCTAGAAAACACGACGCTTGCGCCGGCTTCGGTGCACGGGGCAGCCACCACGCGCGAGGCCCGCGCGCAGCAGCTCAAGGTGATGGCCTTGAAGATGCGCCGGAACACGTCCGCGATGATCGGACTTGTGCTGCTGGTTCTTATCTTCTCGGCAGCGATCTTCGCGCCCTGGCTGGCTACGCACGACTACACCGCGCAGGACCTGGCGAACCGCTTGGCCATGCCTTCCGCGGCGCATTGGCTCGGCACCGATGAACTGGGCCGGGACATCTACTCGCGACTGCTCTATGGCGGGCGCATCACGCTCTACATCGCCTGCCTCACCGCGCTGATCTCCGCGCCCATCGGCTTGGTGGTCGGCGTGATGTCGGGTTACTTCGGCGGTTGGATCGACATGATCCTGATGCGCATCACCGACATCTTTCTGGCATTGCCTTCACTGATTCTTGCGCTGGCGTTCGTGGCGGCGCTGGGCCCCAGCATCGAGAACGCGATCATCGCGATCTCGCTGGCGTCGTGGCCGCCGATTGCGCGGCTGGCGCGGACCGAGACGATGATGATACGCAAGGCCGACTACATCGCCGCTGTGCGGCTGCAGGGAGCGTCGTCCTGGCATATCCTGCTGCATCACATCGTGCCCACCTGCATTCCGTCGGTGATCGTGCGGCTGACGCTCAACATCACGTCGATCATCCTGTCGGCGGCCGGCCTTGGGTTCCTGGGGCTGGGGGCGCAGCCTCCCTCGCCGGAATGGGGCGCCATGCTTTCCTCCGCCCGCCAATTCATTCTTTCCAATGGCCACATCGCCGCCGCGCCCGGGATCATGATCCTGCTGACATCCATCGCGTTCAATCTTGTCGGCGACGGCTTGCGCGACGTGCTCAACCCGCGCCAGGAGTGAGGACACCGTGACGAATCCCATCATCTCCGTCCGTAATCTCAATATCCATTTCAAGGGCGTGCTGCGCACGACCCACGCCGTGCGCGGCGTTAATTTCGACCTGGGTCATGAAAAGCTGGGCATCGTGGGCGAATCCGGCTCGGGCAAGAGCCAGACCGGCCGCGCCATCATGCGGCTTTCCGCCAATACCGCCAAGGTGACCGCGGACCGCATGAGCTTTGGCGATGTGGACCTGCTGCAGGCCTCCGAGAAGCAGATGTGCGCCATACGCGGTCGCGACATCGCGATGATTCTGCAGGATCCGAAGTTCTCGCTGAACCCGCTGATGAAGGTGGGGGACCAGATCGCGGAAGCCTACCTGACCCACCACAAGACCTCGAGGGCCGAGGCCCGCGAAAGGGCATTGGCGATGCTGGACAGCGTGCACATCCGCGACCCGAAACGGGTCTACGGCGTATTGCCGCATGAGGTGTCCGGCGGCATGGGGCAGCGGATCATGATCGCCATGATGCTGATTCCGGAACCCAAGGTGATCATTGCCGACGAGCCGACCTCGGCGCTGGACGTCACGGTGCGCCGGCAGGTCCTGAACGTGCTTGATGAGCTTGTGGACCGCACCGGGGCCAGCCTGATCTTTATCAGCCACGACCTGAACCTGGTCGCGGATTTCTGCGACCGGGTGCTGGTGATGTATGCGGGGAGGGTGCTGGAAGACCTGCCCGCGAAAGACCTGGGCAAGGCCAGGCATCCCTACACCCGCGGGCTGCTGGACAGCCTGCCGCGGCTGGACAAACCCTGCAATGAGCTGCCGGTGCTGCGCCGTGATCCCGCCTGGCTTACCGAAACGCTGAGGGGCATGCCATGAACGATATCTTGCTTGAGGCGGCGAACCTGGAGATTTCCTACGGACTGGGTCCCGCTGCTATCACCGTGGTTCACGAAACGGATTTCCGCATCGCAAGAGGCGAGTCCTACGGCTTGATCGGCGAGTCAGGCTGCGGCAAGTCGACCATACTCAGGACCGTCGCCGGGCTGAACCCGAACTACGAGGGGCGCATTCTGCACGCCGGGCGAGAACTCCCGCGCGCGCGAAAGCGCGAACACTATCGCGTCATGCAGATGGTCTTCCAGGACCCCTACGGGTCGCTGCACCCCTACAAGATGGTGCGTAATGTGTTGGCCGAACCCGTCAAGCTGATGGGCCTGGGCAATGTGGAGCGCCGCATCGACGAGGTGCTGGGCAATGTGGGCCTGGGGCCGCAATTCAAGTTCCGGTATCCGCACGAGCTCTCGGGCGGCCAGCGCCAGCGGGTCGCCATTGCGCGGGCCTTGATCGTTGAACCGAATCTGCTGCTGCTGGACGAGCCGACCTCGGCGCTTGATGTCTCGGTGCAGGCCGAGATCCTGAATCTGCTGACCCGGCTGCGGCGCGAGCTAGGGCTGACCTATCTGATGGTCAGCCATGACCTGGCCGTGGTCGCGCACATGTGCGACCGCGTCGCCATCATGCAGCACGGCCGGATTCTGGAAGAGCTGACGGGCGACGACCTTCGCGCCGGCCGGATGACGGCCGACTACACCAGGGAATTTCTGGCGGCCAGCGTACCCGCGCTGGCCCGCAGCTAGGCAGGGCGCCATGACCGACTTCTGCACTAAGCAAACCGATGCCGGCACGGGCATTCCCATTGAAGACCTGATCGATCTGCGCGAAACCCGGTCCCAGGCGCTTGCGCCCGATGGCGGGCTAATCGCCTGTATTTCAAACCGCTCGGGCCTGCCCCAGATCTGGTTCTGCGACCCGGATGGCGGGAACATGCGCCAGGTCAGCGATCTGCCGGAACGGGTGGACCAGATCGCGTTCTCGCCAAAAAGCCGCGACTTGCTGTTCACCACCGACGTCGGGATGGATGAGCGCTTCCAGCTCTGGCTGCTGCCGGAGGCATCGGGGCGGGCGTATCCGCTGACCTCGGCGCCTGGGGTAGTCCACAAGTGGGGCGCCTGGAAACCCTGCGGCACCCAGATCGCCTGGACGGCCAATGACCGGGACCCCTATCTGATGGATGTCATGGTCATGGACCTGGCCACCCGGCAAACCGAGAGGGTCCGCAAGGGCACCGGCTTCCAGGAGGTGCTGGCCTGGACGCCGGACGGCGGCAGCCTGATCCTGCGCGACTCGACCCGTGGAACCGCCGACCAGGACCTGCTGCTGTTGTCGCTGCAAACCGGGGAGGTCCGGCCATTCCTGCCGCAAGTGGGGCGCACGATGTTCCGTTCGGTCAGGCTGCACAAGAACGGAACCGGAGCCTTCGTGCTGTGCGATCTGGGCCGCGACTTCCATGCGGTGTTCTGGCTGGATTTCGCGGAGCAGCGCGTCAGCACGCTGGCCTCGGTTGAAGGGCACGACATCGACGCCTTCGCGCTGACGCCTGACCATGACGGTATGGCGTTGGCCGTCAATCAGGACGGCTACACAAACCTGATGCTGACCGGATGCTCCGCGCTCGAGCCACGCCAGATCACGCTGCCGTTTCCAGGCGTGGCGACCTCTCTGGTTTGCGCCCCGGATGGCGATCTTCTGGCCACGCTCGAGAGCCCGGTGCAACCCGCCGCCATCTGGCGCTGCAACCCGGCAACCGGCCGTTGGATCCGCGTGACGCCACCGGTGCCGGGCAAGGTGGACCTGCGCTCGCTGGCCATGCCGCAGCCTGCGCGGCTGGCCAGTTTTGACGGCACCGAGGTGCCTTATCAGGTGTACCCGCCGCGAGGCGAAAAGCCCGCGGCAGGCTGGCCCGTGCTCTTCATCGTTCATGGCGGACCAGAGATGCAATGGCTGCCGACCTTCCGCGCCGAGTTGCAGCATTATCTGTCGCGCGGAATCATGGTCATCGCCCCGAATGTGCGCGGATCCACGGGCTACGGACGTCCGTATCACCAGGCGGATGACCTGGGCAAACGCATGGACGCGGTGAGCGACCTGCTGGCGCTTGCCCGCGCCGTCGCCGCGTGGCCCGACGTGGACGCCTCCCGGCTGGGCGTGATGGGCCAATCCTATGGTGGATTCATGGTGCTGGCGGCGCTGACCACGGCACCGGAACTGTGGCGGACCGGCGTCGATATCTACGGCATTTCCAACTTCACCACGCTGATGGAAACGACCGGCCCCTGGCGGCGGGCGATGCGCGCCGCCGAATACGGCGACCCGGTACGCGATGCCGACTTTCTGGCAAGCATTTCGCCCGTCCACGCGCTGCGCAAGGTGACCGCGCCCTTGCTGGTCGTGCATTGCACCGACGATCCGCGCGTGCCGCCGGAGCAGGGCGAACAGGTGTACTCGCGTCTAAGGGGTTTCGGCCATCCGGTCGAAATCCTGCGCGTGCAACACGAAGGCCACGGATTCTCGCGCATCAGCAGCAAGACGCAAGCCTACGGCAAGGTCGCCGCATGGCTGGCCCGCACCCTTTAACCGCAGCAGTCATCCCTTTTTGCTCAGGAGTTGAAACCGTGAAAAACGCTGTCAAACGCAATATTGCCCTGCTGTCTACGCTGAGCGCATTCGCTCTGCCAGCCGTGGGCGCCACCCCCGGCAACGCGCTGGTCATTGCCAACAATATCGATGCGATCTCGACCTTCGATCCCGCCCAGGTGGCCGAAGCGCTTACCTCCGAGATCCTGGCGAACGTCTGTGACGCGCTGGTGGCATCCGACCCACAGAATCCGTCGAAGTACATTCCGGCCCTGGCCAAAAAATGGAATGCCTCTGAAGACGGCAAGACCATCACGTTCCACCTGCAGGACAACATTGTCTTTCCAGACGGCAGCCCCGCAAAGGCAGGCGACCTGGTCTGGTCGATGCACCGTGTGCTGTCCCAAGGCTTCGGCAATGCCTCGACGCTGACCGAGTTCGGCTTCGACAAGCAGAACATGGCGCAAACCATCACGGCGCCCGATGACAAGACCATCGTGCTCAAGCTTGACAGGCCCTATCCGGTGGACCTCGTCGTGGGTTCCGTCGCTGAAAGCCGGGTGGCCTATATGCTCAACCGCAAGGTGGTCGAATCCCACGCCAAGGGTGACGACATGGGCAACGGCTGGCTGAATTCGAACACGTCTTGCGTCGGCCCCTACAGCCTTGTGCGCTGGAACCAGGGCGAATCCGTGGTCCTGCAGGCCAACGACCACTACAACGGTCCGTCCGCTCACAAGCTCAAGCGGATCATCATCCGCCACGTGGCCGAGGCCGGCACACAGCGCCTCTTGCTGGAGAAAGGCGACATCGACGTCGCCCGCAACCTGAATCCCAACGATCTGAAAGCCATCGCGTCGAACGACAAGCTCCAGGTATCCAGCTCGCTACAGCCGACGATGTACTACCTGGGCATGAGTCTGTCGGACCCGATCTTCGCCAAAGAGAAAGTGCGTCTGGCGATGCGCTACCTGATCGATTACCAGGGCCTTGCGTCCAGTGTGATGAAGGACATCGGCGTGCCCCGCGCAAGCTTTGTACAGCTTGGCGCCTTCGGTGCGCTCGACGAGAAAGAAGGCCAGCCTTTCAAGCTGGACATCGAAAAAGCCAAGCAACTGCTGGCCGAGGCGGGGTACCCGAACGGCTTCAGCTTCAAGGTGATCGTCGGTTCGGACCCTTATGCCGACCCGATCGCACAGACCTTGCAGCAAGCCGCGGCCAAGGCAGGCATCACGATGAGCATCGAAAGAATGGCCAACGCCCAGCTCTATGCCAAGACCCGCGCACGCGACTTTCAAGGCGCGCTGCTGGGCTTCAAGGCGTCGGTCGCGGACTCGAACAGCATGGCATCGCGCTTTGTCGCCAACCCCGACAACGCGCTTGAGGCCAAGCTTACGCAGTATCCCAGCTGGCGTTCGTCTTACTACAGCGAAGAAATGAACAAGCGAGTCGACGCGGCGCTCTTCGAGCGCGACCCTGCCAAGCGCCAGCAGATGTACCAAGACTTGCAGCGCGACATCATGCAAAAGGGGCCGATGGCCTACATCATGCAGATCCAGCACAACGCCGCCATGCTGAAGACGGTGCACAACTGGAAATGGAACGGCTTCCGCGTCTACTACGGCGATGCCACCAAATAAGGCTTTGACATGACTCAACTTGATTGCACCAATCCCGAGGGTGCCTGGCAAACCGCCGACCCCATCGCGGCAGGCTGGAAGGCTGGCGGTCTGGATGCCGTACAGACCCTCTGCGAAACGCAAGAGACCGATTGCCTGCTGATCGTCCAGGGCGGAAAAATCGTCTGGTCCTGGGGCGACATCACGCACAAGTACCTGTGCCATTCGATGCGCAAATCATTCCTGGCGGCCATGATGGGCGAAGACATCGCGTCCGGCGCCATCCGGCTGGAAGCCACGCTGGAAGAGCTGGGCATCGACGACAACGAAGGCCTGTCCGTCATCGAGAAACGCGCGGACGTGCATGACCTGCTTACCGCGCGCTCGGGCATCTTCCATCCCGCCGGTTATGAAACCGAATGGATGAAGATGATCAAGGAAAAGCGCCATTCGCACGCGCCCGGCACCTTCTGGTGCTACAACAACTGGGACTTCAACGCCCTGGGCACGATCTTTGTCCAACAGACGGGAAAATCCGTCGCGCAGGCCTTCTCGGAGCGTATCGCCAGCCGCGTGGGCATGGAAGATTTCAGCCTGGAAGGCGAGAAACCAGACGCCTGGCTCGAGACTTTCGAGGAAAGCCGCCACCACGCCTATCCCTTCCGCGTATCGTCGCGGGACCTGGCGCGCTTCGGACAGCTCTTCCTGCAGAACGGACGCTGGTCCGGCAAGCAGGTGCTGCCCGAAGGCTGGGCCGAAGAAAACGTCATGCCTTATTCGCACGCGGGCCAGCAGGGCGCCTATGGCTACATGTGGTGGCTGGAGCGCGACGGCGTCTTCCTGCCGGGCTGCGTCACCCCCAAGGGCAGCTATGCCGCCATGGGGGCAGGCGGCCATTACTGCATGGTGGTGCCAGAACTCGACATGGTGGTGATTCACCGGGTGGATACCGACATCAAGGGGCGCGCGATCAGCAAGCCGGCTGTCGGCAGGCTGATGAAAGCGATATTCGCCGCCGCTTGTGCGTGATGCCTGCATGGCGTGCGTGTTCGCAAGCCATGCCATGCCTCACGGCCTGCCTCGCGTGCTAACGGAAGGCCCAGCCCTGTAGGCTTTCCCGCAGCAGCGACACGAATGACCTTGCCTGCGGCATCCCGAGGCGGATGAAACCGTTCATTCGGTGATGGAAGTACTACCCGCGCGTCCTACGCTCCTGCTTTTAGGAGAGGGACATCACCGGTCGTTCTTTTTGCCTGGCCTTTGTTGGTGGCGCGGCGTGGGTGCAGTGCTTTGCGGTGCTGCCGGGTGCATTTGTTCTGGCGTTGGTGGCCGTGACAGGCGGCATCGCCGCGGCTGTTTGCCTGCGATGCCACGGCGATGTTGCTCGCATTGCGTCCGCCCTGGTGCTGGGCGTTTGCGTAGGCACGCTTAACGCCTGCCTGCAAGCACAGCACCGCCTGGACGACGCGCTGGCGGACCTGCACCAAGACCAAGTCTCGCGCCTGATCCTGCGCGTGGCCGAATTGCCAGACGGCGACGACCGACACCATCGCTTCATCGCCGAACTGGCCGAGCCCGCGCGCCCGGGCATTCCGTCTCGCATCCAGGTCACCTGGCAAGCGCCGCCCGGTGCCACCGCTCCCATGCCCGCGTTGCTGCCCGGCCAGATCTGGCGGATGGCACTGGTCTTGCGTCGTCCACATGGCGTGCTGAACCCAGCTGGGCCGGATGCGGAAGCGCGCATGTTCGCGCGTGGCTTGCGGGCGGTGGGTACGGTGCGAGGGCGGCCGCAGTTGTTGGATGATTGGCCTTGGGCGTCGGCTGGTGTGGCCATTGAACGGGCGCGGCACCATGTGCGTGTGGGCATGCGCAAGGCCTTGGGGGACCATCGCTACGCGCCGGTGCTGATTGCCTTGGCGATTGGGGATCAGGCCGGGGTGGCGCGCGATGATTGGCGCATCTTCAACCGCAGCGGCATTACGCATCTGGTATCGATCAGCGGCATGCACGTGACGTCCATCGCGGGCATTGCGGGCGTGCTGGTGGCGGCGGCTTGGCGGCGGGCGCGATGGCGGGGCGTGGGCTTGGCGGAATTCACGCCGTCGCGCGTGGCGGGTGGCGCGGCGGCGGCCGTGGTGGCGCTGCTGTATTGCCTGTTGGCGGGCTGGGGCGTGCCTGCGCGGCGCACGTTCTTCATGTTGTCGGTGGTGTTGGCGGCGGCGATGTCGCGGCTGCCGTTGACGGCGGGCAGGGTGTTGGCGTGCGCGGGGGCGGGTGTGGTGGCGTTGGACCCGTGGGCGCCGCTGTCGGCGGGGTTCTGGTTGTCGTTCGGGGCGGTGGCGATACTGCTGCGCATTGCTGACCTGCCGTTTGATGCCGAGGCGGGGTGGCGCCAGCGCTGGGCAAGCCGGTTGGCGCAGGCGACGCGCTTGCAGTTGCTGGTGACCTTGGGGCTGACGCCTTTGCTGGCGTTTCTGGTGTACCAGGTGTCGGTGGGCTCGCCGCTGGCCAATGCGGTGGCGATTCCGTCGGTAACGTTCATCGTGACGCCCTTGGCCTTGTTGTGCGCGGCGCTGTCGGTGGTGCCGGGCGCGCAAGCGGCGGCGGCTCGGGCTGCGCAAGTGGGGCTGGCCGCGTTTGACGCCACGATGGTGCCGGTGGTGTGGGTGGGCAATGCAGACTGGGCGAGCTTTGCGGTAGCGGCTGCGCCCTGGCCGTGGCTGTTGTTGGCCGTGGCGGGTATGGTCTGGGCCTTGCAGACATGCGGATGGCCGGCGCGGCAGTTGGGGTGGGTGTGCATGCTGCCTTTGCTGTGCTGGCGGCCGGACAAGCCCGAGCCAGGCGATTGGCGCATGAGCGCGCTGGACGTGGGGCAGGGCAGTGCAATCCTGGTCGAGACCGCGACGCAGACATTGCTGTTCGATGCGGGGCCGCGCCATTACGGCGGCAGTGATGCCGGCGAGCGGGTGCTGGCGCCGTTCATGCTGGCGCGCGGCATTACCGCGCTGGACGTGCTGGTGCTGTCGCACGCCGACCAGGACCACGTGGGCGGCGCTCGCGCGGTGCTGGCGGCGGTGCCGGTGCGGCTGAGTTATGCGTCGTTTGATGTGGCGGCGTTTGTGCGGCGCGATGCTCGGGTGTGGCCGGCTCCAGGCCAAGCCGCGTCCGGCACGCCGTCCACGCTGCCCGATCGCATGTTGCGTTGCCGACGCGATGACTCGTGGGAGGTGGACGGCGTGCGGTTCACATTTCTGCATCCCACCAACGGCGGCAGCGGCGCGCCGGCTGACAAGAACGCCGACAGTTGCGTGTTGCGCGTGCAGGGCGCCAGCCATGCGCTGCTGTTGACGGGCGATATCGGCGTGGCGCAGGAACGTGAACTGGTGGCGCGGGGGGTGGAGCGGGCGGACGTGGTGCTGGCCCCGCACCATGGTTCGGCGTCGTCATCCGGGCGGGATCTGGTACGTGCGGTGCGGGCTACGCATGCGATCGCCCAGGCCGGCCATTTGAACCGCTTCCGTCACCCCGCCCCGGCGGTGGAACGGCGCTGGTTACGCGCGGGAGCAACGTTCTGGCGTAGCGACCATGATGGCGCGGTGATGGCGGAATCCAGCGCGCGCGGGCTGCGGGTGTGGTCGCAGCGGGATGAAGGCGCGAGGTACTGGCATGGGCGATGACGGCGGGATAGGGCGCTGTGGGCAAGCGCTGAGACGAAGCTTCGGCGAGGACCGCGGGAGACCCGGTCGCCGCCTCGTTATTGCGTTCCCGTCACCAATCGATCGAACAGATCATCCCCGCCCATCTGCCCGCCCTTAAGCATCAACTCCACACCATCAACCACAGGGTTGTCGCTGCGAGCAACGCTGACAGTCACGCCGGGCGCCAGTACGCAGCGAAACGCCAAGCCCCACAGGCCCAGCGCCAAAGTGGCTTGGCTTGAGGTGTCGCCGCCCGCGATGCCGACTCGTGCAAGCCGGGTTCCCGCCTGCGCGCTGGCGGTGATGATGGCGGCGGCAAGTTGCGCGGTGGCGCGGGCGGTGGAGGCGGCCTGATCGCTGGTCACCGCTTGTTCGGGGCGGTCGGTATGTACCAGCACGTTGTGGCCTTGCGCCAAGGCGCGGGCTGCCAGCTGGACTTGATCGGCCACGTAGGCGGGCGATTCCAGCAGCGCTTGCACTTGCAGCGGCTGATGCGTGTAGCGCGTGCTCGCGGCGATCTGCCGGGCGGTGACGGGCGACAGGCTGCCGGCCATGACCAGTACGGGGCCGGTGGCGGCGGGCAGGGGAGTCGCGCTACTGCTTGCGGAAACAGCGGCATCACGCCCAGCAATCTCACCATCACGCTCGAACACCGCCGCACGGGCCAGCGCCTGTTGCACGCTGCTGGGGCCAACCGCCAGCAACGGTGCACTCGCAGACGCGCGCCAGATCAATCTGCCGATCATGGCTAGTTGCTCGTCGTCGGTCAGGTCGAACAACACCGGGCCGTCACAGGTGTTGATTAGTTCGTCAATCCAGCCGTCCACATCAGCGGCATCGTCGGCATTCCGCAGACGCGGATACGCAATATGCGGCACCGATCGAATCCCATCCAGCCCCTGCGCCGCCAGATGCCGGCGCAAGTCAGCCTCATGCATCGGCGTGACCGGATGCTGGCTCATCACCGGATGCCGGTCTATGCGATAGACCTCGGGCGCGGCCCCCGCGCGGGCGAACAATTGCGCAAAGCTGCAATAGCGTCCGATGCTGGGTTGCCCGCCCACAATCGGCACCAGCCGGTTGGGCATGTGGCGGCGCAGTTCGCGGATGGCGACGCCGATGCTGCCGACGTGCGGGGCGCTGTCGAAGGTGGAACAGCATTTGTAGTGCAGCACGCGCGCGCCGGTGCCGGCCATGAAGTGGCCAACGGCGCGCAGTTCCGTTTCCATATCGGCGGGGGACATGGCGCGCGCGGCGCCCGCGATGCCGATGGCGTCCAGCGGGCCGGCGCGGCGCAGTTGTTCGGGCGTGGGTACGCCCAGGAACAGCAAGCCGCGCAAGCCGGCGCGCGCGACTTCGGCCAGTGTGTCGGTGGCGCCGGTGAAATCGTCGCCGTACCAGCAGACGCGGGGCGTGCCTAGGCAGCCGACACCCGCAGTCATGCTCGCCCGCCAAAGAACTCCAGCGCCCGCTTCAGCTCCGGCGCATTGCGCGCAAAGTCCTCCAACGCCTCGCCATCCCGCACCGCCTGCCACGCTTGCCGAATGCTCTGCACGCCCGCAGCCGGCCCATCCGGATGCGCCAGAATCCCACCGCCCGACATGAACATCAAATCGTCAGTGCGCACCGCCGCCCACGTGGCGGGCACGGTGCCGGCCCATTGGCCGGATGAGAACGCGGGCATGACCGGGTCGTCGATGCCGGGCGTGAGCGACGCCAGGCAATCACGCGCGGATTCCACGACTTCGCCGTCTTCCTGCGCGAATTTGCCTTGCAGGCCATGCACGTGCATATGGTCCACGCCGGCCAGCCGCCACAGCGTCTGATACGCCTGAAAGCCGATCCCCAACAACGGCGCGCGCGACAGGGCGCCGAAGCCGTTGCGGTGCCCGTGCAGAGCCAGCGGCGTGCTGCGGCGCAGGGTCTGGATGGCTGAGAAACCGCACCAGTTCAGGCTGGCCATGACGCAGCTGCCGCCTTCGCGTTCGATCAGGTCGGCATGGCGGCGCATGGCGTCGGTTTCGTCGCTGATGTTGAAGGCCACCATCACCTGGCGGCCGGTGCGTTCGCGGTGGGCGCGCACCACCGCCATGACGGCGGCGACGCGTTGCGCAAGCGGGGCGTGCGCGGGGTTGGCGCAGACTTCGTCGTCCTTGATGAAGTCCACGCCCGCCGCGCACAGTTGGGCGACCAGATGCGCGGTCTGCTCGGGCGACAGGCCCACGTTGGGCTTGATGATGGTGCCCACCAGCGGGCCCTTTGCCACGCCGGTCAATTGCCGCGTGCCGGCGATGCCCACTTGCGGCATGTCGAACTGCGCGCGGTAGTTGGCGGGCAGTTCCATGCTTTCCAGGCGCAGGCCGGTGACTTCGCCCAGGTCGTAGAGGTTGCCGCCGACGGTGGCCGCCAGCGTGGGCAGGTTGGCGCCCACGTTGGCCACGGGAAAGGCGATGCGCACGCGGGCGCGCTGGTACTTGGCCGGCATGCCGCCGGGTTGGCGCGCCATCCAGGCGTTGGGCAGGCTGGGCGTGTCGGTGGTGTCCAGCAGGTCGATGGCTTCGATGCGGGCGCGCGCGCGGGCGCGCAGTTCATCGGTTTCGCCTTGCACGCGGGTGAAGGTGCCGCAGGACTGCTCGCCCGCCATCACTTCGGCGACCCGCGCGGGGTCCATCGGGGTCTCGATCAGGTAGGTCGCGCTAAAGGACTGGGAATTCATAAGCTTGGGAATTCAAAGGGGGCGGCAGGCGGCAAGGTTGGGTCAGCAAGGGACAGCAGGCGTCAGCAGGGATAAGCAAGCGACAGAGGCATCAACTGGCTGCAAGCCACAACCGACGTCAGCAGTCTTCAAAGACGGGACAGATCCGGAAACGGGCGGACCGGATCCTTACCGTCCCAACCGTTGGCGCTTTCCCGGATCAGGTCGAACAGGCGGCCCTTGGGGCCGGCCACTTCCGACAGTTCGATGACGGTGCCTGGGTGGTATTCGGTATCGAAGTAAATGAAGCGGCCTTTCTCGCCGACTTCGCCGCTCATCTTGGGCTTGAAGCCCTGCGCCAGCAGGCGTTCCAGGTCGGCGTCGTAGCTTTCGGTCCAGTAGGCCACGTGTTGCAGGCCGGTGCGGCCGGCTTGCAGGAAGTCGCGGTACATGGACGGCACGTCGTTGCGCGTCTGGATCAGTTCAACCTGCACGAAACCGGAGTTGGCCAGCGCAACCGAGTTGTGCGGCTGGTGGCTTTCACCGTCGTACTGATAATTGACGATCGGCACGCGCGGGTTGTAGTACCAGGGGCCCACGCCCAGCGTGGTGCTCCAGTAGTCCATGGCGGCTTCGATGTCGTGCACCACATAACCGAGTTGGCGGATTTCGCCCAGAAAACGACTCATGATGGATCTTTATAAGGAGAGAGACGGAAGGGGAGGCAGCCCGACGCGAATTCACGCGCGGGCCGCGTCAGGTCACAGGAAGCCGATGGAGAACCAGGGGAAGGCGGCGACGACGATCAGGCCGATCAGCAGCGCCGCGACGTAACCCCAGATGGGGCCGATGCCCTCGTTGGGATCGACACGGCTGATGGCGCAGGCGCCGTAGTAGCCCACGCCGAAGGGCGGCGCGAACAGGCCGATGCCCATGGCGAAGATGACGACCATGGCGTAGTGCACTTCGTGCACGCCAGCCTGCACCGCGATCGGGAACAGCAGCGGGCCGAACAGCACAATGGCGGGTATGCCTTCCAGCACGCTGCCCAGGATGATGAAGGCCACGATGGACACTGCCAGGAAGCCGTAGCTGCCGCCGGGCATGTCGGCCATCAACTGCGCCAGGTCGCCCGAGAAGCCGGACTGCGTCAGCGCCCAGGCCATGGCCGTGGCGCAGCCGACAATCAGCATGATGGCGCCGGACAGCGACGCGGTCTCGATCAGCATGGGGCGCAGGCGCGCCCAGTCGAAGCGGCGATAGATCAGGATGCCGATCACCGCCGAATACACGATGCCGATGGTGGAGACCTCGGTAGCGGTCGCCACGCCTTCGACCACCGCGGCGCGGATCACAAAGGGCAGGGCTACGGCGGGCAGCGCAATCACGAAGAAACGGCCGATCTCTTTGGGGCTGAAGCGTTGCACCAGGCTCAGGTCTTCCTTGCGATAGCGCCACCACACCACCGAGCACAGGGCTAGGCCCAGCACCACGGCGGGCAGCAAGCCGCCCGTGAACAGCGCGGCGATCGACACGCCCGTGACCGAACCGATGGTGATCAGCACAATCGAGGGCGGAATGGTCTCGGTCTGCGCGCCGGTGGCCGCCAGCAGCGCCACCAGATCGCCGGGCTTGGCGCCGCGTTTGCGCATTTCCGGGAACAGCACCGGCGCAATGGCCGCCATGTCGGCGATCTTCGAACCCGAAATGCCCGACACCAGATACATGGCGCCGATCAGCACGTACGACAGCCCGCCGCGCACGTGGCCCAAGAGGCTGGCCAGGAACTGGATCATGGCGCGCGCCATGCCGGTCATCTCAATCAGGGAACCAAGGAAGATGAACAGCGGCACGGCCAGCAGCATCAAGTGCGACATGCCTTCGTCCAAGCGGCCCACCATCACTTCCATGGGCGTGTTGGTGGTCAGCGCCAGATACGAGAAGGTGGCCAGCGCGAAGGAAAACGCAATCGGCACCCCAGAAAACACGGTGGCCGCCACGATGCCCACAAAGAAGATCACCAGGTTCAGTTTGCCCAGGCCCTGGAACAGGGGTTGGGCCAACCAGAACAGGGCGACCACCGCCGCCACGCCCACCAAGGCCACCAGCACCTGGCGTACCGGTGTGGTGCGCAACAGGCGCAGCATGGCCACCACGGCCATCAGCGCCATGCCCACGGGAATGGCGGCGGCGCGCCACGCATTGCTGAGTTCCAGCGCGGGCGTGGTGATGAAGTGTTCTTCGTGCGCGTATTCGATGGCGGGCGCCAGGATCAGCACCAGAAACGCCAGCGACGCGGCCAGCGCGGCGGTTTCCAGCTGCGCGCGCCGCGCGGGGCTGACGTTGTTGACCAGGGCCGTCATCCGCATGTGCTCGCCGCGCCGCAAGGCAACCACGGCGCCCAGCATCGACAGCCACAGGAACAGGATGGAGGCCAGTTCGTCGGACCAGACCAGCGGGCTATGGAAGACGTAGCGCGCGACCACCCCCGCGAACAGCACGCAGATTTCGACCAGCACGATCGCGGCCGCTACGTGTTCGACCACGCCGCCCAGCACGCTGTCCAGCGCGTTGGCGGCGCGCCGCAAGGGGTTGGCCGGCAGCGTCGGGGCGGCGGCGTGGGAAGCGGACAGGGAAGACATGACGCGACCTCAGGCCAGCTTGCCGACGCTTTGTTCCAGCAAGGACCAGGCTTCGTTGCCGAAGCGGCCCTGCCATTCCTTGTAGAAGCCCGCCGTGCGCAGCGCCTGGCGGAAGGTGTCCGGCGCCGGCTGGTTGAATTGCAGGCCCTTGGATTCCAGGTCCGACTGCACCGACGCGTTCAGCTTCTTGATGTCTTCGCGCTGGGCCAGGCCGGCTTCGTTGATGCCGCGCGCCACGATGGTCTTCAGGTCTTGCGGCAGGCCTTCCCACATGCGGCCGTTGGCGATGAACCAGTAGCCGTCCCAGATGTGGTTGGTCAGCGAGCAATACTTCTGCACTTCGTACAGCTTGGCTACCTGGATGATGGGCAATGGGTTTTCCTGCGCGTCCACCACCTTGGTCTGCAAGGACGAATACACCTCGCTGAACTGCAAGCTGGCGGGCGCGGCGCCCAGGCCCTTGAACATGGAGATGGGCAGCGAGCTGACCGGCACGCGAATCTTCAAGCCGTCCATGTCGGCGGCCGTTGTCACGGGCGCCTTGCTGCTGGTGGTCTGGCGAAAGCCGTTGTCCCACATTTTTTCAAAGGCGTAGAGCTTGCGCTGCGCGATGGCGGCGCGCACGTGTGCACCCAGTGCACCGTCCATGGCGCCCCAGACCTGGCTGTAGTCCTTGAAGGCAAAGCCCACGGCGTTGATGGCGGCCACCGGCACCAGCGTGGCGATAACCAGTGCCGACGGGGTGAAGAAGTCGATACCGCCCGAGCGCACTTGCGCCAGCATGTCGGTGTCGCCGCCCAATTGGTTGTTCGGGAAAATCTTGATGTCGACGCGGCCGTTGCTTTCCTTGAGGATGCGTTCGGCGGCTTCTTGCGCGCGGATGTTCAGCGGATGCGTCACCGGCAGGTTGTTGCCGTACTTGAGCGTGTAGTCGGCCGCGCGGGCGATCAGCGGGAATCCGCCAGCCAGGGCAACAGCGGGCACCGCGCAAAGGCGACGCAAGGCACTACGGCGTGTCAGCAGCTTCATGCTTGTCTCCAAATTTGGTTTTATGATGGTTTTTGATGTGCCACAACAGCGCCAAACCCATGCGGCAGACTGGACAATAGTGAATTGCCGCTATCATCGTCAAACTTCTTTCATGATGGTTTTTGATGTGAATAGACCTTCGCCCGACCGTAAGCTTGCCCGATTGGCCGATGTGGCGGCGCGCGCCGGCGTGTCCACGGCCACGGCCGACCGCGTGTTGAACCGCCGCCCCGGCGTGCGCGCCAACACCGCGCAGAAGGTCTTCAAGGCCGCCATTGAACTGGACTATCTGCCCGAACAGGAACTGGCCGCCGCCGTGCCCGCCGAGCCGATGCGGCTGGTGTTCCTGCTGCCGCGCGGCAGCAACCGCTACCTGCGCATGTTGGGCGATACCGTCAGCTACGCGCACGAGCACTTCGCGCCGCTGAATGCCAAGTGCCAGATTGAATACGTGGAAAGTTTCAACCCCGACGCGCTGGCCCAGGCCTTGGCCAAGCACGGCAAGCGCGCCGACGGCATTGCGTTCATGGCGCTTGAACACCCCGTGGTGCGTGAAGCGGTCAACACGCTGGCGCAGCAGGGCGTGCCCACGGTGACCTTGATTTCAGACCTGGCCAACAGCGCGCGCACGGCCTATGTGGGGCTGGACAACCGCGCCGCCGGCCGTACGGCGGGCTACCTGATCGCACGCTTCATCGGCCCGCGCGCCGCCCATGTGGCCTTGATTGCGGGCTCGCGCCATTACCGCGCGCACGAGGAACGCGAAAGCGGTTTCCTGCAGCTGTACGCCGAGCAGTTTCAGGCGATGCAGGTGGTGGATTTGCGCGAAGGCTATGACGACGCGCAGCGCAACTACGAGCAGACGCGGCAACTGCTTGAGCAATATCCCAACCTGGCGGGCATCTACAACATCGGCGGCGCGTCCGACGGCGTGGCGCGGGCCTTGAAAGAGGCCGGCTTGCAGCACCGCGTGGTGTTCATCGGCCACGGGCTGACGCCGGACACGCGCGCGCTGCTGATCGACGGCACCATGGACGCCGTCATCACGCAAAGCCCGATGGAAGCGCTGATGAGCTGCGTGCGCATTTTCAGCAACCTGCGCGACAAGCGCAGCGCGATGAACGGGGTGGAACTGGCGCGCAGTCAGGTGATCTTCCGGGAGAATTTGCCTTGATGCAGGCTGGGTGGCTGTCTTGATGGCCGCAGTGGTTCCAATCTTGATGCCCGCGCCAACATGCAGCGCTTGCAATTTAACTGCCTAGGCAGATAAAATCACTCAACCGCGATCCACAGGGCATGTTGCCTGATGCCATCGCCATCCTCGCGCCACCCCGTAACGAGACACCATGGCTGCTGCTACCCCTTCCGTGCTGGACAAGTTCTACACCGGTGAACTCGGCTTCATGGTCACGTCCGTGCGCAACGGCATCCACGATGCGCTGGAGCGCGAGCTGGCGCCGTTCGAGCTGACCACGCCGCAGTACGTGGTGTTGAACTGCTTGGCCCGGGGCTGGGGCCGCACGCCCAGCGATTTCTGCCGGGTGCTGGCGTATGACTCGGGCGCGATGACCCGGCTGCTGGACCGCATCGTGGCAAAGGGCTTCATCCGCCGCGTTGAAAACGAAGCCGACCGCCGTAGCCACCTGATCGAACTCACCGAACTGGGTCAAGCCGCCTTGCCGCAAGCCTTCGCGGCGACGGACGTGGTGATGCGTCGCCTGCTGGCGGGGTTTTCGGAAGACGATGCGCAAACCTTGCACCTGTTGTTGTCGCGCTTGCTGGCCAATGCGCAACACGGGCAGAAAACCGACTGAGACGAACTGAGCAGACGGAGCCGTTTTTTCGGCGCCGTTTTTTTATAAGCATTTACCTGCCTAGGCATATACAGCCTGGGCATAGATATGGATCACAGCCATGCAAGCTGCTGCTGCTTCCCCCGCAACATTCCCGCCGCCGGCTCTGCTGGCGACCATCGGTGCACTCACCTTCATCGACTTCCTGCAGAACGGCATGGTCACCTTTGCCGCCACGCCCATCATGGGCGAGATCGGGGCCAGCCCCGAGGAATACACCGCCATCGCCGTCATCTACGCCTGCGTGGCGGTGGTGATGATTGCCTTGCAAGGTTGGCTGGTGCATCACCTGGGCCAGCGCCACTATCTGCTGGCTTCCCTGGGCGCGGCGGCGGTGGGGGCGGTGGTGTGCGCGTTGTCCGTGGGCCAGGCGGGTTTTCTGGCCGGTCGGGTGCTGATGGCGATTGGCTGCGCGGCCATGCTGACGTCGTCGCGGTTGACGGTGAATTTGATTCCACCCGGCCCGGGGCGCTTTCATGGCATCAAGGCCTTGGCCACGGGGCTGTGTACCGGCACGGCGCTGGGGCCCTTGCTGGCCTCGGCGGCGGTGGATCACGATGGCTGGCCGCTGATGTTCTGGCTGGTGGCGGGGTTGTCGGTGCTGGCCATGGTGCCGGTGGCGCTCTCCATGCCGGGCAAGCAAGGGCAGGCCACCGTTGCCGGGCAGGCGCGGCTGGCGCCCATCGCGGCATTGGGCCTGGGCAGCTTCCTGTTGCTGCATGCTTTGCAGCGGTCCTATTACGATTTCTTCAGTGACCGCCATCAGTTGCTGCTGTTCGCCGTGGCGGGGGTGGCGGCACTGGCGTACTTCGTACGATCCGAAACGCGCACCGGCGCGCCGTTGCTCAAGCTGGGCGGCATGAAAGAAGTGCGCTTTCTAAGCGGCTTGGCACTCTTCATGTTCAGTTATTTGATGCTGGGCGCCAACGGCTATCTGGTGCCCCAGATGCTGCAACGCGCGTTAGGGCTGTCGTGGTCCAACACCGGCATGTTCTTCTCGATGGGTCTGGGGGCGGGGGTGCTGACCTTTGTGGTGATGGCGCAGGTGATTGCGCGCTGGCCGTCGCCGCGCAAGTTCTTCGTGGCGGGCTTTGTGGCGCTGGCGACGTTTGGCGTGTTGATGTCCGGGCTGACGCCCACGGCCGACCCCTGGACCGACGTCTTGCCCGCGCTGGCCTGCTATGGCGTGTTCATCATGATCATCATGCCGGCCACGGCCATGAATGCCTTTTCGGGGCTGACCCATGACGCGGCGGTGTTCGCGCACGCGCAGCAGCTCAAGAACATGCTGGCGCAGGTGGGGCAGGCGTTGGGCATCATGGCGGCCACGGTCAGCCAGCAGTGGCTGACCAGCAAGCACTACAACGTGCTGAAGGAGAGCATTGCCGAGGGCAATGCCAATTTTGAAGCGGCCAAGGCGCAGCTCAGCAACGTGTATGCGGCGGTGGCCGATCCCGCCCAGGCGCAGCGGATGGCGATGGCGCGGATTGCGCAGATGCTGGATCAGCAGTCGGTGCTGCTGGCCAACCTGGATCACTTCCGCGCGCTGGCGGTGCTGGCCTTGATGGGCGCGCTGGTCAGCTGGACGCAGCGGGTGTTTCGTTAGGGTTGGATCCCGTCGCGCTGGACCCGTCAGCCATGGATTCCGTAGCCCTGGCTTTCAATTCCCACCCAACTGCCCGATCACCTGCCTTGCGACATCCGCCAGCGACAAGCCACCGTCCATGGCGGCGCGTTGCAGGCGTTCATGCGCGGCCTGTTCGGTCAGGCCGTATTGGCTGATCAGCAGCCGCTTGGCGCGGTCGATGCGCTTTCTTTCTTCCAGCGCGCCGCGCACGGTGTTCAAAGCGTCGTCGGTGCGCTGCATGCGCAGCGTCTGTTCGCGCATCATCTCCAGCACCGAGCGTTCCAGCACACTGCCCACGCCGTCCGCGGGCGGCGTGTCCACGATGCGGCTTTGCACGCTGAACACCATGCTGGGCGCACGGCCGCTGGCGTGGTCGGCATAGCGCGCCAACAGCAGTTGGCGGTCGTCGAGTTCCTGGCGGGTTTCGGCGATGCGGCGTTCGCATTGCTGTGCCAGCGCCTGGGCCAACAGGCTTTCCACTTCGCGCATGGCGTCGATGCGCGCCGTGTACAGGTCGAACCACAGTTCGGCCAGGGTGCCGTCCACGCGCTGCTCGGCAGAGGTGCGTTGCGCCATGTCGCGCATGCGTTCAACCGGCTGGCCTTGTTGCTGGATGCGTTCCCAACATTGCAGCGCGGCGTCTTGCGCGTATTGCGCATAGATGTCGAAGCTGCGGGCCTGGTGGGCGGCCAAGCCCAGCATGCGCGCCTTTTGCGCGTCGGTGAAGAAGCCGGCCGTAAAGCCGATGACGCCCGCCGCGCGTTCCTGGCCGCTGAGTTCCTTGCCCTGCATGAAGTTCAGCAGGGCCACCAGGATGCGGGTGACGCCGGGATCCAGCGCGGAATCGGCGGCTTCGAACACCACGGCCAGCAGGCTGCTGATGATCTGCGTGAAGCGCGCGTCTGCGTCGTCGGCGGGCACGGCGTGGTCGCGCACCTGGCGGCGCAGGCCCTGCAATTCGTCCAGGCGGAATAGCGCAAAGGCAATGCAGTTGAGCAGGCGCGCCTTGTCGCTGCCGTGCGGGGTCTTGGCGGCAATGCCATCAAGAAATCCGCGCACGTCGGTTTCAACGCGGGCCGCGTCTTGAACCAGCCCCGCCAGGGTTTCTTGCTGGCTGTCGGGCGCGTTGCACAGCGTCAGGTTCGAATACCCGCGTTCCTTCTGCAAGGCATGCACCAGCGCGCTGAGGTGTACCGCCAGCTCGCAGGTGACGGCCAGGCTTTCCAGGCCGTGGAGTTCACTGCGCCGCGCGGCAAGCAGAAAGCGCAGGGGCGGCGGGATGTGGCGTTCGACCATAAGAAGGAATCAGGGAGGGGGTCAAGCGCTGCGGCGCAGCAGCGGTTCGGCGGACGGCAGGGGAAAGCGGGGCTGGACGAAGGGGACCGCGGGGGTGGCAAGGTCGGTGGCGTCGGCGGGGCTGGCGGGGTAGGCCACACCAACCGCGCCGGCCGCATCCAGCACCTGGCACGCCGCCACCTGGCCGATGACCAGCACGGCGGGGCTGCGTAGCTGGAAGGCGGCGGCGTCCTGGGCCATGCTGGCAAGCGTTGAGCGGCATTCGCGCTGATCCGCCAGCGAAGCGCGTTCGATCATCGCCACGGGCATGTCGGGGGCCATGCCGGCGTTCAGCAATTGGCTGCTCATGTCCTGCAATTTGGCTACCCCCATGTAGACCACCAGCGTCGTGCCGCTCTTTGCCAGCCCCGTCCAATCCGGCGTGGCGCCGTCCTGGGAATGGGCGGTGATCAGTGTAACGCCCTGGGCCATGCCGCGTTGGGTCAGGGGGATGCCGCAAGCGGTGGCGGCGGCAAGCCCGGCCGTGATGCCGTTGATGATTTCACAGGCCACGCCGTGGTCGCTCAGCCATTGGGCTTCTTCGCCGCCGCGCCCAAAAATGCAGGGGTCGCCGCCCTTCAAGCGCGCCACGCGCAGGCCCTGGCGGGCGTAGCGCAGCATCAGCCGCTGAATGAATTCCTGCGGGGTCGAGCGGCAGCCGCCGCGCTTGCCCACATACACCAGCCGTGCCTGCGGGCAGTAGTCCAGCACTTGCGGATTGACCAGGTCGTCCACCAGGACGACGTCGGCCTGGCCCAGCACGCGCACGGCTTTCAGGGTGAGCAATTCGGGGTCGCCGGGACCGGCGCCAATCAGCCAGACAGAGGGTTTCATGGTGGTGCTCCTGAATTCAGCGATCAAGCAAAAGAAAGATGACGATGGCAAACAGGACCAGGCTCAGGCCTTTCCAGAATGCCAAAGGGTTGCGTTCCAGCAGCGGCAGGCGTTCGCCCCGGCGCGTGGCCTCGGGCGGATGGCGCAGTGCATGCGTGAATTCCGATAATTCGGCCGTGCGCAGGGCCGGGTCGGGATGCAGGGCGGGGCTAAGCACGCCGTCGATCCAAGCCGGCAATTCGCGGTCGCGGTCCAGCACCGATACATAGGTCAACCGCATCTGCGCGGCACGGCTGCGGGCGCGCGCCACGTCCGCGCCGTAGGGCAGGCGCCCGGACAGCATCTGGTACAGCATCGCGGCCAGGGAATACAGGTCCGACCGCGAGGTGCCGGCTTCGCCCAGGAAGTACTCGGGCGCGGCATATTGCGCGGTGCCCAGCATGGACGGCGCGTCGTCGTCTTGGGTGGCGCCGTCCCACAAGCCGGCCGCTTGCGTGGAGCCCAGGTCGATGATGCGGGCCACGCCGTCGTCGTCGATCAAAATGTTGTCGGGCCGCAGGTCCTGATGCACGATCTCCAGCCGGTGAAAGGCTTGCAGGCCCCGTGCAATCTGCTCGATCAACGTCACCGCCTGGTCCAGCGTGGGGCGCGGATGCTCGGCCATCCAGCGCGTCAGTGTGCGGCCCGGCAGGTACTCGCTGACGGTGTAGAGGGTGCGCCGCGTGCGCGGCATCGGCCAGGCGCGCACCACGTGGCGGCTGTCGATGCGGCGGGCAATCCATTCCTCGGTCAGCAGCCGTTCCAGATAGGCGGGGTCGTGGCGCAGGTCCAGCGATGGGATCTTGATGACCACCTTATCGCCGCTGTCGATGTCCTCTGCCAGGTAGACGTGGCTGCGGTGGCTGGCCTGTAATTCGTCCTGAATGCGAAAGCCTTCGAATTCCATGCCGGCCGCCAGCAGCGGCGGACAGGGCAGGTTCAGGCTATAGCGCGCGATTTCATCGGCGCGGCGCGCGGGCAGCGCCTCCACGCGGACGATCTGCACGGTCAGGTTGTCGTCGCTGCCGCGATCGAATGCCAGGCGGGCCAGGCTGTGCGCCGCCGCGTCCAGCGTGTCCGGATGCGCGGCGATGGCTTGTGCCACGTCGTCGGCGTTGATGTGTTCATACACGCCGTCGGTGGCCAGCAGAAAGACGTCGCCCGCTTCCAGCGGCTGCGTGTGATAGTCGATTTCAAGATGGGGCGTCAGGCCCAGCGCGCGCCCCAGATAGCTTTTGTCTTGCGAGATCCAGACGCGGTGGTCGTCGGTCAGTTGTTCCATCGTGCCCGCGCGCAGCCGGTAGATGCGCGCGTCACCAATATGCAGGATGTGCGCGGTGGTGGCCTTCAGCACCATCACCGTCATGGTGCAGACGTAGCCCCGGTCGGCGTCGCGCGGCTGGTCGGGGTGATGGCGCTGGCGCGTTTGCGCGTGCAACCAGCTATTGGCCGCGCTCAGCACCTTGTGGGCCGACTTCTTTACCGACCAGGTTTCGGGCGTGCAGTAATAGTCTTCCAGGAAGCTCGCCACGGCGGTCTCGCTGGCAATGTGGCTGACCTGGCTGCTGCTGATGCCGTCGGCCAACGCCACCGCCACACCCTTGGCACCCAGCAGGGGTTCGCCCGGCACGCACAGGCCGTGAAAGTCCTGGTTGACGGGCTTTCTGCCGGCTTCGGTGTGCTGGCCCACCGCCACCTGCAAAGAGGCGGCGTTGGGCTTAAACCCGGGCTTAAACCCGGGCTCGGGCGCGCGGCGGTCCATCACGGCGGGCGTCCTGGCGCGTGATCAGTTGAAGCGGCGCTTGGGGGCCGTCTTCATGTGCGTGGTGTACAAGGTCAGCCCGGTCAGCGAGAGGCCGCCGATCAGGTTGCCCAGCACCACGGGGATCTCGTTCCAGATCATGTAGTCCATGATGGAAAAATTGCCGCCCATGATCATCGCCGACGGGAACAGGAACATGTTGACGATGGAATGCTCGAAGCCCATCGCG
Organism: Achromobacter spanius; assembly: GCF_029637605.1. Lineage (NCBI taxonomy): Bacteria > Pseudomonadati > Pseudomonadota > Betaproteobacteria > Burkholderiales > Alcaligenaceae > Achromobacter > Achromobacter spanius. The sequence goes on along the minus strand of NZ_CP121261.1, from coordinate 1,862,983 downwards.
AAGAACAGCATCACGGGCATCCACATGGCAATCACCTTGCCGCTGACCGACGTGGAAATCATGGCGCCGACCACGCCCAGCGACACCATCCAGTTGCACAGCACGCCCCGGATGAAGATCGTCAGCATGCCGCCCGCGCCGTATTCCTTGTAGCCCAGCGTGCGGTTTTCACCGATGTGCGAAATGACTTCGCCGACCTTGTTAGGCGGCACCGAAAAGCCGTAGGTGAACACAATCGACATCAGCACGGCCACCGTCAATGCACCCAGGAAGTTGCCGACAAAGACAAAGCCCCAGTGCTTGAGGATGCCTTTGAAGGTCACGCCCGGCCGCTTGTCGAACAGCGCCAGTGGCGTCAGCACGAACACGCCGGTCAACAGGTCGAAGCCCATCAGGTACAGGATGCAGAAGCCCACCGGGAATAGCGCGGCGCCCAGGATGGGCGAGCCGGTCTGCACGGTGACGGTCACGGCGAATACGGCGGCAATCGCCAGGATGGCGCCCGCCATGAAGGCGCGGATCAGCACGTCGCGCGTGGCCATGTAGATTTTGGATTCGCCGGCGTCCACCATCTTGGTGACGAATTCGGAAGGGACCAGGTAGGACATGATTTACCTATCGTGTTGATGATTGTGAAAAGGGAAACGCGCGGTCAGGCGATTTCAACGGTGTCGCCGTTGAACCGGGCCTGCCAAATGCGCAATGACTGTTCGGGGTACTGCACGCAACTTCCATCCGCCAACCGGAAGTGTTGCTTGTAGAGCGGCGAGGCCACGACCAGGCTGCCGCCCAGGTGGCCGACCAGGCCGCGCCCGATGACGTTGGCGCCGGATTTCGGGTCGCGGTTTTCAATGGCGTAGAGCGGGTTGCCGTCGGCGCCGGGCACGTAGAACAAGGCAATCTGCTGGCCGTCCAGCAAGACGACCACACCGGAGTCGGCCACCAGGTCATCGCGGGTGCAGACGGCACGCCAGGCCAGCGTGGGGGTAGCGACAACGGACGCGGGGGCTGAAGCATTCATCAGACGATCTCCTCGGCAATGGGAATGACGCGCGCGGGCTTGCGATCAAGCTCGGCTGCCCGCGCGGGGCGGGGCTGGCCGCGTTCCTGCACGAATTGAATGTCCGGGTCGCCGCCACGCTCGTTGACGAAGGTGCGAAAGCGCTTGAGTTTTTCGGGGTTGCTGACGGTGTTGGCCCATTCGCATTCATAGCGGTCCACCACCAGTTGCATCTGCGCTTCCAGCTCGGCGGCCAGGCCCAGGCTGTCGTTCAGCACCACGTCTTTCAGATAGTCCAGCCCGCCTTCCAGCGATTCGCGCCACACCGAGGTGCGTTGCAGCTTGTCGGCGGTGCGGATGTAGAACATCAGCACGCGGTCGATGAGGCGGATCAGCGTGGCGTCGTCCAGGTCAGTGGCGAACAGTTCGGCGTGGCGCGGGCGCATGCCGCCGTTGCCGCACACGTACAGGTTCCAGCCGTTCTCGGTGGCGATGACGCCAATGTCTTTGCTTTGCGCCTCGGCGCATTCGCGGGTGCAGCCCGACACGGCAAACTTCAGCTTGTGCGGCGAACGCAGGCCCTTGTAGCGGTGTTCGATGTCCAGCGCCATGCGCACGCTGTCCTGCACGCCATAGCGGCACCAGGTGCTGCCCACGCACGACTTCACGGTGCGGGTCGACTTGCCGTAGGCGTGCCCCGTTTCAAAACCGGCGGCGATTAGCTCGCTCCAGATGTCGGGCAGCTCATGCAGTTGCGCGCCGAACAGGTCAATGCGCTGACCGCCCGTGATCTTCGTGTACAGCTTGTATTTCTTGGCGACGGCGCCGATGGCGATCAGGCCGTCGGGCGTGATCTCGCCGGCCGGAATGCGCGGCACCACCGAATAGGTGCCGTTCTTCTGCATGTTGGCCATGAAGGTGTCGTTGGTGTCTTGCAGCGGCACCAGGCGCGGTTCCTGGATGGGGCGGTTCCAGCACGAGGCCAGGATGGAACCGACGGCTGGCTTGCAGATGTCGCAGCCGACGTGGCCCTTGCCATGGCTGGCCAGCAACTCCTCGAACGTTTCGATGCCGCCCACGCGCACGATGGCGTAGAGCTCCTGGCGCGTGTAGGCGAAGTGTTCGCACAGGCTCTTGTCCACGGCCACGCCTCGGCTGGACAGTTCGTGTTCCACCACCTGCTTGAGCAAGGCAGCGCAACCGCCGCAGCCCGAGGCCGCCTTGGTGCAGCTTTTGACGCCGGCAAGGTCCGTGCAGCCGCCGTCGATGGCGGCGCTGACGGCGCCCTTGCTGACGTTGTGACAGGAGCAGATGGTGGCGGTGGCGGGAAGCGCATCCACGCCCAGCGCGGGCGCGGCGCTGCTGGCGGGCAGGATCAGGCTGGCGGGGTCGGCGGGCGGCGCGATGCCGTTCTGCGCGTATTGCAGCAGCGTGTCGTAGTAGCGGTTGTCGCCCACCAGCACCGCGCCCAGCACACGCTTGCCGTCGGCCGACACGACCAGGCGGCGATAGCTCGCGCCGGCTTCGTCGATAAAGCGGTAGCTGCGCGCGCCCGGCGTCTTGCCATGCGCATCGCCAATCGAGCCCACGTCCACGCCCAGCAGCTTGAGCTTGGTGGACATGTCGGCGCCGGTGAACGTGTGTTCCGATGCGCCGCACAGTTCGGCCGCGGCGATGCGCGCCATCTGGTAGCCGGGGGCCACCAGGCCGAACACGCTGCCGTTCCAGGCGGCGCATTCGCCGATGGCATAGATGTGTTCGTCGCTGGTGCGGCAATGGTCGTCAATGGCCACGCCGCCGCGTTCGGCCAGCGTCAGGCCCGCCTTGCGCGCCAACGCCACCTGCGGGCGGATGCCGGCGGAAAACACAATCAGGTCGGTTTCCAGCGGCGCGCCTTCGGCAAAGCGCATGCGGTAGCGATACTGCGTGCCGGGCTTGATGTCCTGCGTGGCGCGCGACAGGTGCACGCCCACGCCCAGCGCTTCAATGCGCGCCTTCAAGGCGGCGCCGCCTTCCTCGTCCAACTGCACCGGCATCAGGCGCGGCGCGAATTCCACCACATGCGCTTCCAGGTTCAGCGACTTCAAGGCATTGGCGGCTTCCAGCCCCAACAGGCCGCCGCCCACCACTACGCCCCGGCGCGCCCCTTGGGCAGCCTCGCGGATCAGGTCCAGGTCGTCGATGCTGCGATACACCAGGCGCGACGCCCCCTCGGCGCCCGCGATGGGCGGCACGAAGGGGTAAGAGCCGGTGGCCAGCACCAGCTTGTCGTAACCGACGCGGCCGTTGGCGGTAATGACTTCCTGCGCGTGGCGGTCGATGTCCAGCACCGGCTCGCCCAGATGCAGCGTGAGCCCGTCGCGTTCATAGAAGGCGGCATCGCTCATCGACATGGATTCGGCGTCGCGGCCATTCAGATATTCGGACAGGTGGACGCGGTCGTAGGCGCGGCGCGTTTCCTCGCCATAAACGTGGATGCGATAGCGCTCAAGCGCGCCTTGGGCGATCAGCTGTTCAACGCAATGGTGGCCCACCATGCCGTTGCCGATCACCACCAAGGTCTGCAAGGATGCGGGAGTGGCCGCTGCTTTCATGAATATCCCCAGGCTTCTGGTTTGGGTTTCAAAAGACAAAAAGCGCCCTGGACCTTTCGGTCGGGGCGCCTTTGCCGGTACTGCTTGAATTGTGTTGCGGGCCTTGCGGCCTGCATGAACAACTTAAGCAAAGACCATGCCAGCTTGCTGTCAGGGAGCGGTGAGTGCGGGTTACGCCTGCGGCGTCATAGGGAAAAGGGCGGCGAAGGGAGGAATTCAAGCGCTGATCAAGCCGGCCCCGCGATGCGGGGGGGCTGGCGCTGAATGCTTCAAAGCGGTGCAAGCCGTTGTGCGCGCCGCACTGGTTTGGCGCAGCGCAACATGGCGCGGTAGGGCTGATTCAGTCGCGAGCGGCCTTGCCTACGCGCAGCGCGCCGCGCCGCACGCGCAGGCTGGCGCGCACAGTGCGCTTCGGACCCCTGACGGATTTGGGGCGGTGAGCTTGAGCGCCGGTGTTGCCGTGGCCCTTGCTGCCGTTGCCGCCCTTGCGACGGCCACTGCGCGCCTGGGCCCGGGCGCGCGCCGTGCAGACGGCGGCCAAGGCCAGCAGCTTGTCTTCGTCCAGTTGCTCGGCATCCACGAATTGTTCGTCGGCGCCTTTCATGGCCAGCAGCAGTTCGTCCAGCTTCAGGTGCAGCGCGCGGCTGTCCTTGTTCTGGTTTTGCTGGATCAGGAACACCATCAAGAACGTGATGATGGTGGTGCCGGTGTTGACCACCAGTTGCCAGGTTTCGGAATAGCCGAAGACGGGGCCGCTGACGGCCCACAGCACGACAGCGCACAAGGCCGTGCCAAACGCGATGGGCGACCCCGCCCAATGCGTGACATGCGCCGCGAAATGGTCAAAGAACTTGGTGACGGCGTTCGATCTTGGGGGTGTCCGCGCGGTGTTTTTGGCCAACGTCGTCGGTTCTGGCTTTTCTTGCATGAGCATCACCTGCCAATCCTCATTGCGGTTTGATCCATGTCGCCGGATAAGCAACGTGACGGTTACTTGGGACGCGGCTCGCGCAAGCCTTGGTCGGGCGGCGCCAGTTCCCCCGCGCGCAGGCGCGGCAGGCATTGCGCCATCGCGCGCGCCACGTTGCGCACTTCTTCCTGCACGGCCTGGTCGCGATCCAAATCGGCGTGGCTGGTAGCGTAAGGCTGGTAATAGCCGATGTAGCGGTCCAGCCGGGACATCGCACCGGCGTCGATCAGACCCATCCAGTCCAGCCAGTCGCTCAAGGCGCGCCGCTGGCCTTCAATACCGGCCACGTCGCCATGCACGACCAGACCGTAAGCCCGCCCCGCCAGATGCTTGGGGTAGGGCCAGCCGTCCAGTTCAATGCGCTTGGCCTTGGCCGGATCTTTGCCCGAGGTGGTGGTGGGGTCGGGGTTGCCGCCATCGGCGCACACCAGGCGGTCGATCATCAGCTTTAACGGGCTGGGCGATTGGTACCAATAGGTGGGCGCCAGCAAGATCACCCCATGCGCCGCCACCCACTGTTCGTAGATGTCGTTCATGGCGTCGTTGTCCTGACCCAGCGAGTGGTTGGGATAGCAACTGCATGGCCAATGGCACAGCGGCATGGCGGTGGATGCGCAGCCTTTACAGGGATGGATCTGATACTGGTATTCGGAGGTCAGCCGGCTCAGGTCCAGCAGGTCGGTTTGCACGTTGGCGCGGTCGAGTTCTTCGTTGACGATCTGGGCCAGGCGCCAGGTTTTGGATACCTCGCCCGGACAGGTGCCATCGTTGCGCGCCGAGCCCACCACCACCAGCACGCGCGAGCGGGTGGCGGGGTTACGTTGCGTGATGGCGGCTTGCGCCAGGCGGTCGTGCGCTTCTTTCCATTCCACCGACAGGTCGTAGTCCGGGTCGGCGTAGGCCGCGCCGGCCTTCACGGTGATGGGCGCTTTGCGGCCGTCCTGGTAGGCATCCCAGGCGATGGCTTCCAGGCGGTTCAGCGCGTCCTGTTCCACCTGGAAGGCGGGGTCGTAAAAGCGGCGCATGAAGCGCTGCCTGAAGGTGTCGCGCGCAAGCGGGCCAGTGTATTGGCCTTTGCGCACATCGGGCTTGGATGCGGTCATGGCAGGCTGATCGAGTACGGTGACACCTCGCAACCAGCAAGCCGCGTACCCACTACTGTCCGCCCGTCATCACCACCATGACTTCGGCCGGCTTGGCACTGCGCGACAAATAGATATGCCCCACGCCGCTGTCGAAGTAAGCCGTCTCGTGCTTGGCCAGCACCAGCGATTCGCCGTTTTCAAAGCGGATTTCCAGTTCGCCTTCCAACACCACCAGGAATTCCTGGCCGGCGTGGCGCATGTAGTCGTCGAACTCCGACTCGTCGCGGGCCAGGATGCGGCCATACATGGGCGTCATGCTGCGCTGCGGGTACTGGCCGGCCAACAGCTTGTAGTCGTAGGTGCCGGTCAGATAGCCGGGCGATTCGGCCAGCGTGCAGCGCAGGGCCGAGGGGGCGGGGCCGTCGGTTTCCGGGGCCGTGACCGGCCCGAACAAGGCGGCGATATCCACGTCCAGCGCGCGCGCCACGGCGGCGAACTTGGCATAGCTGATGGAGACCTGGCCCAGCTCCATCTTCGACAAGGTGGACAGCGCCACGCCGGTCAGCGCCGACAGTTCCTTCAGCGTCATGGAGCGGGCGCGGCGCAGCGCGCGCAGCCGCATGCCCAGGCTGCTGCGGTCGGCCAGGATGTTGGTGGCGGGCGAGGGGGGGCGGATGATCGGCATGTTGGTGCTTTCCCTTAGCGGCACGGGCTGGCGCAACCCAGCCCGCCTTTTTTCGTTGACGGATATTTTGTCATATCCGAGAATTCTCTGATTCGAGAATTATGGAAACACCATGAATGCGCAGCAGTTTGACGTTGTCATCATAGGGGCCGGCATTGCTGGTGCGTCGCTGGCCTATCGCTTGACGGCGGAGTCGTCGTCGCCGATGCGCGTCCTGCTGCTGGAACGCGAAGCGCAACCCGGTTATCACTCAACCGGCCGCTCTGCCGCAATGTTCATGGAAACCTATGGTACGCCCCAGATCCAGGCGCTGACGCGCGCCAGCCGCGCGTTTTATGAGCAGCCGCCCGAAGGCTTCACCGAGCATCCGCTGCTGCATGAGCGCGGCTGCCTGTACATCGCCAGCGCGGACCAGCGCGATACGCTGATGGAAGCCTACGAAGGCGCGCGGGCGTTGGCCGGCAACGTGCAGTTGCTGGACGCGGCGCAGGCCTTGTCCCGTGTGCCGTGCATTCGTCCCGAGGCGGCGGCGGGCGGCGCCATGTTGGAACCCGATGCTCGCGACCTGGACGTGCACGCGCTGCATCAAGGCTTTCTGGCGGGGGCGCGACGGCAGGGCGTGGTGCTGCGGTGCAACGCCGAACTGGAGTCGGGCGAAAAATCCGGCGATACCTGGACGCTGCGCCTGAAAGATGGCACGCAGCTGGAAGCGGGCATCGTCGTCAACGCCGCGGGCGCCTGGGCCGACGCTGTAGCCGAGCGTTGCGGCGTAGTCCCCGTGGGCTTGCAGCCTTGCCGGCGCAGCGCCTTCACGTTTTCCGCGCCGGAAGGCGTGGATTGCAGTGCCTGGCCGGCCGTGGTCGGCATTGACGAGTCTTTCTATTTCAAGCCCGATGCGGGCCAGTTGCTGGGTTCGCCCGCCAACGCGGACCCGGTGGCCGCGCACGACGTGGTGGCCGAAGAGCTGGACGTGGCCACCGGCATTTATCACATCGAAACGGCCACCACGCTGAGCATTCGGCGGCCGTCGCACGTGTGGGCCGGGCTGCGTTCGTTCGTGCCCGACGGCGACATGGTGGTGGGGTTTGACGATACCCAGCGCGGCTTTTTCTGGTTGGCGGCGCAGGGCGGTTATGGAATTCAATCGGCGGCCGGGGTGTCGGCCTTGGCGGCGGCGCTCGTCACCGGCCAAGCCTTGCCGGTGGAACTGATCGACCAGGGCGTGGCGCCGTCCTTGATGACGCCGCTCAGGCTGCGTTGAGTGATACGTGCTGACGGCCATGCCCTGATGGATACCTGAATGTAGTGACTTCTGCCTAAGACTCATCGAACAACAAGGGGACAACCATGTTCATGCAACGCAGGAAGTTTGTCGCGGCGTGCGCCGCCATTACCCTGGCGGCTGGTGCGGGGGCGGCGCAGGCCGCCGATTATCCGCAACGGCCTATCCAATTGGTCGTTCCGTATCCGCCCGGCGGCGCGGGCGATGTGCTGGGCCGCATCATCGCCAAGCGCCTGGGCGAAGAACTCAAGCAATCCATCATCGTCGAGAACAAGGCCGGCGCGGGCACCATCCTGGGCGCGCAGACCGTAGCCAAGGCGGCACCCGACGGCTACACGCTGCTGCTCAGTTCGGGCACCACCTTCACGGTGAACCCGGCTGTGTACGCCAAGCTGCCCTATAGCCCGTCGCAAGACTTTCAACCCGTGGGCATGGTGGGCCGCGCGGCGCTGATCATCGTGGCCAACGAGCAAACCCCGTATTCAGACGTGAAGGGGCTGGTGGCCGCCGCCCGCAAGGAAGGCGACAAGTTTTCCTATGGCTCGTTCGGCATCGGCACGGTGTCGCACTTTGCGGGCGAGATGTTCCAGGCCGCGGCCGGCACGCACATGACGCACATTCCGTACAAGGGCAGCGGCCCCGCCATGACCGACCTGATCGGCGGGCAAATTCCCATTTTGTTCGACACGGTGGTGTCGGCGATGCCGCAGATCAAGTCGGGCAAGATCAAGGCCATTGCCGTGACCACGCCGCAGCGCTCGGCCTTCCTGCCCGACGTGCCGACGGTGGCCGAAGCCGGTTATCCCAGCGTCAGCATGGACACCTGGATTGCGGTGTTTGCACCCAAGCGGGTGCCGGCAGACGTGGTCGCCACGCTGAACGCCGCCTTGACCAAGGCCCTGAAGGACCCCGAGACGCAAAAGCAGTTGCGCGCCAGTGGATTCGACCCCACGCCGATGGACGCCGCAAGCGTGGCCCGGGTCATCGAGGAAGAAACGCCGCGCTTCGCGGAGATTGCCAAGCGCGCGGGGATCAAGGCGCAGTAATCGCGTGCTTGAACCCGCTTGGCCAAACGCGCCCAAGCCAAACGTGCTTGGCCGGATGCCCTTAGCCGAACGCCGCCCTGACCGCGGCAAAGGCGGCCGCCACCAAGGGGTCGCCTTGGCGGGCGGCTTGCGTGATGAAAGACAGCTCGGCCGGGATGGTCAGGCCGGGCAGCAGCAATAAGCCATTCGCCTGCGATTCGCGCAGCGCAATGGAATCGCGCACCAGGGATAGCCCCACGCCCGAGCGCACCAGGTCCAGCATGGACGCTTCCTGATCCACTTCGGCCACCGCGTTGGGCGCGATGCCCAGCGCGTCGAACTTGGTGGCAAGCAAGCGGTGGTGCACGGAATCCGGCGGTGTCCAGATCCAGGGCAGCGCGGCAATTTCCTGCCAGCCTCGGCCGGCCACCTGCGCGCCCCAACCCTTGGGCGCCACCACGTAATAGGTAAACGACGCCAGGGGCAAGACTTCCAGCAGGGGCACGCCCCCCGTTGCGCCGGCCGGCCCCAAATAGAAACCCACGTCCAGCTCGCCCGCCCGCACCTGCCGGCCAACGGACCCCGACATGCCATGGCGCAGCGTGGGCCGGATTTTCGGATAGTGCTCCACCAGGTATTGCAGCGTGGCGCCCAGGCGCAGGAATTCTGGGTCCAGGATGGTGCCGATGCGCAGTTCGCCTTGCACCGTGTCGCGCAGGGCGCCGATGGCGCGTTGGAAATCTTCCAGGGCGTCCAGGATGCGCAGTGCGGACGGCAGCAGTGCCCGGCCATCCGCGTTGGGCGCCAGCCCCTGTGCCGTGCGCGCGAAGAGCGTCAGGTCCAGCGATTCCTGAAAGTTTTTCAGTTGCAGGCTTAGCGCGGGCTGGGTCACGTGCAGGTGTTCCGCCGCGCGCGTCAGGTTGCCTTCCCGCGCCACGGCGGCGAAGGTGCGGATGTGCTTCAAGTCCATGGCGCTGTCCGTCCCGAAATGGGGGTGAGCATTATTAAAGATGCTTATAAACCGAATTTCAACTTTTCATTGGACAGTTGGGGGCGGCTGCGCCAGAGTCATGGCAGATGCGCGCGAATGCTGGGCAAACCCTGCGTCGCAAACCGATAAAAAGCAGATAACAAGCGCTTATGGAGACATACGGTTGATGGAGACATACGACATCGTCATCGTGGGTGCCGGCTCGGCCGGCTGCGTGCTGGCCAACCGCTTAAGCCAGGACCCGAACACGAAAGTGCTGCTGCTGGAAGCCGGCGGCCGCGACAACTACCACTGGATCCACATCCCGGTGGGTTACCTGTATTGCATTGGCAACCCCCGTACCGACTGGATGTACCGCACGGTCAAGGAAGCCGGGCTGGGCGGGCGTTCCCTGATCTATCCGCGCGGCCGAGTGCTGGGCGGATGCTCGTCCATCAACGGCATGATCTACATGCGCGGCCAGCGTGAAGACTACGAGAACTGGGCCGCGCTGTCGGGCGACCCGGGCTGGGGCTGGGACCAGGTGCTGCCTGTCTTCAAGCGCAGCGAAGACTATCACCGTGGCGCCGACGAATTCCATGGCGCGGGCGGGGAATGGCGGGTCGAGGCGCAACGGCTGCGCTGGGACATCCTGGAAGCCTTTGCCGCCGCCGCCGAACAGGAAGGCATCCCCCGGGTTCAGGACTTCAACCGGGGAGACAACTTCGGCAGCGGCTATTTTGAAGTGAACCAGCGTAGCGGTTGGCGCTGGAACACGGCCAAGGCATTTTTGCGGCCGGTGATGAAGCGGCCCAATCTGCACGTGATGACCGGCGCGCAAGCCGAGCAACTGGTGTTCGAGGGCAAGCGGTGCGTGGGCGTGCAGGTGCGGCTTGACGGCAAGGGCAAAGAGCGGGGCAAGCCGCGGACGATCACCGTGCGCGCCCGTCGCGAAGTGGTGATGGCGGCCGGCGCCGTGAACACCCCCCATCTGCTTGAACTGTCCGGCATCGGCGAACCCGCGCGTCTTCGGGAAAGCGGCATTGGTTTGCGCCATGCCTTGCCCGGCGTGGGCGAGAACCTGCAAGATCATCTGCAACTGCGGGTGATCCTGAAGGTGAATGGCGTGAAGACGCTGAACCGTATCGCCGGGTCGTGGCTGGGCAAGGCGGGCATCGGCCTGGAATACCTGTTGCGCCGACGCGGGCCGATGAGCATGGCGCCGTCGCAGTTGGGGGCGTTTGCCAAGTCGGACCCCGGCCAGGCGCGGGCCAATGTGGAATTCCATGTGCAGCCGTTGTCGCTGGGGGCGTTTGGCGAACCGCTGCATGCCTTCGACGCCTTCACGGCCAGCGTGTGCAACCTGCGGCCGACCTCGCGCGGCAGCGTACACGCCCAAGGGGCGGCGGGCACGCCCGATGGCGCGACGCCCGTCATCGCGGCCAATTACCTGAGCACGGAAGCCGACATCCAGGTGGCGGCGGATTCCATCCGGCTGGTGCGGCGCATTGCCGCCGCGCCCGCCTTGCAGCGTTACCAACCAGAGGAATGGTTGCCCGGTCCGGACTACCAGACGGACGAGCAATTGCGCGAGGCGGCCGGCAAGATCGGCACCACCATCTTCCATCCGGTGGGCACCTGCGCCATGGGCAAGAACGCGGACAGCGGCGCGGTGGTGGACGCGCGCCTGCGGGTCTTCGGGCTGGAGGGGCTGCGCATTGCGGATGCCTCGGTGATGCCGCTGATCACGTCAGGCAACACCAATTCGCCCACCATCATGATTGCGGAGCGCGCCGCCGACATGATCCTGGAAGACGCGCTGCAAAACTAAAGCGGGGCGCGCCTAAGCGGGGCGCGCCTAAAGCGGGGCGCGCCCTTGATGTCTCTTGGACGCGCCCCGTGATGGAAATGCCGTTGAATCGGCGCGCTCAGCGCAGCGAGCGGTAGACCTCGGGGCGTTGCGGGTGCGTCAGGATCACTTGCCAGAGCTGGCCCTCGCGTGACCGGAAAAAGCCCGCGCAACACATCAGATAGTATTTCCACATGCGGTAAAAGCGCGTGCCGTAGCGGGCTTGCAGCGCAGGCCAGGCGCGCTCAAAGCGGTCCCACCAGGCCATCAGCGTGCGGTCGTAGTCGGTGCCGAAGTTGTGCCAGTCTTCGATGATGAAGCGGTGTTCGACAGCGGATGCGATTTCGCGCGCGGACGGTAGCTTGCCGTTCGGGAACACATAGCGGTCGATCCACGGGTCCGTGCTTTGGCTGGTGGCCGCGATGCCGATCGTGTGCAAGAGGAAGATGCCGTCCGGCGCCATCAGGCGCTGTACGTTGCTGAAGTAGGTGTCGTAGTTTTTGGGCCCCACGTGTTCAAACATGCCCACCGACACGACCTTGTCGAAGCTGCCTTGCAGGTCGCGATAGTCTTGCAGCAGCAGTTGCACGGGCAGGCCCTTGACCCGTTCCTGCGCCAGCGCCAACTGTTCCTTGGACACCGTCACGCCCGTGACCGATACGCCGTAGTTCTCGGCCGCGAACTTGGCCAACCCGCCCCAGCCGCAGCCGATGTCCAGCAGCGTCTCGCCAGGCTTGAGCTGCAGCTTGCGGCAGATCATGTCCAGCTTGGCCAGTTGGGCGTCTTCCAGGGTCTGGGCGTTTTCCCAGTAGGCGCAGGAATAGATCATGCGGCTGTCCAGCATGGCTTCGAACACGTCATTGCCGGCATCGTAATGCTGTTCGCCCACTTCAAAGGCGCGGTGCTTGGACTGCAGGTTGAACAGTTTGTGGCGCAGGTGCTCGGCTATCAGCTTGATGCGCGCCACGCCCAGCGCGGCCGAGCCCATGTCGGCGCGCAGCAGGCGGGTGAAGAGCTCGTCCAGTTGTTCGCAATCCCATTCCCCGTCCATATAGGACTCGCCCAGGCCCAGCGACCAACTGGCGAAGACGCGCTCGTACATGTGGCTGTCATGCACCTGAATGTCCCAGGGGCGCGTGCCGTTGATCTGCACGTCGGCGCGGGACAGCACGTCTTGGAGCACTTTCGGCGGTTCGGGGGGAGGGGGGCTGACATCAGGGGATGAGTGGTCAGCGGTTAGCGGAGAGACAGGACTGCTTTGCTGCATACGGACTCCATATCAATTTTGGGATGACTGATCTGGCAATGCCTGAAGCTCATAACTCTCGCCCCAACCGGCGGCCGATTCCAATTTAATGATTGGATCGGCCTGATAGCTAACGGCAATTCCGTACCGCCGCGACAAGGGGGCGCCGATGAGAATGGGGTGATCGTAGCGAGGCGCGGGCGCAGTGTCCAGCACGGGGCGCGGTGTCTGAATTGCACCCGGCCGCGCCGCCGCCGTCATGCGATTGTCCGGCTGACGCGATTACACTAGTGCGCCCTGGTGGGCCGCCGTTGCGGCGCCCGCCGATACGTGGAGTGTTTAGATTGGACGCCAGCCTGCAACCCCGCTTGGAATTCGTCACCTGCGCCAGCCCAGCCGGCTTGCACCGGATGGCTTACTGGGAATGGGGCGACCCCGCCAACGAGCAGGTGCTGCTGTGCGTACACGGCCTGACCCGAAGCGGGCGCGATTTCGACGTACTGGCGCGCCGCCTGGCAGGCCGCTACCGCGTGGTCTGCCCCGACGTGGTTGGCCGCGGCCGCTCCGACTGGCTCGCCAACCCCGCTTTCTACACGGTGCCGCAATACGTGTCCGACATGGTGACGCTGATTGCGCGCTTGCGGCCCGCCACGCTGGCCTGGGTGGGCACGTCCATGGGTGGCTTGATTGCCATGGCGCTGTCGGGCGCGGCGGTGTTCGCCACCGCCATGCAGGCCATGCGCCCGCACGCGGGCATGCTGCCCCCCGGCCACGGCATCCGGCTGGACAAGCTGGTGTTGAACGACGTGGGGCCGCGCCTGGAAACCGGCGCCTTGTCGCGCATCGGCCAATACGTGGGCCAGCCGGGCGAGTTCGCCTCGTTTGAGGAAGCGGTGGCCACCATGCGCGCCAACTCCGAAACCTTCGGGCCGCATACCGACGCGCAATGGAAAGATCTGGCCCAATACCTGTACCCGGAATTCGGCGGCAAGTGGGTCAAGCACTATGACCTGGCGCTGGCCCAGGCGCTGGCCGCGCAAACGCCCGAGGAACTGGCGGCGGGCGAACAGATTCTGTGGCGCTCCTACGACGCCGTGCCGTGCCCGATTCTGATCGTGCGCGGTGAAAAGTCCGACCTGCTGACCCCCGCCACCGTGGACGAGATGCTGAAACGCAATCCACGCGCCCAAGCGCTGGAAGTGCCTGGGGTGGGACACGCGCCAACCTTGATCGCCGACAGCCAGGTGGACCCCGTGGCGGCGTTTCTGCTGGGTTGAGCGTCCGCGGGGCGATTAGGGGACGCCACGGCGCTATTCAGGGTGCCGGGGCTTCTCTACAATAGCCCGATGAAATCGCCCACCCTGAACATCGATCTGCACTGCCATTCCACCGTGTCCGACGGCGCGCTGGCGCCTCGCGACGTGGCGCAGCGCGCGCACGCCAACGGCGTCGACGTCTGGGCATTGACGGATCACGACGAAGTGGGCGGCCTGGCCGAAGCCGCCAGCGCGGCGCAAGAGCTGGGCATGCAGTTTTCCACCGGCGTTGAAATTTCCGTGACGTGGGCGGGCCTGACGGTACACATCGTGGGCCTGCAATTTGATCCGGGGAACGCCGACTTGGTCGCGGGCTTGCGCAAGACGCGCTCGGGCCGCGCCGAACGCGCCAAGCGCATCGGTGATCGTCTTGCGGAAATGGGCATGCCCGGCGCCTACGAAGGCGCGCTGCCCTTCGCCGGCAACCCCGAATTGATCAGCCGCACCCACTTTGCGCGTTATCTTGTCGAGGCCGGTTACTGCCCCGACGTGCAAACCGTATTCACCAAGCATCTGGGCGACGACCGCCCCGGCCATGTGCCCATGCAATGGGCCTCGCTGGCCGAAGCCGTGGGCTGGATCCGTGGCGCGGGCGGCCGCGCCGTCATCGCGCACCCGGGCCGCTATAAGTACACGCCACTGCAATTCGCCGCGCTGTTCGATGAATTCTTGCAGTTGGGCGGCGAGGGCATCGAAGTCACCACCGGCAGCCACACCGTGGAAGAAGCCCGCCAATATGCCGAGGTGGCGCGCCGCTACGGTTTCCTGGCGTCGCGCGGGTCTGACTTCCACAGCCCCAAGGAAAGCCGCATCGACCTGGGCCGCCTGCCGTCGCTGCCGTCCGACCTGAAGCCGGTCTGGCACGACTGGTTCTGACGCGGGCGGCCAACGCCGCCCATCCTGCAAGCCATTGATATTGGGATCGCGCCACTGCGGCGCAGCCGCTATGAACAAAGCCTTTGTTAAAGAGTCCGACAACGAGGACGACGACGACCTGCCGCAAGCCCAAGCCTTGCCCGCGGGCACCAAGAACTACATGACCCCCGAAGGCTACGAACGCCTGCGCGCCGAACTGACGCACCTGATGAACGTAGAGCGCCCGTCGGTAGTGCAAGTGGTGTCGTGGGCGGCGTCCAACGGCGACCGTTCCGAGAACGGCGACTACCTATACGGCAAGAAACGCCTGCGCGAAATCGACCGCCGCATGCGCTTTTTGACCAAGCGCCTGGACATCGCCGAAGTGGTTGACCCGGCCCTGCAACCCAACCGCGATCAGGTCTTCTTCGGCGCCACGGTGTTGTACAGCGACAAGGCCGGCGAAGACCACACCGTCACCATCGTCGGCGTCGATGAAGCCGAGCCCCTGGCCGGCAAAATCAGCTGGATTTCCCCCGTTGCCCGCGCCTTGATCAAAGCCAGGGAAGGCGACACGGTGGTGCTACGCACCCCCGGTGGAATAGAAGAGCTGGACATCATGGAAGTGCGATACCCGTAGGATGCCCGAGGCATACCCGTAGGATGGGTGAAGCGCGAGAATCCTTAAACAAGAACAAAGCTGTACAACGCGCGCAACCCATCAAGCAGCGGCGGAGTTCTAAACGGGTTCAGCCATAACGCAGCCTTTGTCAGATGGGTTACGCGCGATCCCCATTCAATTTCTTTTGGTAAGCGTCCCGCGCTTCACCCATCCTACAATTTGGCCACATCACATCCCGCGCCGGCGTTCCCGCCCTAAAGGCGGCCACCCAAAAGGAAACAGGCGCCAGCTTTTGGCTGGCGCCTGTTTGGTTGGGAGGGATCTGACGTCCCTGCCTCGGTTTGGCGGCTTGCGCCGTCGTTCCCCTGGGGCTTGCTGCTAAATCAATATCTTTTCAACGACCTTCTTCACTGCTTGCGCGCAGCGATGGATTTTTCGGCCATGTTGACCAGGTCTTCGCCGATCTGCTTCTTCCACTTGTCGTAAACCGGCTTCGTGGTCTTCACAAAAGCGTCGTGTTCCGCTTTCGACAAGGACGTGACTGTCACGCCGTGGCCTTCGATTTCCTTCAGCAGCGACGGGTCGTTGGGTGTGACGCCTTTACGTGCAATCACGATCTGCTGCTTGCCGGCATCCAGCGCGGCCTGGCGGACGATGTCGCGGTCCTTTTCCGACCAGGAATTCCACACCTCGCGGTTCACCACGAAGATCAGCGGATCCGCCACATAATTCCACAGCGTCAAATACTTCTGGCCCACCGTATACAGCTTGGAGCCCGTATAGATCGACAGCGGATTCTCCTGCCCATCCACCGCGCCGCTGGCCAGCGCCGGCTGCGCATCGGCCCAGCTCATCTGCGTGGGGTTGGCGCCCAGGGCCGTGAACGTGTCGATGTACAGCGGCGAACCCACCACGCGCAGCTTCATGCCCTTCATGTCGGCGGGCGATTTCACTTCGCGCTTGGAATTGCTCAGTTGGCGATAGCCGTTTTCACCCCAGGCCAGCGGCACCACGCCGGCTTTTTCGATCAGCTTGAACATTTCGCGGCCCACGTCGCCTTGCACCAGCGCGTCGATGGCGGCGTAGTCGGGCATCAGGAAGGGCAGCGAAAACAGGTTCAACTGCTTGACCTGCGGCGACCAGTTGATGGTGGACCCCACGGCCATGTCGATCACACCCTGGCGGATGGCGGTGAATTCGCGCGTCTGGTCGCCCTGGACCAGCGACGTGCCCGGGTACACCTTGATGTTGATGCGGCCGTCGGTGCGTTCGCGCACCAGCTTGGACCAGATTTCCGCGCCCTGGCCCCACGGGAACGTCGTGCCCACCACGATGGACAGCTTGTATTCAGACTTGTAGTTCTGCGCGTGCGCCGGCGTCATGCCGACCACGGCGGCGGCGCACAGCGCGGCGCCGATCAGGTTGCGGAAGTTCATGTGATGTCTCCTCTCTTTGCGAGTGTGTCTGTTGTTGTAATCAAGATCGCTACGGACTTGCAGTACTTGCTTTTGCTTCGATAGCCCAAATCAATAACCCAACTTTCCCGGCAGCCACAGCGCCAGTTGCGGGAACAGCAGCACCGCCACCAGCACCAAAAACATGGAGCCCAGCAGCCACACTACCCACCGCACCGTGGACTCCATGGGCACCCGCGCAATGCGGCACGACACCATCAGGTTCACGGCCAGCGGCGGCGTGAATTGGCCCAGCGCCACCTTCAAGGTCAGCACCACGCCGAACCACACCGGATCCCAGCCGTAGGCATTGGCAATCGGCATCAGCAGCGGCACGAAAATCAGGAAGATCGAAATGCCGTCCAGGAACATGCCCACCGTCATCAACAGCAGAACCAACAGCGACAGCACGCCCCATTCGCCCAAGCCGGAATTGACGATGGCGTTGGTGATCGGGTCAATCACGCTCAGCGTGGACAGCGCCCACGCAAAGATGCCGGCCAGCGTCACCACCAGCATGATCACGGCGGACAGTTCGGCCGCTTCGCGCAATATGGTGTAAAGGTCGCGCAGCTTGATGGTGCGGTGGATGAAACCGCCCACGAACAAGCCATAAAACACCGCCACCACCGCCGCCTCGGTAGGCGTGAACCAGCCCAGGCGCATGCCGCCCAGGATCAGCACCGGCGCCGCCAGGCCCCATGAAGCATCGCGCAGGCTTGCCCAGAAGGGCGGGCGCGGCAGGTGGGATTCCAGCGCGCCCATCTTGTATTTGCGCGATAGCCACACGGCGGGAATGATCAGTGCAAAGCCTGCCAGCAGGCCCGGAATCATGCCGGCGGCAAACAGCGCCGGCACGGACGCGCCGGGCACCAGCACCGAATAGATGATGAACGCCACCGACGGCGGAATCAGAATATCGGTAGCGGCGCCCGCGGCCACCACCGACGCCGAGAACGAACCCGGGTAGCCCGCGCGCGACATGGCGGTGATCATCACCGCGCCCACCGCCGCCGCGCAGGCCGGGCCGGAACCCGAGATGCCGCCCAGGAACATGGCCACCGCAATCGACACCAGCGGCAGCATGCCCGGGCCACGGCCCACAATGGCAATCGCGAAATCCACCAGGCGCTTGGCCACGCCGGACCGGTCAAAGATGGAGCCGACCAGCACGAACATGGGGATGGCCAGCAGCGGGTACTTGGCCAGCCCCGCGTAGAAGTTCTGCGGCACGGCCAACAAGCCATACCAGGGCGTGTCCAGGTTGGACAACACGATGGCGATGGTGCCGCCGATGCCCAGCGCCACGCCCACCGGCACCCCAATCAACATCAGGACGACAAAGACAATGAATAGCAGCGATACGATCATGGCTTGCCCGCGCTTTGCAGAAGGCGTCGGATGATGCCCAGGGTGCGCAGCGAGATGGCCGCAGCCATGACAGGCAGCCAGATCGAATACCACCAGGTCGGCACGCCGATGGCGGGAGACGTTTCTTCGTAGATGTACTCGTCCGCCACCAGCTTCACCGACAGCACGGTCAGCAGCACGAAGAAGGCCAGCACGCAGCCGTTGGCAATCAAGGCCATGATGCGCTGGCGGCGCGGGGAACCCGAATCCGCCAGGATCTCAATACGGATATGGTGGTTGCGCACAAAGGCCACGCTGCCGCCCGCCATGGTCAGCACGATCAGCAGGAACACCGAGATTTCTTCGGTCCAGGCGAACGACTGGTCCGTGAAATAGCGCACCAGCACGTTGGCGAAAGTGATCAGCGCTAGCGTGGCCAGCAGAATCACGGCCAGCCATTCTTCGATGGCCAGCGGCACCTTTACGGCGGGATCGGGTTCAACGGGGATGATCGGTTCGACGGGCTCGACGGGGGCTTCAGGGCGGGACATGGGTGCGGCGACGGCTTGGGCGCTGGGGCCCGCTTTATGAATTGGGTCGCTGCATCCTACCGTTGCCCTCGGGGCTAGGGTGTTCGTGTTTTCCCGTGGTGCGGGGCGACAACAACATGCTGCATCGCGTCAGACGATTAGATAGCGGGGCGGCAAGACCTCAGGAATTCCGCGATGACGACAGGGCTTCACCCCGATATTGCTATGCACCATCCTGGTTCATCGTCGTCGGAATTCTTTTGTAACACTAGGGAAAACAAGGGCTTTGCAAGCTTCTTGAATAACGGCTCCGGGAAAACCCCCTAAACAGGTAAAATCCCGTTTTGCTCCCATCCTTATACGGCGCCCGCATCGTGTCCCTAGTTCAGCATCTGCCTGGTTCCTCCGTCCTGTCCTCCTTTCGTCGCGATCGCCTGTTGGCGCAACTAAAGGAAGCCGGCCTGCCGGTGGCCGACATCTCCGCTCGCTACGAGCACTTCGTCAGCACCGACGTCGCCTTGACGGCCGAACAGCAGCAACACCTGACCCAGTTGCTGGATTACGGCACGCCCAGCACGGCCGCCGCGCCGGCCAAGAGCCTGTCGCTGCTGGTCATTCCGCGCCTGGGCACCATTTCCCCCTGGGCCAGCAAGGCCACCGACATCGCCCACAACTGTGGCTTGTCGTCGGTGCACCGCATTGAACGCGGCGTGCGCTATGTGATCACCCCAGAACGCGGCCTGCTGGGCACCAAGTCGTTTGACGACGCCATGCTGGCGCGCGCGGCCGACTGCCTGCACGACCGCATGACCGAAACCGTGGTTGACGCCAGCTTTGACGGCCAGGCGCTGTTCCAGACGCTGGCCGGCAAGCCCATGCGCACCGTCGGCGTTCAAGCCGAAGGCGTCAAGGCGCTGGCCGAGGCCAACGTCTCGCTGGGCCTGGCCCTGTCCGAAGACGAAATCGAATACCTGGCCAAGTCCTTCACCGACCTGGGGCGCGACCCCACCGACGTGGAACTGATGATGTTCGCGCAGGCCAATAGCGAACACTGCCGCCACAAGATCTTCAACGCTGAATGGGTCATCGACGGCCAGTCGCAGCCCAACACGCTGTTCGGCATGATCCGCGCCACGCACAAGGCGCAGCCGGAAGGCACGGTCGTGGCGTATTCGGACAACGCCGCCATCATGGAAGGCGGCCCCGCGCAGCGCTTCCAGGCAGGCGTACCGGGCGTGACGGGCGAGGGCGCCGACGGCGCCAAGTACATCCGCCGCGACACCACCGTGCACACCTTGATGAAGGTGGAAACCCACAACCACCCGACCGCCATTGCCCCGTTCCCGGGCGCGTCCACCGGCGCGGGCGGCGAAATCCGCGACGAAGGCGCCACCGGCCGGGGCTCCAAGCCCAAGGCCGGCCTGACCGGCTTCACCGTGTCGCACCTGCGTTTCGACGACGCGCTGCAACCCTGGGAAGCCGACCACCACGGCCTGCCCGAGCGCATCGCCTCGCCCTTGTCCATCATGATCGACGGCCCCATCGGCGGCGCCGCGTTCAACAATGAATTCGGCCGGCCCAACCTGCTGGGCTACTTCCGTTCGTTTGAGCAAACCGCTGGCGGCACGCGCTGGGGCTATCACAAGCCCATCATGATCGCGGGCGGCCTGGGCAGCATCGACGCGGGTCTGACCCACAAAGACGTGATTCCCCCCGGCGCGCTGCTGATCCAACTGGGCGGCCCGGGCTTCCGTATCGGCATGGGCGGCGGCGCCGCCTCCAGCATCAGCATGGGCAGCAACTCGGCCGAACTGGACTTTGATTCCGTCCAGCGCGGCAACCCGGAAATCGAACGCCGTGCGCAAGAAGTCATTGACCGCTGCTGGCAGCAGGCCGAGAACAACCCCATCATCGCCATCCACGACGTGGGCGCGGGCGGCTTGTCCAATGCCTTCCCGGAATTGGTCAACGACGCCGGCCGTGGCGCCATCTTTGACTTGAAGCGCGTGCCGCTGGAAGAGTCGGGCTTGTCGCCCGCTGAAATCTGGAGCAATGAGTCGCAGGAACGCTATGTTCTGTCGATTCTGCCGAAAGACCTGGAACGCTTTGACGCCATCGCCCGCCGCGAACGCTGCCCGTACGCGGTGGTGGGTGTGGCCACCGAAGAGCGCCAACTGCGCGTGGTGGACGGCGAGGGTCTGCCGGGCCTGGACACGATCCGCCCGCAAGGCGACGCCGAAGTGCGTCCCGTGGACGTGCCGATCGACGTCATCCTGGGCAAGCCGCCGCGCATGACGCGCGACGTGCGCCGCCTGCCGGGCGTGTCCGCGCCGCTGGACCTGGCCGGCATCGACCTGACCGAAGCCGCCTACCGCGTGCTGCGTCACCCCACGGTCGCCAACAAGTCCTTCCTGATCACCATCGGCGACCGCACCGTGGGCGGGCTGTCCAGCCGCGACCAGATGGTCGGCCCGTGGCAAGTGCCGGTGGCCGATTGCGCGGTTACCTTGGCCGACTATGAAGGCTTCCGTGGCGAAGCCATGTCGATGGGCGAACGCACCCCCATCGCCATGCTCGACGCCCCGGCGTCCGGCCGCATGGCCGTGGCCGAAGCGCTGACCAACCTGGCCGCCGCCGACGTGGCGCGCCTGGAAGACATCAAGCTGTCCGCCAACTGGATGGCCGCTTGCGGCGTCGACGGCCAGGACGCCGCGCTGTATGACACCGTGTCCGCCGTCAGCGAACTGTGCCAGGCCACCGGCCTGTCCATTCCGGTGGGCAAGGATTCCCTGTCCATGAAGACGTCCTGGGAACAGGACGGCGAGCAGCGCCAGGTGGTGGCGCCGGTGTCGCTGGTGGTGACGGCGTTTGCGCCCGTTGCCGACGTGCGCGCCAGCCTGACCCCGCAACTGCGCACCGACGCGGGCGACAGCGTGCTGATTTTGATTGACCTGGGCCGTGGCCGTCACCGCATGGGTGGTTCCATCCTGGCGCAGACGTACAACCAGATCGGCGAAACCGTGCCGGACATCGACGCGCCGCAAGACCTGCGCGCGTTCTTCATCACGATCCGCACGCTGGCCGAAGCCGGCACCATCCTGGCCTACCACGACCGTTCCGACGGCGGCTTGTTCGCCACGCTGACCGAAATGGCCTTCGCCGGCCGCACCGGCGTGTCCGTGAACCTGGACATGCTGACCTTCGATCCGCAATCGGCGGATTGGGGCGACTACAAGATCCGCCCGGATCAAGTGAAGGTGCAACGCGAAGAGCTGACGCTGAAGGCGCTGTTCTCGGAAGAAGCGGGCGCCGTCATCCAGGTGCCGGCCTCGCAACGCGACGCCGTCATGCAAGTGCTGCGCGGCGCGGGCCTGTCGGCCCACTCGCACGTCATCGGCGGCCTGAATGGCGCCGACGAAGTCGAGTTCTATCGCGATGGCAAGAAGGTCTGGGGCCAGCCGCGCGCTGAACTCGGCCGCGCCTGGAGCGAAGTGTCCTACCGCATCATGGCCCGACGCGACAACCCGGCGTGCGCGCAAGCGGAACTTGACGTCTGGAACGATACGACCGACCCCGGCATGAGCCCGAACGTGTCCTTCGACCCGCAAGAAGACATTGCCGCGCCCTTCATCAACACCGGCAAGCGTCCGCGCGTGGCCATCCTGCGCGAGCAGGGTTGCAACAGCCAGGTGGAAATGGCCTGGGCCTTCGATACGTCGGGCTTTGAAGCCATCGACGTGCACATGACCGACCTCTTGGCCGGCCGCGTGGACCTGGCGCAGATGCAAGGCCTGGTGGCCGTGGGCGGTTTCAGCTACGGCGACGTGCTGGGCGCCGGCGAAGGCTGGGCGCGCACCATCCGCTTCAACAGCCAGTTGTCGGATCAGTTCGCCGCGTACTTTGCGCGTCCGGATACGTTCGCGCTGGGCGTGTGCAACGGCTGCCAGATGATGGCGGCCTTGGCCCCGATGATTCCGGGCGCCGAGCACTGGCCGCGCTTCACGCGCAACCAGTCCGAAAAATACGAAGCGCGCCTGTCGATGGTGGAAGTGGCCAAGTCGCCGTCCATCTTCTTTGCCGGCATGGAAGGCGCCCGTATTCCGGTGGCCGTGGCCCACGGCGAAGGCTATGCCGACTTTTCGCAGCAGGGCGACGCCAGCCGCGTGCTGGCTGCCGCGCGCTACATCGACAACCGTGGACTAGCCACCGAAGCCTATCCGTTCAACCCGAACGGCAGCCCCGGCGGCCTGACTTCCGTCACCACGGCCGATGGCCGCTTCACGGTCTTGATGCCGCACCCCGAGCGCGTGACCCGCAACGTCATGATGTCTTGGGCGCCCGAGAAATGGGGCAATGCGGACAAGGGCGGCGCGTACAGCCCCTGGATGCGCATCTTCCGCAACGCGCGCGCCTGGCTGAAGTAAATCATCCAGACACGCGGGCGGTAAGTTAGCCCGTCAAGGCGAAGCCGTGCGCAGGTCGGCGGCTTCGCGTTCAAACTGAGTCGACAGTTCTTCCGCCGCCGGCGTCAAGGGCTGCGCGGTGCGTTGGATCAAGCCGATCACATAGCTGGGCAGCGGCTCGACTATGGGCACGATGTCCAGTTGCTCGCGTAACAGGCCGGTAGTGATCAACGCCGTGGGCAGCAGGGCCATGCGGTCGCTGTTGGCCACCAGCGCGGCCGTGTCGATCAAGCCATCCGTCTGCATGTCCACCCGTGGGATGCCCAGGCCCGCTTGGCTGAACACGGGGTAGACGGATGCGCCCGGTTGGCCCGGCGGCCCCGCCACCGCGAACACCGCCTCACTAAGTTCATGCAGGCTGCGCGCCTGCCCCAAGGGGTGGTCGCGACGGGCGGCCATCACCAACGGGCTGGTCAGCAGCACGCGCGCCTTGAGCTGCGGGTCGGTGTCGTCCGCGTTCAGCGAGCAAATGGCGAAATCCAGTTGGCCTTCGCGCAGCAGCGGTGTCAGGGTGTGGTAAAGGCCGCTGCGGCAACTGAGTTCTACCTCGGGGTAGCGTTGCCGAAAACGGTGGATGGCGGACGTGGACAGCAGGACGGATGCCGCCGCCGAGATGCCGTACTGCACGGTGCCCAGCCGTTCACCGCGCATTTGCGACATGGTGTCGCGGGCGCGCTTGGTCTCGTGAACCAGGTGTTGGGCGTGGGGCAGAAAGCGTTTGCCGTAGTCGTTGGGCCGCATGCCTTTGGCGTGCCGGTCGAATAACGGCAGTCCCAGCGTGCGTTCAAGCCGCCGCAAGGACTTGGTTAATGCTGGTTGGGTTTGCCCGGTGGCCCGGGCTGCCGCGTGCACGCTGCCATGTTGCGTGACGGCAAGAAAGTCGAATACTTGCTGCAACTTCATGTTGATGCCTCCCCGTAATTGCTCAGTCGATCCAACTGAAAGGTCCCCGGCTGCTCGCATCTGAATTGCCGACCGACCGTAGTTCATACTTTTCATGGCCGCAAGCAGCGGTGGTGGGGAGTGGGGGCTGCGGATCGCGCACATCCAGCAACGGCGCGCCTTGCGGGGCGATTGACGTCGCGCCGTGAAGCACGTTGTCAAACTTTTGTAACGGTCTGAGATATTTAACTTTTAGTTGCAAGATGCCGTTAACCGGGGGAGCGTACTGCAATCCCCGGGAGTGGCCTTTTCATGTTCAAGAATTTAAGTATCCGCGCAATTCTGACGACCGCCTTGGGCGTCTTCTTTGCGCTTTTCCTGTTGACCGGCGTCGCCGTGCATCAGCAACTGACGTCCAATCGCACGTCCATCGAAGTGCTGCTGGACACCAATCTGGTTCGCGCCAATGCCGTGGATGGCGCCGGCGCCGAACTGCTGCGCGCGCGTCTGGTATTGCTGGCCGCGCAAAGCGCGCTGCTGGAAGGAAAGTCCATCGACAGCCTGACCAGCATGCAGCGCCTGGATGGCTATACGAAAAGGGCGTCTGATTTGATAGAGATGGCGCGCAAGCTGCCCGAGACGTCGACACAAGGTAAGCCGCTGTTCGACGCCGCGTTGGCCGCCTACGACGTTTATCAGCGCGATGCGATCACGCCGATGGTGGCGGCCATTCGCGCGGGCAAGCCGCAAGATGCCAGCCGTCTGAACCTTGAAAAAGTCACGCCGCTGGGCACCGCGTTCACGCAGGCCATCAAGAGCTACGTGGACTACGCCGATGACGTGGGCCAGCGCGTGGCGCGCGATGCGTCCACCAGCATCAATGGCGCAATCGTCTTGCTGCTCTGTCTGTTGGCGGTGGTGGCGGTGTTGGTGGTGAGCTTGTACGCGATCTTTGCGCGGTCCGTGTTCCGTCCGCTGCACGAGGCGGGCCGCTTGTTCGACCGCATCGCGGGTGGCGACCTCAGCAATCGCATCGAGCAGCGCGGCAACAACGAAATCGGCGTGCTGTACGCCGCCGTCAAGCGCATGCAGGACAGCTTGAGCCGTACCGTGTCGGCCGTGCGCCTGGGCGTGGAAGAGATCCACACCGGTTCGCGCGAAATCGCGGCGGGCAACATCGATCTGTCATCGCGCACCGAGCAGCAGGCCGCGTCTTTGGAAGAAACCGCCGCCAGCATGGACGAGCTGTCGTCCACGGTGAAGAACAACGCCGATAGTTCGCGCAGTGCCTCGCAGTTGGCATCGGCGGCGTCCGAAGTGGCCACGCGCGGCGGCAAGGCCGTGGGCGACGTGGTGGGCACCATGCGCGGCATCGCGGATAGCTCCAAGCGCATCGCCGATATTGTGGGCGTGATCGACGGGATTGCATTCCAGACCAACATCCTGGCGCTGAACGCGGCCGTGGAAGCGGCGCGGGCCGGCGAGCAAGGCAAGGGCTTTGCGGTGGTGGCCAGCGAAGTGCGCGCCCTGGCGCAACGCAGCGGGCAGGCCGCCAAAGAGATCAAGGGGCTGATCGACGAGTCGGTGCAAAAGGTGTCGATCGGGTCGGATCAGGTGGAAGCCGCGGGTGCGACGATGCAGGAAATCGTGACGTCGGTGCGCCGCGTGACGGACATCATCAACGAAATTTCCAGCGCGTCGGAAGAGCAGTCGCAGGGCATTCAGCAGGTGAATCAGGCGGTGTCGCAGATGGACAGCGTGACGCAGCAAAACGCGGCGCTGGTCGAGCAGGCCGCGGCGTCGGCGGCGTCATTGGAGGCGCAGGCGCAGCAGTTGCGTGAGGCGGTGGCGGTGTTTAAGTTGCAAGCCGGTGGGCAGGTGATTGATGCGGATGCGCCGGCGTTGGGGCGGGGTGTTGAGCCGGTGATGATTGGGGGTGATTGGGTCCCTTCATGAAGCGCCTCGGATACGGGCACTTGATGGGTTTGCGCGTTTGGCGTCGATGTTCTTTTGTCGTTTTCCGCGCGCTGCACCCATCCTACGGTGTTACCTCGTAGGATGGGTGCAGCGCGCGATGGCGTCTAAAAGAAAGAAAACCCCGATCGCGCGAAACCCATCGTTGGGCCGTGATGATATGGCCGGAATGATGGATTAATCACCGCTGCTTGATGGGTTGCGCGCGTTCGACGTTTGGGTTCTTCTGTCCACTTTCCCGCGCTTCACCCATCCTACTCAAGGCGGATGTTTGCGTCCGCCGCGACGTGCTTCCACTTCTTGACGTCGCTGGCGATGACTTGCTGGAAGGCTTCAGGTGTACCGGCGACGACCGTGCCGCCCAGGTTGGCCAGCTTGGCTTTGACTTCGGGGGTGTTCAGGGCCTTGACCGAGGCGTCGTGCAGCGCCTTCTTCACATCGTCCGGCAGGCCCTTGGGCGCCAGCAGGCCGTTCCAGGCGTTGGCTTCGTAGCGCGGCAGGCCGGCTTCCTTGAAGGTCGGCGTATCGGGCAATTCGGGCGAACGCACATCCGCCGCGATGGCGATGGGGCGGATCTGACCGCTCTTGATATACGGCAGCGAGGCCGGCACGGGTTCCCAGATCATCGACACCTGGCCGCTGATCACATAGGTGAACGCGGGGCCCGCGCCACGGTACGCAATGTGCATCAGCTTGGCGCCCGTCATCGACTTCATCAATTCCATCGCCAGGTTGCCCAGGCCGCCCGCGCCGGACGAGGCGTAGGTGTATTTGTCGGGGTTTGCCTTCGACGTCGCGATCAGCGCGTTCAGGTCGGTGGCGGGGAAGTCCTTGGTGACGCTCAGCACGCCCGGCACCGTCACCAACTGCGTGATCGGCGTGAAGTCCTGCACGGCGTCATACGTCAGCGTCTTGTACACCGCCGGGTTGGTGCCGTGCGTGCTGGACGACGCCAGCAGCAGCACATAGCCGTCGGGCGCGGCATCCGCCACGTAGCGGGTGCCGATCGAGCCGCCGGCGCCGGCCTTGTTTTCAACGACCACGGTGGCGCCCAGCTCGGTGCCCAATTGCGCCGCGAACACGCGGCCGATGATGTCGGCGGTGCCGCCCGGGGCAAACGGCACGATCAGGCGCACGGGCTTGTTGGGGTAGGCGGCTTGTTGCGCCGACGCGGCGCCGGCGGCCAGCGTGGCGCCGGTCAGCAGCGCCAGGGCGATGGTGGTTTTCTTGAATGTCATCTGTGTCTCCAGGCGAAGGTTAGTCGAGGCTGCGATTGAGCCAATCGACGATCAATTCGGCGATCTGGTCGCTATTGCGATCCAGCATGCAGAAATGGGAATTGCCGGCGATGCCGGTGGCAGGCAGGTCCAGCACGTCGGCGTGCTGTCCGGCCGCGCGCAGGGCGGCCCAATAGGCGTCCGTCTGCGCGCGGTAGCGCTGCCAGGTGTCGTCCGCGGCAAAGTGGTCGCCCCAGACCAACAGTTGCGGGGGCAGGGCGTCGTGGGCCGTGGCCGGGGTGCCGGTGGGTTCCAGCGCCACCACGGCGCGCACCGTGCTGGCGTATTCCTGCGCCAGCAGCGTGGCGTAGCCGCCGCCCTGACTGTGGCCGATGACGATGCAAGGGCCGGCCAGGTCCAGCAGTTGCCGGTAGGCATCCAGCGCCATCTCGCCATGGGTCAGCCAGCGCGGCACGAACTGCTTGGCGAAGGTGTCGAAGGCGTCGACGGGGAACTGTTGCGCGGGATAGGCCTGGCGCGGCTGGCCGGCGGAGGCATAGCCCGTGGCCGGCCCGATGCGGAACAAGCGCCAGGCTTCTTCCTTGGACCGGAAGATGGGGGCGCTGTCGTAAACCTGCGGGTACATCGCCCACGACGCGCGGCCACGTTCGGGCGCATCGGACACGAACACGTCATAGCCCTCCTGCAGCAGACGCCACAGCCAGCCTTGGCGGCCGTCCGGCGTGCTTTCCCATTGCGCGCCCGTCATGCCGCCGCCGTGCCACAGCAGCACGGGGTAGGGGTGGCGCGGCTGGGCCAGCCGGTATTCCTGCACATAAAGCTGGCCGACGCTGTAGCCGCCATTCATGTCGATCAGGCGGGGCGCGTTGCCCACCACTTGCTTTTGCTGCATGGGCACGCCGCCCGCCACGGCCTCGGCGCCGCCCACGAAATGGCTGCGGATGGATTTGAGCAGGACGGGGGTGTCGGACATCGGCGCCTTCCAGAAAAACGATGCTGGAATGTTAGTTGCCAGATGTATCAGCCTTGTGCAAAATGAGCGGCCCCTGTGCCGAATCGGCACAGACCCATCACCGCCCGCCCGGGCGCGCCTTCCCCTGAAAGAGATCCCATGGACACCAAATGGCTTGAGGACTTCGTTGCGCTGTCCAAGTCGCGCAACATGTTTCAGGCGGCCGAGGCGCGCAACGTGACGCATCCGGCTTTCGGACGCCGCATCAAGGCGCTGGAGGAGTGGGCCGGGGTGCCCTTGGTTGAGCGCGGCCATCAGGTGTCCAGCTTGAATGCGGCGGGGCGCAGCATGCTGGCCGCCGCCATCGACGTGCTGGACATCCTGCGCGACACCCGCCAGGCGCTGCAAAAGCCTGAACAGGAACGCAACCGGAAAATCACCATCGCGTCGGGCAAGACCCTGGCGCATTCGGTGCTGCCCGGCGTCATGGCGCGGGTGCAGCAGGGCATGCCCGCGTTTCAGCTCAAGGTGGTCACCACCACCTTGAATTTCGGCGTGGACATGCTGGCGGATGGCGAGGTGGATTTTTTGCTATGCCACGCGCACGAGCCGCTGTACGCCAAGATCGACAACCCCGGCTACCGCTGGCGCCGGGTGGGGGCCGATAAGCTGGTGGCCGTCAGCGCACCGGTGTCGCCGGGCGGGCGCCATCCCCACTACGCGGTGCCCAAGCTGCCGTCGGACCCGCCCGTGCCGTTCCTGGCGTATGCCGACAGCATGTCGCTGGGCCGCATCCTGGACGATAAGCTGCGCGGCCTGTGCCTGATCGGGCAGTTGCAGACGATGTACGAGTCGGACCTTGCCGACGCGTTGCACGCCATGGCGCGCCAAGGCTTCGGCCTGGCCTGGTTGCCGCACACGCTGATCGAAGCCGACTTACGCGCCGGTACACTCGTGCGCGCCGACAGCGCCCGCAACGACATCCACATGGAAATCCGCATCTATCAGTCGGTGGATAACGCCAAGTCGCTGGCGCGAGACGTGTGGGCGCGCATCGAGGCGTACGCGGCGCGGTGACCCGTCCGAGCCGGGTCTGAGCCTTGATTTGGACCTCGATCTGTATCGCGCGCTGCCCGGGTTCGCCATCCCGCTCGCCCCGCTCTGCCGACGGCAGGCATAAAATACCGAATTACCCAAATCCCGCACCCCCCACGCACCCCTAAAGGATTCCGCGCCATGAACGCCCGTATCCCCGACGACGCACTGCCGCCCACCCTTGATCCCGACGCCCTCCAGGCCTTTGTCGACGACAAGTGGGACAACGAAATCATCCCCGCGCTGACCGACTACATCGCCATTCCCGCCAAAAGCCCCGCGTTTGACGCCGACTGGGAAAAGAACGCGTTCATCGAGCGCGTGGTGCGCGATGCCGCCGCCTGGGTTGAAGCGCAGAAGGTCTCGGGCCTGACGCTGGAAGTGGTGCGCCTGCCGGGCCGCACGCCCGTCATTTTCTTTGACGCGCCCGCCACCCGCAGCGACAACGGCGACACCGTGCTGCTGTACGGCCACCTGGACAAGCAGCCGGAATTCTCGGGCTGGCGCGCAGGTCTTGGCCCCTGGACCCCCAAGTACGAAGACGGCAAGCTCTACGGCCGTGGCGGCGCGGACGACGGCTACGCCGTGTACGCCTCGCTGACCGCCATCATGGCGCTGGACAAGCAGGGCGTGCCCCGTCCGCGCTGCGTGGGCATCGTGGAAACCTGTGAAGAGTCGGGCAGCTACGACCTGCTGCCCTATGTGGATGCGCTGCGCGACCGCCTGGGCAACGTGGCCCTGGTGGTGTGCCTGGATTCGGGCGCCGGCAACTACGACCAGCTCTGGATGACGACCTCGCTGCGCGGCATGGTGGCCGGCACGCTGGAAGTGCAGGTGCTGGACGAAGGCGTGCACTCGGGCGACTCCAGCGGCGTGGTGCCGTCGTCGTTCCGCATCTTGCGCCATCTGCTGGACCGCCTGGAAGACAGCGCCACCGGCCGTCTGCTGCCGCAAAGCCTGCATTGCGAAATTCCCGCTGACCGCGTCGAACAAGTGACCGCCACCGCGCGTATTCTGGGTGACGAAGTGTGGCGCCGTTTCCCCTGGAGCTGCGGCGCGGAAGGCGGTTTTGTGCTGCCGATGACGACCGAGCCCGAAGAGGCGCTGCTGAACCGCACGTGGCGCCCGACCTTGTCGGTGACCGGCGCCGAAGGCCTGCCGCCGTTGTCCAGCGCCGGCAACGTGCTGCGCCCGCGCACCGCGTTCAAGCTGTCGTTGCGCCTGCCGCCGCTGATTGACGCCGTGGCCGCCTCGCAGGAAATCAAGGAACTGCTGGAAGCCGACGCGCCCTATAACGCCAAGGTCATCTTCAAGGCCAACGAAGGCGCCGCCACCGGCTGGAACGCGCCGGCATCCGTGCCCTGGCTGACCCAGGCGCTGGACGCCGCCTCGCAGCAGTACTACGGCCAGCCTTGCGGCTACATCGGCCAGGGCGGCACGATTCCGCTGATGAGCATCCTGCAAAAGGGCTTCCCGAAGGCGCAATTCATGGTGTGCGGCGTGTTGGGCCCGAAGTCCAACGCGCACGGCCCCAATGAATTCCTGCACGTGCCGTATGGCAAGAAGCTGACGGCGGCGGTTGCGCAAACCATGGCGGCCATGCCGGCATGATTTCGACTTCCGATGCTTATGCCAATGTGGTGGCTGAAACCCGCCACTGGCTGACTCAGGCCGTGATCGGCCTGAATCTTTGCCCGTTCGCCAAGGCGGTTCAGGTCAAGGACCAGATCCGCTTTGCCGTCAGCGACGCCACCGACGCCGAAGGGGTGCTGACCGACTTGCAGGACGAACTTGCCCTGCTGGCCGAGACCGACCCCGAAAAGATCGACACCACCTTGTTGATCATTCCCGACGCGCTGGACGATTTTCTGGATTTCAACGATTTCGAAGAACTGTCCGACCGCCTGCTTAAACGCATGCGGCTGGTGGGCGAATTGCAGGTGGCCACGTTCCACCCGCAATTCCAGTTTGCCGACACGCAGGCCGACGATATCGAAAACTACACCAACCGTGCGCCGTACCCCATCCTGCACCTGCTGCGGGAAGACAGCATCGACCGCGCGGTGGAGTCGTTTCCGGACGCCTCGGAAATCTATGAGAAGAACATCGACACGATGAAGAAGCTGGGCCTGGAAGGCTGGAAGAAGCTGATGACCAAGGCTTAAGGGTTCCGATCCCCGGGCGTCAGCTTCGGGGTGTTCATCCAGGGCATCCCCTTCAGGGCGTTCATCCAAGGGCATCCATTTCGCCGTCTGCTTCGTATAGAGGGTTAATCACCCTTGATGCGACAGGAGACGGCGGTGCCCGATTTTTTACTCTGCGTTTTCCCCTTCGTTTCCCTCTCTGCCCAGGCGCGCCATGCGTAGCGCGGCCACGGTGGCCGTGCTGGCGGCCTTGCTGCTGCTGACCCTGACTGCCTGTTCGCCGCTGGCCGTGTTGAACGGCGCGGTGCCCGACAACGCCAACCGCGTGGTGGCGGACGTGGCCTATGGCGCCGATCCCCGCCAGCGCCTGGATATCTACGCGCCGCCCGGCGTGCAACAGCCGCCCGTGGTCGTGTTCTTCTACGGCGGCAGTTGGCGCAATGGCTCACGCGCCGACTACAAGTTTGTGGGCGACGCGCTGGCCTCGCGCGGCATCCTGGCCGTGATCGCGGACTACCGTTTGTACCCCGACGTGGCCTACCCGGACTTCCTGGACGATTGCGCCCGTGCCGTCGCCTGGACGCTGCAACACGTGGCCGAATACGGCGGCGACCCCGGCCGGGTCTTCGTGGCCGGCCATAGCGCGGGCGGCTACAACGCCGCCATGGTCGCGCTGGACCCGCGCTGGCTAGAACGCCATGGCGCGTCGCCATCCATGCTGCGCGGCTGGATCGGCATGGCCGGCCCGTACGACTTCCTGCCCATTGTGGCCAGCAGCCTGAAGCCCGTGTTCCATTTCCCGGGCACGCCACCCGACTCCCAGCCCATTGCCCACGTCACGCCCAACGCGCCGCCCGCCTTGCTGATGGCGGGCATGGCCGACACCACCGTTGACCCCCATCGCAACACCGAAGGGCTGGCCGCCGCCTTGCAGGCCGCTCGGGTGCCCGTGACGCTGGTGCGTTACGACGGCCTGGGGCATGCGCTGCTGGCTGGGGCGCTGGCGCGTCCGCTGCGATGGCGCGCGCCGGTGCTGGATGACTTGGCGGGTTTTGTCTTGGATCCGTCGGATGCGCAGCGCCGATCGGACAAGTAGCGCGTTCAAGTAGCGCAATCGCGTCGCGCATCCGATTCGCGCATGCAAGTAGGGCACGCGAATCGGTCACGCGGGCACGGCAAGAACCTACGGGTTTTCCCTGGTGAATCCAATTCGCCGGGGCCTACGTATATAGGGCATCCACACGCGCACGCGGGAATTCTGTCGCCCATAGAACCCCGCGCGCTTAATTCGCCTAACCGGGAGAAGACTGATGAGATCCCCCTCCGATTCCGAACGCCTGGCGCTCAACGATGCCTGCGTGCCCGAGGCCGCGCAGGCCCTGTCTCTGACCGAACGCCTGCTGCGTCGGCGCTTGCTGGACCAACTGGGGCATTTGCAGGGCGGGCGGCTGCTGATTGACGACGCAATGGGCAGCGTCGAACTGGGTAGCGCCGAACTGGGCAACGTCGACACGGGCAGCGCCGAACCAGGCGAGCAGGGCGCAACAGCCGGCCGGCCCCTGCGGCTGCGAGTGCAAGACCCGGCGTTCTACGGCGCGATCGCCCGCCACGGCAGCGTGGGCGGCGGCGAATCCTATGGCGACGGCCATTGGCACTGCAATGATCTTGTCGGCCTGATCCGCCTGCTGGTGCGCAACCGCGACCTGCTCGACGGGATGGAACGCGGCATGGCGCGGCTGGGTGGCATGGCGATGCGGGCGCTGCACGCCTGCCGACGCAACACGCGCGCGGGCAGCCGCCGCAACATTGCCGCGCACTACGACCTGGGCAATGAATTTTTCCGCCTGTTCCTGTCAGACGACATGATGTATTCGTCAGCGCTATGGGCAGGCGACGACGACACGCTGGAGCAGGCCTCCACCCGCAAGCTGGACGTGATCTGCCGCAAGCTGGACCTGCGGCCCGGCCAGCGCGTGGTCGAGATCGGCACGGGCTGGGGCGGCTTTGCGCTGCACGCGGCGCGCCACTACGGCTGCCACGTCACCACCACCACGATCTCGCGCGAACAGCACGCGCTGGCCACCGAGCGCATCCGCCGCGCCGGCCTGCAATACCGCGTGGACGTGCTGCTGCAAGACTATCGCGACCTGAACGGCCAGTTCGACAAGCTGGTGTCCATTGAAATGATCGAGGCCATCGGCGCCGCCTACCTGCCGGCGTACTTCGCCAAGGTGGGCGACCTGCTCAAGCCCGACGGCGTGGCGCTGATCCAGGCCATCACCATTGAAGACCATCGCTACGCGCAGGCGTTGAAAGCGGTGGACTTCATCAAGCGGCATATATTCCCCGGCAGCTTCATGCCGTCCATCCAGGCCATGCTGCAAGCCAAGACGCGCGCCAGCGACCTAAGCCTGGTGCACCTGGAAGACTTCGGCCTGTCTTATGCGCGCACCCTGGAAGCGTGGCGCGATCGGTTCATGGCCCGCCTGGATGCGGTGCGTGCGCAGGGTTTTGACGAACGCTTTATTCGCCTGTGGGAGTTCTACCTGGCGTATTGCGAAGGCGGCTTTCGTGAACGCGCCATCGGCGTGTCGCATCTGCTATTGGCGCGGCCGGGGGCCATGCCCACGACGGCGCGCTGGGCTACGTCATGACGCCCGGCATGCAGGCGCTGATGGTGGCGGTCGTGGCCGTGGGGCTGATGACCGTGGGCTGGCGCTGGCAGCGGCGCCATCACAACGCGGGCATTGTGGACGCGATGTGGGCGTCGGGCATGGCGCTGGCCGCCGTGTTGCTGGCGCTGACCGGCCCCGGCGCGGCCATCCCGCGCGTGTTGCTGGCCGTGCTGGGCGGCGTGTGGGCGGGCCGGCTGGCGTGGCACATCTGGCGGCGCGTGCGCCACGGCGAGGAAGACGGCCGCTACCGCGCCTTGCGCGCGCATTGGAACGGGCACCAGGGCAAGTTTGCGCTGTTCTTCCTGGCGCAAGCGGGGCTGGTCGTGTTCATGTCGCTGCCCTTCATCGCGGTGGCCGCCAACCCCGAGCCGCGCATGACGCCGTGGTTGTGGCTGGGCCTGCTGGTTTGGATCGTGTCCGTGGCGGGTGAAACGATTGCCGACCGGCAGTTGGACGCTTTCCGCGACAACCCGGCCAACCGTGGCCGCACCTGCCGCCAGGGCCTGTGGCGTTACTCCCGGCATCCCAATTACTTTTTCGAATGGCTGCACTGGTTCAGCTATGTGGCGTTGGCGGTGGGCGCCGACCTGGCCTGGCTGGCTTGGCTGGGCCCCATCGCCATGTTCATTTTCCTGCGCTGGATCAGTGGCATCCCCTACACCGAAGCGCAGGCGCTGCGCACCCGGGGTGACGACTACCGCCAGTACCAACGCACCACGCCGATGCTGTTCCCCTGGTTTCCCAAGCGGGAATCGGCGGACTCAACGCATGCCAATGCAAAGGGCGAATGATGACGACCGCAACTCTCAACGATTCCCGCCTGGCTTCCGACCGGCCGGCGCCCGGCTTATTGGGCCTGGCCGAACGCGGCCTGGTGCCCGACGCGCTGATGCGCCACGGCATCCGCCGCTTGTGCGCGCAGCGTCTGCGGGAGGAACAGGCGGATGGCCCCGCGGGCCAGGCGCGGCGCTACCAGCAACTGATTGATGAACTGCGCACCAGCCCCGTCGCCATCCACACCGACGCCGCCAACACCCAGCACTACGAGCTGCCGGCCGACTTCTTCAAGCTGTGCCTGGGCCGGCAGTTGAAGTATTCCGGCTGCTATTACCCCACGGGCCGCGAAACCCTGGACCAGGCCGAAGCCGCCATGCTGGAACTGACCGGCCTGCGCGCCGAACTGATGGACGGCCAGCGCATCCTGGAACTGGGCTGCGGCTGGGGATCCCTGACGCTGTGGATGGCCGAACGCTATCCCTCGGCGCGCATTACGGCGGTCTCGAATTCCGCCTCGCAGCGGCAGCACATCCAGGCGCAATGCCGCGCGCGGGGGCTGCTGAACGTCGAGGTAATCACCTGCGACGTCAACACGCTGGACCTGCCGCCGTCCGCCTTCGACCGCTGCGTGTCGGTGGAGATGTTCGAGCACATGCGCAACTACCAAGACCTGCTGGCGCGCATCGGCTCGTGGTTGCGCCCGGGCGGCAAGCTGTTCGTGCACCTGTTCGCGCACCGCAGCCTGATGTACCCCTTCGAAACCGAGGGCGCCGACAATTGGCTGGGCCGGCATTTCTTCACGGGCGGCATCATGCCGTCGGTGGACACCTTGCTGTGGTTCCAGCGCGACTTGCGCATCCAGGCGCGCTGGCTGGTCGACGGCCGTCATTACGAGCGTACCGCCAACCATTGGCTGGCCAACCAGGATGCGCATCGGGCCGACGTCATGCAGGTGCTGGAACAAGCCTATGGCGCGTCGCTTGCTGGCTTGTGGTTCCACCGCTGGCGCATGTTCTGGATGGCCTGCGCCGAACTGTTCGGCTACCAGGACGGGCAAGCGTGGATGGTGGCGCATTACCGCTTCGAGCGACCGGAATAGGGTCTGACCAAGGCCAGACTAAGGTCGAACCCAACCATGCGACCAGACTGAGAGGAGGGCGCCATGCCGAAATCCAAACGCTTTGCCGGGTTGACCGTACTTGCAGTGCTTGCCGCGCTGGCAGGTTGCAGCAGCCCGCCGCCCATGCCAGCCGTGGATAACGTCGACATCAAGCGCTTCATGGGCGACTGGTACGTGATCGCCGGCATTCCCACCTGGCCCGAACGCCAGTCGTACAACGCCGTCGAGTCCTACGCCTTGCTGCCCGATGGCCGCATCCAGACCACCTTCCGCTACCGCCACGGCGGCTTCGACGCCAAGGTGAAAACCATGCGCCCGGTGGGCACCGTGGAGCCGGACACGGGTAACGCCATCTGGGGCATGCAGTTCATCTGGCCCATCCAGGCGGAATACGTCATCGCGTATCTGGACGACGACTATCAGCAAACCATCATCGGCCGCAGCAAGCGCGACTACGTCTGGATCATGGCGCGCACGCCCAGCTTGCCGCCGGCCGACTACGCTCGCCTGGTGGAGAAGGTGCGCGAACTGGGCTATGACACGGCGGAATTGCGCCAGGTGCCGCAGCAATGGCCAGAGCAGGGGCCCGACCCGCGCACGTATCCAGATGCTGCCGACGCCACACGCTAAATATTTTTTGGTTATATAGCGGCGGCGGCTTATTTCAGCGCCCGGCAAGCGTCCAAGGTCTGATCCGGCCCACATACCAGTGCAGAAAGACCGCGCGCGCCATCAAGGCCGCCGCTGGTCATACCAGCTATACGAAGACGAAAGATTTCACGAAGCTTACGGCAAGGGTTTTCCCGCTACGCCCCCTGCATCATTTGCCGATAGCATCGCAGCCAAATTCATGAGCGCGACCATTTGTTACCCACAGGATCGCGCCTGGGGGCTCCACCAATTCGCCCCGGGACCCGGAAAAAAAACTTTATCCAAGTTGGGAGACTTGCATGCAACGCCGTTCCTTTTTGAAGAAAGCCACCTTGGGGGCCGCTGCAGGCGGCGCCACCCTGGCGGCGCCCGCCATCGCCCAGGAGGCCCCCACTCTGAACTGGCGCCTGGCGTCCAGCTTCCCCCGTAGCGCCGACGCCATCTATTCCGGCGGCGAAAGCGTCGCCAAGTATGTGTCCGAAGCCACCGGCGGCAAATTCTCCATCCGCGTGTTCCCGGCAGGTGAAATCGTCCCGGCGCTGCAAGTGCTGGACGGCGTGCAGAACGGCACGATCGAATGCGGCCACAGCGCGTCGTACTACTACTACGGCAAGGACCCGGTCCTGAGCTTTGACGCCGCCGTGCCGTTTGGCCTGAACACCCGCCAGATGAATTCCTGGATGCGCCACGGCGACGGCCTGGCGCTGCTGCGCGACGTCTTCAAGGCCTACAACATCGTCAACTTCCCCTGCGGCTATACCGGTACGCAGATGGGTGGCTGGTTCCGCAAGGAAATCAAGACGGTGGACGACCTGAAGGGCCTGAAGTTCCGCGTCAGCGCCTTCGCGGGCGCCGTGTTGTCGCGCCTGGGCGTGGTGCCGCAGCAAATCGCTGGCGGCGACATCTACCCGGCACTGGAAAAGGGCACCATCGACGCGGCCGAATGGATCGGCCCCTACGATGATGAAAAGCTGGGCTTCAACAAAGTGGCCCCGCACTACTACTACCCGGGCTGGTGGGAAGGCACGCTGCAAGTGTCGCTGTACGTCAACCAGGACGCCTACAACAAGCTGCCCAAGCAATACCAGGCCATCCTGGCGCAAGCCTCGGCCGCGGCGACCAACGACATGATCGCCAAGTACGACGCCGAGAACCCCGCCGCGCTGCGCCGCCTGATCGCCCAGGGCGCCAAGCTGCAATCGTTCCCCAAGCCCGTCATGGACGCGTGCTTTGCCGAATCGGTCAAGCTGTACGACGAAATGAGCGCCAAGAGCCCGGTGTTCAAGAAGGTCTACGAAAGCATGAAGAACTTCCGCGACAACGAACTGCCCTGGTTCCGTGTTGCTGAAGGCAGCTATGACAGCTACATGGGCACGATCAACCGCGGCAAGTAAGCGGCCCTGATTGTGCCGGCGCGCGTGGATGTGCCGCATCCGCGCGCGCCAGCTGGTTTTCTCCTCTCTTTACGTTGCACATTGACTGCGCGCCAAGCCCCGCGCCAGTCCGGATATCCAACATGAATGCCCTATTAGCCCTATCCCGTTTGATCGACTCGATCAATACGGTGGTTGGCCGGTGCGTGACGTGGCTGACGCTGGTCGTCGTCGTGGTCAGCGCCGGCAACGCCATTGTGCGCAAGGTCTTCCAGGTCAGCTCCAACGGCTGGCTGGAATTGCAGTGGTACTTGTTCGGCGCCATCTTCCTTCTGGCGGCCGGCTACACGCTGCTGCGCAACGAACACGTGCGCGTGGACGTGCTGTCGTCGCGCCTGCCGCGCCGCAAGCAGATCTACATCGACATCTTCGGCGTCATCTTCTTCCTGATGCCCGCCTGCCTGCTCATCACCTACCTGTCGTGGCCGGTGTTCATGGATTCGTTCCTGACCAATGAGCAGTCGTCCAATACCGGCGGCCTGGTGCGCTGGCCCGTCAAGCTGCTGATTCCGGTCGGCTTCGCCTTGCTGGTGCTGGCCGGCTTGTCACACCTGATCAAGTGCGTGGGTTTCCTGATGGGCAAGTGCCCCGACCCCGGCGCGCGACCCTCCGAAATTTCCGCTGAAGAAGCCCTGGCGCTGGAAATCGCCGAAGAGGCGCGCCTGCGCGAAGAACGCGCCCTGGCGGCGCAAGGCGGGAAGCAGCCAGACGGCGCCCGCGGCCAGAACGGACAGGACGGACGCTGACCATGGAATTCTTGACTGCAAACATGGCCCCCATCATGTTCGCCACCTTGGTGGTGTTCCTGCTGATGGGCTTTCCCGTGGCCTTCGCGCTGGCGGCCAACGGCATACTTTTCGCACTGATCGGCATTGAACTGGGCCTCTTGAACGCCGCGCTGTTCCAGGCGCTGCCGCAACGCATCTTCGGCATCATCTCCAACGACACTTTGTTGGCGGTGCCATTCTTTACCTTGATGGGGTTGGTGCTTGAAAGATCAGGCATGGCCGAGGACCTGCTGGAAACCATCGGCCAATTGTTCGGCACCGTGCGCGGCGGCCTGGCGATTGCCGTGGTCTTCGTGGGCGCCATGCTGGCCGCCACCACCGGCGTGGTGTCGGCATCGGTGATCTCGATGGGCCTGATTTCCTTGCCCATCATGCTGCGTTACGGCTACGACCGCAGGCTGGCCAGCGGCATCATCGCCGCGTCCGGCACGCTGTCGCAGATCATCCCGCCGTCGCTGGTGCTGATCATCCTGGCCGACCAGTTGGGCCGTTCCATCGGCGACATGTACCGTGGCGCCATCGTGCCCGGCTTCCTGCTGGCGGGCACCTATGTGGCGTTCGTCATCATCAAGTCGTACCTGAAGCCCGACTCGGCGCCCGCGCTGCCGGAAGAGGCGCGTTCGTTCCGCGAAGCCAACGGCACGCGCGGCGGGCGTTCGCTGCTGGTGCTGATGGTGATCTCGGCGCTGTCCGCGTACTTCGTTGGCCAGTACATCGAAGCCGATACGGCGCCGGTGGACGAGCAGATCGTGCTGTCGCTGCTGATCTGGGGGCTGACCGCCTTCATCATTGCGGGCGTCAACAAGGTCTTCAAGATCGGCATGCTGTCGGCCCTGGCCGAGCGCGTCACGTTCGTGATGATCCCGCCGCTGTTCCTGATCTTCCTGGTGCTGGGCACGATCTTCATCGGCGTGGCAACGCCCACCGAAGGCGGTGCCATGGGTGCCGTGGGCGCCATCCTGATGGCCATGATCCGGGGCCGGCTGACGCTGAAGCTGATGAAGCAGGCCATGGATACCACTACCAAGCTGTCCACCTTCGTGGTGTTCATCCTGGTGGGCTCCACGGTGTTCGGCCTGACCTTCCGTGGCGTCAACGGCGACCTGTGGGTGGAACACCTGCTGGTCAGCCTGCCCGGCGGCGAAATGGGCTTCCTGATTGCCGTCAGCGTGCTGACCTTCGTGCTGGCCTTCTTCCTGGACTTCTTTGAGCTGGCCTTCATCATCGTGCCGCTGCTGGGTCCGGTGGCCGACAAGCTGGGCATCGACCTGATCTGGTTTGGCGTGCTGCTGGCGGTGAACATGCAGACTTCGTTCATGCATCCGCCCTTCGGCTTTGCGCTGTTCTACTTAAGATCGGTCGCGCCCAAGGACAGGTACAAGGACAAGGTCACGGGCAAGATGATCGAACCCGTCACCACGGGCCAGATCTACCGCGGTTCCATCCCGTTCATCATCATCCAGCTGACCATGGTGGCGGCGGTGCTGGCGTTCCCCGGCTTGGTCATGCACTACAAGAGCGATGAAGCCAAGGTTGACGCCAGCAAGGTGAAGATCGAGGTGGATACGTCCTACGGCACCAGCACCTATGGCGGTGGTGATCCGGGGGCGGACTTCAAGTAGCGCGACCCGCGGGACACGCAGGAAACGCAAGAAGGAAATGCCGGCAGCGATGCCGGCATTTTTTATTCTTCGCTAGCCCATTCCACCTGCACGCCCAGGCTGCGCAGGTTTTCCACAAACTGCGGATGCGCGCGGCGGATCGGCGTCGCATTGCGGATTTCCGAGCGGCCCTTGATGCTGCTGGCCACCATGAACAGGGCGATCGCCACGCGGATGATGTAGGGGCTTTCCACCACGGCCGGCGTCAGCGGCATGCCGCCGAAGGTCACCACACGGTGCGGGTCTGACGAGAACACGTGCGCGCCGAACTTCGTCAGCTCGCCCGTCCAGCCCAGCGCGCCGTCATAGACCTTGTTCCAGAACATCGCATTGCCCTCGGCGCACACGCCCAGCGCAATGAAGATCGGCAGCAGGTCCACCGGAAAGTACGGCCAGGGTGCGGCTTCCACCTTGGTCAGCACGTTGCTGGTGAAGGGCGTCTGCACCTTCAGCGGGTCCGAGCGCAGCGCCCGCGACCAGCCATCCTTGTGCTCGATCGTGACCCCGAACTTGGCGAAGGTGCGGTCGATCAGCGGGAAGTTGCCCGGGGTGCGGTTGCGCACCACGACGTCACCGCCCGTGATCGCGCCCAGCGCGAGAAACGTCGTGATCTCGTGGAAGTCTTCTTCAAAGGTGAATTCACCGCCGCCCAGCCGCGCACCGCCGCGCACCGTCAGGCGCGATGTGCCGATGCCATCAATATCGGCGCCCATCATCGCCATGAAGCGGCAGAACTCCTGCACGTGCGGCTCGGACGCCGCATTGGTCAAAGAAGATTCCCCAATGGCCGCCGCCGCGCACAGCACGAAGTTTTCGGTAGTGGTGACTGACGCGTAATCCAGCCAGTGATGCGTGGCTTTCAGCGTGCCGCTGCTGCGCACCAGCAAAGACCCGCTGGCGCGTTCCACTTCGCCGCCGAACGAGCGGAAGATGTCCACGTGCGGATCAATCTCGCGCACGCCCAGCGTGCAGCCCTTGACGTTGTCTTCCAGCCGCGCCACCCCAAAGCGCGCCAAGAGCGGCGGCACCAGCATGATCGACGACCGCATCTCTTCGGGCAGCCGGTGCTGCGTGGCGTCGAACGTGGTGTTGCGGTGATGCAGGTTCAGCGTGCGCGTGGATTCGTCCAGCTTCACGTCACTGCCCAGCGTGCGGAAGATGTCGAGAATCTTCCGCACATCGGTAATGTCCGGCACGCCGTGCAGCGTCAAGGGCTGGTCGGTCAAGAGCGTGGCGCACAGAATGGGCAGCACGGCGTTCTTGTTGGCCGAAGGAATGATGCGGCCGCGCAGGGGCGTGCCACCGTGGACGATGAGGCTGGACATGGAAAAGGCGGACGGGTTGCGTACGGGTAGCGGGAAGTGGCGAGAATTGTACTGTTGTCGCCTGACGGGGACGGACGCCGCGGTGATGAAACGTTTCAAACTGCAAGTGGCTTGGCGGTCTGACGCCGCGGGCGCGTGTGATTCAGGCGCCTGTGAAAACGGCGCCGCCCCTGAAGTTCAAATATTCAGGGGCGGCGCGGTCTTGTCAGGCGTCCGCTTCGCCCCGTCCAAAGGTCAGCTCGCGGCCCCGCGCATCCACGCGCGCGCGGGCCTGTTCCATGCGCCGCCGCAAGCGCCAGCCGCCAAACCAACCGCTGGCGTCATTGATTTCGCCGCTTAAGCGCTGCAAGTATTCGTTGTCGGGCGACAGCGCGCAGGCGCGCGCAATCCACACCTTGGCCAGATACGCATTGGGCTCGCAGCCGCGGCCTTCCATGAACGCGATGGCGTAGCTGCGCGCGGCGGTTTCGCGGTCGCCGTCATCGCTTTGGTCCCACAACCAGGGCAATACGCGGTCCAGGGCGGTGCGTTGG
The DNA here is from genome assembly GCF_029637605.1 of Achromobacter spanius. Taxonomy (NCBI): domain Bacteria; kingdom Pseudomonadati; phylum Pseudomonadota; class Betaproteobacteria; order Burkholderiales; family Alcaligenaceae; genus Achromobacter; species Achromobacter spanius. The sequence continues at coordinate 1,820,439 of NZ_CP121261.1, read as the reverse complement.
TCTTCATCCGACCCGCTGTGCATCAGCATCAGCCAGCTCAGGTTGCGGGCGGCCATCGCTTCCATGCGGGAGCCGCGATCGGCTACGTGCCAGTTGTTCTCCAGCCAGAGCCGGTACGTTTGGTATTCGCCCGTTGGAATGTCGCGGCCTTCGTCGATGGCGGCATAGGCCAGGTTGTTGCGGGCCACCAGATGACCGGCTTCGGCGGCGCGCGTCAGCCAATCGCGCGCGGCGGTTTTGTCGATGTCGGCGTAGTCGGCGTCGATCTTGCCCGCATACAACTCGCTTAGCGACATCAGCGCATCCGAGCGCCCACGCGCCGCGCCTTCCTGCCACAGGAACAACGCGGCGTCGGGCGATACGTCGCCCCACAGGTTGCGGCCCAACTGCGGCAGATTGAACTCGCGGGCCTCGCGGTCCAGCGCAAAGCCGCGTTCCAGCAGCGCCTGGGTGTCGAGCTCGCCAGCCTGCAAACCGAACAGGCCAAACTGGCTGCCCACGGCCGCCAGCAGCACGGCTTCCACATCATCTCCCCAGTGCGCACCGCGCAACAGGATCTGGCGGAACAGGCCCTGCGTGTCGGGCATGCCCTTGAACCACAGGCACGCCTGCAAGGTGAACAACGTGCCGGGGTAGGCCTCGTCCGTCAGGTCGATATCGGCGGGGGCCGTCGCGCAGGCTTGCGTCAGCAATGCGTAGGCGTGTTGCAGCAGCGCGGCATCCCAATGCACCTCACCGTCTTCATCGACACGGCGCGCGCGCATGGTTTCGAAGTTGGCGTAGTGACACAGGGCCACGGCGCGTTGCTCGGCGGGAAGCTGCAAGGTCAGCCATTGCTCGAACGCCTTGAGGAAGACCTCGATCTGCTCGTCGTCGTCCGGCTCCGGATGAAAGGCGGTGTAGCCCAGGTAATCGAATTCCTTATGGAATCGAAGCTCATCGCGCTCGGCCTCGGTCAGGCCGGCGCACACGGGGCCGTTGATGAACGCGTCCATCGCGGCGTGGCTGCCGCCCCAGCGTGGGTACAGGAAGTACAGGTACGCGCTCAGCGCACCCACGTCATTCGGACGCAGGGCAAGCGCGGTGCGCAGCCAATAGGTTTTGGGATCGTCGTTGTCGCCGGCCTGGCGCGCGGGCAGGCCAGGTGGCAACGAGGCGGGCAGCTCGGCCAGGCCCATGCCGCTGTGTTCGGCCAGCAGGCTCAGGCCTTGTTCCCAAACCTCGGCGGGCCAGTGCGCCTGTAGCGCGTCGTGCGACGGCTGGGGTGCAAGTTGAAGCGAGGTCTGGGGCGTGGCCGGTGCGGCGGTCGCCAGCCCCGCCAGCCATTCAGGTTCGCCCAGGTACGCGCAGACGCGCATGGTCCGCTGCACGGCCACCGCCGGCCGCTCATGCAAGGCCATGGCTTGCAGGAATGCCGCCACGGCATGGTCGCGCGCCATCATTGCGCCCACCCATTGCTCATCGTCCACGTAGTCGGCGGTGTTGCTGCTGCGGATCTTGCCGGCTATGGTCTCCCACTGGTTACCATAGGCAAGATGCGCGTGATACGACGCGGGGCGCGCGTCACGCCACGCGCGCAGGTGGGCAAGGTTGTCAGCCGCTGATAATTGCGGGGCGCGAATTTCATCGAGCAACCACCGGTATCCGAAGGACTCGCCCTTGCTGTCCAGCCACCGCAAGGCGGCGGGTTCCAGAATGGCGTCCAGTTCATCAAACTGGCCGCTTTGCAGCAGTTGCCGAATTTCCGCGCGACGCGCGAGATGGGTGTCGATGGTGTTGGGGGATGCAGTCATGCGCTACGCAGGTGGGTTCAAGGAAAGGCGAACCCATGCCGGCTGCGCATCGCGCATGCGGGGGCCGCAATGTTCTAACAACGGCAGATTGGCGGATTAGTTAAGGACAGGATCTTTGGTGGCCGGATTCTTGCGCACCAGCACCGTGCCCAGAATCGTCAGCGCCAACCCGCCGCCGACATAAGGCAGGCCAAAAATAAGCGCCCAGAAGAAGAGGGCGGTGTTGGCATCGCGCGTATCCGCGGCGGAAGCGTGGTTTGCGCCGAGGTCCATGGTCAGCAAGGTGGCGGGAATGGTCAGCACCAAGGCCACGCCCAGCACGACGCAACCCCAACCGATCAAGCGGCGCAGGTTGGGAATGCGCGCCAGCATGAGGCTGGTGATGACGGTGATGACAAGCCAGACGGCCAGACCGGACACGATCATCGTGTTGGAATCCGCCGAGGCGGCGCTTTGCTCACCCGGGCTCAAGGCCATGAAAACTGGCAGCAGCACGCCATAGCTGACTCTGCCGATGATCAGTCCGAAGACGATGCTGACAATCCATTTAACGGTGTTCGAGGGCATGCCGGGAGGTCCTGTCGTGGTTCGGATAGCGATTCTGTGCCGGGAGAAACACCACGGCAGGGTCTACGCCCGGCGCCGCACGTTCTCTTGATGCACCAGCTTGATCTGCTCCGCGAACTCCGACACGGGGCCATCCACCGTCACCCCCTCAATAACGTCTTGAATCGCCAAGGTTTTTACGCGCGACGGCGGCACGCCCCATTCCTTCATCCACTGCGCATACTGCTTCGAAGACGCCGCATACACAATGCGCCCCAGCCCCACCCAGCCATGCGCCGCCGAACACATCGCGCAGTGCTCACCCGAGGTATAGACGGTGCACGACGCGCGCTCGGCTGCCGGCACGTGGTTGGCCGCCCAACGGGCAATTTCAAATTCCGGATGCTGGGTGTGATCGCCGCCCGAGACGTGGTTATGGTCTTCGAACAGCACCTCGCCATTGGCGGACACCAGCACGGAGCCAAAGGGCTGATCGCCCAGCTCCAACGCGCGCTTGGCCAGCTCGATGCAGCGGGTAAGGTGCTTTTTGTCTAGGTCGTTGATCATGTTGTGTCTCCTTGTGCTTGCGGTGCGCAGTTAGTTGATTGGCTGGCGGTAACTTCGTCTGATTCCGATCCAAGGCTTGTATTAGGTGCAGCACTTGATGCTATGTTCGCAGCGCAGGCAGAGGAGGCGTCCGCCGCACTGCTTGCTAATGGAACTTAGTGGAGAGTCTTGAATTGGATAAAGATGCCGCCGTATGTCAGTTGCGTGATTCGTCGCCGTTTGGCGTAATCCGCGACCTTGCCCGGAATTTGTACGCGGTCGGCGGCATCGATCAAAACACGATGCGCGAATATGACGACCTGTGCACACCTGCCGTGCCAGCATTAAAAGAAAACCGTGCAAATGATGCGGTGGCTAAAGTTTAAGGCTCCGCCATGCGAAGCCTTCTCGTGCGAGTCACACACCAATCAATAAAAAATATCCACGTAATCCGTCAGGCGGTCGCAGCTTTCCATTTGCTGCAGGCGCCAGTACTTGCGCTTGCCGGTGGCACGAAACTCGTAGTCGCCGGTGCGTTCGCAGCGGCGGCCTTTGTCGGGGGCGTCAAGAATCAGGATCGTGCCGCGAAAGGTGAAGCGGTCTTTGTCGATCGACACGATTTCACCGTTGATTTTCAGTGTGCCTTCAAAATTGGCCTGCGTGCCATCGATGCGCACGACGTCGTTCACGTCCTTTGCGTTCAGGTGGCCGCGTTCGGCCGACCAGAGCCACTGCACGCTGACGCCGCTGTTGTTCATCAAGCGTTCGTAGGCGGTCTGGCTTTTGATTTCGGTCTTGGTGACCGGGGCCAGGCCCGTTGAACCCGCTTGCGGGGTTGTCTGGGTTGCTTGCTGCGGGGCCGCCTGCTGCGGCGCGGCTTGCTGCGCGGGTCCGTGGGCGCGGACGGTTTCAGCGTGCGCCACCTGCATCGGCGAAGTCGCGGCCAACGCCAGCCCGAACGCCAGGGGAAGTATCCGGGAAAGCCGCGTGCGCGTGCTTTGCGTGCTGTGCGGAGCGGCGGTGTTCAAGTCGCGATCAGGCGTGTTTTGCATGGTCATGAGTGGTTGGCTAAGAACGTCCGCCACGGGCAAGGGCGGCCACGGGCGCTTAAATTAGCACGCGGATTGCATTTGGTAATTGCTGATTACCGGCGTTATGTATCTATCCGTAAAGGGCGGTGTCCGAGTGGACACCGTGCGCTATCCGATGCGGCAAAGCGGCGTAGAGTGGCGAAGTCGACGCGCAGGCGTACCCACGCCGGCGCACCTATAAAGGAAGCTCATGCTGACCGTGCATCATCTTGGAAAATCGCAATCCGAACGCATCGTGTGGCTGTGCGAGGAACTTGCCATCCCGTACAACCTGAAGGTCTATGACCGCGATCCGGTCACGCGGCTGGCCCCGCCTGAATACAAGGCGCTGCACCCGCTGGGCACGGCGCCCATCATTACCGACGGCGACGTGGTGTTGGCCGAGTCCACCGCCATCGTGGAATACCTGTTGACCCGCTACGGCGACGGCCGCCTGACGGTGCCGCCCACCAGCCCGGACTATGCCAACTACCTGTATTGGTTCCACTTCGCCAACGGCTCGCTGCAACCCAGCCTGATGCGTTGCATGGTGCTGGCCCGCGCCGAGGTGCCCGCCGACAAACCCGCCGTGCAGTTCGCCGATGCGCGGCGCCAGCAAGCCTTGGCGCTGGTCGACAAACAATTGGGAAAAACCGATTACCTGGCCGGCAATGTCTTGACCGCCGCCGACATCATTGTTGTGTTTTCGCTGACCACGATGCGCCTGTTTTATCCCTACGACTTGTCGCCGTATCCGAACATCCTGGCTTATCTACAGCGCATCGGCGCGCGCGATGCGTATCTGCACGCCATGAAAAAAGGCGACCCGGATATGGCGCCTATGTTGTCCTGACCGCGGGCGGCAGCGCCGCGCCGCAGTCAGGATGTGGGGACCGGCCCATGCTGTGAAGCAGCGGCCGGTCGGTCCCGAGGGGGCAGAGGATTACAGCGTCGATGGCGAGATCTTGTTGCCGTCCACCGACACGCCGGCCATCAAGCCGGCGTTGTTCAGCACAAAGCCCACGATAGGCTGCTTGGCGGTATTGGAATCAATACTGCCATTGGCGCCCACATTGGCCACGGCGACAGTGGCGTCGGCCCCAATCGTCCAGCCGCTGCTGGCGCGGAACTTGGCCAGGGCGTCATCCGTCATGAACAACAGCACCATCGCCTTGGATTGGGCGCCGGCCTGGAAGCCGATCGACCCGCCAGTGACGGTGTAGTAGCCCGAGTCTTGCCCATTCACCCGCAGCACCCCCGCCCCGTGCTCCGCACCGACGATGAAGCTGGCGCTAAGCACGTCCGGAAATACCAGCACGCCGCGCGCGCGTTCCACCAACTGCCTGGATTGCGGCGAGCCCTCGTACAGCTTGGTCAGCGTGGCGTTGGCGGCGGAATTCAGCTCTTGCCGCTTCTCGGCCGGCGTGGCCTTGTCGCTGGGGCTGGTTGTTGTGCAACCCGCGAACATCACACTCGCCACGCCCAGCGTCACCGCCACCGTGGTCCTACGCCATGTCGAAGAGATCTTATTCATATGCGCTTCCTTTTTGGTTGCAGGCGAATTTGCAGATTACTCTTGTTGATGGCGTTTTAGAGGGGTAACGAAGAGGGTTTTGGGAAAAATTTGGGCGGGGGCCGACTCGGATCGGTGAGATGTAGCCCCGGATAGGGCTACGCAACTGGCCATCGCGGTTTACCATCGCGCAATGTTTCTGCTTATCCTCTTTTGGATCGTGCTGGCCCTGGTGGTGGGCGGCTTGGCCGCCGGCCGGGGCCGCAAGCGCATCGGCTGGACGATACTGGCCTGCCTGATCAGCCCGCCCTTGGCCGGGGCGTTTCTATACGCCATTGCCGACCGGTCCGCCCATGCGCGCGAACCGGTACTGCCGACCCATACGGAATGCCCGCACTGCGCCGGACGTATATTGCGCGAGGCGCGGGTGTGCCGGCATTGCGGCGCTGCAGTATCGGCTTAGTCCAGCTTGATGTTGGCCTTGCGGGCAACGTCGCGCCAGCGTTGAAGATCGGCGTGCAGTTCCGCCGTGAACTGTGCGGGGGAATCCAGCACCGGCTCCACGCCGCGCGCCACCAGCGCCTGCCGGGCGTCGGGCTTGTTCATGCCATTGCGCAGCGCGTCGTACAAGCGCTTGGTCAGATCGGCGTTCAAGTTGGGCGGGGCCAGCACGCCGAACCACGTGGTGGTTTGAAAGCCCGGCACGCCTGCCTCCTGCACCGTCGGTATGTCCTTGGCTGAGCCGGCGCGCACCGCGCTGGTAACCGCCAGTGCCCGCACCTGGCCACTTTGAATCAAGGGCAGGGACGAAGGCAGGGTGTCGAAATAGGCATCGACGCGCCCGCCGATCAGGTCGGTCATGACTTGGCTGCTGCCCTTGTAGGGCACGTGCTGGAAGTTGGATACGCCAGACGATTGCACGAACAGTTCGGCCGTCATGTGGGTAATGTTGCCGATGCCGGCGGACCCGTAAGGCACGGGTGTTTTGCTGGCCTTGGCATAGCTCAGGAATTCCTTGAGCGTCTTGACGGGCAGTTTCGGATTCACAACCAGCACCAGGGGCGTGTAGCCGATTTCGGTGATGGGCGTGAAATCGCGCTGCGGGTCGTAAGGTAGCTTGGGCGACAGGGCGGGGCTGATGGACTGAGACGCCGTGACGCCCAGCAGCAGCGTATAGCCGTCCGCGGGGGCGCGGGCGACTTCGGCGGCGGCGATGGTGCCGTTGGCGCCTGCCTTGTTATCGACCACCACGCTGGTGTTCAGGGCCTGGCCCAAGCGCTGCGCCACTTCGCGCGCCACGAAGTCCGCGCCGCCGCCTGGCGGAAAACCCACCACCAGACGGATGGGTTTATCCGGGTAAGCGGCGGCGGCCGATCCCACGGCCGCGCACATCAAGCCCGCCAACATGGCCTTGATCAGGCCCGACATCCTATTGATCCGTTGCATTTTTCGTCTCCTTGGTTATTGTCGGGCGCGTTGTGCGCGTTGTGCGCGTTGTACGTTTTGTGCGCCCTGTTTTGTTCACGCCTGTCGACGCACCGGCGCCCAGGCGAAATCACCGGCGCGGATGGTGGACACCGCGCCGCTTTCCAACAAGGTCTTGCATTCTTCCGGCGACAAGCCGGCCGTTGAGAGCACGTCCAGCGTGTGCTCCCCCAGGTCGGGCGGGGGCAGGGTCTGGACACCATCATCACTGCTGTCGAGTCGCGGAAATTCAGGCACGTCGAAGCTCAGGTCGCGGTAGCGGACGTCACGCAGCTTGCCCGGCTGGCGCGCCTGCTCGGCATCCAGCACGCGCTCCAAGGGCAGCACTTCCGTGCAGCCCACGCCCGCGGCCTTCAATCGGGCCGCCAGTTCATCGAAGCGAAGCGCGCCCACGGCAGTCTTGACGATGTCTTCCACCTGTTCTCGCGCCTTCTTCCTGTCTTTCAACGCAGCCAGCGATGCATCGTCGGCCTGCGGCAATGCCAAGGCCTGGCAGAACTTCAGCCAATGTGCATCCGTAAGCATCAACAGGTACATCCAGCGTTCGTCCGACGTCTGGTACGCCCCATAGCCCGGCATGCTGAATTCACCATGCGGCTCCCGTTCCGGTCGGCCCAGCAACTGCGTCTTCAGTTGCACCCCGCAAAGATCGCGCGACGCCACATGCAGGCCGGTTTCATACAAACCGATTTCGACATGGCCGCCTTCGCTTGCCGTCTTGGGTTGCAGCATGGCCGCCAGCATGCCGATGACGGCATAGGCGCCTGCAAACTGGTCGTGGTACGAGGGGCCCAGGCGGCTGGGGCGGCCGTTGACGCGGTTGGCTTCCATGACGCCGGTTGATGCTTCGGCGACGGGGTTCGACGCCAAATCGTCTTCCTGGGGGCCGTGCGCGTAGCCACGGATATGGCAGTAGATCAATTGCGGGTTGACGGCCTGGCAGTCGGCGAGTGTCAGCTTCAGTTTGCGCGCGGCCTTGGGCGCCAGGTTATGGACCAGCGCATCGGCCGTCCGCAGGATTTTCAGGAAGGCGGCATGGCCGTCAGGATGGGCCAGGTCGATGCAGACGCTTTTCTTGCCATGGCTATAAGCGATGAAGGTGCCGCTGGGCCCGCCGCGAACCAGGCTGCGCGTAGGGTCGCCGCGCGGCGGTTCCACCTTGATGACCTCGGCGCCCAACTGCGCCAGGATGTGGGAAGCGAAGGGCGCGGCAAGCATGGTGCCCAGTTCGATGACTCTGCGGCCCGCAAGAGGGGGGGTAGGCATGGTGTCTCCGGCTGTTTTGCTAAAAGAATGCATTCTATATGTGTAAAGTTTGAGCAATAAATCTATTTTGCCTAGGGAAAGCCCGTATTTTGTCGATTGGTCAAAGATATAGAATGCATTCTTAGTCGCGCAGCAGACAGCGGCAATCGAAGAACAACCAGGAGACATCACCGTGCTCAGAAGGACTTTTCTTTCCGGCTGCGCCGCGGCAGCCTCGATCTCGCTTCCAGGCTGGGCGCGCGCGCAATCCCAATCGGTTTCCCCGGGTATCGACGTGGCCAGCAAGACGGTCACGGTCGGGGCCTTCACGCCCATTACCGGGCCGGTGCCGTTCTACGCGATTCTTTCCCGCGCGGCCGACGCCTGCTTCAAGTGGGTCAACGACACCGACATGTTGAACGGCTGGAAGATCAAGTCGGTCACTTATGACGACGGTTATGAACCGGCCCGCAGCGTGGCCGTGACCCGTCGCCTGGTGGAAGAGAACAAGATCTTCGCCCTGGCCGCGCCGGTGGGCACGGCGCAGTCCGTGGCGGTCATTCCCTATGCCAAGGAAGTGGGTCTGCCGATGATCGGCCCCATTGGCGGGGCGACCGCGCTGTTCGCGGAACGGTTGGTGTTTCCGCTGTTGCCGGACTACGGCTGGTCGGCCGCGTCCAACCTGGACTATGCGTTCAACGGGCTGGGCGCCAGCCGCGTTGCGCTGCTTTGGGAAAACGACGAACTGGGCCGCTCGGCCAAGCGCGGCTTTGACCTGTTGATGGCGGCGAACAAGAAGCAGGCGGCCGAATCGATTCCGTTTGAAGTGCGCAGCACCGACTTCACGCCGCATATCCGCCGCATCGCCAACGCGAAAGCGGATGTGGTGATCCTGTTCGGTTCCAACGCCAATCTGGCCGCTGCCCTGAAGACCGCTGACCGTCTTGGGTTCCAGGCCAAATGGATGGCACCCTTTTTCACCGCCGACCCCACCACCTACAAGCTGGCCGGCCGCTTGCTGGATGGCGCTTATTTTTCATCGTGGTTGATGCCCGTTGACGCCGACGACGCCAATATCAAGGCCTACCGCGAGACCGTGGCCAAGCTGTACCCGAACGACCCCATTGGCGTGTTCGGCCTGAATGGCTGGAGCAACGGCGCCTTGTTCGCCAAGGGGTTTCAGATGCTCTTGGCCAGCGGCAAGCCCTTGACGCGCGCCAGCCTGGTCGACGTCATGGAAACGATGACGAATGAAACCGTGGGCGGGGCGCGCCAGGTCACCTTTAAAGCGGGCGATCACCGGGGCGCGCGCCAGGAAGGGATCATTCAGGCGGTGTCCGGTGGCAGCTTCAAGCTGGTGCGGGACTTCAAGCCTTATCCGGCGGATGTCTTTGACGCAAAACCAGCATAGGAGTGCAGGCGTGACCAACGCATACGAAGAGTGGGTAGGCCGTGTAGAGGCGCGCACGCAGCGCCTGGACGCGACGGTGGTGCAGGCCATGGCGGCCACGCTGGATCTGGACAGTGCGCCCGGCGACGGCGCGCCGCTGCCGCCGGGCTGGCAGTGGCTGTACTTCAACCCGACGGCGCGGCGCAGCGGCCTGGGTACGGACGGCCATCCCCAGCGCGGCGGCTTTCTGCCGCCCATTGAATTGCCGCGCCGCATGTGGGCGGGCAGCCGCGTGCGCTACCTGGCGGACCTGCCGATCGGCGCGGAAGCGACGCGGCACAGTCGCATCCTGAAAGTCGAGAACAAGGTGGGCAAGCGTGGGTCGCTGTGGTTCGTGACCGTTGAGCACACCACGGTTTGCGACGGCACGGCCTGCATCGTGGAAGAGCAGGACATCGTCTACCGCGAGGCCACGCCCGTCGGCGCGACTCCGGCCGCTACCCCCGAACCCTATGCGGGCCAGGCACGCTGGGGCCATGACGTAATCCCCGACACGACGCTGCTGTTTCGCTATTCGGCGCTGACCTTCAATGGCCATCGCATTCATTACGACCAGGCCTATGCACGCAACGAAGAGGGCTATCCCGACCTGGTGGTGCATGGCCCGCTGACGGCCACGCTATTGCAGCAACTGGCGCTTGCGCATGGCGAAGGTCGGGCGCTGGCCAGCTTTGAATTCCGTGGCGTCAGCCCCTTGTTCGTGTCGCGCTCGTTTCGCGTGGAAGGGCATACGAATGAAGACGGCTCGCTGGCGTTGTGGGCGCGCGGGCCAGATGGAGAATTGGCGATGTCCGCCACCGCGACGCTGCGCTGACGGCCAGCGCGATTCCTAAAAAAACGATCAGGAGACAAGAGAAGATGGCACAGCATATGAGCGGCCCCGCAAGTCTTGAAGGCCAGGTGGCATTGATCACGGGCGGCGCGGGCGCCATGGGGCGGGCAATATCCAAGGCGTTCCGGGATGCCGGCGCGCGGGTCATCGCCACGGACCGGATCGAGCAGGAAGAAATCGGCAGCGGCATCGACTACCGCCGCTACGACGTCACCTCGCGCGCCGAAACCGACCTGGTCATCGACAAGATCATCGCGGACTACGGCAAGGTGGACATCCTGGTGCTGTGCGCCGGCATCATCGCCCGCACCTCGCTGGCGGACAGCACGGACGATGAATGGGACGCGGTGATGTCCGTCAACGTGCGCGGCGTGGTGAACCCGGCGCGCAAACTGTTCCCGCTGATGTGCAAGCAGGGCTTCGGCAAGATCCTGGCGGCGGGGTCGATTGCTGCCAAGAACGGCGGCGTGGCCTCGGGCCCGGCCTACGTGGCGTCCAAGGCCGCCGTGCACGGCATGATGCGCTGGATTGCCAAGGCCGGCGCGCCCCACGGCGTGTACGCCAATACGCTGGCGCCCGGCCCGGTCGAGACCGCCATGTGGGCCAGCGTTACAGGGGGCGGCGCGCCGTCGGCCAACGGCACGGTGCCGCTGGGCCGCTACGGCAACCCCGACGATATCGCGCAGGCGGCGCTGTTCCTGTGTTCGCCGGCTTCCAACTGGATCACGGGCACGTCGCTGGATATCAGCGGCGGCATGTGGATGGACTAAGGCAAGGACGCCACCATGACTACAGACAAGCACCCCGTGATCGGCTTTATCGGGCTAGGCGTGATGGGCGGCCCGATGTGCCGCAACATGGCGCTGAAGCACCCGGGTGAAGTCATCGCGTTTGACATGAACGCCGAGGCGTTTCAGTTGCTGGAAGGCACCGGCGCGCGTCGCGCGGATTCGGTTGCCACGGTGGCGGCGCAGGCGGACGTGGTGTTCCTGTCCCTGCCGGGCGGCCCCCAGGTAGAGCAGGTGTGCGTGGCGCCCGGCGGCCTGACCGACGGCGTGCGCCGGCCCGCCGTGATCGTCGACTTGAGCACCACCACCGTGGCGTCCGCCCGGGGCACGGCCGAGCAGCTTGCCGCGCGCGGCGTGGCCTTTGTGGATGCCCCGGTGGCCCGTACCCGCGAAGCGGCGCAGCGCGGCGAGCTCAGCATCATGGTGGGCGCCGACCAGGCGCTGTACGCACGCGTTGAACCGCTGCTGCGTTATATCGGTTCAGACGTGACGCGATGTGGCGAGGTGGGCTGCGGCCAGGTGGTGAAGCTGATCAACAACGCGCTGGTGTTCGAACACACCGTGGCGTTGGCTGAAATGATGGTGTTGGGCGAACGTGCCGGCGTGCAGCCGGAAGTGCTGCTGGACGCCGTGTCCAAGGGTTCCGGCGACAGCTTCGTGCTGCGCAACCATGGCCGCAAGGCGATGTTGCCGCGCCAGTTTCCCGACAAGGCGTTTCCGCCCGAATACGTCTTGAAGGACCTGGGCTATGTGCTGGAACTGGCCGCGCAATCGGGCCTGGCGGCTCATGTGGCCGAGCTGGCCCGGCAGTATTACGCCGCCGCCGTCAGCGGGGGGTATTCGGGGCGGTACTTCCCATCGGTGATTGAACTGATCGACCAGGGCGGAGGCCCGGCCAAGGCCGAATCTCAAGCCTCCCAAGCATCTCAAGCCTCCCAAGCAGCGTCAGCCGTTGCCTTGCCGCCAAGGAGCCGCGCTCATGGATGACCTGATCGGCTTGACCTGGGCGGGCATGGTCAGCGGCTGCCTGTACGCCATGGGCGCGATCGGCATTGTGCTGATCTACAAAAGCTCCAACGTGGTGAACTTCGCGCATGGCAACCTGGCGGGGCTGGCCGCGTTCCTGGTGTTCGGTTTCACGGCCGGGCTATTCGCGAACATGGCCTGGGGCGCCGCCGTGCTGCTGACGCTGGCCATCATGGTGGCGGTGATGGCGGTCAGTTACTTCCTGATTGCGCCGCTGGTTTTCAAATCGGACTTGACCAGCACCATCGCCACCCTGGGCGTGGGGCTGATCGCCCAGGGCGCAACCCAGCTGCTGTTCGGCTCGAACGTGGTGTCGCTGGATTTGCCGCTGCCTGCCTGGCGCGGGCAGATGGGCCCGGTTCACGTCACGGCTTATGACCTGGCCGTGCTGGGCACCACCGCGATCGCGATCGGCCTGCTGTACCTGCTGATCGAACGCACGCGCATCGGCATCGCGTTCCGGGCGGTGTCGGCCAACCCATTCGCCAGCCGCGTGTGCGGCTTGAACCTGCGCCGCGTGCATTTGTTTTCGTGGGTGGTGGCGGGCTTGCTTGGCCTGGTTGCGTCCTTGCTGATCGTGCCCACCACGTTTTTGTCTTCGACCAGCGTGTCCTCATTCATGCTGCAAGCCTTTGCGGCGGCTGTCGTAGGCGGATTCAACAGCCTGCCGGGCGCCGTGCTGGGCGGCATCTTCATCGGCGTCATCATGAACCTGCTGTCGTTCTACGTGGCCGCCGAATTCAACAACAGCTATCTGCTGCTGACCATCCTGCTGGTGCTCAACGTCTTCCCCAAGGGCGTGCTGGCCATACGCGGAGGCGCCCGTGTCTAGTGTGATGCTATCTACCCGTTCCTTGCCGGCGTCGGTGGCGCAGGGCAGTCAGCCGGTATCCGCGATGCGGCGTTGGTCTTCGGTGATTGGCGTGGCGGGCCTGCTTGCGCTGGCGCTCTTGCCCCTGGCCGCGGGCGGATACTGGACCTACACGCTGGGGCTGTGCTTCGCCAATGCCATCGCGATCATGTCGGTGAGCTTTCTGGTGCGCTATGCCGGCGAGGTCTCCATCGGCCATGGCGTCTTCGTGGCGGCGGGTGCTTACACGGTGGCCTTGATGGAGAAATACCTGGGCGTGTCGCTGTTGGCCAGCCTGCCGGTGGCGGCGATAGCCGGGGCCGTGCTGGGCCTGGCCTTCGCCTTTCCATCGCGCTTTCTGTCGGGCATCTATCTGGCGGTGGCCACGATGGCGCTGGCCCTGGCCTTGCCAGAAGTGCTGCTGCACTTTTCATCGGTGACCGGCGGCTATGAAGGCCTGTACGTGAAGCTGGACGCGCTGCCTGGGCTGGCCAAGGAAACCCAGCGCTACTACCTCCCGCTTGCGGGGCTGGTGTTGGTGGCGCTGCTGCTGCGCCAGTTCCGGCGTTCGCGCCAGGCGATGGCCTTGCTGCTGATCCGCACGTCGCCGCACGCGGCCGAATCGTTCGGCGTGCGCCGCAGTTGGGCGCGGCTGTCATGCATGGCCTTGAGCGGCGCCATTGCCGCCATCGCCGGCGCCATGCTGTCGTTCAGCTCTTCCACGGTGTCGCCCAACAGCTTCACCCTATGGACGTCGATCTTCCTGCTGGTCGGGTCGGTGGTCAGCCTGTATTCGCTGGCGGTACTGGGCAGTTTGCTGGGCGGTCTGTTCCTGACGATGATGCCCTTGCTGCTGGCGGGGGCGGGCGACTGGGTACCGATTCTGTATGGTTCCGCGCTGCTGATCGTGGTGCTGGGATTCAATGCCTTGCCCGCCGAGCTGCGCGCCCGACTGCACGGAGGCAATCCATGAACGCACACGCCATGGCGTCCGGCGAGGCGCTGATCGTTGAAGACCTGTCGCTGTCGTTCGGCGGCATCCAGGTGCTGCAACACATCGGGCTGCAACTGAAGGCCGGTGAAATCACGGGTTTGATCGGCCCCAACGGTGCGGGCAAAACCAGTTTCTTCAATTGCCTGACCGGCTTGTATGCGCCGCAGCAGGGCAGCATCAGTCTGGCGGGCCGGCGCTTGGAAGGCGTACCGCCCGCGGGGCGCGCCGCGCTGGGCTTTTCTCGCAGCTTTCAACACGTGGCGCTGTGCCCGGAACTGACCGTGGCCGAGAACGTCATGGTGGGGGTGGACAGGCAGTCATCCGCCGGTTGGCTCGACGCCTTCCTGCCTTTGCCGCGCGGCAAGGCGGAACGCGCCCACAACCGCGATCGCGCCTTGGCCGCCTTGGAGCGGCTGGGCGTGGCGGACGTGGCCGATGCCTATCCCTCGCAGTTGCCGCCCGGTGTGTTGCGCCTGACCGAGATTGCCCGGGCCATTGCCGGCAAGCCTCGCGTGCTGTTGCTGGATGAGCCGGCCGCCGGACTGAATTCCATCGAGACCAGCGACCTGTCCGCCGCGCTGACACGCTTGCGCGCGCCCGATCTGGTGCTGGTCGTGGTGGAGCACGACATGGACCTGATCATGGAAGTCTGCGACACCATTCATGTGTTGAACGTGGGCCGTTTGCTGGCATCCGGCGAGCCGGCGCAGATCCGGCTGAACCCGGATGTGGTGCGCGTCTATCTGGGAGACGACGATGAATGACACGCCGGCAAGCTTGCTTGAGGTCGAAGGCCTGACGGTGCGCTACGGCGCGGGCCCGGTGGTGCATGGCATCGACCTGTCCGTCGGGGCGGCCACCGTGGTCGCCTTGCTGGGCGCCAACGGCGCGGGCAAATCCAGCACGCTGCGCGCCATCGCGGGCCTTGAGCCGGCGCAAGGCCGCATCCGGCTGGACGGGCAGGACATCTCGGGTCTGTCCGCCGCGCAGCGTTTTCGGCGGGGCATCGTGTATGTGCCGGAAGGGCGCGCCATCGTTACGGACCTGACCGTGGCGGAAAACCTGATCCTGGGTTCGTACTTCGTGGACGCCCGCACCCGGGCGCGCCGCGAACAGATGGTGATGGATTTCTTTCCCGAAATCGCCGGACGGCGCAATGCGCCCGCCGGCCTGCTCAGCGGCGGCGAACAGCAGATGCTGGCGATTGGTCGTGGGCTGATGTCCGGCCCACGCCTGCTGTTACTGGACGAGCCGTCGCTGGGCCTGGCGCCTTTGTTGGTGGCGCGGGTATACGAACGGCTGGCCGTGATCCAGCGCGAACAACAACTTGCTGCCTTGCTGGTCGAGCAGAGTTTCCATGTGGCGGCCAAGTTGGCCGTGCACGCATGGGTGCTGCGCCACGGCCATATCGTGGGCACGCTGGACGAACAGGCGCTACGCAGCCGCGAAGGCCGGCAACAAGCCATCGACGCTTACCTGGGCGCGCGCCAGACCGCGCAAGCGGCGGCCCAAACCCCATCGCAAAGCCCGTCGCAAACCCACCCCGCATAGGAAGGAAACAGGCATGAAGCAACTGAAGCTGCAAGGCGAAGTCATGGCGACCGGGCTGGCGTTTCCCGAAGGGCCGGTTGCGATGCCCGACGGCAGCGTGCTGGTCGTTGAGATCGCGGGCGGGCGGCTGACCCGCGTGTTGCCCAACGGTGAACTGCGCAAGGTGGCGGACCTGGGCGGCGGCCCCAATGGCGCGGCGCTGGGGCCGGACGGGCACTGCTATGTCTGCAACAACGGCGGCTTCAGTTGGCGTACCGATGACGGCTTCACGCGGCCCACCGGCCCCGCTGAGGATTACGACGGCGGCTGCATCCAGCGCGTGGATGTGGAAACTGGCGCGGTCCAGACGCTATACACCCATTGCGACGGCATCCCGCTGCATGGCCCCAACGACATCGTGTTCGATGCGCATGGCGGCTTCTGGTTCACGGACTTTGGCAAGACCTTCGAAGACAAGATGCTGCGCGGCGCCGTCTATTACGCGCGGCTTGATGGCAGCGGCATCCGCCGTGCCGCGCATCCGGTGCTGACGCCCAACGGCGTGGGCCTGTCGCCGGACGGCAGCCGGCTGTATGTGTCCGAAACCGAGACCAGCCGGCTGTGGTCGTATCCCATTCCCGACGCTGCGTCGGCGCCTGGCCACTTGCAACTGGCGGCCTGGCCGTCACCCAACGGCGGGCAACTGGTGCACGGCTTGCCCGGCTTTCAGCGCTTTGACTCCCTGGCGGTGGAAGAGGGCGGCAATGTCTGCGTGGCCACCTTGGTGCGGGGCGGCATCAGCGTGTTTTCGGCCGATGGCGAAGCGCTGGAATTCCACGAAGCGCCCGAAGGCTATTGCACCAATATCTGCTTTGGCGGCAGCGACCGGCGCACGGCGTACATCACGCTGTCGGGCCATGGCCAACTCTTTGCGGCGCGCTGGCCGCGTGCCGGCCTGGCGCTGAACGGCTGATTCCCATGACCCTGCACAAGAAGGACGCCTTGATGACATCCCGCCCGAGTTCCCGCGCGACTTCTCGCGCAACGGCCCATGCGACACTTCGCTCATCGTCCGATGCGGCCCGTCGCGCAAGGTGCGATGCCGCCCCTAGCCGCCGCACCTGGCTGCGCACGGCCATCACCGGCATTTGCGCTTTGGCGGCCGTGGCAAGCATGCCCACAGCCCTGGCCGCAAGCTGGCCCGACAAGCCCATCCGCATCATCGTGCCGTATGCGCCGGGGCAGGGCGCCGACGTGCTGGCGCGCCTGTTGTCGCAAGACCTGGCCAAGCGCTTGAATCAACCCATCGTGGTCGAGAACCGCGCAGGGGCGGGCGGCAACATCGGGTCGGCCGCCGCCGCGCGCGCCGCCAACGACGGCTACACCTTCTTGCTGGGCACCAACGCCACGAACGCGGCCAACGAATTTCTGTATGCCAACCAGGGCTACGACCCCACCGCCGACTTCACCGGCGTGGCCATGATCGGTTTGCTGCCCATGGTGATCTGCACATCCGCCGCCGACCTGCCCGCCAATAGCGTGGGCGAACTGATCCAGCGCGCCCGCGCCCGACCCGACACGCTGAACGTCGGCTTGCCCAGCACCACGGCGCAGGTGGTGTTCGCGGAGTTCGTGAAATCGGCGCAAGCGCCGCTGTTCGCGGTGAAGTACAAGGCCTCAAGCCAATCATTGACCGACGCCATGGGCGGGCAGATTCCGTTGGTGATCGACACCGTTACCGCCGCGCGTCCGCATCTGGCCAGCGGCAAATTGCGCGCCGTGGGCATCACGTCGCTCAAGGCCAGCGACATGCTGCCCGGCGTGCAGCCGGTGTCCGAGCAGGGCGTGCCCGGCTTCGACGTTGTGGCCTGGGACGCCTTGTTCGCCCCGCACGGCACACCCGCGCCGATCATCCGACAAATGAGCGAACAGATCCGCCTGGTGCTGGAGCAACCCGAGATGCGCCGCAAGATGCTGGACATCGGCGTCGAACCCTTGGTGATGCCGCCCGCGCAGTTGAATGCCTTCGTCAACGATGAGCGCCAGAAGTGGGGCGCCATCATCAAGGCGGCTGGCATCCGCATTGAATGAACCTTTGAATAACCCCCCGTCTTATCAACCCCTTTTTTTACGTACTTGAAGAATGCATTCTGCATTCTAGAGATAGGTAAAGGAGTCGCAACCGTGAGCAATGTCATGAACCTTCCCCAATCCGATGTCGGCAACGCCCCCGCCGAAGGCCTGATCACCGACGAAGCCATCGCCGCCGCGCGCGCCATGATCGGCTTGCACCTGCGCCCCGAAGGGCCGTACCTGCAAGACGCCACGGCCGACACCTTGCGCAACTGGTGCAACGGCATTGGCGACCTGAACCCGCTGTATCGCGATGCGGGCTACGCAGCGGGCACGCGCTACGGCACCTTGCTGGGCCACCCCATGTTCCCGATGGCATTCGGCTGGTTGGGCCGCACCCGCTGGGGCCTGCCGGGCGTGCATGGCTTCTATGCCGGCAACGACTGGGAACTGTTCCGCCACGTGCGCCCCGGCGACCGCATCACCGCCATCGAACGGGTAGTGGGCGTAGAGGAAAAAGAAAGCAAGTTCTCGGGCCGCCTGGTGCTGCAATACGTCGAGGCCAGTTACTACAACCAGCGCGGTGAACTGGTTGCCCGCGCCCTGGGCACGTGCACGCGCCATGAACGCAAGGCGGCACGCGACACCGGCAAGTACAAGGAAATCGTCCAGCACGAATACGCCGACGAAGAGCGCGACCGCATCGACCAGATGGTGCTGGACGAGCCGAAGAACATCCGTGGCGCCAACGTGCGCTATTGGGAGGAAGTGCAGGAAGGCGAAGAACTGCCCACCATTGCTCGCGGCCCCTTGTCGCTGATGGACACGATGGGTTTCCTGGTGGGATGCGGACGCGGCCACACGCACGGCGTGGTGTTGCAGGCGGCGGTGAAGCACCCGGGCCACTTCTTCCGCAATCCGGAAGCGGGCGGCGGCGTGGAATACACCGGCATCGGCCATCACCGCGAATCGGTCGCGAAGGAAGTGGGCGTGCCGGGCACCTATGACTACGGCCCGCAACGCTCGTCGTGGATGTGCTCGCTGGTGACCAACTGGATGGGCGACGCCGGCGTCATCAAGCGCGTGCGCACCGAAATGCGGCGCTTCAACATCATGGGTGACACCACGTTCTGCAAGGGCAAGGTGCTGCGCAAGTACGTCAAGGACAACGTCGGCCTGGTCGACATTGAACTGGCCGCCGAGAACCAGCGCGGCGAACTGACCACGCCGGGGATCGCCACGGTGGCGCTGCCGTCGCGCGACGTGCGCCTGCCGGCCTTCCTGGATGGCTCGGGCGTGGACCTTGAATTGCCCGTGACGCGTTGATCCGTTCACCCGTGACCCGTTGAACCGTGGACCGGAGATTCCTTCACCGGTCCGCGGCCGTAACCTTGCGAGACAGCCCTTATGCAGTCCTACGAACCGCAACACACCACCACGCTGCCCTTGTCCGGCTGCCGGGTTCTGGAGCGCTCGAACACGGTCGCGGCCGCCTATGCCGGACGAATGCTTGCCGTGATGGGCGCGCAAGTCGTCATGCTGGAACCGCCCGGCGGGTCGCGGCTGCGGCAGGCGCCGCCGCTGATCGATGACAGCGATGAGAGTGCGCTGTTCGCCTATCTGGCCGTGGGCAAGCGCAGCCTGCAAGCCGATTTGACGCAGGCCGAAGGCCGCGAATTGCTGACGCGCGAACTGGCCGGGGCAGACATCCTCATCGACGACACGCCCGTGCAAGCGCGCGCATCCCAGGGCTTGTCGCCCGAGCAGATCTCCCGCGACTGGCCCGACCTGGTCCACGTCAGCGTGCTGCCGTTTGGCGCAACTGGGCCCAAAGCCGATTGGGACGGCGAAGAGGTCAATCTGCTGCACGCGGGTGGCGAAGGCTTCCTGCTGCCCAATGGCTTGTCGCACGAGCTGTTTCCCGATCGGCCACCCTTGAAAATCTACGGCCACTTCGGCGGCTACCAGGGCGGCGCGATGGCCGCGTTGTGTGCGCTGTCGGCGTGGTGGGCCGTGCCGTCCGGCGGCGGTCAATACGTGGATGTGTCGGTGCAAGACGCGGTCCTCTCCGTGGGCGCGTTCGCCTTGCAACGCCTGGGCGACGGGTCGTTGGAACACCGCGCAAGCCGCCGCTTCCGCTACGGGGGCGTGTTTGAAGCGCAAGACGGCTACATCGAATTGCTGACCCTGGAAGACCGACAGTGGCGGTCGTTGGTGCAACTGCTGGGTCAACCGTCCTGGGCGGCTGACCCGGGCCTGCTCGATCCCCTGGAACGCAGCCGTCGCGGCGATGAAATCAACGGCCATATCCGTGAGTGGATGGCGCGCCACACGGTCGAAGACATCGTCCGGCGCGCGCAGGAATTGGGCGTGCCCGCCGCTAAATACCGCTTGCCCGCTGAAGTAATAGAAGGCGAACAGGAACGCGCACGCGGCCTCTTTGCTCCCGCCGTATTGGCCAGCGGCCGCGAAGCCGAGATCCTGGTCGCCCCGTTTCAGTTTCGCTGTACCCCATTGCCGCGCGCGGGCACCGTGCCCGCCTTGAACGAGATGGCACAGGAGGCCACCGCATGAGTCAGGTCCAGGCACGTTCCCCGCAGACCGATCGCCTGCGCGCGCCGCTGGCCGGCGTGCGCATCGCGGACTTCACCATTCACGCAGCCGGCCCGTTCTGCACGCACCTGCTGTCTCAACTGGGCGCCGAGTGCATCAAGATAGAAAGCGCCACCCGGCCCGATGCGTTTCGCAAGCCGCATGCGGTCTATGGCCGCATGTCAGCCGCCACGTTTGATCAGGTGTCGGCCAACAAACTTTCTGTGCGGCTGAACCTGAAGCAGCCCGAAGCCGTGGCGCTGGCCAAGCGCATCGTTGCTCTTTCGGACGTGGCCGCCGAAAGCTTCCGTCCGGGCGTGATGCAGCGCCTGGGCCTGAACTTTGACGCGCTGCGCGAGGCCAAGCCTGACCTCGTCCTGCTGTCCCTGTCGTCCTGCGGCCAAAGCGGCCCCGACTCGCACTTCGCGGGCTACGCACCGCTCTTTGGCGCGTGGGGCGGCTTGGGCTGGATGAGCGGATACCGCGACGGCCCGCCCGTAGAAATGCGCCACGTCATGGACCACGCGGCCGGCGTGCACGCGGCGCTTGCCACGCTGGCCGCTTTGCACCAGCGCCGCCGCACGGGCCTGGCCCAGCATGTCGACCTGGCCGCGCGTGAAGTGGCCTCCGCCATGATCGGCGACGCGCTGGTGCTGGCCAGCCTGGGCATCACCCCCGAACGCCCGGGCAATGCAGACCTGGCCATGGCGCCGCACGGCGTGTATCCCACATCGCAGCCCGACCGCTGGCTGACACTGGCCATCCGCAACGACGCCGAATGGCAGGCATTGGTACGCACGTTGGGGCAGGGCGAGAGCGAGGGCAATAGCA
Source organism: Achromobacter spanius (assembly GCF_029637605.1). Classification (NCBI taxonomy): domain Bacteria; kingdom Pseudomonadati; phylum Pseudomonadota; class Betaproteobacteria; order Burkholderiales; family Alcaligenaceae; genus Achromobacter; species Achromobacter spanius. The sequence continues at coordinate 1,799,275 of NZ_CP121261.1, read as the reverse complement.
GCAGCAACAGGAGCGGCAACGGCGCCGGATATGCCCGCTACGCCACTGCCACACTGCGTCGGCAGCACAGCCAGGAACTGGACGACACGCTGACACGGTGGCTGTCGACCTGCAACGCGGACGCCACCGCCGAACGCTTGCAGCAGGCCGGCGTTTGCGCCCACGTGTCGTGGACCATGCAGGACGTGGCGTCCGACCCGCACCTGAGCGCGCGCGGTGCCGTCACCAGCGTGCAAGCGCCAGACATCCCCGCCCGTTTGGCGGTTGGCGCACCCGCCCGCTTCAGTGGGGCGGACCAGGTCGGCATCCGGCGCTTGACCCCCGCCCTGGGCCAGGACGAGGATTATGTTTTCGGTGAACTGCTGGGGCTTGGTGCACAGCAGCGCGCCGACCTGGAAAGGCGCGAGGTCATTCTTTAACGAGTCCACACCTTTTTTGCGCCATTCAACGCAGCGTGAACAAACACCCCTGATTTAAAGGAGTCATCAATGAAGGACGCCATCTACCTAGTGCTGGACATGGAAAATGATCTGGTCCACGCAGACGGCCCCAACGGCCGCGCCGCCTACGGAGAGCAGGTGCGCAGCCGCGCCATCCTGGAAAACACCCGCCACGCGCTGGACAAGGCCCGCGCCGCCGGCCTGCACATCGGCTTCGTGCGCGTGGGCTTTTCGCCCGACTACCGCGAATGCCCGCCCCATTCCCCCATTTTCTCGGGTGCGCGCAAGAACGGCATCTTCAAGCTGGGCGAGTGGGGCACGCAGGTGCATCCCGACCTGGGGCAACAGCCGGGCGACTTCGACATCATCAAACACCGCGTCAGCCCCTTCTACAGCACCACGCTGGAAGCCGTCTTGCGCGCGCACGGCATCAAGCGGATTTACTGCTCGGGCATTTCCACCAACGCCGTCGTGCAGGCTACCGTGCGCGAAGGGCATGACCGCGATTACGACATGGTGGTGCTGGAAGACTGCTGCTGCGGCCTGAGCACCGAAGAGCACGACAACGCCATCAAAAGCCTGCAACGCTTCTGCAGGCTCACCAATTCCAAAGATGTGGTTTTCGAATGAGGCGCCTGTGAACGCTCCCCCGCGCAGTCTCTTGTTTGTACCGGGTGACCGCCCGGACCGTTACGCCCGCGCCGCGTCCAGTGGCGCGCATGCGGTCATCCTGGACCTGGAAGACGCCGTCGCGCCCGCCGCCAAGGCACAAGCGCGCATCGACGTGGCCGCCTGGCTGGCCCAAGGCGGCCAGGCCATCGTCCGCATCAACGCCGCCGACACCGACTGGTATCAGGACGATCTGCAAGCCGTTCGCGCCGCGCCCGGCGTAGGCGTCATGCTGCCCAAGGCCGACGCCAACACGGTGGCGCACACCTTGCTGGCCTTGCCGGGCAGGCCCATCATCGCCTTGCTGGAGACGGTGCGCGGCTATATGGACCTGCACGCCGTGGCGCGGCAAGCGGGCGTTGAACGCATCGCCTTTGGCAGCGTGGACTTTGCCGTGGACAGCGGCATCGCCGACGAGGCCGACGCCATGACCGCCATCCGTACCGACATCGTGCTGGCCTCCCGGCATGCCGACCTGGCCCCGCCCATCGATGGCGTCAGCCTGGAATTCAACGACGCCGACCAGATGCTGGCCGATGCGCGGCGCGCGCGGCAGCTTGGGTTCGGCGGCAAGCTGTGCATCCACCCGCGCCAGATCGCCGCCGTCAATGCCGCCTATTTGCCCACCGCCGACGAACAAGCCTGGGCCCGGCGCGTGCTGGCCGCCTTCGACGCCAGCCACGGCGCCGCCACCGCCCTGGACGGAAAAATGATCGACAAACCCGTCGTCGAACGCGCGCGCCGTATCGCCGCGGAATCCCAGGGTGCCGCCATGGCTTAACGGTTAGAATCTGCCCCATAGGGGCTTCGCGGCCTGTAATCAGGGTTTTACCCAGGCGGGTTTAATCCAAGGTTTAACCGGCAAGTCCGGGCCACTCAGGCTTAATAAATGGAATACCGTACGAAAGAGGAACAAGTCGCGGATTACTTGCGAGAGCGCATTATCTCGGGCGTATTTCCGCGCGGGTCGCGCTTGAAGCAGGCCGAGATCGCAGAACAATTGAAGCTAAGCATCACGCCGGTGCGCGAGGCGCTCAAGCTGCTTGAAGCCGAAGGCTATATCAGCGGCGATTCCTATCGAGGCGCCCGCGTCGTGCCCTTCGATGCCGGCGCATCCGCTGAAATCCTGCAACTGCGCCTGTTGCTGGAATCGCAACTGGTGCGCGCCGCCGTCGAAAGAATCACCACGCAAGACATCACCGAACTGCGCGTATTGGCCAATGACTTCGCCAAAGCCTTCGAAACCGGCGACCGCGCCATTGCGCGCGGCATCAATTACCGCTTCCACCGCCAGCTCTACGACATTGCGCAGTTGCCGCAAACCTTGCACTTCGTGCAGATCCTGTGGGCGCGTTATCCGTTTGATTTGATCAATTCCGCGTCGAATCGCGGCCAGGATGCCGTGCGGGAACACGAAGAGATCCTGCAAGCGTTTGCCTCGGGGGATGCGTCAGCGGCCATGCTGGCGATGCGCAAGCATATTGAGTCGGGGTGGACGGTGTTGAAGTCGTTGAGCGAGCCGGGCGGCTGATCACTGGCGTTGTCGTCGACGCAGTCAGCGGCTTGGTCAGCGGCTTGGTCGGTCAGGGGGGCAGCAGCCTAGTCAGCAGCACGCCACGACTTGCGCCGCGAGGCTTTCGGCTTGGGCGCCACGCCCATGCGCGGGTCCCGATCCAATGCCAGCCTTACCAACGTAGCGGCGCGGGACTCAAACGCTTCGTCGGTCTGCGGCAGGTACAGCCATTTACCCAACTCCGGATGCACCAACAGCCCGGGCACGTCCGCCATCAGCGCTGCATGGTGCTCGCGAGACGTACACACCATGACCCCGTTCCAGGGCGGTTCACGGTCAGCAACCACCAGATACAGCGACTCATCCAGATACGCCGCATCGCAGCCGAACATCTTGCGGCGTTGGTAGGCGGCGTCACGTTCCATTGGCTCCAGAATCCATGACAGCGAATTCACGCGGGCAGGGGAGCGCTTGCGAGGCGGGGCGAAGAGGTCGGACGAGGGCGATGACGATTTACTCATGTCGGCAAGTTTAGGCGGACAGGGCGCTATCGTTCACCTGGAATTTTTCATTTAGACTTTCGCGGTTTGCCCACGAATTGCAAACCGTTAACCCCGGAATTCGCCAAGCGCATCCCCCATGTCTGAACACCACCAATTCATTTGCCCACGCGATTTTCACCTGCCGCCGCCCGATTGGCAGGCCCTGGAAGCGCAACTGCTGAAAGGCGGATACGTGCTTGAGCCGCGCGGCCGGCAAGTGCCGTATCGCGCCATCATCAACCTGGGGTTTGGCGTGGCCGGCCTGAACGACGGCTCTTATCAAAACCCCGAACCCATCGGGACAGCGGGCGACTTGCTTGCGAGATACGTGCAGGCAGGCCATCTGCCTGCCGATCTGCCGATTCGGCACGACGCAACCATGGAAGAAACGTTGAGCCTGCTGGCGCAACATGGCATCACCCCGGATCCGCTTTACGACGATAACGAAAGCAGTGACTGGCACAGCCCGCAATACTGCCTTGGCCCCGCCGCGCGCCCCTACCTAAGCGCCGAGGTCCAAGAGGACTATGACGCAGACCCCAGGAATTTTCCGTTGATGCTGCTGGCGTTCAACGGCCCGAACCCCAGCGTGGCCGTCGGAGAAAACCTGTCCGAGCCGTGCCTGCCCGGTTCCAACGAACCCTTGGAATCTCTACCGCCATTTGATTCGCACGTGGATTTCATCGGCGCGGCATATGAGGACCCGGCTGCGCAATGGCATTGCGAGGCAAATGGTTGCGCCTACCGCATCCTGGAACTGGACTGGCGCTATAGCCTGGCAATGGGATTTCGGATGGTGCGCATGGAATGGCTGGATGAAGAAAGCGCGCGCGGCATCGCCAAGCTGATTGGCGAACTGACCGGGCAGGCGATGGTGTGTAGCCATCGGCATTTGTGATGGCGGGTGGGGCGCATCGCTGCGGCCATTGGGGCGTTCAATAGCCGAGATAACTGGCAAGAAGTTTGTACGTGTAGCGTGCTGAACGGGGAAATTGACGGGACGGCAGTTGCGATGTCGGTGAAGTCGGGCGTGACGCTAAAAGTAGGACTCTTTCACGGCTTTTAGGGGCGGTTATCGCGGGTGTTTTTGGGTGTCGACGGTCTATGATGGATGGTCGTATCGAACAGCAATTTGACCTTTTGATGTGGCCTAAAGGCAGAATGGTTGTCGTCGCCGTTCAAACGCCAGTGCTAGGACGATCCCGGAGTTGAGCCATGATTAAGTGCCACGAATTTCTCGCTTCAGAAATCCGAGAGTTGGAGCTAATGCTGGAGGCTATTCCTGCGTCGGCGGCGATACAGCGCATATCCATTCAAAATCGTTTGAAGACGGTTCGTGCCGCGCTCGAGCGGGAAGTCGCCTCTTCACAATAAGAATCCATGTGGGCCAAGGGCGTCCTCGCTTCACGCTGAACGCCCTTCCCAAGTAACGCGGTACCGCTACGCCGCTGGCTTACCCTTGTTGCAGCATTGCTCCATGAGCGCTTTGTTTGTCGCCTCGGACACCTCGACCCACTCCTGATCTGGCGGCGCACCTGGCACATAGCTGTCGTGCCAGTTCCACCAGGTGTACACCGGCGTCTGCGGATACCCCTTAGGCGAATCCTCCCAGGCTTCCTGCCGGCCCAACGGCGTGATGTCCAGGTAGTTCCACGTGCCGCCCATCTGCTCGTCGCCACGATTATTCAAAAAGTACGTGCGGAAAAAGCGGTCGCCATCGCGAAAGAACACGTTCGTCCCGTGCCATTCGTCCACGCCAAAATCCGCGTCGAAGCTGTCGGTGATCGTGAACCACGGCATCGTCCAGCCCATGCTAGCTTTCAGGCGGGCGATGTCGGCTTGAGGGGCGCGCGAAACAAAGACCAGCGTGGTGTCGCGGGCGTTCAAGTGGGCCAGGTGCGCCACTTGGTCGGCCACCATGGAGCAGCCTCGGCATGCGTGCTCGGGCCAGCCGTAGACGCCGGGTTCGAAGAAGGCGCGATAGATGATGAGCTGGCGGCGATTGTCGAACAGGTCGCGCAGCGTCAGCTTGCCATTGGGGCCTTCGAACGTGTATGCCTTGTCGACAGGCGTCCAGGGCATGCGGCGGCGCTCGGCGGCCAGGGCGTCGCGGGCGCGGGTTTGGGCTTTTTCTTTCAGCAGGAGCTGCTGGCGGGCGGCTTCCCATTCGTCGGCGGTGACAACGGGGGGCGTCTGCATGCGGCCCGTGGGTTCAGTGGCAGCGGTCATGGCGGTGATACCTCCGGTGGTGATTCCTTCTTGGCCAGGATGAACGGCGGGTTGCGTGGCAGCCCGCCGTCTAAGGGTGCTTACGGATAGTGTTGCACCGCGTGCCGAGAGCCGGGAGTAACAAACGTGGCGTTATTTCCTTGGCTTAAGCCGCGACGGCCGCGCGTCTAGCGTCTGGCGAAAGCCGTCAAACCCTTGCGAACCGCGCCGCCAATTGATCGCAGTACCGCACCAAGATCGCCGCGTCCACGCCCACCGCCGTAAACAAACTGCCCGCCTCGATATACCGCCGCGCCAGCGCCTCATCCCCCGTCAGCACCCCCGGCGCCTTGCCCGCCGCGCGGATGCGCTTGATGGCGCTTTCCACCTCTGCCACCACCTTCGGATGCTGCGGCTCGCCGGGATATCCCAAGCTGGCAGCCAGATCCGCAGGCCCAATAAACACGCCATCGACTCCATCCACCGCAATCATGGCGTCCAGATTCTCCAGCGCCTCGCCCGTCTCGGCCTGCACCAGCAAACACAGTTCTTCTTCACACCGGCGCATATAGTCCGGCACGCGCCCATACCGCGTCGCGCGCATCGTGCCGCTAACGCCCCTTATCCCGCGCGGTGCATAACGCATACCTGCCACCGCGCTTTGCGCCTCATCCGCGTTCTGCACATACGGCAGCAGCAAGGTCTGCGCGCCGATATCCAGATACTGCTTGATCTGCACCTTGTCATTCCAAGACGGCCGCACCACCGGATGGCTTTTGTACGCGCCGGCCGCCTGCAACTGCGCCATCACGGTGGGCAGCACCACGGGCGTGTGCTCGGTATCCAGCAGCAGCCAATCAAAGCCGCTCGCCGCCACCAGTTCGGTGCTGTTCGCATGCCCAAGCGTGACCCACAGCCCGGTTTGATGGCGCTGTTCACGCAGCGCGCGTTTAAACGTATTGATGGGGAGTTCCATGCGCGCCGCCTTATGAAAAATGCACCGAGATGCTGCCCAGCTTGCCGTAGTCAGCATGCAGCGTATCGCCGCGTTTCACCGCGACGGTGCGGGTGAAGGACCCCGCCAGCACAACATGCCCGGCTTCCAACCCGGCGTCGTGCTGCGCAAGCTTGTTCGCCAGCCACGCAATACCCAACGCCGGATGTCCCAGCACCGCCGCCGACACGCCCGATTCTTCGATCACGCCATTCTTCAGAAGCAGGGCGCCGACCCAGCGCAGATCAATATCCATCGGCCGCACCGGCCGGCCGCCCAGCACGATGCCGGCGCACGCCGCGTTATCGGCAATGTTGTCCACGATGCGGCGCGGATACTTGCTGCGGCCGTCGATCAGTTCCAGCGCCGGCACCACGTAATCCGTGGCGTCCAGCACATCGAACAGGCTCACATCTGGGCCGCGCAAGGGCTTGCCCAGCACAAACGCCAGCTCCACCTCCACGCGCGGCACGATCAGCTTGTCGGTGGGAATGGTCTGCCCATCTTGAAAGAACATGGTGTCCAGCAAATGGCCGTAGTCGGGCTCGTCAATGCCCACGGTGCTTTGCATCGCCTTGGACGTCAGGCCGATCTTGTGGCCGCGCAGCTTGGCGCCGTCGGCAATCTTCTGGTCGATATTGCGTTGCTGGATGGCATACGCATCCGCAATCTCGATGCCGGGAAACGCCTGGTCCAACTGCGTGGTGGGCACGCCGCTGCGCTCGGCTTCAAGCAGCAGGCTGGCCGCGCGGGCGCGGTCGTCGTCGTTAAGCATTGCAAGCTCCTGATCAGTGCGCGGCGACTTCGTCGGCCACGGGGTTGGACAACACGCCAATGCCGGCGACTTCCACCTCGACCACGTCGCCCGGCTTCAAGAAGCGCGGCGGCGTGAAGCGCACGCCTGCGCCGATGGGCGTGCCGGTGGAGATCACATCGCCGGGTTTCAGCGTGGTCCAGATGGAGATGTAGCGGATCAGTTCCGCGAACGGAAACATCAGGTTGTCGGTAGCGTCTTGCTGGCGCAGTTCGCCGTTGACCCGCGTGGTCACCGTTAGCGGCGCGTCGGGGTCGAACTCATCGGCCGTCACCATCCACGGCCCCATGGACCCGCTGGCGTCAAAGTTCTTGCCCTGCGTCACGTTGAACTTGCCGTGTTTGATCCAGTCGCGCACCGTGCCTTCGTTCAGGCAGGTCAGGCCCGCGATGTGGCTCCAGGCGTCCTCGGCGGCAATGCGGCGGCCGGCCTTGCCGATGATGATGGCGATCTCGCCTTCGTAATCCAGTTGTTCGGACTCCGGCGGGCGCAGCAAGGGTTCACCATGGCCCACGAACGAACCCGGAAAGCGCGGAAACACGCTGGGGTAGGCGGGCGGCGCGCTGCCGTCTTTATATTCCTCGTTGCGCTTGCCGTAGTTCACGCCGACGCAGATGATTTTTTCAGGCGAGGGTATTGGCGGCAACAGCCGCACGTCGTTCAGCTTGTGCGTGGCGGGAAGTGTGTCCGCCAATTTGGCCAGCGCGGGCAAGGCGTTGGCCTCCAGTGCGGCGCGCAGGCTGGCAAAGCCATTTCCGTCCAGCGCCACGATCTGGTCCTGGCCACGCAGCGCGCCAAAGTGCGTGCGGCCTTGATGCGTATAAGTCAGCAGTTTCATTCGTCGAATCCAAACAAGCGAGCGGGGTTGTCCACCAGGATTTTCTTAAGCGTCGCGGCGTCGCCCGCATAGCGCGCCAACTGGTCCACCAACTGGCCCTCGTCGGGCGTGGGCTTGGTGGAGACGGGATGTGGCCAGTCGCTGCCCCACACCACGCGGTCGGGGTTGGCGGCGATCAGCGCTTGCGCTAGCGGCGTCACGTCGTCCCAAGGCGGGCCGCTGCGTGAGATCTTTTCCGTCAACGACAACATCACCCAGAAGTTGCCGCGACGTAGCAACGTCTCCAACAACTGCCGAGTCGGATCTGCCGCGCCTGCAGTGGGATCGGCACGCCCCATGTGATCCAGCAGCACCGGAATATCCAGCCGTTCAAACTGCGCCGCCTGCGCCATCATCCCGTCGGGCTCCGGCTGAAACTTGGCGTACCAGCCCAGTTCACGAATGCGCGCAATGGCGCGGTCAAACACGGCCGGCGCCATGCTGATGCCCAAGCCCTGACGTGTGAACCGCGCCCCGCGCACGCCCGCATCGTGCAGCTTCTGAATGTAGGCGTCGTCTCGCTCGGCCAGCACCACCGCATTCGCGCAACCGCGATACGACGGGCCGGCGGCGGCCAGGCCGTCCAGCACCACTTGATGATCTGCACCATAGGTGGTGGCCTGCACGATCACGCCGCGCTCGATGCCCAGCAGGCGGTGCAGGCCCAGCGCGGTCTCGATGGTGGCGCTGGGCATCTCGTACGCCGCGCCGGGGCGCACGGGGTAACGGTCTGCGGAACCGAATACGTGAAACTGGCTGTCGCAGGCCTTAGGCGGTAGGCGGGTGGCGGGGGCGGTGGGGCGGGGATTGAAGGGTTGGTACTGCGAGGGGGAATGTTGCGGCGCTTGCTTCTGCGACGCTTGATTCTGCGAACTTTGGCTTTGAGTCATCGTCTGTCTCCCTTACCCGATCACGGCCACAAAGTCGCATTCGATCAGCTTGTCGCCATCCAGATCGGCCTGCATCGTGTGGCGCGCCGGACGATTCTCCGCATCCGGAAACGCTTGCAGCCACACCGCATTCAGCGCCGCGCGCTGGCTGCGGTCGCGCATCCACACCGTCATCTTGGCGACGTGATCCAGCGTGCCGCCGCCCGCTTCCACAATGCGGCGCACGTGGTCGAACATCAGTTCGCACTGGCGTTCCAACGTCGCGCCATACGCGCCCGTGGCGGGGTCGGTGCCTTGGATGCTGCCCGAATACAGCATCGGCCCAATCCGGCACGCGGCCGGAATGGGATTCTTGTGGCTGAAGCCTTCGGCGTAAATGCTGCGTCTGCTCATGGCGGGTTCCGTTTGCAAAGAAGAGGGTGGAGCGGCATCGCAGCCATGACCAGGCAGGCCGCGATGCGTTCGGTTGTCAGGGCGTGGCTGCTGGCGGGTCAGGCCAGGCTGTGGTCTGGCGGCTGTGGTCTGGCCTTAGTTCGCCGTGATGCCCGCACGCTTGATGATCGGCGTCCAGCGCGCGTCTTCCGCCGCCAGATAGCGCGTGAATTCCTCTGGCGTACTACCGCGCGCCTCGGCACCCAGGTCATCAAATCGCTTAATAATCGTGGGCTGCGCCAGGATCTTGGTCAGCGCCTCGCTCAATTGTTTCAGCACATCCGGCGGCGTGCCCTTCGGCGCCAGCAGCCCGGTAAACGTGGCAGCCTCCATGCCCTGCACACCCGCTTCCGCAAACGTCGGCACGTCTGGCATCGACGGCACGCGCTTGGCCGTCGTCACCGCCAAGGCGCGCAAACGGCCTTCCTTCACATACGGCAGCGCCACCGAAATCTGATCAAAGTTGAAATCCACCTGCCCGCCCAACAGATCGGTCGTGGCCGGCGCGTTGCCCTTGTACTGCGCCGTCGTCCAACGCGCGCCCGTCAACGACTGCAACAGCTCGCTGACCAGATGATTCGTGGTTCCCGCACCCGGAGACGCCATGTTCAGCTTGCCGGGTTCCTTCTTCGCCAGCGCCAGCAATTCCGCCAGCGTCTTCGCCGGCACGCTCGGCTTCACCTGCAACACCAGCGGCGTGTACGACACCGAACTGATCGGCGCAAAGTCCCGATCCCACTTGTACGCATCCCGCTTGAAAATCAGCGGCGAGAACAGCAGCGGCCCGTTCGCCGCCATGAACAAGGTGTAGCCATCCGGCTCGGACCGCGCCACCTGCTCGCCCGCAATCATGCCGCCCGCACCCGGCTTGTTCTCGACAATAAACGGCTGCCCAAACGCTGCCTGCAAGCCCGGCGCAATCATCCGCGCCGCCACATCCACATTGCCGCCCGGCGGATAGGGCACCACGATCTTCACGGGCTTCTCGGGCCACGCGGCGTGCGCCATGGAAGTCAGAACGGTCAGCGCCACCGTGGCGCAGGCTCGAAGGGTATTGCGAGTCATGGTTTGTCTCCTGGTCGTGTCATCACGTTTTGTTTGTTGTGTTTGACGACACTCTAGAAATTCCCGCGCCGCTGAACAATCCGAATTTCAAGAAAAGTTCCGGATATTGGACTCTTTTGGCAGGTTGCTTTGCGGGTGGCTTTTGGCATGACCGCGTTTCGCCGCAGAATTACCCTGGGCGCCTATTGCGCACGCGGTTTTATTCATTGTTGAATGTTCAATATCCGGACTACGGAGCCAGACCCATCATGCACTTTCCCGCCAGCGACCTGAACCCCGAACAAACCTACCGCCTGATGAGCGGCATCGTCGTGCCCCGGCCCATCGCCTGGATCAGCAGCGTCAACGCCCACGGCGGCGTCAACCTGGCGCCGTTCAGCTGCTACACCTTCGTCTCAAACAAACCCCCCATGATCGGCGTCAACATCGGCCGCAAAGCCGGCAAACGCAAAGACACCGCCGAGAACATCCTGGCCAACCGCCACTTCGTCGTCAACGTTGGAGACGAAACCCTGCTTGATCCCCTGCACGACAGCGCCCAAGAACTCCCGCCCGAAATCAGCGAAGTCGACGTGCTGGGTTTAAGCGTGCTTCCCGGCGCGGTTATCGACACCCCCAGACTTGCCGCCGCGCCCATCAGCCTGGAATGCCGCTTTCATAGCGTCACCCCGTTTGGCGACACCGGCGCGGAGTTCTTCGTGGGCGAAGTGGTGATGTTCCATATACGCGATGGCCTGCTGCAAGACGGCAAGATCGATACCGCATTACTACGCCCCATCTGCCGCATCGGTGGCCCCAACTACGCATCGCTAGGCCCCATCGTCACCAAGCGCGGTATTCAGCAGACGCCCAAATCCATTATCAAACCGGAGGCCGCGTGAGCGAACCAGAAGACAAAAGCGCATCCGGCGCACAGACGGTACGCAGAGCCTTGGCGCTGCTGAGGCTGATTGCGTGCGGACAAGAGCGCGGTGTAAGGCTGGTGGATCTGGAACGCATGTCTGGCTTGAATCGGCCCACCGTGCATCGCTTGCTGAAGACGCTGGTGCAAGAGGGCGCGGTTGAACAGGATTTAGAAACGCGACGGTATTTGATCGGGCAGGAGATCAGTTTGCTGGGGCTTGCCAGGACAAGGCGCTTTCCGCTGCTGACGCTGGCGGACCCGTATATGAGCGAGCTGGCCGATCAGGTGGGGGATACGGTGTTTTTGAGTATTCGACATGGGCACGATTCGATATGTATTGGGCGGCGGACGGGAAGGCATCCGATACAGGTGCTGTCGATTGAGGTGGGGGTTAGACGGCCGTTGGGCGTGGGGGTGTCGGGTGTGGCGTTGTTGGCGAGTTTGGGGAGGGAGGAGAGTGTGGAGTTAGTGCGGGGGAACGCGGCCAGGCTGGAGGTGATGGGGGAGCGAGTGGAGGATGTGATTGCGCGGGTTGAGGTGGCGCGGAGGGAGGGGATTGCGCATGCGGCAATGGGGTTAATGCCGGGGACTAGTGCGGTGGCGGTGCCGGTGTTAACGGAGGGAGGCGTGGCGCTGGGGGCGATTACGGTGACGGCGATGGCGGAGAGGTTGGGGGTGGAGAGGTTTGGGATGGTGGTGGAGAGGATGAAGGCGGCGGCGGGGGGGATTGCGGGGAGGTGGGGGAGGGTGGAGGGGAAATGAAGAACCTCAGCTTCTGAATATGGAATCTATGTAATCGGCCCATCCGAGTTATTTTTTTCATAGAGTAAATTCAGTAACTAAAGTAACATTTGGAGCTTTGCCGTCGACCTAAGCCTTCGTGCTCGAACTTACATTGGCCCTCGACAAGAATTTTCAATCGTAAATGTCGCCTCTGGAAGATACTGGATCGCATTTCAGGATTTGATTGAAGGTATGAACGACCGCAGCACTCTTGATTGAAAGGAAGGGAAATGATGATCCTTTATGGCCTCCTGCAAGCGGTCATTACGATTGCTGTGTACCTTGCACTAAATATATTGGGCTTGATCGCGATTCAGAAGGTGTTTGGTGCGTTGTTTAGAAAATAAGGTGTTGGACTGCAATTTCGCGATTTTGCAGTGAGTGGTTGGCTGAATTGAAGTAAAAGCTTTCTAGCAGTGTTTAATGGCTTCGCGTCCTTCCTGTTGAAAAAAGGCTCGAATATGCAGAAATTATTATTGGCACGAGTTAAAGCAGCTGAATCACTTAAAGACTCGGTGCACGTGCGCAATGCCGTGCTCGGAATATTTAGGATAGCTATGCAGCATGCATGTGTAGCATTAGGGGAGTGGGTCGTTGGTCACCTCCGTGAAGATCCTTCGAAGATTTCCTCATACACAGAAGTTGACATATCACAGTTTAGGCAACCTGCTGATGGCTCTCTGGCAAATCTCTTATCGCAGCTTCTAGTTGCGGCAGAAAATATCGGATGGAAATCGGTGGGACGACAGTTTTGGCAACAGGACGAATTGTCCGACGAGCTGCGGAAGCTTACAGGCACAAGCCGTGGAAACGTGGAAGCCGTTGTTCTGGCATTTGTACGCAGCAGGAATAATGGCGTTGAAGGGCATGGTCTGGCCGGGGGTAATGACGCCCGAACAGACTTGGAGGTCATCCGAATACTGCTTCGCGCAATCGGAAATATTCTTCCCACGGTCACAAAAGGCAGTGACAAGTTGTTTCTACCCACATTCGGAGGTAACGAGCCAAAAGAGCTTGTTACATTGCGTTTGGCAGGTGAGCATCCCATTTGTTATCGCCGCCTTAAACCGACAACGGCTGGAAAACTTCAAGTAGATGCACAGGTCCAAAAGTCGTTGCTGGCGCGGGATGCGCTAAGTTATGAAGTTCCGAATATTCTGCTCGGTCTTCCCATCGCAGCCCCACCGAGTTACGAGATCTATGAACCGACGTGGGTCGATAAGTGGAACCCTTTTGTCCATCTACCAACTAGATTGGCTTCGACTGAGGTATTCACGGGCCGCACGGATGAAATGGACGCCCTAGCGGCGTGGGCGGATGATTTCGATTCAAGAAAATGTATGGTGTGGGGAGATGGTGGAGTAGGAAAAACCACCTTGGTAGTCGAACTTATTCATCGGTTTCTTGAGGGACGAACTTCAATTCAATGGCGTCCCGAAATAATAACTTTTTACACTTCTAAGAAGACACGGTGGGGGTTAAACGGGCTAGAGCATATCTCAGCACAAGATATTGGCGTTGCAGATGTAGCGTTGGACATCGCTCGCATGCTCACTTCGCCCAATCTTGACCGTTCATGGTTCGATAAAAGGCCCGCTGAGGTAATTCAAAAACTTGGCTCGCTTATGGCAACCTTGAAGGTAAATAGAGACTCGCATCTTATAGTTTTAGATAATACGGAGACGATGGCCCAAAATGATGCGGACATTGGGGCGCTAGCTTCGCAAATTAACGAGCTTTCGCGGCGAGTTGGTCGGGTAATTCTCACTTCAAGACGTCGCGAACATATTGAAGCCCTACCCGTGCAAACAGAAGTCTGGGCGGACGAAGTGGGCGCAGAATTCTTGCGAAAGAGAGGAGGAGCCCTAAACTGTATTTCGATACAGCAGGCTGGCGATTCCACTCTCCGCAAATACTCTAGGCAATTGAACAATAAGCCCATCGCCCTGGAAGTGTTCGTTCAAGCAGCGTCTGGTCCAAATACTAGCCTTGATACTGCTTTTCAGAGGGTTCAACGAATGCAGCGTCAGGATCTTGGGCAATTCCTGTACGACGACGCGTGGGCACGTCTTACACCCGAGTTACGACATGTGTTGCTGTTGATGAGCAGACTTGGAGATACGCACGACCAGTATCTTATGCAGCTTTGTTGTCAGCGCGCGAAGGTTACCGTGGCTGCCGCAAGTGAAGCAATAGAGGAAAGCAAGGGAATCGGCACCATATCGAGATTTCAGGGGGCCGTGCATACCACCTTCAGTCCTGAATTTCATAACTACTGCATAGAACGCGTGGAGGTTATTGATGGGGTGCGGTATCCCACCAATGAAGAAGTCGATTGGGTGAGCAGAAGGTATTCCGAATTTCTCACGAGCGCTAGTGCACTGGTTCGAGACCGAAATCCGGCGGCTTTTCTGGTTCCTGAAGCGCGCGCCGCTTGGAAGGCGTTTGATGAGAATCGTTTGGACGATGCACTTGGTTATTACGAAGCAGCCGTGCTGATTGATTCAGAAAACGGACTCCTATTCGACAGATACGCGCGAACTTTAATGAAGAAGAAGGATCTTCCTCTTGCGCTAAGACAGTCCGAGAAGGCCGCACATCTACTTCCTGATTCCGCTGAAGTATATTTTACGAAAGGCATGATCGAGGCGCGGCTAGGTGAGTCAAAGCAGGCCCTAATTGATTTGGATAAAGCAGTGTCACTAGGAAAGGAACAGTATCTCTGCGAACTTCAGAAAGCATATGCTCATGTCTATTCTGTTCCTCAAGATCTAAAAGAGGCGAGGTCTTGCCTGCACGCAGCATATAAAGCAGCGCCGAAAGTCCAGTTGGGGCGCTTTACGGAAGAAGCCACACGCTTTGAGCGTCGATGGCTTTCTTGAATCGTTTGATCGAGTTCAGTTTTGGTCGGCAAAAACAAATAGGAGGAAGGGGAGTGAAATCTATCATTAATAGAGAAGAGTCGCCTCCGGAAATGATTCCAGAGCGGGTCCTATGAGCGGGACGGCTCCTTTGCATGTCAAGCACTCCGCCGCTGGACCCTACCTTGGGTTTGCATTGCAGCCGGTAAGGCTGTGCTATTACCTTCTGAGCAGCCCGAGGGATTCCAGCGTGTCGCTTGAATACCTTGATGATGTTGCAGTCCATTATGCAGACGGCACACTCCTACTGGAACAATGCAAAAGCGCTTTAGCGCACAACCCGATTTCCGATTGGTCGGATGACCTTTGGAAGACCTTCGCCAATTGGCTGGACGTAGTTGAGGCACAGAAGGTGGATGGCCGGAAGACCTTCTTCCAGCTCTACGTGACGCCGCAGAAGGCTGGAAAGCTAAGCGCCGCTATGAATGCCGCAACTGACGCCAATGCTATCGAAGCGCTTCTCAGGCAAGTTAAAGACCGACTGAAAAGAAAGGGTGCCTTTCCCGTATGTATTGCGCATGTTGAGCGGTTCCTAAATGCGACTGACGAGCTACTTTTGGCCGTTGTCGGAAAAGCCTCCGTCTCAGCTATTGATGCAGACCCATTAGAGCCACTTCGTGAGCTATTGAGGCCCACGGTCCCAGAGGCGTCACTGGATGTCATCTGCGCCTCGGCGATTGGCCAGGCCAAGGAGGCTGCCGACAAGTGCATTCGCCGGAGCGTCCCAGCGCTGGTCGGTGTTGAGGAATTCCGAAGGAACTTTCATGCATTCGTCCAGCAGAACAACATGGCGGGGTATCTGCCAACTTTCACGACAGCCCCATCGAAAGATGCCGCGATGGCGTTATTGACAAACCGCCCAGTCTTCGCGAGGCAACTCCAGCTGATAGCGGCGTCCGAAGAGCAGCAGCTTCGGGCAGCCAGTGATTGGATGCGCACGTCTGGCGACAAAGTGAAGTGGGCAGACCAAGGTCTCGTCTTCGACGGTACCTTCGAGGATTGGGAAGACACTTTGCTGCGCAAGCACAACGTAGCGCTGAGCGAGGTGCAAGATACCTTTTCCGAAAAGGCCCAGGAGGCGCAAGGCAGAATTGTTTACAGCAGGTGTGCCGCTATGGACGTGCCGTTGGACAGTCGCGCAGTGCCTGGACATTTTACCCATGGTGGCTTTAACGACTTAGCCGACAGACGAAAGCTGGGGTGGCATCCGAACCACCAAACTCTCCTTGATGAGGAGGACAAGAAATGACGAACAGAGCTGCTGTTGCGCGCCTTAGCGAGGCAGCAATTGTTCAGAACGAAGCGCTGGGAGCATACGCCATCTGGCGATTCGGTCTTGGTTTCCAGGAACGCGAGGAACAGGCCGTGTCGCTGCCTCTAGTGTTCTTGCTCTTGCCGCTGGTTTTTCACGCGCCAAGCCTCGCTATGGTGGTGAGCACGCAGAAGGCGTCTGGCCTGCATCTGTTAGCCGGCAAGCTTGGTGAGCGGCGCGAAGAGTTGTTGGCGGTACATGGGCGCACCTTAGCTCTCCGCAAACTGACTTTCAGATCTCTCATGGTCGCCGAGCAGTCGCGGCTGATTCGCATCGAACCGACTACTGCAGCCATCCGAGCATTTAGCCCGCACCATGAGCTTTTGGCTCCGACGCTTCCTGAACGAATCCGACGGATCACACTGGCCTGCGAAAAAGTCGGGTACTGGTTCGCTAGTCTGACGGACCAACAGGTCGCCCACACATTACGAGTAGCGTTCTAATGTACTTCCAACTGTTGAAAGTCATCTTGTGGCCACGTGATGGCGGTGTGCCGAGGGTAGTCAAATTCGAGACCGGCAAGGTAAACGTCATCAGTGGTGCCTCCAAGACTGGAAAGTCTTCGGTCATCCCCATCATTGACTACTGCCTGGGTTCAGAAAAGTGTGCGATTCCCGTGGGCGTTATTAGAGAGACGTGCTCATGGTTCGGCGTTCTGGTCGACACGCTTGAAGGACAAAAGCTGCTGGCTCGACGGGAACCCGGTGGCCTGAAAGCGTCTGGCGAAATGCTGCTCCTTGAGGGGCCCGTCGTGGAGGTTCCTGTGGTCATCACGGGAAAGAACCAGAACGTCGATAATGTGAAGGCCGTCTTGAACAGGCTTGCGGGTTTGTCAAATCTGCAGTTCGAGCCCGGAACCGATGAGAGGTTCAAGTCGCGCGTGAGCTTCCGCGACTTGATGGCCTTCCTGTTCCAGCCGCAGAACATCGTCGCAAATCCCGATGTGCTCTTCTTCAAGGCAGACACCACGGAACATCGGGAGAAACTGAAGACTATATTCCCTTATGTTCTGGGAGCGATAAGCCCTGAATTGCTCCAAACGCGGCATGACCTCGATCGCTTGTCGCGACTTCTACGTCGCAAGGAAGGCGAGCTTAAGGCACGTCAGGACACAGGCGCCGCATGGCAGCGCGAGGGATTTGCTTGGGCCCGTCTGGCGATTGAATATGGGCTTCTACCGCCCGACACCATGGTGCCGGATGACTGGCTTTCGACAGTTGACCTGCTTCGAAAAGCTCTGCGCAGCGATGCTCGGTCCGCGACGCCCACCTTGGCGGCGATGGATGTCATCCTGAGCAGGCTCACCGAGCTGCGCGCAGTCGAGTCGAAGCTGACGATGAACCTCAGTCAATCCCGTCAACGTCTTCATGAATTGCGCCGTCTTGACGAAAGTAGCGACGAATACCGCGATGGTCTTCGAATTCAGCGCGACCGTTTGGGCTTGTCTGCCTGGATTCGAGACCTCGCGTCACAGCATCCCGCGGCGATCCTCGAGCCCAGTGAAGCTGGCCGTGCGCGAGTCGATCAGCTGTGCCACGCGTTGGAGGGCATAGAGTTGCGGCTGCGGTCCTATCCGGAGGTCGCGGAATCGCTCGGAAAGGAGACGTTGCGGCAGCGCGAGTTAGTCGACACAGTGCTTAGTGACCTAGCAGGCGTTCGGGCCGAGATTCGCACGTTGGAGGGGCAGTCAGATGAGGCACGGAAGGTCACCACGCGAGGTGAGGAGATTTCGCGGTTTTTGGGGCGATTACAAGAAGCTCTCAGGCTATACGATGGTGCTGACACTTCCTCGGAGCTCAACCAAGAGATCTCAACGCTAAGAGCGGAGGTCGAACGGCTGGCCAAGCTGGTCTCCGAGCATGAGATTGGACGGAAGCTAGAGAACGCGCTCACCACCATTCAGAACATCTCTGGCAGGCTAATCCCGCAGCTTGACGGTGAGTGGCCTGACGCACCAATTCGACTTGTTATCCAAGACCTAACTGTAAGAGTGATCCGGGAAACGCGCGACGACTTCCTTTGGGAGATTGGCAGCGGCGCAAACTGGCTGGCATATCACGTTGCCCTCAGTCTGGCGCTGCAAGGATTCTTCTTGCGGTTGCCTCAGCATCCTGTTCCCGCGCTACTGATCTACGATCAGCCGAGCCAAGTCTACTTTCCGGCCCGTCGCGCCCGAAAGGAGGCAGAAAAGGAGCTTGATCCACCTTGGGAGAACGAAGACGTTATAGCGGTCCGGAAGGTCTTCGCGCTGTTCGACGACATCATCGAGAAGACAAATGGACGCCTCCAAATTATTGTTCTCGACCATGCAAACGAGGAGGTTTGGGGAGGACTTAAAAACGTTCATCTAGTTGAAGAATGGCGTGGCAAGGGCCTGGTGCCGGAGGCGTGGGTAAAGGCAGCGGGCGAGTGATTTGTAAGCTTGGAGACTCGCGTTGGATCCGCTGTGATTATTCTACGCGGGCGTCGATGCTGTCTCAGAGCGTCTCACAATTGACGAATTTCTGGTCCCAGGGGTCACGCATGCGCGCGACACCGCTTTGGCACCTGAGCTCATTCACAGTTTGATCTATGCGTTGAGACTGCGCCTCGCACCAGGGGGGGGACGAAATAGCAACCTAACGCCTATTTCCGTGTCGGCAGATGTCGCTGGTCGATATCGGCCTCTAGCCAAGAGCGGTCTCGTATCCATCGGCAATTCGGCTTTGGAAAGCCTGTTTGATAGAGGGAAGTAATTGTTTCCTTGCCGATTCCAGCAAGAGGTAAAAAGTGCCAAAAGGTTCACTGAGCAAGATCGAAAAAATCCATCTCGGAACTCAGATACTCACCCACACTATGACGATCATCGCTGCAGTCGTGGTCGCGGTTTGGGGTTACTACTCCACGGTATATGTAAAAAAAGAACGAGAGGTCACAGAGTACACACTCAAAGAACTCGAGCAGAAAACCGCGCAAAGGCCACATATCCAGGCAAAGGTTGAGACGACGGTCCAGAAGCTTATGGAGGGGGGGAATCTTGTTGCGATTAAGGTCACTCTATTTAATCTAGGTAACCAGGAAAGCAGGGTTACGCTGGATGAGCATTCGTTGGTGCTGGTGCCAGTTGTTTTCGTGGAAGGGAAACCGAACTATCAAAGTTCAACCACCCTCCAATCTGGTCGGTATGCCGGATCGCTCGCTCGAATCCCCTTGAATTTCGTTGATGTTGGTGCGGGTGAGAGTCACGAGATTACATTCGTACAGAAAATTGAAAAGCCAGGTGTTTACCTCATTCATTTTCTTGCGCTTAATGGTGTAAACCCTCCTGCGGAGGTCTTTTCTAATGCGGATGTGCCGCTATATCGGTATGCGGTTGGCGCAGACAAGTACTTGGTTGTGAATTAAGCATCGAGCCGCGAGGAAAGCAGCTGCTAGATATATGAAAATACTAAAAAATGGACGGCCGGTGAGTAAATTTAAGTCGTTTCTTGCTAACGGAATGCAGCCTTGGGATGAGCAACCGTGTTCAAGCGTCGTCCTGTCGCCAAGAAATCCAAGCTGGAATGACTTTGGGAATCAGGTTCTAGCGGATTTCGTATTAAAGTCTCAGAATCCGAAAAGTTGGAACTTATTGGTTTTGTCATTCCGCTGAGCGGGGATGCCGTTCCCCGCGCCAAAACCTCTTTTTACTCCTGGGTTGTTGATCTGGAAAAGAGGGCCTCCTCGCCACTGATCCCTGAGAATCTCCACGCGTCTGAATTTCTAACTTTGCTCGATGACGATGAGACTTATCGAAAGTTGGCGCTATGGGCCGGCTCCCTTGAAATACGCCTCGGTATTCTTGAAGCGACCAACGACATTAACCTTGCCCGCGTCTCTTCAGGCAGTAGCGATGTGATTAATCAAATAATTCAGGAAGATACTTTCGCGCTTGGGGTCATGCGGTATAACTCTGCCTATCGAGCTTTTGCAAAAGGTGCGAGGTTCGTTCTAAGGGAGGTGCAGCCCTCGATTAACGATGCCCGTCTCGACATCAACATTCATTGCCAGTTGAAAGGCTTCGACGAATCACACGTTGCGAAATTTATATTCGCAGGGAAGCCGAAATTGGTTTCCGATCGCGTCCAAGTGTTAATTGGGAAAAATGGAACTGGTAAGAGTCAATTTCTCAATCAAATGATCGGTTCGCTTGCTTTGCACGCCGATGGCTCGGGCGCAGAAGTGTTTGAGGATTTACCTAATGATCAATTCTCAGCTACTGCCGCAGACTGGCAGGCGGTTCCGAATTCAGTGCTGGTTTTCTCCACCGATGACCAAAATCTCTTCCCCCGAAAGGCGCGATTCGACGCGGCTTTGGACTACTGGTACTTTAGCCTTGCGTCTAAAGGAGATCAGACGCAGTTACTTCAGCAGGAGCCCCAGGCGCTCGGGCGCGCGCTTCGAGACCTGATCCGAGACGAGTCGGAACTGCAGGGGCAACGTCGGTTCGAGATTTTCCGGAACATCATGAACCCGGTCCTGCCGTTGTCGCTGATCCACTTGCCGTTGAAGAAAATTCCGAAGAAGGTGTCTGGCTGCTTCCATGATCTTGGAGGGCTGGTGTGGATACCTTTAGAGAAGGTTCCTTCTAGTGAGCAAGCTCTGCTGTACCTGGCTGCCGCGATCGACACCAGCCGCGATCTCGCATTGATCGATGAAGGCCGGGAGATATTCCCCCCCAGCAGTGGTCAGCGGGTTTACCTGCGCTTTGCGACACTAGCGCTTTCAGTCATCTCTCAAGGCTCAATGATCATCTTCGACGAGCCGGAGACGCACCTTCATCCGAACTTCATTTCTGAGTTCATGAAGCTACTCCATGATTTGCTGACGGCGACCAATTCGATCGCTGTGGTCGCCACGCATTCACCCTATGTTGTACGCGAAGTCCCGACTGTTTGCGTTCACGTAGTCGCGCGCGAAGGCAATGCCCCAACAGTTGGCTCCGTGCATTTGAAAACGCTGGGAGCGAGCATTAGTTCCATCTCTGATGCTGTGTTCGGCGACGCGGCAGCTACGAAATTCCACCGCATCGTCGCGGAAAAATTGTCCAAAGAGGGGAAAAAGATCTCGGATGACAAGGCCAAAAGGGTTAATTGGCTGCTGAAAAATTTTGGGGACGAACTAAACGCCGAAATGCTCTCAACGATCCGTTTTTTGATGGAGCGTAATGTCAATGACGAGGAGGCTGTAGACGACGATGCGTAGTATTCACCTGCACGATATTGTGGGAACGACGATTGACGATGATGCGATCCTAGTTGGCTTGGCTCCGGACATTTCCTTGCCGCTTACGATCCGCAAGAAGATGGTTGCGTCTTACGATACATATCGTACTAAAAAAGGAAGCAATTCCATCGCGGCACTTGCCCTCCAGCCTTCGTGGCCCCAGATATTTTCTGCGTTATACAAAGGGCGTTCCAAGAAAAATAGCCTGGACTGGATCGGTAAAATCGCGAAAACAACAAAGTATGGGTATTGCCCGATGTGTGGATCAGAAACGCATGGGACTGTAGAGCATTTCCTGCCGCGAAAGCCATGGGCGGAGTTCTCTTTCTTTTCCCTCAACCTGGTGCCGAGTTGCGGACCCTGCAACACCAAGCGTGGCAATCGTGCGAATAAGCCTGGGCTGCCCTTGAGTCCGCTGCATCCGTACTACGATCACAAGTTGCTGGATAAGAGGCTTCATATAACGAAGATTTCTCCCCCATTTGCGGCACCGAAGTTTGAGTATGAAGTCTTCGCTTCGGTTTCCGCAAGGAATCGACCTCGCGTCGAGCACCATCTGAGTCACTCGATTGACGAGAATCAATATCAGCAGTTCTGCGTGAATCGTTGGTCCGAAGCTCGCACAGAAGTGCGGCGTTTCACGACCTTGGCCGCGTGGAAAAAGAGTTTGAAGAATCGGCTTGATGATGCTCAGTCGGCAAGCGGCATCAACAGCTGGCGAACCGCGTTTTATGCCGGACTTGTGGCTCGGCCGGACGCGGTCAGTTGGCTATTTAAGAATAGGAAAGATCCCTGAGACGCACTGAACGGGAAAAGCATGGCGGATGCTTTTGGTGTGCATCTCCAGAGTGGCGCCGATTCTCTTACGAACTTCTTTGCTGTTCTTAACCATAAGTAAAAACCTCCATGCTGACCTTTAATGAAGCCCTAGTGACTCTTCCTGCCGGAACTCTGCCGACCATTTTGCTGGGGAATGGGTTCTCTCAGGCCTGGAATGCGGAGATATTTAATTATGCAAGCTTGTTTCAGGTCGCTAATTTTGGCGATCGTGACGCTCAAATCAGGTTACTGTTTGAGCGTCTGAATACTTGGGATTTTGAATCTGTGATGCGCACGCTGCTCTCGGCAGAACTAGTGGCCGAGGTGCATGGACTCGATCAAGAAATCATTGACACGATAAAGGGTGAGCAAGCGATCCTCAAGGAGGCACTTCTGACTGCAATATCCGAAAATCATCCGAGCTTGCCGAACGAGCTGTCGGAAGTGCAGTATCAAGCCGTGCGTAAATTCCTCAGCCGCTTCAGCCATATCTTCACGGTCAACTATGATTTGCTGATGTACTGGGCCCGAAATCAGAATATTGAGCCTGCGTGGGTAACCGACGATGGTTTCCGTGCGGCACAGCTCTGGAAAGGATACGGGACCGATCAGGCGGTTCACTTCCTCCATGGGGGCATCCACCTCTATGAAGTTCCGATGGGTGTTCGGAAGCATGCGTACACGGGCGAAGTCGGCGGAGGAATCGTCGGTCAAGTGCGAGACAACCTGAACCTACAGCCACCACGATTCCCGCTGTTCGTGGCCGAGCCGACACACCAGAAGAAGAAGGAGCGGATAGATCGTAGCCCATACCTGTCCTACTGCCTGCGTAAGTTGACGACCATTTCCACCCCAATTTTCATTCTCGGGCACTCGATGGATGAGAACGATTTGCATATCTTTGAAGCAATCCGCGCATCAGCTGCGCGGCAGATTTTCGTTAGCGTGTTCGGCGACGAGCACAGCGACGCGAATCGCCGATTAATCGCTAATGCAAATGCATATCTCGGAGGACCTTTGAGGAACATAGACTTCTTCGATGCAAGTACCGTCGCAGCCTGGGGCTGAGCCTGCCGAAGCCGATTATAGGGCTAGCGTATCCCCTCGTCGCCCATGTTCTGACCGCTTAATTGTTCACACAAAGGGAAAAGGCATGCCGCCGTTTGGCTTCAACATTGAGTGACCGCTTCTCGGCATGCCAGCGAAGGTGAGCGACCGGCTGCAGCGGGTCGTAAGCCGACTCACTGACAGTGGCTTCTGCGCTTGCTGACAGGACTGCGCTATTGCGTCGAAGTCTTCGCCTTGGAGAATAAGGAAACTAACGGCGGCTCATCCATTGAGCTTGCCGCTAGATCGGCGATCTGATCGCACAGGCTCTCCACTCCGCCCATCAAATTCGATACCACCCAACCATGCAGCGGCGTGACTCCCGGAGCTCCAGGCTCATTCACACTATTCCCCACGATCCTCGCAATAGCCCAAATCCCTAAGCAAGCCCGCTCCATCTTTCTCAAATCATCAACCCGCACAACACCAAACTCCGGATCATCCGGCAAGGCCCAACGGTCATAGGTAAAAGGGTGGTCGCTCATATCGACGCTCCGGTGTAATTGACGCGATGAAAGAAAGGAGGCCGCCATTGCGGCGGCCACTTGTTCTGTCTTTCCGGCTGTCAACCCGGGCGATCCTTTGGACCACGGGGCGAGTATGCCCCGTTAGGCGACGGACGCGATGCGGTTCCGTGCCAAATTGATCACGCTTTCTCTTACGTAAGCGCAATCGCAGGCTACTGATTACAGAAAGATCAGCAGCCCACCACCAGCTAAAGCTATCTCTGGTTCATGCCAATCAGCCAAGCAGATACCTACTCAGCTACCGCCGCCGGAGCCACCGGCACAAAAAACCGATCCTTCAACTCCTGCAATCCAATTCTCTCCAACATCTCCGTCAGCCTCTCCGCAGGCTTCCTGGTCGGCAAATCCTTAAACTGCGCCACGATCAGCTCATTCTTCATCGAATGCTCCCACCCGACCAATTCCGTCACGCTAACCTGATACCCATGCGCCTCAAGCTGCAAGCACCGCAGCACATTCGTAATCTGGCTTCCAAACTCCCGCGTATGCAGCGGATGCCGCCAAATCTCTGCCAGCGGATCAGCCAGCGCCTTGCCCTTATTCTTCCTTAGCACCGAAGCCACTTCCGCCTGGCAGCAAGGCACAACCACGATGTACTTCGCCTTCTTCTCCAACGCAAAGTGAATCGCGTCATCGGTCGCGGTATTACAAGCGTGCAACGCAGTCACCACATCAATCGTCGCCGGCAACTTATCCGACGTAATCGATTCCGCCACAGAGAGATTCAAGAACGACATCCCGCCAAACCCGAGCCGCTTCGCCAGTTCCTCTGACGACTTCACCAGTTCTTCACGGGTCTCAATCCCATAAATATGGGACCCATTCCCGACGGCATCCTTCTGTTCCTTGAAGAACAGGTCATACAGAATGAACCCCAGATAAGACTTCCCAGCCCCGTGGTCCGCGAGCGTCACCGCGCCGCGTTCTTGTTGGACGTCTTTCAGCAGCGGCTCGATGAACTGAAACAGGTGATAGACCTGTTTCAGCTTACGGCGGCTGTCCTGGTTCATCTTGCCGTCGCGGGTCAGGATGTGCAGGGCTTTGAGGAGTTCGACGGACTGGCCGGGGCGGATGTCGTGGGTTTTTTCTGACATGGGGGAAGGCAAAGCGCCCCGCACGGGGCGGGGCGCGTAGTGGCGCGGAAAGCGTCAGTTTAACGAAAACGCTGACGCGGCCGCTGGGCGGTACAAAAAGCGGGTCTTAGCCTACGGTGGCAAAAACCGGTTCGCCCAGGTTCAGCATCAAACGATTTGCCCAGGCGAAGATCGCGTCCGAGTGCAGCAGGTCCAGCACTTCGCCTTCGCTCAAGCCTGCATCCTTCAATGCCTGGATGCTGTTGGCGTTGACGTCGGCCTGGGCTTCGGTGATCTGGATCGAGAACTGGGCAATCGCCAGTTCACGCGCAGTGGTGCCGGCGGTGTAGGGGTCTTCGAACACTTGCGCGATCACTTCATTACGCTTGGCCAGTTGTTCGAAGCGCTGCGCGTGGACGGAGGCGCAGTACACGCAGCCGTTCACACGCGAGACGACCGTGGAGCCCAGCTCGCGTTCGGCGCGCGACAGGCCGCCTGGGGCGTACATGATGGCGTTGAAGGCGGTGGAGCGCTGGCGCAGGATTTCCGGTTGGTGGACCAGAAACAGGTAGTAGTCCGAGACCTTGGCCTTGGGGTGGCTTTCTTCCAGGACGGCGACTTGTTCCGGGGTGGCGGTGTCGACGTTGACGACGTCGAGCCATGCCTTCCACTCCAGCACTTCGTTGGTGAAGCCGTGGGCCTTGATGACGGCGCCGGGTTCGGTGGCGGCGGTGTTGGGTTCGAAGGGCGCGGGCGGGACGGCGGCGGCGCGGGGGGCTTGGCCTTCCAGGTCTTTCATCGCGATCAAGCCTGCGACCAGACGGGTCTGGTACGACAGGAAGGCGATCAGTTGCGACAGGGTGACCACCGCGGGCGTGGTGACGCCTGCTGCGGGCAGGGTCTTCAGCGCGGCTTCGTCGCCTTCGACGGGGTTTTCGATCAGCTTGCGCGTGAATTCCAACACGGCAGCCAGGCGCGGGGTGGAGACGTCTGACGGCTTGCCGGATTCTGCGACGGCGATGTCGGCGGGGGCTGCGTCCGTTTCCGCCAAGCGGGCGCGGTAGTGCGAGGCCAAGAGCGGCGACGGGCTGATGCGGGTGGCGTACAGCGCGACCAGCAGGCGTTCGGCGAGCGACAGGCCGGGCAGTGCCGGGTCGAACAGGGCGTCGTAGCTGCCTTGCGTGGCGGCGGCGACTTTTTCGCGTTGGTGGCGGACTTCAAAAGTTTTGCTGCCGGGCGTCAGGCCGACGAGTTTGTCGACCAGATCATTGACGGCGTCATAGACGATGGGTTGTTGTGCCATGGGGATGTTCTCCTTGGTGTCTGATCAGCCGGCGTCGCCGGAAGTGCTTGCTGAATGGGCAGGAGCCGACTGCGAGCTTGCGGAATCCGCGCCAGTCGAACTAGCCGCTGTCGCAGCCGAAGCCGCAGCCGCAGCCGCCCGCGCTTTCACCGCCGCGTCCAGAAACTTCTTCACGCCTTCCCACGATTCCTGGTCGGCGCGAGCGTTGTCTTTCGGATTCCCGCCACTGGTGCTGATCTTGCCCGACACGGGGTGGGCGTAGACGAGCTGGGTGGTGGGCACGTACGGGAACAGGATCGAGTGGCCGCCGTTCTCGTAGTCGAGCCATTCGACGGGGTAGGGGTGTTTCACGTCGACCAGCTTGTCCTGCACCATCTTCGAATACAGGCTGGACGGCCATGATCCGTCGTCGGTGCCGGACAGCAGCATGACTGGGCCTTCGATGTCTTCCACGCGAATGCGGGCGCGGGCGACGGCGTCGGGGTCTTGCAGTGCGGTCAGGATGGCTTTCTCGTGACGATGCGGCGATGGGCCTTCATCAAACGGCGCCCAGGTGGCGGTGCGGTTGTTTTCCCAGACGTGGGGGATGGGCTTGCCGCCCAGCAGCCAGGTCGGGCCTTCGCGGCCGATCTTGGGGTCGCAGGCGTTCTGGCCGCTGTGGACGACGGCGCCGGGTACGTAGGCGACGACGGCGGACACTTCCTTGGGGAAGGTTGCGCCCAGCAGCAACACCAGTTCACCGCCGCGCGACTGGCCGCTGATGGCGACGAAGTCGTGCTTGGGCTGAACCTTTTTGCGCAGCCAGCGCAGGCCGGTCTGGAAGTATTCCAGCGGGGTGTTCGAGATGTAGTCGGACAGGCCCGGCGCTTTGAAGTACGCCAGCGCAAAGGCGGCGTAGCCGCGCGATGCATACAGCGCCGCGCGCGGTTCGTTGATGCCGCCGCCCGAGCCGTTCAGGATCATGACGGCGGGGTGCGAACCGGGCTTGCTGCCTGCCGGCAGGTACAGCGTGCCGACCAGGCCTTCTTCGCGGACCTCGTGGCGCGTGACGCCGTCCAGCGCCAAGCGCTGCGTGAAGGTGGCTTGCGCCTGCATGCCGCCTTCAGCACCGCCCACACGTGCAACCACATCGGTGACCAAAGCATCGGTCACCGGGTGGTTGAAGTGTTCGCGGCTGGGCGAGTCCACGGGGGCTTGCGACCAGATCAGGCCCATGGGCGACAGGCCGGTGTAGTCGCCCGAGATAGGCGCGTCGCGGGTCAGGTCGACCGCGCCGTCTTCGCCCGCCGTGTAGGCGGCGTGGGCTTGCCACAGCACGCCGTTGCGGCGGGTTAGCGCGCTGATCTCGACCGTTTGGCCGGGTGCAACGTTTTCCACCCGGATCTGGCGCGGCACGTCGATCAAGGCGTCCGCGGGGGTGATGGTCAGGGTCGGCACCATGGCTTATTTACCGGCCGCGGCGGCGGGTTCTTTGGTGACCATCATGGCGGCCGTGCGGTCGCTGGTCATCGGCGTAACCTTCAAGCCCTTCTTGGTGGCCCAGATGTTCTTGTAGTGGAACAGCGGGAAGATGCCGACGTCGTCCGACACCAGCTTGACCGAGTCGCGCAGGATGGCTTCACGCTTGGCCACATCGAATTCCGACGTGGACTGTTCCAGGGCAGCGTCCACCTTGGGGTTGGAGTAGTGGCCCCAGTTGGAGGCGCCCAGGCCCTTCTTGGGGTCGACCGACGCCAGGATGTTGACCAGCGCGTAGCTGCCTTCACCCGTGCCGTTGCCCCACGCCAGCATGCTGACGGCGAATTCGTTCTTGTTGGCGCGGCCCGAGTACACGGCCCATGGCACCACTTCCACCTGGGTCTTCACGCCCACGCGGGTCCAGAATTGCGCCACGGCTTGGGCCGTTTCCGGGCCTTGCGGGTAGCGGTCGTTGGGCACGTGCATGGTCAGCTTGAAGCCGTCGGGAAAGCCCGCTTCGGCCAGCAGCTTCTTGGCTTGCGCGACATCGTTGGGGATGTCTTTAACGTCGGGGTTGTAGCCGAAGGTGCCCTTGGGCATCCACTGGTTGGCTTCGGTGGCCGCGCCTTGCAGAATGCGGTCGGCGATGGCCTTGCGGTTGATGGCCAGGTTCAGCGCCTGACGCACGCGCAGGTCCAGCAGCGGGTTCTTGTCCAGCGGCTTGCCGTTGTTGTCGGTGATGTATTGGTTGGGCGCGGGGTTGAAGCTGGGTTGCAGCAGCATGACGCGCAGGCCGTCGTAGGGGTACACCGAGATGTTGGCGGACTTTTGCAGCTTGGCCAGGTCCGACACCGACACCTTGTCGATCACGTCCACGTCACCGGCCAACAGCGCAGCGGTGCGCGAGGCGGCGTTGTTGATGTAGCGGTAGTTGACCTTGTCCCAGGTGGCCTTCTCGCCCCAGTAGCCGTCGTTGCGTTCCATGATGACGCGGTCGCCCGGGGTGTAGGACACGAACTTGTACGGGCCGGTGCCGACCATGGCCTTGCCCGAGTTGTAGTCTTCGGTGGTGGACTTTTCACCGACGTGCTTGCTGACGACGTGCACGGATGCCAGGTTCAGCGGCAGGTCGGGGTTGGGCGCCTTGGTCTTGACGATGAGCGTCAGCGGGTCTTTGGCGGTCATCGTGTCGATGGTGCGCAGGTAGCCGGCGTAGGTCGCCACGCTGCCGGGCACGGCGCGCGCGCGGGTGTAGGAATAGATCAGGTCGTCGGCGGTAAACGGCGTGCCGTCTTGCCACTTGACGCCTTCACGCAGCTTGAATTCCCAGGTGGTGGGGTCCAGCGGCTTCCAGCTGACGGCCAGGCCGGGTTGAAGCTTGTTCCACTTGTTCTCGATCAGCAGGTCCCAGAAGTGCAGGGCCACCGAGCGGTCGCCGGCGTGGTTGTTCAGCTGCGGGTCCAGGGACGACAGCGGGTCGGCAAAGCCGATCGACAGGTTGTCGGCGGACGCGGCGGCAGAGGCGCCCAGGATGGCGGCGGTCAGGGTCGAAAGAATCAAGCGTTTCATGTTCGGGGTCCTTGGTAGGGGGGGAACGAGTTAAGTGTTCCGAAGGCTGCGTTGTCATTCAGGCCACTGAAGGAATTCAAGGCATTCAGGACAACGCGGCCAATTAGGTTCAGGCCATGTCGTTCAAATGACAGGCGCTTAAATGGTTGATGGCGATTCCCTTCAACGTGGGAACTTCGGTCTTGCAGCGCGGCATCGCATGCGGACATCGCGGATGAAAATGGCAGCCGCCGGGCGGGTTCAGCGGGCTGGGAATCTCGCCTTTGATCGCGGTAAAGACCTTGTGGCGCGACTTCAGGCTGGGAATTTCCGCCAGCAGCGCTTGCGTGTACGGGTGGTTGGGGCGCTGGAACACTTCGTCCACCGCGGCCGTTTCCACGACGCGGCCCAGGTACATGATGACGACGCGGTCAGACAGGTGTTCCACCACGCCCAGGTCATGGCTGATAAATAGGTACGTCAGGTTCAGTTCTTCGCGCAGGTCCATGAACAGGTTCAGGATCTGCGCTTGAATGGACACGTCCAGTGCGGCCACGGCTTCATCGCACACCAGCATGGACGGCTGCACGGCCAGCGCGCGGGCGATGCCGATGCGCTGGCGCTGGCCGCCGCTGAATTGGTGCGGGTAGCGTTGGCGCAGGGCAGGGTCGAGCCCCGCGCGTTCCAGCTGGGCGCTGACGTAGTCGTCAAAGTCGCCATTGCCGACCAGGCCATGGATGCGGGCCGCTTCGCCCACGATCTCGTCCACGCGCAGGCGCGGGTTAAGGCTGGCGTAGGGGTCCTGGAAAATCATCTGCACGGTCAGGCGCGCGGCGTGGGCTTGGGCCGACGTCATGTCCGACGGGCGCACGCCGTTGATGCGCACTTCACCGCCCGATGGCGTCAGCAAGCCGGCGGCGATGCGGCCCAGCGTGGATTTGCCGCAGCCGGATTCACCCACCAGGCCGACGACTTCGCCGGGGTTCACGATCAGGTCCACGTTGTCGACCGCGCGCGTCACGGCGGGCGGCTTGGACAAGCCCATGCGCTGCATGGCGCGGCCGGCTGCGCCGACCTTTCTTTCGCCAAAGCGCTTGCTGACTTGAGAAAGGTCAATCAGCGGAGTGGGGGCGGCGGATACAGTCATGCCGTCACCTCGTTGTGGATCTGGATAGTCGGATGGAAGCAGCGCACGTCGTGTTCGGGCAGGGCTTGAGTGATGCCGGGTTGCTGGCCACAGGCGGCGGTGGCGCGCGAGCAGCGCGCGGAAAACGCGCAGCCGGCGGGCAGGTGCAGCAGGTTGGGCGTCATGCCGGGAATCTGGCGCAGGCGCTGGCCCCGCAGGTTATTGCTGGGCAGGCTGTCGATCAGGCCGACGGTGTAGGGGTGCTGCGGGCGGTCAAGCACGTCGTCGACCTTGCCGTGTTCGACGATGCGGCTGGCGTACATCACGGCCACGTCATCAGCCAAGCCTGCCACGACCGACAGATCATGCGTAATCCAGATCAGGCTGGTGCCGTGCTGCTGCGCCAGCTTCTGCACTTCAGACAGAATCTGCGCCTGGATGGTGACGTCCAGCGCGGTGGTGGGTTCGTCGGCAATGATCAGGTCAGGGCGGTGCAGCATGGCGATGGCAATCGCCACGCGCTGGCGCATGCCGCCAGACAGCTGATGCGGGTAGGCCAGCAAGCGTTCTTCGGGGCTGGGGATGCCCATCATGCCGAGCGTGTCGCGGGCCAGCGTGCGGGCCTGCGCCTTGCTCATCTTGTTATGCGCGCGCACCGTTTCGATCATCTGCACGTCCACGCGCAAGACGGGGTTCAGCGTCATCATCGGATCTTGGAAGATCATGGCGATGCGGTTGCCTTGCAACT
The DNA here is from genome assembly GCF_029637605.1 of Achromobacter spanius. Taxonomy (NCBI): domain Bacteria; kingdom Pseudomonadati; phylum Pseudomonadota; class Betaproteobacteria; order Burkholderiales; family Alcaligenaceae; genus Achromobacter; species Achromobacter spanius. Next base: position 1,767,958 of record NZ_CP121261.1, on the reverse strand, counting down.
TGCGCAGTTCACGCGGGGCCAGCTTGGTCAGGTCGCGGCCCTGAAACAGGATTTCTCCGCCAACGATACGGCCGGGGGCGTCAACCAGACCCATGATGGAAAAGCCTGTCACGGATTTGCCCGAGCCGGATTCACCGACCAGGCCCAGAATCTTGCCGCGCTCTAGCGTGAACGACACGTCGTCCACGGCGGGCAGCACGCCCGCGCGGGTATGAAAGTGCGTGCGCAGGTTGCGCACTTCAAGCGTGGCCGGCGCGCCGGTAGCGGTGCGGTCGGTCATTTGTGAGTCCTTGGGTTCAGCACGTCGCGCAGGCGGTCGCCCACCAGGTTGATGGCGACGATGGTGATCAGCAGCGCGATGCCGGGGTAGAAGCTGATCCAGTATTCGCCGGACAGCATGTATTGAAAGCCGTTGGAAATCAGCAGGCCCAGCGACGGTTCGGTCACGGGTACGCCCAGGCCCAGAAAGCTCAAGGTGGCTTCCAGTGTGATGGCGCGCGCAATCTGCAAGGTGCCGATGACGATCAGCGGCGGCAGGCAGTTGGGCAGAATGTGCTTCAACATGATCCGCCAGTTGGGAATGTCCAGGCAGCGGGCGGCTTCGACGTATTCACGGCGGCGTTCCACCAGGGCCTGGCCGCGCGCGGTACGGGCGTAATAGGCCCATTCCAGAATCACCAGCGTCAGCACCACGTTGCCCACGCCCTTGCCCAGAAAGGCCAGGATCATCATGGCAACCAGAATGGACGGGAACGACAGAATCAGGTCGACCAAACGCATGATGAAGGCGTCGACCTTGCCGCCCGCGTAGGCGGCAAGCAGGCCCAGCAGCGTGCCGACGATGCCGGCGATAACGGCCGAGCCCACGCCCACCATCAAGCTGATGCGCAGGCCGTACAGAATGCCGGACAGCAAGTCGCGGCCCTGGCCGTCGGTGCCCAGCCAGTAGTGGAAGGTGTCCAGGCCGTTCATGGAGCCCGGCGGCATGCGGGAATCCAGCACGTCGATTTGCAGCAGGTCATACGGGTTCTGCGGCGAGATCCACGGCGCGAAGATGGCGGCCAGGATCAGCAGGGTGGCAACGGCCAGGCCGAACACCGCCGTCTTGGACGACAGGAATTCGGTCAGGTTGCGGCGCCAGGGCGATTCGCGGCGCAGGGCGGGAACCTTCTCGGGGGTTGCAGTGGTGCTCATGCCGAGCCCTCCAGCCGTACCCGGGGGTCCAGCACTTTATAAAGAATGTCGACGATCAGGTTCAGCGTCACGAACAGGCACACGACCACGATCAGGTAGGCCACGATCACGGGGCGGTCCAGCGCGTTCAGGCTGTCCAGGATCAGCTTGCCGGCGCCGGGCCACGAGAAGATGCTTTCCGTGATGACGGCGAACGCAATCGTCGAACCCAGCTCCAGGCCCAGCACGGTCACCAGCGGGATCATCGTGTTGCGCAGCACGTGCACACAGACCACGCGAAACGGCGACAAGCCTTTGGCGCGCGCGAACTTCACGAAGTCCAGCGGCATCACGTCGCGCACGCCGGCTCGGGTCAGGCGGATGACTAGCGAAATCTTGAACAGCGACAGGTTCAGCGCGGGCAAGATCAAATGGCGCCAGCCGTCGGCGGTCAACCACGACCACTGAAAGCCCAGGAATTCCACCGTCTGCCCGCGGCCGCTGGCGGGCAGCCAGCCCAGCGACACGCTGAACGTCATGATCAGCATCAGCGCCACCCAGAAGGTCGGCAACGAGAAGCCGACGATGCTGCCGGCCATGATCATTTTGGAAAAGCGGCTATCGGGGTACAGGCCGGCAATCAAGCCCAGCGGCAGGCCGATGATGACGGCCAGGCCCAGGGCGCTGATCGCCAGTTCCAGCGTGGCGGGCAGGCGCTGGATGACGAGTTCAATCGCGGGAATGTTGTAGACGAAGCTGTTGCCCAGGTTGCCGTGCAGCGCGCCGTTCAGGAACGCCAGGTATTGCTGCCACAGCGGCCTGTCCAGGCCGAGTTCCGCGATGATGCGGGCGCGGTCGACTTGGTCTACGTCCTGGCCGATCAAGATGTCCACGGGGTTGCCGATGGCGTGCAGGCCCACGAAGACGATCAGCGTCATCAGAAATACAACCACCGCGGCTTGTGCAATGCGGCGTATCAACCAACCGGTCATTGCGCGGTCTCCGCTTGGGAGGCCGCAGCCTGGGCGGGCGGCGGGGCGGGCGTCCATTCATCGCCGAACACTTCGGGTTCGGAAAACGCTTCCATGTTGGCGTAGTACGTTTCCACGTCTTCGCGGTAGAACAGGCCGGCGATGCCTTGCGCCAGGCGCTTGGCGCCGTCGCTGATGGCGGGGATGTCGCCCGAGATCGTGCCTTGGGTCAGCGCGGCGGGGTAAGAGAAGCAGTGCACGCGGTCCAGACCCGGGCAGGCGCCGGGCACTTTTTCCTGCAATTCGAAGACGGCGCCCAGGTCGGGCGAGTCATGCAGTTCCTGGTCTTCTTCGCCGGGGGGCGGGGTGAAACGGTCGCCCCAGTTGCGCACGTGAGGCGCCAGCGGCGCGAATTCCGGGCGCACGGTCCAGTCGATACGAAAGCCCGTGGAGAAGATCAGGAAGTCCAGCACGAACACGCCCTTGGGCGTGGTGACGTGGATGTCGTCGCCCACCATCGCCAGGTCTTGCACGCCACAGCCCAGGTTGAAGCGGGCGTTCGGGAAGCGCGACACGCGCAAGGTGCTGCCGCGCGGGGGCGGTACTTGGGCGGCGTTGATGTAGTGGCGGATCTTCCACTTCCATTCGTCGGGCAGGGTCAGGTGGCCGTGGGTCAGGCCGGGGTTGCCCGCGCCTTTGCCTTTGTTCACGCGCGGGATGTCGTTGCGGCGGATCAGCAAGTCGACGCTGGCGGCGCCGGCTTCCAACGCCGTGCCGGCGCTGTCCATGGCGGACGCGCCCGCGCCCACGACGCCGACGCGCTTGCCGGCCAGCGTGGCGTAGTCCATCACGTCGGACGAATGCGCCCAGCGGTTGCGCGGCAGTTTCTTGGCAAAGTCAGGCACATAGGCGCCGCCCAGGCCATCGCGGCCGGTGGCCAGCACCACGCGGCGGGCCAGCACGGTGCTGCGTCCGGCGGGGGATTCGATGTCCAACTGCACCAGGCGGTCGGCGCGCGGCTGCACCGACAACACGCGGTGGTTGTTGCGCACGTCCAGGTTCAGCACGCGGCGATACCAGCGCAGGTAGTCCATCCATTGCAGGCGCGGAATCTTGTCCAGCGCGTCCCATTCAGCCGTGCCGAATTGCGCTTCGAACCAGGCGCGGAAGGTCAGCGCCGGCAAGCCCAGGGCAGGGCCGGTCAGTTGCTTGGGACTGCGCAGCGTTTCCATACGGGCCGTGGTGGCCCAGGGGCCTTCGTAGCCTTCGGGCGCTTGATCGAAGATGGGCGCGGTAATGCCCAGATGCGTCAACGACGCGGCCGCGGCCAAGCCGGCCATGCCGCCGCCGATGACGACAACGTCCAGTACCTGCTGGCCATCGACCAAGCGGGGCGCAACCCAGTTCTTGGCGGGTATTTCCAGCCAGGACAGGTCTTGCCGCAAACGCGCTTCCAGCGCATCCAAGCCTTGCGGCGGGGTGGCAACGGGCAAATTCATACTGTGGGGGAGTCCAAAACAGGGGCGTCATCACCGTAAACAGAGTGCAGCAGCGCGGCATGCTCGCTGGCGTCGTGCAGCACAAAACCGGGCAGCAGCGCGGCGGCGGCCTCGGCCAGCGCGTCGGCCATGGCCTGGCAGGCGGGCGTCAACGGTTGGGGTTGCGGTTGCGGCTGCGGGGTGATGACCCCAAAGAAAAAAGGGATGTCCAGGTCAATGGGCCGGATCGCCACGCCCGGCATCGGGACGCCGTAAGCGGTGATTGGTTCCAGCACCGACACGCCCAAGCCGGCGCGCACGGCGGCCAGGGCGTTGACGGACGAATTGGTTTCGATGGTGCCGGGCGCATTGCCGCCGGGGGCAAGCGCGGCGTCCAGGCGGCGACGCAGGCGGTAAGGGTTGGCCATGGTGATCAGGCGGCGGCCGGCCAGAAGCGCCACCGGCACCACGTCGTGCGCGGCCAGCGGATCGTTTTCGGGCAGGGCCACAACGCAAGGCGCTTGGGCAATCCAATGCACCGTCAGCCCGCGATGTTCCAGCGGCAAGCTGGTGGCGCCTAGCTGTGCGGCACCGCTCAGCACCGCATGCACCACGCGTTCGGGGGAGGCGCTGCGCACCTGAATGCGCGCCGCGCCGGTTTGGGATTCGATGCGTTTGAGGGCGTCGGGCACCAGGCCGGCAGCCAGCGCGGACGTTGCCGCCAGCAGCAGCGGCTTGGCTTGGCCACGCGCAATTTCTTCGGCGCGGCTACGAATCTGCTGCAAGCCGGCCAGCGCGCGTTCCACGTCGTCATACAGCAGAAAGCCTTGTTCGGTGGGCGTCACACGGGGGCCGCTGCGGTTGAACAGGGCATAGCCGATTTCAGCTTCAAGCTCTTGCAACAGGCGGCTGATGGCGGGCTGCGAACGCCCGAGCAGGCGCCCGGCAGCGGTGACGCTACCTGTAGACATGACGGCCGCGAAGGCCTCGAGTTGGCGAAGTTCCATCTGGGGTGCTTTATGCTCAGCGCGAATTCTGACCCGGCAAGTATGCGCGCAGCAAATAGTTAAAAGGCATAAGTAAATTCCCTAACTCGGCATTTCCTTATGCGGTTTCATAACTGCCAGTTATTTCAAGGGCTTAGGTTCGAAGCGTGAATTTCCCGGGTGCAAGCGGCGGCGTGTAGCGTGGCCTTGGTACCATGGCCGCACAGAAGATCGAGCCGGCGCGCGCGCTCGACCAACAGGGGCCAAAGCACCAATAAGGTGGATGGCCGCAACCGGGATCAGGACATGTTCAAGAAAATCACCGATCTGGCTTCGGGCGCGTCTGGCACCGCCAAGAACTTGGCGGACAAGGCGTCCCGGTCAGTCAGCAGTGCAGTGGAAAACACTGCGTCTTCAGCCGTGAGGGTCAAGGCCACTGGGGGTGCCGCGTTGGGCGCGGTCAGTGACAAGGGCCATGACTTGATTGACCAGCATTGGCCAAAAATCGAGCGGGTGGTGGTGGATGGCCTGTTGAACGTGGCCTCTGACAAGTTGAAGGACGAGGCGTCGGTGCAGTTGGTTTTGGAACGGGCCTACGAGGCGCTGCCGACGCTGGTGCGTTTGGCCTTGTCGCGAGAGCGCTACCTGGAAATCGTCGTCAAGCGCAAAGGGCCCTTGCTGGCCCGTATTGAAAGCGCCCGGGCTCGGCGTCAGGCCAATGCCGAGGAATCTATCAAGATGAAACATCCATAGGCCATCCACTTGGATGGTTTTATGCTTCGTTTCATGCCTCCACGTCCCCCACGCCTCGCTTCCGCTCCCAAGCCCTCAGACGAAAAGATCACGATCAACCTGGGTTATGTCGACCTGGGCCAGATTGATCTTCTGGTTCAAGAGGGCTTCTACGCCAACCGGACCGACCTGATCCGCACCGCCATCCGCAACCAGCTTGCCGCCCACGGCGATGCGGTGCGGCAGGCGGTCAGCCGGAAGACCTTGGTGCTGGGTATTCAGCACTACACGGTCGACGATCTGCTCGCGGTTCAGGCCGCGGGTGAAATGCTGCAGATTCGGATTCTGGGCCTGGCGACCATCGCGCCGGACGTGACGCCCGAATTGGCGTTGGCCACGATTGAATCCGTGACGGTACTGGGGGCCTTGCACGCCAGCCCCGCCGTCAAGACTGCCCTGCGTCAGCGCATCCGCTGACCCCTTATTGCCGCTTCCAAGGTCTTCCTATGCACCCAGAATTTCAGCAACTGATGAGCCAAGCCACGCGGCTTACCCGTTCCGGCAACCTGGCCGCGGCCACGGCCGCCATTCAAGCCGCGTTGATGGGCGTGCAGCCCACGGCGGCCTCCGCCGCGCCGCGCTATGACGAGGCCGATGTGATTGATGTCGAGGCGCGCGAGGTTCCCGCGCGGTCGCCGAGCGCATCATCCCCTGCCGCCGCACCGTCCCCGACACGTGACGATGGCGCCGCCCCGACATCCAAGCCCACCCATCGGGCGCCCGGTGATTCCTCCACGACGAAGGGTGATTTCTTCACGGCGGGTTCGTTTCGCAATAGCGCCGGTCAGCGCGCCTACAAGTTGTATGTGCCGCCGGGCGTGAACGGGCAAGCGAGGCCGCTGGTGGTGATGCTGCACGGTTGCACGCAGGACGCCGACGACTTCGCGGCCGGCACCGCCATGAACGAGGCGGCGCGTGAGCAGGGTTTCTATGTGCTGTATCCGGTGCAGCCGCGCGAAACCAATCCGCAAAAGTGCTGGAACTGGTTCAAGCACAACCACCAGCAGGCCGGCAAAGGCGAGCCGTCGATTTTGGCGGACATGACGCGCCACGTCATCGCTGAATACGGCATCGATACGCGCCGCGTCTACGTAGCGGGCTTGTCGGCGGGCGGCGCGATGGCTGCGATTCTGGCCGATGCCTATCCGCAGTTGTATGCGGCGGCGGGCGTGCATTCCGGCCTGGCAGCGGGCGCGGCCAAGGACCTGCCGTCCGCCTTGTCGGCCATGAAGGGCATTGGGGTACGGCCGGGCGCGGTGTCCAGCACGCCGGTGCCGACCATTGTTTTTCATGGGGACCGCGATAACACCGTGCACCCGTCCAATGCCGGCGCGGTCGTCGCCGCCAGTGCCGGAACGGATTCGCGCGTGCAAAGCCAGCGCGTGTCGGGGGCGAACCAAGGGCGTAACAGCACCAAGCGGGTGTACACGAACGCGCAGGGCAAGGTGGTTGCGGAATATTGGGAGGTGCACGGCGCCGGCCATGCCTGGGCAGGCGGGTCGCCCAAGGGGTCGTACACGGACCTGAGCGGACCGGATGCCACGCAAGAGATGTTGCGGTTCTTCTTTGAACATCCCTTGGCGGTAAAGCAGTAAGCAAACACCAAGCGGGGCGGGGCTGCCCGCTTTCGCAATCCGGTCGCGGCCTTCCACCAGGAAAGGCCGCGACCGTGCAAGCGCGGGTCAGGTCGGCGCGATCAAGCCAGCGCAATCCGTCCGCGCAATCAAACCCGAGCAATCAAACCAACGTCACCTTCCCCGTGGCCAGGTCGTACACGCCGCCCGCCACCATCAACTTCTTTTCCTGCACCATGCCTTGCAACACTGGCTGCGCCGTCTGCAATCGCTGCACGGCTTGGCGGACGTTTTCAGCGATGGAGGCGGTCAGCAGGTTCTTGGGGTCGCCCTTGCTGGCGCGCTCGACGGCGGGCTTGATCGCGTTGACCAGTTGGGGCAGATGGCCGGGCAGCTCGGCGTTTTCTTTCAGGACCTTTATCGCGGCGTCCACCGCGCCGCAGTTGTTGTGGCCCAGCACCAGGATCAACGGCGCGTTCAAAACCTTGGCGGCGAATTCGAAACTGGCCAGGCCATCGTCATTGATGAAGTTTCCCGCGACCCGAACGATGAAGACGTCGCCCGGGTTCTGGTCGAAGGCCAATTCCGGCGCCACCCGGGAATCCGAGCAACTGAGTATCGCGGCGATCGGCTTTTGTGTTTTGACGCGAGCCGCCCGGCCCGCTGAAAAGTCCCGCATGTTGGGTTTGTTGGCCGCATACCGGGCATTGCCGGCCATCAGTCGTTTCAAGGCTTCGTCGCCGCCAATATCATTCGACGGCACTTCGGCATTGGCCGTTTCCGCCCAGCCGGTCGCGCCAAAAGCGGCAAGACCTGCCGCGCCCAATAGCAGGCGACGGCGTGGGGTGGAGTCCGGGGAAGGGGTAACGCAAGCAGCGCAATCGCACATATGGTTCTCCCAAAGGACGAGATGTCCAGAGAATTCGTGCGCATTGATTGTGCGGCGATAACAGTGTTTTGGTGCGGTAATTGGTGTGGACTTGACAATTATTTGCGGTAGCGGGCGCTTGACCTTGCCATCGTGGGCATCTTTAGTCTCGGGGTACTGGTTTGAATCTTCCAGGACCGACACATAAGGTGGGCCCGATATGCCAAAAATCACCGTTCTTCCCCATCCCGATCTTGCACCCGCCGGCGCGGTGCTGGACGTGTCCGCGGGCACTTCCCTCTGTGATGCGTTGCTGCATCACGGCATTGACATTGAACACGCGTGCGAAAAAAGCCGCGCCTGCACAACCTGCCACTGTATTGTGCGCAGCGGTTTTGATGCACTGAATGACGTGGAAGAGGGCGAAGAAGACCTGCTGGACCGCGCGTGGGGAGTCGAGCCGCAGTCGCGCTTAAGTTGTCAGGCCATCGTCGGCGAACAGGATCTGACGGTCGACATCCCCAAATACACGGTCAACCATGCTAAGGAAAATCACTGAATTGAAGGGCAACGCTGCGCTGCCCGTCGTGACTACGGGCGCTTGTGCGCCACGGCCACCGCGACGGCGCCGTCTGGCAAACGGTACTTGCCATCGCCCAGCCAAGTCACGAGTTCGCCTGATTCCAGCGTGCAGACATAGCGATGTTCTGGCGGCGCGTCGGCGCTGCGAGTAATAACCAGGCGACGTTCGATGCGTACGGTCGACCGGTCCGGCAGTTTGACGATTACGTCAGACAGACGTGAGCCTGAAGCCATGACAAAGCCCTCCCTCAGATTGCCAATCCGTATCGGGCGGGATGTTGTTGTGCCTGCGGACGGCGGTTTCACCCTTGGCGTTTTATTGATAGCACTGAAGGCGGGAGGGGAGTATCGCCCTTGTGGGCGATTGCCGTATGGCCGTCGCGCAGGAAAGGCTGGGCCAGCCAACCCCGGTTCTCAGTCGGGCTTGTATAGTTGCGAAATGCGCCTCCGGAGTCCGGGCAGCGGTAATTTGGCAGATGAGGCGGCGATGGAAATCCCCTACGGTGAAAAGTTGTATGGCTACAAACTGGTGCAGCGGGAAAAAATTCAACCCGCGCGCGACCTACCGCCCGTGATGACCGAGAAAGACAAAGAAAAGGTGGCATCGGCGGCGAAGAGCGTCATTGCTGTCCATCGGGAAGTGCTCATCGCGCTGAAGGATCGGTAGGTGCTCGATTCGCAGTTTGTCATCGCCATTCACGATGAAATTCTGGCGCTGCATTCGCAGATTTTCTCAGCGCGGTGTGGTTGGCGCATGACAAGCCAACGGTAAACGCAGAGCTTGAGTAGCGCCTGAACGTGTTTTGGCGAATGGTCGTCAGGACGGTGTCACCGTGCTTGAAGGGCTTGTTTGCGAACCCTTACGTGGCTGTTACAACTGCGCAGATAGGATTTCGATATTCGAATATTGGAGTCCATCATGAATAACGAAAAGCCGACCCCTGAACCGAACAAGCGCCGCTGGCCTTTTGGCTATGCCGACGAAGAATTGCGTCGCTAACGGAGTCAGACATGGATTGCTCAGTCGAAGGAAAGGTCGCTTTTACGGATGGACAGTCGTACCACTTCCCGACGGTGGATGCGGCGCTTGCCTTTGCCGAGTGCGTGAAAAGCTCGCAACAGCCTGCCCAGTGCGCGGCGGCCAATGGCTGTACGCAGACGGTGAAGCTGCAAGAGGTGAAGACCGAGGCCGAAGAGAAAGAAGAAGCGGAAAAGGCTGAAGAAAGGTCGGGGTCCAAGGGCTTCTGAGCGCTATCCCGTTGCCCGCGCCGCATCGCCATTGGCCGGGCGGGTGCTGCCGGGCTTGCCGTACAGCCACATCGAGCAAAGAAAGGCGCTGAGCACGCCGGCGGGGCCGCCGATGGCCAAGGCGCCGTTGAGCTCTTGCCATTCAAACTCGCGACTCGTGAACCCTTGTACAAAGCCCACGCCAAAAACGCCGCCTACGAGCGCGACCTTGGCGTATGACCACCAGGTGGCCCGGGCAGGCCGCAAGGCGCCGGCCACCACGCCGCACAACAGGGCGGGCACGGCGCCAAATATATAAAACCAGGGTAAGCCGAAGATCAACATCATCAGGTTCTTCGGGGCCATCGCGATGGCACTGATGGTGATCGTGACCGCGGCGCCGCCTATTGCCGGGGCAAACAAGGCAAACATGATGGCGCCGGCCAGGACGTCGCTGCCGATGCGGCGCGGCGTATCGCCCGGCGCACGTAGGGCATAGCGATAAGCCACGAAAGCCAGGGCGGCCAGAATCAGGATGCTAACGGTGATGAATAGGCGCATCGCGCCATTCTGTCATAAACCCCTTGCGCGCAAGACCAGGGACCAAGCCGGCTTTCCAAGCAGACCGCCGCGCCGCGCTACCAAGGGCGCCGCGACACAGTTCGAAATAAATTAACAAACCTTGACTTGTCTCTCGACGAAATATCGAGCGGCCGCGTCGTCTGTCCAGCAGGTGTCCCAGGCCTGAAGTCCGATGCCGCCATCATTCGTTTGGCGTAATTTTCAGTGCCAACTCAATCATTAAGTTACCCGACCTGCGTCAACTGAATATTCATTCTTTTTGGCGCCCATTGGCCATTTGCGCGCGGCTTATTCAATGGCGGCTTATTTTTTTCCAAGACGCAGGCCATTTTTGATGTGATTTGAAATATATCGGTTTATGTCCACGCAGGGCTGAATTCGGCAGCAGAATTGTCTTCTCTATAGGGGAAAATGCCCAATTCCAGGTATGGACGAAATCTAACAAAACCCGTCTAATTCTTTCCTTCGTTCACCCTTATGGCGGATGGATTTTCCGAAAAACTTCATTCTGAAGTTGCGCATAATCCTTACCGAAAACGTGGACAAAGTAACAAGCATCGGGTAAGGAGAATTTAATAATGTCAGCAACTGTGTTTTACGAGCGAGCTGTTGCCCTGGACCGTGCGGCGCATCAGAACACCAAAATCCAAATCCAGCCGGATCATTACGCGTTTGCGCTGGACACGAATGCGCTGCCCATTGCCGCCAGCGAATTCGCCGATGCCAGCCGTCATTACCCTATCGTTTTCGTCGGCGACGAAGCCGATAATTTCCACGTCGCCGTGCTGCTCGGCCTGGAAGACAAGTCCAACCTGTTCGTGACCGAGCAGGGCACCTGGCGGCCCGACACCTACGTGCCGGCCTTTGCCCGCCGCTACCCCTTCGTGCTGGGCACGACCTCCGAAGCCGACCGCCTGGCCGTGTGTATCGACGAGTCCTACCCCGGCATCAACACGGCCGATGGCGTGGCCTTGTTTGAAGACGGCAAGGAAACCGGCTACCTGACGCAGATGATGGAATTCCTGCGCGTGTTCCAGGGCGAAATGGAACTGACCAAGAGCATGGCCAAGCGCTTGAACGAGCTGGGCCTGCTGTCGGCCAAGACGATCACGATTTCGCAAGCCGATGGTGACCGTTACCTGAGCGGCTTCTGGGTCGTGGACGAACAAAAGTTTGCCGGTATCGATGACGCGCGCGTGGTTGAGCTTCAGCGTTCGGGCATCTTGCGTCTGATCGAACTGCATCGTGCCTCGCTGGGCAACATCCAGCGCCTGGCCATGCAACTGGACGAACAGCGCCGTCTGAAGGCGCAGCAGCAAAAGGACGTGGCCTCAAGCACCGACGCCGCGCCCGCTGACACGGCGTCCGCCGAGTCCGCGGCCTGAGCCTTCGCCCCAGGCCATGCTGACCGCCTCCCTGACTCCCGCGATCGGCCCGGCCGCAAGCCAAACCGGCGCTGAGCCGGAGATTCACATCCCCCTGCACACGCTGCGGGGGGAACGGCGGCTCTGGGCGGACCGCCTGCTGACCGTCTTCAAGGGCAGGCAGATCGATGGGGTCGAGTGGTCGATGAAGTTTTCGGCTGCTGGTCTCGTCGGCAACCGCTTCATGCTGGGCATCCAGCGTGAACATTGGCATCAGATGGACATGGCCACGCTGTCGCAGGCGCTGGCCATCCCGCAATCGCTCTGGATGCGTGTGCAGCAAGACATGGAGCACGCGCGCGCCATGTACTTCGCCTACGAGCCGGACGGCGCTGCGGGCACGTACCGCATCTATCTGGAATTCATGCCAGCACCCGACGCCCTGCGCCAGCACGGCGTGTTGCCCTTGGGCTGCGGTTACAAGTGGCATCCGGCAACCCAGCAGGAAGCGGCCATCACCGCCTACCGCATGCGCTACCTGGCCGATCGCGCCGCGTTTGACGCCCATCTGGCGCCGCGCCTGGCCAAGCTGGCCAACCCCGTGTTGCGCCAGGTGGCCGAGCGCATCGTGGCCCAGGCCTGCGAACAAGCCGATCCCAGCGGTTTCATGTTTCTGGAAGTGGACGAAGCGGATACCCGCCGCGATTCGTTCACCGTCACTTTTCGCGGGGCAGACCTGCCGTTGCGAGCCTTCATTCCCGATCTTCTGCGTTTGGCCGCCAGCCTGGCTCTGGCCGAAAGCGAGGTCCTGGGTTTTCTTTTGCCCGACGAACCACGCAGCCTGTACAGCCTGGCTGCCGGCGCCGCGCGGGACGGACACGAGTTTCTGACTGTCTACTATGACTGACAACGACAAGCTTCTCTTCCGCCCCGCGCATGCGCGCACGGGCATGATCGCGCTGGCCGTGTTGACGGCAATGGGCGTGGCGGGCTGCGCCGCGCGCAGCGGCGCGCCGGCAGCAAATGCCGAAAAGACCGACGCCACGCCCGCCACAACCACCGCCACAACCACCGCCACAACCACCGCCACAACCACCGCCGCAACCAGCGGCGTGCAGACCGAAAGTGGCACGCTCATGATGGGCCAGCGCACGCCGGAACAGGACTCGCGTTTCGGCAAGACCACGCCCAGCGCGCAGATGGACGAGGTTGCGCCGTCGCCTGCGCCGCGTTTTGACGAGAACACCGTCTTGCCCGCGCCCGCGTCGTACCTGCCGGAAGACAACCCGGCCTATAACGGCGCGCAGTTGCCGGATCAAAGCGATCCGATGACGCTTGACCAGGTTTACATGATGGCGCTTCAGAACGACCCGCAATTGCAGGGCGCCTATCAAGAACTGCAAGCGGTGGGTTACGGCGTGACGTCCGCGCGCGCGGGCCTCTTGCCCAGCGTTACCGGCGAAGTGAACCGCAGCCGCGTGAAGCAGAACGTGGTGGATAGCGAAAACGCCGTGTACCAGACGGGCCGCGCCAACTGGGCCGAAAACGGCTGGGCGCTGACCTTGAACCAGCCCCTCTTTGAACTGGGCGCCTATCACAAGTGGCGCCAGGCGCAGGACGCCGAACGCAAGGAAGTGGCCAGCTACGCCTACGCGCAACAGGACCTGATGCTGCGTACCGCCACGGCCTATCTCAGCGTGCTGGCCGCGCAAGATCAGGTGGAGCTGACCGAGGCCGAGCGCCGCACCACCAGAAAGCAGATGGAACTGGTGCAGGCACGCTATCAGAGCGGCCAGGAAACCCGCGTGGGTGTCAGCGAAGTGCAGGCGCGTCTGGACATCCAGGACGCCAACACGTTGCTGGCGCAAAACGATTACCTGGACAAGCAACAAGCCATTCAGGAAATCATCGGCTACGGCAACCTGAAGCTGCGTCCGGTCCGCAAAGACCTGCCGATGACCTTGCCCGCGCCCAACGACGCGCAAGCCTGGCTGCGCACGGCGCTGGACCAGAACTGGTCGATCCGCGCGGCGTCGGCCGGCGTGGCCGTGGCGGAAAAGGAAGTGGCGGTGCAGAAGGCGGGCTACTACCCCAGCGTGAACCTGCGCGCGTCCACCGGCCGCAACGAAACCGGCGGCAGCTTGTTTGGCGGCGGCAGCACGGTGGCCGATACCCGCTTCACGGTGAATCTGTCGGTGCCGATTTTTCAGGGCGGCTACACGTACGGCATGAGCCACGCCGCCGCTAGCCGCCTGAGTGCCGCGTCGTCTGACTTGAGCCTGACGCGCCGCAAGGTGCAGCGCCAGGTGTTCTCGTCATTCCAGAACATCGTCATCGGCGTGGATCGCATACGCGCGCTGAACAGTTCGGTGGAGTCGTTTGAGCTGGCGCTGAAGCTGAAGGAAGAGGGCTTCTCGGCAGGGCTGAACGACATCGTGAGCGTGCTGGACGCCTCGCGCAATCTGTACAACGCCAAGCGCCAGCAGGCCGAGGCTGGCTACAACTTTGTGCTGGACGGCCTGAAGCTCAAGCAAGCAGCAGGCACGCTGAACGCCGCGGATATCGCGGCGATCAGCCAGCAGATTCTGTAAGCAGCAAAGGCAGGGCGTGCGCGGCCCTTTGCGCGCACGTAGGAAAGTTCAAAATTTTGGGCGTGTCCGGCGCCCGCAATAACAAATGTCGAGCGACGATATGAGCATGAAGAAACTGGCGCGCAAACTGTGGACCGGCCGTTCCTCCCGCGAGGTGCAGCAATCCTTGTTCCGCAGGCGGCCACTCTTCGAGGCGCTGGAGCGCCGCTATCTCATGTCGGCCGACCTGCTTGTGCCGCCGCCGCCGCCCACGAGCGACCAGGCGCCCGTTGTGGCGCCGGCCGATCCAGCAGCCGGCGCGCATCAAGGCAAGAAGCCCTCCGCGCCCGGCACCCATCCGTATCTGGTGGAACGCGCTGCCTTCAAGGCGGTGGCGCAGCACAGCGACATGCTGACGCTGGACCAGTACGCGAAGGCCAACGCCACGCGCCAGGGCGACGCCAAGGCGTGGTTGCCCGGGCAGGAAGCCAACGCGGCCAAGCCGTCGGCGCAGGCGGCGAACGTTGCCGGCTACACCACGCAGTCCGAACAGACGCCGGTGCGCCAGATCATCTTCGTGGACCCGGCGGTTGATAACGCCGAGCAGATCGTGCAAGGCTTGTATGGCCTGATCAGCGGCAAGACCGAAGGCCTGGACGGCCTGATCAAGCCCACGGGCGATGGCCCGCAAGCGCAGGTGCTGCGCGCGCACGACACCGAGATCATCGTGCTGGATGGCCGTTACGACGGCGTGGACCAGATCACGCAGATTCTGGGTCAGCACAAGGATCTGGCGGCGGTGCAGATCATGAGTCACGGCAGCGCCGGCTCGCTGAGCTTGGGCACCGCGACGCTGGGCGAAGGCCAGCTTGACACCTACAAGGAACAGCTGCGCGCCTGGGGCGACGCCTTGTCGGACGACGGCGACCTGCTGCTGTACGGCTGCAACGTGGCCGCCGGCAAGGGCGGCATTGCCTTCGTGGACAGCCTGTCCGCCATCACGCGCGCGGACGTGGCGGCCGCCACGCACACCGTCGGCAGCGCCGCGCTGGGCGGCGACTGGGTGCTGGACTACCGCAACGGCGTGATCGACACCAACTCGGTCACGGTCGCCAGCTGGAACGGCGTAATGGCCAGCGCCACCGGCCTGCAATCGGGCGGCTCGACCTTGCAGGGCGTGGCCACCAATGACCACCTGATCGGCTACGGCAGCAACAACACCTTCGTCTTCGACAATAGCTCGACCGCTGCCGTGACGACGATTGAAGTGCGCCAGGGCATGAAGCAGGAAAACGGCGTCTGGGTGCGCAACGACGACGACGAGAACAGCAACAACACGCTGGACTTCTCGGGCATCAAGGGCAACGTCACCGCCATCATCAGCAACGACGACGCCTACCAGATTCAGTATTCGACGGTGGACGCCGCCAACGTCTGGACGCAGCACACCGTGAACGTGGTGTTCAAGTCGGCCGACGGCACGCAAAGCCTGAAGATCGGCGGCAAGACCTTCAACCTGATCGGCACCGCGCTGGACGGCAAGACCTTGCTGGACTACAGCGGATACGCCACCGGCATCACGGTGGACCTGTCCGGCCCCACGGCCGACGCCAATGGCGAGGAAGTTCCGCCGCCGCCGCCGACCGGATTCGGCTATGTGCGCGCGATCAGCGGAGTCAAAGGTTCGACGCAGGGCGGCAACAAGATCACGGTGGTGGGCGACACCACCGTCACGATCAATAATTCGCAAGACATCATCAGCGGCAGCGGCGGCGGCAACACCTACATCGTTGCAGGCGGCGCCATCGGTTTTACCCTGACCCAGCAGGCTGGCCAAAGCGGCAACACCCTGGACCTTTCCCAATATGGCGTTGACGTTACCGCCCGTGTGCAGACCAGCGGCGGCATCTCCGTGTACCTGGGCGCGGGCGTGGCCGCCGACGGCAGCGTCAACAACCTGAACGGCGCCACCGCGCTGGTCAGCAATCTTGACGTGCAGATGTTCTTCGGCGTGGCCGGAAAGACCACGCTGGACTACTCGGCCTATGAAGACAACGTTACCGTCAACCTGAACTTCCAGGACGGCAACACCGGCCTGTACGACGCCAGCGGCATGGCCGGCGTGCTGAACATCAGCAACGTCATCGGCGCGGGCGGCACCTATGGCAACGACATCGTCGGCAGCCTGGGCGACAACATCATTACCGTGGCAAGCAGCCTTGCCCAGAACCGCATCAGCGGGGGCGGCGGCAACGATCTGGTGATCGGCAACCTGGCCACGGGCGGCGCCACCGAATACATCGCGGGCGTGGACAGCAACGCCACGCTCAGCGGCGACAAGACCTCGGCCACGTTGACGAACACGCCCGTGGGCGCGGGAGCCGCCACGACGGTGACCCTGCGCGGCGTGAACGCCGTGACCTTGCAGGACTATCGCACCATTGACCCGACGGCAGCGGCGGGCACGGCCGCGCACGCGGGCACCGTCGTCACGCTGGACGGCACGAATTATCGCGGCGATCTCACCCTGATCGGTAGCGCGGGCGCCAACGTCCTGAAGGGCGGCTTGGGCCACAACACGTTTACCGGCTACCAGGGCGCCAACGAGCTCTGGGCGCAGGCGGGGTCGCTCAGCAACACGCTGGACGAAAACGGCGAGTGGAATTTCACGCTGTCCAACACGGCGTTGACAGCCGCGTACCAAACCGACGGCACCGCGCTGGCGGCGGGCCAGGCGGCGCCGGTGCTGGCGAACACGCTGCATGGCGTCTTCAGCGACGCGCGCCTGAACGGCGGCCTGGGTTCGATGCTGATCGATGCGTCGGCGTTCAGTGGCAACACGGTGCTGGTCAGCGGCCTGATGGCGGGCGGCGTCATCAAGTCCGGTTCGGGTGCCAACACCAAGCATCAGGTCATGCTGCTGGGTGGGCGCTACGCGATCACGGGCGGCACGGGCGCCAACGCCACGACCGAACTGGTCGTGGCGGCCGATGGCCTGACGGGTATAGCCGGCGCGGACTATGTCGCGCAGACGGCCGCGACAGGCGGCGTGGGCTACGTGTCGTTCGAGCAAACGGGCGGCACCACCTGGATCAAGCGTTCCGCCAGCGAAACGCAGGCCACGGCCTCCACCTACACCGGCATCACCAGCGCCCGCATCGTCAGCGGCGAATACGGTAACTGGATCGACACCTCGCGCTTTGCCGGCACGGCGGTGCTGGACGGCGTGGCCGGCCTGTCGAACTATTTCGTCATCAGCAACGCTTATGCCACCCAGGTGATCGGCTCGGCCGGTTCGAACACCGTCGAGCTGTCCACCGGCGGCAAGAACGTGGCGCTGAACAACAGCCAGGTTGCGATCAGTGCGGGCGGCGTCACGATCAACAGCGCATTCACCAACGTGAATGATTTCCGCTTCGTGGTGCAGGGCGGGGCAACTGCCAACACGGTGGACACGACTGCCTTCACCGGCGTCACCACGCAAACCTATCTGTCCGACCTGACGTCGGGCTACACGCCGGCCGAAGGCCCGGCGCTGGCGTTCGTGTTTCCCAACCATGCCAACGCGCGGGTCGATGTCGGCCTGGAAGGCGTGCGCACGGTTCAAGATCTGCTGGACGCCATCGGCGCCGGCATCATGGTGAACGCGGCGGGCGAACCGTTGCGTGTTGCCGTCAGCGGCCCGAACACGGGCAAGCTGATTCCGGATACCGACACCACCACGCCTTGGGACTATTTGTACGCGCTCACGGCCAGCCTCGATGCCCAAGGGCGTTTGCAGGTGGCCTACAGCCAGGACGCGATTGCGGCCGGTTTCTCGGGCGTGTTCTCGCTGGCGCCGGGCATGCAGGCGGCGCTGAACGCGGACGGCACGGTCTCGAACTCCACCGTCAGCCTGTCGGATGCGGCCTACAAGCTGGGCCTGATCGCGGCGGGGCAGTTGCAAAGCAGCTCCAACAGTGCCGGCGTGCTGACTGGCGCGGCGCTGGCGATTGGCCATCAGACGGAGTTCGTGCTGGCAGGCACGAATTCCACCATCCGCTCGGGCGGCGGCGACAACACCTTTGTCGTCAACTATGGCCAAGCCGCGCTGAACACCGGCGCGGGCAACAACATCCAGACGCAAGCCGCGGCAAGCAATCACTTGGTGGTCAACACCAGCGTGGGCGCGGTGCTGAGCAACGGAAACGTGCATTACGACAATGGCGGCGCCAGCACGTCGATCGTGAACTTTGGCGGCAATTCGTTCTCTGACGCCACCCTCATCGCCACCAACACCACGGGTGCGACCACGCTGGATGCATCCACGTGGAGCAAACCCGTCACGCTGGCGACCAGTGGCGGTTACGACACGTTGATGGGCAACACCAGCAACGTCTCCTTCGTGGTGACGCAGCCCGCCGACACCACGGCAGGCACGGTCACGGTGTCGCTGGCGTCAAACACGGGCTCAGGCAACAGCCTGCAAGTGATGGCGCTGGGCGCGGGCACGGCCTTGTCGAACCTGATCTCGAACACCGGCGGAATTGTCGGCGTGACGATGGGCGCCAACACCGACAAGCTGGACTATGTGCTGGACATCGGCAGCGGCACGGTCGACACGGCGCTCACCGTGACGGGCCGCAACGTCACCATCCGTGGGCAATCGTTCTCGGTGCTCACAGACATCACGCTGGACAATGCCCATACCCTGCGGCTGGAAGGCGAGAAGATCACGGTGGGTGCCACGTCGGGCGCGAACATCGTGCTGGCGGCGGGCGCCGTCGAATTGGCGGCGCAGCGCTACCGACCGTGGCGCAGCGGTTTCGCCCAGATCTACACGCTGGAAACCCGCATCACCATCAACAACGCCACGTTGTGGGCCAAGGACGCGGGCGGCTCGGGCGTCAGCCTGACGACCAAGATCGACAGCAAAGACTACGCCCTGGACCCGCTGATCAAGAACGGCGCGAACCAGAGCGGCATCTTGGGCACCTTGGCGGGCGGGGTGAACTCCGCGTTCGATGCGCTCATGACATTCCTGGACGGCGCCAGCGCCATGGCGTCGTGGGCGGGCATTACCTATAAGTCGTCCATCAATGTCGGCACGCAGGCCCGCCTGGTGTCCAACAGCGATGTGACGATCACGTCCACCTCGTCGGCCACGGTCACGCTAAGCCCGCTGGTGGCCAAGGTGGCTGGAATCGCGGTCGGCGTGCTGCAAAATTATTCGAACATTGACGTGCAAGGCACGGTGCTGGCCTCCAAGGCCATCACCATCAAGTCCGAAGTCACGAACGAGATGTCCATTGCCCTGCTGCCAGGGCAGATGGGTGCCGTGCCGGCTGTGATCGGCGTGGGCGTGGCGGTTGTGCTGAGCGAATCCACGGTGCATATCGGTGCGTCCGCGCGCCTGGAAACCGGCTTGCAGCACACCGCCGACCCCATGACCGGCACCGTCAGCGGCGTGGGCGGCGATGTCACCATCCAGGCCATCACGAATCACAAAAGCACAATTTCCATCACGGCCAAGGGCGCGATGGCGGAAAGCGACGACACCCAGCCCGTGACCGGGGCGGACGGCAAGATCGACCCGTCGAAAGAAACCGGCAAGTACAAGGCCAGCGTGGCCAAGGTGGGCGTGGCCGTGGGCTTTGCCTACAACCAGCTCAGCACCGAAGCCTTCATGGATGGCTCGGTCGTGACGCGCAACGCGGGCAAGGTCCTCGTTGAAGCCCGCGCGGTGGACACGGGCAGCGCGATCTCGGTCAAAACCATTCTGGGCGGCCGTGCCGCGACGGGCAGCGACTATCTGACGTCGGTGCAGACCGAGGCCAAGAGCGCGGCCATTTCCAAGACGGTTACCCCCGCCGTGGGCGGCGTTACCAGCGGCCTGGGCACCGGCACGCAGTACGTGAAGAGCTTCTTCAGCGCGCTGGTATCCGATAGCCGGGGCGGCAAGTTCGGCGACAAGGTCAAGGAAATCAAGCAGGAAAAGGACTTCGAGGACCGCGCCAAATACGATGCCGGCATCCAGAAGGAAATCGACAACCCGTCCACCGAGTTCCAGGTGGGCGCGGCGCTGGGCATGTCGATGAGTAATATCACGACGACCGCCCGCATCGGTAACGGCATCAACGCCGCCACGGTCACCACGGCGGGCGGCGACGTCACCGTCAATGCGGTGACGCAGTACAACACCAAGCTCACCGTCATGAGCGGGGTGGATGATCAGGCCATCGCCGACAAGCAGGCCTTTCTGAACAAGAAAAACAACCTGACCACCAACCAGCCGGAACGCGCGGCGGGGCCGGACGGTTCCGACTTTGGCGCGGCGGCCGCGGTGATCATCGGGATTGACACCGTCAAGACGCAGGCCAGCATCAGCAACCTGGCCACCATCACCACGAATGGCGGCGATGTGACCGCCACGGCCAGCTCGCTGAACCAGATCGACCCAAACAAGTTGTGGCTGGTGAACCTGTACGCGCCGTTCGATGGCATCGACACCAAGTGGAACGCGGCCGATGGTACAAGCGCCAAGATGTCGGTGGCCAGCGCCGCCGCCACCAGCTTCCTGAACAACTTGCAGGCCACGCTGACCAGCACGGGCGGCATTTCGTCCAGCTTCAGCAGTTGGGCCAGCGCCACCGCCAAGAGCAAGAAGCTGGCGCTGTCGGGCGCCTTCACCGTTTTGGTG
The DNA here is from genome assembly GCF_029637605.1 of Achromobacter spanius. Classification (NCBI taxonomy): domain Bacteria; kingdom Pseudomonadati; phylum Pseudomonadota; class Betaproteobacteria; order Burkholderiales; family Alcaligenaceae; genus Achromobacter; species Achromobacter spanius. The sequence continues at coordinate 1,747,112 of NZ_CP121261.1, read as the reverse complement.
CAAGACACCAAGACGCTGGCCAATGTGGCGGGCAAGATCGACACGCGCCTGGCCAGCGGCGCCGCCGGGGATGTCACGGTTGACGCCGAGAACTCCTCGCAGCGCTTGAACCTGGTCGGCAACATCATCCTGCCGTCGATATCCATCGGCGGGGCGAAGTCCTTGCAAAAGGCCGATCCCAAGGCGGACGGCCAAAGCCGCATGAGCTACGGCAAGGACCTGGCCAAGGGCTTCCTGACGCCGAAGTACCAAGGCTTTGACTACGGCAGCAGCTCGAAGGAAGGCTCGGCGATTGGCGTGTCGGTGTATGTGAACGCCGCAAAGCACGACACGCGCGCGGTGGTCAGCGACACGGCCGTGATCAACACCGGCAAGCTGACGGTCAATGCCGACAATGAATTGATCTCGGTCACCTTGGGCGCTTCGGGCGGCCAGGCGAAGACGTTGGCCGTCAACGGCGTGGTGCTGGTCAACTCGACCAGCGCGACAACCTTGGCGCAGGTTGGGCGTGGTGCAACGGTGGACGCCAGCGGCGCGGCCATCATCCAGGCGACGGACGCCACGTGGGTTGGCACCATTGCAGGTGCCGCCGCCAGCTCGCAGGCGGCGGGCGTGGGCATGAGCGTGTCCATCAATGATGTGAACCGCTGGACCCAGGCGCTGATCGGCGACACGCTGCGCGTGTCCGATGGCGCGCCCACGGGCTTGCCGGCGGGTTCGTTCTCGGCCGCGTCGCTATCGGTGCGGGCGGAAAACAAGGGCTTTGTGGGCAACTTCGCGGTGGCAGGCTCGCGCGTGTCCAGCCCCGTGGCGGGCGCGGGGACGGGCACCGGTGCGGGCACGGGCGGCAGCAGTGGCGGCAGCACCGGCGGCAGTGGCACCGACACGTCGGCCATCAAGCTGCCGGGCAGCCAGGGCGACGGGTCGTCGTCCACGGATGTCTCGACCAAGCTGGATGAACTGAGCAGCAAGGTCGGCGAACTGACCCAGGATGCGGGCGCGGCGACTGGCGGTGGTGCAGGTGGCGGGGCCGGCAGCCAGCCGTCCAAGGCAGGCGTGGCGATCTCGGGCGCGGTGGCCGTCAACATGGTCAGCGACTTTGCCCAGGCCTACGTGAACGCGGCGGGCATGGTCATCAAGATTGGCGGCGATGCGTCGATCACGGCATTGAACAACACGCACGCGCTGGCCCTGTCGGGCTCGGCGGCGCTGGCGCAGTCGGACTCCGCCAAGTCGAACGTGGGCATCGCGGGCGCCTACAGCATGAACATGCTGGGCGGCGAAGCCCGTGCCGAAGTGATGGCGGTGGGGGAATTGGCGGCGGTGACGGCCAATCTGGCCCTGGCCGCGCGTCGTACCGGCGTGGCGGTCACCATCGCGGCCGGCATGGCCGGGGCGAAGGGGCAGAAGGGCGTCGCGGTGGCGGGTTCGGCCGCCGTGGGCGTGGCGGACTACGCCAACATCGCGGTGCTGAGCAACGCGGCCAAGGTATCGGCGCGCGACATCACGGTGCAAGCGCGCGACCTGAGCGTACTGGCCACCGTGGCCGGCGCTGTCGCCACGACGGACGGCAAGGCGGGCGTGGGCGCGGCCATTGCGGTCAACGTCAGCACCAGCAATGTCGAGGCGGGCATCCGCCAGGTGACGGACCTGCTGTACACGGGCCGCATCGATGTGTCGGCGGAATCCACCCAGGTCGTCGTCGGCTTTGCCGGCGCGTTGGGCATGGCGCGCGATGGCGCGGGCGTGGGCGGCTCGGTGTCCGTCAACGTGGTGTCCAACCGCATTGAAAGCTATCTGATCAACAGCAAGGTCACGCATGACGGCGCGGCCACCGGCAACCACGACGTCAACGTCACGGCGCGGGACAAGACCACGCTCGTCGCCATTACCGGCGCGGCGGGGGTGGGCAAGAAGGCGGGCGTGGGCATCGCCATCAGCTACAACGAGATCGGTAACTCGGTCACGGCCGGCGTCCAGGGGTCGACCGTGGATACCAAGGGCCACGGGGCGGTGAACATCAGCGCGGAAGACACGTCGTCGTTGGGCGGGGGCGCGGTTGGTGTCGGCGTGGGCATGGGCACGGCCAAGTTCGCGGGCGCGGGCTCGATACAAGTCAACCGCGTCAGCTCGGCCGTGGCGGCCTATGTGCTGCCGCGCTACGACGCCAATGGCGCGGTGGTGGCGCGCAGCAGCATCAACGCCACGGCGTTGACGGTGACGGCCACCGAGAACAACACGCTGGTTGCGGTGACGGGTGGCGTGGCGGTGGCGGCGGGCGGTTCGATCGCGGCCGGCGCATCGGTCAGCGTCAACGAAGTCAGCTCGCGCGCCAGCGCCTTGATTGAAAACGCCGACGTGGATGTGGCCGGCAAGGTGGATGTGTCGGCGCATTCGTCGCCGTTGCTGGTGTCGGTGGGCGCGGCCGGCGCCTTGTCCAAGAATCTGGCGTTGGCCGGCGCGGTCAACGTCAACATGATGCGCGGCGCAACCGAAGCGCGCATCAGCGGCAGCACCATCAAGGCGGGCAGCCAGACTGGCTTCACGGGCGACGCGGTGCGCGTCAACGCCTCGGATGCGTCGGCGCTGTACGCCATCACGGTCGCGGGTTCCATCGCCACGCAAGGCGCGGCGGTGGGCCTGGCCGTGGCGGTCAACATCATGGGCGGCAACACCGCCTTTGACCGCAATCTGCTGGGCTTCAACAACACCACGCTGGCCGACTCCGGCGCGGCGGTCACGACCGTGGATGTGGCGGACAACGCGGGCGCAACGCCCAACCCGAAGGTCTCGGCCGCCATCCTGCGCAGCGATGTGCAGGCGGTGGCCGGCAACGTCAACGTGTTCGCCGGGCTGGTGGACCCGATGGCCGCGGGCGGCAACGCGCAACTCAACGGTGGCGACCAGCTGTCGGTGGGCGGCAACGACATCAAGGTGGACCGGGGCGGCAGCACGCTGACCTTCACGGGCGACGCGGCGGCCGTCATCAACGGCACGCAAGACACCAGCGGCAATGCCGGCATGCCGGGGCAGACCGGCAGCACGGGCGGTGAATTCTCGGGTTGGCAAACCGGCGACGGCATTTACCTGAGCGCGGGCGCGGCCAACATCAAGCTGGCCGATGGCTCCAGCCTGCGCAACGATCGCGTGTACTACGTGATCCGCCGCGAGGCCGCCAATGGCGAAGCCGTTATCCAGCTGGCCGACACGCAGGAAGACGCCTTGCGCGGCAAGGCGCTGCAATTCTCCAGCGTGAGCAATCTTGGCGCCGTGGGCTTTGCCTATGTGCGCATGCAGAATTCCACCAGCGTCAACCTGCAACCCTTCCACGGCGTGGATGCGGGCGTGACGCTGAGCCCCGCCACCAACACGCTGACGCTGAACGCGCCGTTCGCGGGCGTGCAGGAAGGCTCGGCCATCATGTATAGCGGGTCGGTGGGCAGCAACGGCCAGATCGACGACGTGCTGGCCAACCGCATCCTGGCCCAGGGCAAGGACGTGCTGAAGGTGGGCGTGACCTATTACGTGGTCAACCTGAGCGCCGACCAGACCTCGTTCCAGCTACGCGACGGCCAGGGCAACCTGATCGACCTGTCCGGCGCGACGGTGGGCAGCGCCTTGCAGCGCTTCAGTGTGAACAACCCCGCGGGCGCGGTGCTGAACGCCGATGGCAGCCTGACCTTGCCCAAGGCGCACGGCCTGGCCACGGGCGACAAGGTGGTGGTCAGCGTGGGCGCCAATGGCGTGCTGACCGGCCTGGCGAATGACGGCGTGTACGTGGTTGAGGTGGTGGACAGCACCACGCTGCGCTTCAAGGACGTGAACGGCGCGGCCGTGACGCTGGCTGCCCTGGGCTATGTGGCCGAGTTCAATACCGGCACCAAGCGCTACGAGTATTTCCTGACGGACGCCTTGGGCAACAAGGTGCTGGACGCGCAGAGCAAGCCGGTCTCGGTCAACCCCGACGCGATGATTGCGTTCACGCAAGTGGAGTTGCAACGCCAGACGTCGCAAACGACGACCAGCACGGGCAGCGACGGCACCGAGAACACCAGCATCACGCAAGGCACGCCCACGGATGCGACCCTGTCCGCCAGCAGCGGCAAGACGCAGGTGGCGGGCGAAAACAGTTTCACCTTCGCCGCCGACGCGGGTCTGGCCACGGGCGACACCGTGATCTACCGCAGCCTAGGCACGAACATCGCTGGCCTGGTCGACGGCCAGCGCTACTACGTGATCAACGCCTCGCAGGGCGGCACGTTTCGCTACCAACTGGCCAGCTCGCTGGAAAATGCCCAAGACGGCATCGCCATGCAGTTGGGCGCCACGACCGGCACGGGCGGCATCAGCTTGCAGAAGGCGGTGGATCGCGTTACCTCCGGCGGCTTGATTTCGCTGGACATCGGTTCGCTGACGCAGGGCCATGGCCTGACCAACAGCATGCTGAGCATTACCGTGGCTGGCGCGGGCGGCAAGTCCCTGGGTGGCGCGGGCGCCATCGGCGTGAACCTGTCGCGCGCGGACGTTACCGCCATCATCGACAACACGGGCGCGGCGGCCGGCACGAAGGTGCTGGCGGACAGCGGCGCGGTGTCGGTATCGGCGCAAGACGCCAGCCGCATCGTTACCGCCACGGGCGCCTTGGGCATTTCGTTGACGCAAGGCGCGTCCGCGGCTATTGGCGCATCGGTAGGCGTGGCGGACATGCGCAACAACGTGCGCGCCGCTATTGCCTCGGCGACGGTGACGGCAGAATCCGTCCAGGTACGCGCCGAAGAGCGTGCCAGCATCTACAACGTGTCGGTGGGCTTGGCGGGTGGCGCGGGCGTGGCAGTCAGCGGCTCGGTGGCCGTCAACACGATTCAGAACACGGTACACGCGCAGATTCTCGACGCCGCGGTCACCGCGACCACGGGGGATATCCGTATCGCCGCGCGCGACATGGCCAGCATTTCGGCGCTGGCCGGCAATGTGTCGGTGTCGGTGGGGGGCCGCGTGGCGGCCGGCATGGCGTTTGCCGTGAACCAGATTTTCGACACGGTGTATGCGGGTGCGGTGCGCTCGTCGCTGTCGGCGGCGGGCGACATCGTGGTGCAGGCCACCTTCGCCAAGCCCGATGATTTGTCGCCGGGCTTGAACGCGCAGATCTCCGCCATGGCGGTCAGCGGCGCGGTCGCGGCGGGTGGCTCTGGCGCCAACGTGGGCTTTGGCGGGTCGGCGGTGTTGAATTGGATTGCCAACACCATCACCGCAGAAATCGGCGACACCGTCAGCGGCCAGGACGTCGTGGCGGACGGCGACATCGTGGTGCAAGCCAATGATGCGTCCACCATCAACAGCTTGGCTGGCGCCGTGGCGCTGGGCCTGGGCTCGCAAGGCGCGGGCGTGGCGGTGGGCGCCAGCCTGTCCTACAACTACGTGGGCGGCGCGCCCGCGGGCACGGCCCGCGAGCATTCGGTGTCGGCCTTGATTCGCGACACGCAGGGTGCCGTGCGCGGCGCGCACGTGCAGGTGGCATCGCTGTTTACCGGCCAGATCCACAACGTGACGGTGGCCGGCAGCGTGGCCGTCGGCACAGCGGCGGTGTCGGTGGGCGGCGCGGTGTCGATCAACCGCGTCAACAGCAAGAATGAAGCCGGCATCCGCAACGCGCGTCTGGTCGAGGCTTTGTCCTCGGGCGGCGCGCCGGGCGTGGCCGTGCAGGCGCGCGACGACGGCTATGTGCTGGCGGTCGCGGGCGGCTTGGGCGTGGCGGTGTCGCCGGGCAGCGGCGCGGGCATCGCGGCCGGCGTGTCGGCCACCGACAACACGGTGCGCAACAACACACGCGCCTATATCGATGGCACATCGGCCAACGACACGGGCCTGCGCACGCAGATCGGCTCGGCCAACGGCATCGCCGTAGACGCAATCAATGACTCGCGCATCGTGTCGGCGTCGATCGGCGTGGCGGCAGCGGTGGCCGTGGGCCAGGGCTTTGCCGGGGCCGGCGCGGGCGCGGGCAGCGGCAACACCATCGGCGGCTCGGTCGAGGCGACGCTGCGCAATGTCGACCCGAAGGCGGGCGGCGTCATGGACGGCGACGTGCGCGTCAACGCCGAGAACACCGGCAGCATCGTCACCGTGGCCGGTGCGTTGGCCGTGGCGGTGTCGGCAGGCGGCATGGGCGCGGGCGCGTCCGTGGGCGTGTCGGTCGCCATCAGCGACATCAGCACCATCGTCAAGGCGCTGGTGGACAACTCCGTCATTCGCACGCGCGGCGGCAGCCAGGGCATGACCGTGTCCGCCAGCGACCGCGCGGCCATCACCGCCATCGCCATTGGCGGGGCGGTCAGCGTGCAGGCCGGCAGCGCGGGCGTGGCCATTGCGGTGGGCACGAGCGTAGCGGTCAACAAGGTTTTCAACACCGTGCATGCCCACATTCAGGGCGGCACGGTGGAAACGGGCGGCGCGGCGCTGACCGTCAGCGCCACGCAACAGGCCGACATCACCTCGGTGGTGCTGGGCGCATCCGTCGCGGTGTCGGTGGGCGATAGCGCCAATGCCGCCATCGGTGGCGGTGGCGCGCTGGCGCGCAACGTGATTTCGGCCAGCGTGCAGGCGGGCATTGCGGACGCCATCATCAACACGTCTGGCGCGGGCAACACGCTGGGCGCGCTGGATGTGCTGGCGCTGGGCCTGTCGCAGATCAACGCGGTAGTGCTGGGCATGTCGGCATCGGTGTCGGTCAGCCACTACGCGGCGGCCTCGGCATCGATCGGCGTGGCCATGGCCGAAAACGTCATCGGCTATGACGTCAACAGCGCCGGCCAGGTGGTGGCGCTGGGCGCGGGCCGTCCGGTCAATGAGATCGTGGCGTCCATCGACGGCAGCACGGTGACGGCGGGCGCGGTGAGCGTGAACGCCAGCAACGCCACGTTCAAGGCCGACGGCAGCGTCGACCAGCAGCAAAGCATCGACGCCGTGGTGGTGGCGGGCGCGGTCGCGGTGTCGGTGGCCTACGCGCCGCCCATCGTGGACGGCGCCAGCCTGGCGGTGTCGGGGGCCGGCGCAGGCGCGCGGGCCGTCAACAAGATCAAGACGGGCATCACTGCTCGCATCACGGATGTGAACCAGGCGCATGCCTGGAACGCGGCCAGTGTATCGGTCGTGGCGATGGACGTGGCGCGCATCGACAGCACGATTGCCGCCGTTGCGATCTCGGTGGCGGTGTCGCTGGGCGCCACGGCGTCCTTGTCGGTGGCCGCATCGCTTGCGCAGAACGACGTGGGCAACGCGGCGGTGGCCAAGGTTGACGGGGTGAACTTCGTCAACGCACCCGCCATTACCGTCAAGGCGGACAGCAAGGCCAGCATTCATACCGTGTCGGTTGCGGCGTCGGTTGCCGTGGGCGTGAGCTTGGGCGGCATTTCGCTGGCAGGCGGCGGCGCGGATGCACGCAACGTGATCAGTTCGTCCGCAACGGCGGTGATGAACGGCTCGCGCATCAACGGCAATGGAGCCAACGCGCTTACCATCGATGCCGACATGAGCGGCACGATCAAGGCCACGGTGGTGGTTGCCAGCGTGGCCTTCACGGCGGCGGGCGGCTCGCTTGCTATCGGCGCGTCGGTGGCCGAGAACACCATTACGCAGGATGCGGGCGCACGCGCCACGCTGTCCAACACCCAGGTGTCGAACCTGGGCGCCATCAATGTCACCGCCGACACGATCCAGACGCTGGAAACCGTGGTGGTGGCGGGCGCGGTGGGCATTGCGTACAACGGCGTCGCGCTGGCGGCAGCGGGCTCCAACGCCTCGAACACCACGCACGCCGTGACGCGCGCGCAGGTGGACGGCCTGACCCAGATTGACGCCAACGTGCGCGGGGCGGACAACCTGTCCGTCAAGGCGACGAATACGTCCACGCTTAAGGCTACGGCCGCGGGCGCCAGCCTGTCGGGCACGTCGCAGGGCCTGGCCCTGTCGGTAGGCGTGGCATTGGCCAGCAACAAGGCGCTGGGCGCGGTGGAAGCGTCGGTGGCGAATTCGGTGCTGAACGTCGGCACGGGCGCGCAGATGACGCGCGTGTCCATCGCAGCCGAAGACACAACAACGCTGGACGCCAAGGCCATTGGCGCATCGTTGGCGTTTGCCATGACGGGCGGATCGCTCGCCGTGGGCGCATCGGTGGCCAGCAACGTGGCGGCCACAAGCGTGCAGTCCTACGTGTCGGCGTCCACGCTGAACGTGTCTGACTCGGTGGCCGTGTCGGCCAAGGAAACCGCCAAGCTGGATGGCGTCTCGGTGGCCGCATCGGTTGCGGCCGGGTTCTCGGGCGTGTCCGTGTCCGGCTCGGGCGCGGAAGGCACGCACATCATCGCCAACGATGTGGGCGGTTACATCACCGGTTCGACCATCACGGCAGGCACGGGCGTGTCGGTCAAGGCGGACAATACGTCCACCATTTCGGCGGTGACGGGCGCGGTGTCGGTCAGCGCAACGGGTGCGGGCCTTGCGGCCAGCATCGGCGTGTCGATCGCCAACAATACGTTTGGCGCGTACGCGGGCGACGGCGTCAGCCGTAGCAACCGCGCGCTGGCGTATATCGATAACAGCACCATCACGGTCGCCAAGGGCAATGTGGATGTGTTGGCGACGTCCACCGAGACGCTGACCAGCGTCAACTTCGCCGGCAGCGTGGCGGTGGCGGGCTTCGGCGGCTCGGCAGCGGGGTCGGGCGTGCAAGTCACGAACCGCTTTGCCACGACGACGTCGGCTTATATCCAGGGGTCGGAGGTGACGGCGGGCCTGGCTGGCAGCGCGGGCTCGTTGACGGTGCGGGCGCAAGACACCAGCACCATCCTGAAGTCCGGCGCGTACGGCGTGGCCGTGGCGGCTTCGTTGCCGGTGCCGGGCAGCTTCGGCCTGAACCTGGCCTTGGCCGTGACGCTGGTGGACAGCGTGGCCGAGAACCAGGTCAGTGCCTATATCAATACCGCCAGCGGCAAGAACGTGGGCGCGTATGACGCTGTGTCCGTGCTGGCGCTGGAACAGACCGACTTCAAGGGCCTGGACGCCGTGACCGCATCGGTTGCGGTGGGTGGCGGCATCGCGGCATCGGGCGCAGGCGTTCGGGTCACGAACAACACCCGCAACAACGTCAGCGCCAAGATCACGGGCGGCGGCAAGGTCGGCGCATTGGGCAAGGTCGAGATCACGGCCGACACCCAGGTCACGGCGCAGATCGACCTGACCCAAGTCAGCGTGGCGGTGGGCGTGGTGGGTGTGGCGGTCGGCGTGGGCATTGCCGAGAACATCGCACGCGACACCACCACGGCGTCGGTGGACGGCGCCAATGTGGCCGCGCCAGTGGTGGACATGAACGCGCTGGTCAGCGTGGATTTCGGCCAGACCCAGACGGCCGGCGTGGCCGCCACCACGGGGCTGGCCGTCAATGTCAACAAGGCACTGGTGGACATTGCCACGACGACGCTGGCCGAAGCCAGGAACGGCGCGGTGCTGACCGGTGTGTCGGTGACGTCGCCCGGCCTGGGCACGACGCCCGGCATGGTCAACATCAATGCGCAAGGTACTTACTACGGCCGCGCCTATTCCAAGGCGATCACGGGCGGCGTGATCGGCGTGGGCGTGATGAGCGCCGAAACGCGCTTGGGCGGATCGCTGAAGGCGTCGATCGACAATGCCACGGTGCAGGGCGATATCGTCGGCATCACGGTGGGCGCCACCACCGAACGCAACGGCGAAGCCGGCTTGCTGGCCGAAGCGCGTTCGCTGGAAGTGGGCGGGGTGACGGTGTCGATTGACTCCGCGTCGCTGACGACGAACCTGGACGCGCGCGTGTCCATCGGCAACAACGCCCGCGTGGACGGCACCTTGCTCAGCATCACGGCGGGGCAGGTGCAGTCGGTGGACGTGAAGATGGACGCCGGCACGATCGCGCTGGTGGCGGGCCGCCAGGGCAAGATCGACGTGGACGTCGGCGGCAAGTCGGCCATCGACATCAGCGGCGGCGCACAGGTCACGGGCAACAAGCTGGACATTCGCAGCAACAACACGGTGCGCGGCACGTCCACGCTGAGCGGCTATTCCGTCAAGGTGGCGGGCGCCGACGTCAGCAAGCACACGGTGACGATAAAGCCGGAATCCACGATCACCATCACCGGCTCGCGCCAGGCGGGCGACACCGTCACGTCGGCAGGCATGACGGTGGTGAGCGCGCGCGGCGACTACGGCACGCCGGGCATGCTGGACCTGGTCACCACCAACGACATCATCTACACGCAGCGCAACAAGATCACCGGCGTGTCCGGCGTATCGGTCACGCTGTCGACCAACCACCTGAGCACCGACGGCGCCTTGTCCAAGGTCAAGGTGGACGGCGCCTTCCTGCGCAACGCCTTTGGCGACGTGGTCATGGCGGCGAACACGCGCGGCGTCACGACCACCATCAGCGACCTGCTGGTGGTGGCGGTATCCAGCTTCAGCAAGTCCGACAGCAATAACAACCTGACAGTGCGCAACGCCATCGAGATCGACAATTCGTCGATCGAGGCCGACAGCATCCTGGCGCTGGCCGGCAGCGGCAAGGCGTCCGACCCCTTGTCCACCGGCTATCTGCTGGCCAACGACAACGTGTCGTTCACGCTGGTGGGCATTGCCCAGATTCCGGACGTGGACAGCGGCGCGAAGGCGCGCCAGATCAACACGGTGCTGATCGACGGCGTGTCGTCCAATGGCTCGCTGCTGAAGGCGCAGCGCAATGTGCGCCTGGAAACCAACCCGTCCACGCTGGACCAGGCCAAGGTGAATGGCACGGTGCAGGTCATCGGGCTGAACCTGAACCCCACGGCGGATCTGGCCGATGGCGTGGTGGACAGCACGTCCAGCAAGGTGGCGACGGGCGCGGCCACGCAGATCATCGCGGGCGTGAACAACGCGGCCAACCTGTTTGTGATTCCGGCTGAACTGCTGAAGGAACTGGGCCTGTCCGGCCTGGGCGTGCAGGCGGCCGGCGGCGCGGTGAAGTTCGATTCGAACTCGGCTGTCGTCAAGGCAATTCTGGAAAAGCTGCTGGGCGCGGGCAGGACCAGCACAGACGGCGCGGCCGGCACGGTCAATATCGACGTGAACTATGAGCTGACGGCATTCACCGCCAGCGACATCAAGGTCAACGTCACGACCGGCATGATCATCAAGGACGGCAACAACTACTACCGCTACAACAGCCTGGACAGCCGCGACCTGGATCTGGCCGCGGAGAACTACGGCAACAGCTACTGGCTGCGCCTGAACAACCCGACGCAAGCCCAGATGGACGATGCGCTGGGCTCGGACTTCGGCACGACCGCCGCCGCCCAGGTGGGCAGCTTGTACTTCGTGCTGAAGACCGTGGACGTGGGCAGGCCCACGCTGCGTTACGCCAGCCAGCAGAACATCATCAGCGAGCAGATTCGCACGCTGACCAAGATGCAGGCCGAACACGCGTCCGACCCGCAGGCGGTGGCCCGTTACCAGGCCAACATTGCCGCCTTGCAGCGCCAACTGCAAAGCATCCAGATGGCGACGGTGGTGGATGGGCAGATCCGCTATCTGGATTCGTTCAGCACGTTTTACGTTGAAATTCCCGACATGTATGCCTCGGGCGGCTCGGTGTATGTCAGCGCGACGGACACCAGCGGCGTGAACCGGTCGGGCATCGACGCGCGCGCCAACACGCAGATCAACATCGTCAACGATTCCCCGATGCTGATGAACGTGTATGACGCGGTGGTGCTGGACGGCACCATCATCCGGCCGGGCGCCGACGGCCAGTTGAAGGTCTTCAAGACCGGGCACCTGTACATCAACGACGTGTCGGTCAAGGGCGCATCAGGCGCCGACACGGCCGAAGTCAACATCAGCCAGATCAAGAACACCTGGGCGGCTGACCCGTTCGGCGGTGCGCTGAACGAAGGCACGGACGACTCGCTGGCCAAGATGATTGCAAGCGCGCCGGTGGACCTGGGCCTGCTGGGCGCGGTGGTCAACCCGCTGGGCAAGGTGTCGGTCATCAACGCGCTGGGCAGCATCAATGTGTCGGGCACGATTCAGGCGGTCAGCCTGGACATCGTGGCCAAGGGCAATTTCAGCCTGCAAAGCGAAGGCTGGTTCAACACCGGCACCAACCCGACGCTGCTCAACGACAGTTGGACGAACGTCATCAACGCATTGAAGAGCAACAGCACCAGCACCGGTATCAGCGACACGATGCAGAACGTGTTGCTGAAGTGGGGCTACACCAAGCTGGACTCGTTCGCGCAGTACCTGAACAACAACTTGGCGGCGCGCGACTCGCGCATCTTCGCGCTGGGCGCGGTCAGCATTTCGGCCTTGACGCTGAACATCGACGGCAAGATCCAGAGCGGCCTGACCGACGCCTACATCAAGATCGACAGCTCGTTCCGTGGCGACCAGGACAAGTCCCTGCAAGACGGCAACGGCTACGCCATCAGCGGCGTGTCGTTCAGCGCCGATGGCTCGTTGAACCGTTACGGCGCCATCACCGGCCGTTTTGACTATGCCACGCAGACCATCATCCTGGACCCGATCCGCCTGGCGGGCGGCAGCATTTCGCTAACCGGTCAGATCGTGTCGGTGGGCAATGGCAACCTGATCGTGGCCAATGGCTACGCGTCGGTGCACATCGACAACCAGACGACCTATGCACTGGTGACGGGCGACATCGACGTCAGCACCTACCGCCGTGGCCGCATCGAGATCATCGACACGGCGCGTGGCCAGAAGGACTTGTACGAGCTGCAAGGCACGAACAACGTCGTCCACACCGTCTGGAACAAGTTTGTGCAGGTCACACCGAATTCGTCCGACCCCACCGCGCTGAGCTGGATCTGGGTGTACGACAACGGCAATGGTCAGCAGAACGCGGCGGGTTCCAGCAACACCGCCGGCACGTTGCAAGACGGCAATACGCTGACCTTGAGCTACAAGCCCCAGGCCGGCCAGATGATGGTGTGGGTGATGGGCTGGAGTTCGGGCGAAACCACCACCACCGTCTACACCACCAAGCAATTCAACCTGTTTGGCGACTTCGATCCGCTGGGCTGGCTGACCGACAAGAACACCAGCAAGTCTGGCCCCGTGACGGTCTTCGAGACGCCCCGCCCCGTGCTGGTGTCGACGGTCGTCGCCTATGACGGCGTCAACTCGGTGCCGGACGCGCTGAAGCAGCAACTGATCGCCAGCGGCAAGCTGGACGACGCGCTGTTGCCGGCCACCATCGAAGGCAGCGGCACGCAAACGCTGGTGGAAGACGCCAACGGCAGCATCGAAGGCCCCGACGGCAAGCACTACCGCCTGGATACCTCGGGTGGCACGGCGCTGGATACCTCTGTTTTCAGCGTGGCCTACCGCAAGTTCAATACCGGCGTCATCGTGCGTAACGACGGCCCGCACACCAGCGGCGGTGGCTGGCTGCGTACCAAGACGACGACCTTGACGCAGGTGGTCGAGAAGAAGCAGCAAGAGCTGTTCACCTTCTACATGCCGGCCTCGCAAGAGATCACGTTGAGCTTCATGGGCTCCAGCAACGCCGACAACGCGATCTACATCCGCAGCAATGGCGATATCACGCTGGCGGGCAACCTGATCGTGGGCAACGAAAAGTCGGTACACATCGAGGCGGTGTCGGCGTCAACGCCGACGTCCATCACGATGCAGGGCGAAGTCGGCATCATGGCGCGCGATGTGAACGGGCAGATGCCCACTGGCGCCAGCGCGCAGGTCAACGTTGATGCCATCGCGCTGGGCGGTTCGATCACGCTCAATGTGATGGGTTCCAACGGCTACACCCGCGCGGAAGCGCGCAACGACATCCGCCTGAACTACTTCTCGGACGGCGGTAATAGCTCGTGGGCGACGCTTAAGAATGTGAACTCGTCGGCGGGCACGGTGTATATCGAGGCGCGTAACGGCATCTTCGCCCATGCGTCAACGAGCAGCACCGACACAGTCGTGTCTGGCAACCGCATCGAGCTGAACGCAGGCTATGGCGCGATCGGCACGGCGTCCAAGGCGCTGACCATCAACGCGCGCCAGGGCTTTGCCGCCCAGGCGGGCTTGGCGGGCGGCCCGGCCGGCGCCGACAAGAGCATTTACTTGGCGCAGAACGTGCTGAACGCCGACCTGACGCTGGTTAAGCCGGTGAACTGGACGAACCCACAGGCATCCGTCTACGCAGAGCTGGGCAGCGTCAACATCACGCTGAACGGCGGTTCGCTGCTGGATGGCGAGCTTGCCGATACCCGCACCGCCACCGAGAAGGCGTACCCGACGGTCACGGCCAAGATTCTGGCGGACCTGAACGCGCAATTGGCGCAGTACGACAGCTACTGGTCGGGCGTGCGCTCGTTGCAGACCGCCACGATCACGCTGGGCGGCGTCGGCACCTACCTGAGCACGCAGGCCGAAGGCGGCCAGTATCTGGCGCTGACGATGACGGCGGACCAGTACGCGGCGGCGCTCAAGGCGGCCGTGGATGGCCAGCATCTGGTGCGCCTGGCCTACAACGACAGCCTGAACGGCAACGTTCGTAAGGAAATTCTGGGTTATCTGGGCCTGGTGGCCGGCAGCGGCACGAACAACGTCTACCAGTTCACGTTCACCGTGTACGACCCCCTCAACCCGACCGCGAATGCGGGGCCGGTGTCGCTGGCCTCGCTGGGTTACACGGCCGGCAGCCAGGGCGTGCTGTACGGTCCGTCGTACGCGCTGGCCGACGCCACGGATCAGTCCAACGCCAATCTGCCGATTTCGTTCACCTTGCCGTCTGGCGCGTTGTCGGTACAGCAGGGGTCCAGTGCCTTGCGCCTGCAATTGAGCAATGCGCAGTTGAACGCCCTGGCCGACAAGTCGGGTCAGACGCAGGGCGACCTGTATCAGCGCGCGCTTGCCGGGTTGCGCACCTACACCTACATCCTGGTGGACGGCCAGCAACTGACAATTGACCAGATCGTCCCCACGGGCCAGTGGTGGGGGTCGAACAGTTTCGACACGATCCTGATCACGCTGAAGTCGCCGTATGTGGGCGACCTGACCAGCGTGGACAGCACCGGCCACCACAACCTGAGCATCGTGTTCGGCAATGCGGCCGGCACGCAGGGCGGGGGCGACATCACCGGTTCCGAGAACGCCACGCGTCCCGCGGTGCCAGGGGCTGGCACGGCGGCACCGGCGCTAGGCGCCAACGATCAGAACATTTCCGCCGACATCATCGCGGCGATTGATCAATATAACCTGGACCATCCGCAGGGACAGATCAACACCGGCGCCGGGTCGCTGTACGCGAACTTGACGGCGACGACGCCGGGCAGCACCTGGTCGGTCATTGAACGCACCATCACCAGCAACCAGCTTCAACTGGCCGGCAATACGCTGGGCTGGTCGGTGCCGTCCGTGAGTTCGGTGCAGGACTACAACCAGTGGATGAACAGCGCCGTCAATGGCTTGGTGGGCAGCGAGATCACGTTCACGATCGACGGCGTCAGCTATACGCGCCGCATCGAATCGCTGAGCCTGGTACAGGCCGACGGCACGCCGGCAACCGGCATCTACAACGCGCAGAACCAGATTTCGATCACGTTCTCGGGCGCGGCCGTGTCACTGAAGAGCTTCTTCGTGCGCAATGGCGCGAACGCGGTCACCTCCACGACGCTGCCGTCCCAGCTGATTTACGGCCTGACGGGCTTGGGCAAGGGCACCGGCTCCACGGCCGTGGCCTACACGATCCAGCGCGGCTTTGGCGCGGCGGCGCTGAAGCAGGGCGTGCTGACTTCGGATACCCCGAACAACAATTGGGGCTGGTTCGGCACGAACCTGCTGCCGTTCTATACCTATACGGAAACGGCGGGCGCCGGCTATGACGACTTCGTCGACATGGGGAATGGTTTCAGCTGGGACCTGACCAACGCCAACGTGAGTGACGTTGCGCGCACGCAACTGGCCAACAGCATCAAGGCGCTGCTGCAAAGCGGGCAGTCAATCTCGCTGGCGGGGCTTGAGCTCTACATGACGAACCAGAATGGCAGCTTGCAAGGCCATGACCTGGGTGTCTATCACAATGGCACGCTGCACATCCTGACCATTGTGGACGCCAACGGCAACCCGTTGACGGCGTCCAGCCCCGATAGCGCATGGCTGACCGGCCGCATCACGTTCTCGGGCAAGGTGTATGCGCAGAAGTCCCAGTTGGAAGACCTGAACGTCTACCAGAACACCAACGTTCACGACACCACGACGTCGGGCAGCTATACGCCGACCTTGCAGGGCATGACGGTGAACGCCGGCATCCGCCTGGTGGACAACGGCTTTACACAGCAGTCGCTGACGCAGTTCGGCGTGGCCACGCTGACCTTGCCGGGCAACGACCGCCTGGTGCAAGGCCAGCGCGTGGAGCTGAGTTTTGCGAACTCCACGCAGACCGCCATCTATTACATCCAGAGCGTGAACGGCCGTGTCGTGACGCTGTCCAGCAGCGTCGATGGCGCCTTCAATAACGGGGCGGCGGTGACGATTGCGCAGATCTTCGGCGTGGCGGGCAGCACGCCGGGCGCGGTCGCGGTGAAGCTGCTGGACGCCGCCGCCAGCGGCGCTACCGTGTCGGCCGACAACGTCATCACGCTGACCGACATGAATATCGTGCCGGTCACGGATGCCAACGGCCAGGTGACGGGCTACCGCGCCCTGCAGAACTACGACCGTGTTTATCTGAACGACGTGCGCGTGCAGATCGGCAAGACGGCCAGCCTGCAAACCAACGTGGCGTACTACGTGCTGGTGGGGGCCAACAACACGGTTCAGCTATTTGCGTCCAAGGAACAGGCGGTGCTGCATCAGCAGATTGAACTGCTGAACCAGACGCCCGAGGGCCGCGAACTGGTCAAGGCGCTGTTCACCGACGCCGGCATCACGGGTGAGCTGCTGCGCGGCTTTGCCGCGGCCGACGTGAACGGCATGTTCACCGTATCGACCCACCTGTTCCAGACGCAGGCCGCCGGTTCAACGGCAGGCTTGAACGCGCAGATGCAGGCGCTGCACGAACAGCTGAAGAACCAGGGCTTCGACCCCAACTACCTGCCTGCCGCGCTGGATATCACGGCGGCGCAGAACCTGGTCAAGTCCACGCGCAACCAGATCGTCTACGACTACGTGGTCGATAAGGAACTGGCGCAGACGGCCGAATACCACAACTACTGGCGTGACCGCCTGGAGTCGTCGGTGGGCACGGTCAGTTCCGGCCTGACGGCGGTGGGATCGGGCAGCTTCAAGCTGGCCAACATGAACATCGTGGACGATGGCACGGGGCAGCTGCGGGCGCTGCGTACCGGCGACGAGATCTATTTCCGCCAATCGGTGGGCAACGTGCGGGCCGACACGGCGTACTACGCCATCGTGGGCGCGGACGGCACGATCCGCCTGGCGGCGTCGCTGGCCGACGCCATGCTGTACCAGACGGGGGCAGGGCAGAACGATGGCTTGCTGGCGCTGTATCCCAATATGGGCGGGGCCATCACGCTGGCGTTTGACGCGTCCAGCCTGAACGGCGCGGGTGTGGAAGCCTACACGCGCACTTACACGCTGCGTTCGGATGCGCCAACGCAAACGGCGGCCGATGTCGCGCTGTACGGCCAGACCTACAACGCGGGCCACTTCTTCTACTTCTCGACGGCCACGTTGCGCAATATCGAGAACAACCTGCTGTATCCGGTGTCGGCCGCCATCAACGAACAGGTGTTCGATGTGGACGGCGATGCGGATGGCGCACCGCCCGCGGACCGCTTCCTGAACGTGAAGGCGGGCGGCGGCATCGTGTTGCGCACCTCGGGCCAGGGTTCCATTGGCGCCGAGCTGGGCGACTACACCTTGCAACTGCCCAGCCTGGACGGCTTGTCGGATGACGAACGCGCCAACGTGTTTGACTCGTTGCCAGAGGCCGACAAGGCCATCTTGTCGCGCGCCAACGCCGTCAACCTGGCGGGCGTGTACCACACGCTGTATCGCTACATCGGCCCGGCCGGCACCACGCCACTGGACCGCGCCAGCGTGGATTTCAGCGACACGAGCCTGTGGCAGCGCTTTGAACCGGTGTTCTCCAACGACGCATCGCTGAAGCTGGGCACGACCTTGTCGGCCAATAGCGCGGTGCAGTTCCTGTTCGCCGACCGCTTCGGCCTGTACGAGAACAGCCGCGAGGTCTTCATCTACAACAGCAAGCTGCTGGAAGGCGCGTCGGCCGGTGAAATCAGCCAATGGCAGGCCAATATGGCCGCCGCGCGCGCCAATGGCGTGCAAGTGGTGGATATTGGCAGCGGCTTCCTGGACCCGGTCTGGAAGCCCGTCAACGTGCCGTACATGGCGCAAGACGGCGCCAGCCCGCAGGCGCTTGCCAGCGGCATGCTGGTGGGCGACATGCGCGACCCGCGCTACCTGACGCTGAAGCTCACGCGCTCGCTGGCGGTGCAGGCCGTGAACGGCGTGGTGTCCGCCTACAGCGACACCACGGTCGGGCTGGATTCCCCGAAGGGCAGCATCCGCCTGGGCGATATCCACGCCAAGGACGGCATCACCATCACGGTCAGCGCCCAGGGCGGTTCCATCATCGGCACCGATGCCGGCACGCTGGAAAGCGCTGGTCAGGTCAGCCTGGTGGCGGATCAGGACATCGTGGGCAGTACGCGGGACGCCAATGGCATCTATCAGTACGACGCCTCGAAGCACCTGCAACTGAGCCTGTCCGCCGGCCACGCGCTGTACGTGGAGGCGGGCGGCGTGGCGCGTGTGTCGCAGTTGGGCGCGCAGGACTTGAACCTGGTGCTGGCCAATACCAAGGGCACGGCGGCGGGCGGCTCGTCCTACCAGACCGATGCGAACCTTCGCGTGGGCCAGGTGGTGTCGGCCGGCAGCGTGACATTGAAGGCGGGCTTGTCCATTCTGAATGCCACGTCCGAAGGCCAGCGCCAGTACGCCAACGTGGTGCTGTCTGACCTGAGCGCCGCCGAGCTGGCGGGCCTGGGCTATGTGCGAGAAATCGCGCTGATTGCCGGGCAGTCGGTGGGCCAGTTGGGAGCCGATGTGTCGCAGGAAGGCTCGCCACTCTTGGTCAGCGTGTCGGCGACCGATATGCAGGCCACGGTGCGGGCGTCGGCCACGCAGGGCGTCAACCTGTATGGCATGCATGGCTTGCGCCTGGGCGGTATCGATGTGGTCGATGATGGTGGGGCGCGTGGCGATGTGCGCATCTATGCGCTGGATGCAATCTTGAACGGCACGACCTCGGGCCAGGCCGCGATCACCGCGCGCAACGTGTGGCTGGAAACGCTGTCCGGCACCATTGGTGAACTGGGCACGCCGTTGTTGACGGATATGTCGGGCTACCTGGTGGCGTCGGCATTGGGTTCGGTGTCGATCAGCCAACAGGGCGCGCATGATCTGGTGCTGGCGCGGGTGGAGTCGCGGTCACGCGATGAGGTCCACCTTAGCAGCGCCACCAACATCGTCAACGACAAGACCGCGCATCCGGGCCTGTCCAACGCGCGCAGCGATGCGGTCGTGACCGGCGGCAGCCTGTTCTTTGTGGCGGGTGGTTCGGTGGGCGGCTACGTGCAGTCCGACACGGTGGGCGCGGCGGTCAACGACGCGCTGATCGTGGCGTCGGTGGGCGCACAGTCGACGATTAATGTGCAGGCGGGCGGCGACGTGGCGCTGATGCAATTGGGCGCTGCCACCGATGCGCAAGGCGTGTCGCAAGCGCTGTCCTTGAACGTTGGCCAGATCAACGCGGCCAACGCGTGGCTGGTGGCGCGCCACGAAGGCGCGCAGGCCGGCGCGTCGGGCGATATTGTTTTGGCGCCGGATTCGGTGATCAGCACCCTGGGCGTGCTGAGCCTGCTGGCGGGCAACAACCTGTCGGTTGCGGGCCGTAGCGGCTTGCAAGCAGGCGGTTTGATCCAGGCTGGCCAGCGCCTGAACCTGCGCGTGGACCGCGATGACCGTGGCACGGCCGGCTACGGCAAGGCCTCGGCGGTGGACATCAACGGCCGCCTCTTGGCGCCCGAGATCTATGTGTACGGCAGCGATAGCGGCAATAACACCATCACCTTAAGCAACACCGCCGACGTTGGCGGCGCGCTGGACGGCAACGGCGCGTTGACGCAAGGCGTCTTGCTGGATATCACGGGCGGTTCGGGTCAAGACCAGATTCTGGTCAACGCGCTGCTGATCAATCAGCAGCAGACCACGGTGCGCGCCTTGGGCGGCGACGATACGGTGACGTTCGACGCCACGGACGTGCGCGGCGATGTGACGGTGCTGGCCGGGGCGGGCGACGATGCCGTCACGTTCCAGCAGAGCGTTATCACTGGCACGCTGACGGTGGACGGCGGCGAAGGCGCCAACGTCGTGCTGCTGGACGCGGTGACGGTGGATGTCGACGCGACGATCACCACCGGCTCTGGCGCCGACCAGATCACGCTGCGCAACACTGACGTGACGGGTTCGGTCATGGTGGACGGCGGCGAAGGCGCCAACATCGTGTTGCTGGATACGGTGACGGTGGGTGTCGGCACGACGATCACCACCGGCGCTGGCGCGGATCAGATCACCGTGCTAGACAGCGGCCTGACCGGCGCGCTGACGATCACGGCGGGCGATGGCGACAACACCTTGTTGCTGGACACGACCACAGTGGGCGGCGATACCGCCATCACCACCGGCTTCGGCCTGGATGCGATTTTGCTGCTGGACAGCGATTTGACGGGCACCTTGACGGTGGACGCAGGCGACGGTGACAACGTCGTGCTGCTGGATACCGTAACCGTGGGCGGCGGCGCGACGCTGCTGTCAGGCGCGGGCGCTGACCTGATCACGTTGACGCACAGCGATTTTGGCGACGCGGTATCGGTGAATGCAGGCAGTGGCGACAACATCGTGGTGTTGGACACTGTGACGGTGGGTAGCGACACGTCTATCACCACCGGGTCGGGCGATGACGTGATCGCGCTGGTGGATAGCGGCCTGACGGGCGACCTGACGGTCGTGGCGGGCAACGGCGGCAACGGCGTCGTGCTGCAAACCGTGACGGTGGGCGGCGATACGTTCATCACTACCGGATCGGGCGATGACCTGATTGGGTTGGTGGACAGCGGCTTGGCAGGCTCCCTGACGGTAAGCGCTGGCGAAGGCGACAACGTCGTCGTGCTGCAAACCGCGACAGTGGGCGGCGATACCGCCATCACGGCCGGGTCGGGCGTGGACGAGATCGCCTTGGTCGACTCGGCTCTGACGGGCGCCTTGACCGTAGACGCGGGTGACGGCGACAACGTCGTGCTGCTGGACACGGTGACGGTGGGTGGCAACTCCACGATCACCACCGGCGCAAGCGCTGACCAGATCACGTTGCAGGACAGCGGCTTGATCGGCTTGCTGAGGGTGAACGCGGGCGAAGGCGACAACGTTGTGCTGCTGGATACCGTGTTTGTCGGCGGCAACACCGACATCACTACCGGCGCGGGCGCCGACCTGATCACCTTGGCCGATTCGGACTTCCTGGGCCGCCTGGCCGTGGACTCGGGCGCGGGCAATGACAAGATCTGGATGGCGCGCATTCTGTTGGGCGGCGGTGCAACCGTGCTGGCGGGCGAGGGTGACGACACGATCTACCTGTCGGCGCGCGCGCTGGCCGGCGGCGTGTCGCTGCACGGCAATGATGGCAACGACCTGATCGTGCTGGATCAACTGCCGTCGCTGACCAGCCAGCAAGGCGTGGCCGGTGTGATGGACCGCGTGGAGGTAGACGGTGGACGGGGATCAGATCACATCATCGTGAACCTGGCCGAAGCGCTGACGTCCATCTTGATCAACGTGCACGATTCCGACGACAACGGCCTTGAAAACCTGTCGGACGTGAACCATCTGACGATCAACGGCACCACGCAGGACGAGACCTTCCTGGTGCGCGAGCACTTTGTTGCGAAGACCACGCCGCAAGGCGCGGGCTACGCGAATGAGGTGCAGCGCGTGAACTACGACCGCAGCATGACGGGCGGCTTGCGCCTGAATGCGGTCGACGGTGGCAACCGCTTCTATATTGATGACACCAGCACGTATGTGGTCATCGACGGCGGCCTGGGTAGCGATGCGTCCAAGCACAACGAATACCAGGTAGGCCAGTTGTACGCGCTGGACCGCCAGTTCCCGAACGTGGGCGCGGGCAACCAGATCGATACGGTGCAGACCACGCAAGGCTATCTGTCACGCGGCAACAGCTTCGGCCTGACGCTGTACGGCGCGGAAAACAGCAGCAACGTCTTCCGCGTCTACAGCAACGCCGCGCCGCTGGCCCTCTTTGGCGGAAAGCGCGATGACGAGTTCATGGTCTACGCGTTCAAGGAAGCGCAACAACAGCCCAACGGCGATCGTAACTACGTTATCAACGGTGCGGTGTCGATGGATGGCGGTGACGGGATCAATACCTACACCGTGCTGGGCTCGGAAGACGCCGACGCCTTTGTGCTGACGCAGGAAGGAATCCGTGGGGCGGGGCTGAACACCAGCTACCAGAACATCCAGCGCGTCAATCTGGATGCACGCGAAGGCAACGACCACATCTACGTGCTGTCCACGCGCAGCAACGTCATCACGACCCTGATCGGCGGACGCGACAGCGATACCTTCGATCTGTCGGGCGATGTGGCAGGCAACACCATCGTGACCGGCCGCGGCGGTTCTCGCGACGTGTTCGATGGCGCGCAGCCGGTCAGCATCACGGCGCAACCGGGCCAGTTGGACGCCAACGGCGGCAATACGCTGTCGCTGGCGATCAATCTGGATGCCAACGTGTTGCCACGTCCGGCCTCGGGCCAGGCCTATGTGTCGCTGAGCAGCGCCATGGTGGCATCCGCCTTGTATGGTTCGTTGACACAAGGCGTGGGCCTGAATGCCGCCGATTCCATGGCGGACGCCCTGCAAAGCCTGCAAGGGCGCGGGCTGCTGCTGTCGACCGACGGCGGGCTGACGTGGCACCAAAGCGTGGTGCTGACGTTTGACGCCAACGGTGTTGGCGCGCAAGCGTGGGACGCCATGCAGCAGGTGCTGGTCAAGGTGGAAGACGGCGCGGGCGCAGGCCTGCCGCCGCTGAGCCTGGCTGGGCTTGACCTGCACTTGTCGGCGTCGCTCTTTACGACGATGCCCGGCTTGCAAGATGTGGCCTTGCCGCCGATTCTGGTGCGCGTGGCGGACCCGGCCTATGCCGGCCCCGCCAACGAACCGGGCAAGGTGCGCAACCCGCGCGCCAGCGACCAGCCCATCATTACGGTGGACCCGGTAACGGGCATCAGCCACGCCAACTACGGCGACCAGCCGCATGATGTCTCGGGCATCCAAGGCACGCTGCTGATCGAAGGCGATACGCTGGACCGCCCGGATTACGACGGCACGCTGCACGCGGGCGTGGGCCTGCCAAGCGAAACCGATGGCGTGCTGGCTGCGCGCAATGACGGGGTGGCGTCCACCGCGCCCGTCAACGACCGCATCCGCATTTTCAATGATGGCACCACGGCCGGCCAGACCGGCATGCAGGACCAGGTCGACAACATGGGTGGCCTGGACCGCGTGTATAGCAACGCGCAAGCCGGCGACTTCGGCCGCATCACCGGGTTGGGCATGACGCCGGGCCTGGGTGGCGCCGGCGGCACGGTCTTGCAGACGAGCCAGGCGGGCACGCATGTGTTCGACCGCGGCATCGTCTTCCACGGCGTGCAGTCGGTGAACACGATGCTGGGCCAGGGCGACGACACCTACACGGTGCGCCACGCCACGGTCGGCACGGTCACCCTGGTGCAGGGCGGCGGCGGCAACAACCTGCTGGTGGCTGAAGGCAACACGGTGGGCGGCACGGACCGGCCGGTGCTGTTGTTTGGTTCCACCAGCCAGGACGATGCTTACTACACCGCCTTGCCCGGTGAACGCGTGGCGGGCCAGGCACTGCATTTTGGAAACGGTGGCAACAACGTGCTGGACGCACGCACCACCACGCAGGGCGTCATCCTGTACGGCGGCGCGGGCAACGACGTGATTCTGGGCGGCTTGGGCAATGACCTGATCGCGGGTGGCGGCGGCAACAACGTCATCCATGCAGGCCAGGGCAACAACATCGTGTTCGGCAATGCCGGCATGAACATCAACCTGGACACGCCGATGAACATGGGCGTGGCCGCGGTGGCCGACCAGCAGTCGCTGGCCGCGCTAACGCTGGTGCTGACGCCGCAACAGGCGTCGGGGCTGGCGGTGGGTGCGTCGGCTGATGGCTTGTCGGCGGGCGCCAACACGATCACGGCGGGCGACGGCAACAACATCGTGTTCGCCAACTTCGGCCGCATCGTGAACGTGGAGCCGGTCAACTACCTGCGCAATCGCGGCGACTTCATTGACGCCGCCGCGCCGGGCACGGACGCGCGCTATCTATCGGGCGTTGGCCTGCAACTGCTGGAAACCATCAACCTGCCGTCGGGCGGCGTGAACACCATCACGGTGGGCGCGGGCCGCAATGCGCTGTTTGGCGGCATGGGCGACGACATCATCCGAGCCGTGGGCGCGGGTGGCTTCAACCTGATCGCCGGCGACGGCGCGCGGGCGGTGTTCACCGCCGCCGGCCGGATCGCCTTGTTCGAATCCACCCACCCGTCGGTGGGTGGCTCGGACAGTCTCTACAACAACGGCGAAGGCGTGATGATCGGCGGCATGGGCGCCGACCAGTTGGAAAGCGGCGCGGGCAACAACGTGATGTTTGGCGACAGCGGCCGCGTGGTGTTCGTCAACGACCGCTGGAGCCAAGTCGAAACGGTTGATATCGCCTCTGGCGGCAACGACATTCTGCTGGCAGGCACGGGCGGCAACTACATGTTGGGCGGCATCGGGGCCGATAACTTCCGTGGCAGCTTCGCGAAAGATGTGATGGTGGGCGACTTTGCCGCCATCTATATCGAACCGGAGAGCGGCCGCGTGGTGAACCTGACCCGCTTCGGCATGGGCGGCAATACGCCTGACCTGATCACCCGCGCACTGGAGGATCTGTATTCCTGGAGCGGCAATTTCGGCCAATGGCAGCGCCCGGTATTCGAGCCGCTGCTGACCCGGCCCAACGCCGGCGCGTGGTACGTGCCGGGCCTGTCGGATGCAGTCAACAGCATCCGTCTGGGACCGACGGTGCCGGACATCGTGATTGCAAGCCACGACGGCGGGCTTTCCGATTATGCTTCGTCGGGCGCGCCGGACGAGGTGGCGATGCGTACGGATCAGACGCTGCAGGATGGTGGCGGCCAGGCATACGCCAGCGGCGCGATGCCGGCATCGAAGCAGGAGCCGAAGCCGGCACCGAAGCAGGAGCCGCAAGAGGCCAATCCGGCAGACGATTCGTCAGGCCAGGAAGCCGCAACGCAGGACGCGGTGTCGGAAGCGGATCAGGCGGCTGACAACGTTGCGGCTGCCGACAACGCCCGCGAGGCCACCACGGCCGAGCACGTCGCCCTGGCGGCGGGGGTGGGCATCCTGGGCTTGAGCGGTGCGCTGGGCAAGTCGGGTAACGCCACGGTCGTGTTCAATTCAAAAACCAATACCTGGGAGCCAAAGGCCAGCCGCAAGCGCGGACTGAGCGTGCGGCAGCCGGCGCTCACGGAGAGTGGAAGCAAGGATGAATGATGCTGTCGTGCCCGCGCAGGTAAAGCGCGCGGACCTGGCCTGGTGGTCGGCGTTGTCGACCGCCAGCGACCGCCAGTCTTTCCTGGATGCCTGGCTTGCCTTACAGGCGGGGCAACTGCCGGGCGTGCACCATGCGGCGCTGATCCTGGGCGAGCCGGACACGGGGCCATTCGAAGCCGTGTCGCTGTATCCGGTGGGCAGCCGTGCCGGGGCGGCGTTCTATGGCGCCGTGGACGAAGCCTTGCAAGGCCGCGAAGTGGCCGTGTCGGCGGATGCCAGCGGGCTGGTGGTGGCGTACCCCATCGTGCTGGGTGGCCGCATCCATGGCGTGGCGGCATTCGAAACCCCCATGCAGGCGCCCGAACCGCTGGTGCAGGCGCTGCGCTGGGGCGCGGGTGTGCTGGAACTGTGGTTGGTTCAGCGCCAGGAGACCGATAGCGCGCAGACGGTCGAGCGCCTGATGGTGGTGATCAATTGCGTGGCGCGTTCATTGAAGGAAGGGCAGTTCAAGGATGTGGCGCTGACGCTGGTTACCGACCTGGCGACGCGGCTGGAATGCGACCGGGTCAGCATCGGTTTCAGGCAGGATGGCCGCAGCAAGGTGTATGCCCTGTCGCACAGCAGCCGGCTGGTGCAGAACATGAACCTGGTGCGCAGCGTGGCCGAGGCCATGGACGAAGCCATCGACCAGAACACGACCTTGTGCTTGCCGCAGGACGAAAACCGCACCATCCAGCTGCGCGCGCACCAGAAGCTTGCGCGCGAATTCGGCAACCGCAATGTGTTGACGGTCCCGTTCGCACCCGATGGCGATGCGCGCGGGGCGCTGGTGTTTGAGCGCCCGGACGACCTGCCGTTCGACAAAGCCAGCATCGAACTTTGCCAAAGCGTGGTGCTGCTGGCCGGGCGCGTGCTGCATCAGCGCTTGCAGCAGGAACGCCCGTTCTGGCGCAAGTGGCGCGATGCGGTATTGCGTGAGTCCGGCCGTTTGCTTGGGCCCCGTTACATTGGCCGCAAGCTGGCGGCCGTCGCCCTGGTGGCAGCGGTGGCGTTTGCCGTCTTCGCGCACGGCCCGTATCGCATCAGCGCGACGGCCACGGTCCAAGGCGTGGTGCAGCGTGTGTTGGCCGCGCCATTCGATGGCTACATCAGCGATGCCTCGCGCCGCGCGGGCGATGCCGTGAAACAGGGCGACGCCCTGGCCGCCTTGGACACGCGCGAGACCGAACTGGAATTGCTGCGCGCGGGCAATCTGGAAGTGCAGTACCGCCGACAAGCCGAAGAGGCCTCGGCGCGTGGCGACAGCGCGGCCTCCGCCATCGCGCAAGCCCAGGCCCGCCAGGCCATGGCGCAAATCCAGTTCTATCGGGAACAGATCCAGCGTTCGACGTTGCGCGCGCCGTTTGACGGCCTCATCGTCAGCGGCGACCTGAGCCAGCAGTTGGGCGAAGCCGTCAAACGCGGCCAGGAACTGTTCAAGCTGTCACCACCCGACGGCTACCGGCTGTGGCTGGACGTGGAAGACCGCCTGATTGATGACGTGGCGGTGGGCCAGACCGGCCGGGTGGCGTTGGCCTCCATGCCGGACCGGCAGATTCCGTTTACCGTAACGCGCATCGTGCCGCTGGCACAGGTGCAGGAGGGCAAGACCGTGTTCCGCCTGGAGGCCAGCCTGGAACCGCAGGCGGCGCAGGCGTTGCGACCGGGCATGGAAGGCGTGGGCCGGATCGACATCGACGAGCGTCGTTATGTCTGGATCTGGACGCACGGGTTTTTTGATTGGCTCCGCCTGAAGTGGTGGGGCTGGTTCGGCTGATAAGAAGATGTCTGGCACCGCGCTCTATAGCAATTCCTGGCACCGGGTCAGCACGCTGCGCCCGCGGCTGCGTTCGCACATCCATATTCATCGCCACGTGTATCGCGGCGAAGTCTGGTACGTGATGCAGGACCAGAGCAATGGCGAATTTCACCGTTACACGCCCGAGGCCAATCTGCTGATCAGCCTGATGGACGGACGCCGCACGGTGCAGGAGATCTGGGAGATTGCCTGCGGCCAGCTGGATGACGACGCCATGCCGCAAGATGAAGTTATCCGGCTGATGGCGCAGCTGCACCGCGCTGACGTGCTGACGACCGACCGCGCGCCCGACGTGCGTGATCTGGTTGAACGCCGCAAGCGCCAGCGCATGCAAAAGATCAAGCAATACATCGGCAACCCCAGCGCGCTGAAAATGCCGCTGGTGGATCCCGACCGCTGGCTGACCCGGACGCTGCCTTGGTATCGCTGGTTGTTCACCTGGGTGGGCGGGCTGCTGTGGCTGGCGGTGGTGGCGGCCGGCACGGCGCTTGGCGCCATGCATTGGCAGACGCTGACCCACAACATCTGGGATCAGGTGTTTTCCACGGGCAATGTGCTGGCCATGGCGCTGGTGTATCCGGTGGTCAAGGCCATCCACGAGCTAGGCCACGCCTGCGCGGTGAAGGCGCGCGGGGGCGAGGTGCATGAGATTGGCCTGATGTTCCTGCTGCTGGTGCCCATTCCGTATGTGGATGCGTCGGCGGCATCCGCCTTTGCCGACAAGCGCTGGCGGATGCTGGTGGGCGGCGCGGGTATTCTGGTGGAACTGTTCCTGGCGGCGGTCGCGATGATCGCGTGGACGCAGCTGGAGCCAGGGCTGGGCCGCTCACTGGCCTATACCGTCATCATCCTGTGCGGGGTGTCGACGTTGTTCATGAACGGCAATCCGTTGCTGCGCTACGACGGCTATTACGTGCTGTCCGACGGCATCGAAATTCCCAATCTGGGCCAGCGGGCCAACGGCTATCTGGGCTATCTCTTCAAGCGCTACGCGCTGGGGCTGCGCGGCGTGGAAGCCCCGCGCGCCACGCCGGGCGAACGCGCCTGGTTCGTGGGCTATGCGCTGCTGTCGTTCTGCTACCGCATGTTCATCATGTTCCTGGCCATCTTCATCATGGCGGGGCAGTTCTTCTTCTTTGGCGTCCTGCTGGCCATGTGGGCGCTGTTCAACACGATCGTGATGCCGCTGTGGCGGCTGGGCCGACAGTTCTATGCCGACCCGCAGATTCAGGCGCATCGCTTGCGTTCCTATGCCATCTGCGCGCTGTGCATCGCGGGCATCGTCGGGCTGGTGGGTGCGGTGCCGATGCCGTCTTCCACCGATACCGAAGGCGTGGTGTGGGTGCCGCCCACGGCGCAGGTGCGGGCGCCGGTAGCGGGTTTCGTGCGCGCGCGGCAGGCGGCGGACGATGCGCCGGTGGGGCAAGGGGCGCCATTGATGGCGCTGGAAAACGACGAACTGATCCGTCGCGACGCCATGCTGGCCGCGCAGGTGGATGAATACCAGGCGCGTTACGTGCAGGCCTATGCGCAGAACCAGGTGCAGGCGGCCATCATGCGCCATCAATGGACCAGCTTGCAGACCGAGCGCCGCGCCATCCAGGACCAGGTGCAGGCGCAGCAGGTGCGCAGCCCGCATGCCGGACGCTATGTGTCGGCCCAGCCCGAGGACATGACCGGCCGCTATGTGCAGCGCGGCGAGCTGCTGGGCTATGTGCTGACCGACGCAGAGACCGTGCGCGTGGTGGTGCCGCAGTCTAGCCTGGAGCGTATACACCGGTCGCTGAAGGATGTACGCGTGCGGCTGGTGCAGGACAGCGGGCAGGAATTCACCGCGCGGATTTCGCGTGAAGTGCCGGCCGCCACCGACGAATTGCCCAGCCTGGCGCTGAGCTTGCAGGGGGGCGGCAGCATTGGCGTGGACCCGCGCAAGTCCCAGGAAGGGCGGGCGAAGTCGTCCGAGAACCTGTTCGTAATGGACCTGCGTTTGCCCGAGGACGCGCCTCATGCGTATCTGGGGGCGCGCGTCTACGTGAAGTTCTCTCACGAGCCCCGGCCGATTGCGCTGCAAGCGTATGACGCCGTCCGGCAGATGGTCTTGCGCCAGTTCCGCTTTTGATGCGCGCGCCCTGATATGCACGCCTTTGCCACCCTGAACCCGGACCCGCTCTATCCTGAAAAAGAGAGCGAGCGGCATCCGAACAAGCTCGAAGCCTGGGGCACGGCGGCCTTGCGCTGGTTGGGCAGGAAGCGCCGCCAGCCGCTGTCGCGCACCCGCCGCATCGTGGCCCGCGTGCACCGCGAGACCAAAGCGCTGGGCGACATCGACTTGGCCGGCGTGCGCCAGCGCGCGGATGAAATTGCCTATGACCTGCGCTGCAACGGCATCACCCCCGCCAGCGCCGCGCGCGCGTTTGCGCTGATCCGGCAGGCGGGGCGGTTGACGGTGGGCAAGGCGCACTTCGATGTGCAGTTGATGGGCGGCTGGGCCATGCTGCAAGGCATGGTCGCCGAGATGAACACGGGCGAAGGCAAGACGCTGACCGCCACGCTGCCCGCCGCCACGGTCGCCATGGCTGGGCTGCCCGTGCATGTGATCACCACCAACGACTACCTGGTTGAGCGCGACGCGCAGATCATGGGGCCGATCTACGAAGCGCTGGGCCTGTCAGTGGCCTGGGTCAGCATGGAGATGGACATCCCCACGCGCCGCAAGGCGTATCAGGCAAACGTGGTGTATTGCTCGAACAAGACGCTGGTGTTCGACTACCTGCGTGACCTGATTGTGCTGGACGGCGGCAAGGACGAAGACGCGTTGCGGCTGGAGCGGCTGCGGGGCGAGCAGGGGCGGCTGAGTCAGCTGTACCTGCGTGGCCTGTGTTTTGCCATCGTGGACGAGGCCGACAGCGTGCTGGTGGATGAGGCGCGCACGCCGCTGATTATTTCCGGTGTGCAGGAAGACGACAGCACCGACGTGACGCGCCAGGCCATGGACCTGGCCGGCGCGATGGACCCCGCGCATTACCGGCTGCTGCGCGGGGAACGCCGGGTGACGCTGACCGAGCTGGGCCGTGAACATCTGCGCGCCGAATGCGCCAATTTGCCCGCGCCCTGGAGCATTCCGTTTCGCCGTGAAGAACTGGTGCTTAGCGCGCTGACGGTGCTGCACATGTACCGCCTGGACGAGCAATACATCATCCGCGACGAGAAAATCATGGTGGTGGACGAGTTCACCGGGCGCGTCATGCCGGACCGGTCCTGGGGCCAGGGCTTGCACCAGATGCTGGAACACAAGGAAGGGCTGGCGCTGAGCGAACCGCGTTCCACGTTAAAGAGCATCAGCTATCAGCGCTTCTTCAAACACTATCTGCTCTTGTCGGGCATGACGGGTACTGCGGCGGAAATCCGTGCGGAACTGGGGCGGGTGTATGACCTGCCGGTGGTGCGCATTCCCACGCATCGCCGCTCACGCCGTCGTCATGCGCCCGATGCGGTGTACGCCACCTTGAACGAAAAGTGGGCCGCGGTGCTCGACCGCACCCGCGTGTTGCACGCGCAAGGCGTGCCGGTGCTGATCGGCACGCGCTCGGTGGCGGCGTCGGAACAGGTGGCGCAAGTATTGCTCCAGGCCGGGTTGCCTGCGGTGGTCCTGAACGCCAAACAGGACGCGGACGAGGCCGACATGATTGCGCAGGCCGGCCAGATCGGCAGCATCATGATCGCCACCAACATGGCCGGGCGCGGCACCGATATTCCGCTGTCGGATGCGGCGCGCGAGGCGGGCGGGCTGCACGTGATTCTGACCGAACGGCATGAGTCGGCGCGCATCGACCGCCAATTGGAAGGCCGCTGCGGCCGCCAGGGCGACCCCGGCCACGTCGAAGCCATTCTGTCTTGGGAAGACGCGGTGCTGGATAGCGTGGCGGGCAAGGCGTGGGCGAAGCCCGCGCAGTTGCTGCGTTCAATGGGCGGACACGGCTTGGCGGCCCGCTGGCTGCGCTACGCCCAGGCCCGCACGGAAAAGAAACTGGCCCGCGAGCGCCGCCACATGGTGGCCGCGGATGAAGAACTTGAAAACTCCTTGTCCTTTTCCGGGCAGGGGATTGATCTCCAAAAATCTATGACACATCGCCTACGCTTCTTTTGCTTCGGTCTATTCAGCGGCCTGATCGCCAGCGCCGCCGCGCAGGGCTTGCCGCCCGATGCGCGCCTGCCGGTGCTGACGGAACCCGCCTTGTCCTCGCAGGGCGACACCCTGCAAACACCGATGGCCTGCCTGATCGAACCCTTTCAGGTGTCAGAGCTGGGCAGCGCGTCGGCCGGCGTGCTGAGCAAGGTGCTGGTTCAGCGCGGCGACGTCGTGAAGAAAGGCCAGGTGGTGGCCGAACTGAACACCAGCGTCGACGAAGCGACGCTTGGGTTGCGCCGCGCGGAAGCCGCCTACCTGGGGCGCGTCGTGGACCGCAACGCAGATCTCTTCAAGCGCAAATTGCTGCCCGCGGGCGACTACGACGAGATGACCTCGCGCAGCCGTCAGGCGCAGTTGCAAGTCGCCCTGCAACAGGCGATTCTGGCTGAACGCAGCATCAAGAGTCCGTTTGATGGCGTTGTGGCCGAGCGTTATGCGGGACCGGGCGATCGCGTCAACGACAACAAGATCGTCAAGCTGGCGCAGATCAATCCACTATTGGTCAAGGTGGTGGTGCCGGAAGGCTTGTACGGCCAGATCCAGGCGGACGCGGCGGCGCAGGTCACGGTGAACACGGCGATCAGTGACAAGCCGCTGCAAGGCAAGGTGTGGCGCATCGACCGCGTGATGGACGCGGCCAGCGGGACCTTCACGGTATTGCTGCGTGTGCCCAACGAGGGCAACGCCATCCCCTCGGGCATCCGGTGCTCGGTCAAGTTCTGATGCCGACTCCTGGCGCGAAAGCGCCCGCGGCGCAGAGCCGGTAGACTGGCAAAAGTCATCGCTCTGAATTTCGGGGGGCGATCGCACTCAGACGCCGGCCCACGCGGGAGGCCCGGCGTGCATCATCAGGGGCTTTTACGATCGTGAAAATAAAAAAACTCATTGAAGAACGTCGCCAGGGCGACCGGGCAGCCGTTAGCGAACGCGCCGATCCGTCCATCGCGGAAGCGCTTGCCGCGCTGGACCAATTGGACGGCGCGGAGTTCAGCTCCATCGCGTTTGTGACCGAAGACGAGACCGTCATGGCGGTTGGGGGCGGGGCGGATACATTCGTGGTGTCCATCACGCTGGACGACGACGCTCGCATCTATACGCTGATCGATCCGTCGCGGTCGGAAGACCATGACGAAGACGTGGTGGTGGGCGGCCAGTCGGGCAGCTATCAGCAGTATCAGTGCGTGAGCCGCGAGCTGGCCGCGGCGGCGATTTTGTACTTTCAGCAAGAAGGCGCGCCGTCGCCGGAGCTGAAGTGGGTCAGCGAATAGCCAGCCGGCGCGCGCTGCCTGTTCGACAGGCGCCGTTGGCTTGACGCCCAGGGTCTAGACGACCCGCGTCAGCACTTTCTCATCCCGAAACCAGCCGTCCAGGTTCGCCACCATCAAATCGGCCATGGCGCGGCGGGTTTCGTGCGTGCCGCTGGCGATGTGCGGCAGCAGCACCACGTTGTCCATCGCGTGCAGCGCGGCCGGGGTCTCGGGTTCGTGCTCGAACACATCCAACCCCGCGCCCGCGATGCGCTTGTTCTCCAAAGCGCTGACCAGCGCGGCTTCGTCAACCACGGTGCCGCGCGCAATGTTGATCAGCCAGCCCTGCGGACCCAGCGCGTCCAGCACCCGCGCGTTCACCATGTGCTGCGTGGCGCCGCCACCCGGCACGGCCAGCACCAGGAAGTCGCACTGCGCGGCCAGCGTTTCAATGTCTGCCACGTAGCGATATTCCGCCGGCGCGTCCGCGCGCGGCTTGCGGTTGGTGTACAGGATTTCCATGTCGAAGGCCGCGGCGCGGCGGGCGATCTGCAAGCCGATATTGCCCAGGCCCACGATGCCGCAGCGCTTGCCGCTCATGCGGGTGCCCAGCGGAAAGCCTTCATTGGGCCAGCGGCCGGCGCGCACGAAGCGGTCGGCTTCGGCGATGCGGCGCGGCGCGGCCAGCATCAAGGCCAGCGCCGTGTCGGCCACGCAGGCGTCCAGCACGCCCGGTGTGTTGGTGACGACCACGCCGCGCGCCTTCGCGGCAGCTACGGCTATGGTGTCGTAGCCCACGCCAAAACTGAAGATACCTTCCAGTGCCGGCAGCGCGTTGATCAAGTCGGCGGTCGCACCAAAGCGGCCGCTGGTGGCGATGCCGCGTATGTTCGCACCCTGTTCGCGCAGCAACGCGTCGGCGTCGGTCGCTTCCCACAAGCGATGCACGTGATAGCGCGATTCAAGGTCCGCAATCAGGTCCGGCAGCAAAGGGCCGACCATCAACAGGTGCGGGGCGGAGGAGGGCAGGGAATCGGTCATGGGTGCGGCTTATTGGGATGGAGGTTTCATCGAAAACGGCCCGGCGTTACCCGGGCCGGGTCAAGCTCAGTTGGTCTGGATGTTGCGGGCCTTGATGATCTGCCCGTAGCGCGCGCGTTCGCTGGCGGCCAGCGCCTGCAGTTGCTGCGGGGTGGACCCGTGCGCCACGGCGCCTTGCGATTCCAGCTTGGTCTTGATGGCCGGGTCGTTGGCAACATCGCGGATGGCCTGCGATAGTTTTTCGATCACGGCGGGCGGCGTGCCGGCCGGCGCCAGCACCGCGGTCCAGGAGCCGGATTGCGCGTTCTTCACGCCGGCTTCGTCGATGGTCGGCACGTTGGGCATGGCCGGCGAGCGACTGTCGCCCGTGACGGCCAGCGCGCGCAGCTTGCCCGCGGTGACATAGGGCATGGTCTCCAGCACGGAGGCAAACAGCATGTCGACCCGGCCAGCCATCAGGTCGGTCATGGCGGGGCCGCCGCCTTTGTACGGCACGTGCATCAGGTCGACGCCGGTTGCTTGCTGGAAGATCTCACCCGACAAATGCGGCGCGCCGCCTGTGCCGGAGCTGGCAAAGGTGTGCTTGCCCGGCTCGGCTTTGGCCAGCGTGACCAGGTCCGCCACGTTCTTGGCCGGCAGGGTGGCGGGCACGACCAGCACGAAGGGCAGATCCGAAAACAGCGACACCGGCGCAAACGCGGTGGCCGGGTCTGAATGCAGCTTGTAGATCCAGGGGTTGATCGCCAGCATGCCGGAATTGGCGAATAGCAGCGTGTAGCCGTCGGCCGGCGAGCGCGCCACCAGGTCCGCGGCGATCTGCCCGCCCGCGCCGGGGCGGTTGTCCACCACCACCGACGCCGCCAGTTTCTCGGTGAGCGCCACGGCCAAGAGGCGCGCCGAGATATCGGTGCCGCCGCCCGGCGAGAAGGGCACGATCAGGTTGATGGGGCGCTCGGGGTATCCGGCGGCCTGCGTGCTGAACGGCAATGCGGCGGTGGCGGCCAGGGCCAGCGCCGCGGCGATGAGCCGGACGCGCGGTCGGGCGATGGGGGTTGTCTCCATGTCTCTTCTCTTTTTTGGGGTGAATTTGCGTTGGCAAGCGGCTTGCGCCGCGAAAAACCAACGTGCTGCGGTGATGCTCCTTTGGGTCTTGCTGGCCGGTACGCGGCCATTTTTTCGGAGTATAGAAACGGCTTTCGATGGATAGCCGTTCGAGCTATAAATAGCATTGATCAATTCAAGGATTGAATCGATGGAATTCCGTCAGCTGGAGTGTTTCATCGCGGTGGCCGAAGAGTTGCACTTCGGCCGCGCCGCCGAACGGCTATGCATGACGCAACCGCCGCTGTCGCGCCAGATCCAGTTGCTGGAACAGGATCTGGGTGTGACGCTGTTCGAGCGCAACAGCCGCCAGGTGCTGCTTAGCGCGGCGGGCCGGCGTTTTCTGCGCGATGCGCGCCATCTGCTGGAGTTTTCGGCGCGCGCGGCCGCCACGGCGCGGCGCACGTCCGGCGGTGAGGCCGGGCACATCACCTTGGGTTTTACGGCGGTGGCGTCCTATCGGCTGATGCCGTCGATGATCATGCGGGCGCGCAAGCTCTTGGCGGGCGTTGAAATTCAATTGCGCGAGACGGTCAGCACCGATCTGGCCCGGCTGCTGTTGGCGCGCGAGCTGGACGTTATTCTGGCGCGCAGCGTGCCGCAGCAAGCCGGCATTGAATCCCGGTTGGTCGAGCGCGAACCCCTGGTGCTGGCGCTACCGGTCGGCTCGCCGCTGTGCGAACACGAGACCGTGCCGCTGCGCCTGTTGCAGGGCCAGCCCTTCGTGCTGTATTCGCCGCGCGAAGGCAAGTACTTCTATGACCGTATCGTGGGGGCGTTCGGGCTTGCGGATGTGCAGCCCGACTACGTGCAACGCGCCGGGCAAACCCATACGCTGCTGGCGCTGATACGCGCCGGGCTGGGCGTGGGCATCGTTCCGGATTCCGCGCGAGAACTGCGCTTTGAAGGCGTGGAATTCCGGCCGATCGGCCAGCGCAATCTGTACGCCGACATGTATCTGGTTTGGCATGCCCAGCATGACAATCCGGCGCTGGACGCGTTCTTGCAACGGGTCATGGGCGTGGATGCAGTCGTGGACGGGGCGGCAGCCCGCAGCTAGGCGCCCACGTTTCCCATGCCTACAACTGCATCTTCCGCTTGCCCAGCAAGGTCAGCGCCAGGCTGCGCCCTGTGCGCATGAAGGGGTACAGCGCCGTCGACAGGCAGCGGTTGCGAAACACCGCGGCGTTCAAGCTGTTGAACAGATCGTTGCCGGTGCTAAGCATCGCCAGCCGGTTGATGCAGTCGGCGCCCCAGTAATCCTGGCCATCCAGATGCAGCAGCATGCCCTGGTTCAGGTCATAGCCCTGCGCCTTGTAGGCCACGGCCAGGTCGGGGTGGTCGCGCATGTTCAGCAGTTCGATCCGGCCCACGGCTTTCTGCAATTGCAGCATCCGTACGTAGTTCGAGCAGAAGGGGCAGTCTCCGTCGTACAGCAAGAAGTTCTTGGGCGTGGACATGATGGTCCTTGGTTGACATGCACGGGTCCATTAAAGCGCAACGGCGGCAAGATGTCGTGTGTGACGATGCGGCTGGCAAGGTGCGTGACCCGGGTCAATGTTCGCATCGGCAGCTTGACACTCCGGATGGTGGCGCGGAGGAGCTCAGGCGGGCGGCCTGCGCAGCGGCGCATCGCGGTCTTGCTGGCGCCAGTTGGCCCGCAGTGTGGCGATCCGGCGCAGCGCCGATTGCGACATCTTCCACCAACCAAACGGGCGCGGGTCGGCCAGCATGCTCATGGCGCGGGCGTAGTCCAGCGTCAGCCCGGGCGTCCACGCCATGGTGAGCGCGCGTTTGCGGATCTGTGACGCCACCCACAATTCCGGCGTCAGCAACAGGCGCAGCAACACGCCCCAGCCGGCCTGGCTGCCATGCAGGCGGCCCACCACGCCGTCCAGCGCGGCATCCAGCGCACGCGCGACCGAGCTGGAGCAGTTGCGGTGGGTCAGGTTGTAGGTGCTGTCCTGGCGGTACTCTTGCCAGAAGTCGGCCAGCTTCTGCGCGTCGTAGTTACGAAAACGCACGCGCACGGTCGACGGGCACCACGCCTTGGATTCCGTGGGGTAGTCGGGTTGATAGACGCCAGGGATGTCGTTTTCGGCGGTGGCGCGCAGCAGGTTGCCAAATTCGTCGGGCGACCGGTCGATGTCGTCGCGGGGGTACAGACTGATGTAGATGCCTTCCGGCGACTCCAGCGCGGCGTGTCCGGTCGATATCACGCCGTTGATGTCGACGGCGGCAATGTAACGGTCCACCAAGGGAAGATTGCGTGACTGGGCCTTGGCCGTGCCGGACGGGGTCCACACATGCACCGTCAGCGCGGGCTCGGAGTCGGCGGGCGGGCCGTCCCACATCGTCGGGCCCAGAGGGCGGGGCGCCAATGCCGCGCTTGCGTTGGAAGCTGGGGTGGATGCGGGCTCTGAGGGCATGAAGTCCGGTGACACATTGGACGCAAACGCCGGGTTCGACGCCAGGTGCTTGACCCGACGCGCCAGCCACAGCAGCTTCACGCCCGCGATGCCCAGGAACAGCCCCAGGCAATACGGCACGGTGCCCACATAGTTGGTGGGATAGGGCTGGAAAAAGAAAATGGCCAGCAGGATTTCAGCGATGCCACCGGCAAAGGCGTAGCGCCAACGCTCGTAGCGCACCACATACGCCGCCAGGCACTGCAATACGCCGTCGGTCAGGAACAAGGCGCCGAAGATCATCGACAAGGCAAAGTGTCCGTGATGGTGGCCGGCCAGGATCAAGCTGCCGGCCAGCAGCACGAACAGCCCCTTCACGTAGCGCAGCACGCGCTGCCCGCCCACGCCGCTGGACGCGATCATCAGCGTGGCCAGCCCTTCCACGATGAAGAGAACGGCGAAGGCGTTCAACGGGAAGTACAGCGCGTTGTCCAGCGCGTCGATGAAAACGGCGATGCCCGCAACCAGAAAAAACAGGCCTGCCGTGAACAGGCCCTTCCAGCGCTTGCGCAGATAAGGAACTCCCAACAGAAGCAGTACAAGTTGTGGCATGCCTGTATTCCAGTTTGAGAAGGGCGCAATCCGAATCCTACAGAAACTTGGTGGCGTTTTACGCGGGCTTGTGCGTCACCGCTTCCGCATCCCAGGCCAGGCGCACTGCGTAGCCGCGCACGTCTTCGGGCCACGGGGCGATGCATTGCGCAAAGCGCTCGCGGTCATTTGCGTACAACGCGCGGGTCGCTTCTTCAAAGCCGGGCAGGTTGCCCGCCATGGCGGACATGAAGCGGTACGTAGCTTCCTGGCGCTGGCGTTGCTGGTCTTGCGCGTCGTTGTCGCGGCGCGCTTGCTCCACCAGCTTGCGCAACGCAACCGATGCGCCGCCCGGCTGCGCGGCCAACCAATCCCAATGGCGCGGCAATAGCGTCACTTCGCGCGGCACCACGCCCAGCTTGGGACGGCCACGCCCGCGCGGCTGCGCATCTGGAAGTTCGATTGCATCGGTTTCTACGTCTACAGGGGGCGCGTGGCGCGCGATGATGGCGGCATCGTCGCCGCGCAGATCCAGGTCGGTCTGCTGGCCCGTATTGTCGTTGAATACCAGCGGCTGGCCGCTGCTTGTGGACATGGCGCGTTTCACCGCCAACGCTACGTCGGCGAGCGGTCCGGCGGCAAGAATGCGGTGGCCGTCAAAGGCGGTGTAGCGCGGGGTGGGGTGGTTTGTCATGGTGCCCGGTTCCGATTCGTCTGATCTCAAATCAATCACAGGGCGGATTATGATCCGGGTAAAAATAGGCTGTCAATAAAATCCGGGTAAAAATATGGCGCTTGTTGAATGTCGACAACAAGGGGAAAAGCCGGGGTCGGTTTGCCGGCGTCCCTGGTGCCGGTTGAGCGGCGCCGCCTACGCAAAAATTCCGTACAACCCTAGGGTAGACCCTAGAAAAAACTTGCTGGCGGCGTATAATCTTGCTTTGCGCCCGGAGTTACCCATGCGTCTCGTTCAAAAAGCGCTCACCTTCGACGATGTGTTGTTGGTGCCTGCGTATTCCGAGGTGTTGCCGCGCGACACCTCCCTGGCCACCCGCCTGACCCGCAATATCAGCCTGAATATTCCGCTTGTGTCCGCCGCCATGGACACCGTCACCG
Organism: Achromobacter spanius; assembly: GCF_029637605.1. Lineage (NCBI taxonomy): Bacteria > Pseudomonadati > Pseudomonadota > Betaproteobacteria > Burkholderiales > Alcaligenaceae > Achromobacter > Achromobacter spanius. The sequence continues at coordinate 1,707,812 of NZ_CP121261.1, read as the reverse complement.
AAGCTCGCCTGGCGATCGCCATGGCTCAAGAAGGTGGCATCGGGATCATTCACAAGAATTTGTCCGCCGATGCCCAAGCCCGTGAAGTGGCTCGCGTGAAGCGCCACGAATTCGGCATCGTGATCGATCCGGTCACCGTCACCCCCCAAATGAAAGTGCGCGACGCCATTGCGTTGCAGCGCCAGCATGGCATTTCGGGCCTGCCGGTGGTTGAAGGCCGCAAGCTGGTCGGCATCGTGACCAACCGCGATCTGCGTTTTGAAGAAAACCTGGATCAGCCCCTGCGCAACATCATGACGCCGCAGGAACGCCTGGTCACCATGAAGGAAGGCGCCACGCTGGACGAAGCGCAATCCCTGATGCACAAGCACCGCCTTGAGCGCGTGCTGATCGTGAACGACGGCTTTGAGCTGCGTGGCCTGGCCACCGTCAAAGACATCGTCAAAAACACCGAACACCCGATGGCCAGTAAAGACGGCCAAGGCCAGTTGCGCGTTGGCGCAGCGGTTGGCGTGGGCGCGGGCACCGAAGAGCGCGTGGAAAAGCTGGTTGCCGCCGGCGTTGACGTCCTGATCGTCGACACCGCGCACGGCCACTCCAAGGGCGTGCTGGAAGGTGTGCGCTGGGTCAAGCAGAACTACCCCAAGGTTGAAGTCATTGGCGGCAACATCGCCACCGCCGCCGCCGCGCGCGCACTGGTCGAGTACGGTGCCGACGGCGTCAAGGTCGGTATCGGCCCCGGCTCCATCTGCACCACGCGTATCGTCGCCGGTGTGGGCGTGCCGCAGATCCATGCCATCTCTGAAGTCGCCAAGGCGCTGGAAGGCACGGGCGTTCCGCTGATCGCCGACGGCGGCATCCGCTACTCGGGCGACGTCGCCAAGGCGCTGGCCGCTGGCGCGTTCGCGTGCATGATGGGCGGCATGTTCGCCGGCACGGAAGAAGCCCCGGGCGAAGTCGTGTTGTTCCAAGGCCGTTCGTACAAGTCGTACCGCGGCATGGGCAGCCTGGGCGCCATGACGGACGGCTCGGCCGACCGCTACTTCCAGGACCCGTCCAACAACGCCGACAAGCTGGTCCCCGAAGGCATCGAAGGCCGCGTCCCCTACAAGGGCAGCGTGCTGGCCATCATTTACCAATTGGTCGGCGGCATTCGCGCCTCGATGGGCTACTGCGGCGCCGCCACCATTGACGACATGCGCACCAAGGCCGAATTCGTGGAGATCACCTCCGCCGGCGTGCGCGAGTCCCACGTACACGACGTGCAGATCACCAAGGAAGCGCCCAACTACCGCGCCGACTGATCCGTACAGTCAACTACAATGTCATGCATCACGCACCGGCAGAATCGCATTAACAACAGCGGTTCTGCCGGTGCGGTTTTATTTAATCGGTAGAGCTCAATGCACCAGCGCATCCTCATTCTTGACTACGGTTCGCAAGTCACCCAACTGATCGCCCGTCGCGTCCGCGAAGCCGGCGTCTATTCCGAAGTGCACCCCGGCGACGTCGACGACGCCTTCGTGCGCGAGCAGATGGCGCAAGGCTTGAAGGGCATCATCCTGTCCGGCAGCCACGCCTCGGCCTACGAAGAAGGCTCGATGCGCGTGCCGCACGCCGTGTTCGAACTGGGCGTGCCGGTGCTGGGCATCTGCTACGGCATGCAATCCATGGCGCAGCAACTGGGCGGCGTAGTCAGCTTCTCGGACCACCGCGAATTCGGCTACGCCGAAGTGCGCGCCCACGGCCACACCAAGCTGCTGGAAGGCCTGGACGACTTCACCACGCCCGAAGGCCACGGCATGCTGAAGGTCTGGATGAGCCACGGCGACAAGGTCACCGAGCTGCCCCCGGGCTTCAAGCTGATGGCATCCACGCCGTCGTGCCCCATCGCCGGCATGGCCGACGAAGAACGCCGCTTCTACGCCGTTCAATTCCACCCCGAAGTCACGCACACCGTCCAAGGCAAGGCCATGCTGGCCCGCTTCGTGAACGAGATCTGCGAATGCCAGGGCGACTGGAACATGCCCGACTACGTCGCCGAAGCCGTCGCCCGCATCCGCGAGCAAGTCGGCACCGACGAAGTCATCCTGGGCCTGTCCGGCGGCGTGGATTCCTCTGTTGCCGCCGCCCTGATCCACAAGGCCATCGGCGACCAGCTCACCTGCGTGTTCGTCGACCACGGCCTGTTGCGCCTGGACGAAGGCAAGCAGGTCATGCAGACCTTCGCGGAAAACATGGGCGTGAAGATCATTCACGTCGACGCCACCGCCCAATTCATGGGCAAGCTGTCGGGCGTTAACGACCCCGAAGCCAAGCGCAAGATCATCGGCCGCGAATTCGTCGAAGTGTTCCAGGAACAAGCCGGCAAGCAGCAAAGCGCCAAGTGGCTGGCCCAGGGCACGATCTACCCCGACGTCATCGAATCCGCCGGCGCCAAGACGGGCAAGGCCACGTCGATCAAGTCGCACCACAACGTTGGCGGTTTGCCGGACACGCTGAACCTGCAACTGCTGGAACCCCTGCGCGAACTGTTCAAGGACGAAGTCCGCGAACTGGGCGTTGCGTTGGGTTTGCCGCCGCAGATGGTGTATCGCCACCCGTTCCCGGGTCCGGGTCTGGGTGTTCGGATTCTGGGCGAAGTGAAGCATGAATACGCTGAACTGCTGCGCCGTGCCGATGCGATCTTTATTGAAGAATTGCGGAACACCAAGGATGAAGCTAGTGGTCTGACTTGGTATGAGCTGACGTCGCAAGCGTTTGCCGTGTTCCTGCCGGTGAAGTCGGTGGGCGTTATGGGCGATGGGCGGACGTATGAGTACGTTGTGGCGCTGCGTGCGGTGCAGACGTTTGACTTCATGACGGCTGATTGGGCGCCGCTGCCGCACCCGCTGCTGGCTCGGGTTTCTTCGCGGATTATTAATGAAGTGCGCGGGATTAACCGGGTGGTGTATGACGTGTCGAGCAAGCCGCCGGCGACGATTGAGTGGGAGTGATCCTGTTCAAGGGTTGAGGTAAAGGAAAGAGCGCTTCGGCGCTCTTTTTGTTTTTGCCGTGGTTGTCAGTGGTTTTAATTGGGGAGGTAGCTCGCAGCCCAATAAGAACGGGAGGCCTCGAATTCGAGGCCTCCCGTTTTTTTTGTCCGCACTAAAGCAATCTCGCCAAGCCCCACTTGCTCCTCCCCAGCAAACTAGGGTTATCCGGGATTCTTTATGCTTAAACTTTTGTGAAGAATAAGCGCCAGATGCAGGGCACCGCCGTGATGAGGCATCAAGGCGGTTCACCGGGGTGCGGCACCTGACGCACCGTACGCAGGATCGCGCGGTGGCGGCCCATAAGGAGAATCGCATGCCGTTGCGTAGACATTGCCTGGCCATGATGCTGCTGGCGCTGACTGGCTGGGCGACGGGCAGCCAGGCGCAAACGCCGTCTCAGGCCTGGCCTACCAAGCCGGTGCGCATGGTCGTGGGGCTGGCCCCTGGCGGGCTGGTCGACGTGCTGACGCGCACGATACAGCCGCATTTGGCCGAGGCCTTGAAGCAGACCGTTATCGTGGAGAATCGGGGAGGCGCGGGCGGCAATGTGGCGGGCGCCGAGGTCGCGCGCAACGGCCGAGACAACCACACCTTCTTGCTCAATCCATCGACGACTGAATCGGTCAACCCGCTGATGTTCACCAACATGCCGTTTGATCCGCAGCGTGACCTGCGGCCCGTCGCCTTGTTGGCCAACAGCCAGTTGTTCCTGTTCGTCCGGTCTTCGCTAGGCGTCGATACGCTTGAAGCGTTCGTCGAATACGCGCGCAAGCAGCCCAATCCGCTCAACTACGGTTCGGCCGGCAACGGCACGACGCCGCATCTGGCTGGCGAGCTGCTCAAGCAGGCTACCGGCATGCAGGCCACGCATGCGCCCTATCGCGGCGTGGCGCCGGCGATTCAAGACCTGGCCGCGGGCCAGATCGACTTTGCGTTTGGACCGGCCACGGTTTTTCCCATGGTGCAAGCGGGCAAGCTGAAGGTGCTGGCGGTGGCGAGCCGGCAACGGGCTGCCGTGGCGCCCGACATACGAACCTTTTCTGAGGCCGGCATTGACGGCGTTTTCGCGGACAGCCTGTTCGGCGTGTATGCCGCCGCCAACACCCGCGATGATGTGGTTGATCGCATGAACGGCGAAATCAACAAGGTGCTGGCACGGCCGGAGATCAAGGCGCGGTTCCTGGACGCCGGCGCCGAGGCGCTACCGCTGAGCGTGGCCGAGTATGCCGCGCGTGTGCAGGAGGAGAAGAAATTGTTCGCCCCATTGATCAAGTCGTTGGGGCTGAAGGAACAGTAGGCGGAACAAAGATAAAACCACCGCCTGCGCCCCGCATGCCCGCGAAGTCAGACTGCAATTTCGCCGATGCCAGCGCAAAAATGCAGTCTGACACCATCGCGCATCAGCCCAACAGTTCCTTGCGAACGATTTCCGCGCCTTCGCTCAAAGCGAGCAGCTTCCCCTTCGCAATAGCCCTCGACAAGGGCGCCATGCCGCAGTTCGTGCACGGATACAGCTTGTCGGCATCCACAAACTTCAGCGCCTTTCTCAGCGTATTGGCCACTTCTTCCGGCGTTTCCACCTTATCGCTGGCCACGTCAATGGCGCCGACCATCACTTTCTTGCCGCGAACCAGTTCGAGCAGATCGATCGGCACGTGCGAGTTGTGGCATTCCAGCGAGATGATGTCGATATTGGACTTCTGCAGCTTGGGGAACGATTCCTCGTACTGACGCCACTCGGAGCCCAGCGTCTTCTTCCAGTCGGTATTGGCCTTGATGCCGTAGCCGTAGCAGATATGCACGGCGGTTTCGCACTTCAGGCCTTCAATCGCTCGTTCCAGCGTGGCAATGCCCCAGTCGTTGACCTCGTCGAAGAACACGTTGAATGCCGGTTCATCGAATTGGATGATGTCCACGCCCGCGGCTTCCAATTCGCGGGCTTCCTGGTTGAGGATCTTCGCGAATTCCCAGGCCAGTTTTTCCCGGCTCTTGTAGTGGGCGTCGTACAGCGTGTCGATCATCGTCATGGGGCCAGGCAGCGCCCATTTGATGGGTTGCTTGGTTTGCTGACGCAGGAACTTGGCGTCTTCAACGAACACCGGCTTTTGACGGCTGACGGCGCCCACCACGGTCGGCACGCTCGCGTCATAGCGATCACGGATGCGAACGGTCTCGCGCTTTTCGAAATCAACGCCGTCGAGATGCTCGATGAACGTCGTGACAAAGTGCTGACGGGTTTGCTCGCCGTCGCTGACGATATCAATGCCCGCGTGCTGTTGTTCTTGCAGCGCCAGGCGCAAGGCGTCTTGTTTGCCCTCGATCAGCTCTTCGTCTTGCAGTTTCCAGGGCGACCAGAGTTTTTCAGGCTGAGCAAGCCACGAAGGCTTGGGCAGGCTGCCGGCGGTGGAGGTGGGCAGTAGTTTTTTCATGATCAGTTGGTCTCGTGTGTTTTTTGAGTGATTAGTGCGCGTAGTTGGCGGCCCAGCTTTCCAGCACGTGCTTGTAGGGCTTGATGAAGTGCTCTTCCGTGAACTTTCCCTGCTTCACGGCGAGTTGGCTGCGCTCATCGCGGTCATAGACAATCTGCGTCAACGAGTAGTCCTGATTCTTCAGGCTCGGTTGATAGACCTTCCCTGCGGCGGAATTGGCGTTGTAGATCTCGGGACGGTAGATCTTCTGGAATGTTTCCATCGTGCTGATGATGCTGATCAGCTCAAGGTTCGTGTAGTGGCCCAGCAGGTCGCCCTGAAAGTAAAAGGCCAGCGGTGCCGCGCTGCCCGGGGGCATGAAGTAACGGACCTGCAAGCCCATTTTTTCGAAGTACTGGTCCGTCGGCGAGAATTCGTTTTGCTGATATTCAATGCCCAGGATGGGGTGCTGATTTTCCGTGCGCAGGTACGTCTTGCTGCTCGAGGCGCTGATGCAGATGACCGGCGGCTTGCTGAACTGCTCTTGGTAAGCGCTGGAACCGACAAAGTGCTTGAACAGCTTGCCGTGCAAGTCGCCGAAATCGTCAGGCGAGCTGAAGCTGGACTTGTTCTTGTTGTGCTCTTGCAAAAGCACGCTGAAGTCGTAGTCGCGCACGTACGAAGAGAAGTTGTTCCCGACGATCCCTTCGATGCGTTCGTTGTTATGGCGGTCAACGATGTTGGTCTTCAAGATTTCAATTAGCGGAAACGCATCACTGCCGGCGTTGGCGGCGATGTTCATTTCAACGGAGATGATTTCGAGTTCGACCGTGTAGCGATCCCCCCGGGGGTTGTCCCAATGCGCCAGGCTATTGAAACGCCGGTCGATCATCTTCAGCGTGTTGCGCAGATTTTGCTGGCGACTCGCGCCCCGGGCCAGATTGGCGAAGTTGGTCGTGATGCGCGTGCTGTCGGACGGCTGGTAATTTTCATCAAAAGGAATGCTCTTGATGTTGAAGGTGAAGGCGTTGCTCATGGTGTTGGCGTGTGCGGTTTTTGGCGTAAGGAATACGGAGTCCGGCTGCCGCTTGGCAACGGACGCTATCGCCGCTGCGGGCGGCGCTTGAATTGGCTTTGCGTCAGGCTGCTACCGCTTCTTGTGCGGCGGCGGTGCGTGGATGGCGCATCAATTCGATCAAGGGCAACGCGCGCTGGACCGCCAGTCGGGCCCGTTCGAGCAGGGCCATGTCCTGCACGCGGTAGTCGGCAAAATCCTTGTCGGTGGCGTAGACGCCCAGCGGCAAGGTGCGTGCCTGGAAGAAGCTGAACAGCGGCCGCAACTGGTGGTCGATGATCAGGGCATGGCGTTCGCTGCCGCCGGTGGCCGCCAACAAGACGGGCTTGTCGACCAGGGCGTCCTGATGAATGAAGTCGAAGAAGTGCTTGAACAGGCCGGTGTACGAGCCACGGTAGACCGGGGTTGTCACCACCAGGATGTCCGCTTGTTCGACCATGCCAAGCTCGCGCTCCACCGTGTCGGGCAATTGCGAGCGCCAGACGGCGCCAGCAAGTTGCGGGGCGAGCTCGCCCAGTTCAACCAGGTGCTGTTCGCACGGGATATGGTCGGCGATGAGATCCAGCAGGTGTTCTGCCAGGGCCGCTGACTTCGAGGGGCGTTGCAGTCCGCCGGAAACTGCGACTAGACGGAGTGGACGTGTCATCTTTGCTTCACATGAATGGATCTACCCGGCGCCGCATCTGTCTTTGTGCAGTTGCAGCATCAAGCTGGAACCGCATGCTAGATGAGGGTAACGATGAAGTAAAATGGTTTTATTTCACTAATCCATGAGCAGGAATCATCTGAATGCTTGAGCGCATCCATCTCAGCATCGTCCAGCAGGTCGAAAAGCAAGGGTCGTTGACGGCCGCCGCGGGCGTGTTGAACCTGACCCAGTCGGCCCTGAGCCACAGCATGAAGAAGCTGGAGGTGCAGCTGGGCACCGACGTCTGGCTGCGCGAAGGTCGAAGCCTGCGCTTGACGCAGGCCGGCCAATACCTGCTGGCGGTGGCGAACCGCGTGCTGCCGCAACTGGACCTGGCCGAAGAGCGGCTGGGCCAGTTCGCGCAGGGCGAACGCGGCGCGCTGCGCATCGGCATGGAATGCCACCCTTGCTATCAGTGGTTGCTGAAGGTGGTTTCACCGTATCTGGCGGCCTGGCCCGACGTGGATGTGGACGTCAAGCAGAAGTTCCAGTTTGGCGGGATCGGCGCGCTTTTTGGCTACGAGATCGACCTGCTGGTGACGCCCGACCCGCTGTTCAAGCCGGGTCTGAAGTTCGAGCCCGTGTTCGACTACGAGCAGGTGCTGGTCGTGCCCAAGGGCCACCCCCTGGCAACGGCTGCGTACGTCAAGCCGCAACAGCTGAACCAGGAAGTGCTGATCAGCTACCCCGTGGACATCGAGCGGCTGGACATCTACAACCAGTTCCTGCTGCCGGCCGGTGTCACGCCCAAGCGCCATAAAGCCATCGAAACCACCGACATCATGGTGCAGATGGTGGCCAGCGGACGCGGTGTGGCCGCTCTGCCGCGCTGGCTTGTCGAGGAATACGCGGCGCGGATGGATGTGGTGCCGGTGCGGCTGGGTGTGCGCGGCATCGCCAAGCAGATTTTTCTTGGGGCGCGCGAGGCGGACAGCGCCATTGACTACGTGCGGGCCTTCATCGAACTGGCCCGCCATCCGGGCGCCGATGTGCCGACCGCTGTGGGGCAAGGCGCCAATGAATGAACTTCACCGGGGTAGGTAAACCGCTTGCCAAGCGGTTTGGCGTGCCGTGTAGTGATGTCCTTGATTTCCTTCCATACGACTATGGCAGCCAGCAACATCACCGACGCACTCCCGCAATGAGCTCTTCATATCCATCCACCAAGCCATCCGGGATTGCGCGATTCATCAGGTCTGAAGTGCGATCGACTTGCGAACGTGTCAGATCGGGCCGGTTGACCAGTAGATTGCGTTTCCACTCCTCATGAATGTCGCGACTCCAGCGGGCACGGAATCGCCCTGACAGTCCCAGCCACATTAGGAAGTCACGCAGCGGCGCGGGGTAGGGTACGCAGGCATCGTAGATGGCAGTAAACGGGGAGTGCCTCATTCGTAACCCAAGCTTGATTCCTGAGCCTGACGGGCGAGCTCCGCCATGGCTTCTTCGCTAGCACGGTCGCGTGCGTCCTTGTACTGCGTCAAGTCCGCGAGCCGCACTCTGCGATGTTTCCCCGTCCGATGGAATGGCAGCACGCCATCCTCCAGTAGCTTGACCAGGTGAGGGCGGGAGACGTTGAGCATGTCCGCGGCTTCCTGGGTCGTCAGTTCTGCATGGACGGGTACGACTTTTACGGCATTGCCGGCGGCCAATTCGGCAAGGATGTCGACCAGCAGACGCAGCGCAGAGGTGGGCAACTCTACTTGATGGGCTTGGTTCCGTTCATCGAAGATCTGGATGTGTTGTGTTTCAACGCGCGTTGCCAGGTACGCGGCCAACGCGCGCTGGCCTTGAACAGCCGCCTCCACTTCCCGTGCGGCGGGTAAGGTCATCTTGGTTTCGGCAATGGCGGTCATGGCTAGCTCCTGAGGTGAATGCACTTTCAGGAGCGAGATTATTCGAAATAAACGAAAATCGCAATAAACGAAAACCGAAGGCTCACTCCTGCCCACCCCCCTCAATCAGCATGCCTCGCAATCGCTGGCGCTGCTTTTCCAGCGCCTCAATCTGCTTCTCCAGTATCTCCAGCCGTTTGCGCTTCGCATCCGTCATATTCGCGCATGCCTTAGCCCCTTCGATCAGCAACATGCAATCCGGAAAGCTGCGGATTTCTTCCAAGCTGAAGCCGGTGGCGATCAATCGTTGTATCTGTTTGACCTGCGTGACGGCCACCGCCTCAAAGGCGCGGTAGCCATTCTCGGCCCGCGTTGATGCAAGCAGACCGTGCTGATCGTAGTGACGAATAGAGCGCACGCTGACGCCGGTTACTTGCGCCAACGCGCCGATCTTCAGCAGGGTGGTGGACTCAGTTTTTTTCATGGATCGAACCTTATCATCCGCGCTTGACTATGACACTAATGTCAGGCTTTAGCCTGGGCTCTTTCCATTCGAAGGAGCTTCAACATGATGTCTTTCAACCTCTTCAGCAAATGGCGCAAGGGCTTTGCCGCCTTGGCCTTGATGGCTCTGTCCGCGCTGGCGCAGGCCGCCGCAGACCCCTACACAGTAACGGCGCCTGATGGGGTGCGCATCGCGGTGCAAGAGGCCGGTGACCCGAACGGGCAGCCCATCATCTTTATCCACGGCTTGCTCGGCAGCCATCTGAGTTGGGAAAAGCAGGTCAACAGCCCTCAGTTGCAGCGGTATCGGCTGATCACTTTCGATATGCGCGGGCATGGCCTGTCTGGTCAACCTGAGCGCGCCGATGCCTACCGTGATGGACGACGTTGGGCGGATGATCTGGCAGCGGTGATTGCTGGGTCAGGAGCTCGGCAGCCTGTCTTGGTGGGATGGTCGCTAGGCGCCGCCGTGACCACGAATTATCTGGCTGCCTATGGTGACGACAAAATCGCAGGCGCTGTGTACGTGGGCGGTGTCATCGAGCTGAAGCCCGAGCAAATCGTGTCGCATCCGCAGGTCTACAGCGCAATGGCATCGCCGGATCTCAAGACGCATCTTGATGCCGAGCGTGAGTTCGTGGCGCTGTGCTTTGCCAAGCAGCCCGACGCGCAGACGTTCCAACGTTTGCTGGCCAATGCCGCCATGGCCTCCCAGAACATGCAGAACGCCGTGCATGGTATGTCGTTGGACGCGCCGAAGGGCTTGGGGGCCATGCACAAGCCGCTGTTGCTGATTTACGGTGCGCGTGATGCGTTGGTTCAGGCCGGACCGTCCTTCAGCCGGGCCAAGGCCTTGAATCCGCGCGCCATCGGCAAGTTCTACCCAGAAGCGGGGCACTCGCCCTTTATCGAAGAGACGCAGCGCTTCAATCGTGATCTGTCTGCCTTTGTTGATGCGGCGGCATCGCATTAGCCGTTCATCGGCGCGCTGGGAAAATCAACGCTGGCATGTTTTATAGCAGTCGATATAAAATCGGCAGACATTGCACGGCACCTGCAACGCAAGTGCCTTCGTCAACCCGCTTGCCCCAGGGGAGGCCACCGCATGACGCAGCTCGCCGACCCTATCCAGGACCCCGCCATCGGACCCGCTCCCGTATCCCACCTTCAGCAACCCTCCCGAAAAACCCTCCAAGGACTCTGCTGGGCCGCCCTTAGCGTCCTGATCTTCGCCGGCTGGTTTGTCGTGACGCGTTTCAGCGTGACGCGCGAATTGCGTTTGTGGGATGTCACCGCGCTGCGGTTCGGCATCGGCGCCGTCATTCTTTTTCCCGTCTTGCTGCGGGGTTCCGGGCGCATGTCCGCCAAACAATGGGGTGAAGGACTGCTGTACGCCTGCCTGTGGGGCATGCCCTTCGTATTGGCGGTCGCCCTGGGCTTGCAGCTCACATCCGCCGGTCGGGCGGCGGCCGTGGCGCCGACATTAATGCCCGTTTTTGTCGGGCTTTTCGCCTGGGTCTTCCTGAAAGAACAACAAGGCAGGGGCCGCTTGCTGGGCTATCTGGCCATCGTCATCGGTCTGATCTGCATGATCGCGGGCGGCGCCTCGGCGCACGGCGTTGCGAACCCGGTAGGCCTTCTGGCGCTGATCACTGCCGCCGCGATGTGGGCCGTTTATACGCTGCTGTTTCGGCGCAGCGCGCTGACGCCGGTGCAGGCCGCGGCGTTGATTTGCTTCTGGTCGGCCGTGTTGTTTCTGCCGGTCTACCTATTTGCCGGGCTCAGCCGCCTTGACTTGGCGTCACCCGGTGAAATCGGTTTGCAGGCGTTCTATCAGGGCGTCTTGATGAGCGGCGTGGCCATCGTGTCCTTCAACAGATCCGTTGCGCTGCTGGGGCCGTCGGCCGCGACGGCCATCATTGCCCTGATTCCGGCGGTTGCCGCGCTGACCGCCATTCCCGTCCTGGGTGAGTTGCCGTCATGGGAAGAGGGCGTTGCGCTTCTTGCCGTCGTCGGCGGCGTGCTTCTGGCAGCCCGTCCCAAGCGCAAGGTAGCAGTCCCATCGACCACCACGACAGCGAGACAACAGCCATGATTCGTTTTTACTTTCATCCGACGCCTAATCCCGCCAAGATCGCGCTTTTCCTGGAAGAGACCGGGCTGGAGTACGAAGCCGTGCCGGTCGACACCAGCAAAGGCCAGCAGCACACGCCGGCCTTTCGGGCCATCAATCCGAACGGCAAAGTGCCGGCAATTGTTGACACCGACGGCCCTGGCGGCAAGGAAGCGCGCGTCTTCGACTCGACGGCCATCCTGATCTACCTGGCCGATAAGACCGGCAAGCTTGTGGGCACGCCCGAAGACCGGCCCGAGCTGTTGTCCTGGCTGCTGTTCATTGCGTCTGGCCTTGGCCCGTTCTCTGGCCAGGCGGTGCACTTCCAGTTCGCCGCGCCGGATGGCCTGGACTACGCCGTCAACCGTTACCGCCGCGAAGCCGACCGGCACTATCAGGTGCTGGACGAGCATCTGAAGGGGCGCGAGTTCATCGTGGGCAACAGCTTCACCATTGCGGACATTTCGGCGTGGGGCTGGCTGGACCGGGCCTCCCGCGTGCGCAAGGGCGCTGAAGACCCGCTGGCGCCGTTTCCGGAACTGAAGCGCTGGTTCGCCAGCGTGGATGCGCGCCCGGCCGTCGCGCGCGCCCGGGCGCTTAGCAAAAGCCATGAGTGGAAAACGGTGAACGACGATGAAACCAAGCGGGCGTTGTTCCCGTCGAACTTTCCCCCCGCGTCGTCACAAGGAGCTTGAGATGGATCTGAAGAACAAGCGGGTTCTGGTGACAGGGGGCTCAAGCGGCATCGGCCTCGCCCTGGCTCATGCGCTGACGGCGCGCGGCGCCAGGGTGGTCATCACGGGGCGGCGGCAAAGCGTGCTGGATGATGCGCTGCGCGGTCTGGATTCAGCCACGGGGGTTTGCGCCGACGTCGGCACGACCGAAGGACGCATCGCCACGCTGGACAAGGCCGTGGCGGCCTTGGGCGGGCTCGACATCCTGATCAACAACGCCGGCGGCGTGCGTGCCGGTCGTCTGGAAAATACGGCAGAGGCCGACATCGAGCAAATGGTGAACGTGGACTTGCTTGCGCCGATCTTGCTGACCCGCGCCGCGATCCCGGCCTTGCGGGCCAGCGGTGAGGCCATGGTGGTGAACGTGACCTCTGGCATCGCGCTGGTGGGGGCGCCGTTCTACACGACCTACGCGGCGGTGAAGGCGGGGTTGGCGCACTTTGGCCAGGCGCTTCGGCGCGAGCTGAAAGGCGAAGGCATCCATGTGTTGACGGCCTATCCAGGCGGGACCGATACGCCCATGATGCAGTCCAACCGCGCCGGCCCGGAACTGGGGTTTTCGCGGGAGCCTGCTTCCGCGGTGGCGGAGGCCATCGTCGAAGGAATCGAGATGGACGCGTTCGAGGTCATCCGCGGCGGCGAGACGCGCGCGCAGATGATTGCGCTGAACCGCCAGGATCCCGCGGCTATTGATGCGCGGTTTCTGACGCTGAAACCCGCGCTGGAAGAAGCGGTCAAGGACCATAGCGCTCTATGATGGCGTCGCCTTTCCCCGTTCGCTGCGCCACGCAGCCGCTTAGGAGCCCACATGGCGCGCCCCAGGCAGTTTGACGAAGCGGCGGCGCTGGACGCCGCCATCGAATGCTTCTGGTCGCGCGGCTATGAAGCCACGTCGGTTCGCGACCTGACCGTTGCGATGGGGATCGTGGGCCCCAGCCTGTACAACACGTTTGGAGACAAGCGCAGCTTGTATCAGCGGGCGCTCGCGCATTACGTCGAGCGCGGCTTTTGCGAACGGGTCAGGCGTTTTGAATCGCAATTGACGCCTCGCGAGGCCATCGGCGCGTTCTTTGAAGAGATCATCGAGCTATCGCTGGCGGACGAACAGCGCAAGGGGTGCATGATCGTGAATTCGGCGCTGGAGCTGTCTCCGCACGATGCCGAGTTCCAGGAGGCGCTGGCGCTTGTGCTGCGGGATATGGAGGCCTTCTTCCTGCGCTGCGTGCAGGCGGGTCAAGCGGCCGGCACCATCAACGCCACGCAGTCGGCTGACGATCTTGCGCGCATGTTGCTCGGCCTGCTGATGGGCCTGCGCGTGCTGGCGCGTTCACGGCCGGAACCGGAGTTGCTGCGTGGTCTGGTTCGGCCCGCGCTGGCTTTGCTTGATGACGCCAGCCCGGTCCGTTGATGGGACGGAAAGCTGAGGTGAAGCCGCTCAACCGTGCCAGTGTGAGCAACGGATCACGCTGCAGAAGTTGCCGCGATGGAAGTGCGGCTCTTTGTCGGCGATGACGTCGGCCTTGACGTTGCCAAAGGTCGTGTCGGGCTTGTGTTTGATGCCGTCGTAGAACGCCTGGATGATGTCCTCCTTGAACTGAGGCGTGCGCGGAAACGCGCGGACGACGGCCTCGCGTTCGACGTCCGAATATTGTGCGTAGGTGAGGCCAAGCACGTCCATTTCGACGCCGGCGGTCACCAGCGCGACGACCGGGTGCATGTGCTGCGGCACGCCGGGCGTGGTGTGGAGCGCGATGGAGGTCCACACCGTGTACGCGTCCGCTTCCGAGATGCCATGGCTTTCGAGAAACGAGCGGGCGGCGTGCGCGCCGTCCACCTCAAAGCGCTCGTCCTTGCTGTTGTGGCTTGGCATCAGGCCGATGTCATGGAACATGGCGCCGGCGTAGAGCAGCTCGCGGTCGAACTTCAGGCCGCGCTTCACGCCGGCCAACGCGCCAAAGTGATACACGCGGCTTGAATGGTTGAAGAGCAGTGGTGTTTCGGTATCGCGGATGTATTCGGTGATGGCGCGCGCCAATGTCGAATCGGGAATGGCGGCTTCGTGGATGATGGACATCAGGTTCTTCCTTGGTTGAGTGGGTTCAATCAAGAATAGGGCCGTGCTAGCATGGCAACAATAGGCGGAACACGTCGATTTCAGCCATTTAAAGATCAAGGCGGCCATGGCGCGCGATAAGGTCAAAACGATCATGGTGCTGGCGTTGCCAGGGGTGCAACTGCTTGATGTATCCGGCCCGCTGGACGTCTTTGCGGAAGCGAATGTGCAGGCCGGGCGTGAGGTATACCGGCTGCTGGTCGTCGCGGGCGGATCCGGTCCCGTACGAAGCTCATCCGGCGTCCGCTTGATGGCCGATCGAACCATCGGGCGCGACGCGGACGAACCGGTCGATACTCTGCTCGTTGCCGGCTGCCCGAACGCGGCTGATGTGCCGGCTCGCGGCGTTGTGGTGGACTGGCTCAGGCGCCGCGCGCCCAAGGCAAGGCGCTTCGGGTCCGTGTGCAGCGGGGCGTTCTTTCTGGCGGCAGCCGGGTTGCTGGATGGCAAGCGCGTTACGACCCACTGGGCGGTTGCCGAGCGCCTGGCCGAACAATTCCCGGACGTGACGGTTGACCAGGACGCGATCCACGTCAGTGACGGACCGCTGCGTACCGCCGCGGGCGTGACGGCCGGCCTGGACCTGGCCATTTCCCTGGTGGAAGAAGACCTTGGGCGTGAGATCGCCCTGAAAGTCGCAAGCCAACTCGTCATGTTCTTCAAGCGGCCCGGCGGACAACTACAGTTCAGCCGTAAAAGCGAAGCCGCGCCCGCGGGCAGGGCGGCGTTGCAGGAGCTTCAGCGCTGGGTCGCCGCCAATCCCGAGTTAAACCACAGCGTGGCAAGCCTGGCCGAGCGCATGAACCTCAGTCCTCGGCACTTTGCGCGGCTTTTCCGTAGCGAGATCGGCATCACGCCCGCAAGCTGGGTTGAAGAGGCACGAGTGAACGCGGCGCGTCGCCTGCTGGAGCAAGGGCAAGCGGCACCCAAGCAGGTTGCGGCGCGTTGCGGGTTTGCCGATGCGGATGTGTTGCGCCGGGCGTTTGCGCGTCACGTGGGCGTGACACCCGCGGAGTACCGCAAGCGGTTCGCGGCGCTGTTGCCGCCGCAATAGGCGGGTGCAGGGAGGGGGGGGCTTGGAACGCGCCGCGACGTTTGCGGATGCGGATCCGCGTCAATCACCGGTCCGAAAAAGATAGCGTTCTGTTAAGGTTGCGCGCGCTGTGCTTCAGTCGCCGCATCCGACAGCAGCGCATCCGCGATATCCAACATCGCCCGCAAGCGATCCATATGCCGCAGGTCTTGGTGGTAGCCCAGCCATATATCCCTGCTTGGCGGTTGGTCCGGCGCTTCAATGCGCTGCAACCCAGGCACGGCATCGCCTAGCGGTCTGGGCAGTACGGCGATACCCATGCCACGCGCGCACATCTGCGCTTGAACCGCCCGGCTTGTGCTGGTGAAAACACGGCGCGACTGCGGGAACCGGTCCAGTAGCCAGGCGACATCCGGAAAGTGGGATTGCGCCGTATTCATAAGAATCAAGCCGACTGAAGACGGATCGTGCTGCATGGCCGATGCGGTGTCCGCCGAACCATATAGCCCATAGGGCACCGTCATCAGGCGGCGTTGAACAATGTCTGGTTCGGTAAAGGGCACGATGCGAAAGGCCACGTCGGCTTCACGGCGTGACAGATCCAGCAGCCGGTAGCTGGCAATCACCTCGGGCACCACGGCCGGATGGCGGCGCGTCAGTTCGGCCAGGACGGGCGCCAGCACATAGCCCGCAAACCACTCGGCCGACGATATTCGCAAGATTCCTTCAAGCCGCTGGTGGTTGCCCGCCAGCCGCCTTTCCAGCGACAGCGCGGAATTCTCCATGGATTCCGCCAACGCCATCACGGCGTCGCCCGCATCCGTCAGCACCAATCCGTCTTTCGTCCTGCGAAAGAGTGCTTGCTCGGCTTCGACTTCAAGCGCCTTGATCCGGCGGCCCACCGTGGGATGGCTCACGCCCAGGCGCCGCGCGGCTTCGCCAAAGGATTGGCCGCGGGCCACCGCCAGAAAGATCCGGACGTCGCTCCATTCCATGCCATGAACTCCCGTTCAAAACTGAACGGGAAATATACAGAAATGGCAGTTCGCAAACAAATCCATTCCGATCAACATGGCGGCTTAGCCGCGCTGGACCATTCCGGTCCAGCCGATTCTGGAATCGCAAGACATGAGCAAGTTGAAAGATAAAGTCGCCCTGGTGACGGGCGCCTCGAAAGGCATTGGCGCGGGCATCGCGCGTCAACTCGCGGCTGATGGCGCGAAGGTCATCGTCAATTACGCCGCAAGCCGGAGCGGCGCGGACAAGGTGGTGGCCGACATCGAAGCCGCTGGCGGAACGGCCGTGGCGGTGGGCGCGGATGTTACCAAGCAGACCGACGTCGAGGCGCTGGTCGGATCGGCTATCGAACACTTCGGCCGGCTGGACATCGTGGTGAACAACGCGGGCATCTACCAGTTCGCCAAAATCGAGGACACCACCGAAGCGCTCTACCGACAGCAGTTCGACATCAACGTGCTGGGCACGCTGCTGGTAGCGGGAGCCGCCGCGCGGCATCTGGGCCAAGGCGGCAGCATCATCAACATCAGTTCCAACGTGACGAGTGTGTTGCCCGCCGAGAGCGCCATCTACACCGGGACGAAGGGAGCCATTGACGCCATCACCGGCGTGCTCGCGCGTGAACTCGGGCCCCGAGGCATCCGCGTCAACGCGGTCAACCCCGGCCTGGTCGAAACCGAAGGTACTCATACCGCCGGGGTGATGGGTTCGGACTTCGAGGCGTGGAATGTAGGCCAGACACCGCTGGGCCGCGTCGGAAAAGTTGAGGATATTGCGTCGATCGTCGCGTTTCTGGCGTCCGACGAGGCGGGGTGGGTGACGGGCGAGGTGATTCTGGGCTCGGGAGGGATGCGCTGACAGGAGGGAAGCGTAGGGTCTTGATAGCGATGCACGCTGTTCTTGGTGCATTCTCCGGCGATGTGTGACAGTATTCCGTTATCATTTTTTTGGGTTTTCCACTAAAAATAAACGTTTTTAGTGGCCCGTGACGGATTTTCATCACATGCGGATCGGTTTGAAAGCCCTGGAGGCCAGGTTTGGCATTACGTCGGCGCAGCCGCTGCGTGTGACCTCGCTCGTTGGTACTGTCCGTGCGACGCGAGAGTCGCCCCAGGGAATCGAAAACCAATATCCCGCTGTTTACCGGCCTGCCGACACCTTTGCCGGACACTTTGAGTTCGGGCTGAAATACGAGGAGATCCATCTCGAATTCTTCGCCCGGCTCTTCACGGCCAGCGGACCCCAGCCGCTAGAGCAATGGTGCCGAGCCGAGCCGTTCGGACAGTACGCGCGCAGGGCGGGCTTTTTCTACGAATGGCTCACCGGTCAGCAACTTGATGTCCCGGATCTGGCCGGCGGAGCCTACGTTGATGCCATCTCCGATGATGCCTACGTCACGCGCACCAAAGCCGCTCGCGATCGTCGTTGGCGGATCAACAACAACCTGCCGGGTACGCCAGCTTTTTGCCCCATCATTCGTCGCTCCCAGGTTCTGACTCAAGCGTTGCAGTTCAACCCGCTTGAGGCGCTCACGGAATTGGATCGGCAGTTTGGCGAAGACGTGCTGAGACGCGCTGTCGTCTGGCTCAAGCTCAAGGAGTCGCGGGCAAGTTTCCAGATTGAACACGAGGCCGATCAGACAGATCGGGTCAAGCGGTTTGCCCACGTCATGGGCGAACACTGCGGCAAGCTGGACGAGCCGCTAGGTATCGACGGCTTGATCGTGCTGCAAAAGGACATTCTCGGCGCCGCGGCATTGCGGCTGGGTGTGCGCCAATCGCCGGTCTTCGTCGGCCAGGCCACCATGCGCGAGGACATCGTCCACTATATCGGCCCGCATTGCTCGGTGCTGGATGAGATGCTGACAGGGCTGCAAGCCTTCGAGCAGTTGACCCGCGGACGCGAGTCGCTGGCGCGCGCGGCGGCCATCGCATTCGGGTTCGTCTACCTCCACCCAATGAGCGACGGAAACGGCCGTATTCACCGCTTCCTGATCAACGACACTCTCTTGCGCGATGAGGCCATTCCAGCGGGGGTGATCCTGCCTGTTTCGGCGACCATCACCAGCGTGCGCGAGTTCGGCCATGGTTATGACCGCGTGCTGGACGTGTTCTCGAGCCCATTCATGCGACGGTACGACTCTGGCTATCGTTTCGGCAAGATGGTCGAATACGAAGACGGCGTCAGGTCAAACTTTGTGTTCGATGCTTATGACGACGCCAACTCGGCTTGGCGCTACCCGGACCTTACCGAGCACGCGATCTACACCGCTCAGCTTGTGGCTCACACCATCCACCACGAAATGGCGGACGAGGCGCGTGTGCTGGTGCGGTTCGAGCTTGCACAGCAGCGCATCAAGGACGTACTGGAAATGCCGGACGCGGACGCTGTGCGCATAATCCGGTCGGTCAAGGAATACGGGTGGTGCATCTCGGGCAAACTCGTGAAGGAGTATCCGATACTCGACGACAAGATACGCGCCTTGCGCGTTATCGAGGCCGTGCAGTCCGCGTTCGAGGATCGGGACCCGTCACCCATCGTCGAATGACCCGCGGTTAAATATCGCAGATCAGGATGGCATGAACGATGCCGGCCTGGCCACCACTCAAAGCTCATCGTATTTCTTGCTGCTACCCCGAGCACGGTCGGCGGGGTACTTCTGCGCGTTCAGGGGAATCTTTGCTTGCGCGGCTTTCACGGGGTCGATGCCAAGCACGTTGCCGAGCTGGACCAGGTAAAGCAGCACATCCGCGATCTCGCTGCCCACCGCTTCGAGTTTCTCTGGGGGCAGCGCGCGGCTTTGTTCTTCGGTCAGCCACTGGAAATGTTCAAGCAATTCGGCCGCTTCCACGATCAGCGCCGACGCCAGGTTCTTGGGCGAATGGAACTGGCCCCAATTGCGGGCCTGGGCAAATTCACGTTGTTGCTGGCTAAGGTCTTGAAGGGTATCGGGCATGGTGTCGACAGGGGTGAGGTAGACAATCGAAGGCGGTTTCTATCGGCCATTTTCGCGCATCACCATCTCTACGAATTCAGCAAACAGCCGTGCCTTGGCGGTGGCCAGGCGTCCCGTGGGGAACACGGCCCACAGGTCGATGTCGGGAAGCGACCAGTTTTCCAGCACGCGGACGACGCGGCCGTCGGCCAGTTCCGGCGCGAACATCCAGTCGGACGCAATGGTCAGGCCCAGATGGGCAAGCACCGCCGCGCGTATGCCTTCAGCCGCGCTGAACCGTGCCCGGCCCCTGACCAGCACCGACACTTCGGCGGCATCACGCTGGAAGTTCCACGCATTGCCCGCCTGGCTGAACACCACGGTCTCGTGGTCGGACAGCTCAGCAGGTAGCTGTGGTGTGCCGTGTCGGGAAAGGTATTCCCTCGTGGCCAGTACCGAGCGGGGGGACGTCGCCAACTTTCGCGCCACGGCGCTGGAGTCGTTCAGTGCGCCCATTCTCAACGAGATATCAATGCCCTCGGCAATCAAGTCGATGATGCGGTCGTCCAGCACCACGTCCACGTCCAGGCCGGGGTTGGCGTCCAGAAAGCGCGGCAAGTGGGGAATGACGTGCAGGCTGGCGAACGTGGGCGCCGCCGAAATGCGTAGCCGCCCGGACAGGCTGGCACCCACGCCGCGAGCGGCCAGGTCGGCCTCATCCGCTTCCTGAATGGCAAGGCGGGCGCGTTCGTAGAAGCGCAAGCCGGCTTCCGTTGGCGTCAGCCCATGCGTAGAACGCAGCAACAGCGTCACGTTCAGATGCCGCTCCAGTTGGGCCACGCTTTTGGAGATGGCCGGCTGTCCCACCCCCAGCACCCGGGCCGCGCCAGAAAAGGAGCCGGCTTCGACCACCCGCACGAAGGTGGTCATGGCCTGAAAGCGATCCATGAAATTCCTATTGGGAATAAGCGTTATCGCTGAATGGTATCTGCCATTCCTGCTGCACGCCAGCCAGAATGTGCTTTCACTATGTGTGTTCCCAAAACGCTTTTATTTGCCAAGGAATTCTTATGTCGCTCCAAGAACAGCTCGATACCTTCAAGGCCGCCTTTGAAGCCGGCCAGCCTCCCTATAACGTGCCGCGCTCGGTGGTGGAGACCATGCACCGCGCCACCGCTGAACTCATCAATTCCGGCGCGGCGCAACGCGCCCTGAAGGCGGGCGATACGATGCCTGCCTTCACGCTGGACGATGCCGAGGGCAAGCCCGTGTCGTCCGCCGATCTGCTGCGGCAGGGCCCCTTGGTCGTGACGTTTTATCGCGGCGTCTGGTGCCCCTACTGCAATATGGATTTGCAGGCGTTGCAGGCTGCGCTGCCCGCTGTCCAAGATGCGGGCGCAAGCCTGGTGGCGATTTCGCCGCAGCTTGCAGCAAACAGCCGCAAGGCAGTGCGCCAGAACGCGCTGACGTTCCCGATTTTGTCGGACTCGCACAACGACGTGGCGGCCGCGTTCGGCCTGCGCTTTGAACTACAGGACTATCTGGTTGACCTGTACAAGTCGCTCAAGAACGAACTTCCCGCCTTCAATGGCGATGCCAGTTGGACGCTGCCGATGCCGGCTCGCTACGTGGTCGCGCAAGACGGCACGATTGTCTACGCAGAGGTAAACCCCGACTACACCCGTCGCCCTGAGCCGTCAGACATGTTGCCCGCCATTGCGCAGGCAGTTGCCCGCGCCGCCTGATTCGTCTGGATAAGCGCTTGCCGAAGGGCGAGCGCGAAGGAGCTTCCATGCCTCGCACTTTTCTTGTCACCGGCGCCAGCAAGGGCATTGGTCTTGCGTTGTCGGTCCGGCTTGCCGCTGGCGGCCATCATGTGATTGGCTTGGCCCGCACCGCGCCAAGCGATTTCCCCGGTACCTTCGTTGCCGTGGATCTGAGCGACGACGACGCCACCCGCGTCGCGCTGGATGACATCATTCAGCGTTTCGAGGTGGATGGCGTGGTGAACAACGTGGGGCTGGTCCGGCCCGCCTTGCTGGCTGACGTGACGCTGCCCGAGCTGGATGAAGTGCTTCGGGTGAACCTGCACCCCGCCTTGGCGGCGGTGCAAGCGGCCTTGCCGGGAATGACGGCGCGTCGTTGGGGGCGCATCGTCAATATCTCCAGCCTGACTATTCTGGGCATGCCCCAACGCACCGCCTACGCGGCCGCCAAGGCAGCGTTGGTCAGTTTCACGCGCGGTTGGGGTTTGGAACTGGCTGACACCGGCATCACGGTTAATGCGGTGGCGCCCGGTCCCACGGAAACCGAACTGTTCCGCGCCAATAACCCACCCGGCAGCGACGGCGAACGTCGCTATCTGTCTGGCGTGCCGATGGGGCGCTTTGGCAAGCCGGATGAGATTGCCGCGGTGATCTCGTTCCTGCTATCGGACGATGCGGCGTTCATGACCGGGCAGACCTTGCATGTGGATGGCGGGGCGTCGTTGGGAAGGGCGTTGTTCTAGGTTCTGCACCAAGCAAGCCGCCCAAGGCAAGCCGCACCCGTCACGCCCGCTAGCGGCGCGGCCCTATAAATCAAGCACAATCCTTCCGCCCCGGGCTCGGGACACGCAGATCAGCATCGTCTGCTGCGCCGCCTTCTCGGCATGGCTGAGATACTGATCAGCGTGTTCGGCTTCGCCTTCCAGAATGCGGGTCTCGCAGGTGCCGCACACGCCTGCGCGACACAGGCATTCCACCGGCACGGTGCTGTCGCGTTCGATGGCGTTCAGGATCGATTCGCCGGCGGCCACTGCCACGGTCTTGCCGGACTTGGCCAGCACCACGGTGAAGGCGCTGCCTGTTGGCTTCGGTGCGGCGAATTGCTCGACATGCACACGCGCGGACGCAATGCCGTTGGCTTGCGCGGCAAGGCGGACGGCATCGATCAGCCTCGCGGGGCCGCAGACATAGGCATGCGCGCCGGCGACCATGCCGCCCAGCAGGCCGGTCAGATCCAGCTTCTGGCCTTTGTTGCCCGCATAGAACCTGACGCACGGCCCGCAGAGCCGGGTCAGCTCATCCCGAAAGGCGCCGTGCTCGTCAGCGCGAAAGGCGTAGTGCAATGCATACGAAGCGCCTCGTTGGTGCAGCTCATGCAACTGCGACATGAATGGGGTGATGCCGATGCCACCCGCGATCAGCACATGGTGACGAGCCGACTCATCCAGCGCGAACAGGTTGCTTGGGGCGGTGATGGCAAGCGTGTCGCCCACGGCCACCTTGTCATGCAGAAACGCCGACCCGCCCTTGGATGCGGCTTCACGCCGCACACCGATCTGGTAGCTACCCAACGCGCTGGGCGGGCTCATCAGCGAATAGGCGTTGTTGACCTGACGACTACCGTCGCGCATCTGCACGATGATGTGGCTGCCGCCCGTGAACGGCGGCAACGCGCTGCCGTCCAGGGCTTCCAGCGTGTAGCGCTTGATTAGCGGGGTCACGCGCTCAATGTGCGCGACCCGCACTTGCAAGGTCTGTTGTGTGCTCATGCCGAGGCGGGGGCCTGTTGCGGCGCCGACCGAGGCATTTCAGAAGCCGCCTTACCTGCGTATTCCGTTGCCAGCTTGCGATGAAAATGCACGATGCCGTGTTCGCTGATGCCGCTGCGCTGGCGGTCGACCATGATGCGCCCCTGGCCACGATAGCCCCTGGACTTCAGGCCCTTTTGCACGCTTTCCACCAGGCGCAGGTCTTCGGGACGGAACACGTCGCGGTACCACTCAACCAGCGTCTGCTGTTCTTCAGTCAGATCCTTGTTCAGAAAGTAAATCTCGTAGTGCTGGAGCGTGACGCCCGCGCTGGCGGGAAATTCGTAGATGACGGTCATGAAGTCGGCACCCGGCGGCACGTTGAACATGGTGCATGGCCAGGCCCAGAAGCCGGCAAAACTGGGGTCCTTTACCGAGGGATCCACCTTGAAGGATTTTTCCGACGACTTCGCCAGGCCGAATTGCAGCGTCCAGTTGCCGTGCATCGTGTGCTGGTATTTGTCTACCTGGACGGAGTCCGCGAAGCTTGGGTGGACGGGGCCGCAGTGGTAGCACTCCAGGTAGTTGTCGACGATGGACTTCCAGTTGGCGGGCGTTTGCGTGACGAAGCGCGCGGCCAGGTGCAGGTCATCCACCACCGGGCAGGCGGCGCGCAGGCGGGCTGCAAGGCCGGGGAGTTGATCTTCAACGGTGCCGGCGTTTGCGTTCATGTTGATGAAGATGAAGCCGGCGGCTTCCTCAACCCGAACGGGGACCAGGCTGGCCTTGTCGGGGCTGAAGTTGGGTACGTTGTCGCAGTTGCGGGCCAGGGCCAGCTCGCCATCCAGCTTGAAGGTCCAGGCGTGGTACGGACAGGTGATGACGTTTCTGGCGCGGCCGCTGCCTTGCATCAGTTGGTGGCCCCGGTGCGGGCAGACGTTGTAGAACGCCCGCAGGACGCCTTCGCGGTCGCGCAACACGATGATGCTTTCGCCGATGATCTCGCGCGTGACGTAGTCGTTGGGTGCGGCCAATTCGCTGCGGTGCGCCACGCAGATCCAGGCGTTGGCGAATACTTTTTCTTTTTCGTAGTCGAAGACAGCGTCCTTCGTGTAGTACGAGGCAGGCAGGGTCCAGGCGTTTTCTTCGTCGGCGCAGAAGTTGGCGGGAAGCTTGGCGATGAGGTTCATGATGATCTCCTGGGAATAAAAACAGCTTGGGTGGGCGATTCGATCTGGTGCGCGGGGGTATCGCCGTAGTCCTGTATCAGCCAGCGGAACAGGCCGAACAGCTTGATGGCGAGGATGAACAGGAAGGGGATGGCCGTCAGCACCACGGCGGTTTTCATGGTTTCCAGCGAAGCCTTGGTGAACAGCATGGCAAGCGGCACCAGCGTCAGCGCAATGCACCAGAAGACGCGGCTGGTGGGGCTGGGGTCTTCGCCTTCGGACAGGTTGCGGGTGGTGGTGGCGGCCACGGCGTAGGCCACGGCATCTACGTGGGCCGCCAGGAAGACGATCATGATGGCCAGGTACAGCGCCAGGAACAGCCAGCCGACGGGCAGCGCGCTCAGCAGCATTTCCACTGCCGTTTCGCCGCCGTGTTCCTTCAGGATGCGAGGCACGTCGATAGCGCCCGACAGGAACTGGTGCATGGAATAGCTTTCCAGCGCGCCGAAGAAAAACCAGCAGCCGGCGCTGCCGCCCAACAACAGTGCGTAGATCACTTCCTTGATCTTGCGGCCCTTGGATACGCGCGCCACGAACATCGCCACGCCCGGCGAATACGACACCCACCACAGCCAATAGAACACCGTCCAGCCACAGTTGAAGGCGCCGTCGCCAGCGGGGTCGGTGAAGAGGCTCATGCGGATGTAGTTCTGCAGCATCAAGCCCAGGCTGTTGACAATGTTGTTGCCGGAAAACTGGGTTGGCCCCACCAGCAACACAGCGGCGGCCAGCAGCAGCGCGCCCCAGCAGACCATATGGCTAAGCCGTTTCATGCCGCTGGCGATGCCGATGTAGGCGCTGGCCGAGAACAGGGCCGACACGCCGACGATCACGATGACCTGCATGCTGAAGGTGTCGGGCGTGCCAAGCAGGCTGGACAGGCCGCGCGTGAAGGTCGATGCGGTCAGCGCGATGGACACCGTCAGCGCGCCGAACATCGTCAGCAGGAAGATCAGGTCCACCGCGCGGCCGACCGGACCCGTGGCCCGAAACCCCGTAATGGCCTGGATGATGGACGCCAGGTTCAAGCCCGTGTTCTTGCGCACATGAAAGTGATAAGCCATGGCCAGCGAGGGCAGGGCATACACCGCCCAGGCGCTAAGGCCCCAATGGAAGAAGGAATAGCTGATGCTGTATTCCAGTGCCTCGCGCGAGCCGGCGGCGACGTTAAGCCCCGGCGATTGGTAGTAGTAGGCCCATTCCATCACGCCCCAATACAGGGTTGACGACCCCATGCCGGCGCAGATGAACATGAAGACCCAAGACAGCGTTGAGTATTCCGGCTTGTCTTCGCCAAGCCGTACGTTGCCGTACTTGCTGAATGCCAGCCCGATGCAGGCGATGACACAGCCAAAGACGAACACCTGGATCACTGATCCGAACGAGCGCGTGGTCCAGTCGAACAGTACGGTGGCCGTAGCGGCCGCTTCAGTGGGCCAGAGAACCATGGCGATGACGGTAAGCAGCACGGCGGTAAGCGTGCATAGGGTCAGGAACTGGTCGCGGCGTGGCGCGGATGTTTTCACGTTGTCTCCTCCGATGCGTCGTTGCGCACGGTGTCTTGTTGGGAGTTAACCAACGGTTTACATTAACCATTAGCTAACAATTGACTAACGCGACTTTAGGTACAGCCCAGCCTATGTACAAGCATCAATCTGAATGCGGCGCGTTTGTAACGGCGCGCAGTTTTTACCCCTGCGCGCGCAGGAGGACAGGGTCATGATGGAAGACAGCTTTGCGTTCCGCCTGAAAGAGCTGCTTGAGCACAAGCAGTTGTCATTGCAGGCCGTGGCCACCGCGCTGAACGTGTCGCGCCCCGCCGTTCATAAATGGACGAAGGGCGGCGAAATCGACTATGAAAAGCTGCGCAAGCTGGCGGCGTTCCTGGGCGTCAACTGGATCTGGTTGCGCTACGGCGAGCAGGGTCTGGAGGCCGCGGGCGCCTCGGGCGCGGTGGTCATGCCCATGACCGATACACGGCGCCGCTACATGGCCGAGATCATGGAAAGCGAGGCGCGCATGAAGCTGGCGCAAGAGGGTGCGCGCATCGTTACGTGGGAATGGAACCTGGTCACGGACGACGTCAGCTACTCGTCCAATGTCCAAGCCGTTTATGGCTGGCGCATTGTCAGTAACGAGAGCTTCTGGAAGCACGTGCACGCCGATGACGTGCCCATGATGAACGCCGTCTACGAAGAATCGCTACGGACGGGAAACGCGCATGAGTTCGACTTTCGGCTGTTCCAGCCCGACGGCGGCCTGCGCTGGATTTCATCGCGCGCCACGCCCGTGCGTGACTTGGACGGGCGCGTCGTGAAGGTCGTGGGCATCAGCATGGATAACACCGCGCGCAAGCTGGCCGAGCAATCGCTGCGGGACCAGCAGGCGCGTTTCAAGGCGGTGTTTGAGCTGACGTCGCAAGGCATGGCGCTGTTGGACGCTGACCTGCGCTGCGAATCCGCCAACGCGGCGCTGGCGCGCATGCTGGGCTACCGAAAAGAAGAACTACTGGGCGATGGACTGGCCAGCGTGCTTGCCGACGGGGGCGCGCGGTTGAAGAAAATGTTGCATGGCAGGCCCACCGCGGCGTTTGGTGCAAAGCTGCGCCGCAAGGATGGAAGCTGGCTGAATGTGACGCTGCGTGCCGTGCTGACCCGTGCCAACAACGCTGGCGCGGCGGCGTACTTTGCGCTGGCGCTTACGCTCCGCGACGCTGCACCACCAGATTGCTGACGAAGATCTGCACGACTTCATCGTTCTGATTCAGCGTGGTCGTGCGCGCTTTCACCATGCCTTGCTGGGGCCGCGTCTTGGACGGCCGCACTTCCAGCACTTCGCTTTCAATCCGTAATTCGTCGTCCGGGCGCACCGGTTGCGGCCAGCGAATTTCATCCACGCCGGCGCCGATGATGCCGCCGGCAGGTTTGAATTCACTGGCGACCAGCAACTGCATCGTCAGCGCGGCGGTGTGCCAGCCGCTGGCGGCCAGGCCCTTGAAAAGGGTGCTGCTGGCGGCGTCTTCGTCCAGATGAAACGGCTGCGGGTCGAATTCAGTGGCAAAGGCCTTGATGCGTTCGCGGGTAACGCGTACGCGGGCGGTGCCGATGAAGCGTTGTCCGGGGCTCAGGTCTTCCAGGTAGTGCAGGGGCATGGGGATTGGCTCCATCAGATAGGCAATGCGGTCAGGGCAACAAGGTTTAGGGCGCTGAACACAGGGCAACGGAAACGTTAAGCGGCGGCTGTTGGCGTCAAGGACGCAAGCAGTTCATTGCGGCAGGCCTCCAGGATTTCGTCGGCCAGCGGGGAATCATCAGGGCAGGCGCGCGACAAGGCAACGGCGCCGATCACATGGGCAAGCAAGTCGATGCGTTTGGCGCGCGCGCGCTTCGGGTCCGCGTCCTGGGGCGCGGCGTCGTCCCGGCCCAGCACGGCCAGCATGTCTTCGATGCCCGCCGCAAAGGTGGCTTTGACGTCGTCTGATTGGCGCGCGGCGTCGCCGCACAGGGCAGCCATGGTGCAGCCGGCGCTGCGCCCGTCGCGGTGGGCGCGCGACACATACACGCTGATGAACTTGG
The DNA here is from genome assembly GCF_029637605.1 of Achromobacter spanius. NCBI lineage: Bacteria > Pseudomonadati > Pseudomonadota > Betaproteobacteria > Burkholderiales > Alcaligenaceae > Achromobacter > Achromobacter spanius. Next base: position 1,680,004 of record NZ_CP121261.1, on the reverse strand, counting down.
CCAGGTCCATGTCGCCCGTCATGGCCAGGGATTGCGACAGCCCCGACGCGGCGGTTTCCGCCATCAGGTCGGCTTTGGACCGGAAGTGCTTGTAGAAGCCGCCGTGGGTGAACCCGGCCGCTGCCATCAATTCGGCCACGCCCACGCCGTCGTAGCCGTGCTCTCGGAAGAGGGCCGATGCGGTTTCGACGATATGCGCCCGGTTGGCCTGCGCCTGCGCCTTGGTGACTTTCATTTGCTGCCCCTCATTTCGTGGCCCCATCGCGTGCCTCGTTGATCAATGCAGTGCCCAGGACGTGAATATACATTGATGTCGATCATCATCAAAGTGCTTGACGATTTAGATGTTGATCATCATCATTAACGCCGTTAGCGCATCCAGCGCCAGCGCAACAGGCCCAAGCACGCACTTTCGGCCGCGGCGCTCAACCCTCTTCGACGGACCTGACCATGACCGACAACGCTTTGTTCCAGCCCTACCAACTGGGATCCCTGACGCTTTCCAACCGCATCGTGATGGCGCCGCTGACGCGTAACCGCGCCGAGGCGGACTTCGTACCCAGCCAGTTTGCCGCCACCTACTACAGCCAGCGAGCATCGGCGGGTTTGTTGATTGCCGAGGCAACGCAAATCTCGCGGCAGGGGCAGGGCTACCAGGACACGCCGGGGATCTACACGCCCGCGCAGATTGAGGGCTGGCGCCAGGTGACGCAGGCCGTCCACGCCAAGGGCGGGAAGATATTCCTGCAGTTGTGGCATGTGGGCCGTGTGTCGCACGTGGACCTGCAAGAGAACGGAGCGGCGCCTGTGGCGCCCTCCGCCATCCGCGCCGAGACCAAGACGTTTGTGAACAATGGCTTTGTACCGGTGTCGGCGCCGCGAGCCTTGGCGTTGGACGAGCTGCCCGGCATCGTCAACGATTTTCGCCAGGCGGCGGCCAACGCCATCGCGGCGGGCTTCGATGGCGTGGAAGTCCACGGCGCCAACGGCTATCTGCTTGAGCAGTTCGCCAAGGACGGGGCCAACCACCGCGACGATGCCTATGGCGGCTCGGTGCAGAACCGTGCTCGGCTGTTGCTTGAAGTCGTCCAGGCGGTGGCCGCTGAGGTAGGCGCTGACCGCACAGGCGTGCGGATTTCGCCGGTATCGCCCGCCAATGGCATCTCGTGCAGCGACCCGCAAGCGCAGTATGACTACATTGCCGACCAGCTCGATGCGCTGGGCGTGGTCTATCTGCATGTGGTGGAAGGCGCCACGGGCGGCCCGCGCGACGTGGCGCCGTTTGATTATGGTTCGCTGCGTCGGCGCTTTACGAACACCTATGTCGCGAATAACGGCTACGGCCTGGACCTGGCCGCCACCCAGCTTGCCCAGGGCCATGCGGACCTGTTCGCGTTCGGGCGTCCGTTCATCGCCAACCCGGACCTGGTCCAGCGCCTGAAGACGGACGCGCCGCTGGCGCAGTTGGACCCGGCCACGCTTTATGGCGGCGGCGCGGAAGGCTACATCGACTATCCGGCCTTGGCTGACGTGCGCTGAGCCGCGCTGACCCCCCGCTGACCCTCGCTGAACCGCGCTGAGCCGCGCTGACTCCCCTTGACCCGCTGCGCATCGCGGCGGGGTCCATTTCCATTTACAAAGAGAGCTGCAAGATGAATCCCTCCACAGTGTTGATTACCGGCGCGTCCTCCGGCATTGGCGCAACCTATGCCGAACGTTTTGCGCGGCGTGGCCATGACCTGGTGCTGGTGGCGCGCGACCTTGCCCGGCTTGAGGCCCTTGCCGTTCGGTTGCGGCAAGAGCATGGCGTTGGCGTCGACGTGCTGGCCGCGGACCTGACGCGCGACGATGACATCGAACACGTCGAGGCGAGGCTGCGGGAAGACGCCCGCATCCAGATTCTGATCAACAACGCGGGCGCCGCGCAGGCGGGCAATTTTGTTGCGCAGACGCCCAGCATGGTTGAACAACTGGTCGCACTGAATACCACCGCGCCAACGCGGCTGGCCAGCGCGGTAGTGCCGCGCCTGGTGCAAGCGGGCGCGGGCGCTATCGTCAATGTGGGGTCGGTGGTTGGCTTCATGCCGCAGTTCGGCATGGCGGTCTACGGCGCAACCAAGGCCTATATGTTGTTCCTGTCGCAGGCCTTGCACGAAGAACTATCGCCCGCGGGCGTTTACGTGCAAGCCGTGCTGCCGGCCGCCACGCGCACCGAGATCTGGCAACGCGCGGGCATTGATATCAACATGTTGCCGGAAGTGATGGACGTGGGCGAACTGGTGGATGCGGCGTTGGTGGGCTTTGACCGGCGTGAAACGGTGACGATTCCGCCGTTGCATGAGGTGTCGCGCTGGGATGCATTGGACGGAGCGCGGCAGGTCTTGTTGGGTGACATCAAGATGGCTAGCGCGGCCGCGCGCTATCAACCGTCTTGATGCGTCGCGACCGCGCGGCTACCGAAGCGGCGTTTGTGCCAGGTTGATGCCCGGCCTGAGCCCACCTTGTGCCCGGGGGCGAATTTTTAGCGCCGCGTTAGTTGCGGGGTCAGGCGTTGAACAAGGCGCGCTCGTTGCCGAAGACGTCGACCAGGTAGTCAACAACCGTTCGGATGGGCGGATCTTTACGATCTTGCCTGCGCGTCAGCAGCACGATGTCGCGCGGTGGCGGTGCGTCGTCCAGCATGCAGGGTTGTAGCCCCGGTGTCGTGCGCCCAAGGTAGTGCGGTAGCAGGGCGACGCCCACGCCCGACTGCGCGGCCACGGCCTGCGCCACCTGGTTGTTGGCCCGAAACGCCACGCGTGCCCGGGGATAACGCCGTGCCAGCCAGGCGGCTTCGGGCAGATAGGCATTGGCCTCGTCGAAGCCGACAAACACCGGTTCGGCGCCGCTTGCGATCCGTTCGCAAAGCGCCGGATCTCCATAGAAGCCATACGCGATGTGCCCCAGCGGCTTTGCAATGAAGTCACCGTCCTGGGGGCGGCCCAACCGTACCGCGATATCGGTGACATGCCGCTCAAGGCTCACCGAGCGTAAATCGGTCGCCAGATCGATATCGATGCCGGGATGCCGCAGCGGAAGCCGGGCCAGCCGGCTGACAAGAAACCCCTGCGATAGCGCGGGCGGCGCGTTGACCCGGACCAGGCCACGCAGCGCGCTGTCCGCGCTGGCTCTTCCCAGGGTGTGGACAGCGGTTTCCATATCGCTGGCCGCCGCCAGCGCGTGACTGCCGGCGGGGGTCAAGACGTAGCCTTCGGGCCGGCGTTCGACCAGCTTTTCGCCCAGGGTGGCTTCTAGCGACCGAAGACGCCGCGATATCGTCGAATGGTTGGTCGATAGTGCCCGCGCGGCGGCCGAGAGACTGCCGTAACGACCTAGCGCGAGGAATACGCGGATGTCCTGCCAGTCGGGCTCTGTGCGTTTTTTCTCAGCCATTGCGCAAGAATAGCGGATTTTCGATCAGCGCCAATACGCCTAATGTTCCTCTCACACCAACCACATCTGTGAAGGAAACATCATGAGCAATGAACGGAAAGTCGCCATCGTTACGGGCGCATCGCAAGGGCTGGGCGAGGGTATTGCCCAGGCATTTTTGGATCGGGGTTACCGGGTTGTAGGGACGTCGCGGTCGATCAAGCCGTCTGAAGATCCCAATTACCTGACCCTTGCCGGAGACATCGGCGACCCGGCCACGGGCAAGGCAGTTGTGGAGCTGGCGTTGGCCCGCTTCGGTCGGGTGGACACGCTGGTGAACAACGCCGGCATTTTCATCGCCAACGCCTTCACCGCCTATACCGAACTGCAATACCGGGACATGCTTGCCACGAACCTGGCGGGCTTCTTCTACACGACCCAGCATGTCGTGGACGCCATGTTGAAGCAGGGCGGCGGCCATATCGTGCAGATCACCACGACGCTGGTGGACCATGCGAATTCCAACGTGCCGTCGGTGCTGGCGTCCTTGACCAAGGGCGGCTTGGCCGCCGCCACGCGCAGCCTGGCCATTGAATACGCCACCCGGAATATTCGTGTCAACGCGGTGTCGCCAGGCATTATCAGGACACCCATGCATGCGCCCGAAACGCATCAGGCTTTGGCGGCATTACATCCCATGAAGCGTCTGGGGGACATCGCCGACGTCGCGCAGGCGGTACTGTATCTGGAGGACGCCGGTTTTGTGACCGGTGAAATCCTGCATGTTGATGGTGGACAGGTGGCGGGCGCCTGACGCTCCACCGTTCAGCCCGTGGCAACGCTCGGTTCAAAGGAGAACAAACATGCCCTACGTAAATATCAAGGTCACTCGCGAAGGCACCGCGCCCGGCGCGACGGCGACGACACCCGAACAGAAGCGCGCGCTGATCAAAGGCGTCAGCGATCTGCTGTTTGAGGTGTTGGGCAAGCCGCACGCGTCAACCTTCGTCGTGATTGACGAAGTTGAGATGGAAAACTGGGGCGTCGGCGGCGTCACCGTGCCGGAATACCGGGCGCAACAGGTCAAGGCCGGCACGTCGTAGCGGCCCGCCTTGGCCGCCTTGACCCGTAGCCGCCGGTGGGGTTTCCTTACCCCTGGCGGCCCATGATGCTCAACGCCACCGCTTCGGCAATCTTGATGCCGTCCACGCCCGCCGACAGAATCCCGCCCGCGTACCCCGCGCCTTCGCCGGCCGGGAACAGCCCTTGGGTGTTGATGCTTTGCAGCGTGTCGTTGTCGCGCTTGATCCGCACCGGCGACGACGTGCGCGTTTCCACGCCGGTCAGCACGGCGTCGTGCATGCCGAAGCCCTTGATGGTCTTGTCAAAGGCGGGCAGCGCTTCGCGGATGGCCGTGATGGCGAAGTCGGGTAGCGCCGTGGCCAGGTCGGTCAGGTGCACGCCCGGGGTGTAGGACGGCAGCACGGAACCGAATTCCGTGGACGCCTTGCCCGCGATGAAGTCGCCCACCAACTGGCCAGGCGCGCTGTACGTTTCGCCGCCCAGCACGAAGGCCTGCGATTCCCATTTGCGCTGGAAGTCCACGCCGGCCAGCACGTGTTCCGGGTAGTCTTGCTCGGGCGAGATCCCCACCACAATGCCCGCGTTGGCATTGCGCTCGTTGCGGGAATATTGGCTCATGCCGTTGGTGACGACGCGGTTGGGTTCCGACGTGGCGGCCACCACGGTACCGCCCGGGCACATGCAGAAGCTGTACACCGACCGGCCGTTGCTGGCGTGATGCACCAGCTTGTAGTCGGCCGCGCCCAGAATGGGGTGGCCGGCGCTGGGGCCGAAGCGCGCCTTGTCGATCAGCGACTGCGGGTGTTCGATCCGGAAGCCGATCGAAAACGGCTTGGCTTCCATGTACACGCCCTGGTCATGCAGCATCTGGAAGGTATCGCGCGCGCTGTGGCCGATGGCCAGCACCACGTGATCGGCCTCGATGTGTTCGCCGCTGGTCAGCGTAACGCCCGTGACCTGGCCGTTTTCGCGTTGCAGCGTTTCCACTTTGCTGGAAAAGCGCACTTCGCCGCCCAGTTTGGTGATGGTGTCGCGCATGACTTCGACCATGCCGACCAGGCGGAACGTGCCGATGTGCGGCTTGCTGACATACAGAATTTCTTCCGGCGCGCCGGCCAGCACGAATTCCTTCAGGACCTTTTCGCCGTAGTGCTTGGGGTCTTTGATCTGGCTGTACAGCTTGCCGTCCGAGAACGTGCCCGCGCCGCCTTCGCCGAACTGCACGTTCGACTCGGGGTTCAGGATGCGTTTGCGCCACAGGCCCCAGGTGTCCTTGGTGCGTTCACGCACGGCCTTGCCACGTTCCAGGATGATGGGCTTGAAGCCCATCTGCGCCAGCACCAGGCCGGCGAACAGGCCACAGGGGCCGGTGCCGATGACGATGGGGCGCTTGGCCAACGTGGCGGGCGCCTGGGCGACAAACTTGTATTCGGTGTCGGGCGTGGGCTTGACGTGACGGTCGTCATGAAAACGGGCAAGCAGCGCCGCCTCGTTTTCCACGTCGATATCCAGCGTGTAGGTCAGCAGGATATTGTGCTTTTTGCGCGCGTCGTAGCTGCGCAAGAAGATGGTGAAGCCATGCAGGTCGCTGGCCGGAATGCCCAGTTTTTTAAGAATCGCGGCGGGCAATTCTTCGGGCGTGTGGTTCAACGGCAGCTTGATTTCGGTCAGTCGCAACATGCTTCGGTCCAGAGGGTGGGCGATCACAACGTCGCCAAACGCGGGATTGTACTGGAGCGCTCAGGCGGGGGCGTTGCCGATTCGCCACCACGGGGAGCCCGCCTCCGGGGCGGCCATATCCACCCGTTCTCCCATCACGGGCGTGGTCAGCGCGACGCCTTTGGACGAGGCCAGCGCCGCGATCCGTTCAAATGGGTCTTCCCACGCATGCAGCGCCAGGTCGAAGGTGCCGTTATGAATTGGCAACAGCCAACGGCCGCGCAGGTCCAGGTGGGCTTGCAGGGTTTCTTCGGGCTGCATGTGCACGAAGGCCCAGCGCTTGTCGTAGGCGCCGGTTTCCATCAGCGTCAGGTCGAAGGGGCCGTAAGCGTCGCCGATGGCCTTGAAGCCGTCGAAGTAACCGCTGTCGCCGCTGAAGAAGACGCGCAGGTCGGCGTCCTGGATGACCCACGAGGCCCATAGGCTGCGGTCCGTGTCGGTCAGGCCGCGTCCCGAGAAGTGCTGCGCCGGCGTGGCGGTCAGGCGCAGGCCGTCGACGTCGGTGGATTGCCACCAGTCCAGTTGTTCGACGCGGGCGGGGTCGACGCCCCAGGCGATGAGCTGGTCGCCGACGCCCAGGGGGGTGATGAAGCGGGCGGTCTTGGCGGCCAGCTTGTCGATGGCGGCGCGGTCCAGGTGGTCGTAGTGGTTGTGCGACAGGATCACGCCGGCAATGGGCGGCAGGTCTTCGATGGAGATGGGCGGTGCGTGAAAGCGCGCGGGGCCGGCCCATTGGACGGGCGAGGCGCGTTTGGAAAATACCGGGTCGGTCAGCCAGTAGCGGCCGTGCAGTTTCATCAGGATGGTTGAATGACCCAGGCGATACAGGCTGCGGTCGGGCGCGGCTTGCAGGTCGGCCAAGGTCAGCGCGCGTACGGGAATGGTTCGATCAGGCACGGTTCCCCGGGGCTTGGCGAAGAAAAACGTCCACATCAGTTTCAGGCCTTGCCAGAAGCCCAGCGAGGGGCGCGGCCGCGGGTTGTGGAACCGGCCTTCATGGTGTTGCGGAGACTGCGGATAGCTGGGCGGGGCAGACGGGCAGGAGGTGAGGGCGGTCACGGCTAGGGTTCCAGACAGAGGAGGGCAATGGGCGTTGCGACTGATGCGACTGACGCTCTAGGCGCCGCCGCCAAAAATTACACTGCGCAGTGTAGTTTTGTTTTTCTGAAAAGTACACTGGCCGGTGTAGAATTTCGCGTCGCCAATGCGCGCAACACCCCCCTACAACGAGCCCGCTTCATGCCCAATCCTCCGACCCGCCTGACCGACCGCAAACGCCAGGCCATTGTGCGCGCGGCGGTGGAAGAGTTTCGGTCAGCCGGATTTGATGCCACCAGCATGGACCGCATCGCTGCCGCGGCGGGCGTCTCCAAGCGCACGGTCTACAACCATTTCCCCAGCAAGGAAACGCTGTTCTCGCTGATTCTTGAAGAGCTATGGGCCAGCAGCGCGGCCAGCGTTGCGCTGTCGTATCGCGCCGACGTCGCGCTGGACCAGCAGTTGCGGCAGTTGCTGATGCAAAAGTTGGACCTGCTGGCGGACCCCAACTTCATCGACCTGGCACGCGTGGCCATGGCCGAAATCATCCATTCCCCCGAACGCGCCCAGGCCATCGTGTGCCGCATGGGTGAAAAAGAGGGCGGTGAAACGGCGTGGATACGTGCGGCGATCCAGGACGGGCGGCTGGTGGAGGTGGACCCCGAGTTCGCCGGCCACCAGTTGCAGGGCCTGGTCAAGAGCTTTGCGTTTTGGCCGCAAGTTACGCTGGGACAAGCGCCCTTGAGCGCCGCCGAGCGTAAGCGCGTGGCGGATTCGGCGGTGGAGATGTTCTTGGGATGCTACGCGCGGCGCGGGTAACGGGCGCCGTATCAGACTGAATGAAGGATCCAAGCATCCCTTGTTTTCACGGCGAGCAACGGAGAATTAAGCCTTTGGCGTAAACGGGTGGCAGCCAACCCGCACGCATCAACATCGATGGTCATAAGTTGTCAGTTGACAACCTTGTCGATCGATTGAATACTTGGGGCTTACATGGTTCGTTCATCACATCCAAAGAAAGAGATTGAATCGGTGTTGCGTCACGCAGAGCAACAAGGTTGGCGCGTCAGGCTCGGTAGTGGTCATGCGTGGGGCCGCATCTATTGCCCCTACAACGATCATGATTGCCGTCGTGGTGAGTTTTGTATCGCCAGCGTGTGGAGCACACCGAGAAACGCCGATAGCCATGCACGTTTGCTGCGCCGCGTACTGAATCAATGCACTGCGCATCTTGAACAGACTAGAACCCTATCCCGTCGGGAGCCCTAACAGTGGAATACACCTTCACCTTGCGATATCGGTTGGGCCAAACCGAAGAGTCGCTTGACGACCTGATCGGTCGTCTGGCCGAAGCAGGTTGCGACGATGCCCTGGTCGGATCGGGGCAGCCTGGCCGCTTGGCGCTTGAATTCGCGCGAGAGGCCAACAGCGCCCGGGCGGCGGTGCACGGCGCATTGGCGGATGTGAAGCTCGCGATTCCTTCCGCGCGCTTGATCGAAGCCGGCCCTGACTACGTGGGGCTGACGGATGTGGCCGAGTTGATGGGCATGTCGCGCCAGAACATGCGCAAGCTGATGCTCGCGTATTCAGACAGCTTTCCGTCGCCGGTGCATGAAGGCAAGGCGTCCATTTGGCGTTTGTATCCCGTGCTGGATTGGTTGAAGGCCAAGGGCGGGTATGACGTGGATGACGGCTTGCTTGAGGTGGCCCGGGTGGTGCTGGACGTGAACGTCGCCTGCTAAAACAGATTCAACGCCCGTCCCACCCATAGCGCCAATCCCACGGCGATACCGATCAACAATGCGCGGCGCAGCCCGCCGCTCTTGGGAACCGCACCCGGCGACGCAGTCGGGTCGGTACTGACGCGGGCTGTTTCGGTCGCCTCAAGGGGCCGCGCCGATGCGCTTGCGATGGCGTCAGCACTGCCGTCGTCCGTCTCAATCGTGAATGCAGGTTTGCCAGTGCGCGCAGCATCGTCACCAGGCATATCTTCGATCTGCACCCCGGCATTTTTCAGCATGTCCCACAGGCCTTTCATGCCTTCGCCGTCGCGTAGCGCCTCGATGCGTTCGCGTTCCGCGCGCGGCACGTCGTCCAGACTGTCGTAGTGTCGGCCGTTGACCGTGACCGCGCCGTTGTCGATATCGACCTTGAACGCTTCGCCGTTTTCCGTGCCGGCGTAGCTCCATTTTTCTTGAATGCTGACGCTGCCTAGCTTGCCGTCCAACAGATCTTCAATGTTCACGCGTTGTTCGGGCGTCAGGTCCGTGGTGGAACTCCAACTGCGTGTTGTCGTCGAACTTTTCCAGATCTTCGTCTTGTCGTTCATGCCTGCCGTCCTTTGTTCCAACCGCGAAATATACAGAATTCGTTCACCCAACTGTCAGAAAAGCCCGCTTTTGCGGGAGTCTTACTTTGTCCTTAATGCAAAACACTTTTCCATGTCAATAAATTCAATCTGATCCGGTCCTGCAAGCGGATCAGAGGCATGAATAAGCGCATAATGCCAGCACCTTCTCTTATGTCCCCATTGAAGAGCAGGTTCGATTTTTTCTGAAGTACAGAGCGTGTTGTCACTAGCTCGGCAGTTCGTGTTTCCAGGGTTCATGTTCGGTAGCGCGCTAGGACAACTTGGAATATTCACGGAGATGTCTATGACAGATGATGCAAAGCCGCGTCGTCGGTTTCTTCAGGCGTTGGCGATCGTGCCCGCGTCGACATTGGCGGTTGGCGCGCTGACCACTGGCTGTACCAACGCCGCGGACGACAAGACCGCTGCGGCCGCCAAACCCTACGCACCCACCTATTTCACCAAGCCCGAATGGGACTTCATTGTTGCCGCGGTGGATCACCTGATCCCTGCCGACCAATATGGTCCGGGCGCGATTGAAGCCGGTGTGCCTGAATTCATCGACCGTCAGATGGAAACGCCGTTCGGCCACGGCAAGCTCTGGTACATGGAAGGCCCGTTCCACACCGACCAGGCGCCTGAGCTGGGCTATCAACTGAACCAGAACCCGCGCGAAGTCTATCGCCACGGCATCGAAGCCTGCAATGCCTGGTGCGTGAAGACGCACGGCAAGGCCTACGCCGAACTGGACAAGCCCTTGCAGGAACAGATCCTGAAAGATCTGCAAGGCAACAAGATCAAGCTGGAAACCGTTCCCGCCTCGACCTTCTTCAGCTTCCTGCTGGCCAACACCAAAGAAGGCTTCTTTGCCGACCCCATTCACGGCGGCAACAAGAACATGGTGGGCTGGAAGATGGTGGGCTTTCCCGGCGCGCGCGCCGACTATATGGACTGGGCGGATCAGCCCAACGTCAAGTACCCCTATGGCCCCGTGTCGATCTCTGGGGAGAAGGGTTAATCATGGCTATCAAGAAAGACAAAGTGGATGCGGTACTGGTCGGGTTCGGCTGGACCGGCGCAATCCTGGGTCAAGAGCTGACCGACGCGGGCTTGCATGTGCTGGCGCTGGAACGCGGCGGCATGCAGGACACCCCGAAAGACGCCGAGTATCCCAAGGTGATCGACGAACTGACGTATTCGGTGCGCGGCAAGCTGTTCCAGGACTTGTCCAAGGAAACCGTGACCATCCGCCACGGCGTGGACGACGTGGCCGTACCGTATCGGCAGAACGGTTCGTTCCTGCTGGGCACGGGCGTGGGCGGCGCGGGTTTTCACTGGAACGGCATGCATTACCGCGTGCTGCCCGAAGAGCTGGAACTGCGCACGCGCTACGAAACACGCTATGGCAAGAAGTTCATTCCTGAAGGCATGACCATTCAGGACTTCGGCGTTACCTACGACGAACTGGAACCGTACTTCTCCAAGTTCGAATACGTGTGCGGCACGTCGGGCAAGGCCGGCAACCTGAACGGCAAGATCGTCGAAGGCGGTAACCCGCTGGAAGGAAAGCGCAGCCAGGAATATCCGTTGGCGCCGCTGACCACCACCTACGGTGCGCAGTTGTTCGAGAAGGCCGCGCGTGAAGTGGGTTTCAACCCGTATCCGACGCCCGCGGCCAACGCTTCCGCCCCGTACACCAACCCCTATGGCGTGCGTCTGGGTCCCTGTAATTTTTGCGGCTTCTGCGAAAACTACGGCTGCTACATGTATTCCAAGGCTTCGCCGCAGACGACGATTCTGCCGGTGCTGCTGAAGAAGTCCAACTTTGAACTGCGCACGCATTCGCAGGTCATCAAGGTCAACCTGGATTCGAGCGGCAAGAAGGCCGTTGGCGTGACGTATATCGACGCCCAGGGCCAGGAGATCGAGCAGCCGGCTGACCTGGTGATCCTGTCGGCCTACCAGATGCACAACGTGCGCCTGCTGCTGCTGTCGGGCATCGGCAAACCGTACGATCCCAAGACGAACGAAGGCGTGGTCGGCAAGAACTACGCCTACCAAATGAACGGCGGCGTCAACGTGCTGTTGCCCAAGGGAACGCAATTGAATCCCTTCATGGGGACGGGCGCGGGCGGCGTGGGCATGGACGATTTGAACGGCGACCAGTTCGACCACGGCCCCTTGGGTTTCGTGGGTGGCGCCAGCATCCGCCACGTGCGCACCGGCGGTCGGCCCATCAAGCAGACGCCGACCCCGCCGGGCACACCGACGTGGGGCACGGGCTGGAAGGCCGGCGTGCAGGATGCCTACCAGCGCTACATGACGATCGGCATTTCCGGTTCGGTGATGTCGTACCGCGACGCCTATCTGTCGCTGGACCCGACCTACAAGGACGCCTTTGGCCAGCCGCTGCTGCGCATGACGTTCGACTGGCACGACAACGAGTTCGACATGCTGGGCTACATGGGCAAGCGCATGGAGACCGTGGCCAAGGCCATGAACCCCGAAAAGTACTTCGTGGGAGTGCGCAAGAAGGGCGCGCACTATGACACGCGCATCTACCAAAGCACGCACAACACGGGCGGCGCCATCATGGGGTCGAACCCCAAGGAAAGCGTGGTCAACAAGTACCTGCAAAGCTGGGATGTGCCGAACGTGTTCGTGATGGGCGCCTGCGTGTTCCCGCAGAACATGGGCTACAACCCGACCGGGCTGGTGGGCGCCTTGGCCTATTGGGCCGCGCAGGCGATCCGCGAGCAGTACCTGAAGAACCCCGGCCCGCTGGTCCAGGCTTAAGGAGACGGAACAATGTTGAAGCAAACCATTGTTGCGGCCTTCTCGGCCCTGGTCGCCAGCACGGCTTTCGCGGCGGACGGTACGCCGGCGTCGAACGACGCCCAGATGATCAAGCAGGGCGAATACCTGTCGCGCGCCGGGGATTGCATTGCCTGCCACACGGTAGGGGGCGGCAAACCCTTTGCAGGCGGCTTGGGCATCGAATCGCCGCTGGGCACGATCTATTCGACCAACATCACGCCCGATAAAGAAACCGGTATCGGCAACTACACGTACGAGGACTTCGACCAGGCTGTGCGCCATGGCAAGGCCAAGGATGGGCATTCGCTGTATCCGGCCATGCCTTACACCGCCTACGCCAAGGTCACGCCCGAAGACGTGAAGGCGCTGTACGCGTACTTCATGCATGGGGTCGAACCGGTCAAGCAGGAAAACAAGGACACGGATATTTCGTGGCCCATGTCGATGCGCTGGCCACTGACCGTGTGGCGCTGGATGTTCGCACCCGACGTCGTCAACGGCCCGGCCACCAGCGACCTGAAGGGCGCGGACCGCGCGGCGCTGCTGCGTGGCCAGTACCTGGTTGAAGGGCTGGGGCATTGCAGCACCTGCCACACCCCGCGCGGCTTTGCCTTGCAGGAAAAGGCCTTGAGCGACGCGGACGGCTCGGCCTTCCTGTCGGGCGGAGTGGTGGAAGGCTGGCTGGCCAAGAACCTGCGCGGCGACGTCGTGGACGGCCTGGGTAGCTGGACCAAGGAAGACATCGCCGTCTTCCTGAAGTCGGGCCGCAACGGCCATTCGGCCGCGTTTGGTGGCATGGCGCAGGTGGTGCAAGACAGCACGCAGCACCTGAGCGATGACGACCTGAACGCCATAGCCGTGTATCTGAAGAGCTTGCCGCCGGTCAACAAGGATGCCACCAGCAAGCCTTTAGCCTATGACGAGACCGTGGCGCAGGCGCTGCGTACGGGCAAGGACAAGGGCGACGGCGCCATGGCCTTCCTGAACAACTGCGCGGCCTGCCACCGCAGCACCGGCAAGGGCTACACGGAAACGTTCCCGCAGTTGGCGCTGAGCTCGACGGTGAATTCGGCGGACCCCACGTCGCTCATCCATATCGTGCTCAAGGGCGCCCAGATGCCGGGCACGACGGCGGCGCCCACCGCCTACGCCATGCCGGGCTTTGACTGGCGCATGACCGACAAGGAAGTCGCCGACGTGGTGACCTTCGTGCGGTCCAGCTGGGGCAACAAGGCCTCGGCTGTCAGCGCGTCGGATGTGGCCAAGGTCCGCAAGGACGTGGGCGCGGCGGCGCAGCCGGCGCGGTAGGGCGGGTTGTTTGAGAGGGGGGCGGCGATTGATAACGATGCGCGCCAAGCGTAATCTGCTGTCCAAGCGCCGCCCCTGACCCTTTTTTCGAACATCCCGTTCTCATCAACGGCGGCCACACCATCCAGTGAGGCCATCTTGCGTACCTTGATCTTCATAGCAGTGGGGCTGGTATTGGCCGCGCTGCTGATTCGGCTGACACCCGCCGCGCATCGCACCGTGGCGGCGGCGGTATTCACACTTGCTTGGCTGGGCGTGTCGGTGTGGAACCTGCGCACCGGCATGTCGCATGGCTACACCCTGGCCCAGGAACTGCCTATTCATCTGGCGCTGTTCGGCCTTCCGGCTGCGATGGCATGGGGCTTGTGGTGGTGGTCGCGTCGGTGAGTTCTTCCTGACACCTCCGTCCACGCCTGCCGTTGACAAGCACTCGCGCCAGGCGCAATCTCTGCCCTATGTGCCGACCCCTGCATCCTTTCGCCGCGATTATTACCTGCCTTGGTACCAAGGTGGGTTAGCGCGCATCGGCACATCGCTACACAAACCCGCCAACCGGCGGGTTTTTTGTTGGCCCGCCAGGCACACGCTCCAGGAGAGCCTTGCATGACGCCTTTATCCTCATCGCCCGCCACCTTGCACTTTCTTTGCGGCAAGATCGCCGCGGGCAAGTCCACATTGGCCACGACGCTTGCCGCGCAGCCCGGCACGCTGTTGATCAGCGAAGACCATTGGTTGGCGGCGCTGTATCCCGGCGAAATCCAGGGCATTGCGGACTACGCGCGTTTCGCCGCGCGACTGCGTGACGCCATGGGTGGCCATGTGGCGGCATTGGTGGGGGCGGGGCTGTCGGTGGTGCTGGACTTTCCCGCCAACACGCGCCCGGCTCGGCAATGGTTGCTTGAGGTGGCGCGGCAAGCGGGTTGCCCGCATCGGCTGCATTATTTGCAGGCGTCCGACGCGCTGTGCAAGGCGCGGTTGCGCGCCCGCAACGCCGCAGGCACCCATGCGTTTTCCACCTCGGACGAGCAGTACGACGCCATCACCGCCTACTTTGTCGAACCCCATCCAGAGGAAGGGCTGAACATCGTGCCGCACGTGCAAGGCTGAAAGTAGTGGCAAAAATGGCCCGGTGCGACGCCGGGCCGCCTGCTATGATTACTGGATAAAAAACCAGCTATCCGGCCCGGCCGATGTTTCCCCCGCACCGCTACTACTATCTGCATAATTTTCAGCGCGCCTTGGCGTGGGTCGGCGAACGCTATGCCGACCTGCTGGACGCTGACGAGCACCGCTTTCTGGCTGACTTCCAGGCCTTGCCGCAAGCCTCGCAGGCCTTGATGGTGCGCATGCTGATGCGCCGTGGGCCGTGGTTTCGGGCCAGCCGGTTGGTCTATGAGGAAATCGGCAGCGCGGTGGATGCCGCCGCGCCGCTCGCGGCGCTGGGCTGGCTGGATGGGCTGGCGCCGATGTCGCTGGACGAATTGTTCGGCCTGCATACCAAGCCGGAACTTTGCCAGCTGGCTTTGGACCAGCCCTTTAAACCCTCCGCGCGCAAAGCCGATCTTCTGGCCGCCCTGCGCGTCGCGCACGACACCCCCCGGCCATACGCCGAATGGTTCCCGGGCGCACAAGAACCCGTCTGGCGCGTCATGGTGGGCGATCTTTGCGAGCGCTTCCGGCTGATTTTCTTCGGCAACCTGCACCAGGACTGGTCGGAATTCGTGTTGGCCGATCTGGGCGTGTTCCAGTACGAGACCGTGCCGTTTGATGCCTGTTCACGTGCGTTCCAGACGCGGGCGGACGTGGATGCCTACCTGGTGTTGCATGCCTGCCGCACTGCGCTGGATGACGGCGCGGACATCGCCCCCTTGCTGGCCACGGTGCAAGGCTGTGTCAGCCAGAACGCCTGGCTGGAAAAGCGCCGCGCCAAGGTGCTGCTGCGGATCGGGCAGGCGTGCGAACGCGCGCAGGATTGGGCGGCGGCGCAAGCGGCCTATGAACACTGCGCCTACCCCGGCGCGCGTCATCGCCGCATCCGCGTGCAAGAGCGCATGGCGCGGTATGACGCGGCGTTGGCCCTGGCGCTGCAAGCGCGCGACGCACCCGAAAGCGAAGAGGAAAGCCAGCGCGTGGCGCGCATGTTGCCGCGCTTGTATCGCGCGGTGGGGCAGGGCCGACCCGCCCGCGCGCCCGTTCACGCCGTGCCGCGCACCGACCTGACGCTGCAACGGCCGGCCACGCCGGCGTCGGTGGAATTCGTCACGCGCGACCATCTGCATCACGACGACGCGCCCGTGCATTACGTGGAGAACGCGCTGCTGAATTCCCTGTTTGGCCTGCTGTGCTGGCCGGCCGTCTTCGCGCCCTTGCCGGGCGCGTTCTTTCATCCGTTCCAGCGCGGCCCGGCCGACCTGGATTCGCCGGACTTCCACGAACGCCGACAGGCGCTGTTCGCTGATTGCCTGGCGCAGTTGGACACGCCCGCGTATCGCGGCCTGATCCTGCAACGCTACGCCGACAAGGCGGGCGTGCAGTCGCCGTTTGTGTTCTGGGGCGCCTTGTCCGAAACGCTGCTGACCCAGGCGCTGGATTGCCTGCCCGCTACGCACCTGAAGCTGCTCTTTACCCGCCTGCTGCGCGACGTGAAGACCAATCGTTCGGGCCTGCCGGACCTGATCCGCTTCTGGCCGGCCGAGCGCCGCTATGAACTCATCGAAGTCAAAGGCCCTGGCGACAAACTGCAAGACAACCAGATCCGATGGCTCCAGTACTGCGTGGCGCACGGCATGCCGGTGCGTGTTTGCCATGTTCGCTGGCAGGAGGGCGCGGCATGAGCTACGCGGTGGCGGTGCGCGCGTTGTGCGAATTCACGGCGCGCGCCGGTGACCTGGATTTGCGCTTTACCCCCGCGCCAAGCGGGGTGGAAGGCATGGCCGGGCATGCGGTGGTGACCGGGCGGCGTGGCCCCGCCTACGAGACTGAGGTCTCGCTCTCCGGCCAGCATGAAGGCCTGCTGGTGCGGGGGCGCGCCGATGGCTATGACCCCGTGGCCAATCAGCTTGAAGAGATCAAGACGTACCGAGGCCAATTGGACAGCGTGCGCGAGAACCATCGCGTGGTGCATTGGGCGCAGGCGCGGGTCTACGGCCATCTGCTTTGCCAGGCGCGCGGACTGGAACAGGTGCGCGTGGCGCTGGTGTATTTCAACGTGGTCACCGAGGAAGAAACGGTGCTTACGGAAACGCACGACGCTGCCGCGTTGCAAACATTCTTCCAGGAACAGTGCAACCGTTTCCTGGCCTGGGCCAAGACCGAACTGGCGCACCGCCAGACACGCGACGCGGCGCTGGAAAAGCTGGCGTTTCCGCATGGTGAATTCCGTGCCGGGCAGCGCGATCTGGCCGTGGCCGTCTACCGCACGGCGCGCGATGGCCGCTGCCTGATGGCGCAGGCGCCTACCGGTATCGGCAAGACGCTGGGTACGATCTTCCCGCTGCTCAAGGCCAGCCCCGGCACGGGCTTGGACAAGATCTACTTCCTGGCAGCCAAGGGCTCGGGCAGGGCGCTGGCGGTTGAAGCGCTGCACACGGTCAACGCGCAGCCCGCCGGGCCCGGTTTGCGCGTGCTGGACCTGCAGGCGCGCGACAAAACCTGCGAGCATCCGGACCTGGCCTGCCATGGGGATTCCTGCCCCTTGGCGCAGGGCTTTTACGACCGCCTGCCTCAAGCGCGCCAGGCGGCGGTGCAGCACGCGCGGCTGGACGCGCCCACGGTGCGCGCCGTGGCCCGTGAACACAGCATCTGCCCGTACTACCTGTCGCAAGAGCTGATCCGCTGGAGCGACGTGGTGGTGGGCGACTACAACTATTACTACGACTCGTCGGCCATGCTGTACGCCATGACGCAGGCCTATCAATGGAAGGTGGCGGTGCTGGTGGACGAGGCGCATAACCTGGTTGACCGCGCGCGCCGTATGTACACGGGGGAATTGGATCAGGCCTCGTTGTCCGCGGCGCGGTATGCCGCGCCCAAGGCCTTGAAGAAGCCGCTGGATGGCTTGCAGCGTTCGTGGAATGCGCTGAACAAGAAGCAGGCAGAACGCTATCAGGCGTATGACGCGGTGGCGCCGGGTGTGTTGGCGGCCGTGCAGAAAGCCGTGGGCGCCATCATGGAATACATGGCCGAATCTCCCTTGCCGCAAGACGACCCGGTGCTGACGTTCTACTTTCAGGCGTTGCAATTCATGCGTCTGGCCGAGCAGTTCGGCTCGCATGCCTTGTTTGATGTGACGCTGTCGGACGTGGGCGTGGCCAGCGCCAAGACGCGGCCGTCCACCTTGTGCGTGCGCAATGTGATCCCCGCGTCGTACCTGGCGGCGCGCTATGCGGCGGCGCACGCCACCGTGCTGTTCTCGGGCACCTTGAGCCCGCAGCAGTTTTATCGCGACACCCTGGGGCTGCCCAACGAAACACCTTGGATCGACGTGGCCGCACCGTTCCAGGCCGAGCAATTGGCGGTGCGCGTGGTGGGCAATGTGTCCACCCGCTATCGCGACCGCGAGCGTTCGCTGGCGCCCATTGTTGATTTGATCGCCACGCAGTACGCGGAACGCCCGGGCAATTACCTGGGCTTTCTCAGCAGCTTTGACTATCTGCGCCAGGTGTCGGACCTGATGCGGGCACGCCATCCGGCCGTGCCCATCTGGCTGCAAACACCGGGCATGGACGAAGCGGGCCGCGCGGCGTTCCTAGCGCGCTTTACCGAAGCCGGCCAGGGCGTGGGCTTCGCGGTGTTGGGCGGCGCGTTTTCGGAAGGGGTGGACCTGCCGGGAAAGCGCCTGATCGGCGCCTTCATTGCCACGCTGGGCCTGCCGCAGGTGAATGCCGTGAACGAGAACATGAAGCGCGCGATGGACCAGCGTTACGGCGAAGAAAACGGCTACGACTACACCTATCTGTACCCGGGCATGCAAAAGGTGGTGCAGGCCGCCGGCCGCGTGATCCGCACCGAAAGCGATGTGGGCACGGTGCACCTGATTGACGACCGCTACCGCCGCGCCAAGGTGCGCGGGTTGCTGCCTAGCTGGTGGCGGGTGGACTGAGCCGCGCCGCGACCGTTTCACGGCGGCCCAGCAGCAGGGTGATGCACAGCGCCGTCAGCACGGCGATGCCGGCCAGGGCATGCAGCACGTGACGAAAGGCGCTGTCATAGGCGTCATGCAGCAGCGGCATGACCTGGGCCGTGGCGTGCGGTAGCTGCGCCGCGGCTTCGTCCAGCTGGCCCAGCGCCGCGCGGTTGGCGGCCATTACGAGGGCTTGGGCTTGTAGTGCGTTGGACTTTGCTTCGACCTGAGCACCGGGCTGGGGGTCGGGCAGTGAGGCGGACAGTGAGGCGGGCAGGGTGGCCGACAGTGAGGCCGACAACTGTGTCTGGATCAACAGCGCCAGCAGCGCGCTCAGCACCGCGATGGCGACGCCGTCCGCCGACACGCGCACCGTGTTGAAGATGCCGGTCGCCATGCCGACGTTGCGTGCATCAACCACGCTGACCGCCATGGCGTCCATCAGGCCCCACGGCAGGCCGATGCCGCAGCCGATCAACAGCATGGGCATCCACAGCCCCGCCGCACCCGCGGCCATCACGTCGGCCAGCCAGATCAAGCCTGCCGCCACCGCGATCAGGCCGATTGCCGACAGCAAGCCAGGGCGGAACCAGCGCGTCAGCAGCGCGGCCAGGAACGGCACCACCAGCAAGGGCGCGGCCAGGCCGATCATCAGTTGTCCGGCTTCCAGTGCGCTGTAACCGTCGATGCCAATGAAGCGGCCGGGCAGCAGCGCGATCAGTGCGATGAACAGAAATGCCGGCGACGCCGCCAAAACCTGCACGCCCACAAAGCGCGGGCTGCGAAACAGGCTCAGGTCCAGCATGGGGCGGGCAACGCGGCGTTCAATACGCACGAAGGCCACAGCCAGCAGCACGGATGCCAGCAGCGCGCCGACGACGTGCGCGTCCGTCCAGCCGGCTTCGGGCGCCAGCAAGATGCCGTAGGTGAACAGCCCCAGCGCGCCGGTGAAGGTGATGGCGCCCGGCCAGTCCAGCCGGCCTTGCGCCACGCTTGCCGTGGGGCGCACGCTGATGGCCACCATGACGGCGCCCAGCAGGCCCACCACGCCCGTGGACAGAAACACCCACTGCCAGCCGGCCGTCTGCACCATCCAGCCCGAAGCCAGCGGCCCGAACGACAAGCCGATGCCGAACGTGGTGCCCAACAGGCTGAACGCGCGGGTGCGCGCCACGCCATGGAAAAGCGGCGCCAGCGACGACATGGCGGCCGCGAATGCGGCCGCGCCGCCCACGCCCTGCATCAAGCGCAGGAAGTTGATCCAGCCGGTCGTGGGGACGAACGCAATGGCGAACGTCGTGACGCAAAAGCCCGCCAGGCCCAGCAGCCATACTCGGCGCGGCCCCACCAGGTCGGTCAGGCTGCCCGCCACCATGATCACGCTGCCGTAGGCCAGGATGTAGCCGTTCAAGATCCAATTCAGTTGCACGGGCGTGCCGCCCAGGTCGTGGCTGATGGATGGCAGCACCACGGCGGGGCCGGTGAAGCACAGCGGGATCAACAGCGCGGTCAGGCAGGCCGACAGCAGTTGCAGCCAACGGTGGCGGGGGGCCGGGAAGGGGGTGGAAAGCTCAGGGGTAGGCATGACGCACATCAGGGAATACAAAAGGGATGGCCAGCTTATGCGCCCCGAAATGAAAGAAAAATAGGCTAGGATTCCCGTCATTCCGGACATGAATGTCCGCATTGGAGCGTGGTGGATGGATAGCCTGAGCGGCATAGGGGTGTTCGTATTGGTGGCGCAAGCGGGCAGCTTTGCCGAGGCGGGGCGCGTGCTGGGGGTGTCGCCGTCGGCGGTGGGCAAGAGCATTGCGCGGATGGAAGCGCGCCTGAAGGTGCGGCTGTTTCATCGCAGCACCCGCCAGCTTGCGCTGACGCCGGAAGGCGAGAAATTCCTGGATCGCTGCCGCCGCATCTTGTGCGAGGTCGAAGCGGCGGAACTGGAACTGTCGGCGGCTTCCGACGCGCCGCAGGGCCGGCTGCGGGTGAGCTTGCCGCGCTATAGCGGCTTGTACGACGCCAGCATCGCCAGCTTCATGCGGCAGTACCCCGCGGTGGAACTGGACCTGGATTTCACCGACCGGATGGTGGACGTCATTGGCGAAGGCTACGACGCCGTGGTCCGTTCGGGCGACATGGACGACTCCGGCCTGAAGCGCCGCCGCCTGGGGGCTTTTCGCCGGGTGCTGGCGGCGTCACCCGACTATCTGCGCCAGCGCGGCACGCCCAAGCGCGCGGCAGACCTGCTGCGCCATGCCTGCCTGCATTACCGTTATCCCGCCACGGGCCGTTTGGAAAAATGGCCGTTCAAGCTGGGGCCGGACGTCCAGGCGCCCGAACTGCCCTTGACGTTGGTGTGCAACAGCGTGGAAACGCGGATTGCGCTGGCGGTGGGCGGGCAGGGCATAGTCTGCCTGCCGGACTTCACCATCCGCCGGGAACTGGCGGCGGGGCAATTGCAGATCGTCATGGAAGACCGCACGCGCGGCGGCGGCACGATGTGGGCCTTGTGGCCGGCAAGCCGTCATGCTTCCCCGAAACTGCGCGTGTTCATCGACCATCTGGCGCAGCATTTGTTTCCGTAATGGCCGTGCTGGCCCCGCCCAGGTTGCGTAGTATGTCGTCTGGGTGCACTGGCCAACGCGCCAGCCTGACAACGAACAAGACAAGCCGGAGACCTACGCATGCCCCTCGCCACGCCGACCGACGCCGCCAGCCTGAACCCCATCGTCGCCATGCCGGCGCATGCCTTGTCGGATGCGATCCGGCGCCGCGAGCTGTCCTGTGTCGAGGTCATGCGCGCGTATCTGGCGCATATCGACAGCGTCAACCCGAAGATCAACGCCATCGTCGCCCGCCGCGATACCGACGCGCTGCTGCGCGAAGCCGCCGAGCGCGACGCGCAGCTGGATGCCGGCCAGTGGCTGGGCTGGATGCATGGCATGCCGCAGGCGCCCAAGGACCTGACGGCCGTGCGCGGCATGGTGACGTCGATGGGCTCGCTGGTCTACAAGGACCAGGTCACGCAGCATGATTCGATCATCGTCGAGCGCATGCGGGCGTCGGGCGCTATCTTCATCGGCCGCTCCAACGTGCCGGAATTCGGCTTGGGCTCGCATACCTACAACCAGGTTTATGGCACGACGGGCAACCCCTACGATCCGTCCAAGACGGCGGGCGGCAGCAGCGGCGGCGCGGCGGCGGCGTTGGCCGCGCGCATGCTGCCCGTGGCCGACGGCAGCGATTTTGGCGGCTCGCTGCGCAACCCGGCGGCGTTCTGCAATGTGTACGGCATGCGGCCGTCGGCGGGGCGGGTGCCGTTCGGGCCGTCGCCCGAAGTGTTCCTGAAGCAACTGTCCTATGAAGGGCCGATGGGGCGCACGCCGCGCGACGTGGCGCTGCTGCTGTCGGTGATGGCGGGGTACGACAAGCGTTCGCCCTTGTCGCTGCGCGACGACCCCGCGCAGTTCGCCACCGCATTGGACGCCACATCAGACGCGGACCCGCGCGGCAAGCGCATCGGCTGGCTGGGCGACTGGGGCGGCTACCTGCCCTTGGAACCGGGCATTCTGGACGTGTGCGCCCAAGGCTTGGCCACACTGGATACCGTGGGTTGCGACGTCGTCGATTACAAGGTGCCGTTCGCGGGCGACCGGCTGTGGCGCATGTGGCTGACCCATCGCCACCTGATGGTGGGCGGCCAGTTCCATGCGCTGGTTCAAGACCCGCAGACGCGCAAGCTGCTCAAGCCCGCGCTGATCTGGGAAGTGGAAGGCCTGGACGGCATGACCGCGCACGACGTCTATCAGGCCACGCAAGAGCGTAGCGCCTGGTACCAGACGGTGCTGGGCATGTTTGAAGAGGTCGATTTCCTGGCGGTGCCGTCGGCGCAGGTGTTTCCGTTTGACGCCACGCTGGACTGGCCCAAGGACATTGCCGGCCGCGCCATGGACACTTATCACCGCTGGATGGAAACCGTGACGCCGTGGACGCTGGCCGGCTGCCCGGTGATCAGTGTGCCGGTGGGCTTCAGCCCGCAGGGCTTGCCGATGGGCATGCAGTTGATCGGCCCGCCGCAGGGCGATCTGGATGTGTTGCGGCTGGCGCAAGCCTATGACCAGGCGTGCGACTGGGTAACAGCCCACCCGCCAGCAGCGCTGTGGCAAGCCGCCTAGCCGCGCTTGCGGTACGCACTGTCACGGGAAAACACAAGTTCTTGTAAGCGAGCTTTGCGTTTTTCTGACGGGTATCCCCAAATTTGCGGGGATTTCCCTAGTTTTTCATGGCTCGCCGCACCCGCCTTTGCAATAATCACTGCATTTCCCCACATCCGGTAAAGAATGTGGGCGGGCGTTGCCGTGTTGAACCTGCACAAAGGTCTACCTGAATGAAGAATCTGACTCTGCGCCAACGCATCCTGGCCAGCTTCATGGTCATCCTGGCCATCATGACGTTGATGGTGGTGGTTGATTACCGACGCCTGCTGCACATTGAAGACGAAGTGGTGATGATCAACACGGACGCCGTGCCTGGCATCTACTACAGCACGTCGATACGCGCGTCATGGTTTGCCGGGTTCGTGGTGGTGCAGGACGCCTTCAACAGCGATTCCGACGCAGAGCGCCGCACCGTGCTGGAAGCGCTGCCCAAGAGCGACCAGCAGTTGGACGAGTACATCGATTTTTACCGCCACACGATTGCGCGCGCGGACGACCGCGCGATGTTCACCGGTTTCGAGAAAGCCTTGCAGGACTACAAGCGCATTCGAGCCGATATCCTGGGCAGCGCGATGGCGGGCAATACGGCCGGGGCGCAAAGCCGCATCAAGAACGAATTGCGGCCCGCCTTCTACCAGGGGCGCGACATCCTGGCGCAGATGGTGGTTGAAAACAAGAAGCAGGCCGACGAGGCCGCGGTCAGCATCAAGAAGGCCGTGGATGCGGCTGAATACGGCATGCTGGTGTCGCTGTGCCTGGCGATCGTGGCGGCGATTATCTGCGGCTTTCTGCTGATGCGCGCCATCGGCAATCCCATGCGCGACATCGTCAAGACCCTGGAATCCACTGGCGGCGGTGACCTGACCCGTCGCTTGTCCTTGGCGCGCAAAGACGAATTCAACGCGATTGAAACGGGCTTTAACGGCATGGTGGACGAACTGACCGGGCTGGTCGGCAAGACCCAGCGTTCGGCCGTGCAGGTGGCCACGTCGGTGACCGAAATTGCGGCCACGTCCAAGCAACAACAAGCCACCGCGTCCGAAGTGGCGGCCACCACCACCGAAATCGGCGCTACCTCACGTGAAATTTCCGCCACCTCGCGCGAGCTGGTGCGCACCATGACCGAAGTGTCCAGCGCCGCTGAGCAGACCGCGTCGTTGGCCGGCAGCGGGCAGGTGGGCTTGGCGCGCATGGAAGACACGATGCGCAACGTGGTGGGCGCGGCGGGCTCGGTGAACGCCAAGCTGGCCATCCTGAACGAGAAGGCCGGCAACATCACTCAGGTGGTTACTACAATCACGAAGGTAGCGGACCAGACCAACCTCTTGTCGCTCAACGCCGCCATCGAAGCCGAGAAGGCGGGCGAGTACGGCCGGGGCTTCGTGGTGGTGGCCACCGAAATCCGCCGGCTGGCCGATCAGACCGCCGTGGCCACGTATGACATCGAACAGATGGTGCGTGAGATCCAGTCGTCGGTGTCGGCCGGCGTGATGGGCATGGACAAGTTCTCGGAGGAAGTGCGCCGAGGCATGGCCGACATGCAGCAGGTAGGCGACCAGTTGTCGCAGATCATCCAGCAGGTGCAGACGCTGGCGCCGCGCGTGCAGATGGTCAACGAAGGCATGCAGGCCCAGGCAACGGGCGCCGAGCAGATCAACCAGGCCTTGCAGCAGTTGAGCGACGCCGCCCAGCAAACCGTGGAATCCCTGCGCCAGTCCAGCCTGGCCATTGAAGAGCTGACGGTGGTGGCCAACGACCTGCGCAGCGGCGTGTCTCGCTTCAAGATCTGAATCCCGTCATGGCGGAACTTGCTTTCTCTACCCAGCCCGGTGCCGCGGGTCCAGCCGCGCGGCGGCTGTATCTGCTGTTTCGCATCGGCGGCGACCGCTATGCGCTGGACGCGGGCGAGGTGATCGAGGTGCTGGGCTTGCGTGCGCTGAAACAGGTGCCCGGCGCGCCCTTGTGGGTAGCGGGCATGCTGGACAGGCGCGGCGCGCCGGTGCCCGTGATCGACATGAGCGAGCTGGCGGGCCAGGGCGCCGCCGCCCGGGTCACCAGCACCCGGCTGGCGCTGGTGCATTACCGGCCGGCTGCGACTGCGGCGGCGACTGTGGCTACGGCGGCGACTGCGACTGCGACTACGACTGCAACTGCGGCGGCCTCCGGCGCGGCTGACCATGTGCTGGGGCTGATCCTGGAACACGCCACCGAAACGCTGCATTACGACCCGGCCGCGTTCCAGCCTTCAAGCCTGGACAACCCAGACGCCCGCTACCTGGGGCCGGTGCTGAGCGATGCGCAAGGCATGGTCCAGGCCGTGCGCGTGAATGACTTGCTGGCGCCATCCGTACGCGCGATGTTGTACCCGGCCGCCCCCGTTGGCGAGGCCCGGCCATGATCATGATTGATGAATTCAGCGCCTTGCTCAAGCGCAAGATGGGGCTGGACAGCGGCTCCATCGGCAAGGCCGCGGTCGAGCGCGCCGTGCGCCACCGCATGAACGCGGTGGGCGTGGCGGACGAACACGAGTTCCTGCGGAGGCTGCACACGGCGGCCGATGAAATGCAGCAGCTGATCGAAACCGTGATCGTGCCCGAGACCTGGTTCTTCCGGTATCCGGAATCGCAAACCGCCATGGCCAGCCTGGCGCGTGCACGCTTGTTCGCGGCCGGCGTGCCGGAAAGCCGGGTGCTGCGGATATTGAGCGTGCCCTGCGCAAGCGGCGAAGAACCGTACTCCATCGCCATGGCCCTGCTGGACGCGGGCGTGCCCGCCGCGCGCTTTCAGGTGGATGCGGTGGACATCAGCGAACGCATGGTGCAGTTCGCGCAGCGCGCCGTGTATGGCCGCAACGCCTTCCGTGGCGACGACCTGGCGTATCGCGACCGCCACTTTGTTGAAACGGCCGACGGCCATCAACTGAATGCGCAGGTCCGCGAGCAGGTCCGCTTTCAACATGGCAACCTGTTCGACGGCAACCTGCTGGCGGGCGTTGCCCCGTATGACTTCGTGTTCTGCCGCAACTTGCTGATCTACTTCGACGGGCCGACCCAGGAACGCGCCGTGCAGGTGCTGCGGGGCTTCACGCGCAACGATGGCGTGATTTTTGTGGGGCCGGCCGAAACCAGCTTGTTGACGCAGCGCCGCCTGCCCGCGCTGCCGCTGGCGCGGTCGTTTGCCTTCC
Source organism: Achromobacter spanius (assembly GCF_029637605.1). Taxonomy (NCBI): domain Bacteria; kingdom Pseudomonadati; phylum Pseudomonadota; class Betaproteobacteria; order Burkholderiales; family Alcaligenaceae; genus Achromobacter; species Achromobacter spanius. Next base: position 1,653,755 of record NZ_CP121261.1, on the reverse strand, counting down.
AGGCGCAGGCCTTGCCGGCGCCGCCCGAGCCGGCGATGCGGGCGATGGGCGCGATGGGCGTCGCTGGGGCAACCCCCATCGTGCACGCCTGGTCGCCACCCCGGCGGCCCGTGCCGCAGGCGCCGGCCGCGCGCCTGCCCCTGGCGCATGCGGCAATCGCCCCGGCGCCTGGCAATGGCGACCTCAGCGCGGCAACGGGCAACATCAGCGCGCCAACGGACCACACCAGCGCCACGGCCTCGTTGCGCCAGATTGCGCAGATGGCGGATCGCGGCCGCGTGCAAGACGCCCTGGCGCAATGCCGCGCGCACATAGACCTGCACGGCGTCAGCGCCGATGCGCTGCATCTGCTGGGCCTGCTGCAAGACGCCGCGGGCGACATGCATCAGGCGCAGGCGGCTTACCGCAAGGCGCTGTACCTGGACCCGACCCATCGCGAAGCGCTGCTGCACCTGGCCGCCCTGGTGGCATCGTCCGGTGACATCGAAGGCGCACGTCGCTTGCAGGCGCGCGCGGCGCGACAGGAGGCTCGACGTGATTGAGTCCCTTACGCGCCTCTCCGACATTGACGACTGCTGGAACCACATTGGTATCCGTGGCGACAAAAGCTGCGACCAGTTGCCCACGCATGTGCATTGCCGCAACTGCCCGGTCTATGCGGCGGCCGCCAAACGTATTCTGGACCGGCTGCCGCCACAACTTGATTCGTCTGACAGTGATGTTGAGCAGCCCCGGCACGATGTTCGCTTGTCTTCGCTACTGGTGTTTCGCGTGGGCGCGGAATGGCTGTCGCTGCCGACACGGGCCTTGGATGAGGTTGCCGCCACGCGCAAGATCCTGACGCTGCCGCATCGCCGCGATCCGGCGGTGCTAGGCGTGACCAATGTGCGCGGCACCTTGACCGTGTGCGTGTCGCTGGCGCGCCTGTTGGGCCTGGACGCCGCGGCGGATGACACGCGCGAGCGCCCTGGTGCCGCCCGCATGCTGATCTTCGGCGGCGCGGGCCGGGCCGTGGTGCTGCCGGTGGACGAGGTTGAAGGCATCCATGCCGTCAACCTGGACCAACTGGAACCGCTGCCGTCAACCGTGGAGGGCGCCAGCCTGAAGTATTCGCGCGGCGTGGCACAGTGCGGCGGCCGCAGCGTGGGTGTGCTGGATGAGGCCTTACTGATGCAAGCTTTGGAACGGAGCCTGGCGTGAATCCGGACGAAATGCGCGATGCCTCCTTGCTTGAGCTGTTCCAGCTTGAAACCCGCACCCAGGTGCAGGTGCTGAACAACGGCCTGCTGGCGCTGGAGCACGACCCCACATCGGCGGCCCAGTTGGAAGCCTGCATGCGCGCGGCGCATTCGCTCAAGGGCGCCGCCCGCATCGTGGACCTGCACCCCGCCGTGCGTATCGCGCACGCCATGGAAGATTGCCTGGTGGCCGCGCAGGAAGGGCGGCTGCGCTTGCAGGCGGACGATATCGACGCCTTGCTGCTGGGCACCGACCTGCTGCAGCGGGTGGCGACGCCGGGCGCGGAACTGGGTGGCGAGATCGATGACCTGGTGGTGCGCCTGAGCAACGCGCCGGCTGTCGCGCCCGCGCCGCCCCGAGCGCCCAGGCCGTCGGATTTTCTGCCGCCCATTCAGCGTTTTGACGATTTGCCGGCCTCGGCGCGCACCCAGCCATCGGGCCGGACCGCGGCAACGACCGCGGCCCCCCCTGCGGCACCCACTGCGTCCTCGTCCGCCGCTCCGCCACCGGCATCGACCCCCACGTCGCCGCCGACAACAGCCCCCGCCCAAGCGACGGCGCGCCGCAGTACCGATCAGGGCATCTTTGAAGGCGAGCGCGTGTTGCGCGTCACCGCCGACACGCTGAACAAACTGCTGGGCCTTTCCAGCGAGACGCTGGTGGAGTCACACTGGGTTGGCCCGTTCGGCGCATCCATGCTGCGTCTGCGGCGCTTGCAGGCGGGTGCCGCGCAGGCGCTGGACGGCGTGCGCGGCGCGCTGGCCGGCCAGCATGTGGACGCGCGCGCGCAGGCGGCGCTGGATGATGCGCAGCGCATCGTTGAGCAATGCCAGCAGGAACTGGCCCAGCGCACCAACGAAGTCGATGAATTCGGCTGGCGCATGAGCCATCTGGCCCAACGCCTGTACGACACCGCGCTGGCTTGCCGCATGCGGCCGTTTGCCGACGGCGTGGGCGGCATGCCGCGCATGGTGCGCGACCTGGGCCGCTCGCTGGGCAAGCAGGTGCGGCTGGAAATCGAGGGCGACACCACGCAGGTGGACCGCGACATTCTTGAAAAGCTGGACGCGCCGCTGATGCACCTGCTGCGCAACGCGGTGGACCATGGCATTGAAATGCCGATGGATCGCCTGGACGCCGGCAAGCCCCCGGAAGGCCTGATCAAGCTGTCGGCGCGGCATTCCGCCGGCATGCTGGTGGTGGAACTGAGCGACGACGGCGCGGGCATTTCGTTGGACCGACTGCGCGTGGAAGTGGTGCAGCGCAAGCTGACCTCGGCCGACACCGCGGCGCGCCTGAGCGAAGCCGAGTTGCTGGAATTCCTGTTCCTGTCCGGCTTCAGCACGCGCGGCGAAGTGACCGAGATCTCGGGGCGCGGCGTGGGCCTGGACGTGGTGCAGACCATGGTGCGCCAGTTGCGCGGCGCGGTGCGCATTCATCAGACCAGCGGGCAGGGCACCCGCTTCGTGCTGGAAATGCCCTTGTCGCTGTCGGTGGTGCGCAGCCTGCTGGTTGAGGTGCAAGGCGCCATCTATGCGTTCCCCCTGGCCTACGTCAGCCATGCCTTGCAGGTGCGCCGGGAAGAGATTGAACAGTTGGAAGGCCATCAGCATTTTCGGTTCATGGACCGACAGGTGGGGCTTGTGTCCGCGCGGCAGATCCTGCGCGGCGGCGAGCCTGCGCCCGCGGCGGAGTCCGTGGCGGTGGTGGTGGTGGGTGACCATGACAAGCGCTACGGCATCGCCGTCGACCGCTACGTGGGCGAGCGCACGCTGGTGGTGCAGCCGCTGGACCCCCGCTTGGGCAAGGTGCAGGACGTGATGGCGGGCGCCTTGATGGACGACGGCACGCCGCTGTTGATTCTGGACGTGGAAGACATGCTGCTGTCGGTGCAAAAGCTGATCGAAGCCGGCCGACTGACGCGGGTGGACGGCGCGGGCCAGGTCGCGCAGACGCGCCGCCGCAAGCGCGTGCTGGTGGTGGACGATTCGCTGACCGTGCGCGAACTGGAACGCAAGCTGCTGGTGAACCGGGGCTTTGAGGTGGCCGTGGCGGTCGACGGCATGGATGGCTGGAACATGCTGCGCAGCGAGGAATTCGACTTGGTCGTGACCGATGTGGACATGCCGCGCATGGATGGCATCGAACTGGTTTCGCGCATCAAGGCCGACGCCCGCCTGCAAGGCGTGCCGGTGATGGTGGTGTCGTACAAGGACCGCGAGGAAGACCGTCGGCGCGGGCTGGACGCCGGCGCTGATTACTATCTGGCCAAGGGCAGTTTCCATGACGACGCCTTGCTGGACGCCGTCGAAGACCTGATCGGAAAGGCACTGACGTGAGAATCGGCATCGTCAACGATCTGCAAATAGCGGTTGAAACCCTGCGGCGCGCCATTGCGCTGGAACCGGGCCTGGAAGTGGCCTGGGTGGCGTCCAACGGCGAAGAGGCCGTGGCGCAGTGCGCGCGCGACCGGCCGGACGTGGTGCTGATGGACCTGATCATGCCCGTCATGGACGGGGTGGAAGCCACGCGCCGCATCATGGCCGAATCGCCATGCGCCATCGTGGTCGTCACCGTGGACGTGGCCCGCCACACCGCCCGCGTGTTCGACGCCATGGGCCACGGCGCGCTGGACGCGGTGGATACGCCGGTGGTCGGCGGGGGCGACCTGCGCAGCGCCGCCGCGCCCTTGCTGCGCAAGATCCGCAACATCGGCTGGTTGATCGGCCGCTACGGCAGCCGGCCCAACTTGACCCCGGTGCCCAAGGCTGCGCCGCGCGCGGATGCGCAGCGGCTGCTGGTCATCGGAGCATCGGCGGGTGGCCCGGCCACGTTGGCCCAACTGCTACGCGATCTGCCGCTGAGTTTCCCGGCCGGCATCGTGCTGGTGCAGCATGTGGATGCGTCGTTTGCCGCGGGCATGGCCGACTGGTTGAACGATCAGGTGCAACTGCCCGTGCGGCTGGTGCGCGAAGGCGAACGCCCCTTGCCGGGCCAGATCCTGCTGGCGGGCACCGACGACCATCTGCACCTGCTGGCCGACGGCACCCTGCGTTACACGCCGGATCCCAAGGAAAGCCTGTATCGGCCGTCCATCGACGTGTTCTTTCATAGCGTGGCGCAGCACTGGCGCGGCACCGCCGTGGGCGTGTTGCTGACCGGCATGGGTCAGGACGGCGCGCGCGGCCTGAAGGCCATGCGTGAACGCGGCTGTCTCACCATTGCGCAAGACCAGTCCACCAGTGCCGTGTACGGCATGCCCAAGGCGGCGGCCGCCTTGCAGGCGGCGGTGGAAATCAAACCGTTGGACCAGATCGCGCCGCGCGTGATCCAGGCCTTGGCCTGAGCGTCCAACATTGCCAGACATCAAGGAATAGCTATGCACCCTCCTATAGACAGCGCAGGCTCGGCGGATCTGAACGCGCACGCGGCCATGGTGCTGCTGGTTGACGATCAGGTCATGGTGGCCGAGGCAATCCGGCGGGCGCTGGTCGTCGAGGGCAATATCGATTTCCACTATTGCTCGGACCCCTACAAGGCACTGACGGTGGCCATCCAGACGCGGCCCACCGTCATCCTGCAAGACCTGGTGCTGCCTGGCGTGGACGGCTTGAGTCTGGTGCAGGAATACCGCAACCATCCGGTGACGCGCGACATTCCCATCATCGTGCTGTCCACCAAGGAAGATCCCGCCATCAAGAGCGCGGCGTTTTCGTCTGGCGCCAACGATTATCTGGTGAAGCTGCCGGATTCCATCGAACTGGTGGCGCGCATCCGCTACCACTCGCGCTCGTACCTGGCGCTGGTGCAGCGCGACGAGGCCTACCAGGCGCTACGCCAAAGCCAGCAGCAGTTGCTGGAAAGCAATATGGAACTGCGCCGGCTGACCAATTCCGACGGCTTGACGGGCCTGGGCAACCGCCGCTACTTCGATGAATATCTCAACGCCGAATGGCAGCGCGCGCGCCGCGATGGCCGCGAGATCAGCATGTTGATGATCGATGTGGACCACTTCAAGGCCTACAACGACACCTATGGCCACATCGCGGGCGACGAAGCGCTCAAGCGCGTGGCCAACACCATCTTCGCCAGTTGCGACCGCTCCACCGACCTGGCCGCCCGCTTTGGCGGCGAAGAATTCGCGCTGGTGCTGCCCGGCACGCCCGCCGGCAGCGCGCGGCTGGCGGCTGAAAAGCTGCGCCGCGCGGTCGAGGCCATGCAGATTCCGCAAAAGGATACCGGGTCTGGCCCCTGGCTGACCGTCAGCATCGGCACGGCCACGGCCATTCCCACGGATGACCAGCCCTGCACCGACCTGATCCGGGCGGCCGACCGCGGCCTCTACCAGGCCAAGCACCACGGCCGCAATCGTGTCGTGCCCGGCCAGATGCAAGCGGACGAATAGGCGTTATCGTCGCAACATGCGACACGCGCCTGCCCGGTCGGCTGGAATCCCAGAGTAAGAGGCACACCATGACGTATTCGACTTATCACAAGAAGGATATTTTTGGACGCCCGCTGCATGCGGAAACGCAGATGATGTCCTATGGCTATGACCCCTTTCTGTCTGAAGGCGCGGTCAAGCCGCCCGTCTTTCTGACGTCCACCTTCGCGTTCCGGTCCGCCGAGGACGGCGCGGCCTTCTTTGATGTGGTCTCGGGCCGCAAGCCCTTGCCGCAAGGCGAATCGGCCGGGCTGGTCTACAGCCGCTTCAATCATCCCAACCTGGAAATCGTGGAAGACCGGCTGGCCTTGCTGGATGGGTCCGAAGCGGCGGCGGTCACGGCCAGCGGCATGGCCGCCATCAGCGCCGTGCTGATGGCGTTCCTGCGCCCCGGCGACCAGTTGGTGCAGTCGCTGCCCTTGTATGGCGGTACCGAGACGCTGATTGCCAAGGTGTTTCCGGAATGGGGCATCGGCTCGCATGCCATCCGCGACGGCCTGTCGCCCAAGGCCATGCGCGCGGCGCTGGAGGAAGCGGCGGCCAAGGGGCCGGTGCGCGTGCTCTATGTGGAAACGCCGGCCAACCCCACCAACGCGCTGATCGATTTCGAAGGCATGAAGAACGAGCTGGATGCGTTTGAAACGCGCCACGGCTATCGCCCCGTATCGGTCTGCGACAACACGCTGTTGGGGCCCATTTTTCAAAAGCCGGCCGACCATGGCGTGGACCTGTGCGTGTATTCGCTGACGAAGTACGTGGGCGGCCACAGCGACCTGGTGGCGGGCGCCGTCACGGGCAGCAAGGACTTGATCAAGAAGGTACGCGCCATCCGCAGCGCGTTCGGTTCGCAACTGGACCCGCATTCCTGCTGGATGATCACGCGGTCGATGGAAACGGTGGTGCTGCGCATGAAGCAGGCGGCCCGCACGGCGACCAAGGTGGCGCAATGGCTGGCCGGCAATCCGTATGAGAAGGTCGTTATTTATCATCCGGAGATGATCTCTGACCGCGCTTACCAAGAGGTCTACAAGCGCCAGTGCACCGGCCCCGGCTCCACCTTCGCCTTCGTGCTTGATGGGGGCCGCGAGCGGGCGTTCCGCTTCATCAACGCGCTGCATCTGTTCAAGTCGGCGGTCAGCCTGGGAGGCACGGAATCGCTGGTGTGCCACCCGGCGTCCACCACGCATTCCGGCGTGCCGGCCGAGGAACGCGAGGCGGCGGGCGTGTCGGAAGGGCTGATCCGGATTTCAATCGGGCTGGAGCACGAAGAAGATCTGATCGCGGATATGGACCACGCCTTTCGGATTCGCTGACGGTCGCTGACGGGGGCGCTGGGCCGGCCTAGCGCCTCGGCACAAAGCCCGGCTTAGCCCCTCGGCGTAGCCCCCGTCTTGGAACCTGGCTTAGCCCGGAACCGGTTGCCGCCGCGTGCGGTTCAGCAGCACGAACGCGGCGGTGGCCAGCAGCATGACGGTGGCGGTGGCGATCACGGCGGCATAGCCGGTGTCGAACGCCGTCTTGGCCAAGTGCGTCAGCGTGGCCGCCAGGTCTGTCGGCAAGCCTTCCGCCACGATCAGCGCCTCATCCAGACTGTCACGCAGCGCGGGCGCAGCGGCCAGAGCAGGGGGCACGTCCAGCGTGTTGGCATAAACGCCCGACAGAATGGACCCCATCAGCGTCACGCCCAGCGCGCCGCCCAATTCGTAGGACACCTCTTCAATCGACGCCGCCATGCCGGCGCGTTCTGGCGTGGCGCTTTGCATGATGGAGCTGGACGCCGCCGTCATGGTTGCGCCGATGCCCAGGCCCAGCACGCTCAGGCTGAGCATCTGCGGCAAGATGGCGCCGTCATAGCACAGCAGGTAAGCGCCCATGCCCGCGGCTGACACGGCCAGCGCCAGGAACATCAGGCGCGGGCCACGCATATAGGCCAACAGCCAGCCCGCCAGCGGCCCCGCCACGAAGGCGGCAAGCGGCAGCGGCAGGATGAACAACGCGGCCTGAATCGGCGACATGCCCAGCACCAATTGCAGGCGCTGGCTGAACACCAGTTCCAACCCCAGCAGCGCCGCACCCGCGAAAAGAGCGGCCGCCACGCCCGAACTGAAAGTGGCGTTGCGGAAGATGGCGAAGTCGATCAGCGGATACGGGCGGCGACGCTGGCGGCGCACGAACAAGGTCAGGATGGTGACCCCGGCCGCGCAAGCTAATGCGGCATGCGACCACGAGGTAGTGGCGCGGCCCAGTTCTTTCAACGCATAGGCGCACAGGATCAAGCCCGCCATGACCTGCAAGGAGCCCAACAGGTCCCAGGGGCGGGCGGCGGCGGGGCGGCTGGCGGGGATGCAACGCCAGGCCAGCGGCAGCGCAAGCAGCACGATGGGCACGTTGATCAGGAACACCGAGCCCCACCAGAAATGCTCCAGCAGCACGCCGCCCACCACCGGCCCCAGCGCCGCGCCGCCGGACGCCACCGACGCCCAGATGCCGATGGCCACGGCGCGTTCGCGTTCCTGGGCGAAAGTCAGGCGGATGATGGACAGGGTGGCCGGCATCATCATGGCCGCGCCCACCGCCAGCAGCACACGGGCCGCAATCAAGGACGCCGCGCCCGGCGAATAGGCGGCGGCCAGCGAGGCCACGCCAAAGACGACCAGCCCCATCATGAACAGGCGCTTGTGGCCCAGCCGGTCGCCCAGCGTGCCCATGCCCAGCAACAGGCCCGACACGACCAGGCCGTAAACGTTCACGATCCACAATTTTTCAGACGCGGTGACGCCCAGCTCATGCGTGAGCCGGGGCAGGGCGGTGTACAGCACCGTCATGTCCACCACGATCAACAACAAGGCAATGGACACAATGCCCAGCACCAGCCAACGGCGCGGGTCGGCCGTGGCGACAGCGTTCGAATGAGTCCGCTGCATAGTTCTACTCCTGTTTGTATCCACACCCGGCCGCGCGGTTTCGGCGGCGCTACGAGTGCAAGGCCGGCATTATGTATCTGTTTATTTGCCGTAAAAAGTTTGATTCCATCTATAAAATAGATGAATTAAGGAGGGCGCCATGCAATGGACCTTGGATCAGCTTCGGCATTTCGTCGCGGCGGCGGATGCCGGTTCGTTTTCTGCCGCGGCGCGTGCGCTAGGCCGCGCGCAGTCCGCCGTCAGTACCTCGGTGGGCCTGTTGGAGGCCGACCTGGGCGTGGAATTGTTCGACCGCTCGCGGCGCAACGCCACGCTGACGCCCGCCGGCGAAGTCATGCTGCAAGAAGCGCGTGAACTGCTGCGGCAGGCGGGCGGGCTGGACCAGCGGGCCTTGTCTTTCGCGGCGGGGCAGGATGCGCGGCTGTCGATCGCGCTGGACGAGGCGCTGCCGTATCAGGTGCTGGGCGCGTTGATGGTGGAAGTGGCCGACCGCTTTCCCGCCCTGGAACTCACGCAGTTGAACGGTACCGCGACCGAGGTGGCCGATTACGTGCAGCAGGGTCGCGCCAGCATCGCGTTCCACTTTGACCGGGGCGACCCCGGCAGCGCCTTCGCACACCGTTACCTGGGCCATGTGGCGCAGGCGGTGTTCGTGGCGTCGGGCCATCCGCTGGCTGCGTTGGCCGAGGTCACGCGCAGTGACCTGGCGCGCTACCGGCAACTGGTCATGCAGATGGAAGGCGTGGAAGAGGTGGTGCTGAGCCCCACCGTCTGGCGCACGGACAGCTTCTACAGCATTGCCGGCATGGTGGCGGACGAACTGGGCTGGGCGATCCTGCCGCTGAACATCGCCGAATACGAGAGCTTTCGCCGAACGCTGACTCGGGTGCCGTGTACCGGCTTGTCCTTGCCGATGTTGTCAGTGCGTACGTTGTGGCTGCAAGGCGCGTCGCTGAGCGCGACCGAGCTGTGGTTGCAGCAGCGCATGGAGCAGATGCTGGGCGGGACGAAGGCGGGGTGAGGCGAACGCGGGCTAAGGCGAACGCGGGGTGAGGCGAACGCGGGCTAAGGCGAACGCGGGGTGAGGCGAACGCGGGCTAAGACGAACGCGGGCCGGGGCGCTTGGCCACTGCCGGGTCGTTGGCTCAGCCAGCTCAGCTAAGCAGCGCTGTGACCAAGTCCCCGCCGCCCGCGCTGTCGTCGGTGAAATTCAGCGCGGTTTGCACGTGTTCCAGGTGTTCATCCATCAGCGCGCAGGCGCGTTCGGTATCGCCCGCGCGCGCGGCCTCGATGAAAGCGTGGTGCTCTTGCGACGAACAACTGGCGTCGTGCGAGCTTTGGTACAGCACGGTGATCACGGCGCTGCGGGCCGAGAGTTCGCGCAGCATGCCCGTCAGCACCGAATTGCCCACGGCTTCGGCCAGCAGAATGTGGAAATGCCCCAGCAGATAATTGCGCTTTTGCACGTCGCCGGCTTGCACGGCCAGCCGTTCCTCGGCCAGATGGGCATCAATGCGGCGGTAGTCGGCGGCGGTGGCGCGCGCCACGAATTCCTTGGCCAGCGCGGCTTCCAGGATGCGGCGCACGGCGTAGACTTCGCGCGCCTCGTTGGCGTCCGGCTTGCTGACAAACGCGCCCTTGTCGGGAACGATGTTGATCAGCTTGTCCTTGGACAGCATCAGCAGCGCCGCGCGGATCTTGGTGCGGCTGACCTTGTAGACCCGCGCCAGCGCCTCTTCGCGCAGCCGGGTGCCAGGCGGAAGTTTGTGCGCCACGATGGCGGCGGACACTTCGCGGGCAATATCGTCGGCGCTGGGGTCTAGCGGAACTTCCTGAGTCATGGGGCGCGGCTGCGGCGGCCGGAGGGGAAAACCATCGGGCAGCCAGTCTATCAAAAAGCCGGACAGGAAAGGCAGACATTTTTTGCATACAAACGTAGCGTGCAAAGAATATCTGCCGGTCCGTCCGGCTTTTTGAGGCCCTGTATCAGGGCGCTAACCTGGCCTCGGGTCAGTCCTTTGCCATCAGCCCCAGATACTCGATCAGGTCCTTCTCCTTCACGAAAGTGGCTTGCGCCCAGGCCTTGTAGTCCGCGCTGTTGCGGTACGCGGGTTCCTGGTTCAGTTGCTTCATGACGTCCATGCTGGCCTTGTCGAACAGCGCTTTCTTGAAGGCGTCATGCAGCGTTTTCACGACGGCGGGGTCCATGCCCTTGGGGCCGGCCAGGCCATACGGCGAGGTCGACACCACCTTGTAGCCGAGCTCTTGCGCGGTGGGCACGTCGGGCCAGCGCGTGGTGCGCTTTTCGCCGAAGGTGACCAAGAGGCGCATCTTGCCCGAGTCCACGAACTGGTCCCAGCCGGTGGCATCGCTTTGCGCCATGACGTGGCCGCCCAGCAGCGCCTGCTGCATGTCGGCGTTGCCCTTGAACGGCACGTGGTTCAGCTTGACCTTGGCGTTGATGGCGATTTCTTCAATCAGCAGGTGCGGCGACGAGCCCACGCCGGTGGAGCCGTAGTCGATGGTGCCCGGCGCCTTGCGCGCGGCCTCGATGTATTCGTTGAACGTCTTGTACGGCGAATCCGAGCGCACGGTGAAGCCGAAGGTGTAGCCCGACAACCCGATGATGAAGCTGAAATCGTTGATGGGATCCCAGCTGCTTTTCTGCATGTAGGGCATGCGCAACATGGCCAGCGTGTACAGGCTGATGGTGTAGCCGTCGGGCTTGGCGGTGCGGGCCATGGTGGCCGGACCCAGGGTGCCGCCCGCGCCAGGCCGGTTTTCCACGATGACCTGCTGACCCAGGTATTTGGAGGCGTCCTGCGCCACGATGCGCAGGTGGCGGTCGGTGGAGCCGCCCGCCGGGAAGGGCACGATCAGCGTAATGGGCTTGGTGGGAAAGTCGGTTTGCGCGCTGGCGGCCAGCGGCAAGGCGGCGCCGGTGGTGGCAAGCAGTAGTGCGGCCAGGCAGGCGCGGCGCTTGGGCATCTTCAGCATGGGTTGTCTCCAGTGGTGTTGTGGTTTGTTGTGGTGTGTGGTGATGGGAGGACGCGTTCCGGTTCAGTCGCGCAACACGACTTTGACCGGCAAGCGCGCCAAGGCTTCGCGCAACTGCTCCTTCAGCGGCGCGGATACGCCGGATGCCGCTTCAACAGCGACATCCGGTTGTGCATCGGCCAGCACGCGGAAGATCTTGCTGTCTTCCGCTAGCCCGGCCTGTTGCAGGGTGCGCGCCACCACCGCCTCTACCGATACGGCAGTGGCCAGATGGCGCAAATCAGGTTTGTAGATCTTGCCCACGTTGGTCATGGGCATGGCGTCCAGCACGATGACGCGCTTGGGGCGCGCCGGGCCTTCATCCACGTGCGCGGCCGCGTAGGCAACGAGTTCGGCTTCCGTGGCCTGCGCGCCTTCCATCAGCGTGACGAAGGCCACCGGCAGCTCGCCGGCATAGGCGTCCGGCGCGCCGACGGCGGCGCACAGGTGTACAGCCGGGTGCGTGGCGAGCGCGTCTTCGATGGTCTTGGGATCGATGTTGTGGCCGCTGCGGATAATCAAGTCCTTGGCGCGGCCTTGCAAATGCAGCCGGCCTTCGGCATCCATGAAGCCTACGTCGCCACTGATCAGCCAGCCGTCTTCCGTGAAGGCGCGGGCGGTGTCGGCGGGGTCCAGAAAACCGGGGATCACATTGGGCGCCTTGAACAGCACCATGCCGGGCTTGCCCGGTGGCAAGTCCTTCGCGGCTTGCCCGGCGGGAATGTCCAGGCCAACGATGCGTACCTGCACATAGGGCAGCGGGTAGCCCACGCAGTTGACGGGAAACACCGAACCCGGGGGCGTGATGGAAGAGATGCCGGCCATCTCCGTCATGCCCAGGCTTTCATTCACTTGCAGGCCGAACAGCCGCTTGAAGCGCGCGGCCAGTTCGGCGGGCAGCGGCGCGGCGCCGGTGCGGCAGTAGCGCAGCGACGAGATATCGGCGCCCGCCAGCGGCACGTCGGCCAGCGCCGCCAGAATGGTCGGCACGCCTTGCAGCGAGGTCGCGCGATGCTTTTCGACCAGGCGCCAGTAGTTGCGCAGCACGTCGCGGTTGCGCAGCAGCATGGTGGTGGGAATGACGGTTTCCACGCCGGCCGACAAAGCCGCCAGCGAGGCCGGCAACACGCCCGCCACGTGGAATAGCGGATAGCCGTTGATGACCACGTCCGTCGGTCCCGCGTTCTGCAACTGCACGGCCGCCCAGGCGGTAAAGACCTGATTGGCGTGGGTGTGGATGGCCAGCTTGGGCGCGCCCGTGGTGCCGCCCGTGTGGAAATACGCCGCCACGTCGCTGGCGCGGATGATCCGTTCGCTGAGCAGGCGGTCGGCGGGTTGCGCCGAGCGGTTGGCGTTGAAGTCCAGCGCGTAGTCGGGCAGGGCGGGGCGGTCCGACAGCGGCTCGGTGTGCGGCGCCACGCGCAGCAGGGTTTGCAGGGTCGGCACGCGCTCGCGCAGCCGCAGCGCCTTCGACCACATTTCGCAATCGGCGTCGGCGCCATAGGCGATCAGCACCTTGGCGCGCGCGGTCGTCATCAGCGAGGCCAGCTTGTCTTCCGTCAGCAGCGGGTTCAGCGGCTGGACAATGCCGGCCGCCTCGCCGCCCCACAGCGCCAGGTGGTATTCCAGGCAACCGGGCAGCATCACGGCCACGGCGTCGTTCGCGCGCACGCCCAGGTCGTGCAGCAGGTTGGCTGTCTGGTGGATGCCGGCCAGCAGTTCGCGATAGCTCCAGCGGATGGCCTCATCATCGGGGTCCGCCGAGCGCAGGAAGGTCAGCGCGGTCTTGTCGCCAAAGGCCGCGGCCGAATTGCGGAAGATCTCGTAGGTGCTTTGTACCGTCAGCGTTTCGGCCAACGGGCGGGCTTGCAGACGCTGCACGTCCGCGGCGCTGCGCACGGGGAACGGCGCCGAGAACGGGGGCGAAATCGGTGGCAACAGCGGCTGGGCGGCGTGGGCCTGCGTCATGTCGGGCTTGCCTCCGTTCACGCCTGCGCCAGCGCGATGTAGCGGCGCAGGTGATGGTCTTCGTCGCCCAGTTGGTGGTCGATCATGACGAGGCGCTTGGCGTAGTGCGCCAGCGGCAGTTCCCAGGTCATGCCGATGCCGCCGTGCAACTGGATGCTTTCCTCGGCCACCAGCGTGCCGATGCGGCCGATGGTGAACTTGGCGGCGGACAAGGCGCGTTCGCGGGTGACGCGGTCGGGGTGGTCCAGCGCGGCGGCGGCGTTGATGACGGCCGAGCGCGCCTGTTCAATTTCCAGCAGCACATCAGCCATGCGGTGCTGCAAGGCCTGGAAGCTGCCGATGGGCGTGCCGAACTGGCGGCGCGTGCGCAGGTATTCCAGGGTGGCGTCGCGGGCGCAGTCCATCGCGCCCACGGCTTCGGCGCACAGCGCCAGAATGCCGCGCCCGGTGGCGCGTTCCAGCAGCGGGTAGCCCGCGCCGGCCTCGCCCAGCAGGGCGTCGGGCCCCAGCTTGACGTCGGTCAGCGTGACTTCGGCGGCGCGTCCGCCGTCGATCAGCCCGTAGCCGCGCACCGCCAGGCCCGGCGTGCCGGCGCTGACCAGGAACAGGCTGATGCCGGCTTCGTCATCTTCCGCACCGGACGTGCGCGCCGACACCAGGAACAGGTCCGCGTGTTCGCCCGCCGTGACGACGGCCTTGGCGCCGTTGAGCACCCAGCCGTCGCCCGACGGTTCGGCGCGCGTGCTGACCCGTGCCAGCTCATAGCCGGAATCGGGTTCGGCCTGGGCCAGCGCTGCGGTGATGGAACCCGCGATCAGGCCATCCACAGCTTCGCGCTGCGCGGGCGTGCCCGCGGAGGCGATGGCGCTGCCCACCATCAAGGCGTCTAGAAAGGGTTCCACGACCAGGCCACGTCCCAGCGCCTCGAAGACGACCGAGATATCAAAGCCCGCGCCGCCCAGGCCGCCATCGGCCTCGGTGAACAAGGCGCCGATGGCACCCAGTTCGGCGTAGCGGCGCCAGAATTCCACGCTGTAGCCCTGGGGCGATTGCGCGTGGCGTTCGCGGGTGGCGAAGTCGTACTGCTCGCTGACAAATCGGCGCAGCATGTCGGACAGCATGCGCCGGTCTTCGGTGTGTTCAAAGTTCATGGCCGGCCCTTACAGTCCCAAGATCATCTTCGAGATGATGTTTTTCTGAATTTCATTGGAGCCGCCGAAGATCGACAGCTTGCGGTTGTTGAAGTACTGCGCCGCCGCGCTGTCAGCGCCTTCGGGGCCGATGGGCGCTGCGTCGTAGCCGTCGTGCAGCGCTTCGGGTACGAAGGGGCGCGCGTACGGACCCATGGCGCGGCGGTTCAATGCCGTGATTTCCTGGCGGATCTGTGTGCCGCGTATCTTCAGCATCGAGCTTTCGGCGCCGGGGGCGCCGCCGCCCGCCACCGCCGCGACCACGCGCAGGTTGGTGGTGCGCATATTGGCCAGTTCAATTTCCACGCGCGCCAGGCGGGCGGCAAAGTCGGGGTCTTCGGCCAGGGGGCGGCCGTTCTTTTTCTGCTTGGCGGCCACCGCTTTCAGGCGTTCCAGCGCGGCGGTGGATTGGCCCACGCCGGCAATGTTGGTGCGTTCGTAGGTCAGCAGGTATTTGGCGCAGGTCCAGCCCCGGTTTTCTTCGCCCACCAGATTGTCGACGGGCACGCGCACATCGGAAAAGAACACTTCGTTGACTTCGTGTTCCCCGTCCAGCGTGATGATGGGGCGCACTTCAATGCCCGGGCTGTTCATGTCGATGAGCAGGAAGCTGATGCCTTCCTGGCGCCGGCCTTCCTGCGAGGTGCGCACCAGGCAGAAAATCATGTTGGCGTACTGGCCCAGCGTGGTCCAGGTTTTTTGCCCGTTGACGATGTAGTGGTCGCCGTCGCGCACGGCAGTGGTCTTGACCGAAGCCAGGTCGGAGCCCGCGCCGGGTTCGGAATAGCCCTGGCACCACCAGTCGCTGCCGTCCAGAATGCGCGGCAGCCAGTACTGGCGCTGCGCTTCATTGCCGTACTTGATCAGCACAGGCCCCAGCATGCTCAGGCCGAAGGGCACGATGCGGGGCGCGGCGGCCAGCGCGCATTCGTTATCGAAGATGAATTTTTGCGTGGCGCTCCAGCCGGTGCCGCCGTATTCCACGGGCCAGTGGCTGGCCAGCCAGCCTTGCTGGTTCAGGATGGCGTGCCATTCCACCATGTCGTCTTTCGTGAGCAGCTTGCCCAGGCCCACCTTGTCGGAAAGGCGCCGGGGCAGCTTGGCCGCCAGGAAGGCGCGCACGTCGTCGCGGAAGGCGTTTTCTTCGGGGGTGAATTCCAAGTCCATGTCGGTCCTTAGTGCATATCAAGCATAGATTTCAAACAGGCCCGCTGCGCCCATGCCGCCGCCGATGCACATCGTGACGACGGCATAGCGGGCGCCGCGACGGCGGCCTTCGATCAGCACATGGCCGGCCAGGCGCGCGCCGGTGACGCCAAACGGGTGACCCAGCGCAATGGAGCCGCCGTCCACGTTCAGGCGGTCCATGGGGATGCCCAGCTTTTCCTGGCAATACAGCGCTTGCGACGCAAATGCCTCGTTCAGTTCCCACAGGTCGATGTCGTCGACCTTCAAGCCGTGGCGCGCCAGCAGCTTGGGCACGGCGTAGACGGGGCCGATGCCCATTTCGTCGGGCTCGCAGCCGGCAATGGCCAGGCCCCGGAACGCGCCCAGCGGGCGAATGCCAGCGCGCTCGGCGTCGCCCGCTTCCATCAGCACCAAGGCGGCCGCGCCGTCGGACAGTTGCGAGGCATTGCCGGCCGTGACGAACTGGCCTTCGCCGCGCACGGGCGCAAGGCTGGCCAGCGCTTCGTAGGTGGTGCCTGGGCGGTTGCAGGTGTCTTTGTCCACCGTGACTTCGCGTTCGCTGACGACGCCCGTGGCGCGGTCGGTGACGGACATGGTGGTGGTGACGGCGATGATCTCTTCGCGGTAGCGGCCAGCGGCCTGCGCGGCTTCGGTGCGCGCCTGGCTTTGCGCGGCAAAGCGGTCTTGCGCTTCGCGGCTGATGCCGTAGCGGGCGGCCACGATGTCGGCGGTTTCGATCATGGGCAAATAGAGTTCGGGCTTGTTCGCCAGTATCCAGGGGTCCATGCCGCTGACGCCGTCGTCGCGCGTGCGGATCTGCGATACCAGTTCCACGCCGCCCGCGATCACGGCCGGGGCGCCGTCCATCACGATGCGGCCGGCGGCCGACGCAATGGCTTGCAGGCCCGAGGCGCAGTAGCGGTTGATGGTGGCGCCGCCTACGCTGACCGGCAGGCCGGCGCGGATGACGGCTTGCCGGCCGATATTGCGGCCCGTGGCGCCTTCGGGGTAGCCGCAGCCGATGAAGGCGTCTTCGATCAGGGCGGGGTCGATGCCGGCGCGGTCAACGGCGGCGCGCACGGCGTGCGCAGCCAGCGTGGGGCCGGCGATCTGGTTGAATTCGCCGCGCCCCGCCTTGGTGATGGGGGTGCGGGCGGTAGAGACGATGACGGCTTCGCGCATAAGGGTTCCAGTCGAAAGTGGGGTGAGTCAGCGATCAAAGGGCTGCTATCAAGGGGCTGCGATCACAGGTTCGCGATCGGGCAGCCGTGATCAGGCAGCCTGATTCAGGCTGGCGAAGTTGCGGCCGGATTCGGCCAGGCGCACCAATAGCGGCGACGGCTTCCAGAACGCCGGGTCTTCCTGCGCATAGGCGCGGATGTCGGCCAGCACACGGTCCAGGCCCACGCTGTCGGCGTAGTGCATCGGGCCGCCGTGGTGGCGCGGAAAGCCGTAGCCGGACAGGAACACCACGTCCACATCGGACGGGCGCAGCGCAATGCCCTGGTCCAGCACGTTGGCGGCTTCGTTGATCATCGCGGCCAGGTAGCGGCGCTGGATGTCTTCGTGCGTGAACGGGCGCGGCGTAACGCCGGCGCGGCGGCGTTCGTCGTCGATGATGGCCAGCACTTCCGGGTCCGGCGTGCCCACGCGCGCGCCATCGGGGTACAGGTAAAAGCCACGGCCCGTCTTCTGGCCGAACCAGCCGCGTTCGCACAGGCGGTCGGGAATCTGCACATAGCGCAAGGCCGGGTCGCGGGTGGCGGCGCGGCGCTTGCGGGTGGCCCAGCCGATGTCGCCACCGGCCAGGTCGGCCATCTGATAGGGGCCCATGGGGTAGCCGAACTCGCGCACGGCGGCGTCGATGTCGTAGGGCGACGCGCCGTCTTCCATCATCATGTCCGCCGCCTGCCGGTGCACGGCCAGGATGCGGTTGCCGATGAAGCCGTCGCACACGCCCGCGCGCACGGGCGTCTTGCGCAGTTTGCGCGCCAGTTCGAAGCCGGTGGCCACCGTGTCGGGCGCGGTCTGCTCGCCCACCACGATTTCCAGCAGCTTCATGATGTTGGCCGGTGAAAAGAAGTGCAGGCCCAGTACGTTGCCCGGATGTCGCGTGGCGGTGGCGACGCGGTTCACGTCCAGGTACGACGTGTTGGTGGCCAGCACCGCGCCGGGCTTGGCCACGCGGTCCAGTTCGGCGAACACGGCCAGCTTCACGTCCATGTCCTCGAACACGGCTTCGATGATCAGGTCGGCGTCATTCAGGGCGTCGTAGGTGGTGGCGCCGGTCAGGCGCGCCAAGCGGGCGTCGCGTTCCTCTTGCGTGATGCGGCCTTTCTTGACCAGCAGGTCGTATACCTGCGCCACACGCGCGCGGCCACGTTCCAGCGCGGCATCGTCCTGCTCAACCATCACCACGGGCAAGCCGGCGTCCAGCACCGATACTGCGATGCCCGCGCCCATCGTGCCGCCGCCCACCACGCCGATCTTGTTCAGGGCGCGCGCCTTGCCTTCTTTCAGTTCGGGGACCTTGGCGGTTTCACGCTCGGCAAAAAATGCGTGCACCAGGCCGGCGCGCTGCGGGCTGTCCAGGCATTGCAGGAACAGCGCGCGTTCGGTGCGCAGGCCCTCGTCAAAGGGTTGTTCGATGGCGGCACGCACGGCATCGACGATCTTCTCGGGCGAATACAGGCCGCGCAGGGTCTTGGCGATGCGCTCGCCGGCGGCGGCGGCTTCGGCCAGGGCGGCGGCCTTGTCGGCCAGTGCGGCGGTGGCGTCACGGCTGCGGCGGGGGCCGGCGTCTTCGGCCAACAGTTGGCGGGTGTAGGCCAGGCCCGCCGTCAGTGGGTCATTGCCTTCGGCCAGCGTATCCACCAGCCCGGCGCGCAGCGCGGCGTCGGCCGACAGGTGTTTGCCCGACAGCATCAGGTCCAGCGCGGCGGCGGCGCCAATCAGGCGGGGCGTGCGTTGCGTGCCGCCCGCGCCCGGCAGCAGGCCCAGGTTTACCTCGGGCAAGCCCAGCTTGGCGCTGGCGAGCGCCAAGCGATAGTGCGCGGCCAATGCCACTTCCAGCCCGCCGCCCAGCGCCGCGCCGTGCAGCGCGGCCACCACCGGCTTGGTGCTGGCTTCAATCTGGTTGCAGACGTCGGGCAGGGCGGGCGGCTTGGGCGGCTTGCCGAATTCGCGGATGTCGGCGCCGGCGATGAAGTTCTTGCCCGCGCCCACCAGCAGAATGGCGCGTACGTCGGGGTCGGTTTGCGCGGCCTGGATGGCGTCGGCCAGGCCGCGACGCACGTCCGCGCTTAGCGCGTTGACCGGAGGGTGGTCCAGGGTAATGACCAGGATGTCTTCGTCGCGGCGCGCGTGGGCGGCGCCGGCAGTGCTGCTGTCCGTCATGGGTCCTTGTCTCCTTAGTGGCGTCCGCCGTCGCGGCGCCTGGCAAGCCGGAAAAACCGCTTGTCTTGTTTTGCGTGTATCGCTTAGTTCTTTATTCTTTCCCAGTAAAGATGTCTTGACAATGACATCAGGAATTGACACGACGGATAAAAAAATTTGACAATCCGGCCCAAGGAGACGCCATGGACACCAAATCCTTGACCTTGCTGGTCGATATCCTCGACGCCGGCAACTTGAGCGAAGCCGCGCGCCGGCTGAAGATGACCCGCGCCAACGTCAGCTACCACCTGAATCAGCTAGAGCGGTCTGTGGGCATGCAGCTGGTGCGGCGCACGACGCGCCATGTGGAAGCCACCGAGATCGGGCTGAAGCTGTATCAGCATGGCCGCAGCATCCAGGACGAACTGGTCGCCGCGCGCGAGGCGGTCGACACCCTGGGCAAGACGCCGCAAGGCAAGGTGCGGCTGAGCGTGCCCAGCGGCTATGGGCAGTTTGTGATGACGCCCTGGCTGCTGGAGTTCAAGCAGGCGTATCCGGATATCGTCCTGGACGTGCTGTTCGAGAACAGCGTCGACGACCTGCTGCGCGACGAGGTCGATATCGCGGTACGCATCATGTCCGAGCCACCCCAGAACCTGGTGGCGCGTGAATTGGGGTTGGTGCGCTACGTGGCGTGCGCGTCCAAAGCCTATGCCGAGGCCCGGGGCCTGCCGCAACGGCCCGAGGACCTGGGCCAGTCGCCCATCATCAGCGCGGCCGTCATTGGCCGGCCGCTGCGGCTGTCGGCCTACTATGGCGGCCAGCCGCGCCAGCACGTGGTGCTGGAACCCACGGTCATTTCGCGCAACTACGCCTTTCTGCGAGACGCCATCCGCGCCGGCCTGGGGGTGGGCGTGGTGCCTGACTACGTGGTGCACGACGACATTGCGCGCGGCGAGTTGCTGGCCGCGCTGGCGCAATGGCGGCTAAGCATCTTCGGGCGTGGCATGTACATGCTGTACATGCCCAATCGGCACCATCCGCGCGCGATTTCCATGCTGATCGAATTCATTCTGGAACGCGCGCAGCGCGACCACGAAGGGCAGGCGGGGCTGCTGGCGGTGAAGGGCTAAAAGGCGAGGCTTAACACAGGGCTAAAAGCAAGCCGAAAACAAGCCGAATACCGCCAGGCACGATACTTGCTGTCCGCGTTCACCAAAATGAAATACGAGGGGACGGGATGGAAAGCGCGACGCCGGCGAAGGTGACGCCGGAAAAGATCACGCCGGAAAAAGTGGCGCCGGAAACAATGTCGCCCGAAGAACGGGCGGCGGAAAAGTCCGGGCCGGACGATCGCGCCTCGGAAGAAAAAGCCACCGTCCAAGACGCCGGCATCATTCCCGAGCCCGCGCCCAACGTCATGCACGTCTGGGCGCGCGGCGCCTGTCTGACCACGCTGACCGTGCTGGCCGTGTTGTTTTCCTTGAAGATGGCGCAGGAATTCATCGTGCCCGTGGTGATGTCGATTGTCGTGGCGTATGCGCTGGACCCTGCCGTGACCCTGATGGAGCGGGTGCGCCTGCCGCGCCCGGTCGGCATCATCATCCTGATGGCGGTAATTGCCTTCGGTCTGGCGGGCCTAATCTATGCCACCCAAAGCCAGGTCAACTCCATCGTGCAGGCCTTGCCCGAGATATCGGGCAAGATCTCGCGCACGCTGGGCGACTTTGCCAGCGGTGACGGGTCGCTGATTGAACGCCTCAAGGGCGCGGCCAGCGTGCTGCAGGACACCGGCGGCGTGCAACCCGGCCGCCAGGTGGTGGTGGCCAAGTCCGACGCGGGCTTCAGCGAATTCCTGCTGTGGGGCTCCAAGGGGCTGGCCACCTTCCTGGGCCAGGCGACCATGAGCGTGTTCCTGGTGTTCTTCCTGCTGTTGTCGGGCAATGCGTTCAAGCGCAAGTTCGTGAAGGTGGCGGGCAAGACCTTGTCGCAGAAGAAGATCAGCGTGCACATGCTGGACCAGATCAACAATTCGATTCACATGTACATGGCGATGATGCTGGTCACGAACGTGGCGCTGGGCGTGCTGTCGTGGGGGGCGTTTCGCCTGTTGGGCCTGGAAAACGCCGCCACCTGGGCGGTGGTGGCGGGCGCCTTGCACATCATCCCGTACTTCGGTCCGCTGATGACGGCGGTGGGCACGGGGGTGGCGGCGCTGATTCAGTTTGGCGAGATCGGGCCGGCGCTACAGGTCGCGGGCAGCTCGGTGGCCATTGCGTTGCTGATCGGCGTGCTGGTCACCACCTGGATGTCAGGCCGCATCGCCAAGATGAATTCGGTGGCCGTCTTCATGATGCTGCTCTTGTTCACCTGGCTGTGGGGCATCTGGGGCACGCTGCTGTCCGTGCCCATCGCGTTTATCGCCAAGGTGGTGGCGGACCACATTGAAGGGCTGGAGGCCGTGTCGGAGTTCCTGGGCGAGTAGCGCAGTTGTTATGCTGACGCCTCGCTTGCCACGCCGAAGTTGTCACGCAAAAGCCGCCATGCCTGATAAGCCCGAACCCGCCGACACGTCCCAGACCTCCGACTTGGCGCCCCAGCCCGGACGGGCCGCCGCCGCGTTCGCCACGCATTCCACCTTGGCTTCCGACGCGCGCCGCACGCAGTTGCGGCGCATGAAAATCGCCGCACTGGCGCTGCTGGTGGCCATGGTTTGCGGCTTCATCACCAGCCATGTCATGGGCGGGCAGGGTGCGTGGGCCTGGGTGCGGGCGTTTTGCGAAGCGGCCACGGTGGGCGCGCTGGCCGATTGGTTCGCGGTGGTGGCGCTGTTTCGCCGTCCGATGGGCTTGCCGATTCCGCACACCGCCATCATCCCCAGCAACAAAGACCGCATCGGCGACAACCTGGCCGTGTTCGTGCGCGACCACTTCCTGGACCCCGACACGCTGATGGAAAAGCTGCGCGTGTTCGACCCCGCCACGCGGCTGTCGCGTTGGCTGGTTCGGCCCAAGCAGGCGCATGCCTTGAGCGACGGTGCGCGCCGCGTGGCGCTGCAAACGCTGGACATGCTGGACGACCACGCCGTGCGCGGGGTGATCCAGGAATTCGTGAAGAACCTGCGCGGCTGGGACGCGGCGGGCACCGTTGGCGAAGTGCTGGGCCTGTTGACGCGCGACGGGCGCCACCAGGAACTGCTGGATGCGGCCATGGAACGCCTGGGCGGCTACCTGGGCGAAGACGATGTGAAGGAACGCGCGTCCAAGCTGCTGGTGAAGTTTGCCCGCAAGGAATGGCCACGCATCATCGCGGCGGTGGACGTGGTGAAGTCGGTGGACGGCATTGCCGACAACCTGGCCGACCGCCTGGCCATGGCCTTGATGGACGAGCTGCGCGACGTGTTGTCCGAACCCGACCATCCCGTGCGGCGCGACTACGAAGCCTGGGTGCTGGATTACATCGAACGCCTGAAGACCGACCCGGCCTTGTCGGCCCAGGTTGAAGCCCTGAAGCAGCGCGCCATCGACCACCCCAAGGTGCAGGAATACGTGCAAGGCCTGTGGGACGACATCCACGCCGCGTTGCGGCGCGACCTGTCCGACGAAAACTCGGCGCTGGCCGGCCATCTGGAACGCGCCATGCTGGCGCTGGGCCGCAAGCTGGGCGAAGACCCAAGCCTGCGCGACGCCATCAACAGCCACGTGATGGGCAGCGCGCGCCGCCTGACCGGCCGGCTGCGCATCGGCGTGACCGAACACATTTCACGCACGGTGAAGAACTGGGACGAACGCCATCTGGTCGACGAGCTGGAACTCAGCGTGGGGCGCGACCTGCAATACATCCGCTTCAACGGCACGCTGGTCGGCGGGCTGATCGGTGTTGCGCTGCACGCGCTGGTGCTGCTGGTGAATCGTTAAGAAGCCTGATCGCTTGTATCAGGAAGGAAGAATGCTGGTGCGCCGACTTGCCCCGGTGCTATTGTTTTCTGCGCCCTGGGCCAGGCGGCAAGGTTCGTGCTGGCCGGGCATCCGCACCTTGCGTGCATGATTCCAGGAGGCACTTCATGAAGAAAATCTCGATGCTTGTCGCGGCGCTGACGATGGCGGGCGCGTCTGGCGCCGCGTTGGCCGAAGACGTTTCGATGTCATTCCTGACCGCCGACGGCCTGGGTAAACGCGCCGGCACGATTTCACTGAAGGACACCAAGGGCGGGCTGGAAATCACCCCCAACCTGAACGGCTTGAAGCCGGGCGAGCACGGCTTTCACGTCCACGAAAAGGGCTCCTGCATGCCGGGCATGGTGAACGGCAAGATGGCGCCTGGTGGCGCGGCGGGCGGGCATCTGGACCCGAAGGGCACCAAGGCGCACAAGGGGCCGATGGCCAAGGATGGGCACCAGGGCGACCTGCCGTTCATTACGGTGGCAGAAGACGGCACGGCCAAGAAGGCCGTGGTGGCGCCACACCTGAAGCTGGCCGACGTGAAAGGGCACGCGATGATGGTGCACATAGGCGGCGACAACTACAGCGACAAGCCCGAGCCGCTGGGCGGCGGAGGCGGGCGACTGATCTGCGGCGTGGTGAAGTAACGCAGGCGGCTGGCTGAAAGGTCAGCCGATCTTCTCAGCCGCGGGCGATCTCGACTATTTCATGCACTGACCGTGCGCGGCTGGCTCTGCAGCCGCGCAACGGGCGACGTGAACAACACCACGAACTGCACCAGAAAACCCGCCGCCGACACCCACAGGCAGGCGTCCAACCCGATGCGTGCGGCCAGCGCCGCGCCTATCAGCGCGCCCACGGGCCGCGCGCCGTAGGTGGCCGTCAGGATCACGGCCGATACGCGGCCCAGCAGCGCGTTCGGCGTGACGGCCTGGCGCAACGTCGTGGTGGTAATGGTCCACAGGATGGGGCCCGCCCCAAACAGGAAAAAGCCCGCCGCGGCCGCCACGCCCGACGGATACGCCAAGCAAGGTAAGCAGCAACAGGACGCTTGCCGCCAGGGCCGATAGCGGACCGGCCGCGATCATCGCGCCGAAGGACAGGCGGCGGGCCAGCCATGGCGCGGCCAGGGCGCCCGCCAGCATGCCGCCGCCGTATACGCCCAAGGTGATGCCCACTCCGGTCGCGCTCAAGCCGAGGCGGTCGATGGCGTACACCACGTACACGGCTTGCAGCACGAACCAGGCGGTATTGAAGAACACCGCCGTGACCAGCACGGGACGCAGCAGCGGGTGCGTGGCGACGAACGCCGCGCCTTCGCGCAATTCGGTCAAGGGATGGCGGCGAGCCGGGTTCCCGCTACCCGCCGACCCGTCCCGAGGCAAGCCCGCCAATAGCGCCGCCGCCAGCAGCGACAAGGTGGTGGCCAGCACGTAGGCGATGGGCGCGCCCATCCAGCCGACCAGCGCGCCGCCCGCCGCCGGCCCCGCCGCGAACGCGCTGCTGCGCGCCAGTTCCAGCCAGCGGTTGGCGCTGGCCAATTCGCTGGCGGGCACCAGCCGGGGCAGCAAGGCCGGCGCGGAGACGTTGTATGCCACGGTGCCCACCGCGCCCAGAAAGCCCAGCGCGGCCAGCCAGGCCAGGTTCAGGCCCCCCATCCACAATAAGGCCAGCAGCCCCAGCAGGCTGGCGGCGCGCACGCATTCGGCAGCGGTCATCAGCGCTTTGCGCGACATGCGGTCGGCCAGCACGCCCGCCGGCATCGACAGCAGCAGAAAGGGCAAGGTTTGCGCGGCTTGCAGCGTGCCGGTCTGCGCGGCGGTGGCGCCCAGCGCCAGCACGGCGACCAGCGGCGCGGCCGCCAGCGCCATCTGTTCAGAGAGTTGGGCGGCCAGGTTGGACGCGGCCAGACGGCGGAATGCTAGGGGCAGGGCGGGCATGGGGGAGCAGACGCGGCGCCGAAAACGGCAAGGGCACGATCATGATCGTGCCCTTGGCGGCTTGCACTCCGGTCCTTGCCATGGACGGGTGCGGTCAGGAAAGGCGGGGTTCAGGAAAGGCGCTTCAAGGAATCGGCGGATAGTCGCCGTAGCCGTCCGGCCAGGGCGTCAGCACCTCGTAGCCGGTGTCGGTCACCACCACCATGTGTTCCCATTGCGCCGATAGCGAACGGTCTTTGGTGACCACGGTCCAGCCGTCGGGCAACTGCTTGGTGGCCGGCTTGCCCGCGTTGATCATGGGTTCGATGGTGAACATCATGCCGGGTTGCAGCACCAGCCCTTCGCCGGGCCGGCCGTAGTGCAGCACCTGCGGTTCGTCGTGGTAGATCTGGCCGATGCCATGGCCGCAGTATTCGCGCACGATGGAAAAGTGTTCGCGGTGCGCCACGGTCTGGATGGCGTGGCCGATGTCGCCCAGCGTGGCGCCCGGCTTCACGGCCATGATGCCGGCGCGGGTGGCTTCATAGGTGGTGTTGACCAGGCGGCGCGCCAGCGGGCTGGGTTGGCCCACGTAGTACATGCGGCTGGTGTCGCCAAACCAGCCGTCCTTGATGACGGCCACGTCGATGTTCAGGATGTCGCCGTTTTTCAGCACCTTGGGCCCGGGAATGCCGTGGCAGATCACATGGTTGACCGACGCGCAGATGGTCTTGGGAAAGCCGTGGTAGCCGACATTGGCCGGAATGGCTTTCAGCACATTGACGATGTATTCGTTGCAGATGCGGTCAATCTCGTCGGTGGTGACGCCGGGGCGCACGTGTTCGCCGATCATGTGCAGCACTTCGGCCGCCATGGCGCCGGCCTTGCGGGCCATTTCAATATCAGCGGCGGACTTGATGGAAACCTTGCGTGCCATTTACGCGACCTCCTGGGCCGCGTCCGGCAGCCGCCGGGACAGGGAGGCAATGGTGAAGCCTTCGCCCTGTTCAATGCGGATCAGCAACTGGCAGATGTCCGCGTGGCGCAGTTCGGGATAGAGCTCGGACAGCATGCCGATGCGCATCCAGTGTTCGGCTTGGGAATTGATCGAGCGGCTGAGGGCGCCGCTGGCGACGCGCAGATTCTCATGCATCTGCTCAGAGATTTTGACGAGGCCCATAAAGAATGATCCATATATGGTTTGTATATGGATCGTATGGTACAGCGCGACGGGGGCCTCGTGCAAATCAAGGCTGCCCCGGCGTCAGCCTTGCTGGCTGAGCGCCCGCGCGATCCGGTTCTTCGACACCGTGGTTTTCGGCACCTTGAACGGAAACCACGTCCGCACGTCTTCATCCAGGCCGATGCCGTGCATGTAGTTGTAGATGGCTTTCTTCAGCGCGCGGCCCAGCGCATCGTGATCCACGCCCGTGGGGTCATGAAAACCGATGTCGTTCTTGGCGAAGGTAACGGGCGGCAGCGGTTGCAGCGTTACCCCGTATTCCTCGGGGTTCTTGCCCACCGGCGAATGCACCGTACAGGCAAAGCGATGGAAGAACCCGCTTTGGATGCAGTCGTTGGCAAAAAGTTGGCGCACGTATTCCAGCGCATCCACGGTGTCTTGCACCGTCTGCGTCGGAAAGCCGTACATCAGATAGGCATGCACCAGGATGCCGGCGTCCGAAAACGCGCGCGTAACGCGGGCCACCTGGTCGACCGACACGCCTTTCTTCATCAGGTTCAGCAAGCGGTCGGACGCCACTTCCAAACCGCCCGATACCGCGATGCAGCCGCTGTCGGCCAGCAGTTCGCATAGTTCGGGGCTGAAGGTTTTTTCGAAGCGGATGTTGCCCCACCACGAAATGCCTGCATTGCGCTCAATGAGTTCGGTGGCCAGCGCCTTGAGCGACTTGGGCGGCGCGGCCTCGTCCACAAAATGGAACCCGGTCTGCCCGGTTTCGCGCACGATGGCTTCGATGCGGTCGGCCAGTACGGACGCCGACGCGCCTTCATAGCGGCCGATGTAGTCCAGGCTGACGTCGCAGAAGCTGCATTTTTTCCAGTAGCAGCCATGCGCCACGGTCAGCTTGTTCCAGCGCCCGTCGCTCCAGAGGCGGTGCATGGGGTTCAGCATGTCCAGCAGCGACAGGTAGCGGTCCAGCGGCAGGCCGTCCCAGGTGGGCGTGCCCACTTCCGCGAAGGCCACGTCGGGCTCCACCAGGTTCACGTACTGCACGGCGCGGCTGTCCGGGTTGCGCACAAACGTGCGCACCAGACGCTGGCGCGAGCGCTTGCCCTGCACGTGTTCCAGCAAGGCCAAGAGCGGGCGTTCGCCGGCATCCAGGCAGACGAAGTCAAAGTAGTCGAACACGCGCGGGTCTTTCAGTTCGCGCAGTTCTGTATTGACGAAGCCGCCGCCCAGCACGGTGACGATGCTGGGGTCTTGCGCCTTGATGGTCTGCGCGATCCGAAACGCCGCGTATACCGCGCCGGGAAACGGCACCGACAACAGCACGATCGTCGGCGCGTGGCGCGCCAGGGCTTCGGTCGTCAGTTCGCGCAAGGTGTCGTCCACTAGCGTGGGCGCACTGGTCAGGGCGTTGGCCAAGGGGTCGAACGTGGGCTGGCTGCCTGCCAGTGATTCGGCATAGCGCACGAATTCAAAGCGATCGTCCACCGCGTCGCGCAGCACGTCCGCCAAATCGTTCAGGTACAGCGTGGCCAGGTGCTTGGCGCGGTCTTGAAGCCCCAGCGCGCCGAAGGCCCAACCCAGCGGGTCGCCGCCGTCTTCGTCCATGTAGACGTCCAGCGTGCTGAAACGCGGGCCTTCGGGCAGGAAGTGGCGGCCCACGATGCGGTGCGCCAGCGTGGAATCGCGCCCTTGCAAGAACGCGATAGTTGGCCCGATGGTGGCCAGGTAGCGCGGCTGCATCGCCACGAAGGCCTGGATGGCGGGCGTGTGCTTTTCAAGCGGCAGCGCGTTGACCCGTTCCGCCACGGCGCGCAGGCCGTCCGCCGACAGCAGACGCAACACCAGCGCAAGCGCCAGGTCTTCCTGCACCGCGTTCACGTCGCGCGAACGCAGGAAACCGGTCAGGTAGGCGGTGGAGGGGTAGGGCGTATTCAGCTGCGTCATCGGGGGGATGATGGACAGCACGCGTAGGGGCAAGGTGGACATGAGGCACGGCATGGCTGCCGTCAAAGCGGAAGTTGGGACGATGGGTCGGGGCGACGGGCTTGGGGTACTGGGTTGCAGGCCTTGGCCCTGGGCGCTGACTTTGGCAATTATAGGCAGCGCGCGCTGTTGCCCGGATCGCGGGGCTGCCTGTGGGGGCGCTTGGGCAGGCCTATCGGCACGCTTGGTTACGCTTACCGCGCCTTCGCCCGCGACGTTTTCTTGGTGGCGCCCCGCGCGGCTTCCTTGGGGGCGGGCGCGGTGGCCGCGTGGATCTGCTCCATCCACATCAGCGCGTCCGTGTACGACAGGAACTGCTGCAGATAACCCGGCGATAGTTCTCGCATCAAGGACAGCGCACGGTGCACCAACTGGTTGGAATTGAGCGGGCCGGCATTCTTGTGCACCTGCTGCTGCGACTGCCGCACCTGCCGGTCAGCGCTGACGCGCGACCACACGGCGCGAAAGTATTCCAGCATCTGCACGTCGGGGTAAGCGTCGCGCAGGCCCAGCGCGTCGCGGTTCCAAGGGGAGGCGGCGTCCGCTGTGGTCTGGCCGGGGCCAGCGCCAGGGTCTGCCAGATACGCCAGCAAGCCGGCCAGCGTGTTGGGCGCGACGTCGGTGGGTTGCGCTGGCGGTGGCGCGGTTGGCTCGGCACCCGGTTCGGAGTTTGGCTTGGCATCCGGCTCGGCATCCGGTTTGGCACCCGGATGGGCATCCGCCTCGGCATCCAGCAACTGCGAGTAGGCATACATATGCCCCGCCAGCTTTTCATCCAGCAACTGCCGCGCCGGGCCGGCCAGCACGGCGGCGCGCCGCGCCATCGCTTGCAGGAAATGAAAGCGCACCGGGTCAGCCTGGTCGGCGCCTCCGTCGCGCCAAGCGTCCAGCATGGCCTGCGCATCCACAATGGCCTGCGCGTCCAGCGTGCCTTGGCTGCCGCCGTCACTACTCACGCGGCTTTCCCGGGGCATCGGCTTGCTTGGGGATGGGGGTGATTTCCACCCGGCGATTCTTGGCGCGGCCGTCCTCGTCGGCGTTGGACGCCACCGGCTGCTCCGACCCGAACGCCGCCGCGAACACCGTGGAAGACGGCACGCCTTCGTCGATCAAGGCGCGCGTGACCGTCAGGGCGCGCTGCGCCGACAAATCCCAGTTGTCCGCAAAGCGGCGGTTGCCCTCGTGCACCTGCTGGTTGTCGGTATAGCCGCTGACCATCAGAATTTCGTCGTGCGTTTTCAGGTACGTAGACAGCGGTTCAATCAGCGATTTCAGAATCTCGCGGCCTTCCGGCTGCAACTGGTCGGAGTTCAGCGCAAACAGCACGCTGCCACTGATGCCGATGCGGCCATTGACCAAGGTCACGCGGCCCGCTGCCAGCGGAACCGCCAGCGCCTGTTCCAGCGTTTCGCGGCGCTGCGTTTCTTCCTGGCGCTGCTTGACCTCTTCTTCCAGCTGCGTCGACAACTGCAACTGCATGCCGATCACGCTGACCAGGATCAGCACGAACGCGCCCAGCAGCACCGACATCAGGTCGCCGAAGACGGCCCAGGCGGGGGCGGAAGGCTCGATGCCGCCGTCGATGTCGTCGCTCATGCGGTTTCCGCGCTGGCGGCAGCGCGCTGGACGGCCAACTGCTGCAGGTTTTCAATAATCTGCTTTTGCGACATCAGGCTCAGGTCCACCACTTCGCGCGCCTGCGCCACGTAGTAGGACAGTTGCTCGTCGCCCCGCGCAATGGACTTGTCCAGCGCGGCTTCGATGCGTTGCAGGTGCGCCACCAGCGTGTTGTTGGACTCGCCGAACAACTGCACCGCCGCGCCGAACGATTCGCCCAGGCTGGCGACTTCCACTGCGCTGGTGGTGACGTGCGCCGCCACGTCCGTCAGCTTGCCGGTTTCGGCTTCGACGCGTTCGGTGAACTGCGTGCCCACGCGCTCCAGCAATTCGGCCGACGAGGCCAGCAGCGCGTCCACCGCCGAGCGTTGTTCGGCGGCGGTGTGGTTGACGGCGTTGAGCAAGGTGTCCAGCGTGTCCAGCAAACGGTTGCGCTCTTGCAGCATGTCGTTGTCGCGCACCATGCTGTCGGACAGCTTCTGGCGCAGTTCGCCGATGACGTCGGCGGCGGCCTTCGGCGCTTCCGACGCGGCCTGCACCAGGCGGCCGATTTCCGCAATGGTCTCGCTGGCGTGGGCTTGCGTTTGCGCGGTGATGCCGTGCGCGGTTTGCGCCAGCGTGTCGGCCAGCGCGGCCAGCTTGGCGGTCCAGGCGGACAGGCGTTCTTCGTCCTTGGCGGCCAGCGTTGCTTGCAGGTCCGCGTGCGACTGGTCCAGCGTGTGCAAGAGCGCTGTCGAGTGCTGCTCGAAGGTGGCCGCGGCCGCCTCCAGCGCCTGCTGATTGGCCTCGGCCAATTGCTGGCCTAGCTGTTCCTGGCGCGTCTGCGCGTCGGTCCAGGCTTGCGTGACCTGGCTGGCGGCGGTTTCCAGGCGCGTGGACACGCTTTCCAGCACGCCGGCCTGCGCCTGCGTCTGCGTCGTGATCTCTTGCGTGGCCTGTCCCAGCGCCTGCGTCAGTTCCTGCTGGCGGGTGGCGGCCTGCGCGCTGGCCAGTTCCCATTCCTGGCCCAGCGCGTCAGCCATGGCGGCCAGCTTGGCGGTCCAGGCCGACAAGCGTTCTTCGTCCTTGGCCGCCAGCGCGGCTTGCAGGTCCGCGTGCGATTGGTCCAGCGTGCGCAATAGCGCCGCCGAGTGCTGCTCGAACGCGGCGGCGGCGGTGCTCAGGGCTTGCTGGTTGTCGGCGGCCAGCTTCTCGCCCAGCTGCGCCTGGCGGGTCTGCGCCTCGGTCCAGGCCTGGGTCACGCTGCCGGCCGCGCTTTCCAGGCGGGTCGACACGCTGTCCAGCAGACGGGACTGTGCTTCGGTC
Source organism: Achromobacter spanius (assembly GCF_029637605.1). NCBI lineage: Bacteria > Pseudomonadati > Pseudomonadota > Betaproteobacteria > Burkholderiales > Alcaligenaceae > Achromobacter > Achromobacter spanius. The sequence continues at coordinate 1,622,434 of NZ_CP121261.1, read as the reverse complement.
TGGCCGGTGACGTTCTGCGCGGTCAGGGCCAGCGCGTCGCTGATTTCCTGTTGGCGCGCCACGCTCTGGTCGCCGGCTGCCTTCCATTCCTGGCCCAAGGTGGCGGCCATGGCGGCCAGCGTGTCGGTCCAGGCGGACAGACGTTCCTGGTCCTTGGCGGCCAGGGCCGCTTGCAGCTCGGCGTGCGACTGGTCCAGCGTGCGCAGCAGCGACGCCGAATGCGCCTCGAACGCGGCGGCCGCTGTCGTCAAGGCTTGCTGATTGTCTTGCGCCAGCTTCTCGCTGACTTGTTCGTGGCGGCTTAGCGCGCTGTTCCAGCGGTCCGACACGCTGTTGGCGGCGGCTTCCATGCGGGTCGACACGGCTTCCAGCACGCGGGCTTGCGCGGCGGCCTGGGCGTTGATGTCGCGCACGGTCTGCGCCAGCGTGTCGCTGATGGCCTGTTGGCGGTCGGCGGCTTGCGTGCCGGCCTGTTCCCATTCCTGGCGCAGCGTGGCGCCCATGGCGCCCAGGGTCTCGGCCCACGCCGCCAGGCGCTGTTGATCGCGCGAGGCCAGGTCCGATTGCAAGAGCGTGTGCGAATCGTTCAGCGTGCGCAGCAGCGACGCCGAGTGCTGTTCGAAGCTGGCGGCGGCGGCGGTCAGCGCTTGCAGGTTGTCGCCCGCCAGTTTTTCGCTGACGCGTTCCTGGCGCGACAGCGCGGAAGTCCAGGCTTCCGACATATTGCCCGACGACGCCTCCAGGCGCGCGGACACGCCGTCCAGCAGCGCGGCCGAGCGTTGCTCGAAGGTTTCGGCAAAGCGGTCCATCGAGTCGCGCAGGTCTTGCGCCAGCGTTTCGCTTGCGCGTTGCTGGCCGGCCAGCGCCTGGTTCCAGATGTCGGCCACGTTGGCGGTGGACGCCTGGAAGCCCGAGGTCAGGCTGCTCAGTTGTTGCTGCACGGCTTGCGCCACCGTGTCTTGCAGGCTGGCGGTTTCGCGCGACAGGCTTTCCATCGTGGCCTGCACGACCGGCTGCAAGGCCACCCCGGCGGAACGCGCGCTTTCGGCAACGCCTTCCTTCATGGACTGTTCCATCACTGACGCCAGTCGGGCGTAGGCGGCTTCGGCCTTGCCCTGAAAGGCGTCCTGGCTGGCCAATTGGCTGTCATTCATGGCGCGCGTCTGCTGCTCCATGTTCTGCATCATGGCTTGCAGGCGATCAACCAGCGTCGGCATGGCCTCGGCCTGGCGCTGCATGACTTCGGCCTGGCGTTGCAGCAGCTTGAAGGATTCTTCGCGCTGATAGCTTTGCGAATACACGCGCAAGGTGGTGGCGATCTTCGTGTCCAGCAGTTGCGCGGCCTGCACCCGTTCACGGCGGCACAGCGCGGCCAAGAGGCCCAGCATGGCGGACGTGGCCACCCCGGCAATCGACGTGCCGAACGCAAAACCCAGACCCTTGACCGGCGCGGCAAGCGACGCGCGGATGGCGCCCAGGTCGGTCGCGCTTTCCAGTGCCATGCCGGTGCCGCGCAGCGTGACGACCATGCCCAGGAACGTGCCCAGCATGCCCAGCAGCACCAGCAGGCCAACCAGATAGGGCGCCAGGGCCGGGCCGGGCAAGCCCACCCGTTCACCTTCAACGCGCAGGCGCGCGGCGTTGCGCAGGCTGGGGTGCAACTGGTCCAGCCAGGAAGTCAGGCTGGCGGGCGCTTCGGACAGCGCGGCGGTGGACCGCGCCAGGCTGGACGTGGCCTGCTGATAACGCAGCAGTTCCCAGGCGCCGGCCAGGTAACAGACCGCTATCAGCAGCGTCACGGCCAGTGCAAGCGGGTTGGACCCCGCGTAGCCCGCGCCAATCCAGCCCACAACGGCCAAACCGGCCAAAAACACAACGAAATTGATCAGAGTCTTGGACATGGTGTCCTGGTTAGCTGGCGCGAAGGGCGGCAAGCAGCCCTTCCACCGGTTGTAAACGTACATCCAATTCGGCAAGCAGAACGCTGCGCATATCCTTGCGGAATACGTCCAGCCACGCGCCTGGGGTGGCCGGCGCCTGTGCTTCCTCGGCCAGGCGCAAACGCTCGAAATGCCCTTGCAGCAGCTTCGGGATCGCGCCCAGCAGGGTGCGTTCCTTGGGCAGCAACGCGCGGTCCATGATGGCGTCCACCACGGCCAGCCGCGTCATCTCGCCATTCCGGGCGGCGACCATGCCGCGCAGGCGGCTGCGCAAATTTCCCACGCTGGTCTCCATCGTGTGCTGTAAGGACACGTACCGCTGACGAAAATTCGAGTAATCGGCCTGGGCTTCCTCGACCGCCGCCGACGGCTTGGCCGGCGCCTGTCCCGGCATGAGCCGCTTGGCGCTTGTGGCCGCCGTATCGCTGGCGATGGCGTCGGCCAGCGTCGTGCGCACGCGCACGCATTCACGCTCTTCGGCGCTGCTGAATACGCGCGCGCCGGGGGCGATCACCGGCGGGCTCGTGGTCAGGGCCGCGGACAGCGCGATCGCGTCCGTCCAACCGAGCCACTGGCTCAAATGGTCGGATAGCGATTGCCTGGATTCCGGAACGTCGACATCCGTCAGGCGAGTCAGCAAGCGAATGAGCGTCGGGCCGCTTAAACCTGTGCGCTGTGGGGCTTGCAACATACCACCAGAGTCAAAAAGGGGGGAGTTTACACGCTGGCAGGCTGCTTAAGGGTGGGGAAGGATGCGCTGTCTTATTAATGGGGTCACATCATGGGTGGCGTGGTCATGGGTTGCATCCGCAGGGGGGTGCATCATCAGGGGGGCATCGTCGTTCTGACGCTGGCATCCCCGCATTCGCGCCACCAGCAATGGTAGATTCAGTCGCAACCGGCATAGGCAAGGGCTGAAGGTGGCGAGACATTCATGGATTTGCTGATCACAAGCGCCGCGCGCGCCCTGGCGGCGGGCGACCCGCTGACCGCGCTGAACCACGTTGCGCTGCGCGATGACGCGCCCGCCTTGGCCTTGCGCGGCATCGCCATGGCGCAATTGGGTGACTTCGTTCGGGCCAAGGCCTTGCTGCGCCAGGCAGCCCGCGCGTTCGGCCCGGCGCATGCGTTGGCGCGCGCCCGCTGCATCGTGGCCGAGGCCGAAGTTGCGCTGGCCTCGCGTGACCTGGCCTGGCCCGAGAAATCGTTGGCGGCCGCGCGCGCCACGCTGGCCGCGCAGGGCGACGCCGTCAATGCGGCGCATGCCGCATATCTGGCGGCGCGACGCCTATTGATGCTGGGACGGCTGGATGATGCCGAGCAAACGCTGGCCAGCGTGGACGGCGACGCCGTGCCGGCCGCGTCCCGCGCCATGCATGAACTGATCGCGGCCGGCATCGCGCTGCGGCGCGTGCAGGCAGGGCGAGCCAGAGCGGCGCTGGCGCGCGCCGATCACGCCGCGCAGCAGTCGGGCATTGCCGCCTTGCAGGCCGAGGTGGATCACGCGGTGCAGACGCTGCGCGCGCCAGCCGCGCGTCTGGTCGCGCAAGACGGCGCCCGGGACCTGCTGCTGGACGAGGTGGAAACGCTGCTGGCATCCCCTGCGCTGATTGTCGATGCGTGCCGCAACGTCTTGCGCCAGAACGGCCAGACGGCGCCACTGGCCAGTCGCCCCGTGTTGTTCACGCTGGCGCGCATGCTGGCCGAGGCCTGGCCACAGGACGTGACCCGCGAACTGCTGATCGCCAAAGCTTTCCGCACCGGCTTTCAAGACGAGTCGCATCGTGTGCGGCTGCGCGTGGAAATAGGGCGCTTGCGCACGGCGATGCAAGGCATGGCGGACGTGAATGCCACGCGGCATGGCTTTGTGCTGCGCCCGCATGCGGACACGCAGGTCATGGTGCTTGCCCGTCCCGTCGATGTTGCGGACCGCGATCACGCGGCGGTGCTGGCCTGCCTGGTGGACGGGCAGGCGTGGTCCAGTTCGGCCCTGGCATTGGCCTTGGGCGCCAGTCAGCGCACGGTGCAGCGGGCCTTGGATGCGTTGGCGGCGTCGGGCCAGGCGCAGCCGCTGGGCCATGGCCGCGCGCGGCGCTGGACGACGCCGGCGGTGCCGGCATTCACGACAAGCTTGTTACTCCCCACGCTGGTGCCCGGCCTGTAGCATGGATTCACCCCATTACAAGGAGCCAGACATGAAACGAAGCCAAGCCCAGATCCTGCGTGAATATGGTCCTTTCCCCAAGGTCGACGCCGTGCATGGCGTGAGCTATGACGGCCGCCAGATCTGGTTCGCCACGGGCGACAAGCTGCTTACCCTGGACCCCGACAGCGGCGAAACGCAGCGCACGTTGAACATGGTGGCCAACGCCGGCACCGCCTTCGACGGCAAATTCCTTTATCAAATTTCGGACGGCAGCATCCTCAAGGTGGACCCGGCCAGCGGCCGCGTGCACGCTACCATCCCCGCGCCCGGCGGCGCCGAAGCGTCCGGCATGGCCTGGGCCGACGGCTCGCTGTGGGTCGGCCAATACCAGCAACGCAAGATCCACCAGGTGGACCCGGAAACTGGCCGCGTGTTGCGCACCATCGAATCCAATCGCTACGTGACCGGCGTCACCTGGGTTGACGGCGAACTCTGGCACGGCACCTGGGAGAACGACGACAGCGATTTGCGCCGCCTGGACCCGGCCACCGGGGCCGTGCTGGAAAGCGTCGAGATGCCGGCGGGCGTGGGCGTGTCGGGCCTGGAGTCGGATGGCGCGGGCCGCTTTTTCTGCGGCGGCGGCAACAGCGGCAAGGTCAGGGCGGTGCGTCGGCCCGAGTAAGCCCGCTTCGTGATGGCATGCGCATTGCCTGGCGACGCGGCAGTTCAGGCAATCGCGGGACCCCCTCATATGCACTAGCCCCCCTGTAGGGTAATTCCCGACAACAAGCTGATTGTCAGCCGTTAGTCAGGCAGGTTTAATCAGCACAAAGTTGCAAAGCAGTCGTAGCCCCGACACAGGGAAGCGCGCAGCAGGCGATCCCCCGCGTCCTCGCAGGTGCAGTTACTACAAGCTGGTCCCATGTAGTCCACCAAGGAGACAAAAAGCCATGCAACACGTCACAAAGCCCCGCCGCAAGTTCATTTCCGGCGCTGCCGTCGCGGGCGCCGCCGCACTGGGTTTTCCTGCTGTCACCCGGGCGCAGAACGCGCCCATTTCGATGCGGTTCCAAAGCACCTGGCCCGCCAACGACATCTTCCACGAGTTCGCCCGCGACTACGCGCAGAAGGTCAACGACATGGCCGGCGGCCAGTTGACTATCGAGGTGTTGCCGGCTGGCGCGGTGGTGAAGGCGTTTGACTTGCTGGACGCGGTATCCGCCGGCACGCTGGACGGCGGCCATGGCGTGGTGGCGTATTGGTACGGCAAGAACACGGCCGTGGCGCTGTGGGGCTCGGGGCCTGCGTTCGGCATGGACGCCAACATGCTGCTGGCCTGGCACGAGTACGGCGGTGGCAAGGACCTGCTGACGGAAATCCAGAAGGCCATGGGCGTGAACGTGGTGTCCCTGATGTATGGCCCGATGCCCACGCAACCCTTCGGCTGGTTCAAGCGGCCGGTGACCAAGATCGAAGACGTCAAGGGCGCGAAGTTCCGCACCGTGGGCCTGGCCATCGATATGTACACGGCCATGGGCCTGGCGGTGAATGCCTTGCCGGGCGGTGAAATCGTGCCCGCCCTGGATCGTGGCCTGCTGGATGGCGCCGAGTTCAACAATGCGTCGTCGGATCTGGCGCTGGGCTTTCAGGACGTGTCCAAGATCTGCATGCTGCAAAGCTTTCACCAAAGCGCGGAACAGTTCGAAATCATGTTCAACAAGGCCAAGTACGACGCGCTGCCGCCGCACTTGAAGCACGTGCTGAGCTATGCGGCGCAAGCCAGCAGCGCGGACATGTCCTGGAAGGCGGCCAACCGCTATTCGCAGGACTACATCAAGCTGCAGAAGGAACACAACGTCAAGTTCTACAAGACGCCCGACGCCATCCTGCAGCAGCAGTTGAAGATCTGGGACGAGATGATCGCCAAGCGCTCGGCCGAGAATCCCCTGTTCAAGAAAGTGCTGGAATCGCAGCGGGCTTTCGCCGAGCGGGTGGGGCGTTGGCAGGGGGATACCTCGGTCAACTTCCGAATGGCCTACAACCATTATTTCTCGCGCAGCAGCAAGCCGGCCTGATCCCAACCCAGGCCCATCGATGCTTCGTCTCGTCCGTCTGATAGACCGCGTCTCCACCTTCGTCGGCAAGACTTTTGCCTGGCTGATCGTCGTACTGACCCTGCACGTGTGCTGGGAGGTGGCGGCGCGGTATCTGCTGAACAAGCCCAGCGCCTGGGCGTTCGACATGCAGATGATGTATTACGGCATCCTCTTCATGATGGCCGGCGCCTATACGCTGGCCAAGAACGGCCATGTGCGCGGCGACATCCTCTACGGCTTTTTGCCGCCGCGCGTGCAGGGCGGCCTGGATCTGATCCTGTACCTGGTGTTCTTCTTTCCCGGCGTGATCGCGCTGGTGTGGGCGGGCTGGTATTACGCCAGCTACTCCATCGCCATTGGCGAGCACTCGTCGCTGATGGCCAACGGGCCGCCCATCTATCCCTTCAAGGCGTTCATCCCCGTGGCCGGCGCGGTGCTGCTGCTGCAAGGCGTGGCCGAGGTGCTGCGTTGCGTGCTGTGCCTGCGGCGCGGCGCGTGGCCGTCACGCGAAGAAGACGTCGAGGAAGTGGACGTCGACAAGCTGAAGAAGATGGTGCACGTGAAGGACGAAGACATCGCCCAACTGGACCGTTACGTGACCACCCCCGGGGAACCCCACCGATGAGAATCCACAAGGCGTTGTGGTTTGGCCTGTCCTGCATCGGGATAGTGCTGTTGATGATCGCCTTTCTGACCCCATGGGGCGAGATCACCCAGGGGCACATCGGGCTGTTGATGCTGGCGCTGATTGTCGTGGCCATCATGCTGGGCTTTCCCACGGCGTTCACGCTGATGGGCATGGGCGTGTTGTTTACGTTCCTGGCCTATTACCTGCAAAGCGACGACGCGGGCCGCTCGATCAGGCAGACGCTGGACCTGATGGTGCAGCGCACGTACGCGACCATGACGAACGATTCGCTGATTTCAATTCCGCTCTTCGTCTTCATGGGGTATCTGGTTGAACGCGCCAACCTGATCGAAAAGTTGTTCCGGTCCATGCACTTGGCGCTGGCGCGTCTGCCCGGCGCGCTGGCGGTGGCCACGCTGGCTACCTGCGCTATTTTCGCCACCGCCACCGGCATCGTCGGCGCGGTGGTGACGCTGATGGGCCTGTTGGCCATGCCCGCCATGTTGAAGGCGGGCTACAGCGTGCGCTTGACGGCGGGGTCCATCACCGCGGGCGGCTGCCTGGGCATTTTGCTGCCGCCGTCGGTGATGTTGATTGTGTACGGCGCGACCACGGGCGTGTCGGTGGTGCAGTTGTACGCCGGCGCACTGTTTCCCGGCATCATGCTGGCCACGCTTTACATGGGCTACGTGATCCTTGTGGCCAAGCTGCGCCCCGACATGGCGCCGCCCTTGCCGGTCAGCGAGCGCGGCATACCGCTGTCGCCCGAGACCCAGACCTTGGCCGACGCCGGGTATACGCGCGCCTTGACCGGCATGGTGGCCGCCATGTTCAAGGGCCGCCGCAACCAAGGCGTGTCGTTCGGCTTCATGCTGCGCAACATGGCGACGGTGCTGGCGCCGCTGGCCGTGACCGTGTTGCTGGTGGCGGTGGTACATCACGGGCTGACGCGCCCGGTGGTGGAATACGAGATTCCCGCTGAACTGCAACTGGGGGGCGGCGGCTTTGATTCTGGCGGCTTTGATTCGGGCGGGTTTGATTCCGGGTTGAGCGAACCCCCGGTCGATGGCCTGGCCGAGCCGCCGATGTCGGATGCCGGGTCAGGGGGCTTGTCGGAACCGCCCGGCACGCCGCAGGCCGAACCCGCCGCCGAGCCCGCCGCTGCCGCTGCCTCGGCCGCCGTTGAAGACAAGGACAACGCCGTCGCCGCGCCAACCGGTTTCTGGATCTTTGCCGCCATCTGCGCGGTGATGCTGGTGGTCTTCTACGCCGCGCTGACCTGGGCGCGTCTTGAGATCTTCAAGATGCTGATGGGTTCGTTCTTTCCCTTGGCGGTGATGATCGCGGCGGTGCTGGGCTCCATCGTCTTCGGCCTGGCCACGCCCAGCGAAGCCGCGGCCATGGGCGCCATGGGCGGCGCCTTGCTGGCGCTGGCATACCGGCGCCTGAACCTGCCGGTGCTGCGCGAATCGGTATTCCTTACCGCCAAGACCAGCGCAATGGTGTGCTGGCTGTTCGTGGGTTCGTCCATTTTCTCGGCGGCGTTCGCGCTGCTGGGCGGCCAGCGCATCATCGAAGAATGGGTGCTGTCGCTGGGCCTCACGCCCATCCAGTTCCTGTTGCTGGCGCAGGCCATTATTTTCCTGCTGGGCTGGCCCTTGGAATGGACCGAGATCATCGTGATCTTCATGCCCATCTTCGTGCCGCTTCTGAACACCTTCGGCATCGACCCCTTGTTCTTCGGCCTGCTGGTGGCGCTGAACCTGCAAACCGCGTTCTTGTCGCCGCCCGTCGCCATGTCGGCGTTCTACCTGAAAGGGGTATCGCCGCCGCATGTCACGCTGAATCAGATTTTCCTGGGCATGATGCCGTTCATGGGCATCCAGATCGTGGCGATCTTCCTGCTGTACATGTTCCCGGAAATCGGGATGTGGCTGCCGACGGTGCTGTACCGCTAAGCGCAGCGCCGGGGCAGCGTGTGCTACCCGGTGCCCATGCATCATTGTGCGCCCGGCGACCCCGGGCGTAACCTTTGCGGCGGCCGGGTTGAAAGACCCGCATCCGGGTAAAGGCTTGGGCACAGGCGCGCACGGCGCGTCAAGGCGAGACGGCATGGATCGGGCAATCGTTCTTATCGGCGTCAGCGAAACGCGCGGCCGCTTGGGCCGGCTGGAAGCGGTGGAAAGCGCCGTGGATCTGATGGAGCAATGGGCGCGCGGGCAGGGCATCCCGGCAGACCGCATCGTCCGCATCACGGACGGTGCGGGCGAACCCGTGACGACCCATGAGATTTACCGTTGGGTCCGGCACTTTGTTGAGCAGGACCCGGTGGAGCAGTTGATTGTTTATTTCTCCGGACACGGATCCATGGATGGCCGCGCGGAGTTCTGGCACTTGTCGGATGCCCCCAATGACCTGAATGCCGCCGTCAACCTGGCAGTCAGTCATGAAGCGGCGCAACGTGGCAGCGTGCGCCATGTGGTGTTCATTTCAGACGCGTGCCGCACCGTGTCGAAAGACGTGGCCCAAACGAAGTTGCACGGCGCGGGCATATTTCCGAATTCGAATGATGCGAACGACTCGTCCTGGGTCGATGTCTTCTACGCTACCAGGTTGGGTGCGCCGGCACGGGAAGTACCCGTTCGGGTTGGCGCCAACGATGTGTACAAGGCCGTTTACACCGAGGTGCTGTTCGAGGTGCTTCGCGGCGCGAAGCCCCAGGTGGCTACGGCCGGCTTCATTCGGCCGCGGCCATTGAAAATGGCGTTGAAGACGCTTGTGCCCGAGTATCTGCTCGCGCATGGCTTTTCTCCGATCATCAACCAGGATCCCGACGCGTACATCCTGTCGGACGAAGAAGCGTGGCTGGCGCGATTTGATCCCAGAGTTTCCCAGACGGGCGATGGGCCGCTCGGAAACCTGGGTGCGTTCTTCGGCGACGGTTCCAACAGCGGGCTCCCGGACGCCAAGGGGCAGGCAAGCAAAGACGGAGCGTCAGGAGACGGGCATGCGCCGTCCGGTGCGCCCGCCTTGGGTTCGCCCGGCCTGTCGCTGTTATCGGCGGAAGGCTTGGTCAGCCATGTGCTTCGTCATTCGCTGGACGAGGCCAACCTGGAAATTCCGTCGCTCGATGTCCTGGGCGAACAAGCCCGGGGCGTGCTTCAAAAGGCGACTTGGGCGCTTGGCCTGGGCATTCCCGAGCTGGAGGCATCCGGTCTGGTCGCGATCGGGCAACGGGTGCTAACCGTAACGTGCCTGGAGTACGACGGCGCCATCAAGGCCGGCTTCGGCACGGTCGGCGCGAACGGCGGCCAGGACATCGTCGTGTACGACTCCTGGCAATTCCCGGATCTCTGGACGCCCAAGCAGGCATTGGTGCAGCTGCACGACGGCTCGGGTTTGCTGGTCCCCCTTTTCAACGGATGTGTCGCCACGCTGAGATGGGACGCCGAAGAACGCGTCGCGCTGCACTACGACCCGCTGTACGCCCAGGCCGACACCGACGATATGCGCCAGCTTCAGTGGCTGCGCGCCGTGGTGGCGGAAGCCGCCAAGCAAAACGTATTTGAAGTCGACCAGGCCAGCGCGCAGGCCTTGGACGAGCGCATGGCCAAGCTGCAATTCCTGGATCCCGCCCTGGCCCTTTACGCAGCCTACGCCTACCGCGAAATCGGTGACATTGACCGTATCCGCGCGCTGCGCGACTACATGTTCCAGCGTTTGGGCGTCCACCTGTTTGATCTGGCATTGCTGTCGCGCGACCTGCTGCGCCGGCCCTACACGCCCACTGATTTCATGCCGGCCACGCCCTTGCTTTCAACCGGATGGGTTTTGATGGACGCCTTGGGGCATGCGCTACCGGCCGAATTGCGCAGCCTGCGCCAGTACGACACCGGCCAGTTGTGGGCGCATTACTCGCCGCAAGGGATGCAGCGCCTGGCGGGGTGGCTGGAGCCTTCCACCGGACAGGCCGAGGCCTACTCGATGTCGGCGCCGACCTTATGAAAGAGCTGGTGCTGATCCACGGCCGATCGCAACACGATCAAGCCTCCGAGACGCTCAAGCGCGAGTGGATCGCCGCCTGGGAGCGGGGGCTGGGCAAAGCCGGGCTGTCCCTGCCCATTCCTGTCGAACGCATCCGGTTCCCCTTTTATGGCGACACGCTCAGGGACTTGGTGCGCGGTGTTGACGAGCACTCGGCGGCGAAGATCATCGTGCGCGGCGCGCAAGACGACGCCGCCGCTTCTGATTTCCTGCTGGACTTGCTAGATGAATATATCGTGGCCTGCCGAATCGGCGAGGACGAGATCAACCGCAACGTCCCACGCGACGGCGAGCCGATGGTGATCGAGCGTGGCGTGCAAAATTGGCGCTGGGTGCACGCGGTGCTGCGCACGATCGACCAGCACATGCCGGGCGGCGGCGCGCTGATCGGCCTGCTGACCCATGACGTCTATATGTATTTGCGCAAGACCAACGTGCGCACCGTCATTCATCGCGGCGTAGGCCTCGCCTTCGACAACCCGTCGGACAAGGTGGTGGTTGCCCATTCTCTGGGCACCATCGTCGCCTATCTGATGCTGCGGCAAACGACCGCCCAGGCTGGGTGGCGCGTGCCTATGTTGATTACATTGGGCTCGCCGCTGGGCCTCAAGGCCATACGTGACCGCTTGGGTGGCGTGTCACATCCAGTCTGCGTGGGCAACTGGTTCAACGCGCTGGACCCGCACGATGTGGTGGCCTTGTACCCGCTGGACCAGCGAAATTTCCGGGTCAACCCGGCAATCGAAAACAAGACCGATGTCGTCAACCATACCGGCAATCAGCACGGCATCGAGGGCTACCTGGATGATCCGGTCATTGCCCGCCGTATTCATGATGCACTGATGGCGTAATCAAGCGCTTCGGTCCGCTATGCGACCACCCCGCTGTTCACCAACCCGCTATTCACCAACCAGATAAGCCTGCCCGCCCGGCGCCAGATACGGCGTCAGGTCCTTGAACGGCACGGTTGCGTGCGTTCCCAGACATACCCCCATCGCGTGGCCCACGCCCGAGACCGACAGGGTCAGCACGCCCGGCGCCTGGGTGCCCAAGGCCAGATAGCTGGGCCAAAGGTCAGAGCATTCCTTCAGCGATGCCTCTTCCGGGTTCTCGATCGTTGCGCCGGCCAGCGGCGCGCGGGCTTTCTCCACCAGCGCAAGCAGGGCGGGGCTTGCCTGGCGCCATCCGTTGTCGCCCGGCACGTATGCATTCAGCACGCGGTTCCAATCCAGATAGCCGCCTTGCAGCAGGTCAAAGGTGTAGGGCTCGAAATGGTTGTCGGGATGCGCGCCACCACAGTACAGACTGCCAGACTCGGTCACAGTCATCAGCGCGGGCGACAGCCACTGCACGGTGATGGCTTCGTCGTCATAGCTGCCCAGCGTGCCGGCGGCGGGGTTGCCGTCGGTATAGGCCGACGCCATGCAAGCCAGCGCGGCCAGATTCATCTGCCAATGGCGTTGTTCAAGCAGGTGGTTGACGCGCGCCAGCACTCGCGGGTCGGGGTGGCGGCTCAGGCGCGGGTAGCTGAACCGGGTGCGCGGATCGCGCCACATCCTGTAGGCGACGGCGCCCGTGCCGCTGTCGGGGCCGACGGGTTTGGCGAAACCCGCAAGCTTCAGGGTTTCGTACGGGGCGTTGGTGGCATGGATGCCAACGCCGCGATCAATCCCGCTGCCCGTGCCTCCGCTGATCGCGTCGGTAACGGCTTGCACGCTGTCGGGCGCCAGCGCGTCGGGATCGTACTGGGCCACGCGGCGCAGCGTGAACGCACGTTGCCTGCCCGTGCGCGCGTCGATCCATCGTCCGCGATATCCGTCGGCGTCGCGCCGCCCTTGCCAGGTGGCCGCGGCGGCTGCCGGCGTGTCGGGATCGATGCCGGCTTGCGCCAGGTCCTGAAACAGGCGAGGTTCGGTCAACGCCTCGGGCGTGCCCTTCAAGGGAATGTCGACGCCGTGCTTCGGATAGAAATATCGGCCCGTCAATGTGCCGCCCGAAGGCGCCTCGCTATCCAGTTCCATCACCACATCGCCCGCGCCTTCGAGCGTGCCCCGGTAGACGGTGCGCAACGCGGCGTCGGCCGGCGCCGCGCAGGGCGCCAACACGGCCAGTGCCAACGCGCCAAGCAGCAGACGGGCAGGAAGGATAGGGATCATCGGGAGGGGCGGATCGCTGGGAGGGGGAAGATCGGGATGATAGCGGCAGGGGGCTCGCTTTGGATCCCGGGGAAATTCTACGGCCTACGCCTCGCCTTGCTCTCTTATAGTTAGGTGCCTTACTATCTGCCCCTGAATTGAACCAGGAATCTCGCCTTGCCCCCCGATCTCCCCATGCTTGAACCCAAACATCACGCGCTGCTGGACGAAGCCGCGCGGCGCGGTCTGGCCTCGGCCGACGATATCGGACTGTGCTTTCAGTTGTTGTCGCTGGCCAATGCCATCGACCGCGATTGCGCGGCGCGCCTGGCGCCCCGGCAATTGTCCGAAGGCAAGTTCGTGTTGCTGTTTCTGTTGCACGAGCAGCCCGATGGCTTGTCGCCGCATCAGTTGGCGGACGGGGCGGGCGTTACGCGCGCCACCATCACGGGCCTGCTCGATGGCTTGGCGCGGGACGGCTACGTGCTGCGCCAGGCGGGCCAGGGCGATCGCCGCAAGATCATGGTGACCTTGACCCCCAAGGGCAAGACGGCGGCGGCGCAATTATTCGACGAGCACACGGCCTGGATCGCGTCGCTGTTCGGCAAGTTGAGCGCGGCGGACAAGACACAACTAAGCGGATTGCTGGCGCGCGTCTGGCGCGGCACCGATGCCGGCCGCGCCGCTATCGCGCAGAGGCAGTCATGAGTACAGCCAAATCTCCCGCCGCCAAATCACGCACCGCCAATTCCCCCACCGCCAAGCCCATCGGGCGTGGCGTCAAGGACATTCCCGCCGCGCGGCTGGCGCAGTTGAACGCGGGCGCGCCGGCCACGACGCTGACCGAATGCCTGGCGGTGGACTTCGCGGCGCTGATGCGGGCGGCGGCGCCGCAAGTGGGGCACGAGGCCATCGCGCGGATGCAGGCGCAGGCAGCGCTGGGAATTTCCAAACGCATGGCGCTGGCCGCCGAACTCCTGGTGGACGCATTGGGCGCCGATTGCGAAGCACAGCTTGCCGCGCATGCGTCCGACACCGTGCGCGGCTGGGCCTGCTTCGTCATCGGCGCAAGGCCGGACTTGCCCTTGCGCGCGCGGCTTGAGCGGATCCGCCCCTTGGCCGACGACGCGCATTTCGGCGTGCGCGAATGGGCATGGCTGGCGGTGCGCCCGCGCCTGGCGGCGGATCTGCCGGCGGCCATCCAGGCATTGCGGCCCTGGACCCTAGACCCTTCCGAGCGCGTGCGCCGCTTTGCCAGCGAATGCCTGCGCCCGCGCGGTGTCTGGTGCGCGCACATCGCGGCGCTAAAAGCCGACCCCGCCATGGCGCTGCCCTTATTGGAGCCGTTGCGCGCGGACCCCTCGGTGTATGTGCAGGACTCGGTGGCGAACTGGTTGAACGACGCCAGCAAAGACCAGCCGGCATGGGTGCGTGAGGTGTGCGCACGCTGGCTGGCCGGCAAGACAGGCGCCGCCACCGAACGCATCTGTCAGCGCGCGTTGCGTTCGATCGGGACGTAGCAGAGGGGGCAGCGCTGATGAGTCAAAGCTGATGAGTCAAAGCTGATGAGTCAAAGCTGATGAGTCAAAGCTGACTCATTCCCCCATCCACGATGATCTCGGTGCCTACGATGAACGCGGATTCCGGCGCGGCCAGGTGCAGCACGGTCGACGCCAATTCCTGCGGCGTGCCAAAGCGCCCCAGCGGGATCTGCGCCTGGATGCCGGCGGCGGTTTTCTCCAGGTTTGCCGCGTCCAGGCCCAGCTTGCCGTAGATGGGGGTGGAGATCGGGCCGGGGCTGACCACGTTCACGCGGATGCCGCGCGGCAATAATTCCGCCGACAAGGTCTTGGCCAAGGAGATCAGCGCGGCCTTGCTGGCGCCGTAGATGCAGGATGCCGGCATGCCGATGTGGGCGCTGATGGACCCGTTCAGCACGATGGACGCGCCCGGGTTGAGCAACGGGTCCAGGGCTTGCAACTGAAAGAACACGCCCTTGATATTGGTGTTGAAGGTTTGGTCCCAAAGGTCTTCGGTGGATTCGGCCAAGGTGGCGAACTTGGCGATGCCGGCGTTGAAGAAGACGGCGTCCAGGCGCACGTCCGCGTCCTTCAACGCTTGCGCCAGCGCGGCGGCGGCGCCTGGGGCGCCTGCAATATTGCGCACCGCCAGCGCGTTGCCGCCCAAGGTGACCCGCGCCGCTTCCAACGCGGCCTCGTCGCGGCCCGTGACGATGACGCGCGCGCCTTCTGCCGCGAAGGCTTGCGCCGCCGCCAGGCCGATGCCGCTGGTGCCGCCGGTAACCAATACGGTCTTGTGTTCAAAACGGTTCATGGTGATCTCCTTGGGAGTCGTTCGATAAGGTGCAGCCATGTTGCGCCAGGGCTGGCGCTTTGTCGTACGATCCTTCGCATGAACACGTTCGAAGAAATCGCACATGTTGACGGTCAATGAACTGGCGCTGCTGGAAGCCATCCGGGACAGCGGCAGCCTGTCCCGCGCGGCGGTGAAACTGGGCCGTGCGCCATCGTCGGTATCCCACGCGGCGCGCCAACATTCGAATTGATGCTGCCCTTGATCCGCGCATTTGATCGCCTGGAATCCGGGGTAAGCCTGCGTTTGACGCAAGAGGTGTTGGGCGGCACCTGGGAAGCGCTGCGCGAAGATCGGGCGGATCTGACGTGGGGGCGACGAACGAACCTCAGTCTATGCCCAATCTGCAGTGGGCGAAATTGGGGGCGCTGGAATGGTTGTTCGCGGTAGCGCCACGCCATCCGCTTGCCAAGCTGAAAGCACCCTTGCGGCAAGACCAGAGGGCTTACGTCCCGCTGGCAAGCCCTTCGGCCGCCAACGCCGCCCGCACGCTGGGCCGCTCGCCAATGCGGGCCATGTAGTCCGCCAGGGCGGGCCAGCGCGCCAGGCTCATGTCGAAGAACGCGGCCCAGCGCAAGACCGTGTACAGGTAGGCATCGGCCACACCGAAACGGTCGTCGACCAGATACGAATGCGGCTGCAAGGCGCCCGCCACATAGTCCAGCCGTTTTTCCAACCGCGCCTGCCACCACTGGCGTGCAGCGGGTGGCAGCGCGCGGTTGAACAGCGGGCCAAAGCCGCCATGGATTTCGGTGCTGATGAAGTTCAGCCATTCCTGCAAGCGGCTGCGCTCCCACGTGCCGTTGGCCGGCGCCAATCCGGCTTCCGGCTTCAAGTCCGCCAGGTACTGCACGATGGCTGGCCCCTCGGTCAGCACTTGCCCATCGTCACGTTGCAGCGCGGCGACATAGCCCTTGGGGTTGATCGCCAGGAAGTCGCCGCCGTCTTCCGTGCGCTTGGTCTGGTTGTTGACGCGCACCAGCGTGAAGGGCAGGCCCAGCTCCCGCAGCACGATGTGTGGCGACAGTGAGCAGGTGTCGGGGGCGTAATACAGCTTCATCGGTCACTCCTGATTCAACAAGGCGTTCAGCTTGAGGCCGCCCGAGGCATGCGTAAAATTACTTCTTCAAAAATGTGGAATAAGCGGGGCTGATGCCATGATGAACTTGATGCACTGGCGGCTGGTGCTGGCGGTGGCCGACGCCGGCAACATCACGCACGCGGCGGCCGAGGTGGGCATGACCCAGTCCGGCGCCAGCCAGGCCATCGCCAACCTGGAAGACACGCTGGGCGCACCGCTCTTCACCCGCGAACGCAGGCAGACGCTGCCTACCGCGCTGGGTCTGCGCGTGGCGGATGAAGCACGCGCCATGCTGGATGCGCTGCGACGCATTCAAGAGATGGCGCAAGACGCGCGCGGCGCGGCGCGCGGCACCTTGCGGCTGGCCAGTTTTCCGATGGTGTTCTCGACGATTCTGCCGCCCGTGTTGCGGCGCTTTCGGCAATTGCATCCGGCCATCGATGTCGTGTCCCTGGAAGCCAGTGATGACGAAGTCGAAACGCTGCTGGCGGCCAATACCGTGGATGTGGGCGTGGTGCTGAACGCCGCGCCCGACCGGCACGTGTGCCCGCTTGGCGAGGATGAATGGTTGGTTGTGCTGCCCGCCACGCATCCGCTGGCGCGCGCCGGCAACTCCATCGATCTGGCCGAGCTTGCCGGGCAGCCCTTCGTGCTGGCCACGGGCGGATGCAGCGTGCATGCGCAAAGCGTGGCGAATGGCGAGGGCGTGACGATCACGGACGTGCGCGCCACGGTGCGCGACTGGAGCAGCGCGTTTGCGCTGGTGCGCGAAGGCGTGGGTGTGTCGCTGGTGCCCGCGCTGACCTTGCCTGAGAACCGTCGCGGCTTGCGTGTGCTGCGACTGGCCGCGCCGCTGTACCGGTCGTTCGGGTTGGCGGCATCCGCGCAGGCGGCGGACAGCGCGCCGGTTCAGGCTTTGTTTGCGATGTTGCAGCGGCAAGCGCCAGGCGGCATTCGGCGCGAAGACTAGTTCTGCGTGTTTCATGCGCGGGCGGATTGGTGCATGCTTAGCACTCGCCAGTACGAATTCCCATCGCGGCAGACGCCGCGCACAACAGTCCAAAGGACAGGTATGGAAGAGACAACGTTTGACGCGGCCTTGAACTGGCCCGAGTTGGTGGACGACCTGAACAAGCTGCTGCGCTTGAAGACCACGGTCATCGGCATGAAGCTGTTTGAGAACGAAGCGGACATGGCTGGCGTGAAGGGCTTGCGCCGGCCGCAAGCCACGCATACCACCGACCAGATCGTCGGCATGGCGGCGCGGCTGGGTTGGACGGTGGGCATCACGGGTGATGATCTTGTCGGGTCGCAATGCCGCGCGGTGATAGGACTGGGCCCGCAGGACGAGGCCTGGAAAAGCGGCAAGGACTACGTGGGCGTGTGGCATGCCACTGAAGCCGATGCCCGCGCGCGCCAGGAAGCGCTGTCCTGTGTGCCCGCGGGCAAGTACCGGGGCATGGTGGTGTCGCCGCTGGCCTCGGGGCGGCTGAACCCGCCCGACATCTGCCTGGTGTATGCCACGCCGGGGCAGATGATCATTCTTATCAATGGCTTGCAGTGGAAGAACTATCGGCGCTTTGACTTTAGCGTGGTGGGCGAAACGGCCTGTGCGGACTCCTGGGGCCGGGCGCTTGCCACGGGCGAACCGAGCTTGTCATTACCCTGTTTCGCCGAACGCCGTTACGGCGGCGTGCCTGATGAAGAAATGCTGATGGCGCTGCCGCCGCGCTACCTGCCGATTGCCATCGAAGGCATGAAGGCCTTGGCCGCCAACGGCTTGCGCTATCCGATCGCGCCTTATGGCATACAGAACGATGTGCGCGCGGGTATGGGGGTGAGCTATGCGCAAGCGCCCGCGCGGGGCGCTTAGGCGCTGGCCCGCAGCGCATCCGCAAACGCACGGGCGGCCGGGCCCAGCGGCATGTCGATGCGGTGCGCCAGGTACGTCTCGGTGGCGACCTGGCTGCCGCGCCCCAGGCTGTGCGTGGGCAGGCGCACCAGCCGGCCTTCGGCCAGGTCGCGCTCCACCTGCCAGAGCGGCAAGCGGCCCCAGCCCAGGCCCGCCACAATCAATGCATGTTTGGTGTCCTGACCGCTGACGCGGCAGGTTTGCGGCGACAGCACCGCAAAGTCACGCCCCTCGCTCAAGCTGGACGAATCGGATTGCACGATCTGCAAGTGGTCGGCCAATTCCGGCGCGCCTAACGTGGCGTTGCCGGCTGCGTGCCGCGCCAGCGGATGGCCGGCACCCACAACGGCCACCATCTGCACCGACGACAAGGCCTGCACGGCAATACGCGGGTGGCGAAAATGCTCGCCCGCAATGATGCCCAGCGTATGGCTGCCCGACAGCAAGGCATCAATCGGGCCGCCCAGCGGCAAGACCGCCACGCGCGTGGCCACCATGGGATACAAGTCGCGCATGGTCTTTAGCGCCGCGCCCACCGTGGCGATCGGAAACAGGGTGTCCACCACCAGCGAAAGCTCCAGTTCGACGCCCGTGCCCATGCCTTGCGCTCGCGCGCGCAGCGCGTCCACGCGCAGCAGAATGTCGCGGGCATTGGCCAGCAGCGCCTGGCCTTGCGGCGTCATCACGGGGCGATGGCCGGCGCGGTCGAACAGCGTCACGCCCAACTGCTGTTCCATATTGGCGATGGCGTGGCTGACCGCCGATTGCACGCGCGACAGGCGGCGGGCGGCGGCGCGAAAGCTGCCGGCGTCCGCCACGGCGGCGAACACGCGCAATTGGTCCAGGGTCAGGGCATCTATCATCGGGCGGGTGATCGATTCAGTGATCGATACAGTGATCTATTTTGTCGATCATTTTCATCGAAAAATAATCACTTCTCAAGATCGTTTCCAGCGGGCATGCTGGCGACCATCGCATGGGTATCGAGGCAGCAATGAATCAGGGTGAAACCCGTTGGGCCGGGGTGCTGGCTATTGTGGGCGCGGGCGTGGTGGCGTCGTTGCAGGTGGGCAAGGTGATCATCGCCGCGCCCTTGTTGCGCCAGGACATGGGCCTGGACCTGGCGTCGATCGGCACGCTGACCGCCGTGTTTTCGCTATTGGGCGTGGTGGGCGGTATTGCCGCCGGCGGCGTGATCGCGCGTTTCGGTGCGCGGCGCATGCTGTTGCTGGGCTTGCTGGCCACGGCGCTGGGCACGGCCATGGGGGCCATGGCGCCCAGCTACGGGCTGCTGCTGGCGTCCCGCGTGATCGAGGGCTTGGGTTTCCTGATGATTACCGTGGCCGGCCCCGCCGCCTTGCAGCGCATGGTGTCGTCGTCCGGCCGGGATTTCGCTTTTGCGCTCTGGAGCTGCTACATGCCGACCGGCATGGCCGTCGCGATGCTGGCCTCGCAGGCGTTTGACCACTGGCAGGCCTATTGGTGGTGCGCGGGCGCGGCGGTGGCCGTGGCGCTGGCAAGCGTGGCGGCGCTGGTGCCCGCGAGGGAATCCACGGCCACGGCCTCCTTGTCTTGGCGCGGCTTGCGGCAAGACACCGTCGATACGCTGGGCGCGGCCGGCCCGGTGCTGCTGGCCTTGTCGTTCACGCTCTACAGCCTGATGTTCTTCGCGCTGTTCACGTTCCTGCCGGTGCTGCTGATGGAACAACTGGGCCTGACGCTGGCACAGGCGGGCCTGTACAGCGCCATCGCCAGCGCCGCCAACATCATCGGCAACCTGGGCGCGGGCGTACTGCTGGCGCGCGGGTGGCGGCGGTCCTCCCTGATCGCCTGCGCCAGCGCCACGATGGGCGTGGTGGCACTGCTGATCTTCCAATCCGTGCTGCCGGCCATGCCGACCTTCCTGCTGTGCGTGCTGTTCTCGGCGGTGGGCGGCCTGATTCCCGCCACCTTGCTGGGCACCGCGCCGCTGGTCGCGCCGCGCCCCGCGCTGACGGCGGCGTCGGTCGGGCTGGTGATGCAGGGCAGCAACCTGGGGCAGGTGATCGGGCCGGTCACCGTGGGTGGGGTGATAGACCGCTTTGGCTGGGGGGCGGCGTCGTATGTGGTGTTGGCGGCGGCGCTGGGGGGCCTGGTGATCGCCGCCGGTCTACGGCGAGTTCGGGCGGCCCAGCTATAGCGGCGCGGGCACCGGCACCGGCTTGACGCGCACCGCGCGCAGCACGCCCACCATCAGGCAGGCGATGCCAACCAAGGTCAGCGGTTGCGGCATGGTGCCGCGCAGAATGAAGGCGTAGGCCAGCGCGGCCAGCGTTTCAAAGACGATAAGCTGGCCGGCCAGGGCGGTGGGCAGGCGTTGGCTGGCCTCATTCCAGCACAGCGTGCCCAACCAGGACGCGAACAGGCCGATGGCGATCATCAGGCCCAGGAATACGTCGGGGCGCGGTCCCAGCGGCATGTCAAACGGGCTGCCGGTAGCGGCCATGCCGCCCCACAGCACCGCGTAGCCCGCCAGCGCCAGCGGCAGGGTGGCCACGCCCTGCGCGGTGGCCCAGGTGCTGGGGCTGCGGTCGGGATGCGCGCGTAGCCAATCGGCGTTTCGCAGGGGATACCAGGTCCAGCAGGCGACGGCGGCCAGCGCCAGCAGGGCGCCCACGACGTAGCGCGACAAGTCGGCATTGGCGTCCTGGCGCAGCGCTTGCAGCTCTACTTGGTTGACGC
Source organism: Achromobacter spanius (assembly GCF_029637605.1). Taxonomy (NCBI): domain Bacteria; kingdom Pseudomonadati; phylum Pseudomonadota; class Betaproteobacteria; order Burkholderiales; family Alcaligenaceae; genus Achromobacter; species Achromobacter spanius. The sequence continues at coordinate 1,601,358 of NZ_CP121261.1, read as the reverse complement.
AGCCGATGCCCAGCGCAATCAGAGCCAGCGAGGGCGCCAAGCGTTTCCACGGCAGTTTCCCGTCGCGGCGCGCATTGCGCAGGTTGGCGCAGACGGCAATCACGACCGGCAGCGTGCCGATGATCATCGTGGGCACGGGGCCGCCCGCGCGCTGGATGGCGCTGGCCAGGCACAGGTAGTACAGCAGGTTGCCGATGGCGGCCAGTTTCAGCGCCTCGATCCAGTCGGCGCGGCGCAGTTGCCGCAGCCGATTGCGGTCCAGCCACGCCAGCGGCAGCGCGATCAGCCCAAACGCCAGGTAGCGCGCCACCGATTGCAGCGCCGCTGGATATTCCGGCAGCAACAACGGCCCCACGAACACCAGCCCCCACATCAGGCCGGCGGCCAGCGCGTAAAGGGTTCCTGCCCACATGCCATGCTCCTGCGTATCGATGCGGGCAGTCTAGCGGCGCGGGCTGGGCGAATCTTGTACCAGATTGCGGTTTAGGCTGGCCTACCCACGTACCTGCTTCTGATAGCGGGCGGGCGTGACGCCATAGCGGCGCGAAAACGCCCGCGTCAGGTGCGCTTGGTCAGTCAGGCCGGCCGCCAGCGCCGCCTGGGCCGGCGCGATGCCCGCGGCCAACAGGCGCTTGGCTTCGAACAGCCGCAAGGCCATCAGCATCTGCTGGGGCGTGGCGTGGTAGTGCGACTGAAAGCGCCGCAGGAAATGAAAGGGGCTCAGTTCTGCCACTGCCGCCAGTTCATCCAGCGTCAGGCGGCGCGACAGATTCGCGCGCAGGTAGTCGACGACCGGCGCAAAACGCGGCGCACCCTCGGACGGCGCATCGCGCGGCACCTGGGCGTGACGGCGGAATTCACTGAGCAGCGTGTAGAGCGCGCTGTCGAAAGCCAGCGGTTCGTGCGAACGCCATAAGGTGTCGAGCAGGGCGGTGACGCGCTGCGCGCCGGGGGCGTCATGGCCGACGGCGGAGTCGAACCACCAGCCGGCTTCGCCCGACACGCGGGCCACCACGTCGGGGTCGATGTACACCATGCGGTAGCGCCAGCCGCCTTCCGTTTCGGCGCGGCCGGTGTGCAGCTCGTCGGGATTCATCAGCACGACCGAGCCGGACGGCGCCAGGTGATCGGCGCCGCGATAGCGAAACCGTTCGACGCCGGACTCGATGGCGCCCAGGCCATAGGCTTCATGCGTGTGCGGTTCGAAGGCGTGGCGGATGATGTGGGCGCGGTATAGCTCCACGCCGGGCTGATGCGCGGCGTGGCGAAATTCGGCGCGGTCATTGGGGTGGTCGAACGCCGCCGGCACACCCGTCAATACGGAAGCGTCGGCATCGGACGAGGCGGCAGGCAGGGAAACCATGCGTGGAATTTAAGCACGACGCTGGCTTGTCGGCCGTTCGGCAAGGCGCGCATCGCGTGGGCGTGAATCGGCTAGCCAGGAATCGCTTACGCCTGCATCGCCTGGGCGCGCGCCAACAGCAGTTCACGTTCCCGGGCGTTGCGGGTCATGCCGGCCGCGCGTTCGAATTCTGTCCGGGCTTCGGCGTTGCGCCCCAGCTTGGCCAGCAGGTCGCCGCGCACGCTGGGCAGCCAGTGGTAGTTGGCCAGGGCGGGCTCGCTCGCCAGCGCGTCGACCAGATCCAACCCCGCCTGCGGCCCGAACGCCATGCCCACGGCCACTGCGCGGTTCAGCGCAACCACGGGCGATGGCGTCAATTGCACCAGCGCGTCGTAAAGCGCCACGATACGTGGCCAGTCGGTGTCTGGCGGCGTGGGCGCGCGCGCGTGGCAGGCGGCCAATTCCGCCTGTAAGGCATAGGGCCCGTGCGGCCCGCCCAGCGCGGCGGCACGGGTCAGCGCGGCCAAACCGCGCCGGATCAGCAAGGGGTCCCAGCGGCTGCGGTCCTGGTCCATCAGCAGCACAGGCTTGCCGCCAGCGTCCGTGCGCGCATGCAGGCGCGAGGCTTGCAGTTCCATCAGCGCCACCAGGCCGTGCACTTCGGCGTCGTCCGGGGTGAGTTCGGCCAGAATGCGGCCTAGTCGCAAGGCTTCGTCGCACAGCGCCGGGCGCATCCAATCGTCGCCGGACGTCGCCGAATAGCCTTCATTGAAAATCAGGTAGATGACTTCCAGCACCGACGCCAGGCGCGCGGCGCGGTCCTTGGCATCGGGCACTTCAAACGGCACATTCGCGGCGGTCAAGCTGCGCTTGGCGCGCACGATGCGCTGGGCAATGGTGGATTCGGATGCCAGAAACGCGCGGGCGATCTCGGCGGTGGACAGCCCGCCCAGCAGGCGCAGCGTCAACGCCACCCTGGCATCGGTGGACAGCACCGGATGGCAGGCGGTGAACACCAGGCGCAGCAGGTCGTCGCCGATGTCGTCCTGGCGGGCGGCGTCCAGCGCGTCGACAAAGTCGGGTTCCACGTCTGCGTGCAAGGCTTCAAGTTCGTGGCCGATCTGCTCGTGCTTGCGGGTGTGCAGCGCATCCAGGCGCAAGCGGTCGCGGGCACGGTTCTTTGCGGTGGTCATCAGCCAGGCTCCCGGGTTGTCCGGCACGCCGGTCTGCGGCCAGCGTTCCAGGGCGGTCACCAGCGCGTCCTGCGCCAGTTCTTCGGCCAGCCCGACGTCGCGCACCAGGCGCGCGACGCCGGCGATGACGCTGGCGGCCTCGATCCGCCAGACCGCCTCGATGGCACGATGCGTGGCCGCCTGCGTCATGCCGCGGGAACCTCGCCGGGCGCCATGTGGACCAGTTCCCAGATGTGGCCGTCCAGGTCTTCGAAGCCATGCGCGTACATGAAGCCGTGGTCTTGCGGCTCGCGCGGCACGGTGCCGCCGGCGGCCCGCGCGCGGGCGACCAGGTCGTCGACTTCGGCGCGACTTTCGCAAGACAGGCAGATCAGGACTTCGGTTGCCTCTTTGGCGTTCACCAGCGGTTTGCCGGTAAAGCCCTGGAAGAAATCGCGCGTCAGAAGCATGGCGTAGATGTCATCGCTGATGACCATGCAGGCGCCTTGCTCATTGGTGAAATCCGGGTTGAAGGTGAAGCCCAGTTGCTTGAAGAAGGCTTGCGATTTCTGCATGTCGCCAATGGCGATGTTGACGAAAATTTGCTTGTGCATGGCTTTGTCTCCTGGATATCAGTGGCTGACGCCGGGAATGTCGCGAAAGCGTTCCACTTCCGGGCTGGGTTCGAAGTCTTCCAGTTCGTACAACTGGCGTACTTCGATCGCGCAGTTCTGGCCCGGGAAGGGTTGTGGAAAGCGCATCGCCCATTGCATGGCTTCTTCGCGCGAGCGCACCTGAATCAGGGTGTAGCCCGCGATCAGCTCCTTGGTTTCCGCGAAAGGGCCTTCCACCACCTGGCGTTGGCCGTCGGCATACTGCACGCGCCAGCCTTGGGAGGTGGGCTTCAGGCCATTGGCATCCAGCAGCACGCCGGCCTTGACCAGCGCTTCGTGGTAGGTCGCCATCGCGGCAAGCAGGCTGTCGTCCGGCATCAGGCCGGCTTCGCTATCGGGCGTGGCCCGCACAATCATCATGAAACGCATCCGAGTCTCTCCTTGGGGGGTGGACATCGCCGCTGGGGTCCGGGGTGGAACAACGGGGGCTTGTATCGGGACGACGAATGAAAGGCGGTCAGATCGACAGGAATGTCGCGATATCAGGGTAATTACTAGTGCCGTGGCGTTCTAGGCGCCCCACGGGTTGATGACGGACACGCCGGCGGCTTCAAAGGGCGCCACGTCCCGGGTCGCGACGCTCATCCCGTGCGCGGCGGCGGTGGCGGCGATGTAGCCGTCTGGCCCGCCGATGGCCTGGCCCGAGGCCCGCGCACGCGCCATCAGCGCGACGTATTCCAGGCTGGCGGACGTATCGAAAGCCAGGATGCGCCCGGCAAACAGGGCCAGGACGCGCTGTTCCAGGTCGCCATGCAAGGCGTCGCGCCGTTTTCCCACTGGCATGCAGGCCACGCCAAAGCGCAATTCAGCGACGGTGACGGCGGAAAGAAACAAGGTTTCCAGGGGCTGCCGGTCTATCCATTCGATGACGGCGTCGGCGGGCGCCTGGCGCAGCGGCTCGGAGATGACATTGGTGTCCAGCAGAATCATTCAAACCTCGGTGGGGCGGCGGGCGCCTTGTCGCGTTGGTCGAACAAGGCGGCTTCCTCGTCGGTGAGCCTGGCCTGGCGGCCGATCTGCAGAAGCAGCGAACCCAGCTTGACGCGCCCTTCAGGCTTGACGGCGTCTTCAAGAATGGCGCGGACCTCGGCTTCGGTGCTTCGGCCATGCTGGGCGGCGCGCACGCGCAGGGCGCGATGTACCTCTTCAGAGATATTTCTCACGGTCAACATAGGCATGATGCGGGCGCTCCTGACGCATTCAGTGCATGCATTCTAGGAATATGCAGTCACTTATACAACCCGCGTTGCGATGGTCGGCCAGGAGCAAGGCATGCTGCTACATGAAGCAGGGCCCAAGTTCGCGGACTTCCACGGTTGCCCATTGCGCCGCAGGGCATTCGGCGGCTAGCGCCAGCGCCTCTTCGCGGGTGTCGCAGGTCAACAGAAAGAACCCGCCGATCATTTCCTTGGCTTCGGCGAATGGCCCGTCCATCAGCGACCGTTCGCCGTCGCGGATTTGCAGGCGGACGCTTTCGGATTCCGATTTCAATGATTCGGCGCTGACGAGCAGGCCACGGCTTTTCAGGCCTTCGGCGTAGCGCACCATCTGCGCATAGGCCTCGCGGCCTTCTTCGGGCGTGCGCTGGGCGCGCTGGCCTACCGGTTCAACAATCAGCAACATATAGGACATGGCGTTTCCTGGTTCGGGCCTGGGGCGAATTGGCGAAGCTTACCGCCGTTGCCCAGCACCCCGCCAGCCTGACCGTGACGTCTTTGTCCACCCTAGGGCGGCAGAAGCCACGTGCTGATTGTTGTGATGTTGCCCGTGCTCAGAACGTTGTGATGTCGCCCGCTCAGGATCGTGCCGGTGCCGTGTCCGCCTGGGGCGTCGACGGCTCGGCGGGCGCCTGCGCTTTCTTCGTGGGCGCTGGCTTCGGCGCGATGTCCATGATCAGCTCGACGCGGCGATTGGCGGCGCGGCCAGCCGGCGTGTCGTTGGATTCGATCGGGCGCGTTTCGGCATAGCCCACCGCGCGCAGCCGGTCGGCGGACACGCCGTCGCGCACCAGTTCGCGCAGCACGCTGGTGGCGCGGCTGGTGGACAGTTCCCAGTTCGACGCGAACTGGCGCGTCTGGATCGGCACGGGGTCGCTGTGGCCTTCCACGGACACCGGGTGCTGGTTCTTGTTCAGGATGACCGCCAGGCGCTTGATCACGTCCAGGCCGGACGGGCTGAGGGCGGCCTGGCCCGAGGGGAACAGCAATTCGTTGCTGATCCGAAAGCTCACGGACTGTTCGTTGATGATCACATCCACCGACTTGCCCAGGTCGTCCAGGCCCAGGGATTCCTTGGACGGCGCAATCAACGGCGGCGCGGCCTCGGCCACCTTCACGCCGTCTTCGACCGGCGCCGCTTCGGCCGCCTGGACGGCGGCGGGCGGTGCGGGTGGCGCGGGAGGCTCGGCCCAACTGGCGGGAATGGCGACGGCGTCGAACTCCGAGTATTCGCCGTCATACGCGGGCAAGCCGGCGGTGGCCAGCGTGCCGACCAGTTCGATGGGCTTGCCAGAGGCTTCAGGGCCCAGGCCATGCAGGCGCGACACCGCCAGCATCACGACCAGCATCGCCAGCAGCAGGGTGATCAGATCCAGGTAGCTCAACAGCCAGTTCTCGGCGTCTTGCTCCACCGTTTCTTCGACGTGCCAGCGGGCGTAGCGGTCCTTGCGGTCGGTCTTGCTGGGCCGCCAGGCGTTCGTGTCCGCGGCTTTCTGGGCGCGCAGTTGGGCCTGGCGGGCCAGTTCGATCCGCTGCGCCAGGGAAGGGGAAATCAGGCTCATTGACGCGCGGCGGCAGGGCGGGTGATGGACACAGGCGGGTTGGCGGCGGGGGTTGCGCCCTGGTTGGCGCCCTTGGCCGGCGCAGCCGTCTTGGCCTTGGCATTGGACGCAGGCGCGGCCACGCCGCCGTCGTAGATTTCGTCTTCGACGTGCAGCACGAAGGAATTCAGCGTTTCGCGCACCACGGCCGGGCCGCGCTTTTCGCACATCATGGAGATGCCTTGCAGCACCATGTTCATGGATTCCACGCGGCGCGCGGTGCGGCGTTCGAGCTTCAGCGCGATCGGCTTGCAGATCAGGTTGGCCAGCAAAATGCCGTAGAACGTCGTCATCAGGCCCACGGCCAGATGGCGCCCGATGGTCGCCATGCTGCCATCGCCCAGCACCGCCATCATGTTGATCAAGGCGATCAGGGTGCCCAACATGCCGAAGGCGGGCGCGAACGTGGCCATGACGCGAAACATCTGCGCTTCGGCCTGTTCGCGGGCGCGCAGCCGCGCCACGCGCCATTGCAGCACTTCAATAATCTGGTCTTCAGGGGTGTTGTCGATGATCAACTGCACGCCGGTGCGCAGGAACGGGTTTGACACCTTCTTGAGCTCTTGCTCGACCTTGCGGACGTCGGTGTTCATCCACAGTTGCGCCATCGTGGCCAGTTCTTCGATGTCGCGCTGCTGGTCGTGTTGGTCGTTGCGGAACACGGTGCGAACCAGCTTGAAGATCCGCAGCACTTCCGACAACGGATAGGCAATGAACAGCGCGGCGCAGGTGCCGCCCAGCACGATGGCCAGGCCTGGCAGGTTCATGTACATGCTGGCGTCGGTGGCGGACAGCGCCACGACGATGACAAGGGTAAGCAGGCCGACGGCGGCGCCGATGAGGGTAGACGGATTCATGGATCTTGCCCGAAGGGGGATGGCACGCCGAGCCGGAATGCCGGATTGTCGGGAATTCTAGCCAGCGCGCGCCCAAGTCAATCCGCCGGAAAGCGGGGCGAAAGGGCCGGTAAGCGCTGGCTTAGGCGAGTCGTCAGGAAGGCGGCCGGGCCGTCGGAAACGGGGCCGGGTCAAGCCGCGGCGGGGGTAAAAATGGGCGGCTGACAGGAAGGCAAGAGGGGCAAAAGCCGGATATGTATATCATGAGCGCTATCTGGCGGCCCGAAGCACGTGGCCGCCTCGGCTTTGGAGAAGAAAATGACTACCCCCAACGAAAACGTCAGCATGGCGCTTTTCTGCGACTTCGAGAACGTGGCGCTGGGTGTGCGGGACACCAAATACCAGAAATTCGACATCCGGCCCGTGCTGGAACGCCTGCTGCTCAAGGGCAGCATCGTCGTCAAGAAAGCCTATTGCGATTGGGAACGCTACAAGGAATTCAAGGCCCCCATGCACGAGGCCAATTTCGAGCTGATCGAAATTCCGCACGTGCGCCAATCGGGCAAGAATTCGGCGGACATCCGGCTGGTCGTGGACGCGCTGGACTTCTGCTATACCAAGTCGCACGTCAATACCTTCGTGATCATCAGCGGCGATTCCGACTTTTCGCCCCTGGTGTCCAAGCTGCGCGAGAACAACAAGAAGGTGATCGGCGTGGGCGTGAAGCAATCCACGTCGGACCTGCTGATTGCCAACTGCGACGAATTCATCTTCTATGACGACCTGGCGCGCGAAGGCCAGCGCACCGCCGACGCCCGCCGCGACAACCGTGGCGGCGCCAGCACCGGCCAGCGCCGCACGCCGGACGAAGAACTCCGCCGCAAGGAAGAGCTGGAAGCGCGCAAGACCCAGGCCGTGGACATGGTCGTCGAGACCTTCGAGGCGCTGATGGCCGAACGCGGCGACAGCGGCAAGATCTGGGCGTCCGCCTTGAAAGATGCGTTGAAGCGCCGCAAGCCGGATTTCAACGAGTCGTACTACGGCTTTCGAGCCTTTGGCAACCTGCTGGACGAAGCGCAGTCGCGCGGCTTCCTGGACGTGGGCCGCGAAGAGAAGTCCGGCACCTATGTGTATCGCGACAGCATCGACGGCACGCCGGAAGTGAACCGCGCGGGCGGCCAGGGTAGGTCCCGTTCCGGGCAGGGCCGACAGTCGGCCCAGGCCGCGCAGGTGGATGTCGACGACACCCAAGCGGGCGCGGAGCAGGAAGAAACCGGCTCCCGGCCTGCCCGTAGATCACGCGGCGGCCGCAAGTCGGGCGGATCCGGCCGAGGCGCCAACCATGCCGTTGAGCAAGGCGCGGGCGAAGTGGCGGTCGCCGCGCCGTCTGACGCTGCGCCGGACGCGCAGGCGGCGGTTCCGGTCGCAGCACCCGAGGGTGTACAGGACCGGGGGCAAGAGCGGACCCGAGAGCGGACCCGAGAGCGGCGGACCCAAGAGCGGACCCAAGAGGGCGCATTTACGCCAGCCACTGCGCCGGCCACTGCGCCAGCTACTACGGCAGCCACTGCGCCAGCCACTACGCCGCCCGTATCGTTCCAGGGGGCAGCCCAGGCCGAACGCCAGGCGAACCAGCAAGCCCAGGTCGACAAGCAAGCCGAGGCCGATGAGGAAACCGCCAAGGCGCTTGCTCGGGAAGTTGCCAAACTGGAGTCCATGCGCGCGGATGCCCTGGCGCGCGCTCAAGCGCCCAAGCCTGTCCAGCCGTCGCGCCTGCCGCCCATGCCGACGCCCTTGCCGCAAGCGCGCCAGCCGCTGCCTGCCGTGAATATCGCGGAATGGACGTTCGTTGAACCCCCCGCTGAGACGCGCCGCGACGCAGCCGACAAGGCCCCCGCCAAAGTGGCCGACCCGTTCGCAGGCGCAAGCGCCAGGCCGGCGGCAGAACCTGCTCCTGCTCCCGCTCCGGCAGCCCCGGCCAAGCGCGCCCGTGCCGCCAGCAAGACCACGAAGGCCAAGTCGGCCGAATCGGACGCTGGTCGCGCTGCCCGGGCCGTGACAACGGAACCGGTGGCGACCAAGTCGACGGCTACCGGAGCGACGGCAACGAAACCGACGGCAACGAAACCGTCGGCAACGAAATCCTCGGCAACCGAAGCGGCGGCAACGGGATCGGCGGCATCGGCACCGGCTGCTGAACCCCAGGCCGAGGCGTCTGCCAAGCCTGCCCGCAAGACCGCGTCGCGCACCCGCAGCCCTCGCAAGACGCCGGCCAAGGAATCCTGATCGGGTTTACACCCCCGGGCCGCGAAAGCGGCCCGGCGTGATTCCGACTTCGCGTTTGAACATGGCGATGAATGCGCTGATGTTGTCGTAGCCCAGTTCCAACGCCACCGTCGTCACGGCACTCCCCGCCGCCAGCATTTCCTGCGCCCGCATCAGGCGGGCCTGCTGCCGCCATGCGCCCAGGGGCAGGCCGGTTTCCGCCAGGAAACGGCGCGCAAAGGTGCGCGGCGCCATGCCGACCTGCGCGGCCCAGGCATCCAAGGACCGAGTATCCGAAGGGTTGTCGGAAAGGGATACCGCCAAGCGCTGCAAACGCGGGTCACCCGGCATGATCAGCGCCTGGCCGGCTAGCGGTAGGGTGCACAATTCGTCTTGAATCAATCCCAGAACGTGGCCGCGCGCGGCGCTTGTCTCATTGCCATTCCATGACGCGGCACGGTCCACGGCCGCCAGCAGCAAGGCTGATGTTTGCAGCACGCGGGTGGTGGTGGGCAAGCGCGAGCAGGCAGCCGGACTCAGGTAGGCGCTGTAGCCCGCGTACGGCCCGTGCGATCTCAGACCATGGGGCTGGCCGGGCGGAATCCACACCGCCTGCGCGGACGGGACCACCCATTGCCGCGCGCCCGCATACACCGTCAGCAAGCCCCGATAGGCGCCCAGCAACTGGCCGCGCGCATGCTGATGCATGGCGGTGTCGCGAAGCAGGCCGTCATCGCGGCGGACGGCGATCAGCGTCGGGCCGCTTTTTGATTGGGCGCGTTCGGGCGGCAGCAAGGGAGTGGTCATGTCAGCCGGTGGCGGGTCGCAGGTGGTAGGTGGTGCGTGGCCGAAACGCGGTATTCATTGGCCAGAACCCCGCAGTAATGCCAAGTTGATGCCGCTATCGTAACGCTTGTTTCTCACTATCAGGAGCCAGGCATGCAAGCCAAAGACATCTTGCCGGACGGCATGAACCACAGTGAATTCAACGGCGTGCCGGTGCGCAAGGGCACCGTGGGCGCGTTTCTGGCGAACGCGCGTGTGTGCACCGATGCCAAGGCGTCGCCAGAGGCAGTGGCCGAAGCGCGGCGCGACATTCAAGACGCGCTGCCGGCCCTGCGCGCGCTGGGCCTGTTCGATGTGATGGAACTGCGCGCCCCCGATTTGCGGGCGTGGGTGCACGCGCTGATGTCGTGCCGTCGCTGACGCGCTGAGTGCCTGGTCTATGATTCAGGCCTGTTCCTGTCCAAGCCCGGTCCTGCTTGAATTTCCCATGCAATACGTGTTGATCAGCTCCTGCCTGTTAGGCAACCCCGTGCGCTATGACGGGCGCGCGGTGCCCAATGATGACGCCGTCCTGGCTCGCTGGCGCGAGGAAGGGCGGGTCGTGCCGGTGTGTCCGGAAGTCGCGGGCGGCATGGCTACCCCGCGCCCGCCCGCCGAGATCGAGCCGGGCAAGCGGGCCGCCGATGTGTTGGCCGGCGGCGCGCGCGTGATTGCCGTGACGGGAGACGACGTCACCCAGCCATTCGTGCAAGGCGGCCATGCGGCCTTGTCCGTGGCGCGACAGCGCGGCATTCGCATCGCGGTGCTGAAAGAAGGCAGCCCGTCGTGTGGCAGCGGCTATGTGTATGACGGCCATTACTCGGGCCAGCGGAAAACGGGCGTGGGCATCACGGCCGAATTGCTGATCGGCGCTGGCGTACAGGTCTTTAGCGAAAAGCAATGGGCCGAGGCCGACGCTTGCCTGGCAGGGTTGGAGGCGCAAGATGTGGCTTAGCGCGGGAGCCGTGGTGCTGGCAGTGCTGGCCGTTGCGGCCTGGGGCGGGCGCGTTGCAAGGCGATCGGGCGGGAAGGGCGCCGCGCGCCACCCGTGGCGGGCGCGTATCGGCGCCGTGCTGTGCCTGGGGCTGTCCGCCTTCTTCTACTACGCCTGGTATGCGTTCTATTGGAAGTGGGACTTCAACGACTTGGGTCGCTATTACGATCCCGTGGACCAAGTGGTCTACACGTCGTCAGGCTTTGTCTGGGTGCTGCCGGCGACGGTATTGCTGGCCGCCGGGCTGGCGCTGGCGTGGCGCGGCTGCCGGCGCCACGCCCGGTGACAGGCCCTACTGGCTGCGGTAACCCCGGCTGGTCATGCATGAATCCAGCGAATGGTTGTACGAATCCACCATCACTTGCGTCGTCCATTGCGAAATGGTGGCCGGGTTGTAGCCGCTTTGGTTCATGGCCCAACGCTGGCAATCGGTGGTGGCGCTGGCCTGGGCGGCGCTGACCTTGGGCGCGGCCTCGTACTGCACGGGCGCGTATTGCGGCTGCGACTCAAGCTGCGATTGCGGTTGCGCATAAGCAATGGATGGGTCGGCATACACGGGCGGCGCGTCGTAGACGGGCGCGGCATAGATCGGCGGGCTCGTGTAGGCAACGCCCGGCGAGGCGTAGACGCTGGTCTGCGCATAACTGGGGCCAGAGTTCGCGGCCAGCAATAGCCCAACGGCGGCCAGCGCAAAGGCGCCGCCTACCCACCAACCGTCCGAGCTGCCGCCGCCGCCATGATGGTGATAGCCACCGCCGTTGTAATAGCCGCCGTGGTAACCACCGCCGCCGCCCCAACCACCGCCACGACCGCCCGCCATCGCGGGCGCACCTGCAACGGCAAGCGCCAACGTCACGGCAACCAGCCGGCCTGTAAACCGTTTCATGATCTTGCTCCTGTCCGCCTGGCACGGGCATATTTGAAATGCGCCAGGGCGATAGCGCTACTTTACTGCCGCGCGGGCATCAAGAGTTGTTGCAAAAGCTACGGGCATTTCAAGTGACTTCAAGGGGTTTCCAAGCGGCTGGGGAACGTACTGGGGCTCGTAGGGATCGGCGCTTGTCGAGAAATTGCGACGGCTTTGTTTCAGTAATTTGTAAGCTTTTGGGTGCACCCCTCTGAGAGCACTGAAATACCGTGACATTGCGTTGCGGGAAGGCCATGCGAACTAGTAGCGCAAAGCCATGAAGCAGGGTACTTTCTCGCGATGATGACGGCACCACCCCCTTCTTTATCGCAAGACAAGCGTCTCACCAAAGGTGAACGCACCCGCTTACAGCTTTTGCAGGTTGCCGCCGCGGAATTCGCCGAACGCGGATTTCAGCACACGCGGATCAGCGACATCGTCGCCCGGGCCGGGGTCACCCAACCCGTCTTCTATCAATACTTTTCAAGCAAGCAAGCCGCCTACGACGAACTGGTCGGCATGTTCGCGCAGCGCTTGCGCCAGGCGATCAGCCAGGCGCGCTTGCCAGCTGATCTGGACGGCGCCGAACTGGTCGATCGCATTCGTGGCGGCGTGCTGGGCCTGCTTGCGATCTTGCAAGAAGACCCCAACCTGACCCGCATCGGTTTTTTTCAGGTGGCCGGGGCGGAAGCATTGAAGGACGAGTTGGTGGCAATGATTGCCGACAACGTGCGCGCCGAGCAGCAGGCGGGTTTGTTCCGCCCGGATGTTGCGGCGGACTGGTTCGCCCAATCGCTGATGGGCATGATCGAACGCTTCACACGCCAGGCGCCGGACGCGCAACAGCAACGCGCCTTGGCGACGTTTATTACGGACTTGCTGCTAAACGGCATCCGTCGCCCGTAGGATGGGTGTAGCGCGGCACCCTGGCGAAAAATACGCCGACACACAACGCGCAAACCCATCAAGCAACGCCAGCACCACAACCAGTTCCAGCCACAATGCAACGGCCGCATGATGGGTTCCGCGCGTTGGAATGAGTTTTTCTTGCGCCGGCCGACGCGCGCTACACCCATCCTACAAAGTGACACCGTAGGATGGGTGTAGCGCGGCAAACTGCCGACAAATACGCCGACACACAACGCGCAAACCCATCAAGCAACGCCAGCACCACAACCAGTTCCAGCGACAATGCAACGGCCGCATGATGGGTTCCGCGCGTTGGAATGAGTTTTTCTTGCGCCGGCCGACGCGCGCTACACCCATCCTACAAAGTGACACCGTAGGATGGGTGTAGCGCGGCAAACTGCCGACAAATACGCCGACGCACAACGCGCAAACCCATCAAGCAACGCAAGCACCACAACCAGTTCCAGCCACAATGCAACGGCCGCATGATGGGTTCCGCGCGTTAGAATGAGTTTTTCTTGCGCCGGCCGACGCGCGCTACACCCATCCTACAAAGTGACACCGTAGGATGGGTGTAGCGCGGCAATCTGCCGACAAATACGCCGACACACAACGCGCAAACCCATCAAGCAACGCAAGAGTTCCAAAAAATTCCAGCCACAATGCAACGGCCGCATGATGGGTTCCGCGCGTTGGAATGAGTTTTTCTTGCGCCGGCCGGCGCGCGCTACACCCATCCTACAAAGTGACACCGTAGGATGGGTGTAGCGCGGCAAACTGCCGACAAATACGCCGACACACAACGCGCAAACCCATCAAGCAACGCCAGCACCACAACCAGTTCCAGCGACAATGCAACGGCCGCATGATGGGTTCCGCGCGTTGGAATGAGTTTTTCTTGCGCCGGCCGACGCGCGCTACACCCATCCTACAAAGTGACACCGTAGGATGGGTGTAGCGCGGCAAACTGCCGACAAATACGCCGACACACAACGCGCAAACCCATCAAGCAACGCAAGAGTTCCAAAAAATTCCAGCGACAATGCAACGGCCGCATGATGGGTTCCGCGCGTTGGAATGAGCTTTTCTTGCGCCGGCCGGCGCGCGCTACACCCATCCTACAAAGTGACACCGTAGGATGGGTGTAGCGCGGCAAACTGCCGACAAATACGCCGACGCACAACGCGCAAGCCCATCAAGCAACGCCAGCACCACAACCAGTTCCAGCCACAATGCAACGGCCGCATGATGGGTTCCGCGCGTTGGAATGAGTTTTTCTTGCTCCAGCCGGCGCGCGCTACACCCATCCTACAAAGTGACGCCGTAGGATGGGTGTAGCGCGGCACCCTGGCGAAAAACACGCCGACACACAACGCGCAAACCCATCAAGCAACGCCAGCACCACAACCAATTCCAGCGGCAACCCAACACCGTAGGATGGGTGTAGCGCGGCACCTTGGCAAAAAATACGCCGACGCACAACGCGCAAACCCATCAAGCAACATCACCCCCCAAACCATCAATCAGCATTCACCCTCGCGACACCGCCGGCGTGTCCCCCGCACCCAAGTCCCAGTACAAGCCCGTCATCAACCCCAGCGCTTGCCGCAGCAGCTCCGGCGGCAGGTGCTCATTCGGCGCGTGCTGCGAACAACCCGGATACGAATGCGGAACCCATATCGTGCGCAGGCCCAGCACATCCGTGAAAATATCATTCGGCAATGACCCGCCCAAGTTCGGCAGCAACGCCGTCTTCTGCCCCGACGTGCGTTCCAGCGAATCGACCGCCCACCGCACCCAGGCGTCGTCAGGGTCAATCCGCGTGGCGCGGAACATGGACTCGCGCGTCAGCGCAATCTTCACCATCGGAAAACCCTCGCGGTCCAGATGGCGGCGCAGCGCGGGGATCAGGTCTTCCGGGTCCACGCCCACCACAAAGCGCAGTTGGCAACGCGCCCAGGCACGCGGTGGGATCGCGTTGACGGGCGTTTCCGGGTTGCCGGTTTTATACGCCAGCACTTCAAACGAGCACCAGCCAAAAACCCGTTCCGCCGGCGACAGGCCGGGTTCGCCCCATTCAGGTTCAATCTCGGGGCCGTCCGTGCCGCCATCCACCTGGCAATCCGCCAGCGCGCGACGCACGGCGTCGGGCAGTTTGGCGGGCACCCATTCCTTGATGCGGATCTGGCCGGTGGGAGACACAATCGTCGAAATGGCATGCGCCAACTGAATGCCGGGGTTGGAAATCAGTCCGCCCCAATTACCGGAATGGTGCCCACCCGCGCGCGCCTCGATCGATAGGTCAAAGTTCAGGCTGCCGCGCGCACCCAGGAAAATGGTGGGCCGTTGGGGCGCCAGGCGTGGGCCGTCGGACGCGATCAGCAGGTCGGCCGCCAGCATGTCGCGATGCTCGGCACACAGTTCCCGCAAGCCCATCGACCCGGTCTCTTCGCCCATCTCTATCAAGTACTTGGCGTTGAAGCCCAGCTTGCCGCGTGCTTCCAGCACCAGCCGTAGCGCTTCCATGTTGATGGTGTGCTGCCCCTTGTTGTCGGCGATGCCACGGCCGTACCAGCGGCCTTCGGCCTCGGTCAACGCCCAGGGCGACAAGCCTTCCTTCCATTCCTTTTCCAGCCCCCGAATGACGTCGCCATGCCCATAGCCCAGCACGGTGGGCAGGCTTGCGTCTTCAATCCGCTCGGCATAAAGAAAGGGCGCCAGCGCCTTGGGATGCGTCAAGGTCTGGCAGGTGAATCCCAGCGCTTCGAACGCGGGGCGGATTTCCGATTCCAGGTAGTCCGCCAGCACGGCGGCGCGCTCGGGGTTCTGGCTTTCCGTGGGCAGCGCCAGCCGGCGCGCCAGCAGCGCGCGGAAGGCGCCAGAATCAAAGCAGTGTTCTGCTTGGGCGATGGCTTGCTCACGGGTCATGATGGTCGGGCTCCGGTGGAAGTGGGTATCGAAGATAGCGGTGAAGACGCATTCGATGCGGCA
Source organism: Achromobacter spanius (assembly GCF_029637605.1). Lineage (NCBI taxonomy): Bacteria > Pseudomonadati > Pseudomonadota > Betaproteobacteria > Burkholderiales > Alcaligenaceae > Achromobacter > Achromobacter spanius. Next base: position 1,585,625 of record NZ_CP121261.1, on the reverse strand, counting down.
AGGGAAGACGAGGCCGCGGGATACAAATGGCAGGCCACCACCGACGTATCACGCAGCGTCAGCGCGGGCCGTTCGGTCTTGCATTGCGCCATCGCGTACTGGCAGCGTGGGTGAAAGGGGCAGCCCGGCGGCGGGTTAAGCGGGTCGGGAAAGGACAGCCCCAAGCCCATGTCGGGAATGCCCAGGCCGGGTTCGGGCGTCAGCACCGATGCCAGCAAGGCCTGCGTGTACGGGTGGCGCGGGTCGTGGAACAGCTTGGCGGTGTCGGCGGATTCCACCACGCGACCCAGATACATAACGGCCACGTGCGTGGCAATGTGCTCCACCACCGCCAGGTTGTGGCTGATGAAGACATAGGTCAGGTTGAATTCGCGGCGCAGGTCCATCAGCAGGTTCATGATCTGCGCCTGCACCGACACATCCAGCGCGGACGTCGGCTCGTCGCAGATGACGATCTCGGGGTTCATGACCAGCGCCCGCGCAATCGCCACCCGCTGGCGCTGCCCGCCCGACAACTGCCCCGGCGTGTTGTGCGCCAGGCGCGGCGGCAGGCCTACGCGCTCCAGCATTTCAATGGCCTTGTGCAGCTTGGGGTTGGGGATGCCGTGCACCTCCAGCGGCAGCGACACGATGGACGCGATGGAACGGCGTGGGTTCAAGGACGAATACGGATCCTGAAAAATCGGCTGCACGCGGCGGGCCAACGCGCGCCGGTCCATCTGGCTGATGTCTTGCCCGTCCAGCTTGATCACGCCCGCGCTGGGCGGCGTCAGCCCCAGCAGCATGCGCGCCAGCGTGGATTTTCCGCAGCCCGATTCGCCCACGATGCCCAGCACCGCGCCGCGTTCCACCGCCAGGTCCACGCCATTGACCGCATGCAAGGTACTGCGCGGGCGGAACATGCCCGAGCGGATGGAAAACTGCCGGCTGACGGCTTCGGCTTGCAAGAGCGCGCTCATGCCGGAACTCCTTCTTCTTGGCGGATGCAGCGCCATTGCTGGTGCGGCGGATGGCCGTACACGGGAACCGTGTCGCGGCATTGCGGCTGCACATACTGGCAGCGGTCGGCGAAGGCGCAGCCGCGCAGGTCGCCCACCAGCGACGGCACCACGCCGGGTATCGTTCCCAGCGATTCGCCGGGCGGGGTGCGGCCGGGCACGGGAATACAGCCCAGCAAGCCCTGCGTGTACGGATGACGCGGCGTGGCGAAGATGTCTTTCACCGGGCCTTCCTCGACGATCTGCCCGGCATACATCACCGCCACCTGCTGCGCAATGCGCGCCACCACGCCCAGGTCATGGGTGATCAGCACCATGGCGATGCCCAGCTCGGCTTGCAGGTCGGCCAGCAAGCGCAAAATCTGCGCCTGGATAGTGACGTCCAGCGCGGTGCTGGGCTCGTCGGCGATCAGCAATTCGGGGCCGCACATCAGCGCCATCGCGATCATCACGCGCTGGCGCAGGCCGCCCGAAAGCTGGTGCGGGTACTGCGTCAGGCGCTGTCCGGCCGACGCAATGCCCACTTTCTCCAGCAGTTCCACGGCGCGGTCGCGCGCCTGCTGTTGGCTGGCATGGCGGTGGTGGATGTAGTGCTCGGTCAGTTGCTCGCCGATGGCGTACGCCGGGTTCAGCGCCGTCATGGGTTCCTGGAAGATCATCGCCATCTTGCTGCCGCGCAGCGCGTTGATGCGGCGGCCGCGCGCGGCGGACAGATCTTCACCCAGCACCGCCAGGCGGCGCGTGGTGCGCTTGGCGGCCTTGGGCAGCAAGCCCATGATGGCCAGCGAGGTCATCGATTTGCCGCAGCCCGATTCGCCCACCAGGCACAGCGTTTCACCGCGCTTGACCTGGAACGACACGTCACGCACCGCATGCAGCGGCCCGCGCGGCGTGGCGATGTCCACCGTCAGCCCTTGCACGTCCAGAACAATTTCCTTGTCGTTCATGGTCAGGCCCTCTCTTCAGGCGTCAGCAGTTGATGCAGCCCGTCGCCAGCCAGATTGATCGCGAAGATCAGCAGCGCCAACGCAGACCCCGGAATGGCGATCAGCCAGAACGAGAAGAACATGTAGGCCTTGGCTTCCGAAATCATCAGCCCCCAGGACGGCAGCGGCGGTTGCACGCCCAGGCCCAGGAACGACAGCGAAGCCTCCAGCAGAATGGCGCTGGCGGCTTCCAGCGTGGCAATCACGATCAACTGCGGCACCACGTTGGGCAGCACTTCGCCCCACACGATGCGCCAGGTGGACGCGCCCGCGGCCTGCGCCGCCGCCACGTATTCCAACGACCGCACCTGCTGCGTGGCGCTGCGCATGACGACCGCGTAGCGGTCCCATTTCAGCAGGCCCAGCACCAGGATGACGACCCACAGCGAGCCGCCCACGATGGCCACGGTGGCCAGCGCCACCAGTATCACGGGCATCGACAGGCGCGTCGTGATCAGGAACGACACGGCCATGTCGACCTTGCCGCCGAAGTAACCGGCGGCCATGCCCATGGCGGTGCCGATGATTCCCGAAATCAGCGCCACGCTGATGCCGATCAACAGCGAGATGCGCGCGCCGTAGAACAGGCGCGACATATAGTCGCGGCCCAGCTGGTCGGTGCCCAGTGGATGCAGCCAGGTGCCTTTTTCGTACCAGACAGGCGGCGCCGTGCGGTAGGCCAGATCCTGGAAATAGGGGTCGTGCGGAGAGATCCACGGCGCCAGCAGTGCAATCAGCACAATGATCAGCAGGATGCCGCCGCCCGCCAGCAGGGCCTTGTTGCGGCGCAGCCGGCGCCAGCGCAAGGTGGCGGCGGTGAATTCCATGGGCGCGGGGGCGCCCGGAACGGTAGGAGTGAGGATAGGCGTAGTCATGTCAGGACACCCGGATGCGCGGATCAAGCCACGCGTTGGCGATATCGGCGGCAAGCGTCAGCAGCACATACAGCACGGACAGCAGCAGCACGATCAACTGCATCACCGGAAAGTCCTTGTACGTAATGCTTTGGTAGGCCAGGTAGCCCAAGCCGTCCAGCGCGAAGATGGTTTCAATGACGACCGAGCCGCCCAGCAGATAGCCCAGTTGCACGGCGGCAAGCGCCACCACGGGCACGATGGCGTTGCGCAGCGCGTGCTTGAAGATGATCTTGCGGGCCGGCAGACCCTTGGCGCGCGCGGTGCGGATGTAGTCGGCGCCCAGCACCTCGATCATGCCGGCGCGTATCAGCCGCATGAAGGCGGGCGCCACGTAGTAGCCCAGGGCAATGGCGGGCATCACGAAGTGCTGCCAGGTGCCGCTGCCCGATACCGGCAGGATGCGCAGCGAGATCGAGAACAGCATGATCAGGATCAGCGCGAAAAAGAAATTCGGCAGGGCCTGGCCCAGCACCGCGATGGCCAGACAGGCGCGGTCGATCACGCTGCCTTTGTAGATGGCGGCCAGCACGCCCAGCGGAATCGAGATAAACAGCGCGAAGCCCAGCGCGCCCATGCCCAGCATCAAGGTGGTCTTGAGCTTGGACCAAATCAGCGGGCCGGCGTCGGTCTTGAAGTACACAGACGTACCGAAATCGCCTTGCGCAATATGCCAGAGCCAATCGGCATACTGCACCACCAGCGGCCGGTCCAGGCCGTAGGTTTTGCGGATCATGTCGATGTCGGCCTGGCGCGCGCCTTCGCCAGCCAGGGCCAGGGCGGGATCGCCCGACAGGTGCAGCAGCAGGAACGCCAGGACCGATACGGTCAGCGCCACCAGCGCTGCCAGGCCCAGACGCCTGATCGTGAAATACAGCATAGGACTTCCTCTAACGTGTCAGCACGCCGGGCGCGCATTACGCACGCCCGGCGCCAAGCCTGCGCCTTACTTCCAGCTCATGTCCCAGAAGCGGACGAGTTCGTCCGAATAGGGCTTGAAGTTCACGGCCTTGGTGGCGACGTAGTAGGCGGGCAGCGTCCACAGCGGCACCGCATACGCCTTCTCCGCAATCAAATCCAGCGCTTCCTTGTAGGCCGCTTTGCGCGGCTTGGCCTCGATGGTGTGGTCACCCTTGTTGAGCAGGTCGCGCACCTTGGGGTCGCGGGTGATGTCGTCGTTGCCGAAGGCGAAGTACACGGGCGTGGACGCCGACACATCGTTCACCAGGTTGGAGCCCCAGGTCTGGTGCGTCAGCGACGCCTTGTTGGCGCGGATCATGTCGCGCATGGCGGCGTACTGCAGGAAGTTCAGCTTGGCACGGATACCCACGGCGCGCAGGTAGTTGATGATGGCTTCGGTCTGGTTGCGCTCGCGGTAGGCCACGATGTCGATGTCGAAACCGTCGGGGTAGCCCGCTTCGGCCAGCAGCTTCTTGGACAGCGCCGGGTCGTACTTGTAGGTCGGCGCGCCATCTTGTGTGCAACCCACTTGCGAGGGCGTGCAGATGGTGTTGATGAGCCCGCCGCCTTCACCCACGATGTTCTTCAGCATGGATTCGCGGTCGATCGCGTGGATGATGGCCTTGCGCACGCGCTCGTCTTTCAGTTGCGGCGCGGGCGTGCCTTCCTTGATGTTCATCTGCATGAACACGATGCGCATGGTGTTGCCGGTGACCATCTGCAGGTTCGGCATCTGGCCCAGCTGTTCGGCCTGGTCCTTGGGCACGCTCATGATCAGGTCTTCGCCACCCGAGATGACTTCGGCCATCTGCGTCTGGCGGTCAGGAATGAAGCGGATGACGACCTTGCCGATCTTCGGCTGCGCCTTGGGCGAATCCTTGAAGTACTCGGTGTTGCGTTCCAGCGTGATGGACTTGCCCGGCTGGTAGTCCACCACCTTGTACGGGCCGGAGCCCACCGGCTTGGCGTTCATGCCCTGGGGGCCGACTTCCTTGTAGTACTTGGCCGGGTGGATGGCCACGGTGGTGGACAGGTATTCCTTGGCGGCGGGGAAGGGCTCCTTGGTGGTCAGGCGCACCTTGTACTTGTCGATTTTTTCGACCTTGTCGATCCACGACACGTTCTGCTGCGTGACGGCCTTGTTCTTCGGGTCGGCCACATAGTTCAGCGTGTACACGACGGAGTCCGCGTCGAACTCTTCGCCGTTGTGGAATTTCACGCCTTGGCGCAGCTCGAATTCCATCGTTTTGTCATCGATCTGCTTCCAGCTCTTGGCCAGTTGCCCCCGATACTCATTGGAGACGGGGTCGTGGTAGAGCAGCGTGTCCCAGACGTTGGCGGCAATGATGACGCCGATCCGCACGTTGTTGAAGTAGGGGTCCACGCTTTCCGGCGCCTGGTCATACGCCATGCGCAAGGTGTCGTCCTTCTTGCCGGCCAGCGCGGGCTGGGAGGCAAGCGTGGCGCAGGCCAGGATGGCGGCGGCAACGGCGCGCATCGGGGTGATGCGGCGGGCGCGCAAAGCGGGTACGGAATTGAGGTGCTGCGGTGTGAAGCGACTATCAGCCATGGTGAAGGCTCCTGTGGAAGGCACTACAAGTACTGCGTATCCAACGTCTCGCTCCGGGCCGCGCCACCCTGTTTTTATCGTTATCGTCCTTGCGCTGGGAGGGCAGGCTCAACCAGATTTGGACGATTGCGCGGGCGGGGGCGCCGCATCGGGGTTCAGGCTTTTCAGCGCGGCCTCGCACTTGCGCTGCAAGTGTTGCCGCATGATGCCCGCCAGCCGGTCCGCGTCGCGCGCGTCCAGGGCCTCGGCCATCTCGATGTGTTCCCGCATGGCCAAATCCCACTTCTGCCGGTTCTCGTTCGACACGAAACGCAGGTTCTGGATGCGCGCGTTCTGCGCGTCGTACAACTGCTTTAGCAGGCTGTTGTGCGAAGCCAGGCTGATGCGTTCGTGGATCTCGCGGTTCGTGTGGAAGTAGGTAGGCAGGTCGTGGCGCGCGTGGCTGGCCATCATCTCGTAGGTCAGCGCGCGGATCTCGGCAATTTCAAGGTCGGTGGCGCGTTCACACGCCAGTCGGCAAGACATGGCTTCCAGGCCGCCGATGACTTCAAAGGCCTCGCGGATGTTGGCTTCCGACAGCGCCACCACTTGCGCGCCGCGGTTGGGTTCGATCTGCACCAGGCCTTCGGCCGCCAGCACGCGGAAGGCTTCGCGCATCGGGGTGCGCGACACACCCAGCAGGTCGCACAGGGCGCGTTCGTTCAAGCGGGAGCCGGGGGGGAATTCACCTTGGATGATGCGTTCACGCAGCGCGCCAGCAACCGCGCCGGGCAGCGTGCGGCCGTTGCCGGCGGCACGTGGCGCGGCAGGCGCGGCGGCGTCTGGCAACGCGTTGGGCGTGGTGGAATCGGCGCGTGCCGACTTGGCCAAACCCGGCATCAGGCTAGGATTGCTGCTCATTGGTATACCAACATTTCCCCGTGTTTTTTTGCACTATAAACCTGTCGTCATGACTTCATTGATGGGTGTATACCCTAGGTTATCTATGCAAAAACAATGGGATAGAGTGGCGCATGCCGCAAGTCCGCGTGCTCGGCCCCGGCCGTTTCAAACGCCGTGTTAAACGCCGCGCTTCTTTCACTGGTATACAAAAAATTCCACCCTGGGGCTACGCATGCTTACCCTGAACACCCATCTGTCCGGCCGGCACTTCTTGCAGATTCCGGGGCCAACCAATGTGCCCGACCGCGTCTTGCGCGCCATTGATCAACCCACCATCGACCATCGCGGACCCGAGTTCGGCGCGCTGGGCCTCGCCGTGCTGGAAGGCGCAAAGCGGGTCTTCCAGACGCAATCGCCCGTGGTGATTTTTCCGTCGTCGGGCACGGGTGCCTGGGAAGCGGCGCTGGTCAATACGCTGTCCCCCGGCGACCGCGTGCTGATGGTGGAAACCGGCCACTTCGCCAGCCTGTGGAAGAAGCTGGCCGGCCGCTTGGGGCTGGAAGTTGATTACGTGGAAGGCGACTGGCGCCACCCGGTTGACGCCGGTGTGATCGGCGCGCGCCTGGCCGAAGACACGCAGCACCGCATCAAGGCCGTGTGCGTGGTGCATAACGAAACGTCCACCGGGGTCACCAGCAACATCGCCGCCGTGCGTGCCGCGATCGACCGCGCCGCGCACCCCGCGCTGCTGATGGTGGACACGATTTCTTCCTTGGGTTCCATTGATTACCGCCACGACGAATGGGGCGTGGACGTCACCGTGGCCGGCTCGCAAAAGGGCTTGATGCTGCCGCCGGGCCTGGCGTTCAACGCCGTCAGCGCGCGTGCGCTGGCCGCCGCCGACACTGCGCGCCTGCCGCGTTCGTATTGGGACTGGGGCGAAATGCTGACGGCCAACGGCAAGGGCTATTTTCCGTACACGCCGTCGACCAATCTGCTTTACGGCCTGCATGAAGCGCTGGCGATGCTGCAAGCCGAAGGGCTGCCGCGCGTGTTCGCGCGCCACGAACGCCACGCGCGCGCAACCCGCCTGGCTGTGGCGGGTTGGGGGCTGGAATTGCTGAGCCTGGACCCGGCCGCCCACAGCCCCGCGCTGACCGCGGTGATGATGCCCGAGGGCCATAGCGCCGACGCGCTGCGCAAGCTGATTCTGGAACGCTTCGATATGTCGCTGGGGCAGGGCCTGGGCAAGCTTTCCGACCGCATTTTCCGCATCGGCCACCTGGGCCATTTCAACGACCTGACGCTGTGCGGCACGCTGGCCGGCGTCGAAATGGGACTGGCCGCCGCGGGCGTGCCGCATCGTTCCGGCGGTGTGCAGGCGGCGATGGAATTTCTGGCGCGCACACCCGAGGGCGCGGCGGCGGCCTGAAGATCAAGCAAGACAAAGACAACACGAAGGGAAACCATGAACACGCTTATGCAGCAGGCGATTGAATTCGCAAATGAACACGAATCCACCTGGGACCGCAGCGTCAAGGGCAACTTTGGCGTGCACCTGAACGACCCGCCACCGTGGAACCGCCTGCTGGGTCCCATTCACGATCGTGGCCCGGTGTCGGGCGTGGTGGTGGTGGACGGCAAGACGGTGGCGTCCTGGGGCGAACCCGAGCGCGCCGACCTGACCTTCAGCGTGGCCAAGTTGTACCTGGCGATTCTGGCCGGCGTGGCGCATGACCGTGGCCTGTTGCCAGACGTGGACGAACCCGTGGGCAAGCGCGTGCCGGGCATTGGCTTTGACGAAGGCCAGAACGCCGACATCACCTGGCGCCATCTGTTGCAGCAGACGAGCGAATGGGAAGGCGAACGCTTTGGCGTGTCGGATCAGGCGGACCGCTATCGCGCGGTCACGTTTGGGGTGCCGCCTGACGGCAAAAAGGGCGATGCGCGGCCGTTGCAGCGTCCGGGCACGTATTGGGAATACAACGACGTCCGCATCAACCAGTTGTCGTATGCGCTGTTGCACCTGTTCCGCAAACCTCTGCCGGACGTTTTCCGCGAAGCCGTCACGCGCCCCATCGGCGCTAGTGAAGATTGGCAATGGGTAGGCTACGACACCGCCTGGGTCGAGATCGACGGCCAGCGCATGCCGTCCGTGCCGGGCGGTTCGCACTGGGGCGGCGGCATGTCCATCAGCGCGCGCGACCAGGCTTTGATCGGTCAGATGTTGTTGAATGACGGCCAGGCCGCGAATGGGAAACAGATTCTGTCGCGTGAATGGATCCAGGCGATGCGCACGCCCTGCGAGATTGCGCCGTACTACGGTTATCTGATCTGGCTGAACCACGAAGGCCGCGTGTTTCCCAGCGTGCCGGCTTCGAGCTTCTTCGGCGTGGGCGCGGGCAGCTCGTTCACGTGGGTGGAACCGGAGCGGAAAATGGTCGTTATTGTGCGTTGGCTGAATTCGGCGCACGCTGATGCGCTGTTTGGGAAAATTCTGGCGGCGGTGGATGCGGGTGACGCTGCTTGATGGGTTACGCGCGTTCCGCTTTATTTTTCTTTTGACGTGGGTTTTCGCGCTTCACCCATCCTACGTGGGGGATGCGGGTGACGAGGTGTAGGATGGGTGAAGCGCGCGAAACCGCAACATAGCAAGCAGGTGTCGAACGCGCGCAACCCATCAAGCAGCGCAACGGTTTTCTTGCGACGATTCCTATCCGGTTTTCTTGTGACGGCCTCTATATAGGAACAATCTCCGCAAGGCCCGCGCTGCTTGATGGGTTGCGCGCGTTCCGCTTTATTTTTCTTCTGACGTGGGTCTTCGCGCTTCACCCATCCTACATTTGAAAGGGAAATGTCCCATGAAATACCGTCGACTGGGAAACAGTAATCTTCGCGTTTCGCCCTTGTGCCTGGGCACCATGATGTTTGGCGAGCAGACGCCGGATGACGAGGCTGCGCGCATCGTTGCGTCGGCGCGCGACCATGGCGTCAACTTCATCGATACGGCCGATGTCTATAACGAAGGCCGCTCGGAAGACGTGGTGGGCAAGCTGCTGCAAGGGCAGCGCCATGACTGGGTGTTGGCCAGCAAGATCGGCAACCCGGTCGGCAAGGGGCCGAACCAGTCGCATTACTCGCGCCAATGGCTGATGCGCGGCGTGGAGCAAAGCCTGGCGCGCATGGGTACGGACTTCATGGATATCCTGTACCTGCACCGCGACTTTCACGAAGAGAACCTGGAAGAAGCGCTGTGGGCGCTGGGCGACCTGATCCGCGCCGGCAAGCTGCGCAGCTTTGGGTTGTCGAACTTCCGGGGATGGCGCATTGCCGAAGTGATGCGTCTTTGCGAAAAAATGGGCGTACCGCAGCCGGTGGTATGCCAGCCGTACTACAACATGCTGAACCGTGGCCCTGAAGTGGAGATCTTGCCGGCGTGCAAGCACTACGGCTTGGGCGTGGTGCCATACAGCCCGATCGCGCGCGGCGTGCTCACGGGCAAGTACCTGCCCGGCCAGACCCCCGGGTCCGATACCCGTGCCGGGCGCGGCGACCGCCGCATCCTGGCGACCGAGTTCCGCGAAGAATCGCTACAGATTGCCCAGCAACTGGTGCAGCACAGCGCCGCGCGCGGTGTACTGCCGGGCCATTTCGCGACCGCCTGGGTCTTGGCTAACCCCATCATCACCGGCGTGATCGCCGGCCCGCGCACGCTGGCGCAAATGGACGACTACTACGCGGCGCTGGACGTCACCATCACGCCCGAAGACGAAGCCATCGTGGACGGTTGGGTCGTCCCCGGCCACGCCTCCAGCCACGGCTACAACGACCCGAACTACCCGTTCTTCGGTCGGCCCGTCGCCAGCGCCTGATCAGGCGGGCGCGCCCTGGGCCGGGGCGCGCACCGGTTCGCTGGCGATGCCGTGCAACATCATCTGCTCGACCACGGACGCGATACCCAGCCGCGCGACGCGCCCGCGTCGCTCGGCGTCCACCATGCTGGTCAGCACGCCGATGAACATCTCCGTCAGCGCTGCCGCCGTGATGTCGACGCGGAACGCGCCTTCGCGCTGACCGCGTAGAAAGAACGCATCCAACGATTCCTGATAGCCCGACCAACTGTTCATGATGTCGGGCTGCTGCTCGTTGTCGGGCTTCCAGTTGTACATCAGGAAGGCGGTCAGTTCCTTGTGCGCCATGTTCTGCTGGATCAGGTTGCGCAGGGCCTCGCGTGGCGGCGCGGTATCCAGATGCGAATCCGCCAACGCCTTCTTCATGATGTGCGCGCAATGCGTCGTAAGCCGCAGGACCAGTTGGTCCCGCGTCTGACAGAAGCGGTATAGCGTCGCCTTGCTGACGCCCACCGCCTTGGCCAGTTCCTGCAAGGTGGCACGCGGCTGGTCCACCATCGCCAACGCCAATGCGACCAAAAAGCGCTCGTGTCCTGTGTCGTCAGACATCGCTTTCCCCTGTTTTGTGTGTGAGATCCCCATTTGCGGGGTATTGGAGCATGCGAGATTCAGCTTGTGCAAACTTTTGCGTTTTTGACAAGAAAACCCTTTTAAATCTTCTTTGATGAACTTTTGATAATCAAATGAATCTTTATTGATTCAAATCAATCTTTCCAGTAGCATTCGCCACTTGGTAAAAAAACAGTGCCGCGGGGCGCAAGGTAAACAATGAAGAATGAAATGAAGCGGCGCTTGCGCGTGACGGCAGTGGCGGCGGCCCTGGGCCTGACCTTGGTGTTGGCCGGCTGCGGCGGCGAGTCCCCCAACCAGGCGCAGGCCGACACGCCGCGTCGGGTGCAGGTAGTTGAGGTGCAAACGCAGCGCTACGCGCTGTCCAGCACCTTGCCAGGTCGCGTCGAACCCGTGCGGGTGGCCGAAGTGCGCGCCCGCGTGGCGGGCATCGTCCTGACCCGCAACTTTGAGGAAGGCGCCGACGTGAAGGCGGGCGATGTGCTGTTCCGCATCGACCCCGCGCCGTTCAAGGCTGCGCTGTCGCGCGCGCAGGGCGAGCTGGCCAAGGCGGACGCCGCCGTGGCCGACGCGCGAGCCATCTTGAAGCGCTACACCCCCTTGGTGAAGATCGAAGCCGTCAGCCAGCAGGATTTCGATACCGCCACCACCACCCTGAAAAGCGCCCAGGCCGCGCGCCGGTCCGCCCAGGCCGACGTCGAGACCGCGCAACTGAATCTGGACTACGCCACCGTCAAGGCGCCGATCTCTGGCCGCATCGGCCGCGCGCAGGTTACCGAAGGCGCGCTGGTCGGCCAGAACGAAGCCACCGCCATGGCAACGATCCAGCAACTGGACCCCATCTACGTCGACTTCAACCAGCCCGTGGCCGACATGCTGCGCATGCGCGCGGCGCTGCAGAACGGCAGCCTGGGGCAGGGTGAGGGCGCCAACATCTCGATCACGATTGACGGCACGGAACAACGGCGCAGCGGCAAGCTGCTGTTCTCGGACATCGCGGTGGACCGCAGCACCGGCCAGGTGTCGGTGCGTGGCGAGTTCTCCAACCCCGATGTGCTGCTGTTGCCAGGCATGTACGTGCGCGTGGAAACGCAGCAGGGAGTGGACCCCGACGCCATCCTGGTGCCACAGCGCGCGGTTACGCGCAGCACCGATGGCAAACCGCAGGTGATGCTGGTGGGCAAGGACGACGTGGTGGAATCGCGCGCGGTGCAAACCGGCACGATGCGCGGCTCGGACTGGCACATCGTCGACGGCCTGGCGGTGGGCGACCGGGTCATCGTGGGCGGCGTGTCTGCCGCCGTGCCCGGCCAGAAAGTCAGCGTGGCGCCGGCGGCTGAACAAGCGCGCGTCGCGGCTGCCAAGCAAGCAGGCAGCCAGGCCTCTGCCCAAGCCAACAGCCAGGCTTCCGACCATGCCGCGAACTAAGCAGCCGCCCACGCACTGCGTGCATTCCCAAAGGTAGATCATGTCCAAGTTTTTTATTGGCCGCCCCAATTTTGCGTGGGTGGTGGCCATCTTCATTTCGCTGGCGGGCTTGCTGGCGATTCCGTCGTTGCCGGTGTCGCAGTTTCCGGTGGTGGCGCCGCCCCAGGTGACCATTGCCGCCACCTATCCCGGCGCATCGGCCTCGGTGCTGGTGGACTCGGTGACGAGCGTCATCGAAGAAGAGCTGAACGGCGCCAAGAACATGCTGTATTACGAGTCGTCCAGCAGTTCCAGCGGCAGCGCTGAAATCACCGTCACGTTTGAACCGGGCATGGACCCGGACCTGGCGCAAGTCGACGTGCAGAACCGCATCAAGAAAGCGGAAGCACGCTTGCCACAGGCGGTAACGCAGCAGGGCTTGCAGGTGGAGCAGGCCAGCTCGAACTTCCTGATGATCTACGCCCTGACCTACAAGGGCGAAGACGCGCACAAGGACGTGGTGGGTTTGTCGGACTACGCCGCGCGTCACATCAACAACGAAATCCGCCGCGTCAAAGGCGTGGGCAAGGTGCAGTTCTTTGGCGCCGAAGCGGCCATGCGCGTGTGGATCGACCCGCAGAAGCTGCTGGGCGTGGGCCTGTCGGTGGCGGACGTCAACGCGGCCATCGCGGCACAGAACGTGCAGGTGCCGGCCGGCAGTTTCGGCAGCCGCCCCGGTTCGCCCGAGCAAGAATTGACGGCCACGCTGGCGGTCAAGGGCATGCTGGATTCGCCGGAGGAATTCGGCAACATCGTGCTGCGCGCGAATGCGGATGGCTCGGTCGTGCATCTGTCGGACGTGGCGCGGCTGGAAGTCGGGCGCCAGAGCTACGACTTTGAAACGCGGCTGAACGGCAAGAAGTCGGTGGGCGCGGCCGTGCAGCTGGCGCCGGGCGCCAACGCCATCGACACGGTCAAGGCGGTGAAGGCACGCTTGCAGGAATTGTCCGCCTCGTTCCCCGAGGACGTGGAATTCTCGGTGCCGTTCGATACCTCGCGCTTTGTCAGCGTGGCCATCACCAAGGTCGTGCATACGCTGCTGGAAGCCATGGTGCTGGTGTTCCTGGTGATGTTCCTGTTCTTGCAGAATTTCCGCTACACGCTCATCCCCACCATCGTCGTGCCGGTCTGCCTGTTGGGCACGTTCGCGGTGATGTCGGTGCTGGGCTTCTCGGTCAACATGATGACGATGTTCGGCATGGTGCTGGCCATCGGCATCCTGGTGGACGACGCCATCGTGGTGGTCGAAAACGTGGAACGCATCATGGCCGAAGAGGGCCTGCCCCCGCGCGAGGCCACGATCAAGGCCATGGAGCAGGTATCGGGCGCCATCGTCGGCATCACGCTCGTGCTGTCCGCCGTATTCCTGCCTCTGGCCTTCATGAGCGGCTCGGTGGGCGTGATCTACCAGCAGTTCTCGCTGTCGCTGGCGGTGTCGATCCTGTTCTCGGGCTTCTTGGCGCTGACCTTCACGCCTGCCTTGTGCGCCACCTTCCTCAAGCCCATCCCGAAGGGACATCACGACGAAAAGAAGGGTTTCTTTGGCGGCTTCAACCGCCTGTTCAACCGGCTGACCGGGCGCTTCGAAGCGCTGAACTCGCGGCTGGTCAAGCGCACCGGCCGCTACATGGTGATCTATGTGGCCATCGTGGCGGTGCTGGGCGTGTTGTACGTGCGCGTCCCGGAATCCTTCGTGCCGGCCGAAGATCAGGGCTACGTCATTGTTGACGTGCAGTTGCCGCCGGGCGCTACCTACAACCGCACCGACAAGGTCGTGGCGGATGTCGAGGAACACCTGATGTCGCTGGACGCCATGGGCGACGCCTTTACCGTGATGGGCTTCAGCTTTTCGGGCACCGGCCAGAACGCGGGCATTGCCTTCCCCACGCTGAAAGACTGGTCCGAGCGCGGCAAGGGCCAGGCAGCCTCGGATGTGGCGGCTGGCGTGAACGAACGCTTCGCGGTGATCCCGGACGGCTCCATCATGGCCGTGAACCCGCCGCCCATCGACGGCCTTGGCAACTCAGGCGGCTTTGCGCTGCGCCTGCAAGACCGGGGCGGCTTGGGCCGCCAAGCGCTGACCGACGCGCGCAACCAACTGCTGGCCAAGGCCAATAGCTCGCCCGTCATCGCCTACGCCATGATGGAAGGCCTGGCCGACGCACCGCAGTTGCGCCTGGACATCGACCGCCAGAAGGCCGAGGCGCTGGGCGTGGGCTTTGACACGATCAGCACGGCGATCTCGGCGGCCTATGGCTCGGCCACCGTCAACGACTTTGCCAACGCCGGGCGCTTGCAGCGCGTGGTGGTGCAGGCCGACGTGCGCGACCGCATGACGCCCGAAAGCATTCTGATGCTGAACGTGCCGAACAAGTCGGGCGGCATGGTGCCACTGTCGGCCTTCGTCAAGACCGATTGGGAAAACGGCCCCGTGCAGATCTCGCGCTACAACGGCTACCCCGCGTTCAAGATCGCGGGCGACGCGATGCCGGGGCACAGCACGGGCGAGGCCATGGCCGTGATTGAAAAGATCGTGTCCGAACTGCCCAACGGCATCGGCTATGAATGGACCGGCCTGTCGTATCAGGAAAAGTTTGCCGGTGCGCAGGCGCCCATGCTGTTCGCGCTGGCGTTTCTGGTGGTGTTCCTGCTGATGGTCGCGTTGTACGAAAGCTGGGCCATTCCGGCGTCAGTGATGTTGATCGTGCCGATCGGCGCGCTGGGTTCGGTCTTGGCGGTAACGGTGCTGGGCATGTCCAACGACGTGTATTTCAAGGTGGGCCTGATCACCATCATCGGCTTGGCGGCCAAGAACGCCATCCTTATCGTGGAGTTCGCCAAGAGCCTGCGCGAGCAGGGCCACACGCTGGCGGATGCCGCCATCCAGGCCGCCAAGCTGCGCTTTCGCCCCATTGTGATGACGTCGCTGGCGTTCATCCTGGGCGTGGTGCCCCTGGCGCTGGCCAGCGGCGCGGGCGCGGCCAGCCAGCGCGCCTTGGGCGTGGGCGTGATCGGCGGCATGCTGACCGCCACCTTGTTGGGCGTGATTTTCGTGCCCATCTTCTTTGTCTGGGTGCTGTCGCTGCTGCCGAAGAATCGCGGCAAGCCGGCCCCCGATGCCTTGCCTGCCACGCGCACGGCCGAGGAATGACCGTCATGATGCAAACTTCTTTTTCGCGCACCCTGGGCGCCTTGGTGTTGACGGCGGCGCTGGCCGGCTGCTCGATGGCGCCCGTTTATCAACGGCCTGATGCCCCCATCCCCACGCAGTTCGGCCAACCGGATGCCTCGGCGCCGTCGGCGGCCGCCACGCTGGACTGGCAGGCCTTCGTTACCGACGAACCCTTGCGCCAACTGGTGGCGCTGGCGTTGGACAATAACCGCGACCTGCGTCAGGCCGTGCTGAATATCGAAGCGGCCCGCGCGCAGTACCGCATCGAACGCGCGGACCGCCTGCCGGGCATCAACGCGCAAGGCACGGGCACGCGGCAGCGGGTGCCGGCTGACCTGAACAGCACGGGCAGTTCGGCCGTGCAAAGCAGCTATCAGGCAGGCGTTGGGCTGACCTCGTTCGAGATCGACCTGTTTGGCCGCGTGCGCAGCCTGTCGGATGCGGCGCTGCAAAGCTATCTGGCTACCGAAGAAACCGCGCACAGCACCCGCATCAGCTTGGTGGCCGAAGTGATACAGGCTTACCTCACGCGCGACAGCGCGATGCGCCGCCTGCAAGTCACCGAGCAGACGCTGGCCAGCCGCGAGGCCTCGCTGCACCTGACCGCCCAGCGGCGCCAGGCCGGCGCGGCCACGGCGCTGGACTACCAAGAGGCCTTGGGCCTGACCGAACAGGCACGCGCCGAGCGCGAGCGCATCGACCGACAGGTCCGCCAAGCCGGCAACGCGCTGGCTTTGTTGGTGGGCGTGAACGATCTGCGTCCCTACCTTCCCACGCAACTGCCCACGTCGCCCATGCTGGTGCAGGAGATTGCGGCGGGCGCGCCTTCGGAACTGCTGGAACGCCGGCCCGACATCCTGGCCGCCGAACATGAACTGCAAGCACGCAACGCCAGCATCGGCGCGGCGCGAGCGGCGTTTTTTCCCAGCATCACGCTGACGGGCCTGTTCGGTTCGTCCAGCGCCGACCTGTCCGACCTGTTCGGCGGTGGCCAACGGGCCTGGTCGTTCACGCCGCAGATCACGCTGCCCATTTTCTCGGGCGGACGCAATGTGGCCAACCTGGATCTGGCGACGGTGCGCAAGGACATCGCGGTGGCGCAGTACGAGCTGACGATCCAGACCGCGTTCAAAGAGGTGTCCGACGCGCTGGCCGCCACGGACACCTTGCGGCGCGAAGAGGCCTCGCGGCGCGCGTTGGCCGAGTCCAGCCAGGAAGCGATGCGCCTGTCGGAAGCGCGCTATCGCGGTGGGGTGGACAGTCATCTGCGCTATCTGGACGCGCAGCGCAGCGCGTTCACCGATCAGTTGACCTATATCGAGGTCAGCACGCAGCGCCAGATCGCGCTGGCGACCTTGTTCAAGGCGTTGGGTGGCGGCTGGACCGGCGTCCAGCCGCCCGTGGCGCAGGCCAACTGAGCGGCCACGCTCAAGCCTTGCGCAAGCCCGCGCGAGGCAGGGGCGCCGAAGACTGCGCGACCGGGTCTTCGGCGGGCTTGCCACGCCCGATCAGCCACGCGCACCACGCGGATACCGCGCCGGCGAACAGCACGTACAGGCAGATCAGCCACGGCTGGCCGTTGCCTGTCTTCAGCAGCGCGGTGGCGATGATGGGCGTGATACCCGAGGCGAAGATGCCCGAGAACTGATACACGAACGAGATCCCGGTGTAGCGCACCTTGGCGTCGAACAGCTCGCAGAACAGCGCGGCCTCGGGGCCATACACGGCGGCGTAGAAGATGCCGAACGGGATGATGATGGCCAGCCAGATCAGCATGACGTTGCCCTGGCTGTTCAGCATCAGCCAGAAGCCGGGAAACGACGCCAGCGCCGTGATCAGCGAGCCCCAGAAGTAGACACGCGTGCGGCCGATGCGGTCTGACAAGCGGCCGAAGAAGGGAATGAAAAAGCACATCACCAGCGCGGCCGCCATGACGCCGATCAGCGCTTCGGTGCGGGTGATCTGCACGGTCTGCGTCAGGAACGAAATGGAAAACACGCCGAACACGTTGAAGAAAACGCCATCGATATACCGCGCGCCCATGCCCTTGAACACGTTGCCGGGGTAGCGCTTGAGCATGTCGAAGAACGGAATGCGGCTTTCGGCGTTGTTGGCCTTCACCGCCGTGAATTCCGGCGTTTCCTTGATGTTCAGGCGGATGTACATGCCCACCAGCACCATGGCGGCGGACGCCACGAAGGCGATGCGCCAGCCCCAGGCCATGAACTGTTCGTCGGTCAGCAAGGTGGACAGCAGCGCCACCGTGCCGGAAGCCAGGCACAGCCCAATCGCCAGCCCGATCTGCGGCAACGACGCATAAAAGCCTTTCTTGCCCGGCGGCGCGTACTCGTAGGCCATCAACACCGCGCCGCCCCATTCACCGCCCAGGCCTATGCCCTGGAACACGCGCAGCAGCAGCAACAGGATGGGCGCCCACACGCCGATGCTGTCGTAGGTGGGCACCAGGCCGATCAGGAAGGTGGACACGCCCATGATCATCAGCGTCATCACCAGCATGCTCTTGCGGCCGATGCGGTCGCCGAAGTGGCCGAAGATCAGCCCGCCCAGCGGCCGCGTGATGAAGCCCACCGCGAAGGTGGTATAGGCCAGCATGGTGGAGACCAGCGGGTCGCCGGTGGGGAAGTACAGCTTGTTGAATACGATGCCGGCGACCACACCGTATAGAAAAAAGTCGTACCACTCGATAGTGGCGCCGATCAGCGATGCGGTGACGACCTTGCGTACCGCGGCTTCGTTTTGCTTGGGCATTGCAGTCTCCTTTGATGGGGCGGGGCGCTCTGCGGCGCCGTGCGCGGGTCTGGATTGAGCTTCGTTCGGGACATCCTTCTTGTTGATGGGGGCGATCAGGCGGCGACAAGATCCGCCCGGCGCCGGGACAGCTTGAAATCTTCCAGCATGAAATCGGCCGCGCGTTCGGCCAGCATCACCACGGGTGCGTTGGTGTTGCCCGAGACCAGCGTGGGCATGATGGAACAGTCCACCACCCGCAGTCCGGCCACGCCATGCACGCGCAGGCGTTCGTCCACCACCGCCATCGGATCGCTGCGCGGCCCCATCTTGGCCGTGCCCGAGGGGTGGAAGATGGTGGCCCCATGTTCGCGGCAGAAATGCAGGATGTCGTCATCCGTGCGCACGTCGGGGCCGGGCCGGAACTCGCGCTTCATCAACCCGGCAAGCGGCTCGGTCGCGGCCAGCCGGCGCGCATGCTTGACCGCCGCTACGGTCATGTGGCGGTCAAGCTCGGTGGAAAGATAGTTGGCTTGCATGGACGGCGGCTCGAACGGGTCCGCGCTGCGCAGCCGCACCTGGCCGCGTGATGTCGGGCGCAACTGGCAGACGGAGTACGTGCAACCTGAAAACGGATGCACCTTGCCGCCGGCCATGTCGGCCGACAGCGTGGCGAAGTGGTACTGGGTGTCGGGCGTGAGGCTGGCCGGGTCCACCCGGCAGAACAGGCCGCCCTGGTTGATGCCGACCGCCAGCGGGCCGCCTCTGAACAGCAGCCATTGCAAACCCATGCGCACGCGCCCGTGCAGGCTGCGCAACTGGTCGTTGGTGGTGATGGGCCGCGTGGTTTCGTAGATCAGCCGGATCTGCAAGTGGTCTTGCAGGTTTTCACCGACGCCGGGCAGGTCGCGCACCACGCGGATACCAAACTGGCGCAGCAGCGCGGCCGGCCCCACGCCCGAGAGTTGCAGCAACTGTGGCGATTGCAGCGCGCCCGCGCACAGCACCACCTCGCGCCGGGCGCGCAGCGTTCGTACCTGGCCG
Organism: Achromobacter spanius; assembly: GCF_029637605.1. Taxonomy (NCBI): domain Bacteria; kingdom Pseudomonadati; phylum Pseudomonadota; class Betaproteobacteria; order Burkholderiales; family Alcaligenaceae; genus Achromobacter; species Achromobacter spanius. Next base: position 1,566,403 of record NZ_CP121261.1, on the reverse strand, counting down.
CCTTGCCTGTAGCGCACGCCGCAGGCGCGTCCGCCTTCGAACAGAATGGCCATGGCGTGGGCATCGGTTTCCACGCGCAGGTTGGGGCGGTCTTCGGCGGGCCGCAAGTAGGCCACGGCGGTGGAGCAGCGGCGGCCGTTACGCGTGGTCAGTTGGTAATAGCCCACGCCTTCCTGATCACCCGTGTTGAAGTCCCGCACCGCCGGTACGCCCAGCGTTCCGGCGGCGGCGATCATCGCTTCCACCAGCGGGTGGGGCGTCTTGATGGACGTGGCGTTCAAGGGGCCGTCCACGCCCCGGGTCAGGCCGGCGCCCAGGTCGTTGTTTTCCAGTTTGCGAAAGTAGGGCAGGCAGTCGTCCCAGCCCCAGCCGGGGTTGCCCGCGCGCGCCCAAGCGTCGTAGTCGGCGCGCTGGCCGCGTATGTAGATCAGGCCGTTGATGGCGCTGGAGCCGCCCAGGGTGCGCCCGCGCGGCCAGTAGATGCGGCGGCCCAGCATGTTGGGGTCGGGGTCGGTGTAGTAGCCCCAGTTCACCACCTTGTGGAACATGGTCTTGCCGTAGCCGATGGGAATGTGGATCCAGGGGTAGGTGTCCCTGGGGCCCGCTTCCAGCAGGCAGACGGCGTGCGCGCCGTCGGCGCTAAGCCGATTGGCCATCACGCATCCGGCCGAGCCGGCGCCCACCACGATGACATCCACGGTATCGGACATATCGCCTTGTCTCCTTGTTGTCGTGCCGCCTGTTCCCAAGCGACCCGCACCGCAACCCGCACCACGCCCTGACGGCGCGTTTTCCCTGCTTGTTGCGGCGGGGCGCACTTATATACTGGCTCGATCCCATCCGGTGTTGATGCGGGAACCGGCTGGACATCTGTGGCGATTCTAGAAAGCAGGCGCGTAGAACAAAGCACAACGCGCGTGGGGGCGGACAAATGGAACGGAACATGCAACTTCGGTTTCAAAATCGCAGTGCAGCATCGGCGTCCAAGCCGGTGACGGGAGCGCAGTCAACTGAAGGCGACACGCCCGAACAGCAACAAGAGGCCGCGCGTTCGCTGCGTGCCCTGGTGGTGCTGGAACACCTGGCGCGCGCCCAGCATCCGCCCACCTTGGCGCAGCTTGCACAGCGCTTGAACATGCCCAAGACCACGCTGATGCGGCTGCTGGCCGCCATGCAGCGCGCCGGCTTCGTGGCGTCCACGCCCACCGAACATGGCTTTGTGCCGGGGCCGCAAGCCACGTCACTGGCGCTGGCCACCTTGCACGCGTCGGCCTTTACACGCGCCTGCCGCGCGGTGCTGGCGCAACTGGTCGGCACCCTGGGTGAAACCTGCAACTTGACCGCGCCCGACGGCGACCGCGTGGTCTATATGGAGCGCGTGGAAACGTCGGAACCCTTGCGGCTGTTCTTCGCGGTGGGCAGCCATGTGCCCATGCATTGCACGGCCAGCGGCAAGCTGTTCCTGGCGTCCATGAACCGGCTGGAACGGGGCCGCGTGGTGGCCCGCTTGCCGCTGACGCGCAACACGCCGCGCACCCTGACCGACCCCGTGCAATTGGAAGAAGAACTGGAACGCCTGGCCGCGCGCGGCATTGGTATCGACAACGAAGAATTCGTGCGCGGCATGAGCGCGGTGGCGGTGCCCGTGAAAGACGCCGAGGACCGGGTGGTGGCGGCCGTGGCCTGCCACGCGCCCACGGCCCGGGTCATGCTGGACGATTTGCTGCGCGCCGTGCCGGTGCTGCAACGCGCGGCGCAATCGTTGCACGATGTGCTGGCGCTGCATCGGCCGGGGGCTTGATGCTCCGACGGCGCGGCGGGCGATCCCGCGGCGGGCGATCTCGCGGCGGGCGGTCCCGCGGCGAATAACCGGCGCGGCACCCGACGTGCTCAACACGTGACCTTTAAGGCGTACCCCCTTAAGGCCTGATCCTTAATGCGTGATCTTGCCGCCGCTGACCATCCAGCGCGTGCCAAAGCGGTCCAGCAACGCGCCATACGCGTCTGCCCAGAATGTTTTCTGCAATGGCATCGTCACGTTGCCGCCGTCGGCCAATTGGTCGAACACGCGCTGGGCGTCGGATACCGTGGGGTAGACCAGGGCCAGCGCAATGCCCTGCTTGCCGGGATAGGGATGGCCGCTGGTGGCGTCGCTGCCCAGCAGCGTCTGCTCGTCCAGTACCAGGCGCGCCACCATGACACGCTCGGCGTCCTCGGGTGACAAGGCAGGCATCGCCGCGTCCGACGGCGCGTCGGCGTAGCGGATCAGCGTTTCAAGGCGGCCGCCCAGCACGCGCTCGTAGAAGCGCATGGCGTCCGCGCAGTTGCCATCAAAGCTGAGATAGGCGGATAGCTGGGGCATGATGTTTCCTTTTTTTGGGGGGCGGGTGCGCGCTGCGCTGCCGCACTATGATGGAAAACCCGGCCCACGGTACCCGAAGAAGCCGGCAAAGTACGCACTGTAGCCGCTTGACGGCAAATTCTGCCTGACAGCGGCCTTCACAAAGGAAAAAATGGCATGAGCACGGTCAAACTGCTATCGGACGACGAAGTCCGTAAAAGCCCTCAGGCATGGGCGGTGTTTGAAGACATCCGGGCGACGCGCAAGTCAGATTTCGTGAATAATTTCTGGCGCGCGCTGGCGAACGATCCCCCGCAATTGCAGCGCGTGTGGGCGCAGTTGAAGCAGGTCATGATGGCCGACGGCGAACTGTCGCCGCTGGTGCGCGAGATGATCTATATCGCCGTGTCCACCGCCAACGGTTGCTCGTACTGCGTGCACTCGCACACGGCGGCGGCCAAGGCCCGGGGCATGACCGACGGCCAACATGCCGAACTGCTTTCCGTGATTGGCATGGCGGCGCAGACCAACGCGATGGTGACGGCCATGCAGGTGCCGGTGGATGCCGCGTTCGACGTCGGCGCTTCCGTCAACGTTTCCGACACCCAATAAGGAGCCGGCCATGGCGCTGATTCCGCTGTTTCCCTTATCCAACGCGCTGTTTCCCGCTGGCGTGCTGCATCTGCGCATTTTCGAGGTGCGCTATCTGGATATGATCCGCCGCTGCATCGCGGATGGCAGCGAGTTCGGCGTGGTGGGCTTGCTGGCGGGCAACGAAGTGCGTTCGCCCGAGGGCGTCGAGACGCTTGCGCCGCTGGGCACCATGGCGCGCATCGCCTCGTGGGATGCGCCCATGCCCGCCTTGCTGCAAGTGCGCTGTATTGGCGGCAGCCGGTTCCGGCTGCTTTCCAGCGAAGTGGCAAAATACGGCCTTTGGATGGGCCAGGCCGAGCCCATTGCCGACGATCCGCCCACGCCCGTGCCGGCATCCATGCAGCCCAGCGCCGACGCGCTGGGGCGCCTGGTGGCGCAATGGCAGCAAGAGGGCGTGCCTGCCGACAAGATGCCGATTGCGCCGCCATTCCGGCTGGACGACAGCGGTTGGGTGGCGGACCGCTGGTGCGAACTGCTGCCGCTGCCGCCCGACGACAAGACCCGTCTGCTGGGCCTGACGGACCCGGTGGCGCGGCTGGCGGCGGTTCAGGATTTTCTGCGCGGCCAGGGGCTGACGTAGCGTCGGCCCGACAAGATCAACGAATTGGACACCATGGAAATCAGGATAGACGAGGGCCTGCGCGCCTACATAGACCCCTTGACCGAAGACGAGCACGAGGCGCTTGAGCGTAGCCTGCTGGCCGAAGGCTGCCGCGATGCGCTGGTGCTGTGGGGCGACCTGCTGGTGGACGGGCACAACCGCTACGCCTTGTGCAAGAAGCACGGCATTGAATTCCAGACGCGCCAGAACACCACGTTCAAGTCGATGGAAGACGTGCATCTGTGGATGATCGAAAACCATCTGGGACGCCGCAGCGTGTCGGACTTCCAGCGCGGCGTGCTGGCGCTGCGCAAGAAGGAAATTTTGCTGGCGCGCACGCCGCCCGAGGCCGCGGCCGACGCACCGCCTGCGGATGGGTCGCCGCCCTGGGATGAGGACGACGGCGCGCCCGCCGCCGATGGAGCGCCGCGCCTGCCGCCCAACATGTCATGGACGCCGCCTGTGCCCAGCCGGCAGGCGCTGGCGCGCGCCGCGCGCATCAGCAGCAATACCCTGGGGCAGATCGAAAAGATCCAGAAAGCCGCCGCGCCGGAACTGGTGCGCGCCGTGAAAGAGGGCGCCATTTCCATCAATGCGGCAGCGGCGGTGGCGTCGTTGCCGCCCGAGCGTCAGGCGGCGGCGGTGGCGGGCGGCAAGAAAGAACTGCAACAGGCCGCGCGCGAAGTGCGCTTGGCCAAGGCGCCGCCGCCCCGCGAAGCCCCGCCCGAAGTGCCCATCGAACACATCGCCGACCTGCCGGCGGAAGTGGCGCGCTTGCGCGGGGTGCTGGCGCGCATTACGGAAGAGCGCGATCAGCTGAAAAAGAAGGTAGTGCACCTGACGATCGCGCTGTCGGAAGCGCGGGGGGCGAATAACGGGGGGGATGATTGAGCGACGGTAATCACGAATAAGGGATAACCCTTAACGAGGTTATGCAAGAAAAAAATTCCTGATTGGCTGGGAATTTATATCGTTTTGAGGAAAGCTGCGCGGGGCCTTGTAATGCGTATTCGCTTAACCGCTTGACGCATTCACCCTCTCGACTTTCTTATGACTCCCATCGGATTTCGCATTCTTTCGCGGTCGGCGCCGGCCGTGGCCGCCGACGTGCTGGCCAGCTTTGCCGATATCGGCTCCGCCCAGATCAGCGACTGCATGAATCGCCTGTACGGCGTATCGGGCCTGCGCCCGATGCATGGCGGCACGCGCCGCATGGTTGGCCTGGCGCTGACCGTCAAGACCCGTCCCGGTGACAACCTGTTGATCCATCAGGCGATTTCGATGGGCGGCGCGGGCGATGTCATCGTTGTCGATGGCGCGGGCGACGCCAGTAACGCGCTGGTCGGCGAACTGATGATGATGGACGCGCAGTCGCGCGGCATCGCGGGCTTTGTCATCGACGGCGCGGTGCGCGACGTGGACGTCTTTGGTCAAGGCGAATTCGGCTGCTTCGCGCGTGCCGTGTCGCACAAGGGCCCTTACAAGGACGGCCCGGGCGAAATCAACGTGCCGGTGTCCGTGGGCGGGCAGGTGGTCAACGCGGGCGATGTGGTCGTGGGCGATGCCGACGGCGTGGTGGTGATTCCCGCCGAACACGCCGCCGCCGTGTTGGCATTGGCGCAAAAGAAGGAAGCCGACGAAGCCGTGGCCAAGGAAAAGCTGCGCGCCGGCACCTACACCAAGCCGTGGTTGGCAAAGACCATTGCCGAGAAGACGGGCGGCGCCAAATGAGCATCATTGCCGACCGCATCAAGCGCATCAAGCTGTCGCCCAGCGTTGCCGCGCGCGCCATCATTGCCGAACTGCGCGAGCAAGGCCGCCGGATCATCGACCTGACGATCGGCGAACCCGACTTTTCAACGCCGGAACATATTCGCCAGGCCGCCACCGCCGCGATGAACCGCGGCGAAACCAAATACCCGCCTGCCCAGGGCACGGCGGCGTTGCGCCGTGCCGCGCGCGGCCATTTGCAAGCCGCCACGGGCGTGGACTATCCCGTGGCGCGGATCATCGTGAGCACCGGCGCCAAGCAGGTGATTTTCAATGGCCTGGCCGCCACGCTGAATGACGGCGACGAGGTGCTGATTCCCGCGCCGTTCTGGGTCTCGTACCCCGACATGGTGTTGGTGAACGGCGGGGTGCCGGTTGTGGTGCGGACCTTGCCGGCCACGGACTACAAGCTCACGCCCCAGGCGCTAGAACAAGCCATCACGCCGCGTACCAAGTGGTTGATGATGAACGCGCCCAGCAACCCCACGGGCTCGGTCTATACCGCTGATGAATTGCGCGGGCTGACCGAGGTGCTCAAGCGCCATCCGCACGTCTGGCTGATGACGGACGATATCTACGCCCGGCTCAATTTCACCGACGCGCCGACGGTGCACCCGCTGCAGGTGGCGCCCGAACTTGCCGACCGCACGCTGGTGATCAACGGCGTGTCCAAGGCCTACGCCATGACGGGCTGGCGCATCGGCTATGGCGCGGGGCCCGACGAATTGATCAAGGCGATGGCGATACTGCAATCCCAAAGCACGTCGGGCGCGTCGTCGGTCAGCCAGGCGGCGGCGCTGGAGGCCTTGTCCGGCCCACAGGACTGCGTGACCGAATTCGCCAAGGTTTTCAAAACGCGCCGCGACCTGGCGGTTGCCGAGCTGTCCGGTACGCAGGGCCTGAGCATCGTCGTGCCGCAAGGCGCGTTCTACGTATTTCCGGACTGCTCGGGCCTGCTGGGTAAAAAAACGCCCGCTGGCGACGTGATCGCCACCGACACCGACCTGACGCATTACCTGCTGCGCGAGGCGGGCGTGGCCGTGATCGACGGCAACGCCTATGGCGCGCCGGGCACGTTCCGGCTGTCGTTTGCCGCGTCGCTGGAAGATATCAAGCAAGGATGTTCCGCCATTCGCGAGGCCTGCGCCAAGCTGGCCTGAACACGGCGCCTCGCTACGCTAGACCGTTTGACCACCACACAACACACAAGGGGAATCAACCATGAAACGCCACACTTTCTTCGCGGCCTGCCTGGGCCTGGTCACACTGACGCTGGGCGCCGCCGCGCAAGCGGATCAAGTCGACGACATCAAGGCGCGCGGCGAACTCGTCTGCGGCACGCTGGGCACGTCGCAACCGTTCAGCTTCCAGGACGGCGCCACCCGCCAGTTGGTGGGCTATGACGTGGACGTGTGCAAGCTCGTCGCCGACAAGCTGGGCGTGAAGATCAGCTACAAGCTGCTGTCGGTGGCGGCGCGCGTGCCGGAATTGAACGAAGGGCGCGTGGACATCCTGGCCGCCAACCTTGGTTATTCGCCGGATCGCGCTGAACAGATTTCCTTCAGCCACGCTTACTACGTCAGCCCGCAAAAGCTGTTGGTGCGCAAGGACTCGGGCCTGGACAGCATCGAAGCGCTGAACGGTCACCGCATTGGCGCCACCAAGGGCTCCAGCTCGGAGCGCGAGATCAAGCGCATCCTGGACAAGTCCAAGGTGATTGGTTATGGCGACAGTTCGGCCACCTACCTGGCCTTGCAGCAAAAGAAGGTGGATGCGCAGTTTGCGTCCGAGCTGGTGCTGGTGCGCCTGGTGCTGCAAAGCCCGCCGACGGCGCCCGTCAGCGTGATCGGCAAGTCAGTGTTTGACGAACCCTGGGGCTTGGGCGTGCGCAAGTCCGAGCCGCGCATGCTGCAAACCGTGAACCAGGCGCTGGACGAAGCCGAAAGCTCGGGCGAGGCGGCCAAGCTGTTCGACAAGTGGTTCGGCCCCACCACGCCCTACAAGCTGGAACGCGGGTTCAAGATCGGCCCCATCGCCGGCTGATGGTCGCGCAACCGCCAAGGGCCGACGCTTTATGAGCTTGCTAGATGCATCCCAATACCAACTGCTGCTCAGCGGCATGGTGGTTACCGTGCAACTGTTCCTGGTGGCGTGGGTCATGGCCTTCGCCATCGCGGTGACGCTGGTGGTGGTGCGGGCCACCAACCTGGCGCCATGCCGCTGGGTGGTGGACGCTTATGTTGAATACCACCGCAACGTGCCGCTGTTGGTGCAGGTGTTGTTCTGGTATTTCGGCATGCCCGAACTGCTTCCCGAAGGGCTGCGCTTGTGGCTCTATGATCACAACGCGGAAATGTCGCTGGCGGCGATTGCGCTGGCGCTCGGTTCGGCGGCGTACATCGCCGAAGACATCCGCAGCGGCTTGCGTGCCATACCCTGGACGCAGTTCGAGGCGGCGCGCGCGCTGGGCGCAAGCTACCTGCAATGCATGCGTTACGTGATCGTGCCGCAGGCGCTGCGCATATCCATTCCGCCGCTGGTTGGCCGCGCGTTGCTGCTGTTCAAGAACACCAGCGTTGCGATGGCGATCGGCGTGATGGAGCTAACCTATCAGGCACGCGAAATTGAAAATGAAACCTATCGCACCTTCGCCACCTTCGGCGCGGCCACGATCATGTACCTGCTGGGATCGTTCCTGATCATGGCGGTGGGGTCGCGCATCTACGCCCGTTATCGTCTGAATCGCGGAGGCCACGGTGCTTGATCTGCTGATGCAATACTGGCCGACGCTGCTGGTCGGCCAATACCCCAACGGGCCTTTGGGCGGGCTGGCGCTGACGCTGATCCTGGCGGCGCTGGGGCTGTTGATGTCCTTACCATTGGCGCTGCTGATCGCGCTGGCCCGAGTCAGCCCATTCGGCGCGTTGCGGGGCGCCAGCAAGGCGCTGGTCAACGTGGTGCGCGGCATGCCGCTGCTGATGCTGATCTTCTGGGCGTACTTCGTGGTGCCCAAGTTGACGGGGCAGGTGGTCAGCGGTTTCTGGACGCTGATCTTTGCGCTGGTGGTCTATGAAAGCGCCTACTTGTCCGAGGTGATCCGCTCGGGCATCGAGGCGGTGCCGCGCGGCCAGATTGAAGCGTCGCGTTCGCTGGGCGTGGGCTACTGGACGACGATGCGCAAGGTGGTGCTGCCCCAGGCGCTGTTCAACGTGCTGCCCAGCATGACGAGCCAGTTCGTTTCCACGATCAAGGAAACGTCCTTGGGCTACGTCATCAGCGTCAACGAGCTGACCTTCGCGGCCAATCAGGTCAACAACCTGGTGCTGACCCAGCCGCTGCAGGTGTTCGGCATCCTGGCCATCATCTATTTTCTGGTGTGCTTCAGCCTGAGTCGCGGCTTGAGCTGGCTGGACCTGCATATCCGCCGCTCGCGCGCCATGGCTTAACGGAAAGAATCATGATCAAGCTTGAAAAAGTGAACAAGTGGTACGGCGCCCATCATGTGCTGCGGGACGTGGACCTGTCCGTGGCGCGTGGCGAAGTGCTGGTGGTGTGCGGGCCGTCGGGCTCGGGCAAGTCGACCATGATCCGCACGGTGAATCGGTTGGAGCCTATTGAGAAAGGCCGCATCCTGATCGACGGCGCGGACATCTACCAGAAGGGCGCGAACCTGAACGCGCTGCGTCAGAAGATCGGCTTCGTATTCCAGCAGTTCAACCTGTTCCCGCACATGAGCGTGCTGGAAAACGTGATCTTCGCGCCGGTCAATATCCGCAAGCAGCCGCGCAAGGAAGCCCTGGAACTGGCGCGTGCGCTGCTTGATCGGGTGGGGTTGCTGAACAAGATCGACGCCTACCCTGGTGCGCTGTCGGGCGGCCAGCAGCAGCGCGTGGCGATTGCGCGCGCCTTGGCGTTGCAGCCGCCGGTGATGTTGTTCGATGAGCCGACCAGCGCGCTCGACCCTGAAATGGTCGGCGAGGTGCTGCAAGTGATGAAGGGCCTGGCCAAAGACGGCATGACGATGGTATGCGTGACCCACGAAATGGGCTTTGCGCGCGACGTCTGCGATCGGGTCGTCTTCATGGATGGTGGCGAGATTCTTGAGGTGGATACGCCCGAGCGCTTTTTCAGCGCGCCCTCGCATCCGCGCGCACAGCGCTTTCTGGCCGACATCCTGCACCCACGCGGCTAGCGTCGTGGCGGCGATGGTAACGTGAGGGCTTTCATGCGTTTCGCATCCACCGCCGCGATGTACACCCTTAAACAGCTAGAGGCTTTTTACTGGAGCGCCGAGCTAGGCAGCTTCAGCGCATCTTCCCGGAAACTGCACACCACGCAATCGGCGGTGGCCAAGCGGGTAGGGGAATTGGAAGCCTTCGCCGGGTCGCCGTTATTCGAGCGCCGGGCCAAAAAGCTGTTCATGACGCCTCAAGGGCGCAAGCTGTTTGAGCTGGCGCGTGAAATGCTGGACCTGAATAGCCGCATCGTGCAAAACATGGCCGACCCGGCCAGTTTCGAAGGCGTGATACGGCTGGGGGTGACCGAGCTGGTCGGCATGACGTGGCTGGCGCGGCTGATCAATCAGATCAGCTTGCGCTACCCGCGCGTACAACTGATGCCCGAGATCGACGGCGGCATTACGTTGTACGAAAGGTTGGACCAAGACCAACTGGACTTGGCCATCATGCCTGGCCCGTTCTGGAGCTATCAATACGAGGGCACCCATCTGGGCGCCGTCACCAACGTCTGGATGGCCAGCCCGGCGCTGGATATCGATTTGCAGGCGCGTTTGTCGCCCCAGGATCTGGCGCCGTATCCGGTGATTTCGCAGCCGACCAATTCCGCCTTGTCGCATCTGTACGACGCCTGGTTCGCGGAACAGGGCTTGTCGGTCAAACGGGTGTTGACCTGCAACAGCTTGGGGATGATGGCGCAACTGACGATGCTGGGGCTGGGCATCAGTTATCTGCCTGGGGCCTACTTCGCGCCACTGGTCGAGCGCGGCGCGCTATGTCAGCTGGATGTGCAGCCAGACCTGCCCACCATCAATTACTACGCGGTGCACAAGAAGAACATCGTCAACCCGATCGTGTCACGGGTGATCGAGATCGCGCGCGAGGAATGCGCGTTTGAAGTGGCGGGGGCCTTCCTGCCCCACGTGCCGCCCACGCCGCCCGCCGCGTTACCGGACGAAGCCTGAGGCGGCCGGCGATGTCAGGCGCCGGCCGGTCCGGGGCGGGGTGGGTTCCTTGCAGGGCTTGTTGGGGGGGTAGATCAACCGCAGCGAATGGCGGTCATGACGTCTTTGTCATCCACGATCAGGTTCAAACGGGTGGCGTTGTATTCCATGGTGACGAGTTGGCCGGGGCGCAGGATGCGGGCGGTGGTACTGCCGCTGCGGGTACGCAGGTCTTCCATCGAGGACGTGGTGGCCTTTTGGCCAATTTGCGATTGCAGCGCGGCCGCATCGCAGGTTTTGCTACCGTAGCCCGGCATGGCCGAGCCCGACCCACCATAGGAAGCACCGCCCGACGAGCTGGCGCCGGACGAGGATGAAGAGCTGGAGGAGCTGGAGGCTGCCGGTGCGCTGGACGACGACGTTCCAGTGTTGGCGCATGCGGTCAGGCTGGCAACCAGAATGAAAGGGATCAGCTTGCGGATCATGTATCGCTCCTTACAACTTCACGACGAAAAAAGCCATGATAGACCAGCCTAGGCGCGCTGTAATCTGGCGTTGCGGCGGCGCGCCAAAAAGTGAAAAGCCCGCGTTGAAATGTGATCAAGGCGGGCTGCGATGGCGTAGCAGGGGATGCTGAATCAGCTTGGGTCGGGCAAGGTGGGATAAGCACGGCGTGCAGTGGTCGGCTGACGGGCGTAGGCTTCCAGTCTGGCCCAGTCTTCCTCGGTGACCACCGGGATGCCCTTCATGGATATCTTGAACACATGCCCCGGCTTCGTGCGGTGCATGGTTGTGGTGGTGGCGATGCGTTTCGATGTGGTTTGATCAGCCATTGAGACCTCCTCCCGACATGACTTTTGTACCGAAGCAGGGTACTAGCTTTTCCCAGGAGGCGCTATGGGGCGCCAAGTCGAAAACCATCAGCCTTTGTGTCCCTTTCCTGATCCACCACGCTTCGTCCGCAGCCAGCACTTCCTGCACTGTCGCGCATTCCGACAACCGCGCTTCGCCTGATGTTTCTTCGGGAAGCAGGCGAGCATCAAAGCCCAGTCTGGGCCAGATTTGATAGCCGATATAGCGGTCGGGGTAACCGATACCGCCTGCTGCGATCAGTGAAATTTTAGACAGCCCCCATAAATAGGCTGTGATGGCGCAGAGCGCGAAGGCGATCCGTCCCAGGTAGCGTGGTGCCAAGCTGGCGTTCAGATAGTAGTAGTCGATGTGGAGTGCGTAGCGCGCCGCCCGGGGCGGTCGGCTTTGCTCCGTGTACAGCCCGATTCTGTTTTTGTAGGGCGCCTGAATAAGACGATTGTTGATAACGGTGAAGTACAGTCCGGCCGGCGCGTCATCCGGCCCTGCTTTTCGTTCCGCCTGTTGATGCACACGGCTGCCGTTGAAAATGGAAAGCAAATGGGTCAATTCCAGAACGGAGATATCGCCAAAGGGCATGGAAAACACGTTGTCCGGCAGCAGGCGAATACCGTCAAACCGGATCTGCTGTCCGTTTAGATGTTGGTGCACGACGGGATGCAGCATCAGTTGCTGATGAAGTTCGGCCAGGCGCTCCCGATAAAAGCGCGATCGCGGCGGTGACATGCTGAGTCCTCGAGGGGGCGTTGATAGAGGCGCAGAGCATAGGCCGCTCGAGCATAGTGGAGCGGGCGGATAGTGATCCAAATGTCATCAGGAACGGGTACGTGCCTGCCGTGATACCGGCCAGTTGGCGCCTCAATGAAAATTCCGGCTATGCGCCGCCAGCCCGCCCAGCAGGTCGGACAGGTCCACCAGGCGCTGCGCGATCAGGTGGCGTACGCCGTCCACGTTCTGCCAGGCGCCGTAGACGCCCAGCAATTTGGCGCCCAGCAGTTCGCGGCGTTGGCGTTCGATGAGTTCCGGGCGCACGACCACGTTGACGGGGCCGGTTTCGTCTTCCAGCGTGACGAAGATCACGCCCTTGGAGGTTTGTGGCCGCTGGCGCACGGTGACGATGCCGCAGGCGCGGGCCACGCGCTTGTCGGGGTAGCCGTTCAGGACTTCGGCCGGCTGGAAATTGCGGGCGGCAAGTTGCGCGCGCAACAGGGCGACCGGGTGGCTGTGCAGCGTCAGCCCCAGGCTGCGGTAGTCGGCGGCCACGGTCTGGTTTTCCGAGGGGGCCGACAACTGGGGGGCCTGGGTTTCCACGATGGCGGCGTCGCGCAGCAGGTCGCGGCTTTGTACGCTGGCGGCGGCCTGCCAACTGGCCTGGCGGCGGTGGCCGGCAAGGGTGCGCAGCGCGTCGCCGGCGGCCAAGGCGTTCAGGTCGTGGCGGTTCAGCGCGGCGCGGCGGGCCAGGTCACCGGTGTCGGTAAAAGGCGCCGTTGCGCGAGCCTCTTCAATGCGGCGCGCGGCGTCTTCCCGCATGCCCTGGATCAGGCTCAGGCCCAGCCGGACGGCGGGGCGGGTGTCTTCGGTGGGTGGTGAGTGCGGGCGCGGGCGTCGCTGGGCGCCGGGGTGATCGTCGGGCAGGGTTTCCAGCGCCGAATCCCAGCCGCTGACGGTGACGTCGGCGGGCAGCACGCAGACGCCGTGGCGGCGGGCGTCCTGCACCAGTTGCGCGGGCGCGTAGAAACCCATGGGCTGGGAATTGAGCAAGGCGGCCAGAAAGGCTTCGGGTTCGTGGCGCTTGAGCCAGGAACTGAAGTACGCCAGCAGCGCGAAGCTGGCGGCATGGCTTTCGGGAAAGCCGTACTCGCCAAACCCCTCTACCTGCCGGAACAGCGCTTCGGCGAATTCCAGCGTGTAACCGTGCGCCAGCAGGCCACCCACCAGCTTGACGCGGAATTTGTCCACGCCGCCCTTGCGTTTCCAGGCGGCCATGGACCGGCGCAACTGGTCGGCCTCGCCAGGCGTGAACCCCGCGGCCACCACCGCGATCTGCATCACCTGTTCCTGGAAGATGGGCACGCCCATGGTGCGGCTGAGCACGCCTCGGACTTTTTCGCTGGGATAGGTTTCGTCTTCCTTGCCCTGGCGCCGGCGCAGGTAGGGGTGGACCATGCCGCCCTGGATCGGGCCGGGGCGCACGATGGCCACCTGCACGACCAGGTCGTAGTATTTGCGCGGCCGCAGGCGGGGCAGCATGGTCATCTGCGCGCGCGATTCGATCTGGAACACGCCCACCGTGTCGGCGTCGCAGATCATGTCGTAGGTGGCTTCGTCGCCTTCGGGAATGTCTTGCAGCGCCAGCGGCTGGCCGCGGCGTTGGCCGGCCAGCTCCAGGGTGCGGCGCAAGGCCGACAGCATGCCCAGCGCCAGCACGTCCACTTTCAGCAGTTTCAGCGCGTCCAGATCGTCCTTGTCCCATTGCACGACGCTGCGGTCTTGCATGGCGGCGTTTTCAATGGGCACCAGGCGCGACAGCTTGCCGCGTGAAATCACGAAGCCGCCCGGGTGCTGCGACAGGTGGCGCGGAAAGCCCATCATGGTTTGCGCCAGCGACGCCCATTGCCGCGCCACGCGGGATTCCGGGTCCAGCCCGCAGGTGCCCAGCGTGCGCAGCATTTCCTTTTTGCCGTCCCACCACTGGTGCGCGCGCGCCACGGCGTCGATCACGCCCAGGTCCACGCCCAGCGCGCTGCCGGTGTCGCGCAGTACGCTGCGTGGCCGGTACGAAATGACCACGGCGGTCAGGGCGGCGCGTTCGCGTCCGTATTTGTTGTAGATGTACTGGATGACTTCTTCGCGGCGCTGGTGTTCGAAATCCACGTCTATGTCGGGTGGTTCGTTGCGCTCTTTGCTGATGAAACGTTCAAACAAGTTGTTGCCGCGCACCGGGTCCACCGCGGTGATACCCAGGCAATAACAGACGGCGGAGTTGGCGGCCGACCCCCGGCCCTGGCACAAAATGCCCTGGCTGCGCGCGTACTGGACGATGTCGTAGACGGTCAGGAAGTAGGCTTCGTAGTGCAGGTCGCCGATCAGGTCGAGCTCTCTTTCGATCTGGCCGGCCACGTTTTCCGGGACCCCGGCGGGAAAGCGCCGGGCGGCGCCGGCCAGGGTTTCCTGGCGCAGATAGGTGGCGGGCGTGTGGCCGGGCGGGACGACCTCGTCGGGATATTCGTAGCGCAGTTCGTCCAGTGAAAACGCGCAGCGGCGCGCCACCACCAGCGTTTGCGCCAGCGCGTCGGGCGGATACAGGTTGGCCAGGCGCATGCGGGTGCGCAGATGCTGTTCGGCGTTTTCGGATAATTCGTAGCCGCATTGGGCCACCGGCTGGCGCGTGCGGATGCCGGCCAGCGTGTCGTGCAGGGGCTTGCGCGATCGCACATGCATCTGCACCTGGCCCACGGCCACGATGGGCAGATCGGCCTGGCGCGCGGCATGCTCGACGGCGGCGCGGTGCTGGTCGTCGCGCGACCGGTACAGCAGATTCAGCCCGACCCAGGCGCGGTTGGGAAACACGCGCGCCAACCAGCGCGCCTGCTCGGCCAGGCGGTCGGCGTCGGTGCCGTAAGCGGGGGTCAGGATGGCCAGGCATTCCGGTACTTGGCGCAGGTGCTCGGAGCCCTTGGGCGGACGGGTCAGGTCATCCGGGGCCAAGCGGTATTCGCCCTTGGGCGCGCGGGTGCGGGCCAGCGTGATGAGTTCGGACAGGTTGCCGTAGCCTTCGCGGGTTTGCGCCAGCAGGGTCAGGCCCAGCGGGGCGGCGTCGGGCGCGGCGCGCAACTGGAACGTGGCGCCGATGATCAGGGGCAGCTTCTGGGTCTTGGCCTCCATGTGGGCGCGGACCACGCCGGCCAGCGAACATTCGTCGGTCAGCGCCAGCGCGGCGTAACCCAGTTCAGCGGCGCGCGCGACCAGCTCTTCCGGGTGCGAGGCGCCTTGCAGGAAGGAAAAGTTCGACTGGCATTGCAGCTCGGCGTAGCCGGGCAACGTTGCCAACAGTTCGGACGGATCGGGGGCGTCGTAGGAGGCGTCGTGAGGGTCGTCTTGCATGCGCGAAGCCTCAGGCGTAGAGCCCGTGCAGGAACCAGCGCGCGTGTTCCGCGTCGCGTTCGCGGTAGATCCAGTAGCGCGCCGCCGCCGCGTCTTCGGCGACGAAGTAGTCGCGCACGGTCAGGGCCGGATCCCACCAGCCGCTTTCGATGCGTTCGGGCCCGCGCACCAGCCGCAGTGGCTGGCCGCCGTATTGGGGGCGATGGCCCGACAGCTTCAGGGCCAGCGGCGTTTCCAGCAGCCAGAAGGGACGGTCCAGCAAGGGGGGCAGGGGCTGGGGCGGGCGCGGGGTGGCCAGCGCGTCGCCCCAGGAATTCGCGGCTTCGGGGCGATGGTCGGGCGTGGGATGGGCGTGACGCACCTGATCGCGGCCCAGCCGGGCCACCAGCAGGTCCAGCAGGCGGGCGTGGTCGGCCGCGGTGCCGCCGGGTTCGGGAAACAGCGTGGTGCTGACGGCGGGTTGCTCCACGGTGTCGGGCGCCAATAGCGACACGGCGATGACGGGCGCTTCCAGCGTGACGTGGTTGAGCTTTTCGCGCAGCAGGTGCAGGATTTGCGGCGCCTGCCAGACCGGTTGCGCCAGCGCCAGTTCCAGTTCGGTGGGCGGGCGGGCATGGCGGCCGCGTTCGTGTTCCATGCTGAGCACCACGCGCCGCACCGCCAATTGCCGTGCGGTGAGCCACCCGCCCAGTTGTTCGGCCAGGCGGCGCCCCACGGCCAGCACGGCGTCGGTGTGCTCGACGTAATCCATGAGTTCAATGCGCCGGGAAAACTGGTGGGGCGGTTCAATCCAGCGATACAGTTCCGGCGCCTGGCCATAGGCGGCGTCCAGGGCGGGAAGCAGATCTGGCGTGCTGCGCCGTTGCAGGCCGGCGCGCGGCAGGGCGCGCAGGTCGGCCAGGGCGTGGCAGCCGATGTCGCCCAGCCAGTCCAGCCGCGCCTGGGCCTGGGGCAGCAGCGCCAGCGGCAGCGCGTCCAACCGACGGGTCAGCGTGCGCAGGGTGAGGGTGCGCCGGGGCACGCGCCGGCCGGGGCGGTGCGCCAGCAGCCAGGCGCCCCGGGCGGTGGGCGCCATGCCCAGGGACACCCGCACATCCAGCGCGGCCAAGGTGGCCCGTATGCGCCGGGACAGCGCGCGCGGGCCGCCGAAGAACATCAGGCTGGCGCCCACGTTCAAGAGCACGGTGTCGGCATCGCCCAAGGCAATTTCGGGGGTGTATTGCAGCAGCGCCAGCGCCGCGCCGTGCAGGGTGTCGGCTTCGGCCTGCGGCTGGCGCGGCAAGAGTTCCACCTGCGGGGCGATGGCTGCGGCGCCCGCGCGGCGCATGCCCGGCTTGACGCCGGCCTGGCGGGCGGCGGGGGTGAGGGCGGCAACGCGTTCCTGGTCCAGGACGGCGAAGGCGTGTTCCTCATGCGGCCAGTGCGGGCGTAGTACGTCCAGCGGCAGGCAGCGCAGGAAGGCGGCGATCCAAAGGCGCATGGCGGGGGGAAGACGGTGTCGGCGCGCCGGGCTCCAGGCCCACGTACAGCGGGGTGTCGCAGACAGGCCCCCGGCGCTTCAGAATATGGACGGATAAACCGCCCGGGGCGGGCGCAAGCGCCAGCCGCAAGGGGGCGGCGGTGGCATTCTGCGCGGCCTTGGCCGGGCGGATGGCAATGAAGAGCAGGTCGCTTGCCTGGGCCGCCAGATGCAGCCGGCGCAGGGATTCAGGGCGCACATGCGGCAGCCAGCAGATCAGCGCGCCGCAACTGCCGTTTTTCAGGATTTGTTCCGTGGCCCAGAGGGTATCGACGGGTTTTTGCGGCGCCACCCACAGCAATTGCCGGGGATCCAGCCGCCAGCTCATCCAACTGGCGATGTGGGGCCGGTGCGGCGGTTGCACCAGCGCAATGGGGCGGCGCGTTTCCAATTGGGCCAGGGCCGGGCGCAGCAGGCGGATTTCGCCCACGCCGGGATGCGGGGTCAGCAGTTCGATCAGGGATCCCAGCGGCCAGCCGCCGTCCGGCAGCTCGGCGGAAAGCGAAGCGTGCCCGGTGGGCAGGGTGCGCGCGGCGCCTTTGGCCAACTGGGTGGCGCGCCACAACGCGGGGTGGATGCGTTCAGGGGTTATCATTACTGTATGAATATACAGTATTGTAGCCCCGTTTTGTGGGCCGCTTTTTAAGCGGCTATGGGTCGACTATGAGCCGTCCATGGGCCAACCATGGGCCGCCTGATGAGCGGTTTTGTGGCCTGAACCGGCGGACCCGCGCCTAGCCCTGGTCCCGATCCAGCCCATAAAAGCGCATGTCCCCGTAGCGCACCCAGCGCGACTTCTTCACCACGCGATGCCCGATCCACAGCGCCAGGAACAGCGGAATGGCCAGATACGTGGACACCACCCCGATCCAGTCGATGCGATCTTGCAGGAACGCCTGGTAGTTCTGCCCCAGCGTCACCACCAGGCACAGCACAAAGGCCAGCACCGGGCCGAAGGGAAACAGGCCGGCCTTGTAGGGCAGGTCGGCCGTGTCGTAGCCGTGCCTGACGTAGCCCTGGCGAAACCGGTAATGGCTCATCGCGATGCTCAGCCACACGATGAATTCCGTCATGCCCGCAAAATTCAGCAGCCAGATATAGACCGCCTTCGGGCTGTACACCACGCTGAACAGGCACAGGCAGGCCAGCGCCGTGGTGGCCAGCAGCGCGTACAGCGGCACGCCCTTGGACGTCAGCCGCTTGAACAGCGCCGGCGCCTGGCCTTCGGCCGCCATGTTGAACAGCATGCGGGTGGCAGCGTACATGCCTGAATTGCCGGCCGACAGCACCGACGTCAGGATCACCGCGTTCATCACGGTGGCGGCCGACAGCAGGCCCGCGTGCTGGAACACCAGCGTGAACGGGCTGACGGCGATGTCTTCGACGTCGTTGCGCAGCAATTGCGGGTCGGTATAGGGCAACAGCAGGCCGATGATCAGAATGGCCAGCACGTAGAACAGCAGGATGCGCCAGAACACGCTATTGATGGCGCGCGGCACATTGCGGCGCGGGTTTTCGGATTCGCCCGCCGCCACGCCCACCAGTTCGGTGCCCTGGAAGGAATAGGCCACCACCATCGCCACGCCCACCCAGGTGGCCGCGTTGCCCACGAAGGGCGCATCGCCGATGGTCCAGTTCGCCAGGCCGACCTGGTCGCCGCCGTGGATGATGCCCACCAGCATGCCCAGGCCGACGGCAATGAAGCACAGCACGGCCACCACCTTGATCAGGGCGAACCAGTATTCGGCTTCGCCGAAGCTGCGCGCTGAAAAGGCGTTCAGCCCGAAGGTCAGCGCTAAAAATGCCACGCTCCAGATCCAGCCCGGCGTGTCCGGCAGCCAGTACGCCATGACCAGTTGGGCGGCCACCACGTCCACGGCGACAACCGTGGCCCAACTGACCCAGAAGTTCCATCCCAGCGCGAAGCCGAAGCCGGGGTCCACGTAGCGTGACGCATAGGTGCAGAACGAGCCCGACACCGGCATGAAGGTGGCCAGTTCGCCCAGGCTCGTCATGATGAAGTAGACCATCAGGCCAATCACCAGGTAGACGAGCAGGGCGCCGCCGGGACCCGCTTCGGCAATGGCCGCGCCGGAGGCCACGAACAGGCCGGTGCCGATGGCTCCGCCCAGCGCTATCATCGTCAGGTGGCGCGCCTTGAGCACGCGGTGCAGCTGATTCTGGCTGGCGGGCGTGGCGCCAGAATCGGAAATCGGTGTTTGCATTGCAACGGGGAAAAGTGGCCGCCGCGGCGGCATTCAGGCAGGGTCCGCGACAAGGGACTGCCAGCAAGAGGCAAGGGCATCCCCAGGGAACCAAAGGGGGGCGCCAGCGCCAACGCCGCGCATTTTACAATGCTGTGACAGCGGCGCAGTCCCGCGGCCCCAGCCAGCACGGAGCAGTTTCATGGCATCTACCGGTTCACTTGAATTCCTTCCCGAAGCGGGCGTCGACGTGCGCCAGTTGTTCATCCTGTTGCACGGCGTGGGCGGGTCGCCCGATAACCTGCGGCCATTGGCCGACGCCGTGCGCGCGGCCTTCCCGATGGCGGCGGTGCTGGCGCCCGAAGGCTTCGAGCCCTTTGACGGCGGCGGCGCGGGACGGCAGTGGTTTTCAGTGCGCGGCATCAGCGAAGACAACCGCGCCGAGCGCGTGGCGGCGGCCATGCCGCCCCTGGAAGCCTATGTGCGCCAGGCGCAGGCTCGCTTCAAGTTGCTGCAGTCGGACACGGCGGTGGCGGGCTTTTCGCAGGGCGCCATCATGGCGCTGGAACTGGTGCAGGCCCACGACGGCATGGCCGGGCGCGTCATCGCGTTCTCGGGACGCTATGCGCAATTGCCAAAGGCCGCGCCGCAATTCACCACCCTGCACCTGCTGCACGGCGCCGACGACCCGGTCATGAACGTGTCCCACATCCAGGCCGCGCAAGCCCGGCTGGAAACGCTGCACGGGGATTCCACCATCGACATCGCCAGCCACGTCGGCCACGAACTGCATCCCGCCCTGATCGAGCGCGCCATCGTCCGCTTGCAGACCTGCGTGCCGCTGCGAAGCTGGGAAGCGGCCCTGGGGCTGAACCAGACGCCGCCCGATGGCACCACCGTGCATTGATCGCGGGATGACACTGCTCGATGATCCGCAGCCCGATGCCCCGCAGCCCGATGAACACCGCCCGATGATCCGCGCCCAATGAGCACCGCCCGTTCTTCCGTGCCGGCCTCGCCGCGCGCCGCCGATGCGGTGGGTGGCGCGCAAAGCATCTTCCGCGTGCTGCGCCTGCTGAAATACGTGGGGGCCGCGCCCGCGCGGGGCGTGGGCTTGAGCGACGTCGTGCGCGACCTTGGCCTGACCCCGCCCACGGCGCATCGCATGTTGTCGGCCTTGCTGCAGGAAGGCTTTTTGTCGCTGAACGCCAAGCTGAAGACGTACAGCCTGGGGCGCGAGTCCTACATCCTGGGCCTGGCCGCGGAAAGCCGCCACGGCATCAAGGCCATTGCGGAATCCGCCGTGCTGCGGCTGGCCCAGTCCACCGGCGACACCAGTTTCCTGTCAGTGCGTTCCGGCCACGAAGCCGTGTGCGTGGACCGCAAGACGGGCGACTTTCCCATCAAGATCCTGACGCTGGAAGTGGGGCACAGACGGCCCTTGGGCGTGGGGGCGGGCAGCCTGGCGCTGCTGGCGTTCCTGCCCAACGACGATATCGAACGGGTGCTGGCGCGCTATGACGCCACCACCGCGCCCGACCTCCCATCCACCGACATGCTGCGCGACGACATTGCCGCCGCCCGCAAGCAGGGCTATGCGCTGAACCCGGGTCGCATCATTCCCGACATGCTGGGTGTGGGCGTGCCGGTGCTGGACCGCGAGCAGAACGTGGTGGCCGCCTTGAGCGTGGCGGCGATCCGCTCACGCCTGTCCGGCGCGCGCCTGCATGACGTGGTGGCGGCCTTGCAACGCGCGGCGGCTGAGCTGTCGGCGGACCTGCTGCCGCGTCCTTGACTGTGCGCCGGAGCGCGCCCCTGAACGTGCTCGGAGCTTGCCCCAAAGTCGGCCCCGCAGCACGAAGAGCTAGCGTCCCGCGCAGGCCTTGCCGCCATCCACCGGCAGGCACACGCCGGTGATGTACTTGGCTTCGTCGCTGACCAGGAACAGCGCGGCGTGCGCCACGTCCCAGGCATCGCCCATGCGGCCCATAGGGCTGGCGGCGTTGCGACGCTGGCGCATGGCTTCCACGTCCTGGAACTGGCCGGCGATTTGCTGGTAGATCAATGGCGTGTCGATCACGCCCGGCAGCACCGCGTTGACCCGGATATTGTCCGGCGCATAGCGCACGGCCAGGGACCGGGTCAGATGGTTCAGCCCCGCCTTGGCCGCGTAATAGGACGTGTACGGATAGCTGTTGACCTGGATCGACGCCAGCGACGAGATGTTGATGATGCTGCCGCCGCCTTGCGCCAGCATGGCCGGCAGCACGTGCTTGCAGGTCAGGAACACGCCGGTCAGGTTGGTGTCCAGCACGCGGTGCCAGCTTTCCTCGCTGGCCTCGATGGGGCCGCCCATTTCGGTGATGCCCACATTGTTGTGCAGGATGTCGATGCGGCCCGCTTCGTCCAGCACGCGCGCCACCACGGCCTGGATCTGCGCGGACTGCGTCACGTCGGCCACCAGCGCGGCGCATTGCCCGCCTTCGGCTTCGATGACGCGCCGGGTTTCCTCGGCCGCTTCCGCGCGCACGTCCACGGCGTAGACCCGCGCGCCCTCGCGGGCATACAGCGCGGCGGCCGCCTTGCCGTTGCCCCAGCCCGGCCCCGACGACCCCGCGCCGAACACCAGCGCGACCTTGTCTTTTACGCGCTGGCCCATGCTATTGCACCGAGATGTGGGCGAAGTCGGCCACCTTCTTCCACTTGGCCACATCGGCTTTGATCATCGCGCCAAACTCCTCGGGCGTGTCGGCCACCACATAGGCGCCCACGCCCGCGTACTTGGCCTGCACGTCCGGGTCCGCCAGCGCCTTGCGCGACGCGTCGCTCAGCTTGGCCAGCACGTCCTTGGGCAGGCCCGCCGGCGCCAGCAGGCCGTTCCACATTTCGGCGTCGTAGTCAGGCAGGCCCATTTCCGCGAAGGTCGGCACGTCGGGCAGTTGCGGCAAGCGCGCCTTGGCCGCCACCACGATCGCCCGCAAATTGCCTGACTGGATGTGCGCCATGGACGACGCCGCCGTGTCCCACAAGATGGGCACCTGGCCGGCGATGACGTCGTTCAACGCCGGGCCGGTGCCGCGATACGGCACGTGCATCATGTCCAGCCCCGAGAGCGACTTGTAGTACTCCATGGCCATGTGCGTGGCCCCGCCATTGCCCGAGGACGCATACGAATACTTGCCCGGCGCGCTTTTCACCAACGCGAAGAATTGCGCGTAGTCCTTGGCCGGGAAATCCTTGTTGACCACAATCACGCCCGGCACGCGGATGATCTGCGTGACAGGGGTGAAGTCTTTCACGGCGTCGTAAGACAGGTTCTTGTACACCGCCGAATTGGTGCCGTTGGTGCTGGACGTGCCCAGCAGCAGCGTGTAGCCGTCGGGCGCGGCGGACGCCACCGCGCGCGTGCCGACCGTACCGCCCGCGCCGCCCCGGTTTTCCACGACCACCGTCTGGCCCAACTGCTTGCCCAGCGCCTCGGCGAAGATGCGGCCCACCACGTCGGACGTGCCGCCCGGCGGAAAAGGCACGATCAGGCGGATGGGGTGGTCGGGGTAGCTGCCTTGCGCCGTGGCGGCGCCCGTCAGCGATAGGGCCAGCGTTGCGGCCGCCAAGCTGATCCAGGTTCTTCTCTTCATGGTGTTGTCTCCTCGCTTTGTATTGTTGTGCGTGTTGTCGTTGTTGTGGCTGCTGACTGATATCAGGCGATGCGGTCGCCCGGCTTGATCTTGGCGGCGCGGCTGTCCACACCCGGCAACATGTGCGCCGGGTCGCGCGTGACCACGACGTCCAGGATAGTGGGGCGGTCCTTGCAGGCGTAGGCGCTGGCCAAGGCCGCCTTGATGTCGGCGGGGTCTTCCACGCGGATGCCGTTGCAACCCAGCGCGCGCGCCACGTTGGCGTAGTTGGTTTCCGCAAGGTCGGACGATTGATAGCTGCCGCCGCCATACATCAGGTGCTGCAACGCCTTGATATACCCCGAGGCCGCGTTGTTCACCACCACCAGCGTGAACGCCAGGCCCATGCGCACCGCCGTTTCCAATTCGCCCAGCGACATATTGCAGCCGCCGTCACCGGTCAGGCTGACGACCTGGCGCCCCGGCGCGGCGGCAGCGGCGCCGATCGCACCTGGAATGCCGTAGCCGATGGAGGCAAAGCCCCGGTCGGGCACAAAGCCCCGGCCCGCGCGCTTGGTGTCGAACAGCAGGCCGCCCCAATGCGCGGCAAAGCCGCCGTCGGCCACCAGGATGCCGTCTTCGGGCAGCGTGGCGTTGATCTCATGCATCAGGCGCGCCATGCCGATCGGGCTGTCGGAAGATGTCAGCTTGCCCTGCACGGATTCGCGCCAGGCGTGCATGGCTTGCCCGACTTCGTCCGCATAGGCCTGGCGGTCGGCTTGCGACGTTTGCGCCGCCATGAGTTCGCCCAATTCTTCAAGCGTGGCGCGCGCGTCGCCCCATAGCCGCAGGGCAGGGGTGGTGGTGCGGTCGAACTCTTCGGCCACGATGTCCAGATGAATGACCGGCACGCCCGCGTTCAACAGGTCATAACGCCGAGTAGCCACTTCGCCCAGTTTGCAGCCCACGACGAACAGGCAGTCGGCCTTGGCGATCAGGTCATTGGCGATGCGGCTGTAGCGGCCGAAGAGGCCCGCGTTCAGCGGGTCGCTGCAAGCAATGGCGCCCTTGCCGCTCATGGTGTGCGCCACGGGGATGTTGAAGCGGTGCGCGAAGGCTTCAACGGCCAGGGCGGCGTCGCTGATGTGCACGCCGCCGCCGCACAGCATCAGGGGGCGCGCGGCGCCGGCCAACATGCTGGCCGCCTGGGCCAGATCATCGGCGGCGGGGCGGCAGCGCAGCGCGGGGGCGCGGCGGGCGTTGGCGCTGGAATAGAACTCGTCGGCGTCAAAGGCATGGACGGCATGCGCGATGTCTTCGGGCACGTCCAGCACCACGGGGCCAGGGCGGCCGCTGGTGGCCACCGCGAACGCGCGGCGCACCAGTTCGGGAATGCGCTCGATCATCTCCACGCGCAGCACGTCCTTGACCACGGGGCGCAGCACTTCAAGCTGGCGCGCTTCCTGCGTCATGTTCTTCCACGAATGCAGGCGATGCGAGTCGCCCACCAGCGCCACCAGCGGCGTGCCGGCGTTGAAGGCTTCGGCCAGGCCGGTGACCAGGTTGGTGGCGCCTGGCCCCAAGGTGGCGTCGCACACGCCGGGGCGCCCGCTGACCTTGGTGTAGGCGTCGGCGGCAAACACGGCGCAGCGTTCGTCGTTGATCAGGTTGTGATTCAGCTTCAAGCGCCGCACGGCGTCGTAGAAGGGCAGCAGTTGAAAGCCGCCCATGCCAAACATCAAGCCGACATCATGCGCGGCGAACATGCGGGCGATGGCTTCGCCGCCTGTGATTTCCAGTTTTTCCGACATGCGGATGTGCTCCTCATTTCTCGTGATTGTTGTAGTGATCGTTTCTATTGATTGGCGTGCCCGCTCAGGAGAGCGTCGATAAACGTTTTCAGTGGCGTGCCGACACGGCAGCCGAGTTCGCGGGCGCGCGCGTTCGCGCAGGAAATCACGCCCTCGTCGTAGCAGGACCTGGCGTCGCCAATGCAGGCGCTATGGGCGGACACGGTCAATGCCGCAATGCCGCGCTGTTGCAGCAGCGGCAGGCGACCGACGCCCGCGCCGTCCTGGCCCATGCCGGCGTCGTTGAACGTCACCAGCCGGGGCGTGGCCTTGACGCCGTCGGTCGGCAGCCCGGCCAGGCGTTCGCCATGCGATGCCGTGACGGCGATCAGGCCGTTGTCGCGTTCGTCCAGCAACGACACCGAATCCACGCCGATGACGCAGGGCGTGCCGTCGGCGGCGGTGCGCAACACCATGCGGGATTCGTTGCGCTCGGTGGGCGGCGCGGGACGTGCTGGGGAATGCGGTGAGGCGTGGGGCAAAGAGTGACCCAAAGACTGACCCAAAAACGCGGCGCATTCGGCAACGCGCATGCCGGGCCGGCAGCCCAAGGCCTGAGCCAGCGGGTTGGCATGGCTGATGACACCGCGGCGCAGCATGTCCGCGCCGTCGCCGATGCGGCAACTGCGGTAATCGGCCGTGGCGGCGGGCACGCCCCAGTGTTGCAGGTCTTGCAGGCCCGCGATGCCGGCCTCTTGCCAGCCCACGCCCGCATCGTTGAGCACCACGGCGTGAACCCGGCCCCGGGCGGCGCAATAAGCCGCATAGCGGCCGCCATGGGATCCCGCGATCACGACCCGGCCGACATCCGCGTCGCCAAGCTTGGTAATGCTGTCGAGCACCCGGGCGTCGACGCGTTCTGTGTATTCCATATTATGGATTTTTGTTTTATCTGTTTGCCGATCACGCGTACCTGTGGCCGGCATTGAGCATTTGCGCTCAACTGTTTTCAACTGATTTGTCTCGGAATTATTCTAAGGTCCCGAAAACCTGGGAGGCAATGCGATATCCATATTGTGGAAATGGATTTTCCAGCGAAGGCGGGAAGTTGCCCACGCGTCAAACGCCAAGCAAAAAAAAGCGCCCCGCGTAGGGGCGCCGATGCGAGGCATCCGCTGGCTAGTCTTCCCAGCCGCCGCCCAGCGCCAGGAAGACGGCGATCTGGTCGTTGCTGAGTTCGGCTTGCGAAGCCGCCAGCGCGCTTTCGTTGCTGGCCAGCGTGCGTTCGGCGTCCAGCACGGTCAGGTAGTCGGTCTTGCCGTACTGGAACAACCGCCGCGCTTGCGAGGCGGCTTCGGCGCTTTGGTCGCGGGCGGCGCGCAAGGCGGCGTCGCGATCCAGTTGCCGCGCGTAGACCACCAGCGCGCTTTCGGTTTCGCGCAGCGCATTCAACACGGTGGCGTCAAAGCGCGCCACGGCGGCTTTGGTGTTGGCTTCGGCCTCGGCAATGCGGGCCTGCACCGCGCCCGTGTTCGGAATCGTCCACGAGATCAACGGACCCACGCTCCAACTGAAGGTGCCCCGATCGCCCAACATGGCGGCGGGGCCGCCCGACGCGGCGGACAAACCCAGCGTGACCTTGGGGTACAGGTCGGCGGTGGCCACGCCGATGCGGGCTGTGGACGCGGCCAAGGTGCGCTCGGCCTGGCGGATGTCGGGGCGGCGGCGCAACAGCGCGGCGCCGTCGCCCACGGGAATGGTGCGGGTCAGGCGCGGCGCGGTGGCGCATTGCAGCAGCGACGCAGGTATGTCGTTGGGGGTCTGCCCCGTCAACGCGGCCAGGCGGTACAGCGCCGTGCGCTGCTGCGCCTGGAACGGCGGCAGGTTGGCCTGCAACTGTTCAAGCTGGCTGCGGGCGCGTGTGACGTCCAGCGTGGTGCCACGGCCGGCGCGTTGCAGGCGGCTGACAGCATCCAGCGATTCCTTCTGCACCTGCACCGAATGCTTGGCCGACGCCAACTGCATGCCCGCCGCGCACATCGTGGCGTAGGCGCGCGCGGTTTCGGCGGCGACGGTGACGCGGGTGGCGTCGTAGGCGGCTTGCGCGGCCTGGGCATCACCGCTGGCGGCTTCGATGGCGCGGCGTATCTGCCCGAACAAATCCAGTTGGTACGACACGCTGGCGCCGGTGGAATACGACCAGCGGCTAGGCGGGTTGACGCCCGGTTGCAGTTCCTGCAAGCCCGATACATGGCCGAAGGTGGGCGATGCGTTCACGCCGATGCTGGGTTGCTGCTGCGCCTGGGATTCCTGCACGGCGGCCTGCGCGCGTTCCAGGTTGGCGCTGGCCACGCGCAGATCGGTGTTGGCCGACAGGGCCTTGTCGATCAGGCTATCCAGCACCGGGTCGTTGTACAGGCGCCACCAGTGCCCGGCCACCGGCGCTTGCTGATACACGCCAGGCTGCGCTTCGATGAAGGCGCCTTGCGCGCTTGGCCGTTGCACAGCGGACCCGGCGGGCGTTTGATAGTCCGGGCCCACGGTGGTGCAGCCGGCCAGCGCCATCGCCACAGCCAACAGCGGGGGTAGAAAGTGCCGGGCGTTCATGCTGGGTCCACCGACACGGTGGCGGTCTGGCCGGCGACCAGGCGCACGCCGTCGGGCACGGCGTCGATCTTCACGCGCACCGGAATGCGTTGGGCAAGGCGCACCCAGTTGAAGGTGGGGTTCACGTTGGGCAGCAGATTGGCGCCCGTGCTGCGGTCGCGGTCGGCAATGCCCATGGCGATGCTTTCCACATGGCCGCGAATGTGGCGCGTATCGCCCATCAGCGTCACCGTGACGGGCGCGCCTTCGTGAATGCCGGGCAGCTTGGTTTCTTCAAAATAGCCTTCCACATAGAAGCTGCCGGCGTCGACCAACGCCATCACGCCGCGCCCGGCCGTGGCGTAGGAACCCGCGCGCAGATCCAGGTTGGTGATGCGGCCGTCGCTGGCGGCCACGACGCGGCTGCGCTCCAGGTTCAGGCGGGCGGTGTTCAGTTGCACTTGCGCCTGCGCCAGCGCGGCTTCGGTCTGCTGCACCTTGGTCTGGCTTTGTTCGACCGCTTCGGCGGCCACCAGTTGGCCCAGCGAACGGTTGCGCTTGGCGTCGCGCAGCGCCTGGTCGTGCGCCACTTGCTGCGATCGCACCGATGCCTGGGCCTGGTCGAAGGCCAACTGGAAGCGGGCGCGGTCGATTTCAAACAGCAGGTCGCCGGCCTTCACGTCCTGGTTGTCGTGCACGGGCACGCTCGTCACCAGGCCCGAGACATCGGGCGCCACCTGAACCACATAGGCCTTGACGCGGCCATCGCGCGTCCAGGGTTCAACTTCGTAGTGCACCCAAAGCTGCCAGCCGGCGTAAGCGGCGGCGGCGACGACGATGGCCGTCACCGCGAACTTGCCGATAGCAGCAGGGCGAAGGGCGTTGGGGAGTTTCATACCTATCTCTGTAAAAAATATGGGGAAATCAGGGATACGCCGTAAAGCAGCACCACGAACAGCGCCAGATCAAACAGCGCGGGGTGCCACACCAGGCGGTACAGGCCGACGCGCGCCAGCACGCGGCGCAATGCCCAGGCCACGCCGAGCGTGACGACGCCCAGTACCAGCAGCCAGGGGAAGTAAATGCCGTAAAGATTGAATTCACCGATCATGATGCGTGGCCCTCCATGGCGGGATGGGCGGGTTGGTAGTCGGGCGCGTCGGGGAAGAAGGCGCGGCGGATGCCCACCAGCGCCACCACCGCGCGGTCGCGGGCGGCCAGGCCTGGCGGCGTGGCGGCCACGCTGCACAGCGCGCGGTCGATCTGCGCCAGGAACTCGGGCGTTTTTTCTCCGACGCGCCACGCGGAGCGCGCGCGGAAGAACTGCGCCAGGCTGTTCAGCACGGGTTGGATCGTGGCGTCGGCCATCGGCAGATGACGGCGGGCGCGCTGCAATTCAGTAATGTCACGGCCCACGCGCAGGTCTTTCAATGCATCGGCGGCCACCAGATCGTCGGGCCGCTGGGCCAGCGCCAGGCGCGGCTGCAACAGGCCGATGCGATCCAGCATGCGGGCGGTGTAGGTGTGGCGCGAGGGCGCGCGCGGCGAGGCGGCCAGCGTCGCCAGTTCCTTCCAGTTGGCGGCCTGGATGCGGCGCGCGCTCCAGTCAACGCTGACGGTGCGGAACACGGCGGCAATGATGGCGGCGGTGGCCACGCCAATGCACTGCGCCACCTGGGTGTCGATGAACGACACGACGTTGGCGGTGTTGGTGTCTTGCAGCGCCATGGTGCCCAGAAAGCCGAACAGCATGGCCATGCCCTTGCCGGTGCTGGCGGGCCGCGCAATGAAAATGCCCAGCACGAAGGCAGTGGGCAGCATCGTCAGGGCCAGCATTTCAAAGGAATGGATGGCGGGCATGATGCCCAGCAGGTACAGGGCCGACAGCGGAATCGAATACACCGTGTACGTCAGGAACTGCATGATGCCCGGCACGGGGTTGTCTTGCGACGCAAAGAAGCAGCTGAAGATAGCGGCCATCAACGCGGCGGTGGCGCCGTTGCTCCAGGCCGTGCCGATCCAGAACGCGCAACACACCGAAATGGCCACGCCCGCGGCCAGCGCCGACAGCAGCGCCATGCCATGGTCGCGGTGCAGCGCGGTGTTGGGGTCGCGGGCAGCGTGGGCCTTGTGTGCCGACCCCCGGCGTGGCGCACCTGCGAGGCCGGCGTGAATCTCGCGGCGCAGCGCCAGGCATTCGTCATAGGTGTCGATCAGTTCGCGCAGCCGCGTCATCAGGCTGGCCAGCAGCGCGTCGCGCCAGGAGGAGTGGCTGTCGATGGCGGGCGTCAGCCGCGAGACGGCGGCGCGCAATTGCACGGCCGTGTCGTGCGAGGCCTGGGCGCCGGCATTGATCCATTCCGAAATATCGTTCAGCAGCGCGGACACGGGTTCGGGTAGCGGCTGGTCATTGGCCTGAAGTGCCCGCAGGCGGTCTTCCACGGCCGACACCGCCGGCGTCAATGCCGAAATCTGATCCTGCATGGCGCGCACGGCGCCGGACGTCCAGCGCAGGTTGCTGGTGTCGAACGGCACATGGGTGGACAAAAGCCGCAATTGGGTGATGTCGTTGGCCAGCACGCGGCGGTCGCGGTCGCGCTGTTCGGCGGTCTTGCCGCTAAGCGTGTCGTGCATCCAGTTGCGGGCGTCGCGCACGGCCTTGTCCAACTGCAGCGTCAAGGCAGGCGCCAGTCCACGCGGCAGCACAATGCTGTGGACCAGTGTGGCGCAGACGATCCCCAGGCTGATTTCCTCTACGCGGGCAAGCGCGGTGTCGAAGACCAGGGACGGGTCGGTCACGCTGGGAAAGCCGATCATGGCGGCGGTGTAGCCCGCCAGCATGAAGAGGTAGGAACGCGGCGTGCGATCCAGCACCGACATATACAGGCAGATGCCCACCCACAGCACCATGGCGGCGGTCATGATGACGGGAGAATTCGACAAGCGCGGTACCAGGTAGACCGTGGCGGCCGAGCCGGCAAAGGTGCCTACCAGCCGGTACAGCGCTTTGGAACGCACGGCGCCGGACCAGGGTTGCGCCACGACGTAGGCGGTGGTCATCGCCCAGAACGGACGCGGCAAACCCATGCTGTAGGCCAGATAAAGCGCCATGATGGCGCTTAGGTAGCTCTTGAGCGAAAAGAGGGTTTCGCGGACGTTGGGCAATTTCACGATGCGTTGTCCTGTTGCTGCTGGGGCTGCGCGTTGGCCGTGCCGCGCCCCAAGGACACATTCAAGGCGTCGAAGACGCGCAGGCAGGCTTGCAGATCGGTTTCGCTGACGCCGTTGAACAGGCGGCGGCGCAGTTCCACCAGCACGTCTTCAACCTGGGCGCGCAGGGCATGGCCGGCGTCGGTCAGGTGCAGGGTCTTGGCGCGGCGGTCATGCGCGTCTTCGCGGCGTTCCATCAGGCCGGCGGCGACGAGTTGATCAAGGACGCGAACCAGGGAGGGGCCTTCGACGCCCAGCGCCTCGGCCAACGCGCCTTGGCGTACGCCGTCGCCCAGGCGTCCGGCCAGGATGACGGGCCAGGCGGTGGCTTGCGATAAACCGTAGTCGGCCAGGGCTTTGTCAGCCGCCCCGCGATAGGCGCGCGACAGCACCATCAGGTGAGCGGTGGTGGCCATGAGTTGGGAGTCTGAAGGAGTGTGCATGAAATCGATTGTATCCTATCTATTAGCTTACTAATGATTGAATGTGTCGAATGGGTCGATAGGAATTTTTAATCGAATGGGTGTGGCGCGGGGGGCCGGCGAAGAAAACACCACTGCCGATCACGCGAACCCATCGCGCGACGGTGATTGAACGGTGGGATGGTTTATGCCAAGACGGTGATATTGCCGTCGACAGCAACGTTCGTAGGATGGGTGCAGCGCGCAAGATCCGTGGCAAGGACCCCTCCGTTGAGCGCGCGTAACCCATCGAACCACCGCCAAGATGTGGCCGGATTGTTTCGGGTTTCGGGGTTGATTGATGGGTTTCGCGCGAACGGCAGTTGGGTTCTTGTGCCTTTTCTTGCGCGCTGCACCCATCCTACGATGGTCGGCGATTCATCTCGCCGCCAACCCTCAGCCGTTGCAGTCCGCCCAGCAATTCGGGGTTTCATACAACCGCACGCGGGACAGGCGCAGGTCAGCGCCGTAGTGGCCGTGGTAGTGCGGCGCTAGCGTGTCGAACACGATCTTGGCCAGGTTTTCCGCCGTGGGAATGCGGTCCAGCACCACGGTCTTGTGATCGGGCAGGGTGTCCAAAAAACCGCGCACGGCGGCGTCGCCTTCGTACACCAGGAAAGCGTGATCCCAGACGTCCACGATGTGGGTCTTGGCGATGTGCTTGATCTCGGAAAAGTCCATCAACATGCCGTTGTCGGATTCGCCGGGGGCTTGCACCACGTCGCCCGTCAGGGTGATTTCAAGCACATAGCGGTGGCCATGCAGGTTGCGGCATTGGCTGCGGTGATCGGGGATACGGTGGCCGGCGTCGAATTCCAGCCTGCGGGTAACGGAAATCATCGCGCGGTCCGCCGCGCGTGGGGGGTCATCATGGAATGCCTATGTATTTATGGGTCTGCAAACTCAGCCGCCATTGCGGATGCTGCATACAGTACTGAACGGCACGCTCGGTGTTGGCCACGCGCGCGGGGCCGTCCATGGGTTGCAGGAAAAAGTGCTCGAAATCCAGGTGCGCGAAGGTCTCGGGCAAGGCGTTGAGTTGCGGGTAGACCAGCTTCAACTCGTCGCCGCGTTCGATGACGAGAGGCGCCGTGCCCTTGGGGCTGACGCAGATCCAGTCGATGCCGGCGGGTGCCTTGACGGTGCCATTGGTTTCGATGGCGACGGTGAAGCCGCGGGCGTGGATGGCGGTGAGCAGCGCCGCGTCCAGTTGCAACAGCGGTTCGCCGCCCGTGAAGACGACGTAGCGGTCTTGCGTGCCCGGTCCCCAGGTGGTGGCGATGGTGTCGGCCAAGAGGTCCGCCGTGGCGAACTTGCCGCCGCCTTCGCCATCGGTGCCGATGAAGTCGGTGTCGCAGAAGGTGCAGGCGGCGCTGGCGCGGTCGCTTTCGCGGCCGGTCCAGAGGTTACAGCCCGCAAACCGGCAAAATACCGCCGCGCGGCCTGCGTGGGCGCCTTCGCCTTGCAGGGTCTTGAAAATTTCTTTGGCGGAGTAGGTCATAAGGTTGCTGGCGGCCGGAGGCGCCGCGAAAATCGGGCAAAAGCGGATTATTTTACTTGGTATAGACTCCCGCCCTATGTTTCATGTCCAAGATTCCCTGTATATCGACGAACGCGACCTGACGTTCAGCATGATCCGCGCCCAGGGCGCGGGTGGCCAGAACGTCAACAAGGTGTCCAGCGCCGTTCATTTGCGCTTTGATGTGCGGGCTTCGCGTCTGCCTCCCGAAGTGCAGGACGCCGTGTGCGCCGTCAGCGATCACCGCATCTCGAAAGAGGGCGTTATCGTCATCAAGTCGCAGTCGTTTCGCAGCCAGGAGAAAAACCGGGCCGAAGCCATCGAACGGCTGGTGACCATGGTTCGCAACGCCATCCAGGTCGACAAGCCGCGCCGCGCCACGAAGCCCACGCGATCTTCCCAACGCCGCCGCGTGCAACGCAAAGTCCTGCATGGCGAGGTCAAGCGCCTGCGTGGCCGGGTGCAAGGCGACTAAGCAAAACCGCGTTGCCCGCAGGGGCATGACTATATATCGAATACTTTCGATTTAAGATTCGATAAATTGCGATATACCAATATGACTCGCTCCGCTTCCGCTTCGTCCTCCGATCAGACCGGCGCAGAACCCGGAATTGATACCGACGCCATCATCAAGGCGCTGGCCAATCCGGTGCGGCGTGACATCCTTGCATGGCTGAAGACGCCGCATGCGTATTTCGAGGAACGTCCGGGCCACTCCTTTGAACATGGGGTGTGCGCGGGCCACATCGATGACCGCTGCGGGCTGTCGCAGTCAACCGTGTCTTCGCACCTGGCCGTGTTGCAACGCGCGGGCCTGATTACGTCGACCAAGGTGGGGCAGTGGGTCTTTTTCCGTCGCAATGAAGCCGCGATTGCCGCGTTCCTGCGGCAGTTGAACCAGGATATGTAGTCAGCCGGCAGGCGTGTGCCCCCACACCGCACCACGCCACCTTGTACGCCGCTGCGCACCGCGCCCCATCGACCCGGGGCGGAAGGACTTTGCATGAGCACCCTGTTTGAACCCCTGTGCGTTGGCGCGCTGACGCTGCGCAACCGCATTGTCATGGCCCCCTTGACGCGCCAGCGCGCCAGCGAAGGCCGCGTCCCCAACGACTTGATGGTCGAGTACTACACCCAGCGCGCCGGCGCGGGCCTGATCTTGACCGAAGCCACCGCCGTGACGCCGCAAGGCGTGGGCTACGCCGACACCCCCGGCCTGTGGTCCACCGAACAAGTGAAGGGCTGGCGCAAAGTGACTGCGGCGGTACACGAAAAAGGCGGCCTGATCGCGGCCCAGCTTTGGCACGTGGGCCGCATTTCCGACCCCATCTTCCTGAACGGCGAACTGCCCGTTGCGCCCAGCGCCATCGCGGCCGGCGGCCATGTCAGCCATGTGCGCCCCAAGCGCGCCTACGTCACCCCGCGCGCGCTGGAAACGGCCGAGTTGCCCGGCGTGGTCGAGGCCTACCGCCATGGCGCGCAAATGGCCATGGAAGCGGGGTTCGACGGCGTAGAAGTGCACGCCGCCAACGGCTATCTGCTGGACCAGTTCCTGCAAGACAGCACCAACCAGCGCACCGACCAATACGGCGGATCGCTGGAAAACCGCGCTCGCCTGTTGCTGGAAGTGGTGGATGCGTGCGTGGCCGTCTGGGGCGCCGACCGCGTGGGCGTGCACCTGTCGCCGCGCGGCGATGCCCACACCATGGGTGATTCCGATCCGGCCGCCACCTTCCTGTATGTGGCCACCGAACTGGGCAAGCGCGGCATCGCGTTTATTTGCGTGCGCGAACATGAAGCCGAAGACAGCCTGGGCCCGCGCCTGAAGGCGGCTTTTGGCGGCGTCTACATCGGCAACGAAGGCTACACGCGCGAATCCGCCGAAGCGGCCATCAAGGCCGGCCGCGCCGACGCCGTGGCGTTTGGCGTTCCTTACATTGCCAACCCCGACCTGGAACGCCGGTTTGAATTGAACGCCGAGTTGAATACGCCGGTGCCGTCCACGTTCTACGCGCAGGGCGCAACGGGGTATACGGACTATCCGGCATTGGCGTAAGCCGCCCTAAAACACCGCGCGCATCGGGTAGGTGAACAAACCGAAGTGCGCGGCGTTCAGCCCCAAATGCGCCAGCACCGCCGCCGCCAGTCCGCCGTAGCGGTAAGCCACGCCATAGGCGGCGCCAGCGATGGCGGCCAGCAACATCCATTGCCAGCCGCCCGCGAAATGCGCCAGCCCGAACAGGATCGCGGCCACGCCCAGCGCGGCCCACGGACCCCAGGCATGATGCCGCCAGCGCGTGGTCAACTGCTGCTGCACATAGCCGCGAAACAACGCTTCTTCGGCCAGCGTCACTAGCAACGCATTGTTGATGAGCCAGATCCAGCCGGAGTCCGGCCACTTGGGCGCCCAGCCCACCACACCCAATGCCATGGCAATGCCCAGGCAGGCCAGCACCGCCATTCCACAAGCCAGCACGGCCGCCAGCAAAGTGCGGCGCGGGTCGGCGCCCGCCATGGGCGGCGCCAAGGCCAAGACCACCCAGAAGGCGACCAGCGGCTTGTCCAGGTTCAGGTACATGCCAAACGCCAGAGCGTCCGGGGTCAGCGGGGCGGGGGCGATCACCAGCGGGTTGTGAAAGCCTGGCAGCCAATGCAGGAAGAGCGCGCTGGCCAATAACAGGAACAAGGCGTGACCGGCCACGCGCGCCGCGTCGCCCGATCCCGGCCGCACCCAGGCCGCCGCCACGACCAGCAGCGCCGGCGCGGCAAACGCCACCGGATCAATCACCCCTTCAGCCCATGCCCAGCCCCATGCGACCGCCAACGGCGCCAGCGCCCAGCGCCGGGTGGCGGGCGGCCAAAGCAGGGCGGCGGCAAGAAACAGGGCGGGCCAGGGGCTGAGCAAGGTCATGAAGCAAGCGGGCGCTGAATTCGAAGCGCAAAGTGTAAGCGCGCATGCCTGTGCTTCCTATGTGAACCGCACTCCAAAGGTTGGATACCTATCCAATCTTTGGGCTGTTTTTCATGGCGAAGTACGACGGGTGTCTCAAGCTGGATGTCGTAAAGCGCTATCTATCACGACAGTGGCGTTGTCGAGGCGGCTTGAGTCTTCGACATAGAGCAATCGATGCAGCGTCCTGGGTGGCAAGCGACCAGCAGCGTGGTCGATCCGGGCTGCGGCTGCGGTCCAAGGGGAGCGGGCCATAAGCGCTGATGCAGCGCGAAAACGAGGTGGATGATTCGACAACGTCCGCGTTATTTCGCTAATTCCTTCCAAGCGGCATTCAAGTATTAGTAAAACTCAGATTTTGCTGACCGCTGCCCAATTAGTATTGTTGTTAACGATCTTTCACGACAGACTGCCCCTTCATTCAGTTTCCGTGAGATAGATCGCTCCGCGCACACGCTGCGGGCGCCGACCCGTTATGAATCCTCTTTGGCGCTGGCGTCTTATCGCAAGCCTGTTGGTGGCGGGAGCCTTACCGACCATACCTTTCGCTCTAGGCTTGCCCGAAGCGGCGGTGCTTCCCACCGAGATCGAACGCCGGCTGGAGCAAGCGCTGGACATTCAGCGCGCCCGCTCGGCAGAGCGTTCTGGCGTCATGTCCTCGCGCGCCGGGCCCAGTCAAGCCAAGCTGGACCTCCCGACCGAAACGCCTTGCTTCAGCCTTGGGCATTGCCATTACATAGGGCGCGCGGTGCTGGATATCGGAGCAGGCGTGCGTGGCACGCAGGCCGACCCCTACGTTACCGGGTACGCATGATGTCCAAGCTTCGTTCGATGATTGTCTGGTCCGTCGTTTTCTTGCAGGTCTGGTCGCCGGTGCTGGCGCAGACCTTGCCGATCACGGTGGACAAGAGCGTTGTCGGCGCGAAGCCTGCCGTGGGCGTCACCAACGGGGTGCCTGTCATCAACATCGCGCCGCCCTCGGCGGGCGGGGTGTCGAACAACCGCTACACGCAATTCAACGTGGGCCCGTCCGGCGCGGTGCTCAACAACAGCGGCGGCGCCAGCCAGACGCAGTTGGCCGGCCAGGTGGCGGGCAACATCATGTTGGGCAACCAGCGTGCCACCACCATCCTCAACCAGGTCACGGCGCCGAACCCGTCGCAATTGCTGGGCACCCTGGAGGTGGCCGGCAACCGGGCAAACATCATCGTCGCCAACCCCGCCGGCATCACCTGCAATGGCTGCGGCTTCTTGAATGCCGACCGCGCGACGTTGACGACCGGCCGGCCGCAGATCGGGGCCGATGGCCGTATCGGCTTTGACATTGCATCGGGCAAGCTTCGCGTTGAGGGCGACGGCTTGTACGGCGCCAACCTGAGCCAGGTGGATCTGCTTGCCCGCACGCTGGAAATCAATGCGGGCGTCTGGGCCGACAGGCTTAACGTCACGGCCGGCGCCGCGCGCGTCGACTACGGCACGGGTGCGGTGTCCGCCCAAGTCGGGCAAGGCGCCAAGCCCGACGTGGCGCTGGACACGGCCGCGCTCGGTGGTATGTACGCAAACAGCATCAGGCTGATTGGTACCGAGGCCGGCGTGGGCGTGAACATCGGTGGCAACCTGGTGGCGCTGACTGGCGACTTGCACGTTGACGCGGCGGGAGACCTGCGCATCACGCCCAGCGGCACCGCGCAGGCAGCGGGCGCGGTGCGCATGGCAAGCGGCCGGGATCTTGCCGTGCAGGGCACGGCGCAGGCCGCGGGCGCAACAACATTGATCGCGGGGCGCGATGCCAGCATCCAGGGCGCGGTGGGGGCCGGCGGGCCCTTAAGCGTGCGGGGCGGCAAGGATGTCACCGTCGGCGCGCAAGGCAGTCTGCGCACCCAGGGCGCGCTGGCCGTCGTCGCGGGCCGGGACTTGGCTCTGTCGGGCCATTTGTTGACGGCTGATCAGGACATCAAGGCGCTTGCCAGCCGCAATCTGAAGGTGGCGGGCGTGCAGGCTTCGGTGACGCAGCCCGGCGCGGGTACTGGCAACGGGGGCGTGGCCGGTAATGGCGGTGGCGCAGGGGGCGGCAGCGGAAACAGTGGCGGCACTGGCGGCAGCGCTGGAGACGGCAGTGGAAACAGTGGAAGTGGCGGCAGTGCTGGCGGCGCAGGAGGCAGTTCATCGGCAGCAAGCACGGCTGCCGGAACGCAGGCAGGCGGCGGATCGGTGTCGCCCGGCGTCGTCTCCGCCAAGGCAGGCGTCACGCTGGAAGCGGGACGCAACCTGGTGCTGCCGCGCCAGGTATACACGTCCGGCAACCTGCTGATGCAGGCTGGCGCGGACTTGGCTTCTGACGCCGGCGCGCATCTGCAATCGGCCCAGGGCTTGACGATGCGCGCGGGCGGTAACGCCAGTCTCGCCGGCGTGGCATTGACGGATGGCGCCCTGTCGATCGATGCGGGGCGCCATCTGCGCATGGATGGCAGCGCGCTGGCCTACGGTGGTGCGCTTGACCTGAACAGCGGAAGCGATCTGCGCTTGGGTCAGGCCAGCAAGGCGCAGGGCAAGCGCATCGTGGTGAACGCCGGTGGCGATGTGCGCACGGGCGGCGACATGGTGTCCGAGACTAGCGTCGACCTGAAGGCAGGCGGCAATGCCTTGTTGGCGGGCACCCTGAGCGGCAATCAAGGCGTGGACGTGCGGGCGGCGGGCACGCTGGGCGTTGTCGGTGCGGCGGATGCCGCGCGGGGCGCAGTGACGCTGGCGTCGGGCGGCGATCTGTCGATTGGTGCTGGCGGCAGTGTGCAGGCCGGCGGCCCGGTAGTGCTGCGCACGGAAGGTGCGTTGAACGCGGCCGGTACGGTGTCTTCCATGGCGGCGCTGAGTGCACAGGCCGCGCGTGACGCCAAGGTCGACGGCAAATTGTTGGCGGGTGGGTCTCTGTTGCTTCAGGCCGACGGCCAGGTGAAGGCGGGCGCGAATGCGCGGCTGCAATCAGAAGGGGCA
Organism: Achromobacter spanius; assembly: GCF_029637605.1. NCBI lineage: Bacteria > Pseudomonadati > Pseudomonadota > Betaproteobacteria > Burkholderiales > Alcaligenaceae > Achromobacter > Achromobacter spanius. The sequence goes on along the minus strand of NZ_CP121261.1, from coordinate 1,528,037 downwards.
ATGACGCTGCTTGCCGGCAAAGACTTGTCCCTGGCGGGCGAGGCGCAAACCAATGCGGGTCTGATGCTGAATGCCGGGCGCGACCTGCGCATCGATGGCGCGGCGCACGCTTACGCGGGCGCGTTGGCGTTGACCGCGGGCAATACCTTGCAACTGGGCAAGGCCAGCCGCACCCAAGGCGACGGCGTGTCCGCGCAGGCAGGTGGCGATTTTATCGCTGACGGCGCGATGGCTTCGCGTGGAGATATGGTCTTGGCGGCGGGTCGCGACACCTTGGTCGGCGGCCAAGCGCAAGCGACGGGAAAACTGGATCTGCAAAGCGCGGGCAACGTCACCCTGGCCCAGGGCGCGCGCGTGGAGGCGGAACGCAGCGCGGACATCTTGGCGGGACAAGACATCCTGATTGCCGGCGCGCTGCGCAGCAACGAAGGCAACCGCATTGGAGCCAAGGGCGCATTGCGCCTGGACGGCGAAATCTCTGTCGCGCAAGGCGGGCTGGATATGCTGGCAGGCAAAGAACTGTCGGTCGGCAAGCAGGGCAAGGCAGTGGCGGGTGGCGCATTACAGGGCAAGAGCGGCGGCGCGTTGACGGTAGATGGGGCGTTGTCCAGCAAAGACGCGCAAACACTGACAGCTGCGCGCGACATCAACGTCGGTGGCCAACTGTTGTCCGGCGACAGGCTGTCACTAGCGCGCGGGCCAGGGCCTGGGCACCGAGCGCGAGCCGCGCGACTGCAATCGGCCAAGAACATGACGCTGAGCGCAGGGCAGGACGCCAAACTTGCGGGGTCGGCCGTGAGCGATGGCGCTATCGCGATCGACGCGGCGCGCGACTTGAATGTGGACGGATCAGCGCTGGCACATGGTGGCGCGCTGAATCTGAACAGCCGCAACGATCTGCGCTTGGGCGAAACCAGCCAAGTCCAAGGTTTGGGCGTTGCCGTTGCTGCGTCGCGTGACCTTTACACCAGCGGCGAAGTATCCGCTGTGGGCGCGGCGGTGCTGACAGCGGGCAATCGCGCGATGCTGGGCGGCAAGCTTGGCGCCGATGGGGACTTGACGCTGCGGGCGGCGGATGCGGCCTATGTCACCGGCACCTTCGAGGCGACCGGCAGCGCGGCCTTGTCGAGCGACAGCGATATCACGCTGGCGGGCAGCTTGCGCAGCAATCTTGGCGCACAGGTGAATGCGGCCAGCAAGCTGGACATCACCGGTGCGGCTGAAGCGGTGCGGGGGGCCTTGAACCTGGGTTCGGGCAGTGACCTGTCCATCGGCGCCCGCGGCCGTGTGCAGGCGGCCGGGCCGCTGGCGTTACGCACCGGGGGCGCGCTGAACGCGGCGGGAACGGTGTCGTCGTTGGCGGGGCTGACGGCACAAGCTGCACATGACGCCATAGTGGACGGCAAGCTGTTGGCGAGCGGCCCGCTGTCGCTCAAGGCGTTCGGAAAAATCGTGGCGAGCGCCGAGGCGCACCTGCAATCAGAAGCCACGATGACGCTACAGGCCGGCCAAGACTTGTTCTTGGCGGGCGAGGCGCAAGCCAACGCAGGCATCACGCTGGACGCCGGCGACGACCTGCGCATAGATGGCGCCGCGCGGGCCTATGACGGCGCACTGGCGCTGAACGCGGGCAAGGCGCTGCGGCTGGGCGAGTCCAGCCGTACGCAAGGCGAGGGCATCTCGGCAACGGCGGGCAGCGATCTCTACGCGGCAGGCACGATGGGGTCACGCGGCGGTATCGAACTGGCCGCGGGCCGTGATGCGCGCGTTGACAGCACCGCGCTGGCAAGCGGCGACGTGTCTCTCGTTGCCGCGCGCGATCTCAACATGAGCAAGGCGGCGCAGTGGGAAGCAGAAGGCGCGTCGCGGGCAGCAGCCGGTAACGCTATGCGCTTGTCCGGCGCGTGGCGCGGCAATGGCGATATGACGCTGGCCGCGGTGGGTGCGTTGACGGTGGACGGCGCACTGACCGCCAGCGTTGGCGGACTGGACCTGAGCGCGGGCGGTGACCTGTCCGTGGGCGCCTTGGCGCGCATGGCGGCAGCAGGACCCCTGCGGGCCAAGACCGATGGCGACCTGCACGTGGCGGGTACGGTCAGCTCGTTGAAGGCATTGACGTTGCAGGCCGCGCGCAATGCCAGCATCAGCAACCAGCTTTACGCCGCAGGCGCGCTGGACGTGCAAGCGGGTCAGTCCTTGACCACGGCAAGCGGTTCGCATCTGCAGTCCGACGGCGCGATGGCGCTGAACGCGGGCCAGGACCTGACCATTGCAGGCACGGCCTTGTCCGAGCGCGGCATGGCGCTGGCTGCCGTGCGCGACCTGCGCGTGGAGGGCAACGCGCTGGCCGAAGGTGGCACGCTGGACCTGAAGAGCGGCAACGATCTGCTGCTGGGCGTGGGCAGCCAGTTGCAAGGGATGAACGTCCAGGGGCAGTCGGGGCGCGATCTTGCGGTCCACGGCGTGCTGGTATCCAAAGGCGATGCGCTACTGCGCGCTGAGCGCGATGCCGGAGTTACCGGCAAGGTGGGCGTGGATGGCTCGCTGAATCTCAACGCGGGCAACAACATCAGGGTCGGTGCGGCCGGGCAGTTGGAGGCGTCCAAGAAGACGCAAATCCACGCTTTGGGCGACGCAACGGTCGCGGGCGCCGTGCGCGGCGACCGGGGCACGTCCATCCAGGCTGGCGGCGCGCTGGCCATGACGGGCACGGCGGCATCGGCCAAGGGGCCGTTGCAGTTGATTGCCGGACAAGACCTGACGCTGTCGTCTGACAGCCAGGCCTTTGCGGGCGGCGCCTTGCTGGCGCGCGCGGGCGCATCGCTGATGGCGGCGGGCACGATGTCGTCCCTTGCCGATCTGGTCCTGGATGCGGCCGCCAACATGACGGTGGCCGGGCAGACGCTGGCGACGGGAGCACTCAGTGCAAACGTGGGCGGCGTATTGACGGCGCGGGCGGACTCGCGCCTGCAGGCCGACGGCGCGATTGCTGTCAACGCGGACACCGCAACGCTTGCCGGCATGCTTGTTGCCGGACAATCGGCGCAGGTGCAGGTGCAAAACGACCTGACGGTCGAGGGCACCGTGCTGGCCGACAAGGACGCACTTGTCGCCAGCAGTGGCGGTGACATGACGCTGGGCGGCGCAAGCGCGCTGCAAGCCGGGGGAAAACTGGATGCACGGGCGGGCGGCAAGCTGCTTGCAGCGGGCAGTGTTTCCAGCGAAACGGACATCGTGCTGACGGCGGGCAAGGACGCTGAACTGACTGGTAAGACAGTCGCCAACGGAGCGCTCGCAATCGATGCCGGCAGAAATCTGGCGGTGGCTGAAAATGCGCTGGCCCAAGGCAGCGGCAAGTTGCTGATGAGCGCCGGCCAAGACCTGCGCATCGCCGGCACGGCCGGCACCGCAGAGGGCGCGGGCACTCGGGGAGCGGGCACTCAAGGAGCGGATACTCAGAGCGCGGGCACTCAGGGAGCGGGCACTCAGAGCGCCAGGAGCGCCAGTGCCGCCTCGGGCGGCACGCTACACGCGCAGGCCGGCCGCGATCTGTCCATCACGGATACGGGCATCGTCACCGCCGGCTCACCCATCGCCTTGAAGGCGACCCGCGACATCAACATCGACGGCATCGCGACCGCCCTGGCGGGTAGCTTGCAAGCCGACGCCGGCGCCAATCTGCAAGTGGGCGCCGCCGGCCGGATGCAAGCCTCTGACAACCTCGCTGCAAGCGCGGGCGCGGACCTGGATTCCGACGGCGCCATTGCTGCGGGCGGCGGCCTCACGCTGGCTGCGGGCGCAAGCGCCCGATTGGGCGGCGTGGTGGCAGCGTTGGGCGAGCGCGCGGCAGGCGATGCACTGATCACGGCGCAACACGATTTGACCGTCAAGCAAGGTGCACAGGTCCAGGCCGCGGGCACACTGACCGCGCGTGCCGGTCGCGACCTGAACGCCACGGGTGCCCTGAGTTCGGTGGCCGATATGGCATTGGCCGCCGCGCGTGACTTGCGCATAAACGGCACCGCCGCATCCGACGCCAACCTGACCTTGACCGGACGCGACCTGAGCGTTGCGGCAACCGGTCTTGCGCAAGCAGGCGGCACGCTTGCCGCCACCGCGCAAGGCGCCTTGCTTGCCGCAGGTCGCCTGTTGGCCGGGCAGTCGCAAGCGCTGATCGCTGGCACCGACTTGACGGTGGACGGCACGGTTGCCGCGCTGAACGGCAACCTGACGTTGACCTCGCAGCGGGGCGACCTGGCATTGGGCGCGGCATCAACCGTGCAGGCCAGCGGCACGCTGACGGCCAAGGCCGGCGCGGCACTGCGCACGCAGGGTTCGCTGGCAGCGGGCCAGGGCATGGCGTTGCGTGCAGGCACCGATGCCACGCTCGGCGGCATCGCCGCCACCCAGGCGGGCGACCTGACGGCTCGCGCGGCGGGTGACCTGGCCGTCGCGGCCGAGGGCCGTCTTCAATCAAACCGAGGCCTGGATTTGCAGGCGGGTGGTGCGCTGGCCAACGCTGGCGTGGTTTCCGCCCAGGAAGACGCTAGCGTGCGCGCGGGCAAGACCTTGCTGAACCCGGGTTCGGTCCTGGCGGGAGGCGATCTGCTCGCCACCACGCCGGGGTTGCTGAGCAACGCCGGCCGTCTCGTGGCAGGCGTGGATGGTGACGGCGCGCTCAAGCAGCCGGGCAGCCTGACGCTTGCGGCCGGCACCATCGTCCACCCCGGCACCAGCCTTGCGGGCAAGGACCTGAGCCTTACCGCTGGCGGCCTGGACCTGACGCACGGCACGCTCTCGGCCGTGGGCAACGTCAAGCTAGGCACGCCAGGCGACATCGACACACGCCACGCCGTCGTACAAGGCGGCGGCTTGGACATCTCGGCCGCCAATCTGCGCAATCAGGCAGGCAAACTCACCTCGACGGGCGACGCCCGTCTGGCTCTAAGCGGCGAACTCAACAACGCCGAAGGGCTGATCGCCGCGGCGGGTGACATGCGAGTCGATGCCGCAACGGTCATCAACCGCGCGGGCACGCTGGCGGGCGGCAATCTTGTCATCAACGCCAGCGGCGCGGTGGATAACCACAGTGGCTTGATCCAGGCCGATAACGCCTTGACGCTGACCTCGGCCACGCTGGACAACAGCGCGACGCTGGGGGCAGCAAAGTCGGCACCCCAGGGCGTGTTGGGCAAAGTGGTCACCATCGTGGCGGACCGCGTCAACAACCAGGGCGGCTCCATCCAGGCGGGCCACAACCTGACCCTGACCACCCGCGAACTCGACAACCAGGGCGGCGAGGTAGCCGCCCAAGGCAACGCCCACATCGTGGCGGATACGCTGAAGAACGGCCAGGGCAAGCTGCTGGGCGGCAACAGCCTCACAGTCATCGCGCACGTGCTGCATGGCTTGGGCGCGCTGCAATCCGCGGGCGACCTGAGCTTTCACTATGCGGGCGCGCTGAACCAGCCGGGCGACCTGTCCAGTGGCCGCGACATGAACCTGTCCGTGGGTGGCGCGCTGGACAACAGCGCAACCATCAGCGCCGGGCGCGACCTGAACATCAAGGCGAACTCGCTCACCAACCACGCCACCGGTCAGCTTCTGGCGGGCGGCGCCAATACCATCACCGTCGCGCACGGCCTGATCAACGCCGGCCTGATCGATGGCGCGGTCACGCGCATCAACGCGGGCAGCGTGGATAATCTGGCCCGCATCTACGGCGACAAGGTCGCGATCCTGGCCCATACGCTGGTGAACCGCGCCGGTACGGGTGGCGGTGCCGTCATCGCGTCTCGGGGCGCCATGGATTTGGGCGTGGCTACGCTGGTGAATCGCGCGCAAGCGCTGATCTATGCCGGGGCAGACCTCGCCATCGGCGGGGAGCTGGATGCCGGCGGCAATGCCGTGGGTCAGGCGGCGTCTCTGTTGAACTCCGGCGCCACCATCGAAGCGGCGGGCAACGCCCGTATCTCGGCGGCGTCGCTGCACAACCATAACGCCAACTACGCCAGCCAGACCGTGCAGGTGTCGTCCCAGGCCAAGGTGTACTTCACCCCGGCCGGCAGCACGGATATGTACGACGCCGAGACAAACTGGCTGTGCGACGAAGTCACGCCGATGTGCAGCAAGGACCCGGCGTGGCTAAACGACGACCCCGAACGCATGTTCCTGCTGCCGTCGGCCAAATATCCGCAGGCGCGGTATGGCCCGCCGTTCGACTACACGCCGGGCGGAAAGCGCAAGGCGCGCGTGAGTTCGCCTATAGCCCCGACTTATACCCCCGCCAATAGCGGTTGTAGCGGCGGAGACGCGGGCGGTCCCTGCTGGGACGAGCCGGAAAAATTCCTCTATGCCTCGGACGCCCGCATATGGGCCGTCTTCGGCGTTACCCCGCCCACGGGCACGCTTCCGATTTGGGTTCCTCCTGCATCCCCGTGCATTGGCAACCGCCCGGCCTGCGTGGCGGAAGCCGCGCGCCGCAAAGCCTATGAAGCGGCCTATGCCGCGTACAAAACACCGCACCTGGAACTGAACGCCCGCATTCGCGAATTCAACGCTGATTTCAACAACCGCCTGGTCGGCTCGCTGACCTATTACCAGGTCAACGAAACGGTCACCGAGACCCGCACGCTGTCGTCGGACCCGGGCAAGATCCTGTCGGGCGGCGCCATGACGCTGGCTGGCACGGTCACTAACGACAAAAGCCAGATCGCCGCCGGCGGCGCGCTGAGTGTGGCGGGCCCGGCCATCCATAACGTTGGCGCCAGCGGTCAGCGCACCATCACGCGCGAGGGCAGGGCCACGCTTTCGCAGCCGCGCTCCAGTTATCGCTATGAAACCTCGGTTCCGTACACCGCCAAGCTGGCGGCGCAGGGCATTGAACTGCCCGTCGGGACCTCGGGCGGATACACCAACGTCACGCTAGGCGGATCGGCGCCCGGCCCCACCGGTGTCGGCACACCGGGCCCCGTGTTGGTCGCCAGCCTGGACCTGCCCGGCGGCACGGTCGTGCGCACCGTCTCCAACCCGGCCAGCATTCCAGACAGCCAGCTTTTTGCGGTAAACCAGCGGCCCGACGCGCCTTACCTCGTTGCGACCGACCCGCGCTTCATCGGCCAACGGCCGACCGTGTCCAGCGACTATCTGTTCGAGCTGTTGCGCCAGCCGGGCGCGCTGCCGGATACCTCCATCGCAGGTGGAGCAGGCGCGGGCGGCGGGCTCACCGGCCCGCGCGTCGACCAACCCGCCGACGCAAGCCTGGTCCAAGCCGCCATCAGCGCCGGCACCGTCACGCCGCAAGCGGCGGCAGGCCCCGCTGTGGGCGCCGGCTCCGGCGGGGACGCGCAACGGCTGGACGCCCCAGCGGCCTCTTCGGTACATGGCGCTGCCCTGGGCAGCGGCAGCACCATCGCCGGCCACGACGTGCAAGGCGGCAAGACGCTGTCCAGCGCGCGGCTGGCAGGTTGGGACACCCTGGTGCCCAAGGGCGCCAGGTTCCTGACGCCATCGGGTCAACCCAAGCGTTTGGGTGACGGCTTCTACGAGCAAAAACTCGTATCCGACCAGATCCTGGCCACCACCGGCCAGCGCTTCCTGGAACGCTTTGGCGACAACGACAGCCAGTACAAGGCCTTGCTGGCCGCGGGCGCGCAATTCGCTCGAGACCACAACGTGCAGGTGGGCGTGGCGTTGACCGACGCGCAACAACGCCAGCTCAAGACCGATCTGGTCTGGCTGGTGGCGCAGACGGTCACCCTGCCCGACGGCAGTGCCGAGACGGTGCTGGTGCCCAAGGTCTACCTGCTGGTCCGCAAGAACGACTTGAAAGGCGACGGCACCTTGATGGCCGGGCGCGACGTCAAGCTCGTCGCCGATGGCAATATCGACAACAGCGGCACGATCGGCGCGCGCCATGCCACCGTCATGAGCGCGTCCAACATCGTCAACCAGGCCGGCGGCCTGGTCCAGGGCGCCACCGTGGATCTTTCCGCGCGCACCAACCTGACCAACCTCGCCTCGCGGATCTTGGGTGATGCCGTCACGCTGAAGGCGGGGCGCGACATCGCCTTGACCTCGACGGCGGCGTCCGAGAACTTCGGCAGCACCTGGGGTTCGCACGTCACGGGCGTGGCCCGCGTGGACGCGGGTGACCTGAACATGCGAGCCGGTCGCGACATCAACCTGACCGCCGCGCAAGTCAACGCCGAGCGCAACGCCGGGTTGCAAGCCGGCCGCGACATCAATCTGGCCACCCTGACGGAACGCCACGACGAGTCGATCGTCATCAACAAGAAAAACCGCCACGACCTGAGCACCAGCAAAGAGATCGGTTCGTCGATTGCCGCAGGCGGCAACCTGACGCTGATCGCGGGGCAAGACGTGAACGCGCGTGCGGCTGATGTCACCGCCGACAAAAAGTTGGCCGTGGGCGCCGGTCGCGACATCAATCTGACGGCCGGCGTGGAGTCCGGTTCGGCGTACGACGAACTTCACTATAAAAAGCGCGGTTTCTTGTCGTCGAAGACCACGCACATCATCAATTCGACGGATTGGGAGCAGGCCAAGGGTTCGACTTTCACTGGCGATAAGGTCGTATTTCAGGCTGGCCGGGACGTTTCGCTGAATGCGTCGCAGGCCCTTGCCAGCGGAGATCTTATCGTCGATGCCGGCCGCGACTTGTCGGTGACGGCCGGCACGAACACTTACGCGGAAAGCAATTACAAGCGCGTGAAGAAAAGCGGCATTTCCGCCAGAGGTCTGGGGATCTCGTACAAAAGCAGCGATGCTCGATCGCTGCAGACCGTCGATGGCATGACGCAGAGCGACGCACGTAGTCTTCTGGGTACCACGGGCGGCGACGTCATCATGACGGCGGGACGAAACGTACTGATCGCGGGCAGCGATGTGGTCGCGGGCAAGGCCTCGGGCGATACCGCCGGCAATACGGGCAACATCGATATCCAGGCCCAGAACGTCGCCATCGTGGCGGGCCGCGACGTCGAAAACACCCACAGCGAATACTCGCTGAAGGAAAGCAGCTTTGGCGTGTCCGCCGTCAGCACGCTGATGGATACCTTCAAAAACCTGGCCACTGCCAGCACCACCAAAGCCAAGGCGCAAGAGCTTGCCCACAGCGGGGCCACAATGCCCGGTGTGTCGTTCTCGCACAGCGGCAGCAAGAGCAGCGGCTCGTTCGATTCGTCTAGCCTGGTCAGCAGTGGCTCGTCGCTTAGCGCCGTGGGCGATGTCATGATCCGTGCCACCGGCAACGGCTCGCGCGATGCCTCGGGCCGTGCACGGGATGGCGACGTCCTGATTTCCGGGTCCAGCCTGCGCGCCCAGGGCGGTGTCGTGCTGGACGCCCAGCGCAGTATCTCCGTTGTCGGCTCCGACAACCGTCAGACCAAGACCAGCGAGGAGTCGAGCAAGAGCACCAGCTTCGAGTTGGGCGGCATGAGCCTGGGCGACATCGGACGGGCAATCGATGGCGGCCCGAACTCCAGTGGGGTCAAGATGTTCCCCTACGGCGGCGAATCGGCGAAGTCCAATGAGCTGTCCTCGGGCACGGGGCAGACGTCCTCGCTTATCACTGGCAATAGCGTCCACCTGAACAGCCGCGATGGCGATATCCGTATCGCCGGCTCGGCTATCGACGCCATCGACAACGTGGGCCTCTTGGCCAATCGCGGATCGATCACCGTCGATACGGGCAACGCGACGCGCGATCAAGGCAGAAGCTACAGCAACAAGACGGTGGGCGATCTGGGGCGCGAAGGCAGCGGCTTCAGTGTTGGAGTTCGCAGCAGCAGCGGCAGCCTGGATGAGCGCAGCAGCACGCCAAGCGCGGCTGGCAGCACCGTCACCAGCCATCTGGGCGACGTTTCTATTGTCGCCAAGGAAGATGTGCTTGTGCGCGGTAGCGGCATCCGCGCGGGCCGAGACGTCCTGATGGGCGGGCAGGCGGTCACGATCGACGGCAGCTTCGACACCAGCGTGTATCGCCAGTTTCAGGAGACCAGCCAGGTCGGCGTCACCGTCAGCGCCAGCAATCCTGTTGTCAGCGCCGTGCAAAGCACCAACCGCATGCGCGAGGCGGCGCAAGAGACCAACAATGGCCGCCTGCAGGCAATCGCTGCGGTCGCGGCGGGGCTGGCTGCCAAGAACGCCTACGATGCGGTGGCTAAAGATCCCTCGAAGGTCGGCGGCATCAACATCAACGTCGATGTCGGCGCCAGCAGCGCCAGCCAGACCCGCAGTGGGCAAAGCAGCACAGCAAGCGGCGCGGCCATCGCGGCCGGCCGCGACCTGACGATCATCGCGGCGGGCAAGGCAGATCAATCCAACATCGTCGTGGCGGGCTCCGACCTGGCCGCGGGCCGCAACATCCTGCTGAACGCACAGGGCGACATCCTACTTACCGCCCAGCAGAATACCGCCAGCCAGAAGACTGACGGCAAGAGCAGCAACGCCAGTGTCGGGGTGGGTTTTTCGATCGGTGGAACCCAGAACGGCGTCAGCATCAACCTGGCGGCAGGCGGTAGCAAGAACAAAGGCGATGGCCGGGATACGAAGTGGAACAACACCCATGTCCAGGCCGGCGGCAACCTGACCATGAACTCCGGCGGCGACACGGTCTTGCGCGGCGCGCAAGCCAGCGCCGACCGGATTATGGCGACGGTAGGCGGCAACCTTGTTGTCGAAAGCCTGCAGGACATCAGCCACTACGCCGCGCGCGACCGCAGCGTGGGCGTGCAGGTAAGCCTGTGCATACCGCCCCTGTGCTACGGCGCCAGTTCGGTCAGCGGCAACTACGGCCACAGCAAGATCAACAGCCAGTACGCCAGCGTCACGGAGCAGACGGGCCTGTGGGCAGGCGACGGTGGCTTCCAGATTGATGTGGCGAAGAATACCGGACTGATGGGTGGCGTCATTGCCAGCAGCGACAAGGCGGTTGCCGATGGCAAGAACGTCCTGACCACCGGCACCCTGACTAGCCGCGACGTCGAAAACCGCGCCAGCTACGAAGGGCAATCCATTCAGTTGGGCGGGGGCGTGAGCTTCGGCGGCGGCAAGGATGACGGTAAAAGCGGCGGGAAGGACGGCGACAAGGACCAGAGCAACATCGGCACCGACGGCAAGGGGGAGGTCGCAGGCGGAAGCAAGGCGACGCCGAACTCGAAGCTGGCCAGCGCTAACGGCATCAGCATGGGCTTGCCCGTCGTCATGGGCGCCAGCGGCCAGTCCAACTCCACCACGCTCAGTGGTATCAGCGGCGGAACGGTCGTCATTCGCGACGAGGCGGGGCAGAAGGCGCAGACAGGGCAGACGGCGGCCGAGGTGATCGCCGGACTGAACCGCGACACCAAGGATACGTTGAACAGCCTTGATCCGATTTTTAACGAGAAGGAGATTCGGGCCGGCTTCGAGATCGTGGGGGAAGCTGGCCGGCAGGTGGGGCAGTTTTTGGTGAATCGGGCGCGGGAGATCGAGGCCTTAAAAGCGCGAGCCAAGGATGAGACATTGTCCCAGGCTGAGCGTGCCCAGGCCGCTGCCGCTGCGGAGAAGCTGGATAGTGAGTGGGGTCCTTCGGGTTCGTACCGCCGCATCGTGAGCGCGATTTCAGCGGCTGCAGCCGGTAATGTGACCGGCAGTGCTGGTGGCTTCGTCCAGGCGGCCGCAGTGAATTATCTACAGGGCTTAGGGGCGTCGCGAGTTAAGAAGCTCGCCGATTCCTTGGGTGATGGAGCTGATTCGGAGGCTGCGCGCGCCCTTCTGCATGGAGTTGTGGGGTGCGCTGGTGCGGCGGCGAGCGGCGGCAATTGTTCGGCCGGTGCTTTGGGCGCTGCAGCGAGTTCTGTCCTTGCCAAGCTGATAGGAATGGCTGCGGGGGACGACCTATCCGCAGAGGAGCGTGAAGCGCGAGGCAATTTGGTCGCCAGTGTTGTGGCCGGCATGTCCGAAATAATTTCGGTGGATGCCACCACTAGCACCATCGCGGCTGTCACGGAGCTGACCAATAACGCCCTCACCTTGTCTGAGTTGAAGCGATTCGCAGCAGAAGCATCCACTTGCGAAGCACTTGGCAATTGCGACGAAGTCCAGGAGAAGTACCGAAAACTCAGCATCGAAAACCAAGAAACCATGATCGCCGTGTGTGCGGCAGACCCGAACCTCTGCCGGGAACGCTATGGTGAATTTGTCGAGCAAGTGACGGAGTATCGTGAGGAACTAGATAAGTTAACTGGCACGAATCTTCCTGCGGCCCTCAAGAATGATGTTGCCATATACTTTTTGCAGCATGCGGAAGCAGTCAGTTTGGCGCTCCATACCGAAATCGCCGCCGATCTGCAAAAAAGATATGGTGTGAGTACAGAGACGGCTGCAAGGCTAGTGGCGGCTGCGAGTGCGGTGGCTGGATCGATAAAGGGTGCAAAAGGATCAGGTGCCCTTGCCAATGCAGAGAGAGGGGCACTATTAAAAGCAAATTTCGCTCAAAATAAAATTAAATCTGACCGATCCTTCAGTGAGGATGGGCAAAGGCTATACTCACAGTTGGCTGGCAAACCGATCAAGACAGTTGATGACCTGGCCGATGCTTTGAGAGACGGGAAAGTTAAGCCGAATCAGCTTCCCGTTGATTATGTTGATATAAATGGGACTCGCCTTATTTTAAATACGCGAACTTCTACCGCGCTTGAGCAGGCTGCTATCCCTAGAAGTGAGTGGTTTGGGCGAAATCAGACAGGTGTTGAGGCTTATCCAGGTAAGACATTCAATGATTTGGCAACAGATCAGTTAAAAAATAACAAATTGCCGCCGACAGGCGCAGAGCAACTAAAGTCGGTGCGTCCATGAAAATACGTCAGCCAAAATTAATACTAGATCCATATGAGTGGCTGCCAGGTTATGGTGAGTCAAGAGTGTCTTTTCGCTCCGTGGGCTCGGACGTGATACTTGAGATTGAGTATGAGAAGGAGATTGTGGTTAATGGCGAAGAGGTCGCACTTGCTTTAAGACGGGAGATTGTGTTCAGGTCTGTGCGATGCTTTATTCGGGAGCCATTCCCGGGAGGCGCTATTTTTGAGTTTGATGGTGATCCAAACGATTTTAGGTTGGGAAATTTGACCGAGTTTATAGATTCCGAATTGGTAAGAGAGAATTCGAAGGCATGGCGTTCCGTGTCGAGTCACGACCCGGCGAAGTTGAGGCATTTCAGTATACAGTTTTTGTCAGAAAATCTTGCTTTTCATGTGCTTGCCGTAGATGTGTTTTTATCCAATGAATTATCGCGTAGTTGATTTTATTTTGAAATGAAATTAGCGGGAACTGTGTCAGTTAGCCAAACACTATTTTCGGCTTGAAAAAATTTAAACCCCTGTTGGTACATCAGCTGGGATTCAATCCTCAGAACTACGGGTTTGCCGTAGCGCTGCCCGACAGCGATAGCCGTGAGAATTTCTTGGGATAAATGCACATGGTGGCGTGAGCCTGCAATCAATCCTTGCTGAAGGACAGATTCAAGAAAGCGTGTTGCAGTGCCATGATAGAGGAGTTTTGGCGGCTCTTTCTCTATGTGTGGGAGGTTTACGTTTGGTGCTGAATGTCCCTGTGCGGCTCGAATGCGCAAGCCATCGACGGAGAGAGTAAAACGTTTCTTATTGCTGTTATTTACTACTGCCTGAATTATTGCCTGGTCAAGTACGCGGCCCTCTTTCGCTGCGCCGACAATCAAAGAGTTGATGTCTGTCCAGCCTTCCGCATCGAGTTGCAATCCGATTGTTTGAGGTTCATGGCGCAAAATAAAACTTAGAAATTTGCTTGTTTCGGTCAGTTGCTTGTTATTCATGATCGTCCTGCATTTGTCGATTTTTTTGGATTTAATGTTTCAAGCGACGTTTTTTAGCTGGTTCCCGACGGCTGAAAAGCGTAATCATATCCCTAGGTTTCCAACGGATTTACAGGGAAATTAAATTTGAGCCAATTCCTGTGGAGCGAGGCGAGATAAAAAGGTTCCGTTGGCGATGATTAGGGCATGCATAGTGCCAGTCTTATGCCCTTCGTCAGGCGACTAAACCGATTGAAGAAAAATCGTAGTCTGACCGAGACATGGCGATCATCGCGGCGGGCAAGGCAGATCAATACAACATCGTCGTGGCCGGCTCTGACCTGGCCGCGGGTCGCAGCATGGCAGTCGAGAAGGTAGTGCATTTCCTAGCGTCAAAGGCAGTCCTTCCGAAATCAATGCTCAAGGCCAAAAAATAGCTGATGATATTCTCACAAATCCCGCGTCAACCGTTACCTACAAGTACACAGGAAGATTCGGAAAAGTGATGGATATCGTTGCTCCGGATGGTAGGGGGCTTCGCTATGAAGCCAGTGGAAAATTCATCGGCCTGTTGGTGCTACCGAAACCATGACACATTTATCCTCTTTGATTAGTAGCCCTCCAGATTGGGAAAATTCTGTGTTCGAAATATGGTTGGGAACTGACCAGCTAGCTGAAGTATCCCGCGAGCCTGATAGACCCTTGGAAATAGAAATATACCCACCTGCTGAAGGCGGGAAGTGGAGTTTTGAACTTGAAGAGTTCATGTCTCTATTGAGTCAGGCGGTTAAGTTATTGAAGTAGCGGTGATTTAGATGGTGCAGAAAGGTCAGGATCAGCAAGGCAGACCTTTCTGTTTGTGATGCGCTCACCTACACAGGCAGAGCGGAACTTGATTTGCGCTGTTGCGCAGAGGCTGCCGCCGGACAATTAGCTTAGGCTTTTGTTGGTTTTGAAGTCGCCACGCGCATTCAGGGTCTGTCAGCAACGCCGCGTATTGTCTATGGAAGATCAAGTACTCAGGTGTCCATCCCTTTAGCACCCCTCGTTGTGGTCTTGGGCCGCTTGATCAACGATGGACCCCTGACGCAATACGCCTGGATAAAGGCCCGGAGAGGATCTCCGAGGCCTTTCCCGGGGGTGTCAGAATTCCGTGTTCAAGGCGGGGTTAAGACTTACACGGAAGGTCTGATAAACCGATCCTCATAGAGGATAGCGAATTGGTTCATGGCCTGCTTCCAGTCGCGAGCAGGCCGTCCCCAGTCTGCGGTGATATTGCGCAGGGCCAGCCAGATGAGCTTGGTGGCGTCGTCGTCAGATGGGAAGTGCCCGCGGGTCTTGATAATCTTGCGCAACTGGGCATTGATGCTCTCGATGGCGTTGGTCGTATAGATCACCCGGCGCACTTCCGGCGGAAATGCGAAGAAGGGAATCACGCGATCCCAGGCGCTGCGCCACGCGGCGCGGATCGTCGGGAATTTCTGACCCCATGGGCCTTCAGAAAAGGCATCGAGCTCGGCCTGGGCCGCCTCAGCACTCGCGGCCGTGTAGATGGGCCGGATCGCCGCGGCAAGCGCCTTGCGGTCCTTCCAGGTGGCGTAATCGAGGCTGTTGCGGATCAGGTGCACGATGCAGGTTTGCAGCGTGGTCGCGGGGAACACTGCGCCCAGGGCCTCGGGCATGCTTTTCAGGCCGTCGGTCACGGCGATCAGGATATCTCCCACGCCTCGCGTCTTCAGATCGTTGAAGACCTTCATCCAGAACTTGGCGCCTTCGGTGCCTTCGATCCAAAGGCCCAGGATCTCCCTCGATCCGTCTGGCAACACGCCCAGCGCCAGGTAGATGGCCTTGTTGCGTACGACGGCGTCCTCGCGGACCTTGACTGGCAGTGACCTCGGCCATGACCTCATCGGTCACCGAGCTGATGAACTCGGGCGAGACCTCGGTGGCGTATTGCTCCAGCAAAAATCCGTGGATCTCGCGCACCGTCATGCCTCGGGCGTACATGGCAACAATCTTGTCGTCAAAGCCCGTGAAACGCCGCTCGTGCTTCGGGATAAGCAGCGGCGTGAAGCTGCCGTCGCGGTCGCGCGGCACCTCGATACGCACAGGGCCTTCCCCGGTGAGCACCGTCTTGGCGCCCTTGCCGTTGCGCTGGTTGGCGACATCGGCGGGCTTGGCGGCACCGCTGGGGTAGCCCAGGTGATGGTTCATCTCACCGCTGAGCGCGCGCTCGATCAGGGCCTTCTTGAAGGCCAGGGAGGCGGCGTTGATCGCTTCGGCCGTCATCGGGCCCTCACCGAACGACGCCAACAGCTCAGGGCGAATAGCCGGCAGATCCGCCAGCTTGGACTTCGGGTTGCGTGGCATAAATGCTCCTTGGACGCATGTTATGCCTTGAACACGAAATTACTGACAGGCCCCTTTTCCCGAATGGGCAGTCGAAAAATGCATTTCGATCCGCTATATCCAGCCTGGCAAGTCAAATCAGAACGCCTTTATCGAGCGCTTCAATCGCATTGATCGTACCGAGGTGCTCGATGCGCACCTGTTCGCCAACCTCAGCCAAGTTCAAGCGTTTACCGACCGATGGTTGGTCAATCACAACCCATACCGCCCGCCCCGGTCGCTGGGCGGCCTCCCGCCAGTGCACTTCGTGCCCTGGATAACCCTTGCTCCGAGCGTCTATCAACCAATGCCTTCTTGACAGGGTTGCTTACGGGTCAGTTCAATGTGCCAGGTTTTTCACTTCTTCCGCCTTCAGGTGACCGCTGCCGCAGCGGCGCCAAACGCGAGCCGCCTTATCTTGCGCACCAGGAGTTCACATGAAAATGATTGCGTGGTTGATGTTGGCAGCGGCGCTGTTGCCGTTGGTGTCGACAATCATCGCCAAGGCGGGGGGCAATAAGTTCGACAACAACGACCCTCGCGCATGGCTTGCTCGACAGGAAGGATGGCGCGCGCGCGCCAACGCGGCGCAGATCAATGCCTTTGAAGCGCTGCCGTTCTTCTACGCGGCGGTGTTGTTTGCGCTGTATACGCAGGCGTCGCCCGCCCATGTAGCCACCTTGATGGCGTGCTGGTTGGGCGTGCGGCTGGGCTATCTGGCTATGTACGTGGCGGGCTGGGGCGCGTTGCGATCGCTGGTCTGGGCGATCAGCGTGGGCTTTGTGATCGCCATCCTGTTTTCAGGCGTCTAAGAAATGCAAACCCCTGGGCATCGGAACCCTGGGGTCAACACTCTGGGAATCCCCCCAGCGTTACTTCCACTCAAAAACCGCGCGCGCGGTGCCGGTGCCTTGCACGGTCACTGCGCGTTCCTGCGCCTTGCCCTCAAACGTAGCCGACACCTTGTAGCTGCCGGCGGGCAGCTTGACCAGCATGTAAGGGCCTTCGGACGTCGCCTTCAAGACTTCCTTGCCTTGCGCGTCGTGGATGGTGACGGCGACGCTGGCTACATAGTCGGCCTTGCCATCGCGCTGTGCCGCGAAAGTCAGCGCCAGCGGATAGTCTTTCGCGGCGGCTTTCATGGCTTCGGATTCATCGATGCCGATGCCGCCGCTGACGTACTGCACCGAGCCCTGGTGCTTGACCGGCGGCAAGGCCGCTTGCGCGGTGGACAGCACGCCAGCAATGGCCATGCTGCCCAAGGCCATCATGGCGGATAGGGTGCAGCGTTCAATGCGTTTGTTCATCTGATTCTCCAGACGTGGATGATTGAGCTTCGACCCGGCCGACGGCACGGAGTTCGCAGCAGCGCGTCTCGGAGATCAACCGATTGTTTCCGCTCCCGGCCTTTCCGGACGCCGTGCCGCCCAGCATATCCCCGTGCGTTCAGGCTTGCCAGGAAAACGCCAGCCGGCTTTCACCGCTGACCGTGCCGTCGGGCGCAAAGCGCCGTTCGTCCAATTGGCCCGCGCCGCCCTCGCGCAGCACCAGCACGCTGGAGGCGCGGGTGCCGTAGTCGGGGCTGACGATGAACGGGCTGCTCAACAGTCTTTCACGGTCAGGGGGCAGACCGGTGGCGGGCATGTCCTCGTCGGTGGCGGTCTGCCGGTCCGCCAGCGCGTCGAACAAGGCGGGCAGGTCGGGTTGCGGGGTACGCCCCAGCACCTCGGTAAACGCCGTCTTGGTACGGGCAAGCTTGGGCCAGGGCGTGTCCAGCAAATGGTTGGACAGGGCGTAGATGCCCGGCGCCAGCAGGCGCGGCGGGCCATCGCGGTTGCTCAGGTACCAGGCCTGGTGGGTATCGCCCACGATCAGGTTGAACCCGTTGTACGCCTGATCCGATTCATGCGCGCGGGCCAGGTACGCTTGCGGCGAGTCTTCGCCGCGCAGATAGTCCTCAACCAGCGCGCCGCGCGACGGGGCGGGGTCCAGGTGCCTGCCGGGTTCTCGGAAGTTGGTGACCAGCGCAAAGCGTCCTTGCGCCGTCACGCCCATCCAGGTGCCGCCGGCCAGGCCGTCGCGGCCCGCGTACAGGCCGGGCGCATCGGCCCATTGTGCGGCCGGATGCGTGGGGCGCGCGTGGAATTCGTCGCGGTTGGCGGCGATCAGGACGGGAATGCCCGGCAAGGCGTGCAGGGCCAATACGGCAAGACACATGGTTCAGACCTGGTGGGGTGGAGGGGTAAGGGGATGGGTGGAGCGGCGCTTGGGCAAGGCGGCGAGGGGCGCGATGGCAAAGTCCGGGCCGGCCAGCACAGCGCGCAAGTTTTCTATTTCGGCGGCCACGTCGGCCAGTGCTGCCGAGGGGGTGGCGATGGCCGCAACAGGCGGGGCCGCGCCTTCCGTCACCGCGACGCTCAAGGCATGCAAGGCGTGCGCCAGTTGCCCGACCTCGGCGGCGCTGGGAATGGGCTGGTCGGCAGGCAGCGACCAGGCCGTATCCGACACGGCGTTGGCCACGCGCTCCAGCGCCACTTCCACCGGCCACCAGGCCAGCGCGCGGCGGCTGACCAAACGCGGCTCCGACAGGCCGCGCTGCAACGCGATGCGCAAGTCCGACAGGCTTGCATAGGCGCGGGCGCGCAGGACGTGGCGCTTGGCGGGGGCCTCCTGGAACACGGTGTTGACGTAAGCGGCCAGCGTGTCCATCGAGGTGGCGACGGCGTGGTCCAGGTTGTTGCGCTCGATGCGGATCCACGGCAGGTAACCCACCAGCAGCACGATGCCGGCCGCCACGCCCACATCCAGCAGGCGCGCCAGCGCGATGGTCCAGGTGCCGGGCTGCAAGGCGCCGATCAGCAACACCAGGATCGGCACCAGAAGGGCGGAAAACAGCCCGTAATTGCGGCGGATGGACCAAGGCAGCAAGGCCGCCAGCGCCGCCACCGTCAGCACGCTGGCGATGCCGTTCTGGTCCACCGCGAGCACGGTGGCGCTGATGGCCACGCCCACCACGCTGCCGCCGCAGCTTTGCAGCGCCCGCGCGAATACCGAGCCGAAGTTGGGCTTGAAGATCACCACCACAATCAAGGGCACCCAGTACGAACGCGGCAGCGACGCGGCTAGCGCCACAGCCTCGGCGGCGACCAGACACAGGCCCAGCCGGATCAGGTAGCGCACGGTGGTTGGACCGGGGCGGTAGGTGCGTGCAAGCACCCGCCATGGCGTGCGCGGGCGCACCGGCGCAAGCGGGGCCTCGGGGTTCGCCTCGGGCGTGCTGGCGCCGGTCAGCAAGGGCTCGGCCTGCGCCAGCGCATCCGCCAGTTGCGGCATGCCGGCGTGGCGCAAGGCCGCAATGTCGTCGCCGGGGGCGGGGACTTGATCATGTTCCACCCTGTCGGCCAGATGGTTCATGACGCGCGCGCAGGCCGGCGGCAGGACACGGCCGGCGCGGGCCAGCGCCAGCGCGGTATTGGCCAGCGGCGTGCAGGCCTGAAGTTGCGCCGCCAGGCGAGCCAGGCGCGGAGACGGCCCGGCCGCGCGTCCACGGGCCGCCAACACCGTGTCGTAGGCGGTGGTCATCGCCGCTTCCATGTCGCGCCGGGCCACCATGGTGCGCGATGTGCCGATCGCGGCGAGCAGGGTGGCCAGCTTGCGGTAGGCCTGCGCGACGGCGGCGCGTTCGGGGGCAATCGGGTGTACGACCCAGCCCACCAGCGTCAGCGCCAGGCCAAACAGCCCGCCCATGCCCACCAGCACCGAAGGCAGCCAGGGCGGCAGGGTGGACGTCAGGCTGGAACCCACGATGACGTACACCGCGAATTGCAGCGTGGCGACCGCCGCGATGTTGTTGAAGGTGCCCACCAGACTGGCGACGAGCACCAGCACGGTCATGGCGGCCGCCGTCCACAGCCCGTGTCCGGCCACCAGGTTGCCCAGCAAATAGCCCAGCGCGCTGCCGAACACGGCGCAGCCGATGGACAGCGCCCGGTTGCGGTAAGGGCCTCCGTTGTCGCCGGTGATGGCCGGCAGCGCGCCTAGCGCGACCAGCGCGGCGGGGCCGCTTTGCTCAAGCGCCAGACCTACGGCCGTCGGCAAGCCGATGGCCAGCGCAGCCCGCGCCGCCACCCAGGGGCTGACGGGTGACGGCTCCATGTGCGCCAGGTTCATCAGCCAGCGCATGTTGGCGCCGCGTGCGATCTTGGAGCGGAACACGGCGGGCGTCATGGTGGCAGGGGTGCTGGGGCGGCGGGGTGGGGTCAGGCCTTGATCAGCGGCGCTTCATCGGGCGCCGCCAGCCGGAAATAGTCTTCCGTGTTCAGCAGGATGGACGCATCCAGCCGCCCCGCGTTGAACACGATTTCATCGTGGCGCGTGCGCAGGCTGGGGTCCACCAGCAGGTGCAGGTCGGGGTTGAAAGAGAACGGCGGGATGGCGCCGATTTCGCAGCCGGTCAGTTCGCGCGCCAGTTCCTGTGAGGCTAGCGACGCCTTCTTGCCGCCCGCGGCGCGCGCGATGGCGTCCAGGTCGGCCTGCTTGTCGGCGGGGAAAACGGCCAGCACGTGCTTGCGCACGTTCGACGAGATCTTCACGCGGCAAACCAGTGCCTTGGCGCCCTGGCTGACTTCGGTGCCACGGATGGCGGCCACTTCCACCGAACGGCCGGCGGCGGGATGGTTGATCAGGCGGTGGCGCGCGTGGTGCTGGGCAAGCAGCGCTTGCAGGCGTTCGAAGACTTTCATATCGGTGGCGGCAGCGTAGAAACCAAGGAGGGGGATGCGAACAAACGGGGGCCGGACGTGGCTGTCGGATGGCTGACGTCGGTCCCGCTACGCATGATACGCCCGCCAGCCGCCGTCAGATGTCGCCAGTGAAGGCGTAGCCCCAACCCCAGACGGTGCGGATCGGCAACTCCACGTTCAGGTCCTGCGCCTTGCGTCGTAGCCGGCTGACCACGACATCGTTGCGGCGGACCGATTCCCGGCCGATCTGCGCGTCGGAGCCGGACGCATCGCCGCGCGGCAGGCGCTTGTCGGCCGAAGTGGTCAGCTTCAGCAGGAATTCGCGTTCGGCCAACGTCAGCGACACGCGCGTACCTTGCGGGCTGACCAAGGTCCAGGCGGCGTCGTGGAACTGCCATTTGCCCGTGGCTTCCGCTGCCGGTGGCAGGGTGGCGGCACGTGGATCGGGCTCGGGCATGGCGGGACGGCGGCCCGTGGCGGGCACGCGGCGTACCAGGGCTTGCAAGGCGGCGGCGATTTCCGCGGTGGCCACGTCATGCTGAAAGCAGGCGTCGGCGCCGCAATGCAGGCCCAGGATGCGGTTTTCGGGCGAATCAAAGTTGGACACGGCGATGATGCCCGCGGTGGTGTCCATGGCGCGCAGACCTGCGACGGCCATGCAGAGATCCGTTAGTTCGGCCTCCATCACAAGCAATGGCGTGCGGCGCGCCTGGAACAGGCGGAACAGGCCATTGGAGTCCTCGCACCGGCGTGGCGAGAATCCCATCTCGGCCAGTGCGTCGCTGCGGCGCACGCGTTGGTCGGGATCGGGTGAGAAGACGATCAGGTCTAGTAGGTCATTCATGAAATCGTAGTGATCTTTGCAGCTTGAGCGCTTGCATGATGCTACGAATCGGCGGTTTCCCTTACCCCGCTCAACGACACTTTCGTACCCGAATTCTCAGACATGATTGCAGGCGGCCTATCGCCGTGAATTTTCGGGTGGTAACCGAACAATGTTTGAATTCGCCGGCCGCGGCGTCAACCCTGACACGCGGTTGAACGCCGGGTCCCGTCAGGGCCTCGCGGTCAGGGGGGCAGACACGCTGGATTGCGTTGCCGCCGGCGGGGCTGCGGGCTCGTTCCACCAGCCGCCGCCCAGGGCTTGCAACAACGCCGCGGTGTCGCCGTAGCGGGCCGCATCCGCCTCGGTGCGCGCAATCCGCGTCTGCAATAGCTGCCGTTGGCTGTCCAGCAGGCTTTGGTGGCTGATGCCGCCTGCCTGGTAACGGCCCTGCGCGATGCGTTCGGCGTCCTTGGCGCGGCGCCAGGCGTCGTCATAGGCGGCGTAGCTGTCGGCATCGGTTTGTACCGCGCGCAGGGCGTCGGCAACCTGGCGGAATCCGTCCAGCACCGTTTGCTGGTAGGCGGCCGCCGCAGCCTCGTAGGCCGCTTCGGCGGAACGCTTGCGCGCGCGTAGCTCGCCGCCATGAAACAGCGGTTGCACCAGCCCCAGTCCCAAGCTCCACACGTTTACACCGTCGGACAAGTCGCCCGCGCGCGTGCGCTGCGAGCCAAAACTGGCCGTGAGCGTGAACTGCGGGTACTGGTTGGCGGTGGCCACGCCCACGTCGGCGGATGCCTGGCGCCACAGCGCCTCGGCGGCCAGGATGTCGGGGCGCTGGCGCGTCAGCGCGGACGGTACACCGGTGGGAATGTCGGCGGGCAGATGCAGGTCGGCCAGGCGCAGGGGCGGCGTGCGCAGCGCGGCGGGCGGCAGGCCAAGGTACACCGCCAACTGATGCGTGGTTTCCGACAACTGCTTTTCCAGCGGTGGCAGCGTGGCGCGGGTCTGGGCCACCAGCAGTTCCTGGTTGCTCAGGTCGGCCTCTGCAATGCCGCCCGCCGCCACGCGTTGCCGCATGATGTCTTGCTGGCGCACTTGCGTGGCCAGCAGGTCGCGGGTGGCGGCCAGCCGTTCAGACAGGTCGGCCTGGCGGATGGACGCCGTGACCACATTGGCGGCCAGCGACATGCGCGCTGCCTGCAATTCGTGCGCCTGATAGTCCACCTGCGCCGCCATGCCTTCCAGCGCCCGTCGGTTGCCGCCGAACACGTCCAGCGTGTAGGACACATTGATCGAGGCGTTGTAGAGCGTGAACGGCGGCGGCAATTCCGCTACCGGCACGCCGTAGGCGGAGGGATCCACCTTCTGCCGCTTGGCGGACAGATCGAGGTCCACCGACGGCAACAGGCGGCCGCCCGCTTCGGCGTTCAGGTCTTCGCTGGCCTGGCGCAGCTTGGCGCGCGCCTGGGCAAGCGTAGGGCTGGCTTCCAGCGCCTGGCGGACCGGTTGATCCAGCGCGTCGGACTGGAACAGCCGCCACCATTGCGCGGGAATGTCGACGCCGGCTTGCAAGCGCTGCGCGCCAGGGGGCATGGCGTCGTCGTCGTGCGCCGTGTAGGACGTGGCGTCTGGCGCTGGGGGTGCCTTGAAGTCGGGCCCGACCGCGCAGCCCGTGATCAGGGCTGGCAGGCCGATCGCCAGCATTGCGGCGCAAGAAAAAATAGGCGATAAGGCAGAGCGTGGCATGGCGCGTCAATCCAGGGTTCGGCGGTAGAACTTCACGGCGGCGGTCATGACGACCGCGGTGAACAGCATCAGCGGCCAGATGCTGGGCCACAGGTCCCACCAGCCGTTGCCTTTGAGCAGGATGCCGCGAATCAGCCGGTTGAAGTGCGTCAGCGGCAGCAGGTTGCCCAGGTACTGCGCCCACATCGGCATGCCCTGGAACGGGAACATGAACCCGGACAGCAGCATGTTGGGCAGGAAATAAAACATGGTCAGCTGCATGGCCTGCAACTGGTTCTGCGCCAGCGACGACAGCGTGATGCCCACCGTCAGGTTCGCCGCCACGAACAGCAGCGCCGCCAGGTACACGGACAACAGGCTGCCGAGGATCGGCACATGGAAGACGAAATGCGCGGCCAGCAGGATGATGGTGGCCTGGATCAGCCCGATGGCGATGTAGGGCACGATCTTGCCGGTCATGACCTCCAGCGGGCGCACCGGCATCGACAGCAGGTTTTCCATCGTGCCCCGCTCGCGTTCGCGCGTCATGGCCAGGCCCGTCATCATCACCAAGGTCATTGTCAATATCACGCCCATCAGGCCGGGCACCGTGTTGTATTGCGAGATCTGCTCTTCGTTGTAGAGCTGGTGCACGCGCACGTCGAAAGGCGGCTGCCCGCCCGCCAAGCCCGCCAGCGGCCCGGTCAGGTCTTTTTGCGCCACGGCCTGCGTCAGCTGCGTGGCCGCGCCGATCGCCATGCCGGTGGCCATGGGGTCGGTGGCGTCCGCCTCGATCAGCAGGGCGGGGCGTTCGCCGCGCAACAGCCGGCGCGAAAAGTCCGGCGGAATGGTCACCACGAACAGCACGCGCCCTTGTGCCAGCGCGGCGCGGCCGGCTTCTTCGTTGTCCAGCTCTTCGGTGATGTGGAAGTAGTCGGACGACTTCATCGCCGCGATGAAGCTGCGTGTGAAGGGGCTGTGGTCGGCCGTGATGACCGCCGTGGGCATCTGCTTGGGGTCGGTGTTGATGGCATAGCCAAACAGCGCCAACTGCATGATGGGCAGGCCCACGATCATGCCGAAGGTGATGCGGTCGCGGCGCAGTTGCAGAAATTCCTTCAGCACCATGCTCCACCAGCGCGCCCAGGAAAAGCCTTGCATGGCGCGCATCATGGGGGGCTCGCGAAGTTGTCGGTGGACCGGTTCATCAGGTAGATGAACACGTCTTCCAGGCTGGTGTCGATGCGTTCCAGGCGCAGGTCCTGGCCGCTTATGGCCTCGCGCAAGGTGCGCTCCAGCAGATCCGCGTCCCGGCCGCTGACATGCAGCGCCGACCCGAACGCCACGGTCTGGTCCACGCCCGGCGCGCTGCGCAGGCGCTGGCCCAGCGGCACCAGGTTGTGGCCGTGAATGGCAAAGGTGGACAAACGCTGTTCGGCAATCACCTGTTCGGCCGTGCCTTGCGTCAGCAGCTTGCCGTACGAGATGTACGCCAGCTTGTGGCAGCGTTCGGCTTCGTCCATGTAGTGCGTGCTGACCAGCACCGAGATGCCGCGCGCGGCCAGCTCATGCAGTTGTTCCCAGAAGTCGCGCCGCGCGGTCGGGTCCACGCCCGCCGTGGGTTCGTCCAGCAGCAGCAGGCGCGGTTCGTGCAGCAGGCAGGCGGCCAGCGCCATCCGCTGCTTCCAGCCGCCCGACAGCGACCCCGTCAACTGGTTGGCGCGGGTATGCAGCCCCAGGTCTTCCAGCGCGCGGTCCACGGTCTGCTTGCGTTGCGGCATGCCATACATGCGCGCCACAAAGTCCAGGTTTTCGCGGATGGTCAGGTCATCCCAGTACGAGAACTTCTGCGTCATGTAGCCCACATGGCGCTTGATCTGGGCGCTGTCTTGAACGATGTCGTAGCCCAGGCAGGTGCCGCTGCCGGAATCCGGCGTCAGCAGGCCGCACATCAAGCGGATGCAGGTGGTCTTGCCGCTGCCGTTGGGGCCAAGAAAGCCGAAGATCTCGCCTTCTTGAACACGCAGCGATACGTCGTTCACCACATGCTTGTCGCCAAAGCGCTTGTTCAGGCCGCGCACGTCAATGACAGCCTTGCCGGGGGCGGGCGCGCCGTCTTGCGCATCTGGAGTGGCGGGCGCGTTCATTGCAGCGTTGCCTCGACCGGTTGCCCAGGATGCAGCCGCGCCGCGGCGTCCGGCGCGGGGCGCGCTTCCACCATGTAGACCAGTTTGCTGCGGCTTTCGCGGCTGTAGATGACGGGTGGGGTGTATTCGGCCTGGTCAGACACGTAGTCGATATGCACGGGGATGGGGTCGCCGCAGCCGTCGCAGCGCAGCGTGGCGGTTTGGCCGCTCTTTAGCGTACCGACCACGGTTTCGGGCACGAAGAAGCGCACCTTCACATTGCCGGGTGGCAGCAGGCTGACCACGGGGCTGCCCGCGGGGACCCATTCGCCCACGCGGTACATCGTGTCGAACACTTGGCCCGCGGCCGGCGCGCCCAACTGCTTTTGCGCCAAGGTCCATTCCGCCTGCGCCAGCGCGGCGCGCGCGGCCGTAACTTGCGCGGTCTGCGCGCGGCGCTGGTCGTCGCGGCCGGGCAGGTTGGCCACTTCCAGTTGCGCGCGC
This sequence comes from Achromobacter spanius, assembly GCF_029637605.1. Classification (NCBI taxonomy): domain Bacteria; kingdom Pseudomonadati; phylum Pseudomonadota; class Betaproteobacteria; order Burkholderiales; family Alcaligenaceae; genus Achromobacter; species Achromobacter spanius. Next base: position 1,501,898 of record NZ_CP121261.1, on the reverse strand, counting down.
AGTTCGCGCACGCGGGCGGCGTCCGACTGCGCCTGTTCACGGCTGTCGTCCAACTGCGCGCGGGCAATGCCGCCGATGCGGAACTGCGCCGTGTCGCGTTGCAGTTGCGCGGCCGAGCGGCGGCTGGCGGCCTCGGCTTGCGCCAGTTGCGCGCGGCTGACGTCGATTTCCGCCGGCCGCTTGCCGGTGGCGATGTCTTCCAACTGCGCGGTGGCCGCCGCCAACTGCGCGTTGGCCTCATCGCGGGCAGCGCGTTCGCGTGTGGCCTCCAGCGTAAACAGCGGCGCGTCGACGCTGACCTGCTGCCCGCGCTTGACGGCCAGCGCATCCAGGCGGCCGGCTTCGGACGAGGCCACATACACGTAGTCGCCCTCCACGTAGCCCTGGTAGAACGGCGTGCTGTCCTGACCGCAGCCGGCCAACAGCAAGGTCAACACCGGCAGGCCGGGCAGGAATCGAAGCAGGGCAGGGCGGGTGCGCATGGTCGGCATCTTTAGGGTGGGCAACCACAGAGTCGGCGTCCTCATGGTGGAAATCCTCATGGTGGGCATCCTCATGGGCGAGCGGTTTCGGAAGACGGGCCAGGCGGCGAAAACAGACCACCGGTCAGCATGGCGATGGCGTGCGCCGCGATCGCCTGGGTGTCGATGGCCTGCGCCTGCGCGTCGCCTTGCCAGATGCGGCGCCACAAGTTGGACGTGGCAAGCGGCAACAGGGTCAGGCCAAGAATGGAAAGAAACACCAGCCTGGGTTCGACGCCGGGCGTGATGGCGCCCTGATGCTGGGCCTGGCCGATCATCCCGGCAAAGGCGGCCAGCCGGTCGGTGGGCAGATGGGGCAGCACCCGTTCGCGCAGTTGCCCGCCTTCATTCACCACTTCATGCATCCACAACGCGGGTAGCCACGGCCGTTGCGTGGCGCTCTGCACGATGCGATTCACAATTTCCGTCAGGTAACCGCGCGCCGCCGTGGCGGGGTCCATGTCGGGGGCAGGGTCGGGGTCAATGGCGGGCTTAAGGACGGGGTCAATAGCGGTATCCGGCTCCGCCTCGGAGGCCAGCCGTACCGGGGCCCAAACATAGCCAATGACCGGCACCACCCGTTCCAGCACCACGGCATCAATCAGTTGGTCGCGGCTTTTGAAGTAGTAGTGCAGCATCGCCGGCGTGACGTTGGCGCGTTGGGCGATCTGCGCGATGGTGGTGGCCGCCACGCCCTGCGCGGCAAACAGGCCGGTGGCGATGTCCAGCAGTTGGGCGCGCATGGCGGCGTTGTCGGGGCCTGCGGCACGCGCGGGGCGGCCGGGCCGGCGGGTGGGGGCGGAAGGGGTTGGGCACATGGCGGGCAGTTTAATTAAGTATTTAATTAATTAAAAGAGGGCCGGCGTTAAATGTTGCAACGCAGGGCGGTGGGCATCGATGGTGTAATGGCTCGGTTCCCCAATCTGCCGCCCGGGCCTTGCCTGCAAGGCCTGGGCGGCTTCCCCAGGAGGCTGGACTTCATGACGCAATCCCCGTCGATCAACCGCCGCATCGTGCTTGCCGCTCGCCCGCATGGCGAGCCCTCCGATAGCGATTTCCGCCTGGAAACGGGCGATGTCCCGCAGCCCGGCCCAGGCCAGGTGCTGCTGCGCACCGTGTACCTGTCTCTGGATCCCTATATGCGCGGCCGCATGAGCGACGCGCCGTCCTACGCCGAACCCGTGCAGATCGGCCAGCCCATGGTCGGCGGCACGGTGACCCGCGTGCAGGCGTCCAATCACCCTGATTACAAACCTGGCGAATGGGTGCTGGCCCAATCCGGCTGGCAGGACTATGCCTTGTCCGACGGCGCCGGCTTGCTGCGCCTGGGCCCCAAGCCGCAGCATCCGTCGTATTCGCTGGGCGTGCTGGGCATGCCCGGTTTCACGGGCTACATGGGGTTGCTGGACATCGGCCAGCCCAAGGCCGGCGAAACCGTGGTGGTGGCCGCGGCCAGCGGCGCGGTGGGCGCGGTGGTGGGACAGATCGCGAAAATTCACGGCTGCAAGGTGGTTGGCATTGCGGGCGGCGCGGACAAATGCCGCTACGTGGTCGACGAACTGGGCTTTGACGACTGCCTGGATCACAAGTCGCCCGACTTGCCCGGCCGTCTGGCGCGCGCCGTGCCGCAAGGCATTGACGTGTATTTCGAGAACGTGGGCGGCGCGGTCTTTGATGCCGTGCTGCCGCTGCTGAACCCGCGCGCCCGCGTGCCGGTCTGCGGCCTGATCTCGGCCTACAACGCCACCAGCCTGCCTGATGGCCCGGACCGTTTGGCGCTGTTGATGCGCAACATCCTGACCAAGCGGCTGAAGGTGCAGGGCTTCATCATCTTCAACGAATACGCGCATCGCTATGGCGAATTCCGCGAAGCGATGGAAGGGCTGATTGCGCAGGGCCGCATCAAGTATCGCGAAGACGTGGTCGACGGCCTTGAGAACGCGCCGCGCGGCCTGATCGGGCTGCTCAAGGGCGAAAACGCCGGCAAGCGCATTGTGCGCGTCGGCCCGGATGAATAAGCGCGTACCGCAATCGGAGCTAAACATGAAAATCCTGATCGTGCTGACTTCCCATGACACGCTGGGGGACACAGGCCGCAAGACGGGCTTCTGGCTGGAAGAGTTCGCAGCGCCGTATTACGCGTTCGTTGACGCGGGTGCCGCGGTCACGCTGGCCTCGCCCAAGGGCGGTCAGCCGCCGCTGGATCCCAAGAGCGACGACCCCGATGCGCAGACGGACGCCACGCGCCGTTTTCGCCAGGACGCCGACGCGCAGCGCGTCTTGGCCAACACGCAGCGGCTGGCCGACATGCAGGCGGCGGACTTCGACGCGGTGTTCTATCCCGGCGGCCATGGTCCCTTGTGGGATCTGGCGGAAGACGCCAAGTCGGTTGCGCTGATCGAAACCATGCTGGCCGCCGGCAAGCCGGTGTCGGCGGTTTGCCACGCGCCGGGCGTGTTGCGTCACGCCAAGACGGCGGATGGCAAGCCCTTGGTGCAAGGGCGGCAGGTAACGGGCTTTTCCAACAGTGAAGAGGCAGCGGTGCAGTTGACCGACGTGGTGCCGTTCCTGGTGGAAGACGAACTGACGCAGTTGGGCGGCTTGTACAGCCGTGGGCCAGATTGGCAGCCGCATGTGGTGTGCGACGGCTTGTTGGTCACGGGACAGAACCCGGCGTCGTCGGTGGCGGTGGCAGAAGCGCTGCTTGAGCGTTTGAAGCAATGAAGCTGGGGCAATGAAGCTGGGGCTGGAGTACTGGAGCACCGGAGCAATGGCGCTGAAGCAATGAAGCAATGAGCTGGGGCACCGGAGCACTGAATTGCTGAATTGTTGACGTGCTGAAGTTTTTCGCAACGCGGCAGGGCGCCGGAGGCGCGCGGATATTGAATCTGCGCCGTTCTCCGAACGCTGGTCTGTTTCGTCAGGATTGGTGCGCACTGTGTCAGAATCGCTACTTTCCGACACAAGTGCGCCCCTCAGCCGAGCCGCCGCGCACCCTTCCTGATGCCCCCGACGTACCCGAATACCCTGAAGGTTCCTGCGAGGCCGCGCTGTTCGCTGCCATGCAGGCGCGTGATCCCGCCACCGGCCGACATTGCCGCCGTGTAGTCGCCCTAAGCGTAGCGCTGGCGCAGGCCTGTGGCCTGTCCGAAGACGAACAACAGGCCACCGCCGTAGCCGCGCGGCTGCATGACGTGGGCAAGATCGGCACGCCCGATCGCGTGCTGTTTTCGCCGCATCGCCTGGAAGGCGAAGACTGGGAAATCATGAAGTCCCACGCGGCGGTTGGCGCAGACATCATCTTGCATAGCGCGATGCCGCAACGCGATCTGATCGCGCAAGCGGTACGCCACCACCACGAGCATTTCGACGGCTCGGGTTATCCGACCGGCCTGCACGGCCACGACATTCCGATGCTATCGCGCATTATTTCGCTGGCGGATTCTTACGATGCGCTAGGCGACGCACGCCCATATCACCCCGCGCGTGGGCATACCGAGATCATGCGGATTCTGCATCGTGAAGCCGGTTCAAAGTGCGACCCGGATTTGTTGCGCGTCTTTGAAGCGATGATAGAAACGAGCACGCTGCGCGTGCCGTGAATCGCAGCGGGCGTTTCACGTGTATGGGCGGCAGCCGCCTCATTCGTAGGATGGGTGAAGCGCGAGAAATCACCCCAAAGAAAGCCGGCCTGTGCCGCGCGTAACCCATCAAGCAACCGTGGATGAATTCCACCTTCGGCAAGAACTTTACGGTTGCTGATGGGTTACGCGCGTTTCGCGTCAGGGTGCTTTTAAAGGCTTCCGCGCGCTGCACCCATCCTACGGCAGCGGGCGTCTTACGTAGGATGGGTGAAGCGCGAGAAATCACCCCAAAGAAAGCCGGCCTGTGCCGCGCGTAACCCATCAAACAACCGTGGATGAATTCCAACTTCGGCTAGCACTTCACCGCCGTTGATGGGTTACGCGCGTTGTTCGTCTGGGTTCTTGCGAGCCTTCCCCTCGCGCTTCACCCATCCTACAGTCGATACGTTTTTGCTACCGTGGCCAGCTCTTGCAGCGTGCGTTGTTGCCAGGCTGCGTCGTGGCCCAGCTCTTCGGCCAGGATGCGGGCGACTTCCGGGGCGGCCAGCATGGCGGCTTCCGCGTCCAAAAACAGCGCGCGGTTGCGGCGGGCCAGCACATCCTCGGCGCTGCGCGCCAACTCATAGCGCGCCGCGAAGCGTACGTGCGCTTCGGACAGGCCGCTAGCCTTGACCAGCATGCGGTCGGCGCCGGGCAGCGCCTTCAACACGGCAAGATCGCTGCCGTAGTAGCTGTCCGGCGTTCCTGCATGCTCTTCGGATGGCGTCAGGCCCGCCGCGCCGTGCAGCGGCAGCGATTCGGTCCGGCACGACGCCTGCGTCAGCAAGTGATGTTGAATCGCCGTGTCCACCACGTCCTGCGCCATGCGGCGGTAGGTCGTCCACTTGCCGCCCGTCACCGTCACCAACCCCGCGTTGGACACCAAAATCGTGTGCTCGCGCGATAACTGCTTGGTCGACGCCTCGCCCGTGGCCTTGACCAGCGGACGCAGGCCCGACCAGACGCTGGTGACGTCGTCGCGGGTTGGCTTGCGGCTGAGGTAGCGCGCGGCGGTGCTCAGGATGAAATCCACATCCTGCGCGCCCGCTTCCGGGTCCAGCGGCAGATCGCCACGCGGCGTGTCGGTGGTGCCCACGATGGTGTGGCCGTTCCATGGCACGACGAACAGCACGCGGCCGTCGTCGGTCTTCGGGATAAGGATGGCGCGCTTGCCGGGCAGGAACTCTTGCGGCAAGGTCAGGTGCACGCCCTGGCTGGGCGCCACCATCGTGGTTGCGTTCTTGTCTTCCATGCGGCGCACGGCGTCCACCCAGACGCCGGTGGCGTTGATCACGCAGCGCGCGCGCAACGAGAAGCTGGCGCCGCCGATCACATCTTGCGCGGTCACACCGTCAACCTTGCCATTGCTGGTGCTCAGGCCCGTGGCGCGCACATAGTTCACGGCCGTGCCGCCCAGGTCGAACAGCGTGCGCATCAGGCTCATCGCCAGGCGCGCGTCATCGAACTGGCCGTCGTAGTACAGCACGCCGCCTTTCAAGCCGCGTCCGTTGACGTTTTCCGCCAGCGTGGGCGCATTGGCCAGCGTGTCGCGGCGCGACAACCAGCGGCTGGGCGCCAGGTTCAGCTTGCCCGCCAGCATGTCGTACATCTTCAGGCCGATGCCGTAGAAGGGCTGATCGAACAGGTTGTAGGCGGGCACCACAAAACCCAGCGGCCACACCAGGTGCGGCGCGTTGCGGTTGAGCAAGCCGCGTTCGTGCAGCGCTTCGCGCACCAGGCTGACGTTGCCTTGGGCCAGATAGCGCACGCCGCCGTGCACCAGCTTGGTGGCCTTGCTGGACGTGCCCTTGGCAAAGTCGGCGCCTTCGATCAGCAGGGTGCGGTAGCCGCGCGCGGCGGCGTCCACGGCGGTGCCCAGGCCTGTTGCACCGCCACCGATGACGATGACGTCCCAGGACGGCGTGTTGTCCAGCGTGGACAACAGGCGGTTGCGGTCGGGCGGTGTGACGTTGGCGAGCGGTTGGTTCATAAGTTGGATGCGGAATTATTCGTGGGGGTCTCTACGCCGGCGCCATTGGGCGCGGCCGCGACTTCGCAGCGCACGCCGGAATCCAGCAGCACCTGCGCCAGCGGTTCCTGAGGGTGCGCGTCGGTAAAGAATCGGTCGATTTGCGAGATATGCGCCAGTTCCACCATGGCCTGGCGCTTGAATTTGCTGCTGTCCGCGGCCAGCCAGACTTCACGCGATTGTTCGATGATGGTTCGTGCCACGCGCACTTCGCGGAAGTCGTAGTCGCGCAGCGTGCCGTCGGCTTCGATACCCGAAATGCCGATCAGCCCGATATCCACCTTGAACTGGCGGATGAAATCCATGGTGGCTTCGCCCACGATGCCCCGGTCGCGCGAACGCACCACGCCGCCGGCCACGATGACTTCGCAGTCCGGGTTATCGGACAAAATGTCCGCCACGTGCAGGTTGTTGGTAATGACGCGCAGGCCGCGATGGCGCAGCAGGGCGCGTGCGATGGCCTCGGTGGTGGTGCCGATGTTCAGTATCAGCGAACAGCCGTCCGGCACGGCGCGCGCCACGGCTTCGGCAATGCGCTGTTTGCCCGCCGCATGCAGCCCCTGGCGCTTGCGGTAGGCAATGTTCTCGATGGTGGACGCTTCGATGCGCACGCCACCATGAAAGCGCGACAGCATGCCGGCTTCGGAAAGGATGTTGACGTCGCGCCGCACGGTTTGCAGCGTAACGTCAAAGCGTTTGGCGAGCTCTTCGATCGTGGCCGAGCCTTGGGCCCGCACCATTTCGACCAATGCGCTCTGTCGTGGATTCAGTGTCATATTCGCATGATAAAACAACAAAAGCGAAAAATAATGCCGCACTGCAAGATTGTTTTTTGTTCGCTTCTTGGGTAAAACGCAAAAAAAACGAAAGATACCTGAAAGAGTATGCTCATCCTGTTACGCCATTGCGCGTAGCGGCTGGGGCGCTGTACCGCATACCGAAGTCCGAAATAAAACAGGGACGTATAAGTAGGTTGAGGAGACTAGATGCAGCTGACCTTGGACAGGATAGGTTTGCGGGCCGGTTCGCAAACGCACCTGACTCCCATGAGCCTGGCCCCCGTGCCGGGAGCCATGACGGTGCTGCTGGGGGTGACCCTGGCGGGCAAGACCTCGTTGATGCGCATCATGGCCGGGCTGGACCGACCCACCGAAGGCCGTGTACTGGTTGACGGCGCGGACGTCACGGGCGTGCCCGTGCGACAGCGCAACGTGGCCATGGTCTACCAGCAGTTCATCAATTACCCGTCCATGTCGGTCTACGACAACATCGCGTCGCCGCTCAAGCTGCGCGGCGAAAAGGACATCCGCGAAAAAGTCCGCGCCATGGCGGCCCGGCTGCACATCGACCACCTGCTGGCGCGTTACCCGTCGGAACTGTCTGGCGGACAGCAGCAGCGGGTGGCGCTGGCCCGCGCCCTGGTCAAGGACGCGCCCCTGATCCTGCTGGACGAGCCCCTGGTCAACCTGGACTACAAGCTGCGCGAAGAACTGCGCGACGAGCTTTCGGAATTGTTCGCCGAAGGGCGTTCCACCGTGGTCTACGCCACGACCGAGCCGGGCGAAGCCCTGTTGCTGGGCGGCCACACCGCCGTGCTGGATGCGGGCGAGCTGCTGCAATACGGCCCCACGGCCGAGGTCTTTCACCGCCCCAATTCCATACGCGTGGCGCGCGCGTTCAGCGATCCGCCCATGAACCTGTTTGCGGCCCGGTGCACGGACACGGGTTTCGTCCTGCAAGGCCAGGTGGCGGTTGACCGCGGCCTGCCTGCGGAAGCGGGCGCCGACATCACGGCGGGACTGCGCGCGGGCGCGCTGGACGTGGAGCCGCGCCCGGGCCACGTTGGCGTGGCCGGCGTGGTGAAGCTGGCCGAGATTTCAGGTTCCGACACCTTCGTGCATGCGGAAACGGCCGCGGGCAACGTGGTGGCGCAATTGCCTGGCGTGCATCGCTACACCTTGGACCAGCGCGTGCAACTGTATTTCGACCCTGCCAACACCTATGCATTTAACGCCGACGGCGCGCTGTTGGCCGCCCCTCTGGCCGCGCCGCGCCATCCGGGCATGAACGGGGAGGCGGCCTGATGGCGCAGATCGAGCTGGACCTCTCCCATTCCTACGTGGCCGACCCCAAGACCGACGAGGACTACGCACTGCTGCCGCTGCAGTTCACCTTTCGCGATGGCGGCGCCTACGCTTTGCTGGGCCCATCGGGCTGCGGCAAGACCACCTTGCTCAATTGCGTATCCGGCTTGTTGCGCCCCTCGCACGGGCGCATTTTGTTCGACGGCCAGGACGTCACGGCCAAGTCCCCGCAAGCGCGCAACATCGCGCAGGTGTTCCAGTTTCCCGTCGTCTACGACACGATGACGGTGGCCGACAACCTGGCCTTTCCGCTGCGCAACCGGGGCGTGCCGCCCGAGCGCATCCGCGAACGGGTGGGACGCATCGCCGAAATGCTGGAGATGTCGCACGTGCTGGACCGCCGCGCCAGCGGCCTCACGGCGGACGCCAAGCAGAAGATATCGCTGGGCCGTGGGCTGGTGCGCAGCGACGTGTCGGCCATTCTGTTCGACGAACCCTTGACCGTGATCGACCCGCAACTGAAGTGGGAACTGCGGCGCAAGCTCAAGGAAATCCATCACGAATTCAAGCTGACGCTGATCTACGTGACGCACGACCAGACCGAAGCGCTGACGTTTGCCGACCAGGTCATGGTGATGGCGCGCGGACGCGCCGTGCAGGTGGGCAGCGCGGACGATCTCTTCGAGCGGCCGGCGCATACCTTCGTGGGCCATTTCATCGGATCACCCGGCATGAACTTCCTGCCGGCGCAATGGCGCGACGATGCGCTGTGGGTGGGGCAGGCGCGCGTGCAAGGTGCCACATCCGATGTGGCCGCAAAGCTGGCTAACGCAGGCCCCATCAAGCTGGGCGTGCGCCCGGAATACCTGCGCTTGACGGACGCGAACGCGGCGGGCGCCGTGCCCATGCGGGTAGAGCGCATTCAGGACGTGGGCACCTACACCTTGCTGGTGGCCGACTTCGAAGGCACGCCCGTGCGCGCCCGCCTGGGCAGCAACATCGTGCCCGCCGCCGTCGGCGGCACCGTCTGGTTGTCGGTGCTGAATCCGCACACCTGCTTTTACCGCGACGAGGTGCTGATCCCATGAAACCCATCAATCACCGGGCCTGGTTCCTGGTCTTGCCCGTGGTGTTGTGCGTGGCGTTCTCGGCCATCTTGCCGCTGATGACCATCGTCAATTATTCCGTGCAAGACATCATTGCCCCCGACCGCCGCGTCTTCGTGGGCACCGAGTGGTTCGCCGCCGTGCTGCAAGATGAAGAACTGCATGGCGCCTTGTTCCGCCAGATCGGCTTTTCGCTGGCGGTGCTGGCGATTGAGATTCCGCTGGGCATCTTGCTGGCCCTGTCCATGCCTGCCAGTGGTTGGCGCGCGTCTGCCGTGCTGGTGATCATTGCGCTGTCCTTGCTGATTCCGTGGAACGTGGTGGGCACCATCTGGCAGGTGTTCGGCCGCACCGACATCGGCCTGTTGGGCGCGACCTTGTCGTGGCTGGGGGTGGACTACAACTACACCGGCAACGACGTGGACGCCTGGGTGACCGTGCTGGTCATGGACGTGTGGCACTGGACGCCGCTGGTCGCACTGCTGTGCTATGCCGGCCTGCGCGCCATTCCCGACGCCTACTACCAGGCCGCGCGCATCGATGGGGCGTCGCGGCTCGCGGTGTTCCGCTACATCCAACTGCCCAAGATGCGCGGCGTGCTGATGATTGCCGTGCTGCTGCGCTTCATGGACAGCTTCATGATCTACACCGAGCCCTTCGTGCTGACGGGCGGGGGGCCGGGTAACGCCACCACGTTCCTGTCGCAATACCTGACGCAAAAGGCCGTGGGCCAGTTCGACCTGGGCCCCGCCGCGGCGTTCTCCATCATTTACTTCCTGATCATCCTGCTGCTGTGCTTCATCCTCTACAACTGGATGCAGCGCGCGGGCACGACCGGCGGCGTCGACGAGGAGCATCCCCATGCGTGACCAATCCACCTGGTGGCGTTCCGCCTTCCTGATCCTGTACCTGGTGTTTGCGATGCTGCCGCTGTATTGGATGTTGAACATGTCGTTCAAGACCAATACCGAAATCGTCAGCACGCTGACGCTGTGGCCGCGCGACTTCACGTTCGAGCATTACCGCACCATCTTCACCGACCCCGCCTGGTATTCGGGCTACATCAATTCCCTGATCTACGTCGTCATCAACACGGTGATCTCGCTGGCGGTGGCGCTGCCCGCCGCCTATGCGTTTTCGCGCTACCGCTTCATTGGCGACAAGCACGTGTTCTTCTGGCTGCTGACCAACCGCATGACGCCGCCGGCCGTGTTCCTGCTGCCGTTCTTCCAGCTCTACAGTTCGTTCGGGCTGATGGATACGCACCTGGCCGTGGCGCTGGCGCATCTGGTCTTCAACGTGCCGCTGGCCGTGTGGATCCTGGAAGGCTTCATGTCTGGCGTGCCGCGCGAAATCGACGAGACCGCCTACGTGGACGGCTATTCTTTCCCCCGGTTTTTCCTGACGATCTTCCTGCCGCTGATCAAGTCGGGCGTGGGCGTGGCGGCGTTCTTCTGCTTCATGTTCAGTTGGGTGGAACTGCTGCTGGCGCGCACGCTGACCTCCGTCAACGCCAAACCCATCGTGGCCACCATGACCCGAACCGTGTCGGCGTCCGGCATGGACTGGGGCGTGCTGGCGGCGGCGGGCGTGTTGACCATCGTGCCGGGCGGCATCGTCATCTGGTTCGTGCGCCACTACATCGCGAAGGGCTTCGCGATGGGCCGCGTGTAGAAGGGGGCCGACATGTTCAGTTGGATGGTATGGACCACGCCGGTTGCCGTGTTTTTCACCTGCATCGTGTTGATGCTGATTGGCATGACCGTGTGGGAATTGAAATCGCCCACGGTCGAACGCAAGGGCTTTCTGCCGCTGCGCACCACGCGCGGCGACAGGCTGTTTATCGGATTGATGGCCGCGGCCTGGGTCAACCTGGCGTTTCTGGGGTTTGGCGAAAAGGTGATGGAGTGGCTGTCGCTGGATGAGCCGCCATCGGTGTGGATCAGCTTCGTGGTGTCCATGCTGTTGCTGGCTTTCATCATGCGAAAAGGCTGAAGGGGCGCGTCGACCCCTGGCAGGTTGGGATGGATGGTTTTGAAGGACTGCGGCCCGCATCTTCCCCGGCCAGCGGTCCGCAGCAGAACAGAAGGGGAAGGGTATTCGAGGAGACAGGTCATGAAATTGCGCATGCACGCCATGGCGGCTGCTATCGCCCTGATCGGCACGTCAGGGGCTTGGGCCGGCGAGCCGGAGGCGAAGAAGTGGGTGGATTCCGAGTTCCAGCCTTCCACGCTGTCCAAGGACCAGCAGATGGCCGAGATGAAATGGTTCATGGACGCCGCGGCCAAGCTGAAGGCCAAGGGCGTCAACGAAATCAACGTCGTGTCGGAAACCATCACCACGCACGAGTACGAATCCAAGACGCTGGCCAAGGCGTTCAGTGAAATCACCGGCATCAAGGTCAATCATGACCTGATCCAGGAAGGCGACGTGGTCGAGAAACTGCAGACGTCCATGCAGTCCGGCAAATCGATCTACGACGGCTGGATCTCGGACTCCGATCTTATCGGCACCCACTACCGTTACGGCGCCATTCTGCCGCTGTCGGACTACATGGCCGGCGCGGGCAAGGAATGGACCAACCCCGACCTGGACATCAAGGACTTCATCGGCACCAAATTCACCACCGCGCCCGACGGCAAGCTGTACCAGTTGCCCGACCAGCAGTTTGCCAACGTGTATTGGTTTCGCGCCGACTGGTTCGCCCGGCAAGACTTGAAAGATAAGTTCAAGGCCAAGTACGGCTATGAATTGGGTGTGCCCACCAATTGGTCCGCCTACGAAGACATTGCCGACTTCTTCTCCAACGACGTCAAGGAAATCGACGGCAAGAAGGTCTATGGCCACATGGACTACGGCAAGAAAGACCCGTCGCTGGGCTGGCGCTTCACCGATGCATGGCTGTCGATGGCGGGCGCGGCCGACAAGGGCCTGCCCAACGGCATGCCGGTGGATGAATGGGGCATTCGCGTGGCGGATGACAAGTGCACGCCGGTCGGCGCGTCCGTGTCTCGCGGCGGGGCCACCAACAGCCCGGCCGCCGTCTATGCACTGACGAAATACATCGACTGGATGAAGAAGTACGCGCCGCAGCAGGCCATGGGCATGACGTTTTCGGAATCCGGCCCGGTGCCCGCCCAAGGCCAGATCGCCCAGCAGATCTTCTGGTACACGGCCTTCACCGCCGACATGACCAAGAAGGGCCTGCCGGTCGTGAACGACGACGGCACGCCGAAATGGCGCATGGCGCCGTCGCCCTACGGCCCGTACTGGAAGGACGGCATGCAGAACGGCTATCAGGACGTGGGTTCGTGGACGTTCTTCAAATCCACCAACCCCGACAAGATGGCCGCGGCCTGGCTGTATGCGCAGTTCGTCACGTCGAAGTCGGTGTCGCTGAAAAAGTCCATCACCGGCCTGACCTTCATCCGCGACAGCGACATCAACAGCGAGTTCTTCACCAAGAACGCCGCCAACTACGGCGGGCTGATCGAGTTCTACCGCAGCCCGGCGCGCGTGGCATGGACGCCCACCGGCAACAACGTGCCGGATTACCCGAAGCTGGCCCAGTTGTGGTGGAAGAACGTGGCCACGGCGGTCACCGCCGAAAAAACGCCGCAGGCCGCCATGGACAGCCTGGCCAATGAGATGGACCAGGTGATGGCGCGGCTGGAGCGGGCAGGCATGGCGCAATGCGCGCCCAAGCTGAATCCGAAAAGCAACCCCAGCAAGTGGCTGTCGGACCAGCACGCGCCGTGGAAGAAGCTGGCCAACGAGAAGCCCAAGGGCGAGACCATTCCCTATGAGCAACTGCTGGCTGCCTGGAAGGAGGGCAAGGTCCGGTAGGGGCTGGTTAAGCGGGCAGGGCACCGCCCACGGATAGCCGCAGCGGCTGTCCTTGGGCGGTGGAGAATGGGCGGGGGGCTGCCAGGCGGTTCCCTGGCCAGTTCGGTAGTCCGTTCGCCAGCTGGTTCGCTAGCCAGTTTCTCTAGCGCGTCTGCAAGCCGGCTTGCAACGCCGCCCGCGCTGCGTCCACGGGTCGGCGCTCACCCTGCACCAATGCCACGGCGTCTGCCATCCACGGATGCGCAAAAGCCACTACCTCGGCACCTTGCGCATACGCCTCTTGCGCAGCGTGTGCGCAGGCCTGCAAGCACGCGGACCTATCACCCGCCTGGAACAGGGGCCACGCGTCCGGCACCAGCCGCACCGCCACCGATGCGCCGCTGGCCTGGGCATGGCGCTCGAACAGCGCCCGGTTGGCATCCACGGTGGACGCCACCGCGCAAAGCACCACGATCGGCTTGCCCACGCTAGCGGCCGCCGTTGCTTTAGCCAAGGCCACGTCAGCGCGAATGACCGGCACCGGCCAATCCTGGAGGCTGTCCACCACGGGGCCCAGCGTGGCGCAGGTGACGATGACGGCATCAGCTTCGTCCGCCAGATTCCGTACCGCGTCGCGGACCTGAACGCGCAACGCGTCGTCCGTTGCCAAGCCTTGGCCAACCGCCTCCCGAAGGTCTGGGCGCACGTCGTGGCGCAACTGCGTGACGAGCAAGCCAGCGTCGGTCGCCGCATGCTCAAATACGGCCTGATTGCCATCAATAGTGTGCAAGAACGAAATACGCATTCGAAGCCATCCTGTTATTTGCGGTGTGCGGCATTGTTCTACCGCGCCGCCTCCGCAACAAGACCAGTCCGAATACCGGTATTGTCGGTACCCGGCTTTTCTCCTCGCTCCGTTCGACCATGACTCTGCATTCCCATTGCAATTGCCATCCGCATCGCGATTCGTCTCGGAACCCGCATCACCATTCGCATCGACATTCGCAGGGCGATATGCATCGGCATCCGCATCGGCATTCGCAGGGCGATATGCATCGGCATCCGCATCGGCATTCGCAGGGCGATATGCATGGACGTCCGCATGGTGATACGCACGGCGATACGCATCGACATTACTTATGGCGCACGCTTTGCGCCACGGTTCCCGCGCTTGTCCTCCTTCTTGCCTGCGCCCTTGCGCCCGGCGCCGCCCAGGCTGCCGGCTTCCAGCGCCTGACGATACCCATGGACATGAATGGCCCGGCGCTCACCGGTGGCATCTGGACGCCTTGCGCCGCGCCGGCCACTGATATCAAGCTGGGTCGCACCACCATCCCGGGCGTCTTGAACTGCGCCGTACCCGACGGCCGGCATCCCTTGATCGTGATGTCGCACGGGTCGGCCGGTTCATTCTTAAGCCATCACGACACCGCCGCGGCGCTGGCGGATGCGGGCTTCGTGGTGGTCGCCATCAACCACGTGGGCGACAACGCGCAGGACAGCTCGCGGCAAGGATATCTGTCAATATTTTCGACGCGCCCGCGTGAGATACGGCGCGTGATCGATTACATGACGACGGCCTGGCCGCAGCAGGCGCGCGTGGATTCGACCAAGATCGGCGCCTTTGGCTTTTCTCGCGGCGCGTACACGGCGTTGGTGCTGGCCGGCGCCAAGCCAGATTTTCAGGCAGGCCTGGCGGTTTGCCAGGACGCGCCGACGTTACCCATGTGCCGCGATATCGCGTCCGGGAAAATTCCTCAACAACCCTATGTGCAGGATGCGCGCATCAAGGCGCTGGTCATTGCAGACCCACTGAATGTTTTTCCGGGTGACGCGTTGCGGGCGGTGAAAATCCCCGTGCAGCTTTGGGCTTCGGCGCTGGGCGGCGAAGGCGTAACGCCGGCCAGTGTGGAGGCGGTGAGGCAGGGGCTGGGTTGGGGGCAGGGGCAGGATAATGGCCAGGGGCAGGATAGTGGCCAGGGCCAGGATAAGGGCCGGGGTCAGCGCCACGCTCCGGATTATCAGGTGGTGGCAGGTGCGGGCCACTTCGCGTTCCTGGCGCCTTGCCGGCCCGACCAGACGCAAGCCGACATCTGCCGGGACGCGCCCGGCTTCGACCGCAGCCAATTCCATCAAGCCTGGAACGCCCGCATGGCGGCGTTCTTCAAGGCGCACGTCAGCGATACCGTGATCCGGCCGACACCGACGCCCGCCAACCTGTGACCCGGCCCGGCCTCCTACCCACAATTCGTAGGATGGGTGAAGCGCGGCACCGCCTGCCCGCGAAGACTGGCGCCTGTCGCGCGTAACCCATCAGCAACGTCCGCGCGATGGGTTACGCGCGATCCTCGGTCGGGTTCTTGGGACGGGTAGCGCGCGCTTCACCCATCCTACGAGCCGGGATCGGTGTGCTATTCACGATGCGTAGGATGGGTGAAGCGCGGCACCGCCTGCCCGCGAAAACTGGCGCCTGTCGCGCGCAACCCATCGGCAACGTCCGCGCGATGGGTTACGCGCGATCCTCGGCCAGGTTCTTGTGCCACGCATCGCGCGCTTCACCCATCCTACGAGCAGTCCATCACCAGCGACCGATGCGCGCACACGCCCGCCATCACGCCGGACGCGCTGGCTAGCGTGGCGTTGCTCATGGGAATGGCGGCGTCGCCCGCGGCAAAGACGCCTTCAACGCTTGTCTGCCGCAGATCATCCACGCGAATCAACGGACCCAAGGGGCCGTCGTTGAACGCGCATCCTAATTGCGCGGCCAGCGGGCTGGCCATGTGCGTCTTGCTGGCCACGAACAACGCGTGGATGGCCATGCGCCGTCCATCGGCCAGTTTGACCGCGTCCAAACCAGGGGCCGTGCCCATCAATTCAACGATAGGGCTGCGTTCGATACGCACGCCGCGCTTGGCCATCAAAGCGGCCTGTTCCTCATCCGGTTCAAATTCACCTTGGGTGAAGAACGTAGTGGGCCCCCAGTCCGGCAGCAGCATGGCCTGGTGCGCCGACAGCGGATGCGCCGCCATCACGCCCAACGGGCTCCCGGCCACTTCATAGCCATGGCAGTAAGGGCAGTGCAAGACCGTCTTGCCCCAACGCTCGTTCAAGCCGGGCAGGGCGGGGAGTTCGTCGCGCAGCCCCGTGGCCAAAATCAGCCGCTTGCCCTGTACCTGCTGCCCGTCGGCCATCATCACCTGCAAGCGGCCGATTGACCCGCTGGCCGTTACCGCATCGCCATCCAGGAATGTCACGGTGGGATAGTGGGCCAATTGTTCGCGGGCCTGTTGCACGATGTCTTGCGGCGTCTTGCCGTCCTGACCCAGGAAGCCATGCGAGTGCGCGGCGTAGCGGTTGCGGGGCTGGCCGCCATCAATCAGCGCGATGCGCCGTCTGGCGCGAGCCAGTTGCATGGCAGCCGACAGGCCGGCAAAACTGCCGCCCACAATGATCACGTCGTAATTCATCCGCAAACTCCTCTTCATGGCTTATCAAGATACTTAATAAGTTGCATGATAATTCGATCTTCGAGATTCACGCAACTTTAAAAGATTCCTGATGCGAAAAAGCCTGGGCGCACGCCCGTGGTCGACGGTGTATTCTCGACTCCGTGCCGCATCCATGCCTCGTGCGTACACCCTGACGCGGCGCACAGAACAAGGCGGGCGGCGCCTATCCGGCGCCAGCCCCGGCAACCCCAGGAGACAAAACATGCTGTTGACCGAAGAGCAAATCAGTATTCAAGAGATGGCGCGCCGTTTCGCCGTGGAACGCCTGGCGCCCAACGCCGAGCGCTGGGACCGCGACCACCACTATCCCGCCGACGCCATTCAAGAGATGGCGCAGTTGGGTTTTTTCGGCATGCTGGTGCCCGAGGAATGGGACGGCAACGACAGCGGCTACGTGTCGTACGCCGTGGCGCTGGAGGAAATTGCGGCTGGTAGCGGCGCGTGTTCCACCATCATGAGCGTGCACAATTCGGTCGCCTGCATGCCCATCCTGAAGTTCGGCAACGATGCGCAGAAAGAGCAATTCCTGCGGCCGCTCGCCAGCGGCGAGCACATCGGTGGTTTTGCGCTGACCGAGCCGCAAGCGGGGTCGGACGCCAGCAGCCTGCGCACGCGCGCCCGCCGCGACGGCGACGACTATGTCTTGAATGGCGCCAAGCAATTCATTACGTCGGGCAAGAGCGGCCAGACCGTGATCGTCTTCGCGGTCACCGACCCCGACGCCGGCAAGCGCGGCATCTCGGCCTTCATCGTGCCGACCGACACGCCGGGGTATCAGGTGCTGCGAGTGGAAGACAAGCTGGGCCAGCATGCGTCGGACACCTGCCAGATCGCGTTTGAAGACATGCGCATCCCCGCCGCGTACCGCTTGGGCGAAGAAGGACAGGGCTACAAGATTGCGTTGGCCAACCTTGAAGGCGGGCGCATCGGCATCGCGTCGCAATCGGTGGGCATGGCGCGGGCCGCCTTTGAATGCGCGCGCGACTACGCCCGCGATCGTCAGGCATTCGGCAAGCCCATCATGGAACATCAGGCCGTGGCGTTCCGCCTGGCCGACATGGCGACGCAGATCCACGCCGCGCGCCAGATGGTGCTGCATGCGGCGGCGCTGCGCGAAGCCGGCAAACCGGCGCTGATGGAAGCGTCAATGGCCAAGCTGTTTGCGTCGGAAATGGCCGAGAAAGTGTGTTCGGCCGCCATCCAGACTTTGGGCGGATATGGCTATCTGAAGGACTTCCCGGTCGAACGCATCTACCGCGACGTGCGCGTGTGCCAGATCTACGAAGGCACCAGCGACATCCAGCGGCTGGTGATCGCGCGCGGTCTGTAATTCGCATCGCGTGTAATCCGCAGAGTTGCAACCCCGGATTCACAAACCCCGGATTTACAAACTCCATTCCCAGGCATGGGTTGCAGACCTTGCCTATTCGACCGGCCGGCGTTGCGGCGCCTTGCGCCCCGCACGCCGGCGCCGGCGCCGGCGCACCCACAGCGCATACACCACGATATTGCCGACGATCAGCAACGCTGCCAGCACCATCTGCGTGGTTCGCGTGATGCCGTCGGGGTAGATGATGCCCAACAAATAATGTTCGATGAAGCCGCCCGCGTAGCCTTGCTGCCCCGCCTGTTGGCGCAGCGACACCTCCAGCGGGGTCAAGGGGCAGATCCAGCCCATGCCGACCACGACTGCGCCCCAGACCAGGGCCGGCAGGTGCCAGTAGGCCATGCGCGGCCGCCACAGCGTCAGCAGTCCGCCGAACACCACGAAGGCAACAAAAAGCCCGTGCACGACAAGCACCAGGTCGGCAAGGATGCGGTAGGTCATTGGAAGATCAGGATGGAACGCAAAGGCGCGACGGGCAGGCGGCTCAGACCTTCAGGTCGCGCAGCAGCTTGGCCAGTTCCGGCGCCGTCATCAGCGACACGCCTTGCTCTTTGGCGTATTTCCAGGCGTTGTCGGATACGTCGCCCAGCGCGATGTAGATGGCTTCGCGCGCGCCACGCTTCTCACGCGCGGCTTGCAGTTCGCGCAGTGGTTCCACGCCAACGCGAGCGGCCTTCCAGCGTTTGGCGCTGACGATCGCCACGTGGCCGTCTTTGCTCAGGGCGAAGTCGGCGCCCGGCGTTTGCAGGCGTTGAACCTCGCAGCCGTCGCGTTTGAAACCGGCTTCAACGGTGTTGGCGAAGTCGGCCCAGGGCATGGCCGCGGTGGCTTCGGCGACCGCCTGCACGCGCGTGTCGGACGGGGCTCGCAACTGCTTGTAGGCCGCCATGATGGCGATGACCGCGAACGGCACTGCCGCGAACACGCCCATCGCCGCGTAGTCCAGCGGCAGCGCGGCAAACCCGCCGGCGCTAAGCAGTACGGCCACGCCCGCGCTCATCCACCACGGCGAGCGCAGCAGCACGGCAAAGATGGAGTTCTTGGCCATCTTGAGTTTCATTGCGGGCCTCGCACAACGATGCGGATGTCGCCGCAAGTGACGATCTGGCCGGCTCGGATTTTCGCGGTCTTGCGGGTTTCGACGACCCCGCCCACGCTGACCTGGCCGTCGGCCACCATCATCTTGCCCGCGCCGCCGCTGTCGCAGACGCCGGTGGCTTTCAAGAGCTGGTTGATCTCAATGTAGGGGCTGCCTTCGGCAAGCGTGAATTCAATAATGGGCATGGGATGCGCGGATGTAATGATGAAAAGCCGGTCAGGCCGGGCCGCCGCTATTCGGGTTGGCGGGCGGGGGCGGCGGTGGCGCCACGGGCGTGTCCGTCACGGGGGGCGCCGTGGGGCGGCTGGTGTTCTCGGCGCGCGCCATCCAGGCGATCAGCGACGAGCGCATGGCTTCCTCGACCGACATCTGGATGGGCTGCACCCAGTCTTGCGGCACAAACACGGTGTAGCCGCCAATCATGTAGCCCATGGGCAGATAGACGGCCACTCGGTCGCCTTGCGTAAACCCTTCGGGCAGGCCTTCCATGCTGCGCCGAGTCACCAGGCCCACCACCTCCAATTGCTGACCGGGCACGCGCAGGATAACGACCTGTTGCGCCGTGTTCTTGGAGCTGGGCGAAAAATAATCGGCAAAGCTCTTCAGCGATGAATAAATGCTCTTGACCACCGGCAGGTTGGTGAAGGGCATTTCCACGACGGTCAGAAACTTCTGCACCCGTTGCTTGGATACCAGATAGCCAATGGCCAAAATGCCCAGGATGCCCAGCGCCAGCCCCATGCCTGGCACGTAGAAGCCGCCGATGAAGGGCCGCAGGAACGTCAGCGCCACGGCTTCCGTCCACGCCAGGAAGATGTAAAGCAGGTAAATCGTCAGGGCCAGCGGCAGCACGGTAATCAGGCCGCGAAAGAAGTATTTATAAAGGCGAGTCATAGGCAGGGACTAGATAATGGGGTCGGACCAGGGTTGGCGGCACGGGTCAGAGGGCCGCCAGCATAGCAGCCGCGGGCGCGCGCGCCCGTAACAAACCGCGTATCCGGTGGGGGCACTTGCCCGGAGGCCAAGTTGCCACTACCGATCCACCGGCAGATACAGGGTTTCCTTGATTTCTTCCATGACGATGTAACTGCGGGATTCCGCCGACGCCGGCAAGCGCTTCAGGATTTCGCCCAACAGCCGGCGGTATTCGTTCATTTCCGTCAGGCGGGCCTTCACGAGGTAATCGAAATCGCCAGACACCAGATGGCATTCCATCACTTCGGGCACGTACAGCAGCTCTTTTTTTACCTTGTCGAACACGTCGCCGGACTTGGCTGACAGCTTGATCTCTAGAAAGACCAGCAGGTTTTTGCCCAACGCCGCCGGATTGACGCGCGCATGGTAACCCGTGATGACGCCTTCGCGTTCCATCCGTTTGACCCGGTCCGAACAGGGGGTGGCCGACAGGCTGACCCGCTCGGCCAGATCAGTAACGGAAATGCGGCCTTCGCGCTGCAGGATTTCCAGGATTTTCAGGTCAATTCGGTCTAGGTCGCGCATTTCACTTTTGCCGATCGGAAAACAGGGGGCACCCCAGAAAAAGCGCTGTCAAAGCAAAATAATCAGTGCTTTTCACTGCGATTGGAGCCATAGACTACCGAAATAACTGAGTAAATCCAAATACGGAAAGAATCATGCATGTAATCGTCCTTGGCAGCGGCGTGATCGGCACCACGACCGCGTATTATCTCGCCCGTCAGGGTGCCCGCGTGACGGTCCTGGACCGCCAGCCCGCCGCGGCCCAGGAAACCAGCTACGCCAACGCCGGCCAGGTCTCGCCGGGCTATTCCACGCCCTGGGCCGCGCCCGGCATTCCGCTGAAAGCCATCAAATGGCTGTTCAAGAAGCATGCGCCCTTGGCCATTCGCCTGGACGGCAGCCTGTACCAGTTGAAGTGGATGGCCGCCATGCTGGCCAACTGTTCCGCCGACCGCTATTCGGTCAATAAAGAGCGCATGCTGCGCCTGGCCGAATACAGCCGCGATTGCCTGCGCGAACTGCGCGCGTCCACCGGCATTCATTATGAAGAGCGCACGCGCGGCACCTTGCAGCTGTTTCGCACCGACGCCCAATTGGAAGCCGCCCGGCGCGACATCGCCGTGCTGGAAGAAGTGGGCGTGCCCTATGAACTGCTGGACCGCAACCGCCTGGTCACGGCCGAACCCGCCCTGGCACGCTCGATCCACAAGCTGGCCGGCGGCCTGCGCCTGCCTAATGACGAAACCGGCGACTGCCGCCTGTTCACGACACGGCTGGCCGAGATGGCCGCTGCGCTGGGCGTGGACTTCCGCTACAACCAGACCGTTTCCGGCCTGGACACCGCGGGCGGCCAGATCACCGGCGTGCGCGTGGGCAACGAAGTTTTGACGGCCGACCGCTACGTGGCCGCCTTCGGCAGCTACACGCGAGGCCTGCTCGAGCCGCTGGGCCTGGATCTGCCGGTTTACCCGGTCAAGGGCTATTCGCTGACCATCCCCATGAAAGACGAGGCCGCCGCTCCCGTCTCCACCATCCTGGACGAAACCTACAAGATCGCGGTCACCCGCTTTGACGACCGCATTCGCGTGGGCGGCATGGCCGAACTATCCGGTTTCGACCTGCGCTTGAAAGACGCCCGCCGCAAGACCCTGGAGCTGGTCGTCAACGACCTGTTCCCCGACAGCGGCCATGTGGCCCAGGCTGAATTCTGGACGGGCCTGCGCCCGATGACGCCGGACAGCACGCCCATCGTCGGGCCCACCCGTTACGGCAACCTGTTCCTGAACACCGGCCACGGCACGCTGGGTTGGACCATGGCTTGCGGCTCCGGCAAGCTGGTGGCCGACCAGGTGATGGGGCAGCGCCCCGCTATCCGCACCGACGGCCTGGGCATCTCGCGCTACGAGCGCGGCGCGGCGTCAAGCCCGTCCTTGGTGTTGGACGGCAAGGGCGCCTGAGCCGTCCTGGCAAGCGTGACCAATTCGGCATCCCGCAGCTTTGGCGGGTGCCGGCTTATGCCAAAATCGGCGCATGACTCATTTCCTGCATACCGCCGACTGGCAGATCGGCCGTCAATACGGCCAGTTTGAAACCGACGACGCCGCCATCCTGGCCGAGGCGCGCTTTGATGTGGTGGCCCGTATCGCGGCGCTTGCCGCCGAACGCCGCGTGGATGCCGTGCTGGTCGCGGGCGATGTCTTCGATACGCAAGGCGTGTCCGACCGCACTATCCGCCGGCTCTTCGCCGCCATGGCCGCCTATGCCGGCCCTTGGGTCATGATCGCCGGCAACCACGACGCCGCCTTGGCCGACAGCGTCTGGAGCCGCGCCGCGCAGTTGGGCTGCATTCCCGCCAACGTGCACGTGCCTACGCGCATCGGCGTGGTGGACTTGCCCGCCATCAACCTTGCCGTGCTGGCCGCGCCGCTGACCCAACGGCATACCTACGACGATGTGACCCAGTCCTTCGACACGCTGGACACCGAAGCCGGCCGCGTGCGCGTGGGCCTGGCCCACGGCAGCGTGGCGGGCCGTTTGCCGGACACCATCGACGCGACCAACCCCATCGCGCCCGACCGCGCCGCCCGTGCCCGGCTGGACTTCCTGGCGCTGGGCGATTGGCACGGCTGCCTGTCCATCGACGCGCACACCTGGTATGCCGGCACGCCCGAACAGGATCGCTTTCGCGGCAACGAACCCGGCTACGTGCTGGACGTGCAGATCGATGCGCCGGGGGCCACACCCGTGGTCGAACGCATCGCCATCGGCAAGTACCGTTGGTCGGCCTGGATGGAAACCATCAGCCTGCCCACCGATGCGCAGGCGTTGGCCGAGCGCCTGGCGGCCTTGCGCGCCGATGATGTCCTGCGGTTGGACGTGCAAGGCCACGTCAACATGGAAACCTGGGACGCGCTGCAACGCGCCGTGGATCAGGCAGCCGCGCAGGTGCGTGCCTTGCTGCCCGACCTGTCCGGCTTGCGGCTGGAACCCGACCAGGCCGACTTGGCCGAACTGGGCGCCAGCGGTTACGTGGGCGACGTGGCCGCGCAATTGCAAACCATGCAAGGCGACGGCGAGCAGGCCGCGGTTGCCGGTGAAGCCTTGCGCTTGTTATTGCGGTTCCAGCGCGAAAGCGCCATGGGGGCCGCCAAATGAAACTGTCAAAGATCGCGCTTGAAGAATTCCGCAAGTTTCGCCAACCCCTGGTGCTGGACGGCCTGCAAGACGGCTTGAACCTGTTCGTGGGCGCGAACGAGGCCGGTAAAAGCACCGTTGCCGCCGCCATACGCGCGGCCTTTCTTGAACGCTACAGCACCAGCAAGGTGGCGGACCTGGCGCCGCATGGCGAGTCGGGTGCGCGGCCCAGTGTGGAGCTGTCGTTCGCGCATGCCGGCCATACTTATGTGCTGAAAAAGCAATTCCTGTCGCGCGCGCGTTGTGAATTGCTGATCGACGACGGCGCCCAGCGCCTGGACGGTGAAGAAGCCGAAAACGCGCTGGCCGCCTTGTTGGGTTTCGAATTGCCGGGCCGGGGGCAAAGCAAGCCGGACCTGGCCGGCATCCCCGGCTTGTTATGGATTCAGCAAGGCGACGGCCACAACCTGCAAGCGGCGGCGTCTTATGCCGGCACGCATTTGCGCGATGCGCTGACGCAGTTGTCTGGCGAGCTGGCCTCAAGCGATGGCGACCGCCTGTTTGAGCGCGTATCCACCGAACGCGCCGCTTTGCTGGATGCGCGCAACGGCCGCCCCAAGGGCATCTATAAAGACGCCGAAGACGCCCTGGCGCGCGCCACCACTGAACGCGACGATTGCGCGCAAGCCATGGCGCAGTTGAACACCGACGTGGACCGCCTGGCCGAACTGCGCCGCGAGCACGAGCGCGCCCAGGCCAACGAACCCTGGAAAGACTTTGAGGCCAAGGCCGCTGAGGCGCGCGCGCGGCTGGCGGCGGCGGCGAAACAACGCGAGGCGCTTGACGGCCTGCGCCGCGAACAGGCTCAGGCCGCACAAACGCTGGCCTTGCTGCAAGACCAGGTGCGTCGCGATCAACAAGACGACGCCGACTACCAGGCGCTGGTCCAGGAAGCGCAGGGCGCGCGTGCCCGGGTAGACGCCGCGCAAGGGCCTTTGGCTCGCGCGCAGCAACAACAGCAGGCGCATGCCGCGGCGGTTGACGCAGCCCGCTTGCGGGTGGCCGCCGTGCAGGCCGTTACCGACCGCCTTGACCTCGAACACCAACTGGCCCAGTTGAACGCCGAAGTCGAACGCTTGGACGACGCGCTCAAAGCCGCTACCGTACTGATCGAACAGGGCTCAACGCTGAAGACCGAAGCGTTGCGCATTGAAATCGCCGATGCCGACATCGACGCACTGCGCAAGGCCGAACGTGAACTGGCCAATCTGCAGCTACGCCAGCAAGCCATCGCGACACGCTTGTCGTACGAACTTGAGCCAGGGCGCCAGGCAACGCTGGATGGCCGGACGCTGACCGGCGCCGACCAGGTACTGCTGACGTCCGCCGCCAACCTGGAACTGCCCGGCGTGGGCCGTTTCCGGATTGAACCGGGCGGCCAGGATCTGCCGGCGCTGGAGCGCGAGCTTGGTAGCCTGCAAGCGGCGTGGGGCGCCTTGCTGGAACGGCTGGGCGTGGCAACGCTGGCCGACGCCGAACAGCGCCATGCGCGCTATACAGCGTTGCTGCGGGACCTTGATGGCATGCGCAAGACGCTGGCCATTCATGCGCCCAAGGGCGTGGACGTATTGCGTGGGCAGCGCGACGAGGCCCTGGCCCGCCGTGTGCCGTTGCTGGAACGGCTGGCCAAGCTGCCCGCCATTGAGCAGGCGGGCGACAGTGACCTGCCCACGGCCACCCAGGCCTTGCGTGTGGCCACGACGGTAGCCGAGCAGGCCGAAGCTTCTGTGGCGGCTGCCCAGCGTGCGCTGGATGCGGACATGGCGCGCGCGCAATTGCTGGAAGGGCAGGCGACGGCACGCGCCGCCGACATGCAATCCGCCGAACGCACCATGCAGCGGCAGGCGCGCGCCGGACGCTTGGCCGAAGTGCGCAGCGCACACGACGACCTGGACCGTCGGGTGCGCGAGGCGCAAGCCGCGCTGGCGGAACACCGGCCCGAATTGGCCGAGCAAGACGTCCAGCGCTATGAAAAGTCAGCGGCCATTGAGCGCGAGGCGCAACACAAGCGTCACGGCGACATCCTTCAATTGCAGGGCAAGCTGGATCAAGCCGGCGCGCAGGGCTTGGGTGAACGCCTGTCGGAAGCCACGGCGGCGTGCGAACGGCTGGCGCGCCGCCGAGATGAACTGTCGCGCCGCGCGGCCGCGCTGGACCTGCTGCAAAAGCTGCTGACCGACAAGCGCAGCGCCGCGACGCAGCGGCTGCAGGCGCCGCTGGCTCGACGCCTGAACCACTACCTGGCATTGCTGTTTCCCGACGCCGCGCTGCGGCTGGACGACGCCTTGCTGCCCACCGCGCTGCGTCGCGCCGAGGGCGAAGACTTGCTGGACGCGCTCAGTTTCGGCACGCGTGAGCAACTGGGCATCCTGGCCCGTTTTGCGTATGCGGATCTGCTGCGCGAGGCAGGACGGCCCACCTTGCTGCTGCTGGACGATGCGCTGGTACACACCGACGATGCCCGCCGCGATTTCATGAAGCGCGCCTTGTTCGACGCGGCAACGCGCCATCAAATCCTGATGTTCACTTGCCACGGCGATGCCTGGCGCGATATGGGCGTGGAGCAGCGGCGCATCGGCGCTTAAGGCTCTTGACGGGAAAAGGGGCGGTCGGTAGTCTTTGCGGATGCCCGATTTCACGCCCCTCGCCAGCCTTGCCACTGCCGCCGTCGCGGCCGGTGGCATGCGCCGAGTCTGGGCGCATGTGACGGGCATCGCGCTTTCCCCTGCGTTTTCTGCTGGCATTTGTTCTGCCATATCTCCCGTCGTTTCTCCTGTCTTTTCTGTGGTGGTGTCACCGCCCGTCTCGCCGCCCGTCGGCGGGGTCCGTGGCGCGAACCCGCCCGCCGTGGTCGTGATCGGCTGATCGCCGACCCACCATTCCCGGCTCCAGCTCCCGTTCATAGATAGTCCCTCAGTGTGCGACAGACGTGCGCCATGCGCGTGCGCGCTTGTCGGCCGTCGGCTATCGGTCTGGAGCCTGTGCTTACCCTGACAGGTGAAATCTCATGTTTTCGAATCGCATCTCGTGGGCCGCTTACGGGTCCACAACCTTGTTCGTGCTGCTGTGGAGCGCCGGCGCAATCTTCGCCAAATGGGGGCTGTCGCATGCGTCGGCCTTCGGCTTTCTGCTGCTGCGTTTCCTTCTGGCGTTGTCGGTGCT
The DNA here is from genome assembly GCF_029637605.1 of Achromobacter spanius. NCBI lineage: Bacteria > Pseudomonadati > Pseudomonadota > Betaproteobacteria > Burkholderiales > Alcaligenaceae > Achromobacter > Achromobacter spanius. The sequence continues at coordinate 1,475,380 of NZ_CP121261.1, read as the reverse complement.
GTTGCTGATTTGCGTCCACCGTAAGCGCTGGCTGCCCGCGCCGGGCACGCGCGTGATGGTCGCCGCCACGGGCCTCTTGCTGATCGGCGTCTATTCCATCTGCTATCTGCTGGCCCTGGACCACGGCATCACGCCCGGCGTGTTGGCCACCTTGCTGGGCGCGCAGCCCATCCTGACCTTGGCGGTGATGGAACGGCGCTATGAACCGGCGCGCATCGCCGGCTTGTTGCTGGCACTGGCGGGGCTGGTCATGGTGGTATATCAAAGCATCGGCATGGCGCGCTTCTCAGTAGCCGGCATGGCGTTCGCGTTTGCGGCGCTGGCCAGTATGACGGCGGGGGCCATCCTGCAAAAGCGCGTCACGCAGGCGCCGTTGGATGTCATGCCCTTGCAGTACGCGGTAAGCCTGGCGCTGTGCCTGTTGCTGGCGCCGTTCCAGCCGATAGCAGCGCAATGGAGCATCGGCCTGATCTTGCCATTGGTCTGGATGGGGCTGGTGATTTCCATCGGCGCGACGCTGCTGTTCTACCGCATGATCCAGGCCGGCAACTTGGTCAACGTCACCAGCCTGTTCTATCTGGTGCCGGCCGGCACGGCAGCCCTGGATTACCTGGTGCTGGGCAACCGCCTGTCGGGGCTTAGCCTTGCCGGCATGGGCGCGATCTTGCTGGGCTTGATGCTGGTGTTGCGGCATCAAGCCCCTGCGGTTACGCCAAGGCGGGGCTGACCGGTAGGGGCCTCGCCTGGCGGGCGCTGCCCGCTTTGGCAGTGCTGCCTGCAATGTCGTTGCTGTCTGCGTCTACGTTGCCGTCAGCATCGACCTCGCCGTCAGCATCAACGTCGCCGTCGGCCACGGTGCTGGGGCCAGCCCAGTGCCCGCTGACCAATTGGGCAGGCCGCGATCGCGCAACGACTCGGGCGCAAACGGACCAGGCGTCCAGCCTGACGCTCAGTCCGGCGTAGACGCCGTGGCCATCGCCGGCCTGGATCACACCCTCCGCTTTCACGCCTTCACCGGCACGGATGGAGCCGTCGGCGCGGATGTCGCTCCCGGCGATCATGCCCCAGCCCGAGGCCAGGTGATCGCCGCATTGGATTGCACCGCCTGCCTGAATGCCGGAGGTCGCGCTGATGGCATGATCGGCCCGCACATCGCCGCCCGCCTTGATGCCTTGGCCGCATTGGATGGCTCCTTGCGCCCGCACGTCCTGGCCGGCATGCAGGTGGCCGGTGACGGCCAGGTCCTGGCCCGCGCAGATGTCCCATTTGGCGCGCACGTTGCCCCGGCACTCCAGGCGCGAGGCGGACTCGATGCCCCAGTCCGCGCTGATGTCGCCGCCCGCGTGGATCTCGCCGCCGCTTGCGATGTTGGCGGCGGCCGTGATGTTTTCACCCGCCATGATGGTTTCGCCGGCGCGGATGCCGCCGCCCGTGATGATGCTGCGCCCGGCGCGCACCACCGTGTCTACATTGATGCCCATGCGAATTTCCAGCGTGCCCGCGAAGACGATGGCGTTGGCGTCCAGGGAGTCCAGCCTGAGCACCGCGTCGGTCGGGCCAAACTGATCCAGCAGCCAATTGGCGTCGCCGACGCGGCCGTCGGCGACCAGGGCATCAAGCACGGCTTGGTAGTCCCCCTGGCCGTTGTGATCGCGGATGAACCATTTGTAGCCGCCCGCGCAGGGGTTCTTGGCTTTGACGAATTTCTTGGTAAGTTGCATGGCGCTGGAATGAAGATCAATGCGTGGCCAGGCCGCTAGCCATCGGGCAAGCGGCAAAGATTCAATGGGAATGTCGGCGGACGCACCCGGCCACGCGGCAGGGCGTTCGCCGGCCAGGCGCAGCGGGCAAGCACGGATGTGCTCAGACCGCCGGCGGCAGGCCGGAATCAGAAATTGGGGAAGCGGGAAAGCCGGGCGATCAGCCGGGCTTGGAGCGCGCGTAAGCGGAACGCGCGGCGACTTCCTGCGAACTCAACAAGGTCGAGCGCAGGGCGCAGAGAACGCAAGCAGCGGGGAGGAGGGGAGAAAAATGGGATCGCACGGGGGCAGATGCTAACACCCGGGCATCGCTAGTCAAGTCGGCAAGCTGTCCCCGCTTCGGGGACAGCCGTGCGCGGTGACGCGATCAGTTCGTTGACACGATATTGCGTTCCTTGGCGATGCGCTGGCGCAGCTCCAGCTCGCGCTTGATCTGTTCGGCGTACTGGGCGGGCGTGTTGCCATCCACCAGCGAGCCGCCGTCGGCCAGGCGCTGGACGACCTTCGGATCTTTCAGCGTCTTGACGGCCGCCTCATACACGCGGTCAACCACGGCTTTGGGGGTGCCGGCCGGCGCCACCAGCCCGTACCAGGCCATGTTGTCCATTTCCGGCAAGCCGGCTTCCGTGAACGTCGGTACGTCGGGCAGGCTGGGCAGGCGTTTGGGGGCGGCCACGGCCAGGGCGCGCAGCTTGCCGGCCTGAATGTGGGGCATGGATGACGGCAGGTTGTCGAACTGCGCGTTCACCTGACCCGCGATCACATCATTGAGCGCCGGGCCCGAGCCGCGATAAGGCACGTGCACCATGTCGGTCTTCGTCAGCGACTTGAAGAGCTCGCCATCCAGGTGGCCGATGCCGCCCGCGCCGGACGAGGCATAGGCGTACTTGCCCGGGTTCGCCTTCAGCAGGGCAATGAATTCCGCCAGGTTCTTGGCCGGCACCGACGGGTTTACCGTCAGTACATTCGGCACGTTCACCAGGTTGGTGATGGGCACGAAGTCCTTAAGCGGGTTGTAGGGGTTCTTGGGGTTGGTCGCCGGGTTGGTGGCCATGGTGCTGACGGTGGCCACGCCCAGCGTGTAACCGTCAGGGGCGGAACGCACCACGGCGTCCGCACCGATGGACCCGCCGCCGCCGCCCCGGTTTTCCACCACCACGGCTTGCCCGAGTTCGCGGCCCAGGCCTTCGGACACGATGCGGGCAACGATGTCGGTGGTGCCGCCGGCTGCAAAGGGAACGATCAGGCGAATGGGTTTGTTGGGGTAGGGGTCGGCGGCCTGGACCGCGGAACTAAAGCAGACGCCTGCGATGGCGGCGGCCAGAATGGCCTTGGCATGTGACAGCACGGTCAAGAGTCTTCTCCATATTGTTGTTCCGAGCCGGCCGGCTTCTTGGGCCGGCATCGGTAAAGCGCGCCTTGCCGGGGTACGGACTTGGTCGCGGCTTCGTGGGCGCAATTCCACACAGGAATCCCCCTAGGGTCGACTCGGGATTTCTCCCTGCTAGTCATGAAAATAATTTTCGGGTGCCGTCGTGTTGTACGAAATTGACGTCAGATAAGCAAAAAACTCATGTATGACAACCACATGAACATGTCGAGATCGCCTTTCAATGCGCAATCATTGCGCAGTCATCTTGCCGTCATCAGCCGGTTACGCGCATAAATTGCTGCATAACTTACAAGAATCTGATATTTTTCGGATGAGATTCTTGGCCGGTCTTGCAAGACAGCTATTGCGTTTGTATCAATCTGCGGCGTTCAATGGGGCGGTAGTTACGTCCCCGCGGGGCAACGTGTAGTGCAGCGACGTACCGGGCCAGGGTTCCGTCCGTTATTCAATCCCCGGTCTGTTTCGTCTTTCGCTGCCATGTGCTGGCGGGAGGGGGCCCGGACATTCTCGGAACGCCATGTCGCTGATCCTGATCCTCGCTCTGCCGTTTGCCGGCAGCCTGTGCGCCGCGCTGCTGCCTTCCAACGCCCGCAATGCCGAGGCGTGGTTGGCAGGCCTTATCGCCCTGGTCTGTGTGGTTCTGATCGCCAGCCTGTACCCGGAAGTCGCCAACGGCGGCGTGATCCGGGCCGACATGCCCTGGGCGCCCGCCCTGGGCCTGCAATTCACCCTGCGGATGGATGGCTACGCCTGGCTGTTCGCGCTGATTGTTTCCGGCATGGGCGCGCTGGTCGTCCTGTACGCACGCTATTACATGTCACCGGAAGACCCGGTGCCGCGCTTCTTCGCGTTTTTCCTCGCCTTCATGGGCGCCATGCTGGGCGTGGTGCTCTCCGGCAACCTGATCCAACTGGTCATGTTCTGGGAAATGACCAGCCTGGCGTCGTTCATGCTGATTGCCTATTGGCACCACCGCCTGGATGCCCGTCGCGGCGCGCGCATGGCACTGACGGTAACCGGCGCGGGCGGGCTATGCCTGCTGGCCGGGGTGCTCATCCTGGGCCACATCGTAGGCAGCTACGACATGGACCGCGTCCTGGCGGCAGGCGACCTGGTCCGCGCCGATCCCTGGTATCCCGCCGTGCTGGTGCTGGTGGCGCTGGGGGCGCTGACCAAGAGCGCCCAGTTCCCGTTCCACTTCTGGCTGCCCAACGCGATGGCCGCGCCCACGCCGGTGTCCGCCTACCTGCATTCGGCCACCATGGTGAAGGCAGGGGTGTTTCTGCTGGCGCGCTTCTGGCCGGTGCTGGCAGGCACGGACCAGTGGTTCTGGATCATCGGCGGGGCAGGGTTGATCACGCTGGTGCTGGGCGCCTATGCCGCCATCTTCCAGCAGGACATGAAAGGCGTGCTGGCGTATTCCACCATCAGCCACCTGGGCCTGATCACGCTGCTGCTGGGCCTGAACAGCGAACTGGCGCTGGTGGCCGCCATTTTCCACATGATCAACCACGCCACCTTCAAGGCGTCGTTGTTCATGGCGGCGGGGGTGGTCGACCACGAAACCGGCACGCGTGACCTCAGCCGCTTGTCCGGGCTATATAAAGCCATGCCGATTACCGCCACGCTGGCCATGGTGGCGGCGGCGTCGATGGCGGGCGTGCCGCTGTTGAACGGCTTTCTGTCCAAGGAAATGTTCTTCGCCGAGACCACCTTCGTCAGTGGCGACCGCTACACGCAGATCGGCTTGCCGTTGTTGGCAACGATTGCCGGCGCGTTCAGCGTGGCGTATTCCTTGCGTTTCATCCTGCAGGTGTTTTTCGGCCCCCCTGCCACCGACCTGCCGCGCGCGCCGCATGAGCCGCCCCGCTGGATGTTGTTTCCCAGCGCCTTGCTGGTGTTCATGTGCCTGCTGGTGGGCGTGGTGCCGGGGCTGACCGTCGGCCCCTTCCTGGCAACCGCCGCGCAAAGCATCCTGGGTGACAACATGCCTGAATACAGCCTTTCCGTCTGGCATGGCGTGAACCTGCCCTTGGTGATGAGCCTGGTGGCCACCACCGCGGGCGTGCTGCTCTACCTGGTTCTGCGCGCCCACCAGCGCGCCAACCCGGGCCGCGTTCCCTTCATCTATCGCCTGGACGGTCGGCGCACATTCGAAGCCCTGCTGGACGGCTCCAGCGTGGCGGCGGCCTGGCTGCTGCGGTGGGTAGGGTCGTCGCGGTTGCAGGTGCAGATGCTGTTGATTGTGCTGGGCACCTTGTTCGTGGCCTGGCTGCCCCTGCGCGCGGGCGGCTGGCTGGAAGGCACGGGCCGCATGACGCCCCTGGATCCGGCCTTTGCCCTGTTGTGGCTGGTGGGTGGCATCTGCGCGGTGGCCGCGGCCTACCAGGCCAAATATCACCGCCTGGCGTCCCTGGCGCTGGCGGGCGGCGCGGGGCTGATCACCTGCCTGACGTTCGTGTGGTTTTCCGCCCCCGATCTGGCGTTGACGCAACTGTCCGTGGAAGTGGTCACCGTGGTGCTGTTGCTGCTGGGCCTGCGCTGGCTGCCGCGCCGGATCGAACAGGACGACGAAGAAACGTTCAAGGCGACGCTGCTGGCCCGGGGCCGGCGCTTTCGCGATTTGCTGTTGGCCACCGCGGCCGGTACCGGTATGGCGGCACTGGCGTACGCGGTGCTGATGCGCCCGCAAGGCGACACGATTTCGTCCTATTTCGTCGACCGCGCACTGCCCGACGGTGGCGGCACCAACGTCGTGAACGTCATTCTGGTGGACTTCCGGGGCTTCGATACTTTTGGCGAAATCACCGTTCTGGGCATCGTGGCGCTAACGGTCTACGCACTGCTGCGACGCTTCCGTCCCGCCGCTGAAAGCGCTGACCTGCCGCGTCAGCAGCAAGAGCAGGACGGCGGCGTGCCGGCCGCGCCCGACATCAAGGCGCTGTTGCCCAGCGGTTCCATGATGGTGCCGACGGTGCTGGTGCGCCTGATGCTACCCACCGCCGCGCTGATCTCGGTGTACTTCCTGTTGCGCGGCCACAACCAGCCGGGTGGCGGTTTCGTGGGTGGCCTGATTTTCGCCACCGCCGTCATCCTCCAGTACATGGTGGGCGGCGTGTATTGGGTGGAGTCGCGCAGCCGCTTGAATCCGCAGAACTGGATCGGCATCGGACTGCTGGCGGCGGGCATTGCCGCCGTGTCCGCATGGCTCGCCTACAAGCCCTTGCTGGCCGCGCTGGCCTGGGACGTGTCACTGCCGCTGATCGGTCATGTGCACCTGTCCAGCGTGCTGCTGTTCGATCTGGGTGTGTACATGCTGGTCGTCGGGTCCACCGTGCTGGTGCTGGTGGCGCTGGCTCACCAATCGCTGCGCGCGCAACGCAAGGCCGCCGCCGAGATGCAAGCGGCCGCCGCACAAACTGGGGAAGCCTGATGGAATTGATTTATGCCGTCGCGATTGGCGTGTTGGCGGGCTCTGGCGTCTGGCTGCTGCTGCGGCCCCGTACCTTCCAATTCATCATGGGCCTGACGCTGGTTTCCTATGCGGTCAACCTCTTCATCTTCGGCATGGGCCGGCTGACGTCGGGCCGTCCGCCGGTGATCGATCCGGCCGTGGCGCACGACCCCTCCTGGTACGCCGATCCGCTGCCGCAGGCGCTGGTGCTGACCGCCATTGTGATCGGCTTCGCCACCACGGCGCTGTTCCTGGTGGTGCTGCTGGCTTCGCGCGGGCTGACGGGCACCGACCACGTTGATGGACGGGAGTCTCAATCTTGAATTTTTGGCTGCAACACCTTCCTGTATTGCCCATCATCGTGCCGCTGTTTGCGGGCGCGGCGATGCTGCTGCTGGCCGACACCAGCCGTTATGCGCGCGGCACCATTTCCGTCATCGCCACGCTGGGCCAACTGGCTGCCGCCATCGCCTTGCTGGTGGTGGCGGGCGGTGGGGTTCCTGGCGTCTGGCCAGAGGGCGTGGGCGCGTACCTGGTAGGCGACTGGCCCGCGCCCTTTGGCATCGTGCTGGTCGTGGATCGCTTGGCCGCCGTCATGCTGACGTTGACCGCCGTGCTGGGCCTGGCCACGCTGACCTATGCGCTGGCCCGCTGGGACCGCGCCGGCGTGCACTTTCATTCTCTGTTCCAGTTCCTGCTGATGGGCCTGAACGGCGCCTTCCTGACCGGCGATCTTTTCAACCTGTTCGTATTTTTTGAAGTCCTGCTGGCGGCGTCCTACGGCCTGCTGCTGCACGGTTCAGGCGTGGCGCGCGTCAGTGCGGGACTGCAATACATTGCCGTCAACCTGGTCGCATCTTTCTTGTTGCTGATCAGCATTGCGCTGATCTACGGCGTAACCGGCACGCTGAACATGGCCGACCTGGCCCTGCGCGCGGGTCACCTCACTGGCGCCGAACGCATGCTGTTCGAAGCCGGCGCGGCCATTCTGGGCGTGGCGTTCCTGGTGAAAGCCGGCGCCTGGCCCCTGAATTTCTGGTTGGTGAAGGGCTATGGATCGGCCAGCGCGCCCATCGCCGCCATGTTCTCCATCATGACCAAGGTTGGCATCTATGGCCTGTTGCGCATCGGCTCGCTGCTGTTGCCCACCGGCGCGCCCGCGGCCTTCAGCCTGGACTGGATGTTCGCGGCAGGGCTTGCCACGCTGCTGTTTGGCGCCTTCGGCCTGTTGGCCACGCAGCAGTTGGAGAAGATAGTCGGCTACTGCGTGATCGTGTCGGCCGGCACCTTGTTGACGGCGCTGGGCATGCCCGGCGTGACGCTGACCGGCCCCGCGTTGTTCTATCTGATCAGCTCGGTGCTGACGACCGGTGCGTTCTTCCTGCTGGCCGAATTGATCGAACGCACCCGCAGCTTCGGCGCCAACGTGCTGGCCGTGACGCTGGACGCCTTTGACCTGGATGACCCGGCGTCGGTGAACCGGTCTGACGACGTCGTGGGCGTGGCCATTCCCGCGGCCATGGCCTTCCTGGGCCTGGCGTTTATTTCCTGCGCCTTGCTCGTCACGGGCTTGCCGCCGTTGTCGGGCTTCGTGGCCAAGTTTTCGCTGCTGTCGGCCGCGGTGTCGGCCGCCACCGAATCCGCGCCACCCATCAATGCATGGATTCTGGTGGCCGCCGTGCTGGTGTCCGGCCTGGCGGGTTTGACCGGCCTGAGCCGCACGGGCATCCGCGTGTTCTGGGCCAGCGACGACCGCAGCACGCCGCGCCTGCGTGTGATTGAAGCGGGTCCGGTTGCGGTGCTGCTGTTGCTGTGCGTGGGCCTGGCGGCGGGGGCGGGGCCGGTGTCGGCGTATCTGGACGATGCGGCGCGTTCGCTGGATCAGCCCAAGTCCTATATTGAAGCCGTCATGTCCGCGCAGACCGTGCGCGGTGCAAAAGGGGGAAGCTGATGCGCCGTCTTTACTTCCTGTTCCTGCCGGTTTTCCTGTTCGTCCTGTGGCTGCTGCTGAACCAAAGCCTGTCGGCCGGGCAGATCGCCCTGGGCGTGGTGTTGGCGTTGTGGTTTACCTGGGCCGCGTCCCGCTTGCGACCGCTGCGCGCCCGGCCGCGCCATCTTTGGAAAGCGGTGCCGCTTTTCCTGCGCGTTGCCCTGGACATCATTCGGTCCAACATCGCCGTGGCCAAGCTGATTCTGAACCCGCGCCGCAACGATTTTTCACCCGGCTTCATCCAGATACCCCTGACCATGCGCGACCCCCACGGCCTGGCGATGCTGGCCTGCATTGTCACGTACACGCCCGGCACCGTCTGGGTGGACCTGACGCCCGATCACAGTCTGAAGTTGCACGTGCTTGACCTTCAGAATGAGCAACATTGGGTCGATCTGGTGCAGCTGCGCTACGAGCGCCCCTTGATGGAGATGTTCGAATGACGATGAATACCGCACTGTATTGGGCGGCGTCCTTTGCCTTGGTGTGTTTTGCCCTGGGCATGGTTTTTGCCGCTGTCCGCCTGTTGCGCGGCCCCACCGCGCAAGACCGCGTGCTGGCGCTGGACACGCTGTATATCAACGGCATGTTGATGATGCTGGTCTTCGGCATCCGGTCGGGCTCGTCGCTGTATTTCGACATCGCCTTGCTGATTGCGCTGTTCGGCTTTGTGGGGTCTACCGCCATGGCGCGCTTTCTGCTGCGCGGCGAGGTGATCGAGCCATGATGGACGCCACTATTCCTCTGTGGGCCGGTATTCCCGCGTGCATCCTGCTGGTGCTGGGCGGCTTGCTGGCCCTGACCGGATCGGCCGGCTTGTTGCGCTTTCGCAGCTTTTATTCCCGCATCCACGCGCCCACGCTGGGCAACACGCTGGGCTGCGCCTGCGTGCTGCTGTCATCCATCCTGGTGTTTTCAGCGTGGTCGGCCCGGCCGGTGTTTCATGAAGTGATCATCATTTTGCTGTTGGTCGTGTCGTCGCCTGTCACCGCCATGCTGCTGATGCGCGCGGCCACGTATCGCAAGCGCCTGACCAAGGCGGACGCCGACCTGGACGCCCGCTAAGGCTCGTAACAAGCGACACGGCATGTGAACGTAACCAGCCATGGCGCAGCGCGACATTTCACGCGGACAGGGGCAACTGCCCCTGTTTTTCCGTCTGTGCGGCATTCATCGCAAATCTGGCGCTTGATACGTCGACTTACGAAATCACGTCGCTCGTCATGTGCGGGGCGTCTCATCGTGGGATAGTGGTTACAAGCAGGCGGCGCAAGCGCTGTCAGGTTCGCGCCGCCTACGGTTCAATTCTTTGAAGGAGCTGGCCATGAACGTACGACCCATGCATACCAAACGCCTTGCGGCATCCCTTTGCGCGGCGGGTTTGATGCTGGCGGCGGGAGCGGTCCACGCGGCTGATGCCATTGGCCGCGCGGCCATCCAGTCCCAGTACGAACAGGACGTGGCGAATTGCAAGAGCGGCAAGTCCAACCAGGACCGCGCCACCTGCATGCGCGAAGCCGGCGCGGCCCGCCAGGAAGCCAATCGACAGAATCTGAAGGAAGGCTCCACCGCCGATTATCAGCAGAACATGCTTGACCGCTGCAATCGCCTGCCAACCACGTCTCGCCAGGATTGCATCACGCAGATGACGTCGCCCACCAATGTGCGCGGCAGCGTGCAGGGCGGTGGGGTATTGCGTGAAACGGTGATCCAGGTGCCCGCGGGCACGGTCCCCCCCAGCACCACCATGCCGCCGCCGACGGCTCCGGCCCAGGGCATGGCTCCCCCGCCCGCCACGACGGGCACCCCGATGCGTCAGTAAGCCCGACCAATTACCCCCGCCAATAGCAAGCGTGCCCGGAAGGGCCATGACGACGGCGCCGCCGCCCCGCAAGGGGTTTCGGCGCCGTATTTGCGACGGCTGACGGCGCAGCGGCCGTCACATTCAGGCAAAATGGCGGCTGTTGCGCGCTTGCGCGCTTGTCACACCCCCATTCACGCACCTTCCCATGTCCGACGTCATCGCCCTGATTTTCGATTTCGACGACACGCTGGCCTCGGACAGCACGTCGGGTTTCCTGGAAAGCATCGGTGTGGATACGGCCTCGTTCTGGAAGGACGAGGTAGACCCGCTGCTGTCCCAGCAAGACTGGGACCCTGTCCCCGCCTATCTGTACAAGATGATCCAACTGTCCCAGGCGGGCACGAATGGGCTGATCACCCAGCAGCGCCTGAAAGACTGGGGCGCGCGGCTTGAGCTGCACGATGGCGTGCCGACCCTGTTCCAGCGGCTGCGCGCCGCCGTGCGGGCCGAACAGCCGCAAGTCCAGCTTGAGTTCTACCTGATATCAAGCGGCATCGGCGATGTGGTGCGATCCACGCCCATTGCCCATGAATTCACCGAAATCTGGGCCTCGGAATTCGTTTATGGCGATGACGGCGGCATTGCCTTTCCGCGCCGCATCGTCAGCTTTACCGACAAGACCCGCTATCTGTTCCACATTCAGAAAGGCATCATCGGGCGCGACTTCCGCAACAAGCCCTTCGAAGTCAATCGCAAGGTGCCCGAAGACCGCTTGCGCGTGCCGTTCGACCAGATGGTGTTCGTGGGCGACGGCTACACCGACATCCCGTGTTTTTCCTTGATCCGCCGAGCTGGCGGTTTCGCCTTTGGCGTCTGGGACCCCAAGCACCGCGACAAACGCAGCCGCGCCTGGGGCTTCATCGAAGAAGGGCGCGTGTCGAACTTGAACCAGGCCCGCTACGACGAACAGGCTGAGCTATACCAATGGCTGGAAGAGGCCGTGACCAGCCTGGCCGGCCGTATCGCGCTGAAGTCCCGGGTGTACCGTGGTTGAGGCCGGCCCCGTGGCGGCGGTTACGGGGGTTGCACCCTGGACCGCCGAAGACGAACGTTATATCGGGCTGGCGCTTGAAGAAGCCCAGGCCGCCTACGCCATTGGCGAGGTGCCGGTGGGCGCCCTGGTCGTCTCCGCGCAGGGCGAGATCCTGGGGCGCGGCTACAACCGCACCATCATCGACCACGACCCCACCGCGCACGCCGAAATCGTCGCCTTGCGCAGCGCGGCGCGGCAGCTGGAAAACTATCGCCTGCCCGGCATTACCGTGTACGTCACGCTGGAACCCTGCGTGATGTGCATCGGCGCCATGCTGCACGCGCGGCTGGCCCGCGTGGTGTTCGGCGCCTACGACCCCAAGACCGGTGCCTGCGGCAGCGTGCTGGACGTGGGATCCGTTCCCAAACTCAATCATCACACTTCAGTCACCGGCGGCGTGCTGGCGGAACCTTGCGGCGACCTGCTGCGCCGGTTCTTCCGTGAACGCCGCACCAAGGAATCCAACGCATGAGCACCCGCAAACCCGCCAAATCCGCCTCCAACAAGGCGGCCCGGCCTGCCAGCAAGGCGGCCCCACCGGCGGCTAAAAAGGCGGCTAATAAAAAGGCGGCCAACCCGGCGGCCACTACGGCGGCCGCCACGGCAAGCGCCGCCCACGATCATGATCACGGGCTCGCCTGCGGCGAAGACTGCGGCCACGACCACGGTCACCATCACGCTGAAGGGCAAGTCATGCCGGACGCCCGCGGCATCTATCTGATCTCGCCGTCGTCGGCCGTACGCGACCCCGCCACGGTTGAACTGGCGCGCGAGCGCTTGCAGCAGCAGGGGTTCAAGACCGCCCTGGACCGCACCGCCTTTGCCGAGCACCAACGCTTTGCCGGCACCGACGCCCAGCGCGCGGCCAGCCTGGCGCGCGCCATCAAGCAAAAGCTGCCCATCGTCATGGTGACGCGCGGCGGCTATGGCATGGGCCGGCTGCTGGACCAGATCGACTGGAAGGCCATGGCCGACAGTGGCAAGCGCTTCGTAGGCATGAGCGACTTCACCGCGTTCAACCTTGCGTTGCTGGCGAAGACGGGCGCGGTCAGCTACACCGGCGCGACCGCCGTTGCTGACTTCGGCGGCAAAAAGGTCGACGACCTGACCGAAGCGTTGTTTGGCGAGGTGATGCGCGGTGAGCTTGAAATCCTGAGTTTCGAGACCCAAGACGCCGACCCGGTCGACGCCCGCGGCATCCTGTGGGGCGGCAACCTGGCCATGGTGGCGTCCTTGATCGGCACACCGTACATGCCCAAGGTGCGCGGCGGCATCCTGTTCCTGGAAGACGTGGCCGAACACCCGTACCGCGTCGAGCGCATGCTGATCCAACTGTGGCAGGCCGGCATTCTGGCCAAGCAGAAGGCCATTGTCCTGGGCCGTTTCACCGACTACAAGCTGGCCCCGCACGACAAGGGCTACGACCTGCATGAGGTCGTGGCGTGGCTGCGCAAGACGGTCAAGGTGCCGGTCATCACCGGCTTGCCCTATGGCCATGTGGCAACCAAGGCCACGCTGCCCATCGGGCAAAAAGTGGGCATCGCCACCGAGAAGGGCCTGGCCCACCTGGTGCTGGACGAGCACCACCACTGATCGGGTACGCACGGCCCGAAGCCTGAGGCGCGCCGAGCGCAGGCGGGAAAAACCCATTTGCTACACTATTGGGTTTCCTCGCATGCGTCTTCGGGCGCCTTCAGACTCAAAATACCGTGATATCCACAGCCAATCTCACCATCCAGTTCGGTCCCAAGCCCCTTTTCGAGAACGTCAGCGTCAAGTTCGGGGAAGGCAACCGGTACGGGCTGATCGGGGCCAATGGGTCCGGTAAGTCTACGTTCATGAAGATCATCGGCGGCGACCTCGAAGCCTCCGGTGGCAACGTCTCGCTTGAGCCGGGCGTGCGCCTGGGCAAGCTGCGCCAGGACCAGTTCGCGTTTGAAGACCTGCGCGTGCTGGACGTCGTCATGATGGGCCACACCGAGATGTGGGCCGCCATGTCCGAACGCGACGCCATCTACGCCAACCCGGAAGCCACCGAAGACGACTACATGCGCGCGGCTGACCTGGAAGCCAAGTTCGCCGAGTACGACGGCTACACCGCCGAAGCGCGCGCTGGCGAACTGCTGCTGGGCCTGGAAATCGCCGTGGACCAGCACAACCTGCCCATGCGCGAAGTGGCCCCGGGCTGGAAGCTGCGCGTGCTGCTGGCACAGGCGTTGTTCTCGAACCCCGACGTCCTGCTGCTGGACGAGCCCACCAACAACCTGGATATCAACACCATCCGCTGGTTGGAAAACGTGCTCAACAGCTACCAGAGCACGATGATCATCATCAGCCACGATCGCCACTTCCTGAACCAGGTGTGCACCCACATGGCTGACGTCGACTACGGTGAAATCCGCATCTACGCGGGCAACTACGACGACTACATGCTGGCCTCGACCCAGGCCCGCGAACGCCTGGTGTCCAACAACGCCAAGGCCAAGGAACGTGTTGCCGAACTGCAAGACTTCGTGCGCCGCTTTGCCGCCAACAAGTCGAAGTCGCGCCAGGCTACGTCGCGTCTGAAGCAGATCGACCGCATCAAGGCCGACCAGGTCGTGGTCAAGCCGTCGTCGCGCCAGAACCCGTACATCCGCTTTGAACAGAACAAGGTCATGCACCGCCTGGCGGTCACGGTCGAAAACCTGACCAAGGCTTACGACGCGCCTGTCATCACCAAGTTCTCGGCCATGGTCGATGCCGGCGAAAAAATCGCCATCATCGGCGCCAACGGCGTGGGCAAGACCACCTTGCTGCGCCTGTTGGCCACCGAACTGCAGCCGGATTCGGGCTCGGTGAAATGGTCCGACAACGCCGACCTCGGCTATATGTCGCAGGACGTGTCCGACCAGTTCCTGCAAACCGACATCAACCTGCTGGACTGGATGGGCGACCACCGCCAACCGGGCGATGACGATCAGTCGATCCGCTCCGTGCTGGGCCGCCTGCTGTTCTCGGCGGACGACCTGCCCAAGGCGCCCAAGGTGCTGTCCGGCGGCGAAAAGAACCGCATGACCTTCGGCCGCCTGATGCTGGGCCGGCACAACGTCATGCTGCTTGACGAGCCCACCAACCACCTGGACATGGAATCGATCGAATCGCTTCAGTTCGCCTTGGAAAAGTACGAAGGCACGCTGGTGTTCGTGTCGCACGACCGCGAATTCGTGTCGGGCCTGGCCACCCGCGTGATTGAAATCCTGCCATCGGGCGAGATCATCGACTACCGCGGCGGCTACGAAGACTATCTGGAATCGCGCGGCATCGAAGCCTGACGCCGCTTCAGTCGCTGGTGGTCAAGCACGGCGCGTCCTACGGGGCGCGCCGTGTTGTTTTTGCCTTTAGCGTTAGCTGGTCGGGCAGGGCACGCGGCTTGGGTCTGACAAGCCTGGGTCTGCCTGGGAACCGGTCTTATATAACTGCTAGCTGTAAAGACATTCAATATCGATTGTTTGAATTCATATAACGAATTGTTAGATTTGAGGCTCGTTTTCACGCGCGCCCAAGATTCGTCCTATGAACCTGAACTTCGATCACGTCCACAAGCACTTCGGCGACCTGCCCGTCGTCGACGGCTTCACCAGCGAAATCAAGGCTGGCGAACTCGTCGCCCTGGTCGGTCCGTCTGGCTGCGGAAAGTCCACGCTGCTGCATTTGGCGGCCGGGCTGGAAATGCCCACGCAAGGCAGCGTCCTGGCCGATGGCAAGCCGGTGGCGGGCCCGCACCCCAGCCGCACGCTGGTGTTCCAGGAACATGCGCTGTATCCCTGGCTGACGCTGGAAGATAACGTGGCGCTGGCGCTGGAATTTCAGAAGGTCGCCAAAAAGCGCGCCCGCGAGTCGGCGCGTGAGTGGTTGGCGCGTGTCAGCCTGGCCGGCTTTGAACATTACTACCCGCATCAGGTGTCCGGCGGTATGCGGCAACGCGCCGCGCTGGCGCGCGCGTTCATCGCGCAGCCCCAGACCATGCTGATGGACGAGCCCTTCGGCGCGCTCGATGCGCTGACCCGGCTGAGCCTGCAAGACGTGCTGCGTCAACTGATCGCCCAGGAAAAGCCCACGGTGCTGCTCGTCACGCATGATGTGGACGAAGCCCTGTTCCTGGCCGATCGCATCGTTGTCTTCAGCCCCCGTCCGGCGCGCGTGCTGCGCGAATTCAATTTGGCGCATCGCGCAAAGACACACGATCTCTCGGATCTGGCCGCTGAAAAGCGCGAGATCCTGCGCCTGTTGGGCATCGCGGTGGACGGCTCGCAAGCCCACGCCGACATGGCCCTGGCCGCCTGACCCCCATTTCTCTCATTCCCAATCTGTGGCGACGTCCGCGCATCGCCAATCTTGTATCCCCTGGAGTTCCTCTGATGAAATTCAAGCAATGGCTTTCCCTGCCGCTGGCGGCCGCGCTGCTGGCCGCGGCCCCGGCAATGGCCGCCGAAAAGTTCCGCGTGGGCTATCTGCGGGTGATGGACGACGCGCAAGCGATCGTGGCGCAAGAGGGCGGTTTCTATCAAAAGGCCGGCCTGGATTCCGAGCTGATCGAATTCAAGTCGGGCACTGACCTGATCAAGGCGATTGTTGGCGGGCAACTGGACATCGGCGTGCTCGGCTTCACCAACGCCGTGGCGTGGGCGTCCAAGGGCGCGGACCTGAAAGTGGTGGGCGGCGCGCAACAGGGCTATCACTCGCTGGTGGTGCGTGACGATTCCGGCATCCAGGACATCGCGGGCCTGAAGGGCAAGACGCTCGCCTCGCAAGCCGAAGGCAGCACCGCGGACGTGGTCTTGAAGGGCGTGGTGCTCAAGCAAGGCAAGCTGAATGCCGATGACGTCAACATCATGGGCGTGAGCCCGGCCGTTGCCGTGCAGTCGCTGGTGGGCAAGCGCGTGGACGCGGCCTTCCTGTTCGAACCCTATGACCGCATCGCGCAGTTGGTGGCGCCGGTCAAGCAGATCTACGAAGTGGGCCAGGCCTGGCCGTTCCCGTGCATGGTCGTGATCACCTCGGGTGAAACGCTGGCCAAGCGCAAAGACGATGTCTGGAAGGCGCTGGACGCGCAAAACCAGGCCATCACGCTGCTGCAGAAAGAACCCGCGCAGGCGTCCAAGCTGATCGCGTCCTACTTCATCGCCGAGCCCACGCTGAAGACGCTCAAGCGCGGCGAACTGCCGCGTGAAACCGTCATTGCCGAAGCCATCAGCACGCAGGTGTTCACGCCCAAGCTGACGGAGAAGGACACGGCGCGCATGCAGGAAATTGCTGACATCCTGCAAGCCCAAGGTTCGCTGAAGACCCGCGACGGCAAGCCGTACGACGTGTCCAGCATCGTTGATCTGTCCTGGCAAGAGGCGCGCAAACTTTGAGCTCGTCTACCCGTGTGACCGGCGCCCGCAAGCATCTTGCGGGCGTTTTGGGTGTCCTTTTCATTCTTCTGCTTTGGCAGTCGGCGGCGTTCGTCCTGCCTGATTTCCTGATGCCAGGCGTGCCGGCCGTCTTCGAACGCCTGTTCGAAGACCTGGGCAAACAATCGTTCCATCAAAGCCTGATGGGTACCTTGGGCCGGCTGGGTGCGGGATATAGCCTGGCGCTGTTGGCAGGCATCGGCTTCGGGCTGGTGGCGGCGGTGCTGTTCTTCTTTCGGGAAGTGCTGCGCAGCGCCATCGTCATCCTGCAATCGATTCCGTCCATCGCCTGGGTGCCGCTGTTCCTGATCGTGATGGGCTTTGGTAACACGCCCATCATCGTGGTGGTGGCGCTGTCGGCGTTCTTCCCGGCCGCGCTAAGCGTCATGAATGCCACCGAATCCGTGCAGCGTGTGCATGTGTCGGCGGCGCGCGTCATGGGCGCCACGCGATGGGGCCTGGTCAAGCGCGTGTACCTGCCTGCCGTCATGCCCGAACTGATCACGGGCGCACAGCTTGCCTTCGGCAACGCCTGGCGCGCGCTGATCTCCGCCGAGATGCTGATTGGTTTCGGCAAGGGCCTGGGGCGCTCGCTGGCGTACTCGGGCGAGATCGCGGACATGACGGGCGTGATGACCAACATCCTCGTCATCGCCGTGCTAGCCGCCTTGATCGACCAGTTCGTGCTTGAAAACCTCAAGCATCGCTTGTTGCGTTACCAGTACGTGTAAGCCCATGGCCATGGCCCGGCACCTGACCCATCTGACTCATCTGCTCGCTCTGACGGCTGGCCTGCTGCTTGCCGGCGCGGGCGCCGCGCACGCGCAGCAACCCGCCGGCTTTGCCGCCGCGAAGGCGCGCGGCGAATTGGTGGTGGGCGTGCCGTATCTGGCCCCGCTGCCTGTTGCGGGGGCAAAGATTCGTACCCCCCACGGGCTGGACGCCAACATGGCCGAAAAGCTCGGTCTGAGCCTGGGCTTGCCGGTGCGTTTGCAGCAGGTTCCTGCTGACGAAGCCGGGGCGCGGTTGGCCGCGGGTGACGTCGATGTGGTGCTTGCTGATCGCGAAAGCACTCAACCGCCCACGGTGGCGGTGCAGCCCACCGGCTACCGTACGCGCCCCAAAGCGGTGATTCGTAGTGACACCACCCTGCGCAAACCGGCCGATGTGCGCGGCCGCAGCGTCTGCATGGCGGAGGCCGCAAGCGACACTCGCGCGCTGGCCGAAAGCTGGGGCGCCGTGGTGCGCACATATCGCGTGCCGTCTGATGCGCTGGTTGCGGTGCGCGAAGGCGCTTGCGATGTCGGCTTGGTGGACGACGCCGTCTGGGAGCCGCTGGTGCGCTTTCCCGAATGGAAGAAGTTCTCCTCCACGCTTGAACCGGACGGCGCCCCGCGCGAGCGCGTATGGCTGTTGCCGGCCGCGGACACCGCTGGCCGCGCTTGGCTTGCCAGCGAAATGAAGGCCTGGAACCAGTCCGGCGCCTGGAAAGCCATGACAGCCAAGTGGGCGCGCGACGTGGCCTTCGACGTCTACCTGGACCAGGAAGTGCCCGACTGCCACGGCTAGGGCGCGTTCGCCCCAGCACTTACAATGCCGGGCATGACGCACACGTTGACCGCTCCTTGCTCGTATCAGGAAGACATCAAGAAAAGCCGCTTTGTCGCGTACGCTGCCCCGGTTGCCACCGTGGAAGAGGCGATGCGATTCTTCGCCGAGCGCGGTGACCCCGAAGCCACCCACAACTGTTGGGCGTACCGCATCGGGCAGGAATACCGATTCAACGACGATGGTGAACCCGGCGGTACGGCGGGCCGACCGATCCTGCAAGCGATCGAGGGCCAGGATATGGACCGCGTGGCCGTGCTGGTGGTGCGCTGGTACGGCGGCATCAAACTGGGCGCGGGTGGCTTGGTGCGGGCGTATGGTGGCTGCGCGGCGAATTGCCTGCGGCTGGGCGAGCGCAGCGAAATCGTGGACCTGGCCACCATCCGCTGCACCTGCGGTTTTGCGGACTTGGCTCTACTGAAGTCGCGCTTGGCGCAGGCGGGCGCGGTGATGCAGCAGGAAGACTTCAACGAAGACGGCGTGGTGCTATCTTTCGTGGCCCCTCGCACGGTGGTGAGTGACCTGGAAGTCACTGTCGCCAACATCACACGCGGGCGCTCGGCCTGGGATCTGGTGTCTTAAGACGCTCCACAGTGTTTGCGACCCGCATTGGAAAAGGGCCCGGTTTTTTGAACCGGGCCCTTTTGTTTGCTTACGCGTTCTGGCTGTCTTGTGCCGCTGCGATTTCCTGGTGGACCTTTTCCATGTCCACTTCCTTGATCTTGGCCAGCAGCTCATTCAACTGCCCGCCCGACAGCGCGCCGGGTTGCGAGAACAGCAGGACCTTCTCACGGAAGACCATCAGCGTGGGAATCGAACGGATTCCCAGCGCGCCGGCCAGTTCCTGCTCGACGTCGGTGTTCACCTTGGCGAACGTGACGTCGGTGTGCTCGGTCGCGGCTTGCTCAAAAACGGGAGCAAAGCCACGGCACGGGCCGCACCACGGAGCCCAGAAGTCAACGATCAGGGTACCGTCAGGCGTAATGGCTTCCTGGAAGCTTTCTTTGGTGAGTTCAACAATACTCATTTTGGATCCTTGCCGCGGAGCGCGGCGCAAAAAGGCGGTATCGGGAATCCGGGGTGTGCCAGCCCCGGCCTGATTCGGCGACGCTTTATGTGCCACGCGCTCTGGGTCAATAGTAGAGCGGGCGATGGCAGCGTCGCAATGGTTGGCGCTGTGGAGAGCGCAGTCAGCGGTGCTCAGACCGCGGTTTTTGTCGAGACGCCCGCGTTGTTCTTCAAGGACGCAACAATCTCAAAAGAGCGCAGCCGGTCGGCGATGTCGAAAAAGTCGGACACGATCATGACTTCATCGGCCTCGGTTTCGGCCACCAGGGCTTCCAACCGCCGCTTCACGGTGTCCGGCCCGCCCACGATCGAAGCGCTCAGTCTTTGATTGACCGCCTCACGCTCCCATTCGTTCCATAAGCCGTCCATGTTGTCCACCGGCGGCTGCAATTGCAGGCGGTGGCCACGCACCAGCGACAGGAATTTCAACTGCTGCGTGGTGGCCTGGCGCTGGGCGGCTTCGTCCGACTCGGCCGCCACCACCGGCACGCCGATCATCGCGTAAGGGCGCGACAGCGTTTCCGACGGCTTGAACAAGTGCCGGTACAGCCGCATCGCGGCCATGCCTTCCGGCGAGAAATGCCCTGCAAAAGAAAACGGCAGGCCCAGTTCCGCGGCCAAGCGGGCGCTGAAATCGCTGGACCCCAATAGCCAGATCGGAATGTCCAACCCCTCGCCGGGAATGGCGCGCACGGGCTGGCCCGGCCGGGAGGGCGCCAGGAATCCCCGCAATTCTTCCACCAGCGCCGGAAACTCCAGGCCACTACGCGGCCCCCGACGCAGCGCGTGCTGCGTGGCGCCATCGCTGCCGGGCGCGCGTCCCAGCCCCAGGTCGATACGGCCGGGGTAAAGAGTTTCCAACGTGCCAAATTGTTCGGCAATGATCAGCGGCGCATGGTTCGGCAACATGATGCCGCCCGAGCCCACGCGCAGCGTGCGTGTCTGGCTGGCCACATGGCCAATCAACACCGCGGTGGCGCTGGACGCCACGCCATTGATGTTGTGGTGCTCGGCCAGCCAAAAGCGCTTGTAGCCAAGCCGTTCAACATGCTGGGCGACCGCCACGGTATTACGGAAAGCGTCGGCGGCATCGCGGCCCTGAACAATGGGGGCCAGGTCCAGGACCGAAAACGGGATGCGGGCAAGGGCGCTCATGCGGACATCCCCTCGTTCAGGGCAAGACAGGACGGCAACGCGGGGATAAGGCGAGTAAGGCGCAAGGTGAACTCCATACGGGATACATGGGGAGTGTATCGGCGAATTCAACCGGGGCAGGCAGCAACCTTATGGGCGGGCGGGTTGTAACCGGGGGCGGCGGCTCGGCGACTATTCGCCTCCAAATCGGGTGAGCTCAATCGTAAAAATAAGAATTTTTGGAATGGCCCATTGTTCGTTTGACCCTTGTGCTAGGTTTCTTGCCAGGCGAGGCTGGCTGGCCGTTTGACGCCGATTTGCAAGGAGCAGACGTGAACTATTGGGAGGTTATCCGCCAATCCCTGACTATCTCGGGATCCCGCTTGGTCGCGCTTTCGATGGTGTCGCTGGATCTCATGATCCTGGGCCGGTTTTCTTTAAGCGAGACGGCCGACTTTGCGCTGGCAGTTCAGTTTTCGCAGATTTATATCGTGCTTGCGCTAGGCCTGACGGTGGGCGTGAACATTGCTTTTAATTTGCGAAAGCCGCACTCGAAAACCATTACGGGGTCGATCGTTGGCTATGCGCTGCTCGCGGGCGTTTTGCTTTTCCTGATGTCGGTCGCCATGGTTTTTTTTGTGGAGATGTCAGAGAACGCGCGCGATAGTTATTACGCGCTGGCGGTAGGTATCGCCCCCACCACGATTTACATCGCGCTATGCGCGATGATCGAAGCGTCGGGTGGGGCAGGCGGGGTGCTCAGGTTGACCGTCGGAGCTGCTGTTGCGAACGCGGTGCTTGACCTGCTTTTGATCAACGTTGGCCTGTTTTCCCCAGCCGTGGCAGTGGCCGTTGCTACAACGGTGGTCAGACTACTGCTGTTGGCGTGTGTGCTCTACGGCTGTGTGGTCACCCATCGGATTTCCATTGCGCCGATTTTCAACCGGATCGAATGGAAGGATCTGTTCAGCTACGGCCGATCGGAGGCGCCGGTAGGGTTGATTTTCACTGGTGGCATGTCGTTCTTGTTTGCGTACGCCAGTGCACGGGGCAACGAGGGGTTGGTGGCGCTGCTCGCTATCGGGATTAATTTCTTGAACATTGCCTCTGTCATCTATATCGGGATGACTCGCGCCGTCGCCAACGTCGCTTCTGCGCTGCCGCATCGGATCCTCACTGATTTGAAGGGTCTCGCAATTTTTGGACTTTCTTATGTCGTCCTGAGCGGAGCAATCCTGTATGTCGCGTCTCCTCTCCTTTCTTGGCTTTATTTGGGACAGGTCTCGCTAGAGTTGCTAAGCATCTTTTTTATTGCGATCTGGGTTGTGGCGTTCGACGGATTGGCGATGTTGTTCATTACATTGCTTCGATTGCTGGATTGGAGGGCGGGTCCGCCATTGCTCCGGCTTGCGCTGATTATTGTGGGGGTCCCTATATCCTTAGGCTGGTTTGATCCATCGGCGATTCAGCCCGTGTTCAAAGGACTTCTGATCGGCAATGGGGTTGCGGCAGTGCTCGCAGCCGCTGTATTGCTCTACGCCGTGGTAGACCGAACGCGAAAGGAACTGATCGCTGCGCCTGGCGGCAATTGAAACAGCCGCCACGGCAACGCCGGGCGGCTGACTGAATGCTGACTTCTACCCAGGCTATTCAGGGAAAAATGCGTATCGGATCACGAACAGCACAGCGACCAGCCAAGTGGCCGGATGCACGTCGCGGACCTTGCCGGTGGCGGTTTTCAGCACCACGTAGCTGATGAAACCGAAGGCGATGCCGTTGGCGATGGAATACGTGAAGGGCATGACCAGCGCCGTCAGCGCGGCCGGCGTGGCCTCGGTGACTTCGTTCCAGTCGATGTCGATCAGTTCGCGCATCATCAGGCCGGCCACGTAGAGCAGGGCAGGAGCCGTGGCATAGGCGGGCACGGCCCCGGCCAAGGGCGAGATGAACAGCGCGGCCAGGAACAGCAAGGCCACCACCAGGGCGGTCATGCCGGTGCGGCCGCCAGCCTGCACGCCCGAGGCGCTTTCCACGAACGCGGTGGTGCTGCTGGTGCCCAGCGCGGAGCCCGCGACGATGGCCGTGCTGTCGGCGAACAGCGCGCGGCCCAGGCGGTTGGGGCGGCCTTCAGGCACCAGGCCGGCGCGCTTGGCCACGCCGACCAGCGTGCCGGTGGCGTCGAACACTTCAACCAGCACGAACACCAGAATCACATGCACGAAACCGCTGTGCAGCGCGCCCAGGATGTCCAGCTTCAGGAAAGTGGGGGCCAGGCTGGGCGGGGCCGAGAAGATGCCTTTGAATTCGTTGTAGCCCAGCGCCATCGACAACACGGTGACCACGATGATGCCGATCAGGATGGCGCCGCGCACACGCAACGCGTCCAGCGAGGCGATGATGAAGAAACCCAGGATGGCGAACAGCGGGCCATGCGCCGTCAGGTTGCCCAGGGAAACCTTGGTGGCCGGATGGGCAACCACGATGCCCGCGCTGGACAGCGCGATAATCGCCAGGAACAGCCCGATGCCCGCCGCGATGGCGCTGCGCAGGGAATGCGGAATGCCTTTGACGAGCCACACGCGGATGCCCGATATCGTCAAGATCAGGAAGATCACGCCCGAGATGAACACGGCGCCCAGCGCCTGCTCCCAGGTGTAGCCCATGGTCTTGACGACGGTGAAGGCGAAGAACGCATTCAGGCCCATGCCGGGCGCCATGCCGATCGGCCAGTTGGCCACCAGCGCCATCACCAGCGAGCCCAGCGCGGCCGCCAGGCAGGTGGCCACAAAGACGGCGTCGCGGTCCATGCCGGTGGACGACAGGATGTCCGGGTTGACGAAGATGATGTATGACATCGTCAGGAACGTCGTCAGGCCGGCCACGATTTCGGTGCGCGCCGTGGTGCCGTGTTCACGCAGCTTGAATAACTTCTCCAGCATTCCAGTCCCCAGTGTGTTTGCAGGCTTGTAGGTTGTTGTAGGCGGCGGCCGATGGGCGCCGCGCGATTTCAAAACAGGCGTATTTTCGCATCAGTTGTAAACTCTGCCGCCATGATTATCCTCGGCTTTGAAAGCTCCTGCGACGAAACCGGTGTCGCAGCCGTCTGTACGGAACGTGGTCTGCTGGCGCACGCGCTGCACACCCAAATCGCCATGCACCAGGAATATGGTGGCGTGGTGCCGGAACTCGCGTCGCGCGACCATATCCGCCGCGTCGTGCCCTTGACCCGCCAGGTGCTGCAAGACGCGGGCCTGCAAATGTCGGACATTGGCGCCGTTGCCTACACGGCGGGGCCTGGTCTGGCCGGAGCCTTATTGGTGGGCGCCAGCGTCGCGCAGTCGTTTGCGTGGTCGCGCCATTTGCCCGCCATCGGCATCCATCACCTGGAAGGCCATCTGCTGTCGCCGATGCTGGCGGACCCGCGCCCCGACTTCCCGTTCGTGGCGCTGCTGGTATCGGGTGGCCATACGCAATTGATGCGCGTGGATGGCGTGGGTCGCTACGAACTGCTGGGCGAAACGCTGGATGACGCCGCGGGCGAAGCCTTCGACAAGTCGGCCAAGCTGATGGGGCTGGGCTACCCCGGCGGCCCGGCGCTGGCCAGGCTGGCGGGGCAGGGCGACGCGACCCGTTTCGAATTGCCACGCCCAATGCTGCACAGCGGCGACCTGGATTTCAGCTTCAGCGGCCTGAAGACCGCCGTGCTGACGCGCGTCAAGGCGGCTGAAAAGGAAGGGGGGCTGGACGATCAGACCCGCGCTGACCTGGCGGCGGCCACGCAAGGGGCAATTGTCGATGTGTTGGCGGCCAAGGCCATCAAGGCGCTCAAGCAGACGGGCCTGCGCCGTCTGGTGGTGGCGGGCGGGGTGGGCGCCAACCAGTTGCTGCGCGCCAAGCTGGCCGCGGCGCTCAAGCCCTTGCGCGCGCAGGCTTATTTCCCGCCGCTGGAGCTATGTACCGACAACGGCGCAATGATCGCCTTCGCTGCGGCCGAGCGCGTCAAGGCGGGGCTTGTAACGCTGGACGCGGATGCGCACAGCTTTACGGTGAAACCGCGTTGGGACCTGGCGGATATTGCCTGACCGGTTCCCGTTCCTCGGGCCACCGGCCGGCAAGACAGGATTATTTCTTCTTGCCGCCGCCGATCTTGCTTTCCGTGCCTTGCACCAAGCGCGCGATGTTGGCGCGGTGACGGTAGAACAGCAGCACGCCGATCACTGCCAGGGCCACGCCCAGCGCCGGCTTCGCGTGCCAGGCCAGCCCCGAGCCAAAGACGTAGTAGACGGGCGCAAAGAACGCGGCCACCAACGACGCCAGGGACGAATAGCGGAAAAACACGGCGATGATCAGCCAGGTGGCGGCGGTGGCCACGGCCAGCCAGGGCTGAATCGCGACCAGCACGCCCAGCGCGGTCGCCACGCCCTTGCCGCCCTTGAAACGCAGGAAAATCGGGTACAGATGGCCGACGAAGGCCGCCAGCGCGACCAGGGCCAAGCCGACGGGGGCGATCCCCGGGGCCAGCTTTTCGGCCAGCCAGATTGCGAACCATCCCTTTGCGGCGTCGCCCAGCAAGGTCAGCGCGGCGGCTGTCTTGTTGCCGGTGCGCAGCACGTTGGTGGCGCCCGGATTCTTGGACCCATAACTGCGAGGGTCCTGCAGCCCCATCAGCTTGCTGACAACCACGGCGAAGGGCACGGAGCCGATCAGGTAGGCCAGCAGGACGAGCGCTGCGGTGAACGCCAGGGAGGGTTCGGTAATCGCCATGGGGTAGGGAGTCCGTTGTTGTCGGTTGTTGTCGTAATGGCTGCGGATTCTACCGCGCCGCGCGCGCCCCCTGGGTACGGGTTATCGAGCGTGGTGTTCCTGCCCCCCGCGCGCACGCCGTCATACAGGGCGCGGCGGCGGACGGTACAATCCGACACGTCCACGCGCGTTTTATTTTCTTTCGGATGCACAATGCGAATTCTGGTTTCGAACGATGATGGTTACTCGGCCCCCGGGCTGGAAGCGCTGGTCGCGGCGCTAGAAGGCTTGGGCGAACTCACCGTCGTCGCGCCCGAGACCAACCACAGCGGCGCTTCCAATTCCCTGACGCTGAATCGGCCCTTGACGGTCCGCACCGCCTCGAATGGCTTCATCGCCGTCAGCGGCACCCCCTCCGATTGCGTACACGTGGCGTTGACGGGCTTGATGGATGCCCGGCCGGACCTGGTCGTGTCCGGCATCAACAACGGCGCCAACATGGGCGACGACACGCTCTACTCGGGCACTGTCGCGGCAGCCAGCGAAGGCTACCTGTTCGGCATTCCGGCCATCGCGTTTTCGCTGGCCGAGAAGGGCTGGGAGCACATCGATTCCGCCGCGCGCGCCGCCCGGCTGGTGGTGGAACGCCACTTGGCGCAGCCCCTGGCCGCGCCGGTGCTGCTGAACGTCAACATTCCCAACCGTCGCTTTGAAGACCTGCACGGTTTTGCCGTCACGCGCCTGGGCAAACGCCATCCGTCGCAGCCCGTCGTGCGCACCACCACCCCCTATGGCGACACGGTGTATTGGATTGGCCCGGTAGGCTTGGCCGCCGATGCCACGCCGGGTACGGATTTCCACGCGGTGGAGCAGGGGGCGGTGTCGGTGACGCCCTTGCGGCTGGACCTGACCCAGCACAGTCAACTGGACGAAATCCGAACTTGGGCAGAGCCGTTATGCGCAAACGCGTAAGTCAACCCGATGTGTCGCAGGCGGTGCCCGGGCGTCCCAGCCCGGTCCGCTACGACTCAGGCCGGCTCAGCCCCGGCGTCACCGCCACCAACAGCAACACCCGCATTTCCGCGGCCACTTTGCCTCGCCAGGCGCAAGCACCCGCGCCGGCCTCGGGCAACAATCTTGGGTTGAACTCTGACCGGTTGCGCCAGGCCATGGTGCAGCGGCTGCGGGGGCAGGGCATCAGCGACGAGCGCGTGCTGAACGCCATGGCCGCCGTGCCACGTCATCTGTTCGTGGATGAAGCCCTGGCCAGCCGCGCCTACGAAGATGCGGCGTTGCCCATCGGGCATTCGCAAACCATCTCGCAGCCTTGGGTGGTGGCGCGCATGATCGCGGCAGCGTGCGACGACCGCACGCCGACGCGCGTGCTGGAAGTGGGCGCGGGCTGTGGCTACCAGGCGGCGGTGCTGGCGCAGTTTGTGCGTGAAGTCCATTCCATCGAACGTATTCGCGGCCTTTACGAGCTGGCGCGCGAGCATCTGCGCGCCTTGCGGCTGACCACCCGCATCCGCCTGATCTACGGCGATGGCACGCTGGGCCTGCCCGGCGTGGCGCCGTTCGATGCTATCGTTGTGGCTGCCGCTGGCCTGGCCATTCCGCAAGCGCTGCTCACGCAGCTTGCGCCTGGCGGACGCCTGATCGCTCCCGAAGGGGGCACCAACCAGCGCCTGGTGTTGATCGAACGCACCGGCGCGGCCAGTTGGAAACGCACTGAATTAGAGGCCGTGCGCTTTGTGCCGCTACGCGCCGGAATACAATCTTGAGCAAACAGGAGAAACGTATGCTCAACGGGCAGTCGCAACTGACCGATATGACTATGGGCGCGTCCATGACGCGCCTGCGCCGCCCGCTCTTTATCGCGGGGGCACTCAGCCTGGCTATTCTGGCCGGCTGCGCATCAAAAGGAACTCGCGCGCCCGTGGTCGACATGACCAACGGACAGCCGTCAACGGCTCAGCCCGGTGGCAGCTATGTGGTGAAGCCGGGCGATACGCTTTACAAGATCGCCCGCGCCAATAACGTGGACATCGAAAGCGTCAAGCGCTGGAACAACCTTAGCGACCCTAACCAGATCTCGGTAGGCCAGGTGCTGAAGATGTCGGGCGGCGCCAGCACCGGTGCGCAACCCGCGCCCATCGCCAGCGTCAAGCCGCAGCCGCGCCCGCTGGACCAGCCTGAAACCCCCATTGCAACCAACCCGCCGCCCGACGCCACGCCCGCGCCGGCGCCGGTCGACGTCAAGCCTTCGCCGCGCGCGGCGGATGCCAGCGTCATCAATTGGGCATGGCCGGCCAACGGCCCCATCGTGCAGACCTTCAACGCCAGCAGCAAGGGCATCGACATTTCCGGCGCCCTGGGTGACCCGATCACCGCCGCCGCGGATGGCCTGGTCAAGTACAGCGGCAACGGCGTGCGGGGTTTGGGCAACCTGATCATCGTTGAACACCAGAACGGTTTCATCACGGCCTACGCGCACAACCGCTCCTTGCTCGTGAAGACGGGGCAGAACGTCAAGCGCGGCGCCAAGATCGCTGAACTTGGCCAAAGCGACACGACGTCGCCGCGTCTGCACTTTGAAATCCGCCGTCAGGGCACGCCGGTCGACCCCATGCAGTACCTGCCCGCAAAATGACGCCCACCCTGGTATTCGACCTGGAAACCGTCCCCGATGCCGATGGGCTGCGCAAGCTCAACGGCTGGGGGGCGGATGTCTCGGACCAGGACGTCGTCGAACGTGCGCTGGCCGCGCGGCGTGAAGCCGTAGGCCATGATTTCCTGCCCCTGCACCTGCACAAGGTTGCGGTGGTGGGCTGCGTGTTCCGCGACGACCAAGGCTTTCGCGTCAAGACGCTGGGGCAACCCGACGACCCCGAAGCCGCATTGTTGGCCGGCTTCTTCAAGACCATCGAACGCTACACGCCCAAGCTGGTGAGTTGGAATGGATCGGGTTTTGACCTGCCCGTCCTGCATTACCGCAGCCTGATCCTGGGCGTGCCCGCGCCCCGCTATTGGGACATGGGCGAAGAAGACCGTGACTTCAAGTTCAACAACTACATTGCCCGTTACCACACGCGCCATGTGGACTTGATGGACGTGCTGGCCAAGTACAACGGCCGCGCCAACGCGCCGCTGGACGACCTGGCCAAGCTGTGCGGCTTTCCGGGCAAGTTGGGGATGGACGGCAGCAAGGTATGGGAAGCGTGGAATACGGGCCGCGCCGACGAAGTCCGCGCCTACTGCGAAACCGACGTCGTCAACACCTGGCTGGTGTACTGCCGCTTCCGCTTCCTGCGTGGCGAGCTGGACCGCACCGGCTACGACGCCGAAGTCTCCCTGGTGCGCGACACGCTGTCGGCCAGCGACGCGCCGCACTGGAAGGAATACATGGCGGCCTGGGACGCCACCTGAGGCCGGCATTGTGCATGGCGCAAGCCAGAATACGACGGGGCCCCGCAAGGCCCCGTTTTCACATCTGGCGCAGGCGCAATCGACTGAAACATGGACCGCGGGCGCGAAACCCGGTTGAAACCAGGCCAACCGCACAATGGCCTCGCTTTCTTCACTTTCAGGAGACACTCATGTCCCGATTCGCACTTCGCTCCAATTTGGCCGCTCTTGCATTTGTCGCCGCGACGGGCGGCTTGATGGCTGGCTCCGCCATGGCCGCGCCTCCCGCCC
Source organism: Achromobacter spanius (assembly GCF_029637605.1). Taxonomy (NCBI): domain Bacteria; kingdom Pseudomonadati; phylum Pseudomonadota; class Betaproteobacteria; order Burkholderiales; family Alcaligenaceae; genus Achromobacter; species Achromobacter spanius. The sequence continues at coordinate 1,446,199 of NZ_CP121261.1, read as the reverse complement.
CCGCCGATGGCGGCCCGGCTTCGATGCATCACCACGGCCCGCGCGGTGGCGAGTTCCACAAGGGTATGCGCGATGGCCTGTTCATTCCCGGCCTGGGCCCCGTGTCCAAGGCGCAGGTTGATCAACTGAAGCTTGACGAGAAACAGCAGGCGCTGTTCAAGACCGCGCAAGAAGGCCAGCGCGATCTGCACAAGGCCATGCGTGAAGCCGGTGGCAAGCGCCATGACCTGTTGAAGTCGCAACTTGACAGCGGCAAGCTCGACCCGCGCGCGCTGATGGCGCAGTCGGAGCAATCGCGTGATCAGTTCGGCGCCGAGGCCAAGCAGGTTCGTGACCAGTGGTTGGCGGTGTGGGATAGCCTGAACGATACGCAACGCGGGCAAGTGACGAAGATCGTCAAGGACCGTGAAGCCAGGATGCAGGAACGCCACGCCAAGATGGAAGCCCGTCATGGCAAGGGCAAGGGCGGCATGCCGCCGCCTCCGCCCGCTGGTGCCGATGCGCCTCCGCCTCCCCCGCCTTCGGCCAACTAAACCGGCCACCGTCCGCCGTCATCATCGGGCGGACGGCTCTTCGACAACCCCGGACGCGTTCCCCGCGTGCCGGGGTTTTTGTTTGTCTCGCTTGCCCGCGTCAGCCCGCGCGATGAGCCAGTTTGGCGCAGATTCCCCATGTTGATGCACGCCGTGACGCTGGCGTGATCGGATGCGCCCGTTTCTGGTGCGTGCCCCCCCGCGTTTCGTGTCGGAATTACTGCTTGTCACTCTGGCATCACCCCGCGCGCGCCACGCTTGTCACCCCGCGGAAACCTGGCACGGACATTGCTTCAAGAAGAATGAACCGGTAACCAGCCGCTGCAAAGCCGGTTAGAGGGATGCGCCACAGGCCGTCCTCCTCCTCGTTAAATCCGATCAGGACTCCGCACCATGAAGAAGACGTTGCTAGCCTTGCCTTTTGCGCTTGCTGCTTGTTTCGCCTCGACGGCCCAGGCCGAACCCACCGACCTGGGAGCCGGTTTTTCGCTTAGCGGCAACGCCGCCATCGTCAGCGACTATCGCTTCCGCGGCTATTCACAAACCGACTTCCGTCCCGCCGTGCAGGTGGGCTTCGACCTGGCCCACAGCTCCGGCTTCTATCTGGGCAACTGGAACTCCAACGTCTCTGACTTCGTTTTCACCGACGGCAACCTTGAAATGGATTTCTACGGCGGCTGGAAAGGCGACGTAGGCGGCGGATTCACCCTGGACGCCGGCGTGCTGCATTACTACTACCCGGGTTCCAGCTCTCCCAAGGGCGGCAACTACAACAACACCGACCTGTACCTGGGCGCGTCCTACGGCAACTACTCGTTGAAGTACTCCTACACGCCCAGCGACTTCTTCAGCACCCCGGACAGCAAAGGCACCTGGTACCTGGACGGCACGGCCACATTCGACCTGGGCGACGGATGGGGCTTGCTGGGCCACCTGGGTTATCAAAAGCTGAAAAACCAATCCAACATGGACGGCGATTCCATCGGCCACTACGTCGACTACAAGGTTGGCGTCACCAAGGACCTGAAGGGTTGGGTGCTGGGGCTGGCCGCGGTGGGCGCGACCAAGGACAACTGGCTGCCCACCAAATACGGTCATCCGTCCGGCCGGATAGGCGCGGTGTTTTCCGTGGCGCGTTCGTTCTGATTTGAAATCCGTGGCGGCGCTGTAAAAGGCGCCGGCCTTTGGGGAATTGAAGGAGACTGCCTGATGGGACAGTCCCCTTCAATTCCCCTTTTTTTATCTGCTACGGGCGCCAAAACTGCCGGGCGCTGGAGCCTTCAATACGATCCGCGTTGCGCGCATCGCAATAATTGCCTCTAATGGTCGCGCACAAGATGCGGCGGGGGACTTTCCGCGCATCAGCCCGGCCGCTATTGTCGGCGGCCGGCGATTCAAGGAGCTTTGAGCGCAGTGACTATCGATTTCGAAGAAACAATCAAGCCGTTTTCCTGGATGGAGTACGAAGGCAACTTCTCGGTAAGCCTCAATGTCGGGGAATACAAGGAAGAGGTTTTTCGCCGCAGAAGGGAAGAGGGGTTTCTGGGCACGGGCTATGACTGGACCTCGTTGGCACTGGTTTTTCTGAACGAGAAAACGCCCGAACTCGATGAATTGATCGATTTCGATCCGGAAGCCGATACGTTCTGCGCCTATTCGTCCGATAGCGAAGCGCTCAAGGCATTCGCCCTGGCGTTCAAGGCCGCTTGCGAAGACAGGAAACTGATTCAAGACCTGTTTTCGCGGGCTGAACTGGACTGACCGCTTCGCAATGATCGAAACCCGGTTGTTGCGGCAGTTTGTCGCCGTGGCGGAAACCCTGCATTTCAATCGCGCGGCGCAGCGCCTGCACATGGCCCAGCCGCCGCTTAGCCAGGCCATCCGGCGGCTTGAAGCTGAAATCGGCGCGCAGCTGTTTGAGCGCACCAACCGCAGCGTGGCCTTGACGCCGGCGGGCGCGGCGTTCCTGCTGTCCGCGCGCCGCATCCTGGGTGAACTCGAAGACAGCGTGGTGCACGCACAGCGCGTGGCGCAAGGCATGGACGGCCACCTGACGCTGACGTTCATCAACATCGCGCCTTATGCGCCTCTGCTGCGTGCGTTGCGCGATTTTCGCGATGCGAATCCGGGCGTCGCCTTCACCTTGCAAGAGGCGACGACGCATGAGCAGGTGCAGGCGCTGGAAGCCGGGCGCGCCGACATCGGTTTCATGCGCACGCCGGGCGCCACCACGCCCAGCCTGCAATTCGAGTGTCTGTTGCAAGAGCCCATCCAGGTGGCCTTGCCGGCGGCGCATCGCTTGGCAGGCGAGGCGATGGTGGATTTGGCCGCGTTGAAAGACGAGCCGTTCGTGGGGTCGCCCCGGCGGTTGGGGCAGGGCTTTCACGATCAGCTGACTCAACTCTGCCAGGCGGCGGGCTTCGTGCCCAAAGTGGCGCAGGAAGCGCGCCAGTTGCAGACGGTGGCCGCCTTGGTGGCGGCGGGCTTCGGCGTGGCCTTGCTGCCCGCGTCGCTGGCCCAGGCCGCGGGCGACGACGTCGTGTTCCGCCCCATTGCCGCCAATGCGCCCGAGGCGCTGCGGCATGTGGAATTGCTGATGGCGTGGAATGCAGCGCGGGCGTCGCCCGTGCGGGATCGTTTGATCGACGCCGTTCGCCTGATCAAATAAGACGCTGAAAGTCTTAATTAGCGATAAATAAACTATTTTACGGCGTGAGGTGACGCTTCTAAGCTCGGCGGCTGTCTCTGTCGACCTTTGAACGCCATGCCTATCGCTGTCTATCTTTTCTCCGTCTGCACCTTCGCATTCGGTCTGTCTGAATTCGTGGTGGCGGGTTTGGTCTCGGCCATGGCCGATGGCCTGCACGCCAAGATCGAGGCGGTCGGCACGGCAATCGCCGCCTACGCCTTCGGCGCGGCCATTGGTGCGCCCTTGTTGACCGCCATGGTTGCGCACTGGCGCGACCGGCGCATCCTGGCGTGGGCCATGGGCGTGCTGGCGGTGGGTAGCTGCCTGATGAGCCTGTCGGGAACGCTGCCGATGCTGCTGGGCCTGCGGTTTACCGTCGGGCTGGCGCATGGGGTGTTCATGGCTGTGGCGTCCGACGCCGCCACCCGGCTGGTGGACGAGGCACGCGCCGGACGCGCCGTGGCGGTGGTGTGGATCGGCCTCACCCTGGCATTGGCGGTGGGTGTGCCGCTGGGCACGTTCCTGGGCAGCGTCTGGTCGTGGCGCGCGGTGTTCCTGGCGATCGGCGCGTTGGCCGTGCTGGGCTTGGGCGGCTTGCTTTACTGCATGCCGCGCGACCCGGGCCCGGCGACGGGGGCGCAGGACAGGCCCGGCGCCATGGCCGCGCTGCGTGCCATCGCCCACCCGCAAATGCTGATGACGGCAGGGGTCGGGGCCTTGGTCAGCGTGGCGACCTTCTGCTTTTTCACCTTTGTTTCGCCCTATCTGTTGCAGGTGACTGGCGTGGGCGTGCAGCGGCTCAGCACGGCGATGCTGCTGTTCGGCCTGTTTTCCATCGGCGGCAACCTGCTGGGCGGTTACCTGGTCGACAAGATGGATCCCGACCGCGCCGCATTGCTGGGGCTGACAGGGCTCGTGGCGACGCTGTTGGGCCTCTACCAGTTCCGCGCGTCGGGGTGGGCCGTATTGGCGCTGGCGGGCGTGCTGGGCCTGGTGTTCTTCTGCATCGTGACGGTGTTGACGCTGCGCTTGCTGAAACTGGCGCAACGCCACGTGCCGGGCGCCACGGCGGTGGCCGCGGGGCTGAACATCGCCTCGTTCAACCTGGGCACGGCGGTTGGGGGCGGCTTGGGCAGCCTGACCATTGCGTGGCTGGGTTTATCGGCGCTGCCGCTGGTGGGCGCCGCCGCCGCCCTGGCCGCAATGGGGGCGCTGTGCCTGCGCCGCAGGCAGGCGGCCTGACCTGGGCCTGCCGACGGGCCGGAGGCGCTGCGCTCCGGCCCCGTGAAAGACCATTTCCGGGAATGGGCGGAGTCCTTCTACAATCATGGGTTGCGTGTAATTCTGGACTGCGTGAGATGTCAGACGTTTTGAGTATCGAGTCCCTGGATCTGGAAGCCAGGGGGATCGCCCGCCGCGACGGGAAAGTGGTGTTCGTGGAAGGCGCCTTGCCGGGCGAACGGGTCACCACCGTTACGGTGCGCCGCAAGCCGTCTTACGAGATTGCGCGTGTGGACGAGGTGCTGCGCCCCTCGTCGCAGCGCGTCGTGCCGCGCTGTCCGCACTTTGGCGTCTGTGGCGGCTGTGCCATGCAGCACCTGGAACCCAGCACACAGGTGGCCATCAAGCAACGCTCGCTGGAAGACACCTTCTGGCACGTCGGCAAGCTGCGTCCGGCGCTGATCCTGCCGCCGTTGCAGGGTCCGACCTGGGGCTACCGCTACCGCGCCCGCCTGTCGGTGCGCGTGGTGCCGAAGAAGGGCGGGGTGCTGGTGGGCTTTCACGAGCGCAAGAGCAGCTACGTGGCTGACATGCGTGAATGCCATGTGCTGCCGCGCCACGTCAGCAACCTGCTGATGCCGCTGCGCGCCATGATCGGGTCCATGTCGGCGCCCGACCGCATGCCGCAGATTGAAGTGTCGCTGGGCGATGGCGTCACCGCCCTGGTGCTGCGCCATTTGCTGCCCTTGACCGATGGCGACATCGCCATCCTGCGTGCCTTTGCCGCCGAGCACAACGTGCAGTGGTGGTTGCAGGCTAAGGGCCCGGAAACCGTGCATCCGCTAGAGCCCGAGCACGCCGACTCCTTGTCGTACACGATGCCGGAATTCGGGCTGCGCATGCCGTATCGCCCCACCGATTTCACGCAGGTCAACCATGCCATCAACCGTTCGATGGTGTCGCGCGCGCTGAAGCTGCTGGACGTGCAGCCCACCGACCGCGTGGCCGACCTGTTCTGCGGCCTGGGCAATTTCACCTTGCCGCTGGCCACGCAAGGCCGCGAAGCGGTGGGCGTGGAAGGCAGCAAGGCCTTGACCGACCGCGCCTTCGACGCGGCGTCGCGCCATGGCCTGGGCGAACGCACCAGCTTCGCCACGCTGAACCTGTTCGAGGTTGACGCGCATTGGCTGCGCAGCCTGGGTTACTTTGACCGCATGTTGATCGACCCGCCGCGCGAAGGCGCGCATGCGGTGTCGCAAGCGCTGTCGGAACTGAGCGCAGAAGAGCGGCCGCGCCGCATCGTCTATGTGTCCTGTAACCCGGCAACGCTGGCGCGCGATGCCGCCATCCTGGTGCATGAGGGCGGCTTCGTCCTGAAAAGCGCGGGCGTGATCAACATGTTCCCGCACACGGGCCATGTGGAATCCATTGCCGTATTCGAATCGCTGGATGCCGCCGGCGTGGCGGAAGTGAAGGAACGCGCTCGCCAGCGCGCCATCCAGGCCGAAGCCGACGCCATTGCGGCGGAAGAAGCCAAGGCCGCCGCCGCCGCTGAAAAGGCGGCCGCCAAGCAGGCTGCCACGGATGCCTACCACGCGCGCGTCGCAGCCGAGGCGGCAGAGGCAGGCGAGGCTGCAGAGACGCCGTAACTTTGTTTTGGCGCGGGCCTTTGTGTGGGCCATTGCGCAGACCGCGGCGGGGGCCTTTGCCCAGGCCTCTGCGCGGGCCTTTGCCCAGGCCTCAGTGCGACCGGCCCAGGTTTTCCAAAATCGGGCAGTTGGGCCGGTCATCGCCATGGCAGTGCTGCGCCAGATGCTTCAGCGTCGCGGCCATCTCGCGCAGGGCTTCCGCCTTGCGCTCCAGTTCGTCTACGTGCTCCAGCGCAATGCGCTTGACGTCGGCGCTGGCGCGGCTGCGGTCCTTCCACAGGGCCAGCAATTCATTCATCTGTTCCACCGAAAATCCCAGGTCCCGCGCGCGCCGCACGAAACGCAGCGTGTGCAGGTCCTGGTCGGTGTAGACGCGATAGCCCGAGTCGGTGCGGGTCGCGGGGCCGATCAGGCCGATGCTTTCGTAATAGCGGATCATCTTGGCCGAAATGCCGGAGCTTTTTGCTGCTTCGCCGATATTCATGTTGGGGCTCTTAGGATCAGGCGTGGCCGGCATGAGGCCGGAACGCTTTCAAACGCAGCGCATTGCCCAGCACGAAGACGCTGGACAGGGCCATCGCGCCCGCCGCGAAAATGGGCGACAGCGACAGGCCAAACGCCGGATACAAGGCGCCGGCCGCCAGCGGTATCAGCGCGGCGTTGTAGGCAAAGGCCCAGAACAGGTTCTGACGGATGTTCGCCAGCGTCGCGCGACTGAGCGCGATGGCGTTGGGCACGCCGTGCAGGTCATCAGCCATCAACACCACCGAGGCCGCTTCAATTGCAACGTCCGTGCCGGTACCGATCGCAATGCCGGTGTCGGCGGCGGCCAGCGCGGGCGCATCATTGATGCCATCGCCCACGAAGGCCACCTTGCGGCCCCCTTCGCGCAGGGTATTGATGGCTTGCACCTTGCCATCGGGCAACACTTCCGCGCGCACCTCGTCGATACCCAATTGGCGCGCGACGGCCGCCGCCGTGTAGCGATTGTCGCCGGTGATCATGGCCGTCTTCAGGCCCTGCGCATGTAGCGCCGCGATGGCGGAAACGGCGGACGGCTTGATCGGGTCCGTCACCGCCATCATGGCGGCGGCCTGGCCGTCGATGGCAACAAAGATGGGCGTCTTGCCTTCGTTGCCCCAGTCCGTGGCGCGCGCGCCGAATGCGCTGACGTCGACGCCCCGCTCGGCCATCAACCGCGCGGCTCCCGCCAACACGCTGCGACCCGCCACGCGGGCTTCGACACCCGCGCCCGTGATGGCGGCAAAGCCCTCGGCGGGCAAGAGCGCAATCTTGCGTTCTTCGGCGGCGGCCACGATGGCCAGCGCAATGGGATGCTCGGAACGCGCTTGCACCGAGGCGACCCATTGCAGCACCTGCGGGCCGTCATGGCCGGCCGCGGGCTCCAGTTCGGTCAGCGTGGGCTTGCCGAGCGTCAGCGTGCCGGTCTTGTCAAACGCCACGACATTGACGTCGCGCAGGGTTTGCAGGGCATCGCCCTGGCGGAACAGCACGCCCATTTCAGCCGCGCGGCCCGTGCCCACCATGATGGATGTGGGCGTGGCCAGCCCCATGGCGCAAGGGCAGGCGATGATCAGCACGGCAACCGCGTTGACCAGAGCGTGCGACAGGGCGGGCGAGGGGCCGAAGATAAACCAGACCACAAACGTGAGCAGGGCGGCCGCCATCACGGCGGGCACGAACCAGGCGGTGACCTGGTCCACCAGCGCCTGGATGGGCAGCCGCGCGCCTTGGGCCGATTCCACCATGCGGATGATGCGGGCCAGCATCGTGTCGGCGCCGGTATGGGTGACGCGCAGCGTGAAGCTGCCCGAGGTGTTCAGGGTGCCGCCGGTGGCTTGCATGCCGGGCTGTTTTTCAACTGGCACGGGTTCGCCCGTGAGCATGGACTCGTCGACATAGGAACTGCCTTCGATGACGTCGCCGTCCAGCGGGATCTTTTCGCCGGGGCGCACCAACACGATATCGCCCGTGTTGACCTTTTCGATCTCGACATCCACGGCCTGGCCGTCGCGCATGACGCGCGCGGTGCGCGGCTGCAAGCCGATCAGGCGCTTGATGGCGGCGCCGGTCTTGCCCTTGGCACGCGCTTCCAAGGTACGCCCCAGCAAGATCAAGGTGACGATGACGGCGGCGGCTTCAAAGTAGACGTTGCGCGCGGCATCGGGCAGCCAGGCGGGCGCAAAGGTGGCCACAACTGAATACCCCCAGGCGGCGCCCGCGCCCAAGGCCACCAGCGAATTCATTTCGGGCGCGCGCCGCCACAACGCGGTCAGCCCCTTGGTGAAGAATTGGCGGCCGGGCCACACCAGTACGGCGGTGGTCAGCACGAATTGAAGCAGCCAACTGTTTTGCTGGCCGATGGTGCCCAACACCCAATGGTGCAGGGCCGGAATCAGGTGCGATCCCATTTCCAGCACAAACACGGGCAAGGTCAGCACCAACGCCACGGTGAACGCCCGTTGCAGGCGCTGCGCTTCGGCGTCGCGTGCTTGTGACTGGCGTTCGGCGTGGTCGTCTTGCGCGGCGATGGGGCGGGCCTCGTAGCCCATCTTGACCACGGCATCCACCAAGGCTTGGGGTTGGGCGGCATTCGGGTCGTAGGACACTAGCGCGCGCTCGGTGGCCAGGTTGACCTGGGCCTGGGCCACGCCGGGTACATGGGTCAGGGCCTTTTCCACGCGCTTCACGCACGACGCGCAGGTCATGCCTTCAATGGCGAGTTCCAACTGGGTGCTTGAGGGGCTGGCAACGCTCATGGCGATTCTCGTTTTGAGGTAGAGCTTGCAGTTTCATCCTTCCCATCGTGGGAAGGTCAAGGCGCAAATTTTACGCTTGACCTTGACATGGTGGGAATGTTTAAGCTGCGTTTCATGGCGGGTCAAATCCTGCATCCGCCAACGCTGATCTTCAGGAAAACAACATGAGCATCGAATTCCAAGTCCCCGACATGACCTGCGGCCACTGCGTCAAGACCATCACCAGCGCGGTAAACCAAGCCGTTCCCGGCGCCACGGTCGCTGCCGACGTGGCATCGCATCGCGTCACGGTGACGGGCACGGATCAGGCCGATAAAGTCGAAGCAGCCATCCGCGAAGCGGGTTACGAGCCGGCCCGGGTGTAAGTTCCATCGGAACGTCGGAAGGCGGCTATGATAGGTTCCGCTTTCCGAAAGCTATCATTTCATTGTTAAAAGCTATCAATCAATTTAGTTTATTAAATTTGTTTTATCGATAGCCGGCGTTTATGATTCTTTCCATGGTGGTTAAACAAACCCCGCTACCCCAGGAGAGATTTGAATGCTGCAAAACCGCGAAGGCCAACGTGTTCCGAACGTAACGTTCCCCGTCCGTGAGGACAACACGTGGAAGAAGGTCACGACCGACGATCTGTTCAAGAACAAGACGGTTGTCGTCTTCTCGCTTCCCGGCGCTTTCACGCCGACCTGCTCGTCCACCCACCTGCCGCGCTACAACGAACTGGCCCCCGCGTTCTTTGCCGCCGGCGTCGACAGCATTGTCTGCGTGTCGGTCAACGACACCTTCGTCATGAACGAATGGGCCAAGGACCAGGAATCGGCCAACATCACCTTGCTGCCCGACGGTAATGGCGCCTTTACGGAAGGCATGGGCATGCTCGTCGACAAGAGCGACCTGGGCTTCGGCAAACGTAGCTGGCGCTATGCGATGCTGGTGAAGGACGGTGTCGTGCAGAAGATGTTCATCGAACCCGAAAAGGAAGGCGACCCGTTTGAAGTGTCGGACGCCGACACGATGCTGGCGCACATTGCGCCGACGGCCAAGAAGCCTGACCAGGTGGTCGTGTTCTCCAAGCCGGGCTGCCCGTTCTGCGTGGAAGCCAAGGCGCTGCTGGACGAAAAGGGCTATGCCCCGATCGAAATCCCGCTGGAAAACAAGGTTCGCGGCCGTGTGATCGGCGCTGTGTCCGGCAAGGGCACCGCTCCCCAGGTGTTCATCAACGGCGCGCTGATCGGCGGCCTGGAAGACCTGAAGGCGCACTTCGCCTAAAGGTTGTTGGCTGGCGGCCGGGCAGGGGCAAGCCCCCGTGCCCGGCCGGTGAAGTCAGGCGGTGCGGGTTGACCGCCTGGTTTCTTCCGGCACGAGCTTCCCTTTTTACGCACCCTTAATGCATGCCTTATGCGGCCCGTCACCGGCGTCGCGGGACGGTGTTCGTCCCGAGGATGCGCAACAAGGCGGAACTCGCCTTTGAATTCTTCTTGCTACCCGCAACAGGGGGACACCCAGTCATGAAAACTCTGCATACCGATATCGCTGTCATCGGCGCCGGCACGGCCGGTCTGGCCGCTTATCGCGCCGCGAAAGCCGCGGGCAAGCGCGCGCTGATTGTTGAAGGCGGCCCCTATGGCACTACATGCGCCCGTGTCGGCTGCATGCCGTCCAAGCTGCTGATCGCCGCCGCCGAAGCCGCCCACAACGCGGCGCACACCGAAGCCTTTGGCGTACACGTTGGCGGCGACATCACGGTGGATGGCGTCGAGGTGATGGACCGCGTCAAGCGTGAACGCGACCGCTTCGTGGGCTTCGTGCTGGAAGGCGTCGAGAACATTCCTGCTGAAGACAAGCTGCGCGGCTATGCACGCTTTATCTCGGATACGGTGTTGCGAGTGGACGAGCACACGGAAGTACATGCCTCGCGCGTGGTCATCGCGACCGGCTCGCGGCCCTCGGTGCCGCCGCCGTTCCGTGCGCTGGGCGATCGCCTGGTGGTGAACGACGACGTTTTCGCCTGGGACGACTTGCCCCGCCGCGTGGCGGTGTTCGGGCCTGGCGTGATCGGGCTGGAATTGGGCCAGGCACTGGCGCGTTTGGGCGTTGAGGTGCGGGTCTTCGGCGTCAGTGGCAGCTTGGGCGGCATCAGTGACCCCCAAGTGCGGCATAGCGCCCGCAAGATCTTCCAGCGTGAGTTCTATCTGGATCCGGACGCTCGGGTGCTGGAAACCACGCGGGTGGGCGACGAGGTGGAAGTGCGCTATGTGACGCTGGACAACAGCGAACGCATCGAACGCTTCGACTACGCGCTGGTCGCGACCGGCCGACGCGCCAACGTGGACGGCCTGGGCCTGGAAAACACCTCGCTGGAACTGAGCGTGCATGGTGTGCCGGTGTTCGATCGCGAAACCATGCAGGCAGGCGATTCCGCCATCTTCATCGCCGGTGACGCCAACGCCGACGCGCCCTTGCTGCACGAAGCCGCGGATGAAGGCCGCATCGCCGGCGAAAACGCCGCGCGCTATCCCGAACTGCGCAAGGGCTTGCGCCGCGCCCCGCTGGCCGTGGTGTTCTCCGACCCGCAGATCGCGCTGGCGGGCCAGGGCTACGGCCGCCTGATTCCCGGCACCTTTGTGGTGGGTGCAGTGGACTTCAGCGACCAGGGCCGTTCGCGGGTCATGCTGAAGAACAAGGGCATGCTGCACGTGTACGCCGACATCGCGTCGGGCCGCTTCCTGGGCGCCGAAATGGTCGGCCCCAGTGCCGAGCACATCGGCCACTTGCTGGCCTGGGCCGTACAGCAGGAGCTGACCGTGGCGCGCATGCTGGAAATGCCGTTCTACCACCCGGTCATCGAAGAGGGCTTGCGCACGGCGCTGCGAGACGCCGCCGCGAAACTCGCCGCCGCCCGCGAATCGCTGCGCAACGAGGCGTCGGAACAAGAGACGGTTTAACGTGGGCAAGGGGGGCGCCGGCCCCCCGCACCCAGGCGGGGCTTCGGTAGTTTCGACTGCCTAGGCGGTTGCGACGCCCCGATACAAAATGGCCCGATCCATCAGGATCGGGCCATTTTCTTTGATGCGTGGCGTCCTCAGTCGTCCGACTGCTTCTTCGGCACCGGGAACGGGTTTTCGCGATATTGCAGGGTGAAGCCGGCGCGTTCGTCCTGGCCCAGTTCGCGAGCCAGGTAGGGCATGGCCTGCTTCAAGCCTTCGTGCAGGGTCCACGGCGGGTTGATCAGGAACATGCCGCTGCCGTGCAGGCCGTAGCCGTCGATGGTGGACTTTTTGACAGTCAGCGTGGCGTGCAGCCAGCTCTTGACCTTCAGGTTTTCAAAATGGCGCGCCATCTCGCTGGCTTCGCGGCGTTGCACCAGCGGGTACCAGATGGCGATGGTGCCGGTGGCAAAGCGCTTCACGCATTCCTTGACGGTAATCAGGGTGCGGCGGTAGTCGTGCTTGTCTTCATACGACGGGTCGATCAGCACCATGCCTCGGCGCGTGGGCGGCGGCAGCAGGGCCTTGACGCCCTCGAAGCCGTCGTCGCCGTAGATGGTGGTCTGGCGCTGCGCCGTGCGGCCCTGGTGTTCCAGGTTGACGACCAGGGTGTCGATCTCGGTCGGGTGCATTTCGAACAGGCGCAGGCGGTCGGACGGGCGCATCACGTCCAGCGCCAGCCACGGCGAACCGGGATAGCGCTTCAGGCGGCCATTGGTGTTGTAGTCTCGGATGCGGGCGACGTAGTCGGCCAGTAGCGGGGGCAGGTCTTTGGCGTCCCAAAGGCGGCCAATGCCGTCTTCGAACTCGGACGTCTTGTTGGCCCAGTCGCTCTCCAGGTTGTAGAGCCCGGCGCCGGCGTGGGTGTCCACGACCCAGTAGGGCGCGTCTTTTTTGTTGAAGTAGTCCAGGGTGTGGACCAGGATGGCATGCTTGAGCACGTCGGCGTGATTGCCGGCGTGGAAGGCGTGGCGGTAACTGAACACGGGGCGTTCTGCCTCAGGCGGCGGGCCGGATCGCGGCCAGCTCGTCGGTGAAAATTCCGTCGATGCCCCAGTCCAGCAGCACGCGGGCACGTTCGGGGTCATTGACGGTCCAGGCCGCGATCCGATAGCCGGCGGCATGCACGGCGTCGATCAGGTCGCGGGTTGCGTCTTGTTGGTTGATGTTTAGCGCCACGCATTGGTATTTGGCAAGGCGTTCGCGCCAGTCGGCGGGCACCTTTTCCACCAGCAGGGCGCGCGGCAATTCGGGGGCGGCGTCCAGCGCCGCTTGCAGCGATTCTTCGGCAAACGAGGACAGCAGCGGAGGCGTGCTGGCGCCTTGCCACAGCTGCTTGCAGGCCAGCGCCACGGCGGCGCCGGTTTCGGCTTCGCGGCCGGGGCAGGGCTTGATCTCGACGTTGCTGGCGATGTGGTTGGCAACCGTGTAGCGGGCCACGGCGGCCAGGGTGGGCAACGGCTCGCCGGCGTAAGCGGCCGAGTGCCAGGCGCCGAAGTCCAGTTGCGCCAGTTCCGCATAAGACTTGGCGGCCGCCGGGCCCGTGCCGTTGGAGGTCCGGTCGACGTTGTCGTCGTGCATCAGCACCAGCACGTTGTCGCGGCTGAGTTTCACGTCGTATTCGAACATCGTGAACCCGTGCGCGGCGCCCACGCGCATGGCGGCCAGGGTGTTTTCCGGCGCCAGACGGCCGCCGCCACGGTGCGCGATGTAGCGGGAATAGGGCCAGGAGGGCAATTCTGCGGTCATTTTGGTGTTGCTTGGGGTTCTTGGGGACAGGGTTGCAAGGATACTCCTTCTTGGCAGGCGCCCGCTGTGGCACACGCGGGTCCGGCCGCCCGGAAAACCTGAAGAGAATCTAAAGGCCCCACGCGAGTGAGAAATGCTAAAATCCGCCCGCTGATCCGGTATTGACCGGTATGGGAATGGGGCGAATCAAGTTCGCCCTTTTTTTTGCGTTTTCGTGCGGCTTCGGGTGGACACCCCCGGAGCGCGGCAACAGGGATTCCATGTTCGAATTAATTCGCAGCCATCGGCGCTGGATGCAGCTCATCCTGCTGCTTCTGATTGTGCCGTCCTTCTTCCTCGTCGGAATTCAAGGCTATGACAGCTTCATGCGCCAAGAGCCTGAGTTGGCGACGGTCGCCGGCCAGCCGATTTCGCGCGCCGAGTTTGACCAGGCGCATCGCAACCAACTGTCGCAGATACAGCAGCGTCAGGGCGCCCAGTTCGACCCCGCCGTCGTTGATACGCCCGCCTTGCGCGAAGATCTGCTGAACCAGTTGATCAACCAACGGCTGTTGGCCAACGTTGCCGTCGACAACCGCTTCACGGTGTCTGACGAAACGCTGCGCAACACCATCGCCGCCATTCCGCAGTTCCAGGACAACGGACGCTTCTCGCCCGAACGCTATCGCCAGGTGCTGGTGGCGCAAGGCATGTCGCCGACGTCGTTTGAAGCCGGCCTGCGCCGTGACCTGGCCGTTGGCCGCGTGCTGGACCCCGTGGGTGGGTCCGCCGGCGCGCCTGCCGAAGTCGTCGCTTCGTTGGAAACGGCATTGACGCAGCAGCGCACCGTGCAACTGCGCCGTTTCGCCGCCGAAGACTATCGCTCGCAAGTGACGGTGTCGCCGGCCGACATCCAGTCCTGGTATGACGCCAACAAGCAGCAGTTGCAGATTCCTGAACAGGTCCAGGTGCAATACCTGGTGCTGGACGAAGCCGCCGCCACGCAGGGCATCCAGGTCAAGGACGAAGACCTGGCGTCTTACTACGAGCAGAACAAGAGCCGCTTTGGTCAGCCCGAGCGTCGCCGCGCCAGCCACATCATGATTGAATTGCCCCCGGGCGCGTCGGAAGAGGCCCGCAAGGCCGCGCGCGCCAAGGCCGAGGACCTGGCCAAGCAGGCGGCTGCCGATCCGGCCAAGTTCGCGGAATTGGCCACCAAGAATTCGCAAGACCTGGGCTCGGCCGCCAAGGGCGGCGATCTGGGCTGGCTGGCGCCGGGCATGTTGCCCGGCCCGCTGGACAAGGCCATCTTCAGCCAAACCAAGGACCAGGTTTCCGGCGTCATTGAAAGCCCGTCCGGCCTGCACATCATCAAGGTCACCGAGATTCAGCCCGCGGCCATCAAGCCGCTGGCCGAGGTCAAGGACCAGATCACCGGCGAAGTGCGCAAGCAGCTTGCCGCCGTGCATTTCTCGGAAATGGCCAGCCAGTTGAACAAGCAGGTCTATGACCAGCGCGACAGCCTGCAGCCCGCCGCGGATGCCGTGGGCCTGAAGCTGCGCACCGCCTCGGGTGTGACCCGCGAAGGCCTCTTGCCCGCCGATAAGGCAGGCCCGGGATCCGCCGCTGACAGCCCCGACGCCGAACTGCTGGACAACCCGCGCGTGCGCCAGATTCTGTTCTCGCCCGACGTGCTGCGCGAAAAGCAGAACTCCGGCGTCATCGAACTGTCGCCCGCCGTCATGCTGGCCGTGCGCGTCGCCAATGTGGAGCCGGCCCATGTGCCGCCGCTGGACAAAGTCAGCGAATCCATTCGTTCCCGCTTGATCCAGGAGCGCTCCGCCGACGCCGCCAAGAAGGCCGGTGAAGCGGCCCTGGCTGCCGACAAGGCCAACCCGTCCGCCGCGCCGGAAGGTCTTGCGCCCGCCGTGGTCATCTCGCGCCAGGATCCCAAGGACCTGCCGCAACCGGTGGTGGATGCCGCGATGCGCCTGCCGTCGACGCCGCTGCCGGGCTATGCCGGTGTGCAGTCGGGCAACGACTACACGCTGGTTCGCCTTGAAAAGGTTGAATCCGGCAATGTGGACGAGGCCGCCAGGGCGCGCCTGGCGCAGCAGTTGGCGGGTGGCCTGGGTCAGGCCGAAATCGAAGCCATGCTGAAAATGCTGCGTGAACAGTACAAAGTGCAAATACTGCCCAGCGCCGCCGAGGTCATTCGCGGCGATCAGCCGCAGGCCGAGGGCTGATCCGCCAGCAGGTTCGCCCTTAGGTCTGCCCTAGTTCAACAATGGCCGCAGGGTCGGCCATACGTTGTCCAGCAACTGGGGTTGGGCATCCTCGTTAGGATGGATGCCGTCAGCCTGGAACATCGCCCGGTTCGTTGCAATACCTTCCATCAGGAAGGGCACGAGCCGGGCGTTTTCGTCTTTGGCGACCGTGGCAAACAGTTGGGCGAAGCGTTGGGTGTAATCGCGGCCATAGTTGGGCGGAATCTGCATCCCGACAATCACGACTTTTGCTTCGGCCTGCTTGGCGGCCTGCGTCATCGCGCGTAGATTCTGTTCGGTCATCGATAGCGACAAGCCGCGCAGGGCGTCGTTGGAACCCAGTTCCAGCACCACCACCGCGGGCACGTGCTGGCGCAGCAGCGCTGGCAGGCGCGCCATGCCGCCGCTGGTGGTGTCGCCGCTGATGCTGGCATTGACGACCTGGTACTTGGGGTATTGTTTGGAAACCCGAGCGGACAGCAAGGGCACCCAACCCGTGCCGCGCTTGATGCCGTATTCGGCAGACAGGCTGTCGCCCACCACCAGCACGGTGCGCGATGCGGAACCCTCGGCCGCCGGGGCGGTCTGAGCGTGGGCGGGAAGCGCCATGACGGCAATCGCCAAGGCGGACGTTAGATGCAGAAGGGAAAATAGGCGCATGGATAGCAAGAATTCGATCGAGGTGAAAGGGCTGGGCAAGCGGGTAGCCGATGCCGGCGGGACGCTGTCTATCCTGGAAGGAATTGATTTTACGGTGCAGGCGGGCAGCGCCGTCGCCATCACCGGAAGTTCCGGTTCGGGCAAGTCCACGCTGTTGGGACTATTGGCCGGGCTGGATGTTCCCAGCGTGGGCAGCGTGCATCTGGCCGGACAGGACCTGTTTGCCCTGGACGAGGACGGCCGCGCGCGCTTGCGCGCCAATCACGTGGGCTTCGTGTTCCAGTCGTTCCAGTTGCTGCCCAACCTGACGGCGCTGGAAAACGTGATGCTGCCGCTGGAACTTGCCGGGCAATCCGCGCGCGAAGCCGCGCAGGCCATGCTGGAGCGCGTGGGATTGGGGGCGCGTCTACATCATTACCCCCGCACCTTGTCGGGCGGTGAGCAGCAGCGCGTGTCGCTGGCGCGCGCCTTCGTGGTGCAGCCCGACCTCCTGTTCGCCGATGAGCCCACCGGCAGCCTGGACGCCGCCACGGGCGTCACCGTCATCGACCTGATGTTCGACCTGCATCGCGAGCACGGCACCACGCTGGTACTGGTTACCCACGACCCGCAGTTGGCCGCCCGTTGCGGCCGCCAGCTTGTGCTGGCCGCGGGCCGGATGGTGCAGGGCGACTGATCCGCAGCGGCTCCGGCCGTCAGGCCCAAAGGCCCAATCGATACGTGACGGTCATTGCATAGCGCACTTGATTGCAGCGCTGGCATTGATGTTGACGAGACACGCGAATAAAGCGGCGTTTTTAGACTTATTCCAGATTGATCCTATATGGGCTTCAGAGTAGTCTGGTTGACAACCGAGGCATAGGATTTACCGCGGCAAGATCAACGGCTTATGGCTGCTGGGTCGAACACCGGCGCGCGACTTCAAGCGTTGGTACTAACGGCGCGGTAATGCAGTTTGGCGGGCAAGCCTGCTCGCCAGACCTTGCCCCGCTCTGGAGCCGCCATGACTATTCGTCGTTCAGCGCTTGTCCTGTCTATAGCTGCCTTGCTGACCCCAATGACGGTCAGTGCCGCCGGCGGCGTCATCCGGTTTTCCGGCTCGATTGTGGAACCCACCCGATGTCAGGCCAGCCGCGTGCCCGCAGCCGGGCAGGGCATGCACCGGGTCAGTTGCATGCCCACCCCCGGCAGGCAGCCGGCGGCTAATGACAGTGTCGTCAAGGTCAGTACGAAGGCGCTGCGGCCATTGCCCGGCGGGCCTGGCGGCGTGGCCGTGCCGCATCGTTTGGTGACGCTGGATTATCTGTGACGCGCTGCGCGGCCGGGCAAGCCCGGTGCGCAGGCAGCACGATGCGATCAAGCTGCGATCAAACGAGGCCGCGAATTTCCACGGCCGGATCCACATCGGCGTCGTAATCCACCGAATCAATTTCGAATCCGAACAAGCGCAGGAACTCCTGCTTGTAGCCCGCGAAGTCGGTCAGTTGATAGATGTTGTCGCTGGTGACCTGGGTCCATAGCGCCTGCACCTGTGCCTGCACCTTCGGATCCAGCTCCTTGTAGTCGGCGCGCAGACGGCCTTGCTCATCCAGGATGGGCGTGTCGCTGCACAGGCTTTCCTTGTACAGGCCATACACCTGCTCGATGCAGCCTTCGTGCGTGCCTTCTGCCTTCATGATCTTGAACAGCAGCGACAGGTACAGCGGCATCATCGGAATGGCCGAGCTGGCCTGGGTGACCACCGCCTTCAGCACCGACACGCGGGCGTCGCCACCGCGGGCAGCCAGCTTGGCGCGGATGTCCAGCACCTTCTCGTCCAGATCCTTCTTGGCCGCGCCGATCGACCCGTTCCAATAGATGTCGTGCGTGATCTTTTCTCCCAGGTAGGTGAAGGCCGTCGTCGTGGCACCTTCGGCCAGCACGCCGGCATCCAGCAGCGCGTCTATCCACATCTGCCAGTCTTCACCGCCCATGACGGCCACGGTGGCGTCGATCTCGGCTTGCGTGGCTGGCTCCAGCACGGACTCCTTGACCACTTCGCGGTCGGTGTCCAGGCCGCGCAGGTTGACCGCGTTGCCGATCGGTTTGAGCGTGGAATTGAACACCTGGCCCGTCGTGGGATGGGTGCGGCGCGGGGCGGCCAGGCTGTAGACGACCTGGTCCACCTGGCCCATGCCCGCCTTGATGGCGGCAATGGTCTTTTGTTTGATCTCGTCCGAGAAGGCGTCGCCGTTGATGCTGGTGGCGGTCAGGCCCTGGGTTTCTGCCGCCTTGTGGAAGGCGGCGGTGTTGTACCAGCCCGGCGTGCCGGCCTTGGCGGCGTCGGCGGGACGTTCGAAAAACACGCCCAAGGTTTCCGCGCCACAGCCGAAGGCCGCACTGATGCGCGCACCCAGGCCGTAGCCGGTTGAGGCGCCCAGTACCAATACGCGCTTCGGCCCCCCGGCGATGGGGCCTTGCGCCCGAACGTAGTCGATCTGCTTGTTAACGTTGGCTTCGCAGCCAACGGGATGGGTGGTGACGCAGATAAAGCCGCGCACACGGGGCTTGATGACCATGAAAACCTCGCTCGGGGAAATGCCGGATGCTGGGAGCCTAAGCGCGAAAGCGCAAAAAGCGACGAGCATTGTACGGGAGCCGCCCGGCGCGCGCCGGACACGGCCCGCGCCCTTGGGTTCAGCGGTGGATCTAGCGAACAGCGGCCCTGGTGGACGCCGCGCTGATGGCCAGGCTGCGGCGCCATTCGATCAGGCCGATGCCGATGCCGCTGGCGCAGATGATGGCGATGCCCAGCCAGGTCAGCGGGTCCGGGAAATGGCCATAGACCAGCCAGCCCACGGACGTGGCGCTGATGATCTGCAAATAGATGAAGGGCGCCAGCGTGGACGCCGGGGCCCGGCGGTACGCGGCGATCTGGAACAGATGGCCGACCCCGCCAGTCAGGCCGGTCGAGATCAGCAAGAACCAATCGAAGCCGGATAGGCCCTGCAAGACCGGCAGCGCCGCCGGCAATACGAAAGGCAGGGTCACCGTCAGGCAGACCGTGCCCACCGCGCCGCTCCAGATCAGCGAGGTGAACGGGTCATCGCCCGCCACCCGCCGCGTGGCGATGAACTGCGCGGCAAAGCAACAGGCCGTCAGCAAACCGAAAATGGTGCCAACCGGATGCAAGCCGCCGCCAGGACGGATGACGATGATGACGCCGATAAACGCAATGCCCGCCGCCACAAAGCGGGACATGCGGGCGGGCTCTTTCAGGACCCAGGGCGCCACCGACAGCACCAGCAAGGGCGCCAGGAAGTTGATGGCCGTGGCTTCGGCCTGCGGAATGTAGCTGAGCGTCGTGAAGAACATCAGCGTGGCCAGGAACATGGAGCCGCCGCGTATCAGTTGTTCGCGCGGCTTGTTGCTGCGCAGCACCCGCAGCCCGCGGGCCGGCAATACCAGCGCCAACACCAGGATCAGGTGCACCACGTAGCGGAACCAAGACAGCACCAGTAGCGGCACGCCCGCATTCATGACCCATTTGCCACTGGCGTCCAGACAGGAAAGCGTCCACATCGATAGCACCAGCAGCAAGATACCGACGAGCGGGCCGCGCGAGGCAGGCGCGGGGGCTTGTGGGCGACCTGGATCGGCCGGGGGCATGGACGGGCTCCTGATGGGGAAATGGGCGGCTGCCATGATACGCTCATCGCGCCGGGGGAACAGGCCAATGATCGAACTACGTAACGTCGAAACTTTTTTTTGGGTCGCCACGCTGGGCAGCTTTCGTGCCGCGTCCGACAAGCTCAACACCACACAGCCTGCCGTCTCGCAGCGCATCGCCTCGCTTGAGGCGGACTTGGGCGTGCGGCTCTTCGAGCGCGACGCGCGCGGCGTCAAGCTCACCGCCAAGGGCCACGAATTGCTGTCGCATGCCGAACGCATGCTGCAAGTGCGGCGCGACATGTTCGAGGCCGCGCGCGAACAGAACGTGATGACCGGCACGGTGCGCATCGGCGTGGCCGAGACCATTGTGCAGACCTGGCTGCCCACACTCATCGAACTGATCCATTCGACCTATCCAGCGTTGGTGCTGGAAATCGAGGTGGACACCACCCACGTGCTGCGCCCGCACCTGATGTCGCGCCAGATCGACCTGGCCTTCCTGATGGGGCCCGTGCTTGAGGCGCGTGTTGAAAACCTGGCGCTGTGCAGCTATCCGCTGGCCTGGGTGGCCAGCCCCACGCTGGACCTGGGCCCCGAGCCGCTGACGCTTGAGCGCATCGGCAAGCTGCCCATCATCACGTACCCATCCAATAGTTCGCCGTATCGAGTCGTGCGCGACATGCTGACGCGCGCCGGCGTGGCCTCGCCGCGCATGTATGGCAGCGCATCCATGTCCATGGTGGTGCGGATGACGCAGGATGGCATCGGCACCAGCGTGATCGCGCCGGTGTTCCTGGGCAAGGAATTGGCGCGCGGCGAACTCCGCATCCTGCGCGTGCAGGCCGACCCCTTGCCCGAGCTGAGCTTCACCGCAAGCTGGGTGCAGGGGCCGGACAGCCACGCCGTCAGGGTCATTGCGCAGATGGCGCAAAAGGTCGCGGCGCAGGCCGGGGACGGAATTCCGATCTAGGTGTTTTCCCCGGTCGCCGGTTGGCACGGGGTCGCCGGGGGTATCGTCAGCCATGCGCAGACAGGCCTGCAACGGCCTGCAAGCCCGCGCCAGGCCGTCATTTGCGCGAATCCCATCGGCACCCGCGGACGAGACCCAAGAAATATTTATACCCCCACATCGCAACATACGATTGGACGCTTCCTGCCCCGGCGGATGCAATGGCGAAACATCAAGAATGCAACGCCTGGATACACAGTGCGGGGGAAAAGCATGAATAGTCACTCGATCCAATTGCAGACCCTGGCGCCACGTCCTTGGCCACGCGCCGCGCGCGTTCATCGCGCCTGATTACCTGAACCCAAACCGCACGTGACCGGGGTAACGGGATCCCGCGTGCGCAGACCATCCCGCCAGCCAGGAGTTTTGTCCATGAAGAAGTCTCTTGTTTTCGCCGCCGTCGCCGCCAGTTTGCTGACCGGCGCCGTTCACGCGCAGGACCTGCCCAAAACCCAGTTGAAGGTCGTGGGAGGCCTGTCCAACCTGACCGCCTATAACGACTACGAAAAGCCGTTCTGGACCAAGACCATTCCCGAGCTGTCCAAGGGCCAGGTCACGGCGGAAATCAAGGGCTTCAACGAAATGGGCCTGAAGGGTCCCGAGTTGCTGCGCCTGATGTCGCAAGGCGTGATTGAATTCGGCACCGCCACGCTGTCGTACTTCGCCAGCGACAACCCCATCAACGAAGCCATCGACCTGGCCGGCCTGGCGCCTGACGTCAAGACCGCCCGCGCCGTGACCGATGCGTTCGAACCCGTCTACGCCAAGCTTTACGGCGAAGGTAGCAACGTCAAGCTGCTGGGCATTTCCACCTATCCCGCGCAAGTGCTGTTCTGCAACGCCGATATCAAGGGCCTGGCCGACATCAAGGGCAAGAAGGTCCGCACCAGCAGCCGCACCACGGCTGAATTCGTCGAAGCGCTGGGCGGTTCCAGCGTGACGATGGCGTTCGGCGAAGTGGTTCCGGCCCTGCAGAACAAGGTGGTCGATTGCGCCATCACGGGTTCGCTGTCGGGCTACTCGGCCAAGTGGTATGAAGTGTCCACGCACCTGGTTGCGCTGCCGATTAACTGGAACCAGCAAATCCACGCCGTCAACCAAAAGGCCTGGGACAAGCTGGACCCCGCCGTGCGCACGTTCCTGCAAACCAACGTGAAGACGCTGGTCGACAACATCTGGGACGCCGCCGCGCGCCAGACGCAGGAAGGCTATGACTGCAACACGGGCGCCGCTGCCTGCCCGTTCCCGGTCAAGGGCAAGATGGTCCTGGTTCAGCCGTCCGACGCCGACCGCGCGCTGCTGAAGAAGGTTGCCGAAGAAGCCGTGCTGCCCAAGTGGGCCGCCCGCTGCTCGGCGCAGTGCGTGAAGGACTTCAACGCCACCATCGGCAAGACGCTGGGCCTGACCGCCAGCAAGTAAGCGCTGGACCGCGCCGCCGCATCGCGCGGCGGCGCGTTTTTTTGCCAGACATACCGGGCGCATGCCCGCAGAGGTGCTATCCATGACCCAAACCGAACACTTCCGCCTGCTGGGCGGCCTGTTGCGGCGCGCCGAGAGCTTGTCGCGCGTCGCCGTCTGGGCCGGCGGTGCGTTGACGGTGGCCAGCGTGCTGCTGATCTCCTTCGACGTGCTGGCCCGCAAATTCCTGGGCTTCAACACCGGTGGCGCCGACGAGCTCTCCAGCTACGCTTTCGCCATCAGCACGTCCTGGGCGTTGGCGTTCGCCACCTTGCAGCGCGCCAACGTGCGCGTTGATGTGCTCTATCAATATTTACCGGTGCGCCTGTCGGCTGTGCTGGATTGGATTTCCATGGTGGCGATGGCCGTCTTCATGGTGTTCCTGACGTATTACGCCTACGACGTGGTGCAGACCTCGTGGGCGCAGAAGTCCACGGCCAACACGCCGCTGGCCACCCCCTTGTG
This sequence comes from Achromobacter spanius, assembly GCF_029637605.1. Classification (NCBI taxonomy): domain Bacteria; kingdom Pseudomonadati; phylum Pseudomonadota; class Betaproteobacteria; order Burkholderiales; family Alcaligenaceae; genus Achromobacter; species Achromobacter spanius. Next base: position 1,423,102 of record NZ_CP121261.1, on the reverse strand, counting down.
GATCCCGCAGGGCCTGTGGTTGTTGGGTCTGGCCTGGATGTGCATCACCGTTGCGCTGATGCTGACGCGCGCGTCAGCCGCGCTGGTCACGGGCGATATTGACCTGGTCAAGCAGATTTGTGGCGTACGTTCGGCGCAGGAAGAAGCCGAAGAAGAAGCCGCCGCGGGCGAGCGCATGGTGAAAGGAGACGCGGCATGATTTCCACCGCATTGACGTTGTTGCTGGTGCTGATCGGCCTGTCCATTCCGGTGGGCGCGGCGCTTGGTGTGCTGGGCCTGATTCTGGACCCGCTGTTCTCGATGCTCCCGCTGTCGCGCGCCATCGGTGAAATTTCCTGGAGCTCGAACAATGAGTTCCTGCTGGTGGCGATTCCGCTGTTCATCATGCTGGGCGAAGTGCTGCTGCGCGCGGGCTTCGCGGAACGCATGTACGGCGCCATGAGCCTGTGGTTGTCGTGGCTGCCGGGCGGCTTGATGCACGCCAACATCGGCGCATCCACCTTGTTTTCGGCCACGTCTGGTTCCAGCGTGGCCACCGCGGCCACCGTGGGCACCGTTGCCATTCCGCAAATCCGCAAGTACGGCTACAACGAACCGCTGTTCCTGGGCAGCCTGGCCGCGGGCGGAACGTTGGGCATCTTGATTCCGCCGTCCATCAACCTGGTGATCTATGGCGTGCTGACCAATTCGTCGGTGCCCAAGCTGTACCTGGCCGGCATCATCCCCGGTTTCGCGATGGCCGCGCTGTTCATGCTGATGATTGTGGTGGCGTGCGTGGCCAAGCCGTCCTGGGGCGGCAAGAAGATCCATGCGACCTGGGGACAGCGCCTGGGCAGCCTGGTGCACCTGGCGCCGCCCATGGGCATCTTCTTCCTGGTGGTGGGTTCCATCTACGCGGGCCTGGCCACGCCAACCGAAGCCGCCGCGCTGGGCGTGCTGGGTGCGTTCATCCTGGCCGCCTGGTTCCGCCGCCTGAGCTGGAAGATGCTGCGCGAAGTGATGGAAGGCACGATGCGGTCCACGGCGATGATCATGCTGATCGTCATCGCGGCCAGCTTCCTGAACTTCGTCATGTCGGCCACCGGCCTGACCGATGCCTTGACCAAGTCGATCACCGGGCTAGGGCTGTCGCCCGGCTGGATGCTGTTGATCGTGGTGATCTTCTACCTGGTGCTGGGCTGCTTCATGGAAACGCTGTCCATGATGATCACGACCATCCCCATCGTGGCGCCCATCATGATTGCGCTGGGTTACGACCCGATCTGGCTGGGCATCGTCATCATCATCCTGGTCGAAGCCGCGCTGATCACGCCGCCCGTGGGCCTGAACCTGTTCGTGGTGCAAAGCTTGCGCAAGAGCGGTTCCATGGGCGCCGTCATTGTCGGCAGCCTACCGTTCGTGGCCGCCATGTTCCTGATGCTGGCGCTGCTGGCGTTTTGGCCCGATCTGGCGCTGTGGTTGCCGCGCGCCTTTGGTTGACAGCTTGTTTGAACCGGGTGCGGCCCATGGGTGGCCGCACCGTTTTCCACCCGTTATTTCCGCAGGACTGATATGAAAGCCGTATTCAACATCGACGACGCCAATCCCCGCCAGGTGGAAGTGGACTTCAACACCCTGATCGTGGCCGGCTGGGCCGGACGCGACATGGCCGCCATTGAGCACCACATCGAAGAACTGGCCGCCATTGGCGTGCCGCGCCCGACCAGCGTGCCGCTGTACTACCGCATTGCCGATAACCAACTCACGCAGGCTGAACGCGTGCAGGCCGTGGGCGAGGATTCCTCGGGCGAAGTGGAAACCTTTGTGTTCGCCGTGGACGGCGAAATGTACGTCAGCATCGCGTCCGACCATACCGACCGCAAGCTGGAGACCGTCAGCGTCGCCATGTCCAAGCAGGTCTGCGTGAAGCCTGTCGCCACCGTTGCCTGGCGCCTGGCCGACGTGGCCGACTACTGGGACGAACTGGTTATCCGTTCGTACATCGTCGAGAACGGCGAAAAGGTGCTGTACCAGGAAGGCCCGCTGTCCACGCTGCGCACGCCGCAAGACCTGATCGCGGGCTACACCGGCGGCGCGGCCGCGCTGCCGCAAGGCGCGGGCATGACTTGCGGCACGGTGGGCGCCATTGGCGGCATCCGCGCCGCGGCCGACTTCACCATGGAACTGTTCGACCCGCGCCGCCAGCGCACGATCAGCCACCGCTATCATGTTGAATCGCTGCCCGTGGTGGCCTGATTCCGGTTCCTGATGGGATGGCATTGAACGCCAGGCGCGCCTTTTCTCAAGGTTGCGCCTGTCCGCACTTTTACGCCGCAAGTCGGCACGAGGACAAAGATGGTTTCGACCTTGAATGAACTGACCTTGGCCCTGAGTGAAGGCCGTACCACGTCGGTCGCGCTGACCGAACTGGCGCTGGCACGCGCCCAGGATGCGGCGGGCGAGGGCGCGCGCGTGTTCACCAAGCTGTATGCCGAATCGGCGCTGGCCCAGGCGCGCGCATCCGACACCCTGCGTGCCGCAGGCATCGTGCGCTCGGCGGTGGAAGGGCTGCCCATCAGCATCAAGGACCTGTTCGACATCGAAGGCGAAACCACCATGGCTGGTTCCGTCGCGCGCGAAGGCGAGCCGGCGGCTGACGCCAACGCCGAAGTCGTGCAGCGTTTGATCGCCGCGGGCGCCGTCATCATTGGCCGTACCAACATGACCGAATTCGCCTATTCGGGCCTGGGCATCAACCCGCACTACGGCACGCCGCTGAACCCGTATGACCGTGGCACCGGCCGCATTCCGGGTGGTTCTTCGTCGGGCGCGGCGGTGTCGGTGGCCGATGGCATGGCCGTGGCCGGCGTCGGTTCCGACACCGGCGGTTCGGTGCGCATCCCGGCCGCGCTGTGCGGCCTCACGGGCTTCAAGCCCAGCGCGTGGCGTGTGTCCATGACGGGCGTGCTGCCGCTGTCGGCTAACCTGGATTCCATCGGCCCCATCGCGGGCAGCGTGCGCTGCTGCGCCGAGCTGGACGCCATCCTGTCCGGCGACGGCGGCCCGGTGCCCGAGGCCATGGCCCTGCGCGGCTTGCGCCTGGCCGTGCCGACCACGCTGGCGCTGGATGCCATGGAAAAGCACGTTGCCGACAGCTTCGCCGCCGCCGTGGCCAAGCTGAAGGCCGCGGGCGCGCTGGTCGAGGAAATCGCCATTCCCGAATTCGCCGAGCTGGGCAACATCAACAGCAAGGGCGGCTTCACGGCGGCCGAAGCCTGGGCCTGGCACCGCGACCTGATCGCGCGCGCCGGCAAGCGCTACGACCCGCGCGTGGTGTCGCGCATCATGCGCGGCCAGGACATGAGCGCCGCCGACTACCTGGACCTGCTGGACGCGCGTGAGGCCTGGGTGGCCGCCGTGGACCACCGCATTGCCGGCTACGACGCGCTCATCATGCCCACCACGCCCATTGTGGCGCCGGCGGTAGCGGACCTGGTGGCGTCGGACGAAGCCTACTACGCGGCCAACGGCCTGATCCTGCGCAACCCCACGCTGATCAACTTCCTGGACGGCTGCGCATTGTCCCTGCCTTGCCACGCGCCGGGCACCGCGCCGGTGGGCTTGATGATCTCCGGCAGCAACGGCGCCGACCGCCGCATCCTGGCCGTGGGCCTGGCGGTTGAAGCGCTGCTGGCCGGGCGTTGATCGGCCGTCGCCTCACAACCCGCATCAAGAGGATTTTCCATGTCGCCCGTCGACGTAGTACGCAATAGTGTCGAACTGGCCCGCCAGGCCCGGCTGGATGCCCGCAGCGGGCGCCTGACCGGCCCCACGGCCAACCTGGCGCCGGGGCATGTGCAGGCCAACCTGGCCATCCTGCCGCGCGCGCTGGCGGCCGAGTTTCTGCATTTCTGCCAACGCAACCCCAAGCCTTGCCCCTTGCTGGCCATGTCCGAACCCGGCAACCCCGCGTTGCCGGAACTGGGGGCGGACATCGACATCCGCACCGACATCCCGCGCTATCGCGTCTGGAAGAACGGCGAGCTGGTGGCCGAACCCACCGACGTGCGCGATATCTGGCGCGATGATCTGGTGTCGTTCCTGATCGGCTGCTCGTTTTCGTTCGAAGAAGCCATGCTGGACAACGGCTTGCCGGTGCGCCACATCGAGCAGGGTTGCAACGTGCCCATGTACCGCACCAACATCCCCACGCAACCGGCCGGCTCGTTCAGCGGGCCGCTGGTAGTGTCCATGCGCCCATTGAAGGCGGCCGACGCCATCCGCGCCATCCAGGTCACGTCGCGCTTTCCGTCCGTGCATGGTGCGCCGGTGCACATCGGCGACCCCGCGTTGATCGGCATCGCGGACATCAACCGGCCGGATTACGGTGACGCCGTCGAGATCCGCCCCGGCGAAATGCCGGTGTTCTGGGCTTGCGGCGTCACGCCGCAGTCCGTGGTGTCGTCCGTGCGCCCGGAGTTCTGCATTACGCACGCCCCAGGGCATATGCTGGTGACCGACCTGGTCAACAGCCGCATGGCGATGCTGTAAAAAAACCCCATCGCAGCATGTTCGTGCGATGGGGTTTTTACGTGGACGTTCTTAAAACGCCCGATTCGCGTGCCGCTTAGAAAATGTGGCGGAAGCCCACGGCCGCGCCCACCTGGTGGTTCTTGCCGGCGATTTCATTGCTGGCGGCGTCGCTGACCTTGTTCCAGTCCACGGTGCCGTAGACCTGCGAACGCTTGGACAGCGCGTATTCCGCCACGGCCACCAGCGCATAGCGCTTGCCCTTGTCGCCGTCTTCAACCACGTTCTTGCTTTGGTCGTAATAGCCGGCGCCGGTAATGGCCCAGCGCGGCGTGGCTTGCCAGGTGACGCCCGCGAAATAGCCGTTGTCCTTGCGGTTCAGACCGGCGGTGCTGGTGGCGCCGCCCATGACGGCATTGACCCAGCCGGTTTCGTCGCGGCCGTTGAAGTAGCCGACGAACACCTTGGCGCTGTCGAACTGGTAGGACGCGTTCAGGTTCCAGACGCGTTGGCGCAGATCGGAATCCAGGCCGTCGTAGGTTTGCTGATACGCCGCGCCCAGGCCCAGCTTGCCGACCATGTAGCGCAGGCTGGCGCCGTATTGTTGGCCGGCCTTGTGGTCTTCCCAGCTTTCGCCGTTAGCCCACGACAACGCCAATGACAGGTCGCCAATGGTGTTGGAATACTTGGTCATGTTGTTGGTGCGCACGCGCGACATGGCGGCGGGCAACCAGGCGTTCTGATCGTAGTTGCCCACGGTCAGCGGGTCGAAGTGATCGGCCAGCAAATCGAACATCGGCGTGTTCTGCAAGCCCAAGGTCAGTTGGCCGATGCCGCCGCCATCCAGGCCCACGTAGGCCAGCCGGCCAAACGCCTTGCCCGTGGCCGACGAATTGCCGTTCTGCATGTTGAAGCCGTTTTCCAGGCGGAAGAAGGCGCGGTTGCCATTGCCCAGGTCTTCAGAGCCGCGCAGGCCCCAGCGGCTGTTCGAGATGGCGCCGTTTTCCATCGACACCCGGCTGCCGTCCTCGCCAACGCTGCCGGCGCTGGTGCTCAGGTAGCGGATGCTGACGTCGGCGATGCCGTACAGGGTGACGCTGGTTTCCGCCGAAGCGGTGCCGGTGGCCAGGCCCAGGCCTGCTGCGGCGAGCGTAAGGGTGATGCGTTTCACTGAGAAGTCCTCCTGTGTAGCTGATTTATTTTGATTGCTTCCGGCTTGTGGCCGGAGGTGTTTGCGCCGGAAGGGTCGTCCGACGTTGGGCCCGTGCACCGACGCTTTGGATGCAGCGCGGGTCCGGAGCATAAGCCCAAGGGTGCAAGCCAATCGGCTGCGCCAAGTTGGTGCAGCCGATTGGCGCCAGGGGATTCTAGGAAAGTTGGCACCTGCGTGGTGCCCAATCGGATCTGGCGTTTTCCCTGGTTTACAGAAATCGAAACGCGCGGCCCGTCAAATCGGTGACGAACAGGCAAAAAAAACCGGCCGCCTGGGCGACCGGTTTTGCGTGCAGCGCCAAGGCGTCACAGTTTCATGTGCAGCGGCAGCCAGGTCGCGATACCGGGTACGAAATACAGCAGCAGTACCGCCATGGCCATCAGCAGGAACATGGGCATTGAAGCGCGCGCAATGTAGGGCAATTCGCGTCCGCTCATGCCGGACAGCACGAACAGGTTGAAGCCCACCGGCGGCGTGATCTGTGCCATTTCCACCACGAAGACGATGAAGATGCCGAACCAGATCAGGTCAATGCCCGCCGCCTGCACGGTCGGCAGCAGCACACCCATAGTCAGCACCACGATCGAAATGCCGTCCAGGAAGCATCCCAGCACGATGAAGAACACCATCAGCGCCATGATCAGGCCAAATTGCGACAAGCCCAGCCCGCCGATCCATTCGGCCAGCGCGCGCGGCAGGCCGATATAGCCCATTGCCAGCGTCAGGAACTGCGCACCCGCCAGAATCAGCGCAATCATGCAATACAGGCGGGTGGCGCCCAAGAGCGATTGCTTGAAGGTTGACCGGTTCAACGAGCCCTGCAGCGCCGACAGGATCAAGGCGCCCACCACACCCACCGCCGCCGCTTCCGTGGCCGTGGCGATGCCGCTGTAGATGGAGCCCAGCACCGCGCCGATCAGCACCATGACCGGAATCAAGTGCCGCGACTGCGACAGCTTCTGCATGAATGGCATGCCGGGATCCGCCGCCGGCACTTGCTTGGGATTGCGTATTGCCCACCAACCGATATAGCCCATGAACAGCACGGCCAGCAGAAGCCCTGGCAGAATCCCCGCGATGAACAGCTTGGCGATCGACACGTCGGCCGCCACGCCGTACACGATCATGATGATGGACGGCGGAATCAAGAGGCCCAGCGTGCCCGCGCCCGACAGCGTGCCCAGGATCTTGTCCTCGGGGTAGCCACGGCGCTTCAGCTCGGGAATGGTCATCTTGCCGACGGTGGCGCAGGTAGCGGCAGACGAGCCCGACACGGCGGCAAAAATCGCGCAACCGATCACGTTCGTGTGCAGCAGCCGGCCCGGCAGGCGGTTCAGCCACGGCGCCAAGCCCCTGAACAGGTCTTCGGACAACCGGGTGCGGAACAGGATCTCGCCCATCCACAGAAACAAGGGCAGGGCGGTCAGCGTCCAACTGGACGAGGCGCCCCAGATGGTGACGGCCATGGCGTCGCCCGCGGGGCGGCTGGAGAAAATCTCCATGCCGATCCAGGCCGTACCCGCCAGCGTCAGGCCGACCCAGACTCCGCAGCCCAACAGCGCGAAGATCGAAACGACCAATAGGGTAATGACAAGAAGTTCATTCATGGGATTGCTGCGAAGTAGCGGCGGGCACGCCGCGTGAGCGACGGATCAACTCGTCGACAAGGGCGACCAGGAACAACACCGTGCCCACCGCCATGCTGATCTGCGGAATCCAGAGCGGCGTGGCGTCGTTGGAGGTGGAGATGTCGTTGTACAGCCAGGAGTCGTAGGTCAGCTTGATACTGAAGAACGCAAAGGCGGACGCCAGGAGCGAGCCGACGGCCAGCGCAAAAATATCCAGCCGGCGGCTGCCGGCCGGCGCCAACGAATTCAGCAATAGCGTCACACGGATGTGTTCGCCGTGCTTGAACGTGCTGGCCAACGCCAGAAAACCCGCCGCGGCCATGAAATAGCCTGCATACGCATCGGTGCCCGGAATGTTCAAGCCGAGCTGGCGGGCGATGATCGCCGCCAGCACGGACGCCAGGACGCCGATCGTGCACAAGCCGGCCAACAGGCCGGCCGCGCCGTAAAGACCATCTAAAAAGCGGCGCATGGAAATATCACTGCTTCTTGTAGGTGTCGATCATGGTTTTGCCGTCCGCGCCGGACTTCTTCAGCCAGTCATCCAGCATGCGCTTGCCAATCACCGACAGGCCTTCCTTCAGCTCGACGGTGGGCTGGATGGTTTCCATGCCGTTCTTGGCCAGCTGTTCCTGATACCACTTATTCTTTTCTTGCGACAGCTTCCAGCCGCGTGCTTCGGCATCCGCGCCGGCCTTCTTCAAGGCTTCTTGCGAGGCGGGGTCCAGCGCGTCGAAGGCCTTCTTGTTCACTATGATGGCGTTCTTGGGCAACCAGGCCTGCGTGTCGTAGAACTTCTTGATGTATTCGTACGTCTTGGTGTCGTAGCCGGTGGAAGCCGACGACATGTAGGAATCGATCACGCCGGTGGCCAGCGCTTGCGCCAGTTCAGCCTGCTGCACCGTGACGGGTTGCGCGCCCACCAGTTCAGCGATCTTGGCCGTGACCGGGCTGTACGCGCGCCACTTCAGGCCCTTCATGTCGCTGATCTGCTTGATTTCCTTGTTGGCGAAGATGCCTTGGGGCGGCCATGCCACGGCGTACAGCAGCATCATGCCTTGCGACTCAAGCTTCTTTTCCAGGAAGGGCTTTTGCGCCTGGTACAGCTTGAACGAAGCGTCGTAGCCGGTGGCCAGGAAGGGCAGGCCGTCCAGTTCGTAGATCGGGTCTTCGTTGGCGAAGTTGGTCAGCAGGATTTCGCCGATCTGCGCCTGGTTGCCTTGCACGGCGCGCTTGATTTCCGGCGCCTTGTACAGCGACGCATTGTTGTGCAGCTGAATCTTCAGCTTGCCTTGCGACAGCGTATCCACTTCCTTGATGAAGCTGGTCAGGTTTTCAACATGGAAGTTGCTGGCCGGGTAGGCACTGGGCAAATCCCACTTGGTTTCGGCCTGTGCGCCGGCGCTGAATGCCAGGATGATGCTGCCGGCCAGCATTGAGATTTTCTTGTACATGGATGGTCCTTCTGTGCGAATGGTGAAGACGGGTTGTGCCCGATAGGCATTCTTGAAAGAGACTGCTGCGCGGATGGTGCGCGGCCTAAAAGCCGTGCCATTCTATGGTGCTGCGCGGCACCATCGCGCAGAAAATACGCCGGTTTACGGGTTAATCCTAGGCTTCGGCGTGCCAGTTCGTTGAAGGTTAAATCGTTGTGCACGCCGTGGACACCTCGAATTCATGCCCCCGTTTTTCTTCTAAGATTGCGGCTGTGTATGCAAGCTGCAGAGGCCCCTTGTGAATTTCGTTTTCCGTCGAGATGAGTTGCTGGTTGAAGAAGCGTCCAGCTTGTTGCCGGATCTGGCATTGTGCGAACGCATCGGCCTGGCCCTGCCGGCCTTGCAGCCGATCTGGACGACGCCCGATTCCCCGTATCGGACGATGCATGTGGACCCCACGCTGGAGGCGCCCGAAGGCTATGCCTTCAAGAAGTTGCGGTCGCTGTTTGGCGTGCTGGACGACGAGCGCATGGCGCTGGCGGGCCGCGCCTACCAGATCGCCGAATGGGCGCGCACGCACCGGTTCTGTGGCGCCTGCGGAACCCCCGCCGAGCGCGTGGCGCACGAATTCTGCCTGCGCTGCCCGTCCTGTGGTTTTTCAGCCTACCCGCGCATATCGCCGGCCATGATGGTGCTGATCCGCAAGGGCGACAGCATCCTGCTGGCACGGCACACCACTACCGCCACGGCCCGCTACACGGCGTTGGCTGGGTTCGTCGAGCCGGGCGAGAGCATCGAAGAAACCGTGCACCGCGAGGTTTACGAGGAAGTCGGCTTGAAGGTCGGCAATCTGCAGTACTTCGGCAGCCAGCCCTGGCCGTTTCCGCATTCGCTGATGGTGGCGTTTACCGCCGACTACGTCTCGGGCGATATCCGCGTGCAGGAAGACGAGATCGCCGATGCGCGCTGGTTTGGTCCGGGCGACCCCATGCCCGATATCGCGCCGCGCATTTCGATTGCGGGCTGGCTCATCCGCGCCAATCTGCCCATGGGCTGGGCCGCGCCCTAGACAACATCCTGCCGCATCAGGCGGCATTGCAGTCGCCATGGTGCTAGGGGTATTCCCTTGAAATGGCCGCTTTCGGCCGTTCAATGCTTATTTTTTATGGATGAAATGCCCATAAATTATTAGTATTTCAACCAGATAAACTTGGTTCAAGCGTCCCATGAGCTCCACGTTGATAGCGTCGTCGGCCCACCTTGCCGGCGGTAGCGCGCCCGATCTGTCCGAAGTTGAATTCGGCCTGATGATCGCCAGCCATGCCTTTGACCGCTGGACGGTGCGCTGCATGGCGGCGGCCGGGCTACCCGACCTGACGCCTACCGACGTGATGGTGTTCCACCATGTTTACCACCGGCAACGCGCCAAGAAGCTTGCCGACATCTGCTTCACGCTCAACGTCGAAGACACCCACATCGTCAGCTACGCGCTGAAGAAGCTGGAGCGCCTGGGCGTGGTCAAGGGCGAACGCAGCAGCAAGGAAGTGTTCTACAGCGTCACGCCGGACGGCGCGACCATCCTCAAACGCTATGGCGAGATCCGCGAGCAATGCCTGACCGCCGGCCTGGACGGGCCGGGTGGGGGCGGGCTGGATTTCAGCCGCCAACTGGCGCACGCCCTGCGCTCGCTATCGGGCCTGTACGACCAGGCCGCGCGGGCGGCAACCTCACTCTGAATCTGTTCGGGCATGGCCCGGCACACCGCAACCCGACCGCGGCGGCACGCGCCGTGGCCGTTTGTTTTCAAGGATCACGCATGAAGAAGTGGCAATTCTGGATCGATCGTGGGGGCACCTTCACCGACATCGTGGCGCGCCGCCCCGATGGCACGACCACCACGGCGAAAATGCTGTCGGAAAATCCCGAGCAGTACCGCGATGCGGCCGTGGCCGGCATCCGCAAGCTGCTGGGCGTGGCGCCCGGCCAGCCCGTGCCGGTCGAACAGGTTGAGTGCGTGAAGATGGGCACCACCGTTGCCACCAACGCCTTGCTGGAACGCAAGGGCGAGCGCACGCTGCTTGTGACGACGCGCGGGTTTCGCGATGCGTTGCGCATCGCGTATCAGAATCGGCCGCGGCTGTTCGACCGCAACGTCGTGCTGCCCGAAATGCTCTATGAATCCGTCGTCGAAGCCGACGAGCGCGTGGCAGCCGATGGCGAAGTCATCCGCGACCTGGACGAAGCCGGTTTGCGCGCGGGCATGCAAGCCGCCTACGACAGCGGCATCCGCGCGGTGGCCATTGTGTTCATGCACGCCTGGCACGCCACCGGCCATGAGCAGCGCGCAGCGCGCATCGCCCGCGAAGTGGGCTTCACGCAGGTGTCGGCTTCGCACGAAGTCAGCCCGCTGATCAAGTTCGTATCGCGCGGCGACACCACGGTGGTTGACGCCTATCTGTCGCCGATCCTGAAGCGCTACGTGGATCAGGTGGCGGGCGAACTGCCGGGCATCCGCCTGATGTTCATGCAATCCAGCGGCGGCCTGACCGACGCGCATCGTTTCCGAGGCAAGGACGCCATTCTGTCCGGCCCGGCCGGCGGCATCGTCGGCATGGTGCGCACCAGCGAAATCGCGGGCTTTCCCAAGGTCATCGGCTTTGACATGGGCGGTACCTCCACCGACGTATCGCACTACGCGGGCGAGTTCGAACGCGAGTTCGAAACCCAGGTGGCGGGCGTGCGCATGCGCGCGCCCATGATGAGCATCCACACCGTGGCGGCGGGCGGCGGTTCCATCCTGCATTTCGACGGCGCGCGCCTGCGCGTCGGCCCGGATTCGGCGGGCGCCAACCCCGGGCCCGCTTGCTACCGCCGTGGCGGTCCGCTGGCAGTGACGGACTGCAATGTGCTGCTGGGCAAGATCCAGCCCGACTTTTTCCCCAATGTGTTCGGCCCCGAGGCCAATGAAGCCCTGGATCGCGACGCCGTGGTTGCGCGCTTCACGGCCATGGCGGACGACGTGCGCGCCGCCACCGGCCGCGAGATGACACCGGAGCAATTGGCCGAAGGTTTTCTGGAGATTGCCGTCGGCAATATGGCGGAAGCCATCAAGCGCATCTCGGTGCAGCGCGGCCACGACGTGACGGAATACGCCTTGACGGTATTCGGCGGCGCGGGCGGGCAGCATGCCTGCCTGGTGGCCGATGCGCTGGGCATGACGACGGTGTTCGCGCATCCCCTGGGCGGCGTGCTATCGGCCTATGGCATGGGCTTGGCCGACCAGACCGACATGCGCCAGAAGACGGTTGAAAAGGTGCTGGACGCCGACCTGATGGGCGAGTTGAAGGACGAGCTGGATGTGCTGGCCGGGCAGGCGGTGGGCGAGCTTCGCCGCCAGCATGTGCCGGATGGCGACATCAGCGTGCAGCGCCGCCTGCATTTGAAATACCGGGGCACGGATACGGCGCTGGAAGTTGCCTTTTCCACCCTGGAGCAGGCGCGTGGCGATTTCGAAGCCGCGTATCGGCAGCGCTATTCCTTCCTGATGCCCAACCGCGAACTCGTCGTCGAAACCATTTCGGTGGAAGCCACCGGTGGCGGCGAGCGCGTCGGCGAAGCGTCGGTGTCGCGCACCCGCGAGGGCGCCTTGGCGGCCCGCCGCGTGGTCAGCATGTACAGCGCGGGCGAATGGCGCGACACGCCCTTGTACGTTCGCGAAGACATGGCGGGCGGCGACGTGGTGGCGGGTCCCGCCATCATCTCAGAGCCCAACCAGACGACCGTGGTGGAACCCGGCTGGCAGGCCGAACTGACGGCGCAGGACCATTTTGTGATCCGGCGTGTCGAGGCGCGCGCGGACCGGCGTCGCATTGGTACGCAGGCGGATCCGGTCATGCTGGAGGTGTTCAACAACCTCTTCATGTCGATTGCCGAGCAGATGGGCTACCGCCTGCAGAACACGGCGTACTCCGTCAACATCAAGGAGCGCCTGGATTTCTCGTGCGCCATTTTTGATGCGCAAGCTCGTTTGATCGCCAATGCGCCGCACATGCCGGTGCACCTGGGGTCCATGGGTGAATCGGTGCGCACGGTGATGAACGCCAACGCCGGCCGCATGATGCCGGGCGACGCCTATGTGGTGAACGACCCTTATCACGGTGGCACGCACTTGCCCGACGTGACGGTCATTACACCGGTGTTCGATCACGCTGGCCGCGAAATCCTGTTCTACGTCGGTTCGCGTGGGCACCACGCGGATATCGGCGGCACGACGCCGGGTTCGATGCCGCCCGATTCCAAAACGGTGGAAGACGAGGGCGTGCTCTTCACCAACTTCCAGTTGGTGAAGAACGGTGAATTCCGCGAGCAGGCCGCGCGCGACATCCTGGGCTCGGGCCGCTGGCCCGCGCGCAATCCGGATCAGAACATCGCCGACATGCACGCGCAGATAGCCGCCAACGAGAAGGGCGTGCAAGAGTTGCTGCGCATGTGCGACCACTTCGGCTTGGACGTTGTGCGCGCCTATATGGGCCACGTGCAGGACAACGCCGAAGAAGCGGTGCGCCGCGTGATCTCGGTGCTGAAGGATGGCAGCTACGAATACCCGTTGGACAACGGCGCGGTGATACGCGTGGCGGTCAAGGTGGATACGCAGGCGCGTAGCGCGGTGGTCGATTTCACTGGTACGTCACCGCAGCTGGACAACAACTTCAACGCGCCTGGTGCGATCGCCGTGGCTGCGGTGCTGTATGTGTTCCGCACCATGGTCAATGACGACATCCCGCTGAACGACGGCTGCCTGGCGCCGCTATCGATCATCTTGCCGGAAGGTTCGATGCTGCGGCCCAATCCGCCGGCGTCGGTGGTGGCGGGCAACGTGGAAACGTCCATGTGCATCGTCAACGCCTTGTATGGCGCGTTGGGCGTGCTGGCGGCCAGCCAGGGCACGATGAACAACTTCACCTTCGGCAACGCGCGCCATCAGTACTACGAGACCATCTCGGGCGGCACGGGCGCGGGCCCGGTACGCATCGACGCGGCGGGCCCGCACGACGAGGGTTTCGCCGGCACGTCGGTGGTGCAGGCGCACATGACGAATTCGCGCTTGACGGACCCCGAGGTGCTGGAGTTCCGCTTCCCGGTTCGACTGGAGTCCTACGAAATCCGCAAGGGTTCCGGCGGCGCCGGGCGGTACCTGGGCGGCGAGGGCGGTGTACGCCGCATCCGTTTCCTGGAAGCCATGACGGCGGCCATCCTGTCCAACAACCGCCGCTACGCGCCGTTCGGCCTGGCTGGCGGGCTGCCTGGCGCGATGGGCCGAAACTCGATCGAGCGCGTTGATGGCACCATCGATGAACTCGGCCCGCAAGACAGCGCCCAATTGCAGCCGGGCGACGTATTCGTGGTTGAAACCCCAGGCGGCGGAGGATACGGCAAGGCGTGACGGTGTACGTAGGATGGGTGAAGCGCGATAGCTTCTAGGCAAGAACCCCGACGCACAACGCGCGCAACCCATCAGGCGGCGGTGGCCGTGTGGCCAAATCAGCCATGGAGCTTGTGGCGGATTCAGGCACAGAGATTGTGGCCGATTCAGCCACAGCTCAATCACCGCTTGATGGGTTGCGCGCGTTCAACATCAATTCCCTGTTTCAGGGCGGTGCGCGCTACACCCATCCTACCCATCACCGGCTATTCCGGGTCCGACATCACATCCAGCGCGATGTCCGCTATTTTCCTGCGGTCATAGACCCGCAACGTGACCTCGTCGTCGCGGATTTCAAACATTGCGGTCGCCAAGGTATTTTCACCGTCCGGGTCAGCCGCGTCGGTGCGCAAGATCGGCAGGGCGCCCAGCGTGTCGTGCAGCGCGGTCAGCATGTCCGCGCTGCCGGTTTCAGGCGACCAGCCATCCACGATGCCCTCGATCCGGTTTTGGCGGTCGCGCGATGATTCCGTGATCACTTGCGGCTGCTCGCGCGCTTTGGCGTGGACCATGTGGTTGGCGTGGCCGTAGCGCGTGCCGATGTCCATCACGGACACCGATCCTGGCGCCGCCTCGGCGCTGATCAGGCGTGGGTCCGTTGCGCTGCCCAGCATGTGGTGGAAGCCGCCGGAATGCGGCAGATCTTGAAGCAGGGCGACGGCGTCATCCAACGTCGCGCAGTCCAGCACCGCGCGCGCCAGGAACATGCGTGGTACGCCCGGTTGGCGCAGGCGGGTGCGCAGATTATTGATGGTTTGCACCAAGCCGGCCCGATTGGCGCCGAATGTATGACCGGGCAACGAACCCGGGTAATAGAAGCTGACATAGCCGGGCGCGTCGTCCAGGGCCACATCAACCAAATGGCAGCGTCCATACAAGTAGGGGTCGCCGTCTTCGTTATGCCCGATCCAGCGGGTGCCGTCCGCGCCTTTCAGTGCAACGGACGTGCAGCCGTCGGTGGTGCTGTGCAGCAAGTCGCCACGGCAATTCCAAAGCAGCACGTCTTTCACGGGCATGCGCAGGCCGTCGGCAAGCCCTTCGAGCTCTTCCCATATCTCCGGTAGCGCCGCCTGGGCCTGCTGCCCCAGCTCATCCACGTAGGGGTGCTCACGCCAGCGCCGCAGCGCTTCCCAAGTGCTGCTTTGATTCAGGTACGCCGACATCATGGGGCGCGCCAGTTTGCCCAGCGCCTGGCCAACTTCGCGCCGGTTTCCGGCAATGCGTCCATATTTGTAGGGCATGGGGATTCTCCGGGGTGTCATGCGGATTGTAATTTTTCTAAGCTCTGCCGGGTGGGGACGCATGCGTTAAGATCGCCGATAAGCGGTTGCCGGAGACCCCGGGGCCGCCAAGGAATCATGCCCCTACAACAACCCGGGGAGCCGACGGTCCCCACGAGGAGAGTTTCATGATCAAACGTAAAGTCGCCGCCGCCTTGGTCGGCCTGTCCGTGGCCATGTTCGGCGCCGTGTCCGGCGCGCAAGCCCAGGGCAAGGAATTGG
Organism: Achromobacter spanius; assembly: GCF_029637605.1. Lineage (NCBI taxonomy): Bacteria > Pseudomonadati > Pseudomonadota > Betaproteobacteria > Burkholderiales > Alcaligenaceae > Achromobacter > Achromobacter spanius. The sequence goes on along the minus strand of NZ_CP121261.1, from coordinate 1,407,332 downwards.
TGGTGGCCACCGATACCGCTTTCGTGCCGTTCGAGTTCAAGCAGGGTAATACCTATGTGGGCTTTGATGTGGATCTCTGGGCCGCCATCGCCAAGGAACTCAACCTGAAGTACAAGCTTCAGCCGATGGATTTCAACGGCATCATTCCGGGCCTGCAAACGAAGAACATCGACGCCGCGCTCGCGGGCATCACGATCCGGGACGACCGCAAGAAGGTCATCGACTTCTCGGATCCGTACTATGAAAGCGGCCTGGCCATTCTGGTCAGCGACAAGAACACCGACATCAAAGACGCCAAGTCCCTCGCGGGCAAGACCGTTGCCGTCAAGACCGGTACGGCTACCGTGGATTTCCTGAGAGCGCAGGTGCCGGACGCCAAGCTCAAGCTGTTCCCCAACATCGACAACGCCTATCTTGAACTGGCCACGGGCCGCGTGGATGCCGCCGTGCATGACACGCCCAACGTGCAGTACTACGCCAACACGGCGGGCAAGGGCCGCGTCAGGGTGATCGGTTCGGTCAAGAGCGGCGACTTCTACGGCATCGCCTTCCCCAAGGGCAGCGAGCTTGTCCCGCAGGTGAACAAGGCCTTGGCCACGCTGAAAGCCAACGGCCAGTACGACGCCATCTATGAAAAGTGGTTCGGCAAGAAGCCGTAAGCACCGGGCATAGCATTGCTTCAGGCGCCGTCCGCAATGAAGTGAGCGGGCGGCGCCGCGATGATGCGGCGCATGACGGCGCCTTGGGGGGACTACCGTGGAATTTGACTGGGCTGTAATCCAAGACGCGATACCCAATCTGCTTGAGGGTACGCTGATGACCATCAAGATCACGTTCTGGGGATTGGTCGGCGGTTTCCTGCTGGGGGCGTTGTCGGGCGTGACCCGGGCTTATGGGCACCCCGTCCTGTCGGCGATTGCGCAAGTTTATGTGGCGGTCATTCGCGGCACGCCGATCGTCGTGCAGGTGATGTTCATCTACTTCGCCTTGCCGCTGCTGGCCAATATCCGGGTGGATGCCGAGTGGGCGGCCATCGTCACCCTGATCATCAACTCGGGTGCCTACATCTCTGAAATCGTGCGGGGTGCGCTGCTGTCCGTGCATAAGGGGCTGAAGGAAGCCGGGCAAGCAATGGGCTTGCCGTTTCACAAGATCTTGTTCCACATCATCGGACCGGTGGCGTTTCGCCGCATGATCCCGCCGCTGGGCAACCAGTGCATCATCAGCTTGAAGGATTCGTCGCTATTCATCGTGATTGGCGTGGCTGAACTCACACGCCAGGGCCAAGAAATCATGGCCAGTAACTTCCGCGCTGTTGAAATCTGGTCCGCTGTGGCGATCGTCTACCTGATCCTGACCGGCCTGATGGCGCTGAGCCTGCACCTGGTGGAAAGAAGGATGCGCATACTATGAGCATGGTCGAATTTCATAACGTCACCAAGAACTTCGGCGAATCCATGGTGCTGAACGGCATTTCGCTGAATATCGACGCGGGCGAGGTCGTGGTGGTGGTCGGCCCGTCGGGCTCTGGCAAATCCACCTTCCTGCGATGCATCAATGTGCTGGAAACCATCAATGGCGGTGACCTGCTGGTGGATGGTTTGAGCGTCAAGGGCGATACGGCGCAGGTGCGCGAGATCCGCCGCGAAGCCGGCATGGTGTTCCAGCAGTTCAACCTGTTCCCGCAGATGACCGCGTTGGAAAACGTGATGTTCGGCCCCGTGCATACGCGCGGCCAGCCGCGTCGCGAAGCGCGCAAGCTGGCTGAGGAATTGCTGGACAAGGTGGGCTTGGCGGAACGCATGCACCACTACCCGGCGGAGCTGTCCGGCGGCCAGCAACAGCGCGTGGCCATTGCCCGCGCCCTGGCCATCAAGCCCAAGCTGATGTTGTTCGACGAGCCCACCTCGGCGCTCGACCCCGAACTGCGTCACGAAGTGCTGAAGGTGATGCGGGACTTGGCGGAAGAGGGCATGACGATGGTGGTCGTGACCCACGAAATGGAATTCGCGCGCAAGGTCGGCAGCCGGCTTATCTTCATCGACGCGGGAATAATCGCGCACGATGGACCGCCAGCTGAACTACTGAGCAACCCGCCCAGCCAGCGTTTGAAGGATTTCCTGCAGCACGTGACCTGAGGCGCGATTCAGTCATGGCGTAAAAAAACCAGCATGTTGCTGGTTTTTTTTGTGCCCTGCGGCGGGTTGTGAAGCAATGGCGTCAGCCTTTCACCCGAACGATCTTCTGCACCTGCGGCACATGGCGAATGGCGCGGATGACCTGAGCCAGATGCTTGCGGCTGTCGACCTGAATGGTCAGGTGCAAGGACACCGTGGACACCGCATCGTCGTGCATCGTCACGTGCATGATGTTGGCGTCGGCCGCGGTAACTTCCGCGGCCAGCCGGCCCAGCACGCCGCGTTCGTTGCGGGTGATGATGTCCAGGCGCGTGGCCAGGTGCTTGGCGGTGTGAGCGTCCCAGGCCACGTTGATCCAACGCTCGGGTTCGCGCAGGCGTTGGCGCATGGCCACCGGGCAGTCGGCGGTGTGTACCACCAGGCCGTGGCCCATGCGCATGCCCGCCACGATCGGGTCGCCCGGCAACGGACCGCAGCAGGGCGCCAACTGCACGGCCTGGCCTTCGTTGCCTTGGATCAGAATGGGGGCGCTGCGCGCGGAAGTCAGCTCGTCCACCGCCGCCGCCGTAGTGGCGACCAATTGGTGTTCGGGCGCAAACCGGCGGGCAACCACGGCGGCCAGGCGTTTGCCCAGACCGATATCGGCCAGGATTTCCTCGCGCGAGCTGGCGCCGGTGCTGCGCGCCAACTTCTGCCAGGCGGGGTCATCGGTGGCAGGCATCGGCATGTGCAGTTCTTGCAAGGCCTGGCTTAGCAAGCGTTCACCGAACGCCACCGATTCTTCGTACTTGACGGTGCGCAGGTAGTGCCGGATTTCAGAGCGCGCGCGGCCGGTGCGTACGTAATTGAGCCACTGCGCGTTCGGGCGCGAGGCGGGCGAGGTGACGATTTCCACCGTATCGCCGCTGTTGAGCTCGGTGCGCAGCGGAACGAACTCGCCATTTACCTTGGCCGCCACGGCCTGGTTGCCGATGTCGGTGTGGATGGCGTAGGCAAAGTCCACGGGCGTAGCGCCGCGTGGCAGCGAAATGATCTTGCCGCGTGGGGTGAACACGTAGACGGCATCCGGGAACAGATCGACCTTGACGTGTTCAAGGAATTCGCCGGAATCGCCCGTCTGGCTTTGAATGTCCAGCAGCGACTGCAGCCATTGATGGGTACGCTTTTGCAGGTCGTTCAGCGTCAGGTCCGCGCCCTTGTACAGCCAGTGCGAGGCCACGCCTTCTTCGGCCACGTGATGCATGTCGCGCGTGCGAAACTGGAATTCCACCGGCGTGCCGTAGGGGCCGACCAGCGTGGTGTGCAAGGACTGATAGCCGTTCACCTTGGGAATGGCGATGTAGTCCTTGAACTTGCCGGGTACGGGTCGATACAGTTGGTGCAGCGTGCCCAGCGCCAGATAGCACTCGGGCAGGGTATGAACGATGACCCGAAAGCCATAGATGTCGAGCACGTCGGAAAACGACTTCTTCTGGTCCACCATCTTGCGGTAGATGCCATAAAGCGTTTTCTCGCGGCCCGTGACTTCGGCTTCAATACCGGCGGCGGGCAGAGACGCCCGCACTGAATCGGCAATCTTGGTGATGACTTCGCGGCGATTGCCGCGCGCGGCCAGCACGGCCTTGTACAGCACCTGATAGCGGTTCGGGTACATGGCCGCGAAGCACAGGTCTTGCAGTTCGCGGAACAGCAGGTTCAGGCCCAGGCGATGTGCAATGGGCGCATAGATGTCAAGCGTTTCGCGGGCGATGCGCCGGCGCTTTTCGGGGTTGACCGCGTCCAGCGTGCGCATGTTGTGCAAGCGGTCGGCCAGCTTGATGAGAATGACGCGCACGTCGCGCGCCATCGCCAGCAGCATCTTGCGGAAACTTTCAGCTTGTTGTTCGGCCTTCGTGGCGAAGTCCAGGCGGTCCAGTTTGGACAGGCCGTCAACCAGCTCGGCGACTTCAGGACCAAAGCGTTCGGCAAGCTCGTGCTTGGCGATGCCCTGGTCTTCCATCACGTCATGCAGCAGGGCGGCCGACAACGCGTTGACGTCGAGCTTCCAGCCTGCGCAGATTTCGGTGACGGCGATGGGGTGCGAGATGTAGGGTGAACCGCTGGCGCGGAACTGGCCCAGGTGCGCCTGATCTGCGAAGCGATAGGCTTCGCGCACACGTTCTACATCTTTGGGATCGAGATAGCTGCCGATGATTTCGGTCAGCGGCGCCAGCGAAGCAACCGGCGAAGCAGTTGCGTCCGCCGCTTCTTGTGCAGCGACGGACGGTGGCGTAGCGAGGTTCTTGCTTTTCTTACCCGTGCGGCGCCCAAGACGGGAGCCGGCACGTAGCGCGGCAAGCAGACCAGATGAAGCGTACTTCAGCCCGGGAAAAGCCATACTTGCCGCCCCCCGGAGAGTATCAGGTGGGAACTTTACGCAGCATTTCCACGCCGGTTAGGCCGCCCGCGATTTCGCGCAGAGCAGTGACCGTGGGCTTGTCTTTGCTGTCCAGGCGCGGGGCATGGCCTTGCGCCAACTCGCGGGCGCGATACGTCGCGGCCAGCGTGAGCTTGAAACGGTTGGGGATTTGATTCAGACAGTCTTCAACGGTAATGCGAGCCATTAGGACACCTGGTGCTGATGGATTATTGGAGAGAATGCAGTCGGCTCAGTGCTCGGCGGGGATGCCAAGTTGCGAGAACAACTGAGCGTGCCGGGCGGCCTGAGACGAAAAACGCAGCCGCGCGGCACTGACTATTTGTATCAGTTCCGACAAGGCTACGCTAAATTCTTGATTAATAATAACATATTCGCATTCTGGCGCGTGGGCGATTTCACCGCCCGCGGCCATCAGCCGGCGCGCGATCACCTGTGGTTCATCCTGGCCGCGCGCCTTCAAACGGTTTTCCAGTTCATCAATCGACGGCGGCAGCACGAAAATGCCGATTGCCCCCGGGAAACGCTGTTTTACCTGGCGTGCGCCTTGCCAATCGATTTCAAGCAGAACGTCGCGCCCTTCGCGCGTGGCGGTGTCGATGCGGTCGCGCGGCGTGCCGTAGAAATTGCCATGCACTTCGGCCCATTCCAGCAAATTCTGCGCGTCGCGCATCTGCCTGAAGTCTTCGGTGGAAACGAAGCGGTATTCACGGCCATCTTCTTCGCCGGGCCGGGGCGCGCGCGTGGTGCAGGAGATGGAAAGTTCGATGGAAGGGTCTTGCTGAAGCAAGGCCTTCACCAGGCTGGACTTGCCCGCGCCGCTGGGCGCGACGACCATGAAGACGTTTCCGGGGTTGGCGTGCATGAATATGACCGGCGTGTGATGCTAAGACCGGAAGTCTAGCAAATCACGCGGCGCGGCAGGGGAAAACCCGATGCCGCGCCGCATGTTTTTTCATGTCCTTCGGGTTGATGTGACTCAACCCGCGGGTTTGGCTTTCGCCTGGATCAGCGTGCCGCCCGGCGGGGGAGCGTCGCTACCCAACAGATGGCCATTGACTTCGATGCCGTATAGGGAATCGTCCGAGTCATGGTATTTGGCGCGTGTTGCCGCAACCGATTCGGTGTAGCGCGGGTCTTGTGGACGCTCGTGCGCATTCATGAAGTAGGCCACGTCCCAGGCTTCCTGATCGCTCAGCATGCCCCCCTGGCCCAAGGGCATGTTGGCCTTGATGAAGCCGGCGGCGTTGCCGATCTGGTGCATGCCAGCCCCCCAATTGAACGAGTCGGCGCCCCATAGCGCCGGAAAGACCCAGTGCTTGCCGTTCTTCTGCCCCTGGCCTTGGGCCCCGTGGCATACCGCGCAGTACTGCGCATAGACTTCGCTGCCGCGCACGTAGTCCGCCTTTTGTGCGGGCGCGGGTAGTTTGCGGTAACCCTGGCCTTGCAACGCCACGCCCGTTGGCGCCTTGCTGGCCAGCCAGAACATATAGCTTTGCAATGCCGTCAGGACCGGATCGTCCGCCGCCGGGGCCTTGCCGTTCATGCTGAAACGAAAACAGCCCTGCAGGCGTTCAGCCAGCGTGTTGACGTGTTCGTTCTTGGCGCGATAGGCCGGATAGAGCACGTAGGCTGCCCACATCGGCGCGGAATCGGGCCTGCGTCCGGCATCCAGGTGGCAACTCACGCAGTTCAAGTTATTGCCTACGAACTTGCCCGCCATTTGCGGGGTATGCAGAAAGATCTGTTCGCCCTGGCGCACGATCTTGCCGAATTCGGTGTCCGGCAACGAGGCCGCGGACGGTGGCGTGAAGGTGGGGCGAGTGTCGGCCGCGTGGGTGGCGAAAGGCGCGAAGAACAACGTGAACAGGGCGCTGGCGAACCCGGCCCCACGCACCGCGCGGGAAATCGAATAGCGCTTCATGGCTTCTTCCCCTGGTTGGCGGGCGATTGCGTGGCGACGAGGTCCGCGGCGGCGGGCAGGCCGGCGTAGTACGCCGACACGGCGTCGATTTCCGCATCGGTCAGGCGGGTAGCCACGGCGGGCATCAAGCCCAAGGGGCCGGGCGGGCGCTGGCCTTGTTGCCATGCGCGCAACTGGCCGGCGATATAGGCGGCCGGTTGGCCCGCCAGGCTTGGAAAGTTTTCGCCTACGCCGATTCCTCCTGGCCCGTGGCACTGATTACAGGCGGGTACGTTCTTGTCCCAGGCGCCGCGCGTGGCCAGCCAGGCGCCGGTGTCGGCCGGCTTGACGGGGTGCATGGCCGTCGCGGCCAGGCGGTCGGTATTGAGCGGCGAGGGCAGCCCTGCGTAATAGCGGGCCACGGCGTCTTGCTGCGCGGGACTCAGGGCCTTGGCTGTCGCGGCCATGATGGGGCTTACGCGCGAGCCATTTGCCATGGCTTCCAGTTGTTCCGCCAGGTACCGGGCGCCGATACCCGCCAGTTGCGGAAAGCCCGCGGCGGGGTTGCCTTCGCCGTGCGCGCCGTGACAGGTGATACAGGCGGGGGCGCCGTTCGCGCCTTGAATGCTGATTTGTTTGCCGTCAGGCGCGTCCTGCGCGTGCGCAAGCGTCGCGCACAGCAGACCTGACAGCAGCGTGGCGCGAAAGGACCGTGGGGTCATGGCTGCCTGCTCCGTAGCTCGTTATTGGATTTTGGGTAATAAGCTAATTTCCAGGAATTATATAAAGACTTGTGACAGATCGCGCGCGTTTTGTGACCTGATGTCGAGCATCCCGCGTTTCTTCTGCTTGCAAGCGGACGCGCCGCATTGTGTCTGCATTGGAAACTTTGCTTGCAGCTTCGCAAGAATGATTGCGGTAGCATCTCGCCGATTGATAACAAGGAGAATTCGATGCATGCGAACGAGATCGAACCGCCGCGCGTAGCCCTGGTAACCGGTGCCGGGACAGGAATTGGGCGTGCGGTAGCGCTGGAATTTCTGGCTCAAGGCTATCGGGTGGTGCTGGCGGGCCGCCGACGCGACCCGCTTGAAGCCACCCGCACGGCGGCGGGCGAAGACGGGGTGCGTGCCTTGGTGGTGCCCACCGATGTCTCGGACGAGCATGCCGTGCGTGATCTATTCGACACGGCACAGCGTGAATATGGCCGCCTGGACGTGCTGTTCAATAACGCGGGGCGCGGCGCGCCGGCCATGCCCATCGAAGAACTGCCCGTGTCGGTGTGGCGCGAAGTTGTCGACACCAACCTGACCGGCATGTTCCTGTGCGCGCAAGCCGCCATCCGCGTCATGAAGGCGCAGTCCCCGCAAGGCGGCCGCATCATCAATAACGGGTCTATTTCCGCCCACGCGCCACGCCCGTTTTCGATTGCCTATACGGCCACGAAGCACGCCGTGACCGGCCTGACCAAATCCATCTCGCTCGATTGCCGCCCCTACGGCATTGCCTGCGGGCAGATCGACATCGGCAACGCCGCCACCGACATGACCGAGCGCATGGCTGCCGGCATCCTGCAGGCCGACGGCAGCACGAAGGTCGAGCCGCGCATGGACGTGGCGCACGTGGCGCAAGCCGTCGCCGCGATGGCGCGCCTGCCTCTGGATGCCAATGTGCAGTTCATGACCATCATGGCAACGAACATGCCCTTCGTGGGCCGGGGCTGAATGCACGAAGCCTGCCGGCTATCGCCTGGCAGGCTTCGATGCCCCTGACGTACTAGGCGCCCGGCGGGCGCCTTTTTTTGCGCCGGTCCGATAGGCCCCAGATGCCTTGACGCGCAGCCTTAAGGCGAGGCCTTAGCGCGACGCCTGCGCCAGCATCTGGCCCTGCGTGGTGTCCAGATAGCGCCGCGCGCCCACGTAGCGCTTGGTCCAGTAGGGATTCTTCATCTCATCGATACGCACCTTGGTGCCGCGCCGGGGCGCATGGACGAATTTGTTCTGGCCAATGTAGATGCCCACATGCGACGTGACGCCGCGGCCACGAGTGGCAAAAAAGACCAGGTCGCCGGGACGCAGTTCTTTCTTGTTGGGTACGGACTTCCCTTCGCTGCGCTGGGCGCGCGCGGTGCGGGGAAGTTCAAGCCCGGCGATCTCGCGGTAGACATACAGCACCAAACCGCTGCAGTCGAAGCCTTCGGCGTCGTCGCCACCCCAGCTGTACGGGGTGCCGATTGCGTCCAGGCCTGCTTGCACGACGCGTTCACGCAAGGTGGGCACGGTGGGCTCTTGCGCCAGGCGCAGGCCGCTGAGCGTGGGGCGGGCTTGCTCGGTGGGCAGGGAGGCCTGGGCGGCGCCTGGTATCCACGAGAGGCTCAGGGCAAGCAGGGGGGCTGACAGGAAAACGGGAATGCGGAAATTGGCAATTCGGACTTTTCGCGTGGGCGGCGTCATTACGTCACTTCAGAAATCGGAGTAGGCGGCATGGCTTTGCCTGGAGGATGGCAAGCCGGCGGAAAGGGGCCGCTTCGGGACGCAGAAGGCCCGGAAGCTGTTGAATTATAGTGGAATAAAGTTTCATTACATTTGTAGTGCAATGCCGCAAAATTTGAGGGGATCCGTTACGCCCTTCAGGGGGAACGGCGTAACGGTCGCAGCATTTCGCACGTCCAATGCGGCGGGTTGGCCGGCCTCGCGTCAGAAGCTGCCGCGCAAGCCCACCATGACGGCGCGTCCGCCTTCGGGCGCCACATCGCGCAGTACCGACGTGGCATAGCGGATGTCTTGATTGGTCAGGTTCAAGCCGCGCAGGTAGGCCTCCCATTGCACGCCGGTGGTCTTGAAGCGGTAGCCGGCGTTGGCGTCCAGGCTGTAGTACCCGGCGGTAGAGGTGTCATTGGCCGGATGGTCGTGCTGGGCGAAGGCTTTGGACACGCTCACCCCCGCGCTGTAGGGCCCGTAGCCGTAGTCCAGCGCCACGCGCAGGCGCAGCGGCGGAATGCGTGGCAGCGAACGCCCCGTATCCCGATTGCGCGAGAGGGTGTAGTCGCCGGACAAGCCCAAGTCCAGCGTGTGGCCGTCGCGCTGCAACACCCGCGTCACGTTTTCGGCTTCCAGGCCGTACAGGCGGGCGGGTACGCCTTGGTAGCGCGCCTCGGGCAGTGCGTCGTCGTCGCCCGCCGCGACCACGTCGCCGTCGTCATTGCGGTAGCGCCCGGTGTTCGTTTCCGCCAGATAGTTGGAAAAGCTGCTGTAGAACACCCCGATGCTGCCGTGGTCGGTGTCGTTTTTGTAGCGCAACGACAGGTCGCCCGACCACGCGCGTTCCTTGCCCAGGTTCTGGTCGCCGACCAGGTATTGGCCGGTGGCGGCGTGGGGGCCGTTGGCGTATAGCTCGTAGAAGGTGGGCGCGCGCTCGGTATAGGCGCCGTTGGCGGCGACCGACCAGCGGCTGTCCAGCTTGTAGATGCCGCCCACCGAAAAGCTGCCCGCGTTGAAGTCGCGACGCGAGGATCCGTCGAAACGGTCGTTGCCGCCCGCCGTCGGGGTCAATCGCGTGTGATCGATACGAGCGCCGGCTGACAGCGTGAACCGGTCGGTCAGGTCCCATTCCTCCAGCGCAAAAAGCGCGGCGGAATCGGTGTCGGTGGTGGGCACCAGTGCTTCATCGCCCAGCGCCGAGAAGCGTGTTTGCCCGAATTGCAGGCCCAGCACACCGTGCAACGGGCCGATGTCGGCGTGGCGCGCCTCGATGCGAGCCTCATAGCCGCGGTTCTTGAAAACCGTGCCGGTTTCGCCGTCTTCCACTTCCTTGTGCTGGTAGTCGGTGTAGGCGAAGTTGAGCTTGATGCTTTTGAACGGCCCGTCCAGGTCGCGCAGCTCGCCGGCCGCGCCGAAGCGTTCCTGGTGCATCTTGATGCGCACGTCTTCTTCGGCGACCGACCCATAGTTGGCGTCGTAACCGCTGTAGGACAGGCCTGCATAGCCGTGATCGCTCGTCCATGACATGCCTAAAGCGCCGCCGCTGGCTTCGCCGTCGCTGTTGGGCAGCCGCCCACGCGCTTGATCGGTGTCTGGCCCGTCGGCCGCGCGTTGCTGCGCCGTGCGGGCATAGCCCGGAATGCGCAGCGTGTCGGTCTTGCGCCCGAACACATCGGCGTGGATGGCAAAAGTGCCGTCGCCGCCTTCCAGTTGCACGGCGCCGTTGCGGTCATTGTTGGCGCCGCCGTAGCTGCCGCCCACTTCGCCGTGCACGCCGTCGATGGGTTCAGTGGGAATACGGTTGTCCACGGTGTTGACGACACCGCCAATGGCGTTGCCCCCGTAGAGCAGGGCGGCGGGGCCGCGCAGCACCTCCACCCGGTTCATCGACAGCGGGTCCTGCGGCACGGCGTGGTCGAACGACAGCGATGACGCATCCAGCATGCCGACGCCGTTGTTCAACAGGCGGATCCGGTCGCCGTCCAGCCCTCGGATGATGGGCCGGCCCACCATGGGGCCGTAGCTGGTGGTGGATACGCCGGGCAGCCCGTTCAACGTTTCACCCAGGTTCGAGGCGCGGCGCAACGCCAGGCCTTGGCCTTCCAGCGCGCTGGCGGGCGTGGTCAGCGCGTCGCTGCCCAGGGGATTGGCGGTAATGACGACGGGCGCCAGCGTGGCGGCGTCTGATGACGTTTGCGCCTGCACGGCGGTGGGAAGGGCATAGGGCAAGGCGGCCAGGCAGGCCAGCGTTAACGGGCGCATGGCAACAGCGCGCAGCGCGGCGCGCGCCCCGGCGGAATAGGTCGGGAAACTCATGGTGGCAATCCAGAAGCCGGCGCAAGGGCCGGCGGATGAAATCAGAACAGGGGAGGTTTGCGGATTTCAGCCCTGGACGGGCGGCGCGCGGGATTGGAACCACGTGCCGCTGACGGCGATGGCGCTGGTCGGCGCTGCGAACGCGGGCGTGGAAGTGGCGGTAGGGGCCGCATTCCAATGAAACGACGACGGCAGCGGCGCATCCAGCAGATCCCATAGATCGCATAGGTCGCAATGGCCTTGCTTGTGTTGCGGGGGGGCGTCGTCGTGGCTGGCGGCGGGCGGCTCGCCCAGGTGGGTAAGCGCGTGGCGAAGGTTGCCGACGGGCGCCAGCAGCAGGCAGGCGCACACCCAGCAGAGTACCGCCCACCGCGTGAATAGCGGCGGGGCGTTGCGGGGTGGGGAAAGCTGCAAATGCATCCGTCGGCGGCAAAAATAAAGTACGGAATGATATATCGTTTCGATCGCGTGCGCGATGCCTGCCTGGTCGTGACAGGGCTGAATGTGTCACTTCAGGCGCGAAGGGCTCGGGCATAATCGTCCACATCGGCGCTTTAGGGAATGACACGCACCAGACGTTCAACCCAATGGGCGTGCAACCTGATGGCGTGCAAACCGATAAGACAGATAAGAAGCGGAGTAGAGCTCAATGATGAACGCAGTACACCCTTTGTCTTCCATGAACCGGCCCGACGCCTTGCCCTTTGAACCCTTTCAGGATGCGCGGGCCGCCGTCGACCGGCTGGCCGAAATCTACGCGCGCAACACGGCATTCCTGCGCGCCGCTTTCCGCGAGGTGCTCAAAGGCCCCGGCAACAGCCCCGAGCGTGCCCGCGCGTATTACCCGGCCATCCGTATCGTGGTTGAAACCTACGACCCGATCGACACACGCTTGTCCTACGGCCATGTGGCCGAACCCGGCGTGTATCAAACCACCATCACCCAACCCGAATTGTTCCGCGATTACCTGATCGAACAGGTAGGGCAGTTGCTGCAGAATCACCGCGTGGCGGTGGAAGTGGGCGAATCCGATTCCCCCATCCCGTTGCATTTCGCCTTCCCGGAAGGCGCTTATGTGGAAGGCGAGCACCTTGAGGCGTTGAAGCGTCCGCTTCGCGACCTGTTCGACGTGCCTGACCTGGCCGTCACCGACGACGCCATCGTGAATGGCTCCTGGCGCGGCAAAGAAGGTGAGCCCAAGCCGCTGGCGCCATTTACCGCGCAACGCGTCGACTATTCGCTGCACCGCTTGCAGCACTACACGTCCACCGCGCCGGCGCACTTTCAGAATTTTGTGCTGTTCACCAATTACCAGTTCTATGTCGACGAATTCTGCGCCCGCGCTCGCGCGCTGATGGCCAGCGGCAACGAAGACTACGACATGCTGGTCGAGCCGGGCAACCGCATCACGCGGCGCGGCGAAAACGGGCCTGGCGACGAAGGCCAGGGCGTGCGCCTGCCGCAAATGCCCGCCTATCACCTGGTGCGTGGCGACCACTCCGGCATTACGTTGGTGAATATCGGCGTGGGGCCGTCCAACGCCAAGACCATCACCGATCACATCGCCGTGCTGCGCCCGCACGCCTGGTTGATGCTGGGCCATTGCGCCGGCCTGCGAGATTCCCAGCGCCTGGGCGACTACGTGCTGGCGCACGGCTATGTGCGCGAAGACCACGTCCTGGACGACGACCTGCCCACCTGGGTGCCGGTGCCCGCCCTGGCCGAGGTGCAGGTCGCCTTGGAGCAGGCGGTGGAAGAGGTGGCCGGCTTGTCGGGCTGGGACCTGAAACGCATCATGCGCACGGGCACCGTTGCCACCATCGACAACCGCAACTGGGAACTGCGCGACCACGTTGAACTGGTCGAGCGCTTTGCGCAGTCCAGAGCCATTGCGCTGGACATGGAATCGGCCACCATCGCGGCCAATGGTTTTCGATTCCGGGTGCCTTATGGCACGTTGCTATGTGTATCCGACAAGCCCCTGCACGGTGAATTGAAACTGCCCGGAATGGCCAGCGTGTTCTATCGACGGCAGGTCAACCAGCATCTGGAAATTGGCATCCGCGCGCTGGAACGCCTGCGCGACATGCCGCCTGAACGCCTGCATTCGCGCAAGCTGCGCACCTTCATGGAAACGGCCTTCCAGTAGATCTGATCCGTCCCCAAACCCTCGCCGTTTTTGCGGCGAGCGGGTTTGCGCTATTCTCGCGCGTTGCTCGGTAATCCCCGGCTTTCGCGCGGCAAATGCGCGGACGCTTTCAAGACGTGAAGGAATGCACTTTGGCCCCCTCGGAACACGATGAACGCCGCTCCGGCGGTAAGCGCGCGGCGCAGGCGGGCGCGCCTTCGGAGTTGCGGCGCACCTTGTCCGCGCGCCACCTGACAATGATCGCGGTAGGTGGCTCCATTGGCACGGGGCTGTTCGTGGCCTCGGGCGCGACCATCGCCACCGCGGGCCCGGGCGGCGCGTTGTTGGGCTACGTGCTGATCGGCGTGATGGTCTATTTCCTGATGACCAGCCTGGGTGAATTGGCTGCTGCCATGCCCGTGTCCGGCTCGTTTTCCACCTACGGTGCGCGCTACGTCGAAGACGGCTTCGGCTTCGCGCTGGGTTGGAACTATTGGTACAACTGGGCGGTAACCGTGGCGGTGGACCTGGTGGCCGCGCAGCTCGTCATGGCGTACTGGTTTCCCGACGTGCCGGGCTTTTACTGGAGCGCCTTGTTCCTGGCGATTACCTTCGGGTTGAACGCGATGTCGGCGCGCGGCTTCGGCGAAGCGGAGTTCTGGTTTGCGCTGATCAAGGTCGTGGCCGTGCTGGGTTTCGTGGCCATGGGCGTGATGATGCTGCTGGGCATTATCCGGGGCGGTGAAACAGGTGGCGTGGCCAACTGGACGGTGGGCGATGCGCCTTTCGCCGGAGGTTTCGCCGCCTTGATCGGCGTGGCGATGGTGGTGGGGTTTTCTTTCCAGGGCACCGAGCTTATCGGCATCGCCGCGGGCGAATCCAAGGACCCGGCACGCAACCTGCCGCGAGCGGTTCGCCAGGTGTTCTGGCGCATTCTGCTGTTCTATGTGATGGCGATTCTGGTGATCGGCCTGCTGATCCCGTATACCGACCCGCATCTGCTGCGCAACGACGTCGAAGACATCAGCGTCAGCCCGTTTGCGCTGATCTTCGAACGCGCCGGTCTGCTGGGGGCGGCGTCCGTGATGAACGCCGTGGTGCTGACGTCGGTGTTGTCGGCGGGTAATTCGGGCATGTACGCGGCCACCCGCATGCTGTACAGCCTGGCCCGCGAAGGCAAGGCACCGCGCATTTTTGGCCGTATTTCGCGCCATGGCGTGCCGCTGTGGGCGTTGCTGGCCACGACCGTGGTGGCGGCCTTGTGCTTCTTCACCTTTATCTTCAGCCCTAACGCGGTGTACATCTGGCTGCTGAATACGTCCGGCATGACCGGCTTTATCGCGTGGCTGGGCATTGCCATCAGCCACTATCGATTCCGGCGCGGGTATGTGAAGCAAGGCCACAGCCTGGCCGACCTGCCTTATGTATCGCCGTTCTTTCCCTTTGGCCCGATCTTCGCCTTCGTGCTGTGCCTGGTGATCACGCTGGGCCAGAACTACCAGGCCTTCCTGCAAGACCGCATTGATTGGGGCGGCGTGGTGGCCACCTACATCGGCATTCCGCTGTTCCTGCTGATCTGGCTGGGTTACCGCTTGGCGCGGGGTTCGCGTTTCATCAGCTACCGGGACATGCGTTTTCCGGAGCCTCGGGCGCGCAGCGAATACCTGGATTCAGCCTTGCGCGGAGAGCCCGCGGCGGGCGAGGCGCGTTAGGAATTTCAGGCGCTGGATGGTCCGGCAAGGACGATCCAGCGCCACGCCGAGTTCAGGGCGTGGGCCGGCACTGCTCAAGCATCCATGCGCCAAATTCGCGCACCAGCGGCGTGTCCGCCTGCGCTTGCGGGTAGACGAAATAGTAGGCATCGGTGCTGCTCAGCACTTGCGGAAACAGTTGGATCAGCTCGCCCGAGTCGATCTCGCGTTCAACCAGAAAACGGGGAAGCAGCGCTGCGCCCAGGCTTGAAGCGGCGGCTTGCGCCAGCATGGATGCCTGCTCGAAATGTGGGCCCTGCATGGCGCGCGCTGAACTGGCGCCGTGCTGGTCGAACCACGTGGCCCATTGCGCGGGGCGTGAGGTCTGGTGCAGCAGCACCACTTGGGCCAGGTCCGCGATATGTCGGATGCCGTGGCGCCGTTGATAGCTGGGGCTGCATACCGCGATGACTTCCTCGGGCATCAGGTATTCGCACACGGCGCCGGCCCAGTAAGGCGCGCCAAAGTGGATGGCTGCGTCAAAGGGTTCTTGCGAAAACTCGAAGGGCAGGGTGCGCGAGGTGAAGTTGATGGTGACCTCGGGCTTGCGCGCCATGAAGTCCCCCAGGCGGGGGATGAGCCATCGGGTGCCCAGCGTGGGCAGCACCGCCAGATTGAGCTGGTCGCGCCGTGTGCACGCCATGGTGCGGCGCGTGGCGTCGGAAAGCTGGTGCAACAGTATGCGCACTTCGGAGGCATAGGCGCGGCCCGCATCGCTTAACACCACCCGTTGGCGCACACGATGGAACAGCGTGACGCCCAATTGCGTTTCAAGCTGGTGAATCTGGCGCGATACCGCGCTTTGCGTCAGGTGGAGCTCATCCGCCGCGCGCGACACGCTGTTGCGCCGGGCGACTGCTTCGAAAGCCAGCAGGTTGGCGACGGGCGGCAGAAAGGTCTTGCGGAACATGGCGATTCCTAATCGGTACGTCCTGAAAGTAAACCCGCCATGACAACACGCCCGCGTGGGCGCCCGAATAGGAAAAGTCTGGAATGCAAAAAGGCCGCGTTATCGCGGCCTTGAGCTTGGGTAACGCGCGCGGCGTTATTCGATGTTCTGCGCTTGTTCGCGCATTTGCTCGATAAGCAATTTCAGATCCATGGCGGCGCGCGTCACATCCATGCTGCCGGCCTTGGAGCCCAGGGTGTTGGCCTCGCGGTTCATTTCCTGGAACAGGAAATCCAGGCGCTTGCCCGCGCTGCCGGCATTCTTCTTGCCCGACGCCGCTTTGCCGCCGCCGTCGGTCAGCAGGTGACGCAATTCCTCAAGGTGCGAACGCAACCGCGACAATTCTTCCGCGACATCAATGCGCAGCGCAAACAGGTTGGCTTCCTGTGACAGGCGTTCGGACAACTCCGTGCCCGAGATGTGCGTGAAACCGCCCGGAAAGGCCGACTCCACGCTTTCGCGCAGCTTGGCGGCCAGCTTCTCGCGGTGGTCGGCCAGCAATTGCGGCAAATGCGCCTGAACGATGTCAACCACGCGGGCGACCCCATCGGCGCATTCGCGCATCATGCCGGCCAGGCGTTCGCCTTCGCGCGCGCGGCCTTCCTGCAATTGGGTCAGGGCCTGTTGTGCGGCTTGCAAACAAGCGGCGCCCCAGATCTGCGGGTCCAGCGCATCATTGCCGCGTTGACCGGGCCAGTTGAACAGTTCCACCAGCCGGGGGGGCGCGATGTCGGGAAGAATGCGGCGGGCAGCCTGGAGCTGCTCGGCCAGGCTTTCCAGCCAGGTCGGGTCCAGCTTGGACAGGTCGGTGCTGGCATTGCGGGTGAACGACACACGAATCTCGACCTTGCCGCGCGCCAGATTGGCCGTCAGCAGTTCGCGCAGCGGCGTTTCAACGTGGCGCAATTCGTCGGGCAAGCGGAAATACAAATCAAGGAAGCGGCTGTTGACGCTGCGCAGTTCAATGGCAAGCGTGCCTTGTTCTAGGTCTGCTCGGGCGTTGCCGAAGGCGGTCATGCTGCGAATCATGGGCGTGTCCTGGTGAAGCTTGGGGTAAGAGCCGGTTGCGCCGGGACCCGCGGCATCCTGGTAAAGGCGGCGGGTCTGTTTATTGAACCGGATATATCGCGGCAGGATACTCCAAGCCGGGATTTCCTGCGGCCGCTGCCCGTACAATGCCGCGAACCCTATTTCTGTCTGGAGTCTGCCTGTGACCAATACGCCCACCATCGCCCGTCCGTCTGGCCGCGCCGTCGACGAACTGCGCCCGTTCAGCCTGGAGCGCGGATTCACGCGCTACGCCGAAGGGTCGGTACTGGTGAAGGCGGGCGACACGCACGTGCTGTGCACCGCCAGCGTGCTGGAAAAGGTGCCGCCGTTTCTGAAGGGCAAGGGCGAAGGCTGGGTCACGGCGGAATACGGCATGCTGCCGCGCGCGACGCACACGCGCGGTGACCGCGAAGCCGCGCGCGGCAAGCAAAGCGGCCGCACGCAGGAAATCCAACGCCTGATCGGCCGCAGCTTGCGTGCCGTGTTCGACATGCGCGCACTGGGCGAACGCACCTTGCATTTGGATTGCGATGTGCTCCAGGCTGACGGCGGCACCCGTTGCGCCAGCATCACTGGCGCCTGGGTAGCGGCGGCCGACGCCGTGGCCTTGCTGATGAAGCGCGGCGACCTGGCGGTAAACCCGATCCGCGATGCAGTCGCCGCCGTGTCCGTGGGCTTGGTGCAAGGGCGTTCGGTGCTGGATCTGGACTACCAGGAAGATTCCGCCTGCGACGCCGACGTCAACGTCATCATGACGGGCAGCGGAGCGTTCGTGGAAGTGCAAGGCACTGGCGAAGGCGCAACCTTCACCCGCGCCGAGTTGGACACCATGCTGGTATTGGCGGAAGGCGGGATTGCAAGCCTGGTCAGGGCGCAGCGGGCTGCACTGGTGTGACCTGATTGGTCCGCCTAAACGCGCTGCGCTGGCCTGACCTTGTAGGATGGGTGAAGCGCGGGAGGCGGCTGGCAAGAATTCGGCTGGGAAACGCGCGTAACCCATCGTTCGGCGATGACTACTGGCCTTGCTGGTTCTTTGGCTGAATTGGCTTGGGCTTCAGCGCTGCTTGATGGGTTTCGCGCGTTTGATTTCATCTTTCTTTTTGATGAAATCTTCGCGCTGCACCCATCCTACGGGGAGACATGTGGCTGCTTGCCACGTAGGATGGGTGCAGCGCGGGAGGCGGCTGGCAAGAACTCTGCCGGGAAACGCGCGTAACCCATCGTTCGGCGGTGACTACTGGCCTTGCTGGTTCTTTGGCTGAATTGGCTCGGGCTTCACCGCTGCTTGATGGGTTTCGCGCGTTTGATTTTATCTTTCTTTTTGATGAAATCTTCGCGCTGCACCCATCCTACGGGGAGACATGTGGCTGCTTGCCACGTAGGATGGGTGCAGCGCGGCAAGCGGCGGGCAAGAATTCGGCTGGGAAACGCGCGTAACCCATTGTTCGGCGATGACTACTGGCCTTGCTGGTTCTTTGGCTGAATTGGCTTGGGCTTCAGCGCTGCTTGATGGGTTTCGCGCGTTTGATTTCATCTTTCTTTTTGATGAAATCTTCGCGCTACACCCATCCTACGGGGAGATACGTGGCTGCTTGCCACGTAGGATGGGTGCAGCGCGGGAGGCGGCTGGCAAGAATTCGGCTGAGAAACGCGCGTAACCCATCGTTCGGCGGTGACTACTGGCCTTGCTGGTTCTTTGGCTGAATTGGCTTGGGCTTCAGCGCTGCTTGATGGGTTTCGCGCGTTTGATTTCATCTTTCTTTTTGATGAAATCTTCGCGCTGCACCCATCCTACGTGGGCAGTAATTCGCCTACCTTGTCTGCCTGTTCCAAGCCCCAGATTTTATCGATCAGGCTGCGTAGCTCTTGTTCCGTCGCCGCATCGGCGTAGCGGCCCAGGCTTAGTGTCTTGTCTTCGATTTCGGGGCGGCTCAGGGTGTTGCCGGGGTCGCCCTTGGGTTCGTCGACGCGGCCGTGCAGCGTGCGGCCGTCGCGCGTGGTGACGGTGACCTTGCCGATCCAACGCTGCGGATAGGCATTGTCGACCTCGGCATCCAGCACCATCTCCACTTTCCCACGGAAAGCGGCCACGGCCGGATCATCCAGCCCCGCATCAAATTCCGCCAAGCCCGCGCGCCCTTGGCGGGCGATCAGCGCCAGCACCGTGCCCATCGAAAACTTGGACTGATGCACCGTTTGCGGGTTGACCACCGGCCCCAGCACATCAATCGCGCCCTGGTGCACATGCGCCACCACGCGCTCTACATCCGCCTCCGTCAGCTTGTTGTCCCGCAGCGCCTGTTGCAAGGCGTCCGCCGCCGGGTGCGTGTGACGGCATGAAGCATGGAACTTGAATGATGTTTCCGCCAAGGCCCAACGTTCGCCCAGGCGGTCGCAAAGCTTGGACGGATCCGCATCCGTGGACATGCCCGCCGCCATGCCTTGCGGGCCTTCCAGGATGTGGCGCGCGCCGGTAAAGCCTTCTTGCGCCAGGTAGGCGGCGGTCATGCCATCGGCCGCGGCCTTGGCCGTATGCAGTTGCTTGGAGTCGGCCGCATCGCGCAGAAATTCCCACAGACCCGCCGCCTGCGTGCCGGCCGAGCCCAAGGCGTGCAGCATCTGTTCGGGTGTGAGCTTGAGCAAACGGCCGGTGGTGACGGCGGCGGCCAAAGTGCCGGCCGTGCCCGTCGTGTGGAAAATCTTGTAGTGCGAGCGGCCCAGGAATTCTCCCACCCGGATGCCCACTTCGTAGCCCGCCACGGACGCCACCAACAGATCACGCCCCGAACTTCCCAGCGCCTGCGCAACCGCTAGCGCGGGCGGAAACACCACGGCGGCCGGATGAAACACCGAGCCGTTGTGGACGTCGTCCTGCTCCACCACGTGGGCCGCTGCCGCGTTCACCATGGCGGCAAACAGCGGCGTGGTCCGGCGGCGGTTGATCAGCACTTCGCTGGGGCCATCGGTCGGCCCCATTGCAGCGGCATAGCGATCCATGGCCAGTACCGCGCGCGCCGACGCGCCGGCGAGTATCGACGCCAGGCAATCCAGCAGCAGGTCTTCGGCGCGGCGCAATACCGGCGCTGGGATGTCTTCGTAGCGCAGGTTGGCGGCGAAGGCGGCCAGTTCGGCGCTTAGATCAGAGGTATCTTTGGTTGCAGTCATGAGCATTGGCGTCGGGTCAGAAGGAACGGGGCAAGCCCAGGATGTGTTCGGCGACGTAAGACAGAATCAGGTTCGTCGAAATCGGCGCCACCTGATAAAGCCGCGTCTCACGGAATTTGCGTTCCACGTCGTATTCGGTGGCAAAGCCGAATCCGCCGTGAAACTGCAGGCAGGCGTTGGCGGCTTCCCAAGACGCATCCGCCGCCAGCAGCTTGGCCATGTTTGCCTGCGCGCCGCAGGGCTGGTGCGCGTCGAACAGCCGGCAGGCTTCGTAACGCATCAGGCTGGCGGCTTCCACGTTGATGTGGGCGCGCGCGATGGGGAATTGCACGCCCTGGTTCTGGCCGATGGGGCGGCCGAACACCATGCGTTCCTTCGCATACGCGGTGACCTTGTCCACGAACCAGTAGCCGTCGCCGATGCACTCGGCGGCAATCAACGTGCGTTCGGCATTCAGGCCATCCAGGATGTACTTGAAGCCTTTGCCTTCTTCACCGATCAGGTTTTCGACGGGAATTTCCAGGTTGTCGAAAAACAATTCATTGGTCTCGTGATTGACCATGTTGGGAATGGGGCGGATCGTCATGCCGTGCTTGACGGCGTGGTGCAGGTCCACCAAGAAGATCGACATGCCTTCGGATTTGCGCGTGACCTGGTCCAGTGGCGTGGTGCGCGCCAGCAGGATCATCAAGTCCGAATGCTGCACGCGCGAAATCCAGACCTTCTGGCCATTGATGACGTAGCGGTCGCCACGGCGCACGGCGGTGGTCTTGATCTTGGTGGTGTCGGTGCCGGTGGTGGGTTCGGTAACGCCCATCGACTGCAACCGCAGTTCGCCCGCGGCGATGCGCGGCAGGTACTCGCGCTTCTGCGCTTCCGAGCCGTGGCGCAGCAAGGTGCCCATGTTGTACATCTGGCCGTGGCAGGCGCCGGAATTGCCGCCGCTGCGGTTGATTTCTTCCATGATGACCGACGCTTCGGTCAAGCCCAGCCCCGAGCCGCCGTATTCCTGGGGAATCAGCGCGGCCAGCCAACCGGCCTCGGTCAGTGCGCGGACAAAGTCTTCGGGGTAGCCGCGTTCTTCATCAACCTTGCGGAAATACTCGCCGGGAAATTGCGCGCAAAGATCGCGCACGGCTTCGCGGATGTCCTGATAGTCGTGTGAGGCGTGGGGCATAGGGGTGTGGTGAGAGACAAGAGGATGGATCGGTACAGCATCGAATGTGCCGCATGGGCGCGGCCGTGCCAATTCACAATTCCTTAATACGGGGTTCCTGTTCGCAAAAGCGCACTTTCATGACGGGCGTTGGTCCGTGTTCAGGGCAGTTGTGTCAAGAAATTGCCAAACTGCCTGTCCATAATCCATGGCACTGCGCCTTACGGCGCCCGGTTTCATACGGATGGATATGCGGAAAAATCTCAGGGTCACCACGGCGGTATCGGCCATTCTGGCGTTGTTTGTCTTGTTGTTTGCGATAGCGGCGGCGGCGGGCATCGCGGTATTGCGCGATAACCGCGCGGACATCGAAGCGCTGGGCCAGGGCAGTATCGAGCGCGCCAGCGACCTGGCCGACATGACCAGCCGGCTGTTCCAGGCGCGCGCCGCGCTGGCCGACGCCAAGACCAGCATGGAGGGCGGGCTGGAAGACGCGCGCAACCAATCGTTAGCTCATGCCGAGGCGCTGCTCAAACAGGCGGGCGAAAGCCTGGCGCAACTGCGCGCCAACCCGGACACCAGCGCGCAAGGCGGCCCGCTGTTTGAACAACTGCTGGCGGCCTACACCGCCTTCGCGGACCAGACCATGACGCCCATGCTGCAAGCGACGCAAGCCTGGAACGGCATTGAAGTGAACCGGCTGGTGGACAAGGTGCTGCCGGCCAGTGGCGCGGCCTATGTGAAGCAGGCGGACGCCTATCAGACCTACGCACGCGAGCAGGGCCAGGCCGCCGTTGCCAGCGCCAGCCAAACCCTGCAGCGCGTCATCATGGTGGCCGGCGTGGTGCTGGCGGTGGTGCTGTTGCTGGCCGTGCTGATCCGGCTGGCGTTTCGGCGCGGCATTCTGCGCCCGCTGAATGAGGCCGGCGCGCACTTCGACCGTATTGCCGATGGCGACCTGACCGGTGCCATCGCCATGCGCGGCGACAACGAAATCGGCGTGCTGTATTCGGCCATGCGCCGCATGCAGACGGGGTTGTCTGCGGCAGTTGCGTCGGTGCGCCATGGTGTCGAGGAAATTCACACCGGCTCGGGCGAGATCGCGGCAGGCGGTGCGGACATGTCCGACCGCACCGCGCGCCAGGCCGGGTCCTTGCAGGAAGCCGCCGCCAACATGACGCAGTTGGCCCACACCGTCCAGCTCACGGCGGGTAATGCCGACCTGGCCAGCCGCCAGGCGGAAAGCGCCACGCAACTGGCCCAGCGCGGCGGGCGCGCGGTGGACGAGGTGGTGCAAAGCATGCAGGGCATTGCCGACAGCGCGCGCCGTATCGGTGAAATTGTGGGCGTGGTGGACAGCATTGCCTTTCAGACCAACATCCTGGCCTTGAACGCCGCTGTCGAGGCGGCCCGTGCGGGCGAGCAGGGCAAGGGTTTCGCGGTGGTGGCGGGCGAAGTGCGCTCGCTGGCGCAACGCAGCGCGCAGGCCGCCAAGGAAATCAAGGGGCTGATCGAAGACTCCGCCGAGCGCGTGCAGGCCGGCGTGCGTCAAGTGAACCTGGCCGGCGACACCATGCGCGACATGGTGGTGTCGGTGGACCGGGTGACGCAGATCGTGGCCGAAATCTCAAACGCGACGGCCGAGCAGGCCGCTGGCATTGCGTCGGTGAACGACGCGGTGGCCGACATTGAACGGTCCACACAGGAAAACGCCGCCATGGTCGAGCAAACCGCTGCCGCCGCCGCCGCCCTGGAAATCCAGGCGCAAGGCCTGCGGCGGGCGGTGGCCGTATTTCAGATTGCCCAGGCGGCGCAAAACGCCTCGGCCGTGCAGGCCTCGATTGGCCAGCTACGCGGCCAGGTCGGGCAGGACGCCGCCGGTGTAGCGCTCGATCACCAGCGACAGGTTCCCATGCTTGACCTTGTGCTTGACGTTCGCGGCAGCCGACGCGATGTCCTCCGGGCGGATGCGCTCGCATAGCGAGGGGGTGACGGTCAGCGCGCCCACGCCCAGCGTGACGAAGGGAAAGAAGCGCGGCACACCGTAGCGGTCTTCCGCTTCGATGCCGCCATTCTTGCGGCCCAGGTCGTCGTACAGGGCCGTGGCCTGTTCGTTGAATTCCACGATGATGCGCTGCACGCGCTCGGTCCAGTCCGGGCTGCGGAACAGCACCACGAAATCATCGCCGCCTACATGGCCGACAAAGTCGCGCAAGGGGTCGCAGTGGTGCTTGATGACCTCGGCGGTCAACATGATCATGTCGTCGCCGCGCCAGTAGCCGTAGACGTCGTTGAAGGGCTTGAAGTTGTTCAGATCGCCATAGCAAACGGTGAAGTCGGCCGCGTCTTCCAGTAGCGTTGCAATGTGGCGGCTGATGGGAATGTTGCCGGGCAGGGACGTCAGCGGGTTGGCGTAGCGCGCCGCCTCGATCCGCATTTCGGTCACGGAACGCACCAGCGTTTCGCCGGTTGCCAAGCCGTCGTAACGGCCATCCCGCGTGATGATCAGGCCGTCCATCAGGTAGCGCTGGTCTTCCGATATCAGCACGTGGCTGAGCTGGTCGATGGACACGTTCAGGTCCACCAGCACCGGTTCGGCGTTCATGAAGGTTGAACAGCGGTCGCGGCCGAACAGTTCGCGCGTGTAGCGCTGCGCGTAGTGTTCCGAGAAGTCGCGCCGGTTGATGATGCCCACCGGCCGGTTATCGGCGTCGACCACCGCCACGGCGTGCATGGCTTTGTGTTCGATAAAAAGCCGGTGCACGTCATCGTTGGTGTGCTTGTCCAGCAAGGCGGCCGGCGCTTCCACGCGCAGGCTGGCCGCCGTGCCGCCCGCCGCGCGTTGCGACAGGGGGCCGGTGCTGCGCACGCGCAGCGAATCGCGCACCGGCGCGGTCAGCTCGGTCAGCAAGGTTTCTTCGGGCCGCCCCAGGAACCAGCCTTGCGCGTAGCGGATGTCCAGTTCGCGCACCACGGCCAGGTCTTCGGCGGTCTCGATGCCTTCGGCCACGATGGAGGTGCCCAGGTGCTGGGCCACCTTCAAAATGGCGCGCACCATGCTTTGCTTGCGGTCGTCGTGCCCGATGCCGTCGAAGAAGTAGCGGTCGATCTTGACCAGGTCGGGCTGCATTTCGGCCCATAGCTGCAAATTCGAGTTGCCCACGCCGTAGTCATCCAGCGCGATGCGCATGCCGTGCTCGCGCAGGCAGGCAAAGGCATTGGTCAGTTCGCCGATGTGGTCGGACAACGGGTCTTGTTCGGTCAGCTCAACGATGATGCTGGAAGCCGGCAGTGCGCAACCTTCAAGCAGGTGCCCAGGCATGTCGCCGCCCCACAGCGTCCAGAAATGGATCAGCGCCGAGCCGGACAGGTTCAGGAACAGCTTGCCGGAAGCCTCGTTGTCGTGGAACCCCTGGGCCCCGGCCCGAAAGCTGGCCAACTCCAGTTGCGGGTGCAGGCCTCGGCGCCGGGCTTCGGCAAAAAGCGCGTCCGGGAAGTGCAGGGCGGTGTCGGCGGGACCGCGTATCAGGCTTTCATGCCCGTAGATGCGCGTGTGAGACAGGTCAACCACCGGCTGAAAGCGGGGTCGCAGCAAACGATCTTGCAAGATGCCGGCCAAGCCGACGGTTGCGGGCGCATCGCCCGACAGAGTGAGAGGCGTGCGGGCCGCAATCGGCCGAGGCAGAGCGTGTAGGGATGTCATCGCCTAGGCGTTCAGATACGATCAGTGACAAGATTGGACATGTTGACAAGAAAATATGTCGGCGTTGTTGCCGGCGCACGCGACGCGCAATCTTCAAGCGCTGTTACATGGGTGTCAACCGAGGTTTCCCCTTGCTAGGAGCGGGGGCAGCGGCCGCCCGCCAGTCCGCGCCCTATACAATTTGCCCCATGACATCCCCCAAGATTCCCGAATCCCTGCGCCGCATCGTTCTGGCGTCCAACAATGCTGGCAAATTGCGTGAGTTTTCCGCCCTGTTTGCGCCTCTGGGTGTTGAACTTGTGCCGCAAGGCGAGCTTGGCGTGCCCGAAGCCGAAGAGCCGCACGTAACCTTTGTTGAAAACGCGCTGGCCAAGGCCCGTCATGCCAGCCGCTTGACTGGCCTGCCAGCCCTGGCCGACGACTCCGGCCTGTGCGTGGCCGCGCTGGACGCTGCGCCCGGCGTGTATTCGGCCCGTTACGCCAAGATGCACGGCGGCGAAAAATCCGACCAGGCCAATAACGCGCTGTTGGTGCGCAACCTGGCGGGCGTTGCCGACCGCCACGCCTGGTATGTGGCGGTGCTGGCCCTGGTGCGTTCGGAGAACGACCCGTGTCCCATCATTGGCGAAGGCCTGTGGCACGGCGAGATCATCGACCAGCCCGAAGGCGCGAACGGCTTTGGCTACGACCCCCACTTCTACCTGCCCGACATGGCGCTGACGGCCGCCTCGCTCGACCCCGAAGAAAAGAACCGCGTCAGCCATCGCGCCCGCGCCTTGCGCGAACTGCTGAGCAAGCTCAGCCACGCTTAACCCGCATGTCCATCACCATTCCCATCCGCAACGACATGGGCGCATCGCCGTCGCGTGTGCGCCTTCCCCCCGGCGCCACGCTGACCAGCCTGCCGCCGCTGTCTATTTATGTGCACGTGCCGTGGTGCGTGCGCAAATGCCCGTATTGCGACTTCAATTCCCACGCCGCGCCGGGAGAGATCCCGGAACGCGCGTATCTGGACGCCTTGCGCAGCGATCTTGAACAGGCGCTGCCGTCCATTTGGGGCAGGCAGGTAGTGTCCGTCTTTATTGGCGGCGGCACGCCCAGTCTGCTGTCGTCGGCCGGCTTGGATGAACTGCTGGCCATGCTGCGCGCCTGTTTGAATCTTTGGCCAGACGCCGAGATCACCATGGAAGCCAACCCTGGCACCGCCGAGGCCAGCCGCTTTCGCGACTATGCGGCAAGCGGCGTTACGCGGTTCTCGCTAGGCATCCAGAGCTTTGACGATGCGCAACTGCAAAAGCTGGGCCGCATCCACGACGCCGCGCAGGCCCGCGCCGCGATCGACATGGCGCAACGCGCCGTCTCGCGCGTGAACCTGGACATGATGTTCGCCTTGCCCGGCCAAAGCCTGGACGCCTGTGTGGCGGACCTGCGCCAGGCCATCTCGTTCGGCACCGAGCATCTGTCGCTGTATCACCTGACGATGGAACCCAACACCGTCTTCGCCAAGTTCCCGCCCGCGGAACTGCCCGACGACGACACCAGCGCGGCCATGCAAGACGCGGTCGAGGCCGAACTGGCGGCAGCCGGCTTGGCGCGCTACGAGGTGTCCGCCTATGCCAAAGCGGGCGCGCGCTGCCGCCACAACCTGAATTACTGGGAATTTGGCGACTACCTGGGCATCGGCCCCGGCGCGCATGGCAAGCTGTCATTTCATGACCGTATCGTGCGCGAAGCCCGGCTGCGCAGTCCGGACTCCTGGATGCAGGCAGCCATGGCGCGCGACGGTAGCCACCTGGCCGAAAGCCGCCAGGTCGGCCCTGATGAATTGCCCTTTGAATTCATGCTCAACGCGCTGCGCCTGAAGGACGGCGTACCCGCCACGGCCTTTAACGAACGCACCGGTTTGTCGCTTGCGGCCATCGCGCACCAATTGGAGGCAGCATCGAAACGGGGCTTGCTGGACGCGGATCCGACGCGCCTGAAGGCCACGCCCTTGGGCTGGCGGTTTTTGAATGACTTGCAGGAAATGTTCCTGTAGTTGCTTTTGCACCAAAACGGAGCAATCATGCTCCATCTTTTGCACCAGGTTGGTGCTTCGTGTTTCCATAAGCGTGCGCTCTTCCCCCGGGATTCCCTAGGGGAAAACCTGGCACGCTTATTGCTTCCCTCTTTTATGCCAGTCGAGCGGCAAAGCCCTCGACCCTTTTATCTAATGGAGATGACATGGCAAGCCCGAAAGACGTCCTGAAACAGATCGCCGATAACGAAGTCAAATTCGTGGATTTCCGCTTTACCGATACGGTTGGCCGTGAGCACCACGTTTCCGTGCCCACCTCCGCGATCGACGAAGACAAGCTGGAAAGCGGGCAGGCTTTCGACGGTTCGTCGATCCCGGGTTGGAAGGGCATTGAAGCGTCCGACATGCTGCTCATCCCCGACTGCTCGTCCGCCAACCTGGACCCGTTCCGCGAAGAGCCCACCCTGATCCTGTCGTGCGACGTCGTTGAACCGTCCGACCTGAAGGGCTATGACCGCGACCCGCGTTCGCTGGCCAAGCGCGCCGAAGCCTACCTGAAGTCCTCCGGCCTGGGCGACACCGCCTACTTTGGTCCGGAACCCGAATTCTTCGTGTTCGACGGCGTGACCTGGAACACCGACATGTCGGGCACGTTCGTCAAGATCAAGTCCGAAGAAGCCTCGTGGTCGACCGGCCTGGAATTCGAAGGCGGCAACACCGGCCATCGTCCCGCTGTCAAGGGCGGCTACTTCCCCGTTCCCCCGGTTGATTCGTTCCAGGACATGCGTTCGGAAATGTGCCTGCTGATGGAACAAATGGGCGTGCCGGTTGAAGTGCACCACCATGAAGTGGCCGGCGCCGGCCAGCTGGAAATCGGCACCAAGTTCAGCACGCTGGTTCAGCGCGCCGACTGGACGCAGATCGTCAAGTACGTGGTGCACAACGTGGCCCACGCCTACGGCAAGACCGCCACGTTCATGCCCAAGCCCGTCGTCGGCGACAACGGTTCCGGCATGCACGTGCACCAATCCATCTGGAAGGATGGCCAAAACCTGTTCGCGGGTAACGGCTACGCCGGCCTGTCGGAATTCGCGCTGTACTACATCGGCGGCATCATCAAGCACGCCCGCGCCCTGAACGCCATCACCAACCCGGGCACCAACTCGTACAAGCGTCTGGTTCCGCACTACGAAGCCCCGGTCAAGCTGGCTTACTCGGCCCGCAACCGTTCGGCCTCGATCCGCATTCCGTACGTCGGCAACCCGAAGGGCCGCCGCGTCGAAGCGCGTTTCCCGGACCCCCTGGCCAACCCGTACCTGGCTTTCTCGGCCCTGATGATGGCCGGCCTGGACGGCGTGCAGAACAAGATCCACCCGGGCGATCCGGCCGACAAGAACCTGTACGACCTGCCGCCGGAAGAAGACGCAAAGATCCCGACCGTGTGCTCCTCGCTGGAACAAGCGCTGGAAGCCCTGGACGCCGATCGCGAATTCCTGACCCGTGGTGGCGTGTTCAGCAACGACATGCTCAACGCCTACATCGATCTGAAGATGGCCGATGTGAATCGTCTGCGCATGACGACGCACCCGGTCGAATTCGACATGTACTACAGCCTCTGATCGTTTAGAGGCTGTGGCGGGGGGAGCGCGATGATGGTGGCAGAAACCAGGGCCCACACATCGCGCACCACCAGGTCGCGGCTCGACGGTTTGTTCGCCAGGCACCACGCCTGGCGGGCAGGGCGCCGGGTTCCGGCGCCGCCGTCGCGGGCGCGTTCCGCTTTTCCCCTGTCATTCGGGTACGTTGAAAAATGAATGTAGAAGCTCTCGACCTGCTTGCCACGTCCGTTTTCCTGGTCAACGAGCGCGGCCACATTGAATACGCCAACGCCGCCGCCGAAGATCTGTTCGGTCGCTCGCGCAAGCAACTCTGCGGGCACTCCGCTGCCACGCTGTTCGACACCCCAGAAAACATCCAGTCCTCCATCGACCGCGCCGCGGCCGGCAGGTACGCCGACGTCAGGCAATTGGCCTCGTTGCGCCGCGCCGCCGAATCCGTTGAAGTCGCGGTCACCACGGTGGGGCTGACGGGCCAACGCTGGCCGGTATTGATCGAAACGCGCGAGATCGAACAGCGCGTGCTGGCCGACCGTAATCATCGGCTGGTGGATGAAATCGAAGCGCACCGCGAGCTGTTGCGCAATCTGGCGCACGAAGTGAAGAATCCCCTGGGCGGTTTGCGCGGCGCCGCGCAATTGCTCGAAGCCGAGCTGCCCAGTGCGGCGCTGGCTGAATATACCCAAGTCATTATTTCCGAAGCCGACCGCCTGCAGGCGCTGGTGGACCGCTTGAGCGGCCCGCAACGTGTGCCGCTGAACGCGCGGCCGGTGAACATCCATGAAATCTGCGAGCGCGTCTGCGCGCTGATTCAGGCCGAGTTCCGCAACGACGTCTCCATCCTGCGCGACTACGACGCCTCGGTGCCAGATTTGAAGGGCGATGCCGCCCGCCTGATGCAGGCGGTGCTGAACGTGGCGCGCAACGCGGCGCAGGAACTGGTTGCGCGGCCGCAAGGCCCGCAGACGGAACCCGGCGTGGTGACGCTGCGCACCCGCGTGGCCCGGCAGGTCATGCTGGCCCATCGGCAACACCGGCTTGCGCTGGTGCTGTCCATCATCGACAACGGTCCGGGCGTGCCGGACCACATCCGCGACCGCATTTTCCACCCGCTGGTCACGGCCAGGGCCGGCGGTACCGGGCTGGGCTTGAGCCTGGCCCAGGACTTCGTGCAGCAGCACGGCGGCATCATCGAATTTGAATCCCGACCCGGGCGTACCGAGTTTCGCCTGGTCCTACCGATGGAGCCCGCACACTGATGAAACCCGTATGGATCGTCGACGACGACCAGGCCATCCGCTGGGTCCTCGAAAAGGCCCTGGCCCGCGCTGGTGTCCCCACCCGTAGTTTTTCCCAATCGGCCGACGTGCTGGAAGCGCTGTCGCGCGAAACGCCCGTCGCCTTGGTGTCCGATATCCGCATGCCTGGCGGCAATGGCTTGGAGCTGTTGCGCCAGTTGAAAGAACGCCATCCTGGCTTGCCGGTGATTGTGATGACCGCGTTCGCCGACCTGGACAGCACCGTGTCCGCCTTCCAGGGCGGCGCGTTTGATTACCTGGCCAAGCCGTTCGACGTGAACGAAGCGGTGGCGCTGATCCAGCGCGCCATGCAGGAATCCGCACAGCCCGAAAGCCCGGAAGGCCAAGGCGAGGGCGCGCAGAACAACGAGCGCTGGATGATGACGCAGTCGTCTTCCACCGCCATGCAGGAAGTGTTCCGCGCCATTGGCCGGCTGGCTCAGTCCAAGGTCACGGTGTTGATCACGGGCGAGTCGGGCACGGGCAAGGAATTGGTGGCCCGTGCGCTGCACGGCCACGGCGTGCGTGCCAGCGGGCCGTTTGTGGCCTTGAACGCGGCGGCCATCCCGCGTGACCTGCTTGAAGCCGAATTGTTCGGGCACGAACGCGGCGCGTTCACGGGCGCCAATAATTTGCGCCGGGGCCGCTTCGAGGAAGCGCATGGCGGCACGCTGTTCCTGGACGAAATCGGCGACATGCCGATCGAACTTCAAACCCGCTTGCTGCGTGTGCTGGCCGAAGGCAGCTTCTATCGCGTGGGCGGTGCACAGCCGGTGCGCGTGGACGTGCGCATCGTGGCGGCCACCCACCAGCCGCTGGAACAGCGTGTAGAGCAGGGCCTGTTCCGCGAAGACTTGTTCCACCGCCTGAACGTGATCCGGCTGCGCCTGCCGCCCTTGCGTGAGCGCGTGGAAGACATTCCCGCGCTGGCCCAGCACTTTCTGACCGCCAGCGCCCGCACGCTGGGCGTGCCGGTCAAGCGCCTGACGCCGGACGCGCTGGCCGTGCTGACCAAGTTCGACTTTCCGGGCAACGTGCGGCAGTTGGAAAACTTCTGCCACTGGTTGACGGTCATGGCGCCCGGTCAGACGGTGGACCGCGCCGATCTTCCGCCGGAAATCCGCGCATTGGAACACCAACAGCATCAACCCGCGTCGGCGCCCTTGCGTCCGGCCGCGCCGATTTCAGGCATCGGCACGGTGGTGCAGGCGGGGCAGGGGCAGGCGGTGGACGACGGCGCGCCGCGCAATTGGCAAGATTCCCTGCTGCGCGACGCGCAGTACAGGCTGGAACGCGGTGAACCCGCTGTAATGGCCACGCTGACCCGTCAGTTTGAAAAGATCCTGCTGCAAAGCGCCCTGGACGCCAGCCGTGGCCGCCGCGTGGAAGCGGCATCACGATTGGGGATTGGGCGCAACACCATCACGCGAAAATTGCGTGAATTGGGGATTGAGGACGAGTGATGGCGTGGTGATGTGGTGGTGTGGGGATGTGATGGGTTGCGCGCGATCGGCGTCCAGATTCTTCTGAACGGCATGGCGCGCTCCACCCATCCTACGCATCCAACGCACGTCACCCGGTAGGATGGGTGCAGCGCGCACCACCCGTCGCAAGAAAACCGCCGCAATTCGCGCGAAACCCATCACCCCGCACAAGGCACGTCCGTAGGATGGGTGCAGCGCGCACCAGCCGTCGCAAGAACATCGCCGTAATTCGCGCGAAACCCATCACCCCGCACAAGGCACGTCCGTAGATTCTATGGTTTGGCGCAAGCTTGGCTGACCATAAAGAGGTTTACATCGAAGGGTTTGCGCGATTTCCATACGCCGAAGGCGATGCGTAGGAGTTTTCTGGCGATGATGTTTAATGCCTGCGTTGAGGCCCAGCCCTTGGCTCGTAACGCTGCGTAGAGGGGTTTGAAGGCAGCTGTTCGGCTTGCTGAGGATGCCGCGTTGTAGGCAAGGCTTCTCAGGGCCGCATCGCCTTGCTTGCTGAGTTTACGCAGGCCTTTGTAGGCGCCAGACTCCTTGGGCCTGGGGTCCAGCCCCGCGTAGGCCACCACTGCGTCCGAGGAGGCGAACGGGATGCGGGCGAAGGCCGTCACCAGTGCGGCCCCAGTCAGCTTTCCCACGCCGGTAATGCTGGTGATTAAGTTGAAGTCGTCGGTCAAGGCGGGTTCGGCAGCGATCTGATCGAGCATTTCGCGCTCAAGAGCATCTGCCAACTGCGCCAAGGCATCCAACGCTTGCTGGACCTGAGCTTGCGAGCCCACGTGTTTGTGCCGATCGCTGGACAGGCGCAGCCTCGTGCGCGTCGTGACCGCCACCTTGCGTAAGCGTTGGATCTGACTCAGGCGCTCGATGTGCTCCGGGCAAGGTTCGTAGCTATGCAACCGCTCGTGCTCGAGCGCCACGTAACGCGCAATCATGACAGCGTCGAGTCGGTCGGTCTTGCCCCGTTGAGCCTGCGACTTGGCGTAATGGTGCAAGGCCTTGGGGTTCAGCACATAGACGCGCAGTCCACGCTCATATGCCAGGTCGGCCAACAGGCGCTCGTAGCCACCGGTGGACTCCATGGCAAGAACGCTTCCGGACGGCAGCGTTTGCAACCATTTTTCCAAGCCAGTCGTTGAGTTTTTGACGGCTCGGGTCAACGGCTTGGCCGCCCCGTGCATCGCCACAACAACCTCGGATTTCCCCACATCCACACCAAAGAAAGATTGAGACGTTTGCATCTCTAGACTCCCTGCGATAGCGTTGTGTCTGCTGGGGAAGCCACGCCCGATTCGTTACCTTGCGATCAATCGGCGGTCACGGCCGCTAGATTCTTAATCGACGTATTTGGGCGGGGTGGGATATCTACCGACGTCAGTCCGCTGGTGACGGCTGATGGATGGGTGCGTCCCGATCCCCAGCACCCCCGAAGCAAGATCGGTAAGTGCTATGAAAACATACAAGGATGGGTGCAGCGCGCACCAGCCGTCGCAAGAACACCGCCGTAATCCGCGCGAAACCCATCACCCCCGCACAAGGCACGTCCGTAGGATGGGTGCAGCGCGCACCAGCCGTCGCAAGAACACCGCCGTAATTCGCGCGAAACCCATCACCCCGCACAAGGCACGTCCGTAGGATGGGTGCAGCGCGCACCAACCGTCGCAAGAACATCGCCGTAATTCGCGCGAAACCCATCACCCCGCACAAGGCACGTCCGTAGGATGGGTGCAGCGCGCACCAACCGTCGCGAGAACACCGCCGTAATTCGCGCGAAACCCATCACCCCGCACAAGGCACGTCCGTAGGATGGGTGCAGCGCGCACCAGCCGCCGCAAGAACACCGCCGTAATTCGCGCGAAACCCATCACCCCGCACAAGGCACGTCCGTAGGATGGGTGCAGCGCGCACCAACCGTCGCAAGAACACCGCCGCAATTCGCGCGACACCCATCACCCCACACAAGGCACGTCCGTAGGATGGGTGCAGCGCGCACCAACCGTCGCAAGAACACCGCCGTAATTCGCGCGAAACCCATCACCCCATCCCCAGCAAACTCTCACACAGCCTAGGCGATTTCAGCTTCTGCAGCCACCATTTCAGCGCTTCCCCGGCGCTTCCGCCCGCC
This sequence comes from Achromobacter spanius, assembly GCF_029637605.1. Classification (NCBI taxonomy): domain Bacteria; kingdom Pseudomonadati; phylum Pseudomonadota; class Betaproteobacteria; order Burkholderiales; family Alcaligenaceae; genus Achromobacter; species Achromobacter spanius. Next base: position 1,373,628 of record NZ_CP121261.1, on the reverse strand, counting down.
AGGCGTAAGCCACGTGTTCCGTCAGAGACATCCCTTCATCCGTCTCACACACCACCAACAAGCCCTGCGCCAAATACGGCGCGGCCATGGTCAGCGGCAAATAACCGCAACCCAAACCCCGCACCTGCGCGTCGATCTTCGCCTGCATTGACGGCATGACCAGCGTGGACTGATCCGCCAGGATGCCGCGTGATTGCGGCGGCAGGTTCCGCGACGTATCCGCCACCACCACCGCGCAATACTTCGTGATGTCCGCGCGGCTAAGGGGTTGCGCCAAGGACGCCAAAGGGTGATGCGCCGCCACGCAGAAACCAAACTGGGTCGTGCCGATGGTTTGCGATCGATATGGCCCGGTGGGCTCTGCATTGGCTCCTGCGCCGATGACCAGGTCCGCGCGATTGGACGTCAGCGCATCCCAATTGCCGCTTAGTACCTCGCTGGAAAACCGCAGCGTCGTCGCGCTTTCCAGCGTCTGGAATTCAGCGATCAGGTCATAAAGCGGCCGCCACGGCAGCACCGCGCTGACGGCAATGCGCAGTTCCACCTCCCAACCCGTGGCAATGCGCTTGACGCGGCACGCCAAATCATCCAACGATTGCAACACATACCGCCCGTCCTTCAGCAGCGCCTCGCCCGCAGGCGTAAGTAGCGCGCGATGTCCGGAGCGGTCGAACAGCAAGACGTCCAGGCCGTCTTCCAGCTTGCGTATGGAATAGGTCACGGCCGATGGCACCTTGCCCAATTCGCGGGCCGCCTTGGCAAAGCTGCCGTGCCGGGCGATGGCGTCTACCAGGATGAGTAATTCAGGCGTAATAGGCTGCATGTCAGGTCGAAAAGTGGGCATTCAAAATATTTGAACAAACTCGTCAAAATATAGCGCCGAAACGCCTATCTGGCGCGCGCAGAATATCACTCATGCCAGGGGTGCAGCGAAACGGCAACGAAACAGAGCTGCCAGCGCACCCCGACAACCATTCATATTATTGAAACAGGAGTCCACAATGCTTACGATTCGCCGCGCTAACGAACGGGGTCACGCCAACCACGGATGGCTGGATTCGTTTCATACCTTTTCCTTTGCCAACTACTACGACCCGGCTCACATGGGCTTTGGCTCGCTGCGCGTCATCAACGACGACCGCATTGCCGCCGGACGCGGTTTTGGCACCCACGGCCATCGCGACATGGAGATCATTACCTATGTGCTGGACGGTGCCATCGCCCACAAGGACAGCATGGGCAGCGGCTCGACCATCAAGCCGGGCAATGTGCAGCGGATGAGCGCGGGGCGTGGCGTGATGCACTCCGAATTCAACCCGCTGCCCGACACCGAAACGCACATGCTGCAAATCTGGATCGAGCCCGACGTGACCGGTATTGCGCCGGAATACGAAGAGCGCGAATTCAGCGATGCGCAAAAGCGTGGCCGTCTGCAAGCCCTGGTGTCGCCCGATGGCGAAGACGGTTCGATGAAGATCCATCAAGACGCGCGGCTTTATGGTGGCCTGTTTGATGGCGACGAATCCGCCACGCTGAAGCTGGCAGCGGGTCGTCGGGCCTGGGTCCACGTGGCGCGCGGCAGCTTGACGGTCAACGGCGTTGAGCTGTCGGGTGGCGACGCGGCGGCCATCACGGATGAAACCCGTGTCGAATTGTCGGCCGGCAAGAAGGCCGAAGTGCTGGTGTTTGACCTGGCGTAAGCCACGGGCGCCGGGCGGAAGCAGTTTCCGCCCGGCTTGTTATTGATGAGGCCAATGGGCCTTAAGATGGCCGTTGGCCAATTCATGCGGAGCTCTACACCATGTCCACCTTGTCCGAAGCAGGCGAAAGCCAGATCGAAACCATCGTCGTGCCGCGCACCAGCGACCTGGGCGGCTTTTCCGTCCGGCGCGCCATTCCGTCGGCGCAGCGTCGCACGGTTGGGCCGTTCGTATTCCTGGACCACATGGGTCCCGCCGATTTTGACGTGGGCGCCGGCATCGACGTGCGGCCGCATCCGCATATCGGCCTGTCCACGGTGACCTATCTGTATGAAGGGTCAATGGTGCATCGCGACGGTGCCGGCCATACCCAGACCATTCTTCCTGGCGAAGTGAACTGGATGACGGCGGGGCGCGGCATCGTGCACTCCGAGCGTTCGTCGCCCGAAGCCCGCCTGTCGCCGCAACGCCTCTGTGGCCTGCAAATTTGGGTGGGCCTGCCCACCAAGTACGAAGAAACGGATCCCGGCTTCACGCACTACGGGTTGGACGCGCAGCCGGTGATTGAAGGCGAGGGCGTGCGCGCCCAGGTCGTGGCGGGCTCGCTGTTCGGCAAAACGTCGTCCGTCAAGACGCTGTCACCACTCTTTTATGGCGACCTGCAGTTGCAAGCCGGCGCCACCACGGTACTGCCGGCGGAATACGAAGAGCGCGCCGCCTACCTGGCGCAAGGCACCGTCGAAGTCGACGGGCAAGTCTTTGAAAGCGGCAGGCTGGTCGTCTTTGCTCCCGGCCGCCCGGTGCAGATTCGCGCCATTACCGCCGCCCGTTTCGCCGTGATCGGCGGCGAGCCCCTGGATGGCCCGCGCTACGTCTGGTGGAACTTCGTATCCAGCAACAAGGACCGTATCGAACAAGCCAAGCAGGATTGGCAGCGCACGCGTTTCGATCAGGTTGTGCCGGGCGACGAAACGGAATTCATCCCGCTGCCCGAACCGCGCGCCTGATTACCGGCGGCGCATCGCGTAACGTTCAGCGCCCGCGGGCAAAAGCCTGCTCTCGCTGTTCTTCCAAGGCTTCGCGGCGGATGAAGTCGCGCACGAAGTCGTTGCTGGGGCGATGGTGCAGGTTATAGGGGGTGTCCCACTGCGCGATGCTGCCCTGGCTCATTACCCCGATGCGGTCCGCGATGGCGAAGGCTTCGGCCTGGTTGTGCGTGACGAGCATGGCCGTGTGGCCGGTCGTCTTGAGGATATCGCGCACTTCGAATGCCAGGCGCTCGCGCGTGTCCACGTCCAGGTTGGAAAACGGCTCGTCCAGCAACAGCAGGTCGGGCGAGGGCGCCAGCGCGCGCGCCAGCGCCACGCGCTGTTGCTGGCCTCCCGAGATCTCGTGCGGATAGCTGTTGGCGGCATGGGCCAGGCCCACCAAGGTCAGCATTTCTTCGACACGGCGGGCGCGCTCGGCGCGCGGCAGCTTGCGCAGGCCGAAAGCGACGTTCAGCGCCACCGTCAGGTGGGGAAACAGCGCGTAATCCTGGAACATCATGCCGACGCGGCGGTGTTCGGGCGCGACTTGTTCGGTAGGCGACGAGATCACCGTACCGTCCAGCAGGATGCGACCGGCGCGTACGGGTTCAAAGCCGGCAATGGCGCGCAGCACCGTCGTCTTGCCGCAGCCGGATTCCCCCAGCAAGCAGCCGATATGACCCACGGGCAGACCCAGCGACAGATCCTGCACAACGGGTTTCAAGCCCTTGGGCGTGTCGTAAGCCAGGGAAAGATGTTCGATTTCTAAGAGATCGGGCACGATGATCAATGTCCCATTTTCAGATTGGTGCGCGCCAGCAGGATGACGGGCAGAAGGCCGGCCAGCACGATCGCCAGCGCCGCCACGGCGCCTTCCTCGTACGTGCCGCGGGCGGCTTCAGCGTACAGCCAGGTTGCCAGCGTGTCGAAATTCATGGGGCGCAGTAGCAGGGTGGCGGGCAGCTCCTTCATGGCATCCACGAACACCAACAGGGCACTGGCCGCCAGCGCGGGCCGCAGCAAGGGCAGGTGGACGCGGCGCAAGGTGCCGCCAGCGCTTTCGCCCAACAGGCGCGATGCTTGCTCAAGCGAAGGCGGAATGCGCGCAAGTCCGGCTTCCAGTGCGCCGGTGGAAATGGCCAGGAATCGGATCACGTAGGCACATACCAGCGCGGCCATGGATCCCATCAGGAACAGCCCGGTTCCGCCAAAGACCTTGGCGACCGCGGTGTCTATCCACACGAAAGGTGTCAGCAGCCCGATCGCCAGGACGGTGCCGGGCACCGCGTAGCCCAGGCTGGCTATGCGCGCGCACGCGCGGCCGGGATTGAATCCCGCGCTTTCACGCAAGGTGCGGCCGGCCCACGCCACGATCAAGCCGCAAAGCAGCGTGACGATGGTGGCACTGAACGCCACGATCAGTGTATTGCTCAGGCCATTGATCAGTTGCTCGGACACGCCGCCCACCAAATGCAGGCGCTTGTAGGTTTCCACGACCAGGTACAAGGCAGGCGCCACAAAGCCCAGCACCACGGGAATCCAGCCCAGCACGGCGGCGATGGCGGCGGCCGGCCCGTGCAGCCGGCGCGCCTGCATCGGCCGCATGCGCTGCGTGTTGGCATAGCGTTGCCGCTTGCGGCCGTGGCGTTCCAGCAGGATCAGCCCAATCACGATGGCCAGCATCGTCAGCGCAATCTGCGCCGCGCCGGCCAGGTCGGACCGCGTCACCCAGGTGGTGTAGACCGACACCGTCAACGTCTGCACCCCCAGGAATTCAGACGCGCCAATGTCATTCAAGGTTTCCAGCAAGGCCAGGCTGACGCCCACCACGATGGCGGGGCGCGCCAACGGCAGGGCCACCCGGCAAAACACGGCCACGCGGCCCGCGCCCAAGGTACGCGCGGCTTCCAACAGGCTGGCCGCCTGCGTCATGAACATCACGCGGGTGCTCAGGTAGACGTAGGGGTACAGCACGAAACCCAGCACGAAGATGGCGCCGTAGATCGACCGCAGGTCAGGCAAGCGGAAATCGCGCGGGCTGTCGTAGCCCAGCAGCGCGCGGATGGCGGTCTGGATGGGGCCGATGGGGTGCAGCAGGTCCAGGTAGGCAAACGCAATGATGTAAGTGGGTACCGCCAGCGGCAGCAATAGCGCCCAGGTCAGAATGCGGCGCGTGGGAAAGTCGTAGGCGGTCACCAGCCAGGCCGCGCCCGTACCCAGCAGTGTGACGACCACGCCCACGCCTGCCAGCAGCATCGCGGTGTTTGCAAGCGCTTGCGGCAGCACGTAGCTGGCCAGGTGCTGCCAATGCGCCAGGTCACCACCCAACGCCCACCAGCCCAACGTCAGCACGGGGGCCAGAACGGCCAGGGCGATCAGCCCGGCGCCCGCCAGCCAGCCGGCGCCGCGTTCTGTCCAGCGCAGGCGCATCGGCCGGGGCAGGGGCCGGGGCAAAGATTCAGTGTGCATACTTCAAAGTCGATGGCATCAATGGCAAGGCCTGTTCCCTTCAAAAAAGGGAACAGGCCCAATACTGTCAGACGGCCGCATCACGCCATAAGCGTCATACGGCTATCGAAAGATCAGTTGTCGAAGCCGACCTTGTCGACCAGTTCGCTGGCTTGTTTGCGATGCTTGGCGATTTCAGTCAGGGGCAGCGGATCAACCTTCAATTCACCAAAGCTGGCAATGACCGGATCCAGCTTCACACCCTTGCGCACGGGGTATTCGTAGTTGGCCTGGGCGTACAGCGCCTGGGCAGGCTCCGACACCAGGAAGTCCAGCAGCTTGATTGCGTTTTCCTTGTGGGGCGCGTGCGCGGCCACGGCGGCGCCGCTGACGTTCACGTGCGTGCCGCCGCTTTTCTCGTTGGCGAACGTCGGGCGGATGACCTTGATGGCATCCCCCCACTTGCGCGCGTCGGTGCCGGGTTGGGCGTTCTTCATGTGGCCCACGTAGTAGGCATTGGCCAGGCCGATGTCGCAGATGCCGCCGAGGATGTCGCGCGCCACGTCGCGGTCGCCGCCAGCGGCCTTGCGGGCCAGGTTGGCCTTGACGCCGCGCAGCCATTTTTCAGTGGCTTCGGCGCCGTCATGCGCAATCATGGACGCGATCATGGCGGTGTTGTAGGGGTGCTGGCCCGAACGGATGCAGACCTTGCCTTTCCACTTGGGGTCGGCCAGGTCTTCGTAGCGGAAGGATTCCAGCTTCAGGTCCTTTTCCACATACAGCACGCGGTCGCGCAGCGACAGGGCGTACCACTTGCCGTCAGCGCCACGCAGGTTGGCGGGAATCACCGATTCCAGGGTTTGCGACTTGATCGCTTGCGTCACACCGCCGTCAACCAGGTCCAGCAGGTTGCCGATGTCCACGGTCATCAGCACGTCGGCGGGCGACTTGGCGCCTTCGGCCTTGACGCGCTCGAGCAGGCCGTCCTTGACGAATACGGTGTTGACCTTGATGCCGCTTTCTTTGGTGAAGGCGTCCAGCAGAGGCTGGATCAGCTTGGGTTCCCGAGTGGTGTACAGGCTGACTTCTTCGGCGGCGTTGGCTGAAACGGTGAAGGCGGCGGCGCCTGCCAGCGCGAGGGCGCGCAGCAGTGAATTCAATTGGGGACGCTTGGTCATGTCGGGAACTCCGGCTAGGGCTGCTAGAGGAAAGGGCAGGGCGAAAGCCTGGCCGTTCCCCTGCTTAAAACAGTCTGCTAACGAAAATGATTATCAACTGAGAACGCGACGATAACAGGAAGCAAAGGCGCATTCAACTATTCGTAAGGGGTGGCTGTTCAAGGCTTGATCCCTATCAATACGGCATAAGCGTATTACGGAATAATGAGACAAGTTCCCAACAAGACCTGTAGAATAGGGTCAACCCTAATACAACGAATCCGACATGGCTGCTTTCAACACTGAGCGCGTACTTAGCGTGCACCACTGGAACGACACCCTGTTTTCCTTCACCACGACGCGTGACGCGGCCTTGCGGTTCCACAACGGCCACTTCGTCATGATCGGCCTGGAAGTTGAAGGCAAACCGCTGCTGCGGGCCTACAGCATCGCCAGCGCCAACTACGAAGAAAACCTCGAATTCCTCAGCATCAAGGTGCAGAACGGCCCGCTTACGTCGCGGCTGCAGCACCTGAAAGAGGGCGACACCATTCTGGTCAGCCGCAAGCCGGTTGGCACCTTGGTTGTCGACGACCTGAAGCCCGGCAAGCATCTGTTCCTGTTCGGCACGGGCACGGGCTTGGCGCCCTTCATGAGCATCATCAAAGACCCGGATATCTACGAACGTTTCGACAAGGTCATTCTTGTTCACGGCGTGCGTTGGGTCAGCGAACTGGCCTACGCCGACTTCATCGAGAAAGAACTGCCAAACAACGAGTTCTTCGGTGACGTCGTCCGCGACAAACTCGTGTACTACCCCACCGTCACGCGTGAACCGTTCCGCAACCAGGGCCGCATTACGGAACTGATGGAAAACGGCAAGCTGTGCAGCGACATCGGCATTCCGCAAATCAACCCGGAAACCGACCGCGCCATGATCTGCGGTAGCCCGCATATGCTGGCTGACATCAGCGCCATGCTCGACAAGCGCGGCTTCACCGTGTCGCCGGGCGTGGGCCAGCCGGGCGACTACGTGGTTGAACGCGCGTTTGTTGATAAATAATCGATAACGACGCGTCAACACCTTCAAGCAAAAAACCCATCGCATGCGATGGGTTTTTTGCTATGGGGCAGGCCACCAGCCATGGCGGCCAAACTCCGCTCGCATCATTCGGGCTTGATGCCCGCCTTCTTGATGATTTCGCCCCACTTCTTTGCTTCGGCTTGTTGGAACTTGGCCAATTCGTCCGGCGTGGAGCTGGCGGCGTCGGTGCCTGTCTGGGCATAGAACTGCTGGGCTGGCTTGGCCTTGGTGGCATTGACCAACAATTCATTCAGACGCTTGACCACGTCCGGCGGCGTGCCGGCCGGCGCGTAGGCCGCGAACCAGTAACCCATTTCGTAGCCGGGCACGCCCGCTTCGGCAATCGTCGGTACGTCTGGGGCCAACGGCGAGCGCGCCGTGCCCGTCACGCCCAGCGCGCGCAGCTTGCCGGATTTGACTTGCGGCAGGCCCGTTGCCGTGTCGGTAATCATCATGTCGATCTGGCCGCCCAGCAGGTCAGTGACTGCCAGCGGATTGCTCTTGTACGGCACGTGCAGCAGTTGCACACCGGCCATCTGCTGCAAGAGTTCACCCGCGATGCGGCTGCTGGAACTGCCGCTGCCAAAGCTCAGCTTGCCAGGCTGCTTCTTGGCTTGCGCCAGGAATTCGCCCACGGTCTTGGCCGGCGAACTGGGGTTCACCACCATGATCTGGCCGCCTTTGCCCAACAACGTGATCGGCGCGAAGTCCTTCACCGGGTGATAGGTCAGCGACTTGTACAGGTGCTCATTGGCGGCGTGGGTGGTGTTTGTGGTGATCAACACCGTATAGCCATCCGGCGTGGCGCGTGCACCGGCGGCGGCGCCGATCATCGCGCTGGCGCCCGGCTTGTTTTCAATGACCACGGCCTGGCCGGTCTGCTCGGTGACGCCCTGACCGATAGCGCGGCCGATCTGGTCGGTGGCGCTGCCGGCCGCGAACGGCACGATGAAGGTGATGGGTTTGGTGGGGAACGATTGGGCCAGGGCGGTCAAGGGCAGGGCCGCGGCCAGCAACAGGGCCAGGCGGCCCTTGGATGAAATGCGCATGTTGTGTCTCCTGTGGTGTTTTTTTATAGGGGGGTGAAAAGAATCAGGCGGCCGGGGGACGGTCGCCGGGTACATCTGGCAGCCGGCGCGCCAGTTCAGCACTGACCTCCACCGTCAGGTCCAGCAATCGAAAAGACAGGCTTTTGCCGTGCGTGTCCAGGTTCAGCGCGTCGTTCACGCCGCCGTCCAACACGCCTTCCAGCACGAAGTTCATGGCGTGCAGGGTCGGCAGCAAATAGCGCGTGACACGCGCGGGATGGCGGTACGCGAACCAGTCGGCCACGCGCGCTTCGGTTACCTGCGCCGCCAGCACCTCGTAGCACTCCGGGTCCCAGGCAATCAGGCTCAGGTTGGAAATGTTGCCCTTGTCGCCAGAGCGGCTGTGAGCCAGGCGATACAGCGGCACGGCCTGCGGGTTTGACGAATGGCTCATGGCGCGATGGCCTCCAGGAAGTTCCAGCCGCTGTGTACGGCGTCGCGGGGGATAGTGCACGACAGCATGTTCAGCCGGGGCCGCAACGCCGTGCGCACGCCGCCGCCGCCCGCGGGGCCGCAGGTGTACAGCGCCGTCACTTCGCGCAGGATGCGTTCGGCCTGGGCGCGATCTGCGTGTTCGCCCGCCAGGCGCAGGCGCACATCGCGCGCATGGGAATCGGGCAGCGCGCGGCGCATTTCGCCTGCGTCGTCGCCCAGGATGCTGATGGCGCCGATCAGGTCGGCCCGCAAGGTAAAGGCGGATCCCAGCCGCTTCTGCACGATGTCCGCGGCCAGGCGGGCGCGCGCTTCCGCCTGCACGCCGGCATAAGAGATCTCGGCTTCGGCCAGCCAGCCGCCGCGATAGCAGACGTTGACCTTCAATTCGGACGGCCGCGCGTGGCCTGTGATACCGTGTACCGCAACGCGGTTGCCGCCCAATTCCACGACGCGCGCCTGGCTTAAGTCAGCCACGACATCGGGCGTGAGATAGCGCGCGGGGTCGTGGACTTCGTACAGAAGCTGTTCCTTCACCGTGCGGGCATCCACCGCGCCGCCGGTGGCGTCGGCCTTGCCGATGATGAATTCGCCGTCGGCATCAATCTGCGCAATGGGAAAGCCCGCCGCATGCACGTCCGGCACCTCTTTCAGGCCCGGCACGCAGAAGTAGCCCCCCGTCACCTGCAAGCCGCATTCCAGCATGTGGCCGGCCATCGTGGCGCGGCCCAGGCGGGGCCAGTCTGCCGCGTCCCAACCAAAGTGACCCAATGCCGGACCCAGCGTGAGCGATGGGTCGGCCACGCGGCCTGCCACTACCACCTGCGCGCCCGCCGCCAAGGCCTCTGCGATTTCCGTAGCGCCCAGATAGGCCGTTGCGCTGACCACGTCGTGTCCGGCCAGCTCGGCGCCCAGCCGTTCTTGCAGCAGGGCGCGTTGCTCGGGCGTGTTCAGGGCGTCACCATGGATGACCGCAATGCGCGGCACGGGCAAGCCCTGTTCGCGCGCGATGGCGGCAATGCGCCGGGCGGCGGCCTGGGGGTTGGCCGCGCCGAAGTTGCTGACGATGTTGATGCCGTGGCGCAGGCAGTCGGCCAGCACCGGCGACACCAACTCGTCCAGCAGCGGTTCATAGCCGCGATTGGGGTCGTCGTTGCGCGCCAGTTGCGCCAGCGCCAGCGTGCGTTCGGCAAGCGTTTCGAAGATAAGCGTGCCGCCGCCCTGGGCGGCCAGGGTGCGCACCACGGCGGCGGCGCCATCGCTTCGGTCGCCCGAAAAGCCAGAGGCGCAGCCGATAAGCAGGGGAGATTGAGGCATGAGAGGTCCAGTCGGCCTTGCGGTTTCAGGCCACTATAGGCATGCGCGGATCATCCGTAAAATAGAAAGATCGGATTAATTGATAGAGAAAAGCCATGAATCTATCTGCCCGGCAATTGCGCGCCTTTGTTGCGCTTGCCGACGAACGCCATTTCACGCGGGCCGCGCAACGCTGCCACCTGACGCAGCCCGCCTTCAGCGCACTGATCCGGCAACTGGAAGACAGCGCTGGGTTACGGCTGTTTGACCGCAACACCCGGCACGTGGAGCTGACCGCCGAGGGCAGGGTGCTGGATGCGTCCGCGCGCCGCCTGCTGGCAGACATGGACCTGGTCATGGAAGACATGCGCGACCACGCCGCCCGCCGCCGTGGCCGCGTGGCGCTGGCCGCGCTGCCGTCGTTGGCGGCGGGCTGGCTGCCTGGCCTGTTGGCCCGCTTTGGGCAAGCGCACCCCGGCATCGTGGTGGACTTGCGCGACGCCTTGCTGGACCCTTGCCTGGACATGGTGCAAAGCGGGCAGGTGGATTTCGCCGTGGCCTCGCGCCGGCCCGACATGACGGACCTGGACAGCGAATTCCTGCATGCCGATCGCTATTTTTTGGTGTGCCGCGCGGATCATCCCTTGGCGCAACAGCCCAAGGTGCGGCTTCGGGACATTGCCCGCTACCCCGTCATCCAGCTTGCGCGCGGCAGCAGTGTGCGCAAACATCTGGACGTGGCCTTCGGCGCCGATGCGCCTTTGCCCGTGTTTGAAGTGGAGCATCTGGCCACCGTGACCGGGCTGGTTCGAGCCGGCTTGGGGGTATCTGTCGTACCCGCCATGACCCTTTTTCATTTCGCCAGCAAAGACCTGCGCGTGGTGCCGCTGGCCGGGCGCGCGCTGACCCGGCCGCTTTATCTGGTGCAGCGCAAAGGCCGCAGCTTATCGGTGGCCGCGCAGGCGCTGGCGGACTTGTTGATCGCCCACCGGGGCGATATCGGCGGCGCCGGCCATCAGGCAGAGTCATGAAACAGGGCTTCGATCATCCCTGCGGCATTCGGCCACTTTCGCAAACGTCTATTGCTAGATAAACTTCGATAGTTGTAGCTTCTATCCGTCACCTGAAGGATTCCGCCCATGAGCAAGCAAATCATCCATACCGACGCCGCACCCGCCGCCGTTGGCCCTTACTCGCAAGCGGTTGCCGTTACCGGCACCAAGACTGTCTACCTGTCGGGTCAGATCGGCCTGGAGCCGGGCACCGGTGATCTGGTCTCCGAGAATTTCGACGCACAAGTGCGTCAGGCCTTCGCCAACATGCAGGCCGTGATCACCGAAGCCGGTGGCACGCTGGACAACGTCGTCAAGCTGACCCTGTTCCTGACCGACCTGGGCAAGTTCACCGCCGCCAACTCCATCATGGCCGAGATCATTCCGCAGCCGTTCCCGGCGCGCTCGACCATTGGCGTGGCCAGCCTGCCCAAGGGCGCGCAGTTCGAAGTCGAAGCCATCATGGTTCTGTAAGGCGTACCCGCACGCAGCATTCCAGGGGTTCGTTCCACCATGCCGGCCGCGGCCGTGGCATCCAAGCGACCCGGCGCCGATAAAAACGGCGCCGGCAAACCCATGACGGATACCGAGCGCAAGCTTCGTAATCTGGGTCTGGTGTTGCCCGAGGACTTCGTGCTGCACCTGCCGCTGCGCTACGAAGACGAAACCCGCGTCATTCCGATCAGCGCCTTGCGGCCCGGCTATGCCGGGCAGGTGGAAGGCGAGATCACAAAGTCCGAAGTGCAGTACCGGCCTCGGCGCCAACTCACCGCCACGCTGGCGGATGACACCGGCGAGATCCAACTGCGCTGGTTGAATTTTTATCCCAGCCAGCAAAAGCAGATCAGCGTGGGTAAGCGCCTGCGCGCGCGCGGTGAAGTCCGCAGCAATCTGTTCGGCCGCCAGATGGTGCACCCGCGCATGACCAATGCCGATGCGCCATTGCCCACCGCGCTGACCCCGGTCTACCCCACCACCGAAGGCCTGCCGCAACTGACGTTGCGTCGCGCCATCGCCCAGGCGCTGGACCGTGCCGACCTGTCCGACACGCTGCCACCGGAAGCCCTTCAACGCTACGACCTGCCGCCCTTCGAACCCGCCATCCGCGCCTTGCACACCCCCGCGCAGGGCGAGTCCGAACAAGCGCTGCTGGACCGCGTGCATCCCGCCTGGCGCCGCATCAAGTTCGACGAGCTGCTGGCGCAACAACTGTCGTTGGCCGCCGCGCGCGCCGCCCGCCGCATTAAGGAAGCGGAATCGCTGCCGGTGCGCAATGAATCGGGCGGTCTGGTTGCCAAGCTCTACGCCAACCTGCCGTTCAAACTGACCGCCGCCCAAGAGCGCGTGGTGCAGGAAATTTCGGCGGACCTGGCCAAGCCGTATCCCATGCACCGCCTGCTGCAAGGCGACGTAGGCAGCGGCAAAACCGTGGTCGCCGCCATTGCCGCCGCCCAGGCCATTGCCAGCGGCGCGCAAGTGGCCTTGATGGCGCCCACCGAAATTTTGGCCGAACAACACTTTCGCAAGCTCGTTTCTTGGCTGCAACCCCTGGGGGTGAACATTGCCTGGCTAAGCGGCAGCCTTACCGCCAAGGCCCGCCGCGAAGCCGCCGCTGCCGCCGCTGATGGCAGCGTGCAACTGGTGGTGGGCACGCAGGCACTGATCCAGGACCACGTTGAATTTCATCGCCTGGGGCTGTCCATTGTTGACGAGCAGCACCGCTTTGGCGTCGGCCAGCGCCTGGCCCTGACCAAAAAGGGCGAAACCGTGCGCGGACGCATCGTCCCGCACCAATTGAACATGAGCGCCACCCCCATTCCGCGCACGCTGGCCATGACCTTCTTCGCGGACCTGGACGTGTCGGTCATCGACGAACTGCCGCCCGGCCGCACCCCCGTGCTGACCAAGCTGGTCTCGGACGCCCGGCGTGAAGAAGTCATCGCCCACGTTGCCCAGGCAGCGCGCGGCGGGCAGCAAGTGTATTGGGTCTGTCCGCTGGTGGAAGAAAGCGAGGCCCTGGAACTGCAAACGGCCGTGGACACCTACGAAGGCATGCGGGTTGACCTGCCCGACCTGCGCATCGGCCTGGTCCACGGCCGCCTGCCCCAAGCAGAGAAAGCCGCCGTCATGCAGGCCTTCCGCGAAGGCGAGGTAGACCTCTTGGTAGCCACCACCGTCATCGAAGTGGGCGTGGACGTGCCCAATGCATCGCTGATGGTCATCGAACACGCCGAGCGTTTTGGGCTGGCGCAATTGCATCAGTTGCGCGGGCGAGTAGGGCGCGGCACCGCCGAATCGGTCTGTGTGCTGCTCTACCAGACGCCGCTATCGCAAGTGGCGCGCGAACGCCTGCGCGCCATGTTTGAAACGTCGGATGGCTTCGAGATTGCCCGGCGCGACCTGGAACAGCGCGGTCCCGGTGAATTCCTGGGCACGCGGCAATCCGGCATGGCGCTGCTGCGTTTTGCCGACCTGGAAACCGATGCCGCCATTGCGGAAGACGCGCGCGATGCCGCCGTGTGGCTGCGGGCCGAGCACCCCGCCGCGGTCGAGGCGCATCTGGCGCGCTGGATGCGTGGCCGCGAAGACTTCCTGCGGACCTGATGCCATGCGGCCCGCTCTTAACCTGAATCACTTCAGCGCAGGCCCCAAGGCCCGCGCGCAACCCCCGGGGGCGTAGTCCACCATGACTCTCACCGAACTCAAGTACATCGTTGCCGTCGCGCGCGAACGCCACTTTGGCCGCGCCGCCGAAGCCTGTTTCGTCAGCCAGCCGACGCTGTCGGTCGCGATACGCAAGCTGGAAGACGAACTGGGCGTGACGCTGTTCGAACGCGGCGGCGCCGAGGTGGGCGTTACCCCCATCGGCCAGCGCATCGTCGCGCAGGCGCAGAAGGTACTGGAAGAAAGCGCCAGCATCAAAGAAATTGCACGACAGGGCCATGACCCGCTGGCCGGCCCATTGCGCGTGGGCGTCATCCACACCATCGGGCCGTACCTGCTGCCCAAACTGGTTCCCGTGCAAATCGGCCGCACCCCGCAAATGCCGCTGCTGCTGCAAGAGAACTTCACCGTGCGCCTGGTGGAACTGCTGCGCCAGGGCGAAATCGACTGCGCCATCATGGCGCTGCCCCTGCCCGAAGCGGGCCTGGTCATGCAGCCGCTGTACGACGAACCCTTCATCGTTGCCGTGCCCAACGACCACGAACTGGCCCAAAGAAAATCCATCGACGCCCAGGACCTGAAGCAGCAAACCATGCTGCTCTTGGGCAGCGGCCATTGCTTTCGCGACCAGGTGCTTGAGGTTTGCCCTGAACTGTCACGCTTTTCAGCGGCCAGCGACGGTATCCAGCGCACCTTCGAAGGCTCGTCCCTGGAAACCATCCGCCACATGGTCGCCGCCGGCATCGGCGTAACCGTTCTGCCCATCACCGCCGTGCCCGAACACCCGCCCAGCAATAGCCTGCTGCGCTACGTGCCGTTCGACGGCCATGTGCCCGAACGACGCGTCGTCCTGGCGTGGCGCCGCAGTTTCCCCCGGCTGGCCGCCATCGAAGCCCTGGCCCAAGCTGTCTACGACTGCGAACTGCCTGGCGTCAAAATGCTTGCCGACGAGGTGGCAGCGGTGCAGGACTAAACGCGTATGCAAGGCTAGGCATGTCGCAACGCGCGCTACCTTTGCGCCGTATCAATGCCAGGCCTTGCCACCGTGGTTTTGTGCCGCGATTGCGTCAATTCAGCATGTTTGCAGTGGTATCCTTCCTTCGTACTTTTCCTAATAGGAGCTAACAATGGCCAAGTCCCCCAAGAAGACCCCGAGCAGCGCCCCGCGCATCAACATCGGCATTTCGGACAAGGACCGCGCCGCTGTCGCCGGCGAATTGTCCAAGCTGCTTGCCGACTCGTACACGCTGTACCTGATGACGCACAACTTCCACTGGAACGTCACGGGGCCCATGTTCAACACGCTGCACCTGATGTTCATGACGCAGTACACGGAAGAGTGGAACGCCCTGGACAGCATCGCCGAACGCATCCGCGCCCTGGGCCACTACGCGCCCGGCACCTACCGCGAATATTCCAAGCTGTCGTCCATTGCCGAACCCGAATCGGTGCCGGAAGCGCTGGAAATGGTGCGTCTGCTGGTCAGCGCAAATGAATCCGTCGCCAAGACCGCGCGTTCCGCCTTCGAAAAGGCCGACGCCGCCAACGACCAACCCACCGCTGACCTGTTGACCCAGCGCCTGGACGTGCATGAGAAGAATGCATGGATGCTGCGTAGCCTGTTGCAATAACTTAGGCGTTTGATCGCTTACAATGGCCGGCCATCTTTCCAGGCGGAAAGATGGCCGCAACTTTGTGAACACCCAGATAATGGCCGCCGCAAGGCGGCCATGTCCATGTATCCGTGCCACAGACAACGCCCATACTCACTCGACGTCTAGCTTTGCCCCCCATCGCCGCGCCTTTGTCGCGCCGGCTTCGCGTGCCCTGCGGCCTTGCCGCAACCCCCCTGGCCACCGCGCCAACTCAGTCCCCCAAGCATGCACACCACCGATAGCCAAGAGCCCGGATTTCCGCGCTGCGTTCTCATCACCGGCGCAACCGGAGGCATCGGCGGCGCGCTTGCGCTGGAATACGCCAGCGCCGGCGCCAAAACCCTGATCCTGCAAGGCCGCAACGCCGCACGTCTGCAAGAACTGGCCGACCGTTGCGGCGCGCTGGGCGCGCGTGTCATTACCCACGAGCTTGACGTCCGCGACCACGACGCTTTGATGGCGTGGTTGGCCCGCGTCTGCGAAACCGAAATGCCCACCTTGGTGGTTGCCAACGCAGGCGTCAACATCAACACAGGGCCAGACGGGCAGGGCGAGGACTGGCAAGACGTCCATCGCCTTGTGGACGTAAACGTCAAAGCCGTCTTCGCCACCGTCCACGGCGTGCTGCCCGCCATGCGACGCTTGGGGCATGGACAGATTGCATTGATCAGCTCATTGGCTGCCTGGAGAGGCTTGCCGGAAACCCCCAGCTATAGCGCCAGCAAGGCCGCGGTGAAGGTGTACGGCGAAGCCATGCGCGACGCGCTTGCCGATGAAGGCATCAAGTTCAACGTGGTTATGCCGGGGTACGTGGAGTCGCAGATGTGCTTCGACATGCCTGGCCCGAAGCCGTTTCTGTGGAAGGCGGATAGGGCGGCCCGGGTGATTCGCCGTGGATTGCAGCGGAATCGGGCAAGGATTAGTTTTCCGTTTCCGTTGAATCTGGGGTGCTTCTTGCTGTCGGTGATACATCCGGCCGTGTCGGGGTGGATCCTGAAGAGGATGGGCTACGGTGATTGAGGCGTTCTGGATTCCGTTGCTGCCGCCGTATTTGATTGGGTTGGTGTTGTCGTTTGCCGTGGAGGCGTTGCTGACGCCACGGCCGGTGGCGCCTTGGCGGCGACCGATGGCGGCGGTGGGCGTGCATGTGGGGGTGTGGACGCTGGCGTTTGCGCTGGAGCTGATGCTGTTTCGGCGGCCGTACTTTGCGGTGGCTAATGTGTTGGCGATTGAGCTGTTGATCGTGCTGGTGAGTAATGCGAAGTTTAAGGCGCTGAAAGAGCCGTTCGTTTATCCGGATTTTGAGTATTTTTTGGATGCTGTGAAGCATCCTCGGTTGTATTTGCCGTTTTTTGGCCTGACCCGTGCCTTGGCAGCGGGAGGCGGATATGCGACCGCCTTGTGGGTGGGGTTGGCACTGGAAGATTCGGTCACGGCCGGCGCGGGGATTTGGCTGGTGTCGTTCCTTGAATTGCATCAGGAGCATATGTTTGATCCCACGGCCCCCGTGGTGCCGTTCCTAGCATGTACAAGCGGCTTGGCAATGGCAGGTTTCGGCTTGGCTATCCGCTCTCCTGGGCGAAATTTAGTTAACTTTGATGCGTCGGAAGATCTGGAGCGCTTAGGCCTAATTGCGGCACTCTGGGCTTATGGCAGCTGCGAACGACTCCCTATCGAAGATCTGAGTAGTCGGGCTCCGTTCGCGAGCGTCAAGCCTCCAAGTACCCTTCCCGACCCTTTGCCCGATCTAGTCGTTATACAGAGTGAATCCTTCTTTGATGCGCGCCGCGCGTACCCACAGTTGCTGCATCAGGACATACTGGGCAACTTCGACTTACTCAAGTCCGAGGCAGTCGCCCATGGCCAACTGAAAGTGGCGGCCAGGGGGGCAAACACTGTGCGCACCGAATTCGCCTTTCTCACTGGGTTGGCGAGAAAGACTTTGGGCGTCCATCAATACAACCCGTATCGGAAGCTGGCTGGCAAGGGCATTCAGACGATAGCTTCCTACCTTAAGACGCTGGGCTACCGAACCATCTGCGTGCATCCTTATCATCGAAGCTTCTATCGCAGAGATAAAGTTCTACCAGTCTTGGGATTCGATGAGTTCATTGGTATTGAAGCTTTCATGGGCGCGCCTCGAGACGGGCATTATGTTGGGGACCGAGCTCTTGCTGATTACGTCGCAGGCATGTTGCTAGAGGGCTCGGAAACGCCCTTGTACGTGCATGTGATCTCAATGGAAAACCATGGGCCGCTGCATTGGGAAAGTGTTGTGCCAGGTAACGTCGCCGACGTGATCACCGGCCCAATGCCGCAAGGTTGCAATGATCTAGTGGTATACGCACGCCATCTACGTAATGCTGACGCCATGTTCGGGATATTAAGGAATACGCTGATAACTCGCGACCGCCCAGCCTCGATGTGCATTTTTGGTGATCATGTGCCGATCATGCCCAGTGTTTATAGCAACTTGGGCGAGGTCGAGGGCACGACTGATTATTTGGTTTGGCGTTCCGACCGCCCAGGAAAAGGGGAAGAGTGCATGGAGGACGTCACAGTGTTAGGCGACCTCATGCTAAGAGAGAGCGAGCTTCTTGGGGCTAGCTGCATAAGATTAGCAAGCCTTCACGCATAATCGGGCTAACATAAATTTACGAATAGATGGTTTTAGTAAAATATTCATTGCCCATAAGGAATCACGTAACAGCTTCTCTGCTAAATATCGGTACAATTCCGTCCCGATAAATGTAATATTTTACGCGAGCCAATAGCTGAGAAATGGCGGAACATTTGATGCAATTTGTAGGGTTTGTGACTCTAGATGATTAACTTTGAAAACCTAAAATCGAAACGCCTGTTTTTTTGGCTAGTCGGAATTCCGATGCTTTTGGCGGTTGTCTATTACGGCATCTTCGCATTGGACCGCTATGTCAGCACCACTCAGGTAGCGGTTCGACAAGTTGGTAATAATGAAGCGCCACAGATTCCTGGATTAGCGGTCATGCTCAGCGGACTAAATCCGACTTCAAGAGAGGAGACGCTCTATCTTCGCGAGTTTTTGACATCGCAGGATATGCTCAATGTCCTGCAGCAGAAGTTGGGCTGGTCATCTCATTACGCTGGCAGATGGCGCGATCCGCTGTATTTCTTAGCGGAAGATGCGCATCAAGAAGATGTGCTCGATTACTATCGACGCCTGGTTGTCGCGCATTTCGATGAACAAACTGGATTGCTGAGTGTTAGCGTAGAGGCCTTCGACCCGGTTTTCGCGGAAAACGTTTTAAAAGTTATGCTCGGCGAGAGCGAGCGATTCGTCAATGAACTTTCTCATCGCATGGCGCGAGAGCAAATGGCTTTTGCCCAAGGCGAATTGGCTAAGGCGCGTGCTATGTACGAGGAGCGACGCGATGACATGCTCGCGTTCCAAAGCACGAATAACTTGCTTGACGCGGAAGCGACAGCAAAAGCCAGAGCCGAAATTATTACGGAATTGGAGTCCAATCTGACGAAGGAGCGTACGGCGCTAAAAGGGTTGTTAGCAACGTTACGTCCTGATACTCCGCAGGTTCGACAACAGAGAAATAGAATTCATGCGCTTGAGCAACAACTGTCATCAGAAGTGCAGCGCTTGGTGTCGCAAAAGGGGGGAGACAAGCTGAACGTGGTGGCTTCACGATATCGCAACCTAACCATTGATGCGGCAATTGCGGAAGAGGCATATAAATTTGCTGTTAGTTCGGTAGAGTCTTCCCGTATCGAAGCAAGCAAGAAGCTCCGCAGCCTGGTCACTGTCGTATCTCCGAATAAACCGGATCGGGCAAGTTATCCCAGTCGGATTTATAACCTCATCACGCTGTTTGTGGGTTTACTCCTGTTTTATGGTATTGCTCGATTTGTCATCGCGACGATCGAAGACCATCGAGACTAATTTTGTGGCGATGAAAATGAATAAGAAATTCCGATTTTTATCGGTTCGTATGGCAGCACTTATATTGCCGTTAATGCTTGGAGGGTGCGGGAGTCTTCTTTCATCCGCAGGGCCTTCACGGTATGCGGTCATGAACAGCGAGCAGTCGGAAAATTATCTTCTGGTTGATTTATCTGCGGAGACAATTGGTCCGTATATGCGCCCTGCTGAGGCGGAGGCCAACAGCGCAGTTGCATTGCCGACCGTTCCCGATATCAAGCTTGTCCCTGGCGATGTCTTGAGGGTGATGATTGCGGACTCAGTGACAGATGGTGCGATTTTTGCCCCGCTCATCACGGGCGGTACTGTGTTCGAGAACACACGCGTTGATAGCAAAGGGACTATATCGCTTCCGTATGTTGGACGCGAGCGCGTGTCCGGGAAAACGCCTGAAGAAGTTGAGCTATTGATTAGAAAAAAACTTAGAGGAATAACCAGTGATGTACAAGTTCAAGTGACATTGACTGGGGATCTTTCGGGTTCGGTATTAGTCGCAGGCGCGGTGAAGACCCCTGGGAGGTTTTCGGCCTTACAGGGGCCCTTAACGTTACTTGACGCAATAAATAGAGCGGGTGGGCCAGTACTGGAACCGCACCTGATCAAGGTGATCGTGCGCACTGGGAAGGACTCGTATCATTTCAACTACGAAGAGCTGCTCGCTGGGAACAATCAAGTTTTGCCTCCTGGCGCAGAGGTCGTTTTGGAACGCGCACGCAAACGCTTTGTGGCGATGGGGGCGGTCGGTGATCCCGGGCTTCATGACCTACCTTCCAACAACCCCAGCCTGCTTGAGGTCCTAGGCAGTGTGAAAGGGTTGAGCGAAGTAAAGGCAGACGCTGCTGGTGTTTTCGTTTTCCGCTTAGTCGAACGGCACGACTCCACTACTGGCGACCAGACGCCGATGGCGCAAGTTTTTAGATTGAATTTAAAAGAGCCGGCTTCAATGTTCTTGGCAAGACAGTTTCTTGTTCATCCGGAGGATGCTGTATATGTAACGAATGCCGCAGTATACGAGTGGCAGAAGATTATTTCTCCGATCGTTCAGGTATTGGTGCTGGGACGGACCATTGAGAACTTCTGATATTCAATCGCAACCACCTGCCGCTGTAACGCGCCGCGGCCCAATCGGGATCGTTCGTGCCGTAATTTTTGCGCTGGTCTTACGTGAAATGCGAGGGCGATTTGGTTCGCATCGGTTCGGTGCATTTTGGATACTGTTCGAACCATTGGCTCATATCGTTGCGTTGATGGCTATATATGCGCTATTGCGTGGACGCGCGAGCAATGGCTTAGATTTATCCGTTTTTCTCGTGACGGGCATCATTCCCTTTATTCTTTTTAAGAACATTGCGCTGAAAGGGATGGAGGCCGTCAACGCGAA
Organism: Achromobacter spanius; assembly: GCF_029637605.1. Lineage (NCBI taxonomy): Bacteria > Pseudomonadati > Pseudomonadota > Betaproteobacteria > Burkholderiales > Alcaligenaceae > Achromobacter > Achromobacter spanius. The sequence continues at coordinate 1,352,673 of NZ_CP121261.1, read as the reverse complement.
TAAAGGCCTGTTTGCATATCGACAGATTAAGCCTATCGATACGATCGTCTCGAGAGTTATCGTAGAGTGTGCGCTGATGGCTTGTGTATATGGAATGATTCTATTCGGTTTGGGAATGTGGGTGGGCAGTGACGTATCGATACATCAACCACTTCAATGGGCGTTTGTATTAGCGGTTGGAATATTGTTTTCGTTTGGACTGGGTTTGATATTTTGCATAATTGCCGAAGCTTTGCCTGAGGCAAAGACCTTCATTAGGCTTTCGTACATGCCTTTGTACTTTCTGTCGGGAATTATCGTGCCTATTTGGATGATTCCGGAACGATTTCAGAAGTTCATGCTGTGGAACCCCTACCTACATCTTATAGACTTGCTTCGTGAAAACGTGTTTTTGGAGTATCCAAAAACGCTAGGTATTAGTATTTGGTATGCATTCTTTATTTCCTTAGTCACGTTGTTTGTCGGCTTGGCGCTATATCGCATGCGTCGTTTGAATTTGGTGGCTGTATGATTAGCATCGAGAACGTCACAAAGTCGTATTTGACAAATAAGGGAAGGAAGTTTGTCTTCAGAAATTTAAGTGTTTCGCTGCCTTCAAATAAAAACATAGCGCTCATTGGCCGCAACGGCGCAGGTAAGTCTACGTTAATGAGGCTGCTTGGTGGGCAAGACGTTCCTGATAGTGGAAAAATCAGATCCAATAAGTCGATATCTTGGCCCGTGGGATTGTCAGGTGGATTCCAGGGGTCGTTGACTGGTAGACAGAATGTGAAGTTCGTTGCACGTGTGCAAGGAACTCTCGGTGATGATCTTCGAAAAGTAGTCAAGTTCGTGGAAGATTTCGCCGAGATTGGGGAGTACTTTGACTTGCCCGTAAATACGTATTCCTCCGGCATGCGCGGGCGGGTGGCGTTCGGTTTGAGTCTGGCGTTCAATTTTGATTATTACTTGGTGGATGAGGCAATATCAGTTGGAGACGCTCACTTCCGAGAAAAGGCTCAACATCTGTTTTCGGAGAGGACGGGCACTTCCAACTTGATTCTTGTCACCCACGGGATGGGCCAAGTCAGAAAAATGTGTGATTACGTCGTGTTGCTTAAGACCGGGGGAGAGGTCGAGCAGTATGAAGATGTGGAGAAGGGTATTGCCGCCTACCAAAGCCTCTAAAACATCAATAATTTCAACATTCGAAATATTCGAAATATTCTTCCGATCTAGCGAAAAATGAACAATCCCGGAAATCTGTATGGCATCGCGCATGCGGGCAGGTCTGTCACATTTAGGTTCCCTGATCCCAATGAATACATCGCCAAGAAAATTATTGACTCAAAGGTATTCTATGAGCTCGATGTTTTAGAAGAGATCTCGAGTTTGGGTGTCGGCAACGGATTGTTTGTTGATGTAGGTGCGAATATTGGCAACCACTCTCTGTTTTTTTCGATAATTCTCGACAGGGAAGTAGTCGCGTTTGAACCTGCAGAGGAGGCGTTCTCGCAGCTCGTTCAGAACATTCGGCTAAATAGAGCAGAAAATTTGGTAACGTGCTATCGAATTGCTTTGGGCGCGGCGCAAGGCAGGGGGCACATGAATATAGTCTCCGGTAATTTGGGTGCATCCCATTTCACTGCCGATGATGGAGGCGGTGTACAACTGGAAACGCTCGATTCGCTTCTCTACGAACAGAATCGGTCAATTGCGTTAATCAAGATAGATGTCGAAGGGTTGGAAGTTGAAGTGCTTCGCGGCGCGGTCAAAGTGCTTGAGCGAGATGCGCCGTTGCTGATTGTGGAAGGGCAAACGGATAGAGCGTTTGGTCAAATCTGCGAATTTCTAAGTAGTAAGGACTATATTCCGATTTCAATTCGGGGCATCACGCCAACATATTTTTTCGTGCATCGCTCACGGTTGAGCGATGTGCAAGATCGATCTATTTTTTACATTAGAAATGATGTCGATCACAACAGACGAATATTGCAAAGCTATCTCGCCAGAATCGAGACCAATCTCCGCGCAGCGCTGACGAAGGCGGAGTTTGAGAAGCTGAGTGCTGTACTAGAGGTCCGCCAGAAAGAACTGATAAATAAAGCTTTAGTCGGGTCGTTGCCCCAGCCTCAACACTTCGACAGAGCAGCCGAAGATATCAAGCTCGCGCTCGGTGGCTTAATAAACGAGCAGGGGCAGAAAGCACAATTGCTATCTGATGTAATTGAACATAGATTTCGTGTGCTCACTCACGATCTGGTTTTGGAAAGTGAGAAGAAGTCAAAGCTCGTTGAGGACCTGGTACAGAAAATCCAAGATTCAGGCGAGCACATCGCAGAGCGGCTGATTGTAGATGGGCACGAGCGCACCTCGCGTCTAGAGGAGCTTTCTCGCAATCTGGCCGAGAGTGTGGCAGCAAACATGTCGCTCCAGACTCACGGGATGGAGCAGCAGCAGAGCGCTATTCAAGTTATAGAGAGTTTGGTCAAAGAAGAAGCGGAAAAGTTCAAGGCGGCGGCAAATGATATGGCCTCCGCCGTCGTGGCCCAAATGCGCGAGGCCTCTTCAACGACTCAACGGGCCTTGTTGGCACGCAGTGATCTTTCATTACAAGCCTTGGGCGGCCAAGTAAGCTCCGATCTGGAATCTTTTGCTTCAGTAATGAATGCTCTGGAGGCCCGCATTTCGAGCATGTCGGCCTCGCTGCCGAATGAGATTTCCAAGGCCATGAAGTTGGATATTTCAACATCAGTCGACAATGGTGTGGATTCGGTTCGGACGGAACTCGTGCGCCTGGGCACATCTATAGCGGCGCATGCTTCCCCTGAAGCTACGGCATCGAAAGTGCTCCAGCGTCTGACTGAATTGGAGGCGCATGTTTCGAATGCTATTTCGTCAAATGTGGAGAATCTTCAACGAAAGGCTATAGACACACTGCGTACGGAAAGTGAGAAGCTGCGAGCGCTTAGGGATAGAGATTTGGAGCACGCCCTGTCGGAGTGCGATTATCTAAATAACGAAGTTAATCGACTAGTTGTCGCTGTTCAAACGGAGCGTGTTCGAGCGCGATATGCTGCCCGCCGACTTGGTGTTTTGTACTCAACAGGGGTAAGAGCGGCGGTCGGAAAGATTAGAAGGCTTCTTTCTCCGCTTACCTTTGGGTTGGTAAAGCCCTACGAGACCTGGGTAGGATTTGAGAAGCGAATGGAGGCGAGAGTATCGCGAGAGGTGCAAGACTTCAAGAAGCTGCATGCCAGCTCTTTGCGCCGTAGCTCGCCGACCTTCATTTCGCCTTCCGATGAGCTGGTGGAAGGCGAGGGAAAGGTAAAGTTCGCAATATCTACGGCTTCAGGGGCACACCCTACGCAGTATCGAGATCGAGTTCGCATAGGGATCGCGTCGATTGAAATCAGGCGGACGGCGCTGTCCCGCGTTATTGATTGTCTTTATGATCAAGCCGATGAGATATTTGTGTATCTCAATGATTATTCCGAGATTCCAAAATTTCTTAATCGAGAGAAAATTCAGGTAATCCACAAAATGGGCGACGTGGGGGATCGAGGAAAGTTTTTCGATATAGATAATTTCTCGGGCTATTTTTTCACTTGCGACGATGATATCGAGTACCCGCCGTATTACGTTCAACATTGTGTAGATGCCATTGAGCGATACGGTAGAAAAGCTGTCGTCGGTTGGCATGGATCCTTACTCAAGACACCCTTTGTCGATTACTACAGCTCTGAATCTCGTCGCGTTTTTTCTTTCAGATCTGGACGCCCAGAAGATACTGCAGTACATATTTTGGGGACTGGATGTTCGTCGTTCCACACGGAAACACTGAAAGTTCGTTACGCCGATTTTTTAACGCCTAATATGGCAGATGTGTATTTCGCTTTGCTGGGCCAAAAGCAACGTGTGCCATTTGTTGTGATCAAGCATGACCCAGCCGAAGCGCTTCCTCTGGACATTCCCGACGATAAACCCATTCATCGAGAATCTATGCAAAAGACGGGATCTCGAGCAGATACGCGAGAGATCCAAAATCGTTGTGTGAAGGATTGGCAGGATTGGCGTGCTGAGAAGCCAGCCTCCACAATCTATTCTCGCGCTTCCTATACGATCGCATACGTGGGGCGGGTGGACACTGACCGCTGGAAAAAGGGAGGAATCCTTAAGTCGGGAGGACTGATCACGCAAGCATTGCGTGCTATTGGGCATCGTGTTGTCGATATTGAAATTTCACAGCCACTTGATGCAATCCTAGAGCAAGTGAAGACTGCCGATATCGTGTGGATATATCCGGGAGATCCAGAACGGCCTGACTTTGCTCCCGTTGAAGCGCTAATCGAAAGAGTTGCTAAGGTCGGCAAGCAGGTATATGTAAACCTCTCATATAACCTCATCGAATCGCGTACTCGTTGGATACAAGGAAAGTTGACGGATTGGAATCGTCTATTCGGTAACCGAGTCAAGGCTTGCGTGTTTACCTATGCGGCTATGAATGAGCCGGCATTTCACAATATTCGTCAGAATTTGATTTGCATCCCGAAATCGATCGACTTTAGCGACGATATTCGAGCTAGTTTTATGCAAACTGAAGGAATATTTATTGGTGATCTCCAAAAACTGTTGAACAGGAATTTGGTGGATGGGGAAATTGAGGACTGGATCAATCCACTTCGTGAAGCTCTGCCTGGCGTACCCTTATATGCGGTCCGGCAGTACGGCGGGAAGATTGATAGGGAATTAGGTCTTACGGTGGTTCCCTATACGCAAGGTCGGGCGTGGGAAGAATGGTTGGCTTCTAAACGGATCGTATGCTGCCTTACTCCTCACGCAACATATGAAATGATACCTATAGAAGCTGGGGGCTTCGGGGTTCCGTCGATATATCGGCCTATGCCGCAGTCTCATTCGGAAAACTTGTCCACCGCTGGGATACAGGTCCATTCGCCTAAGGAGTTTGCTGCCGCTTGCGCTGCTATATACCATGACCATACTTTATGGACGATGTATAGCCGTGCTGCTGCCGCAAGGGCACGAAGCACGCACATCAGTCATGTGGCGGCGTCTCTTCATATGCAACTGACTTTGGGGAAGTTGCATTAATCACAGGCACAAAGAATATTCGTTCTGCATATTCTATGAGCCACGCCCGGGATTTTTAATATACCGACTAGTATAGTTAATTTTCACGGGCGTAATTTTTAAGTTGAATGGTAGTTGATTAACTTATGTGTCCTTGATGATTCAGGCCAAGATTCCATTGCCGATACTGACTGCTCCAAATTTCCAATATCAATTTTTTTTAAGATGTCTGGTGAGAATTCGTGCCATCTTAGCGCGGTCAATCTCTGCCTCATCCTCTCATCGAAGCGCCATTTGAGATGCCTCGCCGGCGTTCCGACGACGATGGAATATGGTGCCACGTCGCGTGTAACTATTGCACCTGCCGCGATGATCGCACCATCTCCGATGTTTACGCCTGACATGATGTAAGCGTTATCGCCGATCCAGACATCGTGTCCTATCAATACGCGAATTCTCTTGGGTACGTCGGCTAGTTTTAGCAATGACGGATTGCTGTTGGTGGTGAAGAAGGGGCTGGTCGATAGCGCAGCGTGGTCATGAACCCCTGAGCCGATCGTTACATTTCTTCCGATCGAGCAATAGCGGCCGACAATCACGGCGCTTCTGACGAATCCACTATTCATGTAGGAATAAAGACCGAAGGCCGATCCTGCTAGAATTTCACATTTTCCAAGGTTTACCCCTCTTTCGAATCTAAATTTTTGAGGCACGTAACCCTCAAGAACGGTTAACCCTAGTTCGACGTATTTTTTATTCTTCATGGTGGGCTTCTAAAATAATCGAAAGACTCGTTCGATAGATTTTGACGTTAATTCTGGAATTCGTAGGGTGTGCAAACCCTGGATTACATGCTTAACAGAATAAACTGTAGTGCGAATTTTTATGATGCATCTTTATATGGCCGATCGCGGTATTTTTCATGCCTCCCGCTCGCGGTCAATTTGTCTGTGAGAATTAATAGGGAAGTCGGATAAGTTGGGGAGAGCCGCGCACCGCGCTTAGTATCCGCTCCGCACTTTCTTCCCTGTATGCAATTCGTTTTGAAGAGTATCCATTGGCGCTTACCCCGGTGAATTTATTGTGCATCAATGAAGTTGATAGTCCCATTGCTACAAGCATTACTTCTTGCTGAAATTTTATTCTGCTGTCCCCGAATACTGCTCGAATTCTCTCAAAATAGTCCGTATCGGCTCCCACTGCGACAGTATCAAAGCCTCCGATATTATCTAATATTTCTTTTCTTCGCATGACCAGTGTATTGGGTGACCATTGGCGAATCGGCCACACTGCCGGTGAATAAAAGCTACCTTCTTCACTTAAACGCACATAGCGACACGTTACGGCGACATTGCTCTTGCTCGCTCGCAGCCATGAGATTGCACGAAACAGCCGTTCAGGATGGGACCAATCGTCTGCATCTTGGAATGCCATATATTCGTAGCGACACATCGGGAGTGCCAAATTTTTTGCTCTGTATGTGCCGACATTATTTGCTAATCGTATGCAACGCACTCGCTTAGGGTGCAGATTTTTAATTTTCTCGATTATTTTCCAAGTGTCATCGGTGCTCCCATCGTCAACTACTATCAACTCAATCTCCACGTTAAGTTGGTTCAGTATGGAAAGAATCGACGATTTCAGGTATGCCGCTCCATTATGAACCGTCATTACAACTGAAACGTTGTTGTTATGGCTATCATCTGATGCGAGCACGCGCTCGGACACGGGAAAGTAATTTATGTCGAAAGCGCTTTCGTTCGAAGGTATTGGTAAAGGAGCGAGGTGCATTTCCCGCCAAAGATCGTTTAGTCTGTATAGCTTTTCGGTAGAGCGAAGCAGACTGTTCGATACGAGCAGATGGTCATCGCCTGAGCGCGAAGTTAGTAATATTTCGGCATTGCTCACCTGCTGAGTTACCGCGTTAATACGGCATAGCAACTGTTGCTCATCATGGCGTTCGAGCCACGCGATCATATCTTCCGGTGAAACCCGCGTAAGCAATCGGATTGCCCGACGCTTCTGCGCTGAATTATTTTTCTCGTCAAGGACTTCGAGAAGATAATTGGTGGACTTCACATGATTTCCTCGGAGAAATTCTAGTTTCGCTTTCGCAAGAAGGATTTCATGCGCAGATGCTTCCTCTATCAGGTCTGCTGCTCGGCTTATCAACCCACAGTCGAGCAATAAGTTTGCCATGTTCGAACGGGGGCGCTTGCTAGTAGAAAAGGCTATATCGTGATAAGGGGATTTCCATTTCCCACCCTGCAATAGCCAGTTATTGTAAAGAAATTTTATATTTTCGTTCATCAATAGCCTTATTCACTAATCCGATTCGAGATATATCGCTCTATTCTTATCATTGTTTTAATAAGTCTCGACTAACCGGATTTTGCGAGAATGGACCTATGCGATGTCTCTCGGCTTTTCTTTGGAGTAAGAAAGAGGGTTTTTTTCTCGTTAACTTGGTGTATCTAGGAGTTCCGGCTTCTTCAGGAGTCTAGGTACGGAGTTCTCGACGGCTAGTTTAATTGCGGGAGCCGAATAGAATCCCCCATTGATTTGTGTTTTGGCAATGACTACGTTTCTAAAGCACTTGAAGAGGTTGGTGTCAGGCGCATCTGCATCTCTCCAAAATTCATTTAACCCGGTTTGAAATGTAAGGCCCGCGATGTTGTATATGGCCGAGCCCAGCGCAATAGTGGGGCGGGCATGCAGCAGTGACGATCCGCCTACGGTACTGTTCACGGTTACAAGCCCGGCAGTATGTGTCAGTAAAGCAGGTAAATTGCCACTCTCCAAGTAGAAGACTCTCTGGGTCAAATCAAATTCCTTGGCCCAGCGGTACAGATGCTTTTTATAATTCACAAGGCCAGGATCCAATGGGTGTATTTTTACTGCAAAGCGACTGTGCGATGGCGCGTGTCGAGCAAAGGAAGCCAATGCTACGTACATTGCTTCGAGCATGTCTGCAAATGGAGAATGGTGGACGATTTGCGCATCCGTCGCCAGTTGAAGAGGCATTAAAAAGAACGGTGAATTTTTGGATTCTGAAATGAGCATCGCCTCAATCTTACGAGACGGCATTTCATAACATTTGACTCTAATTCCTCGTTTGGCGTACCCAATATACTCAGTCAACGGAGAGTAGGGGATGTGACTTCTCACTCCTCGGTGAAGGATTGGGTTGATACCAGCCCAAAAATTATATCCAACATCGTATGCAGCGCGCTTCCAAAAGGGGGAGGAAAACGGAGAGCCATTATCAAACTGAGGCAGTGACCGTGCTTCTTCTCGATACCACATCGGATCTTTTGGCATACTGGAATGGCCGTTTACTCCACCTCGTTCAAGCGTTATCCAGTATGGGCGGAAGTAGCCTTCTTCGAAGACATGAACGCGTACGCCGGTTTGCTTGGCAAGCGCTACCGCAGGTTGATGCACGGGGCGGCAGTCGCCGAATAGCACTACATCGCTAATGCCGTAACGCTCAAATTCTTTACGATAAAACTCGGTCAGGCTGCTCATCGCCCCCTGGAACGATGTGGCGAGACCCTGACGCCAATAGACGCGATCACCGACTGTGAAATTTACTTTGCGGACCGAGCATCCCGCCTGTTGCAGCCCCTTTGCCAAAGCTGGGAAGAATGGCGAACAAACTCCTTGCAAGAACAGAAATCGCTGCTTGCTGCTCATCGCTGTACTAAAAATCCGGCTTTAGCCCACAAACGAAGTTTGTGGAGCTGTCGTTGTATGTAGGATTTTCTGACGCTCGACAACCGATTGGTTGCCAGCAATTCTGATCGTTGCTGAATGATCCTGCGAAGCGAGGTTTCGCAGGTGGTGTATCCGTTCAACACCCAATCCCAATAGACGGGGTAGTGAAGCATCACACCTGCAATCAGCTCGTTCAGTGTCAATGACCGTTCGCGGCGCGGCGCATCCATGTGGTCTGTGGTCAAGCCCCAGCCTGCGTAGAATGGCATTCCATAGGTGACCACTGCTTTGCCGCGTAGTAATGCGTCAAAGCCGCTTAATGAAGTCATCGTGTGGACCTCGTCGCTCGAATTTATGCAGCTGACGATGGATACCTTGGTCTCGATGTGGTTGGCGTATTGCAGGGCGTCATGGGCGTGTATCTTGCCTTTGCGGTTCCTAACGGCCACATCGGGATGCGGTTTGTACACAAGAAAGGAATCGGGATTGGCTCGACGCGCGGCTTGGAGCAGAGAAAGGTTATCGCGGACCGTTCCGCAGCCGTACCGGATGGAAGCGTCATCTTCAACTTGGCCGGGAACAAGGATGACTCGCTGACCCGCTCCTGCCCAAGAGGGGGACTCTGTAGGTTCGATGTTGTACTTTGTCAGTTGGTTTTCAACGATCAATGCACGCACCTTTTCCGCCCGAAGATTATCTCGCTCGGTAAACTGCCTAGTATTCAAAAGGGTCTCGAGGTCGCTGCTCTGGCGCGCATCGAAATATAATCCGTGCCCGTCCATGACCAACGCATGTGGAGCCACAAAATCCGATCCCAACCCGACGGATCGGATGAAACCATCTTCCATGCGAAGCAGTCTGGCTCCCGTTTCATGGGCTACAGCGTCAATCGCATTCGGCGTAGATGCTCCCCAGACGATCAGCCGGTCGTTTGCATTGGGATTTAGCTTCCGGACCGCTTGAGCATCTGGGGCGAAGTGCACGCAATCGCGATTGGGGCTAAGGAATGAACGGACGTTCTCCGCTTTCCATCGTCGATAGCCAACTGCGATGCTGCGACCGGGCAGAGCCCGCTGCATCCTCCGCTGAAGGTCCAGCCAATCAATCACGTCAAAAATTGAACCCCGTTCTAAGGTTTCAGGATTCAAGTAGCGGGTGTAATGAAGATAGGCAGCCGCAAATAGTTCGTCTACGGTTCGTGTTCGGGTACGTCTATGGCAGCTTATGCGGTCTGTGGTTGCCCCCCAGCCAGCAAACCAAGGAAGGCCAAAACAAGTGACGGGGATGCCGCGCAGTAACGCTTCAAAGCCGAAATGGGAAGTCACGACATAGACGTGATCCATCATCGGCAACAGGCTAGCCGGCGAGACAGGATCCCGCAGCAGGATGGTGTGACTGTCCTCGGGGGTGTTGGATAGGTAACCTTGTTTCGCCCCTCCGCTTACCTCAGGATGCGTTTTTATGTACAGAACCGCGTCCGGATGCGCTTCACGCGCCGCTTGGAGCATTTCTTCAAAAGACTTGTCATTGGCCAGTCCATATTTGATGCTGGCGTCCCCGACAGTCTGATCGATGATAAGCACGCGTTTGGCAACAGTGGGGCCGGGTAGCGTTTGAAGGTCTGGCGCGAGATTGTATTTACTGAGACCTTTTGCCAAGATCTGATCGCGCGCGCTTGCATACTCCAGGCCCGGCCCTTTCAATACGTCGGTGTCCGACTCAAGGAGCGCTTCCAGAGCGGAACTACGGTCAGCCGCGTAGTAGATTCCCCGGTCGTCCACCACTAGGGATAGGGCGGGATAGTCAGGACCCGTGCCGTACGAGCGCAAGAATCCGTCCTCTAAACCTATAAAGGGCAGGCCACAACTCTGAGCAATCGCGCGAGGGCGGTTCGTAGACGGGCGGAATCCCCAGCCGGCCAGTGCGCTCAGATTACGAGTGGATGGACGCGAGCCTGGACGCAAATATGCTATTGACTGTCCAAGCAGGGCGTCCATTCCAGGTTGTTGGGACAACCGGCGGGAGTAGGTTCCAATAGTCACAAATAAAATGGGTGATCGATATTCGGGCGTTGGTTTATCTGCACATGTGATTCAAGATAGTCTCGAGAAAGCGGCAATCGTCTCCACGATCTGCCCCTCCGTATGCATACAAGAAATAAAAAATCTCAACCTTGCCGACTTCTCCGGCACCGCCGGATACAGAATCGGCTGGACATTAATCCCTTGCTTAAACAGCGCCGCTGACACCCGGGTCGCCTTCAACGAGCTCCCCATAATCGCTGGCACGACCGCCAGCCCGGTGCTCGTTCCCGTATCAATCCCCGCGGCCTTCGCCTGCTCCAGAAAGAACTTCCCGCGCGCCTGCAGCGCAGTCACTCTTTCCGGCACTTCCTTCATCCGCCGCAACGCCGCCAATGACGCCGCCGCCACACTAGGCGGCATCCCGACGCTATACAGAAACCCCGGCGCCAGAAACTTCAAGTGCTCCACCAGCGCCGTCTCACCGGCGATATACCCTCCGCAGCCCGCCAGCGTCTTGCTCAGCGTGCCCATCCAGATGTCCACGTCTTTCCCATCCACGCCGAAGTGCTCGCGGATGCCATACCCGCGCGCGCCCATCACGCCTAGTGAATGCGCTTCATCCACCATCAAGAACGCGCGATGGCGTTGCTTGATCTCAATGAAGCGGGGCAGATCCGGAAAATCGCCGTCCATGCTGTAGATGCCTTCCAGCACGATCAGCACGCGTTCAAACTGGTGGCGTTGTTCGTTCAGGATGGAGTCCAGCGATTCCCAGTCGTTGTGGGGGAAGGGCAGGCGGCGGGCGCCTGACAGCTGGATGCCTTGCAGGACGCTGTTGTGGATCAGTTCGTCGTGCAGCACCAGGTCGCGCGGGCCGAACAGGTAGCCGATGGTGGATACGTTGGTAGCGTGGCCGCTGACGAATGAAATGGCGTCGTCCACGCCGTACAGCGCGGCAATTTCCATTTCCAGTTCGCGGTGTATGGGGCGTTCGCCCGATACCAGGCGGCTGGCGGAAACGGACGTGCCGTAGCGGTCGATGGCGGCTTTGGCGGCGGCGGCCACGACCGGGTCGCCGGACATGTTCAGGTAGTTGTAGCTGGCGTAGTTGACGTACTCGCGGCCGTTGATCTGGGTGTCGGCGCCGGCCTTGCCTTCGTGCAGTTTGAAGAAGGGGTTCTTCACGCCCAGCCGTTGCGCGCCGTCGTTGATGATGCGCAGTTGCTGGTAGCCGGGGTGTAGATGGAAGCGGTAGTGCTCTTCCGGGATCTCGGCCTTTTTCTCGGCGGGGCGCGCGGGCGCCTGGCCGGCGGGTGCCGAGGCCTGGCGCAGTTTGCGCTCCAGCGCTTGCTGGATGATCTTGTCCTTGATGCCGGCGGCAAGGCCCGGCAGCTTCTTCACGGTGCTCAATTAATTCTGGCCTACTGGATCATGCGTTGCTTGGGAAGACTGCCGTTCATCTTGATTTCGTCGACGAAGTCAGACACGGTGCTGGAGCCGACTTCGGCGGCGTGGCTGGCAACCACTTGCTGCACGCTGGCGGCCAGGGCATCGCATTGGGCGTCGCTGTGTTCGTCGCGCAGCAGCAGCACCAGGCGTTCCGCCAGTTTGGCGGGCGTGGGGCTTTCGTTGAGCGCCATCACGGGCAGGCGGATGCCAAAGCGGTTCTCCAGGGCCACGACCAGTTCAACGCCCATCAACGAGTCCAGGCCCATGTCGTAGACGGACCGGGTGGCTTCGATCTTGTCGGGCGACACGCGCAGGATTTCACCGATTTCTGTCTTGAGCATGTCGGTGAAGCGTTCGTGCAGCGTAGCGTCGTCCAGGGTCGCGATCATGTGCGCGATGTCGTCGGCGCCGCCGTCGTCGTCACCGGCATCGCCGGCGCGGCGGGCGATGTCCGAGAACTTGGGCAGGCCGGCGGTGGGCAGGAAGCGGCTAAGCGCGCGCCAGTCCAGTTCCAGCACGCCCAGGCCGGACACGTCGGCCACCAGCATGTCTTCCAGCGCATCCAGGGCGATCTGGGACGCCAGCGCGCCGCCGCCCATGCGGCCTTGCAGGGCGTCTTTGATCTTCTGGTTGCGGGCCAGGAAGCCGACGTCGTCGATGGCGCCCCAGCGTACGCAGGTGGCCGGCAGCCCGTCGGCACGGCGTTGCGCGGCCAGGCGTTCCAGCCAGGTGTTGGCGGCGACGTAGTTGCTTTGTCCGGGGTTGCCGAACAAGGTGGTGGCCGACGAATAGAAGATGAACAGGTCTAACGGAAGCGTGCGCGTCAGCTCGTGCAGGTGTTGTGCACCCAGCACCTTGGCGGCAAGCGTGCGTTCAATTTGTTCAGGGGTGGTGCTGCGGGCCAGGCCGTCGTCGATGACAACGGCGGCGTGGACGACGCCTTTCAGGGGCGGCAGCGTGGTGGCTGTTTCGTCAAGCAGTCGGGCCAGGGCCTTTCGGTCGGTGACGTCGCAGGCGGCGGCGTGCACGCGCACGCCTTGGGCCTGGAAGGCGGCGATGGCGGCTTGCGCGGCGTCGGTGGTGGGGCCGCTGCGGCTGATCAGGACCAGGTTGCGGGCGCCCTTGTCGGCAAGCCATTGCGCGGTGCGCAGGCCAAAACCGCCCAGGCCGCCGGTGACCAGGTAGGTGGCGTCGGCGGGCAGCGTCAGGCCGGCACGATGCGGGGTGGCGGGCGTGTGGATGCCGCTGATGCCGTTGCGATACGTGATGACGATCTTGCCAATCTGGCGTGCCTGCTGCATGTAGCGGAAGGCGTCGACGATGTCGTTGGCGTCAAACACGGAGTAGGGCAGCGGATGCAGCGCGCCCTGGCGGAACAAGGCCATCATCTGCGCGAACAGGCGTTGCGTCAGGTCGGGCCGCTCGTTCATCAGTTGATCGGCATCGATGCCGAAGTAGCTGATGTTGTTGCGGAATGGGCGCAGGCCGATGCGGGTGTTCTCGTAGAAGTCGCGCTTGCCCAGTTCCAGGAAGCGGCCAAAGGGTTTGAGCACCCGCAGGTTGCGGTTGATGGCTTCGCCCGCCAGCGAGTTCAATACGACGTCGACGCCGCAGCCGTCGGTGTCGGCCAGAATTTCATCGGCGTAAGACAAGGACCGCGAGTCATAGATGTGACGCACACCCAAGAGGCGCAGCAGGTCACGCTTTTCGTCCGAGCCGGCGGTGGCGTAGATTTCCGCGCCCAGCCATTGTGCGAACTGGATGGCGGCAATGCCCACGCCGCCAGCCGCGCCGTGGATCAGGATCTTTTCGCCTTCTTCCAGGCGCGCCAGGTGGTGGAGCGCGTAGTAGACGGTGAAGAAGGTGCTGGGAATGGTGGCGGCGGCTTCAAACGAGAAGCCTTCGGGTATGTGCGAGATGGCGCTGGGCTTGGTCAGCACGCGGTCGCCAAAGCTGGCGGGGCCAAAGCCTACGACGGCGTCGCCGACGGCGTAGTCGTCCACGTCCGAGCCCACGCGGATGACGGTGCCCGAAAACTCCAGGCCCAGCGTGGGGCCGGCAAAGCCGTTCTCGATGGCTTCGTCGGACAGCAGGCCCAGCGCGTACATGACGTCGCGGAAGTTCAGGCCGGTGGCTTCGATGCGGACTTCAAGCTCGTCGTCAGCCGGGGCGGGCGCGGCGCAGGATTCCCAGCGCAGGTTGCGCAACTGGCCGGGGAATTCAAAGCCCAGGCGCACGGCTTGTGACGCACGCAGGTCGGACGCGTCTTGCGTCGGGCGCGTGGCTTGACGCAGGCGCGGCGCGTAGCGGGCGCCGGAGTCGTCAAGAATGATTTCGTCTTCGTTGTCCTGGTGCACGAACTCGCGCGCCAGGGCGTCCACCAACGGGTTCGCCTGCGTTTGCATTTGCGCCAGCGGCAGGTCGACCATGCGGACGCGGAAGTTGGATGCTTCGTTGGCCAGCGTGCGGCCGTAGCCCCACAGCGCGGCATCGTTCAACGCATGCATGCCGGCCGAGGCGCTTGGCGCGGTACGCAGGTACTGAGCGGCGTCGGCGGTAACCAGCCAAAGCGTTGCGTTGGTTTGCGTGCGCTCGCAGGCCTGGATGACGGCGGCGGCCAATGCGCAGCGGCGGGTTTGCTTGGTCAGTAGATTTTGGGCGGTTTCTTGAGCGGCTGCGGGGCTCGCGTCTTGGCGATCAACCCAGGCCAGCCCATCCAGATGCACGACATGGCTGACGGGGCCGACCCCGCCGTTGCGCAGCAAGTCGTCCAGGGCGTCGGCGGCGACACCGGCGGCCATGCGGACGTGGTGGCCAGCGCGGGTCAGGGCGGCTTCCAGCGACTGGGCCAGGCCGGCGCCGTGCTCAGGATTGCGGTCCGCCAGGATGAGCCAGTTGGCGGGCTCGATGGCGGTGTTGTTGGCGACGGCGTTCGCGGTATTGGCGATATCGGCGTCAGCGTCATCGAAGCGCGCGGTCAGCAGGTACGCACCGGTGGCAACGGAGTCCGAAAACGCCAGCGGGCTGTCGCAATGCAGGCCCAGCGATTGCAGTTCATCCAGCCAGAAATCGGCGGGTTGCTGCGTGGAGAGCTGTTCGCCGTTTTCGCCGGTCTGCCACCAGTTTTGGCGTCCACCAAAGACGAAGTCGCCCCAGGCGGTGGGGTGCGCACTGCACAACACCAGCAGGCCGCCAGGCCGGAGGCTGGCGCGGGCGTGGCGCAGGGCCGCGCGGGCGGCTTCCAGTGTGTCGAATTCGCAATGGAAAAGGGCCAGGTCGCAACGGGCGGTGGGGCTTGCGCCGCCTTCGCTGCTGTCGGCGATCAGTTCGGTTTGCGCATTGGGATAGCGTTCGGCTTGCTGATGGGCAACGTGGTCCAGCACGTCGGCCTGGTTCGACGCGTAGCAGTAGTCGGCCACGTTGAAGTCCAGGGCGTCGCAGCAGTTGGACGCGAACAGCGGCGCGGCTTGGCCGACTTCAATGATGGCCAGGCGTTGGCCGGGTACGCGATTGGCTTGCGCCTGTTCCAGGATGCCGCGCAGGGCGGTGCCCAGGCGTTGGCCGCTGGCCGCGCCCAAGGCGCTGCGGCTGATGGCGGCGGGGGTACTGGCGCGCGGGCAGACGTCGTCCAAGGCAGCCTCGCCGCGCAACAGGGCGGGCAGGTGCAGGCCAACGCGGCCAACGGCGTGGACGATCTGCGCGTAGTCGGGGTATTCGCGCAGCAGGGTGTTCCAGATGTCAGACGTGCGGCTGTCGCTGTCGTCTTGTGCGGGCAGGTGGATGCCGGCGGCGCTGGCCTCGGCGAAGCCGGCGGACGTCAAGCGGGCAATCGTGTGGTCCAGCAGCAGCGCGGTATCTGGCGCATGGCGGCGCAGTTCGGTCACCAGCGCCTGCGGCAGCAGCAAGCCGTCGGGCGCAATCTGGCGCAATGCGTCCAGCGCAAAGCCGTAACACAGGCTGTCCAGAAGCGGGTCGACTTCTTGGGCGTAGCGGTCGTGCGCGCCGTCTTGCACGCAGGCGGCAATGGCGTCGGCCAGGGCGGTGCGCAGCGATGCATGGTCTAGCGGATTGGGGCCAAAGGGCGCGTGCGGACGCGGGGTGGCGATGGCATCCAGAAAGCTAAGGTTGTCGGCGGCGGGTTTGCGCAGGCGGATGCTGCGGAAACGGGCTTGCTCGACGGCGGCAATCTGTTCGCCGGCGGCGTTATAGAGTTCGAAGCTGGCGGTCAGCGAATGCGGCGCGCGGCGTTCCAGGCGGACTCGGGCGGCGGCGGGCTGGCCGGCGTTGGCGCGCAGCGTCAGGCGTCCGATCTTGGCGGGCACGAAGGCAATGCCTTGCCCCATGGCGGGGTCGTTGCGCAGCAATTGAATAATCAGTTGGAAGGCGCAATCGAGCAGGGCCGGGTGCAGGTGCGTGGCGCCCAGTTCGGCGGCCAGGCTGGCGTCGGCTTGCAGCACCGCCAGTACGCTGGTGTCGGATTCAATCCAGCCGTGGGATACGGCGCGGAAGGCAGGGCCGTAGTCCAGCCCCACCGCGCACGTCAGTGCGTTGTGCGTTTGGCCGGTGAAATCCGGTGCGCGGGTGGGCAGGCTGAGTTCGCTTTGCGTCAGGCGGGCGCGGCCGGGCTCGCGCAGCAGGCGGCCGCTGGCGTGCTTGACCCAGGGCTCGGTGCTGTTGGTGTCTTTGGCGGTGATGCGGAAGCGCCCGTCGGCGTCGTCCAGCAGCAGGCGGGTCAGCTTGCTGGGCGATGCATTCAGCAGCAGCGGCGCGTGGATTTCCAGTTCTTCAAGTTCGGCGTAGTCGCTGGTTTGCCACTGCAGCGCGGCGGCCAGCGCAATTTCTGCAAAGCCGGTGCCGGGGAATACGACGGCATCACCCACCACGTGGTCGGCCAAGGCCGGATGGGATTGGGTGTCGAGTTGGTTTTCCCAGGTGTGCTCGTGCTGCTGCATGGGGCAGCCCAGCAGCGGGTGCACGCGGCGGCGCGACAGCAGGCCCAGGGATTCCGGGGTGGTGGGGTGCCAGTGGCGTTCGCGCTGCCAGGGGTAGGTGGGCAGGTCGACGGCGGGACCCTCCCACGGGAAGAGCGATTGCAGGTCGATCTGGCCGCCACTGACGATGACCTGGCCCGCGGCCATCCAGATTTTCTCGGGGTCGTCGCCGCCACGGGTAGACGTGCTAAGCACGCGCCCTTGCATGTCGGCCGCCTTGAGCGTGTCGTTCAGGTAGGAACGCAGCAGCGGGTGCGGGCCCACTTCCATAAAAATATTGTTGCCTTGCGCGGCGAGCTGGTTGGCGGCCTGTTCGAAACGTACGGGCTCGCGCACGTTGCGCCACCAGTACTCGGCGGTCAGCGACGCGCCGTCCAGGGCTGCGCCGGTTACCGTGGAATAGAAGGGCACATCGCTTGCCCGAGGCTGGATGTTGGCCAGCGCGCCTCGGATATCGGCTTCGATGCCGTCCATGGCGGGGCTGTGGAAGGCGTAGTCCAGGTCCAGCCGGCGGAAGAAAAGGGATTCTTCGGCCAAGGCGGCTTCAAGAATGCTTAACGATTCCGGCGCGCCGGCAACGGTGGCGCCACGCTGGCTGTTGTAGCCGGCCACGCAGACCGAGGCGCCCAGGTTGTGCAGGGCGATCAAGGCTTGCGCGGCTTCGCCACTGATGCCAACGGCAGTCATGCGGCCTTGGCCCTTGGTCTGGCCTTGCAGGCGGCTGCGCTGGAAGATGACGCACACGGCGTCCGGCAGGCTCAGCGCGCCGCAGGCCCAGGCGGCGGCCACTTCGCCCACGCTGTGCCCAATGACGGCGCGGGGCACGACGCCACGCTGCGCCAGCATGCGCGTGATGCCCACTTGCAGGGCAAACAACGCGGGCTGCGCGATTTCGGTGCGTTGGTAGCGGTCGTCGCCGTTTTCACCGGCCAGTTCCTTGTGCAGGGAAAAGTCGGCGTACTGCGAGAACAGCGCATCGACCTCGTCGATGGCGGTGGCAAAGACGGGGTCGGACAACAGCCGGCGGCCCATGTTGGCCCATTGCGATCCGTTGCCGGAATAGACCATGACGGGGCCGCGCGCCTGGCTTAGCGCGCTGCCGGTGACCACGTCGTGCTTGGATTCCGCGCCGTCGGCGAATTGCAGGAGCAATTCAGCCACGGTATTGCATTGCGTGCCGAAGACGACGGCGCGTTCGCCGTGCCAGTCGCGGCGCATGGCGGCGTGGTAGGCGGCGTTGTAAAGGAAGCGGGCGGGCTGGTCGCGCAATACGTCGGCCATTTGCCGGGCGGCGGCTTTCAGGGCCTGGGGTGATTTACCCGAGACCACCACCGGAATCGGCGCGGTCTTGGCCATCTTGCCTTCGGCGGCCGGGTTGCGTGGCGGCGGGCTTTCCAGAATGACGTGGGCGTTGGCCCCGCCAAAGCCGAACGAGTTCACGCCCACCACCAGCTTGCCCGTCTGGCGCAGCTTGCGGTTCTGGGTGACGACGTCCAGATTCCATTCCCGGAATTCAATCTTGGGGTTCAGCGTTTTGATGCCGATGGTGGCCGGCACGACGCGGTGGCGCAATACATATAGCGCCTTGACCAGGCCGGCCACGCCGGAAGCGGCTTCCAGATGGCCCAGGTTGCTTTTGACGGAACCGATGGGCAACGGGGCGTCTTTGCTGCGTTGCTGGGCCAGCGCCGCGCCGATGGCGCGCGTTTCAATGGGGTCACCAACAGCGGTACCGGTGCCGTGGGCTTCCAGGTAATCGATGTCAGCTGGCGAGATGCCGGCCTGTTCGTAGGCCTGGCGCATCAACGTGGCCTGCGCATCGGCGCTGGGCACGGTCAGGCCAGACTTGCGGCCGTCGGTGTTGACGGCGGACCCGGCGACAACCGCCAGGATGTTGTCGCCATCGGCCAGGGCCTGGTCATAGTCTTTCAGCAGGAAGATGCCGCCGCCTTCCGACCGCACATAGCCGTCGCCCGCCGCGTCAAAGACATTGCAGCGGCCGCGGGGCGACAGCATGGATGCTTTGGAAAAGGTAATGAAACCGTAAGGATGCAGGTGCAGACTGACGCCGCCCGCAAGGGCTTGGCTGCATTCACCGGAGGCGATGGCGCGGCAGGCCTGGTGGAAGGCCACCAGCGACGACGAGCAAGCCGTGTCCATGGCGATGCTGGGGCCACGCAGGTCGAAGAAGTACGACAGGCGGTTGGCGGCGATGCTGGCGGTGTTGCCCGTTGCCATCGATGCGTCGACGGCGTTCAGGTCTTCGGCCATGCGGTAGGCGTAATCCGAACTGGCAATACCTATATAGACACCGCAGTTGGATCCGCGCAGGGTAGAAGGGCGGACGCCGGCCTGCTCCATGGCCTCCCAGCTCATTTCCAGCAGCAGGCGTTGTTGCGGATCCATCAACGCGGCTTCGCGCGGCGAAATACCGAAGAAGCCCGCGTCGAATCCGGATATGTCGCCGATGGAGCCGGCGGCAAAAGTGTAGGCAGACCCAGGGTGGTCTTTGGCGGGATGCAGGTAGGCGTCGGGGGACCAGCGGTCTTCGGCAACCTGGGTGACCAGGTCGCGGCCGTCAAGTAGATCCGGCCAGTAAGTGTCCGTGGTAGTGCTGGGGAACCGGAACGAAAGCCCGATTACGGCAACGCGCTTAGCCATGCAGTGTCCTTCTTACCCGGCCGTACACCGGCAAGGAATATGAATTCGCGGTCGCGCCGCGGGGGGAACAGAGGCCAATCATGGCTGGAACGCCAAGATGGCCGGGCGCCTCAAGCGCCGCCGATACGGCCCGACACGCTGATTCTCCGGTGTACCGCCATCGCGAGGATGGCCCCCTTGCTGTGGACACTGCGTTGGCGCTGCTGCCGGCGCGCCATGGGATTGCTCTGAGTTTTCATTGTTTAGTGTTATTTCACCGAACCAATGCCTTCTCGACCGCTCGCTTGTGCAAGGGCGGGGCATGTATGCGGTTCGGCCGCAGAAACATTTGGATTGGAACTGAATGATTTTACCGGATACCGAGGTTTACGACCCGCCCGGGCGCGGGTTCGAACCCCCACGGCCCCCCATGCGGGACAGCGATCCTCAAGCTTTCATTTCGCTGACCCCGCGCTTCTCGGGGCGTAGCATATCAATCATTTGTAACTTGTTTTGGGCAAGATTAATCAAAAGGATTCACGTGGGGGGAAACCTTGGGCCACTTCAGCAATTAATCGCATAATTTGCAATAGTCGTGGCACAAAGTGCCTAATTTCGGCTAAGTTCCGGCGACGCTGCGGGAGTGTAATGGATCACCAAGCTCTTAAAACCGTTCTTTGTGACTTAATGCTACTTAATAAATCAAGGTGCTCCGCAAACGGGAACGGGAGGGATGCGCTTGGCCGGGCAGGGGATGCGCCACGCGGCGCGGCGTCGCAGGGCGCCTAGTATTTTCAGCCCCTCGGGCCAGTCTGCCAAACCGCTTGCTGCATTGATGTGCCCGGCGCCGTGCATGACCACGATGCGGCTACCCCAGTCTTCTGCAAAGGCGCGGGCGCGTTCCAGGGCGCAATAGGGGTCGTCATCGCTGGCAACGACCACGCTCTGAAAGGGCAGCGAATGGCGGGAAATGGGTGCGAAGCCGCGCAGGCAGGATGGGGCGTCGGGCCGTTCAACGTCGGCGGGCGCCACCAGCAGGGCGCCGGCGACTTTGGCCCGCAAGGGCACGGGCAGGCTGGCGGTGATCAGGCAGCCAAGGCTGTGGGCAACGATCAGCACCGGGCAACGCGCGCGGTCAACTTCGCCCGCCAATGTGGACACCCATTCGGCCGGTTCCGGATTTTCCCAATCGCGTTGTTCAAGGCGCACCGCATGGGGCAGCACGCTGGCCCAGCGTGACTGCCAGTGGTCGGGTCCGGAGTTTTTCCATCCGGGGACGATGATCGGTTGGAGTCTCATGGCGGCCATGATGCCGCGCGCCGTTAGTAACTCAAACGAATAAATCGTCTATTGCATATGCCTTGCGGGATATAAAACAAACGCATGCCGCGAGACGGCTCCCGCAGCGCTCAAGCATCGGAAACCGGCCCGGATGGGCTCCAAAAGCCCGCTTTTTTCGGTGTATGCTTGCCGTGCAAAAGCACCGTAACGGGGCGTGATTATTTTGAATTCCGGCGTCCGCCCGATACGAAAACCAACGATTACAAGCCATCAGAGGAGTCCACTCATGAAGCCAACATTTCGTCTGACCCCGGTCTTTGCGGCACTTGGCGTTGCCGCCGGCCTGACGTTTGCCGCGGGCGCGCATGCGCAAACCATCAAGATCGGCGTCGTCGGCCCCACGACGGGCGCCGTTACCCAATATGGCGACATGGTCCGCGAGGGCGTGGACACCGCCATTGAACGCATCAATGCCGCGGGCGGCGTGAACGGCAAGAAGCTTGAAGCGGTGGTGATTGACGACGGCTGCGAGCCCAAGCAAGGCCCGGTTGCGGCCAACCGCGTCGTCAACAGCAAGATCGGTTTCGTGGTGGGCCATGTGTGCTCGGGCGCAACCATTGCCGCCGCCGACATCTACAACAACGAAGGCGTGGTGATGGTGACCCCGTCGGCCACGGCGCCAGCGGTCACCGACGGCAAGAACTACGAGTTCATCTTCCGCACGATCGGCCGCGACGACCAGCAAGGCCCCGCCGCTGCGCAGTTCATCCTGGAAAAGATCAAGCCGAAGAAGGCCGCCGTGCTGCACGACAAGCAGTCGTACGGCCAGGGCATCGCCACGGCGGTCAAGAATGACCTGGAAAAGGGCGGCGTGCCCGTCGCGATCTTTGAAGGCGTGAACGCCGGTGACAGCGACTATTCGGCCGTGATCACCAAGCTGAAGGCGCAAGGCGTGGACTTCGTCTACTACGGCGGCTACCACCCCGAAATGGGCCTGTTGCTGCGCCAGGCAGCCGAGCAGGGCGTGAAGGCAAAGTGGATGGGTCCCGAAGGCACGGGCAACCCCGACATCAACGCCATTGCCGGTGACGCCGTTGAAGGCATGTTGCTGACCTTGCCGGCTGACTTCACCCAGAACGCCGCCAACGCCGACATCGTGAAGGCCTTTGAAGCCAAGAAGCGCAACCCCGGCGGCGCCTTCCAGATGACGGCCTACGCGGCCACCCAGGTCATTGCGGACGGCATCAAGGGCGCGGGCAGCGATGACCCGACCAAGGTGGCCAAGTACCTGCACGCCAATTCCTTCGACACGCCGATCGGCAAGGTGTCGTGGAACAAGCAGGGCGACCTGACGAACTTCAAGTTCGACGTGTTCACCTGGCACAAGGACGGTTCCAAGACCGTCTATAAGTAATGCTGAGACAGTAATGTAGTGACACGGTGGCGCGCTTGCGCGCCGCCGGCGCTGCATGTGAATCGGGCCGCAAGCCAATGACATGGCTTGCGGCCCGATTCTTTTGCCTGGCACCTGCGCCAGGCGATCGCTGTGACGATCTACGGTTTACAGACCCTGCACCCGGCGGCCGGTTTCGGCCTCGAACCAATGCAGCGGGTGGCGGCCGTCCGGGCCGACGTTGACGCGATCGCCCACCTTGGCTGACGCTTCCGACAATTGGCGCGTCGTGCAGCGCACCACCAGCGTGCTTTTGCCGCAGCGGCAATGCACCAGTTGTTCCGAACCCAGCGTTTCGACCATTTCAACTTCGGCTGGCACGCCTTGCGTGTTCAGCAGCATGTGCTCGGGGCGCATGCCCATGATGATCTTGCGGCCGCGCACCTGGGACGGCACTTGCAGCGGCGAGATTTCCAGCGCCATGCCGTCGGTGGTCTGCACGGTGCCGTCGCCGGCCACCTGCACTTCCATCAGGTTCATCGGGGGCGACCCGATGAAGCCGGCCACGAAGGTCGAGGCGGGCTTTTCGAAGACTTCCATGGGGGTGCCGATCTGCTCGGGCACGCCCTGATACATGACGATCATGCGATGCGCCAGCGTCATGGCTTCAACCTGGTCGTGCGTCACGTACAGGCTGGTGGTGCCCAGGCGGCGATGCAGCTTCATGATTTCAAGGCGCATCGCCACGCGCAGCTTGGCGTCCAGGTTCGACAAGGGTTCGTCGAACAGGAACACCTTGGGTTCACGCACGATGGCGCGGCCCATGGCCACACGCTGGCGCTGGCCGCCGGACAGCGCGCGCGGGCGGCGCTCCAGCAGGTGACCCAGTTCCAGGATCTGCGCGGCGATGTCCACGCGCTTTTTGATCTCGTCCTTCGAGAACTTGCGGATCTTCAAGCCATAGGCCATGTTTTCAAACACGGTCATGTGCGGGTAGAGCGCATAGTTCTGGAACACCATCGCGATGTCGCGTTCGGCGGGTTCCAGGTTGTTGACGACCTTGTCGTCGATGACGATGTCGCCGCTGGTCACGGTTTCCAGGCCGGCGACCATGCGCATCAGCGTGGACTTGCCGCAGCCGGACGGCCCGACGATGACGATGAATTCACCGTCTTTCACCTCCATGTCGATGCCATGGATGACCGGCACGTTGCCGGCATAGGTTTTCTTGACGTTACGGAAGCTGAGAGTAGCCATGTTTATTCGTGTTCGGAGTCGTGTTCGGGTGGGTGCGGGTGGGCAAGCGTCACTTTTCAGTGTCGACCAGACCCTTGACGAACCATTTCTGCATCAGGATGACGACCAGCGCCGGCGGAATCATGGCCAGCATGGCGGTGGCCATGGTGATGTTCCATTCGGTCACGCTGTCGCCGCCGCTGATCATCCGCTTGATGCCGATGACGACGGGGTACATGTCTTCCTGCGTGGTGATGAGCAGGGGCCACAGGTATTGGTTCCAGCCGTAGATGAACTGGATCACGAACAGGGCGGCGATGCTGGTCTTGGACAACGGCAACAGCACGTCGAAGAAGAACCGCACCGGACCCGCGCCGTCAATGCGCGCGGCCTCGATGAGCTCGTCCGGCACCGTCAGGAAGAACTGGCGGAACAGGAAGGTGGCGGTGGCCGAGGCGATCAGCGGCAAGGTCAGGCCGGCGTAGCTGTTGAGCATGCCCAGGTCGGCTACCACCTTGTAGGTGGGCGCAATCCGGACTTCGACGGGCAGCATGAGCGTGACGAAGATCATCCAGAAAAAGAACATGCGGCCGGGGAAGCGGAAATACACCACCGCGAATGCCGACAGCAGCGAGATCGCGATCTTGCCGATGGAAATCGACAGCGCCATGATCAGGCTGACGTACATCATGCGGCCGACGGGGGCGCCCGACGAACCGCCGGACGAGCCGCCAAACAGCGCCTGCATGTAGTTTTCGACAAAGTGCGGACCGGGGATCAGCGACATCGGCGCCTGCGCCACTTCCTGAGCGGTCTGGGTAGACGCAACGAAAGTGATGTAGAGCGGAAATGCCACCATCGCCACGCCGCAAAGCAGAATGACGTGGGCCAGAATATCCAGCCAGGGACGGCGTTCAACCATTGTTATTAGCCTCGAACAAAATCAATACTGCACTTTGCGGTCGACGTAGCGGAACTGTACGACCGTCAAGGCAACCACAATGAACATCAGAATGACCGACTGGGCCGCGGACGAACCCAGATCCAGCCCACGGAAGCCGTCGCTGTACACCTTGTAGACCAGGATGGACGTTGCCGTGCCCGGACCGCCTTGCGTCGTGGTGTCCACAATGGCGAAGGTGTCGAAGAAGGCATAGATGATGTTGACGACCAGCAGGAAGAACGAGGTGGGCGACAGCAGCGGGAACACAATGGTCCAGAAGCGGCGCGCCGGGCTGGCGCCATCGATGGCGGCGGCTTCGATGAGCGAACGCGGAATCGATTGCAGGCCGGCCAGGAAGAACAGGAAGTTGTACGAGATCTGCTTCCAGACGGCGGCCGCCAGCACCAGCATCATGGCCTGGTTGCCGTCCAGGCGCGGGTTCCAGTCGACGCCGGAGTTGCGCAGCGCCACGGCCAGGATGCCCACGGAAGGCGAAAACATGAACAGCCACAATACGCCGACGACGGCGGGCGCCACGGCGTAGGGCCAGATCAACAGGGTCTTGTAGAGCCCCGCGCCGCGAATCACGCGGTCGGCCATGACGGCCAGCAGCAAGGACACGCCCAGACCCACGGCAGCCACCAGTATCGAAAAGACGGCGGTGACGCGGAAGGAATCGAGGTAAGCCTGTTGCGAGAACAGTTCCATGAAGTTGTCGAGCCCGACGAACTCGGACGACAGGCCGAAGGCATCTTCCAGCCGCATGGACTGCCACATGGCTTGTCCGGCGGGCAGGAAAAAGAAGACCACGGTAATGATCAGCTGCGGCAACAGCAGCAGATAGGGCAGGGTCTTATGCCCAAAGACAACGCGTTTTTCCATAGGGGGTACCCAAGGTACAGAAAAGCGGCGGTTGGAGTAACCGCCGCTTGAAACCGCTTCATAAAAATACGACAGGCTTGAAGCCCCTTTATAACCAGGGCTTCAAGCCTTGCGCTCGTATCCGGATTGGCCGTTAAGTCATTGTCACGCTTGAGAAATGCCGTGAAGCAATCACCCGGCCGAATCCCGGAAAGGGCGCTACTTTACACTCTTCTCGAACTTTTCCAGCAACTCATTGCCACGCTTGACGATGTTCTCGGTGCCGTCCTTGGCCGTAACCTTGCCGGACACGATGCGTTCGATTTCAGCGTCTTCGATTTCACGGATCTGCGGCAGGAAGCCCAGGCGCAGGCCACGCGATTGCGCGGTGGTTTCCACGTTCAATTGCTTCACGCCGACTTCGGTACCCGGGTTCTTGTCGTAGAAGCCTTCTTTCTTGGTCAGCTCGTAAGCGGCCTTGGTGACCGGCACATAGCCGGTCTGCTGGTGCCAGCGCGCGGCGACTTCAGGCGAGGCCAGGTATTGGAAGAAGGCGGTCACGCCCTTGTAGACTTCCGGCTTCTTGTTGGCGAAGACCCACAGCGATGCGCCGCCGATGATGGTGTTCTGCGGCGCGCCCTTCACGTCGGCGTAGTAAGGCAGGGTCGAGGTGCCGAATTCGAACTTGGCGTTCTTGGCGATGTTGGCGCGCAGGCCGGACGAGCCGGTGATCATGGCGCACTTGCCGCTGATGAACAGCGAGTTCGGCTCGTCGCCGCGGCCGCCGTACATGAAGATGCCTTCCTTGCCCAGCTTGGCCAGGTTTTCCAGGTGGCGCACGTGCAGCGGGGTGTTGATGGCGATGCGGGCGTCCAGGCCACCGAAACCGTTGTCCTTGGTGGCGTAGGGCACGTTATGCCAGGCCGAGAACGTTTCCAGCTGGGTCCACGACGGCCACGAGGTGGTGTAGCCACATTCCTGGCCAGCGGCCTTCAGCTTCTGGCCGGCGGCGGCCAGCTCTTCCCAGGTCTTGGGCGGATTGTCGGCGTCCAGGCCTGCCTTCTTGAAGGCGTCCTTGTTGTAGTAGAAAACCACGGTCGAGCTATTGAACGGCATCGACACCAGCTTGCCGTCGGCCGACGAGTAGTAGCCAGCCACGGCGCCGATGAACGCCTTCGGATCGATCGGGTTGCCGGCTTCTTCCGACATCTGCTGCACCGGCTTGATGGCGCCCTTGGCGTACATCATGGTGGCGGTGCCAACTTCGAACACTTGCAGGATGTCCGGGGCGTTGCCGGCGCGGAACGCGGCGATGCCGGCATTCATGGATTCGCCGTAGTTGCCCTTGTAGATCGCCTTGACCTGGTAGTCGGGGTTCTTCTTGTTGAAGTCTTCGACCAGGCCATTGACGCGGTCGCCCAGGGCGCCTTCCATCGAATGCCAGAACTGGATCTCGGTGGCGGCATGCGCGGACGCGCCCGCGAACGCGGCCATGACGGCTGCGAAGGTTAAAGCAATACGGTGGGATCGCATGATGAGGTTGCTCCTGATGGGCGTGTTGTGAACGGGTTGTCCGTACACGGAAAACACGACACCTTATGAATTGTTTGTGACAAAACCGTGACTTTCACACCACTGCAAACGCCTGTCAAATTGTGCGTTTCAGGCGCGAACGAACATTTTCTTTTTTTTCCCCAGCGGAGCCGACCGACTACAATGCCCGCCTATGAAAAACGAACTTTCGATTGCGTTCATTGGCGGCGGCAATATGGCGGCCGCTTTGGCCTCCGGACTGGCCGGCAAAGTATGCCCCGCCGGGAGCATCCATGTCATTGACATTAATAAGGATAGCCACGCAGCCTGGCAGGCGCGTGGCATGACCACGGCAGTGGCCCCGGACGAGGCCTTGGCCCGATGCCGCGTTTGGGTGTTCGCGGTCAAGCCGCAGAACATGAAAGATGTTGTGGCATCCGCGCGTCAGTGGCTCCAAGACGACACCTTGGTGGTCAGCGTGGCGGCGGGAATCCGGGCGGACACGCTGGCGGGCTGGCTGGGATCAGCCGACGCGCCGTTCAAGCGTCTGGTGCGCTGCATGCCCAATACGCCCGCATTGGTGGGCGCGGGCGTGACGGGCCTGGCGGCGCTGGATGGCGTCAGCGAAGGCGATCGCGCCTTGGCGGCAAGCCTGTTGGAAAGCGTGGGGCAGGTGGTGTGGGTGGCGGACGACGCCGCGCTGGATGGCGTGACGGCCTTGTCGGGCAGCGGCCCGGCGTATGTGTTCCTGTTCCTTGAAGCCTTGGTGGCGGGCGGCGTGAAGGTCGGCCTGACCGAGGCGCAGGCCAAGCAACTGGCCTTGGGCACGCTGGCGGGCGCAACCCGGCTCGCGGCCGAATCGTCAGACCCCTTGTCGGTGCTGCGCGAGCGCGTCACGTCCAAGGGCGGCACCACGGCCGCGGCGCTGGCTGCGTTTGGCGCGGCGGGGTTTGCCGGCATTGTGGAAGACGCCATGGCGGCCGCGGCGCGCCGGTCTCGCGAGCTGGCCGAGGAATTCGGGCAATGACCAAGGCAAGCCAGCTCTTTCCGCCGATGAGCCGTGCGCAGTTCGGTATTGCCGTGCTGTGCATGCTGCTGGTGGTGGTGGGCTCGAACATTCTGGTGCAGGTGCCGCTTAACGATTGGTTGACGTGGGGCGGCCTGTCTTACCCGATCGCCTTCCTGGTTACCGATGTGTTGAACCGGCGCTTTGGCCCGTCGGCCGCGCGCCGTGTGGTCTGGTTCGGCTTTGCGGCAGCGTTGGTGGTGTCGTTCTGGGTGGCGTCGCCGCGTATTGCGCTGGCCTCGGGTCTGGCCTATATCTGCGCGCAATTGGTGGATATCCAGGTCTTTGATCGTTTGCGCGACCAGCGCTGGTGGCGCGCGCCGCTGGTATCGGGCGTGTTGGGCGCCGTGCTGGACACCGCGGTGTTCTTCAGCGTGGCCTTCGCGGCCACCGGCGCGCCATGGACGACGTGGATGCTGGGCGACCTGGCCGTCAAGCTGGTGGTCAACATCAGCATGCTGGCGCCGTTCCGGGCGCTGATGTGGAACCTGGCCAAGCCGGCCAACGCCTGACCTCGGGCATTGAAATGGACGCGCATCGCGGCGTAGCAGACGCCCCGATGCGCGTTTTTCTTGGGCGGCAGATTATGCGGAATTCATTAACCCAATAATCATTAACCGTAAGTCCGGCGTAAGCACTGTATTTAAATGCATATTCGAACGCCGTATTAATGATTATTCATATATCGGCCACTGCACAAAATCATGCGGCGCGCCAGCTGGAATCGAAGGCAAACTCCGCAAATTTCCCGTATTTTCATGGGCTTGCAAAGCTGATGCGTCACGATTAAAGGTTTGCCGGGAAATATTGGGGATTACACGCAGTGACAGTATGTCGGCTTGCTCCCAGAATACCGCCCACACCGTGTTTTTGCCCAAGAAGCCGGCGACGCGAGATACGGATGGCGGGGTATCCACCCAACAAGCCGTTTCAATCAGAGCCGCTCAAAACCTCGCTGGAGAACTCCGCATGAAGTTTCTGAATCGCCTTACCCCGGTAGCCATGGCGCTTGGGGCACTTGCCTTGGCTGGCGCCGCGCACGCCGCCGACACCATCAAGATTGGCATTCCCCAGCCCATGACCGGCCCCAACACCCAATATGGCGACCAGATCCAGGCCGGCGCCTTGACCGCCATCGAATCCATCAACGCCAAGGGCGGCGTCAAGGGCAAGAAGCTCGAGCCGATCCTGATCGACGACGGCTGCGAACCCAAGCAGGCCGTGCCGGCCGCCAACCGCGTGGTCAACTCCGGCGCCAAGTTCGCCGTGGCCCATGCTTGCTCGGGCGTGACCGTGGCCGCCGTGAAGGTGTACGAGGAAGAGGGCATTGTCGGCATCACCCCGGGCGCCACGTCGCCGCTGGTGACTGACACCATCAAGCCGCATTTCTTCTTCCGCACCATTGGCCGCGACGACCAGCAAGGCCCGTACGCCGCCAACTACATCGCCAAGACGCTCAAGCCCAAGAAGGTCGCCATCCTGCACGACAAGCAAACCTACGGCTCGGGTGTCGCCACCCAGGTCAAGGACGCGCTGGCCAAGCAGAACGTCAATGTGTCGATGTTTGAAGGCATCAACGTTGGCGACAGCGATTACTCGGCCATCATCACCAAGCTGAAGTCCGAAGGCGTTGACCTGGTCTACTTCGGCGGCTACCACCCCGAACTCGGCCTGCTGCTGCGCCAATCGCGCGAACAGGGCCTGAACGTTCAGTTCATGGGTCCGGAAGGCACGGCCAACCAGGACCTGGTGGCCATCGCCGGTCCGGCCATCGAAGGCCTGCTGGTCACGCTGCCGGCTGACTTCACCAAGCTGCCTGGCAACGAAGGCATTGTGAAGGCCTTCAAGGACGCCAAGCGCGATCCGGACGGCGCTTTCCAGATGCCTGCTTATGCCGCGGTGCAGATCCTGGCCGACAGCATCAACGCCGTGGGCGAAGACCCCGCCAAGGTCGCGGACTACATGCACAAGACGACGTTCAACACCGGTATCGGCAAGGTCGAATATGACGCCAAGGGCGACTTGAAGGACTTCGAATTCGCCGTCTACAAGTGGGACAAGGACGGTAAGAAGACCCAGCTGTAAACTCGCGATCTCGCCGGCGCGGTGCCGGCGTGTAGGGCCTGTTGTCTTCGTTGTGCCGTAATCCGCGTAGCGATGCGCCAAAAGCGCTGTGCGGCCGGCAGGCGGTGACCACAGGCCCTTAGAAAATACGCCCAGGTTTCCGGCTCCGGGTCTCTTCACCGGGGCCGGAACCATTTGGAGCATTAGATAATGTCTGACCTCATACCCCAACTTACCCAGCAATTCTTCAACGGATTGTCCCTGGGCGCGATCTACGCGTTGATCGCCATCGGCTACACAATGGTCTACGGCATCATCGGGATGATCAACTTCGCCCACGGCGAAATCTATATGATCGGCGCCTATGTCGGCCTGGTCACCTTGACAGCCATCGGCACCAACAGCGGTTTGCCGATGCCGTTCATCATTGCCTCCATGTTGCTCGTGGCCATTGCCGTGACCGGCGTATATGGCTTTTCGGTCGAGCGCGTTGCGTATCGGCCAGTGCGAGGCAGCCCCCGCCTGGTGGCGCTGATCTCGGCGATCGGTATGTCGATCTTCCTGCAGAACTGGGTGGCCCTGGGCCAGGGCGCGCGCGACATGGCCGTGCCCTCGCTGATATCCGGCGCCGTGCAGTTCCACATGGGAACCGACTTCGACGTGACGGTGCCGTATTCGCGCATCATGATCATCGTGGTGACGGTGGTGCTGATGATCGCCCTGACGCTGTTCATCAAGTATTCCCGCATGGGCCGCGCCTCGCGCGCCTGCTCGCAAGACATGCACATGGCCAACCTGCTGGGCATCGACACCAACCGCGTGATCTCGTTCACGTTCGTGATGGGCGCGATCCTGGCGGCGGTGGGTGGCGTGCTGATCGCCATCACCATCGGCAAGCTGAATCCCTTCATCGGCTTCCTGGCCGGCATCAAGGCCTTTACGGCGGCGGTGCTGGGCGGCATTGGCAGCATCCCCGGCGCCATGCTGGGCGGCGTGCTGCTGGGCCTGGCCGAAACCTTCGCGGCCGCGTATATCTCGTCACAGTACAAGGACATCGTGGCGTTCTCGCTGCTGGTCCTGATTCTGCTGTTCCGTCCCACCGGGCTGCTGGGCAAACCTGAGGTGGAAAAAGTCTGATGTCTAAGAACAATCTTAAAAACGCCACGATGGCTGCCGTGCTGACGGCAGTGATCGTTACGCCGGTGTTCGGCCTGCAACTGATCCGTCAGGGCGCGCGCACGTCGATGGAACCGAACTGGGGGCTGGTGGCGCTTGCCGCGGCCGTGGTGTTCGCCTTCCAGATGCTGCGGCCCTGGCTTGCCGCGCCGTTCCGCAAGCTGAAGACGTCGCTGCCGACTTTGCCGGCCGCACCCGCCAAGACCCACAAAGGGCTGATGCTGTTGCTGCTAGCGATAGCGGTCGTGTGGCCATTCTTCTCGGGCCGCAGCTCGGTTGACATTGCCACGCTGGTGCTGATCTACGTGATGTTGGGCCTGGGGCTGAACATCGTGGTGGGTTTTGCCGGCCTGCTGGACCTGGGCTTTGTCGGCTTCTATGCGGTGGGCGCGTACACGTATGCCTTGCTGTATCACTGGGGTGGCTGGAGCTTCTGGGAAGCGCTGCCGTTTTCGGGGGCGATGGCGGCCTTGTTCGGTTTCGTGCTGGGCTTTCCGGTGTTGCGGCTGCGCGGTGACTACCTGGCGATCGTGACCTTGGGCTTTGGCGAAATGATCCGCCTGCTGCTCATCAACCTGAACACGTTGACGGGTGGCCCTGACGGCATTTCCGGTATTCCGAAGCCCACGGTGTTCGGCCTGGAAATGACGCGTCGCGCCAGCACGGAAGGCGCCACGACGTTCCATGACTACTTTGGCCTGACGTTCGACAACCAGCACATGGTGATCTATCTGTACCTGATGGCCTTGCTGCTGGCGCTGATCACGCTTGCCGTATCCACGCGCCTGATCCGCATGCCGGTCGGCCGCGCCTGGGAAGCCTTGCGCGAAGACGAAATCGCCTGCCGCTCGCTGGGGCTGAATCCCACGCGCATCAAGCTGTCGGCATTCACGCTGGGCGCCACGTTCGCCGGTTTTGGAGGCGCGTTCTTCGCGGCCCGCCAGGGCATGGTGAACCCGGAGTCGTTCACCTTCATTGAATCGGCGCTGATTCTGGCCATTGTGGTGCTGGGCGGCATGGGTTCGCAGGTGGGCGTGATTCTGGCGGCCATCTTGCTGACCGTCCTGCCCGAGCTGGCGCGCGAGTTCGCCGAATACCGGATGCTGATGTTCGGTCTGGTGATGGTGTTGATGATGATGTGGCGTCCGCAGGGGTTGTTGCCCATGAAGCGTCCCCACGTGGAGCTGTCTAAATGAGCGAGGCATTGCTGAAAGTATCCGGGCTCACGATGCGGTTCGGCGGCCTCTTGGCCGTGGACAGCGTGGGGTTCGAAGTCAAATCCGACGAGGTGTTCGCCATCATCGGCCCCAACGGGGCCGGCAAGACCACCGTGTTCAACTGCGTGGGCGGCTTCTATGCGCCCACCGCGGGCGAGATCATCATGGACGGCAAGCCGATCAACGGTTTGCCCAGCCACAAGGTCGCCCGCCACGGACTGGTGCGCACCTTCCAGAACGTGCGGCTGTTCAAGCAGTTGACCGTGCTGGAAAACCTGCTGGTGGCCCAGCACACCCAGGTGGAATCACGGCTGCTGCCGGGCCTGTTGAAGCTCAAGGGCTATCGGCAGTCGGAAACCGATGCGCTGGCGCGCGCGGCGCAGTGGCTGGATTTCATGGGGCTGCGTGAATTCGCCAACCGCGAGGCGGGCAACCTGGCGTACGGGCACCAGCGACGCCTGGAAATCGCGCGCTGCATGATCACCAAGCCGCGTCTGCTGATGCTGGACGAGCCGGCGGCTGGCCTGAACCCGCAGGAAAAGCGCGATCTGCAAGCGCTTATCGACCAGCTTCGGCGCGAATTCGGCGTGGCCGTGCTGCTGATCGAGCACGACATGAGCCTGATCATGGGCATTTCGGACCGTATCCTCGTCATGGAACACGGCAAGCCCATCACGACGGGCACCCCCGATGCGGTGCGCAACGACGAGCGCGTGATCAAAGCGTACCTGGGGGAGGAATGATGCTTAAGCTGGAAAACATACACACCTACTACGGCGCCATCCAGGCATTGAACGGCGTGTCGGTGGAAGTGAACCAGGGCGAGATCGTCACGCTGATCGGGGCCAACGGCGCCGGCAAGACAACGCTGTTGATGACGGTGTGCGGCAACCCCCGCGCGCGTGAAGGCACGATCACGTTTGATGGCGAAGACATCACCCAGAAGGACACGCACCACATCATGCGCAGTGGCATCGCCATTTCGCCTGAAGGCCGGCGGGTGTTCAAAGACCTGACGGTGGCTGAAAACCTGATGATGGGCGGCTTCTTTTCGAAGCGCTCGGAAATCGAGGCGGGCATCGACCACGTCTACGGCTTGTTCCCGCGCTTGAAAGAGCGCGCGGCGCAACGCGCCGGGCTGATGTCGGGCGGTGAGCAGCAGATGCTGGCCATCGGCCGCGCGCTGATGACGCGGCCGCGTTTGTTGTTGCTGGACGAACCCACCTTGGGCCTGGCGCCGCTGGTGATCGCGCAGATCTTCGACATCATCCGCGAGATCCGCGAACAAGGCGTGACGGTGTTCCTGGTGGAACAGAACGCGAACAAGGCGCTGGGCGTGGCCGATCGCGGATATGTGCTGGAAAACGGTCGCGTCGTGCTGCAAGACACGGGCGCCAATTTGCTGGTCAACGATCAAGTCCGCAAGGCCTACCTGGGCGGATAAGCATCACGTTGACGGCTTCCCCGCGAAGGGAAATTCGGGCGCATCGAAAGATGCGCTTTTTTTTCGCCTTCGGCCAGGGGTTGCGCGTTGCCGGTCAGGCGGCGATGCGTTGCTTGGCCAGGTCGGCTTCGTAATGCGCGATGGCCGCGCGGGCAAGCGCGTCGATCGAATCCGTGAGCGTCACGCCCAGGCTGGGGCGCAGCGCATGCGGCACGGCCAGCGGCAGTTCGGTGCAGCCCAGCACCACGGCGTCGGCGCCGCGCGCTTTCAGGCGGGCGATGCACTCGGCGGCGGGGGCTAAGGCCTCTTCCAGGCGGTTGCCTTTGACGGCGCGTATGGACCCCATGCAGTAGCGTTCGACCTCGTCGTCGTCGGGCACGATGCACTCGTAGCCTTGCGCCTGAAGGTGCTGCTGGTACAAGCCCAGTTTCAGCGTGGCGGACGTGCCCATCAGGCCGATGCGCCCGCGCGGCAGCCCAAGGCGGCGCAGGTCATCGATGACCGCGTCAATGATGTGCAGCACCGGCACGGCCGTGCTGGCTGCGATATCGGCGTACCAAAGGTGCGCGGTGTTGCAGGGGATGGCGATCAGCTGCGCGCCAGCCTCTTCCAGAAAACGCACGCCTTGGACCATATGGGGCAGCGGGCTTTCACCGCCGGCCATATAGGCGCTGGAGCGGTCGGGAATGCGGGGGTCGTTGCGCAGCAAGGTGGGGATGTGTTGCTGGTCAATCGCGGCGGGCGTCAGCGCCGCCAGGCGTAGGGCAAAGGCCGCGCCGGCCATGGGGCCCATACCGCCCAATACACCCAGGTAGCAGCCCTGGGAAATCGTCTTCACTTTAATTACTCCGAACTAATGCATCACCGGGCGTCAACACATGGCCCGAGCGTTGCGTGCTGGTTTGTTTTCCGTCCCAGACCTGCTTGCCGTTGACCCACACTGCGTGGATGCCCTGGCTTGCCTGAATGGGCGCTGAAAACGTCGCCACATCCGTCACGGTGGCGGGGTCGAACAGCACCAGGTCAGCATGATAACCCTGGCGCAGCAGACCGCGCCCGGCGATGCCATATTGGTCAGCCGCCAGGCCGGTCATCTTGTGGATGGCCGCTTCCAGGGACAGCAGTTGCTGTTCGCGCACCATCGTGCGCAGCACATTGGTGAAGGTGCCCCATTGGCGTGGGTGCGGGTGGGGGTCAAAGGGCAGGCCGTCAGAGCCGACCATGGTGAGCGGATGCGCGAAGATGCGCTTGACGTCGGCGGGGTCCATCAGGAAGTAGATGGCCCCGGCGGGCGCCAGGCGGGCGACGGTGGCTTCGTCATCCAGGCCCAATTCCTGCATGAGCTCGGCGAAGTCGCGGCCGGTGGCCTCGGGGTAGCCCTTGGACCACGTGATCATCGTGCGGCTGGCCAGGCGCGCGCGGTCCAGCCGCAGCATGGTGGACGTGGCGGGGTAGGGGTGGCAGTCCAGGCACACGGGCTGGGCGGCGGCGGCGCGGGTGATCAGGTCCAGCGTTTCACGGGTGCGGCCGTGGTTGCGTTCGCCGGCCAGCTTGTGGTGCGAGAACACCACGCGGCAATCGAGTTCGTGGCCAATCAGCAGCGCCTCTTCCATGGCGGGCACGATGTGATCGGCCTCGTCGCGCAGGTGGGTGGCGTACAGGCCGGGGCGGCCCGATTGCCCGGCGGCTTTCAAGGGTTGGCAAACGTCGATGATTTCATCGGTGGTCGCGGCGCTGGCGGGCGGGTAGAAGGTGCCGGTGGACACGCCGAAGGCGCCCGCGTCCAGCGCTTCTTGCAGCAGGCCACGCATGGCGGCGCGTTCGGCGGCGTCGGCGGCGCGTGAGGTGTCGTCCATCACGGCCACCCGCAAGGTGGTGTGGCCCACCAGCGGAATCACGTTGACCGCGGCGGGCGTGCCGCGCAGCGCGTCCATCCAGGCGCGGAACGTGGCGAAGCGGAACAGCTCGGCGGGGCCGAGCAGGTCCAGCGGCTGCGGAATGTTGTCGCGCTGAAGCGGCGCGAGGCTGATGCCGCAGTTGCCGGTAACGACAGTGGTAATGCCCTGCGACACCTTGGGCAGCATGTCGGGATGCGCCAGCAGGTAGCCGTCATCGTGGGTGTGGGAATCAATGAAGCCGGGCGCCAGCACCTGGCCGCGCCCGTCTATCACCGGCACGCCCGCGGGGTGGGCAAAGCTGCCCATCGCCACGATGCGATCCCCCAGCACGGCCAGGTCGCCCGGCTGGGCGGGGCCGCCCGAGCCGTCGATAAGCGTGGCGCCCGCCACGATGAAGTCAGCCTGCATTAAGTCAGCCTGCATGAAGTCAGCCTGCAAGGTGGGCAAGGTCATGAGTGCTTAGTCCAGCTTTTCGATGCCAGCGGTGTCGATGATGTGCTTCCACTTGGCGGTTTCGCGGTCGATCAATTGCTTGAATTCCTGCGGCGAGCCGGTGGCGGGTTCGGCGCCCAGCGTGGCCAGGCCGGTACGCACTTCGGGGGCCTGCAGTGCTTTCTGGATGGCGGCGTTCAGCGTGGTCACCACTTCCGGCGGCGTGCCCTTGGGGGCGACGACGCCGCCCCAGGCCACGGTTTCGTAGCCCTTCAGGCCGGACTCATCCAGCGTGGGCACGTCGGGCATCAGCGCCAGGCGCTTCAGGCTGCTGACGCCAATGGCGCGCACCTTGCCGCTGGCGACCAGCGGCGCGGCTTCCGAGGTGTTGACGAACAGGTAGTCCAGGCGGCCGCCCAGCAGGTCCTGGATGGCGGCGGGGCCGCCGTTGTACGGGATGAACATGACGTCCACCTTGGCCATGCTCTTGAAGAGTTCACCGCCCATGTGGCCGGTGGTGCCGACGCCCGAGGCGCCGTAGGACAGGCGGCCGGGTTCCTTCTTGGCGCGGTCGATCAGGTCTTGCACGCTTTTGACGGGCGATTCGGCCGGCACGATCAGGGCGTTGTACAGGTCGAACATGTGCGCGACCGGGGTCAGGTCCTGGTCCACGTCGTAGGGCAGGCGCTTGAACAGCGAGCGGTTTACCGCCAGCGTGTTGATGTTGCCGTAGCCCACGGTATAGCCGTCGGCGGCGGCGCGCTTGATCAGCGAGATGCCGATGTTGCCGGCGGCGCCGGGACGGTTTTCAATCACCATCGTGGCGCCGGTGTCTTTGGCGATTTGGGTGGTGATCAGGCGCGACAGCACATCGGGCGAACCGCCCGCGGCCGACGGCACCACGAAGGTGATGGGCTTGTCGGGATAAGCGGCGGCCGAGGCCGTGCCGATCAGGGCCGCGCTGAGTGCCAGCGCGGATACGCTGCGGAAGATGGTGCGATGCATGGTGGTATTCCCCTTGTTTTGTTGTGGTGACGGGCGCAGATTACACCCGCGTTGCGGCACTGCATCATCGAAAAATGTGGCAATCCTATAATCCGCCGTTATTGGTCAAGGGGAATAAAAATGGATGTGGAAGGCTACGCCGACGAGGTCGGCCCCAGCGCGGGGCGGCCGTTGAACCTGCGTCAGATCGAGGTCTTTCGGGCCATCATGATGTCGGGGTCCATCAGCAGCGCGGGGCGCATGCTGCATGTGTCGCAGCCGGCGGTCAGCCGGGTGCTGGCGTTGACGGAAAGCCGCTTGGGCTATCGCTTGTTTGAACGGGTCAAGAGCCGTTTGTCGCCCACGGCAGAGGCGCGTCGGCTGTATGCGGAAGTCGAGCAGGTGTACGGCGGCATCCAGCGCGTGAACGATCTGGCCGCCAGCCTGGGGCAGTCGGGCGCGGGCATGTTGAAGATCGTGGCCAGCGCCAGCTTCGGGCAGCGCTTGATTCCGATGGCGCTTGAACGCTTTCGCGGCCGCAACGCAGGCGCGCGGGTGGACTACCGCAGCGTCACGTTCGACGAGTTGGCGGCGTACTTCTTGTCGGGGCAGGCGGATATCGGCATCTCGATGCAGCCGCCCGATCATCCCAACCTGACGTCGGTGCGCTTGGCGCAGGTGCCCGTGATGTGCGTGATGCCGCCAGCCCATCCCTTGACCAGCCACAAGGTGGTGCTGCCCGAGGATTTTTCGTCCGCCGCCTGGATCGGCTACCCCCGCGACACACCATTGGGGCGCGCGCTGCAAGCGTTTTTTGGCGACGGGCCGCGCCATGCCGCGGCGATCGAAGTGCATTCACCGGTCACGGCGTGTTCGTTCGTGCAGCAAGGCCTGGGGCCGGCTTTGGTGGACACCTGGTGCGTATCGACCGAGCAGTCGGCGCATATGGTGTTGCGGCCCATCGCGCCCGAAGCCAATGTCGAGGTATGGGCCACGTATTCGAACCTGAGCGCACCGCCGCTGCTGGCGCGGCGGTTCCTGGCGGCGGTGAAGAAGACGCTGGAAGCGAATAGCGTGGACGGGAAGCCATTCGAAGGGGAAGCAGAGGAGGGCTGAGCCTGAGTCCGGCCCGGGCTTCCCCCCGTTTTGGCTTAGGCCGTCTTACAGCCCTTCGGCCTTCAGCGCGGCCTGGACGCCCTTGTCGGCTTCCATGCGCTTTTCGAACGCCGCCAGATTGTCTTGGCCGGCCAGGTCCACTTCCTTGGCGCGCGCCCAGCGCAGCACCACATACAGATACGCATCGGCGATGGAAGGCGCATCACCCGCCAGGTACGACTTGCCCGCCAGTTGCGCATCCAGTTGCGAGAACAGCTTGGTCAGCAGCTTGGAGGCCGAGCCGGCCAGTTCCTTCTGCGCGCCTTCGTCGCCCAGGAAGCGGGACGCGCCGAAGATCATCGAGAACGTCTTGTGGATGTCGGAATTGATGAAGCCCAGCCAGCGGCGCACATCGGCCCGCGAGCGCGCGCTGCCGTCGCCCAGCAGCTTGCTTTGCGGCGCCTGTTCGGCAATGTATTCCAGGATGGCGACGTTCTGGGTGAGGGTCCAATCGCCATCGGTCAGCGCGGGCACGGCGCCTAGCGGATTCACCTTCAGAAATTCAGGGGCCTTGAGGGCTTCGCGGCTGAGCTGGTGCGTTTCGTAGGGTTGGCCGACCCACTCAAGAACGATGTGGGAAGCGAGCGAGCACGCGCCGGGCATGTAGTACAGTTTCATGCGATGGGGTCTCCGGAAAGGAAGAACGGAAGGTTCCCGTCCCTGGGCGCTATGGTACGCCACCCGCCAGGCGCTACGCGCCAGCTTGTCATCGCCCCCGCACTCGCATTCAGCCCTTTGCCGCCGGAGATGTCCATGCAGTCAAGCACCGCCGCGAGCACACGCGCAATCTCACTTTTTTCGGTTTCAACGCTGCTCATGGCGGGCGCCATGTTGTGGACCAAGCCCGCGCAGGCGGCCGAGGAACCCGCTTCGGTGGCCGCGCGCGTGACGCCGGTGGTGGGTGGGCTGGACCATCCCTGGGCCATGGCGTTCCTGCCTGACGGCGGGGTGCTGATCACGGAGCGGCCCGGCACGCTACGCCTGTTGCGCACGCCGGGCGGGCTATCAAAGCCGCTGACCGGTGTGCCGAAGGTGGCGGCGCGCGGGCAGGGCGGCTTGCTGGATGTGGCGCTGTCGCCGGACTTCGCGAAAGACCGGTACGTGTATCTGTCCTACGCCGAATCCGATGGCGACAAGAGCGGCACCGCGGTTGGCCGGGGCAGGCTGTCCGACGATGCCAGTGGCCTGGAAGATTTCAAGGTGCTTTTCCGGCAAATGCCGAAGCTGTCGTCCGGCCTGCATTTCGGTTCGCGCCTGGTCTTCGACGGCAAGGGGCATCTTTTCATTGCCCTGGGTGAAAACAACCAGCGTCCCACCGCGCAGGATCTGGACAAACTGCAAGGGAAGGTCGTGCGCCTGAAGCTGGATGGCTCGGTGCCCGAAGACAACCCCTTTGTGGGCAAGACCGGCGCGCGGCCCGAGATCTGGTCCTACGGCCATCGCAACCCGCAGGGCATGGCGATCAACCCGTGGTCGGGAGATCTTTGGGAAAACGAACACGGCCCACGCGGCGGCGATGAGATCAACCTGGTTCAGCCGGGCAAGAACTACGGCTGGCCGTTGGCCACGCATGGCATCAATTATTCTGGTCTGCGCATCCCCGAGGCCAAGGGCGAAACCGCGCCGGGCACGGAACCGCCGCTGTTCTGGTGGGCAAAGTCGCCCGCCATCAGTGGTATGGCTTTCTACGATGCCGACCGCTTTCCGGCTTGGAAAAACTCGGTGTTCATCGGTGCCTTGGGTAATCAGAACCTGATCCGCCTGACGCTGGACGGCAACCGTGTCGTGGGCCAGGAATGGCTGCTGGTGGACCGCAAGAGCCGAATACGCGACGTGCGGCAAGGGCCGGACGGCTATGTGTATGTGCTGACCGACGCCTCGCCCGGCCAATTGCTGCGGCTGGCGCCGGCGGAATCTGGAGGGTAAGCGATGAAGACCTACGAGTTGATCGGATCGGCCGGGTGCGGGTCGGCCATTGTCGAGATGGCGCTGGTGCTGGCCAACGTGCCGCACACGCTGACGGACGTGCCCTATCTGAAACCCGGGCCCGAACGCGACCGCCTGCT
Organism: Achromobacter spanius; assembly: GCF_029637605.1. Classification (NCBI taxonomy): domain Bacteria; kingdom Pseudomonadati; phylum Pseudomonadota; class Betaproteobacteria; order Burkholderiales; family Alcaligenaceae; genus Achromobacter; species Achromobacter spanius. The sequence continues at coordinate 1,312,033 of NZ_CP121261.1, read as the reverse complement.
GCAACTGAACCCCTTGGGGCAGGTGCCGACGCTGATCACGCCCGAAGGCGAGGTCATGACAGAAAGCGCGGCGATGATCCTGCACCTGCACGACGTGGCGCCCCAGGCCGGCTTGGCGCCGGGAGCCGACAAGCCTGAACGGGCATACTTTCTGAACGTGCTGCTGCGTCTGGTCGGCGCGGTGTACCCGACGTTCACGTACGGGGATATTCCGTCGCAATGGGCGGGCGAGGGCGCGGCGGCGGACCTGCTGCGCGAGCGCGTCCATACCCGGCGCGCGGAGCTCTGGAAGGAACTTGAGCAGCAGGCCGGGTCGCCCCATATGCTGGGCCGGCGATTTTCCGCGCTGGACCTGTATGTGACGGTGATGACACGTTGGCGTCCGGGGCAGGCGTGGTTCCAGGCGGAATGCCCGGCCTTGGCGGCGGTGGCCAGCCAGGCGGCGCTGGAACCGAATGTGGCACGGGTATTGGCCCGCAATTTTCCCGCGCCTACCGAATAGCTATTCCCGTTGGGCGCAACGCCTGGCCCGCGGCCTTATGCCTTGCCGCGGCGTTTGCCCTTTGCCCGGGCCTCGCGCACGGCGATGTACACGCCGCTGCCCGCGATGAAAAGCGCCCCCAGATAGGCGTACGCATCAGGCGCTTCACGCCAGAAGATCCAGCCCAGTATCGTGGCCCAGATCAGGCCGGTGTAGTCGAACGGCGCCACCACCGAAGCGGGGCCGATTCGAAAGCCCTGCGTGATCAAGGCCAGACCCAGCGTGCTGAAAAGTGCGATGCCGCCAAAGTAAGGCAGGTGCTCGGCAGTGGGTGTTTGCCACACCCAGGGCAAGCCCACCGCGCTGCACAGCAATTGGCCCAGCACGATGTAGAACGTGGTCGTCAACATGCCTTCGCCCCGGCTGATGCCGCGCGCGGTGATCATCATGACCGCGTAAAGCAGAGCCGTGGTCAGCGGATACAGCGTGGCCGCCTGGAATGCCGCCGAGCCCGGGCGCACCACGATCAGCACGCCGATAAAACCGGCCAGCACCGCGACCCAGCGCTTGCCGTCCACACGCTCTTTCAGGATCAGCACCGACAGCGCCGTCACGAACAGTGGCGCCGCGAAGGCGATGGCCGTGGCTTCGGCCAAGGGCAGCGCGCGCAAGCCCAGATAGAAGCAACAGGCCGACACGACGTTGATGGCGCCGCGCACCAGATGCAGCCCGGGGTGCGTGGTGCGCATCACGCGCCGCCCGCCCAGCCACAAGGCAAGCGCCGTCACAAAAGGCAGCGCGATCAGCGCGCGCAGAAACAGGATTTGAAGCGGGTTGTAGTGCTCGCCCAGCCATTTGGCGTTGGCGTCGCTAAGCGTCAGGAAAAAGATGCCGCCCACCACACAGGCGATACCTGCGAAAGCGGAGGGGTCCCGGGCGGCGGGCAATACAGATGAGGAAGACATCGGAAACCTGCAAGGGCGGCGGTTCCTGCCGCCGTGGGGGAAGGGGACAAGCGAATGATGTGAAGGTCAGCCCTGGGCGCGGTAGGCCGCCAGCGCAACCATGGCCCAGGCGGCCAGGAAGGCGGTTCCGCCCAAGGGAGTGACGGCGCCCAGCCAATGCACGCCCGTCAACGACAGCGTGTACAAGCTGCCTGAGAACAGCACGATGCCCACGAACATCACCACGCCGGCGGCTGACAGCAAGGGCGAACCGAAGCGGGCGCCCAGCAGTGCAATCACGAACAGGCCCAGCGCGTGGATCAGGTGATAAAGCACGCCCGTCTGCCAGACGGACAGCAATTCCGGCGTCAGCATGCGCTTGAGGCCATGCGCGCCGAAAGCGCCCGCGCCCACCGCCACCATGAGATTCAACGCCGCAAGTATCGTCAACTGCCGGTCCGTCATTGCCAGTCCTTATAAGTGATCGTGTGTAACGCCGCCTATGATATGCCCAATTTCGGTGCATGCCGGAGCGAACAAGCGTGGCGTTCCCGCTTGCAGCAAAATTTCCAGATGGGATATTATAAATTCTGTTTGGAACAGGGTATCAAGACCACAGGAGCGCATGATGACCATCGCCATTCCCGGAAAGTCGGCAGACAAGCGCGGCGCTGCCGCCACCCGTCCGCCACGCCGCGCGACGGCGCGCGCCAAGCAGTTATTCCAGGAGCTGGTGGACAGCCCGCTGAGCGATATGGCGCGCGATGTGCGCCGGGGCCTGCCCGCGCAGATGGTGGACGACGCGGCCGATTTCCTGCAGGTGCCCAAGTCCGAAATCATGGCCATCACCGAGGTCAAGGCCGCGTCGCTGTCGCGCTGGACGCGGGAAGGGCAGATGCTGCCACTGGGTGAATCTGACCGCCTGGCGCGCGTGGCCAGGGTCGCGCGCGTGGCGCGTCAGGTGCTGGGCAGCGACGACGAGGCCGTGCTGTGGCTGAATACGCCCGTGCCCGCGCTGGGCAACGTCAAGCCTTTGTCTTTGCTGACGTCAGACGCCAGCAGCCGCATCGTGGAAGACACCCTGGCCCGGGCGGCGGCCGGCGTGTACGCATGAGCGATTTCATTTCCCTGTGGCGCATCGGCACCACGGCCGGCACGTACCGCGCGGACGACTTGAGCGGAGCGGGGGCGGCGGCGGTGGGCGGGCGCTACAACAGCCCGGGCACGGCGGTGGTGTATACGTCATCCAGCGTGGCCTTGGCGGTGCTGGAAACGGTGGTGCATTTCGCCGTGCGGGCATCGGAACAGGCCAATCGCTATCTGATTGAAGTGGCCGTACCGCGCGCCATTCACGATGCCCGTCAGGTACTGACGGTGAACCAGTTGCAGCGGGACTTTCCATTCTGGGAGGCAGTGCCGTTTGCCGAAGCCTCGCAGGCGGTGGGCGACAACTGGGTGGAATCCGGCGTTTCGGCGCTGCTTGAATTGCCCAGCGCCATCGTGCCTTATCGCGGCGTGCCCGACTGCAACCTGCTGATCAATCCGGCGCACGCGGATGCGGAACACATTGTGGTGGTGCGGCGCGAACGGTTTGTGTATGACCCGCGTTTGAAAGCCACGTGAAAAAAAGGGGAGCCGACAAGGCTCCCCTTTGTATGTCCTGGCCAGGCGTCAAGCGGTAGTCAGTACCGCGCGTCCCACCACCTTGCCCGCCCGCAGCGCCGCCAATACGCTGTCGGCTTCGGCCAGCGCGTGGCGGTGCACCGGCATGGGCGGCACCTTGCCCGCGCGCACCAGTTCCATCAATTCCTGCAATTCCGCCAGGTTGCCAACGTAGCTGCCGATGATGGACATGGCCTTCATGGGTATCAACGCGATCGGCCATGACGAGGCCCCGCCAAACAGGCCCACGATGATCAGCTTTCCGCCCTTGGTCAGGAAGTCGAACGCCAGCGAGGTGGTGGCGGGCGCGCCGACCAGGTCGATCGCGGCCTGAACCGGCTTGCCGCCCGCGGCTTTGATGATTTGCTGCGCGGCGTCCGGCGCGGCGCCGTCGATGGCGGCCAGCGCACCGGCCTCCAACGCGGCTGCGCGCTTGGCGGGGTCGATGTCGACCACGATGGCGCCCGCGCCACCCAATGCCTTGATCAGCGTCAGGCTCATCAGCCCCAGGCCGCCCGCGCCAAAGATCACCACGGGATGTTCGCGGTAGATGTCCGCGCCGATCTTCTTCAGCGCGGAATAGGTGGTCAGGCCCGAGCAGGCGTACGGCGCGATCTGCGCGGGGTCCAGGTCGCCGATGTCGATCAGGTATTTGGGATGCGGCACCACGATGTGGTCGGCGTAGCCGCCGGCGCGATGCACGCCCAGGCAGGCCGGCGCGCTGCAATGGTTTTCCATGCCGGCCAGGCAGGGCGTGCATTTGCCGCAGCCGATCCACGGATACACCAGGTAGTTCTTGTCGCTGGACAAGCCTTGTGCGTCCGGCCCGGCCGAAGCCACGCTGCCCACCGTTTCGTGGCCCATCGTCAGCGGCAGCGACACGCCACGGTCTTTTAGCGCCAGGGTGCGGCCCTGGCCCAGGTCGTAGCCGCCTTCCCACAAGTGGATATCGCTGTGGCAGACGCCCGCGGCGCGTACTTTCAACAGCACTTGCGTCCCTTGGGGGGTAGGCGTGGGCTGTTCCATTTCCTGCAAGGGCTCGCGGAAGTTGACGACGCAATAGCACTTCATGGGGATGTCTCCGTTTTGGGTTGTTATAGCCAGCAGCCTACACCCGGGCGCGGCGGCGCGATATTCACTTTTTGATCAGGGGGCATTCGCTGTCGGCCAATGACACGAACACCTTGTCGCCGGGCACGGTGGACAAGATGCGGTAGAAGTCGCCCGGGTACTTGGATTCGGCGGGCTTTTTCACTTCAACCAGATACAGGTCCATGATGACGCGGCCGTCTTCGGGGCGGATGCGGGCATTCTTGATGAGCTTGGTGGTGATGGGCAATTCACGCATCTTCTTATTGACCGCTTCGCCCTCGAAGGTGCCGGCCGCCTGCGCTGCTTGCAGGTAATGCGTGGTGGCCACGTAGCTCAGCGCCTGCACGATGGACGGCGGGCGCGTCACGCCCATCTTCTGTTGCCAGCGTTTGGTCCAGGCGCGGGTGTCTTCATCGGCATCCCAGTAGAACCCGGTGGGAAAGGTCAGGCCTTGCGCCACGGGCAGGCCCATTGCCTGGACGTCGTTGATGAAGGTCAGGAAGGTCAACAAGCGCTGCTTGCCGCCGGTCAGGCCGAATTCCTGTGCTTGCTTGATCAGGTTGACGAGGTCGCCGCCCGCGCTCGCCAAGCCCACCACGTTGGCCTTCGAGGCCTGCGCTTGCAGCAGGAATGAGGCGAAGTCCAGGGCGCCCAGCGGATGGCGCGTGCTGCCCAGCACCTTGCCGCCGGCTTCTTGCACGAAACGGGTGGCATTGCTTTCCAGCGATTTGCCGAACACGTAATCGGTGGTGATGAAATACCAGGACTTGCCGCCGGCTTCCACTACGCTTTTCACCACGGCGTTCGACAAGGCGTAGGTGTCGGGCGCCCACTGCGTGCTGAGCGTGCTGCATTGCTTGCCGCTGAAGTCGCCGGCAAAGCCGCCGCTGATCAACGCCGTGCCGCCTTTTTCTCGGGCAACGCCTTGCGCGGCCAGCCCCGCCGAACTGGCGCCGCCGTCCACCACGGCAACCAGGCCTTGGGTGTCGAACCAGCGGCGCACCAGTGCAGAGGCCACGTCCGCCTTGTTCTGGTTGTCCGCGCCCACCACTTCCACGGTCTTGCCCGCCACCTTGCCACCGAAGTCCTCGACGGCCATGCGCACCGACATCTCGGAACCTTGTCCGCCCAAGTCCGAGTAGATGCCCGAGCGGTCATTGGATACGCCCAGGCGCACCACATCCGATTGAGCTTGCGCCGCGCAGGCGGCCATTGTGGCGGCCGCGGCCGCCAACAGGGGTTTGATACGCATCTGTCTGTCTCCCCGGCCCGGAAACGAGCCGATTGTTTGAGTTCTTGGTGATGACGCGGTACCGCTTAAGGGGGCAGCCGGCTATCCGACCGGCTGAAACGGAATTCTTGTATGTGAAATTAAATTCCTGTGCAAGAATTTAGGTTTACGCCCCTGAAAAGTCAACATAGTGGATTACCTAGCAGATTCGCGGTTTTTGCTCGGGTAAGGCCGCACGGGAATTGCCACCATGGAAGTGAAACTCGTCGCCCGCACGCTGGATCTGATTGAGCTTTTTGCGCAGGCCCGGCGGCCGATGCCGCTGACGGAATTGGCCCAGGGCTTGGGCGCGCCCATGTCCAGTTGTCTGGCGCTGGTGCGCACCCTGGTTGCGCGCGGCTATCTGTATGAAGTGCGGCGGCGCGGCGGTTATTACCCTACCGCGCGCCTGCAAGCGCTAAGCGCCCTGATCCAGTCCGGCGACCCCTGGCTGGAACAGGTGCGACCGCATCTGCTGGCCTTGCGCGATGCGGCCAATGAAACCGTCATGCTGGGCAAGATCCAGGACGGCGCCGTGGTGTTTCTTGACGTGGTGGAGTCCACCCGACCCGTGCATTACGCCGCGCGACCCGGCGAGCGGCGGCCCCTGCATACCAGCGCGGTGGCCAAGGCGGTGCTGGCGCGGTTGCCGGCTTCGGAACGGGACAGTGTCTTGGCGGCTGCTGACTACACCCGACATACCGAGCGCACGCTGACGACGCGCGAGGCCTTGCTGGCCGAGGTGGCGCGCGTCCAGGCGCAGGGTTGGGCGGCGAACGTGGGCGAAAGCGTGGCGGACTTGACGGGGCTGGCGGTCGCGCTGGATTTGGGCGGGGAGTGGTACGCGCTATGCATGGCCGGGCCGACGCCGCGCGTGTGGGAAGCACGGGATCAGAATCTGGCGCATTTGCAGCACGCCGCGGAATCCATTCGGCGCGCCCGGGCGGGGTAGAGGGCGATTAAAGGCGAAAGCGCAAAGGTGAAAGCGCAGGGGCGACCCCGCAAAGCGAAAGCGCCGTTGCGCTTAACTGCCCCGGCGCATCAACGTGGATTTGCCGAACAGGCTTTCGATCAGGTCCACGGCCACTTCCGCCGTCTTGTTGCGCTCGTCCAGCGCGGGGTTCAGTTCCACCACGTCCAGCGACCGCATCAAGCCCGTGTCGGCAATCATTTCCATGCACAACTGCGCTTCGCGGTAGGTGGGGCCGCCCGGCACGGTGGTCCCCACGCCCGGCGCGATGCCGGGGTCCAGAAAGTCCACGTCGAAGCTCACATGCAGGTGCGTGTCGGCATCCAGGCCCGCCAGCGCGGCGTCCATCGTGGCGCGCATGCCCATTTCATCCAGATAGCGCATGTCGAACACTTCCAGGCCGGCCTGGTGGACCAGTTGCTTTTCACCCTGGTCCACGCTGCGGATGCCGATCTGGCGCACCCAGCCGGGTTCGATGTCGGGCGTCTGACCAGACATGCCGGTGATTTCGGCGGGGCCGTAGCCGCACAGGCAGGCCACGGGCATGCCATGGATATTGCCGGTGGGGGTCAGCGCATGGGTGTTGAAGTCCGCGTGCGCGTCCAGCCAAAGCACCCGCAACTTCTTGCCGGCTTCGCGGCAATGGCGCGCCACGGCGCTGATGGAGCCGATGCCCAGGCAGTGGTCGCCACCCAGCAGGATGGGTAGGCGGCCCAGGCCGAGTTCAGCGTAGACGGCGTCATGCACGGCCTTGTTCCACGCGGCCACTTCCGCCAGATGGCGATAGCCGTTCTGGGGCGGCAGCCAAGGGTTGGCGGGGCCGTAGAGGTTGCCGCGGTCAATCACGTCAAACCCCTGCGCTTCGATCACGGGACCCAGGTCCGCCACGCGCAAGGCTTCTGGGCCCATCGACGCGCCGCGAGCGCCCGCGCCGATATCCGTGGGCGCGCCGATCAGGGAAATTTGAGTAGGCAAGGCAACAGGGTTCTGCACGCGGCGGGCTCCGGTGGGGTTCATCATTGGGCGGATAGTACCTTGGCCGTTCGCTTGCGTGCTGGGTCAATCATCGCCATTGGGCAACAATGGCTATTGCCGGGCAGGCGGCCAAGCTGCTGCACAATAGCGGCTGCGCGCCGATCAACCCTTCTGTTGGCCCTGATCGCCTATTGTTTGCGCGTATCGGCTTTCATTTCCTATGGATGGCTTTCATGCCCTTGCATTCGTTGTTTTCCACACTGACGCGCGGCGCGGCCGTGCTGGCCCTGAGCGTGGCGGCTTGCGCCACGGCCACCGCGCAAGACAAGCCCTTGCGCATCGGCGTGATTGCCAGCGTGGCCAACGAAGCCACCGAACAAGCCATTGCCCAGGCCAAGAAAGAGGGCCTGGAGGTGCAACTGGTGGAATTCAATGATTGGGTGCTGCCCAACATCGCCGTGGCCGATGGCTCGGTTGACGCCAATTTCTTCCAGCACGAACCGTTTCTACAGCTATTCAACCAGCGCCGGGGCGCGAACCTGACCCCCATCGCCTATGGCTATTCCACCACCATCGGGCTGTTTTCCAAGAAGCTGAAGAAGGGCGATACGGTGCCGGACGGCGCCACCATCGCCGTGCCCAACGACCCGGTCAACACGGGCCGCGCCTTGCTGCTGCTGGAATCGATTGGCTTGATCAAACTGAAGCCCGGCGTGGCGCATCAGGCCACGCTGCAAGACGTGGTGGCCAACCCCAAGAAGCTGAAGTTCGTGCAGATTGAAGGCTCGCAATCCGCGCGCACCTTTGATGACGTGACGGCGTCGGTCACCTACACGACCTTTGCCAAGCAGGCGGGCCTGAATGAAAAAGATGGCTTGGCGTTCGACAATACCGACCCCGCCAGCATCCGCCGCTACGCCATCCGCTGGGTCACCACGCCCGACAAGGCGCAAGACCCGCGCCTGCTGAAGTTCATTGCCATCTACCAGAACTCGCCCGAGGTCAAAGCGACCTTGAAGCGCTTGTACGGCGACCTGATCACGTTCCCCTGGTAGGCCAGCAGCCTCTCTACGCGGCCGCCTCGCGCCGTTCGGCGCGGCGGCCATTCAAACGCCAATGCAGGCCCAGCGCGGCCAGGCCCACCACGGCCGCCGCGCACACCCCCAAGGCTTCAAAGCCCGCATGCGTGTAGAGCGTGCCGGCGACCGCCGTGCCCACGCTGGCGCCCAGATAGGTCGTGCAGGTATTCAAGCCCAGCACCGCGCCACGCTCGTCGGGCCGTGCGCGCGACAGCAGCAACACCAGCAGGTTCAGACTGATCTGCGACGCGGCACCCCACAGCACGGCAATGGCCAGCACCGCCGCCAAGGCTTGGGCAGCGGGCAACAACAGCAGATACACCGTGGCAATGGTCGCCAAGGCCAGCGGCAAGGCACGGCGCGGCCCCAGGCGTTCGATCAGCGGCGCGCCGGCAAACCCCGCCAGCATGAAGCCCGCGCCATAGGCAAAGGCAATGAAGCCCACCTTGCCGGCGCTTAGCGCCAACAGCGTGCGGACGTGGTCGGCCAGGAAGGCGTAGACGCCGTAGAACGCGGACGAGAAAGCCAGGCACGCCAGCAGCAGCACGGGCACGTCGCGATAGGAAAGCGGGGCAAGCAAGCGCGACAGGCGCAGCGGGGCGGGATTTTCCGCGCGGCGTTCCGGCAGCTTGCGTAGGCCGAGCAGTGCAATCGTGGCGCACAGGGCCAGGGTGCCGTAGGTAGCGCGCCAGCCGACGGCGTCCGAGATCAGCGCGGACAAGGGCACGCCCGCCACCAGGGACACCGACCACCCGGCAATCACGCGCCCCAGCGTGCGCGTCTCTTGCCCGACGGGCGCCACCAGCGATGCTGATCCGTAGGCCGCGGGCAGGATGACACCCGCCGCCGCGCCCGCCAAGGCTTGCGCCAAGGTCAGCACGAGCCAGTGCGGCGCGGTGGCGGACAGGATCAGGGCGGCAATCAGCACCAGCATGGCGCCCAAGAGCGAACGGCGGATGCCGATGCGGTCGATGCGCGCCGCCAGGAAAAAGGCGCTTGCGGCGGTGGCTGCGCCGTAGGCCGAAATGGCGGTGCTGATGGTCAGCGCCGACGTTGAAAACGAGCGCGCCACGTCGGTCAGGATGGGGCTTAGCGCCAAGCCGTTGGACCCCACGACACTGACGGCAAACATCAAGGCGGGCACGGAGGACGCGGGTTGTGGTTGTCGGTTGCTACGGTTCTGCATGCCGCGAATTTTATTGGAATAAAATAAGGGATTACGCCAGTATTTCCTTATTCCATAAAAGTCCGAATGCCGTAAGGCAGAACTTGATTCCGATGCCAGACCTAGACGATCGCGACAGAAAACTATTAACGTTGCTGGCGGACGATGCCACGCCGAGCTATGCCGAACTTGGAAAATTACTGAACCTGTCGGCCCCGGCGGTGCATGAACGGGTCAAGCGCTTGAAGCGCGACGGGCTAATCAAAGGCATTGCCGCCCGGCTGGATGGCGCGCGCATCGGCCGGCCCTTGCTGGCCTTCGTGCATGTGGACACCGCCAACTGGACGATCACGCAACAGGTGCTGGGCCTGGCCGAGCTGACCGAGGTGGAAGAGATTCACACCATCACCGGCAAAAGCGCCATGCTGCTGAAAGTGCGGGTGCGCGACACGCAGGCGCTTGAGCTGCTGCTGGCCCGCATCCACCAGATTGACGGCATCACCAACACTACCAGCGACATCGCGCTGACCAGTTACCTGGAACGCGGCCCCTTGCCAGACACCGCGCCGCCGGCGGACTGAGCGCGGCGGCGCGTTGCCATTCAGGCGCGCCCCGACGCCGTGCGCAAGCGCAGGCGCGTTATTTCAGACGGCGCGCCCAAGCGCTTGGGCGGCCCCCAGTAGCCGGTACCCCGGCTGGTATAGACCCACATCTTGCCCAGCCGGTGCAGGCCCGCTGTGAATGGCTGCTGGAAGCGCACGAAGAACCCCCACGGAAAGAACTGCCCGCCATGCGTGTGGCCCGACAACTGCAGGCTGTAGCCCAGCGGTTCCGCCGCCGCCGCGCTGCGCGGCTGGTGCGCCAGCAGAATCTTGGCGCAGGCGTCGGCGGGGGCGCCGGCCAGCGCCGCCTTGGGGTTGCTGCGGTGCTGCGGATCAAACGCGCCGGCGCTGAAATCCGTGACGCCCGCCACCACCACCGGCAAGCCCGACGGGTGGATGACCGCATGCTCGTTCAACAGCACAAGCAGGCCCATGCGGCGGAATTCGGCGATCCAGGGCGTGGCGCCTGAATAATATTCATGGTTGCCCGTGACCAGGTACACGCCGTAGGGCGCGCGCAGCGACCCCAGCGGGCTGGCTTGCTCGGCCAGGTGCTCGACGCTGCCGTCGACCACGTCGCCGGTGATGGCGATGACGTCGGGCAGCAGTTCATTCACGGCATCGACTATGGCCTGCACGTATTGCTTCTTGATGGTCGGGCCGACGTGGACGTCGCTGATCTGCACGATGGTGAAGCCGTCCAGGTCTTGCGGCAAGCCGGCGATGGGCACGTCCACATCCACCACCCGCGCCCGGCTGCGCGCGTTGTAGAAGCCGACCAGCGTGCCCGCCAATGCCAGCGCGGCAACCGCCCAGGCGCTGTAGCGGCGCAGGTCCAGCCAGGGCAGGCTGGCGTTGGCCAGCAGCGTGACCAGCCAGGTCAACAGTAGGGCGGCGTCGCGGATGACGGTCAGGACGAACAGCGAGGAAAAGAGCCCCATCGCGATCAGGCCAACCCACGCAATGCGGTCGCCCCAAGGCGGGTTCACCGAAGAGCGGGCCAGCATCCCCATTGGAATCAGGATGCACGACAGCAGCAGGGCGATGATGGCGGCAGCCGCGCCGGTGGCGGGCAACTGCGCGTCCGGGATCAAGCGCGCGCCGACATAAACGTGGGCCAGTGCGCCCAGTGTCAGAAAGCGCAGGAAGAACGAGGATTGGCGTAGGGACACGGCGGGAAGGGGGGCGGGCCAGGAAACCGCCATTCTATGCCGCGTCGCGCTGCCTGGTCGTGTCCGGTGCAGCATCAGGCCGTTCAGTGGCCGCCGGGCCCGTCACGCCATAGCAAGTCCGCATTCATTTCCCGCACGCTGTTGATGCCCAGCATTGCCATGTTGCGGTCGACTTCCGCGCGCAGCAGGTGGATGGCGTGGGCCACGCCTGCTTGCCCGCCAACCGCCGCCGCATAGTTGAACGGCCGGCCCACGAACACAAAGCGCGCGCCCAGCGCCAGGGCCTTCAAGACGTCGCCACCGCGCCGCACGCCGCTGTCCATCATCACCGTCATGCTGCCCGCCGCGTCAACCACGCGGGGCAGCGCACGCAGCGGCGAGATGGCGCCATCGAGTTGGCGGCCGCCGTGGTTGGACACGATGACCCCATCGGCGCCGTGCTGGCGCGCCAGCGCCGCGTCTTGCGGATGCAGGATGCCCTTGATGATCAGGGTGCCCGGCCACTGGCGGCGTATGCGCGCCACATGTTCCCAATTGAGGTGATCGCGCGCGGTGAAGTCGCGCAGCACGGACGCGGACACAATGGGCGCGCCGCGCGTGGCGAATGAATTCTCAAAATGCGGCATGCCGTGGGCCAGCAAGGTGCGCAGGAAGGTGCTCGCCAGCCAGCGCGGCCGGGTCAGGCCGTCCCACGCCAGGCGCAGGCTGGGCTTGAGCGGCGTTGAGAAGCCGGTGCGCACATTGTTTTCGCGATTCGCGGACACGGGGATGTCCACCGTCAACACCAAGGTTTCATAACCGGCGCGGCGTGCCCGGTCGACCAATGCGTCGATTTTGGTGGGATCTCCCGGCAGATAGGCCTGGAACCAGGTGCCGGGCGCTTCGCGGAGCACGTCTTCCAGCGGGATCAGGGACGTGCCACTGAGGATGGCGGGAATGCCTTGCTCGCGCGCGGCGCGGGCCAGAATCACGTCGCCCCGGTACGCCGACAAGGCGCTGATGCCCATGGGGGCAATGCCGAAAGGCGAGGCGTAGCGGCGTCCGAGAATTTCCGTGCTTTGCGTGCGACGTGACACGTCAACCAGCACGCGGGGCGCGAAGCTGTATTGGGCGAAGGCGCGGCGGTTGTCGTGTAGCGACTGGTTGTCTTCCGCGGCGCCCGCCACGTAGCCGAAGATAGGCCGAGGCAAGCGCTTGCGCGCGGCGGCTTCAAAGTCATCCAGGCTAAGCATGCGGGCAAGCGCGCGCGGCACGGGCGTAGTAGCGCTGGTGCTCGGCGTGCTGGCAGGCGTAGGAACGGGCAGGGCGTTGGAAGTCATGGCGGGCCGCTAAAAGCCCGTAATCTAACAATCCTGCTTTATCGATGAAAGCGAATAGATTGCGAAATACCTATTCGCTTTTTGGAATCAACTTGGAAGTGGCGTGCTAGTGGCGTACAAGCGGCGTGCAAGGGTCTTCCAAGGCGGGTCAGGGACGAGCGGAAGGCAAGGCCAGCAGTTCGCCCATGCGCACGGGACCCAGCACCGACGGCGTGTCGGCCCAGCGAATCTTGTCCGGGCCAAATAGCACGATGGCCGTCGAACCCAGCTTGAAGCGACCCATCTCCGCGCCTTTTTCCAGATGGATCGGCGCGCGCGCCGTGGCGTCATAGCGTACCGACTTCACGCGGCGCTTGAACGGCGTGACCAGGCCCGCCCAAACCGTCTCAATCGACGCGACGATCATCGCGCCCACCAGCACCACCGCCATGGGGCCGAGCTCGGTGTCGAATATGCAGACCACGCGCTCGTTGCGCGCGAACAGGCGCGGCACGTTGCGCGCGGTCAGCGGGTTCACAGAGAACAAACGACCCGGCACGTGCACCATTTCGCGCAGCGTGCCGGCCACCGGCATATGCACGCGGTGGTAGTCCTTGGGCGACAGGTAGACGGTGGCGAATTCACCACCCTGGAACGGCGCGGCGCGTTCCACGTCGCCACCCAGCAGGTCAACCAGGCCATAGCTGTGGCCCTTGGCCTGGAAGATGCGTCCTTGCTCGATGGCGCCCAATTGGCTGATGGCGCCGTCGGCCGGACAGAGCACCGAACCGGGTTCGTCGTCCAGCGGGCGCGCGTCGTCTTTCAGCGCGCGGGTGAAGAAGTCATTGAAGCAGTCGTAGGCCAACGGGTCTTCTTGCATGGCTTCGCGCATGTCCACGCCGTACTTGCGGACAAAGCGCGAAATCATCCAATTCTTGACCGCGGGTTCCCGGCAGTCTGAGGCGTATCCGAAGAAGCGCGACACCAGGTGATGCGGCGCAAGATACTGGCTGGCGAGAAATAGTTGGTCTTTGATCGTCATCTACGAGCGCTGAAAAAACTCGTCCCGCGTACAGCGGGACGGGGTTGAAGGTTGCCGTGCAAGCGACGCATCAAGGGCGCCTGCCGGCAATTCGCGGGATTGTAACGCGATCAGGCAGCTTTGGCGGCCAGTTTGGTTTTGTAGAGCCAGTCTTTGTAGTCGTCCAGATCGCCATCGAACGGTTTGACGACGCCGTCGGCCACGATGATGAACTCGTCAGTGGTGGCGCGCAGCAAGTGACGGTCGTGCGAGACCAGCATCAAGGTGCCTTCGAATTGCGCCAGCGCCGTGGTCAGCGCTTCGCGCGTTTCCAGGTCCAGGTGGTTGGTGGGTTCATCCAGCAACAGCAGGTTGGGGCGCTGCCAGACAATCAGCGCCAGCGCCAGGCGCGCTTTTTCGCCACCGGAGAAGGGCGCGATGGAACTGGTGGCCATGTTGCCGTTGAAGTTGAAGCTGCCCAGGAAGTTGCGCAGCTCTTGCTCGCGCACGGTGGGCGCAAGCTTCATCATGTGCCACAACGGTGATTCGTCGTGACGCAGCATTTCCACCTGGTGCTGGGCAAAGTAGCCGATGGACAGGCCCTTGTTGAACTGCGTGTCGCCGCCCAGCGTGGCCAGGTCGCCCGCAATGGTCTTGATGAAGGTGGACTTGCCCGCGCCGTTGATGCCCAAGAGGCCGATGCGCTGGCCGGCTTGAAGCGAAAAATTGATGCCCGACACAATGATCTTGTCGGACACGGCCTGCGTGTCTTCGTCTTCCACGCGGTAGCCGGCACTGACCTTGTCCATGGTCAGCAAGGGGTTGGGCGCGCGCAGGGGCTCGCGGAATTCGAACGAGAATTCGGCGGCGGCGCGCAGCGGCGCCACTTCTTCCATGCGGGCCAGCGCCTTGATGCGGCTTTGCGCCTGACGCGCCTTGCTGGCCTGGGCCTTGAAGCGGTCAATGAATGATTGCAGGTGCGAACGTTGCCGCATCTGCTTTTCCATCATGCCTTGCGCCAGTTCCAACTGCGCGGCGCGCTGGCGTTCGAACGACGAGTAGTTGCCCGAATAGCGCTTGAGCTTGCGCTCGTCGATATGGACGATGACATTCACCACGCCATCCAGGAAATCGCGATCGTGCGAGATGACGATGAGCGTGCCTGGATAGCGCTTGAGCCAGTCTTCCAGCCAGATGATGGCGTCCAGGTCCAAGTGGTTGGTGGGCTCGTCCAGCAGCAGCAGGTCGGACGGGCACATCAGCGCTTGCGCCAGGTTCAGGCGCATGCGCCAGCCGCCGGAAAAGCTGGTCAGCGGCAGATGCATCTGTTCTTGCGTGAAGCCCAGGCCGGTCAGCAATTGTTCGGCGCGCGAATGCACGGTGTAGGCATCGGCATCGGCCAGCGCGGCGTAGATGTCGCCCATGCGCAAGCCGTTTTCGGCGCTTTCGGGTTCGGCTTCCAACGCCGCCAGTTCCGCTTCCAGCTTGCGCAAGGTGACGTCGCCGTCAATCGCGTATTCGATGGCGGGGCGGTCCAGCGCGGGGGTTTCCTGCGCCACGTAGGCCATGCGCCAGCTTGAGGGGTAGTCAAGGTCGCCCTGGTCGGCGTGCAGCGTGCCGCGCAAAAGGCCGAACAGGCTGGACTTGCCGGCGCCGTTGGCGCCGATCAGGCCGATCTTGTCACCGGGGTTCAAGAGCAGGTCGACCTTGTCGAGCAAGGGCTTGACGCCGCGCATGAGTGAAACTTGTTGGAAGCGGATCATGAATCTTGGGGCAGGGGGTGGCGCGGCAGGCGCGCGGCGAGGCTCCCGCCACAAGGCGCGGCGCAAAAAAGGGAACCGGATGGTTCGCGCGCGTGGTCATGAAAAAGCAGGCGGACATCGGCGCGAAAAGGTGAAGAGACACGTCCCAGGCAAGGGGCATCGTCCAATCGTGGGCGGTATTGTACCGGTCCGCGCGCATCGGCGCAGGCGAAGCACGTTTTACGGGCGGTGTTCGAGCGGGTTTCGCGGTCGCGACGGCCGCTTGGGCGTAGAGGCAGTGCGCGAGATGGCGGCGTAGGCGCGGGGGGGGCTGCCGCAGATGGTAGCGGCTTCGGTGGGGGATGTTGCTCCAGATGGTAGCGGCTTAGGTGCCGGAAGCCGTTCCCCAGATGGCGGCGGCCAGGGCAAGCACGCGCTCTGCCTCTTCGGCATGCAGGTTTTCGACCAACGCGCCGTCCACCACGGCCACGCCCTGGCCGGCGGCCTGTGCCTGGCGCCAGGCGTCCAGACGCCTGCGCGCTTGAGCCAGTTCGCTGTCGATGGGCGCAAAGGCGGCGTTGGCGGCGGCGATCTGCTTGGGATGGATCAGGGTCTTGCCGTCAAAGCCCAAGTCCCGCCCTTGGCGGCAGGCATCCGCGTAGCCCGCGTCGTCGTTCAAGTCCAGGTGTACGCCGTCCAGGACCGCCAGACCGTGGGCGCGCGCGGCCATGACGGCAAGGGATCGTGCCAGCAGGGTTTCTTCACGGCCGGGCGTATGGCGCGCGTGCAGGTCTTTGACCAGGTCTGACGTGCCCACCACGATGGCCGCCAGCCGGGCGTGGCCGCCCGCAATGGCGTCCAGCCGCAGGAAACCCAGCGGCGTTTCCGCCATGGCCCATAACGGCAGGTCGGGCGGCGCGCCGGCCGCGTCCAGCGCCTGGGCCAGCGCGGCCAGTTGGGCGGCGGACTGCACCTTGGGCAGCAACACGGCATCGGCGCCGGCCTGCGCGATGGCGGCGACGTCGTCATGGCCCCATGGCGTGTCCAGCGCATTGATGCGCACGATGCACTCGCGGCGTCCGTAACCGCCTTGTGTCAAGGCGGCGGCGACCTGCGCGCGGGCCTGTGGCTTGGCGTCGGGTGCGACGGCGTCTTCCAGATCGAGAATCAGGACATCGGCGTCCAGTCCTCGGGCCTTGTCCAAGGCGCGCGCGTTGGCGCCAGGCATGTAGAGAACGGAGCGGCGGGGGCGAAGGGCAGGGCGCATGAAGATAGAAGCCTGAGAGCGAAAGCCTGGAACCGAAGGCCTGGAAAGAAATCCTGGAAGCGAAAGCCCGGAAAGAAAGCGTGGAAAAAATCAGGGCTTGGCGTTGCCCACCACCTGAACGGGCGTGGTGCACACATAGCCGACACCATACACGGTGCGTATGCCCAGGTCGCCAGCGGCCTGCGCCCGAAGCTTGCGGCGTAGCCGATGCATGTGGGCGTCCAGCCGATGCGTGTCATAGGCGTCGATGCTGGCGCCCAGCGCCTCAACCAGTCGGCCGCGCGACAAGGGCAGCGGCGCCGACTGGATCAGCGCGCCGATCAGCCGGCTTTCGGTGTCGGTGATGTCCACGCACACTTGTGCAGGCGACACCAGCGTGCGCCGCGCGGGATCGAAGCGCCAGGTGTTGCCAGCGGCGTCGTCGGCCTCCGCCGGCACCACGCGCAGCCGTCGCGACAGCGACACCAGGGTGGCGCCCAATTCAGCCATGTTGACGGGTTTGGTCAGGTAGTGGTCGGCGCCAAGGCTCAGGCCCGACACCTTGTCTTCGCTGAGCAGGCGGCCGGTCAGCATCACGATGCCCATCGACGGATAACGGGTGCGCAATTGCGAAATGCGGGTCAGCGCGTCGCCGTCGGGCAGCATGGCGTCCAGCACCAGGATGCCTGGCGTCACGGTCAGCATCAGTTGATCCAGTTCCGCCAGCGAGCCGGCCGTAAGGATGGCCTTGTCCAGCCCCAGGTCCTGGATGTATTCGACGATCGTGTCGCGCCAGTCGCCGTGATCATCCACAACAATAATCGTCACGGCGCGGTCTCCGCCCGCGTTCGCACGCGACGCGATCCAAGGGCAAACACGCTTTTCGCTCCTGACATGCTACGGGTTCTTTTTGGGATAAGCGTCCGCTTGCGCGGGCTCAGGCCAGGCGGCGGTACGGAGAGAAACGTTTCGTATCGTTGATGCCTGCGGAGAATATCATTATCGATGTCGCGGCGGTGCAGCAAGCGGTCTGGATGCCATCCGCGGCTGACCGTAATTTGTGCCTGATCAAATTTTGCGCAGGCCGGACAGCGTGCCGGGAAGGGCCGCAAGACGTGCATCGGCGCACGCCTTATCCACAGAAATTGTGGATAAGACTCCCGCGTCTGGTTCCATCCGATTTATGTAGGTAGATATTCGATGGGTACACCGGCCGGCACCTTGCGCATGCGGTCGCGTTCGATGCGCGCCGAGGCGAACCGCGTCTTGCGCGCGGCCGCATTCTGCAGCAACACCGACAGCACCGCGCCCTTGTCCTGGATCCATTGCTTTTTGCCACGCAGCAATTTCATTGCATTCTCGGCGCTGCCCAGGCGGTAGGACATGGCGTTGATCTGGACCGAGGTCTTGCCGTCGAACGCAGACGGTTCCTGCTCGGTGATGGCGGCGGCATCCAGGTTGCTGCTTTCGTGGTCCACCCGATAGATGAACTTCAAGCCGCTGTGCGGATCTTGCGCCACGATGAGCTTGTCGGAACCCGAAATATCGGAAAGCATGCCGATGACGGGCGATTCAACCAGTTGGTTGCCGCGCTGTTCTTCCGTGTAGATGAAAATGCTGTGGCGCGCAGCGGAGACAGCGGCGGGAATAAGGGGAGTGCTATCCATACCTGACTTGAAATTGGCGTTCCGGACAACACGGTCCGGCGATGAAAAGGAACGTAGCGCGGAACCCGGCGCGACGCCCTAGCGCGGCCAGGCCAACCGCGCCAGCAGGCGTGATTTGACCGATGGCCAGTCGTCGTCGAGGATCGCGAAATAGACCATGTCGCGCGTGCGTCCCGACTGTGAAATCAGATGCTTGCGAAACACGCCTTCCTCGACCGCACCAAGGCGCAAAATGGCCGCGCGCGACTGGGCATTGCTCAGTTCCGTTTTGAAAACGATGCGTATGATACCAATTGTTTCAAAAGCGTGCCGAAGTAATAAGAACTTGGCTTCCGTGTTGGCGCCCGAACGTTGGCAGGCGGGCGTCAGCCACGTAGCGCCGATCTCCAGCCGCTTGTGCGCCCGCGCAATGTCCATGTAGCGCGTGGCGCCAATGATCTGCCCGTTGCTTTGCTGCACGATGACAAAGGGCAGGCAGGCGCCGGCCTGCGCGTCTTCCAGCGCGCGCGCCACGTAGCGCCGCATGTCGTCAAGCGTTGCGATGGGTTCCGGTTGCAGGCGCCAGAGTTCGGGATGCAGGCCTGCTTGCGCGAGCGCATCGACATGGTGCGCGGCCATGGGTTCCAGGCGCACGATGTCGCCATGAAGCGTGACGGGGTGCAAGGGCGGTAGGGGCATGGTGGCGTCCGTAGGGCGGCAAGGGGCGGCAAAGCACAGCGCGAGAGCGGCGATTCTACGCTGGCGCGCCCTTGCCGAACACGGGGGGCGGGCGCAGAATGCGGCGCATGAAAACAGACGTTGTGGTTCTGGGTGCGGGCATCGTCGGCGTCAGCACGGCGCTGCATTTATTGGCGCGCGGACGTTCCGTGGTGCTGCTGGACCGCCGCGGCCCCGGCGAGGAAACCAGCTATGGCAATGCGGGCCTGATCGAACGGGCCAGCGTCATTCCCTACGCTTTCCCGCGTGATTGGCGCAGCCTGTGGCGCTATGCGCGCAACAACACGCCCGACGTGAGCTATCACGTGCGCTTTTTGCCGCGCGTGGCGCCCTGGCTGCTGCGCTACTGGTGGCATTCGTCGCCCGCTCGGTTGGCGCGCGCGGCCGAAGCGATGCTGCCGCTGATCGAGCGCAGCGTGGCCGAGCATGACGCGCTGAAAGACGACGCGAACCTCTCGCCCTTGTTCCGCCGCACGGGCTGGATCGATGGGGTGCGGTCCGAGGCGGGCCTGGCGCGCGCCGTAGCGCAAGCCGAGGCATTGGCGCCGTACGGGCTGAACTACCGGGTGCTGGACCGGCAGGCGTTGACGGCGCTTGAGCCGTCGCTGTCCGCGCGCATGGTGGGCGCCGTGCACTGGCTGGATCCGGTCAACGTGTCTGACCCCGGCGCGGTCACGCGGGGGTACGCGGCGCTGTTCCAGCAACGCGGCGGGCAACTGCTGCGAGGCGACGCGCGCACCCTCAAGTCGGCCGGCAGCCAGGGATGGCAGGTGCAAGGCGACGACGGGCGCATCGAAGCCCGCGACGTCGTCGTGGCGATGGGACCGTGGTCGCCGGATGTGTTGCGGCCCTTGGGCTACCGCATTTCCATGGCGGTCAAGCGCGGCTATCACCAGCACTTCGCGCTGGAAGACGGCGCCACCTTGACGCACCCGGTGGCGGACATCGACAGCGGTTTCGTCGTAACGCCCATGACGCTGGGCGTGCGGCTGACTACCGGCGCGGAATTCGCGGCGCGCGATGCGCCGCCGTCGCCCATTCAGATTCAGCGTACGCGCGCACTGGCCAGGCAATTGCTGCCCTTGGGCGCGGCGGTTGAAAAAGAACCCTGGATGGGATGCCGCCCCTGCATGCCCGATATGCGGCCGGTGATCGGGCCGGCGCCTCGGCACGCTGGGTTATGGATGGCGTTTGGCCACGCGCATCATGGCTTTACGCTAGGCCCCGTGACCGGCAAGCTGCTTGCCAGCCTGATCACGGGCCAGGCGCCGGACGTGGACCCGGCGCCGTATGCCTTGCGGCGCTAAGGAATTTCCTAGCGCTGGGCGGCAATGACGCGGCGCTGACGCACTGCCTGCGCCAGCGTGTCCAGCACCGGTTCCGTCTGGGTCCAGCCCAGGCAGGCGTCGGTAATCGACACGCCACGGCGCAAGGGCAGGCCGGGCTTCAGGTCCTGGCGGCCTTCTTCCAGATGGCTTTCGATCATGACGCCGGTGATGCGGGCATCGCCCTGGGATAGCTGCGCGGCGATATCCTGGGCCACGTCGATCTGGCGCAGATGCGACTTGTTGGAGTTGGCGTGCGAGCAGTCGATCATGACCTGTTCGCGCTGGCCGGCGGCGCGCAGGGCGGCGCAACAGGCGTCAACGCTGGCCGCGTCATAGTTCGGGCCTTGCTTGCCGCCACGCAGGATCACGTGCGTGTCCTGATTGCCGCGCGTTTCAAAAATGGCGGCCATGCCCATCTTCGTCATGCCCATGAAGGCGTGCTTGGCGCTGGCGGCCACCATGGCGTCGGCGGCAATCTGCACGCCGCCGTCGGTGCCGTTCTTGAAACCCAGCGGGCAGCTCAGGCCAGAGCTCAGTTGGCGGTGGCTGGGGCTTTCGGTGGTGCGCGCGCCGATGGCGCCCCAGGCGATCAAGTCCGCGATGTATTGCGGGCTGAGCAGGTCCAGGAATTCGGTGGCAATGGGCAGGCCCAGGCCGCTGATGTCCAGCAACAGTTCGCGGGCGCGGCGCAAGCCTTCGTTGATGCGGAAGCTGCCGTCAAGGCGGGGGTCGTTGATGTAGCCCTTCCAGCCCACGGTGGTGCGCGGCTTTTCGAAGTAGACGCGCATGACGATCAGCAGGTCTTTCTTGTGCTGGTCCACCGCGGCCCGCAACTGGCGCGCGTAGTCCATGGCCTGGCCATGGTCATGGATGGAGCAGGGGCCGACGACGATCAGCAGGCGGTCGTCACGGCCATGCAGCACGTTGGCGATCTCGGCGCGGCTTTGCTCAACCAGATTCTGGATGGCGGGGGATACGGGTAACTCGTCTTGCAGCAACGCGGGCGAAATCAACGGACGCACGGCGCTGATGCGGGTGTCGTCGGTGCGCGTGTTGTCCTGGGTGGAGTCGGCCGTGCCGACCTCGCGGTCGTGCTGGGGGTCGTCAATGCGGGTCAAGGGGGGCTCCGTGCCGTAGATGCGCTAATGCGCTGGATGCGTGATGGCCGCCATTATCGCACTGGCCGCGCAGCCTCGCAGACTGAGGGCTGCCACCGTCTGGTGGAGCCATGGGCGTTGCGTATCGACAACGGATCGAGGCAAGAGCGGCCAGGTGTTCCCAAACCTACGCCTATCGGCGGGGAAATTGCCGTAGCCCTTTCTCCATGGCGACAGATCGCGCGGCAATGCCGTAGCATGAACCCGCAGAAAACCAGCGGTCGCCTGCGAAGGCCCGCCCTATAAATAGCGCCCTATCCATTAGGACGGAACGTAATGCCCAAAACAGACGCTGGCGCCGCACGGCGGATTCTTCTGGTGGAAGATCATCCCGTTGAACGCGCTTACCTGCAGAACATGCTGCTGGCGTTGGGGTATCGGCGTGTTGCCGGCGTGGGCAGCAGCACGGAAGCCATCAGTGCATTGGGCCGCCAGTTCTACGATCTGGTGATCAGCGACATCGTCATGAGCGACGGCGACGGCACGCATCTGCCCAACGAACTGCGGCGGCTGGTCGACGTGGGCCGCCTGAAAAGCATGCCGCCCATCATCTGGATCAGCAGCCTTAGCGACGAATTGCTGGAGTCCCATGTGCGGCTGGCGCTGCAGGCGGGCTGCCCCTCGGCGCAGGCGTTGTCCAAGCCGGTGTCGCGCACGTCCATGCATCAGGCGGTCAAGGCGGGCCTGGCGGCGGAGGATGTGACGACGCCCCGGCAACAATCGATACGTCGCGAAGTCATCGAAGCCGAGTTGGGCCGCGCCTTGATCACGGGCGAGGGCATGAGCGTGGTGCTGCAACCGCAGATGAGCCTGTCGACGGGGCAGGTCGTGGCCGCCGAGGCCCTGTCGCGCTGGGACCATCCCGAACTTGGCGCCATCTCGGCCGCTGATTTCGTGCCCGCCGCGCATCGTCTGGGCATGGATCGGATGTTGTTCCTGCGGGTGACGGATCGCGTGCTCGAAGTGCTGCAAACCCTGCACGCTGAAGAGATCGCCGTGCCCATCGCCATCAACGCGTCGTCTTCCACGCTGTGTTCGCGGGATTTGCCCGCCGTGCTGGAAAAACGGGTCGCGCGGGCGGGTTTGCCGGCGCGATTGGTGAAGGTGGAACTGACCGAGGACGAGCCCGTCAACGATTGGCTGGCGCTGTCGTCGGTGTTGAACCTGCTGCGGGTGCGCGGCTTTGAATTGGCGATGGACGATTTTGGCGCCGGCATCGCGTCGATGCGGCTGTTCTCGGCCATGCCATTTACCGAATTGAAGATCGACCGCGACTTCATTGTGCACATGCACCGCGAAGCCGCGTCCCGCGCGGTAGTGGCCGCCGCCATCGAAATGGGTCGCGTGCTGGGCCGGCGGGTGGTGGCCGAAGGGGTGGAGCAAGAGCGCGACCTGCAACTGCTGCGCGAACTGGGCTGCGACGTGGCCCAAGGCTATGGCCTGTCCATTCCCTTGGAGCCGGACGCATTCATCGACTTCTGCCGCCGCCATTGAGCGGGCGGCGGCAGCTTCAAGGCTTCAAGGCTTCAAATACCCGACACGTCAATGTCGCCGGGATAGTCCACCGAGAACTTCAGCACGGTTTCTCGGGACTTACCCGGCTCCAGCTCCCATTCCCAGGCAAGCTTGCCATCTTCCTCGCGCTTGACGTCGCGGTCGGCGGGCGACAGCAGCTTGACCACGATTTTCTCGTTGCGAGACACCGGCAGCCTGTCCTTGAACACCACCTGTTCCTTGGTGGCCTTGTTGTTCTTCACCTTGATCTTGTATTCGTAGGTCACACGCTTGCCGCTGCCGGAAAACCCCGTGCTTTCGGTGAAGCGGTTGACCAGTTGGCGCTTGATCGAGATGCCGTCGTCGGCGCCCATTGCAAGCTCGACCTTTTCGCCCGGCATCACCGCCTTGAGCGAACCGGACGCGACGAAGGCGTCATCCAGGAAGGTATTGAGCGAGCCGGCCAGGAAGGGGAAGTCGGTGCTGTTGCTGGCTAGAGCGGTCAGGAACACTGCTTCGCGCAGCGCGGGCGTGGACTGGTACTGCAAGGTGGCGGGCAGCTTGGCCGTGGTGATGGCCACGCGCTGCGACGTATTGTCGGACGCCAGCGTGGCCGGGGTCTTGATCTGGAATGACGCGCTGGTGGCGTCGTTCTGCACTTGCGCGGTCTGCACGTCGATGGGTTCCGGCACCGCTTCGGCCATGGCGGCGTCGGCATACGCCTGGCTGCCTGCGAGTGGAGCGCGCTTTCTCATCATCTCGCTGCTCACGGCGGGAGCCGGCGCGGCCACGGGGCGGGGCGGTGGCGGCGGCGCCGCCACGTCGATGATCCATGGCGTCAAGGTGGGCGCACCGCCGCCCAGCGCCGGGCGCGCGGTCGACAAGGTCAGCTTCACGCTGTTCCAGTCTTCGCCCGTGTTCTGCCGCACGACGCCGAAGTAACCCAGATCCACGCTGCGGTCGGCGGGGCGCAAGCGTGCATCGTAAGCGGGCGTCCAACGCGCGCCGCCCACCGCATACGACACCGCCAGGTCCACCTTGCCGGCGCGCGCCAGGTTCACGCGCAGCGTGACGGTCTTGCTGCGCCTGCTCAATTGGCCTCGCACGATGTTCATCTGGCTTTGCAGCGCGGACAATTCCCGTTCCAGGGCTTCCTTGCGCTCGGCCACCTGGCGCAGCCCCGCCAGCGTCTTGCCCAGACTGTCGGCGCTAAGGGTCTGGATGGCTTTCAATTCGTCCAACGTCAGGCGGGCACTGTCCTTGGATGGCTCGGTGGCGCCTCGCTGCATCATCAGCACCAGTTCGCGCTGGTTCTCCAACACGGCGGCCTCATCGTCCAGCCCGGCCAACTGGCCTTCCAGTTTGCGCACTTGCTCTTGCAGGGTGCGAACGCGCTCGTTGGTGGCGTCGGCCCGAAAGGCGTCGCGCACCTTGACGTCCAGCAATGACGCCTGGCCGGTGCTCTTGGCGGACACTTGCAAGGAATTTTCCTGCAACGACGCCGGCAGGTTTTCCAGAACCAGTTCATGTTCGCCCGCGGCGAGTTCGCTGCTGGCGGAACGAGTCACCACCGCGCGGTCCTGATACACGGTGACCGCACCGATGGAGGAACTGAGCGCGGCGGCGGCGCCCAAGCCGGGAAGGGTTGCAAGGGCCAAGGCCAGAAGGGTACGTCGCACGGGGTCACCTATCAATAGGAGGTATCAAGAGGAGGTATCAAAGCATCCATCCATCTCTCAGGGACGGATCACCGGTAGCGCAATGTACTCTTCCGCCGTCGGCCAGGGTTATACAGAACATGACAAACGCGACAGGGCTATACGCGCGCTATTCGTCGGAGGGCGGGAGCTCTGGGTGCGCAAGCTGGCGCAGCATTGCCACGGCGTTGACGGCGGCGATGGAGCGGTCGTGGCGGCGGTACGCCATGTCCAGCAGCGCGTGCGGCGCGTCCCCCTTGATCGGCCGGTATTCAATGCCTTCCGCGCCCATGTGCCGCATGGCGGCCGGCACCACCGAGATACCGACACCTGCCGCGACCAGGCTGACGATGGACGCCATTTGCGGCGCTTCCTGAATCACGCGCGGCGCAAAGCCCGCACGCTGGCAGGCCGACTGGATGGCGTCATACAAACCCGCGCCGATAGGCCGTGGATACAGCACGAAGTCTTCGTCGGCCAGTGCGGCAATCGGCACGCTGCGGCGGCGGCTCAGCGGGTGGTCCGGGGGCAGGGCGACCAGCATGGGCTCGTCCAGCACGCGCTCGGACTCGAACTCCGGGTCCAGCAGATACGGTGGGCGTACAAAAGCCACGTCGACCTCGCCCAGCCGCAGGCCGCGCAACAGGGAAATGGTGTTGCTTTCGGTCAGCGTGACGCGCACGTCGGGGTAGCGGTCGCGGTAAGCGCGGATGGCGCGGGGCAGGTAAGGGTGAAAGACAGCCGACGCCGTGAAGCCCACCGTGATGGCGCCGCGCTCGCCGCGCCCCAGTCGGCGGGCGGTGTCGATGGCGCGGTCGGCACTGGCCAGAATGGCGCGCGCATCCTCCAGGAACCGGGCGCCTGCCTCGGTCAGGTCCACCCCTCGCGGCAGCCGCAAAAAAAGCGGTGTGCCAATTTCGCGCTCAAGCTGTTGAATCTGCTGGCTTAATGGCGGCTGGCCGATACCCAGGCGCGCCGCCGCCCGCGTGAAATGCAGCTCTTCGGCCACGGCCGTGAAATAGCGCAGGTGTCGTAGTTCCATCGTTTAAAAATATGGTGAGTGCAAGTTTCATATATTGGACATATGAAGGGGAAAAGTCTACTTTTCCTGTACGGGTCACGAGCCCGTTTGCCCTTCGAGATTTCCAGATGTCTACCCCCTCCGCCAGTTCTTCCACGCCCACCCCCGCCGACTATCTGGCGCGCGGCACCCCCGAACTGCGCCGCGCCCAATGGGCTTTGTTCGCCGCCGGCTTTTCCACTTTTTCGCTCTTGTATTGCGTGCAGCCGCTGATGCCCCTGTTCACCGGCTCGTTCGGCGTATCGCCCGCGCAAAGCAGCCTGGTGCTGTCACTGTGCACGGGCTTGCTGGCCATTGCGATTTTCTTCGTCGGCCTGTTTTCGCAGGCGCTGCCGCGCAAGCGCATCATGGCGTGGTCCTTGCTGGCGTCCGCCGTGTTGGGCACCATCGCCGCCGTGGCGCCGGACTGGCACAGCCTGCTGGCGCTGCGCGCGCTGCAAGGCGTGGCGATGGGCGGCGTGCCGGCGGTCGCCATGGCCTACCTGGCTGAAGAAGTGGAACCCGACACGCTGGGCTTCGTGATGGGCCTGTACATCAGCGGCAGCGCATTCGGCGGGCTGTCGGGCCGCGTCATTACCGGCCTGGTGTCCGACCATTTTGGCTGGCGCGCCGCGCTGGGCACGCTGGGCGTTGTGGGCATCGTGGCCGCCGCGCTGTTCATGTGGCTGCTGCCCGCATCGCGCCGCTTCACGCCGCAACGCGGGCGCGGCTGGGCCGGCGTGTTGGGCGATGTGCGGGCGGGCGTGGGCGCGCACATGAAGAACGGCCCGCTGTGCGCGCTATTCGCCATGGGTGGACTGCTGATGGGCGCCTTCGTCACGGTCTACAACTACGTGGGCTTTCGCCTTCTGCTGCCGCCGTTTTCGCTAAGCCAGACCTTCATCGGCTTCATCTTCGTCGTTTACCTGGTAGGTATATTCGCGTCCACCTTTTTCGGCCGCCTGGCCGACCGCCACGGCCGAGGCGCCATGCTGTCCGCCGCCACCGGCCTGGCATTGGCCGGGCTGCTGCTGACGCTGTCGGACACGCTAGGCATCCTGATCGCCGGTATCGTGGTGTTCACCTTCGGCTTCTTCGCCGCACACGCGGTGGCCAGCGGCTGGGTCGGCCAGATGGCGCGTGGCTACAAGGCGCTGGGCGCGTCGTTGTACCTGCTGGTGTATTACGTCGGGTCCAGCGTGCTGGGCGCCTGGGGCGGACACTTCTGGGCCGCCAACCAATGGCCGGGCGTTGCCGCAATGGCTGGCGGGCTATTGACGATAGCGCTGTCGATCAGCGCGGGGTTGGCGTGGCGGACAAGTGGCGTGCGCGGGGCGCCAAACCATGTCCCAAACCAGACATAATTCAACCTCCGTCCCTTCCAGAGAGTCCCTCATGTTTTCTCATGTATGCGTCGGCATTCGCGACTTCGAACGCGCGTTTTCCTTCTATTCGCCGCTGGCCGAGGCGCTTGGGCTCGAGCTTCGATTCATTGAGCGCCAGATCCCCTGGGCAGGGTGGCAGCCCGCCGGCGGGGGCCGGCCGCTATTTGTGATCACCGCGCCCCATGACGGTAAAGCCGCTGAGCCAGGCAACGGGCAGATGACGGCATTTCTGGCGGCAGACCGGGCGACGGTGGACCGCTGCCACGCGTTGGCCTTGTCGCTGGGCGGCACGTGCGAAGGCCCACCCGGGTTGCGGCCCGACTACCACGCGAATTATTACGGCGCCTATTTCCGCGATGCCGAGGGCAACAAGCTCTGCGTGTGTTGCCACGGCCCGCAAGAGCAGCCCACGGCCTAGCGCGGAACGAGGGGCCGCGGCCCGGGCGAAACAGACGGGTTGCGCTCGGCCAAGGTGGCGTCAATGCCTTGGCTCAGCGCTGACAGCAAACTGTGTGGCGCCAGTTTCAATTGCGCCAGCAGCACGCTGCTGCGCGCCAGTCGGGTCAACGCCGCAGGCTCCAGGTCTGCCAACCACCGGCAAGCCTGCGCCGACATATGCAGGCCACTTACCTCGTCGGCATTGCCTTGTCGCGCAATGCGCTGCAGCAGCAGCAAATACATGAGGTTGGCTTCGTGGATATCGCGCAGAAGTTCGGTGGATTTCGGCATCGGGCACTCCACTGCGTAGAGTCCGCGGACCGGCCGCGACCGGGGCGAAATGGCGCGCGGCGTTCTCAGAAACGTCTTTTCCAGGCCCGGGGCGGGCTGGCGTGCCGGTATGGTCCGGTGATCATATTTAAGCGGCGCAGACACGTCAGTAATGGATTTCCCTGTGCGCGGCGAGGATGATTTCCACTCAAGACCGTCAAGCGCTGTAGCGCGAATATGCGGCCTTGCTGGCCGCCTACGGGCAAGCGCAGTCGCAATGCAGCCAATTGATCGCCGCGCGGGCCGCGCGTATTCTGCACCTTGAAGCAAACGCCATGCGGCTGCGCGCAGCAGTGCTTGGAGACGGGGCAGGAACGGTAGCGTCGCGTTACCTTGCGTTTCGGCATCGAGTCGAAGCCCCGCAATACAGTACACGCAGGAAAAGGGGCACACATGTTGAAAAAGCAGGACCGCGTATCCCATTCGTGGACCGATACGCTCGCCCGTCTGGAGGAAGAACGGATCATGTTGCAGCGCATAGCGGCCGGTGTGCCGCTGGCGCATGTGTTCGAACACGTCTTGCACGCCATCGAGGCCCAGTCCAGCGTTGAGCTGCGCGCGGCGATCGCGCTGGTCGATGAGACAGGCACCTATCTGGTCCACAATGCCGCGCCCAGCCTGCCTTCGGAGTTCAGCGCGGCGGTGCAACGCACGGCCATCGGACCCAACGTGGCCTCATGGGGCACGGCCGCATACACCGGCAACCCGGTATACGTGGAAGATATTGCGTCTCACCCGGATTGGAAGAACTGGCGCGACCTGGCGCTCGCGCATGGCTTGCGCAGCTGCTGGTCCACACCGATCAAAGCGCCCGACGGCCGCTTGCTGGGCGTGTTCTCGAACTATTACAGCGTCGCGCGCTCGCCCTCTGCCCACGATATTGAAGCGATAGCGGTGGTGACGCGCAGCGCGGCGCTGGTGATCGAACGCCACCTGACGGATGCCGCGTTGCGTACCAGCGGTGAGCGCTGGCGCGCGATGTTCGACGGCATGCAAGAGGCTTTCTTTCTTAGCGAGGCCTTGCGCGACGATGACGGCCGCATCGTGGACTTCCGCTTTCTGGAAGTGAACCCCGCCTTCGAGCGGCAAAGCGGCATGAAAGAGGGCGACACGCTGGGCCATACGCTGCGCGAGATGATTCCCGGGGTTCCGGGGCAGATCATGGATGCGTTTGCCCAAGTGGTCGAAACCGGTGAGCCCATCCAGTTTGAGTTTGCCGTGCCGGGGCCGAAAGAAGCCTGGTACGAGGCCCGCGCCCGCAAAGAGGGCGATGACCGCATGATGGCCTTGTTCCTGGATGTGACTGCCCGCAAGCTGGCCGAGACGGAATTGTGGGAAGGACAGCATCGCAAGAACTTCCTCTTGTCGCTGGTTGACCGCATGCGCGCCTTGCATCATCAACGCGAGATAGAACACGCCGCGTGCGCGGGTTTGGGCCAGCATCTTGCGCTGGGCCTGGCCGCCGTGCTGGAACGGCCGGACGAGAACGGACCGGTCACGCTGTCGGCCTGTTGGCGGTCCGAGGCAGACTTGGCGGCGCAGCAGGCGCTAGAGCCTGATCAGATGGACGAAGATTTTCACGCGGCGATGCGCAAGGGCCGCACGGCATACCTGCAACCCATGGTGGCGGAACAAGGCGGCGAAGTCAGGCCGTCCGCGATCGTGGTGCCGATGCGCCGCTGGGGCCGGCAGGGCGGAGCCTTGCTGGTGCGACCGCTGGCCACCAGCCGGCTGAGGGCGGGCGACGTGGCGTTTCTGGAAGAGGTCTGCGAACGCTTGTGCGATGCCGTCGAACGCTCGCAATATGCCCGCACCCTGGAACAGCGCGTGGAAGACGCGATCGCGGAGCGCGATCGCATCTGGCGCCTGTCACCGGAATTGTTGGCCGTGATCGACGGCCAGGACCGCTTTGTCAGCGTCAATCCGGCGGTGCGGCCGATCCTGGGCTGGAGCCCCGAGCAGTTCCTGTCGATGGGCCTGAACGAACTGATCCATCCCGACGACCTGGCCGCCACGCGCGACACGATCGCGCTGGCCTCGCAAGGCAATCCGGCACAGACGGTCCGCCATATGGAAAACCGGCTGCTGACGCGCGACGGCACGTACCGCTGGATCACCTGGAGCATGTCCTGGTCGCAAGACAACCTGTACATGACGGGACGCGACGACACCGACTTGAAGGTACAGGCCGAGACCTTGCGCGATACGGAACAGGCCTTGCGCCAGTCGCAGAAAATGGAAGCCGTGGGCCGGCTGACGGGCGGCATCGCGCATGACTTCAACAATATGCTTCAAGGCATCACCGGCGCCTTGTACCTGATTCAGCGCAAGCTGGCGGCCGGCACGCCGGAACAGGCGCAGCGCTTCATCAACGTCGCCATGGATTCGGCGAATCGCGCCGCGCATCTGACCCAACGTCTCCTGACGTTCTCACGGCGCCAGCC
The DNA here is from genome assembly GCF_029637605.1 of Achromobacter spanius. NCBI lineage: Bacteria > Pseudomonadati > Pseudomonadota > Betaproteobacteria > Burkholderiales > Alcaligenaceae > Achromobacter > Achromobacter spanius. The sequence continues at coordinate 1,281,597 of NZ_CP121261.1, read as the reverse complement.
GATTGACCCGAAACCGTTCAGCGCGGCGCCCACGCTGCAATCCATGGCCGACCTGTTCCACCGCTACACGGGCGAGGGCGTGCGGCTGTCGTTCAAGCTGGAGCCAGACTTGTGGACGGTGCGGTGCGATCGGAACCAGTTTGAGAATGCACTGCTGAATCTCGTCATCAATGCTTGCGACGCCATGCCCAATGGCGGCGAGTTGACCGTCGCGGCCTTGAATACGCGCCTGGACGAGGCCACGCTACGCCCCTATCCCGGCGTAAGCCCCGGGGAGTTCGTCGAAGTCTCCGTCACGGACGTAGGCTGCGGCATGCCGCCGGACGTGCTGGCCCATGCCTTCGACCCCTTCTTCACGACCAAGCCCTTGGGCGAAGGCACGGGGCTGGGCCTGTCGATGATCTACGGGTTCGCCAAGCAGGCGGGCGGCATGGCGGTGTTGGAAAGCGTGGTGGGCCAGGGCACAACGGTCAAACTGCTGCTGCCGCGTTACGAAGGCGCCCCGGATGCCGCGCAACGGCCCGAACCTGCTGCGCACCGGACGCAAGATGCGACGCAGCCTTCCGTGGTGGTGGTCGTGGAAGACGACACCAATGTGCGTGACATGGTGCGTGAGTTCCTGGCCGAACAGGGCATGCAGGTGTTGACGGCGGCGGACGGTGAGGCCGGCCTGGAACTGGTGCTGCACACGACCGATATCGACCTGCTGGTGACCGACGTGGGGTTGCCCGCCTTGAATGGACGGCAATTGGCCGACGCGGCGCGGGCGGCGCATCCTGGGCTGAAGGTGCTGTTGATGACGGGCTATGCCGAGAGCGCGGCTCGAGGAGCCGGCTTTCTGGAACACGGTATCGAATTGATCGTGAAGCCGTTCTCGCTGGAAGTGTTGGGCGAGCGCGTGCAGCGCATGCTGGATGAGTCAGAACTTGAAAGGGACGGTAGCCGCGCGGGGTAGGCCCCGGGCACGGCCGCCCGGGGGTGACGGTGTTGCAAAGGCAGGTAAAAAATACCCGGCCGTGCGCGCTGGAAGGCCATATTGCGCAAGGTGGGCGAGTTCACAGGTCAGGAACGGCGATTGCTTATAGACGTGTGCACTTCCCACTAAGGAGTCTGACTATGAAATTCCGTCCTTTGACTTGCGCTTTCGCATTGGTTGCCGGTTTGACGTCCGCGGGCGCGGTAATGGCCCAAACGGCGCCCTCGACTTCGCCGTCCAACACGCCTAACGACACGACTGCCGCGCCGCCCAATCGCCCGTTGCCTGCTGGCCAGATGGCGCCAGCGCCCAACGAGACGCCCTCGACCGGAACCCAGCCGCCCAATGTGGACAAGAGCGGCAAGATGTCTTCGGACAAGCATTCGGGTCAGATGTCGAATAAAAAACGCGAGGCGAATGAGAACGTGCCGCGTACGCCGGCAGCTGGCGCGACGCCTCCTCCGGGATACCCGAACACCGGCGGCTCGAAGTAAGGGCCAGGCAAAAGGCTTCCCGAGGGAAGCCTTTTTTTATGTGCTCAGCCTGGCGGGCCGCGACCCGCAGGCCGGGCGCGCGTTGGCCTTAATGCTGCCTACGCAGTTCAGCGGGCGGCACGCGCAGTTGTCCGCGGTACTTGGACACGGTGCGCCGCGCCAGCAGAATGCCGCTGGCCGCCAGTTGCTGGGTCAGCGCTACGTCCGACAACGGCATCGCGGGATCTTCGGCTTCGACCATTTCCTTGATCAGCGCGCGAACGGCCGCGGCTGAACACGAGCCGCCCGATTCCGTGGCGAGTTCGCGCGAAAAGAAGTGACGAAACTCGAATACACCGCGCGGGGTCACCATGTACTTTCCGACGGTGGCGCGCGACACGGTGGACTCGTGCATGTCCAGGTCATCGGCCACTTCGCGCAACATCAGCGGACGCAACGCGACTTCACCATACTCAAAAAACGTTTGCTGGCGCTTGACGATGGCTTCCGCCACGCGCTGGATCGTCGTATAGCGTTGCTCGACATTGCGCACCAGCCAGCGTGCTTCCTGCAGCTCTTGCGCCATCGGGCTGCGGTCGTCCAGGCGCGCGCGCCGGAACAGGTCCGCGTACGTGCGGTGCAACCGCGCTTGCGGCATGGCGTTGCGGTTGGGCAGAACGCGCCAGCGCGAGTGCCACTTGTCGACAAACACATCCGGCACGACATAGACCGGCGCCTCGGCGCTGTAGCGCGAGCCCGGCTTGGGGTTCAGGCTGCGGATCAGGGCGCAGGCCTCGCGGATCGCATCGTCGGAAGACCCCAGCAGGCGCCGTAAACCCGCGGAGTCGTTCTTGCCCAGGCGGTCCAGGTGTTCGCGCACAATGCGCAACGCCAGGTCACGCACCACCGGCGCCACCGATTGTGCGGCGGCCAGTTGCAGCGACAGGCATTCGGTCAGGTCGCGAGCCGCCAGGCCCGGTGCATCCAGTTGCTGCACAAGGCGCAGGGCAGCGGTCCATTCGCCCTCGTCGGGCGGGGGGCTGAACGCGGGGTTGGCGGGGTCGGACAGGCTGGTCAAGGGCACACGCAGGTAACCGTCGTCGTCCAAGGCATCAATGATGAATTCGGCCAGCAGGCGGTCGCGCGGCTCCAGGTGATAGTTGCCCAGGTCCGCCGACAATCGTTCCCGCATGGATACGGTGGCGCACACCCATTGCCCCATGTCCTTGCCGTCGCCACCGCTGGCCAGTTGGGTCGGGTAGTCGCCGGAATACGCGGGCGCGTCGGGCATGGGTTCGTCAGTCTCCGGGGAGGGCGCGGCGGCCGCGGGCTCGCCGGCGGTTTCGATACCGTCACCAAAACTGCCCGGTTTGATCGAATCCAGGTTCGATGCCGGTTCGGTGTCCTGGTCGTCGCCATCCTCAAGAAAAGGATTCGTGGCTAGCGCATGTTCCACCGCGGTCGTGAACTCAAGTGCCGACATTTGCAGCAGCTTGACAGACTGCTGCAAGCGAGGCGCTAGCGTCATTTGTTGGCGCAGGCGCAATTCTTGCGAGGGGTGGCCCAATCGAGTCTCCTGGATGAAAGCCGCCAGAGGGCGGCACCTTCCAAGACTGATGCAAGATCCGTGCCAGCCCGTTTTGCGGGCGGGCGGACACGGGGCGGTCGCCTGGGGCAGCCACCGTATTACAAGTGGAATGTAAGAACTGCTCAGCCGTCAGCCAAGCCTTCCTTTTCGTAGACGTCCAAGCGGTTATATAGGGTCTTCAAGCTGACGCCCAGCGTTTCTGCCGTGCGCCGCTTGTCGCCACCATGATGGGCCAGGGTGGCCAGGATGAAGGCGCGCTGCGCCTGGTCCAGCGGCATGCCCACGGGAAAACTCATGCCGCCATCACGCAGCTCGGCCTGCGGACTGGCCGGGGGACGGGTGAGCAGGTTGGCGTCCAACTGCGTATCCGCCAGGATGTAGGCGCGCTGGACGACATTGCGCAGCTCACGCACGTTGCCTGGCCAGTCATGCTGGGCGATAGCCTCCAGCATGCGTTTGGAGAATGTCTTTTGCGTCTCGTGCCGAGTGTTGAGGGCGTCCAGGAACTGTTGGGCCAGGATCACGGCGTCATCGCCGCGCTCGCGCAGCGGCGGCACGCGCAAGGGAATGACCAGCAGGCGATGCAGGAAATCCTGGCGCAGCCGGCCATCGGCGACAGACACGGCGGGGTCGCGATTGCTGGCGCAAATGATGCGCACGTTGGCGCGCAGCAGATCCGTGCCGCCCACGCGCTGATAAGTGCCGGCTTCCAGCACACGCAGAAAATGCACCTGCATGTCGGGCGGCATTTCCGTGACTTCATCCAGGAACAAGGTGCCGCCGCTGGCGTATTCAAAGTAGCCCGCGTTCTGCGCCACCGCGCCGGTAAAGCTGCCTTTTTCATGGCCGAAGAGTTCGGCGTGCGCCAGGGTGCCGCTGATTGCGCCGCAGTTCACGGCCACGAAGGGCGCGCCACGGCGGTCGCTGCCGTCGTGGATCGCGCGGGCGATAATCTCTTTGCCCGAGCCGCTTTCTCCCACGATGAAGACACTGGCGTCTGTCGCCGCCGCCAGTTGCAGTTGGGTCGCCAATTTTTGCATGACGGCGGACATGCCGGTCACGTCCATGGGAGTAACTGGGGACACGGGCGCACTGTCGCGCCGCGCGGTGGTGCGATTTGCCATACTGATACCTCGGGCCGCCGGGGCCTAACGCGACTGCACAATCGTAGTGGCGCGTACGCCGCGCGATTGCGACCAGTTGCAAGTATTCGAAAACTTTAGTCGACAGTATCGATTGTTTACGCATTATGCGGCCAGACTGTCTATGCTCGTACTGACAAATGCGTGACGATATTCACCTATACCGCACGTCTACACGGAGAAGCTATGCCTCATCTGCTTGTCGTCGACGACGACGACGCGATCCGGGAAACACTGGCCGAAATGGGCCGCGACTGCGGTTTTTCGGTGGCAGTGGCAGGCAGCATCAAAGATGCGCTGATACAGCTGGAACGGCAAGCGCCGGATCTGGTGTTGACCGATGTCCGCTTGCCAGGGGGCAACGGTCTGGACATCTTCAAGAATGCGGCCGTGGCCAGCGCCGAAGTCGTGGTAATGACGGGCCATGGCACCGTGGATTACGCGGTGCAGGCCTTGCGCCTGGGCGCAAGCGATTTCCTGGTCAAGCCGATCTGCATGGAACGGCTGAACGAAATCTTGACGCGCGTCGTGACGAACGCAGGCGGCGAAGTCCCTGGCATGCCCTTCGAGGAACCTGGCCGCTTTGGCAAGCTGTACGGCGAGTCGCCGCGCATGGTCGAGCTCTATCGCCAGATCGGGCGGGTCGCGCCCACCAACGTCACGACCTTATTGATCGGCGAAAGCGGCACCGGCAAGGAATTAGCCGCGCATGCCATCCACGAACTCAGCACGCGCCGCCAGCGGCCGTTCATTGCGGTCAACTGTGGGGCGATCTCGCCGAACCTGATCGAAAGCGAAATGTTCGGGCACGAGCGCGGCAGCTTCACGGGCGCCGACCGTCAGCACAAGGGCTACTTCGAACGGGCAGACGGCGGCACGCTGTTCCTGGACGAAGTGACCGAGATGCCGTTGGACCTGCAGGTCAAGCTATTGCGGGTGCTGGAAACCGGGCAATTCATGCGGGTGGGCACGAATCGCGAGATCAACTGCAACATCCGCATTGTGGCGGCCACCAACCGCAATCCTGAACAGGCCGTGCAGGAAGGCAAGCTGCGCGAAGACCTTTATTACCGACTGAGCGTCTTTCCGATTGAATTGCCGCCACTGCGAGAGCGCGGCGATGACATCCTGCTGTTGGCGCGCCGTTTTCTACAGGCGCAAAACCAGGAGTCCGGCAAGAGCAAGGCGTTTTCACCCGAGGCCGCGGAAGTGCTCAAGCAGTACGAATGGCCGGGTAATGTGCGCGAGCTGAAGAACTTCGTGCGCCGCGCCTTCATCATGGCCGATGGCGATGTGCTGGGCGTGGACATGCTGGTGCCGCAAGTATCGCCAGCTGGCGATGGGGCGGGCGATGAAGTCAGTGTGCCCGTTGGCGAGACGCTGGCGGAAGCGGATCGGCGCCTGATCCTGGCCACGCTGGAACGCTGCAATGGCGTGAAGAAGCAGGCCGCGCTGATGCTAGGCATCAGCCCCAAGACGCTCTACAACCGCCTGGAAGAATACGCGGCCGCCGGAATCGTGCTGCCCAGCGATGACGCCGGGTCGCGCGATTCCAGGAATGCCGCTTGACCGTGTCCGCAGCCTGCTATTTGCCGTGGCGTGTCCACTAGCCCGGGCATGCCACTTGCGCAACCAGGTGGCGCATTACGCGATACGGAGAACGAGATGACGCAGCACACTGAGCAGGATCCGGGGAATTCCAAAGCGAACGAACCCAAGGACGAATCCGAAGCCGCGCGCGACAGCGGTCAGTTTGGCGCGGATAAACCGGGATACGGGAAAGCACGCGAGCCCGCCAAGCGTCCGGCGGACAAAAAGCCCCACACGCGCGGGCCAGAGTTCGAGGAAGGTGGTCAGTATCCGGGCACCCGCAAGTCGGGTAACTAGAAGGGCGGGCAAGCAAGGAGCGCCGGGCATTCAGCCCGGTTCGTCTCCCCATCGGAACAGCATGACGACGCAATGCAGGGCGGCCAGCCCGATCAAGCCCTGAATGCCACGCACCGCGGCTTCGGGAAAGATCTTGGCGAAGACATCCAGGTTGACGGCGGCCATCAAGCCACAATTCAAGCCACCCGCCACCACCAGGATCAACGCGGTCCAATCCAGGAAGGACAGTTCACGTGCGCGACCTATCGGGCGCGCGGAAAAATCTTCTTGATGTTCTGAAATATTTTCACTTTTGCCCGACACGTCCATGGTTGGCATGCTCCGATTGTGGGTGCGTGGGATCAACCGCCATTGCGAACCGGGTCAGGCGGCGTATGGGATACGCCCGCGTCGTCGGCGTCCGTGACGTGGTCGGGCGCGATGTCGTCGCCGTCGTCGTCACGCAGGTCCGGATCAACGCTTTCCCGTTCGCCGGTCGCTTGCGAGTCGCTATCGGTATGCGTTCGGCTTGGAGGCAGGTCGCTGGCGGAATCGGACGAATCGCTGGGGCCCAGATCGGGGCGGCCGCTGTCGTCGGGGTGCCGAATATCGGGGGGTGAGGTCGCGGGCATGACGGTCTCCGGTGTGGCTGCAAAAGAGGGTGGGGGGCAGTCCTGAGGCTGCACCGCACTTCGGACAATTCAGCAAATGCCGTGCCGACGTGCGCGGGTATGCCAGTTGCTGGCATGCGTCTGTCCGCACACGGGAGAACGCTATGTCTTTGATCGTTGCCGCAAGGTTCCAGACGTTTGACCAGGCCTCCGTCGCCACGCAGAACCTGTTCAAGGAAGGTTTTACCGAAGAGGACGTTCATACGTTCTACATCAATACGGCAGGAGAGCACTCGCGCTATCCGCTCGGGGGAGACCGCCTGGCGGACCCGGACGCCAAGGGCGGGCACGTGGGCGCGGTGGCGGGCGCATCGGCCTTGGGCCTGCTGTTTGCCTTGTTGGGCGGGGCAATCGCCGCCCAGATGGCGGCATCCATATTCATTGTTATCGCCGCCGCCGGCGTGGGCGCGTACATCGGCGCGTTGGCCGGCGCCATGTGGGTTGTGGGCCGGGGCCGGCGCAAGAGCTCGATGACACCAGTGGTGCAGGAATCCCATCCGGCCGTGCGACAGGCTGGCGTCATGTTGGCGCTGCATGTGTCGACCGAGCAGGAGGCCTTGGCCCGGCGTGTGCTGCGCGAGTCTGGCGGGCATGACATCGAACGCGCGCAAGGTCGATGGCGTGACGGCAAGTGGCAGGACTTTGACCCGTTGATCCCACCCGAGACCGTCGAGGCCCCTGCGCCAACGCCCTGACGCCAGGGTGATCAGTCGCCCGCGCTGCCGGTGATGGGCAGCACGATGCCGGTGATATAGCTGGCGCAGACTGGCGCCGCCAAAAACACATAGGCGGGCGCAATCTCTTCGGGTTGCGCGGGCCGACCCAAATCCGTTTTCTTGCCGAATTCCTTGATGGCCTCCGCGCTTTGGTCCGCCGGGTTCAGCGGCGTCCAGACAGGGCCGGGCGCAACCGCGTTCACCCGTATGCCGTCAGCCGCAAGGTTGGCGGCCAGCGAGCGCGTGAACGCGTGGATTGCCCCTTTGGTCGACGAATAGTCCAACAGCTTGGCGCTGCCGCGCAGCCCGGTCACGGAGCCGGTGTTGATGATGGACGCGCCGGTCTTCAAGTGTGGCAGCGCCGCGCGCGCCATGTAGAAATAGGCGGTGATGTTGGTGCGCAGGGTCTTGTCCCATTTGTCGTCGCTGATCTCGGCAAGCGTTTCGGTGTGCTGTTGATAGGCCGCGTTGTTCACCAGGATGTCGAGCTTGCCGAAATCCTTGACGGCTTGCGCGACCGCGTCCTTGCAAAAGCTGGGGTCTTGCACGTCGCCCGGTATCAGCAGGCAGCGCCGGCCTTCGGCTTCGACCACGCGGCGAGTTTCTTCCGCGTCTTCATGTTCGTCCAGGTACACGACGGCAACGTCGGCGCCTTCGCGCGCGAACAACACGCTGACCGCGCGACCGATGCCCGAATCACCGCCTGTGACGATGGCGGCCATGTTCTTCAGCTTGCCGCTGCCTTCGTAGCCGGGTGCCTGGTACTGCGGCTTGAGCACCATGTCCGATTCATTGCCGGGCTTTTCCAGATGCTGTCCGGGCATGGGCGGGGTGGGGTGCGGGCGGGCGCCCGTGTCAGTGTTCTTCGGCTTGCTCATGGCTAGGCTCCTTGTGACTTGGCGCGGAACGCGCCTTGGCATGGCAGGGAGCAAACCTTGTTCCCGGATGGCCGTGCGCGGCCGTTTGGGCACGTCACTTGCGAGCGCAGGGTTGACCGGCGCCGACCATGGCGCCGGCATTCCGTCAACGCGATGAAAGTGAGACAACCATGAACAAGGACCAGGTGAAGGGCAGAGTTGAAGAAGCCACCGGCAAGGTAAAGGAAGTGGCCGGCAAGGCAACAGGCAGCGAATCCACCGAGGCAAAGGGCACCGCACAGAAAGTGGCGGGCAAGGCGCAGGCGACCTATGGCGATGCGAAGGAAAAGGTGGAGGACAAGGTCAAGGGCAAGGCCTGAAAATTAAGGGCAAGGCCTGAAAACCGGGTTTGAAACCCAGCGCCTGCCTCGGTCCGGACTCGGTCGAGATCCGGCCGAGGCCTCCGGTCCGGACCCGGTTGGCGCGGTGCTTGTTGATTGTTATTGGCGTCCGACGACGACGCCGAACAAGAACGCCGCGCCAGCCACCAGCCCGATGGCCTGCCACGGGCGTGCGTGGATATATTCCTCGGTGCAATCGATCGTTTCTCGCATCAGATCGCCGGCGTTGTCAGACGCATCACGCAGGCTGCGCCGGGTAGCGGCCAACTGATCGGCCAAGCGCTCCTTGAGTGCGTCCAGGTCGCTTGGGTCGGCATCGCGCAAGGTGGCTTCGATCTCGTCGATCCAACTTTCCGGATGGCGCGCGCGGCTGCGCGACCCACGATTGTCCGGGCCGTTCTCGGGAAAGTCGGAAGGCAAAGGGGTGTTCGTAGAGGCCATCGAAAAGCTCCTGGCAATCGGGCTGGGTAGGCGCCAACGCTGGCCTGCCCGTGCGGCCGCGTGGCGTGTCGAAGCGTCAAGCCTCGAGCATGTCCTGGCAAGCCAGAGTGCACGCCAGGCAAGCGCCGGCGCAGATCTGGCAATGCTCCACGTCCTGGTAAGGCGCGCAAGCGCGGGCGCAAGCATCGCAAACCAAAGCGCAGAGCGTACAAAGCGCGGTGGAAAATTCGCCGTCGCGCGCCAGCATGGCGGCGCAAAGGCGGCAAACGCTGGCGCAATCCGTCGCCAGGCTGATGCAGCGCTTCATCCGCGTGGCGTTGGTTTCCAAACACCCCGCGGCGCACTGGTCGCAAGCCACCGCGCATTCGTAGCAGGCTTGCACACATTGCTCGAAGTTTGGGTCTCGCATTGCATCTCCTTGTGAGTGCCCAGGGTGCTTGGCAAAGGCGCGCCCGGCCTGCGCCGGGCACATCCGCTTGCAATTTGAAGATACTGACCTCGGTTTCGCGTCGCTGGCGGCCGTAGGATGAAAGTTCGAAACCAGACAGGAGGCAGTGTCATGAAATCCCGATCCGCTTCGAAACCCGACACCGCCGCCCACAAGGCGGCCGGCACCGATGACTCCGCAAAGATACTGCCGCCACGCGGCCCCGTCGATGTGCCGAAACAACCGGTCAAACCAGACGCCTCCACCCCTGACGAAGCCGCGCGCGACAAGCGTGCCGTGGTGGACAACAAGACCGAATCGAACTGGGCGGATGGCAGCAAGCCGCAGCCCCGCGCGAAGAATGCCCGCTCACACTTGCTTTGAAGCTTGGGGCGGCGCGGGCGTGTCCATGGGCGGCAGGTCCCGCAGAAACGCCAGCAGGCGCCTTTCATCGGCCTGCAGGCCGCGAGGGCCATCCGGCGCGCGTCCCTTTGGCGGCAACATGCCCTGCAGATAGGCTTCAAGCACGGCCGGGTGCACGTAGCACGCTCGGCACACCGCGGGCGTGTTGGCCAGCCGCTTGGATACCTGCTTGATCACATCGGCCACCTGTTGGCGCGCCTGCGTGGCGCTCTCCAGGGGCTGGCCTTGCAACGCCGCTTAGGCCATCACGGAACCGGCCCACGTGCGGTAATGCTTGGCGGTGAAATCGCCATCGCCCGCCGCGCGCAAATAGGCATTGACCGCGCCCGAGTCCACTGGATGCTTGGCGCCGTCTTCGTCCAGGTACTGGAACAGTTGCTGCCCCGGAATCTCCATGCAGCGCTTGATGATGCGCGCCACCCGGCGGTCGCGGACCGTGACGTCGTGCGGTACGCCGCTCTTGCCCACGAACCGAAAACGGAAACTGCTGCCCGCCACCGTGGCGTGGCGGCGCGTCAGCGTGGTCAGGCCATATGATTTGTTGGACCGCGCATATTCGCGCGCGCCAATACGGATCAAGGTGGTTTCCAACAGGCGCACCAGCGTGGCCACCACCTTGTCCTGCGTCAGTCCGCGCGCCCGCATGTCGCGCGCCACGCGGCGCCGGATGCGCGGCAGCGCCTGCCCGAAGGCGAGCAGGTTCTGGTATTTGCCCGCGTCGCGCAACGCCGCCCAAGCCGCGTGATACCGGTATTGCTTGCGGCCACGGGCGTCGCGGCCGGTAGCCTGAAGATGGCCATGGGGCAGGGGCAGATCCACACGTGTTCATACGCGGGCGGGATCGCAAGCTTATGGATGCGTTCAATTTCCGCGTTGGCGGTAATGCGCTTGCCGCCCGTATCCAGGTAGTGAAAGGTGCTGCCATTGACCCGCACGCGGCGATAGCCCGGCAGGGTGTCATCCACATAGACCAAGGGGGGATCAACGGCCGCAGGCGTTGCGTCGGCAATTGGGGGGCGGGTGGCCATGCTGTCTCCGGAAAGTGGCGCGCGCAGCGGGCGCAGCAGTAGCAAGCGCTGTGCCTGGATGTCACTTTCGGCAAGCTGAAAGTTTGGGCACGGCGCTTGCTGAAGGGTGTCCAGCGACAAATGTCCGCGAATCGATTGTTTCGGACCCGTGCGGTATGGCGGGGCCCGCGAATGATCCCTACAGGAGAGTGCCATGCAAGCCACACAGTATCTACACGTGCCGCCCAAACCCGAGCCCATTCCGCCGGGCTCGCCGCCGGGAGACCTGCCGGTGGATCCGGACACCGACGAGCCTGAGGTGGACCTGCCGCCGCTATCTCCGCCCGTCAAGGAAATTGAACCGCCAAAGCGCTGATGCCCGCTTGCCACTCAACAATTCGAATCAATAACGACGAGGAGTCATCATGTCGACCATCCTGCTGATCATTCTGATCCTGCTGCTTATCGGCGCTGTACCGGCGTGGCCGCACAGTAAAGGCTGGGGCTATTACCCCAGCGGCCTGCTTGGCATTGTCGTGATCGTGCTGATCGTGATGCTGCTGACGGGGCGCTTATAGCGTTCTGATGGCGGCCCGGTCCAGCCCGGCGGCGCCGCGCTGGACCGGGCCGCCAGCTTTTGCAAGGAATGGCCGCTGCCTGGACGGCGGGTGGCGCGTGCGGGGCCTCAGGCGTAAGATTTCCTCGCCTTTGCTTTTGGCTGGAACTCGTTAGTTCGCCGCCATCATCCCCCGCCACCCCGCAGCAGCAACATGACCATTCCCCTACTGATTTTGATCGACAGCGTGCAGGACTACCTGCCCGAGATCCAGGCGCGCGGCTTTCAGCCCCTCTACGCGCCCACCGACAGAGCCCGTGAACAAGCCATTCAGGACCACGCTGGTGATATCCGCATCGTTCTGACGCGCGGCGCCACCGGCCTGCGCGCCGACGAGATTGCCGCGATGCCGAAGCTGGAATTGGTCTGTTCGCTGGGCGTGGGTTACGAGAACATTGATCTTGCCGCGGCGGCCGCGCGCGGCATCGTGGTCACCAACGGGCCGGGCGCCAATGCCATATCGGTGGCCGACCACGCCATGGCGCTGCTGTTGGGCGCCGCCCGCCATCTGCCGCAGGCCGACGCCTGGGTGCGCCAAGGGCATTGGAACGGATTCATGGGGCCGCAAGTGACGGGCAAGCGCCTGGGCATTCTGGGCCTGGGCACGATCGGCCTTGAAATCGCGCGCCGGGGTGCAAACGGGTTCGGCATGCGCGTCGGCTATTACAACCGGCGGCCGCGCCCGGAATCGGGCTACACCTATTTCGACAACCCGCGCGCGCTTGCCGCCGCGTCGGACTTCCTGGTCATTGCCACGCCGGGTGGCGCGGGCACGCGGCATCTGGTGGATGCCGACGTGCTGCAAGCCCTGGGGCCCGACGGCTACCTGGTGAACATCGCGCGCGGCAGCGTCGTTGACACCGACGCCCTGATCGCCGCGCTGGCCAGCCGCCGCATTGCCGGGGCGGGCCTGGATGTGGTGGACGGCGAGCCGCACATTCCCGCTGCGCTCAAGCAGTTGGACAACGTGGTGCTGACCCCGCATAGCGCGGGGCGCTCGCCCGAGGCCGTGGCCGCAACCGTGGCGCTGTTCCTGCAAAACGCCACGGCGCATTTCGACGGCAAGCCCGTTCTGACCCCGGTGCGGGATGCGCACGCGGAAGCGGCCTGAACAGACCGCCTGCGCCGCACCCGCTTCAGTGCGAGAACATGATCGGCACGGTCATGCTTTTCAGAATGGACGCGGTGGCCCCGCCCATGGCCCATTCGCGGAACTTGCTGTGACCGTAAGCGCCCATCACGATCAAATCGGCGCTGTGGTCGGCGACGGCGTTCAGGATGGTGCTGCCCACGCCCACTCCCTTGATGGCGCGGTGCACATGCTCTGGCGCCGGCATGCCGTGCGCCACGCAGTAGGTGGCCAGGTCTTCAAAGGGCACGCCTTCTTGCTTGTCAACGCTGGCGCCTTCGTCCATGGTCAGCACCACCAGATGCGAGGCCAGGTGCAGGGCGGGCGCGGCGTCGGCCAGTGCGCGGGCAGCTTCCCGGCTGCCGTCCCAGCAATAGAGCACCCGGTTGCCGACCCCGGAAAAATCACCGCTTGACGGCAGCACCAGCACGGGCCGGCCGGCGGTCAGCAGCATCTGTTCCACGAACTCGGTTTCGTGCGCGGCTTCGACGTCGTCGCGGTTGAACTGGCTGACGATGACCAGATCGCTGCTGCGCGCGTGCAGCGCAACGGTGGCGCTCGGCGCGGCGTCGCCCGCGCGCACCACGGCGGGCACATCGGCAGCGGCGGCGGCCTCCAGGAAGGCGTTTTGTACGGCGTCCCGGTTCTGCGCCTGCAATCCCTTCATGACTTCCAGGGTGCGCGACATCAGCACGGATTCGCCGTAGTAATACTGGGGCGGGGCGGCGCTGGCATAAATGCCGACCAGATCCGCCTGATGCTGTCTGGCAAGCGCCAGCGCCAATGCGGTGCGGCGTTTGCAATCGAATCCGTGGTCCAGGTGGACGGAAATGCGTCGGTACATGGCGGGCCTCCTTGATAAGCGTCCCATGTGACCATGGTTGCGCGTTCCGGCGGGCCGATCCTTGACGCACGTCAAGCCACTATCACTTTTTGTGGACGGCGTGATCGCTGGCTAACGCGGCGCTTCCTTCTCCACGCGGTCGCGTAATTGCCGCACCTGGCGTGCCTGCTGGGCGATGCGGTCCAGCGGACCGGCCAGCGCGGGGTCGGCCGACAATACCGCGGCCGGTACCGCGAATTGGCGCGGGGACGCAGCGGGTGCGTTGTCCTGCGGGTGCAAGGCGTGCGCCAGGACCAGCCCGTACGCTTGCAGCGCCGTGGCTGCCGTTGAGGCCTCGGGCGGCAAGGGCGCCTGGATTTCCAGGACGGTGCCGGCGGCGGTAATGCGCCGCATCGCGTTCAAGAGGTTCACGGCGGTGTCGACCTTGCGGTCACGATGCACCGGGTTTTGTTGCAGCCGCTGCAAGGACGCTTCGGCATTGTCGGCCGACAGGCAGGCCAGGCGGCGCAGGCCAACAATGTCGACGGCGGCGGTATCCGCCTTGGCATGGCTTTTCAGCCGGATCAGCGCCAGGACGTAGGCGGCATGCCGCGCCAGGGCGCGAGTCAAGGCGTCGGCCAATTGGCGCGGCTCTTTTTCAGGCCACACCAGAAACCCGACCAGCAAGGCCAGGATGCCACCCAGCACGCTGTTGAAGGCGCGCAACGCGGCCAGCATGGGTTCATGGATTTCGGGTTGCTGGATGTGGCTGACCAGGACGAACTGCGAGGTCAGGAAGAAGGTGAACAGGGCGTAATGGATGGTGCGGGCGGCGAAGGTGCCCAGCGCGATGGGCAGCACCGCCAGGGCCACGGACAGCGGTGTGGTGAGCAACAAGCCCAGCAATGACGCGCCAATGGCGCCCGCCACGCTGCCGATCACCCGTTCCAAGGTGCGCTGCCAGGTGGTGGCGAAGTAAGGCTGCAGAATGAACACCAGGGTCAGCGACATCCAATAGCCGTGGTTCACGGCGAAGGTTTTGGACAGCGCCACGGCGATCGTCGCGCCCACGCCCACGCGCAAGGCATGGCGGAAGGCATCCGATTCCACGCCCAGGTTCTGGCGCAGGGTGCGTCCGGCCTGGCGGGCGCGGCTTGCCAGGCTTGGGGCCTGAATCGGCGCTGTTGGCGCGTCGCCTTGGTCGAACAGGGCCTGCATGACGGATTGGGCCGTCTGCAGCATGCGGTCCAGCACCGGCACCACCGTGGCCAGATCAGGCGCATAGGCCATGGCGCCGCCGCGCAGGTCGTGCAGGCCCGCGCTGAAGTGCGCCAGCCGTTCCCGCAGGCATTGCGCCTGCTTGGCGTCACTGACGTCCGACGTGCTGGCGATGGCGTTGCAGACGCTCGCGTAGCGGTGCAGTGCGTGCGACAGATGCGCGCCCGCGCTGCGGCCCAGCCAGCGCGGCGCGTTGGATTCCAGCAGGTCGGCCGCGGCGACCAGCGCAATGAAACTGTCTTCGGCGCTGTCCAGCAGATACATCAATTGATGCGCCCGTGCGCGGCGCGACGGTCGGGTGTCCTGCACTTCACGGATGCGCACGCGGGCGGCTTCCAGCGCCGCCCGCTGTGCGCTGCGCTGCGGTTTGGTAACGGCCGTCCAGGCTTGCGGCCCGCCGGCAGGGGTCACGCCCGACACCGTCAGGCCTGAATACATGCGCGCCAAGGCATCGGCAAAGTCCGCCAGGCCGCGATAGCAGTGCGCCACGGCGTGCGTCGCGTCTTTCCAGGGGCGCCTGCGCCAGACCAGCGCTGTCATCAACATGGCCCAGACCGCGCCGGCCAGGAAGAACAGGGTGTAGGACAGGCTTTCGGCCAGCGTCGGCGCGGGCAGTTCCGCCGCCACCACGAAACCCGCCGACAGCAGCGTGCCGACAATGGCCGCGGCGGGCCCCAGTACCCGCAGCAGCCCGCCGAAAGTGCAGCAGGCGAACGTCAGCGGCAGCAGCAGCCAAAGGTGGTCGGCGCTGGCGCTGGCCAGGAAACAGAAGAGGGCGCCGATCAGTCCCAGCGCCAGCATGGAGCCGGCGCGTTGGCGTAGCGGCCCGCCGGGGTCGCCGAAGCAGGCCCAGAAGGCGGCGATGGCGGTCCAGCCCAGGCGGGGCTCATGCGCAAGCACGGCCAGGATGACGGGCGCCGCGCTGATGGCGGCGGCTTGCAGGGCATCCAGCCACAGCACGTTGCGCAGCGAGGCGCGCCAGAGGGATAGCAGTTTTGTCACGCTGGAAATACGGCAGAAGTCAGGCAGAGAATGCGCAGGACGCAAACCCTAGCATGTCGACAAGGCGGTTGGCGTATACGGCTGGTTACATTAATCTGAATTAACGGGCGAATGCACGCAAATTTGCCTGGAACAATTGCGCAAAATGGCATAAAAAAACAGGTGCGACGGCGTCACCGGTTATATCGGCGGCGCAATAGCGGCAAGCCAAGAGTGAACTCATGTCCCAATGTGTCCCTATCTGCGCCCGGACAGCGCAGGCCTTATCCAGGGACATGCGAGGAGCGTAGACATGACGCCGAATCACGAGGCTTCCACAGGCCCGGTGGTCAGCGATGATGAAATCGCCGCCATGATTGCAGGAAAAGATGGGCTGCGTGTGTTGTTGCAGCCCCAGATGGATTTGCTGACCGGAAAGATCGTGTCGGCCGAGGCGCTGGCACGCTGGCAGCATCCGCGCCTTGGGCTGGTCATGCCGGCCGAGTTCATTCCCGCCGTCAATCGCATGGGCATGGACAAGCAACTGTTCGAGCGCGTTTGCCTGCGCGTAATTGATGTGCTGCTGACCATGCGCCGGATGGGCGTCGCGGTGCCCATCGCGATCAACGCGCCGGCCACGACGCTTGCCGATGACCGCTCGGTCGCCTTCCTGCTTGACCGTATCCGCGCGGCCGAGCTGCCGGCGTCGCTGGTGCGTGTCGAGCTAACTGAAGACCAGCCCATCAAGGACCTTGATGTTCTGCGCGCGTCGCTCATGAAGCTAGAGGACGCCGGCTGCGAAGTCAGCCTGGACGATTTCGGCACGGGCCATGCCTCATTGAAGCTGCTGTCGGCCATTCCGCTTTCAGAAGTCAAGATCGACCAGTACTTTGTGACGCGCATGCGGCGTAGCGCGGTGGCGTTCGAAGTGCTGCGCAGCGCCGCCGAGTTGGCAACGCGCATGGGGTGGCGCGTGGTAGCCGAAGGGGTCGAGAACGTGGCCGACATCCCCGCCTTGCGGGCTGCGGGTTGCCGCTACGGCCAAGGTTTTGCGCTGGGCCGACCCATGACGCTGGACGAACTGATGCTGCGGCTGCGTACGCAACGCGACGGCGGGGCGCCGCTGGCCGCCTCCGCCAGCTATGCGTCGTCCTGGATCGAGGCGTTTGACGGGGCTGACGCTGAACCCGGCCCGCCCGTGCGCGTGACCACGCAGTAACCGACCAACCCGGTAATTCTTACCGGACCGGCCGCGTCCCGAACCGCTGCGACACGAACGCTGGCCCACGCCGAGCCCGTTCTCATTGGGATCTTATTTCGGTGCATGCTCGGCGTTTGGGCACGCCAGTTGCGACTGCAAGTCCAGCGGAACTCTTCCGCCCTCTAGGAGACTTGTAATGTCCAATCAGAACCAGCCCGATCAGCAAAAGCAGCCGCAAAAGCAACAGGCCCAGGAAAACCCCAAGGACCGCAACCAACAATCGGGCCAGCAACCGGGTCAGCAGTCGGGGCAACAACCCGGCCAGCAGATCGACAAGGGTCAAGGCCAGCAGGGCCAGAACCCCGGCCAGCAAAACAAGACGCAACGCTAGCCTCTTGATTGCGCCTTGAGACCGCATACCGGCAGCGCGCGTCCCGACGGCCCCGGCCTCGCCCTTTGACGGCGCGGCCGGGGCCATTTGCTTGGGGCGCTGGTTTGCTGCCATCATCCTTTTCGGCCATTGAAATATGTTGCCTTATCTCGGACCATGCGCTCTGACCATGCGCATTGGCCATGCCCTCTGACGATGTTGACCGTAGCCAGGATTGCTCATGAACTCGCCTGCCCCCGCACCGCGCCAGCGCTCCGCCCTGGGTACCACCCTGGCGGTGCTGTTGATGCTGCTTGCGCTGGCGGCGATTCTTGCATTTGCTGGCGTTCGCATCGTCGAACAACGTATTTCTAGCTTGTTGGGGCCGCGCAGCCAGGTGGGCGATGTTCAGGTTGGATTCCGGCAGGTGGTATTGACCGACGTGTTGGTGCCGGGCGCCGCGGGCCAAGCCGAAGCGCGTGCCAAGCGGGTCGTCCTTGAACCCAAGTGGAGCGGTTTCCTGCGGCACGAGGCGGTGTTCCATACCGTCGTCATCCAGGGCTTCGACTTTGCCGTGGTGCGCACCGACGACGGCGATATGCAGATTGCTCCGGCGTTGAAGACGGCGATGCAAGCGGGCGAGGGCCGAACGCGCGGCCGCATGCCAATTGAAATCGCCGAGCTGGTGCTGCGCGACGGACGCCTGGATTTCGTGGATGCCGCCGTGGCCGCGCCGGCGCACCGTATTCCTTTCAAGAACGTGCGGGCGCGATTGAGTCCCGTGGTCATACCCGGCGACGGCGCGCGCAGCAATATCGAATTCGCCGGCGATGTGGAAGACAACCGCAACGGCGAGTCAACCGTACGCGCTCAAGGCTGGGTAGCCATAGGCGGTACCGATTCAGAAATGAAAATCGCGGTGCGCAATATGGATGTCCGCCACGCGGCGCCATACCTGGCGGAAAACGGCACCGGCACGCTGACGGGCGGCGCGATGGACCTGGACATGACCACCGCCATCGCCAAGCGTGACCTGCGCGCCTCGGGCGTCGTGGCGTTGCGTGACCTGAAGTTCAGCGGTGACGGTTCGGTGTTTTCGCTGCCCCGCAAGGCGGTGCTGGCCGCCATGAAGGACAAGACCGGCGCGCTGCGGTTCGAATTCGCCTTGCGCGGCAGTCTGGACAACCCCAAATTCTCGGTCACCCGGGGTTTCACCGCACAAGTGGCGCAGGGCTTCGGACGCGCCATCGGCGTGGGCGCGGAGGGCGCCGCCGAGGGCGTGAGCGGCGCCGTCAAGGAACTGGGCGACGCATTGTCGGACCTGCTCAGCCCCAGCCCCGGCAAGTGACGCACCGCCTGAGTGTGCACACGGGCGAACCCCGGCGAATGCAGGTGAACGCGGCCCGACCCAGGTCAACGGCTTATTGCGGCTTGGGCGCGGGCCCCGCGTAGTAGGCCGCCAAGGCTTCGATCTCGCCAGCGGTCAGGCGCTGCGCAAACGCGCGCATGACGCCGACATCATCGTTCTGCCGCGAGCCGCTGCGAAAGGCGTTCATCTGGTCGATGAAGTATTCCCGGGACTGCCCGGCCAGGCGCGGCAGCAACGGGCCTTCACCCATGCCACGCAGGCCATGGCAATTGGCGCAAGCGGGCAGGGCACGCGTGCCGTCGCCTTCTACATCCAGCTTGCGCGCCGCTTCGCCGCCGAATTCGCCCACATGCATTGGTGGGCCGGCCAGGCTGCCGTAGTAGGCCGCAAGCTGCCCGATTTCCTGCTCGGTCAGTGCGCGCGCCACCGTATTCATCAGCGGTTGAACCCGCGAGCCACTGCGGAAGTCGGCCAGTTGCTTGGCCAGGTATTCGCTGCTCAGGCCCGCCAGGTTCGGGAAGATGCCGCCAGTGGGCGTGATGCCGGCTTGCCCATGACAGGCCACACAAGCCTGCACGCCCGCCGCGGGCTTGCCGTTGGCGGCAAGCTGCTTGCCGGCTTGCGGGTCGGCATCGCGCAGGAATTTCTCCCATTCGGGGCGCGACGCGCTGAAATCTTGCGCGCTGCGGCCGGGCACGGGTGTGGCGGGCTTGGGTGGCGCGGACGCTGTCGGCGCGGATGGTGGCGCCGCCGCCTGGGGGGCTGCCGCCGGGCCAGGCGCCGCAGGCGTGGCAGGCGTGGCGGGCGCAGCGGGCGTGCCAGGCGTGGCGGGTGACGGTGTCGCGGGCGGCGCCGATGCGGTGACGGCCCTGGCGCGGATCAGGCCATCGCCACCCGTGCCGATCATCTGGTGCGCCGTGGCGATCAACGTGACCAAGGGCGGCGCCATGATCAGCAGGATGGCGACGGATATGCCTTTGCGATGTTCGATCATGATCACACCAGCGGTCCCGGCGAACGCAGATAGTCCGCCTTGATTTTTTCGACGATCCAGTAGGCGGTGGCGCCCACGGTGCCTGTCGGGTTGTAGCCCGAGTTCTGCGGGAATAAGGCCGCGCCGGTCACGAACACATTCGGCACGTCCCAGCTTTGCCCGTAACGATTGACGACGCTGGTGTCGGGGTTGTCACCCATGGCCGCGCCGCCGGTCAGGTGGGTGGACTGGTAGGCCGTAGCGGTAAATGGCCGTTTGCGTGGGCCGGGCTCGGTGCGCACGATGCCCTTCATGGCGCGGCCGATCTCGTCGCCCTTGTCGGTAAGAAACGCCGACATGCGGATGTCGTTGTCCGGAAAGTCGTAGGTGATGCGCAGCAGCGGCAGGCCCCAGGCGTCCTTGTAGGTGGGGTCCAGGCTCAGGTAGCCGCCGCGCCAGGGTTGGGCGGACCCGGTGATGGTGATGGAAGCCGAATGGTTGTAGTAACGCTTGACGGCCTTTTTCCAGTCGGCGCCCCAGGTGGGGGTGCCTTTGGGCGTGGGGTGAAAGCCGATGGGCGCGCCGCTGACCACCTGGATCTGCAAATAGCCGCCGCCCACGAAGCCCAGCGGCCCGTGGTCGAAATTGTCGGCACTGAAATCGTCCATGGTCACGGCGACCGCGCCCGCGCCCATGAACGGGTTGATATTGATCGACTCGTCGAAAAACAGGTTCACGCCCGACGTGGTCTGGTGGGTGTAGTTGCGGCCCACGACACCGGTATCGGTTGCGGGGTCGTAAGGCTTGCCGATGCCGGAAAGCAGCAGCAGGCGCACGTTGTTGATGCCAAAGGCGCACAGCACCACAATCTCGGCCGGTTGGAAAACCTCTTCACCCGCCGCGTCCACATAGGTCACGCCGCGCGCGCGCTTCTTGTCCGGCGTCAGTTCCACGCGCAGCACGTGCGCGCCCGTGCGGATCTCGAAATTCTCCATCTTCATGGCCACTGGCAAGATGCAGACCTGCGGCGAAGCCTTGGCGAAATGCTCACAGCCGAAGTTGGAACAAAACCCGCAGTACACACAGGCGCTCATGTGCAGGCCCTCGGAATTCACATAGGGGCGCGTACAGAGGGCCGAGGGCTGCACGTAGGGGTGATAGCCCAGTTTGCGCGCGGCTTCGCCGAACAGCGCGGGCGCGTAGGGCACCTTCATGGGCGGATTCGGATACGGCCGCGAGCGCCAGGGTTCAAAGGGGTTGCCACCTTCCTGCTTTTGCCCCTTGATGTTGCCGGCCTGGCCGGAGGCCCCGATCAAGTAGTCGTACCGGTCGAAATAGGGCTCCAGCTCGTCATAGCTGACCGGCCAGTCTTGGCAGCTCAGCTCCTTGTCGAAAATTTTCGCGCCATAGCGCTCGGTGTAATGGCTGCGGATGCGGAAGTCGGTGGGGTCGAAGCGGTAGTACGCGCCCGACCAGTGGTTGCCCGCGCCGCCCAGGTGCGTGCCCGGATACGCAAACTGCCAGCGGCGCATGGGCAGCGCCTTCTGGTCCGTACTGTTGCGGAACGTGAACGTTTCGGTGGCGGCGTCCTGGTGCAGTTCGTGGCGGCGGGCGTACTTCAGTTCGTCATGCACGTTGGGGCCCTGGAAATCGGGCGAGGGCCAGCGCGCCTGGCCGCGTTCCAGCACCACCACGCGTTGCTTGGCCGCAGCCAGCTCCTTGCCGATGATGGAACCCGTCCAGCCGCCGCCGATGATGGCTACGTCCACGGGAGGTAGCGTTTTAGCCATGTCCGTCTCCCGACTTCATCTTGTGGCCTACCGCGTTGGTGATGGATACGGGCTTGCCCGCCCAGATCACGCCGTGGCGTTCGATATCGTTGGAAAAGGAGGCATAGGCGCCGGGAAACCCCACCAGCTTCCATCCCACCATGTCGATGTTGCCGCCGTAGAGCGGGTCGGAAAAGAAGCCTTCGACGGTGCCATCCAGCAATGCCTGGAAAAAAATGTCGGACGGCAGGGGGGAAAAATCGACTTTGCCTTGTTGCAAGTCATGAAGCCAGGCGTCCTGCCTGGCTTCATCAAGTTCCGCAAAGGGTTTGCCGTCTTGCTTGCGGGTCGCCGCGTCCAGCGCGGCCAAGCCCCGTCGGATCATTTCGGCCGGCGTGAATGACAACTGGTAGCCCTGCTCGGGTGTGCCTTTTTCAAACGGCCCTTGTCGATAGAACTGGCTGCCCGCGCCCCAGGCGCCTGCCAACTGACCATCAAGAAAATAGGTGACGCCGGCCTCTTTGGCGCCAGGGCCTAAATCGTCGGCGGGTATCAAGCGCGCCGCGATGGCGTCCATCGCCTGGGCTTCCTGAGCGTTGAAGAACCGAAGGGTGCGGTCAGCGGACGGCGAGAGGGCCGCCTGGCCTTCAGGGTTGCCGGCGGCAGGGGCGGGCGCCGCGGGTGCGCCTGCCGCGCGGGCGGCCCAGGCGGCGCCGGGCACGCCCACCGCCAGGGCCTTGAGCAGCCCACGCCGGCTTGCGACCGGCTGGTCGGACCCGGCACCGTCATTCGAGGATTGGTCGTCCATGCATCGCTCCAGTTTTGGGGCAGGCACGCCACTTGCCCCGCAGTTGATAGAGACCCCGCAGCAACTCGTTATCCGTTGGCGCTTAGTTTGTCACTGTTCTTAATTGGGAGACAACGATGAAAAGCCACAAACTGCTACTGATATCCGCCATGTTGGCGGTATTGCCCTGGCATGCCACCACCGCGCAGACCACCCAGACCACACTGGTTGCGCAGGCCGCGCCGCCGCCTTCCATGCCCATGCCCACGGCAGACAAAAAGATGGCTCCGCCCAACGTCATTCGCGAGCCTGTGCCAGGAACGCTGAACCCGGACAAGAAGAAAATGCCTGCCAATGAAGAAACGACCGGAACGTCGAAGCCCCGGTCCGAAGACTCGAATGCTCCGCCCAAGGGGGATGTCAGCCCGGGGGATGCCAGCCCGCGCCCGAAAGCCCCCGATGCGGATACGCGCGGCGGCGGCAAAAGTTCTGGCAGCAAGACGGGTGCGCCGGACAGCACCGGCATGCCTGGATCGGGCGCGTCGTCCGGCTCGGGTGGCAGTGCGGATACACGCTGAGGCGCCGGGCAGGGCCGGGCCGTGGACAGCGGGCACACCTGTTTCAGGTATTATTCAGTTTCCTGTAAGAACGAGAGCCCGGCGGTGTTTGCGTACCGCGGTTGCGTAGGCAGCCCCGTAAACACGGCCTTTTATGACTCAAGAACCCCCTCCTAGCAGGGCGCTCCGGCGCCCGCCTTTTCTTTCTATCCGCCAGCGCGCCCTGGCATCTACAGGTCGCGCGGCTTCAAACTCCATCGCCGCCGCGCCGCCGCAAGTTGCGTGCCGCGCGCCGCCCCGCATTCCCCATTCCCCCTTGAATTTCCATGCTTTCCTCCTTCAGCAAGGCGGCGCCATGTTGCGCGTCCGCCCGACACCCGCGGACGAATAATGATTTTTGACTGGATGAACGACCCCACCGCCTGGCTAGGCCTGGCGACCCTGGTGATTCTTGAAATTGTTCTGGGCATCGACAACCTGGTGTTCATTGCCATTCTTGCGGACAAGCTGCCGCCCGAGCAGCGCAACCGGGCGCGGATGATCGGCCTGAGCCTGGCGCTGGTGATGCGCTTGGGCCTGCTGGCCAGTATTGCCTGGGTGGTCACGCTGACGGCGCCGCTCTTTACCGTCTGGGGCAGCGAGATATCCGGGCGCGACCTGATCCTGATCCTGGGTGGCCTGTTCCTGCTCTTCAAGGGCACGATGGAACTGCATGAGCGCGTGGAAGGCAGCGCTGGCCACGAATCCGGTCAGAAGCCGCAGCACGCAATCTTCTGGCAGGTCATCCTGCAGATCGTCGTGCTGGACGCCGTGTTTTCGCTGGACTCGGTCATTACCGCGGTCGGCATGGTGCAGGAACTCAGCATCATGATGATTGCCGTGGTGCTGGCAATGGCCGTCATGATGGTGGCCAGCCGTCCGTTGATGGCGTTCGTGGGTCGTCACCCCACCGTGGTGATCCTGTGCCTGGGCTTGCTGCTGATGATCGGTTTCAGCCTGGTTGCCGAAGGCCTGGGCTTCCACGTGCCCAAGGGTTACCTGTACGCCGCCATCGGTTTTTCGATTCTGATCGAACTGTGCAACCAGTTGGCCCGGCGTAACCGCGCCAAGGGCACGCATGCCCTGGGCCGCCGCCAGCGCACCGCGCAAGCCGTGTTGCGCCTGCTGCATACCGGCCGCGCCGGCCAACCCGGCCAGCAGGCCGACGAGATGGTGGCGCTGGTGGACAGCGCGGGCGATGAGCCCGCCTTCGCGCCCGAAGAAAGCTCCATGATCGAGCGCGTGCTTTCCGTGGGCGGGCACGATGTCCGTTCCATCATGGTGCCGCGCGGCGACATGGTCTGGCTGGATGTGGCGGATTCGTCCGAGGCCGTGGTGCGCAAGTTCGCCAGCGGCCATTCACGCTTGCCGCTCTGCGCGGGCGATGCCTCCAACGTGCTGGGCGTATTGCACTTCAAGGATGTGTTGCCGCTATTGAGCAACCCCGGCCCCATCGACCTGGTGGAGCTGGCGCGCGAACCGCGCTACGTCATGGAGACGACGCCGGTGTTGAAGGTGCTGGAAGAACTGCGCGCCACGCGCGACCACATGCTGATCGTGGTGGACGAGCACGGGGTCTGCGAAGGCCTGGTTACGCCGATGGACGTGTTGACCGCCGTGGGCGGCGAGCTGCCTGAACACAGCGAAGACCAGCCCGAAGCGTTGCAGTTGTCGGACGGTTCATGGTTGCTGGAAGGTGGTTTGTCGGTGGGCGAGGCAGCGCGCTTGCTGGGCAAGCCTGGTCTGGTCGAGGACTCCCCGGATGCCACGCTGGCGGGCTGCCTGTTGCGCGCGGTGGGCCGACTGCCCGACGCCGGCGACACGATCCGCCTGCATGAATGGAATTTCGAGGTCACGCGCCGCGACGGCCTGCGTATTCATCAAGTGCATGCCCGACCGGAAAGCCAACTGGGGACGCAAGCATAATAGCGGGCACTTTCCCTGGTAACGCCAAGCTTGGGCAAAGCAAAACTCTGTGAGAATATTGCGAAAGGCTTTTTAGTTATCCTGATTTTCCAGCACGGCTTGTTTAAAGTTTGTTCCTAGATCGACGGCGCGTCTTTGCATTTTTGTTATTCCTTGTGGAGAACAGCAGCATGGGCAGTGTGATGGTTGGGGTGGGCGTGTTGGAAGTTCGGGTATGCGGCGCGTAGGAGCTTCGCTGCTGGCCCTGGCCTTGCCAGGCGTCGCCTTTGCCACGGAAGGCGCGCTGGGCCGGCAGGTTACCGGCACCAATGTGCAGCCCAACGCGGGCATCGTGTCACCCGAACCGATCTGGGCCGTGAACTTTGCGCAGATCTACCTGGACGGCAAGATCGGCGGTAGCCGCGAAGTGCCGGTGGCGGGGCGCACGTCGCTGGGGCTTAACGGCAAGGTAGCGTTCACGTTGGCCACTGTCCTGAAAACCTGGGATACCGGCCCGGGGCCGTGGAACTTTGCCTCCAGCTTCACCTTGCCCTACGTCTGGACCAAGGTGAATTCCACCCTTACGGGGCCGGGCGGCCGGTCGGTTGGCAATAGCGACACCGCGTCGGGTCTCTTCGACCTGTATTTCTCGCCCATCATCGCCGGCTACCATTTTTCCGATACCTCACACATGGCGCTCAGCCTGAACATCTGGGCGCCCACCGGCAAGTACAACGCCGACGACATGGCCAACCCCAGTTTGAACAACTGGACCTTCATTCCGCAGGTGGCCTACACCAAGATATTTCCGGAATCCGGCTTCCAGATCGACACGGTGGCGGGCGTGCAGTTCTACACGCGCAACAACGCTACCGATTACCGCAATGCCCCCGTCTTCAGTTGGGACGTAATGGGCCGCAAAACCTTCAGCAATGGCGTCAGCGCGGGCTTGATCCTGGGCACCCAACAGCAATTGGGTAGCGACGACGGGCCCACCGCCGACCGGCTGAATGGGTTCAAGGGCAGGGATTGGGCACTGGGCCCGATCGTTACCTACGACAGGAAACTGGCGGACAAGCGTTCGCTGTCGCTCAGCCTGCGCTGGGTGCCGACCATCAGCAGCACGAACCGGCTGGATAGCACCAGCACGGTGATGGGCACGGCCACAGTGGTGTTCTAAGCCTGTAATAACCGGACCTGCCCCTCCTGGGCAGCCGATTGAATTTCTTTGACTTCGGGTGACTCAATATGGCGACGAAGCAAGTGAAAAACAAATCCCGCCTGGTGGGCGCGCTGCTATTGGGCGGCGTGGTGTTGGGGGTGGCCGCCAGCACGGCTTTTCTGGTGATGGCCGACGACGGCAAGCCGCAAGCCGTCAAGGTGGTGCTGGGCGATGGCAAGAGCGGGCCACCGGGCATGGCGTGGGTGCCAGGGCGCGAATTCCTGATGGGCAGCAGCCACAAGCTGGCGCAGCCCAATGAAATGCCCGCGCACAAGGTGGCGGTAAGCGGGTTCTGGATGGACGTCAACGACGTCACCAATGCGCAGTTCCGCCGCTTCGTGGAAGCCACTGGCTACGTCACGACAGCCGAGCAAAAGCCCAAATGGGAAGACCTGAAGGTGCAGTTGCCACCTGGCACGCCGCGCCCCGACGACAGCCTGCTGGTGCCCGGCGCCATGGTGTTCGTGGGCACCGAGTCCGAGGTGTCGCTGCGCGATTACTCGCGCTGGTGGCGCTATGTGGCCGGCGCCAATTGGCGGCACCCGCAAGGCCCGGGCACGTCGATCGACGGCAAGGACGATCACCCCGTCGTGCAGGTGTCGTATGAAGACGCCGTGGCCTATGCAAAATGGGCCGGCAAGCGCCTGCCGACGGAAACCGAATGGGAAATGGCGGCGCGCGGCGGGCTCGAACAGGCCACTTACGCCTGGGGCGAAGAGCTGCTGCCCCAGGGCAAGCCGATGGCCAATATCTGGGACACGCAGCAACAGCAGCCGTTTCCGGTGGTGAAGGATGAAAAAGTGCAGGTGGGCACCATGCCCGTCGGCAGCTTTTCGCCTAACGGCTACGGGCTTTACGACATGGCCGGCAACGTCTGGCAATGGACGTCCGACTGGTATCGCGCCGACGCCTTCAAGATTCAGGCGCAATACCGCAAGCCGCCCGTGGACCCCGCCGGGCCGGCCGACAGCTTCGACCCGGACGACGGCGCCGTGCCGCCCAACGCGCCCAAGCGCGTGACCCGCGGCGGTTCGTTCCTGTGCAGCGATACATACTGCATCAGCTACCGCACCAGCGCGCGCCGCGGCACCGATCCGATGAACGGCATGTCGCACCTGGGATTCCGCACGGTGATGACTCCCCAGCAGTGGAAACTGGCGCAGGCCCGCAAGAACGGCGTCGCCAGCCGCTGACGGCTTAATCGCTGACGGCTCAGGCCGTCGGCTCCACGGGGGAAGCAATGCCGATCGTCAACCGCGACAGCATTCTGGAATTGGAACGCGCCATGGCCCAGGCGGTGTTGGGGCAGGGCGCCGTCATACGCGAAGTGTTGTTGGGCCTGCTGGCCGACGGGCACGTGCTGCTGGAAAGCCTGCCCGGGCTGGCCAAGACGCGTACCGTCAAGGCGCTGGCCGCGCATCTGGCGGCCGACATGAGCCGCATCCAGTTCACGCCGGATCTGTTGCCATCGGACATCACGGGCGCCGAGGTGCTGCAACTGGATGCGCAAGGCAAGAACCAGATCCAGTTCCAGCAGGGGCCCTTGTTCGGCAACCTGATCCTGGCCGACGAGATCAACCGCGCACCCGCCAAGGTGCAGGCGGCGCTGCTGGAAGCCATGGAAGAAAGGCAGATCACCGTGGCGGGCACCACGCACCGGATGCCCGGGCTTTTCATGGTGCTGGCCACGCAGAACCCCATCGAACAAGAAGGCACGTATCCCTTGCCTGAAGCGCAGATGGACCGCTTCCTGATGAAGATCGTGCTGGACTACCCCGACGCCGACAGCGAAATCCGCATGCTGTCGCTGCTGCGGGGCGAAGCCGCGCAAGCCGATGCGCCCACCGAGGCCCGGCTGCCCCAGGAAACGCTCTTTGCCTGCCGCGCCGAGATCGGGCAGGTGCATGTGTCCGATGCGCTGGACCGCTATCTGGTCGACCTGGTCAACGCCACGCGGCGCCCCGCCGACTACGACGCGGACCTGGCGCGCTGGATCCAGGTGGGCGCCAGCCCGCGCGGCGCGATTGCGCTGGACAAGGTGGCGCGCGCCAACGCCTGGCTGGCGGGGCAGGACTACGCATCGCCGGACGACGTGCGCGGCGTGGCCAAACCGGTGCTGCGGCATCGGCTGCATTTGTCCTACGACGCCGTGGCCGACGGCATCAGCGCGGACCAGGTCATCGACAAGCTGCTCGATGCCGTGGCCGTTCCCGTGTGAGCCCGCTTCCAGATGCCAGCCACCGCCAGCGACGCCGATGTCCACGTCCGCATCCAGGACCTGATGGCGCTGGAACCCGCGGCGCGCGGCTTGCGCTTTAGCAGCCGCCAGCCCATCAACAGCATCCTGGCGGGCCAGCATGGCTCGCGGCTGCGCGGGCGCGGGCTGGACTTCGAGGAACTGCGGCGCTACCTGCCGGGCGATGATTTGCGCCAGCTTGACTGGCGGGCGTCTCAGCGCTTGGGCAAGCCCTACATACGCACCTATAGCGAAGAACGCGACCGCCCGCTGCTGGTGTTGGTGGACCAACGCATGAGCATGCATTTCGGTTCGGTGCGCAGCTTTAAATCGGTGGTGGCGGCGCGCGTGGCCGCGCTGTCGTCGTGGATGGGGTATCTGGCGGGCGACCGCGTCGGCGGGCTGGTGTTCAGCGACGACGGCATCGAGCAAGTGCGCCCCTTGCGCAGCCGCGAACGCATCCAGGCCCTGTTTGCCGCCATCGTCCGCCGCAACCAGGCATTGCGCGCCGATGCGCCGGATGTGGACGCCACGGGCCGCTTGAACCAGGCGCTGCAGGGCGCGCTGGCGCATGCCCCGCATGACAACCTGATTTGCCTGATCAGCGATTTCGCGGGCGCTGACGATCAGACCTTGCGGCTGCTGCGTACGCTGGCCGCGCACAACGACGTGATTGCAACGCTGGTCTACGACCCGCTGGCCGTCCGCACGCCGTTGCAGGGGCGGTTAGTGGTTACGCAGGGTGAACTGCAAGTGGAAGTGGCGGCGGACCGGCAACAGGTGCGCCAGCCGCTGTCGGACTTTTTCACGGGCCGTTTGCGTGACGTGGCCGAGCTGCTGCGCCGCAGCCACGTGCCGCTGCTGTCGGTGGATACGGCCAACGACACGGTGACGCAGTTGCGCCGCGAACTTGGCAAGCAGGTGCGCCCATGAACGCCAACGACGCCAGCCCCAGCATCGACCAACTGCTTCAGTTGCCCTTGCCCGCGCCCGTCAGCTATTGGCCGCAGACCTGGGGCTGGGCGGTATTGCTGGCGCTGCTCTTGCTCGTCGCCGGGTGGGCTGTGTGGCGGGCAGTTCGCAAGCATCGCCGCAACCGTTATCGCCGCGCCGGCTTGCTGGAGTTGGACGCCATGCGGCAGGCGGCCCAGGCCGATCCCCTGGCCGCGCGCGCCTTGCCCGTGCTGCTCAAACGCGTGGGCTTGTCGGCCGTGCCTCCGGAGGACCGCACGCGTGTGGCGGCGCTGACCGGCCCGGGGTGGGTGGCGGTCATGGTGGCCGACGGCGGCAACTTTGCGCCGGACGCAGACGCCTTGCTGCGCACCTTGGCCTATGCGCCACCGGCCTCGGTCAAGGCCATTCCCGATGCCCAATTGCAGGCCTTGTTCGCCGCCAGCCGGCAGTGGATGGAGCACCACCATGTGGCGGCTTGAGTATCCCTGGCTGCTGGTGCTGCTGCCACTGGGCTGGCTGGCGTACCGCTATCTGCCGGCCTATGTGCAGCGGCGCGGCGCGCTGCGCATTCCCTTTTTTGAGTCGGTGGCACGCAGCGTAGGGCAATCGCCCCAGCGGCCCGGGGTACGGCGCGACCCGTGGCAGCTTGCGTTGAATGCGCTGGTCTGGGCGTTGCTGGTGCTGGCGCTGGCGCGGCCCGAACGGGTGGAGCCGCCCCTGGAACATCGGCAGCCGGTGCGTGACCTGATGCTGGCACTGGATATTTCGCAGTCGATGGAAACACAAGACTTCGTGACCCCCACCGGCCAACGAGGCGATCGCCTGGCCGGGGTCAAGACCGTGGTGGCCGACTTCATTGCCCGCCGCAAGGACGACAGGCTGGGCCTGATCGTGTTCGGCACCGCTGCCTATCCGCAAGCGCCCTTGACGCAAGACCACGCCACCCTGAGCCTGTTGCTGGACCAGGTTGCCACCGGCATGGCGGGGCCGAACACGGCCATTGGCGACGCGATCGGCGTGGCGATCAAGCAGTTGGAACACGCCACCGAGCGCGACAAGGTCCTGATCCTGTTGACGGACGGCAACGACACCGGCAGCGTCGTGCCGCCGGACCGGGCGGCCGTAATGGCTGCCGACCGCCACATCGTCGTCCACACCATCGGCATTGGTGACCCGCAAGCCACCGGCGAGGACAAAGTGGATTTCGATGCGCTTCGACGCATTGCGCAGGCGACGGGCGGACGGTTCTTCTCGGCTCAGGACCAGGCATCGCTGCAACAGGTGTATGCCACGCTGGACCAGATCACCCCGCACGAGGTGCGCGAACTGCGCCACCAGCCGCGCCAGGATTTTTTCTGGATTCCCCTGGGCCTGGCCGTGCTGCTGCTGGCGGGCTGGCATGGCGCGGCGGCGTTGCGCGCCGGCATGTCTCGGCGCAAAGCAGGACAAGGCGGGCAGGGTGGGCAGAACGGTGAGCAACGCAGCGACAGCACGGAGGACGCGTGGACATCGACCTGAGCGCCTTCCATTTCCTGCGGCCTTGGTGGCTGCTGGCGCTGCCGGCAGCGCTGTTGCTGCTGTGGCTGCGGCGCGCCGAGGGCGGCCGGCTGGGATGGCGCACATCGATCGCGCCCGCCTTGCTGCCGCACCTGATCGTGGACGCACCCGGCAGCCGTGGGCCGCGCCCGATCCATGCCGTGGCCGCCATGCTGATATTGGGCGGCATCGCTGCGGCGGGCCCGACGTGGGAGCGCGACCTTCCGCCGTTTCTGGACAACCAGGCGCCGTTGATCGTGGCGGTGGACCTGTCGCCCTCCATGGACGCCAACGACGTGCCGCCCAGCCGCTTGCAGGCAGCCAAGCACAAGCTGCACGACCTGCTGGACCGGCGTGCGGGCGCCAAGACGGGGCTGATCGCCTACGCCGGGACGGCGCATCTGGTCTTGCCGCCCACGGATGATCCGGCCTTGGTCGACCTGTTCCTGCAGTCCTTGTCCACGTCCCTGATTGCCGCGCCCGGCAAGGACGCGGCAGGCGCCATCAGCGTGGCCGCGTCCGTCATGCAGGCCACCCAGGCGGGCGGTACGGTGCTGCTCGTGACCGATGGCGCCGACACCTCACAACTGCCGCAAGTCGAGCAGCTTGCCAAAGCCAACCAATTCCAGATACTGGTACTGGCGGCGGGCGCGCAAGATGCCGGCGTGCTGCGCGATGCGCGCGGACAAACCCGCCTGGACGCGCAGGGCAAGCCGCTGCTGGGCACGTTTGACGCTGAGGCGCTCAAGCAACTGGCCCAGGCGGCCCGCGCACCCTTGGGCAGCCTGACGCTGAATGACGATGACCTGGACTGGATCACGCTGCACGCCCAGCGCCATTTCCAGGCGGTGCAGAACGAAGGCCAACCCGTGCACTGGAAAGACCTGGGCTATTGGCTGTGCTGGCCGCTTGCGGTGCTGGCGCTGTTGGCGTTGCGGCGCGGCTGGAACGTCAATTGGCTGGCGGGCCTGGCCTTGGTCGCTTTCGCCAGCCTGTATGCGCCCGACAGCCAGGCCAACCCGGTTACGGACGCCTTCTTCACGCCTGACCAGCAAGGCCGATGGGCCTACGAACACCATGAGTACGACCGCGCCGCCGCCTTGTTCCAGGACCCGTACTGGAAGGGGCGGGCGGCCTACGACGCGGGCGACTACCGCACGGCGCTGGCCGCCTTCGCCCGCCTGGACACCGCCGAAGGCAGCTTCTACGTGGGCAACACGCAGGCGCGGCTGCGTAACTACGACGCGGCCCTGGCGGCTTACGACCAGGCGTTGCGCCTGCGCCAGGACTTCCCCGAAGCGCGCAAGAACCGCGAGCTGGTGGCCAAGCTGCAAGCCGCCATTGAAACCGAGCAACAGGACGACAACAACAACGAGAAGCCGGACGACGTCGCCTACGACAACAAGAAGGGCGCCGGCAAGATGACCGCCGCGCCCGTTGCGCAAGCCTCGTCCGACGCGCTCTGGCTGCGCAACCTGAGCCTGTCGCCCGCGGGCTTCCTGAAGCAGAAGTTTGCGATCGAAGCCGCGCGCCAAAGCCCGGCGCAAGCGGAAGGCCTGCCATGAACGCAAGCGGATTCCTGCGCGGTCTTTTACACGCCATGGTAGTGGGGCTGATGGCTCTGCTGGCAGTGGGTGCAGCACAAGCGCAATCCCCAGACCCGGGTCCGCAACTGCGCGCCGCCGTCACCATGGAAACCGAGCCGCCGGTAACCGTGGGCGGCACCGCCACGCTGCACATTGAAGTGCTGACTTCCACCTGGTTCACGCAGCCCCCCGAGCTGCCCACGCTGACCATACCGGGCGCCATGGTGACCGGCCCCACGGGCGACGCCACGCTCATACGCCGCACCATCGACGGCGTGGCCTACAGCGGCATGCGCTATGCGTACCAGGTCAATCCCACGGCGGCCGGCGTGCTGCGCGTGCCGTCGCTGAGCATACGGGCGCAGGTGGGGCAGGCCAGCGCGCCGCTGACTGCCCGCACGGATGCGCTGGAAGTGCAGGCCGCCGTCCCGCCCGGCGCGGGGCCGGCTGGCAATGAGCAGTCTGGTACCGGGCCGTCGGGCGCGGGGCAGTCGGGTCACCTGCTGGTGGCCACCGGCCTGCAACTGACGCAGCAGATTGAGTTTTCCGCACAGCCCCCCGCCGTGGGCGATCACATCAGCCGCGTCATCACGGTGCAGGCGCAGGGCGCCCAGGCGATGCTGATCCCGCGGCCGGCCAGCGCCGATGTGCCCGGCTTGAAGGCGTATGTTGCCGAGCCGGTGCTGACGCAACTGTCTGATGACCGGGGCCGCTTTCTGGGCGGCCAGCGGGTGGACCGCATCGATTACGTGGTCGAGCGGCCCGGCGCTTATGCGTTGCCCGAAATCGAAATCCGATGGTGGGATCTTTCCACCAAGCAGGAAGCGCGCGCGGTACTGCCCGCGCAACCGTTCGAGGCCCGCGCGGGCGCGGCTTACCAGACGCCGTTTTCGGTGCAGGACGACCTGCGCGACCTGGGCCGGCAGGTGCAAGTCCGCATCCCTGGTGGGTGGCTGGCCGTGGCGGCCGGCGTGATTGTCGCCGCGTTGGCGGTCTGGCTGGGCCGGCCATGGTGGCGGCGCGCCCGTGCCCGCCTGCACGTGGCCGTGCAGGCCCGCCGCCGCCGCTGGCAATCGTCCGAAGCCTATGCCGCGCGCGCCTTGCGCCGCGACCTGGCACGGCCCGATGGCCGTCTGGACGCGCTGTACCGCTGGCTGCGCCGTGGCCGTCGTGCGGCGACGCTGCGCGAGGCCACGACAGGCTTGCCGACCGACCTGCGCCGGCCCGCGCAGGAAGCGCTGCGCGCCTGCTATGGCCCCGCGCCCGATCCCGCCCTAGGATTCCAAACCCTGCGCCAGGCGACGCCGCGCTGGCGCCAAGCCTTCCGCGCGGCCCACCCACCCGCGCCGCCTCATGGCCTGTTGCCGCTCAACCCTCGCAAGACCGATCCCGTCCCAGGAGAACCGTCATGAACCTGTCGATCCGCTTTGCACAGCGCTGCTACGCCATGCTGGCGTTGCTGCTCATCGCCTGCGCCGCGCACGCCCAAACGCCGCTGCCGTCCTGGAACGAGGGGCCGTCGCGCCAGGCCATCCTGGAATTCGTGGACGCGGTCACCAAAGAGGGCGGGCCGGACTATGTGGCGCCGGTCGACCGCATCGCGGTGTTCGACAACGATGGCACCCTGTGGAGCGAGCAGCCGATGTACTTCGAGCTGATCTTCGCCATGGATGAATTGAAGGTGCTGGCGCCGCAGCATCCGGAATGGAAGCAGGAACAGCCCTACAAGGCCGCGCTGGAAGGCGACCGCCAGACCCTGGCGGCCTCCGGCAAGGAAGGCTTGCTGAAGATTGTTGGCGTGACGCATACCAACATGACGACGCAGGTGTTCTCGAACGAGGTCAAGCAATGGGTCAAGACCGCAAAGCATCCGCGCTTCAAGCAACCCTATACCAGCCTGACCTTCGCGCCCATGCGCGAGCTGCTGTACTACCTGCGCGGCAACGGCTTCAAGACCTACATTGTGTCGGGCGGCGAAGTTGAATTCATGCGCGCCTGGGCGCAGGACGTCTACGGCATTCCGCCCGAGCAGGTCATCGGCACCACCTTCACCACGGAATTCCAGATGCAGGACGGCAAGCCGGTCTTGATGCGCCTGCCCAAGCTGGACTACAACGACGACGGCCCGGGCAAGCCTGTGTCCATCAATAAGTTCATCGGCCGCCAACCCATTTTTGCGTTCGGGAATTCCGACGGCGACCTGCAGATGCTGCAATGGACCATGGCCGGGCCGGGCAAGCGCTTTGCCGGCCTAGTGCGCCACACCGACGCCAAGCGCGAATGGGCCTACGACCGGGATTCCCAGATCGGCAAGCTGGACAAGGCCCTGGACGAGGCGAACAGCAAAGGCTGGGTGGTGGTGGACATGGCGCGCGAGTGGAAGCGGATATACGCTTTCGACATGCCGAGGTAAACGGCGGCCGGCAATAGAGCCAACTAGATAGCCAACAACAGAGCCAACAACGTAGCCAACTACACGGCAGAGGATTCAGCAGCATGCGGATGGGGACGGCGGCAATGAAAGGGGCGCGCGGAAAAGGGGCGAAGCCACAAGGTCCGGATACACAGGGCCCGAACACACTGCGCCCGGACAGCGACGCAGGCAGATTGACGGTAGCCCGTCCGGCCGCGCTGCTGTTCCTGTCTGGATCGGCGGCACTGGTGTTCCAGGTGTTGTGGATCAAGCAGCTATCACTGGTGGTGGGCGTGGAGGTCAGCGCCATCGCGGGCGCGGTCAGCGCCTTCTTCCTGGGCTTGGCACTGGGCGGCTGGCGGCTGGGCCGCATGGCGGATCGGCAACATCGTCCGGTGCGCTTCTATGCGTTGTTGGAAACGGCAGTGGCCGTCAGTTGCGTGGCGGTGACTCTGGCTTTGGCACACAGCGCGGCGCTGTTCGTGGCGGTGGAATCCTTCAGCCCGCTGGCCGCATGGTTGATGATAGGCCTGATGCTGGTGGTGCCTTCCTTCTTGATGGGCGGCACCTTGCCGGTGCTGCTGCGCGCGGTGCATCGCCAGGACACGGGCGTCAGCCGGCGCGGCGGGGTGCTGTATGCCGCCAACACCTGCGGCGCCATTCTCGGCGCCTTGCTACCCGCGTTTTTCCTGATTCCACGCTTTGGCGTGCAAGGCGCGGCCTACGCCGCCGCGTCCTTGAATGTGCTGGCGGCGCTGGGCGCCTGGGCGCTGGACCGCAAGGCGGGCGACAGCGCCGCGCCCGCCGTGGGTGCCAAAGCAATGCCCGCCACTGCCATGGGCGCTGCGGCATCGGCCGCCGCGGCACCGGCCGCCGCAGCATCGGCCACCACGACTGCCCCTCCGCTGAACGGCGAAGCCCGTCTGGCCGTGGGCCTGTACGCGGTGGCGGGCGGCATTGCGCTGGGCTACGAAGTGGTGTGGTCGCAGATGATCGTGCCCTTCATGAGCACGCGCGCGTTTGCCTTTGCCATTGTGCTGGCCACCTACCTGGCCGGGCTGGCGATCGGCGCGGCGCTGTATGCGCGCCTGGCGCACCGCGTGCGCAACCCCTGGGCGGTGTTCGGCAGCTTGATCGCGGGCGCCGGCCTGATCGCCGTGCTGGAAGTGGCTGTGCTGGGCAAGTGGCTGGTGGTGGCGCAAACCTACGCTGAAGCCGTCGTCGTGCAATGGACCGGTAGCGACTTTGCCGGCATGTGCGCGCGTTTCGCGGTGGCGGCGGCCAGCTTCGTGCTGGCGCCCACGTTGCTGCTGGGCGCGGCCTTTCCCGCCGTGCTGCGCATTGCGGTGGGCGACACGCAGGTGGGCCGGGAAGTGGGCGCGGTCCTGGCCTGGAACACCTTGGGCGGCATTGCAGGCACCTTGCTGACCGGCTTCGTGCTGTTGCCGGCATTGGGTCTGGTGCGCAGCTTGGGGTTGCTGGCGGCGATGGCGGCGCTGGTGGGCGCGGCGGCGGCATGGCGCGGGCGATCAGGCGGCACGGCCACGTCAGGAATCGCCACGGGGCTGATCGGCCTGGCGGCCTTGGCCGTGGCGGTGCTGCTGCCGCAGGATCAATTCGCGCGGCTGTTGCCGGGCGCCAGTGGCGCCGGTCTGGTGTTCTACGAGGAAAGCCACGGCGGCACCGTTGCCGTGGTCGAGCAAACCAGCCAGGGATCGCGCTTCAACCGCCTGTATATCCAGGGCGTGTCGAATTCCGGCGACGCGATGCCGTCGTTGCGCTACATGCGGCTACAGGCGTTGTTGCCCTTGATCGTGCACAACGGCGATCCCAAATCCGCGCTGGTGGTGGGCTATGGCACCGGCATCACGGCGGGCGCGCTGTCGCAATATCCAGGGTTGGAAAAACGTGCCGTGGCGGAACTGCTGCCTGCCGTGCTGCGCGCCGCGCCGCATTTTCAGGGCACGTTCCAGGCCGCCTCCGACCCGGGGCTGGACAAACGCCTGCGCGACGGCCGGCGCGCGCTGCAAGCCAGCGACGAGCAATGGGACCTGATCACGCTTGAGCCGCCGCCGCCCTCGGCCACGGGCGTGGTCAACCTGTATTCGCGCGACTTCTATCAATTGGCCGCGCGGCGGCTCGCGCCGCAGGGCATCGTGGCGCAATGGCTGCCTTTGCCCACGCAGAACGAAGAAGACACGCGCGCGCTCGTGGCGAGCTTCATCCAGGTCTTTCCGCATGCGTCGTTGTGGACCAGCGAGCTGCACGAAATGCTGTTGGTGGGCTCGATGCAACCGTTGGAACTGGATGCCGCGCGCATCCAGGCCCGCTACGCGCAACCCAATACGGCGGCGGCGCTTAAAGCCGTTGGCGTGCCGTCGGCGGCCGCCTTGCTGGCCACCTGGGTCACCGACCGTGATGGCCTGGCGCACTTCGCTGGCGATACGCCGGCCGTCACGGACGACCGGCCGGGTATCGAATACGCCACCTGGGTACGCCCGCGCGAAGTGACGCGTACCTTGCCCAGCTTGTTGGCCGAACGCAGCCCGCCACCGCTTGCGGGCGCGTCGCAAGCCATGCTGGACGAGATGGACCTGGAACGGGCACGGCTTGACACCTTCTACCGCGCGGCGCTGGCCGCTTATGTGGGTGACCGCGAAACCTGGGGCCGCGAAATCAACCGCCTGGCCCGCAATGACGGCGACAACGCCTACTACCGCTGGTTCATGGGCAGCGGGCAGTAGCGCCTAGCTGCACACGCGGCGCCAGGGCGCGATCCCGCGCGGTGGGCAGTAGCCAGCGCAAGGCGTGGCGATCGACATGCCACTTTCGCAGCGCTGTTCGGGGTCCTTGTCGCCGTAGGGCACCGTGCCCTGGCAATCGCAACTGGCCAGGCCGGCGCCAGACGGCAGTTTCTTGGGTATCAGCGCGGGGGCTGGCGTGGCGGCGGCAACGCTGTCATCGTCATCGTCGTTCTGGTTCTGTATGGCGGCGCGCACTTTGCCCTGGGGCATGTTGCAGGCTTTGGCGATGGCCTTCACCGACTTGCCGTCTCCAGCCATCGTCATGATTTTCTGGTCGCTGCAAGCGGCCTGCGACGATGCGGAATAGCCGCCGCTCAGCGCAACAAGGACGGTCATGAAAAGAAGGGGCTGGCGCCAGGTCATCGCACGTCTCCAACAAGAACGAATCGGTCGGGCGAAGTACGCCGTATGCGTGATGGCGCTTCGGGAAGAAGGCGCGTTCAAGTGCTGGCGCCTATGGCCTGCGGCCTAGCGTAGTGTGCGCGTTTCCACGGTGTCAATGCGACCCGATTTAATAAACGGACGTGGCTGAAAGGCCTGGTAAACAAGCACTTATGAAGCTTTACCAGGCCAGCCCGCGATCAGGCGACGGATGCCGCGGCTAGCGGATGCGCGGCAATTTCTGCCTCGGCCAGGGCACGCGCCGCCAGCAATGCCGCGTCTCCGCGCGCGGTGCCTTGGACCGAAAAGAAGCTCACGTTGTGCAGGCCGATCGTGCCCAGCACATGCTTCAGATAGGGCGTGAGGAAGTCGGGTTGGCGCGCCGCGTCGCCCGAGTATTCACCGCCCGAGGATACGGCCACGTACACCGGCCGGTCCGGCAAGTTGCCGATCTTGCCTTCGGCGGTGATGCGAAAGGTGCTGCGCACCCGCACCACATGATCAATCCAGACTTTCAACGCCGACGGCACCGTGAAGTTGTGCATGGGCGTGGCAATGACAATGTGGGTGGCGTCTTGCAAGGCCTGGATCAGTTCGGTGGATAGGCGCAGCGCACCCCGGTTCAACACGTCGTCCGCCGGGTCCGCCGGCGCGCTTAACGCCAGCGCGTAGTCTTGGTCCACATGGGGCAGGCGGGTGGCGTCGATCTCCACGATGGCGGGCGCGGCGTTTTCTGACTCGGCCGCCAGCCGTTCGATGATGCGTTGCGACAGGCGGTGGCTTTCGGAAGCGCTGCCACGTGGGCTGCAGGTGATGTGAAGAATGTTCATACGGTCGTCGTGTCCAGGGTTTTGCTGAAGTGCAGGCCTTTGCTTAACAGCCCTTGTCGAAAGTAGAAGCGTTGCGCCAGCGAATTGGCCAAGCCGGTGTCCAACACCAGGCTGGCGCAGCCCGCCTCGCGTGCAATGCCGTCCAGCGCTTGCAGCAGGCGGGCGCCCCAGCGTCCACCGCGGCGCGTGGCATCCACGACCAGATCGTCCACATACAGGAAGCGGCCGTAGATCAGGTTTTCCTGGAGGCGGTAGCCGGCCAGTGCCACCGGTTTGCCGCCCTCGGCGCCTGCCTCCACGCCGGCCAGCAGGCAATAGCTTTGAGCACGCATGCGGCGGATGCGGGCAGTGAAGTCATCGGCGTCGGCAAGGTGCGGCCGAAGCTCGCGCATCAGCGGCAGGCAGGCGCGTAACGCGTCTTCGGTTTCGATGTGGTGCAGGGCGGAATCGGCCAGGGAAGTTTGCATAGGGGGCTGATGTCAGGGGGTGAGGTCAGCCGTCATCGTAGAGTTGCCATGCCATAATTTGAAGAGCCATAAATTGAACTTTGGACTATGCCATGATCAGCCGCCGCCCCGAGGCCCAGGCACCGCTTGCCCAGGACAGCACGGACCCGCTGTACCGCCAGGTTTATGAGCGTTTTCGCAGCGCCATCGCGGAGGGCACGCTCAAAGCCGGCGACCGCATTCCGTCGGCACGCGCCTTGGCCAAGGAAATGGGCGTGGCGCGCGGCACGATCGAAGTGGCGTATTCGCTGCTGGCCGCCGAGGGCTACATCCAGGCGCGCGGGCAAGCGGGCACCATCGTCGCGCCGGACCTGCAACCACAAGCCGCCGCACCCGCGGTCGTCGCGCCGGTCGAAGCGGCCGACGACGAGCACGGCTGGCATCGGCCGCCGCGCATCCTGCCGTTCCAGATGGGCATACCGGCCCTGGATGCCTTTCCGCGCAAGCTCTGGGCGCGCCTGGGCGCCCGTCAGTTGCGCGGCTTGCAGGTGGCCGACCTGTCGTATCCACCGTCCGATGGCTTGCCTGATCTGCGCACCGCGGTCGCGGCCTATCTACGCGTGGCGCGAGGCATTCAGTGCCAGCCCGCGCAGGTATACATCACGTCGGGCTACAACTTCACGATGCAGTTGATCATCCAGGCCTTGCTTGCGCCCGGCGACCGCGTCTGGGTGGAAGACCCCGGCTACCCGCCCACGCGGGCGCTGCTGGCCCAGGCCCGCTTGGATGCCGTGCCGGTGCCGGTAGACGCGGATGGCCTGATGGTGGCCGAAGGCGTGGCGCGCGCGGAGCAGGCCCGGGCGGCGGTGGTGACGCCGGCCCATCAAAGCCCGCTGTCCATGTCCTTGTCCCTACCGCGTCGGCAAGCGTTGCTGGACTGGGCCGAGCGCAGCCAGGCGTGGATTGTGGAAGACGACTATGACGGCGAATACCGTTACGTCAGCCGCCCGCTGCCCGCGTTGAAGAGCCTGGATACGCAAGGCCGCGTGCTGTATGCGGGTTCGTTCAGCAAGGTGCTGTTTCCGGGCATGCGCCTGGCGTACCTGGTGGTGCCCGAGGCGCAGGTGCCACGCTTTGACCGGATCAGCCGGTTGTTATCGGGCGGCGCGCCGGCCTATACGCAGGCGCTTTTGACGAGCTTCATCAGTGAAGGGCATTTCGGGCGCCATATCCAGCGGATGCGGCGGCTGTACAGCGAACGCCGCGAGGCCACGGCGGCGGGCTTGAGCGCGGCGCTTGGCACGCGCTTGCGGATTGATCCCCAGCCGGGCGGCATGCATCTGGTGGCGCGCATGGACGGCAAGCTGCAAGACCAGCCGCTGGCCGCGCGCATGCTGGAACAAGGCCTTTACGCGCATCCCTTGTCGCGATGGTCATCGTTGCCGGATCCGCAGTCGGGCCTGCTGCTGGGATTCACGAACATCGCGTCGCAAGAGCAGGCTTATGAATTCGGCCTGCGGATCCGGGCGTTGATGTAGCGGCTTAGGTATTGCCGACGCATCATCGGCGCATTGCCGGCCCGGATGCTTAGTTCAAACCGGCCTTGTCCAGGCCGAAGGCGGCGTCGGCCGACCCGGGTACGGTGCGAAACGCCACGTTCAGACGGTTCCAGCCGTTGATGGCCACCACGCGAAAGGTCAGATCCGAGATTTCCGATTCGGACAATTGCGCGCGCACCGCTTCATAGACCTCGTCCGGCACGCCATGGGCGGGTAGGGTGGTCAAGGCTTCGGTCCAGGCCAGCGCGGCGCGTTCGCGTGCGGAAAACAACGTCGATTCACGCCAGATGGCCACGTGATGCAGGCGCAATTCGCGTTCGCCACGAATCTTGGCCTGCTTGACGTGCATGTCCAGGCAAAATCCGCAACCGTTGATCTGCGAGGCGCGGATGTCGACCAGGTCGCCGAATTCCTCGATCACGGGCACATTTTTCATGGCTGCGCTGAAGTCCATGTACTTCTTGGACAGTTGCGCCGACACCTGGAAGTAATCCAACCGCTGGGTCATGTAGGTCTACCTTGTTGATACGTTGGTGTTGAAAGGGGAAAGCCATCAGGAACCGGTAGGATGCGGCAGAATGGCCCAGACCAGAAGTGCCATGAATAGTGTTTAGTTCTGGGCCATGCCCAGGCTGAAGCGGGACATGAAAGCGGCGCTTGAAAGCGGCCCGTGCCCCGGCTATAAGCTTGGAACAGGAGCAAGATTCCGGCGCTCCGATCGACCAAGAAGCCCACGTCCCATGCCGCACCCCCCATCGCATGACGAGCACGTCGCCAGCACGGCAGCCACCCACGAACACGCGCAACCGTCGCGCGGATCCTGTCTTGAAGTCTTCCTGATATTTCTGCGCTTGGGCCTGACCTCGTTTGGCGGCCCGGTGGCGCACCTGGCGTACTTCCGCACGGAATTCGTCGACCGGCGCCAGTGGTTGGATGACTACGCCTATTCGGATCTGGTGGCCCTGTGCCAGTTTCTGCCTGGCCCGGCCAGCAGCC
The DNA here is from genome assembly GCF_029637605.1 of Achromobacter spanius. Taxonomy (NCBI): domain Bacteria; kingdom Pseudomonadati; phylum Pseudomonadota; class Betaproteobacteria; order Burkholderiales; family Alcaligenaceae; genus Achromobacter; species Achromobacter spanius. The sequence goes on along the minus strand of NZ_CP121261.1, from coordinate 1,239,849 downwards.
AGGTCGGCATGGCGCTCGGCCTGCGCCGCGCCGGGTGGGCCGGCATGGCGGCCGCCTGGCTGGCGTTCACGCTGCCCACCGCGCTGGCGCTGATTGGGTTTGCGATGGGCCTGGCCCACTTCGGCTGGCTGTCCGGGTCGGCGGTCATACATGGGCTGAAGGTTGCCGCTGTGGCGATCGTGGCGCAGGCCGTATGGGGCATGGGCCGCACGCTGTGCCCGGACCGGCCACGCGCGGGGTTGGCGGTGGCCGCCGCCCTGATCAGCATCGTGTTGCCCACCGCCTGGGGCCAGATCAGCGCCATCTTGCTGGGCGCCGTGGTGGGCGCGGCGGCGCTGCAACTGCCCCCCCGGCCCATCATGGCCAGCCATTCCCAAGGCGCGTCGCGGGGCGCGGCCTATGTGGCCCTGGCGCTTTTTGTTGTGCTGCTGGCGGGCCTGCCAGTGTGGGCGGCCGTGTCGGATTCGTCGCTGGCGGCGCAGATTGCCGGGTTCTATCGCGCGGGCGCCTTGGTGTTTGGCGGCGGACATGTGGTGCTGCCCTTGCTGGACGCCACGGCGGTATCGGGCGGCATGGTGTCCAGCGCCGACTTCCTGGCCGGCTACGGCGCGGCGCAAGCGATGCCGGGGCCATTGTTTGCCTTTGCCGCCTTCCTGGGCGCCTTGTCGTCCGGCCCGTTGTCGGGATGGACGGGCGGCCTGGTGCTCTTGTGCGTGATTTTCTTGCCCGGCGCCTTGCTGGTGGCGGGCGCCTTGCCGTTCTGGGAAAGCCTGCGGCGGCGTCCTGGCGTGCGCAACATGATCGCGGGCGTGAACGCCAGTGTGGTCGGCATTCTGTTGGCGGCGCTGTATGACCCGGTCTGGACCAGCGCCATCTTGAACAAGGCCGATTTCGGCCTTGCCTTGCTGCTGTTCGCCTTGCTGGTCTATGCCCGCTGGTCGGCCGTGTGGGTGGTGCTGCTGGCGGCCGCCGGCGGATGGGCGCTGGCCTTTTTCGCCTAGGACTGCCAGCGCGGCGCGCGCTTTTGCAGGAAGGCGTCGATGCCTTCGCAGGCGTCGGCTTCCATCATGTTGCGCGCCATCACGTCGCCGGCATAGTCGTAGGCGTCGGCCAAGGCCATCTGGCGCTGCTGGTAGAACATGCGCTTGCCGTAGCGGATGGCGGTGGGGCTCTTGGCAAGAATGTCCGCCGCCAGCGCATCGACCCGCGCATCCAGTTCGGCCTCGGGCACGGCATCGTTGATCAGCCCCCAGTCGCGCGCCTGCGCCGCATCGATGAAGCGCGCGGTGACCAGCATTTCGAAGGCACGTTTGGCCGACACATTGCGGCTGAGCGCCACGGCGGGCGTCGAGCAGAACAAGCCCACGTTGATGCCCGACACCGCAAAGCGCGCCGTGTCCGCGGCCACGGCCAGATCGCAACTGGCCACCAACTGGCAACCTGCCGCCGTCGCGATGCCATGGACCTTGGCAATGACGGGCACGGGCAGCGCTTGCAAACCCTGCATGACGCTGCCGCATTTACGGAACAGCGCGCGGTAATAATCCAGGGAAGGCTGGCTGCGCATTTCTCGCAGGTCATGGCCCGCACAAAACGCCCGACCCGTGGATTCCAGCACCACGCAACGCACATCGGGGTCGCTGGCCAAGGCGTCGATCTCGTGCTGCAAGGCCGCCAGCAGTCCTTCGGACAGCGCGTTGAACTGCGAGGGCCGATTCAGGCGCAGCGTGACGACGCCGCCCGCCGAGCTGCGCAGCAGCAGAGGGTCCAGCGGTGCTTCGTTGTTCAGGGCGTCCGGGGCCATGTTGTCTCCAGGAATAAGTGTTTTCTGGATACTAGCGCAAGCCGATCGGGCGCGTTCAACCCGCCGCATTCAGCCCCCCGCATTCAGCCCATCAGGCGCCGCGCCATGCCGGGCGACAGGCACAAGAGCGGCGCAACAATCAGCAGGCCGATCAACGCCATCGCGGCTTGCGGCGCCATGCCGCTGTCCAGCAACACGGTGGCGACGACCGCCGAACCGCTCATCTGGAACAAGCCGTACACAGCGGCGGCCGTGCCCGCGCGGTCGGCGAAAGGCTCCAGCGCCAGGCTCAGGCCCGAGCCCAGGGCCAAGGAAAACCCCACGGTCAGCACCGCGACAGGCAGCATGAACACCCAGGCCGACAGCGGTAGCCACCACCACGCGGCGGCATGCATGGCCGACGCCAGCAGCAGCGCGACCATGCCCACCCGCACCATCGTGTGCCGTCCAAACCGGGCGATGAAGGCAGGCGCCAGAAAAAAGGCCGCAATGTTGATCGCGGCGTTGCCGCCAAACCAAGCCGAAAAGCCCAGCTCGGAATAGCCCAGTTGCTGCACCAGCACCACGGGCGCGGCCGACACGAAGACCAGAATCATCGCCATGCCCGCCATGCCGAACAGGGCAAAGTACAAAAACCGGCCGCTGGCGATGATGGGCAGATACCGAGGCAGACTGTAGAGCGGACCGCGCGGCGAGGTGGGTGCGGCGCGCGTTTCCTGGAAACGCCGCGCCAACAGCACCATCAAGGCGAACGCGAACAACACCATGAAGACGAAGGTGCTGCGCCAGCCCGCATGCACCGCCAGCGCGCCACCCAGCATGGGCGCCAACGCCGGCACGGAGCACAAGGCGCCGTTCAAATAGCTGTAGACGCGCGCGCCCACGGCCGGGCTGAACTTGTCACGCACGGCGGCAAATGCCACCAGCGACGCCGAGCACGCGCCCAAGCCTTGAATGACACGGGCTACGTAAAACACCTCAAGCGTGGACGCGGTCGCGCCCAAGGCCGAGCCGATCAAATAGGCTATTGCTCCGCCCAAGGCAACTGGCCGGCGTCCGTAGCGATCCGCCAAGGGGCCGATCAACATCTGGCCCAGGCCCACGGCGAAGATGAACAGCGTGATGCTGGCCTGCAGCGCGCTGACCGGCTCGCCAAACCCGGCCGCCATGGCGGGCAGCGATGGCAGGTAGATGTCGATACCCATTGGCGTGAGCGTGACCAGCCCCATCAAGAGACCGATCAGCCAGCGTTGGCCAGGGGTGGAAGCAGCAGACGTCATGGCAGGCTTGGGGTGCGATTCGCATCCGGGAAAACCCGACATTATCCACGAATGCCTGGGCGGGCAAGCGGTGAACCGATGACGGAACCGACACGCGCAGTAAAATATTTCCCCATGAATACACCGGCCTTTCGACCCCGCATCGTCATCCTCTACTGCACGCAATGCCAGTGGTTGCTGCGCGCCGGATGGATGGCGCAAGAGCTGCTGTCCACGTTCTCCACCGACCTGGGCGAAGTGGTGTTGCAGCCCGGCACGGGCGGCATTTTCCAGATTACCTACAACGGCGATCTGATCTGGGACCGCAAGAGCGATGGCGGTTTTCCGGAAGCCAAAGTCCTGAAACAGCGCGTGCGCGACCGCCTGGATCCCGGCCGGCCGTTGGGCCACATCGACGGTCATACCGCCGGACCGCTGGCCGCGCCAGAGGCCTGAGCGAGCATTGACGGGTAAGTGCAGGCGGGTGAGCGCTGGCGCGGAACTCGCCGCGCCATCTACCCATCACCCCTTCGTGGCGTTCGACGCCGGGCGGAATCGAGCCGCCATCACAAACAACACCACGCATAGCGCCGCCATCAACATCCAGGCTGGCGTCAAGTCGGCCATGTGCTGTCGGATCAAGCCGGCGGCAAACGGGAAAAGCGCCGCGATCAGATAGCCCACACCCTGCACGAACGCGGCCAGACGGCCAGCCTCTATGGGCGTTGCCGCATGGTCCATCGTCACAATCAAGGACAGCGGGAACAAGGCGCCGATGCCCAGTCCGGCCAGCACGGCGGCGGGCCAGGCCAGCGTGGCGGGCGCGGCGATCAAGCCAAGCAGGCCCAGCACCAGCGCGCCTATCGCGGTGAACAGCGCGGGCCGGCGGTCGGGCAAGCGGCCAATGGCCAAGGACACCAACAGCCCCGCCGCAATCTCGGCCACCGTGACCGCGCCCAACAATTGCCCGGACGCCACCGGCGTCCAGCCCAGCGCCGTGTAATAGGGCGGAAGCCAGGCCAGCACCAGCGTGTAGGCACCCGTACCCAAGCCAAAGAACGCCGCCAGCAGCCAGCGCCGAGCACGCGGGGTGGACAGGGCGCGTGGCATCGTTGCCCCGGTTGCTCGCGTTGCGCCACCCCGGTTCACCAACCACCAGCACAGCAACGCCACGCCCGCGGGCAAGGCCCAGGCCGCCAACGCGTCAGGCCATCCCGCGTGCTGCGCGATCACGGGCGACGCCACGCTGGCTACGGCCGCACCGCCCATGATCGCGGTCGAATAGAGGCCCATGATGGCGCTGACGCCCGACGAGAACCGCGTCTTGATGTAGAGGGGCAGCAGGGCTTGCGTGACGGCGATGCCCAGTCCCGCGATGACGCCCGTCAGCAGCATCAGGCTGGCGTTGCCTGCCCACAGGCGGCTTGCCGTGGCCGCCATGATCAGCGCCACGCCCGCCGCAATGCCGTGTTGTTCACTGGCCAATCGACGCAGCGGCGCCACGCTCAAGGCGCCCAGGCCCATCACGAAAACGGGCAGGGCGGTCAACAGGCCGGCGGCCATATCGGACATACGGGTGGCGGCCTGCAATACGTCCAGCAAAGGGGGAACGGACGCCAGAACAGGGCGCAGGTTCAGCCCCACCAGGATGATGGCGGCGATGCGCCAGGCGTTCAAATAAGTAGGTGACACGGTGGCTCCAAAGCCGGAACGCATCGCAGCGTGCGATGCGTTCCGGTAAACTATCTTGGCGTCAAGATATTTGGATTTTATCTTGACGTCAAGATAAATGGAGGAGATCCCCGTGGATAGAGCAAGTCGTGCCGTAGCGCAATGGAACCGCGAACGCCCCGAGCTGGACGTATCAACGATGCGCGTGCTGGGGCGTTTGGGCGAATGCGCGCTGGTGATCACTCGCGACCGGATCAACCCGCTTTTTGCAGAGTTCGGCCTGCAACCTGGCGAATTCGATGTGCTGGCCACCCTGCGCCGCAGCGGCAAGCCCTATGCGCTGACGCCCACGGCGCTGTATGAAGACGCCATGATTTCGTCGGGCAGCATGACCAATCGGATCGATCGCCTGGAAAAAGCGGGGTGGGTGGTGCGAACGCCCAACCCCGATGACGGCCGCGCCACGCTCGTGATGCTGACCAAAGCGGGCATCAAGCTGATTGACGAGGCGGTGGTGGCGCACCTGCGCAATCAAGCGGAAGTGCTGTCGCCGTTGACCGCGTCCGAGCAAGAGCAGTTGAGCCGCTTGCTCGGCAAGTTGTTGAAGGCCTATGAATAGCGGGGTCAGCGCGAACGGTTCATGAAGGAGCAGTTCATAGGCCAAGGGTTCATAGGCCAGCTACTACCGGCCAGGCTTCAAAGGCCCAGTTCCGACAAGCCCGGGTGGTCGTCCGGGCGGCGGCCCAGCGGCCAGCGGAACTTGCGGTCGACCTCTTTGATGGGCAGATCGTTGATGCAGGCGTAGCGATTGACCATCAAGCCGTCTTCGCTGAATTCCCAGTTTTCGTTGCCATAGGAGCGGAACCAGTTGCCGGAATCGTCATGCCACTCGTAGGCATAGCGCACGGCGATGCGGTTGTCGGTGTATGCCCAGAGTTCCTTGATCAGCCGGTAGTCCAGTTCCTTGGCCCATTTGCGCGCCAGGAACGCGCGCGCTTCGTCACGGTTCTTGACGAATTCCGCGCGGTTGCGCCACTGCGTATCCAGACTGTAGGCCAGCGCCACCTTGTCCGGATCGCGGCTGTTCCAGCCGTCTTCGGCAAGGCGTACTTTCTGCACCGCGCTCTGGTGGGTAAAGGGCGGCAACGGGGGGCGGGTTTCAGATTGCGAGGTCATCGTAGGGGCCTTGTGGGTGGGGAAAAGGTCATTTGCCGGCCGCAAAGAGCGCGGCGGCGGCGCGTTGCGCGCTGGCGGTGATGGACACATCGCCCGTGACCAGCGCCACGGCGATGGCGCCGTCGATCAGCACCAGCAATTGGCGCGCGGCCTCGCCGGGGTCGGGCAGCTTGGCGTCTTGCGCCAAGCGCAATACGTGTTCCAGCAAACGGGTCTTGTGCAGTCGCGACACTTCACGAATGGGGTTGGCCGGGTCGCTGATCTCGCCTGCCGCGTTGATGAAGGCGCACCCACGAAAACCGTCCGACTCAAACCATTCCTGCAAGGCGTCGAAGATGGACAGCAAGCGTTCGCGCGGCGTTGCGGCCTGAGTGGTGGCGACGATGAACCACTGCATCCAACGCTCGTCGCGTGCTTGTAGCGCAGCAGCCACCAGCGCGTCTTTGTTGGGATAGTGCTTGTACAGGCTCTTACGCGCCACGCCCGAGGTCTTCACAATCAGGTCCATGCCCGTGGCATGGATGCCGCCTTGATAGATAAGATGTTCGGTGGCCCGAAGCAGGCGCTCCTGCGTGCTGCTCAGAGAGTCAATCGTGAAGGAGTTCATGGGAGAGAGAATGATCGTTCTACATAAGATGAACGGATCATAGAATGATCGTTCTCCCGTCGTCAAGCAACTAGCCCGCCAACCAAGCATCTGCTTGCTTTTTCAGTCATAAATATGCTAAGATCTTTCAATTGACGGCAAAATTAAAACAATTATTTGGCCCGCCGTCTGACTTCCTGAAATGCCTGCCCCCCGCAACCTATCGGGCATTTCTGGCACGCTTGAACCCGGCGGTGCATCGCTTTGGCGGGGGTTGCCACGCACCACGCATAGGAGAACGCTTATGTCGCATCAACTGGTTGGTAAAAAGTGGCGCTTTGAAGTTCCGCCTCTTGACTGGAAGGCTCCTGAAGCGAACCAGGACTCTGAAATGGATGCCGTTGCAGCAGATTCCGACGCTTCGAAAGACAGCGACAAATCACGGTCATCCAAATAGACCAAGTCCAATAGCCCTGGTGCAGTAGTCCCGGTGGCTGCCTCGCATTCGCGGGCGTAAATCACGCTGCTGGCAGTGTCCGGAATCGCCCGGCACTGCTTCTTAGCTACCCGAACGGCGCGCCTTGTGTGCGCCGTTTCAACATGTAGCCCGCCAATCCGCTTTTTCCCCTGATCTGCCTGACCCGTCCGCTGGCGCCTCGCCGCGCCAGCGGCGTTTTTGCATGGGCGAGTGTGCTGCAACTCATATGTGCTGAAACGCGTGCGCGTTGATTCGCACAACGCTGCACGCATCGCCATGCTTTAGCCAGTGAGCCTTTGGAATGCCTGAAAACATAGCAAACAATCAACAAGTTAGGCCTTTCGTGTACGCCACGACGACGTCTCGGTCGTTGATGTTCTCTCATTCTGAAATCCAGAGCCGCATGTGGACGAAAGACCCATCGGCGCTCAATCTGGAATACACCCGCATCATGATGGCGTTTCTGATGTTCAACCCGAATCCACGGCGCATCGCCATGGTGGGCTTGGGTGGGGGATCGCTGGCCAAATTCTGCTACCAGCATCTGCCCTCCACAAGCATCGACGTTTACGAGATCAATCCCCACGTCATTGCGTTGCGCGATTCCTTCCATGTGCCACGGGACGACCACCGTTTTCAAGTGCTGCAAGGCGACGGCGCGGTGCTGATCAAACAGTACCAAGACCACTACGACGCGGTGCTGGTTGACGGCTACGACATCAACGGCCTGCCCGAGCAGTTGGCAAGCGAAGCGTTCTATGACAGTTGCTTCAATGCCCTGGCGCCGGACGGCATGATGGTGTGCAACTTCCATGCGTCGAACTTTCAATTCAGCACCTATCTGCGTCGAATAAAAAAGCAGTTTTCGGGCTCGGTCATTGAAGTAAGCGACACGTCTTGCGCGCACAGCATCGTTTTTGCATGCCGGGGCGATACGCTAAAGCGCCGCACGGGTTTGCCCAAGCGCAAGCCAGGCACCATGAGCGCCGAGATGTGGTTATGCCTGGCGCCTACCTATTGGCCCATGCTGGTGTAGAGGCAGGGCGAAGCGCCCCGGCCGCCATGGCAGCCGGGGCGGGGGGCTTAAAAGTGGTGGCGCATGCCCACCACGGATTGCAGCGTATGCCATTGGCTGTGGTCTACGCGATCAAGCAGTGCGTAGAAGTTGGTGCGCTTGGACAGGTCATATTCATAGCCCAGGCCCCATCCCTTGATGTGCGAACTGGTGGCGCGCTGGTAGGCGGCCAGCACCTTGCTGTTGCCGCTTAGCGGCACGCTGACGCCGCCCACGTAAGAGTTCACGCGCCGGATGCCGGCCGATGGCCCCACGTTGGGATTGCGCAGGTTGCCGTATCCCGCATGCAGTTTCATCCATTCAAAATCATAGGCCGCCGCCAGTTGCACGTTGCGGGAATTCAGCTTGCCCGGCACGCTGGCATCCGGGTTCAAGCGCTCGTAGGTCAACGCGGTGGAAATCGGCCCGGCGCGGTAGCGCAGGCCCGCCGTCCAGACACGGTCGTGGTCGGCTGTGGCGAACTGATCGTTGTCGTGGGCCTCGAAGCTGTAGCCCAGCCCCGCCTGCCATCCGTTCCAGACCGGCGTGCGGTAGATCAAGGCATTGTTGACGCGGCCGCCATGGCCGAAGTCGCCATCGTTATAGCCCGACGTGACGGAGGCAGACGCGCCGTCCCACGACGTGCCGAAAGGCGAAGCGTCGCCGCCCCAGCTATCGCTCAGCACCTGCTGGCGCCCGGCGCGCAATTCACCAAAGTCTCCCACCAGCCCAAGATAGGCCCACCGCCCGAACAGCCGGCCCTGGCCCTGCTTGCCGTTTTGCGGGTGAAAGCCGCTTTCCAGGCGGAACACCACGCTGTAGCCGCTGCCCAGATCTTCGACACCCCGCAAGCCCCAGCGGGAGCCCGACATCGTGCCATCGCGTAGTCCCACCTGCGAGCGGGACGATTCGTCCGCGTCGTGATGCCGCCGTTCAAAGCCCAGCCCCATGTCGATGACGCCATACAGCGTGACGCTGGTGGTGGCGGTGGCTGCGTGGACGGCGCCGCCGGACAAGGCGGCCAAGGCGATGGCCAGCGCACCGCGCTTGATGCTTGCTGCTTTCATGAGTACCCCATTAAAGGTTGTGCTGCGTTGGACAAAAGGGTCCCCGGCGGCCAGCCAGAAGGCGGGTCGCAAAGGACGTGGAAACGGCGGGAAGTAGCTCGGGTGGCGCGCGGAGGGAAGAGCGGAAGAAAAGAAAGAGAGAATGAAAAAGAAAGAAGCGGCCAGCCCGTCAGCGATTAATAATTAACATCGCAATCAACATGGCGCATTATGGTGAGAGTCGCGGGCTATTCAAATAAGACGACTACGAATATGAATGGTGGTAAGTACCAGTCCAGCGTTAATCCGCCCCTATAGGACGGATTAACCCCGCGGGAGCGACCTGGCCGGTCTGATAGCGATTCGGCGGCAGTCCTGGTGGGCTATGCCGTATGCACCACCACCTGATTGCGACCTTGCGCCTTCGCGGCATACAGGGCCGCATCGGCCGCCTGGAACACCTGCTCAATATCGGCGCCGCAAGAGGGCCACTGCGCGACGCCCGCCGACACGGTGATGCCAGGCACCCCATGTAGCGGCCTGCCGGCGGTATGCAGACGCAATCGTTCGGCAACGCGGGCAGCTTCCTTCATGCCGACGTTGGGCAGAAGCATCAGGAATTCTTCGCCGCCGCTTCGGCAAAGTACATCGGACGGGCGCGAGCATTCCTGCATCAACTCGGCCATGCCCCGAATCACCTCATCGCCCTTCGGATGCCCGTGGGTGTCATTCACGCGCTTGAAGTGGTCGATGTCCAGCGCCACCACCGCGAAGGGCGTACCGCCGGTTTGCCATTGCTGCACCGCGTCCTGCGTGCCGCGTCGATTGCGCAGGCCCGTCAAGGGGTCGGTCATGCTGGCCTGGTTGAGCTTGCCGATCTTGTCCTGCAGGCTGGAGATGCTGTTCATCACCGCGCGCTTCAAGCGTTCGGCCTCGAAGTACCACGCCTTGACCGACTGCACCCGCTGCATGGCAACGGCCACATCCTGGTGTTCAACGTTGGTGGCGAGTTGTGACAAGGGCAGGGAGATCAGGCGGGCGCACCACCAGATGGCCAAGAGAAACGCCAGTGCCAACGGCGCCGCGTAGCCGATCAGCGCCCAGATCAGTTCGTGGATCGGCTCCAGAGTGACTTCCGCCGGCCGCTGCGCGATGATGCCCCAACCGCTTAGCGGCTCGGCCGCGTAACCCGCCAGCATGTCCACGCCCTGGGTGTTGAGCACGCGCCGTGCACCCGACTCGCCGCGGATAACGGCCGCCACCACCGGATTGGCCTTGATGTTTTCGCCGACGCGCTCGGCTTGCATGTGATAAATCAATTGGCCGTCGCCGTCGACCACATACAGGTAAGAACCATCCTGATAGGGGTGCTTGCCCAGCAATTCCCGCAGCGCGCTGCTGCCGCCGCGCAAATAGATGGTGCCGGCGATATAGCCCAGATAGCGGCCGTCGTTCGAGTAGATCGGGTGTGACAGGTTGATGAGCATGTTGCCCGCCATCGACACATATGGCTTGCTGATCAAGGGCTGGCGCGCGCGCAGCGCCGCGCGGCTGCCTGCGCTGTCCACCCGGGTGCCAACGAAGCTGCTGAAGGTTTGCGAGGTGGCCAGGATGACGCCGTTCGCGCTGATCACGCCTACCGAGTTGAAGTTGTTCGCCTGTTCCCGCAGGCGCGCCACTTCACCGGCCAGTACGTCGGGCGCGTCGACCTGGCTCGCCAGGTGGCGGGCGCTGTACGCCAGTTGCTGTTGCGCCGACTTCAGGAAATGCGTGGTGCTTTCCGCCAGCTTGGCCGCGTATACGCGGTTGGATTCCAGTGTGTTGGCGATGAGCTGGTCGCGTTGCACCAGGTAGCTGGCGTAGAGCGCGTTGGCCGTGGCGGCGATGGCGCTAAGGACAGTGAGCGCAAGCACTAGCCCGCGTAGATTGATGCGCATAGAGGATCAGGACGGACTCAGGACGGGCGGCTATCGGGAAAGGGTGCGGCGCAGTCGGCATCGCGACGCGAGATTAACGGCAAACGCGGCGTCTATCTATAGGGCAGGGGGTTCCGGTTCGTCCAGCAGATGGGCGGCCGGCGACTGCGCGGCCGCCCCTGCGCGGAAGTAACCCATGACCGTGGCCACGCTGGCGTGCCCGGTCATGGCCATGGTGTCGCCCAAGGGCACGTTCTGGCGGCCGGCTTCCGTGACAAAGCCAGAGCGCAGGCTGTGTGCCGAAAACTCGCCCTCCAGGCCCGCCAATTTGCAGCGCTCCAATACGATGGCGCGCACCGCGGCGGCGGCCAGCGGCTCGCCCACCACATCGCCGCGCCGCACGCGGCGAAAAATCGGGCCCTGACGGATACCGCTGGCCGCCAGCCAGGCCTCCAGCGCCTGGGCCGCCGTCCCCACGATGGGCTTTTGGTCGCCGGGACGTTGGGCGCCGGCCTGATTCGTCTTGGATTGCGTCAGCGTGTACAGAAAGCCTTCGGCCGTGCGGCGGGTGTTTTCAAGCGTCGCGCACACCACCTCGGAGCGGCGGCGGCCGCCGCTGGCCCAGGCGAACAGCAGCAACGCGCGGTCGCGGATGCCACGCAGCGAGCCGTCACAGGTGGCCAGCATGGCCTGCAGGGGCTCGCGGGTCAGCGCTTCCTTCTTGGCGGGCGCCATGCCGCGCCGAGCGTAGGCGCGGCGTGTCTTGGCCAAGAGTTCTCTCACCGGCGCCGCGCGGCAAGGGTTGGGGTAGCCGTGGAGCTCGTGCGCTTTGGACAGGACGGACAAGCGTTGCAGCAACGTATTCAGGCTGGGTGGCCCCAAGCGGCCCTTGGCCTTCAGGCGGACCAGTTCCTGGTCCAGCGCCAGCGGGAGCTCCCATTTCAGGCCTTGATCGGTTGTGCGCTGGGCATGGTCGACCACGAACTGGATGACGGCGGCCTCGGGCAAGGGCAGGGCGAAGCGCTGGCCGTAGCGCAGTTCGAACCAGGCCGTCCAATAGCGGATGGCCGCGCGGTAGCTGGCCGCAGTGTTGGCGGAACTGCCTTCGCGCATCAGCCCGCGCACGGCGGCGTCGGCCTGTGTGTCCAGGGCATTCGGGTCCAGAAGTGGCAGCGTGGCCAGCAATGTCAATGGCATCAGGGCAGGGCCTTGCTTGGGAAGCGCGGGAGAGAGGTCGGCACGAGATAGAACTCGGTGATTTGGGACAGATCGGCAAGAAACGGGTCGCAGACAGATCCTACTGCCTATTTCATACATATTAGTATGTATGCTGTATGATATCTAACAGATATACAAATTAAATCACGATAAGGTTCCATTATCGTGACTAGTTCTGCATTGTATTCAGCCTTCATCAACCTTGTAGAGGAAGCCGGCGATGGCCACGGGAATTACCGAAAACGACGTCTGGACCGCCGCCGACGCTCTACTGATGGAAGGCGCGCGCCCCACCATTGAGCGGGTACGGCAGAAGATTGGCCGCGGATCACCCAACACAGTCAGCCCGCACCTGGAAACGTGGTTCCGAGCGTTAGGCGCGCGCATCAAGGATCCCGGCGCGTTCGCCGCGCCGGCCGCCATTCCCGACCCGGTCACCCAAGCCGCTACGCATTTTTGGGAAGCGGCGTTGGCCGAAGCTCGCGCCCGGCAGGCAGAGGACTACCGGAAACGCTGGGAAGAATTGGCGGAAGAGGGCGAACGGTTGGCCGCACAAGCAGAACAGCTTCAGCAACGCGAAATCCAGTTGCTGAACCGCGAACAGGACCTGCAAGAAGGCCTGCGGGTCGCCACGGCGCAATTGGCCGCCACCGAAGACCGCCTGCAAGCAGCGGAACGGCAATTGCGTCAGCGTGACGAGCAACTGAAGCAAAGCCGGGGGCAACTGGAAGACGCGCAAAGCGCCGTGCAAGCCTTGCTGACCGAAGCCGAGAAAATGCGCGGCCTGCACGCGCAAGCGCTGGAGGCCTTGGAATCCCGGCATGCCGCACACGAACGCCGGTGGTTGAACGAATTGGACGCCGAGCGCGGCACCGCCAAAAAGCTGCAAGCGCGGCTGGATGAGGCCCAAGCGGCAAGCCAGAAGCAAATAAGCCAACACCAGGCAGCGCTGGCTCAGGCGCAGGATGCCAGGCGCGACGCCGATGCGGCTGCGCAGGCCGCGCGAGCGGATGGCCAAGCAGCCCAAACACGACACAACGCCGCGCTCAGCGCCTCGCAAGAGGCGTTGGCGTCAGCGCAAAGCGCGCTGGCGGCGGCGCGCGGAAACGAGCAGGCGCTGTTGGCCCGCTTGGCCGCGGCCGACACGCAGTCGTCCAAGTTGCTGGCGCAATTGCAGCAAAAGGACGAGCAACTCGCCACGCTGACACGGCATTTGATGGCGGCGGCGCAGGCTGCCCCCCCCAGCCCGCCGACGGCGTAGGGTAGCGCCGTAGCGCGGCAGGGGTGAGGGGGCAGAGCCGCAGGATCGCTCAACAACGTCGAGCCGCCGAAAGAGCCGTTTTTTCAATGCCCCGGGTAATGGCCTTGGAACGGCGTGTTGTTGGGCTCGCCGAAGTCGTCCGAATGGTAATTGGTCTGGTCGTGTGACGTGGACGGCGCGGTCGCGCTGGTTGAACTATAGGAACTGGGCGCGGTGCAGCCGGCCAGTGCAAAGGTCAGCATTACGCTGGCTAGGGTCAGGAGCCTCATGGCATACCTCCAAAAGAGATGCCGCCGCGCGGGTGTGGCCGCCAGGGAACCCGGCGCCCATCGCCACCCAAGTCCGGCGGCATCCGCTGCGTGAGCAAGCCGTGTACCCAAACAGCGAGAGGTATCGCGAGACAGCCGATGCGTATGCCTATAAGTCCCAGCAAATTTCGTATAAATTTCGAATTGATCGCATCCACGACGCCTAGACGGGCAACCGCCCCTGTCGGTCGCGATGCGCCATCATGCAGGGCGCCTTGCCTTGCCGGGAGCAGCAGATGAATCCACGTCCCACGGTTGATCTGGCCCGCATTCTGCTTCTGGTCGTCATTCTTTTCGCGCTGATGGTCGGCAGCCTGTACGTGCTGCGCCCCTTTCTGCCGGGGCTGATCTGGGCAACGACCATCGTGGTGGCGACCTGGCCCGTGATGCGGGCCGTGCAGCGGCGCTGCGGCGGGCGCCGCTGGGCCGCCACCAGCATCATGTTGCTGATTCTGCTGTTCGTGATTGTCTTGCCGCTGTATCAGGTGATCTCGACCCTGGCGCTGCATAGCGGGGCGATCATGGCGGCGGTCAAGAGCCTGCCTGACTACACCTTGCTGGCGCCACCGCGCTGGATCAGCAGCATTCCCGTCGCCGGCCCGCGCGTGGCGGAGGAATGGCAGACGCTGTCGGATGCGGGCGCGGGCGGGCTGCTGGCGCGGCTGGAACCCTACCTGACCATGGCCGCCCGCTGGTTGCTGAGCCATGCCGCCATCGTGGGCGTGTTCGTCATGCACATGCTGGTCACCATCATCATCTCCGGCATTCTTTACAGCCAGGGCGACGCCGCGGCCAACTTCGTGAAGCGCTTTTCAAACCGGCTGGCCGGAGAGCGCGGTGTGGCCGCTGTCCGGCTGGCGGGTGCCGCCGTACGCGCCGTGGCGCTGGGCATCGTGGTGACGGCGGTGGTGCAGTCCGTGTTGGGCGGCGTGGGCTTGTGGATTGCAGGGGTGCCGGCCGCCGGCATTTTGACGGCTTTGATGGTGATGCTGTGCCTGGCGCAACTGGGGCCGTTCCTGCCGATGCTGGGTGGCGTGATCTGGCTATTTCAGAACGACATGAAGCTGGCAGCCATTGTGTTGCTGGTCTGGGCGTTGATCGTCGCCACGCTGGACAACCTGCTGCGCCCCCTGCTGATCAAGCGCGGCGTGAATCTGTCGCTGCTGCTGATTTTGTCGGGCGTGCTGGGCGGCCTGGTCGCCTTCGGTATCGTCGGCCTGTTTATCGGCCCGGTCATCCTGGCCGTGACCTCAACCTTGCTGAAAGCCTGGATCGACGAGGTGCCGCCACCGGCGGCAACAGCGGAAATTCCCGACGAGCCCCTCGACGCGCCGATTGCGTCCACCATCGACGCGCCGATCGCGGCGCCGCCGGGGTCCACAATCGAAAAGGCGTAACATCTGCCTGATACCGCGGGCGCACAGCCCGCTTTTTTTGCAACACCCCGGCAATTCCCCATGACGATGCATCCGATTGCGCTGATGAACAGCGCGCCCGACTATCAATTTTCCCCGGCAACGCCCGTCGAGCAGGCGGAGGCCCAATGAGCGAAAGCACACGCCTGGCCAAGCGCTTGGCCGCGGATCTGTCTTGCTCGCGCGGCGACGCCGAACGCTATATAGAAGGCGGATGGGTCGCCGTGGACGGCAAAACGGTGGAAGAACCTGGCGCGCGGGTCCACCCCGGCCAGACCGTTGCGCTGCTGCCCGGCGCAAAGCTGGAAGACATCAAACCCGTGACGGTGCTGGTGCACAAGCCCGCGGGCACCTACGCCGACAACGAACCGGGATCGGCGCTGGACCTGATCATTCCCAAGAACCTGATGCCCGGCGACCGTTCCGGGCGGCGCTATCTGAAGCGCATGTTCAACGGCCTGAAGCTGGTCACCCCGCTTGAGCGCGCGGCCAGCGGCTTGGTCGTGTACACGCAAGAATTCGCCATTTCGCGCAAACTGATGGAAGAGGGCAAGCTAGTTGAGCAAGAGTACGTGGCGCAGGTCACCGGCAAGCTGAGCGACGGTGATTTGGCGCGCCTGCAGCGCGGCATGGCCTTTGAGGGCCGCGCCGCCACTCCCATGAAGGTCAGTTGGCAGAACGAAACCCATCTGCGGTTTGCACTGAAGACGCCGCTGCCCGGTTTCATTGAATACGTGTGCGACACCGCGGGGCTGCAACTTCAGGCCTTGCGCCGCATCCGTATCGGGCGGCTACCCATGGCGGGCTTGGCCGCGGGCCAATGGCGTTACCGGCTGGACTACGAGCGGTTTTAGGCTCCGGAGGATTCAAGCTCCCGTTTTGCTGGACTGATCGGCCAGCAGTTCAACTTGCAACCGGCCAGCAACCGGATTTGCAACCCGACCAGCGACCTGACCTGCAACCCGACCGGCATTACGACCAGCATTACGACCGGCAACCCGACCGGCACTCCGACCTGCCTTTCCACTCGCAGCCATGCCCCAGCCTTCCCACCTTGTCTTGCACGCCCCGAACCGCCGCAGAAGTTTTCTGAAGCAGGGCGGGGCGTTGTGCCTGTCCGCCTTGGCGCTGGGCGGTTGCGCCAGTCGGTCGCCGGGCGGCCGCCCAGGCACGCCTGTCGGGACCGCTTCTGGCCGCGCCCAAAAACCCACGCCGCCCCCGCCGCCCAACGGCATCGGGGCCGCGCCAGTGCCTGCCTTGCGGCCCGGCGCAAGAATTGCGATTGTGGCGCCGGCTTCCGCCGCGCTCAACGCCAGCGACGACGCGGCAGAGTGGCTGGAGGCCCGGGGCTACGTCGCCCAGGTCATGCCCGCCAGCCGCACCCGCCTGAACCCACCGTATGACTACCTGGCCGGCAGCGACGGCGACCGCCTGGCCGACCTGCACGCCGCTTTCGCCGACCCCGACGTGGGGGCGGTGTGGTGCCTGCAAGGCGGCTTCGGGTCGTGGCGCTTGCTGGATCAACTGGATGTCGGGCTATTGCGTCGGCACCCCAAACCTTTTATCGGATATAGCGACATTACGGCCCTGCACCTGGCCATGCAGCGGCATGTGGGCTTCGTGACCTTTCACGGGCCGATGCTGGCGCAGGACCTGCTGGCCGGCAAGCGCGAACCCACGGAATCCAGCGTGCTGGCGATGGTCAGCGGCCAGATGGGGCCGGGCGCCTGGATCGCGCCCCCGCCAGACGCCCTGGCCACCGAATTGGTGCCGGGTGTGGCCAGCGGGCGGCTGGTGGGCGGCAATCTGGCGCTGATCGCCGCCATGACCGGCACGCGCAACGACATCGACACACGCGACGCCATTCTGTTCATCGAAGACGTGAACGAAGCGATCCCCCGCGTGGACCGCCTGTTGGGCCAATTGGCGGCTGTCGGCAAGTTCGACGGCGTGCGCGGTTTGCTGGTGGGCAATTTCACCCGGCTGCGCGGACAGATGGACGACGCCGAAGCGCAAGGCCTGCTGTACCCGCTGATACTTGACCAGTTCCGGGCGCGCGGCATCCCAATACTGGCTGGCTTTCCTAGCGGCCACGGCGACCCGAATTTAACGCTGCCGCTGGGCGCTCAAGTCACCTTGGATACCGCGCGTGGCGGCTTGCGGCTGGATCAGGCAGTGGTGGTTTAAGCACTATTGCCAGAATGGCGTATTTGACTCATTAATAATTCATAAATTTTATTAATGATTCATTAATGAATCACATACCAAAGACGCCGTGATCTATTAATCGTGCATTTCTGCCGTGTCAGATCTATTATTGCGGCATGAAAAAGAAGCTCGAACCCAGTTTTGACGCTGCCGAAGCGCTGGTTCGCCTTGGCGCCAACCTACGCACGGCCCGCTTGCGCCGCGCCGAATCCGAAAGCGTGCTGGCCAGCCGCATGGGCGTTTCACGCGCCACCATCGCACGGCTGGAGCGGGGCGACGGCGGCGTATCGCTGGCCTTGGCGATCGAAGCCTTGCTGCAATACGGCTATGCCGATCAGGTATTTGCCCTGGGCGACCCCGAAGTAGACGGCGTGGGCAAGCGGCTGGATGCCTTGCGCCGACCCAGCCGAGGCAGCAGCGCCGCCTTGCATGCGCACCGCGCCGATCCTTCCAAGCTCTAGGCCAGGGTCGGCATGGCGCGCGCCCGCAAGCACAAATCCGTTGAAAGCGAACTGTTCGTCTACGTCGACATCCGTGGCGAGGCGGTCTTGGCCGGCGTGTTGACGCTGGACGACTCCGACGAAACCCGCTTTTTCGCAGAATTCACCTACGTGCAGTCCTACGTGCGCGACCCGCGCGCCTTCGCGCTGGACCCGCTGAACCTGCCCCTGGTCGACGCCGCCACCACGTTTCGCACCGAAAGCCGCTACGAAACGCTGGGCGCCATCTTCGATGCGGCGCCCGACGCCTGGGGGCGCAACGTCATGCGGGTGGACAAGGCGGGCGCGCGCGTCACGGAAGACGAAGTACTGCTACGCGGCCGGGGCATGGGCGTGGGTGCGCTGTTTTTCAGCGCGCGCCTGCTGACGCCCAACATGCGCAAGACCTATCGGCTGCCCGAAGTCAGCCAACTGGAATCCTTGGCCGATCTGCTGACCGACATCGACCAGGGCGTCAAGCCCAAGGGGCTGTATCGCGACATCCTGGGCAGCTCGTGGGATATCGGCGGCGCGCGCCCCAAGACCATCGTGCGCGACGAACAGGGCGAAATGTGGATTGCCAAGTTTCCTCGGCAAGGCGATTCCTATGACCGGCAGCGCGTGGAGTTCGCCAACTTGCGGATGGCGCGCGCCGTCGGGCTGACCGTGCCCGACATCCGGCTGACCGAAACGCACTTGGGAGCGGTGCTGCTGACCCACCGCTTTGACCGGGAACTGCTGCCGGTGCCCGAAGGCGCCGCCCCGGTAGTGGCGCGCCGCCATTTTCTAAGCGGCGCGTCGTTGATCAGCCCATCGGTGCAGATCGGCAAGCGCGACCTGGACGGCCGGCAGGGCAAGGCCACGTATTCCTATGCACGCCTGGCCGACGTGACGCGCCGCATTTCATCAAACCCGGTGCAAGACCTAAAAGAGCTATACGCGCGCATGGTCCTGAACGTGGCCGTCCATAACACCGACGACCACCTGAAAAACGTGGGATTCCTGAAGGACGAGGGTGCCCATACCTATCGGTTGGCGCCGCTGTTTGACGTGGTGACACAGGAAGGCTCCGCCCGCCATTACCTGCATATCGGCACGGCCGGGCGCGACAGTACATTCGAGAATTGCCTGACGGAGTACCGGCGCTTTGGGCTGCGATCCGAGGCGGCCGCGCGCTCGATCGTGGACGCGGTGCGCAGCGTCGTGGCCCGGCGCCACCGGTATTACGCGGCCGCCGGCATGGACAAGGACGAGATTGCTTTGGTGGAATCGACGCTGGCGGCGTGGCGGGTTCCGGCCTGATTGCGCCTCGCTGAACCGGCATTCCCTGCATAGCCTGCATTGCCTTCATTCGCGCCGTCAATGCTCGTGTACGGCACCCAGATCAATCCGGCGTCCCTGTTTGACCATGGCTTCGTGGAAGTCCTTGCTCAGCGCCGCCAAGGTAACGCCCTCAAAGCGCGCCATCAACAAGGCTTCGGCGTCTTCGAAAGCGCCGTCCAGCGCCTTGTTCACGGCGGCTTCCACCAGACAGCCGGGCGATTCGCTGCGGTTGCCCATGGCGAAGATTTCCGGCGAACCCAGCGCTTCGTAGATGTCACGCAGGGTCACGGCGTTGAAGTCGCAAGACAGGGTCCAGCCGCCGCCATGGCCTTTTTCAGAGCTGACCAGTTGTTGGTCGCGCAAACCCGCCATGATGCGCCGGATGACGACCGGGTTGGTCTGCATGACCCGACCTAGGTCTTCGGACGTCATGGGGCCGGGCGCTTCGGCCATGTGTAGCAGTACGTGAAGCACGCCGGAAAGTTTGCTGTCTCTTCTCATGCAACGCATGCTATTGCATGAGAAGCAGCCCGGTCAAACCTGACTGCCCCGGGCCGCTACACCCGCCTGGCTGTCCACTTGCCCTTGCCGGCGGCGGTGCCGCTCATGGTCTTGCCGTTCACTTCGCCCGTGTAGCGCACGCCGTTGGCGGTGAACGCGATGGTGGTGCCGTTCATGCGCGCGTCCGAGATGTCGGTTGACCCGAACTTGCCGGATAGCATCTGGTACTGCTGCTTCAGTTGCAGCGTCTGGCCGTCCACTTCCCATTTGCCTTCCACTTTGGCCGGCACGATCCACAGCAGCGCGGTGCAGTAGGTAGAGCAGTCCTTGGTGACGGTTTCGGACGCATCCGGTTCCCAATCGCCCATGCGGAAGGTGTTGGACACCACCCGCGTGCCGGGCTTCAACTGCAACAGGGTGGGGCGCAGCTTTTCGTTGATGGTGGACAAGAGGAACATCGTGATGACGTCGGCCTTGGTCAGGTCCGTCTGGAAAAGGTCCGCCGCCACGAAGGTGGCACGGTCGGCCACACCCGCGCTTTGGGCATTGCGGCGCGACAGCTCCACCATGTCCGGGTTGTATTCAATGCCTTGCGCCGTCAGCCCGCGTTGCGCGGCGGTGATGACCGTGCGGCCATCACCGGAGCCCAGGTCCATCAAGCGGTCCTGCGGGGTCACCTTGGCCATGTCCAACATCTTGTCGACCAGCGTTTGCGGCGTGGGCACCCAGATGACGTCCTTGCCGGCCTGGCCCACGTCTGGCTTGTATTCGTCCTGGGCTGTGCTTGCACTGGACATGGCTGCGGTCTGCGCCGTGGCCACGCCCGCCACTGCCAGGGATAGCGCCATTGCCGTGGCGACAGCGATGAAACGGGCCCGGGGCAGGCCGCGGCAGACTTGGGGGCGGAAATCTAGAGGCTGAGTCGAGGCTTGCATGATGGCTCCTTGTGGGTCGAACAAAGTCAATCTGGCAATCGGGCGGGTTTCAGCAATCGCAACATCGGTACGCCGGCCGCCAGCACCGCCAGCCCGATCAACGCGCCAGCCCCCGCATACACGGCGCTGGAATAGACCAGGCCCGCGCAGGTCAGGCCCAGCAACAACGGCGGCAGGGGGTAGAACGGCACACGAAACGGCCTGGGGCGATCAGGGTCCAACTGCCGCAGGCGCCAGACGGAAGCCGCCACCAACAGCATGAAAATCCAGAACACCGGCGCGGTGTAGGCCACCAGCGTTTGCACGCTGTTCTGGCTGAAGGCGCCCAGCCCGACCAGGGCCAGCGTGATGGCGCCCTGGACCAACAGCGCGGCCACGGGGGTTTCATTGCGCGCGCTCCAGCCCGACAGGGCGCGCAGCTTGGGCACGTCGCGCCCGAGCGCGTAGTACACGCGGGCGCCGGTAATGATGGTGCCGTTGATGGTGCTGAGCGCCGTGCCGCAAATCATCAGGCTGAGCAGGGCGGCCGCGTAGGGGCCGGCGGCCAATTGCATGACGTCGGCGCCCAGCGCCGGGGTGTCACGCAGGCCTTGCAGCCCGAAAATCTCCAGCAAGGCAAGGTTCGTCAGCAGATAGGCGCCGGTCACGACCGCCGTGCCGATCAGCAGTACCCGGCTCATGTTGCGTCCGGGTTCGCGCAGTTCACCGCTGAGATACGCGGCTTCGTTCCACCCGCCGTAGGTCAGCAGAACAAACACCATGCCCATGCCCATCAGCCCGGCTGGGTTGCCGGCAAGCGGCGTGGGCGCCACGGGTTCGAGTCCGCCGCCGCCCGCACCCGACAGGCTGGCTAGCAGCACCGCCCCCAAGGCCACTAGCGTCAGCAGCGTAAAGACCCATTGCAGCCGCTTGGAATGGCGCGTCCCCACGACGTTCAGCCCCGTCAGCGCCGCCACCGAAATCGCCGCATGCAAGGCGGGACCGTACGTGCCCAGTGGCAGCAGGCGCTGCGCGTAGTCGCCGTAGATGTATGCCACCACCGCAATGGCGCCGGTCTGGATCACCGTGCAACGCGCCCAGGCAAACAACAAGCCCACGCGCGCGCCCCAGGCGCGGGTCAGGTACAGGTATTCGCCCCCCGCGCCGGGGTAGGCCGAGCCCAGTTCCGCGTAGCACAAC
This sequence comes from Achromobacter spanius, assembly GCF_029637605.1. Taxonomy (NCBI): domain Bacteria; kingdom Pseudomonadati; phylum Pseudomonadota; class Betaproteobacteria; order Burkholderiales; family Alcaligenaceae; genus Achromobacter; species Achromobacter spanius. The sequence continues at coordinate 1,218,032 of NZ_CP121261.1, read as the reverse complement.
GCCCCCACCAACATCACGAAGCCGCCCGCGCACCACAGCGCGATATACATGGCCTCGGACGCGGCGTGCTGGGCAACCAGCGGCGGAAAGCCAAAGATGCCGATGCCGATGACCACGCCCACCAGCACCACGGTGGCGTCCATCACGGACAGGCCGGTTGACGCGGCCTTTTCCGGAGTGTGAGAAAAGGAAGGCGGTGGCGCGGCGGCGCGCGTGCGTGACGGCATCATCGGAACTCTCGGAAAGGGGAGATAGGCCACGAGCGGGCCCGCCTGACATGCAACTGAACGAATTGCGACCGACTCTCAATTGAAAAAGTTTCTGCGGGTTTTCCCTTTCAAAAGGAACAAGAGGCCGATCAATGCTGAAAATTCATGTGGAAACCACATGCAGAAATAAACTTAATTCAATGATAAATAACAATATTTATTCATCGTTAAAGCAAAATAGTTAAAGTAATTTCTTAGCTCAAATTTCGCATTCCGAACGGCATTGAATTCAAGCGGGAACGCAATTTGCTGAATTCAGCACCGACTGAGAGGAGCGGATCATGGCAACAAGAACCATCTGGAAAGGGGCAATTTCGTTTGGCCTCGTCCATATACCGGTCGGCCTGCATACGGCAACCACGGACTCCGGCGTGGACTTCGACTGGCTGGACAAACGCTCGATGGACCCGGTGGGGTACAAGCGCATCAACAAGCGCACAGGCAAGGAAATCAACAAGGACAACATCGTCAAAGGCGTCGAATACGAAGACGGCCAGTACGTGATCATTTCCCCGGAAGAAATCGCCGACGCCTATCCCCGCACCACGCAAACCATAGAGATACAGCAGTTTGTGGATGCCGGCGATGTCTCTTTTGTCTACCTTGAACGTCCGTACTACGTGGCGCCCATCAACAAGGGCCAAAAGGTGTACGCCTTATTGCGCGACACGCTGGCCAAGACCGGCAAGATCGGCATCGCCAAGGTGGTGATCCAGACCAAGCAGCATCTGGCAGCGTTGATTCCGTCGGGCGACGTGCTGGTGCTGAACCTGATGCGATGGGGCGACGACGTCAAGTCGTTGGAAGGGCTGGATCTGCCCAAGGTCGGCGCCAAGGACATGGCGCCCAGCGCCAGCGAATTGAAAATGGCCAAGATGCTGGTTGAAGACATGTCCGCCAAGTGGGACCCCGAGGAATTCAAGGACGAGTTCAAGGCCGCCGTGATGGACCTGGTGGCCCGCAAGGTGAAGGCCGGCAAGACGGAAACCGTGGTCGAGCCGCAGGAAGAGGCGCCCGAGTACGCCGACAACGTGATCGACCTGACGGAATTGCTGCAACGTAGCTTGAAGGGGGGCAAGACGGCCAAGCAACCGCCGGCCGCCGCGAAGAAGCGGGCGTCCACCAAGACGGCCGCGAAGAAATCCGCGAAGAGCACTAAGAAGACAACGAAGACCACGAAAACCTCGTCCAACTCGCGCAAGGCGGCGTGACATGGCCGACAGTCTTAAAACCTACCGGGAAAAGCGCAACTTCAAGGTGACCACCGAACCCGCGGAGGGCGGTCAGGCAAACGAGTCCGCGCGCGCTTTCGTCATCCAGAAGCACTGGGCCAGTCGGCTGCACTACGACTTTCGTCTGGAGCTGGACGGCGCCATGAAAAGCTGGGCGGTGCCCAAAGGGCCTAGTTTCGACCCCTCGGTCAAGCGCATGGCCGTGCAGGTGGAAGACCACCCCATCGCCTACAACCAGTTTGAAGGCCAGATTCCGGAAGGCCAATACGGCGCGGGCAAAGTCATCATCTGGGACGAAGGGGTCTGGACGCCCGTGGGTGATGCGCGCAAAGGCTACCGCGAGGGCCATCTGAAGTTCGACCTGCAAGGCAAGAAAATGCAGGGCCGATGGGCGCTGGTGCGCATGAAGGGCAAGCAAGGCGACAAGCAGCCGCCGTGGCTGCTGATCAAGGACCGCGACGCCTATGCGCGCCCGGAACGCGAGTTCAGCGTGGTGGACGAAATGCCGGACAGCGTGGTGCCGCTGCGCGCTGCCGTGCCCGATAAACTGCCCGGCCGGTCCGCCGATCTGCCCACCTCATTCAAGCCCCAACTTGCCACGCTGGTAGACGGCCTGCCGCCGCACGCGGAAGACTGGCTGTACGAACTGAAGTTCGACGGCTACCGCTTGCTGGTGCGCATCGAGGGCGACTCGGTCAAGCTGTACACGCGCAACGGTCACGACTGGAGCGCCAAGCTGCCGCACATCGTTCAGGCCTTTGCCAAACTGCCCGCCAAATGGGCCTGGGTGGATGGCGAGGTCGTCGTGCTGAACGACCAGGGTGTGCCCAACTTCCAGGCGCTGCAAAACGCGTTTGACAGCGATCGCACCGGCGACATTGTGTTCTACGCCTTTGACCTGCCGTTCATTGGCTGCCGCGACCTGCGCGAAGAGCCGCTGACCGTGCGCCGTGACCTGCTGGCGCAATTGATGGGCACCGCCGCCGACGACTTTCTGCGCTTTAGCGTAGCGTTCAAGGAAACGCCGTCGAACCTGGTGGCGTCGGCCTGCAAGATGGGCCTGGAAGGCATCATGGCCAAGCGCCAGTCAGCGCCCTATGTGTCGCGGCGCAGCGATAGCTGGCTGAAGATCAAGTGCGCCAAGCGGCAGGAATTCGTCATCGTGGGCTATACCGCCCCGCAAGGCGCGCGCGAAGGTCTGGGCGCCTTGCTACTTGCCGTGCATGAAGACGACGGGGCCTTGCGCTATGCGGGCAAAGTCGGCACCGGCTTTGACCGTCAGGGGCTGATTGCGCTGCACAAGACCCTGTCCGCCCTTGAAACCGACAAGAAGCCCGTCAGCGGCGGGCAGGCAAAAGGGGTGCAGTGGGTCAAGCCGGAGCTGGTAGCCGAAGTGTCGTTCGGCGAATGGACCAGCGGCGGGCACATCCGCCATTCGGTGTTTCGGGGCTTGCGACAAGACAAGCCGCCCAGCCAGATCACACGGGAAAAGCCGGCGGCGCCGCCCCGGTCACAAGCCGCCAGCACCGCCAAGCCCCGGGCCAGGTCTTCCGCCAAACCCACCACAAAATCCACCACCAAGCCCCAGGCCGCGGCTCCCGCGCGCGCCAAACCCGCGCGGCTGACGCACCCCGAGCGCGTTATCGACCCGTCGACCAAACTGACCAAGCTGGACCTGGCGCGCTACTACGGCCTGGTTGCGCCGCTGATGCTGGACCACCTGAAAGGCCGCCCCGTGTCCTTCCTGCGCGCGCCTTCCGGTATTGACGGGCAGCTTTTCTTCCAGAAGCACCTGGAAGCCGCCATGCCGGGCGTGAAGTCGCTACCCACGAAGCTGGACCCGGACCACCCGCCGCTGCTAGAAGTGCCCACCGCCGAAGCCATCATGTCGGCCGTGCAGATGAACGTGGTGGAGTTCCATACCTGGAATGCCGTAAAAACGGCCATCACCAAGCCCGACCGCATGCTGTTCGACCTGGACCCCGGCGAAGGCGTCAAGTGGGCAACGATGCAGCAGGCGGCCCGCCTGGTCCACACCATGCTGGACGAACTAGGCCTGGCATCCTGGCTGAAAACCAGCGGCGGCAAGGGCTTGCATGTGGTCGTGCCGCTGCGCCGTCAATACGATTGGGACACCATCAAGTCTTTCGCGCAAACCGTGGTGGTGCATCTGGCTCGCACCTTGCCGCAGATCTTCGTGGCCAAGAGCGGCCCCAGGAATCGCGTGGGCAAGATCTTTGCCGACTACCTGCGCAATGGCTTTGGCGCAACCACGGTGTCCGCGTGGTCGGCGCGGGCGCGGCCCGGCATGGGCGTGTCGGTACCGGTGGCGTGGGACGAGCTGGACAAGCTTTCCAGCGGCGCGCACTGGACCATCAGCAACATTCATGAGCGCCTGGACGCGGGCAACGCACCCTGGGATGGCTATGCACTGCAAGCGGTGGGGCCGGCCATGGATGCGCTGGGTTTCAAGCGCGGGAAGTCATGACAAGCCGGCCCGCGATTCTGTTGCCCAGCGCGCCGTTGGCCGCCATCCGCCGCGTGTTGAGTGAGATGGCCGAGCCGCCTGATCCTGGCATGGCCTTGCGCCGACTGGTTAATGCCGGCTGTGACCACTTGCCGCTACCGGGGTCCGGCGCCACGCTGGCCCGCTGGCAGGCGCTGGCCCGCGTGGCCGCCGTGGACCTCAGCTTGGTCAAACTGTATGAAGGGCACACGGATGCCTTGGCGATATTTGCCGAACTCGGCCTGACGCCTGACGCGCCCTTGGGCAGTCGCTGGGGCGTGTGGTGCGCCGAGCCGCCGGCATACCGCGTGGCGCTGGTCCCGCAGCCTGACGGCAGCGCCCGTCTGCGCGGCGTGAAGGCATGGTGTTCTGGCGCCGCTACGATCAGCCATGCGCTGGTCAGCGCTTGGGACCCCGCCGGCGAACCTTGTCTGGCGGCAGTAGCCCTGGACCAGCCCGGCGTGACGGTCACCAACGACGGTTGGCACGCGGTAGGCATGCGCGCGTCGGCCAGCGTCGACGTGGTGTTCGATGACGCAGTGTGCCAGCCAATCGGCTCGCCGGGCGCCTACGTGAACCGGCCGGGCTTTCAGCATGGCGGCGCGGGCGTCGCGGCATGCTGGTATGGCGGCTTGACCCGTATCGCGTCCACGCTGCACGCTGCCACGGCCCCAGAGGCGGCAAACTCAGCGTCAGCAAACCCGGGGCTGGCAAACCCGCACCGGCTGGCCCATCTGGGCGCCATCGACGTGGCCATGGCGCAGGCGCGCGCCGTGTTGCGCGACGCCGCCGCCCTCATCGACGCGAACCCGGCGGATGCCTGCGCGCTGGCCTGCGCCCGGGCGCGGCTGGCTGTCGAGGCCGCCGCCAGCGAGGTAGTCACGCGGGCAGGGCGGGCGCTGGGCGCCGGGCCGCTGTGCCGCGACGCCGGCTTCGCGCAGGTGATGGCCGATCTACCCGTATTCATTCGCCAAAGCCACGCGGAACGCGATCAGGCGGCACTGGGGCGGCTGGTTTGCAATCAGGAGGAACCGCCGTGGCAGTTGTAGGCGTGGACCATTTCGAAACGCTGTACCGCCAGCACGCCGACCCCTGGTGCGCGGGCAGCGCCTGGTATGAAAGGCGCAAGCGCGCGCTGCTGTTGGCGGCGCTGGGGCGGGAACATTACCGCCATGCCTTCGAGCCGGGCTGCGGCAACGGTGACCTGACCTTGCCGCTGGCCGCGCGCTGTCGGCGCGTCTGCGCGGTGGATTTCGCCGGCACCGCGCTCAGCCGCTGCCACGCGCGGCTGGCGGAACAAGGCATCAAACACGTCGACACACTGCCGCTGGACCTGCCGCGCGCGTGGCCGCCCGTGCCCCACGGCGGGTTTGACCTGATCATCGTGTCGGAACTGGCGTATTACCTGGACGACGCCGCGTTGGCCCTGTTCCTGCAAGGCGTGGACCGCTGCCTGGCCAACGATGGCGAACTGGTGGCCTGCCACTTCCGGCCTGACTTTGATGACCGCCTGCAAACCACCGATGCCTTGCATGCGGCGCTAGGGTCCCTGCGTGGACTCGTACCGATTTTCAAGCACCAGGAAAGCGCGTTTGCGCTGGACGGGTGGCACAGACAACAGGATGGGTGAGCCATGATCGGCATCTGTATTCCGGCCCATAACGAAGAACGCCACATTACCGCCTGCCTGCGTTCCGTGCTGCGGGCGGCGCGGCACCCAAGGCTGCGCGCCGAAGCGGTGCGCGTGGTGGTGGTGCTGGACCATTGCGTGGACCGCACGGCGCAGTTGATCGGGGCGTGGCCGGTGCATAGCCTGGCGATCGGCGCGCGCAATGTCGGGGTGGCCCGCGCGCAAGGCGCGCGCGATCTGCTGCAAGCCGGTGCGCGCTGGCTGGCCTTCACCGACGCCGACACCCGCGTATCGCCGCGCTGGCTGGTGGATCAGTTGTCCTTGAATGCGGAAGTCGTGTGCGGCACGGTCGGCGTGACGGGTTGGCGCGAGCATGGTCTGCGTGCGGCCCAGGCGCATCAGACGTTTACCCGGCAATACCAGGATCGCGACGGACATCGGCACGTACATGGCGCCAACCTGGGTATCGAAGCGGGCGCGTATTGCCGCATTGGGGGTTTTGATGCGCTGTCTTGCAGCGAAGACCAGGCGCTGGTGGACAAGCTGGAGCAGGGTGGGGCGCGGATTGCGTGGTCATGCCTGCCGCGCGTGACCACCAGCGCGCGCCCGCATTCCCGCGTGGAGGGCGGCTTCGCAAGCGCCCTGCGTGGCGGCTGGAAGTTGGCCAATGAGTTGGATGGCTAATCACGCATCCCGCCGTGACCGGACCGCGCCTGGATCATCACCACGGCGCCATCGACATGATCACCGCCACCGCCACCACCAACACCAGGATCGTCAGAATGTGCTTGGTTCGCATAAGACCTCTTGAAGTATCGTGAAAGTGCCACACACCATGCCTATCAGCACAACTCATGCCCAAGGAACTTTCAATGCCCGACGTCGTGCAATGGCGGCCTGAAGGCTTGTATTGCCCGGCCGGCCAGTTCTACATCGACCCCTGGCGGCCGGTCGCCACCGCCGTGCTTACCCACGGCCACGGCGACCACGCCCGCGTGGGCATGGGCTGCTATCACACCAGTGCCGAAGGCCTGCCCATCTTGCAGTGGCGCCTGGGCGACCAGGACTATCGCATTCACGACTACGGACAGGTGTTCACGCTGGGCAACGCCCGCGTCTCCCTGCACCCGGCCGGCCACGTGCTGGGGTCGGCGCAAGTCCGCATCGAAGCTGACGGGCAGGTCTGGGTGGTGTCGGGCGACTACAAACGCCAGCCGGACCCCACTTGCAGCCCGTTTGAAGTCGTGCCTTGCGACACCTTCATCACCGAAGCCACGTTCGGCTTGCCCATCTACCGCTGGCCCGACACGGCCGAGGTGGCGCGCGACATCGTGCAATGGCGCGACCTGTGCGCCGCCCGGGGCGAGGCCGCCATTCTGTACTGCTACGCGCTGGGCAAGGCGCAACGCGTGCTGGCCGAACTGGCGCCCTGGATCGATCGGCCCGTTTATTTGCACGGCGCCATCGCGGCGGGTGTGGACGTATACCGGCAGGCGGGCATCCACATGGCGGACACGCGTCTGGTCATCGACGCCGACGGCGCGCCGGCCGCGTCCGGATCGGGCTTTGCGGGCGAACTGATCCTGGCGCCACCGTCGGCCGCGGGCAGCGCCTGGCTTCGGCGATTCCGGCGCGCGCAGCACGGCTTTGCGTCGGGCTGGATGCGTTTGCGGGGCAACCGCCGGCGGCGCAACATGGACCGGGGCTTTGTGGTGTCGGACCACGCCGATTGGCCGGACCTGCTGCGCACCATCCACGAAACGGGCGCGCGCCGCGTCATCGCCACGCATGGGGATACGGACGCGCTGGTCCGCACGCTGAACGACGCCGGCACGGCGGCCGAAACGCTGGCCACCCAGTACGGCGAAGACGATTGATCCGGAGGCCAAGCCCAGCATGAAGCGATTCGCGGCGCTGTATCAGGAACTGGACCGTAGTACCGCCACCTTGGACAAGCGGGCGGCATTGGTGGCGTACTTTCGCGATGCGCCACCGCGCGACGCGGTCTGGGCGCTGTACCTGCTGGCGGGCGGCAAGATCAGCAGCGCACGCCGCAAGATCGCTGGCGTGGCCGAGCTGCGCGCCTGGGCCGCCGCCGCGTCCGGCACGCCGCCCTGGTTGCTGGACGCCAGCTATGACCAGGTGGGCGACCTGGCCGAAACGCTGGCGCTGCTGATGCCGGATCCCGAACCAGACCCCGACTCCGATTCCGTGCGGGATAGCCCCGGGCAGCCAAGCCCCGAGCGCGGCCTGGCCGATTGGATCGAAGAAGTGCTGCTGCCCGCCGCCAACCGTGACGAAACCGAGCGCCGCGACATCATCGTGCCGGCCTGGCGCAGCCTGCCGTTCGACCAGCGCCTGGTGTTCAACAAGATGTTGACCGGCGCGCTGCGGGTGGGTGTGTCGCAGCGCATGGTGCAGCAGGCGCTGGCCGAGATGTCGGGCGTGCCCATTGCCCGTATCGCGCAACGCATGCTGGGCACGTGGACGCCCAGCCCCGCGTTTCTGCGCGATCTGCTAAGCACCGAAGCCTTGCCCGGCGACCGCCAGCAGCCGTACCCGTTCTTTCTGGCCTCGCCCCTGGAAGGCGAGCCGGACAAGCTGGGGCCCATCGATGATTGGCTGATCGAATGGAAATGGGACGGCATCCGCGCCCAGTTGATCCGCCGCCACGGCGAGGTGGCGCTGTGGTCGCGCGGCGAAGAACGGCTGGATGGTCGCTTTCCGGAAGTCGAAGCCGCCGCCCACGCGCTGGAAGTGGATTGCGTGCTGGACGGTGAGTTGCTGGCCTGGCAGGAAGACGCCACCGGACCGATGCCGTTTTCGGCCTTGCAAACCCGCATCCAACGGCTGAAGCCCGGTCCCAAGTGGCTGGCGGAAGCGCCGGTTCGAATGCTGGCCTACGACCTGCTGGAGGAAAACGGCGCCGACCTGCGCGACCGGCCCCAGGCCGAGCGCCGCGCCATGTTGGAAGCGCTGCTGCGCCGCCATCCCGACCCGCGCTTGTCGCTATCGCCTACGGTGGCGCCGGGCAGTTGGGAAGCCGCCGCCGAACTGCGCCTGGAATCCCGCGAGCGCGACGTGGAAGGCTTCATGCTCAAGCGCGCCGCCGCCAGCTACCAAAGCGGACGGCGGCGCGGCGATTGGTGGAAATGGAAGATCGACCCGCTGACCATCGACGCCGTGCTGCTGTATGCGCAATCCGGCCACGGCCGCCGCAGCACCCTGTACACCGACTACACCTTCGGCCTCTGGCAAGGGGATGCGCTGGTGCCCATCGCCAAGGCGTATTCCGGGCTGGACGACAAGGAGATCCTGGAGCTCGACCGCTGGCTGCGCGCCCACACGCGCGAACGCTTCGGCCCTGTGCGCTCGGTGGAGCCGGTGCAGGTGTTCGAGCTGGGGTTTGAAGGCGTCAACCTGTCCAAGCGCCACAAGTCGGGCGTGGCCGTGCGCTTTCCGCGCATCCTCAGATGGCGGCGCGACAAGCCCGCCGCCGAGGCCGACCAGTTGGACACGCTGAAGGCGCTGGCGCGATGACACCCCGCGCACGCGGCTGGGATGCGCCGCTGGCGGCCTGGTTCAAGGCGCGCGACTGGCGGGCGGCGGCATTTCAGCGTGAAACCTGGCGGCGGTATCTGGCGGGCGAATCCGGCTTGCTGCACACGCCTACCGGTAGCGGCAAGACGCTGGCGGCTTTCGGTGGGCCGGTATTGGAAGCCTTGGCGAACCCGGATATGGCGCACCCCACAACGGGCGAAGGCCCCCGGGTGCTCTGGGTGACGCCGCTGCGCGCCCTGGCCACCGACACCGCCCGCGCCCTGGCGCAGACGGCAAGCGAGCTGGGACTGAGCTGGACCGTGGCCTTGCGCACGGGCGACGCCAGCGCGCGCGACAAGCGCCTGGCCCGCCAAGGCAAGGCCGACGTGCTGGTCATTACGCCCGAATCGCTGGCGCTGCTCTTGTCTTACGCGGATGCCTCGTCGCGCTTTCGGGCGCTGCGCGCGGTGGTGGTCGACGAATGGCATGAGCTGCTGGGTAATAAGCGCGGCGTGTTGCTGCAACTGTGCCTGGCCCGCCTGCGACACCTGTCGCCCGCCTTGCGCACTTGGGGCTTGTCGGCCACCTTGGGCAATCTGGACGAAGCCCGCGACGTGCTGCTGCCGCATCGGCCGCAGAGCGCACTGGTGGCGGGCGCGCGGCCGCGCAAGGTGACGCTGTCCACCTTGTTGCCCGAGCGCAGCGGCGCGCTGCCCTGGGCCGGGCATCTGGGCTTGTCTCAATTGCCGCGCGTGTACAAGCGGCTGTTCGACGTGCGGGCCAGCCTGCTGTTCACCAACACCCGCGCGCAGGCCGAGCTTTGGCACCGCGCGCTGGAATCGATCTGGCCGGAAGACCCGGCCACGCTGGCGCTGCACCACGGTTCACTGGACCCGGCGCTGCGCACCCGCGCCGAACAAGGCCTGCGCGATGGCAGCATCCGCTGCGTGGTGGCGACGTCCAGCCTGGACCTGGGCGTGGACTTTCCGGCGGTGGACCAGGTGTTGCAAGTCGGCAGCCCCAAGGGCGTGGCGCGGCTGTTGCAGCGGGCAGGGCGGGCCAAGCATCGCCCAGGCGAATCCGGCCATGCGCTGTGCGTGCCCGCGCAGGCGCTGGAATTGATTGAATACGCCGCCGCGCGCCAGGCCATCGCGCGGGGCGAAATCGAATCGCGCGCCCCGCCGCGCGGCAGCCTGGACGTGCTGGCGCAACATGCCGTGACGCTGGCGCTGGGCGGCGGCTTCAAGGCCGATGCGCTGTTTGACGAAGTGCGCGGCACCCACGCCTATGCCGAGCTGGACGCGGCCACCTGGCAGGCGGTGCTGGACTTCATCGTGCAGGGCGGCCGCGCCTTGTCCAACTATCCGGAATTCCGCCGCGTGGAAAAAGATGATGACGGCTGCTACCGCGTGCACGACCGCCGCATCGCGCTGCGGCATCGCTTGTCCATCGGCACCATCACCGCGGACGGCGCCGTGTCGGTGAAGTATTTGCGGGGAGGCGGGCTGGGCTCGGTCGAAGAAGGTTTTCTGGCGCGGTTGCGGCCGGGCGACCGTTTCCAGTTTGCCGGCCGCACCTTGGAACTGGTGCGCCTGGAAGGCATGACGGCCTATGTGCGGCGGGCCAAGGGGGGCGATGGGCCGGTGGCAACGTGGCAGGGCGGGCGCATGCCGCTGTCCACGCAACTGGCGCGCGAAGTGCAGGGCCTGTATGCCGAACCCGGGGACCACCCGGAAATGCGCGCGGTAGAACCCTTGCTGCGCATTCAACGCGCAGCCAGCGCGCTGCCGGCGCCAGGCAGGCTACTGGCCGAACGCATCGCCACGCGGCGAGGCATGCACGTCTTTCTGTTTCCGTTCGCCGGCCGCGCCGTCCACGAAGGCATGGCCGCCATGGTCGCGCTGCGCTGGGGCCGGCTTCAGTCCAATACCTTTTCCTATACGGTCAATGATTACGGCCTGATGTTGACGTTGGCCGAACCCGCCTTGCTGGACGACGCGCTGCTGCGCCAACTGATCAGTCCCGAGAACATGGCCGCCGACCTGCGCGACGGCGTCAACCTGGGCGAGCTTGCCCGCAGGCAGTTCCGGGAAATTGCGCGGGTCGCAGGCTTGTTGACGCCGTCGCTGCCGGGCAGGGCGGCCCGTTCGCTGCGCCAGGTGCAGGCGTCCAGCGGCCTGCTGTATGACGTGCTGCGGCGGTACGACCCCGGCCACCTGTTGCTGGCGCAAGCCGAGCGCGAAGTGTTTGAACAGCAGTTGGAAGCGCCGCGCCTGCTGGCGGCCCTGCAAGATTGCGAATCGCGCGCGTTGGACCTGTGCCAACCCCGCGCGCTGACGCCCTTGTCGTTTCCGCTATGGACAGAAAGCCTGCGCGGGCAGCTCAGCACGGAAAGCTGGCAGGCACGGGTCAAGCGCGCCGCCGCGCAACTGGAGAAGCGCTATGCCGGAATCGGGTGATGATATTTCTGGAGGGCGGACTGCTGGCAGACCTGACAGCGGGCCTGACGACGGACCTGATAGCGGTTCTGGCCGCCGACCTGACAGTGGACCCGACACCAGGTCAGCTAGCAGACCTGGCAGCGGGCCTCACACTGAATCTGACAGCGCTCATGACGGCACCCTAGCCATCAGCCTCGCAGGCGAAGCCGTACTGTTGCTGGGCCAGCGCGCCTTGTACTGGCCGGCGCGCGCGCGGCTGGTCATTGCCGACTTGCACCTGGGCAAGAGCCATGTGTTCCGCCAGGCGGGCATCGCCGTGCCACGCGGCGCCACCCAGGCCGACCTGGACCGTCTGACCCGTCTGGTGCATGACACCGGCGCGCGCGAGCTATGGGTGGTGGGCGACGTGCTGCACGGCCCCATGTCGCAAGCGGGCTGGCGTGAAGATTGGGAAGCATGGCGGCGCGCCCATGCCGCGCTGGATGTCGCGGTGCTGGCGGGCAACCACGACCGTGCGCTGGAAGGGGCGGCGCTGGGCATGCGGCAACTCGGCGAAGCGCACGTCGATGGCCCCTTTGTGTTCCGCCATCTGCCGCAGCCGGATCCGCACGGCCGCCACGTCATCGCCGGACACGTGCATCCCAAAACCCGGCTGCCCGGCGTGCCGCGCGATTGGCCCGCGTTCTGGTTGCGCCCCGGCATCACGGTCTTGCCCGCGTTTTCGGCGTTCACGGGCGGCTACGCGGTGAGTGTGGAAGGTAAACCCGAAGACGGCCACGCCCTGGCGGCATGTGTGGAAGGCAGCGTGGTGGCCCTGCACCGGTAGGATGGGTGCAGCGCGGCAGGGTCGTTGCCAGAACCACATCGCCGAACGCGCGAAACCCATCATGCAACGGTTGTGATGTGGCAAGGGTGCGGAAGAATTGGGGCGTTGCGTGATGGGTTTCGCGCGGCTGGCAATTGCGTTCTTTTCGCTGTTCTGCCGCGCTCCACCCATCCTACGTGCCACGGCCGCGCGGTGCGACCTGGCACTTATTACCGCCGTTGTAAGAAGTGCCGGATTTGGCCTGCAGCGCGGGTCTCCATCCCATTCATGGCGGGGGTCGCAGCGGCGGCACACGACTTGCTGCGTACAAGGCAGGCGCCCGCACGGGCCACATTTCGGTTCGTGCGAGGCAGAACCCCTTACACAGGAGACTCACAATGAACCGTGACCCCAGGTATTCGCCCCGCTACGACGACGACTTTGAACGTGACCCCGGCGGCGATGCCGGACGGGGCGAGCCGCATCGGCAGGCCCATCAACGCGGACGCGCTGGCGGCGACCCCTACCGTGACTCTTACCGCGCCTATCGTGACCCGGATCGCGACGTCTATCGTGACCCCTATCGGGATTCCTCCTATCGCGATGCCGATACTGGACGTCGCCAAGCCCGGGGCATGGGTGGTCAGGAACCCTGGCACGATCCCGCTCCATCCTTCGGTTACCAAGGGGAAGGCACGCGCCCTGGCCCGGGCACCCGGGAAACGCGCGGCGGCCTGCGCAGCCGCAGCGCCGACCCCGGCCAAAGCAGCTATGGCGGTTTTCGCAACGAAGACCCGTCCTATCAGCGCGAACAAGTCTACGGCTCACGCAACCCGTCCTATTCCGGCCCAACCTCCTACGGCGATGAAGAAGGCGGCTATTACGGCGACCGCCCACGCGGGGGCGACGAGCCCGGCATGTCGTTTGAAACCGCGGAACGCGGCGGCTACAACCGTGGGCCGACGGCGTGGCGCGACCGCGGCTCGGTACGCACGGACCCCAAGGGCTATACGCGGTCCGACGAGCGCGTGCGGGAAAACGTCTGCGAATACCTGGCGCACAGCGGGCTGGACGTCAGCGACGTATCGGTCAGCGTGGCTGACGGCCGGGTAACGCTGGAGGGCACCGCCCCCGACCGCCGCACCAAGCACCGCATCGAAGACTGCACCGATGCCTGCGCGGGCGTGCAGGACGTGGACAACCGGATCCGAGTCGCGGGCAGGGGTATCGTCCAGCAACAACAGGAGCAAGACTCATGAAGTTCACCAAGGCAAGCGGGGCGCGCGCGCAATGGGTGCCCGCGGATGGCCCCATCATGCTGGGAGAGGGCGATTTCGCCTGATGTGACACAAGGCCGGGGCCGCACAGGGATCAGCAATCGTAGACGAGTGGCGACAGAACAAGCGTGGTCCAGTGGCTACGGAACGGGCTTGGTCCCGTGGCGAACGAACTGGCCTAGTCAAAGTTCGAAAGCGTCTGCAGGAAGGCGGCGATGTCGCGCGCGTCCTGCTCGCGTAGCTGCAAGTTGGGCATGGCCGTGCCCGGTTTGATTTGCTGCGGGTCCAGCAGCCATTGCCGCATGTTGTCGGGGGTGTTGGGCAATACGCCCGCGATGCGGGAACGATCCGCCATGCCGGCCAACGACGGCCCCACGTGGTGGCGCGCGCCGGGCACACCGGGAATGGCGTGGCACGTCACGCACACGTACTGCTGCAGCGCGTCCCGCCCGGCCATGGCGTCACCCACGCGCGGGGCCTTGGATGGAGCCTGGGGTGGAGCCTCCATAGGCCCGGGCCCGGACGCCGCTTCGGAAGCGCGCGGCTCGGACTGCGCCAGTTTGCGGTATTGCTCGGGCGACAGCGTGGGCAGCACCCGCATGAAAGCCACCATGTCCCAGATCTGCTCATCCGTCAGCCGGTACTGCCAGGCGGGCATGCCTGTCATCTTGATGCCGTGGCGCGTAATCCAGAACATCTCGGCGGCGGGGCGTTCGCGGGCACTGCCCACCAGGGAAGCCGGCGCGGGATTCATGCCCAGTGCATAGGGTTCCGGCGCCAGGCCTGGCGCGCCGTGGCATTGCACGCAATGGGCGCGAAACAAGGCACCGCCGCGCTGAATGCGCGCCGGGCTGTCCAGGTCAGGCACGTCAATGTCGGCCGAGCGCACCTTGACCGACCGCGTCAGCGCCACGTCCAGCATGGCGTGAACTGGCACGGTATGCGGGCCGGTGGCGCTGACGTCGTACCAACCGAAATAAATGACGGCCGCGCCCAGCGCCGCGCCCGATGCGGCCATGGCGGCGACCAACCACGCGGCGACACGTTTCCAACGTCTCATGATGGCTCCCGCGACTCGGGCAGGGACAGCAGGAAAGCCGCGATATCCTCGGCCTCGGTTTGGCTCAAGCCCACGTTGGGCATGGACGTGCGCGGATTGATGGCGGGCGGGTCCATCAACCAGCGGACCAGATTGTCGGGGGTGTTGGGCAGCAGGCCAGTTAGATAGGCTTGCCGACCCACGTTCCCCAAGGGCGGCCCGACGGACGCGGCCGGCCCCCGCACCGAGGGCACGGCGTGGCAGGCCAGGCAGCCATATTCCGATATCCACTGCCTGCCCCGCATGGCGTCGGCCCGCTCGGGCAGGGCGGCGGCCGTCAGGTTCGGCGTGAGCGCCGGCCGCTCGTCGCCACAGGCGGCCAGCAATGACAGCGTGGCGGCGCCAAGCAGCACGAAAGCAGGGCGGGCAGCGATACGCACGGGGTTTCACCTCCAGACCGGCCGTAATCAGCAAGTCTTGTTCCTTGCGGCGCGCGCCCGGCACGCCGCCTTTCAGGCACGACACATGCTGACGGCCGACATGGCCGCCATTCCTACCTACGTGCTTGCCGCCGCGCTGCCGGCTCCGGCCGACGCGCGTGCGCCTACGCTCTTGCCCGCGCCGCCAGCAGGCGAGGGCGCGAGCGATGTGGCCAACATCAGCAACGTGCTCTACATCGGCGGTACGGCGATTTTCCTGACCGTGGCCGCGCTGATCGCCGTGGCCCTGTTCGGCCCCGTTGCGTGGCGGCGGCGCTTGTCGGGTCCGTCGCTGATCGTGGGCGCGGGCATCGCCTTTCCCGTGGTGGCCCTGACCGCGTTGCTGGTGTACGTATTGAGCGAGGCGTCGTCCATGGCGCGCGCGGGGGCGACGGTCGCTGTCCGTATCGAGGTCACGGGCGAACTGTGGTGGTGGCGGGTGCGCTACCTGGATGCAGCGGGCAAGCCGGTGTTCGAAACCGCCAACGACATCCGCATACCCGCCGGGGAATGGGTGGAATTCGTGCTGAAGTCCGACAACGTCATCCACAGTTTCTGGATACCCGAACTGGGCGGCAAGCTGGACATGATTCCCGGCCACGTCAACCGCCTGCGCGTGCGCGCGTTGGGGGCGGGCAGGTACACCGGCCAGTGCGCGGAATACTGCGGCGCGCAACACGCCAACATGAAATTCGATGTGCAGGCCATGGCGCCCGACGCATTCCAGGCCTGGCTGACCGCGCAAGCGCAGCCGGCCGCGCCCGCCGCCGGCCCCACGCTGCGCCAGGGCGAGCGTCTGTTCCAACAGGCTTGCGCCCAATGTCACACGGTGCGGGGTACGTCGGCGGCCGGCACGCTGGGACCAGACCTGACGCACGTAGGCAGCCGCTTGTCATTGGCGGCGGGCGTGCTGCCCAACAATGTCGGTGCGCTGGCCGGCTGGATCGCCGGCAGCCAGCACATCAAGCCCGGCAACCCCATGCCATCCTTTGACCAACTGCCGGGCGAGGATCTACGCGCCGTGGCCCATTATTTGGAAAGCCTGAAGTGAGCGACGACGCCCCGCACCTCGCCACCGCCACGCCAGCCTTGCCGCAACAGGCCGCGTTGCTGTCGCCCAAGCTGCCCAACCCGGCACCGCGTCCGGACGGGGAATTCGACGAGCTGCTACGGGTGTGGCGCGCGCCAACCGGCTGGCGGTCGCTTACGGTGGTCAACAACACGTCCATCGGGCTGCTTTACATCGCCACGGCCTTTCTGTTCTTTCTGCTGGCCGGCGTGCTGGCGCTGCTGATGCGCACGCAGTTGGCCGCGCCCGACAGCCACTTGATCGGCCACGCGCTCTACAACCAGTTATTCACCATGCACGGCACGGTGATGATGTTTCTGTTCGCCGTGCCAGCCGTGGAAGCCGTGGCCGTGCTGCTGCTGCCCAACATGCTGGGCGCGCGCGACCTGCCGTTTCCCCGTCTGTCGGCCTATGCGTATTGGGCCTATGCGGTAGGCGGGCTGGTGTTCTTTTGCAGCATCTTCGTGGGGCTCGCGCCCGACGGCGGCTGGTTCATGTATCCGCCCCTGACCAGCTCGCAGTTCTCGCCCGCCATGAATGCCGACCTGTGGCTGCTGGGCATCGGCTTCATCGAAATCTCGGCCATTGCCGGCGCCATCGAGCTTGCGGTGGGCATCCTGCGCACCCGCGCGCCCGGCATGACGTTGGACAAGATGCCGATCTTCGCCTGGGTGATGCTGGTGTTCTGCGGCATGGTCATCATCGCGTTTCCCGCCGTCATCGTCGCCACCGCCTTGCTGGAACTGGAGCGCGCTTTCGACATGCCGTTCTTCATCACCCAGCGCGGCGGCGACCCCTTGCTGTGGCAACACCTGTTCTGGTTCTTCGGCCACCCCGAGGTCTACATCATCTTCCTGCCGGCGGCCGGCATGGTGTCCATGATCATTCCGGCCATGACGGGCGTGCCGCTGGTGGGTTACCGCCTGGTGGTAATGGCGGTGGTGGGCACCGCGTTCCTGAGCTTTGGGCTGTGGGTGCATCACATGTTCGCCACCGGCATCCCGGCGTTGTCGCTAAGCTTCGCGTCGGCGGCCAGCATGGCGGTGTCGGTGCCCACCGCCATCCAGGTGTTCGCGTGGATCGCCACCATCGCGGCGGCCGTGCGCCTGCGCCCCTTGAAGTCGCCCATGCTGTTCATTCTTGGCTTCTTCTTCATCTTTGTGCTGGGCGGGCTGACCGGCGTGATGGTGGCTGTCATTCCGTTCGACTTGCAGGCGCACGACACGTACTTCATCGTGGCCCACCTGCACTACGTGCTGTTCGGCGGCATGGTGTTTCCGCTGTTCGCGGCGTTTTATTACTGGACGCCCCTGATCAGCAAGCGCGCCTTGTCCGAACGGCTGGGGCGCTGGGCGTTCTGGCTGATGTTCGTGGGCTTTAACGTGACGTTCTTTCCCATGCATTTCACCGGTCTGGCCGGCATGCCCCGACGCGTCTACACCTATGCCGAAAGCCAGGGCTGGGGGCTGTTGAACATGGTGTCCACGGTGGGTTCCTACCTGATCGCGGCGGGAGTGCTGGTGTTTCTGTGGGACCTGGCGCGCAATTTCCGGCCGGGTAGCGGCCAGGGTGTCGGTAACGTCTGGAACGCGGGCACGCTGGAATGGCTGCCCAACGGCCGCTACGGCTTGCGCAGCATTCCCTTTGTGAGCTCGCGCGAACCCTTGTGGGACCAAGCCGGGCTGGCGCGCGATGTGGCCGAGGGCCGCTACTACCTGCCGTACGCCCCGGCGGGGCAGCGCTCCACGCTGGTGACCAGCGCCACGCAAGCGCAGCCCGACTACGTGTTGCCGCTACCCGGGCCGGGTTGGTCGCCGCTCTTGGCGGCCTTGGGCACCGCGGGGTTTTTCCTGTTGCTGACCTTCAAGATGCATGCGCTGGCGGGCGCTTGCGGGGTGCTGGCCGTGGTGTCGATGTGGCGGTGGCTATGGGACGCGGACACCGGGCCGGACCATCCGCCTGTCGACATCGGGGCAGGGTTGCGGCTGCCCATGGCGTGCTCGGGCATGGCCTCCCATTACGCCTGGGCCATGGTGCTGCTGGTGATCGTCTGCACCAGCATTTTCGGTTCGCTGTGCTTCGCGTATCTGTTCTTGTGGACGACGTCGCCCGAGGTCTGGCCAAGCGCGGCCGACCTTGCCGCGCCCGGTGGCGCCGCGCTGTCGGCCGGTCTGTTGCTGGGAGCCAGTGTGCTGATTGCGTGCTGCGGAAACTGGTTGCGCCACGGGCAGCAGGGCCGTGTTCGGGTCGGCATCTTGCTTGGCGTGGCGCTGTTGATGGCGGCGTCCGCGGTGCAACTGCACGGGCACTGGACCCAGGGCTTACGGCCGCAAGCGTCGGCCTATACGGCGGCGGTTTACGCCATCGCCGGCTTGCAGGGCTGCTTTGCGCTGATCGCCGGCACCATGGGTGTGTTCACCGTGGCGCGCTCGGTGGCGGGCAGGCTGTCTACCACCCGGCGCGCCTGCTACGACACCACCATGATGATGTGGCATTACACCGTTGCGCAGGGTTTGGTGGGCTTGGGGTTGGTACACGCCTTTCCCCGGATGACGGGGTAGCGCCATGAAAAACCTGAAAGCGGTCGAAGCCACAAACACCGGGGACGCCGGAAACACCACGAAGACGAAGAAGACGGCATTCGGCACCGATCTCTTGTTTCTCATCGCCGGCCCGACGATCTGGATGACGCACTTCCTGGCGATCTACATCGTCAATGCCCTGGGCTGCGCGCGGCCGCGCTCTGCGTTGGCGATGTCCGCATTGGGCCTGCCGCTGTCGTCGTGGTTGATACTTGCCGGCACGGCGCTGGCCTTGGCTGCCATGGCCCTTATCGCCGCGCGGCAAGCCAGGAGGGTCAGAGCGCGGGGCCTGGACGGCTTCCACGTCTGGCTGACCGCTGCGCTGTGCTTGCTGTCGGCCTTGGCGGTCATCTGGCAGACCGTGCCGGTCTTTCTGGTGGCGGCCTGCGGCTAGTGCAGGCCGGCCAGCCTTCGCTTGCCGCCAAAAACTTACTTCGGCTTGGCGTTCTTCACGCTTTGTTCCAGCGTCTTCGCCATTTCCAAGTGCTGCCGCAGCGTGGGCAAGGTTTCCGTGGCGAACTGCTTCAACTCGGGGTCCTTGACCTCGTTCGAGGCTTGTTCAAACATCTTCACGGCATCTTCGTGGGCCGACACGCCCACCCCTTCGGCATAGGCCTCGTCAAACCCTTCATCGCGCAGACCCAGCGTCTTCAACTTTGCTTGCTGCATCAAGGACGGATCGGTGGGAACGTCCACGCCCTTGCTCTTGGCCAGGGCGGCCAATTTCTGTCCCGCCTTGCCATGGTCGTCAATCATCTGTTGCGCAAACTTTTTCACTTCAGGGTTCTGGGATTTCTCGAGTGCCATCTTGCTGCCTTCGACTTCCATATGCCCGGACTGCGCGGCATTTTCAATGAAGTCGCGGTCATTGCTGTCCAGCTTGGACTCGGCCGCCATCGGGGCGGCGGGCGCGCCGGTCGTGGCGGGCGTCGTGGGCGAAGCGGGCGCGCCCGTAGAAGGTGTGGTCGGGGCAGTTTGTTGCGCCACGGCGAAATTGCCGGCGCCAAGCACGGACACCGAAAGCAGGGCGGCAGTCAGGGTGCGAGTTTTCATGTACGTCTCCCAAGGGTGGCGCGGTGCGCCGTTGATAACACGTGGATAGCGTTGATCCACCCGTACCCCAGCAATCCGCGTTCCTGCCAAACGTGCACACCCCGGCTCAGCAGGGGTCGTGGTCCTGCTTTTCTTCCAACGTGGAATGGGCCGGCGGGATATCTTCGTCGGCGCTGATGATGCTGAATTCACCCGTGGATTCCAGGTAAGCGCGTTTCACCTTGGCCAGGTTTCCCACGCCCTTGAGCCGCAACTGTTCCATCAATTCGCCACGGCTGATGTGTTCACTTTTCAGACCGGACACGATGATGCGTCCGTCTCGAACCAGGCAGATGCGTTGGGGCTCCAAAAACCGCCGTAGCGCCGGGAAGCGATACGTCAGGCGGTCCAGCAGGAAGCTCCAGCCCACGATCGTCGTGACCACGATGACGCCGTCGCCCAGCGAATACGAGTCACCCGACATGGCATTGCCGCCTGCGTCGGCCACCAATACCAGCACCAACAGGTCGGCGACTCCCAGTGACCCCAGGTCGCGCCTGCCCGCCAGGCGCAGTAGCGCGTACAGCACCCAGTACATCGTGGTGCCGCGTATGAACATCTCGGCAAACCCGGCCTGGAACGAAAAAATTTCAGCTAGGTCCGGCATCTTGGCAACCTTGGGAAGGTGCCGCGGACATGTGCGGCGTTATTGCAGCCGCAGCAACCGCCGTGCCCGGGCGGCTTCGGACAAGCCCGGCCGTTCTGTCGCTATGCGCTATGGTCGGCCAACAGCGGTTGCGCCGACAGGGTGCCCCGCAGCGATTCCAGCAACACCCGCTTGTTTTCGCGGCTGCGGTAAGCGTGTTCGCGCATCAGGTTTTCAGCGCGCACCGCTTCGCGCCGGGTGATGGCGCGCAACAGGTCTTCGTGGTCGGCCTGCGCCCGCAGCACAAAAGGCGTTTCCAGCAGGGAAGGGGTGGACGGCAGCGTCAGCGCCGCCGGGCCCGCCAACGGCGTCTTGTTGTTGTGTTCCAGCGCGGATAGCAGGGCGCGGTTGCCGGCGGCTTCGCACAGGATTTCGTGAAAGCGGCGGTTGATCTGGCCCCAGGCGCGGGCGTCCACCGTGGTGTTGGGATCGCGGCGCGCGGGCGCCAGCAGCGTGCGTCCTTCTTCCACCGCTTGGGACAGTTGTTCCAGCACCTCGGGCGAGGCGCCGCGTTCAGCCAGCAGCCGCGCCGCCATGCCTTCCAGCACGCCGCGCACATCCACCGCATCACCAATTTCATCCACGGTGAATGCGCGCACGCGGAATCCACGTGACGGCAGGCGTTCCAGCAGGCCTTCTTTTTCCAGTTCGGTCAGCGCAATGCGCAGCGGCGTGCGCGATACGCCCAGGCGGGCCGAAAACTGAAGTTCCACGACCCGTTCACCGGGTTGCAAAGCGCCCGAAAGCACCATGTCCCGAAGTTCGGAAATCACTTTATCGATCTGTGCGGCCATAGCGAGGCGTCGACTGAAACGTGTCTGAAAGGGGTTCCCAGTGTACCTAGAAAATTGCATGCAATCGGTCAATAAAAAATGGTGCTGGTATTGCGATTCATCAAAATTGCATGCAATAATTCGGAAAAACAGCGGTCGGGTGGCAAATAAGCGCCCGAATGCATGCAACGGAATAGTTGGCTGCATGCTTTATGGCCGCATGCACAGGAGACAGGAATGAAGCTCATCAGCTTCTTGGACGCCGGGCGCAACGCCTGGGGCGTCGTCCAAGACACCGACGTCGTGGTGTTGACTCACGTTTGGCCCGACGTCATCGCCGGCTTGGAAGCGGGCGTGGACGAGATTGCCGGCGCGGCCCAGGCCGACGGCATGCCCTGTAGGCCCTTGGCCGGCCTGCAATGGCTGCCCCCCGTGCCCGCGCCGGGCAAGATCCTGTGCGTGGGCTTGAACTATGGGCGGCACGTGGCCGAGGCTGGCCGCGCCGAAGCCGGCCGCGCCGAGGCTGGCCGCGACCTGCCGGCGCACCCGTCCATGTTTGTCCGCTTTGCCGATAGCGTCGTGGGCCATCGCGAACCCGTGTGGAAACCGCGCGCCTCGGACCGCTTTGACTACGAAGGCGAACTGGCGGTGGTGATCGGCCGGGGCGGGCGCCACATTGCGGCGCAAGACGCGCTGTCGCACGTGGCGGGCTACACCTGTATGGCCGAGAACTCGGTGCGCGACTTTCAAAAGCACAACGCGCAGGTCACGCCCGGCAAGAACTTCGAGCGCAGCGGCGCGATCGGCCCGTGGCTGGTGACCGCCGACGAAGTGGGCGACCCGTCCCGCCTGGAAGTCATGTCGCGCCTGAACGGCGAGCTGATGCAGCACGGCCAGGTGTCCGACCTGATCTTTCCCATTCCCGAACTCATTGCCTACATCAGCGCGTTCACTCCGCTGGCGCCGGGCGACATCATCGCCACCGGCACCCCCGAAGGCGTGGGCTCCAGCCGCAAGCCGCCGCGCTTCATGGTGGCGGGCGACACGCTGGAAGTGGACATCCCCGGCATCGGCACGCTGGTCAATACGGTGGCGGACGAACCCGCCCAACAAGGAGACGCGCATGGCTGATGCGCTGCGGTATCTGACGGAACGGGACGTGGTCTCGGTGCTGAACATCCATCGCGCCATCGATGCGCTGCAAGACATGCTGGTGGCGCAGGCGCGCGAAGAAGCGCGCAACCTGCCCAAGACGCTGGCCACCTGGGGCGACGGCAGCTCAATGCATGCATTGGGTTCCGTGCAGACGGGGCCAGCGGGTTACGCCGGTTTCAAGACCTGGGTCCACACCAAGGCGGGCGGCGGGTCGCTGTTCAGCCTGTTTGATGCGGCCACGGGCACGCTGCGCGCCATTATCGAAGCGCGCGCGCTGGGCATGTTGCGCACGGCGGCGATCAGCGGCGTGGCAACGCGCACTTTGGCGCCCGCCGATGCCACCCGCGCCGCGTTGATCGGCACGGGCCCGCAAGCCGTCACGCAACTGGCGGCGCTGGCGGCGGTGCGCCCCTTGCGCCAGGTGCGCGTCTACAGCCCCACGCCGGAAAAGCGCCAGGCATTCGTGGCCAGCGTGGCGGGCAAGTATGACTTCGATATCCAGGCATCCCCCTGTCTGGAACACGCGCTTGCCGACGCCGAGATCGTCACGCTGATCACGCGCGCGGTCGAACCCTTCGTGGACGCGGCCATGCTGGCCGACTGCCGGCACCTGAACGCCGTGGGCGCCATCCTGCCCGCCAAGGCCGAGTTCGCGCAGGACGTGTTCAGCCTGGCCGACCGCGTGGTGGTGGATGACCTGGAAAACGCCCGCAAGGGCTCGCGCGAACTGCGCGAGCAATACGGATCCGACGCCACGCCGTGGCAGGGCGTGTCAGTGCTAGGCCAATTGCTGGCGGCCGGCGAATCACGGCCCGACGACGCCCGGCTGACGATCTTCAAGGGCATGGGCATGGGCCTGTCTGACCTGACGATGGCGCGCGTGGTGTACGAGCACGCACGCGACCACGGGCTGGGGGTGGAGCTGCCGCCGCAGACCCGCGAAAACCTGCTGCTGTCGCAGCCCTGATCCCTGACCCGAGCCCCCCGATACCCATCAACAAGACATTCGGCCAGCGCGCCGCAAGCAAGAGGAGACAAGCATGTTCGTCGACGTCAGCGGGGCCAGCCCCCGCGAACAGAACAAGTGGCCGTCGATCGTGATCCCGAAAGAGGACATCGATCTGGAAATCGCGCGGCTGATCGACGCGCCCCGGCCCGACAACGGCCGCCGCGCCTCGCTCATCACCCACCCCGAGGCCACCGCGCCCGGGCTGGGGCTGGCGCCGGGCACCGACGTGACCATCAACGTCGTCAACCCCGGCGAACGCACCTACAACCTGCGCAAGAACTCCAACATGCTGGAGATCTGTATCAGCGGCGAAGGCGTGGCAACCGTGGCCGGCCGCGACATACGCGTGGGGCATTGGGACGTCTGGAATACCCCCGCCATGCAGGTGCATTCGTACCGCAACGACGGCAAGACGCCGTGGGTGCGCCTGTCGTACTCGAACGCGCCCTTGCTGGAAAAGCTGGAAATCCACTACGTGGAAGAGTTCGACGGCAACGTGCCTCCCGCCGACGCCAACACCAAGCCCGTGCCGCCGCGCGCGCCCGACGCCGCGCGCTCGCGCGACCTGGCGCTGCGCGAACAGATCACGCCCGAGGGCGCGTGGCTGATGGGCTATGAATGGCTGATCGACATTGACGTGCTGGAATCCAAGGCGCTGCACTGGCCCTGGCAAGCGGTGTCGCGCTATCTGCCCACCGTGGAAGACATGGCCCGCGGCTACAACGGCCGCCGCTTGTTCGTGCTGTACAACCCGGCCACCGAACGCCGCATCGGCACCACCCACAGTTTCTTCGCCACCATTTCATCGTCGCCGCCGGACAACCACCACGTGCCGCACCGGCACAGCTCGTCGGCCATCAACTATTACCTGCGCGGCAACGGCTACAGCAAGGTCAACGGCGTGCGGCTGGACTGGAAGGCAGGCGACCTGATCCTGTCCGCACCCGGATGGGCCATGCATTCGCACCATTCCGGCACCGAAACCACGTCCGCGCTGACCGTGCAAGACCACCCGCTGCAAATCGCCATGGAATCGCTGATCTGGCAGGAGCGCATGCAGGAACCCATTCTGGCGCTGGGCAGCCAGAGCGGTTTTGAAAGCAACCGCGCGCAATTGGCGGCCGCGACCTGAAGCAAGCCGCGCCTTCCCACGAAATGAACTCCGGATTCCCCATGACCCTGACCGACCTGACCGACGCCCCGGCCCTGCGCGCGCAACTGCGTGACTTCTACGACGACTACGCCTTTTGCCTGGATGAGGGGCGGCTTGAAGAATGGCCCGACTACTTCACTGAAGACTGCCACTACCGCGTGCTGTCCCGCGAGAACCACGACGCGGGCCTGCCGCTGGGCCTGATCTATTGCATGAACAAGAACATGGTGCGCGACCGGGTGACCGCGCTGCGCGAAACCACCATGTTCGAACCGCGTTCGCTGCGCCACTTCATCAGCGGCGTGCGGGTGATGGAAGTGCAGGGCGACCACATCGTGTCGCAAGCCAACTTCGCCATCATGGAGTCGCTGTCTGATCGCGAGCCCAGCCTGAACATGGTGGGCCGCTACCTGGACGTGCTGCGCGTCACCCCCGACGGCCTGGCCATCAGCCGCCGCGACTGCGTGTACGACAACTACCGCGTGCGCACTTCGCTGATCGTGCCCATCTGAATTTGCTTGAAGGAAAAGCCATGACCTGTTCCGATTCCGCCGTGCTGGACACGCCCGCCACGGCCCCCATTCACCTTGAACGCCGCTGGCCCAAAGAGGGTTACACGCGCATCCCCAACTGGGTCTACACCGACCCCGCCATCTTCCAAAAGGAAATGGACGTGTTCTTCGCGGGCCAGACCTGGAACTACGTGGGCCTGGAATGCGAAGTGCCCGAAACCGGCAGCTACAAGCGCAACTGGATCGGCAACCGCCCGGTCATCATGGTGCGCACCGAAACCGGCGACGTGAACGTGCTGGAAAACCGCTGCGCGCATCGCGGCGCGCAGATCTGCTGGCAGAACACCGGCCGCGTCACGGACTTCACCTGCCCGTATCACCAGTGGAACTACGACCTGCACGGCAACCTGCAAGGCGTGCCGTTCCGGCGCGGCGCCATGGGCAAGGGCGGCATGCCGCGCGACTTCGACCCCAAGCAGAACGGCATCCGCAAACTGCGCAGCGTGAACCGGGGCGGTTCCATCTGGGCCACGTTCTCCGAAGAAGCGCCCAGCTTTGAAGACTATTGCGGCCCCGAAGTGCTGGCCGAAATTGACCACATGCTGCCGGGCAAGCCGCTCAAGCTGTTGGGCTACAGCCGCCAGTTGATTCCCAGCAACTGGAAGATGTACCTGGAAAACCTGAAAGACCCGTACCACGCCACCTTGCTGCACACCTTCTACATCACCTTTGGCCTGTGGCGCGCGGATTCGAAGTCGGAATGCATCCCCACGGGTGGCGGCGCGCACAGCGTCATGGTGTCGCACAACGAGGGCAAGAAGAAATCCGAAGCCACCACGGAAATGAGCCGCTTTCGCGACGACCTGGAATTGCTGGACCTGGAAACCGTGACCCCGCGCGCCGAGTTCAACCGGGGCCGCGTGGGCGGCGCCTGGGTGTTCCCGGCCGCGCAGTTCGGCATCCAGGCCAATTCGCTAAAGACGCGCCATGTCATTCCGCGCAGCCCGACCGAGCACGAACTGGTCTTTACCTACTACGGCTACGAGGACGACGACGAGGAAATGACCCGGCTGCGCTTGAAGCACGCCAACCTGCTGGGCCCGGCCGGCTTCGTGTCGATGGACGACAGCGAAATGCTGAACCAGGTGCAGATCGGCGTCACGGGTTACCCCGAGGCGCGCGGCATTGTGGAAATGGGCGGACGCGACACCGAGCCGGCCGATTACATGGTGACAGAAGTGCTGATCCGGTCGTTCTATGACTACTACCGCAAGGCGATGGGGTTGTAATCATGGACACCTGGAAACCCGTTGCCCTGGTGGCGGACATTTCGCCTGACACCGGCACCCTGCGCGTCGTGCATGAAGGCGAGGCCGTCTGCCTGTACAAGCTGCCCGACGACATCTGCGCCACCCAGGACCGCTGCCCGCACGGCAACGCCAGCCTGGCCGATGGCTACCTGGAAGACGGCACCATCGAATGCCCGCTGCACCAGGGCGTGTTCGACATCCGCACCGGCAAGCCGCAGTGCCCGCCGGTCACGACCGACCTGCGCCGCTACGAGGTGCGGGTCGAGGCCGACACCATCTACCTGAAGGCAGAAGCCGCGTGAACTCGGACGCGATCGTCATCGTGGGCGCGGGGCAGGCGGGCGGCTGGGCCGCCGCCACCCTGCGCGAACGCGGCTACGCCGGCCGCGTGGTGCTGCTGGGCGACGAGCCGCACGCGCCCTATGAACGCCCGCCCTTGAGCAAGGCAGTGCTGGGTGGACACGCCCCCGCCGAAAGCACCGAACTGTTTTCGGCCGAGCGCTTGGCGGCGTTGAACGTCGACTTCCATCCGGGCGTGGCGGTCACGCGCTTGCGCCTGGCCGACAAGCAGGTGGACACCTCCGATGGCGCGTCAATCGCCTACGACAAACTGATTCTGTGCATGGGCGGCCGCCCGGTCGTGCCGCCGTTGCCGGGCATCGACCACGCCGGTGTCTACGTGCTGCGCACCCGCGACGACGCCCTGCGCCTGCGCGCCCAGTTGGGGCCGGACAAGCACGTGCTGATTGTGGGCGGCGGATGGATCGGGCTGGAAGTGGCCGCCACCGCGCGCCAGGCAGGCACCCACGTCACGGTGCTGGAACAGGCGCAGCGGCTATGCGCCCGCAGCGTGCTGCCGGGCGTGTCCGCGTACCTGGCCGCGATGCATGCAACCGCCGGTGTGAACCTCATGCTGGGCGCCAGCCTGCTTGCCGTCCATGCGCAAGAAGACGGGCGGCCCGTGGCCGAGCTGGCCGACGGCACCCGCATCGCGGCGCACGCCGTGGTGCTGGGCGTGGGCCTGCAAGCCAACGACACGCTGGCGCGCGAGGCGGGCATAGCCTGCCAGCGCGGCGTGCTGGTCGATGAGTTTTGCCGCACGTCGGCGCCGGATGTGTATGCCGCGGGCGACGTGGCCGTGTCGGTGCACGCCGACGCCGGCGGCGCGGTGCGTCTGGAATCGTGGCAGAACGCGCAAGACCAGGGCACGGCGGCGGCACTTAGCGCGCTGGGCGAGACGGCCCCGTATCTGCCCACCGGCGCGGTCTGGTCCGAGCAGTACGACGCCATGGTGCAGATTGTGGGCTTTCCCGCGTTGGCGGCCAGCGAAGTGCTGCGCCCGCAGGCCGATGCGCGTGCCTTGCTGTCGGTAGCGCTGGACGCCAGCGGCCGCGTCGTGGCCGGCGTGGCGGTCAATGCCGCGCGCGATTTGCGCCAACTGCGGAAATGGATCGCGCAACGCGCGGTGGTGGACCCGGCGTTGCTACAGCGGCCAGACGTGCCGCTGGCCAACGCCCAAATCG
Organism: Achromobacter spanius; assembly: GCF_029637605.1. Taxonomy (NCBI): domain Bacteria; kingdom Pseudomonadati; phylum Pseudomonadota; class Betaproteobacteria; order Burkholderiales; family Alcaligenaceae; genus Achromobacter; species Achromobacter spanius. The sequence goes on along the minus strand of NZ_CP121261.1, from coordinate 1,189,990 downwards.
GATCAGGGAGCGCGAGCTAACAATGGAACATCATTCAGCAGCCATGCAGGCCAATCAGTCCATGCAGTCCATGCAGATCAAGGCCGCTTGCGAAGCGGTGGTCTTGACGTTTTTTCATGCGCTGGATACCCGCCGCCATGACGCCGCCGCCGCGCTGATGGCGCCGGAGGGCGTCTGGATGCGCCAAGGCAAACGGCTATGCGGCCCGCAAGAAGTGCTGGCCGCGCTGGACGCCCGGGCGCCCGAGCGCAGCACTTGCCACGTGATCACCAACCTGCGGCTGGAGGCAATCGAGCAAGCGGAAGACCCTGCGAACGAGTCGATGAACGAGCCAACGAACAAGCCGGCGAACAAGCCAACGAACAACCCGGCGGGCGGCCCGACGAGCAACTCGACGAGCAAGCCGGCACGCGCCACGGTCGGCTATTTCCTGACCGCCTACGACAGCGTGCCGCAAGAGCAGGGCGGGGCGCCCCGCCTGGTCTCCATCCGCGAATGCCGCGACGTGCTTGTCGCCACGCCGGAAGGCTGGCGGCTGGCCGACAAAAGCAGCCGCCGCCATTTGCCGCCCGAGTGACGGGCGCCGCCGCCGACACAACACTAAAAAGCACCCCCAAGGAGACATCAATGGACGCCACCACCATAAAAACACTGGCGCTGCGGCTGGACGAGGCCGAGCAGCAACGCACCCAGGTGCGGCAGCTTTCGCTGGACCATCCCGACATCAGCATCGCCGACGCCTACGCCATCCAGCGCGCCTGGGTGGAGCACAAGATCGCGTCGGGCCGCCGCCTGGTGGGCCACAAGATCGGGCTGACCTCGCGCGCCATGCAGTTGTCATCACAGATTGACGAACCCGACTACGGCGCGCTGCTGGACGACATGCTGTTTGCCGACGGCGCCGCGATCCCGCGCGACCGCTTCATCGTGCCGCGCGTCGAAGTGGAGTTGGCCTTCATCCTGGACCGCCCGCTGCGCGGCCCCGGCGTGACGCTCTTCGATGTGCTGGACGCGGTGCGCTACGTAATTCCGGCGCTTGAGATCATCGACGCGCGCTCGCACCAGATCGACCCCGAATCCAAACGCCCGCGCAAGGTGTTCGACACCATCGCCGACAACGCCGCCAACGCGGGCGTGGTGATGGGCGGGCGCCCGGTGCGCGTGGGCGACATGGACCTGCGCTGGGTCGGCGCGATGATGTCGCGCAATGCCGTCATCGAGGAAACCGGCCTGGCCGCGGGCGTGCTGAACCATCCCGCCAACGGCGTTGTGTGGCTGGCCAACAAGCTGGCGGAACACGACGTGGCGCTGGAAGCGGGCCAGATCATTCTTGGCGGCTCGTTCACGCGACCCGTCTTCGCACAGGCCGGCGACACCTTCCACGTGGACTACGGTCCGCTGGGGTCGGTGAGCTGCCGCTTTGTCTGAGGCATCCCCCAAACACTTCCCGCTACACAAAAGGCCCAGATCCCACCCCAACGCTCGCAAAAAAACACGCGCCCGATACATCAAAAACCCAAGCGGGCGCGCACAGACCATCCCCACAGGAGACAAGCATGAAACTTTCCAAGACCTTGATTTGCCTGGCTACCGCCGCCTGTGCAGCCTTGCCATCCGCCACCGTCCTGGCGCAACAAGCCGCCTGGCCCACCCACGCGATCACGCTCGTGGTGCCGTTCGCGGCGGGCGGCGGCGGCGACACACTGGCGCGGCTCGTGGCCGAACCCATCGCGCGTGAACTGGGCCAGTCCATCATCGTGGAAAACCGCCCCGGCGCGGGCGGCAACATCGGCACGTCCATCGTCGCGCGCGCCAATCCGGACGGCTACACGCTGTCATACGGCACTAACGGCACGCAGGCCACCAACCACTGGCTGTATAAATCGCCGGGCTACGCGCCCAGCGACTTCGAGCCGATTTCGCGCTTTACCGTCATCGCCGCGGCCCTGGTCGTGAACGGCACCGACGACCGCTTCAAATCGCTGGACCAACTGCTGACCTACGCCAAATCGCACCCCGGCGAACTGACCTGCGGCTCGGCCGGCAATGGCACGTCGTCGCATCTAGCCTGTGAATTGCTGAACCAGATGGCGGGCATCAAGGTCATGCACATTCCGTACAAGGGCGGCGGCGCGGCCATGACCGACCTGTTGGGCGGACGCATCTCGTTCCTGATCGACGTCATGCCCAACGTGTCCGGCCAGATCGCCGCCGGCAAACTGCGCGCGCTGGCCGTGACCACGCCCGAGCGCGTGGCGTCCAATCCGGACATTCCCACGATGAACGAAGCGGGCGTGAAGGGCTACGAGTTCTTCGCCTGGGACGGCCTGTACGCCCCGAAGGGCACCCCGCCCGACGTGCTGGACAAGCTGAACGCAGCCGTCAACAAGGCGCTGCAACGACCCGACGTGAAGAAGACGCTGGAATCGCGCGGTGCGATCCCGTCGCCCACCACGCGCCAAACGCTGAAGGACTTTGGCGCCGAGGAATACACCCGCCTGGGCAAGGTCGTGAAAACCGCTGGCGCGGCGATTGATTAAAGCGCCAGGACCGCGCGCTGCGTAGGGAAGCGCTGGCCTATGGCGCCACCGCTTCGTGGGCCATCGCCGCGCGCGCCAGGCGCGCGGCTTCTTCCGCCATGCCCTTGCGTTCGCTGTATCGGTTGGTCAGGTAGTCGCTGCGGTCGCGCACCAGCAGGGTGAACTTGATCAGCTCTTCCATCACGTCGACCACTCGGTCGTAGTAGGCAGACGGCTTCATGCGTCCGGCCTCGTCGAATTCCTGGAACGCCTTGGCTACCGATGACTGGTTGGGTATGGTCACCATCCGCATCCATCGGCCCAGCACGCGCAGCGCGTTCACGGCGTTAAAGGATTGCGATCCGCCCGATACCTGCATGACGGCCAGCGTGCGGCCTTGCGTGGGGCGCACGCTGCCGGTTTCCAGGGGCAGCCAATCGATCTGGCTCTTGAACACGCCGGTCAGCGTGCCGTGCCGTTCCGGGCTGCACCAGACTTGCCCTTCGGACCACAGCGACAGCGCGCGCAATTCCGCCACCTTGGGATGATCGGCGGGCGCGCCATCGGGCAGCGGCAGGCCACGCGGGTCGAAGATGCGGGTTTCCGCGCCCAGCCGCGTCAGGATGCGCGCGGCTTCTTCGGTCAGCAGGCGGCTATACGAGCGCTCGCGCAGCGAACCGTACAGCAGCAGAATGCGCGGCGGATGTGTGGCGCCGCTTTCCAGCGCCAGCTTGTCGTGGCTGGGCACATCCAGCAAGGCATCGTCCAGGTTGGGCAGGTCCAGCTCTGTAGGGGAAAGTTCCGAAGGCGGGGAATACGTCGTCATTGCTGCACTCTCTAATCAAATTACTCAAATCAATTGAAGCCTGGGGCGGCTGATCCAGGCGGCCAGCCAAAAGCCCGCGGCCAGTACAACCGCCACGGCCACGATGGCGGCAAGCACCATGTCGTAAGAGGACCCGACCGCCCACAAGGCGGCGGCGCCCACCGGCGCGGCGGCTCGGGCAAAAGTCATGGGCACGGTCAACAAGCCGTTGATGGCTCCATAGGCATGCCGGCTCAGCATTTCGGGCACCACCATGCCGCGCACAATCGTGAAAATGCCATTGGCCCCGCCGTACACCACGCACACCGCCGCCACGGTCAGGAAGTCGGCACGCAGGAAAGCCAGCGCGCCAAAGGCCAGCGGAAAAATCGTGACGACCGCCGTGCCCACCGCGCGCATCGAGGCCCGCGCCGCGAACAGGCTGATCACGATCCGCCCCGCAACCTGTGCCGGGCCGATCAGCGCAATGGCTTGCACCACCGACGCCGTGTCGATGCCGCGCTCGCGCAGCAGCGGGTACATGTGAAAGGTAAAGGCCGAGAACATCGCCGCATACGCCGTCAAGGACACCAGCAAGGCCCAGAACACAGGGCGGTGCAACGCGTCCCGAACCGCCAGGCGGTTGCGTTCGCGCTGTTCGTCCGGCGTGACGTCGCTGGCGGGCTTGGCGTCACGCGCGGGCGATATGAACAGCAGATAGGCGCTGGCGCAGATCAGCACGTTGACCGCCGCCAGCGCCATCAGCGCCTCGCGCCAGCCCCAATGGTTCAGCAGCCATTGCACCAGCGGAATGAAAACCGTGCTGGCGAAGCCGCCCCACAACGTCAGCGCGGTGATGCCGGCGCGTGAATGGCCAGGGCCGACCCGGCGCGCAACAACAGCGAACGCCGGTTCGTACAGCGTGGCGGCCTGCAAGGCCCCGATACCGCCCACCAGCACATAGAACGCCAGCAGCGACGTCACTTGCGACCAAAGCAGCAACAAGCCGCCCGCCGCCAGGGAAGACAGCCCCATCACCCAGCGGCCATAACCGCGATCCACCGCCACGCCCACCGGATAGGCGGCCAGCGCGGCTAGCATCAGCCCCAGTGTGGCGGCGCCGTAAAGATCGGGCTTGCTCCAGCCGAGCTCGGCCCCCATGGCCTCGGCGATCAGGGGAAAGCTGTAGTACAGCGAGCCCCACGAACAGATTTGCCCAATGCCCAGCGCGGTCACCAAACCATGCGCTTTGTCGGGGGAGGCGGCTTGCTCGGACATCGGGCGGTGTGCCATCGGGGGCTTAGCGCACGCGCTGTCCGTGCTCGTCGATCACCGCTTCGCCGTCTTCTTTCACGAAGGGGCCGCGTTGCGCTTCTTCAAGTATGTCCAGCACCAGCTCGGACGGGCGGCACAGCCGCACGCCCTTGGCGGTCACCACAAAGGGGCGGTTGATCAGAATGGGGTTTTCAAGCATGGCGTCGATCAGCGCGTCGTCGCTAAGCGATGCGTCGTCCAGGCCGAGTTCCAGATAGGGCGTGCCTTTTTGGCGGATGGCGTCTCTTACCGACAGGCCCGCGCGCGAAATCAGGTCAACCAGCGTGGCGCGGTCGGGCGGGGTTTGCAGGTATTCGATCACTTGTGGCTCAACGCCGGCATTGCGAATCAGCGCCAAGGTGTTGCGCGAGGTGCCGCACTTGGGGTTGTGATAGATGGTGACGGTGCTCATGATGTCCTGTCAGGTTGGTTTAGGTGGAGTTAGGTCGGAACGGAAGAGGGGGAGTCAAACTAGGAAGGTTCAGAAGCGGGCGCTTCAACACGGCTTGGCGCCAGCGGATCAGCCTGAACATAAGCAGCCACCTCCAACGCCGTGGACTTGGCCGTGCGCATGATGCCGACCAGCGTGGCGGACGCAAATCCCGTCCACTCGCCATACCCCAGCAGCCATACGCCAGGCATCGCCGACGCTTGCGTCCCCGCCAGCGGAACCTTGCCTTCGGCATTGAGGACGCCCAACGGCGCCAGATGATCCAGGGCCGGCCGGAAGCCCGTGCACCAGATGACGGCGTCCACGTCGGTAGCGCTGCCGTCCGGCCACACAACGCCCTGGGGCGTAAAACGCACGAAAGGCCGCACGGAATGCAACACACCGCGTTCTCGGGCCTCGCGCACGGGGGGAACCATGACGACGTCACCAAAACCACCTGGAAGATCGTCCGGTTGCTTGCCCTGTTGCAAGGCCTGCCAACGCGCCGTGGCCCGTTCGAACAGCACCCGGCCGTCCACGTCATCGGGCAAGAACAAGGGCTCGGTCTGGGTGACCCAGGTGGTGTCCGCCACTCGGGACACCTCGGCCAGAATCTGCGCGCCGGAGTTGCCGCCGCCCACGACCAGGACGCGCTGGCCGGCAAAGGGCGCAGGTGACCGGTATTGCGCGGAATGGATCTGCGAGCCACGGAAGCCGGACGCTCCCTCGAACGCCGGTACGTAAGGATTGCTCCAGGTGCCGGTCGCGCTGACGACGGCGCGGCTGCGCCATGCGCCCTGGTCGGTTTCGACGATGAATTCAGATTCGTCCTTGCGTACCGCGATTACCGACACGGGGCGGTGAACGTTGAACCCATAGCGGCTTTCATAGCGCGCCAGGTAATCGACAACCTGGTCTCGGGTGGGATACCCGGAAACTGCCGGCATCGGCCAGCCCGGCAAGGAACTCCATTGCGCGGGGGAAAAGAGTTGCAACGAGTCCCAGCCGTTGAGCCAGGCGCCGCCCGGTTGCGGGCTTGCGTCCAGCAAGGCGACATCAAGCGACGTGCGCTTCAGGAAATAGGCAAGCGCCAAGGCGCTTTGCCCCGCGCCCACGATCACCACATCCACCTGGCGAGCAGAGGCGGGCGAAGCCATTACGAGCGCTCCTCGTCCAGCGGCGGCTCGGCGCACGCCACGCCGGCGCAACACTCGGCGGTCAGATAGTCCACCAGCGCATACATCAGCGTGGTGTTGGCGCGGTAGCGCATGTAACGGCCTTCCTGCTCGACCGTCAGCAGGCCGGCTTGCGTCAGCGCTTTCAAGTGGAACGACAGGTTGGTGGGTGGCAAGCTGAGTTCGGTGGCGATCTGGCCCGCCACGCAGCCGTCAGGCGCGGCCCGCACAAGCAGCCGGAAGATGTCCAGCCGGACGCCAGAGGCGAGCGATTCGAAGACGATGACAGCGGTGTTTTTGTCCATGCTGCGAATACTACAATAATTGTTGAACTATTGGAATTTCCGTTTTATGCTGGCGCCGCTGACTTGAAGCCACTGCGGCGGCAAGCCTGCACGCCATGCCTGACGGGGCAGGCCGCCTCCGACCTCCGCCCCCCTATACGTACACTTCAACTCACGAGTCCTCATCATGACTGACAAGGTCTACAACGTACTCTTTCTTTGCACCGGCAATTCCGCGCGCAGCATCATGGCCGAGGCCTTGCTCAACACCCTGGGTAAAGGACGCTTTCACGCCTACAGCGCCGGTAGCCAGCCGGGCGGCACGGTCAACCCCCTGACGCTGGAAAAGCTCAAGGCCCTGGACTATCCGACAGATACCCTGCGCAGCAAAAGCTGGGATGAATTCGCCGCGCCGGATGCGCCGCAAATGGATTTCATCATCACGGTATGCGACAACGCGGCCGGCGAAGTCTGCCCCGTGTGGCCCGGCCAGCCCATTTCGGCGCATTGGGGGTTTGAGGACCCGGCCGCCGCCGTCGGGTCGGAAGACGAACGCCGCCATGTGTTCGAAAAGGTGTTCCGTCAGATCTCGTCGCGCATCAACATCTTCACGAGCTTGCCGATCGCGGCGCTGGACAAGGCCGCCATCCACCGGGAATTGAAGCAGATCGGCGCCGAGCCGCCCCAGGCCTGACGAGACGCCCGCATGTTCGCCGCAATAACGATCTTCATTCTTACCCTGATCCTGGTCATCTGGCAGCCCCGTGGTTTGGGTATCGGCTGGAGCGCCAGCCTGGGCGCGGTGCTTGCCCTGGTCGCCGGCGTGGTGCAGGTGTCGGACATTCCCGTGGTGTGGAACATCGTCTGGAACGCCACCGCCACGTTCATTGCCGTCATCATCATCAGCCTGTTGCTGGACGAGGCCGGTTTTTTTGAATGGGCCGCGCTGCATGTGGCGCGGTGGGGCAGGGGCAACGGCCGTGCCTTGTTTGCCTTGATCATCCTGTTGGGCGCGGCGGTGGCGGCGCTGTTTGCCAACGACGGCGCCGCGCTCATCCTGACACCGATCGTGATGGCCATGTTGCTGGCCCTGGGCTTCACGCCCGGGGCAACGCTGGCGTTCGTGATGGCGGCGGGCTTTATTGCGGATGCCGCCAGCTTGCCGTTGATCGTGTCGAACCTGGTGAACATTGTCTCGGCCGACTTCTTCGACATCGGCTTCAACCGCTACGCGGCGGTGATGGCGCCGGTGAACGTGGTGGCCGTGCTGGCATCGCTGGCCGTCCTGTTCCTGTACTTCAGAAGGAGCATTCCGCAGCGGTATGACCAAAGCCAGCTCAAGCCGCCCGCCGCGGCCATCCGCGACCTGAATACGTTCCGGTCGGGCTGGGCGGTGCTTGCACTGCTGTTGATCGGTTTCTTTGGGCTGGAACCGCTGGGCGTGCCGGTCAGCGTGGTGGCGGCCGTGGGCGCCGCGATACTGCTGCTGGTGGCCGGCCGTGGCCACAAGATCAGCACGCGCAAGGTGATCCGGGAAGCGCCGTGGCAAATCGTGGTTTTCTCATTGGGGATGTACCTGGTGGTGTACGGCTTGCGCAATGCCGGGCTGACCCAGTATCTGGCCGACCTGCTGAGCCGGTTCGCGGAGCAGGGCATCTGGGCGGCCACCTTTGGCGCCGGGTTCATGGCCGCGCTGCTGTCGTCCATCATGAACAACATGCCCACGGTGCTGGTCGGCGCGCTATCCATCGACGCCAGCCAGGCCAGCGGCGTGGTGAAGGAAGCGATGATCTACGCCAACGTCATCGGCAGCGACCTGGGGCCGAAGATTACGCCGATCGGCAGCCTGGCCACCTTGCTGTGGTTGCACGTACTGGAACGCAAGGGCACCAGGATTTCCTGGGGCTACTACTTCAAGGTGGGCATCGTGTTGACGCTGCCGGTGCTGGCGGTGACGCTGGCGGCCTTGGCAATCAGGCTCGGCTAACGTCAAACACCAGCCGCCAGCCATGCAAGGGCTGGCGGCAAGGCCCCCGGAATCTCGTCCCCGATTTTCCGTTGATAAAGGTCAACATCGAAAGTCCAGGACGGCTCAGCATGGTTCATGCAGGCGGGTGGCCGCCAACGGGCAACAAGGTGAATGACCATGTTCAGCCGTATCGCCGTTCATCTTGACAATGGGGTCGACTGCGCCCGCCGCATCGATGTGGGCCTGAGCCTGGCCAAGGCGCATGACGCCCATCTGACAGGCGTGTTCGCCAGCTACATGCTGCCGGGATACTTTTACGACGCCGCGGGGCTCTGGGTGCGGTCGATAGACATGGCCCGCGAAATGAACACGCGCGGCCGCGCCGCCGTCCAGGCCACGTTCAACCAGGCCGCGCAGGACGCCGGCGTGGCCGTGTCATGGCGGCAAGGCGACGACGCGCCCGCGGAATGCGCGGCGCGCCACGCGCGGTACTCGGACGTACTGATCATCAGCCAGCAAAACGCCTACGACCTGTATGCCGCGACCGGCAACAATTTTGTGGAACAAACCATACTTACTGCCGGCCGACCCGTCATCGTCCTGCCCACGGTCGGCGCGTTTCCCCACATTGGAACGCGCATCCTGTATTGCTGGGACCGGGGCAGGGAGGCCGCCCGCGCCATCGCCGACGCCGCGCCGCTGCTGCGCAACGCCCGGGCGCTGCGCGTACTGGCGGGCACCCACGATCCGGACGCCAACCCGGAAGCCGACGTGCCTTTCGAGGACCTGGCGGCCTATTGCGCCTGCCACGGCTTTCCGTCGCCCGAACAAGAGTCCCGCAGCACGAGCGACACCGTTATCGGCGACGCAATCCTGAGCGCAGCGGCTGATTTCAATGCGGACCTTATCGTCATGGGCGCCTATGGGCACAGCCGCATGCATGAATGGGTGATGGGCGGCGCAACCCGTACTCTGCTGACCGCCATGACCGTACCGGTGCTGTTCTCCCATTAGCCAGGAAGTGGCGGGGGCGCTACGCTCCCGCCTACGCCGGCTACACGCTGCCGACTTTCCTCAGGGCTTCCAGGTTGCGGATTTCCAGATTGCGCCTGCTTACGCTCAGCAGCGAGGCCGTTTGCATCCGCCCGAAGGTTCTGCATACCGTTTCGATCGTCATGCCCAGATGGTTGGCGATGTCCTCGCGTGTCATCTTCAGCGTGAATTCGCGGGCGGAATAGCCATTGGCCGCCATCTGCTCGGACAGGTTCACCAGAAAGCGCGCGATGCGGCCCTCGGTCGACATGCAGCCCAACGCCGTCAACAGGCGCCGGAACTGGTTGACCTCTTGGGCGATCAGCTTGTTGAACTCGCGCGAGGCCACCGAATCGTGCAGGCAATTGGACATGAGTTCGTCAAAGGGCAGCACGCATACCAGCGAATCTTCCAACGCAATGGCGTCGCACTCGTGCGCGCCCGTGGCGATGGCGTCCAGCCCCAACAACGCGCCAGCAATCGGAAACGCCACGATCTGCTCGGAACCAGAGGGGTTGGTGACGCGGATCTTCATGGAACCGGCGCGCAGGTAATACAGATTCAACAAGGCATCGCCGGCCCGGTAAACGGATTCGCCACGGTGGACCAGGCGCCAGTTGCGCGCCGTGTCGTGGAGTGGTTGAAGGTTGTTGTTCCGGCCAGGCTGGCAGATGCGCGCCATGCCGCAGAAGTCGCAATCGGCCGGCAACCGCGCCGGCCCATTGTGGATGCCGCTGCCGCGCCGCGCGGCGCTACGGGATCCGTTTCCTGGGTAGGGGATAAGCGAAGGGGGAAGGGAAGAATCCATGGCTGCGCCTCACGTCAGGTGAAGATGGCCGCCGGGTGAAAAATGGAGGTTTCACGGGCCATCTGGCACACTCCAACGCCAAGTCTGCATGATCCCTCAGGCTTGCACTATCAGCGTAGTCCGCCAGATTTCAGAGGAAACGGGCTACAGCTGTAGGCGTATTCCTACGGGCAAGACTGCCGGGGCGACTGCGCCATGGGCGGGGCCCGGCATTACTTGTCGGGGCCGTCGGCGTCGTCAAACAAGCCGTGCTTGATGGCGTAGCGCACCAGGTCGGCTTGGTTGCGCAGTTGCATCTTCACCAGGATTCTGCCCTTGTAGGTACTGACGGTCTTGATGCTCAGGCACAGCAGCCGCGCAATATCCGAATTATTCATGCCCGACGCCAGGTACCGAAATACAGACAATTCCCGATCGGACAGCAACAGATGAGGCAGGCCGCTGACGTCGCCGTGCCGTTCAAACACGATGCTCTCGGCCAGCGAACGGCTCAGGTAGCGGCCGCCCGCCGCCACCTTGCGCACGGCCTGCACCAGCTCGTCGGCCGCGCTGTCCTTGGTCAGGTAACCCGCCGCGCCGGCCTTGATTGCCTGCACGGCATATTGCTGCTCGCCATGCATGGTCAGCACCAGGATCGGCACCTTGGGAAAGTCCGTCTTTATCTGGCGTATCAGGTCCACCCCATCGCGGCCGGGCATCGACATGTCCAGCACAATCAGATCCCAAGACCGAAGCGCAAGCTGCCGCAGCGCTTCCGAGCCGTCGCGCGCTTCCCCTGCAACCGAGATGTCGCCCGCTTGCTCAAGCAGGCGCCGGAGCCCCTCGCGCAGCAAGGTGTGGTCGTCGGCAAGCATCAGGGTGATCAATTCATTTCCCCCGGCAATAAGGGATGTTCAACGGGCAGTTTGGCCTCCAGCCGGAACCCGCCGTGTTTGCGCGTGGTGATCGTGACCTCGCCATTGAGCAGCCGCACGCGCTCGCGGATGCCTTGCAAGCCCAGCGCCATGGGCAGCTTCTTGGAAATGCTGTCGGGAGTCGTGCCCACGCCGTTGTCCTGCACGGTCAGGCTGCAATGGGTAGTGGTACAGGACAGGTGTATCTGCACCTTGGTGGCCTGCGCGTGCTTGACGATGTTGGTCAAGGCTTCCTGCACAACCCGGAAGAGGGTGGTGGCCACCCGCTTGGAGGGTTCGGCCGGGCCGACGTCGATGCGGGCGTCGGTGTCGATGCCATATCGCGACACGAACCCCGCCACCAGCCATTCCACGGCGGCCGCCAGGCCCAGGTCGTCCAACATGACCGGGCGCAGGTCAGACGCAATGCGCCGCAACGACGCGAACGTGCTTTTGACCAAGGCGCGCATTACACGCACCCGTTCACGGACACGCTCGCGCGCCTTTGGATCGTTGACGCCGATGCTGGATTCCAGTTGCGACAGTTCCATGGTCAACGCCGTCAGGCTCTGGCCCAGGTCGTCGTGCAGCTCACGGGCAATGTGCTTCTTCTCTTGTTCGCGCACATGCAGCAAGGCGTTGGACAAGCGGGTGAGTTCATCGCGTGACGCGCGCAGCGCTTGATCGATCCGCTGGCGTTCGGTGATGTCGCGCAGGAAAATCGATAGGAACACGCCAGTGTCCGTGTGCGTCTGCGAGATCGACGCTTCCATGGGAAATTCTTCGCCATTGGATCGCAGGCCCCACAACGGCGCGCCCAGGCCCATCTGGCGGTCAGAGATGCCCGTGTGCTTGAAACGGTCGACATGCTTGGCGTGTACCTGGCGGAAGCGCACGGGAATCAACATGTCCAGCTTGGCGCCGAGGGCACTTGCCGCATCGCGAAGAAATACACGTTCCGCCGCGGCGTTGAACATCACGATACGCTGCTGTTCATCAATCGTGATGATCGGCTCGGTGGCGGACTGGATGATGTCGATCAGCGGAGGCGCGCTCGACGAGTTTCCCATTGTGTAGCGTGGCCCTGAATCGGGGCTGCGACAACCAGCGACGAGTCATTGCAGCACACATTGCCAGGCGAATCCAGATCGCAAAAGACCGCCCCGGGAGGGTTAGGGCGATTGGCTGGGGCGCTTAATCCACGGCAGGTATCACCTGGCCATCGTCGCGGCCTGCCGGGGTCGCCGCGGCCACCTGCTCCTTGAAGCGGAAAAGGGACGCATCGCATTCTTCCGCCAGCACGTCCGCCTGTTTCAACAGCAGGATCGATAGCGGCTTCTTGTCCGCCAAGGTGGCGATATCGTCGACAGCACGAAACCCGCCCACCCCCGACATGACGCAGATCACGGAGTAAGCGGGCAACAAGGACCCTTCGGCCCTCAAGAACGCACGCATAGGCGCGGCAAGGGAACGCAGCCACACCGGCGTCACCAGCACCACGTGGTCAAGCACATCCAGCTCGGGGCCGTCATACCGGTACGCCGGGCTCCGCTTGAACAGGCTGTCGACGACACAGCGCAGGTCGCCGGACAGTCCGGACCGGGCTTCGGCGTCCCGCACTTCCCAGGCCGGCCAACCCGACACCGTGGCCAGGCGTTCGGCCACGGTTCGCCCCGTTCCGGAACGCGAATAGAAAACAATGCCTGTGCGCGACATCATGGCTCCTTGTTCGAGCGGCACGCTCATGTTTCCTGCGCCAGCACGGCGCGAAGGATGTCGCGGCGGCTGACCACGCCCACCAGCTTGCCGTCGCGGGTGATGGGAACCCGCTTGATGCCATGTTTAAGCATCACGTCGGCAATCTGGGCCAGGTCGGCGGTGTCGTCCTGGGTAATGACCGGGCGGCTCATCACCGCGGCGGCGGTGCGTTCCCCCAACTGCAAACTGTGCAGGAATTCCAGGTTCAATGCCTCGCCTTGCGCCAGCAACGACAGCCAATGGTCCTTCTTCTTCTGGTGCACGCTGTCTTGGCGACGCACCAGGTCCCCCTCGCTGACCAAGCCGATCAGTTCGCCGTCGTCGCCGGTAATCATGACGGCGCTGATGTTCTTGTCCAGCATCGCTCGAATAATGGTCGACACCGGCGTACTCGCACTCACACAAAAAGGATCTTGGGTCATCAGGTCGCGTGCCAGCATGATGTTTCTCCTGAACGCCAGCGTCCAAGCCTGTCCACTGTATCGTCGCCTCCATCTTGTTCCGTCGCGCGCGGTTGATATTGATTTTGGTCAAGCAAGCACGCATGTTCCCGGCCCGGGCGGCAGTGCGCCGTGCGAACCTGATTACCCATGCCGATCAGGAGGCCTGATGCAGTCCAACCCAAGATTGCGCTTTCTGGGCGCAGCCGGAACCGTCACCGGCTCGCGCCATCTACTTGATGTGCAGGGGCGGCGCGTCCTGCTCGACTGCGGGCTTTTTCAGGGCGTCAAGCCCTTGCGGCTGCGCAACTGGGCGCCGTTTCCCGTGCCGCCCACAGACATCGACGCCGTCGTGCTGTCGCACGCGCACCTGGACCATTCCGGTTACTTGCCCAGGCTGGTACGTGAAGGGTTTCGCGGGCCGATCTATTGTTCTGAGGCCACGCGCGATCTATGCCGCATCCTGCTGCTGGACAGCGCGCATCTGCAAGAGGCAGACGCCGACTACCTCAACCGCCACGGCATCTCGCAGCACAAGCCCGCGCTGCCGCTGTACACCGTCGCCGACGCGCAGCGGGCCATTGCCGCCTTGTGCCCGGTTGAGTTCGATACTCCTCATGACTTGCCGGCGGGGCTGCGCTTTACCTTGACGCGCGCGGGGCACATCCTGGGCGCGGCGGTGGTGCAAATTGCCTATGACGGCGGCAAGCTGGTGTTTTCGGGTGACCTGGGCCGCTACAACGACCCGCTGATGCCGCCCCCTCAGGCGGTGGGCGACGCGGACTATCTGATCATTGAATCCACCTACGGCAACCGGCTGCACGACACGCAAGACGTGCTCGACACCTTGGCGGACATCATCGGCCGCACGATCGCGCGCGGCGGCACCGTCATCATTCCCTCATTTGCCGTGGGACGTGCGCAGTTGCTATTGCTGCACCTGCACAGGCTGAAGGCCAGCGGCCGCATCCCCGCAAGCCTGCCCATCTATCTGGATAGCCCGATGGCCAGCGCAGCCGTGGAAACCTATCTTCAGCACGACGACGACCAGTGCCTCCCGCAAGGCGAGGCCGAAGCCGCCTACCGCGTGGCCACCTGCGTCAGCGACGTCGAAGCGTCCAAGGCGCTGGACCGCTCACCGATGCCGAAAATCATCGTCTCGGCCAGCGGCATGGCAACGGGAGGGCGCGTCATCCATCATCTGAAGCACTACGTGAACGATCCTCGCAACACCATCCTGCTCGCGGGTTTCCAGGCGGCGGGAACGCGCGGCGCGGCCATGCTGGACGGCGCGCGCAGCGTCAAGATCCATGGAGAATACGTACCCGTCAGGGCAGAGCTGGACAATTTGTCGATGCTGTCCGCCCATGCCGACGCCGATGAGATCCTACGGTGGCTGGGCGGATTTACCCGGCCACCGAAAGACACCTACATTGTGCATGGCGAGCCCGCGGCGGCGGACGCGCTGCGGCTGCGCATCAAGGATGAGCTGGGCTGGCGCTGCCATGCGGTGGAGCAGGGCGAGGACGTGGAGCTGAAATAGGCGCCGTCCGCAACGGTCCGCGGCCCACCCTGGCTAAGCTTCCGGCGCCCGCACCAGCAACACCGGCACGGCCGCGCCGCGCATGATGGTCTCGGCGCTGCTGCCCAGCACCGCCCGGCGCACCCCGCGACGCCCGTGGGTGCCCAGGACGATCAAGTCCGCCTTCCAATCGTCGGCTTCGTCCATGACGCGCTGGTGGACGGTGCGGTCCAGGTTCTCGTACAGCACGCTGTCGGCCTCAACGCCAGCCGCGCGCGCGGTGGCCACGGCGGTCTCAAGCAGCTTGGCGCCGTTCTTTCGCGTCAGGTCCAGGAGTTCGCCCGCGTGATAGCGGTAGGCATCCACGGTCAGCGCGAACGATAGCTCATCCACAACATGAATCATGCGCAGGCTTGCTTGCATCAGTTGCGCCATGCGTATGGCTTCCTTCAAGCCCGCCTCGGCGGTGGCGCTGCCATCGATGGGTACCAGGATACGTTTGTACATGTTGAGTCTCCGGCTAAGCAGGGCGCGGGCGATGTCCGCACGCTAGTTGATAAGCACCACCGGAATATGGATGGTGTGCAGCACCTTCATCGCCACCGATCCCAGCAGCAGGCTGCCCGCCGCGCCCAGCCCGCGCGAGCCCATCACGATATGGTCGCAGTGCTGTTCAGTAGCGTAGGCCTTGATGGTGTCGGCCACATTGCCCACCCGCAGTTCGGCCTGGTACATGACGCCGGCGGCATCCAGGATGTCTTTCGCTTTCGCCAGGGCGGTTTTGGATTCGTCTTCGTAGTATTCCTGGATGGCGTCCGCCGAAATGAAGGTCAGTACCGTGCCGGACACAATCGGAAGTTGCACGTTCAGCAAGTGGATGGTGCAAGGACCATACTCGCGCACGCGGTCGATCATGTAGCGGACGGCTCGCAGGGAATTCTCCGAGCCGTCGACGGGGATGAGTACATTCTTCATGGTGTCTCCAAGCGTGAATGGGGTCTTGGCGTAGTGAGACTGAGCGCCTGCTATCAGCATGACGCAGCGCTCAGGCAATGTATTGATCCACGTCAACCTTCTTCAAGCGGGCCGTGCGATGCTTGTGGGCCATCCCTGGCCCCTGGAAACTCAGCCATGCAAGACTCCGCGCAAGCCCAGAACGGTTCCCCCTGGCACGCACAAGCAGGCGACCAGGTGCTGGCCGAATTGAAGGCCACGCCCATGGGCCTGGACCAGGCCGACGCCGAAGCCAGGCTGGCCACCTTTGGCCCCAACCGGCTGCCGATCGCGCGCCAGCGCGGCCTGGTCAGCCGCTTTCTTGCGCAGTTCCACAACGTTCTCATCTACGTGCTGCTGGGCTCGGCCGCCATCACCGCGTTCCTGGGACATGGCATCGATACCGGCGTCATCCTGGCGGTTGTGGTGGCCAACGCCGTCATCGGCTTTCTTCAGGAAGGCAAGGCAGAGAAGGCAATGACGGCCATCCGCCAAATGCTGGCGCCGCGCGCGAATGTGCTGCGCGACGGCGCGCGCCGCAGCATCGCGGGCGAAGCCCTGGTGCCCGGCGATATCGTGCTGCTGGAGGCGGGCGACCGGGTGCCGGCGGACATGCGCCTGCTGTCGGCCCATTCCATGCGCGTGCAGGAAGCCGTGCTGACCGGGGAATCCGTGCCCGTGGAAAAGCACACAGACCCTGTCGCCAGAGGTGCCGAGCTGGGCGACAGAACACCCATGGCCTATTGCGGAACGCTGGTAGCGGCCGGGCAGGGCAGAGGGGTCGTGGTGGCAACCGGGCTGCACACGGAAATTGGGCGGATCAGCACGTTGCTGTCGACGGTTCAAACGCTTACCACGCCCTTGGTCAAGCAGATGGATGCATTCGGCAGGTGGCTCACCGCCTTGATACTGGCCGTTGCCGGGCTGTTGCTTGTCCATGGCTATTTCGTTCGCGGCTACGACTTCGACGCCTTGTTCATGGCAGTGGTCGGCCTGTCGGTCGCAGCGATTCCAGAGGGGCTGCCGGCGGTGCTGACCATCACCCTGGCCATCGGCGTGCAGGCAATGGCCAGGCGAAACACCATCGTGCGGCGTCTGCCCGCCATCGAGACGATAGGCGCCGTGTCCGTTATCTGCACGGACAAGACCGGCACCTTGACCCGCAATGAAATGGTCGTGGCCACGACCTTGACTCCGCATCACGTCCTGGCGCTGGACGGGGTGGGCTACGAACCCAAAGGGCGCATTCTGCTTGATGGTTCGGTCGTGGATGCGGAAGACCACGGCGTGCTGCAGGAACTGGCGCGCGCCAGCACGTTGTGCAACGACGCGGCGCTGCGCCAACACGACGGCGGCTGGGCGGTGGAGGGCGATCCGATGGAAGGCGCGCTGCTGGCGTTCGCGGAGAAAGCCGGGGCGGACGTCCAGAAGCTTCGGGCGGGCTGGACGCGCACCGACGCCATCGCCTTCGATTCGCAGACGCGGTTCATGGCAACGCTGTGCCACGACCATGAGCGTCAAGCATTCATCTATGTGAAGGGCGCGCCGGAACGCATACTGGCCATGTGCGCCAACCAGCGCGCGGCCGATGGTGGCGTGGAGCCGCTGAACACCGCGTATTGGCACGCGCAATCCGACCGCATCGCCGCCAGCGGGCAGCGCCTGCTGGGTATTGCGGTACGGTCCGTAAAGCCTACGCATACCGTGCTTGAGAACAGCGATGTTGACGGAACCTTGACGCTGTTGGGCGTGGTGGGAATGATCGACCCGCCCAGAGCCGAGGCCATTGAGGCGGTGCGCGCCTGCCGCGAAGCCGGCATTCGCGTCAAGATGATTACCGGCGACCACGCCAAGACCGCCGCCGCCATCGGCGCGCAGATCGGTCTGCAAGACACCCGCACCGTGTTGACCGGCGCCGACCTCGACGACCTGAGCGACGCCGCATTGCGGCAGGCCGCCCAGGATTGCGACATCTTCGCCCGCACCAGCCCCGAACATAAGTTGCGCCTGGTGATGGCCCTGCAATCCCAAGGCATGATCGTCGCGATGACCGGCGACGGCGTCAACGACGCCCCGGCGCTACGGCGCGCCGACGTGGGCATCGCCATGGGAGAGAAGGGAAGTGAAGCCGCCAAAGAGGCGGCCGAGGTGGTGCTGGTGGACGAGAACTTCGCGTCCATCGTCGCCGCCGTGCGCGAGGGCCGAACCGTCTACGACAACATCAAAAAGGTGGTGAGCTGGACGCTGCCCACCAACACGGGCGAAGCCCTGACGGTCATCGTGGCATTGCTGGCCGGCACAAGCCTGCCCGTGACACCGATCCAGATTCTTTGGATCAACCTGGTGACCGGCGTCACGCTGGGCCTGGCCCTGGCCTTTGAACCCACGGAAGACAACACCATGCGCCGACCGCCGCGTGCGCCCAGCACACCGCTGATCGGCGGCGAACTGGCCTGGCACATCCTGTTGGTAAGCGGCTTGTTCCTGATCGCCGTGTTCGGCGTCTTTCACTACGCCACCGCGCGTGGCTACTCAATGGCGCTGGCGCACACCATGGCGTTCAACACATTGGTGGTCATGGAGATATTCCATCTGTTCTTCGTCCGGAACATCTACGGGACGTCGCTGACGTGGAAGGCCGTGGCGGGTACGAAGGTGGTTTGGGCGATGGTTGTCGCCGTGACGGCGGCGCAGTTCGCGGTGACGTATTTGCCGCCGATGCAGGCGGTGTTTGGGACGGCGTCGGTGCCGGTGTGGGATGGGATGCTGATCGTGGGGGTGGGCGTGGTGCTGTTTGCTTTGTTGGAGATCGAGAAGCAGATTCGGTTGGGGATCAAATGGCAGATGTCACGACAATCGCCACTTTGAAATAACAGAAGTCTGAAAACAGTATTAGACGCTGGGACGCACGCCTTACATACTCCTTTTGCCCCCCTAGCCGGGGACGCGGCGCAAAACGCCGACGTAATACATTCAGGAGACAAGCGTGATACAGCGATACCAGTTGTTTGTGGGCGGCCGTCGCATGCCGGCATCAGAGGGTCGGGTGCTGCAAAGCACCAACCCCTATACCGGCGAAGTCTGGGCCGAAATTCCCGATGCCGGGCCGGACGACGTGGCATTGGCGGTGCAGGCCGCCAGTCGCTGTTTTCAGACGGTCTGGCGTGACACTCCCGGCGTCAAGCGCGCCGCGCTGATGCATCAGTTGGCGACGCTGATCGAAACGTCGGCCGACCGCATGTCCGCCATCGAAAGCCGCGACAACGGCAAGATCGTGCGTGAAACCCGACCGCAGATGCTGTGGGTCGGGCGGCAACTGCGCTATTTTGCCGGCTATGCCGACAAGCTTTTTGGTCAGCATGTGCCCCTGGACCAGCCCAACACGCTGGACTATGTGTCGATGGAGCCCTACGGCGTGGTGGCCCTGATCACTGCCTGGAATTCGCCGCTGGCGCTCTTGGCCAACAAGCTGGCGCCAGCACTTGCGGCGGGCAACTGCGTGGTAGTCAAACCCTCAGAGCACGCATCGGCCTCCACACTGGAGTTTGCCGCGCTAGTGGAAGAAGCGGGCTTTCCGCCGGGCGTATTCAATGTGGTGACGGGCGGCGCGCGTACCGGCCGCGCATTGGTGGAAGACCCCGGCGTGTCGCTGGTCAGTTTCACCGGCAGCCCGTCGGTAGGCCGCGACATCGCAGCCATGGCGGGGCGTCGGCTGGTTCCCGTCAAGTTGGAACTGGGCGGTAAATCGCCCAACATCATCTTCGACGATGCAGACCTGGACCGCGCCGTGGTTGGCGCGCTGGCCGGCATCTTTGGCGCCACGGGGCAGACCTGCGTGGCCGGCTCTCGTTTGCTGGTGCAACGCGGCGTGTACGACGAGGTGGTCACGCGGTTGACCGAACGCGCGGGGCGCATCCGACTGGGTAACCCCGCCGACCCGACGACGGAGATGGGCACGGTCGCCAACGAACCGCAATTCCGTCGCATTCTGGACGCCATCGAGACTGCCCGTGGCGCAGGCGCGCGGCTGGTGTGTGGCGGGGCGCGGGCACACGGGCCGGGCCTGGAATCGGGCTACTTCATCGAGCCCACCATCTTTGCCGATGTGGACAACGCCAGCCATCTGGCACAGGAAGAAATTTTCGGCCCGGTGCTGGCCATCATTGCCTTCGACACGGAAGCCGACGCCATCCGCATGGCCAACGACAGCCGCTATGGCCTCGCAGCGGGGTTGTGGACGCGCGACCTGAATCGGGCACTGCGCGTTTCGCGCGCCATGCAAAGCGGCACCGTCTGGGTCAATACCTATCGCGCGCTTGGCGCTCAGGCGCCATTCGGCGGCTTCAAGGAATCTGGCATTGGCCGCGAGCGCGGCGAGGCGGGCCTTCGGGAATACCTGACGACCCGCAACGTGATGATCGACTATTCCAACGATGTGCGCGATCCGTTCGCCATACGGACTTAGCCGCACCGCCTCCCCCAAGGAAGAGACAATGAAAATCGAACGACAGATTCTTCGCACAAGATTGACACGCCGCTCCCTGATGTCGGCGGCGGGCGCAATGGCGCTGGCCATCGTGGCGCCATCCTGGGCCAACACCGGCCCGACGTATCCGGGTGGCCCTATCCGGCTGGTGGTGCCGTTCCCCCCGGGTGGCTCGGTGGACACGGTGGCGCGCACGCTCGCGCCCCAATTGGAAAAGCAGTTCGGCCAGCCGGTTGTCATCGAGAACCGGCCGGGCGCCAGCAGCGTTATCGGCGCACAGCACGTCAAACAATCCAAGCCGGACGGCTACACCTTGCTGCTCAATGCCTCCTTGCAGATGGCCAACCCGTCCTTGTTGACGACGGCCACCTACGACGCCTTGAACGATTTCATGCCAATCACCGAAATCGGCGCGCTGCCGCAACTGCTGGTGGTCAGAGCCGATAGCCCGTATCGGACGGTGGCTGACCTGATCTCCGATGCACGCAAGCGTCCGCGCGAAGTGCAGTGGGCCATCGCGGCGTTCGGCGCGGCAGGCCATCTGGCCTGCGAGCTTGTGAACGTCGAAGCCAAGGTCGACATGCCGATCATCCCGTACAAGGGTGGCGGACCAGCGCTGGTCGACCTTATGGGCGGACACGTGTCGGCCATGATCGAACCAATGGCTTCCGCCTACCCGCATGTACAAAGCGGTCGGCTGCGCGCACTGGCCGTCACAAGCGAACGGCGCCTGGCGTCCTTGCCTGACCTGCCCACCATGGCCGAAAGCGGTTTCCCTGGTTTCGACATGCCCAGTTGGTACGGCTTGTGGGCGCCGGCAGGCACCCCGCAAAGCGTCGTCAACCGGGTGCAGAAAGAAGTGCGCCTGGCGCTGCGCGACCCGATCGTGGCGGAAAAGCTGGCGTCCATTTCATTTCAGTCCGTGGGTTCATCCCCCGATGAGTTCGGCCAATACGCGTCGCGCGAATTCAACAAATACAAGACCTTGATCAGCGCTGCGCGCATCAAGGCGGATTGACGCCATACGGCGCGTTTTCCATTTAGAAACAGGAGCATTTGATGAAAGAGCAATTGAACTTGGGCTTTATCGGCCTGGGCGTGATGGGCGAACCCATGAGCATCAATCTGGCCCGCAAGTCGGGTCAGCCCCTGCACGTGTATGACCGTGCGTCCGACGCGATGGCGCGCGTAGTGGAGCAGGGCGGCCTGGCGTCGGCGTCGGCGGCCGAAGTGGCTGCTCGCGCCGACATTGTGTTCCTGTCCTTGCCGTCGATTGACCAGGTGGAGTCGGTGGTGGATGAGATCCTGGCGTCACCCAAACGGCCGGGCATGATCGTAGACATGAGCACGAGCGACGTGGCGCGCACACGAGCCTTGGCAGGCCGGCTGCGCGAGGCCGGGATCGGATTCGTGGACGCGCCGGTCGCGCGCACCAAGCAGGCGGCCGTCGCCGGCACCTTGATGATCAGCGTTGGTGGCAGCGAAGGGGACGTAGCACGCCTGCGCCCAATGCTGGAATGCATGGGGTCGGACGTGCTGCATTGCGGCGAGATCGGTAGCGGTCAGATCCTGAAGATCCTGAACAACATGATGGTCTTCATGACGGTCAATGCGTTGGCGGAAGTGTTGACGATCGGGCGGCGCAGCGGCATGGACGGAGAAAAGCTCTTCGAGTTGCTGTCCCAGGGGTCCGCCGATAGCTTCGTGCTGCGCAACCATGGCATGAAGTCGATGGCCAAGGATGAATTTCCCGAGAAGACCTTTCCATTGACCTACGCCATCAAGGACGCGAGCCTGGCGCTGGCGTTGGCCGATAGCGCGGCTTTCAAGCCGCACATTGCCCAGTATGCGCACGACCTGATGTGCCAGGCTCGCGATGCCGGATATGCGCAGAACTACCATCCGGTCACGGTCAAGCTGATCGACGGACGGGGCTAGGCCGGCTCGGCCAGACGCGGCAACAATTCCACGGCGATGCGCCGCGTCAGGTCCGAGGCGTGCTTGTCGCTCCAGATGGCCTCCATGCGCACCTGGCCCGCCGTGTCGGCCAGCTCGCGAAAACACACGCCGGGATAGGCGCTGGACGCATACGCGCGGGGCACCAGCGCCACGCCAAAGCCCAGCCTGACCATCTGGAAAATAGTCAATGGACTACGGGCGGTGTGCTTGAACGACGGGCTGAAGCCGGCCCCATAACACGACGCAACAATGGCGTCGAAGACGGCCGGGCCGCTCTCGCGCGCCAAGGCCACCATGGGTTCTTCGGCCAGTTCCGACAACGCGAAATCACCACTGGCAAGCGGATGCCCCTGGGGTAGCACCACGGCAAGCGGTTCACGCAGGATCGCCACGCGCATGAGCTTGCTGCGGTCCGGGCGCACATGCACGATGCCGATGTCCATCTGGCCATGTGTCACCGCCGACACTTGATCGTGCGACTGCATGTCCACCACCGAGACTTCCACACCGGGGTACGCCGTCTTGATCATGGCCAGGAAGCGGGGCAGCACATTGAACAAGGCTGAAGTCGCCACACCCAGCCGCAGCACGCCGGCGTCGCTCTGCGCTGCCCGCACGGTCGCGCCGACCGCCGTGCGCATCTGCCCCAACAACAGCCGGCTTTCCCGCAGGAATACTGCGCCGGCGTCGGTCAACTTGACCTCGCGTCGCGTGCGGTTCAATAACTGCACGCCCAGCTCTTCCTCCAGCAACTTGATGTGCTGCGACAGTGGGGGCTGGGACATATTGAGTTTTTCGGCGGCGCGGCTGAAACTCAGTTCTTCCGCGACCATGACGAAGTAACGCAACTGCTTCATGTCCATGACGGCTTGCCTCGTGGTTCAGGGCGAGACGGGCCAGCGCCCATCCCGTTGGGATGTGGCGCAGCATAGCCCCTGGCCACTTGGCGGCGCCTTAGCAATTACCCGAGGCGAAGCGCGTGACAAGCCGGCGACCCATCCCATCAACCCAGCAGACGGGCCAGGTCGCGCACCGGCGTGTCGTCATCGGCCGCAAGCAGCGCTTGCAGAATCGCCTCGACGCGATCGGCGGGTAGTCGCAGCGCGGCGTTGGCGCGGAACTTGGCCGCAATGTCATCCAGGCTGAGCGCGCGTTCGCCGCTGCCCAGGTTCATCGGCACGTGGTGGTGCAATACGGAACCGTTCTTCAGGTGCACGTGGAGGGCCCCCGAGAAATATTTCGGGAATTCGGTGTCAGCCTGGACCCCGCATCGCACCTTGGCCGCCAGCGCCAGAATCGCGGGGTCGGCCAAACTGGCGTCATCCAGCTCAGCCAGCGTGAAGCGGCCACGCAAGAGGCTGGCCGCAACGACGAACTGTGCGCTGAACTTGGCTTCGTAGTCCGAACGCGGCAAGATCTTTGACGCATGGGGCTCAGCCACGATGGGCAAGGTTTGCGCAGGCAACTCGCATTCAATGCGCGTGATCTGATCGAGGTCCCTCAGGTCGGTGCGCAATGCCAGCGCGGCCTCGGCGGCGCCGTGGATGAAGTGGCACACCGGATACGGCTTGATCGCGGTTTCCAGCAGGGTCCAGTGCTTGCCCAGGTCCTGCGCGATGGAGTCGGCATCGACGTTCGCCGCGTGCCCTTGCAGGTAGGCGTCGAAGAAGCCGAACTTGCCTTCATAGGGCCGATCGGGCCCATGAAAGCCCGCGGCTGCCATGTGCGCGGCGGTGATGCCCGCCATGGCGCCCCAGCCCGGATGCATGCGCTTGGTCCACGCGCCGGTTTCCAGGAATACCTGGACACCGGACGCGGTACTGGCGGTGATGCCTTGGGCAGCGACCAGTTGCGGCACGGTCAAGCCCAGCAGCTTGCCGGCAACGATCGCCGAACTGAAGTGGGACACCACGCCCGTCGCGTGAAAACCCACGTGATGAAAGCCGCCCTTGACCGCGCGGCCCAACCGGATGGCGGTTTCCATGCCGGCGGCGTAGGCCGCCAGCACGTCGCCCCAGCGTGCATCGGTGGCCTGGCCGATGGCCAGCGCAGCCGGCAGGCAGGCGACGGTCGGGTGGACGATGGCGGCGGGGTGGGTGTCGTCGAAATCCAGACCGTGCATCAAATACCCGTTCGCCAGCGCGGCGTCGCGCGGGGCCAGCGCCATGCCAGCGCCGACCACGGTCGCATCGCCCGGCGAGCCGGCCGCGCGGATGCCGGCAAGCGCGGGGCCAGAGAACGGAAACGTATTGGAGGCGAAGGCCAGGCCGATGGCGTCCAGGATGTGTCGCGTGGACTTGTCGCGCACGGTGTCGGGCAGCGCGGCGGGCGTGAGCGCATGCGCAAAACGGGCCAAGGCCTCGGCGGGGTTGATCGAAGGCGGTGTCAGTGTAGAAGCGTGATGCATGGGGTGAGGTTCCTGAATCGGAAGGTCAACGCAAGGGAGCCGGTTCACGGTGCAGGCAGGCAATAGGCACGGGCACGCCTTCGACGTGAGGATAGCGCGCCAGCACCAGCGGGTCATGCCCCGGTACGAAATGGTCGGGCGTGGTGGCGCATTTGAGCAAACGGGCGTGGCCTGCCAGCATCTGCTCCACGTCAATCACCACGGGAAAGGGAACGCGCCGCGTCACGTTCGCGTAGTAGTGCGCGGCGTCGGATGCCAGCACCACCCAGCCGCGCGCGGTGTGCACTCGCACCGCCTGCAGGCCCTTCGTGTGGCCGCCCACGTGCAACAGTTGCACGCCTGGAGCAAGCTCGTCATCGCCGTCATGGAAGCGCACCCGTTCTTCATACACACGGCGCAACACGTCACAGACATCTTCCACGGCGAAGGCACGTCGCAGCACCGGTTCGCACATGCAGCGGCCAGTGGCGAAGGCCATTTCGGTGTCCTGAACGTGAAAGGTGGCGTTTGGCAGTTTGTCCAGATTGCCCGCGTGGTCCCAGTGCAGATGGGTCAGCACCACGTCGCGGATCGCATCCGGGTCCACGTCCAGGTGGCGCAACGCGTCGATCGGGCAGCAGTCCAGTGGACGCTTGCGCGCCGTGGCGCTGCGTTCGCCAAAGCCGGTGTCAACCAGGATGGCCGTCTTGCCGTGGCGGATCAGCCAGACGAAGAAGTCCATTTCGACGATGCCATCGTGCTCGTCACGGAATATGAAATTCTCGGTCTGCCGCCGCGTCATGCCTGCAAAGCGCAGGGCGTACACCTCGTAGTGGGGAAGAGTGCTTTCAATCATGTCGGGCCTCTGCGCCTAGATAGGACTTTCGGATGAAGTCGTCTTGCAGCAAGGCCTCGCCCGTCCCGGTGCGCACCACCTTTCCCTGCTCCAGCACGCAGGCATGATGCGATAGGCGCAAGGCCAGCCGGGCGTTCTGCTCGACCAGAATGATCGACAGGCCCGCCTCGCGATTCAGCGTCAGAATGGCCTGCGCAATTTCCGCGATGATCTTCGGCGCAAGGCCCAGCGTGGGCTCATCCAGCATCAGCAAGCGCGGCTGCGCCATCAGGGCGCGGCTGATTGCCACCATCTGCTGCTCACCGCCCGACAACGACCCGGCCATCTGCGCACGCCGTTCGGCCACGCGGGGGAACAGTGTGTACACCTGGTCCATCGCGCGGCGGCGCGTGGTGGCGCATCCCACGGTATGCGCGCCGACCTGCAGGTTTTCCAGCACCGACATGCGGGGAAACAAGCGCCGGCCTTCTGGTGACAACGCAATGCCGTTGCGCACGCGGGCAGCCGCCGGCAAGGTGGTGATGGCCTGGCCGTCCCAATGCAACGTGCCTCGCGTCAGTGATTTCAATCCCATCAACGCCTTCAGCGTTGAGCTTTTGCCCGCGCCGTTGGAACCGACCAAGGCCAGGATCTGGCCGTTGTCCACGGTAAACGACACGTCGTGCACGGCGGTCAGCGGTCCGTAGCTGACGGCCAATTCCCGTGCTTCAAGAGTGGGCATAGTCGGGGGCTCCCAAGTAGGCTTCGATGACGGCGGGGTCCTGGCGGATGGCTTCCGGCGTGCCTTCCGCCACCTTTTCGCCTTGCACCAGCACGACGATGCGCTGGCACAGGTCCATGACCAGCGCCATATGGTGTTCCACCAGCAGCAAGGACAAGTGGCGTTCTTGTTGCAGGCGCTTGAGAAGGCGGCCGAACTCGGCGCATTCCTCACCGTTCAGGCCCGCGGCGGGTTCGTCCAGCAGCAAGACACTGGGACGCGTCGCGATACCGACAGCCACGCCCAGTTTTTTCTGATGCCCATAGGCCAGCCCGCCTGCCAGCACATCGCGGAAAGGGCCCAGGCCGGTAAGCTCCAGCACCTCGTCCACTTCTCGGTGGATGCGCGCCAGGCCGTGGCGTTGCGCCGCCGTGCTGATCCCCTGCGTCCAGATCGAGCCGGGCAGGGTGGCCAGCGCGCCGCGATGGATGTTTTCAGCGACCGTAGCCGCCGGATAAACGGACGCAGACTGAAAGGTGCGCGCCAGTCCGTGGCGCACGACGCGGCTGGGCGTCATCCCGGTGATGTCGCGGCCGTCCAGGCTCACTCTGCCCGAGCTGGGCCGCAGCGTGCCCGTGATCAGGTTGAAGGCAGTGCTTTTACCCGCGCCGTTGGGGCCGATCAGCCCGACGACCTCATCCCGGTTCACCGAAAAGCTCAACCCCGAAACAGCCTTCAATCCACCGAAGTGTTTAGAGAGTCCCTCCACATGCAGAAGCGGTGTCATCGTTTGTCTCCCGCGCGACGTCCCAGGCTGCTCAAGCCTTGGGGTAGGAAGCGCAGCATCAGGATCAGCGCCGCGCCATAGAAAATATTCTGGGTTTCCACTGCGCCTCGGAACAGTTCGGGCAACGGCGTCATGACCAGCGCGCCCACCAACGGCCCAAACAAGTAGGTCCGCCCACCCACGACCATCATGATGATCAGCGCGACCGACAGGTGCATGTTGAAGGACTCGGGCGACACATAACCCAGGTAGTGCGCCGTCAACGCGCCACCCAAGCCGGCGAGCGCACTACCCAACGTGAAGGCGAACGTCTGCGTCGTACGCACGCCCAGGCCGCTGGCTTCGGCCAGGTTGGCGTTTTCACCCACTGCGTCGACCGCATTGCCGGCGGGTGAGCGATAGAGCCTGTGCAGCAGGAAGAACACGATGGCGGTCACGGCGACGGCCAGGCAGTAGAACGACGCCTTGGACGAAAAGGCATAGCCGAACAATGAAGCAGGCGGGATACCGGTGATGCCGTTGGCGCCGCCTGTCACGGTGTCGCCTTCCAGGAGGCAGAGACGCACCAGTTCGCCGAAGGCGAAGGTCACCAGCACGAAGTACACCCCACGCAAGCGCAACACGATGGCACCCAGCAGCCAGGCAAGCGCCGCGCTGACGGCCACCGCCGCCAGCAGGCCTGCCGCGAACGGTAGGCCGGCGCCCATCACCACGGCCACCGAGGCATAGGCGCCCACGCCAGCGAATGCGCCCTGGCACAACGAGATTTGCCCGGTCCGGGCCAGCAGCGACAAGCCGCTGACCTGGATGGCATTCAGGCAGATGAAGATGGCCAGGTGCAGATAGAACGCGTCGTTCAACGCCAGCGGCAGGGCAGCCAGGGCCGCCAGCGCAAGCATGCCGACGATGAGGACAGGGCGCGCGGGACGGCGCGGCGCCGTCACGGCAAGCGAAAGCAGGGCTTTGCTGTTATTCATGTCAAGCCTCCGCCCGGCCCAGCAACCCGGAAGGGCGCAAGACCAGGACAAGCATCACGAGCACCAGGATCAGGATCTCGGCAATGCTGTTGTTCATGAAGGTGCTGGCCACGCTCTCGGTCACGCCCAGCAGCAAGCTGGCCAGCGCCGCGCCGGGAATGCTGCCCAGGCCGCCCAGGATGACCACGACGAACGCCTTGAGCAGCGGCGTCGCGCCAATGAATGGCGATACGGAGAAGAGCGGCGCCATCAGCGCTCCGGCAATGGCGGCCAGACCGACCCCGATGCCGAATCCCAACGGATAGATCAGCCGCGCCCGGATGCCTTGCGCGGTAGCGATCTCCATGTCCTGCACCACGGCGCGCAGCGCCCGACCATTGCGGCTATGGCCCAGGAACACGTACAAGGCCACCAGCACCGCCACCGAGAACACCACGACGTACAGCCGTGACATCGGCAACACGACGCCGCCGATGCTGACGATGCCCTCGGCGACGGCTGGCATGAATTGCGGATCGGGGCCATAGAGCATCAGCGCGCCGGCCTGCAGGATCATGGCCAGGCCGATGGTGGCGATCATGCCGTTCAGCTCATCGTGGCGGAACGGCTTGAGCACCAGTTCCTCGATGAGCCACCCCAGCGCCAAGGCAATGACAAAGGCCAGGCCAACAGCGGCGATGAAGGGCATCTGCCAGTGCGATACCAGCAGATAGGCGGAGAAGGCGCCCAGCATATAGAACTCACCATGGGCGAAGTTCACGATGCGCATGACGCCGAACACCAGCGTGAAGCCCACGGCCATCAATAAATACAAGAGGCCGATGATGACGCCGTTGACCAACGCCTGGGCAAGTAGGGTGGATACGCTCATGGCCGTCTACCGGTTGATGGTTTCGCAAGCCTTGACCGAGCAACGGGCGCGGATCACTTCCTGCCCGTCCTTGACCTCCGAGATGAAGAACGGCGCTTCCACCTGGTGGTCGATGCCATAGCGCGCCTTGCCGCCCCAGTTCAGCTTGCCCTGGATGCCCGGGTAGTCCTTCAACTGCTCAAGCGCCTGCCTCACCTTGTCGGAGTCGGCCACCGTGCCCGCCGTCTGCATCGCCGCGAACAACATGTGCGTGGCATCGTAGAAGGCCGGGCTGAAGCCATTCATCTTTTTCTTGTACTTGTCCTGGTAGCGCTGCGCGTAGTCGGCCACCGCCTTGCTGTCCGGGTCCGTCAGCGAACCGACCAGCATGCCTTCGGTTGCCGCCTTGCCCGCCACCGCCACGATTTCCGGCGTGGCCGGCCCGCCGTTGCGCACGATGCGGCCCTTGAAGCCTAGCTCGCGGGCTTGCCGCACAATCAGGCCCGCCGTTGCGGGTGAATTGCCGTCCAGCTCAATGGCGTCGATGCCCGAGGCCAGCATGCGGGTCAGCAGCGGCACCATGTCGACCCGTTGGCGTTCGAAGAATTCCTTGGACGACATCTGCGAGCCGGCCTTTTCATACGCCTTCTCCAGATCGCGTGAAATCTGTTGACCCGATTCGTCGTTGGGGAAGAGGGCGCCTACTTTCTTCAGCTTGTATTCCTTGACCATCCATGCAATGGCCGGGTAGGACGTTTCCTCGGTAGTCAGATTGGGGCGGAATGAAAACGGCTTTTCCGGGCTCAGGGCCTTGGCGGTGAACCCCAGCGTCATCGTGATGACCTTTTCACGCTCGGTCAGCGGCGACACCGCCAGTGCAGGTGCCGAGCCGGTGGGCCCGATGATGTACTTGACCTTGTCGTCCGAAATCAGCCGATTGGCGGCCGTGACCGCATCGTTGGACTGGTACTTGTCGTCGTACGGAATGACCTGCACTTTATAGCGCTTGCCCGCGACGTCCAGGCCGCCTTTGGCGTTGACGTCATCGGCGGCAAGTTCGGCGGCGTACAGCATGGCCTGGCCCCAGGCCGCGCCGGCACCGGACAAAGTGACGAGCGCGCCGATCTTCAGCGTTTCCTGGGCCTGCGACAGGCCTGGCACAATGCCGGACGCTAGCAGCAGGGCGGACAGCAATAGGGGTTTTCTCATGGTTGTCTCCTTGGGGGCAATTCTGATTTTTTGGTTGAGACCAGGGCGGCAGCACCCCGGCGGGCGTCGCTATGCTGCGATGTCCAGCGGCACTTCAATATCCAGCAACGGCGCGTGCTGCTGTGCGCCATACACATCGGCATCGCCGACCGCGCCCGAAGGGATACGGCGGCGCAGCGTGGCTTTCCACGCCAGTGCAGGCGGGTACTCGGTGAACAGCACGTCCTCGCGGCGCACGTGATATAGCTCGGCGATCAGTTCGGCATTGATGACGCCAGTTGCGCGCACCGCCTCGAACAGCGCGGGTTTGTCGAACATGATGTCCAACGTAATGTGGAATGGACCGGCGTTCTTGCTCTTGCACGCGCGGGCGATGTGTTTCAACTTGATCATGACGAGACCTCTTCGTATTCGATGGGAAACATGGCCAGCGGATCGTCCACGCGGACGACGTGCTGCAACATGAATTCGTAGATCGCACCGCGCTCAATGTCCGATGGCGAAAACGGAAAAGCCATGTTGCCCTCGCGGCACATGCGGCCGGGGAAGTCGGAATGCAGCAACGTCACACGCGCCAGCGACAACGCCGCGTTGGCCACTTCCTGCGTCGGCGCCACCACTTCAGCGATGATGGCCACCTCTTGTGGAACGGTTTCGGTGTCGGGTTCCCATTGGCCCATGACGCCATCGCGGCCGTAGTGCCGCAACACCAACTGATAGCCCGAGGGGTCGATACCCAGTGCCTGCACCTTGGTGGCGACGGACTCGCGCACAAAGGCCAGAAAGCTGTCTATCTGCGCGATCAGGCCGGGGTCCCGCGTGGCCGCGAACGCAATGGCGCTATAGCCGGCCAGCCGTGCGCCTTCCAGCTTCACGGTATAGGGCGCCGGATGCCATTGCATACCCGTGATCCGCACGCGGCGGTCCGTCATTGCCTCCAGCCGGCACGCGCTTGCGTCGGCCATGCCGCCCGGCTCATGCCGCAGCACGGGGCTGGCTGTTTCATGCAGCGCCTGCACCGCGACAGACAGCGGCGTGCAGCGCAAGTCGGGGTTCAACGGCTCGGCTTCAACGTAGTCTTCGCCCACCGTCACCATCAGGCAATCATGCTTTTTCGGTATGGCGGCATTGCACGCGCACTCCAACATCTTGCCGGCGTACCAGGCGGGTGCAGGCGGCAAACCGTGATGCATGGCAAGCGCGGCCCAAGGCGCGGGATCGGTGCCCCGTCCGCCCAGAATCACCTGCGCACCGGCCTTCAAGGCATGCAGATACGGTTCGGGGCCCATCATGCCAACGATGCGAGCGGCGTTGTCGATGGCCCCTGCGGTCAGCGCCGGGGCGTTGTCCAGTGGCTCGATGCGCCCCGCCCGCAGTTGCTCAATCAGCCAGCCCTTGTCCTGTTCGGCATGAATCAGCGCCATTTTGAAATGCAGCCCATGTTCGGCGGCGATATCGCGAATGATGTCGGCGCATGCCTCCAGATGGGGTGTGCCGCCCGCACCGCCGCACGTGCCTACCATCAGCGGAATGTTGTTGGCGATGGCGCCGCGCAGCAGCAATGACAGGTCGCGCTTCATGGCCATCCGGGAATTCAGCGTCTTACCTGAACCCAGGTAATGCGGGCCGGGGTCGCTGCTGCCTCCGTCCACGCCTATCATGTGGGGTTTCAGCCGCAATGCCGCGGCCAGCGAGGCTTCAGGAAAGCCATAGCCCAAGATGCCGCTTGCCGACATCATGCGTACGGTTGTCGTCGTCATGGCGGGGCTCAACGGGCAGCGCGCCAATCGCCGGCGCGGGGAACGGTCAGGCCCAGCGTGCCGCGCAGCGTGCCGTCGCCATATTCCTTGCGAAACAGGCCACGCTTTTGCAGCTCGGGAACCACAAGGCGCACGATGTCTTCATAGGTGCCGGGGACAGAGGTGGCCGATAGCACGAAGCCGTCGCAGGCCGTGTTGAACCATTCCTCCATCTGGTCGGCGACTTGTTTGCCGGTGCCGCAGAAGACCGGCCCGTCATTCAACGTGCCACGCCCCGACGCTTCAACAAAGTCTTTGACCGACGGATTGCGCTTGCCGCTGACTTGCACGACCTTATCGCGCAGACTTTGCCAGGACACCGCCGCCAGCTCTTCGTCCGTAAACGGCTGTTCGTACGGACGGCCGGAGAAATCGATGTTCAGGGTTTCCCCGATCATGGTCAGGCCATCGATGGGGCGAGACAGGCTGGCGACCAGATCACGCTGTTCTTCGGCCTGTGCCTGCGAATCCGCCACGATGATTTTCAGCTCGGGGCAGATTTTCACGCTGCCCGGGTCTCGGCCCGCGCTTTCCACGCCGTCCTTCAAGGCCTTGTACTGCTTCTTGCCGTTGTCCAGCGTGGGGTATTTGGCGAACACCACTTCGGCCCAGCGCGCGGCGAACGCCAGCCCGCGCCCACTTTGGCCGGCTTGCAGCACCACCGGATGTCCTTGGCGCGAACGCGGCACGGTCAACGGCCCGCGTGACTGGAAGAAGCGACCCGCGTGGTCCAGACGGCGCACCATGTCGGGGTCGGCGAAGTGGTCGGCTTCCTTGTCGGCCACAATGGCGCCTTCGGCCCAGGTGTCCCAGTGGCCCATCACCACTTCCATGAACTCATCCGCGCGGTCGTACCGTAGATCGTGTTCCAGATGTTCGGAATGTCCGAAGTTAGCTGCTTCCGAATCATTCATGGACGTGACCACGTTCCAGGCAACCCGGCCCTTGGTCATCAAGTCCAGCGTGGCGAACAGCCGCGCCACATGGAACGGTTCGTAATAAGTGGTGGAGTAGGTGGCGCCCAGGCCCAGGTGCGACGTGACCATGGCCATGGCCATCAGCACCGACGTGGGTTCCAGCTTGATGGCGCGCACGCCATGGGCCACCGTTTCGCGGTGGCTGGCGCCATAGATGTCGGGCATTGCCAGGCGGTCGTCGAAGAACGCCATATCGAATTTTCCGTCTTCGAGCGTGCGGGCAATGCGTTGGTAGTATTCCGGCGACAGGTAGTCGTTCATGCTTGACGGATGTCGCCACGAGCCCACATAGTTCGAGCAGTTTTGGGCTTGCAGAAATGCGACGAGAGTCATTTGGCGCGGCGTCTTGGTTGTCATGTTTTATCCATCGGCAGGGTTCGAAAACTGTCAGGAAGTATTGACGTCGCGCCGCCACCCACACAATTTCCCTAGCGTGATACTTTTATAACCACCATGAATAAATCGACGGAGCGCCCCTCGCTGACCCGGATCGAACTCGACGAGCTCGAAACGTTTCTATGGGTGGTCCAAGAGGGCAGCTTCAGCGTGGCCGCTCGCAAGCTGCACCTGTCTCAGCCCGCGGTTACCAACCGCGTCAAGCGCCTGGAAGACAAGCTGCGCGTGAAGCTGCTTCTGCGTACAACGCGCCATGTGGAGCCCACCGAGGACGGCGTGTTTCTGCGCGATGCGGCCGAGCAGGCGGTGTCCGGTTTGCGCGCGGCGCTCTCGCGTTTCCAAAGCGCCGCAGACAACGACCGCAACCGCGTGATCGTCGCCGTCACCCCGATGATTTCCGCCACCGTCATGCCCGCTATCATCCACGCCTATCAGGAACGCTATCCCGACGTGCGCGTCGTGCTGCGCGATCTGCCTTACGAACAAGTGGTGCGCAGCGTGGTTGACGGCAAGGCCGACATGGGCGTGGCCGCGCTGGACGGCACGCCGCGCGGGCTCCGCTTTCAGCTCCTGGCCGAAGAGGAAATGCTGCTGGTGGTGCCAGCCAACCATCCCCTGGCCGACGCGGGTGTCGTCACTCTGGACATGGTGCGCCATCATCCCCTGATGTTCCTGGACCGCTATGCCACCTTGCGCAAGCGGCTGGCCGACGAGTTCGGGCGACGCCGCCTGGCGTTCAATCCGGAAATAATTTCAACACTGCCGGTGCTTCTGGGCATGATCGACGCCGGCAACGGCATCACGTTCCTGCCACGTTCCATGGCGCAGAACAACGCCCGCCGCACACGCACCACAGTTCAGGTGCAAGACCTGGACGCCTCGCGCCGATACGGCAGCGTCGTGCGCAGCAAGGCCGAATTGAGCGCGGCCGCGCAAAACTTCCGCGCCTATTTGCGCCAGCATTTCCGGGGACGCCTGGAAGCCCTGGGCTAGTGATTTATTTCCGATCGTTATAGGCCCATTCATTTCTGCAAATTGTGGCTGCCGGTAGCCGCTCCTAGACTGCGCTTGTTCAGTCAGAAGGAGAGGGACCATGGAGGTTCTGCAGGCAGATCTATGCGATGTCACGGCCCACCGGCCGGAATGCGTGCTGGATTCGGTTGATGGCGCTATCGCCGCCATTGCACGTGGTGAGTTCGTCATCGTCGTCGACGACGAAGGCCGGGAAAACGAGGGTGACCTGATCATGGCCGCGGACGCCATGACGCCGCAAGCGCTGGCTTTCATGCGCCGCCACACCAGCGGTTTGATCTGCGTGGCGATGCCCGGCGCCGCGCTCGACCGCCTGGCGCTGCCGTTGATGGTGCAAGACAATGCCGAATCCTTTCAGACGGCATTCACCGTCAGCGTCGACCTGCGCCACGGCATCTCAACGGGCATCTCCGCCGCCGACCGCGCCGCCACCTTGCGCGCACTGGGCGACCCGGCATCGCGCGCCGAAGACTTCGTGCGCCCAGGACACATTTTCCCGCTACGCGCACGCGCCGACGGCGTATTGGCGCGCCCCGGTCATACCGAAGCCGCCATGGACCTGGCTCGCCTGGCGGGCCGGGGCGACTGCGGCGTACTGTGTGAAATCGTCCGCGACGACGGCGCCATGGCGCGCCGCGAAGACCTCGTCCGCTTCGCGCTGCATCACGCGTTGAGCATCATTTCTGTCGCGCAACTGATGGACTATCGGAAAGACAAGGAGGGTAGGGCATGAACTCGTTTGACTCACGCGAATTGCGTCGCACGCTGGGCGCTTTCACCACCGGCGTCACGGTGGTGACCACGCTGGACGCCGAAGGCCGGCCGTTTGGTGTCACCGCTAACTCCTTCAGCTCCGTCTCGTTGGACCCGCCGCTGATCTTGTGGAGCCAGTCGCTCAAGTCCAGCAGCTATCCGGCGTTTCGCGACGCGCCGCGCTTTGTCGTCAACATTCTGGCGGATCACCAGGTGCCCGTTTCGAACCGCTTCGCCAAATCAGGCGGCGACAAATTCGAAGGCGTGGCGTACCGGGCGGGCGAGGGCGGTGTACCCATCCTGGACGAGTGCGCGGCCTATCTGGAATGCGAGAAAATCGCGGCCTATCCCGGTGGAGACCACGTCATCTACCTGGGGCAGGTTCATAACCTGCACCGCGCGGGCCAGCGGCCGCTGGCGTTTGGCGACGGAGCCTACCGGCTGACCTTCGCTCATGATCTGGGTGAATCCTCCGGCACGGCGACCGAACCCGGCTCAGGACTCGCCGTCTTGCGAGCCGTGCGCTATGCAACGGCTGCGCTGCCAGACATTTGCGCCCGCATCGGACAGCGCACCGTGGGTTTGGCAGTCTGGGGCAACCAGGGGGCCACGATCATCCGGTGGGAGCCGTCATCCACACCGGTCAGCCCGTACTTGCAGACGGGCGTGGTCGTCAGCCTGACGCAGTCGGCAACGGGCGCGGTCTTCGCCGCCTTCATGCCGCCGGAAGTCGTGCAGTCCGTCGTAGCGCATGAACTGGATGCCCGGGCGGCGCAAGGGCATCCCGACACCGGAGACTTTGCACAGCGCGTAGAGGATGCGCGCGTCCAGGGCCTGGCGCGCGTGGTCGGTAGCGCGCCGTCACCACGCCACAAAGTGACCGTCAACGCATTCTCAGCACCCGTGTTCGACGCCAACGGGGACATGGTGGTGGCGCTGTCGACCACCTGCGAAGCGGATCGGCTGGCACCCGACTGGGACGGCGAGGTGCCGCGCGCGCTACTGACATGCGCCGCGGAGTTGTCCAGGCAGTTGGGGTATCAGCGCTAAGCGGTGAAACGAGCGTTTCTTGGCCCAACGTTGTTGCTGATTCGAATCGCCCGGACAGGTGTCCGGGCTTTTTTTATGTAGGAACGGTCGTGGACAAGCTCGTTTTGTTAAGCCTGCAACGCCCGCACTCCAAGCCAGCCGTTTAACCCCACATATATCCCCACCGCGATGATCAACAGGCTGGACAAGTAGGGCGCGCGCCGTGCAACGGTCGAAAACCAGCGGTACCGCGTGGTGGCGTGACGCACGCTCAACGCCGCGATGGCGCCGACGGTGGCCAGCGTGATCGCCAGACCGATGGAAAAACACAGTACCAGGACTGCGCCCAGCGTGAATTCCTTTAACTGAAGGCAAAGCAGCAGCACCGTGATGGCGGCAGGGCAGGGAATCAGCCCTCCCGTCAGACCGAACAGCGCGATCTGCCAGTTGGTGACGTGCTTGTCCGCGAAGCGACGCCGGATGTCGTTCGCATGCGCCAACTGATGGGCATCCTGGAAGCCTTCCTCGGACACGTCCAAGCCACGGGGTTCCTTGTGGCGATGGTTATGGCCGTGATGGTGATCGTGACTGTGGTCGTGGTTTTGGCCGTGATGGTGATGGTGATCGTGACTGTGGTCATGATTGTGACCGTGCTCATGGTCATGATCATGGTCGTGCGCGTACTGTTCGCGCCAGGTGCGCCAGAACATCCAGGCGGCAGTCAACACGATGATCACGCCTGACGCCAACTGAAAGTAGGGCTCCAAACCTTCGGCGTCCACCCCCTGCCACAAGTACATCCCGCCAAGCCCGATTCCCCACACGATCAAGGTGTGCGAGATCGTTGCCGTAATACCAAGCAGCACGGCTTGGCCGACGGTGCCTCGAATGGCCACGATGAACGCGGCCATCATCGTCTTGGAATGACCGGGCTCAAGCCCATGCAACGCCCCAAGCAGTATGGCGCTTGGAATGAACAACCACGCGTGGGCCGCTCCCTGGGCAAGGAGGTCTGAGAAGGAAAGCATGGATGTTCCGGCTAAAGGTCAGAAGGACTTCGAATTTCGTTGAACCCGTCGATTGTGCGGCGACGCTCCTGGTTGCGTCACCCTCTGCTTCTTTTTAGTATTTTTACGTAGTTATCTCTACATTTATGTAGCAGCTGTTTCTACAAAGCAGTACGCTTTGCTCATGAACTGGCTCACTCTTGTCCTCTCGATGCCCACTGAAAACGCCACGGCACGCATGCGCGCCTGGCGAGCGCTGAAATCCTGTGGCGCAGCCGTGCTGCGCGACGGGGTCTACCTCTTGCCCAGGCAGGACGGCAACGACTCCCGTCTGGCCGCGATTGCGCAAGACGTACGCGATAACGGGGGCAATGCCCACTTGCTGCGCGCAGAGGTGGACGCGGACGAGCAGGGCGGGTATCAGGGGCTTTTCGACCGTTCGGCTGACTACGCCGAATTGATGAAAGAGGTAGCACGGGTGCACAGCGTGTTGACGCCCGACAGCGCCATGGACACCCTCAAGCAAGCGCGCAAGCTACGCAAACGGTTCGTTCAGATATCGCTTATCGACTTCTTCTCGGGCGAGGCGCAAAAGCAAGCGGATTACGCACTGAAAGACCTGGAAGAGGGCGCGAACAGGGCGCTGTCGCCAGACGAACCCCACGCGGCGGATAGCGCCATTCCTCACTTGTCCGTCGCTGAGTATCAAGGCCGCGCCTGGGCAACCCGCGCACGCCCGTGGGTGGATCGCTTGGCTAGCGCCTGGTTGATTCGTAGATCCATCGATCCCCACGCCCGCTTCCTGTGGCTGCAATCGCCGGCGGATTGCCCCAGCGAC
Source organism: Achromobacter spanius (assembly GCF_029637605.1). Lineage (NCBI taxonomy): Bacteria > Pseudomonadati > Pseudomonadota > Betaproteobacteria > Burkholderiales > Alcaligenaceae > Achromobacter > Achromobacter spanius. The sequence continues at coordinate 1,152,007 of NZ_CP121261.1, read as the reverse complement.
GCCTTGGGGTTCGACTTTGATGGGGCAGCGTTCTCCCATGTGGGCGCCAAGGTCACGTTCGAAACGCTGGTGGCCGCCTTTCGCTTGCAAAGTCCCGCATTGGACCGCCTGGGATCGATCGTTCATTACCTGGACGCAGGCGGCGTGCAGCCGGCGGAAGCCGCGGGCGTGGAGCAGGTCTTGGCGGGCTTGCGCGAGACAGTCTCCGATGACGACCGCTTGCTGGCTTTAGCGGGTAGCGTTTTCGACGGCCTGCTGGCCAGCTTCGAGAAAGAAGGTGCGACATGAACACGCAAATACAGGAGGGCACGGCACCATCTCCGGAGCCCTCCTTGGTGTCAACGGAAGCGCCACCGCCCGTCAGCTTTCGCCAAGCGTTCTGGTTCTGGCTGAAACTGGGATTTATCAGCTTTGGCGGACCCGCCGGGCAAATCGCCATCATGCACACCGAACTCGTGGAGCGACGGCGCTGGCTCAGTGAACGCCGGTTTCTGCATGCCCTGAACTACTGCATGCTGCTGCCCGGTCCGGAAGCCCAGCAACTGGCCACCTATATCGGATGGCTGCTGCACAGAACCTGGGGAGGGGTGATAGCAGGGGGGCTTTTCGTGCTTCCCTCGTTGTTCATCCTGATCGGCTTGTCGTGGGTGTATATCTCCTGGGGCGATGTGCCTGTCATCGCAGGGTTGTTCTATGGAATCAAACCCGCCGTGACGGCCATCGTCTTGCATGCCGCGCATCGAATCGGCTCGCGCGCGTTGAAGAATCCAGCGCTCTGGAGTATTGCGGCGGCAGCGTTCGTGGCGATCTTCGCCATGAATGTGCCATTTCCCTTGATCGTCGCAGCCGCCGCATTGATCGGCTTCATCGGTGGCAGGAAATGGCCGGCGTACTTCCGCGTTGGGGCTCGCCACAGCTCCGGCGCACCGGGCTTTGGCCCCGCATTGGTCGATGACAACACGCCCACCCCTGAGCACGCCAGATTTCGCTGGTCACGATTGGCGGTCATTGTGGCGATAGGGGGCTTGCTGTGGGCCGTGCCGATGGGAATATTGACCGTTTTGTACGGCTGGCAGGGCGCATATACGCAGATGGCCTGGTTCTTCACCAAGGCGGCTTTTCTGACGTTCGGCGGGGCATACGCGGTGCTGCCGTACATCTATCAAGGCGCTGTCGACAGCCATGCCTGGCTGACGCCGATTCAGATGATTGACGGCTTGGCGCTGGGCGAGACCACGCCAGGACCGCTCATCATGGTGGTCGCCTTCGTGGGGTTTGTTGGGGGATACGCCAAAGCGCTTCTGGGCCCCGACGCCTTGTTCCTGGCCGGTGCGCTGGCTGCGATTATCGTCACCTGGTTCACCTTTCTGCCATCGTTTCTGTTCATTCTGGCGGGCGGCCCGCTGGTAGAGGCGACAAAGGAAGACCTGAAATTCACAGCGCCACTGACGGCCATTACCGCAGCGGTAGTCGGCGTCATCCTCAATTTGGCGGTGTTCTTCGGGTATCACGTCCTGTGGCCGGAAGGCCTGGCAGGGCGATTTGACCTGGGTTCGGCGTTGATCGCGCTGGGCGCCGCCATCGCGCTCTTCAAGTTCAAGCGCGGTGTCATCGAAGTCATTGCGGCCTGCGCCGTCGTTGGCCTGGTCGTGAAACTCAGCTTATAGAGGTGGTGCCATGAAGCAGATTAGTGATTTAGCGGTACAGGCCCAGGAGGCGGCTGACGCAGTCGGATCCGTCATCCTGGACGTGCGCAGGCGCCCGGTATTCAAGGCCGCGACCGACCAGATCGCAGGATCGACATGGCGAGATCCCGCTGAGGTAAGCCAATGGCTGCGCGAGTTGGACCCGACCATTCCAACGATCGTCTACTGCGTCCACGGCCATGAAGTCAGTCAGGGCGTCGCCATGGCGCTGAATGCGGGCGGAATTCCGGTGCGATACATCCAGGGTGGAATAGAGGCGTGGCGAGAGGCCGAGTTGCCGCTGCAGAACAAGATTGAGGGGGCTGTTGAATGACAGGAAGGTCGAGCGGGCGGGTGTAAGTGCCCGGAAACGCATAACTCGTACTTTACATAATACACATTATGCGATTTTACGATATGCGCGGCCAGTCAAACAGCAACCAGCCGCGCTCGGTGGCAGTCAGTTCCGCCCACGGTCCTTCAAAAACGCGAAATGGGCGGCCTGCACCGCCACATCGACGTCTTCATCACAGCCTCCTGCCTGAATGCAGCATGGCAGCCCAAGGGGCTGCCTCTGCTCAGAACGTCGAAAACCCCAGGGCGGCCCGGAAGCGGTTCTTGACGTACACACCATCACGCGGCGGCAGCGCGCGCGGCGGTTCGTCCGGGTTGATGAACACCTGGGCGAAGCTCACGCCCCGCCGCGCCATCACGCGCTCGGCGACCTCGCCCGCCCTGCCTGTTTCTTTGACGGCAAACGCGTCCTTGATACCGAACCCCTGCGCCACGGCCACCAGATCCGTTCCCAGGGAGGTATGGCTGCGCTGCATGCCGGTCTCGCCGAAGTGGCCGTTGTCCAGCACCACGATAGTCAGGTTCCTGGGCTGCCTGGCGCCGACGGTGCCCAGCGTACCCACACCCATCAGCTGTTCACCGTCACCCGTGATGACGAGCACAGGCTGGTCCGGTTGCGCAAGCGCCAAGCCCAGGCCAAGCGCCACGGCGCCGCCCATGGCGCCCCATAGATAGAAATTCTGGTCCCGGTCGCCCGCGGCAAAAACGTCATAGGACGGAGACCCCAGGCCCGAGACGATCAGCGCGTCGGGCGAGGCCGCGATCAGTTGCGACACGAAGGCGCGGCGGTCCACGGCGCCCGAAGCATTCAAGGTGGCCGACATCAGTTGCGCTCCCACTTCTTACGTCCAATCAAGGTCTGCGACAGCAGGACGGCAACCTGCTCGCCAGCAAAAAATGCGGAATCGGCAGCGGCACTGACGATCTCTCCGACCTCGTCGGGGTTCGACACCCGCAGCACGGTGATGCCCATCAGTTCAAGCGCCTGCTGGGTGGTCTTGCCCATCGGCCCCTGCCAGGGATTGAATTCCGCGTACTCGCCCCGCATCGTCACCAGCGTGAGAAAGGGAAAGTTGCAGCTGCGCAGCAGCGAGAACATGTTCACGCAATTGCCCACGCCGCTGCTTTGCATCAGCAACGCGGCGCGCTGGCCCCCCAGCCACGCGCCGCTGACGACGGCGACGCCCTCTTCTTCGGTGGTCAGGACGACGTCGATGATTTCCGGATCTAGTTGCGCCTGCCGGATGGCGTAGGAATGGCCGGCGTCCGGCACGTAGGCGATCTGGCGGATGCCGCCGGCTTTCAGCGCGTCGAACACGGCTTGCTGCCAAGCAGGCGCCTCGGTGGTGGTTGTAGTCATGAGTGGATTTCCCGGGTGGCTAAGTGCTGCGAGGCATCTTATATCGCTATAGAATCGCCAACTAAATAGAATTTCGTGATGGAAATCATCACCCTTGCGCATACCCGGAGCCGCTGATGGACTTGAAGCAACTGAAGGCGTTCGTGACCGTGGCCGAGACGGGCAGCGTGACCAGCGCGGCCCGCCTGCTGAACATCGTGCAGCCAGCGGTCTCGCGGCAATTGAAGCTGCTGGAAGACGATATCGGCACGGCGCTCTTCACGCGCGGCCGCCTCGGCATGGAACTGACCGACGCCGGCAAGACGCTCGAGGATTACGCCCGCCGTGCCCTGAACGAACTGGACCGCGCCCGCGCCGAGATCCGGCCGTCCAGCGGCACGGTGGGCGGCATCGTCACCGTGGGGCTACTACCCAGCACGGCCGACATGCTGTCCAGCGCGCTGCTGTCCGCCGTGGCGGCCCACTATCCCGGCATCCGCCTGCGGTTGACGGCGGGGTATGCCGGGCACCTGCAGTCGTGGCTGGAAACCGGCGACGTGGACATCGCGCTGCTGTACGACTCCAAGCCGAATCCCGCGCTGAAATTCCGCACCTTGCTGGAAGAGAGCCTGTGGTTCGTGGGTCCGCCGGACAGCGGACTCGACACCCGCACGCCTGTCCGCATGGCCAACATCATCGGCCGGCCCCTGGTATTGCCGGGCGCGCCGCATGGCCTGCGCTCGCTGGTCGAACAGGCCGCGCGCATGCAAGAGACCGAGCTGCACATCGTGGCCGAGACCAATGCGATGAGCGTGCAGAAGCGCCTGGTGCTGGACGGGCACGGCTACACCATCCTGCCCTCGATCGCCGTGGCCGACGACGTGGATCGCTCAATCCTGGCCGCTGCCCCGGTCGTTGATCCGTTGCTGGTGCGGCGCATCGTGTTGGCGCAACCGGCCACCCGTCCCATCGCCAATTCCGTGCGTTGCGTCATGAACGAGCTGATCCAATGCGCGCGCGAGGCGGTGCGCAATGCACGCTGGCCCTCAGCCCGCTGGTTGGCCAAGTAGCCCCGCGCGCCGGCCGCGCCATGTCCCGTCGTGATGAATTCCATCACGAAATTCTATTTATTCGGCTTTTTCATAACGGATTAATCTGGGGCACCTTACAGCGCAATCTGGCCGACATGTCCCACCCGCAGGACCTGCTGCTGCCCTCGTCCTTGCGCATATCCCAAGGAGGCCGCCAAGGCTCGTACAGATTGATCGCGGCGCCTTTTCACACCTCCCCGACACGCCATCGAGCAAGAGGGAGGGTTCAACAAGGAGACAAACATGCGCTTTCCCATCAGGCGTTGGGCGTGCGGCGCCCTCGCATCCGCGTGCAGCGCGGCCGTCATGGCGGCCGCGCCGTACCCGGACAAACCGATACGCCTCATCGTGCCTTGGCCGGCGGGCGGCTCGGCGGACACCATTGGCCGCTCGCTGGGCGATGCCTTGGGCAAACACCTGAATGCGACGGTTGTGGTCGAAAACATGGCGGGCGCTTCCGGCACCATCGCAACCACCCAATTTGCCCGCGCCGCGCCGGACGGCTACACCCTCCTGCTGGCCAGCAGCTCGGCCAACGTCTCGGCGCCCAATCTGTATGCCAAGGTGCACTTCGACCCGATCAAGGACTTCGCGCCGATTGGAGAAGTCGCGCTGGTGCCCAGCGTGCTCATCGTTCCCGAGCACTCGCCGTTCAAACGTCCGGCCGACATCGTGGCGGCGGCGCGCAAGCAGCCCGGCAAACTGACCTACGGGTCCGGCGGCATCGGCAACTCGGGACATCTGTCCGGCGAACTCTTCCGCGCAATCAACAAGATCGAGGTCACGCATGTGCCGTACAAGGGCAACAACCCTGCCTTGACCGACCTGATGGGAGGACGGCTGGACTACATGTTCGACAACGGCGCCATCGGACACATCCAGAGCCAGCGCGTGAGCGCGTTGGCCGTTGCCGCCGACGCCCGGCTCAAGGCCATTCCCGACGTGCCCACGTTCGAGGAACTGGGCATGGCCGGCATGCAGCTGACGACGTGGTTCGGCCTGGCGGCGCCGGCCGGCACACCCGGGCCCATTGTGGACAAGCTGAGCAGCACGCTGAACGCCGTCATGTCCGATCCCGCGTACGCGCAGCGCCTCATTGCCATGGGCGCGGAGCTGCGGCAAAGCACGCCGGCAGCCTTCACCACATTCTGGGCGCAGGAATTGGAACGCTACCGCCAGCTCGTCCAATCGGCCGGCATCCAGGTCAACTAGCGCGCGATTGCGCGCGACAGCCAATCGGGGAGACAAACATGAAAGCAAGCGCATTGCAGCGGTTTCTGATGGCCGGGGCATTGGCACTGACGGTTGGGTCAGCTCATGCGGCCTGGCCGGATGACCGCCCGATCGAACTGGTCGTGGGCTTCGCGCCCGGCGGCGGCACCGACGTCATGGCGCGCCTGGTGGCGCAGCACATGGAAAAGCGTCTGGGCGACAAGGCTCGGATCATCGTGGTCAACAAGCCCGGCGCGGGCGGGGAAATCGCGGTCCGCTATGTTGCCGCCGCCAAGCCGGACGGCTACACGCTGGGCATGATCAATGCGCCCGGTTTCGTGTACCTGCCCGTCAGCAAGGGCGCAAAGTACAAGCCCGAGGACATCCGGCTCATCGCCCGCCTGGTCGATGACCCGCTGCTCTTCATCAAGCGCCGGGGTTCGAACGCGCCTGACGACCTGACGCAGCTCGTCGCGAAGCTCAAGCAAACGCCAGAATCGCTGTCGTTCGGCCATAGCGGCGACGGCACGACGGGCCACCTGGCCCTGATGGACATGGAACGCAGCCAGAGCGTGAAAGGCAACAGTGTGCCGTTCAAGGGAGGCGGCGACATCCGCCTGGGGGTGCTGGGCGATCACATCGACTACGGCTTGATCACCGTGACCGAGGTTCCGGAGCTGAACGACCCGAAAGGCCCCTTTCAAGCGATCGCGATCACCAGCGACAAGCGGCACAATGACACGATCCCCACGGCGGCGGAGTCCGGCATTGCCCTGCGATACTCCTCCGAGCGCGGCATGGGCGGGCCGGCCACCCTGCCGGACGCCATTCGCGACAAGCTCGAGCAGGCGCTCCAGGACATGCTCAAGGACCCCGCCTTCCTCGCGGCATCGGGGCGCGACGCCCAGGTGCTCGCGTTCCAACCGGGCGATGAGTGGAAAGCAAGCCTGGATCGCCAGACGCGCGCGTTCCAGGACGAAGCGGCCGCAAGGAAGTAGCATGGCCAAGGGCAAGGCAGCGCCAGCGGCGTTGCCTCAGCCCAACCCAATCCGCCCAGCCGCGACCCTGAACAAGCCCTCCGCATCCACCGTCAGCCGGAACGCATTCAGAAGATCCGCCAACCGGTACGCCGGATTTGCCTGATGAATCAACGCCACAAACCCCAGCGCCTCGTCCAACCTGTCAGCCAGCGCCAGACAATGCGCGGCAATCGCCAGAATGTGCAGGTGGGCGTTGGGCCGCATGGCTGCCTTCACCGCCCAGTCAGCGGCTTCCTCAACGCGCCCCAACCGCACCAGCGCCAGCGCGCGCACGGCCAGCATGCCGAACAGCAAGGGGTCAAAGGGGCTTAGATGGCGTGAATGATCGGACGACCCGATTGCCGCCTGCGCGTCGCCCGACTGGCAATGCACGAAGCCCAGGGTGTAATGCCCCAGTGCAAAATTCGGGCTCAGGTCCACCGCGCGCTGCAATTCCGCCAGCGATGGTTCCTGGCTGCCGCGTAGCCACAAGGCCCGCCCCATGGCCCAATGCGCGGCGGGGTCGCGGTCGTCGGCGGTCAAGCTCTGGCTTGCGGCTTGGTACGCCAGATCCATAGCCGGGTTCTGCTCGCCCCAGCGTTGAAAAGCGTCCTGCCAATGCGTGAACGACAGCCCGGCGTACGCGCGGGAATACGTCGGGTCCAGCCGCACCGCCATCTGAAAGAAACGTCTTGCCTGCGCGTTGTCAGCTTGGTTGAAGCGGTACATGTGCCACAGGCCGCGATGATGCGCCGACCAGGCGTCCAGCGAATTGGGTGGCGTGAGGATGGCGCGCTCGCGCTCGGCGGATTCCACTTCGATTTCCACCGAGGCAACGATCCGGTTGCCTATGTCGTCCAGCGCCACGAAGGCGTCGTCCAGCGCATGGTCGAAGGTTTCCGCCCACACGATGCGGGCGGTCCGGGCTTGGACAAGCGCCACGTCAACGATGATCCGCCTGGCGTGCCGGCGCAACAAGCCGCTGACCACGAAGTCCACGTTCAACGTCCGGCCGGCCTCTTCCGGCCCCACGCTGCGTTGGTCCAGGGCGAACACGGTGCCCTGCGCAATGACGAACAGGCTGCGCAGCTTGGCCAGGCGGGTGATGATGTCGTAGGCCAAGCCATCGCCCAGCCCTCCCCGCACCCCGTTGCGCGCCGATGCATCCGCGAAAGGCATGACCGCGATCGACGCGCGCCGGGTTTGGCCTTGGCCGGCTTCTGGCGCCGCCGCGAGCGTTGTGATGTGGGGCGCTGCTGCCGGGTCAGGGGGCTCGGGCGGCGCGGGTGAATTGGGCGACTGAGGAAAATCGGCCGGCGCCAGCCGTAACTGCCGCCAAGCATCCCGCAACGGACGCCAATCCAGCCCTTCGTCTTCAAACGCCCGAACTGCGGCGGCCAGGTGTTCTTCGCCTTCGCGCAGTTGCTGACGCGCGTGCAGCGATTGCAGCATCCGCACGTGCGCGTGCCGGTCGAACGGCGCCAGCCGCAGCCACTTGTCCAGGCAGTCGTAGCGCTCTTCGGATCCGTCGGGCAGCGTCGCGGCCAGGTGTTCCAGCACCGCCGCCTGGCAGGCTCTGAATCGCCGCCGCTGCGCCACCAGCCAGCTATCGAACATCGGACAGGATCGGATCTGCAACCCGTCCAGGAAATCTCCGACAAACAGCGCCGCCAGCGTGCGTAGCCGCTCGGTGCCGACGTTATTGATGCCCTGCCGCATCGCCTGTTCTATGTCGAAGACATCCACACGGCAATCGTGCAGGTCCAGCGTCACGCTGTCTTGCGCCGCCTGAACGCGATGGCGGCCCGGATCGTCCAGCAGGGTTCTTGCCTTGCTGAGACACCATCGAAGTTCACCGCGCGGATCATTGGGGATGTCCCAAAGCAGTTCACACAGATGCGCGCGGGAAACGGGGTGCGTCGCGAGCGCCAGGTAAGCCACCAGCGCGCGCAGCTTGCGGGATGGCGGCAAGGGCAAGGCCACGCCCGCCCGGCTGATGGCGGTTGGCCCCAGCAGTTGAATACGAATGACACCGCCGCCCTGGGGAAACCCCTCCCCGCCAGCCGCGTCGGATTCCACGCCGGCTACCACGCTTGCCTCCACGTGCCCGCTCTACGGTTGAGTGCCGATTGCACGAACCGCGCAAGCTCTTGGGCCCCTGCCCGCGCATCGGCACGGTGCCGCCGATGTCCGCCGGCGCTATCCCCCAGCCTTGATGGAGACAGAACATGTCCGCATCCGATATTGCCGCCGTTCCCGACGCGCCGACTTCCGCGCCAGCTTCCGCCCCGCCTTCCGCTCCCCCCACACTTGCCGCCGTCAAAACCCGCCAGCAAGCCACCTGGTCTTCCGGAGACTATGCCGTGATCGGCACCACGCTTCAAATCGTGGGCGAACAACTTTGCGAGGCTCTTGATGTCCGTGCCGGTCAAAAAGTGCTTGATGTGGCGGCCGGTAACGGCAACGCATCGCTGGCCGCCGCGCGACGTTGGTGCGAGGTGGTGTCGACCGACTATGTGCCCGCGCTGCTGAGCCGTGGCCGCGAACGCGCCGCCGCCGAACGGCTGAAGATTGAATTCCAGGAAGCCGATGCCGAAGCCCTGCCCTTCGCGCCAGGCAGCTTTGACGCCGTCGTGTCCACCTTCGGCGTGATGTTCACGGCCGACCAGGACAAGGCCGCCGCCGAACTGCTGCGCGTGTGCCGCCCGGGCGGCAAGATCGGCTTGGCCAATTGGACGCCGGAAAGCTTCGTCGGCCAGATCTTCAAGACCATCGGCAAGCATGTTCCGCCACCGGCCGGCGTCAAATCGCCCGCGCTGTGGGGCACGCGGGCGCGCATCGACGAGATGTTTGGCGCTGATGCCTCGGCGATCCAGGTGGAAGCGCGGCACTTCGTGTTCCGCTATCTCTCGCCGGCGCATTTCGTGCAGATCTTCAGAAGCTATTACGGCCCGGTCCTCAAGGCGTTTTCCATGCTGGAACCCACCGCACAAGCCGCGATGGAAAGCGATCTGATGGCGCTGATAGACCGGTTCAATCGCTCTGGCGACGCGACGATGGTGGTGCCCAGTGAATACCTTGAAGTCGTGATCACCCGCCGGTGACGGGGATGCGGCAAGCAGCAGATGGTCCATGGCGCGACGCCTGTGCGCTCCCGCGCATGGATAGCGCGTGGAACGATGCGAAGCCGTGATAGGCAAAGCTGGCGCGCGGGCTTGCTGCCCGCCGTCAGGCCGGTGCTGGTCCTCTGGCTGAAATCATACGCCTGGCGCCGCTTGTTCCTACAGGATCATTCCGCATCCAACTGTGTACGCAAGCTGGCGATAAACGCCTTGACCGCTTCCGGCAGCACGCGCCCGGCCAGCGTCTGCACCTCAAAATGGCGTTCGTTCATTTCGCGGTCGCGCAGCGGTACGGCCACCACTTGCTTGCCGCGCAGTCGATAGCGGATGGCCAGTTCGCCGCAGAACGCCACGCCGCCACCGGCCCCGGCAAAGGCCACCAGCGCGTCGACGCTGCGGCTGGAGAACACCGGTTCGCACTGCAACTGCTGGCGGCTGCAACTGATGTCGATCAATTGCCGCAAGGTGGAATCGGCTTCGGGCAAGGCCAGCGGATAGGCCATCAATTGCGCCAGCGACACATCGGCGCGGCACGCCAGCGGATGGTCGACGGCCACCACCGCGCGCACGGGCGCGGGCATGCGCAGTTCCACTTGCATGTCGCGATGCGAGGTCAGGCCCAGTGTGATGCCGATGTCGGCCGCGCCATCGCGCACCCGGGCCGGCACCTCGCGCTGCGAACACACTTCCAGCGTGAAGCGGATGCCGGCGTATTGCTTGCGAAATTCCGCGATGGCGGCCGGCACCACGTCATGCACGAAGCCTTCGGTACAGACGACGCGCACCAGGCCCTGGCGCAAGCCGCGCAGGCCCATGATTTCGCCGGAGACACGCTCCACGTCCTGCTGCGCGCGCTTGGCATGGGCGGCCAGTAATTCGCCCGCGGCGTTCAGGGTCATACCGCGCGATCGGCGTTCGAACAGCAAGGTGCCCAGCTCACGCTCCAGCCTGGCAATCTGGCGGCTGACCGCTGACGGCGCCACGTCCAGCTTTTCGGCCGCCACGCTGACAGAGCCGCAGCGCGCCACTTCCAGGAAGTAGCGAACGGCCATTTCTTGCAGGACTTGCAGGTTCATCGGGTTTCCCCTTGGTTTGCGTTAAGCGCAACGAACAATTCTAACAACGCATATTGCCGCAACGCTAAAGCCCCGCCTAGGATGTGACCGTTCGATGACGTTTTTCATTTTGCAACGGTATTCATGCCCCCGTCCCACGCTGCTGTTTCCTCTTTGTCCTTGCAAGCCTTGCGCGCCGCGCGGCCCACGCTGTGGACCCGTTCCGGCAAGGCCGCGACGAGCGCCAGCGCACTGGCCGCCGCGCCTTTCAGTCTGGCCGACGTGCAAGCCGCGCATGACCGCTTTGCGCGGTTTTCGCCCTTGCTGGCGCAGTTGTTTCCGGAACTGGAAGAATCCGCCGGCGTGATTGAATCGCCGCTGCTGGAAGCCGCCGCGATGCAACAGGCGCTGGGCTTGCCGGCGACATCGGGGCGCTTGTGGTTGAAGGCAGATCACGCCCTGCCCGTGGCCGGTTCGATCAAGGCACGCGGCGGCATTCATGAAGTGTTGGAGTTCACCGAAAAGCTGGCGCTGGAACGCGGCCTGATTGCGCCCGGCGACGATATCCGCAAGCTAGGCACGCCAGAGGCGCGCGCTTGCTTTGCGCAATACCAGGTGGCCGTGGGTTCGACCGGCAACCTGGGCCTGTCCATCGGCGTGATCGCGTCGGCGCTGGGGTTTCGTGCCGCCGTGCACATGTCGTCGGACGCCAAGGAATGGAAGAAGGCGCGCCTGCGGGCCCGGGGTGTCGAAGTGGTTGAACATCAGGGCGACTACGAAAAAGCCGTGGCGGCCGGACGCCGCCAGGTCGAGGCCGACGCGCACGGCTATTTTGTTGACGACGAACGCTCAGCGTCGCTATTCCTGGGTTATGCGGCGGCCGCGCTGGCGCTGCGTGACCAGCTTGCGCAGGCCGGCATCGTGGTGGACGCCGAACATCCGCTGTTCGTGTACCTGCCCTGCGGCGTGGGCGGCGCGCCGGGCGGCATCGCCTTCGGGCTATCGCTGCTTTTCGGCGCGCACGTGCATTGTTTCTTTGCCGAGCCGGTGCAATCGCCCTGCTTTCTGCTACGCATGATGGCCGGCAATGGGGAATTGCCCGGTGTGCCGGTGCCGCCGTCCGTCTACGACATCGGCTTGACCAACCAGACCGAGGCTGATGGCCTGGCCGTGCCGCGCGCGTCGGAACTGGCTTACGAAGCTGTCGGTCAGTTGCTGGCCGGCGTCTATACGGTGGCGGACGACACGCTCTACGGCGACCTGGCACGCTTGCATGACAGCGAAGGCTTGCGCATTGAGCCGTCGGCCGCGGCGGGTTTTTCCGGGCCGCGCCTGTTGCTGGGCAGCATCGCGGGCCAGCAATGGCTGCGCCAACGCAAGCTGCTGCCGCACCTGCCGCGCGCCACGCATCTGGCCTGGACCACCGGCGGGCTGTTCGTGCCGGCCGAAGAGTACGACCGATTTCTGAACCGCGGGCAAGGATTCGCGGCAAATCCCCAGGCGCCGACAGACGCGACCTCCCTCCACCACTCTCGTCGAGCATGACCATGAAGACTCCCTTGATTGCCCTCTCCGTCGCCCTGGCCGGCGCCTTCGCCATCCCCGCCGTGGCCAGCGCGCAGAATGCCTACCCGACGCGCCCGGTCACCCTGGTGGTGCCCTTCCCGCCCGGTGGCGCCACCGACGTGCTGGGCCGCGTCATCGCGCAAAAGCTCGGCCAGGAACTGGGCCAGACCATCGTGGTGGAAAACCGCGCCGGCGCGGGCACCGCGATCGGCGCCGGCTTCGTGGCCAAGGCCGCGCCTGACGGCTACACGCTGCTGGTCAGCTCCGGCACCACCTTCACGGTCAACCCCGCCATTCAGAAAAAGCTGCCCTACGACCCGGTCAAGAGCTTCGAGCCGATCGGCATCGTGGGCCGCACCGGGCTGGCGCTGTTGGCCAACCCCGAGGTGCCGGTCAAGAACCTGAAGGAACTGGTGGCCTACACCAAGGAACGCAGCAATGAACCGCCCGCGTATGGCTCGTTTGGCGCCGGCACCACCGCGCACTTTGTCGGCGAAGCCTTCCTGTCGGCCGCCGACATCAAGATGATCCATGTGCCCTACAAGGGCAGTGCTCCCGCCATGACCGACCTGATCGGCGGCCAGATTCCGTTCTCGGTCGACACCGTGGCGGCCGCGCTGCCGCAAAGCAAGCAAGGCAAGGTGCGCGTGCTGGCCGTGTCGGCCCCCGCCCGGTCCAGCTTCCTGCCCGACGTGCCGACCTTTGCCGAACAGGGTTACCCGTCGGTGGCCATGGACACCTGGCTGATGATCGCCGCCCCGCGCGGCCTGCCCGCCGACGTGAAGACTAAACTTGAATCCGCCCTGCGCGCCACGGTCGGCTCGGCGGACGTGCGCAAGAGCCTGGAAGCGCAGGGCTTTGAAGCGGCCTTCTCCAGCGCCGCCGACGGCGAAGCGCTGATCCAGAAAGAACTGCCGCAGATGCGTGACGTTGCGCAGCGCGCCAACATCAAGATCGATTAAAGGAAGCTTTCATGGCACTGGACGATACGCTCGTCACCTTGTCCGCGGTGGAGTTGCGGCGCCTGATCGGGGCGCGCCAACTCTCGCCCGTGGAACTGCTGGAGGCGTGCATTGCGCGCGTCGAGGCCGTCAACCCCTACATCAACGCCGTGACCGCCACCGCGTTCGAGCGGGCCCGCGCCGAAGCACGCGCCGCCGAACAGGCGGTGATGTCGGGCGACACGCTGGGCCTTTTGCACGGCCTGCCGCTGGGTGTGAAAGACCTGGAACCCACCGCCGGTTTGCTCACCACCTTCGGCTCACAGATCTACCGCGACCACGTGCCAACGGAAGACGTGACGCTGGTGGCGCGCCTGCGCCACGCCGGGGCCATCGTGGCGGCCAAAACCAACGTGCCCGAAATGGGCGCGGGCGCCAATTCGCGCAACACCGTGTGGGGCGCCACCGGCAACCCGTTCAACCCCAACCTGAACGCGGGCGGGTCCTCGGGTGGCTCGGCGGCCGCGCTGGCCACCGACATGTTCCCGCTGTGTACGGGGTCTGACACCGGCGGCTCGTTGCGCATTCCGGCGTCCAAGTGTGGTGTGGTGGGCTTTCGGCCGTCGCCCGGGGTGGTGCCCAGCGTGCGCAAGCTGCTGGGCTGGACGCCGATCTCGGTGGTGGGTCCGATGGGCCGCACGGTGGCCGATGCCTGCCTGCAAATGGCGGCCAGCGCCGGCCCCGACGCCGGCGACCCGCTCAGCTATCCGCTGGACCCGCTGCAATTCCTGACCCCCGGCACCGCCGACCTGGGCCGCCTGCGCGTGGCCTATACCGAAGACTTCGGGGTGTGCGACGTGGATGACGGCATCCGCGCCACCTTCCGCGCCAAGATCGCGGCCATGCGCCACCTGTTCGCCGCCTGCGATCCCATCGACCTGGACTTTGGCGACGCCCACCGCTGCTTTGACGTGCTGCGCGCCGAGGCCTTCGTGGCCGGCATGCGCGACGCCTACGAGAAAGACCCCAGCAGCCTTGGCCCCAACAGCCGCGCCAACTTCGAAATGGGCGCGGCCATGAGCCTGAAGGATTGCGCCTGGGCGCAGGCGGAACAGACGCGCTTGATCAAGCGTTTCCAGCGCGCCTTCGACGACTACGACCTGATCCTGTCGCCCACCACGCCCGTCTCGCCGTTTCCGTGGACGCAGTTGTACGCCGAGTCCATCAACGGCCGCCGCCAGGAAAACTACTACCGCTGGCTGGCGCTTACGTATGTGATCACGCTGACCACCCACCCTGCCCTGACCCTGCCTTGCGGCAGCGACCACCTGGGCATGCCCTTTGGCATGCAGATCGTGGGGCGCTTCCGAGGCGACCGCGAGGTGCTGCAGGCGGCGCAAGGCATGGAACAGGCCTTTGCGGGCAATGCCGAACTGCAACGCCCGCGACCGAACCTGGCGGCGCTGAAGCCGGCGGACCCGTCGTTGACGTCTATCGTGACGGTGCCGCCGGACGCCGCCAAGGGCGGCTCGGCGGGGAACGTGTCAGCGGTGTAGCTGATGCAAGGCGCCGGCCGCCTGGGGTTCTTCCACGGCCGGCGTTTGCCTCGGATTGATGCGGAACCAGATGGCGTACAGGGCCGGCAGGAATACCAGCGTCAATATCGTGCCGCCAATAGTGCCGCCGATCAGGGTGTAGGCCAGCGAGCCCCAGAACACCGAGAACGTCAGGGGAATGAACGCCAGCACGGCGGCCAACGAGGTCAGAATCACCGGCCGGGCACGCTGCACCGTGGCTTCCACCACGGCGTGGAAAGGCGTCAATCCTTCCGCTTCGTTGGTATGGATCTGGCCCATCAGAATCAAGGTGTTGCGCATGATGATGCCGGCCAGGCCGATCATGCCCAGGATGGCGTTGAACCCGAACGGCTGGTTGAACAGCAGCAGCGTCGGCACCACGCCCACCAGCGCCAGCGGCGCGGTCAGCACGACCATGATCATGGCCGACATTGAACGCACCTGGAAGATGATCACCACCAGCATCAGGATGAACATCAGCGGGAACACCGCGGCCAGCGCCGCATTGGCCTTGCCCGCTTCTTCCAGGTCGGCCGCCGCCACGATGTGATAGCCGGCCGGCAGCGCCGCGATGATGGGTTGCAGCTTGGGCAGGATCTGCTTGGAAACATCCGGCGGCTGCACGCCTTCGGCTACGTCGCCGCGCACGGTGATGGTGACCTCGCGGTCGCGACGACGCTGGATCGGGTTTTCCATCCGCACCTCGGTACGGCCAATCTGATCCAGCGGCACCCGTTGGCCCGACGCACCCACCAGCGAGAACGCGCCGATCTGGGCGGGATCCAGGCGTTGCGCCCCGGCGCTGCGCGCCACCACTTCCACCGAGCGGATGTCCTCGCGCACCCGTGTCACCGTGACGCCCGTCAGCAGGAACTGCAACTGTTGCGCCGCGTCGGCCGAGCTCAGGCCGATGGCGCGCAGCCGGTCCTGGTCCAGCACGAAATGCAGCGTGGGCGCGCGCTCGCCCCAATCGGTGTTGACCTGCCGCATTGACGGGTTCTCCTGCATCACCTGACGTACCTGTTGCGCGATCTGGCGCACGCGTTCTTCCTGCGGCCCCGCTACGCGAAACGCCACCGGAAACGGCGAATACGGCCCGAACACCAGTTGCGACACGCGCACGCGCGCCTGCGGCGCAAGCTGATCGGCCACCGCCTGGCGCGCGCGCAGCTTGAGCGCGTCTCGGTCTTTCTCGCTGCCGGTCAGCACAATGATCTTGGCGAATGAGGGGTCCGGCAATTCCGGCGACATCGCCAGATAGAAGCGTGGCGCGCCCTGCCCGATGTAGCTGGTGACGAGCTTCGCTTCAGGTTGCTGGGCCAGCCATTTTTCCACCGACGTGACCGCCGTGGTGGTGCTTTCGATACTGGAACCCTCTGGCATCTGCACTTCCAGCAGCACCTCTGGCCGATCGGACACCGGAAAGAACTGCTGCTTGACCTGGCCCAGCCCCACGAAGGACAGGATGAACAAGCCGACCACGCTGAGCGCGACCTTTTTCTTGTGCGCCACGGCCCAAACGATGCCGCGTCGCAGGCGTTGATAAGCGGGCGTGCCGTAGATGGCCCCATGGCCGCCCTGCACGGGTTTGATCGTGGGCAAGAGCTTGACGCCGATGTAAGGCGTGAACACCACCGCCACCACCCAGGACGTCAGCAGGGCAAACGCCACGACCCAGAAGATGTTGCCGGCGTATTCCCCGGCCGTGGATTTGGCGAAGCCCACCGGCATCAAGCCGATGGCGGTCACCAGCGTGCCGGCAAGCATGGGCGCGGCCGTGTGGCCCCAGGCATAGGTGGCCGCGGAAATCCGGTCCATGCCCTCTTCCATCTTCACCACCATGGTTTCGATCACGATGATGGCGTCGTCCACCAACAGCCCCAGCGCCAGGATCAGCGCGCCTAGCGTGATGCGATCGAAGTCGCGGCCCGTGGCAAGCATGATGACAAAGACCCCCGCAAGCGTCAGCGGCACGGCGGCCGCTACCACCACGCCCACGCGCCAGCCCAGGCTGACCAGGCTCACCACGATCACCACCACCAGCGCCACGAAGAACTTCAGCATGAACTCGTCGTAGGCCTCCTCGATGTTGACGGCCTGATCCGTGATCTTGGTGAAAGTCATGCCCAGCGGCAGATCCTTCGCGATCGCGTCGGCCTCGGCGGCAAGCGCGCCGCCCAGTTCCAGGCCGTTGTGGCCTTCGCGCATGACCACGCCCAGCATCAACGCGGGCTCACCCTGGCTGCGAATCAGAAACGTGGCGGGGTCTTCATAGCCGCGCTTCACGTCGGCCACATCGCCCACGCGCAAGGTGCGCCCGCCGACCACGATGGGCGTTGCGCGAATTTGTTCCAGATCATCAATGGCCCCATCCAGGCGGATTTGCACCTGTTGGCCGTGGGTCTGGACCGAACCGGCCGGCGTCACCTGATTGCGGGCGTTGAGCGCGGCGAAGAGTTCGCCCGGCGACACGCCCAACGTGGCCAGCCGCGCGTAGGAGAACTCCACGAAGATGCGCTCGGGGCGTTCGCCCAGGATGTTGACCTTCTTCACCCCTTGCACCTTGAGCAGGCGCTGCCGCAGTTCTTCGGCCTCGCGCACCAGCTTGCGCTGCGGTTCGCCGTGCGCCTTCAAGGCATAGAGCGCGAAGGTCACGTCGCCATACTCATCGTTCACGATCGGGGGCAGCACGCCGGGGGGCAGCTTGGCGGCTTCGTCGCCCAGCTTCTTGCGCGCCTGGTAGAACTCTTCGGCCACGGCCGAAGGCGGCGTGCTGTCTTGCAAGGTCACCGTCATGAAAGCAAGACCGGGCCGCGTGAAGGTTTCGGTGCGGTCATACCACTTCAGTTCCTGCATCCGCTTTTCCAGCGGTTCGGACACCAGGTCCTGCATCTCCTGCGCCGTGGCGCCGGGCCAGGCGGTGACCACCGTCATCGTCTTGACCGTGAAGCTGGGGTCTTCCGCCCGCCCCAATTGCAGGAATGCAAAGATGCCGGCCGCCGACATCGCGATGATGAGAAACAGCGTGACGGCGCGCTCGCGCACCGCGATCGCCGAGATATTGAACCCGCTCATTGCGCCGCTCCCGCATTCGTGGCCAGCGCGCGCGGGCCCTGCGGCGCGGCCACGCGCACCGTCTCGCCCTCATGCAACAGGTGGGCGCCCAGCGCCACGAAGCGCTCGCCCGGGGCCAGGCCCGCACTGACGGCGGCGGTCTCTTCCCCCAGGCCCGCCAACGTGACGGCACGCCAGCGCACTTGCGTGGGATCGCCC
The DNA here is from genome assembly GCF_029637605.1 of Achromobacter spanius. Classification (NCBI taxonomy): domain Bacteria; kingdom Pseudomonadati; phylum Pseudomonadota; class Betaproteobacteria; order Burkholderiales; family Alcaligenaceae; genus Achromobacter; species Achromobacter spanius. The sequence continues at coordinate 1,133,773 of NZ_CP121261.1, read as the reverse complement.
GACAAGACCCAGACACCCGGCCCACGGCCCTCATCGTGCAGCGCCGCCAAGGGCACTTGAAACACCGGCTTGGCCTGCGCGCCCGCAATCGACACCGAGATGGTGGCGCCCAGCGGCGCCTGGGCAGCCTTGGGGTCAAGCACGTAGCGCGCGGCAAACGTGCGCGTGCGCGGATCGGCGTAGTCGGACAGCTCTCGCAACTGCACCGGAATGGGCTGGCTTGTGTCGCCATATAGCGTGGCTACGCCAGTGGAACCCAACGCCGGCCGAACGGTTTCGGGTAGATCGATTACCGCTTCGCGCGGACCCGATCGCGCCACTCGCACCACGGCTTGCCCCGCGCTAACCACCTGGCCCGGTTCGGCCAGCGTGCTCATGACCACGCCATCGGCATCCGCGTAAAGGGTGGCGTAACCCGTTTCGTTGCGCGCCACATCGGCCTGCGCCTGCGCCGCGCTGAGGTCGGCCTGGGCGGTATCGGCCGCGGCGCGGGCCTGATCATAGGCGGATGCCGACACCGCGCCCGCGCCCACCAGGACGCGATAGCGCTTTTCGTCAGCCGCTGTTTGCGAAGCGCGTGCGCGGGCGGCATGCACCGCCTGCAAACGGGCCCGCGCCGCCAGCGCCAGGTCGGTGGGATCCAGCCGCATCAGCGGCTGGCCGCGCTTGACTTGCTGCCCCGTGTCGACCAGACGTTCGGCCACCTTGCCGTTCACCCGAAAACCCAGATCGCTCTGCACCCGCGCCACCACTACCCCGGTGTACTCATGGGTCAAGGGCGCAGGCGCTTGCACCGTGGCCACCCTGACCAACGGTATGCCGGTACGCGGATCATCGGCCGCGCGGGGGCTACAACCAGACAATGCGCCGGCCAATGCGCCGGACAACAAGACGGCCGTGATGGCCGGGATTGCCATGACGGCAGAACGACGGGAAACCATAAGACACCCCTGGGGCAATCGGATTGCCGCGCAGTGTGAATCTAATGACCAATATTGTCAATAGTCACTAATTGGGATTTCTCGTTGCTTAGCTCGGACGACAACGCCCGCGTTCAGGGGGCCAGGCTGCGCAACACCAGGCTTGCCACTTCACGCGGGGCATCCGGCAAACGGTCCAGGTTGTACTGAAGCAAAAGCGGACTGATGAAGGGCAGCATCACCAGATAAATCGACCGCGCGGTTTCGTCCAGCGGGGTCTTGCGCTCGAACTCGCCCTGCTCTCTTCCTTCGCGCAGGATGTCGGTCAGCATGCCTCGCATCCGCTGCTCATAGGCCTGCGACGATGCCCATTTTTCCATAGAGGAATACGCCGCGATTTCATAGAGCTTTCTGTCCTGGAAAAACAGCCCGGCGGAAAGCTCCACGGCGGTAAGGAAGAAGCGGCGAAAGCGATCGGTGGGCGATTCGGCCTGGGCGATGGCCTGCTCCACGCCAGCCATCAGCTCGCCCAGCACGTTGGTGCATATGGCCTCGCCGATGGACTGCTTGGAATCGAAGAACTTGTAGATGTAGGCCTTGGAAATGCCGATCTCGCGCGCCAGGTCGGACACCGTGGTCTTGTCGTAGCCGTAGTGGCTGAAGTGGGCGTTCGCCGCCTGCACGATCTGGTCTCGCACGCTGTGATCGGTCGGTCCGCGATGGCCTTGGGATTGCTGGGACGAGTCGGACATAGGAACGCTACCTTATAGCTTTATCGATTGACGACTAATGACCATATCGTACAATAGTCACCATTCGCGATGGTTTCGTGATCGTTTTTATTCGATGCAGGGGCGCGTCTCAACCCACGGTACGGACGTTCGACGCGCCAACTTTCTCTTTCACCTGTCTTGCAGGACCCCGTCATGCTGCCCCGTAAACATGCTCTGCCGCTGTTTCTATCTAGCTTGCTTCTGACAGGCTGTGCTGTCGGCCCCGATTATCAGCAGCCCGAAACGGCGTCAGCCCCGCATTTTATGGGACAGGCCGCGATTCAGGCGCGTCAGGCGCCCGCCGCGGCCGATGCCCGGGTCTGGTGGCAAGGGTTTCATGACCCGCTGCTGACCCAATTGGTGGAGCGCGCGCTCGACCAGAACCTGGACATCGCGCAGGCTGTCGCGCGCGTGGCCCAGTCGCGCGCGGGCCTGGGCCACGCCACTGCCGCGTTGCTGCCGTCGGCCGCCGTGGCAGGCCAGGCCGCCCGCGCGCGCCAGTCGCTGGAAACACCGCAGGGCCGGTTGTTGAACGCCACGCCCGACTACAAGCGCTACGGCGACTATTACGAATTGGGCTTGAATGCCGGCTGGGAGCTCGACCTGTTCGGCGGCTTGCGACGTCAACGCGAAGCGGCCGTCGCCAACTACCAGGGCGCCGAGGCCGGCGTTGCCGCCGCTCGGTTGGCCGTGGCGGCACAGACCGCCGACATCTACGTCTTGATTCGTGGCTTGCAGACCCGCCTGGACATCGCCCGCGAGCAGGTCAAGACCCGCAGCCAATTGCTTGCCACCGTGCAACTGCAATTCGACCACGGGCTCGCGGCGGAACTCCAGGTGCATCAATCGACAGGCGCGCTGGCCGAAGTGCGCGCCACCGTGCCGGTACTGGAAGACGGGCTGTCGGCCGCGATGAACGCGATGGACGTACTGCTGGGCGAGCCGCCCGGCAGCAACCGCGCCCTGCTGGCCGCCAGCGCGCCCATCCCCTTGCCGCCCGCGATTTCCAACACCGGCACGCCGGCCGACCTGCTGCGTCGCCGCCCCGACCTGATCGCGGCCGAACGCCAGCTTGCCGCCACCAACGCCGGTATTGGCGCGGCGATCGCCGAGTACTACCCCACATTCTCGCTAGGCGCCGTGCTGGGCACCGCCACCACCCTATCCGGCAATCTGTTCAACGACAGCGCCAATCAACTGCAAGGCGTGCTTGGCCTGCGTTGGCGCCTGTTCGACTTCGGCCGTATCGAAGCCGACATCGCAAACGCCCGTGGCCGCAACGCCGAAGCGCTGGCGGCGTACCGCCTGGCTGTGTTGCGCGCTTCCGAAGATGTGGAGAACGCCTTCTCGGCCCTGGTCAAACGTGAGCAACAATCGCGCTACCTGGCCGACGGCGTGCAAGCGCTGACGCAGGCACGAACCAGTGCTTTCGTGGCCTACCAGAACGGCATCGTCAGCCTGATAGAAGTGCTGGACGCTGACAGCGCCGTGCTACGCACCCGCGATGCCAGCGCGCAGGCCCAAACCGAATCGGCGCGCGCGGCCATTGCGTCTTACCGCGCCTTGGGCGGGGGCTGGGAACGCCCGGCGGACGACGCGAAGGTGGCGTCGAACTAGCTTGGCCTTGCCTTGGCGACCCGGTTCAAAACCCACTCTCACGAATCACCAGACTGGCCAACGAACGCATCCATTGCATCAGCCTGCTGCGGGCCTCGCCCTTGAAATAGGCCTTGCCCCGCAGCTCGTTAAGCCCTGCCGGCACGTCGTCCAGATCCAGCGTCACCACGTACAACGCGTCATCGGGCACCAGGGTGCCTTGCTTTTGCACCGAGGGAATCGGCCCGCCGTGTACCGTCGTCAACATGGGCGCGTTGATCTGCTGGATGCGCGACGGCGCGATGCCGCGTATGGAACCGCACAGGCGCCGGGGGTCGTGTTCAATGTAGAAGCAACCCGCGCCGCCCTGCTTCAACAACTGAATATCCGCTTCGCCGACGTAGGCATCAACAATCCAATGCGTAGGGTCGACCAGGCGCCCCAGCGCTTGTTTCGGGTTGACCCAGGTGCCGGCCTGGATCTCGGCGGGCGCGTCCAGCCATTGGCCGTCAAACGGCGCCACCACTTCCAGGCGGGCCTGTTCGGCCGCCACCGAACGCGCGGTTGCCCGGCTGTGCGCCAGCGCCTCGATGGTGGCGGCCTGCTGATCAATGCCCGCCTGCTGGCCCAGCAACCCGGTCAGCCGCGCCGCCTGCCCGGCCACGTTGGCTTGCGCCGCCAAGGCTTCGCTGCTGAGTTCCGGGCGGTCCAGCAGGATAAGTTTGCTGCCCGCGCTGACTTCGCCTGGCGCCCGGCGTTCCAGCAGCATGGCCGGCGCGGGCGCATAGGCCGTCCACATCTTGGCGCTGCGGGCCAGGGCCGGCGCCCGCACCGACGTGGGCCAGGGCACGGCCAGCACGGTCACCAACAGCGTCAGCAGCAACAGCAGCACGACACGGCGCCGGGTCGCGACTTCGGTCTTGCGTTGCCACCACATACGCACCTCCCGCCAGATCGGCAAGGCAATGAAGTAGAGAATTTCCACGGCGAACAGGAATATGCCCAGCGCCTTGAAGAACAGGTGGTACACCGCCAGCGCAATGCCCAGGTACACCACCAGCCGGTACAGCCACGTCACGCAGGCGAACACAATCATCCTGCGCCTGACGCGCGTGGGCAGGTCTTCGGGCCACGGATCCGCAAAGCCCCACAAGCGGCGCCGGATCGCGGTGCGCGTCATGGCGCCAGCGCGTTCGTGCAGATTGGGCATGTCCAGCAAATCCGACAGAATGAAATAGCCGTCGAAGCGCATGAAGGGGCTGGCGTTCAGCAACAGCGACAGCACCCAACTGGTGGTGGCCAGGTAAAAGCAGGCCTGGCGCGGCACGCCCGGTGGCAGCAGCGCCCAGCACAGCGTCGCCAGGCCCGCGATGGCCAGCTCGGTGATGATGCCGGCGCTGGCGATCATCAGCCGCTTGCGCGAATCCGCCAGCCGCCAGGACTCGCTGGTGTCGGTGTAGAGCATGGGCCACATCACCAGGAAGGCCACGCCCATGTGGCCCACCCTGACGCCCATGTGCGTGGCGACCAGCGCATGGCCGAATTCGTGCAGCGTCTTGGCCACCACCAGCGCGCAGGCAAAGCCCAGCGCGCCTTCCCAGGACACCGATTCAAAGAGCGTGTGGCGGAAGGTGTCCCATTGGCGCAGGGTCAGGAACAGGCCCAGCAGACTTAGGACGACGACGGTCCAGGCGGTGGCGGGGCTGAACAGCCAGCGCAGATACGGATAGATGCGGCTTAGCCAATACGTGGGCCGCAGCAAGGGCACGCGAAAGAACAGGTAGTGGTGCAGCCACCATTTCAGCGTCAGCCATTCGCGTCCCGGCGCGGCAAGCGCCATGCCCTGGCTGCGCGAGGGATGCGGCCGCAGCAAGTGGTTCTGCTGCAAGAAGCCCGCAAACCCGAACACCTGGCTGGCATCGGGTTCCAGCGAGGTCTGGGCGCGGATGTCTTCCAGCAGCGCGCCGGGCAGCATGTGCCAACGCGCCAGGCATTCGAACTCCAGCCAGCCGATGCGGAAATGCCGGTTGCGCACGGGGTCTTCAATAATCCAGGCCGGGCTGCCGTCGGGGTGCGGCGCACCCGCGAACAGGCGCAGGTCTTCCCGCAAGGCGGGCAAGGGCTGCGTCAGCATGTCGTCCATGGCCGCCCTCCCCGTGCCTAGAGCCCGGTCAACGCGCGCAGCGTGGCCAAGGGACGGCGAATGATTTCGTAGCCCAGGAACGATTGCCCGCCCTGGATGCGCGCCGTGCCTTTCAGGCCAATGCGCGCGTCGTCGGCATCTTGCTGGCCGATGCTGGCGCGCAGCCGATAACTGGGCACCCCTTCGGGTGTCAGCGCCGACTGGTAGCTGGTTTCGATGATTTCACCGGCCAGCGGGTGCAGCGGCCGCACCGTCAGGAACAGGCTGACCGGCGCGCCCACCTCCAGCGACATGGCGTCGGACACGGGCAGTTGTATCAGCATGGCCGGCTTGGCGGGGTCGGCCAATTGCATGATGCGTTCGCCCGTGACCACCGGCTTGCCCAGCCAATCATTCACATCCGCGAACACAGCGATGCCATCGCGCGGCGCGCTCACATCCAGTCGGTCCAGTTGCGACCGTATCGACGCCAGCTCGGCGCGCCGCTCTTGTGCGCGGCTTTGCAGCGTCGTCAGCTTGATGCGGCTTTCGTCGTTACGGAAAGCGCTTTGACGGGCCGCCATCAGCTCGGCGTCGGCCACCGCCACCGCCTGCACCGCCACTTCCAGCCGATGGCTGAGCGTGGTGTCGTCCAATGAAAACAGCGCCTGCCCCGCCTTGACCGCCTGGTTGGGCGATACGTGGATGGTCTGCACAACGCCATCCAGCGGCGCGCTGATCACTTGCAGGTCCAGCGACGTGACTTCGGCGGGCGCAAGCGCGCTTTGCCGGATGGGCAGAAAACACAACGCCAACAGCGCCAGCGGAATCAGGATGCGCAAGCGCCGCTTCCAGCTTCGCCGCAGGGGCTTGCGGCGCCGGGCCAGCAGTTCCCAACTGTAGGCCCAGGCCTGGCAGAGCCGACCCATCAGCGTGGCGTGCCCGGGGGTGGGCGGTTGTTCCATCAGGTACAGCACCCAGCCCAGCACGGCGCCCGCGCGCGACTTCAACGGCAAGGCCCAGGCGCCTGCCGGCCACCATTCCCGCCAGCCATCGCGCACCAGCGGGCTGGCGCTGTCCAGCGCGTCGGCGTCGATCCACTGCGCTTGCCCGTCCGCCACCCGCAGCCGCAGCCACTTGCGCGCCTGCGCCAGCCACACGATGTAGGGGGATTGCTCGTCCACCGACACCAGGCCGGAAATGTTCAGCAGCTTCCAGTCGGCGCCTGTGTCCTCGAAGACCAGCGCCTGGCGGTAGCCCAGCAAGGGATGCGCGTCGTTGGCAATGTGAAAACTCAGTTGCTGGACGTTGTCGGCCTGGCGCGCCAGGCTTTCCACCTCGGCCAACTGCAACAACAGCAGCAGGTCATTTTGCATCGTTTTGGGTGGCTGCCTGGAAGTCCGCGATGCCGCTCATGCCGGGCAGCAATTCGCCGTTGGGGTCGCGCACCTGGCCTTCCAGTTCGATCGACTGCGCCACCGCGTCCACGCGCGCACTCACCGCCGACACGGTTGCGCCATAGGTCTTGCCGGTTTCGCTGACGTTGATCTGGAACGGTGTGCCGATCTTGATGTCTTTCAGGAACAGGGACGGCACGTTCATGCGCACCTTGACCGGCCCGTCGCCCACCAGGTCAAACAGCGGCGCACCGGCCGCCACGCTTTCATGCGGCCGCACATACACCTTTGCCACGCGGCCCGAGTACGGCGCGGCCACCGTGCAATAGTCCACCTGCGCCTGGGCCAGGGCCGTGGCGGCGGCGGCGCGGTCGGTGGCGGCGCGCGCCAGGTTCACTTCGGTATCGCCCGCCGCGTCCAGCTTGCGCAGGCCGACCTTGGCTTTCAGGGTTTCACGCGCGCCGGCAAGTTCTGCGTTCGCCATCCGCAACCTTGCGCGGGGTTCGCCGCAATCCAGTTTGACCAGCACGGCGTCCTTGTCCACCTTCTGGCCCAGCGCAGCGTCCAGTTTTTCCAGCCGGCCCGTCATTGGCGCCGAAATCGTGCTTTCCGGATTGGCGCTCAACAACACGCGTATGGCGTTAGGGTCGTTCAGGCCCGGCCAGGTCAGGCCGGGCTGGGCCTGACCTGGCCCGGGCAAAGGGGGTTCGGCTTGAGATTGCGGCTGGATTTGGCCATGCGCAACAGGCGTCAGGAACATCCCCGCCCATGCCGACAAGAGAACTGCTGACAACACCAGTCGCCGCGTCATTGGACGGGTCCCGTGGTTGGGGTTTGGGTCAAGGTTTGGGTCGGGGTTGGAATTTGCGCTTGGGCCTGGGCCTGCAGCGCCGTGCGTTCCCAGCCTTGCATGGTGGTCTTGATTTGAGCCGCCAACGTGGTCAGGTCATGGTTGGCGATGGTTTCCGGCATCACGTCCAGGCCCACGGAGTTGTACAGACGGCCCCAGGCGGCCTGGGCGTCCGAATAGGCCGCATAGCGCTGGTACTGCGACAAGAGCCAGCGCGCATCCGCCCGAATGTATTCAAGCTTTGAATCGGCGGAAATGCTGGCGCTGGCCTTGGCGTAGTCACGCAACCGGCCATCCACCTGCATGCTCTGGTCGGCAAATTCCAGTTGTTCGCGCGCCAGGTAATAGCGCTGCGCGGCCACGCGCAACTGGGTCAGCACCGCCATCGACAGCGCCATCCGGCGCAGGTCGGCCACCTTGCTCTGGCTTTCGCCGGCCGCGTCCAGCGCGGGTGCCTTCAGGATGTTGAGCAGGTTCCAGGAAATCCGCAGCCCCACCGACGACCAACTGTTGTTGTACAGATAGTCGTTGGAGTCGTAATGCGTGCCCGCGCTGAAGCTGATGTTGGGCCACAGCTCCGCCTTGGCGATCTTGATGTCGTTTTCGGTGACGCGCTTGCGATACCACTCTTCCATGATCTCGGGGCGGTTCTCCAGCGCCAGGCGCTCCAGCGCTTCGATGTTGAAGTTGGGCTCGGGGATCTTTTCCTCGACGTCGTCGGCCACCTGGAATTCCGTGCCGGGCGGCAAGGACATCAGCGCCGCCAGCTCGGCGCGCGCCAACTCCAGGTCTTGCCGCCGCGTGGACAACAGGCCCACCGCGTCCAGCAGCGCGCGCTGATAGGCCAGCGCCTGCTGGCGCGGCAACAGGCCGCGCTTCTCGGCTTCCTGCGCCGACTTGATGCCGCTGCGCACCTGCACCATCAGCGTATCGACGGAGGCGATCAGCCGCTGCGCGCCCAAGGCCCGCCAATAGGCGTTGCGCACGTCCTGCAAGACGTTCTGCACCACCTTGCGGCGGCGCTCTTCGGCCATCAGCACCTGGTCCGCCTTTTGCTGGGTGCGCTCGTAGGCCACAAAGAAATCCAGCGTGCTCCAGGTCAGCTCCAGGTCGGCCAGGCGGTGATAGCGCTGTTCTGACGTCGACGGCCGCAAGCTGACTTCGCCGTCTTCAATACCCACCGAGGTGCCGCCCGAATCGTTGGAGCGCGACGTGTAGCCCGCGGACGCCACCAGCCGGGGCAGCATCTCGTGCCGGGTCACGTCGACCAGGTTGCGCGACAGCGCGGTTTCCATCAGCTTGAGCCGATAGTCCAGGTTGTATTTCAGCGCGCGCGCCGCCGCGTCGTAGAAGGTGATGGGACCCTTGATGGGCTCCTGGTCCGCATACATCATGCGCCGGTCGTCTTCCACGCGCTGGCGCACTTCATCCTTGGTGTAGCCCTTGGGCACCTGCGGCGACGAACACGCCGCCAGCCCAAAGCAGGTCACCGTGGCAAGCACAACGGCATGAGTCCGGTTTCGCTTCACTGTCATCCTGCTCGCTCCGTATTAACGTTCTGGCGTGGGTGCGGCACCAAAATTGCGGCGCATGGAAAGGCGGTCGATCTGTTGGCTGAACGAGCCCAAGGACGTGGCGGCGGGCCGGTCCAGGGAAGCCAGGTGCACCGCGCGGGCCTCGGCGGGTTGCGCGGGGGCTTGCGATTGCGGTTGCGGTTGCGGTTGGGGCTGTGTTTCCGGTTGCGGCTGCGGCTGCGGCGGCGCTGCCTCTTTTTGCGGCGCGGGCTTGTCCTGCCCGGCCGGCTTGGCGGCGGGCCGTTGCAGCTCGATTTCCTTGCGCGCGAACACCGACACATCGGGCAGCAAGCCGTCGGCGGTCAGCGACATGACCCCGTGCCGCGCTTGCAGGCGCGCGTCTTCATAGCGCGACAACAACTGCAAGGCCTGGATCGTCGGCGTCAGCATGACAGACGGGTCCAGCCCCAAGCCTTCGCCGATGGATTCGGCCGTGACCACGGGCGGCAAGACCATGCCGGGACGTTCGCCGCGTATCACGGCGGTCAGCCACTGTTGCAGGTGCAGCGCATCACGCACGGCCGGCGTGACGAAGACCACCGGGTCTACCGACAGATCGCTGAGCGGGCGCAGGCTGGAGGTGTCGTCAAACAAACCGTGCGGGTTCGGGCTGGCGACATACACCGCGTCCATGTCCAGGGTGACGGTCAGCAGCGCCTGGTCCGTGCGGCCGGTGCGGTCGCCCACCGTGTAGACGAACACGTCTTGCAGCAACGGGCCCTGGCCTCGGGCGGCGTTGACGGCGGGGTTGGTGAGGTCGATCTCGTAGGTATAGGAACCGTCTGCATTCAGCACCAGGAAGCCGTAGCGCCCCGCCAGCCGTTCGCCGACCACGCCGGTGATGACGGCGCTGCCGCCCTCGCCCGCTGTGCGGATGCCGACCACGGTCAGTTGCTCTTGCGCGTCGACGTCGGCATCGTTGTCCAACACGTTGCCCTGCGTGACGGGCGGCCCTTCGATGTCGTTCACGCTTGCCGTGTCGTCCTGGGCCATGGGCGTGTCGTCCCGGCCGACGATGGTGATGGTGAGCTCGGCCTGCACCATCGCGCCCGCCGTGTCCCGCATGGTGTAGGTGAAAACTTCGGTCAGCGTGTCGTTGGCGTTGCGCAGCGCCTGGACCTGGGCGTTGTCGTTGTCCACCACGTAGCGGTAGCTGCCATCGGCGGACAAGGTCAAGGTGCCGAACAGGCCGACGGTGACGCCGTCGACGACGCCGCTTGTGCCCGTGCCGGCGCCTGTGCCTGTCCGCACCGCCGTCACGGCTTTCGTATCGCCCGCGTCCACATCGGTGTCGTTGTCCAGCACGTTGCCGGCCGGGTTCAAGCCCGGTGCGCTGTTGTCGCGGCCACCTGCCTCGATGGCGACGGCATGGTCGGGCAAGGCCACCGGCGCGTCGTTCTGGCCCACGATAAGAATGGCGATCGACGCCTGGTCGCGCGCGCCCTGGTCGTCGCCGATGGTGTAGGTGAAGGTATCGGTCAAGACGTTGCGCAGGGTGCGCAGCGCCTGGACTTCGGGCAGGCTGTTGTCCAGCGTATAGAGGAATGTGCCGTCGGCTTGCAGCAGCAAGGTGCCGTACCGGCCTTGCAGCGGCACGCCCACCGTGCCCGGCGTGCCGGTGCCGATTTCCAGGCCCGTGCGTATCTCCACGACCGTCAAGGGACGCCCTTCGGCATCGGTGTCGCGCAAGGTGACGTCGCCGCTGGGGTTGCGTCCGCCCACGCGCCCCACTTCATCCCCCTGCTCGATCGCCACGGTGATGATAGGCGCGGCGATGGGTGGGTCATTCACGCCCACCACGGTGATCGTCAGCTCGGCCTGGTCCGTCAGGCCGCCGCTGTCCACGACCTGGTAGGTGAAGCGGTCCAGCAATTGCTCGCCCGCCGCCAGCGCCGCCACGGCCTCGTTGGTGTCGTCCGCGTGATACGTGAAGCTGCCGTCCGGCGCGATCTCCAGCCAGCCGTAAGCGCCGTCGATGCGCGTCAGCCCGCCCACGGCGATCATTGGCGCATCGGGAAGTTCGGTGCCGGCGCGCACGCCGTTGACCGTCTTGGTGTCACCGGCATCCACGTCTTCGTCGTTGTCCAGCACGAGGCCGGTCGCGTCGATGGGCGCGCTGACCGACGAACCCGCCGTTGCGGTGGCGGTGTCGTTCACCGCCTTGGGCGTGTCGTAGCGGCCGGCGATGGTGATGGTCAGCGTGGCGGTGCTGGTCAGCCCGCCCGCATCACGCACCGTGTAGGTGAAGGTGTCGTCCAGCGACTGGCCGGTGCGCAGTTGCTGAACGGCGGCCAGGCTGTCGTCGACCACATAGGTGTAGGCGCCATCGGCGCCCAGCACCAGCGTGCCGTACAGGCCGGCGGTGTTGCCGCCGACCACGCCCGCTGCCGACGCGCTGTTGACCACGGCGCTGACCTGCTTGGTGTCCCCCGCGTCCACGTCCGTGTCGTTGGTCAATACATTGCCGCTTGCCGGCGCGCCGTCGGTGCCGTTTTCAACGCCGCCGGCTTCGATGGCGGCACCCGTGTCGGGCCTGGCGACTGGCGCGTCGTTGGCGCCGCGTATGGTGATGGTCAGCGTGGAATCGCTGGTGAGGCCGCCCGTGTCGGCAACGCGGAACGTGAAGGTATCGGTCAGCGTGTCTGTGGCCAAGCGCAGGCGCTGGACGGCGTCCAGGTCGTTGTTCAGGGTGTAGGTATAGGTGCCGTCGGCTTCCACGCGCAAGGTGCCGAACAGGCCGGCCACATCGGTGCCGGTGGCGGCCATGGCGCCGGAGCCCGACGCACCGCCCGCGCGCACGCCATCGATCTGCAGCACGTCGTTGTTGTCGGGGTCGGTGTCGCCCGCGTCCAGCAGGTTGCCGCTTGGGTTGACCGCGCCGGTGCCGTTGGCCGTGCCGCCCGCTTCAATGGCTACGGCGGTTTCGTTGTCGGACGTGGGCGCGTCGTTGGCGCCACGGATGGTGATGGTCAGCAAGGCGGTGTCGAACAAGCCGCCCGCGTCGGTCACCTGATAGGTGAAGGTCTCGTCCAGGGTTTCGCCCGGCGCCAGGGCCTGCACCGTGGGGTTGGCGTTGTCCGCCACATAGGCGTATTGGCCGTTGGGCAGGATGGTCAAGGTGCCGTAGGTGCCCACCACCGTGATCGCCGTGCCGCCACCATCAGGCACCGCCGCGTTACCGCCGCCCGTGCGGGCCCCGGTCACCGTCAGCGTTTCACCGAACGCGGGGCTGTCCACATCCGTCGCGTTCTGCAGCAGGTCGCCCACGGCCGGCTGGCCGCCGCTGGTATTGCCGGTGCCGCCGGCTTCCACGGCAAAGCCCGTTTCGTCAACCGCGTCCGGCGCGTCGTTTTGCCCCAGGATGCGGATGCGCAATTCGGCCGCGTCGCTCAGGCCGCCGTCGTTGATGGTGTACGTGAAATAGTCGACGAGCGTATTGCCGGCGGCGCGCAAGGCCTGCACGGCGGGGTCCGCGTCGTTCACGACGTAGTTGTACGAGCCGTCGGCGTTCAGCGTCAGCGTGCCGTATAGCCCCTGAAGTGCGTCACCCACGGTGCCACCCGCGCCAGAGCCGGCTTCGCGTCCGGTGCGCACGTTGATGACGTTCAGCGTGTCGCCGTCCGGGTCAATGTCATTGACCGTGACATCGCCGCTGGCGTCCTGCCCGGCGGTGCCATTGCTGGTGCCGCCCTTTTCAACGGCGACACCAATCACCGTCTTGGCCACGGGCGCGTCCTGTACGCCATGGATGACGATGGACAAGGTGGCGCTGGACTGCCCGCCCACGGCATCCTGCAAGGTGTAGATGAAGTTCTCGGACACCGTGGCGTTCGGTCCCAGGGCGATCAGCGCGGGGTTCAGGCTGTCGATCTCGTAGCGGTATTCGCCCGACTGGCTGATGTAGAGCGTGCCGTACTGGCCCACGATGGCCTGATCGCCCACCGTGGGCACGGCTTGGTCCGTGCCGCTCTCGCCACGGATCAGGCTGACGATGGCTGTCGATATCTCGTTGTCGATATCGCTGTCCACGGAGCCGTCGCTGTCCGGGTCGGTCTGGTCAAGGATGACGTTGCCGCTTGGGTTCAGCGCCGTGCCGATCACGGTATTGGTGACCGTGTCCACGCGCGCGGTGTAGCCGTCCTGGACGTTGTCCACGGCAACCGGGTTGTCGTTGGCGCCGTTGATGGTGATGATGATGCTGGCCACGCCGTCCAGGCCGCCCGCGTCGGTGGCGGCGTACTGGAACACTTCGGTCAGCGTCTGGCCCACGTTCAACGCCTGCACGGTGGGGTCGGCATTGTTCAGCACGTAGCGGTAGGTGCCGTCCGCGCCCAGCGTCAAGACGCCGTAGCGGCCGGTCACGGTCGCGCCATTGGCCGACGTGCTGCCCACGGGCACTGCCACGATGTCGCCAAAGCCGCCCGCCAACACCGGGCGCGACAAGGTGACGGTGCGGGTATCGCCCGCGTCCACGTCGGTGTCGTTGTCCAGCACGGAGCCCACCGCGTCGCTGCCGGCCGTGCCGTTGTTTGTGCCGCCCTGTTCGGTGGCCTGGCTAACGTCGGCGTCCGCCACCGGCGCGTCGTTGGCGCCCTGGATGGTGATGACCAGCGTGGCCGAACTGACGGCCCCCGCCACGTCGCGCAGGTTGTAGGTGAACGACTCGGATAGCGGCGCGCTGGACGCCAGCAACTGCTGCACCAGCGGGTTGTCGTTGTCCAGCACGTATTCGTACGAGCCTTGCGCATTCATGACCAGGGTGCCGTACTGGCCGACCAGCGTGCCGGACGTGCCCGGCGTCACGGCCTGCGTGGCGCCGCCCTGCCCGATCTGCGTCACGCTCAGCCTGTCATCGTTGGTCTGGATGTCGACATCCCGATCATTGCTCAGCACATTGCCGCGCGGGTCGACGCCGGGGGTGCCATTGCCGGTGCCGCCGGCTTCGACGGCCGTGGCGCTGTCGTTCACCCCTAGCGGCGCATCGTTGATGGCGTTGATGGTGATGTCCGTGGCACCGCTGGCACTGAGGTTGTCGTCGACGGGTTCAAACGGGATGCCGTCACCGTCCGCGTCGCCACGTTGGCCCAGGTCATCGGTGCGGATGGTCAGTGTGTCGTTGCCGTTGTAGTTGGCGTCGGGCGTGTATTGCAGCGTGGCCAGCGCGGCGTTCAGCGCGGCCTGGCTGCCTTGCAGCGTCACCGTGCGGCCGTTCAAGCCACCGCCCACCACCACGGCGCTGCCCAGCGTCAGGTTCAGCACGCCGTGCTCGACCGACAGCAGCACCTGCATGACGCCGCCAGCCGCATCGGGGTCCGTGATGCCCAGGCCCGAGATGGCCAGCGTGGTGTCTTCATCAACGGTCTGCGTGGCCGGCGCCGCCACGGTGGGGCCGTCGTTGCGTTCAACATAACCGATGTTGCCGGCCGCGCCCGTGCCCTGGTCGCCCAGTTGCACGACCACTTGCGCCAGGGGCGAACCGCCGTCGCTGTCGACCCGAGCCGCCACGACGCCGGTCGGCGTGGACAAGGTGATGCTGGGCGCGGCGTCGATGCGGAACACGCCTGCACCCAGAACACCAAAGTAGTAATACCCGTTGGCGTCGGTGGTGACGGTCCAGCTTTGGTTGTCGGCCGCTGTCGACAGGTCGTTGTCCGCCCCGCCCCAGGTCAAGGTCACGTCCTGGCCTTGCAGCCCAGGGCCGTCCGGCGCCGCGCTGGAACTGGCGCTGTCGGTATCGTTCCACAAGGTGCCGCTGACCAGGCTGACGCCCGCGCCATCGCTGTCCAGATAGACGTTGGGCGCGGCGCCTGCGCCGGTGCGCTCGCCGCCCGTGGAACCGGCTGTGCCCACGTTGGTGCCGGCATAGCTCTGGAAGCTGTCCGGCAGGCTGGTGTAGGACACCGAGGCCGTGGTGTCGGCAAGCAGCACGCTGTTGGGCAAGTCGGCCGTGTAGGCCAGGCTGACGGTTTGGCCCGCCGCTAATTGGTCCATCGTGACGGTGACCTGCCCGCCCGTTACCGTGACGCTGACGCCGGCGGGATAGCCGCCCGGCGCATACGTGGTGCCATCGATGGTGAGCCCGATCACGGCCAGGTTCTGCCCGCCCGCGGGCAAGGTGTCGGTCAGCCTGACGTCGTAGGCGGTGGCGCTGCCGGTATTGCTGAACGACACGCCATAGGTGGCCTGGCCGGTCGCGCCGCCCACGCCGGGATCGAATGCCGTGACCGTCTTGTCCAGATTGTCGATCTTGGGTTCCACCACGCGCTCGACCGCGGAATCCGTGCTGGTGCGCACCTCGCCACCGCTCAGGAAGTCTGCCTTGACCGCCAACTGCTGGCCCGCCACCACGCCCGCCGCATTGTCCACGCGGACGTTGAATTCGAAATACACGACTTCGAAGTCCGCATCGTTGTTGCCATTGACCAGCGTGCCCAGTTGCAGCATCACTGCGCGCGGGTCGGTGACGTCGATGCTCGACTGGTTGATGACACCTTGCGCGCGCACGCCGGACAGGTCCGGCGCCAGCAGGGTTTGCGCTTCGTCCGTGAAGCCGCCCTGCAGGTAGGCGTTGCCGGACACGATCAGCCCGGCCAGGTCGGTCTGTATGCCAGAGCCGCCACCGGCCAGCGCGTCGGCAATGAAGGCCAAGGTGGCGGAGCCGTCGTTCATGAAGGTCAGGCCTTGTGGCAAGACCACGCGGATGGCGGCGTTCGGGTCGGTGCCTTCCGGCACCACGAAGGCCACGCGGTAGTGGATGATCTCGCCCACGGCCACGTCTTGCGGATCGGCGGTGGACGGGGAACCGGCCGCCGTATCCGCCAGCCCGCCCACGTGGCTGATGGTGGCGTCCGCCGCCACGCGCTCGGACAAGGTGTTGGTAAGGGCGTAGTCATTCACGCCGCCCGTGCCCGTGCGTTCGTTCGCCGCGGCCCCGTCCATGCTGGTCCACTGCACGCTCACCTGGTTGTCGACAGACCCGGTGATGCCGGTGGTGGCATCCAGCGTGCCCGAGAAGCGCAGCACCACCGTCGCGCCCTTGGGAATATCAAGCTTGGCGCCATCGGTGGTTTGCAACACGCCGTTGACGATGACGAAATCCCCGCCGGTCAAGGTGGCGCCGCCGTACAGCGTGACGCCCAGTATCTGTGCGCCGGACAGTTCAGAGGGCAACACGTTTTGCACGGTCACGTCAAAGGCGTCGACGTCGGTGGCTGCCGTGCCGTTGCCGATGGTGACGGTATAGGTCAGCACATCGCCCCGGTCCACGCCCACCGCCGAGCCTGAGCTGACCGCAGACTGTGTCAGGTTCAAGGTGGGCTCAACAATGTTGATCGAGGGCCGCGTGCCCTGCGCGGCCACATTGCGGTCGGACGGCGTAGCGCCGTTTGGGGTGTCGGTGTCGGGGTCGCTGTAGACCAGTTGTGCGTCGTGCGTGCGCACCGCACCCGTCTGGTTGGACGACACGTCCAGCGCCACCAGGGCCACGCGGATCACAAAGCGGTTGTCGCCCGCGATGTTGTTGCCGGCGGCGGAGCTGGCGCTGAAGCTCAGACGCACGTCCGTGCCATCCACACCGGCCGTGCCGCCAATGCCCGTCAGGGACGCCACCGCCACCGTGCCGGCGAAGTCCGCCGTCAGCGCGGTGCTACCGGCCGTGGTGGTGATGAGTTGATAGCCGCCGTTGCCAAAGCTCGCGTCCAGGCCCATGCCGGCGGGAATCAGGTCTTCCAGGCGCAGGTTCTGCGTGACGCCTTCGGGCAGCGTCACGATGATGTCGTAGAGCATGCGCTCGCCCACCACCAGGTTGCTGCCGGACGTGTGGGGCGCGTTGGAGTCGCCCGCGTCCAGCGAGCCGCCGGCATAACCGATGGAGACGGTGGGCGCGGCAACCACGGCGTCGGCCGTGTCGGTCAGGTCGGTGGGGGTGAAGTCGGTGCCGCCTTCGACGCTGGCGTAGCGGGTCAGGATGGCGGTGCTTTGCAGGTTCTGGCTGGCGTTGACGGTGGCGCTGGCGACGGTGTCATAGGTAATGATGACGACGTTCTGCCCGGCAAGGTCGGCCGCCGAGCCGGCGCGCCCGGCGAGCAGCGTGGCCTGCCCGCCCGCGTCCAGAAAGGTGATGGTGTTGCCGGAAACGGCGTAGTCCACATTCAGTTGCAGCAGCGTGCCGTCGCCCCGGGCCAAGCGCAGGTTGGCGGCGGCCAGGCTGCCGCCCAGGAAATCCAGGCCAGGCGGCAATTGCAGCGTGGTGGCCACGTCGTAGGCGCCGCCACCGCCGCTGTTCTCGATGCCGGTCGCCAGGCGCAGGATATCGCCCGCGTCCATGCCCGCCACCGTGCCCTCCAGCGCGTCCAGGTCCGTGACGCTACCCGTGAAGGCCGAGCCCGTGGTGCCCGCGCCGGACCAGGTGCCGGTCGTGCCGGTGACCGTTCCGCCCGTGGACGCCACCACCCCGTGCTTGATGTCCAGCACCGGTTCGGCCACTGATTGGATCAATACCGAGTCAGCGCTGACCAACTGCTGTTGGCCGATGGTGGTGAGCTGGGTCGATTGCCCCAGCACCGTGATGGAACGCTGGTCCGCAAAGGGTTGATCGCTGGCCCGCATGGTGAACAGGACTTCGATCCGGTTCTGGCCCGTGGGGTCGGACTGCATGGCGTAGTTGCCGAAGTCGAACACCAGCGCGCCACCCGCCGCGGCCGTCACGCTGACGACCGAGCCGGGGTGCGTATCGCCCAATCCGTAAGACCATTTATGGTCGCCCAGGCCGTTCGTCCAGGCGCCGCTCGTGTCGAACAGGGGCAGCGGCAGATAGGCGGTGAGTTTCAGGTTTTCGTAGTCGCCCGTTTGCAGGTCATAACGCAGCACGAACGTGACCACGTCGCCGGGCTTCAGTTCGTAGGACGGCGACACCACCACACCGTTGACCTGGAACACGCCGATATCGACCGCACCCGTGGGCACTGTCAGGGTCAGCTCGGAGCCATCAGTCTCGGTGTCCCCCAGGTTGACGCGGTCTTCGACGATGGTGCCTTCCAGCAGCGCGCTGTTGCCGACGCTGTCGCCTTCATTGATTTCGGCTTGCGGGTAGGTGCCCTGATAGGCCTGGTCGAGCGTGGCGCGGTAGGTAACCGTGGCCTGCGAGGCGCTCGTGCGGATGCCGTCGTGCAGATCGCCCGCCAGCACCGCCAGCGGCAAGCCGGCGTTGCGCACGGACGCCGCCAGGTCGAAGGTGACGGTGGTGCCCGCCGGGCCTTTGGCGCCCAGCGTGTAGACCAGCGCCACGGTATAGGTGGCG
This sequence comes from Achromobacter spanius, assembly GCF_029637605.1. NCBI lineage: Bacteria > Pseudomonadati > Pseudomonadota > Betaproteobacteria > Burkholderiales > Alcaligenaceae > Achromobacter > Achromobacter spanius. The sequence goes on along the minus strand of NZ_CP121261.1, from coordinate 1,115,243 downwards.
CCATCCTGCGTGAACGTCATGACCGGTGTGCCGTCGAAGGTCATGCCGTTGCCCAGCAGATCGGTCACGGTCAGCTTGCCTTCGCCCAGCACGGTCTTGCCGAAGCTGAAGTAGTCAGAGATGGCAATGTCGTACTGGAATTCCAGCGTGTCGCCCGGCGACAGTCCGGCAACACCGGTGTCCACGGCCACGCTGCCGGTTTTATGCAAGGTGACGGCGGTGGCCACGAAGTCCAAGGGGTCGCCAAGATCCACCACGGGCACCAGCGGTATCAGCGGCGGCACGTCGCGCGGGTCCAGCGGCACCCAGCCGCCGGTGACGATGGGCCGGCCCAGCGTGATCGTCCGGTCGTCGCCCGTGGTGGGGTTAAGCACCGCCGCGCCGCCGGCATCCGTCTGCGGCACATAGAAGGTCACCAAGGTGTCGACCGGCCCGGCAAGCGTTGCATAGTTGACGGTGTAGGACTGCACATAGGGCGAGGCCGCAAGGGCCGCGTTGATGGCGACCGTGCCGGTCAGCTCCACCCCATCGGCAAGCACCAGTCTCGTGATCGTGCCGCCCGCGCCGGGGGTGATGCTTTGCACGCGGATGGTGTCGGGCAACGTCTGGGTCAGCGATACGTTCTGCAGCGTCTGGCCGGGTGCGGGCGTGGTGCTTACCGTCAAGGTGTGTGGGCTGTTCTCGCCCGTGACGGTTTCGCCTTCGACCATGTCGACGCTTTGCGTCACTTCAAATGGCGTGGCGCGCATGGCGAAGGTCTGCCAATCGCCTTCCACCAGCGACGGGTCCTGCTGCGGGTTGTCCAGCGCGTCGTTGCCGTACTGGAAGCCGCTGCGCAGGCTGACCACGTGGTCTTTGTTGACGTCCGCCAGGTTGCTCATGTGCAACTTGATGTCCACCACGATGGCGGGCTGGTCTTTGCCGAAGCCTGCAAACGGCAGCTCCAACACCACCAGTTGGTCGCCGGCGCGGTAGCCGTAGTCAGACGCCTGGATCACCAGTGCGTTGCCCGAGGCGTCACGCGCCAAGGGGTGCAAGGCCGTGCCATCCGCGCCAAAGGTAACGACGTGGCTGACCAGATTGATTCCCAATGCGCTGGCGGAAAGAAAGCTGACGCCGTCATCCCCGTCAAAGCCGGTGGTGGGTAACAAGACATCCACGAACGGCGCATAGCCCTCTTGGGTGGACGGGTTGGTGATGGTTGCCTGGATGACGGCGTCTCCGCCCACCAGGATGTCGGCGGAACTGCTGCCCAGCGTCAGGGTTGGGTCGGCGTTGGCCAGCAGGCCCTGGTAGCCCGCCAGCGCCGCGTCCAGCACGGCCAGCCGGCTTTCGATGGGGCCGGTCGAGGCCTCAAGCGCCCAGTCACCGCCAGCCGCCGCGGCGCCCGTGTCATTGGTCGAGGCCGCGACGTCGGCGCCGGTCAGCGACGCCATTTTCTGCAGCAAGGCATGCCCGTCCTCGCCCTGGCCCGTGCCGCAACCGTAAAGCAGGATGTCGCCGTTGGGGCTGAGATGCGTGCCCCACTCCGCCGTGCGCAGCGTGTCCGCCGACAGCGTCGACAACACACTGCTGCCCAATTGCATTTGCCCGGGTGTGCCGTGACCCAGGATTTGAATGGAGTCGACCTGGCCGATGGCGTCGAGCGCCGCTTGCACCGCCGCCACGCCATCCTTGGCGGCATCCACCACCACGACTTTCGTGCCGGGCGCGGCGCTATCGGCCAAGGCCTGCGCGCCTTGCACTCGCGCGTCCACCACCAATACGTTGCGTGGCGCGGCGTTTGAATCCGGCGCGTCCGACGCATCGGCGCCCGACGCATCGGCGCCCGACGCATCGGCGCCCGACTGTGATGTGTGCTGCTGTTCGGCGGCTACCGCGCCCGCCGCGTCAAAGAGCAGCCGAGGCTCCAGCGCCAGAACGCGCGACAAGGGTGCAAAGGTCTGGCGGCGGTGTTGTGGCATTCCGTGGCTCCAGTTGGCATCGATGTCGGTAGACAGCGCCTGAGTTCAGTACGGATGAAACGCGGTCAGCACATGCAAGGCGGCGCGATTCGAGCCACTGGAAATCAACCAACACCGTACCGCCTGCTGCATGGAATTCTCCTGCGGGGCATACCGATAATTCACGATGCCCATTCATGCAGGCATCAGGAGTTACACGTTGAAATAAGGCTTTGTGACGAGTGTTGCGGTTTGAGAATACCTCGCAGCCGGACAGGGCTGTCAAGAAGAATCCTCGTTTTCATGGGCGTTATAACAACGTGAAAAGTAATTTGGTAAGCGTGCTTTTCAACGGCCATTGCAGCGATATCAATATCAGCAATGGCAGCGCGGCCGGCAGCAGAATCTTGATCAGCACAGACTTGGTGATAATGGCCACGCGCATGGACGCCACCGATTGATATAGCGCTTGAATATCCGCCACGGGTCCCAATTCGGGCGCATTCAACATCGGATAATCCGGCACATCCATCTTGCGTATCCAGCGATCATCCACTGCCCGTCCGTGCTGCGCCAGCAACACGCCATAATCCAGCAGCGCTTGCCGTTTTGCGCGCATCAGCAAGGGCGAGAAAACCAGCAAGGGCGCCACGCCCATCAACACCAATACAGCCAGCAATGCCCCGATCTGCCCGTATAAGGAGGGCACGGTAACGCCGTGATAAAGCACTTCATGCGCCCATACGCCCGCCATCACGGCGGACACCGACAAGATAATGGGCCCGTACACCACCGGAATGCGGCTGAGAAAACCCAAACCGCCCACCCGGTCGGGATGCAGCACCACCAGGTTCAACGGCAAGCGGGCAATGCGAAACAGCAATATGCCCAGCAACACCAGACGCCAGACCCAGGCCAGCAGCAGAATCGAGAAAATCGGCCGTGTCACGAACAACAACCACCACACGCCGAACTTCAGCAAAGGGCTTTCTGTATTAGCCCAGCGCATCTCGTCCAGGTTGGGCGACATGAACAAGACCGCCGTCCAGCTCACCACCAGACCGGCGATAAGGATCCACGGAAAAACCTGGTTGCGCAGGCGCAGCATGTCGGCCAGCACTTGATCAAATCTGGCGGACAAATCACCACTGACCAGGCCCGAGCGCTTGAACTCGCGCACGCCTTTTGGAATGTTCTGCTGCGCCACCCCCTCGGCCACCACCAGCAAGGGAATGGCAACCAGGCAGCGCACGTGGATGCCGATATGGCCCAGCAAGGGTTCCGCGCCGCCCGCCGGGTCGATGGCGGTGCCCGCCAACCAGGCCACGATCACCAAGGGCAGCCAGGCGACCATCGCGTAGAGCACGGCGCGCCGCAGGAAGCCGCCGCCGCCGGGCGGAATCAAGCCTATTTTTTGTTGGATTCGGTAGAACACATCGTCCCGCACGAGCGAGAACCGCTCACCGTCTTCGTCCCTGCTGGCCTGCCCTGGAATCATTGCCGTCTCCAATAATGAAGTGCTCAATAATCATGTGCCCGTCTTGCGGTGACCAAACCATGCAGTGCTGAATAATGCGGGTGCTTGCTTAACGCCAGGCGCTGCCGACCTGAATATAAAAAGCGTTCTGATCCTTGCTATGCGCCACGTCGATACCGACGGCCAGCTTGCCGATGCGTTCGCCCAGTTCAGCGCTGCCGAGTTCGCCCGGCACTTCTCCCCGGAAGCGCGCGTCGGAACCAAAGTAGGAATAGCGCGGGCCCACATACCAGCGCGAGTCGCCGATACGCGCCAGCAATTGCTGGATCAGCATCGTGCCCTTGAGTTGGTAGCCGCGCCCCTGGTTCAGGGGGCCGTAATAATCCAGGTTGACGCGGCCATGGGCCAACGCGCCCAGGTAACGGTACTTGTCGCCTTGCCAGGTGTGGAAATGGAACAAGCCGCCGCCATAGCCGACGGCGGGCTCCGTGATCACCATCGGAACCGGGAACACGCCCTGCCGGTTCAACAAAAAATCGCTGGTATCGAAGGCGGCATCCGGGTCGTCCGATGCGGGCGGCTCGTCGGCAAACCCTGCCAACGGCAGCAGGCTTCCAAGCACGGCGAATAAGCGCGTCAGGTTGGGCAATTGGTTTTCGCCAAGGGCCAAAACAAGTGGCTTAGATTACTGCAAAACGCCGTTGATTCAAGCCTTAGTCGATGCGCCCGATCGCCGCGCCCGCCGCCACGGCCTGGCCCGGTTGCGCTTCGTGCTTGAGCACGCCGCTGCGATGCGCCAGCACCTGCATTTCCATTTTCATGGCTTCCATCGTGGCGATCAGATCGCCCTCTTTGACCGTGGCGCCGTCGTCGGCTTTCCAGGCCTGGATGGTGCCGGCGATGGGTGCCGCTACGCTTTGGGCGTTGGCGGTGGCCGCGCCGGACTGGCCGGCGTCAACCGAAGCCGCGCCGGCGGCATGCAGGCCGCGCAGCAGTTCGGCGGGCAGGCCCAGCGACACGCGGCGGCCATCGATTTCAACCGCCGTGCGATGCAGCGTCACGGCGCCCAGCGGTTCCGGTCGGACCGCGGCTTCCAGGTCGTTGGCGAAGTCGGTTTCGATCCAGCGCGTATGCACCTTGAAGCCTGATGCATCGCCCAGGAAGTCGTCATGCGCCAATACCGCGCGGTGAAACGGCAGCACCGACGCCACGCCTTCGATGCGGAACTCGGCCAGCGCGCGGCGGGCGCGGGCAATGGCTTGCTCGCGGGTGGCGCCGGTGACGATCAGCTTGGCCATCAGCGAATCGAAGGTGCCCGGAATGGTCGAGCCCGACTCCACGCCGCTGTCCACCCGCACCCCAGGCCCGGACGGCGGCGCAAAGCTGGCGATGCGGCCCGGCGACGGCAGGAAGCCACGGCCCACGTCCTCGGCGTTGATGCGGAATTCAATGGCGTGGCAGCGCGGCGCGGGGGCCTCGTCGAAGCCCAGCGGCAGGCCATCGGCAATGCGCAGTTGCTGCACCACCAGATCCAGCCCGCAGGTTTCCTCGGTGACGGGGTGCTCGACTTGCAGGCGCGTGTTGACCTCCAGGAACGAGATGGCGCCCGACGCGCTCAGCAGGAATTCCACGGTGCCGGCGCCGACATAACCCGCATGCGCGCAGATGTCGCGCGCGGACGCGTGAATGCGCTGGCGCTGGTCGTCGCTAAGGAACGGCGCCGGGGCTTCTTCCACCAGCTTCTGGTTGCGCCGTTGCAGCGAGCAATCGCGCGTGCCCAGCACCACCACGTTGCCGTGCTGGTCCGCCAGCACCTGCGCTTCGACGTGACGCGGGCGGTCCAAAAATTGTTCGACATAGCATTCGCCACGGCCGAAGGCGGTGACGGCTTCGCGCACGGCCGATTCGTAGAGTTCAGCCACGTCTTCCATGCGCCACACCACCTTCAGGCCGCGGCCGCCGCCGCCAAATGCCGCCTTGATGGCGATGGGCAGGCCGTGTTCGCGCGCAAATTCCAGCACGTCTTCGGCGCCCTTGACGGGGTCGGCCGTGCCGGCCACCAGGGGCGCACCAACCGCCAGTGCAATCTTGCGCGCCTGGACCTTGTCGCCCAGCCGCTCGATGGTCTCGGGCGAGGGGCCGATCCAGGTCAGGCCGGCGTCGATCACCGCGCGGGCGAATGTGGGGCTTTCCGACAAAAAGCCGTAGCCCGGATGCACCGCGTCCGCGCCGCTGCGACGCGCCACGTCCAGCAGCTTGTCAATATTCAGATAGGAATCCGCCGGACGGTCGCCGTCCAGGCCATGGGCCTCGTCGGCCATGCGCGCGTGCAGCGCGTCGAAATCGGCGTCGGCATAGACCGCCACGGATTTCACGCCGTAGTCGGCGCAGGCTCGGATGATGCGGACGGCGATTTCGCCACGGTTGGCAATCAGGACTTTCTTCATGGCAGGCGGGTTCACGTTATGTCGGGGTGACTTGCACGGCGGGCACATCAACCGCAACGAAGTCGGAAATGGGGTTCAGGCGCACGCGCGCGCCGATGGGAATTTGGGCGGCGCGGTCCAGGTGCCAGGGCGCGACCGAGCCAATGACAGGGTAGCCACCGGTCAGCGGATGGTCGGCCAGGAACAGCACGGGCTGGCCGCTGGCGGGCACCTGGATCGAGCCCTTGCGGGTGCCCTCGCTGGGCAGCTCGGCATGGTTGGCGCGTTGCAGCGGCGCGTCCCCCTGCAGGCGGATGCCGACGCGGTTGGATTGCGGCGTCACGGTCCAGGCCTGGCGCGACAGCAGCGCCACGGCGTCGGCATCGCACCAGTCGGTGCGCGGCCCCAGCACCACGTCCAGCACCACCTCGGCGCTTGTACGCGGCAGATCGGCGGGCGGCGTTTCGGGCCCGCCCACGATGGCGCCCTGCCCGGCTGGCCGGATGCCGACGCGGTCACCGGCCGCCAGCGCTTCGGGACCGACGCGGGCCAGCGTGTCGGTAGAGCAACTGCCCAACACGGGCTCTACGGCAAAGCCGCCGCGCGCCGCCAGGTAGTAGCGGATGCCGGCGTCGGGTTGGGCCAGGGTCAGCGTGTCGCCGTCGTCCATGGCAAAGGCTTGGTAGCCAGGGACCGTCCAGCTTGCACCGGCGGCGTCGCGCAATGCGATGTTGCCCTGTGCGCCGGTTACGGCCAGCACGCACGGGCCATGGGCGCGCACCTGGAAACCGCCGTAGACGATTTCAATGGCGGCCTCACCGGGTGCGTTGCCCACCAGCCGGTTCGCGGCGCGCAGCGCGCCTTGGTCCATGGCGCCGGAGGCGGCCACGCCCTGGCGTGCCTGACCGGGGCGTCCCAGGTCTTCGAACACGGCTTGCAAGCCGGGCGATACGACTTCCAGCGCGGGGGTGGCGGATATCGCGCGCGCGGCGCTGGGCGATGTGGTGGATGCGGTAGATGCAGCGGATGCCGTCGACGTGGCCGAGGCGGCGGATGCCGTCGATGCCGACGATGCAGCGGACGTGGCCGCTACCGATGCCGCGCCCACGTCGACAAATCGCACGCGATAGCCCGGTTGCAACAGCGCGGGCGTCTCGCGGTTCAAATCCCACATGGCGACCGGCGTCACGCCCAAAATCTGCCAGCCACCCGGACTGGCTTGCGGGTACACGCCGCTGAAGGTGCCCGCCAGCGCCACGGCGCCTGCCGGGATGCGGGTGCGCGGAGTCTTGCGGCGCGGCACGTCCAGCGTGGGGTCGCCGCCGCTAAGGTAGGCAAAGCCCGGCGCAAAGCCGGTGAAGGCCACGCTGTAGGTGCCGCCCGTGTGGCGGCGCACGACTTCTTCGCGCGTGATGCCCAGGTGCTGCGCCACGTCGTCCAGGTCTTCGCCGTTGTAATGGACGGGAATTTCGATCAGCTTGCCGTCGCGCGCCACGCGGCTGGAGGTGTCGCGCGCGCCGATGTCGGCGATCAGCGCAGCGCGTGAGACCACGCCGGGCTGGAACACCACCAACACGGTGCGGGCGGCGGGCACCAGTTCCGTCACGCCTTCAATCGGGCGGCCCTGTAGCGCGGCGAACAGCGCCAGGGTCTGCTCCAGGTCGTCAAGCTCAACCAACAGCGCGTCGGTATTTACAGGCAGGAAACGCACGCCGGCTCCTAGGCGGATTGCAGGGGGGCAGCGGCCGCGAACGGGCGGATGCTGACGCCGGCCTGCTCAAGCTGCGTACGCAGCGCGCGCGCCATGTCCACCGCGCCGGGGCTGTCGCCGTGCACACAGATGGAATCGGCCTGCACGCGGGTCAGGCTGCCGTCGATGGCCTCGACGACGCCCTCTTGCACCAGGCGCAGCATGCGTTGCGCCACCGCCTTCGGGTCATGCAGCACGGCGCCCTTTTCGCGGCGAGACACCAGCGCGCCTTGCGGGGTGTAGGCGCGGTCGGCGAAGGCTTCGGCCACCACGCGCAGACCGCGCTCTTGCGCCAGCGTCAACAGCGGCGCGCCGGCCAGGCCCACCAGCACCAGGCTGGGATCGATTTCCAGAATGGCCGTGATCACGTCATTACCCTGGCGGGCGTCGTGGGCGATGGTGTTGTACAGCGCGCCATGCGGCTTGACGTAGCGCACCTCGGTGCCGGCGGCGGCGGCCAGGCCTTTCAGCGCGCCAATCTGGTAGATGATGTCGGCCACGAGGTCAGCGCTGGCCACGTCCATGTTGCGTCGGCCAAAGCCGGTCAGGTCGGGGTAGGACACATGCGCGCCCACCGTTACGCCGTTGGCGCGCGCGGCTTTCAAGGTGCTCAGAATGCCGGCCGGGTCGCCCGCATGGAAGCCGCAGGCCACGTTGGCGCTGGACACCACGGCCAGCATGGCCTCGTCATCGCCCATGCGCCAGGCGCCAAGGCTTTCGCCCAAGTCACTGTTTAAATCGATCTCAGCCATGTCTGATCCTTAGTCCGCCGACGCACGCACCTTTGACGCTGATCGTGGAACGATAGTTACACAATTGTTCTACAAATTGGTTAGTATGGTAGATCAAAGCCAGGCTTTCGCCTATCGGTAATTTCACTACCGGATTGACTACCGGACCACTGCCCTCCTTCGCCTATGACGCTGCCCGCCGCGCACCAGACCCTGACCGACAAGGTTACCGAGCAGATCCGCCGCCGCCTGATCAACGGGGAATTCATGCCCGGCCAGCGGCTGTCGGAAGCCGCGCTGACGCAATCGCTGGACGTCTCGCGCAACACGCTGCGCGAGGCGTTTCGCAACCTGACCAAGGAAGGCCTGCTGACTCACTCGCCCAACCGGGGGGTGGCGGTGGCCGTGCCCAGCATGGCTTCCATTATTGATATTTATCGTGTGCGGCGCATGATTGAATGCCAGGCGCTGGCGCAGGCGTACCCGCACCATCCGGCGCGCCAGCGCATGCGCCAGTCGGTGGAAGACGCCCTGGCCTGCCGCGAACGCCAGGACTGGCCGGGCGTGGGCACCGCCAACATGGCGTTTCACATGGCCATTGTGGAATTGGCCGACAGTGAACGGCTGAACGCCATGTTTTCCTTATTGCTGGCCGAACTGCGGCTGGTCTTCGGGCTGCTGCAAGACCCGGAATTCCTGCACGCGCCCTATGCCGACATGAACCAGCAGATTCTGCAAAGCGTGGAAGCCGGCGAATTCGGCAAGGCGGCCGATGCGCTGAAGGACTACCTGGCGCAGTCCGAGCGCATCGTGCTGGCCAGCTATGCGCGGCGCGTGGGCAACTGAAGGCGCCACGAGCGCAGCACGTCCACCACCAGGAACGCCAGCAGGCTCACCCCCATGACGGGCAGGCACCAACCCAGCGCCGCCGCCACCGCCAACGTGGCGATACGCGCGGGCCAGCCCAGGGCGGCCCAGGCCTGGGTCAGGGTCTGGGCGCCCGCGCCGGCAGCGGGCCGCCGCAACCACCACATGCGATAACCCAGCACGATCATGGTGGACAGCGCCACGCCAATCGCGCCCATCAGCAACTGATTGGGCCAGCCGAACAGAATGCCCATGTGCATGTCGACACCCCAGCGGATCAGCTTGGCGATCAGCGGAAAGGTATCGAAGTCGGCCCGGCTGGTGATCGTGTAGGTGGCGGGGTCGATGGCGATGGTGTCGACCTGGGTGGGCCAGGAACGGTCTACCTCGCGCACCATCCAGCCTTGGTCGGCGCTACGCGGCGGGCGGATTTCCAACTGCGTGCTGTCGATGCCACCTTGGCGCGCGGTTTGCAGGATGCGGTCGAAGTCCCGGGCGGGGTCCTGAAGCGCGGGCACGGGGGTTGCCATGGGGGTTGCGGACCCGTTGCCCCCCATCTGCATGCCGCCGTGATGATGCGCGTGTTCACCGCCGCCCATCGCGGGGCCGGCCGTGGCACCGGCCCCGGGCAGCTTCAGCGTGATCGCCGGCGTGATCCAGCCCAGTTGCGCGCGCAGTTGGTCCACGCGGCCACCCGCCCAGTTCGACCAGGTCAGGCCCGTGACGGACAGGAACAGCAGCCCCAGCGCCAACCACAGCCCCAGCAAGCTGTGCCAGCGGCGCGCGCGCAACCTGGGGCTGCGGGCTTGGGCCTCGGCCTGATTCGCGGCAAGTTTGCGGCGGCGCCCAGCCCACCACAGTACCAAGCCGCCCAGCGTGGCCAGCCACATCCAGGACGCGGCCAGTTCGCTGTAGTTGCGGCCCAGCGCCCCCAGCATCAGGTTGCGATGCAGGTAGTCCAGCGTGGTGCGAAACGGCAGCGTGCCGCTGGTGCCGTAGACCATCATGTCGCCCTTGATGTCCAGCGTGACGGGGTCGACGAACAGCGCGCGGCTTTCCGAATCGCCCATGCCGGGCTGCGTGAACATCACGCGCGTGGTGTCGCCGGGCGAGGGCGCGGGCCGCACGGCAAACAGGCGCGGCCCGGGGCCGATGCGCTCCTGCGCCACCCGCACCTGGTTGGCCAACGGCTGTGCCGGCCCGGTGGACGTGGTGTGCAGTTGGTCGGCATAGAGCAGGTTTTCAATCTGCGGGGTCAGCACGAACAGCGTGCCGGTGACGGCGGCCACCAAGATGAAGGGGCCGACAAACAGCCCGATGTAAAAGTGCAGGCGCGTGATCAGCGCCAGCAAGGCGCTACGGCCCGCAACCCGCGCGCGAGCGGGCGCGGAGGCGGTATCCAGGGTGTGCGTGGACATGGGATTCTCGAATACGAACAACGCCGCCCCTGTCGGGCGGCAAGCATGCGCGCGGGGCGCATGGCGGAAAGGCTTATCCGCGTATCGAGGGTGGCGCCCGTTGCCCCAAGGGCGGGCCCGCGGCCGGCATGGGCGGGCGCACGCCTTCCACCTTTGGCGGGCGCTGCGCCAGCCAGCGCAACAGCACGGGCGCCACGGCCGCCAACGGCGGCAGGTTCAGGATCTGATGCGCGCTCAGGCCAAACGGGCATTCTTGCCCGGCGCCACGTTCGTCGTCATGCCCCGCGCCGTGATGGCCGTGGTGGCCCTCGTCGGCGTGCAGCATGTGATCGCCGTGCATCGCTTGATGGCCATCGCCAGGCGCCTGCCGTTCACCCAGAGAATGCAGCGCCGCCATGACGTTGCCGCCCGCCGTACAGAAGCCCAGCGCCAGCCGGCCTTGCCGCAGCGCGTCGGCATCGGGCATGTAGCCGGTCGGCACCCAGGCCCGCGCCACCAGCAACAGCAGCAGCAACAGCCGCCCGAAATCGGCGGCCGAGGCAAAGCGAGGAAGGCGACGGGACAATCCGGTACGCATGCGTCCAATCCACGACGCCGGCGAATGCCGGCGTCAAGCGGCGCATTTTACGCGCCATGGCGGCGGCCCGCGACCCCTGCGCCGCTTGCCCTCCCCCAAAACCTTGCTTGCCGCCGCCTGCGTTCAGGCATAAATTCAGTGATGCCGATTTCCGCGCGGGCCTGCTTGGCCCGGTTTTCGCGGACGGTATCCAAAGGTTGTTTTTGATCTTTTAAGCCCGCGAGGAGCGATGCGATGAAAGTGAAACACCTGTTAGGTCCGGCAGCGCTGGCGCTGTCCCTGCTGACCACCACGCCCAGCGTGGCGCAAATGTCAGACCCCGCCCCCATCATTACAGGCAAGCAATGGACGGAGTCCGACGCCAATCTCAAGAAAGCCTATCTATTGGGGATTGCCAACCTGCTTGAAGTCGAACGCGCGTATCAGCAACGCCGCGCGCCGCCGGACACTCAGACCCTGGTGCCCAGGTTTTCCAAGGGCCTGCAAATGCACACCCTGGATACGGTACGACAGAGCCTGGACAGCTGGTATGCCGCGAACCCCTCGCGGCTGGAGCGTCCGGTGATCGAGACCTTGTGGTTTGAGGTCGTCGTTCCCGGCATGCAGCGCAAGCCTTGAAGGAGCCGTCATGAAAGCTATTCGAACCTTAGTCATCGGCGTCGCGATAGGGACGCTTGCGGCGTGCACGAACATGACGCCGAAACAGCAAGGGACCATGTCCGGGGCGGCGATTGGAGCGGCCGCGGGCGCGGGGATTGCCGCCATCGCCGGTGGCAGCGCCTGGACGGGCGCCGCGATTGGCGGCGTGGCGGGCGGGGTTGCGGGGAATATACGAGGGGGGAATTGAGTCCGGGGTTTACGGTTGCTGGTTTCGCCAGGCTTGGTATTTGGCCCGGGTTTGTTCGTTGGGGGGGTAGAGGCCGGGGAGTTTTTCGCCGGCTTCTACCTGCTGCATGATCCAGCCTTCCAGGCGTTCCTGTTCGATGGCGATGTCGACCACTTCGTCCAGTAGCGCGGCGGGGATGAGGACGGCGCCGTCTCGGTCCAGCACGATGACGTCGTTGGGAAAGACGGCCACGCCGCCGCAGCCCACGGGTTCTTGCCAGCCGACGAAGGTCAGCCCGGCCACTGAAGGCGGGGCCGCCGCGCCGGCGCACCACACGGGCAGGCCCGTGCCTTCAACGCCTTCCAGGTCGCGCACCACGCCGTCGGTCACCAGCGCGGCCACGCCGCGCTTTTGCATGCGAGCGCAAAGAATGTCGCCGAAGATACCGGCATCGGTGACGCCCATCGCGTCCACCACGGCAATGCAGCCTTCAGGCATGTCTTCAATGGCGGCGCGCGTGGAAATGGGCGAGGCCCAAGACGCGGGCGTGGCCAGGTCCTCGCGGGCAGGCACGAAGCGCAGCGTGAACGCGCGCCCGACAATCCGCTTGGCGTCCGGCGCCAGCGGGCGGGCGCCGCGCACCCACACGTTGCGCAAGCCTTTCTTCAACAGCACGGTCGTGAGCGTGGCCGTGGTGATGCGGGACAGGGCCTGGACCACGTTTGCGTCCAGTGGCTCAAAGGCAATCGTCATGATGCAAATTCTCCTTGCGGGCGGGGTGCCGCATAGCGGGGATTCCGATTGTGGCCCTACGCAAAAGCGGGCACAACCTTGATTTTGCAGATTCAGAATCCGCTTTTTATGCGGGTATGACTCGGCGATTCGCTACCGGCCCAGGCAAATTTGACCAGTGCGGGCAGTTCCGGCCATCCGCCCGGGGTGACTACCGCTACACGCTCCGCCACGCCTTCCCCCAATGAAATCGGCCCCAGGCTTCGGCTCAGGCACGAAACTTGCGCAGGGTTGCGGACCCATTTCCCCCGGAGAGTCCATGCCCGTCCCGACCGACGAATCCCACCGGCGCTTGACGGTACTGACCGTCAATACCCACAAGGGATTCACCAGCTTCAATCGGCGCTTCATGCTGCACGACCTGCGCGAGGCGCTACGCACGGCGGCGCCGGATGTGGTGTTCCTGCAGGAAGTCCTGGGCGAACACCAGGCGCATGCCGAACGCCACGAGGCCTGGCCCGCGCTGTCGCAATATGAATTCCTGGCCGACACGCTGTGGTCGGACTACGCCTACGGACGCAACGCGGTGTACCCGGCGGGCCATCATGGCAACGCGATCCTGTCGCGCTACCCCATCGAGCGCTACGAAAACCACGATGTCAGCGTGCACGGGCACGAAGGCCGTGGCCTGCTGCATTGCGTGCTGCGCGTGCCGGGCGACGCCCCCGTGCATGCCATCTGCGTCCACCTGGGCCTGCTGGAGCGCCATCGCGGCCAGCAGCTCGGCCGTCTATGCGAACTGGTCGCGCGCGAGGTGCCCGACGATGAACCCCTGTTGATTGCGGGCGATTTCAACGACTGGCGCCTGAACGCCAACCGCTTCATGGCCAACTGCGGCGCGCAGGAGGTCTTCACCACGCGCCTGGGCCGCCCGGCCCGCACCTTTCCCGCGCGCTGGCCGCTGCTGCGGCTGGACCGCATTTATGTGCGCAACGTGCGCGATTGGCGGCCCGTTCCGCAGGCCTCGCGCGTGTGGTCGCGCCTGTCGGACCATGTGCCGCTGTCAGCGGAGATCGCACTATGAGCGCCGTTGACTTGGGATGGCGGGAAGGCAACCGCTACACGCTGCTGGAAAACGGCGAGGCCTATTTCCCCGCCGTGAACGAGGCCATCGACTCGGCCAAGCAGGAAGTGCTGCTTGAAACCTTCATCCTGTTCGACGACAAGGTCGGGCAGGCTCTGCAGAAAACCTTGATTGCCGCCGCCCGGCGCGGGGTCAGCGTGGATGTGCTGGTGGACGGCTACGGCTCGGACCAGCTCAGCCAGGAATTCATTGGCGCCATGACCGAAAGCGGCGTGCGCTTCCATATCTTCGACCCCCGCCCCCGCCTGCTGGGCGTGCGCACCAATGTATTTCGCCGCATGCACCGCAAGATCGTCGCGGTGGATGGCGTGTGCGCGCTGATCGGCGGCATCAACTTTTCGGCGGACCACCTGGCGGACTTCGGCCCCGAAGCCAAACAGGACTACGCGGTGCGGGTGGACGGCCCGCTGGCGGCGGACCTGGCCGACTATGCCCGTTCCGCCCTGGGCAGCCGCAAGCGCCCGCGCCGCTGGCGCCGCCCCGCCGCCGCGTCCGTACCCGAGGGCAACGGCGGCGGCCGCCTGGTCGTGCGCGACAACAACGGCCACACCACCGACATCGAACGCTACTACCGCGCCGGCCTGCGCGCCGCCAAGCGCGACGTGCTGATCGCCAACGCCTATTTCTTTCCCGGCTACCACCTGCTGCGCGACCTGACCAAGGCAGCGCGCCGGGGCGTGCGCGTGCGCCTGCTGCTGCAAGGCGAGCCCGACATGCTGGTGGCGCGCCTGGCCGCCACCATGCTGTATGACTACTTGAAAAACGCCGGCGTCGAGATCTACGAATACTGCAAGCGGCCGCTGCACGGCAAGGTGGCTTGCGTGGACGATGACTGGTGCACGGTGGGCTCCAGCAACCTGGACCCGTTAAGCCTGGCTCTGAACCTGGAAGCCAACGTGGTGGTGCGCGACACCTCGCTGAACCAGGCCCTGCGGGACAGCCTGGACCGCCTTATTGAGAATGACTGCAAAACCGTGCCTTTCAGCCCCAAGTCCACGCGCGCGCTGCGGCGCTTCTGGGTGGGCGTGGTGGTGTTTCACTTTCTGCGGCGCTTTCCGGCCTGGGCTGGCTCCCTGCCGGCGCACAAGCCGCGCCTGCAAACCATCAAGCCGCCTGAACCCGGCGAAAGCGAGGCAGCATGAGGGTTTACCGAACGACGTTCATGCGCTCTTTGCGCCACCGCTGGCCGCGCATCAAGAAGGTACTGCCCTGGGTGGTGCTGGCGGTCGTGGCCGTGCTGCTGTTCTATTTCGGTCGCTCGGTGGATTGGCCCAAGGTCTGGCAGGCAATGCGCAGCATTCCCGGCGAATCCATCCTGATGGCGAGCGGTCTGGTGGTGTTGGGCTATCTGAGCTATGGCGCGCTGGACCTGCTGGGCCGCCGCTACACCGGGCACAAGCTGGGCTGGCCCAGTGTGATGGGCATCGCGATGGTGAGCTACGCCCTGAATCTCAGCCTGGGAGTGCTGGTCGGCGGCCTGGGCGCGCGCCTGCGCCTGTACGCCAGGCTGGGTTGCCGTAAATCAGTGGCGACGCGCGTGGCCATCTTTTCGGCCGCATCCAACTGGATCGGCTATGCCTGGGTGGCGGGCGTGGTGTTCGTGAGCGGCGCGTTGAAGGTGCCGCAAGGCTGGGACGTGGGCAACGGTGTGCTGCGGCTGATCGGCGCCGGTCTGCTGACGGTGGGCATCGCCTACGTATGGCTGTGTGCCCGCGCGAGCCGCCGCTCGGCCACCTTGATGGGCCAGCGGGTCACCTTGCCGCGCGCGCGCATGGCGCTGCTGCAAGTTCTGTTCGCCGGACTGTCATGGATGTTCATGGGCGCGGTGGCCTATGTATTGCTGCAAGGCAAGGCGCCGTACCCGCTGGTGCTGGGCATCCTGCTGTGCGCGAGTTTTGCGGCGGTGCTGACGCGCGTGCCAGGCGGGCTGGGCACCACCGAAGCCATCTTCGTGGCCGTGCTGGCCCCGCGCATGCCGTATTCCGAAGCGCTGGGCGCCGCCCTGGCCTACCGCGCCTGCTACGCCTTGGCCCCCATGTGCCTGGCCTTGGCCGCTTTTCCGCTTTTCGAAGCCCGCGCCGCGTGGCGCAAGCGTCACGCGCCGGCCGACCAGGAACACAACTTGCTTCACCCGCCCTCATGAAACGCATCCCATCCCCAAGTGAAGCCGATGGCGAATCCGAGCTGGTGGTGGCCTACCCCCGCCGCGCCAACGCCTCTGAACACGAGGTGGCGTCGCAAGAAGCGATGGCCGTCCGCCTGGCGGCCTTGTTGGGACGCCGCTTTGAACCCGACTTCCGACCCAGCCGGCGCCGCGACGAACCGCCGCCCTACTACGTGCCCGACCGCACCATCATCGGCCCCATCCGCGCGGCCCGCCTGGGCATCACGCGCGCCGCCGACCTGTACGGCGGCGTCGCCCCGCATTCCTTCGTGGCAGGCAAGGCCATCACCCATGGGCTCGTCAGCCCGCAGGCCAAGGCGCCCAAGGCCTGGGTGGCGGACCTGGCGGACGCACTGCGCGAGGTGGTGCTGACGGGCTACACCGTCTTCACGCCCGCCGACGCCGAGGCCGCCGGACTGCAACTGCTGAAAACCGGGCCGCTGCGCGTCAAACCCACCGACGCCACGGCGGGCCGCGGCCAGAAAGTGGCCCGCAATGCCGAGGAACTGCGCGCGGCGCTGGAAGAACAATCGCCGCTGGCCATGCGCCGGCTGGGCCTGGTGCTGGAAGAAGACCTGGAAGGCGTGTCCACCTACAGCGTCGGCTGGGCGCGGGTAGGAAAAATGGAAGTCGCGTATGTGGGCACCCAATCGCTCACGCCCGACAACCGGGGCAGCTCGGTCTATGGCGGCTCGGTGCTACGCGTGGCGCGCGGCGGATTCGACAATCTGCGCGCATTGGATCTCACCGACCTGGAACGCCAAGCCGTGGCCATGGCCTGCCATTACGACACGGCGGTGTCCACCGCCTACCCGCAGTTGTTCGCCTCGCGCCGCAATTACGATGTGGCGTTCGGCACCAATAGCGCGGGGCAAGCGCGGGCCGGTGTGCTGGAGCAGTCCTGGCGGGCGGGCGGCGCCAGTCTGGCGGAGCTTGCCGCGATGCAGGCCTTTGCGCTGTCGCCGTCGCTGGCGTCGGTGCGTGCCGCCACCCGCGAACGCTACGGGCCGAATCACGTGCTGCCCATTGCGCAGCATCTGGTCTTTCATGGCGAAGATTCGGCGGTGGGCCACATCAGCAAGTCCGCCGCCGTGCTGGAAGGCCCGGACGGCTGGACAGAGGACAGCCATGGCCGCGCACAGTGATCCCATCGCCCTGTCGGTGGACGGCCAGGTGCTGGACGGCACGTTCCTGACGCCCGAGAACAAGGTGCCCGGCGTCCTGTTCATCCATGGTTGGGGCGGCAGCCAGGAATTCGACCTGTCGCGCGCCAAGGGCATTGCGGCATTGGGCTGCGTCTGCCTGACGTTCGACCTGCGCGGCCATGCGGCCACGCGTGAGCAGCAATTACAAGTGACGCGCGAAGACAACCTGCGCGACGTGATGGCGGCCTACGACCTGCTGGCCACCCATCCGTCGCTGGATTCCGGATCGGTCGCGGTGGTGGGCAGCAGCTATGGCGGTTACCTGGCCGCGCTGCTGAGCGGGCTGCGCCGCGTGCGCTGGCTGGCGCTGCACGTGCCCGCCCTGTACCGCGACGAAGAATGGCTGCTGCCGAAAAACCAGTTGAACCGCGAAACGCTGCGCGCCTATCGCAACACCTACGTGGCGCCGGAAACCAACCGCGCCCTGAAGGCCTGCGCCGAATTCAGCGGGGATGTGTTGATCGTGGAAGCCGAGCACGACACCTTCATTCCGCATTCCACGATCATGAGCTACCGCTCGGCCTTCCGCCGCTCGCATTCGATGACCCATCGCATCATCGACGGCGCCGACCACGCGCTGACGGAAAAATCCGCGCAGCGGGCCTATACCTCGGTGTTGGTGAACTGGGTGACTGAAATGGTGACCGGCGCGCGGATGGGGGATCCGCGGCCGGTGCCTTGATGGCAGCGGCCGCCCAAGCCATGCGGTGACGGCCCGGGCGGGTGGCTTACCAGTAGATATCCTGCTTGTAATACGTGTGCAGGTTGCGCGCCCAGGTCTCGTCGGCCATGCTGGGCCAGTTGTCCTTGTCAAAGCCCGGCGCGTTCTTCAGCGTTTCTTCGTCGATGTCCAGCACGAAGCACTTGCGATCGGTGTCCAGCGTGAGCGCCGCCCACGGAATCGCGAACAGCTTGTCGCCGATGCCCATCACGCCACCGCGCGACAGCACCGCATAGGCCACGCGGCCCCGGGGCACGTCGATCATGATTTCCTTGATGGACCCGAGTTCATCGCCCGCCGAGTTGTAGACGTCGTTGCCTTCCAGCGTGCTTGCGGCCATGACTTCGGGGCCGGGACCGCCGGGGCTGCTCTTGGGGCCGCCCACGATGTTGGTTTGAGTTTCCATGCTTTATCTCCTATGCCAAACATCCGTTCAGCGTGTTGGTGGTAGGACCCCTTTGTCCGCAAACGCCGTGCCCGCCGCGTGATCAGCTTGCCCACCATTGCTTGATGGTGGCGCGCAGCGCGGCAGCGCCCGTGGCCAGATCTTCCTTGCGCAACGCCGCCATGTAGGCCGCCACCTGCTTGACCGGGATGTGCGGCGGCATGGGCGGCACTTCGGGGTCGGTCACCACTTCCAGCACCGTGGGCCGGCCCGCGCTCAGCGCGCGGTCCCAGGCGGCACCGACGTCGTCGGGCTCGGTCACGCGGATGCCCTCCAGGCCCAACATGCGCCCGTAATCCGCGTATGAGAATGGCGGCAGCCATTGCGAATCCGCGAAGCGCGGGTCGCCCCCCATCACGCGCTGCTCCCACGTGACCATGTTCAGGTCGCCGTTGTTCAGCACCAGCACCACCAGCGTCGGGTCGGCCCAGTCCTTCCAGCGGTGCGCAATGGTGATCAGTTCGTTGATGCCCAGCATCTGCATCGCGCCGTCGCCCACCAGCGCCACCACCGGCCGCCCCGGATGGGCCAGCTTGGCCGCCAGGGCATACGGCACACCGCAGCCCATGCTGGCCAGGCCGCCCGATACCGACCCCATCATGCCCTCGCGCAACTGCACGTCGCGCGCGTACCAACTGGCGGCCGAACCGGAATCGCAGGTCAGGATGCAGTGCTCCGGCAAGCGGCGGGACAGCTCCAGGAACGGGCGTTGGGGGTTGACGCCCTTGGCCTTGACCATGGCGCGGGCTTCCACGGTTTCGCGCCAGCGCGACACCCGCTTTTCAATGCCCTTCAACCAGCGGTCGGACGGCTTGGTCTCCAGCTTGGGCAGCAAGGCCTGCAAGGTCAGGCGGGCATCGCCCACCAGGCCAGCTTCCACCGGATAGCGCAGGCTGAGCTTGCGGCCGTCCACGTCGATCTGCACCGCGCGCGCCTGCCCTTCCTTGGGCAGGAACTCGGCATACGGAAACGACGTGCCCACCATCAGCAGCGTGTCGCACTCGTTCATCATTTCCCAACTGGGTTGCGTGCCCAGCAAGCCGATGGCGCCCGTCACATAGGGCAGCGCGTCGGGCACCACGGCCTTGCCCAGCAAGGCCTTGGCCACGCCGGCGCCCAGCCGTTCGGCCACGGCGCGCACCTCGTCGCCGGCATCCAGCGCGCCCGCGCCCACCAGCATCGCCACGCGCTCACCCTGGTTCAGGATGGCGGCGGCGTTATCCAGCGCGGCTTCCGGCGGCACGGCGGCGTGGGAGGTCAGGCCGATGCCGGTATGCACCGTGCCATGCTCGCGCGGCGGCGCCTCCACCGCTTCCAGGTCCTGCACGTCGTTGGGAAAGATCAGGCAGGTGACGCCGCGCCGTTCCATGGCGATACGCATGGCGCGGTCCACCATGTGGCGCGCCTGAAGCGGCGACGTCACCATGTGTACAAAGTCATGCGCCACGTCCTTGAAGAGGCTGACCAGGTCCACCTCCTGCTGGTAATCGCCACCCAGCGCGCTGCGCGCCTGCTGGCCCACGATGGCGACGACCGGCTGGTGGTCCATCTTTGCGTCATACAGGCCATTGAGCAGATGGATGGCGCCCGGCCCCGAGGTGGCCATGCACACGCCGACCTGGCCCGTGAACTTGGCATGGGCGCAGGCCATGAAGGCCGCGCCCTCTTCGTGGCGTGCCTGGACGAATTCCAGCTCCTGGTTCTTGCCAAACGCGCCGATCAGGCCGTTGATGCCATCGCCGGGATAGCCGAACACACGCTGCACGCCCCATTCGCCCAGGCGGGCGAGCACAAAATCGGAAACGGTTTTCAAGTTGGCGCTCCTTATCGTCGGTCGGGTCTTGGAACCGGCTTGCCGGTTCGCTGCAAAACAGAACCCGATCGCGCCGCAATCGCCATGCCCGACCTTACGGCCGGCCCCCGAATGCGGCCTCGCAAGGCGTCCGCCAGACGCAATTTGTTGCACTGCTCCCAAATTTACAAACGCCAGCAACAACGACGCGCCGCGCCCGCCAAGCCCGCGCCCACCCTCGCTGCATCGCCTTGGGCACGCTACTTGCGCATAAGAAGGCCTTACGGAATCGGGCCCACTTTTTCAGCGGCCCTCCGACCTACCCGGAGCAACAAGCATGGCGACGACAATACTCATAGTGGCTGCCGAAGCATTCCCCTTGGCAAAGACCGGGGGCTTGGGCGATGCAATCACCGGCATGGCGCGGGCGCTGATCCAGCGCGGCGTACCCGCCACCGTCCTGCTACCCGCCTACCGTGGCGCAGCCAAGCGCCTGGAAGGCGTGCACGAGGTAGCGCGCCTGGAAGACCTGCCGGGCGGCGATGCCCGCCTGTTGGCCGGGGTGTGCCCCGCGTCCGAACTGCCCTTCCTGCTGCTGGAAAACGATGCGCTCTATGACCGCGCCGGTCTGTATGTAGACGAAGACGGCCAGGAACACCCCGATAACGGCCTGCGCTATGCCGCGCTGTCGCACGCCGCCGTGCGTATTGCGCGCGGTCTGCCGGGGCTTGCGCGCCCCGATGTGGTGCATGCGCACGATTGGCACGCGGCGCTGACCCCCATGTTGATGCGTCAGGCGGGCCTGGACGACGTGAAATCCGTGCTGACCATCCACAACATGGCATTCCAAGGCCAGTTCCCGCTAGAGGATGCCGCAGCCTATGGCATTGCCCCCGCCTTCCGTGGCGAGCACGCCAGCGTGGCCTGGAACAAGCTGAACTTCATGAAGGCCGGCATTGCCCACGCTGACCGCGTCACCACCGTCAGCCACACTTATGCCCGCGAGATCCTGACCCCCGCCTTCGGTTGCGGCCTGGACGGCTTGCTGCGCGAGCGCGCCGCTGACCTGATCGCCATTCCGAACGGCATCGACACCGTGCTGTGGGACCCGGCGCGCGACCCGCATCTGGGCCCGCTGCGCTACACCGCCGCCGATCTCGCCAACAAGCGGCTGTGCAAGACCGTGCTGCAACGCGAATTCGGCCTGGCCGCCGACGCGCAAGCCAGCTTGGTGGTGATGGGCAGCCGCCTGACCGACCAGAAGATGGCCGACGTGGCCGCCGAAGCCTTGCCACGCGCCCTGGATACCTACCCGGACATGCAGGTCGCCATCCTGGGCCAGGGCGACCGCCGCCTGGAAGCCGCGCTGAAGGCACTGGCGGACCGCTATCCGCAGCGCTGCGCCACCCGCATTGGCTACAACGAGGCGGGCGCGCATCGCCTGCACGCCGGGGGCGACATCCTGCTGCACGGCAGCCGTTTCGAACCGTTTGGCCTGACGCCGCTGTACGCCATGCGCTACGGCACCGTGCCGATCGGGTCGCGCGTGGGCGGCATGGCCGACACCATTGAAGACCCGGGCACCGACGTCCCGCTGACGGCGATGGCCTTCGCCAACGGCCTGCTGTTTGACGGCGACCACCCTGACGCCATGGCCGATGCCTTGTCGCGCGCCATGCATCTGCGCCGGCACCCGACCCTGTGGCGCGCCATGCAGCGCAACGCCATGAGCACCGACTTCAGTTGGCAGCGCGCGGTGGGCTCGTACGAGGAATTGCTTCAAGCCCTGACCGGGCGCGTGGGCGCGGACGCCGAGGGCACCGCAGAAGAAGCCGCCGCGCAATCCGCCACCGCGTCCTCAGCCGACCACCCTGCCGACACGCGCCAGCGGCGCACGCGGCAGGCGCGTGGCTCCATGCCCATGCCCATCTGACAAGGCGAATGCCCATGGCTGCTGCTTCGACGCCCGTCCCCTCTTTGCCCGCCGCGCTGCGCATCTGCCACGCGCCCCTGGGTTTGCCGGACGGCGCGCCGGCGGCAGGCGAACCCGCCACGCTGCAAGCCCGGCTGGCCCGCATCCAGCAGGCCGGCTTCAATGCCGTGCTGATCCCGCCGCCCTGGCTGCGGCCGGCCGATGCGCGCACGCTGGCGCCCATCAATGCCGACCTGAGCCCTAACGGCGACGGCACCGAGCCCATCACCGACCGCCTTGACCGGCTGGCGCGCGCCGCCACGGCGCAAGGCCTGATGCTGATGCTGCGAGTGGTGCTGGACCGCGTAGCAGTCGACGCCAGCACCGCCACCGCGCAGCCCGGCTGGTATCACGCGCCGCCTGACGACCCCGCCCGCGACCCGCGCCTGCCGCTCAGCACCTGGGGCGTCATGGCGTTGAACCGGGACCCGCCACCGGAATTCGCGCAAGCCTGGGCCGCGCGGCTCGCGCGCTGGGCCGACGTGGGCGTGGCCGGCTTTGTCTTTGAAACTCCGCAGGCGCTGCCCGCCGCAAGCTGGCGCGACCTGTTGGCCCCGCTGCGCGACCACGCCACCCCGCCACGCTGCCTGGCCTGGACCCCGGGCCTGACCCAACCGCAACTGGAAGCGCTGCGCGAGGCCGGCTTCGACGGCGTGTTTTCGTCCTTGCCGTGGTGGGACTACAAGTCCGCCTGGCTCGCCGACGAAGCCGCGCGGCTGCAACGGGTAGCGCCCGTGCTGGCCAGCACCCAGCCGCTGGAAGGCCATGCGCCGAACCGGCCAGACGCCGACAGGCGCGCCGCCTGGGCCGCCGCCTTCACCGCGAATGGCTGGATGGCGAACGAGTCCGACATCGACGCGTCGGGCCCGGCACCAGACATCAACCAATGGCTAAGCAGCCGCGACCTGCCCACGGGCCTGCCTCGCGTGCTGGGTGGCCGCGATGGCCGCGCCACGCTGATCCTGCGCGACACTGCCAACGGCGCAACGGCCGTACTGGCCCTGAACCCCGCCGACGCTGCCCCGGCCCACATCGATTGGGATGCCGTCGCCCCCAGCCTGCCGCCTGGCGACATCCTGCCGCAACGCATGACGGATGCGTCCGTGCTGGTTGGCGACACGCTGCCGCCCGGCGACTGCCAACTGCTGACCGTGGCCCCCATGCCGCCCGTGCGCGAGGCCTCGCGCCATCCTGGCCCACGCACCGAAGGCGGGGCCGGCCTGCGCGTGGCCATCGAAAGCGTATCGCCCGCCGTGGACGATGGCGCGCATCCCGTGAAGTGCACGGTGCATGAGCGCATTACCGTGCAAGCCGACCTGTTGATGGATGGGCATGATCGCATCGCCGGCGAAGTGCGATGGCGCGCCGCCGACGAAGCCAACTGGAAGCGCACGCCGCTGACACTGCTGTCCAACGACCGCTGGCAGGCGAGCTTTCGACCGCGCCGGATCGGGCCGCACGAATTCCAGGTGGCGGCGTGGTTTGACGTCTGGCAGACCTATCACCACGACCTTGAAGTCAAGCACCAGGCGGGCCTGGCGCTACAGCTTGAAGTGGCCGAAGGCATGCAGCTGCTGCGCGAAGCCGACAAACGCGCCAGCCAGCACGCCTACCCCGCCGACAGCGTGGCCGTGGTCAAGCAGGCGTTGAAGGCCTTGCCCGACCCGAAGGCGGGCACGGAACCCACCGACGCGCACATCGCGCTGTTGCTCAGCCCCGAGCTGGCCGCCGCCATGCGCGACCTGGACGCCCGCCCCTTTGAAACCCTGACGCCCGCCCCCTACCCGGTCTGGGTCGACCGGCCACAAGCCTGCCATAGCGCCTGGTACGAACTGTTCCCGCGCTCGCAAGCGCGCGAGCCCGGCCGCCACGGCACCTTTGACGACGTAATCGAACGCCTGCCCGATATCCAGGAAATGGGCTTCGACGTGCTGTACCTGCCGCCCATCCATCCCATAGGCCTGAGCAACCGCAAGGGGCGCAACAACGCGCTGACCGCCGGCCCGGACGATGTGGGCAGCCCGTATGCGATAGGCTCGCCCGATGGGGGGCACGACGCCATCGAACCCAGGCTGGGCACGCTGCCGGACTTTCTGCGCCTGGTGCGCGCGGCGCAGGACCATGGCCTGGAAATGGCGCTGGACTTCGCCATTCAGTGTTCGCCCGACCACCCCTGGTTGAAGCAGCATCCCGATTGGTTCTCGTGGCGCCCGGACGGGTCGCTGCGCTATGCCGAGAACCCGCCGAAGAAATACCAGGACATCGTCAACGTGTCGTTCTATGGCGGCCCGCCGCGCCGCGCGCGCAAGCTGGCGTTGTGGCGCGCGCTGCGCGACGTGGTGCTGTTCTGGGTGGACAACGGAGTGCGCATTTTCCGGGTGGACAACCCGCACACCAAGCCGCTGCCCTTCTGGCAATGGCTGATTGCCGAAGTGCATGGGCAGCACCCCGACGTACTGTTCCTGTCCGAAGCCTTTACCAAGCCCAAGATGATGTATCGGCTGGCCAAGGTGGGCTTCACGCAGTCGTACACCTACTTCACCTGGCGCAATGACCGCGCCGAATTGCAGTCGTACCTGGAAGAAATCTCGCACCCGCCCCCGGCAGATTTCTTCCGGCCGCACTTCTTCGTGAACACGCCCGACATCAACCCGGTGTTCTTGCAGACTTCGGGCCGCCCTGGCTTCTTGATCCGGGCCGCGCTGGCCGCCATGGGCTCGGGGCTGTGGGGCGTCTATAGCGGCTTTGAACTGTGCGAGGCCGCGCCGGTGCCGGGCAAAGAGGAATACCTGGATTCCGAAAAGTACGAGCTGCGCCAGCGCGACTGGCGCCAGCCCGGCAACATCCGCGCCGAGATCGCGCGCCTGAACCAGATCCGCCGCGCCAACCCCGCGCTGCAAACGCATCGCGGGCTGACGGCGGTGCCCAGCGGCAACGACCGCGTGCTGGCCTTTGTGAAGGCCACGCCCGGCATGGGCAATGTGGTGCTTACCGCCATCAGCCTGGACCCTTTCCACCCGCAGACCATGCATCTGGCGGTGCCGTTCTGGCTATTCGGCGAGGACCGGCCCGCCCACCTTGAAGTCGAAGACCTGCTGACGGACAGCCGCGACACCTGGCGCGACGCGACGCGCACCGTGACGCTGTCCCCCGACCAACCCTATCGCGTCTGGCGCCTGTCCCTGCATGGTTGACCGCGCCCGGAGCCCACAATGATCAGTGAAACCCAGCCCCAGAAAGATGACGGTCTTTGGTACAAGGACGCCGTCATCTACCAGTTGCATGTGAAGTCGTTCTTCGACTCGAACGACGATGGGGTGGGCGACGTCCCCGGCCTGATCATGAAGCTGGACTACATCGCCAGCCTGGGCGTGAACACGATCTGGCTGCTGCCGTTCTACCCGTCGCCACGGCGCGACGACGGCTATGACATTGCCGACTACCGGGGCGTGCACCCCGACTACGGCACCGTGGCCGACGTGCGCAAGCTGATCCGCGAGGCACACGCGCGCGGCTTGCGCGTCATTACCGAACTGGTGGTCAACCATACGTCGGACCAGCACCGCTGGTTTCAGCGGGCGCGCACCTCGCGCCCCGGTTCGGCGGCGCGCAATTTCTACGTGTGGTCGGACAACGACAAGGCCTATGCCGGCACCCGCATCATTTTTTGCGACACGGAAAAGTCCAACTGGACCTGGGACCCTGAAGCCAACGCCTACTTCTGGCATCGCTTCTATTCGCATCAACCCGACCTGAACTACGACAACCCGCAGGTGCTGAAGGAAGTGCTGTCGGTAATGCGCTATTGGCTGGACATGGGCGTGGACGGGCTGCGCCTGGACGCCGTGCCGTATCTGGTGGAACGCGAAGGCACCAACAACGAGAACCTGCCCGAGACCCATCAGGTGCTGAAACAGATACGCGCGGTGATCGACCAGGAATATCCCAACCGCCTGCTGCTGGCCGAAGCCAACCAATGGCCCGAGGACGCGCAGGAATATTTCGGCACCGGCGACGAATGCCATATGTCGTTCCACTTTCCGCTGATGCCGCGCATGTACATGGCCATTGCGCAGGAAGACCGCTTTCCCATCACCGACATCATCCGGCAGACGCCGGACATACCCGACACCTGCCAATGGGCCATCTTCCTGCGCAACCATGACGAGCTGACGCTGGAAATGGTGACCAGCCGCGAACGCGACTATCTGTGGAGCGTCTACGCCGCCGACACGCGCGCCCGCATCAACCTGGGCATCCGCCGCCGCCTGGCCCCCTTGCTGGAACGCGACCGCCGCCGGGTTGAACTGATGAACAGCCTGCTCTTGTCGATGCCCGGCACGCCGGTGCTGTATTACGGCGACGAACTGGGCATGGGCGACAACGTGCACCTGGGCGACCGCGACGGCGTACGCACGCCCATGCAATGGTCGCCCGACCGCAACGGCGGTTTCTCGCGCGCCGACCCCGAGCGCCTGCCGCTGCCCGTGTTGATGGGGCCGCTGTACGGCTACGAGGCCGTCAACGTCGAGGCCCAGCAGCGCGACCCGCATTCCTTGCTGAACTGGACGCGTCGCATGCTGGCGCAGCGCCGCCAGACCCACGCTTTCGGCCGGGGCACGCTGCGCTTCATCCAGCCTGGCAACCGCAAGATTCTGGCCTACCTGCGCCAATGGAACGACACCATCATCCTGTGCGTGGCCAACCTGTCGAACGCGGCGCAGCCCGTGGAATTGCCGCTGCAAGCGTTCAGCGGCCGCGTGCCGGTGGAAATGCTGGGCGGCACCCCGTTCCCGGCCATCGGTGAACTGCCTTATCTGCTGACGCTGCCGCCGTATGGCTTTTACTGGATGGACCTGAGCGCCGACGCCGCCCCGCCGGGCTGGCACGCCAGCGCGCCCGAGCAGATGCCCGAGCTGACGACCCTGGTCTTGAAGTCACGCGGCGGCGCGGCGTTGACGGATGCCTCGCGCAGCACGCTGGAAAAGGAAGTGCTGCCCGAGTACCTGGCGCGCCAACGCTGGTTTCCGGGGTCGAAGGCGCCGTCGCGCGCCCGGCTGGCCTACGCCACGCCCTTCAAGGCCAATGGCGGCGAATACTACTGGGCCGAAGTGGAACCCGAGGATGGCGGCAGCGGCCAGGATGCCGACAACGCCAACGCGGCGGGCCATCCCCTGCGCGTCCAGGCTCCCTTCGTTCTGGTCTGGGATGAAACCGCGCAGGTGCAATACCCCATTGCACGCGTCCGCCGGGGCGCGGAAGTCGGCACGCTGGCAGACGCCTTCCTGCAACCCGGCTTCGTGCTGGGCGTGGTCGATGCCTTGCGCGCCAGCCAGGCCCTGGACGGACGCGACGGCGGCAAACCCGGCGACAAGCCCGGCGTCATCCGCTGCGTGCCTGAACCCGCCCTGGCCGACCTGGACTTCGGCGAGGAACCCGCGCTGCAATGGATCAGCGCGGAACAGTCCAATAGTTCCGTCATCGTTGGCGGGCAAGCCATCCTGAAACTGATCCGCAACGTCCAGCCCGGCATATCGCCCGAAGTGGAAATATCACGCCACCTGACGCGCGCGGGCTACGCCAACATTCCCGCCCTGCTGGGCGAGGTGCTGCGCGAAGACGCCGACGGCGTACCGCACACGCTGGCCGTGCTGCACGCCTTCGTCACCAATGAGGGCGACGCCTGGACCTGGACGCTGGACACCCTGAAACGCACGCTGGGCGCCGCGCTGCTGGGCGGCCACAGCCCCGAGGAATTCGAAGCCAGCCTGGAAGGCTATACCTTCATGGCCACCACGATTGGCCGCCGCCTGGCCGAGCTGCACAACGCGCTGGCCCAGGACTCGGACGACCCTGCCTTTCCCGTCCATACCGCCACAACGGAAGATGCGCAGGCACACGCCGCGCGCATCATCGCGCAACTGGATCGCGCCGAACAAGACCTGCGCGCCACGCAGGACCGACTGGAGCCGCCGTCCCACGCCTGCGCGCAATGGCTGTTTGAACATCATGGCCGCCTGGCCAAGCACGTGGACAGCATGGCGCAGGCGCTGACGGGCGCGCCGCTGATCCGGGTGCATGGCGACTTCCATCTGGGCCAGGTGCTGGTGGCGCAGACGGACGCTTACCTGATCGATTTTGAAGGCGAGCCCATTCAGACGCTGGAGACCCGCCGCACGATCACGACGCCTTACAAGGACGTGGCCGGCATGCTGCGTTCATTCGACTACGCCGCCGCGTCGGTGGCGCGCAGCGACCCGATGGGCGGCGCGCCCACGGACGCCAACACGGGCGGCGGCGATTCGTCGGCCGCCCCCGGCGTGCCGCAGGACCTGCGCGACACGCTGCTGGCGCGCTTTGGCTCGCGTGCCGCGGAAGCATTTTTGCTGGGCTACCAAGAGGCCGCCTCCACCAAGATTGCGCTGCCCCCCGCGCAAGAGAACACGCTGCTGAAGCTGGCGCAATTGGAAAAAGCCGCCTACGAAGTCAGCTACGAGGCCGCTCACCGCCCCGACTGGATCTCCATTCCGCTGTGCGCCCTGACCGAGTTGGCACGCGAACTCTTGCAAGATGCGGCGATCAGCGCCGAGGAACAATCACGATGAATCGTCATGACAACGGCGCCGTATCGCCGCCTTCCCCGCCGCCTTCTCCGCCGTCTTCTCCAGACGCAGGCCAGCTTGATGCGGCCAGCTTGCAGGCCTTGGCCAGCGGGCAGCACGCGGACCCGTTTTCGGTCCTGGGGCCGCACGAGGGCGTGGTGCGCGCGCTGGTGCCCGGCGCCCGCGCGGTCGTGGTCGTAACCGCCGACGGCACCCGCCTGCCGCTGCACGAACAAGCCCAGGGCCTGTACACCGGGGCCGTCCCAGACGCCCGGCCCGGCGACCCGGGCTCGTACCAATTGGCCATCCAATGGCCCGACACCGAACAATTGACGCCCGACCCTTACGCATTCGGCCCGGTGCTGTCCGACGCCGAACTTGCTGGCCTGGCCAGCGGCGACTGGCGCGCCGCCTTGTCCGTGCTGGGCGCGCGGCTGGACCAGATGGACGGCGTGCCCGGCCTGCGCTGCGCGGTCTGGGCGCCAAATGCGCGCCGCGTTGCGGTGGTGGGCGACTTCAATAGTTGGGACGGGCGCCGCCACCCCATGCGTCTGCGCCACGCGGCCGGCGTGTGGGAACTGTTCATTCCCGGCGTCATGGCGGGCGATTGCTACAAGTTCGCCATTACCGACAACGCGGGCGCCATCGTATTCAAGGCCGACCCGATGGCGCGCCGCGCCCAGCCCTCGCCGGCCACCGCTTCGGTCGTTGACGACCCCACCCCCTATTCCTGGACGGACGACGCATGGATGCGTTCACGCGCAGAGCGCCAAGCGCGCCACGCTCCCATTTCCATCTACGAAGTACACGCCGGCTCATGGCTCGCGCCCGACGCCGAGCGCTGCGTTTGGGACCAGCTCGCCGACAAGCTGCCCGCCTACGTGCAAGCCATGGGGTTCTCGCATGTGGAGCTGATGCCGATCATGGAATACCCCTTCGGCGGCTCCTGGGGATACCAACCCCTGGGTATGTTCGCGCCGTCCGCGCGCTTTGGTCCGCCCGCCGCCTTCGCCCGCTTCGTCGACCGCTGCCACGCCGCCGGTATCGGCGTCATTCTGGACTGGGTGCCCGCCCACTTTCCGAATGATGCCCACGGGCTGGCGCGCTTTGACGGCACGCCGCTCTACGAATACGCCGACCCGCGCGAAGGCTATCACCCCGACTGGAACACGCTGGTCTACAACCTGGGCCGCACCGAAGTCAAAGCCTTCATGATCGCCAGCGCCGTGCACTGGTTGCGGGAATTCCACATCGACGGGCTGCGGGTGGACGCGGTGGCCTCCATGCTCTACCGCGACTACAGCCGCCAACCCGGCGAATGGATCCCCAACGTACACGGCGGCCGCGAAAACCTGGAAGCGGTGGCCTTCCTGCGCGAGCTGAACAGCACGGTGCGTGAACAGGCGCCGGACGCCATCGTGGTGGCCGAAGAGTCCACCGCCTGGCCGGGCGTGACGGCCCCGGTGGCCGAGGGCGGCCTGGGCTTTCACTACAAATGGAACATGGGCTGGATGCACGACACGCTGCGCTACATGCACGAAGACCCGGTCCATCGCAAATACCATCATCACGACATCACCTTCGGCATGGCCTACGCCTATTCCGAACGCTTCATCCTGCCGCTCTCGCATGACGAGGTGGTGCACGGCAAGGGCTCGCTGCTGAACAAGATGCCGGGCGACACCGCCACCAAGCTGGCCAACCTGCGCGCCTACCTGGGCTTCATGTGGGCGCACCCCGGCAAGAAGCTGCTGTTCATGGGTGGTGAACTGGCCCAACCCGCCGAATGGAATCACGACGCCTCGCTGAACTGGAGCCTGCTTGACGACGCCGGCCACAAGGGCGTGCAGCGCCTGGTGGCCGACTTGAACCGCTTGTATCGCGAGGCGCCCGCGCTGCACGAACAAGACAACGAACCCGACGGCTTTGCCTGGCTGGTCATGGACGACGCCGACAACAGCGTGGCCGCCTTCCTGCGCCGGGGCCGTTCGTCCTTGATGGTGGCCGTCTGCAACTTCACTCCCGTCACCCGCCACGGCTACCGCGTCGGCGTGCCGCTGGGGGGCCGTTGGGTGGAATCGCTGAACACCGACGCCGGCTGGTATGGCGGCTCGGGCCAAGGCAACCAGGGCGCCGCGCAGTCCTCGGACCAAGCCGCCCATGGCCACGCCCAGTCGCTGTCGCTGACCTTGCCGCCGCTTGCCACCCTGTTCTTCACGCACCAAGGCTGAATCCATGGACCCCACTCAGTTCACCCGCCTTACCACCGGCCGGCCGTATCCGCTTGGCGCCGTCAGCGACGGCCTGGGCGTGAATTTCGCTGTGTTCTCGGCCAACGCCACCCGCATCGAACTGTGCATTTTTGACGCGCGTGGCCGCAAGGAACTGCGCCGCTTCGATTTGCCCGAATGCACCGACGAGGTCTGGCACGGCTATCTGCCAGATGCGCAGCCGGGCTTGATCTACGGCTATCGCGCCCACGGTCCGTATGACCCGCGCAACGGCCACCGCTTCAATCCGCACAAGCTGCTGCTGGACCCCTACGCCCGCCAGATGACCGGGCCGGTCAGCTGGAGCGATGCGCTCTTTGGCTACCGCCTGAATCACGCGCGCGCCGACCTGTCGATGGACCGCCGCGACAGCGCGCCGGCCATGGCCAAGGCGGTGGTGACCGAAGACGTGCCGTTCAACTGGGGCAACAGCAAGGCCCCCGACACCCCGTGGACGGACACCACCCTCTACGAAGTGCATCTGCGCGGCGTCTCGATGCAGCGCGAGGACTTGCGCCCGCCACTGCGCGGCACCTGCGCCGCGCTGGCCGACCCGCGCTTTATCGAACACCTGCACCGGCTGGGCGTCACCGCCGTGGAACTGCTGCCCGTGCACGCCTTCCTGCAAGACCGCTTCCTGCTGGAACGGGGCTTGCGCAACTACTGGGGCTACAACACGCTGTCGTTCTTCTCGCCGGAACCGAGCTATCTGCAAAACGGCCCCAACGACCTGCGCCAGGCGGTGCGGCGCCTGCACGCGGCCGGCCTGGAAGTGATTCTGGACGTGGTCTACAACCACACCTGCGAAGGCAGCGAGCTGGGGCCGACACTGTCGTGGCGCGGGCTGGACAACGCCAGCTATTACCGGCTGATGCCGGGGGAAGAACGCTACTACATCAACGACACCGGCTGCGGCAACACCGTCAACGTGTCGCACCCCCGCGTCCTGCAAATGGTGATGGATTCCCTGCGCTACTGGACGCAGTCTTATGGCATTGACGGCTTCCGCTTCGACCTGGGCGTCACCCTCGGCCGCGAAGGCACGGGCTTTGACCCGGGCTCGGGCTTCTTCGACGCCTTGCTGCAAGACCCCGTGCTGGCCCGCGTGAAGCTGATTTCCGAACCCTGGGACATAGGCCCCGACGGCTATCAGCTAGGCAACCACCAGCCCGGTATGGCCGAATGGAATGACCGCTACCGCGACACCGTGCGCCGCTACTGGCGCGGCGACGAAGGCATGCGCGGCGACATGGCCGCGCGCCTGTGCGGCTCGCGCGACATCTTCGACCGCCGCCACCGCCGCCCCTGGGCCAGCATCAACTTCGTGTCCTCGCACGACGGCTTCACCATCCAGGACGTGGTCAGCTACGACGGCAGCCACAACGAGGCCAACGGCGAAAACGGCAACGACGGCCACTCGGAGAACTACAGCCACAACTGGGGCGAGGAAGGACCGACGGAAGACGCCACCATTCTGGAACGGCGCGGCCGCGTGCAGCGCGCCTTGCTGGCCACCTTGTTCCTGTCCGACGGCACGCCGATGATGCTGGCGGGCGACGAGTTCGGCAACAGCCAGGACGGCAACAACAACGCCTATTGCCAGGATGGCCCGCTGTCATGGCTGGACTGGGGGCAGGCGCAGAGCGACGCGGGCCGCGCGCTGAGCCACTTCGTGGCGCGGGTGGTGGCGCTGCGGCGCGATCACCCCAGCCTGCGGGCAGCACGTTTTGGGGATGCGGCGCAGGAGATCTGCCCGGGCGTCAGCGCCATCAGCTGGCTGGACGCGCATGGCGGCTACATCGACCAGGAATCCTGGGAGGACCCGCAATTGCGCACCCTGGCCTTGCGGCGCGCGGCGCTGCGCGAAGATGGCAGCGCCGATATTTCCTTGCTGCTGATGAACCCCAGCGCCGAGCCGGCCACCTTCACCCTGCCCGAACCCGCCCAAGCCTGGCTGCGTGAACTGGACTCGGCCACGCAAGTGCCCGCCGCCCCCGTTTCTGAATCCGAGGTCACGGTCGAGGCGCACAGCCTGGTCCTGCTGACCGCCACCTGCATCCCCGGAAGTGCCTCATGACCGTGTTGCCTGAACCCTATACCCATGGCGCGCTGCCGCTGCCTGACGGCCGCACGCGCTTTCGCCTGTGGGCGCCGTCGGCCCCGGCCGACCTGGCCCTGGTGATAGAGGGGCGCGTTCCCATCGCGCTGCAAGCGGACGCCGACGGCTACGCCCAGGTGGATGTGAACTGCGAGCCCGGCGCGCGCTATCGCTATCGCATCGGACAGGACCTGCTGGTGCCCGACCCCGCCTCGCGCTTGCAGGATGGCGACGTGCATGGCGCCAGCGTCGTCGTCGGGCCGGACACCTACCCCTGGCGGCATGCCTCCTGGATGGGCCGCCCCTGGCGCGAAGCCGTCATCTACGAAGCGCACCCGGGTCTTGCGGGCGGCTTTGCCGGCCTGACCGAACGGCTGCCCGAGCTGGCCAGGCTGGGCATCACCGTGCTGGAACTGATGCCCATCGCGGACTTCCCCGGCCCGCGCAACTGGGGCTACGACGGCGTCCTGCCCTACGCGCCCGACACCGCCTACGGCACGCCCGACGAGCTGAAGCGCCTGATCGACACCGCGCACGGGCTGGGCCTGTGCGTGATGCTGGACGTGGTCTACAACCACTTCGGCCCGGACGGCAACTATCTGTCCCAATACGCCGCGCCCTTCTTTCGCGACGACGTATCCACGCCCTGGGGGGCCGCCATTGATTTCCGGCAGCCCGCCGTGCGCCGCTACTTTGAAGAAAACGCCTTGTACTGGCTGACGGAATACCGCTTTGACGGCTTGCGGCTGGACGCGGTGCACGCCATTACCGACCCCGACTGGCTGGTGGAACTGGCGCGCTTTGTCCGTGGCCAGGTGCCGGCGCAGCGCCACCTGCACCTGGTGCTGGAAAACGACGACAACCGCGCCAGCCTGCTGACCGACGGCTACGACGCGCAATGGAACGACGACGCGCACCACGTGCTGCATCACCTGCTGACCGGGGAATCCCGCGGCTACTACGCCGACTACGCGGAACAACCCGCCCAGGCGCTGGCGCGCTGCCTGGCCGAAGGGTGGCTGTATCAAGGCCAGCCTTCGCGCTACCGGCAAGGCGCCGCGCGTGGCGAACCCAGCGGCCACCTGCCGCCCACGGCCTTCGTGCTGTTCCTGCAAAACCATGACCAGACCGGCAACCGCGCCTGGGGCGAGCGGCTGACCGAGCTTGCCGAAAACGCCGAACGCCTGCGCGCCGCCGTCACGCTACAACTGCTGGCGCCGCAGATTCCGCTGATCTTCATGGGTGAGGAATCCGGCAGCCGCGCGCCCTTCCTGTACTTCACCAGCCATACCGACCCGGCGCTGGCGCAGGCGGTGCGCGAAGGCCGCCAGCGCGAATTCGCCGCGTTCCCGGAGTTTGCAGGCGCCAATGGCGAGCCCGTGCCAGACCCGAACGCCGAAACCACCTGGCAGAAAAGCTCGCCCTGGTCCGGGGCCGACAACCCGGAAGCACAGCAGTGGCGCGACCTGTACCGCGCGCTGCTGGACCTGCGCCTGCGCCTCATCGCGCCACGAATGAATGGCGCGCGCAACGTCTTCGCCCGTGCCGTGGGCGACCACAGCGTGCATGCCCGCTGGCGCCTGGGCGACGGCGCCTTGCTGACGGCGTACATCAACCTGGGGCCGATGCCCGCTGCCTTGCCGCGCAAGCAAGCCACCACCCCGCCGTTGTTCTCGTCCTTGCTGTTCGAGTCGCGCGCGGGCGCGTTCGACGCCTTGAGCCAAGGCAGCCTTTGTTCAGAAAGCACGGTCTGGCTGCTGGAGGACGCCGCATGAGCGCCGCCACCCATGCGGGGCTGTCCGAGCTGGCCGCCGAGGCCGGCATTGCCGAGTACTGGACCGACGCCGGCCAGCGCCCCCGCCGCGTGTCGCCCGACACCTTGCGCGCGCTGCTGGCCGCCATGGATCTGCCCGCCGATTCCGAGGCGGACATCCGCGACAGCCGCCAACGCCTGGCCGCGCTGAGCGCGCAGGCGCACCTGCCCGCGATGCTGATCGCCCTGCCGGGCGAGGCCGTGCCGCTGCCGCCCGGCTGCGCCGGTACGTATCGCATCGAACCCGCTTCAGGGCCGGCCCTCTCTGGCCGCACGACACCGGGACAAGACGCCGCCGCGACCTTGCGCGCGCCAACCACCCCCGGCTACTACACCGTGCACACCCAGGCCGGCGTTACGACCCTTGCCGTCTGCCCGCCGTGCGCGCCGTCGCTGGATGAACTGCTGCAAGCCCAGGACGCCCGCGCCTGGGGCCTGGCCGTACAGGTTTACAGCCTGCGGCGCCCCGGCCCCGACCCGACACAGGCCACGCACGGCTTTGGTGATTTCGGTGCCCTGCGCGATCTGGCCGTCGCCAGCGGGGCGGCCGGCGCCGATGCGCTGGCCATCAGCCCCGTGCACGCCATGTTCGCGGCGGACCCGGCACAGTGCAGCCCGTATTCGCCATCCAGCCGTTTGTTCCTGAACACGCTGTACGCCGACCCCGCCGGCATCCTGGGCGCGGATGCCGTGCGCGACGCGCTGGCGGGCATGACCCCGGCGCGCCTGCCTGTGCTGGACGCACAACCCTTGATCAACTGGCCCGCGGCGGCGGGTTTTCGCCAGCAACTGCTGCGCCGCCTGCACGACCGCTTCACCACCCACGCCAGCGCCGAGCAGCGCCGCGCCTACGACAGCTACCGCACCGCCGCCGGCCCCGACCTGTTCGAACACGCGCTGTTCGAAGCCCTGCACGCCAAGCACAGTCTGGCTGCGGGCGCGCCCGTGCCCTGGACACAATGGCCCACCGAATTGCACCACCCGCGCTCGGCGGCCGCGCAACGCTATGCGACCGACCACGCGCACGATGTCGACGCGCACATGTTCAGCCAATGGCTGGCCTCCGAAAGCCTGAAGCGGGTACAGCACGCGGGCCGCGATGCCGGCATGCGGGTGGGTGTGGTGGCCGATCTGGCGGTAGGCGGCAGCCCGCTGGGCAGCCACGCCTGGAGCCGGGGGGCCGACCTGATGACACACGCCAGCGTGGGCGCGCCGCCCGACCTGTACAACCCGCTGGGCCAAGGCTGGGGCCTGACCGCGCTGTCGCCCACCGCCTTGCAGGCCTCCGGTTACTCGGCCTTTCTGGCAATGCTGCGCGCCTGCCTGGCCCACGCCGGCGGACTGCGCATCGACCACATCCTGGGCATGGCCCGGATGTGGCTGATTCCCGATGGCGCCAGCCCGCAAGACGGCGGCTACCTGCGCTTTCCCTTGCAACACCTGCTGCGCCTGACCGCGCTGGAAGCCCGCTTGCACCGCGCGCTGATCGTCGGTGAAAACCTGGGCACGGTGCCGGAAGGGTTTGATGCGCAGTTGGAAGCGCACGGGGTGCTGGGCATGGACGTGCTGTGGTTCATGCGCGGCACCGGTTCCGCGCCCGAAGCGGGCGCCGATAGCGCAACACCGCCAGCCCCCTCCGTCGAGCCCCCCGAATTCCTGCCACCCTCGCAGTGGCCCGCCAATGCCGTCGCCATGACCACGACCCATGATCTGCCCACCCTGGAAGGCTGGTGGCATGCGCAAGACATCCTGTGGCGCTCCCGCCTGCGCTTGCTGGCGCCTGACCAGGACCAGGCCGCGCTGCGCGCCGAGCGCCTGGAAGACCGCGCTACCTTGTGGCGCTCGGTCCAGTCCTGCTCGCCGGCCGCATCCACCTTGCCGCTGCCGCGTGAGACGCCCAGCGCCGAACTGCTGGGCTTTGTCGCCGCCACGCCTTGCCCCTTGATGCTGGTTCCGCTGGAAGACCTGACCGGCCAGTTGGACCAGCCCAACCTGCCCGGCACCACCACGCATCATCCCAACTGGCGCCAGCGCGTGCCGCTGTCCGTGGCGGACTGCCTGAGCGCACCCAACAGCCAGGCGCGGCTGCGGCCGGTGCGCGCCGTGCGGGGGCGGCGATGAACCAGACCCTGATCCCCCGCGCCACCGCGCGCCTGCAACTGCATGCCGGCTTCACGCTGGACGACGCCCGCGCGCAGCTTCCCTACTACGCCGCGCTGGGCGTCAGCCACCTGTACTTGTCGCCCATCACCCAGGCGCGAGCCGGGTCTACCCACGGTTATGACGTGATCGACCATCAGCGGGTCAGTGATGAGCTGGGCGGGGAAAGCGCCCTGCGCCGGCTGGCGGACGCCGCCCGCGCGCGCGGCCTCGGGCTGATTGCAGACATCGTGCCCAACCACATGGCGGCGCATGCCTCGAACCCCTGGTGGGCCGACGTGCTGCGGCACGGGCAAGACAGCGCGCACGCCACCACCTTCGATATCGATTGGGATGCGCCCGACCCCGCGTTGCGCGGCAAGGTGCTGCTGCCCGTGCTGGGCGACCTATACGGCCAGGCGCTGGCGGCGGGCGACATCCGCCTGGAACACGATGCGGATGCGGGCACCTGCCATATCAACGCGGGCGGCCAGCACCTGCCGCTTGCACCGGGCTCGCTGGCTGGCGAATCGGCCACCGACTCGGGTCGCGAGCGGCTGCATGCATTGCTGGAACGCCAGCACTACCGGCTGGCTTGGTGGCGCACCGCGCCCGACCAGATCAACTGGCGCCGCTTCTTCGAAATCAGCGAACTGGTTGGCGTGCGCGTGGAAGACAGCGCGGTCTTCGACGCCGTGCATGGGCTGGTGCTGCGCCTGTATCGCGAAGGCGTGCTGGACGGCTTGCGCATCGACCACATTGACGGCCTGGCCAGCCCCGGCGCCTATCTGCGCCGTTTGCGCCACGCCTTGCGGCAAGCGGAAGGCGAACGCAAACAGGCCGGCCTGCCCGGCGGCGCCTACCTGATCATTGAAAAAATCCTGGCCGACGACGAATCGCTGGACGCGCGCTGGCCCACCGAGGGCACCACCGGCTACGACTTCATGGACCAGGTGGGCGCGCTGCTGCATGCGCCCGAGGCGCAGGCCCAGCTTGATCGCTGCTGGGCCGCGCTTAGCGGCGACCCGCGCGACGCTACTGCCCAACTGCGCGACGCGCGCCACCGCATGCTGGCACGGCATTTCCCCGCCGAACGACAGGCGCTGGTGCGCGCGCTGACGCGCATCGCCCGCTTCGACCTGCGCACGCGCGATTGGACCGGTCCGGCCATCGACCGCGTGCTGACGGCTTTGCTGGCGGCGTTTCCGGTGTACCGCAGCTATGCGGAAGACGGGGGCCGCAGCGCGGCGGATGCGCATTGGTGCCGCGTTGCGCTGGACCAGGCGCGAGAAGCGCTGGGCGACGCCACCGCTGACGCGCGCTTGCTGGAACAGATCGACGAATGGCTGGACGGTGCGGCGCAACAGGACGTGGCCGACACCGCCGTAACGCAAGCCCGCGCGCTAGCCTTGCGCCGCTTCCAGCAACTGACTCCGCCGCTGGCGGCCAAGGCACTGGAAGACACCTTGTTCTACCGCCGAGGCCCGCTGCTGTCGCGCAACGAGGTGGGCTCCAGCCCCACGCGCTTTGCGCTGCCGCTGCAAGCCTTTCATGCGCTGAGCGCCGCGCGCGCGCGCACGCATCCCCACGCCATGCTGGCCACCGCCACGCATGACCACAAACGCGGCGAAGACACCCGTGCCCGGCTGGCCGTGCTGAGCGAAGCACCCGACGAATGGCTGCGCATGGTGGGCGCATGGATACCGCGCCTGGCCAAGCCGGGCGCGCCCAGCCCCGCCGACCGCTATCTGCTGCTGCAAAGCTTGGTGGGGGCGTGGCCGCTGTCGCTGTCGGCCGAAAGCTTCGATGACGGCAGTGCCGAGGTCACCGCGTCCGTCTCTGAATTGCTTGAACGCCTTGCGCAGTGGCAGGAAAAAGCCTTGCGTGAAGCCAAGCTGCACACCAGTTGGACCGACCCGGACGCCGCCTACGAAGACGCCGCGCGCGCCTGCATCACGGCCTTGCAAGACCCCGGCGATGGCCAGGCGCTGCTGCGCGACATCGGCGACTGGGCGCTGCGCATCGCCCCCGCCGGGCTGGTGAACAGCCTGACCCAGACCTTGTTGCGCAACACGCTACCCGGCGTGCCCGACCTGTACCAAGGCACCGACCTGTGGGACTTCAGCCTGGTCGACCCCGACAACCGCCGTCCTGTCGACTACGCCGAACGCGCGGCGTTGCTGAAGGCAGAAGATGCTGACCTGCCCATGGCCACCGACGCGGCAGCGTGGCGCAGCGGCGCCATCAAGCAGCAACTGATCCGCCGCGCCCTGGCGCTGCGTGCCCACCACCCCGACCTGTTCAGCCACGGGGATTGCACGCCGCTTGCCGTCATCGGCCCACGCGCGGCGCACGTGATCGCCTACGTGCGCCGCCATGAAGGGCGCTGCGTGATGGCCGTGGCGCCCCGGTTATGCGCGCGGGCGTTGGTGGCGTATGCAACGGACCAAGCGGCGCAGGCCTCGCGTTACTGGGAAGACACCCGCGTTGTTCTTCCCCCGGATATTGATGCGAGCGCGCTCTGCAACGTGTTGTCCAGGGCTCAGGTCAGCGCGAACACGGCGGGCGAAGTGCCCTTGACCGCGCTCTTGCGTGACTGCCCGGTGGCGCTCTGCACAAGCGCATGAGCGCCACCCACGCTTAGTACTGATAGCGCATCGTCAACATCGCGCTGGTGCCCGCGCCCCAGGCCCCCTGGCTGTAGAAGCCGACCTGGCTGTAGTACTTGCGATCAAACACGTTGTTCACATTCAACTGCGCCGACAGGTTGCGGTTGAAGCGATAGCGCGCCATCAGGTTGGTGATGGCGTAGCTGCCCTGGCTGACGCGTTCATCGCCATTGGGGCCGCTGGCAATCGTGTACACCCCGCTTTGCCAGTTGACGCCGCCGCCCACCGTCAGGCGGTTCCAATCGCCCGGCAACTGGTAGGTGGTGAACAGGCGCACCAGCGAGCGCGGCTGGTCGGTCTGGATGGGGGCGCCGTCACCATCGCGGGCCGTCCAATGCGACCAACCGGCCGCCACGTTCCAGCCCGGCGTCACTTCACCCGACATCTCCAGGTCGAAGCCACGGCTGCGCGTACCTTGTGCGGCCCGGTACGCCTGGTTGATCGAACCCGGCACCAAGTAACCCGGATCGGTCTGAGCGACGTTGTCCTGCTCGACTTGAAAAATCGCGGCGCTGGCGTTCAGCCGGCCTTCCAGGAATTCGCCCTTGATACCGGCTTCATAGGACTTGCCTTCCAGCGGGTCCAGCCAACTGCCGTTGCGGTCCTGGTAGCTTTGCGGGTTGAAGATGCCGGTGTAGCTGACGTAGGCCGTGTAGGTCTCGTTGATGTCGTACAGCAAGCCCGCGTAGGGAATGAAGGCGTCCTTGTCGAAGGCCGTGCGGTTGCCGCCGCCAAAGCCCACCGAGTCCGTCTTCCACGTGCTGTAGCGCCCGCCCACGATCAGCTTCAGGGGGTCGGCCAGGTTAAGGCGCAGCGCGCCGTACCAGCCGCTTTGCTTGGTGGTGTAGCGGCTGGCGGTGACGGCGGTGTCGCTCCATTGCGGTTCGGGATACGAGCCATCCCAGTTGAAGAAGTTGCCTACCGGCGCGGCGTCCAGCGCCGAGCGGTAATCGAAGTCCGCGTATTGCCGGGTGAAGCTGGCGCCCACCACCGCTTCATGGCGGCGGCCGAATGCGGTGAACGGGCCGGAGGCCTTCAGGTCCAGGCTGTTCTGCTTGCGATCGCCCACGTACCAGGCGGGCGATCCATTCACGCCCAAGCCGGTTTCGCGATCGGGCCAACCGTACAGGTACAGCAGCTTGCCATCCATTTCGTGCTTGGAATGAGACGCCACGGCCTGCACGCGCCAGTCGTTGTCAAAGCGGTGTTCCAGGCTGGCGAAGCCGCCCGAGGTGGTGCTGGCCCAGGAACTCCAGTCCGCGCCGGTATTCAACGACCGCTTCCAGTCAGTGCGCCCGCCGTCCGCGTACCACAGCGGAA
The DNA here is from genome assembly GCF_029637605.1 of Achromobacter spanius. Lineage (NCBI taxonomy): Bacteria > Pseudomonadati > Pseudomonadota > Betaproteobacteria > Burkholderiales > Alcaligenaceae > Achromobacter > Achromobacter spanius. The sequence goes on along the minus strand of NZ_CP121261.1, from coordinate 1,074,142 downwards.
AGCCGCCCCAACTGCTGCGCTGCGGGTCATTGTCCTGGTAGTTGAAGCCCGCGCTGAAGGTGGTGCGCGAGGTCAGGTCCGCGTCCACCACGCCGTAGAAGATCTTTTTCTTGTTCTGATAGCCGTCCAGGTACGAATGGTTGTCCTGGTAGGCCGACACGATGCGGCCGCGCACGCTGCCGGATTTGTTCAGCGGCGTGGACAGGTCCAGCGTGCCGCGATACGTGTCCCAATTGCCGGCGCTGACGCTGACATCGGCCTTGAATTCGCGGCTGGTGGCGTGTTTGCGCACCAGGTTGATGGATGCCGACGGATTGCCCGAGCCCGTCAACAGGCCGGTGGCGCCCCGCACGACTTCCACGCGGTCATAGATGATGGGGTCGATGGACGATTCGCCGCCTGCATAGCCCGTGTCGAAGTCGGTGGGTACGCCGTCGTACAGGTAATTGGTAATGGCGAAACCGCGCGAGCTGAATGAATAACGCTCGCTGTCGTAGTTCTGCACCGAGATGCCGGGCGTGCTGGCCATGACGTCGGCCAGGGACAACATGTTTTCGTCTTCCATGCGCTGGCGCGTCACCACCGTGACCGACTGCGGTGTCTCGCGCAACGTCAGCGGCAGGCCCGTGCCGGCGGCCGTGGCGCGCGGCGTGTAGGACCCCGTCCCTTCCGTCGTGGTCGGGTCGCCCTCGCCCACGACCTGCACGGTGGGCAAGGTTGCCACGGCGCTGTCCTGCGCGGCCGCACCGGCGCAAGCCAGCGCCATCAGCACCAGGACGGAGGTGCGGCGTAGAGGCAAGCCTGGCTGATCAACAGAGTGAATACGGGGTTTGCGGCGCTGCGGCCTGGCTGCTTGCATGCTGGCTTCCTCTCCCTGAATGGGCTTTTGATGTGGGGAGAAAGTGTAATGCGACTAATTCTCATAACTATCTGTTGTTGCGAATTTACGACGTGATGTCGAGTTGCCGATACCCCAACATGGTTTTATTGATTGAACGCCTTCACACGCGGTAGCACCGGCATAATGTCGCTGGTTTCGGCCGCGCTTTTCCGGCTCTGCTTCCCGCCACATCCATCGCCCCACCAGTAGGAATCACCGCGTGTTCCATGTCTTCACGGGACTGATCAGTCTCTACGTCATCTGGCGTTTCGTCCTGCCCCTGTATTTATCCAAACCGGCCAAGCTGCTGCTGTCCGCCTTGCTGATTGCCATTGCCGAACACCATCTGGTGACGCGCCACTTCTTCGGCTCGATGGCTTCTCCCGAGATTCCCGCCACGCTGATCATGTTGCTGGGCTGGCTCTTCGGCGGGCTGCTCTTGCTGGCCATGCTGCTGCTGGTGCGCGACGTGGCGGGCGTGGCGGTTTACGCCGTGTCACGCGCGCGCGGCCGGCGCTTGCTGGGCGCGCGCCGCTGGGGCGCCACCGCCGCCGTGCTGGCCATGGCGCTGTCAGCCATCGGCGTGTGGCAGGCCGTGCGCGTGCCCGATGTGAAGACGCTTGAAATCGCCTTGCCCAAGCTGCCGCCTGAGCTGGATGGGTTTCGGCTGGTGCAACTGACCGACCTGCACGCCAGTCGGCTGCTGGAAGCGCCCTGGATGCAGGCCGTGGTCGACAAGACCAACGGCTTGAAGCCTGACCTGATCGTGATCACGGGCGATCTGGTCGACGGCACCACCGACGCCCGCGCGGCCGATGTGCTGCCGCTGCAGGCGCTGCGCGCCCGCCATGGCGTCTACGCCATCCCCGGCAACCACGAGTACTACGCGGAGTACCGACGCTGGCTGCCCGCGTTTGAACACCTGGGCCTGCGCCTGTTGCTGAACGAGCACGTGACCTTGATGCCCGACGGCCAGCGCCTGGTGCTGGCCGGCGTCACGGACAAAATGGCGGCCGCCTACGGCGAGGACGTGCCGGATGTGACGCGCGCGCTGGACGGCGTGCCGGCGACGGACCCGGTCATCCTGCTGAGCCATCGCCCCATCGGCGCGGCGTTGAACGCCCGGGCCGGAGCCGGGCTGCAACTGTCCGGCCATACGCATGGCGGGCAGATTCTGGGGCCGCACCTGCTGACGCAACTGGTTAACGAAGGCTATGTATCGGGCGAGTACGACGTGGACGGCATGCACCTGTACGTCAGCAACGGCGCCGGGCTCTGGCCAGGATTCCCGATCCGCCTGGGCCGCCCCTCGGAAATCACGCAGATCGTGCTGCGTTCGCCTGCCAAGGCCACGCCGCAATAAGCGGTATCAACAAGCGGCATCAACGTTAGCGCCCCGCCGATGATCTACCTGCTGTGGTCCCTGCCCGCCCTGACCGTGATCGGCGCCATCGCCAGCGGGCGCGTCAACACGACGGTAGCCGCCGTGCTGGGGCTGTGCGCCGCCATTCCCATTGCGCTCTTCGCCGCACCCGTGCCCTTTGGCGGTGCGCCCTTCGGCGGAGCGCCCTTTGGCGGAGCGCCCTTCGGCGGCGCGCAATTGGCGGTGACGCTTGAGCGTGGGGCGTGGATCGGCTGGATCATCACGCCCTACATTCTGGGCGGCTTGCTGTTCTGGCAGATGGCCTCGCAGGGCCAGGCGCCCGCGCAAGCCGCCGCCGCGCACCCTGAATTGAATGACCCGCTGGCCCGCCGGCGGCGCTTGTTCTTTGCCTGTTTCCTGATTGGTCCTTTCGCGGAATCCGCCACGGGGTTTGGCGTCGGCATGCTGGGCACGGTGCTGCTGATCCGCCCGCTGGGCTTGAAACCGCGCGACATCATGGTGTTCGCCTTGTTGAGCCAGACCCTGATCCCGTGGGGCGCGATGGGTAGCGGCACCTTGCTGGCATCCGCCTATGCGCGCGTGCCGGCCACGCAACTGGCGCTGTACAGCATGGTGGCGGTAGCCTTGCTGATGGCCGTGTGGATGCTGCTGTTCTGGCGCACCGCGCGCCACGCGGGCTTGCGCGCCGACACCGCCGAACACGGGCGCGAAGCCGCCTGGATCACGGCCAGCCTGGCCTTGCTCAGCGCCGCCACGGCCGTGCTGGGCCCCGAAACCGCGCTGCTGGCGTCCTTTGGGCCCTTGATCGTGCTGCGCTTCGTGCTGGACCGCCGCCCCGACCGTGCCCAGGCGCTGGCCGCCGCCCGACGCGCGCTGCCCTACATGCTGGTGATCGCCTGCCTGGCCGTCACACGGCTCGTTCCCGCGATCAACCACACGCTGGGCGCCTGGGCCGACATCCATCCCTTTGCCGACCTGCCCGCCTGGAAACCTTTTTTACACGCAGGCAGTTGGCTGATCGCGGGCGCGCTGGCGCTGGCCGCCTGGCGCCGCCAACCGCGCGCGTTGACGACTCAGGCACGCGCCGCGTGGCGTACGGGCCGCCACGCCGTCATGTCCGTCTTCCTGTTCGCGATGATGGCCGAAGTGCTGGCGGGCGCCGGCATCTCGCAAGCCTATGCCGATGGCCTCTACACCACGCTGCGGGAATGGACCTTGCTGATCACTCCCTTGCTGGCGGGCGCGTTCGGCATGCTGGCCAACAGCGGCAACGCGCCAAACAGCCTGTTCATGCCGTCGCAGCTATCATTGGCGCTTAACGCGGGTTTGAACGTGCCGGCCGCGGCTGCGCTATTACACGTTTCGGGCACGGCCATGGGCATTTTTTCCCCCGTACGGATGTCGATTGCGGCAGGTTTGGCCCACGGACAGGGGCAAGAACGCGGCGTGTATGTTCTACTACTGCCGTTTGCCCTGGCCGCGTTCGGCATTCTTTTATTCCTGGCACTGCTTGTGGTGCAGTCTGGATAACCGCCCGAGCGCTGATGCTCACGGCCTCAACCTTTTTTTTGTGTAGCACATGGGACTAGAACAGTTAGCCGCGATCCGGGCCTTGATCACCAAGCAGGCGCCTGAAGAGCCTACCCCCAAGAAAGACGCGCGTCCGCAAGGCGGCGGCAAAGGACCTCGCCCGCCTGGTGGCGGCAAGGGCCCGCGCCCGCAAGGCGGTGAGAAGAACGCTCGCTCGCAAAGCGGCGACAAGGGTCAGCGCCCGCAGCGCGAACGCCGCGAATCGCCGGTGGACCCGGTCGTGGTCGCGATCTCGCGCCTGCAACGCCAGTTTCCCAAGGCCTTCCCCAAGAATCCCGCCCCGAAGCTGCCGCTCAAGCTGGGCGTGCTGGGCGACTTGATCCAGCATGCCCAAGCCCTGCAACTGGACGAGGCGCAGATCAAGGAAGCGGTCAAGACCTGGTGTGATGGCCGCCGCTACTGGGCCTGCATGGTGGAAGACGCCCCGCGCGTGGACCTGAACGGCGAACCCTCGGGCGCCGTCACCGCCAACGAAGCCAAGCATGCCAAGCGCATGGCCTCGCGCAGCGCGTCCAAGAACGCCGCCGCGCGCAACAAGGCCAAAAAGGAAGCGGCGGCTGCCGCTGCCTCTGGCGAAGCGCCTGCCGCGAATGCGGCCGCTGACGTCGCCGCTTCGGCCTCTGCTGCCGTCGCTGCTCCGGTCTCGGCGCCTGTCACGGCGCCGGTCCAGTCGGCACCGCAAGCGCCGGCTGAGTCATCGCCCGACTCGTCGGTTGCATCTTCAACTGCATCTTCGGCTTCGTCTGAGTCTGAGTCTTCGGCTGACAAGCCCACGGAAATCTCTGCTGACTCGGCATCCGTCGACACGCCGGCTTCGTCCAGCGACGCATCCGCCAAGGCTGCCGACGATACGACCACCGACAAGCCTGCGTAGTCATACCGCCTTTGCGCAAGCTCCGGCTTGCACGACGGCAACAAGCCCGGCTCGCGACGTCATCGTCGCGGCCGGGCTTGTGTGTTTTTGCTCGTGGTGCGTGTTAACCGCCACGTGTTAACCGCCACGTGTGCCGCCCTTTACGCCGCCAACGCCTTTTCCAGGTAGGCCGTCCCCGCCGCGCTATATGGCAAGGTCAGCGCCCACTTGTGGCCCGCCGCGTCCATCTTCTGCAAAGACTTCCGCAAGATCTCCACGATCTTCTCGCCATGCGCCGGGTGAAAGGCTTCGTACTGATATTGCAGGAACACCAGGCACAAGGCGTTTTCCATGGTCTGCACATCCGCGTCCTGCTTGATGCCCTGCTTCATGACGATGGTCTTGACGCGGTCGATCACCTCGTCCTCGTAGCCCGTCTCGCGCAGGATGCCTTCCGCCACGGCGGCATGGTGCCGCGCCAAGGCCTTGCGCCACGTCAGATAGCCCACGCGCCCATCGGGATAGCTCTTGCGGCTGATCTCCCAGCGCCCGATGTGCTGGCAGCGCGACGCCAGCACCAGCGGCAAGGGCGCATCCGGCGCCAGCTTCAGCACCCATTCATGCAGCTTCTGCGCCAGGAACAGTTCCTGCGGACAGGTCTCGCCCTGCCAGGTAAACAGATTCGGATCGGTGCCGTTGTACTGGTCAAACCGAAGCAGCGTCTGGTGTAGGCGATCGTTCATGCGAGGCGTTTCCAAGAAGGCGATAAAGGGTGACAAGGCAAGCGTGACAACAGCAAGCCTGGCAAAACACAATGGACCGGCGTGGCCGAGGACGCAACGATGATAGCGCCAAGCGGGGCCGCGCAAGCGGGTTTCAGCAGGGCCGCGCAATCCGCGTCATACTGGCGCGTTCCCCGCATTGCCCCCCCCTACTGGACTCCCATGAGCGACGCTTCCCACACCCCTACCCTTGCGCCCGAAGTCTTGGCCGCGCAGGCCTTGGCCCAGCAGCACGGCGTAGCCACGCCCAACGTGCTGACCACCCCCATCGCTGAATTCCGCGAAAAAAGCCGCGCCTACCAACAGTGGTTGAGCCAGCCCGCGCCCCCCGTTGGCCGCGTGGAGGAACATCGGCTGGACCATCTGTCCGTGCCCGCCACGCTGCGCCTGTACTACCCGGAAGGCGCGAATGACGCACCGCTGCCCTTGTACCTGCACCTGCATGGCGGCGGCTTCGCGCACGGCGACCTGGAATCACTGGACCGCTGGAAACGCGAGATCGCGGCCGATGCCGGCATCGTGACGGCGGGCCTGTCTTACGCCCTGTCGCCCGAAGCCCGCTACCCTGTCGCGCTGGAACAGGTGCTGGGCGCGCTGCGCTGGCTGCGCGACCAGGCGCCCTCCTTGGGCCTGGATGCGTCGCGCCTGTCGGTCGGCGGCGAATCCGCCGGCGGCAACCTCACGCTGGCCGCGCTGCAACGCCTGCGCGACGAGGGCGACGCCTTCATCAAGACCGGCGTCGTCATCTACGGCATGCTCTCCGCCCGCGACGACACGCCTTCACACGACGCCTATGGCGACGGACGCTTTGGCCTGTCCACGGAAAAGCTGGATTGGTATTGGCGGCAGTACGTTACCGACGCCGCGCAGTTAAGCGACCCCGGCGTCGCCCCACTGCATGCCGACATGAACGGCCTGCCGCCGCTGATCCTGCAAGCCGCCGCGCTGGACCCGCTGCTGGACGACACGCTGGATCTCGCCAACAAGCTCTTCGCCACCGGCGCGGCGCCCATGCTGGTCGTCTACTCCGGCGTGCCGCACAGCTTCATCGGCATGACGCGCCTGCTGCCGCAAGCACAAGAGGCGCGCGCAGACATGATCCACGCCTTGAAGCGCAACTTGGCCGCTTAGGAAAGCGCTACGCTGGGTGGGGACCGAAGGGCTCGCAAGCCACGGCTCGGCTGTCGTTGCCGATCAGCCCCACTTCCAGCGCGCCGCGGCGCGGAAGCGGAAGCATCAGCGACACATAGCCACCCATGGGAAAGTAGACGTCATCCAATCGCCCTCCAGGCTGCAACAGGCATTGGCCGAAGGCCAGTTCAACGGGGTCGAACCGGCCCAGCAAGCGCGCTCGCTCAGCGTCGGGCAAGGCGTCAAGCAGGCGGTTGGATATGCCGGGGAGCGCGGAGTGGGCGTACGGCACGGACGGCTCCAGGGTTTGGGTCAGGCGCGCCGGACAGGCACGCGCTGACCCAACAGGCGGTCATATTCATCGCGGACCACGGTGTAGCACTCGCACACGCGCGCCTCCAGGCCGGGGCGGTCGATCACGTCGATGTGCCCACGGCGGTATCGGATCAGGCCCGCTTCCTGCAAATGCCCCGCCGCTTTCGTTCCACCCACGCCGCTAGTGGTTTTCCCTGAAACTGTCGAAAAACTGAAGCCCCCTGGTTCCCAAGCCGGGTTCGCTCCGGTACATTTCGTCCAGTGGCCTGACCACTGGACCATCAGGCACCTCAACAACATCGCGCACGCTTACGCCCACGCAAGACACCACCGCACCAAACCTATTACGCTCACCGTCCCGAACACTCCAACCCCGCCCACGATGACTTCCTTACAGGCCGTAGCCTCAACCCGCCTTTACCGCATGATTGCCGACCAGATCGCCGCGCGCATCAAGGCCGGTGACTTTCCCGCGGGGGGCCGCCTGCCCGCCGAGCGCGAGCTGGCCGAGCAATTGCAAGTCAGCCGGGCGTCGGTACGGGAAGCCTTGATCGCCCTGGAAATCGAGGGCTATGTGGATGTGCGCGTGGGCACGGGCGTGTTTGTGTGCCAGCCGCGTGAAGACGGCCAGTATCAAGACGCGACCCCGACCGCCGCCGCCGACAGCGTCGAAGCCACCGACATCGGCCCCTTCGACCTCTTGGAAACGCGCTTGCTGATCGAGCCGGAATGCGCCGCCCTGGCCGCGCAAAAGGCCTCGCCCGCGCAGATTGCGGCCATCCGCGCCGCGCACGACGGCATGTCGCTGACCGAATCCCCCAGCGTGCACGACCGCGCCTTTCACAGCGCCATCGGCGCCGCTTGCGGCAACGCCGCGCTGGCCGCCGCCATTTCGCACATCTGGCACCTGAGCACCTTGAGCCCGGTGTTCCACCGCCTGGAAGAACACTTCGTGACCACCAAGGTGTGGATCGAAGCCCAGAAAGAACACGAACGCATCCTCGCGGCCATTGTCGACCGCGATCCCATCCGCGCGCGCCACGCCATGCACGACCACCTGGTCGGCATCCTGGCGCGCTTGCGGGAAGACTTCGGCAACGTTGGGATCCGATGATTTGATGAACTGCTAAGCCGCCAGGCCTGAGACGCATCAGGCCCGTTCCCTGACCGACCGTGCATGCACCGCCGGCGCCATTGGCGTCGCCCGCGGCAAGGGGAGCGGCTTGCCTGTCGAAACGCAAAAAACGCAACCGTCGCAGCACAGCAAGATCGCAGCACCGCAGCACCCCGTAGGCCAAACACATAAAACATATCAAGGTGAAAACATGCAGCTAACCCGTACCGTGAAGTTCGTGAGCGCGGCGCTATTGGCGCTGGGCGCTCATGCCGCCCAGGCCAACAAGGCCGACAATTCCCTCAACATTGCGTTCGACGCGGCGCCCGCCACGCTGGACGCCTACAAGGAATCGGACCGTCCCGGCCTGGCGCTGGCGCGCATGGTCTTCTCGGGTCTGCTGCAAAAGAACCAGGACACGGGCGAATTCGGCCCGGCCATCGCCACGGGCTACAAGTTCGTGGACGACACCACCATCGAACTGCCCATTCGCCGCGACGTGAAGTTCCACGACGGCTCGCTCTTGACCATCGACGACGTGCTCTACACGCTGAACCTGGTGTCGTCGGACGCTTTCAAGGCACGCTTCCAGAACCAGGTGGCCTGGATTGCCAAGGCGGAAAAAGTCGGTGACGACACCGTGCGCATCAAGATGAAGACGCCCTACCCGCTGGCGCTGGAAATGCTGTCGGAAAACCTGCCGATCTATCCGCGCAAGTACTACGAGGCCAATCAGTCGGACATGGGCGCCAAGCCCATCGGCACGGGCCCGTATCGCCTGACCGACAGCCAGCCCGGCAGCCGCTATGTGTATGAACGCTTTGACGATTATTTCGGCCCCAAGCCCGCCGTGCAAAAGCTGGTGGTGCGCGTGCTGCCTGATGCCAACACCCAATACGCCGAGCTGCTGTCCGGCGGCCTGGACTGGATCTGGCGCGTGCCGCCCGACGTGGCCAAGCGCATGGAGAAAACGCCGTCGGTCACGGTGAAAAGCAGCAGCATCATGCGCATCAGCTATATCTCGCTGAACCCGCGCTTTGACGACGGCAAGTCGCCGCTGGCCAAGCAGGAAGTGCGCCAGGCCATCAACCACGCCATCGACCGCGAAGCCATCCGCAAAGCACTCGTGGGCGGCGCGTCCAAGGTGATCAACACGGCGTGCAACCCCGCGCAGTTCGGTTGCACGACCGACGTGCAGTCCTACAAGTTCGACCCGGCCCGCGCCAAGCAACTGCTGGCCCAAGCCGGCTACCCCAACGGCATCACGCTAGACCTGGTGATCTCGGCCCCGCCGCGCAGCATCCTGGACGCCGCCGCCGCCCAGATGGCGCAGGCCGGCATCAAGGTGAACCTGGTTGAGCAGCAATACGGCACCGCCATGACCAACTGGCGCGAAGGCAAGACCGCCATGCTGGCGTCCAACTGGGGTTCCTACGGCATTGCCGACGCGGCGCTGTCCACCAGCAACTTCTTCCGGGGCGGCCCGGATGACCAGGCGCGCAACCCGGAAGTCATCAAGCTTCTGGAAGCGGCCGACACGTCCGTTGACCGCGACCTGCGCGCCAAGAACTACGCGGCCGCGCTGAAGATCGTGGCCGACCAGGCGTACTGGGTGCCGTTGTGGAACCACTCGCTGAACGCCGTACAGGCCAAGGGCCTGAACTTTTCGGTGGATGGCGACGAGTTCCCGCGCTTCTACAAGGCCTCCTGGAACTAAAGCTTGGGGCCCTTGCGCCCAGGCCTTGTTCCAACCGTTGTGCCAATCCGGTCTGGGCGCGTGACAGCCGAAGTCGCGCCCGACCGGAACGGCGCGCGCCGATGCACATCGACGCGCGCCGAAGCAAGCCCATAAAGGTTGACCCATGATTGCATTCCTGTTTCGCCGTTTGCTGGTTGCCGCCCTGCTGGTGGTGTTCGTGTCGCTGATCAGCTTTTCGCTGGTGTTTGCGTCCGGCAACCCGGCTGCCCGACTGGCCGGTGAAGGCAGCGCGGCGGATGCTGCCCGGCTGTCGGTACAGCACGGCTTTGACGACCCCATCCTGCTGCAATACGGCCGCTGGCTGACAGGCGTGGTGCGCGGCGACTTTGGCGACAGCCTGTACTTCAGCCGCCCCGTGGCCGAACTGTTGAGCCAGCACTTCCCCGCCACCGCCAAGCTGGGCCTGGCCGCCATGGCCTTCGCGCTGCTGCTTGCCATTCCGCTGGGTGTGCTGGCCGGCATGCGCAAGGGCTCGCTGGCCGATCGCGCCACCATGCTGCTGTCGGCCTGCGCGCAAGCCATGCCGCCGTTCTGCCTGGCGTTCCTGTTGATCATCGTGTTCAGCGTGCGCAACCAATGGCTGCCCGCCTCGGGCTTCGACACCTGGAAGCACTACGTGATGCCGGTGGTGGCGCTGGGGCTCTTCGCCATGCCCGCCATGCTGCGGCTGATGAAATCCGAAATGGAAACCGTGCTGGCCACCGACTACATCCGCACGGCCCGCGCCATGGGCCTGGGCGGTCCCAGCGTGGTGTTGAAGTACGCGCTGCGCAATGCGCTGCGCCCGCTCGTGTCGCTGGCCGCCGCGCAGATGGGCACCTTGCTGGCGGGCTCCGTCGTCATTGAAACCGTCTTCGCCATCAACGGCGCGGGCCTGCTGGCCTGGACCTCGATCCTGCGCGGCGACTTTCCCACGATGCAGGCGTTGATCCTGATCTTTGCGCTGATCTACATCGTCCTGACTCTTGTCGCCGACCTGATCAACGGTTGGCTGGACCCCCGCGTGCGAGCCGCCTCATGAACACCGCTATCCAATCTTCCCTGCCCGTCGCGCCGCGCGGCGACCGCCTGGCGCGCGCCGGCCAACGTGTGGGCCTTGCCGTGCTGGCCCTGCTGGTGCTGGCTGGCCTGATCGGCCCCTGGCTGATTCCGCACGACCCGTATACGCAAGACCTGCTGGCCCGGCTGCAAGAACCGGTGTGGGCCGAAGGCGGTGACTGGAACCACATCCTGGGCACTGACCAGTTGGGTCGCGACGTGCTGGCGCGTGCGCTGTACGGCGTGCGCGTGTCGGCGTTGATCGGCCTGTCCGTCGCGCTGATGGGCGGCCTGATCGGCACCACGCTGGGTGTCGTCGCCGGCTACTTCGGCGGTGCCGTGGACCGCGCCGTGTCCTTCCTGATCACCGCGCGCCTGGCCTTGCCCATCATTCTGGTGGCGCTGGCCGTGGTGTCGGTGGTGGGCGCGTCGCTGACGGTGGTGGTGCTGGTGCTGGGCCTGTTGCTGTGGGAACGCTACGCGCTGGTGGCGCGCACCATGGCCGCCGGGCTGCGCAACGCCGAATTCGTCACGGCCTCGCGCTTGCAAGGCTGCACGCATCTGCAAATCATCTGGCGCGACATCCTGCCGAACCTGGTGGGCAACCTGCTCATCATCGGCACGGTGGACGCGGCCATGGCCATCACGCTGGAAGCCTCGTTGTCGTTCCTGGGCCTGGGCGTGCCCGCGCCGATGCCGTCGCTGGGCCTGATGATCGCCGAGGGCAAGGAGAACATGCTGTTCCAGCCCTCGCTGGTGGTCATCCCCAGCATCGTGCTGTTCGTGCTGGTGCTGTGTGTGAACCGGGCGGGCGAAACGCTGCGCGCCATCCAGATGAAGAAAGGCTGACACCATGACCGCCACTTCCCATCCCCTGCTGCGGGTCGAAGATCTGCACATCGACATCCACACCGCCACGCACACCAAGCATGTGGTGCGCGCGGTGGACTTCACCCTGGAACGCGGCAAGACGCTGTGCATCGTGGGCGAATCCGGTTGCGGAAAATCACTGACGGCGCTGGCCTTGCTGGACCTGCTGCCCGCCGCCGCGCGCCGCCGCATGACGCGGCTGGAATTTGCCGGGCAGGACCTGTCCACGCTGAACGCGCGCCAGTTGGCGCAATTGCGCGGGGCGCGCATCGCCATGATTTTCCAGGACCCGATGACGTCCTTGAATCCGGTGTTTCAGATTGGCACGCAACTGATCGACGTGATGCGCCGCCACAAGCGCGTCAGCCGTCGTGAAGCCGCCGAACGCGCCGAATACCTGCTGCGCCGCGTGGGCATCACCAACCCCGAAGAACGCATGCGCCAATATCCGTTCGAGCTGTCGGGCGGACTGCGACAGCGCGTGATGATCGCCATGGCGCTGATGTGCGGCCCCGAACTACTGATTGCCGACGAACCCACCACCGCGCTGGACGTCACCGTGCAGGCCGAACTGCTGGACCTCTTGCGCGACATCCAGGCCGAGTTCGGGCTGGGCATGGTGTTCATCTCGCACGATATGGGCCTGGTGGCGCGCATTGCCGACCACGTCATCGTCATGTACGCGGGCGACATCGTGGAAGGCGGCACCGTGCAAGAGGTGCTGACCCGCCCCAGCCACCCCTATACCGCCATGCTGCTGAACTGCATTCCCCAGCCGGGCCGCACCGCACCGCGCACCGACCTGCCGACCATCGCGGGCGCCGTGCCGTCGCTGGACGTGGCGATCCGGGGCTGTGCTTTTCGTGAACGCTGCCCCGTGGCCGAAGCCCGTTGCGCCCAGCCGCTGGTGTCACGCGTGCAGGGCAGCCACCGTTGCCTGTGTGTGAAACCGGGCGCGTTGCTGGCGGCAAAGCCGGCGGGAGCCTTGGTATGAACGACAAGCTGAACGCCAACATGAATCCCCGCGCGAATTCCAAGGTGAATGCCAACGCGCCTACCCCCGTCACCGCCAGCATCCGCCTGAACGCGCTGTCCTTTCAATACGGCCGCGCCGGCCTGTTCTCGCGCCGCCCCGCGCCGCGCATCCTGCACGACATCGACCTGCACGTGCCCGCCGGCCAGACCATCGGCCTGGTGGGGGAATCCGGCAGCGGCAAGTCCACCATCGCCAAGCTCATGCTGGGCCTGTTGGCGCCCACCCAGGGCCAGGCGCTGCTGGACGGCCAACCGCTGGCCGCCATGCCGGCGCGCGCCCGTGCCCGCCGCATTCAGATGGTGTTTCAGGACCCGTATTCGTCGCTGAATCCACGCCGCACCATCAATGAAATCCTGACCGCGCCGCTGCGCGTGCACGGCATCGGCAATGCGGCATCGCAGGCGGCATCGGTGCGCCGCATGATGGACGCCGTGGGCCTGGTGCCCGCCTTTGCCGCGCGGTATCCGCGCGAACTGTCCGGCGGCCAACGCCAGCGCGTGGCGATTGCGCGCGCCCTGATGCTGGAACCGCAACTGCTGATCTGCGACGAACCCACTTCCGCGCTGGACGTATCGGTGCAGGCGCAAATTCTGAACCTGCTGATGCAATTGCAGCGCGACCGTGGCCTGGGCTATCTGTTCATCAGCCATAACCTGGCGGTGGTGCAACACATTGCCGATGACATCGTGGTGCTGCAAGGCGGCCGCATCGTCGAACGCGGCACGGCCGACCAGGTGTATTTTGCGCCCCAGCATCCCTACACCCGGCAACTGATCGGCGCCACGCTGGCCGTTCCCGACGCGCAGGAGCTCGCCGCATGAGCGCCGCGCCGCACTACCTGCTGGTCGGCAACGACGAAAAAGTCACCTGGGACGACGGCCGGATCCGCTTCCTGGCGCCCGGCCACGACACGCTCAGCATTTTCGATGCCGCCGCCAACCCGGCCGCGCCGGTACATGTCGCAACGCTGCCCCTGCCCAATTCCCTGTTCGGCCCGCCCGTCAATCTAGCGGTGACGCCCGACCAGCGGCTGGCGCTGATCGCCGATTCCATGGCCTGGCCCGAGCGCGCCGATGGCCAGGGCTGGCAGCCCACGCCGGGCCGCGATCTTTACGTGGTGAACCTTGCCGCCACGCCGCCCGCCATTGTGCAGACGCTGCAAGTGGGCCTGCAACCGTCCGGCCTGTCGATCAACCGCGCCGGGACCATGGCGCTGGTGGCGAACAAGGCCGGGAAGTCGGTATCGGTGCTGAGCATCAACGATGCCCGCGTCAACGTTGTCGCAGAAGTCGACCTGGGTACGCCCGTTGTCGCCGTCTCGTTCTCGGCCGATGGCCGCCGCGCCTTCGCCGTCAAGACCGACACGCACCGGCTGGCCGTGCTGCACATCGACGACACCGGCCCCATGCCGCGCGTCACGCATGACCCGGCCGAAGACCTGACCACGGGGCTCGTGCCCTTCAACCTGGTGGTGTCGCCCGACGGCGCGCTGGCCCTGGTGGTGGACATGGGCAGCCCGACGGCGTCGGACGGCCATGCGGATTCCATCAGCGTGGTGGATCTGCTGAGCAACCCGCCGCGCGTCATCGACCGCCTGATGGTGGAAGACGGCCCCGAGGGCATCGCCATCAGCCCCGATGGCCGCCACGCCGCCGTGGCCATCGTGCAGGGCTCGAACAACCCCTCCTCGGAATGGTTTCACCACCCTCGCGGCCAGATCGTGCTGCTGCGCATCGAAGGCTTGCGCGTGACGCGCGCGGGCGCCATCGAGGTGGGAGCCCTACCCGAAGGCATCGCCTTCAGCCCCGACAGCCGCTATCTGTATGTCGGCAATTTTCTGGACGCAACCCTGCAGGTGCTGGCCGTGGGAGACAACGGCCTGACCGATACCGGTACGTGTATCCCCCTGCCCGGCCACCCCGCATCCATGCGGGCGCAATCCTACTGAGCGGGGCCGCACCCCGCCGCCTGTTGAACCCACCATCCCCACCTTCTCTTTTCGCATCTGGAGTACCCCCATGACCCACGCTCCCCAAACGTTTCGCGCCCTGATCGGCGGCGCGCTTGTCGCCATGGCCGGCTTTGCGCCGCTGTCGGCCCATGCCATGGACATCAAGCTGGGCCACGTGCTGGCCCCCAGCCATAGCTGGAACAAGGCCGCCGAAGGCTTTGCCGCCGAGGTCAAGGAAAAGACCGACGGCCGCGTCAACTTCGTGCTGTTCCCCAGCGGCCAGTTGGGCAATGAAAAGACCATGCTGGAAGGCTTGCAGATCGGCAGCCAGGGCGCGGCCATCATCGGTTCGGGTTCGTTGCAGCCGATTGAACCGAAGTTCGGCGTGGTGGAACTGCCCTACACGTGGTCGTCGTCGCAGCAGGCCTACAAGGCCTTTGACGGCGAGCTGGGCGCGGCGCTGGCCAAGCTGGCCGACAAGAAAAACCTGACCATTATTTCCTGGTGGGAAAACGGCTTCCGCCACGTGACCAACAACCGCGGCCCCGTTGCCAAGCCCGCCGACCTGGCCGGCCTGAAAACCCGCGTCACGCCCGACAAGATGCGGCTGGACACCTTCACCGCCCTGGGCGCCAACCCGGCCCCGCTGGCCTTTGGCGAGCTGTACTCGGCCTTGCAGCAAAAGGTGTTTGATGCGCAAGAGAACCCGCTGTCCATCATCTACACCTCGTCGTTCTTTGAAGTGCAGAAGTATCTGTCGCTGACGGGCCACGTGTGGGGTCCGGCCAGCCTGATCATCTCCAAGCCCGTCTGGAACCGCATTTCGGCCGACGACAAGAAGGTGGTGCAGGCCGCCGCCGACAAGTGGCGCGACGCCCAGCGCAAGATGATCACCGACGGGGACCAGCAATTCGTGGCGCAGCTGAAAGAGAAAGGCATGCAGGTCAACGAGGTCGACAAGGCCGCCTTTGCCGCCGCCGTGCAACCCGTGTGGAAGACCTACTCGGTTACCTACGGCCCTGAGCTGATGGCGCTGGTGCAGAAGTACCGCGAGGCCAAGTAATGCTCAGCCGACTGTCCGCCATTCTGTCGGGCATCAGCAAGGCCTTCGCCGCCCTGGCGGTGGCCTTGCTGGCGATCCTGATCTCTTACGTGGTGTTCTCGCGCTTCGTCACGCACACCACGCCGCACTGGGCCGAGGAATTACCGCGCCTGGTGCTGGTGTGGTCCGCCTTCATTGGCGGCGTGGCGTGCAGCCATGACCGCTCTCACCTGATGGCCGGCCTGCTGCCCTTCATGGTGCGCAGCCCCCGCGTGCTGAACGTGGTTGAACGCGTCAACCAGGCGCTGGTCATCGTGGGGCTGGCGGTGCTGGGTTACGCCGGCTGGCAGTTGGCCGAACTGACGGGCGACCAGACGCTGCCCGCGCTGGATGTGTCCGCCGGCACGGTGTACCTGGCGTTGCCGTTCGCATGCGCGATCACCATCGTGGTTCATCTGGCGCAACTGTTCGCGCCCACCCCCGCCATGGCAAAGGAATAACAAGATGTCTTCGGGTGCTCTCTTCCTGATGGGCGTGTTCACGATCACAGTGCTGATCGACATGCCCATTGCATTCGGCCTGGTGCTGTCGTGCCTGGCCTACCTGGCCGTGTACGACGCCGCGCCCATGATGGTGGCCGCGCAGCAGTACGTGGTGGGGTTGGACAGCTTCACGCTGCTGGCCATTCCGCTGTTCATCCTGGCCGCGCAACTGATGAACGGCGCGGGCCTGACGCAGCGCATCGTGCGCTTGTGCGCCGCCATCGTCGGCGACATCAAGGGCGGCCTGGCTGTTGTGGCCGTGCTGGCCTGCCTGATGTTCGGCGCGCTGTCCGGCTCGGGCGTGGCCGACGTGGTCGCCATCGGCAGCCTGCTGTTGCCCGCCATGGCGCGCAGCGGTTACGACAAGGGCTTTTCCTGCGCGCTGGTGGGCAGCGCGGGCGCCACGTCCACCATCATCCCGCCCAGCATCGTGCTGATCGTCTACGGCACCATCACCGATACGTCAGTGGGCAAGCTGTTCGTGGCCGGCATCGTGCCGGGAATTTTGCTGGGCTTCTCCTTGATTGGTGTTGCCATCTGGCAATCGCGCAAGCACAACTGGGCGGGCGGCCAGCCGTTTTCCTGGGGCGAACTGCGCGCCGCCGGCATCGATGCGCTGCCCGCGCTGATGGTGCCCGTGCTGATCATTGGCGGCATCCGCTTCGGCATCTTCACCGCCACCGAAGCCGCTTCCAGCGCCATCGTCTACGCCTTGCTGATCGGCTTTTTCTGGTACCGCTCGCTAAGCCTGAAGTCGCTGTGGAGCAACCTGAAGTCCACCGGTGAAAGCAGCGCGTCCATCTTGCTGTTGATTGGCGCGTCGGGCTTGTTCGCCTGGGTGCTGGTGGCCGAACAGGTGCCGCAGGCACTGTCCACCCTGCTGGTGGAATGGACCGACAGCAAGACCGCCGTGCTGCTGGTGCTGACCGTGGTGTTGCTGCTGCTGGGCACTTTCATGGAAGCCATTCCGGTCATCATCATCGTGGCCCCCGTAGTCATGCCGGTGCTGGCACACTACAACATCGACCCGGTGCATTTCGGCATCCTGCTGTCCATCAACATGGCCATCGGCGCCAACACGCCGCCGGTCGGGGTGGACCTGATGGCCGCTTGCAAGATTGGCGGCATCAACATGATGCAGACACTGCGCCCGCTGTCCTGGATGATGCTGGCCATGACCGCCGTGATGTTGCTGCTGACCTTTGTTCCTGATCTGGTGCTGTTCCTGCCGAGGCACGTGCAATGACACAAACTTCAACGCTACGCCGTCCCCCCGCGCTGCGCCGCAGCTGGATGTTCGTGCCCGGCATGGACGCGGCCGCGCAGGCCGCGGGCCTGGCCAGCGGCACGGACGCGCTGGTTGCCGACCTGGAAGAGTTCACCGCGCCCGTCGAGCGGCCCGCCGCCCGGCCCCGCATCGCCGCGCTGTTCGCTACCTGCCGCGCCCAGGGCGTGGTGGCCGCCGTGCGCATCAACAAGCTGGAAGACGACGGCCTGGCCGACCTGCGCGGCGTGATGCCCGGCGCGCCGGACGCGGTGTTCCTGCCGCACGCCGAAAGCGCCGCGCAGATCATCGCGCTGGACCAGGCCATCAGCGCGCTGGAGGCCGAACTGGGCCTGCCGGCAGGCAGCACCGAAATCGTGCCCACGCTGGAATCCGCGCTGGGGCTGGTGCGCGCCTATGACATCCTGACCGCCAGCCCGCGTGTGTCCGCCTGCCTGCTGGCCGCCGAAGACCTGACGGCCAGCCTGGGCGCCGAACGCGGCAAGGACGGCATCGAGCTGCACGCCGTGCGCGCCCGCTTTCTGGTGGACTGCACCGCCGCCGGCTGCGTGCCGATCGACTGCCCGTTCAACTACCGCGACCTGCCCGCACTGGAAACGGACTTGCGCTGGGCGCGCCGCCTGGGCCTGAAATCCAAATGCGCGACGGTGGCCGAGCAAGTGCCGCTGATCCACCAGGTGTTCACGCCCGCAGCGCCCGACGTAGACGCCGCGCGCAACTGCGTGGCCCGCTTCGAGGCCCAGCGCGCCGGCCAGCATGACGCCGAGCGCATCGACCCGCCCACCTACAACACCGCGCGCCGCCTGTTGGCGCGCCACGACCAATTCGAACGATGGGCCGCCGAGCGCCGCGCGCAGGCCGTCCCACAACAAGGAGACCTTGCATGACGTCATCCGCTCTTCCCGAACGCAACGGCGGCCAGATCCTGATGCAGCAGTTGCGCATCCACGGCGCGCGCCGCGTGTTCATGATTCCCGGTGAAAGCTACCTGCCCTGCATCGATGCGCTGAACGAGCACACCGACGCCATCGAACCCATCGTGTGCCGCCAGGAAAGCGGCGCGGCCTACATGGCCGAGGCCTATGGCAAGTTGACGGGCGAACCCGGCATCTGCTTTGTGACGCGCGGCCCGGGCGCCACCAACGCCAGCATCGGTGTGCACACCGCCTACCAGGACTCCACGCCGATGATCCTGTTCGTGGGCCAGGTCGGCAACGACTTCATGGAACGCGAAGCCTTCCAGGAAATCGACTACCGCCGCATGTTCGGCCAAATGGCCAAGTGGGTGGCGCAGATCGACCGCACCGACCGTATCCCCGAATTCATCTCGCGCGCCTTCGCGGTAGCCACCAGCGGCCGGCCTGGCCCGGTGGTGCTGGCCTTGCCCGAAGACACGCTGTGGGGCACCGCCCGCGTGGCGGACCTGCCGCGCTACCCGCGCGTGCACAGCCACCCCGGCGCGGGCGACCTGACGCACATGGTCGACTTGCTGAACACCGCTGAGCGCCCCTTCCTGCTGCTGGGCGGCAATGGTTGGCATCAGACCGCCATCGACCAGATCGCCGGTTTTGCCGAACGCTTCGAGCTGCCGGTGGGTACGGCCTGGCGCCGCCTGGAATGTTTTGACCAGCGCCACCCCAATGCCGCCGGCCACGTCGGCTGGGCCATGACGCCCGAACTGCGCCAGCGCTTGAAGGACGCCGACCTGGTGCTGGCCGTGGGCACGCGCCTGGGCGAAGCCACCACCGAAGGCTATACCGTCATTGAAAGCCCGCTGCCGCGCCAGAAGCTGATCCACGTCTACCCCGACGCCGCCGAACTGGGCCGGGTGTTTTCGCCCACGCAGGCCATCGTGGCCGACGTGGCCAGCTTTGCCGCCAGCGTGGCGGACCTGGCGCCCGGCCATGCCACGCCGCGTGGCGACGCCGTGCGCATCGCGCACCAACAACTGGTGGACAGCCTGACGCCGCTGCCCTCGCCCGGCGCGATGAGCCTGGACGCGGCCGCCGCCTATGTGGACGCGCATCTGCCCGCAGACGCCTGCGTGACCGTGGGCGCGGGCAACTACGCGCTGTATCCGCACCGCTACCGCCGCTATGCCGGCCCGGGCACCAGCCTGACCCCCACGGTAGGGTCGATGGGCTACGGCCTGCCCGCCGCCATTTCCGCCAAGCTGGAAGACCGCCAACGCGACGTGGTCTGCTACGCGGGTGACGGCTGCTTTCAGATGAACATGCAGGAACTGGGCGTGGCCTTGCAGTACAAGCTGGGCGTGGTGGTGCTGGTGTTCAACAACGGCATCTGGGGCACCATCCGCGCCCACCAGGAACGCGAATTCCCCGCGCGCGCGATCGCGCTGGGCTTTGAAAACCCCGATTTCACGCAGATTATCCGGGGCTACGGCGGCCATGGCGAAGCCGTGGAGAACACCGCCGACTTCGGCCCGGCGTTTGAACGCGCGCTGGCGTTTGCGCGGGAAAACAACCTGCCCGCGCTGCTGGAAATCCGCTACGACGCCAACGGCATCGCGCCGGGCGAAACCTTGATGGGCATCCGCGAAGCCGCGCAGGCCCGCCTTGCCCGCAATGCCGGCAATAACGGCACTGGCACCAACAGCACCGGCAATAACAGCGCCAGCCACTGACAGGACCTGACTCCATGACAAGCACGATTTCAATCAACGGACAGCGGCTGTGGCAGTCGCTGATGGACCTGGCGCAGATCGGCGCCACGCCCAAGGGCGGCAACTGCCGGCTGGCGCTGACCGCGCTGGACGGCCAGGGCCGCGATCTGGTCACCGGCTGGATGCGTGACGCGGGCATGACGCTGCGTGTGGACCAGGTGGGCAATATCTTTGCCCGCCGCGCCGGCCGCAATAACGAGCTGCCGCCCGTCATGACGGGCAGCCACATCGACACCCAGCCCACCGGCGGCAAGTTCGACGGCTGCTACGGCGTGCTGGCGGGGCTGGAAGTCATGCGCAGCCTGAACGACCATGGCGTCGAAACCGAGGCGCCACTGGAAGTGGCCATCTGGACCAACGAAGAAGGCTCGCGCTTTCTGCCGGTGATGATGGGCTCGGGCGTATTCGCCGGCAAGTTCCCGCTGGAAGTGGCGCTGAACGCGCGCGACCACGACGGCAAATCGGTGGCCGACGAGCTGGCCGCCATCGGCTACGCCGGCCCGGATGCGGTCGGCGGACGGCCGGTTGGCGCGTACTTCGAAGCGCACATCGAGCAAGGCCCGATTCTTGAGCATGAAGAAAAAGTGGTCGGCGTGGTGACGGGTTCCTTGGGCGTGCGCTGGTACGACGTGGTCATCACCGGCATGGAAATGCATGCCGGCCCCACGCCCATGCCCATTCGCCGCGACGCGCTCTACGCCGCCACCTTCCTGTTGCAAGCGGTGATCGGCATCGCCAACGACAACCAGCCGCACGGACGCGGCACGGTCGGCGAAATCCACGCGCACCCGGGTTCGCGCAACGTCATCCCCGGCCAGGTCCGTTTCACGGTGGACCTGCGCCATGAAGACGAAACCACGCTGACGCAGATGGACGCGCGCTGGCTGGCCGCCTGCACCGACGTGGCCGAACGCCACGGCGTCACCGTGGACGTGAAGCAGGTGCAGTATTTCCCGCCCACGCCGTTCGACCCGGACCTGGTCGCCAAGGTACGCGACGGCGCCACGCGGCGCGGCCTGGCCGCCATGGACATCGTCACCGGCGCCGGCCACGACGCCGTCTACATGGCCAGCGTCACGCCCACCGCCATGATCTTCGTGCCCTGCAAGGACGGCGTGAGCCACAACGAAATCGAAGACGCCAAACCCGCTGACCTGGAAGCCGGCTGCAACGTGCTGCTGGATGCCATGGTCGCCCGCGCCAACCACACCGGAGACCCAGCATGAGCCAACACGATCACGCCTATTGGCAAGCCCGCGCCGCGGCGCTCGACTTCAATGGCCAGGCCTATATCGACGGCGCCTACTGCGACGCCGCCGACGGCGCCACGTTCGCGGCATCCAGCCCCATCGACGGCCGCAAGCTGGCCGACGTGGCCGCCTGCGGGCAGGCTGACGTGGACCGCGCCGTGGCCGCCGCCCGCCGCGCCTTCGAAGCCGGCGTGTGGAGCCAACTGGCGCCCCGCCAACGCAAGGAACGCCTGCTGCGCCTGGCCGCCCTGATCGATCAGCACACCGAAGAACTGGCGCTGCTGGAAACGCTGGACATGGGCAAGCCCATCCGCGACGCGCTGGCATTCGACGTGCCGGAAACGGCCCGCTGCTACACCTGGTACGCCGAAGCCATCGACAAGATCTACGACGAAATCGCACCGACCGGCCCCGACGCGCTGGCCACCATCACCCGCGAAGCGCTGGGTGTGGTGGCGGCCGTGGTGCCGTGGAACTACCCGCTGATGATGGCGGCATGGAAAGTGGCGCCCGCCCTGGCCGCGGGCAACAGCGTCATCTTGAAACCGGCCGAGCAGGCGTCGCTGTCGGCCATCCGGCTGGCGGCGCTGGCCGAAGAAGCCGGCATCCCCGCGGGCGTCTTCAGCGTCGTGCCCGGCTTGGGCGCGGTGGCGGGTCAGGCGCTGGGCCGTCACCCGGATGTGGATTGCGTGGCCTTCACGGGCTCGACCGCCACGGGCAAGCGCTTCATGACCTATTCCGGCGAATCCAACCTGAAGCGCGTGTGGCTCGAATGCGGCGGCAAGTCGCCCCACATCGTGTTTGACGACTGCCCCGACCTGGACCGCGCCGCGCAGGCCGCCGCGCTGGCCATCTTCTCGAACCAGGGCGAAGTCTGCATCGCGGGCTCGCGCCTGTATGTGCAGGACGGCATCTACGACGCCTTCATGGAAAAAGTGGCCGCCTACGCCGCCACGCTACAACCCGGCGACCCGCTGGACCCCGCCACCGCCATGGGCGCCATGGTGGACGAACGCCAGATGCAAGGCGTGCTGGCCCGCATCGCCGCCGGCCAATCCGAAGGCGCCACCTTGCGCATCGGCGGCAAGCAAGCCCGCAGCGCGTCGGGCGGCTACTACATCGAACCCACCATCTTCGATTGCGCCCACCAGGATTCCGCCCTGGTACGCGAAGAAATCTTCGGACCGGTGTTGGCAGCCCAACGTTTCAGCACCGAAGACGAGGCCATCCAGTTGGCTAACGATTCGGTCTATGGACTGGGCGCGGGCCTGTGGACGGCAAACCTGTCACGCGCGCATCGCTTGTCGCGCCGCCTGCGCGCCGGGCTGGTCTGGGTCAATTGCTACGCCGATGGCGACATCACGGTGCCGTTTGGCGGCGTGAAGCAATCGGGCTCCGGGCGCGACAAGTCATTGCACGCGCTGGACAAGTACTCGGACTTGAAGACGACCTGGATCAGTCTGACCGTGTGATCGTGTCATGGCTCACGCCCTTGGGCAGAATCGCCGCCAAGCTGGTGGGTGATTTCCTAAGGGCAAGCTAAGACCACGATCTTCGAGAATCCAGGTGCTGCGCCAAGTCCATCACATCGTGCAGCACTCGGCCGATAACAACCATGTCGTTCTCGATTCGATATATCAGGAAATGCCTGGGCTGTTGCACGATACCCGTCTCGGTTCGTCCACGCTCACGGCTCAAACGCAAGTGCCAGGAACGCACCCCCGTACCCAGTTCGGGCCGCTCAGCGCTGCCCGCCCGATCTGGCCTGGCGGAAATATCGCGCATCGCGGCAACCAGCAACGTCCCATAACGCCGGCGCGCCGCTTCGCCAAAGTTCTCCTGTGTCCAGGCCAGAATGTCGATGACGTCTTGTTGCGCCGCGATGGACAGCCGATAGACCCACATTACTTCCTCATGTTTAGCCTGGCGGCCGCCTGCGCCCCAAGCTGTTCGATGAAACTTTCGAGTTGATCGTCTGTGACATCGGTAAAGCGCCCTGCGGCGATGTCAGCCCACCCCTTGTCGGCGGCGTCGCGGAGCACGTTGAGCTTGGCTTCTTCCAAGCGCTCGCGTTGCTCGATCAAACGCAAACCTTCGCGCAACACCTCACTGGCATTCTGATAACGGCCTGATTGCACCAAGGTCTCAACGAAGTCGTGCTGATGCTCGCTTAGAACTACGTTTCGTGTTGGCATGGCGATCAATTCCTGCTGTTAGGGTCGGCACAGTATAGATGGCCATTGGCATAATATGCCAATGGCCCACCCTCTATCCCTCAACATCGTCCACCCCTCCGTACAGCGATGGCAGCAGCACAGGCAATGCATCCAGGGGGAAGGCAAAGCGCACCGGGCCGCGTGGGGTGTCGGAGGCCACCAAGCCGGTCTTCAATGCCGCCGCCAACAACGATCGCCCGGTGCGTTCGCCCAGCCCCGTCATCTGAATGAATTCGCCTCGGCTGACCGGGCCTGCGGCAAACAAAAAGTAGATGGGTAAGGCCGCCTCGGCCCGCAAGCGGCCGTGCGCGGTTTCCACCTGCACGGCGGCATGAATCTTCGTTTTCATCGAATCCAAGGCCAGCATGCGCGTCATGTAGGCCACCTGGTCTTCACAAACGCCCAGAAAATACTCAACCCACTGGACCAGACCCTTCTCGCTCAGGTTGCCCCGGCCGTCCAGGTCACCCTGGCGCGGCGCGTCCGCGCAAGCCAGATAGCCGTAGTAGTCGTTCACGCTGCGCGCCAGGCCACGATTGACCGACCAAAGCCCCTGCGTGATCGGCAACATGGCGGCATGGGTCTGTAAGCGCGACGCGCGGCCATTGCCATCGGCAAACGGATGCAGCCACGCCATGCGATGGTGCGCGCAGGCAATGGCGATCAACTGCGCGTCGGCGGGCCTGGGGCGGTCATAGTGCTGGGTGAACGCCTCCATGAAGCGCGGCAATGATTGCCAGGCGGGAGGATGATGGCGGCCTACCGTGACATCGATGGTGCGCAACGCGGCAGGCTGCACCACGTAGCCGTCCTGGGTAGTTCGGTCGCGGGCGTCCAGATGGCTGTACAAGGCGCCATGCGCGGCGGTCGCAAAGTCAGCACCCAGCGCGCCCTGGGTATCGGCCAGCCGAGACATGGCTTTTTCGGCCTGGATATGCGCCACGGCAATGCGCTGCAATTGCGCCACCTCGGGCCGGTCCGAGAATTCCTGATGCAAGGCGGCTTCGATGTTGCGGGGCGTGGCACTTTCGCCTTCGATCCGGTTGCTGTAGTAGGAATTCATGCTGCACAGCAGGTCGCGCAAGGCGTCGCGCGTGGCGGGATGGGCTTGTGCCCCGAGTTCAAGCGATTGAGCGACGATGCTGCTGGCCCGTTCGAGCAGCCGCGTGGATACCGCGTCGGCGGGCTGTAGCGGCAAGAACTGATGCGGCGAGTCGTACATATCTTTTGATTATGTTGCCGGCCGTGCCGACTCCACTACGCCCCCTTCACCACCCGATGCACGAACTGCAACTTCCCGATCACCTGCGCCGGCAGCACGAAAGGATAAAAATCCCGTTGTCCCATGCTGCGGGCCAGTTCGTTCAGCACCCCGGTCAAGGCGACCCAGGCGTTGACCAGGTCCAGGAACGCCGGTCCTTCCGGGTCGTCCGGGTCGTACAGCGCGTCCTTGGTGAAGGAGTCGTAGGACTGCTCGACCGCCGTGCGCGTGATGCCGAAGCTGATGGCGGTGTCCAGCGTGTCCATCATGTGCAGGTAGTGGGCCCAGGTTTCGGCCCAGTCTTCCCAGGGGTGGCAGGACGCGTAAGTGCTGATGTAGTGCAGCGCCCAGTCGGCCGGCGGGCCTTGCTCGTAATTGCGTTGCAGCGCCTGGGCGTAGTCGGCCTGTTCGTCGCCGAACACCTGGCGAAACGGTTCCAGCCATGGGCCGCCAGCAATCCGCTGGTCCCAGTAGTAATGGCCGATCTCGTGGCGGAAATGGCCTAGCAGGGTGCGGTACGGCTCGCGCATGTCTTCGCGCACCTTCACGCGGTAGGCGTCGTCGGCTTCCTGGATGTTGATGGTGATGAGCCCGTGCGCGTGCCCGGTCAGCAAGGGCGCGCCGTCGGCGCCAGGCGCCAGCAGGTCAAAGGCCAGGCCACCGTCATCGGGCGTTTCCGAGCGCCGGATGGGCAGGCCCAACATCAGCACCTGCGCAATCATCTGACGCTTTGCCGCTTCCACCTTGCACCATAGCGGGCCGTTTTCCGGCACCGACAGGTCGGGAATGGTGTGGTTCAAGCTACAGGACAGGCACAGCGTGTCGGCCGATTGGGCGGGCAGCAGCCAGTTGCACAAGGCCGGCATGGAGAAATTGGCGCAACGTTTGTAAGTCCTGCCACGTACCTTGCCCGATTCACGCAGGACGCCGCTGGCCGGTTCCACGTCCAGCGCCACCACGTGCCCGCGCTTGGGGTCAAAGCCCAGTTGGCGATGGCAGTTCAGGCATTCCGTGTTGCTGAAAAAAATGGGCTGGCCGCAAACGCATTGAAAGGCCTTCGCGCGCGCATGCCGCACGCGCTGGCGTTTCGGGGCGCGCAGTTGGCGGTGGATCGCGTCGAAGAAATAGGTCATGCATCCATTCCAGTCGGAAACTCGTCTATGGGCGCGACGGTCACGCGCACATCCAATTCATGGCCGCCGCCCCGGATGACACCCCGCAGGGGCGTCACGTCGGCGTAATCGCGGCCGTAGCCCAGCACCACATGCGCCGTGCCTGGCACCACGTCGTTGGTGGGATCCAGGTCAATCCAGCCGCCATTGACGTCCACCCCCGCGCAATGCACCGACACCCACGCGTGCGAGGCGTCGGCCCCGATCAGGCGCGGCTGGCCGGGTGGCGGTTGCGACATCAGATACCCGCTGACGTAGCGCGCCGGCAAGCCGATGGCGCGCAGGCAGCCGATCATCAGATGCGCAAAATCCTGGCACACCCCGACCCGTTCATGAAAAACATCAAGAATGGGCGTGGACACCTGCGTATGCGCCGGCTGGTAACTGAAATCAGCATGGATCCGGTGCATCAGGTGCAAGGCGGCCTCGGCCACGGGCCGCCCTGGGGTGAACGACAGCAAGGCGTATGCCCGAAGCTCGGAATGCAAGGGCACGTAGGTGGAAGGAAAGCTGAATTCCACTTCCGGCGCGTAGGGCAAGGCGGGGTCATACCGCAAGCGCCGTGCCGCGTCCTCCCACGGCAAGCCGGCCGAGGGGTCCAGCGCGCCAAAGCGCGGGTACACCGTCACGCGGCTGGTGGCGCGCACGGTCAGCGCGTCATGCGGGGCGTACAGGGCGAAGAGGCAGCGCGTGTTGCCAAAGCCGTCCACGGTCTCGGTAATGGAAGGCGGTGCTGGCGTGACGCTTAGCGTGTAGGCGTCGACCACCTGGCAGGCGTCGTTCAGCGGGCGTAAATAACCCAGGTGATGCGCCAGTTCCACGGGCGCGGCGTAGCGGTAGGCGGTTTCGTGGTCCACGCCCAGGGTCACGCCCAGGGCGGCGGCGGGCGCATCTAGGTCGGAAGTCGGCAGATTCATGGTGCGGGGCCGGTGAATTACGCGGAAAGCGTCTGGTCATGACCGGCTGCGTGGCTGAAATAGCGCAGGCTGATGGCGTTGGACAGCGCACTGGCGGCGTCCTCGAGTTGCGCGGACAGCGCCAGCACGTTGGCGTATTGGCCTTGGCTTGGGGTTGGGCCTTGGCTTGGGGTTAGGGCTTGGGTTTGGGTTTGGGTTTGGGTTTGGCTTTGGCTTTGGCTTTGGCCCTGGCTCTGGCTCTGCCGGCACAAATCCGCCAAGGACGCGCCCACGCCGTCCTCGGGCAGCAGACGGACCAGGTCCGCGGCCGGGCCGGCCACGGTATCGGGCAGGCGCGCCACTTCTTTGCGCAGCACGTTCAGCACACAGGCGAGCGAGCGTGGGTTTGCTGGCTCTTGCACCAGCAGGTTCAGCAGCGCCGGTATTTCCTGGCGACCCGGGTAATAGGCGCGGTAGGTGATCTTGCTGTCGAACAGGTCCAGCAGCATGTTGAAGCCGCTGTCGCCCAGCACCGCATTGCTGCGAAACAGCGCACCCAGCAGGCCGGCCATCGCGGACAGGCGTTCAATCTGGCGGCCGATCGTCAAAAGGCGCCAGCCGTCGTCGCGCGTCATGCGGTCGGTTTGCGAGCCGGTGATGGCAGACAACTGCATGCCCAGGCTCCTCAAGCCGCGCAGCACGTCCGGGGCGGACATCGACAGGGGGTTTGATTGAAATCCCGGCTGAAATCCCGACAAAGACCCGGACAAAGACCCCGACTGAGAGGCTGACGGAGACCCCGATGAAGACTCCGGCACAGCTTCCGGCACCCCGGGCTCGCCCCCCTTGCCGCCGGACGCCATGCGCATGAATCCCTCGTGCGCCGTCACAACCAGCCGCCAATGCTCGGGCGACAGCCGATCGCGGATCTGGCCGGCGGCGAATGCCAAGGCGCCCAGGTTGCGTGCCACCCCGCCTTGCGCCGGGCCGCCCGCCAGTTCGGCCACCAGCGTGGCTTCGAACATGCGTACCGACAAAGTCGGCGCGGCCGGCATCAGGCCGCTGCGCTGGCACAAGGCATCGACCGCGTCAAAGAGTTCGCCGGCATTGTCTTCGTCGCTGTTCAGCCAGGTCAGCGCCACCGTGGCCAGGCGCACGTCGTTCTCTGCCCGTTCGGTGTAGCGCCCCATCCAGAACAGGTTTTCGGCGGCCCGGCTGGACACGGGGCGGCTCGCCGGCACTAGCTCTTCGGGCCGCAATTGCACGGGCAGCATCGAAAACGTATCCACCGCGCCCCGAGTGGTGACCCAGGTGTCCATGCTGCTGCCGCCGCGCTGCATGGACACAATCTGCTGTTCGCGGCTGGCGATGCGCGTCAGCCCGCCCGGCAGCACATTCCAACCGCCCTCGCCGTCCGCGATGACGAACACGCGCAGCATGGCCGCGCGCGGCACGATGTGGCCGGCGGACCAACTGGGCGCTTGCGACAGCGGCAGGTATTGCTGGATGGTGTAGGCGTCGGGGTTATCGGCAATGCGGGCTTGCAACGCGGCGTATTCGGATGGCGGCACGGCGCCCCCGATCACGGGTTCGAAGCCGCCCCGCATATTGTTGGGATACGTGGACTTGACCACCGTGCCCGGCAGGTTCGCCAACACCTGTTCGCGCGCGGCGGCCTCGCCGCACCACCACGACGGCAGCGAAGGCAGCAGCAGGTCGGCGCCAAACAGATGCCGGCTGATGGCGGGCAAGAAGCCATTGATGGCGGGCGATTCCAGAAAGCTCGTGCCCAGCGAATTCGCCACCAGCACGTTGCCCGCGCGCATGACTTGCAGCAGGCCCGGCACCCCCAGCGTGGAGTCCGAGCGCAGTTCCAGCGGGTCGCAGAAATCGTCATCCAGCCGGCGCAGCACGGCATGCACGCGTTCCAGGCCGTGCAGCGTTTTCAGGTACAGCATCTGATCGCGCACGACCAGGTCTCCGCCTTCCACCAGCGTGATCCCCAGGTAGCGGGCCAGGTAGGTCTGTTCGAAATAGGTTTCGTTGTAGGGGCCGGGCGTCAACAGCACGATGCGCGGTGGCGAGTGCGGCAAGGCTTGGGCCGACGACCCGCCCGGGCTCAACTTGTACAGCATGTCCATCAAGCGGCGATAGCTGGTCGCCAGGTGCTGCACGCGCAGTTCCTTGAAGGCCTCGGGGAACATGCCGGAAATGGTCAGGCGGTTTTCCAGCAGATAGCCCAGCCCCGACGGCGCCTGCGTGCGTTGCGACACCACCCACCAGTTGCCGTCGCTGGCGCGCGCCAGGTCAAAGGCGGCAATGTGCAGATAGGTGCCGCCCGGCGGCTGATAGCCGCGCAAGGGGCGCAGGTAACCGGGATGCCCGAACACCAGCGCGGGCGGAATCAGCTTGTCGGCCAGCAGGGTTTGCGGCCCATAGACGTCGCCCAGCACGCGGTTCAGCAAGGTGGCGCGCTGGCACAGCCCCTGTTCGATGGCCGACCAGTCGGCGTCGTTGATGACAAAGGGCAGCAGGTCCAGCGACCAGGGCCGCGCCGAGCCGTTGGCGTCGGCATAGATGTTGTAGGTGATGCCGTTTTCGCGGATCTGCCGGGCCACCACGTCCACGCGCCGGTCCAGGTCGGCGAAGCCGCTGGTACCCAATAGCTCGAAGAAACGGGGCCACGGCTCGCGCAGGCGGGTGGCGCCCGACGCCGCGGCCGGTGCGCGCAGTTCGTCATAGTGGCCCGGCCGTGCGGGCAGCGCCGCATGAACCGCCAGGGATGCGACATCCTGCGACGGATCGGTCTGAAAAAGAAATTGCGGCATGGCGGATAGGGGCGACCGGTAGGGGCGAACGGTACGCCGGGGTTAAACATCCAGAAGGGGTCAATCGTGCCTTAAATCCAACGAGAACGGAAATTCGCGGCTGACCTGGGCAGGCGCCACGTCCATGCGCCCCGGCGTGTGGCCTATTTTTTCAAAGCGGGCCAGGCGCCGGCTCTCGGCCTCATAGGCGTTGATGGGGAACGTTTCCGGGTTCAGCCCGCCCGGATGCGCCACATGGTAGCGGCACCCTCCCAGGGAACGCTGGTTCCAGGTGTCCACAATATCCACCGTCAGCGGCACGTGTACCGGGATGGTGGGATGCAGCGCGGAAGGCGGCGCCCAGGCCTTGTAGCGCACGCCCGCCACGTATTCGCCCACCCGCCCCGTTGGTTGCAAAGGCAGCGCGCGACCGTTGACCGTCACAACATAGCGGTTGTCGTTCAAACCCGATACCCGGATTTCCACCCGCTCCAGCGACGAATCCACATAGCGCACCGTGCCGGCCGACGAACCTTCTTCGCCCATCACGTGCCAGGGTTCCAGCGCGCCACGCAGTTCCAGGTGGATGCCGCGCGCGGCCACGTCGCCAAACAGCGGAAAGCGGAATTCGAAATGCGGGGCGAACCAGGCGGTGTCAAAGGCGTAGCCGGCTTCGTTCAGGTCAGCCAGCACGTCCTCGAAATCCATCTTCACGAAGGTGGGTAGCAGGAAACGATCATGCAGCTCGGTGCCCCAGCGCGTCAGGCGCGCGGTGTACGGGGTCTTCCAGAAGTGGGCGATCAGGCCACGCAGCAGCAGTTGCTGCGCCAGGCTCATGCGCGCATGCGGCGGCATTTCAAAGGCGCGCAGTTCCAGCAGACCCAGGCGGCCCGTCGCGCTGTCGGGGGAATACAGCTTGTCGATGCAGAATTCTGACCGGTGCGTATTGCCCGTGACGTCCACCAGGATGTTGCGCAGCGCGCGGTCGATCATCCAAGGGGGCACCTGGGCGCCCTGCTCCGCGCAGCGCCGATGGATTTCCTGAAACGCCAGTTCAAGCTCGTACACCTGGTCATTGCGCGCTTCGTCGATGCGCGGCGCCTGGCTGGTGGGGCCAATGAACAGGCCTGAAAACAGGTACGACAAGGATGGGTGGTTGACCCAGTACGCCAACAGGCTGGCCAGCACGTCGGGGCGGCGCAGGAACGGGCTGTCGGCCGGCGTGGCGCCGCCCAGCACGAAGTGGTTGCCGCCGCCCGTGCCGGTATGGCGCCCGTCAGCCATGAACTTTTCCGTGGACAGGCGCGTCTCGAACGCGGCCTCGTACAGGAATTCGGTGTGGTCCACCAGGTCGGCCCAGTTGCTGGCCGGGTGGATGTTGACTTCGATGACGCCGGGGTCGGGCGTCACCTGCAGCACCTTCAGGCGCGGATCGCGCGGCGGCGGATAGCCTTCCAGCACGATCTTCACTTTCAGATCACGCGCGGTGGCTTCCACCTGCGCCACCAGCGCCAGATAGTCTTCCAGGCGCGGCAGCGGCGGCATGAAGACAAAAAGCAGGCCATTGCGCGGCTCCACGCACATGGCGGTGCGGGCCAGCCATGAGGCCGATTCAAACTTGGCGGGCGCTCGGGTGGCGTCCGGGTTTGGGCCTGCCCCAGATGCTGCCCCTGGACCTACCCTTGGTCCTGTCCCTGGTCCTGCTCCCGGCCCAGTGCCCGATCCAGACGCGGGTCCCACGCCCGCCCCCGCCGTGGCGCGCGGGTTCTGCGCCAGCAACTGCGCCGGCCCCGGCAGTGAACGCCGCGCGTCGAAAGGATCGCGATCCGCCACCACGGGCGCGTCGGCCTCGGCCGCCCAAGGCAGCGAGTCCAGCGGCAGGCGCAGGCCCATCGGTGAATCGCCCGGGAACAGATACATGCGCTCATCGCGAAGGAACCAGGGGCCGGACACCCATGGCCCGCCCTCGCCCGGTTGGATCGGCAAGGCGTAGCCGACCACGCTGTCCAGCTTCTGTTCGAACACGCGGCGCAAGCGCGCGCGCTCCATTTCGTCGTCCAGCCTTGAATCAAAGGGGTCTACGTTGGCGGGCAAGCGGCGTTCGCGCCACAGGTAGTAGAAGACGTCTTCGTAGCCCGGCACGATGTGGCGCGCGTCCACTTCCAGGCGTTCGGTGAGACGCGTGATGAAACGCTGCGCGTCCGCCACGGTGTAGCTGCTGCGCTGACGCTCGTCGGCGAACAGCGCCGGGTCGCCCCAGCAGGGCTCGCCGTCGGCGCGCCAGAAGATCGACAAGGCCCAGCGCGGCAATTGCTCGCCCGGATACCACTTGCCCTGCCCGGCATGCACAAAGCCGTTGCCGCCGTAGCGGGTGCGCAGGCGGTTCAGCAATTCCAGGGCAAAGCCGCGCTTGGTGGGCCCAAGCGCGGCGGTATTCCATTCGGCGCCGTCGCGGTCGGAAACCGACACGAAGGTGGGTTCACCGCCCATGGTCAGGCGCACGTCCATGTGGTCCAGGTGGTCGTCGATCTTGTCGCCCAGGTCCAGGATGGCCTGCCATT
Source organism: Achromobacter spanius (assembly GCF_029637605.1). NCBI lineage: Bacteria > Pseudomonadati > Pseudomonadota > Betaproteobacteria > Burkholderiales > Alcaligenaceae > Achromobacter > Achromobacter spanius. The sequence continues at coordinate 1,041,724 of NZ_CP121261.1, read as the reverse complement.
GCTCGTCGCTATAGGGCTTGGTGACGCGCGGCGATTCAAACACACGCGTGACCGACATGGTGTGCGCGAATTCCACCTCGGCCTTGTCCACCGCGCCCGTCACCGGCGCCGCGCTGCCCGGCTCGGGCGTGGCGGCCAGCGGAATATGGCCTTCGCCCGCCAGCAGGCCGGACGTGGGGTCCAGGCCAATCCAGCCGGCGCCGGGCAGATAGACCTCGCACCAGGCATGCAGATCGGTGAAGTCGGTTTGCGCGCCGCTGGGGCCGTCCAGCGCGCGCACGTCGGGCTTGAGCTGGATCAGGTAACCGGACACGAAGCGCGCCGCCAACCCCAGATGGCGCAAGGCCTGCACCAGCAGCCAGCCGGAATCGCGGCACGACCCGGCGCAGCGCGCCAGCGTTTCTTCCGGCGTCTGCACGCCGGGTTCCATGCGGATCAGGTAGCTGATTTCCTTGTGCACCTGTTGGTTCAGGGCCACCAGGAAATCCACCGTGCGCTGCTCGCGCACGTCCACCCGCGACAGGAATTCCGCGAACAGCGGCGTGGCCTCGTCGCAGACGCGGTACGGCGCCAGTTCGCGGGCCAACACGTCGTCATAGGTGAAGGGGAATTCCTCGGCGTCGGGTTCCAGGAAGAAGTCGAACGGGTTGTAGACCGCCATCTCGGCCACGAGGTCGACGGTTATCTTGAATTCGCGCGTCTTGCCCGGAAAATTCAGGCGCGCCAGATAGTTGGAGAACGGATCCTGCTGCCAGTTCAGGAAGTGCTCGGCCGGTTCCACCGTCAGCGAGTACGACAGGATCGGCGTGCGGCTGTGCGGTGCGGGCCGCAGCCGCAGCACCTGGGCCGACAGGCTGACCAGGCGGTCATAGTTGTATTGCGTGACGTGCTTGAGCGCTACGTGGATAGTCAAAGCCTTCTCCGGATCGACTGTACTGCCGAAATTCTTGGGGGGGTCACGCCTTGCTTGGGAATGTCACGCCATTCATGCAGGGTACGCCATTCGTCAATGGCTGGTCTGCACTTGCACCGATACATTCATCGACAGCGTGGCCGCCACCCCATGCAGCCAGCGCACGGGCGAGGCCGATTCGTAGTCGCGCGCGACAGCCAGGCGGCAATGGCCGTCGGACGCGAAGGTGGCATGGCTGACGTCCACGCTGACCCAGCCATGCCCGGCCAGCCAGACGTCGGCCCAGCCATGGCTGGCCGCGTCGTCGCCCGCCTCGTGCCAATACCCGCTGACAAAGCGGGCCGGCGTGCCGAAGGCGCGCACGCAGGCCAGCAGCAGATGGGTTTGGTCGTGGCTGCCGCCGCGCCGGGCAGACAGGGTTTCGGGCGCCGTCATGGGCGCGCTGCCCATGCCGGGCTGGTAGGCCACCCGTTCCCGGATCGCTCCCGCCAGGGTCAGCACGTCTTGAGGCGTATGCAGCCCACTCGGCACCACGCGGCGGCAAAAATCGCGAACCGTGTCGTCGCACTGCGTCAAGGCCGTGGGCACGCCATAGATGTAGACCGGCAGGCGTTCCTCTTCGTCGCCCACGTGGCCTTGCGCCAGCGGGTGGATGTCCACCTGCCCCACCGCATGGATTTCGATTTCGCTATGGGTGCGGTGCAGCGTCAAGGTATGCGTCACGTTGCCGTAGGCGTCCACCTGTGGCTGGATCTCGCCCGGCGTCTGGATCTGCCAGCGCAGGGCATGCTGATGGTCGTCGCGCCGGGGCGTCAGCCGCAAGGTCTGGATGCTGTAGTTGACCGGTGCGGGATAGCGGTAGCGGGTCACGTGCTTGATGAGATGCTTCATGAAAGTCTCCACACATCGATTCGGCAACGCCATCAAGAAAAACAAGCAACATGCGTGCCAGGCAGCCAGCTTGCCCGCGCCGGGTTACGGCATTGCGACGCGATGCCGCCAGCAGGCATCCTGCCCCGGGGACGCACCAAGGCGGTGCGCCGGATGCGCCGGAATATGCCCTCTTGTGGCACATCCGCCGCCTGTCGGCTGCCTGGCGGCCACCATCCCATTCTTCAAAGCGGCTGACAATCGTTCAATACACCGAAGGCAGGGACAGGCACAGTGCGGGCGTTTTCCAGATTTTCTGGATTTTCGCCAACGGCATCCCAAGGAGCCCCCATGTCCGTCACCGCCTACGCCAAGCCCGGCGCCAAGCTGCTGTCCCCCAAGGACCACACGCTCATCATGATCGACTTCCAGTCGCAGATGGCGTTCGCCACCCACTCCATCGATGCCATCACGCTGCGCAACAACGCCGGCTTGGTTGCCCACGCCGCCGCCGGCTTCGGCGCGTCCACCATCCTGACCACGGTTGCCGAAAAGAGCTTTTCCGGTCCGATGTTCGACGAAGTCACCGCCCCCTTCCCGGGCCAGGCGCTGCTGGACCGCACGTCCATGAACACCTGGGAAGACGAAGCCGTCATCAAGCAGGTCAATGAAATCGGCAAGAAGCGCATTGTGCTGGCCGGCCTGTGGACCAGCGTGTGCATCGTTGGCCCGGCCCTGTCGGCGCTGGACCAGGGCTTTGAGGTGTACGTCATCACCGACGCTTGCGGCGACGTGTCGCTGGAAGCGCACAACCGCGCCGTCGAGCGCATCGTGCAAGCCGGCGGCCAGCCGATCACCGCCTTGCAGTACCTGCTGGAAATGCAGCGCGACTGGGCCCGCACCGACAGCTATGAGATGACCACCGGCATCGCCAAGCAGTTCGGCGGCGCCTACGGCCTGGGCATCATCTACGCCAAGTCCATGTTCAACGCCCACGAAGCCTGATAGGAGCCCGCCCATGAAGGTCTACCTGGTATCGCTGGCGCTTGGCCTGCTGGTCGGCGTGATCTATGCGCTGTTCAATGTACGCTCGCCCGCGCCCCCGGTGATTGCCCTGGTAGGCCTGCTGGGCATCCTGGCGGGGGAACAGATTCCCCCGCTGGTCAAGCGCATGATGGCCGAACCGGCCACGCGCACATCGTGGTTGCACGAGCAGGTCAAGCCGCATATGTTCGGTGAACTGCCTAGCTGCCCCAAGACTTCCACCCCCCCTGAAACACGCGCCGAAGCCTGTGGAGACAAGCGCCATGGTTGACACCCAAGCCCCCGACCTGATCCTGCACCAAGGGCGCTTCACCACGCTGGACCCGGCCAACCCCATGGCCGACGCCGTGGCCATCCATGACGGCCGCTTCACCCGCGTGGGCGCCGCCGCCGACATCCTGCCGCTGGCCGGCCCCGCGACGAAGCTGATTGCCTTGAACGGCCGTGGCGTGCTGCCCGGCCTGATCGACAACCACCTGCACATCATCCGTGGCGGGCTGAACTACAACATGGAATTGCGCTGGGACGGCGTGCGCAGCCTGGCCGACGCCATGGCCATGCTGCGCCGCCAGGTCGCCATCACCCCCGCCCCGCAGTGGGTGCGCGTGGTGGGCGGCTTCACCGAACACCAGTTCGCCGAAAAGCGCCTGCCCACCATTGAAGAACTGAACGCGGTGGCGCCCGATACGCCCGTGTTCATCCTGCACCTGTACGACCGCGCCCTGCTCAACGCCGCCGCCTTGCGCGCCGTGGGCTACGACAAGACCACGCCCGCCCCGCCCGGCGGTGAAATCGTGCGTGACTCGGCCGGCAACCCCACGGGCCTGCTGCTGGCCAAGCCAAATGCGTCGATCCTGTACGCCACCTTGGCCAAGGGTCCCAAGCTGCCGATGGAATACCAGGTGAATTCCACGCGCCACTTCATGCGCGAACTGAACCGCCTGGGCGTCACCGGCGCCATCGACGCGGGCGGCGGTTTCCAGAACTACCCCGAGGACTATCAGGTCATCCAGCAATTGGCCGACGCCAATCAGCTGACGATTCGCCTGGCCTACAACCTGTTCACGCAAAAGCCCAAGCAGGAAAAGGAAGACTTCCTGAACTGGACGGCCACGTCGCAATACAAGCAAGGCACCGACTATTTCCGCCACAACGGCGCGGGTGAAATGCTGGTGTTCTCGGCGGCCGACTTCGAAGACTTCCGCCAGCCGCGTCCCGAGATGGGACCCGAAATGGAAGGCGAACTGGAAGAAGTGGTGCGCATCCTGGCGCAGAACCGCTGGCCGTGGCGCATGCACGCCACCTATGACGAGACCATCAGCCGCTCGCTGGACGTGTTTGAACGCGTCAACCGCGACGTGCCGCTGGCCGGCCTGAACTGGTTCTTCGACCATGCCGAAACGATTTCCGAAAAATCCATCGACCGCATCGCCGCGCTGGGCGGCGGCGTGGCCGTGCAGCACCGCATGGCGTATCAGGGCGAATACTTCGTTGAACGCTATGGCGCGGGCGCGGCCGAAGCCACCCCGCCGGTCAAGCGCATGCTGGAAAAAGGCGTCAACGTGTCGGCCGGCACCGACGCCACGCGCGTGGCGTCCTACAACCCGTGGGTGTCGCTGTCGTGGCTGATCACCGGCAAGACCGTCGGCGGCCTGCGCCTGACGCCGCAACGCAATTGCCTGGACCGCGACGCCGCCCTGCGCATGTGGACCGAGAACGTCACGTGGTTCTCGAACGAACAGGGCAAGAAAGGCCGCATCGCGGTCGGCCAACTGGCTGACCTGGTGGTGCCCGATCGCGATTTCTTTGCATGCCCGGAATCCGACATTGCCGACACCAGCAGCCTGCTGACGGTGGTGGGCGGCAAGGTGGTCTGGGGCGCGGGCGAATTCTCGGGCCACGATGAAGCCGCCCCGCCGCCCGCCATGCCGGACTGGTCACCCACGCGCTTGTTCGGCGGCTATGGCGCCTGGGGCGACAGCGAAGGCAAGCCCTTGCAGACCACGCTGCGCGAAGCGGCCGCCGCCTGCGCCTGCCTGAACGACTGCAACGTACACGGCCACCAGCACGCGGGCGCCTGGGCCAGCAAACTGCCGGTTTCCGACCTGAAGGGCTTCTGGGGCGCTCTGGGTTGCGCGTGCTGGGCGGTATGACGGAGCGACACCATGGCCGAATCTGACCGCATCACCCCGCCCGCCGCGGTGGGTGGCCTGGCGCCCTTGAAGCACACGCTGTTCGCCGTGCTGTGGGGCGCCACCATCCTGGGCAATATCGGCAGTTTCATGCGCGACGTGGCCAGCGCCTGGCTCGTGACCGACCTGTCCAGCAACCCGGCCGCCGTAGCCATGATGCAAACGGCGGCCACCTTGCCGGTATTCCTGTTGGCCATTCCGGCGGGCGTGCTGTCCGACATCCTGGACCGGCGGCGTTTCCTGATCGCCATCCAGGTGCTGCTGGGCTGCGTCAGCTTCACCTTGCTGGTCATGGCCAAGACCAACACGCTGACCGTTGAAACGCTGATCGCGCTGACCTTTCTGGGCGGCGTGGGCACGGCGCTGATGGGGCCGACCTGGCAGGCTATCGTGCCTGAACTGGTGCCCAAGGCCGAACTGAAAACCGCCGTGGGCCTGAATTCGCTGGGCGTCAACATCGCGCGCGCCTTGGGGCCGGCCGTGGGCGGGCTGCTGCTGGCTGCGTTTGGTGCTGCCGCCGCCTATGGCGCGGACGTGCTGAGCTATGTGTTCGTGATCGCGGCGCTGATCTGGTGGAAGCGGCCCAAGAAAGTGGACGATGGCTTGTCCGAGCAATTCTTCGGCGCGTTCCGTGCTGGCGTGCGCTACGCCCGCGCCAGCCGCGAGCTGCATGTGGTGCTGCTGCGCGCGGCGGTGTTCTTCATCTTCGCCAGTTCGGTCTGGGCCTTGCTGCCGCTGGTGGCGCGCCGCATGCTGGGCGGTGGCGCGGGCTTTTATGGCGTGTTGCTGGGCGCCGTGGGCGTGGGCGCGATTCTGGGGGCCGTGATGCTGCCCAAGCTACGCCAGCGTCTGAACGCCGACGGCCTGGTGCTGGCCGCCGCCGTGGCCGCTGCCGTGGTGATGGCGGCGCTGTCCTTCGCGCCGCCGCAATGGGCCGCCGTGTTGCTGTTGCTGCTCTTGGGCATGGGCTGGATTGTGGCGCTGACCACCTTCAACGGCGTGGCCCAGGCCATTCTGCCGAACTGGGTGCGGGGCCGTGGCCTGGCGATCTACCTGATGGTGTTCAACGGCGCGATGGCGGCCGGTAGCCTGGGCTGGGGCTTGTTGGCGCAGGAAATCGGCGTACCCGCCACTTTGCTGGCCGGCGCCGCTGGGTTGTTGGTGGCGGGCCTGGTCCTGCATCGCCTGCGCCTGCCGCAAGGCGAGGCGAATCTGGATCCGTCCAACCACTGGCCCGAGCCGCTGCTGGACACGCCCATTGAACATGATCGTGGCCCGGTCATGGTGCAAATCGAATACCGCATCCGCGTCCAGGACCGCCCCGCGTTCCTGCAAGCGCTCAAGGCGGTGGCCGAAGAGCGCCGGCGCGACGGGGCCTATGCCTGGGGCGTGGCCGAACACACAGGCGAGCCCGAGCGCGTGCAGGAGTGGTTTCTGGTGGAGTCCTGGGCCGAGCACTTGCGCCAGCACCAGCGCGTGTCGCACGCCGATGCCGACCTGCAAGGCGAAGCGCAGCGCTTTCATATCGGGCCGGACAAGCCCGTGGTGCATCATTTCCTGGCGCTGGATTCACGCCAGGCCAAGCGCGACAGCGGCCCGGACTAGCGAGGCAGCGGGCTAATGCGCCGAGGCGTCCAGGAAGCGGTGCACGACGCGCACCGCCGCCGCCCCCTCGGCAATGCTGGCCAGCACGTGCTTGACGGATCCCGCACGCACCGCGCCCACCGCGAACACGCCGGGCTGCGAGCTTTCATAGGCGCGCGCCTGCATGGACCCGGCTGCCGCCCGGCCCGTCAGAATGCAGCCCAGCTCATCGGTGTCCAGGCAGCCGTCCAACCAGGCGGTGTTGCCCTCGCCAGTGCCGTCTTGCACCAGCCCGGTCGCCACGATCAAGCTGCGCGCCTCGATCATCTGGCCGTCGTCGAGCCACACGCGATACGGGTAACAAGTGCTGTCGAACGCCGTGGCCAGGCGCACGGGCAACACATGCGAGCCGAAGCGGCGGCTTTGCGTTTCGGCGCGGCGCAGCAGCCCTCCGTCGCACAAGCCCGTGATGGTGCCAGGAAAGCCGGGCAAGGCCTGCCCGCCCGGCGTGTTAAAGCCCGACGTGTCGACGCCCGACGCAGCGGCGTCCGACGTGTCGGCTCCGCATAAAGAGCCGCCCACCAGCAAGGTGTGCAAGCCTTCCGACGCGGCGTACGCCGCCGCCGCCAAGCCCGCCGGCCCGCCGCCTATCACGGCCAGGTCCAACACCGGATCGGGCTGCCCCGCCGCCGCCCCCGACCGTGGGACAGCGCCGCCACGTGAAATGGCGCCGCCATAGGGCCGGCGCCGCAAATACCCGATGCGGCGCAGCATGAAGGCGCGCAGCACGATGTCCGCCAGCACCGGCTCGGCAAGCAGCAACTGAGCCAGGCCCGCGCGCGACAGGCACAGCAGGCGGCTGTCGGAATCGGCGCGTGCGCTCACCGAGTTGGGGCGGTCGGTGAACAGGTCCAGGCTGCCGGTGAATTCGCCGTCGCGATGCATCAAGAGGCTGTGCTGGCCGCCGTCGGGTTCGTCTTCCAGTACTTCGACGTACCCGTCCAGCACGATGTAGAAGGCGGCTTCCGCGCCGCCGCTTTGCAAGAGCACGGTGCCGGCCGGCGCCCGCACTTCCTCGCCGTAGGGCGCGGCCAGACGAATCTGCTCGGGGCTCAGCATGGGGAAGGCCTGCGCATGCAGGGCCGGTAACTCAGGCGGATGGCAAGCGGCGTCGACGGGCGGGCGATTCATGGGATTCACTTCCGGGGCATCCGAAGAAAGCGGCAAGGTACAGCGCTAGGCTAGCTTCGGGCTGCCGGACGGTCTTGCGTACTTGGGTGCTGCTTTGTCTGAAAGAGCAGTGATCGTACACCGAGGCCAAAACCCCGACATAAACCCCGACTTAAGCCCGGGCCTGCTCCGACTGTGCGCCTTAGGCGTTGACCTTGCGCCAGGCCCCGGGCGATACGCCCACCACGCTGGTGAACACGCGCGTCAGGTGCGCCTGGTCGGCAAAGCCGCACAACAGCGCGATGTCGGTAATCGAATGGCCCGGCATGCGCAGCAGATCCTGCGCTTTCTGCACGCGCTGCTCCAGCAGCCAACGGTGCGGCGTGGTGCCCACCGTCTGCCGGAACGCCTTGATGAAATAGCTGCGTGAGAGCTTGCAGGCCTCTGCAATGTCCGCAATGGACGTGTCGGCACGCAGGGACGACAGCAGCATGTCCTTGGCCCGGGCTTCCAGCTTGCGCGATAGCACGCGGCCCCCGCCGGATTCCGTGAAGCCGCTGGTGGCGCCCGCGCCATAGTGCGACAGCAAGTGCGCGCCAAGCGCCAGGCTCAGGTGTTCCACGAACAGGCCGCTCTGCTGCGCCGGCTGCGCCAACACGCTGGCCAGCACGTGAGACATATGCGCCAGCACGGGGTCGCCCTGGCCCGTGCGCGGCAGCAGGCTGCTGACGCGCGGGCCGCCGTTCTCGTCGTTGATGCGTTCAATGAAAGCGCGCGACAGCTCGATCAGCACAAAGTCAAAACCGCCGTGCAGATCGGCACGGTAGTCGTCGGTGAAATCGCGGATATAGACCGACCCGGTGTCGAAGTCATGGGTCGATGCGTGGTTGCCCTGCAGGATGCGGCGGCGGTGTCCGCCCTGCATCGCCACGCCCACCAGATAGCCCCGGTCGGACGCGGGCGTGGCGACGTGGCCGAAATGATTGTTGGCGGTGCTTTTGCGATAGAAGGTCAGGCCGCCGCCTTCGAAATGCTGGTTCAAGATGAGCTTGCTGGCGGCACATCCCAGCGCGTCGGTCGCGGCGGAGGGCTTGGGCGCAGGGGCAGACAAGACCGCTGTCTCGGACTCCGGGGCGGGCACTGTCGCTAGGCGTGGGCGGGCAGGCATGGTGGTGGATTCCCCAAAGTCACGATGGAAGCGGTACGGCCGCAAGATAGCAAACGATGTTGCCTTGCAACAAGCATCGTCACGGTTTTTTTCAATGCAGTGGCCTGCATTGCAACCGCGCGGCATGTCATGCACGTTTCAAAGCCAAGTTTCACTGCCGCGTTTTCCTGCCCCTATCGCGGCAACGCAGGTCCCGGCGTCAAGGGTCCCAAGGGCTGCCCACGCTGCGATGGCATCGGCGGCAGCTTCGGTTGCGCCGGGCCGCTCCACGGTGGCTGCGCGCGATCCGTATTGGTCCCCGAGGCCGGCTCCGGGTAGCGCGAGCCACCGCAGGACGTGCCCAGACAGGGCTGCCCTGTTCTGCCGGGATCCACCTTCCTGGAACATGAAGTCCCCAGGCAGGTATCCGGCAAAGTGCGCGCGGACGCGGGCGGCTGCGGCAGGCCGCCGGGTACGCCGTCCCGCGCCAGCGCGGGCCCAGCGACCAAGGCGGCGCAAACCGCCAGCACGCTGGGCGCGCAACGCCCAATGCGTACCGCCAGCCGGAAGCGGGCGAGGAAAGGGACGAAGACGGGGGCGACAAAAATCAGGGCTTTCATCGCGGCTCCAAGGCAAGACGAACCAGGCACGAGTGTGCGCCCATCGTCCATGCCTCGCAACACGCGCGCCCTGCCCCCGGTCAGTCCAGCTTGATGTTGGTGCTTTCCACCACCTTGGCCCAGCGCGCGCGTTCGCTCGCGAAGAACTGCGCCAGTTCGGCCGGGTTGCGGGTCACGATTTCGGCGCCCTGCTCGTTCAATTGCGCCGTCACGTCCGGCTGCGTGACGATCTGCGCCATCAGCATCGCCAGGCGTTCGGCCACGGGGTCGGTCATGGTCGCCGGCGCCATCACGCCCTGCCACGTGCCCGACTCAAAACCCTTCACGCCTTGTTCGGAAATGGTCGGAATGTCGGGCACCAGCTTCATGCGCTCGCCCTTCGAAATCGCCACCGCGCGCAGCTTGCCGGACTTGATGTGCGGCAAGGTCGCCAGCAGCCCGTTCATGATGATCTGGGTCTGCCCGCCGATCGTGTCCGTCACCGCTTGCGAGCCGCCCTTGTACGGCACGTATTCCCACTGCGCGCCCGTGGCCTGCTGCACCGCCACCGCCGCCAGGTGCGGCGCGCTGCCGATCGCCGTAACGGCAAAGTTCAGCCGTTCTTTTTTCGACAGCGCCACCAAGTCCTGCAAGGTCTTGGCCGGCACGTCGGGGTGCACGGCCAGCACGTGCGGCGAATAGGCCAGCATGCCGACGGCACGCAAGTCCTTGGACGGATCGAACGACAGCTTCGTGTACACCGACGGGCTGATCGCCAAGGCGCCCACGTCGCACAGCAGCACGGTATGGCCCTCTTCCGCTTGCTGCACGACCAGCCCCGCGCCCAGGTTGCCGTTGGCGCCGGGCTTGTTTTCGACCACTACAGTCTGCTTGAGCACATCGGACAGGCGCGGGGCGAGGATGCGCGCGATGATGTCCGACGAGCCCCCGGGCGGGTACGGCACGATGATGCGCACGGGCCGCGTCGGCCAATTCGCCGCGCCGCCGCTGGCGCCAGCGCCCGCTTGCTGCGCCCAGGCGGGCACCAACGGCGACAGGCATAGCGCCGCGGCGCCGCCCAGGAAATGTCTCTTGCTTACGTTCATGCTGTCTCCACACGGGTTGATGTTGTTCTGGGATAAAACCGGCGCGGCGCCCTGCAACGCCGCGCCGCTTGCTAACGTCACACAGCGCCCCGCGTTTCCACGTACAGCGCGTAGAGCGAATGGCTGCTGGCCATGAACAGGCGGTTGCGTTTGGCGCCGCCAAAGCACAGGTTGGCGCAGCGTTCGGGCAGGCGGATGTGGCCGATGGGCTTGCCCGCCGGGTTGAACACCATCACGCCGTCCAGCTCTTCGGGCTTGGCGCCAGCCGAGCCATTGCTGCCCCAGCCGCACCACAGGTTGCCGTCTTCATCGCACTTGATGCCGTCGATGGCGCCGGGGCCTTGCGCGTCGATATGCAGGCGCTTGCCCGACAACGCGCCGTCCGCGCCCACGTCATAGGCCCACACCACGCGGTTGGGCTGATGGCGCGACTCGACCACATAAAGAATCTTCTCGTCCGGCGAAAAGCACAGGCCGTTGGCCCCGGCCAAATCGCCCAGCGCCTGCGTCACGCGGCCGTCCGACGGGTCGATGCGGTAAACGCCATGCGGCAGTTCCGGCTTGGCCTTGTCGCCTTCCCAATGCCCGCCGATGCCAAACGGCGGATCGGTGAACCAGATGGCGCCGTTGCGCTGGCAGATGATGTCGTTGGGCGAATTGAAGCGCTTGCCGTCGTAGCGGTCGGCCAGCACCGTGATGGAACCGTCGTACTCGGTGCGCGTGACGCGCCGCGTCAGATGCTCGCAGGTCAGCAGCCGGCCCTGGCGGTCGCGCGCCAGGCCGTTGCTGAAGTTGGCGGGCTTGCGGAACTCGCTGATTTCGCCAGTGGTGTCGTCCCAGCGCAGGATGCGGTCGTTGGGAATGTCGGACACCAGCAGATAGCGGCCGTCGCCCACCCACACCGGCCCTTCCAGCCAACGGAAGCCCGTGGCCAGTTGCTCGACGGTGCTGCTGTAGATGCGGTATTTGGAGAACTCCGGATCCAGGATGCGCACGGATGCATCCGGGTAGCGCTGCTGCGGCGTAAAGCTGAACGACTGCGCTTGCGCAAGCGCGGCCGGTCCCAACGCCAATGCGGCGCCCAGCAGTCGGCGGCGGCCGGGTTGGGCCAAGGGGGCATGCTCCATCGGTGTCTCCTTTTGTCGGTGTAGTGCGATGGCAATGCGGGCTAGCGGATAAGCGGATAAGCGGCAGGTGGCGGGCCTGCGGCCCTAAGTGGGCGGCGAGCCCGCTGCCCGTAGCGGGCTGCGGCCCTCCGGCCCTTAAGTCACCGGCCCAGGGTTGAACAGCGCCAGGGCGTTGTGCAGCTTGAGCTTTTCCGCACAGGTCTGCTGGCGGCCGCTGGCCACGTCCAGCATCAGGCGAAACAGCTCCCAACCCACGTCTTCGATAGACGCCTGGCCGGTGGCGATGCGGCCGGCGTTCACGTCCATCAGGTCATGCCAGCGGCGCGCCAGGCTGTCGCGCGTGGCCACCTTGATGACTGGCACCTGCGCCAGGCCATAGGGGGTACCGCGCCCGGTAGTGAAGATGTGCAGGTTCATGCCGGCGGCCAGTTGCAGCGTGCCGCAGATGAAATCGCTGGCGGGCGTGGCGGCAAAGATCAAGCCCTTTTGCGTCAGGCGGTTGCCGGGCGACAGCACGCCATGAATGGGCGACGAGCCCGACTTCACGATCGACCCCATCGCCTTTTCCACGATGTTCGACAAGCCGCCCTTCTTGTTGCCCGGGCTGGTGTTGGCGCTGCGGTCGGCCATGCCGCGTTGCAGGTAATCGTCGTACCAGGCCATCTCGCGAACCAGCGCGTCGGCCACTTCGGGCGTGGCCGCGCGCGCGGTCAATTGGTCGATGCCGTCGCGCACTTCGGTGGTCTCGGAGAACATCACCGTGCCGCCCGCACGCACCAGCAGGTCGGTGGCGAAACCCACGGCGGGGTTGGCCGTCAAGCCCGAAAAGGCGTCGCTGCCGCCGCATTGCACGCCTACCGTCAGGTCCGACACCGGGCAGGTTTCGCGGCGGCGCGCGTTCAGCTTTTGCAGATGGCGTTCGGCCGTGCGCATGATCAGGTCGATCATCGACTGAAAGCCAACGTTCTCTTCGTCTTGCAGCACGATGGTGTCCACGCCTTCGCCGTCAGCGCCCATGCCCTCGCCCGCGCGGATCGGAATGGCGCCCGGCGCCAGCAGCCGTTCGGGTTGCAGCTTTTCGCAGCCCAGGCTGACCACCATGGACGTGCCGCCAAAATTCGGGTTGCGGGCAATGTTGTGCAGGGTGCGGATGGGAATCGCCGCGCCGGGGGCATCAATGGCCACGCCGCAGCCGTAGGTGTGTTCGATGCCGACCACGTCGTCCACGTTGGGATAGCGCGGCAACAGTTCCTGGCGGATGCGCGCCACGGCGTGTTCGACCACGCCCTGCACGCATTGCACCGTGGTGCTGATGGCCAGGATATTGCGTGTGCCCACGGTGCCGTCGGCGTTGCGGTAACCCTCGAACGTATAGCCTTCCAGCGGCGGCAGCGGCGCGATGCGCGTGCCCACGGGCAGGTCTTGCAAGGTGCGCGCGGTGGGCATGGTGGTGACGCGCTCGTTGATCCAGCTTCCGCGCGGCAGGTCCTTGGCGGCAAAGCCGACCACCACGTTGTAGCGCACCACGGGTTCGCCTTCGGCCAGGTCTTGCAAGGCCACCTTGTGCCCTTGCGGCACGGCATCCACCAATTGCAAGCCGTCGGGCAACACCGTGCCGGCGGGCAGCCCCCCTTCATTGGCCACGATCGCCACATTGTCTTGCGGGTGAATCTTGATAAGCACCGGTGTTTGGTCTGCCGCAACCTGCATGAAAAATCCTTTCGCCTTGGGGAGATACGCAGCGATGCACGCGAATCCGCGCATCCGATACGTTATCGTACAACCATGAGAATATCCGCGAAATAGGGGATGAATAAATTTGGGGTTTCCCCTTGTCTACAAGTACATACATAGAGCAATCATCTTGAAACTGGGGCGTTTCGTGTTGTACGATGACTTACATTCAACGCGGCATCTACCGTGCACCTATGCCCCCGACCAGGGGCTGTCTTTTTTGGAGAATTCATCATGACCCTGACCGGCCAAATGCTGATCGGCAAAAGCGCCGTCCTGGGCTCGGGCGCGGCGCAACACGCCATCAACCCCGCCACCGGCGAACGCCTGGAGCCCGCCTTCCCCGCGGGCTCGGCGGACGACGTCGCGCGCGCCGCCGAATTGGCCCGCGCCGCCTTTGACCCCTATCGCGCCGCGCCGCTGGAAACCCGCGCGCAGTTCCTGGAAAGCATCGCCGAAGGCATCCTGGCGCTGGGCGACGCGCTGATTGAACGCACGCACCTGGAAACCGGCCTGCCCGTGGCGCGCCTGCAAGGTGAGCGTGGCCGTACCGTGGGCCAGTTGCGCCTGTTCGCCCGCGTGGTGCGCGACGGCTACTTCCTGGACGCCACCATCGACCCCGCGCAACCCGAACGCCAGCCGCTGCCGCGCGCTGACCTGCGCTTGGCTAACGTGCCGCTGGGCCCCGTGGCGGTGTTCGGCGCCAGCAACTTCCCGCTGGCCTTCTCGGTGGCGGGCGGTGACACCGCATCGGCGCTGGCCGCCGGTTGCCCCGTTATCGTCAAGGCGCACAACGCGCACCCCGGCGCCTCTGAAATGGTGGGCCGGGTGATCCAGGCCGCCGTCGCCAAGCACGGCTTGCCCGAAGGCACGTTCTCGTTGCTGTTTGGCGCCGGTAGCGAAATCGGTACCGCGCTCGTCTCGCACCCGGCCATTGCCGCCGTCGGCTTCACCGGTTCGCGCCGAGGGGGCCTGGCGCTGGTTGCCGCCGCTAATGCCCGCCCGGTGCCGATTCCCGTCTACGCCGAAATGTCCAGCATCAACCCGGTGTTTCTGATGCCGGCCGCCCTGGACGCGCGCGCCGAAGCCATCGCCCGTGGGTTTGTGGATTCGCTGGCGATGGGCGTGGGCCAGTTCTGCACCAATCCCGGCCTGGTGATCGGCGTGGAAGGCCCGGCACTGGACCGCTTCCGCGCGGCCGCCGCCGAAGCCGTCAAGGCCAAGGGCGCGGCCACCATGCTTACCCCTGGCATCTTTGCCGCCTACCAGGACGGCGCCGACGCGCTGGCCAAGCACGCAAGCGTCACGACGCTGGGCCGGGGCGAAGCGTCCAAACCCGATGCCAACGCGGCCGGCGCGGTCGTGTTCGGTACGCAGGCCGACCGCTTCCTGGCGTCGCACGAACTGGAAGCCGAAGTATTCGGCCCCGCCTCGCTGGTGGTGGCCTGCCGCGACGTGGCCCAGATGACGGCCGTGGCCGAGCACCTGGAAGGCCAGTTGACGGCCACCCTGTTCGTGGACGAGGCCGACGTGGCGCAAGCCCAAGCGCTGCTGCCCGTGCTGGAACGCAAGGCCGGCCGCATCCTGGCCAATGGCTACCCGACCGGCGTGGAAGTCAGCCACGCCATGGTGCATGGCGGCCCCTTCCCGGCCACGTCGAACCCGGCGTCCACGTCGGTGGGCGCCACCGCGATCCGCCGCTTCCTGCGCCCGGTCTGCTATCAGGACCTGCCCGACGCGCTGCTGCCCGACGGCGTCAAGCGCGCCAACCCGCTGTCGCTCACGCGCATGGTCGATGGGGTGATGACACCAGCCTGACGCCGCGGCGCCACACTGGTTTTATCCCGGGTTGCCAAGGCCACGGGGGGCAAGCCATAATCTGCGCTCGTTAAATAATTGATAAGTGTTCGCATTAGCATTAATGACCGGCCCGTTCAGGCGAGCCAGTCAGTTGATGCGGACACTAATCGCGAGCGAGCGGGATCTTGAGCGCTGCCCTCCCTTTGTCCCAGGACTTTGAACACCTGTACGGCAACCATCACCATTGGTTGCTGGCCTGGGTGAATTGGCGCCTGGGCAACGCAGCCGACGCGGCGGACCTGGCGCACGACGCTTTCGTGCGCCTCTTGACCCGCCCCTGCCACTTCGACACCCCGCAGCAGGCGCGCAGCTACTTGCGCAAGATGGCCAATGGCATGTGCGTGGACCTATGGCGCCGCCGCAGCCTGGAACAGGCCTGGCTGGACACACTGGCCAAACAACCCGAACCCACCGTGTCGTCCGCCGAGGACCAGGCCATGGTGCTTGAGGCGCTGGGCGAAATCGACACCATGCTGCGCGAGCTGCCACCCAAGGTTGCGCACGCATTCGTCATGGCAGTGGCCTGCGAAATGACTGACCAGGAAGTGGCCGACACGCTCAAGGTATCCGCCCGCATGGTGCGCAAGTACGTGGCGCGCGCCATGCTGTGCTGCATGAAGCTCGAAGCCCGGCTGGCCGCCGGGCTGAGCGACGACACGACAAACGACCTAAGCCACGGCCAGGCGGACCGCGTGGCCGACGAATCAATTACCCCCTCCCCCGCCACGACATGAGCACCCTGGCCGCGTCCGAACCCGCGCACGACGTCATGGAAGAAGCCGCCGAGTGGTACGCCTTGCTGCGTACCGGCCAGGCGTCTTCGGCCGAGCGCCAGCAATGGCGCCAATGGCTGGACCGGGGCGCCGAGCAGCGGCAGGCCTGGAGCTACGTGGAACGTATCGACCGCCGCTTCACCCCCTTGCAGACCAGCCCCGACCGCGACGCCGCCGTGTCGGCGTTCCACCAGGCCATCAGCGCCGCGCCGCGCCGTCGGCGCCAGGTCTTGCTGGGCTTGGGCGCGGCCTTCGGCCTGTCGTGGTTGGGCTGGAGCGCATGGCGCCAGA
Source organism: Achromobacter spanius (assembly GCF_029637605.1). Lineage (NCBI taxonomy): Bacteria > Pseudomonadati > Pseudomonadota > Betaproteobacteria > Burkholderiales > Alcaligenaceae > Achromobacter > Achromobacter spanius. Next base: position 1,025,314 of record NZ_CP121261.1, on the reverse strand, counting down.
CGCCCTTGTCCACCTTGGCCACGCTATGGGGCACGGACTACCGGGCCGGCGTGGGCGAAACGCGGCAAGTCACCTTGGCCGACGGCACCCGCGTCTGGATCAACGCGCTCAGCGCCTTCAATGTGGCCTACAGCGGCACGCAGCGCCGGCTGCAACTGGTGGCGGGCGAAATCCTCATCGATACCGGCAAAGACCCGCTGCGCCCGTTTTTCGTGGACACGGGACAAGGCTCGCTGCAAGCCCTTGGCACGCGCTTTTCGGTCAGCGAGGCCGACGCGGACACGCTGGTTGCCGTCTATGACGGCGCGGTCCGCGTGACCGCCTTGCGCTCGGGCGCCAGCGAAGTCGTCTCGGCGGGCCGGCAGGCGCGCTTCACCCGCGACACCTTGCAACCCATGACGCCGGCCGACCCCGCGCGGGAAAGCTGGCGCCAAGGCTTGCTGTTGGCCGACGGCACTCCGCTGTCAGAGGTGGTGGCCGCCCTGCGCCGCTACCACCCCGGGCACCTGGGCCTTTCACCGCAACTGCGGGATCTGCCGGTATTCGGCAGCTATCCGCTGAACGACGTGGACCGCGCGCTGGACATGCTGGCCTCTGTGCTGCCCATCCGCCTGCAGCGCACCCTGCCCTGGTGGATCAGCCTTGAACCGCGTGCGTAGAAAAAAATATCAAAAAAATCCGCGCGGTGGTTCCGGGTTTTGAAGCCAGGTTCGATTTAGGAAAGTGAGAGCTCCTGCAACACAGGACATTGCCAACTTCCTTTCCCTTTTTCGCAAGCGCGCACAGGTTCCGTCATGTCTCATCGATTTACCCCTGCCCCCACGCTGGCGCTGGCCCTCGCCCTGTCGGCGATCTGGGCACCGGCCCTGCATGCCCAGCCCACGGCCGCGGGCGCCGGCCAGGCCAGCGAACTGCTGACCTTCGACATTCCCGCTGCCCCCGTGGGCCAAGTGCTGACCCGCCTGGCCAATGAAACCGGCATCTTGCTGGCCGCCCCGCCGCAACTGCTGGCCGGCCGCCAAAGCGGCGGCGTGCGCGGACGCTATTCGCGCGCCGACGCCTTGAGCCAGGCCCTGGCCGGCACCGGCCTGCGCGCCACGCGCGAGGCGCCCAACCAGTTCCGCCTGTCCGCCATCCCCGACGCGGGCACCGCCACGCTGGAACCCGTGACCGTGACCGGCAGCGCGCTGGGCAGCGGCCTGCCCCCCGCCTACGCGGGCGGCCAGGTGGCCACGGGCGGCCGGGTCGGGCTGCTGGGCAATATGAGCGACATGGACACGCCCTTCAGCGCCACGCAATACACCGCCAAGCTGATCGAAGACCAGCAGGCGCAGAACATCGGCGACGTGCTGGTCAACGACCCGTCTGTGCGCAACACCTATTCACGCGGCGCGGGGCGCGACGAGTTCAACATCCGCGGATTCACGCTGTTTAACTACGACGTGTCGTTCAACGGTCTGTACGGCGTATCGCCGCGCAACGCCAGCTCGCTGATCGGCGTCGAGCGCGTGGAAGTGCTGCGCGGCCCCAATGCCCTGCTCAACGGCATGGCCCCTTACGGCTCGGTGGGCGGAGCCATCAACCTGGTGCCCAAGCGCGCCGGGGTCGAACCGCTTAACCGTTACACGGTCAACTACATCGGCGACTCGCAGTTCGGCGTCCACGCCGACCTGGCGCGCCGCTATGGCGACAGCAAGGAATGGGGCGTGCGCCTGAACGTGGCCGGCAGCGATGGCGACCTGCCCCAGGACGGCTCCAAGGAAACCCTGGGCGCGGTGGCGCTGGGCCTGGACTACCAAGGCGAACGCTTCCGGGTGGATGGCGACATCAACTATCAGAACCGCAATACCGACGCGCGCAGCGGCCTGCTGTTCGCGCCGGCGCCGGGCACGGACATCGGTTCCGCGCCCGACGCGCGCCGCAATTTCTTCCCGTCGTGGACCTATTGGAAAACCAAGGAATGGTCGGGCGCGCTGCGCGCCGAATACGACCTGACGCCGGATTGGACGGTGTACGGCGCAATCGGCGCGCGCAAGCATGATTTTGAAAGCCTGCAAACCAGCTGGCTGATGCTGGACACCAACGGCGACATCGGCGCCGTGCCCGCCCGCTTGAATGAATCGTTGCTGAGCAAGACGGGCGAAGTCGGCCTGCGTGGTCGCTTCAACACCGGCCCGGTCAAGCACGAGCCCTCGATCAGTGCCAGCGCGCTGGACATCGACTATTCGTCGGCGCGCATCCGTTCGACCACCATCTTTTCAAACCTGTACGACCCGGCCGATCTGCCCAAGCCGAACATCGCGCGGCCCGGCGACCTGCCCCGCACCAGCGAGTCGCGCCTGTACAGCGTGGCGCTGGCCGACAAGCTGTCGTTTGCTGATGACCGCGTCCAGATCATCGCGGGCTTCCGGCACCAGCGCATCGAATCAACCAACTTCGATGCCGCCACGGGCCGCACCTCGTCGGAATACAAGAAGTCAGCCGTCACGCCCGCCTTTGCCTTGACGGTGCGCCCCACGCAACGCCTGTCGCTGTATGGCAACTACATCGAAGGGCTGAGCCAGGGCGCGACCGCGCCCGAAGGCGCCGTCAACGCGGGCGAAATGTTCGCCCCGGAAATGGCCAAGCAGATCGAAGTGGGCGGCAAGTACGACTTCGGCGAATTCTCCACCACGCTCAGCGCGTTCCAGATTGAAAAACCCAGCAGCTACCTGGATCCGGCCTCGCTGCGCTACGTATCCAACGGCCAGCAGCGCAACCGCGGCCTGGAATTGCTGGTGCAAGGCGACGCCGCGCCCGGCGTACGCCTGTTGGGCGGCGTGGCCTACACCGACGCGCGCCTGACGCGCACGGAAGGCGGCGTCAACGATGGCAACCACGCACCGGCCGTGCCGCGCTTTCAATTCAACGCGGCGGCGGAATGGGACACGCCCTTCCTGCAAGGCCTGACCCTGACCGCGCGCATGCTGCGCACCACCGAGCAGTACGTGGACGTGGGCAACACGCAGACGATTCCGGGGTGGACGCGCTTCGATCTAGGCGCGCGCTATGCGTTCAACGCCAACGGCACGCCGATGGTGGTGCGGGCCACGGTGGAAAACGTGTTCAACAAGAACTACTGGCAGTCCGCCGCGCGCGAAGGCCTGACCGTTGGCGCACCCCGGACGGTGCTGCTGTCGGTGTCGGCGGAGTTCTAATCGAAGACGCGGCAATCTGGCGGCCGGCGAACCGGCGGCCGCCGGTTCGCCGGCCGGCGCGCCGGTGGCCTGGCCGCGCTACGCGGCAACCCCGCGCGGCAGCTCCACGCGAAAGCGCGTGATGCCGTCGCGGGATTCCACGTTGATGCGCCCGCCGTGGCTCAGCACGATCTGCTGCGCGATGAACAGCCCCAGGCCCAGCCCGTTGTGGCTATCCGTTCGTCGCTCGCCGCTGCGAAACGGGTTGAACAGGTGCGGCAGCAAGGCCGGGGCAATCGTGCCGCCATTGCTGACGGTCACGGTCACCCGGTCCGCCGCCGCGCCATCGGCCTGCACGTGTACTGGCACATCGCGCTCACCGTGATGCAAGGCGTTGCCGATCAGGTTGGCAAACACCTGGCACAGGCGTTCGCCGTCCCACACGCCCGTCATGTCGCCCACGCAATCGCATTCGATCTGGCGATCGGGAAAGCCCGTCTGCGCTTCGTCCACCGTGCGGCGCACCAGCGTATCCAGGCGCTGCTGGGCGGATGCCAGCGTCAGGCCGCCCGTCTGGCGAATGCGCGTCACGTCCAGCAGGTCTTCGATCAGCCGCGCCATACGCTCGCTGCTTTGCAGCATGCGCTGAGCCAGGCCCGCCACGCGCGTCGGGTCGTTCTGCCGCTGCAACAGCGACGCGCCCATGACGATGGACTGCAAGGGGGTGCGCAGGTCGTGGCTTAGCACCGCCATGAACATCTCGTTGATGCGCAGGGCTTCGGTGCGTTCTTCCAACTGCTGCGCCAGCGCGCGCTTGCGCTCGTGCAATTCGAAAAACACATTGGCCTTCATGCGCAGCATGTGCGGGTCGATGGGCTTGTACAGGAAGTCCACGGCGCCGCTTTCGTAGCCACGGAATTGCCAGTTCTGCTCGCGCGAGCCTGCCGTAATGAAGATCAGCGGAATGTGGCGGGTGCGCTCGCTGCCCCGGATCAGTTCGGCCAGTTCGAAGCCGTTCATGTCGGGCATTTGTACATCCAGCAGGGCCAGGGCGACGTCGCCATGGTTCAGCAGCAGTTCAAGCGCTTCGGGGCCGGACTGCGCCTTCAGCACCTGGACCCGGCTGCTATCCAGCAGCGCTTCCAGCGCCACCAGGTTTTCGGGCACGTCGTCGACCAGCAGGCATTTGATTCGTTCTTCTTGTGGTTTGGTGGATGTCAGGAACATGATGTCAAGGCAGTGTTGGGTTACAGCACAGGCTGCGTTGGCAATTGGGACAGCATGGCGGCGATCTCATCGGGTGTCAGCGCATCGTCTACGGCAAGGCGCGCCAATGCCGCATTCGGCATGGTGGGCATGGCGGCCGATGACGGCGCCTGCACCACGGTGCGGCCCCCGGCGGCTTGAATCGCCGCGAGGCCTTGCGCGCCGTCCTCGTTCGCGCCGGATAGCAAGATGCCCATCAACCGGTTGCCATAGCAGTCGGCGGCGGATTCAAACAAGACGTCAATCGATGGCCGCGAAAAATACACGGGTGCGCCCACCGACAAGGCCAATCTCGGCCCCTGGTCCACCAGCAAGTGGTAGTCCGGCGGCGCGAAGTACAGGTGACCGGGTTGTATCCAGAGCTGATCTTCCGCCTCCAGCACGGGCAAGGCGCAGCGTTCGCGAAAAATATCCACCAGCAGGCTGCGGCGGTCGCGCGGCAGATGCAGCACCACGATCACTGCCGCGCACAGGCGCGCGGGCAAGGCCGGCACCAGCGCGTTCAGCGCGTCGATGGCGCCCGATGACCCGCCGATGACGATGGCGTCCCACGGGCCTGAAGGCGGCGGGGTGCGTGGCGGGGTGCGTGGCGTAGCGGGTGGTGTTGGGGCATTCGCGCTCATAATCCCGCCTTCTTGCGGTAAATGCGCTCTTCCAGCACGAAGTCGTCGAAGTTTTCGGCTTGCGCCGAAAACCGCAGCGACTCGCGCGAGCCCAGGCCCAGAAAGCCCCGATGCACCAGCGCGTCGTGAAACAACCCCAGCGCGCGGCTTTGCAGGTCGCGCTCGAAATAGATCAGCACGTTGCGGCACGAAATCAGGTGGACTTCGGCGAACACGCTGTCGGTGGCCAGGCTGTGGTCCGAAAACACCATGTGTTCGCGCAAGCGCTTGTCGAACACCACGCGCCCGTACCGCGCCGTGTAGTGGTCCGACAAGGACGTACGCCCCCCGGACCGCGCGTGGTTGCCGCTGAAGGCCGCCACCCGGTCCAGGTCAAATACACCCTGCTCGGCGGCGCGCAGCGCGTGCGGGTTGATGTCGGTGGCGTAGATCAGCGCGCGGTCCAGCAAGCCTTCTTCGGCCAGCAGGATGGCTAGCGAATAGACCTCTTCACCCGCGCTGCACCCCGCCACCCACACCTTGATGGACGGATAGGTACGCAAGATGGGAATGACCTCGGTGCGCAGCGCCAGGAAGTACGACGGATCGCGAAACATGTCGCTGACCTGTACGGTCAGGAATTGCAGCAGCGCGGTAAATACCGACGGCTCGTGCAGCACGCGGTCTTGCAGTTGCGACAGCGTCTTGCAGCCGAACTGCGTCAGCGCGCTTTGCAGGCGCCGCTTCAGCGAGGCCTGCGCGTATTGCCGAAAGTCGTAGTGGTAGTGGTGATAGATCGCATCAAGCAGCAGGCGCTGCTCGATATCATCAACACGGGCTTTGGCGGAGGCGGGCATGGGGGTGTTCAGCGGAAATCGGCGCGGGCGGCAGCGTTAGCTGCGCATCCAGACGCGCACCAGGGACAGCAGCCGTTCAACGTCCAGCGGCTTGGCGATGTAGTCATTGGCCCCGGCGGCCAGGCATTTTTCCTGGTCGTCCTTCATGGCCTTGGCGGTCAGCGCAATGATAGGCAGGCGCCGCCACTCGGGCCGGTTGCGGATGTGGCGCATCGCCGTGTAGCCATCCATCTCGGGCATCATGATGTCCATCAGCACCAGGTCGATCGCAGGCATGCCGTCGGCCCCGGCGCGCTCCAGTGCATCCAGCGCCTCGCGGCCATTGCGCGCAATTTCCACCCGCAGGCCGGTGGGTTCCAGGATGCTGGACAGCGCGAACACGTTGCGCACGTCGTCCTCCACCACCAGCACCGTGCGGCCTTCCAGCGCCGAATCGCGGCTGCGCGCCAGTTCCAGCATCTGGCGATGTTCGGGTGGCAGCTCGGCTTCCACCTGATGCAGGAACAAGGTCACCTCGTCCAGCAGGCGCTCGGGCGAACGCGCGTCCTTGATGATGATGGACTTGGAGAAGCGGCGCAGATGCTGCTCTTCATCGCGCGACAAGGCCCGGCCCGTGTAGACGATCACGGGCGGAAACGACACGCTGTCCTGCTCGGCCATCTGCTCAACTAACTCGTAGCCACTCATGTCGGGCAGGTTCAAGTCCATCACTACGCAATCAAAGGTGTTCTCGCGCAGTAATTCCAATGCGGCCTCCGCCGTGGCGGCAGGCACGATCTCGACGTCATTGCGCGCCAGCAGTTGGCGCACGCTTTCGCGTTGGCGGTCGTCATCTTCCACCACCAGCACGCGCCGCACATGTTGCGTGAACTTGGCTTCCAGGCGCCGCAACGCTTCGACCAGCTCTTCACGCTTGACCGGCTTGAGCGCGTAGCCGACCGCGCCACGGCCCATGGCTTCCTGCGCATAGTCGGCCACCGACACCACGTGCACGGGAATATGCCGGGTTTGCGGGTTGCGTTTCAGTTGGTCCAGCACGCCCAGGCCAGAGAAGTCGGGCAGGTTCACATCCAGCACGATGGCGTTGGGCCGCTTGCGGACCGCCAGGTCCAGGCCGTCCGTCGCGGTGTGCGCCAGCAGGCAGCCAAAGCCCATTTCGTGCGCCAGATCGGAAAGAATGCCGGCAAAGCGCTCGTCGTCTTCAATGACCAGAATGCTGCGATCCGGCTCCGGGCCATCGCTGGCGGGCACTTCGGCAACGGGCGCCGTGGCGGCCAAGGCCTGCGCGGAGAGAGTGTGGCGGCGTTGCTGGGGCGCATCCCAAAAGGCCGGCGCCGCCGGCCGCGACGAAGCCGCCGCGCCGCGCGCGCCGGCGCTCGGCTGCTGGCTTTCCAGGCGCACCGGCACTTCCAAGGTAAAGACGCTGCCCTGCCCCGGCGTGCTGGTCACGGTCAGCTTGCCGCCCAGCAGTTCGGCCAGGTCGCGCGAAATCGACAGGCCCAACCCCGTGCCGCCGTACTTGCGATGCGTGCTGCCGTCGGCCTGCCGGAATGCCTCGAAAATCAATTCCTGCTGCTCGGCCGGAACGCCGATGCCGGTGTCGTGCACCGCGAACGCCAGCCGCTCGCCCCCCTGCCCCGACACCCGTGATACCCGCATCGTGACGCTGCCGCGTTCGGTGAACTTCAGGGCGTTGGACAACAGGTTCTTCAGCACCTGGCCCAGACGCTTGGGGTCGGTATGCATGGTGGCGGGCACGGCCTGCTCGATGTCCAGCTCCAGCGCCAGCCCTTTCTCAAGCGCCATCGGCCGCAGCGGCTCCAGCAGGCGCTGCAAGGTCGGCGCGATCGACACCTGCTCGACGTCCATGCTGGCCTGTCCGGCTTCGATCTTGGCCAGATCCAGAATGTCGTTGATCAGCGTCAGCAAATCACTGCCGGCCGCGTAGATGGTCTGCGCGTACTTGACCTGTTCGGTGCTGAGGTTGCCGGGCTTGTTGTCCGACAGCAGCTTGGCCAGGATCAGCGTGGAATTCAAGGGCGTGCGCAGTTCGTGGCTCATGTTGGCCAGGAACTCGCTCTTGAACTGGCTGGCCTGCGTCAGTTGGCGCGCCTTTTCGGTCAGCGCGTCCTGCACCCGCAGCAACTGTTCGGCCTGCGCTTCCAGGTTGGTATTGGTCTGTTCAAGCTCGGTCTGTTGCAGCTCCATGCGCGCCTGCGATTCCTGCAGGATGCGGCTTTGCTGCTCAAGCTCTTCATTGCTGACGCGCAGTTCCTCCTGCTGCGTCTGCAGTTCTTCGGCCTGGCGCTGGGTTTCTTCCAGCAGCGCCTCCAGGCGGGTACGGTCCTGGCCCGCGCGGATGGCCGACGCCAGCATTTCAGACGCCCCTTCCAGCAGGCTGCGCTCCATGTCGCCCACCGGGTGGTTGAAACCCAGTTCAATCACGGCATAGACGCGGTTGTTATGCATGGCCGGCGCCAACATCAGTTCAGCCGGATTGGAACGCCCCACGGCGGACGCCACTTCCAGGTGCCCGGCCGGCACGTTGCGCACGTGCAGCAGGCGGCGCGAGGTGACCGCCTGGCCCGTCAGCCCTTCAGCGGGCAGGAATTTTTGCGCCAGCCGTTCGGGCGGCAAGGCAAAACCGCCGAACAATTCCAGTTCACCCGTGCCGCGCTCGACCACATAGCCCGCGCCCACGTCCGCATTCAGGTATTCGGCCAGGTAATCCAGCGTGTGCTTGCCGATGTCGTCCAGACGCTGGTCGCCCTGCAAACGCAGGCTAAGGCCCGACAGCCCGGTCGTCACCCAGGACTGGCGTGCCTTGGCTTGATATTCGCGCACGGTCATGCCAGCTGAAATGCCGATCAGCACCAGCAACAGCAGCGAACCGCCCCACGAGTAATAGGCCGAGGTGGTGGTGGCGTCCGACCAGGCGTTCTTGCCCGCCGCCAGTTCTTCCATCTGCCGCGTATAGAGTTCGCCCACCAGGTCGCGCAGACGGTCCATCGCCTCTTTGCCGGTGTCGGTGCGAACCACGGCCAGCGCGCCTTCCGCGTCGCCCGCCTTGCGCATATCGATGGTGCTCTGCAGCTCGGCCAGTTTCTGCCGGGTGATGCCTTCGATGTCATTGACGATGCGGCGTTGCGCCGAGTCGTGGTCGGTGGCGGTGCGAATCACGGCCAGCCGCTGCTGGATCAATGGCAGCGAACGCAGGTACGGTTCCAGATAAGAGATGTCGCCCGTCAGCAGATAACCGCGCTGGCCGATCTCGGCATCCTTGACCGCGGAATTGAACAGGCTGAGCTGGCGCAAGGTCTCGGTGCTGCGGTCCATCGCCATGACCGCGTCGGACCGGCCGTCGGCCGAGCGCACGTTGACGAAGGCGATCAGCAGCGTGGCAAGCGCCGCCGTCACGAAGCCGACCAACAGAGTCCGGGGAAAGGCAGAGCGGTTGGCAGGCTGCGACGACGATTTCGGCATGGTGGCGGGTGGGGGTCGGGGGGTGGGAATTCGCGGCGGGAATTCCGGGAGGGAATTCGCCAAAGGTGAAATCCTACCGGAATTTTTCCCGCCGCCCCGCCTCGCCGCCCGGCCGCCCCACTTGCGCCGCCCGCCGCTTGGCCTTCCGGTTTGGTCCCGGGTTTGTCTTCCCTTACTGCGGCCGCAACTTGCCGTCGGCGATGATCTTCGCCCACTTGGCCTGTTCGCCGGTTTGGAACGCGGTGAACTCGGCCGGCGTGTTCGGCGTGTACGCCAGGCCCAGGCCCTTCATCTTCGCGTTCACCTCGGGCTTGGCGATGATGGCCGCAATTGCCTTGTTCAAGCGGTCGACCACCGCCGGCGGCGTATTGGCGGGCGCGTAGATGCCCTGCCAACTGCTGACGTCGAACCCGGCCACGCCCGCTTCCTGCATGGTCGGCACGTCGGGCATGACCTCGGTGCGCTTGGCCGAGGTGACGGCCAGCGCGCGCACCTTGCCGCTCTTCACATAAGGCAAGGCCACCAGCGCGGTTTCAAACGAGCTTGGAATCTGGCCGCCGATCAGGTCCTGGATGGCCGGCGCGCTGCCCCGGTACGGCACGTGCGTGAGATGCGCGCCGGTCAGTTGCTTGAACACTTCACCCGACAGATGCTGCGAGGTGCCCTGGCCCGCCGAGCCAAAGGCAATGGTGTCCGGATTGGCCTTGGCCGCCGCCACCACGTCCTGCACGCTCTTGTACGGCTGGTTGGCGCCCACCAGCAGCACGTTCGAGATGCTGCCCAGCAAGATCACCGGCGCAAAGTCGCGGGCGGCGTTGTAGTTGATGCCGGGCAACAGCGCCGGGTTGATCGCGTGCGTGGCAATGGTGCCCAGCAGCAGCGTGTAGCCGTCCGGCTTGGCGCGCGCCACCGCGTCGGCGCCCAGCACGCCGCCCGCCCCGCCCTTGTTTTCCACCAACACGGTCTGGCTCAGGCTGGCGCCCAGTTCCTGCGCGATCATCCGGCCCAAAATGTCGGACGTGCCACCCGCCGCGAACGGCACCACCAGGGTGATCGGCTTGGCGGCCGGCCAGTCGTCGGCGGCATGGGCGGCGGCGCCCAGGGTGGTCAAGGCCAACGCGGCCAGGGTGCGGCGGAACAAGGGAAATGCCTTCAAGGTTTGTCTCCTGATTGGGACCCGAGGGTAAGGTCGTCTTTTCTTGTACGTTGTCGTACAACTTATCGGAAACGGAGAATACTGCGTCAGATACCGGCATTTCAATCTAGGGTAATTCCGGATTTTGCGGCGCTTGAATGTTGCGATTCACCACTGATGGCGTCCGACCGTGCAAGGCCTATTGCCTGCGGTAATTTCATGTTGTACGATGACCGACATCTCTTCACGGCAGATGGTCCCACCATCGCCTAAACCGCTTTTCTTACTTACTTTTTATTGGATGACGGCATGACGACTCCCCAGGAACTCAAGGAAATCGTATCGGAAGGCTTGCTCTCCTTCCCCGTGACGGACTTTGACCAGAACGGCGATTTCAACCCCAAGACCTACGCCGCACGCCTGGAATGGCTGGCTCCGTATGGCGCCACCGCGCTGTTCGCCGCCGGCGGCACGGGTGAGTTCTTTTCCTTGGCGCCCCAGGAATATTCAGACGTCGTCCGCACCGCCGTGCAAACCTGCGCGGGCAAGGTGCCCATCCTGGCCGGCGCGGGCGGCCCCACCCGCACCGCCATCGCCTATGCGCAGGAAGCCGAGCGCCAGGGCGCCAAGGGCATCCTGCTGCTGCCCCACTACCTGACCGAAGCGTCGCAAGACGGCATCGCCGCCTACGTGGAACAGGTCTGCAAGTCGGTGAAGATCGGTGTCATCGTCTACAACCGTGCGCAGTCGCGCCTGTCGGCCGATAGCCTGGCCCAACTGGCCGAACGCTGCCCCAACCTGGTCGGCTTCAAGGACGGCATTGGCGACATCGAAGCCATGGTCCGCATCCGCCGCAAAATGGGCGACCGCTTCTCGTACCTGGGCGGCCTGCCCACCGCCGAAGTCTATGCCGCCGCTTACCGCGCGCTGGGCGTACCGGTGTATTCCTCGGCCGTCTTCAACTTCGTGCCCAAGACCGCCATGGAGTTCTACCGCGCCATCGCCGCCGGAGACTCCGACACCACCAACCGCTTGCTGGACGATTTCTTCCTGCCTTACCTGGAAATCCGCAACCGCAAGGCCGGCTACGCCGTCAGCATCGTCAAGGCTGGCGCGAAACTTGTCGGCCATGACGCCGGCCCCGTGCGCGCGCCGCTGACCGACCTGACCGGCGAAGAAATGGAAATGCTCAACGCCCTGATCAAGAAGCTCGGCCCGCAATAAGCGCCAACGTTGAACTCGCTCTGGACCTGGCCAACAAGCGGGTCCATTCCTTTATCGACCAAGCACGCAATCTGCGCGGCAGCCATGTAAGCCACATGTCCCGCGCGATTGCACGCCTTCACCATGAACAGCATCGTCAACGCCCGCCTGAAACAGATCAAACCCTCGCCCAGCATGGCCGCCAAGATCGTCGTTGACGAACTGCGCCGCCAAGGCCGCGAGATCGCCGACTTCACCCTTGGCGAACCCGACATGCCCACGCCCGCCCACATTGCGCGCGCCGGCCAGGACGCCATTGCCGGCGGCGACATCCGCTACACCAGCCCGAACGGCACCGTGGGCCTGCGCCGCGCCATCGCCAACAGCCTGGAACTGAGCCTGGGCGTGACCTACGGCATGGACCAGATCACCGTGGGCGCGGGCGCCAAGCAGATCATCGGCGCGGCCCTGACGGCCAGCCTGGAACCCGGCGACGAAGTCATCGTCTGCGCGCCGTACTGGGTGTCGTACCCCGACATGGTGTTGTTGAACGACGGCAAGCCCGTGGTCGTGACCGGCCCGGAATCACAGGGTTTCAAGCTGGACGCCGCCACGCTGGAAGCCGCCATCACCCCGCGCACGCGCTGGCTGATCCTGAATTCCCCCAGCAACCCCAGCGGCGCCGTGTACAGCGCCGCGGAATTGCACGCCCTGACCGAGGTGTTGCTGCGCCATCCGCACGTGTGGGTACTCAGCGATGAAATCTACGCGCCCTTCTGCTACAACGGCCAGGCGCATGCCTCACCCGTGCAGGTAGAGCCGCGCTTGATCGAACGCACGCTGATCGTCAACGGCATGTCGAAGTCCTACGCCATGACGGGCTGGCGCGTCGGCTATGGCGCGGGGCCGGCCGACCTGATCAAGGCGATGAGCACCGTCATGTCGCAAAGCACGTCCTGCCCCAGCGCCATCTCGCAAGTGGCCGCGCAAGCCGCCCTGGAAGGCGACCAATCCAGCGTCACCCAGATGGTCGACATCTTTCAAGCCCGCCGCGACCTGATCGTGCGCCGCCTGAACGCCATGCCCGGCATCTCATGCGCCATGCCCGACGGCGCTTTCTATGTGTACGCCAACGTGCAAGGTCTGATCGGCCGCAACGGCCCGGACGGTGAACTGAAGACCGACCTGGATGTCAGCCTGTTCTTCCTGCGCGAAGCCGGCGTGGCGGTCATCGACGGCGGTTCGTATGGCTTGTCGCCCTACGTGCGCTTTTCCTTCGCCACGTCCACCGAGATCATCGAACAAGGCATGGACCGGCTTGCGGTGGCGGTTGGCAGGTTGATGCGGGACTGAGGCAAGGAAACCGCCGGGTTCAGTCGTTCCCGGCTCCCTTCAAAACCGATGTCGCATGCCCACCGCGTACTGCGTTTCATGCCACGACGGATCCGACCACGCGCCTCGCATGTAGCCAAGCACGGCGTACAGGTTGGTGCGTTTGGACAGGTCATGCACATACCCCGCCGAATAGATCTGCTGCGTGTGCGTGGCGCCATCGCGGGCCAGAGCGCCACCGCCAGGAAAACTGCCTTGCCACGACGCCATGACGGTGTTGGCGCCCGTGCGCCAGGTGGCGCCCGCCATCACGCCATGCACGGTGCTGCCGGGAAAGTACACGCGCTGCCCGGGTGACTGCACCGCGGGTATCGTCGAGCCATTGCGCATGATGGAGCCCGCCGCATACAGCGTGAAGGCGCCCAGCGTGGCGCGGCCCGCCAGTGTGTAGGCAATGGGTTGGCGCGCGCCGCCGGCTTGCGCCATGGCGGCGGATTGCACCGTGCCGTCCGCCCAGCGCGCGCCTTCCACCGTGGCGGTGACGGCGTAAGTGGGCTGTTCATAGACGACCGCCGCGCTGTAGAGCTTGTTGGTCGACGTGGTCTTGAAGCCGCCGCCACCGTCGTAGTCCAGGCTGATGTCCGCGCCCGCGCGCCAGCCGTCCAGTGAAGGGCTCCACAGCGCCACGGTATTGTCGGCGCGGTTGGCGTTGTAGGGCAGCAGCGCCGTCTGCGCGCCCGTGATCAGGTAGGACGCCAGAAAGGCGTCATAGTCCGCCAGCGTTGCCGACGACACCGAGGTCTGGCGGCCCAGCCGAAGATCGCCCCACTCCCCCGACACGCCCACCCAGGCGGCGCGCCCGAACAGGCGGCTGCCTTGCGCCGACCTGCCGTTGTTGGCCACGACGCCGCTTTCCAGTTGAAAGTTGGCGCGCAGGCCATTGCCCAGGGGCTCGCTGCCGCGCAAGCCCCAGCGCGAGCCGGACTGCACGCCCGATTGCATGTTCAAGGCCGTGCCGCGGTCCTGCGTCGAAAAGCCCGCCAGGCTCAGGTCGACCACGCCATATAGGGTGACGGGACTTTGCTGCGCGTCAGCCACGCAGGGCGCCAACAAGGTCGCCGCGCCCACGGCCACATCCCGTAAACGCATCGCCGCCTTCACAGGTACTTGAGCCAGGCGATATCGCGGCGCGCCGCCTTCAAGCGGCCAAACCAACGCACCGGCCAATACAGCGCCACCGCCAGCAGCACCGATATCAGCCACACGCTGGCCATGCTGTCCACGCCAAAGAACTTGCCCTGGTTCAAGCCCCAGACGCCCTCGCCCGCCAGATACAAGGCCTTCAGTACGTACAGATGCAGCAGATAAAAGAACATCGGCGCCGCGCCAAACACACACAGCACGCCCACCCATGTAGCCGACTGCGCGCGTTCAATCAGCACCAGCAGGCACAGACCCAGGCCCAGCGTCAGCAGCAGGAACATCAAGGACGGCGGGTACTTGGTGATGTTCACGAAGCTCATCACGGTGTGCAGCAGGTCAGCCTGCACCGCCCATTGCTGGGCTTGGCCGTAGCCGTTGACGGCCCGCAGCAGCACGAAACCGATCAGGCCCGCGATACCCGCCGTCCACAGCCAGCGCTGCCTGGCCGCCGCCGGCACCTTGGCCTGGAACCACGGCCCCACCGCGTAACCCAGCGCGATCACGCCGATCCAGGGCAGCAAGGGATACGAGGTGCGCAGGCGCAAGGCCTCGCCCACGTTGATCCAACCCCGGTCATGCAGCACGGCCCAAGGCACGTGCATGAACTCGCCCACCGCGAAGTGCACGCCGTCCAGCGCGTTGTGACCCGCCACCAGCACCGCGCCCACCGCCACCAGGGCCGCGCGCGGCAGCCACAGCAGCGCAGCCAGGGCCAGCATGCTCAGGCCGATCACCCAGATCACCTGCAGGTAGACGACGGACGGCGGGAACTGGAACGTCCAGGCGAAGTTCACCACCAACACTTCCAGCAGCACCAGGAACAAACCACGCTTGGCCAGGAACGCGGCCGTGGCGCCCCGGTTGCCGGCCTTGGCGCCGTACAACCACGCGGATACGCCTGTCAGGAAGACAAACACGGGTGCGCACAGGTGCGCCAGCCAGCGCGAGAAAAACAGGAAGGGGTCGGTGGCCGCCGCGTCCATCGGGTCACTCACCTGATGGTGCAAAAAGAAGGTTTCGCGCACATGGTCAAGCAACATGATGACGATGACCAGGCCGCGCAAGGCGTCGATGGAACGCAGGCGCGGGGTGTGGGTCTGGGGGGGTACGGCGATAGACATTGAGGGCATGAAGCGGACGGCGCATCGAATGATGCAGCCTGGAATACAAGGAAATCGGGTCGCAATTGTAATGTAATAACATTCTTTAAACCAACTGAATTTTCTTCGATCACGCAAGGGCCACGCCGTCCCGAGGCCCTTGCACGCGGTATATATTCACCCCTGCATCCATCCCAGGGAAAACCGCCGATGACCCGAAGCCGCCTCCCGGCATCACGCATGAGCCCGCTGTTCGGTCTGCTGTTCGGCCTGCTCCTTGGCCTCGCAATCGCCCCGGCGTATGCCGCCGTGCTCTATGACAGCCATGGCCTGGTGGTGGACGTCGCCACCTCAAGCCACGGCGACTGGAACACCGGTCAGCGTCAGCACACGCGCACCACCACCATTAACTTTCAGGGCAACAAGCTTTGCGGCCGCGACGTCGGCCGGCTGCTGTATCCCGACGGCAAGCACCCGGACGCCAACGCCTTCTTCTGCGCGGGCAATGCCAAGGTGTTGGAAACCGACGCCGTGCTGGCCTACTTCACCAGCGGCAGCGCCAACACCGTGCTGGCGCACTTGCAGGTAATTGACGGCGCGCTGCGTGTTAAGCCGCTTGCCTTATCCGACCAGCGCGAACGCAACCGCCCGGCCGCCACCCGTTTTGAAGCCGCGCGGCTACCGGGCTGGACGCGCGTGGAAACCACGTGGGGCGAAACGGTGATGATTCGCCACGCGCCGCTCAAGGCGCAGAATCTGGGCGCGGGCAAGCTGCTGGATGTGGATGGCGACGTAGCCTACCTGGCCATTCCGCCAGGCCGCGATGTGGTGGTGGTGCAGCCCGCCACGCGCGTCAAGGACGCGCAGGGTGACCTGCGGATCGTGCCGGAAGTCGTGAAATTCGTGGACACGCCGCTGGCGTTTCGCGCGGTGCGTTTACGCGACGGCCGCGAACTGGCGCGCCTGGATCTCAAGGACACGTGCCTGACGTTGCCCACCATTGAATACAACCGGCCCGATCCGGGGTATCCGTCGTCGGCCAAACCCGCCGTGTTGTTCGACGATGTGCCCGGCTGGCGCGCCGCCACGCTGCAATTCGCGCAATCGGCGGGCCGGGCCTCGTTGCAGCTCAAGCCCGGCGCGGCACTGCCGGCCAAGGCGCACTGCAAGCGGGGCTGAGCCCGCCGCCTGCTCAGATCAAAAACTGGCGATACGCCTCGTTCTCGGTTTCCTCAAAATGCGCGTAGCCCAGTTGCCGCAGGAAGGCGTCCAAGCCCGCGTTATCCGCCAGCGGCGCCTGGATGCCCACCAGCGCCGAACTGAAGTCCGCGCCTTGGTTGCGGTAGTGGAACAGGCTGATGTTCCAGTTGGGCGCCATCTCGGACAGGAACTTCATCAGCGCGCCGGGGCGTTCCGGAAACTCAAAGCGGAACAGCCGTTCGCCGCCCGCCAACGGTGACCGCCCGCCCACCATGTAGCGAATGTGCTGCTTGGACACTTCGTTGTGCGTCAGGTCGCTGACCGAAAAGCCCTGCTCTTGCAGCGCCGCCATGATCTCGCCGGCATCGCCGCGCCGAGCAATCTGCATGCTGACGAAGATGTGCGCGGTGTGCGCGTCGGCAATGCGGTAGTTGAATTCCGTAACGCTGCGCTGACCGATCACGCGGCAGAAGCGGCGAAAGCTGCCGCGTTCCTCCGGCACGGTCACGGCGAACACCGCCTCGCGCGCTTCGCCCACTTCGGCCCGATCCGCCACGAAACGCAGGCGATCGAAATTCATGTTGGCGCCCGACGTGATGGCCACCATCGATAGGCCTTGGGCGTTTTCGCGTTCGACGTACTGCTTAAGACCCGCCACCGCCAGCGCGCCCGCCGGTTCCAGCACGCTGCGCGTATCCAGGAACACGTCCTTGATCGCCGCGCACACGGCGTCGGTGTCCACCAGGATGATCTCGTCCAGATACTCGCGGCACAGGCGGAAGGTTTCCTCGCCCACCAGCTTGACCGCCGTGCCATCCGAAAACAGCCCCACTTCAGCCAGGCTGACCCGCTGGCCGGCCTTGATGGACTGCGCCATCGCGCAGGAATCCACGGTCTGCACGCCAATCACCTTGACCGACGGGTCCACCGCCTTCACATAGGTCGACACGCCGGCGGCCAGGCTGCCGCCGCCGATCGGCACGAACACCGCATGCAGCGGCCCGGCATGCTGGCGCAGGATTTCCATGCCCACGGTGCCCTGGCCCGCAATGACGTAGGGGTCGTCAAATGCGGGCACGAAGGTCAGGTCTTGCTGCTGCGCCAGCGTCTGCGCATGCGCATAGGCATCGCTGTAGGAATCGCCCGCCTGCACCACGGTGACGGTCGGACCGCCATGGGCGCGCACCGCGTCCACCTTCACTTGCGGCGCGGTCTGCGGCACCACGATGATGGCGCGCACGCCCAGCCGCGCGGCGGAAATGGCCACGCCTTGTGCGTGGTTGCCGGCCGACGCCGTGATCACGCCCCGGTCCAGCGCGGCCTGCGGCGTGTTGCGCATCTTGTTGTAGGCGCCGCGTACCTTGAAGGAAAAAACCGGTTGGTTGTCTTCGCGCTTCAGGAAGACCGTGTTGTCCAACCGCGCCGACAAGCCGCGCGCCAGATCCAGTTCGGTTTCCCGGGCAATGTCGTAGATCCGGGCGCTAAGGATCTGCCGCAGGTACGCCATGGGCGAGGCGTTGCCGTGCTGGAATGCGGTGTCGGGGGTGGCGGTTTGCATGGGGGGTTTCTCTGCGTTGGGAAGACTTGCCCGGCAGAGGCGGCCATAAAAAACCCGCCTCGTGGGGCGGGTGGCTGTGACTGTTGCGGTCGCGCGCTAACCCACCATTTTCGGAATGATGGTAATAATCAGCGCAATGCGGACGGCGACGAAATTCATGGCGGCAAGCTTGCGCGCGTCGCGAAAATTTGTCAAATCGCGCGGCCGCCTGCCTGCTGAATGCTTGGCCAAAACCCCATCTCAAAGCCATATCGAAGCCGTATTGCTGCGATATCGAGTCCATAACGCAGGCTTTATCGGTGATTTCCCTGCGCGTCAAGCGTGTCGCGGTATTACAATACCGCCTTCGTGGCAGCCGCACCTTCCAGGATGACCGGGCAACCGGGCCATTACATAAAGGACGGGCGCTGCCAAGTGAGTGGATCCGGAGTCCTGCCCCGCATCTGCCCATACGAACCCACTCTCGACAACATCTACCGGCGTACGCCGCTTAGCATGTTCGGGTTTGCGCCGAAAGCGCTATGCGCCGAACAGATTCAAGGATCATGTCTCTTACTCCGAAGATTATCTATACCCTCACCGATGAAGCGCCGGCGCTTGCAACCCGTTCGTTGCTGCCCATCGTCCAGGCATTCGCCAAGCCCGCGGGCATCACGGTCGAGACGCGCGACATCTCCCTGGCCGGCCGCATCATCGCCCTGTTCCCCGACTACCTGGAAGACGGCCAGAAGCTGTCCGACGCCCTGGCTGAACTGGGCGCGCTGGCGGTCAAGCCCGAAGCCAACATCATCAAGCTGCCGAACATCAGCGCCTCGATGCCCCAACTGAAGGCGGCCATCAAGGAACTGCAAGAGCAAGGCTACAAGCTGCCCGACTACCCGGACGCCCCCGCCAACGACACCGAGCGCGACGTCAAGTCCCGCTACGACAAGGTCAAGGGCAGCGCCGTGAACCCGGTCCTGCGCGAAGGCAACTCCGACCGCCGCGCCCCGCTGTCGGTGAAGAACTACGCCCGCAAGCACCCGCACAAGATGGGCGCCTGGTCGGCTGATTCGAAGTCGCACGTGGCCCACATGTCCGATGGCGATTTCTACGGCACCGAGAAGTCGGCCCTGATCGCCGACGCCGGCGACGTCAAGATCGAACTGACCGCCGCTGACGGCACGAAGACGGTCCTGAAAGAAAAGACCCCGGTCAAGGCCGGCGAGATCATCGACGCCGCCGTGCTGTCGACCGCCAAGCTGAAGTCCTTCCTGCAAGCCCAGATCGACGACGCCAAGACCACCGGCGTGCTGTTCTCGGTGCACCTGAAGGCCACGATGATGAAGGTGTCCGACCCGGTCATCTTCGGCCACGTGGTGTCCGTGTTCTACAAGGACGTGCTGGCCAAGCACGCCGCCGTGCTCAAGCAAGCCGGTTTCGACGCCAACAACGGCATTGGCGACCTGTACGCCAAGATCCAATCGTTGCCGGCCGACCAGCAAGCCGCCATCACGGCCGACATCGACGCCGCCTACAAGACCCTGCCGCAACTGGCGATGGTGAATTCCGACAAGGGCATCACCAACCTGCACGTGCCCAGCGACGTCATCGTCGATGCGTCCATGCCCGCCATGATCCGCGACTCGGGCAAGATGTGGAATGCCGAAGGCAATCTGCAAGACACCAAGGCCGTCATTCCGGACCGCAGCTACGCCGGCGTCTACCAGGCCGTCATCGACGACTGCAAGAAGAACGGCGCCTTCAACCCGGTCACGATGGGCAGCGTGCCCAACGTCGGCCTGATGGCGCAAGCCGCCGAAGAATACGGTTCGCACAACAAGACCTTTGTGGTCCCGGCAGCGGGCACCGTGCGCGTTACCGACGCCTCGGGCAAGGTTCTGCTGGAACAAGCCGTGGAAGCGGGCGACCTCTGGCGCATGTGCCAGACCAAGGACGCCGCCATCCAGGATTGGGTCAAGCTGGCTGTTAACCGCGCCCGCGCCAGCAAGACGCCCGCCGTCTTCTGGCTGGACGAAAAGCGTGCCCACGACGCCCAGATCATCGCCAAGGTCAAGCAGTACCTGAACGACCACGACACCAACGGCCTGGACCTGCGCATCATGGACCCGGTGGAAGCGACCAAGTTCTCGGTCAAGCGCATCCGCGAAGGCCTGGACACCATCTCGGTCACCGG
This sequence comes from Achromobacter spanius, assembly GCF_029637605.1. Lineage (NCBI taxonomy): Bacteria > Pseudomonadati > Pseudomonadota > Betaproteobacteria > Burkholderiales > Alcaligenaceae > Achromobacter > Achromobacter spanius. The sequence goes on along the minus strand of NZ_CP121261.1, from coordinate 1,005,023 downwards.
TAACGTGCTGCGCGACTACCTGACCGACCTGTTCCCCATCATGGAGCTGGGCACCAGCGCCAAGATGCTGTCGATCGTTCCGCTGGTTGCCGGTGGCGGCCTGTTCGAAACGGGCGCGGGCGGCTCGGCCCCCAAGCACGTGCAGCAGTTCCTGGAAGAAGGCTTCCTGCGCTGGGATTCGCTGGGCGAATTCATGGCGCTGGCCGAATCCCTGGACCACCTGGGCCGCGCGTACAAGAACCCGACCGCCCAGATCCTGGCCAAGACGCTGGATCAGGCAACCGCCAAGTTCCTGGACGAAAACAAGTCGCCGGACCGCAAGGTCGGTGGCCTGGACAACCGTGGCAGCCACTTCTACCTGGCCATGTACTGGGCCCAGGCCGTGGCCGCGCAAACCGACGACCGCGCGCTGGCCGCGCAGTTTGCCGGAGCGGCGGGCGCGTTTGCTGAAAACGAAGCCAAGATCGTCGACGAGCTGAAGGCCGCGCAAGGCAAGCCGGTGGATATCGGCGGCTACTACCAGCCGAACGAAGCCCTGGCCAGCCAGGCCATGCGCCCCAGCGCCACGCTGAACCAGGTGCTGGCCTCGATCGGCTAAGCGTCAAGGTCTGGCGGCGCTTGCCGCCGGCACAAAAGAGCCGGCAGCCCTTGAAAGGCTGCCGGCTTTTTCTATTGCCGATGATCGATGCCGATGATCGATGCCGGCAATGGGTGCCGACAATCGGGCACTGCCGCTTAGCGCGCGCCGCCACACATCCGTTGACGGAAAGCGGCATCCACATCCAACCGCCATACCGCGCGCGTGGCGCCGGCCAAGCGCGGCGCCACGCCATTGATCGCGGGATAGCGCCCGGCGTCATCGTCGCGGCCCCAGATCCAGAAGCGCGTACCGTCGGCCGCCGCGCAAAGCCGCGCCGTCAAATCTTCGTTTTGAATCAATACCCGTTTACCGGCAGCAGGGTCGAACTTGGCCGCGTCGTACAGTTCCTTGCGCCAGTTGTCGCGCGTGGGGACCTCGGGGTCGTTCCAGTTGTCGACGATCCAGGCGGGCGCGGACGCCTGCGTATAGAAACCCAGATCAAACGGCAAGGCATGCAACGCGACCTGCGTGTCTTGCGGCCGCATTTCGCCACGCAGGTCCATCATGGTCGGGCCGGCGCTGCCGCGCGGGTTGAATGACGCCGCGATGATGGCTCCCAGGCAGATGACGGCCGCCGCCACGACTGCAATGCTTGCACCCCGCCGCTTGCCCGCGGCCCAGGCGGGCGCGATCCGTTCACTGATCAGGAGCGCCAAGGGCGGGAACACCGGCAGCACATAGCCGATCAACTTCGATTGCGGGATAGAAAAGAACAGCATCACCACCGCTATCCAGATCGCCATCAGCCTGCGCAGCCCGTGCGGATCGGCCTCGCGCCAGAACGCGCGCGTGAAAATCGCCGTGCCCCAGATCGTCCACGGCAGAGCCAGGCCCAACACGATAGGCAGATAGAACCAGAACGGCTGCGCGTTGTTGAAGCCGCTTTGCGCGAAACGTTCAAAGTGCTGATAGACAAAGAAGTAGTGATAGAAGCCGGGATACCGGGCCTGCATGAGCCAGAACCATGGCACGCCGACCACGGCAAAGGCCAGCAGCGCCGGCGCCGACAACAAGGCGCCGATTCCGCGCCAGTCGCGCCGCAGCAACAGCCATGCCAACACAATCGCCCCCGGCAACGCCAGCCCGATCAAGCCCTTGGCCAACACGGCCAGCGCGGCCAGCACACCGGTTGCGATGGCCATGGCGCGATGCGGTCTGCCCTGCTCGCGCCGCAGCGCGGTATCGGCCGCGGCCAGGATGCACAGCGTGATCATGCTGGCCACCAACATGTCCATGTTGGCAAACTGCGCGGCGCCGAAGAACAAAGGCATCAAGCCCAGCACCACGACCGCCCAGCGCGCCTGTGCCACATTGCGGTAGCGCGCCACGAAGGCGTACACGCCCGCGCCCGCGCTCCATGCCGCCATTAACGAAGGCAGGCGCGCACTGAATTCATGCACGCCAAAGAGCGCGTAGCTGATCTGCGCCAGCCAGTAATACAGCGGCGGCTTGTGAAAGTACGGCATGCCGTCCAGCAACGGCACCATGGGCGAATGGCTGCGCAGCATTTCCCAGGCCACCCCGGCGTAGCGCCCTTCGTCGGGCAGGGTCAGCCAGCGCGCCCAGGCCAGGGCCGCCAGCCACACGGCCAGGCACAGCAATACCAGCCAGCCGGGAAAGGCCCGGCGCGAAAAATAGGGAAACCGAAAGGGCATGGAGTTCAAGGCGGAGAGGAATCGGAACAACGTTGTCCCCGCCATTATGGAAACCGGCGCGTCAATTTCTCATGAAATTGCGCGCCGGCATGACCCTCTTTTCCTTATTGCCCCAGCGGCCTCAAAGCATGTGCGCCAGGAATTCCCGAGTGCGCGCCTGTTGCGGGGCGCGGAAGAAGTCCGCCGACGGCGCTTCCTCGACGATGCGGCCTTCGTCCATGAAGATGACGCGATGCGCCACTTCGCGCGCAAAGCCCATTTCGTGCGTGACGACCAGCATGGTCATGCGTTCGTCGGCCAACTGCTTCATGGTGCGCAGCACTTCACCCGTTAATTCCGGGTCCAGCGCGGACGTGGGTTCGTCGAACAGCATGATGTCGGGTTCCATCGCCAGCGCGCGGGCAATCGCCACGCGCTGCTTCTGGCCACCCGACAGGCGCGTGGGATAGTTGTCGCGCTTGTTCAGCAGGCCAACCTTGCGCAACAGTTCTTCCGCCTTGGGGATGATCTGCGCCTTGGACATGCCCTTGACGATGATCGGCGCTTCGATGATGTTTTGCAGCACCGTCATGTGCGGGAATAGGTTGAACGACTGAAACACCATGCCCATCTTGCGACAGATGCGCCGCACGTCACCATCGCTGGCGTAGTGGCTGCGGCCGTCGTCACCGGCGCGCGCCATCATCTCGCCTTCAACTTCGATACTGCCTTCGTCAATGGTCTCAAGGTGGTTCAGGCAACGCAGGAACGTGCTCTTGCCCGAGCCGGACGGGCCAATCACCGCCACCACTTCGCCCTGTGCGAGCGTCAGCGACACCTTGTCCAGCACGCGGTTGGCGCCGAACGACTTGCTGATGGCGCTGGCCTGGATCATGACGGGCCGGCCCGTCGGCGCGGCGGCGGCTGTCGGCGGATTATTGGTCATATTTGGCATAGCGCTTTTCCATGTGCTGGAAGAACCACGTCAGGACAAGCGTCATGAGCAGATAAAAGGCAGCCGCCACCAGGAACGGCGTGGTGGTGAAATCACGCTGCACAATGCCGCGCGCGGTGCGCAGGATGTCGTTCAAGGCCAGCACGTAGATCAGCGACGTATCCTTGACCAGCGTGATGGTTTCGTTGCTCATCGGCGGCAACACACGCTGCACCATCTGCGGCAGCACGATGCGGCGCAGCGTTTGCAGATAGCTCATGCCCAGCACCTTGCTGCCTTCGTACTGGCCACGGTCCACCGACTGGATGCCCGCGCGGAAGATCTCGGCGAAATATGCCGCGTAGTTCAGCGCGAAAGCCACCACGGCCGACGGGAAGTCCGGCAGCCGCACGCCCACCACCGGCACGAAGGGCAACGCGAAGTAGATGAACAGCAACTGCAGCATGAGCGGCGTGCCGCGCATCAGCCAGATATAGCCGTTGACCAGCTTGCTGAGCAGCGGCCACTTCGACATGCGCGCCAACGCCAGCACCAGGCCCAGGGGCACTGCCAGGGCCAGCGTGATGAAGAACAGCGTCAAGGTCACTTTCGCGCCTTCCGCCATCGGCCCCAACAGAGAGAGTACGTAGTCCATTGAAGAGAATTCGCGCGCCGCTTACTTGATGATGTTGGCGCCGAACCACTGGGTGGCGATGCGCCCGGCGGTGCCGTCCTGCTTCATGGAATCCAGCGTCTTGTCCAACTGGCCCAGCAATTCGGTGTCGTCCTTGCGCACGCCCACGCCGTAGTCTTCGGTGCCGAAGTTCTCTTCCAGCACGCGGTATTCGCCCGCGCGCTTGCTGATCAGGTAGCGGCCCACCACTTCGTCCACCACGATCGCGTCCAGGCGGCCGGCGGCCAGGTCCATCAACGCGGTGACGTTGTCGCCGAACTTCTTCACTTCCTTGATCTGGGCGGCCACGGGGTCGCGGGCGATGGCGTCGGTGGCGCTGCTGCCGTCCTGGGCGCCGACGGTCTTGCCGGCCAGGTCGTTCTTGACCTTCACGGGCGACGCGGTGCCCACGATGATGATCTGGTGGTTGGCCATGTAGGGCGCGGTGAAGCTGATGTTCTTCTTGCGCTCTTCGGTGATGGTCAGGCCGTTCCAGAGGACGTCGACGCGCTTGCCGTTGAGTTCGGCTTCCTTGGCGCTCCAGTCGATGGGCTTGAATTCCACTTCCATGCCCAGGCGCTTGCTGGCTTCCTTGGCCATGTCGATGTCAAAACCGACGATCTGGTTGCTGGCGTCGCGGAAACCCATGGGCGGGAAGTTGTCATCCAGGCCCACCACCACCTTCCTGGCGGCGGCCGGCGCGCCGGCGGTCGGCTTGGCGTCGTCGCTGGGGCCGCAGGCGGTCAGCAACGTGGTCGCGGACACGAGGAAAACAGCAGTCAGTTTTTTCATGGTGATGGGTGCGCGGGGCAAAAGAAGGGAAATGCAGGAAAAGAATGCAAAAAGGGCTGGATAACCAGCCGCGAGCCGCCATTTTAGCGTTACTGCAAGACCGTGCCGGAAAGCGCCCCGGCCCTGCCCGCGCGCCATGCTAGGCTTGCCTGCTTCATCCGGGAAGCGAACATGAAATTCAACATCAAGGACGGCGCGAAAGCCCAAATCAAGCCGGCGCCAGCGCACACGGCCACGACCGAGGGCGGGAAATGAGCCCCGCCATCCGTATCGGCCCGCTGGTATTTCCCACTGAACTGGCGATTTTGATCGCCGCCGCCCTGGTCGGCCTGCTGGCGGCGCGCCTGTTCAATCGCCAGCGCGAGGACGCGGCACGGCTGAGCACGGTGTTGTGGCGGACGCTGGTCATAGGCTTGCTGGCCGCGCGCATCGCCTTCGTCTGGCAGTATCGCGACCACTACCTGCCCGACCCGATCAAGATGCTGGACCTGCGCGACGGCGGCTGGGTTGGCCTGGCCGGGCTGGCCGCCGCCTGGGTCTATGCGATTGCCGCCGTGATCCGGCACCGCGCGCCGCGCGTGGCCTTGTTGGGCGCCTTGGCGCTGGCCAGCGTGGCATGGCTGGGCGGCGGACGCTGGCTGGCGGCCTCGCCGCAGCCGCAGCCCGAATTGGCTGCCTTGGCGGTACAGAACGTGGACGGCGCCCCCGCCGCGCTATCCGCTTTTCAGGGCAAGCCCACCGTGATCAACCTGTGGGCAAGCTGGTGTCCGCCCTGCCGCCGCGAAATGCCGGCGTTTGCCGCCGCGCAGGCCGCCAATCCGGACGTCAACTTTGTTTTCCTGAACCAGGCGGAAGCGCCGCGCGACGTGACGAAATTCCTGGACGAGCACGCGCCCGGATTGCAGAACGTACTGATCGACCCGGCGGGCGAGGCATCGCGCAAATTCAGCAATCGCGGCCTGCCCGCTACGCTGTTTCTGGATGCCCAGGGCCGCTTGGTGGACCTGCGCGTGGGCGAATTGTCGACCGCGTCATTGGCGCAGCGGCTGGAATCGATCCGCGCGGCTGAGTGAAGCGAGAGGCCGGCTTTGGGGGTCAGTCTGCCCATGGCAAGGCGCGCCCCGAGGTCTGGCGCTCGAACAGCCGTAAGCGCTGGCCGATATGCGCGGGCGGCGCTTGCAGCCGCACTACCAGCACCGGCCCGTCGGGCAGTGCGCGTACCGTCGCGATGAAGACCGGTTTGGGGTCAGCAGCCGGACCAGGGGGATTCGCGGAATTGGGGGAGTCAGATCCGGCATCGGGCTGCACCGCCCTGCCCTTGTCCGGCATCACCGTCCAGGCCAGCAGTTCGCCTTCGTCCACGGCAACCGACCGCGCCTCATCGTGTCCGCAAGCCGGACACCACAGGCGGGCGGGATAGACGCGATGGCCACAGGCGCGGCATTCATCCACGCGGCATTGATCCCGGCGGTGTTCATCTACATGCAGATTCATGATTCCTCCCGGCGCAGCACGGCTGCGTTGGCGCACATGCCGTAGCGCAGTTGCACCATGCCGTATCCCGTGACAACGCCGTGCCGAGGGCCTTGCAGCTGCCGCCCGTCCGCCTGGCCCAACAACTGCCGCGCCACCTCGACCAGGCCGTGCATGCCACCCGCCGTCCCCGCCTGGCCCGCCGACAACTGGCCGCCGGCCGTGTTCACGGGCAGCGCGCGCGTCGCGATGCGGCGGGCGATAAAGCCCGGCAGGTCCTCCGTGCCGGTAAAGCCCAGGTCGTGCAATTGCGCCAGCGCCATCGCCGGATAATCGTCGTACACGCTGACCACATCCATGTCTTCCGGCCCCACGGCTGCCTGACGCCACAGCCCCTCCGCGAATTCAGCAATGCCGGTCTGCAAGCCGTCGCCTTCCTGCTGGTCGTGGTTGTAGCGCGCGCCGCTGGCTAGCAGCCGCACGTGCACGCCCGTGGGCCGCGCTTGCAGCACCAGCGCGCAGGCCCCGCTGACGACCGGCACGCAGTCCAGGCGACACAGCGGCGGCGCCACCATTGGCGCTTCCAGGTATTGCGCCAAGGTCAGCGGCTGGCGGTAGGCCGCGTTGGGGTTGTCGGCCGCCCAGCCACGCTGCGCCACGCACAGGGCGCCGTAATCTTCACGCCGCAGCCCGGTTTGCGCCATCTGCCGCTGGGTCAGCATGGAAAACAGCGGGTTGGGCCCGTCGCTACCCAGCGGGCTTAGATATTCCTGCGCGCTGCGGTTGTAGCCACGCACCAGCCCGGCAAAGTCCGCGCCCGTGAAATGGTCGCCCGACACCAGCACAATGGTTTGCGCCTGTCCCGCTTCCAGCGCCAACCAGGCTTGGCGCAACAGGTTGATGGCGCTGGCGCCGCCCAGTTCGTCCTGCATGCACCAGTTCAGCCGCAGCCCCAGCCGCCAGGCCAGGTCAATGGCGCGGTCGGGGCGCAGCGTGAACGACGCCACGCCCAGGCCATCCACCTGCGCCGGCGCAATGCCCACCTGCCGCAGCGCCTGCCCGATAGCCTGCGCCATCAAGCCCGCCGTGCTGCATGTGGGCTCGGGGTGGCGCAAGGCCGGGGTTTCGCCTACCGCGACGATGCCGGGGCCGGGGCCGGGGTCGGGTCCGAGGTCGACAGACTGGGCCTGGCTCATTCCGTGTCCTGCCTGGGCGGATTGCGGGTCAGCAACAAGGTCACCACCGTAATGGCCGCCATGCCCACCAGGAACCAAGCCACCGGCGTGGCCGATTCATACTTGCGCAGCAGCGCCATCGCAATCAAGGGCGACAGGCCGCCCGCGAACACGGAGGCCAGCTCGTGGCCCAGCGCCAGGCCGGTGTAGCGCACTTCCGCAGGAAATAGTTCGGCAAAATACGCGGGCTGGGTGCCGATCATGGCGGCGTGGCACACCGTGTTGCCCAGGAAGAAGGCCAGGAAAATCCAGAGCGGCTCTTTCGTCTGCACCATCCAGAAGAACGGGAACGCCACCAGCACCAGGCCCACCGAACCTATCAGGTAGACCGCGCGCCGCCCGATGCGGTCGGACAAATGGCCAAACCACACCAGCGTGCCCAGCTCGATGAACATGGACAGCAGCACGCCGCCCAGCATTACGTCGTTGGGAATGCCCAGGAACTTGCCGTAGGCCAGCGCAAAGGCCAGGAAGATGTACGAACCGCCGTTCTCGGCCACGCGCAAGCCCATCGCGGTCAGCACCTGACGCGGGTAGCGGCGAAACACTTCCACGGCCGGCATGCCGCGCTTGGCCGTCTTCTTGGCCTGCACGAATTCCTCGCTTTCCGGGATGTGCTTGCGGATGTACAGCCCGACGCCAAAGATCAGCACGCTGAACAGGAACGGCAGGCGCCAGCCCCAGCTCATGAAGGCGTCCTGCGGCAATTGCTGCGCCAGCATGAATACGCCGGACGACAGCACGAAGCCGCCCGCCACGCCCAGTTGGCTGAACGATGAGAAGTAGCCGCGCCGCTTGCCACCGACAGCCTCGCTGATCAGCAGCACGCCGCCGCCCCATTCGCCGCCCGCCGCCGCGCCCTGCAAGACGCGCAGAACCACCATCGCCACCGGCGCCCAAAAGCCGATCTGCTCGTACGTGGGAAGCAGGCCGATCAGGAAGGTGGCCGCGCCCATCAGGCCCAGCGTCCATTCCAACGCCAGCTTGCGGCCATAGCGGTCGCCGATGTGGCCGAAGATCACGCCACCCAGCGGCCGCGCCAGAAAGCCCACCGCGAACCCCGCGAAGGCGCCCATGGTGCCCAGCAGCGGGTCCGTGCCCTTGGGGAAAAACAGCTCGCCAAACACCAGCGCGGCCGCCGTGCCATAGATGAAAAAGTCGTACCACTCCATGGCGTTGCCCGCCACCGAAGCCGTCACCACGCGCCGGGTGCGCTTTCGCTTTGCTTCGTCTTCGGCGGACAACGCCGCCCCCTTATATGCCATCGTCATTGCCGCCCCTTGGATTTTTAGTGGATCAACGGCGCATCAGCGCGCCACGCGATAGCCGGCGGCGTCCCGGTCCCAGGTGTCGCCGGTGATACCTTCTTCCCGCAAGCGGAACTTGCGGACCTTGCCGTTTTCGGTGCGCGGCAGATCGTCCAGCACGCGCAGGTAGCGCGGCACGGCGAAGTACGGCATGCGAGGCTGGCAGAAATCAAGCAACGCTTCGGGCGTGGGCGCGTGCCCCGCCTTGTAGACCAACGCGGCCATCACTTCGTCTTCGGCCAGTTCGGAACGCACTGCGTAAACGGCCACGGTGGCCACGGCCGGATGGGCTTGCAGCACCTGTTCCACTTCATAGGACGAGATGTTCTCGCCCCGGCGGCGGATGGCGTCTTTCAGGCGGTCCAGGAATCGGAAGTAGCCGTCGGCGTCGCGCACCACGCGGTCGCCGGTGTGGAACCACAGGTTGCGCCAGGCCTCAACCGTCTTGTCGGCCATGCCGAAATAGCCCGTGGCAATGGCAAACGGCGGCGTGGCGCGCAGCAGCAGTTCGCCCGGCTCGCCATCAGGCACCGGCGCATCGTGTTCGTCGGCGACGATGGCGTCGAACTCGGGCGCCACGCGGCCCATCGTGCCTGGCCGCTGCTCGGAAAGCGTGCCGCCCAGGGCGAAATTGGTTTCGGTGGAGCCGTAGCCTTCCAGCAGCGCCATGCCGGTGCGTTCTGCGAACACGCCATGAAAGCGTTCCGGCACCCCGGGCGCCAGCGCGATGCGGGTGCGGTGGCCGCGTTCGGACGGCCGCGCCTCTTGCGCCAGCAGCATCGGCACCATGGCGCCCAACAGATAGGTAACGGTGGCGTTCGTGGCTTGCAGGCGGTCGAAGTAGCGGCTTGCTGAAAAGCGCTCGTCGCAAATGATGGACGCCCCGGTCACCAGCGCCTGGAAGCAGGCGTTCAGTGCGTTCGTGTGGAACAGCGGCAGGCTGGTGTAGAGCACGTCGGCATCTGAAATGTCCAGGTTGCGCGCGGCGATCTTGCCCCACCAGTAAAACTGCGCGTGCGGGCAGCACACGCCCTTGGACGGGCCGGAGGTGCCCGAGGTGTAGAGAATTGCCAGCATGTCGCCGGGCTGAATGGCGGCGGCGGGTAATGGCGCAGGCAGTTCCGATGGCACCAGGGTGGCGGGCGCGGGCAGCGCGTGGGCGGCATCGATCTCGTCAAGCAGCCAGATCGCGCGCAAGGCCAAGGGGCCATCGTGTGCGGCGCCATCGTTCGCCATGCCATCCTGCGCCGCGTGATTCAGCGACGCCAAGCCCGTCAGGGCCGGACAGGACGCCGCATCGGCCACCAGCAACACGCAGCCGCTATTGGCCAGGATGTGCCGCAGTTGCATGCCGCGCGACGCGGTGTTGATGGGCACCACCACCGCGCCCAGCCAGCCACAACCCAACACGATCGACAAAAATTCGTGGCGGTTGCCGGCCATGAGCCCCACGCGGTCCCCCCGCGCCACACCCGCCGCCGCCAGCCGCGCGGCCCAGCTTGCCGCGTGGGCCGGCGCATCGCAAAACCGCAGCGATCCGCCCGGGGCCTGCACCCACAAGCGCTCGCCTTGGCGCGCGGCCTGTTCCACCAACAACGACGGTAATGTCAACGCATGCATGACGACGCTTTCCCCGGTTGTTCTGCCGCTACCTGGCGTTCAGCGGCTTTCGTGAAATTAGTCTAGGAATCAACTATTTATATGTCAAATTTATGGCTATTATTTATCTTATAAATAGAACTGATATCAAAGGCATGCGTGGACTTCGATCTGAATCTCATGCGGGTTTTCCTGACCGTGCTGCATGAACGCAGCGTCACCCGCGCGGCGCAACGGCTGAACTTGACGCAGCCCGCCGTCAGCTACGCGCTGGCCCGCCTGCGGGAACAATTTGACGACCCGCTTTTCGTGCGCACCGCTACCGGCATGCAACCCACGCCGGTGGCGTTTGCGTTGGCCGACCCTATCGAACGCGGCATGAACAGCTTTGCGGAAGCGGTCAGCCTGCGTCAGCAATTCACCCCGGCCACCAGCACCCGGCGCTTTCGCCTGTCGATGTCCGACATCGGCGAAATGGTGTTCCTGCCGCCGCTGATGGAGCGCGTGCATGCGCTGGCGCCGCGCCTGCAGGTGGAAGTGCTGGAGATCGCGCTGGAGCAATTGCCGCAAGCGCTGAAAGAGGGCGAGGTCGACCTGGCCATCGGCAACCTGGCTGGGCTGGGCCGCCATACCTGCCACGCCGACCTGTTCAGCGAACGCTATGCGTGCATGGGCCGGCGCGGCCACCCGGTGCTGTCCGCGGGGCTGACACGTGGCCAGTTCAAGCGGCTGGATCACATCCTGGTGGCCTCGCGCGCCAGCGCACACCGCTTGCTGAACGACGTGCTGAGCGAAGCGGGCCTGCGTCGCCAGCCCTACCTGACGCTGCCGCATTTCTCGGCCGCCGCCGAGATCGTCCGCCGCACCGATTTGACGGTCACACTGCCCTACCGCGCGGCCATCTGGTTCAACCGCGACAACGCTTTCGAAATCCGTCCTCTGCCCATCGCACTGCCGCCGTTAAGCGTGACCGTGCATTGGCACGCGCGCTTTGAAAGCGACCCCGGCACGATGTGGCTGAGGCGCCAGGTCGAGGCCACGCTGGCGGATCCGAACCCGGCTTGATCTGATCGAAATGCGCAACAGACTCTGGCAAAGGCGGGGATAGATCGGCGTGCACGCCGCCACTAGACTGGCTTCCTTCTTACATCACCCAAGAGCCGCCGCCATGTCTTCCTTGCCCCGCTTTCGCCGCCTGCTGCAAAGCGCTGCGCTGAGCTTGTTGATCAGCCCCGCCTTCATTGCCCACGCAGCCGGCACAGATTTGCAACTGACCCATTTCAACCCCGGCAACGACGCCATCTTTCAAGTGTCTTCCGTGCTGGTCAGCGGCAAGCGTGAGGCCATTCTGATCGATGCGCAGTTTGGCAAGTCGCAAGCCGAAAAAGTGGTGCAAATGGTGCGCGACAGCGGCAAGACGCTGACCACCATCTACATCAGCCACGGCGACCCCGACTTCTACTTCGGCCTGGACACCGTGGTGGCCGCCTTCCCCGATGCGCGCGTCGTCGCCACCGAACCCACGGTTCAGCACATCAAGGAAACGGTGGACGGCAAGCTGGCATTCTGGGGCCCCAAGCTGGGCGCGGATGCGCCGTCCCGGGCCGTGATTCCGCAGGTGCTGAAAGGCAGCAAACTGACGCTGGAAGGCCAGGCGCTGGAAATCACCGGCCTGGACGGCCCGCAGCCGGATCGCAGCTTTGTGTGGATTCCGTCATTGAAGGCGGTGGTAGGCGGCGTTGTGGTGTTCGGCAACCTGCACGTGTGGATGGCCGACACGCAGACGCCGCAATCGCACAAGGATTGGCTGGCCACCTTGTCGCGCATTGAAGCGCTGAAGCCGGTGACGGTCATTCCGGGCCACTATGCGCCGGGCGCGCCGTTGACGCTGGAATCCGTCCGCTATACGCAGGGCTACATCCGCGCCTTCGACACGCAAACCGCCAAGGCCGCCGACAGCGCCACGCTGATCGCCGCCATGAAGGCGCAGTACCCGCAAGCGGGCGCCGCGGCATCCCTGGACTTGAGCGCCAAGGTCGCCAAGGGCGAAATGAAGTGGTGAGGCAATGACGGGTTGACGATGAAGAGGTAATGCCCTGAACAGCAATGGCGCCCCGCTTCCAGCGAGGCGCCATTTTTCTTATGCCCTCGCCTTATGCCATCGCGGCGAGCATCAGGTCCAGGTTCTGCACCGCCGCGCCGGACGCGCCCTTGCCCAGGTTGTCGAACACCGCGGTCAGCAACACCTGGCCGTGTTGTTCGTTGCCGTAGACCGCCAAACGCAGGTCATTCGTACCGTTGAGCACCTGCGGATCCAGATGCGTGTGGCTGGCGGCTTCCTGGCGCGGCACGACCTGCACATGGGTGGTGTCTGCGTAATGCTGGTGCAGGCAAGCATGCAATTGTTCGCTGTTCACCCCGGCCGGCAACAAGCGCGTCTGCAACGGAATCGTCAGCACAATGCCCTGGCGGAACGCGCCGTAGGCAGGCACGAACACCGGGCGCTGCGTCAGCCCCGCATGCGCTTCAATCTCGGGCGTGTGCTTGTGCGCCAGGCCCAAGCCATACAACTGGAACGCGGGTCCTGGCACGCCGCCCGCCCCTTCATAGGCATCCACGCTGGCGCGGCCGCCGCCCGAATAGCCCGACACCGCATGCACAACCATCGGATAGTCGGCGGGCACCAGCCCCGCCTGGATCAAGGGGCGCAGCAAGGCGATGGCGCCCGTGGGGTAGCAGCCGGGGTTGCTGACCCGCTTGGCTTGTGCGATCAAGGCCGCCTGCCCCGCGCTCATCTCCGGGAAGCCGTAGACCCAGCCCGGCGTGGTGCGATGCGCCGAACTGGCGTCGATGATGCGCACGGCCGGGTTCACCACCGATGCCGCGGCCTGGCGCGCCGGCTCGTCCGGCAGGCACAGGATGGCCACGTCGCTGGCGTTGATGGCGTCGGCACGGCGTTGCGGATCCTTGCGTTCGGCCTCGGGCAGCGTCAGCAGGCGCAGGTCGGTACGGCCATTCAGGCGTTCATGAATCTGCAGGCCGGTGGTGCCTTGGTCGCCGTCGATAAAGACTAGGGGGTGGGTCATGGCTGCTCCGTCGAGGGAGGGGTTGATCAGGGTTGAAGGCTTTGATGCAGCCGCTATCTTCAACCGTGGCCATTGATAAGAAAAGTCGAATATCATGATCGTTCAATTCATGTTTACTGAACGTCAATCCCCATGCGTGAAATCAGCCTGGACCGCCTGCGCACCCTGGTCGCCATTGCCGACCTGGGTTCCTTCGCCGAGGCCGCCCGCGCGCTGCATCTGGCCCCGCCCACCGTCAGCCTGCACGTGGCCGACCTGGAAGCCCGCGTCGGCGCGCCGCTCTTGACGCGCAAGCGCGGCCAGGTGCGGCCCACCACTATTGGCGAGACGCTGCTGGAACGCGCGCGCCGGCTGCTGGCCGAAGCCGACCAGGCGCTGGACGATGTGCAACGGCAGGTGCAGGGCTTGTCGGGCCGCGTCCGCCTGGGTGCCTCCACCGGCGCCATTGCGCATCTGCTGCCCAGCGCTTTGGAGACACTGGGCCGCCATCACCCCGGCATCGACGTGCAAGTGGCGGTGCTGACCTCTCAGGAAACCTTGCAGCGCTTGAATGACGGCACGCTGGACGTGGGACTGGTGGCGCTGCCGCAACCGCCTGTCGACGGCCTCGTCATCAAGCCCTGGCGGCGCGATCCGGTCATGGCCTTTCTGCCGGCAAGCTGGCAGGCGCCCGCCCGCGTTACGCCCGCGTGGCTGGCCGAGCGCGCGCTGATCCTGAACGACACCACCACGCGGCTCTCGCGCCAGACCGGCGAATGGTTCGCGGCAGCCGGCCTGAACCCGCGCCCCCGCATCCAGCTCAATTACAACGACGCCATCAAAAGCCTGGTGGCCGCCGGCTATGGCGCCACCCTGCTGCCGCACGAAGCCACCGCGCCCCAAGCCGACCCGCGCATCATCATGCGGCCCCTGCGCCCGGCGTTGTGGCGGCCGCTGGGCATCGCGCATCGCGCGGAAAAAGTCGAACGCGCCACCCAGCATGTGCTGGACGTGCTGTGGCAATTGCGGGCGGCACAGGGTGCCTGAATGTAGCAGGCGAATGTGGCTATGAAGGCAGCAACGATAGCGGTAACGAAAGCGGCAATGAAGCGTACTAACGGTACTGAAGCGCGGCACGTATTCACGTGTCGTCATATTAGAATTCCCCTGTGAAAACGACTCCGTCCCCCACTCCCCTGTCGCCCGCCGACTACGAACTGCTGGCTGACTTCCGCTATGCGCTGCGCACCTTCGCGGCCTTCAGTGAAGGCGCGGCCGGCGCCTTGGCGCTGACCCCGCAGCAGCATCAAACCCTGCTGGCCATCAAAGGCACCCGCAAAAGCCCGCCCGACCGTCGTGGGCTTTACGTAGGCGAAATCGCCGACCGCCTGTTGATCCGCCCGCATACGGCCGCTGAACTGGTCAGTCGCCTGGCCCGGCTGGATCTGGTCAGCCGCGAGGCCGACCCCGAAGATGGGCGCCGCGTTGAAGTCGTGCTGACGCCAAAGGCCGAACGGGTATTGGAAAGCCTGTCCACCGCGCACCTGGAAGAATTGCGCGCCATGCGTCCCTTGCTGGGCCGCCTGTTGGCACGCATCGGCGACGAGACGGCCTGACCGCCTCCACGCATAAGCACATAAGCGGGCGTTAAGCCGCCGCGTGATAAATTGTCGCCCCACGACATATTTCAGGGACGTGAGGAGATCGGTTTGGGTGTAGCAATCAAGCGCTGGCTGAGCGCCTTCGCGCCAGCGCCGGTAGGCGTCAACGGGCGCGAAAAAATTCTTGGCGTACTGGGCGCGCTGCTTGGGCTCTTCTGCACGGAATGGGTGGGCCGGCACGCGCTGGGCGCGGCCAGCCCTTGGTTCATCGCGCCCATGGGTGCGTCGGCCGTGCTGCTGTTTGCCGCGCCCGCCAGCCCGCTGGCACAACCCTGGTCCATCATGGCGGGCAACCTGGTGTCGGCGCTGATCGGCGTCTTCTGCGCCCAGATGATTCCCGTGCCCGGCGTGGCCGCGGCCGTTGCGGTGGCCCTGGCCATAGGCGCCATGTTCAGCCTGCGTTGCCTGCATCCCCCCAGCGGCGCGGTTGCCTTGACGGCGGTGCTGGGCGGGCCGTCGGTAACGGCGCTGGGCTATGGCTTCGCGCTGTGGCCGGTGGGCCTGAATTCCCTGATCCTGCTGTGCATTGCCGTGGCCTTCAACGGCGCCCTGAAACGCAATTACCCCCGCCGCCATGCCGACCCGGCACAGAGCCATCACACTCGCGACGCCGCGCCCAGCACCCGCCTGGGCTTCAGCCGGGCCGACCTGGACGACGCCCTGGCGCAACGCGGCGAGCTTCTGGACATCAGCAAGGAAGACCTGGAAGACATCGTGCTGTCCGCCGAACTGCGCGCCAGCGTGCGCCGGTTTGGCGAGGTGTCGTGCGCCGACATCATGTCGCGTGACGTCGTTACCGTGCAGGAACACGATCCCCTGGACCACGCCGTGCGCCTGTTCGACAGGCACCGGCTGCAAGGCTTGGCGGTTGTTGACGCGAACGGCCGTTATGCCGGCATGGTGTCGCAGGCTGACGTGCTGGCGCGCAAGGCCAGGCCGCTTCTGCTCAAGCCGGACGACGCCGCACCGCCGGAGCCGCGGGTTGCCGATTGCATGCGCAGCGAAGTGCCCTTCGCCACGCCGGACCTGCCCGCCATTGAACTGGCGCGGCCCATGTCGGACGCCCTGCATTGCGTGCCGGTGCTGGACGCCTCGCGCAACTTGCTCGGGCTGATCACCCAGTCGGACCTGGTGGCCGCGCTTTATCAGATGACGGTGTCTTCCCATTCCCCTGTCAATTCAGAAGCCGGGCTACAGGCCAGGCCGCTAGCTAATTCACCCGCCGGCTCAGGCGCCCACGCCACAAAGCGCGCCGCGTGACGCCTCCGTAGCCCTACGGATGCCGGCGCGCGCATGCCGCAGGGCATAATTTCACCCGTGAACCCCCTATCGCGCACGCGCGCCCTCCTCTGCTGGCTGGTCTTGTTCTGTCTGGGCGCCGCCTGGATCGCCCGCCAGGAATACATAGACCTGCACGACCGCTTCTTCCAGGCCACCAGCATCGCGCAGCGCATGTTGAGCCAGAAGACGGTGCAGCACGAGGCCGTGCTTGCCACGCTGACCGCGCTGTCACACCCGCCCACGCCCGAACGCCTGTACCCCAGCCTGCACCCGGCCATGCCGCAATTGTTGGGGCTGGGCTATCTGGCCGATGGCGCCTGGACCGGCAGCCTGCCCCCGCCGCCGGCATTGTCCGCCGCCGTGACGCGCGCCCGCGAGGCTGGCCGCCCGGTAACGCTGCCGCTGGACGACGCCCGCTACTGGCTGGTGGCGCCCTCCAGTTGGAGCCTGCTGCTGGATGCCCGCCAACTAGTGCCCGAGGCGGACTTTCCCCCGGGCCTGGGCAACCTCGGCCTGATGCTGAACGGCAAGCCGCTGGCGCTGCTGTCGAAGCAGGCAGACGATGCGTGGGGGCTGACGATGACCCTGCAAAAGCCGCTGGGCGCGGCCAGCCAGGCCTTCTCCATGCGCAGCACCCGCACGCTGACCCCCGCCTACTGGCCATGGAAAGCCTGGCTCTTCTGGGCCGTGGCCAGCGCCCTGCTGGTAGCCGCTGGCGCCGCGTGGCAGCGCTCGCGCGCCGAGGCGCATCGGCAACAGGAACAGGCCCGCCTGGCCACCATGGCGCGCCTGGGTACGCTGGGCGAAATGGCCGCGGGCATCGCGCACGAACTAAACCAGCCCCTGACCGCCATCCTGGCCCAAACCCGAGCCGCCCAACGCCTGCTGGACGACGAAGACGAACGCCCCGCCGTGCGCCACGCGCTCTTGGCCAGCGCCGAGCAGGCCAAGCGCGCCGCCGACATCATCAGCCGCATGCGCGCGCTGGTGCAGCCACGTTCACCCGCCCGGCGCGAAGCGCTGGACCCGGACGCGCTGGTGGCGTCGCTGCTTTTTCTGCGCGAGGCCGAATTGGCCCGGCTAGGCATCCGCCTGGTCTGGACCAACGCCAGCCCTGGCACGCGGCCGCTAGGTGACCGCGTGGCGCTGGAACAGATCCTGCACAACCTGGTGCAAAACGCCGCCGACGCGCTGGCCAGCACCGACGGCACGCGACAGATCCACCTGGAAGGCCGCGCCGACGGCGACGAATACCGGTTTACCGTCAGCGACACCGGCCCCGGCATTGCCGCCGACGCGCTACCCCGCCTGTTCGCCCCGTTCTACACCACCCGCGAACAAGGCATGGGGCTGGGGCTGGCCCTGTGCGAAACGCTGGCCGGGTCCATGGACGGCCGCATCGCGGCGCGCAACCTCAAGCCCTCGGGCGCTTGTTTCACCCTGAGCCTGCCACGCTCGGAGCCCGCCGCATGAGCCCCCCGAACACGCGCACGCCCGATCAATCCCCGCTGGTGTACCTGGTGGATGACGACGACGCCGTGCGCGATGCGCTGGCCCTGTTGCTGCGTAGCGTGGGCCTGCGCAGCGTGGGCTTTGGCGACCCGCAGGCCTTTCTGACGCAGTTGAGCGCCAGCGCCATCGGCTGCGTGGTGCTGGACATCCGCATGCCCGGCATCAGCGGGCTGGACGTGCTTGGCCGTTTGGCCGCGCAGTCCGACCTGCCGGTCGTCATGCTGACGGGCCATGCCAACGTGGATCTGTGCCGGCGCGCCTTCAAGGGCGGCGCCATGGAATTCCTGCAAAAGCCCGTGGATGACGACGTGTTCCTGGACGCGGTGCAGGCGGCCGTACGCACCCATATCGCCAGCCGCGAAAAACTGGCCGTGACCCAGGCCGCCGCCGACCGGCTGGCGCGCTTGTCCGGACGCGAACACGAGGTGCTGGCGCGCGTCGTGCAAGGCATGAGCAACAAGGAAATCGCGCGCGAATTCGACTTGTCGCCACGCACCGTTGAAACGTATCGAGCCAACGTCTTCGCCAAGCTGGAAGCCGACTCGCTGGCGCAACTGATCCGCCAATACGCCACCCTGCTCGACTAGCCCCGCGCCCCGCCCTCCGTAACGCTACGGAGACGCGCGAGTAGTCGGGCGTATACCGCCCGCCGTGCGTTTTGGCCACACTGACTGCTCCTGACGACACCCACAAAAAGGATGCAGACCATGACCCGCCAACCCCTTGCCACCCTTGTTTCCTCGCTGGCCGCCACGCTGGCTTTCTCCACCGCCGCCCACGCCGCCGTGCTGACGGAAACCAACCTGTCGATGGCCGATGCGCAAACGCTCGCCACCGCCACCGTCGCCGCCTGCCAGGCCAAGGGCTATAACGTCAGCGCCTCCGTGGTGGACCGCGCCGGCCTGCTCAAGGCCTTCGCCCGCGCCGACAACGCCGGCCCGCACACCATCGAAGCCAGCCGCGCCAAGGCATTCACCGCCGTGTCCGCCAAGACGCCCACGCTGACCATGATGGAGAACGCGCAGAAGAATCCGGGCGCGGCCAACCTGACCGACATTCCGGGCTTCCTGCTCTTGGGCGGCGGCGTGCCCGTCAAGGCGGGCGACAAGGTCATCGGCGCCATCGGCGTGGCCGGCGCACCCGGGGGCCACCTGGACGCGCAGTGCGCCGACACGGTGCTGCAAGACAACGCGGCAATGTTCAAATAAGGACGCTGCGGGACGGCCAGTGGGCATGTCGGTATTGGCGCCTAGGCCGGCAACAGGCTAGGCTTACGGCGCCACAGTCTGAATACACCGGTACACCCCATGCCCCTGCCGCCGCGCCCCGCCCTGCTGGACGAAACGCTACGCATCGTCGCCCGCCGCTATCGCTTGCCGGACACCCCAGAAGCCGCCTTGGACGCGGGCCCCGCCGCACCCAGCCGCCATTGCACCAGCATGCTGGCCGTGTCCATCGACCAGGCGCGGCAGGCGCTGGCCCGTTCAGACACACCGCCCGCCACGGTCAAGCAGACCTTCATCGACGCCCTGGCGCAGTTGATCGGCGAAGCCATGCGCGCGAACCAGGGCGACCCCGCCATTCAGGCCATGGTCCTGCGCCACCAAGCCGTGCAGGTGCGCGAATACGCCTCGTTGGCGGCGGGCGCCGAGCCGGACCGGCGTGAAGTCGTCGCGGCCGTCAACGCCATCGCCCACCCCGCCAAGCTGCAACGCATGCCGCCGGGCTCGCAACGCGATGCCTTGGCCGCGTTGCAGGCCGCCGCGTCAACATCGGCGTGGGCGGCGCTGTCCCAGGCCGTTGAGCGGATCGACGCACTGCCCGACGCCGAAAGCGATTCCGCCATGGCGCGCAGCCTGGCCCGCCTGCGCGACGGCCCCACCCTGGAACGCCTGTGCCGCTTGGACGCCCTGGCCTCTGACGCGCTGGTGCAGCGGTATCAAGCGCTATGGAACCGCAACGGTCCGCGCTCCGGCACGCCGGACGCGGTCGCGCGAGGCCTGGCCGCGCAACAGCGTGGCGCGGCTGTCGAGGCACAGGCTGCGAAAGCGCTGCAAGCCTTGGCGCACCGTCTCAATACAGAAGCCTCTATTGCTGCCTCTACTGCTGCTTCTACTGCTGCTGCCTCTACAGAAGGATCTACAGCAGCCTCTACAGAAGCCCCGCAAGGCACGACATCAAGGGCCGACGTCTATCGCGTGGTGACCTCGATGCACGTACCGCCCGAACTGCCCGGCTCGGCCGACCGCGCCAAAAGCGAGTGGGACGCCGCCCTGTTGCGCCGCGCCGGCCCGCCAGAGGCCGAACCCACCTGGGATGTGTGCCTGTTGGTCGAGGCCAAGGCGTCTGTGGACGCGGCCAGCACCGACTTCCCCCGCTTGCTGCGCGGCCTGCAACGGCTGGCGCAGGCGGACGCTGGCGTCATCTACCCGTTCCTGTCGCGCCAAGGCACCGTGGCGCTGCGCGGCGCGTCCCTGAGCACCTTGCCCACACTAGGCCTCGACCTGGCAAGCGCCGTGCTCTATTGCTGCGACGCGCCCGCCGACGAACCCATCGACACGCCGCGCTTGCTGAACGCCGCTTGCCGCATGCAATTGCTGTCCGCGCCGGCCAGCGTGGCCTACGCCAGCCAACTCTCGCTGGGCCTGCCCGCCGACGCGCAAGCGCTGGAAGCCGTGTGGCACGGATTGCTGACGTCGCCGCAATGGGCCGGCGTGTTGAATCAGTATCCGCTGCTGCATCAGGTGCGCGCGCTGATGGTGCACACAAACGACCTGTTTGCAGCCACGCAACACGCTGGCCTGTAACAGATAAGGGTGGAGTTTTCCCCGTAAAATCCCGCTGTCGGCAAGCCGTGTCGGCGCCACGCTGATACCGCCGGGATGCACGTCGATCTCTACACCCTTTACCTGCTCGTCATCGGAACGCTGCTAGCCAGCGCCGGGATGCTTTATTGGGAATATCGGACGAATACGCGGCGCGGCAAGGAACTGAGACTGCTGGCCGTGGGCTTCACCACCATCGCCGCCGGCTGTACCGTGGTGCTGTTGCGCGGCCACCTGCCCGCCGCGCTTGGCCCTGGGCTAAGCAACTTCATCATTCTTGGCGGCTATCTGCTGGTGCTGCACGGCGTTGCGGCCTTCAACGGCAAGCAGTATCGCGGGACCTCCGCGGCGTTGCTGGCGATCACGGCCTTGCTGTGGACAGCGGCCGGCACGCGCTGGCAAGGCATCATGTGGAGCTATGTCAGCGCGGTGCCCATCGCCGTCGTCGCGGCACTGACCGCTTGGGAAATGTGGCGCTGCACGCCCCTGAAGCCGCTGGCGCCCCGGCGCTTTGTCGTCGCCATCACCGGCATCCATGCCTTGTTCTATGCCTTCCGCGCCCTGATCCTGCCCTGGCTGGTTGGGGTATACGGCCCCTCGGTCCAACTGGCATCCAGCAACATCACCATGTACGAAGGCGTGCTGTATTCGGTGTTGCTGCCCATGGCGCTGCTCAAGCTGGTACGCGAAGAGGCGCATGGCCAGTTGCTGCGCGAATCGCAAACCGACTACCTGACGCGCCTGGGCAACCGCCGCTGGTTTTTCGAAGAAGGCATGCGCTTGCTGCACGCCAATGCAAACCAGGGGCCGGTGGCCGTGCTGGCGTTTGACCTTGACCACTTCAAATCCATCAATGACCGACACGGGCATCAGGCCGGCGACCAGGTGCTCAAGGCGTTTGCCGACATCGCGCAGAGCGTGGCCGGGCCGGGCGTGCTGTTGGCGCGTATCGGCGGCGAAGAGTTCGCCGCGCTGCTGACGGGCGACGAGGCGCGGCGCGCGCAGGCGCTGGGCGAAGCCGTCGCGCAACGCTTTGCGGACACGGTTTCCGAACACGTGGATCGCAGCGCCATCCGCGCCACGGTCAGCATCGGGCTGGCGCGGTTCGAGCGCACCGCGCCGCCGCTGGCCGATAGCCTGGCGGCAGCTGACCGCGCCTTGTACCGCGCAAAATCGCTGGGCGGTAACCGGTTGGAACTGGCGTAGCGGGCAAAGGTGCGCGCAGCGCGCGTTCTTACGCCGCCGCGCCCGCGATACCGTCCAGCGCGCGCACGGCCTCCGGCGGCAATGCCAAGCTTGCCGCGGCCAGGTTCTCGCGCAGGTGCGCCACCGACGACGTGCCCGGTATGACCAGGATATTGGGCGACCGCTGCAGCAGCCACGCAATCGCCACCTGCATCGGCGTGGCCTCCAGCCGCTGCGCCACGTCGGTCAGCGTTGCCGACTGCAGCGGGCTGAAACCACCCAACGGAAAATACGGCACATAGGCAATGCCATCATCCGCCAAGGCGTCGATCAGTGCATCATCATGCCGATGCGCCAGGTTGTACTGGTTCTGCACGCACACGATGTCGCACAGCCCTCGCCCTTCGCGCACTTGCTCGGCCGTCACGTTGCTCAGGCCGATATGGCGCACCAGCCCCCGCTGCTGCAACTGCGCCAACGCCGCCAAGGGCTGCGCAATCGACCCTTCTTGCGGCCCATGCACACCAAACATGATGCGCAGGTTGACTACGTCCAGCGCGTCCAGCCCCAGATTGCGCAGATTGTCTTCCACCGCGCGCTCAAGCTCGGGTGCGCTGTCAGCGCGTATCCACGAGGCATCTTCACCACGCCGGGCGCCGATCTTCGTCACCAGCACCAAGTCATCCGGATACGGCGACAAGGCTTCGCGGATGATCTGGTTGGTAACGTGCGGGCCGTAGAAATCGCTGGTGTCGATATGGTTCACGCCACTGGCCACCGCTTCGCGCAGCACCGCCAGCGCCGCGTCGCGGTCGCGCGGCGGGCCGAACACGCCGGGGCCGGCCAACTGCATCGCGCCATACCCCAGGCGCTTGACCCGGCATGAACCGAGTGCATAGGTGTCTTCATGCTGAGTGGTCGACATGCTGGAGCTCCTGGATAAAACGGAAAGCTTAGTCCTTTCCGCGATCTTGGATAATTAGGCATGCCGCACCGGCGCTACCGCCTCAGCATCGACTCAACATCCGCGCCAAACGCGCAGTACCCCGGGTAACCTGGCCGCGCATCGCAGGCCATCAGGCAGCCGGGCTTGCCGTCCGCAAAGCTCGCCGATACCGACATGCCGAACCCGTAAGTGGGCGTGGTCACGTCGAACGCGCTTTCGCACACGGCCTTCGTGCTGTAGGCAAACGTCATGCCCTCTCGCCGGCCGTTGACGGCGAACGACACCTGGAAACTGTTGTAGCTGTTCCATCCGGAACGCGGCAGCACGACGAAGCGGTAATGCCGGGCATCGCGGCGTTCACCGAATATTTTCAGTTTCGCCGACGTGGTGCGTGTTGTGGGCGATGGGTACGGCAACGCGAGCAAGGCGCGCGGGTCGCCCAGCACGCCCAGGTCCATGCCCAGGCCCTTTTGATAGAACGGCACGTCCAGGCTGGGGTAGCCGGAATACTCCACGCGCCGGGGCGGGCCCTTGTAGGTGTTGGTTTCGGGAGCGAAGTCGGGTGCGCGCGCGAAGGCAACGTCCAGCGTCAGGACGACGTCCGTTGGTTTGGCGTCTTCGGTGCGCACATGTTCTTCAAAGATCTCGGCACGGCCCGCGCATCCCGCCAGCAGCGCCAGCAAGCCAAACGTCGCCATACGCCGGATGGACGGCATCAACGAATTCGGCATCAATCGATTCAACCTCACCTCACCGCTCCCGCGCCGTGGTAACCGGCAACGCCGCCGACTTCAGGCCATAGCCATTGAACTGCCATCCGTTCTTGCCTTCCTGCCATTGAAAATTCTTGTTGATCCATTCCGCCTTCAAGTTGCCGTACAGGCGGCGCTGATCGATGCGCTGACCAGCGTCCAGCGCTTTTCTGGCGGCCTGCGAACTTTCATCCCATAAGCCGCTGAAAGCCTTCGTCTGCATGGCTTTGGTGAACGGCACGGTGGCATAGGGGCCATCGTCCAAGCGGCCAAGCCGGATCTCGTTGTCCAGCAACAGCGCGCCGTGCCGGTTGTCGGGCGACACCGATACCAACTGGGGAATGGAATGTAGTTTTTCCTTCTGGCGCTGGTGTTCAAACCAAAGCACCTGGCCCGTCGACGTCACCAGCGCCCGCGAGCCCGCCGTGAACAGCAGCAGGTCCTTGCGGCCGGGTTGTGCCACGCCCATGTCGGGGTCGTGCATGTCGACGGTGGGACTCAAAACACGCGCAAGCGGCGTCCCGTTTTGCACCGCGATCAATATCGTGCCGACACCCATGAAGTCGTTCGACACCGCCAACAGCATCGGCTGGCCGCCTTGCGTGGGCCCCAGCGCGCGCACGTGGATGAACTCCACGGCATTCAAGGGCCGATAGGGCTTGCCGCGATACAGGATGGTTCGCAGGTGGGAACGGGGATAGCCTTGCAGCGCGAAGTCGCCGCCGATGGGTTCGACTGTCTTCGCGTAGGCATTCTCAGACGCGGCGGGCTGCGCACGGGCGATGGCGGGTATCGAAACGATCAGTGCCAGCGCAAGACATAGGCCACATCGCTTGCTTGGGCGGGAAAGAAAAGTGGCGCGGACAGGTAGAGGCAAGGCGATTCGCGGAGGGTGCTTCAAACAAAGCGGTGCCGGCATTCTAGGGCATGCCTTGCCTTGTCTACCTAGCCTTGGCTGGCCTTACCTAGCCTTGCCGCGCGTCATCCCCCACCGACGGCACGCGCACCAAGGCATCCGCATTGACTTGCGCCACATCCACCACGCCCAGCAGGCCCATGTTGCGCCTGACTTCTTCCACGATCAGGTTGATGGCGTGCGCCACGCCGCGCTGTCCGGCCACCGTCGCCGCATAGTTGAACGGGCGGCCCACGAACACGCAGCGCGCCCCCAGCGCCATGGCCTTGAGCACGTCGGACCCGCGCCGCACGCCGCTGTCCAGCATCACGTCCATGCCACCGGCCGCGTCAACGACTTCCGGCAGCGCTTGCAAGGGCGACACGCTGCCGTCCAATTGCCGGCCGCCGTGGTTCGACACAATGATGCCGTCCATGCCCTGTGCGCGCGCGGTGCGCGCATCGTCGGGATGCAGAATGCCCTTGATCACCATCTGCCCTTGCCAGCGCCGGCGGATGGCGGCCACGTGCCGCCAGTTCAAGTGGCCGCGATCGGAAAAATCGCGCAGCACGTTGGCCGACAGAATCGGCGCGCCGCGCGTGGCGTAGTTGTTCTCGAAGTGCGGCATGCCATGGCGCCACAGCGTGCGCAGGATCGTGCCGAACAACCAGCGTGGATGCGTCAGCCCTTGCCAGGCCAGGCCCACGCTGGGCCGCAGCGGCGTTGAAAACCCCGCCCGCACATTGTTCTCGCGGTTGGCGGCAACGGGCGTGTCCACCGTCAGCACCAAGGTCGTCACGCCGGCTGCCGCCACGCGGTCGATCAAGGCCGCGATCTGCGCGTCGTCGCCCGGCAGGTAGGCCTGAAACCAGGTGCCCGGCGCGGCCTGCATGACCTCTTCCAGACGGATCAACGATGACCCGCTCATGATGCAAGGCACGTTCGCCTCGGCGGCGGCGCGCGCCAGCACGACGTCGCCGCGATAGCTAGAAAGCGCCGAGATTCCCATGGGGGCCACGCCCACCGGCGCGGCATACTCCCGGCCCAATACCGTGGTGCGCGTGCTGCGTTGGGAGACGTCGAACAACACCTTGGGCCGAAAGCCGTACTGCGCAAAGGCCTGCCGGTTGCCGCGTTCGGATTGCCCGTCTTCCACCGCGCCCGACACATAGGCGTAGATGGGCTTGGGCAGGCGCTGCTTCGCGGCCGCTTCGAAGTCATGCAGGCTGAGTATCTGGCGCAGGGGGTCGAACATGGGTGGCTCCTCGCGATCGGTCCGCGCAGGGGCGGCCGCGCTGTAGTCTTGGGCGATGGCGGACGACTATAGGCGCGCGGGCGCTTTGAATAAAGTGACTTTATCGATATTGCTTATTACACTTTTCTTCGCCCTAGATTCTTCCTGCACCGCCATGACACTCAAGCAACTTGAAGCCTTTTATTGGGCCGCCACCTGCAAGAACTTCGCCATTGCCGCCAACCGGCTGAATATCTCGGTGTCGTCGCTGTCCAAGCGCATCGGCGAGCTTGAAGCGTCCATTGGCGCCGACCTGTTCAGCCGCAGCGCGCGCAGCGCCACGCTGACGGCGCTGGGCGAACAACTGGTGCCGCACGCCAAGGACCTGCTGCGCAACGCCGACCAGTTCATGCAGCAGGCCAGCAGCAACCTGACCTTCTCCGGTCGCTGCCGCTTCGGGGCGGGAGAGCTCACGTCGATCACGTGGATGCCGCGCCTGATTGAGGAGATTCAACGCGCCCACCCGAACCTGCTGGTCGAGCCCTATGTGGGCGTGGGCGAATTGGTCGAGCGCGGGCTGGAGGAAGGCGACCTGGATTTTGCGGTCATCGCCGGACCGTCATCGCGCGCGTCCATCGCGTCACATCTGATCGGCAGCGCGGAGTTTGAATGGGTGACGTCCCTGCGCGCGGTGCCCGACCCCGCGGCACTGACGCCTGCCGACCTGCCCGGGCTGACCTTGATTACCCAGCCCCAAAGCTCCGGCGTAATCCGCATGCTGGACGACTGGCTGACCGAACAGGGGATCTCGCCGGGCCGCATGCAGTGCTGCAATAGTTGGGGCGCCATTGCGGGCATGTTGCGCCAGGGCCTGGGGCTGGGTTTTCTGCCCACGGCCTGGGCGCGCATCCTGATCCAGCGTGGCGACCTGCATCCCCTGCCGGGCTTGCCGCCCTTGCGGCCCCTGCCCTACACCTTTCAATGGCGTCGCGACGACACCCGGCCCATGCTGGTCAGCCTGCGCGCCCTGGCGCAGGACACATTGGAATTCGACGCGCCGGCAAGCATGGTGTAGCGCGGAGACTGTTTCTAAAAAGTCGCCCTTGAATAAGAAAATTATTCGCTTTATCTCCCATTTCAGCCCGAGTAGAGTCGCTTCAAACAAAGATTGAAGACCTATACGGAGACTGGGCGACATGCCGGATGTTGGTTCCCCCTTGCAAGATTTCCCCAAGCGCCTGTGCCGACTGGACCTGTGGCTGAACCCCGTGTTCGACCAGATCATCGGCGCGCAACCTGACATTGCCTTGTCGGTGCTGCCCGCGCATGACGACGACGCCCGTACGCTGGCGGGCTTGAAGACGGCTCACGCCTACCATGTGTCAGCCGCCAAGGACGAACTGCCGCGCCAGTGGTTCGTCAACGCCGAACTCATTGCGCAGTGCCCGGACCTGATGTGCGTGTCATCCGGCGGCGCGGGCTATGACACGGTGGACGTGCCTGCCTGCACGGCAGCCGGCATCGCGGTGGTGAACCAGGCGGGCGGCAACGCCGCGTCGGTGGCCGAACACACGTATGCGCTGCTGCTGGCGGTGCAGCGCCGCGTGGTGGAATCGCATCAACGCCTGCGCCACGACACGGGCTTTACGCGCGAAGACCTGATGGGTCACGAGATCCACGGCACCGTCATCGGGCTGGTGGGCATCGGCCAGATCGGCTCGCGCGTGGCCCGCATTGCGCAAGGCTTTGGCATGCGCGTGATTGCGCATGACCCGCTGCTGGACGCCGACACCATCCGCGCTCGCGGCGCGGAGCCCGTGTCCTTATCCGACCTGCTGGCGCAAGCCGACGTGGTGTCCTTGCATTGCCCGCTGGACAATTCGACGCGCGGCATGATCGACGCGCGCGCGTTCGCCGCCATGAAGCCGGAAGCGGTTTTCGTGTCGACGGCGCGGGGCGGCATCCATGACGAGGCGGCGCTGTACGACGCCTTGCGCGGCGGCCACTTACGTGGCGCCGGCCTGGATGTCTGGCAACAGGAACCGCCCCCGCGCGACACGCCGTTGCTGGCCCTGCCCAATGTGGTGGCCACCTTTCATACGGCCGGCGTCACGCACGAAGCCCGCCGCAATGTGGCGCAGTCGTCGGCCCAGCAGTTGATGGCCATGCTGCGCGGTGAACGGCCGCCACAACTCGTCAACCCGGAAGTCTGGCCGGTCACGCAAGCCCGACTGGCGAAATTGCAGTAGCACGGTGCCGCGCCCGCGCGGCAACCGAACACACAGTGCGGCATCAAGCCGCCGACCCATCCCACGAGGAGACAACATGCAACACCCCCCCTTCAAGCGCCGCACCCTGCGCGCGCTGGCCGCGTCCATCGCGCTGCTGTCCGGCGCCACCGTGTTCGCCAGCGGCGCGCAAGCGGCCGGCTACCCGGAACACCCCATCAACCTGATCGTGTCGTACGGCCCTGGCGGCGGCACCGATCTGGTGGCGCGCATGATGGCGCCTTTCCTGCAGAAGTACCTGGGCAACGACGCCCGCATCGTGGTGTTGAACCGCCCCGGCGCGGGTGGCGCCATCGGCTTCACGGAACTGGCCCGCGCGCAGCCCGACGGCTACACCATCGGCTTCATCAATACCCCCAACCTGTTGACCATACCCATCGAGCGCAAGTCCGCCTTCAGTTGGAAAAGCTATGACCTGCTGGGCAATCTGATCGACGATCCGGGCGCCTTCACGGTGCGCAACGACAACGAATTGAAGACGCTGGCCGACCTGTCGGCCTACGCCAAGAAGAATCCTGGCAAGGTCACCGTGGGCACCACCGGCACCGGCTCCGACGACCACCTGGCCATGCTGCGTTTTGAAGGCACATCGGGCGCCAAGCTCAGCCACATTCCGTACAAGGGCGCGGGCGAAGTGCGCGGCGCCTTGGCCGGTGGCGAAATCACCATCGGCGCCATCAACGTCGGCGAAGCGCTGCAGTACCAGAAAGGCGGCACGCCGCTGCGCTTCCTGGGCCAGATGGGCAATACGCGTTCGGCCGCGCTGCCTGACGTGCCCACCTTCAAGGAACAGGGTTACGACTTTGAACTGGCGTCGCTGCGTGGCCTGGCCGCGCCCAAGGGCTTGCCTGACGACGTGCGCGCAAAGCTGGTGGATGCCGTGAAGCGCACGGTGGACGACCCCGCCTTCCAGGCCAAGGCCAAGGAAATGTTCGTGCCCCTGCGTTACCTGCCGCCCGCCGACTACGCCCGGGAATTGGCCAACGGCGAAACCGAATTCCAGAAGCTGTGGAAGGAAGCGCCCTGGCTGGACAAGTAGGCCGCCCGATTCATAAGGCGCGTGATCTGTCGCGTGCCCAAGCGTAGCGCGCCAGAATCGACGGTTTACTTCGGCTTGACGTCCTCGCCGGGGTAGCCGTCGATGTAGGCGCGGCCCGAGCAACGCAGCATCGCCACGCAAGCCGGCGCGCCGGTTTTCGTGGTGCATACCGAGCGCGCTTCCTCGCGCGCGGCCACGGGATCGGGGTTCAACGCGGTAAAGCGCGTGCCCCGGCCTTCGCTGCCCTTCACCCAGGCCATGCCGACGCAGGTGTCCTTGTAGGTCAGGACCTTGCGGCAGTCCTTGCAGTCTTCCCACTTCAGCAGCGACGAAAGGGCGTCGTCCTCCTTGGGATAGCCGTCTGCATACAGCAGGCCGCCGTCGGCGTTTTCGGCCAGGGCGCCCCAGTATTCGCGATCGTTCAACTTGGCGGACAAGGCTTCCACCTCGGCCGGCCTGGCGCGCCTGGCCGCCTGCAGATCGGCGGCGCTATAGCCGGGGCCGACGCAGAACGGCAAGGTCATCAAGCGGCACTTGCCATCGGGGCTGCCGGCCGTGCAGCGGCGCATGGCCTTCTTGGCGGCCAGTTCGGGCGCCACGCTGTTGCCCGGAAACAGGTCCTGCCGGGAGTTGCGCGCATACGCCATGCAACTGTCCGAAAACCAGCCCAGCTTCTTGCATTCCTTGCCGCCCTGGCGACGGCATTCGGCCAGGCTCGCGGCCTCGGCGTCTTTCTGCGACGCCTCGGGCATGACCCAATAGGTCTTGTCGTGATTGCCGTCTGTGGCGATGCCGCCGAATAGCTTGTCGGCATGCGCGGGACTGGCGGCCAGGCCGGCCATCAAGGCAATCGCGGCGAAGGCGGCGCGGATCAGGGGGTGAAAGCGGGCGGGCATCATCGTCGGGGTCGGGAGGAATGTGGCGGGAAAGGGAGCGTGCTGAACGATGCGCTCCGCACGACAAGCGGGGACGATCTTAGCAAAGACCCCCCTGGCTCCGTCCCCTGCATTTATGCCCGGCTGGGCATATTGAGTAACAAATTTCACATGCCGTGATAAGAATGCTGGCCCCGTTTTCCGGTAAAAATGTCGGACTTTTCCTAAGCGCTTTACCAGTCGGAACGCGCGTCGCGTGGGTAGCGGCGCTAATCACCCGGCAGGCCAGCTTGTCACGAAGAGAAACAAACACGCCGCGCCCCGGATGCCGCATGCCCCCTGCCACGGAACATCGACCTCACACCATGACGTTGCCTTTGCAAGCCTCGAAACGCCGCAAGCCGCTGCTGCTGCCGGCCGCCCTGATCGCCGCCGCGGCCGCCCTGGCGGGTTGCGCCCCCATGCCCGACGGGGGCAGCTCCGCCCTGCCGTCGCTGGGCAATGTGTTCAAGTCGGGGCTGTCGTTTTCACCTAGCGTGAATGTGGCCAAGAACATGGAAGGCCGCTCCATCAACGACGCCATCGCGGCCTTGGGCGAACCGTCCAAAAAGCGCGCGGTGGGCAATACGATGGAACTGGAATGGTCGGACTACCAGGCCGCGCCTTATTCGGAATGGGTCACCACCGGCACCAGCCAGCAAGTGGTGGGCATGATTCCCGCCACCAATACTTCCGCCGCCACGCCGGTGTTTCAGACCAATAGCACCGGCCACTATCAGAACCGTACGCGCGTGTATGAATGCATGGTGCTGATGCGCATGGAAAACAGCGTCATCACCAGTACCAGCGTGGAAGGCAACGTGTGCCCTGAGTTCATTGCCGCCCTGCGCAAATGGTCGGGCGAAGCCGAAGCCAACAACTACGTGGTGAAGTAAGCGCGGGGCGAAAGCGTGCCGGGTGGTTGCGTGCCGGGCCAGCATGTACCCGGCACGTACCCGGTCCATACACCGGCATGTACCTATCAGGCAGTTTCGGGTAGCTTCGCGACCACCTTGATTTCGAAGTCAAAGCCGCTCAGCCAGGTAACACCCACGGCGGTCAGCGAGGGATACGGCGCGACGCCCCAATACTCGGGCACCACCTGCCAGATCTGCTCGAACCTGGAGTCCGGGTCGACCATGAAGACCGTCACATCCACCACATCGTCAAAGGTGCAGCCCGCCGCTTCCAGTATGGCGTTCAGGTTGCTAAAGGCCAGCCGCACTTGCGCTTGCAGATCGGGTTCAGGCGACCCGTCCTCGCGGCTGCCAACCTGGCCCGACACGAACAGGAATCCGTTGGACCGGATGGCGGGAGAATAGCGGTGGCGTTCGTATAGCGCGTGGCGGCCGGCGGGGAAAACAACGTCTCGTGTCGTCATGGATAGCTCCTTGAGTGGGCCGTCATCAGGAAGGAAAGCGGCCCGTCGTTAGCGATGACTCCACTGTAAAGACGCGCCGCCCGCCGATAAACGCGCAAGCCTGTCCATCACTGTTTGTAGAATCCAAACACTCTTCAAGCCCGCCGGAGCCCCCATGGACCGATTCGATGCGATGCAGGCGTTTGCCCGCGTGGTGGAAGCTGGCAGCTTCACCAAGGCCGCCGAAACCCTGCACATGAGCAAGACCACCGTGACGCAGTTGGTGCAGCAGCTTGAGGCACGGCTGCGCGTCCGGCTGTTGAACCGCACCACGCGCCAGGTGAAGGTCACCGCCGATGGCGCGGCCTATTACGAGCGGGTGCTCAAACTGCTGGCCGACATGGACGACGCCGAAACCAGCTTGTCGGCGGCATCGGCCTCGCCCCGAGGCCGCTTGCGGGTGGACGTGCCCAGCCCCTTGGCGCGCATGGTCCTGATTCCGGCGCTGCCCGCCTTTCACGCGCAGTATCCCGATATCCAGCTGGACATGGGCGCAAGCGACCGTATCGTGGACGTGATCGCGGAAAACGTGGACTGCGTGGTGCGCGGCGGCGAATTGACCGACCTGTCCTTGATGGCGCGCCGCGTGGGCGACCTGCAACTGGGCGTGTACGCCGCGCCCAGCTACCTGGCGCGCGCCGGCCATCCCGCGCATCCACGCGAGCTGGAAGACACGCATCACCGTATCGTGGGTTATCTGTGGCAACGGCTGGGCAAGGCGTTCCCCTACGCCATGCAGCGTGGCGACGAAAGCGTGCACGTGCACGGGCGCTACGTGCTGGCGGTGGATGATGGCAACGCCTATCTGGCGGCGGGGCTGGCCGGGCTGGGCGTACTGTGGCTGCCGGAATACATGGCCCAACCGCACCTGGCCACGGGTGAACTGCAACCGCTGTTTCAGGACTGGCGGCTGGAGTCCATGCCCCTGACCATCGCCTTCCCGCCAAACCGCCATGTCAGCACCAAACTGCGGGTGTTCATCGATTGGGTGGTGGCGCTGATGGGGCAGTACGCCCCGCTTGCCGCGCCGCCACCGACGCGCCCGACCTGAACACCCGCTTTTTCAGTTCGCCAGTTTGATGGCGCCGCTATCCAGCAGCTTTTGCCATTTGGCGGTGTCGTCCGCAATGAAATGCTGCAAGTCGGAACGCGAACCGCCTGCCGCGACCATGCCCGCGTTGTCGACCGCCGCTTGAAAGGCGGGCGACTGCACGGTTTTCTGCAAGGCCGCGTTCAACTGCTCAAGCACGGCGGCATCAATACCGGGCGAGGCCGCCACCGAAAACCACTGGCTGGCGTCGTAGCCCGGAAAGCCGGATTCGGCCACGGTGGGCACGTCGGGCAAGGCATCCAGCCGCTGCTTGGTGGTGACTGCATAGGCCTTGAGCGTGCCGGCCTTGATCTGCGGCAACACGGGTGACGACCCCAGGATCGCCAACGGAATCTGGCCGCCCGCCACATCCGACACCGCCTGCCCGCCCCCCTTGTAGGGCACGTGCACAATGCGCGTGCCGGCAACCTGGTTCAGCAGTTCGCCCGCCAGATGCTGCGACGTGCCGTTGCCGGAACTGCCGTAGCTCCAGGTATCCGGATGCTTGCGTGCGTCCGCCAACACGTCCGCCAGCTTCGGCAAGGCCTGCTTGGCCGGACCCACGATCACCATCGGCCCCTGCGCCATCAGCATGACCGGCGCCAGTTCCTTGCCGATGGCCGGTTGCGGCGTGGGATAGATAAGCGGCCCAGGCACCGTGATCAGGTAGCCATCGCTGGCCTTGCTGCGCGCCACCATCTGCAGCGCGATCGCGCCCGACGCACCCGGCTTGTTCTCGACCACCACGTTCAAGCCCGTGCGTTGCGCCAGGTCCTGCGCCGCCACGCGCGTCAGCACGTCGGCGGAACCGCCCGGCACGAAGCCCACGATCCAGTTGATTTGTTTGCCTGGCCAGGCCAGCGGCGGCTCGGCCTGGGACGCAACCGGCAGGGCTAGCGCACACCCCAGGCCCAGCCACGCGATACTGCGACGTACAACGGTTTTCATGATTTCCCCTTGTGCTTGGCGCCGTCTGCGCGGGCCGTTCAATCCCGGTCAGGTCGACCGGGCGTGGTGTTTGGATGCTCGGCGCAAGACTGATTGAAGGCTTGCACCATCTTCAGCATGGGGCCGAGCACCCAGGTATTGAAAATCAAGATATCGCTTTCTTCCTTGGGGTCTTGCTTCAGGTTGAAGAGGTACGGCGATTCCAGCTTGCCCTTGCCTTCGTTCACCTCGGGTTCCCAGTAGAAATGCAGCTTCCAGTCGCGCCATTTCAGCGCGCGCAGTTCGTTCTTGATGTAGAACAGAAAGCCCTCGCGCGCCGAATCCGGACGCACGCCGGTCAGGAAATCGGTCTGGTCGATGCCATCGATGGGCCTGTCTTGCGGCACGCTGGCCCCACCGATGTGCGACAGCGTGGTGTACAGATCGGTCACGTGGACGATTTCGTTGGACACCTGGCCTGGCTTGACCTTGCCCGGCCAACGAATGATGAAGGGCACGCGCAGGCTGCCTTCCATGGCCGTGTGATACGTGCCGCTCCAGGGGCCTGCCGTGCCGCGATAGGGCTTGCGGAATTCCGGGCCGTTGTCGCTGCAGAAGATGAATACGGTGTTGTCGCGCAAGCCCAGTTCGTCAACTTCGGCCACGATCTGACCCACGCGGTGATCCATTTCCACCATCGAGTCCGCGAAGTCACCCGCGCCGGTGCGCCCGGCGAAATCGGGGTGCGGCAGCGTGGGAAAGTGCAGGTGCACCAGCGGCAGATACAAGAAAAAGGGCCGTCCGCCGCGCGCCTGCTCGCGCATGAAAGTCTGCGCGTGCTGCACCAGTTCGGCGTCGATGCCGCGCCGGCTGTCCAGGTCATACAGCTTCACGTTGGTCGACGGCTGCCCCGCACGGCCTTCCATGATGTAGGGCATGTCCGCCACGCTGGGGTCAAAGCCGATCGACGACGTGAACTGGCTTTCATCGGTGGTGCGCGGAATGCCGTACCAATGATCGAAGCCGCGATCGGACGGGTAGCGTCCAGGGATATCGCCCAAATGCCATTTGCCATAGTGCGCCGTGGCATAGCCCTGCCCCGACAATTGCTGCGCCAGCGTGATCTCGTCGCGCGTCAGCCCTTGCGGCAGGCCCGGCGGCACCGATTGCAGGCAGCCGGTACGGATGGGATGCCGGCCGCTCATGAGCGCCGAGCGGGTCGGCACGCAGTCGCTTTCCACATTGAAGTTCTGCAGCAGCAGGCCTTCGGCGGCAAGCCGGTCGATATTGGGCGTGGGCGCGCCGCGCAGCGCCCCGCCTCCGTAGCAGCCGAGCTCGCCCCAGCCCAGATTGTCGGCAACGATCAAAACGATATTGGGGCGATTCGACATCTGGGCGGGCCTCTATAAGCGTGGGGGAATGTCCGGATTCTAGGCGCGCCTAAGCGGCGTAATATTCCCAAAAGTGCTATATGGAATTCCTGGTGTTCATGAATTTATCCCTGCGTGATATCGAATATTTCTTGGCGGCGGTCGAGCACGGTCACCTGGAGCGGGCCGCCGCGGCCTGCGGCGTAAGCCAGCCCGCGCTGTCCAAATCCCTGCGGCGCCTGGAAGCCGATACCGGGCTGGCCCTGATGCTGCGCCACGGACGCGGCTTGACCCTTAGCTCCGAAGGCATGGTGTTCTTGCAGCACGCCAAACGGCTGTGGGCGGAATACCGTGACGCGGTACGCCACGCCATGGAGCTGCGCGTGGGCGAAGCCGGCCTGTTGCGCGTTGGCGCCACCGGCGCCACGGTGGACAGCGTGGTGATGCCGGTGCTGAACCGCCTGCTGCCCCGCCGCCCCGCATTGCGCATCCAGCTGACACAAGGGCTTTCCGACGATCTGAATGCGCAGGTGGAAAGCGGCAAGCTCGACCTTGCCGTCACGCCCGTCTATGCCGATGGCCCCCCGACCCTGCGCCACGAGATCATGTTCGATGATGCGCTGTGCGTGGCGGCCAGCCGGCGCCATCCGCTGGCCGCGAAGGCGCGCGTGGCGCTGCGCGACCTGGGCGGCCAGCGCTGGATTCTGCCGCGCCCCACCTCCGTGGCCCGTCTGCTGCTGGATGCGCGTTTCGCGGAAGCGGGCCTGGGGCTGCCGTTGGCCGCGCTGGAAGTCGAGCATTTTTCCGAAGGCTCGCTGCGGCTGCTGGCCGGCTCCGACATGCTGGCCGTATTGCCTCAAAGCGCGCTGTCCGCCAACGCGGACGTGATGGCCCTGCCGGTGACGCTGGGGCCGCCATTACGCCGCAACATCGCGTTGATTTCGCGGCGCGGCACGCTGTGGTCGCCTTTGATGAAGGAATTCCGCGAAGCGGTGTTGGCGGGCGCGTAGCGGGGCCTTGGTAACGGCCCTTGGTAACGGCCCTTGGTAACGCCCCTGTAACCCGCGAAATATTGTGAAGCCCCTTGGTACACACGCGCGCTTATACTCGCCACCGCACAGAAACAACAGAACAACGCGACTTCCATGACTTCCTCCCTGAAGGCTTGCCCAACCCTACGCGCCACCGTTGCCGGCCTGCTTGCTGTGGTCGCGTTTGCCACCCTGGCCACGACGCCCGCCGCCGCTTCCGCTTCCGCCGCCTCCGCTTCCGACGCGCCCGGCCCGCTCTCCCGGCAGGCCGCGCCGGCCGTCGAGCCGCCCGACGCGCCCACGGTGATGGCCAGCATCTTTCAGATCGACGGCAAGGGCGAAACGACATACGAAGTCGAAAACGGCCGCATCGCCACGTACTGGTTCGGCCATGCCTACGAGTCCGAGGGCACGCGCTATTACACCGGCTTCGCGTGGCAGACCGCGCCCCGGTACGCCACGCCGGCCGACGCTGAAAGCCAGGAAGAGCCCGGTCCCGGCACGCGGGTCAACCTGGCCGAAGCCACGTTCGTGCTGGCCGACCCCGCCTCTGACAAACCCTGGAAATTCCGCGGCATGGAACCCACCATCGGGGAATTCGGCGCGTACGAGCGCGGCGAAGAGGTCGACACCCGCCGCAAGCCGCGGGAACACCGCACCCCGGCCGGCAAGCTCTTGTTGGCCGTGCCCACCACGAGCTTTGACAACGGCATCACCAGCGATGGCTACGCCCTGCTGGTTTTCAACCCCGAACGGCTGAAGAACGACATTGACGGCGATGTCTGGACCTATGTGGGCAGCTTGCTGACCGGCGAAGACAACAGCGCGGCCTGCGCCGACGGCGACGTGATGCCCTGCACGTCCAGCACGGGCGAGCTGGTCTTTTCCCAGGATGGCAGGCAGGACATGCCCACCGTGACCGTCAAACCCAGCGGCACCACGATTTCCGGACCGAACAAGACGCGCCAACTGGGCGCTGCTGACGTCACCGCCTATGCCTTTGATGCCGCCAGCAAAGCGTACGTCGCCAAATAGGCAGGACGTGGCCGCCTGCTCAACGCGCGACGACACGGCGAAGATAGCGCTTGCGTACAGCTGCTATTAAGCCCGTCTGCCTACAATTTCCTCCTTGATGTTGTCCCACTCTTCGGCTTGGACTCTCATGCGGCTTTTTGAGCAAACTCTGGTTCCCCCGCCTCGTGGCGGCATACGCATCGAGTCTCCCGACTCATCCGACTTTCATGACCCAAGCCAGGCCCTGCCAGAGCTGGACCAGTTCCTGACACAAGCCGGGCTTCGGCAGGCAGCCATCTGCTGCGGCCTGACCGGCGCCACGCCCGGGGCGCACGCCTGGCTGCACACCGCCTTTGCCCAGGCATTCCTGCCCGAACACGACACCACGGGCGTTGCGCAACGGCTGGGCCTGCGACCCGACACCGACACTGGCGACCTCGACCGCGAAATTCTGTTGGCCATGCTGGCCAGCCCGGTGGCATTCACGTTTCCCAACGTGGCGGAACTGGCATCGGCGGTGCGCATCCGGCGCTACATTGTGCAGGCCGCCCGCAAAACGGCGCTGGCGTTTGACACCGAGCATGCCGAACGGCCCGAGGATTTCTGGACCTACGATGAAGCGCGCGGCTTTACCATCCTGCCCGGCCGCTCGCTGATCGAAGGCTTGCGCAAGGCGACGCAACCCGAGGCGTCGGGGCAGTTGTATGCGTTCTCGTGCTACCGCGCGACGGAGTACGTGACGGTGCTGGGCATCGCGCAGGAACTGCAACACGCCAACCCCGAGCTGGGGCGCCGCCTGCAACGGCAATGGGAAACCCGCGCCGTCATGTCCGGACGCTTTCACGAAGCCTTCCTGCACGAATACGGTTCCCTGGACGCGCCCCTGCCCCAGCGCTTTTACGTGCCGGGCGACCGGCTGTGGTTCCGTAACCCCGACGCGGCCTCTTCCGACGTGGAAGGCTTTGAGGGATCGTGGGTGTTCTATCTGGGCAACGGCCAGTTCAACAATTTTTGGGAACATGGCGAACCCTACACGCTGACGTCCAAATGCGTGGAGATATTCCATTGGCGCCACGGCGTGCGCACCGACGCCACGGGCAAGCGCCATATGGACGAAGCCATCGTCCGCGAGCGCGTCCGGCAGACCTTGGCGGACCCCGCAGCCACCGAGGCCGTGCTTGCACGCATGACCCGTATCCGGGATCCGCAAGGGGTTTATGCCGAAGGCGGTTGCATCGATGCAACGCGCGAACGGGTGCGCTGGGTATGCCCCGGGCACTCGGATATGGTGCTGCCTGAATGCGCCGAGCCCGGCACGGAGTGGTCCGAGGCGGCCTGAACCGCGAGACCGCCTTGCAAGAACTCCCCGCCGCACGGCGGGAAAAAAATCAGACGACAGCAAAGCGAAAGTCTGGAAAAAATAAAAAGAGTTCTGTATTCTGAATTTCGCCGCCACCCGCGCTCTGCGGGCGCAGCCTATGTTCCATCAAGAATATTCAGGCTTAGTCCAACCCGAACCCAGCGACTTAGCTACCCGCGCGTGCAAGACACGTCAAGCAATCCCGAATAAGTACCGTCTTTATCAGTGCGATTGACCGTTCACGTTCAATGCCCGCGAGGGCAAGGAGGGGATGTCATGAATGCAAGACGATGGTGGGGAGCGGCCCTGTTAGCCGCTAGCGGACTTGCGGTGATGGGAGGCGCCTACGCGCAAACCCAAAGTGCCCCTTCCGGCACGCAGGCGCAGTCCTCGGGCAAGAAGCCGAACATCCTGGTGATTTTCGGCGATGACATCGGGCAGGCAAACATCAGCGCCTACACCCGGGGTGTCGTGGGATACCGCACACCGAATATTGACCGGATCGCCAACGAAGGCGCGATCTTCACCGACTACTACGCCGAAAACAGTTGCACGGCCGGACGCTCCACCTTCATCACCGGCCAATCCCCGCGCCGCACTGGTTTGTCCAAAGTAGGCATTCCCGGCGCCCCCGTGGGCTTGCAAGACCGTGACATCACCATCGCCCAAGCCCTGAAAAGCCACGGCTACAACACTGCCCAGTTCGGCAAGAACCACTTGGGCGACCGCGACGAATTCCTGCCCACCAAACACGGCTTTGACGTGTTCTTCGGCAATCTTTACCACCTGAACGCCGAAGAAGAGCCAGAACGCCCGTACTTCCCCAAGGACGCCAAGGACCCCATCGTCAAGGCCTATATGCCGCGTGGCGTGATCAAGGCGTCGGCCGACGGCAAGATCGAGGACACCGGCGCCCTGACCACCAAGCGCATGGAGACCATCGACGACGAAACGGTGGGCGCGGCGCTGGACTACCTGGACAAGCACGGCAAGGACGACAAGCCGTTCTTCCTGTGGATGAACTCCACGCGCATGCACTTGTTCACGCACATCCGGCCCGAACACCAGGGCAAGAGCGGCATGCCCGGCAACGCGTATGCCGACGGCATGTGGGAGCATGACCAGGACGTGGGCAAGCTCTTGAAAAAGCTGGATGACCTGGGCATCGCCAAGGACACCATCGTGATCTACACGACGGACAACGGGCCGAACCAGTTCTCGTGGCCGGATGCGGCGTCTACCCCCTTCCGCAGCGAAAAGGACACCAACTGGGAAGGCGCCTTCCGCGTGCCGGCCATGATCCGCTGGCCCGGCCATATCGAGCCGGGCACGGTCAGGAACGATATCGTGTCGGGCCTGGACTGGTTCCCCACCCTGCTCGCCGCGGCCGGCGATACCGACGTCAAAGAGCGCTTGCTCAAGGGCTGGAAGCCCAGCGGCGCCACGCGCGACTACAAGGTGCACCTGGACGGCTACAACCAGCTTGACTACCTGACCGGCAAGAGCGACAAGGGCGCCCGCCAGGACTTCTACTACTTCAACGACGATGGCTTGCTGGTCGCCATGCGGTTCGAGAACTGGAAGGTGGTGTTCTGCGAACAGAAGGCGCCAGGCGGTTTCGCCGTGTGGAAAGAGCCTTTCGTGTGCTTGCGCGTGCCCAAGGTGTTCAACCTGCGCATGGACCCGTACGAACGCGCCGACATCG
Source organism: Achromobacter spanius (assembly GCF_029637605.1). Taxonomy (NCBI): domain Bacteria; kingdom Pseudomonadati; phylum Pseudomonadota; class Betaproteobacteria; order Burkholderiales; family Alcaligenaceae; genus Achromobacter; species Achromobacter spanius. The sequence continues at coordinate 965,222 of NZ_CP121261.1, read as the reverse complement.
TGTCGGACCAGTACAACGACTGGATCACCAAGAACGCCTATCTGGCTTTCATCGGTTCGGCCAAGGCGTCCGAGTTCCTGGAAACGTTCATCGAATGGCCGCCCAGCCAGAATCCGCCCAGCTTCAGTACCGACCAGGTGCAGGAAGAGGTGGACGCGAAGATCAAGCAGTACTTCGAGGACATGGCCAAGAAGGGGCAAAAGCCCGGCGCTTGATCGGGCGATAGGCAGGTGACAGGCGGGAACGCGGCAATACGCCGCGTTCCCGTCCTGTGCGTATCGCAACCGTTCGGCACACCTTCCCTATCCGGCGTTGCGACCGCTGGTCAAAACGGCTCATCGACATGGCGACAAACAGGAAAGTGAGCTTGCTGGCCGTGCTGATTGCGCTGGCCGTGCTTAGCGTGGCGATCGGGTTCGCCAATGCGCTGTACGCGGGCTATCAGGTGCAAAAGGCCCAGGCGGTGCGCAATACGCTGGAAGCCAATCGGGCCTACGCCCAGAAGCTTTCCGAAGTCATCACGCTGTACATCGCGGCGGTGCATCGCCAGCTTGATGCCAGCGCGGCACGGTTTTCCGGCGAGCCACTGCCTGAAGCGGCGCTGGCCTCCGAACTGTCGCGCCTGGCGGCAAGAATCGAGGGCGTGTCCACCGTGTTGCTGGCCGACCGCCAAGGCGCCATCACAGCCCGGGCGTCCGACACCCCCCAGGCGCTGGGCGCCATTCCGACGTTGACTGCCTTGCGTGTGGCCGAACGCCGCATCGGCGAATGGGTCCGCCCCTGCTGCCAGCCCGACGGGGCGCCCGCCACCTTGACGCTGGTGAACCCGCTGCCCGACGGCGCGCTTGCCGCCGTGGTGCTGCTGGAACGCGGCAGCCAGATCGACAAGCTGATCGGCGAACATCCCTATGCCGACGGCACCATCGTCTATCTGGTGAACCAAGACGGCCAGGCGCTGTACCGGCACGGCGCCAGCGGCGCGTCGGCCGGCGGACCCGACGTGGCATCGGACGGCCTGCCAACGATGGCCGGCCCCGGGTCGGCCCAGGTGCAAGACGCCGCGGGCCACGTCATGCTGACCGGCTACGCGCCGTTGGGCAAAGGCCACTGGGCGGTGGTCGTGCAGCGTCCGCTGGACCATGCGCTGTCGCCCTTGAACGCACTGCTGCGCGAAGCAGTGCTATTCGCCATCCCCGCCGTGCTGCTGACCTTGATGCTGGTCAGCGCCCTGGCCTACGCCATCGCCCGCCCCCTTGCCCGGCTGACACACGCCTTGGCCAACCCGGACGCGGCAAGCCCCCAGGGGCAGCAGGCCAGTGCATTGCGCACCTGGTACGTGGAAGCGGACGAGCTGCGCGAGGCTTTGGCAACCCGGCTGGCGCGGCACCATCAAGAAGTCGGCCGGCTGAACGTCGAATCCCTGACCGATCCGATGACCGGCCTGATGAACCGCCGCGCCATGCGCCAGCGGCTGGATGAACTGGTGGCCTCCAACACGGCGTTCGCCGTGATCGCGCTGGACGTGGACCACTTCAAGCACATCAATGACACGCATGGACATCCGGTGGGCGACCAGGTGCTGATTGCCCTGGCGCAGACGCTGGGCCGTAGCGTGCGTCAGCAAGACCGGCCCTTTCGGGTGGGCGGCGAGGAATTCGTGGTGATCGTCCCGGCCGCGTCCGATACGGCGGCGCTTGCCACGGCCGAACGCATTCGCGCGGGCGTTGCGCAGACCGCCATGCCGGCCGGCGTGGGCCAGGTCACCGTGTCGGTCGGGGTGGCGCTGTGGCCGCAAGACGCCACCTTGCCGCAGGCCGTGGTCAAAGGCGCCGACCTGGCGCTCTACGCCTCCAAACAACACGGACGCAACCGCGTCACCCGGTGGAACAAGCAAGTCCTGACAACCCAGCCCGAAGGCAAGGTGGCAACGTGAGCTACTCATCGATTCTGGCGCTGTGCGCCGCCGCGTTCTTTTTGCTTTTACTTGGCGCGATCCGATTCGGACGCTACCTCGGCAAGCGCCAGCAAGCCGACGAAAAGGGCCGCGCGGGCTCGGCGGCCATCGAGGCCTCGGTCTTCGCCCTGTTGGGTTTGCTGATCGCCTTTACGTTTTCGGGCGCCGCGCAGCGCATGGCCGAGCGGCGCAACCTGCTGGTGCAGGAAGTGAATTCCATCGGCACCGCCTGGTTGCGCATCGACATGCTGAATGTGGCCGACCAGCCCGCGCTGCGCGATCAATTTCGGCTGTACGTGGACGAGCGCATCAACTACTACCGCAACGTGGCCGACCTGGAGCAGCGCGATGCGATCGCGGCAAAGGCCTCGGCCCTGCAAAACGAGATATGGAAGGGGTCGATGCTGGCGGCCAGGAATGCCGTGCCGCCCTTCGCGACGTCGTACATCGGCGCCGTGAACGACATGTTCGACGTGTCCACCGCACAGATGGTTGCGCAAAAAGTGCACCCGCCGGCCATGACCTACGTGTTCCTGTGCTTCCTGGCATTGGTCTGCGCCTGCCTGATCGGCCTGAACCTGGCCACCGCGCAGCGCGACACGCTGTTCCACCAGATCATCTATGCGCTGGTGATGACGGTGGCGCTGTACATCATCATCGACTTCGAGTTTCCGCGTATCGGCGCCATCCGCATCGACCAGAGCGATACGCTGCTGATGGCACAGCGGGAAGCGATGGGCGCGCCCTCAGGAGCCCTGAAATGACAGCGGCCACGCGCGCCACAGCACGGGTGTCGGCCTGTGTCGTCACCGCGCTGGCGTGCGCCGCCGGGCCGGACGCCAGCGCGCAAACGCTGCGACTCAGCAAGGACGATCTGCAAAAGCGCGCCAACGGCGTGCTGGCGCTGATGTCGTTTTCCATCGTGCCCGACATCACGACCAGCTCACTGAACATCGGCAGTGGTGGCGGCTCCACCTCGGGGTCCACGGAATTCTTCATGACGCAGTTGGGCGGCGGCGACACCATTTCGGATTCGGTGCCCATCTACCTGGAAGGCGTACTGGCCGGCAGCCGCTACGACCCCACCTTCGTGGCCACCCAGGGCGCCGAAAACCGCAGCATCCCCACCAAATGGAACAGTCTGTCGGCCACCGGCGGCATCGGCTGGGACTTCAAGCTGACCGACGAACTGAAGCTGCGCCCCATCTTCAACGTGGCGCTGGGCAACGTCACCAGCGACCTGCGCGCCGCCAGCTGGTATGTTGGGCGGCAAACCGGCACCGACGTTGACTTCCTGGACCGCGGGTCCTTGAACGCCTACGGCCTGGGTGGATCGCTGATGCTCGACTACGAGCACTACCGGCCCGGCTACGAAGTGGACGTGGAGCTGCGCTATTCAGATATCCGCCTGAAGAGCTTCTCCAGCTCGGCCGCCGTACAGGGCAACGCCACCGCGCAATCGGCCAACTTGTGGGCGCGCTACCGGGCGCCCACGGGCATCGTGCTGCTGCAACGGCCGCTGCGCTATGTGCTGGAACTGACGCATTCCGAATTCCTGGGCGACCAGCGTGGAGTGCTGGGCTTTGACCGCCTGACCTCCGTGGGAGCGGGCCTGGAACTGGACTCCAGCGCCTACGACGTCATCATCACGCGCACGCGGCTGGTGGGCCGGTATGTGTTCGGCACCAATGTGTCGGGGTTCTCAGTGGGGCTGGCGGTCAGCTTCTGAAGGGGTTCAAACAGGCGGCGCTGCACTGCGCGCGGCCAGGGCCTGCGCCAGGCTCAGCGCGCGGGCCAGGAACGCCGACCCGTCGTCCTTGCGGTAGCTGGCAATCACCGGCGACACAAACCCATCGCCCTCGATCGGCACATGCGCCACGTCCTGACGCTGCAAGCGCTGCACGGATGCCGGCACCACCGACACGCCCAAGCCCGCCGCGACCAGGCCAATCGCCGTCTGCAATTCATTGGCTTCTTGCACCACTTGCAGCGAATGACCCGCCGCGCGGAACAACCCCAGCACGTGGTCCGCGAAGTTGGGCCGGGGCCGCGCCGGATACAGCACAAAAGGTTCTTGCGCCAGGCGTTCCACCGACACGCTGGCCGCGCCCGCCAAAGGGTGATGCAAGGGCACGGCGGCCACCAGGGCTTCCGTCATCAACACCTGCCGTTCAATGGCCGGGTCGTCCAGCAGGATCCGGCCGATGCCCAGGTCGATGCGCCCGGCCTTCAGCGCCTCCAGCTGCGGCAGGGTCGTCATTTCCATCAGCCCCACTTCTACCTGAGGGTCGGCGCTGCGCAGTTGCCGAATCAGTTCCGGCACGAATCCATACAGCGTCGACGGCACGAACCCGATGCCAAACCAGCGGCGCTGGGTCTGCCCCAGCCTGCGCGTGCCTTCCAGCACCTCTTCCAGCCGCGCCGTCAGCAAGCGCGACTGCTCCAACAAAAAGCGCCCGGCCTCGGTCAGGCGCAGCGCGCGCGTGGTGCGCTCAAACAGCAACACGCCCAGCTCGTCCTCAAGCTGGCGTATCTGGCGGCTGAGCGGGGGCTGGGCGATGTGCAGGCGGACGGCGGCGCGCGTGAAACTGCCCTCTTCCGCCACGGCCTGGAAATACCGCAGGTGCCGAAGTTCCATGGTTGACCTAGACCTTAAAGGTATTAATGGAAACCCATATAGTCTTGGACGCAATGGGAAAGCGCAAGCCATACTGCGATCAATCGCTTAACCCTTGGCATTAAAAGTATGAATCCGGTCAGCATTCTCTCGGTCCAGGCCATTCTGGTGGACCTGCCCACCATCCGCGCCCATCAACTGGCCATGGCGGTCATGCAGCGCCAGACGCTGGTGATTGTGCGGCTGACTTGCAGCGACGGCATCGAAGGCATCGGCGAGGCCACCACCATCGGCGGCCTGTCCTACGGAGAAGAAAGCCCCGAGGGCATCAAGCTGGCCATCGATACCTATCTGGCGCCCGCGCTGGCGGGCGGCGACGCCACCAACATCCACGCCGCCATGCAGCGGCTGGAGAAGGTGGCGCGCGGCAATCGCTTTGCCAAGTCGGCACTGGAAACCGCGCTGCTGGACGCGCAAGGAAAACGGCTGAACGTGCCGGTGTCCACCCTGCTGGGCGGCGCGGTGCGCAAGCGCATGCCCGTGCTGTGGACCCTGGCCAGCGGCGACACCGCGCGCGATATCGAAGAAGCCGAGTCGCTGCTGCAAAGCCGCCGCCACAACACCTTCAAGCTGAAAGTGGGACGCCGCGCCGTGTCGGAAGACGTGGCGCATGTGTCGCGCATCAAGCAGGCGCTGGGCGACCGCGCCCGCGTCACGGTGGATGTGAACCAGGCCTGGAACGAAGCCGATGCGGCCGGCGCCATTGCCCGGCTGGAAGCTGCCGGGGTGGACCTGATCGAACAACCCATTCCGCGCGCCAACCTGGCCGGCATGGCGCGGCTGGCGGCACGCTTCGTGGTGCCCATCATGGCGGACGAAGCCGTCAATGGCCCGGAAGATGCGCTGGACATCGCGCGCCAGGGCGCGGCCGATGTGCTGGCCTTGAAGATCGCCAAGTCCGGCGGCCTGTATGAAATGCTGCGCACCGCGGCCGTGGGCGACGCAGCCGGCATGTCGCTGTATGGCGGCACCATGCTGGAAGGCTCGGTGGGGTCGGTGGCTTCCGCCCACGGCTTTGCCTGCCTGCCGCGCCTGTCGTGGGGCACGGAACTGTTCGGCCCCCTGCTGCTGAAAGACGACATCGTGGCGAACCCGCCGCGCTACGCCGACTTTGAACTGGAACTGCCCGACGGCCCCGGCTTGGGGCTGACGCTGGACGAAGACAAACTGAATTTCTATCGCCGCGACCGCTGAGCGATCACGCGGACAACGCTCTTTTTTTTACCCGGCAAGACGGGCCCGCGCCGCCAAGAGCGCGCCCACCAACCATCAAGCACCACGGAGACAACCATGCGCCTGCGCCATGTGATCAAACCCTTTGCCCGCGCCATCCTGGCCCTGTCGCTGCTGGGCGGCGCGTCCGCCGCGCTGGCCGACAGCTACCCCGACCGCCCGGTCAAGTGGGTGGTTCCCTTCCCGCCCGGCGGCGCCATGGACAGCATTGCCCGCACGCTGAGCGAATCAATGGGCAAACAGCTCAACACCACGTTCATCGTGGAAAACCGCGCGGGCGCGGGCGGCAACATCGGCGCGGCCGGCGTGGCGCGTTCCAAGCCTGACGGCTACACCATCCTGATCGTGGCCAACGGCATGGCCGTCAACCCGGCCTTGTACACCGACCTGAACTACGACCCCATCAAGGACTTCGCCCCGATCTCGCTGCTGGCCGTGGTGCCCAACGTGCTGGTCACCAACCCCGAGCGCACTGGCGCCACCAGCGTGGCGGATGTCATTGCCAAGGCCAAGGCCCAGCCCAATCACTACACCTACGCCTCGGCGGGGGTCGGCACGTCCATCCACCTTGCCGGCGAATTGTTCGTGTCGATGACCGGCGTCGAGATGCTGCACGTGCCCTACAAGGGCAGCGGCCCCGCCGTGGCCGACCTCTTGGGCGGACAGGTGGACTACATGTTCGACAGCATCACGTCGGCCAAGCCGCACATCGCCACCGGCAAACTGCGCGCCTTGGGCGTGACCACCGCCAAGCGCTCCGCCGCCCTGCCGGATGTGCCGACCATGCAGGAAGCCGGCGTGGCGGGCTATGAACTGATGCCCTGGTTCGCCGCCTTCGCCCCCGCCGGCACGCCGCCGGAAGTGGTGGCCAAGCTGAACGAAGCCATGCGCGTTGCTTTGGCCGAACCCAAGGTCCGGGCCACGCTGGATTCCATCGGTGCGGAATCCATCGGCAGCGCGCCCGACGAGCTGCGCGATCACCTGGCCAAGGAAACCGCCCAGTGGAAGACGCTGGTGAAGGAACGGAACATCAAGGTCAACTAAGACCTGGCTCCCAGGTAAAAACGCCCACGTCGCACTTGCGTGCACGTGGGCGTTTTGCCGTTCTTGAGCAGACGTTATTCCACCGTTGGTCATGCCACCGTGGATTACTCCACCGTTGCCCCGGACTTCTTCACCACTTCCGCCCAACGCGGAATTTCGGTGGCCATCAGCGCGCGCAGTTGGTCGGGCGTGCTGCCCACGAGCTCCATGCCCATGGTCTTGCCCAGCTTTTCCTGCACATCAGGTTCTTTCAGGATGATGGCGATCTCGGCCGCAAGCTTGTCCAGGATAGGCTTGGGCGTGCCCTTGGGCGCGTAGACGGCCTGCCAGGACGCCATCTGGAAGCCCGGCACGCCGGCTTCCTGCATGGTGGGCACATCGGGCGCCAGCGCGATGCGGTCCTTGGTGGTGACGGCCAGCAGTTTCAGCTTGCCGGTTTGCAGCAGCGGCAGCGCGGCCGTCATCTGGTCGAACATGAAGGTCACCGAGCCGGACGACACATCCACCATGGCGGGCGGCGTGCCCTTGTACGGCACGTGCGTGAGCGGCACGCCGATCATGCTGGAAAACAATTCACCGGCCAGGTGCGTGGACGTGCCCGCGCCGGACGAGGCGAAGGTGCGCTTGTTCGGGTCGCGCTTGAGCAGCGCGATCAAATCCGCCACCGAATTCACGCCCAGGTTCGGGTCCACCAGCAGCACGTTGGGCAGGTAGGCAATCAGCGACACCGGCTCGAAGTCCTTGACCGGGTCGTACTTCAGGTTCTTGTACAGGCTGGCATTGATGGCGTGCGTGCTGATGGTGCCGCCAAACAGCGTGTAGCCGTCGGGCGCGGCCTTGGCCACGTAGGTGGCGCCGATGCCGCCGGCCGCGCCGGGCTTGTTTTCAACGATGACGTTCTGGTGCAGGCGGTCAGCCAGCTTCTGGGCCAGCACACGGCCGACCACGTCGGTGGAACCGCCCACAGTGAACGGCACCACATAGGAAATGGGCTTTTGCGCGGGCCAGTCGGCGGCGCTGGCGGGCATGGCCAGCGCGCACAGGGTAGCGGCCAGCAGCGCGCCCAACGCGCTGCGTCGTTGCGTATTCATGGATTGTCTCCTGCCTTGATTTATTGACTTATTGGTATGGATCGCCGGCCGGGCGGCCGGCGGCAAAGCTCAACGGCCTTGTTCTTTGCGCCAGGCGGCGAATTTGTCTTGGGTGCCCGGGTCGGTGGGCGGGTACAGGCCCAGGATGGACGCGCCCTGCTGCACCTGGCTGGTCACGAAGTCTTCGAACGCGGTCATCTCTACCGCTTCGATCGAGATCTCGTCGGCCAGATGCGCCGGAATCACCACCACGCCTTCACGATCGCCCACGACGATGTCGCCGGGCCACACCGCCACGTCGCCGCAGCCGATGGGTTCGTTGATGTCCAGCGCCTGATGCAGCGTCAGGTTGGTGGGGGCCGACGGACGCTGGTGATAGGCAGCGAAACCCAGTTCGGCGATTTCCGGGGAATCGCGAAAGCCGCCGTCGGTGACCACGCCCGCCACACCGCGCTTCATCAGGCGCGTGATCAGGATGGAACCGGCGGACGCGGCGCGCGCGTCCTTGCGGCTGTCCATGACCAATACGGCGCCTTCCGGGCAGGTCTCGACCGCCACGCGCTGCGGGTGCGAGCGGTCTTCAAACACCTTGATGGTGTTCAGGTCTTCGCGGGCCGGGATGTAGCGCAGGGTGAACGCCGGGCCGACCATATTGGGCAGGTTGGCGTTCAGCGGACGCACGTCCTGGATGAACTGGTTGCGCAGGCCGCGCTTGAACAAGGCGGTGCACAGGGTGGCCGTGCTGATGCCGGACAGGCGGGCACGGGTTTCGGGATTCATTTGGGACACGATGGCTCCGGGCATTAGGCAAGAAATAGGCAACAAGCGGGCAACAAGCGGACAAAAAGCGGGCAAGAAGCCGGCTAGAAACCGGCAACAGGCAACGCGCAATAAGAAACCAGGCTTAGAAAATCTCGGGTTCAGGCACGGGCGCGCCGAACTCGGTTTCCAGGAAATCGAAATCGCAGCCGTCGTTGGCTTGCAGGATGTGCTTGGAATACATCCAGCCGTAGCCACGCTCGTAGCGCTTGGGCGGCGGCGTCCAGGCGGCGCGGCGCGCGGCCAGTTCTTCGTCGCTGATGTTCAGGTGGATGCTGCGGGCCGGCACGTCGACCGTGATCAGGTCGCCCGTCTTGACGAAGGCCAGCGGCCCGCCCACATACGATTCGGGCGCGGCATGCAGAATGCAGGCGCCGTAACTCGTGCCGCTCATGCGGGCGTCCGACAGGCGCAGCATGTCGCGCACGCCCTGCTTCACCAGCTTGGTGGGAATGGGCAGCATGCCCCATTCCGGCATGCCGGGGCCGCCTTGCGGGCCGGCGTTGCGCAGGATCATGATGTGTTCCGGCGTCACGTCCAGGTTTTCGTCGTCTACCGCGGCCTTCATGCTGGGGTAGTCGTCGAACACCAGCGCCGGCCCGGTGTGCTGCAAGAACTGCGGCGCGCAGGCGCTGGGTTTGATGACGCAGCCGTCGGGCGCGATATTGCCGCGCAGCACGGCCAGCGCGCCTTCGTCGTAGATGGCGGTGTCCAGCTTGCGGATCACGTCGTCGTTATAGACCTCGGCGCCGGCGATGTTTTCGCCCAGCGTCTTGCCGGTCACGGTCATGGCCGACAGGTCCAGGTGGCCTTCCAGGCGCGACATCAGCGCCGGCAAGCCGCCCGCGTAATAGAAGTCTTCCATCAGGTAGGTGTCGCCGCTGGGGCGGATGTTGGCAATGACCGGCACCTTGCGGCTGGCGGCATCAAAATCTTCCAGGCCCACGGCGTGGCCGGCGCGGCGCGACATGGCCACCAGGTGAATGATGGCGTTGGTGGAACAGCCCATGGCCATGGCCACGTTGATGGCGTTCTTGAACGAAGCCATGCTCAGGATGCGCTGGGGAGTCAGGTCGTCCCAGACCATGTCCACCACGCGGCGGCCGCATTCGGCGGACATGCGCATGTGGCCGACGTCGGCGGCCGGAATCGAGGACGCGCCCGGCAGCGTCATGCCGATGGATTCGGCGATGGCGGTCATGGTGCTGGCCGTGCCCATCGTCATGCAGGTGCCGTAGCTGCGGGCAATGCCCCCTTCCACTTCGGTCCATTGTTCCTGGGTGATCTTGCCGGCGCGGCGCTCGTCCCAGAGCTTCCACGCATCAGAGCCCGAGCCCAGGATCTTGCCCTTCCAGTTACCGCGCAGCATGGGGCCGGCGGGCACGTACACGCACGGCAGCCCGGCGCTGATGGCGCCCATGAGCAGGCCCGGCGTGGTCTTGTCGCAACCGCCCATCAGCACCGCGCCATCCACCGGATGGCTGCGCAGCAGCTCTTCGGTTTCCATGGCCAGGAAGTTGCGATAGAGCATGGTGGTGGGCTTCACGAACGATTCCGACACCGAAATCGCCGGCAGCTCCACCGGAAACCCGCCCGCCTGAAATACGCCGCGCTTCACGTCTTCCACGCGCTGCTTGAAGTGGCTGTGACAGGGGTTCAGGTCGGACCAGGTGTTGATGATGGCGATGATCGGCCGGCCGACCCAGTCATCCGGGGCATAGCCCATTTGCATCATGCGGGACCGATGGCCGAACGAACGCAGGTCGTCCTTGGCCATCCAGGCGGCGCTGCGCAGACTTTCGTAGGTACGTTTCATAGGGGGTATGGGGGAATTGGGAGCAATGACAGGGTGGAATGGAGCCATTTAAACACTAATACATTAGTGCGTCAGCTAGGTGAAAACCCGCTACACTGCGGGCTTTCCTACCGTACTCCCGTCAGGCCCCCTGATGCAAAGCCCCAAGCTCAGACTGGACCGCTCGCGCCACGCCGCGCCCCAGGTCTTCGAACATCTACGCGAACAGATCGTGTCGCTGGAACTTGCGCCCGGCGCCCCGCTGTCGCGCGTGACGCTGGCTGAAAGCTATGGCCTGAGCCAAACCCCCATCCGCGATGCGTTGATGCGGCTGGCCGAAGAGGCGCTGGTCGAGATCTACCCGCAGCACACCACGGTGGTCAGCCGCATCGACATTCCCGCCGCGCGCCAGGCGCACTTCCTTCGGCAATCGCTGGAACTGGAAATCGTGCACCTGCTGGCGCAGCAGTCCGACGCGGCCTTGCACAAGCGCCTGCAAACCAGCATCGACCTGCAACGCATCAGCCACGCCAATGGCGAATACCAGCAGTTCATTGACGCCGACCAGGCCTTTCACCGCGACATGCACATTGCCGCGGGCGTGACGAGCCTATGGGAGCTTGAGCAGCGCTACAGCGGCCATCTGGACCGCCTGCGCCGGCTGCACCTGCCCGAAGCCGGCAAGGCCGAACGCATCATGGACGACCATCAACGCTTGCTGGATGCGATCCGGGCGCAGGAACCCGCGCGAGCGCAACAGGTGCTGCGCGAACATCTGTCCGGCACCCTGAGCCAGGTGGCCGAGATCTGCAAACGCTATCCCGACTACGTGCTGGCCGCCTGACGACGCTGGCGCCGACGTTTACCCTTGCGCCGGTGTTGATGCGCCGAAGATGTCTTCCTGCGCCGCCTTGCTAAGCGCAATGATGGCCGGGTGCTGCAACTGCCGTTCGGTGGTCAGCGCGTAAAGCTGTTCCTTGACCGCACGGGCGCTGCCAATGGACCGCACCCGATACTGTTTGACCAGAAAGGCGGCCGTGGCGGTCGGCGCGGCGAACAGGCCCACGCCGGTTTGGCCAAACGCATTCAGCAAGGCGCTGTCATCGAATTCGCCCACGATGCGCGGGCGGATATTGTGTTCGTCAAACCATTGCAGCAGCCGCAGGCGAATCGCCGCGTCTTCGCCCGGCAACAGGAAAGGCGCCTGATCCAGCATCTTGGGAAAGCGGCCCGGCAACTGTTCCAGCAAGGCGGGCGCGCCAAAAAACGTCAGGCTGCTTTCGCCCAGCAAGTGGCTAAAGCCGCGCACGTTCAAATGACTGGGCATCGGGCGGTCAGCAATCACCATGTCGTAGCGGTGCACCGCCAGGTCCGCCAGCAAAAAGGCCAGCCGCCCTTCACGGCAGATCAGCCGCACGTTCTCTTCCAGCTGCAACACCGGCTCGATCATCCGGTACACCAGCGATTTGGGTACGCCTTCAGCAATGCCCAGCCTGAAATCCAGGGTTTGCCGCGCGGGGCGGTTACGCAGATCGTCCAGCAGTTCATCGCCCAGGGTGAAGATGCGGTCCGCGTATTGCAGCGTCCGGCGACCGATGTCCGTCAGTTCCAACCCCCGCCCCACTCGCCTGAACAGCGCCGAGCCCAGCGCGTCTTCCAGGTCTTGCAACTGGCCGCTGATGGATTGCGCCGTGCGCTGCAATTGCTGTGCCGCGCGGGCAATGCTGCCGGCCTTGGCGACCACCCAGAAATAGCGCAGATGCTTGTAGTTGAGAGTGACCATGGCGATCATTCCAAAAAATCTGACTATGGGTTCATGTTATGCGAATTGTCCGAAGAATAGAGGCGCTCTAGACTGGCCTCGTATTGGTGTTTGAGCAGACGGTCCTCGTATTTGTGGAGGCGACGGATGAGCCAGGTAGAAACATTTGCCACCCTGCCGATGTGGGTCGGGTTCATCGTTTTCGTGGTGGCCGTACTGGCGCTGGATCTGTATGCGCTGGGCGGACGCCAGGCGCACCGCGTGTCGTCTCGGGAAGCGCTGTGCTGGGTGCTTGCCTGGTCGTCACTGGCAACGCTGTTCGGCCTGCTGATGTGGTGGTGGCTGGACGCCAACATGAGCCGCGCGGTGGCCAATCAAAAGACGCTGGAGTTCTTCACCGGCTATCTCATCGAACTGTCCCTGTCCGCGGACAACATGTTCGTGTTTTCCCTGATCTTCACCTACTTCGCGGTGCCCGCCGAATTGCAGCGGCGGGTGCTGCTGTACGGCGTGATGGGCGCCATCTTCATGCGCATCGGGATGATACTGGCGGGCGTATGGCTGCTGACCCAGTTCGTGTGGATGTTCTATGTGCTGGGCGCCTTCCTGGTGCTGAGCGGCGCCAGGATGCTGGCCGTGGCGGGCCGGCAGCCCGATATCGCGCAGAACCCCATGGTGCGGTTCATGCGGGCAACCATGCGGATCACCAAGGACTATCACGGCCAGGCCTTCTTCGTGCGGATAGACGGGCTGCGCTACGCGACCCCCATGTTCGTGGTGCTGCTGATGATCGAAGCGACGGACGTGGTCTTCGCGGTGGACAGCATTCCCGCCATCTTCGCGATCACCACCGACCCCTTTATCGTTTTCACATCAAACATCTTCGCCATCATGGGCTTGCGGGCGCTGTACTTCCTGCTGGCCGACATGGTGGACCGCTTCCATTATCTGAAGTACGGCTTGGCTGTCGTACTGATGATCATCGGCGCCAAGATGCTGGCGGCACAGTGGATGCACGTGCCGGTGCATTGGTCGCTAGGCATTATCGGGCTGGTCCTGGCGGCCTCGATTGGCGCCAGCCTGGCCCGGCCAAAGCGGAAGGCCACCGCCGCCCGCAACGACGTGAAGAAGCCCCAAACCGGAGAGCAGCCATGAACACGATCATTCTTGCCACCGACGGATCGACGTATAGCGATGAGGCGGCCCGCTACCTGGTCGCCACCCCATTGCTGAACCGCGATTTCATCGTGCATGTGGTGCATTGCGAGCCCGAGGTCCGGGGGGATGTCGTGTCATTCGTCGGCAAGGACGAAGTCGATGCCTGGCACCACGAAGAAAGCGACAAGGCGATGCGCTCGGTGGTGGACATCCTGCGCCACGGCAACGTGAACTACGAATGCCACGAGATGACCGGCTTCACGCCCGGGAAAATCGTCGACTACGCGACGCGCGTCAAGGCCAACGCCATCGTGCTGGGCTCACATCACCGCAGTCCCTTGATGAATGCGTTGATGGGGTCCGTCAGCAGCCGGATCATCGCGCACGCGCCCTGCCCGGTGCTGGTGGTCTGACGCGGGCAACATGGCGGCAGCCGCTGGCGCGTGATGCAGGTGCTTGATACAGGTGCTGCGTGCAGGTGCTTCGTGCAGGCGTTTCAGGTTTACGCGTCACGTTGAAGCATGCTGACCGCGCTTCAATCCAGCGGATACCGCCGAATCACCGTCTTGCCGTCGCGCTCGGCCAGCGACAGCAGCGCGTCGCCCGTGGCGTCCAGGCCCAGCAGGCCGATCTCCACGTCCTGCGGGATCTGGAACGGGCGCCAGGTCTTGCCCTGGTCGCGTGTATAGAAATAGGTCTTGGTGTATTCGTTGAACGAAAACAGATGGTCGGCGTAGGTCTTGATGACCCAGGCATTCGGGCCGAACCAGGCATCGTCTATCCAGCTGGGCTTGCCTTGCACCATGGGCGAGGCCGCGCGCCGGTGCCAGCTGGGTTCGGCCTTGTCCAGTTCGTAGATGGCGTCGCCCCAGGTCTCGAACACCGCCTGGTCGCGCGTGACATTGGCCTCGGCCGCCTGTGCCGGCACAGGCGGCACGTCCTGCGCAATGCGAAACGCGGGCGATGCCCCGTTTTGCAGGTCGACTTCAAAACGCCGCGTTTCCAACACCTGGTTCTTGGCCGAGGCATCCAGGCTGATCCGCGTGCGCCAGCTCCATCCCACCGCACGGTGCTCGTCCAGCGGATAGAGCGACCAGTCGTAAGCCAGTTGGTCTTCCGCGCCCGCGCCGCCTTCCCTGGCCAGGCGGTCGCGAAAGCCGCGCTCGAACGCCACCCCGTCCGGCCAGACCTGCTCGTCCAGCAAGGTGGCGGACCAATGGCGGGCGCCGTCCTGGCTGACCATCAAGCGCTGGCGCCCGTCATGACGTTGCAGGGCAATCACGCGGTCCGACGTCAGGAATACCGTGTGCCGCAGCGGCAGGCCCAGCACCACGTCCGGCGCCAGCGCCCAGGTCTTGCCAAAGTCGTTGGATCGTAATATTTCCCAGTTGCCGGCCAGCCCGTCCGGGCCGGCAAGGCGTTCAGCGGCGGTCACCAGGTACAGCTCGTGCCCTTGCGGCGACCCGATCAGGCTGACGCCCGCATCCCCGCTGATCGAGCCCAGCAGGTTGAACGCGCCCGTGCCGTGGCCGCCGTAGATCAGGTTGCGCGTGTCGGCCACCAGCCAGGGGTTGGGCTGGCGTGTGCTGAAAGCGGGCACCAGCGCGTCCAGCATGGGTGCCGCATCCAGCGCCGCCATGTCCTGCGCGGACACCAGGCGCTGCCCGATCAGCAGTTGCCGTTCGCCGTAGCGTTGCAGCGCCACCCGGGACGACGAGGCCAGCGCCGGTCCATTGAGTTCGCCGATGATTTCGCTGCGCGCCAGCGGCTGACCCAGCGGAACCAGTTGGTGGATGCCATACCCGATCACCCCCGCGACGGCAATCGCAACACCGCTGGCAAGCAGTCTAAGGTTCATGGAGGCAGGGCTTCTGATGCGCGTACACCCGCCATTTGGCCGGTATCTTTTAAAGGGAATGGGCGAAACTATAGCGTGTTGCCTGACGTTCTCTATACTGGCGTGACATCCTCTTACGCTGCACCGGCCGCCCACGGAATCCCGACATGATCGCAAGGCATGCACCGCTTTTCATCGCCCTGGCTCTGCTGGGAGCCGCCGTCTGGGTACCCATGGCGCGCGCCGCCGCCCCCGCAGTCTTATGGACGCCGCTAGACCCGCAGGCCATGCCCGGCGTGTTCTACGACAGCGCGTCGGTTACGCGCGTGTCCGACAAGCCTGCTGTCATGGCCGTGACGGTCGCATGGTTTTATGCGCAACAGCGCGTGTCGGAAACCACTGGCCAGACGTACCGGTCGGTGGCGCAGCTCATCACCTTGAACTGCACCACCGACACCTATACGGTTACCGAAACCCGGCACTACGCCGGCAGCGACGCCACCGGCGCGGTAGTCGAATCGATTCCGGTGGCGGACATCCACAATGCCCCCGTGGCGCGTGACCCCGTCCAGCGCTCCTTGCGCGCCATGGTCTGCCCCAAGGCGGGCAGGAACGGGAGCAAATAGGGCTGCGTTCAGACTTGCGCCAGTGCCTGCTCCAGATCAGCGATCAGGTCGTCAATGTGCTCAATGCCAATCGACAAGCGCACGGTTTCTTCGCGCACGCCGGCCTTTTGCAGCTCTTCCGGATTCAGTTGGCGGTGCGTGGTGGACGCCGGGTGCGTCGCCAGGGACTTGGAATCTCCGATGTTGACCAGGCGCGTGAACAGTTGCAGCGCGTCCTGGAAGCGCGCACCGGCATCGCGGCCGCCCTTCACGCCAAAGGTGAACAAGCCCGGCACCTTGCCACCCAGGTATTTCTGCGCCAGGGCGTGGTCGGGGTGATCCGGCAGGCCCGCGTAGTTGACCCATTCCACCTTCGGGTGTTCGCGCAGGAAGTTCGCGACCTTCACCGCGTTTTCAACAATGCGGTCCACGCGCAACGCCAGCGTTTCGATGCCCTGCAGAATCTGGAACGAATTGAACGGTGAAATCGCAGCCCCCGTATTGCGCAGCGGCACGACGCGCGCGCGGCCAATGTAGGCGGCCGCGCCAAAGGCTTCCGTGTAGACCACGCCGTGGTAGCTGACGTCCGGTTCGTTCAGGCGCTTGAAGCGGGCCTTGTGCTCGGCCCACGGGAACTTGCCCGAATCAATAATGGCGCCGCCCAGGCTGGTGCCGTGTCCACCCAGGTACTTGGTTAGCGACTGCACCACGATGTCGGCGCCATGCTCGATGGGGCGCAGCAGGTACGGCGACGGCACGGTGTTGTCCACGATCAGCGGCAGGCCGTGGCGGTGCGCCAGGTCGGCCAGCGCGGCGATGTCCGTGATGTTGCCCAACGGGTTGCCGACCGATTCCGCGAAGATGGCCTTGGTGCGCTCATCGATCTGCGCTTCGAAGGCGGCCAGGTCGCTGGGGTTGGCAAAGCGCGTGGTGATGCCGTATTGCGGAAGCGTATGCGCGAACAGGTTGTAGGTGCCGCCGTACAGCGTGCTGGACGACACGATGTTGTCGCCCGCTTCGGCGATGGTCATGATGGCGTAGGTGACGGCCGACTGGCCCGAGGCCAGCGCCAGCGCCGCAATGCCGCCTTCCAGGGCCGCCACGCGCTGCTCCAGCACGTCGGTCGTGGGGTTCATGATGCGCGTGTAGATGTTGCCGGGCACCTTCAGGTCGAACAGGTCGGCGCCATGCTGCGTATCGTCGAAAGCGTAGGCCACGGTCTGGTAGATGGGCACCGCCACGGCGCGCGTCGTCGGATCCGGGCGGTAGCCGCCATGCACGGCCACGGTTTCCAAACGCCAATTGGGTTTCTTCGGTTCAGTCATTTGTCTCTCCAGGAAGTGTCGTGATGGCGGGGTTGGTGTGGATCACCTGCCCCGCCTGTTTTTGAATTCAAAGGTTCAACCCGCGCGCGAATCCAGCGGCGTGCGGTTCAAGAAACGATCAAAGGCGCTGAGATAGGCCACTTCCACCGCCGTCAGCTTGCGCTGCTTATGCCAGGTCAGGAACACATCGATCTCGGCAACCGACTCAGCCGGCGGCAGCCGGCGCAGGTCGCCGCCCATGACGTCCTGGCGGATCAGGTGTTCCGGCAAAAAGCTCAAGCCGATGCCCGCCACCACCATGCGGCGAATCTCTTCAATATTTGGCGACGTGCCCACGATGCGCCCCGTAAACCCCTGCTGATCGCGAAAGATCGTCAAGGGCGACAGCGTATCGCCAATCTGGTCGCTGGCAAAGCATACGAAGTTCTGGTCCATCAGGTCTTCAAGACTGACGCGCGGCTTGGAAAACAGCGGGTGATGGCGGCCGCAGACGACCGCGTAGCGGTGTCGCAGAAACAGCCGGCGCTCCAGCGCATCGACCGGATGGCGGCACAGGCAGATGCCCAAGGCGGGCACGCGCTTGGCCAGCGCGTCCAGGATGGCGGCGCTGGGCAGCACGTCTACATGGAATTCAATCTTGGGGTAGCGCCGATGGAACTGCGCCAGAAAGTCGTCGTAAGCCGGGCTTTGCACCTTGCTCATCACCAGCAACCGCAAGGTGCCGGCGATTTCGGCCCGGTCCTGGGTGGCGGCGTTTTCAATGCGCGCCATCGTGCCGTACATGTCGCGGGCGATGGCGTAGATTTCATCGCCCAGGCCCGTCAGGCGGAATTCGCCGTTGCGCCGGTGCAGCAGCAAGCCCCCCACTGCGTCTTCAAGGCGCTTCAGCGCCTGGCTCACCGCCGGCTGGCTCAGATGCAGCGCCTGCGCCGCGCGGCCCACGCCGCGCTCTTGCACAACGAACATGAACGTGCGCAGCAGGTTCCAGTCCATGCGTTCGGGGGCAAGCGGCAGCGACGGCGGAGTGCGGACAGGCGTTTGGGGCATGGCGTGGCGGACGGGGTCGAAAAAAAGGCCGGGTGGAATCCACGCCGGCCCGGCCGATGCCCGACGGTTCAAACGCCGGCCAGCCCCGCGAAGAAGCGCGACGCGTTGGATTCCAATCCGTCGATATAGTAGCCGCCTTCCTGCACGATCAGCGTCGGCAGGCGCAGGCCGCCCACCTCGCGGCCCAGGCGCTCGAAACCGTCTTCGGTCACGCTGACCATGGCTTGCGGGTCCTTCTCGAAAATATCGAATCCCAGGGACAGCACCAGCGCATCGGGCTGGAACAGTTCAATGGCGCGGCGCGCTTGCGCCAGACGGTCAAAGAACACGGATTCAGGCGATCCATGCGGCATGGGCAGGTTGATGTTGTAGCCGTAGCCCTCGCCCGCGCCGCGCTCGTCTTCGAACCCGGCAACCACCGGGTAGAAGTTCTCGGGGTCGCCGTGGATCGACACGTAAAGCACGTCGCTGCGTTCGTAGAAGATTTCCTGAATGCCCTGGCCGTGGTGCATGTCGGTGTCCAGGATGGCCACGCGCGGAAACTTGGACGTGAGCCGCTGCGCGGCGATGGCGGCGTTGTTCAGGTAGCAGAACCCACCGGCCGCGTCGCGCCGCGCGTGGTGGCCGGGCGGGCGGCAGATGGCGTAGGCGTGTTGATCGCCGGCCAGCAAGGCGTCGGCGCCCGACACCGCGCACTGCGCCGACCAATAAGCCGATTGCCAGGTTTGCGGGCCGACCGGGCAACTGCCGTCGGCCAGATAACGCCCCGCCTTGGCCAGCACGCCGCGCAAGGCGTTGGGTTCGCGCACGAAGACGTTCGACACCACTTCGCCGCCCCAATCGCCCGGCAGCTTCATCCAGTCTTCATGGGCGCTTTGCAGAAAGCGCAGGTAATCCAGGCTGTGCACGGCCGAAATGGCGCCCGCGCCTTTGTCTTCTGGCGCCTGCACGTCAAAGCCCAGCTTGCGGGCCGCCTGCACCAAGCCATCCAGACGCGCCGGCACTTCCTGTGGCGTGCGCATCTTGCCGCGTGAAAAATAGGTCTGCGGATGATGCAGCTTCTGCTCGTCGTGAAAAAAAGCCTTCATGCTTGCTGATCCTTCAGGTGAAATTGCTCGGTGCGCTGGCCGACATTGCCCAGCAGCAAAACAGAAACCAGGGAAAGCAAAGAAATCGCCGAGAACAGCAGCGCCAACGGCCACCACTGCCCCTTGAAATTCTCGGCCAGCACCGTGCCCAGCAAGGGCGTCAGGCCGCCGAAGATGGCGCCCGACAACTGGTAGGCCATCGAGATGCCGGTGTAGCGGATGCTGGTCGGGAAACTATCGCTGACATAGCCCGCGATGACCGCGTAGTAGGCGCCCATGAAGAGTACCGCCACGCCGACCCCCAGCGTAATACTGGTAAGCGAGCCCTGGTCGACCAGGTTGAACATGGCGTAGGGCGTGAAGATCGACACGAAGGCCATGACGCCCAGAAAGCGCAGGTTGCCCACGCGGCTGGCGATGTAGGCCGACAGCGGCGTAATGAAAAACTGCATGATGGACACGAGCAACAGGCAGTCCAGGATCACCGACCGGTCCAGGCCCACGTACTGCGTGGTGTAGGCAATCATGAAGGTATTGGTGAAATAGAAGCCGGCAATGCCCAGCACGTTGGCGCCGACCGCCAGCGCCAGCAAGCCCGGCGCGCCGCGCAGCACCTGGGCCAGCGGGGTCTGGGCGGGCTTATGGGCGGGCTTATGGGGCCGCGACGCGGTGGCCGATTTGGCGCGCGTGGCTTGCGCCGCCTGCTCGGCCACGAAGTCGGGCGATTCGTTGACGCTCAGGCGGATCACGAAACCCACCGCCAACAACACGGCCGAAAACAGGAACGGCACGCGCCAGCCCCAGCTCAGAAAGGCCTCGTCGTCCAGGCCCGTCACCAGCTTGAACATCAGCATCGACAGGATCAAACCCGCCGGGCTGCCCAGTTGCGCGAAGGACGCAAAGAATGTGCGCTTGGCTTTGTCCGGCGAATGTTCGCCCGCCATCAGCACCGCCCCGCCCCATTCGCCACCCACCGCGATGCCTTGCACGAGGCGCAGCACAATCAACAGCACGGGCGCCCAGACGCCAATGGAATCATGCGTGGGCAGCAGGCCGATCAGCACGGTGACGGTGCCCATCATCACCAAGGTGATCACCAGCGATTTCTTGCGGCCGATCTTGTCGCCGATGTGGCCGAATATCGCGCCGCCCAGGGGCCGCGCAAAAAAGCCCACCGCAAACGTGCCGAAGGCGGCAAGTGTTCCGTAAAAGCCCGTGGCCGACGGAAAGAACAACTTGCCGAACACCAGCGCGGCCGCGGTGGCGTAAATGTAGAAGTCGTACCACTCGATCATGGTGCCGACGAAGGCTGCGCTGGACGCACGCACCGGCTGGTGCCCCGTCGCGGGTTTTCCCCTCATGCTTGTCTCTCTTAAGGTGGTTGAGGCTAGTCAGCCAGTGGTTATAGCCCCGGCCCCACCATAAGAAAAATTCTTATTTCTTATCTTTCAGATTACCTTGCCTAATGAGGGGAAAACCCTTAGTCAGGCTTACTGCATGATGGTCTGGCCGTCCGGCGCCACCTTGCGCACCACGTATCCCATCGGCACCCAGCGGTTCTTGCTGGCCACCATCGATACGGTCTCGGTGGCCGGCATGTTGCGGAACTGCGTGCTGAAAATCACGTTCACATATTGCCCACGCGGCAGGTCCGCGGGGTCCGACACGCGCACCACCTGCAACCATTCGCGCCCGGCGTTGCGGCCCACCTCGGCGCGTACCTGGCCCAGATAGTCCGACCAGCCCTGCTTGTCGATGCGCTGTTTCATGATGTCGCTGCTGGCGCCCCACATCTTGTCCGTGGAACCGGAATCCCACATCGACGCCCATTGCTTGGCCGCCGACACGGCGCTGTCCAGCGACGGGTCCGCCAGGGCAGGCGCGGCAAACAGCATGGCGCCGCACAAGAGGCCGGCGCGCGCGCCGCGGGAGATAAGAGTCGTGTGTTGCATAAGTCCTCGCTATGTATAGGTAGCACTGCAAGTAGCACTGCAAAAAAGCACTGCGGAGAAAATCACTGCGTGGGCACCAGCGCCGGCCCGCAGGCCACAAACCTGCGGGCCGGCGCGCCCTTACCACTGGTAGCCTGCCCCGATCACCGCGCCGAAAGTGCCGCGCGTGTTGGTGGAACCGGACATCTTGTAGACCCACTTGCCATTGCCCGACACGGTCGACAAGCCCATCGCGAAGCCTTGCTGGCCGTCGTACGTACTGCCCGCGATCGAGAACATGCCCCGGCCCGGCAGATACGCTTGCGCCAGGCCCGCCACCGCCAGCGCCGTGGCCGTGCCGCCAGACGCGTCGCGCCGATAGCGATCCATGTCGTTGCGCAGGTTCTGGAACTTGCCGTCGGTGTAGGCGTTGGACTGCTGCACCGCGCCGCCCAGGCCCGCGTTGAGCTGCTGCACGTTGACGGCGTCGGTGTTCTCGACCCCGTCCGCCACATTGCTCAGCGTGACCGGCGCGCCGCCGTTGCCCAGCGTGACCCGGCTGTAATCCACCGTGTCGGTACCGGGTTTGGTGGCGTACTGCACCGAGCCCTGTTTGGCGGCGTTCAACTGCTGCACGTTGACCGCGTCCGTCTGCGCCGTGCCGGCCGCCACGTTGGTCACTTGCCGTTCCTTGCCAGCCGCGCCGACGGACACGACGTTCGCACGGCCGCCATCTGTACTGCCCGCGCCCAGCGCCACCGAGTTGTCGCCGCGCGACTCGGCTGCGTTACCCACGGCGGTGCTGTTGCTGGCCGACGCCACCGCGCCCGCGCCGCCTGCCGTGGCGTTGGTGCCGGTGGCCGTGGGCGCGGGTGTCGGGCTGGCCTGGTTGACCTGGAACATCCCGCTGCCGCCCTGGGTCAACCCGCTATTGACCGTGGCAATCTGCTGGTCCGTATACAGGTTGGCCTGCGCGACCGCCCCGTCCAACTGCCGCAGGTTCACGGCATCGGTGGCGTTTTGCGCATCGGCAACGTTACTGACGGTGCGTTCGGCGCCAGCGGCACCCAACGACACCGTGCCGGCGATGGTGTTGGACACGCCCGAGTACTTGCCGGTATAGGCCGGTGCGGCCCCCATGTCGGCAATGGCTCCGGCGCCCAGCGCCACGTCTCCCGCTTGCAAGGCCTGCGCGCCCGAGCCCAGCGCCATGGCGTTGGCGCTGGCGGCGCTGGCGGTCGCCCCCATTGCCACCGCACGATCACCCGCGGCGCTCGCCGAGGCGCCCAACGCCAGGGATTGCGAGCCGCTGGCCAGCGCCGACGTGCCCAGGGCAACCGCGGAATCCAACGCCGATCGCGCGGATGACCCGATGGCGATGCCGTTGATGGCGGTGCTGTCCACCTGCGCGGCCAGTCCCATGCCGATGCCCGCGTCACCGTTCACCACGGTTTCCGGGCCGACCGCGATTGCGTCCGTGCCCACTCCCAGCGAATCCACGCGGGAGCTGTTCGCATGGAAGTACTGGGTGCCCGTCACCGCGACCGATGCGATGGCGCCTTGCAACTGGCGCACCGTCACCGCGTCCTGTGCCTGCGTGCCATCGGCCACGTTGATGATCTGACGCTCCATGCCCGGCGCGCCCACCGAGAACGCCCCCGGCGCCACGGCGCGCTTGCCGGCGCGCACCACGGTGGCGCGATCAGAGACCGAGCCTTGCCCGATGGCGATGCCACCATCCACGGTAACGTGCGTGTCGGGGCCCAAGGCCACACTGCCCGCGCCGTCGGCCTGCGCGTTGTAGCCGATGGCAGTCGCGCCCTGCCCTCTGGCGTGCGCGTTGCCGGGTGTCATCCCGGTATCGTTGGTCCGCTCGTAACGCGAGCCCTGACCATTGACGACCGGGTCCAGCGTACCGGTATAGCCGTTCACCGTACTGGCCAACTGCGCCATCGCTTCGTTGGTGGCGAACAGCTGCGCACCGTTCACGGCATCCCAGCTGCTTGCGCTGAGCACGCCCGGCGCCACACTGGTGATGATGCTGGGGCCGCCGATGCTGCCGTGCGCGGCCGTGTACGCACCCACGCCGCCATTGGCCGTGGGATCCCACATCAGCGCGTCCGTCCCCACCTCGCCCAGGCGCGTGCTCACCTGCTGCAACTGGCGGACGTTGACGGCGTCCGTCAGGTCGCTGCCCGGCGCCAGGTTGGTCAGCTTGCGCAAACCACCGGCAGACCCCACCGACACTTCGCCGGCCGAGTTCACCGTGCCCGCCAAGCCGAAGGCGACATACGCCGTCTGCGCGCCAACCGAGGCCACCGAACCCTGGCCCAAGGCCACGTTGGAGCCGGTCAGCCCCGCCATGATCCTGGCACCCTGGCCCACCGCCGTGGAATCCGCCACGCCGTTATCGGTGGCTTGATTGCCCAACACCACAGACGCCGCGCCGCTGGCCGACGCGCCGAAACCACCCGCCGCGCTATTCGCACCCGCCGCCAGGGGCTGCGCGGTCGTCACGGTACTGTCCGCCACGAACGGCCCCGATTTGCCGCTGCTGATGTGGGATACCACCGTATCCAGCCCGACAATCGCCGTACCCAGGCTGGTGTACGTGTTGCCGTTCACGGTATAGGTGGGCCCGGACACCAGGCCCGTGGTCGGGTCGTACGCCGAGCCTCCGCCCAGGCCGGCAGCCACGCTGGCGCCCAGCAATGCCGCCGAACCCTGCAACTGCGCCACGTTCACGGCATCAGTCGCGCCGCTGCCAGCCGCCACGTTGGTGATCTTGCGCTCGGCCCCCGCCGTGCCCAGCGACACTTCACCCGCCGAGCTTTGCGTGGCGGACAGGCCGAAGGCAGCGTAGTTGCTTTGCGCGCCCAGCGTCGCGGTGGAACCCTGGCCCAACGCCACGCTTGAGCCCGTCAGGCCCGCCGTGATCGTGGCGCCCTGGCCCAGCACCGTGGAGTTGGCGACGCCGTTATCCGTGGCTTGATTGCCGACAGCGGTCGATGCCGCGCCCGTTGCCGAGGCCCCGAAACCACCGGCCGCGCTGTCCGCGCCCGACGCCAGCGCCTGCGTGGTGGTGACGCTGTTGTCCGAGACGAACGGTCCGCCCTTGCCGCTGGCAATCGAGCTGACCGCCGAATCCAGGCCACCGATGGCGCTGCCGAGGTTTGAGTAGGTGGTTCCCTGCACACCGTAGCTTGGTGCCGTAACCGTGCCGGTCGACGGATCAAATGCTGCTCCGCCACCCAGATTGGATGCCACGCTGGAACCCAAGGTGCCGAGGCCCGTTGTTGCGGCATTGGCGACGCCGGTCAATTGGGCGACATTCACCGCGTCGGTGGCTGCGCTGCCCGCGGCAAGATTCGTGATCTTGCGTTCGGCACCTGCCGATCCCAGCGACACTTCGCCGCTGGAGTTTTGAGTCGCGGACAGACCGAAAGCGGTGTAGCCGGTTTCGGAACCGACTGCCGCGACCGAGCCTTGCCCCAACGCTACGTTCGAACCGGTCAGGCCCGCCGTGATCGTTGCGCCTTGACCCAGTGCGGTGGAATTGGCAACGCCGTTGTCGCTTGCCTGGTTACCAATGACAGTCGACGCAGCACCCGTCGCCGACGCACCGAACCCGCCCGCCGACGCATCCGCGCCAGACGCAACGGCTTGCATTGTCGTCACGCTGTTGTCCGATACGGACGGGCCAGTCTTACCGGTGCTAAGGCCGGTCACCGCCGTATCCAGGCCGCCGATGGCGCTGCCCAGATTCGAATGGGTCGTGCCTTGCACACCGTAGCTTGGCGCAGTAACCGTGCCAGTCGCCGGATCGAACGCCGATCCGCCGCCCAGATTGGACGCCACGCTGATACCCAACGTGCTCAGCCCGGTTGTTGCGGCATTGGCAACACCCGCCAGTTGGCCGACGTTGACCGCATCGTTTGCGGCGCTGCCTGCGGCAAGATTCGTGATCTTGCGTTCGGCGCCCGCCGATCCCAGCGACACTTCGCCGCTGGAGTTTTGAGTCGCCGACAGACCGATTGCGGTGTAGCCGGTTTCGGAACCGACTGCCGCGACCGAGCCTTGACCCAACGCCACGTTAGAACCCGTCAGGCCCGCCGTGATCGTTGCGCCTTGGCCAAGCACCGTGGAGTTAGCGACACCGTTGTCAGTCGCTTGATTACCAATGACGGTCGACGCCGCCCCCGTCGCCGACGCACCGAAGCCGCCTGCCGACGCATCGGCGCCAGACGCAACGGCTTGCACCGTCGTCACGCTGTTGTCGGACACGAACGGACCGGACTTGCCGCTGCTGATGCTGGTGACCGCGGTATCCAGGCCGCCGATGGCGCTGCCGAGGTTCGAGTGGGTCGTTCCCTGCACACCGTACGTCGGCGCAGTGACCGTACCGGTCGCCGGATCGAACGCCGCTCCGCCGCCCAGATTGGTGGCCACGCTGGAACCCAACGTGCTCAGCCCCGTTGTTACGGCATTGGAAATACCCACCAGTTGGCCGACGTTGACCGCATCGGTTGCGGCGCTGCCTGCGGCAAGATTCGTGATCTTGCGTTCGGCGCCTGCCGATCCCAACGACACTTCGCCGCCGGAATTTTGTGCAGCCGCCAATCCGATTGCGGAGTAGCCGGTTTCAGAGCCGACTGCCGCGACCGAGCCTTGACCCAACGCCACGTTGGAACCGGGCAGGCCCGCCGTGATCGTTGCACCTTGGCCAAGCACCGTCGAATTTGCGACGCTGTTGTCAGTGGCTTGATTACCAACCACCGTCGACGCCGCACCCGTCGCCGACGCACCGAAGCCGCCTGCCGACGCATTCGCGCCGGACGCGATCGCCTGCGCGGCGGTTACGCCGTTATCGGACACAAACGGACCGGTGTCGCCGCTGCTGATGCTGCTTACCGCTGAGTCCAATCCGTTGATCGCGCCGCTGACGTTTGAATACGTCGCCCCTTGCACACCGTAGCTTGGTGCCGTGACCGCGCCAGTCGTGGGATCAAACGCCGATCCGCCGCCCAGATTGGACGCCACGCTGGAACCCAAAGTGCTCAGGCCAGTTGTTGCGGCAGCCGCGACACCCGTCAGTTGCCCAACATTGACCGCATCGGTCGCCGCGCTGCCGGCGGCAAGATTCGTGATCTTGCGTTCGGCGCCCGCCGCCCCCAGCGACACTTCGCCGCTGGAATTTTGCGCAGCCGCCAATCCGATTGCGGTGTAGCCGCTTTCAGTACCGACTGCCGCCACCGAGCCTTGACCCAACGCCACGTTGGAACCTGTCAGGCCCGCCGTGATCGTCGCGCCCTGACCGAGCACCGTCGAATCCGCAACGCCGTTATCCGATGCCTGGTTACCGACGACGGTCGACGCCGCACCCGTGGCCGACGCGCCGAAGCCGCCCGCCGACGCGTTGGCACCAGACGCAACAGCTTGTACCGCCGTCACGCCGCTATCGGACACGAACGGACCCGTGTCGCCGCTGCTGATGCTGCTTACCGCCGAGTCCAATCCGCTGATCGCGCCGCTGACGTTTGAATACGTCGCCCCTTGCACACCGTAGCTTGGTGCCGTGACCGCGCCAGTCGTGGGATCAAACGCCGATCCGCCGCCCAGGTTAGACGCCACGCTGGAACCCAGGGAGCTCAGGCCCGTGGTAGCCGCAGTAGCGACACCCGTCAGTTGGGCTACGTTGACCGCATCGGTGGCTGCGCTGCCGGCCGCAAGATTCGTGATCTTGCGTTCGGCGCCCGTTGATCCCAGCGACACTTCGCCGCTGGAATTTTGCGCAGCCGACAGCCCGATTGCGGTGTAGCCGGTTTCAGCGCCCACGACAGCGACCGAGCCTTGGCCCAGCGCCACGTTGGAACCGGTGAGGCCCGCCGTGATGGTTGCGCCTTGGCCAAGCACCGTCGAATCCGCAACGCCGTTGTCAGTGGCTTGATTGCCAACAACTGTCGACGCCGCGCCCGTGGCCGACGCCCCGAAGCCGCCCGCCGACGCATTGGCACCAGACGCAACGGCTTGTGCCGCCGTCACGCTGTTGTCCGATACGAACGGGCCGGTGTCGCCGCTGCTGATGCTGCTGACCGCCGAGTCCAATCCACTGATCGCTCCGGCGACGTTTGAATACGTCGCCCCTTGCACACCGTAGGCTGGCGCCGTCACCGTCTGGCCGACCGGATCGTACGTCGATCCGCCTCCCAGATTGGACGCCATGCTGGAACCCAGGGTCCCCAGGCCTGTCGTGGCGGCAGCGGAAACCCCCGTCAGTTGCGCCACGTTGACGGCATCGGTAGGCGCGCTGCCGGCCGCCACGTTGGTGATCTGGCGCCGCCCGGCGGCGGTGCCCACCGATACTTCGCCGATGGACGTCTGCGCGCCCGACAAGCCGAAGGCGGTGTAGCCGCCCTGCGCGCCCACCACGGCCGACGAGTCCTGCCCCAAGACCACGTTAGAACCCGTCACGCTGGCGTCCACGAACGCGCCCTGGCCCAATATGGTCGAGCCGGCCACGCCGTTGTCGTTCGCCTGATTGCCGTACACCGTGGAGCCCGGACCCGTGGCGATGGCGCCAAAGCCGCCTGCACTGGCGTTGGCGCCGGACGCCACTGCTTGCGCCATGGTGACGCTGTGATCCGATACAAAGGGCCCGGCATCGCCCGCCAACAGGCCGCTGATAGCGGAGTCCGCGCCACCAAATGCCGCGCCGACATCCGTGTACGCCATGCCTTGAATGGTGTAGCTGGGCGCGCTGATCGTTCCTGCCGCGCCGTCATAAACGGCCCCGCCGCCCAGGCCGGAGGCCATGGTGGTGCCCAGGTTGGACGCCGCCCCGCTCACCTGCCCCACGTTCGCGGCATCGGTCGGCGCGATGCCGGCCGCCACGTTCGTGATCTTGCGCCGGATGGCGGCCGAACCCACCGACACCTCGCCGCCCGAGTTCTGCGGCATGGTCAAACCAAATGCCGTGTAGCCCGTCTGCGACCCCGTGGCCGCCTCGGAGCCCTGGCCCAAAGCCACGTTGGACCCGGACATCCCTGTTGCAATGGATGCACCCTGCCCCAGTACGGTCGAGTTGGCGACGCCGTTGTCCCCGGCCTGATTGCCCACCACGGTGGACGCGGCACCCGTGGCCGACGCCCCAAAGCCGCCCGCGCTGGCGTTCGTGCCGGAAGCCACGGCCTGCGTCGTGGTGACGCTGTTGTCCGAGACGAACGGGCCCGACTCGCCTGCCACCAGATTGCTGATGGCCTGATCCGCGCTGCTCAGCGCCGCGCCCACATCGTCGTAGGCCGTGCCTTGAACGGTATACGATGGCGTGCTGATCGTGCCCGAGGCGCCGTCATAAGTTGAGCCGCCACCCAGGCCGGTGGCAATGCTGGCGCCCAGGTTGGACGCCGCGCCGCTCAATTGCCCCACGTTCACGGCATCGGTCGGCGCGCTGCCCGCCGCCACGTTGGTGATCTGGCGGCGGATGGCCCCCGATCCCACCGAGACTTCCCCGTTGGCGTTCTGCGGCGCAGACAGGCCGAATGCGGTGTAGCCCGTCTGAGCGCCCAGCGCCGCGCTTGAGCCCTGGCCCAACACCACATTGGACCCCGTAAGCCCCGCGACCACCGACGCGCCTTGTCCCACGATCGTGGAGTTGGCCACCGCGTTGTCGGTGGACTGGTTACCCAGCACCGTCGACGCCGCCCCCGTGGCCGACGAGCCAAAACCACCCGCCGCCGCGCTCGCGCCCGACGACACTGCCTGCACTGTCGTCACACTGTTGTCCGACACAAACGGGCCAATCTTGCCGGTCACCAGGTCGGTCACCGCCGTATCCAAACCGCCCAGCGCCGTGCCCACGTTGGTGAACGACGTGCCCTGCACGCTGTACGTGGGGGTGCCAATGGTGCCCGAGGCGGCGGTGTAGGTTGCGCCGCCGCCCAGGTTGGTGGCGACGCTGGTGCCCAGGTTGTTCATGCCCGAGTTCGCGGCGCTGGCCACCGCTGTCATCTGCCGCACCGTCACGGCGTCATTGGAATCCGAGCCGTCAGCCACGTTCTTGATCTGGCGCTTGGCGCTGGGCGTACCAACCGATATCGCGCCCGTCGCCATGTTGGCCGTGTTGTTGAACGCAACACCAGCGATGGGGCCCGCCGAGCTGGGTGACACGACACCGCTGGTCACCACGTTGGTTGCGCCTGCCGAGCCCGCGCCCAGCGCGACTGCGCCAGGCACGCCGGCGGTGGCGCCCGCCCCCAGCGCAACCGCATTGATGCCAGCGGTTTGCGCCGCGTCACCCAAGGCGATGGAGCCCCCGCCCGATGCCGCGGCCGCCCGGCCGATCGCCGTCGCATTCAGGCCCGCCGCGCTGGCGCTGCCGCCAATGGCGATGGCGTCCGTGCCCGTGGCCCCGGAGTTGGCGCGCGTGTTGCTGCCCACCCCCGTGACGGTGGAATTGGCGTTGAAGTAGTTCGTCGGGGTAGGCGAAATCGCCGCCACCTGCTGCGCCACCGCGAAAAGCTGCGAGCCGTTGACCGCGTCCGTGCTGTTCGAACTGAGCAAGCCGGTGGCCACGCGCTGGATGCGGCGTGCCGAGCCCGTGTCACCGACACTGACAACGCCGGTGGGCGTGCCCTGGCCGCCGCCGAAGTTATAGGTGTTGCCGTTGATGGTCGCGCTGCCATACGACGTCATGCCGGCCGTGCTAGTGGACAGCGCCGCCGTGGTCGTCGTATTGCTGCCCAGCGCCACCGAGTTCGCGATATTGGTATTGGCCAGATATCCCAACGCCACGGTACGGTCCACCGTGACGTTGCTGCCCGCCCCGCGACCCGCCGCCAGGTTGTCGTCCCCCGACACGCTCTGGCCTGCATCCTGGCCGATGGCGGTCGTGCCTTCGCCCGTCGCCAGCGTTCCGGCGTAGGCGCCGATCGCCGTGTTCTGGCCCCGGCTTCCCGTGGTGCCCGTGCCCGCCCCCACGCCGATGAAGGTGTCTTCCAGCCCTTCGGCAATGGCCCCCCGGCCGATCGCGACCGACGAGGTGCCCGACGCGATGGCGTTGGCCCCCATCGCCACCGAGTTCGATCCGGCGGCGGCACTCTGATAGCCCACCGTGACGCTGTTAGTGCCGCCGGTGACGCTTTGATAACCGATGGCGACCGCCTGTCCCGCCGTGGCGGCGGCCTGATAGCCCAACGCGATGGTGCTGCCCGATGTCGCCAATGAGCCCGAGCCGATGGCGATGGACGCCAGCCCGGATGCCGTGTTCAGGTCGCCGATGGCGACCGCGCCCTGTCCCGTCGCCGGGTTGGTGTTGCCGATGGAGACGGCGCCACGGCCGGCTGCATTCGACGAAAAGCCCGCCCCAAACGCCCCGTTGCCGCCGCTGGCCTGCGAGCCTGATCCCACGGCCACCGACCCGGGTGTTACCGCCGAGTTGTTATTGCCGACCGCCACGGCGCCCGTCGCCGTCGCGGTGTTGTCGGCGCCCACGGCAACCGCGCCGGTGCCGGTGGCGATGTTGGGGTCGCCGATAGCCACCGCGCCATCCCCCGTGGCGGTTTGTTGCCGTCCAATGGCCACGGCGCCGCCCGTTGCCGTGGCGGCGTTGGCAGCGGTGCCCGACGAACCGATCGCCACGTTCTGACCGGTGGCGTTGGATCTGGCCCCATCGCCCACCGCAATGCCGAACGCACCGATAGCGCGCGCATCGCGCCCAACCGCGATGCCAGACGTAGCCGCCGCCGTCACCGACGACTGCCCGCCTATCGCGACGGCGTTGATGGCCGCCGCCGACGCGCCGCTGGTGGTGTTGCCACCCAGCCCGACGGCGCCTGCGGCCGTGGCACGCGCGCCATTACCCGCGGCCAGCGAACTGCCACCGCTGGCCAGCGCGTTATTGCCCAAGGCCGTGTCGTTGATGGGTGCTCCCACCAAGGCGCCGGCAACGGCACTGGACCCAATGGCCAGCGAGTTCTGGTTCAGGGCCTGCGCATTGATACCCCCCGCAAACGCGGAGATTCCACGCGCTTCGGCGGAAGAGCCCACCGCTACCGCCCCTGTGGCCGTCGCTGTTGACGACACGCCGATAGACACCGCGTTGCCGGCGGACGTGCTGGACAATTGGCCCAAAGCAATAGAGCTGTTGCCGGCCGACGTTGAGTTCTGGCCCAGGGCCACGGAACTGGCCCCCAGTGCCGACGCGCCCGTGCCGAACGCCGACGAGCTGTTGCCCGACGCCGAAGCACCCTGGCCCACCGCCGTGGCGCTGGTGTTGGAAGCGGACGCCGATGCACCCATCGCCAGCGTGTTGTTGGCGCTTGCCGAGGCATTGGAGCCAAACGCGGTGGCGCCGATGCCGCTGGCCGTTGACGACGACCCCACGCCCGTGGCGTTGTTGCCGGTCACGACGGCATGCCGTCCCACCGCGACAGAGTTGGTGCCGGTGGCAACCGAGGTATCGCCAATCGCCACACTGACGTTCGTGGCCGTGGCGCCGAACCCACCGCCAATGGCAATGGAGTTTGCATCGACCGAGGCCGGCGTCAAACCGCCGGTGGTGATGGGGTTGATGATGATTCCCTGGATGGCGGTGCCTGCCCAGGCCGTGCCGCCCAATGCCGCGGCAAACATCAATGGTGCCGCAATGCCCCCGGCTCTGCGCAGTGCGGCTTGCCGGGCGCCTCGATTGGATTTTCCGCGGGTTTTCGTCAATTCAGACACAGCTACCCACGCACCGGTAATCCGGCTCCACACGAGGTTATAGATTTTATTCACGGCCACTCTCCATTGACGAATTTTGCAACCCGCAAGCAGTAACGCGACGCTGATTCCATTTAGTAAGAATCAGAGGACTTTTTCCCATCGAATTCAGACATTTCTGTCAGGAATCCTAGTGAATGCGATTATTCCGAAATGTGTTTTGTCGCAATCCCATGAAACCCAATATGAATATCATCTGATTAATC
This sequence comes from Achromobacter spanius, assembly GCF_029637605.1. Lineage (NCBI taxonomy): Bacteria > Pseudomonadati > Pseudomonadota > Betaproteobacteria > Burkholderiales > Alcaligenaceae > Achromobacter > Achromobacter spanius. Next base: position 932,892 of record NZ_CP121261.1, on the reverse strand, counting down.
AGATAACTAAACTGAATTGCAGTGAAGCCCTCTGCGCGCCCATGGCAGAAAGAGCCCTTGCGCATGCAGGCGCAAGGGCTCGGAGATAATCGGGAGAGTGTTGTGGCGCAACGCTGGAAGGCCGGAAGGCGAAGCGATCGGCAGACATATTCCAGCACGGCGCAACGCGATACCGAAAAGGATTCGGCAAGCGATGCGCTTAAGATCTTATTTAGATGAAAAGTAAAAACCGAGGTTTTATTGTCGTACTAGTATCGGTTTTCGTCTTAAGTCTGATATTTCAACGACGTCATTATTAAATGACGCCACGGTCATTCGGCATAGAAGTAAAAGCCGTGTTTACCAAGCCGCATGCTTTTTCAGGCCAGCCCAAGCGCATCACACAGAAAATCAACCACGCGCGCGGGATCATTCAAGGGCAGACAAGGCAAGGCGGTGTCCACCGGCGCATCCGTCACCACCGCCAGAAAGCCGCCGTCTTCCGCGTGCAACGGCGGCTTGCCCAGCGCCGGGCGGTACACCTCGATGCGCGCAATCGCCGCATGCTTGAAGCCTTCCACCAGCACCAGGTCGGCGGGCGACAGCCGTGCCACCTGTTCTTCCAGCGTGGGCTCGGGCGCGCCGCGCAGTTCGTGCACGATGGCGTAGCGGAATGGCGAGGCCACCATCACTTCCTGCGCGCCCGCCAGCCGAAAGCGCGCGCTGTCCTTGCCCGGCGGCTCCATCTGAAAATCGTGGTGGCTGTGCTTGATGACATTCACGCGCAGGCCGCGCGCCGCGAGCAGCGGCAGCATGGCCTCGATCAGGCTTGTCTTGCCGCTGCCAGACCGGCCGGCGATACCAAAAACTAGGCTCATGCATGCTCCGATAGCTAGGGACATTCTGGGACAAAAGCGCATCGGGCAAACGCGCGTCCGACCGCGGCGAGTATGCCAGCAAAGACTCGGCGTTCTGGGCATTTGCCCGCTTTCGGGAGGCGGCTCCGGGGGCATCCAGGACAGGACTGCCATGCATTTGCGCTGGATCAAGCGTGGAGCTTGGTCGTCCGCCCAGGTCAGGTTTAATATGCATTCTCAATACATCTTAAAGTTATCATTAGAGCGATCAACGCCGCCATGCCTCCACTGCCAACCATCGCCCCATCCCCCCCGGCCCCACGCCGCCCTCGCCCGCAATGGCGCGCCTTCACTGAAATGGGATTCAGGCCGCTGTACCTGGCGGGCTGCTTCTGGGCGCTGGCGTCCGTATGGCTATGGGTGCACGCCCCCGCGCGCATCACCGGCGTGTTGGGCGGCGTGTTCTGGCATGCGCACGAAATGCTGTGGGGCTTTGTGGCCACCATTGCGGTGGGCTTTCTGCTGACTGCCGGCGCCAACTGGACCGGCAAGAATCCGCTGCGCGGCAACGCCTTGGCCATGCTTTGTCTGCTTTGGCTGGTGGCGCGCGTGGCGTATCTGGTGCCGGGCCAACCCGCGTTCTTGATCGCCGGCCTGGCGGACACGGGCTTTTTCGTGTGGGGCGCCGCCGCCTTGGCGCGCGTCGTCTGGCTGAGCCGCAACCGGCGCAATGCGGGCGTACCGGTACTGCTGCTGGGGCTGGCCGCCACCCATGCGCTGTATTTATGGGCTGCCGTTCAAGGCGATTACGTGGCGCTGATGCGTTACTTCAATGCGGGCCTGCTGTGCATGGCGGTGCTGACGCTCTTGATCGCCCGCCGCGTGCTGCCGTTTTTCGCGCAGCGCGCCGTGGTTGGCCTGAAGATTCCCGCGCACACGCGCAGCGGCCATTGGCAACTGGCAACCGGCCTGGCCGCGATCGCCTGCTTGCTGGCCGGCCAGCCGAGTTTGGCCGCAGCGGCGCTGGCGGCAACCGGGTTGATCGCGCTGGTGCAATGGGTGTCGTGGAAACCTTGGGCCGTGCGGCGCGTGCCGCTGCTGTGGGTGCTGTATGCGGGATATTTCGGCTTGGGCGTCGGCCTGCTGGTGGGTGCGGGGTATTTGGCTAGCCCTTTGGCTAATCCGCTGGACAGTCCCTGGATGGGAATCGCGATCCGGCCCGCCTGGCCCTCCCACGTCATCGGGGTAGCCGGCTTTTCGGTGCTGATCCTGGGCATGGTGACGCGCACCGCGCTGGGCCACCTGGGGCGGCCGTTGCGGACCGACCGCGCCATGGTCGCCAGTTTTGTGCTGATGACTCTGGCGGCGCTGCTGCGGCTGGCCGCCTTGTTGCCGACCGCCGCCTCCATCGGCTTGCTGCATGCCGCCACGCTCGCCTGGGTGCTGGCGCTGGGCTTGTACCTGTGGCGCTTCTTTCCGCTAATGATTCGCCCGCGCGCCGACGCCGCCAAGACGGCGGCGCCGGTCATCCGCGTGGAAGCAGCAGCGCGGACCGAGTCTTAGTGCGGGTCTTGGTTCGGGTAGTAGTCCCGCCCGTAGTCCCGGCTCCGGTCCCGGCTTTAGCCCCGTGCTTAGTCCCGACCTTCCCGGCGCTCAATCGCCGCGACTTCGCGGCGCATCGCCTTGAGCCAGGACTTGAGCGATCCCTCATCGGCAAACTGCATCACTTCGTGCTCGAGTTCGCCGATGTATTCCTGGATGTCTTCAATGTCGGCGTCCAACTCTTCCAGCACCGTCTCTGGGTCGAACGACGCGAAGGGGTCCAGGTCGTAGCGCAGCTTGAAACCCTCTTCCGCATAGCTGGCCTGATGCAGCACTTCGTCCAGTTGGGCTTGCAGCGTGGCGTTCGCGGCGGGCAGACCGCTATCGGCCACCTCGCCTACCGGCGCCAGGTCGGGCGTACCTTGCTGGCGGCGCGCCTGTTCTTCGTCCTGCATCGCCTGCCAGGCCGCCGCGTTCGGGGTGGTGTTACGCAGCGCGGCGCGGGCCAGCGCCAGCAGTTCTTCGGCCTCGTCGTCCTCGAATTGGTCTTGAATGATGCGCAGCAGTTGGGTGGGCGTGAACGTGGACAGATCGGTGTCCGGGTCCAGCTCCAGCGCCTCGATCAGTTCGGACTTGGCGTCTTCGGTTTCTTCAGCGGCGGCCTCGTCGTAGTCGGCGCCGTTGTGCTTCTTGTATAGCGTCTTCAGGCGCTCGGCATCGCAACCGGCCGGCAGCTCGCCCTTGGCGTCCAGCAGCAGCAGTTCCGCCGAAAACTCGGTGATCAGTTCCGACACGAATTCGCGTTCGGCCTTGGACAAGCCCATGTTCTTGTGCGCGTGGTCAAAGCACAGCACCAGCTTCATGCGCAGTTCGTGCAGCTTTTTCTCAAGCGGCGCCAGGCCTTCGGTGTACTTGCGTTGGTACTCGTCTTCCACCTCATGCCACTGCTGCAGGCTGGCCTGTTCCGTCTCAAGCCGGGCTTGTAGACGCTCGAATAACTGACGCGGGGTTTCTAGAGAATGCTCGCCCATGACCTGCTCCTTGCTAACCGGCTGATGAAAGTAGCCGCCACTCTAAACCATACGCGCAAACCCCTCTTGAAATTCGAAGTCAATAACGCTAATCATTATTATTAATATAGAATCACCGCTGTCCGCAACGCCCCAAACTTGGCAGCCCCCGATGTCCCTGCCCCCCTTTGCGGGCCCTGCCCCCTCACGCAAACGATTGATCCTGACCGCCGCCGCCCTGTTGCTGGCCGTGCTGGTCGGCATCGGTTATTGGCTGGCGGGCGACAAGGGCCCCAGCACTCCGCCACCGCCCCAGTACGGGCAGCTTCCCGTCGCCGTGGCCGTGGCGACCGCGCGCGTCGGTCCACTGCAACGCGACCTGCATGCCTTGGGCACCATCACGCCGCTGTCCCAGGTGGTGCTGCGCAGCCAGGTCGACGGCGAGCTGATGCGCGTGCATTACACCGAGGGCCAGGCCGTGGTGCGCGGCCAGTTGCTGGCCGAGATTGACGCCCGCCCTTATCAGACCGCGCTGGCGTCGGCCGAGGGTGAACTGGCACGCACCCAGGCGCTGCTGGACAACGCCCAGGCCGACCTGCAACGCTACCGCAAGCTGGCGCGCCAGGAATCGGTGGCGGGGCAGCAACTGGACACCGCCGAAGCCCAGGTGCGCGCCTACACCGCGCAACGCGAACTGAACCGCGCGCGGGTCGCCGACGCCAAGCGGCTGCTTGGGCTGACGCGCATCGTTGCGCCGCAGGATGGCCGCATCGGCTTGCGCCGGGTGGATGCCGGCAACCACGTGCGCGCCGATGACGCCAATGGCTTGACCACGCTGGTGCAGACCACGCCCATCTCGGCCCTTTTCAGCATTTCGGAAACGCGGCTGGACGTGCTGCGCCAGGCGCAAGCCAAGACCGCCGTATTGCGCGTGCAAGCCTGGGACGCCGACGACCGCCGCATCCTGGCCGAAGGCACGCTGGAAGCGCTGGACAACCGCATCCAGACCGGCAGCGGCACCGTGCGCTTGCGCGCCCGCTTCGACAATGCCGATGAATCCCTGTTTCCCAATCAGTTCGTGAACATCCGCCTGGCCGTGGTGCAGCAGGACAACGTCGTGACCATCCCGTCGGCCGCCGTGCAGTACGGGTCGGAAGGCGCGTTTGTCTTTGTCATCGGCGACGACGCCCGCGCCACCCGCCGCGTGCTGCAACTGGGTCCGGCCAACGCCGGCCAGATCGTGGTGGAAGCGGGCCTGGCCCCGGCCGAGCGCGTTGTCGTCGAAGGCGTGGACCGCCTGCATGACGGCCGCAACGTCCAGATCGTAGAACCCCTGACTTGAACCGCGCATGAGCCTGTCACGCCCCTTCATCCTGCGTCCGGTGGCGACGTCCTTCCTGATGATCGCCCTGCTGCTGTCGGGCATCCTGGCCTGGCGCATGCTGCCCGTGGCCGCGCTGCCGCAGGTGGACTACCCCATCATTCAGGTCACCACGCAGTATCCCGGGGCCAGTCCCACCGTGACGGCGCGCGCGGTCACGGCGCCGCTAGAGCGCCGCTTTGGGCAGATACCGGGCTTGAAGCAGATGTCGTCCACCAGCGGCAGCGGCATCTCGGTGATCACCTTGCAGTTCTCACTGGATGTCTCGCTGGGCGTGGCCGAGCAGGAAGTGCAGGCGGCCATCAGCGCCAGCGGCTCGCTGCTGCCCTCCGACCTGCCCACGCCGCCCGTGTACCGCAAGGTCAACCCCGCCGACGTGCCCATCCTGACGCTGGCGGTGACCTCTGATTCGCTGCCCCTGCCCACCGTGTACGACCTGGTCGACACCCGCATGACGCAGCGCCTGTCGCAGTTGTCTGGCGTGGGCATGGTGAGCCTGGCCGGCGGCCAACGGCCCGCCGTGCGCGTGCAGGTCAACCCGATGGCGCTGGCCGCGCGCGGGCTGCAACTGTCCGACGTGCAGGACGCCATCGCCAAGGCGAACTCGAACCAGCCCAAGGGCAGCTTCGACGGCCCGGTGCGCTCGGTCATCATGGACGCAAACGACCAACTGCAAAGCGCCGACGAATACCGTGAACTGATCGTGGCCTGGAAGAACGGGGCACCGGTGCGGCTGGGCCAGGTCGCCACCATTGAAGACGGCGCCGAAGACCGCTACCTGGCGGCCTGGGTCGACAAGCAGCCGGCCGTGCTGGTCAACATCCAGCGCCAGCCGGGCGCCAACGTGATCGCAGTGGCGGACCAGGTAAAAGCCTTGCTGCCCCAGTTGACCGCCAGCCTGCCGGCCGCCGCGCAGGTCCGCATCCTGACCGACCGCACCGAAAGCATCCGCGCGTCGGTGCGCGGCGTGCAGTGGGAGCTGGTGTTCGCCGTGGGGCTGGTGGTGCTGGTCACCTTCCTGTTCCTGCGCAATCTGCCCGCCACGCTGATCCCCAGCCTGGCCGTGCCGCTGTCCTTGATCGGCACCTTCGGCTTCATGCACCTGGCGGGTTTTTCCACCAACAACCTGACCTTGATGGCGCTGACCATCGGCGCGGGCTTCGTGGTGGACGACGCCATCGTCATGCTGGAGAACATTGCGCGGTATCGCGAACAGGGGCACAGCCCGATGGCCGCCGCGCTGAAAGGTGCCGGGCAGATCGGCTTCACTTTGGTGTCGCTGACCTTGTCCTTGATTGCCGTACTGATCCCGCTGCTGTTCATGGAAGACGTGGTGGGCCGCTTGTTCCGCGAATTCGCCATCACGCTGGCGGTGGCCATCCTGATATCGCTGGCGGTGTCGCTGACGCTGACGCCAATGATGTGCGCGCGCCTGTTGCCCGCGCATGTGGCATCTGGCAAACCCGGCTTTCTGGACCGCGTCCAGGCGCGTTACGCCGGTTGGCTGGACGTGACGCTGCGCCACCAGCGCCTGACGCTGCTGGTTATGGTCGGCACCGTGGTGCTGACGGGTCTCTTGTACCTGGCCGTGCCCAAGGGATTCTTCCCGGTGCAGGACGGCGGCGTGCTGCAAGGCGTGACGCAATCCGCGCAAAGCACCTCGTTCGAGGCCATGTCGCGCCGCCAGCAAGCCGTGGCGGAAAGCCTGCTGGCCGACCCGGACGTGCAAAGCCTGTCGTCCTTCATCGGCATCGACGCCATGAACACCACGCTGAACACGGGTCGTTTGCTGATCAACCTGAAGCCCTGGAGCGAGCGCAGCGCGCCCTTGGCGGACGTGATGGCACGGCTGGATGAGCGCGCCCGCCAGGTTCACGGCATCTCGCTGTTCTTGCAACCGGTGCAGGAACTGAACATTGAAGACCGCGTCAGCCGTGGCCAGTACCAATTCACCCTGACCTCGCCCGACAGCGCGCTGCTGGCGCAATGGAGCCAGGCGCTGATGCAGCGGCTGGCCGAATCGCCCGCCTTGGCCGAGGTCTCGTCCGACCTGCAAGGCAATGGCCGCCAAGCCTATCTGCAAGTGTCGCGCGACACGGCGGCGCGGCTGGGCGTGACGATGGACGACGTGGTGCAGGCGCTGTACAACGCCTTCGGCCAACGCCAGGTGGCCACGCTGTTCACGCAGTCCAACCAATACCGCGTGGTGCTGGAAGTGGACCGCAAGCTGGCGCTCAGCCCCGAGGCGCTGGAACGCATCCATCTGCAAACCGAAGACGGCCAGGCGATTCCGCTGTCGGCCCTGGCCACGGTCAGCGAACGCGCCGTGCCGCTGGCCATCAACCACCTGTCGCAGTTTCCGGCGGTGAACCTGTCGTTCAACCTGCCACCCGGTGGGTCCTTGGGCGAAGCCATCGCCGCCATCGACGCCGCCAAGGCCGACATCGCCATGCCGCCCAGCGTGGAGCTGCGCCTGCAAGGCGCGGCGTCGGCGTTCCAGGCCTCGCTGTCCAACACGCTGTGGCTGATGCTGGCGGCGGTGGTCACGATGTATCTGGTGCTGGGCATGCTGTATGAAAGCGCCATCCACCCGGTCACCATTCTGTCGACGCTGCCGTCGGCCACCGTCGGCGCATTGCTGGCGCTGTTGATCACGGGACGGCCGCTGGACCTGATTGCCGTCATCGGCATCATCCTGCTGATCGGGCTGGTGAAGAAGAACGGCATCATGATGGTGGACTTCGCGCTGGAAGCCGAGCGCTCGCGCGGCCTGGCGCCGCAAGACGCCATCCGCGAAGCCGCGCTGCTGCGCCTGCGGCCCATCTTGATGACGACCTTGGCCGCGCTGTTCGGCGCGCTGCCGCTGATGCTGGCCACGGGCTCGGGCGCCGAGCTGCGCCAGCCTTTGGGCTGGGTCATGGTGGGCGGGCTGCTGGTCAGCCAGGTGCTGACGCTCTTCACTACGCCCGCCGTTTATCTGTTCTTTCACCGGCTGGGCCAGCGGCGCGGCGGCGTGGCTAACACGCCGGCAAAGGCTGACGGGCCGCAGCCATGATACGCGCGCTGCTGCATCGCCCCATCGCCTGCATCTTCCTGGCGTTGGCGCTGACCTTGCTGGGCGCGGTGGCGTGGCGCCTGCTGCCCGTTGCCCCCTTGCCGCAGGTGGATTTCCCCACGATTGAAGTGCGCGCCGAACTCCCCGGCGCAAGCCCGGAAAGCATGGCCAGCACCGTGGCCGCGCCGCTCGAGCGCGCCTTGGGCAGCATCGCCGGCGTCAGCGCAATGACCTCGTCCAGCAACCAGGGCGCCACCCGCGTGCAGTTGCAGTTTGAGCTGGACCGCGACATCAACGAAGCCGCCCGCGACGTTCAAGCCGCCATCAATGCGTCGCGCGGCGATCTGCCCGCGGGCATGCCGCGGAACCCCAGCTACCGCAAGGTCAACCCGTCACAAGCGCCCATCATGGCGCTGGCGCTCAGTTCGGCCACGCGCCCCGCCGGCCAGCTTTACGACCTGGGGTCGACGGTGCTGGCGCAAAAGCTGTCGCAGATCAATGGTGTGGGCGAAGTCACAATGGGTGGCAGCTCGTTGCCCGCCGTGCGCGTGCAGGTCAACCCCAACGCCCTGGCGCACTACGGCGTGGCGCTGGACGATGTACGCAACGCCATCGCCGATGCCGCGCCCATGCGCCCGCTGGGCCAATTGGATTCGGCTGGCCAGCGCTGGGAAGTGGGCACGCCCGAACAGCCGCGCACCGCACCGGAATACGGCAGCCTGATCGTGCGCCACGAAGACGGCGCGGTGATCCGCCTGTCGCAAGTGGCGCGCGTCAGCGATTCCGTCGAAAACCGCTACAGCAGCGGTTTTCATAACCAGAATCCCGCCGTGGTGCTGACCATCAGCCGCCAGACCGGCGCGAACATCATTGAAACCATCGGCGCCATCAACGACGCCCTGCCCGGCCTGCGCGCGCTGATGCCCGCCGACGTGGACCTGACCGTGGCGCTGGACCGCTCGCCCGGCATCAACGCCACCTTGCGCGAAGCCCACATCACGCTGGCGTTGGCCACCGCGCTGGTCATCCTGGTGGTCTGGCTGTTCCTGGGCAACGCACGCGCGGCGGCCATCCCCAGCGTGGCGATTCCGGTGTGCCTGATCGCCACCTTCGCCGTCATGCATGCCTGGGGGTTTTCGCTGAACAACCTGTCGCTGATGGCGCTGATCGTGGCGGCCGGGCTGGTGGTGGACGACGCCATCGTCGTGCTGGAGAACATCTCACGCCACCTCGAACGCGGCCTGTCGCCCACCAAGGCGGCGCTGCGCGGCGTGCGCGAAGTGGGCTTCACGCTGGTGGCCATGACGGTGGCGCTAAGCGTCGTCTTCGTGTCCATCCTGTTCATGGGCGGGTTGGTGGAACGCCTGTTCCGCGAGTTCTCCATCACGCTGGTCGCGGCCACGGTGATATCGCTGGTGGTTTCGGTGGCCATCATCCCGGCCTTGTGCGCGCGCTGGTTGAAGCCGGCCGCCCATCCCAATCCCACCGACCCCACCGCCGCCCCGCCACGCCCTTCCCGCATGCAGGCCGCCTTTGCGCGCGTGCATGACTGGTACGGCAGATCACTGGCCCGCGTGCTGGGCCATGCGCGCCTGACGCTGGCGCTGCTGGCGGCCGTGGTTGGCCTGAACGTGTTTCTGTATATCGACGCGCCCAAGGGCTTTCTGCCGGTGCAAGACACCGGCCAACTGATGGGCTTCGTGCGCGGCGATGACGGCTTTTCGTTCCAGGTCATGCAACCCAAGATCGACCAGTACCGCCAACTGGTGTTGAAGCACCCCGCCGTGCAGGACGTCATCGGCTACAACGGCGGCAACCTTGGCATCAGCAATTCGCTGTTCCTGATCCGGCTCAAGCCCGTGGCCGAGCGCGGCGTCTCGTCCACCGAGGTCATCAACTGGCTGCGCACCAACGCCCCCGCCGTGCCGGGCGGCATGTTCTTCCTGAATGTCGATCAAGACTTGCGCATGCCCGGCGGCTTCGGCAATTCCGGCGACCACGAATTGGCCATCATGGCCAGCGACGTACCCACGCTGCGGCAATGGTCGCGCAAGATCTCCAAGGCCATGCAGGAGATCCCCGAACTGCGCGACGTGGATGCCGAAGGCGACGGCGCCACTCAGCAAGTCGTGATCAACATCGACCGCAGCGCCGCGCAACGGCTGGGCGTGGACATGAACACGATCAGCAGCGTCTTGAGCAATTCGTTCAGCCAGCGGCAGGTGGCGACGATGTACGACGCCATGAACCAGTACCGCGTGGTGCTGGAGCTGGACCCGCGCTACACCGAAGACCCCGAAGTGCTGGAACAGGTGCAGGTGGTGGCGGCCGACGGCACGCGCATTCCGCTGACCGCGTTCGCTACTTATGAAAACGGCCTGGTCAACGACCGCGTCTTCCACGACGGCCTGTTCGCCGCCGTGGGCGTGGGCTTTTCGCTGGCGCCCGGCGTGTCGCTGGAACAGGGCCTGGCCGCCATCGACGCCACGCTGGCCAGCCTGATGGTGCCGTCCACCATCCAGACGCGCCTGGGTGGCGATGCCCGCAACTTCCAGCAAAGCCTGCAAGACCAGCCCTGGCTGATCCTGGCCGTGCTGATCGCCATCTACCTGGTGCTGGGCATTCTGTACGAAAGCCCCCTGCACCCGCTGACCATCCTGTCGACCTTGCCATCCGCGGGCGTGGGCGCGCTGCTGGCCTTGCGCATTGCCAACATTGAATTCACGCTGATCGCGCTGCTGGGCCTGTTCCTGCTGGTGGGCATCGTGATGAAGAACGCCATCCTGATGATCGACTTCGCCCTCAGCCTGGAACGCCGCGAAGGCCTCACCCCCGAACAAGCCATCCACCGCGCCGCCATGCTGCGCCTGCGCCCCATCGTCATGACCAACCTGGCCGGCCTGCTGGGCGCCTTGCCCCTGGTGCTGGGCATGGGCGAAGGCTCCGAACTGCGCCGCCCCCTGGGCATCGCCATCGTGGGCGGCTTGATGATCAGCCAGTTCTTGACGCTGTATACGACGCCGATTGTTTATTTGGCGTTGGAAAGGCTGCGGTTGAAGGTGGGGGGTGTGGGGCGCGCTACTCCGGCCACCTCGGTGCAGCCGTCAAACGATCAGCCATGAACGCCAAAAACTCCCGCGCCAGCAGCGGAAGGGTTCTGCCCTGCAAGGTCAGCACCTGGATGCTTCGTTGCCGCATTTCCGGATTGCTGAACGGCACCGCCGCAAGCTCGCCTTCGCCGCCCAGTTGACCCATCAGCGTCAGGTAGCCGGACAAGGCGACGATCTGGCTGCCCGGCAGCATGGGCAGGAAGGCGGCAGAATGGTTCGACACGTAGGCGGGTTCGATGTGCAGGCCGGCGTTGGCGCAGGCAGCGTCGAACAGTTGCCGCACGGTCGTGCCCTGATCGCCCAGAGACAGCGGAAAATTCACCAGATCTCGCATGCTGACGCTGCGGCGGCTGGCAAGCGGGTGATGGCGGCACATCACCGCGTAGACGGGTGCGCGGGTCAGCAGTTCTGTTTTCAGGCGGTCGTCCTGCGCCGTGGTGTAGCGCAGGGCAATTTGCGACAGGCCTTCCAGGATGTGGCGGCTGACCTCTTCCGGGCGTTCCACGTGTAGATGGAACCGCGCCTCGGGCCGCATGCGCTTGAACTCGGCCATGCTAAGCGGCAGGAAGTGATGCGCGAAGCCTTCGGTGCACGCCAGCCGGATCGTGACGTCGCCCACGTGGCTGCGCTGGCGGATTTCGGTGGTGACGCGCTCGGCCTCCAAGGCCGCCGCATTGGCGTAAGCGGCCAGTTGGCGTCCGGCTTCGCTTAGCTCCATGCCGCGCGCCTGGCGCTCGAACAGCGCAATGCCCAGTTCGTCTTCCAACTTGGCGATCTGGCGGCTGATGGCGGAAGCGGCCACGTGCTGCGCGGTCGCCGCGCCGGCAATCGAGCCGCAGCGCGCGACCTCAAGAAAATACCGCAGGCCCAATGAAATCATGCTGCCTCCCCCTTCATGTTGGCGCTCAATCATGCTGTTTCTTAAGCCATGCCTAAAAGGCAACGCAAAGATGCAAATTATCTAATTGTGGCATGCGGTGATGCGTAATAACTTTGTGCCTTCCTTTTGCACTTCTTGCATCCTCCTGCGTCCCGAGACCCGCCGTGAACCGCGAACAAGCCGTCCTGCAAGCCGTTGAAGCCTTCGACAATGGCACCCTTGAATCCACGCTGGCGCGCCGCGTCGCCTACGCCACGGAAAGCGAAGTGCCAGATCAGGCGCCCACTCAGCATGCGTACTTGAACCAGGACCTGATTCCGACGCTGACCGAGTTGGGCTTCACCTGTGAGGTGCACGCCAACCCCGCTGGCGTCGACCTGCCCATTCTGGTTGCGCGCCGCGTGGAACAAGCAGGGTTGCCGACCGTGTTGATGTACGGGCATGGCGATGTGGTGCGCGGCAATGCCGCCAAATGGGAAGCCGGGCGCGACCCGTGGCGCCTGCACGTGGACGGCGACCGCTGGTATGGACGCGGCACCGCCGACAACAAGGGCCAGCATTCCATCAACCTGGAAGCCCTGCGGCACGTGATTGCGGCGCGCGGCGGCAAGCTGGGCTTCAACACCACCTGGTTGATCGAAACCGGCGAGGAAGCCGGCTCGCCCGGGTTGGCCGCGTTCTGCGAGGCGCAGCGCGAAACCCTGGCCGCCGACGTCTTCATTGCCAGCGACGGCCCGCGCCTGCATGCCGCGCGTCCCACCCTGTTCATGGGCTCGCGCGGCGCGGTGAACTTTGAACTGTCCTTGCGCGCCCGCGAACGCGGCTATCACTCGGGCAACTGGGGCGGCTTGCTAGCCAACCCGGCCATCGTGCTGATGCACGCCATCGGCACACTCGTGGACGCACAAGGCCGCATCACCGTGCCGGGATTACGTCCGCCCCCCATCCCCGCCGCCGTGGCCGACGCCTTGGCCGACCTGGAAGTGGGCGGTGGCGAAGACGACCCCGAGATCAACCATGGGTGGGGCGAACCTGGCCTGTCCGCGCCTGAAAAAGTGTTTGGCTGGAACAGCCTGGACGTGCTGACCTTTGGCGCGGGCGACCCCGCCAAGCCGGTCAACGCGATTCCCCCCGAAGCCGTGGCGTGGTGCCAACTGCGTTTTGTGGTCGGCACCGATTGGCGCGCACTGGAAACCCATGTGCGCGAACACCTGCGCCAGGGCGGCTTTGAAGACGTGCAAGTGCGCATCGGCATGCAAGGCGGCGCCACCCGTCTATCGCCTGACAACGCCTGGGTGCGCTGGGCCGCCGCGTCGCTGGAACGCACCACTGGCAAGCGTCCCGCGCTGCTGCCCAACCTGGGCGGCTCACTGCCCAATGAGATTTTTGCCGACCTGCTGGGCCTGCCCACGCTGTGGGTGCCGCATTCCTACCCCGCCTGCGCCCAACACGCGCCCAACGAACATCTACTGGGCAGCGTGGCGCGTGAAGGGCTGGCCATCATGGCGGGCCTGTACTGGGATCTGGGCGATCAAGGCGCAAGCCTGCGCCAGACACCGCGTGCAACAGCGGCCTGAACCCTATTCCGATTTCTTCCTGACTGATCGAGAGCGTTGCAATGACCGCTAGATTTTGTGCCGCCGTGATGGCGTTCAACCTTGCCGTCGCCGCGTATGCGGGCGAGGCCCATGCCGCCTATCCCGAGCAGGCGATCAAGATCGTCGTGCCCTTCACGCCCGGCGGCGCCACCGATGCCGTCGCACGGCTCCTGGCCAACAAGCTGTCGGGCAGTCTGGGCCAGTCCGTCATCGTCGAAAACCGCCCCGGCGCATCCACGGTGATCGGCGCGGACGCGGTGGCGCGCGCACAACCCGACGGTTATACCTTGCTGCTATCGGGCAGCACCACGTACACGGTATTGCCGGCGCTGAAACCGTCGCTGCCTTACGACCCGCTGCGTAGCTTTGAGCACATCGGCATCGTCGCCATCGCGCCGGTGGTGCTGCTGGCGCAGAACGGGTTGGCGGCCACCACGGTGCAGGAAGCCGCCACGCTGGCCAAGCAGCAAAGCAGCAAGGGCGGGCTGATGTACGGCACCTTTGGACCCGGTTCCGCCCCGCATCTGGCCGGAGAAATGTTCGCCGAGGCCGCCGGCGCGAAGATGATGCCCGTGCCGTACAAGGGCAGCGCGCAATTGATCACCGCGATGATCGGTGGCGAAGTGTCTCTGGGCGTGGACACGGTGTCTTCTGCTGCGCCGCAGGTACGCGCGGGCAAGGTGCGCGCGCTGGCCGTCACCGGCGAGCACCGCGTGCCGCAGATGCCGGACGTGCCGACCTTCGCGGAAGCCGGCATACCCCAGGTGTCTTTCGTGGGCTGGTACGCGCTGGCCGCCCCCGCGCGCACGCCCGCGCCGGTCATCGACACGCTGAACCGCGCGGTCGAAAAAATCATGCAGGACCCGCAGGTACGCAAGGCGGTGTCGGACCTGGCGCTGGAGCCGGTGTACTTGCCGGGCCAGGCATTCAAGGAGCGGATCGCGAAAGAAGTGAAGACGTTTGGCGACGTGGCCAGGCGGGCCGACATCAAGCTGGAATAGGCGCGAAAAAGCTCGCAAGCCGTGTGGAACGCCGCACGACAAGCAGCACAACGAGCAACCCCAAGAAAAAGCGCTTGGCCCCGGTGCGTGTCCAACGTCCGGGGCCAAGCGCTTAGGTCAGACTGCGCCTTACACCATTGGCGGCGTCGTCTCCCGCTCCGGATGGCGGTGCTTGGCCAGCGCCTTGATGAAGGCCGCCGCGCTTTTTGCCGGTGCGCCGCCGCCCATCAGCAGACCGCCGTCCGCTTCATTGGGCGCAATGCCCGCCGAGCCGAACAACTGCCCGCCCCGGCCCAGGCCCAGCAAGGTCTTGCCGTGCCGGAACGCATCGCGCAGGAACTCCAGCGCGCGGCCGTCCGCCTGCAAGCGCGTCACCGCGCCTTCGCCACCAGGCACCACCGCCCCGTCGAACAGCCCGGACGGATGATTGTCCAGCGACGCGTCGGCATCGAACGTGCCGCCGCCTTCGGCCTGCACGGGCCCAATGCGTTGGCCCACCAGCCGCACCACCACGCCCGCCTGGATCAGCGCGTCGGCCACCGCCGACACGGCCGCGCCGTCCACGCCTTCGGCCACCAGGATGGCGACCTTGCGCGTGGCAACGCCACCATCACCCGGCCTGGCGGTCAAGGACAGCGTGGGCGACACCTCGACCTCGGGCTTGGGCGGCTGCGCCGCCGCGCGCGGCATCGGCTCGGGCAAGGCCATGCCCAGCAGGTCGGCAACGCCCTGCGCCAGCTCGTCAGACACATTGCGCAGCGACGCCACCATGCGTTGGCGGATGGCAGGCACCGTCACCTTGCTCAGCTCAAACGAGAAGGCATGGATGATGTGCTGCTTTTCCCAATCAGTCTGGCTGTTGTAGAACAGCGCGGCCTGGTTGTAGTGCTCGGCGAACTTCTCCGGGTGCCCGCGCAATTCATCGCCCGCGATCGGCTCGGGGAAAGGCACGAAGCCTTCCATGCCTGCCTGGAACGGACACCCGCCGGCCAGCGAGTTCGGTTCGTAGGCCACGCGGCCACGGTGGATGGCCTGCCGATGCATGCCATCACGCTGGTTGTTGTGCACCGGCGCCACCGGCGCATTGATGGGAATTTCGTGGAAATTCGGGCCGCCCAAGCGCGAGATCTGCGTGTCCACATAAGAATGGATGCGGCCGGCTAAGAGCGGGTCATTCGTGAAATCCACGCCCGGCACCACGTGCGCCGTACAGAACGCCACCTGCTCGGTTTCCGCGAAGAAGTTGTCGGGATTGCGGTCCAGCACCATGCGGCCGATGGGCGTGATGGGCACCAATTCCTCGGGCACGATCTTGGTGGCGTCCAACACGTCGAAGCTGTAGCGCTCGGCGTCTTCCTCGGTGAAGACCTGCACGCCCAGTTCCCATTCCGGGCCGTGGCCCGCGTCAATGGCTTCCCAAAGGTCGCGGCGGTGAAAGTCGGGGTCGGCCCCCGATACCTTGACGGCTTCGTCCCACACCTGGGAATGCGTGCCCAGGACCGGGTTCCAATGGAACTTCACCAGGCGCGACTCGCCGCTGGCGTTGACGAAGCGGAAGGTATGCACGCCAAAGCCCTGCATCATCCGGTAGCTGCGTGGAATGCCACGGTCCGACATCACCCACATCAGCATATGGGTGGACTCCGGCATCAGCGACACGAAATCCCAGAACGTGTCGTGGGCGGACGCCGCCTGCGGCATGCCGTGATGCGGCTCGGGTTTTACCGCGTGCACCAGGTCCGGAAACTTCATCGCGTCCTGGATGAAGAACACGGGCATGTTATTGCCGACCAGGTCCCAGTTGCCTTCGTCCGTATAGAACTTGACGGCAAAGCCGCGCACGTCACGCGCGGTGTCCTTGGAACCCCGCTCACCCGCCACCGTGGAAAAGCGCACGAATACCGGCGTGCGCTTGCCGGCTTCGGCAAACAGGGACGCGGCGGTCAGGTCGGTCAAGGGCTTGTAGCACTCAAAGTAGCCGTGGGCGGCCGAGCCACGCGCATGCACGATGCGCTCTGGAATGCGCTCGTGATCGAAATGCGTAATTTTTTCACGCAGGATGAAGTCTTTCAGCAAGGCGGGTCCGCGCAGGCCGGCCTTCAGTGAATGCTGGTTGTCCGCAACGGGCACGCCCTGGTTGGTCGTCATGCGCTGGTCGCTGCCGTCGGCGCGCACACGCGACAGGCGCCCGTGCACTTCGTTGACCCCCGGCGCGGCCGCGTCCCCGGTCTTGGCGGTGGATTCGGATTCCGACAAGGAACTTGCCCCCACGGAAGGATCCGGCGGCGTCGTGTGCGCACCGCCATAGGGGCAGCGCGCGGGCTGTTCGCCGTATTCGGCGGCCTTGTTGGCGTTGTGCGGCATGGCCGCGGCCGTGGCGCCCACCGCGGCGGCCCGCTTGAGCGCGGGTTCGGTCGGCTTGCCTGTGGGGCCGGCGGCCGGACCGCTATCGGTGTTCATGTACGCAGTGGGCAATGCGCCAGCGGCGCCCTTGGCTGCGGGTTTCTTGCTTGCCATTGAATTTCTCCTAGTGTTTCAGCATTTCGCCGCGCGCATGCTCGGCACGCGAGGCGCCGATGGCGGATTTCACTTGCTTGACCTCTTCAGGCGGGGGCAGCACGGCGGGCAGCCCAAGGGACTCCACCCACAACTCGCGCGACCAGCCTTGCGTGTGATACAGGTGGTGGTCTTCGTCCAACGCGACCGCGTCGTGAGCCTGTTTCAGAATCGCGGCTTCCTTGCCGGAATGCTGCTCGGTCAGCAGCCCGATCAGCGACCAATTCGCGTGGTCCTTGGTTTCGGCCAGCACCACGCATTCGGTCGCCACCAGTTGCGCGGCATCGGCGTCCCCGGCATTGATGGCCATCTTCATGGCCTTCACCAGCGAATCGCCAAGATGGCGCACCACCTCGCGCCCCGGCGTCTGCTTGGCGGGGTCAAGTCCCAGTTGTTCAAACACGGTCAAAAGCACACGATGATGCGTGCGCGTTTCTTCCAGGTATTCCTTCCATTCCTTCTTCAGGTCTTCATTGACGGCACAGGACACGGCGGTCTCGTACACGGCCAAGCCGCCGATTTCAGTCTCCAGCGCCTGGTAAAGCAATTCGTTGATTTGTTTGGCGTTTGCCGCTTTGCGTTTCATCAGGGGCTCCTTGTCCACGGGGTCGGTTCGCCGGTTGCGCCCTGCGTGCGCAAACCCGGCGGCATGACGCGCAGCTTCAGCAAGCGCCATGCCTATACGCCCGCCGACAACGCCCCCAATTCGCTTAAACTCGGAACCATTCTCAATTAATAAAAATTGCCCGCGCGTTCACCGCGGCAATCCCCAACAAGAGGCTCGCTCTGAAATCCGGTTTCCGCCTATCCATGGCCTGGTTACACACCTGGGTCGGCCTGTGGTTTTCGTGGCTGCTGTACACGGTGTTCCTGACCGGTTCCCTGGCCCTCTTTGCCGAACCCATCACCCACTGGATGACGCCCGAGCACCACGCGGCGGAAGCCGCGGCGGCCGATGCCGCGGCGGCCGATGCCGCGGCGGCCGTTGCCGCGGCGGCGCAGAACCGCACACCCGTGGACCGCGCCCACCGTCTGGACCTGGCCGTGGATTACATGGCGCGCCATCACCCCGGCGCGGGCATGTGGGAGATCTGGCCTGTCAACCGGCACCACGACAATGGCTTGTCGGTCTACTGGTTCGACAAGAACGGCATGTACGCCGACGCGGAACTTGACCCCGCCACGGGCGCCGAACTTGACGATCATCATGACGAAGCCGGCCGCGCGACCATGGGCGGCACGCACTTCGTGAACTTCCACTACATGCTTCACGAAAGCCGCTTCGGCGTCTGGATCGTGGCCTTCGCCACCATGGCGATGCTGGTCGCGTTGATCTCGGGCGTGGTCACGCACAAGCGCATCTTCAAGGACTTCTTCACTTTCCGCGCCAGGAAAGGCCAGCGTTCGTGGCTGGACGCGCACAACGCCGTGGCGGTGCTGACGCTGCCCTTCCAGTTCATGATTGCCTACACCGGCATCGTGATTTCCAGCGCGCAACTGATGCCCGCCCCCGTCGTGGCGCAGTACGGCCCCGGCATGCAAGCCACCCGCCTCTACCTGGCCGAAATGCAGGGGGAAGAAAAGCCCGCGCGCACCGGCCAGGCGCTGACCATGCCGCCGCTGGAACCGTTGGTGGCCCGCGCCGAAGCCATGATTGGCCAAAGCGCGCGCGCCATCGTCATCCAGAACCCGGAAGACAGCTCCATGCGCGTTGCGGTCTACGGCTGGAACGAAGCCAGCGACGCCTTGCACAACATCAGCGCCACCACCGGCATGGCCGAATTCTCGGCGGCCACGGGCGAACTGCTGCGCATGCGCCCGGCGGGCGGCGTCATCGGCGGCGCGCCTGCGCTGACGCGCCAGGTAATGGGTGACCTGCACATGGCGCCGTTCGGCGGGCTGGCCGTGAAGTGGCTGTACTTCGTGTGCGGCCTGGCCGGGGCCGCCATGATGGGCACGGGCGCCGTGCTGTTCATGGTGAAGCGGCGCGCCAAGCTGGGCAACGAATTCGGCGCTGCCACGGCGCGCATGTACCGGTTGTTCGACGGCCTGAACGTGGCGGCGCTGGCCGGTCTGGCAGTGGCCTGCATCGGCTACTTCTGGGCCAACCGCCTGCTGCCCGTTGCGCTGGAAAACCGCGCCTTGTGGGAACTGCGCTGCTTTTTCGGGGGGTGGGCGCTGATGCTGGCGCATGCCTGGCTGTGTCGTCCCCGGCTTGCGTGGATCACGCAACTAGGCTTGCTGGCGGCGCTGTGCCTGCTGCTGCCGCTGCTGTCGTTCGCCACAGTGGGCGACCACCCCTTGGCGCAGATGGCGCGCGGCGACTGGGAAAGCGCGGGCGTCGAACTGACCGCCGTGGCCGTTGGCGTACTATCCGCCTGGGCGGCCATCCGTATGTGGAAAAGGCCTGAGCCCGCGCCCACCCGGCGCATCCCTCGCGCGACTCAAAAGGCTGCGGCATGAACCTGAACGACGTATTCGCCATTGCAGTGGCTTTGTTGCTGACCTATGCGGGCATGGCCTGCCTGAGCCTGGCCATGCCGCGCCATTACGATCAGGTCTGGGGTCGCGATCCGTCAGCGGGCCACACGCGCGTGCTGCGCGGCGCGGGCGTGCTGTTGCTGGCGCTGGCCTTGCTGCCTTGTGTGGGCCTGTGGGGCAACACGGTGGGTGTGGTGGCGTGGCTGGGCTGGCTGTCGGCGGGCGCGCTGCTGTGGGTGGGCATGCTGTCTTGGGCGCCCCGCCCCGCTGCCCGCACCGCTGCGCTGGCCGTGGCCATTTCCTTGGCGGGCATCGGCATCGGCTTCTGACGCCAGGCACAACACTCAGCGCCGCGCCGCCAGCACCTTTTCCAGCGTTACCCGAAAGCGCGGCGACCCAATCGCGCCCACATTGCAGCGTGACCACGGCGACACCGCCGTGGGGTCCACGCTGAACACGCGGCCCGGCGCCATGATGACTTTCTCGGGCATCAGATCCGTCGCCAGCGTCAACGAGTCCGCCACGCCCGGGAACGATGACCAGAGATACAAGGAACTGGTCGGGCGCGCAAAAACCTCGGCGCCCAGTGCATCCAACACCTGCAAGGCATGGCCGGTGGCGGCCTCCAGCCGCTGGCGCAAGCGCGCCAGATGGCGCTCGTAGTGCCCTTCGCGCAGCATCACGTCCACCATGCGCTCGCAATATTCCGAACTGCTGACGTGCACCAGCGCCTTCAAGTCGGCCAGGTCGCTGGCCAGCGCCGCGTTGCAGGCGATGAAGCCCACGCGCAACGCCGCCGAGAACGACTTCGAAAAACTGCCGATGTAGATCGTGCGTTCCAACTGGTCCAGCGCCGACAGCCGCACGGCGGACGTGGGTTTGAAGTCCGCCAGCGCATCGTTTTCCACGATCATCAGGTTGTAGCGCTCGGACAACTGCAGCACCTTGTAGGCCTTGGCCAGCGAGATGTCCGACCCGGTCGGGTTGTGCGCCAACGACTGCGTAAAAAACAGGCGCGGCTTCTCGCGCTGCAACAAGGCTTCCAGCGCGACCACATCCGGCCCATCCGACAGACGCGGCACGCCCAGCATGCGCACGCCCGCCAGCTTCAGCTTACCGAACAGCGGGTAGTAGCCCGGGTCGTCCACCAACACGGTTGCGCCCGGAGGCACAAAGTAGCGGATCACCAGATCCATCGCCTCGTTGGCGCCATGGGTCAGCACCAACTGCGACGGCGCCACATTCACGCCCACGTCACCCAGCTTGCGCACCAGGCTTTCGCGCAGCGGCGCGTAGCCAAAGCGGCTGCCGTAGCGGAACAGCGCGCCCAGGCCGGTACGCACCACCTTCTGGTGATAGCGGTCCATGCGCATGTCGGCCAGCCATTCCACGGGCGGAAAACCATCGCCCGCCTGAACAGCGTCGGGCTGCGTCTTGAGCTGTTCACGCATGAGCCAGACGATGTCCATGGCGCGGCTCAATTGGCCGGGCTCCTCGTCGGCCGCCTTGCGCGCGAAATCGCCATCCAACACGAAGAAGCCCGAGCCCCGGCGCGGTTCAACCAGCCCCTGCGCCACCAGCATTTCAAACGCCACCACCACGGTGTTCTTGGCGTAGCGATGCAACTGCGACAGTTCGCGCAGCGACGGCAGCTTGTCGCCCGGGCGGTAGACGCCGTCGGCAATCTGCTGGCCGATCAGCTTGGCCAGGCTTTCCGCAATGGGCGCGCCGCGCGGCCGTTTACCAGTGTTGCTGGGGTCAGTCATGCTGTGTTTTTTCGCCCGGGGCGCTCGTCAAAATTGGTGCAGTGCGATGGTACTGTTTGGCAAAACTGTACCTCTCAATAGCGGTACAGTTTACCTAGAATCAGGCCACTCAATAACGATACGGAGACCTGCCATCGTGGCCGATTCACGCCTACCCAACTTCCGCGCGCTGACCCCCGCACAACGCCTGGCCGCCATTGCCCAGGCCGCCGCGCTGACCCCCGATGAACAACAATTGCTGGCCCAGCCCGGCGCGCTGGGACTGGACCGCGCCGACGGCATGATCGAAAACGTCATCGGCGCGTTCGAACTGCCGCTGGGCGTGGCGGGCAACTTCCAGGTCAACGGCCGCGACATGCTGGTGCCGATGGCGGTGGAAGAGCCGTCGGTGGTGGCGGCGGCGTCTTACATGGCCAAGCTGGCGCGCGAATGCGGCGGCTTTGAAACGTCCAGCACGCGCCCCTTGATGCGCGCCCAGGTACAGGTTCTGGGCCTGACCGACCCGCACGGCGCGCGGCTGGCGCTGCTGCGCGAACGTGAACGCATCCTGACGCTGGCCAACAGCCGCGACAAGGTGCTGATCGAGCTGGGCGGCGGTTGCCAGGACATCGACGTGCATGTGTTCGCCGACACGCCGCGCGGCCCGATGATCGTGCTGCACCTGATCGTGGACGTGCGTGACGCCATGGGCGCCAACACCGTCAACACCATGGCCGAAGCGGTGGCGCCGCTGGTGGAAGAAATAACGGGCGGCTCGGTGCGCCTGCGCATCCTGTCCAACCTGGCCGACCTGCGCCTGGCGCGCGCCCGCGTGCGCCTGACGCCGCAAGTGCTGGACACCAAGGAACGCAGTGGCGCCGACATCATCGAAGGCGTGCTGGATGCCTACACCTTCGCCGCCGTCGACCCGTACCGCGCCGCCACGCACAACAAGGGCATCATGAACGGCATCGACCCCGTCATCGTCGCCACCGGCAACGATTGGCGCGCGGTGGAAGCCGGCGCGCACGCCTACGCCGCGCGCTCGGGCCGCTACACCTCGCTGACCACCTGGGAAAAAGACACGTCGGGCGCCTTGGTGGGCACCATCGAAATGCCCATGCCCGTGGGCCTGGTGGGCGGCGCCACCAAGACGCATCCGCTGGCACGGCTGGCGCTGAAGATCATGGACGTGCGCTCGGCCCAAGAGTTGGGCGAAGTGGCGGTGGCCGTGGGTTTGGCGCAGAATCTGGGCGCGCTGCGCGCCCTGGCCACCGAAGGCATCCAACGCGGCCACATGGCCCTGCACGCGCGCAACATCGCGCTGGTGGCAGGCGCCGTGGGCGCCGAGATCGATACGGTCGCCAAGCGCATGGCCGAAGAAAAAGACGTACGCACCGACCGCGCGCTGGCCTTGCTGGAGGAACTGCGCGCGACAGCATAGACCTGGCACTGGCCCACGGCCACATAAAAACAGAGGCAATGCGGACGGGCCCAGGCACGGCCGCATCGCCCCACCACAACGGAGAGAGACATGGAACCAAAATCCCCAGCGCCGCCCTGGCGCCTGGCAGAAGTGTGGAACGACACGGTGGACCTGCGCCAACTGGCGTGGGCCATCTGCATCGGCATTGCCATCAGCGTCACCGGCTTCTTCGCCGCCAGCCGCTGGCTGCGCGGCGTGGTGGCGTCACCCGAACTGGCGCACGCCTACGCCATGCTGGCCGGCCTTGCCGGCTGCGTGATCGCGGGCGTGATCTGCGCGCGCCTGTTCCCGCCCAAACGTGAAGTGGTCGAACATGCCTCCACGCATGACCCCGCCTGGCGCGCCGAAGTGCTGGCCGAACTGGCCGAGCAGCCGGGCGGCCTGGGTTCGCTGGACGACCTGCCCGAACCCGTGGTGCGTGAACTCAAGGAGCTGGGTCTGTACGAGTTGTTCGCCGAGGCGCCGCCGAAGCCGCAGTCCACAACAACGCAGTCAGCCGACCTGCCGCAAGGCGCATCCAAGGAGGCGCTGGCATGAGCGACCCCATCCTGCTTGAACAAATCATGGTGGCCGCCGCCATGGGCCTGCTGGGCGCGGTGGTGTTTGCCGCCATCGGCCTGGTGTCCGGCACCGACGAGACCACCACGCTTGCGCCGCTGACCTTGCTGGTGGTGCTGCTGGGCGTGCCGCCCGCCGGCGTCTTCACCTTCTTCCTGGCCGGCGCCGTGGCCAAGCACATGACGCACGCGGTGCCCACAGCGCTATTGGGCATTCCGGGCGACACCATGGCCACGCCCCTGCTGCAAGACGCAAACATGCTGCGCAAGCTGGGCGTGCCGCACATTGCCTTGCGCAAGATGGTGTCCGGCGCCATCGTGGCCGCGTTTATCGCGGTGCCGCTGGCCGTGCTGTTCGCCGTGCTGCTGGCGCCGTTTGGCGCGGCCATCACCAAATCCGCGCCCTGGATCTTCCTGGCCGCGGCAGTGCTGATCGCCTATTTCTCGGCTGGACGCTGGTCGGCGGTGGCGCTGCTGGTGCCCTTCGTGGTGGTGATCATTGCCCTGCAAAGCCTGACCGCCAAGTACGGCGTCAAGCTCAGCATCAGCTATTTTCTGGGCATCGCCATCGGCCCCTTGATCGCGGATCTGTTCACCGTGGTGTCGCCCATGGGACGCAAGTCCATGATGCGCGACAAGGTGCGCACGTTCTCGCTGGCGCCCGACGTCAAGGGCTGGTCGGGCTATTTCCCCAACCCGCTCAAGGTCATGGACCGCGTGCAGACGCGCTGGACCCTGGCCACCGCCGCCGTCTCCAGCGCCACCTTCGTGTTCAGCCCCGTCGCCATGACGGTGGTGCTGGGCGAGTTGGTGGGGTCGCGCATCAAGCATGCTTACCATCGCCTGACGACCGTGCTGTCGGCGCGCAACGGTGTCACCGAAGCCACCTACATTGCCGAGGCGCTGATTCCGCTGATTGCCTTCGGCCTGCCGCTCAGCCCCGTGGCCGCCGGCCCCGCCGCGCCGCTGTTCAACGCGCCGCCGCGCTTCACGGTGGACGCCGCCACCGGCCAGACGCACAACCTGCACAACCTGCTGAGCCATTGGGAATTCCTGGGCTACGGCATGCTGGCCGTGCTGCTGGCGGCGCTGGTGTCTTACCCCTTCGCGATGAACTTCGCGCGCCGCGCCGCACTGTTCGTGTCGCGCAAGGTCAGCCACGAAGCCATCATCGCCACCTTCGTGGGCCTGATCATCGTCATCAGCATCTGGGAAGGCCAATTCCTGGGCCTGCTGGTCATTCTGACGATGGGTCTGTTCGGTGGCCTCTTGTCGCGCCGCTTCGGCTTCAACACGGGCGTGCAGTTCATGGGCTACTACACGGCCGTGCTGTCGGTGCCGGCGATTGTGAAGCTGATGGCGTAAGCGCTTGACGTACCGGGCAAGCGCCAACACCGGCGGGGCTGCGCGCCCCGTCGACTCAATCTCTGCCGCTTGATCCCGCGCAAGGCAACCCGTCATACCTTGCTCTAGCCTCTGTCCACTTGATCAGAGGAAAGGCTTCAACATGACGTGGTTCAAATCACTCAAACTCGGCGGCCGCGAACTGTTGCCCATCGTGCAGGGCGGCATGGGCGTCGGCGTGTCGGCGCATCGGCTGGCGGGCGCCGTGGCCAGCCAGAACGCGGTGGGCACCATTGCCAGCATTGATTTGCGCCACCACCATCCCGACCTGCTTGAAAGAACCGACAAGTGCCATGACCGCGACCTGATCGACAGCGTCAACCTGCTTGCCCTGGACCGCGAAGTGCGCGCCGCGCTGGACACGGCGCAAGGCCGGGGCCTGGTGGCGGTGAACGTCATGAAAGCCGTGCGCGGCCACCCCGCACTGGTGCGGCAAGCCTGCGAGAGCGGCGCGCAGGCCATTGTGATGGGCGCGGGGCTACCGATGGACCTGCCCGAGATGACGGCGGATTTTCCCAAGGTGGCGCTGGTGCCGATCTTGTCTGAAGCGCGCGGCGTGGCCGTTGTGTTGAAGAAATGGATGAAGAAAGGCCGGCTGGCCGACGCCGTGGTGATCGAACACCCCGGCCATGCGGGCGGCCATCTGGGCGCCGCGCGCATCACCGACATTCATCACGAACGCTTTGATTTCCAGCGCGTGTTGGCCGACTGCCATGCGCTGTTCGATGAATTGCAATTGGGCCGCGACGCGCCGCAACTGATCGTGGCGGGCGGCGTGGGCAGCCATGATCAAGTGCGGCATTGGCTGGCGCATGGCGCCGACGGCGTGCAGGTGGGCACCGCGTTCGCCGTCACCCGGGAAGGCGATGCCCATGACAACTTCAAGCGCGTGCTGATGGATGCGGACCCGGCCGAGCTGGCCGAATTCACCAGTGTGGCCGGCCTGCCCGCGCGCGCGGTCGCCACGCCGTGGTTGACGCGCTATCTGCGCCAGGAAGCCACCCTGCAAGCCAGCACGCGCTGCGATCCGCGCCGTTGCAGCCAACGCATGGACTGCCTGACGCAATGTGGGCTGCGCGATGGGCTGTCGCGCTTTGGGCAGTTCTGCATCGACTTGAAACTGGCCGCCGCGCTGCGCGGTGAAGTCAGCCGTGGCCTGTTCTTCCGGGGCGCGTCCAAGCTGCCGTTCGGCAGCGCCATGAGGTCGGTGCGCGAACTGATGGACTATCTGCTACACGGGCAGATGCCGGCGGTGGTGTAAGCCGCCTCAGTGGGCCGAGTGGCCGACGTGCTGAAGCGACTGAGGCCACTGAAGCCCGCCGGCAGCGGCCAGCTTCGCCTACCGCGCCGCCGACAAATCAAACTGAAACACCGCCCCCGGTTCCGGTCGTTCGACCAGCCGGATTTCGCTTTGATGCAATTGCAAAATGCGCTGCACAATCACCAGCCCCAGGCCGCCGCCATCGCGCGGCCCCCGGTTCAATGCCGAAGCGCGCGTGAACAGGCCGTTGCGCAGTTCGGGCGGAATGCCCTTGCCCGTATCGCTCACCTGCACCTGCACGCGGTTCTGCGCCACGCCCAACTGCAAGTCAATCCGGCTGCCCGGCGGGCTATGCCGGATGGCGTTGTCCAGCAGGTTCGTCAGCACGCGCTCGATCAGGCCCAGGTCGGCTCGCACCAAGGGCAAGGCCTGGGGAATATCCGTCGTCAGTTCCTGCTGGCGGGCTTCGGCGGCCAGCTCGAACTTCTGCATCACGTCCTGCACCAGTTCCGGCAGCGAAAACGTTTCCGGTTCCAGCCGCACCAAGCCAGACTCCAGGCGAGCCAGTTCGAAGAGTTCTTGCGCCAGTCGCCCCACCTTGCGGCTTTGCGCCAGCGCAATGTCCAGATATCGGCGGCGCTCGCTGGCGTCCAGCGTTTCGTCTTTCAGGCGCAGCGTTTCCAGGTAGCCATGCAGGGACGTCAGCGGCGTGCGCAGGTCGTGCGAAATATTGGCGACCAGATCGCGGCGTTGCTGGTCTTGCCGCGTCAGCTCGCGCCATTGGTCCGAAATGCGTCCGCCCATCTGCACGAAGCTGCGGCGCAGTACCGAGATTTCATTCAAGCTCTTGTCCGTCGCGTCGCCCGGCCGGGCCAAGGCGGCCAGTGCTTTGCCATCGTCGCCTTCAAACGCGCTGACCGCCCGCGTCAAGGCGCGCAGCGGCCGCGTGATCAGCGCAAAGGCCGTCAAGCCCGCCACCAGCCCCAGCAAGGCCACCAGGGCGATCGACCACAGCGTGGTACGCAATACCGAACTGCGCGACACCGACATCGCCAGCGCATCGTGCGCCTGCCCTTGCAGCACGACGTACACATAACCCGCGTCCGACGACCCCACGCGCACGGGCGCGGCGCTGAACACCTTCTGGGCATCCTCGCTGCGCGGATCGTCGCCCACAATGGGCAGCGTGCCGCCCGCCAGCAGGCGCTTGACCGGCCCCAGGTCCACCTGGCGCCGCTTGATCTGCCCAGCCGGCGCGGCGTCGCCCACGATGCGGCCGTCGTTGTTCAGCAGATAGACCTCCACGGCGGGGTTCACCGCCATCAGCATGTCGAACAGCGAGCGCACCGCGTCGGGCTTCCAGCCGTTGGCGTCCATCAGTTCGGTGCTGCCGGCAATATGCTGCGCAAGGCCACTGGACAAGCGCTGCACCACTTCCTGCTCGTAACGTGAATTGGCGGCAATCTGCAGCCAGGCCGACGCGCCGCAGCAGGCCAGCAACAGCAGCGCGAAGACGGCGGACAAGCGTTGGGTCAAGGTGAATCTTTTCATGGTGCGGCTCCGGCAGCGCCCGGGTCCGCGGCGAATTTATAGCCCCTGCCCCACACGGTCAGAATGCGGCGGGGGTCGGACGGGTCGGCCTCGATCTTCGTGCGCAGCCGGTTGATGTGCGTGTTGACCGTGTGTTCATAGCCTTCGTGCTGATAGCCCCAGACGTGGTTCAGCAGGTCCATCCGTGAAAACACCTTGTCGGGATGCCGGGCAAAGAAATGCAGCAGATCGAATTCGCGCGGCGTCAGGTCTAGCCGGCGGTCATCCACGTCCACCGTGCGCGCGATGGGGTCGATGGACACGCCATGCACGGCCAGGCTGCCGGCATCGATGCGCGCATTGCGCTCGATGGCGTTACTACGGCGCAGCAGCGCCCGCACCCGCGCCACCAGTTCCAACATCGAAAACGGCTTGGCCAGATAGTCGTCGGCGCCCAGCTCCAGGCCCAGGATGCGGTGCACCTCGCTGGACCGCGCGCTGGTGATGATGATGGGGGTGTAGCGCGCCATGGCCCGCGCGCGCTTGCAGATTTCCAGGCCGTCGATGCCGGGCAGCATCAGGTCCAGCACCAGCGCGTCCCAACTGCCCTCTTCCAGCCGGCGCATGCCCTCGTTGCCGTCGGCCGCGTGTTCCACCTCATAGCCTTCGTCGCGCAGATGCAAGCGCAGCAATTCAGCAATGTGGGCGTCGTCTTCAACAATCAGAACGCGGCGGGGCGTATCCATGGGGGCAACTCGGGCAAAGGGAACACCGCCATTGTCGCCAATCCGCGGGCGGCGAGTTATCACAATTTTTTTAAGTTTGCGTGAGGACTTCGATATCGGCCCCGGGGAAGAATAGCTCCAACGACAGCACCCCGCCCCGGAGACCCGCCATGATGGCAAGCCCCGCCAGTCACATTCCCCCCGCCGCCGCCCGCCCCCCCGGCGTCATCCACCCCGGCTGGCTGCGCGTGGTGCACTGGCTGAACGCGCTGGCGGTGGTGATCATGGTGATGAGCGGCTGGCGCATTTATAACGCCGCCCCGTTCTTTGATTTCACCTTTCCCAACGGCATCACCCTGGGCGGCTGGCTGGGCGGCGCCTTGCAATGGCATTTTGCCGCCATGTGGCTGCTGTTTGCCAACGGTATCTTGTATCTGGCCCTGAACCTTTCCACCGGCCGGCTCTGGCGCAAATTCTTCCCCTTGAGCCCGCGTGGCGTGGCCGCCGACCTGGGCGCGGCCCTGCGCGGCAAGCTGTCCCACGGTGATCTGCGCCACTACAACCAGGTGCAAAAGCTGGCTTACCTGTTCGTCATTGTCGACATCGTGGTGCTGGTGCTGTCCGGCCTGGTGCTGTGGAAGTCCGTGCAGTTCGACCTGCTGCGCGAGCTGATGGGCGGCTATGAATTCGCGCGCCGCATCCACTTCTTCGCCATGGCGCTGCTGGTGGCCTTCGTGGCCGTACATCTGGTGATGGTGGCGCTGGTGCCCCGTAGCCTCATCGCCATGATCCGCGGCAAATAAGGAGCCCAACGTGAGCCAGAAGAAACGCTTGTCGCTGCTGGGCCTGGACGGCGCGGCCATCCTGAAAGAAGCCAAGAACCTGATCACCAGGCGCGTCGAACAACCCTCGCGCCGCGCTTTCCTGCGCAACACGCTGACGCTGGGCGGCGTGGCGATGCTGTCGGGATGCTCCTTGTCCGACGATGAGAACGTGGAAAAGGCGCTGACATCCGTATCGCGTTTCAACGACCGCGTGCAGGGCTGGCTGTTCGACCCCAACAAGCTGGCGCCCACCTACCCGGAATCCATGATCACCCGGCCCTTCCCCTTCAATGCCTATTACGGCATCGACGAAGTGCGCCACGTGGACGAGGAATCGTTCCGCCTGGAAGTCACCGGCATGGTGGCCGACAAGCGCCAATGGCGGCTTGAAGAGCTGCGCGCCATGGCCCAGGTGGACCAGGTCACCCGCCACATCTGCGTGGAAGGCTGGAGCGCCATCGGCAAATGGGGCGGCGTGCCGTTTTCCACCTTCCTCAAGCGCGTTGGCGCTGACTTGACGGCCAAGTACGTGGGCTTCAAGTGTTCCGACGACTACTACACCAGCATCGACATGCCCACGGCGCTGCACCCGCAGACCATCCTGGCGCTGACCTATGACGGCAAGACCTTGCCCCCCGAGTACGGCTTCCCCATGAAGCTGCGCATGCCTACCAAGCTTGGCTACAAGAACCCCAAGCACATACAGGCGATTTTTGTCACCAACACCTACCCAGGCGGTTACTGGGAGGACCAGGGCTACAACTGGTTCGGCGGAAGCTAGGTGCAACTCCTGTCTTACTCAATCCCTCAAAGGAACGCATCATGAAGAAACTCACCACCGCTGCTTTTTCCCTGTGCCTGGCCTTTGGCGCCGTGGCCGCGCATGCCGCCGACACCATGGGCAAGGACAGCATGAGCAAAGACGGCATGAGCAAGAGCTCGATGTCCAAGGACGGCATGGCTAAAGACGGCATGGCCAAGGATGGAATGGCCAAGGACGGCATGGCGAAAAGCGGCATGAGCAAGGACAACATGTCGCACGACGGCATGAAGAAGGACTCGATGTCGAAGGATTCCATGTCCAAGGATTCGATGTCGAAAGATTCCATGTCCAAGGACGGAATGAAGAAGTAAGGAACAAGCACCGGGCAAGCGCGGGGGTCGGAGGTTCGATCCCGCCGCGCCGCCTGCCAGCGCTTGCCTTGTTGCCTCTTGAAGGAGCCACGCCATGAGTTTGAACCGTAGACATTTCCTGACCCTGGGCGGCGGCGCCGCGCTGGCGGCCGGCCTGGCCCCCTGGCTGACTCCCCGCAGCGCCTCGGCCGCCAAAGCCGCCACCTACCCCTACGCCTTGACCGACGAGCAATGGCGCGCCCGGCTCACGCCCGCGCAATACCAGGTGCTGCGCCGCGACGGCACCGAACGGCCCTACACCAGCCCCTTGAACGACGAGCATCGCAACGGCACGTTCTCGTGCGCGGGCTGCGAGCAACACCTGTTTTCGTCCAGCACCAAATTCGACAGCGGCACCGGCTGGCCCAGCTTCTGGCAGCCCCTGGCCAAGGCCGTCGGTGAAACCCGCGACACCGGCTTCGGCATGGTCCGCACCGCCGTGCATTGCGCGAACTGCGGCGGACACCTGGGCCATGTCTTCGACGACGGCCCCCGCCCCACCGGCCTGCGTTACTGCATGAACGGCGTCGCCATGACGTTCACGGCACAGGGCTGACCCGCCCGGGGCTGACCCGCCCGGCGCTGACCTCCCGAGGGCTCAGCCCAGACCGAGGTTGGCCCGCTCAAGACTGCCCCGCCCGGCGCTAACCCGGCCTCGCACCGAACACCCCGCCTTTTCAGGATTTACGACCATGAACTTCCAAGCCAAAAAATTCTGCGCCGCTGTCGCCGCCGCCTGCGGCCTGCTGGGTGCGGGCGCATCGCATTCCGCCGAAACCGCCTTCATCATCCCCGCCCCGGCGGTGGACCAAACCCCGGCCACGGCACCGCAAGCAAAAGCCGTCATCGCCGGCGGCTGCTTCTGGGGCGTGCAAGCCGTGTTCCAGCACGTCAAAGGCGTCAGCAATGCCGTATCGGGCTACGCGGGCGGCAAGGCGGACACCGCCGACTACGACACCGTCAGCGGCGGCCGCACCGGCCACGCCGAAGCGGTGGAAATCACGTATGACCCCAAACAGGTCAGCTACGGCGAACTGCTGCAAATCTACTTCTCCGTGGCCCACGACCCCACGCAACTGAACCGCC
Organism: Achromobacter spanius; assembly: GCF_029637605.1. Lineage (NCBI taxonomy): Bacteria > Pseudomonadati > Pseudomonadota > Betaproteobacteria > Burkholderiales > Alcaligenaceae > Achromobacter > Achromobacter spanius. Next base: position 901,651 of record NZ_CP121261.1, on the reverse strand, counting down.
AAGGCCCGGATCGCGGCACGCAATATCGGTCCACGGTGTTCCCCGCCGACGAAGGCCAGCGCAAAGTGGCTGAAGCGTATATCGAGCAGTTGAACAAGACGGGGGTGTATTCCAAGAAGCTGGCCACCACGGTGGAACCGCTGCAAGCGTTTTATCCGGCAGAGGGCTATCACCAGGATTATCTGGTGCGCCACCCGACCAGCATGTACATCGTGATCAATGATGTGCCGAAGGTGGAGATCCTGGCAAAGACATTTCCGGCGAAGTATCGAGACAAGCCGGTGTTGGTGAGTGATAACGGCAAGTGACAGGTGCGGGCGATAAAAGAATCCGCGGTCACACGTAGGATGGGTGAAGCGCGCGAAAACCGGCAAAAGATAACCAGTCCCAAACGCGCGGAACCCATCATGCAGCCATTGCATTGTGGCTGACATGGTTTGGGCTGTGAGATTGCTTGATGGGTTGCGCGCGTTGTGTGTCAGCGCATTTTTCACCGGCGTGCCGCGCTTCACCCATCCTACGATTGGTCCGCCGAGGGCTATCACCAGGATTATCTGGTGCGCCACCCGACCAGCATGTACATCGTGATCAATGATGTGCCGAAGGTGGAGAACCTGGCAAAGACATTTCCAGCGAAGTATCGGGACAAGCCGGTGTTGGTGAGTGATAGCGGCAAGTGACAGGTGCGGGCGATAAAAGAATCCGCGGTCACACGTAGGATGGGTGAAGCGCGCGAAAACCGGCAAAAGATAACCAGTCCCAAACGCGCGGAACCCATCATGCAGCCATTGCGTTGTGGCTGACATGGTTTGGGCTGTGACATTGCTTGATGGGTTGCGCGCGTTGTGTGTCGGCGTATTTTTCACCGGCGTGCCGCGCTTCACCCATCCTACGATTGGTCCGCCGAGCGCTATCACCAGGATTATCTGGTGCGCCACCCGACCAGCATGTACATCGTGATCAATGATGTGCCGAAGGTGGAAAACCTGGCAAAGACATTTCCAGCGAAGTATCGGGACAAGCCGGTGCTGGTGAGTGATAGCGGCAAGTGACAGGTGCGGGCGATAAAAGAATCCGCGGTCACACGTAGGATGGGTGAAGCGCGCGAAAACCGGCAAAAGATAACCAGTCCCAAACGCGCGGAACCCATCATGCAGCCATTGCGTTGTGGCTGACATGGTTTGGGCTGTGAGATTGCTTGATGGGTTGCGCGCGTTGTGTGTCGGCGTATTTTTCACCGGCGTGCCGCGCTTCACCCATCCTACGATTGGTCCGCCGAGGGCTATCACCAGGATTATCTGGTGCGCCACCCGACCAGCATGTACATCGTGATCAATGACGTGCCGAAGGTGGAGAACCTGGCAAAGACATTTCCAGCGAAGTATCGGGACAAGCCAGTGCTGGTGAGTGATAACGGCAAGTGACAGGTGCGGGCGATAAAAGAATCCGCGGTCACACGTAGGATGGGTGAAGCGCGCGAAAACCGGCAAAAGATAACCAGTCCCAAGCGCGCGGAACCCATCATGCAGCCATTGCGTTGTGGCCGAAATTATTCGGCGCTGTGACGTTGCTTGATGGGTTGCGCGCGTTGTGTGTCGGCGTATTTTTCACCGGCGTGCCGCGCTTCACCCATCCTACGGTCCGAATCGTGATTACCCAGTTTCAGTGATTCATCATTCGTGTTACTCAGCTTACATTCGAAGAGTAAGAATTAATTACAAATAGGCTACCTCGCGGTGAGCGGCCTACGACCTCTTCGATAGGCTGTCATGAATAAAACGTTCTGCTCCGTTTGGAATCCGTCCCTGGGCGCGTGGGTTGCCGCACCGGAAACCACCAAGGTCAGGGGCAGAACATCAGGCAGTGGCAGCGCCACGCTGCAAACCGCATCGCCGACACGCAAGGTTTCGCGCCAACGCAGCGTGGTGCTGGCCCTGGCTGCGGCGTGTGCCCTGTTTGGCGCCCTGCCCCAGGCGCATGCCGCATGCACCCCGTTCAGTCCGGGCACCACGGTCGTATGCACCGGCGTAATCGCCGGAATCAACGAAGCCACCAACAACCCCACGGTAAACATTGCACCCGGCGCGATCATCACCGCGCCATCCTCGTCGTCCAGCGCGGTCACGTTAAGTGGCAACAATGTCCAGCTTGAAAACAATGGCACGATTGACCCATCCGTCATCGGTATCCCCAGCGCACTGACCTCTGCCGTCACCATCGGCAATAGCAACAACAGCCTGGTCACGGTGATCAACAATGGGACGATAAGCGGAATGACAGACGCGCCTACCAGCGCGCTCTTGGGCTCTCTGACCGGCATGGCGCTGAACATTCAAAACGGCGGCTTCGGATCCACGACGATCCTCAACAAAGGCACCTTATCTTCGATGCCCCTGTCAGGGACATCAATGTCGGGCGACGCGCCTGTCGTCGCGGTCTGGGGTGGCTCCCGCGTCAACATGGCGAACCACCATGCGATCTTCGGCCGCGTGGCGTTTCAAGCGTCGGCGGCCGGCAACGTGTTCACCAATGTGGGCACGATCTACGGTAGCGTGTCCCTGGGCGCCGGTGCCGGGGCCAACCGATACAACGCGCTGACCGGCTCATGGGTCGAATCGGGCGGCGGCGCTGCGGGCGACATGGCGGTGCTGAACCAAGACCTGGAGTTCGCCAGCACTGGCACCGTGGATGGTGGCGCGGGTGGCAACAACACCCTGGCCCTGCAAAACGGCACCGGTTCCGGTGCGGGCGGCAGCGGGAGCATTGCGGGCGACACGTACCGCAACTTCAGCAACCTGATCGTCGACAGCGGCACATGGACGGTGTCCGGTCCGCTGTTGACCGGCTCAACGTCGACCACCATCAACGACGGCGTGCTTACCTTGATCGACACGCTGGCCCTGGGCGCAGGCCAGATAACCGCCAATGGCGGCACCTTGCAATCGGGCTCTGTTGGCCTGGTTCTAGGCAATGACCTGGCCCTTCAAAGCGGCAGCCTGACCTTGGCCGGTGCTCAGCCGCTCACCCTTTCCGGGCAACTGAGCGGCACGGGGAATCTGGTTAAAACCGGCACCGGCGTCACCACGCTAAGCGGTAACAACGGCGCCTTCACCGGCACAACCGCCGTCCGCGGCGGAACGCTGGCCGTAAACAATACGCTGGGCGGCGACGTTACCGTCGAGGCAGGCGGCAAAATCACGGGTACGGGCACGGTCGGCCAGAACGCCACGGTGCGCGGCGGCGGCATCTTGGAGGGTGTGCAGGGACAAACGCTGAAATTCGGCACTTTGAACCTAAGCCAGGGCAGCCAGATCAACGTGGCGCTGGGCGGCGTGAACGCCACGCCGCTGTTTGACGTTACCGGCCATCTGTCTCTAGCTAGCCCAACATTGAATGTGAGCAATCAGGGCGGGTTCGGCGCGGGCGTCTACCAACTGTTCAAGTACCACACGTCCATGTCCTTTTCCCCGAGCGCCCCGATCATCATCGGCACGACGCCCACGGGTATCAGCACTTCCCAACTGACGGTGCAGATGTCGACGTTGGGTCAGGTCAACCTGGTATCCACGGCCGGCTTGACGGTAAATCAATGGGATGGCGCCAACACCACGCCCAATGGCCAGATCGACGGTGGCTCGGGCATATGGAACGCGACGGCCAGCAACTGGACGTCTGCCGATGGTTTGACGAACGGCCGATACACCCTGCCCTCCCTGGCCACGTTCTCGGGCGCGGCGGGCACCGTCACCGTCGACAACAGCGGCGGCGCCGTCGGCGTGACGGGCATCACAATCGGCACGGACGGCTATCGCATTCAAGGCGATTCCATCGCCCTGCAGGGCAGCGGCGGCCAGACGGTAATGCTCGTGGGCAACATCACCCCTGCCAGCAGCAGCATGGTCGGCACGATTGCATCGTCGTTGACGGGTGCCAGCAAGCTGATGAAGTCCGATTTCGGCACCTTGGTGCTGGCGGGCAACAACACCTACACCGGCGGCACGGATGTGCGCCTGGGCACGCTGTCGGTGTCCAGTGACGCCAACCTGGGCGCGGCCAGCGGCGACCTGACGATCGCGGGGGGCACGCTGGCATCAACGTCCAGCTTTACCAGCAATCGCGCCGTCACCTTGGTCTCAGAGGGCACGTTCAATGTGGCGGTCGACACGCAACTGGGCCTGGCCGGCACGATCGACGGGAACGGGCAGCTCATCAAGAAAGGCGCGGGCACGCTGGCGCTGACGGGCAACAACCACTACACCAACACCACCTGGGTGCAGGCGGGCACCTTGATCGGCGATAGCGCGTCCATCCGGGGCAACCTGCTCAACTACGGTTCGGTCATCTTCGACCAAAGCCTGGACGGCACCGTATCCAGTTCGTTGATCGGCAGCGGCACCATCACCAAACGCGGCGCGGGCACGCTGACCTTGGATGGCCTGAATACGATGGACTGGAACATCGAAGCCGGCACGCTGGCCACCGACGTGTCAACGTACACCGCCAACGCCACCATCGGCGCCGCCGGCACGCTGCGCTTTGACCAAGCCACCGACGCCGGCTATGCCGGCAAGCTGTCGGGCAGTGGCGCCTTCGTGAAGACTGGCGCCGGCAACCTGGAAATGAACGCGGACAGCAGCGCCTACACCGGCACGACCCGCGTGGCCGGCGGCATGCTCAGCGTGGTCGGCAAGCTGGGCGGCAACGCCGATGTACAGAGCGGCCGCCTGCACGTCACCGGCACACTGGGCGGCAATGCCGCCATCGGCGCCAACACCATTCTGTCGGGCACCGGCACCATCGGCCAGAACGTCACGCTGACGGGCGGCGAGCTGCAAGGCACGCAAGGCCGCACCCTGACCATTGGCGGTGACCTCACCTTGGACAACGCCAGTCGCGTCAACGTGGCGCTGGGCCGTGCCGGTGCTACCGCCCTGTTCGATGTGGGCGGCAACCTGGCCTTGGCCGGCACACTGAACGTCACGGACCAAGGCGCCTTTGGCGCGGGCGTCTACCGCTTGTTCGACTATGGCGGCACCTTGACCACCAACACAATGGCCGTGGGCAACACACCCACGGGCATCACGGCCAATGACCTTCGCATCCAGACGGCCGTCAACGGCCAGGTCAACCTGATGTCGACCGCGGGCGCCACCTTGAGTTTCTGGGACGGCGGCAACGCCACGCAACGCGACAACGGCGTCATCAACGGCGGCGCGGGCACGTGGCGCACCGATGGCCTGAACTGGACCAACGCCGACGGCACCCTGAACGGCCGCTTCCAGCCCAACCCGACGTTCGCCGTCTTCCAAGGCGCGTCCGGCACCGTAGTGGTGGATACGAGCGCTGGCGCCGTGGGCGTGACGGGCATGCAGTTCACAAGCAGCGGCTACCGCGTCCAGGGCGATGCCATCGCGTTGTCCGGCGCGGGCGGCGAAACCATTGTGCGCGTGGGTTCGGGCCTGCCCACCGGCGCCGGCACCACTGCTACCCTAACGTCCAGCCTGACCGGCGCCAGCAAGCTTGTGAAGTCCGACTTTGGCACGCTGGTGCTGGCGGGCACGAATAGCTATACCGGCGGCACCGAGATCCGTGGCGGCACCTTGTCCATTGCGTCGGACGCCAACCTGGGTGCAAGCTCGGGCGGCCTGACGCTGAACGGCGGCGCGCTCGCCACCACTGCCAGCTTTGATTCCGCGCGTGCCGTCACACTGACGCAAACCGCCGACATCACGGTCGCGGCGGGCACCACGCTAGGCTTGCAAGGCGCCATCGGCGGCACAGGCAATCTGCAAAAGCTGGGTGCCGGCACCTTGACGCTGACGGGCGCGAACACCTACGGCAACACGAAAGTGCTGGCAGGCATGTTGGTGGGCAATACGGCCTCGATCCGTGGTGACCTGACGAACAACGGATCCGTCGTGTTCAACCAGGCTACCGATGCGACCTACGCGGGCTATGTGTCGGGCACCGGCACGATGGCCAAGCAAGGCTCGGGCGTGTTGACGCTGACCGGCGTCAATGCGCAAGACTGGCGCGTCGATGCGGGCACGCTGGCAGTCAGCGCCGACCGCTATACCAGCAACACCACGATCGCCTCGGGCGCCGAGGCGCGCTTCAATCAAACCAGCAGCACCTCGTTCAGTGGCGTGCTGTCTGGCGCGGGACAGGTCACGAAGACCGGCGCGGGCATGTTGCAACTGGTGGCCGACAGCAGCGCCTTTACCGGCCAGACGCAGGTTCAATCCGGCACGCTGTGGGTGTCGGACAAGCTGGGCGGCTCGGCCTCGGTCACAGGCGGCCGGCTGCATACCGACGGCGTGCTGGGCGGCGACGTCACGGTCAGCGGCGCGGGCATCCTGTCTGGCTTGGGCCGCGTTGATGGCAACGCCACGCTTACGGGCGGCGTGCTGGAAGGCGTGCAGGGGCAGACGCTGACCGTTGGCGGCGACTTATCGCTGTCCGGCACCAGCCTGATCAACGTGGAACTGGGCCACGCGCCGAACAACGCCCTGTTTGATGTCGGCGGCAACCTGACCCTGGCCGGCACGCTGAACGTGACCGATCAAGGCGGCTTTGGCTCTGGCATTTATCGATTGTTTGACTACGGCGGCAGCTTGGTCGACAACGGCTTGACCGTGGGCGCTACGCCCTCTGGCGTGGATGCCAGTGCATTGAAGCTGCAAACCGCGGTCGGCGGACAAGTGAACCTGGCCTCGACATCCGGCGCCACGCTGAGCTTCTGGGACGGCGGCAACACCGCCCGCCACGACAACGGCGCCATCGACGGCGGCTCGGGTACCTGGCGCACCGATGGCCGCAACTGGGCCAACGTGGACGGCACCTTGAACGGCGCCTTCCAACCCAACCCGACCTTCGCCGTGTTCCAGGGCACGGCCGGCACGGTCACGGTGGACACATCGGCAGGCGCCATCGGCGTTACCGGCATGCAGCTCGCCACCGACGGCTACCGCATCGAAGGCGATGCCATCGCGCTGCAAGGCGCGGGGGGTGAGAGCATCATCCGCGTGGGTTCGGGGTCATCGGCCGACGCCGGCATGACGGGCACCATCGCCGCCAGCCTGACGGGCGCCAGCAAACTGGCCAAGACCGACTTCGGCCGCCTGGTGCTGACGGGTGACAACACCTACACGGGCGGCACGGATGTGCGGGTGGGCACGCTGGCGGTATCCAAGGACGCCAACCTGGGCGCGGCCACGGGCGGCTTGACGTTGAGCGGCGGCGTGCTGGCCACGACGGCCAGCTTCGATACCGCCCGCAGCATCCTGTTGACGCAACCCAGCGCCATTGATGTTGCCGCGACAAGCACCTTCGGCCTGACCGGAACCCTTGCCGGCAACGGCGATCTGGCCAAGGCAGGCACCGGCATGCTCACGATTTCTGGCGACGGCAGCGCCTACACCGGCAGCATGCTGGTGCAGGCAGGCGCGTTGAACATGGCATCGACCGGCAAGCTGGGCGGTACGTTGACGCTGGCCAGCGGCACACTGCTGCAAGGCTCAGGCCAAGTCGGCACGACCACGCTGCAAAGCGGCGCCATCCTGGCGCCGGGCAAGGTCAACGGCACCTTGAACGTGGCGGGCGACCTGACCTTCATGCCGGGCTCGACGTATCAGGTTGCAGCCGATCCGGTCTCATCCGACAGCGCCCGCGTGGCCGTCAGCGGCGTCGCGAATCTGGCGGGCTCGGTGGTGCACGTCGGGCCGGAAGGCGGCTTTGAAACCACGCGCCAGTACACCATCCTGAGCGCCAACGCCATCAATGGCCAGTTCGACAACGTGTCGTCGAACTATGCCTACCTTGCCCCGGCCCTGCGCTACGGCGCGCAGGATGTCACGCTGCAACTCGGGCGCAAGGTGGTGCCGGTGGACCCCACGACGCCGACCGCGCCGACCACCCCGACCCGTCCGATCGCCTTCGCCGACGCCGCGCGCACCGGCAATCAACGCGCCGTCGCCAACGCGCTGGACAGCCTGCCGTCCGGCAATGCGCTGCACGAATACATCCTGACCTTGCCCAACGGCGCGCCGCCGGCCGCCTTCAACAGCCTGTCCGGCGAAGCGCACGCCAGCGTCACGTCCAGCCTGATGAGTTCCAGCAGCACCCCACGCACGCTGCCGCTGTCGCACCTGCGCGCCAACCTGAACGCGGGCATGCGTCCGGGCGCACCCACCGCACAGGCGGGCGGCACGTTGTCCGCGTCCGCCTTGCCGTCGTCGAACGCGCAGCCTGCCTGGGCCGAGCTGGTCGGCAACTGGCAAACGCAGAACGCCACGGACAACACCGCGCAAGTCCGTCAACACACCGGCGGCGTCTTTGTCGGCGCCGACCACGCCGTGGGCAACGGTTGGCGCGTGGGCGGGGCCGTCGGCTACACCGACAGCAAGATCCGCGTGGACGACCGTTCGTCGAACGCGGACGTGTCCGGCTACAGCGCGGCCATTTATGGCGGCAAATCGTTTGACGCGGGCGCGGGCAAGCTGAACCTGCTGGTCGGCACGTCGTACACCTGGCACGACGTCAGCACCGAACGCTACGCTACCGTGGCCGGCGCATCGCAAAAGCTGACCGCCGACTACGGCGCCAGCACCACCCAGCTCTTCACCGAACTGGGCTATGCCATGCCCTTGTCAGACCGCACCACGCTTGAGCCCTTCGTGGGCCTGGCCTGGAGCGATCTGCGCAGCCGCAGCTTCAAGGAATCCGGCGGCTCGGCGGCCTTGAGCGGCCAAAGCAGCAGCGACAAGCAAACCAGCAGCACGCTCGGCATGCGCGCCCAAACGGACTTCACGCTGAGTGGCGCCGAAGGCCGCTTGCAGGCCACGCTGGGCTGGCGCCATGCGTTTGGCGATGTGTTGCCGCAATCCACGATGGCGTTTGATGGCGGCCAGGCGTTCACCGTGTCGGGCGCGCCGATTGCGCGCAACGCGGCGGTTGCCGAGCTGGGCGCGGAGGTGGCGGTGTCCAAGAATGCGTCGTTGGGCTTGAATTACAGCGGGCAGTATGGCGGCGGAAATCGAGAGCACGCGGGGTCGTTGAACGTGCGCTGGCGGTATTGAAGGGGACGCCCCACCATCAGCCGACCCTAGCCCCGATCACTTACTCTTGCGCTGCTTTGCACTCGCTTCAAACTCAGCCGCCAGGCGCAAGAGCTCTTGCTTGTAGTCGTCCAAGCTTCCACTGTAGCCATCCAGATATAGATCCCGACGGGCCGCGTCCATCTCTTTGGACGTGGCCGCCTGCCTGACAAAATTCGCAAGCTGGGTTCTTACCGGCTCGGGGATGCCGCTACGCACCGCCACGCTATAGCTGCTGTGAAACAGCATGTTGGGAATACCAAGCTCGGCAAACGTCTTTACCCCCGCCAGATGGCTCTCGCTTCCTGGCCGGCCGGTATAAGCCAGCACCTTGACGCGCGGATTGTCCTTGACGTTTTGCGTGGTGCCTATCGTGGTGAAGTAGCCGTCGATATGGCCACCAAGAATTGCCGTCAGCCCTTCCGCCCCGCCCTTGAAGGGGATGGGACGATACTGCGTGCCCAGGCTGGCCGCCAGTCTGCTCGCCAGCGTCGAATAGGTGCCGATGCCAAGATCCACAATGCCGATATCCAGTTCCCGGTTCAATCCCTTCAGGTCTTGTAGATTGTTCCAGCCTCGGTCGGCCGGCACGATGAAGGCGTAGCTGCTTTGGGCCAGCGGAGCCAGGATTTCGAAGTCCGAGAGTTCGTAGCTCGCGCTGGGTGTCGTGAGCTTTGCGCTATAAAAGCCTTCCGCATGCACCAGCAAGGTGTACCCGTCCGCAGGGCTGCTCTTGACGGCCATGATGCCGATGGCCGAGCCGGCGCCAGGCCGGTTTTCCACGACCACGGTCTGCCCCATGATCGCGCCCAACTGCTGGGCAAACGCGCGCGAGATGGCGTCGGTTGCGGCGCCTGGAGGATACGGGACGACAAGCTTCACAGGCTTGGACGGATACGCCGTTTGTGCGGCGGCCGCAAACGAAAACGCTGCGCTGAATACGGCGCACCCCAACAGCAAACTGCGGCGAATGGCGAACGGCATGGCTTGCTCTTTTTCAGTTGTCTCGCCGAAAGTGTATAGAGCCATCCGCCCATCAATTCCGCCAAATTTTGAAGAAGTCTTCTGCAAAAAACGCAGCACGACGGCGTTGGCATCGCGGGCGCCCTTACCCAAGATTCCTTCGCTTCGCGCAGTTCTGATCTGCGGATTCAGGGATAGGCAAGGCGGTTCAGCCACCTAGAATTTAGAGCTCCTGATAATTCAAAAACGAATTCGAAAACGAATTCAAAGATTCTGGAGACAAGCAATGACCCAATCCCTTCCCACGCGACGGGCCATTTTGCTGGGCGGCATGCTGATGGGCCTGGGCGTCAACGCCTTGGCCGCCCAAGGCAATTGGCCCGACCGCCCAATCCGGCTGGTGGTGGCCGGTTCACCGGGCGCGGGCGGCGATATCTTTGCCCGCCTGCTCGCCGCGCCCTTGTCCAACGCACTGAAGCAGCCCATCGTCGTGGAATCAAAGCCGGGCGCCAACGGCATGATCGCGTGCAGCGCGGTGGCCAAGGCAGAGCCCGATGGCTACACCTTGCTGCTTGCACCCTCTTCCGCCATCTTGCTGAATCCCGTCGTGCTTCCCTCGCTTCCCTACGATCCGGAAAAAGACCTGCTGCCCGTCGCCCAGGTCGGCGCGGCAGGGATCTTGCTGGTTGCGAACCCCAGCATGGGCTTCAAGAACCTGGCGGACATGGTCGCCTACGCCAAGGCCAACCCCGGCAAGCTTGCCTACGGATCCTGGGGCACCGGGTCATCCGGCAACCTGGCCATGGAGGGCATCAAGTCCCATTACGGCCTGGACATGCCGCATATACCCTACAAGCAATTGGTCATTGAAAGCACCGACCTGATGGCCAACACCATCAGCGTGGGTTTCATGGATATCGCGTCGCCCGTGCCCTTCATGCGCAGCGGCAAGTTGGTCGCCCTGGGCCAGACGGGTTCGCGGCGCTGGCCCGCCACGATGGACGTGCCGACCCTGGCCGAGCAAGGCTACAAATTTGAAGCCGACGGCTGGTATGGCGTATTTGCCCCGGCGGGTACGCCGCCCGAGATCATCGACCGGCTTAACGCCGAGATCTACCGCGCGCAGCACACGCCCGAGGTCAGAGCGAGTATCGAAGGCCAGAACATGATCGTGCCGCCGACCATTTCCGCGCAGGAATTCGCGGCATCGATCAAGCGCGACGCCGTCATCTGGCAAGGCCTGGCGAAAGTGGCCGACCTGAAAAACAAGTAGGCCAAACGCATGGACACGTCTTTCAATCCCGCCTTCGCGGTCGACGCCTTGCAGGGCCGCGTGGCGGTGGTCACGGGCGCCACGGGCGGAATCGGCCAGGCCATTTGCCAGCACCTGCGATCCCTGGGCGCGGCCGTGGCGCAGGTGGATATCAACGCCTCCGATACCGCCCCGCAACCCGATGGCTTGCTGAACGTGCGTTGCGATATTTCCGACCCGGACTCGGTAGCGACGATGGCCAGGCAGCTTGGCGAGCGCTTCGGCCGTTGCGACATTCTGGTCAACAACGCGGCCATCAGCGCCGCGCCGGTGGGGCTGGAGGACTTCCCGATCGACTTATGGGACCGCATCTTCCGCGTCAATCTGCGCGGCGCATTGCTGTGCGCGCAGGCGCTGTTTCCCATGATGCGGCAACGGCAGGCGGGCAGCATCATCAATGTGGCGTCGATCTCTGCCCAGACGCCAACGCGAGTCGGCGCCTACGGCACCACCAAGTCCGCCTTGCAAGCCTTGACCCGCCAGATGGCCGTTGAATGGGGCCCGCTGGGACTCCGTGCAAACTCCATCAGCCCGGGCATGATCCGCACGCCGCTGTCCGAGGTGCACTACCGCGACGACGCCGTGCTGCAAAAGCGCATCGCCCATATCCCGGCGCGGCGCATTGGGCTTCCACAGGATATCGCGGGAGCCGTCGCGTTTCTTGCCAGCGATGCGTCGCTGTATGTGAATGGGCAGGACATCGTGGTGGACGGTGGGTTTCTTAAAGCGTCGCTTGCGAACCTGTATGCAAGCCAAGACGTTGAGGCTGAGCCATCAGTGCCACCTCGGCGGCAACCCACGCCCCGAAAGGAACCGACGGAATGACGCGTCAAAGAACGACTTCTGGCCGGCCGCGGCTTGCGCTGCCACATGGGTTACGCGCGGCGTATGCCGTATTTCTTGCTTCGACTTTGCCGCGCTTCACCCATCCTACGGTCGGCATTTGTAGGATGGGTGCAGCGCGCGACGCGGGGCAGAAGATTATCGGTGCTGTATCGCGCGTAACCCATCTGGCGGCGTCCGCGTCAGAGCCCCGGCTGCTGATGGGTTACGCGCGGCTTATGCCGTATTTCTTGCTTCGACTTTGCCGCGCTTCACCCATCCTACGATCGGCATTGGTAGGATGGGTGCAGCGCGCGACGCGGGGCAGAAGATTATCGGTGCTGTATCGCGCGTAACCCATCTGGCGGCGTCCGCGTCGTCGGTGAATCCTTGGGCGAGCGGACGCTTCCATCAAATTACAGCGGCTCCGGCGCGCCCCTCAGCCTGATCTCGGCCACGGTGCTGTCGCCGCGCTGATCCAGCGAAAATGCGTATCGTCCGGCGTAACGCAGCTCAAGGCGGCGGCAAAGATTGCCTAGGCCGCCGCCGCTTCTGACCAGGTCAACCGGCGCTTGCAAGCGGCCTGGGTTTTCTACCTGGATGATCAGTTCGTCGCCCTGTAGCCGCGTGCGTATGTGAATCACAAAGCGCTCGTGCGCGGACCGCATGCCGTGCTTGATGGCGTTTTCAGCAAGGCCTTGCAAAGTCATCAACGGCAGGTTGATCTGCAACGTGGCCGGGTCGATCTGGCATTGGCATTCAAGCTGCGTGTCGAAGCGCAGGGCCTGTATGCGCACGTAGGCCTGGGCCGCCTCGATCTCTTCTTCCAGCCTGGACAGGCCGCGCCCGCGACGGTCCAGCGAATAGCGCAGGTAATCCGCCAGGCGGCGCGTCATCTCTTCCGCAATGGCGGGGCGCTCGGCAATTTCGGCCACGATCGTGTTCAACGCATTGAAAAGAAAGTGCGGTTCGATCTGCAGGCGCAGATGCTCCAGCTCCAGCTGCAAGGACCGCGTCTCGGCCTTCATCTTGGACATGCGTTCGGTGCGCGCGGCAAGTTCGGCCGACACGCCGAAGTACACCAGCGTCCAAATGGAAAAGATGCCCATGTAATAGAGCAAACCCAGCCGGTAGGCATGGCCGGGCAACACGTGCACGGTCCCTGGCGGAAACAGTCGATGGATGGCGTAGGCAATTGAAGCCAGCAGCGCCGCCGAGGCCAGGCACAGCAGCACGGCGCAGGCAAGCACCACAACCGGCGAGTCCGCCTTGCCCGCGCGGCGTCCGTGCAGCACGGCGGCGGTGCTGGTCATCGCGAACGCCAGCGGTTCCATCACGAGCGTCAACCACAATGCCGCCGCCGCATTGCCGAACAGCGACATCCGGATAAAGAAACCGACCACCGCAAGAAAGATCCATCCCAGAATCTGGGCGCGCCAGAAGCCTGGCGACGATTCCCCTTGACCAAGGCCCTGGCTGAGTGATGTCGACATCATGGACGAGCTCTTCTCGAAACAGTCATATTCAAGTTAGGCGACAAGTTCACGGAACAGCGCATATGGCCTTATATTTACCGGCGGTTCGACACCAACGAGAGATCGGAATTGAAGATGGATCGGAATCAACGAATATACCCGCCACACCCCGGCGCCTGAGAGGAAAATGCTACGTGTGCTGATCGTCGACGATGAGGCTCCGGCACGGCGCTACCTGCGCCGGCTGCTAGAAGCCACGCCCAATATCGAGGTCGCCGGCGAGGCCTCCACCATTGAGCAGGCCCATGACCTGATCCGGGCGCACGCGCCAGACGCCCTGTTTCTGGACATTGAACTGACGTCCGGCACCGGGTTTGATCTTCTTAGCAGCCTGGAAGCCGCGCCCGCCGTGGTCTTCGTTACCGCGCACAACGACTACGCCACCCGCGCGTTCGACGTCGCGGCGGTCGATTACCTGCTCAAGCCGGTCAGCCCCGACAGGCTGGCCCAGACGCTGACGCGGCTACGGCCCCGCGCCACCGGCTACGTGCCGATGAAGACGAAGGCCGGCACCAAACTCATCAAGGTCGAAGCGCTGACGCTCGTGCAGGCGCAAGGTGACTATGTCCGCCTGTGCAGCGCCGCCAATGACAACGAGCTGATGCACATCACGCTGAAGCGCCTGGCCGCGCATCTGCCGTCCCCGCCTTTCTGCGCCTTGTCCCGGTCGATCATCATCAATCTTGAGCATATTTCGCAGTTGACGCCCCTTTCGGGCGCGCAGACGGAGGTGAGGTTCAGCAATGGCGTAGCACCCATCGTGCTGGGTCGCGTCGCCTCGCTGCGCCTGCGGCGCGCGGTGGCGCGGAGCTAGCCATGGCTCGCCGCGACTCACTTCCGCCACTGAATCCCGCCCGGGCGTTCGAAGCCACTGGGCGCCTGCTGAGCATTTCCAAGGCCGCCGATGAACTGTGCGTCACACCGGCGGCGGTCAGCAGGCAGGTCAAGGCGCTGGAAAACTACCTGGGTACGCCGCTGTTTTTACGCATACGCGGCGGTCTGACGCTGACACCGGCAGGCGCACGCTATCTGTCGGACTTGATACCGTTGTTTGCGACCCTGCGTGAGGCCACGCTGGCGGTGGCCGGCGCCAGCGTGGGCCGGGATACGCTGCGCATCCGGTCACCCGCCACCTTTGCCGTACGTTGGCTCATCCCGCGACTGGCGGGTTTTCATCAAAAGCATAAAGACATCGACGTTCAAGTCATGACGTCGTTCGCGCCGCTGGATTTCCAGCGCGAAGACATCGACGCCGGCATACAGCTGGGCGATGGACGCTGGCCGGGAATGCGGACGCTGCAGCTTGTGCGCAACGAGCTGGTGCCCGTGGCGGCCCCCACGCTGGGGCTGACGCACAAGAAACAACTGGCGACGCAAACCTTGTTGCATTCAATGGCGCGACCCGACGATTGGATGCTATGGCTGCGCGCGGCAGGCTTGCGCAGCGTCAACCCCGCGCAAGGCATGAAGTACGAAACCTCATTGCTTGCCTACCAGGCAGCCATCGAAGGGCATGGCGTCGCCATTGGCCAAAAGGCGCTGATCGAAAAAGAACTGGCGGACGGAAGCTTGGTGGCGCCGCTGGATCGCATACTCGACCACGAGGATTTCACGTACTACTTCGCCTGGCCGACGGGCAAGCCGCAATCCAGGGCGTTGCGCCTGTTCCGCGATTGGCTGTCCACACTTGTCGCCATCTGATCCCCGCGCGCCTGCGTTGACCCTTTTACAAAAAGTCAACGCATCCGGTCGATAAAGTCGTTTGCCGGGCCTTGCGCCGCTGCCTATTCTGCCTGCATGACAAGAGATCACGGTCACCCATCAGACCGTGTTGTGCAGGAGACAAAATATGTTCAAACGCAGCTTGCGAGGTTTGCGGGTCGTGGATTTCTCGCACGTACTCGCGGGACCCGTCTGCACCATGATGCTTGCGGACATGGGCGCGGACGTCATCAAAATCGAACCCCCCGGCGGGGAACTCGGGCGGCAGATCGGCCCGCCCTGGATCGCGGGCGAAAGCGCCGTGTACTTAAGCGTGAATCGCAACAAGCGCGGCATCGCGTTGGATCTGAAATCCGACAACGGCCGCGAAGTCGCGCGCCGCTTGGTCAGCCGCGCGGACGTGGTGGTTGAAAACTACCGGCCGGGCGTCATGCAGGCGTTTGGCCTGGACTACGACACGCTGGCCGACAGCAACCGCCGCTTAGTGTATTGCTCGATTTCCGCGTATGGACAAACCGGCCCGCTGCGTGGCCGGCCCGGTGTAGACGGCATCATCCAGGCAGCCAGCGGCTTGATGAGTACCCTGGGCGTCGCGGACGGCGAGCCGGTAAAAGTCGCGACGCCGGTCGCCGACATGGTCACGGCCTATATGGCCACGATTGCGATTCTGGCCGCGTACCACGCGGCGCAACGCAGCGGCCAAGGCGAAACCCTCGACATCAGCCTGTACAACGCAACGCTGATGCTGCAGCAGATCGGCTACGCGTCGTACTTTGCCTCGGACACCGCACCCGCCAAGGCGGGCAGCGCCGCCCCCTACGCCGCACCCAACGAGGCCTACCAGACCCTTGATGGCTGGATCATGGTGGCCGCCTACCACCCCAAGCGCTGGCAAGCCTTGTGCGCCGTATTGGGCGCCGGGGAACTGGAACATGATCCGCGTTTTTCCACTAATGAATGCCGCGTCGCGCACCGCGACGCGCTGCGCCAGGCGTTGACGCCGTTGTTTCGGCAGCGCGCCACCGACACATGGGTAAATCGGCTTGCCGAATCGGACATCCTGTGTGCGCCGGTGGCGGACTACGACGATGTCGTCCGCTCACCAGCGTACGCGGCCAGCGGAATCGACAGCTGGGTTGACCACCCTGTTGCCGGAAAAGTGCGCATGCCGGGCTTTGCACCGGGGCCCGCTCACGCAACCAGCGCGCATGACCCCATCACGACGGCCGCGCCAACGCTGGGCCAGCACACCCGCCAGATCCTCACCGAATGTGGCTATGCCCCGGCGGAAATCGACGCCATGTTTGATAGCGGCGTACTGGGGAATTCCAAGCAATTTTCTACCTGAGCCAAGGACACACCAATGAAATCCAATGAATCCGTCGCCGGAGAGGCCGCCTCGGCCCCTGCCGACCTATTGATCCAGCAAAACGTCGCCGACGGCGTCCTCACATTGACCCTCAATGACCCGGACACAGGCAATGCCATGTCGGTGCGCATGGCCGAGGCGCTTGCCGAGGCCCTGGAACGGGCCAATACGCTATCAAACGTTCATTGCGTATTGCTGCGCGCCACGGGCAAGCACTTCTGCACGGGCGGCAATGTGAAAGATATGGAACAAGGGGCCGATTTGATGCAGGGCTCCGCCACCGAGGTCCGAGCCCGACTGAAATCAACGCTGCATCGAATCACCCATGCATTGCAAGCCTTGCAGATGCCATCTATTGCGGCGGTCAATGGGGCGGCGGTGGGAGCCGGCTGTGACTTGGCCCTCATGTGCGACCTGCGCGTGGCCAGCGAAAGCGCGACATTTGCCGAGAGCTTCCTGCGACTGGGCCTGGTGTCTGGCATAGGCGGCGCCTGGTTCTTGACCCGCATCGTGGGGACGGCAAAGGCTTTGGAGTTGACGCTGACCAGCGAATTCATCGACGCGTCGACCGCGTTGCAACTGGGCATGGTGTCCCGCGTGGTGGCGCCGGAAGCCTTGGACGAGGCCAGCGCCGCCTTGGCCCGGCGCATTGCGTCGAACCCGCCCCAAGCCTTGCGCATGGCCAAGCGCCTGGTATTGGATGCCGCCGAGTCGACCTTGCCGATGGCGCTGGAAACCGCTGCCGCCATGCAGGCGATTTTGCTTTGCGGGGATGAGCACAAGGCCGTTGTCCGCGAGTTTCTAGCGCAGCGCACCCGTCGCGATCTTGCTAGTCAGCCCGCGTGAGCGCGTGAGCGCGTTGAGCGCGCACCCAGGAAGCTGGCATACGAAGCGTGCAGGCCAATGACGCCCGCACCAACTAACTAAAGGAGACAAACATCATGAACCCCATCATCACTTTTATCGTCCGCCTGGCGGCGTCGATGTTGGCCGTCCTTGGCCTCGCCTGGACCGCATCGGCACATGCGGCTGGCTATCCGGAAAAGCCCGTGACATTTGTCGTGCCATTCGGCGCGGGCAGTGCAACCGACCTGCTGGCTCGTGCATTGTCAGCGTCGCTGACACAGCAGACGGGGCAAGCTGTCGTCGTGGAAAACCGGCCAGGCGCAAGCGGCATGATCGCCGCGCATCACGTGGCCCGAGCCGCCCCCGACGGCTACACGGTCTTGATCACCACCAACACGACGCAAGCCGCCAACCCCCATCTTTTCAAGACGCTTCCTTATGACCCGGTAGCGGATTTCACCCCACTGACAGGACTGGGACGCGGCGGCCAGGTTTTAGTGGTGAAAGCCGACTCGCCTTATCGCACGGTCGATGACCTGATTCGCGCGGCCAAGCAAGCCCCCGGGAAACTGAGCTTCGGCAGCGGCAATTCGTCCAGCCGCATCGCAGGCGAAATGCTCAAGCAACTGACCGGTACGGATATCGTCTGGGTCGGCTACAACAGCAATCCCAATGCGCTCAACGATCTGCTGGGCGGGCACATCGACATGATGGTGATCGACACCGTAACCGGTTTGTCGCAGATCGAGGCAGGCAGACTGCGCCCACTCGGCGCATCAACCCAGGAACGCCTGCCGCAACTGCCGAATGTGCCTACCCTGGACGAGGCCGGCATCAAAGGCTATGACATGGGCTATTGGTTCGCTGCCTACGTTCCCGCCGGAACTCCCGCGCCAATTGCTGCGACGCTAAGGCAGTTGCTGGTCGGGGCGATGGGCAGCGACGGCGCGCGGGCATTCTTTCGGAACTCGGCGACTCAGGCGTGGACAACGACTTCTGCCGAGCTGAACGAATTTCAGGCCGCCGATATTCAGAAATGGGGCAGGGTCATCAAGGCGGCAGGAATCGCGCCCGAATGACCTGCGCACTGGGTATAAACCGGTTCGACGTGTGCACAAAGCCATTTTCGAGTGGCCTCCTTACCCCACCTTGAGCTCCACCGAGCATGCGCGCGGGCGCCATCGGCGCACCCTACTCCGCCTTGATCCCGCCGCGCTGGATCACGCGGGTCCACTTCGCCACATCATCCCTGATCCGCTGCGCGAATTCAGCCGGTGTGCTGCCCACCGGCTGAAAGCCCAAGCCTGCCAGCTTGTCGCGCAGCGCGCCGTTGCGCACGGAGTCCGCCAGCGTCTTCGACAGGCGATCGATGATCGGGTCCGGCACCCCTGCCGGTGCCACCAGGCCGAACAAGGGCGAGATGTCCACGCCCGGCAAGCCGGCCTCGGCAAACGTCGGCACATCAGGCAACTGGCTGACGCGCTTCGGGCTCGTCACCGCCAAAGCCCGCAGGCGCCCCGCCTTGATGTGTTCCAGCAGCGTGGGAACCGTGGCGAAGGCAAACTGCACCTGGCCGCCCAACAGGTCGGTGATCACCGTGCCGCCGCCCCGGTACGGCACATGCAGCACGTCCACGCCCGCCTGTTGGCGCAGTTGCTCGCCCGCCAGATGCGGTCCGCTGCCCACCCCCGCCGATCCAAACGACAGCGTGCCCGGCTGCGCCTTGGCCAGCGCCACAAAGGAGGCAACATCGGTGGCCTTGACCGACGGATGCACCACCATCACGAACGGCGCGGTCGCCATCAGCGAGATCGGCGCAAAGTCCTTGATCGCGTCGTAAGGCTGGCGATCGCCCAGCAGCGCGGGATTGATCGTGAAGGTGGAGTCGACCATGCCGATGGTGTAGCCGTCCGGCGCCGACACCGCCAAGGCGCGCGTGCCGATCGTGGTGCCGCCACCGCCCCGGTTTTCCACCACGAAGGGCTGGCCCAGCGCTTCGGCGTATACCTGCCCCGCCATGCGGCCCAGCGTGTCGGTGGCCGCACCTGGCGGATAGGGTATATAGAGGCGCACCGCCTTGTCCGGATACCGCGCGGCGCGTGCCGCGAAGGTCCAGGGCAACGCGGCCGCGCCCACTGCCATGGTCGTGCCGTTGATCAGAAACGCTCTGCGCGATGGGTGCATGTCTTTGTCTCCTGGTTTATGTTTGATGCGGCCTCTTTGGGCTCGCGTTGTCGTCGTGTCAGGCGCTGAACCGGCCTGCTGCAAGCTCCGCCTCCGGATCGGCGCCCAGTCCCGGCCCGTCCGGCACCTGCACCCAACCGTCTGTGATGGGCACGCTGCGCCCATAGGGCACGTGCGCGAGCTCAACGTATAGGCGTTCCAACGACACCTCGGTCTGCTGCGCCGCGATCAGATGCAGGCTGGCCAGAAAGCCCGGACCAAAGAACGCCACCTGCGGCGCGCACACAACGTTCGTCCCCGCGCATTTCTGCGCGATGCGCCACGCGCCGGTCAGGCCCAGCTTGATGACGCTGGGCTGCACGTACTGCGCGGCTTCGTTGTCCACCACCCGCTCCAGGTCGGTGACGCTGCTGGCGTTCTCGCCCACGGCCAACGGAATGCCGCACGCGCGCTTCAAGCGGGCCAGCGCGCGATCGTCCTCCGGCGGCCACAGCGGCTCTTCGATCCAAAGGGGATCGTGCGGGCGCATGGCGGCTATGGCGGCTTCGGCCTCGCCTGGCAGCCAGGCGCAATTCGTGTCCACCATGATGGGTACGCCCGCCCCCGTGCTGCGGCGCACGGCGGCCAGCGCATCGGCGGTGCGCTCGTGCAGCTTGATCTCGGTATAGCCTTCATTCATGGCCCGCGTCGTCACCGCGTCCAGGCGCTCGGCGTTGCCGTAGTACTGAAGCAACGACGCATAGACGCGCACGCGCTCGCGGCGCTTGCCGCCCAGCAATTGATACAAGGGCACGCCCGCGCGCTTGGCGCGCAGGTCCCATAGCGCGATGTCCAGGCCAGCCAATGCATGCACCACGGGACCGGACCGCCCCAGGTTGTGCAGTGTGCGCTGCATGCCCGGCAGCAAGCTGTCGTCATCCGCTTCCCGCCCGCAGGCCAGCGGCGCGATCAGCGTCTCAAAAATAGCGAGCAAGGCGCGCGGCTCCACGCAATACGACTCGCCCCAGGCCACCGTGCCGTCTTCCGTCTGCACGCGCACCAGCGCGCTGTCCAGCTTGTCGCGCGGACGGCCGGCAAACAGGGGCGACGGACTCCAGTGATGGAACGGCAGGCGCAGGGGAATGCAGGTGACGGAAACGATGGTGTTGGCAGGCATGACGGCTAGGGGAAGGATGCAGGATCAGGCTGAAGAACTGGGATGAAAAATCAGGGCGACGATTCAGGACACGATCCACCCATTCTGGCGGCGCTTACTTCATATGGTCAAATAGATGAATTGTCTATTTCCATATGAATTTCATATGTTCAACCGGCGAGAACTCCTGCTGCTGCGCGCCATGTACCGGCACGACACCGTCACCGCCGCCGCGGCGTCGGTCAACATGACCCAGCCCGCCGCCAGCGCGCTGTTGCGCGACATGGAAACCCGCCTGGGCTTCGCGCTGTTCAGCCGCGAGAACCGCCGGCTGCACCTCACCAGCCAGGGCCGCGCGCTGATACCCGAAGTGCTCAACGCCCTGGCCGGCATTGAAGCGGTCGACCGGCTGGCCGTCGACATCCGGCAAGGCGCGCTGGCGCGGCTGGACGTGGGCGCGGTTGCGATTGCGGCGTCCAGCCTCTTGCCCCCGGCCCTGGCCGGCATGCGACAAGCCCATCCGTTGGTGGCCGTCACGGTTCGCGCCGGCATCGCGCTGGAGATCATCGAAATGGCGGTGGACCATCGTATCGACCTGGGCATCATCATCGGCGCACCGTCAGACATCGACCGAGTCAGCAGCCTGCGGCTGGCGCCGTTGGGCCTGCATGCGGTGATGGCGCGGGATCATCCCTGGGCGCAACAGCCAGCGCTGACGCTTGAACAGGTGGCCGACGCCGGCCCCATCGTGCTGGCCCCCGCCCTGCCCGCCGGCCGCGCAACGCGCCAGGCGCTGGAAGCGCGCGGACTGCCTTATCGGCCCATCATCGAAGTGGCGCAATCATCGGCGGCCTGCGCGCTGGCGGCGCAAGGCTTGGGCGTGGCGATCGTGGAAAGTCTGGGCGCGCACTACGCGGAACGCCAGGGATTGGTGGCGCGTCATTTGCTGCCATTGGAAGACCCGGTGCTGGCGGTGGTGTGGTCGAAAGACCGCGCCATGAGCGCACCCGCGCAGTTGCTTCAGCAAGGGTTGGCGGAACAGGCGAGCGCGTGCTTGCAGCAAAGCACGACCCCGCGAGCCCGCGCCCGCTAAACGCTTCATTTACCGAAGCCTTGCAAAAGCCGGTAAATGACGTGCCGCAAGCCGCGGGCCAACGCCGTTTTGCCACGTCCGCGTATGATGCGCAGCATCGGCGTCGGCAACCGTGTCGGCGCGTGGAGCAGGCTTTCAAGGAGACCTCCATGAAGTTCGGATACACCATCATTTACGTGCCCGACGTAGCGGCGTCGTTGTCGTTTTTTGAAAAAGCATTCGGCTTTCCGGTGCGGTTCCTGCACGAATCAAAAACCTACGGAGAGCTTGATACCGGTGCCACCACGCTGTCATTCGCGGCGCATGAACTGGCTGCCATGAACTTCACCACCGGGCACGTGGAAGCATCGGCGTCGCCCAAGCCGCTGGGCATGGAAGTAGGTTTTGTGACCAACGACGTTGCCGCCGCCCACGCCAAGGCCTTGTCGCTGGGCGCAACCGAACTCAGTGCGCCGACCGCCAAGCCATGGGGGCAAGTCGTGTCTTACCTGCGCTGCCCCGACGGCACGCTGGTGGAACTGTGCACGCCGGTGCAAGGCTGAGGCAATAGCGCCGCCTGCACGGCACGCGCGCCCCCGGACAGACAACTTTTCAGGGTTCCAACATGACGCTTGCAGTACAAATGACGGCAATCATCGTGGGCATCGTCGCCTACGGCCTGGGCAAACTCAGCGTTTACCTTCGACAGGATGACGAGCGCGATCCGGCGCTTCCCGAGGATCCCACCATGCATTGGGAGCCACGCCGGTTCGAGTTGTGGGTCAAGGCCCAGGAAAATGAAGTCGCGGCGGAACGGGAAGCGGCGAAATTGATTGCGACGCTGTCGCTGGCCAGCATCGCCGGCGTAGCGGCGCTGGGGCAGTTGAATATCATTGGCAATCAAGGCGTCGTACTGCTCATCCTGGGCTTTTTCTTTCCGGTGATCTTCTGCATCGCCAGCATGCAATGGCGCCAGTTTTTGTTCAACGATCGCGCGCGCCGGCTTCAAGACGCCTTCGAGCTGAACCAACCCATGCGCCGTCTGCCGCGTGACCGCCTGCGGCATTTCATGGCTTCCGTGCTGCCCAGGGTCGCCGGGATCACGTTCATCGCAGCGCTGTCGCTGACCACGGTGACGTTGCCCGCCAGCAGCATTGACTGTGGCAGCCCACGCGCCGAATACAGCTTCGACCAGCTGTTTTGCAGCGGCTTTATCCAAGCGCTGGCGCACAAGGGCTGACGGCGCCAGACAAGCGCAACCAATCCCGGAACGCGCGGACCTTGTCCGCCATCGGCCCCCTGCCCGGCCACACCAGGTAGTAGCCAAAGTCCTCCAGCCAGGCCTCATCCGCCAAGCGGACCAGCCGCCCCGCGGCCAGCTCGTCTTCCACCATTGCCACCGGCAACAGCCCCATGCCCTGCCCGGCGGTGACAGCCGTCAGTAGCAGGCTGCCGTCGTCAAACGCAGGCCCCTTGGGCATGCCTGCATCTTCGATGCCCTGCGCCGCAAACCAAAGCTGCCAGCCATTACGCTTTTCGTCATGCACTCGTGGCCAGCGCAGCAGATCCTGCGCATTGGCTGGCATGCCCAATGTGGCAACCAGGCTGGCGGATGCCACCGGCACGACGCTCACCGTCAAGAGGTGTTCGCTTTGCAGGCCCGGATAGCGGCCCATTCCATGCCGAATGGCGATGTCCACGCCATCGCGTGAAAAATCCGTCAAGGCGTTGTTGGTCACCACTTGCAAGTCAATGTCGGGATGGCGCGCGTGAAAGTCGTTCAGGCGAGGAATCAGCCAAGCCGATGCAAAGAATGTGGTGGTGCTGACCGTCAGCACACGGCTTGCCGGCGCCGCCGCGATGCGTGCCGAGGCATCCAGTATCTGGCGAAATGCATTGCGAATTGGCGGCAGGTAATTCTTGCCGGCATCGGTCAGCAGGATGCCGCGATTCACGCGCACAAAGAGCGCCACGCCCAGATGCTGCTCCAGGGTCTTGATCAACTGGCTGACCGCGCCGGGAGTCACACAAAGTTCTTCCGCCGCCGCCTTCATGGACTGATGGCGCGCGGCGGCATCAAAGGCGCGCAGCGCGTTAAGCGGGGGGAGTCTTTGCTGGGTCATGAGCATTCATCACGGCATTCGTCAGAATAGTTTTACTAATCTGAATTCGATAGAAATCAGGGTTTGTTAGGTCGCTCCAATGCCGCTAATTTACCTGGATTATTCAACATATCCGATGACCCATGGAATAGCTGAACTATATGAATGAAACTGCCCTCCCCGCCCACGCCCAGGCTGACCTGCTGGATCAAGACCTGACCTGTGTCGCAAGCTTGATCCAAACCCGCGACATATCCCCCGTTGAACTGACTCACCGCCAATTGCAGCGCATCGAAGCCCGCGACGGCGCGCTGCGCAGCTACGCCTGCATAACGGCTGAGCTGGCGCTGCAAGCGGCGCACAACGCTGAAGCCGAGATACACGCGGGGCGATACCGAGGCCCGCTGCACGGCGTTCCTATCGCGCTGAAAGACCTGTGCCGCCAGCAAAACGTACCCGCCTCCGCTGGCATGACGATCCATCGCAACGCGCCCGCCACGCATGACGCCACCGTTGTCCGCCGCCTGCGCGACGCGGGCGCGGTGCTGCTGGGGCAATTGCAAATGACGGAAGGCGCGTACTCCGACCACCACCCCGCCATCACGCCCCCGCGCAACCCTTGGAATGCGGACTACTGGACTGGCATCTCGTCCAGCGGCTCTGCGGTGGCCACGGCGGCTGGGCTTTGCTTTGCGGCGACGGCATCGGATACCGGAGGATCCATCCGCTGGCCCTGCGCCGCCACCGGCCTGACCGGCATCAAGCCGACCTGGGGCCGCGTCAGCCGGCACGGCACCATAGAGCTGGCGGCGTCGCTGGATCACATCGGCGTCATCGCGCGCAGCGTGCAAGATGCCGCCGTCATGCTGGAAACCATGGCGGGCGCCGATCCGCTGGACCCCACCGCGCTGCAAGCGCCGGTGCCGCGCTACACGCAGTTGCCCGCTGGCTCCCTGCACGGATTGCGGATCGGTATCGATCCCGATTGGAACGGCACCGATGTCGACGCGCAGACGCAGCGCATGCTGGCGTCGGCCGCGCAGACATTCAAGGACTTGGGCGCAACGCTGGTCCCGGTACGCTTTCCGATTACGGACGGCGAACAGGCGGTTCGCGACTGGGCGCCCCACTGCGCGGTGGAAGCCGCGGTCGCCCATGCCGACACCTACCCGTCCCGCCGCGCGGAGTACGGCCCCATCTTGGCGGCGGTGCTTGACGCGGGTCACGCCTTGTCCGGCGTGGACTATCAACGTCTGTTACTGCGGCGCATGGCGCTGCGCGGCAAGGTCGACGCCTTATTCACCGGCATCGACGCGCTGCTCACGCCCGTGCAGCCCATGCCGCCGCTAAGCTTGCACACCATCAGTACCCTGGGCGACCAGCCCGAATTGATCGCGGCGCTTCAGCGTTACACCTGCGTATTCGACATGACGGGACACCCCTGCCTGACGCTGCCGGCGGGCCAATGCGATACCGGCATGCCGATGGGCGTTCAACTGGTCGCGGCGCATCTGGCGGAGATGACCTTGTTCACCCTGGGCGCCGCCTTGCAGGCCGCCACGCCTTGGCATCTGCGCAGGCCCGCCATAGAGGCGCAAGCATGACGACGCATCCATCACAGACCGCAACGCCGTCCACCAATGGCCGGATTTTTCGTGGGTGGTTCGTCGTGGCCGCCGCCTTCGTCATTACCTTGCTGGGCTTCGGCAGTGCCTATTCCTTCAGCTCCTTTGTCGACGCCTTGCAACGCGACTTCGGCGCCTCACGCGCGGCGGTGTCGCTGGTGTTCTCGCTGGCAGGATGCCTCTACTTCGGCTTCGGCGTAGTCAGCGGACCATTGGCGGACCGCTACGGCTCGCGAGCGCTGGCGCTGAGCGGAATGCTGCTGCTGGCATTGGGTCTTCTGCTTGCCGCCGCGGCACAGAACATGACGCAGATCTACCTGGCTTATGGGCTGGGCGTGGGACTGGGCGTTGGATGTTCGTATGTGCCGGTGGTGGGCGCAATACAGCGCTGGTTTCAGCGGCGACGCGGACTGGCCTCGGGGCTGGCGGTCAGCGGCATCGGAGTGGGCACGCTGCTGGTGCCGCCGCTGGCCGCGGCGCTGATCGGGTTGTGGGGCTGGCGAAATGCCTATCTTGCCTTGGCCGTGGGCGTAGCGGTGTTGGGGGTAGCCGCGTCGCGCTGGGTGGAGAACTCGCCGCTGGACCGGGGCCTGACGCCGGAAGGCGAGCGGCTGCCGCTCCAGTCGTCAAGCCCCCCCGAGGGCACCTGTGTGCGGGACGCCGTTCGCAGCAGGACGTTTGCCTGGCTATATGCCGCCTGCCTGGTCTGCGCGTTTGGCGTCTTTGTGCCGTTCGTGCATCTGGTGCCCTACGCGATGGACCATGGCGTAAAGCCAGAATCAGCCGTGCTACTGCTTAGCCTGATCGGCGTGGGCAGCACGGCTGGCCGATTCTGCCTGGGGCCGCTGGCGGACCGCGTCGGCAGGCGCAACGCGCTGGCGGCCATGTATGGCGGCATCGCCGCCACGCTGGCAACCTGGGGCGCCTCCAGCCAGTTTTGGTCGCTGGCGCTATTCGCATTGGTATTCGGCGTGTTCTATGGCGGCTGGGTAGCGCTGCTGCCAGCGGTCGTGATGGACTACTTCGGCGGCCGCCATATCAGCGGCATTATCGGCGCGCTATATACCAGCGTGGCGCTAGGCACCTTGGTGGGGCCGGTTGCGGCGGGGTATGCGTATGACGTTAGCGGCAATTATGGGTGGCCGATCTGTGCGGCGATAGCGGGGAGTTTATTGGCGGCAGGGATAACTGGATTCTTACCGGACAGGTATTCCATTCAAACTGGCGGGCGCGCGGCGTGAGAAGTCAAAAATATTAGTTTCAAATCTCCTTTCTAAATTGTTTCCAGGTTTTAACCACGTGACGCGTCACTCACCCACATTTAGGGCAGTTATACGCACCGCACGAGCAAGCCAGATATTTACATCTGCTGTATTGCAAGCAGACAGTAAATGACGAGCTTCGAAAAATAAGGAAATAAGTTCGCCGCCCCCGCTCGGTAGAGTGATTCAAAGTCATTAACAATATTGAGGAGCGTAAATATGAAAGCGATGGGGTATGCCAGTGCATTGACCGTTGTTATCGGCGCCTGGGCGCCTACGCTTGCTCATGCGCAGGTTTATGAAAACGGTACATCAACCGCCACCTTCAACGTGTCATTGACCGTGCAGGCAAATTGCACGATAGCGGCCGAGCCATTGGTATTTCCCGCGACGGGCTTGCTGAGTGCGCCGGCCAATGAGGAAACGACGTTGAGCGTTACCTGCACGGATACCACGCCTTATAACGTTGGTCTGGATGCGGGAACCGCAGCGGGCTCGACAATTGCCAGCCGTCAGTTGGCCGGTACCGCACCGGGCAACACGGGAACGACGGTTGACTACCAGCTTTATCAGAATGCGGGGCGCACGACGGTCTGGGGCAATACGCAAGGCACGGACACCGTCGGCGGCACGGGCACAGGCGCCGCGCAGACTCTGACCGTGTACGGGCAGGTGCCGCCGCAGGATGCGCCGGCGCCCGACACTTACCAGTCGACCGTTACCGCCACCGTCTACTTCTAGTCACGGATCGACATGACGACGCTTGGGATGCTTCGCCAGGCGGCGGGAGCCTGTCTGTTCGGCGTGGCGCTACATGCGCAATCCGCCAGCTTGCAGATCTCGCCCGTGATCCTGAACCTGGGCAGCACTGAACAGGCAACGACCATGACGTTGCGCAACGAGGGAGCTGCCCCCGTCTATGGTCAGGTGCGCATCTACGCGTGGCACCAGACCCTGAACAACGACGTGCTGACGGAATCAGCAGCCCTGGTGGCCAGCCCCCCGATGATTCAAATTGCACCGGGCGGGCGGCAGGTAGTACGCCTGCTGCGTCCAAACGCCGCGGCGCCATCCGGCGAGCAATCGTACCGGCTGATTATCGATGAGATCGCGCCGCCCGATCCGCTGCGCACCACCGGCGTGCAGGTGCGTTTGCGTTATTCGGTGCCCGTGTTCGTGGGCGCGGCGCCGCAACAGGCAGTACAGGACGACCTTGTCTGGTCGCTGGCGCGCGATGGCACGGGCTGGGCGCTCCGCGTCCAGAACAACGGCGCACACCGCGCACAGCTCAGCGATGTGGTGCTGGTTTCGAATGGCCGATCTCGTAGCGTGCGTGATGGCCTTCTGGGCTATGTCTTGCGCGGCAGCACGCGCCAATGGCGCCTGCCATTCCAACCTGGCGCGAATGCATCGATGTCGGTGCGAGCACGGGTGAACAGTGTCGAAATGGACGCATCCCTGCGGCCATCCCCCGGGAAGTGAGACATTGTGTGCACGCGCCTTTCAATGGACTCTGGCGCTTGCCGCCGCAATGACCGGCGCACCATCCCAAGCACAGCCCGCTCCCGCCCCGGCCCCTTTGGCGGCGGCGTCTGCTATCGACGTCTACCTGACGGTCAGCTTCAACGGCCAGCGCAGCGCCTACATCGCTCGATTTCAAGATCAGAACGGCCGATTGTCGGCACGCGGCATCGACTTGCGCGGCATCGGAATCGACACCCCAGCCTTGGGAATTGCCGACCAGGAACACGTGCCGTTGGATCAGATTCCAGGGCTGACGTATCGCTTCGATGCGGCGGCGCAAGAGGTGGATATTGATATGCCCGACCGCTATCGCGTCGCGCGCAGAATCGATGGCCGGGGCTTGGCCCCCACCGCCGCGGCAACGACGGATCGCGGATTTCTGATCAACTACGACTTGTATGCCCGCACCGAACGCGAAAGCCCGTTGGCCCTTTGGAGCGAGCAACGCTACTTCGACAAATTCGGCGTGTTCAGCAATACCGGCACGGGCTATCTGCAACGCGATGTGAGTCGCTATGTTCGGTATGACACCAGTTGGACCCAGTCAGACCCCGAAACACTGACCACCCGCCAAGTCGGTGACACGATTTCTGGTTCGCTGGCTTGGTCGCGTTCGATACGCATGGCTGGCCTGCAGTGGCGGCGCAACTTCTCGCTGCGGCCCGATCTGGTGACCTTTCCCATGCCGGCGTTTGGCGGCAGTGCCGTGGTGCCCTCCACGGTCGATGTGTACATCAACAACATCCGACGCTATTCCGGCGACGTGCCCAGCGGGCCATTCGTGGTTGATAACGTCGCCGGCATCACCGGCTTCGGCCAAGCCAACGTCATCACGCGCGATGCCCTGGGGCGACCCGTATCGCAATCGTTGCCTATCTATATCGACACGCGGTTGCTGGCACAGGGCATGTCCAGTTATTCGGTCGAAGCGGGGTTTCTACGCCGCGCCTATGGCTGGCGCTCGTTCGACTATAAAGACGACCCCGCGCTGAGCGCTTCGTGGCAGTACGGGGTGTCGAATGCCGTAACAGCGCAAGCGCATGGGGAAGCGACCACGGGCCTCTACAACGTGGGCACGGGCGTGCTCGCAAAATTGGGTATGGCGGGAGTGGTCAATGCGTCCGTTGCCGGCAGTACAGGTAGGGACACGGGCCTGCAGGTGGGCTTGGGCTACCAGTATGTGGACCCCCGATTCTCCATTGACCTGCAAACCTTGCGCAGCACCTCGGCCTATGCCGACCTGGCAGCCAACGACGGCATTCCGGTGGCACGCGCCAGCGATCGGGCGACCCTGGCGCTGCCTTTGGGCGGCGGGCAGTCCGTGTCGCTCAGCTACATCGGGCAGCAATATCCCGGCGTCGAAGCAGCGCATATCGGATCCATGGCCTACAGCACGCGCCTGGGCAATCGCGCCACCCTGACCATGAGCGCCTTCCAGGACTTCAGCGACAGTGACAGCCGAGGGGCGTTCCTCAGCCTGGGGATCGCGTTGGGCGACGTCTCCGTCAATGCCACGACCGGTTGGCAAGACGGCGAACCCTATGCCAATACCAGCGCCATCCGCACCCCCGATTATGGTGGCGGCTTTGGCTGGGGCGTCCAGGCGGGCACCTATGCCAGCGGACGCTACGAACAGGGCTGGGGACGGTATCTGGGGCGCTACGGCGAGCTTACGGTGGGCGCACAACGCTTTGATGGACGAACAACGGGCGAACTCGACGTGAATGGCGCCCTGGTGTTCATGGATGGAACCGCGCAGGCTTCCCGGCGCATTGACGACAGTTTTGCGCTGGTGTCCACAGGCGAAGAGGCCGACGTACCCGTCCTGCATCAAAACCGCGTCACGGGCCACACCGGGACTAGCGGCTACCTGGTCGTGCCAGACCTGAACAGCTACCAGACCAATACGCTGGACATCGATGGACTGGATTTGCCCCCCAATGCCCACGTCACGGCCTATTCGCGCGACATCGTGCCGCAATGGCAATCGGGTGTATTGGTGAAGTTCGGCATCGAACGCGAAGCGGCGGCGACAGTGCTGCTGGTCGACGGCGAAGGCAAGCCGCTGCCGGTGGGCGGCCGCGTCGTGCATCGGGAAAGCGGGTCCGAAGGCGTGGTGGGCTATGGCAGCCAGACATTCGTGCGCGATCTGGTTGACGTCAATCATCTGGACGTGCGGGCGCAGAACCTGGCCTGCACAGCACGTTTCGCATTCAAAGCCCCCGATGATGGCACCTTGCCACGCCTGGGCCCGGTCGCGTGCGTGGGGCAATAAGCATGAAAGCCACTGCCGCCCTATTTGTGTTGATGGCCGCCTTCCTGATGGGAGGCAACGCCGCCCAGGCGCAGACCTGCACGGCATCCATGACGCCCATCACCTTTCCTAATGTGAACCCCGTGCTGGGCTCGTCGGCAACGCAAACGGGAACCCTGACAGTGACCTGCAACTGGGGGCTGCTCACCCTGGGCTTTGCCCGCGTGTGCGTCAACCTGGGCATAGGCAGCGGGTCCACGATGCAAGACCCTCGGCAGATGGCCAATGGCGCCAATCGGCTGCAGTACCGGCTATCGCCCAGCCCGTCCATGAGCCCCCTATGGGGCGCGACAACTACCGGCACGACACCCATTTCAATCGTGTTCTCACGTCCTTTGCTGGGGGGGCAGGTTACCTACAACCAGCCCATCACAGGGCAGATTTTGCCCGCCCAATACACGGTGCCAACGGCCAACAATGCCACGACGGTGTATTCCGAAACGTTCGCGGGGGTGGCCACGATCGACTATGGGTTTTACGCCTTGACCCGGCCTGCGTGCTCGGCACTGAATTCGCGCGGAAGCTACAACTTCACGGTGCGCGCCAATGTCATCAACAACTGCACCATTTCCGCCGCCCCCTTGAATTTCGGTGCGGTGGCGGATTTCAGGACGGCACACACCGCCAGTACCGCCCTGAATGTCAGATGCACCAATAACGACGCTTACCGAATCCGCCTCAATGGCGGTCAGAACGGTACCGTCACCCAGCGCTATATGCGTTCCAGCAACGGCAGGCTGGTGCGTTACGAACTGCATACCACCGCGCAGCGCACGATTCCGTGGGGAGACGGCACCTTGGGCACGGCCTTTGTCACGGGCACAGGCACCGGCAACCCGCAGCAGGTGCAAGTCTATGGCCGAGTGCCGGCACAGACCGCGCCGCCGCCGGGACAGTATTCCGACGTGGTGACCGCCACGATCGAGTTCTGAGTTTCAGAAAACCACTGTCCAGTATTGCGCGTCGGGTCTGCGCTGGATGCTGGAAGGCGTCGGGTGCGCGCAGCGCACGATCGGGTGGCTGCCGTCGTGGTGCGCGACCGTGCATTGGCTGAGCACGGTGAACGACACCCTCATGGACGTCACGGGCGACGAATTGGCGTGATTGGCCGGGACAACCATCCCGCCCACCATCAGCAAGGCCGACGTCATTGGAAAAAATTTACGGATCACGGGAAATCCATCCATGAATCGGACACCCTGCATTGACGGCAAGTCGAAGGGTCTGCTTTAGGGCTTGCCCAAGGTTTTACAAAAAAATGCCCTGGCGCGGGGCGCCACCCTGCCCGGACGCGGCCTGTTGTGCGCACGCCGCGCCCGCCCCCTCTCTCAATCTAAGTAATAGTATTTCTTATTCGCATTCGGTAAACTTCCGGGCATCTTGCAATTACCCGACTCTCTTACCCTCCCCGCCGTCGAGCAGCTTTATCGCCATCACCATGGTTGGCTACAAGGCTGGCTCCATCGCAAGCTGGGCGACAGCGGCGACGCGGCCGATCTGGCGCAGGACACGTTCGTGCGGCTGATGGCTGCGCGCCGGCCGCCCGCATTGCGCGACGAGCCACGCGCTCTGATCACGCATATTGCCAAGGGGCTGCTGGTTGACCATTGGCGCCGCCGCGCGGTCCAGCAGGCGTATCTGGACGCCATTGCGCATCTGCCCGAACCCCAGGTGCCGCCGCCGGAGACGGGACTCATCATCGTGCAGACCCTGGTGGCCATCGACGCCATGTTGCAGCGCCTGCCTGCCGCCACGCGCGACATGTTCCTGCTGGCGCAGCTGGACGGCCTGACCTTGCAAGAGATTTCCGAACAAACCGGCAAACCCGTGATCACGGTACGACGCCATCTACGCAAGGCCTTGATGGCCTGCATGGCCGTGGCCGCATGAGCACGCTGGGTAGCAACGCCATGACGGCCGCCCCCAACGACCGGCTGCTTGAAGAAGCGGCCGACTGGGTGATCCGTCTGCGCTACGAGCCCGCCGATGCCAGCACACAACGGGCGTTCGAACGTTGGCTTGCCCAGGGCGAGACTCATGCGCAGGCCTGGGCACGCGCCGAGCAGGTGCTGGGCGCGTTCGACGGCCTGCCCGCCCAGATCGGACATGACGTGCTGCGCGCCACCCGCAAGCGGCAAGGCCGCCGTGCCGTGCTGCGCGTGGCGCTGGGCCTGGGTGTCGTGGCGCCGGTCGGCTGGATGGCGTGGCGCGAAGCCCCCGCCTGGCGCGCGGATCTGCGCACTGCCGCGGGCGAACAGCTGACACGCATGCTGGACGATGGCACGCGGCTGGTGTTGAACAGCGGCAGCGCCGTCGACCTGCGCTTTGGCACTGCCGAACGCCGGCTGGTGCTGATGGCCGGAGAAGTTCTGGTGACCACCGGCCAGGAAGCCCAGCCCACGTATCGACCGTTCGTCGTGCAGACCCCGCAGGGCGAGGTTCAGGCCTTGGGCACGCGCTTTTCAGTGCGTTTGATCGACGATCGTACCGAGGTCATGGTGTTTGAACACGCTGTGCTGGCACGCCCCGCGCACGCCCCTGCCTTGCGCATCGACGCGGGTCAACGTGGCAGCTTCACGCTTGCCCAGGCCGGCGCGCTGGCGCCAGTGGACGACAGCGCGGCGCTCTGGGAACAGGGGATGTTGGTCGTGCGCGACCAGCGCCTGGCCGATGTGGTGGCCGAGCTGGCGCGGCATCGCCCGGGCATCCTGCGGTGCTCGCCCCAGGTCGCGAACCTGCGGGTGTCGGGCGCGCTATCGCTGCGCGACACCGATGCGGCCCTGCGCGCCTTGGCCGAACGCCTGCCGATTGCCGTGCAACGTGTCACGCGCTACTGGGTGTCGGTCGGGCCGGCGGGCGCTTGAGCTACCGCGCAGAAAAATAACTGCATCAGGGTGATCACTTTTTCGTTGTCGTACGGAGTAGGAAGTAAGACCGCATCGAGGGGATGCGGGCGCATCTTGCTTGACGACGAAAGGATGGAAGAGTGATGGCACGTGTACGCGCAACGCGGGGCAAAGCCCCCCGCAAGGCGATGATCTGGTCGGCGCTTTGGTGCACGGCCATGGCGAGTGCGACGGCGGGCGCACAATCCGCGGCACAATCAGCCGCACAACCAACGACACAGCCCGCAGCGCAAAGCGGCACGGCGCCATCGTCGCAAGTCCGCACCGTGGCGGTCGGCGCGGGCGCGCTCGATACCGTGCTGGCGCGCTATGCGGCCGCGGCCGGCGTACAGATCGTCTACGACCCCGCCTGGCTGGCGGGCCGCCAGAGCCCCGGCATCTCGGGCGAGATGAGCGTGCAGCAAGGCTTCGACCGCCTGCTTGCGGACACCGGCTATCGCGCCGTGCCCAGCGCCGCGGGCACCTATGCCTTGCAGGCCGTGCCGCAAGGCGGCGTCACCCAGCTAGAGGCCGTGACCGTCATGGGCGCGGCAACGTCCGCCACCAGCGAAGGAACCGACTCGTACACCAGCAACGCGGTCACGCTCGGCAAAAGCACGCAGACGCTCAAGGAAATTCCGCAGTCGGTGTCGGTCGTGACGCGCCAGCAGCTGGATGACCAGAACCTCAACAGCCTGTCGGACGCAATGCGCAACGTGACCGGCATCACCGTTGAAACGCTTTCCAGCGGCGGCAATATTTCCAGCTTTATTTCGCGCGGCTATACGCTGGATACGATCCAGTTTGACGGCCTGCGCGCGCCAGCCGGGGCCGGCAACCTGTCGGCGGGCTTCGACCTTGCCATCTACGACCGCATTGAAGTGCTGCGCGGCCCCTCCGGCCTGTATCAAGGCACCGGCGAACCTGGCGGCAGCGTGAATCTGGTGCGCAAGCGCCCGCTGCAGGAATTCGCCTTCAGCGCGCAGGCCAGCGTCGGCTCGTGGGATTACTACCGGGCGGTGGCCGACCTGAGCACGCCTTTCGACAGCGAGGGCACGCTTCGCGGACGTTTCATCGCGGCCTATGAAGATCGCGGCTCGTTCGTGGACCGTGTAAGTTCAGAGCGCCCCACCCTCTACGGCATCATCGAGGCCGACCTTACGCCGTACACCACACTGGCGGCCGGCATCACGCATCAACGCTCCCGCACAACCCCCGCGTTCGGCCTGCCGGCGTATGCCGATGGCTCGCTGCTGGACGTGCGCCGAAGCACCAACCTCAGCGCGGAATGGAACCGCATCGAAGAGGAATCCACCGAGTTCTTTGCCGACCTGGAGCACCGGCTTGAAGGCGGCGGCGTGGTCAAGGCAAGCGTGTTCCATCGCGATACCGATACGCCCACGCGCCAGACCACCTGGTCCAACCGAGCCGTCGACCCGCTTACCGGCGATACCAACCTTATCGCCTGGTCGTACCGCAACCACTGGAAAACCACCGGTGCCGACGCCCACCTGAACCTGCCGGTTGCAGCCTTCGGTCGTGAACACAGCCTGTTGGTGGGCGCCGACTACAGCTACACGCGCAAGCAGTTCAATTACGGTGGCGGCACACTGTTCCCGACCAACGTCTACGAGCCGGTCATCGACATGCCCATGCCCGAGATGGAACAGGTCAACGGCAATGACGGGCGCACCAGCGAGTTCGGCCTCTATACCCGAGCAAATTTCCAGGCGACCGACAACTTGAAGTTCATCGCGGGTGCCCGCCTGGGCTGGTGGAAGAACGACGCGCGCAACGCCAACCAGTACTTCGGCGACTTCAGCCAGACCGAAACGCGCATCGCCGCGCGCACCACGCCGTACGCCGGCCTGGTCTACGACCTGACTCCGCAAGTGTCCGCCTATGCCAGCTACACCAGCATCTTTCAGCCGCAAACCGACATCGACGCGCAGGGCAATACGCTGTCACCGCGCGTGGGACGCCAGATCGAAACCGGCCTGAAAGGCGCGTTCATGGATGGCAGGCTGAACGCGCATGCCGCGCTGTTCCAGATCGTGGACCGCAACCGCGCGATGAGCGACTTGAACAATCCGATGTATTCGGTGGCGGCGGGCAAGGTGCGCAGCCAGGGCTTCGAGACCGAGATCAGCGGTTCGCCGCTGCCAAACTGGGACATCGTGGCGGGATATGCCTACACGCAGACCAAGTACCTGGAAGCGGCCGCGGCCACGGAAGGACTGTCGTACAGCACGATCACCCCGCGCCACGCCATCAACTTGTGGACTCGTTATCGGTTTACTGAACCGACGCTGCAAGGCTTCAGCGTGGGCACGGGCGTGCGCTGGAACAGCGGGAATTATCTGCAAAGCGGCAACGTGCGCTGGGACCAGGGCAGTTATGCCGTCGTGTCGGCTCAGATTGGTTACCGCTACAACCGCCACGTTGAGGGCACGCTCACGGTCGATAATTTGTTCGATCGCAAGTACTACGAGAAGCTCGGCGGCGCGTCGCGACAGAATTACTACGGGCAACCGCGTAGTGTGATGCTGACGTTGCGGTATCAGTATTGAAACGGGGGGGCTGCGGCGCGGTCCAAGCCGCCGCGTGATGGGTTTCGCGCGTTGCGCAGCGATGTTCTTGCCATTGACAGGGCGCGCTGCACCCATCCTACAATTCACGGCCGTAGGATGGGTGCAGCGCGAGAAAGCATCCGCAAATGCCGCAACGCCTACCGCGCGAAACCCATCGTAGGATGGGTGCAGCGCGAGTAGGCGTTCGCAAATGACGCAACGCCTGCCGCGCGAAACCCATCAAGCAGCGGTGAGACCACGACGAAACCATCCACGCCCCGCCACCATCCATCAACCCGTAGGATGGGTGCAGCGCGAGAAAGCATCCGCAAATGCCGCAACGCCTACCGCGCGAAACCCATCAAGCAGCGGTGCCGCCAGCCCGCCATTAGTGGCTTATCCAAGGGACCCATTACGAAAAAGCGGTGTCAGACTGCAATACCGCCGCGTGATATCTCCCTGATACTGCAGTCCGACACCTTATCTCCTTACGGGGCACAGCGCGGCAGCAATGTGGCAAGTCCAAGCGCTCGACGCGCTCCATGCCTCAACGCTAGCCACCTCAAGCCTGAGTACCCTGCTCCAGCGCCTCTGCGAACTTTCGCATCAAACGCACTAAATCCGCGACGTCTTCTGTGGCCCAGTCCTGAAAGATTCCCCGTGCCAGACGCTCGCGGGCCTGGTCAAGCTTGTCAGTCACGGCTTTGCCCTTGGAAGACACCACCGTTTCGCGCATCCGGCGATCTTCCGGATTCTCGTGCCGCTTCACCATCTCCATCCGTTCCAGCTTGGCGACCTGGCGACTGATGGTCGTGTAATCCCTGCCAAGGCGATCCGCCAGATCCACCACGCCGATCGGGCCCACCCTCTCGATCACCACCAAGAGGCGAAAGAGCGCCTGGTCCAACTGCACACCGGCTTCCGCGATCAGCCGTTCGTCGTTCCTAGGACGGTTCATCACGCTCACGATCGTGATCAAGGACCGATGAAGGTCCTTCAACTGCGCCGAGATATGTGTATCTTGCACTTTCTTTTTTGTGGCCATAGACTGCCCTCTTAATGTGTGCATATTACACACACTTTGGAGAACTGAGATGCGTAAGCCCGTTGACGTCCTGATCTGCGGTGCCGGTGCCGCCGGCCTGACCCTGGCAATAGAACTGGCGCGGCGCGGCGTGCGCTTTGCCCTTATCGAAAAGCTCCCATCACCCTTTCCGGGCTCGCGCGGGAAAGGGATTCAACCGCGCACCCAAGAGGTCTTTGAAGACCTGGGGATCCTGGACCGAGCCATGGCTGCGGGTGGCATCTATCCCACGGTTCGCAAATACTCGGTCGACCGCGGTCACGTGGATCAGGAAGTGACGACCGTCGCCGCACCTACGCCTGCCGAGCCCTACCCGCTTCCGTTGATGGTTCCGCAGTTCAAGACCGAAGCGATCATGCGCGAGCGCCTGATGGAACTGGGCCATGCGCCTGAGTGTGGTGTGGAGTTGGTCGGGATGGACGTCAACGCCGACGGGATAGAAGCCGTGCTGGCCACCCCGGAGGGCGAACAGAGGCTCCACGCCCGCTACCTGGTCGGCGCCGACGGCGGGCGCAGCCTGGTTCGCCGCACCCTGGGCATAGGCTTTCCGGGCAAAACTTTAGGCGTGCGTGCAATCGTGGCCGATGTCGTGCTGGAAGGATTGTCGCGCGGTATGTGGCACCGGTTCGACGGTAACGGCGCAGGCCCCCTGGCCATCTGCCCGCTCGCGGGCACCGACCTGTTTCAGATCCAGGCGCCCGTTCCTCTGGAGGGCGACATCAACCTTTCCGCTGCTGCGTTGACTGAACGCGTCGCCCTGCACACCGCGCGCACGGACATTACCGTCCATTCAGTTGCCTGGGCTTCGACCTACAACATGAATGCCAGGCTGGCCGACCGTTACCGGGACGGCCCCGTGTTCCTGATCGGTGATGCCGCACATGTTCATCCTCCCACCGGCGGACAAGGCCTTAACACCAGCGTGCAGGACGCCTACAACCTCGGCTGGAAGCTAGCGGCCGTGCTTGCCGGCGCGCCCGAAGGGCTACTGGAGACCTACGAAGCCGAACGCCGGCCCGTGGCCGCGGACGTGCTCGGCCTGTCCACACGGCTGCTTGCTGGTTTCAAAACGGAGGACAACAGGCGGACCCGTGAAGTCCAGCAACTGGACATCGGGTATCCCACTTCGCCGCTATCGCTTCCGTCGCAAGCCGACAGCAGACTTATCCCGGGCAACCGAGTGCCCGATGCCATTGTGCGTGGCGCGGGCGGCAGCCCCACGCGCCTGTTCACGCTGCTTAAGGGCACGCACTGGACCTTGCTGGTCAACGGCCCCTCAAGCTTTCTGCCAAGCGCCGGCTTGCACATCCACAGCATTGGACCCGGCATGGAGATCGAAGACCACCTGGACCAGTTCGCCCGGTTCTACGGTTTGGCTGAGGGCGCCGCCGCGCTGGTCAGGCCGGACGGGTACCTGGCGGGTGTCTTTGCCAGGGATCGGGCGGCCGTATTGCAAGAGCACCTGAACCGGTACTGCAAAATTCGGTGACATACCCCAGTCGATCACGCACGCGACCGCGGAACGTCCGGTTCTCGTCCAAAAATCAGTGTCAGACTGCAATACTGCCGCCTGGACGGTACTGGGTGAGCTTGTGTCACGTTCCGTCTGAACGCAACGCGCGAAACCAATCAAACGGCGGTGGATAGATCGTCAATCCAGCCCTGACGCCGCCGCCGTGTGATGGGTTTCGCGCGATGCGCAGCGATGTTCTTGCCATTGATAGAGCGCGCTGCACCCATCCCACAATTCACGGCCGTAGGATGGGTGCAGCGCGAGTAGGCATTCGCAAAGACCGCAACGCCTGCCGCGCGAAACCCATCAAGCAGCGGTAAGACCATTGAAACCGACCGCTCCTGGCGAAGGATTTCAGGCGGTCAGGAAGCGCACGACTTCGGCCCAATCGTTAGTCGACAGGGCGACGTCTTCATAGTCGCCCTCCTCCTCGTCATAGCGGGAAACACAGAAGCGCTCGCTCCTGCCGGATTCGCGGTCGGCGTAGTTGGCGTAGTCCACATACACTTTCAAACCGCGCTCAGCGTTCTCGAATGAAGGAGCGGCATCGATGTAGCTCGACGTGTCGAAATACCCTTCGGGCAGGGTAGGCAGCGTGGTTACGTCGAAGTTGGGAAATTCGCGACGCAGTCGTTCAAGGTTCATAGGGGAAGCATGTGGTGGCTGAAAGACTGCCATTTTACGTTGCTCAATAAATAGTGCCCGACTGGACCAACCCGGATGCCCCCTCCCCCGGTTGCCCAAACCAGCCGACATCTGACTCTCGCGCCCACGAGCAAAACCGCCTTCAGTTTCAAGGCATTCGCAGCAGCAGCTTGCCCACCGTAGAACGGCTTGCCATCTCTGCGTGCGCCCTCGCGGCTTCGGCGAGCGGATACTCGCCTCCGATATGCACCCTGAGCTTGCCTTCGGCAATCCAATCGAACAGTCGCTTGGAACGCGCGCGCAAGAGTTCCGGCGTGTGAATGTGGTCAGAGAAAACCGCGTAGCCCAGCTTGATGCTCTTGGGCAGGCTCATGATGTCGAGGGGGCCGGGTCCACCCAGCACAGGGCCGTACCAGCAGAATGTTCCGGAGCGGCGCAGCACGTCCATCGACCCCTGAAAAGTGCTGGGGCCGGACCCGTCGAACACCACATGCACCCCCTCGCCGCCAGACAAGCTTTTAGCTTCTTCGACGAATTTGCCCTCGGCATCGACGATGACATGATCCGCACCCGCGGCCCTTGCCGCCGCCACCTTATCCGCCGACGAAACGCGGCCGATAACCCGGCCGCCGCGTAGCTTGATGATCTGGGTCAGCAACAGCCCAAGGCCGCCTGCCGCCGCATGGACGAACGCGATGTCGCCCGGCTGGGTGGCATAAAAGTCGGTGGCGAAATGGCTGGCTGTCAGGCCTTGCATCATCACCGACGCAGCGGTCTTGTCGTCGATTCCATCGGGTATTGGCACCAATGAGCTTGCCGCAATGGCGATCTTCTGCGCATAGCTGCCGGGCGCATAGACCCAGGCCACGCGCTGGCCAATAGAGAAACCCTCGACGCCCGCGCCGAGCGCCAACACGCGACCCGCGCCCTCGACACCCAGAATCTTCGGGTTGGGCAACTCGTTCCACGCCATTCCCCGCCGCACCCCGATATCCATGAAATTGATACCGGCTACGGATATCTGGACCAGCACTTGTCCAGGGCCGGGCACGGGGTCCGGCAAGTCCGTAAGCGCCAGCACATCGACGTCCCCTATTCCGTTCATCACCACCGCTTTCATTGCCGCTCCTTCAAAAAGAATCCATGAGTTCAATGGTGTCTATCGTATGCAGGCATAATTAGACGAACAAGCCTTATCAGTCCATTTTTATGCACTGATCGTCCAAATATCTGGAAGCCATGGATCCCCTAGCCAATATCCTCATGGGCTCGCGCGTGCGCACGGCCAACTTCACGCGCTTGGACGCCAGCGCGCCGTGGGGGCTCAATTCCCCTGGTGAGCGTGGCGTGAACTTTGTGCTGCTGGTGCGCGGGTCGGCCATTTTGACTACGCCTGACAGTCCGCATCCCATATCGATGCGCAGTGGCGATGTCTTCATCAAGCTGGACGACACGCCCTACCGCCTGTACGACCACGAAGACTCTGTCCAGATCGATTGTGTGGAAGTCGAGAAATTGCGTGTCGGCAACTACATCCAAGTCGGCGGCGGCGGCGCAATTACCACCTTCGTCAGCGGGTCGTTCGATCTGAACGAGCGCGACGCCAGGCCCCTGCTTCGCGCGCTGCCGTCGCTATTGCATTTGAAGCTGGATCAGCATCGCAGCCTGGCCTTTCAGTCGGTGCTGGAAATGCTGGCGCTGGAAACCGAGTCTCCGGGGCTGGGCTCCGAAGCCGTGGTCAGCCGACTCTTCGAGTTGCTGTTCGTGCATGCGATACGCGCATATGCCGCGCAGCCCGGCGGCCCCACTCAGGGATGGTTGGGCGCTATTGCCGACCGCCACCTGGCGTTGGCATTGGAAGCAATGCACGACGCCCCGGCCCAGGACTGGACGGTAGAGTCGCTGGCGCGCGCGGCTGGCATGTCGCGCTCTGGTTTTGCGGCCAGATTCAAGGCTGTGGTCGGCCAATCACCGCTGGACTATCTGACCCGCTGGCGGATGCACTGCGCGAGCCGGTTGCTTCAAGAGAATCACGCTCTGTCGGACGTGGCTAGCCAAGTTGGCTATGAATCGGCGGCGGCTTTCAGTCGGATATTTCGGCGTGAAATGGGGGTGACGCCGGCGGAGTTTCGTAGGGGTGGTAAGTCGGGGTGAGGTGGGCTTGCGACGATGCGCCCAAAACCATCGGCTGGTGCCTCACTCCGCGACGCGCGATGCGGCCTCTAAAGCAATCGCCGGAAGCTGGGCCGAAAGCTCAAGGTGAACGGATGCGAGGATAGGGAGCCAGCGAGCATCCTCGCCAGGCTTGGCGCTCACTCTCCCTTGATCTTCGCCTCTTTGATGACTCCGCTCCACTTTTTCATTTCGCTATCGATGAAGCCGGCAAAGTCCGCTGCGTTGCCGGGATAGGGTTCCATGCCCTGCGCCAACAACTTGCGCTGGATGTCCGCGTTTTTGAGCGCGCCGTTGATTTCCATGTCAAGGCGGCTGACGACGGCGGCAGGCGTTCCGCCAGGCGCCAGGAAGCCGTACCAGCCAGAGGCGACCACGTTGGCCAGGCCTTGTTCGCGCAAGGTGGGTGCGTCCGGGTAGATCTTGCTGCGTGCCGCCGACGCCACGCCCAATACCCGCAGCTTGCCTGCCTGGATATGCGGTAGCGCGGCGGTGATGGCGGTCAGCGTCGCGTCGAGCCGGCCTGCAAGCAGATCCGTATACGCAGGGACGTCGCCGCGATATTGCACGCTCAGACCCTTGACGTCGGCGTCACGCAGAAACAGTTCGGCGGCAAGGTGAGGAAGCGAACCGGTGCCCGGTGTACCGAAAGTCAGTCCGTTGGCCTGCGATTTGCCTAAAGCAACCAACTCCTGCGCTGTCCGTGCCGGTGACTCGGCATTCACGATCAAGAACAATGGCACGGTCGCCGCCATGGCGACCGCCTGCAGGTCTTTCTTGGGGTCGTAGCCAAGCTTGCCGTACAGGGCTTCCAACGTGGCGTATGGCGCCGCGCCATACAGCAGTGTGTAGCCGTCGGCCGGTGCGTGGGCAACGAATTCATTGCCCACCCGGGTGCCCGCCCCCGTCTTGTTTTCGACGATGAAGGACTGGTGCAGGCGACGGCCAAGGTATTCCGCGATCAGGCGGGCCGACAGGTCATTGGGGCCGCCGACGCCATACGGGGAAATGATGCGGACGGGGCGTGCGGGCCAATCGCCCTGAGCGAAAACGCGCGGCGCCACGCCGCCGCACAGCCCTGCCGCGGCCGTGCCGATAAAAGCCCGCCTGGTCATGTTCATAAGAGTCTCCTGATTTATTGGTATGTGATCGCCGTCCCGGCACCGTGCCGATGGCGTGGGGAGGCGATCTTTTGGAATATTAGGGGCGCAAATCTATCAGTACAAACTTCATTTTCTTGATAATTCAAAGGTTAAAGTTATAAATTCCAGGCCGCCGGAAATCGGCGAAATAAAGGAGGCGTCATGGCAATCGAGGTAACGCTCAGGCAGTTGCGTGCATTCCTGGCCGTGCGGGAATGCGGCAGCTTTTCCGAGGCGGCGCAAACCCTGCATCTTTCGCAGGCGGCGCTGAGCGGCTTGGTCAAGGAGCTGGAGAGCCGGTTGGGCGTACGGCTGCTGGATCGCAACACCCGCAGCGTAAGCGCCTCGGCAATCGGCGAGGCATTCGAACCCATGGTGCGGCGGGTACTCGCGGACCTGGACGAGGCGTTGGAGGGTGTCAGTAATCTGAAGGCGCTGCGGCGCGGGCTGGTGCGGGTTGCCGCGCCCGAGCCCTTGTCCTGCACGTTGCTGCCCGAGCTGATCGCCGGTTACAGCGAGGCTTATCCAGGGATAGAAGTGCGTTTTGACGACATTCCGATCGAACAGGTGTTGACCAATCTGCAAAATGGCAGCGCGGATATCGGCTTTGGACCCGCCGGTGTGTTGACGGGTGACGCAATCGATGTGCACGTGGCGCGGGCGGATCCCTTATGGGCAGCGCTGCGTGCGGACGACCCCTTGGCAAGCGGCGAATCGGTGACCTGGAAAGATTTGCGTGAGCGGCCCTTGATCAACTACATGCCCAACCTGGCGCTGAATGTCCTGGCCAACGTGCCCTCTAGCCGTCATCCCCGGGATATCGTCGCGGTCCACCGGGTGAACACAGCCTTGTCGATGTTGCGGGTACGGTCCGGATACGTGATCTGCCCATCCATGGCTCGACCCCTGGTCGAAGGGTTTGGACTGGCGTTTCGCCCCATCCTGCAGCCGGTAGTGACCTGGCGGATCGCCATCTTCGTGCGGCCCCGCAGTTCGATTTCGCCCGCGGTGGAAGGGTTTCTGGACCATGCCTTGCGCTTCGGCAGCCGCAACGCCGATAAATAAGATTAGCTTATAGAAAATTCAGAAATCACAGTTTGTGTGATAGAAGCGCCCTCGGTATCTTTGCCTATTCCCGGAGACCTGCCGCGCGCCAAAACATGACGTCATCGCGCTAACGGTAGTCGCCGCTTTTAGCCATCGGATGCCCATGACGCTGCCGGACCTTGATTCTTTTCTCTCACCCCGTTCCATTGCGATCGTGGGTGCGTCTTCCAGCCCCGCCAAGATCGGCGCCGTGCCCGTCCGCTATTTGGTGGAGCACGGTTACGACGGCGCCATCTATCCCATCAACGCCCGCGCGGACCAGATCGAAGGCCGGCGGGCGTATCCATCGTTGCGGGCGGTCGAAGCCCCCATCGATCTTGCCGTTTTCGCCATTCCAGCATCCAGTGTGGACGCGGCGCTGGATGATGCCATCGCCGCCGGGGTGAAGAATATCGTCATGTTCTCGGCTGGCTTCGCCGAGATGGGCAAGGAAGGCGAGCAGGCCCAGGCTGCGTTTGCCGCCAGGGCCAAGGCCGCCGGCATACGCGTGCTGGGGCCGAACTGTCTGGGCTTCATGAATGTGGCCCGGGCGGTCTATGCCACCTTTTCGCCCGTGGTTGCCACCGGCGCGAACGAGTCGGGCTGCGTCGGCATCGTCAGCCAGAGCGGTGCCTTTGGTGCCTATGCCTACGCGATGGCGCGCGAACGCGGGCTGGGCCTGTCGGCTTGGATCACCACCGGCAACGAGTCGGATATCGGTGTTGCCGATTGCATTGCATGGATGGCACGCGATCCAGCCACGCGGGTGATCATGGCCTACCTGGAGGGGTGCAAGGATGGCCGTAAGCTGAGAGATTCGCTCGACCTGGCGCAAGCCGCAGGCAAACCCGTCGTGGTGGTCAAGGTGGGCCGGACTGAACTGGGCGCCTTGACCGCGGCGTCCCATACCGCCGCGCTGGCGGGCGACGACGCGGTCTTCGATGCCCTTTTCCGGCAACACGGCGCTTATCGCGCCCGCACTATCGAGGAGTTCTTCGACGTT
Organism: Achromobacter spanius; assembly: GCF_029637605.1. Lineage (NCBI taxonomy): Bacteria > Pseudomonadati > Pseudomonadota > Betaproteobacteria > Burkholderiales > Alcaligenaceae > Achromobacter > Achromobacter spanius. The sequence continues at coordinate 856,669 of NZ_CP121261.1, read as the reverse complement.
GCCCATGGGCTGGCGGTGGCCGGGCTGCCACCCAACAAGCAGGTCGGCTTGTTGACGGTGTCCGGCGGTGTGGGCGTCATGATGGCCGACGAGGCCGCTGACGCGGCACTGGAGGTCACGGCGCTTCCTGTCGCCGCGCAAGCGATGATCCATGCCCGGGTGCCGCTGGCGGCCACTCATAACCCGGTGGACATTACCGGCCAGGTCACCGCCGAGCCGGATCTGCTGGAGGCCACGGCGCGCATCATGCTGGGCGAAGCCGGTCACGGCAGCCTGCTGATATTCCTTGCGGCGTTTGGGGCCACGCCGGCCATGCGGATATTGCAGCAGCAGATGGCGCAGGCGCTGCGCAACGACTTTCCCGGACGCTTGATCATCTTCAGCACCCTGGCGGACACGGCGCAACAACGCGCGCTGGAAGCCGCTGGGTGCCTGTCCTTTACCGATCCGGCGCGCGCAGTGCGGGTCATGGCCGCCATGCAGTTCTTCATCCGCCAACAAGAGCGCGTCAACCGCCCCGACGCGGAAACTCCATGGTCTGACGCCTTTGCAGCGATGCCGGCGCCCGAGGACGCCAGCACCGCGCCTGGTCCCTTGCGACGCGGGGCTCACAACGAAGCCGATGCCCTGAGAACGCTCGCGGCACACGGTATTCCCATCGTCCCGTTTCATCGCGCGAACAGCCGTGACGACGTCATTGCCGGCGCGCAGTCGCTGGGCTTCCCCGTGGCAATGAAAGTTCTTTCCGCCGACATCACGCACAAGAGCGATGTCGGCGGCGTGGTCCTCAACATCCATGATGCGGACGAAGCCGCTGCCGCCTATGCCCGCATCCTGGATGCCGCGCGGTCCTTTGCGCCAAACGCCCGGATAGATGGCGTGCTGGTCGCGCGCATGGTGCGCGGCGGCGTCGAATGCATTCTAGGCGCGCGGCGCGACCCGGCATTGGGCGTTGTCGTCATGCTGGGTTCAGGCGGCGTGACGGTCGAACTGCTGGGCGACGTCACGTTCCGCCTGGCGCCCGTCGATATCGATCAGGCCCGCGCGATGGTCGGTGAGCTCAAGACCGCAAGGCTGTTGCAAGGTTTTCGGGGCAAGCCCCCCTGCGACGTCGAGGCCTTGGCCGAAGCCATCGTCCGCCTGTCCCGTTTTGCGCTGACTGCGGGAGACTCGCTCGAATCGGTGGAACTGAATCCGTTTGTCGTACTGCCCGCGGGCCAGGGCGCGCTGGCGCTTGACGCCGTATTGCTGACGGCTCCGCCGGCGACAACGAACGCAAGCTCGCCGGCATTGGCGCCTTCCACTTCTTTCTGAGAGTCGTTTGACCATGAACAACGATATCGAAGCATCCAGCGAGCAATCGGCCGCTCGCCATGCCGTCATGATCACATTGCCCTTGTTCGAGATGGCCCGCATGCGCGCCGCCAACACGGCGCGCAAGCATCCGGCCCGGGGGTTTGCCGGCGATAGCCCTTCATCACGCATGCGCTGGCTGAATCAGTTCACCCACACGAGGCGCCTGCGGGGCCCGGACGACAAAGAGGTCGTCACGCCAAACAATGACACCTTATTCACCAATGCCTGGCTGGATCTATCCGAAGGCCCCGTCGTCATTGATGTTCCCGCCATGGGTCAACGCTATTGGGTCTTGGGTTTTCTGGACGCCTGGACCAACCCCTGGGCCTACGCCGGCCGCCGCATGACTGGGTGCGAGGCGCAGCGACTCTTCGTGCACGGGCCGGCCTGGCGCGGAAACGTGCCCGCGGGGATGCATGAAATCAGCGCTCCTAGCAATGATGTCTGGGTCATCGGCCGCATCCTGGTCGATGCAACGGCGCAAGATCTGGCGGAAGTCCATGCGTTGCAAGACCGTTTCGCCCTACTTCGCATGGACGGTACGCCGGCGCTTTCACGCATCGATACCTTGATCGACGAGCGAGGCGCCGGCGTGCCCCAGGCACAGGAGTATGCGCGCGTGGTCGACACGATGCTGGCCCGCAATCCATCCGCGCATCCATTGCCCGCCTGGCCGATCGCGCCCGATTTGCTTCAGCAGGCTTTGGATGACGTATACACGGAACTGCGTGACGTCGCGCAGTCTTCTGAACTTGGTGGAGGCTGGACGACCGCCGTCAACGTGCGCGACAACTTCGGCGACGACTTCGTTACCCGAGCCCGCATCGCGCGGAACTGGATAGGCACATTGGGTATCGACGAAGCCATGTACATCATGGCGGAAGTCGATGAACAGGGGCTGGCATTGAGCGGGGCGCACCGTTATGAATTGCACTTTCCACGCTCTGGCCTGCCGCAGGTAGCATCCTTTTGGTCCATCACCCTGTACCGGCGCAGCGATTGCCTGCTGGTGGCGAATCCCATAGGCCGTCATTCGATCGGCGATCGTACACAGGGTTTGCTGCAAGACGCCGATGGCGGGCTGCGCATACGCATCCAAGCTGACGATCCCGGCCAGGGGCACAACTGGCTGCCTGCGCCCGCGGGTGAAGGCTTCTACCTGACACTGCGCCTCTATACCCCAGCGCGCGCACACCTGGAAGGGACGTTTGCTTATCCGCCGGTACGGCGTATGGCATGAAGGAAGAATCCATGCAAAAGATGTCTTTGTCATCTCCACGGCGCAAGGGAAAGCAATGTCGAACTTCTTGAAAAACCGGGTGGCGATAGTCACCGGCGCAGGCGGCGGGCTGGGGCGCACACATGCGCAGGAGCTGGCGCGTCACGGCGCCCAGGTCGTCGTGAATGACCTGGGCGAATCCGCACAGGCCGTGGCCGAGGAAATTCGGCGAGCAGGCGGTCAGGCCATCGCGCATCAGGGCGACGTTACCCGTTACGAAGACATGGAAGCCATGGCTGCGCATGCCGTCGCTGAGTTCGGACGGGTGGACATCCTGGTGAACAACGCTGGGGTGTTGCGTGACCGTAGCTTCGCCAAGATGTCGCTGGAAGAATTCCGCCTGGTACTCGATGTGCATGTCATGGGGACGGTCCATGCCACCAAGGCGGTGTGGTCGGGAATGCGCGAACGGAACTATGGCCGCATCATCATGACGACCTCTTCGTCAGGGCTATATGGGAACTTCGGTCAGTCCAACTACGGTGCGGCGAAGATGGCGCTGGTGGGGCTGATGCAGACGCTGGCGCTGGAAGGCGCTGCAAGGAATGTGCGGGTGAACTGCCTTGCCCCCAGCGCGGTCACGGCCATGACGGAAGGACTGCTGCCGCCCGAGGCGCAGGCGGTAATGACGCCGGAACGCGTTAGTACCGCGCTGTTGGCCTTGGTGGGTGAGGACGCTCCCACGCGCATGATTCTTCTGGCGGGCGGCGGCAGTTTCGAAAGCGCCCAGATCACCATGACACAAGGCATACATATCGCCGACGGCAAGGATCCCGCCGTTACGCTGCCGGCAAAGTTGGCGGATGTGCAGGATCAGGCTGGCCAGATGAGCCCGGCCTCGGGCTGGGACCAAGCCAGGCATGAAGTGGCTAAAGCGTTGGCTGGGGGCAGCAGTACATAGCGCGGCGGGGCCGTTCGTATCGCTTCCTGGAAAGATCCGGTGTGGACGTTCACGAGTCTGCGCGCTACGCGAGGCCCCAGAATTCATGCAACGAAGCAACCAGCCTCATCTTCGGCGAGATGCCGGCTTCTCGGCGTCGCGTGAGGCCACTGCATCCTTTGCGGCGATCTGGAGCGGCTTAGGTAAGGCTTTGAGGCTTTCCCTGAAAAAGCGTCGTTGCCCCGAAGCCAATCCTTGCACTACGTGTGCAAGCCGCTCCACCGCGGCGAAAACCTGGCGACTCAGACCCTCGCTATGGGTGCGAAACCAAATGAATTCAAGCAGCAGGTTAGCCACTTGATGAGCCCCGTAGAAAACTCGGCCAGCATCATTCTCCTCAAGCGTGAAGGCCGCGACATTCGACCAGTCTTCGTAGCCCTTGGCCCGCGAAAAGGCGGCTTGGAACGGCTTGACTGCCTCTAGCATTTTGCCCACGGGAAGGGGCGACTGCGCTTGAAAGCGCTTCAGGTCCCCGCTTTTGTCATCACAGCTACCGCGAGCGATGCGGAGTACGAACACCGTATTCCAGGCAGAACTGCCGCCGACGCCAAAGCGGTCGCATATCCATTCCGATAGCCCCAGCCAGCGTAGCGATAATCCTTGCACCGCATGAACGTCCTGATCGTTGAGTACAGCAAGCAGTCGCTGTTGCCAAAATAACCACAACGTCCATCCGATGTTTGCCGCCACATCCTGAGCAGCCTCGACAGAGTCCGCCTCGTAAGCGGCCTGCAGTGCTTCTGACAAGGCGCAAATCGCCTTCTCCGCTTCATTCATTCTCAAGACTCGATCAGCACTCTTGTCCTCAAGAGCGCTGCCTTTGTGCAGCAAGGCACGCAAATTCAGATATTCGAAGCGCACGCGGGGGTTGTAGCGAATTACAGGCGCCAGAAACTGGTCTGCCACCAGGCGGTCCAGTCCAGCATGAGATTGCCTGATATCCCCGCGCGCATAGCTATTCCAGGCCGAGGCGACCGACGCCATTGCCGACAGGGTCGGCATGGAAGGACAGACAGATTCTGACTGGAGAATACGCCCCAGCCTGTTTAACGCGGCCTCGCTGCGCCTTACGTTACCGTGACGACGCCATGCCAGACTCTCTTTGAGTATGGCCAAGGCTCGCTGAAAGTCGTCCAGTGCCGTTCGGTCAGCGGCCCGATAACTCGCAGCCCAACTCATACCCGTCGTCGCCATGCCATCCCGCGCAAGGCGCATGGCCTGGGTCAGGTGATTCCAGTACTCCCCATCCTGGGTCACGTATTGCAGAAGGTCCGCGCGCGGGGGTACATGACCCTTCAGGCCGAGAAAGTTCGCTACAAGGTCCAGGCTTGCAAGCTCCGCGCCGTGGCGCCACAGCACCTTATCTGCCTGCGCTTGCGTCATCCAGAATGGCCCCTGGCTGCGGCGTGATGCATCGAGTAGCGCAGGGGGCAGGTCAATGGAATTTCCCCACCCCACTTCCACCCCCCACGTTGCGAAATCACGAAAAGCGCGAGAAACCAGCATGCGAAGGTTGGAGTTCCCCGGGTATCGGGCCTGCAGTGACGACCCGGGCACCGACACCTCACCTGTTTGCTGCGCGTACCAGATTCTTAGCAGCAGCCAAACCGACTGATACCGCGCAGGCACGCCGTCCACAAGCAGTGGACGGCCTAAATCGATTTGGATTTTCCGAGTCATTCCGCCATGTTACAGGGGTTACGGCAACCTGATTGGCGCCCATGAGACACACGCATATTCTGGCGCCCACATGCATCCCGCATGACAATTACGGAGATAACATGAAGTCAAAATTTCGTCGGTTTGCCAAAGCAGCCTTGCCGCTGTTAATGACCTTGCTCGGATCGGCAGGTGCTCATGCCGAACTACCAGTGGTCGATATCGGTGCGCGATTTCAAGAGCAGCAAGTCGAGGGCACCCTCGTCCTTCTTGACGGACAGACCGGAGAGTTTCGGCGCTATGACGAGGTCAGAGCCGCTAAACGGTATTTGCCAGCGTCTACCTACAAAATTCCCCATTCGCTTATTGCATTGGAAACAGGTGAAGCGAAAAGCAAGGACTTCGAAATCGAGTGGGACAGTAAACGCGTCCCTCGCCAGCCATGGTGGCCGGCGGCATGGGCGCAAAACCATACGCTTGAATCGGCGCTACAAAACTCCGCCGTCTGGTACTACCAGGAAATCGCCAGGCGCATTGGCGCGGAACGTATGCAGGCATATGTCGACCGCTTCAACTATGGCAATCGGAACATTTCTGGAGGCATCGATCAATTTTGGCTAACTGGTGCGCTGAGAATTTCGGCGAACGAGCAGGTGGAATTCTTGCGTCGGTTCTACGTCAATCAATTCGGGCTGTCCGAGCGCACGGTGCAGATGACCAAAGACATGCTCATCCTGGAACAGACACCGGACTACCGTCTGAGTGGCAAGACGGGATGGGCCGGACTTGGCGAACCAGGCGCGCCGCAAACGGGCTGGCTTGTAGGCTACCTGGAACGGCAGGGAAAGGTTTTCTACTTCGCGCTCAACATTGACGTGAAGAAAAGCCAGGATGCCGCTGCCCGCATGAAAATCGTGCGCGCTGTATTCGGCGACCTGGGCTTGCTGTCGGCCGGGCCTGCCGGGTCAACGCCGCAGGGTGCGCAGTCTGCGATTTCTGGCGGTGTTAGATAGCGACGGAATCGGATTCGACTCGCTATTTTCATACTAGGGGTTGGGTTAGCGGGCGTCGGGGCGGGAGTGGACGTCCTCGGGCGTCCGCTTCCGGCCACCATGCGTCATTAACCGTGATCGTCAACCGGACATTGCGGCGTCCGTGGCAGCCGGAATGCGGACACTCAATCGAGTCGCATGTAAATACGTTTGCCACCTCGGTTGAGCACGTGCATCGCTGAGACGAGGGGATCGTCGGCGCAGCGTGGCGGAGGCGACCCGGGGCTAGCCCTCCAATCTGCTTGAGAGCATTTTTAGGTCAGCGCTTTTCCGGCGTGCGTACTGCTCCCGCTGGACGCAGTCCGTGAACCAGTTCGATGAGCGCGCGCAGACGCGCGGGCACGAAGCGGTGTCCTGGATAGTAAAGCCGCAATCCGCCAAAGGGCTGGCACCACGGCGTCAGCACCGGTACCAGCGCGCCTGAGGCCAGTTCCCACTCGATAAACCATTCGGCGATAAAACCGATCCCGTGTCCCTGCAGCACCGCTTCCTTGATGACCGGCAATTCGTTGAACGCCATCCGCACCGGCAAATCCATCTGCAGCTTCTCGCCATCGCGCTCAAGCTCCCACCGGTAGATGCCGCCGTGCGACATACGCATGCCGATGCTCTGATGCCCGAGCAGATCGCGCGGATGAATAGGCGTGCCATGAAGCTTCAGATACTCGGGCGTTGCCACCACCAGCATGCGGACGTCGCCAGTCAGCGGCACCGCAATCATGTCCTGCGGCACGGACTCGGCGAGGCGAATCCCCGCGTCGAAGCCCTCGCCGACAATATCAATCATCCGCGACTCGCTCACGATATCCACGCGCACCTGCGGGTAGCGCCGCGCGTACTCGCCGATCAAGGATTCCATCAGCAGTAGCACCGCGCCCTGCGGTGCGTTGATCCGCAGCGTGCCGCTCGGTATATCCGGCCCGCTGCCCGCCTCTTCACCGGCGCTCTGGATTTCGGCCAGCGCTGGCGCAATTCGCTCTATATAACGCTGCCCGGCATCGGTCGGCGCGACGCTGCGCGTCGAGCGGTTGAACAGGCGCACCTTGAGGCGCGCCTCCAGCCCGGCCACGGCGCTGCTTACCGCCGTGGTGGACATGCCGAGTTCCTGCGCCGCACCACGGAAACTGTTGCGCCGCGCGACTGCCAGTACCACTTCGAGTTCCGTCATCCCTGTGCGATGCATTTGATTATCCTGATTTTCGGCATACATCATCCACCATAAGGTGGCTTATCAGAACAATAAACCATGCCTAGACTTCTTTCCATCCGAACCCAAGGCCAAGCACCGTCTGCTGACGGGCAAACGCGGGTTCCCTCAAAGGAGTCGAGATGCAGCGCATTGAACATATCTATATCGACGGCGAATTCGTGACGCCGCACGGCCAGGAGTGGTTCGATCTTTACAACCCGAGCACCGAGGAAGTCATCGGTCAAGTGCGGCTTGGCGACGAGCACGATGCGCAGCGAGCTATCGCAGCCGCCAAGGCCGCCCTGCCGGCCTGGTCACGCACCACGCGCGAAGAGCGTCTGGCTGCGCTGCACCGCATGCATCAGGCCATCGCCGCGCGCGAGGATGATCTGATGGAAGCGATCGTGAAGGAGTACGGTGCGCCTGCGGCGCGCGGACGCTGGATGGCGACTTACCCGGCCGATGTGTTCGCCCAGGCCATCGAGACGCTGGAGTCCTTCGAGTTCGAGGAACAGGTCGGGATCGCACGCGTGATCCTCACGCCGGTGGGCGTGGCCGGCCTGATTACGCCGTGGAACAGCAATGCGGGCTTTATCTGCAACAAGCTTTCGGCAGCGCTGGCAGCGGGCTGCACCGCCGTCATCAAGCCCAGCGAGATGAGCGCCCTGCAGACGCAGATCGTGATCGAGGCGCTGCACGAGGCTGGCTTGCCCAAGGGCGTCTTCAATATCGTCAATGGCCGCGGCGACGTAGTTGGCGAGGAAATCGCGCGCCATCCGGATGTCGCCAAGATATCGTTCACCGGTTCGTCCGCGGTCGGCCAGCATCTGGTGGCAACCGGTGCGGCCACCATGAAGCGTGTCACGCTGGAACTCGGCGGCAAGTCGCCGACCCTGGTGCTCGACGATGCCGATTTCGCCAGCATCATGCCGCTGGTGCTGAACGCCGGCTTCATGAACAGCGGCCAGGCCTGTATCGCCGGCACCCGCATCCTGGTGCCGCGTAGCCGGCTCGCAGCATTCGAGCGCGCCGCCAAAGAAGCTCTCTTGCAGTACAAATCCGGCGATCCGCGCGATCCAGAGACCACTATCGGCCCGATGGTGAGTGCGAAGCAATGGGAACGCGTCCAGAACTATATTCGTATCGGCATCGACGAAGGTGCGACGGTGCTCGCGGGCGGCGAGGGCCGGCCGGACGGATTGCAGGCCGGCTGGTTCGTCAAGCCGACGATCTTCACGAACGCCACCAACCAGATGCGTATTGCGCGTGAGGAAATCTTCGGTCCGGTGCTGACCGTGATTGCCTACGAGGACGAGGCCGATGCGATCGCGATCGCCAACGACACGCGCTACGGTCTGAACGCGATGGTGCTGGGTCAGGATGTCGAGCGTTGCGAACGCGTGGCGCGTCAGATCGATTCAGGGCGGGTGCTGATCAATACGCTTGCGCATGAGCCACGCGCGCCGTTCGGCGGTTTCAAGCATTCGGGGCTTGGCCGCGAAATGGGCAGATGGGGGATGAGCGCGTATCTGGAACCCAAGGCGCTGCTGAAGGCATGAGGCGGGGACAGCCGAACTCGCGCTGCGCGTGAACCCCGAGGCCCCTGGTCACTCGGTCCAGAATCCGTGGCAATTGTGCGTCCCAACGGACGTTGATATCGCAACGGAACAATGGTGTCAGACTGCGATTTCGAGGCGGAGGTTTGATGCATCCCGGTCCGCGAGCGGTCGCTTGCCGGCCAGAAGCAGACCCTTTTGAGGTACCAAGAACACGATGTAGCCAGGGATGGCTTTATCGAGCACTATTGAATGCGCCGTCGCCAGTGCACAAACAAGCAGTGCGCGATATAGCTGCATCAGGCAGTTGGTGCACCTCTCAAGCAAGAATGTCCGTAGCGCGGTGGTCTTCCGGCACACCTTGGACGAGAAACACTGCCCCAACGCTGTTTGCCGTCCTTAATGGTTTTATCGCTTGGTAGGCCGGTGACTCATACCAGCGCGACGCACGCTCCAGATCGGGAAACTTGACGACGATCAGGTCTGCCGTCGGCTCGCTCTCCAACGAAAGATACGGCCCGCCGTGGATGATGAACTGGCCTGCGAACGGCTGGAGTGTCGAGTCGATTTGCTCGAGATAAGCGCGGATCTCGTCGTTCAGGTGCGTTTCGGAAATGATGGCGACGGCATAAGCTGGCATGAATGACTCCTGAAATGACGGCGTTAATAGCTGCGCAACCATGCAATGTGTTGCGGCGATGTGAAGTCATTGTTGACTGGGCGATCCCGTGCGTCGATGACGTCGGAGGTAATCACGTCGTGTGCCATCCGCTGTCGTACTTCCAATCGCGCGAACGACCGAGGCTTACCGGTTGCCGTGCCAGCCACTGACTACGTCAAGCGCGGAATAGCGTTATTACCTGGCACGTAATCGACCGAGATCGCACGCTGCAGCAACATCACGCTATCGCATTCGACAATGCGTGTCCGCAGCAACCCAGCCATTTTTCCAAGGAGATTCCCATGAGCGAAAATGCCCGTCCAAGCACAATTTGCCGGCTTACGCTTTCACGTGTCCGGAACGCCGGATGGACATCATGACGTCGTTCGCTTTTCGTGGTCCCTTGGTGCAGAGGATGCCGAACACCTGGCGGCTGGCACCGATATTGCCGTAGTAGCGCCGGACGGACGCATCGAACGGATCACGGGCTTTCTTGACAAGATGCCTTCTTGAAGCCGGACGTGTCGTGTGGCAGCTAGTCAGCATGGAGATAGCATGGAACAACAAGACCACGTCCGGCGGAGTGCGGGCGACAGCCGTTACTTTGCCGATTTCGCCACGGCACTGCGCTACTGGCGCGACAAGCGTGGCTATACCCAGCTTCGGCTGTCGAGCGAGAGCGGTATCTCGCAGCGACACATCAGCTTCCTTGAAAGCGGCCGTTCGCAGGCGAGCCGCGAGATGGTTCTGAAACTTGGAATCGTCCTCGACATCCCGCTGCGCGAGCGCAACGTGATGCTGCTGGCGGCCGGCTATGCGCCGGCCTACCGGGAACGCCGCCTGTCCGACCCGGAACTAGCCGCGGTGAAGCAAGCCTTGGACTTCATGCTGGCCCAGCAAGCCCCGTATCCGGCGCTGGTGGTCGATCGGCTGTGGAATCTCGTGATGGCCAATGCGCCGGCGGCAATGATGATGCGCTGGCTGCTCGAGATGCCGAACGGCGCCCCCTTGCCAAGCGAGGGCGTCAATGTGCTGAAACTGATGCTCGATCCGAATGGGGTTCGCAAGCACCTGCAGAACTGGGAAGACGTCTGCGCTGATCTGCTGCATTGGATTCAGCGTGAAGCGATGAGCGACGGCCTCGGGAGCGAGGCGGCGAACTTGCTCGATGAATTGACCGCGTTGCCAGGGATCAGCGAAACGACCCGCGTGGCCAACCTGGATGCGCGTGCGCTGCCCTTCCTACCGATGCAGATTCGCAAGGATGGTGTCGCGCTGAACTTGTTCACTTCAATTGCCACCATGGGCACTCCGCACGACGTGACGGTGCACGAGTTGCGGATTGAATCGTTCTTTCCGGCTGACGAGGCCACGGCACACTGGTTCCGTGAGCGCGCAGCGATGTCGGAACAAGCTTGAAGGAGATGGGCGTACCCGAAGGGGGTAAATCTGCGGTGGCCGTGTGAACCGCTCCGGCTATCGAGGAGGCTCCAACTCTTGAGAGAATTCGAGCCATGAGCAAGAACAACGCGAACAAATTTTCCCCGGAAGTGCGCGAGCGCGCAGTGCGCCTGGTGCAGGAATCGCGCAGCGAGTACCCGTCGCTGTGGGTATCCGACGAATCAAAATACATGCTGGTTTCGGGCGCAGTCGCGGGTGGAGGTTTAACCGTCATCGCTAATGCCCCCAATCCAACTGGCGTCGCACTGTTGATGCGCGGGTTTTCCGATGAGACGATCAGCATCGGCGGGCTGCTGCTTTGGGCGCTGTGTTCCACTGCTGTGCCCGCTGGCGCTCTGCTCTTGCTGTGAGCGTATTGCCGTCATACGCACAGGGAGCGCGTCAATTGGCTTGGGCTTTTTCTGTTCGAATACTAGGATCGCCATGGGTCGGAAGCTACCCGTCATCGACGTCCGGTCCCGGCTAAAAGCGAGCATTCGCGTCACCGCACCGACATCCGAGCGTGGCCGCTTAGGGTCCCGCAGCGGCCATAACCCTCCCCTCCCGTATCAGCTCTAAATATCGGCTACATCGCGCAGCCGTACGCCGGAGAAGTTGGCCGCACTCAATGCATCAAACATCGCGCGGTCGCAGATGGGAGGTCCTCCCATGCGATCCTGGCGGAAGATATGGGCACCTCCCACAACATCCTGATTGAACACCAAGCTGGCTCCGCCAACGAGGCTATAAAGCTTCTCGTCCTCGCCGGTCTGATAATTGTGGCTGAGCTTGATCCTCACGCGAGAAGCGGCTTCATCCAGGGCATCGAGTGTGCGCAGCACATTGCCTAGGTAGTATTGAGGGGCGGAGCTGCCGTCAGCAAGGCTGAAGTCGCATGCCACAAATGCAAACGCCTCGGCGTCCAATTGCTCAAACAGTTGCTTCAACGGCTCCGACACAATCCATATGCCAGCGAGCTCTTCCAGATCGCGTGGCATTCCGCCCTTCTCCGGTACATGAACCAGGTGCGGACGCTCCGGATACTGATCTGGCATTCCATTAGGACGCGAGACGACATTCATCCCCGGATCGATCAGCTTCTGTTCGTTGGCGATTTCTATGCCCGGAACCCTGCCGTTTCCCAAGAAGCTGGCGTCGATCAGGAAAAATTTGCCCTTATGAGATGCGGCTTCACCTGAAACTTCAATGGCGGTGGGTTCGGTCACGGTGGCTTCTATCATGGATGTGGGCGCAGAACGGGAATGCAGGAGAGCCGATGCTAACGGGGCTTTAGCGCAGCCACAAGTTCCGTCGAAATGGTGCCTGTGATACTTGATTCACTTGGCCGCTTCCGGCCAGGAGCGGCCATGCTCAGTCCAGACAGCCTGCTGAACAAAATTGGCATCAACAAACTGCATCGCAGACTCTTGGTCTCACCTCACTCTTCCGGGGGAGACCAATCATGGACGGCGAGGAACCGCTCGGATTCTGGACGCTTCTCAAAGACGCTACCCACTGGGGCATCAAGGAGCGGAACGATACTCGAGTCGTAATTGGCAATCGTATTGACGTCATAGGCTCCATGATTCTTGGGATCGTCCATATACGCGTTATCCTCAAAACCGCTCAAGAACCGCCAACCGCTATCAACACTGTTGTCTGGTGCCTCTCGGTACATGAACCGAACCGGAAAACCTTCTACTGTTATCCGGTCGGTGGCAATGCATCCACCTCGGCCGATAACCAAGGGTTTGATTTCTTCCGAGGTCAGCTTGAATTTCTTTTCCATCTGCCTCTCCTAGTTGAGGGTTAGCAATTAACCAAATTTTGGCACACTGCGATTTCGAGGCGAAATTGCAGTCCGACACCATTAATCCAGCCATAACTCGGGCCATATCGCAACCACCAACCCAATAGCCTCGGCAACGCCGAACCCCAGACAGGCTGCGATCAAGGTTGCGCGGCGTGCGCGATCGATCCTGCCCGCAGCCGCGTTGGTGCCAATCAGGATCGCGGCAGGCCCGCCGATGCCGAAACTGAGCGGCACCAACAAGAATTCCAATCGCGCAGCCGCGCCGTACCCGGCCACGGCCGCCAGACCGTACGCCCCAACGTAGCCGGTGACGATGGCGATGGTGAGATTGGTACTTGTCGCGATAAGGGCCGACACGCCGCCGACCTTGAGAATGTCGGCAAATAGCCGACGTTGCAGCCGCACCGGTCTGGCGGCCGGCTGCAGCACCCCTTGGCCACGCCAAAGATCAGCAGCCACGATACCGGTATCAGGATGACGCCGCCGCCGCACACCACCCGCATCGGCAAGCGCACATTGCCACTGCCCCGAATGACCGCCAGCAGTGCATTGAACAGCCAAATCAGCGGTGCCCCGCCAAAGACGACGGCGGCATAGTGGTCGGCGTGCGCAAGCGCGGCGCCGCTGGCCCCCATGGCACTGAAAGCCACGGTGCCAAAAGCCAAGACGAGCCCCGCCGTGACAAGCCCAAACGCCACCGCAATGGCGACAGCATGCCAAACCAGCGCGTTGGCTTGCACGCGGTCGTTGCGCCCCAGCGCCCGCGCAACCGCCCCAAGCATTCCCCCACCGACCGAGCCGGTCGCAAGCGCCGTCGTCAACGCCAGCAATGGAAACACAACCGACACACCAGCGAGCACGTCTTCACCAAGCTGGGAGAGAAACCACACCTCCATCAGTCCGACTAAGGTTTGGCTGAGCATCACCAGCAGTGTCGGGCCGGCAAGCGACAACATCACAGGCAAAATTGGGGCGGTCAGCAGGCGCTCGGTCTGGACGTCACGGCTGCGGGAATCGGTCTGCGCGGTCATGACGGCACTCGAAGACGGTTCTGGGCGAGCGCAGAATAGGCCAATGGCGCGTTGGCGGGAATGTCGAATACACGGCAATTCGAGCCATGGTGATGGTCGGATGCGAAACAATGGGGTCAGGCTGGACTTATCCGGATTTCGGCGGTTGCTCAAACCAGCCCACATCTGACTCATGCGCCCGCGCGCTGAAGCGTTTTCAGTTGCAAGCCATGTGTAGTAGCAGCTTGCCTACGGTGGAACGGCTTGCCATATTTGCCGGGGCCCTTGTGGCCTGGGCAAGTGGATACTCGCCTCTGATAAGCACTCTGAGCTTGCCTTTGGCTATCCAATCGAACTTCCGCTACAACGGTAATCGGCCGATTCTGTTGAAAAACTCGATTGCGCGTCGCGATTGGTCGCGCTTACAAGGCCGATGACCTGGCGGCTTTCGCCATTTTTTCGATTGGAACCGGGTACTGATGCCCGGTTGCCTTGTTAATCGGTGGATTTCGCCTCAACTGGGCGCACCTGTGCCCTGAACCGGTGGCCCCGGAGAGGTAAGCATCGCAAGACGACGTAGGTTCTGAACGGCTGCTGCAAGCGTGAATTCGTCTGCTGCACCAGTAAGTCCGCGCAACCGCAAGCGGTCGATCTTCAAAATACGTTTGAGGTGTGCAAACAGCACCTCGACTTTCTTTCGTTCGTGACGTGAGCGCTGGTACTGCACGGTGGCGCCGATACGCCTGGCTACATCGCGTGCATCCTCGTGAATGCTGCGAGCGATCTTGCGCATCGGCGTATTGGGGCAGCATCGCGGCTTCATCGCGCACTTATCGCAGTCCGTGTTGCTGGCCCGGTAGATCACGGTGCCCGCCTTGGTGACGTGAGTGCGTTCGATCCTGAACATGCGCCGCTCGCTGCGCAGTGCATGGCCCTCGGGGCAACGATATTCGTTGGCCTCGCCATCCCATTCGAAGTCGCTGCTCGATAGACTGTCGTCCTTGCGCTGGGTTCTGTCCCAGACGGGGACGTGCGGCTCTATCCCCTTGTCTTGCACCATCCACGCCAGCATCGGCGCCGTGCCATAAGCGGTATCGCCGATGAGCCGATCAGGGATGATGTCGAATCGTTTCTCGACACGATCCTTGGTAGAGTCCACTTCTGCGGTGCAATGTGCAGGGGTGGCTTCGACGTCGAGGATCACGCCATGCTCGGTATCGATCAGATAGTTTGTCGAATAAGCGAAGAATGCGGGACCGCCAGGGGCGGCCGTCCACCGTGACTGCGGATCGGTCTGCGAGATTCGCCAGGGAACGGTTTGTTCGAACGCTTCGTCGTCGAGCGCTTCGAGATACTCGCGCACGGCACGCGTGCTGAGTGCCGGGTTCGACCAGTCGGTGGCCTCACTGGCAGGAACACCGCGCTGGCGGCTCGCATCAGCAGCCACGACGCTGGCATCGACAGCGAAGCCTTCGCCTTTGACTAGGCCCGCAGCCATGCAACGACGGACCACTTCATCGAACAACCAGCGGAAGGTATCGCTGGCGCGGAAACGTCCATGTCGGTTCTTGGAGAAGGTCGAGTGATCAGGCACTGCATCCTCGAGGCCGAGACGACAGAACCATCGATATGCAAGATTCAGTTGAACCTCTTCGCACAGACGACGCTCGGAGCGGATGCCGTAGCAATACCCAACGATCAACATGCGGATCATGAGTTCGGGATCAATGGAGGGGCGGCCAGTATGGCTGTAGTGCTCTGCCAGGTGTCGGTGGAGTTCACTCAGATCTAAACAGCGATCAATTGCTCTCAGAAGGTGAGTCGGCGGAATGAGGTCTTCAAGATTAAAGGCGTAGAACAACCGCTCTTGCCAGCTCGCTTGATGACCCATCATGTCGGTGCTCTCCGAACTCGCTGGCGCTTTGCAAATTCTGCCAGACGACGGAGACGGCCGCGAGTTTTTCAACAGAATCGGCCAGGAGCTGCTACTCACATACGTCAGACTCCACACTGGCCAAAAGTGGGCGTGAACATGCTCACGTAGGTTGGGGCACCTCACATACTTGGCTGCCCGGAGACATCGGGTGGTGTATAAGCTTCCCCTACGCCTATCTAAACTGAATCTTGATAAATCGCTTTTTGGCGGATTATTTATCCCTTCCTGCCGCAACTCCGCTGAGATGGGCTCGATGGCGCTGCAGACCCCGTTTGAATATATGCAATTGGAGCAATCACCTGATGACTAAAACTCCACCCCTTACTCTCGAAGACCGTTTGATGCGTTTGAAAGAGATCCTTCAGGATGAAATTAATCCCGCCCAGTTGGAGAAATTAGCTGCGGCATTGATTAGTTCGCTCACCCAGGTCGGGATCGGGGTCGCCAAATCGGGCTTTCAATCTGGGGGCGATGCTGGCCCTGCTGGGCGTCAAGGGCGTCGCTTTCGAATTGAGACTAAGCGCTACGGAGACACAACGAGTCTGAGTGACCGAGAGCTGCAAGGAGAGGTCGATGACGCTCTGTCGCGTGATCCCTCGCTGGAAGGATGGTTTCTTGTCGCTACTCGTGCGGCCCCCGAGCAGCTCGAAATGGCGCTCTTGAGCAAGAGTGATCAGATTGGGGTTCCCATCATCGTTATTGATTGGAAACCGAATTCATTCCCTGCATTGGCCGCACTCTGCACTGCGGATCCCGAGGTCCTCGGAACGTTTGTCTCGACTGAAGCCGAAAATCTCGCACGCGAGCTGCAGGTGGATGGTGCAGCCGTTTTGGCGTCACTCACTCGCGATCTTGAAAGTTGGCATCTGGGCTTCGAACGCTTGCGCTCGCTGTCGATACACCATCTGAAAAAGCTGTGGACTAAACCTTTCGCATCTGCGGCAGTCCTTGGGCAGGACACAGCGGGCGGTCACTATTCAACTACGATCAGGCGAGCGAGCAGCTTCGCAGCGCTGACCCACTGGTGGTCTGGCAGAGATACGACTGAAGCACCTGCTGCTGTAGTGGGCTGGGAGGGAGTCGGAAAAACATGGGCGACCCTCGACTGGCTTACGGATCGCAGTAGCGACCTTCCTATCGTTCTGGTTGTGCCTTCGGGTTCAGTGGCTGGTTTCAACGCTGTCTCGCAAGCATCCCTAAAAGATCTGATTGCAGCCCGATTTTATGAGTTGACGCAGGTACGAGATCTGGCGCATTGGCGGAAGAGATTGGATCGACTGCTATGTCGTCCTATCGAGGAGGGGCCGGTTCTCACGATCTTTTTCGATGGCTTGAATCAGGAACCATCAGCCCCTTGGATTGAGATTCTGCGCTATCTACAAGATGAGCCCTTCGCTGGTCGGGTGCGAGTTATCGTGACGACCCGAAATTTACACATGAAGGAGCGGTTAGGATCCCTTCGAGGTCTCGTTGTTCGACCAAATGAAATTACTGTCGATATTTACGATGACCTACCTGGCGGCGAACTAGATCAGCGTCTAGCTGCGGAGGGGCTGACTCGTGCAGATCTTCATGAGGATCTTGTTAAATTCGCCAGAACCCCGCGGCTCTTTAGTCTTGTTATTCGATTTCACAAGCGGCTCACCGACCCGGGGCAAGTCACGGTGCATCGTTTGCTCTGGGAGTATGGTCGCGACACGCTTGGAGCTCGTGCAGGAAAGTCTTTCAGCGAGGATGAGTGGCGTTCCTGGTTGCAGGAAGTAGCACAGCTACACATCGATGGCATCCGAAGGTACAGCATGCGGAGTCTTGGCGAGACGACGGAGCGGGCAGACCTTTCCAGCAATCAAGTGTTTCTTCGGCTGAGCGACATAATAGATACTCGGTTCGCAATCACGAAAGCGCCAGGCCAGCTTGAACTCTCATCGACGCTTGTGGCTCATGCGCTGGGAGCAGCTCTCCTTAGCCATATGGATGAGCTTGGCATTACGGATCGCGATAAGGCTGATCTTCAGTTCGCTGAGTGGCTTGATCCTATTTCTGGCCTAGATGAGCGCGCAGAAATTCTTCGTGCAGCAGTTTCAATCATGATTGAGCGGGATAGTGCTACCGCGTCAGCCGTGGCGTCGAGCTTGGTTTCTGAGTGGCTACGGTCGCAGAACATTCCAGATGAACACCGTACCGAGCTCACTCGTATTGCTGTTGCCATCCCCGATCCGTTGCTTGATACCGTCGCGCTTCAAGGTGAGGGAGCACAAAGGTCTGCAAGGGTCTGGGCCGTGAATGCGCTTCGCGCAATCCCAAGAAGCGATACCACGGCGCTTTCAACGATCATCAGCCACGTCATTACCTGGCTCAGAACCGTGTCCCGTGATGTCGATCATCCGGCACAACGTCATGAGGACTCTGAAAAGGCGCGGTCAGCGCGTTTCATGAAACGGTTAGGAGTCGACATCGATGGCCCATGCACTGTGCTCGGGAACCAGATTTTTCTTGTGGAACGACGATCTGATGAGGTGCTACGCACCATTCCTTCGTTGCTTGAAGGATTTCCCCTGGTCTCGGTTGTGCCGGTCTTTGAGGTTGCTGCATTGGTACTGGCACTCCGGGGGCGCTGCGACTTTTGGGACGGCTTGAAATGGCTTTGTCTGCTGAATAACGAAGACTTCACCGAAACCGCGAAAGGGCTGAGATTAAAGTCTGGGCAAATAGCAGCCAGAGTTCCAGAGCATGGTATCCATCCAGAGCTTCCCTTACGGGTTGCTGCCCTCTTGTTGTGGCTTTCTGGTGACGAGGATAACGAGGCAGCTGCAGTACAGCAAAATCCAGCTCTGGATCAGTCGTTTTCCTACGACGCCGATTATGCAAATGATCCTGGCCGAAGCATATTTAAGCTAGAACGCCGTCATGCAGAGCAAGTGTTGCTCGATGCGAGCCTTTCACTCCGGCGAAAAATTGACCGCACCAAAGCGTTCTGGCTGGATCCAGAATTCGCTCCCCCACCATCGTTTATCGAGGCGCTGCGAAAGGATTGCCAGGATATCGAGGTCAGCACTCTCGATACCAGCCGCTTGCAAACAGTTGAGGATCATGCGTTCAGCTCCCTGGCTCCTGTGCTTGCACGGTGTGCTCCAGATCTGCTTGCTCATCTGTTACGCACAAAAATAGTCGGCTTTGCCAACCGGCCGCCTGAACAGCGTTTAGCGAACGCCATCGGAATCACCGAGCAGCTGCTATTGGTAGATGATGCGTGCGCTGGATCAGCACGCGTTACGCGACTGAAATCTCAAGAGCTCAATGATGAACATGAGGCAACAGTGGCGAGTCAGCTGTTGTTAACGGAGATTCAACAACTTTCAGCTCTGGCGCAAGTAACTGCGGTCATTGAAGCCGATTTACCGGTTCATTTCCGAGACTTCGCGGAGGTCATGAAACCATTGACTGCGGATGAAACGGATGCATTAGTTGATCGATACGCTGGTGGAACGACCAAGCAAATCGAAGATTTAATCTCTCTTCTGTTGTACATCTCCAGAGAAATTGGTGACCGTACATGGCAGTGGTTGGAACCTTTGGGCTTTGATCCTGAGTTCAAATCCCAAACTGAGGTATTCAAGCTGCTGGCAACCACCGACGATGAGCGCTTTGGACGAGTGCTGGTAAATGCTGACTGGCAATGGCAGGCCGACGAAGTCGTCGAGAAGAACCATTTTGGGTCTCTAGCATTAATTGCTGCTACCAAAGGACTTCCTTTCGATCAAATCGCTTCGTCAGTAGCACCTTGGCTGTTGTTCAAGGCAGTTAAGATTAGAGGAGCTTCTGCTGCTGACGCGCACCAGGCAGTTGAGATTGTTGGGGGACTTCTTCATACGCCCCAGATCCAGGTCCCTGACCCCGGCTCCTACCTTTCCATTAATAGAGAGCATCGCAAGCAGTACCCATTCTCCATCTCGTTGACCCCTAAACCGGCTACTCATGATCCACTCGAGGAGCTACGAGATGCAATGGATGCTGAGAAACAACTTGCGGATCGACGTCGTGCCGTCGATACGGCCCTTGAGCGGATTAGGACCGCACACCAAGCTGGCGCGACCCTGTACCTTCACGATCTAGAACCCGATGACCTTGTACCAATCATCGAACACGTGCCCACAGCTGTGGATCTTTGGATTGAGGGAGCGAGTGAGGCTACGGCCGACTTCAAGCGGCGCGTGCGCTTGGCCGAAGGTCTCTATCTTGCGCTGTGCGAAGCTCTGCTTATTGCATCGCCTAAACAAGGGGCGATGTTGTGGCGGGCCCTGAGTGAGGCTCTGATAACTCGTTTCGTTGGGGAAGCTCAAATTGAAGAAATGACTCAAATGCTCTTTCGCGTACCTGAATCGGAAGAAGTTGAAAGGCTGCTTAAGGAGGTGGTGGATAATGCTAGTAACGATCAGCAACTATTTGAGGTAGCGATTGCAGCCAGCATGAACGGCAAAGAAGCGTGGCTAGATCGTATCATTCAGACTGACGAATCTTCTGGGGTGGTCTGGCGGCGTCAACGAGCGCAAAAACTGTATGGCTTCAAAAGCGGGAATCCGCTTCTCGATGTTTGGCCTCAGGGGCCAGAAGAGACTCTTCAAATATCACGAAGAAATGAAGCAGCACAATGGCGACACAAAGAAGCCTGCGCGCGCTATTGGTGGAGCTCTTACTGGAAATCAGAGAGCGATGAACATGCATTCGCAGCGTGGATTCTCTTCATGGAATCAGCAGATCGGCGGGCGTATGGCTGGATGAGATTGGAAACAGATGAACTCGATGAGTTCGCTCCCACTCTCCAGAGTCGTTTGGCACATGCCAATTACAATGCAAGCAACTTGAAATCTGCAATTAAAAAGCACGAGAACCAGCTAGATAGGAAATTTTTAGGTCGGACGATCATTGAGGGAATTGGTCCTTGGGGAAAAGCTACAAGCTAGCTTATTAACGAAAAGCGAACATAGGCTGGGGATGTCTATTAGAGTGGAGGGCGTCCAGTACTGCAGCTGCCAACGCCGTGCGACTGAGGTATCGCGATGAGTTTTTCTTGATCTTAGAAACCATCAGGTTTCTCCCAAGAAACGTCGGATTTCGCGACTGGTGATTCCAGCTTTGCAGTAGCGTGTGATCCTTGCCGTGTTGCCCGACACAGTCTTCTCGGCGCGCGCAATGTCTGGAAGCGCTCTGCTGGGTGGAATCCAGTAGACGCGCAGGTCTGAACCGTGGCTCAAGAAAAGGGAATAGGCGTGAAAGCCAGAAAGACGATCGCTGCACCGGAACTGCCTGCAAATATGAGCGACATGGCACGAGCCGCACTCCAAGAGCTGGAGCCCGCCGGGCCTCCGCGTTCGCCTGAGGAAGGACGCGGGCTGATGTTGTCGGCGCGAACAGAGGCTGGTCGAGGCCTTCCGCCCAACTACCTTGTCTATTTTCTTCTCGTTGATCTACTCAAGTTCCCGAGGCTTGGTCAATGGGAAAAGACCGCGTGGACGGTACCCGTCAGGTTCCGCGGTCGCCTGTACGGCATAGAGCATCGAAAGATGGGGCTCGGCGTCTTCGAACCGAATCTCGACCCCAACGCGAGAATGAGCGCTCGGCCAAGTCAGCAAGGCGAGAAGGACGCGACCGCTATTGTCGAAGCGATCAAAAAGGCCGTCTCAGTTGCGGCCCCATACTTCCAGTGGCGTGCACACCAAGCAATTGCGACATCAGATCTGAACGTCGTCAACAAAAACTCTGATCTGTTCGAACGCTACGAGTTTTTTCGCGACCAGTTCAACGCACAGGTCGTTGAAAGCAATGAGCTGGCAAGTAAGGCGAAGGACAGAGGAAGCGAATTTCCGGGGACGTTCAACTTCGAGCTCATCTCATCGTGGTTGTCCGTTAGCAAGCAAGTGAACTGGTATGCGCTGGCTGCCATCGAAGCTTTCTTCAGTTGGACTGAGCATGCGTTTATTCATCTCGCGATACTTCAGGGAAAGCTGACCGTGGGCACGCAAGTTGCAGAGCTCGCCGAGGGCAACTGGAATGCGAAATTCAAGGCCGCACTCGACATCTCGGATAAAGACACCAAAGCGCACTACGACAAGCTCTTGGATCTTCGTGCACAGGTAAGGAACTTCGTGGCTCACGGGGCGTTCGGCAAAGAGGGCCAAGCGTTTCGTTTCCACTCGGGTGCGGGCTCCGTTTCCGTTCTACTGACCAACGACCGAGACCATCAAGTTAGCTTCACAGGCCGCGTCGCCTTCGATGAGGCGTCGGCGATAACGGAGATCGGTTCGTTTCTTGACCACCTATGGGCGGGAGCACTGGCGCCCGCAAGGCACTATCTCTTCAGTGTCCTTCCTAGCATTCTGTCGTACGCGGCTGATGGTACCTACGCACGCGCTTTGCAGTCCGAGGAGGACATGCTCAGTTTCGTCGACGGCGTGACTCGTCGGTTCGAGCAGGCTGCGGACATGGCTTGGTAGGCCTACGAAGCTGCAGAAACGGACGGTAGTACCGGCGCAAGAGACCATCAAGATGCCTACGGCATAGGGCAGCTTGAGCATGCCGGCCCGTTGATTTCGCGAACAGAGATATTTGCTTGACCTCGGCGGCTGGCGCCCGCTTTGTAAACGCCCGGCGAACACATATTGAGCGCGTGCGTTGTCCTCGATAGTGTCCACCACTTTTAGGTGGACACCATGTCGAAGACAGAATTAGCACAGGTACCTAAGCGCCGGTCTTATCCGAGGGCGCTAAAGTCTCGGATTGTGGCCGAGTGCTGGCAGCCGGGGATATCCATCGCCGGGGTGGCGCTGGCGCACGGCGTGAATGCGAACCTGGTGCATAAGTGGATCCGTCAAGCCGAGCAGCAGGACGGCACGACGCCGGCATTCGTGCCAGTCGCGCTGTCGGCGGTACCCGCAGCGGGTCGCCATATCGAGATCCGCTTGTCGCGCGGTCCCGTGCAAGCAACGGTGCAGTGGTCGGAGAGCGAGGCGGGCGCCTGCGTGGCGTGGCTACGTGAGTGGCTGCGGTGATCCGTGTCGATGCGATGGTAATCCCCCCATTTTTAGCGATTGTCGTTCTCTTGTGGTGAAGCGCACAGAATGTGCCGGCAGTGCTGTTGTCCGCAGCATCAGTCATGAGACCTGAAGGTACTGGATGTTCAAGCCGAACTGACTACGCAGTCGCTCAAGATAGGTTTGCATTCCTGAGTCCAGAATGGGTTCTCCGACGGCGAACAGGCCCTTGGGCTTTAAGCCTTCGCCCCGATATCCGTAATCCAGCAATTGGCCCATCGCCTGGCGGACCACCAATGAGGCAGTTGGCGCAATTTTCAGTTCGTACACGAAGCTTTGTCCATCGGGGAAACGAACAACAGCATCAGCGTAACCGCCTGTTCCGGTCGGATATTCCGTGAAGACTTGTGGTTCCCCATATTCCTCGACCAACTGCGCATAAAGTTTCGTTAAGAGGGCATTGTGTCGCAGCGCAATTTCCCTTTCTTGCGCAGGAAGATACGCAAATGAAGACTCCGCACGAGGCCTGTGGCCTGGCCGAACACGCCCCGGATCACCCGCCCGCAATTGATCAATGACAAACCACGGAAAGATATTTCGCGCTAATAGGTCCTTGCCAAAGACTTTGAACTCGTCGAGGTGGACAACCAGCGCATGCGCCTTCTCCGCCCAGCTGTTCGCCGTCTTGTAAACGAATCCTGTATGCCGCTTGAACCATATCAGTACTTCATCGTGACTACTGTTGTCCACGGTGGTGTGATAGAGGTCAGGATGAATAGCAGCAAATACCCTAGCAATTAGCAGGCGAGGCACCATGCTTATCCGCCCTTGAACCCGCCACGCTTCGAACCGCTTCACGACAGCGTGATGCTGATTGGGGCGGCCATCGTTGAAAATGTCCGCCGTTATCACGATGAGTTCATCGCGGAGATCGTCGACGACATCGGACTTCAAGAGGCCTAGGCCTGCGTGGCTTATCGAATTATCCTGCTTCTTCCAGAGCAGTTCAAAGACATCAGCAGGCCGTCCGTCTGATCGCGCGTTCTGCACGATCGCCAAACTCTCTCGGTAGCGCGGCAACCAATCATTTCGACACCAATTCGTGGACGTGTTGAATCCATGCAGGAATGCTTGCGCCTCGGCGTCCAACACCGGATGAGTGCGACGCCGTACCGGCTCCGCTGCGGCCTCGGGAAAAGCCTCACGACCTTCACTGAGCCTAGCCCTCGCAGCGACTACCGCGTCTTCTGAAAACTCGCCGGGGAACCGAAGAATGACGGCTTCGAAACTGTGATGTTTCAGATTGGCTTGCGCAAGGACCTCGTAGCCGGGAGTCGGTCGACGATGGATAATGAGCTCTTCGACCGCACGGACAGGACTGCCGTTCTTGCGCAACATTGGCCAAGTGCGATTAGCTTTGTAGTTATCGCGTCCAGTCAATTCGCTCTGCCGATCCTCATATGCGTACACTGCCGCGGCGATTGCCTGTTCGGCGGGAGTGATGAATCCGTCCTCTATCGCTCGAAGTTCAGCCGCTCGCGCCAGTGCGGCGGCCGCAACGTCAGGTCGACCCAGCGACTCCGCGTTTTTAGCCATTTGGCACGCGTCCTGATAGGTCTTCAGCCTTGCGATGCGCTCTTGCATGGAAGTGATCCTTTTTTATAGCGGGAATTCTTGCATAATTTCCCGTCGCTCAATCTAGGGGCAGTGGGAGGCGCCTTACATGTCAGACCGGGATAATCGCTGCGTGAACTGATTTGGTCCATAAAACGGCACTTGTTACGAGGTACGCGATAAACGCAACTCCTTGAATTCATCGCCCAAGAAACGGAACTTGTGACGAAAAAGCCCGGCAAGCTTGGTGTCCGCCGTAGCGAAGAATATTTGCCTCGACCCGCCGATGACAAGCTGGCGAAGATGATCAAGGAAGGACAGCATGTTTATGTCATCGATGTGCGCAACGGGATCATCAAAGAGCAATACCGGAGGACCTGACCGGAGGCGGCCATTCATCGCCAAGAACAGCGACAGGGCGAACGCGGCACGCTGCCCTGTGCTCATATGGTCGAGTTGGACCTCTGCGCCAGTGCTTCTGCGAATGATGACGAGTTTTCCTTGAGCGATCTGAATCTCAAACTCGTTGGGCATGTGGATGCTCGCAAACGTGCGAGCAATCTCTGCTGCGTTCTCGGTTAGGATCTGGTTGGCCAACTCACCTCCCGAGCTTTGTTCGGCTAGCGTAGCCAGCACTCGCTCTGTGTCGCTCGCGCGCGTGATCTTCGCGTCGCTGCCTTCGATCTTCTTGGCGAGTTTATCGACATTCCCGGTCTCGTCGTTGAGAGCCTTGTCGTTCGAAACCTCCTGCGCTAGGCCCGTAGTGACCTGAGCGAGCAATTGCTGGATATTGGCGAGGTTGAGCGCGATTTCTTCTGCGGTCTTCTCCGTGCTGATTGTCATGATTGAAGCAAGAATCTGTCGTGCTCCCAAAGCAGCTTCTGCATCTGAGATCAGCCCTTTGACTAATTTAGCGAGGTTGTCAGTATCTCCGAGCGCCTCAATCGACAGGCGTTCGGCCATCGCATCGCATTCCTGCCTCACAACCTCCGACTCATGAACGGCGGTCTTTTCAGCGCGTTGCAGTATTTCCAGCCTCTGTTTGTGATTCGACTGGATTCGTTGCAACTCCTCATACAGGGGCAACTCCGCCATGCCTGCATTTAATAACTTGCTGGAAAGGTCTTCGGAGGAAAGTCCATCGGACTGCAACTGCCGAGCCTGAGCATGGATTGTGTCCAGCTCCTGTCGATCACGCTCAAATGCAGTTCGTTCTTCCTTGACCTGTTCGAACGCCTTGGCAACCGTGATGGTCAGCGCACCGTTTCCGAAAAACTCACGCAGTGGGTGCAACGTGGCCATCACTGCGCGAGCGTTCACTATCGCTTCGCTTGCCGACGATATTTCTGCCTGAAGCAGGCTGGCTTGTTCAGATGCACCGACCTCGACATCGGCCATCATTCGCGCAACCAACTGACCTTCCTCGAACTCGGTTCTGCACAAAGGGCACTGGTCGGGCATGGCCGACCGCTGCAGGATGTCCTGCGCGGCTCCCAGTAGGCGCTGCCTCAGAACTGTCATCGTGCTCTGTGTCTTTTCCAGAGCTTGGAGTGAAGTTTGCGCGGCTTCGAGCCGACGCTGATGCGTGCCGATATCTGACTCGACTGAGTCAATGGCGTCTATGACGGGCGTTCCCAGAAACTCCTGAATTGCGCTCGTATCGCTGAGGTCGGGGACTGGGCTCAGCCTTGTGGTCCACGTGCGGACTCTATCCCGACACTCCGATGCTTTCTTGACAAGTTGCGGAAAGTTGGTGCGTGCATAGGGAATAAGCGCCTCCGTAGCGGCACTTAGTGCCGCTGCTGCCTGCGCCTCGCGGCGTGCATTGACCTGTGCCAACCGGGCCGCTTTGGCCCGCTGATCCAGGTCTTCGGCCTTGCCGGCTTCGTCGTTCAGGTTCGTCAATAGTCGAAGCGCCGATTCGGGCTCGGAGTGAAGCACGTTGATTGACGCATGTCGGACCAGTGCAATTGCAGAAGTAGCCTCCTGGAGACGTTGTCGCAAAAATTCGAGTTGACTCTTTTCTTCTGGAGGCTGACTCCATCCCTGGCCCCTCAGAGCCACGAGAAGTTCGAGGAACAAGCTGTCGGATAACTTTGGGGCAGCCTTGATGGCATCAACGCGAATCTGAGCGGCCACCTTCATTTGACGATTGCTTTCTCTGTCGCGCCGCAGACCCTTCAGCTCGTCCTGCAACTGCTTGAGAACCCGGCGCAGCCTGTCCGCCAGACTTTCTGCCGTCGCACCCAACACCAAACGGGTGACGTCCGTTCCAATTTGTTCCGAACTTGCCGATACGCTGAGATCCACCGCAGCATCAGTGTCGAGAAAGTTAAACTTTCCGAAACTGTCCTGGATGGTGATGGCCTTCAGTTCGGCTTTGGCATACCAGTTTGAGTGACGCGCGCGAAGTCGCCCGGAATCAGTGGTCGAAGACAGCTTGTCACCGACGCCGAGAAGGTCCAAAGTTATCGACGTACTGTCGAGCAGGGGGGACGATCGGCGATTTTTTCCGCAGTACGCAAACTCAATTGCTTCAAGCAGTGAAGTCTTGCCGACCCCATTGCTGCCGACAATCAGATTTACTCGACCTAGCAGGTGTTCCTTTTCCTCGGGATGCGTGCGGAAGCCTTTGATGGTCAAGTGCTCGATGAAGCAACTTGCAGCTGCCCGTTCGGCAGCTAGTAGAGACACAGGCGAAATTGGACGTAACGCTTTATCCTTCGCTCCTGCAACGATTCTCCGAACAGCTTCAGGAACGGTAATGTCGTTATCCAAAATGAAGGAAAGGCCGTGCTGTTCCAAAGTGTTTGACCATGATGTAGCAAGGTCTATCGGCAGAGATCTCGGAGGCTCAAGCGCTTGTGCGTTAGCAAGCCAACTGGCAATCTCGCCTTCTCGCACAACATGCTTACGCGCGTATTCTCGGTCTGCCTCCACCTTTGCCTTAAGGCGGCTGAATTCGCTCCTATCGGCTTCGTCGTCGCTGGTGATGAAGTACAGGTAATGATTCCAGCGCAAATCGGTCGCAACGTCGCTGGAAAAGTACATTGGCGAGAGAACTTGTTCCTGATAGCTCCTCAACGAATTGGCAGTCGTTGCTAGCCGATCGTTCAGGTCGAAGTAGCGAATCGCGTAGTCGCGAGCGCCGAAGCGGTCAACGCCTCGAAACACGCCCCGGCTAACACTTTCAAGATCCGGGTAGCGGTCCTTGAGCAGCGCTTCAACGCGTTGCGCATTGATCATGATCTGTCCTCTGAGAAGTCTACCGGTGATGCGCTGGCGGGAGTGTCGATGAGATTCGTGCCTTCGGGCCCGCGTGCGCCAAAGCGGTTGTCACGCCGGAACACCACGCAAAGCCGGTCTTGAGCACGCACTATGGCGTCGCTTAGTTCTTCTCCGTTCTTGCCTGCTTCACAGGCCTCATTGGCAGCATGAGAGATGATGGCCTGCCTAAGCTTCTGGTGCGTGCTTTCGACCGCTGAGTTGTTCGCCTGGTCCGAAAGGTAGACAAGTGCTGCAGGCCCGCGCCCACCGGTGGTCGGTTCGACATTATGGTGCGGGGAAACACGTTTCCACGAGAGCGTAAAGCCCTTCGCCAAATCCTGCACCGGCGGTGGCCACGGAACATCGTTTTGGGCAAGTCCGATAGCATCGTGCGCACGTTGCAATCTTTGCAGACGGTACGACGATCCCGGCCGAGTGAGGTCTGGGTCTTGGTGGACTGTCACCCGGCGTATGGATTCCTCATCCTTGTCCAGATGGACCGCATCAAGCTCCTTGACTGTGTACCAGGATGCAGGGTTTCCGCGAGGTCCCATGAGAATCTCGATCGCGCGTTCGACCGCGAGTGGACTGGTCTGTGAAGCTGAGTGGAGGTGTTCCGCAATCGCCTGATAACCGGTTAGAGCTTCGGCAAAGCCGTCATTCGCAATCGCGCCAGGATCCCAACTCTTGCTGCCTGGGTTCCACGACCAGCGATCTTCCACTGCAACGAAATTCTTCGGGGCCAGCGCTTGCTCGCCGGGAAAATAGAGCTTCTGCTTTTGCAACTGAATAATCTGGCCTTCGTAGTTCAGGAAGAACGAGTGCCATCGTTGGGCCAGCAAGCAGTAATAAAGACCATCCCGGTGTAGCGAATCGATGAGCCCATCATCAGCGCTGAATTTCGCGGGCGGTGCATACCAAGCCGATCCGGCGACATTATTCCAATCTGCATACTTGCCTGCCCCCTTCACTTCTTGGATGCTCTTCGCCCAATTCAGGCAGAGCAGTTCGACGTGACTGTTGGTTCCCACTGAACACAGCCTGGTTCGGTAGGCCGCATAGTCGGTATGTGCCGGCTTCGGATTGAGTTGAATATGAATTAGAAGGCAGTTGGTATGGACCGCGTCAATGTGCTCAACGAAGTCAAAAGCATCGGAGCAAATAATTGAAACTAGACTCAAAGAGTTGATGCCGCGGTTGAAGGCGTATACCGTCTCGCCGAGGCACAGTGAGGTTTGCTCCACGTCCCGGTAGTCCCGGCAGGCCACAGTCTTGAGTTGCGCGAGAAGGAACAACACAGGCTGCCCCTGCTGGTTTCGAGTCCAGAAGACGTAGAGCAGCGGGTCGACATAGCGCCGTTGTACTGCTTGCCGTGGGTTGATTGGCTCATAGTGAAAAACGCACTCTCCAGCCGCGTTGTACTGTTTAGCCAATTGTTGGAAATCCGTCGGAGAGATGCTTTCGCATCCGAGCACCCATATCGCACCTTGTGGGGGCCGATAGTGCCCCGCTACGATTTCTTGTACGACTGACCAAGGGACACAATACTCAGGTGCTACTGCCAAGTCCGAATGGCTCTGTGCCGCGGACAAAAGAAATCCACTGCATAAGGCGTGCCCCTGGGCTGCGTCTGCGTGGCCAACTCGGACATCATTGGCCTCGACCATGCCGGTTGGCTGAAGCAAGATTGCCCTGTAGGGCTCGCGTGCTGGATTCAGGGCTTCCAAGCTCACGAGCGTCAGACGATGCGACTGCCGGCGCAGCACCTCTTCCACATCTACGATGTTTATCGCCACACTGCCTCCTATCCATGGATGCCCACGACACACCTCTACGCTCCTGTTAGGACACACGCGGTAGATCGTCATGACCTTGCCGGGTCAGTGTAACAAATTGTGCCTCTGGCAAGATTAAATCCCGCTGAACGATGTTCTACGGCCGGAAGAGGGGGCTTTTAATCGTCGACTAGCGCTGCAAAGCCGACGCCTGAAAGGCAGAGATGAAAGGCCGCCCTAGGTCGAACCCCGACCATCACGCAATCCTCACCACTCCCCCACCCATTCCCCTATACTCCCCCCACTACCGCACCAACGGTAGCTCGGTGTGGAAGCCGAAAAGCTATAGGCGGACAGCCGCCGCTCAGGCGGCGTTTTTACGTTCGCGCGTCTTCGCACGTCCCTATGGGCGGGCCTTGACGGGGGTGCGCTTGCGCACGCCGGGTCCTATAGCTCCGGTCTTCCAACCTTGTCTCGTGCCCGCCCACCCCGTTTGGAAGCGGGGAGCGGGTCCGTCGCCACTATAGGAGGCACCCATGCCCCACCACCCTCTCACCCAAAACCCCTGGTCCATCGACACCGACCCTGAACTCGGCCTCGTCCCCCTGGCGCACCTCCATCACATCGACCGCACCCGCCACGCCATCGACGCCATCGCGCGCTTGGTCGGCAACAGCGCATTCGAACCTGACGCGACCGGCAGCAAACCCCTGGACGCATGGACCATCGCCGCACTAATGGGCGGGGTGCAAAGCATGTGTGACTACGTTGGCACGCTGACCGAAGCGATGTTGGATCAAGCCCGCTCAACAAGTACCGACGCGGGAATGGATCGGTCGCTGCGCCATGCAGCCAGCCCCATCCCGTCCTGACCGGCCGCAACGCCCCCCTGCCCCGCACTACAGCCCCGGCCACATCCCGCCATCCAGCCTGATGTTCGCCCCCGTGATATAGCCGGCCCTGGGGCTGACCAGAAACGACACCGTGTCCGCAATCTCTTCCAGCGTGCCGACGCGCCCCATCGGCACGTCGGCGAACATAGGCAGCGCGGTCTTCTCGATGTCGCTCCATGGTGCATCGATCGCCAATCCCTGGGTAGCCGCCGCCGCACGAAAAGCCTCTTCCAGGCTGACGCTGCGTATCGTTCCGGGCGACACGCAGTTGGCGGTGATTCCATCCTTGGCAACGGACTTCGCCAACGACGCCGTCATGGCGATCATGGCGGCTTTGGCGGCCGCGTAGTCGGGGCATTTGGCAGGCGGCATCAGCGCGGCCAGGCTGGAGATGTTGACGACGCGGCCCCATTGCAATCCCCGCATGCCGGGCAGCAGGCGTGTCGTAACCCTGACCGCCGCGAGCACATTCTTGTCATACCCTAGCGCCCAGGTGTCAGGCCGGGTTGTGGTCCAGTCCTCTG
The DNA here is from genome assembly GCF_029637605.1 of Achromobacter spanius. Lineage (NCBI taxonomy): Bacteria > Pseudomonadati > Pseudomonadota > Betaproteobacteria > Burkholderiales > Alcaligenaceae > Achromobacter > Achromobacter spanius. The sequence continues at coordinate 825,677 of NZ_CP121261.1, read as the reverse complement.
ATGGTCCTGACCCGCCGGCGTTGTTGACGACGATCTGTACGGGTTTTACGAAGGACTGTGCTTGATCTATCAGGCGTTGCACGTCGTCTTCGGTGGTCAGGTCACCGACCACGACGTAAGCGCGTCCGCCCTGGGCGACGATGTCGTTGGCCGCTTCCTCGGCCTTGGCTTTGTTGCGGCCGTGCACGACGACGATGGCGCCTTCTTGGGCCAGTGCTTGGGCAATGCCGTGGCCGATACCTTTGCTGCTGCCTGTGACCAGCGCAACTTTTCCGTGCAACTGCAAATCCATCGCATAATTTCCCATGACTATCGCCAGCGCCACATTTAAGGACAGTTGAATGAGTCAGGCAATTACGCACTTAAAGGTGCCTATGGACGAAGAACAGCGAGACACCTGCCTGGGTGCGGATGGATCGGTAGCCCATGTTTCCCGCGTGCTGCGCATGATTAGCGGGCGATGGAAGCTGCCGATTCTGTTCCGTCTGTTCGCCGATCCGTCGCTGCGCAGTTCGCAGTTGCTACGCGACATCCCCGATATTTCGCAGAAGATGTTGACGCAGCACTTGCGGGAATTGGAAGCCGATGGGCTGGTGAAGCGTGAGGACTTCAACGTGCAGCCGCCGCGCGTTGAATACCGGCTGACCCAGGCAGGCATGGGCTTGATGCCGGTGCTGATGGCGTTAAGGGAGTTCTCGCGGGATCACGCTTCTGGACAGCCGGGCAATGCGGGGCTCTAAGCGACGCCCCCCTACACAGCACCCAACAACACCGCCGAATCCCCCGTGCGCCACACGTTGTAAACCGTGTTCTTCGTGATCACCCAGCCCTCCCCCTCTTTAGCCAGTTCAACGTCGTAGCGGTTCTTCATCAAATAGTGGCGGGTGGGGTCGCTCTGGGAAACATGCTGGGCTTCCACCAGTGCGTCCATGCGCGCGTGATCGCCGTCGATCGTAATGCGTTGATTGCTCACCGAATGCGTGGTTTCCAGCTTCGCAAGCGCCCCGGCAAGCGCTGAGACGATGTGTTCCCTGCCCTGGATAACGGGAAAATCGAAGCCGGCCTTGGCGGCGGCGGGGCCGAAGTCCGAGATGGCGTTTTCAGCCAGGGATGAGGCAAGAAGGTGCTGGTCGCGAAGGTCGATGCCGGCGGTGAAACGATGCAGGGCGTCGATGATCGCAAGCTTGTCGGCGGTTGCGTTGGAAAGCGTGGGGGAAGTCGTCATAGAGTCGTTGTTATTCCAAGAGGGTTATTCAAGATCGGCGTCGATGCGTTCAATCAAACCATCGGCGTTGACTGCGAATTTAAGGACGCCGATCTCATGGCCGAAGTCGCCTGTGAAATCGACGCGGGCGACGGTAGTGCGGTCGTCCAACTGCTGGATCGACAACAGCCTGCTGGCGGTTTTGTAGCCGACGAAGAATTGCTCCAGATACCGGCGTATGCCCTTGGCGCCGATAAAGGCGTCACCAACCGATACGTCGTCAATGATGGCGTCGGGCGTGAAGAGGCGCAGCGCGCCGTCGACGTCGAAGGCGTTGGTGCAGCGAAGGAATGATTCCGTAGGGGCTTTCATGTGTAGGCTTCTTAGCTCTGGACGATGGTGGTATCGGCGATGGTTTCGGCAAAGCCCTTGCCGAACAGCGCTGCCGGCGTCTGAAAACCCGGGCGGACTTCTCCGCCTAGCACGCGCCTGCCGGCCTCGGCGGCTGCGGTGGCGGTGAACGTGTAGCCGTTCACGGTATCGAGCACCGACCGAATGTTTTCGCCGTTGGACTGGGTAACCTCCACAACCGCTTGATACCGGTTGGCCAATCGTTCTTCTTCGTTTGGTCCGTCGGGTAGTGCTGAAAGATCGCCTTGGGGAAATCCGCCGCTCGACACGTGGACGAACGTTTCAATGTTGGGCACGTTCGTCGACCGCCACAGGGTGATGAGGTCAGGCAGCGTCACCTGAAAGCAATCCACGGCGCCTTTGCCGAAGTCGAGCTTGCGGGTGGACCCAGCGGGCACGGACGCCAGCTTGCCGTCGACGCGGGCCAGGGTTTCAGTGGTGACGCTGCCCATGGCGCTGATGGCCGAGCCGCGCGACAGGCCGCCCGATACGCTCATAGCCACGCTGATGTGTGCGGGATGGCTTGCCCGTGCCACGGCATGCGCGACCAGGCAGCCAAGCATGGCGACGCTGCCGCCGCTGCCTGGCAGAAGCATGACCCCGGCCGTCTTGGCCTCGGTATCGAGCTGCTCGGCCAGGCGGTAGCCGTCAAGTTCCGCAGCTACGTCGAGATAATGGACGCCATTGCGGATGGCCGCCCGCATCAGCACATCGGCGGTGCAGGCAAACGGGCCGGCGCAGTTCAAGAGCACGCCGACATCTCGCAGCGCATGGTCGATGACGGTAGTGTCGTCCAGCGCAAACACGCGATACTCCACGCCGAGTTGCGCGGCCAGCGTTTCCAGTTTTGCCTTGCTGCGACCGGCCAGAATTAGCGGTGTACCCGCCGCCCGGGCGTGTTCCGCCGCCATGCGGCCGGTGTAGCCCGTCGCGCCATAAATCATGAGCGTTTTCATATCAGTGGTGCCGTTCCTTGTAGACAGATTTCAGGCGATTGCCTAATGAAATCAGAATACGTTTCGACCCCACTCCCCACTCACCGGATCCTGCCCGAACATTGCCTATTTCTGCTTTTTCCTTGAAGGGCGGGTTGGCCTCTGTTAGCGTCGGCCCATGGAAAAGCAATTGCAAGAACTAAGGGCGCTGGCTAGCCGGGCAGAGAACCGGCCCACGGAAACCGGCATTCCGCGTGTCGCCATGGTCCAGGGTGAAATTCCCGAGCACCTGCTGGCCGCCGTCTACGACCCGATGATCAACCTGATTCTGACCGGGTCGAAGACGATGACGGTTGGCGACAGAACCTTCCGCTATGACCCGGCCACCTACTTTGTGATGTCGGTGGACCTGCCCGCCGTTGGCGCTATCCACCCCGACGCGAACGGGGCGCCGTATCTGGCCGTGAGCTTGACGCTGGACCCCGCAATCCTGGCATCGCTTATCCGCGACCTGCCGGTAGAGGTATGCAGCAAGCTATTTGATTCCGGGTTCTCGGTTGCGCCCGTGAATAGCGAACTTCTTGACGCGTGGATCCGAATGCTTAGGTTGATGGAGCGGCCGAACGAGATCGCGGTTCTTGCCCCCGGCTATGAACGCGAGATTCTGTTTCGGGTGCTGCAAGGGCCGCTTGGCTGGATGCTGCGAGACATCGCCACGCCAGACACAGCGCTTTCGCGTGTTGGCGTGGCTATTCACTGGATACGCAGCCACTTTGCCGAACCGATACGGGTCGAGGCCTTGGCCGATATGGCGGCGCTGAGCGTGTCGGCCTTCCATCGCCATTTCAAGACCGTGACGGCATTGAGCCCGTTGCAGTATCAGAAGCGCATCAGGCTGCTACACGCGCGGTCACTACTTTTTTCAGGCCAAGGCAACGCAACGTCGGTTGCGTTTGGCGTCGGCTACGAAAGCCCGAACCAGTTCAGTCGGGAGTATTCCCGCTTGTTCGGATTGCCGCCGTCCCAGGACCTTGCAAAGGCCACGAAAACCATTCGGGGCGAGCAGCCAAATGGTGTCAGACCGCGAACTCGCGGCGAAATTGCAGTCTGACCTAATCGAAGTCGACGGGCGGTCCGACACGCCGACATCGATTCGGATATCGGCCGAGGAGCCGACGCGCAAGGTAGAGAGGCCCGCGCTGTTCATCATTGGTTCAGGTTGCGGTCCTTATGCTTCAAGCCCGAATGCCGCAAGGCGAAATTCCAAGACCTGGAGCATTGACCATGACCGCTTTTCAGCCACCGCTGGACGACCCAGAGGACCATGAACACAGTCCGTGACCCATGTTGATCCCCGGCAAATCGCGGGGTGCGTGGACGCAATATTCTTAGAACCGGCCGGGCACCAATGCCCGTCGTCCCTGGCGGGACCATGGAAAAAAATTGGAAAACCATGACAATCAAGAACTCAGAAAAGCAGTACGGCAGCCTTGTGATAGCAATTCACTGGCTCATGCTCGTGGTCCTGGCGTTGGTCTACGCCTGTATGGAATTACGCGGGCTGGCCACGAAAGGCAGCGATTTGTACAACAACATCAAGGCCCTGCATTTCTCGCTCGGGCTGTGTGTGATTGGGCTGGTGGTCCTGCGGATAATCATCCGACTAGGCGCAGGTGCGGCGCCTGCTGTCCGTCCGCCGATGCCAAAATGGCAAGACGTTCTCGCACGATTAATGCATTACGCGCTGTATGCCTTCATGATCGCCACCCCCATTCTGGGATGGCTGACGCTCAGCGCCGCAGGAAAGCCGATTCCGCTGTTTGGCCTGAGCGTTCCTCCCTTGGTGGGCGCCGACAAGGCCTTGGCGGGCCAGGTGAAGGAACTGCACGAAACCTTGGCCACGGTGGGCTACTTCCTCGTCGGCCTGCATGCCGCCGCGGCGCTGTTGCACCACTATATTCTTCGGGACAATACGCTCGTTCGCATGCTGCCTGGACGGCGCTGACGTTCGTTGGGGGCAATCCTGGAACAATGGTGTCAGACTCCACGCCCTATCCTAGTCTGACACCCTACCCCAACAGCCGCCCACCCTCAAAACGGCACCATCACCTTCAACGTCCCGCTATGGCTGCGCACGTGCTCGGAAAACTGCCCGTCGTACTGCAGCCGAAAATCCACGCCCCCTGCTCGCATCACATGCAGCCCCGCCCCCACCTTGCCCACCACATCATCAATAGGCAGCGTCGTATCAAACGACCCCGTCCCGGCGGGCGCGCCGCGTAAGCGTGCGCTGGACGTCCAATCATTCTTCGACAGAAACGACACACCCGCGTACAGGAACGGCCGCAGTACGGCACCGTCTGGCAGCTCGGCGCGTCCGCCGAATTCGATCATGGGTGACAGGCCCATGATGAACTGGTCGCTGCCGTCCACTGACAAGGCCAGCGGGTTTGATCCCGACTCCTGGTATCCCGGCATGCGGGTGTAGCTGGCGTCGACATCTAGGTAGGGCTTCACATACATATTGTCGTAAGCAAACGTGCGGGCGGCGCGCAGGCGCGCGTTGAAGCCGTAGACGTCGGGATGGCTGGTCAGGGTGTCTTGGTATCCCGCGATGTCGATGTTGCGATCCATGCGATAGCCGCCGTAGCCGCCGCCGACTGCCGCCGAGAATACCCACTGCCCTTCCTCGCGCTTGACCACCGCGCCGATATAGCCGCTGTCGCCATCGCCGCGCACGTTGCCGTTGGTGGCGCGCACCTTGCTGTTTTCATAGGCAGCCGAGCCGCCCACGAACCAGCCCGGGCTGACTTCACGCTGGCCACCAAACTGGTAGGTCACCGTGTCGTAGCTGAAACCCGTCGTGCCCTTGCTGCCGTCCTGGTCGGTAGTGCGGCCCGTGACCTGGCCCCAGAAGCAATTCTGCTCGCCGGTAAATGCGTCGACGCCGGTGAACGTGGGGCACGACATCATTGCGCCGGTAAATTGCCCAAGGTTTGCGGCCGACTGCACGGCGGGCGCGGCCGTGACGCCCGGCGACAGGTTGGCCACGCTGTCTTGATAGGCGCCTGCCCCCAGGCGCGAAGCCTGGTCCAACTGGCCGAACAGCGGCGCCAGGGCAGAATTGCCGCCGGCGTCCCAGATGCGCTGTAGGTGATTCGCCACCTGCCCCTGGTTTGATTTCAGTTGCATGGCCGGCGCATTGAGGTCGGCGGCAGACACGCGAATGCGGGTGTCCTGGCCGACCTGGCGCGTTGTGTAATCGAAGACGGGGCTGTCCATGGCGTCCGCGCTGCCTTGGGAATCGCCCTGCACCGTCAGCACTGTCAGCTCGCGGTCGGGCAGCAGCGCGGCGGCAAGCACGTCGACTTTGCCGTTCAGGTCGCCATTGCCTTGCACCACCATCCGTGACGCGCGCATCTTGTCGAAATCCACGTCGGCGCGCAGGACACCGCTATCGGCCTGCCGGAAATTGCCGCTTACGGTCAGGGTCTGGAATTGGCCTGGCGAGCCGATCACGATAAGGCCGGCGTTGACGACGTTGGCCTGGTAGGCAACGGCCGCGTTGGCAACGCCGCCTGGTTGCACGTAGTAGTTGCAGGCACTGGTGGAATCGCTGTTGCCGCAAAAGACGTTACCGCTGACGGTGCCGTAGTTGTTCAGGGTAAGAAAGGAACCCGCCGCCGTTGTGGAATCGCCGTTGAACGTCAACGCCGTGTTCGACAGCGCGCTCAGTGAGCCGCCTGCGTTGACATTGACGACGTTGTTGCGGCCGTCCAGTATCCACACGCCCTTGCCGCTGTTGGTGCCGCCCACCACGCTGCCGTTGATGTTGACCGTGACGCTCTGTTCGCTTTGTCCGCCCTGGCTTTGCGCCATGATGCCCGTGGAATCCGAACCCTTTGCGCTAAGCGTTCCGCTTTGGTTGACGGTGACGCTGCTTGCGTAGCCCGCGCTGCTGCTTACCGACCCCGCAAAGCCGCCCTGCGGGCCGCCGGCCAGGCCGCCGCCACCGCCGATGGACTGCGCGATGATGCCGTAGGAATTGGCGCCCACGGTCGACAGGTTTCCGCTAAAGGAAACCGATACGCTGCCGGCGCTGCTGGAGTTGAACGTGCTAGGCAGAAACCCGGCCGCGTTCGTGGTGATCAGCTTTGTCGTGTCGCCCAGGATGCCGCCGCCGTCGGCGATGGACTGCGCCACGATGCCGTGCGCGCCCGCGCCATGCGTGTTCAGGGTGTATTGCAGGTCCAGGTTCACCGAACCGCCATTGGAATTGCCCCCGCCCAAGACCGTCGTGCCCACGCCGGTTGCGGTGCCGGACGAAACGATGCCCCCGCCGCCGCCGATTGATTGCGCTATGACGCCAATCGCCCGATCGCCATAGGTGTTCAGGTTCAGGCCGACGGACGCATTGATCGGGCCGCCCGTGCCGCCCACGCCGGCGCTGCCCGCGTGCAGGTTGAATTGCTGGCTGCCCGGGCTTGCGGCGGATGTCGTGTTGCCGGCCATTGCAATACCGCCGCCCCCGCCAATGGACTGCAAGACCAGTCCGTGGGCGCTGTCGCCGTTGGTCTGGATGGAGGCATAGCTGCCGCCGGTTACCGTCACATTGCCGCCCGCTCCACCGCTGCCACCCGTTGCCCCAACACGCAGCGAGCCCTTGGCCAGCGGCGATCCGGTGGCGCCCATTCCGCCGCCGCCGCCAATGGACTGCATGACGATGCCCATGGCGCCATAGCCAGACGTGTTGAAGCTGTTGGTGCCGTTGCCATTCAGGAAGGCATTGATGCTGCCGCCCGCGCCGCCGGACCCGCCGGAACCGCCCACCGAAATCGACACGTTGGATGAAGAAATGCTGGATGACGCGGTCGATGCCCCGCCCGCGCCGCCGCCACCGCCAATGGATTGCAGTACCGCGGCGTCCGCGTAGTCGCCGAAGGTATTTGTGGAAGCGCCAAGGCTGGCGGCCGTGGAAGAGGTTCCGATTGCGCCGCCATTGCCGCCGGCGCCACCATTGCCGCCAACCGAGACGTTGAACTGGTACGTTGTGCCGGAATCGCCCAGCGAGTCCGATGCGCTGTTCTCGCTGGTGCCGCCCACCGCGCCGCCCAGGCCGCCCGAGCCGCCAATGCTCTGCACCAGCAAGCCGTCTGCATCCGCGCCATGGGTGGTGACACTGCCGTCGCTGTTCAGATTGATGGTGCCGCCGTAGCCACCACCGGTACCGCCACGGCCGACCGACACGGTGCCCCGGACGTCGGTCGAGCCGTCTTCGCTTTCGCTACTGACGGCAAGCCCGACCTGGCCGCCTTGCGACGAACCGCCGCCACCGCCGATGGACTGAACCAGCACCGCGCGCGCGCCGTCGCCGTGGGTGACGACCGTGCTGGAGGGGTCGACGGTCAGCGAAGCCGTGCCGCCCTGCCCGCCGGCGCCGCCGATGCCGCCTACGTTCGCCGTGATGGATACGTTGGCATCCACATTGGGGCTACGGCCGGTGGCGGAGCCCACGCCGCCCGACCCGCCGCCGCCGCCGATGCTTTGCAGCACCAGGGCGTTCGCGGAGTCTCCCCACGTGGTGATGGTGCTGCCCGCCAGGCTAAGCGTGGCAGTGCCACCATAGCTGCCCGGCCCGCCGCTGCCACCCACTGACGACTGAACGGTGCCGCCCACGGAATCTCCGGTGCCAACCACCGTCGACAGCGCCGAGGCGCTGCCGCCCAGGCCACCGCCGCCGCCGATGGATTGCACCAGCACGCCCTGCGAGTTGGCGCCGTAGGTGGTCAGAATCGAGTTGTTGATGGCCGACGACGCCGTGCCGCCTGCGCCGCCCGTTGCGCCGGAACCGCCCATCGCAAACGTCACCGCGACGCCAAAGGACGCGTCCTCGTCCGGAACGGCAATCGCCAAGGCCTTCGCGACGGAGGCGCCACCTGCTCCGCCACCGCCGCCGATGGATTGCACAACCACGCCGTGCGCGTCGCCATTGGTGGTGCCCGACGACCCTGTCGTCAGGCTTGCGTTGGAAACATTGCCCACGGCGGTACCGCCCGCGCCACCGCTGCCGCCGGTGCCACCCACCGCGACGGCGATGGCAAACCCCACGCCGGCGTCGTAGGAAGACGCCGCGCCGCCGGTCCCGCCGCCGCCACCGATGGACTGCGACACGATGCCGTAGGAATGGTCGCCGCTGGTATTCAATGTGTAGCCGTTCATGCCGACGGTGGACGAGCCGCCGTTACCGCCGCCTCCGCCCTGGCCACCAATGACGGCCACACCGTTTGCCGCGCCGCCGTCCCCGCCGCCACCGCCGATGGACTGGCCCAACATCCCGATTGATCCCGTGCCGCTGGTGCTCAGCCCGCCGGACTGGTTGATATTGACCGTGCCGCCAGACACCGCCGTGCCGCCCGCGCCGCCCAAGGCGATGATGCCGCTGCTGACGCCCGCTGTTCCGCCACCGCCGCCAATGGCCTGGGCTGAAATACCGTGCGAAGACTGGCCGGTGGTCGAGATCGACGATTGGCTGTTGATCGTGACCGAGCCGCTGGCCCCGCCGATACCCGCATCCGCGCCGGCGTTGCCGAACAATTCGAAGTTGCCGGTGGTGACGCCACCGACGCCGCCCAGGGACTGGCCAAGAATGCCGATGGAGTCATCGTTTCTGGTCTGGATGGAGCCGCCGGTGGTTGTTACCGTGACTGCCTCGCCCGCGCCACCGCTGCCGGCGTTCTCGGGGGTGAAGTCGATGATGCCGCTGCTGGTCTCGACCCCGCCGCCCGCGCCGCCCTGGCTGATTGCCGAGATGCCGTGCGACTGCACGCCATTGGTCTGGATGCTGGCATTGCCGCTCATGGCAATGTTGACCGTGCCGCCGTTGCCGCCGACCGCACCGTTGCTGTCTTCGCGGCCAGCGCCGCCGTTACCGCCCAGCGTGATCACATTGACGCCGGGCAGGTAGTCGCCGGAGGTCGTGACCGACGACCCGCTGTTCAGCGTGACGGCGGTCGTGGTGTTGCCGTTGCCGCCACCGTATCCGCCGATCTCGCCGCTGGTGTTGGTGATCGTCTGCGGGCCCATGCCCCCATTGCCCCCAAGCCCGATGACGACGATCCCGCCAGACGCCTTCGTCAGGCTGGTGGGCGCTACCATCGACGTGCTGGACACGGAGACCTGCCCGCTGTTGACGACGCTCATCGCGCCGAATTGGCCACCGGTGCCGCCGTTGTCGCTGCCGTCCGAGGACGTCATGCCGTTGCCGCCCTGGCTCAGGATATACAGGCCGCGTACGCTGCCCAGGGCCGAGCCGTTGACGTTCACCGATACGTTGCCGGTGTTGGTGATAAGGGTTGGATTCGAGTAATTGGTCGCTCCGGCGCTGGAGCCGCTGCCATTGTCATGCCCCCCATCGCCAGCGATGGATTCAGCGCCGATGCCCCAGGCGTAGCGCCCGGCGGTGCCGGTGACGGAAACGGTCGCGCTGTTGTTGATATTGACGATATTGCTGCCACCGCCATTGCCGCCGTTCTGATCGCCCGTCGCCGCACTGTCCTGGTTCCCGCCCACGACGCCGATGCTGGCGCCGTAGATACCCACGCCGCCATACGGCAGGTTCGACACGCTGATGTTGCCGCTATTCGTAACCGTCACGGCTGACCCATCGCCGCCCTGGCCGCCGTTGCCCCCACCAATCACCGTATCGCTGGCGTTGGCGCCAATACCGCCGACCGAGGCGCCATAGATGCCGAACTGCGATCCCGAATCCGCCCAGATGCCGGGTCCGCTGCCTTGCCCGCTGGCGGTCGGCGCGTTCTGCACCGTGATTGTCCCGCCGTTGTTGTTGATGGTGATGGTGCCGCCGTTACCGCCGTTCGTTGCGTTGTTACTGGTGTCGCTGGACCCCATGCCCCCGGTCAGGCGTACGAAGATGCCGCCCTGTGGGGCGCTGGGCTGTAGCACTGCGCCATTGTTGATTACCGTGTAGTTGCCACCGTAGTCGCCGATGTTGTCGCCGGTGCCGGCGTTGGCGGTATTGGTGACGTTTACCTGTGCCCCTGACCCGCCCTGGCTGGACGAAATGGTGCAGGTGGTGGAATTGGAAGGGTTGGTATCGACCGCCGGGCAACTCAAGGCCGCGACGGCAGGCTGCGCCAGGATCAGGCCGATCGCAGTGACCGAGAACATCCCTAGCCAGTTCGCGGGGCGCGGCAGCGACCGACGCGGTTCAAAACCAGGGCACAGAGCGGCCCCTGCGCGCAAAGTCCGCTTTGCGGTCGCCTTCTTCATCTTCAACCCCTTGCAGCAAGCCCGTAACAACAGGCCGCATTAGTTTTCTGATTAATTCTGATCTCGGGGATTTTTAGCACGCAGGACGGAGGCGAGCTTTACTGCTTCGACGAAACGTATTTTTCAGTCGACGAATCGGTGTCAGGTTTGTCAAAAAACCACAACGACAGTCCATGCGCGTCAGCCCGTCGACATCTATGATGATTTTTTCGTAATCGGCCCTTCAAGGGAGACACCCATGCCCTCGGTTCCATTCAAACAAGTTGATGTGTTCACCAACGTTCCCTACCAGGGCAACCCGGTGGCGGTCGTCCTTGAGGCGGAAAATCTCAGCGACGAGCAGATGCAACGCATTGCCAACTGGACGAACCTCTCGGAAACAACGTTCGTACTGCCGGCCACACAAGACAGTGCCGATTACCGCGTCCGCATCTTCACGCCCCATTCCGAGCTTCCCTTCGCGGGGCACCCCACGCTTGGCACCGCGCACGCGCTGCTGGAAGTCGGGAAAATCGCCCCGAAAGACGGCGCGCTTATCCAAGAGTGCGCGGCGGGCTTGATCCCACTGACCGTTACAGAATCGGACGCGGCCAGCCCGGTGATCGCAATAACCCTGCCGCAACCCAAGCTGGTGGCGCTGACCGGCGAACAGATCGTCGAGCTGGAAGCGATTTTGAGTACGCCGGTGCGGCGCGATCCCGCTCCCAAGTTCATCGATGTGGGGCCGGTCTGGACGATCGCGCAACTGGACAGCGCGGCCTCGGTGTTGGCGTTGCGTCCCGACTTCGCGCGCATGGCCGCGTTTGACAAGCGCAATGCAGCGACCGGGGTCGTGGTCTTTGGGCCGCATGACAAGGGGTCTCTCACCGCGATTGAAGTGCGCGCCTTTGCGCCAAGCCTAGGCGTCAACGAAGACCCGGTGTGCGGCAGCGGCAACGGTTCCGTCGCCGCGTTTATCCGGGATGCCGGGCAGATCCAGACCTATGGCAATCGCTTTCTCAGCGCCCAGGGTGCCGCGGTGGGCCGGGCAGGAAACATCGCGGTGTCATTCGACGGTGTAGACGTCATCCGCATCGGCGGTCAGTCGGTCACGTGCGTGGACGGAAGCATCGCGGTTTAGGTCATGCCACATCCACGACGATTTTTCCGCGCGCGCTTGCGTCGGTGATCGCGTCGTAGGCCGCTTCCGCTGACCGCAAGTCGAACCGGCGGGGATCAAGATTCGGCGTGAGCTTGCCGGCTTCCACCAGCCGTGTGGCCTCGCGCAGCATGGCACCATGGTGGGCGCGGTGCTGGCCGCTGAGAAGCGGATACAGGGTAAAGATGCCCGAGTAAGTGGCCTCGCGAAACGACAGGGGCGCCAACGCATGCGTGCCCCATCCCAACGCGCTGACGACATGCCCAAAGTGTTTAACCGCGACAAACGCGGCATCCAGCGATGGGCCGCCAACAGTGTCAACGACAAGGTCGAAGCCAGCGCCCTGCGTCAACGAAGCCACATAAGCTTCTACCGGCTGCGACTGGTAGTCGATAGGCGTTGCGCCCAGGCGCGCCACAAGATCGTGATCACGTAAACCAGCCGTGGCAAAGACCTGGGCGCCCAACGCGCGCGCCAGTTGCACCGACACATGGCCGACACCGCCCGCGCCGCCTTGCACCAACACGGTTTGACCGGCCTGCAGGCGCGCGCGGTCGACGATGCCCGAATAAGACGTGATAAACGCCAGGGGCAACGCCGCCGCTTCACGCATCGAAAGGTTCGCCGGCTTGATGGCCAGCAGGTCGGCATCCACCACCGCATACTGGGCAAGCGACCCCTGGATGCCGCCGACCCCGCCCGTCATGCCGTAGACTTCGTCGCCGACGTGGAAAGCGGCTACGCCGGGCCCGACGGCATCGACCACGCCGGCCATGTCGATGCCCAGCACCAAGGGCAGCGGATGCTTCGCGTGCGCGGCGCTGCCGGCACGAATCTTGGTGTCCAGCGGGTTAAGGCCGCTTGCGGCGATGCGTACGCGTACTTGGCCGTGGCCCGGCTGCGGCATGGAGATTTCGGTCAGTTCAAGCGGACCGTTGTAGCTGTTGAGAACAAGCGCCTGCATGGTCATGATCAACTCCTTTTGGGTCTGGCCCGTCGAATGAACAGGTCCATGCCTGCATCATTGATCATGCTATAACGCATGTAAATCAAAGTTATTGCACATCTATCAAACAAAAATGAATGACATGCATCTGGAGTGGAGCGACGTCCGCGTCTTTCTGGCTATTGCCCGCTGTGGCACGCTGGGCGGTGCGGCGAAGCTCGTGGGCCAGACCCAACCGACCATGGGACGCAGATTGCGTGCGCTTGAGGAAGCGCTGGGGCACACGCTGTTTCAGCGCACCAGCGATGGCTTCGTCCTGACCGATGACGGCGCGGCCGTGCTGGCCTATGCCGAGCGAATGGAAGAAGAAGCGCTGGGCTTCACTCGCGCACTGGCCGGAAAAGAGTCCCAACTGAGCGGGCTGCTGCGCGTCTCTTCCTCGGACTGGTTCGGCATCCACGTGCTGACGCCGGTGTTCGCGCGCTTTCTGGCAAAGCACCCGGGAATCTCATTGGAGCTGCTCACGGATTCACGCCTTTACAACCTGGCGCGGCACGAAGCGGATCTGCTGTTTCGCATTACGCCGTTCGACGAACCCGACGTGATCCAGCGCAAGCTGATGCACATCGACTATGCCTTGTATGGGCACGCCGATCTGGAGCGCCCATCACGCGAGGACGGAGAAGGCTGCACCCTGATCAGCATGGACCGCGCCTTCGGTGGGCTACCCGACGTTGAGTGGATCAAGCGGATGCTGCCCAGGGCCAAGGTCGTGTTCGGCAGCAACAACCGTGGCGTGCAGGCACGCATGTGCGCGGAAGGCTCCGGCTTTGCGGTGCTACCGTGCCCGCTTGGCGATGCCACGCCAGGCATACAGCGTATCGACTTGGGCGAAGCGCCGCCAGGCCGCGATGTGTGGATTGGCTATCACCGTGATTTACGCCGCGTAGCGCGGCTGCGCGCGCTGCTGGACGTCACGGTTGAAGCACTGGCAAAGCCGTGATTCAAGCGCGGGAAATCCAGTTGCCGTGCAGTCCCTGCGGCACACGCTGGGGCATCTCGATGACGGCGACGGGGGCCTCATCAATCCGGCTTGCATCCAGCAACACCAGGTTGCTGCCCTGGCGCACCGGATCGTAAGTGAAGGCCGCCAGGTAGCCGTCGTCCTCCGTCGTCCCACCGCCAGGCTTCGGCACGAATGCCGCCGCACCCACAATCTGGTTACCCAAATCATGGCGCGGGTGGCGCCGGATGCGCGAAGCTACCGAAGACTGCTCGGCCGGCGCGCCGCTCCACCGGAACGAAGTTGCCGCTGAGATGGGGGTTGTCATAGATCCAGGGCACATCCGCCTTCTCTTCGGCCCGCGCCTGGGGCCACAGCGCATGGCTACCGATAAGCGCCGCGCCGTAGACGGTCAGGCGGTTGAACGAACGACGAGTATGGCGAAGCGACATGACAAGTACCTCACGAGAGTTTTGGCAAACCGCAACTTGCCAGATGAAGCAAGTTGCCACGGCAAGGCAGCCTAGCCTTGCGTTTCACGGTTTCAGATACTCATCCACCGCACTCTCCACCGTGGGATGAAAGTGCGCGTCACTGAAAACTTCCGCCAATTCAAAGCGCTTGAGCTTGTCGCGCACCGGGTCCTTCATCTCGGCAAAATGCAGCGCGGCCCCCTGCTTGGCCAGATGCTGGCTAAGTTCGCGCAGCATGTCGGCCGACGTCACGTCGACGCTGGTAACGGGTTCGGCGGCCACCACCACCCTTCGTACCGGCGAGGGCGATGCGTCGACGGCTTGCATCAGCCGTTGCTGAAACAGCTCGGCGTTGGCGAAGAACAGGGGCGCGTCCCAGCGGAACAGCACCAGGCCGTCGATCAGGGCGGCATGGGGGTAGCGCTTCAGGTCGTGGTAACCGCGCAGGTTAGGCACACGGCCAAGCACGGCAAAATGCGGACGCCAGCCGTCCCACAGGAATTCGATGACGGCGATGACCACGGCCAGGCCGATGCCGGGAATGGCGCCAAACGCGGCCACGGCGGCAAAGCACAGCATGGATAGCCAGAACTCCCATTGCTGGATGCGGTAGATGCGCCGCAGGTCCTTGAATTCAAACAGGCCCATGGCGGCGACGATGACGACGGCGGCCAGCGCGCTGCTGGGCAAATAGCGCAGCAGGTTCGGCGCCAGCAACAGCAGGACGGCCACGGCAACGGCGCCGACGACGCCGGTAAGCTGGGTGCGCGCACCGGCCGCCTCGGCCACGGGCGTGCGCGATGCGCTGCTGCTGATGGGAAAGCCCTGGAAGAATCCCGCCGCCAGGTTGGCCATGCCCAAGCCCACCATTTCCTGGTTCGGATCCACGCGCGTGTGCGTGCGCGCGGCATAGGTGCGTGACAGCACGCTGGTATCCGCGAACGCGATCATCGCCACGGCGCAGCCCCCCAGCACGATCGTGGCCCAATCCGCATTGCTCAGCCACGGAAAGGTGAAGGTCGGCAGCCCCTGCGGGATCTCGCCCAGCACGCTGACACCCTGTGCATCCAGCCGCAAAACGCTGACCGCCACGGTCGCCAGAATCACCGCAATCAGAATGCCGGGTACGCGGTCAAAGCGCTTTAGCAGCAAGATCACCGCCAAGGTCGCCACGCCCACGGCGAAGGCATACCAGTTGGTGTGGCCAGCGATCACCGCCCGCGCCAACAGCCACAGCTCCTGCAACGGACCGCCGCCGTCGATCGGAATGGCGAATATTTTGGGCAACTGGCTGACCAGCACCGTCAATGCAATGCCGTTCATGTAGCCATAGCGGATGGGCTTGGACAGCAGCTCGGTGATGAAGCCCAGCCGCAGCAAGCCCAGCACAATGCAGAACAAGCCAGCGACGATCGCCATCAGGCTGGCCACGGCCACCGCGCGCATGGGGTCGCCGAGGGACACGCTGAGCACCACCGCCAGAATCGGCGCGGCCAGCGCGGAGTCCGGCCCCAGCACCAGGATTCGGCTGGGGCCGAATATGGCATAGGCCAACAACGGCACGATGGTGGCGTACAAGCCGTAGACCCCAGGCACGCCCGACGCCTCGGCATAGGCAATGCCCACGGGCACCAGCATCGCCGCCAACGCCAGGCCGGCGGCCAGGTCCTTCGGGAGCCAAGCCGCTTCATAGGATCTCAACACCGCCAGCCCCGGCAGCCAGCGCAGCCAGTGCTGGGCGGGCAGGTCGACGGGCGTGGCCGTAGGCGGCGGATAAGGCATGAAACACCTTGGCGGTAGCAAGCTGGGGGTTGGTATGAGATGCGTTGACAGCGTTGAAATCCAACGGGAAGTGGCTTGCCGTCAGTACATCAGCCAGACGATTACCGTTCCCCACGTCGTAATCAGGATATGCCCGAACGCAACGGTGCCGGAATACCCAATGACAGCAATGGGGCTCTCTGATTTTTCCTGTACCGCGGCAAGGCCAGCCGTCATGGTCTGCACCCCGGCCAGGGCGCCCAGCAATAGCAGCGGTTCAAGACGCAGTACATATCGGCCCACCAGCAAACCAACGAATAGCGGAACCATCGTCACGACAATCCCCGCCAGGAATATCGTCAGCCCCACTTCTTGCAGGGCAGCCACAAAAAGCGGGCCAGCCTTCAGCCCGATCATGGCGACGAACCCCGCCAGCCCGATCGACTTCATGAACTCAAGCGCGCCATGCGATATGCGGCCAAACAGTGGCTTGGCCGAATTCCGCCAACCCACCAACAAGCCCAGGATCAATGTGCTGACACTGCTGCCCAGGGCGATATGCATGCTGCCAATGGGGAACACCAGCGATATCCCCACCACCGCGCCGACGAAGATGCCAAACCCCAGCGCAACAAAATCCGTGGAATCCGATTCGCGAACCACGCTGCCGACACGGGCGGCCACCCGCTCAACCGCTGGCTCAAGCCCCACGATGTTCAACACGTCGCCACGCAGAAGCACCGTACCCGGGCCGATTGGTATTTCTTGCCCCGCCCGCCGGATATGGCGCAGGAACACGCCGCGCACTTCCTCGGCTTGCTCGGCGATTTGAGCCACCGTCTTTCCGACGAAATCTGCGTTGGAAAACACCACGTCGAACATCGCGCTGGGAATGTCGAGCAGCTCTCGGTCGGCTTCCGCGACCGCGTTGGCGTCCAGAAGCTTGAGTATCACCTCGCTTTTGCCGGAAACGGCGCATACATCCCCTGCCAGCAGGGCTGTCGCGGGGGTGGGCAAGAATATTGCGCCATCGCGCCGGATGCGCTCAACAAAGATGCGTTCGGGAGCGTACAGGGATTCGACCCAGGCCACGGATTGGCCCACCGCGGGGCCATCGGCCTGGATGCGATACGCCCGCAATTCGAATCTGCGCCAGGCAGAGGTCACGCCAGCTTTCTGCCGCTGAATTCCGTACACTTTTTCAAGCCGGGCGCCTTCGGCTTTCAGGTCCAGGCCCAACAGTTTGGGCCCCAGGCTTGAGCAGAACCAGATGACGCCGAACGTGCCGAAGATGTAGCACAGCGCATCCGCCACGGCGATCTGGCCGATCAGCCGGTCTTGCTCTTCGACGCTGATGGGCAGGTGCCGAATGGCTTCGCTGCCCGTTCCAATCACTGGCGACTCGGTCAGACCGCCGGATATCAGGCCCACGGCATACCCGAGTTCAAGCTTGAGCAGGGCCGCCAAGCCCCAGGCGGTAAGCAAGCCCGCGACCGGCACGACCACGCCCAGCACCGCCCATCGCCAACCGCCATCCTTCATGCCACGAAAGAAGCTCGGCCCCACCGAATAGCCGATGCCAAACATGAACAGCAGGAACAGCACCTGCTTGGCGGTATCGGATACCGGCACGCGGACGAAGTAGCCAATCAACAGGCCCGCCAGCAATGACCCGGTTACCGGCCCGAAGCCCACTCCGCGAAACTTGAATCCACCCACCCAATAGCCCAGCCCGATTGCCAGGAACACAGCTAGCTCGGGATAGCGCTGCAGCAAGTTGCTAAAGTAGTCCATGGCGTTCGCCCCTAGAAAGACGACGTTCTACCTTCTGGAATGTCCCGTAACCGCTTCCGCTGGCGCTCTATTCCGGGGAAGCCTCCACAACAAAATGCCCGCCCAATGCAAGATGCAGGTTCACGCGCTGCACCAGGCGTTGCGCGCGGATGTGCATCAGGTCGCTCTGCACCCGCAACAGATCGCGCTTGCGCTGCAACACATCAAAATCATCGAATTGGCCGATCTGCCGCTGCACCCGCGCCAGCTCCAACGCGCGAAGGCTTTCGGAAAACTGGCGCTGTATCGATCTTTCGCGCTGCGCCAATTGCTGCTCGCCCGTCAGGCCGTTTTCCACTTCCGCCATCGCCGTCAGGATCGCGCGGGCGTATAGCGCCAAGGCTTCGCGTTGCTGCTCGGTGCGCAGTTCCAGCGTGATCTGGCGCGCGCCCGCGTCGAACAAGGGCCAGGCCAGCGACGCGCCCACCGGGAACACCCAGCTTTGCATGCTGGTGGCCAGGCCGGAATAGTCTTTCGTGAAGCGGCCGGCCCCGGCAAATATCGAAATGGCGGGCAAGCGCGCGGCCTTTGCTTCCTCGGCGCCAAAGTACGCCGCCACCAGCCGCTCGCGCGCGGCGACCAGGTCGGGCCTGCGGTCCAACAGGTCCAACGGCAGGCCGGGAGGCAACAGCGCTGGCGCATCGGGAATGGTCTCCTTGGCTTGCACGACGCCCGCGGGGTAGCGCCCCAATATCAGCTCCAATGCCCGCAAGGCCTGGACGCGCGCCTGCTCGCGCTGGGCCACCACGTCCGCCGCCGCCGCCACCTGCTCCGACCAATACGCCACGTCCATGTCGCTGACCTTGCCGATGCGGCGGCGGTACTGCACCAGCTTGAGTTGCTCGTCGGTGGCGCCTTCAATTTGCTGCGCCAGCGACAGTTGACCGCTGGCTTCCAAGGCCGCAAGCCAGCTGCGGGCGGTCAAGGCGCCGATGGACTGGCGGGCATAGGCGTAGTCCGCTTCAGCGGAACGGTATCCGGCTTCGCCTGATAGTTTCTGCGCACGCGCCCTGCCCCACAAATCGATTTCCCAGTTCAACAGGATGGCGTAGCCATTGGCCGAAAACGCGCTGCCCGGTGTCGGGTCTGTTGCGCTCCGCGCGCCGACGCCGACCGTGGGCAAGAGGTCCGCGCCGGCCAACCTGGCTTGGTACGCAGCTTGTTGCATCCGGCTGGCCGCCACGCGCAGATCAATGTTGTTGGCCAGCGCCTCATTGATCAGCGCCGTCAGCGTGCCGCCATTCGCAAAGCCGGCCCATTGCGGCGAGAACGCGGCAGCCGCCGTGCTGGCGGTCCATTGGTCGGGCACGTGCGTGCCGGACATCGCTTGCTCGTACAAGGCGGTGTCCTCTGGGCGGTCCAGGTTGGCGCAGCCCACCATGAAGACCGTGGCGCAGCACACCATTGCAAGAAGACCTGGGGCGATCGGGCGGCGCGCTGGCATGGAGGCCCCCGTCAATGAAGCTTAAGGACCAGGTAATCCAGCTTCGCGGAGACGCGGACGACAACCTTGCGCACCATATGCAGCATCCCCAGACTGTCTGTGTAGATGGCGGCCCGGCCGCGCGCGCCCATTGCCAGCGCCATGTCCTGCGGCGTTTCAAGGTCGATGCGCACGGCAAACTGCATGGGCGCGGCCGCGTGGCCGCCTTCGGAAGTCGTACCGGGCAGCACGCCGGATGCCTGGAACTGGCCCTGGGAAGTGGCCCAGACAATCGAATCCACCTTGCCCTTGAAGATGTGGCCGGGGACAGTGCGTAGCGACACCTCGACCTCGTTGCCGGGCTTTACTTTCGTGAGTTGGTTCTGATCGAAGAAGGCGATCACCTGCTGCGTGGTCTCGACGAACGACATGATGGGACGCAACGGTATCGCGGCGGCGTAGGAACCCACGCGCGCCTGTAAGTTGATGGCATACCCATCCGCGGGTGCGTAGAGCGTGGTCTGCGCCAGTTCCCATTTGGCGGTATCGAGCTCGGCCTTGACCTGGGCCACCGCAACCTGGTCGCCATCCACAATGGCTGATACGTTCAGCCGGACCTTTTGTTCCGCTTCGCGCGCCGCTTCCCAGTTGGCGATCCGTACCTTCAATTCACTTTGGAAGCTTTGCACGTCGTATTGGCTGCCCGCCCCGCGCGCGGCCAAGGCGGTGCTTTGGCGCAAACGCATACGGGTCAATTCCACTTGCGCCAGGGCGGCTGCCGTCATCGATTGCGCCGCCGACAGGTCGCGGTCCAGGGACTGCTGGTTCGCTTGCGCATCGATAAGCTTGGCTTCAAGCTGCCTGACCTTCAGTTGATAAGGCTCGGCGTCCAGGCGCAGCAGTACGTCGCCTTTTTTGATCAGCCGATTGCCTTCCACGGGAATTTCCACCACGCGCCCCGTCACCCTGGGCACGATTTCGACCACATAGTTAACCACCCGCACCTCGCTCGACGAGGGCGTGACGACATTGATCGTCAGCACAAGCGCCACCAAGCCGGCCACACCCACGGCGACCACGCCAACCTGCGATTGGATGTTCCACGGGAGCAGCTTCAGCTTGATAAAGACAAGCCAAACCAACAGCCCATATACGCCGGCAATGAGCTCAAGCATTGCAACCCCTCGTCAACTAGCAGTTTCGGGACCGGGTCGTGCTTCCTGTCGTGCTTCCTGTCGTGCTTCCTGTCGTGCTTCCGGTTGTGGACTGTTGCCGCTTCCTGGCTTGCGCTCGGTCGCCGCTTTGTCTTCCTCGGCGCTTATCTCCTGGTAATAGTGATCGTGCTTGTCCCGGCCGTACGCCAGCCGGTACCCCACCGGCTTCGTGTATGCCCACAGCCAGGCAAAGGGCCACAGCATTCCGCCAAACACCAGCGACATCAGGCACAGCGCCTTGATGGCATCGGCTTGGGGATGATGCCGTTTCTCGGCAATGACTTCCGGCAGGACGTGGAGTTTCCAGAATATCCAGATGGCCAGTATCGGGACCATCACCAGCACAACCCAGACGAGCACATCGGCAATCGAGTCTTCCAGATGCGCGGATACGGCGTGTGCCGTCATGGGAATGAGTGTCGTCGCGATGGCCAAGGCAGCGACGAGTCTGGACCGCAATGTGGGAAGAAACATTTAGCGCCCCTTTCCCCAATGGAAATGATGCATTCAGCTTGCCACCGGGATAGTCTTTTTATCAGGATGCTCATGCAAGGTCCGCGCGGGATAATTACCGTCGTACCCTTTCATAATCGGCATTGACGGCCCCGAATATCGCGCGAACTTGAATTGCATTGTTGCTACTGACTGCTCGCAATGTCCATGCTAATTTCGGCAAAATGCCGTTAGTTACAGCGCCCAGAGGAAGATATGAATCTTCATCATTTCGAGTCGTTTGATTCGTATGCGCAAGCGATCCTGGCGGCGCACGCCAGGGTATTCCTGCTGGGGCCTGGCGGTAAGGAATGGCGTATCGGCCATATTGATGTGAGTGGAATCGGCGTTCAACGTGGCGTGGCGGCGGCGCCAAACTTATGCGAAGCGATGGGCCGCCCCACGCATCTGACACTGCTGTTGTCGCAACCGTCTTTAAGTCCAACATGGCTGAACGGCCTGCCTTTTTCTGAGGATGCCGTCGGCATTTTGGCGCCGTCCAGGGGCTACGCCTTTCGGTCGGCGGGGCCCAATGAGTGGATCATGATTGCCCTGCCGCTCGGTTCGGACTTGTTTTTGGGCAGCGGCTTTACGGCCCAGACACTGCGGCGCTGGGCCGACGCGGAAAGCACGCTGCATACCGACTATTTGCAGGTAGCGGCCTTGCGTGATGCCGCCATCACGTCCATGGCGCCGTCATGCCCGCCGGAAATTGGCCGCCGTCTGATCGAGCAGCGTTTGTTTGACCTGATCGCTTCCCGCACCCCGGTTGAAAGGTGCCGGGGACGCCCCTCGATATCCACGTCCAAGCTCTGCGAATCCGCTTTGACGGTTTTTCGTGAGCAAAACGCCACCGCGCATGTCAACGATCTGTGCAAAGCCTTGAGAATCAGCGAGCGCAGCTTGCGAGACTTTTTCCTGGCGTGTTTCGGCATGGGCCCGGGGCATTATCTGTGCCTGCGCAAGCTGCATGACGTTTATCTGGATCTTGCTAAAAACCGTGACCCGCGCATGACGGTGGCGGATTGTTTTCTTCAGCATGGGTATGCGTATTCCACCTATGCGGCGGCCCATTACCGCAGATTGTTCCTGGAAACGCCCTCACAAACGCGGCACCGGCTGCATCAGCAATAACGCCGGGCACGCCCGATTTCGTTCCTTACAGCTTTTCGCCGGAATCATCATGGACGTAAGGCTTTAACTGCGTTCACAATCAACGCCGGACGCCTGCACTGGTCACATTGATGCTTCCCATTGGACTCGCACAACGGGTTGAGGAGTGAAATCATGGCTAAGAAGAAGATGGCTGAAAAGAACACGACTAAGAAGCAGGATGCGGAGGACGACGGCACGCCTGAAAAGCCTGCGTTATCGGGCAAACGATACGAAGAAGAATTGGCGCAGCTACACGTTGAACTGGTCAAGCTTCAACAATGGGTCGTCCACACGGGCGCCAAGGTGTGCATTATTTTTGAAGGACGCGATGGCGCTGGCAAAGGAGGCACGATCAAGGCCATCACAGCCCGCGTCAGCCCGCGCGTCTTCCGTGTCATCGCGCTGCCCGCACCCACGGATCGCGAGAAGACCCAGATGTATATGCAACGGTACCTTCCCCTCTTGCCCGCCGCCGGCGAAATCGTGATTTTTGACCGTAGCTGGTACAACCGCGCCGGGGTGGAACGGGTGCTGGGCTTTTGTACCAAGGAAGAGGCCAAGGGCTTCTTGAAGGCGGTGCCGCTGGTGGAGCGCGCCCTCACTGAATCTGGAATCATCCTGCTCAAGTACTGGCTGGAAGTCAGCGAAGAAGAACAAACGCGCCGGCTCCAAGCGCGCATCCACGACGAGCGCAAGATCTGGAAGCTATCCAAACTGGATCTGGATTCTTACAGCCACTGGTATGACTATTCCCGTGCGCGCGACGACATGTTCGCGGCCACGGATACGGGTTTGGCGCCCTGGTTTATTGCGGATTCCAATAACAAGAAGCGGGTGCGCTTGAACATCATCAGCCACATCCTGCAGAGCATTCCGTATAAGGCGCTGCCCAGGGAAAAAATCACGTTACCCAAGCGGCAAAAGCCGCAAGGCTACCGCGAGCCTACCCACACGATCAGGCAAGTTCCACAGAAGTTCTAGCCAGAGCGGGCCGGCGATATGGCCGAGATGGGCGGGGCTCGTCAAGCGGCGCCAGGATAGGAAAACAGAATATTCCTCGGCGCCGAAGCTTAAGCATTGAAGACGCCGACGCAGACCATGCGTCGCGAGGAATGTTGAGGTGCGTACGCTGGTCCAGGTTCAGCCCGCTGACCGTATAGGTAACCAACTGCCCGTTACAGCCCGGGTTTGCCTTCCCATTCAAGCTGTTTAGAAGCTTGACGTATTCACTGGGCGGGATTGTCTTCATTGTGGTCATGGCATCTGGCTCCCAGGCATCGCGTGCCTATCCCTGACGGCTTATCTGCATTTTATTGAGCCCGGCCGAATCGTTGCGTGACCCATCCGGTCTGGTGAAGCAAATAGTTGACGAGGATCAACATCGATGCTGAGTCAATGCGAAAAGCCATGCCGGCGTGATCCATAGTGTGCTCAACACGGCCGTCCTCGGCGTGCCCCGCACTTCGCATGCTTCTTCGTCACCGATTACGGATATCCACAAAGGAGAAGGACATGACCTGGTTTGTTGCAACCTTGAAAGCCTATCCAGAGATCGCCATTTTCCTGGCGTTGGGGATCGGCTACTGGATCGGGGGCAAGAGCTTCAAGGGATTCAGCCTTGGCGCCGTCACCGCCACCCTGCTGGTGGCGATTGGTATCGGCATTCTGGGCGTGAAGATTTCACCCAATGTGAAGTCGGTCTTTTTCCTGATGTTCCTGTTTGCCGTCGGATACGGCGTCGGTCCCCAGTTCGTGCGGGGCATTGCCAAGGACGGCTTGCCTCAAGCGATCTTTGCCGTGTTGATGGCGCTGCTGTCTCTAGGGGCGGCTGCTATTGCGGCGATCCTTGCGGGCTATGACCTGGGTTCGGCCGCGGGGCTATTCGCCGGCTCGCAGACCATTTCGGCGTCGATGGGCTTGGCGACAGACGCGATCAACCGTCTGGGGCAAACCCCCGAGGAAACGCAGGCCTTGCTGGACGCCATGCCCATCGCGTATGCCGTGACTTACATTTTTGGCACGGTGGGCTCGGCGATCATACTGGCGCAGATCGGACCAAAGCTGCTGGGCATCGACCTGGTGGCGGCCTGCAAAGCCTATGAACAGAAGCTTGGTGCAGGCGGCGGCGCGGCTGACGCCACTCAGTGGTACGAATTCGAGGTACGGGCCTACTCAGTGGCGCCGGAAAGCCCTTTCATCGGCAAGACCATTGGCGAGATCGAAGCTGGGACGCAGACGGGATATCGCGCATTCGTGGAACGCATACGCCGGGGTGGCGCCGTCATCGAGGTGGATCTGACCACGATGATCGAAGCGGGCGACATCGTCGCCATCGGCGGCAAACGCAATCAGTTGATCGAGCGGCTTGGACCCGCCGGCCGCGAAGTCGAAGATGCCGAGCTTCTGGACATCAAGACCGAGGGCGTGGACATCTACGTTTCAAACAAGAAAGTGGACGGCAAGCCACTCGAAGAACTGGCCAAGTGGCCGGGCGCCCGTGGCGTGTTCCTGAAACGGATTCGGCGCGGCCCGACTGAAACCCCCATTCCCGTGCTGCCCAAGACCCAGCTGTTTCGCGGCGACGTCATCACGGTCGTCGGGCGCACCCAGGACATCAATGCCACCGCCAAGCAACTGGGCTATGTGGACCGGCCGACCACCGTGACGGACGTCGCGTTCATGTCACTGGCGATCACGCTGGGTGCGCTGATCGGCGCCATTGTGATCAATGTCAGCGGCATTCCCATCACGCTTTCCACGGCGGGCGGTGCCCTGATCGCCGGCATTGTGTTCGGCTGGTTCCGGGCGATTCATCCCACCTTCGGGCGCATCCCCGAGCCGACCTTGTGGTTCATGAATTCGGTGGGTTTAAACGTGTTCATCGCGGTGGTGGGCATATCCGCCGGCCCAGGCTTCGTGGCCGGGCTTCAAAAGCTTGGCATCAGCCTGTTCCTGTGGGGAATCTTTGCAACGGCCGTGCCGTTGATAGGCGGCATGTTGCTGGCCAAGTACGTGTTCCGCTTTGACCCCGCCTTGATCCTGGGGATTTGCGCGGGCTCGCGCACCACCACCGCCGCGCTAGGCATGGTGTGCGATGCCGCCAAGAGCCAGGTTCCGGGGCTGGGCTACACCGTCACCTACGCGGTTGGAAACACGCTGCTGACGATCTGGGGCATGGTGATCATCATCATTCTTTCTTAGAAAACGACAACCACCCCCGCCGCCCCTGTTGCGCCTGCGCGGCAAGCGTGTGGGATAGCCACCAAAGGGAAATGCCATGACGAGCAACGCGGACGACAGTCACCACTTGGACCACCTGTTCTCAAACTCCGCTGCGCGTTTGGACAGGTGGCGCGATATGAATGCGAAGGCGCAATCCTGGGCGGGCGAAGCGCGCGGCGGCAAAGGCCACGCTGGCGCCGCCGCCGTGCAAGAAGCGCTGAACGATTTGCTGCCCATGGAAAGCTACTTCGCGTATCCGGGCACGCATCTGTTGCGCGCGTTGGAAGAACGGCTAGCGGAGCACGACGCGATGGGCACGGCGCGGCTGATCCTACGCATGAGCAACGCCATGCTGTCGGGCAGCTACCGCTACCAAGACAGTGAATGGCAGGCAACGGATGACTCGTCCGACGCGCAGGAGCACCTGCTGCCCGGCTTGGGCGGGCAAGCCGCGCGGCCGCCCTATTTTGAAGTGCTGCTGGTGTCGCCGATGTCGGCCTCGCGCTCGGCGGCGATATGCCAGGAACTGCGTCACTTGCGACGCGCTGACGACGGCCTGGTGTATGAGCCGGTGCTGGTAGGCAGTTTCGAAGATGCCATCCTGGCCACGATACTGAACGGAAAAATCGAGGCCGTCGTCATCTATGACGGCATTTCCATGGCGTCGGCGCATGACGTGCCATTGCTGAAACACTTCCTGGACATCTACCGGCACCTGGATACCTCCAAGGCGCCGGCCGGGATGGGCGTCAGGCTGGCGCGCATCATCGCCAACATCAGGCCGGAACTGGATATCTACATGCTGACGGACCGCAAGGTCGAACAGCTTGCGGGCGACCCCGCGGCCTCGTCGATTCGCCGCCTGTTCTACGAGGCCGAGGAACCCATCGAGGTGCATCTGAGCGTTCTGGAAGGCGTGCGCGAGCGTCAGACGACGCCGTACTTCGACAACCTGAAGCACTATGCACTACGGCCGATCAGCACCTTCCACGCGCTACCCATTGCACGCGGAAAGTCCATCATCAAGTCGAATTGGGTAAGGGACTTTGGCGAGTTCTACGGCTTGAACCTGTTCCTGGCCGAGACCTCCGCCACAACCGGCGGGCTGGACAGCATGCTGGAGCCCACGGGCAACATCAAGATCGCCCAAGAGAAGTTCGCGCGCGCGGTGGGCGCGGACCATGTCTACTTCGTCACCAATGGCACGTCCACCTCGAACAAGATGGTCTATCAGGCGGTGACCAAGCCGGGCGACATCGTCATCGTCGACCGCAACTGCCACAAGTCCCATCACTATGGAATGGTGCTGTCCGGGGCGCAGCCCCTGTATGTGGAAGCCTATCCCATGACCGAATACTCGATGTACGGCGCGGTGCCGCTGCGCACCATCAAACAGGCGTTGCTGGACTTGAAGGCCGAAGGAAGGCTGGACAAGGTGGTCATGGTGACGCTGACCAATTGCACGTTTGACGGCCACATCTACAACACCCGTCAGGTGATGATGGAATGCCTGGCCATCAAGCCAGACCTGATCTTTCTTTGGGATGAAGCGTGGTTCGGCTTTGCGCGGTGGTCGCCGTTCCTGCGCCCGCGCACCGGCATGGGCGCGGCTGCTGCCCTGGAGCAGTGGCGCGATGATCCTGCCGCCCAGCAAGCCTGGGACGAGCAGGCCGAGGAACTGGGAGAAGATCTGGACCCGAAGGACGCAAGTTTGCTGGACCGACAGTTGGTGCCAAACCCCAAGACCATGCGGGTACGCGTGTACGAGACCGATTCCGTGCACAAATCCATGTCCAGCCTGCGCCAGGGCTCGCTGGTGGCCGTGCGCGACGAAGACTACGAGCACCACATTTCGGCGTTTCACGAGGCCGTGTTCATTCATGCGTCCACATCGCCCAATGCGCAGATCATCGCGTCGCTGGATGTGGCGCGCCGGCAAATGGAGCTTGAGGGATACGAGCTGGTCATGCGCGCCATCGAGGTTGCGCTGGCCATTCGGCGTGAAATCGCCAAGCACCCGATCATCTCGAAGTACTTCAGCGTGCTGGGCGTCAGCAAGATGATTCCGGACGAGTTTCGCCCTTCAGGGTTCTCGGATTACCTGGCGCCCGGCATGAACTGGCTGACGGCGGTGCAAGCCCTGAAGAATGATGAGTTCTGCCTGGATCCGACGCGTATGACGTTGGTGTGCGGCACGGCGGGATACGACGGCACCGCCTTCAAGAACCTGTTGGCGTCCAAATACAACATCCAGTTGAACAAGACCTCGCGCAACAGCGTGCTGTTGCAAAGCAATATCAACAACACGCGCAGCGACGTCGCGGCGCTGATCAAGGTGCTGCTTGAAATATCCGGGTCGATTGAAGCCAGGTTGAAGGAAGGCGGTGAAGCCGAGCAAGCCGCGTTCGCCGCGAAAGTGCGTGGCCTGATGGAAGACGTTCCCAGCTTGCCCAACTTCAGCCGCTTTCACGACGGATACCGCGACAATTCCGCCAGCGCCACGTCCGAGGGCGACATACGCACCGCGTTCTTCGCGGCCTATAACGAAGACGAATGCGAGTACATCCCGCTGTCGGCTGCCGCACTGGATGACCGCCTGTCCAACGGCCCCGAGCTGGTGTCGGCGAACTTCGTGATTCCGTATCCCCCCGGCTTTCCCATCATGGTGCCCGGCCAGATCATCGAGGCCGACACCATCGAGTTCATGCGCAAGCTGGATGTGAAGGAGATCCACGGCTATAACGCCGCACGGGGCATCAAGCTGATCAAGCCCGCGGCCATCAAGCCACGACCGGCGGGCGGCAAATAACGGTCGTAAGCGCGAACGCCGGGTGCATGGGATTCGTGCGATCAACGCTCGGCGCTGGTGTTGGAAGCCGCTGGAATCACAGGTGGCGAGGCCGTCGCGGCAGTCGCCGGGGCCGTGTGCCACCGCTCCGGCGTCACCACCTTCGGTTGGTCGGGGTCGCCTTCGTAGGCCGGGGTCATGATCTGCACGCCGTATTCGTTGAAGACGTCCAGGATGTGGCGGTGCAGTTCGGCATAGGTCTTGGCGATTCTCTGCGTGTCGCGGATGTACACGTTCAGCTCGTAGGTCACCGCAAAGTCGCCCAGCTTGGGCAGCAATACGAACGGCCCCGGCTCGCTGAGGACGCCCGCCGTTCGCCGCCCTGCCACGCACAACATCGCTTCCACCTGCCGCCACGGGGTTTCATAGCCGATACCCACCGTGGTATGCAGAATCAAGCCTTGGGTGCTGGCCAGGGAACTGTAGTTGGTGACGTCGCTATTGAGAATCTGGGAATTCGGAATCGTGATTTCTTCATTCTTGTTCGTCCGAAGATGGGTCACTTGCAGGCGCACGGCAACAACCTCGCCGATCACGTCATTGACCTTGACGCGGTCGCCCACCTTGAAGACCCGCCGATAGGTCATCAGATAGCCGGCAATGAAATTCGAAATCGCGGTTGACGAACCTAGCGACACCACCAGGCCGATGAAGATGGAAATGCCTTTGAAGGCTGGGGTCTCGGAGCCGGGTATGTAGGGATACGCGACGATGAACGCGAATGCCACGATCAATACCCGGACAAGCTTGTAGGTGGGAAGCGCCCATTCCGGCTCGAACTGCGTAAATGCCACGCGCCTCTGCTCGACAGCCTCGAAGAAGTTCTTGACCCGCCGCAAGATAAACCGAGCCAGGTAATAGATGAGGACAAGAATGACCAGGTCCGGAATCACGGACGCCAGGGATTTACCCAGCCTTTCGCCAGCGCCCGCGGCCAGATCGAACAGGTCATTCGAGATAGAGCGGGTCCAGGGAAACAGCGCCAGCACGTATTGCAGGTAGACATACACCGATACGACGATGGTCACGGCGCCTATCGCCAGCACCAGGCCGTGCATCGCCTTCCAGATGGTATCCATGCGCAGGATTTCAAACGACTGGATGTCGACGGAACGGACTCGGCTCTTCAGCAGCCTGGACACCGCCTTGTGCAGCCAGCGGTTAAGGGCAAGCAGAATGGCAATGCCCAGCGCCAGCAAGACGGTGGCCCCGGCGCTGTACAGCCCTGCCTTGAGCAGCGCGTCGGGTTTGCGCGCCTGCCGGAAGTCGTCAATGGCGCGTTGAATACGCAACAGGTGCAGCGCCGCAAGACTGTCGCGCGTGGTCTGTTCAAGTTGCGCGTCCGCGTCGGTCACGATCATCAAGGCGTTCCCGCCGGCCCTGATTACCGTGGCGTTCTCAGCGACCTCGGCCCGCAGGTCGCCGCTGGGAAACGAGGCCTGTGCGGCCACGCTCTAGATTCTTTCCCTGATGGCCTCGGCGCGCTTCTGGGCGGGAAAGGACGACAGCCCACGCACCTTGAACAGCACCTGGCCATCGATCTCGACCGGGGCGGTTTCAAGCGTCAGTTCAGGGGCAGAGGACGCTTCCGGACGGCCTGCCTCCGTCGCCGCGCGAAGCGGGGCCGTCATGATCAACAACAGCAGCGCGGCAAGGATGAAGACTCGAATAGTTCTAGTCATGGTGTCCTCTCTTGCCGGTATCGCTGTATCCGCCGGCCCGTGGGCGGCGATTTTCTCGGCCGGCACGATAGCCGGCCAAGTGATTCAAGCAATTTGATCTTAGCGCTATCAACGCGCAAAAACAGTTAATAATGCGGGTCCTCGAAACCAAAATAGAGAGACCCTGCGATATGAGTCAGAACACACCCAGCCTATGGCACCGACTGCGGCGCCCGCTGTTAGCCCTGCTCTTGGGCATGCTGCCTTTCTGGCTGTTTCTGGGCACCACCCAGCAAGCCTCGGTGAACGGCATCAAGGTGCAAGATTCCAGCTTCAATATCCTGGGTTTGGTCCTGGCCATCGCCGGTCTTGTGATGGCGGTGAAAATGCTGAAGAACGACGGTTCGTATGGCGAGCCGTCGCGCTGGTGGGCGCGCGGTGTGCTGTGCGTTGCGGCGGCTTTGCTGTGCGTGTTCCAGATCGGCCAATCCACGGGTCTCTACAACATCAATGTCGGCCAGTCGATTCAGGAGTTGCAAGCCAAGCTCTTCGGCCCAAGCGAACCGCGTCCGCAATCCCTGGCAAGCGAACTCGACCGCGACATGCGCGCGCGCACCGAACAGCGCGCTGCGACCGTCAGCCAGGTACTGCTGCGCGATGACATCGCCACGTCGCTGGCGCGCATCCACGCCAACAGCACGCTGTACAACCTGTATGCCGAAAAGTGCAACAACCCCGGCCAGCGCTTCGTGCTGGACGAGATCCCGGCAATGCTTACCGAACAAGACAAGACCTACATCGCCAACGCCCAGAAGTTGGCCGCGCGCAATGCGTCGGACCGCTTTGACTGCCAAGGCGCCCAGATGCGCGACTTCATGACGAACTGGCTGGCCGGCGACGTGCTGCGCGACCGTGCCAACCTGGCCGTGCAAACCGCCGCCTACCGCGAGCGCTTCGGCGACAAGCCGGCCGGCGCGGGCGACGACGCGCTCACCACGAACGGACTGGGCGTGTGGCTGGGCGACACCATTGCCCAGGTGCAAACCGCCTTCGGCACCACCCGCATGCCCGAGCCGGCCGGCAAGTCCGGCAAGACCAAGCTGGACTTTCCCGAGCGCGGCATTGAACTCATGTTCAGCTTCGACGGCAAGGTGGATTCCATTGGCGTGCGCGCACCGTTCACGGGCAGCATCGTGGGCCTGAAAGTGGGCGACAGCCGCCGCACCATCAACCGCCTGCTGGGCGAAAGCTGGATAGACGTGCGCCTGCCCTACGACAACGCGGCGGCCGACTACGACATTCGGTTCCGCAAGAAAACGCCGGGCACCTTGTCGCAATGGATGGACCGACGCAACGGCAACCCGCAGACGGCGCTGCTGCTGCAAGGCGCCAGCTATGCCAGCCAGATTGATGAAATCAGGCTAGTTACGCCGCGCTAGCGGTAGCTTCTTCGCACGCAAGGTTTGGTATTCGGCGCTACAGTCAATGGCAGCGTCACAGCGTTTCCTGCGAGATCTTCAGTTTTCTGAACCATTCAGGAGAACACACCATGGCCGCCTTGCTGATCAACCATGTAGAAGAAAGCACGTCCGACGACGAGATCAGGGAATTTCTTACGAAGTATGGCTTTCCTGCATTCGATCATATTGAACGGGTGCCCAGCACCGGTTCCCGCCCTTCCGTTCTGCTTGCATTCAACAGTTGCACCCCGGCGGAACTGCGGGAACTCTTACCAAGGATCCATCAGGTTTTCTGGAAGAACCACACCATTTCCGCATTGGTAATGCGAGAGCCTATTGAATGAGCTTGCTCCTGACACGAGGCCCCGCCACGGATAACGGTCGATCTGACACTAAGATTCAGGTCAGTTGCTATTGATCCAGTCCTGCGTGTCCTGGATGAACCAGGGCAGGTTCAACCTTTCCCCTTCGCCGGACTGTATGGTCAAGCGCTGGCCTGATGAGCCTGGAGTGCCGGAGTTGCTGGTCTTGCCTTGCGCCGACGAAGGTGGCCGGCTTTTATAGTCCATATCGGTTGACTGGGGCTGACTGCCCGCGCAAGCGGTGATTGAGACGCACGCGGCCATGGCAAGCGCCAGTCGCAGTGCTAAACGAGTTATCTTCATGAATTCAGTTTCCGCAGATGGCACAGGCCCACGTGCCGGACAAGCCAGGCCTTGATTCCGCTACCTTACTCGCAATGCAGTGCGCCCTGATAGTATTTACCCTGCCCCCGACTCAAGATCAGATCCATGCAGCCCATCATTTTCGAAGGCCTGGTTATCCGTGAATTCCTTGATGACGACGCCGAAGCGTTCGCGAACGCCGCGCGCGAGTCCGTCGATACCGTAGGCAGATGGATGCCGTGGTGTACGTCTACGTTTTCCGAGCAGAATGCGCTGGACTGGTTTGAGCTGTGCCGTAGCGGCCGCAGTTCCCAGGCAGGCTACGAATTCGGCGTGTTCGCGCAAGCGTCAGGCAAGCTGATGGGCGGCGTGGGCCTGAATTCGATCAATCATCAACACCTGTTTTGCAATCTTGGCTACTGGGTACGGCAGTCCGCGCAACGACGCGGGGTGGCGCTGCGCACGGTGCAGGCGATGCTGCCCTATGCCTTCAACACCCTGGGCATGCAACGCGTTGAGATCGTGATTGCCGAAGGCAATACGGCAAGCGAGGCGCTTGCTAGCAAAGTGGGCGCGCAGTTTGAAGGCAAGGCCCGGAACCGGCTCCAGTTGCATGGGCGGCCGGTGTCGGCGGCAATGTTCTCGCTTGTGCCCTAGCCCGCAACAGCGGGTTCTTTCCGGGCATCACGTCCCCGTCTGCGCATCCAGCAGATGCGCCTGAAAGGCCGCCACGCTGCGGTTGCGGGCGTCAACACGGCTGACCAGTCCCAGGGGCGGCAGCGATTCGGCAATGGTGCAGTCCAGCCGCACCAGTGCCCCGGACTCCAGCCCTTCGCGCACGAAGCTCAAGGGGCCCATCATCAGGGCCTGGCTGGCGCCCAGGTAATGCACCATGGTCGCAAACGACCGCGTGCTAAGCGGCTGCTGGGCAGGAAGTTCGCCGCACGTGGCAAACAAGGCTTCGAACGCGCGGTAGGTCTGGCTGTCCAGCGGCGGGCTGGCCCAGGGAAAGCGCAGCAGCTGGGCGGCTTGCAGGTTGCGACGCCCAACCAGCGGGTGTCCGGGGCCTGATGCCACCACGCAGACATCGGCCAGCAAGGCCTGAAACTGAGAATCCGGCGCCAGTTGCGCGGGTTCGCGCGTGACCAGGAAGTCCAGCTCGCCGTCCGCATAGCGACCCAACAACACGGGCAGCGCGTCTTCAAACAATTCCAACCGCACGTGCGGCTGACTGGCAAAGAACGCCGGCAGCGCCGGGTTGATCACGCCGGTGACGCCCGCCGTGATCGCGCCCACGCGCACGGTGCCGTCAAAACCCGCCCCCGCCGCCGCCAATGCTTCGGCGCAGCCCGTCAGGCTGTTCATGACGTTGCGTAGCAAGGGCAGCAAGTCGCGGCAGGCAAAGGTGGGCCGCATGCCGCGCGCGTGTCGTTCAAACAGGCGGGCTTCAAGCACGCGCTCTACTTCCAGCACCATTTTTGTGGCGGCCGACTGGCTCAGGCCGATTTGCGCGGCGGCGTGCTGCACGCTGCCCAGTTCGGCCACCAGCACGATCAATTGCAAATGACGCAGCCGCGTGCGCGCGATCAGACGGTTCAAGAGCGTGGCGGCGGACGAGGGGGTGCCGGGGGTGGCGGTGGACATAGCTTTACCTATTCCAAAACAGAATATCTATAAGTGATATTTCACTGTTCAAGTATAGCTATTCAAGGCGCAATAGCGGCCTGACACCAACAACACAAGGGGTTCCACATGCTGCATTTTCTACGTCGTGCGCGCCTGCGCGCGGTGCTGTCCGCCGCGCTGGTCTTGGGTACTACGGCCGCGCCGGCCCAGGCGCAAACCTGGCCCGACAGGCCGGTCACCATCGTCATCCCCTTCCCGGCCGGCGGCTCGATCGACGCCGTGATGCGGGCGATTTCCCCGCAACTGAGCGAACGGCTGGGCCAGACGGTCGTCATCGAGAACGTGGGCGGCGCCAGCGGCGCCATCGGTGCGGGCCGGGTCGCGCAGGCCAAGGCGGACGGCACGACGCTGCTGGCCGGCAGCATCAACGACGTGGTCTTGCAGCCGCTGCTGAATCGCAACCTGCGTTATGGCACCGACAACTTCGATCCGGTTTCCCTGGTGTTCACGTCGCCGCTGATCCTGGTGGCGCGCAAGGACCTGCCGCAATCGAATATCGACGAGGTGGTGCAGGCGCTGCGCACCGCCCCAGAAAGTTTGAGCTACGGCAGCCCGGGGCAAGGCACGTTCCAGCAGGTGGTGGTGGAAGACCTGCAACGGCGCACCGACACGAAGATGCTGCACGTGCCCTACAAGGGCGCATCGCCCTTGATCAATGACCTGCTGGGCGGCCAGATCGACATGGCGGTCATGGCCCCGCCCACCGCGCTGCCGCACTTGCAGCAAGGCCGCATCAAGTCGCTGGGGGTCATCAGCCGTCAACGCTTGGCGGCCTACCCTGAACTGGCCACCATCAACGAAAGCAAGACTGTGCAAGGCATGGAAATGGTGGGCTGGGTTGGCGTGCTGGCGCCCAAGGGCGTGCCGCCCGAGCGCCTGCAACGGGTGCGCGACGCGCTTGCAGCCGTGCTGGACAAGCCCGAGGTGCGCGAGCGCGTGCTGTCCATGGGCATGGTGTCGGCAAGCGCCTACGACAAGGCCAGCTTTGAGGCCCGCATCCGCGACGACGTCGCTGCCCTGCGCACCTTGAACCTGCCGACGCAGCCTTGAAGCCTTAAGGATCCGCATGAACCCGCACCAAGACATCCAAGACATCCTCGGCACGATCAGCGCCAACCCCGCGTTTCGCGATATCCGCCGCGACCTGCACGCGCATCCGGAAATCGGCTTTGAAGAACATCGCACCGCTTCCTTGGTGGCGCGCGAGCTGGCCGCCTGGGGCTGGCAGGTGACGACGGGCATCGGCGGCACCGGTGTGGTCGGCACGCTGAAGCGCGGCAAGGGTTCCCGTCACATTGGCCTGCGCGCCGACATGGACGCCCTGGCCATGCCCGAAGCCAATGCCTTCGCGCACAAGTCGCAGCACGACAACCGCATGCACGCCTGCGGCCACGACGGCCACACCGCCATCCTGCTTGCCACCGCCTGGTACCTGGCGCATCACGCCGAGTTCGACGGCACCATCCACTGCATCTTCCAGCCCGCTGAGGAAGGCGGCCAGGCCGGCGCGCGCGCCATGATCGAAGACGGCTTGTTCGAACGCTTTCCCTGCGATGCCGTCTTCGCGCTGCACAACTGGCCCGACCTGCCCGTGGGCAGCCTAGGCGTGCGCGCCGGCCCGTTCATGGGGTCAAGCAACCGCTTTCGTATCGACATCGCCGGCAAGGGCGCCCACGCCTCGCAGCCCGAGTTAAGCGTCGACCCGCTGATCTGCGCGGGCCACATCCTTCTGGCGCTGCAAACCGTCATCTCGCGCAACCGCGCGCCCGACGAACCGGCGGTGCTGTCCGTCACGCAGATTCACGGCGGCGACGCGGTCAACGTCATCCCGCAGCAGGCGTGGCTGGGCGGTACGGTACGCACGCACCGCGACGACACCTTGGACATGATCGAACGGCGCATCGGTGAAATCACGGACGGCGCCGCCGCCACCTTCGGCTGCACGGCCACCCTGACGTTCGAACGCTGCTACCCGTCGCTGGTGAACGACGTGGAACAGACCCGCTTTGCGGTGGACGTCATGCGCGAAGTGGCCGGCGCGGACCGCGTGTCGGACAACATGGCCCGGCTGATGGGGTCCGAGGACTTCTCGTTCATGCTGGCGGAAAGGCCGGGCTGTTATGTGCTGCTGGGCAACGGCGCGGGTGCGCACCGAGAGCCGGGACATGGCCCCGGGCCTTGCCGTTTGCATAACCCGTCGTATGACTTCAATGACGACGCCATCCCCTTGGGCGCGGCGTATTTCGTGCGGCTGGCGCAGCGGTTCCTGGCGCGGGACGAAAGCTGAAGCTGCTATCGCGATAACGGTGGGCGCTGCGCAAGCCGCTGCTCACCGGCCGCCCTTGTCCCTCAATTTCTGAACCATCACCAGTATCTTTGCGCCGATATTGTTATGTTATAACGTTTTGAATTAAAATTCGTGCCGAGTTGGAGCGGCCCCTCCGCATAGCCCTTCCCTTTACCGCCCAAGCCCCTCGCGCGATGAAAACAGACACCCCACTCTCTACCCAGAACAAGCTGCCCGTCACTGTTCTGTCCGGCTTTCTCGGCGCCGGAAAAACCACGCTGCTGAACCATATCCTCAACAATCGTGAAGGCCGGCGCGTTGCCGTGATCGTCAACGATATGTCCGAAGTCAACATCGACGCGGCCCTGGTACGCGAAGGCGGCGCGGCGCTGTCCCGCACCGACGAGAAGCTGGTCGAAATGAGCAACGGCTGCATCTGTTGCACCTTGCGCGAAGACCTGTTGATAGAAGTCGAGCGCTTGGCCCGCGACGGGCGTTTCGATCACCTGGTCATCGAATCCACCGGCATTTCCGAGCCGCTGCCGGTTGCCGAAACCTTCACCTTTGAAGGCGAAGACGGACGCAGCCTGAGCGAAGTGGCCCGCCTGGACACGATGGTGACCGTGGTGGATGCCTTCAACTTCCTGCGCGACTACAGCTCGCAAGACAGTCTGCAAAAACGCGGCGAGTCCCTGGGTGAAGAGGACGAACGCACGGTGGTCGACCTGCTGATCGAGCAAGTTGAGTTCTGCGACGTCATCGTGCTGAACAAGGTCGACCTGATTGCAGCCGACGAGCGCGAGCGCCTGATGGCCATCTTGCGCACCCTGAACCCGCGCGCCCGCATCGAAGTTGCCGAGTTCGGCAAGCTGCCGCTGGACCGGGTGCTGGAGACGGGGCTGTTCGACTTTGCGCAAGCGTCCGAAGCACCGGGCTGGCTGCGCGAGCTACGCGGCCAGCACACTCCGGAGACGGAAGCATATGGCATCCGCAGCTTTGTCTATCAGGCGCGGCGGCCCTTGCATCCCGAGCGATTCTTTGCCTGTGTCGAAAGCGAATGGCCGGGGGTCGTGCGTTCCAAGGGCTACTTCTGGCTGGCCAGCCATCCTGAAATGGCCGGTTCGTGGTCGCAGGCCGGTGCCGTCGCCCGCCACGGCGCGGCCGGCTACTGGTGGGCGGCGATGCCGCCCGAGCAGTGGCCGGATGATCCCGAGGCCGCCGCCATGATCCGGCAAAAATGGGCGGACGGCGTGGGCGATGCGCGCCAGGAACTCGTGCTGATCGGTATCGACATGGACGAACCAGCGCTACGCGCCAAGCTCAATGCCTGTTTGCTGACCGACCAAGAAATGGCCCAGGGCCCGCTAGTGTGGAAGACGTGGAAGAACCCCTTTCCGAACTGGCCTTGAGCCTGCAACCGGCAAATGCCTCATTAAATGCGGTGGTCAAGGACGCGACGCTGCGTCCTCAAAGGCCGGCGTTTACCTTGCCTTTGCTCAATGCAGGATGCGTTCAAGGAATGCGCGTGTGCGGTCATGCCGAGGGTGGTCGAAGAAGGCGTCCGGCGCGGCCGACTCCAGGATGCGACCGCCGTCCATGAACACGACCCGATCGGCCACGCTGCGCGCGAAGCCCATTTCGTGCGTGACGCACAGCATGGTCATGCCGTCGTCGGCCAACTCGGTCATGGTGTCGAGCACCTCCTTGACCATTTCCGGGTCCAGGGCGGACGTGGGCTCGTCAAACAGCATGATGCGGGGCTGCATGCACAACGATCGCGCGATGGCCGCGCGCTGTTGTTGGCCGCCGGACAGCTGGCCGGGATACTTGTCCGCCTGGTCCAGGATGCGCACCCGCGACAGGTATTGCATCGCCAGTTCGGTGGCCTGCGCGCGCGCCATGCGCTTGACGTGCATCGGCGCCAGCATGCAGTTCTCCAACACGGTCAGGTGCGGAAACAGATTGAAGTGCTGGAACACCATGCCCGCATCCGCCCTCACTTCGTCAATGGCGCGCAGGTCGTCGGCCAGCGCGATGCCGTTGACCACGATGCTGCCTTCCTGATGGCGTTCCAACCGATTGATGCAGCGGATCATCGTGGACTTGCCCGAGCCCGATGGCCCGCAGATCACCAGGCGTTCGCCCGCGGCCACGTGCAGGTCTATGTCATGCAGCACCTGAAAATCGCCATACCATTTGCTCATGCCGGAAATGCTTACGGCCATCGGCGCGGCCACGCCGCCTTGTTGCTGGTTCAACGTAGTTCCCCTTTTTTGAAGCGCCGCTCCAGCCACATCGAATAGCGCGACAGGCCGAAGCAGATGCAGAAATAGATGCCCGCGATAAAGAGATAAGTCTCTACATAGGGCGTGGGCCAGGCCGGATCCGTCAAGGCGGCGCGCCCCGAACTCAGCAGGTCGAACAAGCCCACGATCAGCACCAGGCTGGTGTTCTTGATCATCACGATGGCGGTATTGGTCAGTGGTGCGATCACCTTGCGCATCGCCTGTGGCAACACCACCAGCCGCGTCATCTGCCACCACGACAGGCCAAGCGCGCGCGAGGCTTCCATCTGCCCCGCCGGCAGTGATTGCAAGCCGCCACGGATCACCTCGGCCAGATAGGCGGCCGAGAAAATCGTCAGCGCGATGCCGGCGCGCAGCAGGCTGTCGATGGTCATGCCGGCCGGCAGCATGATGGGCAGCACGATGGACGCCATGAACAACAGGCTGATCAACGGCAGGCCACGGATCAGTTCGATAACGCAGGTCGCGATGAAGCGCGCCATCGGCAGCGAGCCGCGCCGCGCCAATGCCAGCAGGATGCCCAGCGGCATGCCCACGCCCAGCGCGCACACCGCCAGCAGCAGCGTCACGGGCAGGCCACCCCACGACGCGGTCGGCACTTGGGTCAACCCCGCCCAACCGCCCAGCATCAGCGCCAACGCGCCGGCCATGCCCGCCAGCCACAGCCCGACCGTGCGCAGCCGCCATTGGCGCGGGTCAAGCGACACAACCACCATGGCCAGAATGGCCACGCACACCACGGCTGGCCGCCATTGCTCGGCGCGCGGATAAATGCCGAACAGAATCTGATTCAGCTTTTCGGCCAGGAACGCCCAGCACGCCCCGCTGGCCTGCCGGCACATGGCGCCGGGTTCGCCCGGCCACACGGCGTTCAACAGCGACCAATCAATGAACTTCCCCATGGCATAGAGCGCCAGGCCCAACGCCAGCAAGGTGGCGATACTGCTGGGAATATTGCCAAACAGTCGCTGGGGCACGCCCGCCCGGCGATCCACCGGCGCGGGCCGGGACGGCATATCTGTAGAGATCACGGTCGTGTTCATTTGCGTTCAGTCCGCAGGATGCGCCGGTTGTAGAGATTCATGAAGAGCGACACGCTCAGGCTGATGCACAGATACACGCCCATCAGAATCGCCAGCCCTTCGATGGCCTGGCCGGTCTGGTTGATGGTGGTGGTGATCACGAACGACAGGTCCGGATACCCCACCGCCAGCGCCAGCGTGGTGTTCTTCACGATAGACAGGTACTGGCTGGTCATGGGCGGCACAATCACGCGCAGCGATTGCGGCACGATCACGTGGCGCAGCGTGGTCCAGGGACGCAACCCAAGCGACTGCGCCGCCTCCCATTGGCCCTGCGCCACGGCCTCGATTCCGCCACGGATGATCTCGCCCGAGAACGCCGCCGAATACAGCGTCAGGCCAACCAGCAGCGCGGTGAATTCGGGCGTCAGCGCGGTGCCGCCAACGAAGTTCAGCCCACGTAGTTGCGGCGCGGTGCTGCTCAATGTCAGGCCGCCCCACTGCCAGGCCGCCACACTTGCCAGCGCCGTTACGACGAGCACGATGCGGCCCAGCGGCAGGGCCGGACGCTGCTTGCGCAGCGGGCGCAAGCCCCACCAGGCCAGCAGCGCCGCCAACAGCACGCACAACAACGGCAGCCAATCGCCCTGCGACTGCACGCTGGGAAAGAACAGGCCACGAATCGACAGGAATACGCCGGGCAACGGGTTGAGCGCCTGCCGGGGCGAAGGCAGATTGATGGTGACCAGGCTATACCAGAACAGCAGTTGCACCACCAACGGCGTGTTCCGCGTGATTTCCAGATAGAGCGTGGCGATGCCATGCACCAGCGGATGCCGGCTGCGGCGTGCCAGCGCCAGCAGGAATCCCAGCACCGTCGAGGCAAGGATCACCAGCGCCGAGATATACAGCGTGTTGACCAGCCCGACGACAAACGCGCGCCCATAACTGTCGGTGGGCCGGTAAGCCAGCAGGCTTTCCGACACCGGGAAGCGCGCCGCGTCCCCCAGATACCCAAAACCGGTGGTGATGCCGCGCTGGGTCAGGTTGTAATGCGCGTTCCACACCAGCCAGGACAGCGTGCCAAAGAAGACGCAGGCAATGAGCACCTGCGCCAGCACGGACCGCGCCCGCGCGTCGTACCAAAGTCGCTTGAACATGAATCAGCCCCGCCCGGCACCCGGGTCAATTGAAAACGTAGGGGTACATCAGGCCGCCGTCGCGATACAGCCGGTTCAGGCCGCGCTCGAGCTTCAACGGGCTGTTCTTGCCGACGTTGCGTTCAAACATCTCGCCGTAGTTGCCCTGCGCCTTGACGATGTTGTAGGCCCAGCGTTCGTCCAGGCCCAGCGCCTTGCCGTTGCCCGGTTCCACGCCCAGGAAGCGGGCGATGCGCGGATCGCCCGACTTGAGCATGTCGTCCACGTTGGCCTGCGTGATGCCCATGTCTTCGGCCGCGATCGGCACCTGGACCACGAACTTGACGATGTCGAACCAGCGGTCATCGCCATGGCGCACCGCCGGGGTCAGGGCTTCGCTGTTGCCGCTGGCCGGAAAGATGACGTAGTCGTCCGGGTTCTGCGCCTGCGTGGCGCGCACCGCCGCCAGCGCCGACGAGTCCGTGATCAAGCCATCGCAGCGACCCGTGAAAAAGGCCTGGCGCGAGGCGGCCACGTTGTCGAACAACACGGTCTTCAGGCCCAGTTTGAACTTGCGCGACAGGTCGGCCACCGTCACTTCGCTGGTCGATCCGGTTTGCACGCAGATGGTGGCGCCCTGCATGTCCTTGGTGTGCGTGATACCCAGGTCCTTGCGCACCATGAAGGCGTCGTACTCGTAGTAATTGGGATAGGTGAAGTTGATGCCGTTGGCATCGCGCCGCAAGGTCCAGGAGGTGGTGCGCGGCAGCACGTCGATCTGGCCCGTCTGCAACGCGGTCAGGCGTTGCTGGCCGGTCAGCGGCACGAAGCGCACCTTGGTGCCGTCACCCAGCACGGCAATCGCGATGGCGCGGCAGGTTTCCACATCCAGCCCCTTCCAGTTGCCGTCTTTGTCTGGCGCCGAAAAGCCGGTGGTGCCGTGGCCCGATCCGCAGATCACATAGCCACGGGCGCGGATCTGGTCCACGGTCGGGCTGTTGCTGGGCGCGGAGACCACCGGCGAGGCGGCGGGTGTGGTGGTGGGTGTGGCGGGCGTGGCGGGTGTGGCATTTTGCGCGCCGGCCAGGGCGGGCAGCATGGCGGCGGCGCCCAGGATGAGCGCGCGCGAAACGGTACGGATACGGTACATGGCAATTCCCCTTGCAATGTGTTGACGGGCCATGAAGCTCTTGTTGGCGGCTGGCCCAGGATGAATATCAGCGTGCCTGACGGGCGTAGGCGTCAAGCGCCCGGCGCAGGTCTTCCTTCAGAATGTCGATTCCCTCAAGCCCGATCGACAGGCGCACCACCGGCTGATCCGTGGCCGGATGCACGCGGCCGGCCTGCAACGGCGCCGGGTAATACGCGGCCAGGCTATGCACCCCGCCCCAGCTCGCGCCAATGGCGAAGTGTTCAAGCGTGTCGAAGAAACCGTTGAATGCGTGCTCCGGCCCCGGCTTCAGGATCAACGAGAACAGGCAGCCGTTGGTGCGGAAATCACGCCGCCACAGGGCATGGCCGGCGTCGCCTTCAAGCGGCGGATACAGCAGGCGTTCAACCTGGGGCTGGGCTTGCAGCCACTGCGCGATCTCCAGCGTGGCGGCGCTTTGCGCGCGCACGCGCAGGTCCAGGGTTTCCAGGCCGCGCAGCACCAGAAAGCAATCTTCCGGGCTGACCTGCTGGCCCAGAATGCTTTGCGTCTCGCGCAGCACGGCGTAGTGGTCGGCATCGTTCAGGCTGATGCTGCCCATCAGCACATCGGAATGGCCGCTGAAGAACTTGGTGGCGGCCTCCACGCTGAAATCCACGCCATGCGCCAGGGGCTGGAACCCCAGCGGGCTGGCCCAGGTGTTGTCCATCATGGTCAGCACGCCATGGCGGCGCGCCACCTCGGCAATCGCCGGAATGTCGGCCATTTCCATCGTGACGGTGCCGGGCGCTTCCATGCAGATCATGCGGGTGGTCGGCCGGATCAGCGCCTCGATCTCCGCGCCAATGGCGGGCTGGTAGAGCTCGACTTCCACGCCCATGTGGGCCAGCCACTTCTCGGCAAAGGTCTTAAGCGCGCCATAGCAGGCCGCCGACACCAGCAGGTGATCGCCGCCGCGCACGAATCCCATCACAACGGTCATCAGCGCGGACGCCCCCGAGGGGGTAATCACGCAGTGGCGGGCGCCTTCGAGCGCCGCGATGCGCTGCTCCAGGAGCCGCGCCGTAGGCGTGCCGGTAATGCCATAGCTATAGCCGTCGGGCTGGCGCTGCTTGCGGTTGACGAAGTCGGCAAGCGAGCCGAACACCACCGTGGAGGCGCGTTGGACAGCCGGCGACAGGCTGGCGAAATCAGTATTCGAGGGGCTTTTGGTGTTCATTTAAACTATTTTCGGCACGTAGGAGAGATCTCGATGACACGCAGTCTGGACGCTCAGACCAATTCCCTCAACAATTGAACTGACTTAGTCGATAAGCAGGACTTATATATGGATATGCGTGAAATCCAGGTTTTCCGCGCCGTCATGCAGGCCGGTACAACCAGCAAGGCCGCCAACCTGCTGGGGGTGTCCCAACCCGCCATCAGCCAGTCAATCCGCAAACTTGAAGACAGCTCGGGGCTGCGCCTGTTTGAACGGGTGCGCGGCCGGCTGGTCGCCACGCCCGAGGCCGGCGCGCTGATGGAAGAGGTGGATCGCTGCTTTGCCGGTTTCGAGTTGATCGAACACCGCATTCGCAGCCTTAAATCGTTTGGCGTGGGCCGGCTGGCGATTGGTTCGTTGCCCGCGCTGGGCACCGGCTTCATGCCACGCGCCATCGCCGCCTTCGGCCTTGCCGACCGCCGCTTGCAGATGTCGTTTCAGATCATGAGTTCGCGCGAGGTGCTGCGCCAGGTGGCGGCCGGCCAGCTCGACTTCGGGCTGATGGCCGACGAACTCTCGGTGCTGGGCCTTGAACACTCGGAATTCCTGCGCACGCCGGGCGTGATCGCCATGCACAACCGCCATCCGCTGGCGCGCAAGAAAGTGATTGACCCGCAAGACCTCGTTGAACACCCTTTCATTGCGCTCAACCCGGAAGACGCCAGCCGACGCCGCCTGGAAGCCGCGATGCAGGCGGTTGGCCTGAATCTGCGGCCCATGCTGGAAACGCCCTATTCCAACTCGGTCTGCGAGTTCGCGCTCAATGGCGTGGGCATCGGCATGGTGCATCCCATCATGGCGCTGGACTATCTGTCGCGCGGGCTCACGATCAAGCGGGTGTCACTGGAAATCAGCTTCACCAGCCTGCTGGTGTTCCGCTCGGGCATGCCCTTGTCGGGCAACGCCCGCGAGCTGCTGAAGGTGATGCGCATCCAGCTGGAAAACGATCTGAAGAAGATGCGGGCGG
The DNA here is from genome assembly GCF_029637605.1 of Achromobacter spanius. NCBI lineage: Bacteria > Pseudomonadati > Pseudomonadota > Betaproteobacteria > Burkholderiales > Alcaligenaceae > Achromobacter > Achromobacter spanius. The sequence continues at coordinate 781,726 of NZ_CP121261.1, read as the reverse complement.
CGTTGGATTAAATAGACGACGCAACCGCAATCGCGATCTTTCCCTGCAGGCCATTGTTGGGCGTCTCAAGCCTGGCATGGGCCTGTGCAATGTCGGCCAGCGAATAGACGGCGCCCACATGTGGTCGCAACTGACCGCGCTCGATCAACGCGCTCAACTCGTCAAGCTTGCCGCGATGTTGCCGGGTGAAGACGAAGTGATAGCTGGCGTTCTTGCCCCAGGCTTGCAGCAGGTTCTGGGGTTGCGCGATGTCCACGATCGAGACCACGCGGCCCAGTTGCGCAAGCACGTCGGCGCTGCGCGACAAGGTGTCGCCGCCGATGGTGTCGAATACCACGTCGACCCCACGGCCGCCGGTTTCGCGCATGACGGTGTCGACGTAATCTTCCTTTGCGTAGTCGATGACGACATCGGCGCCCATGCGCCGGGCGAACTCGAAATTGGCTTCGCGCGCGGTCGTGTACACCTTTGCACCGATGGCCTTGGCAAGCTGGATCGCAACATGGCCAACCCCGCCCGCGCCGCCGTGTATCAAGATGCTCTCGCCTACTCTCAAGCCCGCGCGCACGACCAGCGCTTCCCACGCCGTTCCGCCAACCAGCGTCAGGCTGGCAGCCTCAAGATGGCTCAGCGACGGTGGCTTCTTGCCGATGATGCTTTCAGCGGCAACGTGGTATTCGGCATAGCTTCCTGGTCCGTCGAAAATTTGCGGCGTGTACCAGACCTCGTCGCCTGGCGCGAATGCCGTCACCCCCGGCCCCACGGCTTCAACCACGCCGGATACGTCGTGCCCGGTTATGGCCGGCAGTGGCACGAGGTCGGGGTAATCGCCTCGCCGGACTTGGTAATCCAAGGGATTGATGGACGTGGCATGGACGCGCACCAGAACTTGTCCCGCTTGCGGCACAGGCTTGGGCACTTCGCGCAGCTTGAACGCTTCCGGGCCACCAAATGAGTTAAGTACGACAGCTTTCATTGCATCACCTCTTATCGGTAAAGTGGGATATCGGGATATTCCGATATCTAGGGATAAAAAAATTACAGGTCTTTCCCGATGATCTCGGCAAGAGCCCTGATGTTTGCTTCATTGCGCTTGTAATACGTCCACGGACCAATGCGCGTGGCGTCCACCAAGCCCGCGCGTTGCAGCGTGGCAAGGTAATCAGACACCGTTGACTGCGACAGCCCGACGCCCTCTTGAATGCTACTGACGCAGACGCCAACCGTATGAACATCGCCTTCATCCTGCGGCGGGAAGCTGTTCGCCGGGTCCTTCAACCCTTTCAGGATTTCCAGGCGCGTACGGTTCGAGAGGGCTTTGAAGATGTCGAGTAATTCCATGGCGTGATGATATCTGGATTTCCCGATATGTCAATACGATGATTGCGGGTGTTGTGGGGTTTGTCGCCCGTTATCATGGCCGCCCAATAAGGAGAAACGATGGAAGACAAATCGTACCGGGCGCGCATGGTGGCGGAGCTGCTGGTCAAGGACTTGGCGCGCAGCCGGCAATTCTGGATCGACCTGTGCGGCTTCGAAGTGGTCTATCAGCGCGAAGAGGAAGGCTTTGTCTTCCTGGATCGGGACGGCGCGCAATTCATGCTGGAAGAAGTGCGTGGCGACGACGGCTGGATCACTGCGCCACTGGAAGCGCCCCTGGGCCGTGGCGTGAATTTCGAGATCAAGGTGAAGTCGATCGACGCGCTGCACGAGCGCCTGGTGGATGCAAGCTGGCCGCTGTACCGGCAAATGCAGGAACGCTGGTACCGAAGCGATAACGTCGAAATTGGGGTGCGGCAGTTCCTGGTGCAGGACCCCGACGGTTATCTGTTGCGTTTTTCAGAGTGGATTGGGGACCGCCCCGTAGCTAGCGGTGCGGAGTAACGCACATGGCAATCGACGCAGGCACTGTTGAAATTCGGCTATTCGCGCCCGACGACGACGTCAGCTCCTTGACCGCCCTGCTCCATCGCGCGTACGCGACGCTGGGTGCAAAGGGCTTGAAGTTCAAGGCGGTGGATCAAAGCGACGATGTCACGCGGCATCGCATGGCAGCAGGCGAATGCTACGTCGCGATTGTCGGCACCACTCTTGTGGGCACGGTGCTCTTCATCCCGCCGCTGCGCACAGCGGGCACCCCCTGGCTCGACCGTCCCGACGTGGCGAGCCTTCATCAGCTTGGTGTCGAGCCGAGCCTGCAACGCTCAGGGCTGGGCGCCCGATTGATGGCGTGGGCGGAAGCACGGGCAGCAGCCTGCGGCGCCAAGGAGATCGCCTTGGACACCGCAGAACCCGCCACGCATTTACAAGCCTGGTATGCCTCGCGCGGCTACCGGCCGATCGAATTCGCGCAATGGGTGCACACCAACTATCGAAGCATCATCATGAGCAAGGCGTTGGGTGCGCCCATCTCGACCTAGGCGAACCGCTTCATCAACACAGCAGCGGCTTCCAACGACGACGCCGGGTTCTGGCCGGTGATCAGCAGGCCGTCGCTGACCACATACGAGCCCCAATCCGGACCCTTCGAGTACACCCCGCCCTTCGCCTTGAGTTCGTCTTCAACCAGAAACGGCACCACGTCGGTGAGGCCGACGCCGTCTTCTTCGGTGTTCGTGAAGCCGGTGACCTGCTTGCCGGCGACCAGCGGCTGGCCGTCGGCTGCCTTCACGTGGCGCAGCACGCCCGGCGCGTGGCAGACCAGCGCGACCGGCTTGCCGGCTTCGATGAATGATTCGATCAAGGAGATGGAGTTGCCATCTTCGGCAAGATCCCACAGGGGGCCATGGCCGCCCGGGTAGAACACGGTGTCGAAGTCGGCTTGCGAGACGCTGTCCAGGCGCACGGTGTTGGCCAGTTGTTCGTTGGCGGCCGCGTCGGCTTCGAAGCGGTGGGTGAATTCGGTCTGAAAAGACGGCTCGTTGCTTTTCGGGTCCAGCGGGGGTTGCCCGCCTTGGGGCGAGGCCAGCACGATGTCGGCGCCAGCGTCTTTGAACGTGTAGTACGGCGCGGCCAACTCTTCGAGCCAGAAGCCGGTTTTGCGGCCGGTATTGCCTAGCTGATCATGCGAGGTCAGAACGATGAGGACTTTCATGGTGATGCTCCTTTCGAGGAATGGATTAGAAATATTAGACCGGTCGTCTAGTTTCTGGTGGATAAAAAAGCACTTCTGTTTGAAGTGCTACATAGGCTTGCTACATAGGCTTGCTACATGGGCTTGCTACGTGGGGACCTGCTACACGAACGTGCTTCATAAACCTGCTTCGTGATACTGCGTCGTGTACCTGCCCGTCCTAGCGAGCTAGGTGCAGAACCTGCGTTGTCGTGCTCAACGCGTTTTCAAAGGGCTGCGTGTTGCGCACGATCTTGACCATTACGCTCGCCCCCAACCAAAGTTGGTACAGGCTTTGCGCAACGGCTGTCGAATCGCCCTCTACCGATAAAGAACCCTCTTCCACCCCGGCCGCAATCGCGCGGGCCAGACGTTCGATGATTGCCGACGTGCCGCGTTTCAGAGCGGCTCGCATCGTGTCGGAAAGGTCGGCGACTTCGGCGCCCAGCTTCACCGCCAGGCACTTGCCCTGGCAGTCTTCGAAGGACTGGTTGTCTTTCCAGGCCAGGAAATAGTTGCCGAGCTGCTGCGCTTTGGTCTGATCCGCTTGGCCGAATATACGGTCCATGTCGGCCAGGTAATCCTGGAAGTAGTTCTCCAGCAAGGCCTCGCCAAACGCTTCTTTCGATCCAAAGTAGTGATAGAACGAGCCCTTCGGCACGCCTGCGGACGTCAGCACTTCATTCAGGCCCACCGCCGAAAACCCTTTACCGCCCATGATCCGCTGGCCGGTGGCCAGGATCTTTTCGCGGACGTCAGTAGCTTGGGAGGTGGTGGCTGAGTTCATGGGTTCGCACTTTACATGCGATTAGACCGGTCGTCTACAAATATTTGCGCAAGTATTTTTCGACAACCGACTATCCACCAGCCAGAAGCAAGGACCGAAGACGCACACGGATGGCGTCATATGGCCCCTGCCCTGATCTTCCCACTACCGCGCTGCCGCAACCGGCTGCTGCGACTTTGCCGCCTGCGTCGGCGTAACGCGCCATATGGTGTTCGACAGATCATCCGCGACAATCAGCGCGCCCTTCGGGTCCACCGTCACACCCACCGGACGGCCGCGTGTCGTGCCGTCCTTATCGCGAAAGCCGGCCACGAAGTCCACCGGTGCGCCAAAGGGCTTGCCGTCGCGAAACGGCACGAAGACCACTTTGTAGCCGACTGGATCCTTGCGGTTCCAGCTACCGTGTTCGCCGACGAAAGCGCCGTCGGCAAACTGTGCGCCCATTGCCTCGTTCGAGAAATCCACGCCCAGCGCCGCCACGTGCGAGCCCAGGCTGTAGTCGGGCTTGATTGCCGAGGCGACCTTTTTCGGATCCTGCGGCCGCACGCGCTCGTCCACGTTTTGCCCCCAGTAGCTATACGGCCAGCCATAAAAGGCGCCTTCCTGAACAGAGGTCAGATAGTCGGGAACCAGATTGGGGCCGATCTCATCGCGTTCGTTCACCACCGCCCACAACTGGTCGGTGCCGGGCTGGATGGTCAGCGCGGTGGGGTTGCGCAAGCCGGTGGCATACGACTTGTGTTCACCGGTTTGGGCGTTGATCCGCCAAATGCGGGCCCGGTCGACTTCCGCCGTCATGCCGCGTTCGGTAATGTTGCTGTTGGAACCGATGCCCACGTACAGGTACTGGCCATCGGCGCTGGCGGTCATGGCCTTGGTCCAGTGGTGGTTGATTGCCGATGGCAGCGGCGTCACGGTTTCGGGGGGGCCGCTGGCCTTGGTTTGCCCTGGCTGGTAGTCGAAGCGCACCACCGCGTCCTGGTTGGCGACGTAGAGATGGTTGTCCACCAAGGCCAGGCCGTAGGGGGCGTTCAGGTTCTCGGCGAACGTCAACACGTCATAGTTGCCGTCGCCGTCGGCGTCGCGCAGCAAGGTCAGCCGGTCTCCGCCCTTGACCGAGCTGGTGCCTTTGGCCTTGATGATGCCGGCGATCACGTCTTTGGGTTTCAGGCTTGGCGCATTGCCGCCCTTGCCCTCGGCCACCAGGATGTCGCCATTGGGCAGAATCAAGGTCTGCCGTGGGATTTTCAGATCCGTGGCGATGGCGGTGATCGTATAGCCATCGGGCACGGTGGGCGTCTTGTCTCCCCAAGGGGCCGGTTCTGCAATGACCATATTGGGCAGCAGCCCCCGTTCGGGCTTGGGCAGTGTCGGGTCGGGCCCCACCTGCGACGGGCCGGCCTGGCCTGCGCACACGCCCATCATGGCGGACAAGGGAATAGCGGCAAGCCAACTGGTGGTTTTGGTTTTCATGCGGTGGTGTTTCATACGGCTCCCCTGATGTGCGGTGTGCGAAAGCCCAGCCATACCGCCACCCAGGCCAGCACCACGACCACGATCGACAAGATCAAGCCGGCAGGCATGCTTGCCCAGGCGTCGCGGGCATGGATCAGCGCGTTCAAAACGGCGACGACCCATGTCGCCAGCAAGACCAGGGCATACGGAATGATTCCGCGCGCGCGCTGACTTGGCCGGAACACATCAACGACGGCAAAGAGCAGCGCGAAGGCGCCGAACACCAAACCGCCCACCAGAAACCACGACGCAAAATTATTCCACTGGATGTCAAAAGTCTGCGCATACGCCGCATCGGCAAGCGCGGCGCCCAGAAACCAGGGAAGCATCCCCGCCAGAAATACCGCATGGACCGGATGCACGGTCAGGGCATACCGATGTTCAATGATAGGGTTCACTTTGGATCGCCTCCTTGGTGGTGGACTCGAACGCAGGGATGCGGCACGCGCAGCAAATACCGTTCCCGCGCCACGCCGTCTCGACCATGGATCGGCCAAGGGCCCCTGCATCCCCAACCACTCAAGCGGAAAATTCACCATGTCATCCCTGCGCCTGGACAGTCTGGAAATCTTTGCGGACGTGGTGCGGCACGGCGGATTTCGGGCGGCGGCGCTCAAGCGGGGCGTCTCGTCGTCGGCGATCAGCCAGTCCATCACGGCGCTTGAGGCCACGTTGGGCATCCGGCTGCTGAACCGCACCACCCGCAGCGTGGCGCCCACCGAGGCGGGCGAGCGCCTGCTTGAGCGGCTGACGCCCGCCCTGCTCGACATCCGGGCCGCCGTTGACGAGCTGAATCAATTTCGCGAGAACCCGACCGGCACCTTGCGCATCAACGCGCCGGGTCCTGCCGTGGACCACGTGCTGTGTCCGTTGGCGTTGCGCTTCATGGAGACGTACCCGGACGTGAAGGTCGAGATCATCAGTGACGCGGCGATTGTCGATATCGTTGAGCAAGGTTTCGATGCAGGGGTGCGCTTTGGCACGCAGTTGGCGCAGGACATGGTCGCCATGCCTTTGGGCGCGGCACTGCGCTACGCGATCGTGGCATCGCCGGCTTATCTTCAGAAGTACCCGCGCCCCGCCCTGCCCGCCGACCTGGCGGCGCACGATTGCATCCGGCGCCGCTTTCCCGGCGGCACGACGGTCACGTGGAAGTTCGCCAAAGACGGCAAGGCGGAAGAGTTTTTGCCACAAGGGCGCTTGACGCTGAGTTCCACGCAGCAAGAGCTTCAAGCCGCGCTGGCGGGGGCAGGCATCGCGCATCTGTTCGAGGATTACGTGCGCGAGCACATCGAACAAGGCAGCCTGGTCGAGCTGCTGGTCGACTGGAAGCAGACGCTGCCCAGCTGGTGCCTGTACTACCCCAGCCGCCGCCACCCTAGCGCCGCAATGCGCGCCTTCCTGGCCTACGTCCGCGATTACGACTGGTCCTGATGCCCGCCGTGCGCGGGCCAGGCCTACGCTTCGGGTAGCACCAGCACTTCATGCACGGCGCTGGCATGGTCGCCACCGACGCGCGTGCCGCCCCCGATCACATGAATGCGATTGCCCAAAGTGGCCGCACCCAGGCCGTGCCGGGGCGTGGGCAGCGGCGGCAGCACGCTCCAGCGATCGCTTGCCGGATCGTAGACCCAGGCGTTGTCGAACACTTTCTGCTCGGGCACCCACTGTTCCCCGCCGAACACGTACAGGCGGCCGTCATAGGTGGCGGCGGCCAGCCCGCCCTGGGCCTGGGGCATGGGCGCGCGGACGCTCCAGCGATCGGTCTTCGGATCGTAGACCTCTAGCCGCGGCACATTGACCTGGCGCAACGATCCATCGGCTTGCTTGTGGGCCTGCCGCCCACCCACGACGAAGAGACGCCCATCGATGACCGCCGCCGCCGCGCTGTTGCGCGCGGTGGGTGCATCGGCAATGGCCGACCAGCGCCCGGTGGCGGGGTCGAACATCAAGGCTTGCGCGGTATCCACGTGGTCGTTGAAATGGCGCGCGTCATCGTGGGCACGGATGCGTCCGCCCACCAAATACAGCCGGTCTGCGATGGCCGCGAATACGCCTTCGGCCGAGGGATAAGGAATGGCAACGCCGTCACGCCAACGATTGCCGCGGGGGTCGTAGATATAGGTCGAGGCCTGGGCGCGCCAGTTCGGAAACCCGCCGCTGAAGCCGCCCGCGCCGTAGATCAGGCCGCCCGCAGCGGCAAGCGCGATGTGGTGGCGCGCTTCGGGCAAGGTCGCCAGCCGCGTCCACTTGTCTGTTGCCGGGTCATAGGATTCGAAGTGCGCGGAATAGCCGGTGTTGGGCGTCAACAATCCGCCAGCGACGTAGATGCGGCCGTCAAGCACTTCGGGATAGAGTTCCTGGCGGGCCAGTGAAGGCGCGGCCGCCGTGGTCCAGTGCGATGCGGCAGACTGCGCGTAGGCGGAGCGAAGAAAAGGGGTTGCGGCCAGGGTGGCGGCCAGGGCGGCGCCCTGGCGCAGGATGTCGCGTCGTTGCATGGTCGAACCTTGTGAATGGCAGGTAGGACCATGGTAGGTAGCCTGCGCTTCGCGCACTAGATGCACGATGCTTAGCACGGTGTTCAGCCTGGATTAACAATCCGGCGAACCGCTACGCAGGCGGCGTCCAGCCATCCAGATGCGTGTAGATCGCGTCACGCAGTTGCCGAATCTGCGTATTCAGCTCGGCGAGTTCGGCAGGCGATTGGCCGGACGCGGCCAGCAAGGATTCGCCCAGACAGCCCGACGTATTTTGAAGCTGACGGCCGCGCTCGGTCAGTGCCACCACTACTTGACGCTCATTGTCCGGGTTGCGCAGGCGGCCAAGAAAGCCGGCCACTTCCAGCCGCTTCAGAAGCGGCGTCAGCGTGCTGGGCTCCAAGGCCAATTTTTCCGCGATGCCGCTGACGGTCTGGCTGTCTTCCCGCCAAAGCACATTCAACACCAGGTACTGCGGATAGGTCAGCCCCATCTTGTCCAGCAAGGGCTTGTAGATCCGCTGGATGGCAATGCCGGCCGAGTACACGGCGTAGCAAAGCTGGCCATCCAGCGGCGGCGGGGACGTGTCTTTTTCGGGGGTCATTGCTTCGCTCCAGGGTGCGTGAAGAATAACATGCCGCGAGAATACATATCGCGCTAATATTTATCGCTTGACAGCACTAAAAGCGAGCCCTAGCATTCGTTCGTCGCACTTAACTATCGCGATAATTCTTATCACACAACACAAAGGACCTCGCCATGAAGATCAAAGCCCTCCTCGCCGCCACGACCGCCATCGTAGGTATTGCAGCGGCCAGCCTCACCCACGCGGCCGAGCCCATATCCCCCCAGCAAGTCGTGCGCAACGTAGTACTGGTCCACGGCGCGTTTGCGGACGGTTCGGGATGGCGCGGCGTCTACAACGAACTGACCGGTCGCGGCTACCGCGTCACCGTGGTGCAGAACCCGCTGACGTCCTTGGCCGATGATGTTGCCGCCACCAAGCGCGTGCTGGATCGCCAGGACGGCCCGACGCTGCTGGTCGGCCACTCTTACGGCGGAACGGTGATCACGGAAGCCGGCGTGGACCCCAAGGTTGCGGGCCTGGTCTATGTTTCCGCGCTGGCGCCCGACGTCGGCGAGACCACGGGATCGCAGTTCAAGGACATCCCGCCCCCGCCCGAATTCGTGATCGATACGCAAAAAGATGGCTACGGTTTCGTCAACCTTGAAAAGTTCAAGGCCGGTTTCGCTGGCGGCACGACCAACGCCGACGCCGCCTTTCTGCGCGATTCGCAAGTGCCGATCAACATGGAGATCTTCAACGCCAAGGTGAGCCACGCCGCCTGGAAAACCAAGCCAAGCTGGGCCATCATCGCCACGCAGGACAAGGCGATCGACCCGAAGCTGCTGCGTTATACGGCCAACAAGATCGGCGCCACGTGGTCCGAGGTCGTGGGAAGCCACGTGTCGTTTTTCACGCAGCCCAAAGCCGTGGCCGACTCAATCGACGCCGCCGCGCGCAGCATTGCCCGTTAAGCGCAAGGCCGGGCGCCCCCTACACCGGGTGCTCGGCCTGGTCGCAATATTCAATCAAGAGTTCGGTCAGCACCCGTATCTTTCTGGCGGGATGCTGACCGGGCGGCCTGACGACATAAGCGCCTGCCGGCGGCGGCGGATACCGAGTCATCACCGGCACAAGCGCGCCGGAAGCCAGGTGTTCGTGGGTGAGCCAGTCGGGCAGATACCCGATGCCCAGCCCTGCCACCGCCGCGGCAAGCAAGGCCGTGCCGTTGTCCGCCTTGAAGCGCCCTTGCGGACGAACCGTGATGATCTTGTCACCATCCTTGAGCTGCCAGGTTTCGGTGCCTTGCATCAGGGCCTGGTGATCAGCGACCAGTTCTTCCGGCGTCTCGGGCGCCCCATGCGCCTGGACGTAATCCGGGCTGGCCACGAGCTTTCCCAGGACCGGGCCGATACGTCGCGCGACCAGATTCGAGTCCTGCAGATAGCCCACCCGTATCGCGCAGTCATAGCCTTCCGCGATGAGGTCCACGAAGCGGTCGCTATAGCAGGTCTGGATATGCAGTTGGGGATGGCGTCGCGCCATCTCGGCAAGAATGGGCGCGAAGTGGGCCCCGCCGAAAGACAGCGGCGCGGCAACGCGCAGGCGGCCACGAAGCTCGCCGGCCGGCAGGACCGCTTCGCGGGCCACGTCAATCTCGGTGCAGACGCGCGCGGCATGGTTGCGGAACGCGGCCCCGGCTTCGGTTAACGCCGCCCCGCGTGTCGTTCGCGCCAACAACAACACACCCAGCTCTGATTCCAGCCGCGCAAGCCGACGGCTGACGATGGATTTCGACACGCCAAGCCTGGCCGCGGCAGGCGAAATCCCCCCCGCATCGGCGACTTCCACGAAGGTACGTAGTTCTTCAATATCCACTTTTGCGTTCCCCATTGCGCGACACAGCTCAGCGCAAAATGGTACTACCGCATCGAATTCGGGAACAACAGAATACGGGTTCCGGGCAACGCCGCCACTGGCGCAGATGCCTTGGAGCCACTCTCTGACCCCACAGCAATAAGGATGCATCAATGACTTTTCGCAACGGCCTTGACTCCCTGCTTCGCCCCGAGGATTCGGTACTGGTTCTGATCGACCACCAGCCCTACCAGCTTGCAAACGTGAATAGCCACGAACCGCAGATGGTGATCAACAACACGGCGGGTCTGGCAAAGGCCGCGCGCGCCTTCGGCGTGCCTACCATCCTGACCACCGTGATCGCTGAACGGGGCGGGCTTCTCTTCCCCCAGATCACCGAGGTGTTTCCCAAGCACGAGATCATTGACCGCACGCTCATCAACACCTGGCAGGACCAGCGCGTGGTGGACGCGGTCAAGGCAACGGGCCGCAAGCAATTGATCATCGCCGGCCTGTGGACCGAGGTGTGCGTGGCCATGCCCACCATCCAGGCCCTGGGCGAAGGCTGGGACGTCACCGTGGTCACCGATGCGTCGGGCGCGGTGTCGGTCGAAGCCCATCAGGTGGCCATCCAGCGCATGATCGCGGCCGGCGCCAACATGATGACCTGGTTGGCGGTGGCGGCGGAATGGCAGCGCGACTGGGCCCGCGCCGAACAAGCGGCCGCCTTGACCGAAGTGATCACGCAGCATGCGGGCGGCAGCGGCATCGCGTACCTGTGGGAGCAGCAGTTGCTGAACACGCCGGTGCCGGGCAAGGCGGGCTGAGACAGGCCGGGCTGGCCGGGGCTGGCCGTAGCTTCCGGCTAGCGGCCAAGCACCTGGTCCAGCCAGTCAAAAACCCTGCGGTTCAACAGCGACCGGTTTCTCATTTCGCAATGCATGCCGGCGCCTTCGGCGGCGCTGAACCGAAGCAGGGTTTTTGTGGGGCTTTGAAGCTGGTCAAAGAAGGCCTGGGCGCCGGCGGACAAGCCATCATGTTCGGCATGCGTCATCAGCACCGGGCATGAGATGGCGCCGACGCGCCCGTCCATGGTGAAGGGTTCCGCGCTGCGCAGGAAATCGCGTAGATTGTCCACCCCGTGGGTCCAGAAGCCGCGCTGGTAAATCTTCCACTTAAGACCGGGGTCGTTCGCGATCACCTGCTCGAATTGCGCCAGGGTCTTGTCGTCAAGATTCCCCAGGTCCGTCACCGTGTCGGGGGATGCGCCCAGCTTGAGGGCCAGCGCGCGGAACGGCCCGGCCATGCCCCACAACCCGGGGTCGGCGATGCAGGCGGCAAGGCGATGCTCTTGGGATGCGGCGCGCGGGGCAAGATAGCCGCCCAGGCTCCAGCCGCTGAGCACCATGCGTTTGGGGTCGACGATGTTGAATCCCAGCGCCACATCAACCACCGCCGCGATGACGGTTTCCCAGTCCGGGCGCAGATAAATGCGCTGCTCAACCAACATTTCGCCCTGCCCCGGCCCGTCGAAGATCAGGCTATGGTAGCCACGGCGCGATGCCGCCACGGCAGAGGCAAAATAAAGATCCGTGACGGTGCCGTCGTACCCATTGGTGAAGATGACGAGGGGACGCGTTTCCTGTTCCCGGCCGACGGCCGGAATCAGGTACGCGGGCATGGAAGTGCCTTCGAAGGGGATCCGGATGGGCGCAATGGGAACGTCGGATAGCGCCAAGCCCTTGTCAAACGCGTCAGTCTGCTTGCGAAAGGCCGCAAGCAGGCGCGGGTCGCGCTGCGGGCCATAAAGCGGGTGGTAAGACGCCGAATAAAACACGCTGGCGCGCAGGAACAGCTCTCTTGCGCTGGCGTGCAGGCCACGGTTTTGCGTCTGAACGGCTTCGTCGAACAAACGGTCGCCCGCTGCCATCCAGGCTTTATGAAACGCGCTGTCGTCGCCCTCACCCACCGCCTGACCAACGGCAAGGATCTCGCCCATATCCGCACCGCCGTACGGAATGTAGGCAACAGGCCACGTGCCGAACTCGTCATGCATCGGATCTTTGAATGCCAAGCCCATGGTGCTCTCCATATGTCCCATATTTTTCATACGTCCCATACTTCACACACTTCACACGCTTCACACACTTTATTTACTTTACGCCAGGCCACGGCGCATGACGCCACGCAAGCTTACGCCTGCGCCTCCGACATGTGGGCCCGCAGCGCTTCCGAGGCCTTGCCCGGGGGCAAACCGAACAGGCGACGGTACTCCCTGGTGAACTGCTGCACGCTTTCATAGCCGACTGAAAACGCGGCGCTGCTGGCCGACAATTCCCCCGTGGCCATCAACCGCCTGGCCTCGATCAAGCGCAACTGCTTCAGGAATTGCAGCGGCGACAGCGACGTCGCCGCGCGGAAATGCTGGTAGAACGACGACGGGCTCATGCCGGCCTCGGCCGCCAACCGCTCCATCGGCAGCGGCCGGGCGAAGTCGGCTCGAATCAGGGTGATGGCACGCGCAATGCGCTGGGCGTGCTTGCCAGGCCCGCCAAGCTGACGAATCGCGCCGCCATGCCGGCCCGCCAGCAGCCAGTAATGCAGTTCGCGCAAGCCTTGCGCTTGCAGCACTGGCAACGCGTCGGGCCGATCAATCAGGCGCATCAAGCGCAGCGCCGCATCAGAGACTTCGGCATCCGTGGGCTCGGCGAGCACCGGAGCGTCCTGCGCCACGGGGCGCAGCTTCATGTCCACGGCCAGTTCCACGATGACCGCCATGTCCAGATCCAACACCAGCGAAAGGTAGGGTTGGTCGGTGCTGGCGACCGTGATCTGGCTGACAGTCGGCACATCCGCCGTAATCAGCAACGAATCGCCAGCGCTGAAGTCGACGGTGTTCGTGCCCATGGACACCCGTTTGCTGCCCTGTAACACCAAGCAGGCCAGGGGCCGCGAGATGGCATATTCCAGCCCGCTGGGCTGGGTGGACCGAATGGCGGTCAGACCGGGAATGGGGGTGGGTGCCACGCCGGCGGGGTTGGCGTTGGCTTCGACGTAACGTCGGACAGCTCTGAGCAGGGGGTCGTTCATACGCTGGCGCAGTGATCTTCGTTCGCTGTGATCGTAACGGACATTTCCCGGCCGAAACGGCACCTTTGTAGGAACAGGCCAAGGACTTCACGATTCAGGCAAAGGCCGCGGAGATCAGGCGTTTCAAAATCACACCCTGATTCCCGACCACCTAGGAGCCTTAGCATGAGCACAATTTCCTTCATCACCGGCGGCAGCCGTGGCCTGGGCCGTAGCGCCGCCCTGAATATCGCCCGCAAAGGCGGCGATATTGTCTTTACCTACCAAAGCCGCGAAGCGGATGCCCAGGCCGTCGTGGCCGACATCGAACAGATGGGCCGCAAGGCGGTCGCCCTGCAATTGGACGTCGGCGACACCTCCGCCTTTCCCGCATTCGTTCAACGCCTGAAGACGGCGCTGCGCGACACCTGGCAGCGCGACACGGTCGACCACATCGTCCATAACGCCGGCCACGGCGATGTGGCCTTGATCGCCGAAACGACCGAGGCGCAGTTCGACCGATTGGTCGACGTGCACTTCAAAGGCGTGTTCTTTTTGACGCAGGCGCTGCTGCCGGTGGTCGCGGATGGGGGTCGCATCGTGAATCTATCGACGGCCTTGACCCGTATCTCGGCGCCTGGTTGGTCGGTCTATGCGGCGGTCAAGGGCGCGGTCGAGGTGCTGACCGTCTACCTGGCCAAGGAACTGGGCAGCCGCAACATCGCCGTCAACGTGGTGGCGCCAGGCGCGATCGAGACCGATTTCTTCGGCGGCGCGGTGCGCGACACGGCGGAATTCAACAAATTCTTCGCGGATATGACGGCGCTGGGCCGTGTGGGCGTGGCGGACGACATCGGGCCGGCGGTTGCCAACCTGCTTGCCCAGGACAATCGGTGGATCAACGCTCAGCGGATCGAGATATCCGGCGGCCAAGGCATCTAGGGCGTATCGGGGCGGCTTGCCCGAGCCCGCCCCTACGTGGTCATGTCAAATGTCGGGCAGGGATCTTGTGCGCCGGAAAACAAGGCCGGCATTCGGCTACAGTGCCGATATTCAAGCACAACAATCCAGGAGCAGTACCGCAGTGACAGACACCTCCACCCCCGACGACGCCGGCATGTCCGAAGACCGCAAGGAACAGGAAGCCAGGCTGTGGCGCGATGACGGCTGGACGGCACGCATCATCAAGAACGAAGACGACGACGGCTGGGCCGTCGAGATGACCCTGGACGGGCAAGCCGAACCCGCCCTGGTCGGCCCCTGGACCATGGGCCGTGACAAAAAGAACCCCAAGCCGCTGGACTCGCCAGCGTTCATCACCTTGGTCAAGACCGCCAACGAAGTTTTGCGACGCCACGAGCAGCAATTGCATGCCACGCTGCACAAGAGCGTGAAGATCGACACCGACGCCGGCCGCCTGACCATCAAGCTGGACATCGTGCCCGACGACTACGAGCCGTATGCGTTGCTGAGCGCTTACGACGAATCCGGCGAACAACTGGCGCAAGTCCAGGTTGCGCCGACGTACAAGCTGAGCGTGCAGCGGGCATCGGAGTGGGCCAGTGGCGGTTTTCCCAAGCAGGGGTGATAGAGCAAGCATGATGGGCACAGCAGGCTTGTGGGATAGAGCAAGCTTGAGCCACAGAGCAAGCTTGAGCGATAGGGCAAGTTTGAGCGACAGAGCAAGGCTGAGCCACAGAGCGATGGGGCATCCTTGCCCACGCTTAGCTGTTCGTACCACCACGGCGAGGCGCTGGTCATGACCCGCCTGACGCTGGAACGCTATCAGGTCTGGGCCTATCTGCTTGCCATCGGCTTGGGTTTGGCCGCCGGCACCGCATGGCCGCAGGCAGGCCCGACCATGGAAACCTTGTTGTGGCCCACCCTGGCGACGCTGCTGTTCGCCACCTTTCTGCAAGTACCGCTGCTGCATGTGCGACATGCCCTGCGCGATCGGCGCTTCTTGCTGGCGGTGCTGCTGGGCAATTTCGTGATGCTTCCACTGCTGACTTGGTTGCTGGTGGAGGCGTTCGACTTTGATCCGGTCGTGCGCCTGGGCGTGCTGCTGGTGCTGCTGGTGCCTTGCACCGACTGGTTCATCACATTCAGCCAACTGGGCAAGGGGGACGTGCCCCGCGCCATTGCCATCACTCCGCTGAATCTGGTGTTGCAGTTGATCCTGCTGCCGTTGTACCTGTGGCTGATGGCGGACACGCAAAGCCTGGGCTCATGGGACTGGGCCACGCTGGCCCCCGCCGTATTGATCGTGCTGGCGCCCCTGGCCGGCGCGGCGCTGGCGGAACGGTGGATCGCGGCGCATCCCAAAGCCCAACGCCTGCAAGACGCCATGGCCTGGTGGCCGGTGCCGCTGCTGTCGCTGGTGGTGTTCCTGATTGCGGGCGCGCAGGTGGGTACCGTCGCACGCGCCATGGACGAACTGCAACAGACGCTGCCCGCCTTTGTGCTGTTCCTGCTGGCCGCCGCCTTGCTGGCCAAGGGCATTGCGCGCTGGCTACGCCTGCCCGTCGAACAAGGGCGAACGCTTGCATTCAGCATGGGCACACGAAATTCATTCGTGGTGCTGCCCCTGGCCCTGTTGCTTCCTGCCGGCGGGGAGGTGGCGGCGGTGGTGATCGTGGCGCAGTCATTGGTGGAACTGTTCGGCATGGTGGCGTATGTGTGGCTGATACCCAGGTACCTGTTCAGATAGCGCCGGCACGTTGTGGGGTACGTCACACGATGGGTTGCGCGCGATTGTTGGCGGGGTTCTTGCACAGCGTGCGGCGCGCTTCACCCATCCTTGTATGTTTTCATAGCACTTACCGATCTTGCTTCGGGGGTGCTGGGGATCGGGACGCACCCATCCATCAGCCGTCACCAGCGGACTGACGTCGGTAGATATCCCACCCCGCCCAAATACGTCGATTAAGAATCTAGCGGCCGTGACCGCCGATTGATCGCAAGGTAACGAATCGGGCGTGGCTTCCCCAGCAGACACAACGCTATCGCAGGGAGTCTAGAGATGCAAACGTCTCAATCTTTCTTTGGTGTGGATGTGGGGAAATCCGAGGTTGTTGTGGCGATGCACGGGGCGGCCAAGCCGTTGACCCGAGCCGTCAAAAACTCAACGACTGGCTTGGAAAAATGGTTGCAAACGCTGCCGTCCGGAAGCGTTCTTGCCATGGAGTCCACCGGTGGCTACGAGCGCCTGTTGGCCGACCTGGCATATGAGCGTGGACTGCGCGTCTATGTGCTGAACCCCAAGGCCTTGCACCATTACGCCAAGTCGCAGGCTCAACGGGGCAAGACCGACCGACTCGACGCTGTCATGATTGCGCGTTACGTGGCGCTCGAGCACGAGCGGTTGCATAGCTACGAACCTTGCCCGGAGCACATCGAGCGCCTGAGTCAGATCCAACGCTTACGCAAGGTGGCGGTCACGACGCGCACGAGGCTGCGCCTGTCCAGCGATCGGCACAAACACGTGGGCTCGCAAGCTCAGGTCCAGCAAGCGTTGGATGCCTTGGCGCAGTTGGCAGATGCTCTTGAGCGCGAAATGCTCGATCAGATCGCTGCCGAACCCGCCTTGACCGACGACTTCAACTTAATCACCAGCATTACCGGCGTGGGAAAGCTGACTGGGGCCGCACTGGTGACGGCCTTCGCCCGCATCCCGTTCGCCTCCTCGGACGCAGTGGTGGCCTACGCGGGGCTGGACCCCAGGCCCAAGGAGTCTGGCGCCTACAAAGGCCTGCGTAAACTCAGCAAGCAAGGCGATGCGGCCCTGAGAAGCCTTGCCTACAACGCGGCATCCTCAGCAAGCCGAACAGCTGCCTTCAAACCCCTCTACGCAGCGTTACGAGCCAAGGGCTGGGCCTCAACGCAGGCATTAAACATCATCGCCAGAAAACTCCTACGCATCGCCTTCGGCGTATGGAAATCGCGCAAACCCTTCGATGTAAACCTCTTTATGGTCAGCCAAGCTTGCGCCAAACCATAGAATCTACGGATGGTGGATCGTAGGATGGGTGAAGTGCGGCAACGCCGACCCGCGAAAACCAGCGCCTGTCGCACGGAACCCATCAGCGGCGGCTGCGCACGATGGGTTGCGCGCGATTGTTGGCGGGGTTCTTGCATAGCGTGCGGCGCGCTTCACCCATCCTACGGATGGTGGATCGTAGGATGGGTGAAGTGCGGCAACGCCGACCCGCGAAAACAAACGCCTGTCGCACGGAACCCATCAGCGGCGGCTGCACACGATGGGTTGCGCGCGATTGTTGGCGGGGTTCTTGCACAGCGTGCGGCGCGCTTCACCCATCCTACGGATGGTGGATCGTAGGATGGGTGAAGTGCGGCAACGCCGACCCGCGAAAACAAACGCCTATCGCACGGAACCCATCAGCGGCGGCTGCGCACGATGGGTTGCGCGCGATTGTTGGCGGGGTTCTTGCATAGCGTATGGCGCGCTTCACCCATCCTACGGATGGTGGATCGTAGGATGGGTGAAGTGCGGCAACGCCGACCCGCGAAAACCAGCGCCTATCGCACGGAACCCATCAGCGGCGGCGGCTATGGCAGGCAATCCCACGTCACGGCAGACAATCCCCACACCACCGCAGGCAATCCCGCGCCACGGTAGACAATCCCGTGCTGCGGTAGACTTGCCTGCAATCCCGCGTCGCCGACGCGGCACGACACGACGCCACGACGAACGCGTTGCCCCAGGAGTCCCCCCATGTCATTGGAAAAGAACTACACCGCCATTCTCGAAGCGCTAGGGGAAGACCCGTCCCGCGAAGGCTTGGCCGATACGCCCGCCCGCGCGGCCAAGGCCATGCGTCATCTGTGCCGTGGCTACACGCAGAACCTCGACGAAATCGTCAACGGCGCGCTGTTCACGTCCGACACGCGCGAAATTGTGCTGGTGAAGAACATCGAGCTGTATTCGCTGTGCGAGCACCACATGCTGCCCTTCATCGGCAAGGCGCATGTGGCCTATCTGCCGGCCGGCAAGGTGCTGGGCCTGTCCAAGGTGGCACGCATTGTGGAAATGTATGCACGCCGCCTGCAAATCCAGGAAAACCTGAGCCGCCAGGTGGCCGAAGCCGTGCAAAGCGTGACCGGCGCGGCCGGTGTGGCGGTGGTGATCGAAGCCCAGCACATGTGCATGATGATGCGCGGCGTGGAAAAGCAGAATTCGTCCATGGTGACCTCGGTCATGTTGGGCGAGTTTCACGACAACCCGTCGACGCGGGCCGAATTCCTCAGCCTGATCCGCTGATACTCCCCCACTTCCACCACGGGCGGTGCGGCCAACGAGGCTGCACCGCCCGTTTCACTTGGCATTGAATCGGCAGAGATAGCCCCCGCCCCGGCCCTTGCTCGGTCAATTGCCTGCAAGCCTTTCGCGCCCATGGGGCGGTTTCGCGCGGCTTGTGCGAACCACGCTAAATATCAGACCAAATTCCTATCTTGACGGACCGTATCACGGCCAATTGAAACGGCTCAAATCGCCGTTGCAAGCAGCGGTTCTCATGCGAACGGCTGACGAAGGGGCGCTCTACATTGGAGTCATTCGCAGCCCCCTCACAATCATTACGCTGCGAATCTCGGCCAAGCGATCGGAGCCGCCACAGCCTCTGAAAGCAAACGTCGTGAACTATCTGGTTGTTGTTAGAAGTTGCAGTCGTCGCAGCAAAAACGGTGTTGCCGCCTTCCCCCCCCCGATCTGGCGCACCGTTCGCAGCAACTTTACCCCGGCCGGCCTGCCGGCCGGGGCACTTTTAAGACTCTTCCAATTCACAAGAGCGTTATTAGCCGTCAGCATGACGGGTCGCCTGGCGTGCACGCCTTACCGCTGCATTTCGTTGCGCCAGTCCGTGTGAGGAACGCCGTCAGCTTTGCAAATCGCGCCTTGGCGCGGCCCGCAAGCCAACGGCATCCATTCGATGCAGTAACCCATGAAAGTCCTCGTAATCGACAATGACAAGATCTCGGCCGAAGCACTGAGCCACACGCTTGCCGAGCAAGGCCAAATCGTCCACATTGCCACCGACGGCGTAAGCGGCCTTCGCATCGCGAAGACGTTTCCCTACGACCTGATCCTGCTGGATGTGCAGCTACCGGTCATGGACGGTTTCACCGTGCTGCGGGAACTGCGCAAGGAAAGCAATGTGCCCGTGCTGATCGTCTCCGCCCGCGACGAACTGCAAGCCCGCGTTCAAGGCTTGAGCGAAGGCGCGGACGACTACCTGGCCAAACCCTACGCCACATGCGAGCTCGTCGCGCGGATGAAGGCCATCAGCCGACGGTCCTCGCCCAACGACGATGCGGGCGCGCAGCATGTCTTGCGCGTGGGCGATCTTGAACTTCAATTGCTAAGCCGCAAGGCCTTGCGCGAAGGTCAGCGCATCCGACTCACCGCGATTGAATTCGCACTGCTTGAACGGTTGATGCGCAAGCACGGCGAAGTGCAATCCCGCATGAACCTGGCCTCGCATGTCTGGGGCATCAACTTCGACCGTGGCACCAACGCCATCGACGTCGCCGTGCGCAGGCTGCGCATGAAGATGGACGACCCCTTCAGCACGCGCCTGCTGCATACCGTGTGGGGCCTGGGTTACGTCATGGAACAGCGGGACCCGCCGAACTGATGCGCCACGCGCGTCAGTTCGGCATCGGCTAGCCATCCCCCCCATCACATCATCATGGCGCCGTGGTCTTCGCGGGCCACGGCGCGCGGCCGAAGGTAGCGGCCCGTGCCCGGCTCGCCCTGCACGCGGCTGCCGTCATACACCAGTTCCCCGCGCCGCCACGTTCCAAACACGTGCACGGTATAGGGCCGGCCAAAGGTCTCGCTTTGCTGCGTGGCCGAACGCCCGGGTGCCAGCACCACGAAGTCCGCGTCCTTACCGATATCAAAAGACCCCTTGCGATCGTCCAGCAAGAAATGTTCGGCGGGCTTTTGCGACAGCAGGCGCACCACCAGCGACGGCGACAGGCCGCGAGCTTCGCAACCCGACCACAGCGCGGGCAGAAGCAGGTCGGGCCCGTAGTCGACCGTGGGCGCCGGCCCTTCGCCGCCATCGTCGCTGCGGGCCTGATAGCCGGACGACACGAACGTGCACATGTCGGTCGCCAGGCGCCGCCATAGCGCATCGACTTCCACGCGCGGACGCAGCAGCGGATAGTCGTCCGCCGTGCCGCCAAACTGCTGCAGCGCGTCTTCGGTACTCATCATCAGGCTGCGCAGGCTGGTTTCGATGGTGACCCAGTGCCCGGCCTGGCGGTAACTGGCGCACAAGGCATAGCCCTGTTCGGACCACACGTCGGCGGCCTGCATGCGTACGCCGGCGGCCGCGCCCACGCGGCACAGCAATCGCGTGGTCAAGCCTTCGATCAACGGCAGGTTGGCGCGGGCCAGCACTTCCCTGCCTGGCCTGCCGGCTTCCAGAAGCCGCCGCGCGTTGCGGCTGGCGGTCAGGCGGGCGTGGTTGTGCATGCTGCACGCCAGCCCAAAGCGCGCAATGCCCTGAAAGGCTTGAAGCAAATCACTTTCGTGATGCGCGAAGCGCTGCCGCTCGGCCTCGAAGGTGGGTATGGAAAACGCGCAGACACCGCCCCGCGCCAGGGCGTCCGCCGCGTCCAGGCCGTGTTCGGTGTTGACGGTGCCGGCCACCGCCACATCCACGTGCGCATCACGGCCGATGCGCGACACCATTGCGTCCAACTGCGCGCGGCTGGCTATCACTTCGGCGTGTTCGTAGGGCATGTCCACCAACGTCGTCACCCCACCCGCCGCCGCCGCGCGGGACGCGCGGCCGATGCCGCAACCGTCTGCCCAGCCACCTATATAAGTACGGCTATCAACCGCGCCCGGCAGCACCCACAGCCCGCGCGCATCCACCTGATCGCGCGCGGTGGGCGGGCTGTGGCTGCCCATTGCCGCGATCTTGCCGTCCACGATGCCTAACCAACCTTCTTCCAGAATGCTATCGGCGCTGACCAGCGAACCGCGTATCACCATGTCGAAATCGCTCATTGTTTTCTTCTTGTCGTGAGAGCACGCGCCTGCCCCGATCCCCGGGGACGCACGCATGCGTAGCGTTGATCGACCGCTGGCCTGCTCCCCGCGGAAGTGGGCCACCGGATACTACCGGGCAGGCGCCAGATCCTCCTTCCGGCGCCGCTTCGTCAGAACACTTGCCAATCGTCTTGCACATCGGCGCCAGCGCCAGCCGCCTTGGGCCGTTGCAAGGCCACGCGGTGGCGCGGCGCCTGGGCCCTGGCACCGGCCACGGTCTGGACCTTGGCCTGGGCCAGCACTTCTGCGTGGGCCTGGACCGGTTCGCGCGTGGCGGGGATGTCGATCACGACGCGCTGCGACACGGTGAAGATGGCGACGGTTTGCGCCAGGCCTTCAGCCTGGTCGCGCAAGGCCCGCGCGGATGCGGCAGCCTGCTCGACCAGCGCGGCGTTCTGCTGCGTGGCCTCGTCCATGCTGGACACCGCCAGGTTGACCTGGTCGATGCCTTGCGCCTGCTCGCTGGATGCGGCGGCGATTTCACCCATGATGTCGGTCACGCGATGCACGGCGTTCTCGATTTCGCGCATGGTGGCGCCCGCAAGCTCCACCTGCTGCGCGCCCGCCTGGACCCGGCCAGCCGAATCGGCGATCAATTGCTTGATTTCACGGGCCGCCAGCGCGCTGCGTTGCGCCAACGCGCGCACTTCGCCGGCCACCACCGCAAAGCCCTTGCCCTGGTCGCCCGCGCGGGCCGCCTCGACCGCGGCGTTGAGCGCCAGGATGTTGGTCTGGAAGGCAATACCGTCGATGACCGACACGATGTGCGTGATCTTGGCCGAACTGGCGCTGATGTCCTGCATGGTGCCGACCACGTCCGCCACCACGGCCGCGCCGCGCCCCGCCACTTGCGACGCACCCTCGGCAAGCTGGTTGGCGCGCAGCGCGTTGTCGGCATTTTCCTTGACGGTTACCGCCAGCCGACCCATCGACAACGCGGTTTCTTCCAGAGTGACAGCCTGCTGCTCGGTACGCGACGACAACAACACATTGCCGTCCGCAATGTCGTGCGTACCCCGGCTGATCTGCTGCACGCCTTGGCGGACGGCGGCCACCGTCTTGGCCAGGCTGGCCTGCATGCGTTGCAGGCCAAGAAAAAGCTGACCGATTTCATTGTGGGACTTGATCTCGATATGGTTGGTCAAATTGCCGTCGGCAATGCTCTGGAAGTGGGTGCCGGCGCGCAGCAAGGGGCGCAGCACGGACCGGCTGACAAACAGCGCGGCGCCGATGCTCTGCAACACCGCGGCGGCCAGGAGCGCCGCGATCAGGGTATTGGCGCGCAGGTGCTGGCTGGCTGCAGCGGCGACCAGGCCATTGGTTTGCGCATCCACATAGACCAGGTAGTCGGCCACCTCGTGGTCGAACGCCAGGTGCGCGCCCTGCACCGCATCCATCTGCAAGGCGAAGGCGCGGGCATCCTGGCCGCGCATGGATTCGAACTGTTCGGCGGCCAGCGCGTCATAGTGTTTGAACGCGGCCGCCACGGGCGCGGCTTTCTCTTGCAGCGCGGGGGTCCGAACCTCATTGGAGAAGGCCTCGAAGCGGGCGCGCGAACGGCGCCACAGATCTTCAGCGCGGGCGGCGTCGGCCTCGCTTTGCTGCGTGCGGCCGACCTGCCGGTTGATCATGGCGGCATCCATCGCCAGCCGCGCGCGCAGCATCAGGGTGTAAGCCTCGTAGGCGGGCACCACACGCATCGAATAGGCCTCGTTGACCCGGCTCAGCTTGGCGTTGCTGGACCGCGTGTCCAGCCAGGCCGCGCCGTTGGCGGCCAACATGCCGATAAAGAACAGCGCGAGCAGAATGCCCAGGCAGCTGCGGATTTTCAGATTGGTGAACATACGACCTCGACGGAATTCATGGCCGCCGGGGGCTTCGGCCTGCCGCCAGTGGGAAACCGACGCGCTTGGCCGTCCATCGCACCCGCCTGACCGGACGAAACGACTGTATCCCAGCACTCTGGACAAATCGTTAACAAATGAATGACATTTCCGTCACTGCTGAATCAGGGCCTGCGTGGTATTCGCGCCCCTTGGTTCGCATCCCGTATCAAGGCATCGGGCATATGGCCGATACCCGATGCCCCGGCCCCGGCACACCCTGGGACCTGCCCGCCGCAACGCGGTTTGGCTCCTACTGAACCCCCCATCTGGACCTAGCGTTCTGCCCCTATCCGGGCAAACTGGCACCAGGCCGCACCGGCACAAAGCCGGTCGCGTCGGGGCGCGGCCCATTCTCTTTCGGAGATCACCATGAACGCGATTTACCGCCTCATCCGCCGCTGCACCCTGGCCGGCCTTGCCGCCGCGCTACTGGCGGCGCCTGCCTATGCGCAGACCAAGCTGGTGGTCGGCTACCAGCTCATCGTCGGGCCCTTTCTGTCCGCCATCGCCGACGGCAGTTTCGACAAGGCCTTGAACGACGCCGGCTACCAGGTCGACTGGCGCCAGTTCACCTCGGGCGGCGACATTTCCACCGCGCTGGCCTCGGGCAATGTGCCCGTGGGCGTGCTGGGATCCACGGGCATTACGTCGGCCGCGACCCGCGGCGTGGACCTGCAACTGTTCTGGATCCTGGACAACATCGGCAAGTCCGAAGCGCTGGTGGCGCGCAATGGCTCGGGCATCAACAGCACGGCCGACCTCAAGGGCAAGCGCGTGGCGACGCCGTTTGTGTCCACCTCGCACTTCCACTTGCTGGTGGGCATGGACCAGGTCTGGAAGATCAACCCGCGCGACGTGCGCATCCTGAACATGCAGCCGCCGCAGATCGTGGCCGCCTGGCAGCGCGGCGACATCGACGCTGCCTACGTGTGGCCGCCCGCGCTGACGGAAATCGAAAAGACCGGCAAGGTCATCGCCGACTCCGAAGCCATTGGCCGCGCCAGCGTTCCCACGTTTGACGGCATCGTCGTGGACCGCGACTGGGCAGCCAAGAACCCGAAGTTCATGGCCGCCTTCACCAGCGTGCTGGCCAAGTCCTACGCCGATTACCACGCCAACGGCGCCAAGTGGACGCCCGAGTCGCCCGAGGTCAAGGGCATCGTGCGGCTGATCGGCGGCAAGCCGGACGACATCGTCAGCGCGCTCAAGCTGCTGGTGTTCCCGACCGCACAGGAACAGGCGTCGCCCACCTGGCTGGGCGGCGGCAAGGAATCGGGCGCGGTGCGGGCGCTGGACGCCAGCGCCAAGTTCCTGAAAGACCAGAAGCAGATCGACCGGGCACTGACCGACTACAGCCCGCACGTTACGGACCAGTACGCGAAGGCCGCGGCCAAGTAGCCGCGCGGTCTTTGCGCTGCACGCCCGCCTTGCCGCGGGCGTGCCGTCATAAGGGGAATCCGCATGACCCAGCCATCCCAACCCGCCGCCCTGGCCTTGCGCGCGGACCACGTCGGCGTCACCTACCCAGGCATGCATGACAGCGGCCCGGTGGTGGCACTGCACGACGTCAACCTCACCATCGAGCCCGGCGAATTCGTGGTGGCGCTGGGCGCCTCCGGCTGCGGCAAGACCACCTTGCTGAGCCTGCTTGCCGGGTTTCTGTCGCCAACCGAAGGCGAGATCACGCTGGGCGGGCGACCCATTACCGGCCCCGGCGCGGAGCGCGGCGTGGTGTTCCAGAAGCACGCGCTGCTGCCGTGGCTGAATGTGCTGGAGAACACCGAGTTCGGCCTGAAACTGCAAGGCGTGGATAAAGCCACCCGGCGCGCCCGCGCCCGCCGCAACCTGGAGCTGGTGGGCCTGCAGGACTTTCACCGCCACATGATCTACCAGTTGTCCGGCGGCATGCAGCAGCGCGTGGGCATCGCCCGCGCCCTGACCTGCGATCCCGCCATGCTGCTGATGGACGAGCCGATGGCGGCGCTGGACGCGCTAACGCGCGAAACCATTCAGGAGCTGCTGCTGGACATCTGGCGTCAGACCAACAAGATGTTTTTCTTCATTACCCATAGCGTGGAAGAGGCGCTGTTCCTGGGGTCGCGGCTGATCGTCATGTCGCCGCGCCCGGGCCGCATCACACACACCTTCACGCCGGACTTCAACCGGCGCTACCTGGAGACCCGCGATGGCCGCCGCATCAAATCCAGCCCCGATTTCATCGCCATGCGCGAGCAAGTCCTTGGCATCATCTACGGCGACGAGCTTGCCGCCCACGAGCCCGCTCATGCGTAAGGCGCGTGGCGGCCACAAGCCCGCGGCGCCCGGCAAGGTCTATGGCGCGCCCGGCGCGGGCTACAGCAGCCACATCAGCCTGATCACCACCATCGCGCTGATCGCGCTGTGGTTCCTGGCCACCAGCACGGGG
This sequence comes from Achromobacter spanius, assembly GCF_029637605.1. Classification (NCBI taxonomy): domain Bacteria; kingdom Pseudomonadati; phylum Pseudomonadota; class Betaproteobacteria; order Burkholderiales; family Alcaligenaceae; genus Achromobacter; species Achromobacter spanius. The sequence goes on along the minus strand of NZ_CP121261.1, from coordinate 755,950 downwards.
TGGGTCAAGCCGCTGTTTTTGCCGTCACCCTTTGCGGTCTACGACAAGTTCATCTCGGCCATGACCGACGGCGTGGCCAATTCCACGCTGGCCGAACACGCCATGGCCAGCCTGACGCGGGTGTTCTCGGCGTTTTTCCTGGCCTGCGTAACCGCCGTGCCCATCGGCATATTGATGGGCGTGAACCGCTACGCGCGCGGCATCTTCGACCCGCCCATCGAGTTCTACCGCCCGCTGCCGCCGCTGGCCTACCTGCCGCTCATCATCATCTGGTTCGGCATCGGCGAATTTCCGAAGATCCTGCTGATCTACCTGGCCATCTTCGCGCCGATGGCGATCGCGGCGCGCGCCGGGGTGCGGTCGGTATCCATCGAACAGATCCATGCGGCCTATGCCATGGGCGGCACGCGGATGCAGATCGTCTGGCACGTGATCCTGAAAGCGGCCATGCCCGAGATCTTCACGGGGCTGCGCATCGGGATCGGCGTGGGCTGGACCACGCTGGTGGCGGCGGAAATGGTGGCCGCCGACCGCGGCCTGGGCTTCATGGTGCTGAACGCCGCGCAGTTCCTGGCCAGCGATATCGTCATCATGGGCATCATCGTGATCGGCGTGTTCGCCTTCGCGTTCGATCTGCTGGTGCGCTACGTGGAAAAATTCGCCATTCCGTGGAAGGGGCGCATCTAGATTGCCGGCAGGGCAATCCCCCATTCCGTCCCATTTTGGCGTCCTCTATTCTGGGGAGCGGATTGCGCGGCCCCCGTCTTGGGGACCCGCGCCGCCTACACAAGGAGCCGTCATGTCCAGCCAGGCCGCGATGCAAAAGCCTGTGTTGTGGGACCGCTTGTTCGAACGCGAAAGCGCGCCCAACCTCAGCCTGCAAGGGCGGGTGCGGCAGATGCTGGTGTCGGCCATACTCAGCGGGCATCTGCCGCCCGGCATGCCCGTGCCATCCAGCCGCCAGTTGGCCGACCAACTGCGCATTGCGCGCAACACCGTCGTCTTCGCCTACCAGCAACTGGTCAGCGAGGGGTATCTGGTGTCACGCGAACGCAGCGGCCATTTCGTCTGCGATTCGGTCATGGAGGGGCATTCGGGGTCGGCCAGCGAAGCGGCGGCAACCGTGTCCCCTGCTGACCACCCGCAACAGATCCGCTGGGACGAACGGCTGCGCTTTCGCCCGTCGCGCCAGCGCAATATCAGCAAGCCGCAAGACTGGCAGAAGCAGCCCTACCCCTTTGTCTACGGGCAGTTCGACCCCGACCTGTTTCCCACGGCGGAATGGCGCGAGTGCTGCATCAAGGCGCTGTCGGTGCTGGACATCCGCAGTTGGGCGCCCGACCTGATCACCCACGACGACCCCGCGCTGATCGAACAGATCCGCACGCAAGTGCTGCCGCGCCGGGGGGTATGGGCCGACGCCGAGGAAATCGTCATCACCGTCGGCGCGCAGCATGCGCTGTATCTGCTGGCCGACCTGCTGGTCAACGAAGACACGGTGGTGGGAATGGAAGACCCCGGCTACCCCGACGCCCGCAACATCTTCGCCAGCCACACGCGCCACCTGCTGCCCATGCCCGTGGACGAAGGCGGCTTGTGCACGGGCACGCACCTGCTGGGCTGCGACTATGTGTTTGTGACGCCGGGCCATCAATGCCCCACCACCGTCACGCTGTCGATGGAACGCCGCGAAACCCTGCTGGCCCTGGCACGCCAGGCCGACAGCATGATCATTGAAGACGATTTTGAAAGCGAAAGCCGCTGGGGCGAAGGCGCCATCCCGGCCTTGAAAAGCCTGGATCGCGATGGCCGCGTCATCTACGTGGGCAGCCTGGCGAAGTCGTTCGCACCCGGCTTGCGCATTGGCTATATCGTCGCGCCACGCGAGCTAACCCGCGAACTGCGCGCGCTGCGCCGGCTGATGCTGCGCCATCCTTCCGCCTACATCCAGCGTGCCTTTTCGCTATTTATTTCTCTGGGCCACCACCATTCGCTGCTGCGCAAGCAATCGCAGGCCTACCAGAAACGCGGCGCCGAACTGACCCAGGCGCTGGCCCGCCACCTGCCCGACTTCACGCCCACCCCTATCACGGGTTCGTCGTCCTGCTGGCTGCAAGGCCCACCGTGGCTGAACGCCACCGAATTATCAGAAGCCGCACTGGCCGAAGGCGTGGTGGTGGAACCCGGCGACGTCTTCTTCATGAACGGCGCCAACGCCCCCGGCAACGTCTTGCGCGTAGGCTTCACGTCGATCCGCCCGGAACTGATCGAACCGGGTATTGCAAAGCTGGCGCAAGTGGTGCGCCGATTTCGGTTGCGGGCGGCGGCTTAGGGGGCAAAGACAGGCACTACAAATGCTCATCCCGCAGGTGATACCAGCGGTACAGCAAGCCCTGCCCCAGCCGTCTGAACGGGGCGAACAGATGGCCGGGTAGCGGGGAATCGTAGATGGGCAGGTTCCACGGTGCGCCGTCCTTGCCCATCATCCGCTGGGCCAGCCGCTTGCCGGCTTGCGCGGAGAACGCTACCCCGTTGCCGCCGTAGCCGAAGGCGTAATACACCGGCTGGGCGGGGTCGGGTTGGGTGACGCGCGGCATCATGTCGTGGCTGACGTCCACCCACCCCCACCACGAATACGCCACCTCGACATCGCGTAGCGACGGAAATTTCCTGGCCAGCCCTTCGCGCAACAGCGCCAGATGGCGCGGGTGTTGCGCGTCGGCGCCGTGCAGGGCGCTGCGGCTGCCGATCTGCATGCGGCCGTCGGGCAGCAGGCGGTAGTAGAAGCGCAGCGTGCGGGTGTCGGTGATGAAGACCGTGCTTTTCAGGCCGGCGGCGGCGCGTTCGGCGTCCGTCAGCACGCGGGTGACCATGGAGTTGGACAGCACCGGCATGATGCGGTTGTCCAGCAACGGGTTCACGCCCTGCGCGGTGTAGCCACCCGTGGCGAAGGCCACGCGGCGGGCGCGCACCACGCCTGCGGGGGTGCGCAGCAGGATGGCGCCCTTGTCCACGCGCCAGCCCAGGACTGGGCTGGACGGATGCACCCTCACGCCCAGCGCACGTGCCTGGCGCAAATAGCCGTACGCCAGTTTCAAGGGGTGCACGCCCACGCCGTCGGGCTCGTGCATGGCGCCGACCGCCTCGTGGTCGTGGACGTAGCGCTCGCGCAGTTCGGCCTGGGTAAGCATCTTGGCGTCGTAGCCGAACACGTCCCGCATCACGCGCGCTTCGTTGGCCAGGAACGCCATTTTCTTCTGGCGATGCGCGGTGTACAGGTGCCCGCCCGGCTGCGCGTCGCAGTCCACTTGCGCGACCAGGCTTTTCCAATACTCGAAGCCCTCGCGGATTTCGGTGTCCAGGCGCTTGGCGGTGTCCAGCCCCCAACGGCTGATCCATTGCGACCGGTACAAGCGCCCCGAGGCATTCTGCCCCTGGCCCCCGTTGCGGCTGGTGCAGCCCCACACGGCGCGGTTGGCTTCCAAGACCAGCGCGCGCACGCCGAAGTCGCGCGCCAAGGTAAGCGCCGCCGACAGGCCGGTGAAGCCCGAGCCCACGATCACCACATCGGCATCGACGTCGCCCTGGATGGGGCCATCATCTTCGGGCGGCGCGCCGGCCGTGGCGACCCAGTAGGTGGGCGCGTAGTCCTGTCCCTGCCCGGGCGGCGACACCAGCGGGTCATAGGTGGGGTTGTAGGCGGACCGCGCGCCGGCTTCGGGCGTCGGGCGCGAAGGTTCGAAGGACATTTGGGTATCCATGCGCGTCTCACGCACGCGCGGGCAAGGCGGGGCGCTGCTTGCGGAACGCATTCTTCACGCGGATCTTGCCGTCCTGGAAGGTGAAGATGTCGACCATGTCCGCCTCTACCCGCGAGCCGTCGACGGCGGTGCCGGTGAACGTGCATTCCGACACGCCGCGATCACCCGCGACCCAATGCCGGCCGTTGTTCCATTGCGCGTCAGGAAAGTTCTTCCAGGCCGCCGCGAAGGCCGCGCGCACGGCGTCGGCGCCCGTGTGCCGGCTGCCGCAGGCGTCGGGGCCGCCCACGGTTTCGAACACGCAGTCGTCGCTCATGAAGCCCATCAGGGCATCGATATCGTGGCGGTTCCAGGCGGCCGCAAATTCGGCCAGCATGTCGACGGTGACGGTGTTTTGCATTGCCTACCCCTCTACTTGAAAGGCCGGCGCGAAGCGCGCGCGGGCGTCTGGACTCAAGGTACGTGGCGGGGGTGGCAGGGTCTAGAACCAGACGCGGGGAATCGGTTGCACCAGAACGGCGCTAACGGCAAGGCGGCGGTGGCGGGTGGTTTGAAAAAACTGAAGCTGCTGAAGTTGCTGAGGTTGCCGAGCCTGCATCAGGCGGCGCGCGCCGCCAGCATCGCGCGCGCGTGCAGCACGGCAATGGCGCAACTGTTGACGCGCGCCTGCACGGAATCGGACCGGCTGGTCAGCAGCACCGGTACGCGCGTGCCCAGCACCAGCCCGGCGGTGCCCGCGCCCGCCAGCCAGGTGAGCTCTTTGTAGAGCATGTTGCCCGCCTCGATATCCGGCGCCAGCAGAATGTCGGCGTCGCCCGCCACCCGCGACTCAATGCCCTTTTCCCGCGCCGCATCGCGCGAGATGGCGTTGTCGAACGCCAGCGGGCCATCGATATCGCCGCCCCGGATTTGCCCGCGATCGGCCATCTTGGACAAGGCCGCCGCGTCCAGCGTGGCCGGCATGGCCGGGTTGACGGATTCGGTGGCGCACAGCACCGCCACCTTGGGCCGGGCGATGCCCAGCGACTGCGCCAGGTCGATGGCGTTCTGCGCGATGTCAGCCTTTTCCATCAGCGTGGGCGCGATGTTGACCGCCGCGTCCGTCAGGATGAAGAGCTTGGCGTAGGCCTCCACTGCCATCACGAAGGCGTGGCTGATGCGCCGATTCGTGCGCAGGCCGGATTCGCGCGACACCACGGCCGCCATGAAGTTATCGCTATGCAGGCTGCCCTTCATCAGCATCTGCACCGCGCCGTCGCGCGCCAGCGCGGCCGCCGTCTGCGCGGCCAGCCGTTCATCATCGGGCGTATCGACGATGTCGAAATCCCCCGGCCTCAAGCCCGCTTGCGTCAGGCGTTCCAGCAGCTTGCGCGCCGGCCCCACCAGCACCGGCTCGATATGGCCGGCCCGTTGCGCCTGGACCGCGGCCTCAAGGCTGGATGGGGACAGGGGATACGCCACCGCCGTGCGCAGGCGCCCCGCCGACAGCGCGGCATCGCGCAGCGGCGCGAACAATCGATCGCTAGCCATATAGACCGTGCTCCCCGAGCCAGGAAACGAACGCCCGGCGCGAAGGCGCCGGGCGCAGACTCCGCCTGCGATCAGCGCCCCGCGGGAGCTATCGGCAAAGGCACCTCGCCCGCCTGGAACGGCTGGTTCACGTAAGGCTTGTACTTGTCCAGGAAGCGCACCGGCTGCTTCAGGGCGTCGCGCCGGAAGGGGTCGCCCAGTTCCTGGCTGACCATCATTTCCAGCACGGTGGTCTTGCCTTCGGATTGCGCCCGGCAGGCGGCCTGCAACGCAGCGCCCACCTGGTCCGCGTGCTCGACCCGGATGCCCTCGGCCCCCATGGCGCGCGCCAGTTCAGAAAAGTTGGGGTTCAGCAGGTTGCTGCCCACGAAACGGCGGCCGTAGAAGTCCACCTGGTTTTTCTTTTCGGCGCCCCATTGGCCGTTGTGGAAGACGACGGCGGTGACGGGAATTTTCTCGCGCACGCAGGTCAGCAGTTCCTGGAAGCTCATGCACCAGGCGCCGTCGCCCACATAGGCCACGGCCGGCCGGTCGGGGCGGCCCAGCTTGGCGCCGATCAGCGCCGGCAAGGCGTAGCCGCAGTTGCCAAAGCTCATGGCGGCCAGCATGGAGTTCGGCTCGTCAAAGCGCAGGTAGCTGTTGGACACCGAGCAGATGTTGCCGATGTCGGTGGACACCATCACATGCTTGGGCATGGCGCGTTCCAGCTCGCGCAGCATGCGCCGAGGGTGCATGCGGCCGCCGCCTTGTTCAATGATGTCCAGGCTCCATTCGTCGCGTTCATGCGACCAGCCGTCAAGCTCTGCTTCCCACGCCGCCTTCTGCGAGGCGATGTCGTCGCCGCGCGCCGCCTTGGTGCGCACGCACGCGACCTCGCGCGATGTCAGCTTGGCGGTCAGGGCGGCGGCGGCCGGCTTGGCGTCGCCGCAGATGCCCACCGACACCGGGCGCACCAGCCCCAGCATGCGGTGGTCGGCATCCACCTGGATGATGCGCGCGCCTTGGGGCCAGTAGTCCAGCCCGTGCTGGGGCAAGGTGCCGAAGGGTCCCAGGCGCGTGCCCAAGGCCAGCACCACGTCGGCCTGCGACAGCAACTTCATGCCGGCCTTGGCGCCCTGGTAGCCCAGCGGCCCGCACCACAGCGGATGGCTGGCGGGAAACGCGTCGTTGTGCAGATAGCTGGTGACGACCGGCGCGCCCAACAATTCAGCCAGCGCCACGCATTCGGCCTGGCCTTCCGAGAACAACACGCCGCCGCCGGCCACGATGACCGGGAACTTGGCCTCGGCCAACAGGCGCGCGGCCGCTTCCAGGTCTTCTTCTGAACCCGGCCCGCGCCGGATGCGGCGTGGCTCGGGGATGGCCACGTCGATTTCGCCGTAGAAATAATCGCGCGGAATGTTCAGTTGCGTCGGGCCGCGTTCGGCCAGCGCGTTGTCAAAGGCCTTGGCCGTGAATTCCGCCATGCGATCCGGCCGGTTCACGTGCGCCTGATACTTGGTGATGCGCGAAAAAATGGGCAGTTGCTCGGTTTCCTGGAAGCCGCCCAGGCCCATGCCGGCCGTGCCGGTTTCGGGCGTGATCGCCACGACGGGGCTGTGCGCCCAGTAGGCGGCGGCCACCCCGGTCACGAAATTGGTGATGCCCGGCCCGTTCTGCGCAATGCAAACGCCGTGGCGGCCGGTCACCCGCGAATAGCCGTCGGCCATGTGGGCGGCGCCTTGCTCGTGCACGGTCGGTACGAAACGAATGCCGGCGGCGGGGAACAGGTCCAGCGCGTCCATGAAGGCCGAACCGACAATGCCGAATACGTCTTTGACGCCCTGCGCGACCAGCGTTTCAACGAACGCTTCACTGGGGGTCATGTGTTGCTTGCTGCTCATGGTCTCTCTCCTGGCAGGCCGGCGCCGTGGGAGGCTTGCGGAAAGCGTGCCGGGGGCTCGCTTCGTGCTTGCATCATGGCCGGGGTGATTCGATACTGCCGGAGAAATCCCGCGTTTCCCATACCGGCGCGTTCCATTTTCTGCAAAATCCGTGCAACGCTGCCCCACCGCCGCTGAATCTTCAATTATTGAAAGATGAAAGACGAATCCTCCGCCGCCCTGCGCGCGCTGACCCTGCTGGAACAGGTGGCCCAGTCCGACGCGCCGGTGTCGCTGGCGGCGCTGACCGAGGCCACGGGCCTGCCCAAACCGTCGGTACTGCGCATCCTGACGCGCCTGGTCGACGCCGGCATGCTGCTGCGCGAGCCCGCCGGCAAAAGCTATGTCAGCGGACCACGGCTAAGCGCCCTGGCGCGCGACACCTTGCTGAATTCCCCGTTGCGGGGCGAACGCCATCGCATCCTGGACAGCCTGGTGGACGAGATCGGTGAAACCTGCAACTGCACCATGGTCGACGGCGACGAAGTCATCTACCTGGACCGCGTGGAAACCGCCTGGCCGCTGCGCGTGAACCTGCAAACCGGGTCACGCGTGCCCTTGCACTGCTCGGCCAGCGGCAAGCTGTTTCTGGCCCACATGCGGCGCGAAGCGCGCGCGCGGCTGCTGGCCGCCGCCCCCTTGCCGCGCTATACGCCCAACACGCTGTGCGACGTGGGTGAGCTGGAACAAGAGCTGCGCGCCATCCGCAAGGAAGGCGCCAGTTTCGACCGCGAAGAGTTTCTGCTGGGCATTGTGTGCATGGCGGTGCCCATTTTGCGGGGGTCGCGCGTGATTGCCGCCGTGGCGCTGCACGCGCCCGTGGCGCGCCTGTCGATTGATGGCGCGCGCGCCTGGCTGCCGCGCATGCAAGAAGCCGCCCAGGCGCTGGCCGGCACTTACGAATCAGAAGGCTAGGGCCTGGCCATGGCAGGCCTTACACTGTCGGTCGACTTTGTTTTTTCGCGGATTTTGCAATCCGCCATATTGTGACCAACACGCCCTTTTCCACCCTGCCCCTCTTGCCCACCCTGCTCGACAACCTGCAAAGCCTGGGGTTCGAGCAAATGACGCCTATCCAGGCGCAAAGCCTGCCGCTGATCCTGGAAGGCCGCGACATCATCGCGCAAGCCAAGACCGGCAGCGGCAAGACCGCGGCGTTCGGCCTGGGCGTGCTGCAAAAGCTGGACACCACCACGCTGACGCCGCAAGCCCTGCTGGTTTGCCCCACGCGCGAACTGGCTGACCAGGTCGCGCAGGAATTGCGCCGCCTGGCGCGCCTGATTCCCAACGTCAAGATCCTGACCCTGTGCGGCGGCGCGCCCGCCCGCCCCCAAGCCGAATCGCTGGCGCGCGGCGCGCACCTGGTCGTGGGTACGCCCGGCCGCATTCAAGACCACCTGGAACGCGGCAGCCTGGACCTGAACGGCCTGACCACGCTGGTGCTGGACGAAGCCGACCGCATGGTCGACATGGGCTTCTACGACGACATCGTCGCCATTGCCTCGCATTGCCCCACCAAGCGCCAGACGCTGCTGTTTTCGGCTACCTACCCGGACAACATCCGCAAGCTCAGCGCGCGGTTCCTGCGCAACCCGGCCGAAGTCAAGGTGGAAGCGCAGCACGATTCCAGCCGCATCGAACAGATCTTCTACGAAATCGACGGCAAAGACCGCCTGGACGCCGTGGCCCGCCTGCTGGCCCATTTCCGCCCGGTATCCACCTTGGCCTTCTGCAATACCAAGGTCCGCAGCCACGACCTGGTTGAACGCCTGCAGGCCGACGGCATCAGCGCGCAAGCCCTGAACGGCGATCTGGAACAACGCGAACGCGATGAAATCCTGATCCAGTTCGCCAACCAGAGCTGCGCCGTGCTGGTGGCCACCGACGTGGCCGCCCGTGGCCTGGACATCCAGAACCTGGGCGCCGTGATCAATGTGGACGTCACGAAAGACACCGAAGTGCACGTGCACCGCATCGGCCGCAGCGGCCGGGGCGACCAGAAGGGCCTGGCGCTGAGCCTGTGCTCGCCCGACGAGATGCGCTGGGCAAACCTGGTTGAGCAATACCAGGGCTCGCCCTTGAAATGGGGCGACATCAAATCGCTCAAGCCCAAGGCCGACCGCCCTCTGCGCGCGCCCATGGTCACGCTGTGCATCCAGGGCGGCAAGAAAGACAAGCTGCGCCCGGGCGACCTGCTGGGCGCCCTGACCGGCGACGGCGGGCTGACTTTTGAACAGGTGGGCAAGATCAACATCACGGAATTCAACGCCTATGTGGCGCTGGACCGCCAGATTGCCAAGCAGGTGTTTTCGCGGGTGTCCAACAGCAATATCAAGGGCCGGCGCTTCCGCATGCGCTTTCTTGAGGAATTCTGATTCCTGGCTTGACCGGATACGTTTGGGAAGGCATCGCGCGCCGGATTGCGATGCCTGCGTGATGAAAGCTTGATGATTTCGCTGGGCATTTGCAATAATGGCGCCGCTTGACGCAGCCGCCACGCTTGGCGCGCGGCGGTGTGGACTTGGAACCATGGGTTCGCGGTGGGTTCCAACGAAGCCTTGTCCCTTTTCAACCATCACAAGAGAAACTCACCATGATCAAGTCCGACGATACCGGCAAGCTGATCCTGCGCCTGACCCTTGGCATTCTGATCCTGCTTCACGGCCTGTCCAAACTGATGGGCGGCGGCGTAACGGGCATCAGCGGCATGCTGTCTTCGCATGGCCTGCCGGGCTTTCTGGCCTATGGCGTGTATGTGGGCGAAATCATCGCGCCCGTGCTGCTCATCATTGGCGTGTACACGCGCCTGGGCGCTTTGATCATCGCCATCAACATGGTGGTTGCCATTTTGCTGGCGCATACCGGCCAACTGGGCAGCCTGACCAACAACGGCGGCTGGGCGCTGGAACTGCAAGGCATGTTCCTGTTCACCGCGCTGGCGCTGGCCTTCATGGGTGCCGGCCGTTTCAGCCTGGCCGGCAACGGCGGTCGCTGGAACTGACGCCAGCCATGCGCCATCGCCGTAACGCCGCATGACGCGGCGTTACGCAACACGGGGCCGCTTATGCGGCCCCGTTGCTTTTGCGGCAAAGATTGATACCAACGACATGCGCCGTCACGCAGGCGCAAACATCGGTCACGCGAAAGCTGTTTCGGATCGATTACAAAGGCGAACCGCGGTCATCCGGTATGGCCTAATCCCTACCAGCGCATCAAGGGCGTAAGCCACGCCTGGCGCGGGTTGGGAGCATGAAAATGAAAAAGAGCCTTCTGTTGATGATGGTGATGGCCAGTTCGCTGACCGGTTGCGTCGTGGTGCCCGCCCGCCCGGCCTACTATCGCCCCGCGCCGGTCTATTACACGCCGCATTACTACTACCCCGTGTATCCCACGCCGCATTATTACCACCGTGGATATTGACCGTCGCGTTGTTGACCCTTGCGTCGTTATTGACCCTTGCGTTATTGACCGTCGCGTTATTGACCGTCCGTTGCGACGTGTTCCAGGAGCTGCCATGACGCCCTCTATCCGGATCTCCCTGCTTCGCCCCGCCGTGGCGGCCGTCACGCTGCTGACGCTATGCGCGGGCGCGATGGCGCAAACGTACGCGCCGCCTCCCGCACCCGTGGCGCCCGCCTATGACGGCGGCGACCCCGCCAGCGCCAATCTTGCCTTGGTGGACCGCAGCCCCGAGCCGCCTCCACCCCTGCCCGTCTACGTGCAGCCACCCGCGCCGGCCGATGGTTATATGTGGGTGCCCGGCTACTGGAGCCGCAATCAGTACGGCTTTTTCTGGGTGCCGGGCGCCTGGGTGCTCGCCCCCTACGCCGGCGCGCTCTGGACGCCTGGTTACTGGGGCTTCACCAATGGCCTGTACGTGTGGAACGCCGGCTATTGGGGCCCCCACGTCGGCTTTTATGGCGGCATCAACTACGGCTTTGGCTATGTGGGCCTGGGGTATGTAGGCGGCTACTGGAAGCGCGACCGCTTCTACTACAACCGCTCGGTGACCAACGTGAACGTCACGCGCGTCACCAACGTGTACAACCACACCGTGGTCGTCAACAACATCGATAACCGACGTGTCAGCTATCACGGCGGCCCCAACGGCATCCGACGCGCGGCAGACCCGCGCGAACTGGCTGCCCGCAAAGACCGCCACGCGCCGCCCACCGACATCCAACGCCGCTACGTCCGCGATGCCGGCAGCAACCGCGCGCAGTTCTACGACCACAACAAGGGCCGCCCGCCGCAAGCCTTCGTGGACCATCGCGACAACGGGCGACCCTCGCAAGGGCCACGCCCCGGTGGCGACAACAAGCGCCCCGACGTCGATCGCGGCAACAACCCAGGTCGTGGAGAACAGGCCCGAGGCCCGGGGCCGTCGCCGGGACGCGATGTATCGCAGCGGGATCAACAGCAACGCGATCAACAGCGAGATCAACAAGCCGCCTTGCAGCAATCGCGCCAACAGCAGGCGCGTGATCAGCAGGCTCGTCAGCAGCAGCAACAAGATCGACAGCAACAAGTACGCCAGCAGCAGGAGCGCGAGCAACGCCAGCAGCAAGGCCGCGAACAGCAACAGCAGCAGGCACGCCAGCAACAGGCACGGGAACACCAAGCCCGGGAGCAGCAGGCGCGTCAGCAGCAAGCGCGACAGCAACAAGCGCGCGAACAGCCCCGACAACAGGCGCAAGCGCGCCCGCAGCAAGACCGTCCGCAGCAACAAGCTCGCCCGCAGCAGGCACGCGAACATCCTCAGCAGCGCCAGCAAGGCGGCGGCGAAGGCAGGGGCGAAGGCAGGGGCGATGGCCGAGGCGGCGGCCCGAACCGCGACTGAACTGGACCCCCGGGCGCGCGCGGACTACAGTAGTCCACTTGCCGCCGACCACCGCGCGCCACGTTAATTATTGGAGACCCCCATGAAGCGCCTTGTACCTTGCCTGATGTTCTGCGGCCTGCTCGCGGCCACGTCCGCCCAGGCCGCCTTGGATGTCGGCGCACCCGCTCCAAACTTCAGCACACAGGCCTCGCTGGGCGGCAAAGTCTTCACGTTCAAGCTCAACGACGCGCTCAAGCAAGGCCCCGTCGTGCTGTATTTCTTTCCCGCCGCGTTCACGCAAGGCTGCACCATCGAAGCGCACAACTTCGCCGAAGCCACCGACGAATACAAGTCGCTGGGCGCCACCGTCATCGGCGTATCCACCGATGACATCGACACGCTGAACAAATTCTCGGTCAGCGAATGCCGTGGCAAATTCGCCGTGGCGGCAGACGGCGACGGCAAGATCATGAAGGCCTATGACGCGGTGCACGACAAGCGCCCGGAATACGCACAACGCGTGTCGTATGTGATCTCGCCAGAAGGCAAGATCCTGTATGAATTCACCGACATGAGCCCCGAATCCCACGTGGCCAACACCATGCGCGCGCTGCGCGACTGGAAGGCCAAGCAATAGGCTTCCACATACCGGCGGTCAAAAACAGGCAGCAAAAAAAAACAAGGCGCCCGAAGGCGCCTTGGCATTGAACGGAGTGGCCGGCCTAATTGAACGGCCATACCGTGGGATGCGATCCCGGCGGGCTCGACGGGCGCGTCCAGCGGGCCGGCGTGTCGGAAAAACGAGCCGCGTGGCGCACGGCCACCAGTTCGCCAAAGCCCGACGCTTCGGTATCCAACAGGCCGTCGAAACCGGGCATGCGGCAGTCCAGTCCGCCGTCCACCCTGCCCAAGCCACGCAGCCAATGCGCGGTTTGCGCAAGCGATACGCGAACGTGCCAACTGCCGCCTTCAGTCGCCTGGCGGGCCAAGGCCACCTGCGCGCCAAACGCCATCAGGTATCCCGACGCATAGTCCAGAACCTGCATGGGCAAAGGCTTGGGCGCCTGCTGGCCCGCCGCCTGCGCTTCGGCGTGGTTGAAGCCCGTGGCGGTTTGCACCAGCGAATCAAAGCCGCGGCGGTTGGCCCAAGGCCCCTCGTTTCCGTACGCGGATAGCGACACATACACAATACCCGGGCGGATACGCGCGGCGTCCTGCGGCCCAAAGCCCAGCGCATTCAGGCCGCCCGGCCGGTAACCCTGCACGAACACGTGCGCGCTGCGCAGCAGATTACCCAGCGCGATACGTCCGTCGGCCGTATCCAGGTCCGCCGTCACCGACAGCTTGCCCCGGCTGGTTTCGATGATGTTGTCGATATTGGGCAATTGGGGTGAATTCACCAACATCACGTCGGCGCCATAGGCAGCCAGCGTGCGGCCACAGACGGGGCCGGCGATGATGCGTGTCAGGTCCAGCACCCGGATGTCTTTCAGCGGCCGCGCGTCATTGCCGTACTTGGGCAAGGGCCGGGGGTCGGCCTCGCCGATGCGTTCGACCGTCAGCAAGGGCTGGGCGGCAACGGCCTGGCCCTGCGGGTGCCGGTCCCATTCGTCAAAGGTGCGCATGGCGGACACCACCATGCCTGCATCGGCGGCCACCTGTTCAAAGTCCAGCGCTTTCCAGCGGCTCAATGCCGCTTCCACCGTTTCGCGCGTGGTGCCTTCGCCCGTGGGGCAACCCAAGAGCGCCAGCGCGCCGTCGCGGTGATGCGCAAAGTTGGCATGGATGCGCACCCAGCCTCCGTCGCCACAGCGGTACAGGCCGCTGATGGGGTCCCAGATGTTGGGCGTGACGCCGTTGATCGTGAAGTGGCCGCGGCATTCCTGTGCGGCGTGCAACATGTCGACGCTGACCTGCTGGCGCGGTCCGCCGCGTAGATGCCAGAGCTCGGCCGCGGCCAGCGCCGCTGCCGCCATGCTGGTTTGGGCGGCGGTGCCCACCGCGAACGAAGACGGAAACACGGGATCGGAGCCCGTCAGCGACACGTGATCCAGTGACTCGCCCGGCAAATCAAGTGAACGCCACAAGTCCTGCAGGGCGTCGCGAGGGGTCGTGCCGGCGGATGTGCGTCCTCGTAGAAAGGACGGGCGAAGGTCCATCAGATTTCCCATAGCGTTCAATTTTTTTTGGTCGTTGAACCGATTACATGGCGACGGCCCCAGCGCGTCAATACAAACCTTGGGGCAGCGTGTTTCACGGTTTGACGGCTATTGGGGCCCTAGCGGGTGCGGCACCGGGTGCGCCACCCATACGGCTCCGTCACATCTACTCGTAGTTTTTACATCGTCTTCCAGACCACAGGCCAATATAGAATGCCAGCCTCGACGGTCAGCCGTGCTGTCCGCCCTTTTTTTGCCCTGGACCCGCCATCCATGAATACCCTGCTCTGGCTGCGCACCGACCTGCGCATGCACGACAACCCCGCGTTGGCCGCCGCCGCCGAAAACGGCACGGTGACCGCCCTGTTCCTGGCCGCGCCCGAGCAATGGCGCCAGCATGGCGACGCGCCGGCCAAGGTGGACTTCTGGCTGCGCAACCTGCACGAACTGTCGCGCAGCCTGGGCGAGCGTGGCATTCCCCTGAAGCTGCTGACCGTGGCCGACTGGAGCCAGGCGCCCGCCGCCATCGCCGCCTTCTGCCAGGCGCACGACATCTCTCAAGTGCACGCCAATACCGAATGGGCCATCAACGAACGCCGCCGCGATGCAGCGGTGGCGGGCGCACTGGAGGCGATCGGGGTGGACTGGACGCTGCATCACGGAGCCACACTGCTGCGGCCCGGCACCGTGCAAACCGGCAAAGGTGAGTGCTATCGCGTCTACACGCCGTATGCGCGCACCTGCCGTGAGCGCCTGCGCACGGCGCCCATCGCCGCCCTGCCCGCTCCCCGCGCGCAGACCCCGCCCGACTGGCGGGCGGACCCCTTGCCCGACGCCTTCGAGGGCTTTGCTCTGCCCAGCGACGCGGTGCGGGCGCTGTGGCCCGCGGGCGAAACGGCGGCCGGCGACAGGCTGGACGCCTTTACCGACGGCGTCATCGATGCCTACAAGGATGAACGCGATTTTCCGTCGCTACCCGCCACCAGTTGCCTGTCGCCCTATCTGGCGGCGGGCGTGCTGTCCCCCGGCCAGGCGCTACGCGCGGCGCTGGCCGCCAATCATGGCGAGCTGGACAGCGGCAAGGCGGGCGCGGCGACGTGGATCAACGAACTGCTGTGGCGCGAGTTCTACCAGCATCTGCTGGCCGCTTATCCGTCGCTGTCCATGCACCAGCCCATGAAGCCCGAAACCGCCGCCGTGCCGTGGCGCGACGCACCCGACGACCTGCGCGCCTGGCAGCAAGGCCAGACCGGCATTCCCATCGTTGACGCGGCCATGCGCCAGTTGCTGACGCTGGGCTGGATGCACAACCGGCTGCGCATGGTGACGGCCATGTTCCTGTCGAAGAATCTGCTGATTGATTGGCGGCTGGGCGAAGCCTGGTTCATGGCGCATCTGGTTGACGGCGACCTGGCGGCCAACAACGGCGGCTGGCAATGGAGTGCATCCACGGGCGCCGACGCGGTGCCGTACTTCCGCGTGTTCAACCCCTTGTCGCAATCCAAGCGCTTTGATGCGCGCGGCGTGTTCCTGCGTGAATGGCTGCCTGAACTGGCGCACCTGGACGACAAGGCCATCCACGACCCCAGCCCCATGGAGCGCGCGGCGGCTGGGTACCCCTCGCCCATCGTGGACCTGGCGCAAAGCAGGTTGCGGGCACTGGAAGCCTTCGGCAATTTGCCGGCTGCGTGATCGCGGGGGCCCGGGGCGGCCCCATGGCTCCAAGGGTTCGCTCAGGTGGTTCGCTTATCGTCGGGCCTCACGGCCCCCATCAGGATTGCGCCGCCGCCTGCTTGTCCAGGCGCCGGACGAACACCTGTATTTCCTTTTCCACCTGCTTGTCGCCACGCGCCTGCGCCGCCGCCAGGCCGCTGTTCCAGGCGGCGCGCGCGCCGTCCTGGTCGCCCAGCCCCAGGCAGGCCTTGCCCAGCCATTTCCACGCCACCGAATAGGCGGGATCAAAAGCCAGCGCCGCGCGAAGGTGGGTTTCTGCCTCGCGGAAGCAGTCCTGTTCGGCATAGGCCTTGCCCAGCGAGAACCGCAACAACATGTTGTCGGTGCCCTTGGCCAGCATTGCCTCCAGGCGTTCGATCATTCCTTCCATCACTACGCTCCTATTGCTTGCCGCCCCGGCTTGCCGCCTTGGCTGGCACCCACCGCTTGCAGACTTGCACAGCGGCAATGATAGGACGGCACGCCGGCCGGCCGGGGTAATGGCCCCATCGCCCGCCCGGATAAGCACCGACGCGACAACAAGCGGTTTCCTTGCGTTTCAACGCGCCCCGTCCGGGAATGTTCGGGGGGATTATCGTGTCAGACGTTTTGTCGCCCTAAAGAGGTTTGCTTCATGACGCGATTGCGAACAGCGCTGTTGAAAGCCCTGCCCATGCTGTGCCTGGCGCTGGGAGCCGCTGCCCATGCTCAGCCCGCCGAGCACGACGTTGCCTTGCTCAACCGCGTGACCTGGGGCGCAACGCCGGCGGAACTTGCCCGCTTCCACGAGATGGGAGCCCAGCGCTATCTGCAAGCCCAACTGCACCCTGACGCCAAGGCGCAACTGCCTGCCCCGGTGCAGCAAGGGATCGACGCCTTGTCCATCAACCGCCAGTCTGAACAAGAGGCGCAGGCCCTGCAGCGCAACATGCGCCAAGAGGCCCGCAAGCTCGACCCCGAAGCCAAGCTGAAGGCGCAACGCGCGGCGCGCGCCATTTCGCGGCAACGCGCCGACGACACCGCCCAGCGCGCGGTCTGGCGCGCGCTGTATTCGCCCAACCAATTGCAGGAACAAATGACCTGGTTCTGGATGAACCACTTCAACGTGTTCGCGGGCAAGGGTGACGTCGGCACCTATCTGGCGCAGTACGAAGACCGCGCCATCCGCCCGCACGCGCTGGGTAATTTTCGCGACATGCTGCGGGCCACCGTCCGCTCTCCGGCCATGCTGGTGTACCTGGACAACACCCGCAATATCGCAGGGCATATCAACGAGAACTACGCGCGCGAACTCATGGAACTGCACACCCTGGGCGTCAACGGCGGCTATACGCAGGGCGACGTCCAGGAACTGGCGCGCATTCTGACGGGCCTGGGTGTACACAACAGCAACAAGGCACCCAAGACCAAGCCCGCGCTGCGCGGCGATCTGGTGCAAGACGGCTTGTTCCTCTTCAACCCGGCGCGCCATGACCATGGCGACAAGGTATTCCTGGGACACAAGATTCGCGGTGGCGGGCTGGCGGAAGTGGATCAGGCCATCGACCTGCTGGCGCGCCACCCTGCCACGGCGCGTCACGTCAGCGCCAAATTGGCGGCCTACTTTGTGGGCGAATCGCCGCCGGCCGCGCTGGTCGATCGCATGGCCAAGACGTTTCTGGCGCAAGACGGCGACATCGCGGCCACACTGCAAACCTTGTTTGCGTCGCCGGAGTTCAAGCGGTCCCTGAAGACGGGCGTGTTCAAGGACCCGGTTCATTATGTGTATTCGTCGTTGCGGCTGACCTACGCCAACCTGCCCCCCATCCGCAACCCCAAGGCCGCGCTGTCGATGCTGCGCCAGATGGGGCAAGGCTTGTATCAACGCCAGACACCCGACGGCTACCCGATGTCGCAGTCGGACTGGTCAGGTTCCGGGCAGATGACGCAGCGTTTTGAAATTGCCCGCGGCATTGCCGGCGCTCCCCAGGTTTTCTATCGGACCATCGACGCCGACGCGCCGGCTGATCCGCCCAGGCCGGTTGAACTACCCAAGATTCCCAGGCTGCTCGACGCCGCCCAAGAGCTGTTCCCGCACTTGTCGACGGCCACGCGCGATGCGATCGGCCAGGCCGGCAAGCCCGTGGATGCCAACACCTACCTGCTGGCCTCGCCAGAGTTCATGCGCCGCTAGGAGAATACCCATGGACCGCCGCCGCTTGCTTCAAATGATGGCCGCCGCGCCCTTGGCGCTGGGGGGCAGCCGACTGTACGCGGCGCCCGCCGCCTCGGGCAACCGCTTGCTGATTGTGTTCATGCGCGGGGCTTACGACGCTGCCAGCCTGCTGGTGCCCACGTCCAGCGACTTCTATTACGAAGCGCGCCCCAGCATCGCCATCGGCCGGCCAGGCTCGGGCGATGGCGCCGCGCTGCCCCTGGCCGACGGCTGGGGCCTGCACCCCGCGTTGGCAGACAGCCTGCTGCCCTTCTATCGCAACAAGCAACTGGCCTTCGTGCCCTTCGCGGGCACCGACGACCTGAGCCGCAGCCATTTTGAAACCCAGAATGGTATTGAGCTGGGTCGCGGCGCAAAGCAAGACGGCAATTACCGGTCGGGGTTCCTGAATCGCCTGGCCACCACCTTGGACGCGGCGAGCACGGCGCGCGCCCTGCCGGCGGCATTCACGTCGGAAGTGCCGCAGATTTTCAGGGGCGAGACGCGCGTGCCCAATGTTGATCTGGGCGGGGCAAATCGGAAATCGCGTCTGAGCGCGGCCGACAACCGCGCCATCGCCGCCATGTACCGCAACACGGACCTGCATGCTTCCGTGGACGAAGGCCAGCGCATCATGGGCGCCACGCGCCAGGAGCTGGAAGCCGAGATGCAGGCCGCCAATGGCAACGCGGTATCCACTGACAAGCTGGAAAAGGAAATCCGCCGCATCGCCCGCTTCATGACCAACCGCTACAACCTGGGCTTTGTCGACGTGGGCGGGTGGGATACCCACGTCGGCCAGGGGGCCGCCACCGGCGCATTGGCTGGCCGCTTCGGGCAGCTTGGCCGCGCGCTGGCCGCTTATGCCGATGCCATGGGGTCGGCCTGGGCGCAGACCACCGTGGTCGTCATCAGCGAATTCGGCCGTACGTTCCGCGAAAACGGCAACAAGGGAACCGACCACGGCCACGGCACGGTGTATTGGGTGATGGGTGGAAATGTGCAAGGCGGACGCATTGCGGGGCGGCAGGTGCCGGTCAGGCACGACACCCTGTTCCAGGATCGCGACTACCCGGTGCTGAACGAATACCGCGCCGTCTTCGCCGGGCTGTTTTCGCGCCTGTACGGCCTGGACCCAGCGCGCCTGGCACGGGTGTTTCCGGGTGTGGCGCCGATAGACCTAGGACTAGTCTGATATTTATCCCGAATCCACTTGCCACCCGTGCATGGCACGGTGCCGGTCGGTACTCGTAGCGCTACACTCGACGGTTGATTGGCGCGCTGACGCGCCCGCGTAAAGCCGACCGATACAGGAGCCCGCATGAGCACCCTTTTCGATTTTTCCGCCCGCGACATCCAGGGCACGGAGCTATCCCTGGACACCTATCGCGGCCGCGTGCTGCTGGTGGTCAACGTGGCGTCCAAGTGCGGCTTTACGCCCCAATACACGGGCCTGGAAGAACTCTACCGCTCGCTGCGCGACGACGGCTTCACGGTGCTGGGTTTTCCGTGCGACCAGTTCGGCCATCAAGAGCCGGGCGACGAAGCCGAGATCCGCAGTTTCTGCGCCACGCAATACGACATCACCTTCCCGCTTTTCGCCAAGATCGACGTCAACGGCGCCAACGCGCATCCGCTGTACCGCTGGCTCAAGGGCGAAAAACCTGGCGTCTTCGGCACCGAAGGCATCAAATGGAATTTCACCAAGTTCCTGGTTGGTCGCGACGGCCAGGTCATCAAGCGCTACGGGCCCACCGACACGCCGGCGGGCCTGAAAGACGACGTGGTGCAGGCGCTGTCCGCGCCGGTCTGAAGCCATCCCGCCGCGACAGCGCTGCCGCTGCGCTGCTGCCAGGCCGCGCAAGCGCTAGCGCAACGGCGGCAGGCGGCGGCGCACCGTATGTGCCTTGACGATGGCGGTATTGGTTTCGGCAAATTCCGTTACCCGTTCCAGGATGCCATCCAGGTGCGAGATCGACCGCAGCACCACCCGGGCGATGAAGCAGTCATCGCCCGTCACCTTGTCGCATTCGACAAATTCCGGAATCTCATTGATCAGCCCTTCCACGTGGCGCAATTGCCCCGGCAAGGGGCGGATGCGCACGATAGCCTGCAAGGTATAGCCCAGCGCCACCGGATCCACATCCAGCGTGTAGGCCCGGATCACGCCGGATTCCTCCAGCCGCCGCAGCCGATCCGCCACGCTAGGGGCTGACATGCCCACCTGCCGCGCCAGGTCTGCCGTGGTGGTACGCGCATTGGCCGCCAGGGTCTGCACCAGGCGGCGGTCAATGCCGTCCAGGACAGGGCTTTCGTTTTTTAGGTCATTTTGCATAACTTTCACCAAAATGAAGGCACGGGATTCAAAGTACCACACGATGATCATATAGCTGGCTTGATCTGCCTGGGATAATTTCTCCATCGAAATCGTGGCCAGCGTCGTGATCAACACGTGGCCCACTCGGAGAATCCTTATGTCCCCCGCATCCGAACGCCTTGGCCTGGCGCAAATGGCAGCCGCCATGACCTTGTCCGGCACGCTAGGCGTGTTTGTTCTGGAATCCGGCCAAAGCGCCTGGAACGTCGTCTTTTTCCGCTGCGTCTTCGGTGCGCTTTCCTTGTTTTTGTATTGCTGGGCGCGCGGCCTGCTCAAGCCGGGCCTGTTCACCGGGAAGACCTTGGCCTTGGCGCTGTTGGCCGGCGCCGCGCTGGTCATGAACTGGGTCCTGCTGTTTTCGGCGTACCGGCTGGCGTCGATCTCGCTGGCCACGGCCGTCTACAACGTACAGCCCTTTTTCCTGATCGGGCTGGGCGTGCTGTTCCTGGGGGAACGTCCGTCGCGCGGCAAGCTGGCCTGGTCGGTGGTGGCGTTCGCCGGCCTGCTGCTGGTGCTGCGCCTGACGGACGCACAGGCCCCTGGCGGCGCGTATCTGTCGGGGCTGCTGCTGGGCCTGGGCGCGGCAGCGCTGTACGGCGTTACCGCGGTCATCGTCAAGCGCTTGAAGGGCATACCGCCGCAAGTGCTGGCCCTGGTACAGGTGACGCTGGGCGCCTTCATGCTGTTGCCCATGGCGGACTTCAACGCACTGCCGGCCGCCCCTTGCAATGGGGCTATCTGGTTGCGCTGGGCCTGATCCACACCTGCCTGATGTACATCCTGATGTACTCGGCCATTCAGAAACTGCCGACCACATCCACCGCGGCACTCAGTTTCATCTACCCGGCCGTGGCCATCATGCTGGACCTGGTCGTCTACGGCCAGCGCATGGAACCGCTGCAAGTGGTGGGCGTGGCGATGATCTTCCTGGCCGCCGCGGGCGTCAGCCTGAACTGGACGTGGCGTCTGCCCGGGCGGCCCCGCCCCGGTGCCGGGGCGGCGTAGTGAATCGACGCACGGCCCGGCTCCGCACCCGCCGGGCAGGTAGAAACCCGATTCCGGCCCCGGTTATTCGGGGGCGTGCCCGATGCCTGCCGCTATCATGGCTTTCCACCCGCCGACACGTTCGGCGGCGCCTTGATTCCCTGGACGCCCCTCATGATCGATCTCTACTACTGGACCACCCCCAACGGCCACAAGATCACGCTGTTCCTTGAAGAAGCCGGCCTGCCCTACCAGATGCACCCGGTGAACATCAGCCGCGGCGATCAATTCAAACCCGAATTCCTGGCCATCGCGCCCAACAACCGCATCCCCGCCATCGTCGACACGCAACCCGCCGACGGCGGCGCGCCCATCCCTCTGTTCGAGTCCGGCGCCATCCTCTTGTACCTGGCCGAGAAGACCGGCCAATTCCTGCCCGCCGACGTGCGCGGCCGCGCCGAGGTCTCGCAATGGCTCTTCTGGCAGATGGGCGGCCTGGGCCCCATGGCCGGCCAGAACCACCATTTTTCCGGCTACGCGCCGGAACGCATCCCTTACGCCGTCGACCGTTACGTGAAGGAAACCAACCGCCTGTACGGCGTGCTGAACAAGCGCCTGGCCGACCGCGAATTCGTCGCGGGCGACTACTCCATCGCGGACATGGCCGCCTACCCCTGGATCGTGCCGCATGCCAAGCAGGGCCAAGACCTGAACGACTTCCCGCACCTGCAACGCTGGTTCAACGCCATTGCCGCGCGCCCCGCCACGCAGCGCGCCTATGCACTGGCCGATAGCGTCAACACCACGCCCTCGATCAGCGACGATGAGTCGCGCCGCATCCTGTTCGGCCAGACCGCGCAGAACATCGCCCGCTAAAACGTCACCGCCGCAGGAGCCCGACCATGTCCGCCCCCCAATTGGTCTTTCGCCGCGCGCGGCAAGAAGATTTGCCGCACATCGTCGCCATGTTGGCCGACGACGAGCTGGGCGCCACGCGCGAAGACACCTCGGTGCCGCTCAACCCTGGCTACACGGCCGCCTTCGCCGCCATCACCCAGGACTCCAACCAATTCCTGGCCGTTGTCGAGCAAGGCCAAGACCTGGTCGGCTGTTTGCAGTTATCGTTCATACCCGGCCTGTCGCGGCTGGGCCTGTGGCGCGGGCAGATCGAAAGCGTGCGCATCGCGTCGTCGGCGCGCGGCCAGGGCCTGGGGCACGCCATGTTCAAGTGGGCCATTGAACAATGCCGCGCCCAGGGCTGTGGCCTGGTCCAACTGACCACCGACCGCGCGCGCCCCGATGCGCGCCGGTTCTATGAAAGCCTGGGTTTCAAGGCCAGCCATGACGGCATGAAGCTCAACCTTTAGTTTTTGATATTGATTTCGCAAGGAGCCCCCATGCATGGTGAATACAAAGTCCCCGGCGGCAAGCTGGTCGTCGCGGATCTTGATGTGCAGGACGGCCGCCTGGCCAACGTGCGCATCAGCGGCGACTTCTTTCTTGAGCCGCCCGAAGCGTTGGAGGCCATCAACGAAGGCTTGAACGGCATGCCCGCCGACGCCGGCGAGCTGGAATTGGCGGTGGCGGTGCAATCCGCCCTGCCCGCTGACGCCGAATTGTTCGGCTTTTCGGCCGAGGCCGTGGCCGTGGTGCTGCGGAGGGCGCTTGCATGACGCGCACTGACTGGAACGACTACGACTGGCAACTGATCCACGAAGGCCCGCAGGCCCCGTCGCTGCACATGGCGCTGGACGCCGTCATTACCGACGAAGTGGGCGCGGGCCAGCGCCCGCCCACTTTGCGCATCTGGGAATGGGCCGCCCCCGCCGTCGTCATCGGCCGTTTCCAATCCCTGAAAAACGAAGTGGACCCCGACGGCGCGCAGCGCCACGGCATTGAAGTCGTGCGCCGCGTCAGTGGCGGCGGCGCCATGTTCATTGAACCGGGCAACTCCATCACCTACTCGCTCAGCGCGCCGCAAGCCCTGGTCCATGGCATGAGCTTCCAGGAATCGTATGCGTTCCTGGATGCCTGGGTGCTGACGGCGCTGCAAGGCCTGGGCATCAAGGCGTGGTATCAGCCCCTGAACGACATCGCCTCCGACATCGGCAAGATCGGCGGCGCCGCGCAAGCCCGCCGCGCGGGCGCGGTATTGCACCACGTGACCATGTCCTACGACATCGACGCCGATAAAATGGTCGAGGTCTTGCGCATCGGCCGCGAGAAGCTTTCCGACAAGGGCACCACCAGCGCCAAGAAGCGCGTCGACCCGCTGCGCACGCAAACCGGCCTGGCGCGCGAAGTCATAATCGAGCGCATGCTGGAAACTTTTGCCGGCATGCATCGTCTGACTCCGGGGCAAATCGGCAGCGACACGCTGGCGCGCGCCCAGCAACAGGCCGACGAGAAGTTCTCCACGCCGGAATGGACGGGTGTGGTGCCTTGACGGCAAGCGTCAGATTTTGTGGAGGTAGTTCAATGCGTCGCACGTTCACGCCGCAAGGCGCGATAAGCGGTTTGATCCTGGGCGCCGCCCTGCTGGCCCTGGCCGGCTGCGGCAGTACGCCGCCGGCCAACATCACTTTGGCCGAATCCGCCTCGACCACGTCCGAAAAGGTGGGGGACCTGTCCACCGAGCGCATCAAGTGGGCATCAAGCAAGCCGGGCTGCGAAGGCGACTGCCCACGCATTGAAATCGACAGCGTGGCGTTTCCCGGCATCCCCAAGCTGACCGCGCTGGTGGACCACGTGCTGGCCTACATGACCGGCACCGACGCCAACCGCCGTGGCCCCTACAACACGCTGTCGGAATACACGCAGTATTTCTGGTCCACGGCGCGCCCACGCGACGCCACGTATTTCAAGGCCTCGGTCAAGGATACGGTGGGCGACATCGTGTCGATCGAACTGCACACCGAACAGTTCCTGACCGGCGCCGCGCACGGCATTCCGGCCACGCAATACCTGAACTGGGAGCGTTCACGCGGCCGCGTGATGAGTCTGGACGAAGCGTTGATACCGGGCCGCCGCGCGGAATATGTCGCGGCACTTAAAGCCGCCCACGCGAAATGGCTGGCGGAAAACCCCGACGCCAAGCGTGATCCCGCTGCCTACAACAAGATGTGGCCGTTCCAGGAAAGCGATAACTTCGCGCTGACCCGCGACGGCATGGTGGTGAAGTACGACGCCTATTCCATCGCGCCCTACTCGCATGGCGAACCGGAACTGAGCATTCCCTACGCCGACTTGCGCGGCGTGTTGAAGCCGGAGCTGTTGTTGCCCTCGTAGGCGCCGCCGCCCCTGTTGACGCGGAGTGACCGGCGATGGGCGGCAGCCCACTGCCGGTCATTGCTTGCGCCGAGCGGCGCAGGGCCTGCTGAAGGCCGGGGTTCAGGTGAGCGGACTGAGGATGGAGCTAGGGAGGTGGCCGCTTTTTTCGCGTCTGTGGCCGGGTAAGACGCCCAGTCCGCTCAGTACAACCGCGGCATGAAAGCGCCGGCGGCGCGCATTCTGCTTGCCGCCGGCCTGCCTGGCACGCTTAGAAGCGGTGGCGCACACCCACGATGCCGACGGTGCTCTTGACGCCGTCAACAAACGCGTAGTCGGTGGCGTACGAACCCAGCGCGTACAGGTTGGTGCGCTTGGACAGGTTGTACGTGTAGCCGATGCTGTAGACGTTCATCGTCGACTCGTTGCCGGCGGTCAGCGGGTTGCCGTTGGGGTCGGCGCGCTGCCACGACGCCATGATGTTGCTGGCGCCCAGCGGCACGCTTAAACCCACCAGATACGAATTGGCCTTGAAGCCCGACACGGCAACGTTCGTGCCGAAGCCGCTGGCCGTGGGGCTGCCGCTGCCGAGCGCGTTGACGCCCTGGCCGGCGAACCAGCCGTCGCGCGTCTGACCAAAGCCCAATGCCAGCTTGACCACTTCGAAGTCATAGGCGGCGGCAACCGACCAGGACTTGGGCGTGGCGTCGTTGTTCAGTTGGTTGGCGGGGTTCAGTTGGTCGTACGTGGCGGCCACGTTCAGCGGGCCATTGACGTAGCGCAGGCCGGTGGTGATGGCGCGCGTGTTGTCGGCGGTCCGGAAGCCGGTTTGCGCGGCGGTCGTGTCAGCCGCGTTGAACGAGTAGCCAACGCCAAACTGGAAGCCGCTGAACGACGGGGTCGAGTACTGCACCATGTTGTCGTAGCGGACGGTGTTGGCGGCGCTGAAGGCCACGCCCACGTTGGCTTGGCCGTAGCTGCCGCCGAACGGATCGATGGCTGCCAGGTACTTCGACGCGATGTTGGTCTGGCGGCCCAATTCCAGCAGGCCCCACGACGCCGACTTCAGGCCGACGGTGGCTTGGCGGCCGAACAGGCGGCTGCTTTGGCCCGATTGGCCGTTACCCGAATTGAAGCCGCTTTCCAGCGTGAACACGGCGCTCAGGCCGTCGCCCAGATCTTCGGCGCCGCGCAAGCCCCAACGCGAGCCGCTCGACACGCCGTTGGCCATGCCGACCTTCGATTCGTGATAGCCGTCGCCCTTGATGCGCTGGTAGCCGATACCGGTATCGATCAAGCCATACAAGGTCACCGAGGTTTCGGCGTGGGCCACGCTGGATACGGCGGCCAACAGCGCGGTTGCGAGCAGAGTCTTTTTCATTACCTATTCCTTAGATTGAACATGCATGCGCAGCGGGTTGCCTGCATCGCAAGCGGCGCGTGGCGCATGGCAGAAACGAATTCTAGGGACGCAATGTGTCAGAAACTGGTACGCAAGGACTAACGGCCCCGATTCGCAGAAAAAACCCCATTCGTGGTTTGCGCTCTACAGTCGGGCTTGAAAGTCTGCACGGCAGCAAGCACGTCACGTCCGCATGTTAAGAAGGCGCGACGCACAACGCAATCACGGCATGCGTTTCAGCGCGTTCCTGTCAAGGGCAGCAGTCGGCGATACCCCTGTGGCAGCGGATGTGCGGCATGTTCCGTCACCGTGCGGGCGAGCCGCTGCGCCAGTTCGGCGGGAAATGGCGTGGACCGGCGCGTGTTCAGATCCACGTGCAAGGACAGTTGCTCCATCGTGGCGGCCAGATAGCCGTCGCGCGTCTGCGTCAATTCCATCAGGCAAAGCAGCCGCTTGTTGTCGGCTTCAAGCAAGCGCACGCGCAGCATCAGCGGGTCGTCGGCAAAGACCTCGCGCAGATAGGCCACGTGCACGTTCATGGTGTAGATACCGCAGCGCGTGGCTTCGGTGTAGTCCAGCCCCACGCCCACCTGGCTCAACAATTCGAATCCCACCCGGTCGAAGATGCCGACGTAATGCGCGGCATTCAAATGGCCGTAGGCGTCAATCCAGGCGGGGTCCACCGCAAGCGTGGTGGATGGCAGGGCTTGGGTCATGAATTCCTCCAGATGGCTTTGGATCCGGCGTGGGTTGGTATCCGCCGGTTGGGCACATTCTATGTGAGCAGCCAATGAACAGCTCGACCGAACACGCCGCCGAGCGCGCAAAGAAAATCGCCCCTTGCGGGGCGATTTCCGGGTTTGTCTACCTCTGCCTCCTCGGCGATACGTCAACGACGCATCGCTGAGTCTGCATCACGGATACAGGCCGCGCACCTGGCGTGCTTGCAGAATGCGCGTGCAAGCCACGATGAACGCCGCCGTGCGCAGCGTCACCTTGTGTTCCTTGGCTACTTGCGACACGGCGCTGTAGGCTTCGCGCATGATGCGTTCCAGGCGCTGGTTGATTTCTTCTTCGCTCCAGAAGAAGCTGGAGAAGTCCTGCACCCATTCAAAGTAGGACACCGTCACGCCACCCGCGTTGGCCAGCACGTCCGGCACCACATACACGCCATGCTCAAACAGGATGTCGTCCGCTTCCGGGGTGGTGGGACCGTTGGCGCCTTCCACCACGACCTTCGCGCGCACCTTGGTGGCATTTTCAGCGGTGATCTGGCTTTCCAGTGCGGCGGGAATCAGGAATTCGGTTTCCAGCGTCCAGAACTCGTCCTTGTCGAACGCTTCGCCGCCCGAAAAACCACCCACGCCGCCGTGTTGCGACACGTGCGACAAGAGCTTGTGAACATCCAGGCCCGCGGCGTTGTGCACCGTGCCGGTATGGTCCTGCGCGGCAATGACCTTGGCGCCGGCTTCATGGAACAGACGGGCGGCGGTGCCGCCCACGTTGCCAAAGCCCTGCACCACCACGCGCGCCTTGGAGACGTCGATGTTCAGGTCGCGGGCGGCTTCGCACGCCACGACGAACACGCCGCGGCCGGTGGCTTCCACACGGCCCAGGCTGCCGCCCAGGGCGATCGGCTTGCCCGTCACCACGCCGGTGGCGGTGGCGCCTTCGTTCATGGAATACGTGTCCATCATCCAGGCCATGGCCTGGGCGTTGGTGCCGACGTCGGGGGCGGGAATGTCCTTGGCCGGTCCGATGATGACGCCGATTTCGCTGGTGTAGCGACGGGTCATGCGTTCCAGTTCGGATTGCGACAGCATGCGCGGGTCGACGCGGATGCCACCCTTGGCACCACCATAAGGCAGGTTGACCGCGGCGTTCTTGACCGACATCCAGGCGGCCAGCGCCATGACTTCGGACAGGGTCACGTCCTGGTGGAAGCGCACACCGCCCTTGCCCGGGCCGCGCGACACGTTGTGTTGCACGCGATAGCCTTCGTAGTGGGCGATGGTGCCGTTGTCCAGTTCGATCGGCACATCGACGATCAAGGCGCGCTTCGGACGCTTCAGCGTCTCGACCCACCGACCCAAGGTGCCGAGATACGGCGTCACCCGGTCGACTTGTTGCAGGTAATTACCCCAAGGACCGAGGTCATCGGCATTCAGATAAGACGGCAAGACATGGGTGGGAGTGTGAGACATGAGCATGATCTCCTGACAAAGTTGCGCCATTTTATCCACTAAAACTATAGCGTCCCCATTTAAATGCTAAATATTTTAAATGGTGACATATAAGTAGTGGATACCGTGCGGGTCACAGGCCCGGCTCGAAAACTGCCCTATCCTATGCCGCCAAACCGGAAGCGTCCAGCCTCGGGCCACCGCAAGCCGCATCGGTACGGCGCTTGTCGCCAAGCAATGAAAAAAGGGGCAGCCTCGATCGAGAACTGCCCCTTTGCCTTTGCCCTGCCTGCCCCTGCGTAGCGGTCGTTGACCTGCAGGCGCTACCGCTTCAAGGCGTCATCAGATGCCAGGCCAACCTGGCCGCGGCGCGCGCACCATGGCCATCCAGGTCAAAGCGCGGACTGTATTCCGCCATGTCGGCCAGGCGCAGCTTGCCGCTGGCCTTGACGCGCAACACGATCTCTTCAATGACGGCCATCGGCACGCCGTAGGGCGCCGGCGCCGACACGCCCGGCATGACCGCCGCCGGCAGCACATCCAGGTCGATCGTCAGGTAGACGTGGCGCACGCGCGCAAGCAAGGCGTCCACATTGGCCAGGCGCGCGTCCAGATGGCGTTCCTGCATGTCGCGGTCTTCCACCCACACGGCGCCGACCTCGGCGGCCCGCGCGTACAGCGCCGGCGTATTCGCCAGCCGCGACACACCCAGGCACGCGTACTGCAACGCCCGTCCGCGCGCTTCGCAGTCGCGCGCGATCTGGTCAAAGGGCGTACCGGAACTGCCAGGCCGGCCGGTGCGCAGATCGAAGTGCGCATCCAGGTTCAGCACCAGCACCGGGTCGGTGTCGCCATGGGCTTCCAGCCAGCGGGCCAGTCCCTGGAAACTGCCCCATGCAATTTCGTGGCCGCCGCCCAGCACCAAGGGCCGGGCGCCCTGCTCCAGCAGTTCGGCCACGCGCAGCCCAAGCTGCTCTTGCGCGGCTTCCAGCAGATCGCCCTGGCAGACGACGTCGCCAGCATCCAGCAGGCGGGTCAGACCATGCGCGGGTAGCCCCGCCATGAATTTGCGGATGCCGGCCGGGCCTTCGGCTGCGCCCACACGCCCCTGGTTGCGCGCCACGCCGGCGTCGCAGGCAAAGCCCAACAGCACCGCTTCGCCCGCTTCCACCTGGCCCGATGCGGGTTCGACGATATGCGCCAGCCGGCGCGTGTCGCCCTGCTCGGCGCTATCGTCGCGCGCCTTCCACAGGCTTTTATCCAGTTGCGGCACGCTCACGTCGTCGCTCCCTTGCTCAGCACCGCTTGCAGGAATTCCCGCGTGCGGGGTTCGCGCGGTTCGGTGAAGATCACGTCAGGCGGGCCGGATTCCAGGATGACCCCGCCATCCATCACCGCCACCACGTCGGCCACGTCGCGCGCGAAGCCCATCTCGTGCGTCACGACCATCATCGTCATGCCTTCGCGGGCCAAGAGCTTCATCACTTGCAGTACCTCGCCCACCAACTCGGGGTCCAGCGCCGAGGTCGGCTCGTCGAACAACATGACCTTGGGTTGCATGGCCAGCGCGCGGGCGATGGCCACGCGCTGCTTCTGCCCGCCCGACAGGCTGGCCGGCATGGCCGCCGCCTTCTGCGACAAGCCCACCTTTTTCAGCAGGTCTTCGGCCAGCGCATTGGCGTCGTCTCTGCCCAGGCCAAGCAGCTTGCGCGGACCCACGGTCACGTTCTCCAGCACGGACAAATGCGGGAACAGGTTGAAGCCCTGGAACACCATGCCCACCTGCATGCGCAGTTGATTGAGCGCCGCTTCGGGCAATAGCGTGCCTTCGTCCAGCAGGGTCTGGCCGCAGATGTCCACGGTGCCCGCCTGGGCCACTTCCAGACCATTGCAACAGCGCAGCAAGGTGCTTTTGCCCGACCCGCTGGGCCCGATCACCACGACCACCTGCGACGGCAGCACGTCGAAATCGATGCCCTTCAGCACGGCATGGTCGCCGAAAGACTTTTCAAGGCCACGGATGCGGATCATTTCCCGCGGTTTGCCAAACTGGTTCATTGCACCATCCCCCCGGCGCGCAAGCGATGTTCAACCCTGCGCAAAATCAGCATGGCGGTCGTCGTCAGCACCAGATAAATCAAGGCCACCACCAGATAGGTTTCCAGCGAGCGGTACGACACGCTGATGATCTTCTGCCCTTCATGCATCAGATCGTGAATGGTCAACAGCGAGACCAGCGCCGAGTTCTTGATCAGCGCGATGAACTCGTTGCCCAGCGGCGGAATCATGCGCACCACAGCCTGCGGCAGGATGATGATGCGCATGGCCTGGCCGGACGACATGCCCAAGGATCGGGCTGCTTCGGTCTGGCCACGGTCCACCGACTGGATGGCGCCGCGCACGATTTCCGACACATAGGCGCCCGAATACATGCCCAGGCCCAGCACCCCGCAGGCGAATGCCGGCAAGGTCAGGCCGAACTGCGGCAGGCCGAAGAACCAGATGAACAACTGCACCAGCAAGGGCGTGCCGCGAAAGAACAGCAGGTAGACGCTGCACAGGTTGTAGACAATCCAGCGCTGCGGGTTGAGCCGGCCGACGCCGACCAGCAGGCCGATGACGCAGCCCAGCAGCAAGGCGCCGGCAGTCACCTCGACGGTGACCACCGCGCCCCGCAGCAGCGCGTCGAAGTCGGCGAAGACGGGGGCGAATTCCAGGTTCATTTCTTGGGGGCCTCGAACCACTTGTTCACGATGGCCTGGTAGCTGCCGTCACTCTTGAGCTTTTGCAGCGCGGCGTTCAGCTCGCGAGTCAGCTCGGGCTTGTTCTTGGGCACGGCGATGCCGTAGTCCTCGGTCGTGATCTGGTGGTCCAGCACCGTCAGGTCCTTGGTGCTTTGCGCGAACAGCTTAGCGGCGGGCTTGCCGGTCACGGCGGCATCAGCGCGGCCGATCTGCACCAGGTTGAACATTTCCTGGTTCTTCTCGACTTCCACGCGCTGCACGGCCGGGAAGTTGTCCTTCAGATAGTTGACCGACTTCGTGCCCACCTGCACCGACACCTTGCGGCCGTCCAGGTCCTTGAGCGTCTTGATGGGGCCATCGGTCTTGGTCAGCACGACCAGACCGCCGGCGTAGTACGGGTCGGTGAAATCCACCACCTTGGCGCGCTCGGGGGTGATGTAGATGGCGGACACGGCGATGTCGGCGCGGCCGGCTTGCAAGGCGGGAATCAGGCCCTTGAAGTCGATGTCGA
The DNA here is from genome assembly GCF_029637605.1 of Achromobacter spanius. Classification (NCBI taxonomy): domain Bacteria; kingdom Pseudomonadati; phylum Pseudomonadota; class Betaproteobacteria; order Burkholderiales; family Alcaligenaceae; genus Achromobacter; species Achromobacter spanius. Next base: position 724,381 of record NZ_CP121261.1, on the reverse strand, counting down.
TCCATTCGACCTTCTTGCCCATTGCGCCGGCCAGCGCCTCGACCAATTCAATGTCGAAGCCGGTGCGCTTGCCGTCTTTGACAAACTCCATCGGCGGAAAGGTGGCGTCGGTGACGGCGCGGATGGTGTCCTGGGCGTGGGCGGCGCCCGCGCTCCAGGCGAGGCCCAGCGTCAGGGCGGCGGTCAGCAGTGTGCGGCGAGTGGTCATGGTCAAGTCCTATGCGTAGGGATACGGCGATGGGTACGTCGGAAGGTTGAAGCCGGGATGCGGTACAGCGTGGAATTCGGGGGAAGATCGGATCAAGAGTGAGTCAAGAACAGTCAGGGGTCTGGGCAAAAAGGCCGTCAGTGCACCTTCAGCCGTTCGGAGATGCGGCGGGCGGCGGCAACGGTCATGGCGATCAGGGCGTCCGGGCGTTGCGCCGCGCGCGTGGACGGCGCCATCAGCGTGATCGAGGCGACCGCCTGGTTGGGGCGCTGGAAAATCGGGACGCTGACGCCCCAGACGCCGGCGTCCACTTCGCTGTCGGTGACGGCATAGCCCTGCCCGCGTATCAGTTCCAGCTCGTCGCTCAGGCGGGCGGCGTCCACGCCGGCCTCGGCGGCCAGATAGTCCAGCGCGGTCTGCAAGCGGGCCAGCGGCATGAAGGCCAGCAGCGACTTGGCGGACGCGCCCCGGGCCAGCGGCAGGCCACGGCCTTTTGTGAAGGAACACCGCAGCGGATGCTGGCTTTCGACCATGTCCAGGCAAACGGCCTGGTCCTTCACGGCGACCAGCAGGCCGATGGTTTCGCCGGAAGCGGCGGCCAGCGCCGCCATGTCGGGCTGCGCTTCGTGGATCAGGAACGAAGACTGATCAAAGCCCCAGGCCAGTTGCACGCACAGCGGACCCGGCCCGTATTCGCCTTCATGTTCGGCCACGAAACCCCAGCGCTTGAGCAAGGCCACCTGACGGTACAGGGTGCTTTGCGCCAGACCGGTTTTTTCGGCCAGCGCGGCAATCGTAAGGGGGCCATCGTGCCGGGCCAAGGTGGCCAACACGTACAGGACACGATCCGCGCCCGCCCCGACCGAGGGTTCCGACATCAAACTCAGCTCCAAGCAATCAAGGGCCGAGATTATCAATTTGTGGTGGTCAGCCTTGGATTTATTCCCGAATACTGAGAATAAGCAGGGAAAACCCCAGATAAGTACGAAAAATTGGTACAAAAAAAGACCGCTAGGCGGTCTGGTGGGGGTTTAGCTTTGTGGTCGCATAATCAGGGCGCGGCGGGCGTGTCGTAGTCGTTCAAACGCACGCCGGACACGCCGCCCACGCTGGGCGTCGCCGGGGCGGGCGCCGCGGACGGCGCCGGCTGCGCGGTAGCCGGCGTGGCGGGCTGCAAGGCGGCCGGTGCCGCGACGCCTTCGGCCTCGACCGGCGCGGCGCCTGCCGCGCGGCGGGCCCGCTTGGCGTCGTCCGCCTGCGCCACCAAAGAGGTCAAATAGGTAGCCAACGACGCCGACTTGCCGTTGCGGGCCCAGTCAGCCGCGCTTTGGTTTTTCAGATCCCGCGTGGTGACGTCCGCCCCCGCTTTCACCAGCAGGTCCACCATGTCGCGGTTGCCGCCCAGGGCGGCCATCATCAACGGCGTCTCGCCACCCGGCGCCGGCGCGTTGACCATGGCTTTCTTGCCCAGCAGCATGCGCGCCATCTCCATCTGCCCCTTGGACGCGGCATAGTGCAGCGGCGTCCAGCCCAGGCGGTTGACCTGCGCCCCCCGGGCAATCAGCTTTTTCGCGCGTTCGGTCTGGCCGGCAATCGCCAGGTACATCAGGGGCGTCTCGCCGGCCGGGTTCTCGGCGTTGACGTCGGTGCGCTTGTCGGCGGCGATCACGTCAAACACCTTCCAGGCGCCGTCCACCACCGCGCGCATCAGGGCGGGTTGGCCGTTCTGGTAGCGGACGTTGGGGTCGGCGCCTTGCGCCAGCAGACTTTTGACGTCGTCGGGATAGTCGTTGGCCACATACACCCACCAGTCGCCCGGTTTGGCGGCGTGAGCGGTCGGCGCGGCTAGCCCGATGGCCAGCGCCAACAGCGCGCCTCGGCACCGCGACAGGACAAAACGGGAGTTCAGCGTGCGGGTGGCCATGGCTATCCTAGAATCAACATTAAAGATTTAAAGTGAACTTACTTCTTTATCTTATTGAAAAGATTAAAGAAATTTTCCGTCGACGCGCGCGCCACGTCCGCCACTGAAATGCCCTTCAGGTCGGCAATCTTCTCGGCTACGTGGATGACCTTGGAGGGGTCATTGAGCTTGCCACGATACGGCACGGGCGCCAGGTACGGCGAGTCCGTCTCGATCAACAGGCGGTCCAGCGGCACCTTGGTGGCCACTTCGTGCACCACCTGGGCATTCTTGAATGTCACGATGCCCGACAGCGAGATATAAAAATTCTGGTCCAGCGCGGCCTGGGCCACTTCCCAGTTTTCGGTGAAACAGTGCATGACCCCGCCCACTTCCGCCGCCTTTTCTTCCTTCAGCATGCGCACCGTGTCTTCGGCGGACGCGCGCGTATGCACGATCAGGGGCAGCCCTGTGTCGCGCGCGGCGCGGATGTGCCGGCGAAAGCGTTCACGCTGCCAGTCCAGCGGTTCCGACAGGCGGTAGTAGTCCAGCCCGGTTTCGCCTATGGCCACCACCTTGGGGTTTTCCGACAGACGTACCAGTTCTTCCGGCGACGGGTCCGGCGTGTCTTCGTAATCGGGGTGGACGCCCACCGAGGCCCACAAGTTGGCATGCGGCTCAACCAGCGACATCAAGCCGGGCCAATCGGGCATGTTGACGCTGACCACCAGCGCGTGGGTGACCTGGTTGACCGCCATTCGGTCAAGAATGCCGGGAAGATCGGCCGCCAGCTCGGGAAAATTCAAATGACAGTGCGAATCAACGTACATGATGTGACTACATAAAGGGACCGCGGCGCCTGGCCTGCGGGCAGGCAAAACGCCGCTGGATCAGAGACTTACGCCTGGCAGGATAGCACCACGCGTTGCAGGGTGGCGTGCGCGAAAAGCTTGGCGTTCAGGGGGTGCGTGGCCAGCGCGCGCTGTCGCGTCAGCCAGCGCGCCGCCTCGGCCACGCGGGCCGTGTTCATGCGCGCGGCCACCTGGGCCACGCCCGTGGCCAGGGTGGGAAAGTAGCGCACGGGCGCGCCGGCGCTGGCCAGCATCAGGTCTGTATATAGCCGCTGCAAGGCGTCGATCCACTCGCTGGCAGGCACCTTTTCCAGGCTTTCCGCCAAGGTGCCGACGTCAGGTGCCTGGCCTTGCGCCAAGGGGTTGATCAATTGCGACAGCCAGGGCGGGCAAGGCGTGTCGCTGGCCTGCGCCAGCCGCAAGGCGGCCAGGGGTGCGCCGCCAGCCGCCGCCAACCATTCGCGCGCCGGCTCCACGTTCTGGGCACGCAGCCATTGCAGCGCGGTATCGGGGTCCGGCGCCGGCAGGGGCAAACGACGGCAGCGCGACACCAGGGTCGGCAGCAGGCGGTCGGGCGCATCGGCAACCAGCAGGAAAATGGTATGTGGCGGCGGCTCTTCCAGCACCTTGAGCAAGGCATTGGACGACACCACATTCAGCGCGTGCGCCGGATACAGCAAGGCAACCCGCCAACCGCCCCGGTGGGTCGCGGTGTTGAACCAGGATTCCAGCGAACGGATCTGGTCGATGCGGATTTCCTTGGATGGCGCGCGCTTGGCCGTGCCCGAGGCGGGCTCGGCGTCCTCAGTCGGTTCGGCGGCATCCGCCCCCTCTTCCACGGCCACGGCCTCGGGCCGGATGCGGCGCAGATCGGGGTGGTTGCCGCTGGCGAACCAGGCACAGGCGGCGCAATGGCCGCAGGCCAGGCCGTTGTCTGGCGTCTCGCAAAGCAGGCTGGCGGCGGCGGCCACGGCAAAGTCCAGCTTGCCGATGCCAGCCAGCCCATGCACCAGCCATGCATGCGCGAAACGGTCGCGATTGCCTAGCCAGGCACGTGCCGTCTCCATCTGCCAGGGCAGAAACTGGGGTGCGCTCATGCCGGAACCGCCAGCAGCGCACGCAGCCCGGCTTCGAGCGCCGCGCGTACCTGGGCGATGGACTGGGTGGAATCAACGATATGGATGCGGCCGGGGTCCGCCTTGGCGCGCGCGTGATAGGCCTGACGAGTGCGTTCAAAGAACGCCGCGCCTTCGCGCTCGAAACGGTCGGGCTCGCGCGCATCCGCCAGGCGCGCACGCGCTACCTCCAGCGGCACGTCGAAAAGCCAGGTGCGGTCGGGCTGCCCCGCCCCCATCCATTGCTCCAGCACCGCCACGCGCTCGGCGCCCAGTTCGCGGCCCCCACCTTGATAGGCGTAGGTGGCATCGGTAAAACGGTCGCATACCACCCACGCGCCGCGGGCCAGCGCCGGCTCGATCACCTGCCGCACGTGTTCGCAGCGGGCCGCGAACATCAGCAGCGTTTCGGTATCCAGGCCCATCGGGTCCGTCAGCACCAGGGCGCGCAGTTTTTCGCCCAAGGGCGTACCGCCCGGCTCGCGCGTGGAGATGACTTCCCGCCCTTGGCCGCGCAGGAAATCCGCAATCCAGTCGGTGTGCGTGCTCTTGCCCGCGCCGTCAACGCCCTCAAGCGTAATGAAGCGTCCGCGAGGGGTCATTGATCTTGTCCTTGTGCTGGTTCGGGTTTGGACCCGGAAGCGGAATCCGGGCGGGTGTTCTGCCCCAGGATGTAGCGCGCCACGTTGCGATTGTGCCCCGACAAATTTTCCGAGAATTCGCTGGTGCCGTTGCCGCGCGACACAAAGAACAGGTACTTGTGCTGCTCGGGCTGCACCGCAGCCAGCAGCGCTGCCCTGCCCGCCGCCGCAATCGGCGTGGGCGGCAGGCCCGGTCGCGTGTACGTATTCCAGGGCGTGTCGGTTTGCAGGTCGCGCTTGCGGATGCGGCCTTGATAGGCCTCGCCCATGCCATAGATCACGGTGGGATCCGTCTGCAGCAGCATGCCGATTTTCAAGCGGTTGGTGAACACGCCGGCCACGCGGCGGCGGTCGGGACCGTGGCCCGTTTCCTTTTCGATAATGGACGCCAGCACCAGCGCTTCGTAAGGCGTGGCCACCGGCAGGTTCGGCTGGCGCTTGGCCCAGGTGTCTTGAAGGATGCGCTGGCCTTCCTGATAGGCGCGGCGCAACAGGTCGTAGTCAGTGCTGCCGGGGGTGAAGATATAGGTGTCCGGAAAGAACATGCCTTCCGGATGCTTGATGTCCGACCCCAGGCGCGTCATCAATTCTTCATCGCTGACGTCGTTCAGGGTCTGTTTGACGTCGGGGTTATCGCGCAGCGCCTGGCGAATCTGGCGGAACGTCCAGCCTTCCAGGAACGTGATCTGGCGCTGGGTCATGTCGCCGCGCGCCATGCGTTCCAGCAACAGCCAGGGCGTGTCACCATCGATGGCCTGATAGCCGCCCGCCTTCAACAGCTTGTCCTGCTCGGACAGGCGAGCCATCCAGACGAATCCGGGTTCCCAGATCGGCACGCCCACGGCGTTCAGCGCGCGCGCGACGGTGCGCGGGCTGCTGCCCGGGTCCACCACGAAATCGATCCTGTCAGTCGACAGATGTATAGGCCGATGCATCCAGCTCCAGGCGGCGCCCACCGCTGCCGCGGCGGCGATCACGATAAGCAAGAACAAGCACAAGACGTAGAAACTGAGTCGCTTTTTCATAAGTCCCGGAAGTTTAATGGATCGCGAGAATCTGGCGTGGCAAAAACGGGGCCAGCGCCCATCGCGCGGCCCTTTGCCCATCGGGGGCATGGGCCATGGCCTGCGGGAAGGCGGCTATCATCTGCACTTTGATGACGTGATCACACCGCCGCCATGCACGCTTTCTATTCTTCGATTCCCGTCCGCGCCGAAGGTTGCGCGCCATGCGCGCCGCTGGATGACTTCCTGGTTTTCAGCGCGTCCGGCGCCGACGCGCTGACTTTCCTGCACGGCCAACTGACGCAAGACGTCACCGGCCTGCCCGCTGATGCCGCCCGCCTGGCGGGCTATTGCACGGCCAAGGGCCGGCTGCTGGCCACCCTGGTCATGTGGCGCGCCGCCCCCGGCGCGGAAGATGGCCCTCAGCTCTACGGCCTGGTGCGCCAGGACCTGTCCCAAGCCCTGCTCAAGCGCCTGTCCATGTTCGTGCTGCGCGCCAAGGTCAAGCTTGCCGCCACCGCGCTGAACGTGGCCGGCGTGCAGGCAACAAACGAACAGGCCGCCGCGCTGGAAGCCGTGACCGGCGCCTTGCCGCGCGCGGACTGGCAACGGGTGGACCTGCCGTCCGGCACCTGGATCGCGGCGCCGTCGGCGGATGCCCAGTTGCGCTGGTGGTGGATCGCGTCCGACGAGCAGTTGGAACAATCCCAAACCTTGGCCGGCGTGCTTGGTCTGGCACCCGCCTCGCAATGGCACATGGCGGATCTGGCCGCCGGCATCCCCTGGATTGCCACGGCCACGCAGGATGTATTCATCCCACAAACCGTCAACCTGGAACTGGTGCAGGGCGTGAGCTTCACCAAGGGCTGTTATCCGGGCCAGGAAGTGGTGGCGCGCAGCCACTACCGGGGCACCGTGAAGCGGCGCATGGCTTACGGCACCATTGACGACGCCAGCGTGCAAGGCGCGGCGCTGGCCGGTGTGGACGTCTTCGACGCCACCCAGCCGGGTGAGCCGATTGGCCGCATCGTGGACGGCGCCAGTGACGCGGGCGTGGCCGCTGTGCTGTTCGAAACCACGCTTGCCGCGCTGCCCCAGGGCGATCTGCGGCTGGGCGCGGAAGACGGCCCGCGCATCAGCACCACGCCGCTGCCCTACTCTATTACGCCCTGAACCAGCGCTCCAGCGGGCAACCTGCCAATCCGGCATCCCGCTGGCAGCCTGCCAACCCGGCACCGGCAGCCTGCTCACCCAGCATCCGGCAGCGCTAGACGGCCACGCCGAACAGTGCACCTACCGCCGCCGTCGCCGCCATGGCCAACGCACCCAGAATCGTCACGCGCAAGGCGGCCGGCCCCTTGGGTGCACCGCCCGCCCCCGCGGCCAGGGCGCCCAACGCCGCCAGGCACACCACCGACGCACCGGTCACCCAGGCGATCAATTGCGGCAGGGGCGCCGTCACGGCAACGACCAGCGGCAATGCCGCGCCAGCCGCGAACGAGGCGGCGGACGCCACCGCCGCTTGCACAGGTTGCGCGCGGTTATGCACCGAAATGCCAAGTTCGTCGCGCGCGTGCGCATCCAGCGCGTCGTGGCGCGTCAGTTGGCGCGCCACCTGCGTCGCCAGATTGCGCGTCAGGCCGCGGCCCACATAGATATCGACCAGCTCGGCCAGCTCTTCTTCTGAATTGCCTTTCAGCGACCGCTGCTCAAGCCGAAGATCGGCCGCCTCGGTATCGGCCTGGGAGCGCACGGACACATATTCGCCGGCAGCCATCGACAAGGCCCCCGCCACCAGCCCGGCCAGGCCCGACGTCAGGATGGCGCCATGCGAGGCCTGCGCGGCGGCCACGCCGGTAATCAGGCTGGCCGTGGAAACGATGCCGTCGTTGGCGCCAAGCACGGCGGCGCGCAGCCAGTTGCTGCGGAAAATACGGTGGTGTTCTTTTGCAGGCATGGCCTCGTACTCATGCGACGCGTGACAAGCGCGCCGCGCCTGCGCCCCGTCAAGGGCGACACGCGCGGCGCGCCGGATTCATCGCGGCGTCACGCGCACCGCGGTGAGCAAGCCTATCACGCATAGCGTGGCCTGCTCGCCTTCGTAGGCATGCACTTCAACCTGGCAGATGGACAAACGCTTGCCCGGCTTGACCACGCGGCCGCTGGCCACGTAGCGATCGCCCTTGGCGGGCGCCAGGAAGTTCATCTTGAACTCCGAGGTCAGCACGTCTTCGCCCGGGCCAAACAGTGTGTAGGCGGCGTAGCCGCCCGCGCTGTCGGCGATCGTGGTGGAAATGCCCGCGTGCAGAAAGCCGTTCTGCTGGCAGAGATCGGCCCGGTAAGGCAGCACGATGTCCACCCTGCCCGGCTCCACCACGTCCAGCCCGGCGCCCAGCAGCCGCATGATGCTTTGCCGGTCGAAGCTTTCCTTGACCCGCGCGGCGGGGTCGGTCGGCGCCTGTGGTGCGCTCATCGTTGTGCGCTCATGTCAGTCTTGCTCGCGCTTGACCAAGTTGACGATGCTGGAGAAGTCCAGCTTGCCCGAGCCGCCCGAGCTGTGCAGCGAATACAGGTTGCGCGCCAGTTCGCCCAGCGGAATCGAGGCGCGCGCCGATAGCGCCGCTTCGGCGGCCAGGCCCAGGTCCTTCAGCATCAGGTCCACGCCGAAGCCGCCGGCATAGCCCTTGGATGCGGGTGCGTGGTCCATCACGCCCGGCCACGGGTTGTAGAGTTCGGTGGCCCAGTTGCGGCCCGAGCTCTTGGCGATGATGTCGGACAGCACCTTCGGATCCAGCCCGTTGGCCACGCCCAGCGCCAGCGCTTCCGAGGTGCCGGCCATCAGGATGCCCAGCAGCATGTTGTTGCAGATCTTCGCTACCTGGCCCGCGCCCGCGGGGCCGGCGTGGAAGATGTTCTTGCCCATTTTCTCAAGCACGGGGCGCGCGCGCTCCAGCGCTTCCGCCTGCCCTCCAACGATGAAGGTCAACGTACCTGCAGCCGCGCCGCCGGTGCCGCCCGAGACGGGCGCGTCGATCATGGTGATGCCGCGCGCCTCGGCCGCCTGCGCCACCTTGCGCGCCGAATCCGGTGCGATGGTGCTGCATTCGATGACCAGCGCGCTGGACGAGATCTTGCCCAGCAGGTCTTCGCCCAGGTACAGCCCTTCCACGTGCTTGCTGGCCGGCAGCATGGACACGACAACGTCGGCGCCCTTGACGGCTTCCGACGCCGATGCCGCGGCTTGCGCGCCGGCATCGGTCAGCAGCTTGACCGCCGCCGGGACCAGGTCGAAGACCGTGAGGCTGTGGCCAGCCTTGACCAGATTCAATGCCATGGGCGCGCCCATGTTGCCCAAACCGATAAACGCGATACTGCTCATGATGTTTTGTCTCCTGTTGCTATTGCTATAGGTATGGATTCATCGTGACCTGCATGACGGGTGCCCGGGCTGTTGCGTCAGCGCCCTTCCTGGCCCAGATCGGCCAGCGGATGCGCCTCGCCCTCGGGCCAGGGTTCTTCGAAAAACTTCTGCACCCAGGCGTCGGTGGCCATGTCCATGACGGCGGGATTCCAGCGTGGATTCTTGTCCTTGTCGATCAGCAAGGCGCGGATGCCTTCGGCGAAATCGCCATGGGCGGTACATGCCAGCGCCGCGATGTATTCGGCACGGAATACGTCGTCAAGCGAGCGCAGACGCGTACGTTGCTGCAAGGCGAAAGCCAGGCGCACCGAGCCCGGCGAACCCGCCAGCATGGTGGATGCCGCGCGCGCCAGCCAGGGGTCGGCGTGGTCTTTCAGCAGCGCCAGTTCTTCGTAGATCTCGTCCAGGCGGTTGCCGTTGCACAGGTTGTTGATCAGGAAGGAATGCTGGCGCAGGTGGCCGGGGTCCAACGGCGTCTGCGGCTCCAGCGCGGTCAGCGCGCGGCGCAGCAGGCCGTCATTGATGGAACGCGGTGCCATGGCCTCTTCCGATGCGCCCGCCGTCAGCCCCGCCCAGGGCTGTTCTTCCAGCGACGCCAGCAACTTGGGCCAGTCCGCGTGGTTCAGGCGGAAGTCCGCCAGGCCCGCGAAGAAGGCGTCCGCCGTATTCATCTGGGCGCCGGTCAGCGCCAGGAACAGGCCAATGCGGCCCGGCATGCGGTTCAGCAGCCAACTGCCGCCCACGTCCGGGAACAGGCCGATTGACACTTCCGGCATCGCCAGCCGTGAACTTTCGCTGACCACGCGGTGGCTGGCGCCCATCATCAGGCCGATGCCGCCGCCCATGACAATGCCATGGCCCCAGCACAGCACGGGCTTCGGATAGGTATGGATGCGGTAGTCCAGGCGGTACTCGTGCTCGAAGAAGCGGCGCGCGTAGGCGTTGCTCCAGCCGCTCTTGCCCTGGTTTTCGGTCATGCTGCGATACAGGCCGTGCAGGTCGCCCCCTGCGCAAAACGCCTTTTCGCCCGCGCCTTGCAGCACTACCAGCGCCACGCCGGGATCGCGCGCCCATTCGTCCAGGCGCTCCGCCAGCAAGTCCACCATTTCCAGCGACAGGCCATTCAGCGTCTGCGGCGCGTTCAGCGTCGCAATGCCGAAGCGCACGCCGTTCGCCGCGCTTCTTTCTTCGAACAACACCGGTGCATTCATCTTATGTCGGCTCCTTTTTCCAACAATTGGCGGGCAATGATCACGCGCATGATCTCGTTGGTGCCCTCCAGAATCTGATGAACGCGAGTATCGCGCACCAAGCGCTCCAAGGGATAGTCCTTCAGGTAGCCATAACCGCCGTGTATCTGTTGCGCGTCCAGGCAGATCTGAAATCCCATGTCGGTGGCGAAGCGCTTGGCCATGGCGCAATAGGTGGCAGCATCCGGCGCGCCGGCATCCAGCTTGCAGGCGGCCAGGCGCACCATCTGGCGCGCCGCGACCAGGTGGGTGGCCATGTCCGCCAGCTTGAATTGCAGCGCCTGGAATTCCGCCAGGCGGCGGTTGAACTGGTGGCGCTCGTCCATGTAGCGGCGCGCGGCGTCCAGCGCGCCCTGGGCCGCGCCCACCGAGCAGGTGCCGATATTGATGCGGCCGCCGTCCAGCCCTTTCATGGCGATCTTGAAGCCTTCGCCCTCCTGGCCCAGCAGGTTGCCGGCCGGCACGCGCACGTTCTCGAAAGTGATGGGCCGCGTGGACTGGCTGTTCCAGCCCATTTTTTCTTCTTTGCGGCCGTAGCTGATGCCCGGGGTGTCGGCGGGCACCGCGAATGCGCTGATGCCGCTTGCGCCCTCGCCTCCGGTGCGCGCCATGACCACCAGCAGGTCGGTGTCGCCCCCGCCCGAAATAAAGGCCTTGGCGCCGTTCAGCACGTAATCGTCACCATCGCGCTGCGCGCGCGTGGACAGGGACGCGGCGTCGGAACCCGCGCCGGGCTCGGTCAGGCAGTACGACGCCAGCTTCTGGCCGCTGGCGAGTTGCGGGCCCCAGGCCTCGCGCAAGGCAGGCTGCCCCCATTTGCCGACCATCCACGTCGCCATGTTGTGGATGGTCAGGAAGGCCGTGGTCGACGGGTCCACCGCGGCCATTTCCTCGAACACCAGGGTGGCGTCCAGGCGCGGCAGGCCCAGGCCGCCGATGTCTTCGCTGGCATAGATGGCGCAGAAGCCCATTTCGCCGGCCCGGGCAAAGGCCTCGCGGGGAAAGATGCCCTCGGCGTCCCAGCGCGCGGCATGGGGGGCCAGTTCACCCTCGGCATAGTCGCGGGCGGCCTGCGCAAACGCGCGCTGCTCGTCGGTCAGTTCCAAGTCCACAGCCTGTCTCCTGATGGTGTCGGTGTTGTCTGTTGGCGTAGCGGGTTGTCTCGTGAACGTCCGCCGGTCGATTTTGGCATGACGTTAACGTAAACGTAAATATGAAACCGCGTTTATGTTACGCCGGATGCCCGGACGGGATTTGTCTTAATAGTGACAATGTCGGCCCGGGCGAGCGCCCAGCGCGCGTGAGGCGCGCCGGCGTGTTACAGCGGCTCGATTACAGCAGCCAGATTTCAGCAGCTCGGTTACAGCTGCCCGATCACAGCAGCCCGGCTGGCCGCACCCGGCCGTTCCTGGCCGTCTTGGCGCGCCGGTGTTCGGCGCGACGGCGGCGTGATTCCTTCGGGTCGAAGCTCAGGCCACGATAGATTTCAACGCGGTCACCTTCCGCCAGTCTGGACTGCGGCTCGGCCGCCTTGCCGAAAATACCCACGCCCCGCTCCCAAGCTTGCACCACGGGAAACGCTTGCGCGAACCCGCTGGCCGCCAACGCGTCGGACACGGTGGCGCCCTCGGGCAGGCGCAGTTCGCGCAACCACACATGGCCCGGCAAGGCATAGCAGACGCTGACGTTGATCAGCGCGGCCACGGAGGGCTCATTCGCCATACTTGGCCTGCGCCCGCTTGGTGAAGGAATCAATGAAGCTGGTGGCGATACGGTTGAAGACGGGCCCCACCACCATTTCAAGCGCGCGGTTCGAAAACGCGTACTCCATGGTGAACAGGACCTTGCAGGCGTCTTCCGCCAAGGGTTGGAATTCCCAATGCCCGACCAGGCTGGAAAACGGGCCATCCACCAGTTCCAGGTCGATCCGGTCGGGATAGACGTGGGTGTTGCGCGTGGTGAAGCGCTGCTTCATGCCCGCAAAACTGATCAGGATGGAGGCCTGCATGCCGTGCTCATCGCGGCTTTGCACCTCGGCCCCGCCGCACCACGGCATGAACTCGGGGTACTTCTCCACGTCGGCAACCAGGTCGAACATCTGGGCGGCGCTGTAAGGCACCAGGACGGATCGTTGTACTTTGTGCATCGACTATCGCAAATGGCTAGAATGGCAAGATTTTACCGGCACCGCGCACCATGAGCCTAATGAGGCGCTTTTTGCAGCGAGCAAATTGGCGTTATCCAGAAAAAAGGCGTTATGAGCAAAAAAGGCGCTAAGCGCAAAAAGGCGTTATGAGCATTATCGACAACCGCAAGGCCTCGCACGACTATTTCATTGAAGACCGCTACGAAGCCGGCCTTGTCCTGCAAGGCTGGGAAGTCAAAGCGATCCGTGACGGCCGCGTGCAGCTAAAGGAAAGCTACGTCATCGTACGCGACGGCGAACTGTACCTGCTGGGCATGCACGTCAGCCCGCTGCCCACGGCGTCCACCCACATTCACCCCGATGCCATGCGCACGCGCAAGCTGTTGCTCAAGGCCGAGGAAATCAGCAAGCTCATCGGCAAGGTCGAGCAGCGCGGCTACACGCTGGTGCCGCTGAACCTGCACTACAAAAATGGGCGCATCAAGCTGGACTTCGCGCTGGGCCGTGGCAAGAAGCTGTTCGACAAGCGCGACACCGCGCGCGAAAAAGACTGGCAGCGTGAGAAAGAACGCATCATGAAGCACGACACGCGCGCGCCGCGCAAAGACAAGGACGATTGAACCAGCCCGCTTGAACCAAGCCGATTGAACCAGGCCGACTGAACCAGGCCGACTGAACCAGACCGACTCATCCACACCGTTTGATTCAGGCCGCCGCCGGCAAGCGGTTGGCCGGCTCGCCCGGCCCGACGATGCGGTTGCGCCCCGCCTCCTTGGCTCTGTAAAGCTTGCGGTCGGCGCGCTCGAAGAACACCTGCAGGTTTTCGCCGGGCACCCATTCGGCCACGCCCGCGCTGAACGTATAGGAAATGGTGCTGCCACCATGCGAGCAAGGGGTGCGCCGCACGGAGTCCAGCAACCGGGCCGCCACGTCCATGACGGCGTCGGCCCGCATGTCCGGAAACAACACGCCGAACTCCTCGCCACCCACGCGGCCGACATGGTCACCCGTACGTAATGTGGCGGTAGCCAGCAAGCCAAAATGGCGCAGCACGGCATCACCCGCCACATGGCCATGCGTATCGTTGATGCGCTTGAAGTAATCGACATCCAGCAGCAGCAAGGTCAAGGGCCGCCGCGTGCGCAGCGCCTGCGCGCAATAGCGCTCGGCCTGCAGCCACCACGCCTTGCGCGACATCAACCCCGTCAGGAAATCCGTATTCGCTTCCTGCTCGCGGTCTGCCAGCATGCGGTCGTGGATGATCATGATGGTGCCTAGCGTCAGACACGGCATGATCAGCACGCCCAGGGTCAGGAAGGCGATGTTCCAGGCGCTGGGCTCCAGCAACGGCAACGGCAGCGCCCATTCCAGCAGATAGACGGCGGCCCGCAACGCGCAGAGCGCCGCGGAAATGACAGACACCGCCCACACGAAACGGTAGCTGTAGCGGGAACGGTGCGTAGGCATGTTGCGCTGAACCGTGACTGCCACCGCCAGCAGAAAGCCCATTTGCAGCAGCGACATCACCACGATGCGCGGCCCGACCCGCCAATCCACATAGGTGTAGGCCAGCAGCACCACCAGCGCCAGCAGGCAAGCCAGCGTCATCAGGTGCTTGGGCACGCTTAAACCCAACAGCCGCCGCACGCCCGAGTAATACGAGAACAGCGCAAGCCCGATCGCCGCGTTCGGCACCACCACCGACAACCACCAGGGCGCCGACGTGTTCTGGAGCGCAAACGTAAAAAACGCCAACAGCGTTAGCAAGTTGGCGCGTATGGTTTCGCGGATGCCGGCCATGCCGCTGCGAGCCAGCGACCCCAGCACGCAGAGCGATAGCACCCCCGCCAGTGCTGCTATCAAAAGCAAATTAACGGGAGCGATCATGGGCGGCGCGCCGCGAAGCGCGGGGTCAGGTGTTGCGCGTGGCTTTCACGATGGTCATGGCCGAGGCAATCATGCCGCCCACGTCCGACATATTGGCCGGCAGGATCAGCGTGTTGCCTTCCTTGGCCACATTGGCGAATGCCTCGACGTAGCGTTCGGCCACCTTAAGGTTGACGGCTTCCATGCCGCCCGGCTGGCGCACGGCGTCGGCCACCTGCGTAATGGCCTTGGCGGTGGCTTCGGCAATGGCCAGCACCGCGGCGGCTTCACCTTGCGCCTGGTTGATCTGCGCCTGCTTCTCGCCTTCCGAACGGGCAATGGCGGCTTCGCGTTCGCCGGTGGCGATGTTGATCTGTTCCTGGCGGCGGCCTTCCGAGGCCGCGATCAGCGCACGCTTTTCACGTTCGGCGGTAATTTGCGCCTGCATCGAACGCAGGATCTCGTTGGGCGGCGTCAAGTCCTTGATCTCGTAGCGCAGCACCTTCACGCCCCAGTTCAGCGCGGCCTCATCCAGCGACGACACGATGTTGCTGTTGATGGAATCGCGCTCTTCAAAGGTGCGGTCCAGTTCCATCTTGCCGATGACCGAACGCAGGGTGGTTTGCGACAACTGCGTAATGGCCGAGATGTAGTTCGACGAGCCGTACGACGCGCGCATCGGATCAGTCACCTGGAAGTACAGCACGCCATCAACCTGCAACTGCGTGTTGTCACGCGTGATGCAGACCTGGCTGGGCACGTCCAGCGGAATTTCCTTCAACGAATGCTTGTAGGCCACGCGCTCGATGAAGGGAATGACAAAGCCCGCGCCGGGCGACAGCACGCGGTCGAACTTACCCAGGCGCTCGACCACCCAGGCATGCTGTTGGGGCACGATGGCAATCGACTTGATGACGATCAGGACCGCCAGCGCGACAACAACGAGCAGGACGATAGTGGATGTATCGATCATGATTTGGAACCTCTCCTGGAGTAAATGCGATGGCGCTCCGGCCTGAAGCCAAGAGCGCCTTGCGGGCCGCGCGTGGCGCGAGCCGGTTCTACCTTGCCGTACCCGGCGCGGCCATGGGCGTCAGCACCAGGGTCGAGCCGCGCAGTTCGGTAATGATGTATTCGCCGGCGGCGGGCGTTTGCCCCGGCGCCAGTTCTGCCTGCCAATGGGCGCCGCGATACCAGACGCGGGTGGTGCCGTGTTCGGACCACGAATCCACGGAAACCGTCTGGCCGATGTCCAGATTCACATCGGCGTTACGCGCGGAATTGACCTCGCGCTTTTTCAGCACGCGCGTCTTGCGCAACACCAGCAAGCCCAGCAGCAACACCACGCCACACGCCACCAATTGCCATTCCAGGCCACTGCCGAACCAGGCGGCGGCCCCGGCTGCCGCCAGCCCCAGGGCCACCAGCAGCAGATAGAAAGTACCCGTCGCCAATTCCCCGATAAGGGCCAGCGCGGCCAATCCCAGCCAGATCCACATAGTCGTAATGCCGCCCGAAAGGATGAGTCGTGTGCGGATTGTACGTATTTCCGGGACGCAACGGTAAGGCAGCCGCCATCAGGAATGTTTGCGCTGGATTATGATGTGCCCTGACGCGCCGATCCCACCCGGATTGCCCGTGTCGGCCTATTCCAAGCACACCTACCCATGACCGCTGCAATATCCCCTGCCCTGCCCGTCTTGATCCTGCACACCGGCGATCCGGAAGACACACTTAAAAGCCAGTTCGGCGGCTATGCCGAACAATTGAAAGAAGCGGCCGGACTGGCCGCCGACGCCGTCGAAATCGTCTCCGTCCACGAGGGCCAACGCCCCCAGCCCCCCGCCCACTACCGCGCCGCGCTGATCACGGGTTCGCCCGCCATGGTCACGGACAAGGAACCCTGGAGCGAAGACACCGCCGCGTGGCTGCGCGAAGCCGCCGCCGCTGAACTGCCCATGTTCGGCGTTTGCTATGGCCACCAGTTGCTGGCGTATGCGCTGGGCGGCAAGGTGGGCTACAACCCGGCGGGCCGCGAAGTCGGCACCCAAACCGTCGAATTGCTGCCGCCAGCCTCTGGCGACAAGCTGCTGGCCAGCCTGCCTCGCACCTTCCCCGCGCAGATGCTGCATGCCCAGACCGTGTTGCAACCACCGCCCGGCTCGGCCGTGCTGGCGCGCTCGGACCTGGACGAGCACCAAATGATCCGCATCGGCCGTAACGTCTTTTCCACCCAGTTCCATCCCGAATTCGGCCCTGATTTCGTGCGCGCCCACCTGGACCGCTACAGCCGCCGGTACGCGGCCGAAAACCTGGATATTCCCGACCTGACGGCGAACGTGCGCGCCACTCCGGTGGCGGGCGGGCTGCTGCGCCGTTTCCTGGACGCCTACGCGCCCGCCTGAACGGCCGCGCGCAACATCCGGAGTGCGGCGCCCGGCGGGGACTGAGACGATGGACCCAAGCGCAATCCACCCCGCGCATGTCAGGAGTCACGTATGAGCCACGCCGCCGCCCCCTTGAGCAAACAGCACGCTGCCGCCGTCGAGCGCGCCTGCCGCGCCCTGGAGGCCGAGCAGCCGCCCGACCTGAACACGCTGGCCGAACAGGCCGGCATGAGCCGCTTTCACTTTCACCGCGTCTTCAAGGCAGCTACGGGCATCACCCCCAAGGCCTACGCCAACGCGCTGCGCGCCAGCCGCGCGCGCCTGCAATTGGAACGCAGCGCCAGCGTCACCGACGCGATGTATGACGCGGGCTTCAATTCCAGCGGCCGCTTCTACGAGGCCGCCCCCGCCATCCTGGGCATGACGCCCACTGCCTTCCGCAAAAACGGCGCGGGCATCGACATCCGCTTCGCGGTGGCGCAGTGCTCGCTGGGCGCGCTGCTGGTGGCGGCCACCGGTACCGGCATCTGCGAGATCGCCCTGGACGCCGACCCCGAACAACTGGTGCGTAACTTGCAAGACCGCTTCAAGGCCGCCCGGCTGATCGGGGCCGACGACGAATTCGAAACCTGGGTGGCGGCCGTGGTGGGCTTTGTTGAAGACCCGTCGCGCGGGCTGGACCTGCCCCTGGACGTGCGCGGCACCGCCTTCCAGCGCCGGGTGTGGGAAGCGCTGCGCGACATTCCCGTGGGCACCACCGCCACCTACTCGCAAGTGGCCGAACGCATCGGCTCGCCGCGCGCCGTGCGGGCGGTGGCACGCGCCTGCGCCACCAACAGCATCGCGCTGGCCATCCCTTGCCATCGCGTCGTCCGCACCGACGGGTCGATGGCGGGCTATCGCTGGGGCGTGGACCGCAAGCGCGAGTTGATCGCGCGCGAATTGAAGGCGGCCTAGCTCGCCTTCCCCTACCCCGACTCCTGACGAAAAAAAGCCCTGCACCAATAACGATGCAGGGCTTTTTGTTGGGGGCTTAGCCGCTTATTGCTTGGCCAGGCGCTGCCAGGTGTCGACCACGGTATCCGGGTTGAGCGACATCGACAGAATGCCCTCGTCCTTCAACCACTGCGCGAAGTCCGGGTGGTCGCTGGGGCCTTGGCCGCAGATACCCACGTACTTGTTGGCGGCCAGGCAAGCCTTGATCGCGCGGCGCAGCATGAACTTCACGGCTTCGTCGCGTTCGTCGAAGTCGGCGGCCAGGAGCTCCATGCCGGAATCGCGGTCCAGGCCCAGGGTGAGCTGGGTCATGTCGTTGGAACCGATCGAGAAGCCGTCGAAGAATTGCAGGAATTCGTCGGCCAGGATGGCGTTGGACGGCACTTCGCACATCATGATCAGCTTCAGGCCGTTTTCACCGCGCGCCAGGCCGTGCTTGGCCAGCAGGTTCACAACCTTCTCGGCCTGACCCAGCGTGCGCACGAACGGCACCATGATTTCAACGTTGGTCAGGCCCATGTCGTCGCGAACCTTCTTCAGCGCTTCGCATTCCATGCGGAAGCACTCGGCGAAGTCCTCGGCGATGTAGCGCGATGCGCCACGGAAGCCCAGCATGGGGTTCTCTTCCTCGGGCTCGTAGCGCGAACCGCCCACCAGCTTGCGGTATTCGTTGGACTTGAAGTCCGACATGCGCACGATGACTGGCTTCGGGTAGAACGCAGCGGCAATCGTCGCCACGCCTTCGGCCATCTTTTCAACGAAGAACGCGCGCGGGCTGGCATGCCCACGGGCGGCCGATTCCACGGCCTTCTTCAGTTCGCCGTCCACGTTCGGGTAGTCCAGGACTGCCTTCGGGTGGATGCCGATGTTGTTGTTGATGATGAATTCCAGACGCGCCAGGCCCACGCCGCCGTTCGGAATCTGCGCGAAGTCGAAGGCCAGTTGCGGGTTGCCCACGTTCATCATGATCTTCAGATCGATGGCGGGCATTTCGCCGCGGCGCACTTCTTCCACTTCGGTTTCGATCAGGCCGTCATAGATGCGGCCTTCGTCGCCTTCCGCGCAAGACACGGTCACGGCCTGGCCTTCCTTCAGCAGGTCGGTGGCGTTACCGCAACCCACCACAGCCGGAATGCCCAGTTCGCGCGCAATGATCGCGGCGTGGCAGGTACGGCCGCCACGGTTCGTCACGATGGCCGCGGCACGCTTCATCACGGGTTCCCAGTTGGGGTCCGTCATGTCGGTGACCAGCACGTCGCCCGGCTGGACCTTGTCCATGTCGGAGATGTCGCCCACCACGCGCACGGGGCCTGCGCCGATCTTCTGACCGATTGCGCGGCCGGTGATCAGGACCTGGCCGGTGGCCTTCAGGCGGTAGCGTTGCTGCACATCGTTCACGCCCTGCTGCGACTTCACCGTTTCCGGGCGCGCTTGCAGGATGTAGATCTTGCCGTCGACACCGTCACGGCCCCATTCGATGTCCATCGGGCGCTTGTAGTGCTGTTCGATGATGACGGCATAGCGGGCCAGTTCATTGACCTCGTCGTCGGTCAGCGAGTAGCGGTTGCGCTCGGACACGGGCACGTCCACGGTACGCACGGCGCGGCCTTCCGGACGCTCGGGGTCGAATTCCATCTTGATCAGCTTGGAGCCGATGCGACGGCCAACGATGGGGAACTTGCCTTGGGCCAGCGTGGGCTTGAAGACGTAGAACTCGTCGGGGTTGACCGCGCCTTGCACCACGGTTTCGCCCAGGCCGTACGACGACGTGATGAACACGACGTCTTCAAAGCCGGATTCGGTGTCGATGGTGAACATGACGCCGGCGCTGCCCTTGTCGGAACGCACCATGCGCTGGATGCCGGCCGACAGGGCCACATCGGCGTGGGCGTAGCCCTTGTGCACGCGATAGGAAATGGCGCGGTCGTTGTACAGCGAGGCGAACACGTGGCGGATCTTGTCCAGCACGTCATCGATGCCCACGACGTTCAGGAAGGTTTCCTGCTGGCCGGCAAAGGACGCATCGGGCAGGTCTTCCGCCGTGGCGGATGAGCGCACCGCAAACGAGCCCTTGCCGTCAGCGTCGAGCTTGGCAAAGGCTGCACGGATTTGTGCTTCGAATTCAGCCGAGAACGGCGCTTCGACGATCCATTGGCGAATCTGCGCACCGGCGTTGGCCAGTTCGCGCACGTCTTCGGGGTTCAGCGTGGTCAGGCGTTCAGCAATGCGCTGATCCAAGCCCGAAGCCTTCAGGAAATCGCGGAAAGCGTCGGCGGTCGTGGCAAAGCCGCCCGGCACGCGGACGCCCGCGCCAGACAGCTGGCTGATCATTTCGCCTAGTGATGCGTTCTTGCCTCCTACCGAGTCCACGTCCGTCATGCGGAGCTGCTCGAACAAAACAACATACGACATTGAAGTCACCTTTTACAATGGAATGAAAGCGAGTTAGGTCAAAGCACGAATCGGCGGAAAATCCCGCTTTTTCAGACGCTGACCAAACTGGCCTTGGACCGCCCTTGGGGTGACTTATAGGGGCCTGATTGTACTCGGTGGAGTACCCTCGGCTATCTGACTGGTTGGAATTTTTTACACATGACATCTACCCCGATCGCACGCACGGTATACATCGTTTCCGACAGCACGGGCATCACCGCCGAGACCTTCAGCCAGTCGGTGCTGTCCCAGTTCGAAGAGGTGGAATTCAAGCCCATCCGGCTGCCTTTTGTCGACACGCTGGAGAAGGCGGCCGAGGTCGCCATGCGCATCGACCGCAGCGCGCTTGAAGCTGGCGTGCCGCCCATTGTGTTCAGCACCTTGGTCAACCCCGAGATCCTGGCGCGCGTTCGCCAGGCGAACGGCATCTTCATGGACCTGTTTGGTACCTTTGTCAGCCACATCGAACAGGCGCTGGGCTTGAAGTCCAGCCATTCCATCGGCCGCTCGCACATGCAGGCCAACTCGGAAAAATACCGCAACCGGATCGACGCCATCAACTTCAGCCTGGCGCATGACGACGGCCAGTTCGTCAATCAACTGGACCAGGCCGACGTCATTCTGGTGGGTGTGTCCCGCTGCGGCAAGACGCCCACCAGCCTGTACCTGGCCATGCAGTACGCCATCAAGGCGGCCAATTTCCCGCTGACGCCCGATGACTTCGAGCGCGGCACCCTGCCCTCGACCATCGCCCCGCACCGCGGCAAGCTGTTCGGGCTGTCCATCCAGCCCGAACGCCTGGCGGAAGTGCGTAACGAACGCCGTCCCAACAGCCGCTATGCGCAGCTAGAGCAGTGCCGCTACGAAGTGGCCGAAGCCGAACGCATGATGCGCCGCGAGGGCATTTCGTGGCTGTCCAGCACCACCAAGTCGATCGAAGAGATCGCCACGACGGTGCTGCAGGAAGTGGGGCTGGATCGGGGTTGAGCGGGTTGAGCGGGTTGCCCGCTCGTAGCCTTACAGGCCTGGCACCCGCTCGGGGCTCGCGGCCCCCCAATAGCGCAAGCCGCGCATTTCGTTTTCTGCCAATTCCGGCGGATCAACCAGATGCATCGACAAATTGCCCACGGCCCCCGTGGCGCCATACACCTCGGCCATGACGCGGATATAGCGCGTCTGGCCGGGATCCAGCATGAAGCTCACGCCGTCGCCGGTCCAGTACAGGTTGGTGACGACATAGCTGCCGGCAGGCCGGTCAACAAAGAAGAAGGCGCCGGGCTTATTGCGTCCGACCACTTCGCCATTGACGCGCATCTTCTGCTGCGCGGCTGCCAGATTGGTCGGCTGCGGCTGATAGAAATAGATGCGGCCATTACCCTGGGCAATGGGCGGAATGCTGCCTTGCAGCGCTTCATACTTGCCCCCGGCGCAACCCGCCAGCACGGTCACGATGGCGGCTGCCGCCAAGCCTTTGAACCACGATTTCATTGACGCATCTCCACGGGCAATGTGACAGGACGGGTAAGCGGCATATACGCGCTTTCGCCCGGCAAGTAAAAACCGAGCAGCCGACCCGACGAGGCAACCAGATAGGCCTCACCCTGACGCCGGGTTTGAATCGTGAACAGGCCGTCCTGGGCGCGGTAGACGTCGCCCTGCGGCAAGGCGCCCACGCGACGCCATTGCGAGCCTGCCCGCAGCGTTACGCTGCTTTCGTTCGGCAACGACGCGATGACCAGCCTGGACAGTTGAATGGTGTAGACGGGGTCTGCCGCCGCCACCGGGACCATGCCGATCTTCTGCGTGCTGACCGACATGCATCCCACCAGCGCGACCACGCAAGACGCCAGCAGCAAGCCCTGCGCCCCGCGTGCAAAACGCGCATGAAATCTATGAAACTGCGATGACGCCATAGCCACCTCGGATTTGCAAAGCGTGAAGTATATGAGTACGACAGACTTTTACAAAACGTGCCGCATCGCGACAGCTTCCGCTACGGCGGTGCGGTTTGCGCCTTGTCAGCGGGCTGGCGCGGCCAACGCCTGACGGCGCTGCTCGAACAGGCAAATCGCCGCGGCCGCGCCGACATTCAGCGACTCGACCGCGTCCATGTCATGCGGGATGCAGACCTTGAGGCTGGCCGCGGCCAGCAATGCCGGCGCCACGCCTTGGCCTTCATGCCCGAAGACCCATGCACACCGTTGCGGCAGGCTTCCTGAATACAGGTTTTGCGCGCCGTCCAGGGCTGTGGCCACCAAGGGCAGCCGCAACCGCGCCAGCAGATCCGTCAGATCAACGTGCTCGTGGATCGCCAGCGAAAAATGGGCGCCCTGCCCGCTGCGCAAGACTTTCGGTGACCAGGCGGCGGCCGTGCCGGTTGCCAGGAACACGCGCTTCACACCGGCGGCGGCACAAGTGCGCAACAAGGTGCCGACGTTGCCGGGGTCCTGGATACGATCGAACAGCACGCAGTTTTCTTCCACGGTGGCCGGCATGTCCAGGACGGGCGGCGTGACCAGGAACGCCACCCCCTGCCCGCTTTCCACGCTGGCCAAGGACTGCATCAGCCGGGCGTCCAGGGCCAGGCATCGTTCATCAGGCACGGCGGCCGCAAGCGCGGCAATGTCGGGTTGCGACAGGCGATCAACGTCAAAGACGGCCTGATAGGGCGCGCCATGGTGCTGCAACCAGGCTTGGCACAGGTGCACGCCATCAAGCAGGACGGGCGCGCCGCGCTTGCCAGCCGTGCCAGCCAGCTTGGCCAGAGCCTTGACCGCGGGGTTCTCACGGGAACTGATGTGCTTCATGACGCCAGGCTGAATGCCTTGATGGGCGCGAAACTGCGCCGATGTTCGGCGCAGGGACCATGTTCGCGCAGCATCTGCAGGTGCAGCGCCGTGCCGTAGCCCTTGTGCTGGTCGAACGCATATTGGGGATACAGACTATGTAGGCGCAGCAGATCGGCATCGCGCGCCGTCTTCGCCAGGATCGACGCCGCGGAAATGGCGGGCACCAGCGCATCGCCCTTGATGACGGTCTGCACCGTGCAACCCAGCTTGGGCGCCTGGTTGCCGTCCACCAGTGCAAGCTGCGCCGGGATGGACAGCCCCTGCACTGCCCGCTGCATCGCCAGCATGGTGGCGCGCAGAATATTCAGGGTGTCGATCTCTTCTACGCTGGCGCTGGCGACGCACCAGGCCAAGGCGTATTCCTGGATTTCAAGCGCCAGGGCTTCTCGGGTGGCGGCCTTCAGCACCTTGGAGTCCGCCAGCCCGTCAATGGGCCGCGCGGGGTTCAAGATTACCGCCGCCGCGTAGACGGCGCCCGCCAACGGGCCGCGGCCCGCCTCGTCGACGCCGGCCGTGACCATGGCGGGCTGCACCGGGGCCGCGAACAGGTCAGGCTGCTCCACCCGCCACCTCCAGGATCGCCTGGGCAGCCAGGGCTGGCGTGTCGCGCAGCAATTCCTGGTGCATGGCGGTAAAGCGGGCCTCAACGCGGGCAATCAGCGCATCATCGGTCAAGGACGCCCATGTCGCCTCGGCCAGCTTTTCGGGCGTGGCGTCGTCTTGCAGCAATTCGGGCACGGCGAAGTCGCGCAACAGCACGTTGGGCAGGCCCACCCACGGCAGATACGGCCGTTGCTGCCCCGACTTCCAGGTCATGATGCGGCGCATCCACGGCGACAAGACGTAGGAAATCACCATGGGGCGCTTGTACAGCGCCGTTTCCAGCGTGGCGGTACCGCTGGCCACCAGCACCGCGTTGGCGGCTTCCATGACCGACCAGGCCACCGGGGCCTTGCGGTCGCCACCGGCACCATGCAGATCGTCAGCGGTGATGCAGCGCAGGCCGGGCACCGGGTGCTCGGCCAGAATCGCCTGGAATTCGGCGCGCCGCTGGTCGTTGACCATGGGCACGACGCACTGCAAAGCGGGATCTTTTTTCAGCAGCAATTGCGCCGCTTGCAGAAAGCGCGGCGCCAGCAGGCGGATCTCGGACGAACGGCTACCCGGCAAGATGGCCAGCACGCGCGCGTTCGGATCGATGCCGAGGCTTGCGCGCGCGGCGGCGCGGTCCGGCTGCATGGGAATGGCGCCGGCCAGCGGATGGCCCACATACGTCACCGGAATGTTTTCTTTCCGGTAGATCTCTTCCTCGAACGGGAACAGCACCAGCATGTGCGACACCGATTCGCGGATCTTATGAATGCGTTCATAGCGCCACGCCCAGATGGACGGCCCCACGAAATGCACCGTGGGCGTACCTGCCAGGCGCAGTTGATGTTCCAGCCGCAAATTGAAATCAGGCGCGTCGATGCCCACGAACACCTTGGGCGGCTCGGCCAGCCAGCGGCGTTTGACGTCGCGATAGGTGGAAAGCAAGCTGGGCAGGCGCTTGAGTGCATCGACGTAGCCGAACACGGTCAGCGCATGCATGGGATGCCAGGTATCGAATTCGCGCGCCTGCATTTGCGGCCCGCCTATGCCTTCGCAGCGCACGCCAGCGTCGCGCGCTTGCAGACCGGCAATGATACGACCGGCCAGCAAGTCGCCCGAAGGCTCGCCGGCCACCATGCCGATCCGCGTGTTCATGGACGAATGATGCCGCGCGATGCGACGTCCAGAAAATCAAGCATCGTTTGCAGATGCTCGGCGGCTTCCGGAGTTTCCTGCTGGCGCTTAAGGATCTCGGCGCGCGCGGCGTCCAAGGGCAAGCCACGGCGGTAGATGATTTTGTAGGCTTCGCGCAGCGCCGACACCATCACGGGCGTAAAGCCGCGGCGCTTCAGGCCTTCGACGTTGATGCCGACGGGGCGGCACGGGTTGCCGGCTGCCAGCACGAAAGGCGGCGAATCCTGCATGAGCGAGCTGTTGCCGCCCGTCATCGTGTGCGCACCCACCCGGGCGAACTGATGCACGCCGGTCAGTCCGCCGATGATGGCCCAATCGCCCACATGCACGTGTCCGCCCAACTGCACCGAGTTGGCCAAGATCGTGTGGCTGCCCACGTGGCAGTCATGTGCAACGTGCACATACGCCATGATCCAGTTGTCGCTGCCCAGCGTGGTTTCGCCGCCATCCTGGACGGTGCCAGTGTTCAGCGTGACAAATTCGCGCACGGTGTTGCGGTCGCCGATCGTCAAGCGCGTTTTTTCGCCCGCGTACTTCTTGTCTTGCGGCATGCCGCCGATAGAGCAGTAGCGATAGAAGCGATTGTCGCGCCCGATGGTGGTCACGCCATCAACCATGCAGTACGGACCAATTTCGGTCCCCGCGCCGATGGTGACGTCTGGCCCCACCACGGCGAACGGGCCGATCACGGCGCTCGGGTCGATTTTCGCGGCCGGGTCAACGACCGCGGTAGGGTGGATGTTTCCTGCCATTTACTCTTCCAGGCTACGAATCGCGCACATCAGCTTGGCGGACGCCACTTCTTGTCCGTCAACCGTCGCGCGCGCAGCGTACTTACAGATGCTGCGGCTCAGGCGTTCGGCTTCGACTTCAATGCGCAGTTGATCGCCGGGCACCACGGGGCGGCGGAAGCGCGCGCCATCGACACCGACGAGGTAGTAGGCGGTCTTGGAGCTATCGCACTTCAGCCCGCCGTTTTCGTCGGTAAACGAGAACAGCGCCGAGGCCTGGGCCATGGCTTCCACGATGAGCACGCCCGGCATCACCGGATGGTGGGGAAAGTGGCCGTTGAAAAACGGTTCATTGATCGAGACATTCTTGATGGCCACGATAGATTTGCCGGGCACCATTTCAACGACGCGATCAATCAGCAGCATCGGATAACGATGCGGCAACCTCTCCATGATCCCCTTGATGTCGAGTTCCATTTTTCTATGCTTTCCTGCGAGATGAAATTATTTTGGCGCGTGCACGCCAAGGCGGCAATCGCGCCTCTTAATCTTTTTCCAGCGTGCGCACGCGGCGGCGCAGTTGCGCCAACTGTTGTATCACGGCGGCGTTGCGCTGCCAGTCGCCATGCTCGGCATACGGGAACACGCCCGTATAGCGGCCAGGCTTGTTAATACTGGAGGTAACCGCCGTGCCACCTGAAATGTGCACGTCGTCGCCCAAGGTCAAATGGCCGGACAGCATCGCGGCGCCGCCGATGGTGCAACGTTCGCCGATGGTCGTGGACCCAGCAATGCCAACACATGCCGCCACCGCGGTGTGGGCACCGATGCGCACGTTGTGCGCCACCATGATCTGATTGTCCAGCTTGACGCCGTCCGACACCACGGTGTCGTCCAGGGCCCCCCGGTCGATGGTGGTATTGGCCCCGATTTCGACATCGTTGCCTATGGACACGCCGCCCAATTGAGGGATCTTGCCCCAGGCGCCCTGCCCCAGCGTCGGGTCCGGCGCAAAGCCGAAACCGTCCGCGCCCAACACGGCGCCACTGTGGATGATGGCCCGTTCGCCCACTTTCACCCCTTCGTAAAGGGTGACGTGTGCGTGCAGGCGGCTGCCCGCGCCGATGGATGAACCCACCCCCACGACGCAGCCTGGCCCAAGTATGGTGTCTCGACCGATGCGCGCACCCGCTTCCACCACGCAATTAGGGCCAATACGCACGCCCTCTTCGAGGACGGCATCAGGCGCAACGACGGCGGAAGGATGCGTGGACCCCGGCAGCGCCGGCCGACGCGCGGCGTCGAACCATTGCGCCACGCGGGCGTAAAGCAGATAGGGGTGCTTGCAGACCACCAGCGCAAAGGGCGGCCGATTGGCGCCGTCGGCTTCCAGCGCTTCGGCCACGTCAGCCGAGACGATGACCGCCCCCGCCTGGGTGGACCCAAGCAGGCTCTGGTAGCGCGGGTTGGCCAGGAAGGTGATTTCCTGGCTACCTGCGGAAGACAAGGTCCCGATACCGCGGACCTTGAAGGGTTCTACGCCGGGAGGCGCGCTGACGCGCCAGTCCATACCCTGGGTATTGGCGGCGCTCAACAGTGCTTCAAGGGTCGGCGCGCGAGCAAGATCCAGTAAAACCGGCATGGTGCGACGGGTACTGCTTACTTGCCCAGGCTCTGAATCACCTTGTCGGTGATGTCGATGCGCGGGTTGACCGTCACGGCGTCCTGAATGATCAGGTCGTAGTTTTCTTGCTCGGCGATGCGCTTGATGGCCTCGTTGGCCTTCGTCACGATGCCCGAGAATTCTTCATTGCGGCGGCGGTTGAAGTCTTCCTGGAATTCACGACGCTTGCGTTGCAGGTCGGTATCCAGATTGGACAACTCGCGCTGGCGCTTCACACGATCCGACTCCGACAGAACCGGCGCGTCCTTGTCGAACTTCTCGGCTTGCGAACGCAGGCTGTTGTTCAGGCGCTGGAGTTCGTCGTCGCGCTTCTTGAATTCGGCTTCGATCTTGCTTTGCGCCGTCTTGGCCGGACCCGATTCACGCAGAATCCGTTCAGTGTTGACGAAGCCGATCTTGGTGTTTTGAGCCTGCGCGGGAATCGCAGCAGCCGAACCGAGAATGAGCGCACCCACCAGGGCAATGGAGCCGCCCAGCTTGCCACGGCGCTTGGCGCGCGGCGTATTCGATGATTTAAGTGCGAAATCAGACATCATGAAAATCTCACCTTCCGTAAGGCAAAGCCAAAGTGTGTATTGTGCCACTAAACAGCAAGGGAGCCGGCCCACGGGGCCCCTCCCTTGTTTTCAAGCGTAACGGCGCGCTTAGAATCCGGTTCCGATCTGGAACTGGAAGCTTTGCTTGTCGTCGCCCTGCTTGGAGTTGAGCGGACGGGCGTAAGACAACTGCAACGGCCCCATCGGCGACTGCCACGACAGGCCGATACCGGCCGAGAAACGCCAGCCGCAAGGATCTTCGACCTCGGTGTTGTCGCGGCCGCGCGTGCAGCTCAGACCACTGCCGGCAGCAACCTGGCCCGCGTCGCTGAAGATGAACCAACGCAGCGTGCGGTCCTTGGTGGCGCCCGGGAACGGCAGATACAGCTGGGCATTGGCGACGATACGGCGCGTGCCACCCAGGTAATCGCCCGTGAGCGTATCGCGCGGACCCAGCGACGAGCCTTCGTAGCCGCGAACGGTGCCGATACCGCCGGCATAGACGTTCTTGATAACCGGGTAATCCTTGCTGCCGTAGCTGCGGCCCCAATCCACCATGCCGTTCAAGGCCAGCGTATAGGAGCCGCCCAGCGGCAGGAAGTACTGCTGCTGACCCGTCAGCATGGTGTATTGCAGGTCCACCGTGGACACGTCGGCCTTCAGGCGCGTGTACGAACCGCTGGTGGGTGCCAGGGCGCTGTCTCGCGTGTCCTTGGACCAGCCGGTGCTGAAGATGACCGAGTTGGTCGAATCGCCGTACTGCCCCACGAAGTCCTTGTAGGCCTGCGGCGAATTCGTGAACAGGTCGATCTGGTTGTGCTCGAAGTTCGCGCCCAGGAAGATCCGGTCGTATTCGGAAATCGGAATACCGAAGTTCATGCCCAGGCCGATGGCCTTGACGCGGTAGTCACCGTCGTTGTTGTTCCAGGGCTCGGTCACGCGGTAGTACGCGGACGTGGTGCGGCTGATGCCGTCCTTGGTCCAGTACGGATCGGTGTGCGACAGCACGATCGCGCGGTTGGTCTTGCTGGTGTTCAACTGCAGCGTCAGGTTGGTGCCGCTGCCGAATACGTTGTCTTCGCTGATACCAGCCGACAGAATCGCCTTTTCAGACGAGCCATAGCCCACGCCCAGGTTGATCATGCCGGTGGGCTTTTCTTTCACGTCGACGTTCACGTCGACCTGGTCGGGCGAGCCCGGAACCGGATCGGTCTTGACGTTGACGTCGCTGAAATAGCCCAGGCGGTCGACACGGTCGCGCGAGGTCTTGATGTCTTTGGCGTCGTACCAGGCGGCTTCCTGCTGGCGCATTTCGCGGCGCACGACTTCATCGCGCGTGCGGGTGTTGCCGCCGATCTGGATGCGGCGCACGTAAACACGGCGGCTTGGATCGACGTAGAACGTCAGGTCGGCTTCGTGCTTGGCGCGGTCCAGTTGCGGGTTGGGGTTGACGTTGGCAAACGCGTAGCCCAGTTCGCCCAGGTAATCGGTAATGGCCTTGGCGGAATCGTTGGCCTTGGCCGCCGAGAAGGTCTCGTCAGGCTTGACCTGCAACAGCGCGTTGATTTCCTTGTCCAGGCCCAGCAGGTTGCCCGCCAGCTTCACGCTGCGCACCTTGTAGGGTTCGCCTTCGTGGACGGTGATGGTGATGCGGATGTCTTTGCGGTCGGGCGAAATAGTGACCTGGGGAGGCTCAACCGAGAACTCAAGATAACCCTGATCCAGGTAGAACGAACGCAGGCGTTCAAGATCGCCTTCGAGCTTTTCGCGGGAATACTTGTCGGTATCGGTGTACCAGGTCAGCCAGCCCGGCGTGGTCAGCTTGAATTCGTCAAGCAGATCGCTTTCCGAGAAAGCCTTGTTGCCCACGAAACGGATTTCCTGGATGCGGGCGACATCGCCTTCGAACACGTCGAAGCTCACGCCAACGCGGTTGCGCGGCAGCGGCGTCACGGTGGACGTGACTTCAACGCCGTACTTGCCCTTGGACAGGTATTGCTGCTTCAGTTCGTATTCCGCGCGCTCGAGCATGGAGCGGTCGAAGATGCGGCCTTCGGCGAAGCCGACCTGCCCCAGCGACGTGGTGATCGCCTTGGAGTCGAATTCGCGCATGCCGTTGAAATTGACGGAGGCGATGGTCGGCCGTTCCTGCACCACGACCACAACAACGTTGTTGTCCGTCTGGATCTGCACGTCGGTGAAAAAGCCCGTGCCGTACAGGCGGCGGATGGCCTCGGTGGCTTCTTCTTCGGTGAATTTCTCGCCCACTTTCACAGGGAGATAACCGAAGACGGTGCCGGCGTCAGTCCGTTGAATTCCTTCTACGCGGATATCCCGCACGACAAAAGGGTCGAAGGCTTGGGCCATGGCCGGCAGCATTAATGCGGCGATCAGACCCGGCAGTACACCCTTTTTGTGATGAAACATCCGGCGAAAAGACATCCTTGACTATCCTCGGTCGTGCAAATGGCGGGGGATTTTATGCTAAATCGCGATTAGGTAAATAACCGCGTGAAATCGTTAAACAGCGCAAGCCCCATAAGGCCTGCCAATAAACCTATGCCGGCGCGCTGTCCAATATCGATCCACCTCGCAGGCGGCGGGCTACCCCGCACAATTTCGACGAGATAGTACAGCAGATGGCCACCATCCAGCATAGGAATGGGAAGCAAATTTAATACGCCCAGGCTGATACTGATCAACGCAATATAGGCGATATACGCAACAATGCCGATTCTGGCGGTCTGCCCGGCATAGTCCGCAATGGTGACCGGGCCGCTGATGTTGCGCCACGAGACATCACCCGTGACCATGCGACCCATCATGCGCAGCGAAAACCAGGCCGTATCCCACGTGCGGACCGCACCCAGCCATACACTTTCGAACAGGCCATAGCGCACCGTCACCATCGGCACGTCACCACCCAGCTGGACGCCAAGCCGGCCGATTTCCTGGCCGTTCACCATTTCGGGACGCGGCGTGACATTCAGCGAAATATTGGCGCCATCGCGCAGCAGCGTCAGCGTCAGCGTCTGGCCGGCGCTTTGCTGGATCTGCTTGATGACCGAGCCCGTTTCCGGCGTGGCTTGGCCGTTGATGGCGACGATGGTGTCGCCCGTGCGCAGGCCAGCGGCCTGGCCTTCGCCACCGTCGTTGACGGCGCGCACGCCCGGCTTGGGCTGAGCCAGGCGGATACCGGCGGCGGCAAGCGGATCGCCAGCGGAAGGATCCATGGCGTTGGGCTGCAAGTTCAGTTCACGTTGCTGGACCGAGCCCGACGGCGTGCTGACTTCGACCAGCGCGCGGCCGCCGGTGGACAGGACGTCCATCAGGCGCCAACGCGCATCCGACCACGACGCCACCTCTTGCCCATCAATGGCAAGAATGCGGTCGCCGGCCAGCAGGCCGGCCTGCGCGGCGGGCGATTCCGCCGTGGGTTGGGCGATGATGGCCTGCGGTTCGTCCGTGCCGGCCAGATTCAGCCCGGCATACAGGACTACCGCAAGGATCAGATTGAATAGCGGGCCGGCCGCGACGATGGCGATGCGCTGGCCGACCGGCTTGTTGTTGAACGCGCTGGCGGCTTCGGCCGGCGTGGCGCCGGCGGGCGCGTCGTCCTGCATCTTGACGTAGCCGCCCAGTGGCAAGGCGGACACGGCCCATTCGGTGCCGTGCTTGTCCGTGCGGCGCAGGATGACCTTGCCGAACCCCAACGAGAAGCGCAGCACTTTCACGCCGCACAGACGGGCCACCCAATAGTGTCCCAGCTCATGGAAGGTGATCAGTGAGCCAAGCGCTACCGCAAAGGCCAGCAGGGTGAAAAGCATGGGGATCGGGATCTAGGGAATCAGAAGCAAGCGGGGCCAGCCGTCAGGCCAGCCCAAGGTTACCTGCGAAGGTGCGCGCATCGGCGTCCAGCGCCAGCACTTCGTCAAGACTGTTGAGCGTAACAGATGCTTGCCCTGCCTGCCACTCCAGGGTGGCTTCGATCACGCGCGCGATCCAGGTGTAGGGAAGGCGGCCGTCCAAGAATGCGGCAACGGCGACTTCGTTGGCGGCGTTGAGCGCCACGCAGGCGCCCTGCCCGGCCCGCAAGGCGTCAAAGGACAGGGCCAGGCAAGGAAAACGGGCCAGATCAGGCTTTTCGAAATCCAGGCGACCCAGGCGGGTCAGGTCCAGCGGCCCGACGCCGCTTTCCAGACGTTCAGGAAAGCCTAGCCCGTAGGCAATGGGGGTCCGCATGTCGGGCTGACCCAACTGCGCCAGCACGGAGCCATCGTCGTACTCGACCATGGAATGCACGACGCTTTGCGGGTGCACCACTACTTCGATCCGGTCAGCGGGCATGGCGAACAGCCAATGCGCTTCGATGACTTCCAGCCCCTTGTTGAGCATGGTCGCCGAGTCCACCGAGATCTTGCGCCCCATGCTCCAGTTCGGATGGGCGCAGGCTTGGGCGGGCGTCACATCGTGCAGGTCTTCAAGATCGCGACCCCGGAACGGGCCGCCGGAGGCCGTCAGCAACAGGCGGCGTACGCCGGGCGCGGGCGCATCGGGCGCCTGGGCTCGCCCGCCGTGGGGCAGACACTGGAAAATGGCATTGTGTTCGCTATCGATCGGCAGCAGTTCCGCGCCGTTGTCGCGCACGGCCCGCATGAAAAGCGAGCCCGCGGCGACCAGCGCTTCCTTGTTGGCCAGCAACACCCGCTTGCCACTACGGGCGGCAGCAAGCGCGGCGGGCAAACCGGCCGCCCCCACGATGGCCGCCATGACCGAATCGCACTGCGGGTCCGCCGCCGTGTCGGCCAGCGCCTGCGCGCCCACCCGGATGTCGGGCATGGGCTGCGCGCCCGTCCAGGCGGCAATGAATCGCTTGCGGGCAGCCGTATCAGGCACCACCACGACGGCCGCGCGGCTGGCCAGGGCCTGCTCGGCCAGACGCTCCATCCGGCTGTGGGCGGACAGCGCATAAACCCCCAGGCGCTCAGGGTGGCGGGCAATCACATCCAGCGTGCTTTCACCGATCGATCCGGTCGACCCGAGCACGACGACGCGTTGAAAAACCGTCAAAACAGCACTCCAGACAAAATTAACGCAAACGGCGCGACCGGAAGAATCGCGTCGATTCGGTCATACACCCCGCCATGGCCAGGCAACAGCGTGCTGGAATCCTTGCGGCCCGCGCGGCGCTTGAGCAGCGATTCAAAAAGGTCGCCCACGATGGACACCACGCCCAGCAGCGCGGCAATCGGCAGGGCCAGCCAGAAGCTCCAGCGTTCCACCAGCGCGTGGCCGAACGAGCCGGCCCACAGGCTGGACAGCCCGATCCAGACCACCGCGCCAAGCACCCCGGCAATGGCCCCTTCGATGGTCTTGCCCGGGCTGACCCTAGGGGCAAGCTTACGCTTGCCGAAGGCGCGGCCAGCGAAATATGCGGCAATATCAGCCACCCAGACCAGTGCCAGCAGCGACACCACAAAGCCCGCGCCGCGCGCGACGAACATCTGCGCCAGTACGGCCCAGGCGGCCAAGGCGGCGGGTACGGAAAAGACAGACCAGCCCAGGCTGGCCGGTGGCGCATCGGAACGGCCGCGAACCACGGCGGTAACACCGCCGAACAGCCAGACGGCGGCGACAGCGGGCACCACATAGCGCATCACCCAGGCCGGATCGCGCCAACCCACGCCGCCACCGGCAAGCCAGGCCGAGGCCAGCGCCAGCATGCCGCCGAACAGCAGCACGGCGACGCCGATGGAAATCAGGGGGGACGGAGGCTGGGGCAGCGTCAGGCGCAGCCATTCCCAGTTGGCGCAGGCGGCGGCCAAGGCCAGCAAGGCGACGAACCACCAGGGGTTGGCGCTGATCATCGCGGCGGCCAGAATGGCCAACAGAATGACGGCGGTAACGATACGCTGGCCCAACATATGACGGTCTCCTCGTGTGCTGCTCTGGAAAGACGCGCTTGTCGCCGTCTGCTTACTGCGCGCCGCTTTCGCTGACTTGCGCGCTGGTGCGGCCGAAGCGGCGTTCGCGGGTGCGATACCAGTCAAAAGCCGCTTGTAGCTCGGCGGCGCCAAAATCCGGCCAATAGCGGTCCGTGAAGTAGAACTCCGCGTAGGCCATCTGCCAGATCAGGAAATTGGAAATGCGCTGCTCACCGCCGGTACGGATGAACAGATCGGGTTCGGGCGCCCAGGACATCGACAGATGCCGGGCCAGGCGCTCTTCATTGACTTGCTCGGGGTGGGACGCAAGCTCGGGTTCGGCGGCCAGCATCGCGCGGGTGGCCTGAAGGATGTCCCAGCGTCCGCCATAGTTGGCGGCAACTGTCAGATGCAGGCGGTCGTTGTGCGCGGTGCGTGCCTGCGCGGCCACGATCAGCTCTTGCAAGCGGGGTTCGAAGGCGCTCAGGTCGCCGATGACATGCAAGCGCACGCCCTGCTCGTCCAGCTTGCCGATTTCGCGCTCCAGCGCCTGCACGAACAGGCGCATCAACAGCGAGACCTCTTCGGCGGGCCGGCGCCAGTTCTCGGAACTAAACGCGAACAACGTCAGGTAACGCACCCCGGCACGCCCGCAGGCCTCGACCACGCGGCGCACGGCCTGCACACCCTTGGCATGGCCGGCAGTGCGAGGCAGCAGCCGCCGCGTAGCCCATCGCCCGTTGCCATCCATGATGATGGCGACGTGTTCGGGTATGTCGCGAGTATCGGGAACCGCCTGGGTCGAACTGGTTGCCATGGGTGTGGGACTGCGCGCGGAAGGCCGGCGAAAATCAGAAATACGGGAGAAAAACCTGCGCCGTCGTTCCATTGCTGCATAGCGGTGCTGCGAAGCAATGGTAAGGACGGCGCATAGGCAAGAAAATCCTGACGCCGGGGAAAACGGGCTATCCGTCTACCCCGAAACAATCACGGATTATACGGTCATGATTTCCGCTTCTTTCTGGACGACCATCTTGTCGATGTCCGTCACGGCACGATCGGTCAGCTTCTGGACATCGTCCTGGGCGCGACGCTCGTCGTCCTCGGAGATTTCCTTGTCCTTGACCAGCTTCTTCAACGCTTCGTTCGCTTCGCGGCGCAGGTTGCGCACGGCGATCTTGGCGTCTTCGCCTTCGCTGCGCACGACCTTGGTCAGGTCACGGCGGCGCTCTTCGGTCAGGGCGGGCATCGGCACGCGAATGGTGTCGCCCATCGAGATCGGGTTCAGGCCCAGATCCGATTCACGGATTGCCTTTTCGATCGGGCCGGCCATTTGCTTTTCGTAGGGCTGCACGCTGATGGTGCGGGCGTCCACGAGGTTGACGTTGGCGACCTGGCCGACCGGCACGGGCGAACCGTAGTAGTCGACCTGCACGTGGTCCAGGATGCCGGTGTGGGCGCGGCCCGTCCGGATCTTGCCCAGGTTGATCTTGAGCGTATCAAGCGACTTGGCCATCCTGGCTTCGGCGGATTTGCGGATTTCTGCTGCGCTCATGAAATTTCCTTTTCTTTAAACGTGTACCAACGTGCCTTCGTCTTCGCCGCTGACCACTCG
The DNA here is from genome assembly GCF_029637605.1 of Achromobacter spanius. NCBI lineage: Bacteria > Pseudomonadati > Pseudomonadota > Betaproteobacteria > Burkholderiales > Alcaligenaceae > Achromobacter > Achromobacter spanius. Next base: position 689,036 of record NZ_CP121261.1, on the reverse strand, counting down.
CTTGAGCGCGCCCGACTTATTGATCGAAAACACTTTGATCGGCAGTTTCTGGTCACGGCACAACGCGAAGGCCGTGGCGTCCATGACTTCCAGACGGCGCACAATCGCTTCATCGAAGCTGATCCGCGCATAACGCGTCGCGGTGGGATCCTTGTTGGGATCCGCACTGTAGATGCCGTCCACTTTGGTGGCTTTCAACACGATCTCCGCGCCGATTTCGGCGCCGCGCAAGGCGGCGGCGGTGTCGGTCGTGAAGAAGGGGTTGCCCGTACCCGCGGCGAAGATGACGACCTTGCCCTCTTCGAGGTAGCGCAAAGCCTTCGGGCGGATGTAGGGTTCGACGACCTGATCGATGTTCAGGGCGGATTGTACGCGGGTGTCGATACCCTTGTGCTTGAGCGCGTCTTGCAGGGCAAGCGCGTTCATGATGGTGGCCATCATGCCCATGTAGTCGGCGGTGGCGCGGTCCATGCCCTGCGCACCCGGGGCGACGCCACGGAAAATGTTACCTCCGCCAATGACGATGGCCAGTTCGACGCCGGTGGCGGCGACTTCGGCGATCTCATCGGTCATGCGGACGATGGTGGAACGGTTGATGCCAAAAGCATCCTCGCCCATCAGCGCCTCGCCGGAAAGTTTGAGAAGAACCCGTTTGTATGCTCTGCTGCTCATAGGTGATATCCCGAAGAACAATCCGACGAAAGTGTAAGACAAAGATGAGGGAGCCCCCTCAATGCCGCGGATTCGCCCTGTGCCCAGAAGGTTTCCCCCCTTGAACCGGCCCCGCGGCGTAAAAAGGCCGGACTAGAATTTAATCTAGTGCCGGCCTTTAAGCACTACCCCTGACGGTTAGGCTGCGCCGGCGGCGGCAGCTGCAACCTCAGCGGCAAAGTCGCTGGTCTTCTTCTCGATACCTTCGCCGACAACAAACAGCACGAACTTGCTGATCGAAGCGCCATTGGCCTTCAGATGCTGTTCGACCGTGTGCTTGTCGTTCTTGACGAAAGGTTGCGACAGCAGGGTCACTTCCTTCAGGAACTTGGCGACCGAACCTTCAACCATCTTGGCGACGATGTCAGCCGGCTTGCCGGATTCGGCGGCCTTCTGCTCGGCAACCGAACGCTCGGCGGCGATGTCGGCCGGGTTCACGCCGTCGGCGTTCAGGGCCTTGGGCTTGGTGGCGGCGATGTGCATCGCCAGGTCCTTGCCCACTTCTTCGGCGCCGGAGTATTCCACCAGCACGCCGATCTTGCCGCCGTGCACGTAGCTGGCCAGCGCGTTCGGCGTCTCGATGCGCTCGAAGCGGCGGATCGAGATGTTTTCGCCGATCTTGCCGATCAGGGCGGTACGGGTCGTTTCAACGGTGCCTTCACCGAACGGCAGGGCCGACAGAGCGGCGACGTCGGCCGGGTTCTGCGTGGCGACCAGTTCAGCCAGCTTGTTCACGAAGCCGACGAAGTCGTCGTTCTTGGCGACGAAGTCGGTTTCGCAGTTGATTTCGACGACGGCGCCTTGCTTGGCATCGGCGGAGATGAACAGACCGATCAGGCCTTCGGCGGTGACGCGGGCAGCGGCCTTGCTGGCCTTGTTGCCCAGCTTGACGCGCAGGATTTCCTCGGCGCGAACCAGGTCGCCTTCGGCTTCCGTCAAGGCCTTCTTGCACTCCATCATGGGCGCGTCGGTCTTCTCGCGCAGTTCCTTGACCAGGGCAGCGGTAATTTCAGCCATGTTTGCTCCAAATTTTGCTAAGACACGCCCCGGCTCGCCGGGGCAGTGATTTGATTCGATGGGACGCCCGCCAGTGGCGGGCCAGGAAGATGGGAGCCCACCTTCGCAGTGCCGGCGAGGCGGGAGCGGTTCTGTTTCAAAAGCCGCTCCCGGACACTAACCGCCGGACATGACAGCAGGCTTAGGCCTGGTTGTCCTGCACTTCGACGAACTCTTCCTGACCTTCACCCAGCTCTTCGACCAGACCGTTCATGTTCTGTTCGCGGCCTTCCAGCACGGCGTCGGCGATGCCCTTGGCGTACAGCGCGATGGCCTTGGCCGAGTCATCGTTACCCGGGATGACGTAGTCGATGCCGTCGGGCGAGTGGTTGGTGTCAACCACGGCGACCACGGGGATACCCAGCGTCTTGGCTTCGGCGATGGCAATCTTGTGGTAGCCGACGTCGATGACGAACATGGCGTCAGGCAGACCGTTCATGTCCTTGATGCCGCCGATCGACTTGTTCAGCTTGTCCAGTTCGCGTTGGAACAGCAGGCCTTCCTTCTTGATCATGCGCTCGGCGCCGCCTTCGGCAACGACGACTTCCATGTCCTTCAGGCGCTTGACCGAGGTCTTGACCGTCTTGAAGTTGGTCAGCATGCCGCCGAGCCAGCGGGCGTCGACGAAGGGCATGCCGCAACGGGCGGCTTCGGAGGCGACCAGCTCGCGAGCAGCGCGCTTGGTGCCGACAAACAGGATGTTGCCGCCGCGAGCAGCCAGCTGCTTCACGAACTTGGTGGCTTCCTGGTACTTATCAACCGTCTTTTCCAGGTTGATGATGTGAATCTTGTTGCGGTGACCGAAGATGTACGGAGCCATCTTGGGGTTCCAGTAACGGGTTTGGTGACCGAAGTGGACACCCGCTTCCAGCATTTCGCGCATCAAAGACATGTAATTCTCCAAGGGTTGATTTCTTGCGCCGCACCTGCATCAGCCTCTGGCTGACACCCTGGGTGGTGAGACGCGCGATTTCCCGCAACACGCGGGATGGACAAAATTTTAACCGGGCCGACCGATCACTGCCGCAATAAAACTACTGCTTCCGCGATAAACCCAGACGACCGACACGACAGAAACCCTGCACCGCACACTTGCTCATGCTTGTTCTACACAAGCAGGCGCTGAGCCAGACACTCCAGGAGATTCCTGGAAGTTTCCGGGGTTCAGCGCACCCGGACTTGTTTTGTTGGCAGCGAAATCCAGCTCTTCGCATTCAGGCTTGACGCCATCTTGCGCATCAGACCACCAGGGCATTTCTTCAAAAAACCCGAAGGTTTTCAAGAACTTAATCTGGCGCCCATACCGAACCTGCATCGCCGCTCAAAAACATGACCGGGCTTACAAGCACGCCGTGCCCCAACTTGAGTAAGATTTCCAGCCAATTCCACTTGCGGCTCCCGACCCCCATCGCCCCGCCCGCCCCGCCTCAGAACCTGACAGCCTGCCCGATTTCGCTCCACAACCTTCGCTTGCGGTGAAACTTCAGGGCTTGCCGCCGATCTCATGAAACAGATCGTTTGGGCCAATGAATGGCCTTGAGAAAGTGGACTTCGGTTTTCGTCCCACCTTCGTCGGGATCGGCTCTTGCCGTAACCCGATTGCTCCCCAAAATTTTAGGGAAGCCTATAATTCTACTATTCTTTCAAGCAGACATTCAAGCGAGAGATCGTCAAGTTACTCCATGGGCACAATTACCAATCCGGCCGACCTGGCCAAGATGCGCGCCGCCTGCCAGGACGCCGCCAAAGTTCTCGATTTCATCACTCCCCACGTCAAGCCGGGGGTCACCACCGGCGACCTGGACCGCCTGTGCCTGGAATACCTGACTGACGAATTGAAGGTCAAGTCCGCCACTGTGGGCTACGCCCCGCCCGGCTACCCGCCCTTCACTGGCGCCATCTGTACGTCCGTGAACCACCAGGTCTGCCACGGCATTCCGGGCGACAAGGTGCTGAAAAACGGGGACTCGCTCAATATCGACGTCACCATCATTAAAGACGGCTGGTTCGGCGACACCAGCCGCATGTACGCGGTGGGCGAACAGTCCATCTTGTCGCGCCGCCTGACCGAGATCACCTTCGAGTGCATGTGGAAAGGCATCCAGCAGGTCAAGAACGGCGCCTTCCTGGGCGACGTGGGCAATGCCATCCAGAAGCACGCGGAATCCAACGGCTTTTCGGTCGTGCGCGAATTCTGCGGCCACGGTATCGGCCAGCGTTTCCATGAAGATCCGCAGGTACTGCATTATGGCAAGCCCGGCACGGGCGTGAAATTGGTGACGGGTATGTTGTTCACCATTGAACCCATGATCAACGCCGGCCGCCGCGAAATCCGCCAGCTTGCCGATGGCTGGACGGTCGTGACCCGCGACCACAGCCTGTCGGCGCAGTGGGAACATGCCGTCTGCGTCACCGATACCGGCTACGAGGTGCTGACGCTGTCGCCCGGCATGCCGCCGCCGCCCGCCTTCATCACCGAGCCCCTCGTCATTCCCGCCGTGTAAGGCACCGCCGCCCGCCCCATGACCGCCGAATTCCTCAGCTCCCTGCGTGAACGCATTCAGCAAGCCCGACGCGCCGCGGTAACCCAGTTCCGCGAGCACGAGCGCCCGGACACGCTGTTGTCCGAATTGCGGCGCATCGTGGACGCCGCGCTGCGCGACCTGGTCAAGCATTGCCCGCTACCCTTGGGCGCCACGCTGGCGGCGGTGGGCGGTTATGGCCGGGGCGAGCTTTATCCGCACTCTGACGTCGACCTGCTGATCCTGCTGCCGCACGCCCCCACGCCCGAAGAGGAATCGGCCATTGAACGGCTGGTGGCGTCGCTGTGGGACCTGGGCCTGGAACCCGGCCACAGCGTGCGCACCATTGAAGATTGCGAACGCGAGGCCGATGCCGACATCACCGTGGAAACGGCGCTGCTGGAATCGCGATGGCTGGCGGGCAGCCGCATCCTGATGCGCAAGTTCGACGCCGCCACCAAGTCGCGGCTGGATCCGCGCGCCTTTTTCCTGGCCAAGCGGGTCGAGATGCAGCAGCGTCATGCGCGCTACCAGGACACGCCTTACGCGCTGGAACCGAATTGCAAGGAATCGCCCGGGGGCTTGCGCGATCTGCAAGTCATCTTGTGGATGGCGCGCGCCGCCGGTTTCGGCAATAGTTGGCGGTCGGTCGCCCAAGCGGGCCTGCTGACCTCTTCCGAAGCGCGCGACCTGCGCAAGGCCGAACAGGCCTTCAAGCGGCTGCGCATTGAACTGCATCTGCTGTCGAACCGCCGCGAAGACCGCGTGCTGTTCGATTTGCAGCCGGCGCTGGCCGAAGTCTATGGCATCCACGCCACCGCCACGCGGAGGGGCAGCGAACTGCTGATGCAGCGCTATTACTGGGCCGCGCGCCTGGTGACGCAGTTGAACGGCATCCTGGTGCAGAACATCGAAGAGCGGCTGTTCCCGCGCCCCGATAGCGACGCGCGCGACATCGACGACGATTTTCGCAACCTGCGCGACCGCCTGGACATCATTCGCGACGACGGTTTCGAACGCAACCCCACCCTGCTGCTGCGCGCCTTCCTGGTGATGCAGCAACACCCCGAACTCACCGGCATGTCGGCGCGCACGCTGCGCGCCATCTGGCATTCGCGCCATCGTATCGACGCGCAGTTCCGCCGCAACCCGGTCAACCGCAAGCTGTTCTTGCAGATCCTGCAGCAGCCGCGCGGCATCGTGCACGAACTGCGACGCATGACCATGCTGAACATCCTGCCCCGCTACCTGCCGGTGTTCCGCCGCATCGTGGGCCAGATGCAGCACGACCTGTTTCACGCGTACACGGTGGACCAGCACACGCTGGCGGTGGTGCGCAACCTGCGCCGCTTCACCATGCCCGAGCACGCCCAGGAATACCCGCTGGCCAGCCAATTGATTGCGGGCCTGGACCGGCACTGGTTGCTGTACGTGGCGGCGCTGTTTCACGACATTGCCAAGGGCCGCGGCGGCGACCACTCCGAACTCGGCGCCCGCGAAGTGCGCAAGTTCGCGCAAGACCACGGCATGGATCCCGAAGACGCCAAGCTGGTGGAATTCCTGGTGCGCCAGCACTTGCTGATGTCGGCGGTGGCGCAAAAGCGCGACCTGTCCGACCCGGCCGTCGTGCAGGATTTCGCCGCCACGGTGAAGGACGAACGCCATCTGACGGCGCTCTACCTGCTGACGGTGGCCGACATCCGAGGGACCAGCCCCAAGGTCTGGAACGCCTGGAAGGGCAAGCTGCTGGAAGACCTGTACAAACTGACCCTGGCCGCGCTGGGCGGCGCCCATGCGGACGCCCACACGGTACTGACCGAGCGCAAGGAAGAAGCGGCCCGACTGACGCGCCGGGCCGGCCTGCGCGACGACGCGCGCGAAGCCTTCTGGAACCAGTTGGACGTGGCCTACTTCCTGCGCCACGACGCCTCGGACATCGCCTGGCACACGCGCCACCTGTACCACCAGGTGGCGCCGGCCCAGGCGGTGGTCAAGGCGCGTCCCACCGAGCAAGGCGAAGGCCTGCAGATCATGGTCTACACGCGCGATGCGCCGGACCTGTTCGTGGCCATCTGTGGCTACTTCGACGCCAAGAACCTGTCGATTCAAGACGCGCGCATCCACACCACGCGGCATGGTTGGGCGCTGGACAGCTTTATCGTGCTGCTGCCCGAGGGCGCCAGCGACCTGCGCGCCCAGGCGACGCTGGTGGAACACGAACTGGCGGAACGCCTGAAAGATCCGCACGCCGCCGCCCAGGCGCAGCCCAGCCGTGGCGGCTACTACGGCCGTAACCGGCAATCGCGTGTGTCGCGCGTGTTCCCGGTCATGCCGCAAGCCGAGCTGCAGCCGGACGAGCGCAGCACGTCGTGGCGGTTGTCCGTTACCGCCACCGACCGCCCCGGCCTGCTGCACGCCCTGGCGCGCGTATTCGCCCAGCACGAGATAAACCTGCTGATGGCCAAGATCATGACGCTGGGCGACCGCGTGGAAGACGTGTTCATCGTGGATGGCTCGGCGCTGGCGCGACCCCGCATCCAGATGCAGTTCGAACGCGACATCCTCGACGCGCTGGCAGGCGACGAGGCGCAACAGCGGGTAGCCTGATCGGGCGGCCTGATCGGGTCGCTTGATCGGGTCGCTTGATCGGGTCGCTTGATCAAGGGGTCCCTGATCGGGCCGTCCGATCAGATCGCCAACCCCTGCCGGATCCGCATACAATCCCGTTTTTCGGCCAGGCGATCCCCGCTCCCATGCAGCTCAACGACTATCTGCGCGTCTTCGGTGGCAGCTTCTTTTTCGCGCTGGCCACGCTGCTGCCCTTCCTGAACCCGCCCGCCATTGCGCCGATTTTCCTGTCGCTGACCGAAGGCGCCTCGTCGGCCACACGCGTGGTGCTGGCCAAACGGGTGGCGGTCAATGTCTGCCTGATGCTGATCGTGGCCATGGTGGCCGGCAACGTGCTGCTCAGCTTCTTCGGCATTTCCTTGTCGATCGTGCGCGTCGGCGGCGGCATGCTGGTGATTGCCAGCGCCTGGCGGCTGGTGAATTCGCCCGACGCCGACACCGAGCGCGTGGCGCGCATGGCCGAATCGTTCACGCCTGAAATGGCGAAGGCGCGCGCCTTCTACCCGCTGACGTTTCCCATCAGTTGCGGCCCCGGCTCCATCGCCGCCGCCATCACCGTAGGCGTGTCCTTGCGCGACCAGAACCACGTGCTGAGCCTGGTGCGGCTGGGCGGCTCCATTCCCGGCATTATCGCGGTGTCCCTGACCCTTTACGTCTGCCTGCGCTTTGCCGCCCAGATGCTGCATCGCCTGGGCGACAACGGCACGGCGGTGTTCATGCGGCTGTCCGCGTTCATCATGCTGTGCCTGGGCGTGCAGATCTTCTGGGAAGGCGCGCGCGACCTGATGCTGGGGTTGTTGACGCAAGTGATGCAACCAATTCCGGTTCCCAAGGCCTAAGCGTTGGCCGGGCCGCGCCCGCATCGCTCAATCTCAAGAATAGATAAAAAATGACTACCCGCTCTGAACGCCTGCTTCGCCTGATTGCCCTGTTTTCCTTCGGCGCCGTTGGCGCGGCCTTGATTTCCCAACACGTTTTCGACATGCCACCCTGCGCGTGGTGCGTGCTGCAACGCTTGATCTATCTGGTGATTGGCGTGGTGGCCCTGATTGGCGGCTTTGGCGGTGGCCGGGCGTTGACCCGCATCGCCGCCGCGCTGGCGGCGCTGTTGTCGCTGTCCGGCGTGGTGGCGGCCTGGTACCAATACACCGTGGCGGCCAACATGCTGTCGTGCGACCAGACGTTTGCCGACCGCTTCATGACCGGCATCGGCCTGGAAGGCAATGTGCCGTGGCTGTTCGGCATTTTCGCGACCTGCATGGACGCCAAGGTGCCGGTGCTGGGCATCGAATACGCTTTGTGGAGCCTGGCGCTTTTCGTGGTCTTGTTCTTCATGGCGCTGCCTGCCGTCTTCGGCCGCGCCCGAGCCTGAATCCAAACGCCGACACACGCCTGACAACACCGCGCCGGTTGCGCGCCCCCTAAGCCGGCGCGGCCGCGTGGAAGTATTTTCCCAGCTGTGACTACCCTGAAATACCTGACCGGCTATCCGGAGCCCCTGCTCGCCCAGGCCCAAACGCTGCTTGAGCGCGGCAAGCTGGGCGCCGCCCTGCTGTCGCGTTATCCGGACGGCCCGCACGATGTCCGCACGGACCGCGCGCTATACCAGTACGTGACTGACCTGAAGAACACCTATCTGCGCAATGGCGACCTGATCAATAAAGTTGCCTACGACAGCAAGATCCATGTCATTCAGCATGCACTGGGCCAGCACACCTACATTTCGCGCGTGCAGGGCGGCAAGCTGCGCGCCAAGCACGAGATCCGGGTGGCGACGCTGTTCAAGACCGTGCCGGCCGAATTCCTGAAGATGATCACCGTGCACGAATTGGCGCACTTGAAAGAGAAGGACCACAACAAGGCCTTCTACAACCTGTGCCTGCGCATGGAACCGCACTATCACCAGTATGAATTCGACCTGCGGCTCTACCTGACGCATCTGGAAGCGACGCGCGAAACCCTGTGGGCACCGGCTGCCTGAAGGTCGGGCTGCTCACCCACGCTCGACACATTGGTCATACCAATTTTCTTGAAAATCGCGCGATTTAACGAGCGCGATGGCGAGTCCATTGGCGATTCTTGGGTATCATTGCCCCCGGCGCCTGATTGGCAAGCGCTGCCGCCCGAATTGGACGGAAAAATTGGTCGTACCAATATCCCATGCGTTTGTCAGACCAAGTCGCTGAAAAGCTGTTATCCCTGATCCAGGCCCACGGCATCCCGCCGGGTGGAAGGCTGCCGGCCGAACGCGGCTTGGCGCAAAGCCTGGGCGTGTCACGCACCGCCTTGCGTGAAGCCATTCAAAAGCTGTCCAGCCACGGCATCCTGATCAGCCGCGTCGGCGCCGGCACGTTTCTGGCCGCCGACGCGCACCAATGGCCTCAGGAATCGATGTCGCCGTTGGCCGCGCTGATGCAGCACGATCCGCAGTACCGCTATGACGTGCTGGAAACGCGCTGCGCGCTGGAAACCAGCACCGCCAGCTACGCGGCGCAGCGCGCCACCGATGCGGACAAGGCCAAGATACAGCGCTGCTTCGATCAGATGATCGACTACCAGCAACGCGGCAATGCCGAACTCTCGGCCCACGCCGACGCGCAGTTTCACCTGGCCATCGCCGAAGCCTCGCACAACCTCGTGCTGCTGCAAGTGATGCGCGGGCTGTTCGACCTGATGCTGTCCACCGTGGCTCAAAACCGCCGCATCATGGTCATCCAGGACAGTCCGGCCTCGCAAGACAAGCTGACGCATCAACATCAGGCGCTGATGCAAAGCATCCTGGATGGCGACCCCGACCAGGCGCGCGCCGTCATCGACCAGCACCTGGACTACATCCGCGCCACGCTCGTCAAAATGGACGAAGACGCCGCCCGCCGCGACCGCGCCACCCGCCTGCCCTCCTCGACCCCACCCTCGCCCCGACCATGACGCCCCCCTCCGCCCCCGACACTGGCATCCAGCTGCTGACCCAATTGCGCGACGTTGTCGGCAACGCGCATGTGCTGACCGGCGATGCGGCCACGCGCCGCTTTCGTCGCGGCCACCGTACGGGCGAAGGCCGTGTGCTTGCCGTGGTGCGCCCGGGCACCTTGCTGGAGCAGTGGCGTGTGCTGCAAGCCGTGGTGCAATCGGGCCGCATCGTCATCATGCAGGCGGCCAATACCGGCCTGACTGGCGGGTCCACGCCCGATGGCGATCAGTACGACCGCGAAATCGTGCTGATCAGCACGCTGCGCATTCCGGGTGTGCAAGTGATCCGCGACGGGAAACAGGTGGTGTGCCTGCCGGGCGCCACGCTGGACCGGCTGGAGCAGACGCTGGCGCCGCTGGGTCGCGAGCCGCATTCGGTGATCGGGTCGTCCTGCATCGGGGCGTCGGTGCTGGGCGGCGTGTGCAATAACTCGGGTGGCGCCCTGCTGCGGCGTGGCCCGGCGTACACCGAACTGGCGCTATACGCGCGCGTGGACGAAGGTGGCTCGCTTAGCCTGGTCAACCATCTGGGCATCGACCTGGGCCGGACGCCCGAAGAGATCCTGACCCGTTTGCAGGCCTGCGACTATGGCCCCGGCGATATCCGGGATGACGTGGGCGCGGCGTCGGACCCGAACTATGCCGACCATGTGCGTCAGATCGATGCCCCCACGCCGGCGCGCTTCAATGCGGACCCCTCGCGTCTGCACGAAGCCTCCGGCTCGGCCGGCCGCGTCTGCCTCTTCGCGGTGCGGCTGGACACGTTCGAGCGCGAACCCAGCACAGTGTTTTATATCGCCAGCAAGCTGCCCGACGACCTGACCGCCGTGCGCCGCGAACTGCTGGCCAATCTTCCACGGCTGCCAATCGCGGGCGAATACATCCATCGCGACGCCTTCGATATCGGCGCGCGCTACGGCAAAGACGTGTTTCTGCTGATCGACAAACTGGGCACCGCGCGCGTGCCCAAGGCTTTTGCCATCAAGAGCCGGCTGGACGGCATGGCGGAACGGCTGGGTCTGCCGGGCTTGGTGGACCGCGCGATACAGGCCCTTGTGTCGCTGCTGCCGAATCATCTGCCGCGCCGCATGCGCGACTACCGCGACCGCTACGAACACCACCTGTTGCTGCGCGTGTCCAACGATACGGTCGAGGCTACGCGCGCCTTTTTGACGCAGCACTTCGCGGGGCGCGCGGATGCGGCATTCTTTGAATGCAACGCCGAGGAAGGACGCAAGGCGTTCCTGCATCGCTTTGCCATCGCGGGCGCGGCAATTCGCTATCGCGACACGCATCGCGCAACGGTGCAGGATATCGTGCCACTGGACATCGCCTTGCGCCGCAACGACCGGGAATGGGTCGAGACCCTGCCGGCCGACATGGAACGCGACATTGTGCACAAGCTGTATTACGGGCATTTCTTCTGCCACGTGTTTCACCAGGACTACATCGTGCGCAAGGGCGTCGACCCGGTCGCGATGGAGCATCGCATGTGGGCATTGCTGGACGCGCGGCAGGCGGAATATCCGGCCGAGCACAACGTGGGGCACTTGTATGTCGCCAAGCCGGCGCTGACCGCGTTCTATCGGGAACTGGACCCCACCAACACGTTCAACCCAGGCATCGGGCACACCTCGAAGCTGCTGAACTGGGGCGCGTGCTGCGGGCAACAAGGCATGCCGGCCGCCTACGGCCTCAATACCGATGCCGATGCCGAAGCCGAAGCCGAAGCCGAAGCCGCCCAGGGGACAAGATAGCGCCATCAGCAAAGCGGGCGTGCAGAAAAAAATGCCGTTCACTCGCGTGAACGGCATTTTTGTTGAAGCCCCTGCCCTGGAGGGTCAGGCGTCGTTGGCGGCGTAGCCCATGTTGAATTGCAGGCCGCTTGCGCCTTCGTCCTGGCCGGGTTCAGCGCGCGACTGGCCCAGGCGGGCCAGGTATTCAGCGGTGATGTCGCCCGTGATGTATTCGCCATCAAAGCACGAAGCCTCGAAGCGGGTCATCTTGGGGTTCAGGTCACGCACCGATTGCTGCATGTCAGACAGATCTTGGTAGATCAGCGAATCGGCGCCAATGGCGCGGGCGATTTCTTCGTCGCTGCGGCCCGTGGCGATCAGTTCCGATTGCGTGGGCATGTCGATGCCGTACACGTTCGGGAAACGGACCGGCGGCGCGGCGGATGCGAAGTACACCTTGTTGGCGCCGGCGGCGCGCGCCATGTCGACGATTTCGCGGCTGGTGGTGCCACGCACGATGGAGTCATCGACCAGCAGCACGTTCTTGCCCTTGAACTCCATGCCGATGGCATTGAGCTTCTGGCGCACGGACTTACGGCGCACGGCCTGGCCCGGCATGATGAAGGTGCGGCCCACGTAGCGGTTCTTGATGAGCCCTTCGCGGTAGTCCAGGTTCAGGCGGGCAGCCAACTGCATGGCGGCGGGACGCGAGGAATCCGGGATCGGCATGACGACGTCGATGTCGCCCAGGCGCATGTTGCGCGCGACCTTGTCGGCCAGGTATTCGCCCATGCGCAGGCGGGCGTCGTAGACCGACACGCCGTCGATCAGCGAATCCGGACGCGCGAAGTACACGTATTCGAAAATACACGGCACCAGTTGCGGGTTGTCGGCGCACTGGCGGCTGACGAAGCGGCCGTCCAGGTCGACGAATACGGCTTCGCCGGGTTCGACGTCGCGCACGAAGACAAAGCCGCTGCCTTCCAGCGCCACCGACTCCGAGGCCACCATCCACTCAACGCCTTCGTCGGTTTCCATGCGGCCGATACACAAGGGGCGGATACCGTTCGGGTCGCGGAACGCCAGCAGGCCGTAACCGGAAATCTGGGCCACCACGGCATAGGCGCCGCGCACGCGCTTGTGCAGCGCCGACACCGCGCGGAAGATCGCGTCGTCATCCAGCGACACCCCGTTGGCCGACGATTGCAGTTCGTGGGCCAGCACGTTCAGCAGCACTTCGGAATCGGAATTCGTGTTGATGTGGCGGCGGTCGACGCGGTACAGCGATTCACGCAGTTCACGCCAGTTGGTCAGGTTGCCGTTGTGGGCAAACATGATGCCGAACGGGGCGTTGACGTAGAACGGCTGGGCCTCTTCCTCGCTGGCGCTGGAGCCCGCGGTGGGGTAGCGGACCTGGCCGACGCCGGACGTACCGGGCAACGAACGCATGTTGCGCGTACGGAAGACGTCGCGCACCAGGCCGTGAGCCTTGTACATATTGAATTGGTTGCCTTGCGACGTCGCGATGCCCGCGGCGTCCTGCCCGCGATGCTGCAACAGCAGCAAGCTGTCATAGAGCAGCTGGTTGACCGGCCCGCGCCCGATGACCCCTACGATTCCACACATGGTGAGATTTCCTGGTTGATTTGAAGCTAATCAATACGGCAGCCAAGTCGCCAAAGACGGCGGCAGCCACGTTTTGATATGTTTGATGGCCTCGATGGCCGAATGCGAAAACATGGCGTCCTTCCACCACGGCTCTTGGGGCAACGGCGTATAGCCGGCAGCGGCCACCAAGGCCAGCACGATCACAAGACCACGGGCCAGCCCGAACATACCGCCCAGGCCGTGATCGGCGGGGCTGAGTCCGGTACTGCGGATCAAGGCGGCTAGCGTCATGTTGACCAAACCCACACCGAGCAGCACTAGGATGAACACCACGGCGTATGAGACTCCCATGCGCAGCAGCGTCGTTTCAATATAGGGCTCAAGCCACGTATATACCGTGGGGCCCCACCATATCGCGGCCACGAAAGCCAGCAGATAGGCGACCAGCGACAGCACCTCTTTGAGCAGGCCGCGCACCAGGCCCAGCACACCCGAGACCGCCAGGATGGCCAGCACGACGAAGTCGAAGCCGGTCACTATTGGGCGGCAATAAAACCATTGTCATAGCCCAAGGTGCGCAATCGCGCCTGGGCCGCCTGCGCCGCCTCGCGCGAGGGGAACGGCCCCACACGCAGACGGTACTGCTGTTTGCCACTGATGGTGGCTTGTTCCACAAATGCGTTGGTCACGCCGGCCTGATGCAGCTTGGCGCGGCGCGACTGGGCGTCTTCCGACGTGGTGTAGGCCGCGATCTGCAAGACGAAATTGCCCTTGGCGGCAGGCTTGGGTGCCGGTGCCGCGGCCGGCGCGGCCCGTCCTTCCAGCAATGCCAAGGCGCGCGCACCGTCGTCGGAGCGCGTGTCGGGCTTGGGAGCCGGCTTGGCTTCGGGCTTCGCCTCGGGCTTGGCTTCGGGCTTGGGCTTGGCTTCAGGCTTGGGCGCCACGAGCGGCGGCGTCACCTGCACGGTGGTCGTGTGCGGGGCTGCGGACTCGGGCGGCGCGGAAGCCGTGGGCGGGGTGGACGGCGTGGCGGTCACGGGCGGCGGCGTCGGCACGGAAGAATCCGCGGGCGTGGTGCCGTCGGCGGCAACCGCCGGGGCCGACGCGCTGGCGCCGGCTTGCGGGTCGCTTACCTGGGGTTGGAACGGGGTGTTGCGGTCTGGCACGCGGATGGGAATGTTGTCGGCAACCGGCACGGGCTGCGAATCAAGCACCATGGGCAGAATGATGACTGCCGCCAGCACCAAGGCGACGGCGCCTGCCAACCTGCGCCGCGCGCGACCGCGCAGCTCCGCAGCCTGAACCTCGCTAGGCACTGCCGCCCGTTTAGAGGACTGCGCCTGGTCGGCAGGATCTTTGCGATTGAAAAAACCCATGGAAGAGAATTCCTTGCGGCAATGTGGCGGCGGGCCGCCATGACCCGTTTTTGCCTATGCCTTGCGACCCAGTGCCTGCAAAACCGAGGCCACGGTGAGAAACGACCCAAACACGACGATTCTATCATTCTCGACCGCCCGTTCGCGCGCCGCGGCATAGGCCTGGGCGGGATTTTCGAAGGCGGCGATGCTGGGGCTTTCAGCCCCCGCGGGCGATGGCGGCAAAGCGGCGGCGACCTTCTCGGCCAGCGCCTGGCCCGACATGCCGCGCGGCCCGGGCAGGCCCGCGCAATACCAGTGGTCGATGCGGGTGCCCAGCTTGGCCACCACCCCGGCGAGGTCCTTGTCGTTCAGCATGCCGAATACCGCGTGGGTGTACGGATGGAACCCCATGTTGTCCAGGTTCTGCGCCAGCACGGCGGCGGCATGCGGATTGTGCGCCACGTCCAGAATCACCGCGGGCTGGCCCGGCAGGATCTGGAAACGGCCCGGCAACGACGCCTGCAGCAGCCCCAGGCGCACGGCCTGCTGTTGCACCGGCAAACGGTCGCGCACGGATTCCAGCGCGGCCAGCGCGGCCGACGCATTCAACAATTGGTTGGCGCCGCGCAGCGCCGGATAGGCCAGCGCGCTGCGGCGCTGTTCGCGCCCGCCATACGCCCACTGCTGGCGGTCACCGGAATAGTTGTAGTCGCGCCCGAACAGCCAGAGGTCGGCGCCGATTTTTTCCACGTAGTCCAACAGCGATTGCGGCGGAACCGGGTCGCTGCAGATGGCGGGCCGGCCGGCGCGATAGATGTGGGCTTTTTCGAAGCCGATTTTCTCGCGGGTATCGCCCAGCCAGTCGGTGTGGTCAAGGTCAACACTGGTGACGATGGCGCAATCGGCATCGACGATGTTGACGGCGTCCAGGCGGCCGCCCAGGCCCACTTCCAGCACGATTGCATCCAGGCGCGTTTGCGAAAACAGGCGCAGGATGGCCAGCGTGGTGAATTCGAAGTACGTCAGCGAGACCTCGCCGCGCGCCGCCTCGACAGCCTGAAACTGGGCGATCAGGTCGCCGTCCGAGGCGATCTCGCCGTTGACGCGGGCGCGCTCGTTGAAGTCGATCAGGTGCGGCGACGTATACAGCCCCACCTTGTAGCCGGCCGCCAGCAACATGGCTTCCAGCATGGCACAGGTGGAACCCTTGCCGTTGGTGCCGCCCACAACGAACTTCACGCCCGACAGCTCAAGCCCCATGCGCGCGGCCACTTCGCGCACGCGGTCCAGGCCCATGTCGATTGCCGTGGCGTGGATGGATTCCAGATACTGCAACCAATCAGACAGGGTGGCGGAGGCGTCAGGCGGACAAACGGAAGACATGGCGGGCCGTGAAAGAAGATCAGCGCCGGATTTTAGCAGTCCGCGCACGGTGTTTTCCCTAATCCCCTAGAGCGCGACACAGTATCCCGCCCGAAAAATCGCTTGCCGATGTTTTTCTCATACGTGAAAATGAATTTACGTATGAGAATTTAGACGGATGAACATGACGCAAGCAAAAACCCCTAGCTGGCTGGTCCGCGAAGCCGAGGTGCCCGGCTACCACCCCGCCAATCACACCGGCACCCTGAACCGCCGCCTGATCGGGCCGGATACCGTGGGCTCGCGCGGCGTCGAAGTGCTGCTGGGCGTGATTGAAAAAGGCCAGGGCGCGCTGCCGCACGCGCATCCGGGCATCGAGCAGGTCTGCTACCTGCTGTCGGGTACCGCGCGCGCGCAGGTGCAGGACGAATCGGCCGACATGGTGGCGGGCGACTGCTGTTACTTCCCGCCCGACGTGCCCCACGTTTTTACCGTGACCAGCGACGAGCCCGCCAGGCTGCTGGTGATCTATACCCCCCCGTATGAAGAATCCCCCGATCGCGTGATCCGGGACTTTCCGGCGCCACCGCCCGCCGCCTGACACCCGGCGGCAACAGGCAGCGGACGCAGAGCCGCGCCTGAATTCCCTATAAAACTGGAGACAACCCCATGCACCCTTTCCGTTTGCTAAGCGCCGCCCTGATCAGCGGCGCGACCTTGATGGCCGCCCCCGTCGCCCAGGCGGCGTCCGACTACCCCAACAAGCCCATCACCCTGATCGTGCCCTTCCCGGCCGGCTCGGGCACCGATGCGGTCGGCCGGATATTCGGATCTGAACTGTCGGCCATCCTGGGCCAGCAGATCGTCGTGGAAAACAAGCCGGGCGCCAACGCCACTATCGCGGCCAACTATGTGGCCCGAGCCAAGCCCGACGGCTACACGCTCTTCGTCACCACCAATACGTCGCACTCGGCCGCCCCCTGGCTGATGAAGAACGTGCCGTATGACCCGGTCAAGGATTTCACCCCGATCGCGCGCGGCGGCAACCTGCCCTTCATCCTGGTCGTGAACCCGAAACGCCCCTGGAAGAACGTCGGCGAACTGGTGGCCGACGCCAAGAAAAACCCGGGCCGCATCACCTATGCCAGCGGCAACAGCACGGGCATCGTCGCGGGCGCCACGCTGGCCAACCGCGCCGGCATCGACCTGCTGCACATTCCCTACAAAGGCACTCCGCAAGGTTTGACCGATGTGGTCGGCGGCCAGGTGGACTTCATGTTTACCGACCTGGCTTCCGGCCTGCCCTTTGTGCAGTCGGGCCAACTGCGCGCCCTGGCCGTGTCCACCGCCGAACGCAGCGTCATCGTGCCCGACCTGCCCTCGATGGCCGAGGCCGGCGTGAAGGACTTTGACCTGAATTCCTGGAACGGTTATTTCGGCCCGGCCGGCCTGCCGCCGGAAGTGGTGGCGAAACTGAATGCCGCCATCAACCAGGTGGTGGCCAAGCCCGAGGTCAAGAAGCGCCTGGCGGGCCTGGGTTTTGACGCCTTTTCCAGCACTCCCGAAGCCTTCGCGCAGTTCGTCAGCGAGCAGCGCACGCTGTGGGGCAAGCTGATCAAAGATGCAGGAATCGAACAGCAATGACCTTACCCCCCGCCCCTGATGCCCCGCCGGCCGGCCCGCTGACCGGCGTGCGCATCCTGGACCTGAGTTCAGTCGTCATGGGTCCCTACGCCACGCAGACCCTGGCGGACCTGGGCGCCGATGTGATCAAGGTGGAGTCGCCCGCCGGCGACAACATGCGGGCCGTGGGGCCCATGCGCAATCCCGGCATGGGCCACCTGTACCTGCACCTGAACCGCAACAAGCGGTCCATCGTGCTGGATCTGAAGACGCCAGAAGGGCTGGAGGCATGCCTGAAGCTGGCCGAAAGCTGCGACGCCCTGCTCTACAACATCCGGCCCCAGGCCATGGCCAGGCTGGGCTTGTCGTACGACACCGTGGCGGCGCGCAACCCGCGCATCGTCTACCTGGGCGCCTACGGGTTTGGCGAGGCCGGGCCGTACGCCGGCCGGCCCGCCTACGACGACCTGATCCAGGGGCAGACGGGCATCGCCGCGCTGTCGGCCCAGCAAAGCGGCGACGTGCCCCGCTACGCGCCGCTGACGCTGGCCGACCGGGCGGTGGGCCTGCACGTGGCCATTGCCCTGGTGTCGGCCGTGCTGCACGCCAAGACGTCGGGACGCGGCCAACAGGTGGAAATCCCCATGTTCGAAGGCATGGCCCACCTGGTGCTGGGCGATCACCTGGGCGGCGCGACGTTTGAGCCGCCCATGGGCCCGACCGGCTACGCCCGCCTGCTGGCGCCCCACCGCCGGCCCTACGCAACGGCCGATGGCTACCTTTGCCTGCTGATCTACAACGACAAGCACTGGCGCAATTTCTTCAATCTGATAGGCCAGCCCGAATTGGCCGAAGATCCGCGCTTTTGCACGCACGGCGCGCGGGCCGCGCATATCGGTGAGGTCTACGCCTACGTGGCGGACGTGATCCGCACCCGCCCCACGCAGGAGTGGCTGGACGCCCTGGCCCGCGCGGACATTCCCGCGTCGCAGCTCTACACGGTGGACGACCTGCTGGTGGACGAGCACTTGGTCGCCACCGACTTCATCCGCCACGTGGATCACCCCAGCGAAGGCGCCCTGCGCACCCCAGCGCCGTTGGGCCAGTACCAAGGCACGCCCACGTCCCTGCGCCGGCCCGCCCCCCGGCTTGGCGAGCACAGCCGCGAAGTGCTGGCGCAAGCTGGCTACGACGACGCCCGGATCGACGCGCTGGTCGCCCGTGGCATTACCCAGGATGGAAACCACTGATGGACTTTGCCTTCACCCCTGAGCAGTTGGCGCTGCGCGACGCCGTTTCACGCATCTGCGACCGCTACCCCGACGAATACTGGCTGGAACGCGACCGCGAAGGCGGTTTTCCCGAGCCGCTGCACGCCGACCTGGCCCGCGACGGCTGGCTGGGCATTGCGATGCCCCCGGAATATGGCGGCGCGGGCCTGGGCATGACCGAAGCGGCGCTGATGATGCAGACCATCGCCGCGTCCGGCGCGGGTTTTACCGGCGCATCCGCCGTGCACATGAACATCTTTGGCCTGAACCCCGTGGTGGTGTTCGGCACCGACGAACAGCGCGGCCGCTGGCTGGAGCCGCTGATCGCCGGCCGCGAGAAGGCCTGCTTTGCCGTGACCGAACCCGATGCGGGCCTGGACACCACCAAGCTGTCGACCCGTGCAGTGCGCCAAGGCGACGAATACGTGGTGCATGGCCGCAAGATCTGGATATCGACGGCGCAAGTCGCGACCAAAATGCTGCTGCTGGCGCGCACCACCCCGCTGTCCGAGGTGGACAAGCCCACCCAGGGCCTGTCCCTGTTCTATACCGATCTGGACCGCGAAAAAATCGAGGTCCGCGAAATCGAGAAAATGGGTCGCAAGGCCGTGGACTCGAACATGCTGTTCATTGATGGCTTGCGCATTCCGGTGGCCGACCGCATCGGCGAAGAAGGCCGCGGCTTTGAATACATCCTGCACGGGTTGAACCCCGAACGCATCCTGATCGCGGCGGAAGCCGTGGGCATCGGCCGCGCCGCGCTGGACCGCGCCGTGAAATACGCCGGGGAACGCACCGTGTTCGGCCGCCCCATCGGCCAGAACCAGGGTATCCAGCATCCCCTGGCGCAAGCCTGGATGCAGTTGGAAGCCGCCGACCTGATGGTGTTCAAGGCCGCCAGCCTGTACGACGCCGGCCTGCCCTGCGGCCCGTATGCCAACACGGCAAAGTACCTGGCGGCCGAAGCCGGCTACAACGCCTGCCAAACGGCCGTGATGACGCTGGGCGGCATGGGCTACGCCAAGGAATACCACGTGGAACGGCTGCTGCGCGAAAGCTTCATTCCGCGCATCGCACCCGTCAGCCCGCAGTTGATCATGTGCTTTATCGCGGAAAAGGTGCTGGGCCTGCCGAAGTCGTACTGAAGACGCGCGCCGGGCGCGATGCTCGGCGATGCAGGCCGACGCAGGCCCGCGCCCGCGCCATGTTCAGGCCTGCTGTTCCAGGGCGGTGCACGCCGCCCGCAAGATGCGCGCATAGGCCTCTTGCTGCGGCTCGATCCGGTAGATCGGGCCGCCCACCGAAATCGCATAGTGCTCGCCCGACAAGGTGACGGGCCAGGCGATGGCGCCCACGTCGGCGATCGATTCCCCGCTGTTCATGAACCAGCCGCGCTGGCGCGACCGTTGCAGGTCGTCTTCCAGCGCTTGCGGCGTGACCAGCGTGCGCTCGTTGTAGCGCGTCATCGGCATGTCGGACAGCAAGCTCTGGCGCAAGGGTGCGTCCATCAGCGACACCAGCGCCTTTCCCAGCGAATTGGCGTGTACGTCTTTGAACTCGCCGGCAACCGGCGCGTATCGGATGGTATGTGGGGAATCCAGCACATCAAGATAGACCACGCGCCCGTCTTGCGTCAGCTTGGCGAACACGACGGTTTCGCGGGTAGCGTCCCGCAATTCGGCCAGGCTGGGGTAGACGCGGTCCAAAACGGGGTCGGCACGCGCGATGCGCTGGGCCATGGCCAACAGGCGGCCGGTGGGGTAGTAGCCCTGGCGCCGACCGGTTTCATACAGGTAACCCAGGCCAGTCAGCGTGCGGATCAGCGCCAGGCAACTGGACACCGGCACATCCAGCAAGCGGGCCAGCTCCGACAAGGGCAGCGCGCGTTTTTCGCGGGCAAAGGTTTCGATGATTTCGATGACTCGCAGCGCCGTCTTGACACTCATTGCCCGATCCAAACTGATTAGCACGTGAAACACCTGCCTCGCCGGGGGCTAAAGTTCCCTGCGGGCCTGCCGTTATCGTAGCTGAGAATACCCTGAAAACAGCGCGTTCCTCCGAGACGCCCTTATCGCCGCTGGAGTGATCATGGCCGTAACCCCCCTAGCCCCCGCTACGTTCGCGCCCGCTGCGCCCGTGCAGGCGCCCATCTTGGCCGAACCGGCCGTGAATGTGACGCCGGCCGCAGCCGCGACCAACAGCGACGCCTCCGACAGCGCCACGTCGGATCAATCAGATTCGCAGAAGCTGCCGTTGGACAAGGCGCTGGACGAAATCAACGACCAGATGAAGGCGTGGTCGACCCAATTGCAGTTCGAAATCGATCCGAATGTGCATCAGGTGGTGGTGTCGGTCGTGGATGCGGAGTCGGGCGACGTCATTCGCACGATCCCCAGCGAAACGGTACTCAAAATCGCCAAAATGATCGTGAACATGCAAGGCAACGGCATTAAAACCACAGCATGACCTGACCCTTAAAACAGTGTTCTTCAACTGTTTTGGCGCCTATGCGTGAGGGAAACCCCGAATTAGGCCCGCCTTATGCCCTTACCCGGCCAATCGCCGGCACCCTATTTTTGTCAGAATCGCTTCGCTAGGAAGGAAATCACATGGCTTCTATCACCAACCTTGGGTCCGTGTCCGGCTTGCCGCTGGAAAAGATCCTGTCGGACCTGCAAGACGCCGAGACGAAAAAGCTTTCGGTCTACACGACCCGCGCCGAAAGCTATCAAACCCGTATCGACGCTTACTCGCAGCTTCAAAGCGCGTTGGAAGCCCTGCAGTCGTCGGCCGCCGTGTTGGGCAAGACTGAAACGATGGCTGCCATCAAGGGCAGCGTCACCGGCGGTTCCGCCCTGACGGCCACGGTGGCCGCCGAAGGCGCGGTTGCCGGCGAATACACCATCGAAGTGAAGAACCTGGCGCGGGCGCAAAGCCTGCAATCGTCAGCCGTGGCTGACCGCACCGCCAAGAACGGCACGACCGGCACCTTCGAAATCGAACTGGCCGACGGCACCAAGCGCACGGTTGATTTGAAGGACGATACGTCCTTGAACGGCATCGTCAAGGCCATCAACGCCGACGACAAGACCGGCCTGCGCGCCACCGTCATCAACGACGGCAATGGCAACAACTATCTGATGCTGACCTCTCGCGAAACCGGCACGGAAGCATCGGTGAAGTCCATTACCGTCAACGGCGACCAATCGCTGAAAGACATTCTGACGTTCAGCACGGATGCCAACGGCGTGACCTCCGGCATGACCTCCACCGCCGGGCAGGACGCCGAAGTCATCATCAACGGCATCACGGTCAAGAGCGGTTCGAACAACATTTCGACCGCCATCGACGGCATTACGCTGAACCTGGCCGAAAAGACCGAAACCGACAAGCCCATCACCCTGAAACTGGAAGCCGATACCTCGGTGGCCAGCAAGGCGGTGCAGGACTTCGTCACCAAGTACAAGACGCTGCAAACCACGATCAAGAACCTGACCGCGTTCGACGCCTCGGCGGCCACCAACCAGCCGCTGACGGGCGACGGCACCACGCGCTCAATCCAGTCGGCCCTGTCCGGCGCCTTGCAAGGCGTGCTGGGCGACGGCACGCTGCGCTCGCTGGCCGATCTGGGTATCACCACCGATGCCACCGCCCGCGAACTGAAGCTGGACACGACCAAGCTCACCAAGGCCCTGACCGAGAACCCCGCCGACGTCACCAAGCTGTTGACGGGCGAAAATGGCCTGGCGAAGAACATCGACGCCGCGCTCAAGGATGTGCTGGGTTCGACCGGCTCGTTGAAGACGCGCCAGGACGGCTTGGCCAAGTCGATCACCGCGTTGACCGCGCAGCAGGCGCGCGCCAAGGCATCGAGCGATGCTGAAATTGAGCGGATGCGCACGCAGTTCGTTGCGCTGGACACCTTCTACATGCAGATGCAAAGTACGGGCAGCTATCTGACCCAGCAGTTTGAGGCCATGAACAAGTCCAACTCGTAATCAATTTAATAGAAGATGCATTAAATGACGTATGCCGCCCGACGGCCCTCAGGGTCTTATTCTGTTCGTTCCTACGCCGATATCGGCCTGGAAACGCAAGTCCTGGGCGCAAGCCCGGAGCGGCTGATCACCCTGCTTTATCTGGGAGCGCGGGCGGCCATCGGGCAGGCGCGCATCCATTTGAACGAAGGCCGCATCGCTGAACGCGGCGCGGCCATCTCGAAAGCGATCAAGATTGTCGATGAAGGCCTGAAAACGGGGCTGAACATGGAGGCCGGCGGCGACATCGCCGCCAACCTCGCCCTGCTTTACGACTACATCATCCGTACGCTGCTGACAGCGAACCTGAAGGCGGATGTCGAGCAGCTTGATATTGCCGACCGGCTGCTGGCCGATCTGGCCGAAGCTTGGCAGACTTCCATCGACCGGCCGGCTGGCGGCATGGAGCCGTAATGGCCCGAACCATGCCCTTAGCCAGCCTGAGAACGCCCGAGATTTCCATGACGTCCCTGACCCAGTCCCTGCCCGCCATCCTGGAACACTACCAGGAGATCGCTTTCATCACGGGCGAAATGCTGACCGCCGCCAAGGCAGGCGACTGGGACTTGGCCATGGTCCATGGCCAGCAATATTGCGAGCGTGTAGAGCTCCTGCGCCAGACCGAACAAAAGGAGCCGCTGGACGAAGCCGGCCGCGCCATGAAGTACGACCTGCTCGTGCGGATTCTGGAAAACGATGCGCTGACGCGCGAGCTGGCTATCCCGCAACTGGCCCGCCTGGGCGAGCTGCTGGGACGCATGAAGCGCCAGCAGACGCTGCTGTCGGCCTACGGATATCAGGCGCCTGAAGAATGAGCGTCGGTCCCGCCGCACTCGGTAACGTCCTGGTGCAGCGGTTGGACGCCGTGCTTGGCACGACGATGTCCGCCGCGAACGCCAATCAGGTGTCGGGCGCACGGCCAGACGCCGTCAGCCAACCCGGGGGCCCGGAAAAGCCCGGGTCGTCGGACGGTTCCACCCGCGATCCCCGGCAAGGCATACAAACTGGCGGCGCCCGAGGCGACCGCCAGAATGCCGTTGTCGACGCCAAGACGGCGGCCGCGCTGGCGCTGGCCGCGCGCGGGCTGGTCACCAGCAGCGACACCACCGCATCCGCCCCGACCACGCTGGGCACCACCGCCCGGACAATTCTTGCCTTGCTGGCCCAGTTCCCCGAAGCCGCACCCGCCGTCCAGGGGCGCGCGCCGCTCTGGAACGCCAATGGCGGCGCGGCCGGGCAAGCCGCCGGGCAAGCTCCCGCGCAAGCCTCGCCGCAGCCCACGCCCGGCGCGGGCCAACCCATGCCGCCCGGTCAAGCCGCCGGCGCTGGGCAGCCCCCGGCCCCCGCCTTGCCCGTCGCACCAACCACCGCCACCGCAGCCGCAACCGCCACGACCAGCGCGGATGCCGCCGCTGCCGCGAAGCTGACGCGGCCCGCCGGCCAGGCCGATGCCCATGCGGCACGCGGCGCCGACGCCGCGGCCCATGCCTCGCTGGCGGCGGGCGGCCCGTCCGCCCGCCTCTTGGGCCAGGCGCTGCGCCAAGCCCTGCAGACCAGCGGCTTGTTCTATGAATCACATTTGACCGACATGGTGTTCGGCCGCACCAACCCGGCCGCGCTGCAGGAAGAGCCGCAGGCCAGGATGAGCCGCGACACCGCCCAGCAAAACGCCACGGCGGCGCGCAGCCGTTCGGACACATCAAGCACCGCGCGTACCGGTGGCGGTGCCGAGGCCACGTCGGGCAGCGGCTCACCCGCGCCCGGCACGCCCGTGACCGGCATACACCAGGACCTGACCGTGCTGGTGCGCCAGCAGCTGGACGTGCTGGCCAACCAATCCCTGGCCTGGCAAGGCGAAGCCTGGCCCGGCACGCCGATGGAATGGGAAGTGGAACGCGACCCCTACGGCGGCGACCCCGATTCGGCCACGCCCACCTGGGCCACCCGGCTCAAGCTCGACCTGCCCCGCCTGGGGCTGGTGGATGCACGGCTGAATCTGGCGGGCGACCAGATCGTATTGCAGTTGGTCGCGCCGCTGGCCGCGGCCGAGATCAATGATGCCTCCGACCAACTGCGCTCGCGCCTTTTGGCCGCGGGCCTGACCTTAAGCAATCTGGCGGTCAGCGTGACGGAACCGCGCCCCGTCATCCCGACTGATTTCTGATGAGCAATACCCCCAATTCCCAGGGCGGCGGCCTGAACGTCGCCCCAAGCGATGGCCCCAACGCCAACCGCAATGCCGCCGTAGCCATTTCCTATGACGACAAGGACGGCGCGCCGCGCGTCGTGGCCAAGGGCTACGGGCAACTGGCCGACACCATCGTGCGCGCCGCCGAAGAGAATGGCCTGTATGTGCACGAATCGCGTGAATTGGTCGGCCTGCTCATGCAGGTGGACCTGGATGCACATATTCCTCCCCAACTGTACGTAGCAGTGGCAGAATTGCTGGCCTGGCTTTATCGCCTGGAATCGCGCGAGCTTCCCCAAGCGGCGCCGCCCGCCTGACTCACTCTCTAAGGACCACCATCGTGTTGGATGCCAGCGACCCGGAATTCCTGCTGACCCGGCCGGAAGACATGCGTTCCGCCCTCTTCGAGCTGACGCACCCCGACAGCCACATCCTGGTGCGCGACGCCGCCGACCGTGAAATGGCGGTGCTGGTGCTGGGCGCCGACAAGCAAACGCGCCAGTTCTTCTGGCGGCCGCGCGACTACGCCGGCGCTGACTTCGAGCAGTCCGACAACATGGGCCTGTTAAGCGGCACAACGTTCCATTTTCACGCCACCGCCTATGGCGGCGTGCAGATCCGCTTTCGCGTGCAGCGCCCCGAAGTCATCCATTTCGACGACGGCAGCGCGGCGCTGATGTCGCCCTTCCCCGATCGTCTGGCCCGCATCCAGCGGCGCAAGATGTTTCGCGCCTCGCTCGCCACGGGCGCCGGCCAATGCCAAGCCCGTTGGCAACCCGATCCCAAGACCAAGCCTTTTCAGTTCACGGTGCGCGATATTTCGGTGGATGGCGTGGGCCTGCGGGCCGCGCTTGCCGTGCCCGCCTTGCCGGAGCGCGGCACGGTGATGGAAGACGTGCAGTTGGATTTTGGCGAACTGGGTACGCTTAGCGCCAAGCTGGAAGTGCGCAATATCTACCCCATTTCCGGGCAGCCGATGATACAGCCCGACAGCCCTGACGACGCCGCGCCCCGGCACGTGTCGCTGACCGGCGAACCGCCGATGAGCCACGTCGGCGCCGTGTTCTTGAACCTGGATGCGCGCCAGGAAAACTGGCTACAGAAAGTGGTGTGGCGGCTGGAGAAAGGCGCGCAGCGCAATTAAGACAAAACCACCCGCGAAGAAAAAAAAGCAAAGCACCAATGCAAAAAGGCCTTTCCAATCAATGGAAAGGCCTTTTTCAGATCGACGCGCTTACACGGCCATCGACGATATTTCCTTGTAGGCGGCAACCAGCTTGTTGCGCACCTGCACCGCTGTCTGAAAGCCAAGGCTGGCTTTCTGCATGTCGATGATCACATCGTTCAGCGCAAGATCGGGCGCACCCATCTCAAAGGCCCTCGCCTGCGCCGACGAGGCGTTCTGGGCCGCCGTCACGCGGCGGATCGAGCGCTGCAACTCGGCGGCGAAACCGTCGGGCTGGCCGACCGATTCCCCCGCGGCGAGATTGCCGGTTTCCGCCTTGCTCACGACGGTGCGCATCTGCTGGAGCATGCTTTCGATGCCGTTCAAGCCTGATACAGCCATTACCTGATTCCTTGCTGGTTGGGCATATCGCCAATGTTGCCGCAGAGCGTAACGCCGATCGCGCGCGCCCATAGCCGCTAAAAACCGCCAAAAAACCCGACATTTCCTTGAATGCCGCCAACCGGGGCCGCATCGCTTGCCCTTCTATCGACATAGAGGATAAGTAACGCCAAAAACCTGCTGTTTTCATCGATTGGGATTGTGGACCCAACGGCAATAATCCAGGCTCTCCCCAGACCAGAAGCACGTTGCATGTGTAATCTGCCCTACCAAGACATGAAGACTTTTTCCTTGCGCCGCGTAGCCAGCGGGAGCCATCGATGAATCAGCAGGCCACTCTGAGCTCGTCGCTGCTGGCGAAGTTCCCTGTGCTGGAAAAGGTCCGCGCACTGCCCAAGCCCATCCTGCTTGGCGCAGCCGCCGCCGTCATCGCGCTGATCGTCGCCACGGTGATGTGGAGCAGCGAACCCCAGTACAAGGTGCTGTTCTCGAACCTGGATGACCGCGACGGCGGCGCCATCGTGACGGCCCTGGGTTCCATGAACGTGCCCTACCGCTACAACGAAAACGGCACCGCGCTGCTGGTGCCGGCGGACCGCGTCTACGACGCCCGCTTGCAGTTGGCCTCGCAAGGCCTGCCGCGCGGCGGCTCCGTCGGCTTCGAGCTGATGGACAACGCCCGTTTCGGCGCCAGCCAATTCTCGGAACAGATCAACTACCAGCGCGGCCTGGAAGGCGAGCTGGCTCGTTCGATCGAAGCCATGAACACGGTGCAGCACGCCCGCGTCCACCTGGCCATGCCGCGCCAGTCGCTGTTCGTGCGCGAACGCCAGGCGCCCACGGCCTCGGTGCTGCTGAACGTGTACCCCGGCCGCAGCCTGAGCGACGCGCAAGTGTCGGCAATTTCCTGGCTGGTGGCCTCCAGCGTGCCAGAACTGCCCGCCGAAAACGTGTCCATCGTGGACCAGAATGGCCGGCTGTTGTCGGCCCCGCTGGGCGAAGGCCGCGGCATGGACGCCGACCAGATGCGCTTTGTACGCGAAGTGGAACAGCGCACCGTCGAACGCATCCTGACCATCCTGAACCCGCTGGTCGGCCCGGGCAACGTCCACGCTCAGGCCAGCGCCGACGTCGACTTCGCCCGCCGCGAAGAAACCTCCGAGGTCTACCGCCCGAACCAGGAACCTGGCCAGGCCGCCGTGCGCAGCCAGCAAACCAGCGATTCCACGCAGCGCGGCGTGAACCCCGCGCAAGGCGTGCCCGGCGCGCTGTCCAACCAGGCGCCGCCCAACGCGCAGGCCCCGCTGGTGAACCCGCCCGCGCAGCCGCCGCAGCCGCCGGCCAATGCCCAGCAACAACAGCAACAGCAGCAACAACAACAGCAACAACAGCAGACCGGCACCCAGGCGGCCACCGCCAACCTGAACGAGCGCCGCGACGCCACCACCAACTATGAAGTGGACCGCACCATCAGCCACATCAAGCAGCCGGTGGGCAACGTCAAGCGCCTGTCGGTCGCCGTGGTGGTGAATTACGTGCGCGACAAGGACGGCGAGCCGCAGGCCCTGCCGCCCGAAGAACTGAACAAGCTGACCAACCTGGTTCGTGAAGCCATGGGCTATTCCGAAACGCGTGGCGACTCGCTGAACCTGGTCAACAGTCAGTTCAACGATGGCCCGCCGCCGCTGCCGATGTGGCGCGACCCGGAAATGATCGCCCTGTTCAAGACCATTCTTGCGTGGCTGGTGGGTCTGGTGCTTGCCCTGTGGCTGTACCGCAAGGTACGCCGCTCGGTCACCGAATACCTGTACCCGCCGGTGGATCCGGAAATGGCTGAAGCCGAGCGCCAGGAAGCGGTTCGCGAGGCCCAGGACGTGGCCCGCGCCAAGGAAGTCAACCGTTACGAAGACAACCTGGAACGCGCCCGCACGATGGCCAACAAGGACCCGCGCGCCGTCGCGATGGTTCTGCGCACCTGGATGAGCAAAGATGAAAAATGATTCCACTCCGATGGACGGCATGACGCGCAGCGCCGTCCTGATGATGTCGCTGGGCGAGGACGCCGCGGCCGAAGTCTTCAAGTACCTGAGCGCCCGTGAAGTGCAGCAGGTGGGTGGCGCGATGGCCAGCCTTAAGCAGGTCACGCGCAACGACGTGGCCGTGGTGCTGGAAGAATTCCGCCAGGAAGCCGACCAGTTCATGGCCGTCACGCTGGGTTCGGACGATTACATCCGCAGCGTGCTGACCAAGGCGCTGGGCAGCGACCGCGCGGCCGGCCTGATCGAAGACATTCTGGAAGCCGGCGACGGTGGCAGCGGCATCGACGCGCTGAACTGGCTGGACCCCAACACCGTGGCCGAGCTGATCGGCGACGAACACCCGCAGATCATCGCGACGATCCTGGTGCACCTGGAGCGCGACCGCGCCGCCGGTGTGCTGGCACTGTTGACCGACCGCCTGCGCAATGACGTCATGCTGCGCATCGCGACGTTCGGCGGCGTGCAGCCCGCTGCCCTGTCCGAGCTGACCGAAGTGCTGAACTCCGTGCTGGCCGGCCAAGGCGCCAAGCGCAGCAAGATGGGCGGCGTGCGCACCGCGGCCGAGATCCTGAACATGATGAATTCCTCGGACGAGGAAACCGTTGTGGCCAGCCTGCGCGAACGCGACAACGACCTGGCGCAGAAGATCATCGACGAGATGTTCGTGTTCGACAACCTGCTCGACGTCGAAGACCGCGCCATCCAGCTCATCCTCAAGGAAATCGACAACGACACGCTCATGGTCGCGCTCAAGGGCGCCCAGGAAGAGCTGCGCGCCAAGTTCCTGCGCAACATGTCCAGCCGCGCCGCCGAAATGCTGCGCGAGGACCTGGAAGCCCAGGGCCCGATCCGCATGTCGAAGGTCGAAGCCGAACAGAAGAAGATTCTGCAGATCGCCCGTCGCCTGGCCGAAAGCGGCCAGATCGTGCTGGGCAACTCCGGAGACGACGCGTATGTCTGAAGCGGACAACGGCACGACGACGCTCATCTCGCGCAGTGCCGCCTGGCGGCGCTGGCAGATGCTGTCGTTCGACGAGCCGGAGACCGTCGAGGTGGAGCCCGAGCCGGAACCCGACCCGGGCCCCGATCCCGCCGTGGTGATGGCGCAGCTGCGCGCCCAGGCCATGGCCGAAGGACGCGAGGACGGTTACGCGCAAGGCCATGCGGCCGGCGTGGAAGCCGGCCAGCAGGCCGGCCACGAAGCGGGCTACGCCGCGGGCCGTGAAGCCGGCTACGCCGAAGGCCTGACGCAGGCGCGCGAGCAAGGCGCCCAAGAAGCGCAGCGCCTGCATGCGCTGGTGCAGGCTTGCGCCGCGTCGGTAGGCGCGCTGGAAGAAAAAATGGGCCAGAGCCTGCTGACGCTGGCACTGGACATTGCGCAGCAGGTCGTGCGCACCACCCTGTCCGAACAACCCGAGGCCGTGGCCGCGGCCGTGCGCGACGTGCTGCACATCAACCCGTCGACCAATGGCCAGATGCGCTTGTGGGCCAACCCCGACGACATCGAACTGATCCGCCTGCACCTGGCCGACGAACTCAAGGAAGGCCATTGGCGCGTGCTGGCCGATGAATCCATCGCGCGCGGCGGTTGCCGCGCCGAGACGCCTTTTGGCGACATCGACGCCACGCTCCAAACGCGCTGGCGCCGCGTCGCGGCCTCGCTGGGCCGCAACGTGTCCTGGGAGGATCCGGCGTGAGCGGCAATCCGTCTCCGGCACAACCCGGCCTGACGGCCGCGCCCGCCACGCCTGCCGCCACCGTGCCGGTGCTGGAACGCTGGCAGACGCAGTTGCAGATCGGCTCGATCCGCGCGGCGTCCACCGACCCCTGGCTGGTCAGCGGCAAGATCACGCGTGCCACCGGCCTGGTGCTGCACGCCACCGGCCTGCGCCTGCCCGTGGGCGCCGCCGCCCGCATCGAAATCGCGCGCGGCCATGACCACTGGGCCGACGCCGAAGTGGTGGGTTTTGACGGCCACACGCTGTACCTGATGCCGCAGGCCGACATTTCCGGCCTGCCGCCCGGCGCGCGCGTCGTGCCCGGCGAACCGCCCGTGCAACGCGCGATCCCGCTGCCGCGCAAGGCCGAATTGAATGGCAACGCCAAGCCCCAACTGGGCCGCCACCTGCCCGTGGGCAACGCGCTGCTGGGCCGTGTGCTGGACGGCGCCGGCCGCCCGCTGGATGGCTTGGGCCCCTTGACGGGCGCCGAGTTGGCGCCACTGTCCGCGCAGCCCATCAACCCCTTGTCGCGCGCCCCGATCGACACCGTGCTGGACACGGGCGTGCGCGCCATCAACGGCCTCTTGACCGTGGGTCGAGGCCAGCGCATGGGCCTGTTCGCCGGCTCCGGCGTGGGTAAATCCGTGCTGCTGGGCATGATGGCCCGCTACACCAAGGCCGATGTGATCGTCGTGGGCCTGATCGGTGAACGTGGCCGCGAAGTCAAGGAATTTATCGAACACAACCTGGGCCCCGAAGGTCTGGCCCGCTCGGTAGTCGTGGCGGCGCCCGCCGACGTGTCCGCGTTGCTGCGCCTGCAGGGCGCGGCCTACGCCACCCGCCTGGCCGAGCATTTCCGCGACCAGGGCCAAGACGTGCTGCTGATCATGGATTCGCTGACCCGTTTCGCCATGGCGCAACGTGAAATCGCGCTGGCCATCGGCGAACCGCCCGCCACCAAGGGCTACCCGCCGTCGGTGTTCGCCAAGCTGCCAATGCTGGTGGAACGCGCCGGCATGGGTGCGCCGGGCCCGTCGGGCAAGGCCGGTTCCATCACCGCGTTCTATACGGTGCTGGCCGAAGGCGACGATCAGCAAGACCCGATCGCCGACTCGGCGCGCGCCATCCTGGACGGCCACGTGGTGCTGTCGCGCCATCTGGCCGAAGCCGGGCACTACCCCGCCATCGATATCGAAGCATCGATTTCGCGCGCGATGACCTCGCTGATCACGCCGCAGCAGTTCTCCATCGTGCGCCGCTTCAAGCAGAACCTGTCGCGCTACCAGCGCAACCGCGACCTGATCGCCGTGGGCGCCTATGCGGCCGGCAACGATCCGCAGCTGGACGAAGCCATCGCGCGCTATCCGCGCCTGGAAGCCTACTTGCAGCAAGACATCGGCGAAAACATCGGTTACGACGACGCCGTCAACCAGTTGCGCGCCAGTTTCGAGTTAAGGGATACCTATGCCTAGCCAATTGCCCTTGGACATGTTGATCAACCTGGCCAAGGAAAGCACGGATGAAGCCGCGCGCCTGCTGGGCCGGCTTAGCACCGAGCGCACCAATGCCGAGCGCCAGCTTGGCATGCTGAACGATTACCGCCAGGACTATCTGGAGCGTTTGCAGCAAGCCATGACGACCGGCATGTCAGCCAGCGATTGCCACAACTACCAGCGCTTCATCGGCACCTTGGATGACGCCATCGGCCAGCAGCAAGCCGTGCTGCGCCAGGCGGACGACAACCTGGCCAAGGGCCGCCAGTACTGGCAGCAGGAAAAGCGCAAGCTCAGTTCCTACGACGCCCTGGCGCAGCGCGAGATGCGCGCGCAAGCCGTCGTGGAATCGCGCCGCGAACAGCGCGCCAATGATGAATATTCCGCCCGCCTGGTCCAGCGCCAGGCCGGGATGCATTAAGCAGCACCTATAAAGCTGCACCTAACAGGAAGCCCAAGATGACCGCTCCCCTGCCCTTGCCGACTATCGCGCCTGTTGCGAAAACGTCCATCGCCGACGCGTTGGGCGCCAACAAGCCCGCACCCGCGAACAAGAAAGGCCCGAGCTTCTCGGACGTGCTGGCTCAGCAACGTCCGAAGCCGTCGGCCGATTCGCGTCCGGCAAACGATGGCGCCAAGACGCCAGCCCAGACACCCGGCAAGACACCCGGCAAGACCGCCGACGCCGGCACCGACCCTGCCAGCAAGGCTGAAGACGCCGCCGCCGGCGCCATCAACGACGCCGTGAACACCGCGGCGTCCGCCGAGGCCGGCGCGCTGGCGGTCGCCGCCGCGCAGCCGTCCGCACCCGCCCTGCCGCAGCAAACGCTTGAACTCGCGGCGCAGGCCGCCGAGCAAGTACAGATGGCGCGCGGCAGCGCAGAAGCCGCCGCCGCGGCACTCGGCAGCGGCGCCGCCGTGTTGACCGCCGCGCTGAACGCGGCCGACGTTGCTGCCCCCGCCACCGCCCGCACGCCGGTCGCCGTGACCGCCGCGCAAGCCGAAGCCGCCGCCGCGATCGCGGCACGCGACGCGCAGGTTGCGCAGCCGGTCCTGACCGCCGCCGTCAAGCCAGGCAGCGCCGCAGCCCCGGTCGTTGCCGCCGCGCCGACCGCCCAGCCGGCCGTCAAGGCCGAAGCACCGCGTGCCGCCGCCGAACTGCCGCTGCCCCGCGTTGCGCGCGAAACCAAGACCGACGCCGAGCCCGGCACCACGACCTTGCCCGCGCACTCCGAAGAAGACGTGTTGGCCGCCCTGACCGCCACCACCCAGCAATTCCAGGCACCGCATGGCGCCACGGCGCAGGACCATCTGGCGCAGGCAATCGCCGCCGCCACCCAACGCCAGGCCGCGCCCGTCGTGAATCAATCGGCCTTCGCTCCACCCGCCGTGCCGCTCGTGATGCAGGTTGCCACCCCGGTCGGCGGCACGCATTGGGGCACTGAACTGGGTCAGCAAGTGGTGATGATGAGCACCAACGCGCGCCAGGGCATGCAGACCGCCGAACTGCGGCTGGATCCGCCCGACCTGGGCCCGCTGCGCGTCAGCCTGAACATCGCCGACGGCGTGGCCAGCGCCTCGTTCGTCTCAGCGCATGCTTCCGTGCGCCAGGCCATCGAAACCGCGATGCCGCAATTGCAGCAAGCCTTGGCGCAAGCCGGCATTTCGCTGGGCCAGACCAGCGTGGGCGAACAGTCCGCGCAACAGGAATTCGCGCAACAGCAAGGCAACGGCGGCTCGCAGCGTCAATCGGGCAACGGATCGGCCCTTGCCGATGCATCGACCGACATTGCTACCCCCACCACGACGGCGTCGCGCAACGCCAACGCTCTGGTCGACACCTTTGCGTGACAAATGCGCGGCCCGCGCCCGGCAACGGACGCGGGCAGTGCAGCAATAGCTTGAGATACGCGGCTTTCGCCCTGTTTTTCGCCTCCAAGCCGAGGCGTAGTTTGGGGCAGAATGCTTTCATCCACTAAGAATCCGTTTTCACCAGCGGCTCAATACGCATCGAAACCGAGATGGCGACTACCAAACCCATAACCGCGCCGTCGGGCGCAAAGAAATCCGGCGGCGGCATACTTCGTCTGCTGCTGGGCCTGTTGGTCTTGCTCCTTGTTGCCGCCGGCAGTGCGGGCGCAACCTGGTTCATCACCCAACGCCTGCAGCAACCGCAAGCCGGCGCGCCCGTGCAATTGGGCGTGGGCCAGGTGCCCGGCGGCCAGCCCGGCCAACCGGGTCAGCCCGGTCAGCCCGGCCAGGGCCCCCAAGCCACGCCGACCACGTTTGTGGCGCCGCCCGCCGGCCCCATCGCGGTGCCCGCCCCGATCTTCGTCCCGATCGAAGCATTCACCGTCACGCTGCAAAACGCGGAAACCGAACGCATCATGCATGTGGGCCTGACCCTGCGCGTCAGCGACGAGCAGACCCGTACCCGCCTTGAA
The DNA here is from genome assembly GCF_029637605.1 of Achromobacter spanius. Classification (NCBI taxonomy): domain Bacteria; kingdom Pseudomonadati; phylum Pseudomonadota; class Betaproteobacteria; order Burkholderiales; family Alcaligenaceae; genus Achromobacter; species Achromobacter spanius. The sequence goes on along the minus strand of NZ_CP121261.1, from coordinate 654,702 downwards.
AAGTACATGCCTGAAGTGCGCAGCCGCATCCTGATGGTGCTGTCCGCGCAATCGCCCACCGGCGTGCAGACGCAGCAAGGCAAGACCGAAATGGCCAACGCGATCAAGACCGCGGTCAACCAGCCGTTCTCGCCCCTGCCTGACGGCCAGTATGTCACCGACGTACTGTTCACGGCGTTCGTGGTGCAATAAGCATGGCCTACGAGGCATTCCTTTCGCAGGACGAAGTCGATGCGCTGCTAGCCGGCGTCACCGGCGAGAGCGATAGCAAATCAGCGGCCGCGAACCCCAACGATGGCGCGCGCGCCTACGACCTGAGCTCGCCCGAGCGGGTCGTGCGCCGCCGCATGCAGACGCTGGAGCTCATCAACGAGCGTTTTGCGCGCCACATGCGCAACGTGCTGTTGAACTTCATGCGCCGCAGCGCCGACATCACCGTCGGCTCGATCAAGATCCAGAAGTACGCGGACTTTGAACGCAACCTGCCCGTGCCCAGTAATCTGAACATGATTCAGATGAAGCCTCTGCGCGGCACGGCGCTGTTCACCTATGACCCGAACCTGGTGTTCCTGGTCATCGACAGCCTGTTCGGCGGCGATGGCCGCTACCACACGCGCGTCGAAGGCCGGGACTTCACCACGACCGAACAACGCATCATCCGGCGCCTGCTGAACCTGACGCTGGAAAGCTACGGCAAGTCCTGGGACCCCGTCTATCCCATCGAATTCGAGTATGTGCGCTCGGAGATGCACACCAAGTTCGCCAGCATCACCGGCAACAATGAAGTGGTGGTCGTCACCTCGTTCCACATCGAATTCGGCGCGACCGGCGGCGACCTGAACATCTGCCTGCCCTACTCCATGATCGAGCCGGTGCGCGATCTGCTGACGCGGCCGCTGCAAGAAACCACGATGGAAGAGGTTGACCAGCGCTGGTCGCAGCAGTTGTCGCGCCAGGTGCGCAGCGCCGACATCGACGTGGTCGCGGAATTCGCGCGCATCCCGTCGTCGATCCGCGAGCTGATGAATTTGAAGGTGGGCGACGTCCTTCCCGTGGACGTGCCCCAGACCGTCATTGCCCATGTGGATGGCGTGCCGCTGATGGAATGCGGCTACGGCGTTTTCAACGGCCAGTACGCGCTTCGCGTACAGAACATGTTTACCTACGATACCGATTCAAACGAGGCCCCCGACCATGACTGACAAGAACGAGCCTGGCACCGGCTCGTCCCCGGCCGACGACTGGGCCGACGCGCTCGCCGAACAATCCCGCGCCAATCCGCCCACCCAAGCCGACGGCCTCAAGCCGCAGGACGACTGGGCGGCCGCGATGGCTGAACAAACCGCCTCCACGCCGCCCGAGGCCCCGGCGCCTGCCCCGGCGCCGGCGGCTCCCGCGGCACCGGCCGCCGCGGCAACGGCCGCCGCTGCTCCCGCCGCGCAATCGGCGGCGCAGTCGGTGTTCAAGCCGCTGGCTGGCGCGACGAGCGGCTCCGGCAACGACATCGACCTGATCATGGACGTGCCCGTCCAGCTGACGGTTGAACTGGGACGCACCCGCCTGACCATCAAGAACCTGCTCCAACTGGGCCAGGGTTCCGTGGTTGAGCTGGACGGCCTGGCCGGCGAACCGATGGACATCTTCGTCAACGGCTACCTCATCGCCCAAGGCGAAGTCGTGGTCGTCGAAGACAAGTACGGCATCCGCCTGACCGACATCATCACCCCGTCCGAGCGGATCAACCGCTTGAACAACCGCCGCTAGCAGTCGGGCGCCATGACAGAATCCGCCCTGCTGCGTGTCGTCATCGGCCTGGTGCTGGTGGTGGCCGCCATCCTGGCTTCGGCCTGGCTGGCGCGGCGGGCCGGCCTGACCCAGCGCGGCGGCGGCAACCTGCTCAAGCAGGTCGCGAGCCTGCCCGTCGGCGCGCGCCAAAGCATCGTCGTCGTCGAAATCGACAACACCTGGCTGGTGGTGGGCGTAGGCCCGAACCAGCTCACTACCCTGCACACCCTGCCCGCCGGCCAGATGCCGGAGGGTTCGCCCTTGCCCGCCGCGGCCTTCGCGGCCAAGCTGGGCCAGGCGCTCAAGCGCCGCTAGCGCGACACGCGCATCTTTGCGACACCCATGAGCTTTCTCTCTCGCACGACACTCCTGCCCGCCCGTCCGCGCGCCCTGCCCATGCTGGCGGCCGCCGCGGTGCTGGGCCTGGCATTTTTTCCGGCCGGAGTCGTCGCCCAGGCCACGCTGCCCGCCCTGACCGCCACCCCCGGCCCCAACGGCTCCGAGACGTACTCGCTCAGCATGCAGACCATGCTGCTGATGACGTCGCTGTCGTTCCTGCCGGCCGCCCTGCTGATGATGACGGGCTTTACCCGCATCATCATCGTGCTGGGCCTGTTGCGCAGCGCCATGGGCACCGCGATGTCGCCGCCCAACCACGTGCTGATCGGGCTGGCGCTGTTCCTGACCTTCTATACGATGTCGCCGGTGTTCGACAAGATCTACGCCGACGCCTACAAACCCTTGTCCGAAGGGTCGATCCAGTTCGAGACCGCGGTCGAACGCGCCGCCGGACCGCTACGTACGTTCATGCTGCACCAGACGCGCGAGAACGATCTGGCGCTGTTCGCGAACCTGGCCAAGCAGCCCGCGCTGGAAGACCCGTCGCAGGTGCCCTTGCGCATCCTGGTGCCCGCCTTCATCACCAGCGAATTGAAGACCGCGTTCCAGATCGGCTTCACCATCTTCATTCCGTTCCTGATCATCGACCTGGTCGTGGCCAGCGTGCTGATGGCGCTGGGCATGATGATGGTGCCGCCCGTGACCGTGGCGCTGCCGTTCAAGCTGATGCTGTTCGTGCTGGCCGACGGCTGGAACCTGCTGATGGGTTCCCTGGCCCAGAGCTTCTACCAATAACGCCGGAGCAATCGCCATGACCGCTGAAACCGTCATGACCATGGCCTACCAGGCGATGAAGATCGTCCTGGCGATGGCAGGCCCGCTGCTGCTGGTGGTGCTGGTGGTGGGTCTGGTCATCAGCATCTTCCAGGCCGCCACGCAGATCAACGAAATGACGCTGTCGTTCATTCCGAAGCTGCTGGCCATGTGCGGCGTGCTGGTGCTGCTGGGCCCTTGGCTCATCGGCGTCATGGTCGACTACATCCGGCAACTGATCGGCCAGATCCCCATGCTGGTGTCCTGAGCGGCCCGCGCCGCCCGGCCCCGGACGTCTTCTTATGATCGCCTTCACGCTCGAACAGCTCAACGGCTGGATCGGCCAGTTTCTCTGGCCGTTCGTGCGTATCCTGGCGCTGGTTGGCACCGCCCCGCTGTTCTCTGAATCCGCCGTCCCCGTGAAGGTCAAGGTGGGCCTGTCGTTCGTGCTGGCCGTGGCGGTCAGCCCTGCGCTGGACCCCATGCCGCCCATTGCGCCCGGCTCTTACGCGGGCCTGTGGATGGTGATGCAGCAGGTGCTGATCGGCATCGCCATGGGCTTCACGATGCGCATCGTTTTTGCCGCCGTGCAGACGGCCGGCGAATTCGTCGGCCTGCAGATGGGCTTGTCGTTTGCCTCGTTCTTCGACCCCAGCGCCGGCGCCAACACCGCCGTGCTGTCGCGCCTGTTCAACATGGTGGCGATGCTGACGTTCCTGGCGCTGGACGGCCACCTGCTTGTGCTGGCCGCCCTGGTGCGGTCCTTCGACACCTTGCCCGTGGCCATGATCCAACTGCATCAGAACGGCTGGGGCGTGGTGGTTGAATGGGGCAAGACCGTGTTCGTCTCGGGCCTGCTGCTGGCGCTGCCGCTGATCTGCGCGCTGCTGACCATCAACCTGGCCATGGGCATCCTGAACCGCGCCGCGCAGCAACTTTCCGTGTTCTCGGTGGGCTTTCCCGTCACGCTCATCATCGGCGTAGTGGTGCTGACGGTAGTGCTGCCGCACTCAGGGCCGTTCCTGGAAAACTTGTTTGAGTCTGGCCTGGAAGCGATGAGCCGGGTGGTGGATGCGTTGGCGGGGCGGTAGGGAAAAGGGTCAAGCCTATCGTGGATGGCTAATGGCTAATGGCTAATGGCTACTGGCTACTGGCCCTCGGCCATTGACCAATTGAAAAGCCCCTCCCCGAAAAATCGACCGGGAGGGGCTTGACGCGCACAAGCTCAGGATGTCGCGTCCGTGGGACGCTTGCGAATCAGCTCAGGGTTGACCGGTAAGCCGGAACACGCGAATCGTCTCGCGCAGCGCACCGGATTGCGTGCCCAACTGCATCACCGCGCCGCCCAGTTCCTGCACCAGCGCCGTATTCTGCACGGTCATCACGTCCATCTGCGACACCGCCGTATCCACTTGCTCGATACCGCTGGACTGCTCTTGGGACGCTTGCGAAATTTCACCGATGATGTCGGTGACCCGATGCACGGCCGCCACGATTTCTTCCATCGTTGCGCCCGCCTGCTCCGCTTGCGCCGAGCCTTCCGACACGCGGTCCACGGAATCCTCGATCAAGCCCTTGATCTCCTTGGCCGCCTGCGCGCTTTTCTGCGCCAGGCTGCGCACTTCGCCCGCCACCACCGCAAAGCCCTTGCCGGTTTCGCCGGCGCGGGCCGCTTCCACCGCCGCGTTGAGCGCCAGGATGTTGGTCTGGAACGCGATGCCTTCGATGATGCTGACGATGTCGGCGATCTTGCGCGAGCTGGCCGAGATGCCGTGCATGGTGTCGACCACCTGCCCCACGGCCACGCCACCGCGCCGCGCCACGTCCATGCTGCTGGCGGCCAACTGGTTAGCCTGCCGGGCGTTGTCCGCGTTCTGGCGCACGGTGGAGGTCAGTTGCTCCATGCTGGCGGCGGTTTGCTGCAAGGACGACGCCTGGCCTTCCGTGCGGCCGGCCAGTTCCTGGTTGCCCCGCGCGATGTGCACGGCTGCATGGGTGGTGCCTTCGATACCGCGATAGACGTCCTGGGCAATGCCGATGAGGCTCTTGCGCATGACTTCCAGCGAGAACTTCAGGCTACCCACTTCGTCATCCGAGTCCGCGATGATCTGCGTGGTGAGGTTGCCGGCGGCAACCTGGCGCGCCATGTTGGCGGCGTCCAGCATCGGGTCCAGCAGAGACCGCGACAGGCTCCAGCCCATGCCGAAGATGGCGATCACGCCCAGCGCGATGGCGCCGCATCCCAGGCTGGCACCCCAGGTGCCCAGGCTGTCCCAATTGGCGTGCAAGCCATAGGCGCCCGCGCCCGCGACGATGCCGGCGGACACCAGGGCATGGCGGAACATCTGGCTGCGCACGCTGCGCTTGAACGGAAACGCCACCACGTCCAGGCCACGCCGCCAGCCGGCCCGCACCGGCCGTCCGCGCTTGATGCGGATGCCGCGCGCCGAGCCTTCGCGCATGCGCGCATAGAGTTCTTCGGCCATTTCGATCTGGTCTTCGGAAGGCCGCACCCGCACCGAGGAATAGGCGACGACTTCGCCGTTTTCAACGATGGGCGTGGCATTGGCCAGCACCCAGTAGTAGCCACCGTCCTTGCGACGATTCTTGACCAGGCCCAGCCACGATTCGCCGGCTTCCAAGGTTTCCCACAGATCTTCGTAGGCCTCGGGCGGCATGTCGGGATGGCGCACGATGTTGTGCGGCTTGCCGATGAGTTCTTCGCGGGTAAAGCCGCTGACGTCAACGAACGCCGGGTTCGCATAAACGATGCGGCCCTTGGTGTCGGTTCGCGAGATCAGGTATTGATCTTCGCGCAGCTTGGTTTCCACATCAGTGATGGGTAGGTTCACGCGCACAGCTAGTCTCCAGTGACATCAATAGAGCAGCGAATGAATAGCAGCGAGCAAACCGGGACGTTGCGCCCCGCATCGACCTGACCCCGCCCGGTTCGTCTGGCCGGCGCGCCCTCACGCGCTATCCAGCCATCAAACCCAGTTCACCGCCCTCTTCCAGGCGTTATTGTTATTAACGGTATTTTTAATGAAAACTTAACGTGCGTATTAATCGGTGCTTGACGCGATTCGCACGATGTCCGTGGCCGGTGGTGGCCGGTGGTGGCCGGTGGTGGCCGGTGGTGGCCGGTGGTGGCCGGTGGTGGCCGTAGGATGGGTGAAGCGCGCACCGTCCGCCCCGCGAAAACAAGCGCCAAACGCGCGTAACCCATCAGACGAACGTGGCGTTGTGGCGGATCCGGTTAAGAACCACGGCACCGGTTAAGAACCGCCGCACCGTCCGATGGGTTACGCGCGATCGGAAGCCTTGTTCTGGCCCACAGCCGTACGCGCTTCACCCATCCTACGAGCCGTCATCACTTCTGCGACAACGACACACGTAGATTCTATGGTTTGGCGCAAGCTTGGCTGACCATAAAGAGGTTTACATCGAAGGGTTTGCGCGATTTCCATACGCCGAAGGCGATGCGTAGGAGTTTTCTGGCGATGATGTTTAATGCCTGCGTTGAGGCCCAGCCCTTGGCTCGTAACGCTGCGTAGAGGGGTTTGAAGGCAGCTGTTCGGCTTGCTGAGGATGCCGCGTTGTAGGCAAGGCTTCTCAGGGCCGCATCGCCTTGCTTGCTGAGTTTACGCAGGCCTTTGTAGGCGCCAGACTCCTTGGGCCTGGGGTCCAGCCCCGCGTAGGCCACCACTGCGTCCGAGGAGGCGAACGGGATGCGGGCGAAGGCCGTCACCAGTGCGGCCCCAGTCAGCTTTCCCACGCCGGTAATGCTGGTGATTAAGTTGAAGTCGTCGGTCAAGGCGGGTTCGGCAGCGATCTGATCGAGCATTTCGCGCTCAAGAGCATCTGCCAACTGCGCCAAGGCATCCAACGCTTGCTGGACCTGAGCTTGCGAGCCCACGTGTTTGTGCCGATCGCTGGACAGGCGCAGCCTCGTGCGCGTCGTGACCGCCACCTTGCGTAAGCGTTGGATCTGACTCAGGCGCTCGATGTGCTCCGGGCAAGGTTCGTAGCTATGCAACCGCTCGTGCTCGAGCGCCACGTAACGCGCAATCATGACAGCGTCGAGTCGGTCGGTCTTGCCCCGTTGAGCCTGCGACTTGGCGTAATGGTGCAAGGCCTTGGGGTTCAGCACATAGACGCGCAGTCCACGCTCATATGCCAGGTCGGCCAACAGGCGCTCGTAGCCACCGGTGGACTCCATGGCAAGAACGCTTCCGGACGGCAGCGTTTGCAACCATTTTTCCAAGCCAGTCGTTGAGTTTTTGACGGCTCGGGTCAACGGCTTGGCCGCCCCGTGCATCGCCACAACAACCTCGGATTTCCCCACATCCACACCAAAGAAAGATTGAGACGTTTGCATCTCTAGACTCCCTGCGATAGCGTTGTGTCTGCTGGGGAAGCCACGCCCGATTCGTTACCTTGCGATCAATCGGCGGTCACGGCCGCTAGATTCTTAATCGACGTATTTGGGCGGGGTGGGATATCTACCGACGTCAGTCCGCTGGTGACGGCTGATGGATGGGTGCGTCCCGATCCCCAGCACCCCCGAAGCAAGATCGGTAAGTGCTATGAAAACATACAAGGATGGGTGGAGCGCGCACCGTCCACCCCGCGCAAACAAACGTCAAACGCGCGTAACCCATCAGACGAAGGTTGCGGTGTGGCGGGCCGGGATAAGGATTACGTGCCATCATCACAACCCAATACGGCACCGGCATGGAATACGGTCCGCCATCGCATCAACGGCGTCGCATCATCAACGGCATTGCGTTGCCGCATCCACAACAACGGCATTGCACCGTCGCGTCCCGCCGGGGTTTCCCCCGGCGGTCTTGCCTATCAACCTTGCGTCAGCGTCGGGGACGCGTAGCCGCTCAGTTGATGCGCGGGCACTTCAATCACTTCGCCGGCGTTGATCTTGAACACCGCCACGGCTTCGGCCAGGCGGTGGGCTTGATCCTGCAACGAGCCGGCCGCGGCGGCCGCTTCTTCCACCAAGGCCGCGTTCTGCTGCGTCACTTCGTCCATCTGCGACACGGCGCGGTTGACTTGATCAATACCGCTGGACTGCTCTTCGGACGCCGCCGAGATTTCGCCCATGATGTCCGTCACGCGCTTCACCGACGCCACGATTTCCTGCATCGTCGCGCCCGCGCGTTCCACCTGCTGCGAACCCGCGCCAACCTTGTTGACCGAGTCTTCGATCAAGCCCTTGATTTCCTTGGCGGCCTGCGCGCTGCGCTGTGCCAACGAGCGCACTTCGCCCGCCACCACCGCAAAGCCCTTGCCCTGCTCGCCCGCCCGCGCCGCTTCCACGGCCGCGTTCAGCGCCAGGATGTTGGTCTGGAACGCAATGCCGTCGATGACGGAAACGATTTCCGAGATCTTGCGCGAGCTGGCCGAAATGCCCTGCATCGTGCTGACCACTTCCGACACCGCCGAACCGCCGCGCTCGGCCACGTCCGACGCGCTGGCCGCCAACTGATTGGCCTGGCGCGCGTTGTCGGCGTTCTGCTTCACGGTGGACGCCAGTTCTTCCATCGACGCAGCGGTTTCCTCAAGGGAAGCCGCCTGCTCTTCGGTACGGCTGGACAGGTCCGTGTTGCCGGCTGCGATTTCACGCGAACCCACGGTGATCTCGTCCACGCCACGACGCACCGTCGTCACCGTGCGCGTCAGGCTTTCCTGCATGCGCTTGACGGCCGCCATCAGTTGGCCGATTTCGTTGTGCGACTTCACTTCCACACGGCTCGTCAAGTCGCCAGCGGCGATCTTGTCGAAGTGCTGGCCGGCTTCCACCAGCGGGCGCACAACCAGGCGGCCGAACAAGATGCGGCAGAAAACCATCAACAGCAGGGCCAGGCCCACCGCAACGGCCACGGCCACCATGGCGCGGTTGAAGTTGGCTTCGGCTTGATCAATGGTGGCTTGCTGCTGGTCGCCGATGTACTTGCTGAAGTCGTCGATCGCCGCGATGAAGGCGGCGCTGCGCGGCGTACCGTATTCGTTGTTCACCATATAGAACGTCGAATAGTCTTCGCTGCGCAAGGCTTCCACCATCGTGTCCACACCGTCGTCGATGTAGGAGCGATAACGGCGCACCAGGTTCATCGACAGTTGGCGGCCGGTGTCGTCCTGAAGCATGTTCTTCTGGAAGTCCGAGAAACGGCTGCGCACGCCCGTCAGCAGGTCCGTGGCGGCCTTCAGCGCGGCGGCCGCGTCGCGGGCCGAGTTCTCACCGCTGCCCCAGCCGGATTCCTGCAGGTGGCGCGCCGCCACCATCAGGCTCACGCGGGCGCGCAGCATGTCGGTGTTGATCGTCTCGACCTGCTTGGCGCGCTCGGTCAGCGCGTTCACTTCGCGGATGGACTCGTAATTGTGCTGCAGGAAAAATGCGGCCAGGCCGCCCACCGCCGCGATCAGGATCGCGAAAAACGCCATCACCCACAGCAGCATCGTACCGACGCGGGCGTCACGCAGCCGCAGCTTGCGTTTTACCTTGGGCGCGCGCGCGGCCTTTTTCCTGCTTTTGCCGGCCTTTGCGCCGGATTCGAGACTCGCTTCCATATTTTTCCCCATCCCTCAGGAACTGCTCTGACCAAATGAAAAACCACCTTGCCGACACGCCCTGTTACATGGCGGGTACATTCAAGGCGACGTACATTGCGGCGCGCGCCGCAATGCTATCTGCCGGGCTACCCAGCCCTACTGCTTACCCTGCGGAGCCAACCCGGCCGGCTCTCCCGGACCGGGTATGTAGATAATTTGCACCTCGGGTTCCGCCACGGGCGGCGGCCAATCCTGACGCGCGTCAGGCATGGGCGCGGGACCCAGCAACTTCTGGCGTTCCCAAGGTTCCAGCAGAATATTGGTGCTATCAACCAGCCGCATCAAGCGGCCGTCCGGGCCGAACTGCAGCAGCGCTTCCTTGCGGCTGTACAGCCCGTCGGTGATAAACGTGATCTTGTGCGACCAAAGCGCCAACTGTGAGCCGTCGGTCTGTCGGTAAATCTTGTCGGGTGGCGCGGTCAGCGCCCGCGCGGCTTCTTCCAGCGTCGTCTGGCCAGGGGTCAGCGTACCCAGTTTGCCCGGGTCGAAGTTATGGCCCGTAGCCGCGCAGCCGCCAAGCAACAACGCGATGGCGGCGGCCGCCAGAAGATGTCTATAGCCTCGCATACCCTACCTGTACGCCAGCGGTGCCGGCATCAAAAAGATTCCCAATCATCGTCGGACGGTGCTTGTCGGCGGCTTGCCGCGGGCGCCGGCTTGGCCTCGCCCGCCGGTGCTGCCGGACGCGGCGCCGGACGGCGCAACGGACGCGCGGCGCTTGCGCCCTCGGCGGCGGCATCTGGCTTGGCACGCGCGGCGTGGGTCAAGCGGGCGGCTTGCGCCGAGCGGGCATGCGCCGAGCGGGCAGGCGCCGAGCGCGCAGGCGCTTCGGCAGGCGTATCGGCCTGGGCCCTGGCCGGAGCCGGCGCGGCAACCCGCGGCGCGCGCTGCGGTTGGGCAGGCTGCGCCAACTGGCGCGCCGGCACTTCAATCACTTCGCCCGCGTTGATCTTGAACACCGCCACGGCTTGCACCAGGCGTTCCGCCTGCTCTTGCAGCGAACCCGCCGCGGCCGCCGCTTCTTCCACCAGTGCCGCGTTCTGCTGCGTCACCTCATCCATCTGCGACACGGCGCGGTTGACCTGGTCAATACCGCTGGACTGCTCATCGGACGCCGCCGAGATCTCGCCCATGATGTCCGTCACGCGCTTCACCGACGCCACAATCTCCTGCATCGTCGCGCCCGCGCGTTCCACCTGCTGCGAACCGGCGCCGACCTTGTTGACCGAGTCTTCGATCAAGCCCTTGATCTCCTTGGCCGCTTGCGCGCTGCGCTGTGCCAGCGAGCGCACTTCGCCCGCCACCACCGCAAAGCCCTTGCCCTGCTCGCCCGCCCGCGCTGCTTCCACGGCCGCGTTCAGCGCCAGGATGTTGGTCTGGAACGCAATGCCGTCGATGACGGAAACGATTTCCGAGATCTTGCGCGAGCTGGCCGAAATGTCGTGCATGGTATTGACCACTTCTGACACCGCCGAACCGCCGCGCTCGGCCACGTCCGATGCGCTGGCGGCCAACTGATTGGCCTGGCGCGCGTTGTCGGCGTTCTGCTTCACGGTAGAGGCCAGCTCTTCCATCGACGCGGCGGTCTCCTCAAGGGATGCCGCCTGCTGTTCCGTGCGGCTGGACAGGTCGGTATTGCCCGCGGAGATTTCACGCGAACCCACGTTGATCTCGTCCACGCCACGGCGCACCGCCGCCACCGTGCGCGTCAGGCTTTCCTGCATGCGCTTCACGGCAGCCATCAGGTGGCCGATTTCGTTCGTTGACGAGGCTTCCACGCGCACGGTCAGGTCACCGGCCGCGATCTTGTCAAAGCTGTCGCTGACGGCGCGCAAGGGGCGCAGCACGACGCGGTTCATGAACAGGAAAGCCGCCAGGGACACGGCCACGATCAACGCGGCCAGGCCCAGATACACGTAGGCCATCATCGTCGACTCGGCGCGCGCGGTTTGCACCTGCTGCGCGCTGTAGGTGCTGATGTTGTCGGCGAAGGCAGACAGTTCCTTGAAGAACGCACCACTGGCCGCGCCCGCCTTGGTGTTCTTCAAGGTCAGGTAGGTGGCGGCGTCGCCCTTGTCCAAGGCGCCCATCATCGACTGCAACGCATCGGAAAAGCCGTTGAACGACGCGATCAGTTGGCCTTCGGAGGCCTTGCCCGTTTCCGTCATCTTCGGAATGGCCTTGAAGGCGTCCATCTTCTTCTTCGCGTCGCCGATCAATTGCTGCACCGTGCGCGCGTTGTCAGCCGCGCCATTGGCGTCACCGGTCGCGCGCTGCGCGGCGGCAATGTCGGCGCGAATCGTCGCGCGCAGCATCTGCGTGTAGGCATCCTTGATCAGGTTGCTCTGCTGCACGCTCAGCGAGTCGAGCGTGTTGATCGTCACGGCGCTGGCACGCATGCTGTTCCAGCCCAAACCAATTGCAACCAGTGCGGCCAGGGCGACTGCCAACTGAGCGAGCATCAAGCCCGTACGCACCTTCAGATTGCTGAACATTTTCCAATAGTTCCGGTAGTCGTCCCGATGGCGCGCGATGGCCGGCGGTCCGTAAAGGGGGGGTACTGTTTGTAATCGACTGCCTGTTCAATGCACTGACGCGGGATTCGTCAGAAGGACTCCCAATCATCATCGGCGGGCGCGGCCCTGCGGCTGGCTGCCGAAGCGGCCGGCTTGGTCTCTGCCTTGCTGGCCGCGTTGTCCGCGCGCGTGGCCGGACGGCGCAGCGGGCGAACCACCGTCGCCGCCGTGGCGGCCGGCTTGGGACGCGCCACCTGCGTCTTGCGCGGCGCGGGCTTCGGTGCGGCCGGTGCTTCGTCGGTTTCCTGCTCCGACGTCTCGGCCTGGGATGCGGCCGTGGCGGACGTCGATGCCGTGCCTGCCGGCTGCGCCGAATGCGCCAAATGTTGGGCCGGCGACGGCGCGCGTGGCGCCGTTTGCGGCGACGGCACACGCGGCGCGGCTTGCTGGCTGGCCAAATGCTGCGCCGGCACTTCAATCACTTCGCCCGCGTTGATCTTGAACACCGCCACGGCTTGCGCCAGGCGCTGCGCCTGCTCTTGCAAGGAGCCCGCCGCGGCGGCCGCTTCTTCCACCAAGGCCGCGTTCTGCTGCGTCACTTCATCCATCTGCGACACGGCGCGGTTGACCTGGTCAATACCGCTGGACTGCTCTTCGGACGCCGCCGAGATCTCGCCCATGATGTCCGTCACGCGCTTCACCGACGCCACGATTTCCTGCATCGTCGCGCCCGCGCGTTCCACCTGCTGCGAACCGGCGCCGACCTTGTTGACCGAGTCTTCGATCAAGCCCTTGATTTCCTTGGCCGCTTGCGCGCTGCGCTGTGCCAGCGAGCGCACTTCGCCCGCCACCACCGCAAAGCCCTTGCCCTGCTCGCCCGCCCGCGCCGCTTCCACGGCCGCGTTCAGCGCCAGGATGTTGGTCTGGAAGGCAATGCCGTCGATGACGGAAACGATTTCCGAGATCTTGCGCGAACTGGCCGAAATGCCCTGCATCGTGCTGACCACTTCCGACACCGCAGAACCGCCACGCTCGGCCACGTCCGACGCGCTGGCGGCCAACTGATTGGCCTGGCGCGCGTTGTCCGCGTTCTGCTTCACGGTGGATGCCAGCTCTTCCATCGACGCGGCGGTCTCCTCAAGGGATGCCGCCTGCTGTTCCGTGCGGCTGGACAAGTCGGTGTTGCCCGCGGAAATCTCGCGCGCGCCCACGTTGATTTCGTCCACGCCACGGCGGACGGTTGCAACCGTGCGCGTCAGGCTTTCCTGCATGCGCTTGATGGCCGCGAACAACTGGCCGATCTCATTGGTGCTGCGCACATCGATACGGCCGGTGAAGTCACCACCCGAAATCTTGTCGAAGTGATTGCCCGCCTGGTGCAGCGGACGCAGCACGGTGCGGTTGATGAAGATCCAGCAACCCAGCGCCAGCAAAAGCGTGATCGCCAGCATCGCAATCGTTACGGTGCGCGAAATGCGATGGTCGGCTTCGGCCTGCACCACAAGTTCGTTGGTGCGCCCATCCAGGAATTGCAGCACGCCATATACCGATTCACGGAATGCGGTATTGGCGGCGGCGCCGTCGTCGTTCAGGTCCAGATATTCTTGAATGGCCAGGTTGGTCAAGGCCGCGGCCTGGCGCTTGTAAACGCCGTCGAACTGCCTGTACGCGGTTTCCAACTTTTCGATCAAGGCTTCGGAACCGGCCATTCGCGGCACCTTGCGGAACGCGTCAAGCTGCTGGTTTCCTTCCTGCATAAGCGTATCGGCGCGCTTGGCTTGGGACGTTGCCTGCTCCGTCTTGCCCTGCTGCATATCCATCAGCGAGTTCGCCAGCAACAGCCGGCCGCGCAAGAACGCGATATAGGCGCGATTCAACTGGGTCGCCTGATTGGAATAGGCGTCATTGACCTGTTCCAGCTTTCCGTTGCTGGAATTGAGCCCCAACCAGGCCACGCCGTTCGAAACGAACATGGCGCCAGTGAAGAGCACGAGCACCAGAACGATACAGGTGCGGACTTTCAAATTGACAAGCATGAAATACCCGAGCGTTAAGCAGTGAAACGACACAACCTACCCTGAACGCAACCACGGACGCCCCGGTCCTTGACCGGCAGCGTCCGAGAATGGCGTACAACCGCGCCGAGGCGCGGCCTGGGAACCCGCCGCTTATTGGCGGCTGAACAGGCTGGATCCCTGAATCGTCATGAACGCGGCGGACGCCGCCTGCAGCGCCACCTGGCGCAAGGCAAGCTGGCTGGCGCCGGCGTAATAGTCCAAATCTTCCAGATCCGACAGCGTCTTGGAATAGTTCAAGCCCTTCGCCGTGCCGGTCGCGTCCAGCGCTTCCAGCTCGTTCATGCGGGCGCCGACCGATGCGGAGACCGTCAAGACGTTGTCGTAGTTGCTGGCCAGTTTCTTATTGGCGGTCGCCAACTCGTTATTCAGCTTGGCCAGGGCGACTTCGTCGCCGGCAATCGGCGAATCCAGCACCTTGATCAGGCTGTCCAGCGTGTTGAACATATCCATGTCCGCCGACTGCACGGTCTCGACGTTGATCACGTCGCCGTTGGCGGGCGTGCCCTTGATCACCACCGACACGCCACCGAAGTCGATGGCCGAGTCCGCCGTGTAGGGCGTAGGCGCGGCCGGCGGGGCCGGCGCGATCACGGGCGGGACCGGCGGGTTGGCGTTCGGGTCCGTCGTCGTCACGCGGTAGCCCATGTTGCCCGTAGCCGGATCCGCTTCAAACTGAACCTGGAAATTCTTGCCGATGTTGGCGCTGCCCGGGGTCACCGACACGGTGCCGTACTGGGCGGTGCCGACGTTGGCGTCGGCGGCGGTGCTGACATACGCCTGCGAACCGGGATTGGCGCGATTGAAAATATCGCTGCCCAGGTCGCTGGTGGACAACTGGCGCGACTGGTCCACCTGCATCGTGCGTTCGCCGGTGGCGCCGCTGTAGACAATCTTGCCGTTGGTGTCCTGCGAATAAGGCACCACACCGCCCTGGTAACCCGAAAACAGGTACTGGCCGTTGCCGTCCGTGCTGTTCGCCAGGCCCAGCAGTGCATCGCGGGCGCTTTTCAGCGCGGTCGACAGGGCTTGGCGGTCGCTGTCGGCAAAGGTGCCGTTACCGGCCTGGATGACACGGGTACGCACGTCCTGCAAGGCGGTCGTGATCGAATCCAGCACATTGCTTTCCTGGCCCAGGCTGGTCATCGCCGCGTCGCGGTTCATGCCGTACGTGCTGTTCATGCTCTTGGTCTGCGCCACGCCGATGGACAGCGAGGCAGACAAGGGATCATCCGCGGGCGTCAGGAACTTGCGGCCGCTGCCCACCTGCTCGACCAGGCGGTTCATGTCCGACTCTTGATTCAGAATGCCGCTCAGGCCATTCGAATACATCATCGTGGTGCTCAGGCGCATGGTGCAGCTCCGAAATTCTTTTTAGTCATCACAATAGAACGCTCGTATTAACCACGCAGGCCCAGCAGCGTGTCGAACACGGTGCTGGCCACATCGATGATGCGCGCGCTGGCCTGGTACTGCTCTTGGTACAACGAAAGGCTGACGTATTCTTCGTTCAGGTTGACACCCGACACCGACTGCTGGGCAGCGGTGGTCTGCTTGATCAGGTTGGCTTGCGCGGTGGCGGCCGACTTCACCTGGGCGGTCTGCACGCCCACCGTGTTCACCACCTGCGCGAACATGTCGGTGGTGCTCATGGTGCCGTGGCCCAACACCTTGGCGCTTTGCAGTTGCGCCAGTTTCAGCGCGTTCTTGCCGTTGGCGTCGCCGCCCTCGGCGTCAGCCGCGGCCACCTTTTCCGGATCGGTAATCAGCACGTTGATGTCGCGCGCGGCATTGCGCGTGGGCGACAGCGACCACTTGTCGCCGGCCTGGGGCGGCGCATCGATCGTCAGCGTCACGCCCATCTCGGCGTCCAGGTTCAGCGTGGCGTTGGGCGGCGTGCCGGTGGCGGGTCCGTTATAGACACGCGAGCCTTCCGGCATGCGCAGCACCTGGTAGTTGGTGCCGTCGAACGAAATCTCGTAGTCCTTGGCATTGATGTTGCCCAGGGTGGTGAATTCGCCCGTGATCTGCGCGTTGCTCTTGTTCGCGGTGTTCGGTACGGCCTCGGGCGAGCTGACGCTGAAGAAATCGGTGCCCGGGTTGCCGTTCTGGTCCAGGCCTTGGGTGTGCTGTTCGTTGAACGACAGCGCCAGGCCAACGGCCATCTGGCCCAGTTGGTTCTGCATCAGGTCCAGCGACGACGAGCGGAACTGCAACAGACCACCCAGCGTGCCGCCGGTGATTTCGCTGTCGTCCATTTCCACCGCCACCGTCTTGCCCGAACCGGCCGGCAGGGTGTAGGCGATGACCGTGCGGCTGGCGTCCTTGGTCGACGGCACGGCCTGCAAGGGATACAGCGTGGTGCCCGCCAGCAGCGACTGGCCACCCTTGGTCAACGAGATATTGATCTTGTCGCCCTGCGGATAGGTCGTGATGCCGATAAGCTGGTTCAGTTCCAGCACGGCCTGGTCGCGTTGGTCGAGCAGGTCGTTGGGGGGCTGCCACCGGCTTTGCCGGAAGCCAGCGAAATTTGCGTGTTCAGGTCGTCGATACGGCCCAGGTAGCTGTTGACCTGTTCAACCGTGGTGGTGATCTGCGTGTTCAGGCCTTCACGCTGATTCTGCATTTCGGTATAGGCCGAACGGATCTGCGTGGTCAGGCTATTGGCTTTGCCCAGGAGGTCGGCGCGCGCCGCCGGGTCGGCCGGCTTGCTGGCGACCGTGTTCATGCTGGTGAAGAAGTCGGTCAGGCCCGGGGCGATACCCACGGTGCGGTCGGCAAACAGGTTGTTGATCTGCGACACCTGGGCAAACTGCGTCTGCAACTGCGCGCCGCTGCCGGTCGAGCCGACCAACTGCTTGTACAGAAAGCTGTCGTAGCTGCGTTCAACGGTGTCAACCTGCACGCCGCGGCCAATGTAACCGTTGCTGGTGGCTTGGGCGCCGGCGGTCGACGTCAGCACGCGCTGACGGTTGTAGCCCACCGTGGTGGCATTGTTGATGTTGTGGGTGGTGGTTGCCAAGCCTGCCTGGGCGGCATTCAGCCCGCCCAGCGCTGTTTTGTACAAGTTCATGCTAACAATGCCCCGTGTGTAACCGCAGGTGATATCTCTGGATACTCCAATAACGGCAGGAGATCGTCCAAATTTAGAGTCCTTCCAACATCTGACGAGAAATTTCCACGTCGGACGCTGCCCCACGTAACTGGCCCATGATGCCGATCAGTTTTTGCGCGTAGCGCGGGTCGGTCGCATAGCCGGCATCCTGGATCTTGCGGGCCGCGTCGATTTCGTTGCGGGCCTGCGTGACGGCTTCATAGCGCGGGCTGTTGCCGATCAGGCGGGCGTAATCCGCGAACGATTCTTCGTAGGACGCATAGGCCCGGAACGGCTGCGTCACTTTTTTCGCGACGCCGTCTTCGTATTCGGTGGTCAGCACATTGACGACCTGGCCCTTCCAACTGCCGCCCGCCTTGATGCCGAACAGGTTGTAGCTGGTGCTGCCATCCGGATGCTTGATTTCGCGCTTGCCCCAACCCGATTCCAGGGCGGCCTGCCCCATGATCAGGCGAGCCGGCACCCCGCTTTCCTGCGACGCCAGGTTGGCCGCGCGCGACATCTTCGACACGAAGTCGACCACGTGGTCGGGCGCGCCCTCGGCCGCCGCCAGCGCGCGGTCGCTGGCGCGGTTGTTGCGCATGACGTTCAGCAGCGCAGATACCTCGCGCGAGCCGCCCGTGCGGAAATCCAGGTCACCGCCCTGGGCGATGGCGCGCACGGCGTCGTCGGACATGTCCGCCGGCTTGCCTTGCTGCATCTGCGCCAGGATGGACTGGGTCAGCCCGATCCCGGGCGACGCCAGGTGCAGCGCCAATTGCTCGTCCGCCATGGACTGCAGCATCTGCGTCTGTTGCGAATCGAACAGCCCTTCCTTGGGCGTGGCCTCGCGCATGCGCTTGACCATCATCTGCAGGAACAGGGCTTCGAACTGCTTGGCGACCTGCCGCTGCTGCTCGGTGCCGGCGGGGTCTTTTTTGACGTCGCGCTTCAGGTCCGACAGGCGGCCCATGTCGAACACCGAGTCCTGCCGGGTGGCGCCGCGCGCCGCGTCTTGGGTAATTGCCATGGCCGTCAGATGATTTCCAGTTCGGCACGCAAGGCGCCCGCCGACTTCATGGCCTGCAGAATTGCCAGCAGGTCTTGCGGCGTGGCGCCCAGGGCGTTCAGGCCCTTGACCACGTCAGCCAGGTTGGCGCTCGTGCTCACGCGCTGCAACGAACCATTGTCCTGCCGCACTTCGATCTGCGTATTGGGCACCACCACCGTCTGCCCTTCGGTGAAGGGCGTGTCCGGCTGCGACACCTGGTTCTGGCGGTTGATGATGACCGACAGGTTGCCGTGCGCCACGGCGGCTTCTTCAATCATGACCGTGCGGTTCATGACGACCGAACCCGTGCGGGCATTGATGATGACCTTGGCGACCGTGGGCGCGCGCGTTACCTGCAGGTCTTCAACCTGCGACAGGAAGCGCGCCTGCGAGGACTGCTCCATGGGCGTGCGCACCTGCACCACGCGGCCGTCCAGCGCGGTGGCCGTGCCCTGGCCGAACTTGCGGTTCAAGGCCACCGCCACGTTCTGCGCCGTGCCGAAGTCGGTGTTGTTCAGTTCGAGGTGGATATAGCCGTCGCGCGAGAACGTGGTGGGCACGCCGCGTTCGACGATGGCGCCCGCGCTGATGCGGCCGCCGTTCAATTGGTTGATCTGCACGCTGGAGCCACCGGCCGACGCGCCCGCGCCGCCCACCAGGATGTTGCCCTGGGCAATCGCGTAGACCTGGCTGTCGGCGCCCTTCAACGGCGTCATCAGCAAGGTGCCGCCACGCAGGCTCTTGGCATTACCCATGGACGACACCACCACGTCCAGCGTCTGGCCGGGCCGGGCAAACGCCGGCAAAGTGGTGGTGACCATCACGGCCGCCACGTTCTTCAATTGCATGTTGCTGCCCGCGGGCACCGTGATGCCTAGTTGCGACAGCATGTTGGTCAGGCTTTGCTGGGTGAAGGGCGTCTGGCGCACCTGGTCGCCGCTGCCGTCCAGGCCCACGACCAGGCCGTAGCCGATCAACTGGTTGCCCCGCACGCCCTGGATCGACGCCAGATCCTTGAGCCTTTCAGCCTGCGCCGCGCCGGCGCCGGCAAGCAGCCCCACCGCCACGCACACACGGGCGAACAAGGACAGCGCGGCGGATATCGGAGTGGTTTTTGTCATGATCAGAACGGCGAGGCAAGCAGGAAGAAGCGTTGCAGCCAGCCCATGGTCTGGACTTCGTCCATGACGCCCTTGCTGCGGTATTCAATGCGGGCGTCAGCCACTTGCGTGGACGACACGGTGCTCGTGCCGGTGATGGAGCGCGGGTCGACCACCCCGGCAAAGCGTACGTACTCGCTGCCGCGGTTGATTGCGATCTGCTTCTCGCCAGCCACCTGCAAGTTGCCGTTGGACATCACGCCCACCACCGTGGTGGTGATGGTGCCGGTGAAGGCGTTGTTGGCGGTGCTGTCGCCCTTGCCTTGCGAGACGTTGCCGCCATTGGCCTCGGTATTCAGATTGGCGTTGGCCCAACTGCCCATGAACGACGGCGCCGCCGCAATGCCCAGCGTGGTCGAGCCGGTGCGGTTGGTGTTCGTGGCGACGTTCTTGGACGCGTTGGTGCGCTCGTTCAGCACGATGGTGACGATGTCGCCCACATTGCGCGGCCGCCGGTCTTCGAACAAGGGATAGTTGCCGTAGGTGGTGGGCTGATAGATCGAGCCCGTGGGCTGCGCCATGGGCATGGGCGGCGGCGGCGGCGCGGCGGTCGTCGGCCCGGTCACGATGGGCTCGGGCGGAATGATGGCGCAACCGGCCGCCAGCAACGCCAGCGCCGCACTGAATACCAGACGCAGGACAGACATGGGCATCACAGTTGGGACAGGCGGGCCAGCATCTCGTCAGAGGTCTTGACGGCCTTGCTGTTCATTTCATAAGCGCGCTGGGTCGTGATCATGTTGACCAGTTCTTCAGCAACGTTCACGTTCGAGGTTTCAACGTAGTTCTGCATGATCGAACCCGCGCCGTCCACACCCGGCTGCAGCAGGTTGGCGGGGCCGGAGGCATCCGTTTCCAGATACAGGTTTTCGCCAATGCTTTGCAGGCCGGTCGGGTTGATGAAGGTGGCGATCTGCAATTGGCCGATCTGCACGTTCACGCCGGCCGCGCCAGGCTGCGTCACCGACACGATGCCGTCCTTGCCGATGGAGATGGACAAGGCGTTGTCCGGCACGTTCATCGGCGGCTGGATCACGTAGCCGGACACCGTGGTCAACTGGCCGTTCTGGTCGCGTTGCAGCGCGCCGTCACGGGTGTAGCCCTGGGTGCCGTCAGGCAGTTCCACTTGCAGGAAACCCCGGCCGTTGATGGCGATATCCATTTCGCCGCCGGTGTTGTTCAGGTTGCCATCCGTGTGGATGCGTTCGGTGGCGGCCACGCGCGCGCCCGTGCCCAGCTGCAGGCCGGACGGCAGTTGCGTGGCGTCGCCCACCTGGGCGCCAGGCTGGCGCAGCGTCTGGTACATCAGGTCCTGGAACACGGCGCGGCCGCGCTTGAACCCGTTGGTGGAGACGTTGGCCAGGTTATTGGAGATCACGTCCATGGACATCTGCTGCCCTTCCAGGCCCGTCTTGGCAATCCACAGTGAACGCATCATGATGAAGTACTCCTAGTGGCGCGGCCCGGCCGCGCGCGAAAATTGTTTGAATCAGCGGCCGAATCAGCTGACGGACAGGATGCCGTTGGCGCGTTCGGCGTTGCGGTCGGACTGCTGGATCACCTGCATCTGCTGCTCGAAGCGGCGGGCGTTTTCAATCATGCCCACCATCGCCTTCATCGGATTGGTGTTGCTGCCTTCCAGCACGCCCGACAACAGGCGCAGGCCGGGGTCGGCGGGCACGGGCGGCGCCGGCTGGCCATTGACCGGCGCCATGCGGAACACGCCGTCGTCGCCATGCACCAGTTGCGCGTTGTTCGGGTTGGCCAGCTTCAGGCGGCCCAGGTTCAGGATGTTGTTCGGACCGTCGCCCGCGCCAATGGCGGTGATGGTGCCGTCCGACGTGATGCTCAGCGCGGCCTGGTCGGGCACGTCGATGGGACCGCCCTGGTCCGACAGCACCGGCTGACCCAGGGAAGTCTGCAACAGGCCGTTGATGCCCACTTGCAGGCTGCCGTTGCGCGTGTAGGCCTCGCCTTGCGGGGTCTGCACGGCGATCCAGCCGTTTTCACTGGCCAGCGCCACGTCCAGGTCGCGGCCCGTGGTCTGCATCGTGCCCATCTGGAAGCTGTTGCCGGGGGTGGACGCCACCGTCGAAACCCGCGTCGGCAGACTCACCCCGTCCGCCATCGGAACCGAGCGGTACAGCGCGATCTGCTCGCGAAAGCCCGTCGTGTTCACGTTGGCCATGTTGTTGGAGAGCGCGGCCTGATGCTCAGTGATACGCGCTGCGCCATTCATGGCGGTGTAGATGATTCTGTCCATTGCCTATTCCGTCGGTGTCGTCGCGAGCCAGCTTTACTTCAGGTTCATCAGGACTTGCATGATTTCGTCCTGGGTCTTGATGGTTTGCGAGTTGGCCTGGTACGTGCGCTGGGCAATGATCATGTTGACCAGTTCCTTGCTCATGTCGACGTTGGACGCTTCGGTGGCCTGACCGACCACGCGGGACATGCCGTTGGTGCCGGGCTGGCCCAGGATCGGCTGGCCGGAGGCGGCCGTTTCGGTCCAGGCGTTGTTGCCCACGGGCTGCAAGCCTTGCAGGTTGGAGAAGTCAGCCAGCACGATGTTGCCGACCACTTGCGTTTCGCCGTTGGTGTAGCTGGCCACCAGGCTGCCGTCGGCGCCCACGTTGATGCCGCTGAATTCGCCGGAGGTGTAGCCGTCGGGCTTGGCCACCAGCTTGTAGTCGCTGCCGTATTGCGTGGTGCCGGTGTAGTTCATGGCGATGCTGAGCGGGTCGGCCGGCGTCACGTCGCCGCCGGGCGTGGCAAAGCTCAGCGTCACGACCGGGGCGCTGGTCATCGCGCCGGCCTTGTTGAACGTGAACTGCTGGGGGTTGCCCCACACGCCGCCTGCCTGCGTGGTCGGCGCCATGGCCTGGCCGTCCATCGTGTAGTACACGTCATAGACGCTGTTGCCCGCGGCGTCGGCAGGACGCTTGACGAAGTACTGCATCACCTGGTGCGAGTTGCCCAGGGAGTCAAACACCGTCATGGGCGAGGCGTTGGTGTAGCTGCTGGAAATGGTCGGATCGAACGGACGGCCGATTTCCGTGACCTCGGCGGTGTAGTTGACGTAGCCCGGAACCTGGGTGATGTCGCCCGAAGTGATAACGCCCCCGGCAACAACGATCTCGTTCGGCGCGGTGCCGTACGTGGCGTCGGGCGGCACACCGGCTGCCCAGACCAGATCACCCGTCGCGTTGCGCGTGAATTCATAGTCCGTGCCGCCCAGGTTGACTGTGCCGTTGACGGCCGGCGTGGTCACGGTATCCGTCAAATACACCACTTTGGCGTTGGCGTTCAGGTTGGCCACGGTGGTGCCCGTGGTGGTGGCCTCGGGCGCCACGTTGGCGGTGGGCACTTGCAGTTCGACCGGATTCGCGCCGATGGCGCCCGCCGGGTAGCCCGTCAGGCGGTAGCCCTGGGCGTTGACGATGTAGCTGTTCTTGTCGACCAGGAATTCGCCGTTGCGCGAATACATGACCGCGCCGCTTTGGTCGGTCAGGCGGAACATGCCCTTGGCGCCGTCGATGGCAATGTCGTATTCGCCGCCGCCGCCCTGCACGGTACCCACCGTGAAACGCTGGTTGATGGCGGCCACTTTCACACCCAGGCCCACACGCGAGCTGGCGTAGACGTCGGCAAACGACGCGGTGGCCGATTTGAAGCCGACGGTGCCGGAGTTGGCAATGTTGTTGCCGATAACGTCCAGGTTTTGCGATGCGGCGTTCAAGCCGCTTAGTCCTTGTCCGAAGCCCATGTTTTCTCTCGCTGATCTTTATCTAGGAAAGCCGCCGCCCGTGCGCCGGCACCGTTTCATGTCCGCCCGATTCAGGCGCCGCCGATTACCTTACGCACATCCAGCATGCTGGCCTGGCCGTCCAGGCCCATGTCCAGACGCAAGCCTTCGGTGGAATACGCCACGCTCTTGACCTGGCCGTAGCTCAGCACTTCCGAATTGACCTTCTTGCCGTCGCCGTCGGTGGCCAGGACGGACACGGTGTACGCGCCCGGCTCCAGCACCACGCCGCTGTCGTTCTTGCCGTCCCAATCCAGCGTGTACACGCCGGTCTTCTGTTCGCCCATTTCAATGGTGCGCACGATGGCGCCATTGGCGTCGGCGATGCGCACCTGCACCTTCTGAGCGTCGGCTTGCAAGTCCAGGCCGTAAGGGGTGACCACGCGCTCGGCGGCGTTGTCGCCGTCGACACCGACCTTGATCTTGTTGCCGGGAACGAGCACGCCCTTGCCGATCATCGCCACGGCGTTCATCGACTGCGACACGTCGATCTGGCCGCTGATGGCCAGCATGGTGTTCTTGAGGTTATTGACGCCTTCCACCGTCGCGATTTGCGCCATCTGCGAGGTGAGTTCGGCGTTTTCCATCGGGTTCAGCGGATCCTGGTTCTGCAACTGCGTCGTGAGCAGCTTCAGAAACTGGTCCTGCAGGCCCTGCGCCGTGATGGAGCTGGTGGAACCCGTTTGGGCCAGGGCCATGCCGGTGGCGCTGGTGTTTTGATCGACGGTGGTCATGGATGCACTCTGTCAGGGATTAGGATTGACCAATGGTCAGGGTCTTCTGCATCAACGACTTGGCGGTGTTCAACACCTCGACGTTGGCTTGATAGGACCGCGACGCCGCGATCATGTTGACCGTTTCGGCCACCGGATCGACGTTGGGCATGCTGATGTAACCCTGGGCGTCCGCCAGCGGATGCTTGGGGTCGTAGACCTGCTTCAAGGGCGACGGGTCCTGGATGACGCCGGCCACGCGCACGCCGCCGATCTCCTGCCCCATTGCCTGCCCGGGCGCCGGGTTGACCTGGAACACGACCTGACGGGCGCGGTACGGCTGGCCGTCCGGGCCGACGACGCTGTCGGCGTTGGCCATATTGCTGGCCGACACGTTCATGCGCTGCGACTGCGCGCTGAGCGCGGAACCGGCGATATCGAAAATGCTCAACAAGGACATAGCCTGTTGCTCCCTTTATGGATCAATCCTGAATAGCGGTTTGCAGCGTCCGGATGCGGCCGGAGATCATCTGCATCGTGCTCTGGTAGTGCAAGGTGTTGTCGGCGAACTGCACGCGCTCGATGTCCATGTCCACCGTGTTGCCGTCCATGCTGGGCTGGTACGGCAGGCGGTACAGCAGGTCGGTCGGGCCTTGCGAGACGGCCTTGGCGGGAATGTGGCGTGCCGAGGTCAGCGTCAACGAGGTGTCGGCCAGGCGCTTGGAATCTTCCATGGCGTTCTGCATCGCGGTCTTGAAGTCAAAGTCGCGAGCCTTGTAGTTCGGCGTGTCGGCGTTGGCGATGTTGGACGACAGCACTTCCTGGCGCTGCGCGCGCAGTCCCAAAGCCTGCTGGTAGAACCGGAAATCTTCATTAAGCCTGTCGAGCATCGTGGCGCCTTCGTGCGTTGCAATACGGATAGAGCACGGGACGCCGAACACACCGGTATCCCATTGGATGACGGAATCATAGGGGCCGGCGGCGTAACACAATCAGCCAAATAACCTGCCATTTCTCATCCAATTCCCGTATTGCCAAGCGCCGCGGACTCCTACAATTCAGTCATCATGAAAATCTCCGCACGACTCCTCCTTGCGCGCGCAAGCGGCCTGATCGTTCTGGCGCTGGCCGGTTCCGGGGCCGCGCTGGCCCAAGGCGTGGCCAGCCAGCCGCCCGGGGCGGTCGCAACCGCGGCGCAAGACTATCTGCTGGACCAATTGGCCGGCCTGCCCGGCCAGCCCGCCGTTACCGTGGACCCGCCGCGCGTGGAACACCTGACGCCCTGCGACGCCATGGCCCCGTTCATGCCCTCTGGCATGCGGCTGCGTTCACGGATGACGGTGGGCGTGCGGTGCAGCGCGCCCAAGCCCTGGACCACCTATGTGCAGGCCACGGTCAGCGTGCCCGGGTACTATTACGTCGCTTCGCGCTTGATCGCGGCGGGCCAGGCGCTGACACCGGACGACCTTACCCCCCGGGATGGCGACCTGGTGTCGCTACCGCCCGGCGCCATCACCGACCCCCAGATGGTCGAGGGCATGACGGCCGTGTACCGCATCAACGCGGGCCAGCCGGTGCGCAGTTCTTCTTTACGCAATGCCCAAACGGTGCTGCGCGGCTCCAACGTGCGAATCAATGCGCGCGGCAAGGGTTTCGTGGTCAGCAGTGAAGGCGAGGCGCTGGACAATGCGGCGCCCGGCGCCCGGGTGCAGGTCCGCACCGCGAACGGCCAGGTGGTCAGCGGTGTGGTGCGCAACGCGGGCTTGGTGGAAATACAACTGTAGGGTCTGTTACAAATCGCGTTGCGGCGGCGGGCAAGCTGCCCTAAAGTTCCATCCGACCCTGTCGTTACTCAGACATAAGTAGGCGGATCCGTCGCAAACCGACCCAGGACGCCCTGCGGAGAAAACCTTGAAAATCAATTCGACCTCCAACCGGCCTCTTTCGGCCGACGCCGTCAGCCAGCGCCCGGATTCCGCCGTTGCGCAGGCGTATGGCGCCAGCAACGCCACGGGCTCAAGCAGCTCGCAAGTGGCGTTGAGCTCGGCGTCGCGCAAGATGCTGGCCCTGCAAGACGGCTCGAACGACATCAACGTCGAGCGCGTGGCCGCCATCCGTGCCGCGATTGCCTCCGGCCAATTGAAGATCGACACCGGCCGCATTGCCGACAGCCTGATCGCCAGCGCGCGCGATCTGCTGAAGTAATCCTTGTTCAACGCCTGATCAGAAGCATGACCATGAACCCCGTCGACGCCCTCCAGTCCTGCATGCGTCAGGAAGACGCCCTGATCACCGAGTTCTCGGCGATTCTGGAAGAAGAGACCGAGGTCCTGGTCGGGCCGGGCAATGTGGGCGCGCTGCAGACCATTACGGAACGCAAGGGCCGCGTGGCACAGCAGTTGGTGGATCTGAGCGATACGCGCGACGGCCTGTTGGCCGAAATCGGCCTGCCCGCCGGCCACACCGGCACCGAGCAGGCGGCGGTGCTGCATCCGCAATTGTCGGGAATCTGGCAAGCGTTGTTGAGCAAGTCGGCGTCGGCCAATGAAATCAACCTGCGCAATGGCGCGCTGATCGACGTGCATCTGCGCTACACCCAGCAATCGCTGGACGCGCTGCGCGACATCAACGGCGCCAAGGGCAACGTCACATACGACGCCTACGGCCGCGGCGCCCGAGGCGCCCCCAGCCGCAAACCCATCGTCGCCGGATAATTCCGTACGGATAGGTCCGTAGGATGGGTGGAGCGCGGCACGCCCGCCAAAAAAAACAACCGCCCAACGCGCGAAACCCATCAGCAGCGGTTGGATGTACACCGCCCACCGCCAGATGGGTTACGCGCGATGCAGCCCCAGCGATCTAGCCAAGGCCCCCGCGCGCTCCACCCATCCTACAAGCACCACCGCATCCCGTAGGATGGGTGGAGCGCGGCACACCAGCCAAAAGAAGCACCAGCGCCCAACGCGCGAAACCCATCAACCACCCACCCAAAATCCGCATCCCGTAGGATGGGTGCAGCGCGGCACGCCCGCCAAAAAAACACCAGCGCACAACGCGCGAAACCCATCAACCACCCAAAATCCAGATCCCGCAGGATGGCTACATCACCCCGCCGCCATCTCCAACATCGCGAACATCTTCAATATCGCCACCGGCAGCAGCTTCCCCGATAGCTTTCTCTCCGACCCCATAATTCCCGACAACGGTCCCCGGGCCACCTCGGCGGACGTCGAATGCGCCATCTGCCAGCACGCCGCGCCCAGTTGGCCCGCCATCAGCGACTGCCTGGCCAAGGTATGCGCACCATCAACCGCCGGCAATGCCTGCCAGGCGTTCGCCATATAACGGAAGCCTGCCTTGGCCTCATCCTGCAACACCAGCCATCGCGCCACCGTCGCCGCGTCGGCTTGTGATGCCGCCAGGTTCGTCACGCCAAACAACTGGCCCGCCACTTCACCGCTTGCCGTATCAATCAAGCGCGCGCACACCAAACGGAACGCTGCATTCTCGCCACGGCCCGGCAAGGCGATTTCCGTGCCCGACGCCCACAGCGCCAACGGCACCTGCTTACCGCCCTGCTCGCTGACCAGCCCCGGCATATCACCCGGCTGACCCACGGGCAAATAACCCACGCTCTTGCCAACCGCATTCAAATTCGTCGGGCACTCATCCTGCACCACACGCATGCCGCCTGGGCAGCGCGCCACCCATGACGCGCCCTGCCCGCTTAACGACTGCCACAACGCCGACGTACCCGCCTCCAGCAGATGCACCAGCGGCAGGCGCGGCAACTGCTCGCCCAGCCAGCGCACTCGCGCCTCCAGCGCCGGGCCGGCATCCGCCAGACCAGGCGCCGCGGGTGCAAACGACGTCAGCATGCCGTGGGCCAGCGCCAATTGCTGCGCGGGCGCCGCCAAGGCCACGCCGCGATCGCTCATCAGCAGGGACCCCATCAACACGCCACCCGGCAAGCCCTCGCCCTTCATGCTGGCCTTGCCGTGCATGGCCAGCAGGTGCCGGTTGCACACCGACGAAAATTCCCGCCGCACCATCGCCAGCGGCTCGTCAGCCAATCCCGCCAGGCTTGCGCCCGCGCCATCACCCACATATTCACGCCAGGATGCGCGCGCTTGCACGCAGGCCGGGTCGTTGTCCAACAGCCCGATCGTGTCGTCCAGATTCTGTGCCGCCGCGACCGAGGCCGAGCCGCCTTGCGGGCGCAAAATCGCGGACGCCAGCAGTTGCCGGCGGCGCGCGGGGTCCACCGCATCCGCCTCGCGGGCCGACGGCACCAGCGACGCCAGGTCTGCTTCGCTGGGCGTGTACAAGGCACGCGCGCGTTCGACCATCTGGAAAGCGCGGTCGATCAGCACGTCGGCGCGCGCCAGTTCCATGTGTTCCGGCACCTTCTGCCCCACCGACATGTAGTGAATCGGCAGGCGATGGCGGATCGCCGTATCCAGCGCCGCGCCCAGGCGCGTGGCTTCGTCCAGCTTGGTGATGATGCAACCGGCCACATCCTCGCCCACGCCATTGCGGTAGGCATGCGCCACTTCATCCAGGGTATCGCCCTGGCTGGCGGCATTCAGCACCAGCAGCCGGCGCACCGGCTTGCCGGCGTTGCACAGCATCGTGGCCTGCTCCGCCACCAGGCGGTCGCGCTGGCTGATGCCAGTGGTGTCGATCAGTACGATCTTGCGGTTGCCCAGTTCGGCCAGAATGCGGCGCAGCTCGCCCGCGTCGCGCACCGAATGGGCGGGCACGCCCATCAGGCGGCCGTAGATCTGCAACTGTTCAAGCGCGCCGATCCGGAACAGGTCGGTCGTCAGCATCGCCACCTGGTCGCGGCCTTCGCGCGCCACGCAACGGGCGGCCAGCTTGGCCAGGGTAGTGGTCTTGCCCACGCCGGTGGGGCCGACCAGGGCATAGACGCCACCGGCCAGGAATTCGTCTTCGGAGCGGACCACCGGCAGGTGCGTGACCAGCTCGTTGCGCGCCCAGGCCTGGGCGGCCTCCGTTGACAGGCCTTGCGGCAGGCGGTCGACCAGCGTGCGAACCAGCTTCGTGCTGAAGCCGGCGTCAAGCAAACTACGGAACAGCGCGGCGGCGGCGGGCTCGCGGCCCGAGCCCGGGCGACCGCCCCACAGCAGGCCATCCATGCGCGTTTCCAACGCACCGCGCAGGGCGCTGATGGCGTCCTGCAAACCGGCGGTGGAGTTCGCCGGCAACGATGGCGGCGCCATGGGCGGCGCCTGACGCAACGGCGCGTCCGGCATGCGGGCCATGGACGGTGCAGGCGCGGCAGCCGAAGCAACCGGTGTATAGGCGGGCGCCGAAGCAAGCGCGGAGGCCGGCGGCACATAGGCGGGAGCCAACGCAGGCGTGGACGCAGCGGGCACATAGGCAGGCGCGGACGCGGCCGGCGAATAGGCAGGTGCCGACGCAGGCGCGGACGCAGGCGGCACATAG
The DNA here is from genome assembly GCF_029637605.1 of Achromobacter spanius. Classification (NCBI taxonomy): domain Bacteria; kingdom Pseudomonadati; phylum Pseudomonadota; class Betaproteobacteria; order Burkholderiales; family Alcaligenaceae; genus Achromobacter; species Achromobacter spanius. The sequence goes on along the minus strand of NZ_CP121261.1, from coordinate 625,258 downwards.
GCGGTTGCCGACGCAGGCACAGACGTGGCCGGCGCATAGGCAGGCGTCGCCGGCCGGGCCGGCGGCAAGGCCGGCAGTTCCACACGGGTTGCCGTGCCGGTCAGCGGCGCAGCGGGCTGCGCGGCAACGGACGGGGCAGCCGCTTGCGCGGGGGCTGCGTGCGGCATGGGTGCCTGCTGCGCGGGCAGCGGCTGTGGCCACGCAGGCGCTGATGGATGGGTCGCGCCGGGTTGGGACGTGGCAGGTTGAGGCGCAGCGGATTGGGGTGCTGCCGACTGAGGCGCAACGGCGCCGTTCGACTCCGGCATCGCCTCCATCTCCGGCACTGCCGACGAGGCAAAGGCGGACTGGTACGCCGCGATGGAGCGCGACGGCGTCGAGTAGTTGGTTTGCGGCATCGGCGCCTGCCCGGGCGACGGCGTCGAGTAACCGGTCTGCGGCATCGGCGCCTGCATCGGCGACGGCGTCGCCGCATGCATAGGTTGCTGCATCTCCGGATGCACAGGCTGCTGCATCCCCGGATGCACAGGCGGCGGCATCGCCGAAGGCCGAGGCATCGGCTGCTGCACAGCCGCCCCACCAAAGGGCGAACTGGCCGGCGCGGGTTGTCGCGCATCCACCGCAGGCGCGGCGCCCCCCGCCGCTTCCCGCTGCAGCGTTTCCGATGCCGCGTCCTCAAACGCGCCATCCACCGTGGCCAACACTTCCACACCGCCATCGACGCTGCGGTTCGACACGATCAAGGCGTCCGGCCCCAGCACCTGACGCACCTGGCGCATCACTTCACGGCTGTTGACCCCAAAAAAACGGCTTATCTTCATTGCCCGTTGCTCCCGCCGATCATCGCGGTCACGCGGACCATGCGTTCATCGGGTATTTCCGTATTCGACAACACGCCCAATTGCGGCAAGTGGTGCCGCAAGAAGCGCGACAGCGGCGCGCGCAGCACCGGCGACACCAGCAACACCGGCGCATTGCCCTGCGATTCCTGGCGTTCGACGGCGGCCTGCGTTTCGCGCAGCAAGGTATCGGCCAGGCCAGGCTCCAGCCCGCCGCTGGTGGTCATGGCCTGCGACAGCACGCGCTCCAGCTTCACATCCAGCCCGATCACCCGCAGCTCGCCCTCGCCCGGGAACCATTGCTGCGTGATCGCGCGGCCCAGTGAACGGCGCACCAACATGATCAGCTCGTTGATGTCGGGCTGACCGCCCGTGCCCGCCGCCTGCGCCGCCAGACGCGGGCCGTGCTCGGACAGCGTATCGATAATGGTGCGCATGTCGCGGATCGGCACTTCTTCCGACAGCAAGCCTTGCAGCACCTTCTGCAAGGCAGTCAGCGACAGCGTCTTGGGCACCAGGTCTTCCACCAGCTTGGGCGCGTCGCGGCCGATGCGGTCCAGCAACTGCTGCACTTCCTGGCGGCCCAACAGGTTCGAACCGTGGCGGTGCATCAGATGGTTCAAGTGCGTGGCCACCACCGTGCCCGCGTCCACCACCGTATAGCCCGCCACCTGCGCCTGGTCGCGCAAGCCCCCGTCGATCCACAGCGCGGGCAAGCCGAAGGCCGGGTCGGTGGTGGGCGTGCCCTTGATCTGTACCGTGACGCCTCCTGGGTCGATGGCCAGCCATTGGCCCGGCATCGCCACGCCCTGCCCCACCTCGACACCCGACAGCAGGATGCGGTAATCGTTCGGCTTCAGTTCCAGGTTGTCGCGTATGTGCACCACCGGCGGCAGGAAGCCCACGTCCTGCGCGAACTTCTTGCGCAGGCTGCGGATGCGATGCAGCAGTTCGCCGTTCTGGGCGTGGTCCACCAGCGGAATCAGCCGGTAGCCCACTTCCAGCCCCAGTTGATCCACCATGGACACGTCGTCCCAACTGGCCTCGGCGGCCGCGGCCTGCGCCTGCGTGATCGCTTGCGGCGGCACCTCTTCGGCGGCTTGCGCGGCGGCCAGGCGGCGCTTGTGCAGCATCCAGCCGCCCCAGCCCAGCGCACCGGCCAGCGTCAGGAAAGCCACGTGCGGCATGTTGGGAATCAGACCCATGATGCCGATGATGCCCGCCGTCAGGAACAGCACGGCCGGGTTCGAGAACAACTGGCTCATGATCTGCTGGCCGACGTCCTGGTCGGTCGACACGCGCGACACCACCACGCCGGCGGCCGTCGAGATCACCAGCGCCGGAATCTGCGCGACCAGGCCATCACCGATGGTCAGCAGCGTGTAGACGCGGCCCGACTCGGCCATCGACATGTCGTGCTGGGCCACGCCCACGATCAGGCCGCCGATCACGTTGATCACCATGATCAGCAGGCCGGCGATGGCGTCGCCGCGCACGAACTTGCTGGCGCCGTCCATCGAGCCGAAGAAGTCCGATTCCTGCGAGACTTCGGCGCGGCGCTTGCGTGCTTCGTCTTCGCCGATCAGGCCGGCGTTCAGGTCGGCGTCGATCGCCATCTGCTTGCCGGGCATGGCGTCCAGGGTGAAACGCGCGCCCACTTCGGCAATACGCCCCGCACCCTTGGTGATCACGATGAAGTTGATAATGGTCAGGATCACGAACACGATGATCCCCACGGCAAAGTTGCCGCCAACCAGGAAGTGGCCAAACGCCTCGATCACCTTGCCCGCCGCATCGGGGCCGGTGTGGCCGTTCAGCAGCACGACCCGGGTGGACGCCACGTTCAGCGACAGGCGCAGCAAGGTCGCGAACAGCAGCACGGCCGGAAAGGCGGCGAAGTCCAGCGGCTTGCGCGTGAACATGGCCACCAGCAGGATCATCACGGACAGCGCAATGTTGAAGGTGAACAGCAAGTCCAACAGGAACGTGGGCAGGGGCAATACCATCATGCCCAGCACCATCACGATCAGGATCGGCCCTGCCAGAAGCCGCGCATGGCCGGCCCCGCTACTCTTCAACATGGTGAGCAAAGCGCTCATTCCTTAGACTCCTTGTGCTGCGGTTGATGCCTGCGGGTCCAGCGCTGCGGGCACGGCCAGTTTGGTCGGGACCGACGGTTCGGCCCCCCATCCTGAACGCCACGAACGCAGCTGGAAGACCCACGCCAGCACTTCCGCCACCGCGGTATATAGCTCGGCCGGGATTTCTTGCCCCAGCTCTACGTGTTGATGCAATGCGCGCGCCAGCGGCGGCGCTTCCAATGTGGGAATGCGGTTCTCGGCGGCCAGTTCGCGGATCTTGGCCGCGATCAGGCCCGTACCCTTGGCGATCACGCGCGGGGCGCCGCTCTTGTCCTCGTCATACTTCAGCGCCACGGCGTAGTGCGTCGGGTTGGTCACCACCACGTCCGCCTTGGGCACCTCCGACATCATGCGGCGGCGCGCGGCCTGACGCTGCTGCTGGCGGATGCGCGCCTTCACATGCGGATCGCCTTCGCTTTCCTTGTGTTCCTGGCGCACGTCTTCCTTGGACATGCGCAGCTTCTTCAAATGGCTCCAGATCTGCCAGGGCACATCCAACAGCACAATCACCAGCAGGGACGACACGATGAAGACGCAGCACAGCGCCACCAGCGACAGCGCCTTGATCAGCGCGGCAGACGGCGCCACGTGCATCAGGCCCATCATCTCGTCGTGGTAGCGCCAGATGACCCAGACGGCCACGCCGCCCACCAGCAGGGCCTTGGCCAGCGCCTTGATCAGTTCCACCACGGTCTGCGACGAGAACATCCGCTTCAGGCCTGCAAAAAGGCTCAGCTTCGAAAAATTGGCCTGCAAGGGCTTGCCGGAGATCACGATGCCGCCCAGCAACACGCTGGACAACACGGCCACCACCATCAGCACGCCGAAAATAGGCAACAGCGTCATCAGGGCGTGGCCAAAGCCAACCACCGCCTGTTCAACCATCACGCCCGGGTCCGTCACAATGCGCTGGTCGAACGCCAGGCCGCTGTGCAGCACGCCGCTCAGACCCTGATACAGCGAACTGCCGCCGGCCCAGATCATGCCGACACCCGCGGCCAGCATCATGAACGTGCCCAATTCTCGGGAACGCGCAATCTGCCCCTCCTCGCGCGCCTTTTCCAGGCGCCTGGGAGAGGCTGCTTCGGATTTCTCGAGGTCGCTTTCTTCAGCCATGCTCTGCGGTTCTGTTGCGGCTCGCGGATTTTCGGATTACGAGCCGCCCGCCGAGATTCTAGGATCGCCCGGGGTTGGGCGATAAGCCAAGAAGCGGGAAGAAAGCGGTGCTATTCCGCGCTGCGCAGCAGGGTGGCGGGCGCGGCGCCATCCAGCGCGGCCTGGAAGCTGACGTAGTCCAGCCCGATGCGGACCGCGCCCCAGTGTTCCGACCCCAAATACAGCGGAATCGAAATGTCGTTGATGATCTCGCCGGTATCGCGGGAATAGGTCTGGAACAGCATCGCGCCGGTGTTGGCGGCCAGCCGGGCGCCCACGGGGTCGTCGAAGAGCCGCTTGTGCCGCGAGCGCGCGATGTCCACCTTCGGGTCGCCCGTGGGCGGGTGCGAAAACCGGCCGTTGTGCGCGGGCGCGTAGCCCCGGGCGTCGACCACCAGCGTATAGATGCCGCCCGGTACGGCGTCCAGCACGCCGTCCAGCAACTGCGTCAACGCCTCGTCAATGACCCGGTCATAGCGCGTGTGATAGCGCGGCGGTTCACTGCCCGCGATACGTTGGTAATGGCGGTCGAACACATCCACGCCACGGCGCCGGGCGTCGTCCAGCAGGCGCTCGGCGGCGGCCTGAAAGCTTTCCAGCGTGTCGCAAAGACCGTCGAAAGCGGTCTTGCCGGTGCGCACGTCCGCCAGCACTTCCTGCACGCTTTCCGTCTGCCGGCGGATACGGTCAATTTCGTTCGACATGCTGCCCACGCGATCCAGCACGTCGGCGCTCAGCGCGGCAATGCGCCCCACTTCCTGGCTCATGCCGTGGTTGGTGGCATCCACTTCGCCAATCGCCTGCACCACCTCGCCGACCTGCCGGTTCATGCTGTCGAAATCGCGCACGAAGCGTTCGAAGTCCGAGCAGGTGCGGTCCAGCACCGCGCCGGAGGCATCCACGTCTTCCCGCAGGGTACCGGTCTGGCGTTGGGTGGTGTCCACCAGTTCCAGCATTTCGATGGTATGCCGCCCGATGTCGCTGGTGGCGGCGTTCACCCGTTCGGCCAGGCGGCCCACTTCACTGGCCACCACCGCGAAGCCGCGGCCCGCGTCCCCTGCCCTGGCGGCTTCCACGCCCGCATTCAAGGCCAGCAACTGGGTTTGCAGCGCGATGTCCTTGATCAGCTTGCTGATGTCGGCCACCGAACGCGCGCGCAAGGTCAACTGGCCCACCACGTCGGTAAACGCGGCCATCTCGCGGGTCATCCGGTCTACCCGCGCCTTCACGTCGGACAGCTCGGACAAGGCCTGCTCGGCCGCGTGCAGGTTATGGCCGGACACGTCGGCAATCTGGCGCGCATGGGTCGATGTGGACGTGGACAAGGCGGCAATCTGCGCGCCGCTGTCAGCCAGGGCGCCCGCCGCGCGCGCCTGCTCTTGCGCCAGGGCCGAGCAGCGCCCCGCCTGGTATTGCGTGCGCGCCGCGTTCAAGGCGATTTCGATGCTGGATTGCCGCACAGTGACGATGCGCCCGCGCATGCGCGCCAGGAAACGATGCAGGGAAAAGACCGCGGGGCTAAGGGAAAGGGTACGTTCCGACAGCGTGCCATCGCCCCGGTTCAAGCGGCGTAGCAGTGCCCACATACCGCCCAGGCGGAATACGGATCTGGCCATGATGGACCTCCTTGTGCTGGCCCGGATCGCCTTCTGTGGGCGTCCGTTGCCTGGCGCGCGGCGCGCGCCTTGTCTCGTACTGCAAGGCCCCCCTGCTTATTCTTCTATGCACGCGCCGCCGGCGGCCAGGCCGGTCGGCGCGATGGGTCGATCAGAACCCCAGGCTGGCCAGCAGGTCGTCCACCTGATCCTGGCTGGTGACGACATCCGTCTTGCCTTGCGGACTGATCTGCGGTCCGTTCAACAGGCTGTTGGCTTCGTCACGGCGTTCCTGCGGCACGTTGTCCAGCAGCACCTGCAGCAGCTCGCGTTCAATCGCGCCCACCACATCCATCATGCGCATGATGACCTGGCCCGTGAGGTCCTGGAAATCCTGCGCCATGATGATTTCCATCAGCTGGGACTGCGTCTGCTGCGTCTGCTTGGGCACGTCCGCCAGGAAGGCGCGCGTGTCTTTCACCAGTTCGCGCGCTTCGGGCAATTCCAGCGGCTGGTCGTACCACTGCTGCCAGCGGCTATCCAGCGCCTGCGCCGAACGCGACATGCCGTCCTGGATGGGGCCGGCCTGCTCGGTGGCATTCAGCACGCGGTTGGCCGCCTGCTCGGTCATCTGCGCCACGTAGCGCAGGCGATCGCGCGCATCGGGGATGGCATTGGCCGCGTCCTTGATGGCCTGATCCAGGCCCAGTTCGCGCATGCTGTCGCGCAGCATGCGCGTCAGCGAGGCGATTCGGTGGATCAGATCCGGATTCTCGGCGGCGGCTTCAACTTGTTCCGTGGGGCTCATTACACACCTCAGCCGGCAATTTTCTCGAAGATCTTGTTGAGCTTTTCTTCCAGCGTCGCCGCCGTGAAAGGCTTAACCACGTAACCGTTGGCGCCGGCCTGGGCCGCTGCAACGATGTTTTCCTTCTTGGCTTCGGCCGTCACCATCAGCACCGGCAGCGAGGCCAGCGATGCGTCGGCACGGATCTGCTTGAGCATTTCCAGGCCGTCCAGGTTGGGCATGTTCCAGTCGGACACGACGAATTGGAAACCGCCGTTGCGCAGCTTTTCCAGCCCGATCGCGCCGTCCTCGGCCTCGTCCACGTTCTCGAAACCCAGCTCTTTGAGCAGGTTGCGGATGATTCGTCGCATGGTGGGGAAGTCATCCACCACCAGAATCTTGATGCCCTTGTCTACCATCTTTCACTCCAGAAGAAATTTGCTTGAGACCGATCGTGGGTGCAGTCGCGTCAAACGCGGTGCCCACGGTCGCCCAGGCGAGTCAGAATGCGTTCGCTAATCGCCGACAGCGCAACCACTTCATCCGCGGCGCCCATGGCGATGGCTTCGCGGGGCATGCCGAACACCACACAACTGGCTTCGTCTTGCGCAATGGTGTGCGCGCCCGCGCGATGCATGGCCAGCATGCCGGCCGCGCCGTCCTTGCCCATGCCGGTCAGGATGACGCCGATGGCGTTCTTGCCCGCGGCCACGGCGGCGGAATTGAACAACACATCCACCGACGGGCGGTGGCGGTTGACGGGTTCGCTGGCTTCAAGCTCGATCACGTAGTTGGCGCCGCTGCGGCCCAGCCGCATGTGCATGTCGCCGCCCGGCGCCAGATACACGTGGCCCGGCAGCACACGGTCTCCGTGGACCGCTTCGCGCACCGTCACCGCGCACAACGCATCCAGCCGCTGCGCGAACGAACGGGTGAAGCCGGCGGGCATGTGCTGCGTGATCAGAATGGCCGGGCTGTCCGGCGGCAAGGGTTGCAGCACTTCGCGGATGGCTTCCGTGCCGCCCGTCGACGCGCCCACGATCACCAGCTTTTCCGAGCTGGACAGCGGACGGCGCAACATCGGCGCGGGCGCTGCCTGCGCCGAATGCGGCGTGGGCGCGCGCAGCTTGGCGCGCGAGGCCGCGCGGATCTTGTCCGCGATGATCTCGGTGTATTCCAGCAGGCCGTCACGAATGCCCAGCTTGGGCTTGGTCACGAAATCGATCGCGCCCAGTTCCAGCGCGCGCAAGGTGATTTCACCGCCGCGTTCGGTCAGGGACGACACCATCACCACCGGCATCGGCCGCAAGCGCATCAGCTTTTCAAGAAAATCCAGCCCGTCCATGCGGGGCATTTCCACGTCCAGCGTCAGCACGTCCGGGTTGTGCCGTTTGATCAGGTCGCGCGCCACCAAGGGGTCGGGCGCGGTCGCGACCACTTCCATGTCGGGCTGGCTGTTGATGATTTCGGTCATCAGCCCACGCACCAACGCGGAGTCGTCCACACACAAAACGCTTATTTTTTTCATTGTTTGCTGCCTTGGCCCGTTCAGGCCTTACTCGCACATTCGTAGACGGTCTGCCCGCGCAGACGAAAATCCCGGCTGATGTAGGTAAAGTTCTCGGAGTGCCCGGCAAACAGCAGGCCGCCCGGCTTGAGCAGCGGCGCAAAGCGCTCCAGAATCTTCGCCTGCGTCGGCTTGTCGAAGTAAATCATCACGTTGCGGCAGAAGATCACGTCGAACTTTTCGTTGATCGGCCATGACGGCGCCAACAGGTTCAAGGTTTCGTAGCGCACCATGTCGGCGATCTCGGGCCGCACCCGCACCTGGCCGGCGTTGGCGCCACGGCCTTTCAGGAAGAAGCGGCGCAGGCGCTCGTCTTCCATCTTGGCCACGCGTTCGGCCGGGTAGACGGCGGCGCGCGCCCGGTTCAGCACATTGGTGTCGATGTCGGTGGCCAGCACCGTGGACGATGACGCGCGCGGGCCCAGGGCCTCTACCAGCGTCATCGCAATGGAATACGGCTCTTCGCCCGTGGACGCCGCACAGCACCACACCGACACCGGGCCGCCGCGCTTTTGCGCGAACTCGGCCAGGATGGGAAAGTGGTGCGATTCGCGGAAGAAAGCGGTCAGGTTGGTCGTCAAGGCATTGACGAATTCTTCCCACTCGTGCGCCTCGGGTTCGTGTTCCAACTGGTCCAGATAGCTGCCGAAGTCCTGGCGGCCCAGGGCGCGCAAACGCCTGGCCAGGCGGCTGTAGACCATTTCACGCTTGTGCGTGCCCAGCGAGATGCCCGCGCGCGCGTGGATCATCTTGCGGACGCGGGAAAAGTCCGCGTCGCGAAAATCGAATTGGCGGTCCACCGAAACGGACGGCGCCTGGGTTGCCGCAGTTGCCACGCGATTCCTCAGTGCCCAAGCGCAAGCGCATCGGGCGATTGCAAACGTGAGTCTTCATCGGACGAGCGCACCGAAGACAGGCGTTGTGCCGGCACCTCGATGACTTCGCCCGCATTGATCTTGAACACCGCCACGGCGTCGGCCAGGCGTTCCGCCTGCTCTTGCAGCGAGCCGGCGGCGGCCGCGGCTTCTTCCACCAGCGCCGCGTTCTGTTGGGTCACTTCGTCCATCTGCGACACGGCGCGATTGACCTGGTCGATACCGCTGGACTGCTCTTCGGACGCCGCCGAGATCTCGCCCATGATGTCCGTCACGCGCTTCACCGACGCCACGATTTCCTGCATCGTCGCGCCCGCTCGTTCCACCTGTTGCGAACCCGCGCCGACCTTGCTGACCGAGTCTTCGATCAAGCCCTTGATTTCCTTGGCGGCTTGCGCGCTGCGCTGTGCCAGCGAGCGCACTTCGCCCGCCACCACCGCAAAGCCCTTGCCCTGCTCGCCCGCGCGCGCCGCTTCCACGGCGGCGTTCAGCGCCAGGATGTTGGTCTGGAACGCAATGCCGTCGATGACGGAAACGATTTCCGAGATCTTGCGCGAGCTGGCCGAAATGTCGTGCATGGTGGCAACCACTTCGGACACCGCCGAACCGCCCTTTTCAGCCACGTCCGATGCGCTGGCCGCCAACTGATTGGCCTGGCGCGCATTGTCGGCGTTCTGCTTCACGGTGGACGCCAGTTCTTCCATGGAGGCCGCGGTTTCCTCAAGGGATGCCGCCTGCTGTTCCGTGCGGCTGGACAGGTCCGTGTTGCCGGCCGCGATCTCATGCGAGCCCACGTTGATTTCATCCACGCCACGGCGCACCGTCGCGACCGTGCGCGTCAGGCTTTCCTGCATGCGTTTCAGGGCGGCGAACAACTGACCCACTTCATTGGTGTTGCGCGCGTCCACCCGGGCGGTCAGGTCGCCGCCCGCGATACGGTCAAAGTGTTGGCCGGCTTCCTTCAAGGGCAGCAGCACGCGGCGGCGCAGGAAGATATAGGTGGCGAACACCAGCAGCGCGGCGATCACACCGCCCGCCGCCACCGCCATCAGCACGAATTGATAGCGCACCTGGGCCACGTCATGCGCGTCCATCATCTTGCTGGCGCGCCAGAAATCAAAGGCTTCGATGGCGCGTGAAAAACGCCCTTCCAGCGCGTCCTGCACCGTTTGAACCTGCTTCTGGTAGGCCGGCATGTCGGCCTTTTCCAAGGCGCTGACCAACGGGGTCAGCCCTTGCTGCACCAGCATGGCGTAGGACGCCTCGATTTCCTTCAACGACTCGGCCGCGTCCGGGGGCTGGGGCAGCGTCTTGTAGTACTCGAATTCCGCCTGGCCCTTGTTCATGGACGCCTTGGCGCGTTCCAGCAAACCCGTGGCTTCCGCCGACAGGCCCTGCGTCAGCAAGGTGGCCTGGCCCACGTTGCTGACGATGTCCGCATAGTTGGCGGTCGCCGCGCGGCCCAGGCCGCTCATCGTGTCCTTGTAGCTGGACACGACCCGGCTCACCGCGTCATTCAGTTCCTGCGATTGCTTGATCTCGGCCAGGGTGCCGTTGCTGATGCGCAGGGACAGCACGCCAAGCGCCGCCCCGATCACCAACATGAATGAGAAAAACGCCAGCACCCACAACAGGCTGCTGCGTATCGTCATGTTCGCGAAAAACTTGCGCATCTCAAGAACCACCCATTGACTGCAATCGTTAAAGGAAAGCGCCACTTCGGATTGAATATGGCGCCTCTACCCCGCGTTCCGGTCAAACTCCGATCAGGAGGCAACCTTCTCCACCAGCGCCATTTCGTCGCTGGTCATCATCTTTTCGATGTCGACCAGGATAAGCATGCGTTCGTCCACCGTGCCCAGACCGGTCAGGTATTCGGTGGACAAGGTGGCGCCGAATTCCGGCGCCGGACGAATCTGGCCGGCGTTCAACATCAGCACGTCGGACACGCCGTCAACCACGATACCGACGACACGGCGATCCAGGTTGAGGATGATGACGACGGTCTGCTCGTTGTAGTCAACGCGGCCCAGGTTGAACTTGATGCGCAGGTCAACGATGGGAACGATGATGCCGCGCAGGTTCGTCACGCCCTTGATGAAGGTCGGAACGTTGGCGATGCGAGTCACCGTGTCGGCGTCGTAGCCCCGGATTTCCTGCACTTTCAGGATGTCGATGCCGTACTCTTCGTCGCCCAGCGTGAAGACCAGGAATTCGCTGCCGACATCTTCATTGCGCGCGGATTGCGCTTGCGGTTTGGCTGCCATGATTTTTAATGCTCCATCAATTCAAAATGGCTTCGGGCTGCGACCAACGTTCACGGTTGGCGCGCGCAAGCGCAAATACGTCGACAATCAGGGCCACGCTGCCATCACCCAGGATGGTGGCCGCCGAGATGCCGGGAACCTTGCGGTAGTTGGATTCAAGATTCTTCACCACCACCTGGTGCTGGCCGATCAGGTGATCCACCAGCAACGCAAAGCGGCGGTCTTCGGCCTGCATGATGACGGCGATGGCCTGCGTGGGATCGGTCTGCGCCTGGCCGACCGAGAACACGCGGTGCATTTCCACCAGCGGCAGATACTCGCCGCGCACGTGCATCACGCGCTCGTTGCCGGCCACCGAATAGATCTGGTCGTTGGTGGGCTGCAGCGATTCCGTCACGTGGTTCAGCGGCAGGATGAAGGTTTCTTCACCCACGCGCACCGACATGCCGTCCAGAATGGCCAGCGTCAGCGGCAGCACGATGCGCGTCGTGGTGCCGTTGCCCGGCTCGCACGACAGTTGCACGTGGCCACCCATGTCCTGGATGTTCCGCCGCACCACGTCCATGCCCACGCCACGGCCCGAGATGTCCGTGACCTTTTCGGCGGTGGAGAAACCCGGCGCGAAAATCAGTTGCCAGATTTCATCGTCGGGCGAATTCTCGTTGACGGCCATGCCCTGGGCCATGGCCTTCTTCAGGATCTTTTCACGGCTCAGGCCGCCGCCGTCATCGCTGACTTCAATGACGATGTTGCCGCCATTGTGTTGCGCGGACAGCACCAGTTGGCCGACCGGGTCCTTGCCCGCGGCAATACGCTTTTCGGGCGTTTCGATACCGTGGTCCAGGCTGTTGCGCACCAGGTGCGTCAGCGGGTCGATGATGCGTTCGATCAGGCTCTTGTCCAGCTCGGTGGCACGGCCGTAGGTTTGCAGTTCGATCTGCTTGCCCATCTTGCCGGCAATGTCGCGCACCAGTCGCGGGAAGCGGCTGAACACGTAGTCCATCGGCATCATGCGGATCGACATCACCGCTTCTTGAAGGTCGCGGGCGTTGCGTTCCAACTGCTCCATGCCGTTCAGCAGGCGGTCGTGCAGGACGGGATCCAGCGTGGAAGCCGTTTGCGCCAGCATGGCCTGCGTGATGACCAGTTCGCCCACCAGGTTGATCACCTGGTCGACTTTTTCAACGCCCACACGAATGGACGTCGATTCCTTGTCGGCATGCGCGGACGCCGCCGGACGCGAGGCGCGGGCAGCGGCTTGCGTGATGGCCTCGGCCGCGGCGGCGGTATCCGCCACCGTGGGCACGGGCTCCGCCGCGACGGGCGCAGGCGCTGCCACGGGCGCCGCAGCCACCGGTTCGGCCACCGGGGTGGCGGCCTGGGCGGCGGGCGCGGCTTCGCGGCTGATGGAAAGCTGGTCGCCATCCACAATGAAGCAACACACCGCTTCAATGTCGTCCGGCGTGCAGGTGCTGTCCATCCACACGGTCAGGGCGCCGTCGGCACGTTCGCTTGCGCGCACGTTGCCCAGGTTGCCCATTTCTTCCAGCAGGGACGCCGCGTCCTTGTCGGACACCTTGGTGATCCTGACCTTGAGCGGCAAGTCGCCGACGTCGGCCGCCGGCGGCACGGGTTCGGGCGCCGGCGCAACCGCGACGGGCGCGGGGGCCGGCGCAGCCGCGACGGGCGCGGGTGCGGGTGCGGGGGCAGGAGCCGGAGCCGCCACCACGGGAGCGGGCGCCGCTGGCGCGGCCGCGGCCGGGTCTTTATGCTCCAGCGCCAACTGCCTCAAGACAGCGCAGATACGCTCAAACACGGCTTCATCGGGCTCTTCGGAGGCCCGATAGGCATCCAGTTGGCTTTTGAGCACGTCTTTCGTTTCCAAAAAGATATCAATCATGTCCGTACGCAGCGCCATTTCGCCACGGCGGATTGCGTCCAGAAGGTTTTCCAGCAGGTGGGTGGTGCCCGCCAACTGCGTAAAACAGCCGAATGTCGCCGCGCCGCCCTTGATGGAGTGCGCCGCGCGGAAGATGGCATTGAGCTGTTCGATGTCGGGAGAACCCACGTCGAGTTCAAGCAGCAGCTGCTCCATCTGCGCGAGCAGCTCGTCCGCCTCATCGAAAAAGGTCTCGTAAAACTGACTGAGGTCCAAACCAGAACTCATGACCCGTACGCCTTCATAAATGAACCTGCTTTACGCGCCGGCCTGCTCATCGAGCAGCTCGGTCGCCAATTCCACCAGCACATCGGGGTCGACCGGCTTGGACAGCCAGCCACAAACGCCCAGATCCCGAGCGGCCATTTTGCTATCCACATCGTCTTCGGTGGTCAGCACCAGCACCGGAACATCCAGGTACTGGTCCAGTTCACGCAGGCCCTGGATCAGCTCCAGCCCACCCTTGACGGGCATGTTCCAGTCGCTGACCACCAGGTCCACCGGGTGGCTCTTGGCCACATCCAGCGCTTCCTGGCCGTTGCCGGCCGTCAGCACCTTCCATCCCGCGCCCGTCAACGTCGCCTGCACGATCATCCGCATCGTCGCCGAATCGTCCGCCACCAGAATCGTTGCCGCCATTGCTATCGAACCCCTTGCGCGGGCGGCGCGTTCGCCGCTTCGCCTTGTTTGGTTGCCGTCCCAGCCTGGACAGCGGCTTGCACCGCCTCCACGGCCGTCCCCACCTCGCGGGCATCTTTGGCGCTGATATCCGCAGCGGCGGCGTTCTCGCTTTCGATGCGCTTTTGGGTGTTCATATTGAGCACCACGAGGCTGATACGTCTATTAACGGCTGCATACGGATCATCTTTAACCAGACTCATGCTGGAAGACAGACCCTGGATGCGCATGACCTTGCTTTCGTTCATGCCGCCGGCCACCAATTCCTGGCGCGAGGCATTGGCGCGGTCGGCCGACAATTCCCAATTGCTATAGGCGCGTTCGCCGCGCGCATACTGCGACGCGTCGGTGTGGCCCGAGATGCTGACCTTGTTGGGCAGCTCATTCAGCACCGGCCCCAGCTCGCGCAGAATGTCGCGCATGTACGGCTGCACTTCGGCGCGGCCGGTGGCGAACATGGGGCGGTTCTGGTTGTCGATGATCTGAATGCGCAGGCCTTCCGTCGTCAGGTCGATCAGCAACTGCGGCCTGAAGCTTTTCAGGACGGGGCTGGTCTCGATGACGTTTTCAAGGCGTTTTTTCAGGTTTTCCAGGCGGTGCTGCTCGCGCCGTTCGGCGTCGCCCATGGGCTGGGACTCAACCCGGTTGCCCTGGCCCTTGCGGACATCTCCCTCACTGCGCAAGGGGTCGAGCCCCCCACCCGGCACAGCACTGGTTTCGGCCGAGCTGCTGGGCCCGCCCGTGATCGCCACGCGCAAGGGCATGCGGAAATACTCCGCGATGCCCTTGAGTTCTTCGCGTGGCACGATGCTGATCAGCCACAGCACCAGAAAAAACGCCATCATCGCGGTGATGAAGTCGGCGTAGGCGATTTTCCAGCTTCCGCCGTGGTGTCCGCCGCCCTTGACCTTCTTGCGGCGGATCACCACACGGTGGTTGTTTACCGTGCTCATGGCCCGCTCCGTCAGGCCTTGCCGGTCGACTTGGTCTGCCGGACATGCTCTTCCAGCTCACCAAAGGTCGGACGCACGGACGAGAACAGCACCTTGCGGCCAAATTCCACCGCCAACTGGGGCGGGTAGCCGTTCATGCTGGCCAGCAGCGTGGTCTTGATGCATTCCAGCACTTTCATGGCTTCGTCGTTGCGGCGCTCAACCCGCGAGGCCAGCGGCCCCACGAAGCCGTACGCCAGCAAGATGCCCAGGAAGGTGCCGACCATGGCCTTGGAGATCAGGTCACCCAGAATGGCGGGCGGCTGGTCCACGGCGGCCAGCGCCTTGATCACGCCCAGCACCGCGGCCACGATACCGAAGGCCGGCAGGCCGTCGGCCATTTGCTGCAGCGCGTGCGCGGGCACTTCGCGTTCATGGCGATAGGTCTCGATTTCCTCATCCATGAGCGTTTCGATTTCAAACGAGCTCATGTTGCCGCTGATCATGATGCGCAGGTAGTCCGTAATGAACTCCATGAGCTTCGCGTCTTTGGCGATGCGGGGATATTCGCTGAAGATCGGGCTGGACGCCGGATCCTCGATATGCGATTCGATGGCCATCAGGCCTTCACGGCGCGCCTTGTTCAGCAACACATACAAGAGAGCCATCAGCTCCATGTACACGTCTTTGCTGTAGCGCGAGCTTTTCAGCGCGTCGGGCAGCGCCGCCTTCACCAGCATCAGCGACTTTTTGCTGTTGCCGGCCAGAAAAGCCCCAAAGGCCGCACCAAAGATCAGCGTCAGCTCGAAGGGCTGGTAAAGCGCGCCCAAGTGGCCGCCCAGCGCTATGAAGCTGCCGACGACCGACACGATCACCACGAGAAAACCGATAACAATCAACACATCAGGCCCCTGCCAACGAAGTCTAAAACTAGCGTCAATGATCCCCTGTTCCCCCCGACCCAAAAAGGCGGGTTACGGGGAGTTTTCCAGGGCTTTTGATGTATTTGGACGCAAACTGCGCCAATCCGCTCAGGGACGGGCGTCGCCGAAGAGAGGCGCGGGGCGCGTGCCGGCGCGCGCTTTGGCCGCTGCGCGCGTCTTGCCAGCGCGAGGTGGCGGACGGCAGATGGCGCACACAAAATCCGATTGCGGATCGTGGGCGTGGGCAATGAAGTGGCCGCCGCATTGGCGGCAGGCGGACAGTTGCAGCATGCCGCTATCAAAGAAACGCACGAGCATCCAGGCGCGGGTGAAGCTCAGCACCGGCTCGGTGCTTTCGGCCGTATCCAGGCCGGCGTTTTCCAGGTACAGGCGATAGGCGTCGATGGTGGCGCGTATGCCCTTGCTGCTGGTGCGCGCGTTCAAGAACGAATAAACGTTGTAGAACAGCGACGAGTGGATGTTCGGCAGCCAGGTCATGAACCAGTCAACCGAGAACGGCAGCATGCCCTTGGGTGGCGAGCAACCGCGAATTTCACGGTACAAGCGTGCGAGGCGGTCGTGGCTGAGGCTGGTTTCCGCCTCAAGAACCTGTAACCGGGCCCCCAGGGTAATCATGGAGCTGGCAAGCAGGATGTCGTCCGCTTCCTGAGATACGCTTTTGGAGGCCATTACGCGAGTCCGAGTGGGTGGTCGAGCGGCCGTCAGGCCAGTTCTTCTACAGGTTGCTTGGCCAACAGGATCGTAGCGTGGGCTTGTTGCAGCGCACCACCCAGCACGTCGTGGGTCAGCGCGGACAGCAGGCTGTAATCATCAAAGCGGAACCGGCACAGCAGCGAGCTGGAGCTGGCCAGCTTTACCAATTGCGCCGGCGACAAACGCATCAGGATGTCGGCAACTTCGTTGCTGAATCCCAAACGGAACATTGATGCTGCGTAGTCATCACGCAACATACGTTGCGCAAGTAACAGATATGACAGATTCACTTCGCGAATGTCTGCCAGCAATGAATTTTCGACTTGTTGCACGCCCTACTCCCTATCCCAAATCCCACCCACGGGGGCTCTATGACCAAAAGCACCGGCGCCTTAATAGCGCCTGAATGCTGCTGCATCCTGTTTTAATGCGAAATGTATCATTTGTTCGCAATTTAAGTAAAATTTACCACAGGTGATGTCATTTTCTATGACTTATATGACAAATCTTTGTTGATATTGCGCAACCTGTGAGTTTAGATACACATTGACATAGAAACTCGTGACGAATTTACGTCAATTTGGCAAATAAGCATTCAAAACATTGCGTACTTCCGCGAATGAAATGTTGTGTAGTGCCGACAATGACACCTTGCCGATCACTCAATCCTGGTCGCTTTAGCGCAGCCGCGCGTTTGTCGACAATGTCGCAAATTGACAACGTCCGACGATGCGTCACGATGGACACAGCCTGACATTCCCGCAATGCCCCACGCAGATGACAGCTTGGTCGAATATGCCCCGCTAGTGCGGAAGCTGGCCCTGCAATTGCTCGCCCGGCTACCCGCCAGTGTTGAGCTCGACGACCTGATACAGGCCGGCATGATCGGCCTGCTTGACGCCGTAAGGCGCTATCAGGAAACCGCAGACGCCCAATTCGAGACCTACGCCACGACCCGTATTCGTGGCGCGATGCTGGACGAGCTACGCGGCCAGGACTGGCTGCCGCGCAGCGTCCGCACCAAGGCGCGCAAGATCGAACAAGCCATCCAGCAGTTGGAACAACGCCTGATGCGCGCGCCTTCTGAAGCCGAGATCGCCGCGCAGCTTGAGATGCCGATCGGGGAATACCAATCCCTGCTGCACGACGCCCAAGGCGTGCAGATCGTGCATTACGAAGACTTCACCACCGAACCCGACTCCGCCTCCGGCCAATCCGACTGGACCGCCACGCTGAACCACGGCTCGGCCGGTGGGAATCCGCTGGATGCGTTACTGGCTGGTGATTTCCGTCAGGCGCTGGTGCAGGCGATTGATGCCTTGCCTGATCGGGAAAAGTTGTTGCTGTCGCTGTGTTACGAGCAGGGGCTGAATTTGAAAGAAATCGGCGCCATCATGAATGTGACCGAGGCGCGGGTGTGCCAGTTGAGGTCACAGGCGACGGCGCGGATACGGGCCAAGTTGAAAGAGATGGCCTGGCAGGAACTGCCGCTGGAAGGGCAGATCGCGCAGATTATTTGATGCCTATATATAGGAAGAAGCTGCGATAGCGCGGCGGCTCCCAGCACAAGACAAGAACGGGCGCTCAGTGACGAACTGGCGCCCGTTCCCGTTCATCGAGACCTACAGCCAGCGCGGACCACGCCACGCAACATCCATCGTTCGACGGATACAACAATAAATTCGACTTTCGCGAAATAGGGCTAAAGATTGATTTGCGACTGCCGTAATCCTGACAACGGAGAAATTCGAAGACGCAAGAAAGCGAATTCTCCCGTTAACACGATGGGCGGCCCCGCTGCCCGGTTTGAAGAAGCCTTTCTCTCTTGGGAGCCTAAACATGGCTGCAGTTATCAACACCAACTACTTGTCGCTCGTTGCTCAGAACAACCTGAACAAGTCGCAATCTTCCCTGGGTACCGCCATCGAACGCCTGTCGTCGGGCCTGCGCATCAACAGCGCCAAGGACGACGCCGCCGGTATGGCCATTGCCAACCGCTTCACCGCGAACGTCAAGGGCCTGACCCAAGCCGCTCGTAACGCCAACGACGGTATCTCGCTGGCTCAGACGACGGAAGGCGCCGCCTCCGAAGTCAACACCCACCTGCAACGTGTTCGCGAACTGTCGGTGCAAGCCGCCAACGGCAGCTACTCGCAAGAACAGCTGAACTCGATGCAAGACGAAATCAACCAACGTCTGTCGGACATCGACCGCATCTCGGAACAAACCGACTTCAACGGCGTGAAGGTTCTGTCGGATTCGGCCAAGCCCCTGACGCTGCAAGTTGGCGCCAACGACGGCGAAACGATCACCCTGAACCTGTCGGAAATCAGCGTCAAGACGCTGGGTCTGGACGGCTTCAACGTCAACGGCTCGGGCGTGACCCAAAACCGTTCGGCCACCGTGTCCGACCTGCAAGCTGCTGGTGGCACCGCCGTCGGCAACGACTGGACCGTCACCACCACGCACGCTGCTGCCACGGCTGACCAAACCTTCGCCAAGCTGGAAAACGGCAACACCGTCAGCGTTGGCGCTGGCGCCACCGGCGTGACCTACACGTACGACGCCGCCAACAAGAACTTCACGTTCACCGACAAGTCGGCTTCGAACGCTGCCGCTGTTACGGCTCTGGCGACCTCGCTGCGCCCGGCCACCGGCACCGCCACCGGCACCTACACCCACGCCAACGGCTCCGCTTCGACCTCGTTCGAAGTCGACGCTACGGGCAAGGTTACGGTCGGCGGCCAAGACGCCTACCTGGATGCCGCTGGCAACCTGACCACCAACAGCAACAGCGCCACCGCTGCCACGCTGGGCACCGTCATGACCGCCGCCTCGAACGGCAGCGGCGGCGCCGGCAACTCGTCGGTGTCGATCGGTGGCAAGACGTACTCCAACACGGGTACGGGTGCTCAACTGTCCTTCACCAACACCATCGCTTCGGATGCTCTGTTGGCTGCGGTGAATTCCAACGCCACCGCCGACGACGTGATCATCACGTTGGGTCAAGGCATCACCAGCGCCAGCGTCAGCTTCACCAGCGGCGAGTCGACCAACACGTACGTTGACGACAAGGGCACGTTCACCACGACCGACACGTTCGACACGACCTACACCGTTGACCCCAACACGGGCAAGGCCACGGTCAAGAGCGGCACGGGCACGGGCGACTACGAAGCCAAGGTTGGTGCTGAAGCCAAGGTCAACAGCTCGGGCAAGCTGACCACGGAAGACACCAGCAAGGGCACGAAGACCACCGATCCGCTGAAGACGCTGGACGCTGCCTTCACCAAGCTGGACAAGCTGACCGGCGAACTGGGTGCTGTGCAGAACCGTCTGGAATCGACGATCTCGAACCTGAACAACGTGGTCAACAACCTGTCCAACGCTCGTTCGCGTATTCAAGACGCCGACTACGCCACGGAAGTGTCGAACATGTCCAAGGCTCAGATCCTGCAACAAGCTGGTACCTCGGTTCTGGCGCAAGCCAACCAAGTGCCGCAAACGGTTCTGTCGCTGCTGCGTTAATTCTCGGCAAAGACACGAACCCGCGGGGGAAACTTCGGTTTCCCCGGCTGGCGGCCAGTACCGGTCCTTCGCGCCGGGCCTGGCCATCTCAAGAAACCCGCTTTCAGCGGGTTTTTTTTCGTCTGTCGCGCCAAGCGGCCTCTTTCGGGAAAGTGGCGCGGAATTCCGACGCTGATTCACGGAATGAAGGATGGGGGCAGTTCGTAGAATCATCGAGACTCCACCCACAGGCCCAGCGCCTTCCCGTTACAAGCACTCATGTCGAATCCGGCCTATTTTCACCGCCAGGCGATCGCCGAACCGGGACTTCTTGCCCCCAGCCACTCTCCTATTCACTTGCGGGCAACCGCCTATCTATATGGAGTGACAGCGCCAGCGCTGGAACATTCGCGGGTGCTCAGCCTGGGCTGCGGCACTGGCGAAGGCCTGTTCCCCTTTGCCCTGGCCTACCCCGAGGCCCAGATCATCGGCATTGATGCCTTGGAAGCCGCTATCGGGCAAGGCCAGCAGATGGCGGCCTCGTTGGGTGTGGCCAATGTCACGCTGCTGGCGCAGGGTTACGACAACCTGGGGCCGGAACAGGGGCCGTTCGATTACATCATTGCGACGGGCCTCTATAGTTACTTGCCAGCCGAACACGCCCAAGCCTTGCTTGAGCGCTGCGGCCAGCTGCTCACGACGAATGGCGTCCTGTATGTGGATTACCACGTATACCCAGGCGCCAAGGCGCAGGAAATCGTTCGAGACGCCATTCTGTTGCACGGGCATGCCGCGCACTCGCAAGAGCAACTTCGAAGCAGCGCGACCGCCGCGCTGACGCTGTTCACGGAAGGCGTCTCCGGCGCCAATCCGATGGCGAATCAGTTGGCCGTCGTTGCCGCCCAGGTCCAGCGCGCGTTGGACGGGCAGACCCAAGCCACCGTTGACCCGTTCGCCTGCAACCCGTGCTACTTCATCGAGTTTGCCGGACGAGCCGCACAAGCGGGCCTGGGCTATGTGGGTGATGCCCAGGCGCTGGCGGAAATTCCGCTGCACATGGGGCAGAACGTTTCGTTGACGAATAGCCTGCTTACGATGGGGCAGCCTGCGACCGTCAAACAGCAATACCTGGACTTCGCGACGGGACGCGGCTTCCGCCAAAGCCTGTTCACCACGCAGACAAACGCTGAACAAACCAAGCCGCGTCCCGATCTGGCCCGCATGAAAGACCTGCGCTGGGCCAGTGGCGCGCAACGTCTTGCCGCCAACGGCCAGGAGCAGGGAGCCACGTATGTGAACCACCTGGCCCGTGGCCTGGTGACCACGGAACCGCATATGGTCAGGCTGTTGGACACACTGTGGCACGCCTGGCCCGGTTCCTTGCCCTACACGACGCTGGTCGCCGTGTTCATGCATGCGGAAGGACTGGACGATTCGGCAGCCCGCAAGCTGCTGGACAAATCGTTGCTGACGCTGATGGAGCACGACCTCGTCCACTACTGCCTGGATGCCGGGCCTTACGATCGGGACGACGACGCGCCCTCCCGTCCGCTGCCTTGCGTTGCAGTCTCAGAACTCGAGCCGGGTTCGGTCCCGACGCCAACCTGCTTCAACCTGTGGCACGAGCCTGTGAAGCTGGTGTTGTCGGAAAACCAGCGCGAGATGGCCCGCCGCCTTGGCGAGGGCATGCCGCTGCTACAGGTGAATACCGCCCCCGCTTCGACCGAAGAGGGAATCACCCAGGATACGTCGAGCCTGCTTGAATTCCTGGGCTTGCTCAAACGCTATGGGCTGTGTCAGGGTTCGGCGGCGTCATGGGCGTCCATGCTTGGTGAAGCCCTGTCCGCAAGCGGCGGCCAGGCGCAGTTCTTCGGACTGTATAGCGGCGCCTTGGCACGCCAATGCCTGAACCAACGGATACTGTCCGCCAACGCGATGCGAGGCGGGCTACCCTCCTCCGCCGAATCCATGGCGATGCGTATCCAGGACCTGCTGAACGAGCGCCAATTCGACAAGGCCGAGGCCTTGGCCCGGCAACTGGCCAAGACGGTGCCGGGCGCGTCCGCCGCGTGGGAACCGCTGGCTGTCACCCTGTGCAATACCGGCCGCTTCCAGGAGGCCCTCGCAGCCGCGTTGCAGATGCTGGACCTGGCGCCCGCCAGGGCTCAGTGCTACATCATCCTGGCGTCTTGCCTTACCGCGTTGACGCGCACGTCTGAAGCGATCGGCACCGCGCGCCGCGCGGTAGAGCTTGCCCCCAAGGATGCGAATGCCCACGGCGTGCTGGGCGACGCGCTATGCGCGGAGCTGCGCTACAAAGAGGCGCAGGCAAGCTGCCTGACCGCCTTGGCTTTGGATCCCCTGCAAGAAAAGGCCAGGACCAATCTCAGCAAGATCCTCATGGACCGGGGCGACGCCGAAGGCGCGGTCGCCGCCGCAAGGGCCGCGGTATCCATTGCCCCCAAGGCGCTTATTCCCCACAACAACCTGCTGTTTGCCCTGAACTACTCGCCGAGCGCCAGCGCCGAAGAAGTGTTCGAGGCATACCGCCAATACAATCGCACGCACTGCGAAGCACTGCGCGCGACGTGGCAGGCGCACACGAACAAGCGTGATACGAGCCGCCGCATTCGCGTAGCCTACGTATCGCCGGATTTTCGCCAGCATTCGGGCAATTACTTTATCGAGCCCCTGCTGGCCAACCATGATCGCGAGGCCTTCGAACTCTGCGCCTATGCCGAATTCGTGGCGAAAGACGCGGTCACCGCACGCTTTGAACGCTACTTCGATCAGTGGACGCCGACCGCCGGCATGAGCGACAGCGCACTGGCGGAGCGCATTCGCGCCGACGGCATCGACATACTTATCGATGTCGCCGGCCACACGGGCGGCAACCGCCTGGGCGTCTTCGCCCGCAAGCCGGCTCCGGTTTCGCTGACCTGGCTTGGCTTCGGCTATACCACCGGCCTGAATGCCATCGACTACATCATGAGCGATGAAGTCATGGCGCCCACCGGCTCCGAAGCCTTGTTCTCGGAAAAGCCCTGGCGCCTGGCCGACACCAATTTCATCTATCGCGCAGGCACAACGATGGGCGACTGCGGCGAGCTTCCCGCGCTGAAGAACGGCTACATCACGCTGGGCAGCCTGACGCGTGCGATCCGCATGAACGACAAGGTGGTGCGGGTGTGGTCGGATATTCTGCGCCGTCTGCCGAATGCCCGCTTGGTGGTCAACAGCAACAGCTATCGCGACGGCCCCATGCGTGAAGAGCTGGCTGGCCGCTTCATGGCCCAAGGCATCGAGCGCGAACGGCTGCTGATCGGCTGGGAATCGCCCCCATGGAATGTCCTGCGCAACATGGACATCGGCCTGGACTGCTTCCCGCACAACTCGGGCGTCACGCTGGTGGAAACGCTCTATATGGGTGTGCCCTACGTCACGCTGGCCAGCCGCCCCAGCGTTGGCCGCATCGGCAGTTCCGTCCTGAACGGCATCGGCCGCCCGGAATGGATCGCCCAGACCGAAGAGGAATACATCCAGAAGGTCGTGGCCCTGGCCAGTGACTTGCCGACGCTGGCCCGCACCCGTGCCGGCCTGCGCGCTGAAATGCACGCCAGCCCCTTGATGGACGAACCCGCGTTCGCCCGCAAGTTCGAAACCGCCCTGCGCGGCATGTTCAATACCTGGTGCGAATCCCAAGCATGAAAGCCATCATTCTTGCCGGGGGCCTGGGCACCCGGATCTCTGAAGAAACCCACACGCGCCCCAAGCCGATGATCGAGATCGGCGGGCGGCCCATCCTGTGGCACATCATGAAGACCTATTCCGCCCACGGCGTGAACGACTTCGTGATCTGCTGCGGCTACAAGGGCTACATGATCAAGGAGTACTTCGCCAACTACTTCCTGCACATGTCGGATGTGACCTTCGACATGGCCGACAACCGCATGGAAGTTCACCAGCGAAAGGCGGAGCCTTGGCGCGTGACGCTCGTGGACACGGGTGAAACGACCATGACCGGCGGCCGCCTGAAGCGCGTGGCGGACTACGTGAAGGAAGACGAGGCATTCTGCTTCACCTATGGCGACGGCGTGGCCGACATCGACATCAGCGCACTGATCGCCTTTCATCGCAAACATGGCAAGGCCGCCACGGTCACCGCCGTGCAGCCGCCCGGACGCTACGGCGCATTGCGCCGCGACGGTGACCGCGTGACCGGCTTTACCGAAAAGCCGCGCGGCGATGGCGGCCTGATCAACGGCGGCTTTTTCGTGCTGTCGCCCAGCGTGCTGTCCCTGATCGATGACGACGACACGACCTGGGAAGCCGGCCCGCTGGAATCGCTTAGCCGCGACGGCGAGCTGCATGCTTTTGAACACCTGGGCTTCTGGCAGCCGATGGACACCCTGCGTGAAAAGAACCTGCTGGAATCGCTGTGGAGCACGGGCAAGGCGCCATGGAAAGTCTGGTGATCCCCAGCGCCGCGTTCTGGCGCGGCAAGCGTGTCGTGCTGACCGGGCATACCGGCTTCAAGGGAAGCTGGTTGGCCCTGTGGCTGCATCGCCTTGGCGCGCAGGTTACCGGTATCGCCCTGCCCCCCGCCAGCGAGCCCAGCCTGTATCAAGCCGCCCGCGTTGGCGACCTGATCAAAAGCTGCTATTGCGATATCCGCGACGCCGCCGCGCTGCGTGAACACGTCGTGGCCGCCCAGCCCGAGATCGTGCTGCACCTGGCCGCGCAGGCCTTGGTGCGGCCCAGCTACGCGCAGCCGGTGGACACATTCGCCACCAACATCATGGGTACGGCGCATCTGCTCGATGCGCTGCGCGCCACGCCGTCCGCGCGCGTGGCGGTCATGGTCACGACCGACAAGGTCTACCGCAACAACGAATGGCCGTACCCGTACCGCGAAAGCGACACGCTGGGCGGGCACGATCCCTACAGCGCCAGCAAGGCGGCCAGCGAACTGGTCATCGCGTCGTACCGAGATGCCTTCCTTCGGGCACAAGGCGTATCGGTCGCGACCGCGCGCGCGGGCAATGTCATCGGCGGCGGGGACTGGTCCGTGGACCGCTTGCTGCCGGACGCGGTGCGCGCCTGGCAACGCGACGGCGAGCTGCATGTGCGGCGGCCGGATTCCGTGCGGCCGTGGCAGCATGTGCTGGAACCCCTGGCGGGTTACCTGACGCTGGCCCAAGCCTTGTGGGCCGACTCGGCCCTGGCGGATGCCTACAATTTTGGCCCCGACTCTGCCGAGGCGGCGGCGGTTCGTACCGTGGTGGACCTGGCGCAAGACGCCTATGGCCGCGGACGCACATGCTATGCCGAGCACATCGACGGCCCGCATGAAGCGGGCCTGCTGACGCTGGACACGGCCAAGGCGCGCGCCACGCTTCAGGTCACGCCGCGCTGGCCGCTGGCACAGGCGGTAACGCGCAGCATGGACTGGTATCGCCGCTTTGACGCGGGCGAAGACGCCCGCGCGCTGTGCAACGCCGATATCGATCTGTACGAGGCGCGGCTATGAGCCTGGACATCCTGGACACGCCGCTTGCCGGCTTGAAGATCGTGCAACGCCATCCCCGTGGCGACGCGCGCGGCTTTCTGGCCCGACTGTTTGATGGTGCCGACCTGCGCGCCTGCGGCTGGACCGGGGGCATGGAGCAGGTCAACCACACCTACACCGCCCAGGCCGGCACCGTTCGCGGCATGCATTACCAACTGCCGCCCCATGCCGAGATCAAGCTTGTCAGTTGCATCCGTGGCGCCGTCTGGGATGTTGCCGTGGATGTGCGCCAGGGGTCTCCCACCTTTCTTCAATGGCATGCCGAACGCCTGTCCGCCGACAACGGCCGCGCGCTGTTGATCCCGGAAGGCTTCGCTCACGGTTTTCAAACCCTGACCGATGACGTCGACATGCTCTATTGCCATTCCGCGCCGTATGCGCCCCAGTCCGAGGCCGGCCTGCACTTCCAGGACGCCCGGCTGGGTATCGCTTGGCCCCTTCCCCTTACCCAAGTGTCCGAGCGTGATCAGCAACACCCCCGCCTGGACCCTGCATTTCCGGGAGTCGCACTGTGAAGTGCCGTCATTGCCAGGCTGAATTGCGCCTGCCCTTTCTGGACCTGGGCCACGCGCCCCCGTCCAACGCCTACCTGAGCGCCACCGCCCTGCGCGGTCCCGAGACCTGGTTTCCGCTGCGCATCCTGGTGTGCGAAACGTGCTGGCTGGTCCAGACCGAAGACCATGCCGGCCGCGAAGCCCTCTTCACCGACGACTACGCTTACTTCAGCTCGTTTTCGTCTTCCTGGCTGGCGCACTCGCGCCGCTATGTGGACGAGATGATCGGCCGGTTCGGTCTGAACGCCGGCAGCATGGTCACCGAAATCGCCGCCAACGATGGCTACCTGCTGCAGTACGTGCAGGCGGCCGGCATCCCCTGCTATGGGGTCGAACCCACCGCCAGCACCGCGCAAGCCGCGCGCGAGCGCGGCATCGACATCGTGCAACGGTTCTTTGGCGTGGAACTTGGCGACGAGTTGGCCGAACAGGGCCGCGCGGCGGACTTGATCGCCGCCAACAATGTGCTGGCGCACGTGCCGGACATCAACGATTTCGTCTCGGGCTTTGCGGCGCTGCTCAAGCCCCAGGGTGTTGCCACGTTTGAATTCCCGCACTTGCTGCGCATGGTGCAGGAAAGCCAGTTCGACACCGCTTACCACGAGCATTACTCGTACCTGTCGCTGACCGCCGTGTCGCGGATCTTTGCCGCCAACGGGCTGGCGGTGTTCGACGTAGAACCTCTTTCCACCCACGGCGGTAGCCTGCGCGTCTTTGCGCAACGCCTGGACACCGGCAAGCATGAGGTCACCGCCGAGGTGGCGCGCACCCTGGCCGAAGAGCAGCAGGCCGGCATGACCGGCCCCGCGTTCTATTCGCGCTTTCAGGAACAGGCGGAGCGCGTCAAGAACGACCTGCTGGCCTTCCTGGTGGAATTGCGCCGCAGCGGCAAGCGCATCGCCGCGTATGGCGCGGCCGCCAAAGGCAATACGCTGCTGAATTTTGCCGGCGTGCGCCCCGACCTGCTGGCCTACGTGGTGGACCTGAACCCCGCCAAACAAGACAAGTACCTGCCCGGCAGCCACATTCCCATCGTCGCGGAAGCCAAGCTTCGGGAAGACATGCCCGAGTACATCCTGATCCTGCCCTGGAACTTGAAGACCGAGGTGTCCGCGCAGCTGGACTACGCGCGCCGTGAATGGCATGCGAAGCTGGTCACGGCCATTCCGTCCTTGTCCATCGAGAGCGCGGCGCAGTAATGAACAAGCAGCCGGTCACGGTATTGGGCGCCACGGGCTTCATCGGCCGGCACCTGGTCGCGCGCCTGCGCACCGACGGCACGCCTTGCCAGGCGCCGCCACGCCATGACCCTGGCTTGATGACGCGCCCCTTGGGCCACGTCATCTACGCCATCGGCCTGACGTCGGATTTCCGCAGCCGGCCATTGGACACGGTGGAGGCGCACGTCTGCCTGCTGCGCAGCCTGCTTGCGGCCGGCAATTTCGACAGCCTGACCTACCTGTCCAGCACGCGGGTCTACGCAGGCTCTGCCGATACGCGCGAAAGCGCAACGCTTGCCGTCAACCCGAATGACCCGAGCGACCTCTACAACCTGTCCAAGCTGATGGGTGAATCGCTGTGCCTGCATTGTGGGCGCCGCGGCGCCAAGGTGGCGCGCCTGTCCAATATCGTGGGCCTGCGCGATACGCCCGACAGCTTTATCGACCAATTGCTGGAAGAAGGCGCGCGCGGCAACGGCATTACGCTGCGCACCTCGCTTTCTTCGCGCAAAGACTATCTCTACATCGACGACGCGGTGTCGCAAATACTGGCTATTGCGCAATCCGAAGACGCCAGCGGCATCTTCAACGTGGCGCATGGCGCAAGCGTCGACAACCGCGAGGTTGCCCACTGGTTGCAACAGGCACTGGGCTACCGCTGCAACGTGGCGCCCGGTTCGCCTGAATGGGCCTTTGCCGCTGTGGACGTAAGCCGCATCCAGGCGCTTTGCGGCGTTGCGCCGCGCGCCTTCTCCGACTATTTCCCGAATTTTCTGGCGCAGTACCGCCTGCACAAAGGAATCTGAATGTCCTACCTTGAAACCACGCCCGACGCGCACCCCGAATACCGCCAGGAAAAGCAGGCCCGCATTGCCGGCTTCGCCACCGACCAGGAATTTCGCGAGCTGTCCATTGCGTGGCGCCAAATGGCGCTGGAACGCAAGTACATGAACAACTTCTCGTGGGCCGGGCGTCCGCTGATCCAACTGCCCATGGACGCCATGGCCATGCAAGAGCTGATCTGGGCCGTGAAGCCGGACCTGATCATCGAAACGGGTATTGCGCACGGCGGCTCGTTGATGCTGTCGGCGTCCATGCTGCAATTGCTGGGCGCGGGCGACGTGGTGGGCGTGGACATCGAGATCCGCGAGCACAACCGCAAGGCCATCGAAGCCCATCCGCTGGCGCAGCGTATCCACCTGATTGAAGGGTCCAGCATTGATCCCGCGACCATCGCGCAAGTGCGCGCGCATGCCGAGGGCAAGAAGAACATCATGGTCTGCCTGGATTCGAACCACACGCACGACCACGTGCTGGCGGAACTGAATGCCTACGCCGATCTGGTCAGCGTCGGCAGCTACTGCGTGGTCTTCGACACCTTCGTGGAAGACATGCCCGCCGACTACGAATGGCCGGGCCGCCACTGGGGCAAGGGCAACAACCCCAAGACCGCAGTGTGGGAATGGATCAAGCAGCACCCCGAGTTCGAGATCGACCGCTCGGTGGAAGACCGCCTGCTGGTCACATCCGCGCCGGATGGCTTTCTGCGCCGCAAGGCCTGACGAGCCAGGCGACATTGTGATTCTGATCGATCCCACCGCACGCGTGTCGCCGCTTGCCGACATCGAGGATTCCACGCGCGGCACACGTATCGTGGTCGGCCCCAGGGCCGTGGTCGATTCCTTTGTCAAGATCAAGCCCGCAGGCGGATCGGGCGATGTGGAGATCGGGCCGGAATGCGTCATCAATTCCGGCTGCGTGCTCTACACCGGTAACGGTATCCGCATGGGCGCGCGCGTGGCGGTTGCGGCGAACTGCACGTTTGCCCCAGCTAACCACGAGTTCCGCCGCCGTGACTTGCCGATCCGTGAGCAGGGCTTCCGTCCCAGCAAGGGCGGCATCGTAATTGAAGACGACGTCTGGATCGGCGCCAACTGCGTTTTGCTGGATGGGGCGATCCTGCGCCAGGGCTGCGTGATTGCGGCGGGCACGATTGTGCGCGGCGAAGTCGCGGCATTTTCGATACAGGGCGGAAACCCCATGGCGGTGCTGGGCTGGCGCGAAGATAGCGGCGCCTGAATGGGCGTGGCGGCATCGTGCGGCCCAGTCGTTCCATTCGGGCCATTCGTCACATTGGCCCCGGGGGGTCCCAGTTGGCCCCATTCAGCCCTCTCGGTCCGGTAGGTTATTCAGCCCTTTAGGTCAAGCCATGCGCCAACGGGCTAAGTCGCCCGCATCAACCGGGCCCCCACGCCCAATCCTCACCAAACCGCACTTTTTCCACGCTATTCCCCTTTTGAGGTCCTTGCTGCTTCCTTCATAATTGCCGTCGCACCGCTTTTGTATCTATATTTTTCCGCCCCATGACCGCCACGCCACCCGATCCTTTCGCTACGCAGCACGACAGCACGACGGATCCAGATGCCACGGCACCGGTCGATGATGCGCAGACCCGGCGTCTGCGTGAAGAGAACCGCGCATTGCGCGAACTGCTGGCCGCCCAGGTGCAGGCCATTGCGCCCCCGCCGCCGCCCCCGCCTCCACCGCCCCAGCCAAGCTGTCTACGCCGCATCGGCTGGGCGCTTATTTCGGCGCCGGGCGCCGCGCTGGTGGGCTGGCGTGCCTTGTTGGGTCGTGACGACGACGCGCCGATTACCGGGCGCAAGGTTGGCTCGGCGACGTTGACCGTGCTGTACACCTTGGCCATCTATGCGGCGCTGGTGCTGCTTGTGGTGTCTTGGAACGCGCCGAACAATGGCATCACCGGCCCTGGCGCGACGCCGGCCGGCTCGGGCCGCGTGCCGCTGACACGGTTGCCGCTGCAGCCCACTGACGGCGCTCCCGGCGATTGGGAGACGGCGGGGTCAACGCCTGTGCCGGCCCCAGACGCGCAACCCGCGCCGTCCCTGGATGCGATGCCCGGCGAGGCGCCGCATGGGCCGCATGAGGAATCGCCGTCGAGCGACGCGACAAACGGAGCGACAGACGGAACGACAAACGGAGCAACAAACGGAGCAACAAACGGCGCACCGGACGGCGCATCAAGCGACGCGTCGATTGCCACTTCCACTGCGACATCCGACACAACGCCAAGCGATATGTCACCCGCGACGTCGACCGCGCCGCATTCCACGCTGCGCATCACCGTGATTCCCCCGGAAAACCCCTTGGCCTGGGTCGACACCTTGAAAAGCGAATTGGCCAGTTGCGCGGAACTGGGCTTCTTTGAACGTCCGGACTGCGCCTGGGAAGCACGCAGGCAGTTTTGCGAGCCGAACCACGGCTGGGGCGTCGTCAAGGAATGCCCTGCCCGGCCCTGACTTTGATCAGCCTGATTTTGCTGTCCCTAGCTCGATCAGGCGCCCACTAAGACACCGGCTCACCCAGCAAATCAGGCAACTGTTGACGCAGCAACTCGGGCAGCAACCGAGACAGTAGTTCACGCCCCACGCTGTCACACCCCGGCCACGCAAAACACCGACAATTCTTTGCACCAAAACCGCAAACCTGCGTAATAATGCGACATGTTTCTTTTGGCCAGGCCGCATCGGCTTAGCCGTATTGCCTGCCACACGCTTTCCTCTACAAGGACACACACCATGGATTCCATCAACAACACCGTCAACACCGCGCTGGCTTTGAAGGACGCGAATGTGGTCCAGGAAGTGCAGGCCACCGTGCTCAAGAAGGCGTTGAACGCGCAAGCCGATACGGTCGCAACGTTGATGCAATCCGTGGCACCGATGGCGATTGACAGCACGCTGGGTTCGCGCATCAATACCCAGGCCTGACGCGCACGCGTTCCGTCCCACGGCGCCGCCCACCTACGCGGCCCGCCGATAAAAAAAGCGCCGGACCCTGAACAGGGCCGGCGCTTTTTGTTTGCCGTTGCGTGGCTTGCGTGAGGCGGCCAAGCCGCCCCACCGGCAATTACTTCTTCTTCATCGGCGGCAAATCGGTGCAGACGCCTTCGGCGACTTCGGCTGCCATGCCCACCGATTCACCCAGGGTCGGGTGCGGGTGGATGGTCTTGGCGATGTCGACGACGTCGGCGCCCATTTCCACGGCCAGGGCCAGTTCGCTGATCAGGTCGCCAGCGTGGGTGCCCACGATGCTGCCGCCCAGGATGCGATGCGTTTCCGCGTCGAAAATCAGCTTGGTGAAGCCTTCGTCGCGACCGTTGGCGATGGCGCGGCCGGAAGCCGCCCACGGGAACACGCCCTTCTCGATCTTGATGCCTTGCTTCTTGGCTTCGTCTTCGGTCAGGCCTACCCATGCCACTTCCGGATCGGTGTAGGCCACCGACGGAATGACGCGCGCGTCAAAGAACGACTTCTGGCCGGCCGCGGCTTCCGCTGCGACGTGGCCTTCGTGCACGGCCTTGTGCGCCAGCATCGGCTGGCCGACGATGTCGCCAATGGCGTAGATGTGCGGCACGTTGGTGCGCATCTGGCGATCAACCTCGATGAAACCGCGGTCGGTCACAGCGATGCCGGCCTTGTCGGCGCCGATCTTCTTGCCGTTGGGGCTGCGGCCCACGGCTTGCAGAACCAGGTCGTAGCGTTGCGGTTCCTTGGGCGCGCCCTCGCCTTCGAAGGTGACGTAGATGCCGTCTTTCTTGGCTTCGGCGCCCACGGTCTTGGTCTTCAACATGATGTTGTCGAAGCGGTAGGCGTTTTTCTTTTGCCAGACCTTGACCAGGTCGCGGTCGGCGCCTTGCATCAGGCCGTCCAGCATTTCCACGACGTCCAGGCGGGCGCCTAGCGTGGAATACACCGTGCCCATTTCCAGGCCGATGATGCCGCCGCCCACGATCAACATCTTCTTGGGCACTTCACGCAGCAGCAATGCGCCGGTGGAGTCGACGACGCGGTCGTCCTTGGGCATGAACGGCAGCTTCACCGACTGGCTGCCGGCGGCGATGATGGCTTGCTTGAAGCGCAGCGTCTGGCTCTTGCCGTCGGCGGACGTCACGGTCAGGTGGTAGGGGTCGGCGAATTCGCCCACGCCCGTCACCACGGTGACCTTGCGGGCCTTGGCCATGCCGGCCAGGCCACCGGTCAGCTTGGCGACCACGCTGTCCTTGTAGCCGCGCAGCTTGTCCAGATCGATCTTGGGTTCGCCAAAGCTGATGCCGTGGGCAGCCAGCTCGCGGGCTTCGTCGATGACGGCGGCGTTGTGCAACAGCGCCTTGGACGGGATGCAGCCCACGTTCAGGCAGACGCCGCCCAGCGTTTGGTAGCGTTCGACCAGGACCACGGACAGGCCGAGGTCGGCAGCGCGGAAGGCGGCGGAATAGCCGCCGGGGCCCGCGCCCAGCACCAGCATGTCGTATTCGCCGTCGGCCGAACCCTTGAAGCTGGACGCGGCGGGTGCGGCAGCCTTGGCGGCCGGAGCCGCAGCGGCTTCGGCCTGCTTGGGGGCTTTAGCAGCCTTGGGGGCATCCTTGGTCGGGGCTTCCTTGGCAGCCGGCGCGGCGGCGGCATCAGATGCCTCCACTTCCAGCACGACCGCGCCTTCCGCGACCTTGTCGCCGACCTTGACCGCGATGGACTTCACCACGCCGCCTTGCGACGCGGGGATTTCCATTGAGGCCTTGTCGGATTCGACGGTGATCAGGCTTTGTTCGGCCTTGATCGTGTCGCCCACGGCGACCAGCACTTCAATGACTTCCACTTCCTTGAAGTCACCGATGTCCGGCACTTTGATTTGAACGGTATTGCTCATAGGGCTCCCCGTTTACAGCGCGATGCGGCGGAAGTCGGCCAGCAAGGCGCCCAGATAGGCGTTGAAGCGGGCAGCGGAGGCGCCGTCGATGACGCGGTGGTCATACGACAGCGACAGCGGCACCATCAGGCGCGGCACGAACTGCTTGCCGTCCCAGACGGGCTTGTGCGCGGAACGCGACACGCCCAGGATGGCCACTTCGGGCGCGTTGATGATCGGCGTGAAGGACGTGCCGCCGATACCGCCCAGGGACGAGATCGAGAAGCAGCCGCCCTGCATGTCAGCGGGCGAGATCTTGCCGTCGCGCGCCTTCTTGGACAGGTCCGTCATTTCTTGCGCGAGCTGCAGGATGCCCTTCTTGTCGGCATCGCGGATCACCGGCACCACCAGCCCGTTGGGCGTGTCGGCGGCGAAACCGATGTGGTAGTACTGCTTCAACACCAGGTTGTCGCCATCCAGCGACGCGTTGAACTCGGGGAATTTCTTCAGGGCCGCGACCACGGCCTTGATCAGGAAGGCCAGCATCGTGACCTTGATGCCCGACTTTTCGTTTTCCTTGTTCAGCGTGACACGCAGCGCTTCCAGGTCGGTGATGTCCGCTTCGTCGTTGTTGGTGACGTGCGGGATCATGACCCAATTGCGGTGCAGGTTCGCGCCGGAAATCTTCTTGATGCGCGACAGCGGCTTGGCTTCGATCGGGCCGAACTTGGTGAAGTCGATCTTCGGCCACGGCAGCAAGCCCAGCGCGGCGCCATCGGCCGAACCACCGGCAGCGGCGGTTGCGGGGCCGGCGGCCAGCGCTTGCTTGACGAAACCGCGCACGTCGTCGGCGGTGATGCGTTCCTTGGGACCCGAACCCTTGACCTTGCTGAGGTTCACGCCCAGTTCGCGCGCGAACTTGCGCACCGAAGGCGAAGCGTGCGGCAGTTGGCCGGGCTTCAGGTTGGGGTCTTCCAGCGCGGCGGCGGGTGCCGGACGCGAAGCGGGTGCGGCGGCGGGTGCGTCAGCCTTGGCTTCGGTTTTGGTTTCCGCTTTGGCTTCTGCCTTGGCTTCCGTCTTTGCGGCAGGGGCAGCGCCAGCGCCGCCTTCCACCACTACCACGACCGAACCCTTGGCGACCTTGTCGCCAACCTTGACCTTCACTTCCTTGACCACGCCGCCTTGCGAGGCCGGGATCTCCATCGAGGCCTTGTCGGACTCCACGGTGATCAGGCTTTGCTCGGCCTTGATGGTGTCGCCCACGGCGACCATCACTTCGATGACTTCCACTTCCTTGAAGTCGCCGATGTCCGGCACTTCGATTTCCACCGGGCCGCTGGCAGCGGGCGCGGCCGCTTCCGCCTTGGCGGCGGGGGCAGCGGCAGCAGCCTGCTTCGGCGCTTCCTTGGCGGCGGCCTTGGGGGCCTCTTCCTTGGCGGCCGGGGCGGCGTCCGAGGCTTCGGCTTCCACTTCCAGCACGACCGCGCCTTCGGCGACCTTGTCGCCGACCTTCACGGTGATGGACTTCACCACGCCGCCTTGCGACGCGGGGATTTCCATCGAGGCCTTGTCGGATTCCACGGTGATCAGGCTTTGTTCGGCCTTGATCGTGTCGCCCACCGCCACCAACACCTCAATGACTTCCACTTCCTTGAAGTCGCCGATGTCGGGAACCTTGATTTGCACGATGTTGCTCATGTCTCTTTACCCTCAGGCGTATTGCGGGTTGGCTTTGTTCGGATTGATGCCGTACTTCTTGATGGCTTCCGCCACCTTGGCCATCGGAACCTTGCCTTCGTCGGCCAGCGCACGCAGCGCGGCAACCACGACAAAGTGGCGATCCACTTCGAAGTGCTCACGCAGCTTGGCGCGGAAGTCCGAGCGGCCGAAACCGTCGGTGCCCAGCACCTTGTATTCGCGGCCCTTGGGCACGAACGGGCGGATCTGGTCGGCAAACAGCTTCATGTAGTCGGTCGACGCGATGATCGGGCCTTCCGTCTTGGCCAACTGTTCCGTGACGTAAGCCACTTGCGGCTTCTTTTCGTCGGGGTGCAGCATGTTGTGGCGCTCGGCGTCCAGGCCGTTGCGGCGCAGTTCGGTGAAGCTGGTGACGCTCCAGATGTCCGACGCCACGCCCCAATCGGCGTCCAGCAGGTCTTGCGCCGCCATGACTTCGCGCAGGATCGTGCCCGAGCCCATCAGTTGCACGCGGTTCTTGCCCTTGCCGTGCGACTTCAGCTTGTACATGCCCTTGATGATGCCTTCCTCGTCGCCCTGGGTCAGACCGGGCTGCGGGTAGTTTTCGTTCATCACCGTCAGGTAGTAATAGACGTTTTCCTGGTCTTCCACCATGCGCTTCAAGCCATGCTGGATGATCACGGCCAGTTCGTGGCCGAACGTCGGGTCGTAGGACACGCAGTTCGGGATGGTGGACGCCAGGATGTGGCTGTGGCCGTCTTCGTGCTGCAAGCCTTCGCCGTTCAGCGTCGTGCGGCCGGCGGTGCCGCCCAACAGGAAGCCGCGCGCCTGCATGTCGCCCGCTGCCCAGGCCAGGTCGCCAATGCGCTGGAACCCGAACATCGAGTAGTAGATGAAGAACGGAATCATGATGCGGTTGTTCGAGGAGTACGACGTGGCCGCCGCAATCCACGAGCTCATCGCGCCCGCTTCGTTGATGCCTTCCTGCAGAAGCTGGCCGTCGGCCGATTCCTTGTAGTACATGACCTGGTCTTTATCGACCGGGATGTACTTCTGGCCTTCCGGCGCATAGATACCGATCTGGCGGAACAGGCCTTCCATGCCGAAGGTACGCGATTCGTCGGCCAGAATCGGCACCACGCGCGGGCCGAGTTCCTTGTCGCGCAGCACCTGGTTCAGGATGCGAACGAAGGCTTGGGTGGTGGAGATTTCACGGCCTTCGGCGGTGGGTTCCAGCACGGCCTTGAAGGCTTCCAGCGCGGGGGCCTTCAGTTGCTCGTCGGCCTTGGCGCGGCGGCGCGGCAGATAGCCGCCCAGCGCGGCGCGGCGCTCGTGCAGGTACTTCATTTCGGGCGAATCATCGGCCGGCTTGAAGTACGGCAGGTCTTCCAGTTGATCGTCCGGAATCGGGATGCCGAAGCGGTCGCGGAATTCGCGGATGGATTCCAGTTCCAGCTTCTTTTGCTGGTGGGTCGGGTTCTTGGCCTGGCCCACGTGGCCCATGCCGTAGCCCTTGATGGTCTTGGCCAGGATGACGGTGGGTTGGCCGGTGTGGCTGGTGGCGGCGTCAAACGCGGCAAACACCTTGTGGGGATCGTGGCCGCCACGGTTCAGGCGCCAGATGTCTTCGTCGCTCATGCGCGAGACGGCTTCCAGCAGCTTGGGGTGCTTGCCGAAGAAGTGTTCACGGACGAACTTGCCGTCGTTGGCCTTGTACGCCTGGTACTCGCCGTCAACGGTGTCTTCCATGATCTGGCGCAGGATGCCTTCCTTGTCGTGCGCCAACAGCGGATCCCAGTAGCCGCCCCAGATCAGCTTGATCACGTTCCAGCCCGAACCACGGAAGTCGCCTTCCAGTTCCTGGATGATCTTGCCGTTGCCGCGCACCGGACCGTCCAGGCGCTGCAGGTTGCAGTTCACCACGAAGATCAGGTTGTCGAGCTTTTCACGAGCGGCCAGGGCGATGGCGCCCAGCGATTCGGGTTCGTCCATTTCGCCGTCGCCGCAGAACACCCAGACCTTGCGGTTGCTGGTGTCGGCAATGCCGCGGGCGTGCAGGTACTTCAGGAAGCGGGCTTGATAGATGGCCATCAGCGGGCCCAGGCCCATCGACACCGTCGGGAACTGCCAGAAGTCCGGCATCAGCTTCGGGTGCGGGTACGACGACAAACCCTTGCCGTCCACTTCCTGGCGGAAGTGGTTCAGCTGTTCTTCGGTCAGGCGGCCTTCAAGGTAGGCGCGGCCGTACATGCCGGGGGACGTGTGGCCCTGGAAGTAGACCAGGTCGCCGCCGTGGCCTTCGTCTTCCGCGTGCCAGAAGTGGTTCTGGCCGCAGCCGATCATGGTGGCCAGCGAGGCGAACGACGCGATGTGGCCGCCCAGGTCGCCGCCGTCCGGCGGGTTGTGCTTGTTGGCCTTGACGACCATGGCCATGGCGTTCCAGCGCACGTACGAACGGATGCGCGATTCCAGTTCCAGGTTGCCCGGATGCGCCGGCTCCAGGCCGGGCGGAATCGTGTTGACGTAAGCGGTATTCGGCGAGAACGGGATGTGGGCGCCGGAACGACGGGCTTCGTCGATCAGGCGTTCCAGCAGGTAGTGCGCGCGCTGCGGCCCTTCGCGATCAAGGACTGCCGCCAGGGCTTCGAGCCACTCCTGGGTTTCTAGGGTGTCTTCGTCGTTGGCAGCCTGCGGGGCGCCAGCCTGGGCGAAAGAGGACATCGTGTGTCTCCTGTTGGGGTTCGTTCGTGACCACACCCGCTTATTCGTTCAACTCGCGGACTCTGCATGGTAGCCGGGATCATCCGGGCTGCCATGACAGGCATGGGTCGGGGGGTGTTTTTCTAGAGACCTGCTTTGGGTCGGTTCCCTATCAGCCGGCATTCTAAGAAAGAAGATTAACCGGTCGCAAGGAAAATTTCATGTTGCGGTACGGCATTTCGTAATGTGAAATGTTGACCGCAAGCTGAATGGCCGATGCCGGTACTTTTTAAGCTGTACGCCAAAAGCAGGGGTTGATTCCCGGCAATTCCCGGCCAACACGCACTAAAATGCGCGGTCTATCCGGCCCGAATTCCATGTCCAGCGCGCCCAAGTCAAATATTCCTACGCCGTTCCACGATCACGCCCGCACCCGCCGCCGCGGCGTGTATTGGGTCACGCCCGCCATGGTGCTGATCCTATACCTCTGTGTGATGGGGGTGTTCTTCTGGCTGCAGCGCATTCATGACGATAGCGTCATGTTTGTGACGATCGACCAGGAAATGCGCCAGCAACGCCTGATATGGGTGGTGCTGGCTTTGTCTTGCGTCATCGTCATCAGCCTATTGATGCTGTGGCGCTATACCCGCTTTCGCTCCACCGCCGAAGCCGCGCTGATCGCCGAGACCGGTTTTCGCCGCGCCATGGAAAACTCCATGTCCACCGGCATGCGCGTGCTGGATATGGAAGGCCGCATCGCCTACGTGAACCCGGCCTTCTGCCGCATGATCGGCTGGAACGAAGCCGACCTCATCGGCCGCAGCCCGCCCTTCCCTTATTGGGTGCCCGGCCGCCACGAACAGCACCAGCACACGCTGGACGTGCTGATGTCGGGCAAGACGCCCAGCAGCGGCCTGGAAGTGGAAGCGCAACGGCGCGACGGCTCGCGCTTTACCGCGCGCATGTATGTGTCGCCGCTCTTGGACCCCAACGGCAACCAGATCGGCTGGATGACGTCGATGACCGACATCACCGAACCCAAGCGCATCCGCGAAGCCCTGACGGCCGCCCACGAACGTTTCATGACAGTGCTGGAAGGCCTGGACGACGCCATCTCGGTCACGGCCGACACGCACGATGGCCTGGAACTGCTGTTCGCCAACCGCACCTACCGCCGCGTGTTCGGCGCGCAGACGGGCGGCCATGACGAGCTGCTGGCCGGCCGCCGTGGCCGCTTCACCGACGAATCGGTGGAAGTGTTCGCGCCTTCCGTACAACGCTGGTTTGAAGTGCACCACCGCATGCTGGCCTGGACCGACGGCCGCCGCGTGCGCATGCAGGTGGCGCGCGACATTACCGAGCGCCGTGGCCATGAAGAAGCGTCGCGCGTGCAGCAGGAAAAGATCCAACTGACCAGCCGCCTGACGACCATGGGCGAAATGGCCTCGTCCCTGGCGCACGAACTGAACCAGCCGCTGACCGCCATCGCCAACTACAGCATGGGCGCCGTGGCCCTGGTCAAGGCCGGCCACACCAGCCCCAACATGCTGCTGCCCGCGCTGGAAAAGGCCGCATCACAGGCCGAACGCGCCGGCAAGATCATCAGCCGCATCCGCGAATTCGTGAAGCGCAGCGAGCCGCGCCGTCAGCGCGTGGCCATTGGCCGCATTGTCGACAACGCCATCGGCTTTGCCGAAATCGACGCGCGCAAGCGCCGCATCCGCATCGACAGCTTCGTGCCGTCCAACGCGCCTGACGTCCTGGCCGACCCCATCCTGATTGAACAAGTGCTGTTGAACCTGCTGAAGAACGGACTGGAAGCCATGGAAAACAGCGAGGTCGACGAGCTCAAGGTGGCGGTGATCCTGCACGAGCAGCACATCGAAGTGGCCGTGGTGGACCGCGGTCATGGCCTGGCCGAGCCCGAACGCCTGTTCGAACCCTTCTTCAGCACCAAGTCCCAGGGCCTGGGCATGGGGCTGAATATCTGCCGTACCATTATTGAATCGCACCACGGCCGTCTGTGGGCGGACCCGAACCCCGCCGGCGGTACCATTTTCCGCTTTACCCTGCCCTGCGCTGCATCCCAGCCGCAGGCCCAGAATGATCAGTCAGAGGAGTTGCACGCATGAACACGCCCCACCTGTCGAGCACGGTATTCATAGTTGACGACGACGAAGCGGTCCGCGATTCGTTGCGCTGGCTGTTGGAAGCCAATGGCTATCGCGTTCGCGCCTATGCCAGCGGTGAGTCCTTCCTGGAAGACTACGACGCCAGCCAGGTAGGCGTGCTGATCGCCGACGTGCGCATGCCCGGCATGAGCGGCCTGGAACTCCAGGAACAACTGATCGCCCGCAACGCCCCCCTGCCCATCGTGTTCATCACGGGCCACGGCGACGTGCCCATGGCGGTGTCCACGATGAAGAAAGGCGCTGTCGACTTTCTGGAAAAGCCCTTCAACGAATCCGACCTGCGCGAGATCGTCGCCCGCATGCTGGAGCAGGCTACGCAGCGGGTCAGCAAGCACCAGGCCCAAAAAGACCACGAAGCCATGCTGGCACGCCTGACCGCGCGCGAGCAGCAGGTGCTGGAGCGCATTGTCGCCGGCCGCTTGAACAAGCAGATTGCCGACGACCTGGGCATCAGCATCAAGACCGTCGAGGCGCATCGCGCCAACATTATGGAAAAACTGGAAGTGACTACCGTTGCTGATTTGATGAAAGTGGCCTTGGCCAAACCCGAGGCACATGCATGACCGCTAGGATTATTGACGGCGCGGCCCTGTCGCTGCGCATTCGCGAAGAAGTGGCCCAACGTGTTGCGGCCCTGGCGGCCAAGGGCACGCGCCCGGGTCTGGCCGTGGTGCTGGTGGGCGCGGACCCCGCGTCCCAGGTTTACGTGCGCAACAAGGTTGCCGCCTGCGAGAAAGCCGGCCTGCATTCCGTCAAGGAACAGTACCCGGCCGAGATGACCGAGGCCGAACTGCTGGCCCGCATCGCCGTGTTGAACCAGGACCCGACCATACACGGCATCCTGGTGCAGTTGCCGCTGCCCAAGCACATGGATTCCCACAAGGTCATCGAAGCCATCGCGGCCGAGAAAGACGTGGACGGGTTTCACATCAGCAACGCCGGCCTGCTCATGACCGGCCAGCCGCTGTTCCGCCCCTGCACGCCCTACGGCGTGATGAAGATGCTGGAATCGGAAGGCGTGACGCTGCGCGGCGCGGAAGCCGTGATCGTCGGCGCCAGCAACATCGTCGGCAAGCCGATGGCCATGTTGCTGTTGCAAGCGGGCGCCACCATCACGATCTGCAATTCCAAGACGCGCGACCTGGCGGCCCAGACCCGCCGCGCGGATGTGCTGGTTGTGGCCACCGGCAAGCCCGGCATGATCGACGGTTCGATGATCAAGCCCGGCGCCGTGGTGATCGACGTAGGCATCAACCGCGGCGAAGACGGCAAGCTGTGCGGCGACGTCGATTTTGCCTCCGCCAAGGAAGTGGCCGGCGCCATCACCCCCGTCCCCGGCGGCGTAGGCCCCATGACCATCGCCATGCTGCTGGTCAACACGGTAGAAGCCGCCGAACGCGCGGCGGGTTGATATTGCCTGTAAGACGGGCTGATATGGCCTGTAGGATGGGTGCAGCGCGATTGACGGTGGAAAAGAACACCACCGCCAATCGCGTGAAACCCATCAAGCAACGCCGGGGCCGTGGCGGGACCGGGTAAAAAAACCTGCATACCATGTGGCTGCGTTTGCCGTGGTGCCGACGCTGCATGATGGGTTTCGCGCGTTAATTGCCGGGGTTCTTCTGTATAGTCGTTCGCGCTGCACCCATCCTACGATGAACGTCGCACGATGAACGTCGCACGATGAACGTCGCACGATGAACGCCGCACGATGAACGCCGCACGATGAACGCCGCACGGTGAACGCCGCACGGTGAAGGTCGCGCGATGAACGCCCCACGACGCGCGCCGAACGGCGCTCGACGCGCACGGAACCGCGCATTCCTGCCCTTGCTTTTGGACAGATCGCCCCTATCTGCTCCCTATGTCTCTCGCCTTTTCCGGTAACACCATGACCCAGAATCCTCTGCTTGCCCCTGTCTCCGACCTGGTCGATTATGCGGCCGTCAAGCCGGGGCATATTGTCCCGGCCGTGGAAGAACTGCTGGGCATCGCCCGCCAAGCGGTCGACCATGCCGCTGATTCCGCGCTGGCGCCCACCTGGGAAGCCGTGGTGGAACCGCTGGACACCGCGTCCGAACGCCTGTGGCGTGCCTGGTCGGTGGCTGGCCACCTGAACGCGGTAGTCAACACGCCGGAACTGCGCGAAGCCTATAACGCCGCGCTGCCGCTCATTACCGAATTTTCCACCTGGGTCGGGCTGCACGAAGGCCTGTACCGGCAGTACCAGCGCCTGGCCGCTGCCCCCGATTTTGCGTCGTGGTCGCCCGTGCGCCGCCGCATCGTCGAGATGGCGCTGCGCGACTTCCGCTTGAGCGGCGTGGAACTGCAAGGCGCCGACCGCGAGCGCTATGCGCAAATCTCCGACCGCGAAGCCCAGGCATCACAGAAGTTTTCCGAAAACGTGCTGGACGCCATCGACGCCTGGTCCTTGCTGGTAGACGATGAATCCCGCCTGGCCGGCATCCCCGCCGACGTCCTGTCAGCCGCCCGCGCCGCCGCCGAAGAAGACGGCAAGCCGGGTTGGAAGCTGACCCTGAAAATGCCGTGCTACCTGCCCGTGATGCAGTACGCGCAAGATCGCGCCTTGCGCGAAGCGCTGTACCGTGGCTACGGCACCGTTGCTTCCGAACAAGGCGAAGCCAAGTTCGACAATTCTCCGCTGATCGAAGAACTGCTGTCCCTGCGCGCCGAGGAATCCGGCTTGCTGGGCCTGGGCACCTACGCATCGCTGCGCCTGCAAACCCGCATGGCTCGCGACGCCCGCGAAGTCACCGAATTCCTGCGCGACCTGGCCAAGCGCGCCAAGCCGTTCGCGCAGCGTGACCTGGCCGAACTCAAGGCCTACGCCACCGGCGAACTGGGCCTGGACGAGCTGCAACCCTGGGACGTGGCCTTCGCCTCGGAACGCCTGCGCGAATCGCGCTATGCGTATTCCGAAGATGAAGTGAAGCAGTACTTCACCGAACCCCGCGTGCTGGCTGGCCTGTTCGACGTCATTGAAAAACTGTTCGACGTGCGCCTGACCGAAACGCCCGTCTCCACCTGGCACAGCGACGCACGCGGCGTGCGCGTGGAACGCCCGGACGGCGGCTTGATCGGTTATCTGTACCTGGATCTGTATGCGCGTTCGGGCAAGCAAAGCGGGGCCTGGGTGGATAGCGAACGCGCTCGCCGCGTGGTGGCGGGGCAGGTGCAGACGCCGGTTGTCTACCTGACCTGCAACTTCTCGCGCCCCAACGGCGACCGCGCTGCCGTACTCACGCACGACGATGTCATCACGCTATTCCACGAAACCGGCCATGCGCTGCACGCGCTGTTGTCGGAAGTGGACGAACCCGGCGCGGCGGCCTTCGCCAGCGTGGAGTGGGACGCCATCGAATTGCCCTCGCAGTTCATGGAGAACTTCTGCTGGGAATGGGCGGTGGTGCAGAAGCTGTCGGCACACGTGGACACGGGCGAACCGCTGCCGCGCGCGCTGTACGATCGCCTGGTCGCGGCGCGCAATTACCAAAGCGGCATGCAGGCCGTGCGCCAGATTGAATTCGCGCTGTTCGACATGCTGATGCACGACCGCGCCAAGGGTGCATCCATTTCGGAAGTGCTGGCACTGCTGCAGGAAGTGCGCCAGGAAGTGGCGGTGCTGTTCCCGCCGTCGTGGCACCGCCTGCCCCACGCGTTCTCGCATCTGTTCGCGGGCGGCTACGGCGCGGGTTACTACAGCTACAAGTGGGCCGAAGTGCTGTCGGCGGATGCTTACGAGGCCTTCGAAGAAGCCGCCGCCAAGCAGCCCGACAACGCGCTGGGCACGCTGGACCCGGAAACCGGCGCCCGCTTCCGCCG
Source organism: Achromobacter spanius (assembly GCF_029637605.1). Taxonomy (NCBI): domain Bacteria; kingdom Pseudomonadati; phylum Pseudomonadota; class Betaproteobacteria; order Burkholderiales; family Alcaligenaceae; genus Achromobacter; species Achromobacter spanius. The sequence goes on along the minus strand of NZ_CP121261.1, from coordinate 581,857 downwards.
CGAAGTCCTGGCCGTAGGCGGCTCGCGCCCCGCCGCCGATTCCTTCGCCGCCTTCCGCGGCCGCCCCCCCCGCATCGACGCCCTGCTGCGCCACAGCGGCATGAGCGGCACGTAAAACGCCGACGTAGGATGGGTGAAGCGCGGCAAAATCGATGCAAGAAGCACAGCATCTGCCGCGCGTAACCCATCAGCAGCCGGCACCATCACGCCAGCGCCACCAGATGGGTTACGCGCGATTCAGGCCATTGATTTTCTGCCCCGCATCGCGCGCTTCACCCATCCTTGTATGTTTTCATAGCACTTACCGATCTTGCTTCGGGGGTGCTGGGGATCGGGACGCACCCATCCATCAGCCGTCACCAGCGGACTGACGTCGGTAGATATCCCACCCCGCCCAAATACGTCGATTAAGAATCTAGCGGCCGTGACCGCCGATTGATCGCAAGGTAACGAATCGGGCGTGGCTTCCCCAGCAGACACAACGCTATCGCAGGGAGTCTAGAGATGCAAACGTCTCAATCTTTCTTTGGTGTGGATGTGGGGAAATCCGAGGTTGTTGTGGCGATGCACGGGGCGGCCAAGCCGTTGACCCGAGCCGTCAAAAACTCAACGACTGGCTTGGAAAAATGGTTGCAAACGCTGCCGTCCGGAAGCGTTCTTGCCATGGAGTCCACCGGTGGCTACGAGCGCCTGTTGGCCGACCTGGCATATGAGCGTGGACTGCGCGTCTATGTGCTGAACCCCAAGGCCTTGCACCATTACGCCAAGTCGCAGGCTCAACGGGGCAAGACCGACCGACTCGACGCTGTCATGATTGCGCGTTACGTGGCGCTCGAGCACGAGCGGTTGCATAGCTACGAACCTTGCCCGGAGCACATCGAGCGCCTGAGTCAGATCCAACGCTTACGCAAGGTGGCGGTCACGACGCGCACGAGGCTGCGCCTGTCCAGCGATCGGCACAAACACGTGGGCTCGCAAGCTCAGGTCCAGCAAGCGTTGGATGCCTTGGCGCAGTTGGCAGATGCTCTTGAGCGCGAAATGCTCGATCAGATCGCTGCCGAACCCGCCTTGACCGACGACTTCAACTTAATCACCAGCATTACCGGCGTGGGAAAGCTGACTGGGGCCGCACTGGTGACGGCCTTCGCCCGCATCCCGTTCGCCTCCTCGGACGCAGTGGTGGCCTACGCGGGGCTGGACCCCAGGCCCAAGGAGTCTGGCGCCTACAAAGGCCTGCGTAAACTCAGCAAGCAAGGCGATGCGGCCCTGAGAAGCCTTGCCTACAACGCGGCATCCTCAGCAAGCCGAACAGCTGCCTTCAAACCCCTCTACGCAGCGTTACGAGCCAAGGGCTGGGCCTCAACGCAGGCATTAAACATCATCGCCAGAAAACTCCTACGCATCGCCTTCGGCGTATGGAAATCGCGCAAACCCTTCGATGTAAACCTCTTTATGGTCAGCCAAGCTTGCGCCAAACCATAGAATCTACAAAGAGCCGCCGTCGCCACCGTAGGATGGGTGAAGCGCGGCAAGATCGAGGCAAGAAGCACAGCATCTGCCGCGCGTAACCCATCAGCAGCCGGCACCATCACGCCAGCGCCACCAGATGGGTTACGCGCGATTCAGGCCATTGATTTTCTGCCCCGCATCGCGCGCTTCACCCATCCTACAAAGAGCCGCCGTCGCCGACGTAGGATGGGTGAAGCGCGGCACGATCAAAGCAAAAAGTACAGCATCCGCCGCGCGCAACCCATCAAGCAGCACGCCGCGCCGACACCACCAACCACCTTCCATGCACCGACTGGCTGGACCCCGCTTGCTTCCAGAACCCGCGAATATCCGCATCCTCTGCCCGCTTCACACGCCGTCGATAATAAAACCGTGACGGCACCGCCAGCACATGTTCCAACATCCGCTTCGGTTTCGGTTCATCAACCTCGTGCAGCGTGATATCCACGAAACCGTAGTGCGACAACAGCAAATGCAGTTGCGGAAAGCTCCATGGGAAATACGTGATGTAGTCCTCGCCCCGCTTGCGCCCCACCATGGGTCGGAAACCGGAATGGAAGCCGCGCATCAGAAACTGCAGCCTTGACCGCATGTTCCAGGTATTCGGCGTGGTGATGATCACGGTGCCCCCGGGGCGCAGCGCATCGTGCAAACTTTGCAGCATCACGCCCGGACTCGTCATCAGATGAATCGCCTCGCAGCAGACCACCGCGTCATAGGCCTTGGCCACGCTCAGCGGCGTATCCAGATCGTGTTCGGTCACCGATCGGTATCCCGCGCTGGCCGGCGGGAATTCCCATAGGCCCACGCCGTCAACGGCTACTTGTCCGCCGCCTTTGGCTACCGGCCCGCCATCACTAGCCACTTGCCCGCCGACTTCGGCCTTTTGCCCGCCATCACTAGCCACTTGCCCGCCGTCACCGGCCTTTTGCCCGCCGTCACCGGTTACTTGCCCGCCGCCTCCTGCGGACAGCGCCTCACCCAACCAGCCCACGCCGCAAGGCGCGTCCAGCACCTGCTCGGCACCCCGCGAGCGCAAGATATCGATGACCACCGGGTAATACGGGTAACGAAAGGCCATGCTTGCTGCCATATCCACGTTCACACTCTCCTGACATCAATACTGACGACGCACCGAATGTACTTCGGCGTCGCGGTCTGTTGAAAGGGGTAAGCAACGCGCCATAAGTTTGCGGCAGGACAAACATCCCCCTCGCACCAAGCCCGCGACGCCACCCCGCCCGCCGCCCTACCCCGGCCATGAAGGTAGAATCAACAAGCTTGCACGGGCTTGCCCTTCGTTCAACCTTTTGGCACCTCCAGGACTCATGCGACACCTCATTACCGGCCGCGCCTGGCGCGGTCTGCTGTTGGCTCTGTGTGTGTTTCTTGCCGCCTGCGGCGATCGGAACGCGGACTGGACGCTCTACAACGTCAAGGGCCACCTGCCCGACCTGAAATTCTCGCTGCCCGGCGCGGGCGGCAAAACCATCAGCAGCGACGACCTCAAGGGCAAGACGGTGATGCTGTTCTTCGGCTACGCCAGTTGTCCCGACATCTGCCCCACCACCATGGCGCAACTGACCGCCGTGCTGCAAAACCTGGGCGACAAGGCCAAGAACGTGCGCATCGTGTTCGTCAGCGTCGATCCGCACCGCGATACGCCCGACATCCTGCAGGCCTATGTCAATGCCTTCAACAACAGCGCCATCGGCGTGACCGGTAACGAAAAACAGGTGGCGGACCTGGCCCGCCGCTACCGCGTGGCCTACCAGATTGAAAAGCCGCGCCCCGGCGACGACGCCGACATGTACGAAGTGACGCACAGCCGCGGCGTATACATTTTCGACAAGGACGGCCATGCGCGCCTGCTGGCGTCCGACACCGACAGCGTCGAAGCCCTGACCAAAGACGTCCGCCAATTGATCGACATTACGTCCTGAGCCGGACGCCCCGGCGACCGTGCACCGCAGCATGTTGCATGGCAACCCCACATACCAGTTGTTACAGCCGCCTAATAAAGAGCGTGGGTATCATCATTGCGCATCGCCCCCTTTTTTCCAAAGCAAGGAGTACGCGCATGAGCATTATCATCATGATCATCGTCGGGTTCATCGTGGGCTTGATCGCCCGCGCCATCATGCCCGGAGACCAGAACATGGGGATCATCATGACCACCATCCTGGGCATCGTTGGCGCCGTGGTGGCCGGGTTCCTGGGACAGACGATGGGTTGGTATGCGGAAGGCGAACCCGCGGGCTGGATCGCGTCAGTGATAGGCGCCATCATCGTGCTGTTCGTGGTTGGCATGATCGCCCGCAAGCGCACTTGACGCCCTGCTAAGGCAACATCAATAAAAATCGGGCCGATCTTTCGATCGGCCCGTTTCTTTTGCGCTGAGTGTCTTTTGCGCTGAGTTTATTTTGCGCCGCAAAATTTCAGCGCACGCGGTTTACGACCCCGTGACCGGCACGGCCGGCGCCGTCTGCGCCGCCACCGTGCGTTCGGTCCAGCCGCCGCCCAGCACCTTGTACAAGGTAACCAGATTCGACAAGCGCGCCAGGCGCGTATCCACCAAGGCCTGCTGCGACGTATACAACGAACGCTGCGAATCCAGCACGCTCAGGTAGTCGTCGATACCCTGGCGGAAACGCTGGTCCGACACGTCGTAGGCGCGCTGATTGGCATTCACCAGCAAGCGCTGCGCTTCAATCTGGTCGTCCAGCGTGCCGCGCCCGGCCAGGGCGTCCGCCACTTCGCGGAACCCCGTCTGGATGGACTTTTCGTACTGCGCCACCTGGATGTTCTTTTGCACCTTGGCCAAATCCAGCCCCGCCTGCAACGAACCGCCGGCGAAGATCGGCACGGTGATCTGGGGCACGAAGCTCCAGGCGCCCGAACCGCCTTCGAACAAGCCGCCCAAGCTGGCGCTGGCGGTACCCGCCTGGCCGGTCAGGCTGATGGTGGGAAAGAACGCCGCGCGCGCCGCGCCGATATTGGCGTTGGCGCCTTTAAGCTGATGCTCGGCCGCACGGATGTCCGGGCGGCGCGCCAGCAGGTCGGACGGCAGGCCGGCGGGCAAGGTGGTCGGCAGCATGCTGTCGTCCAGCTTCACCGCCTGGTCCAGCGCCGCGACAATCTCGGGGGACATGGGCTGGCCCACCAGCAGCGTCAACGCATTGCGGTCCTGCGCGGCCTGGCGCGTGTATTGCGACAGGTTGCGCTGGGCCGTGCGCAGCGACACTTCCGCCTGGCTCAAGTCCAGCGCGGTTGACAGGCCCTGGTCATAGCTTTGCTGCGTGAGCTTGAAGGAATCTTCCTGGCTCGTGAGCGTGTCGCGCGTCAGGCTCAGCAATTCCTGGTCGGCGCGCAGCGTCAGGTAGGCGTTGGCCACTTCGGCAATCAACGTCAACTGCGTGGCCGTACGCGTTTCGTCCAGCGCCAGATAGGACTCCAGCGCCTGGTCGCTCAGGCTGCGGATGCGGCCGAACAAGTCCAGTTCCCACGCCGACATGGCGGCGCCCACCTGGTAGCTGCGGCTGGTGGTGGCGCGGCCGCTGGCGGACAGGTCCGCCGGAGTGCGCTGGGCGGATTCCTGGCCGGCCACGCCCACGCTGGGCAGCAGGTCGGCGCGCTGGATGCGGTACTGCGCACGCGCCGCCTCCACATTCAAGGCCGCCACGCGCAGGTCGCGGTTGTTCTCCAGAGACAGTTCAATCAACTGTTGCAGCAGCGGGTCGCTGAAAAAATCACGCCAGCCAATATCGGCTGTGGACATCCCCAACGCCGCATTGGAACCGTCCGCCTTGTAGGCCGGGCCGGTGGGATAAGTTGCGCTGACCGGCGCGTCCGGCCGTTCATAGGTAGGGGCCAGCGAGCAGCCCGCCAGGGCCGCCGCCAGGGAAACAGACAACAAGGTTCTCATCTGAAGTTTCATTATGGTTGCCCCTCGGCGGACACGTCCTTCGAGCCGTTGGCGCTGGCATCGTGCTTGTCTTGGTTTTCGCTGATGCGCTTGACCTTGAACACGCGCAGCATGATCACGAAGAAGGCCGGAACAAAGAAGATGGCCAGGAACGTGCCGGTCAGCATGCCGCCGATCACGCCCGTGCCGATGGCGTTCTGGCTGCCCGACCCGGCGCCCGACGAGATCGCCAGCGGCGTCACGCCCAGGATGAACGCCAGCGACGTCATCAGGATGGGACGCAGGCGTTGGCGGGCGGCGTGGATGGCCGATTCCGTCAGGCTTGCACCGGACTCGAAGTGTTCCTTGGCGAACTCCACGATCAGGATGGCGTTTTTGGCCGCCAGCCCCACCGTGGTCAACAGCCCCACCTGGAAGTACACGTCGTTGGACAGCCCGCGCGCCAGCGTCGCCAGCAGCACGCCGATAATGCCCAGCGGCACCACCAGCATGACCGCCGTCGGGATGGACCAGCTTTCATACAAGGCGGCCAGGCACAGGAACACCACGATCAAGGAAATCGCGTACAGCGCCGGCGCCTGCGAGCCCGACAAGCGCTCTTCAAACGACAGCCCCGTCCATTCAAAGCCCACGCCCACCGGCAGCTTGGCCGCCAGCCTTTCCATTTCTTCCATGGCCGCGCCCGAGCTGTAGCCCGGCGCCGCCTGGCCCTGGATGTTGTAGGACGGCACGCCGTTATAGCGGTTCAGCTTTTGTGGGCCGAAGCTCCACGTGGCCTTCGAGAATGCCGAGAACGGCACCATGTCACCCGCGCTGTTGCGCACATACCATTTGTTCAGGTCGTCCGGCAGCATGCGCGATGATGCCTCGCCCTGCGCGAACACCTTCTTCACGCGGCCACGGTCAATGAAGTCGTTGACGTATGACGAACCCCAGGCGGTGGCCAGCGTGCTGTTGATGTCGGACACGGCCACGCCCAGCGCGCGCGCTTTCTCGCGGTCGATGTCCAGTTGGTACTGCGGCGCGTCTTCGATGCCGTTGGGGCGCACGCCCACCAGCACCGGGCTCTTGGCGGCTTCACCCAGCAACTGGTTGCGCGCGGCAAGCAGCTTTTCATGGCCCACGCCGGCGCGGTCCATCAGCTGGAAGTCAAAGCCGGTGACGTTGCCCAGTTCCATCACCGATGGCGGTGGCACCACGAACAATTGCGCGCGGCGCTCGGTCTTGGCGAAGTGCGCGTTGGCGCGCCCCGCCACGGCGGCCGCCTTCAGCCGGGCGTCGCCGCGCTCTTCCCAGTCACGCAGCTTGATGAACAGGATGGACGCGTTCTGGCCACGGCCACCAAAGTTGAAACCGTTGACCGCGAACACCGAGGTCACGGCGTCCTTTTCTTCGGTCAGCAGGTACTTGGTGGCGTCGTCGATGACGGCCTTGGTGGCTTCGGCGGTGGCGCCGGCGGGCGTCTGGATCTGGGCGAACAAAATGCCCTGGTCCTCGCCCGGCAGGAAGGCGGTGGGAATACGCGTGAACAACCAGCCCATGGCAATGACCAGGGCCAGGTACACGATCATCAGACGCTTGGTGCGGTTCAGCCCGCGCGCAACGGTGTTGGCGTAACCGTTGCTGCTGCGTTCGAACGCGCGGTTGAACCAGCCGAAGAAGCCCCGCTTGGAACCGTGATGGCCCTTGGGAATGGGCTTGAGCAAAGTGGCGCACAAGGCCGGGGTGAAGACGATGGCGACCAGCACCGACAGCACCATCGACGACACGATCGTGATGGAGAACTGGCGATAGATCACGCCCGTGGAACCGCCAAAGAACGCCATGGGGACGAACACGGCGGCCAGCACCATGGCAATGCCGATCAGCGCGCCGGTGATCTGGCTCATGGACTTGCGGGTGGCCTGCTTGGGCGTCAAGCCCTCTTCGGCCATCACGCGCTCCACGTTTTCCACCACCACGATCGCGTCGTCCACCAACAGGCCAATGGCCAGCACCATGCCGAACATCGTCAAGGTATTGATGGAATAACCAAACGCGGCCAGCACGCCGAACGTGCCCAGCAGCACCACCGGCACGGCCAGCGTGGGGATGATGGTGGCGCGGAAGTTCTGCAGAAACAGGTACATCACCAGGAAGACCAGGATGATGGCTTCCACCAGCGTCTTGAACACTTCATGAATCGACAGGCTGACGAACGGCGTCGTGTCGTACGGATACACGACGTCCATGCCCTGCGGGAAGTATGGCTTCAGATTGTTGATGGTGTCGCGCACCGCCTGCGCCGTATCCAGCGCGTTGGCGCCCGGCGCCAGCTTGATCGCCAGACCCGCGGCCGGGTTGCCGTTGTAGTAGCTGTCGATGGCGTAGGTCTGCCCGCCCAGCTCAATGCGCGAGACATCGCGCAAACGCACTTGTGAACCATCGGTATTGACCTTGAGCAGGATCTGGCCGAAGTCTTCCGGCTTCTCCAGGCGCGACGGCCCGATGATGGTGGCGTTCAACTGCTGCCCACGCACGGAAGGCAGGCCGCCCAACTGGCCGGACGACACCTGCACGTTCTGTTCCTTGATCGCCGACACCACGTCCACCGTGGTCAGCCCGTAGTTCACGAGCTTGGCGGGGTCCAGCCAGATACGCATCGCGTACTGCGAGCCGAACAGCTGGAAGTCGCCCACGCCTTGCGTGCGGCTGATGGGGTCTTGAATGTACGAGGCCACGTAGTCGGCCAGGTCGTCGCGGGTCATCGAGCCGTCGGTGGACACAAAGCCCGCCACCATCAGGAAGTTCTTGGTGGCCTTGGTCACGCGTATGCCCTGCTGCTGCACTTCCTGCGGCAAGAGCGGCTGCGCCAGCGATAGCTTGTTCTGCACCTGCACCTGCGCCGTATCCGGGTTGGTGCCCTGCTTGAAGGTCAGCGTGATGGACATGCTGCCGTCGGAATTGCTTTCCGACGAGATGTACTGCAAGCCGTCCAGGCCGTTCATCTGCTGTTCGATGACCTGCACCACGGTGTCCTGCACGGTCTGCGCGGACGCGCCCGGGTAGGTCACCGCGATGCCGATGGCGGGCGGCGCGATGTTGGGATACTGCGAGACCGGCAATTGCAGGATGGACAGCGCACCGGCCATCATCAGCACGATCGCGATCACCCAGGCAAAAACCGGCCTATCGATAAAAAACTTTGCCATGCATGGCTCCCTGATTACTGCTTGGCCGGGGCGGCATTGGCCGCCTGGGGCTGCTGCGCCTTGGCGCCGGCTTCGGTGGCGACGACTTCAACGCCCGGACGCACCATCTGCAGGCCTTCCACGATGACCTTGTCGCCGGCGGCCAGGCCGTCGGTAACCAGCCACTTGTCGCCAATGGCGCGGTCGGTCTTCAGTTCACGCAGTTCCACCTGGTTCTTGGCGTTGACGACCAGCGCCGTCGGCAAGCCGCGCTGGTTGCGCGTCACGCCGCGTTGCGGCACCAGCAAGCCGTCGGCGGCCACGCCGTCAGCCAGCCGCGCACGCACGAACATGCCGGGCAAGAGGCGACGGTCGGGGTTGGGGAACACCGCGCGCAGCGTGATGGAACCCGTGCCCGGGTCCACCGTGACTTCCGAGAACTGGAGCTTGCCGCTCTGCTTGTATTGCGAGCCGTCTTCCAGCGTCAGCGTGACCAGCGCGGCCTGTTCGCCGTCGGCACGCTTCAACTGGCCGCTGGCCAGTGCGTCCTGCAAGCGCAGCAGTTGCACGCTGGACTGGGTCACGTCGACGTAGATCGGGTCAATCTGCTGCACCGACGCCAGCGCCGCGGTCTGGTTGGCCGTGACCAGCGCGCCTTCGGTCACCGACGAACGGCCGATGATGCCTGCAATGGGCGACAGCACCTTGGTGTAGACCAGGTTGATGCGCGCCGTATCCAGCGCGGCCTTGGCCGACAGCACATCGGCGGCGGCCTGGTCGCGGGAGGCCACGGCGTTGTCGTAGGTCTGCTGGCTGACGGCGCGCGTGGCCACCAGCGGTTTGTAGCGTTCGGCCAGCAAGGCAGCCGTCTTCTGCTGCGCCTGGGCGCGGGCCAACGCCGCCTTCTGGCTGTCGACGCTGGCCTGGTACAGCGCGGGGTCGATCTGATAAAGCTGCTGGCCGGCCTTGACCTCGCCGCCCTCGGTGAACAGGCGCTTTTGCACGATGCCGTTCACCTGCGGCCGGACTTCGGCCACGCGAAACGGCGAGGTGCGGCCCGGCAATTCGGTGGTCAGGGAAACAGGCTGCGTGGCCAAGGTCACCACGGTGACCTGCGGTTTGCCCGCCTGCGGTGCGTCTTGCTTCTTGCCGCAAGCGGCCAGGGTGAGAGCCGATGCCGTCAGCGTGAGCACTGCCGCGCTGCGCCACATAGCGCTTTTCTTATTCATAGATATTCCCGATTTCCGACAAAAAAGGAGCCCGCCTCCCGCCCGCGGTAAGGGGGGAGGTCTTGTGCATCAAAGGGGTGGATTGGCATTGAAAACGCAAGAAGGGCTTTAGTGCATTGCTGCATTGCAGAACCCGCATTCTGAGTTATCCCGCCCTGGAAACAAAGGGGCGCGGAAAGAAAACATCATTCCATTTATGGGACAATTTCCCACTCCGAGTCTGTGAAAGAATCTCGACATGAAACGCTTACAAGGCATGGAGCTCTTCGTCGAAGTGGCCAAGACACGTAGTTTTAGCCGCGCTGCAGCAACGCTGGGCGTGCCTAAATCCACCTTGTCTCGCCAGGTGGCCGAATTGGAAAAATCCGTGGGCCTGCGCTTGTTGAGCCGCACCACCCGCAAGGTGGAATTGACCGACGCCGGGCGGCTGTACTTTGAACGCTGCCAGCGCATCGTGGCCGAAGCGCAGATTGCCCATGAAGAATTGCAGAAACTGGTCGACACGCCAGCCGGGCCGTTGCGGGTGAACATGCCCGCCGATTTCGGCACGGACTTCCTGGCTGAATCGTTCATGGAGTTCTCCCGCCGCTTTCCCGACGTCACGTTTTTCCTGGACCTGGCAAACCCGGACCACGCCTCGCGCGTGTTCCAGACCTGCGACATCTCGATCGAAATCGGCGAACTGCCCGATTCGACGCAAATCGCCCGGCTGCTGGGCATGCTGCCCGCGCACCTGTATGCCTCGCACGACTACCTGGAAAAGCACGGAGAACCCAAGCACCCCAGTGACTTGACCCGTCACGAGTGCATAGAATTCCGCGCGGAAGGCGCGGGCCGCGTCACGCGCTGGCCGCTCAACTGCGGCGACCAGCACATCGAGTTCACGCCGGGCAACCGGTTTTCGGTAAACGGTGTCGCGATGGCGCGGCGCCTGGCCATGCTGGGCGCGGGCATCGCGGTGCTGGTGGGCGGCCAGACGGCCGAACAGCAATCAGGGCAATTGCGGCGCGTATTGCCAGACTGGCAATTGGGCCCCTTCCCTGTCTATGCGGTCACCGAAACTCGGTTGCTGCCGGCCAAGACCCGGATCTTCATCGAATTCCTGATGGAGCGCCTGGGCAGCAACGGGCAAGCGAAGGATACCCCCGCTTTCATGAAATAAAGGGGGGTCGGAAACAGACTGAAAAATCTGCTGGGCACCGACATCAGTTGTCGGCTGAGCCGAACAGGGAAGCTGAATATTCCCTGAATGATGAATCAAAAAAGAAGGATCAAAACCCTTCGTCGTCGCGCAGATAACGCCACTGGCCAAGCGGCAAGTCACCCAATTGCACGCGGCCGATGCGTACGCGCTTCAAGCCCACCACTTTCAGGCCGACCAGTTCGCACATGCGGCGAATCTGGCGCTTCTTGCCTTCGCGCAGCACAAAGCGCAGTTGGTCGTGGTTCTGCCAGCGCACGTGCGCGGGCTTCAGCGCCTTGCCATCCAGCGACAGCCCGTGATTCAAGAGTTCCAGCCCACGGTCGGGCAAGTCACCCTGCACCCGCACCAGATATTCCTTGTCGACGCTGGAGTCTTCGCCAATGAGATGCTTGGCGATGCGGCCGTCTTGCGTCAGCACCAGCAGGCCTTGCGAATCGATATCCAGGCGGCCAGCCACGGCCAGCCCTTCCAGATGCGCGCGTTCGAAGCGCTGCGGATGGCGGCAGCCGGCAAAGCGCGAGCGCGAGTCAATCAGCGCAACCGCTGGCGTGTAGCCCTTTTCCGCCTGGCCCGACACATAACCCACCGGCTTGTTGATCAGGATGGTCACGCGCGAGGTCTGGCGCGCCTGCGCGGCGCGCTCAAGCGTGATGACCTGGTCGGGAAACGCCTTGGCGCCCAGTTCGGACACCACAACACCGTCCACGCGGACCCAGCCGCGTTCGATATAGCTGTCGGCCTCGCGGCGCGAGCAGAGTCCGCGCTCGGACATGAGCTTGGAGATACGTACTTTTTCCATGGGCGGTATTGTATGCGGACGCCAAGCGCCATGCGGATCAAACGGCAGGATCGTAGTCGGACGGGGCCATGGGTTCCAGCGGATAAAGCGGGCGGTGCCGGCGCTCATAGGGAAACAGTGAAAAATCCGAACTGGTGACACCCGCGCTGGCGCATTCCACCAGCGCCTGCGAGATGGGTTCGAACACCGGCCGGCAGTACATCCGGGACTTCACCAGCACGAAGCGGGCGCGCCGGGGGTCCAGTCCCATGCTTTCGAATACGCCCAGGTCCCAGGGTTCGTGTGTCCTCTCGGTGATCACCAATTGCGCGGCGCCGATATCCAGCACCGCGCTGCGGCCCATGCAAGCCGTTTGGCCGGTGTAGGTGGGACCCGTGATGACATACTGGCCGTCAGTGACCGCGCCGACCCGCCCTTTCAACAGCACCGGCGCGGCCGGACGGCCGATGGCCGGGATGGGCCGCTTGTTGCCCACCTGGATCTCGACCTGCTTGCCCTCGCCCGCCGCCGTCAACGCCGCCACGGCCTCGGGGTCGCAATACAGACCGGCGACGATGCCGGTCAACCCGGCGTCGACCGCCGCCATCAGCACTTCCATGGTGTCGCACGTGCCCCCGGACATGCAGTTGTCGCCATGGTCCAGCAACAGCACCGGCTTGCCGGCGCCGCACGCCAGTTCAACGGCGCGGGCCAACGAAGCGGCCAAGGGCTCGCTGTCATAGAAAAACCCGTCGCGCGCGGCCCAGAGGGTTTGCGCCATTTTGGTGGCCGCCTGTTCCGCCTGCGCCGGGTCGCCCGCGCCCACCACCACCACGCTCAGGCACGGAGCGGGAATATCGGCCAGGGCGAACCCCGCCAGCACGGACACGCCCAGCATGCCACCGGCTTCGGCCAGCCGGGCCGCCTGCACGGCGTCGCGCATGGCGCCTTGCGCCGTGGCGCTGCGCAACGTGTGCGTCATCAACGGCAGGCGGCGCCACGCCATCACCGGGCGCGGCCCGCCGTTAAGCCAGTCAAACAGGATGCGGCCCGCGTGCTCGCCGGTTTCGTACATGTCCACGTGCGGGTAGGTCTTGAAGCTGATGATCACGTCGGCGTTGGCCATCATCTTGGGCGTGACGTTGCCATGCAGGTCCAGCGCCACCGCAATCGGCACGTCGGGCGTCTGCTGGCACAGGCGCTCGAGCAGGTCGCCCTCGCCGTCATCGGTGCTTTCGACCGCCATGGCGCCGTGCAGGTCCAGCAGGATCGCGTCGCATCCCCGCGCGCCCGTTACGATCGCGTCGCAAAGCGTGCGATAGGCCGCTGCGTCCACCCGGCCGCTGGGATAGGCGGTGGCGGATACCGGCGTGACCAGCGACGCGCCGTTCGCCTCGGCAAGATCAATAAAGGCCGACATGGCCGTGCGCTTGCCCTTGTTGTCGTTGTAGGCCTGCGCATCGAAGGCGGGGCCCTCGTTGCCGAACGCCGCCAGCGGCGTGGGCACGGGCGAAAACGTATTGGTCTCGTGATTCAGGCGAGCGATCATGACTTTCATTGTTTTCCTCTTTGCAGGCGGGCGCTTGGAACCCTGTTGCGGCGGTCATGGGCGCGCGCCGCCCAGGCCGAGTTTTTCCATGGCCTCGCTGGCCTCGATGATCATCGCGGCCACTTCCGCCACACTGACGCGCAGACCCGTGGCGCGGGTCCGCATGTGTTCATAGGCCGCGCGTTCGTCCAGCCGCTGATGGTCCATCAGCACGCGGATCGCCTTTTCAATGACGCGCCGCGCCTTGATGGTGTTCTCCAACTTGTCGATCTTGACCTGCTGCCGGCTTTGGAACTGCTTGGCCGACCGCGCCAGCACCAGCGTGCTGAGGATGCCGGCCGAACGGAATGGCCGCGTCAGCACCCCGTGGGCATTGGTTTTGAGCAATAGCTTGAGCGTGGTGGGCGTTTCGTATTCGGACAGCGCGATCAAGGTGGCTTCGACTTCGCTGGCGGACCAGGCCGAACTGTTCTGCACGCACTGCGAAACCTGGAAGAAGATGACATCGGCGCCGGCGGGCGCGGCGTCCGGAAACGGCCAATGCAAATGGATGCGGCAACCGATGCGCTTGAGTTGCTCGACCAGCACATCGCGGTCTTCGCCCGGTGGGTACACCACCGCGACGGCCACACTGCGCAAGTCCTCGTAGAGGCGGCGTAGGCTATGGTCCATGCTCATTTCAACCAGAAATCGTCCAGACCGAACGCCGTCAGATAAGGGTCCGGCTTCACCGGCTGGTCGCTTTCCCAGACGATATCGAACCGCCCGTCCGCCCGGCACACGCCGATGCGCGGCGTCAGCACACAGTGGTTATTTTCCGCCAGGATGGACATCTGCCCATCCGGCGCGTCGAACTGGACCTGGTGTACCGCCCGCACCAGCTTGCGCGTGTCCATGCTGCCCACGCGCTGCAGCGCCCGCGCGAACAGGTGCACCTGGCTGTAGCAGGTTTCGGCATAGACGCTGGCGGGACGCTCGCCGAAGCGGTCGCGCCAGCGCGCCAGGAAATGCTGGTTGGCGGGCGTATCGACGGTGTTGAAATAGGTCGCGGCGGTGATGTGGCCCACGCAAAGCCGCGGCCCAATCTCGGCAACCTCGGATTCCGCCATGGTCAGGCTGGCGATGGGAATATGAGCCGTTTCCGCCCCCGCCTGCTGGCAGGCCTCGTGGTAGCGCCGATAGAAGCGCTGGGCGTCATCGCCGATCAGGGTGGAAAACACCACATCCGGCTGGATGCGCCGGATGTCCGCCACCACGTCGATGATGTCGCTTTCATCGCAGCCCAAGGCCAGATAGGTCTCGTCCAGGATCTCCCCGCCGTGCTCCTCCACGGTCTCGCGCATGATGCGGTTCGTTTCACGCGGGTAGATGTAGTCCGCCCCCACCAGAAAAATGCGCGAGCCGCAGTGCTGGATCAGGTATGCGGCCAACTGCATGCTGCCCTGGTTGGGCGCCGCCCCGGTGTAGATGACGTTGGGCGAATACTCGAAGCCTTCGTAGACCGAGCCGTACCACAGCAGGGAGTTGCTGCGCTCCACCACGGGCAGCATCGCTTTGCGGCAATGCGAGGTGCAGCCGCCGAAAATAACGCTGACTTCGTCGTCCAGCAGCAGGCGGGCCGCCAGGCGCCGGTACTCCTCGGCGTCGCTGCGCGGGTCGTACACCACCGGTTCCAATGGCCGGCCCAGCACGCCGCCCAAGGCGTTGATCTCTTCCACGGCCAGCACCGTCCCGAAGAAATGCTGCGACTCGGTCGTGCCCGTGACGCCGCTGCGCGAATACAGCACGCCGATGCGCCACCCGGGCCGGTCTGCGTCCTTGTCCTGGAGCGAGGTCATGATGACGTCCTTAAGCGTAAAACCCGCAGGCTGGCCATGGCGACAACCGACATGGCGGCGTTCATACCTTGAGATGGTCAATGATATTGCCGATGGCCTGGGGCGCACCAGCATCGCCCTCGTCCACGATGGCGCCCTGCTTGAGCACCAGATAGCGGTCGGCCACGTCCAACGCAAACGCCACGTTCTGTTCGACGATGAACAGGGTCGTGCCGCGCCGTTCTCGCTCCCAGTTCAGGGCGCGGCCCAGCCGTTCGATCACCGATGGTTGCAGCCCTTCGGTGATTTCATCGAGCAGCAACAAATCGGGCCGTTGCATCAGCCCGCGCGCCACCAGCAGCATCTTCTGCTCTCCGCCCGACAAGGTGCCGGCGTGCTGGCGCAGCCGAGTCGCGAACACCGGGAAGAGCTCGACGATGTCGGCAAAGCGCTCGTCGAAGAGACTCTCCCGCGGCAGGCCCAGGCGCAGGTTGTCGCGGATGCTCAGGTCGGGAAACAGGGGCTGCTCCTGCGCCGCGTAGGCAACGCCGCAGCGCGCCACTTCGTGCGGGCGCAAGCGCGTGGTGTCCACCCCACCCACGCTGACACGACCGCGCAGCTTGGGCAGGTACCCCATGATGGTCTTGAGCAGTGTGCTTTTTCCCATGCCGTTCTTGCCCAGCAGCGCCACGCAGGCGCCCCGCTCGACCGACAGCGACACATCGTTCAGCACCACCGAGCCTTTGTAGCCGCTGGCCACGCCTTCCAGGCTTAATGCCGGCCCCATTCCCGTCATTGCCCTGCTCCTTGTGCAGCCTGCGCGCTGCCCGCGTAAATGGTACGCACCAGCTCGGATTCCACGACGTCGCGAAAGCTCCCGTCCATGACGATCCGGCCTTGGTGCAAGACGACGATCCGTGTCGCCACTTCCTTCACAAAATCCAGATCATGTTCCACCAGCAGGCAGCACAAGCCGTACTTGTGCGCCAGCGATGACAGCATCTGGCCGATCTGCGCCCGCTCGGCCTTGCTCAGGCCCGCCGTGGGCTCGTCCAGCAGCACGATGCGCGGCTCCAGCGCCAGCACCATCGCCAGTTCCAGGGCCTGTTGCTGCCCGTGCGACAGGTCGCGGGCCACGCTGGCCAGGGATTGGTCCAGCCCGGTCACCCGCAGCACCTCCAACGCGTAAGGCGGCAAATCCAGCGTGGGCGACCGCCGCCACCACGATGGCTGTTCGCGCAAGGTCGTCGCGATGCGCAGGCTTTCGGCCACCGTCATCGTGTCGAACACATTGGCGTTCTGGAACTTGCGCCCCAGGCCGTAGCGCACGCATTGCTCTGGGCCATCTTGCAACACGCGCTGGCCGTAAAGCGCCAATTCTCCTTCGGACCGCTCGGCGCCATCGGCGATGCAGCGCATCAGCGTGGTTTTACCCGCGCCGTTGGGACCGATCAGGCCCACCAGTTCGCCGCCCCGGGCTTGCAGGTCGATGCCTTCCAGCACTTTCAGGCTGCCGAAGCGCTTGGCGACGCCAGACAGGCTCAACGCCCACGACGTCCCGCTGGCCGGCGGCGCCTGCCCGGCACGCACGCCAAGCACCGGCACGGGGGCCGTGGCGCCGCGCCGCAAAAACGGCGCGGTCAGCAGCGGCAGCAGCCCGCGCGGCAACAGCAGGATCACCAGGATGAACGTCACGCCCAGCAGCAACTGCCACAGGAACGGCAGATTCCCGCTCAGGTAGGAACCCGCCACATTGATGAGGATGGCGCCCAGCACCGGCCCCCAGATGGTCCCGCGCCCCCCCAGCGCCACCCAGATGATCAATTCCGTGCCGAACACGAAACCCGTGAGCTCTGGCGCCACCACGCCGCTGAACGCGCCATAGCCGAACCCCGCCAGACTGGCGACGGCGCCGCACACCACCAGCAGCACAATGCGCCAGTGGGCGGTGTTCAGGCCCAGATAGCTGCAACGCGACTCGTTGTCGCGCAGCGCCACCAGAATGCGACCACCATCGCTGCGCACCACGACCCACGCCAGCAAGGCCACGACCGACAACGTGCCGGCCGCAATCACATACCAGGCCTCGAGCGACAGATCGAACGTCTCGTAGCCCGTCAGGCCCGAGGACGACCCGGTATAGGTGCCACCGGCCAACACCAACTGCATCAGCACGATCGGCAGCACCAGCGAGATGACCGTCGCAAAGAACGGCGACGCCCCCCGATAGAACGACAGCCACCCGGTCACCAGCGCCAGCACCACCGCGGCGCCCACGGCCGCGAATGCGGCCAGCACGGCGGTGGTGGGCGAAAACCCGTAATGCGTGAAGGCCAGGCCGGCGGCATAGGCACCCACCCCAAAGAAGGCGGACTGGCCGAACGTCAGATGGCCGGTGTAGCCCCACAGCACGTCCACGGTCACCGCCGCCATCGCAAAAAACAGCGCCTTGATCAGCACATTGAGCAAGTAGGTGTCGAACAGCCAGGGGCCGGCCACAGTCAGTATCAGGCACGCGGCGGCCAACCACGGCAGCCCGCGGCCAAGCGGCCTGCGTGAGGCGGGCGCGGAACCCGCCTGCGCGGCCTGGGTAAGCGAATGCTCAGTCATGGGCGAATCCTTGAGGACGCAGGCGCAGCGTCAACGCGGCCAGGACGGCGATGGTGACGCCGCCCAGGATCGGGCTGACGAAAATGCTCACCAGCACCTGGCAAGCGCCATAGACCACGCAGGTCAGCAACAGCGCGGTGATCGAATGCCCCGACACCATGACCAGCATGAATGCGCTGACCAGCCACGGCAGGCCCATGTTCGGGTCCACGCTGGACAACGGTGTGATCAGTGCGCCGGCCAACGCACCCAAGCCGGCGCCCAGGCCAAACGTGGTGAAGCGTATGCGCTCGGCATTGATGCCCAGGCCGCGCGCCAGGTCTTCGTTCATGATCACGGCGCGGGTCCGCACGCCGAAGCGGGTGCCGTTAAGCAGCAGCGTCATGGCGGCATAGATCAGCAACGCCGCGGGCACCAGGAACAGGCGGTACGCCGAATATTCCATGCCCAGAAAAGACACGGCGCCCTGGATCGGCGAGTCCACGAACTGCACTTCACGCCCGAACGCCACGGTAATGAGCTGACCGATCACGATGCCCAAGCCCCACGTAGCCAGGATCGCGTCCAGCGGCCGCTTGTACAGCGGCTGCACGATCAGGCGTTCCACCCCCATGCCCACCAGCACGCCAACCGCCAGCGCGAACGGCAGCGCCACCCAAGGGTTCAGGCCCAACTGGGTCACAACCAGACTGGCATAGCTTCCCAGGGTAAGAATCGCCCCATGCGCGAAATTGACGATCTTCATCACACCGAAGATGATCATCAACCCCGACGTCACGATGAAGAGCATGGCGGCCGTGCTCAAGATGTCCAGCAGCAAACCCATATCGATCTCCGGCGCCGCCAGCCAGGCCGGCGGCGCGTATCCCCTTACCGTGGCGTCACTTCAGGTTCGGGCATTGCGCGCCCGGGTCCACCTGGTTGAAGGTTTGCAGGATCTTGATGGAACCGTCCTGCTGCACCTGGCCCAGGCGCATGGTCAGCGCCGCATGCCGTTGGCGGTCCATCTTGACCGGTCCCCGGGGGCCGTCGAACGACACTTCGCTCAAGGCCTGCACCACCTTTTGCGGATCCAGGCCGCCGGCCTTCTCGACCGCCGCCTTGTACAGATAGAAGGCTTCGTACTGCGGGCCGGAAAATTCGTTCGCGGTCTTGGCATCGTTGCCGAACTTGGCCTTCAGGCCATCCAGGAATTTTCGGTTTTGCGGCGTATCGATACTGGTCAGGTACGACGCCGACATGTACATGCCCACCGCCGTATCGCCCATGGTCTTGGCCGTGCCTTCGTCGATCGCCAGGTTGCCGTAGGGCATGGACAACCCCGCCGCCTTGATCTGCTTGGCCAGGCTCACGTTGGGCCCGCCGCCCGCCGTGGAACTGATCAGCGCATCCGGGTTTGCCGAACGAATCTTGGACACCACCGGCGTCCAGTCCGAACCATCGATGGGCAGGTATTCCTCGCCCACCACGCGCCCGCCCTGCTTCTCGATGTATTCCCGCGTGAACTTCAGCATGCCACGCCCGAACGCGTAGTCGCTGCCGACCAGGAAGAAGGTCTTGGCCTTGCGCTCTTGCATGAAGTGGTCCACCACCGGCGCAACCTGTTGCTCCGGCACCCAGCCGTTCACATGCATCCAGCGGTTGCACGAGCGACCTTCGTAGAAAGAGGTATAGATATACGGCACCTTGCCCCGCGACACGATGGGCAGCGCGGCATTGCGCGCCGCGCTGGTTTCCATGGCGATGATGGCATCGACCTTCTTCTGAAAGACCAGCGTGTCATAAGCCTTTTGCGCGCCAACGGCGCCCGATGCGTCGTCGGCGATCTCCAGCACGATCTGGCGGCCCAGAATGCCGCCGGCCGCGTTGATCTCGTCAGCCGCCAACTGGGACGCCTGCACCACGCCAGGCGCCACAACGCTGTTGGCGCCCGACAGACCGACGGGCACGCCGATGCGCAAGGGTTCCGCCGCGTGCGCGCTGGCAACGGCAGCCAGTAACGCGACGCACGACAAGCGGATGGGGAAGCTGCTGAACAGGTTTTTCATAAGGTTGCTCCTTGGGAGTCGGCCATTGGCCATCGCTTAACGTTGCCCCAGGGCGGCCAAGGCGCCCAGTTGCTCGTCGTAGATATCGCAGCGCCTGTCGCGCAGCACGTGGTTGAAATCGTTCAATTGACGCGCCCGGCGCGAGGCCTGCACGTCGATGGGTGCCAGCAGCACTTCTTCCTGGTCGGCGCTGGCCGGGCCCGCGGCGGTCCAGCCTTGCGATCCGACGATCAGGCTGCGGCCCACGAAAGGCTGGCCGCGTTCGGTGCCCACGCGGTCGGCGCACACCACGGTCAAACCGTTGCTGTGCGCGCCCGCGATGGTCAGCGCATGCGCCATGACCGGCCCGTCGGGCGTCTGCCCTGGCATCGGCACCCAGTTGGTCGGCACGGCCACGATGTCCGCGCCACGCACCGCCAGCAGCCGGTAGACCTCGGGAAACCAGCCGTCATAGCAGATGGCGACCCCCAAGCGGCCCAGTTCGGTATGGAACACCGGCAAACCCAGATCCCCAGGCTCAAAATACAGGTTCTCGTCGCCCCACAAATGCAGCTTGCGGTAGGTGCCGATATAACCGGCCGGCCCCGCGATCAGGGCGGCGTTGTAGAGGCGGTCGCCACTGCGTTCGGCAATGCCCGCCACCAGGTAGATGCCCAGGCGCTGCGCCAGCGCGATCCAGGCCTGCGAGCTGGGGCCGCCCGGCACCACCTCGGCCAACGCATAGGCCTCTTGGCGGCTTTCGAACACGTAGCCCGTGTTCGCCAATTCGGGCAGCACCACCAGCCGCGCGCCCTGGGCCGCGGCCTGCTCCACCAGCTCAACCGACCGGGCCATATTGGCGGCGACGTCGCCGATCATCGGGGCCATCTGCACACTGGCCACCCAGGTCGCTACGGCCGGGGAACTCTGCGGGTCCAACGCGTGCATGCGATCTCCGTATTCGAAAATTGAAAACGAAAAAGCCCCCGACCACGCATCGCGTGCAAGTCGGGGGCTTCTATAGCCATACCAAATGTTCAAGCAGCAATTATTGCTGCGGGGTACTGCATGCCTTGCCCGGAACCACCAAAGCCGGTTGCGGGTCCCGTCAACGGGAGGAAAGGCATTCAGGTCAGTGTTGACCGTGAACAAATCATAGAGAGAGCGCCATTAGCGGGACAATCAGTGCTTTCCCGGACGCAGGAACCGCCTGCCGGCCGTTGCCGCGCCACGCCTCTTGGCGCGTTGGCTTGTGCGTTGGCTTGTGCGTTGCGTGTCGCCATCCGCGCTGCGTCACTGCGACGCATGGGGGCTGTCAGCCGGGCTTGGCATAATACGCAGCCATGATGAAACCCGCAGCCCATCACCCCCCGCTTGCTTCCGGCTGGCTGGCCATCACGCCGCCCGTCCTGCCCCCCGCCATGCGCCACTGGCTGTTCCGCCCGGGCGCGCTCACCGCCGGCTTGCGCCAGGTGGGCCAGGTGCGCCTGCGCGTGCTGGCCGAATACGCCGACGGCGCGCCGCCCGACGAAGCGCGCGCCATGGGCATCGCGCCCGGCTCGCCTGTCTGGATCCGCGAAGTGCTGATGTCGGTGAACGGCGTGGACAGCGTGCCCGCCCGCAGCCTGACGCCACTACGCGCCTCGCACGGCGCCTGGCAAGGCATGCGCCGGTTATTGACCCGGCCGCTTGCCGACATGCTGTATCACGACAGCACCGTCATCCGCTCACCCTTCGCCTGCCGCCGTTTGGCGTCGCCGGTGCCGTTTTACGCCACGGCGCGCGGGGCCTTGCCGGCTGAACGCCGGGAGCAGGACGCCGCCCGGGTCTGGGCGCGCCGGTCTGTGTTTTGGCGCCAAGGTCAGCCGTTGTTGGTGGCCGAATGCTTTCTGCCCGGGTTCTGGGAAGAGATCGCCGACCAGCCGGTGCCGCCGCTGGTGCCGCATCAGCGCACCGCGCGGTGATCATTGATCGTTGAGCGCGATTCTTACGGCATTTCGCCGGAATCATCATGGACGCCACGCGGCGGCTGCGCTCACAATCAATCTCAGCCGCCCGCATCGGTACAGCAGGCGGTGGCCCCCGGTTGAGACGCCATGCCATGCGACCTGCCCTCTACAAGCCCGATAAAGGATGATGTCACCGCCGGGCTGACGACCGCCGCCGTCGTCATTCCGAAAGCGCTGGCCTATGCCGCCGTAGCGGGGTTACCGGTTCAGGTGGGGCTCTACACCGCGTTCGTGCCGATGCTGGTTTACGCCTTCCTCGGCACATCCCGGCCGCTTAGTGTCAGCACAACGACCACGCTCGCCATCCTTACCGCGACAGCGTTGGATCGGGCCGTGCCTGGCGGCGACGCCACGCAACTGCTGGTTGCCACGGCCACGCTGGCGCTGCTGGTTGGCGTCGTGCTGATCGCCGCGTCCCTGTTGCGGCTTGGCTACCTGGCCAGCTTTATTTCGGAGCCGGTATTGGTCGGCTTCAAGGCGGGCATCGCCATCGTGATCGTGGTCGACCAAATACCGAAACTGCTTGGCCTTCACTTCACGAAGGGGCCGTTTCTGTCGAACGTGCTGGCAATATTTGACGGGTTTACACAGCTATCGATCGCCACCACCGCCGTCGGCGCGATCACGTTGGGCCTGCTTCTCATCATGGAACGATTCATGCCGCGCGTGCCTGCGCCGCTGGTCACGGTCGCGATTGCCATCGCGGCAACCAGCATGTTCGGACTGGCTGATCTTGGCGTGCAAACGGTGGGCCATGTGCCCACGGGCTTACCGTCGTTGACCCTGCCGAATCCGTCTTTGATAGGTGAGCTTTGGCCCATGGCGCTGGGAATCGCGTTGATGAGTTTCACCGAAACGATCGCCGCGGGACGAGCCTTTGCGAAAGCGGGCGAGGCCCTGCCGAACGCCAATCGGGAATTGTTGGCCACGGGATTTTCGAACGCAGGCGGCGCGCTCTTCGGCGCCATGCCGGCGGGCGGCGGAACGTCCCAAACCGCCGTGAATCGGCGCGCCGGCGCACGCACCCAGGTAGCCGAGTGCGTTACCGCCGGGGTCACGCTGGGCGTCATGCTGCTGCTGGCGCCGTTGATTGGCGCGATGCCGCATGCAACCCTGGCGGCGGTGGTCATCGTGTACTCGGTTGGCCTGTTCGACCCGGCTGAGTTCCGTGCGATTGCCAGAGTGCGGCGCACAGAGCTTGTCTGGGCCTTGGTGGCGCTTGCCGGTGTCGTGCTGCTGGGCACGCTGCAAGGGATACTCGTCGCCATCATCGTGTCGCTTGTCGCCCTGGCCCACCAGGTGTCCAACCCGCCCTTGCATCGGCTGCTGCGTAAGCCGAACACGAACCTGTTCCGTCCGGCGTCCCCGGACCATCCCGACGATGAGGCGCTTGAAGGCATCTTGCTGCTTCGGCCCGAGGGACGCATCTTCTTTGTTAATGCAAACAATATTGGCCAGAAGATCACCCAATTGATCAACGCAAACCACCCCAAGGTGGTCGTACTCGATATGGGAAGTGTTTTCGATATCGAATACACCGCGCTGAAATTGATGAGCGATGCGGAACGTCGGTTAAGGCGCGACGGCGTCCAGCTTTGGCTGGCGAATCTAACCCCAGGCGTACTGGCCACGGTAAGACGATCACCCCTAGGCGAAACCTTGGGCACGGACGGCCTGTTCCAAACGCTTGAAGAGGCCGTCCACAAATACCAGGACACCAGGCTGCATGCGTCCTGACAGGCATCTGTTGACTATCTACCGCTCGCGTCTACCCCTCATACCGCCGCCCTTGCTCCAGCAGTTCCGGCGTGCCGATCACCGTATTCAAACCGTCGAAATCCAGCATCTGCTGTTGCCACGGCGCGGTTGTGCCGTGTTGGCGCAGGCTGCCGTAATAGCCCTGCAAGGTGTGCGCCACGGCGCGGGCCGTGCCGCCGGGAAAGATAACAATGCGAAAGCCCAATGCGGTCAAGGCGTCGGCGCTTTGCACGGGGGTCTTGCCGCCTTCCACCATATTGGCCAGCAGCGGCACGCGGGCGGCAAAGCGCGCGCAGGCCGCCTGCATCTGTTCGGGCGTGCGCAGCGCTTCGATGAATAGCGCGTCCGCGCCCGCTTCCAGATAGGCTTCGGCGCGGTCCAGGGCGGCTTCCAGGCCGTCGACGGCCACCGCATCGGTGCGCGCCAGGATCAACGTGGACGCATCCACCCGCGCATCCACGGCGGCGCGCAGCTTGCCGCACATTTCGGAGGCGGGGATCACCGTCTTGCCATCCAGGTGGCCGCAGCGCTTGGGAAAGGTCTGGTCTTCCAACTGGATCATCGCGGCGCCGGCGCGTTCAAAGCCACGCACCGTGCGTTGCGTGTTCAGCGCATTGCCAAAGCCCGTGTCGGCGTCCACGATGACCGGCGTGGCCACGCGCTCGGTGATCCGCGCCAGCGTGTCCTCCACTTCCGAATACGTGGTCAGGCCGATGTCCGAGCGCCCCAGCCGCGTGTAGGCGATGGACGCGCCCGACAGGTACAGCGCGTCAAAGCCCGCCTGCTCGGCGATGAGCGCCGACAGGGCGTCGTAGATGCCGGGCGCCAAGATGGCTCCCGTGGCCAACTGCGTTTTTAGTGTTTGCTTCATGGTGATTCCTGATCAAGCTCGTGTCCCAGCATTGCGGCGGCGGTCGCTGCGGCGATATAGCCGCCCGCCACCGCGCTAAGCAGTCCATTGCCGGACAGATAGCCGGACACGTCGTTGCCCGACACGCCGCGCGCGGCGCCTCCGGCAGCCAGCAGATTGGGCAAGGCCCGCCCATCGCGATTCAAGACGCGGCACTGCGCATCGATGTCCAGGCCGCCTTGGGTATGGAACAGCGCGCCGGTCACCTTGACGGCGTGATATGGCGCTTGCAGGGTGCGTTCAAAGCGGCGGCCATGGGGGTCTGTGCGATGGAGGGCTGTGCCATGGGGGTCATTGCCTTGGGAATCGACCGCATCCGGGCCGATGCCTTGCAAGGTCTGTTGCAACACATCCGGATCGCAGCCGATCAACGCGGCCAGCGCCGGCACGTCGGCGCAGGTCTTCACTGCATGGCCCGCTTCGGCCGCGACAAAATCCGGGAAGCCGCGCGCCAATGCCAGCGTGCGTTCGTCAAATACGTTCCAGGCCACCCCGCCCGGCTGCGCCAGGACGTGGACGGCGGCTTCGGAATAGCCCTGTGTCTCGTCATGAAAGCGCAGGCCGTCGCGATTGATCTGCACTCCGCCGTCCATCATGACGGCCCAGGAGATCAGCGCGCCTTGCGGTGTGGCCCAGGACCCGTGACCCTGATAGGCGCCCAGGTCGGCCAGGCGCGCGCCCAAGGCCTTGCCCCATTCGATGGCGCTACCGTCATTGCCCACGTGGCCGCCGTAGACGGCCTCGCGCATGGCGGGTAAGTGTTCGGCCACCATGGACGCGTTGCCGCCGAATCCGTTGCAGGCCAGGATCAGCACCTGGCAGCCGATCACGTCGACGGATCCGTCAGGTCGTTCGCAACCCACGGCGGTGATGCGGCCGCCGTCGTGCCCAGTGGATTCTTCAACCCAGATTTCTCGGGCCAACGCGCGCGTCAACAGGTGCGCGCCCGCGCCCGTGGCGGCGCGTTCCAGCGCGGTCACCAAGGCCACGCCCGTGCGTTCCGGCAAGGCGTGCATGCGACGCGCGCTGTGGCCGGGATACAGAAAGCCGTCCAACACGTCGAACACCAAGCCGTGCCGCGCCAACATATCCATGGCCGGAGCCGCCGCGTCCGTGTACGCCGCGACCAGATGCGGCGCGGCCGTGCCATGAGCCTTGGCCTGGATGTCGGCGGCGAAACGCTCCGCGCTGTCATCGATGCCGGCCGCGCGCTGCACAGCCGACCCCGCCGCCGGTATGAATCCCGACGACAACGCCGACGAGCCGCTGGGCGCGGCGTCGCGCTCGATCAATACGGTTTCAATGCCGGCCTGCGCCAGCCGCAGCGCGGCGGTCAGCCCGCAGGCGCCAGCGCCGATGATCAGCACCGGCACCTGCATCATGTCTGCGTCCGGCGTGCTGACGGGGGTGCTACCGGGACTGCCCCACCTGACGACAGGCGCGCTCACGACGCCAGCCTGCCCGCGAAGTCCGCGCACGTGATCACGTCCGCCACCGTGCGCAGGTCCGCCAGCGCGGCATCGTGCATGGCGGGCGTGGACGCGGCGCAGCCGTCGGCCAGCACCGTCACGTGATAGTCGCGCATGTGGGCATCGCGCGCGGTGCTCGCCACGCCGCCGTTGGTGACGATGCCGGCGATGACCACGCTGGATACGCCAGCGCGCCGCAGCACCCAATCCAGTTGCGTATTGAAGAAGGCCGAATACGCCACCTTCCAGACCGACACATCCACCAGCCCGTCCAGCTCGGCCACATTCGCCTGGCCGTGCGAGCCGGCCGCGAAATCGCCTTTTGCCAGGAACGGGCGCAGTTGCTTCAGGTGCGGCGAAATCATGGGCTCGCCATGCGCATCGGGCCACAAGGTAAACAGGCTGGCGGCGACCAGGCCGCCTTGCGCCTTGAGCGCGCGGGCAAGCGGCGCCACGCGGGCAGGCAAGGCGCGCGCCTCGCGGCTGACCGCGCCGCCCCGGTCATAGGCGCCGCCCGGCGCCAGAAAATCATTTTGCAGATCGATGATGAGCAAGGCGGTGGTACGAGGGTCCAAGACGTGCATGGCGGTCTCCTAGGCGGTCTGGCGCGTGATCAGCAGATTGCCCAGCGCGTCGACGCGGCCGGCAAAGCCGGGTTCGATCCAGATGGTGGTGTCGGGCTGTTCAAGAATGGCAGGACCGGCCACCTCCGCCCCCACGGGCAGGTCCAGGCGCGCGTAGCGCACGGCGTCGTGCCACTGGCCCGCGTGAAACACCGCTTGTGTGCCCAGCGTGGCGGGCATGTCCTGGCAGGTGGGCGCCAGCAGCGCCAGATCAAACTTGGGGCGTTGGCCGATGCGCGCATAGCGCAGGTTCAGGATGCGCACGGCAATGCCGTCCAGACTGCGGCCGAAGGACGCGCGGTAAGCGCGGTCAAAGGCGGCGGCGATGCCCGCGCGGTCCAGCTCGGCGCGCGTGAGTTCCACGCGCACGGTATGGCTTTGGCCCACGTACAGCATGTCCAGCTCGATGCTTTCGCGAATGCCTTCGAAGGCCACGCCCGCAGAATCCAGCCGTTCCTGGCAGGCCAGCGCCAGGCCGTCGATGCGCGCCAGCAGGTCGGCGGCATCCAGCGCATCCAGCGCGGTGTTCAGCGTCTGCACGCCGTCGTGCCGCATGTCGGCCATGACGCAGCCCAGCGCGGACGTCACGCCCGGGTAGCGCGGCACGATGCCGTGGGCCGCGTCCACTTCGTTCATCATGGCGCACACGTGCAGCGCCCCGCCGCCGCCGAACGGCATGTAGGCGAACTTGCGCGGGTCGTGCCCGCGTTCAATCGACACCACGCGGATCGCGCCCGCCATCTTGGCGTTGGCCACGGTCAGGATGGCCTCGGCCGCCGCATGCACGCTTAGCCCCAGCGGCCGCGCCACATGCTCGTCGATGGCCGCGCGCGCCAGGTCCACATTCATGGTGGCCAGCAGCCCGCCGCCCAGCGGGCGCTCGGCGGAAATGCGGCCCAGCAGCACGTTGGCGTCGGTGACGGTGGGCCGGGTATTGCCACGGCCATAGCAGGCCGGGCCGGGAATGCTGCCGGCGGATTCCGGGCCCACTTGCAACAGGCCGCCCGCATCCACACTGGCAATCGAGCCGCCGCCCGCGCCGATGGTTTCAATCTGGATCATCGGGGCGCGCACCACCATGCCGAAGTCGATGGAAGTCTGCGCCGACAGCGACGCTTCGCCGCCCGCCACCAAGGACACGTCGAACGAGGTGCCGCCCATGTCGCCCGTCACCACATTGGGAAAGCCGGAAGCGCGCGCAATGGCGGCGCAGGCGATCACGCCCGCCGCCGGGCCGGACAGCGCGGTGCGCACCGGCACGTCGCACGCGGTCTGGCGCGACATCACACCACCGTTGCTTTGCACCACCAGCAGCTCGCCGTCAAAGCCGTTCTGCTTCAGGTCAGATTCCAGGCGCGTCAGGTAGCTGCCCACCACGGGCTGCAAGGCGGCGTTCAGCACCGCCGTCGAGCAGCGTTCAAATTCACGGATTTCTGGCAGCACCTCGGTGGCTGCCGTAACGTTGCCGTTCGGCCAGATGGCGCGCACGCGGGCCGCGGCCTGGGCTTCGTTCACCGGGTTGGCGTAGGCGTTGACGAAGAACACGCACACGGCCTCGCAACCCTGCGCCAGCAGCGCGCGCGCCGCCGCTTCCACCTGATCCAGGTCCACGGGCGTATGCACCGTGCCGTCGGCCAGCACGCGCTCGGCCACTTCCAGGCGCAGATCACGTGGCACGACCGGTTCGTAGTTGCCGCGCAGGCCCCAGGTCTGGGGACGATCGCGCCGGCGCATTTCCAGCACATCCCGAAAGCCCGCCGTTGTGATGATGCCGGTGCGGGCCACCTTGCGTTCCAGCAGCGCGTTGGTGCCCACGGTGGTGCCGTGAACGATGGTGGCAATGGCGCTTGCGCCGTCGGCCACGCGCGCGATGCCGTTCATGAAGCCGCGCGCCTCTTCGCCGCGCGTGGACGGCACCTTGACCACGCGCGCCGTGCCGGCTGCCTCGTCCAGCACGAACAGGTCCGTGAACGTGCCGCCCACGTCGACGCCGACGACGAGTCCTTGTTTCGTGCTCGTTCCTGTCGTGCCCTTTTCTGCCGTGTTCTTTCCCGCCGCGCTCATGCCAACTGCTCCTTCTTGTTGTTGGCGATATCGCCCACATAGCCCATCTTGCGGTCGTGCTCACGCGCTTCCGGCGCACGGCCGGCCGGGTCGCCATAACCGCCCCCGCCCGGTGTTTCCAGGCGCACGCGGTCACCGCGCTGCAATTGAATGCCCAGCATCTTGGAGCTCATGGGCGGGGTACGCCACTGCCCGTCCTGCTGATAGCGGAACACGTTCAAGGCGGCCTCACCGCCGCCCGCAATGCCCTTGGGCGCGCTGCGGCCGCGTTCGCCGAAGATGAAGGCTTCGGCGCTGTCTTCCAGCAATTCAATCTCGTAGATGGCGCCCAGGCCGCCGCGATGCGTGCCGGCGCCCGCCGAATCCGGGCGCAGCGCCCACTGCGTGAAGCGCACGGGATAGGCGGCTTCCAGGATTTCCAGCGGCGGAATGGTAGCGGTGGAGATCGGCGCGTTGCCGTGGCTGAGCCCGTCGCCGTCGGAATGCCCGCCGTGGCCGCCGCCAAAGAAGCTGAACATCACCCAGCGCTGCCCCTTGCGCGCCGCATCGCTGCGATAGCCCGCGATGGACAAGGCGTTGATCGTGCCGTAAGCCTGCGCCATGGCGCGCTGGGGTGCCGCCTGCGCCATCGCGCAGAAAATCACGTCGATCATGCGCAGGATGGTTTCGGTATAGCCGCCCACGGGGCGCGGGCGGTCGGCCGAAATCACCAGGCCGTCCGGCAGCACCACGTCCACCGCGTCCAGCACGCCCGCGTTGGCCGGCACGTCGGGAAACAGGTGCTTCAAGGCCACGTAGCAGGCCGCAATGGCGGTGGCGCGGGAAATATTCACCGGTCCCGCGCAGGCGGGCGAGGTGCCGTTGAAGTCCAAGGTCAGCCGGTCGCCGGCGATCGTCAGCTTCAGCGCGATGCGCAGCGCCACGTCGCGCACGCCGTCGTTGTCCAGCATGTCTTCAAACGCGTACTCGCCGTCGGGCAGCCGCGCGATGTGGTCGCGCATCAAGCGGCGCGCGCGCTCGCGCAAGGTATCCAGCGATTCCAGCACCGTGTCGTCGCCGTATTCGTCCAGCAGGCCATCCAGCCGGCGCGCACCCAGTTCCAGCGCGGCCAGTTGGCCGTTCAGGTCGCCCCACAGGCTGTCGGGCAGACGCGTGTTGGCTTTCAGGATGGCCAGCACGTCCTGGTCCAGCACGCCTGCGCGCAGGATGCGCACGGGCGGAATCTGCACCGCTTCCTGCCAGCATTCGGTGGCGGCCGGGTTGTAGTTGCCCGGCACCGCGCCACCCACGTCGTGCCAGTGCGCGGCCGACGCCAGAAAGCAGAACAGCTTTGCGCCCCGGAACACCGGGCGCACCAGCTTGAAGTCATTCGCGTGCGTGCCGCCTTCGTAGGGGTCGTTAAAGAGCCAGACATCGCCATCCACCATGCCACCGCGCTCGGCGGCCACCTTGGCCGCCGCCTTCACGGCAAAGGCCATCGCGCCCACGAACACGGGCAGGCCGGACTTGCCCTGGATCAGCGTGGCGCCGGTGGCCGCGTCGTACATGCCGTGGCAGGCGTCGTGGGCCTCGGCAATGATGGGGTTGAACGCGCTGCGGTACAGCGTCGCGTCCATCTCATCGGCAATCTGTTCCAGACGGCCCTTCAGGACCGCCAGGGTGACGGGATCAAGCATCGTGTTCTTCCTAAGAGGTTTGACGCTGTTTCAGCAGATTCAGCAGTCCGCCGGCCCGCACCATGTCCATCAGGAAGGCGGGTACGGTTTCGCAATGCAGTTCAGACGGGTCGACGCCGGCCGCGCGGCCGATGTGACCAGACTCGGGGTCCAGGGTGATGCGCTCGCCTTCCGCCAACGCGTCCGCCTGCGGGCAGGTCAAGAGCAGCAGGCCGACATTGAAGGCGTTGCGAAAGTACAGGCCGTTGAAGGATGGCGCGATCACCGCGGCCACGCCCAGGCGCACCAGCGCCGAGGCCGCCTGCTCGCGCGACGAGCCGATACCGAAATTCGGCCCAGCCACCAGGACGTCGCCCGGCTGCACCTGCCCCGCGAATTCCGGGCGGACCCGTTGCAGGCAATGCCGCGCAATCTCGTCGATGCCGAACTTCATGTAGGCACCTGGCGCCAGCGCGTCGGTGTCGATGTCGGCCCCCACGCGCCAGACGCGATGGGTGGATGTGCCGTGCGTGGCGGCGGCTTCGGTTGCGACGGGGGGTGTTGCAATCCGGTCCGTCATGCCATCACCTCGCGCGGGTCTGCGATGCGGCCGGCCACGGCCGACGCCGCCACGGTGTAGGGCGAGGCCAGATACACCTGCGCCGTCTCCGACCCCATGCGGCCCTTGAAGTTGCGCGCGGTGGTGGAGATGACGCTGGCGTCGTCGGGGATGGATCCGCCATAGCCGGCACAGGCCCCGCAAGACGTGGCCAGCACCTGGGCGCCGGCGTCTTGCAGCACCTGCATCACCCCTTCCTGTTCCGCCTGCTGCTGGTCCAGGCGGCTGGCCGGCGCGACCATCAGGCGCATGCCTGCCGCCAGGCGGCGCCCGCGCAACACGCTGGCCGCCGCGCGCAAGTCCTCCAGCTTGGCGCCCGTGCAGGCGCCGATATAGGCCACTTGCACCGGCACGTCGCGGTATTGATCCACATCGCGCGCATTCGCCGGGCTGTGGGGCGCGGCCACTTGCGGCGCCAACGAGGCGGCGTCGAAGTCGTGCCATTCGGCGTCCGCGCCCGCATCGCTTTGCCAGCGGGGCAGGTCCAGCGCGTCGGCCACGCCCGCCGCGCGCAGGTAGGCGGCTGTAGTCTCGTCAGGCGCGATCAGACCCACCTGCGAGCCCAGCTCGGCGCTCATGTTCGACAAGGTCATGCGTTCTTGCATGGGCAGCGCGCGCACGGCCTCGCCGCAGAATTCCACGGCCTGGTAGCGCCCGCCGTTCATGCCGTAGCGGCCGATCATGTGCAGCATCATGTCCTTGGCGGTCACACCGGCGGCCAGCCGCCCGTTCCAGCGCATCATCAGCGTCTGCGGCACCTTGACCCAGATCTTGCCGGTGACGGCCACGCCCAGCATTTCGGTGCTGCCGATGCCGAACATGTACGCGCCGAACGCGCCGCCCGTGGGCGAATGCGAATCTCCGCCCACGCAGAACATGCCGGGGCGAATATGCCCATGCTGCGGCACGACCACGTGGCAGATGCCGACCGAGTCGTACACGTTGGGCAGTTGCTGCCCCGCCGCCCAGTCGCGCGC
The DNA here is from genome assembly GCF_029637605.1 of Achromobacter spanius. Lineage (NCBI taxonomy): Bacteria > Pseudomonadati > Pseudomonadota > Betaproteobacteria > Burkholderiales > Alcaligenaceae > Achromobacter > Achromobacter spanius. Next base: position 549,955 of record NZ_CP121261.1, on the reverse strand, counting down.
AATGCGGACGATGCGGCGCGATTCATCATCGGATTCGGGCACGTAATGGTCGATGACCAGCACGATTTTTTTCGGATCCCACAGCGACGCGCCCAGTTCTTCCAGCATGGGCTGCAAGCGCCGGGGGCCGCTGGAATCATGGAACATCGCCAGGTCCACGGCACAGGTCACGATTTCGCCCTGCTCGACTGACGCGCGCCCACAGGCGGCGGCGATCAGTTTCTGGGCCAGGGTTTGTGGCGGACTGGGGGGTGGGCTATGGGGCGGACTTTGCGGCCGCGCGGCTTGATCAACAGACATCGCTACATCCCCAGATAGGCACGGCGCACGTCGTCGCTGGCCATCAATTGCGCACATGGGCCGCTATATCGGATGGCGCCGTTTTCCATCACGTAGGCGCGCTGACCCGTTTCCAGCGACTGGCCCACGTTCTGCTCAACCAGCAAAATCGCCAGCCCATCGGCATGCAGGCGCTGGATCAGGCCAAACAGTTCTTCCACCATCAAGGGCGACAGCCCCAACGACGGTTCGTCCAGGATCAGCAGCCGGGGCTCGGCCATCAGGCCCCGCCCGATTGCCAGCATCTGCTGTTCGCCGCCCGACATGGTGCCGGCCAGTTGCGCCAGCCGTTCGCGCAGGCGCGGGAAGATGTCCAGCACGCGGTCCAGGTTGGCCGCGCGGTGCTCGCGCGCCCGGGTGAACGAACCCAGCTCCAGGTTTTCGCGCACGCTAAGGTTCGGGAAGATGCGGCGGCCTTCGGGCACCTGAATCAGGCCGGCCTTGACCACGTCACGGTAATGCCGCCCGGTCAGGTCCTGCCCTTCAAAGCGCACCGATCCGCCCCAAGGCTTGCACAGCCCGCAGACGGTGTTGTTCAAGGTGGACTTGCCCGCGCCGTTGCTGCCCAGCAGCACGACGATCTCGCCTTCACCCACCGTCAGATCCACGCCGCGCAGCACTTCCATACGCCCGTAGCCCGCCCGCAGGCCGGTAACTTCCAGCAGCGCGCTCATGCCGGCGCCCCTTGCGCGGCCAGCCGGGCCGCCGCGCCGTGCCCCAGATAGGCTTCCACCACCGTCGGGTCGCGCGTCACTTCGCCAGGCGTGCCCGACGCAATCAAGCGCCCTTGCGCCAGCACCCATACGTGTTCGGCAAGGCTCATCACCGCGCGCATGACGTGTTCGATCATCAGCACGGTGACGCCATCGTCCACCAGCTTTTTCACCACCGGAATCATCTCGTCGATCTCACTCGGATTCAGGCCGGCCAGCACCTCGTCAAGCAGCAGCAGGCGCGGGCGCGTGGCCAGCGCGCGGGCCAGTTCCAGCCGCTTGCGCCCCGCTACCGTGAGGTCGGCGGCGGGCTTGTCCAGCACGCCTTGCAGGTTGACGCGCGCGGCCACCGCTTCGGCCTCGGCCAGGGCGGCGCGCCGGTCGCGCAGACGCAAGTGCGCGCCCACCGCGATGTTCTGGCGCACCGTTTGCGCGCCAAAGGGCTGCACGATCTGGAAGGTACGCGTCAGGCCCAACTGCGCGGACTCGTGCGGGGCACGCCCCGTGATGTCCTGCCCGGCAAAATGCACCGAGCCCGCGCCGGGTTTCAGAAACCCGGACAGCAGCGCGAACAGCGTGGTCTTGCCGGCGCCGTTGGGGCCGACCAACGCGGTCAGCGAGCCTTGCGGCACGGCCAGGTTCACGTCCTGAACCGCCTTCAGACCACCAAAGGAAATAGACAGTTTGCGGGCTTGCAGCAGGATCTCAGACACGGGCGCGCTCCTTGCTGAACAGCCCACGCAGCGACTGGCCGCTGCCGCTGATGCCGCGCGGCAGGAACATCACGATCAGGATCAGCACCACGCCGTAGATCACCATGCTGATGCCGGGCAATTCCCCGAACAGGTTGCGCGTCAGGTCGGCCAGGCCATGCAGCGCCACCGCGCCCAGCACCGGCCCCCACAACGTACCCATGCCGCCCACGATGGCGCCCACCAGGGCTTCCACCGACACGGCCGACCCGAAGGCGATACCCGGGTCGATGTACTGAAACACCTGCACGTAGAAGGCGCCCGCCGCGCTCATGAACGCCGCCGACAAGGCAATGCCGCCCAGCTTCACGCGCAGCGGATTCACGCCGATGGCGCGCGCGGCGTCTTCGTTGTCGCGCACCGCTTGCAGGTACGCGCCAAAGCGCGAATGGCGCAGCCATGCGGTGACTGCCAGCGCCAACACCACGAACGCCAGCAGTAGATAGATATAGCCCCGGCGCGACACGAACTGCATGTTGGCCGCGCCCTCTTGCAGCGGCACCATCAGCCCCACCCCGCCGCCCGTGAAGGGCGCCGACAAGGCCAGGATGCGGAAGACCTCGGCAAACGCCAGCGTCACCAGCGCAAAGTACGATCCCTTGAGCCCGTAGCGGAACGTCAGCCCGCCCACGGCCAGGCCCGTCAACGCGCCCAGCGCAATGGCCATCGGCAGCGCCAGCCAGGGGTTGATGCCCAGACTAAGCTGGCCCAGCGCCTGGGCATAGGCGCCCACGCCAAAGAACAGCGCATGGCCAAATGACAACTGGCCGCCGTAGCCGCCCAGAATGTTCCAGGCCTGCGACAGCAACGCCGCGTACAGCGACATCATCACAAACGTCAGCAACACGCCAGACTGCGCGAACGTCGCCAAGACGGCCAGCGCCACCCCGAACAACGCGATAGAAAATAAATCCCGGTTCATGCTCAGCCCCTCGCCCCGAACAGCCCCTGCGGGCGAAACAGCAGCACCGCGATGAAGATCGCAAAAATGCCCATCTGACCCAGCGAGTCACCCAGGAACAGGCCCCCGATGGACTCCACCACGCCAATCAGCAAGCCGCCCACCAGCGCCCCCACGAAGCTGCCCATACCGCCCAGCACCACGATGGTGAAAGCCACCAGCACAAAGCCGCTGCCCACCTGCGGGTTGACGTAGTAGGCGGGCAGCAGGAAGCAGGCCGCCGCGCCCAGGCAGGCCATGCCGATGCCGAAGGACAGCGCATAGACTTTCTCAACATCTATGCCCATCAGCTTGGCACCCTGCTTTTCGCGGGCCACCGCGCGTATGGCGCGGCCCAGGTCGGTGCTGCGGATAATCCAGAACAGCACCGCCGCCACGGCCAGCGCCCCAAAGAAGGCGATGACCTTGGGCAGCGCGATCATGGCGGGGCCGATCTCGACCGTGCTGAGCGTGTAGGCCGTGTCGATGCTGCGCGTGTCCGACTTGAACCACACCAGCGCCAGATTTTCCAGCACGATGGCCAGGCCCAGCGTCACCAGCAGAATGTTCTCGTCCTTGCCATGGCTGGCGCGGTTGATCACAACGCGCTGCAGCGCATAGCCCAGCACGAACATGCCCGCCACCACCAGGGGCAACGCCGCATAAGGGTCGATGCCCAGCCGGTCTTTCAGCAGGTAGACGGCGTACAGCGCCACCATCAGCGCGGCGCCATGGGCAAAGTTGATGATGTGCAGCACCCCGTAGATCAGGGTCAGCCCCAGGGCGATCAGCGCGTACACCGCGCCGGTCGTCAGGCCGTTCAGCACCGATGAAAAGAGGATGGCGGGATCCAGCATGCTGCGCGCTCAGGCCTTCAAGGGAAAAATGGCGTCGGCCTGGCGGTATTCCGCCGGAATGATCACCTTGATGTCGCCACCGATGACTTGCGTCAAGAGCGGCTGCGCGCCCGTGTTCTGGCCGTTGACGAACTTGGTCGGGCCATACGGCATGAGGTTGTCGTGGAAGGTGCTGGACGCCAGCGCGTCGGTGATGGCGGCGCGGTCGGCGGACTTGGCGCGTTCGATGGCGTCGGCCAGCAACTGCACGGCAACGTAAGTCATGAAGACCTCGTAGCTGAAGTACGCGCCCTTCTCTTCCACGCGGGCCTTCAACGGCGCCACGCGCGCATCCTTGGGGTTGAACCAGTGGTTGCAGTCGATGATGCCGTTGGCGATGTCCGGAAATTCCTTCAGGAACTTGTAGCTGGACGCCGCGCCCCCCAGCACGGAAAAAATAGCCTTGGGCTGTACCTTCTGCTGCTTCATCGCGCGCAGCAGCAACGCATATTCGTTGTAGTAGTTGGCCGGGATGACGATGTCCGGGTTCACGGACCGCATGCGCAGCACGATGTTGTTGAAATCGCGCGTGGGGTTCGGGTGCTTCACCACTTCCTTCACCTCGAAGCCGTACTGCGGCAGCGACTTCGACAGCAACGCCGCCGTGCCGGTGCCGAACAGCGACTCCTCGTGCACGATCATCACGGTCTTGGCCGGCTTGCCGGCGGCATCGTTCAAGGCCACCAGGTCGGCAATGGCGCGTTCGCTACAGGCACGGTAGCCCGGCCCGAAACGGAAGGTGTTCTTCAGGCCGCGCTCCACAATCTGGTCCGCCACGCCCACGTCCACCACATGCGGCAGGTTGTATTTGGCCGCCGTCTGCGTGGTGGCCAGGCAGATCGCCGACGCATACGCGCCGACAATGGCCGACACGCCCGCCTCGTTCATCTTCTCCACTTCCGCCGAACCCGCCTCGGGGCGCGACTGCGCGTCACCCAACACGGCCGACAACGGCGCGCCGCCCAAGGATTTGATGCCGCCCGCCTTGTTGATGTCTTCAATGGCCAGCAGCGCGCCCAGCCGGCATTGCTGCCCCGAATACGCCAAGGCGCCGGTCACCGGGTGCAGCACACCCACCTTCACGGGCGTGGCGCCTTGCGCGCGCGCCACCCAGGGCGCGGACAACAGCGCCGTGGCGGCGGCGGATCGATACAGAAAAGTGCGGCGCGAATTCATGGGAGATCTCCGAGGGGTTCAATGAAATTGGGCCGACAGCTCTTCGCTGACCCAGACTTTGGCGTCGATGCTGCCGACGCGCGACAACTGCAATTGGTATTGGTAGCGGTCGGGCCGATACAGGCCCTGCAAGAGCTGCACGGGGCGGTCGTTCACGTCGCGTACGACGCGGGTCACGGCCAGTAGCGCCGACCCCACCGACACATCCAGATGGCGCGCGACCTGCGCATCGGCCAGGCGCGCCGAAATGGTTTGCGTGGCGCCACCGAACTCCACGCCGGCCGCTTCCAGCAGCATCAGCAAGGGTTCGCGTTCCAGGTCTTCGCGCGTGAAGTCGGCCACGGCCTGCGGTACATAAGTGGTGATGTGCGACAGCGGCCCGGCCTCGGTGCTGCGCACGCGCAGGCTCTTGTGGACCGGCGTGCCCACCGGAATGCCCAGCGACTCAGCCACCGTGGGCGGCGCGGACACCAGCGCACTGTCCAGCACCTGCACAGAGGTGCGCAGGCCCATGTTGACGATGTTCTCAAGCAGCCCCGTCAGGTGCGCCTTCTGCGACGCGTTGGCCGCGGGCGGAGCCTGCGTGCGGGACGCCCCGCGCAAGGGCCAGGTCCCCAAGCCCGGACGCCGCGACACCAGGCCATCCGCCACCAGCATTTCCATGGCCTTGCGAATGGTGATGCGAGCCACGTCAAACTGGTCGGCCAGGGCGTGCTCGCCCGGCAATCCGTCCTGATCGAAACGGCCCTCTTGCAACTGCTCGCGCAGCACAAGATAGATCTGGTGGTATTTCGGCAGAGGCAGTGTGGTTCCCATGCCGGAAACTCTAGGGGTGTCCTAATGTACCGTCAATGGAACAAATGGCTGGGAGGGTTGTTCTATCGGGAAAACACTGACGTGGTGACATCTGTTAGGGTAAGCGCCATGCCAATCACCTACCGATCCGCCATTGCCGACGACGCCGCCGCGTGCATCACGCTGCGGACCCAGACCCGCGAAAACGCGGTCACCGAAGCGGAACTCGCCGCCGCCGGCATCACGCGCGAAACCTGGGCGGCGGGGATCGACGCGGGCCTATACCCCGGCGTGGTCGCGCTGGACGGCGATGTGCTGGCGGGCTATTGCTTCGCGCACCGGGATACCGGCGAGATCGTCGTGCTGGCCTTGCTGCCCGCCTATGAAGGCTTGGGAGTGGGCAAGACGCTCTTGGGCATGGTGCTTGAGGCGCTACGCACGCGCGGGTTCGCGCGTGTGTTCCTTGGCTGCGCCACGGATCCGGCGGTGCGGTCTTATGGGTTTTATCGGCACCTGGGATGGCGCTCGACCGGCACGTTCAATGACGCGGGCGATGAGGTGCTGGAGTACTTGTTTTAAGGTGTTGTTTTAAGGTGTCAGACTGCAATATCACCTGGGAATTGCAGTCTGACACCATATATCCAGTCTGACACCATATTTCCTCAATACCGCCAGCGCACGTTCAGCGACCCCGCGTGTTCGCGATTGCCGCCGCCGTACTGCCCGCTGTAGTTCAAGCCCAACGACGCATTCTTGGACACCGCCACTTCCGCGCCCAGCTCGGCAACCGCCGCGTTACGCGCAATCGGTGAACCCGACACCGTGAACGCCTGACCGCCGTCAAACGCCATGGTGGATTGCGGCAGCACATCGCCAAACGCATGACGCCAGCCCAGCGTGGCTTGCAAGCGGCCTTCGGCGCCGTTCAGCGTGAAGTCTGTTTGGGCGCGCATGCCCAGCGTGCTGCTGGTTTGCTTGTCGCTGCTGCTTTGGCCGCTCAAGGCCGCCGAGCCGCCGGATTCCTTGAAGCTGCGGCTGCGCAGGTCGCTCCAGGCCAGGCCCACGAAGGGCTCAAGCGTGGTGCGGTCTGACAATGGCATGGCGTAGCCCAGTTCGGTGAAGAGCTGAGTGGTGCTGGCGCCGTAGTCAGCGGTCAGCTTTTGCGATGCGCCGGCCACGGTGGCGTAGCGTTCGGTGCTGACGTCGTGCCAGGTGTACGACGTGCCGACCAGCAGGTTCAGCTTGCCCGCACCCGCCTCAAACGATTTACCGCCGTAGATGGCCGCGCTGTAGCCGGACACGTCCGCGTTGGACGAACGATCGTCGACCCGGATCTTGCTGTCGGTGTAGCCGACGGCCCCGCCCACACGCCAGCCGTTGCCCACGGCATGGTCCGCCCCAACGAAGACGCCGCCGGTGTGTTGACGGACTTGCGCGGTGTTGTCCGTGGCGTTCTGCGTTTGCCAGTTGCCGACCAGCTCGGCCCACGCGGGCTGGGCATTCGACGACGGCAAGGCGGACGCGGACAGCGTGCCGCCCGCTTGCGCCGTGGGCGCGCCTGGGCTCATACCGGCGTTCAGGTTCGCCCGCAGGTGCGACAGCGGCAGCGTGCGCGTGGTGCTGCTGGAACCCATCAGGCTGGACGCGACGCTGGCGTGCGCTTCGCCGGACAGGCTGTTGAAGGCGGCCGGCGGCGCGCCTTCGGGCAAGGTCAGGATGTATTGGTGCAGCGCATTGTCGGTCGGCAGGCTGTCCAGCGCATTGGCGACGGCGCGTTGATTGCCGGTGCGCGCGGCGTCGGCAAAGGCGATCGGACGGGAGGGCGTGCTTGGCTCGGCCGGCACCACCTTGCGTCCGAGTTGCAGCGTGACATCCTGCGCGCCGTAGCTCAGGGCCGGCGCCAGGAAGGCGTAGTTCGACGACACGTTGTCGAACTGGCCGTTGATGGCGTTGGCGCTCAGGATGGTGTACTGGCGCGTGGTTTCAAAGCCGCCTTCCGGCCCGACGTGCACCACCGAGCCGGCCAGATTGGCAACGCCGCTGACGGCCACGCGGGCGCTGTCGGATGACGCCGGATCGGCCGCCACTTGATAGACGGACCCCGGCATGAAGGTCAGATTACCCGCCACGTTCAAGGTGCCGTTGACCTTGCCCGGCGCCAGAATGGCGCCGCTTTGCAGCGTGGTCGTGCCGACCTGGCCCGCGCCTTGCAACAGCGTGCCGCTGGCCAAGGTCAAGGTGCCGCCGAGCTTTCCGGTCGATGCAAGGTTCAACGCGCCTTCCTGCACCAACATGCTGCCGGTGTAGCCGCTGCCGTCACCCGACACGGTAAGCACGCCCGCCCCTGCCTTGCTCAAGTCACCGTTGCCGCTGATCGCGCCGGACAAGCCGAGCGTCGTGCCGGACGACACATCGATGCCGCTCGACTGCGTCAGCGTGATGGCGCGGTTGGTAGTGAAGCTGGCCGTCGTGGCCAGCACGCCGCCGCTCAGCGTCACACCGCCCGCGGCCGCGCCCAGGTTGGCGTCCTTGGACACCGACAGCGTGCCCAGGCGCACATCCGTGCCGCCGGTGTAGGTGTTGTCGGCGGTCAGCACCAGGCGGCCGTAATCGGCCTTGGCCAGTTTGCTGGCGCCGGTCAGGCTGGAGGCAATGGTGCCCGCCATGCTGGCGTCCGCCGACGACCCTGCCCCCACGCGGATGATGCTCTCACCGCCCGCGCCTTGCAGCGCGATGGCGTCGCCTTCGATGCGGTAGCCATCGGTGGCAATCTGCATGCCGGTGATGCCGATCGCGCCGGCCGAGGCGTCCACCGTGACCGTGCCTGCCCGCGCTTGAAAGACCGCGTAGGTGGGGTTGGGTTGGAACGGACCGTTCAGCGTGCCGTTCGTGTTGGCCCAGTTGCGACCATCGGCGCGCCAGGTGCCCGCGCCGCCATCGATGGCGCCGTTATCGTGGCGGGCAGTGTCATCGCCGTCCCAGAAGCCCAGCGTTGCGCCGGATGTCGAGGCCAGGTTCACTTGTCCGCCCACCGCCGTCTGCACGGCCAACGCGCTGGCATCGACGCCAGAAGGCGTGGTGCCCACGGTCAGGCCGTTGTCGACCAAGCTGCCACCGTAGTCGAACAAGCGATAAACACCGGCGCCAAAGCCGCCTTGGTCCGTCACGTTCAGCGTGCCAGCCAGGGTCAGGTTGCCGCCCACATCAAACAGGGCGTTGTTCGGCGCCAGGCCCAGTGCCACGTTGACCTGGCTGGTGTTGGACAGCGACAAGTCGCCGCCAACAGCCAGTGTCTGCCCTTGCACGCCTTCCAGCACGCCGCCGGTCAGCGTGGCGTCGCCGTTGATGCGGCCCGCGCCAGACAAGACGCCCGCGCCGCTGACCGCGACGTTGCCCCCCAGGACGCCGTTGTTGACCAGGCGCCCGCCCGTGACCGAGGCGGAACCACCCAGTGCGTTCGACACCTGCACGGTGCCGGCTTGAACCTGTGTCTGACCGGTAAAACCGCTGCTGTCGGCCAGCAGTTGAAGCGTGCCCGCGCCGGTCTTCGTGACCCGCCCCGCGCCCGTCAGCACGCCGTTAAACGATGCGTTGCTGGTTTGGTCGAAACGCGCCTGGGCGCCCGAGGCGATGGTGGTGTTGCTGTTGTAGCCGCCTGCGCTGACTGCCAGCGTGCCTGCATCAACGCGCCAGTCTTGCGCGTTAAGACCGGTCAGCGTCAGCGTACCCGCGCCTTGCTTGGCCATCGTGCCCGTGCCGGAGACATCGCCCGAATAGGTCGCATCGGTGGCCTGGTTGAACACGACAGCGCCGTTGTTCAGCAGATTGCCCCGAATCGACGCCTCATTGCCCACCAACGTGCCCGTGCGCACTTCGGTGCCGCCCGTATACGTGTTGGCGCCCGTCAGCACCAGCGTGCCGTAGTCGGCCTTCACAAGCTTGCTTGCCCCGGTCAGGTTCGACGCGATGGTGCCGGTGATGGCCGCGCCGGACACATCGCCCGAGCCCACGCGCACGATGGTTTCCGTGCCACCAGCCAGTGCAATCGAATCGCCTTCAATACGGTATCCGTTCGACGCGATCTGCATCCCCGTCACGCTCACCGCACCCGCCGTGTCGTCCACCGACACGGTGCCTGCCTGGCCCTGGAACACGGCAAAAGTGGGGTTGGGCTGGAAGCGGCCGTTCAGGGTGCCGTCTTCGTTGGTCCAGTTCATGCCATCGGTGCGCCAGGCGCCCGAGCCGCCATCAATAGCGCTGTTGTCACGCTGCGCGACATTGCTGCCGTCCCAGAAGCTCAGCGTGGCGCCGGCGGTGGACATCAGGTTGACCTGACCGTTGACGGCCGTCTGGATGCGCAGGTCATCGGCCGTAACGCCCGTGGGTGCGACGCCGATGGCCAGCGTGTTCGAGGTCAGCGTGCCGCCATAGTCGAACAGGCGATAGACGCCGGGGCCAAAGCCGCCATCGTCGGTAACGTTCAGCGTACCGGCCAAGGCCAGGTTGCCCTGCACATCGAACAGCGCGTTGGACGGGGCATTGCCCAACGCCACGTTGACCTGGCTGGCGTTGTCCAGCGTGAGATCGCCGCTGATGGTCAGCGTTCCGCCTTGCGCGCCTTGCAGCGTGCCGCCCGTCAGCGTGACGTTCTGGCCGATGGTGCCGGTGCCCGACAGAATGGCGGTGTTGCCGATGGCGGCATTGCCGCTTAGTGCGCCCGTCACATGCAGGCGGCCGCCCACCACGTCCGCATTGCCGCCCAGTTGGTTGGCCACGGTCAGCATGCCGGCCTGCACGCGCGTGGTGCCGGTGTAGGCGCTGTTGTCCGCACTCAGGGTCAGCGCGCCCGCGCCGGTTTTCTCGAAGATGCCGCTGCCGGAGATCTGGCCGGCGTAGCTGGCGTTGCCCGCTTGCGCAAAGCGCAGCGTGCCCGCGGCGCCGATGGTGGCGTCGCCGCTATAGCGCGAGGCCTCGCTGGCAAGCGTGCCCTGTTCGATGTTCCAGTTCAGCGCGTTCGTGCCGGTCAGGGTCAGAACGCCCGCGCCACGCTTGGTGATGGCGCCCGTGCCCGACATCGAACCCGCCGCGCTGCCGTCCACGCCCTGGTCGAAGATGACCGAGCCATTGTTGAGCAAGTCGCCCCGGATCGACGCGCTGTTGCCGATCAGGGTGCCGTCCAGCACTTGCGTGCTGTCATAGGTGTTGGCGCCCGATAGCGTCAGGGTACCCGCGCCACGCTTGACCAAGGCGCCAGCGCCCGAGACCGTGCCGGTCAAGCCCAGCTGCGTGCCGTTTGCCACATTGAACGTGCCGTCCTGCGCCAAGGAGACGTTGCGACCCGTGTCGAAGCTGGCGGTCGTGGCCAGCGTGCCGCCGGACATCTCCAGGTCCCCGACGGCCGCGCCCAGACTGACGTCGGCCGATACCGACAGCGTGCCGTTCTGAATGGCGGTGCCGCCCGAATACGTGTTGGCGCCGGACAGCGTCAGCGTGCCCGCGCCGGTTTTGGTGAGCTGACCGGTGCCGTCCAGCACCGTAGAGGTACCCACGTCGAAGCCGTTGGAATCCAGGTACAGGCCGCCCGCGCCCAGCGTGATTTCGCCGGCGCTGAAGCCTCGGAAGAGGTTGGCTTCCGAGGCTGTCGCCCGCAACACACCGCCATTGAAATCGACGGTGCCTATCGGGGTACCGGCGTGTCTGTCAACGTACGCTGCCTGCAGGACGCCGCGCCCGGTAGCGTCCGATCCATTGACTTGCAAGCTTCCGCCGCCATCGGAAATCTCTACCTGCTGGGCGCTCAACGTCGCGCCGCTGTCCACGACCACCGAGCTCGTCCCGCTGCCTGCCACGCTGCCGATCATGATCCCGAACGTGCTGTCCCATCGCGTATTCGCGCCAGAGACCAGGGCTGTCCCGTTGGCAGAAGCGCCAACGAAGCTCTTCGCGGCCGATAGCTGAGCGCCGTTCATGACTTCCAACCGGCCCTCCGCGCCAACGCCGGCACCAACCGCAAGGTAGTTGGCCGACCACGTCGAATCTGCTCCCGTCACGATGGCGGTACTGGTATCAGAAAAGTAGCCGACTCGCACATCATGGGACGTCAATTGTGCGCCGTTGCTCACGGTTATTCCCACCGCGCTGCCCGTCCCGATGTTCACGTCCGACGTCGCACTCCCCAAGCGCGCCGCAGCGCCCGTCACTTCCAGGGAACCGTTGCCAACAAGGACGTCTCCTTTTGCGGTGTTCGCACCCGTCAGGCGCAGCAGGCCTGTGCCGACCTTGTGCAACATGCCCGAGCCGCTCATGTTGCCGGCGTACTCGGAGGTATCGCTTCTGCTGAAAACGACCAACGCGTTGTTGACGATATCGCCGCTGATCGAGCCCGTCGCGCCGCTCAGGCCGATGTTCAGGGTGCCCGCGGATACGGTCGTTCCGCCTGTATACGTGTTGGTGCCGGTAAGCACCACGCCACCGTTGGTGTTGATGTGCAGGGAACCAGAACCTGTGATGTCCGAGTCCAGCTGGACGGACCCGAGCTGGTTGAAATTGATCGTTCCGTTGTTGACCAGGGTAGGCAGGTTGGTGATCGTGCCACCCGTCGTTGCATCAAGCGTTTCGTTTCCGATATTGACGGTGCCATTGGCGTTAATGGTGAACGTCCCACCATTCGAGAAAACCAGGGACCCCTTGCCCAAGTTCAGCACGCCAGCTCCGCCACCGGTTCCGCCTCCTACCACCAGCGCCCTCCCCGGGCCGAGGAAGTGCAGGTTGGTATCGTCATCCACAGTCACCTTGCCGTCGCCGCCTTGGCCGCCTGTCGGCACGGACGCCGAGCCACCGCCGCCAGCGCCGCCGATCTGTAGCGTCTCATACAGAAAAAGCGTGGAGCCTGTCAGCGCCAGTTCGCCGTCTCCCCCGCGGCCACCGGTGGCTCCCAGACTGTTGCCTCCGCCTGCCCCGCCCACCAGCATTGAGTTCAATACGACCAGAAACGCACCGCTGCCCGTCAGGCTGCCCGCCGTGCCGTCCCCACCATCCGCGAATGTACCCGCACCACCGCCCCCACCGCCAATACCGATGTAGTCGTACGCTGGGCCTGCCGAGTTGAGAACGCCCGAGGAAGCCCCTTGGGCGCCCTGGCCTGCCGTGCCCGAAAAAGGCGTTCCGTCGAGGGTGACAATAGCGCCGCCATCGGCGCCTGCCCCACCGTTGCCCAGGCCGCCGCCAGCCCCCAGCGCGCCACCGCCGCTGCCGCCGCCTCCCGAATTGTCCGTTGGGCCACCAGCGCCGCCGCCGCCACCAACGCCGCTCAGCCCGCCTAAGGTGCCCGATGCGCCGCCAGCGCCACCGCTGCTTCCGCCAGCCGAACCATCACCAACTGCCCCGTCGCCACCGCGCGCCAAACCACCCCCCGCGCCGCCGCTGGCGCCAGACCCGCCGCCGCCACCGCCGCCGCCAATACCGCCGCCGCCACCGCTGCCAGCGAGAGAAGCGCCAGACGACACGCCGCCATTACCACCGTTGCCCACCAGCAGGTCGGCTGCGAACGACGGGGTGACAGCAAGAGGCATGCAGGTTGCAGCGGCAAGCGCCAGATAGCCGGGGCTAAGTTTCAGCTTGCGGGCGGCAGAGGGGGTACGCATGGGCAATGTCTCGGGTGAGAGGGTTGTTGTTGACGTAAGCAAGCCCGGCGTACAAAGGTTTATTGTTGGCCAGGACAGTCAATCGGACGTTCCACTACAGGCGAAGCGAACAAGCGGAAGTTGCAAAGGCCGTCAGCCCGATGTGCCGGGCGCCGCTGTTCTTCTTGAGTCAGCGCGATTAATTCCACGCCATGGAATTTGCTTAATTGATTACAAAACCGTGCGCCGACTACCCCTGTTATCGGCAGACCCAGGGGGAAATTTAGGGGATGCCACGGCTTTTTTAACTGTGTCCCCATTCAGCCGACTGCCCAGCCATTTACTCGAAATCACCCCACCTGTTCAACCCAATCCCTACAGGGAATAACCCTGACAGCGGATAACGTCAGGAGACGATCCATGCCAAAGTTCATCACCATCGGATATGGAGACCAAGCGGGCTATGACCGCACCCCGCTCAGTGTCAGAAACGCGGCTCACGCGCATGACAAGAAACTTCGGGATAAGGGAGTATTGATGGGCATTGCGGGCGCCCCGGTCCAGGTGCGCAACACCGAGGCCGGTCGTGTTGAAACGACGAACGAAGCCTATATGCGCTCACCCTTGCCGGTGGCCGGCTTCGCCATCATCGAAGCCGCTGATCTGGCCGAGGCGATCGATCTGGTGGCCAGAACACCCTGCGCCGTTGCCCACGGTGTGGTGGAAGTATGGCCACTGGAACAGCCGTAGCGCGGCAGAGTATTCCGACGTTTCGACGCCTTCGACGGCCGTGCCCCCATCGCGCGCGAACCTCCGCTTAACCGCGCAGAGGAGAGGAAAAGAATGCCGAGTTCGGCGCTTTGGGCTGATGTCGAATGTCGTTCAATATTCTTCTAGTCAACCGGAAGAATAGGTACAACCATGAACAGAGTTGAATTATCGACAATGAACATAAGCGCTTCGTTAGCGAAACAGGGGCGCGCCAGCGCGTCCAATGCCTCGTTCGCTGACACGCTGGAAGAAACCCAGCGCAATATGGACAGATTCAAGTCGGGCAAGCCCCCTGCCCCCCTGTCTGACGCTGAACAGGAGCTGCACGATTTTGTGAGCATGTCCGCCGAAGAGCGCTTTTTTGAAATGACGCTGCGGTCGCTAGGCATCTCAAAGGAAGAATATGAGGCGATGACGCCAGCGGAAAAGGAAGAGATTGCCCGACTCGTGCAAGAGCGCATCACTGAACGCGTTAAAGAGAATGCAAGCAGTGGGCGCGCATCGAATTTCGAGCTTGCCTGAGCCGTAATGCCTTGGGGGACGACGGGTCTTCTTACGTCCCGCAAGATCGCCACGGCGTAGCAGCCCACGATAGACACGGCGGGCCTGGGGCCTGCTTATTGCGCGCCTATCCGATCAAGACAAGTGCTTTCACGGGCGAATCACCCCATCTCGCAAGGCTATCGCTGCACCAACAACCCACGCAGCAACAGGTCCAGCGCAGCAACCCCTTGCGCCAAGCGCGCATTGCCGTCCTCGCCGTCAGCGATCCAGAACGCAGCTTCGGCCAGGCAGCCGTAGATCAACGAAGCCAATGCCTGCGGATCGGCCTTGGCCACCACGCCTTGTTGGATCAGGTTGTTGATCAGGCCTTGCATTGAAGCTATGCAATGCCGTTGCGATGTTGGCGAGGCGCCCCCCAGCACCGCCCTGGCATCGCGCAGCACGATGCGCTGGATTTCCGGCTCCAGCGCCATCTCCAGATACGCGCGGCAGCGGCTGCGAAAACCTTCCCATGGGTCCGAGGCGCTATCGGAGATGGCTTGCAGACGCTGGTCCATGTCGGCGTCGATCTGTTCCACCACCGCTGCCAGCAACCCCTTCTTGTCACCGAAGTGGTGATAGAGCGCGCCACGGGTCAGGCCCGCCTGCGCAGTGAGGTCATCCATGGAGGCCTCGGCATAGCCGTGCTCGCTAAAGACCTTGCGGGCGGTTGCCAGCAACGTGGCTCGGGTTTCTTCCATCTCGACGCGGGTGCGGCGGACCATTCGCTATCTCCTTACATACCAAGCGTATGTTTATTTACATACATCGCGTATGAATATAAGATCTTATTCATACGCGATGTATGTATTGTCGGCGTGTCCGATGGCCATGGCAAGCAGACGCCCACGGAGAACCATCGAGTGCCGCGTCATGGCGGCACATCCGAATTCGTCGTTTCAAGGATCTTAGTCATGAGCACATCGACATCCGCAGCCGTGCAAAGCAACATCCAATACCCTTGGCTGGCCGTGACCGCCGTTGGCCTTGCCACCTTTTCGGTTGTGACAACGGAAATGCTTCCAGTCGGCCTCCTGACTCCGATTGCCGATGCTCTGGACACGTCCACGGGAACGGCCGGGCTGATGATTTCCCTGCCTGCACTGCTTGCCGCGTTGTTCGCGCCGCTGGTGGTGATCGCATCCGGAGGCATGGATCGGCGCAAGATTCTGTACGGATTGTTGGGCCTGCTGGTGATCGCCAACATGGCTTCAGCACTCGCCCCCAGTTGGGGTTGGATGTTGGCCGCGCGAGTCCTGGTCGGCTTCTGCATGGGGGGCATATGGGCCATAGCCGGTGGCTTGGCGGCTCGGCTCGTTCCGGGCCACGCCATCGGCTTGGCAACCTCCATCATCTTCGGCGGCGTGGCGGCGGCATCCGTCCTGGGGGTGCCACTCGGGGCGCTGATTGGTGACTTTGCCGGATGGCGCTGGGCCTTCGGCGGCATGGCCCTGTTGAGTGGGCTGGTGCTGGCACTTCATCTTGCCGTCATACCCGCCCTGCCCGTTGCCAACTCGGCCACCTTGCGTCAGTTCGGCGATCAACTTGCCAATCGCAAATTGCAAGTCGGGTTGATGCTGACGCTGCTGCTGGTGGCTGGGCACTTCATGGCCTTCACCTTCGTGCGCCCACTATTGCAGTCGGTGTCGGGATTCGATGCGCAATGGATCGGCGCGCTGCTGTTCGCCTACGGCATCGCCGGCATTCTCGGCAACTTCCTGGCTGGCGTCGTTGCCGCGCGACGCACGGTGCTGACCTTGATGGTGATTGCGCTGGGCCTGCTGATGACACCGATGCTGTTCCTGACCGTCGGCGGTTCTAACCTTGGTGGGGGTGTCGCGCTGTTGGCATGGGGACTGGCCTACGGCGGCGTGTCAGTGGGCTTGATGACGTGGATGATGCACGCCGCGCCACGCGCCATCGAGATTGCCACGGCGCTCTATGTGGGCGCTTTCAATATCGGGATTGCGCTGGGATCGTGGAGCGGCGGCCAGATCGTGGATGGATTCGGTCTCATCGCCAGCCTTTGGCTGGCAGGTGGGTTCGCGGCCACGGCGTTATTGCTGACCTTGGGCGTAGGCCTGCGCGATCGGCGCAGGGATGAATTGGCCCAACCATCCCACCCTGCAAAATATTGATCGAGCAGAGGATGCGATGGAGTTTCGCCTTCGGTGACGCGTCACCCGTACCTCACATACCCAGCGGCCCCATCGCTTGCTCGATTTCTTCGGCCGACAGGTCTCGCACGATCAGGACCATGGCGCCCGCCGCACCTTCCGGCGCGGCGATAGGCTCAGGCGTGGCGAAGACATGCCGCACGCCATGCACCGCGCGCAGGCTTCCGTCGGACCAGCGCAACAGACCCTTGGCCCGCAGAAGGCGTTCACCAACATGGCGCTGCATATGTCGGGTCCAGTTCGCGTAGGCTTCCCAGCTTACTGGCGCATGCTGCCGGAACGCATAGGACACAATGCCGTAGCGAAGTACGTGCGCCAGCGAACTGTCGGAGACAGGCTGAGCCGCCGCTAACGCGGCCGCGTCCAGATGCTCGGGACGCAAGCCGTCGAACAGCGCCGGCGCGTCCTCGTCCACCGTGTCGGGCGATACCGTGCGGATCGGCGCGCTGGCGTTGTACCCCCTCAGCGCGGACCTCATTGCCTGTACCGCGCGGCCGTCGGCTAGATCGACCTTGGTCAGCGCAATGCGATCGGCGATCGCGACCTGGGTGCTGGCCTCGCGATAGGCGTCCAGCGTGGCCATCCCGTGCAGCGCGTCAGCCGTCGCCACCACACCGCCGAAGCGGTAGTGGCGAGCGATCAGGGGATCGGCCGACAGCGTGTTGATGACGGGACACGGATCCGCCAGGCCCGAGGTTTCTACCACCACCCGCGTAAACATGGGAATCTCTCCGCGCTGGCGCCGGTAGTACAACGACTCAAGCGTGTCCTGCAGGGAGCTTGTGGCCGCGCAGCACAGGCAGCCGGAATCCAGCAGCACGACGTCGGTGTCGTCCGCCTTGCCCACCAGCATGTGATCCAGTCCGATCTCGCCGAACTCGTTGATGACCACCGCCGTATCGGCAAAGCGCGGACTACGCACCAGGCGCGACAACAGCGTGGTCTTGCCGCTTCCCAGGAAGCCGGTCAATAGGTAGACGGGAATCGGTCCGGTAGTGATGGCCATGGCGTCAGCAGCCTGCTCCGGCTCAGTCCCGGGCCGCGTCGGCGGGCGCGGGCAGGCCGCGCAGGTAGTCCTGCACCTCGCGCGAGGGAATCACGTCCGCATACTTGCAGTTGAGGTCGAACAAGCTCATCGCGTGGCTGGACTGGAAGCGGTCGAACGCCGCCTCTTCGGGGATGATGACCTTGAAATTGTACGAGTAGGCGTCAACCGTCGTGGCGCGCAGGCATCCAGACGACGTGCAGCCCACCAGGATCAGCGTGTCCACGTCGAGGAAGTTCAGATGGCTCATGAAGATCGTGCCGAAGAAGCAGGACGGCTTCTGTTTGGTAATGCGGATGTCTTGCGGACGCGGGGCCAGCGGCTCCACGGTCTGCGTCGCATGGGTGTTTGCCAGCACGGTCTTCTCACCGCCGCGGTGGTTCTTGCCCACTTGCACGCCGCTGTCCAGCAGGTCTGCGCGCCGGGCACTCTCGGTATAGAAGACGGGAATGTTCTTGTCGCGCGCCAGTTCCAGCAGCGGCACGATATGCGCGACCGCGTCCCAGGCCTCGCGGCCGCAGTGGGTGCGGTATTGCTTCAAGCCTTCCAGGATGTCCTGGGGCGTATCGCCGCAAAAGTTGTATTGCACATCGATGATGAAAAGTGCGGGACGCTTGCCGAAGCCGCCGCGCTTGCCGTAGCCGGCCTGCGCCAGCACTTGCTTATCGCGTTCGGTGAGGAAGTCGTCCCAGATTCGCTTGGTGTCGCTCATAGTGGTGTCCGTCGGAAAGAAGTTGGATTCAGTTCAAAGACGCTTGAGATAACGGCCGCCAGGATTGGCGCGGGCTGCGTCGGTGATGCGGCCGTCGAGCGCCACGGTCCGTCCGCGCACCAGCGTGCGCACGGGCCAGCCTTTCAGGGACATGCCCTCGTATGGCGAGTAGTCGGAGTTCGATTCCAGGTTGGCCGGATCGACGGTGCGTTCCAGGTCAGGGTCAACGATCACCAGATCCGCGTCCTTGCCGATCTCGATGCTGCCCTTGCCCGGCATGCGATAGATGCGAGCTGAGCTTTCGGCACTGACCTTCATCAGCGTCTCCAGGGGGACTCCGCGGCGGTGATAGCCTTCGTGCAGCAAGATCGGCAGCATCAGGCCGGTGCCCGGGAACCCGTTGCTGGCGGCCCAGATGTCCGTGTCTTTGGTTGCCCGCTTGCGGGGCACGTGGTCGGTGCCTATCGTGGTGATGGAGCCATCCAGCACGCCTTCCCACATGGCGTCCACATCGCTTTGGCCTCGCACCGGCGGATTGACCTTGGCATAGGTCCCGGCGGGCGACTCGTCGTTCAGGAAGAGGTAGTGCGGGCAGGTCTCGACATAAATGGGCGGCGCGCCGGGGGTGCGCCGATGGCGCCGCGCCTCGTCCAGCGCTTCGCGGCTGCTCAGGTGCACGATATTGACCGCGGCGCCCGTCTTCGCCGCGAAGTAGCACACGCGGTGCACGTTCTCGGCTTCCAGGAAGTCCGGGCTCTGCTCGTTCCAAGCCTTCAAATCGTCGCGGCCGGCCGCGCGCAGAGGGTCTCTCAGCACGGGGATGACCTCGACGTTTTCGCAGTGCACGCCCATGATCGCGCCGGGGATGGCGGCCGTGGCGCGCAAGGCCGAATACAGCAAGCCGTCGTCGATGTCGGTGAAGCCCTTGGACAGGCCCGCGGCGCCTTTGTACATCATGTAGAGCTTGTAGGAAGACACGCCGAAACGGCGTGAAATTTCCTCAAGCGTTTCCACATGCAGATTGCTGGTGATGCCGAAATGGAAGCCGAAGTCCACGCAGCTTTGCGACAGCGCGCGGTCGCGCACCTTTTCAAATGATTCGCGGATGTCCGCGGACCGATGGAACGACAGCACGGTAGTGGTGCCGCCCAGCGCGGCGAAGCGCGACTCGGTCTCGAAGTCGGTCTCCGGCGAACCAAAGCCGAAGTGCACGTGAGGGTCGATCAGGCCGGGCAGCACCCACAGCCCCTGGCAATCGATCGTTTCGCGGGCCTCAAGCGGCGTACCGGGTTCGGCAATGATGGCGATGCGGCCGTCAATGACGCCCAGCACACCCTCGGTCAGGCCCTGCTGCGGCAGCAGCAGCCTTGCATTGGTCAGTAAGAGATCCAGCATGATGTCGTGTTTCCCGAATGATGCGTGTTGTCAGCAATGGGCCGCGTCGGCGGCCGTAGTGCCGGTCAAGAAAGCATTGAGGACGCTGGCGGGGATTCCGCCTTCCGCCATGAGCTTGCGTTCGGCGTGCGTAAGCACCTGGGCATAGGCCTGGAAGCGCACTCGGCGATCCCCGTCCTCGGCGGTCACGTCAATGGGTTCCCCCTTCAACACGCCATCGGCCACATTCTCCAAGCGCAGCGTCTCCGCGCCGGTCAGCCCCAACTGGCGCCAGCCCTGGCCGGGCGCAAACGCCAGCGGTAGCACGCCCATACCCACCAGATTGGCGCGATGAATGCGCTCGAACGACTCCGCGATCACCGCGCGCACGCCCAGCAGTGCCGAGCCTTTCGCGGCCCAATCGCGGCTGCTGCCCATGCCGTAGTCCTTGCCGCCCAGGATGACGCAGGCCTCGCCCGCCTCGCGGTAGGCCGTCGCGGCATCGACAATCGGCATGAGCCTGCCGCTTGGGTAGTGGCGAGTGACGCCGCCTTCCACGCCCGGTGTCAGGGCGTTCTTGATGCGGATGTTGGCGAAGGTGGCGCGCGTCATGACGTGATGGTTGCAACGGCGGGCCACATAGGTGTTGAAGTCGCGCGGCGCCACACCCTTGCCGATCAGGTACATGCCCGCGGGCGTGTCGGCCGGGATCTCACCGCTGGGCGAAATGTGGTCTGTGGTCAGGGAATCGCCAAACGCCGCCAGCACGCGCCCGTGCGCCAGGCCAGCCGCCAAGTCGGCCAACGCGTCGCGGCCGGGTTCGGTCTTGAAGAACGGCGGTTCGACCAGGTATTGAGAATCCGGATCCCAAGGAAAGCGCAAGCCCACTGGCGCGGCCAGGTCTCGCCAGATCACGCTGTCCAGGCTGGCTGGGTCATAGACTTCGGCAAACAGCGCCGGGTCCGAAGCAAGCGGCAACAAGGCTGCGATCTCGTCTTGGCGGGGCCAGACATCGCGCAGATAGACTGGCTCGCCGTCCGCGCCCGGCCCCAGCGGCTCGCGCTCGAAGTCCACGTCGATGCGGCCCGCCAGCGCATACAGCACCACCATCGCGGGCGACCCGATGTAATTGGCGCGCAGCAGTTTGTGGATGCGTCCTTCGAAATTCCGATTGCCCGACAGCACGGCGGTGGCGACCAGACTACCTTCGACGATGGCGTCCGCCACCCCCGAATCCAGCGGGCCTGATTTACCGCCGCAAGTGGTGCAGCCGTAACCGATGACGTAAAAACCCTGGGCTTGCAGGGCCGTCAGCAACCCCGCGGACTCCAGATAGCGAGTGACGGCGCGCGAGCCGGGCGCCAGCGATCGCTTGACCCATGCGGGCGGCGTCAGGCCACGCGCCAGCGCTTTCTGCGCGATCAGGCCGGCCGCCAGCATCACGCTGGGGTTGGACGTGTTGGTGCAAGAGGTGATCGCCGCCAGCGCCACCGAGCCATGACCGACGACGTCGCGGACCACCGGCAGGGCGGCGGCCATGTCCACATCGAACCCGCCTTCCGACTGCGGCGCGCCCAGGCGGCGGCGGAAGTCCGCGGCGACATCCGCAACATCCATGCGGTCCTGCGGACGGCGCGGACCCGCCAAGCTGGGACGCGCCGCCGACAGGTCGATATCGATCACCCGGCTATAGGCCGGCGCGTCTTGCGTAGCGTCGCGCCATAGCAGGTTGACGCGCGCGTAGGCTTCGATCAGCGCCAGTTGCTCTTCGTCGCGCCCGGTCATGCGTGCGTAGTCCAGCGTGCGCGCGTCGATCGGAAAGAACCCGCAAGTGGCGCCGTATTCCGGTGCCATGTTGGCGATCGTGGCGCGCTCGGGCACACTGAGCCCCGCCACCGCCGGGCCGAAGAATTCGACCATGCTGCCTACCACGCCCGCGATGCGAAGTTGCTGCGTAACCAACAGCGCGGCATCCGTGGTGAGGGCCGGCGCTTCAATGGCGCCGTGCAACCGCACCCCCACGACCTCCGGGATCGGGAAGGTGTAGGCATGGCCCAGCAGGGCCGCCTCGGCGTCGATGCCGCCCACTCCCCAGCCCAGCACGCCAAGCGCGTTGACCATGGGCGTATGGGAATCGCCGCCGATCACGAAATCCGGGTAGGCCCACTCGCCGTCCGGCCTTGTCTGGCACGCCACTACCGGTGCCAAGTATTCCAGGTTGACCTGATGGATGATCCCGATGCCGGGCGTGATGACGCGCAATCCCTTGTAGGCTTGCTGCGCCCACTTCAAGAATCGGTAGCGTTCGTCGTTGCGTTCGAATTCGCGGCGCAGGTTGCGCTGCACCGCTCCGACGTCGCCCCAATAGTCGACCTGAAGCGAATGATCCACGATCAGATCCACGGGAATTTGCGTGTCGACTTGCGCGGCGTCCCCGCCTGCCTGGGCCACCGCGTCGCGCAAGGCCGCCAGGTCCTGCAGCACAGGCAGCCCGCTGGAGTCCGGCAGGATCACCCGAGCTACATGCAGCGGCAGATCGGCCCCAGGGTGCCGCCCCCAATCCCAAAGCCTGCCGATTTCCGCTTCGGATACGGCCGCGCCCCAGGCTTGGTGCCGCAGGAGGTTCTCCAGCAGCACGCGGATGACATAGGGATACGCCTGGATGTCGCGACCTTCGGCTTGGGCGGCGGCGGACAGGTCCGCATAGTGCAGCGCCCTGCCGCGACAGGAGAAAGACTGGATCATGGCAGCGGGAATAGGGAGAATCTCAACTGAGACCATCTTACGACCTTAAAAACAATAGTGTCAACACTATAGAGATAAACAAGGCATGCCTACCTTCCCCAAAAACAAGACCGAACAAGCTCCTTGAAAGTGTTGATAGATAGCCACCTGTCTTTTATATCAGGGAAAACCCTTTAAAATAGGCGTAATCTCCGCTGAAAGCTATGGAAAGTTCTGGCAACCTCAAACTGCGACGCAATAAACCAGATCGCAAAAGAGTTGACACTTTTTAGACCCCTTTGATAGGCTGTTAACACTATGGACATTTCCACGCCCTCCACTGTCACCAAGGAAGACGCCACCGGCCCACTGGCCGACGTGGTGTTCGACCGCGTGCTGGATGCGATCTACCAAGGCAGGCTGGCGCCGGGCAGCGTCATTAATGAGGTTGCACTGGCGCAGGAATTCGGCGTCAGCCGCGGCCCGGTTCGCGAAGCGGTTCGCCGCCTTCAAGGCATCCAGCTGGTCACACGCGAGCCCTACATCAAGGCGCGCGTCGTGACGCTATCGGCGGAGTCCGCGCTGGAACTCTTCCAAATGCGGATGGCGCTGGAAGGCGTGGCCTGCAATTTGGCCACTCGCCGCATGAGCGACGAGGAAGTCGCGCAGTTGCTGGTCGAGCTGGAGCAGGACCGCCAGCGCCACCTGGAGGCCGCCAACGGCGGCGCACCGGCGCCCCGTGTCTTCGACTTCCACGAGCGCATCGTGCTGGCCAGCGGCAACACCCGCATCATCAACGCCCTGTGCGGCGACCTCTATCACCTGTTGCGCGTCTATCGCCGGCACTCCGGCACCGTGCTTGAACGCAAGGACGACGCCTACGCCGAACACTGGCAGATCTTGCGCGCCATTCGTACGCGCGATGCTGAGCTGGCGGAGTCGCTCATGCGCTCCCACATCGAACGCGCAGCGCAACACCTGTTTGAACACCTGGCAGAAGGGGCGTCCGGCATCGCCGGGCACCCCGTCTCGGCCGCATAACGCCCTTTGGAGCAGCACGACATGAACAACCCGCGCAACCAGTTCCGGCAATTGCTGAAGAACGAACCCTTCCTCGTGTCCCCCGGTGTTTACGATGGATACAGCGTCCGCCTGGTTGAAGCCGCTGGTTTCAAGACCGCCTGCACCAGCGGCGCGGCCGTGTCGAACGCGCTATTGGGCATCGCCGATATCGGCGTAATGGGCCTGGCCGAAAACGTCACCCACTGCCGCCACCTGGCAAGGTCCGTCTCCATCCCGCTCACTGCCGACGCAGACACCGGCTACGGCAATCCGGTCAATGTCTACCATACCGTGCAGATGTTCGAGGAAGCCGGCGTCGCGGGGATCAATCTTGAAGACCAGGTCAGCCCCAAGCGCTGCGGCCACATGCCCGGCAAAGACGTCGTCAGCGAAGCCGAGATGGTCAAGAAGATCGAGGCCGCATGCCTGGCGCGGCGCGACGACGATTTCGTCATCATCGCCCGCACGGACTCGCTCGCCATCGAGGGCATTGAAGGCGCGGTCAAGCGTGCGCGCGCATACGCCCGCGCAGGCGCGGACATGCTTTTTCCCGATGCTGTGCGCACTGAAGACGATATCAAGCGACTGGTGGACGCCGCGGGCATCCCGGTCAGCATCAACATGGGCTTCGGCATCCGCAACCGTCCCACCACGCCGCTGATTCCGCTGCCGCGCCTGAAGGAAATTGGCGTCAAGCGGATCAGCCTGCCCCGCATGCTGCCCGCCGCCGCCATCTACGGCATGCGCCAAGCGCTGCAGGTCATGCAAGGCGTGATCGCCACGGGCGAACCGGTCGACCGTCCCGATCTGGTGGCGGGCATCGAAGACATCATGCAACTGATGGGCTACGAGCAGATGCGCGCCATGGAAAAGCGCCTGACGACGCTGGACACCTGACCGAGCACTGCCATGAACGAGCGTAACGTGTCGGCGCATTGCGTCCTGACAGGTGCGGCATCCGGCATTGGACTGGCGCTGACCGAGCGACTGCTGGCGGCCGGCTGGTGGGTAACCGGCGTGGATATCGCGCCCGCCGCCGTCAAGAGCCACGCACAGTACCGCCATCTGGTTTGCGACTTGTCCGACCCCGCCGCGTTGCACGCCTTGTGTGCCGGCTTGGACAGTTGCGACCCAACCGCGCTGGTGCACTGCGCCGGCCTGGTGCGCACCGGCGGTGCACTGGATACGCGGCCGGAAGACGCAGAGTTGCTCTGGCGCCTGCATGGCGCCGCGCCGATGGCGCTGGTCAGGGCCTTGGCGCCACAACTACCCGACGGCCGCGGCCGCATTGTGCTGGTGTCCAGCCGCGCCGTGCTGGGTCGCGCGCACCGCTTGGCGTATGCCGCCACCAAGTCGGCGCAGATTGGCTTGGCGCGAAGCTTGGCCGCGGAACTCGTCGGCCGGGGCATCACGGTCAACGTGATTGCGCCCGGCGCGGTCGACACTCCCATGCTGAACGATCCGAAACGCGGGGCCGCGCCGAGCGTCGAGCTGCCGCTTGGCCGCCTGATAGACGCGCGCGAAGTCGCCGCGACCATCGCCTTCTTTCTGAGCGACGAGGCGGGAGCCATCACGGGGCAGACGCTCTATGTGTGCGGCGGCGCCTCGTTGGGGGCAATGACGCCATGACAACGACGAGCGCACCCGTGTTGGACGGGAAGATTGTGATTGTGACCGGCGCTGCCGGCGGATTAGGACAGGCTATCGCCAAGCATTGCCTGGATGCGGGCGCCCGCGTGGCGCTATTGGATCGGGACGCGGACATGCTGGCGCAATGCTGCCGGACGTTTGCCGTCGCGCCATCCCGAATCTTGGCCCTTAGCTGCGACGTCGCGGACGTCAGCGCCTCCCGGTCGGCCGTGGAACAGGTCGCCACGCACTGGGGCTCCATCGACAAGTTGGTGAACAACGCCGCCACGGTCACGCCAGGCGTGAAGGTCGCTGACCTGACGCCGGAACAATGGCGGCTAGCGCTGGACGTGAACCTGACCGGTGCATGGCTGATGAGCAAGTGGGCGATTGCGCACATGGCGCGCGCTGGCGGCGGCGTCGTGCTGAACATTGCTTCGCAATTAGGAAGCGTCGCCGCGCCGGGGCGTGGCGCCTACAGCGCAAGCAAGGCTGGCCTGATCGCGCTGGCGCGCGCCATCGCCGTGGACCACGCGGCCGACGGCATCCGCGCCTTGAGCCTGTCGCCCGGCGCGGTCTTGACCAGCCGGCTGGTGGATCGTTACGGCAGCGCGCAGGAGGCCAATGCCGCATTGGCCACCAAGTATCCGGTCGGGCGACTCGGCACCGCCGAAGAGGTCGCGCAGACCACGGTTTTTCTGATCAGCGAGGCTGCCTCGTTCATCACGGGCACGGACATTCGTGCCGACGGCGGATACACCGCGCAATAGCGCGGCCGCCGTTTCTTCACGCAGTACATACACCACATAACAAGGGGCTTGAAACATGACGCACTCGATTACCTCAGCAACCCACGGGCGCATGCCGCGCCGCAAGGTCCTTGGCGCGCTGGCTATCCTTGTCGGCGCCGCCGGACTGGCCGCCGCGCCTGCCTTTGCGCAAGGCACGGACAACTTTCCCACGCACCCGGTCACTATCGTGGTGCCGTTCCCGGCCGGTGGCGCCACCGACATCACCGCGCGCCTGGTGGCCGAAGGCCTGTCCAAGAAGTGGGGCCAGCCCGTCGTCGTCGAAAACAAACCGGGCGCGGGCGGTAACGTCGGCTCGGAATACGTGGCGCGCGCCGCGCCCGATGGCTACACCCTGGTGCTGGGCGTCACGGGTTCGCACGGCATCAACACCTCGCTCTACAAGAACATGCGCTACGACCCGATCAAGGATTTCGAGGCGGTCACGCAAGCCACGCTCTACCCCAACGCCATCATCGTCAACAATGACGTGCCGGCCAACAACCTGCAGGAACTCATCGCGCTGTTGAAGAAGCCGGATGCGCACTACTCGTATGGTTCCGACGGCAACGGCACGGCTTCCCATCTGGGCATGGAAATGCTCAAGAACCAGGGCAAGTTCGAGCTTTCGCATATTCCGTACCGCGGCAGTGCCCCGATGGTGACCGACCTGTTGGGCGGCCAGATCCAGGTCGGCATTACGGGATTGCCCGCTGTGCAGGCCTATGCGAAGAGCGGGAAGCTGAAAATCATTGCGCTGACCACGGCCGACCGCTTTGCAAGCGCGCCCAACTACCCTACGGTGGCCGAACAGGGCTTCGCGGGCTATGCCGCGCCGCCCTGGTCTGGCTTCTTCGCGCCCAAGGGCACGCCCAAGTCGCTGGTGGAGAAGATCTCGTCGGACATGCGTGAAGTCATGTCCGACCCGAAGGCAAAAGAAAAAATGATCGCCGCCGGCAGCGAATTTACGCCGTCGACGCCTGAGCAGTTCCAGTCCTTCGTGCAGAAGGAAATCGCAAAGTGGGCCGAGGCCGTCAAGATCTCCGGCGCCCGCATAGACTAAGCACCACCCCGCCCATCCTGCAACCGCGGGATGGGCAATCGGCCACCTCCAAACGTCTGGGGGAAATCAAAAGGATGACTGGGGCTTCACAAACACAAGTTCGGGGTCGTTGTCATTCAGCCGATCTCGCGTTCGCGATATTGAGCCCCCAGCTTTTATTTGCAGTCAGACACCTTCTTCAAGACGCCGACGAGGCCGCCCGCGCCGACACCTGCTATCGTTCGCTGTCCAAGCTGTTCGCCGATCGCGGCATCTTCGTAGGCCGCGCACCGACCATGTACCACGACTTCCACCAGGCTCAGCGCATGCCCGAGTTCGTGCGCGCGTGCGCATCGATCAAAGCTGCCCTGGACCCGAATGGCGTCATCGCCCCAGGCAAATACGGCATCGAACGCATATAGGGTCCGGAGTCAAAAACCACTCTTCAATTTCCTTTGACTTCTCTATGCCTAAACCACAGCGCGTTGCTCTCATCACAGGGTCGACTTCAGGTATTGGAAATGCGATAGCGCGCCGGCTGTCCAAGGATGGCTATGCCGTCGTTCTGCATTCGCGTAGCTCTGTGGATGCAGGCATTTCCATGGCGCGCGAGCTGGGTTTGGCTGCTTATGTGCAAGCTGACCTCGCTGTAGACGCAGACCGGATACGACTGGTGCAAGAAGCGGTCGCGCAATGGGGTCGCTTGGACGTGGTCGTGAACAATGCAGGAATCAGCCGCGTGGTTCCCCATGCCGACATGGCAGCTGCCACTCCTGACATCTGGCGCGAGCTGCACGAGGTCAATGTCATTGCGCCGTTTCGTATCGTTGCGGAAGCGGAGGCCGCACTGCGGGCGTCTGCCGTTGACGGCGTGCCTGCTTGCGTGATTAACGTGAGTTCGCATGCGGGCGTTCGTCCGAAAGGGGCTTCCATCCCTTATGCCGCGACGAAGGCGGCGCTGAATCATGTCACGCGCTTGCTCGCGGTCTCACTTGCTCCCGATATTCGTGTGAATGCCGTCGCCCCTGGGCTGGTGGATACCCCGTTGACGGCTGACTGGACGCAGGCTCAGCAGCTGTGGCGAGAGCGTGCGCCGATGCGGCGGGCGGCGAGCCCGGCAGATATTGCACAAGCGATATCAATGCTCATTGAATCCAACTATTTGACGGGCGAGATTTTGCTTTCCGATGGCGGATTGAATCTCACGTAAGGCGGAGCGAACCGCATTGAGCGGCGGCCTCATTTGGATATCCGGAACGATCTTCCACACGACCAACGCGGAGTTCGTGACGGTTCACCGCATCGGCCGATGGGCCTTTTTAAAACGCAACGAGGCGGCCATTACTACGTACAAGGAAAGACTCAGGGAACATCTCTAACGCGGCCGACGCAACGCTACTGCCCGGATTCAAACGACAGTTTGTCAACATTGACGCGTTCAGTTGCGAATCGACCTTTGTGCGAATGAACGGACCAGCGCACGAGGGTTTCGCGCCCTTTCCGCTTAAAGCCGCTCACCCTCTGCAAGCGCGCCGGCAGTGCGCAGCGCACCTTCGAGCCAGGAAGCTGAGGTGTCACCGCGCTGAATCTGATCCATGCGCTTAGCTTCGTCAGCTACCTTCTTCGCCGCCAAGGGCAGAAGCGTCGCGACGTGCTCACGTTCGAGAGCGACGACACCGTCAATGTCGCCTATGACCAGATCTCCGGGTTTACGGTCACCCCTCCGCAGCTCACCGATGCGCCGATGCGGCCAGCGACGTTTTTTGTAGGCCCGTTAGGATTGGTTCCAATGGCAAAGACGGGAAAGCCCAATTCTCGGAGTTCGTCGCAATCGCGCACCGCGCCGTCGACAATGACGCCTGCGAGTTTTCGGACTTTGCAGGCGTTTATCATCAGCGCACCCATCAACGCTGCGGTCATATCGCCCTTGCCGTCAATGACCAGCACGTCTCCAGGCTGCGCGAGCGCGATTGCGGCATGAATCATCAGGTTGTCGCCGGGACGAACATCGACGGTGAATGCGGGTCCAACGAGCTTCATGCTCGGCTGAACGGCGGCTATGCGCCCATGCATTGCGCCGCGACGACCATTCACGTCGGCAAATATCGCCGCCTGGTATTGCGCTGCCTGCTGGACATGCTCGGCAGAGACGCGGGCGAAGTCTCGATTTATGTTTGAGGTGGTCATGTGCGAAGTCACGATTGAAGGCTGGCGCAAAAGCGCCGGATCCGTTTGAGGGCCTCGGTGAGGTTTTCTTCACTAGCTGCGTAGGAAATGCGAAAGTGACCGGCGGTTCCGAACGCGCTGCCCTGGACGACCGCCACACCTTCGGCGTTGAGCAGTTCGAGTGCAAAGACCTCGTCGTCGTCGATTCGCACGCCAGATGGCGTCATTCTTCCGAAAGTGCTTTCACACGACGGAAATACATAAAAGGCGCCTTGCGGCGGCAAGCAACGAATACCGACGCACTCGTTCAGTCCATCGACCACCATGTCGCGTCGGCGTCGGAACGCTTCGCGGCGGGAGGTCAGGTAATCTTGCGGTCCGTCCAGGGCCTCGACGGCAGCCCATTGGGCTACCGAACTTGAACCCGAGGTGATTTGACTCTGGAGCACTTCCATTGCCTTGATCAGCTTGAGCGGGCCAGCACCGTAGCCTATGCGCCAACCCGTCATCGCATGGCCTTTGGATACTCCGTTGATGGTCAGCGTACGGTCTTTCAGCCGAGGCTCGACCTGCGCAATGGTGCGATAAGAAAAACCGTCATAGACCAGGTGCTCGTAGATGTCATCGCTCATCACCAACACATGTTCGTGGCGCAGGAGCACCTGAGCCAGCGCGAGCAGCTCCTGCTCACTGTAAGCCGCGCCCGAGGGATTGGATGGCGAATTCAGGATCACCCACTTGGTTTTGGACGTGATGGAAGCGGCTAGCGCGTCGGGAGTGAGCTTCAGCCCGTGATCCTGGCTGGTGTTCACGATGACCGGTGTGCCGTTGCACAGCGCCACGATCTCGGGATAGGACACCCAATAAGGAGCAGGGATGATGACCTCGTCGCCCTCGTTCAGGGTGGCCAGCAGCGCGTTGGCAATGACCTGTTTGCCGCCGCTGCATACGATGGTTTCTTCCCGCTTGTATTGAAGGCCATTGTCTCGCTCGAGCTTCCTTGTGATGGCGTCACGTAACTCAGGAATGCCGCTGACGGGCGTATACCGAGTTCTTCCCTGGGTGATGGCACGAACGGCGGCGATGCAGATATTGTCGGGGGTATCGAAGTCGGGCTCGCCTGTGCTCAACGCGATGACGTCGCGGCCTTGTGCGGCCAAGTCGCGCGCACGCTGACTAGCGGCGATCGTGCTTGATGGTTTGATACGGGATAGTGAAGAAGAAAGATAGGTCATGGATCTCTAGCGCCGTTTAAGCATGCCGAATGTCCGACACGAACTTTTGGGCGCGTGGGTGTTTAGGATTATTGAAAAACTCTTCCGGCGTCGCCCGCTCCAGAATGGCGCCCGCGTCCATGAACACGATGCGATCGGCCACTTCACGGGCAAAGCCCATTTCGTGGGTGACACAGACCATCGTCATGCCATCGGTTGCGAGCTGCTTCATCACATTGAGAACTTCGCCCACCATCTCCGGGTCCAGCGCGCTGGTGGGTTCATCGAAGAGCATGACCGGTGGCTCCATGGCGAGGGCTCGCGCGATCGCCACACGCTGTTGCTGCCCGCCGGATAGCTGCGGGGGAAAGGCGTCTGCCTTGGTGGCCAGGCCGACTTTTTCCAGCAGCGCCAGAGACCGATCACGCGCTTGCTGCACGCCCACACGCGAAACTGTTTTCGGACCGATAGATACGTTCTCCATCACGCTCAGGTGAGGAAAGAGGTTGAAGCTCTGGAAAACGAAGCCGATGCGGCTGCGTAGATCGTTGACGTTGACCTTTGGCGCGTGGACGTCCTGGCCGTCCACCGTGATCGTGCCCCCAGAGATCGGCTCAAGTCGGTTGATCGTGCGGATCAGGGTGGACTTGCCCGAACCGGATGGGCCGCAAATGACAACGACCTCGCCCTTGGCAATGGTTTCGGAAATACCATCCAGCGCCTTGTAATCGCCGTAGTATTTCTGGACATCACGGAAGGTGATCATGTTAGGCATTCCTTAGCACCACGTTGCGGCGCATATTGATGGTTTTCTCCAGCTTTCCGACGGCCAAGCTGAGCGACCAGCAGATGAGAAAGTAAGTGGCTGCGAGGATTAGGTAGACCTCAAACGGCTTAGTGAGCAGTTGCGCATTGACCTGATAAGCGGCGTAGGTCAGTTCATTAACGCTGATGATGTAGCCCAGCGACGTATTCTTGATGAGGTTGATGAACTGGTTCAGGATGCTGGGCGTCATGTTCACAAGGGCCTGAGGCAGCACAATCTTTCGCATTGTCTGCATATAGGTCATGCCTACCGCGCGCGCAGCCTCGACCTGCCCCTTCGGGATGGCTTCGATCCCGGCACGAACAACTTCGCCCATAAAGGCAAGTTCATACAGAACTAACGCGCAGATAACGGTTGTCGTCCCTGAGATCGAGCGCCCAATCACCAGGGGCACGATGAAATAGGCCCAGAAGATCAGCAACAGGACGGGCAGCCCACGCACGGCGTTGACAATCACACCAGCAAAAAGACGCGGTGCACGAAATGGGCTCGTGCGCGCCATGCCAATCAGTACCGCCAACGGAAACGAGATCACGAGCCCAGCGACAGCGATGAACAGGGTGAGCGCGAGGCCCCCCACAGGACCGTATGGATATTGGCCGATCAATAGCAGAAGGCCGTATTTGTCCAGGATATCGATCATGCGCGTTTCCCCGCGATTTTCAGCCGTTCACTCCAGTAGTGACCAGTGGCGGTCAGCACAAAGGAACATATCCAATAGAAGGCGGAAGCAAGTGCGAAGGCCTCAAAGGTGCGGTAGGTCTCGTTTTCAATCTGTCGCGATGCATAAGTAACTTCTGCCAGGCCAACAGTCATCGCCAGGCTGGTTGACTTGAATAGACTGAGCGATTGATTCACAAGAGGGGGGAAGGCTGCCCGCAGTGCCTGCGGTATCACTACGATGCGCATCGACTGCAGATAGGTCATTCCGATCGCGCGCGCGGCTTCCAATTGAGTATTCGGCAATGACCGCAGGCCACTGCGCAGATCCTCCGACATGTATGCGGCGCTGTTTAGGGACAGGGCGATCCAGACAAGAACGAACTCGCTGTTATGAGCATTGATCCATGCCTGCCAGGAATCTGGCAATAGTTGCGGCACGCCGAAGTACCAAAGAAATACCTGCACCAGTTGCGGCACATTGCGGTGGTAGGCAACAAAGGCTTGCGTCAGCGCCTCAAACAACCTGACGCCGGACTCTCGCAGGGCAAGCAACATGAGCGCGATGACAAATCCCGCAACCCAGGACGCAGCGAAGAGCCCAAGCGCCATCGCTGCGCCGGCCACTAGCCAAGTCACGTATTTGGCCTGGAGCACGACTCCGAAATTAAGCAATTCCATAATGTCCGCAGTGAATGTCGACAGTGAAGCGTTGCGCGGATCGATCAGAAAGCAGACAGGGGAGTCAGCTTCTTCTCGCGGGGAATCTGGAACTTCGTGTCAGGGCCATACCACTTGTCCCACATCGCATCGAGCTCGCCGCTGCTTTCCATCTCGGACAGTGCCTTGTTCACGGCGTCACGCAGCTCAGGTTCGTCTTTCTTCATCCCCAGTCCAGTCGGCTCAAAAAACAATGCCTCGTCCAGAAACCTAAAGCGGCCGCCACCTTCTTGAATAAAGCGCACGCCTGCCGCTTGTCCGATGGCCTGACCTTGAACCCTGCCCTGGACCAGCGCCAGGAAGGCGGTGGGGCTGTCCTGATAAGTCACGACTTCCGCAGTTGGAATACGGGCGCGTGTGAATGTCTCGGGTGTGCTGCCCTTGTTGGCGCTGATCTTCTTGCCGCCCAGGTCCGCAAACGTTTTGATGCCCGATGCTTTCGACACAATGATCTTGATCGGCAACTGGTAGTGAATGTCAGAGAAAGCGATTTGCTCGGCTCGTTCTTTCGTGTAGCCCATGGCAGCAGCTACAACGTCAACGCGCCCCAACGTCAGCTCGGGGATGCGGGCCTCGACGGCAACGGGCTTATGTTCGAGGGTGACGCCAAATCGTTTAGCCAACGCATTACAAAGGTCAATGTCGAAGCCCATGTATTGACGGGTGCGGGGATCCTGGAAGGCCAGGGGCTCGGTACCGGACAGCGTTGCGCAGATCAGGCGACCTCGGCTCTTGATTTCCTCCAGGCGGTTGGCATTTGCCGTGGTCGCAACCGCACAGAGCGCAATCAACAGGCAGCGGCCAAGTGTATGGGTGGTAAAGCGTTTGAATGTCTTGAACATGTTGACTCCTGTGTTATGAATTGGACGATCGTCACGGGTGGCTCCTATAGCTGGAGCCTTGTGCATGCTGGGCTTAGCCGGTTGTCCGTGAACAGTCTCGGCTGAGATTCATTCGACCTGTTTTCCGCCTTGCTGTTCGGCTTGCGGTCGTTCGTTAACCATCGACTGAACGGCATTCTTTGCACGTTCGTCTACGAAGAGCTGGAACACATCAGGGCGCGCGTAATGACCAACGACATCAAGGTCATATTTGCCACGAATAATGTTGTCGAGATCGATCTCAGCCACCATCACTGCCGCGCCCTCAAAATTGGGACCGGCCAAGAAATTCCCGAACGGATCGACGATGCAACTGCCACCAGCCGTGAGCGGTTCTGAGGGACCGGGGTCTGCAGCGCTGACGTAGTCTTGGGGGTAGTCTGCTGCCGTGGCGTATTGGTTGGCGCTGAACACAAAGCAGCGCCCTTCTATGGCGATGTGCTGCATCGAGGATGGCCATGTGGTGGAGCTGGCAAGCGTTGGCGCGCAGTACAGCTCGACGCCCTTGGAATACATGGTCGTGCGCAGTAGGGGCATGTAGTTTTCCCAACAGATCACGGCGCCGAGCTTGCCGATATCTGTTGCATAGACAGGAAGCGTCGAGCCATCACCAAAGCCCCAGACGGTGCGTTCGCTTCCAGTGGGCATAAGCTTTCGATGTTTACCCAGGAAGCTTCCCTTGTCGTCGAAGAAAACGACCGTGCAATAAAGCGTGCCGCCGGAACGCTCAATCACGCCAGTGACGAGATAGATGCCCAAGTCTTTCGCCAGGACGGCGAGTTCGTCGATGTGGGGGCCAGGGACGTCGATAGCGTTGCGGTGATAGCGCAGAAACTCGTCGCGCCCCTGCATACTTCTGCCGCCGACATAGGCCCCAAAAGTGCTGCCCTTGGGGTAAGTACCCAGCATCGCTTCGGGAAAAACGACTAGCGAGGCGCCTTGGTCACGTGCTTGGGTGGCCGCCTCTTTCATGCGAAGCAGAGTTCGCTCGTTGTCAAAGGCGACGGCCGCCGACTGCACAACTGCAGCCTTGAATTTTCTATTCATGGTATTTGTACGGAAATTAGGTGAATGAGGCCATCGACTAAGCCTCAGTCAGTGCGCGCCGCAGCGCATCGCGGGTCATTCGAGTTTGATATTGCCCTTCCGGACAGTCTCTGCCCACTTGGAAGCTTCCTTCTGCAGAAAGGCCGAAAACTCGGCTGGCGTGTTGCCCACGGGCTGCGCACCCATCTCGGCAAATCGCTTCTTCATTTCTTCTTCTTGAAGCGATTCAACCACCGCCTTATGCAGTCGACTGACGACCGGCTCCGGTGTGCCCGCCGGCAGGAGCAGCCCAGCCCATTCGTACGCTTCAAAGCCCGGCAACGACGTCTGTGAAATCGATGGCGCATCGGGCAACAACGGCGAGCGTTCCGGCGCCGATATGGCCAGCGCGCGCAACTTGCCTGAGGCGATCAGCGGATAACAGGCCGCCACATTGCTGAACATAAAGTCGACCTGCCCACCCATCGTGTCCGCGATAGCTGGACTTCCGCTCTTATAAGGCACATGCAGCATGTCCAGCCCCAAGCCTTGGCGATATAGTTCGGCGGCCATGCGCTGCACGGTACCGCTACCGCCAGACGCAAATGTCAACTTGCCCGGTTGAGCGCGGGCGCGTTTGATCAGATCAGCCTGATCTTTAATCGGAGAGTTGCTGTTGACGACAATGACGTTGGGCATCAACGTCACCAGCGATAGCGGCTGAAAATCCTTGTCTGAGAAAGGAAGATTCTTGATCAGCGCTGGATTGATCGAAGAAGGCGTTGCGTCGTACAGCAGGGTGTAGCCGTCGGCATGCGCCCTGGCCACAGCTGATTTGCCGATGACGCCACTTGCGCCAGGCCGATTTTCGACAATCACAGTGGTACCTAAATTAGTTCCCATACGCACCGCCAACTGACGGGCCACCACATCGGCAGCCCCGCCAGGGGCGTACGGCACCACCATTGTTATGGGACGCTCGGGAAAGGCGGCGTGTGCGGGGCCCGCCAACAAAAAGCAGGTGAGCGCAGCGATCTTCAAGATGATTTTCATGGCGTGTTCGACAGAGAGGTGTTGATCAATCAGTGCGCCATTTCTGGCAGGCCGTGCTCAAGTGGCGGACGGGGCGGAAGGCCAAAAGCCTCGGGCGCAGGGACCCCCATGCGCGCCGTGCCAGGGCCGAAGCGCTCGGCAAACTCAGGGGCAAGCGGACGCTTATCCGTACGCAGCCACAAGCGCAACAGGTGGCGCTTCTTGTCCTCGTCTTCGTAGTCTTCAAAGGCTGTGCGCGAATGCACCGTGACATGGTTGTTCAATAACTGCATGTCGCCCGGCTCCATCTCCATCTCGAAGCACAATTCATTGCTGCCTGCGAGTTCGTCAAACAGATTCATCGCTTCAATCTGCTCGGGTGTCGCGGGGACACCACTTTTCTCGAATGCCGGCTCAATCGCATTTCGCAGGTAGCGGCAACTAAGCTTGCCATTGCACAAACTAAACACTGGGATGCGATGATCGGATAGCGGCGTACGACCGGGAAGATGCTCACCCTTCAGGTCATAGAAAAATCCAGCGTACAGCGGCTCGAGCAGTTCTGGTCTGCGTTTGAGTATTTCGTTATGAATCGCGGTGGTGCTCGTAATGCGGCTTAAGCCGCCCGAACGCGCCACACGCAGACACAACAGACCGACTACATCGCAGTTGTCTGAATGGAAGTTGAGCTTAGCGCTGGTGTTGTAGCCCCGTGTCTTGTGCCCATACTTCACGCCCTCGTCCTTCACGTGGCCAAGCAAATGAGCACGCGAATTCTGCGTAACTGGCTGCCCTAAATGCCGCCCAATGCCCCAATAAATCCGCGACGCGTCGTCTTTGGAATAGTTGAGAACAGGTAGGCCACGCAGCACGGCCATGCCGATGCCATCTTCAACTTGCGCAGCTACCTTGTTGAGCATCACCAACGTTTTGTCGAGTGGAAAGTCGTCCTTGGTGATGTCGGTGATCGGCATGTGCTTCACTTTCTCCAGCGCCGCATTGAGTTCGGCAATCTGGTCTGCAGTGAAGCGGTAGATCCAACTATGGTCGCTATTGACTTGGACTGCAGTCCAAGCGCTGGCATCTTCGATAGGTTTGCGTTCGGTCACTTGAGATCTCCCTGAAGCCGTGAAAAGTCGCATAAGAGCTGCTACTAAAACGGATGGTAAGATCGCCGAAACATAAGAAAAAGCGATATTTATCGATTGAAAAACATCGCATATTGGAATACACGGGTTTACCTAATCAGGACTTACCATGACCTTCAAGCAACTCGAAGCGTTCTTCTGGGTCGTTCAGCTGGGTGGCTTCGCGCACGCTGCGGACAAGTTGGCCACGACGCAATCTGCGGTGTCCAAGCGGGTGCAGGAGCTCGAGGACGTTGTCGCGACGCAGTTATTTGACCGCTCGCAAAGAAGCGCCCGCCTGACCGAGAAAGGGGAAGAGATGTTCCTGATCGCCAAGCGGTTCCTGCGCCAGCGAGACGAGGCACTTGAACAGTTCGAACGCCCGGAAGTCGTTGAGCGCCGACTGCGGATCGGCATGACCGAATTGCCCGCCATGACTTGGCTACCGAGGTTGGTTAATGCGGTGCAGAGTCGCTACCCCAAAGCGCATTTCGAGCCCGATGTCGACGACAGTTTCCGGCTACGTGAGAAGCTGCTGAGCGAACGGCTGGACCTTATCGTCGTGCCCGACCTTTTCGAGGACACACGCCTGCTGAAGACCCGCATCGGTACGGTGCAAAACGCCTGGATGTGCAAGCCGGGGCTTCTGGACGGAAATGCAAAGCTGCGAGTTCACGACATTGCTGAGCAGCGCCTGCTTACTCAGGCGAATTTATCCGCCACAGGCATTCTTTACGACGAGTGGTTCAAAGCGGCTGGGTTGGCGCCTGTTGAACGCATCACCAGCAATAACCTGGTGGCCATCATCGGCATGACGGTGTCAGGTCTGGGCGTAAGTCATCTACCAAAGCGCTGCCTGAGGCCCATGATTCGCGCGGGTCTGCTTCAGGTATTGCATGTGACACCGAACGTACCCGACGTGTCCTATGTTGCCGTTCAGCGTGCAGATCGAACCAGTACTTTAGTGACCGACGTCGTCCGGATGGCCAGAGAGTGTTGCGCATTCGATCGGCCATTCCAGGCGGCTTCCGAACGGCCATGAGGTAATTTCGGCGCTGACCTTGCCCCGGTCACTGCCGACGTTGGCACTTCTGGCCGCTGCCATCCACAGACCAACCCACGCTGGCGGGGCCGCCCAAGAAGCGGGTCGGTCTATCGGAAAAACACGGATTCGATCCGGTTGCGCCCTCGTTGCTTGGCGTAATAGAGCGCGCGGTCGCTGCGGCTGAGCGCCAGCTCCGCGTCGTCGTCCTTCGTATGCAGCGAGGAAATGCCAATGCTGACCGTCAGCGGTATGTCCCGCCCGCCCGATGAATACGGCGTATCCGCGATCTGGCGCTGCACGTTGCGCGCGAACAGGTGCGCGCTTTCGATATCGGTATCGGGCAAAACAACGGCGAACTCTTCGCCGCCGATGCGCCCCACCAGGTCGGTATCGCGCAACTGGGCTCGCAGCAGAATCGCAAAATGCTGCAACACGCCATCGCCGATGGCATGGCCCCAGGTGTCGTTGATGTGCTTGAAGTGGTCCAGATCGCACATCAGCACCGCCGACCCCAGACCGCCGTGGCCTTTGATCCGCGTAAGCTCCGCGGCGATGCGCGACATGAAATGGCGGCGGTTGGGCAAGGTCGTCAGCGCGTCCGTCGCAGCAAGCTCGCGCAATTCGAATTCAGCGCGCTTGCGGTCGGTGATGTCGGTGACGAACCCGTGCCACACCACGCCATTGTCGACGTCGCGGCGCGGGCTGGCATCTCCCTGCCGCCACCGTACGCCCTGCAACGGCAGGCAGACTCGGAACTCCAGGTGCCACGGCTTGAGCGCGGCGGCCGCCGCTTGCAGCGATGAACGGTAGGCGGGCAGGTCCTCGGGGTGGATGCGCTGTTCGATAGCGGTGGTACTTGCGAGCACGTCGTCGGCGCTGAGCTCGAACATGTCCCGGATGCCTGCGCTGACATACGAGAACCACGAGCCGCCCTCGGGCACCGCCCGACACTGAAAGACCAGGCCGGGCACGGCATCGGTGAGGTTGACGACAAGGTCCGCCGTGCGCTTGAGCCGCTCAGACATGGCGCGCATTGCGCTGATGTCGGTGGTCGTGCCCATCATCCGCAAAGCCCTGCCCGTTGCGTCCCGGCTGATCACTTTGCCGCGGCTGCAGATCCATTTGTAGCTGCCGTCCTTGCAACGGATGCGGTGCTCGACTTCGTAGCTATCGGTCTTGCCATCGAAATGGTCTTGCATGGCGGCGCGCACATAGCCCAGGTCGTCCGGATGCAGGCGGGTATAGGCGTCCTCGATGCGCGTCGAGAGTTCCGATTCACCATAGCCAAGCAAGGCCTTCCAGCCCGGCGAATAAGTGATCTCGCCCGTCACCACGTTGCGGTCCCAGACCCCCGTGCCGCTACCCGCGATGGCCAGCGACAGCTTGCGGGCTTCTTCACGCCAGTTGTCTTCATCGGCGCGTTCGCGCATCAGCGCCTGGCGCTGTTCGATGGCCGCGGCCGCCAGGTCAGCCAGCTCCTGTAAAACCTGGCAGTCTTCGTCGCTGAAATCGCGCGCCTGCCCGTGCAGCAGTTGCAAGCCGCCCAACAGACGCCCATCGGCGGCGCGCACGGAGCATTCGAAAGACCACGGCGGGGGATCCGCGGGCGGCGGCGTGCCATCCACCGCCCGCCATGCGCCATCGGCGTCCGTGCACGCCAGCACTGCCATGTCCACACTAAACAAGCGTCGGGTCAGGCGCGCCAGCCGGTCCAGGGTGCCGTCGAGTTCGCAATGCGCGCCACCCTCGGCATCGCCAGGGGAGCGGTTTGGGTTCGGATCGCCGATTACGGACATTTCAGGACCTGATCAATGCGGGATTCACCGGTACAGCCGGGTGGCGCGTTCCTCACATTCTGTCACATTTCATACCAAAATGGCATCGCCACGTTCCTTGCTGTCGCGCATGAATGACGAATCAGCCAGAGCGGCCCAGTTGGGGCGGCCGGTGACGTGATGCCAGGCGGGATCACCGCTTGCTCAGACGAGGGTTTCGACCTGGCAACGGGCGATGCGACGCATGGCAGTGAAGCGTCTCAGCCTGCTCGATAAACGAGCATCCCTGCTTCCAGGATGCAATGGAAAATTGGGCACGCAAGGGAGACAGCCTGAAGGGTGCGAGCCGCCACGCGTTTTTTTTTGCGGCGAGCAGGCGCTCCCCGGCAACGGAAGCCGCCCTAAATCGAGAGCGCGCTCAACACGAAATAAGTGCCTTACTTCGCCCGCATGACCGCGGGCGGCGTCCAGCCTCCGGCGTTCACTTCCGGCTTTGGCCAGTAGGTGCGTATAGTCATCTCGAACTCGCCTTTCGGGGCGGGAAGCCAGTTGGCCTCTTTGTCCTTGCCTGGAGAGTCGTTCTGCACATAGACCGTCAAGGAGCCGTCGCCGTTGTAAGCCATGTTCTTGACGTTCTTGGTGCCCACCGAATAGCGCTTCAGATCGTTCGGCGCGAAGAAATGCTGCGGGCCGTACATGGTCAAAGACCAGAAGCCATTCACCGGCGGTGTCTTGCCCTTCGGAAAGGTCAGCGTATAGCGATGGTCGCCGCTTAAGCGCTGTCCATCCCCGTCGACTTCGATGAAAAAGTAGCGCGTCTCGGTGGGCTTGTTCACGTACATATTCGACTTGGCGGTTGCCGTGCGCGTGATGTAGTCATAGCCGAACGCAGCACCATTTCTGGGCGTATTCCACCCGCCGTCGAGCGTGATTCCGTTAGTGCGAAAGTTAAACAACGGACCGATGACATTCTTTTCCGTTTCAGCCGCGGCGAGTTTGATCGCCTTCATGATCTCGGCATCCTTGTTCGCGGCATCGAGCAAGGCGCGCATGATGGCATAGCGGCTTTCCTCGCCAGGCAGTGGGGGTACCTGGTCAAGAATGGCTGGCAGTTCGTCGAAGAATGTCTCGGGGTTGACCCACGAGGTCTCTGATTTCGAATTCGGATCGGCGGAACTCGGCGCCGGGAAGTGCGGGGCCTTGCTCCAATCCGTCGTTTTCTTTTTGCCGTCGTATTTGCTCAATGGATAGATGACGACCTGATTCAGCACCTTCTGGATGGCCGCGCGATCGGCATCGCTGTCATCCAGA
This sequence comes from Achromobacter spanius, assembly GCF_029637605.1. Lineage (NCBI taxonomy): Bacteria > Pseudomonadati > Pseudomonadota > Betaproteobacteria > Burkholderiales > Alcaligenaceae > Achromobacter > Achromobacter spanius. The sequence goes on along the minus strand of NZ_CP121261.1, from coordinate 509,072 downwards.
AAGATCCGTGGGCCCATCGCAACAAGATCCGTGGGCGCATGAACGACGCCGGTAATGCCTTTGGGTACGGAGCCCTTCCATTTAGGACCGACCACCAGATAGCTACCTGGCTTGGTGCCGTACTGCTTTCCGATCTGGGAGAATTCATCGCTGCGGGCGTCGTACAAGGCATACACCCAAAAGCGATTGCCGAAGTCAGGCACCTGCAAGACAACGGGTTCCTTGTCAACGGCGGCATATCCGAAACCATAGACAACGTCCTGGTTCGGATGCGCCACCCAGCGCTGTTCGGGCGCGATGTAATGACTCAACATCGAAACATAACCGGTGGGCGCGACAGGGAGTATCCCGCCTTGCAGCCCCGGTTCGGGCGCGTTTGCGAACGACGCGCGCCGGTGAAACGCATTGACGATCGCCCAGCCCCATAGGTAGGTGTCGCGCGCGATGACATCGGCCGTCTCTTTGGTTATGACTGTTCCAGAGGGTATTTTTGGAACCTCGGCAACCGACTTGGGTGGTGGACTCTGCAACATAGACGGAGCGGCCTGTACGGCGCTGCCCGTCAACGCGGCGATTGCGACAATCAGAACCCGTAGCTTTGCCATCTGTCACTTCTCCAAAATGAATTCAGAACATTGCCTTTGAATCTTCAACGCGTAGCCGCCACCCGAGCGACAGCGGGGAATGCATGCTGTGGATGTCGCCACAGGCTTCACGACCCGGTAGAGCCGGTTCATTTAGGAAAGAGAAGTGTCACGGTAAAGCGGCCTCCCCAACCTTTAGGACCGCTGTCCGGAGACTCAGCCCAGTAGCGCAGCCCCACCTGGAAACTGATGGGTTGGTCGCCGATTTTTGTCACCTTGGAGACCTGCAAGTTGATTGGCACCGACCAGGCAGAGCCTTTCCAGTCATAGGTGGACTCGCTATTGACGCCGTAGGTGATGGCATCCTGCGTGGTGTATGCAAGGAACGGCTGCAGAAAAGTGGACGACACGCTGGCGCGAGAAGACGGCCCCGCTACCGACCAGATATGGTTCGCCAGGCCGCCATAGGTCCACGGGCCGCTCTGATTAAGCACCACACCCGTAGGGCCAGCCCCCCACTTTCGGTTACTGAGGAGCGCATCATTACCGGTTGGTACGAGAAAGGCCGGGCCCACCCCCCAGATCGTGCCGCCCGCGGTGGGCTTGGAGGGGGAAAGAAAAAAGCTCTGTACCGTGTCGCCCAGACCACTTTGACGACCCGAGTCGCCCGCCACGTCGCTTTGCCAGACGACCGGCAGGACGGTCCGGGAAATCAGGTTCCAGTCGTTGTTTAGCGTGATCGGCACCACAGGCTGAATGTTCAACGTGTTGCGATAACCGCGTTCGGGGCCGATGCGATGATCATAGTTGTACTGGAAAGGTACGCTGATCAAGGCCGCGACCGGGTTGCTCAGTTGCTTGGCCAATGCCGCGCTATCCGCAGCCACTGCACAACCGGCATATGCCGTGGCACCTATCGCCGTCAATGCTATTGGTATGCAATTTCCTCGCAATCAATTCCTCCTGGCTTTCCTGATGGTCTGACAGCGGACTTTCATGCCGACGGCAAGCATGCAGCTTGAGGCGACGGAATTTTTGACGAAATTTAGATTACACCGACCCAGGCGGATATTTCTCAATCGTCAAATTTTGATGCAATCGATCGACGCACCGGCCTGATCCAGGTGATTTCAAACTGCGCGCGCCCCACATTGATCTCATGCTCAAATCAGCGCCACCGATTCACTTCTTGCCAAACAAGCTCCATATGATCGGTAGCTTCCATGAAGCCAACGTTGAAGCGGAACCAAGGCGATCGACCGCTGCTATTCGGCAGGAATATCGAGCCTGGCGCAAGCGTTATCCCACGCTCCAACAACTTTTTGGCGAAGGCCGTCGAATCGTTTACACCCGGCAGCCTCGCCCACAAGAACAAGGTGCATTCCGGAGAGCAGAAGACGCTTGCCCCATGGCTCTCGAGCTCGGCCAGCGCGACCTGTGTCGCGCGCCTGGCCCGGTTCTGGAGATCGACAACATGGCGTTCGAACCGTCCTTCCGTAATGACAGCGTCCACTGTGCGCTCGGCATAAGGCGAGCTATTGAGCGACAGCGTGGTCTTGACCTCCACCAGCGCACGAGCCAGTGCTGGCGAACACACCAGAAAGCCCACTCTGACCATGCTCGATAGACTCTTGGAAAAGCTGCCTACATAAACCGAATGGTCGAGCTCCCGGTCAAGGCGAGAAAGCCGGAGGCTCTGCGGCGGCTTGAAGTCAGCAAGTGCATCGTCATCTACTACCAACACTCCGGCCTTCGACGCCAAGCGCATCAACGCCGAGGCAACTTCCTCGGTGATATCACTGCCCGTCGGATTGTGTGCGGTGGACTGAGTAAAGAACAGCTTGGGCTTGAACCGGCTGATGGCCTGTCGGAACGACGGTAGATCGGGGCCCTCTGGAGTACGGGGTATGCCAACAATATTCGCGCCCTGCAATCGCAGTTTGTTATACGTGGGGTAGAACCCTGGGACGTCTACCAATACGGTGTCCCCTGGCCGCACAAATCGCCGAATCATGATGTCGACCGCCTGATACGAGCCTTGTGTCAGAACGATCTGATCGGTGCGCGCGGAGATCCCGTAGGCGTCGAGTTTGCGTGCGATGCTCTGTCGTAGAGGAAGATAGCCGAACGGATCACCGTAGCGGAAGTTCGTACCCAGGCCACTGCGACCGATCTTTTGCATGTACCGATCCAGCCTGCAAGTCTCCAACCACTTCGAGGGGGGTAGACCGTCGCCGATCGAGGGGCTACCGCCCAATGCGTGGAACTGCGATCGGTCAATGCCTACCGAAGCCAGCGCCTGATCCAGCGCGGGTGCCCAGCCGTCGGCCGAAATCGGAGCCCCCCGCGCGCCCGTCACGTAAAAGCCCGCGCCGCGCCGTGGCTCCAGAACACCTTCCGCGACCAATAGCTCATACGCCTGAACCATCGTGTTCTTGGCGACCCCTTGCATTTCGGCATGAGTGCGCAGCGAAGGCAGTTTTGACTCCGGCGGGAAATGGCCGCTCGCGATCTGAAGCCGAATCTGGTCAGCGATCTGACGCGTCAATGGTTTGAAGATTTCCATGAAGATTACCGCTGCCCTGACAAGGTCAAGTGTCGTCAACTGTTGCGGACAACTGTACCAATATTTTGTAGGTACACCAATCTATAGTCGTCTCCAAGGCCAAGAACTCATCGGAGACAAAGTCATGCCAGGATCATCAGAAGACAGCTTCAACGGCGTCATAGGTAGAACCTACAAGGATTCCCGCCCGGATTGGCCCAAGAAAGCCAGCGCGCCGGCCGGCTCACCCAATGTCGTCTTCATCGTGCTTGATGACGTCGGCTTTTCCGACCTCGGTTGCTATGGATCAGAGATCAGAACTCCGCGCATGGACGCATTGGCAGCTGGCGGACTGAGGTACAGCAACTTTCATGTCACGGCAATGTGTTCTCCCACTCGCGCCTGCTTGATGACAGGCCGAAATGCGCACTCCGTGGGTGTGGGCATTATTTCCGAATGGGCAAACGGCTTTCCCGCCTATCAGGGAAGAATCACCCGGAAGGCGGCCACCTTACCCGAGATTCTCGGCGACCATGCCTACGGCTGCTATGCCTCGGGAAAGTGGCACTTGACCAACATGGCCGACTACGGTGCTTCCGGCCCGCATGGCGACTGGCCCCTGGGCCGCGGTTTTTCACGTTGGTACGGTTTCCATGGCGCGTTGATAGACCAATGGAACCCGGAGCTATACGAAGACAATCACCCTTTTCATAAAGAACCTGAGCCCGATTACCACCTTTCGACAGACTTGGTGGACCGTGCCATTGGCCACATTCGCGACCACGTCACGTCGTCCGACGCCAAGCCTTTTTTTACGTATCTCGCTTTTGGCGCCTGCCATTGGCCGCACCAGGTACCTGACTCGTACATCCAAGGCTATCGGGGTACCTATGAGAAGGGGTGGGATGCCATTCGCGACGAACGCTTCAAGCGGCAGAAGGCCATGGGTATCGTCCCGGGCTCGGCCACGATGGCTGGCCGCAACCCCGGTGTTGATGCCTGGGAGGACATACCGGCAGACATGCGCAAGCTCGGCTGCCGCCTTCAAGAAACCTATTCCGCATTCCTTGAACACACCGACAATGAGATCGGCCGATTGGTCGACTTTCTAGAATCCACCGGGCAATTGGACAATACGCTCATCGTTCTCGTGTCGGACAATGGCGCAAGCCCCGAAGGCGGACCGACCGGCGCCATCAATATGCGCAAGCATATGACGCACGAACAGGAAACCGTGGCTGACGCCTTGGGCAAGCTGGACACGATCGGTAGCGAGTACTCGTTCAGCCACTATCCGATGGGATGGGCTCAGGTTTCGAACACGCCGCTCAAATGGTACAAAAAAGACACCCATGGCGGTGGGATTCGCGCCCCGCTGATCGTCCATTGGCCTGCAGGCATTAGCGCACGTGGTGAGGTCCGCACGCAGTTTCATCATGTGGTCGACATCGTTCCCACCGTGCTCGACTGCATCGGTGTGCAAGCGCCGAAGGTTTATCAAGGTACCGAGCAACTGCCTATCCACGGTCAAAGCATGCGATATAGCTTTGACGCGCATCAGGCACCCACCAACAAAACGACGCAGTATTTCGAGCTGCTGGGCGACCGCGCCATCTGGCATGAAGGCTGGAAGGCAGTCGTACGCCATAAGAAAGGCGAGGATTACGACACTCAAGATCGTTGGGAACTCTACAAGCTAGATGAAGACTTCACCGAAACCAAGGACTTGTCGCAAAGCCATCCTGAGAAATTAAAAGAGATGCAAGACCGCTGGTGGCAGCAAGCCGATGAGTTTGGCGTTCTGCCGCTCGACGACCGAGAGTCCGAACGGGCCCGGGAATTCCTGTTTGCCTCCAAGCGTTCACGGTATGAGTTCCTACCTGACATGGCGCGGGTGGACCGGTTCCTGGTGCCAGAAATCAGTGATCGCAGCTATTCGATTACCTCGATCTTGAAAGACCTGCGGCAAGATACCGAAGGCGTAATTGTTTCATGGGGAAGCCGCTTTGCAGGGTTCGCGCTGTATGCGTTGGCGGGAAAACTGGTTTACGAATATGCGTACACAGAATCCGTCTCTCATCAGATGCAGGCGGACCTTCCCACCGGCGACGCCTCTGTAGAAATCCGCTTTACCCGAACGGGAACCAATGCGGGAACGATGGAAATGATCGTCAATGGAGCGCGCGCCGCCGCGATTGACCTACCCAAGATGTGGTGGACATACAGCACAACATCGGGCCTGACCTGCGGCCTTGCCGGCGTCCCATTAAGCGAGAACTACAAGCCGCCCTTCCGGTTCCAGGCTGGAATTGAACGCGTGATCGTAGAACTGGCCGACGACGGCGGAGACCATCGCGAGGCTCAGGCCTGGACCGTATTCAAGCAACAGTAGTGATCTCCGGGGAGAAAAAATCCCCGGCAAAACCATAATTATTCCGTGGAGAGAGACAATGTTTACAACAGCATTAGTGCGCGGACTGTGTGCGCTGCTTCTGACGGCCGCCACCGCGGCTCCGCCAACCGCGGCGGCCGCATACCCGGAACGGCCTATTCGATTGATTGTTGCGTATCCGCCTGGAGGCACGACCGACTTGCTTGCCAGAAGGCTGGCAAAGGAACTCGGTGCCAGTTTGGGCCAGTCCATCGTCGTAGAAAACAAGCCGGGCGCCGGGGGTAATGTGGGGGCAGCCATCGTCGCGAAGGCTGATCCCGATGGTTACACGCTTGGCGTCGGCACCGCGGGGAACCTGGCTCTGAACTATGTTTCCTACAAGAATATTCCCTACGATTCGCGTAAGGACATCACCCCGATAAGCGTACTCGCCGATGTTCCAAATGTGATTTTCGTCGCCGGAAAATCGCCCATCAAATCACTGCAAGACTTGATATCCCATCTGAAAACCACCAAGGGCACCTTTTTTGGTTCGACCGGGGTAGGCAATGGCCCTCACCTGACTGGCGAGTTGTTCAAAGCAAGGGTTGGGGCGGATTCAACACACGTTCCGTATCAAGGCGCGGCGCCTGAAATCACCGCCCTGCTCAGTGGGGAAGTGGATTTTGGCTTCGACAATTTGACCTCATCCCTGCCATTCATCCAGTCAGGAAAACTGACGGCGCTGGCCGTGACCAGCGTGAGCCGGTCCCCGTCCCTGCCCCAGATTCCGACTGTTCAAGAGCAGGGCATGAGCGACTTTGATGTCACGGCATGGTTTGCGCTTTTCGGCCCCGCAAAAATGAACCCGGCAGTCGTGGCAAAGCTAGAGCAAGCAATCGCCGCGCTCAAAACGAATAAAGATTTTCTGGATGCGCTTGCATTCATGGGCGCCGAACCTCAGCTTAGCGATGGAAAGGCATTGCATGAGCTGATCGAGAAGGAGCGCGAGCGCTGGCCCAAGCTTCTGCAAGACGCTAATGTGCAGCTCGCCAAATAATCTGGCGCCCAAGCGGCCTGTTTGCCACACGCATAACTTTTCGCCTGAGCGCGTCGATTCATGAATCAATTCGACTACATCATTGTTGGCGGCGGCACGGCCGGTTGCATTCTGGCAAACCGGCTGTCCGCGACGGGCCGATTCCGCGTCTTGCTCTTGGAAGCCGGCGGCAAGCCCCGCAACCCTTGGATCAACATTCCCGCCGGCTTCAGCAAGCTGCTGGTGAACCGGAACTACAACTGGCGCTTTAGCACCGAGGCAGAGGCCGGCACCAAGCAACGCATCATCGCGATTCCACGGGGCAAGGGCCTGGGCGGGTCGACGTTGATCAATGGCATGATTTACGTGCGAGGCCGTCCCTGTGACTACGACGCTTGGCATAGGCTGGGTGCGCAGGGTTGGGACTATCACACGGTGGCCCCCTACTTCCACAGAGTCGAACACTACGCGGAATCCAGTTTGCAGCGAGGACGCGAAGGGCCTGTGCACGTGGAACGCGTGCGCGAGCGGTTTCCAATTGCCAGCGCGTTCATCGACGCAGCAAAGCAGGCAGGGCTTCCCTACAACGAAGACTACAACGGCGCTCAACAATTTGGCGTGGGCTTCTATCAAGTTACGCAGCATAAGGGCCGCAGATGGAGCGCCTATGATGCCTACCTCCGCCCGGCGCTTGCGCGCCCGAATCTAACCGTGGTCACAAACGCTCAGGTACTCCGGCTGAACCTGGACGGCAAACGATGTGTTGGCGTGACTTATCGGATCGGTAGACAGCAGGTATGCGCAAGCGCAAAGGCAGAAGTCATCCTGTCCGCTGGCGCCGTGCAATCTCCGCAGGTGCTTGAGCTCTCGGGCATCGGGCAACCTGACTTGCTGGCATCGATAGGGATTCCCGTGCGCCATGCCCTGCCCGGCGTGGGTGAGAACTACATAGACCACTACGCAACGCGAATGAACTGGCGGGTCAAGAACACCGTCACCCTCAACGAGATGGCACGTGGCTGGCGCTTGGCAAGAGCGGTTCTACAGTACGGCGCGACCCGTAAGGGAATACTGACGCTTGGCACCGGTCTGGTTAACGCTTTCGTAAAAACCGAGCCACAGCTTTCCGAAGCAGACTGCCAGTACTTCTTTGTCCACGCCAGCTATGCCAACGCGGCAGAGCGCATTCTGGACCGCAAACCCGGCATGACGATCGGGGTATCCCAACTACGCCCGGAATCGACGGGATCCATCCATATCAAATCAACCGAGCCGGACTGCCAGCCATCCATCCGTCCGAACTTTTTGTCTGCCGTAAGCGATCAGGAGTGTCTGGTGCGCGGCATGCGCCTAGCCCGCGAAATCGTTGGAAAATCTGCCATGCAGCATTACATCGACCATGAATTGAGCCCGGGGCTGAACACCTTGAGCGATGAGGCATGGCTGGATTTCGCCCAGCAGAATGGTCAATCCATCTATCATCCCATCGGTACATGCCGGATGGGCAACGATAGTCGAGCCGTCGTGGACCCTCGCCTGCGCGTGCAGGGACTTCAGAACTTGCGCGTGGTGGACGCTTCCGTCATGCCTGCCATGATATCGGGCAACATTCAGGCTGCGGTCATGATGGTCGCGGAAAGGGCATCCGACCTGATACTTGAGGATGCGCGGTCGTAGACAGACACGGACGTGCAATCGGTCAGGCTGACACGTCCGTTTTTTACGGGCCAAATTCAGTAAACCAAAGCTCAAGTGGGATGAAATTCGACACCGCTGCCAATAGCTACTTCGGTTCCGCCCGCATCACATTCGGCGATGCCTTGTCCACCGGTTTCATATGCAGTGTCGGCGCCCGGTAAACCAGCTTGTCCAGCACACCGTTCAGCTTGGGCATGTTGAAGCTCGCGGCGCTTGGTGCCTGGCGGAAATCCTGCACACTGGTGCTCAGTCGCTCGACCGTGATCGATTGCATGGCGCATCTGACCTGATCGCCTCCCGGCTCGCACATCTGCTTGATCAGCACCGGTTGACCTTCCATCGGGACGAAGCCATCAGTCAGCACCACCTCGCCCGCTTCCAACTTGATCGAGGCGATCGGCTCAAACGTCAGATCCACATCCAAGCCCGCCGCCGAGTCCAGCTCGGCCGTACCCTCGGTGACAGCGAGTTCCGCACTGCGCTGCCAGCGGAATTCGCGGGCGGCTTCATCGCAGCCTCCGCCCAGCCGCAACACCACCTGGCAGCCCTCGCCCAGGCCGTCGTCGGTTGGGTTCTTGGGCTGAGGCCACGGGCCCGTCTTCTTGAAGACGTCATCATCGCGGTACCGCATCGTCGACATGCCGATCTTCTGCAGCAACGCCGTGGTGTCCGGATGCCATGTCATACGCGGAATCGTCGTGTTGGGCACGTGGTAAGTGATCCGGTCTAGCTGGTATTCGCCTGGCCAGACGGGAATGACCTGATAGGTCATCCTGCCGTGCGCGGTCTGGAACAAGGGTCCCGTATCCAGGATATCTAGCTTGTGCGCGCCATGGCCGACGGTGATCGCCAAGCCGTGATCAGTCTTGTGATTCCAACGCGTCAACATGCTTTGCTGACGCAGGAATTTCTCGCGCGTTGCCCGATCGTCGAAGTCTCGCTTGGGGCCGTCATCCAGGTTCAGGGTCGGAATCACCAGCAAGGCCATGCCTTCCTGCACAAATTCGGCCAAGCCGCTGTCACGGTTCTCGCGCGTCCGCTCGGCCGCGGCCTTGGATTTGGCGATCAGCTCTGGGTCGGGAGGCGGTAGCGCAAACGCAAGACTGGGTGCCAGCAATCCAACAAGACAAAGACGGGCGAGAACCGGCAAAGGCGACATCGTTTTTCGTTCCTATGTTGGGTCGGGGGATTGCCCTGCGGCGCGTGCGGCACGCGCAAAGCCCTCGGCGACAGGCTCGCGCAGGAAAAATAGCCTGGCCATGATATCCAAATGCTGCGCGCCTGACGACGCAACCGGAATTCGTTGAACAATGGTGTCAGACTGCGATTTCGCGCCGAAATTGCAGTCTGACACCATAGATGCCATTTCGCGCCGAAATTGCAGTCTGACACCATAGATGCCGGCTGATCACTTTGCCGCGGCTGCAGATCCATTTGTAGCTGCCGTCCTTGCAACGGATGCGGTGCTCGACTTCGTAGCTATCGGTCTTGCCATCGAAATGGTCTTGCATGGCGGCGCGCACATAGCCCAGGTCGTCCGGATGCAGGCGGGTATAGGCGTCCTCGATGCGCGTCGAGAGTTCCGATTCACCATAGCCAAGCAAGGCCTTCCAGCCCGGCGAATAGGTAATCTCGCCCGTCACCACGTTGCGGTCCCAGACCCCCGTGCCGCTACCCGCGATGGCCAGCGACAGCTTGCGGGCTTCTTCACGCCAGTTGTCTTCATCGGCGCGTTCGCGCATCAGCGCCTGGCGCTGTTCGATGGCCGCGGCCGCCAGGCCAGCCATCTCCTGCAAGGCCTGGCGGTCTTCGTCGCTGAAGTCGCGCGCCTGCCCGTGCAGCAGCCGCAAGCCGCCCAACAGACGCCCATCGGCGGCGCGCACGGGGCATTCGATGGACCAAGGCGGGGAATCCGCGGGCGGCGGCGTGCCGTCCACCGCCCGCCATGCGCCATCGGCGTCGGTGTACGCCAGCAGTGCCATGTCCACGCTGAACAAGCGTCGGGTCAGGCGCGCCAGCCGGTCCAGGGTGCCGTCGAGTTCGCAATGCGCGCCGCCCGCGGCATCACCAGGGGAGCGGTTTGGGTTCGGATCGCCGATTACGGACATTTCAGGACCTGATCAATGCGGGAGTCACCGGTACAGCCGGGTGGCGCGTTCCTCACATTTTGTCACGTTTCATACCAAAATTGCATCGCCACGTTCCTTGCTGTCGCGCATGAATGACGAATCGCAGTGGACCCACAGCCCCGGCCCGAGACCGCTAGAACGTAGCGCGCAGCGCCAGTTGGAACGTGCGCGGCTGGCCAAAGTAATTGAAGTAGTTGGTGTTGCCCACCGACTGGTAGTAGCGCCGGTCGAAGAGATTGTCCACATTGAACTGCACCGCCAGGTTCTTGCTGACGTCGTAGACCGCGTGCAGGCCGACCAGCGTGTAGGCGCCCTGCGAGATCCTGTACTCGTTTTCACCCGGCGCGCTGGCGTTGAAAATGCCGCTCTGCGCATAGACCGAGCCGCCCACGCGCAGCTTGTTCCATTGGTCCGGCAGGCGGTAGTCGGTGGACACCTTCAGCAGGTGGCGCGGAAAGGTGCTCGCAAACGTCTGGCCGGCCTGCGGACCCTGCGCGTACTTCGATTGGGTGTACGTGTAGCCCAGGCTGACGTTCCACGCCGGCGTGATGGCGCCGTTGATCTCAAAGTCGACGCCGCGGTTTCGCACCTTCTCGGCAGCACGGAAGCAGGAAAGGACGCCCGGCGGGCACAAGTCGATGTCGTCGATCTGGTCGGCCCGGCCCTTCTGGTCCGTCTGGAACAACGCCAGCGCGGCGTTCACCCGGCGGTCCATGAATTCGCCCTTCAGGCCGACCTCGTAGTTCTGCCCCGTCATCGGCGGCAGCACGCTGCCGTCGACGCCAATGTTCGCCTGCGGTTTGAAAATTTCGGTATAGCTGGCGTAAGCCGACAGGTTTTCATTCAGGTCCTGCACCACGCCGGCATACGGTGTGACCTTGCCGCGCTGCTCATAGCGGCTTCCCGTGCGCACGGTGGTCTGCGCGAAGCTGTCGTATTCGAACCAGCTCATGCGCGCGCCCACGAGGAAGGTCGTGCTGTCGGTCAGGCTGAAGCGGCCGGCGGAGTAGATGCCCTGCTGCTTCTGCGTGATGTTGTATTGCCACATGTCCACGTCCAGCCCGGTCGGCTCGGGCGGATTGAAGGCGCCCAGCTCGTTCATGTCGAACAGGTACGAATAGCTGGCGTCGCGCCCGCCGTGATAATCGAAATCGTCCTTGCGCGTGGAGGCGCCCACCACCAGCTCATGCTGACGACCCAGCAATTGGAACGGACCGGACGCGTAAGCGTCCACCCCCCACTGCGTATCGTTGAAATGGAAGAGGCGCGGATTTAGTGTGAAGAGGTCGCCGGTGGTGCGCTGTGTGTAATTACCCAGGAAATCCGACTTGGCGGACAGCCAGTTCCCGGCCAGGGTGAACTTCCAGCCGTTGTCGAATTCGTGCTTGATGTCGGCGAACAGGTTTGTGTAGCGCTTGTTGACGTAGTTCCAGTCGCCAACCAGCGCCGTCTTGCGCGACATCGGGTAGAACGAACCGTCGGCCTGCGTCGGCAACCCGGACCAGTCGTAGCCTTGGTTGCGATCCTTCTGGTAGGTCAGGCCCGCCGTTACCGTGGTGGCGGGCGTGATGTCGGCCTCCAGGATGCCGTAGAAAAGCGAGTTCTCCTTGCCCGCGTGTTGCTGAAAGTCGCCCGAGTTGGTGTAGGCCATCACGGCGCGTCCGCGCAGCGTCTTGGCGTCGTTCAGGGGCGAGGACACGTCAAGCATGGTGCGGTAGTCGTCCCACGAACCCGCCGACAGCGTCATGACACCCGTCGTCTCGTAGCCAGGCCTCTTGCGCACCAGGTTGATGGAAGCTGCCGGATTGCCCGCCCCTTCCAAAAGGCCGGTGGCGCCGCGCACCACCTCGACCCGGTCATAGATCTCGGTGGTGGGCTTATTGATGGCGTCGAACGAATACGGGTTGGTGATGTTGACCGGCACGCCGTCGATTTGCAGGTTGTCGATCTGCTGGCCACGCGCCTGGTACACCGAGCGTTCGGAACCGCTCTGCACCACCGAAATGCCGGTGGTCGCCTGCAGCACATCGTCCAGGTTCTGCATGGACTGGTCGTCCATGCGCTGGCGCGTCACCACCGTCACCGATTGTGGCGTTTCGCGCGGCGACAGGTTCAGACGCGTGGCGCTGTTCGTCGCCTGCACGACGTACGTGCCGCTGGTGTCCACTGGCGGCAGCATGCCGGACACCGTGACCGGCGCGAGCGTGGTGGTCTGGGCGTCCGGCGCACGCCGCAGGGTCAACGTGCCATCCCCAGCCCGCGTCGATTCGAGCCCGCTGCCCGCCAAGGCTGCACGCAGCGCCGCGTCCGTGGTGTAGACGCCCCGCACGGCGGGGGCATTCAAGCCGCGCACGAGCCGCGGGTCGTAGGACACCACGGTCCGGCTCAACCGCGCGATCTCGGTCAGGGTGGCATCCAGGCTGCCAGCCGGCAGATCGAACGCAATGGACGCCCGCGGCTGGGCATAAGCCGGCAGGGTGAGGCTGGATGCCGCCAGGACTACGGCGGTGCATAGAACATGGGGAACAGGAAATACGCGCATGAAGATCTCCGATACGTTGCGCACAGCGATATGTAGACATGTGCCGCGAGATCGGAAAAGTGACACTCCCCATGCGAAAAAAGTTGAAAAAGCCGGTCAGGCCGAACGTACGTCGATCAAGGTCAGCCAACGCGTGTAGCGGTTGACGGTGATCGGCAAGGTATGTTCCAGCGCGCTGAGCGCACGGTCGGTATCGTCCAGCGGGTACAGGCCGGACACCGCAAGGGCGGCGGCCCGGGGGCTCACGCGCAGAAGGCCCGTCCGGTAGCGGCCCAGCGCGGCGACAATCTCGCCCAGCGGCTGGTCGCGGGCCTTGAGCCACCCCTCGCGCCAAGATGCCGCGTCTTCCATTGGTTGCGGCCGGTCCGCCCAGGCATTGCCAAAGCGCACCCCTTCCCCGAAGGCCAGTGTTAGTCGCTCGGCCTCGCGCGGGAGGACCTCGATACTGTTTTGCAACGCCACCGCCACGCTGGCCTGCGGCTCCAGCCGGACCATGCAGCCGGCACCTGCGCTGCGAACCTGCCCGTGCGGTGTATGCACGTCGAACAATGCGGGAAGGCCCGCGCGCGGCTGGACGACCAGGGCACCTTCCAGGAGACGCACGCTGCGCGTCTGTGCCGTGAACTCCAGGTCTACACGGCTGCGCGCGTCCAGCGTCAACAGGCTGCCGTCCGGAAGGGTGAACTCCCGGCGCTCTCCGGTGGCGGTGCCCAGATCGGCCACCAGATTGCTCAGCGGCGAGACCCGGTTCGCCACCCACGCTCCGGTCGTCGCCGCGCCCACCAGGCCGGCGACATTGAGCAGCATGCGACGGCGCGTGGGACGCACCAGCGTACGCCGCAAGGCGTGATGCTCATTCTTCATTACGGCTTCGAGCCGCCCCACCGAATTGCTCAGCCCTTGCTGCAGCCGGGCCCAGGCACGTTCGTGGGCGGGATCGGCCGCGCGCCACGCCGCGCATGCGCTGCGGTCGGCTTCCGTCGCCTCGCCGGACGTCAGCTTCAGCCAGAAGCCGATCGCGCGGTCGCCGGTGTCGGTAGTTGCCGGCTCGCGGCTCATGGCGCCTCCGCCAGCGCATAGCAGCGCTGCAAAGCCTGCGCGATGTACTGCCGCACCATGCTCACCGATACGCCCAGCGCGACGGCGATCTCTTTGTGCGTCAGGCCGTCGAGCTGGCTGTATAGGAAGGCCGCACGCGCCTTGGCGGACAGGCCATCGAGCATCTGGTCCACCTGGTGCAGCGTCTGCAGAATAATGAGCTGCTCCTGCGGGGACGGGGCGAACTGCTCGCCCTTGTCCAACAGGCTTTCGAACCAGGCGGCTTCAAGTTCCCGGCGGCGCCACAGTTTCCAGATCAGCCGCTTCGCGATCGTGATGATGAGCGCGCGGGGTTCGCGCGCCGAAGCCAACATGGGGTTCTGGATCAACTGGACGAACGTGTCGCCCGCGACGTCCTCCGCATCCTCAATGTTGCGTAACCGGGTGTAGAGGCGGCCCAGCAGCCATGGCCTGTCTTCGGTATAGATGCGGGCCAGAAGGTGCTGGTCCGATGTAAGCGTGGAACGCGGGAGCATGTGCGGCGCAACGGGTGGCTGAAGAATGAATGGGAATCTATCTCATTCTACATCTGGCATCCCGATATGGCTGCGTCGATGCGCTGATGCCACGTCTGCACGGATGACCGCTTGGGTCGAAAGCACCCCGCCAGTAACGCGGCCAACGGCAATCCACTGCAGCAAGAGGGGTGTTACGGCGTGCAGCGGTTCAATCAACCACCAGCCGCCGCTCACAAAGCGATAAGTACCTTGCCCATGACCGACGCCGATTCAAGCGCATTGTGGGCTTCTGCAATCCTTTCCAGCTCCACCCTCATCCCGATATGCGGCGCATAGTTGCCGCTGGCCAAGCATGCGGTGATCTCCCTGATCGCGTCGGCTTTCGCCGCCACGGGCACCGAATAGATGTACACGAATCGCAGCACGCATCCAAGCACCATTGCGCTTAACAGCGGCAGCGTGAGCGTATCGGTGGCATGCGTCATCGCGTAGGAACTGATGATGCCCCCGGGGGCCAGGCACGCCATATCGATATCCAGGTTCGCCTTCACGTTGACATCGACGACGCGGTCCACGCCCACGTTGCCGGTACGTGCCTTGATTGCCGCGGCGACATCGTCGTTCAGGCGGTCCAGCACCAGATCCGCCCCTGCCGCGCGCGCAACGGCGGCCTGCGCTTCGTTCATGACGGTGGCCGCGACCCACGCGCCCGCCCACTTTGCCAGCAGGATGGCGGCGGTGCCGACCACGCCCGCGCCGCCCTGCACCAGTACATTTTTCCCCTGAATATCACCATCGGCGAAGAGGCAGCGATGGGCCGTCAACGCCGGGATGCCCAGTGATGCCCCGACGTCGAAAGACACGTTGTCGGGCAGTGGCACGGCTTGCGCGGATGGCACCACCACATATTCGGCCGCGGTTCCTGTCGGCCTGCCGTACTGCGCCTCGTAGATCCATACCCGCTGGCCCAGCCGATTTTCCGCTTCCGAATCACCAACGGCATCAATGACGCCCGCGCCGTCCTGGTGCGGAATGATCCGCGAGTACGGCATCGCGGACGAGAACCCGGTGCGGGCCTTGAGGTCAGTGGGGTTCAGCCCCGACACGTGTACGCGTACGCGGACTTCACCGGGGCCGGGTTGGGGAATGGGTAGTTCAGCAACGCAAAGCACCTCATCGGCGGGGCCTTGGCGTTCGTAAAAGGCGGCTCTCATGGATTTGTTCTCCGTGTTGGAAGGCGCTCCTTCCGTCAGCCGGCATTATCAAAACCCAGTGTCTTTTTTACAAGTAGGCACACCTTTTATACATAAGGATAAAAACTATACTATTGCGACTTTACGCGTACTAACGGAGCATCTATGGCCCAAGGCAAGCTCGATCAATACCGATGCGCGGTGGAGATCACCGTCCACATCGCGGGCGGCAAATGGAAGCCCTTGATCATTCACTACCTGCTAAGCGGAACCAAGCGTTTCGGCGAACTGAAAAAGCTGATCGGCGGCGTCACGCAGCGCTCGTTGACGTTGCAACTGCGCGAGCTTGAAGCAAGCGGCATAGTCAGCCGTGAAGTGTTTGCCGAAGTGCCGCCACGGGTGGAATACACGTTGACGGCACTTGGAACCACGCTGGCTCCGACGCTGGAAGCGATGAAGTCCTGGGGCGAACACTACGTGGCGAGCAAGACCCGCAAAAGGAAGGGCTAAGCGCAGCGCACTACCCTTCCCTGCTTGGAGAAAGGACGCCCCTAAGTCCGGCACGGCCGCCTACGCCGCCGTGCCGGACTCAGCATTCAATACTTGTAGTTCACGCCCAGCATGGCGCTGAACGGCGCGCCGTAGTAGTTGCTGTAGACGTTGGTGCTGGCGTAGTACTTCTTATCGAAGATGTTGTTCAGGTTCAAGGTCGCCGACCATTGGCGGTTGAACTGGTAGCGAGCCATCAGGTCCACCAGCGCATAGCCGCTTTGCGACGATTCAAACTGTTGCCCACCGGGGCCACGCATGGAATAGTCGCTGCCGCTTTCCCAACGCACCCCGCCGCCCACCGTCAGCCCACTCAGGTCGCCCGGCAGGCGATAGGTGGTGTACAGCTTGGCGATGTGGCGCGGCAGGCCTACCTGCGTGATGAAGCCTTGCGGCAGGCGGCGGTCTACATAGGCGTACGACAACTGCATCTGCCACCCTGGGGTCAGCTCGCCGCTGAGCTCTGCTTCGACACCGCGCATCACCGCGCCATCGGCGGCCACGTAGGCGCTGTCGCCATTGGGCGCCAGCTTGTCGCCGTCGATCATGGCGTAGTTGTCCTGGCGCGTGCGGAACAATGCCAGCGACCCGTTCAGCTGGCCATCCAGCCACGTCGACTTCAGGCCGATCTCGTAGGTATTGCCCTTGATGGGTTCCAGCACGCCGCCCGATACGTCCTGCGCCTGCTGCGGCTGGAAGATGCTGGTGTAGCTGGCGTATGCCGACAAGGTGGGCGTCAGGTCGTAGACCAGGCCCGCGTAAGGCGTGTAGACGCCCTGCTCGCGCATATTGTCCGGGTACGACGTACCGTCGTTGTAGTTGTAGGACGCCTGCTGGTCCCACCACGTCACGCGCGATCCCAGCACCACTGACAAGGCATCCGTCGGGCGCAGGCGCAGCGCGCCGTAGATCGACGATTGCTTCTCGGTGTAGTAACGCTTGCCCGTGGTCTGCCAGTCGGGCTCGGGCATGTTGCCGGACCAATCGCGGATGTCGGGGATCTTGGCGTCATAGCCCGGCGCCGTCCACAGCGGGTACATGTCGTAGTCGCCCCGGGTGCGCGACAGGCTGGCCCCGACCACCAGGTCGTGCTGGCGGCCGAACGCGTTGAAGGCGCCGCTCAGGCTGGCGTCCACGGCGTTCTGGGTTTTGGGAATCGGCCATTTGGCGACCCACAGTGATGCGCCCCGGCCCGTGTTGGGATCCGCCCAGCCGTTGCTGCTGAACCAGCCATAGGTGCGGTCGTTGTCGTCACCCGTGTGCGACACGGTTACCGAGCCTTTCCACAGCGGGGCAAACTCGTGGTCCAGCGTGGCGAACACGTTGTAGCGGGTGCGGGTCTGGCGGCTCCAGTCGGTGGCCGAGTTGAAGCTCTGGCGGAAATCCGTTTTCGTGCCATCCGCGTATGCAGCCGGAAAGCCGAAGTACGAGCACGCCGTGCAGTGCTTGCGCTGGTACTCGCCGCCCAAGGTCAGCATCGTGCGTTCGCCCAGGTCGGCCTCGATCACGCCATAGAGCAGTTGCGAATCCTGCTTGACGCGGTCGATGAACGAGCCGCCCTCTTGCCACGCACCCACCACGCGGCCGCGCAGTTTGCCGGCTTCGTCCAACGGGCTGCCCAAATCAAATTCCGTGCGCTTGTAGTCCCATGACCCCACCGCCGCGCCCACGCCGGCCTGAAATTCCGGCGTCGGCCGCTTGCGCACCAGGTTGATGGACGCCGCCGGATTACCCGCGCCGTTCAACAAGCCCGTTGACCCGCGCACCACTTCAATCCGGTCATACAGCGCAGTGTCCAGCCCCAGCGCATTGAAGTCCTTGTGCGTGGGCACGCCGTCCACCTGCATGTTGGTGACTTCCATGCCGCGCGCGTACAAGCCTTTTTCGTTGTCGTCGGCCGATCCCTTCTTCTTGAGGGTCAGCCCGGGCGTGTTGGCGATGGCGTCTTCCAGCGTATTGAGCCCCTGGTCCGACAAGCGTTGGCGCGTCATCACCGACACCGACTGCGGCGTCTCGCGCAAGCTCATCGGCAGCTTGGTGGCCGTGGTGGACACGCCCACCGTGTACGAGTCCGTGCCTTCGCTAGGGCCGGGTTCACGCGAACCCAGGACCTCGACGGGCGCCAGCGTCTGCGCGGACGCGCGCCGCACGCCGTAGTTGTTGCCGCCCTGGCTGACCGCTTCCAGCCCCGTGTCCGCCAGCATTGCCGCCAGCCCCGAGGCAATGCCGTATTCCCCTTGCAGGCCCGCGCTTTGCTTGCCCTGCGTCAGCGACGCATCGAAGGACAGCACGACGCCCGCCTGCGCGGCAAAGCGGCTCAAGGCCAAGCCCAGCGGCCCGGCAGGCACGTCATAACGACGCGCGCTGGCGGCCGAATCAGCGGCTTGGGCCCAGGCGGGCGGGGCGGACGCCAGCGCCATCAAGGCGGTAAAGAGCGCGCACGCAACGGGCGCCAAGGTGCCGGGGTGGCGATGTTTGGACGGTAAGGAAGGCATGGGATGAAGGTTTCCGTGAATCAAATCCGACGTAATCCCTGCTAAGTCGGATGAGCGCGGAAAAAGGACAATGCCCGGCGAAAATAAATTCAGCCCCGGGTGGTGATCCGGGTGTAGTAGCGGGTAAAGCGGGATACCCGCACGGGCAAGGCGCGTTCCACGGCGGCCAGCGCGCGGTCGGTGTCGTCAATGGGAAACGCGCCCGACACACGCAACTGCGCAACCGCCTCGTCGCAGCGCAGGTGGCCCGGACGGTAGCGATCCAATTGGGCCACGAAGTCGGCCAGGCGCATGCCATCCACGACCAACAGGCCGCGCGTCCAGGCGTCGGGTTCGCCGGTGATCGCGCCTTCATTGCGGGCGGCGGCCGTTTGCAGCACGCCTTGTTCGCCCGCCTTCAGCACCAGCGCCGCCCCGCCATCGGCCGGCAGCAGTTCGACCGCATGGCGCAGCACCGCCACGCGCGTCATGTCATCCAGCCGGTTGACCGTGAAGCGCGTGCCCAAGGGGCGCACGGTGCCGTGGCGCGTGCTCACCCGTAGCGGCGGCAGGCCCGGCGTAGCGTGTTCGGTATCGATCAGGACTTCGCCGGCATGCACGGTGATGTGGCGCCCGCGTGCGTCCACCGCCACATCCACCGCGCTGGCGCTGTCCAACCACAGCAACGTGCCGTCCGTCAGCAAGAGCTCGCGGCGTTCGCCCGTGCCCATACGGTAGTCGGCCAGATATCCGGCCACCATCTGCTCAACCGGCAAGACGCGCCAGGCCAGCACACCGCCCGCGCCCATCAGCGCCACCGCGCCCAGGCTGCTGCGCAAGACGGCGCGTCGCCGCGCGAAGTGATGATCGGCGCGGTTCAGCGTGTCGGCGGCAAGCCGGGCGGGCGCCGAGCCCAAGGTGCCGCGCAGCCGCTCCACCTGGCGCCAGATGCGCGCGTGTTCCGGGTCGGCCGCTAGCCAGCGGCCATGCGCCGCCACATCGGCCGCGCTGACGTCGTCGGCGCACAAGCGCGCATACCATTGCGCCGCCGCGGTGATGGTCTTGTCGGCCATCGGCGCTACTGCCTTTCCAAGGCATACACCAGGCAATGCTCGGTGGCGCGCGCCATGTACTTCTTGACCGAACTGACCGTGACGCCCAACTGCCCGGCGATGTCCGCATAGCTGGCGCCTTCAAGCTGAGACATCAGGAAGGCGCGTCGCACCTTGTGCCCCAGGCCGTGCAGCATGGCGTCGATCTCGCGGATGGTTTCCAGCAGGATGGCCTGCGTCTCGGGGGAAATGGCGTGCGCCTCGGGCTGCTGCGCCAGCGTTTCCAGCCAGGCGCGTTCCAAGACTTGGCGGCGGATGTGATCCACCAACGTGCGTTGAGCCACCGTTGCCAGAAAACTGCGCGGTTGCCGCACCCCCTGCAACTGCGCCATCGACGCCGGCGATGCCAGCAGGCGCATGAAGGTGTCCTGCGTCAGGTCAGCAGCTTCGGCGGGCACGCTCAAGCGCCGTTGCAGCCAACTCCGCAGCCACCCGTGGTGGTCGCGGTAGAGCAAGCCCAGCTCGCGGTGCTCCAGAGATTCCAAGGACGACATGGCGGCAGCGCGATCGCTTCCCAAATTTACGAATGGGAATTGTAATCATTATTGATCTTGTCGAGAAGTTTCATCGGGCCGTCAGCGTCGCTTGGCCGGCGCATTGACCGCGGCCAAGGTCTCGCGCACGCATTCGGCCATACGCCGCGCTAACGTGCTGACCGGGAAGTGGTCGGAGGTAACGGCATAGCTGTGAAATTCCACCTTTTCCGAAAACGGGATTTCACGCAGCGCGGAAATGCCCAGGGCGCGCGGCACCACGGGGTTGACGATAGAGACGCCCAACCCCTTGGCGACCATGCTGCAGATGGTGGTCGCATAGGGGGTTTCGATCGAGAGGATGCGCGCATCGTCGGGAAAGAGGCGATCGATGGCGGCGCGGTTGAAACTGCCGGTGGGTAGCGAGATGAAGTTCTCGTCGCGGAAGTCCGTCGGCGCCAGTTTCCTTTTCGTCGCCAAGCGATGGGTGCGCGGCACGATGCCGACGCCATGGGCCGTGTTGATGCGCTCGTAGCGCACGCCGGGCAGATCGGTATGCAGCGAGCAAAAGCCGATGTCGCAGACGCCGGTGGCCAGCCACTTGGCGACCACGTCCGAACCGCCGGTGTTGACCACCACCGGGATGTCCGAGAACTTGCGCCGGAACAGCGCGATCGCGTCGGGCAACACGCACTGGGTGATGGAGCCGACCGCGCCGACGCGCAACAGGCCGGTGCCACGACGGCGTATGGAACTGGCGCTGTCGTTCAGCGATTCAAGGCCGATGAAGGCGCGTTCGACGTCGGCGTAGAACGCTTCGGCCTCGGGCGTGGGGATGATGCGGGTGCCGACCCGCTGAAAAAGCACGAAGCCCAGCGCCTTCTCAAGCAGCGCGATCCAGCGGCTGACGTTCGGTTGCGACGTGTGCAGCAGGCCCGCCGCGGTGGTCATGGAGCGGGTCATCATGACGGCGCGAAAGGCCTCGACTTGTTTGAAATTCATGCGCGGGATCGGGTCCGGAAATGAGCGTTCAAATCATATCAGTTTTGTATTTGAAGCCGTAAAACTCTGATTTGACGCATGAATTGGCGCGGCGGGAGACTACGGTTTTAAGCCTCACAGCCACCGGACCGATATGGAATCCAAAGTCAGCGCCCGTCTCAAGCAACCTCTTGCCAAAGAGGTGCTGCAGCACATTTTCCTTCCGCGCCTGAACCGGGAGTTCTTCACCAATTTCGAGATGCTTACCCAGATCAACCTGGCGCACCTGCTGATGCTGCGCGAGCAAGGCATCCTGGAACACGACGCCACGCTGCGTCTGGCGCGCGCGCTGCTCACAATGCAGGCCGACGGGCCCCATGCGGTTGAACTGGACCCGGCGCGTGAAGAGGCCTATTTCAACTACGAGGCGCACCTGATCAAAGCGGTTGGCCAGGAGCTGGGCGGCCGTCTGCACACCGCAAGAAGCCGCAATGACATCGGCGCTACCATCGACCGCATGCGAGCCCGCGATTTCGCCGCCCGCATCGCTACCGCGCTGATCGAGGTGGCGCGCGTCGCCTTGGCCCAGGCCGAGCGCTATGCCGATTGGGTGATGCCGGGCTACACCCACATGCAGGCAGCGCAACCCATTACCTATGGCTATTACCTGTCGGCGCTGGTGGATGCCTGGTCGCGCGACATCGGCCGCCTGGCGCACGCGCTGGACACGGCGGACGCCTCGCCGCTGGGCGCCTGCGCCTTGGCGGGCACGTCGTTTCCGATCGACCGTGCCGACACCAGCGCCATGCTGGGCTTCAGCGCGCCGCTGGCCAATGCGTTGGATGCCGTGGCGTCACGCGATTTCGCGCTGGAACTCAGCGCAACGCTGTCGATCATGATGGTGACCTGCAGCCGCATGGTGCAGGATTTTTATATCTGGTCCACGCCCGAATTCGGCTACCTGTCGTTCCCGGACAGTATCGCCAGCACGTCCAGCATCATGCCGCAGAAAAAGAATCCGGCGGTGCTGGAGTACCTGCGCGGCAAGACGGGGCACCTGATCGGCCTGACCGCCGCAGCACTATCCACGGTCAAGTCCACCCATTTCACCCACTCCGGCGACAGCAGCCGGGAAAGCACGCGCACCTGCTGGGAAGCCTGCGAAGAATCTCTGAAGGCGCTGGAACTGATGCGCCTGCTGGTGGAGCAGGTCGAGCCCAACCGGGCGCGCATGGCGGCACGCGCAGCGGATGATTTCTCGACCGTGACCGATCTTGCGGACCTGTTGGTGCGCAAGGCCGACGCCTCGTTTCGCGATGCGCACCATATCATCGGCGCGGTGGTTCGGCAGGCGCTGGAGCAGGGTTTGCCGGCGCACGCCATCACCCCAGCCATGATTTCGGCCGCTGCGCAAGAACAGTTGGGCCGGCCGGTGGCACTGGCGGCCGACGACATCGCCGCCTGCCTGGACCCGGTGCGCAACGTGGCCGCGCGTGTGTCGCTAGGCGGCCCGGCACCGCAATCGGTGCGAGTACATCTGCGGGAACAGCAAACGATTCTAGACGCGCGGCAGGCGGTGATTGACGCGGCGCGGCAACGCGCCGCCGACGCCAGCGAAATGCTGCGCCGGCGCGTCAATGCGCTGGTCAACCAGGAATCTGGCGTAGCCGCCGCCTGAGGCTTCGCCGTATAAATCAACCAAGGCAAGGGGAATTCAATCATGTTCAAAGTCAAAGCACTTTCTTTTGCGGCGGCGCTGACCGCGGCCATCAGCCTCAACCCGTTGGCCCACGCGGCTAGCGACTATCCCAGCAAGCCGATCACGCTGGTGGTTCCGTTCGCCCCAGGCGGCACGGTCAACCTGATGGGACGCTTGCTGGCCAACCGCATGTCCGAGACGCTGGGGCAGACAGTCATTGTGGAAAACAAGCCCGGCGGGGGTGGCAGCATCGGCGCCAACTTCGTGGCCAAAGCGGCGCCGGACGGCTATACGCTGCTGCTGGCGACGATGGGACAGCAGTCGATTCAGCCGCTGATATCGAAAAGCCTGCCCTACAACGCTGACAAGGATTTCGCGCCGGTAGCGCTGTTTTCGACGGTACCCAATGTGCTGGCGGTGTCCAAGAACACACCGGCCACGACCGTGGCCGAACTGGTGGCCTATGGCAAGGCCAATCCCGGCAAGCTGAACATGGCATCGGCCGGCATCGGTTCAGTCAATCACATGACGGGCGAGCTGTTCATGTTCCGTTCCGGCGCCCGCTTCGAGCACGTGCCGTATCGCGGCGCGGGTCCCGCGACGTCGGACCTGCTGTCGGGCCAGGTACAGGTGCTGTTTGCCAACCTGCCGAATGTGCTGCCCTACGTGAATTCAGGGCAGGTGCGGGTGCTGGCGGTGGCCAGCGACAAGCGCAGCGATGCCATCGCCGATATCCCGACGCTGGCCGAGGCCGGTGTGAAGAACGCGGTCGTCGAGTCCTGGTATGGCGTGATGGCGCCGGCCGGCACCGATCCGCAGGTGCTGCGCAAACTGCAGGACACGGTCGTCGCCCTGGCCCGCGACAAGGCGATGGAGGAGCAACTGGCTGAGCAAGGCGCGGTGCCGTTCCCGGGCAGCAGCGAAGACCTGGCGAAGCTGTCCGCCGAGGAAACACGACGCTGGAAGCAGATTATCGACAGCGCGAAGATCCAGGTGAATTGAGGCGGCGGGCCCGTCACCGGGGCCCCTTTCCGCCGTCGCCGCTATCGCGTCACCCTCCCCGGCCGGACGGCTTGCGCAAGGCCTTCACCACGCAACCGTCGACGCAGGCACCGCCCCGTGCGATGGAAAATGCGGCAGCACGTCGGCGGCCAGTTCCTCCAACACCTCGGATGCCGGGCGCTGCGAAAACTGTATTCCCAGGGCGGCGTGGTTCACGCCCGCCGCCTGCCACGCTTCCAACAGCGTCATCAGGCCCTTGCGCCCGGTGCGCAGCACATAGCCGCCGTGCAACGGCGTGCGCGGATGGTCGGGGTCATCCACCAGATCAATCCATTCGTTGGTCATGTGCGGACGAAATGCGCCCCCGGGAATAAGGTCGCGCCAGGCACGGATTTTTTCGGCCAGATGCTGAGGGCCTGTGGCGGTATGGGTTGCGTTGGGGTACGTCAGCCAACCATCCGCGTGTTCGGCAATCCACGCGAGCGATTGGCCGGACGAGCCCGTCACCATCATCGGAATCGCGCCCGCGACGGGCTTGGGCAGGAACTCGGCGCCCTTGAAGTGACCCAGCGGGGAATCGATGGCCAACGGCCCGGCCTGCATAAGCTGGCGCATGTAGCTGAGCGCTTGGGCGAAGCGCCCTGCCCTATCCCCGTGTTCCAGCCCATAAGCCGGGAACTCAATCGGCCTGTCGCCGGACGCCACGCCCATCACCAGGCGGCCGCCAGACAACTGATCAATCGTTGTGGCGGCTTTGGTAAGGTCGATGGGGTGACGCAAAGAGACAACGGCGCTGCCGGTGGCCAGTGCCACGTGCTTCGTACGCGCGGCCAGGTACGCAAGATAGGTGAAAGGGTCGAACACCTGCCCGGCGTCTCCAAAGGACGGATCGAACAAGGGCACGTCGCGGACCCAGACGGCGGCGAAGCCCTGCCTGTCGATCTGGCTGACCAGGTCGGCCTGGCCGGCGAGCACGCTCATGTCGCCCGCGTAGTGGCGCAGCGGCAGAAAGATGCCAACGGTTAATTTATCCGGCGCGAACATGCGACGGTATCCGGGGTGTGCGTAAAACGCGGCGTAGGACGCGCCGCTCGTGTGTGCGGGAAAGTGGGTTGCGTTCATTGGGTTGTGGTCGGATTGTGATCGGGTGGTGGTTGGGCCGTGCCTTGTCTTCACGCGCCGGTTGCCGGTGCCGGTAACGTGATGCCCTTGCGCACGGCGGGTCGATCCGCCACGCGTTCATGCCATGCGCTCAAGTGACGATGCCGGCTGAAGTCGAAATGGATGATTCGCGCGATGTGCGTCCAGCCGAAATGGGCGATGTCCGCGATGGAATAGTCATCACCGGCCAGATAAGCGCGATTTGCCAGCACGCGATCCAGCACCACGAACGCGTCTTCGGTAAGACGCCGATATCGGTCGATGGCGCTGGGGATGGGTTCCGGCGCAAAGAGCTCGAAGTGCACGCGCTGGCCCAGCATCGGCCCCACGCTGGACGCGTGGAACTGCAACCACTTGATGGCTTCCCAGCGGGCAAGCGGGTCCGGGGGCAGCAGCTTGCCCGTCTTGTCAGCCAGGTACAGAAGAATGGCCGCGGATTCAAAAAGCACCACGCCCGTCTCGCTGTCCGCCAGCACGGGAATGCGGCCATGCGGGTTCAGCGCAAGAAAGTCCGGCTGGCGATGTTCGCCTTCATCGATGCGCACGTGGTGCAGGCGATACGGCAAGGCAAGCTCTTCTAGTGCAATGCTTGCCTTGAAGCCATTGGGCGAACTGTCTGAATAAAGATGCAGCATAGCGGCTATAGATAAACTAAATTAATGGGTTCGCAGGGGGAGCACGAATTCTCATGCTTATTCTGCTTCGTTAGAAGCGATGCTTTCTGCCAATTAAATTTAGTAAATCTAAACTCCAAATGACTTATCCCTTGCAAGCGCTGCGCACCTTTGTGGAAGTGGGACAGCGCGGCAGCATCAAGGCCGCGGCACAGGCGCTGCACGTCACGCCAGGCGCGGTGAGCCAACAAATTCGATTGCTGGAAGACCGCCTGGGCGTTGTATTGCTGGAGCGCGAGCGCCTTGGCATGCGCCTGACCGCTGCCGGCGCAAGCTTCCACCCCAAGCTACTGAATGCGTTCCTTCAAATTGACCAGGCGGTACATGCCTTGGAAGCAGCCAAGGGCGGCAAGAGTCTGACGGTCAGTACGGTCGCCTCCTTCGCAGCTTCCTGGCTGGTGCCCAGGCTGGGACGCTTCAAGCAATTGCACCCCGATATCGAAGTCCGCGTGGAAGCCACGTCCGAGCTGGTTGACCTGCGCCGTGATCGCGTGGACATGGCTTTGCGCCATGGGCTGGGCGACTATCCCGGGCTGGATGTCAGGCCGCTGATGGCACCCGTATTGATACCCGTGGCTTCGCCCGCCTTTATGCAGAACCAGCAGGCGGAGATCCGTGAAGCCCGCAATTGCCTCAACTACCCCCTGCTGCATGATTCCGACCGCGCGGATTGGTCGCTTTGGCTGAAGGCGCACGGGGTCGATGACGACGCGCGCGCAGAGCGCGGCAACACATTCGAGGATGACTTCCTGCTGATCCGCGCGGCAGAAGCGGGCCAAGGCTTGGCGCTGGTTCCAGAAGCCTATGCCCAAGATGAAATCGCGGCGGGTCGGCTCGTGCAGGTCCTGGACAAGCCGTGGCCCGCGCGATTCGCGTATTACGCGGTGACTCGGCCAGGGGCTGCGGAACGCTCGGAAGTGCGTGCGTTCCTGGACTGGATAGTTGAAGAGGCTGCGCTGTAGCGTCGGCAATCTAATGCCTGCTTCGCTGGAGGGCAACACAATTGGTCAAGTCCCTGGTGCGGGCGTCGGACGCAAGCACGCACCGTGAAATCCGCTTTGGTAGGCTGCGGCCACGTTGCGCTCTGACGTTGCGTATCCGGCCTATCCCTGGCGCTTGATCTCTTCCAGCAATTTATTGGCTTCGTCCTCGAGCAAGCTCAGAACACGTCCGAAGCTCGTGTACTCCTCGTCAGTCAGGCGTCCCCGCAACTTTGCCTCGCGCTCAAGGGAATGCGGCAAGCCGCTACGCAAGTGTTCGATACCTACCGAAGTGAGGGAAAGGATTTGCTTACGACGGTCCGTCGGGTCGTTCGAGAGCGCGATCAATCCCTTCTCGGAAAGCTCCATAGCGACGCGACTCACCTGGCTGTGATCAAAGCTCGCCATACGCGCGACAGCGCCTGACGCTGATGTGCCACCAAGTCGATTCAGAACAACAAGCACGCGCCATTGTCGGCTGGATAGCTCAAGGTTCTCGCGCACTGACGCATCCACCAGGCGAGATAGCACTTGGGCCAAAACGGAAATCCGATACGTGATCAGCACTTCCGGCCGGTGGGCGTTGACCTGCGCAACCGAGGCGCGCTGCCGCTTCTTTCCGCCCTTTCGATCGATTTTTGTTGCTACTTCACTATTTGCCATAGCACATATTGTACGTTAGTATCGCGTCATCATTGAGCGCTTGCTGCATTCTAATGCTCGCGCGCCAACCTACGCAGACAATCATGACCGACGCTTCAACCCCACCTAGCAGCAACATGGCTGATACAGGCATCACCCGCGGCCTTTCAAGCGATTCTTATGGAGCGGCCGCGGTCGGAATGCTCAATGGCGTACGCGTGATTGATCTATCCCGACTAGTGGCTGGCAATATGTTGTCGCTGCAACTCGCCGACTTCGGCGCGGATGTGATTAAGGTGGAATCCGCCCGTGAAGGTGACACGTTGCGTCACTGGTGCGAAGAACAGGACAACGGCGAGAAGCTCGACAGTTGGTGGCGCGTATACGGGCGGAATAAAAAAAGCTTGGCGCTGGATCTGCGCGATCATGGCGCTCTGGATGTTCTGCGCAAGCTGCTAGACCGCGCGCAAGTGCTGATCGAGAGCTTTCGGCCAGGAACCCTGGAATCCATGGGCCTCGCACCCGCGACGCTGCACAAGACAAATCCTAAGCTCGTAGTCGTGCGTGTGTCGGGCTGGGGCCAGACCGGCCCGTATCGAGATCTGCCAGGTTTTGGCAGCCTGCTGGAGGGGTTTTGCGGCTTCGCCCATAAGCACTCCATCGATGGAGTACCTCAACTGCCCAACCTGGCGCTTGCCGACATGGTGGCCGGACTGACAGGCGCGTTCGCAACCTTGGGTGCACTGCGAGAGGTTGAGGTAAACGCTGGACAAGGGCAGGTGATCGACCTGTCGCTGCTTGAACCTATGCTGGCCATCATGGGGCCGGACGTGACCGCTTATTCAGCTACGGGGCGCGTCCCGAAACCTTCCGTAAAGATCGCTTCTCCTCGAGGTGCATACCGGTGCAGAGACGGCCGATGGGTCGCCTTGTCGGGATCCACGGACTCTATGGCCCGCCGCCTACTCGAGGCAATTGGCAGAGGCGACCTTGCCGATGCACCGCGGTTCGCGAGCAACGCTGCGCGCCTGGAAAACGACATTGAGCTAGACGCCCTCATTCAGGACTGCATCGCGCAACTGGATCAGGATACATGCCTCGCGCAATTTCGGTCCAAAGGGGTCACCGTCGGCCCTGTCTACAACGTCGCGGAAATCGTCGCGGATCGACATGTGATCGAACGCGAGTGCTTCGTCGCGCCTGCTCATACCAACGGCACGGTGATGCACAACGTCGTACCTCGCCTTAGCCGTACGCCCGGCCTCATCCGCCATGCCGCACCGTCGCTAGGGGAAAACACCGCTGAATTGCTTCAGGAGGCAGGTGTCGACCAAGCCGAAATTGTAGCGATGTCCGCGCGAGGAGCGATCCGGTGCTCCTGAGCGAAGCTCGTTCCCTGCTTTTTGTTCCCGCCACGTCGCCACACCTCTGGGCGAAAGCTGCACAGCGCGGCGCCGACGCCATCGTCATCGATCTGGAGGACGCGGTGCCTTTGCATCGGAAGTCGGAGGCCCGCGATCTGGCCCGGAAAGCGATTGAACAATTGGTCGGCCAGACTCCGATTCTTGTTCGCGTTAATGCGTCGGAAGATCTGCTTCCTTTCGACCTCGAAGCGCTGCCTCTATCGCGCTTGCAAGGCGTGCTGCTGCCCAAGGTCGAGTCGGCGGCGCAAGTGCAAGCACTAGCCACCAGGCTCGCGGACCGCCAGGAAGCCGGCACACCATCCCTGCCAATTGCCGCGCTCATCGAATCCCCGCTGGGAGTCCTTCAGGCACAGAGCATTGCAACCGCGCATCCGACCGTGGGCGCCCTGGGATTCGGGGCGGAAGATTACGCGGTTGAAATGGGAGTTTCACCGGAGCCGCAGTCTCTCATGTGGCCGGCGCAGGCAATAGCGTGCTGCGCCAGAGCTTACCGGCTGGCCTGCTGGGGACTGCCGGGAAGCGTCGCAGAAATTCAAGACATGACGGCGTTTGCCCAACTGGTGCAGCTAGCTCGAGCTGCGGGCTTTAGCGGCACGGTATGCGTACACCCCCGCCAGGTTGCAGTTGCCAATGAGGGCTTCGGTCCCAACGAACAGGAATTGGCTTGGGCCCGACGGGTCTTGTTAGCCGATGAAGAGGCGGCCGCCAAAGGTCAGGGCGTGGCGATGCTGGACGGGCGAATGGTCGATCGGCCCGTGATCGAACGCGCCAGACGGTGGATCGTCCTCCAAGATCGCTAGCGGCGCGAGCGCCGTCGGCATCAACTTCCTCGAGCATCTCGAATTTTTCCTACTCCCCATGCCCTCAGATCTGAAACCGATCCGTAAGGATATTACGCGCGTATCTCCCGCGCTTGCGCAACGTACTGCTCAATATGCCTCATCGCTTTTGGCCGGCCTGAGTGGTCGGCGAGACGCCGAGGAAACACTGTGATAGCGCAGCCAGAGGTCCTGGTCACCGCCCGCTTCTTTGACGCTCGAGCGATCCAAATGCTCCGCGACGCGGGTATCTCGGTGCGAACCGGAGGCATTGCACACGATGGCGTCGATTCGGTAATTACCGAAAGCATGCATGAAGCTCTCGGGCAATGTAGTGCATGGATCATGGGCATCCCACCTGTTTCCGCAGCCCTGCTGGAGCGGTACCCCCACCTGACGGTACTTTCGCGGCGCGGCGTGGGCTACGACACCATTGACGTCGCAGCAGTGAAACAACTGGGAAGAGTGCTCACGATCACTCCCGGCAGCAACGAATCTACCGTGGCGGACCAAGCCGTAGGTCTGATGCTCGCCGTAGCGAGACGCCTGTTTGAATCGCACCGCCGTATGCAGGCAGGAGAGACGGGTGTGCTTGTGGGCACCGAGCTGTCTGGCAAGACAGTCGGCCTCGTCGGGCTGGGGCGGATTGCGCGCCTGGTAGCCCGACGACTTCGAGGCTTCGACGTGAGACTGCTCGCCTACGATCCATATGCCGAGCAAAGCGCAGCACGAGAGGCCGGCGTGGAATTGAAACCGCTGCCGCAGCTGCTCGCAGAGAGCGACTTCATCAGCCTGCAAACCTTGCTAAACGATTCCACCCACCACCTCATCAACGACCTCACCATCAGTGCCATGAAGTCCGACGCCATTCTCGTGAACACGGCGCGTGGAGAGCTGGTCGATGACGCTGCATTACTTGGGGCTCTCAAGGCCGGAAAGCTGGCAGGCGCCGGGCTTGACGTGCTCGGTTCGGAACGGAACTCGTCGCTCGACGGCGTTACGCGCGAGTTGCTCGCGCTGCCCAACGTTATTTGCACCCAACACACCGGTGGATCAAGTCGGGAAGGTCTTGCTCGCGCCAATTCGCTTGCCGCGCAATGCGTAATCGCGGCGCTACAGGGCAAGCCGATCCCAGCCAGCTGTGTGGTAGCCGACGCAAGGAAACCCTAGCGTCTCCATTTTTACCCGCTTGAAAAAAAACAGGAGAGAGACATGACAACTTTGGCCTTCACCCGCCGGCACCTACTCGGCCTTGCCGTCGCAGGAATTGCTGCCGTGCACGTACCCGCATTCGCACAAGGGGAGTTTCCCACTCGGCCCATCACCCTGGTCGTAGGTTGGGCCGCAGGCGGTTCCGCCGACGTTCTGGCACGTATCATCGCTGCCGATATGGCCGCGACGTTGCATCAGCCTATCATTGTTGACAACAGGCCCGGCGCGGGCAGCAACATCGCATCGAAGTTGGTCGCCGAGGCCAAGCCGGACGGGTACACAATCATGCTCGCTACATCCGCATCTCACGGCTTCAATTCCGCTCTCTTTTCCCGTCTTCCCTATAAGCCGATAGAAGACTTTTCGCCCATCGGCCAGATCAACACGTCGCCAGGGACATTGCTGGTGCCGGTAGATTCGCCATTCAAATCGTTGCAGGACATCGTCGATGCAGCGAAGGCGCAACCAGGCAAACTGAACTATGGTTCCGGCGGTTCGGGGTCGTCCCAGCATCTGGCCGGCGCACAGTTCAACAAGCTCGCCAACGTAAACATCGCCCATATCCCCTTTAAAGGATCGGGGCCAATGTTGATTGACCTGATGGCCGGACGCGTCGACTTCACGATCACCACGGGTCCCGTGCCGTATGTCCGCAGCGGAAAACTGCGAGCCCTTGCTGTTGCCGCGCACGAGCGTCATCCGGCGATGCCGGATGTTCCCACTTTCGAGGAAGCGGGCATGAAGCTGTTTACAGACAACTGGTATGGACTGGTGGCGCCCGCCGGCACGCCGACGCCGGTGCTTGAAACACTTAACGCTGCCTTGAAAAAGACACTGACCAAACCGGAGATGCAGAAGCAGTTTATCGACCAAGGCGCATTTCCCGGTAAGCCAACAAGCCCCGACGCGTTCTGGGCCTTCGTGAAAAAACAGATGCCGGAGGCCGCCGAACTCGTGCGCCTGTCCGGCGCGAAGGTGGACTGACAGCGCATAGGTAACCATGCGGCGTCGTGGTGTTTACAGCGCTTACCGCCTGCCATCCGATTGGCGATGCGGCATCGACTCGGAGATGAGTTGTGGTCGCATCGCTCCCTACGATCCAACGACCCTAACCCGAACGGCCAGGCATATGGATGGTCTACACGTTCAGCCTGCTGAACATGTACGAATTCCACGAAGGCCCGGCGCGCGGATTGGCCTGGGCCTGGGCGTGCGCTACGTGGACCGCCCAATTGGGCATTAGCTACACGTGTTGACGCGAGGACGGGAGTCGTTCGAGGGCAGATGGGCAGACGTTGAACGCGGCAGTATCATCGCTCTCCTATGCGCACATACCTGTCCACCCCCATTCATGCGTCAGGCTCGTGGCTTGGACGCATCGGCATGCTCGCCACGACCGCATTGATCGCGCTGCATGTCGGCGCGCCACATGCGGCCGAGGTAAATCCGGCTGCACTACATGTGGCTGAAGTGCATGTGGCTGAAGTGCATCCGGCTGAATCCCATGCAGGCGCAGCACAGACCCAGCCGTTTGACCGCCAACTGGAAAACCAGCGCTACCAACAATGGCTGGACGCCTTCCGGCAAGACCTCCAGACACTGCGCCAGTCGCCCGACCCGGCCAACGCCGACATCGACGCGCTGTTCGCCAAGACGCTGGTGCCCGGCTCGCGCGCCACGCAAGTGGTCAAGTCGCTGGTGCAGGCGCCGGGCGCAAGCACGCACGGTGAAATCCGCTTCGTAGGCATCCTGCCCGTGTTCCTGGGCGCCTTGTCCGAATCGGTAGTGGCCGGTGATGGCGGTGTGTATCCCGACTTGCAAGACGAGTACAAGTCGCAGACCTTGCGCGTGCGATACATGCATGTGGACGGTGGCGGGCGGCTGGAACGCTACTTCAACAACCCAGAGATTTTCAAGCCCTACCGGCTGCCGGACCCGGGCGTGTTCGAGCGCAACGCCTACCCCTTCTTGCTCTTTGAAGACAGCCACGGCACGTTGCGCCTGGGTGGCGTGTCCAAGGAATTCTGGGACTTGGTGAAGTTCATGGACGCGCTGCAATATGCGTAAGCTGCCGCACGTCTTGATGCTGTTATTGGCGGCCACGCCGGTGTTGTTCGCCTCAAATGGCCACGCTGCGTGCGGCCCGGCTGATATCGATTTCTCGGTGGCGCCCGCCCTGCCCGCCGTACCCATCGCCATCGCCATGGACGACGACCGCGTGCTGCTTGGCAAGCGCGGCGAGCGCGTGCCGACCCATCGCAAGCTTGCCTGGATCGACGACACCGGCGACCTGATGCCGCGCACCTGGGCGGACAAAGTCGACTGGTCCGCCTATCGCGCCAGCGGCAAGACCGCGAGCGCCGCGCCAACCAAGCTGTACTTCGCCCCGGACGGCCGCCTGTGCCGCGTGGAACGCTACCGCGCCCTACGCGGCCAGGCCGTGCTTGATGGCGGCTTCGCGCTGTCATACGACACGGCGGGCGCCTTGGCGGCGTATATCGAATACCAACGCGAATACCAACGCGACTATCAACAGACCGACGCATCCCGCGCGCAGCCCTACACCGCCACCCGCCGAGCCTGCCTGCAGCGCGACGCCAAGGGCCAACTGACTGCTTTTATCGACGACGGCTGCGGTGAGGCCCAAGGCGTCGGCCCCAGCCGTCAATACGTGCGAGACCCCTCTGGCCGCTTGCTGCGCGTGATAGACAAGGTGTCCTCGGAACAGCCGGTGGCGGTCCAGACCGTGGATGCGCAAGGCAAGCCCGGCCCCCGCTACGTGCGCCAGAGCACCAACTACCACGCGCCGGGCGTCAACCTAGCGCTGACTGCCTATCCCGCGCCACCGGGCAAGCCGTCCGATCGCCTCTTTCCCTTGCATCGTGAAGTACTGGCCGCGCTACCGGTCGAGGTGCCCGAAAACCCGTGGCGCGTCGTCAAGATCAAGGACGACGTGCCGCTGGACGACGACATGATGTCGTGGGACCCGGACACGCAGATTGTGCTGGCCGAAGGAGCGCAGGGCACGCCCAACGGCGCGGCCTTGACGCCGGTACAGCAGAAGCAGGTGTGGCAAGCCATGGGCGAACACCCAGGGCGCGTCTTTTTCTACCCGGACCCAATGACACGGGTGATGCTGCTACCCGCGATGCCACCGGAAAAGTGGAAGGCGTGTAGCGACCCGGGTAACAGGGCCGCGGATGCTTGCGCGGGCTGAACGGCTGAGTTCAAGAACCGGATCGTGTGAAATCCACGTCCTTGCTTTCGACCACGCCGCCCGATCGACCCGGCGCCCTTTGATTTGCCCAGTACATATTTGTATGGCTGATCACGGCGGCAGGCGGCGGTGCGCCGTTGTGCGTCATGTCTACTGTTGTGTGAGCGTCGCCGACCAGCGTCGCGTCATAGCCACGCGCCAAGGCGCCGTGCAACGTAGACCGAACGCACATATCCGTCTGGGCGCCCGTCACAACCAGCTTGCCCACGCGGTGGCTTGCTAGCACCTGCTCCAGCCGGGTGTCTTCAAAGGCGTCGCGATAGTGCTTTTCAACAATATCCTCGCCTGGCGCCGGAGTAAGCTCGGAAACGATTTTCCAGGCCTCGCTATTCACTTCCAGGTCTTTGCCGGCATGCTGGATCCAGATGACCGGCACGCGCGCCGCTCGTGCCCGCTCGATAAGAACGTTGACCGCGTTAAGCACCTCTTGCCGTCGGTGCGCGGTCGCGACGACACCGTTTTGAAGGTCGATAACGACTAATGCCGTGTTGGGGCGATCCGCTAAGGTGGTCATTTGGCTGGTGCGTATTCTGGGAAGATTGAAAGTGTCGACGGTAAGGTGCCTTGGCATCAAGGGGGATTTTTCCCGCCCCCAACGCTTACCCGACGGCTTGAAACTTCAGAAAGCGTTGACCTTCGTAGGCCAGTTCACCCACAAACTCAAAGCCTAGCCTGGCCAAACCTCTCAGTCGTGACCGGCTGGGCGGCAGCAGGATGCTTACCGGGCCGATACCAAGTTCATCGCGGCGGCTCATTACGTGGCGAAAGATCATCGCGCCCTGCCCCCAAAACTTCGGCAGCAGCACCAACGCAAGGTCGGCCTCGTCGCCTTCCTTTTGAAAGCCGCCCCAGCCCGCAAACCTGCCATCAATCCGCATGGCCCATGGACCATAGCCGTTGGTCAGCCATTGCGCGTCTTTTCCCCTGGTCCAGTCGGCGACGGCTTCCTCGGACCAATCGCCGGTCGCAAGCGGCATATGACGAACCACGTCGGGGTGGGTCAGCAGGCCCAGCCAATCTTCTGTCGGGATCTCGGCAAAGGCGTGCAGCGAGAGCGTCATGTACGTGTTGTCCCTTTGAAAGTGCTGGCCCGAATCTTGCGCCTGGCTATCAGAAGGCGCAAGTGTAGGGCGGCCTTCGGCAGGGGCATCACAACACCCCCTATCGCACCGTATCCAGCAACGCCTGGGCCTCCTGTCTGCGCCCGGCATCCGCCACTTCCCTGCCTGGCCGGGGCGGCGCCTTCAGTGCTTTCTCAAGATACGGAATGGCCTCGGTCTTCCGGTTCCGATAAACCAGGTAGTCGGCATAGAAGTAGTTGGCGTCGATCCCATCGGGATTCACGGCCAGCGCCTGTTGCAGCAAGGCTTCGGCTTTCTTGTTGTCGCCGAATCCCACCGGCCAGCCGGGCACCTTGTAGTACAGGACGCCCAGGCTGTTCAAGGCGGAGCCGCCTAGCGCCTTGCTATCGATCCGGATCGCGGCTTCATATTCCGCTTTGGCCTGCTTGGCCAGGCCCAGCGCGCCCAGCCCCCCTTTAGCGCCCGCCCAAGAGCTAAGGATGATGCCTTCCCAGATATGCGGTTCTGCCCGGGTGGCGTAGCGCGCCGTCAGCGCGTGCGCCTGCTGCGACAGCGCTTCGAAGCGGGTCTCGCGCTGCTTGACGGGAGTCTGGTACTGGATCACCGCCCAGTCGTTTTGCAGGGTGCGTATGCCTTGATCAAGCTCGGCGGGCGCGGGCGCCGGTGCGGCAAAGGCCGAGAAGGACAGTGCGGCGCTGGCCAGTAAGCCCGCGGCGGCATTCAGTAAGGGAAGTCTTTTAATCATGAAGAGGCTCCTGAAGGAAATTTCAAGGACGTGAGCGCGCGGCGGTGTTTTGCGAATGCACCGTCCAGCCACTCGGGACACAAGCCGTTCAAACGTGCCGCAATCGCTTCGAAGCCGCCCGCGAAACCTTGGCGCGATTCGCTGCGCAGCATGCGTGACACGCACGCCGCCACCGTCTCTGGCGTATCGCTGGCGGAGCCGGTGGCGTTATTGAAAGCCTGGACCTGAAGCGAATTGAAGGGCGTTTCAATCGCCCGGGGCGCGTAGTACTGCACCCGAACCGTTGAGTCCGCGAGTTCACGCCGCAGCGACTCGGTATAGATGCGAAGCGCGGCCTTGCTGGCGCCGTAGACCGAGAATCCGGGCACGCCCAGGCTGCCCAGCGTCGATCCGATATTCAACACCTGGGCGCGCGGACGGCTACGCAATAGCGGCAGCATCCCCGCCGTCAGCATCATGGGCGCGACGACGTTGGTTTCCATCACGCGACGTGCGTCTTCGGTCTGAACATCCTGCGCGGACCCAAACGCCGCGACTGCCGCGTTGTTGATCAGCACATTCGCGCATCTGGCGGCAGCGGCGTCGATGATCGCGGCACGCCCGTGATCCGTCGTCACGTCCACCACCAGGGCGTCGACGCGCGAGCGGTCCTGCGCGCCGGCATTCAGCGATTGCGCCAGCGCCAGCAGCGGACCCGCCGTGCGCCCGATCAAAAGCAGGCGCGCGCCTTCAGCGAATAGTTGCCGAGCAATCGCGCTGCCCAGGCCGCCCGCGGCGC
This sequence comes from Achromobacter spanius, assembly GCF_029637605.1. Classification (NCBI taxonomy): domain Bacteria; kingdom Pseudomonadati; phylum Pseudomonadota; class Betaproteobacteria; order Burkholderiales; family Alcaligenaceae; genus Achromobacter; species Achromobacter spanius. The sequence continues at coordinate 472,332 of NZ_CP121261.1, read as the reverse complement.
CGGTCAACACAATGGAGGCATCGCGCGGGCTCATGCGGCCTCCGCTTGCGTCTGCGCACGTGGCAATGCGCGGAAAATCGCGCCATACAGCGCATAGAACATATTGGCGGCATGGATCACCGCTGCCTGGTCGCCGGCATCATCCAGCCGGTTCACCAGTTCGGCGAAGTGCGCGGTGTGTTCCTGGTCCAGCGTGCCATGCGAGCGCAAATAGCTGAAGGCGGACGCCGGAAGCCCCAGATTTTGCTGGATCTGATCGGCTGCGTTCAACGCAAGCGCGACGCTGGTGCCTTCCAGCACGTGAACCATCCCGAAAAATCCCATCGGATTCTTGCGGGCGATCGTGTCATAGGCATAGGCCACCATCACCTCGGTCTGGGGGCCTGGGCCGGCCAGGCGGATCTCGTCGGCGTCTTGCCCCAGCGCCCGCAGATCATTCAGGATCCAGGCGTCGTGCCCGGTTTCCTCTTCGATGTACTCGTCGATGGGCGCCAGCATCCAGGCCAGCCGGGCCGGCATGCGGGCACGGGCCGCATGCATCAGCGGCACGGTATGGCTGACGTGGTGGTAGGCCTCGCGCAGGAATGCGATGTAGGCGGGCAAGGCGACCTTGCCGCGCAAGCAATCCTGGATGATCGGAATCGCCACCAGCGATTCCCGGCTTTCACGGGTCTGAGCAATCAGTTTTTCAAAAAAGGTCATGACGATTTACACCAGAGGTTGTGCGGTTGTCCGCGAAAACAGGTCGGCATGCAGGTCCGCCACGGCAGCGCGGCGCGGTCGGCCGTTGGCGGTAGCCATGCCGCTGGCCGCGTTGAAGTCGGCCAGCGCGCGCATCCACGGGCCGATCCGTGCGTAGTCGGGAAGTGCGGCGTTGGCGCGATCGATGCTGGCGCGTATGGCCTCGTCACCCACCTCGCCCAGCGGCCAGATCACCGCGCCCAGCTCGGACTGGCCTTCGCCCAGCACCACGGCCTGGGCGATAGCGGCCTGGTTCGCCAGTCGCAGCTCTATCCACTCGGGCGACACGTTGCGCCCGAAGCCGGTGATCAACAGATTCTTCTTGCGTCCATCAATGTGCAGAAACCCTGCTTCGTCCAATCGACCCAGGTCACCGGTTGGCAGCCACTGCCGTGGCTCGGCCTGCTGGCCCAGGTAACCCAACGCATGCGTGCCGGCCACCTCGATTTCACCGTCGGCGGACACGCGCAAGCGCGCATGCGGCAAGGGGCGGCCCGCCGAGCCCGGACAATCGGCGCCGGGCAAGTTCAGGGTCTGCACCGAGCAGGCTTCGGACAGGCCGTAGCCTTCGTAGGCGGGCAGCCCTTGCGCGCGGGCGGTGGCCAGCAAGTCCTCGCCCACCGCCGCGCCGCCAACCGCCATCAAGCGAAGCTCAGGTGGGGCGCCGAAGCCTGTCGCCCGCAGCCAGCCGGTATAAGCGCGCAGCATCTGCGGCAAGACGATGACGCTTTGCGCCTTAGCATCGACAAGCGCCGCATGAAAAATGGCGGGATCAAAGCGGGATGAACCCTGCAAGCCGGTCTCGCTCAAGGGGCGCGTCGTGATGGTGGCCCCCTCGATCAGTGGCGAGTAGACGCCGGCAATGTTCTCCAACAGCACCGGAAGCGGCAAGGCGGTCAGGTGGCGCCGTATGCCCAGCGGCCTGGTCGCGGCCGCCAGGCTGGCGCCCACGGCCAGCATTTCGGTGGCGCCCAGGCACACCCCCTTGGGGCTGCCGGTTGAGCCGGAGGTGAACGTGATCTTCGCGGTTCCATGCGGCAAAGGCGCGGCACTTGCAGCACGCCGGAACAGCGCCGACGCATCCGGCAACGCCTCGGCCAGTTCGAAGCCGAATGCGTGCAGCATGGCTTGCATCGACACCGGCCCGATAACGGTATTCACGCCGGCTGCGTCCAGCGTTTGACGCCACTGATCCGGCGTGAAGAACAGGGGCAAGGGCACATGCACCACGCCCGCCAGCAAGCACGCCAGATCGTGGACGATCCAGTCGGCGCCGTTGTCCATCAGTGACGCGGTGACTTGCGCGCGATGGGTTCCGAGCAGATCTGCCCGTGTTTGCACCCGGCCAAGCAAGCCTTCGTAATCCAGTGATTCCTTGCCGGCCTGTAGCGCAAGATGGCCAGCGCGGCTCGGGTCCCGCATCAGGGAGAAAAACTCGGCGGCGTTCATGCATCCTGCTCCGGAAAGTGTTCAAGAATGGCGTGCAGGCGTCCCGCGAAGACATGGGGCGCATGGGCGTAGTAGTCGCCCCAGTCGCCACGTTCCTGCTCGTTCAGATGATCCGAGGTAGCCGCTGAAATCGGCTGGTGCGCCAAGCCCATGCGGGCGAACAGGTGGTGCAGTTCGCTGGTCAGGGTGCTGACCGCCCAGTCGAAGCCTTGCTGGTGCAAATGACGAGCAAGCAGTGGCACCAACAGCCGCCCGCCTCCCGGCCGCGCCGAGGCAAACTGGCCGGCTTCCACGATCAGTCGGCGCGCGACCGGCGCGTCCTGGTCACGCAAGTACTGCTCAATCGGCGCCGCCAGGTAGCGTTCAAGAAACAAGGGATCGTCCGCGCCCCGGTAGCCGGCGGCCGCGAGGATTTCTCCGTCTTCCTGCACGCTTACGAGCGTGGGCAGCCAATCTTTCAGCGTTGCGCCGAATCGTTGCTGATAGCGTTGATGAATGTAGGTTTCCACGCGGCCACGCATGGGGTCGCCGACGGGGTGGATATGCAGCGTGCGGGGCACAGGCCTTGGCTGCGTGGCGATCGAACTCTGCGTGAAAGACGATGAAAACTTGGTTTGCGGCATACTGGCATCCGGTCGATGTGAGTCGGTTTATCGACATCTGGTGCGCAGCTTAGGCAGCCAACCTTAATGAGAAATTAACGGGTACGTGGTGGTAATCTCAGCCGAATATCGCGCGAAGGCAATGCGAAGGCAATAAATGAGAATCCTCATCATTGAAGACGACCCGCTGATCGGCGATGGCTTGAAATCCGGCCTGCGCTTGCTGGGCTATGCCGTCGACTGGTTCACCAGCAGCCGCGAAGGCGACCAGGCCATGGACGTGGTGCACTACGATGCCGTGGTGCTGGATCTTGGATTGCCGGGCGAAGACGGTGTGGCGCTGCTCAAGCGCTGGCGCCGCAATGGCCGCAGCTTGCCGGTGGTGATCCTGACCGCGCGCGAAGCCGTCGAAAGCCGCATCGCGGGGCTGGATGCCGGCGCGGACGACTACCTGATCAAACCCATTACATTGGACGAACTGGCAGCACGCTTGCGGGCGGTGACACGACGCGTGGCGGGCAAGCCCGAACCCGTGTGGCGCCATGGCCATCTGGACTACCACCCTGCCCTGCACGAAGTGCACTGGAAGGGTCAGAAGGTGGATCTGACCACGCGCGAAGCGCTGCTGCTCGAGCTATTTCTCACGCACCCAAACCGCGTCCTTACCCGCGACTTTATTCGCGACAAACTCTACGACTGGGACTCGGACCTCGAAAGCAATGCGCTCGAGGTATTCGTGCACCACCTGCGCAAGAAAATTCATCCCAAGATTGTGCGCACCGTGCGTGGATCAGGCTACGCGTTGGGCCAAGTGGACGCCGACTCATGACCTTGCAACGCAGGCTTATCGTTGCCGTACTGCTGGCCGCGCCAATCGCTTGGCTGATCACCATCGCCGGAACCTACTGGCGCGCCTCGCACGAGATCAACGAGCTCTACGACACGGATATGCTGCGGCTGGCGCAGCAGACGCTGGCCATCTCGGCGCTGATTCCCCCGTCCGCCACCCTGCTGCCCACGCCCGCGAAGACGCCGTCTCGGTCGGACGCGGGCGACGCTGGGCTGGGCGATCTCTCTGTTGCGATCTGGCGGGGCGCCGGTGCCCCGCTGGTGCTGGATCCCGAAGCGATGCAGTTTCCGCGTGAGGAAAACAGGGAGGGATTCGTCGAAAGCGTCGTCAATGGCGAGCCCTGGCGGCTGGTCTACTTGAGCGATGCGTCCAACCAAACCCGCATTGCGGTCGGACAGCGCATCGGCGAACGCAACGACCTGGTGGTTGCCTACATCGCTGGCCAGATTGTTCCCTGGCTGGTGGGGCTACCCGTGCTGATCGCTTTGCTGATATTCGCCGTACGCCAGGCGATGCGGCCGGTTCGAGATCTATCGAAGCAGTTGGAGCGACGTCGCCCTGATGACGCCACGCCCTTGTCAAGCTCGCAAGTACCGGGCGAACTGAAGGTGCTTACGGACGCAATGAACGGCTTGCTGGCGCGCGTCGGAACACTGATCGAACAAGAGCGACGCCTGACGGCAGACGCCGCTCACGAGTTGCGCACGCCCTTGGCGGCAGTACGAGCCCAATGGGATGTGGTGCAACGTACCCAAGATGCCGCTGAACGGCGCCAGGCTCAGGACAGCGTCACTCGGGGCATGGAAAGGCTGGACCGGCTGGTGTCTCAATTGTTGACCATGGCCCGTCTGGACAGCGCCAACCACGCCGACTTTGGCGGCTCCGTCGATTGGCGGGTGGTGGCTGAACAAGCGGTGGGAGACTGCCTGTGGATCGCCGACCGGCGCGATATCGACATCGCCGTGGAATGGCCTGAAAGCGGCGTGTTGCCGCTGCCGATGGCGGGCGATGAAAGCGCGCTGACGATCATGCTCAAGAACATTCTGGACAACGCGATACGCTACGGACCCCGGCATTCCCGCGTACGCCTGACGTTCTCGGCAACGGACATCACCGTTGATGATGAAGGCCCGGGCATCGCCCCCGACGTACTACCCAGGCTGGGCGATCGATTCTTGCGCGCGGCGGGGCATGAAGAAGCCGGTAGTGGGCTGGGCGTGTCGATTGCTCGCCGCATTGCTCACAACCACGGCATGAACATCCGGTTTGCAATGCGTGAGGCGGCGATCGACTTTGAGCCCGGGCTACGTGTGACGATACGGCGCGGAGATTAGCGCGGCTTGCCTCCTTCAGTATTGCGCACTTCGTGCCCCCACCCGTTCACCCCTTGCCCGGCCGCGTATCCACCGCCAGGCACAGCAAGGCCGTCAACAACGCCAGCCCCACATGCCCCATATACAAGGGCGAGAAATCCGCGTGGCTGACCGCGCCCTGCCCCAGCAGCAACACCGTGATCGCCACGCCCATCACCCCACCGATCTGGCGCGTAGCCTGGTTGACGGCGCTGCCCACCGCGTAGTGTTGCGCCGGCAAGCGGCTGACGGCGGCGCCCGACAAGGACGGCAGCACCATCCCCACGCCGATGCCGCTTAACAGCAGGCCCGGCAACCACTGCGTCAGATAGGCGGGTTGTTCGCCCGGCACCAGCAAGAACCACAGACCGCTGGCCGCGTAGATCAAGGAACCCATCACCAGGAACGGCCGGTGACCCAGGCGCGCCGCCAGCCGGCCGGTGATGATGGCCGTCGGCATCACCAGCAAGGGGCCGGGCGTGACCGCCAGGCCCGCGCGCGGCAGGCTGTAGTGCCACACGCCCGTCATGTAGAAGAAGAAGGCGAAGAACATCATGGCGAACGCAATGCCGAAGCTGAGCGTGGCCAGGTTCACATAGCGGTAGGTGGGGTGCTTGAACAAGGCCAGATCCACCAACGGATGCGGCGTGGAACGCGCCCAGGCCACGAACGCGCCCATCGACACCACGCTCACCGCCGCCACCACCAGCAGTTCCACGCGGGTCCAGGACGGGGATTCCGATTGCACCGTCGCCAGCGCCAGCGCGCCCACCGCCACCATCAACAAGACCATGCCCACGCCATCCACACGGCGGCGCGCCTCGGGCTTGACCGATTCCTTCAACAGCCCGGCGCCAAACCAGAGCGACAACGCGCCCAGCGGCAGATTGATGTAGAACGCCCAGGGCCAGCCCGCCATGTCCACCACGAACGCGCCCAGGCTGGGGCCGATGGCCGCGGCCAAACCGCCCACCGCGCCCCACAAGCTGACCGCCACCGCGCGCTTTTGCGGGGGAAACGCCGCCAGCACAATCGACAGGGACGCGGGCGTCAACAGCGCCGCGCCCACCGCCTGCAACACGCGCGCGGCAATCAACCACCCCACGCTGCCGGCCAGGCCACAAGCGGCAGAGGCGGCCAGGAACAACACCACCCCAATCATGAACATGCGCTTGCGGCCATGCGTGTCGGCCAGGCCGCCCGACGGAATCAACATGGCCGCGTACACCACGGTGTAGGCGTTGAGCACCCAGGACATATCCGCGGCCGACGCCTCGGGAAAGCCCGCGCGCAAAGCGCCAAAGGCCGCGTACAGCATGGTGGCGTCTAAAGACACCAGGAACACGGCAATGCTGGCCACCCAGAAGACGGGCCAGGGCGAAACAGTGACGGGCGCGGCGGTGGACGTTGCGGTCGCCGCTGCGGTCGGCGGCGTTTGAGAATGCGCGTTGGCATGCATGGTGGTCTTAGCCCCGCGCTTACAGGTAGACCGGCGGGTTGGCCGACAAGCCTTGCTTGACCTGGCGAGTCCGCTCATCGGCCAACACCTCTTGCGCGCCCGCTTCCAGGCCGTCGAACGCTTGGTTGACGATGGCGTCCGGCGTGGACTTCGGACCATCTATGCCCTTGGTCAGATCGGTATCGACAAAGCCCATATGCAAGCCCAGCACCTGCGTGCCCTGCGCGCGCAAGTCGTGACGCAAGCCGTTCGTCATGGCCCAGGCGGCCGACTTGCTCATCGCGTACAGGCCCAGCGGTTGGCCGTTGATCCAACTGGCGATCGACAGCACGTTCAACAAAGCACCGCCACCATTGGCGGCCAGCACGGGCGCGAATGCCTGCGCCACGCGCAGCGAACCGAACAGATTGACGTCCAGGTGGCGTTGCGCCGACTCGATGGCGTCGCCGTCCAGAAAGCCACCCATGGCCGCGATGCCCGCGTTGTTGATGACCAGCGTCACGTCCGTGGCGCGCGCCGCGGCGGCCGCCACGTCGGCGGGGTTGGACACATCCAGCTTGATGGCCTCGACCCCAGGCAAGGAGATCGTGGATGGGTCGCGCGCGGCGGCGTAGACCTTGCGGGCGCCACGGGCCAACGCAATGCGCGCAAAAGCCAAACCCAGACCGCGGTTGGCGCCGGTAATCAACACGACTGCATTCCTGAGATTCATGATGGGGTCCTTGTCGGAAAGTGGAGACTGCTGGCAGGTTTAAATATGATGATCATCATATTCATGTCGGGTAAAAAGGCCGCGCACGGCGGCCTGGAAATCGGTAGGCGGTCAAACTCATGAGGCCGCCACCGTGTCGTATTGGTCAAGAATGCTCTGTCGGGCCGACGCCAACACGGCGCGCCCCTCGGGGTTATCGCCCAGCGCGCGCGCCAGTTGCAACGCACCCACCAGCGTACTGGTCACCGCTGCGGCGGCGTGTTCGCCCGCGTCCGGGGGCAAAACGCCACGCACCGCCTGCATCAGCCGCTGCACACGCGCGGCCGACACCTCGCGCACGTCGGGAGACTGGCGCGGCATCTCGGAAGCCAGCGCCGCCACCGGGCAACCCCGCTCGCACCCTTGCAGATGCGCGTCGCCCAGATAGGCGTCCACCCAGGCCCGCAGCGCGCTGGCGCCCTCGGCCTGGCGCTTGGCCATGCTTTGCATCATGCGCGATGCACCATCGCGCCCGGCACGTTCCGTCGCGGCAGCCAAGAGCGCGTCGCGCGACGGAAAATGCGCGTAGAACCCGCCATGCGTCAACCCGGCTTCCTTCATGATGTCGGCCACCCCCACCCCGGCATACCCTTCCCGACGGATGGCGCGCGCAGCGGCATCAACAATCCGTTCGTGAGAAAGCGCCTTGCGGTTCGAGGGGCCAGACATGCTTGGGATCCTGAAATATGATGATCATCATATTAATCCCGCAAAAATCTGGGGCGCAAGAAAAATCTGGGGGGATTTTGTAACGGAGGGGGATGTAACTGCGGGGTTTGCGACGATGCACCCCGCAGGCGCGGCGCTTAGCGCCAGACCTCGGGTTCGACGCTGACCTCGCCCTTGTCGGCCGAGAAATACACAATGCCGTCCGAGATGTTGGCGTTCAGTTGCATGGTGCGCTCGGCCAGCTTGGCCAGCGCCCGGCTCTGGTCGGACGGCAAATTCACCACCTTCAGGTTGCGGGTGCGTTCCAGCTTGTTGCGCACGCCGTCCCACCAGATCTTGCTGGCCGACCCGCCGTAGCAATAGATGATGACTTCGTCGGCACGCCCACAAGCGCGCAGAATGCGGCGCTCTTCGGGCTGGCCCACTTCGATCCACAGCTTGACCGCGCCGGTCAGGTCCTTGACCCACAAGTCGGGCTCGTCGGTGTCGCTCAAACCCTTGGTGAACGCCAGTTCTTCCTGCGCATGCAGGGCAAACGCCACCAGGCGCACCATCATGCGTTCGTCCGTTTCAGAGGGGTGACGGGCGACCGTCAGCGCATGGCTGCCGTAGTAATGGCGGTCCGTGTCGGCGACGTTGAGTTCGGCCTTGTAGATGGTGGCGCGCAGGGCCATGGCGAAAAATCCGTAGTGAATGGTGCGAATTGCGTGAAGCCCGCCATGATACCGCCTGGCCGGAAGTCATGCGGGGATTGGACCGGATGACGGGCGCGGTGTTTATTGCGTTTGGGTTGAAATTGGCGGTGGAGAGGGGGTAGGTTTTTTTGCGGGGTGGTTGATGGGTTACGCGCGATGGCGGTTGGCGTTTTTATTCAAGGCATGCCGCGCTTCACCCATCCTACAGTGGTGAGGTCCGCGCCATGGGTGGTAATGGTGAAGCCGGTGCCATGGGTGGCATCGATGAAACCGGTGCCATGGGCGGCATTGGTGAAGCCGGTGCCATGGGTGGCATCGGTGAAGCACGTGCCATGGGTGGCATCCGTAAAGCCCGTGCCATGGGTGGCATCCGCCGACAGCAGGGAATAACTAGCGCGGCAAGCACCACCCAAATGCCAAAAAAGGCCGCCCGCGCGGCCGGCTTTGGCGGCCCTGCAAGACCTTCCGCCAAACCACCCCCGTGGCAAGAATGCCAAGCACGCCGCTCGCCCCAGCGTCCGTCACCGGCTATGGCTGGAGCGTTTGGCGTTGGGGCGAGGGTGAGCGCGGCGAGTCGATGCGCCCGAGGGAATCCGAAGGCAGCCGCCGCAGGCGGCAACGAGGATGACGAAGGGGCAGTCCGGAGCGAAGGCTCCGGACCGCAATCGTTGAGCCAAGCTCATCCTCGCCCCAACGCCGAACGCGTCTTAAGAACCAACATCGCATCCTAGAATCGACATCGCATCCTAGGATCGACATCGCAGCCAGTAGCTACATCGCAGCCCAGGAGCCACGGCAGCCTAGGATCCGCATCGAATTCCAGGACCTACCTCGCCCCAAAAGAACCCCAAGCCTCAATAAACCCCAACCGAATGCCGCGCCACGAAATGCCCTTCTCCGACGGCAACCAGCGGCTCCACCAGCGGATCGTCCCCCAGCTTTCTCATCGGGCTGGGAATCTCATCCACCAGCAGCGACCGTTCGCGATGCCGCCGTTGCGGATCCGCGATCGGGACCGCCGCCATCAGCTTCTTCGTATACGGATGCTGCGGGTTCTCGAAGATGGCGCGGCGTGGGCCAATTTCGACGATCTGACCCAGATACATCACCGCCACCCGGTGGCTTACGCGTTCCACCACCGCCATATCGTGCGAAATGAACAGGAACGACACCCCCAGTTCCCGTTGCAGATCCAGCAGCAAATTCACGATCTGCGCCTGAATCGACACATCCAGCGCCGACACCGACTCATCCGCAATCACCACCTTCGGATTCAACGCCAACGCCCGCGCAATGCAGATACGCTGACGCTGCCCACCCGAAAACTCATGCGGATAGCGGTCGATCATTTCCGGCAGCAACCCGCACTTTTCCATCAGCCAGCGCACCCGTTCCTCGGCCGCCTTGCCCTTTGCCACGCCGTGGATCAGCAAGGGTTCCATGATCGAATACCCCACCGTCATGCGCGGGTCCAGCGACGCGAACGGGTCCTGGAAAATGAACTGGATATGTTGGCGCAACGTCTGCATCGCGCTACCGCGCAACGCACCAATGTTCTTACCATCGAACTCGATCGTCCCACCCTTGCTCTTCACCAGTTGCAACAGCGACCGACCCGTCGTCGTCTTGCCGCAGCCCGACTCACCCACCAGCGACAGCGTCTCGCCCGGGTACAGATCAAAGCTGACCTTCTCCACCGCATGCACACGCTTCTGCACCCGGCCCAGAATGCCGCCCGTAATATCGAAACTCGTCGTCAGGTCCCGCACCTTCAGCACCGGACCATTTTCGCGACGCACCGTTGACGGCGCCGCCACTGGCGCATCCACCAGCGCAGCCGGGTTCACCACCTGCGCGGCCTCTTCCAGCTTCAGCAGCGGAAACGGCGCCGGCTCATCCGTGCCGTGCATCGCGCCCAAGCGCGGCACCGCCGACAGCAACGCGCGCGTATAGGCATGCTGCGGACGCGCGAAAATCTCGTCCGAACCGCCCTCTTCCACCTTGTCGCCCCGATACATCACCAGCACCCGGTCGGCCACTTCCGCCACCACGCCCATATCGTGCGTGATGAAAATCACCCCCATGTCCATCTCTTCCTGCAACTGGCGGATCAGTTGCAGGATCTGCGCCTGAATCGTCACATCCAGCGCCGTGGTCGGTTCATCCGCAATCAGCAATTGCGGCTTGCACGACAACGCCATCGCGATCATCACCCGCTGCCGCATCCCGCCAGACAGCTGATGCGGATAACGGTCCAGAATGGCGCGCGCTTCGGGAATGCGCACCCGCTCCAGCATGCGCAGCGTCTCTGCCCGCGCTGCGGCCGCGTCCAGCCCCTGATGCAGTTGCAAGGCCTCGGCAATCTGGTTGCCCGCCGTGAAGCTGGGGTTCAGCGACGTCATCGGCTCCTGGAAAATCATCGCCACGTCCGCACCGCGCACGCGCTGCAACGTCGTGTCCGGCGCGTTCGCCAGGTCCAGCACCTCGCCATTGCGGCGGCGCAGGAACATGTCGCCATTGATGATCTTGCCGCCGCCATACTCCACCAGGCGCATCAGCGCCAGCGACGTCACCGATTTACCCGAACCCGACTCACCCACGATGGCCAGGGTTTCGCCGCGGTCCACATGGAACGACACATTGCGCACGGCGTCCACCGTGCGATCCGGGGTCTTGAAGCGCACGGAAAGGCCATTGACCTCGACGACGCGTTTGGAATCCATTGTTGCCATAGTGATTACTTTTCCTGACGCGGATCGAGCGCGTCGCGCAGCCCGTCACCCAGCAGATTGAAGCCCAGCACCACCAGGAAAATGGCCGATCCGGGAAAGATCGACATCCAGGGCGCCTGGGTCATGAAGTTCTTGGCCGTGTTCAGCATCGAGCCCCACGACGGCGTCGGCGGTTGCAGGCCCAGCCCCAGAAACGACAGACTGGCCTCGGCGATGATGGCCGTGGCGATGGTGATGGTGGCCTGCACGATCAGCGGCGGCATCACGTTGGGAAACACGTGTCGGCCGATGATGCGCAAGTCGGACGCGCCCAGCGCGCGCGCGCTTTGCACATAGTCTTCGTTCTTCACCGCCAGCACCTGCCCGCGCGTCAGCCGCACGAACTTGGGCGCGGCCGATACGCCAATGGCGATCATCGCGTTGGTCAGGCTGGGCCCAAGAAACGCGGCCAGCGCAATCGCCAGGATCAGGAACGGAATGGCCAGCAGCGCTTCCGTGGCGCGCGAAATGATGCTGTCCGTCCAGCCGCCGAAGTAACCGGCGGCAAGCCCGAACGGCACCCCGACCACCAAAGCGATCAGCACCGACACCAGACCCGCCATCAACGACGCGCGGGCGCCATAGACCATGCGGCTGAAAATATCGCGGCCCAGTTCATCCGTGCCCAGCCAATACGACGCCGACGGCGCCTTGCGGATGGTGGTGAAGCTGGTTTGCAAGGGATCGTGGTTGGCGATGAACGGCGCCAGCACGGCCAGCAGCACAAAGAACGCCACGATGCCCAGACCCAGCATCGCGATGTGGTTACGTTTGAATTTTCCCCAGGCGCGGTTGCGGCTGCGGGGCGGCGTGACGGCAGCGGCCGTTGCAGTATTTGCGCTCATGAGTGCCTCAGGCGGGGGTTGACCAGGATGTACAGAATGTCGGCCAGCAGGTTCATCAGAATGAAGCCCACCGCCACGCAGAGCACCACGCCCTGCACCACCGCGTAATCACGCGTGAACACCGCGTCCACCACCAGCTTGCCAAAGCCCGGAATCGTGAAGACCTGCTCGGTCAACACCGCGCCGGCCAGCAATTCACCAAACAGCAAAGTCACCAGCGTCACGATCGGCATCAACGCATTGCGCAAGGCATGGCGCAGCACCACCTTGCGTGGCGATACGCCCTTGGCCCGCGCGGTGCGCACGTAGTCAGCCGACAGCGCCTCCAGCATGGAAGAACGCGTGTGCCGCATCAGATACGCCGCGATTGCCGTGGACAGCACCAGCGACGGCATCAGCATCGTCTTGATCGACAGCCAGAAGTCTTCGGCCGGCGACACATAGCCCGAGGCCGGCAACAGCCGCCATTGCACCGACACCACCATGATCAGGATGATGCCCAGCCAGAAGTTTGGAATCGACATGCCGGACAGCGCCGCGATGTTGGCGCCCATTTCAATGGGCTTGCCCTTGCGCACCGCGGCAATGATCCCCATGGGAATGCCGATCAAGAGCGCAAAGAACATGGCCATGGCGGCCAGTTGCAAGGTGACGGGCAGCTTTTGCGCGATCAGCGTCGTGACGGGCACGTCGGTGCGCAGGGACTTGCCCAGGTCGCCTTGCAGCACCTGCCCGGCCCAGGCCGCGTATTGCACGGGCAGCGGGTCGTTCAGGCGGTATTTGTCGCGCAGGTAGTCCAGCACGGCCGGGTCGCGCTCTTCACCGGCCAGCGTCAGCACCGGGTCACCGGGCAAGATTTTCTGCAGCATGAAGACGATCATCGACACCAGTATCAGGGTCGGTATCGCGACGATCACGCGGCGCAAGATAAGTTTAAGCATGTGGGGAAAACCGTAGAACAGGAACGGCGGACGGGCTCAGGCCAACAGCACCTGGCGCACGTCCGCCGCAAAAAGCCATGGGACGCATCGCTGCGTCCCACGCGCGCGGCGGCCACCAAACAGGCGGGCCGCCGCGCCTCGTCGTCACTTCTGCGCGAACGTCACGCCCTTCAGACGGATCATGCCATCGGGATACGGCGTGAAGCCCTTGACCTTCTTGGCCATCACGAACGGCCACGGCTGGTAGTAGTTGTACACGCCGGGCAGCTCGTCCTGCATGATGGTCAGCGCCTTTTCGTAAATGACCTTGCGCTGGGCTTCATCGGGAATGGTGCGCGCTTCATTCAGCAGCTTGTCCACTTCCGGATTGCAGTAATGGCCGTCGTTCAATGCGCCCTTGCACGTCACAAACGCATAGATGTTGCCGTCCGGGTCAACCCGGCCGGACCAGCCCAGCATCACGATCTGGAAGTTGCCGGCCGACGCTTCTTTCTGCAGGGCCGCGTATTCCGTGGGACGCAAGGACAGATCAAAGCCCGCCTCGGCCGCCATGGCCTGCACGATTTCGGCGATGGACGACGTGGTCGTGTTGTTGCCGAACACCAGCTCGGCCTTCACGCGTTCCATGCCGGCCTGCTTCAGCAGCGCCTTGGACTTGGCCACGTCACGCTTGGTGACGGGGAACTTGTCGCTGTGATAGGGGCTTGCCGGCGGGAACGGCTGCTGCGCGGGTTCGAAGATGCCGCCGCCTGCCACGTCATTGATGACGTTGCGGTCGATGGCGTACTGGAACGCCTGGCGCACCAGCTTGTTCTTGAACGGGTTGTCTTCCGCGCGCTTGCCGTTGCCCACGTTGAACATGAACTGCTGGAAGCCCAGGCCGGCCACCGGCGCGAAGGTCAGGCTGGCGTCGGTCTTGACTTGAGGCGCGTCCGACGGGTTCAGGCGTTCCAGCATGTCCAGGTCACCCGCGCGCAGGTTCGACAAGCGCACAGTGGTGTCGGGGATGGGCAGGAAGGTGATGCGCTGGAAGGCATAGTCCTTGGCGTCGTAGTACTTGTCGAACTTCTCCAGCACGATGCGGTCGTTCTGGATGCGTTCCACAAACTTGTACGGGCCCGAGCAGATGGGCTTGCGGCCCACGGCGGCCACATCGGCATCATTGAAGGTCTTGGGCGACAGCATCATGCCGGCGCGGTCGGACAGCTGTGCCAGCAAGGTGGCATCCGGCTTCTTCAGGGTAAGCACCAGCGTCGTGGCATCCGGCGCGTCTACCTTGTCGACCGAGGCCAGTTCGCCCTTGCGCAGGCTGTCCGGCAGGGACTTGGCGCGTTCGATGTTGGCTTTCGCCGCGGCGGCGTCGAACTTCGAGCCGTCGTGGAACAGCGCGTCGTCACGCAGCTTGAAGGTCAGCACCTTGTTGTCGGGGCTGAACGACCACGACGTGGCCAGTTGCGGCACGAAGTGCAGCTTGGGATCAATGTCCACCAGCTTGTCGCACAGCGACGTGAACACGATGCGGCCCACATAGGTGCGGGCGCGGTGCGGGTCCAGCACGTCCGGATCTTCCTGCAGGCCGATGCGGATGTTCTGGGCGCACGCGGCGCCGGCGGCCAGCGCCAGCACGCTGGCGCCGAAGGTCAAGGTCAAGCGTTTCATTGTGGTATTTCCCCTTGTGCTTGAGAGCGTTACGTATGGAAGCCGTTTAGAAGCCGACTGCCTGGCCGTCGCGACGGCTATCGCTGGCGGCGACATAACCCAGCTCGTTGTCGTTTTCGGACATACGCCAGATGAACTGGCCGGCGCCGAAGTCCATGTACGGATCGTCTACCGACTTCAAAGCATGCCCCAGGTCTTTCAGGCCTGCAATGGTGGACGCCTTCATGTTGGTTTCGATGTCCAGCGTGAAGTCGCGGTTGACCTTCCAGCGCGGCGCGCAGCAAGCGGCCTGCGGGTTCTGGTGGTAGTCGATCATGCGGACCACGGTTTGCATGTGGCCTTGGGGCTGCATGTCGCCGCCCATCACGCCAAAGCTCATGACCGGCTTGCCGCCGCGCGTCAGGAAGCCCGGGATGATGGTGTGGAACGGGCGCTTGCCGCCTTCGACCACGTTGGCCGACTTGGGATCCATCGAGAAACCCACGCCACGGTTCTGCATGCTGATGCCGGTGCCCGGCACGACCACGCCCGAGCCGAAGCCCATGTAGTTGGACTGGATGAACGAGATCATCATGCCGTTTTCGTCGGCGGCGGTCAGGTAGATGGTGCCGCCGGCATGCGGGCGGCCGGCTTCAAAATGGGTGGCCTGGTCCAGGCGGATCAGCTTGGCGCGGCTGTCCAGGTAGGCGTCCGACAGCATCTGTTCCGGCGTCACCTGCATGGAACGCGGGTCGGCCACGTACTGGTACAGGTCGGCGAATGCCAGCTTCATGGCTTCGATCTGGATGTGCTGCGACTGCACCGAATCCACCGGCATGTCAGCCAGATCAAAGCGCTCGACGATGCCCAGCGCGATCAGCGCGGCGATGCCCTGCCCGTTGGGCGGGATTTCGTGCAGCTCGTAGCCACGGTACGACTTGGAAATGGGCTTGACCCAGTCCGGACGGTAGTTGCGCAGGTCTTCCAGCGTCATCGCGCCGCCGCATTCCTTGCTGAAGGCGGCGATGCGTTCGGCCAGCTCGCCTTCATAAAAGTCGCGGCCCTTGGATTCGGCGATGCGGCGCAGCGTGTTGGCGGCATCCGGAAAACGGAAGTGTTCGCCGACCTTGGGCGCGTGGCCTTCGGGCATGAAGGCGGCGGCGTAGCCCGGCTGCGACTTCAGTTCGTCGGCGGCGGCGGCCCACTTGTGCGCCACCACCGGCGGCACGGCATAGCCGCGCTCGGCGATTTCGATGGCGGGTTCGAACAGTTGTTCAAACGGCAGCTTGCCCAGCTTTTCGTGCAACGCGGCCCAACCGGCCACCACGCCCGGCACCGTCACGGCGTCCCAGCCGCGCTTGGGCTGGATGGCCAGACCGTCGGGGCCGGTGCCGTACTTGGCCTTGAAGTATTCGGTATTCCACGCGGCGGGCGCCACGCCCGACGAGTTCAAGCCATGCAGTTCCTTGCCATCCCAGACGATGGCGAAGCAGTCGCCGCCCAGGCCGCAAGACACCGGTTCCACCAGCACGATCGTGGCGGCGGCCGCAATGGCGGCGTCCACGGCGTTGCCGCCCTTGAGCAGCATGCGCAGGCCCGCCTGGGCCGCCAGCGGGTGCGACGTGGACACCACGTTGCGCGCGAACAGCGGAATGCGGACGGAAGGATACGGGTTGGCCCAGTCGAAGGTTTTCATGTGCTTGTCTCTAAACGGTCTGAACGGTTAAGCAGGCGAAGGTACTCTCGTGATCTAATTAAATCAATTTGATTTTTTGTTCCGTCATAAAAGAAATTTTTATGGGTTGCCGCTATGAGCACCATCCGGTTTTTACGCACTTTCCTGGCGGTCGCCCACCATGGCTCTTTTTCCGAAGCGGCCGAGCAAGTGGCGCTGACCCAGGCCGCCGTCAGCTTCCAGATGCGTTCATTGGAAGCCGAGCTGGGCCGTGAACTCTTTGACCGCAGCGGCCGACTTGCCATTCTTAACGCAGCTGGCCGTGAATTGCTACCTGAAATCAAGCATTTACTGGATTTATACGACCGAATGCGGCTGCCGAGAACCGTGCCGGGCGAATTAGCCGGCGCGGTATCGGTGGGCAGCATCGTGTCGTGCATGGGCACGCTGTCCAAGGTGGTATCGGGGTTGAAGAAGGCCCACCCCAAGCTGGACGTGCGCATTCTGTCGGGCAAGGCCAGTGAACTGGCCGGCAAGGTCGAAGACGGCGAACTGGACGCGGCCTTTCTGGTGGAAGCGGGGCGCAAGATGGCCAGCACGCGCTGGACGCCGCTATATGAAGAGCAACTGGTGGTGATTGCGCCCGCGTCGGCGCCCGGCAAGGACGCCCGCCAGGTGCTGGCCGGCAACCCCTTCCTGCGCTTTGACCGCACCCAGCGCACGGGCTTGCAGATCGACCGCCTGCTGCGGCGCCTGGCGGTGCCGCTGAACGAATTCCTGGAGCTCAACGCCATCGAGACGCTGGTGGAACTGGTGCGTCAGGAAGTGGGCGTGACCCTGCTGCCGCTGATCAATGGGTCCAACTGGCAGCACAGCCCCGAACTACGCATTCTGACGCTGCCCCAAGACTTAGGCCCGCTTTCGCGGGCCATCGGCATGCTGGAACGGCGCGAACATGCGCGCCAGGGCATTACGGCGGCAATCTGCGACGCGTGCGCCACGGCTTTCCGGGCGCGCGAGCCGCAAACTGCCGCCTGAGCCTTAAGACCCCATAGCCGGATCGGTCACCGACGGCTTGCCGGTTTCAACGTGGCCGGCAAAGCGGCGCAGGTAGGCCGGGTCTTCAGCCAGGCGGGCCGTGAAGTCGTACCAGTGGCCGCTGCCTTCCAGCGCCCAGTGTTGTTCGACCTTGGCGCCGGCCGGCACGGTCAGGGTCCAACGCTCGTTATTGCTGTAGTAGGCGTTGGGCGTGACTTCAAAGGTGCAATCGACCTTGCCGCTGTTGATGAAGCTGACGTAGAGGTCGCCGTTGGCGATGTCGTAGCAGACGCGGATTTCCGGGTCCAGCTGCGACGTGCGCGCCAGGGCCAGGTCGCCCGCGAAGTGGCGAAGATAGCCGTTGGGGCCCAACACCCACAGGTCGTACTTGCCGCCGTCGGCCGCCGTGTCCCAGCTGCCTTCCAACTGCTTGTCGGGCTCCACCGTGTAGCGGCGCGGCAGGCGGTCCAGATGCAGGCGGTCATACACATGGAAGACCGCCGCCTGCTTGCCGGTGTTGGAGAACAGCAGCCACATGGCGCCCATGCTGGGCTCGCTGCGGCCGCTGGTATGCAGCTCATACGGCAAGGGGCGCGCATAGCGATAGCCCTTTTCCTGCTCGGGCTTGGCCTGCACCGTCGTGTCCGGCAGCGGCACGGCGGTCAAGGCTTGCTGGTCGGCGCGCACCTGGTCCGCGCCCGCGCGCGTCAGGCTGTTCAGGTCGGGCAGCGCTTCGTCGTTGGGTGTGGCGAAGTTGAAGGCCGAGGTCAGGTCGCCCAGCACGGCGCGGCGCCACGGGCTGATGTTGTCTTCGGGCACACCGAAGCGGGCTTCCAGGAAGCGCAGCACCGAGGTGTGGTCGAACGCCTGGGAATTGACCCAGCCGCCACGGCTCCACGGCGACACCACGTACATCGGAACACGCGGGCCGGGGCCGTAGACACGGTTGTCGGCCGCATCCTGGGCCGAGGCGTGCGTGTGGCGTTCCAGGTCGGTGTTGACGGTGGACGCGCCCGCCATCGAGCCATCGGCGTTCAACGACGGCGCGGCGGGCGGCGGCACGTGGTCAAAGTAGCCGTCGTTTTCGTCGAAGTTGATCAAGAGGACGGTCTTGCTCCAGACGTCCGGGTTGGCCGTCAGCGCGTCCAGCGTTTCCTGGATGTACCACGCGCCCTGGATGGGGCTGGACGGGCCGGGGTGTTCGGAATACGTGGCGGGCGCCACGATCCAGGACACTTGCGGCAAGGTGCCGTTGTTGACGTCGTCGCGCAGCGATTGCAGGAAGCCGCCGTCCGGCATGGTGTTGGCCGTGCCCTTGTACAAGGGGTTGGTGGCGTCCATGCTGGGCGTCCAGGCCGGATACGGCGAGCCGTTGGCGGCGTTGCCGGCCTGTTCGTTGGCGCGGCGGTATTGCTGGAAGCCCGCCAGCGAGTTGTCGCCGAAGTTCTCGGGCAGGTTCTGATAGACCTTCCACGTGACGCCATTCTCTTGCAGGCGTTCCGGATACGTCTTCCACGTCCAGCCGGTGGTGGATGCGCCCAGGCTGTCCCACTGGTTGCGGGTCGACGGGCCATTGCCTTGGGCCAGCGGGTCGTTGGTGCCGGTCCACAGGAACAGGCGGTTGGTGTTGGTGCCGCCGTGGGTGGAACAGTGGTAGGCGTCGCACAGCGTGAAGGCTTCGGCCAGCAGGAACTGAAAGTCCACTTCTTTCTGGCGGTAGTAGCCCATGGACTGGTTCTGCTTGTAGCGCGGCCATTGCTCCATGCGGCCGCCGTCCCATGCCATCTGTGCATCCATATAGTCATGCGGCGTGCCGGCCACGCGCTGGGCGTTGCCCTGCGTGCTGTCCAGGTGATACGGCATGACCACGCGGGTGCCGTTGGTCTGTTCCCACACCGAACGGTTCTGCGGCAGCGGAATGGTGATGCGATCGCCAAAGCCGCGCACGCCCTTGTACGTGCCGAAGTACATGTCGAACGAACGATTCTCCTGCATCAGGATCACGACGTGTTCAACGTCGTTGATCGTGCCGGTGCGGTTGTTGGCGGGGATGGCCAGCGCGCGGCGGATGGCGGGCGGGAACATCGACAGCGCGGTCAGGCCGGCGGTGGACGCGGCGGCGTTGCGCAGGAAGCGGCGCTTGCCGGCGTGGATCGGGTCTTTTTCGGACTTCACGGATGGGTTTCCTATGACTCGGTAGGGAGCGCGCTTTAGGGTGCGCAACGCAGTTCGGGCTTGGTGGGCGTGGGGGGCGCGGGCGTTTCCGTGCCGCCGCCGTTGTCGGGCGGCGTCGTGCTGTCGTCGCCGTCATCACCGCCGCAGGCGGCCAGGGTGGCGGTCAGCATCAGCACCGCGCCGGCGCGCAGCAGGCCGCGCAAGATCAGGGAATGGCTCATGGCTTTTCTATCCTAGAAACATCAGGGAAACAGGTCGGAAACGGACTTGCCGGACAGCGCGAGGGACTTCACTTCGTCCTCGGTCAATGCGCGCGACCAGAAGGCCAGATCGTCAAAATTCATGGTGTACGCACCCTTGGTGCCCGCGCAGCAGATGCCGTAGGTGCCTCGGCCGTCTTCGTTCAGGCCAATGTGCGGACCGAACACACCGGCCACCAGCCCCAGGTCGACCGACCCGGTGGTCGTGTTGCGGCGCAGGAAACCAATTTCGCTGTCGTAAACGAAGGCCGTCATGGTCTTGGCGGGCTTGTTGATGGTCATGGCGATGTAGACGGGCTTGTTCGCCGTGAACTTCAGCCCGTTGATGTCGGCGCGATAACCGCCGCCCGCCACGTTGAAGCGCAGCTCGGGGCCGGCCCACTGGGCGATGGTGATGCCGGGATTGCCGCCGGAGTTGTAGTCCTTGTTGCCAATGATCGAGCGGTCATTCGCCGTGCCGTCCGACTGATACCAGAAGCCGATCGTGAAGACGGACAGGCTGTCCAGCATGCCGGCCGGATAGTCCAGCTTGAAGGCGCCCAGGGCGGCCGTGCCGCGCTCGTTCTTGAACATCTTGCCGAACACGCCGGCATCGGCGTAGGCCGGTGCCTGCACGCCGTCATACGGGGTGATGGCGCCGCCGCCCGCCGCCACGTCGGTCACATCGCCTTCGAAGGGGAACAGCATCGTCAGGCCCGTGCGCAGCGACGCCAGTAGCTCGACCGGCTTGGCATACACCACCGTGGCGCGGGTGGCGCTGGTGGCGCGGCCCGTGGCCACGCTGTAGTTCAGCGTATGCACGCCTTCGGTATCGAAGGTGAAACCGGTATCGGCGTAGCCCGTGTCGGTGCCAGGCAGGCGCGCCACCTCGACACCGTCGCGGCTGACGATGATGTCGCCCACGGGTTCGCCCACGCGCACCCAGGACAGCGTCACGGTCTTGTTGTCCATGGACGTGCGGGCCGCCAGGCGGCGCAGCGCCAGGGGTTCGGACAAGGGCGTGCCTGCCATGTCGTATTGCCCCTCGGCAGGCAGCGCGTCCAGGTGCGCCAACAGGGTGGGCGCAATGTCGGCGGCGCTGGGCAGCGCGTACCAGTTGTTGTCCCAAACGCCGTCAAACGACGCGTCGTCCGCGCTGCCGCCCAGCAGCGTCGGCTGGTTCGAGGCCAGGAAGATGGTCTTGTTCGCCGCTTGCGGCAGTCCATCGGCCACGCCCGTCTTGCCCAGGCCGTGGCTGGACGTCACCACCATCATCCAGTTCTCGTTGGGATGTTCCGCGCGGCGGTCGGCAATCTGCTTGGCCAACACGCCTATCGCCGCGTCGGTCTGGCGGATCACGGCGTTGTAGTTGGCGCCAAAACCGCTATCGGACGCGGCGCGCTCGGGTGCGCCGAATTGCGCAACGACCACGTCATAGCCTTCCGTTATGCGGTCACGCGCTTGCGAGGCGACGCAGTCGTCAACGCCCGCGCAATCGGTCAGGGCCTGCAGGTAACCGGCGTCGCGATCGCTGCCGACCAGACCGGCCAGCAAGGGCGAATTGAAGGCGCCCGCCGTGCGCGCATCGGGATGCGCCGTCTTGATGCGCTGGAACAGGCTGGCCGTTTTCATGGCCTGGCCCGCCGCGTTGGAGCGCACGCCGTGCGCGTCCGCCCACTGGCCGGTCAACAAGGTGGCCCAGCTTGGCGCGGCCAGCGTGGGCTGCTGGGTGACGTCACCCGTTACGCCGCCCGTCCAGGCGCGCGTGGCCGTCAATTGGCCGATGTTGGGCAGCGTCTGGTCGGCCACGCCGCGACGCAGGGCGTCATAGGTCAGGCCATCAACACCGATGAACAACACTTTGTCGGCCGTCGCCGGCGCCGGTTCGGTCACGGGGGGTTGCGTCGGCGGCATGGTCTCGGCGCCGTCATCGTCGTCATCGCCCCCACAGCCCGCCAACGCGCTGGTGGCCAGCAACATGGCGCACCATCTTCTCCAATCCATTGCTTTCATGCTTCTCTTCTCGTTTCATGAACAGGGTTTTCGCTGCGCACATAGTGGCGGGCGAACGTGAAAGGTCCATGAAGGGAAGGCCAGAAAGTTTGATCGTCGGATCAGGATTCTTTGGGGTGGGGATGGCGCCCGCCCCACCCCGCGCGGGTCGTCAGAGGTTCAGCGTCACCCCCGTCAGGTAGCCCACCGACGCACCCGCGCCGTCCTTGTAGTTGGCCTTGACCAAGGGTTCCAGCACGGGCCGCACCACGTCATGCACCTCGTTCCAGTCCGCCGTGTGCTGGAAGTTGCTGGTGATGTAGGTCCAGCCATTGATGTCATCCACCGCGTGCAGGCCGGTGGATTCGGCGGCGACCGGACAAGACAACAGGCGCGACAACACGCGCGTATCCACGTTGAACGCCCACAGGAAGCTGTTCACGCGCCCCATGCTGTCTTCGCCGATGAACAAGGTGCGCAGCTTTTCCGAGAACTTCAGGTTGTCGGGGTTGGATATGCAGTCGCTTCGGTGGCGGTTGCCCAGCGCGTCGGGCGTGGCCAGCAACGCGCCCACCAGTTCGGGCACGGCGGCCATGTCCACCGGCACCCAGTCGCTGTCGATGGCGACGCCGTCGGTGTCCGCTTGCCCCCCTTGCAGATGCAATTGATAGACCGCACCCGCGTCCGGGCCTTCCACGCGCAGGTGCGGCGACGTGCCGTCGACCATGGACGTTTCGATGTGCGCCATGGCGGTGTACGCAATCTTGTCGCGCGCGTTCACCGTGGTGCCTTCCATCTTGGTGAAGGCCAGCGTGCCGCCCGCAAGCGAAGCGTAGCGGTGCGTTTCCAGAAAGGCCGCGGCCTGGCGGCGGCCCGGCTTCAGCCGCACCCAGTTGTCTTTGCCGTCAAAGCGGATGTGGGTGTAGCGCGTATCCACGGGGTCGACCGTGCGCACGTCCATGATGTCGGCGGCGACAAGTTCGTCAGCCATCTCCTTGACCTCGGCGCTGGTGGCGTGGCCCAGCCGTATCCAGCGCAGCGCCGCCGCGCCCGGCCCGACGCCCGACGTCTGCATCCAGCGGGCCACGTAGAGCGTGCCCGACGACAGGTCCGCCTTGCGGTCGGCCACGAACATGAACAGGCCGCCGTTGGTGGCGTCGTCCCCCATCAAGGCGGTGCGCTGGTCGGGCATGATCTGCACCAGTTCGTGCGAGATGCGGCCCATGCAATAGTGCTTCTTGATGCTGCCCGTGCCGTCGGCGTGCACGGTCACTTCGGGCAGATGGCCGTAGTGATACGGGTTGGCGCGGCGCGCGTCGCCATACAGGTGGCGGCTGAACGCCCGGAACCAAGGCGCGTCGCGCGCCGTGGTGGCATCGGGCTCGTATTCCTCGCTGGACAAATGCGTGTTCCACGGCGACAGGCTGGCCCCGCAGGTGACCCACAGGCCATGCACCGGCGCGGTGTCCACATTGCAGTAACGAACCAGGCGCAACGTCCCGGTCTGCAGGTCTTGCGCCAGCGTCAGCACGGCAATCGGCGATGGCAGGTGCCTCCACATGTCGACGCCCGCCTGGTTGCGCGACAGGTATTCAAACTGCACCACCGCATGCACGGTGGCCTCCGGCGGGCCGGTTGCTCCGTCGGCCTCGCCCACGGGCCGGGCCAGGGTCAACAGCGACATGCCATCCGGACAGTCTGAAAAAAACGGCCGGGTGCGCTTGGGCACGGAGGTATCCAGGATGGGCTTGCCGTTGATGTCGACGTAGCCGCCCGCCAGCACGGTGCCGCCCTTGCCATCGGGCACTTGGTCGCCCGTCATGAAGAACGCTTCGTAGCCCAGTTGCACGCGCCGCCGCGTGCCGTTGGCAAACACCAGTTCCATCGCCGATTCCACCGTGGTGCGCGCCATGCCCGCCGGATCCGACAAGCCCGGCGCGGGCATGGAGATGAATTCGGCGGACAGGAATTCGGCGGAGGTGGCCGCGGTGGACGCAGAGTCGGCCGCCCGCGTCGTGACGGTAGCCACCGCATGACGCGAGGACAGCAAGCCAGCCAGCGCCGCGCCGCCCAGCGGCAACATCGGCGCGCTGCCCAGCAGCTTGAGCAGCCGGCGACGATCAGTATGGTCAGGATTTTTCATGTGAACGCTCCCAGGTTCAAACCCCCAACAACGAACCGGCCATGCACGCACTGCCCTCGCGCGACCGCGCGCCAGCGCGCATGCCGGAAGACACCTCAGACGCATCAGGCGAGCCTGACGCCGCCGAGTGTAGGAGCCAGCCGGCAATGGGATGGCCGGCGTTACACCTGAGAAATGATTCCCGCAAGTACTGATGCCCGTTGGTACTGCGATGCGCGCAATGCATAGGGGACCGGCGTACCGGTCCCCTATGCCGCAACGTCAGCCATCAAGCCGACGCAACAAGCGCCTGCTTACGCGCCGATCTTCACGCCCGTCAGGTAACCCACCGCCGCGCCAAAGCCGTCCTTGTAATTGGCCTTGATCAGCGGTTCCAGCGTGGGCCGCACCACGGCATGCACGCTGCCCCAGTCGCCCGGGTGCTGGAAGTTGCTCATGATGTAGGTCCAGCCATTGATTTCATCCACCGCCTGCAAACCGGTGGACTCCGCCGCCACCGGGCACGACAGCAGGCGCGACAAGGCCTTGGTATCGACGTTGTAGGCCCACAGGAAGTTGTTGACGTGGCCGCCGCTGTCTTCACCCACGAACAGGGTGCGCAGCTTTTCCGAGAACTTCAGGTTATCGGGGTTGGACACAAAATCGGCGTTGTGCGTGTTGCCCAGCGCATCCGGCGTGGCCAGCGGCTTGCCGATCAGCTCGGTCACGGCGGCCATGTCCACCGGCACCCATTCGCTGTCGATCGCGCCGCCGTCGGTATCGACCTGGCCCGCTTGCAAGTGCAGTTGATACACCGCGCCGGCGGAATTGGCTTCCACCTTGAAGCCCGCGACCAGGCCGTCCGTCATGGACGAATCGATACGCGACATCGCGCTGTACAGGATCTTGTCCTTGATGTTGACGGTGGTGCCTTCCATCTTGGTGAAGGCCAGCGAGCCGCCCACCATCGCCGCGTAGCGGTGCGTTTCCAGAAAGGCCGCGGCCTGGCGGCGGCCCGGTTGCAGCTTGACCCAGTTGTCGCGGCCGCTGTAGCGGATCTTCGTAAAGGAGGCGTCGGCGGGGTCGGCCGTGAGCACGTCCATGATGTCGGCGGCGGTAAGCTGGTCGGCCAGTTCCTTGACTTCGGCGCTGGTGGCGTGGCCAAGCTTGATCCAGGTCAGCGTGCCGGCGCCCGGACCCGTACCCGAGGTCTGCGTCCATTTCGCCACGTACAGCGTGCCGGCCGACAAGTCCGCCTTGCGGTCCGCCACGAACATGAACAGGCCGCCATTGGTGGCGTCGTCGCCCATCAGCGTGGTGCGCTCGTCAGGCATCACCTGCACCAGCTCGTGCGAGATGCGGCCCATGCAATAGTGCTTCTTGATCGTGCCGGTGCCATCAGGGTGCACGGTCACTTCCGGCAGATGGCCGTAGTGGTACGGATTGGCCTTGTTGGGATCGCCATAGACGTTGTTGCTGTACGCCTGGAACGAAGCCGAGCCAACCGCCGTGGTCGCGTCCGGCTCGTACTCTTCGCTGGACAGGTGCGTGCCCCACGGCGACAGGCTGGCGCCGCAGGTGATCCACAGCCCATGCACCGACGAGGTGTCCACGTTGCTGTACTTGACCAGGCTGAGCTTGCCGGTATTGGGGTCTTGCGACAGCGTCAGCACGGCGATGGGCGACGGCAGCAAGCCATACATGTCATTGCCGGCCTGGTCCATCGATTGGTATTCGAACTGCACCACCGCATAGACGGCGTTGCCCGCCACGCCCGGCACCGTGGTGGGGGCCGACAGCGCCAGCAACGACGTACCGTCCGGACAGTTCGAGAAGAACTGGCGCGCCTGTGCCGGCACCGAGTTGTCCATGATGGGCGAGCCGGCCAGGTTGAAGTAACCGCCGGCGATGGCCACGCCGCCCTTGCCGTCAGGCACGTTGTCGCCCGTGATGAAGAAGGGCTCGTAGCCCAGTTCGACCGTGCGCTTGGAGCCATCGCTGAAAGCCAGGTTCATGGCCGAGCTCACCGTGGTGCGGGCCATCAGTTCCGGGTTGGCCAGCGTGGGCGCGGGCATGGACGTGA
Source organism: Achromobacter spanius (assembly GCF_029637605.1). Classification (NCBI taxonomy): domain Bacteria; kingdom Pseudomonadati; phylum Pseudomonadota; class Betaproteobacteria; order Burkholderiales; family Alcaligenaceae; genus Achromobacter; species Achromobacter spanius. Next base: position 446,245 of record NZ_CP121261.1, on the reverse strand, counting down.
ACGACGCCGACGAGAAGGTCACCGTGGCGGGCGGCTGCGTACCCGTGTCAGGCGGCGTGTCGGTCGAGTCGTCATCGTCATCGCTTGAATTACAGCCGGCCAGCAACGCCGCCATGCTGACGCCGCCGATCGGCAGCATCGGGGCGCCCCCCAGCATTTTCAGCAGTCGGCGGCGATTGGCTTGATTCATGTCTTGCATGCGGTTTCCCTGTTGGTTCGGATGGATGCCCAAGCGTTGAACCTGAGCGTGTCCGCATGCTAGAGACGCGCCGTGTAGGAGGAATGACAGAAAACTGTAGGGAAGCTGAATCGGGGGGAATAGGCGGGGGTTGCTGCGTTGCGCGGCGGCATTGATTGCGACATTGCGTCGGCATGGCGCTGTCGTTGCCGCGCTATCGCGTAATTGTCACGTTGCCCCGCTATAGTCGGGCGCGTTCCCTGCCCTGTTTCCCCTACCGTATCCGCTGCTGTACACCCATGCCTCTTTCCTTGCGCCCTTCCCTGCCTTCCGCGCCCGCCGCGCTGCGTGTTATTGCTGTGCTGACGTTGGCGGCAGGCGTGGGCGTGTGGGGGTCGATCCTGCTGGCCCCGCGTCCAGGCGCGCTGCCGCCCGCCGTATCGGCGGCCCTGCCGCGCGCGGCCGACAACACGCCGGTGGCGTTATGGTTTGGCAAGGATGAAGTGATGCGCACGCAGATCAGCGTGCTGGGCCTGATCGCGGCCGGCCCGGATGGCGCGGCGGTGCTCAGCGTGGACGGTGGCCCGCCCTTGGCATGGCGAACCGGCGCCGAGGTGGCGCCAGGCATCGTGCTGCGTGATATCACGGTAGACGCCGTGACGGTGGAACAAGGGGGAAGAATGAACCGATTGGCAACGCCCGCCGCGCTGGAGGCGCCGGCGGGCATTGCCAAGGTGAAATGAATCAGCGTTTGCGACCTGCGGGACGCCCCATTTGCTTGCGTCCCGCCATGTTCGACAGGGAAGATCCCGTCGGCTTTTGCGTGGCGGCAGCCAGCTTCTTCTGCTGAAGCGCCTTTTCAACCAACGCCGCCAAACCAGTCGAAGACTTCTCTTTTGTAGCCATTACCGCTCCTTGTAGATGGGCCATGGTAGCAGGCGGGGGGCATCCTGCCCCTTCGCACACAAGAATGCTGCTCTCGGCCCGCTGCAACATCCATGAAAATTTCTGCTTCCCTGACGGAAAGCCCGGCAAGGTCAACGCGGTTTCCCTAGCGGTGGCAAGGGCAGCAGGCTGGGCAGGACCCCTGCCATGACGTTTTCCAACTGCGCCACCAAGGCCTGCGCGGCAGGCGACAGCGAGCGGTCACGCCGGTGCAGCAAACCAATGTAGCGGCGTGCCGAAGCATCGCCCAATGGCGCGCAGCGCAAGCCGGACAGGTTCAGCTCTGGCAACGCCAGACGGGGCAGTACGCTCACGCCCAAGCCCTGCCGCACCATGCCGGCCGCCGTGCCCATGTTGGTTACGTCGTAACGCAGCGCGGTGGCGGGCGCGTCTACTTCGTCGCGCACGGCGCGGTCAAACTGCTGGCGAGCATTGGACCCTTGCGATAACAAGATCAGGTCGTATCGCAGCACGTCACGCCAATGCAGCGTCCCTTTGACATCACCCAGCGGATGCCCCGCCGGATAAACCGCGCAAAAGCAGTCCTCGCCCAACGGCGTGAAGCTCAGGTCGGAAGCCGGATCGGCCTGGGCGGCCACCGCGAATTCAATCTGGTTGGTGCGCAGCATGGCCAGCAGTTCGTCGTTGTGCGCCTCCACCACGCGCACCTTCAACGCCGGATGCGCCAGGCGCAGCGCGCCGACCGCCGCCGGCAGCAGCGTCAGCGCGGTGGACGGCAGCGCCCCCAAGGCGACATTGCCGCGCCGCACCGCGGCCAAATCGGCAAGGCTGCGGTAGGCCTCTTCCAGGTCGGCGATGGGGCGTTGCACGCGCGAATGAAAATCCTGCCCGGCGCTGGTCAGGCTGATGTTGCGGGTGGTGCGCTCGAACAAGCGCAGCCCCAGGACTTCTTCCAGGTCCTGGATCAGCGCGGTGAACGAGGGCTGCGTCACACCCAACTGGTTAGCGGCATGCGTAAACGAACCGCTGTCGACCGCCAGCAGAAACGCCTTGAGGGGACGGTATTTGATATTGATAGCCATAGGCTAAGAATATTAAATAAATATCTATTTGTGTCTAATAATTGACCGACCGATGATGACGTCTACCCAAGCCCTTGACCCTCAAAGACGTTATGGACGCATCAAGCAGCAAGCCCTTCCGGCTGGGCGCCAACTGGCGCCAAAGCCAAGACGGCGACGCCGTCATCACCTCCATCAACCCGGCCGACGGCAGCATAGCCGGCATCGTCACGCGCGCATCGGCGCAGGACGTGGACGCGGCCGTGGCCATTGCCTGGGACGCTTTCCACAATAAGCCCTGGCGCAAGCTGCGCCCGGACCAGCGCGCCGCCACCTTGTACGAAATCGGCCGGCGCCTTGCCGCCGAGCGCGAACCCTTGGCGCGGCTGCAGATGCAAGACAGCGGCAAGCCCTGGAAAGAATGCCTGAACATGGTCGACAGCGCGGCCGGCCATTTCCGCTACTACGCGGCCGTATGCGAAACCTGGCAGAACGAAATGACCTCGCCGCGCGGCGAGTACTTTTCCATGGCGCTGGCTGAGCCCTTTGGGGTGGTTGCCGCGATTACGCCGTGGAACTCGCCCATCATGAACGAGGCGCAGAAAGCCGCGCCAGCCCTTGCTGCCGGCAATGCCGTGTTGCTCAAGCCTTCCGAGGAAACGCCGCAGTTGGCCCTGGAACTGGCGCGCATCTGCGGCGAAGCCGGGCTGCCAGAAGGCCTGCTGACCGTGCTGCCCGGGCATGGCGAAGACGTGGGCGCGGCGCTGGTCAAACACCCCGGCGTGCGCATGGTGTCGTTCACCGGCGGCACTGACACCGGACGCGCCATTGGCGGTATCGCGGGCCAGCGCCTGATTCCGGTTGGGCTGGAACTGGGCGGCAAGTCACCCCACATTGTGTTCGACGATGCCGACCTGGACCGCGCCGTGGCGGGCGTGGTCTCGGGCATCTTCGGTTCGGCGGGCCAGAGCTGCGTTGCGGGCTCGCGCCTGTTCGTGCAGAAATCCATCTACCCGCGCTTCATGGAAGCCTTGGTGGAACGCACGCGGCAAGTGCGCGTCGGGCTGCCGGACGACCCGGCCACGCAGATGGGGCCGCTGGTGTCTCGCGCGCATCGCGACAAGGTCGCGGGTTATGTGGATATCGGCCGCGCCGAAGGTGGCCGCGTGCTGGTGGGCGGCGAGCCGCCCACGCAGGTGGAACTGGCCAATGGCTGGTTCTATCTGCCCACGGTCATAGACGGGCTGGGCAACCAGGCCCGCGTGTGCCAGGAAGAGATTTTCGGCCCCGTGCTGGTGGCGCTGCCCTTTGACGACGAGACCGACGTTGTCCACCAGGCCAACGACACCGCCTTCGGCCTGGCCGCCGGCATGTGGACGGGCGACTATGCCCGCGCCTGGCGCGTGGCCCGCGAGATCGAGGCCGGCTCTATCTGGATCAACACCTACAAGCAATCGCATATTGCCACACCCTTCGGCGGCTTCAAGGCCAGCGGCATCGGGCGCGAAAAGGGCCTGCACGGCCTGCGCCTGTACAGCCAGGTCAAGAGCCTGTACTGGGGCATGCATGAAAAACCCATGGGACTTTGAAGCAACATGACAACTGAAAAGAAAAGCGCGGCGCTGTCTCTGGCCGATTCCCGCATCCTGATCGCTGGCGCCGCCAGCCTGGTGGGCTCGCACACCGCCGACGCCTTGCTCGCCGCCGGCGCGAAAGAAGTGATACTGCTGGACAATTTTGCATTCGGCACGCCCGAGGCCATTGCCCACCTGCAGGACAACCCCCGCGTGAAAGTGGTTCGCGGCGACCTGATGCGCCTGCCGGACCTGCTTGCTGCGACCGAGGGCGTGGACGGCGTACTGCACCTGGCCGCCTACATGACACTGGGCTTTTCCCAGACGCCATGGCAGGCGGTGGACGTCAATGTCCGCGGCGCGCAGAACATGCTGGAAGCCTGCCGCGCCAACAAGGTGCGGAAAATCGTCTTCGCCTCATCCAACGCGGTCTATGGCTATGGCACCGGCATCGCCGGCGCGCTGGTCGAGAACGGCCCCTTCCATTCCGAAGGCGCGCCGCCAGCCGCCATCCTGTATGGCGCGTCCAAGATCATGGGCGAGCAGCTTTGCCGCCAGTACTACCAGAAGTCCGGGCTGGACTACGTGGTGCTGCGCTACTCCACCGTCTACGGCGAACGCCAGCACTACCGCGCCGCCAACTCGCTGTACATCATGGAAACCTACGACCGTGTGCGCAAAGGCGAGCGGCCCGTACTGCCGGGCGACGGCACCGACACCAAGCACTTTGTACACGTCTCCGATGTGGCGCGCGCCAACGTCGCGGCGTTCCAGAGCACGGCGACCGACGTGGCGGTGAACGTGTCGGGTCCCGCGCCCATCACCACCGGCGAACTGGTGCGCTTGGTGCTCGACTACTGCAAGAGCGATCTACAACCCGAGATCAAACCCGACCCGCCCGGCACCGTGCGCCTGACCTCGGGTGGCGCGTTCCATATTCCCCACGACCTGGCTGGCCAGCGCATCGGCTGGCAGCCGAAGGTCGGCATGGCTGAAGGCGTGGCCCGGCTGCTCGCCTGGCGCGAAGCGCAAGAAGCCGGCTGAGTCCGCGGCCACGGGCGAACCCAGGGCAAAACCCGCCACATGGCGCCGCAGAGCGTCAGGCAATAAGCAGCAAACGCATTCAGGGTCCGCATCAAGACAAAGCGGACCCGATGCGCACATGAGGAGACATGACAATGAAGAAGCGACATTGCATCGCTGGCGCCTTTCTTGCGTGGGGCATGGCCCTGGGCGCTGGCGCGGCGCTTGCCGAAGGCTATCCTGACAAACCCGTGACGCTGGTGGTGCCGTATCCGCCGGGCGGCGCCACCGACGTCATCGCGCGGCTGATTGCCGAAAAACTGCCGTCGGCCTGGGGCCAGCAGGTCATCATCAACAACCGCCCCGGCGCCGGCACCACGGTGGCGGCCGAGTCGGTGGCGCGGTCGGCCGGCGACGGCTACACGCTCTACATGACGACAGCGGCGCACACGATCAGTGCCAGCCTGTACAAGAAACTCAATTACGACCCCCTGAAGGATTTCGCGCCGCTGACGCTGACCTCCACCATTCCGCTGGTGCTGGTGACGGCGCCGTCCTTGCCGGTCAAGAATCTGGACGAACTCATCGCCTACGCCAAGGCCTCGCCCCAGGGCCTGAGCATGGCCTCCACCGGCAACGGCACCCCCCAGCACCTGACCGGCGAGCTGTTCAAGGCACGCGCCGGCCTGAATCTGGTTCACGTGCCGTACCGGGGCGATGCGCCCATGATCACCGACCTGATCGGTGGTCAGGTGCAGATGGCCTTCGTCACCCTGTCGGCCGCGTTGCCGCATATCCAGTCGGGCAAGCTCAAGGCGATTGCCCTGGCGCATCCGCGCCGCGTCGAAGCCATTGCGCAGGTGCCCACGATGACCGAGGCCGGGATGAAGAACTTTAACGCCGCCACCTGGTTCGGCTTGTTCGCACCGTCCAGCATGCCCGCCGAGCTGCGCGAAAAGATCTACCACGACGTCGCCAAGATCGTCGCCACCCCCGAGATGACCAAGAAGCTGCAAGACATGGGCGGCGACGTGAACAACAGTTCGCCCCAGCAGTTCCAGGCCTTCATCAATGACGAAGCACAACGCTGGGCCGAGGGCGTGAAGCTCTCTGGCGCGCAGATCGACTGAGCCGCCGCATTGATCATCAGACCGGAGACACAACACATGAGCGACATCGAACAAGACCTGTTGGCGCGCTGCGCCACCATCGGGACCAGCACCTGGGCAGACGCCATGGACGCGCTGGGCATCGCGGGCGTGGTGCAAGGCATTGCGCGCCGCGGCGGCCAAGGACGCATTGCCGGCTTTGCCGTCACCGCACGGCATGTTTGGGGCGGGCTGGGTGACTTCGACCGCGCCGACTTCGCCGTGGGGCGGCTGGTTGCCGCCACGGGTCCGGGCCGCGTGCTGATGGTGGATGCGGGCGGGACCTGCATTTCCACCTTTGGCGGCATCGCGTCCCTGGCGGCGTCCCGGCGCCAGGCCACGGCCGTAGTCATCGACGGCGCTTGCCGCGACGTTGACGAAATCCAGGCGACCGGGTTGTGGCTTGCCAGCCGCCACATCACGCCCTTGACGGGCAAGACGCGCTTGCGCCTGCAAGCCATGGGCGAGCCGGTAACCATCGGCCAAGTGCGGGTCGCCGAGGGCGACCTGGTGGTTGGTGACGACACGGGCCTGGTGGTGGTGCCGCGCGAGCGCCTTGAAGCGGTGCTGGCCGCCGCGCAAGAAGCCCTGGCGGTGGATGAGCGCGTAGAGCAAGGCATCCGCGACGGCCTGTCGTTCGCCGACGCCGCCGCGGCGGCCAACTACATCCCCGCACGCGCCGGAGACAGCGTGTGACCACCTCCTATGACGTCGTGCAGGTGGCTTCGTTAGGCACTGAGTTCGACCAACGCCTGGCGGCCCGCTACCGGGTGCTGCAAACCTGGCATGACCCGCGCGGCCTGACCGCATTTGGCGATGCGCTGCATGACGCGCGCGTCGCCGTGACCTCGGTGCGCCATGGATTCACGCAAGCCATGTTCGATGCACTGCCCGCCTTGCAGGCGGTGTGTAGCTGGGGCGTGGGTCATGACACGCTGGATTTACGGGCCGCCGCCGCGCGCGGCATCGGCGTCAGCGTCACGCCTGACGTGCTGGACGATTGCGTGGCCGACCTGGCCTGGGCCCTGCTGCTTTCCACCGCGCGCCGAACAGCCATCGGCGACCGATACGTGAAAACGGGTCAGTGGCGCGCGCTGGGGCAGTTCCCGATAACGACCAAGGTGTCGGGCAAGCGCCTGGGCATTCTTGGGCTGGGTCGCATCGGCGAAGCCATTGCCCGACGGGCTGCCGGCTTCGACATGGACGTGCGTTATCACAACCGCGCGCCTCGGCCCGGGGCACCCTATGGCTACGAGGCCTCGCTGGTGGCGTTGGCCGAGTGGGCGGATTTTCTGGTGGTCGCGTGCGTGGGCGGCGCCGCCACGCGGCACCTCGTGGATATGCCGGTCATCCGCGCGCTGGGGCCGCAAGGCATCCTGGTCAATATCGCCCGAGGCAGCGTGGTGGATCAGGCCGCCGCGCTGGCTGCCCTGCGTTCGGGCGAACTGGGCGGGGCCGGGCTGGATGTGCTGGAGCAGGAACCCACGCCGGCCACGGAATTCGCAGGCCTGGATCAGGTGTCACTCATGCCGCACGTGGGCAGCGCCACGCGCGAAACCCGGGCCGCGATGGCGGAACTGGTGCTGAACAACGTCAACGCATTCATGCAGACCGGCCGCCTGGTCACGCCGGTAGCCTCACGAGAGATGCAGACATGACGCATGCCGCATTGCTGGCGGAGCTTGCCGCCTGCATCGGGGATGCGCACGTGCTCACGGGCGCCGCCGCCGAGCCCTATCTGACCGACTGGCGCCAAGCCTTCACCGGCCGCGCGCTGGCCGTGCTGCGCCCCGCCAATAGCAGCGAGGTGGCTCAGGTGGTGCGCCTGTGCGCCGCCGCCGGCGTGGCGATCGTGCCGCAGGGCGGGAACACCGGCCAGGTGGCCGCCGCCACACCCGATACCAGCGCGTCGGCCGTGGTGCTCTCGCTGCTGCGCATGAACCGCGTGCGCGCCGTCGACCTGGATAACGACACCATCACGGTCGAAGCCGGCTGCGTGCTGCAAACCGTGCAGGAGGCGGCGACCAACGCTGGCCGGCTTTTTCCGTTGTCCCTGGGCGCGCAGGGAAGCTGCACCATCGGCGGCAACCTGTCCACCAATGCCGGCGGCACACAAGTGCTGCGCTACGGCAACGCCCGCGAACTGGCGCTGGGCCTGGAGGTGGTCACGCCGCAAGGCGAGATCTGGCACGGGTTGCGCGGCCTGCGCAAGGACAACACCGGGTACGACCTGCGCGACCTCTACATTGGCAGTGAAGGCACGCTGGGCATCATTACCGCAGCCGTCCTCAAGCTCTTCCCCCTGCCCCGCGCGCAATGCACGGCTTTGGTCGCTGTGTCGGGGCTGGCGCAAGCGGTGCAGTTGCTGCAACGTGCCCGCGCGGGTTTTGGTGCAGGCCTGACCGCGTTCGAAGTCATGTCGCTTGCTTGCATGAGCGATGTGACTCGGGCCTTCCCGCAGCAACGCCTTCCTTTCGCGGATCTGCCCGAAGACGCCTGGTGCGCCTTGCTTGAGGTGTCAGACCACAGCGACGGGCCGCATGCGGCAACGCGGCTGGAAGCTGTGCTGGCGGGCGCCTTGGAATCAGGCGTAGCCCTGGACGCCGTGGTCGCGGTGTCCGGCGCGCAAAGCGCTGCCTTCTGGCATTTGCGCGAAAGCATCACCTTGGCATTGGCGCGGGCCAAGGCTTGCGTCAAACATGACATTTCACTGCCTGTCTCGCTCATCCCCGAATTTGTGCGGGCCACCGACCAGGCGCTTGCCACCGCCTTTCCCGGCGTGGCGTTGCGCGTGTTCGGACACCTGGGCGACGGCAACCTGCACTACAACCTGCTGCCGCCCACGGGCGCATCGAACGCAGACATCCAGCGGCTGGTGCACGACAGGGTCCACGAAGCCGGCGGATCCATCAGCGCCGAACAAGGCATCGGCCAATGCCGCGTAGAGGATCTGCAGCGCTACAAGAGCGCGCTGGAGCTGGACCTGATGCGGCGCATCAAGCTTGCCCTGGATCCCCAGGGGCTCATGAACCCCGGCAAGGTGCTGCCGGCAAGCGGCTCGCTTCGCGTTCCCTAGCCGGCCAGCCTTGCCGGCTTCGACTTCCCACGTCCAACTTCAAATACAAAACCTGGAGACAACATGTTTTTTTCACGCAAGAGCACCGCGCGCGCGATCCTTTCCGTTGCTGGCCTGTGCGCCGCGTTGCCCGCCTGGGCATGGCCCGACCACCCGATCGAATTGATTGTGGGTTTTGCGCCTGGCGGCGGCACGGACCTCACTGCCCGTGCGCTGGCGGTCTTTCTGGAAAAGGAGTTGGGCACCACCGTGGTGGTGCAGAACAAGCCGGGCGCGTCCAGCGCCATTGCCCTGGCCTACGTGGCGCGCGCCAAGCCGGACGGCTACACGCTGGCCATGACGAACATGCCTGGGCTGGTGTCCTTGCCCATCGAGCGCAAGGCAGGCTTCACCCGTGACGACTTCACCTACCTGGCCAATCTGGTGCGCGACCCCAGCGCCTTCAGCGTGGCCAGCAACAGCCCCTATCAAACGCTGGAAGCCCTGATCGCCGCCGCCAAGGAAAAGCCCGACACGATCAGCTATGGGTCCACCGGCGTCGGCACCGACGACCATCTGGCGCTGGTCCTGTTCCAGGCCCAGACCGGCACCAAGCTGAACCACGTGCCCTACAACGGCGCGGGTCCCCTGCGCACTGCGGTACTGGGTGGTCATACCGTCGTCGGCGGTCTGAACCTGGGTGAAGTCATGCCCTATCACGGCAAGAACATGCGGGTGCTGGCGCAAGCCAGCGAAAAGCGCTCGCCCTTGGGCCCAGACGTGCCCACTTTCAAGGAACTGGGCGTGAACCTGGTGTTTGCATCGGAACGCGGAATCGTCGCGCCCAAGGGACTGCCGGCCGATGTGTCCGAAAAATTGCGCAAGGCGTTGGGCAAGGTTGCGGCCAATCCGGACTTCCAGGCCCAGATGAAACAGCAGTTCACCGAGATGGATTACGTGGACGGCCCGCAGTGGCAGGAACGCCTGAAGGGTGACGACGCCCGCCTGCGTGAGATCTGGGCGCAAACGCCCTGGGTCGAATAAGCGTCGACGCAAGCATTACTGTCATATCCAGGGGCGCATCATGGCTTTCGATCAATAAGCCGATGCGTACCCAAACGACGCAAGATGGCGACGGAGCCCTCCATTTCGAACGTAATCTGCCAAGACTTGTTGGGCAACACGTCGATTTTCAGTATGCGAGGGTCGAAGCAGCCAGTAATTGAATGAAGCCTGAGCTTGTTAGGTTGGGGATAACGCACCAAATCGCGAATGGCATTCTTTGCGGCATTCTGGATTTCGAGAGGCGCCCTGCGAAAGTCACGATCGAACGTCTCTTTCCTGGCAAGAGACCTGATAAGAATGGACGCCAAACTTATCGACCCAAAGATTTAAGAAACGCTTCGACGTCGTCCTGCGGGCCGCCCACGACCACCGCCGCCACGTCTGCATCATTTTCCATGACGGCCCACTTCAAGTCGTGCAAGTGGGAAAAGGCATCTTTCACCTGAATAATTGCCTTATCGAAGGACTCCACCACGCCATCACCGTCTTGAAGCTCATGGTCCGCCAAGGCCGCCAGGCGCTTTTCTTCAAGCATGCGCCCCAGTTCGGCAAGCACATCCAGCGTGTCATCAAACGCGGCCTGGAACACGCCCTCGCGGTCCAGCACCTGCCGTTCGCTTGCGGACGCGCGGCAGATCGCGTGCGCCACATCGGCGGCGTTTCTTGAGATGGTTTCAAAGGTATTGGCCAGCACTTCGTTGCTGGCTACCGTATCGTCGATAGCGCGAAGCAGGTGCAGGGAACGACTGCTGTCGGCTCGAGCGCCTTCCACAATGAAAGCGACCAGCCCGCTATGAGAAATGGTGGAACGCATATGCGCTTCCTTTATCGGCGTGTTGGACCCCAATCCTGGGACCCAAGACAAGGCATGCGGAAAGTATAGACACAAAGCCAAATCGCCCGCCAGTTGTGGGAAGCCGCAATATTTGCGGTTTTCCTCCTGGCCCCGCCAACGCAAGCATTACTGTCATATTTCATGTCCACAATTCCGGGCTTCTACTAGAAAGACCGGAGTCGTAAAGTGCGTCAGTTACCGCGCGGGCTTGCCCGTCAGCAAGGTTTCACCCTGATCGAGATCATGGTGGTGATTGTGATCATGGGGATTCTGGCGGCGCTGATCGTGCCGCGCGTGCTGGACCGCCCGGACCAGGCGCGGCAGGTGGCGGCGCGCCAGGATATTGCCGGCATCATGCAGGCCTTGAAGCTGTACCGGCTGGACAACGGCCGCTATCCCACCACGGCGCAAGGCCTGCGCGCGCTGGCCGAAAAGCCGGATGGCGCGTCGAACTGGCGCGGCTACCTGGACAAGCTGCCCAACGACCCCTGGGGCCACCCCTATCAATTCCTGAGCCCGGGCGTCAAGGGCGACATCGACGTGTTCTCGTTTGGCGCCGACAACAAGCCCGGCGGAGAAAACGGCGATGCCGACATCGGTTCCTGGGAGCTCTGAGCGCGGCTTCACGCTGGTTGAAGTGCTGGTGGTGCTGGTGATCGTGGCCATTGCCGCCAGCATGGTGAGCCTGTCGATCGGCAAGCGCGACAACGGCCTGCGCGCCGATGCCGAACGCCTGGCCGATGCATTCACCGTGGCGCAAAGCGAAGCCCGCAGCGACGGCCGGCCCATACGCTGGCTGGCCGACGACCAAGGCTGGTCGTTCGAGCGACAGGGACGCCTGCCCGGCCCCAGCGCCGACGAAAACGTGCCCGTGCCGGTAGACCACCTGGAGCACGACGACATGCTGCGCCCACAGTCCTGGCACGCGGGCGTCGTCCATCTGGTTCTGGCCCCCGACCGCCCGCTTGTGTTCAACACAGAATGGGTTGCCGACCCGATCACGCTGACCCTGCGCGCGGGCGATGACCAGGTCACCCTGCAACGCGACGCCGCCGGCCGCTATGACATCCGCTGATTTTCCTCCCTGCGCCAACAAGCTTGTGGGCAAACCTCCAAAACGCTCTCAGCGCGGCTTCACCCTGATTGAAGTGCTGGTGGCGCTGGCCATCATTGCCGTGGCGATGGCGGCTGCGCTGCGCGCGACCGGTGTCATGACGGCCAACAACCGCGCCCTGCAGGACAAGACCTTGGCATTGCTGGCCGCGCAAAACGCCTTGACCCAGTTGCGGCTGGAACAGAGCTTGCCGCGCGCCGGATCGAAGACCGTGCCTTGCCCGCAAGGCGGCCGCGCGTTGCAGTGCGAACTGGTGTTCACGAATTCCATGAACCGCAGCTTCCGGCAGGTATCGGTCAACGTCCATGACGCCGCATCGGGCCGGCCGGATGCCGTGCTGCTGCAATTGGACGGCCTGCTGTCCAGCCTGCGATGACCATGCGCCGCGTGCTATCCCCATCCGCCAAGCCCCCCACCCGCGCCCGCCAGGCCGGCTTCACCCTGATCGAGGTCCTGGTGGCGCTGGCGCTGATGGCGCTGGTCAGCCTGATGGCCTGGCGCGGCCTGGCCAGTGTGTCCAGCGCGCGCGACCGCATCGAACAGCAGGCCGAAGACACCGACGCCATCGTCCGGACGCTAGGGCAGATGGCCCGCGACGTGGAACTGTCCTACACCGGACCCCGCTTTGATGCGCCCGGCAAAGACGCCGTCTCGCTGACCAGCGGGCTGCGCCTGCTGCGCCAGAACACGGGCGGGCAGACGCTGGAACTGCTGCGCCCCGATGCCGACGGCAATGGCCTGTGGCAGCGCGTGCAATGGCAGGTTCGGGCCGACGGCCTGTGGCGCGCCAGCGGGCCGCCCGCGCCGCGCAGCCCGCTGCCCGCCGCCGTCAACGCCGTGCTGCTGCTGCCCGGCGTGCGCGTGTTGAGCCTGCGCGCCTGGGTGCCAGGCGTGGGCTGGGCGGACGCCAATGCCAGTTTCGGCACGGCGCCAACCGGCATCGAGATCACGCTGGAACGCGGCGCGGCCAACGCGCCGCAGCGCTACACGCGCATTCTGGAGCTGCCATGACGCCCCGCCCCAGGCTTGAAGAGCGCGGCGCGGCGGTCATCAGCGCACTGATCATCGTGGCCATTGTGGCGGCGCTGACCACCAGCCTGTTCCAGCGCCAGACCGCCAGCACGCGACGAGTGGAAAACGAGATGTCGCGCGTGCAGGCCCGCGTCATGCTGGCAGGCGGCATCGACTGGGCGCGACTGGTCATCCGCGACCACGGCAAGCGCGAATCCACCACGCGCGGCGATCAGATCTGGGCAACGCCCATCCTGGACACACGCATCGAACGGCCCGGCGACGACCGCGTCGCCGTGTTCTCGGGCCGCGTGCAAGACGAACAGGGCAAGTACAACCTGAGCAACCTGGCGCGCAACGGCGTGCCGCAACCCGAACAGGAAAAAGTGCTGCGCCGCCTGCTGGCCGCGCAGCAGTTGCCCGACACGCTGGCGGCCCATATCGTCGACATCATTGCCTTGTCGCAGCCGCCCGCGCTGGCGGCCGACGCGCCGTCCGGCACCAAGGGCCAGCCCGCCGCCACCCCCGACTCGCGCGCGCCCCTGCCGCGCGGCGTGGACGAAATTGCCGCCCAGCTTGGACTGGAACCCGCCGTGCGCAACGAAATGCGCCGCACGATGACGGTGCTGCCGGTAGCCACCAGCGTCAACGTCAATACCGCACCCGCCGAGGTCATCGCCGCCCTGGTGCCGGGGCTGTCGCTCAGCCAGGCGCGCGCCATGACGGGCGAACGCGATCGCGGCAACTGGTTCAACAACGCCGGCGACTTCAGCAACCGCCTTGCCGGCACCGGCGTAGAGGCGACCGCCCCTACCGTCACCACCGCCAGCGGCTGGTTCATGGCCAGCGGCACCGTCGTCTACGAACGCGCGCGAGTCGCCATGCAAGCCCTGGTGCGCAGCGCGCCGCCCGCCGCGCCCGACACGATATGGACAAGAGAAATCCCTTGAAGAACGCCTTGCGCATCGCGCTTGCCCCCTTGGACGAATTCACAGCCGATTCGCCCCTGCCCTATGCCTGGTTTGACCGGCGCGGACGTTGCGTCCAGCAGGGTGAACTGAGCGTGCGCGCGCTGGGCAACGCCTACCCACACGCCGCCTGCGAAGCGGTGCTGCACCCCGCCGACGTCATCGCCACCACGGTACGCATTCCGGCCGTGCCTCGCGCGCGCTTTGCCGCTGCCGTGCACAGCGCGTTGGAACCCTTGGTGTTAAGCGACCTGGACGCGCTGGCGATCGGGTTCAGCGCGCGCGCCGCCGATGGCAGCGTGGCGCTGGCGTGGTCACCCCGAGAACCAGTGCGGCGCGCCTGGGGCCTGCTAAACGCCCACGGCCTGCGCGCCCATGCGCTGATCGCACCGCAGACTCTGGCACCCACGTCGTCCGACCCCTTGCGCGACCCCGCCGACCCGCGCTGGCAAGCGCCGTCGCCCACCTGGTCGCTGGCCATGCCGCAGTTGGCGCCGGCCCAGGTCTCGCGCTGGCGTCCGGTGTGGCGTTGGGGCGCAGCAGCGGCCGTGGTCTGGATTGCGGGACTGAACATCCACGCCTCGCAGCTCAGTGCTGAAGCGCAAGCGCTGACGGCGGGCATGCGCCAGCAGGTGCTGGCCGCGTTTCCCGACCTGCCGGTCGTGCTGGACCCGCCGCGCCAGGCCCAGCAAGGGTTGGATGCGCTACAGGCCAATCGCGGCGCGGCCAACGCGGCGGACTTTCTGCCTCTGGCGCGCGCCACCGCGCAACTGCTGCCGTTCGCGGCCGACAAGGTGTCGCGCCTGACCTACGCGGATGAGGCCCTGACCCTGCAACTGGCCGAATCCGGCGAGCAGGCGCAGCGCGTCGCCGAAACCCCCGCGCTGATCCAGCAAGCCGCCGCCTTGGGCCTGAAGCTGGAACGCGGTGACACCGACAACACCTGGCGCATCGTGCGCAAACAACCATGACCGCCCCGATTGAAAGCCGGCAGACGAATTTGCAAACGACTCCGCAAGCGAATCCGCGGACGACTCCGCACACCAATCTGCAAACCCGTCTGCAAGCCCGCTGGCAAGCCGCGCACGCCCGCGTGCGCAAAGCCGTGGACCCCACGCTTGCCCGCGCCCGACTACGCTTTCAGGCGCTGGCACCGCGCGAACGCCGCCTGGTCGCGGGAGCCGGCGCGCTGCTCGGCGTGGTCGTGGTCTTTGTCACGCTGATCGAACCGCCCCTGAACACGATGCGCAAGCTGCAAGCGGAGCTGCCCCTCTTGCGCGGGCAGGCTGCCGCCGTTGCCGACCTGACCACCCAGGCCCGCGCGCTGCGCCAACGATCCACCGCGCCCGTGGCGTCCCTGCCCACGCAGGCGGAAGTGGGCGCCAGCCTGGAACGCGCCGGTTTACCGGCGGCGATGTGGACTCTGGGCACGCCCGAGTCCGGCAAGGGCTTGCAATTGACCTTGAACCAGGCGCCGTCATCCGCCCTGCTGCCCTGGCTGGACGGCGCCGGACAAGACTGGGGCCTGAGCACGCAGCAGGTGGAATTGACCCGGGCCACCAATCCCAATGGCCGGCCCCTGCCAGGTCTGGTCAACGGCCACGTCACGCTGACGCTGCCCGAACAGCCGGGAGCCCGCTGATGGCGTTGCTGCGTTTGAACAAGCGGTCGGCCGCGCTCTGGCTGGCCAGTTGCGCCTGTGCGGTGGCGGCCGGCGCCAGCGTGCTGCCCGCGCGCTGGTTGCTGGCCATGCAATCGGATTCTTCCCTTGTTTCGCTGGCGGACGCCGGCGGCACGGTATGGCACGGCAGCGCCTGGGTGGCCTTGGGCCCGCAAGGGTCCCGCCGGGTGTTGCCGCAGCCCGTGCAATGGCAATGGCGTTGGGACCCGATGGCGCTTGAGGTCACGCACCCCTGGCTGCAAGGCCCCTTGCGCGCGCGCCTGGCCTGGAACGGCGTGTCTGTGCCGGCGCAATCGCTAAGTGTGCCGGCCACCGTGCTGCCCGCGCTGGGCGCGCCCTGGAACACGCTGGCGCCCGAAGGCATGCTGGAAATCAAGTGGCAGGCCTTGCGTCTGGGCGGCAGTTTGCCCACCGGCCAGATCGCCGATTTGCGCTGGCGTAACGCCGGCACCGCGATGACGTCAATCGCGCCGGTCGGCACGTATCTGCTGCGGGTACAAGGCCAGGGCAAGGCGGGCGCCACGCTGACGCTCAGCACGGAAAGCGGGCTGCTGGCCGTCACGGGCCAGGGCACCGCCGGCCCGCGCGGCGCGCGCTTCGAAGGCCAGGCCACCTTTGCCGAGGCTGCCACGCCCGCGCAGCGGGCCGCGCTGGACGGCTTGATGTCCACGCTGGGCCGCCGCTCGGGCGACAAGGTGGTGTTTCGGGCCGGCAAGTAGCCGGGCCTGGCGCGAGGTAGGCCGCGCCTGGGTGCCTGGGTGCCTGGGTGCCTGGGTGCCTTGGTCCCGGCGTGCCTGCGTACCTGCGTACCTGGATGCCCGCCCGCTGTGCTAAGCGTCGCGCGTGACCCGCACGATTTCCTCGGGCGAGGTTTGCCCGCCTTCCACCCAGCGCTGGCCGTCTTGCCGCATCGTGCGCATCCCGGCGGCCATGGCGGCCACGCGCAATTCGCGTTCGTCGCGGCCTTCATGGATCAGGCGGCGCGCGTCGTCGTCCACGGTGAACAGTTCATGAATGCCCGACCGTCCGCTGTAGCCGGTGTGATTGCAGGCTGGGCAACCCACGGGATGGAACACGCGCATGCCATCCTGCATCGACGGTTTCTTGCATTCCGGGCACAGCTTGCGCACCAGCCGCTGCGCCAGCACGCCCAATAGCGACGAGGCCAACAGAAAGGGCTCCACGCCCATATCCGTCAGCCGCGTCACGGCGGACACGGCATCGTTGGTGTGCAGCGTGGCCAGCACCAAGTGGCCGGTCAGCGAGGCCTGCACCGCGATCTGCGCGGTTTCCAGGTCGCGGATTTCTCCGATCATGATGACGTCCGGGTCCTGGCGCAAGATGGCGCGCAGGGCCAGCGCAAAGCTCATGTCGATCTTCGCGTTGACCTGCGTCTGGCTGATGCCGGACAAGTCATATTCGATGGGGTCTTCCACCGTCAGGATATTGCTGGTGGCCGCGTCCAGGCGGCTTAGCGCGGCGTACAGCGTGGTGGTCTTGCCGCTGCCGGTGGGTCCCGTTACCAGCACAATGCCGTGCGGCTGCCGGATCAGGCGGTCCAGTTGCGTCAGCACCTCGGGGCACATGCCCAGGCGCTCCAATTGCAGCCGCCCCGCTTCCTTGTCCAGCAGGCGCAGCACGGCGCGTTCACCATGCCCCGTGGGCAGAGTCGACACGCGCACGTCAATGGGCCGACCGCCCACGCGCAACGCAATGCGGCCATCTTGCGGCAGGCGCTTTTCGGCGATGTCCAGATGCGCCATGATCTTGATGCGCGAGATCAAGGCCGCATGCAAAGCCTTGCGCGGCGACACCACATCGCGCAGCGTGCCGTCGACGCGGTAGCGCACCACCGAATGCGTTTCGAAAGGCTCGATGTGGATGTCGCTGGCGCCATCGCGCGCGGCCTGCGCGAACAGCGCATTGATCATGCGGATCACGGGCGCGTCGTCCTGCGCTTCCAGCAGGTCAGCCACCTCGGGCATGTCTTGCAGCAGGCGGTCCAGGTCAATCTCGTTTTCCGCCACACCCATCACGGACGCGGCGTCTTCGGAATGGCTGTATGCCGCCGTCAACAAGGTTTCCAGCGCCTCGTCGTCCACCTGCGCCAGCGCCACGTCGCCATGGCAGCGCCGGATCTCGCGCACCGCCCAATCGGGCGTGCGCGGGCTGACCGTCAACTGCACCTGGCCCGCGCGCAGCGACAGCACGGCACGCTGCGCGCGCGCCCAGGCGTAGGGCAAGGGATGCGCGCTCATAGCAGCGACTCGGGGTCCACCGCCACGCTTTGCATCAAGGTGCTGGACACGTGGATCGGCAAGGCGGCGTTGCCGGTCGGGGGGCTACCCGGATACTGGCGCACCGCGAACGACTGCACCGTGACAGGAGGCGGGCGGCGCAGCGTGGTGGCCTGCTGCTCCGGGCGCAGGTCGTAGGCGTTGTTCGACACCGATGGCGCGGACCCGGGCAGCGGCAGCATCGGCGCCTGCATGTCAGGCAGCGCCCAGTGATGGCCCGGCTGCGTCGCGCCCTGCGCGCGGCGCATGTAGTCGTAGCGGTCCATGGTGACGCTGGCGCTGCGGTTGGCGTCGCGCACCACGTAAGGCCGCAGGAACACCATCAGGTTGGTCTTGGTGCGCTTGCGCGTGTCGTAGCGGAACAGCGACCCGATCACCGGCAGCGAACCCAGGCCGGGCACGCTGTTCGTCGTCAAGGTCACGTTGTCTTCCAGCAGGCCGCCCAGCACGATGATCTGGCCGTCATCGATCAACACGCTGGTGTCGATGGCGCGCTTGTTGGTCACGATGCCGCTGGTGGAATTGGAACGGCTTTCGTCGATGCTGCTGACTTCCTGGTAGATATCCAGCTTGACCGCGCCGCCTTCCGAAATCTGTGGGCGGATGTTCAGCTTCAGGCCCACGTCCTCGCGTTCAATCGTCTGGAACGGGTTCGAGCTGCCGTTGCTGCCCGACGTAACGTATTGGCCCGTCACGAATGGCACCGTCTTGCCCACCAGGATGCTGGCCGACTGATTATCCAGCGTCAGCAGGTTCGGGGTGGACAGGATGTTGGCTTCGCCCGTGTTCTCCATGGCGCGGGCCAGCACGCCCAGGTTGATGACCTGGTTGCCCAGCACGTCCACCGTGCCCTTGACCACGCCCAGGCTCAAGCCCCCGCCGATGGCGTCGATGGACGTCGGGCCGTTACCGGTGATGCCGCTGCCGCCCAGGTTGGTGCCGCCGATGAAGCTGGTGCCGTTGCTGTTGATGTTGCCGGCGCCCGTCATCCACTGGATGCCGAATTCCGCGGCCTTTTCTTCGCTGACTTCCACGATCAGGCTTTCCACCAGCACCTGCGCGCGACGCTGGTCCAGCTGGTCGATCACTTCACGCAGGCTGCGGTACAGCGGTTCGGGCGCGGAAATGATCAACGAGTTGGTGGCCGGATCGGCCTGGATGGTGGCCCCGCCCGCGGAATACGACACCGCCTGCGAGCTGTTGTCTTCTCGCGCAATGCGTTCTTGCTCGCCCGACAAACCGCTCTTGGACGAACCCGACAAGCTGGCCATGCCCTGCCCCGTCTGCGCGCTGCCCGCAGCCGTGTTCTGGGTGCGCGCACCCGTCTGCTGGCCGCCCGTGGCGCTGCTTGCGCCGCCCGACGCGCCAGGCGCGGAGTTGGCCTGTCCGGTCAACAGGCCGCCAAGCACTTCGGCAATACGCGAGGCCTGGGCATTGCGCATGTAGACCACGTGCAAGTTGCCGGCGCGGTTCTGCTGCGCGTCCAGTTTCAGGATCAGGTCACGCGCCAGGCGCGTGCGCGCCGGGCTGCCCGAACGCACCAGCACGCTGTTGCTGCGCGGGTCGGCCACCACCGCGATGCGCTGCGTGGGGTCGCTGCTTTGCGTGTCCAGCAACTGCGAGGCCAGGATGGCGATGTCGGTCGCGATGCCCGACTGCACCGGCACCACGTCGGTGTCGATGGAGCTGGGCACGTCGATACGGGCGATGACCTGCGCGATGCGCTCCAGGTTGTCGGCGTAGTCCGTGACCACCAGCGTGTTGTTGCCGGGGTACGCATTGATGGGGTTGTTGGGCGGCACCATCGGGCGCAGCACGGGCACCAGGTTCGCCGCGTTCTCGTACTTCAGCGGGAACACGCGCGTCAGCATTTCGCCGCTGCTGCTGCCGCCTTTCGCGAAGGCCGACACGGGCACCGGCCCGCGCGCGGCATTGCCGGCGGCGGCACTGGCCGGCGCATTGGTCGACGCGGAACTTGCAGCCGGCCGTGTATTGCCCACCACCGCGCTGCCTTGCAGCTTGGCGTCGGCTTCCGGCACCACGCGCGTCACGCCGTCCACGTCCACGATGGCAAAGCCCTGCAAGCGCAGCGCCCCCGTCAGCATGGCCAGCGCCTGCCCGCTATCCACGGGGCGGTCGGACACCAGCGTCAGCTTGCCCTTGACGCGCGGGTCCACCAGAAAGTTGCGATGCGTGAACAACGACAGCGCGCGCAACACGGCGGGAATGTCGGTGTCGACAAAATTCAAGCTGACACGGTTGTCCGTTTGTTGAGCGTGGGCCGTGCTGATCGCCGGTCCGATTTGGCTTGCGATGAGCAAGGCGGCAAGGCTGAATTGCGCGATGTGACGCATGACGAGAGTGGTGCCTTCAGACGTGAATGCAGAAGTGAAAAAACGTGAAATCGCGTCGGAGTATACGGGGTGACAGTGCAACACTACGGTCATATTTGACATGCAACATACAGCCTGCAAACCCTTTAAATTCGGGGCTTTTGCGCGTTTTTGATATGCGCGTCGCCCCCTGCTTTCACCATGCCTTCCTTTCGATACGAAGCCACCGACGCGCTGGGAAAAATCGTGCGTGGCACGATCGACGCCGACACCGAGCGCGGCGCTCGCAACCAGTTGCGCGGCCGTGGCCTGCTGCCCTTGTCGACGGCATCCGCCGCGCGCACTGAAGGCCTGGGCGCCAGCCTGCGCACCCGTTTGTCGGATGCCGACCTGGCGTGGCTGACGCGCCAACTGGCCAGCTTGCTGGCGGCGCGCCTGCCCTTGGATGCCGCGCTTTCCGCCACACTTGAACAAGCCGAGAAAAAACACATCGCGGCAACGCTTGGCGCCGTGCGCGACGACGTGCGCGCGGGCCACCGCCTGTCCACCGCGCTGGCCGCTCGGCCACGCGATTTTCCCGAGATCTATCGCGCCCTGATCGGCGCGGGCGAAGAGTCCGGCGATCTGGCGCAAGTGATGGAAAAGCTGGCGGACTACATCGAAGAACGCAACACCTTGCGCAGCAAGGTCATGACGGCCTTCATCTACCCGGCGGTGGTTGCCAGCGTGTCGGTCATCATCGTGATCTTCCTGCTGGGCTATGTGGTGCCGCAGGTGGTGTCCGCGTTCAGCCAGGCCAAGCAGCAACTGCCGATGCTGACCCGCGTGATGCTGGCCTTGTCGGACTATGTGCGCGAATGGGGAATGGTGACGGGCGTGGCCGTGGCCTTGGCCATTGTGTTGTGGCGCTACACGCTGCGCGCGCCCGCTGCGCGCCGTGCATGGCATGCGCGTGTGTTGCGGTTGCCGCTGATGGGCCGCTTCGTGCTGGGGGTCAACGCCGCGCGCTTTGCGTCCACGCTGGCCATTCTGTGCGGCAGCGGCGTGGCGCTGCTGACCGCGCTGGACGCCGCGCGCCGCACCTTGGGCAACGACGTGCTGCGCCAGGCGGTGGACGAAGCGTCGGCGCGCGTGCGCGAAGGCGCGGCGCTATCGGCGTCGCTGGGCGCGCAGAAGGTCTTTCCGTCGCTGTTGGTGCACCTGATCGCCAGCGGTGAAAAAACCGGACGGCTGCCTGAACTGCTGGACCGGGGCGCGCAGAACCTGTCGCGCGACCTGGAACGCCGCGCCATGGCGATGACGGCGCTGCTGGAACCGGCGCTGATCCTGCTGATGGGGGGCTTTGTGCTGCTGATCGTGCTGGCGGTGATGATGCCGATTCTTGAAATGAACCAGTTGATCCGCTAGCAAGACAAAGGCGCCCGCCCCGGTGATGGGGCGAGCGCCTTTGATGTTCAAGCGATGGCGCTCAACAGGCGGCGCGGATCACAGTGCTTCTTCGTCGGATTCGCCGGTGCGGATGCGGATGGCTTGTTCGACCGGGGACACGAAGATCTTGCCGTCGCCGATCTTGCCGGTGCGCGCGGCCTTGACCACGGCTTCGATGGCGGCTTCGACCTGGCTGTCGGGCAGCACGACTTCAACGCGGATCTTGGGCAGGAAGTCCACCACGTATTCCGCGCCCCGATAGAGTTCGGTGTGGCCTTTCTGGCGGCCGAAACCCTTGACCTCGGTCACGGTCAGGCCGCTGACGCCGACTTCGGCCAGCGCTTCGCGGACTTCGTCAAGCTTGAAGGGTTTGATGATGGCGGTGACTTGTTTCACGTTGGTCGTCCTGGGTTTTTGATGTGTTGCGGCGCCCTGCCCGCGCGGATTCGGCCGGCAAAACGCAATGGATAAGAGAATACCACCGGGGCCCGCGCCGCAAGCGAGGCGATTGCGGCATTGCGGGACAACCCCGATCAGCCCGGTGGCGCGGCGTCGGGAATGCGCTCGGCGTCGCGCATCCACACCACCGATTCCGAATCGCTGGGCGCGCGCCAGTCGCCGCGCGGCGACAGCGAACCGCCCGACCCCACCTTGGGCGAGTTCGGCACACAAGTGCGCTTGAACTGGGTCGTGCGGAAGAACCGGTCCAGGAATATCTTCAGGTTGCGCTTGATGGCGGCCAGGTCGTACTGGTTGCGCACCACGTGCCCGGCGTCAGGCCAGGCGCCAGCCTCGCGGTCGCGCCAGGCGGTAAATGCCAGGAACGCCACCTTGGTCGGGGCAAAGCCGTAGCGCAGCGTGTAGTACAGGTTGAAGTCCTGCAGTTCATAGGGGCCGATGGAGTCTTCGCTTTTCTGGACGGGCTTTTCGTCGCTGCCCGGCACCAATTCAGGGCTGACATCCGTGCCCAGCACGTCCAGCAGCACGGCCGCACCGTCCTCGCCCAGCCGGCCGGATTCGGCTACCCAGCGCACCAGGTGCGTGATCAGGGTCTTGGGCACGCTGGCGTTCACGCTGTAGTGCGACATGTGGTCGCCCACGCCATACGTGCACCAACCCAGTGCAAGTTCGCTGAGGTCGCCCGTGCCGATGACGATGGCGTTGCTGAAGTTGGCGATGCGAAACAGATGGTTGGTGCGTTCGCCGGCCTGCACGTTTTCGAACGTGATGTCGTAGACCGGCTGGCCGTCCGCATAGGGGTGGCCCAGGTCTTTCAGCATCTGCAGGCAACTGGGGCGGATGTCGACTTCGGACGCGGTGCAACCCACCACCGACATCAGCCGGCGCGCCTGTTGCAGCGTGCGGGAACTGGTGGCGAAGCCGGGCATCGTCACGGCCAGGATGTTGGACCGGGGCAGCCCCAGCGTATCCATGGCCTGCGCGCAGACCAGCAGCGCGTGGGTGGAATCCAGCCCGCCGGAAATGCCGATGACCACTTTCGACATCTTGCTGGCCGACAGGCGCTGGGCCAAGGCCTGCACCTGGATGCTGTAGACCTCTTTGCAGCGGGCGTCGCGGCGTTGCGGGTCGGCCGGCACATAGGGAAACCGCGCTACGCGCCGCTCAAGCGGCAGCTCGGCGTCGGCCAGCGGCGGGTTCACCGGCACCGCCACGGGGCGGAACTTGCGGACTTCGTCCTGGTGGCGCCGAACCGATTGGCCGAAGGTGGTCTGGCGCATGCGCTCGCGCGACAGACGTTCCAGGTCCACGTCCGAGAACAGCAGGTGCGAATGGTTCAAGAAGCGTTCGGATTCACCCAGCAGCTCGCCGTTTTCATAGATAAGCGCCTGGCCGTCCCAGGCCAGGTCGGTGGACGATTCGCCCCGGCCGGCCGACGTGTACATATAGGCGGACAGGCAGCGGGCCGACTGCTGCGCGACAAGCTGGTGGCGGTATTCCGACTTGCCCACGACGATGTTCGACGCGGACAAATTCACCAGCACGGTGGCGCCGGCCAGCGCCGCGAACGACGACGGGGGGATCGGCACCCAGACGTCTTCGCAGATTTCCACATGGAACTGGAACAGCGGCAGCTTTTCCATCTGGAACAACAGTTCGGCGCCAAAGGGCACGGTCTGGTCCAGCAGGCGGATGTCGGTGACAGGCGCGCAATCGGCGGCGCTGAATTGGCGCGCTTCGTAGAACTCGCCGTAGTTGGGCAGGTAGCTCTTGGGCACCACGCCCAGCACACGCCCGCCGGCGGCCACCACGGCGCAGTTGAACAATTGGTGCGACACGCGCAGCGGCGCGCCCACGATGACGGCAATATCCAGTTCGGCCGTGGCCGCCACCACCCGCGCCAGCGCTGCTTCGCATTCGTCCAGCAAGGCTTTCTGGTGGAAGAGATCGTCGCAGGTGTAGGCAGACAGGCCCAGTTCGGGAAACGCCACCAGCACGGCGCCGCCCTGGGCGGCCTGCTGGGCCAGTTCAATGGTCTGCGTGGCGTTGAAGGCCGGATCGGCGACACGGCATTCGGGTACGCCGACCGCCACCCGGGCGAAGCCGTGGGAATACAGGTTGAAGAACGGGTTCGACATCGGGTGATCGCCTGGGGTCAATGAAGACTAAGTTCCAACCGGCGGATTATCTCACGGCGCCTGGGGCTCCCCGGCCTAGGTGGGCATCTTGCCGTCGGTCAGGCCGCGCTCGGACACGCCGCCCGAGCCATCCGGCAAGGCTGGCGCCGGGCGGTCCCGGTCCCGGTCAGCCGCCAACGCGGCCTGGATGGCGCTTTCGCGCAGATGGCTGCCCATGGCGCCGAAGTCAGCCCCCGACGGCTGCTGGTACAGGCGCAGCCCCAGTTCCGGCAGCACCGCCAGCAGGTGGTCGAAGATATCGCCCTGGATACGTTCGTATTCCACCCAGGCGGTCACGGCCGTAAAGCAATAGACCTCGACCGGAATGCCGTCGGACGCGGGCTCCATCATGCGCACCATCATCGCCATGTCCTGGCGCACTTCCGGGTTCTGCTTCAGAAACGCCACGCCGTAGGCGCGGAAAGTGCCGATGTTGGTCAGCCGGCGGCGGTTGGCGGGCACGCTGGCCAATTCACCCATGGTCTGGTTGGCCTGGGCAATGTCTTGCGTCTTGGCCTGCAGATAGTCGTGCAGCAGGCGAAAGCGCATCAGGCGCTGGGATTCGTCGTCGGTCAGGAAGCGCACGCTGGTGGCATCGATGCGCAGCGTGCGCTTGATGCGCCGGCCGCCGGATTCGAACATGTGGCGGTAGTTGCGATAGCTTTCCGAGAACAGCTTGTAGGTGGGCACCGTGGTGACGGTGTTATCCCAGTTCTGCACCTTGACCGTGTGCAAGGCGATGTCCTTCACGAAACCATCCGCGTTGGACTGCGGCATTTCGATCCAGTCGCCGATGCGCAGCATGTCGTTGCTGGTCAGTTGCGTGCTGGCCACGAGCGACAGCAGCGTGTCCTTGAATACCAGCAACAGCACCGCCGACAAGGCGCCCAGGCCGGAAATCATCCACAACGGCGAGCGGTCGATCAGGATGGACAGCACCAGCACGGTGCATACCGCCGCCAGAATCAGCTTGCCGATCTGGATATAGCCCTTGATGGAGCGCGTTTGCGCCCGCGTGGTGGCGGAATAGGTGTCCTGCCAGGCGCTCAGCACGCCGGAGAACGCCACGAACACGCAGATCCAGGCGCCCGCATGGGCCAACCGGCCCACAATGGTCACGGCCTTTTCCGCGTGCGGCACCAGGTCGATGCCCATCGACACCACGGCGAACGGCACCGCGTACCACAGGTTCTGATACGCCCGGCGGCGTTGCAGCGCCTTGTCCCAGTCGCCCCGCCCGCTCAGCACCAGCACGCGGTGCGCCAGCAGCAGCACCACGCGCGCCACCACCCACTGCACGAACAGCGCGGTCAGCACCAGCACGCCCACACCCACCAGCGTCTGCGCCCAGGCCTCGTGCGGCATGTGCGCATCGAGCTGGGTTACCAGTTCTTCCCATTCCACGGGCATATCTCTTGGACTCGCTCTAAGTTCTTGAAACGACGACTTGAAACCAAGGCTGGATTATCCGACAAGTCGGGCGTTGGCGCGCTGTGGCACCCGGGAAATCAGGGCCGGGGCGGCCCCCGCGTGCGCCGGCTTGTCGGCAGGCCCTATAATTCCGCCCATCATGGCAAACACTCCCTCCCCCGATCAAAACCAGTTCGCCAACAAGGCGCAGGCCTGGTCCGCCCGGTTCTCGGAACCGGTATCCGAACTCGTCAAACGCTATACGGCGTCCGTGGATTTCGACAAGCGCCTGGCGCGCCACGACATCCAGGGCTCGCTCGCGCATGCGGACATGCTGGCCGCCCAAGGCATCATCGGCGCGCAAGACCTGGCCGACATCCAGCGCGGCATGACCCAGATTCTGTCTGAAATCGACGCTGGCAGCTTCCAATGGCTGCTGGATCTGGAAGACGTGCACCTGAACATCGAAAAGCGCCTGGTGGAACTGGTGGGCGACGCGGGCAAGCGCCTGCACACCGGCCGTTCGCGCAACGACCAGGTCGCCACCGACATCCGCCTGTGGCTGCGCGATGAAATCGACAACCTGCAAGATTTGCTGCGCCAACTGCGCCACGCCCTGGCCGCCGTGGCCCTGGAAAACGCCGGCACCATCATGCCGGGCTTCACCCATCTGCAAGTTGCCCAACCCGTTACCTTCGGCCACCACCTGCTGGCCTACGCCGAAATGTTCGGCCGCGACGCCGAGCGCCTGGCCGACTGCCGCCGCCGCGTGAACCGCCTGCCGCTGGGCGCCGCCGCGCTGGCTGGTACCTCGTTCCCCATCGACCGCGAGCGCGTCGCCAAGACGCTGGGCTTTGACGGCGTGTGCCGCAATTCGCTGGACGCCGTGTCCGACCGCGACTTCGCCATCGAATTCTGCGCCGCCGGCGCACTGATCATGACGCACGTGTCGCGCCTGTCCGAAGAGCTGGTGCTCTGGATGAGCCCGCGCGTGGGCTTCATCGACCTGGCCGACCGCTTCTGCACCGGCAGCTCGATCATGCCGCAAAAGAAAAACCCCGACGTGCCCGAACTTGCCCGTGGCAAGACCGGCCGCGTCAACGGCAACCTGGTCGCCCTGCTGACCCTGATGAAAGGCCAGCCCCTGGCCTACAACAAGGACAACCAGGAAGACAAGGAAGGCCTGTTCGACACCGTGGACACCGTGCGCGACACGCTGACCATCTTTGCCGACATGGCTGCCGGCATCAAGGTCAAGGCCGACAACATGCGCGCCGCCGCCCTGCAAGGCTTCGCCACCGCCACCGACCTGGCCGACTACCTGGTCAAGCGCGGCGTGCCCTTCCGCGACGCCCACGAAGTGGTGGCCCACGCCGTGCGCGACTGCGAACAGCGTGGCTGCGACCTGGCTGACCTGTCCACCGACGAACTCAAGGCCTATCACGCCCAGATCGGTGACGACGTCCACCAGGTGCTGACGCTGGAAGGCTCGGTTGCCGCCCGCAAGCACGTCGGCGGCACCGCCCCCGAGCGCGTGGCCGAAGAAGCCCAGCGCGTACTGGCGGAAACGGCCGAAGGCTGATTCCGGCTCAGGCTGGCTTGGTAAACCAAGTAAAGCAAGGCCCCCGACAGGGGGCCTTGTTGCGTCGGATGCAATGAACCCATAGAGGGCCTGGTACGGAATATCCGGGGGTAGTCGCTAGGCGATCGATACGTCCAGGCGACGGCCGAGCTTCTCCAGTGCCGCCTCCACCTGCTCGATCCGTGAAGAATGACGCAAGTTCAACAGACGATCGACCTGCGGCATATGAACCCCCAGGCGACGGGCCATCTCTGCTTTACGCACACCTTGCCGGATCATCTCGTTGGACAGGAACACTTTGCTCGTCACGACGGCAGGCAACGTCACGGAGTACCGTGTTGCCCGGTCAAGACTGGGCAGCGGGATGGGTCGGCGCTCGTCGAAGTAAATCTCCAGCGCGGCCTCAAGCGCCTCCAAGGCGTTAACGGCAGCGTCTTGCTCGTCATCCCCAACACTTGCCGCCTCCGGAAAGTCCGGGAACAACACCAACAACGTACCGTTGGTGTCGGGAGTGAGGGTATAGGGATAGGTCAGCACAATGGCCTCCTGATTGTCGAGAATCCCCGCAAAGGGTAGTGCTCCACCTTAGAAGACCATTTCAAAAATTTCGCCGCCGTCAGGTGAAAATCAGACCACGCGACGGCTTCCCTCACGTCCCTCGACGCAATTCCTTAGCCCCAAAAAAAACAGGGGCAGCTTTCGCTCCCCCTGCGTAAATGGCCCTACGAGAAACCGCCCCCCGTCCGCGCGTGCGAAAACGGGGGCTGGCGCTCGCGCCGCCGGCGCGGCTGATTGCCGAGACTGGATTACACGGGAATCGTCGTTGGGCGCGTATCACTGGAATTGGGTATTTTCGTTGCCCCTTTCAGCCTCGCATGGGCGACGCATGATTGGCCACATCTGGAAACACTCGCCTACAGGCCAAGGCGGGCGCTCCGATATCATCGCAACTCCTTGCGACCCGCCCCCATTTCATGCCGCTATCGCCTGCCTTACGCCGTGTTGGCCTGCCGCGCAGCCTGCGTGTTTGCCCGATCATCCTGAGCGCGTTCGGCCTGCTGCTTGTCGCCGGCAGTGGCTCCGAGGCCCTGGCGCAAACCGCCCGCAAACCTTCGCCCTACGAGAACGCCCGCCCCCTGCGCCCGGACGAACTCGCGACGCAATCGCAAGAAGGCGCGAAGCGTGGGGGACCGGCCTATCTAGGCCAGATCGGCACGCAGGCCGAATTCCAGCAACTGGCCCGCGTCTACAACGCCGGCACGCCGCTTGAGATTCCGCATGTGCTGTTCGTGATTGATCGCCAACGCGGTGACCGCATCTATTACGTCGATACGCCGCGCTATTCCCTGCACGAGAACTTTGCGCGCGCACACCGGCTGCTGCCGGGTTCGGACCGGGCCACGCTGATCGCGCAGTACAAGGACCCCAAGCGGCGGCTCTTGTTCGGCACCCTGAGCTGGCAGCGCGATCTGCCTGGCTACACCTACGAATTCTGGGAAGGCGACCAAGTCACGCCCGCGCTGCTGCGCCTGACCGAAGACAAACTACGCGCCACGTTCTACGAGCCCGTGCGTTTCAAGGCGAACTCCACGGCGCAAGAGCAGACGGCGCAAACCGCCGGGCTGGCCTTGGTGACGCAAGAGGCCTTGCTGCGCGAACAGACGTTCTTGCCGCTGAACACGGGCCATGCGCAGGGCCGCTTGCGTATCGTGAAGTCGGTGGATGACACGCCGGATCTGGCGCCCACCGATATCCTGGTGCTGGACGAAGTGCCCGTCGCCATCCCGCCCGTCGCGGGCCTGGTCACGCAGCGGCCATCCACGTTGCTGTCGCATGTGAACCTGCTGGCCAAGGGCTGGCGCATTCCCAACGCTTACGTGCGCGATGCCGTCGCGGCGCTGCGCAAGTATGACGGCCAGTGGGTGGAACTGACGGTCACCAGTAACGGCTATCAGGTGCAGCCCATTGCCAAGCCGGAAGCCAAACCCGAAGGCAAGCCCAACGACCTGCCCAAAGCCGCCGCCCTGCCGCTGCCCAAGCCCGACCTATCGGTGCGCGCGCTGAAACCGCTGACGGGGATGGCCACGCGCGACAGCCGGTACTGCGGGGTCAAGGCGGCCAACCTGGGCGCGCTTAAATCGGCGCTGCCGCCGCTGGCCAGCGTGCCGGACGGCTTCTGCATTCCGTTTGCCCAGTACGCGGCATTCATGAAGCAGTTGGGCATCCCGCAACGTATCGCCGCGCTGGAACAACGGCCCGACTTCGCCCGTGACGCCAACGTGCGCCGCGCCGAACTGGCCGCCTTGCGCCAGGACATCATCACCGCCCCGCCCGACGCCGCGCTGCTTGCTGCCTGGCGCGAACGCTGGCAACAGCAGTTGAAGGGACGCGGCGTCTTCGTGCGCAGCTCATCCAATTCCGAAGACCTGCCCGGCTTCAGCGGCGCGGGTCTTTACACCACCGTGCCCAACGTGACGCAGGCCAATGCCTTGGCGCAAGCCGTGCAGACGGTGTGGGCGTCGGTCTATAACTTTGAAGCCTACGAGGCGCGGCGCGCGGCCGGCATCGGCCAGGATGGCGTGGTAATGGCGGTGCTGGTGCAGCAGGCGGCGGCATCGGACAGTTCGGGCGTGATGATCACGCGCGATCCCTTTGATGCGTCGCGCCGCTACGTCACGTACATTTCCGCCAAGCGCGGGCTGGGCATCAAGGTGGTGGAAGGCAAGCGCCAGGCAGAGCAACTGATGTATTCCACCTGGTCCAAGGCGGTGCAGGTGCTGAGTCGTTCCGCCGAGGACACGCAGTTGGTGGCGGACGCGGCAGGCGGCGTGCGCGAAGTGCCGATCGAAGGATCAAGACAAGTACTGAACGATGCGCTCGTCGCGCGGCTGGCCGCCGTGGGCAACCAGATCAAGCTGCGGTTGGGCAATGTGGATCAGGATATCGAATGGGCCGTGCAGGGCGACCACATCATCGTCTTGCAGGCCCGGCCGTATATCGACGGCAGCCGGTAGCGGCACTTGCCGCCACCGGCTGATCATCGATCAGCATCAATCTACACACGACGAATCAAATGTGCAGCGCGTGGCCCAGCGCCTTGAGCGCCGCTTCCTGCACCGCTTCGCCCAAGGTCGGATGCGCATGGATGGTGCCCGCCACGTCTTCCAGCGTGGCGCCCATTTCCAGTGATTGGCCAAAGGCCGTCGATAGCTCCGACACCCCGCGCCCCACCGCCTGCCACCCCACGATCAGATGGTTGTCGCGCCTGGCCACCACGCGGACAAAGCCGTCGGTGGATTCCAGCGTCATGGCACGGCCGTTCGCCGCAAACGGGAACGATGCCGCCAGGCAGTCCAACCCGGCTGCTTCCGCGTCCGACGGCGACAAGCCCGCCACCACGACTTCCGGGTCGGTAAAGCACACAGCGGGAATCGCCGCGGGCTGGAAGTGACGACGCTTGCCCGCCACCAGTTCCGCCACCATCTCGCCCTGCGCCATGGCGCGGTGCGCCAGCATCGGTTCACCAGCAATGTCGCCAATGGCCCAGACGTCGCGCATCGACGTGCGGCATTGGTCGTCGATGCGCAGCGCGTTGCCCTTGCGATCCAGTTGCAGGCTTTCCAGCCCCCAGCCCTGCGTGCGCGGACGGCGGCCCACGGCGATCAGCACGCGGTCGGCCGGCAACAGCGTTTCGGCGCCGGATGCGTCCTGGATACGCACCGCGTTGCCCGCCGCGTTCAAGCCCAGGACTTTGCGGTTCAGGTGCAGGGCCACGCCCATCTTCGCCAGCGCGGCGGCCACGGGCTTGGTCAGTTCGGCGTCGTAGGTTGGCAGGATGCGGTCCTGCGCTTCCACCACGGCGACTTCCGCGCCCAGCTTGCGGTACACGGTGCCCAGTTCCAGCCCGATGTAGCCGCCGCCCACCACCACCAACTGCTTGGGGATGGACGTGGGCGACAAGGCCTCGGTGGATGACTCCACGATGCCGCCGAACGGCATCGACACCAGCGGCGTGGGTTCAGACCCGGCCGCCAGCAACAGGTGTTCGCATTGGATGCGCAGCGTGCCGCCATCGGCGGTGGTGACTTCGGCGGTCTTGCCGTCCAGCAGATGCGCCCAGCCCTGCACCACTTGCACGCCGTTCTTCTTCAACAGCGCGCCGACGCCACCCGTCAGCTTGCCGACAATGCCGTCTTTCCAGGACACGGTCCGCGCGATGTCGATGGCGGGAGCGGACACTGAAATACCCAGCGGGGATTCCCCCGCATAGTGCCGCGCCTTGTCGAATTCCTCAGCGGCGTGGATCAGCGCCTTGGACGGGATGCAGCCGATGTTCAGGCAGGTGCCGCCCAGTTGCGCGCCTTCAACCAGCAGGGTCGGCACGCCCAATTGCCCGGCGCGGATGGCGGCCACGTAGCCGCCGGGGCCGCCGCCGATCACCAGCAAGGTCGTTGTCTTTGTGATCTGGCTCATGCTTACTCCACGAAAAGCAGCGCGGGTTGTTCCAGCAGCGCGCGCACCGCCTGGATGAAGCGCGCCGCGTCCATGCCGTCCACCACGCGGTGGTCAAACGACGACGACAGGTTCATCAGCTTGCGCGCCACCACGGCGCCGTTGCGGAACGCCGGCCGCTCAACGATGCGGTTCACGCCCACGATGCCGACCTCGGGGTGGTTGATCACCGGCGTGGTGACGATGCCGCCCAAGGGACCCAGGCTGGTGATGGTGATGGTGGAACCGGACAGCTCGTCGCGCCCGGCCGTGCCGCTGCGCACCGCTTGCGCCAGGCGCCCGATCTCGGCCGCCATGGACCAGAGATCGCGCGCTTCGGCGTGGCGCATCACCGGCACCATCAGGCCGCCCTCGCTTTGCGTGGCGATGCCGATGTGTACGGCGCCAAAGCGCGTCACCACGCCGCCTTCATCGTCATAACGCGCATTGATCTGCGGAAAATCCCGCAGCGCCACCACCATGGCGCGCGCCAGGAGCGGCAGCAAGGTCAGCTTGCCCCGCGACTCGCCCCATTTCTGGTTCAGTTGCACGCGCAGGTCTTCCAGTTCGGTCACGTCGATTTCCTCGACGTAGCTGAAGTGGGGAATGCGGCGCTTGGACTCGGCCATTTTCTGCGCGATCTTGCGGCGCAGGCCGATGACGGGTACCACGTCCTGATCGTGACGTTCCACATATGCCGACCCGCCGCGCGCGGCCTGGCCCGAGCCTTGCGATTGCAGATAGGCGTCCAGGTCTTCGTGCATGACCCGGCCGGCCGGACCGCTGCCGGCAACAAAGCGCAGTTCGATGCCCAGGTCCCAGGCGCGCTTGCGCACGGCGGGCGAGGCCAAGGGCTTGTCTCCCGGTTGGCGCGGCACGGCGGGCGTGGTGGAGGATGCGGATGAGGACCGCGCGGGTTGTTGCCTCGGTGGTTGATCGGCCTGTTGATTGCCTTTTTGCTGGGCCGGCGCGGAGGCCGACGCAGCCGTCGGCGACATCGATGCCGCGATCTGGCCGGCGATGCCGCCCGCCTTCGCGCCCGCTTCGCCTTGCGCGGAGGCGGACGCGGACGCGGGCGCGTCGCCGCCTGCCGGCTTGCCCGCTTCCGATGCCGCCTTCTGCGGCGCGCCCGACCCGGGGCGCACATTGCCCTCGCCTTCCACTTCCAGGCGGATCAATTCCCCGCCCACGGCCATGACCTGGCCCACGTCGCCGCCCAGCGCAATCACCTTGCCGACCACCGGCGACGGAATTTCCACCGTGGCCTTGTCGGTCATCACATCGGCCAGCGGCTGGTCTTCGGCAACCGTGTCGCCGACCTTTACATGCCAGCCCACCAGTTCGACCTCGGCAATGCCTTCGCCGATGTCGGGCATCTTGATGATATGGATCCCCATGTCACACCTCCATCGCGCGTTTAAACGCTTCGCCAACCCGGCGCGGGCCGGGGAAGTACGCCCATTCCTGCGCATGCGGGTAGGGAGTGTCCCAACCGGTCACGCGCTCGACAGGCGCCTCCAGGTGATGGAAGCAATGCTCTTGCACCAACGAAATCAGTTCCGCGCCGTACCCGCAGGTGCGCGTGGCTTCGTGCACCACCACGCAGCGGCCGGTCTTCTTCACGGAATTCACGATGGTTTCCAGATCCAGCGGCCACAGGCTGCGCAGGTCGATGACTTCGGCGTCAATGCCGGTCTCTTCGGCGGCGGTCAAGGACACATACACCGTGGTGCCGTAGGTCAGCACCGTCAGCGCATTGCCCGGCCGCACGATGGCGGCGGAGTCCAGCGGCACCGTGTAGTAACCGGTGGGCACCACACTGCCGGGGCGACCCGTCCACGGCGTGACGGGGCGATCATGGTGGCCGTCAAACGGGCCGTTGTAGAGTCGCTTGGGCTCCAGGAAGATCACCGGGTCATCGTTTTCGATGGACGCAATCAAGAGGCCCTTGGCGTCGTAGGGGTTGGACGGCATCACCGTGCGCAGCCCGCAGACCTGCGTGAACATGGCCTCGGGGCTTTGGCTGTGCGTCTGTCCGCCGTAGATGCCGCCGCCGCAGGGCATGCGGATCGTCATCGGGGCGATGAATTCGCCCACCGAGCGATAGCGCAAGCGCGCGGCCTCGGACACGATCTGGTCAGAGGCCGGATAGAAATAATCCGCAAACTGGATTTCGCAAACGGGGCGCAGGCCGTAGGCGCCCATGCCCACCGCCACGCCCACGATGCCGCCTTCGGAGATCGGCGTGTCGAACACGCGCGAGCTGCCGTACTTGGTTTGCAGGCCTTCCGTGCACCGGAACACGCCGCCGAAATAGCCGACGTCTTGTCCGAACACCACCACATTGTTGTCACGCTCCAGCATCACATCCATGGCCGAGCGCAAAGCCTGGATCATGGTCATCGGCGCCGAGGCCGGACCAGCGTTGTTATCAATTGCCATGGTCAGACTCCGAGCTGCTGGCGCTGCCGGCGCAGATGCTCCGGCATGTCCTTGTAGACGTCTTCAAAGATGCTGGCGGCGCTGGGGACGTGGCCGTCCACCAGGGTGCCGTAGCTTTCCGCTTCCTTTTGGGCGGCGACGATCTCGGCGTCGAGTTCGGCGCGCACGGCGTCGTGCTCGGCGTCGGACCAGATACCCAGGCCGATCAGGTGCTTCTTGAAGCGCTCGATCGGGTCGCCCAGCGGAAAGTGCGCCCAGTCATCGCCGGGGCGGTACTTGGAAGGATCATCGGACGTGGAGTGCGGACCGGCTCGGTACGTGACCCATTCGATCAGGGTCGGGCCCAGGTTGCGGCGGGCGCGCTCGGCGGCCCAGCGCGAGGCGGAATACACCGCCAGGAAATCGTTGCCATCCACGCGCAGCGACGCAATGCCGCAGCCCACGCCACGGCCCGCGAAGGTAGCGCCTTCACCGCCGGCAATCGCCTGGAAGGTGGAGATGGCCCACTGGTTGTTGACCACGTTCAGGATGACCGGCGCGCGGTAGACGTGCGCGAAGGTCAGCGCGGTATGGAAGTCGGCCTCGGCGGTGGCGCCGTCGCCGATCCAGGCCGATGCAATGCGCGTATCGCCCTTGATGGCCGAGGCCATCGCCCAGCCCACCGCCTGGATGAACTGCGTGGCCAGGTTGCCGGAAATCGTGAAGAAGCCGTTGGGGCGGTCGGAATACATGACCGGCAACTGGCGGCCCTTGAGCGGGTCGCGCTCGTTGGACATGAGCTGGCACATCATCGTCACCAGCGACACATCGCGCGACAGCAGAAGGCTTTGCTGGCGATAGGTCGGGAAACACATATCGCCCTGTTCCAGCGCCAGCGCATGGGCGGAGCCGATGGCTTCCTCGCCCAGGCTTTGCATGTAGAACGAAATCTTCTTCTTGCGCTGCGCGGTCAGCATGCGCCCGTCGAAGATGCGCGTTTTCAGCATGGCCCGCATGCCGGCACGAAGCTGATCGTTGCTGATCTCGGGCGCCCATGGCCCCACCGCGCGGCCGTCGTCGTCGATCACGCGGACCAGGCTGTACGCCAGGGCGCCGGTATCAACCGCGGCAACATCAATGGGGGGTTTGGGCACCTCGCCGGGCGGCGAGAGATGCAGATAGGAAAAGTCGGTCTTGCAACCCGGACGCCCCGTGGGCTCGGGGACGTGCAACTTCAACGGCCCATATTGGCTCATGTATTGTCTCCACGCTTGATCGTGTCACGCGTTTTCTTCCTACCAAGACATTGCCAAGAGCGTGTGACCCCGGGCGCTGCCATCGTCGGCCCGCGCATAGGGATAAATATGCGTGGCCGTCGACGAGATTAGCACAGGGGACAGGGGCGTTGAGAGGGCCAAAACGGCTTGCCGGCCCGTGTTGCACTAGGGGTTTTCCACGGTTTACCCAGGGCGATTCAGAGTGGCATATCGCGTGCGCGGCGATGCGTTCAGACCGGCCCGGTCCACTCCGTGACGAACTCGCGGAAGTCGGGGCGCTTGGCGGGCGGCACGGCGCAACCCGGCGTGCCGATGGCCAGATAACCCAGGAAGCGGTAGTCCAGCGAATCCAGCCCCAGGGCGTTCTGCACGTCTTCCACATAGGTGCCGACGCCGGTGCTCCAGAACGCGGCGTAGCCCAGCATGTGGGTGGCGTTCAGGATGTTCATGACGGCGCAGCCGGTGGCCAGCAACTGTTCATGCTCGGGGATCTTGGTGTTGTCGTGCGCGATTTTCTGCGCCACGCCGATGAACAGCGGCACGCCGGCCATCCATTCGCGTACCGACTTTTCTTTTTCGGGCGTCATGCGAGGGTCGCCGCTGCGCTTGACCGCGTCCAGCGCCACGTCCGCCAGCTTGGCGATGGCCTCGCCCTGGATCACGACAAAGCGCCACGGGCGCAGCGCGCCGTGGTCGGGGGCCGACATGGCGGCTTGCAGGATCAGTTCAAGTTCTTGGGGCTTGGGCGCGGGGCCGCGCAGGAATTTGGTGGAACGGCGGGTGGTCAGCGCGTGCAACGGGGTGGCGGTGGTGGAGTCGGTCATTGATTCAGGCGCAAAGGTAAAAGAGACAGATTCTCATATTAAGCGATGGCCCTGGCCGGGGCGGGTATCCCCCGGCCCCTGGCAAGGGCATCGCCAAGGGGCTCAGCCCAGGTGCGTGTGCCGCTCCTGGCGCTCTTCGACCTGCATTTCAGACAGGCCATGCAAGATGCCGCAATTTTCCGCATCGGGCTGCGCCGAGAGACAGCGCTGCCGCAATTCGGTCAGTTGGGTCTTTAACTGCATCAGTTCGGCGATGCGTTCATCCACGTGCGAGATGTGTTCGTCGAACAGTTCGTTAATGGGGCCGCAACCCGTGTGATGGTTGTCGGCCAGGGACAGGATGGCGCGGATTTCGTCCTGCGTCATGTCCAGCGCCCGGCAGTTGCGGATCAGGCGCAACCGTTCCAGATGGGCTTGCCCGTAGCTGCGGTAGTTGTTCAGGCCCCTGTCCGGCGCGGGCAGCAACCCTTCTTTCTCGTAGTAGCGCACGGTTTCGACCGTGGTGCCGGCCGCCGTGGCCAATTCGCCAATTCGCATCACGCCTCCTGGGATCGCATCCGAATGAGTGGTTTTTGGGGGTTGACCCTATAGTAACTCCAAGGTGTGGAATGGCGACATCCGTTTCAACAAGGCCAGAACCATGTCATTCCCGCCGGTCAAATCCCACGATCGTCCCTCCGCAGAGCATGCCCACGCCGGCTGCGGTGGCCATGAGCATGCGCATGACACGAAGGGGCACGGCCACGATCACGATCACAGCCACAACCACGCGGCATCCACCTGCTGCGGGCACGACCACGGCACGCCCGCCTACGCGGCGGCGGCCGCCGATGCGTCCACGCTTAGCGCCGGCCCCGGCCAGGCGCTGGCGCGTCTGCGTATCGGGCAGATGGACTGCCCGACCGAAGAAACGCTGATCCGCAAAAAACTGGACGGCCTGGACGGCGTGCATGCCCTGGACTTCAACCTGATGCAGCGCGTGCTGACCGTGGTGCACGCCGAAGGGGCGCTGGACCGCATCATGGCCGCCATCAAGTCCCTGGACATGACGCCCGAACCCTTGGCCGAAGGCAGCGCGGGCACGCCCGCCCCCGCCGCCACGCCGGTGAACTGGTGGCAGATCGGCGGGGCCGGCGTGCTGGCCGCGCTGTCCGAGTTTTCGCACTTTGCGGGCTGGCATTGGGGCGTGACCGCGGCGTTGGCGCTGGCCGCCATCCTGGCTTGCGGCATCAGCACCTACCGCAAGGGCTGGATCGCCGTGCGCAACGGCAACCTGAACATCAACGCATTGATGAGCATCGCCGTCACCGGCGCGGTGCTGATCGGGCAGTGGCCCGAGGCCGCCATGGTGATGTTCCTGTTCAACGTGGCAGAGCTGATCGAAGCACGCTCCCTGGACCGTGCGCGCAATGCCGTGCGTGGCCTGCTGGACCTGGCGCCGGAAACGGCCACCGTAAGGCAGGCAGACGGCGCTTGGCTGCCGGTGCCGGCCGCGCAATTGAACGTGGGCGACGTGGTGCGCGTGCGCCCAGGTGAACGCATCGCTGCCGACGGCATCATCGTCAGCGGTAGCTCTACCGTGGACCAATCCCCCATCACCGGCGAAAGCCTGCCCGTGGAAAAAGCGCAGGACGACCCCGTCTACGCGGCCACCGTGAACGCCGCGGGTTCCTTCGAATACCGCGTTACCGCCGCCGCCGGCAACACCACGCTGGCCCGTATCATCCATGCAGTCGAGCAGGCGCAAGGCGCGCGCGCCCCCACGCAACGTTTCATTGACCGCTTCTCGCGCATCTACACGCCCGCCGTGGTGGCGGTGGCGCTGCTGGTGGCCACGGTTCCGCCGCTGCTCTGGGGTCAACCCTGGTTCGACGCCATCTACCGCGCCCTGGCGCTGCTGATCATCGCCTGCCCTTGCGCGCTGGTCATTTCCACGCCGGTCAGCATCGTCAGCGGCCTGACCGCCGCGTCGCGCCGGGGCATCCTGATCAAGGGCGGCGTTTATCTGGAAGAAGGCCGCAACCTGAAGTGGCTGGCGCTGGACAAGACCGGCACCCTGACCCAAGGCAAACCGGTGCAGACCGACCTGGAAGCGTGGGACGTGTCCGACTCCGCCCGCCATCCCGCCACGCTGATCGCGGCCAGCCTGGCCGCCCGCTCGGACCACCCGGTATCGCTGGCCATCGCCAACGCCGCGCGCGAGGCCGGCAGCACCTTGCTGGATGTCGATGCCTTCACCGCCCTGCCCGGCCGGGGTGTCAGCGCGCGCGTCGACGGCGTGACGTTCCAGTTGGGCAACCGCCGCCTGATGCGCGATGCGGGCGTATCCAGCCCGAAGCTGGAAACGCGCATGGATGAGTTGGAACGCCAAGGCAAGAGCGCCATCGCGCTGACCGACGGCACCCACGTGTTGGCGCTGGCCGCCGTGGCCGATACGGTCAAGCCCACCAGCGCCGCCGCCATCGCCGACCTGCATGCCTTGGGCGTGCGCACGCTGATGCTGACGGGCGACAACACGCCCACCGCCGAAGCCATTGCGCGGCAAGTGGGCATTGACGAAGCGCGGGGGGATCAGTTGCCGGAAGACAAGCTGGCCGCCATTGAAAGCAAGCTGGCGGCCAATGTGGGAGGCGACGGCAAGGTGGGCATGGTGGGCGACGGCATCAACGACGCACCTGCGCTGGCGCGCGCCGACATCGGTTTTGCGATGGGCGCGGCCGGCACCGGCACGGCGATCGAAACAGCGGACGTTGCCCTGATGGACGACGACCTGCGCAAGATCGGCACGTTCCTGCGCTTGTCGCGCGCCACCCATCGCGTGCTGATCCAGAACATTGTGCTGGCGCTGGGCATCAAGGTAGTGTTCCTGGCGCTTGCCATGACCGGCAATGCGACCTTGTGGATGGCGGTGTTTGCCGATGTGGGCGCCAGCTTGCTGGTGGTGGCCAACGGCCTGCGGCTGCTGCGCGCGGCGGATTGAGCCGCGTAGCAGTTCCGCCCCGGGCCTTAGCCCGTCTGTTCTTCTTGCGGCCAGTCGCGCAATACAGGCGCGTCCGGGGCGCCGGGGCCGACGTCGCGCAGGTGCTCGTGCTGCAGCAAGGCCATGCGGTAGGCGTCGCGATAGGCGCCGTTGGAGAAGAATTCTTCCTTCATCAGCCCTTCGATCTGGAAGCCGCAGCGTTCGTACACGTGCACGGCCGCGGTGTTGTCCTTGTCCACCACCAGGTAGACCTTGTGCATGTTCAGCACGCGGAACGCATAGCCCACCGCGATGCGGGTGGCGGCCTTGGCGTAGCCCCGGCCTTGGTAGCTGGGGGCAATGATGATCTGGAATTCGGCACGGCGATGGATGTAGTCGATTTCAACCAGTTCCACCAGGCCGGCGGGTTGACCGGTATCGTGCTCGATGATGAAGCGCCGTTCGTTTTGATCATGCAAGTGGCGATCATAAAGAGCGACCAGTTCGTCGTAGGCCTCGTAAGGCTCTTCGAACCAATAACGCATGATGACGTCGTTGTTGTTGATCTTGTGCACAAAGTGCAGGTCGCCGCGCTCCAGGGGGCGAATTTTGATATCGGATATGACCGACATAGAAACCTCCGAAAGTGCGGCCATTGTATTCCTATTGGCCCCGAAACGCCCGTTTCATGGGAATTTCAGAAATTTCTTGTTTGTTCATGCGGCTTTCAAGACATTTATGCCTTGAAAGCATTGTCATTGCTGGCTTTGAATATCAAGAATTTCTCAAAATCGCAGTGAATGAAGCAGCCAAGCCACCGCAAAAACAGCTTCGTCGGCGCGTTGGAAAGCAGCAGCGTTGCAGCGCCCCACCGCCGGCCCAGGTATCTCTAGGAAATACTTCCGAATCTTTATACAATTCTCGAAATCCGCCCGACGCTGACCTTTCCGCGATCCATCATGAGCCGTCCCGACCCTCTATTCGTGCAATCCCTGGCCAAGGGTTTCGAGCTGCTGGAGGCCTTTGCCCAGCGGCCGTCCACGCTCAGCATGAACGAGCTCATGGAAATCACCGGCTTTGACCGCAGCACCACTCAGCGCATGACGCATACGCTGGTGACGCTGGGCTACCTGGAACGCGGCGCGGGCGGCAAGGGCTACACGCCCGGCAAGAAAATCCTGCAACGCAGTTTCGACTACATGCGCAGCGTACCGCTCCTGGAACGCGCCACGCCACTGATCGCCGAAATGCAGCGCGAAACCAGCGAAAGGGTCGAACTGAGCCTGTTCAACGACCTCTACATCATTTTCGCGCTGCGCCGCCAGACCAAGCGCCAGACCTTCAGCAGCACGCTCGCCGGACGCGCCCTGCCCATGGTGCAAACCGCGGGCGGCCGCGCCATCATGTCGCACCTGCCTGATGAAGAAGTTGAAGACATCCTCACGCGGTCCATCGACATGCCGCGCGCCACCATCCCCACCACGCCCAAGACCAACAACGACCCCGACCGCATCCGCGCCTTGGTCGTCCAGGCGCGCCAGGACGGCTACGCCACGGCCATCGAAGAAAGCCTGCTGGGCGAACTGAACCTGGCCACCGCCATCCTGGACCACCGCCACCGCCCGGTCGCGGCCATCCAGATTGCGGGGCTGGTATCCGAATGGGACTCGCCCGAAGCCTTCGCGCGGCGCTATTCCCCCCTGCTGATGACCGCTGCACGCGCGCTGAGCGGCAAGGTCGGCATGTCCTGATCGGCGGGGCCGGCCAGCGCCGGCGCCGCCGATCAGGCGGGAATGGAAGAAGCTCCCGCCGCTGTCTCCAGGCCGGGTTCCAGCAGCCGACGGGCCGCTGTCCAGACACGTTGTGTGTAGATCGGGGCGTTTGGCCGTTCGTATTGACCCGCGGTGCGTTCACACACCGCCTCGGACGGAAACACCAGCGGCACGCCGGCCGCCTGCGCCTTGACCTGCGCCTGGCAGGCGCGTTCCAGGTAATAGATATTGACGAAGGCCTCGGCCACCGACGACCCCGCGGCCAGCAGGCCGTGGTTGCGCAGGATCATGGCCTTGTGCTGGCCCAGGCTGGCCACCAGGCTTTCGCGTTCTTCCAGGTCCAGCGCAATGCCCTGGTAGTCGTGATAGCCCAGCCGCTTGTAGAAGCGCAGCGCGTGCTGGGTAATGGGCAACAGCCCGTCGCGCTGGCAGGCCACGGCGATGCCGTCGGCCGTGTGCGTGTGCACCACGCAAGCCAGGTCGTGGCGGGCGGCGTGCACCGCCGAATGGATGGTGAAGCCCGCCGCGTTGACCACCTGGCTTTCGGCGTCGCCCGGGTCCACCGGGTTGCCGTCCAGGTCGATCTTCACCAGATCTTGCGGACGCATTTCGTGAAACAGCACGCCGTAGCGATTGATCAGGAAATGATGCTTGTCGCCTGGCACCCGTGCGCTGATGTGGGTGTCGATCAGGTCCGTCATGCGGAAATGCGCGATCAGGCGGTACAGCGCCGCCAATTCTTCACGCACTTGTGCTTCGCTTGCTTCTTGAATCATGGGTAAGGCTCCGGTTGCGATCAAGGTTCACGCCTCCGCCTGGCCGGCCAGATCAAGCTGGGCACGGATCAAGCGCGCGATGGCCAAGCCGCCAGTGTCGCCCAAACGCTCCAGTTCGCGTACCACCCCCAGGCGGTCCTGCACCGATTTATCCTGATTCAGCTTCATTTTTCCTTCCAGCGTGGCAATAGGGATCTCCAGCGCGGCAATGGCCTTCAGGCGCGGAGCGGTCAGCGTTTCGGGCATGGCGGGAAACGTCCACCCGCCGCCCAAGGGCGTGTCGTAATGCGCAACGGTGGCGGACAGCACGGCGCGGATGGACTCAGGCTCCTGGATCAAGCGCGGAGTGCCGCGCGCGTGCACCGCCGTGTAGTTCCATGTGGGAAACGTCTGCTGGTTCACATACCAGCTAGGTGATATGAAGGCATGCGGTCCCTGGAACAGCACAAGCGCCCGCGCGCCCGCCTCCAGGTCGCGCCATTGCGGATTGGCGCGCGCCAAATGCGTGACCAGCGTGCCGTGTCCGCCGTCTTCGCGCAGCAGAAACGGCAGGTGCGTGGCCTGGGCGCCGTCCGCGCCCACGGTTACCAGTGTGGCGAAACTATGCGCCCGCATGAAGGCATGCAGTGTGCGCGTGTCGTTTTCGGCGTAGGCCGGCGGGGTGTACATGGCGGGCGGCCTCCGGTTACGCAGCCTTGGCGTGCAACCAGCGCGCCGTATCGTCGAAGGCCTCGCCCGCCACAGCCGCGATCGACACCGCTTCCAGGAAGCTGTGCGCCGTACCGGGATAGACCTTGGCAGCCACGTCCACGCCGGCTTCGCGCAGCTTGCGTTCCAGTTCGATG
This sequence comes from Achromobacter spanius, assembly GCF_029637605.1. Classification (NCBI taxonomy): domain Bacteria; kingdom Pseudomonadati; phylum Pseudomonadota; class Betaproteobacteria; order Burkholderiales; family Alcaligenaceae; genus Achromobacter; species Achromobacter spanius. Next base: position 403,575 of record NZ_CP121261.1, on the reverse strand, counting down.
CTGTCGTCGTGCAGCGGATCGCATTCGGTCACGACCAGCCAGGCGGGCGGCAGGCCCGTCACGTCGGCGCGCAGGATGTCCACGCGCGGATCGAAGAAGTCCTTGCCGTGGCGGATGTGCATGCCCCGGAACCAGATCATCATGTGCAGCGACAGGCCGTAGTCGCCCGCGCCGTAGCGCACCACCGAATTGCGGAACAGGTTGCTGCCAAAGCCGCCGTAGTTCAGCACCAGGCCCTTGAGCAGCGGCTGGCTCTCATCGCGCAGGGTCAGCGCCGTGCCCATGGACAGGTTGGCGCCGGCGGAGTCACCGCCCAGGAAGAGTTGGCTGGCGTCGATGTCCAGCGCCTGGCCGGACGCCGCCACCCAGCGCACCACGTCCACGCACTCTTCCAGCGGCTGCGGGAACTTGGCTTCGGGCGCGCGGGTGTAGTCCACGCCGATCACCACCACGCCGGTGCGTTGGGCGTATTCGCGCATGACGCGGTCATGGGTATCGATGCTGAACAGCACGAAGCCGCCGCCGTGGATGTAGATGAAGGCGCCGGGCAAGCGGCGTTCGGCCGGGTAGTAGACGCGCACGCGCACGTCGCCATGGCGGGTGGCAACCTGATGTTCCACGGTGCGGGCCATTTCCGGGCCGCCTTGCGCCCAGGGCAGGCGCACTTTCTCGGCGTTGGCGCGGCCCTGCTCGATCGACAAGGTATCGCGGCGCGGGTACTGCGATGCGTCGGCCGCCATGCGGCGCAGGAATTCAGCAATCTGCGGGTCCAGGGGCGCGGGGGTGCCGGTGGGAATGGTGAACGCGGGGTCGTCGAAATACATGGTGTGTCTCGTTGAAGGGAGTTCGGGTTGGAATCGGGTCGGAACCTGCGGTGTGCAGATCGCAAGAAAATGGCGGTGAAATGGCGGTGACGTCGCAGTGAAGTTGCAATGCAGGCGCCGGCTCAATAGCCACGCGCGGCGTCCACGGCGTTGGCCAGCGCCGCGCCCTGGCCCAGCCGCCGGATGTTGGCCACGACCTGTTCGGCCACGGTGCCGGGCGCCGGCATGGTGGCCATGTGCGGCGTCACGATCACGCCGGGCGTGCGCCACAGCGGGTCGGCGGGGTCCAGCGGTTCATGGGCGAACACATCCAGCACCGCGCCGCGCAACTGCCCGCGCGACAAGGCATCAATCAAGTCGGCGGGCACCAGATGCTCGCCGCGCCCGCAATTGACCACCGCCGCGCCGGCGGGCAAGGCGTCGAAGGTGCGGCGGTTGAGTATGCCGCGCGTGGCGGGTGTCAGCGGCACCAGGCAGATCAGCACGTCGGTATGGGCCAGGAAGGCATCGAATTCGGCTTCGCCCGCATAGCCGCGCACGCCATCGATCTGGCGCGGTGTGCGCGACCAGCCGTTCACGGGGTAGCCCAGCCCCGGCAGCACCGAGGCAATGGCGCGGCCCAGTTCGCCCAGGCCCATCAGCCCCACGCGGCATTGCGACGCGGGCGTCTGCACCGGCCGCTGCCACTGCGCGCTGCGCTGGTTGGCCAGCGCCACGTCCAGCTTGCGGTGAAACGTCAGCACGCACCACAGCACGTACTGCAACATGCCCTGCGCCAACTGCGGATCCACCACGCGGCACACGGGCAGGCCGCGCGTGCGCTGCCCGTCCAACAGGTTGTCGACGCCGGCGGCAATGCTGTGGATCAGCTTCAGGTTGGGCATGTCGTCATACACGCCCACCGGCGGGTTCCAGCACACCGCCACTTCGGCGGACAGGCTGCGCGGGTCGGGCCAGACCGCCACGTCCAGCTCGGGCGCCAGCCCCTGCAGCAAGGGTTGGAAATACGAAAGATTGGCCGACCGGCTCAATAAGGCAACGCGTGTCATCGTCAGGTTTCCTTGGATACCTTCGTGTTCTTGAATGTCTTGGATCTCTTGGATTCCGTCATGCACCGGCCAAAGCCAGACCCGCAACGGGGCGGCTGCCCAGCCCGTCCTTGCCGGGAATGGCGGCCAGCAATTCCTGCGTGTAGCCGCTGCCGGGACGCGTGAAGATCTGTTCGGCCGGGCCGATCTCCATCACGCGGCCGCGCTGCATCACCGCGATGCGGTGGCACAGCCGAGCCGCCACGCGCAGGTCGTGGGTGATGAAGATCATGCTCAGGTTCAGTTGTTCGCGAATGCGCTCCAGCAAGTCCAGAATCTGCGCCTGCACCGACACGTCCAGCGCCGACACGGCTTCATCGGCAATCAGAATCTGGGGTTCCATCATCAAGGCCCGCGCAATGGAAATGCGCTGGCGCTGACCGCCCGAGAACTCGTGCGGATAGCGCTTGAGCGCGCTGGCGTCGATGCTGACCAGTTCCAGCATGTCGCGCATGCGGTCCTGGACGCGGGCGCGGTCTTCGCCGTAGTTCATCGGCCCTTCGGCCAGCGTGGCTTCAATGGTCATGCGTGGGTTGAATGAGCGATACGGGTCCTGGAACACCATCTGGATACGCTTGCACCATTGCCGCCACGCCGCGCGCGACAGGCGCGATACGTCTTCGCCGTTCATCACGATGCGCCCCGACGTGGGCCGCGCAAAATGCGCCAGGCAGCGGCCCAACGTGGTCTTGCCCGAGCCGGATTCCCCCACGATGCCCAGCGTTTCGCCGCGCGCCAAGGACAGCGACACCCCGTCCAGCGCCAGCACCTCGCGGCGCTTGGCCTTGAACAGGCTGGACGTCACAAAGCGCATGCCCAGGTTTTCCACGCTGATGACCGGGTCGCCCTCGGCCAGCGGCGCGCCCGCGCCAAACTGCCCTTTGGGAACGGCATCGATCAGCTTGCGGGTGTAAGGATGCTTGGGGTTTGCCAGCACCTCGGCCGCCGTGCCGGCTTCAACAATGCGACCTTGTTGCATCACGATGACGCGGTCGGCAATTTCAGCGACCACATCGAAGTCATGCGTGATGAACAGAATGCCCGTGTCGTGCTGCTCGCGCAGGCCGTGCAGCAAGCGCAGCACCTGGGCTTGCGACGTCACGTCCAGCGCGGTGGTGGGCTCGTCGGCGATGATCAGCGCGGGCTCCATCGCCAGCGCCATCGCAATCATCACCCGCTGGCGCTGGCCGCCCGACAGCTGATGCGGATACGCATGGCGCAGCGTTTCGGGCGACGGCAGCCGCATGTCCGTCAGCAAGGCCAACACACGGGCGTCCACCTCGCGCCGCGACAGCGACGGGCCATGAAACTGAAAGATCTCGGCCACCTGGTCGCCCACTTGCATCAGCGGGTTCAGCGCCGTCATGGGTTCCTGGAAGATCATGGCCATGCGGTCGCCGCGCAGCTCGCGCAACTCGGTGTTCGAAGCGTGCGTGATGTCGCGGCCCGACAGCAGGATCTGGCCGCTGTCCAGGCGCAGCACGTTCTTGGGCAGCAAGCCCATGACGGCGCTGGCCGTGACCGACTTGCCCGACCCGGACTCGCCCACGATGCAGACGATTTCCCGCGCGCCCACGGTCAGGCTGATGCCTTCGGCGGCGTAGCGGCGGTCGCCCGCGCCGGGCAGGCTGACGTTCAGGTCGCGGATTTCAAGAATGGGAGTTGAAGACATGGCGTTCAGCCCTTGCGTAGCCGCGCCATGCGCGGGTCGAGGCGGTCGCGCAGCGCGTCGCCGAACAGGTTCACGGACAGGATCAGCAGCGCCAGGAAAATGCCGGGGAACAAAATGATCCACGGCGCGCGCTGGAAGAAGGGCCGGCCTTCGGAAATGATGCTGCCCAGGCTGGGGATCTCGGGCGGAAAGCCCAGCCCCAGAAAGCCCAGCACGGCTTCGATCAGGATGGCGGACGCACAGATGAACGTGGCCTGCACCACCAGCGGGTTGATGGTGCTGGGCAGCACGTGGCGCCACAGCACGCGCCAGGTGGCAGTGCCCATGCCCAGCGACGCTTCCACATAGGGCTCTTCGCGCACCGACAGCACCACGCTGCGCACCAGGCGCGCCACGCGTGGAATTTCCGGAATGGCGATGGCCGTGACCATGGTGGGGATGGACGCCCCGCCCAGGGCCACCATGGCAATGGCCAGCAGCAGGCCGGGTATGGCCATGATGCCGTCGATGATGCGCATGACCACCGCGTCCAGTTGGCGGAAGTAGCCGGCCAGCAAGCCCAGCAGCAAGCCCGCGCATACCGAGATCACGCTGACCAGCGCAGCCAGCGTGATCGACAGCCTGCCGCCGTACAGCACGCGGGAAAACAGGTCGCGGCCCAGGGAATCAGTGCCCAGCCAGTACTCGGCGCTGACGGGCTTGAGACGCAGCCGGGGCGTCAGGCTGGCCGGATCGTGCCAGGTGATGACGGGCGCCAGCAGCGCCAGGCCAATCAGCAGCACCAGCAGCACCAGCCCGGTCAGCATCATGGGATCGCGCGTCAGCGCGGGCCACCAGGCGCGCGCCCGGGGAAAAGAGATCGCGTTTGAAGTCATGGGGATCCGGCCTCAGTAGCGGATGCGCGGATCGAGCACCACATACAGCAGGTCGATCGCCAGGTTGATGAAGACATACACAAACGAGAAGAACAGGATCGTGCCCTGCACCACCGGATAGTCGCGCGCCAGCACGGCGTCGACGATCAGGCGCCCGACGCCCGGGATGTTGAAGATGGTTTCGGTGACCACCACGCCGCTGATCAGCGTGGTCAGCGCCAGGCCGATCACCGTCACGATCGGCACCGCAGCATTGCGCAGCGCGTGGCGATACAGCACGTAGCGTTCGGGCACGCCCTTGGCGCGCGCGGTGCGCACGAAGTCTTCGCCCAGCACTTCCAGCATGCTGCCGCGCGTGATGCGGGTGATCAGCGCGACGAACACGGTGGCCAGCGTCACGGTGGGCAAAACCATGTGATACAGGAAGGTGCCGAAGCCGGAAGCCAGGCCCGCGTAGCCCTGCACCGGCAGCCAGTTCAGCTTGACCGAGAACACCAGGATCAGCAGATACCCCACCACGAAGGCCGGCACCGAAAACGCCAGCACAGTCACAGCCAACGTAACGCGGTCGATCAGGCGCTTGTGCCACCAGGCTGAAAATACCCCCAAGGGAATGGCCGCGAAGATCGTCAGCAGAATGGCGCACAGGGCAAGGGCGAAGGTCGGCCCCAGGCGCTGGCCGATCAGCGTGGCCACCGAGTCTTTCGAAATGATGGACTCGCCCAGGTCGCCCTTGAGCAGCGCGCCCATGGCCAGCAGGTACTGCGTGGGCAGCGGCTGGTCCAGGCCCATTTGCGCGCGGACCTCGGCCACGGCCTCTTCGCTGGCCATGTCTCCGGCGATGACCCGGGCAGGGTCGCCCGGGGCCATACGCAACAGCAGGAACACCACGGTGGCCACCACCAACATCACGGGAATGGCCGCCAGCAGGCGTTTGAGGATCAGATTCAACATGATGGCCCTTCCCCGCTACTTGGCCGAGGTCCAGAACAGCGGAATCGGCGCGTCCACCAGATCGGCGAACTTGGCGTCATAGCCCTTGAACTTCGAATATCCTCCCAGCGGCACATACATCACCTGCTCGTAGTTGCGGCGCTGGATGGCGTTGGCGATGTCGCGCCGTTCGGCTTCCGTACGGGCGGCGGCGAAGCGGGTGCGCAACGCGTCCATCGCGTCGTCGTGCGTCCAGCCGGGGTAGGTGGAACCCGCGCGTCCGTCCAGGTTGGGGTTGCCCACCGGCGAGGTCAGGTCCAGGCTGGACATGTTCGACTGGAAGATGCTCCAGCCGCCCTGCTCCACGCCGTCCTTCTTGCTGCGGCGGCTGAGCAAGGTGGCCCAATCCATCGATTGGATTTCGACATTCATGCCGATGCTGCGCAACGCCTGCGCGGTTACCGGCGCAATATTGGCGAAGATGGGCAGATCCGTAGGGTGCAGCACCACGACCTTTTCGCCTTTGTAGCCGCTGTCTTTCAGCAACTGGCGCGCATGCGCCAGATCCGGCGCCTTGATCTGCGTGGCGCCTTCTTCAGACGCATACGGCGACACGCAGGTCAGCACCGCACCGCACACTTGATAGACCTTGGGGTCGCCGATCTGCGCGTCCAAATAGTCCACCTGGTTCAAGGCCGCCAACGCCGCGCGCCGCACCTTCACGTTGTTGAACGGCGCTTGCAGCCAGTTCATGCGCAGCGTGAACATATTGGAGTTCTTGCCGTAGGACTTCAGCGTGATGCCCTTGGCGTCTTTCAATTGCGGCATCAGATCGGGCGGCACGTCTTCCAGGAAGTCGATCTCGCCATTGCGCAGCGCGTTGACGGCCGTCTGGCTGTCGGGGATGTTCACCAGTTCCAGCCGGTCCACCCGTGCAACCTTGCCGCCCGCGAATGCGCTGGCCGGCTCTTTGCGCGGCACGTAGTCCGTGAACTTCACGTACGTGGCTTTGACCCCCGCCTGGAAGTCAGCCTGCACGAACTTGTACGGCCCCGACCCGATCGTTTCGCTGATCGCCTGCGAGGCCGGCACGGACGCAATCCGCTTGGGCATGATGAACGGCACCGGCGAGCTTTCCTTGGCCAGCGATTCCAGCACCAGCCCATAGGGGGTGCGAAGCTTCAGCGTGAAGGTGTCGGCGCCGGTCGCGGCAAGGTCCGCCGTGGCCAGCTTCAGGCGGTTGCCGATGGTGGGGTCGCCGTTTTCCCAGCGCTGCAACGAGGCCACGACGTCGTCCGCCGTCACCGGCGCGCCGTCATGGAACTTCAGGCCGGGCCGCAGTTTGAAGGCATAGGTCAGGCCGTCTTCCGACACGGTCCAGGAATCCACCATCTGCGGCTTGGCCTGGCCCTGGGCATTCATCGAGAACAGCGTGTCGTAGACCAGATAACCATGGTTGCGCGTGACATAGGCCGACGTCAGGATCGGGTCCAGCACGCGCAGCGGCGCATGCATCACGAACTTGGCGGTGGTCTCGGCCTGGCTAGTTGTGGGCACGGCCGCAAGCGGGCCAGCCGAGGCCAGGAACAATGCGGTGGAAAACAGAAAAGCGCGTTTCATTTCTTCCCCTTGTATGGTTTTGAACGGCGCCGCCGGCATGGCGGCTGACCGTGGCGTGGTTCAGGGCAGCAGGATTGGCCGCGTGCCCCAAGGCGCGGCGCGTTCCAGCTCCGCCGCCAGGCGCAGGATCTGGTCCTCGCGCCCGAAGTGCCCGATCAACTGGCTGGCCACGGGCACCCCTGTTTCAGTCCAGTCCAGCGGCAGGCTGGCCGCCGGCTGGCCCGATGCATTGATCACGGCAAGAAACGTGGCGTAGCGCGACACCTTTTCACGAAACGCCCAGAACTCGCCCTCCAGCGCCAGCTCGCCCAGCTTGGCGGGCAACTGCGCCAAGGTGGGCGTCAGCACCAGGTCATAGCCCGCCATCGCCGATTCGATGGCGCGGCCGATGGCATGAAAACGGTTGATCGAATCCACGTATTGCGTGGCGGACAGACCCCGCCCCACGGACAGGCCATCGCGGATGACCGGTTCCAGATCGTCGTCGCGCAAGTCGCGTCCACGCAGCGTCAGGCGGGCCTGCACGGCCAGCACGATGTTGGTGGCCAGCACCGTGCCGTGCGCGCGCACGAAACCGGCGTAATCCAGGTCAGGCAAAGGGGCCTCGACCACCTCGTGCCCCAGCTCGCGGCACAGGCGCGCCGTGCGCTCGACAGCGGCCAGGCATTCCGGCGCAATCGCGATGCCGTTCCACGCCTGTCGCCACAGCGCAATGCGCAGCGGCTCGCGGCGCTGCTCACGCACCGAATCCAGGTACGACCCCGGCTGCGGCGGCGCGGCATACGGCGCGCCGGGGGCATAGCCACCGATGCCATCCAAGGCAGCGGCGGTATCGCGCACGCTGCGCGACAGCACGCCTTCGCAGGCCATGCCGCCCCATCCTTCGCCACGCGCCGGCCCCATCGGGACGCGGCCCCGGCTGGGCTTCAAGCCGAATACGCCGCAGCAAGCCGCTGGAATCCGGATCGACCCGCCGCCGTCGCTACCATGCGCCACCGGCACGATGCCCGCCGCCACGGCCACCGCCGCGCCGCCGCTGGAGCCGCCTACCGACCTGTCCAACGCCCGCGGGTTCAGCGTCGCGCCGCCGTTGCGGCGCGCTTCGGTGGACGGCCCCATGCACAGTTCCGACACGGTGCTGCGCGCGAACGGGATCAGGCCCGAGGCTTCGAAGCGTTCTGCCAAGGTGGCGTCAATGTCATAAGCCGTGTCGTCGAACAGGTGCGAACCCAGGCTGGACGGAAAGCGCCGGCTGGGCAGACCTGAATCTTTCAAGATGAAGGGGATGCCGCGAAAGGCGCCGCGTTGGCGCCATTCGGCGGCAAGACCGCGGCCGGTGTCGGGCTGCACATAGGTCAGCGCGTTCAGGGGCTTGCCGCGCGCGTCGGCAAGTTCCAGCGCGCATGCCATCAGCTCGGCCGGGGTGGTTTCGTTGTGGGCCAACAGTTGGGCCAAGCCCATGCCATCCCGCCCTTCGTATTCATCTGTCCGCATGAAGTCCTGCAACCTTGATGCGCCTGGGTGTGACGGAATTCGGCTCGGAAGCGGCCGGCGCGCTTGCCCCGTTCCGATAAATGCCGCGTTCGCCTTGCTTGCCTTGAAGTATTGTTTAGCAATACTTACGTAGCTCATAAAAATATTCTAAGCGAGCCCATCGGGCACACGCAACGCGAGTTTGATCAGGGATTTCCCGCGAAAGCGGCGTTGGGCAAAAGGAATGAGCCCGCGCGCGGACAGCGCTATTGCTGAAAGCCCGCGCCCTCTCCAATAATTCGGCAGACTGGGAAATTCACCTACCCGATACCAAGAGGAAACGACATGCACATCCTGGTGGCTGGCTTCCAGCACGAGACCAATACCTTTGCGCCCTCCAAGGCGGGGTACGACAACTTTGTGCGGGGCGAAGGCTTTCCCGCCATGGCGCGCGGCCAGGACGTGCTGGCGCTGCGCTCGGTCAACATTCCCGCGGGCGGTTTCATCAACGCCATCCAGGCGCAGGGGCATAGCGTGCATCCCGTGATCTGGGCCGGGGCGAGCCCGTCGGCCCACGTCACGCGCGATGCGTTTGAACGTATTGCCGGCGAAATCCTGGACGCCGCGCAGTCGGGCCGCTACGACGCCGTCTACCTGGACCTGCACGGCGCGATGGTCACCGAACACCTGGACGACGGCGAAGGCGAACTGCTGGCACGGGTCCGCCAGATCGTGGGGCCGAACGTGCCGGTGGTGGCCAGCCTGGACCTGCACGCCAACGTCACCGCGCAGATGCTGCAAGAGGCCGATGCGCTGGTCGCCTTTCGCACCTATCCGCATGTGGACATGGCGGCGACCGGCGAACAGGCCGCGCGCCTGCTGCTGGCCCGTATCGCGGCCGGCTCGCGCTGGACCCGGCACGTGCGCCGCCTGCCCTTCCTGATTCCCATCAACGGCATGTGCACGATGCTGCAACCGTCGCAAGGCGTGTACGAAACGCTGGCCCAACTGGAGCAGACGCCGGGGGTCACGTCGATGTCGTTCGCGCCAGGCTTTCCGGCGGCGGATTTTCCGGAATGCGGCCCGGTGGTGTGGGCCTACGGCACCGATGCGGCGGCCGTGGAACACGTTACCGACACGCTGTACAAGCAGGTGCTGGAGCTTGAGCCGGAATGGTCGCCCGACTTCCTGGAGCCCGCCGAAGCCGTGCGCCGGGCCCAGGCGCTGGCGGCGGGCGCATCGCGCCCCATCGTGATCGCGGACACCCAGGACAATCCCGGCGCGGGTGGCGACGCCAACACCACGGGCATGCTGCGCGCGCTGGTGGAGGCCAATGCGCAGAATGCCGCGCTGGGCCTGGTCTATGACCCCGCCGCCGTGCGCGCCGCCACCGCCGCTGGTATCGGACAGACGGTGACGCTGAGCTTGGGTGGGCAATCGGGCGTGGCGGGCGACGCCCCGTTCACGGGCGACTTCGTGGTGGAAACGCTATCGCCCGGCAAGCTGCGCTTTGACGGGCCGATGATGCACGGCATGGATGTGGATTTGGGCGCCGTGGCCGGCTTGCGGATTGGCGGCGTGCGCGTGGTGGTCAGCGCCAGCAAGGCGCAGATGCTGGACCGCAACCTGTTCCGAGTGGGCGGGGTGCAGCCCGAGGAAATGGGGATTCTGGTCGTGAAGAGTTCGGTGCATTTTCGCGCCGACTTCCAGCCTATCGCGCACGAGGTGCTGGTGGCCAAGGCGCCGGGGCCCATGCAGGCCGACCCGGCCGATCTGCCCTGGACACGCTTGCAGCCGGGTATCCGCGTGCGGCCTCAGGGTAAGCCGTTCAATGGGTAATACCTGGCCGGATAGCCCGGGATCAAGTCCCGGGCTTAAACCCCAGCGCGCTATTTCAGCTTGCCCTGGGGGCTGATGAAGTCTTCCAGGGTCAGGCCCTTTTCCTTCAGGATGGCTTCCAGCAGCGGCTGCAGCTTGCCCAGGCTTTCCTGGACGGTTTCGCGCACGGTATCGACCACCACCTGCGTGCTGCGTTCGATTTCAATGTTCACGAAATCGCCCACCTGCTTGTCCTCGAACACCGTCATGCGGCGGGTTTCCGGGATAAGCCACACTTCAAACCAGCCTTCGGCGCGGTTCACCTCGGACACGGTCAGGCTGGCGCCATTGATGGCGATATAGCCCTTGGCGAAAACATATTTGCGGAATGCTTCGGGGATGCTGAAACGCATCAGCCGGTTGGTGTCCGACGACTTCACCATGACGACTTCAGACGTAAAGTCCACATGGCCCGACAGCGGATGCCCGCCGATTTCGGCGCCGTCTTTTGCTGCCCGTTCGACGTTGGCGCGGTCGCCCTCGGCGTAGCTGCCCAGCGTGGTGATCGCCAGGCTTTGCAGCATGACGTCGAACGTTGCCTGCGTGTCGGACAGCAGCTCGGTCACCGTCAGGCAGACGCCATCCGTCGACACGCTGGCGCCGATGGCCAGGTCAACACAGAAACCAGGGGGGAAATCCAGCGTGAAGGTGCGCAGGCCTTCGCGATCCGCGATCTTCGCGATCGTCGCGGTGCCTTGAACAATACCGGTGAACATACGGATCCTGAATACGGGGCGGCGGGCCCCTGAAGCAAAACATGAACGTTAACCGATATTTTGCCAGGCGCCGCCCCGAAGCAGGCGGGTGGCGAACGCCACCCGCCCTGCCATCAATGACGGATGGCGATGGTCTTCAAGGTGGTGAAGCCGTACAGCGCTTCAAAGCCCTTTTCGCGGCCGTAACCCGACTGGCGCGATCCGCCGAACGGCAGTTCCACGCCGCCGCCGGCGCCGTAGTTGTTGACGAAGACCTGGCCGGCGCGCAGCTTGCGGGCCAGGCGCATTTGACGGCCGCCGTCGCGCGTCCAGACACCGGCCACCAGGCCGTACAGCGTGCCATTGGCGATTTCCAGCGCCTCTTCCTCGGTGTCGAACACCATGGCGGCCAGCACCGGGCCAAACACTTCTTCCTGCGCCAGGCGGCTGTTGGGCGGCACGTCGCGGAACAGCACGGGCGGCTGGTAATAGCCCGCTTCGGGCGAGCCTTCTTTCAGCGTGCCGCGCGCGGCCACTTTCAGGCCTTCAGCTTCGGCTTCGGCCAGGAAGCCGCGCACGCGGTCATGCTGGCGGCCACTGATCAGCGGGCCCACGTCCAGGTCTTGCGCGGCAGGGCCGGTCACCGTGGCCGCGAATGCATCCGACAAACGCTTCAACACGGTTTCGTACACGCCGCGCTGAATCAGCACGCGGCTGCCCGCCGAGCAGGTCTGGCCGGCGTTCTGAATGATGGCGGCCAGCAGCACGGGCAAGGCGGCGTCCAGGTCCGCGTCGTCGAACACGATCTGCGGCGACTTGCCGCCCAGTTCCAGCGTGACCGGCACGTGGTTGTCGGCGGCGGCGTGGGCCACCATCTTGCCCGTCTGCGGCGAACCCGTGAACGAGATGTGGTCGATGCCGGGATGCGCGGACAAGGCGGCGCCGGCTTCGTGGCCATAGCCGGTCACGATGTTCAGGGCGCCGGCGGGCAAGCCCACTTCGGCGGCAATTTCAGCCAGCTTCAACAGCGACAGGCACGCATCTTCGGCGGGCTTGACCACGCAGGCATTGCCGGCGGCCAGCGCCGCGCCCACGCTGCGGCCAAAGATCTGCAGCGGGTAGTTCCAGGGCACGATATGGCCGGTAACGCCATGCGCCTCGCGCAGGGTCAGCACGGTGAAGCCCGGGGTGTAGGGAATGGTCTCGCCATGCAGCTTGTCGACGGCGCCGGCGTAGAACTCGAAATAGCGCGCCACGGCGGCGGCATCGGCACGTGCCTGCTTGATGGGCTTGCCCGTGTCGGCGGATTCCAGTTGCGCCAATTCTTCCTGCCGGTCCAGCAACGCGAAGGCAATCTTCATCAACAGGCGGCTGCGCACGGCCGGCGCCATCTGGCCCCACTCGCCTTCGAATGCCTGGCGGGCAGCCTGCACCGCGCGGTCGACGTCCGCCTCGCCCGAGCGGGCGATCGACTCGAAGGGCTTGCCGTCGGACGGGTTCAGGACGGGGATGGTTTCACCGGTGGCAGCGGCCACCCATTGGTTGGCGATAAAGTTCTTCTGAGTCACGATGTGCGGAGTAAAGTAGCGGCCGAATGGCCTGGGGTGCGCATCAAGGCGCGGGCGATGTGAGTGATGCGATGTGCTGCGTGCCGGGTGGCAAATGCCTGGGGCAAAGGCCTGGAGCAAAGGCACCGGGAGCAAACGTCTGAAAGCAAATTAAGGGAGCCCCCCTAACTTGTCAATTGAATTGACAGCTTTCTTCCTAAGCTTCAGGATTTTTGACGTCGGATTCGGGTAATCCCTTAGATATCAAGCCACTGCCTGCCGGTTTGCCACCCGCGATTTCTGTCATGGCGACTGACAACCTTCGGATTTCTTCAACCTCTTCAGGAACGCGCCAATGAGCGATGTGCGTGACCCCCAACTGGGTTCCCTGCTGGAATCTGCCTCGCGCCCCCGTCCCGAACTGGACGTGCTGGCGGACGTGGCATCGGGCTTGGGCTATGTGCGCGCCGAGCGCTTTGCCGAGCGCGTGTATGAAAGCCTGTTCTACGCGATTGCCACCGGCAAGATCGCCCCCGGCAACAAGCTGCCCACTGAATTGGAACTGGCCGCGCTGTTCGAGGTGTCCCGCCCGGTGGTCCGGCAGGCGCTGGACCGCTTGCGCGAAGACCAGTTGGTGGATTCCATCCGTGGCTCGGGCACTTACGTGCGCGCCAAGCCCGACCTGATGGGTGGCATGCCCGCCGTCGACCCGGCACGCCGCGTTGGCCACATTCTGGAAGGCCTGGAACTGCGCATGGTGATCGAACCCGAATGCGCCTACCTGGCCGCCCTGCGCCGCAGCAGCGACGACCTGCGCGAGATGGACCGCATGCTGACCGGCTACGAAGAAGCCGACGCCTCCGGCGCCATCGCCCACCATTACGACTACGGCTTTCACCGCGCCATCGCCACCGCCACCAGCAACCAGCGCTTCGTGCAAGTGTTGAAGTCGCTGGAATACGACGTCAGCCACGCCGTCAACGTCATGCGCCACCTGGTACACAGCGAACCCTGGAAACGCACCCGCGCCGCCATCGACGAACACCGCCACATCTACCGCCTGATCCAGGAACAAGACGCCGACGGCGCCCGCAACGTCATGCGCGCGCATATAGAAAAAGCGAAGAGCCGGATGCTGAACAGCGGCTCGGAGCGTTGATCAGGGTGAAGTATGCCGAAGCTTAAGCAAGGGACGATTATTCCCACTCAGGAAGAGGACGAAGCCATCAACCGTGGCATCGCCGCAGACGTGGGCACCTATGAACTCAGCGCAACCGACGTCAAGCAGATGAAGAAACTAGCCCCCCCCTAAGGCTAACGTGCCGCAGGAGGAGCCCCACATCCCCCATTGAGCGTGGCCAGCAGAAGAACGCAGCATCAGCAGGTATCATCTGGCCTTCTCCATGGCGCCCGCCAACCACGCCACGGATGAGCCGCCGGATTCGTAGCCAGCTACGTAGCTAGATCGGTTTTTTGGAAGGCAGCACCCCTGAGAACCGCATAAACAAACGGTCTACAAGAATCATGAAACTCGCCACCTGGAACGTGAACTCCTTGAACGTACGCCTGCAGCAGGTACTGGATTGGCTAGCGGCCAATCCGGTTGACGTGCTGTGCATCCAGGAACTGAAGCTGACGGACGACAAGTTTCCCGAGGCGGCTTTCAAGGAAGCCGGCTACCACGCCGTCTGGGCGGGCCAGAAGACCTATAACGGCGTGGCTATCGTGTCGCGGGTGCCGGGCACGACGATGGTGCGCAACATTCCCGGCTATGAAGACCCGCAGCAGCGCGTGCTGGCGCTGACGTTTCCCAGCCCGGAAGGCGATGTCCGCGTGGTGTGCGCGTATTGCCCCAACGGGCAGGCGGTGGATTCGGACAAGTACGTGTACAAGCTGGCGTGGTTTGACGCCATGCGCAATTGGCTGGCCGACGAGATCAAGCAGTTTCCGCGTCTGGCCGTGCTGGGCGACTACAACGTTGCCCCCGCCGATGAAGACGTGCACAACCCCGAAAAATGGGAAGGCCAGGTGCTGGTGTCCGAGCCCGAACGCGCCGCTTTGCGCGCCCTGCTCGACCTGGGCCTGACCGATTCCTTCCGCTTGTTCGAACAGCCGGAGAAGTCGTTTTCGTGGTGGGACTACCGGCAATTCGCCTTCCGCCGCAACGCCGGCCTGCGGATCGATCACGTGCTGCTGTCCGCGCCGCTGGTCAAGCGCTGCGTGGCCTGCGTGATCGACAAGGAACCGCGCCGCAACGAGCAGCCGTCGGACCACGCACCGGTCGTGGCCACGCTGGAATTCGTCTGAAAATAATTGCCTGGCGCCGTATTGCGCGGCGCTTTGAAGTTCAGGTATAGTTTTGCTCTTGCTTCATTGGGGCGGTAGCTCAGCTGGGAGAGCGTCGCGTTCGCAATGCGAAGGTCGGGAGTTCGATCCTCCTCCGCTCCACCAAACACCAGACGGAAAAGCCTTGGACACCAACACGTGTTCCAAGGCTTTTTTGTATTCGGGGCTACATGGACCGCGTACTCAAACCGCGTCCTTATCCAGCCGCCGCACCGCCGCGCTCAGCGTAGCCAAATCAAACTCCTGCACCCCACGGCGCGCCAAACGCATCAGCACCGTCACCACAACCGGCACAAACGCCGCCAGCAAAAACGATTCCAGCAGGAACGTGGGTTTGTCGCCCGGCGCCGGAAAGAAGAACAGCCCCACCACCAGCCCCGCCGCCGTTGCCGTGGTGGCCGTCACGCCATCATGCTTGCGGCTGAAGAGGCCGTAGAAAACCGGAAACGCCGCCGCCGAGCACAACAGGTCGGCCAGCAGGAACAGATACAGCACGCTGTAGCCTTGCGAGGCCACGATCATCACGGGAATCGCCAGCAGCAGCACGGCCCAGCGGGCCAGGCGCTTCATGTCGCGGCCATTGGCGTGCGGCATCAGGCGGCGCATGTCCACCGCCACGATGCTGGACACCGCGCTGATCGCCGTATCGGCCGTGCTCATGACCAGCGCCAGACCCAGCGGAATCAGGGCGATCACGAACCAAGCCGGCGCGTGCGGCATGATGACGCTGAACAGCGCGACAGAGCTGTCGCCCTGCGGCGCCAGGCCCACGAACGCCAGGCCGAACAGACCCATCAGGAAGATGAACGGCGCGGCAAGAATACCGCCCAGCAGGAAACCATTGCGCATCGACCGCGCGTCTTTCGCGGCGTAGATGCGCTGCCAGTTGCCCTGGTGGAAAATGCCCGTCAATAGGATTGCCACGAAGAACGTCAGGCCCGCCTTCACGCCCACTGGATCCGTCAGGTCCAGCAATTGGGGTGCGCGGGCTTGCAGCGCTTCGATGGTGGGCAGCGCGCCGCCCGCCGCCTGCCAGCCCACCACGCACAGGATCACCAGCAACGGCAGAATGACCATCATCTGCACCTGGTCGGTGAAGATCGACGAACGCAGCCCGCCGTAGGTGGTGTAAAGCAGCGTCGTGCCCATCACGATGGCGGCGGTGGCCCACAGCGGCACGGGCGCCAGCATGGTGACCAGCTTGGCAATCGCCGTGACCTCGGCCGACAAGGCAATGAACAGATAGAACAGCATGATGAACAGCGCCAGCCCGTACATCGGACGGCCATAGCGCGCCATCAGGAATTCAGTCAGGGTATGGCCGTGCGGAATCAGTTCGCGCATGCGCCGCCCCAGCGGAATCATCACCAGGCGCGGAGACATGGACCCCAGCGCATAGCCGATCACCGCCGCCAGCCCACCCCAGGTGGCGGCCTGTGCGGGCGAGAACAGAATCCACGCGCCCAGCGTTGACGCCATCAGCGTCAGGATGGTGCCGAACGCGCCCTGGCTGTTGCGGGCCACGATGTAGTCTTCCAGAGTGCCGCGCTTGCGACGGGTATAGAGCACGCTGGCAACGGCGAAGCCGCCTGAAAACAGCAGCAGCCACAACAAGGCGGTGGTTTGGGTCAGCATGAAAAACAGTCCTCCCTGGCCCGGCCGACAGCCGGACGCGCAACGCGGCGGCCCGTGAGAAACAGGGGCCGCTGATGGATGAAAGTCTAGGGAGGGCGCACGAACCGTGCGATGTCCTTCCCTTCGCCGGCATTACCCGGATCAGGTTCAAAGGGTTACCGCATGACGCGGAATCTCAGCCCAAACGGGCTCCCCCAGGAATTGCCGCAAGATTAGGGTCGCGGCGGGCCAATGTCAACGCATGGATTCGTGCTAAGTTCGCCCGCGTGCGGCACCTGTTTGCATGCGTGCCGGTGAACCAAAGAGCCCACCATGTCCATTGCCCATCGCTCCCCCGCCCTGAACGAACAACTGGTTATTGTCACGGGCGGCGCCCGTGGATTGGGCGCGCACATCACGCGGGCCTTTCTGCGCGAGGGCGCGCGCGTGGTGATCAATTATCTGAACAGTGCGGATGCCGCCCAGGCGCTGGCCGCCACCGCGCCCGAGCGCGCGTTGGCGGTGCAGGCCGACGTGCGCGATGCAGCCGCCGTGGCCGGGATGATCGCGCAGGCGCAAAGCCACTTCGGCATGCCGGTGACCACGGTGGTCAACAACGCGCTGCCCGCCTTTCAGTTCAATGGCGATGCGCGCCCCCACGCCGACACCCTGACCTGGGACAACCTGAATCAGCAGATCGAAGGCTGCGTGCGCGGCGCGCTGAACACCACGCAGGCCGCGCTGCCCGGCATGCGCAGCGCCGGCGTCGGCCGCATCATCAACATCGGCACCAACCTGGTCCAGAACCCGGTGGTGCCGTACCACGACTACACCGCCGCCAAGGCCGCGCTGCTGTCATTCACGCGCACGCTGTCGCAGGACCTGGGTCCGGATGGCATCACGGTCAACATGGTGTCGGGCGGCTTGCTGCGCACCACCGACGCATCGGCCGCCACGCCTGAAGCGGTGTTCGACCTGATTGCCGCCAGCACGCCCTTGCGCACCGTCACCACGCCCGAACAGTTTGCCGATGCAGTGCTGTTCTTCGCCTGCCCGTGGTCGCGCAGCGTCACCGGCCAGAACCTGGTCGTGGACGGCGGCCTCGTCAAGAATTGATCGCCATGCTGCACCTGAACCTGTTCATCTTCGGCTGCGGACACCACCGCGCCGCGTGGCGCCATCCGGACTCCGCCGCCGAACGGCTGGGCGACATCGGCTATTACGAAGCGCTGGCGCAGACGGCCGAACGCGGCAAGCTCGACGCCATCTTCTTTGCGGACGGGCAGTCCACCGACAACATCGGCGACGGGCCACGCTGGTATCTGGAACCGCTGACGACCATGGCCGCGATTGCGCGCGCCACCCATCGCATCGGCTTGATCAGCACGGTATCCAGCACCTTTTTCACGCCCTTCCACGCGGCGCGCATGGTGGCGTCGCTGGACCACATTTCAGGCGGACGCATGGGTTGGAACGTGGTCACGTCCATGTTCGACGCCGAAGCGCGCAACCACGGCTTTGAAACCATGCCCGGCCACGATTGGCGCTACGCGCGCGCCGAAGAGTTTGTCGACGTAGCCTTGCGCTTGTTCGACTCGTGGCAAGACGACGCCTTGGCCATTGACCGCGACGGCGTCTACGGCGTCCCCGACCGTGTACGCCCGATCCACCACCACGGCGACCATTTCCTGGTGGACGGCCCCCTCACCGTGCCGCGCCCGCCGCAAGGACATCCCGTGCTGTTCCAGGCCGGCGCATCCGACCAGGGCCGCGACCTGGCCGCCCGGCGCGCCGAAGCCATCTACGCCGTGGCCTACGACCTGCCGGCCGCGCAAGCCTATTACCGCGATATCAAGCAACGCGTGCGCGCCGCCGGCCGCAGCGCGTTTGTGCCGATCATGCCGGGCCTGGTCACCTACGTGGGGTCGACCGAGGCCGAGGCGCGCGCCAAGCAACGCGCGCTGGACGAATTGCTGCCCAGCGATGCCTCGCTGCGCCAGTTGGGCACTTTCGTGTTGCAGGATTGCGCCGCGTGGGAATTGGACGCGCCCGTGCCGCCGCTGCCGCCCCTGCATGAGTTCAAGGGCCCGAAGGGACGCTACGCCACGATTTTGCGGATTATCGAAACCGAACAACCCACCGTGCGCCAATTGCTGGGTCGCCTGGCAGCGGGCGGCGGCCACTGCACCATGGTGGGCACGCCGGCGCATATAGCCGACCAGATGGAACACTGGTTCAAGAACGAAGGGGCTGATGGGTTCAACCTGATGCCGCCGTCATTGCCGGGCGGCATCGACGATTTCGTGGATCACGTCATTCCGGTCCTGCAACGACGCGGGCTGTTCCGTACGGAATACGAACACAGCACCTTGCGCGGACACCTTGGATTGCAGCGACCCTTGGCCTAAGCGGCGGGCCGCTTGCGTCAAGCGGAATTCCGTCTAAATCGCAACGAAATAACAGACACAATTTATCAATTTGTACGCGACCCGGCGGCCGGCAATTTTCGTAATCAGATCAATGCCTGACGCAGCACCGGCAGGCTGCCCCCCACGCAGCATGGCCAAGACTGTTGTAAGCAAGCCATAGAGAGCCCCGTTTTTGTATGTGAGCGGGGTAACTGATATTTACTGCTTCAGCCTGCTGTCAGAGGGAACCGCGCTGAATGCGGCCCCAATATGCATATCCAGAACCATTACGTAGTTTTCAGTTTCATGTTTTTGATCCGCCTTCCCTATTGTTGAGGCCTGGGCTGCTTTCACTCCCCTGAAAGCAGGCAACGCAAGCCTTAGAACCGGATGTGGATATGAAACTAACAAAAACTTTGCTCGTAGGCGCGATTCTGGCTGGCATGGCCGGTGCGGCGCAGGCTGAAACGTCCGTCACCTTGTACGGCATCGTTGACTTGGGGCTCACCTATCAACGCGGCAAGGTTGGCACCACCGATTCAAACCGTGGCGTGAATGGCGGCGACTACCACTCCCGGATCGGCATGAACGACGGCATCCAGAACGGTTCGCGTTTTGGCTTGCGCGGCACGGAAGACCTGGGCGACGGCCTGTCGGCGGTCTTCACGCTGGAAAGCGGCTTCACGGCCAACAACGGCAACCGCTCGCAAGGTGACCGCCTGTTCGGCCGCCAGGCCACGGTTGGCCTGAACAGCGACCAATTCGGTCTGCTGGAACTGGGCCGCCAGACCAACATCGCATCCAAGTACTTCGGCGACATCGACCCGTTCGCGCTGGACTACCTGAACGCCAACATGGGCATGGCCTTCAGCGCCGCGAACACGGTTCGCTACGACAACATGGTCATGTACCAGACCCCGGTCTGGAGCGGCTTCCAGGGCGGCGTCGGTTACTCCTTCTCGACGGACGACGTCGAAGGCCCGACCAGCTTCAGGACCAAGGAAAACAACCGCGCCTGGACGGCCGGCGTGCGCTACGACAACGGCCCGCTGAAGCTGGCCCTGTCCTATGACGTGCAATACCGCAAGCCGAACCAGCCGCAACCGCAGCAGTTCATCATCGGTGGCGCGTACGACTTCGAAGTGGTCAAGCTGTCGCTGGCTTATGGCCGTTCCGAAGACGGCGTCTTCGCCGGACAGGACTTTTCGCTGATGGGTGGCCGCGAGCAAGCGGGTGGCACGGCCCAAGGCCAAGGCTTCACCAACGGCCGCTTCACCTGGGACGGCCTGCGCATCAACTCGTACATGGTTGGCGTGAGCGCCCCGATCGGCGCGGCCAGCAACATCTTCGCGTCGTGGCAGCGTGCTGACCCGAACAAGAACCTGTACGCCATGGACATCTACAGCGTCGGCTACACGTACGACCTGTCCAAGCGCACCAACCTGTACGCCCTGGCGTCCTACGCCGACGGCGCCGCCTTCATCAACGGCAACAAGATCAGCACTGTTGGCGCTGGCATCCGCCATCGCTTCTAAACAGGCTGCGGGCCGCCCCTGCTGAGCAGAGTCGGGGCGGCCTATCTGTACTTAGGCCATCCGTGATCGGATGGCCTTTTTTTATCTGGAGGGGGCAAGCAGACGCGGCGGCGCTATCGGGCGCGCGCGGGGAATTCGCTGCGGGAAACTAGCTGACCGACGGCGCGGGTTCGACGTGCTTGGCGGCATGCGCTGGTGCGCGGGGCAGGGCCACTGCCGATTGGGCGGCGGCAGTGCGGGCAACTTTGCGGGCGGTTCGGCGAGCAGCCAACCAGTCGTAAAGGACAACTCCGGGGTGGCGTAACAGCACCGCGGCAATGGCGATCACTGCAACGCTTGCAATAACCAGGGTCAGCCAGGACATCTGACGGCCCTCCTTGAAAAACATTCCGGCTAGGAAACCAGAGGAAAAATCGTGTGCGAAAAACTCACATACGGCGGGTTTGCGGGCTACTTTACCGCAGAAACCCAGCGAAACTCGACATTTTCCGGTTGGAAAACACTGTTCCGTAACGTGGAGAAACAGGTCAGGGATCTGTCCCCACGATCTTAGGTGCTGCGGTCGCCGGGCTTGGTTTGCAGGTACAAAGCCGCGATTCAAGGCTGCTGCCGGATCCGCCTGGAAAACGCGATGGGGTCTTCTCCCGGCGCGGCAAGGGGACCGACCGACGCGCGCTTGCGCAGCGCCTCCAAGGCAACGCTGTCGTCCAGCCCGCCCTGCTCGTACAGATACTCGGGCAGATAGCCCGATAGCAACAGCCTGTGATCCAGCGGCAAGCCCGGCACAATCGCGTTCACCATCTGGTAGACCAGCGTCGTGCAATTGGCGGTGACCGTGTGATAGAAGCGCGGCGTCGTGACCAGCGCGTTGGCCGTATTCACATACGACAGGAACAGTTCACGCATGGCGCGTTCGGGCATGCGTACCGGATACAGGTACACGCTTTCGCCACGCGGTCCGGCGCGCACGTACAGAATGTCGCGCTCTTCGGCGGCCACCACGCTCAGTTCGAACTGTTTGAAGAATCCGCCAATCTCCGAGAACTGCTCGCCGCGTTCCTTGCGGATTTCCACCGAGAACACCACGTGGCGCCCGTCGGCAAAGCCGAAGGAAACCAGCGTGTGCGCGATGGCGGGGCCTGCCCAATACGACAGCGCCATGTCCACGGACACAAGCTTGTCCAGATCGTACTGCCGCGTTTCCCAACGCACGGTGTAGTCGTCGTCTGCGCGCCAGTCGAAATTGCGGACGTTTTCCAGCGTGACGCTTGAGCCCTGCACGGTGCCGCGCAGCATCTTCGCCACGTCGTCGGCCCAGATGCGGTCATTGCTTGGCGCAAGGCTCTGCCACCACACGCACAACAGCGCCAACCCGACCAGGTAGGCCCACCCTGCTTGCCGCCGCCACCGGCTTGCGCGCCACCGCGTTTTGCACCACAGCGCCAGCACCGCGCGCACGCACAGCGCGGTCCACACCAGGCAAGCCGCCCCCTTGCCCCACACGCCACCAGGCGCTTGGTAAGACAGCGCCAGGCAGCCCCACAAGGCGGATGCAGCCAGCATCAGCGTCAGCAGCAGCCTAAGCAGCCCCCGCCCCGTCACAGCCAGCCCGCGGCGCAGCGCGCGCTGCCCCCGGCCGGCCTAGCCTCCGGCATGCTGGCTCACGATTTCCAGCACGCCGGTGATGACGAACTGGACCCCCATGCACACCAGCAGAAAGCCCATCACGCGCGAGATGGCTTCGACGCCGCTCTGCCCGATCACGGCCACGATGCGGCCCGCCGAGCGCAGGCACACCCAGAACAGCACGCCCAGCAAGACGAAGACGATGACGGGGGTGACAGCCACCACCCACTCCGGATACTGCGGCGTGATGGCGGTATCCACCGAGGCCGCGCCGCTGATGATCATGGCGATGGTGCCAGGCCCCGCCGTGCCCGGCAGCGCCAACGGCACGAACGCAATGTTGGGCACCTGCCGCTGTTGGGCGTCGGCCGCCGCTTCCGCGGCCAGCGTGCGTGGCTCCGCCGGCGGAAACAACATGCTGAACCCGATGCTGACCACGATCAGCCCGCCCGCGATGCGCAGGCCCGGAATCGAGATGCCGAAGGTATGCATGATCCACGCGCCGGCGTAGTAGGTCACCAACATGACGCCCACCACATAGAACGCCGCCTGCGTCACCTGGCGTTCGCGCTCTTTATAGGGAATCTGCCCGCCCAGTGACAGCAGCAAGGTCATGGAGGTCAAGGGATTGGCCAGGGGCAGCATCAGCGCCAGGCCAAGGCTGGTGAGCTTGGCCAGTTCAATCAGGTCATCAATCATGGGACTCCTGAAAAAAAGCGGGTAAATAGTGCGGGCATAACAAGCGCGGACTTCGCCGCGCGTTGTGTAGCGAACTCTACCTTACCCATTTGCCGGTGTCGCCCTACCCGCGCCATCAGCATCAGGCTTTCTGATTATCAACATCCATTAAACTGATGCAATTGCCGTGGCGGTTGGCGCTGCCTAGCATAGCTGGATAGCTGGCACAGCCACGACGACACGGCGCTGTCGTGCCCCGCCCGCAGCGCCTGTCAGTTCCCCCTTTGCCCCAGCCGCGCATTCATTTTGTGACCCGGAGTTTTCCCTTGAGCGACCTCTTTCATTTCAGCCGTGGCACCGCCCCGCTGCTGATTTCCATTCCCCATCTTGGCAGCCAGATTCCCGATGCGCAGCGTGCGCTCATGACGCCCTTGGGCTTGCAGTCCGGCGACACCGACTGGCATCTGGACACGCTGTACCAATTTGCCCAGGCGCTGGGCGCGTCCGTGATCGGCGCGCGCTATTCGCGCTATGTGGTGGACCTGAACCGCCCGCCCAACGATGAAAGCCTGTACCCCGGCCAGACCAAGACGGGCCTCTGCCCCACCCAGACCTTCCGGGGCGATGCGCTCTACCAGGACGACGCCGCGCTGACCGACGCCGAACGCGCGCAGCGCCTGCAGACCTATTGGCAGCCGTACCACGCGCAACTGCGCAGCGAAATCGACCGCATCAAGGCCGAGCACGGCACCGTGCTGCTGTGGGAAGCGCATTCCATCGCCAGCGTGTTGCCGCGCCTGTTCGACGGCAAGCTGCCCGACCTGAACATCGGCACGTCCGATGGCGCCGCCTGCGCACCCGACATCCTGGCCGCCGTGCAGGCGCAACTGGATCCCTGCACCGACTACACCTGGGCCGTCAACGGCCGCTTCAAGGGCGGCTACATCACGCGCCACTATGGCTCGCCGGCCGACAACGTACACGCCATCCAACTGGAAATGTGCCAGTCCACCTACATGGACGAAACGCATCCCTACGGCTATCGCCCCGACCTGGCCGGCCGCGTCATCCCGGTGGTCGAAGCCATGGTGCGGGCCGCGCTGGAGCAGACCACGGCGCGCCAGCGTTAAGCGCAACGCGTTAAGCGCAACGCACCAAGCGATAAACGCCAGGCGCCAGCCCTTCCCCCCACCACATCCAGGACCCCCCAGGCATGAACCGCTTTTCCTTCAGCACGACGGAAAACTATCCGGAATGGAGCCTGCTGTTGACCTGGGTGGCGGTGGTGGAAGCCGCGTCGGTATCCGGCGCGGCGCGCCTGTTGGGCTTGTCGCAAGCGGCGGTGTCGCAGCGGGTCAAGCAACTCGAGGCCGCCATGTCGACCGAGCTGCTGGACCGCAGCACGCGCCCCGCTCGGCCCACCCCGGCGGGCGAACTGCTGTTCGATCACGCCGCGCGCCTCTTGGCGCAAGCCGGCGACATGACGGAAAGCGTGCGCAACCTGAGCCGCGCCAAGCGCAACATCGTGCGCTTCGGCTGCGTGGATTCGTTTGCCGGCACCTTGGGGCCGACCTTGATCCACGGCCTGTCCGGCGCATCGCGCCAGATTCGTTTGTGGTCGGGTATTACGCCCGTGCTGGACAAGCAACTGGAAGACCGGCAACTGGACCTTGTCGTCACCACCAGCGCCGTGGCGGGCAAGCCCACCATCCGCAAGATCAGCCTGTTCAGCGAACCCTATGTGCTGATCGTGCCGCGCACGCTGGACGTGGACAAGATCGGCTCGCTGAAAGACCTGGGCAAGCGCATGCAGTTCATCCGCTACAGCGCGCGGTCGTTCATCGGCGCCGAGATCGACCGCCTGATCGAAGCACACGACGTGATGATCGAACGCACCTTCGAATTCGACAACACAGACCCGCTGCTCAGCCTGGTGACGGCGGGCATCGGCTTTGCGATCAGCACGCCGCTGTGCATCTGGCAGTCGCGCCATTTCGTGGACCAATTGCGGGTGCTGCCGCTGGCGCCCTATCTGGGCGTGACGCGCGCCGATGACCCCGGCCTGTCGCGCAAGCTGTACCTGGCCTCGCGCCAGCAAGAGGTGGGCAAGCTGCCCACCGAGGCGCGCGACGTGATCCTGATGGCGGTGGAACGCCTGATCCAGAAAGACATCGCGCCGGCCCTCGGTTTGCCGCCCGCCACGCTCTGGCGCAGCATGCGGCGTTGAGGCGGGCGGGCGCGTAAGCTTTTACAGCCCTTGCAGCCCTTGCAGCCCTTACAGCGACGTCGTCAGCGCCGGCACGACCTCAAACAGGTCGCCCACCAAGCCATAATCCGCCACGCCGAAGATCGGCGCATCGCCGTCCTTGTTGATGGCGACGATGGTCTTGGAATCCTTCATGCCGGCCAGGTGCTGGATGGCGCCAGAAATACCCACCGCGATGTAGAGCGCCGGCGCCACGATCTTGCCAGTCTGCCCCACCTGCCAGTCGTTGGGCGCGTAGCCCGCGTCCACCGCCGCGCGCGAGGCGCCCAGCGCCGCGCCCAGCTTTTCGGCCAGGGGGTCCAGCAGCTTGAAATGTTCGGCGCTGCCCAGCCCGCGCCCGCCCGACACCACCACGCGCGCACCGCCCAGTTCAGGCCGTTCCGACGCGGCGATGTCTCGACGCTTGAATTGCGTGAGGCCCAGGTCGGCCACGGCGGCAATGGCTTCGACCACGGCGTTGCCGCCGTCCTCGGCCGCCGCGTCGAACGCGGTCGGGCGTATCGTCGCCACCACGACGGCGTAGCCGCTCTGGACCGTGGCAATGGCGTTGCCCGCATAGATCGGGCGCTTGAACGTGTCCGGCGCCAGCACCTCGATCACATCCGATACCTGCTCCACATCCAGCAGCGCGGCAATGCGCGGCGCCACGCTCTTGCCCTGCGTGGTGGCAGCCATCAATACATGCGTGTAGACATTCCCGGCAGCGGCGACCGCTTGCGCGGCAAGATTCTCGGCCAGGCCATCGGCCAGATGCGGCGCGTCGGCAACCAGCACTTTTTCCACGCCCGCGATGCGCGCGGCAGACTGCGCCACGGCTTGCGCGCCCGTGCCCGCCACCAGTACATGGATCGGCATGCCCAGCTTGGCCCCAGCGGCAACGGCGTTGCGCGTGGCGCTGTTCAGGGTGTGGTTGTCGTGTTCGGCAATAACTAGGACCGTCATCAAATCACCTTGGCTTCGTTCTTCAGTTTGTCGACCAGCGCGGCCACATCGGCCACCTTGATGCCCGGCGCGCGCGCCGCGGGCTCTTCCACCCGCAAGGTCGACAGGCGCGATGCGGGGTCCACGCCCAAGCCCTCGGGCGTTTCGATGTCCACGGGTTTTTTCTTGGCTTTCATGATGTTGGGCAGCGTGACGTAGCGCGGTTCGTTCAAGCGCAAGTCGGCCGTCACGATGGCGGGCAGGGTCAGGTCCAGCACTTCCAGGCCGCCGTCCACTTCGCGCGTGACGCGCGCCGTGCCGCCGTCGATCTCGATGGCGCTGGCGTTGGTGGCTTGCGGCCAGCCCAACAGCGCGGCCAGCATCTGGCCCGTCTGGCAAGCGTCATCATCAATGGCCTGCTTGCCCAGGATCACCAGCGCGGGCTGTTCTTTCCGCACCACGGCGCGCAGCAGCTTGGCGACGGCCAGCGCTTGCAGCGCGGCGTCGGTCTGCACCAGCACGCCACGGTCGGCGCCAATGGCCAGCGCCGTGCGCAGCGTTTCCTGCGACTGCGCCGGGCCGCAAGACACGGCGATAACCTCCGTCGCCACGCCCTGCTCTTTCAGGCGCACAGCTGCCTCGACAGCGATTTCATCGAACGGGTTCATCGACATCTTGACGTTGCCGATGTCCACGCCGCTTTGATCGGCCTTCACGCGCACCTTGACGTTGTAGTCAACCACGCGCTTGACCGCGGTTAATACCTTCATGCAAACACTCCTGGGTCAGGGAATTTCGAATCGAATGGAACGGATAAAACAGAACAGGTCACACGGCAGCAAGCGCCAGCACGCGCACGTCCAGCACCACCGCGGCCACACCATCCCGCGCCGTGGGTTGCGCAGGCGTAAAGGCCCGCCGTGCATCGATGCCACAGGACACGCCGGCTGCGTAGTCGCCCGCCTCCAGCGCCACGCCAGCATCGGCCGCTGCCTGGTTCAAGCGCCCCGCCTGCGCCGCAACGACGATGCGCAGCGTGTGCGTCGTGGCGTCGCCTTGCGCCAGCCCACCCGCCTCTACCGCAGCAAGCCCGCCGCCCACGCACACGACGCTGGCCACCGCCGCGCCGCGCAACACAAACAGGTTCAGCACGCGTACACGCCCATTCATCAGGCGCGATTGAAATCCCGCATCGCCCACGAAGGCTGTGGCCACACCGGGTGCAAGCGTAATGCGCCCGGCATCGGCCACGTCGGCCACATCCGCCTCCTCCACAACCAGCTCCACACCGCCGCCCGACAACACCACCGACACGCGGTCATAGCCGGGAAAGCGGGAATACGGCCCGTCGCGGTCGATGTCCGCCACGCTCACCCGCCAGCGCGGCGGTTGCTGGGCGGCATCCACCGACAACGTGCGCGTCACGCCGCCGCCGTTCTTCCAGGGCTCGGGCGTGACCGCCATCCAGCTTGCATGCAGCGCGCGCATCGCGTTACGAGACGGCGCCAAGGCCGTACTTGCCGGTCAGCAACGCACCGCTGGCAAAGCGGCCGATGTCATACGGCTTGAGCGACACCTCCGTGGCCAGCCCCAGCGCTTCCTGCGCCAGCACGCGGCCCACGGTCGGCGACAGCTTGAAGCCGTGGCCCGAAAACCCGAAGCCCACGATCAGGCCCTGCACGCCCGGCACGCGACCCAGCACGGGGTTCCAGTCCGGGGTGACGTCATACACGCCCGTCCACGACGAGGCCAGGCCCGCCGTCTCGTAGGCGGGAAAGCGCGTTGCCACCTGCTCGCCCACTTCGGCCACATAGTCCAGCGGAATATCGCCTTGCTCGGCGTCGCTGTTTTGCAGTGCTTCACCCACGATGCCTTCGCTGACCAACATCTGGTTGCCGCCATAGCTGCGGCAATACAGCATGCCGGGCGAGGCCAGGTCCTTGAAGACCGGCATGGAATAGGTATAGGGCGCGGCCTCGCATTCCAGCGCCAGCACGGCGTGGCGCTCGGGCACCACGGGCATGGCGATGCCGGTCCAGCCCGCCAGTTCGGAGGTCCAGATATTCTGCGTGCTGATCACCACGGGGCTGGCGTAATCGCCGTCAGACGTGGACACGCCCACCACGCGGCCGTTTTCCACCAGCAGCTTTTTCACGTCCACGTTTTCGCGGATGGTCACGCCACGGCGGCGCGCGCCGCGCGCGAAGCTGGTGGCCACCAGATAGGCGTCGGCAAAACCGGCTTCCGGTTCGAAGCCGATCAGCGCGGCATTATCGAACGAGGCAATCGGCAGCAGCTCGCGGGCCTGGGCGGGGTTCAGCAATTCCAGCGCAATGCCTTGTTCACGCTGCTGATCCAGCGCGCTCTGCAAGGGCGCCAGCTTGTCGTCGTCAGCAGCGGTGATCAGATAACCGCACTTGACCAGGCCGCATGACGCTTCGTCGTCTCCGACGTAACTGGCGAAGTGGTTGAACACGTTCCAGGAACGCTGCGCCAGCTCCACGTTTTCGCGCACCGAATAATGGGTGCGCAAAATACCGGATGACTGCGACGTCGTGCCCGCGCCGATGGTCGCCCGGTCCAGCACCAGCACGTTCTTCGCGCCCAGCTCCGCCAGGTGGAACGCCACCGAACTGCCGATCACGCCGGCACCAATCACGATCACGTCATAACTTTTCACGACAAGGCTCCAAGGACAAGTGGCGCGAGTGTGAACCTGCGTTGTTTGGCCGATCGCAATATAAGCATCGCGAATACTTAATAAAAGCGCGGCAAGAACAGGGCATGACGAAAGCGGATTGCTTAAGCGCAGCGAATTTTGACCATCGCCGCTCCTTATATTCATGGCGTCGCGCGGCGGCCGGGTGAAAGTCTCGTCTGCCGCACCATAGAGTGCCGGCGACATGGAATCTATCCGTCAATCTACATCCACGTAGGGGAAAAACATGAACATGAATCGCCGCGCCATGCTGGTGCGCACCGCTGCCCTGGCGGGCGCAAGCGCCCTGGGCTTTCCGATGATCGGCCGCGCCGCCAATGCGTCCTACACGTATGGCGGCTCGGCGTGGCTGGGCCACTATTCGGCCTACATCGCCATGAAGACGGGCCTGTTCGCCAAGCAAGGCCTGGACATCAAGTGGCAAAGCTTCGCCACGTCGTCCGACCGCATGAGCGCCGTGATGGCCGGCAATATCGACCTGGCCGGCACCGGCGTGGTGTCGTCGCTGGCCTTGATGGCGGCCGGCGCGCGCCAATTCCAGGTGATCGCCACGCCCAACAACTTCGGCCGCGCCGAAGGCGTGCTGGTGCGCGAAGACGTGAAGTCGGTGGCTGACCTGAAGGGCAAGAAGATCGGCGTCACCTACGCTTCCAGCGCGCACGTGCTGCTGCTTGACGTGCTGCGCCAGGCGGGTCTGGACGCCGAACGCGACGTGTCCATCATCAACCTGCCGGCCACCAACCTGCTGTCCGCCTATCAGGGCAAGCAGATTGACGCGGCGGTGGCCTGGACGCCCGCGTTCGACCGCATCAAGGCGGTGCCCGGCACGCACGTGCTGCTGGATGACACGGCGTTCTCGCTCTACAAGCAATACGCCATCACCCCGGGCCCGGACGTGCTGCTGACGCACGCCAAGCTGGGGCGCGAGAACCCGGAAGCCGTGAAGAAATTCCTGCACGCCGTGTTCCAGGCCAACGCCATGCTGACCGAGCAGCCCGATGAAGCCGCCAGCGTGCTGTTGGAGCTGACCGGCCTGTCGCGGCCCGAACAACTGGCCGTCATCAAGCAGACGCAGTGGTATTCCGCCGCCGACCAGAAGGCCTTGATGGTGGACCCGGGCAACTTCGTCAGCGGCATGCAGCAATTGGCCGAGATGCTGGTGTCGCTCAAGCAGATCGACAAGGCGCCCCAGGTCAAGGACTGGGTCCAGGCCTCGTACCTGTAAACGCGGAACCCAATCGCCATGTCCGCGCGCTCGTCTTCAAAGGAAACACGGCTGATCTGGGTCAGCGTGTTTTCGCTTCTTGGCTTTCTGTTGCTGTGGGAAGGCCTGTGCCGCGCCGGCGCGGTCGACCCCATCTTCTTGCCCGCGCCGTCCCAGGTGCTGGCGCGGGCGTTGTCCATGTCCGACCAGGGCACGCTGTTCTACAACGTGTTGGCCTCCACGCGCCGCGTGATGGTGGGCTTTTTGGCGGCTGTCTTCGTGGCCATACCGCTGGGCATTTTGCTGGGCACGTCGAAGGTGGCGCGCGCCGTCTTCGACCCCATCATCTCGTTCCTGCGGCCACTGCCGTCGATGAGCTGGATTCCGCTGTCGCTGTTGTGGTTTGGCATTACCGAAACGCAGAAGTACAGCATCGTCTTCATGGGCTCGTTCGTGCCGGCGCTGCTGTATGTGATGGAAGCCTCGCGCAGCATTGATCCGGTGCTGGTGCGGGCGGCGCGCAACCTGGGCGCCAACCGCTGGCAGGTCATGCGCGAAGTGCTGTTTCCCGGCTGCCTGCCGCAGATTCTGTCGGGCATGAAGATCATCCTGGGCCTGTCCTGGACCTGCGTGATCTCGGCCGAATTGGTGGCGTCGCGGGAAGGCCTGGGCTTCATGATCATGAACGGCAAGGAATTCTTCCAGACCGACACCGTGGTGCTCGGCATGGTGCTGATCAGTTTCACCGTGCTGGTGACCGATCTGTGTTTGCGGCTGCTTGAACGGTGGGTGCTGGCATGGCAACGATGAACGAAACGATGATCCAGTTGACCGACGTGTCCAAGGCCTATGGCGACGTGACCGTGCTGGACAAGGTCAACCTGGAGGTCAAGCGCGGAGAATTCCTGGTGCTGCTGGGCGCGTCCGGCTGTGGCAAGTCCACATTGCTGAACCTGATGGCCGGCTTCATCCAGCCCAATACGGGCACGGTGGCCATCAACGGCAAGACCGTCACCGATGTGACCGCCGCCTGCGGCATGGTGTTTCAGCAGTACGCGCTGTTTCCGTGGCGCACGGTGCAAGAGAACGTGGAATTCGGCTTGAAGATGCGTGGCATGTCCAAGCAAGAACGTGCCCCCATCGCCCGCAAGTTCATCGAGATGGTGGGCTTGAAGGCGGCGGCGGACAAGTATCCGCATGCGCTGTCGGGCGGCATGAAGCAGCGCGTGTCGATTGCGCGCGTGCT
Source organism: Achromobacter spanius (assembly GCF_029637605.1). NCBI lineage: Bacteria > Pseudomonadati > Pseudomonadota > Betaproteobacteria > Burkholderiales > Alcaligenaceae > Achromobacter > Achromobacter spanius. Next base: position 372,407 of record NZ_CP121261.1, on the reverse strand, counting down.
GGCCAATGACCCCGACGTGATGCTGTTCGACGAGCCCTTCGCCGCGCTGGACGCCATGACGCGCCAGGTGCTGCAAGACCAGTTGCTGTCCATCTACGAACAAAGCGGCAAGACGATTGTGTTCATCACGCATTCCATCGACGAGGCGCTGACGCTGTCCACCCGCATGGCCGTGATGGGTTCAAAACCTGGCCGCATCGTGCAAGACATCCACAACGACCTGCCGCATCCGCGCAGCGCCGACGTGCAGTTGTCGCCGCGCTTTGTGGAATTGAAGCGGTCGATCTGGGAACGGGTGCAGGAAGAGGTCACGCGCAGCATGGAGCTGACGACCGACTAACCGGGTCTGGCCTGGCCGCTACCAGGCCCCCTGGCTGCGGCCTTCTTCGGCCAGGAATTCCACCAGCGCGGGCAGCGACGCATCCATCGGCCGGTTGGCGTGGATGCGCATCACATAGCCCCACGAGCCCGGCATGCGCAGTTGCGGCATCAGCGGCACCAGGCGGCCGCTGGCCAGATCTTCATCGATTAGCGGCGCGCGCCCCAGCGCAATGCCCACGCCCGCCGCGGCCGCCGCCACCACCGTGCTCAGACCGCTGAACACCATGGGCTCTTGCCACTCCGATTCCGCCAGCCCCAAGCGCGGGCCCCAGGTGCGCCAATCGGTTTCGGGGCTGTCGATATGCTTTTCCTCCAACCAGCGGTGCCGCAAAAACACGCGGGGGTCGCCGCGCTCGGCCTCGGCGATCAGCGCGGGGCTGCACACCGGCACCACGGTTTCGGTCATCAGCGCAATGTCGCCCGGCTCGGCCAAATGCGGGCCGCGCGCACGCACGTGCAGGAAGGCCAGGTCGATGTCCTGGCTTTTCCAGGCGGGGTCCTGGCTGGCGTGCAAGTAGACCTGCACGCCGATGTCGGGATGCAGTTCGATGAAGCGTCCGATGCGCGGCGCCAGCCATAGCGCGGCCAGCGAGGGGTTGGCCGACACGTTCAGCGTGTAGCGGCGGCGGCCGCGCGCGGTGGCGCGGACGTCGCGGCAAGCGGACGCCAGAAGGGTCAAGGCCTGTTGTACGGAAGCCAGCAATTTGGCGCCCGCTTCGGTGGTTTCGGCGCGGCGCACCGTGCCACCCCGGCGCAGCAATTGCACGCCCAGGTCCGTCTCCAGCGCGCGTAGCTGATGGCTGACCGCGCTCTTGGTGACATGCAGCTCGCCCGCCGCGCGGCTCAGACTGCCCAGGCGAGCAACGGCCTCGAACGCACGCAGCGCGGCCAGGGGCGGCGTGTGCGTGGGCAGATCGGGGGATGGATTCTGGTTGGGCAGATCAGACATGGAGTTGAGTTTATCTCAACCCTAGATTGAAAAAGACTCGCTATCGCAACCGCGTCGGATCAGCGACCATGCAGGCTCTGCATGGAGCATTGATATGTATTTCGACTCTCGGTTGTGGCGCTTGACGGCGGGATTGCGTGCCGGCATGGCGGGCGGCATTTTCCTGGGCCTGCTGGCGCTGGCGGCGGGCATTGCCCGCTATGTCTTCCTGGGCCAGTTGCTGGCCCGTGTATTCGACGGCGCGCCGTGGCAAGACTGGATCGTGCCCGCCCTGTGCGTGGGCGCCATGGTGCTGCTGCGCGCGCTGTTCGACCATTGGCGCACCGTGCAGGCCAACCACACCTCGGCGCAAATCCAGCAAACGCTACGCGGCAAGCTGTATGACCGTATCGTCGCCCTGGGACCCGCATGGTTCGCCAACCAGCGCACAGGCGGCGTCATGCTGACCGTGGTGGACGGCGTTGAGCAGTTGCAGACCTTCTTCGGCCAATACCTGCCGCAAGTCGCGATTGCGGCGGCCGCGCCCTTCGCCATCTTCGCCGTGATCGCGTTCTGGGACGTGCCCACCGCGCTGGTGTTTTTGGTGGCGGCGTTGTTCGCGCTGTTTGGCCCGATGGCGGTGCACATGCTGGACCGCCGCGCCAGCCAGGCGCGCACGCAAGCGCTGAATGCCTTCGGCGAAGACTTCCTGGACGCGGTGCAAGGCCTGCCCACGCTGAAGTCTTACGGCCAGGGCAAGGCCTGGGGCCGGCGTCTGGCGGCCCGTGCCCGCAGCCTGTCGGACAACACGTTCTGGGTGCTGTCGGTCAGCCTGTTGACGCGCGGCATCAGCGACCTGGGCGTGGCGCTGGGCGCGGCGCTGGCCTTGACGCTGGGCGCCTGGCGCGTGGCCTCGGGCGACATGAGCGTGGAAGCGCTGCTGATCGTGCTGATGGCCGGCACCGAGATCTTCCGGCCGCTGCGCGACCTGCGTTCGGTCTTGCACCGCGGCATGCTGGGCCAGTCGGCCGCCGTCAGCATCCATGCGCTGATGGACGCGCAGCCGCTGACGCCCGTGCCCAGCACAGCCTTGGGCGCGCGCAACACGGCCGGCCATCTGGCGCCCAACCAACTCGCACCCACCCACCTGTCGCCCACCATCGAATTCGACAACGTGGCGTTTTCCTACACGCCCGAGCGCCGCGCGCATCAAGGCCTGGCGTTCAGCATCGCGGCGGGCGAACGGGTCGGCGTGGTCGGCCCCAGCGGCGCGGGCAAGTCCACCATCGTGCGGCTGCTGTTGCGCGAATGCGTGCCGCAAGCGGGCGTCATCCGCGTGGGCGGGCACGATGTGAACACGCTGGACACGCAAACGCTGCTGTCGCAGATTGCGCTGGTCAGTCAGGACATCACGCTGTTTCACGGCACCATCGACGACAACCTGCGGCTGGGCCGGCCGGACGCCACGTACGAGCAGGTGCGCGCCGCCGCCCGCGCCGCGAATATCGACGACTTCATCATGGCGCTGCCCGACGGTTACGCCACCCGCATCGGCGAGCGCGGCCTGCAATTGTCAGGCGGACAACGCCAGCGCGTGGCCATCGCGCGCGCGCTGCTGCGCGACGCGCCCATCCTGATCCTGGACGAAGCGCTGTCATCGGTGGACACCGAAAACGAAGCGCTGATCCAGCAGGCGCTGGACCGCCTGATGGCGGGCCGCACCACGCTGATCCTGGCGCACCGGCTGGCCAGCGTCATCGGCGCCGACCGCAGCCTGGTGCTGGATCAGGGCCGCGTCGTGGAAGCCGGGCCGCATGCGCAACTGATGCGGGCGCGCGGGCTGTACTACCGCTTGATGCACGAGCAGGCCGAGGCGCATCAAAACCCGTCTGCCGGCGCGACCGCCTTGGCCTCAGCGCCGGTGCTGGATGCCGCCACGCCCGAAGACGATGACGGCGGTGACGGCGGCGCAAGAGGCCCCGCCTTGCGGCCCTTGGATGTCGATGCCGAACACGTGGGGTGGCGCGCCACGCTGGGCACCTTGCTGTCCGTGGTCAAGCCCTGGCGCGGCACGCTGACCGCCACCATCCTGCTGGGCGTCGCGCGGGTGGCCGCCTTCATCGGCGTGGGCGTATTCAGCGCGCTGATCGTGGCCGCCATCCGTGACGGGCGCGAGGTTTCCGCCCTGATCGTCGGCCTCTTGATCTGCGCGCCGCTGGCCGCCCTGTTCCATTGGCTGGAATCGTGGCTGGCGCATGCAATGGCCTATCAGTTGCTGGCCGACATGCGGGTGAAGCTGTTCGACAAGCTGGAGCGCCTGGCGCCCGCCTACCTGTTGCAGCGCCGCTCGGGCGACCTGGTCGCGCTGGCCACGCAAGACATCGAGATGGTCGAGTACTTCTACGCGCACACCATTGCCCCCGCCATCGTGTCCGTGCTGGTACCGCTGTCGGTGCTGGGCTTTCTGGGCGTATATAGCTGGCCCGTAGCCTTGGCGCTGCTGCCCTTCCTGGCCTATGCGCTGGTCTCGCCCGTGCGCGGCCGCCGCCATATCGATGCGCTGGGCGACAAGGCTCGGCAGGCGCTGGGCGAAATGAGCGCGCACACCACCGACACCATCCAGGGCCTGGCCGACCTGACCGCCTTCCAGGCCACCGACCGCCGCCGGGGCCAGTTCCTGAAAGTGGCTGACCAATACCGTATCCGCCGCCTGGACATCCTGCGCGACCTGTCCAAACAAACGGCCTGGTTTGAAGTGGCCATGGGATTGGGCGGCCTGGCCGTGGCGGTCGTGGGCGCCTTGCAGGTGTCGGCGGGCGCGCTGTCGGCCAGCATGCTGCCCTTGCTGGTCTTGATTGCGATGGCGACCTTCCTGCCGGTGTCTGAAATTTCGCAGGTCAGCCGCCAATTGGCCGACACCATCGCCGCCACGCGCCGCCTGCACGTGGTCAGCAACGAGCCCGAGCCCGTCACCGACGGCCCGCTGGCGCCGCCGGTGGCCACGCATGGCTTGTCCTTGGCGTTTGAGCACGTCAGTTTTGCCTACCCCGGCAAACAGGAAGACACGCTGAAGGACTTGAGTTTCAAGGCACCGGCCGGAGCAACCGTGGCCATCGTGGGCGCCTCGGGCGCCGGCAAAAGCACCGTGGCCAGCCTGTTGCTGCGCTTCTGGGACCCGCGCCAGGGCGTGGTCAAGCTGGACGGTCTGGATGTGCGCCAACTGCAATTGGACGGCTTACGCGAACGCGTGGCCCTGGTCACGCAAGACACCTACCTGTTCAACGACACGCTGGAGGGCAACATCCGGCTGGCGCGCCCCGAGGCCACGCCCGACGACTTGGCGCGCGCGCTGGACCAGGCGGCGCTGACGGCATTCGTACAGCAACTGCCCGACGGGCTGGCCACCAACGTAGGCGAACGCGGCATGCAGTTGTCGGGCGGGCAGCGCCAGCGCATCTCGATTGCGCGGGCCTTCCTGAAAAACGCGCCGGTGCTGATCCTGGACGAGGCGACTTCGCACCTGGACACCTTGTCCGAGATGCAGGTGCGGGCCGCGCTGGACGCGCTGATGCAGCACCGCACCACCCTGGTGATTGCGCACCGGCTGTCCACCATCCGCAACGCGGACCTGATCCTGGTGCTGGACCGCGGCACGCTGGCCGAGGCCGGCACGCATGACCAATTGCTGCGCAAGCAAGGGGCCTATGCGCGCCTGGCCAGCCACCAGGGCGGCTACACGGTCAGTAGCGCAACGTCTCAACCGACGTAGCGTTGGCGCGCACCTCCGCATCCGTGAACCAGACGCGCTTGCTGCCAAAGTGGTTGTACAGGTCGAACTGGTCGCGGGTGTGGACAGACGGCGTGCCGTCCGGCGCCACGAAACCGCTCTGCCCCGGCGCCACCACATCCACCGCGCGCACGCCCTTGCCGTCGAACACCGTCATGTTGTTTTCGGTGCCCCGGTTTTGGGTGGCCGCAAAGCTCAGCACCGCCTTGTCGTCCGCCTGCGGCACACCCAGGAAGTTCTTCGGCGCAAACACCATGGGCGGCGCGGGGATGCGCCACGTGGCCGGATCCTGGCCATACGCTTTTTGCAAAGCGGCCAGGGCTTCGTCCAGCGCGGCCAGGCTGACCGCTTCCGGGCGCTTGCCGTTGAAGAAGTCGTAGGGCTGGGGCACGCCGGCGTCGGGGCCAGCCAAGGCGTTGAACAAGACCTTCACGCCCACGGTCAGGTTGAGCGAACCGGTGGCCGGCGTGGCGGGGGTGGGATAGCCCGTGGCGCTGTACCACTTGAAGAAGTCGGCGGGCATCTCGTCGGCCAGCGTGCTGCGCAGCATGGCGCGCAGCCAGGCGTCCATCACGGCGGACCCGGCGTTGTCGTAGTAGCCGGGCTGTTTGTCGCTAGTGCCCATGCCGTCCCAGGTGGACAAGTCGGCCACCAGCCGCGCGCGTGCGTCATCAGCTGGCAAGCCCGCCACGGCGCGTTGCAGGAACGGCAGGAAGTGGCGGCGGTTGACGTCGGCGTAGCTGGTGATGCGGATCAGGTCCCACATTTGCTGCGCGCTGATCTTGCCGCCATCGGCCGTCATGGCCTTCATGCGCGTTTCGATTTCGGCGTAGCGGTCGGCCTGGCCCCACACGATGGCGAACAGGTCGGTGGACGGATAGCCGCGCATGGGCTGGTTGTTCCAATTGGCGATGTAGCCTTGGCGCGGGTTGTAGACCTGCGGGTTGGTGGCGAACGGCAGCATGCCGTCCCAGTCCATTTCACCCGTGCCGGGCACGGGCAGGCGCGGGTCATGGCCGGGTTTGCGCTTGGGATAAAAGCCCGTGTGGGCGTAGCCGATGTTGCCGCGGTCGTCGGCGTAGTACCAGTTGATGGTCAGCGCATGGCGCGCGGCCTGCTGCTTCCACTGGTCCCAATTGCGCGCCTGCGTCTTGTGCGTCCAGGCCATCAGCGATTGCAACTCAAAGCCTTCCCATGCGCGCGCCTTGGCATAGGCCACATGTTGCTTGTCGTCGAACTTGGTCACGATGCCATGCACCGTGCGGTACACGTCCATCAATACCGGCTTGCCGTCCTTGACCTGGATAAGCTCGGTGCGCTTTTCCATCGTCTTCCATTCACCATTGTGGAAATAGCGGGTGCGGTCGGCGGGGTCGAGCTTTTCGGCGTAGATGTCCACGTCGTCGCCAAAGCCTGCCGTGGAGCCCCAGGTGACGTGCGCGTTGTGGCCAAACAGAATGCTGGGATAGGCGAACGGGGTGTTGCCCACCACGTCGTAGCCCGCGCCGTGCAGGCCGATGCCGTAGGTGTAGGCCGGGTTCCACCAGCCGAACTGCGGGCCGTTCAACAGGATGGAACGCGCGTCCTTGGCGTGCTCGCGGCCCACGATCCACATATTGCTGGTGGTGGGAAAGCCGGCGATGCCGGGCTGGCCGCTTTGCGCGAACTGCGCCAGCAGGCGGGCGGGCGCGTCGGCGGGCGCGTCTTGCAGCACGCCGCGCGTTAGCGGGTCGCGCGCCACGCGCTCCAGCATGGGCGGCGTGCCGTCGTAGCGCGGCAAGGCGTAGGACAGTTTGGCGGGCGCGCGCGCGGTGGCGGGCTGGTAAGCGTTGCGCGAGTGGCCGGCGGGCTGATAGGTGGCGGGCTGATAAACCCCCTCTTCTTCCGGCACCGTGGTCGGCGCGCGGCTGTCGGTCATCCAGCGCAATTGGTTGAAGATCTGCATGGCGCGCGCTTCGCCGTGCTTGTCTTGCAGCGCGGTCAACAACGCCAGGTTGTCGATCTCGCTATTGGCGTCCGAAAACCGGTTGGCCATGGTGCCCACGAACACCATCGCCACGTCATAGGGCGTCCAGTCGGACGGCTGGAATTGCAGGTCGTTGAATTCCTTGGGCATCAGCGTGCCGGGTTCGGCGCGCACCCGCGCAATCCATGCATTCATGCCGGCCGCGTAGCCGTCCAGAATCTGGCGTTCGGACGCGGGCAGCGCCGCCAGTTGGCGCTGGATACGCTCGGGCGAAAAATTGCCGCGTATCGATTTGTCGAAGGCCACCATTTTTTCGCCCAACACTTCAGCCACCAGGCCCTGCGTGCTGCGACGCGCCATCTCCATCTGGAACAGGCGGTCTTGCGCCACCGCGTAGCCGTAACCGTAGAAGATGCCGTAGACCGTGTCGGCGTAGACGTGGGGCATGCCGTAGCCGTCGCGGCGGATGGTGACCTGCCGGGCGGCGGGGCGCTGGGCGTCGGCGGTGACGGATGGCTGGGATTGCGGCTGGGATTGCGCTTGCGCGGGGGCTGCGCCCACGCCGGCGCAGGCTGCCAGGATGGCGGCCGACAACAAATGCTGCTTCATTGACTCTGTCTCCAAATTGATAAACCGCGCCATGCTTGCGAGCGACCTTCAGCGCGGGATGCGGCGCCTCTGGCGGGCGCCGTCCGGAGACCATGATAAGAAGCCGCTACTTATAATGCCAATGCATTTATGTCATGGATTCGATGCGTAAAGCTCATGGATTTTCAAAAGCTCAAACACCTGCTGGCCGTGGTCGAACACGGCACTTTTTCGCTGGCGGCGGAAAAGGTGAACCTGTCCCAACCCGCGCTTAGCCGCAGCATCCAGGCGCTGGAAACCGAGTTGGGCCTGCCGCTGCTGGATCGCGGCACGCGCCGGGTCCGCCTGACACCTTATGGCGCTTGCGTGGCCGAGCGCGCGCGCCGCATGCGCTTTGAAGAAGCCGAGCTGCAACGCGAACTGAAGGCGCTGCATGGCGGCGATGCCGGCTCGCTCACCATCGGCCTGAGCCCCGCCCCGGCATCGTTATTGCTGTCGCCCTTTTTGGCGCACATGGCCGCGCACCGGCCCCAGGTACGCGTGGGTGTCGAACTTGGCAGCACGGCGGCGCTGCTCGACATGCTGCGCGCCGAACGCATTGATGCCATGGTGTGCGATGCGCGCATGTTGTACGACGCCGCCGATATCGACACCCGCCCGCTGGCGCCGCTGCGCGCGGGCATGGTCTGCCGCAAGGGGCACCCCATCCTGGCGCACAAGCGCGTGGGCATTGAACAGGTGCGGCAGTATCCGGTGGCCTCCAGCACGCTGAGCCCGGAGGTGTCGCTACGGCTTGCCGACACCTTGGGGCCAGGCGGCGCGCCCGAACAGATGGTCACGCTGCGTTGCGAAAACCTGGATGCGCTGGCCGACCTGGCGCTGCATACCGACACGCTGCTGCTGGGTGTGATCTGCGTGACGCGGCGCGAACAAGAGGCGGGGCGACTGGTGGAAGTGCCGCTGCCGCCTGATCGCCAGCGCCAGGGCCATTACGTGCTGGCGCGCCTGGCCGGGCGCACGCCCCTGGCGGCGCAAGATGCGCTGTACGAATTCACGCAGCAATGTTGGGCGGGGTTCGCCGCGTTCAAGCCCCGCGGCCCCGGCCGTTGAAAAAAACCCACAGCGGCAATACCCACGCAAAACGCCCCGTTGATTCCCGTACATCATCTCTATAGAATCAGCAATTCGGGCCTTTGCCCATTCCTTTTTCATCCACTTCACTTACCGCCAGGGAGGCCGCATGATGTTTTGCCCCATGCTCACCGCCGTCCCGCGCGTATCCCCGCGACGCCATTAAGTCGTCGCCCGCGCGGATCCATCGCTAGACCGTTACCTAGCGACTGGTCCACCGCGCCCGCTCAACACCCGTAAACGCAGTTGCCGATGCCTCGCGCATCCGGCTTGTTATCCCTCTTTCCTCACAAGGACATCCTGGCGTGTCTTGTGCCGCCAGGCCATTGTTATGGCTAGAAAAAAAATCGACTTTCGAGGACAGGCCTTCAAGGACGTCCTGGGCTTTACCTTCAAGCATTGGGTCTTGCAGCCCTGGCGCACCGTGGTCATCGTGCTGCTGGCCTTGCTGTCGGCCGTGGCCGACATCCTGACGCCGATGTATGCCGGCCGCCTGGTTGACGCCGTGGCGTCGGGCTCGAGCGGCGATGCGCTGGCCTGGGACGCCGCCATCACGGCCTTCTGGCTGCTGGTGGCGCTGGGCGTGGGCGGCACGCTGCTGCGCCAGGCCGTGTTCCAGAACATCATCACGTTTACGTTGAAGATGATGAATGGGATCGTGTCCAACGCCTTCTACCGCGTGCAGCGCTTTTCCACCGACTGGCATGCCAACAGCTTCGCGGGTTCCACCGTGCGCAAGATCACGCGCGGCATGTGGGCCGTGGACATCCTGAACGACACGCTGCTGATCGCGCTGTTGCCATCCGTGGTGATGCTGGTGGGCGCCACCGCCCTGCTGGGCGCGCACTGGCCCTTGATGGGCTTGGTGGTGGGCCTGGGTTCGGTGCTGTATATCGCCGTCACCGCGGCGTTGTCGCTGGGTTATGTGGCCCCGGCCGCGCGCCTGGGCAACGCCTGGGACACGCGCATGGGCGGCGCGCTGGCCGACGCCGTCAGTTGCAATGCCGTGGTCAAGGCCTTCGGCGCGGAAGCGCGTGAAGAAGCGCGGCTGGATCGCGTGGTGAACAAGTGGCGCCATCGCACGCGCCGCACCTGGGTACGCGCCACGCTGAACGGCGGTATCCAGGGCGCGATGCTGGTGGCGATGCAGGCCGCCATTCTGGGCGCGTCCCTGCTGCTCTGGTCGCGCAACCAGGCCACCGTGGGCGACATCACTTTCACCTTGACGATGTTCTTCATGCTGCAAGGCTATCTGCGCGACGTGGGCATGCATATCCGCAACCTGCAACGCTCGGTCAACGACATGGAAGAACTGGTGGCGATGGGACGCCAGCCCCTGGGCGTGGCCGACCGTCCGGGCGCGCGCGCCATCAACATTCGCGAAGGTGAAATCCGCTTTGAAGACGTGACCTTCCGCTATGGCGCGCACAACACGGCGCTGTACCAGAATTTCTCCGCGCGCATCGCGCCCGGAGAACGCGTCGGTCTGGTGGGCCATTCGGGCTCGGGCAAGACCACGTTCATCAAGCTGATTCAACGCCTGTATGACGTGAACGACGGCCGCATCACCATTGATGGGCAAGACATCGCCCAGGTGAAGCAGGCGTCGTTGCGCAGCCAGATCGCGATCGTGCAGCAGGACCCGGTGCTGTTTCACCGCACGCTGGCTGAGAACATCGCCTATGCCCGGCCCGGCGCGACGCAGGCCGAGATCGAGCAGGCGGCGCGGCTGGCCAGCGCGCATGACTTCATCATGACGCTGCCCAAGGGCTACGACACGCTGGTGGGCGAACGCGGCATCAAGCTGTCGGGCGGCGAACGCCAGCGCGTGGCGATCGCGCGCGCCTTCCTGGCGGACTCGCCCATCCTGATCCTGGACGAGGCCACCTCCAGCCTGGACAGCGAAAGCGAAGTGCTGATCCAGCAGGCCATGGACCGCCTGATGGTGGGCCGCACCACGCTGGTGGTGGCGCACCGCCTGTCGACCGTGCGCGCCCTGGACCGCCTGCTGGTGATGGACCGTGGCCGCATCATCGAAGAAGGCAGCCATGACCAGTTGATCCGTTTGCAGGGCGGCCTGTATCGGCGCCTGTTCGAACGCCAGGCCCTGGAACTGACCAAGGGTTTGACGGCCGCCGAAATGCTGCAAGACGGCGCCACGCCCCCGAAGATCAAGGACCCGAATGTGGACCCGAGCGTGGACACCGACGTGGATGAAGGCAGCTACGCCTTCGGCAAGTAGCGCGGCCCAAGTAGCAGGGCCCAAGTCGCGCGGCCCAAGCAAGGCAGCCCGATAGCCTAGGGCATGGCGGCGGCGGCGCGGTCCACCGCCGCCGACCGCCGCGCGAAGCGCGCTTCTGACATGGCCAGATAGCGCTCCACCACGGCGGGCTCGGACGTGGCCGGCGTGCCGCCCGGGAACGGCGGCTTGGGGTCGTATTCGATCTGCAACTGGATCAGCTTGGCCACGTCTACACCACACAGCGCCGCCACCACTTTCAGGCCCATGTCGATGCCGGACGTCACGCCCCCGGCCGTGTAGATATTGCCGTCGACACACAGGCGTTCATCGCTGGGAATCGCACCAAAGCGCGCCAGCAATTCGCGCGCGCGCCAGTGGCTGGACGCGCGCTTGCCGCGCAAGAGGCCCGCCGCGCCCAGCAGCAGCGACCCCGTGCAGATACCAAAGATGGTTTGCGCGGCCAGGCCCTGCGTGCGCGTGAACGCCACCCAGTCCGCATCCACGATGGCATCATCCGTGCCCGGCCCGCCCGGCACCACCAGCAGGTCGCATTGCCGCGCCGACGCAAGGGTTTGCGTGGGCACGAATTGCAGGCCGCGATCGCACCGTACCGGCTCGCGCGTTTTTGCGACAAAATCCACGGTAAAGCCCGGCGCGTTCGCCAAGACCTCGTAGGGTCCGGTCATGTCCAGCTGGGTCAGCCCTTCGAACAAGAGAAAATTCACATGCATGACGATGCTCCCTCAGAAACGCCAGCGTCCAGCATAGGCGGACGCGCCCACGCCAGTGCGCCAGAATGCGGGCAAACCGCGCCACGGCGCGTGTTGTTCATGCTGTACGACGGGTTCCAGCCGCTGGACCTGGCGGGCCCCTGGCAGGCATTCAGTTCCGCCAACGAAGAGGCGGGGCAGCCGCTCTACCAGTTGAGCACGATCGCCGCCACGCCGGTCGTCAGCACCTGGGAACAAGGCCTGCGCATGCAGGTGGACGGCACCTTCGAACAAGACGGCGACGCGCCCATTGACATGCTGCTGGTGCCGGGCGGCCCCGGCGCGGACCGCGCCAGCGCCCATGCCGAAACGATGGCCTGGTTGCGCCGCCGCGACGTCGGCGCGCCGCGCACGTGCAGCGTGTGTACCGGCGCCTTCGTGCTGGCCGCGGCCGGCCTGCTGGATGGCCGCGCCGTCACCACGCATTGGCGCTCGGCCGACCGACTGCGACAGAAGTACCCCGCGCTGCGCGTGCAAGACGACCGCATCTTCATTGAAAGCGGCAAGTACTGGACATCGGCGGGCGTGACGGCGGGCATCGACCTGGCCTTGGCGCTGATCGAACGCGACGTGGGCGCGGCGCTGTCGCAACAAGTGGCGCGCCGGCTGGTCGTGTTCATGCGGCGCGATGGCGACCAGCGTCAGTACAGCCAGACGCTGCGCCTGCAAGACCGTGTAGCCGCGCCGTTCCGGGATCTGGTCGAGAAGATTGAGGCGAAGCTGTCGGCACGCTGGTCGGTGGACGACATGGCAGATGCCTGCCAGATGTCGCGCCGCACCTTCCAGCGCAAGTTCGCCGCGCACTTCGGCGTGGCGCCCACCGAAGTGCTGCGGCGGCTGCGCCAGGAGCGCGCCAGCGCGTTGCAAGCCACCGGTAAGATGTCGAAGAAATCGGTCCAGCAACACGTGGGGCCTTTGCACGACAGGCCGGAGCCCTGACCCCACGCGCTACCCCGCCAGCCCCACCGACATGCCCCCGCACACATACAGCAGTTGCCCGGTGATGAAGCCCGCCTGCTTGTCCAGGAACATGGCGACGCTGTGCGCCACCTCTTCCGGCTGCCCCACCCGGCGCACCGGAATGGACGCTTCCAGCGCCAAGGTCTTGGGCTGGCCGGGCGGGTTGGACTGATTGAACAGTTCGGTGGCGATCGGCCCCGGCGCCACAGTGTTGACGGTAATGCCGTCGGCCGCCAATTCCAGCGCCCAGGTGCGCGTCATGCCGGCCAGGCCGGCCTTGGACGCACCGTAGACCGTGCGCCCGCCCTTGCCCAGCGCGGCACGGCTGCCGATATTGACGACGCGCCCGTACTGCGCCTCGCGCATGGCGGGCAACAGCGCCTGCAACAGCAACACGGGCGCGGTCAGGTTCAAGGCCAGCGTGCGCTGCAACTCCGCCTCGGTCACGTCCTCGATGTTGGCCACCTGGATCATGCCGGCGTTGTTCACCAGATGCAGCACAGGCCGCTCGGCCGCCAGTTCGCGCGCGGCCTCGCGGGTGGCCGCCGCATCGCCCAGGTCAACCGAGCGAAACGTCTCGCCCGGCAGCAGGGCATCGGGCGGCCGCCGGCTGAAATTCACCACCTGGTAGCCGTCCTGGATCAGGCGGGCCACGATGGCGCGGCCGATACCCCGGCTGCCGCCGGTGACAAGTGCGATGGGCGTGTTCATTTTGCGGTGATCCCCTGGTCTTTGATGAGCCCGCCCCACTTCTTGCGCTCGGCGCGTTCGAATGCGGCCAGATCGTCGCCGAACAGCGTGCCGGGCTTGGCGCCCATGGTGGCGAAATTCTTGGCCAGGGCAGCGTCTTGCAGACCGCTGCGGGCGGCATCGATCAATTGCTTGACCACCGGCGCCGGTGTGCCGCGCGGCGCGTACAGCGCGAACCAGGCTGTGACGTCAAACCCCGGCAAGCCGGATTCGGCAACGGTGGGCAGATTGGGCACGGACGGATCGCGCTGCGCCGAGGTGACGGCCACCCCGCGCACCAGTCCGCCGTCCTTGATCTGCGCCAGCGAGCCGGGCAGGTTGTCGAACAGCAGGTCCACCTGTCCGCCCGCCACAGCGGGCAAGGACGCGGACGTACCCTTGAACGGCACGTGCAGCATCGTCACCCCCGCCATCGACTCGAAGTACGCGCCCGTCAGGTGCACCGACGACCCGATGCCCGGCGATGCGTAGGTCAGCTTCTTGTCGGGCGACTGCTTGGCGGCCTTGATGATGTCGGCCACCGTCTTGTAGGGCGACTTGGCGCTGACGGCGATGACGTTCGGCGTGGTGGACACCAGCGCGATCGGCACCAGATCCTTTTCGGGGTCGAACGCCATGTTGCTGTACAGGAACTGGTTGATGGTCTGCGTGCCGATCGTGCCCAGGCCCAGCGTGTAGCCGTCAGCCTTGGCGCGCGCCACGTAAGCCATGCCGATGTTGCCGCCCGCGCCGGGCTTGTTTTCAACCAGCACCGTCTGCTTCAGGCCGGGTTGCAGCGCATTGGCGATAGCGCGGCCGAACATGTCGGCGCCGCCACCCGGCGGGTACGGCACCACCACTGTGACGGGATGATCGGGATAGCCCGCGGCATGCGCCACGGGCAGCGCCAGCAGGGCCAGGGCGGCCAAAGCCAGCCTGCGCCGCCCGGCGCGCGGGGGTACGAATGAGGTCATGAACTTGTCTCCTGTTGAATCCGCTGCATGCGGATTTCTTCTTGAAATGGATCACTGCTCAAAGTACGTAAATACGTACTATAGTTATAAAAACACAGAAATCGGATAGGAGACAAGCAAATGAAACGCTGGACGCAACGCCCTGAAGGATCCACCTGGGGCGACTTCGGGCCGGACGATGAGCTGGGCCGGCTGAACCTGCTGACCGAGGAAAAGGTGTTGCAGGCGGTGCGTGAAGTGCAGGCGGGCAAGGTGTTCTGCCTGTCGCTGCCGCTGGACCTGCCGGGCGGCAACGTGCTCAACCCCCGCCGTCACGCGCCCACGCTCAAGCCCACCTTCCGCGAGGGCACGCCGTACCTGAACTTTGCGATGTCGCAGGTGCAGCCCGAGGCCGTCGACGTGCTGTCCGACGACCAGGTCACGCTGTCGATGCAATATTCCACGCAGTGGGACGGCCTTTGCCACGTGGGCGCGCTGTTCGACATTCAAGGTGACGGCGAAGCCCGCCGCGTTTACTACAACGGCTATGCCGCCGGGGTGGACGTGTTTGGCGGTGCCGACCCCGACACGTCGCCAGAGGCCTGCTGCCCGCCCGGCGGCTCATATGCGCGCAAACTCAGCGTCAGCCGCTACGCCGAAAAAGGCATGCAGGGGCGCGGCGTGCTGGTGGATCTGGCGCGCGCCTTCGGCCCCGGCCGCACGCTGGTGGGCCACGAGCAATTGCAAGCCGCCATGCGCGAACAGAACGTGGTGGTGGAAACCGGCGACATGCTGGTGTTGCGCACGGGCTTTGCCGAGCGCGTGGTGGAAATGAACGGGCAGCCGGACCCGCACGCGCTGGAGCAGACCGGCGCGGTGCTGGACGGCGCCGATAGCGCACTGCTGGACTGGATCTCCGCCAGCGGCGTGGCCGCCATTTGCGCCGACAACTACGCGGTGGAATCCTACCCGGCACGCACCTCCGGCCCCGGCCATTCGATCCTGCCGCTGCACCACCATTGCCTCTTCAAACTGGGCGTGCCGCTGGCCGAGCTGTGGTATTTGAAAGACCTGGCCGACTGGCTGCATGCCAACGGACGCAACCGCTTCCTGTTGACCGCCCCGCCCTTGCGCATGCCCGGCGCGGTCGGTTCACCCGTGACGCCCATCGCCACGGTGTAAGCCATGTCCTTGCCTTACTCGACCTTCGCCGAACATCTGGACGCGCTGGCGGTCCGTCGCCCCGAAGCGACCCTGTTGATCGACCAAGACCAGCCCATCAGCGCCGCTCGCCTGCGCGCCCAGAGCCGCGCCTTGGCTGCGGGACTGGCGCGCATCGGCGTGCGTCCCGGCCACCGCGTGGCGGTCTGGCTGCCCAACTGCGCCGCCTGGGTGGAATCATTCCTGGCCTGCGCGCATCTGGGCGCGCTGGTGCTCGCCGTCAACACGCGCTTTCGCGCACTAGAGGTTGCCGACATCCTGGGGCGCGGCCAGGCCGACTGGCTGGTGTTTTGGCCGGGCTTCAAGGGCATCGACTTCGCGGGCATCCTGGCCGCCGTCCCGTCGTCGGAACTGACACGCCTGCAAGGCGTGATCGCCGTCGCCGCGCCGGATCCGAACGAGACCACCGCGAACGACACCACCCTGAACGACGCCATCGCGAACGCCTCCGCCGCGTCGCCCGCCGCATTCATCCCTGGCAAGCCGACCCATCGCTACGCTGACCTGACGGCAGGCCAGGAGCCGCCGCCCGCCGCGCAGGGCAACACCCGGGTGCTGTGCTTCACCACGTCGGGCACCACGTCCAAACCCAAGTTCGTGCTGCATGACCAGCAAACGCTGCTGCGGCACGGCGCCACGGTGGCGCAAGCGTTTGGCTATGACGACCACAGTTGCGTGCTGGCCAGCGCGCCGTTCTGCGGCGCGTTCGGCTTTGCAACCCTGGCGGGCGGTCTGGCGCAAGGCGTGCCCGTGGTCTGCGCGCCGGTGTTCAACGCCGCCGAATCGGCCGACGCGACAGCACGCTACAAAGTCACGCACACCTATGCCAATAACGAGGCGCTGGTAGGCATGATGCAAAGCGCGCCCGCCAGCACCTTCGCCTCGGCGCGGCTGTTCGGCTTCGCCAGCTTCACGCCGGCGCTGGACAACATGCTGGACCTGGCGCGCGAAGCGGGCGTGCCGCTGACCGGCCTGTACGGCTCCAGCGAATTGATCGCGCTGGTGGCGGGCCAACCCCGTGACCCGGCTGACGGCGACGTGTCCGCCCGCCACCAACCCGGTGGCACGCTGATCTACCCCGAGGCGCGGGTACGCGCCCGCGACCCCGAAACCGGCCAGGTGCTGCGGCACGGCCAATCGGGCGAAATTGAAATCCTGTCGCCCAGCCTGATGCAAGGCTATCTGGACAACCCCGAGGCCACCCGCAACGCCGTCACGGATGACGGCTATTTCAAGACGGGTGACCTGGGCTACACACTGACCGATCGACAGTTTGTGTTCCAGACCCGCATGGGAGATTCCCTGCGCCTGTCGGGCTTTCTGGTGAACCCCGTGGAAATTGAGCAGGTGGTCGAAACCCTGCCCGGCGTGCGCGCCTGCCAGGTGGTGGGGGCCACGCGCGACGGCAAGATCGTGCCCTACGCCTTTGTGCTGCTGCATGACGGCGCCCAAGCCGACCCCGCCGGCTGGACCGCCGCCTGCAAGGCCACCATGGCCGGCTTCAAGGCCCCGGTCGGCTTCACCGTGCTGGACGCCTTTCCGTCGGTGGAAAGCGCCAATTCGGTCAAGATCCAGAAACACCGGCTGCGCGACATGGCTGAGGCTATGCTCTCGGATCCATCCTTACCGCCCACGCCCTGACCCATGCCCGCCCGCAAGCTCTTTTCGCGCAGCCCCCAGCCGCTTTACCTGCAAGCGGCGGCGCTGTTCCGCAGCCATATCCAGAACCGCACGTGGCGGCCAGGGCAACAGATCCCGCCGCTTGAGTCGCTGATGGAAACCTATGGCATCTCGCGGGCGACCATCCGTCAGGCGTTCGGCCTGTTGGAGCAGGACGGCCTGATCCGGCGTTCGCGCGGGTCGGGCACGTTCGTGAATGCGGAACTGCCGGAAACCCCCACGCTGCTGATCCCCAAGACCTGGGCCGAAACCGTGGAACTGAGCAATCAGCTGGGCACGGTGTCCTTGGTGGAATCCAGCGCCGATTCCCCGCTGCCCGACACACTGGGCATGCCTTGCGAGGCGGATCGCGGCGGGCTGTTCCAGTACCTGCGACGCGTGCACACCACGGATGCCGGCCCCTTCTGCTACAGCGAAGTGTTCCTGGAAAGCGGGCTGTTTCGCAAGCATCGCACCCGCATTCAGAAAAGCACGGTGGCGCCCGTGCTGGACCAGTTCTACGGCACCCGCATCAGCGAAGCGCGGCAGGTGCTGAACGTGATCGAAGCCGGTCAGGAATCGGCCGAATCCTTGCAGATTCCCGTGTCGTCGCCCGTTGCCGAGCTGCGCCGCTATGCCTGCATTGACGGCCGCGTGGTGTATTTCGCGCGGCTGGAATTTCCGTTTCGCAAAGTGCGGATGGAATTCGACCTGCTGGCCCAACGCTGACCCCCCGCCTTTCCGACCCATCCAAGGAGCCCATCCCACCGCCACGCCCACTTTCGCCGCCCCAGACACCAGAGCGCCATTGAAGCGCCAGCAGGTTCCAGACCGATCCGGCACAAGAGGAGACAAACCATGGCTTACGCCAACACGCCCCGGATTTCCATGCAATTCCGCAGCACGATTACCCGTCTATTCGCCGCATCCGCCCTGCTGGCGGTCACGGCCACTCCCGCCTGGGCGCAGCCTGCCGCCGTCTCTGACGACGTCGTCCGCCTGGGCCTGATCCTGGACATGAGCGGCGTCTACGCCGACGTGACCGGCAAGGGCAGCGCCACCGCGGCCGAGATGGCCATCGCCGATTTCGGCGGCACGGTGCTGGGCAAGAAGATCGACATGATGGTGGTGGACCACCAGAACAAGGCCGATATCGCCGCCGCCAAGGCACGCGAGTGGTACGACACCGAGAAGGTGGACGCCATCATGGACGTGGCGGGTTCCGCGCCCGCGCTGGCCGTGCTGGAAGTGGCCCGCGAAAAGAAGAAGATCGTCGTGTTCAGCGGCCCCGGCACCGAACGCATCACCAACGATCTTTGCTCGCCCTATTCCGTGCACTACACCTACGACACCTGGTCGCTGGCCAACACCACGGCGCGCGCCAACGTCGAAAAAGGCGGCAAGACCTGGTACTTCCTGACGGCCGACTACGCTTTCGGCCACACGCTGCAAGCATCCGCCACCGACGTGGTCAAGGCCAACGGCGGCACGGTGTTGGGCGCATCGCGCCATCCGCTGGGTTCCAGCGACTTCGCGTCCTATCTGCTGCAGGCCCAGGCCAGCAAGGCGCAGGTGGTGGGCCTGGCCAACGCGGGCGGCGACACGGTCAACGCCATCAAGGCGGCCCGCGAATTCGGCCTGACCCAGGGCGGCCAGAAGATGGCCGGCCTGCTCTTGTACATCAATGACATCCACGCCCTGGGCCTGGACACCGCCGCCGGCCTGACTCTGACTGAAGCGTTCTACTGGGACATGAACGACCAGACGCGCGCCTGGTCGCAGCGCTACTACGACAAGCTGAAGAAAATGCCCAACATGAGCCAGGCGGGCACGTATTCGTCGGTCATGCACTATCTGAAGGCGGTGCAGGCAGCCGGCACCGATGCGCCCGAAGCCGTGATGAAGCAGATGAAGTCCATGCCCATCAACGACTTCTTCGCCACCAACGGCCGCATCCGCGAGGACGGCCGCATGGTGCACGACATGTACCTGTTCGAGGTCAAGCAACCGTCTGAATCCAAACGGCCGTGGGACTATTACAAGCTGGTGGCCACCCTGCCGGGCGACCAGGCCTTCATGCCCTTGTCCAAATCCACCTGCCCGCTGGTGAAGAAGTAAGCGCCTTGGGGTGGCCTCGCCCGATACGTTAGGATGAGCGCCACCCCTTGGAGATTTCCGCATGACCTCCCCCATTGCCGCCACCATCGCCGCCGTCATCCGCGACGGCCACGTGCTGCTGGTGCGCCGCGCGAACCCACCCGACGAAAACTGCTGGGCCTTTCCGGGCGGCAAGATCAACGCCGGTGAACCCCTCGAAGCCGCGACCGCGCGCGAATTGCTGGAAGAAACCGGCGTCGTGGCCGAGCCCCTGCACGTGTTCGACGCGGTGGACGTCTTCGACCGCGACGACACCGGCGCCCTGCGCCGTCATTTCATCCTGATTGCCATGCTGTGCCGCTGGCAGTCCGGCGAACCGGTGGCCGGCGACGACGCACGCGACGCGCGCTGGATTGCGCTTCCCGACCTGGAAGGCCACGAGCTTGCCAGCAGCTTCGGCGTGGCGCGCCTGGCTCGCAAGGCGGCGGCGCTGATGGCGGGGTCGTAAGAAAGACAAAGCCGATGTTTGCCACCCGCCACAGCCGGCGGCCTGCATGGCGATCGCAACGCCCTACCTGACCGGCATGGTCTGATCGAACGCGGTGGCGAACACCTGGGTGAGCCACTGCGTGAAGACGCGCACCCGCGCCGACACCTGCCGGTTCTGCGGATACAGCACCGACACCGGCATGGGCGCGGGCGGCAGATCCGGCAGCACGACGCGCAGATGCCCGGCCGCCAATTCGCGCTCGACCCGATAGCGCGGTACCTGCACCAGGCCCAGGCCGGCCAGCGCCGCACTGGTGTAGAGTTCGGCGCCCGTCACGCTGACCACCGACGCCGGCCGCGCCGTGACGTTGCGCCCGTCCACCATGAAGTCCAGGGGCATGGCGCGGCCGGTGGCGCTTGAGATGTAGTCCACGGCCCGGTGGCCGGCCAGATCGTCCAGGCCGGTGGGTTCGCCAAAGCGCGCCAGATACGCGGGGCTGGCCACCGTCACCTGCGGCATCAAGGCGATCTGCCTGCCCGCCAGGGATGAATCCTGCAAGGTGCCCGAACGCAGCACGCAGTCCACGCCTTCACGCACCAGGTCAACCAGCCGGTCGTCTTCGCCCAGGTGCAGGACGATGTCGGGATAGCGCTCCAGAAAGCCGGGCACGCCCGGCATGAGGAAGTATTTGGCCAGCGTGCCTTGCGCATTGACCCGCAGCAACCCTTTGGGCGCGGTGTTCAGGAACGCGCCGTCGGCCTCTTCCAGGTCCGCCAGCAAGCGCACACAACGCTGGTAATAGGCCTCGCCGTCATGCGTCAAGCGCACCTGGCGCGTGGTGCGCTCCAGCAGCCGCGCGCCCAGGCGCTTTTCCATGCGCTTGATCAGGTTGGTGACCGTGGCGCGCGGGATGCGCAGGTCTTCCGCCGCTTGCGAAAAACTGCGCCGCTCGGCGATGCGGACGAATACCTGCATTTCCTGAAATCGGTCCATGGGGGCTGGGATTACGGATGAGATTCGGGTTGGGATTCGGGTAGCGATTATTAGCGATTATTAATGCAGATGAAATTAACTTAGCGAATATAGGGTAATTATTTTCGGTTTGGAATAGTTCATGATTCGTTCCATGCAGGTTTTCTTCCTGCCTTGCCTTCCCCTTTCATTGGAGCCATCACATGAATACGCAAGCCCTTGATCACGCATCGCAACGCGTCGCCCTGGTTACCGGCGGGTCGCGCGGCATTGGCGCCGCCATCGTGCGCCGCCTGGCCCAGGACGGTTATGCCGTCGCCATCAATTACGCGGCTAGCGCCACGCACGCCGACGCCCTGGCCGACGAGGTCCGCCAGGCCGGCGGCCGCGCACTGGCGGTACAGGCCGACGTGGCCAAGCCCGCCCAGGTGCGCGCCCTGTTCGACAAGGTGGAATCGGAATTGGGCCGCATCAGCGCGCTGGTCAACAGCGCCGGGGTATTGAAGGTGCAGCCGCTGGCGCAGACCAGCGACGAAGACTACGACCAGACCTTCGACATCAATACCCGGGGTACCTTCAACACGCTGCGCGAAGCCGCCACGCGGCTGGCCGATGGCGGCAGCATCATCAACGTGTCCAGCACCACCGTGGCGACCAACCTGCCGGGCTACGCCATCTACATCGCCAGCAAGGCCGCGGTGGAAAGCCTGACGCATGTGTTCGCCAAGGAACTGCGCGGGCGCCGCATCACGGTCAATGCCGTGGCGCCCGGCCCGGTGGCCACCGAACTGTTCCTGAAAGGCAAGAGCCCCGAACTGATCGAGCACTTTGCCAAGATGCCGCCGCTGGAACGGCTGGGCGAACCGGAAGACATCGCCGGCATCGTGTCATTCCTGGCCGGCCACGACAGCGGCTGGGTCAATGGGCAGGTGCTGCGCGCCAATGGCGGCATGGCCTGAACGCGGTATCAGAACCGGTATTGCGCCGTGGCCACCACGGTGCGCGGCTCGCCCACCTGGATCTGCCCGGCGCTGGTGGCCGAGCCGTAGTAGGTCTTGTCGGTGATGTTGCGCATGGCCAGGCGCCAGTCCCACTTGCCGGTGCGATAGCCCACCAGCGCGTCCCAGCGCGCATAGCCCGGCAGCGTCGTCAGGTTAGTGTTGTCGGCGTAGCGTTCGCCCACAAAGGTCAGCCCGGTTTCGCCATACAGGCCCTCGGCCGGCTTGTAGGTCAGGAACACGCTGCCGTTGCGCCGCGCCACGTTGCTGACGCGGTTGCCCGCCATGCCGTTGTTGTCTTCGATGATGGCGGCGTTTTGCAGGCCGATCCCGCCACGCAGATACCAGTTGCCCGTCAGCCGGCCGGCGGCGGTCAGCTCGATGCCGCGTGAACGCTGCTTGCCGGTCAGCAACACCAGCGTCGGGTCGTTGGGGTCGGTAGTGCGGCGGTTATAGAGTTCAAGCTGGTACAGCGACAGCGTGGTGCTCAACTGCCCGTCCAGCCAATCGCTCTTGACGCCCACTTCCGTCTGGCGCGTGTGTTCGGGGGCCAGCTCGTTGGTGTTGCCGCGCGCGTTCGGCGTGATGCCGATGGTGCCGCCGCCCGTGGGCGAAAACGTCTTGCTGTACGAGGCATAGAAGGAATGGTCGCGCAGCGGCGACCACACCACGCCCACGCGCGGGCTGACGCCGCTGCTGTCATGCGACGCCGAGGCATCCAGCAGACGGTTGGTGGAATCGATGTTGAAGCGGTCCATGCGCACGCCCAGCAATATCTGCCAGTCGTCGTTCAGCCGGATCTGGTCCTGCACGTAGTAGCCCTGGCTCTTGACCTTGTGCCGCGCATCGCTGCTGAGCGCCATGGCGCCGTTGTGCTGCTGGGACAAGTCCGGATCGTAGAGATCCAGCGCCGGCACGGGCTGCGCGCCCGGCCCGCGCGTGGCGGCGGAATACAAGGTGGGCGACCGGTCCTGATGGGCCAGTTCAACGCCAAACAACACGCGGTGCTCGACGCTGCCCGTGCGGAACACCCCTTCGGTTTCCAGGTTGTTGGTGATGTTGCGCGTGCTTAGGTCCTGCTGCCAGCGCGTGCGCGTCACCTTGCCGGTGGCGGCGTTGTAGCCCGTCAGGTAGGTGTTGTCGAAATCGCTGTCCAGCTTGAACACGCCCAGCGTGTAGCGCAATTGCCAATCGGGCGCCAGTGTGTAGGCCAGGCGCGAGCGGAACGATTGCGCGCGGTCGTCGATGTAGTCGCGGTCGGGATCGCCGTAGACGGTGCTGCGGCCCACGTCGGCGGGCCGGCCGTTGACGCTGGGGATGCCACGGTCGGGCGTGCGGTCATAGCGGCTGTATTCGTACTGCACCAGCCAGTCCAGGTTGGGCGTGATGCGCCAGTTGATGGCGGGCGCCACCAGTTGACGCGTGCCGCCGATCTTGTGGCGAAAGCTGTTGCTGTCTTCCTGGCCCAGGTTCAGGCGCACGCTGACGTTATCGCTCGGGTCGGCGCTGAGGTCGCCGTACACGCTGCGCAAATCCCAACTGCCGGTCTGCGCTTCGATGCTGGATTCCCGGCCGGGCTGCGGCGCCTTGCTGATGCGGTTGACGATACCGCCCTGGCTGCCCCGCCCGTACAGCACGGCGGCCGGCCCCTTCAGCACCTCGATGCGTTCAATGTTGCGCAGGTCGCGCACGTACTGGCTGTCGTCGCGGATGCCGTCCAGATAGAAATCGCTGCTGGCGTCAAAGCCGCGGATACGCACCGAGTCAAAGCGCGTGTCTTGCGCGCTGGATACGTTGGGCATGCCCGACAACGCATCGCTGATCGTCGAGACGCCGTAGTTCTGCACGTTTTCGACCTTGACCGTGTCGATGGTCTGCGGCACGTAGCGGGCGGGCGTCTGCGTACGCGTAGCGGTGGTGACTTCCGGCACACGCGGGTCGTCGGCGTTAGTGCCTTCGACACTGATGGCGGGCAATTGGGCGGTCTGGGCCATTGCCTGCGGCAAGGCGGATGACAGGGCGAACGCTACCGCCAAAGAGAGGGAGCGTGGGACAAACGGCGGATGCATCGCAAGACCTTTACGTCGGTTCAGGAAAATGAAAGGCGCGATGCTATCGAGAATTGATTCTATTTACAAATGAGACTCAATCTTGTTGCAGTGCTGCAACATCCTCATCCGAACGCATGACGGCAAGCCGCCCGAGAGGCGTTTGGCCTATCGCCCGCAAGCTCGCGAATTTGCGAGCTTGCTCATCCATTGCGGCGATGCGCGTCTCGCCCGAGCGGCCGAGACCCTGGCCCTGACGTCAAGACATTTTCGTTAATCACTCGGCAGTTCGACCTACGGCCAAGTCTGGCCAGCCGGACGAGGTTTGCATGAGACGGCACCCGGAAGGTCTGGTTTAGGCTGAGCCGGCAGTACTCCGACTCACCTTGATCGATTGGACGAAAGCAAATGAATCAACTCATTCATACCGACTGCCACCCCTTCACCGCCGCGGGCAACATGAAGCAAATCTCGGCCTTTTATGAGGAGGGACGCCGAGTCATGTGGATGATGCTGCGTGCACAACCGCGACCGTGCTTCAACCACGAACTCATCGACGAAATCATGACCCTGGCGCGCGCCGCGAAGGATTCGGGCCTGCCCATCGATTTCTGGGTCACGGGCTCGCTGGTGCCCCAGATCTACAACGTGGGCGGCGACTTGAACTTCTTCGCCGAAGCCATCCGCACCGGCAAGCGCGAAGCGCTGCGGGCCTATGCGCGCGCTTGCGTGGACTGCGTGCATGCGGCCTCGCGCGGCTTCGATACCGGCGCGATCTCGTTGGCCATGATCGAAGGCACGGCGCTGGGCGGCGGCTTTGAAGCCGCGTTGGCGCACCACTTCGTGCTGGCGCAGAACAATGCGCGCATGGGCTTTCCGGAAATGGCGTTCAACCTGTTCCCGGGCATGGGCGGCTATTCGCTGGTGGCGCGCCGTTCGGGCATGAAGCTGGCTGAAGAGCTGATCAGCTCGGGCGAATCGCACACCGCCGAATGGTTCCACGGCAAGGGGCTGGTCGACACCCTGTTCGAACCGGGCGAGGCCTACCGTGCCACGCGTACCTTCATCGACGTGATGCGGCCCAAGCTCAACGGCATGCGCGCCATGCTGCGCGCCCGCCAGCGCGTGCTGAACCTGTCGCGTTCCGAACTGATGGACATCACCGAGGACTGGGTCGAGGCCGCGTTCTCGATCGACCCGAAGGACCGCGCCTACATGGAGCGCCTGGTGCTGGCGCAGAACCGCCGCAGCGCCGTCAGCAGCGAAGCCGTGCAGGAAGCCACCATGCACTGAACACGCCCGCGCCTCGCGCTGGCTGCATCAGGCGATCAGATGCAGCCGGCGCCGCTGGGCCAGCCAGGAAACGAATTCGGTCGCGGGCATGGGCTTGGCATACAGATAGCCCTGCTTGGCGTCCACGCCCAGCGTATCCAGGAAGGCGGCTTCCTCAAGCGTTTCCACGCCTTCCGCAATCACCTTCAATTCCAGCGTGCGGGCCACGGCCACGATGGCGCGGGCCAGCGCTTGCGACACCGGGTTCTCGTTCACGCCGCGCACAAAGCTGGCGTCCAGCTTGATGGCGTCCAGCGGAATGCGCGCCAGTTGCGATAGCGACGAATAACCCGTGCCGAAATCGTCCAGGTGCACCCGCGCGCCCAATTGGCGGAACTGCTTGATCAGGTCGATGGCGGCGCCCTCGTCTTCGATCAGGCAGCTTTCGGTGAGCTCGATATCCAGCATGCAGGGCTCAAGACCCGCATCGCCAATGGCGCGCATGAAGTCGCTGACCACGCCCTTGTCGTCCAACTGCCGTGCCGACATGTTGATGGCGATGCGGATGTTCAGGCCGTCGCGCTTCCAGGCCGCGGCCTGGCGCGCGGCTTCGCGCATCACCCACACGCCCAGCGGCGAGATCAGGCCGGATTCTTCGGCATAAGGAATGAAGGTGCCGGGGCAGACCATGCCACGATCGGGCGAGCGCCAGCGCAACAGCGCTTCAACGCTGTGGACTTCACCGGTGCGGCCCACCAGCTTGGGCTGGTAATGCAGCATCAGGTGATTTTCGGCCAAGGCCTTGCGCAGGTTCGTGTCCAGCCACACGTAGTCGGCGTTGCGGCGGTCCATGTCGGGCTGGAACACGCGATAGGTATGGCGCCCGGCTTCCTTGGCCACATACATGGCGATGTCGGCGCTGCGCACCACGCTGTCCAGGTCGGCGCCGTGGTCGGGGTACATGGCGATGCCGATCGAGCAACTGGTGTAGACCTCGATCAAACCTTGGCGGAACGGCTCGCGCAGCCGTTCGATGATGCGTTCGGCGGTGGCTTCCAATTCCCAGGCCTGCGCCTGTTCCTGCAACACGATGAATTCGTCGCCCCCCAGGCGGGCCAGCGTCTGGCCCGGCGACAGGCAGGTTGAAATCGCCACCGACACGGCCTTGAGCAGGCGGTCGCCAAAGCCGTGGCCATAGTGGTCGTTGATGCGCTTGAAGTTGTCCAGGTCCAGAAACAGCACGCCGCCGCGCCCGTCCTGCCCCGCCGCCAACGCTGCCTTCAGGCGCGACGTGATGGCATGCCGGTTGGGCAGGTTGGTCAGCATGTCGGTATTGGCCAGCACGCGCAGCCGTTCCTGCGCCTGGCGTTCTTCGGTGATGTCGGTGCCCGAGCAGATCAGGTAGACACGCTTTTCACCGCTGCCGCTGGTGACGAATTTGTTGCGGAACAGGAATAGCCGCGGGCCCTTGACCGTGTTGATCAGCCGTTCGACCTCATACGACTGCCCGCGTTTGTAGAATTCCGCGATATTGCGGCGGGATGCGATGGCTTCTTCGCGCGTCATGAACATTTCGAACACGCTGCGCCCGACGATGTCTTGTTCGCGCTTGCCCGTGTATTCCTCGCTGAGCTTGTTGAAGCGCTGTACGCGGCCGTTCTGGTCCACGATGACGATCACCGAATTGGCCTCGGACACCACCGTCTCGGCAAACGACAGGCCTTCAACCAGGTCCTTGGCGACGGATTCGGTATCGGAATAGGCGGACGCGGTGCCGGCCCATTCGTTCGGGTTGATCTTGCGGCCCACCAGGTGCAAGCGCAGCAGATCGCCGTACAGCATGATGTCGATGCGCACGCTGGAGGTAATCCCCGTCAGCGATCGAACCGTGTCTGCCTGATCCGGCCGCAGCGCCAATGCGATGTTGGTCGCCCCCTTGATGGCGGCCAACTGTATGGCGTCGCTATCGGCCGACAGACGCCAATAAGGGCTGTGCGTACCGAACTGCGTGTACAGGATCGACTTTTCGTCTTGATTCTCTGTCATCGTGGTATCCCCCCACTGTCCTAGGCTGGACCGCAAGGAACATTACGGCCTAGGCAGGACAGGGTCAATACCCATGTGCAGTGCAACAACCCCAGTATTACGGATTATTGCATCGGCAGTTTGCGGCGGCAGACCTCCCGCCGGCTTCGCCGAGCCCTTTGATGCGCCGCGTTCCCGTGCAACGAACGTCTTGTTGCGCCACCGCTTTTACCCATGCACAAAAAATATCGCCGAAGACTCCGTACGGAAATCTTCGGCGTGTGGCTTAAAGGGTTCAGCCGAGAGGCGCAGCGATCAGGCTTACTCTGGCTTCACGCCGGCTTCGTCGATCACCTTGGTCCAGCGGGCAACTTCCGCCGACACGCGCTTGCCTGCATCGGCCGGCGTGGTCCAGGTGGCGATGGCGCCCTGATTCAACAACGACGCCTTCACCTCTGGCTTGGCCAGGATCTTCTTCAATTCGCCATTCAAGCGGTCGATCACCGGTGCCGGGGTATTGGCGGGCGCCACGATGCCGAACATGGAGCTGACCTCGAAATCCTTCAGGCCCGCTTCGGCCGCGGTCGGCACGTCCGGCAGCGCGTCCACGCGCGTGGGAGACGTCACCGCCAACGCGCGCAGCTTGCCCGCCTTGATGTTGCCCTGCGCGGCAGGCACGGTTTCGATCATGCTCAACACCTGGCCGCCCATCAGGTCGGTCATGGCGGGGCCGCTGCCCTTGTAGGGCACGTGCAGGATGTCGACGCCGGCGGCGCGCTTGAACATTTCGCCCGCCAGATGCTGCGGTGAACCGTTGCCGGCCGACGCCATGGTGATGTAGCCCGGCTTGGACTTGGCCAGGGCAATGAACTCGGACAAGGTCTTGGCCTGCACCGACGGGTTCACCACGAACACCAGCGGCACCGTGCCCACGATGGATACCGGCGCGAAGCTCTTCTCCACGTCATACGTGACACGGCCACGGTACAAGGCGGCATTGATGGAGTGGCTGGTCAGCGCGCCCATCAGCAAGGTGTAGCCATCCGGCTGCGCCTTGGCGACCTGGTCGGCGCCGATGTTGCCCGCCGCGCCCGCGCGGTTTTCCACGATCACGGACTGGCCAAGCGCGCCCGTCAGCTCCTGCGCCAGCACGCGGCCGATCACATCGGTGGCGCCCCCGGGCGGGTACGGCACGATCAGGCGGATGGGCTTGTCCGGGTAGGCATCGGCGGACATGGCCGGGGCGGACACACCGGCACACAAGGCCAGCAGGGATAGCAGGACGGCACGGCGCGGCCGCAGACGCAGGTCTGACATAAGGTCTCTCTCCAGCCGGGATGAGTATAGGAATGGACGGACGCCCGGCTCGTCAACCGCGCCAGTTTAGGAGCGTGAACTTGATAGAAGAATCAGAATTTTTCTATCGACTGATCGTTTATTTAGATCAATATTCACGCAGGTAGAAACCGCTTGCCGTCGCTTTCAAAGGCTGGATATGATCTTGGACCTGGATTATCAATAATATTATCGGGACTGAACATGACGGACGAGACCAAGGGCGCCAAGCCCGCGATGGGCCCTTTTGATAGCGACAGCGCCACCGCGCAGGGCGTGGCGCGCGGGCTCACGAACTACGGCGACAAGGGCTTTTCGCTGTTCTTGCGCAAGGCGTTCATCAAGGGTGCGGGCTTGTCCGACGACGCCCTGGCCCGCCCCATCATCGGTATCGTCAACACCGGCAGCAGCTACAACCCCTGCCACGGCAACGCGCCCCAACTGATCGAAGCGGTCAAGCGCGGCGTCATGCTGGCGGGCGGCCTGCCCATGGACTTCCCGACCATCTCGGTGCACGAGAGCTTCTCACAACCCACCAGCATGTACCTGCGCAATCTGATGTCCATGGACACCGAGGAAATGATCCGCGCGCAGCCCATGGACGCCGTGGTGCTGATCGGCGGCTGCGACAAGACCGTGCCCGCGCAATTGATGGGCGCGGCATCCGCTGGCGTGCCCGCCATTCAATTGGTCACCGGGTCGATGCTGACCGGCTCGCACCGTGGCGAACGGGTCGGCGCCTGCACCGACTGCCGCCGCTACTGGGGCCGCTACCGCGCCGACGAGATCGACGCCCCCGAAATCGCCGACGTCAACAACCAACTGGTCGCCAGCGTGGGCACCTGTTCGGTGATGGGCACGGCCAGCACCATGGCCTGCATCACCGAAGCGCTGGGCATGATGGTGGCGGGCGGCGCGTCGGCCCCGGCCGTCACCGCCGACCGCGTGCGCGTGGCCGAACGCACCGGCGCCACCGCCGTGGCCATGGCGGCATCGCGCCTGACCCCCGACCAGATCATCAACGGCAAGTCCATTGAAAACGCCTTGCGCGTCTTGCTGTCGATTGGCGGATCCACCAACGGCATCGTCCACCTGACCGCCATTGCCGGCCGCCTGGGTATCGACATCGACCTGGCGGGCCTGGACCGCATCAGCCGTGAAACCCCCGTGCTGGTGGACCTGAAGCCGTCGGGCCAGCACTACATGGAAGACTTCCACGACGCGGGCGGCATGCTGGCGCTGCTGCGCGAACTGCGCCCTTACCTGCACCTGGATGTGATGACCGTGTCCGGCCGCACGCTGGGCCAGGAACTGGACGACGCCCCCGCGCCCTTCAAGCAGGACGTGATCCGCACCGCCAAGCAGCCCATCTACCCCGTGGGCGGACTGGCCGTGCTGCGCGGCAACCTGGCGCCGGGCGGCGCCATCATCAAGCAGTCGGCCGCCAACGCCAAGCTGATGGAGCATGAAGGCCGCGCCGTGGTGTTCGAAGACGCCGAGGACATGGCACGCCGCATCGACGACGACGCGCTCGACGTGACCGCCGACGACATCCTGGTGCTCAAGCGCATCGGCCCGACCGGCGCACCCGGCATGCCGGAAGCCGGCTACATGCCGATCCCCAAGAAACTGGCGCGCGCGGGCGTGAAGGACATGGTCCGCATTTCGGATGGTCGCATGAGCGGCACGGCGGCCGGCACCATCGTGCTGCACGTCACGCCCGAATCCGCGATTGGCGGCCCGCTGGCTTACGTGCAAAATGGCGACCGCATCCGGCTGTCGGTCGCCAACCGGGAAATCGCCCTGCTGGTGGACGATGCCGAACTGGCGCGCCGCGCGGCGGAAAAGCCCATCACCCGGCCCACCGCCGACCGCGGCTACCGCAAGCTGTTCCTGCAAACCGTGACGCAGGCCGACCAGGGCGTTGATTTTGATTTCCTGCGCGCTGGTGTCACGCATGATACGGTGCCGAAGAAGTAAATCGATTCAAAGCAAGCCGACTAAGCAAACGCCGCCAACATGAACGCCATCACGCCCGACGCCCTGCAAGCAGAGGCCCCCGACGCCACGCAATCCGCGGTGGCGGCCCTGGAAGAAGACATCGTCTTCGGCCGGCTGCACCCACGCGAACGCCTGACCGAAGACGAGCTGATGGCGCGCTTTTCCATGAAGCGCCATGCGGTACGGCAAGTATTGACCGAGCTTGAATTGCTGGGCGTGGTGGAAAAAAAGCGCAACGTCGGCGCAGTGGTGCGGACGTTTTCCGCGCGCGAAGTCATGGAGTTGTACGCGCTGCGCGAAGTGCTGGAAGTACACGCTGCCAGCCAGATCCCGCTACCCGTGCCCGAAGCGAGGCTGGCGGCGTTGGTCATGGTGCAGCGCGAACACGACGCAGCCGTCACCGACGGCGACGCACGCCGCGTGTTCCGCAGCAACCAACGCTTTCACCACGAGTTCTTCGGCCTGCTGGACAACGCCGTGCTGGGCCAGGCCATTGAGGAATACGCCCGCCGCACCCACCCCATACGTTTCGGCACGCTGGTCGCGCCCGCCTACCGCGAACGCGCAAGGCAGGAACACTGGGCCATGATCCAGGCCCTACGCGCGGGCGACCGGGACGCGCTGATGGCGATCTGCCGGGATCATTTGCTGCCGTCAAGAGACGCCTATCTGGCGTCGGAGCAGACGCGGTTGCGGGCGTGAAATTCCGCAGTGCTTAATAGATTATTCAGCGCTGGCAAGAATGAGCGTGCGTTACCCATCTCAACGCATCGACTACGTTGTCAGGCAGACGCAAGGCCAGACCGCTACCGAACTTAAAGACTCGCATGTGAGCTTCTCCTTGGATGTACGAAGGTACGTATAGGCCAAGGATGCTGACGTGGCAAACTCACCGCCCCTGCAACGCCAGATATTCCTTCAACGTCCCCACCAACGCCGCCGCCGCCGGCGACAAACTACGGTTGCGCGACGTGACCAACCCAATCGACCTTTCCGCCACCGGCCCGATCAGCGGGCGTTGCACGATTCCCGTTTGCGCCACGGCGCCCGCCGCGATCTCGGGTAGCGCCGCCACGCCAAACCCGCATTCGACCATGGCCACAATGGTGGTCAGGTGTTCGGCTTCAAACGCGGGCGTGAAGCGGATTCGGTTTTGCAGGAAGGCCCATTCCGTGTATTGCCGCACGCTGCTGGGTTGCACCATCGACACGTGCTCGGCCGTGGCGGTGTCGGCCCAGCGCAGCGGGCCACGGGACTTGGCCAGCGGATGCGACTCGGGGATCAGCAGCAGAAAGCTGTCGGACATCAGCGGCACATAGTGCAGGTCGGCGTGCTGCGGGTCGGCGGCGGTGAGCGCGAAGTCGACTTCGCCCGCGCGCACCAGGTCGAAGGCCGGGCCCGACAAGGTGTCGCGCACTTTCAGGGCGACATGCGGGTGCGCCTGGCGATAGGTCATCAGCACGCGCGGCAGCAAGCGGGCAGCAAGCGAGGGCAGCGCGGCGACCGACACCTGCCCCTGCTCGGCGCTGGTAATGCTGCTGACCGCCGCGATGGCATCACGAAACGCCGCCTGCAAAGTCGCGGCCTGCTGCATGAAGACTTCGCCCGCCGCCGTCAGCCGCACGGTGCGCGTGGTGCGGTCGAACAGGCGCACGCCCAAGGCCTCTTCAATGCGCTGTATTTGCGTGGATAGCGCCGATTGCGACAAGTGCAATTGCGCCGCCGCCTGCCGGAAATTCAGCGTGCGGCCCAGCACCAGCGTGGTATCGATGTCGCGCATCGAAAGGTTGATCTGCATGTCTCTACACCCCGGTCATATTGATCTGTTTTGTCGATCATTCTATCCAAAAAATCTGATTCATCTATCAAACGCCCTTCTCTACACTCGCCCCCAACGACGATGCAATGACAGGAGCAAACCATGCAGACGGACGCAACAGCGCTGCCCAACCCGGGCGCGGCGCATGCAGTGGTGGTGGGTGGCGGCACGATGGGCGCGGACGTGGCGGTGGTATTGACCCGCGCCGCCTGCCGCACCACCGTGATCGAATCGAATGCGGAGCGCGCTTTGGGCCTGCCCGCGCGCGTAGCGGAAAACCTGAAGACGATCGGGCGCGAGGCCAACGCCCCGCTGCTGGCCACCGCCGCCAGCCTGGACGAGGTGGACTGGTCCACAGTGAACCTCGTCATCGAATGCATCCCGGAACGCCTGGACATCAAACAAGCGTTGTTCGCGGACCTGGCGCAGCGCGCGCGCCCCGACGCCATCCTGGCCAGCAACAGTTCCAGCTTTCCGATCAGCGCCATCAGCCAGGGCCTGGACACGCGCGGCCGCATGCTGGGCCTGCATTTCTTCATGCCCGCTCACCTGGTGCCGCTGGTGGAAGTGGTGCTGGGCGAAGCCAGCGACAACGCCTGCGCCGATTCCTTGATTGCCTTCATGCGCCGTTGCGGCAGCGTGCCGGTGAAGGTCAAGCAGGACCTGCCGGGCTTTCTGGCCAACCGCTTGCAGCATGCGTTGTCGCGCGAAGCGTTTGACCTGATCGACCGTGGCATTGCGTCGCCCGAAGACGTGGACGCCGCCGTGCGTTTTGGTTTTGGCTTCCGCTTCCTGGCCGCCGGCCCCGTCATGCAGCGCGACCACGCCGGCATCGACGTCCACGCCGCCGCGGGCGCCACGATGTACCCCACGTTCTGCAACGCCGACCACCCCGCGCGTTGCCTGACCGAACGCGCCGCCGATGGCCGCCACGGCATGAAGGCAGGCGAAGGCTTCTACGCCTGGACGCCTGAAACGATTACCGCCGAACGCGCCCGCTACGACCGCCTGCTGCGCGCCGGCCTAGACCTTATCAACCCGGAATTGCCGGAGATCCAGCCTTGAACGCCCCTGCCCTGCCGCGCGCCGCGCTGGCCGACTCCCCCGTCATCATCACCGTGGCGCCCAACGGCGCCTACAAGAAAGCCGCCGACCATCCGGCCGTGCCGCTGACCGCCGACGACCTGGCGCGTGAAGCGCGCGCCTGCCTGGACGCGGGCGCCGGCATGATGCACATGCACGTGCGCAAGCCGGACGGCAGCCATCTGCTGGACGCCACCGCCTACCGCGACGCCCTGGCCGCCGTGGACCGCGCCGTGGGCCGCGAATTGCTGGTGCAGGTCACCAGCGAAGCGGCCGGCGTGTACAAGGCAGCCGAACAGATTGCGCTGGTGCGCGAATTGCAGCCGGAAGCCGTGTCGATCGGCCTGCGCGAGATTGCCGTGCCGGACATTCCGGAGACGGAACTGGCGGCCTTCCTGGCCTGGCTGGCCGAGCGCCGCATCATGACGCAGATCATCCTGTACGACGAAGGCGATGTGCGCCGCTGGCTGTCGCTGCGCGCGCGCGGGCTGGTGCCGCCGGGCGCGTGGTCGGTGCTGTTCGTGCTGGGCCGCTACAGCGCGGGCCAGACCTCGTCGGCGTATGACCTGCTGCCGTTCCTGGGTGCCTACGATCAGTCCTTGCCGTGGGCGGTATGCGCGTTTGGCCCCGAGGAAAACGCCTGCGTCACGACGGCGGCGGCGTTTGGGGGCCACATGCGCGTGGGCTTTGAAAACAACCTGAAGCTGCGGGATGGAAGCGTTGCACCGGACAACGCGGCGTTGGTCCGTCAGGCGGCGGACGGGGCGCGCGCTCTGGGCCGGCCCATTGCCACCGCCGCTGATGCGCGCCGCATCTACGGCGCGATTGCCTGATTCAACCCCGCACCAACACCGACCGCGTGTCGCGTGCCGAATGCTGTGCCGGATCAATCCGGCCTACGCATCCGGCACTTTTTTTTCGCCTTGCCAGGCGCCGCCCCAACCACCGCGTTATTGCAGTGCCGCAATATTGTTTCGCCGCCATGCAACATTGACGCAATGTAAAAGCACTGCTAAAAACTTCGACATCCGCACGTTCAATGCAATACCCCAACTGTCAAAGTGAGGTGGTGTGTGCAAAACGAGTCTGATGGCTACACCAAGCCTCAGGAGCTGCGAAGTTTTCTGTTCCTGACGGCAGTCATGGCCCCCGTTCTTACGGTCATCATCGTGGCGGGTTACGGGTTTATCGTCTGGGCCTATCAGCTGATCGCCGGCCCCCCGGGCAGTTGATGCCAGGCGACGGAAATCCTGCCATGTCCGCGCTTCCCCCCACCGCGCCGCCCCCGGCGCCACCCGAGCTGCACATCGCCAGTCTGGTTGTGCATGCCCTGCCCCACCGCTTGCCCGACGTGCGCGCCGCCATCCTGGCGATAGCGGGTTCGGACATCCATGGCGCGTCCGACACCGGCAAGCTGGTCGTCACGCTGGAAGCGCCCACCACCGACGACATGATGGCGCGGATCTCCGAGATCCAGCGCCTGGATGGCGTACTGGCTTCGGCGCTGGTCTATCAGCACGCCGACACGCTGGCCGCGATGAACGAGGAGATTGGCGATGTCCATGGCTCGTAGAGATTTCATCAAGCAGTCCGCCGCCGCGGCCGCCGCCACCGTGGCGGGCATTCCCATCGTCGGCATGACGCAGAACATCGTGACCGAATCCGAGGCCGCCAAGCTCAAGTGGTCCAAGGCGCCCTGTAGGTTCTGCGGGACCGGCTGCGGCGTGAACGTCGCGGTGAAGGACAACCAGGTCGTGGCCACGCACGGCGATTTCAATGCCGATGTGAACAAGGGCCTGAACTGCGTCAAGGGCTATTTCCTGTCGAAGATCATGTACGGCAACGACCGGCTGACCACGCCGCTGCTGCGCATGAAAGACGGCAAGTACGCCAAGGACGGCGAATTCGCCCCGGTATCGTGGGACCAGGCGTTTGACGTGATGGCCGAGCAGTTCAAGCGCGTGCTTAAAGACAAGGGGCCGACCGCCGTGGGCATGTTCGGCTCGGGCCAATGGACCATCTGGGAAGGCTACGCCGCGCTCAAGCTGATGAAGGCGGGCTTTCGGTCGAACAACCTGGACCCGAACGCGCGCCACTGCATGGCGTCGGCGGCGGTGGGCTTCATGCGCACCTTCGGCGCGGATGAGCCCATGGGCTGTTATGACGACATCGAGAACGCCGACGCCTTCGTGCTGTGGGGCTCGAACATGGCCGAGATGCACCCCATCCTGTGGACCCGCGTCACCGACCGCCGCCTGTCTGCCCCCAAGACGCGCGTGGTGGTGCTGTCCACCTTCGAGCACCGCTCTTACGAGCTGGCCGACCTGACGCTGACCTTCACGCCGCAGACCGACCTGGCCATCCTGAACTACATCGCCAACTACATCATCCAGACCAAGCGGGTGAACCGCGACTTCGTCGACAAGCACACCGTATTCCACGAAGGCAATACCGACATCGGCTATGGCCTTCGCCCCGACCACCCCTTGCAAAAGGCCGCCAAGAACGCGGACAAGGCCGGCGGATCCAAGCCCATCACCTTCGATGATTTCGCCAAGTTCGTGTCGAAATACGATCTGGAATACACGTCCAAGCTGACCGGCGTCCCGCAAAAGCAGCTGCGCGATCTGGCCGAGCTGTATGCCGACCCGAAGATCCGCGTGACGTCTTTCTGGACGATGGGTTTCAACCAGCACACGCGCGGCGTGTGGGCCAACAACATGGCCTACAACATCCACCTGTTGACCGGCAAGATCTCGACGCCCGGCAACAGCCCGTTCTCGTTGACGGGCCAACCGTCGGCCTGTGGCACCGCGCGCGAAGTCGGCACGTTTTCGCATCGGTTGCCGGCCGACCTGGTGGTCACCAACCCCAAGCATCGCGCGCACGCGGAAGAGATCTGGCAACTGCCGGACGGCACCATCCCCGACAAGGTGGGCGCGCACGCGGTGTTGCAGAACCGCATGCTGAAGGACGGCACCATCAACGCCTACTGGGTGATGGTCAACAACAACATGCAGGCGGCCGCCAACCTGATGAACGAAGGGCTGCCCGGCTACCGCAACCCGGCCAACTTCATCGTGGTGTCGGACGCCTACCCCACGGTCACGACCATTTCGGCCGACCTGATCCTGCCCACCGCCATGTGGGTGGAAAAAGAAGGCGCTTACGGTAACGCCGAACGGCGCACGCAGTTCTGGCATCAAC
Source organism: Achromobacter spanius (assembly GCF_029637605.1). NCBI lineage: Bacteria > Pseudomonadati > Pseudomonadota > Betaproteobacteria > Burkholderiales > Alcaligenaceae > Achromobacter > Achromobacter spanius. The sequence goes on along the minus strand of NZ_CP121261.1, from coordinate 335,745 downwards.
TGGTGAACGCGCCCGGCGACGCGCGCTCCGACCTGTGGCAGTTGATGGAATTTTCCAAGCGCTTCAAGGTGGAAGAAGTCTGGCCCGCCGACCTGCTGGCCAAGAAGCCGGAATATCGCGGCAAGACGCTGTATGACGTGCTGTACGCCAACGGCAAGGTCAACAAATTCCCCAATAGCGAATTGAACGCGGAATACGAAAACCAGGAGGCCAAGGCGTTCGGCTTCTATGCGCAAAAGGGCTTGTTCGAGGAATACGCCGAGTTCGGCCGGGGCCATGGCCATGACCTGGCGCCGTTCGACACCTACCACGAGGTGCGCGGCCTGCGCTGGCCGGTGGTCAACGGCAAGGAAACCCTGTGGCGCTACCGCGAAGGCAGCGACCCCTACGTGAAGGCCGGCGCGGGCTTCGAGTTTTACGGCCACCCCGACGGGCGCGCCATCATCTACGCCCTGCCCTACGAACCCCCACCGGAATCGCCCGACAAGGAATACCCCTTCTGGCTATCCACCGGCCGGATCCTGGAGCACTGGCATTCCGGCTCCATGACGCGGCGCGTGCCCGAGCTGTATCGCGCCTTTCCCAACGCGGTCTGTTTCATGCACCCGGACGACGCCCAGGCGATGGGCTTGCGACGCGGCGTGGAAGTCGAAATCGAATCGCGGCGCGGCAAGATGCGCACCCGGCTGGAAACGCGCGGGCGCAACAAGCCACCGCGCGGCCTGGTGTTCGTGCCCTGGTTCGACGCCGGCCAACTGATCAACAAGGTCACGCTGGACGCCACCGACCCGATCTCGTTCCAGACCGACTTCAAGAAGTGCGCGGTCCGGATCGTCAAGGTCTGAAGGCCTGGGGGAGACAGCCATGAACACGCGCACCGCCGCCATCGCCCTTGCACTCGTTGCGGGTTCCCTGTTGGGCTCGTCCGCCTGGGCGGCGCCGCCCTTCGAGGTCGAAGACCCCATGCGCGGGCCCACGCCCGTTGCCGACGAGACGACCCCACCCCTCATCAGCCCCATCGAAAACAAGGACATCAAGCGGATGCGAACGTATTCGATGCAGCCGCCCACCATTCCGCACAAGATCGACGGCTATCAGATCGACAAGAACTACAACCGCTGCCTGGCCTGCCATGCGCGCGTGAACACCGAGGAAACCCAGGCGCCACCGCTAAGCGTCACGCACTACATGGACCGCGACAGCAATGTACTGGCCGAGGTGTCGCCACGCCGGTATTTCTGTGTGCAATGCCATGTGCCGCAAGCCGAGGCCAAGCCGCTGGTGTCCAACACCTATCAGGACATCGACGTGATCCTCAAGCGCCTGACCGCCCCGGCGACAGACAAGAAGTAAGGGACAGGACGCCGCCATGGTCAAGCTTCTAAAGCGCTACTGGAACATCATCCGCCGCCCCAGCGTGCATTTCAGCCTGGGCTTTCTGACGATAGGCGGCTTCATCGGCGGCATCCTGTTCTGGGGCGCCTTCAACACCGCCATGGAACTGACCAACACCGAAAAATTCTGCACCGGCTGCCATGAGATGCGCGACAACGTCTATGCGGAATTGAAGGGCACCATCCACTTCACCAACCGCTCGGGCGTGCGCGCGCTGTGTTCGGACTGCCACGTGCCGCACAACTGGACGGACAAGATCGCGCGCAAGATGCAGGCATCCAAGGAAGTGTGGGGCAAGATCTTCGGCACCATCGACACGCGCGAAAAATTCGTCGACAAACGGCTGGAACTGGCCCAACACGAATGGGCGCGCTTCAAGGCAAACGATTCGCTGGAATGCCGCAACTGCCACAACTACGAATACATGGACTTCACGCGCCAGAGCGTGCGCGCGCAGAACATGCATTCGACCTATCTGGCGGACAAGTCCAAGACCTGTATCGATTGCCACAAGGGCATCGCGCACACCTTGCCGCACATTCCGCCCGGGCAGACGTCGAACGCGGCGCCGGCCACCGGCGCGACCAAGGAAATCGCCAAGGCGGAGCCGGCCAATGCGGCCCGCTGACGCGCCGCCTCCGCTGCTTGCCGCCCACGGCCTTTGCTGCCCGCGTGGTGGTATGGCGGGGCAAGGCGTGGGCCCGTTGCACTTTGACCTGCACGCCGGCCAGTTGCTGCACCTGCACGGCGCCAATGGCAGCGGCAAGACCAGCGTGCTGCGCATGTTGGCCGGCCTGCTGCGGCCCGTGGCGGGCTCGCTGCATGTCTTGGGCCGCGACGTGTCGCGCGACCCGTCGTCGTACTTCGCGCGCTTGGCGTATCTGGGCCACGCCAACGGGCTGTGCGCCGACCTGAGCGCTTTGGAAAACCTGCGCTACAGCCTGCATGTGGCGGGCGCCCCGCAAGGCGATAACGCCATCGCGGCGGGGCTGGCGGCCTGGCGCTTGAACGCCTGCCTGCATACCCCGGCGGCCCACCTGTCGCAAGGGCAAGCGCGTCGCGTAGCGCTGGCGGCCGTGATGCTGAGCGGAAAGCCGCTATGGCTGCTGGACGAACCCGATGCGGGGCTGGACGCGGCCAGCCTTGAACAATTGTGGGCCGCGCTGGACACGCACCTGGACGCAGGCGGCGCGGCGGTGGTGGCCTGCCATCGGCAACCCGCCACCGCGCCCGATCGCCTGCAAACCCTGAACATGGATGACTACGCGGATGCTGGCTACGCTGTCTCAGTTGGTGTTGCGTGACATCCGGCTGGCCTGGCGGCGGCCTGCAGACACGCTGGGCGCCACCTTGTTCTTCGTGGTGGCCGGATCACTGTTTCCGCTGGCGGTCGGCCCGGACCCGGCGCTGCTACGCGCCATCGGGCCGGGCGTGCTGTGGGTGTGCGCGCTGCTGGGCATCTTGCTGAGCCTGCACCGCCCGTTTACCCAGGACCACGACAACGGCGCGCTTGAGCAACTGCTGGTATCACCCCACCCGCTGCCGCTGCTGGTGGGCGTCAAGTTGGCCGCGCACTGGTTCAGCGGCTGCGTGCCGCTGATTCTTGCCAGTCCCATCCTGGCATTGCAGTTTGATTTGCCGCCGCACGCCATCGGCGTCCTGGTCCTGTCCTTGCTGCTGGGTACGCCCACGCTGGCGCTGGTGGGTGGCCTGGGCGCGGCGCTGACGCTGGGCCTGCGCGGCGCCGCGCTATTGCCCTTGCTGGTGTTGCCGCTGTATGTCCCGGTGCTGATCTTCGGCGCGGGCGCGGTGTCGGCCACGCAGGCCGGGTTGGGCGCGGGGCCACAACTGTCGCTGCTGGGCGCGTGCCTGTGCCTGGCGATTCTGCTATGCCCCTGGAGCGCGTCCGCCGCGCTGCGCGTGGCGCTGGACTGAGAGGGCCCATGCACAAGCAAGCTGTCTGGATGCGCTATGCCTCGCCCGCCGTGTTCTACCCGCTGGCGGGCCGGCTGATTCCCTGGCTGGCGCTGGCCGCCGCCCTTTTTGCCGCTGCCGGCTTGTACGTGGGCCTGGTCGTCGCGCCCCCGGACAGCCAGCAGGGCGAGGTCTATCGCATCCTGTTCATCCACGTGGCGGCGGCGTGGATGTCGATGTTCCTGTACCTGGTAATGGCCGCGTATGCCGCGCTGGGCCTGATCTACAACACGCGCCTGTCGTTCATGATGATGCGCGCCCTGGCGCCCACCGGCGCGCTCTTCACCTTCCTGACCTTGTGGACCGGCGCGCTGTGGGGCAAGCCAACCTGGGGCGCCTGGTGGGTCTGGGACGCGCGGCTGACGTCCGAACTGATCCTGCTGTTTCTATACCTGGGGTTCATCGCCCTGCAAGCGGCCACCGACGACACCCGCCGGGCCGACCGCAGCGGCGCCATCCTGCTGTTGGCCGGCGTGGTCAACGTGCCCATCATCTATTTTTCGGTGCGATGGTGGAGCACGCTGCATCAGGGCGCATCCATCAACCTGACCACCGCGCCCAGCATGGCGCGCATCATGCTGACGGCCATGCTGCTGATGGTGGCGGCGTTCTGGCTGTACAGCGCGGCGGTGGCGCTGGCGCGCGTGCGCGGGTTGATCGCACAACGCGAACCAGGCGCCGTGCATTCGGGCCCCGTGCGTTCGGGCGCCGTGCATTCGGGCGCCGTGTGTTCGGGCGACAAAGGTAGCAATGGCCACGCGGGCCAGCCTGGCCGCCAGGAGGCGCCATGAGTTGGGACGCGTTGTTTTCGCTGCAAGGCCATGGCCCGTACATCCTGGGCGCCTATGGGGTGACGGTGGCGCTGATGGGCCTGGAAGTCTTTTTGCTGTGGCGCCGCGGGCGCAGGCGATCCGGCTCACGCGCTACGCGCATATCGTCCGACCCGCGCGCGGAATCGGGGCGCCCATGAGCCCGCGCAAGCGTCGCGCCTGGGCTATCGCGGGCGGGCTGGCGCTGCTGGCCCTGGCCACGGCGCTGGTGCTGAACGCGCTGCAATCGAACCTGGTGTTCTTCTTCAGCCCCAGCCAGATCGCCGCGAAAGAGGCCCCAACCAGCGGCAGCTTCCGCGTGGGCGGATTGGTCGAACAGGGCTCGGTGCGCCGCGAGCCGGACGGCGTGACCTTGCGCTTCATCGTGACCGATACCGCGCACACCGTGCAGGTCGCCTACCAGGGCCTGTTGCCGGACCTGTTCCGTGAAGGCAAGGGCGTGGTGGCGGCGGGCAAGCTGGACGCGGACGGCGTATTCCGCGCCACGCAGGTGCTGGCCAAGCACGATGAAAACTACATGCCGCCCGAAGCCGCCGACGCGCTCAAGCGCGCGGCTGGCGCATCCGGTGGCGCGCGTGCGGCGACTGGCAACCCCGCTGCCCCAACCGGCACGGCCAGCAACAAAGCGACCAATGCGTTGCGTCCGGAGGCCCAATGATTCCCGAGATAGGCCTGTTCAGCCTGATCCTGGCGTTGCTGGTGGCGTTGACGCAGGCCACGTTGCCGCTGATCGGCGCCGCTACCGGCTGGCAAGCGGGCCTGCGCGTGGCGCGGCCCGCCGCAGTGGGCCAGTTCTGTCTGACGACGCTGGCGTTTGGCTGCCTGGCCTGGTCGTTCGTCGACAAGGACTTTTCTGTGTTGTACGTGGCGGGCAACTCGCACGCCGACCTGCCCGCCGCCTACCGCTTTGCCGCCGTGTGGGGCGGACATGAAGGGTCCTTGCTGCTGTGGCTGTACCTGCTGACTGCCTGGACCTTGGCCGTCGCCGTCTTCAGCCGCCGCCTGCCTTTGGCTTTCACCGGGCGCGTGCTGGCGGTCATGGGCTGGATCAGCGTGGGCTTGTTGCTGTTTCTGCTGTTCCTGTCCAACCCCTTCGAACGGCTGATGCCGCCCGCCATGGCCGGCCGCGACCTGAACCCGCTGCTGCAGGACCCCGGCATGATCGTGCATCCGCCGATGCTGTACATGGGCTACGTGGGCTTTTCCGTGGCCTTCGCCTTTGCGATCGCGGCGCTGCTGTCGGGCGAGCTGGACGCGCTGTGGGCGCGCTGGGTGCGTCCGTGGACCTTGGCCGCGTGGACATTTCTGACCGTGGGCATCTTGCTGGGCAGCGCATGGGCCTATTACGTATTGGGCTGGGGCGGCTGGTGGTTCTGGGACCCGGTGGAGAACGCCTCGTTCATGCCCTGGCTGGCGGGCACCGCGCTGATCCATTCGCTGATCGTCACCGAGCGCCGGGGCGCGTTCCGCAGTTGGACGGTGCTGCTGGCCATCTGCACGTTTTCGCTCAGCATCCTGGGCACGTTCCTGGTCCGCTCTGGCGTGCTGACCTCGGTGCACGCTTTTGCGGTCGACCCCGGTCGGGGCCTGTACATCCTGGCGTTCATGACCGTGATCGTCGGCGGCTCGTTGGTGCTGTACGCCTGGCGCGCGCCCTCGGTGGGCTTGGGCGGCGGCTTCTCGTTGCTGTCGCGCGAATCCCTGTTGCTGTCCAACAATGTCGTGCTGACGGTGGCGGCGGGCTCAGTGCTGTTGGGCACCCTGTACCCCGTGGTTCTCGACGTGTTGGACTGGGGCAAGATCTCCATCGGCCCGCCATACTTTGAAGCGGTGTTCGTACCGCTGATGACGCCCGCGATCTTCCTGATGGGCGTGGGGCCGGTGGCGCGCTGGAAGCAAGCCGAAGTGCCCGACCTGGCGCGCAAGCTGCGCGCCGCCTTCGTTGTCAGCGTGTTGACCGCCGTGTTGCTGCCGCTGGCCATGCCGGGGCCGGCGCGCCTGGGCTCGCCGTTGGTCATGCTGGGGTTGTGGCTGGCCGCCTGGTCGGTGGCCGCCGCCGGCGCGCATGCATGGCAACGACTGACCGACGGCGCCGACGGCCAATGGCTGCGCCGCCTGGGACGGCAGCCACGCTCCTGGTACGGCATGCTGCTGGCGCACGCCGGCATCGGCGTCTTCATCGCGGGCGTCACCTTGGCCAACGGCTATGAAGTCAAACATGAAGTCCGCCTGGACCTGGGCGCCACCCAGGAAGCGGGCGGCTACCAGTTCACGTTTGCCGGCATCGCGCCCGCCATCGGCCCCAACTACAGCGCCCAGCGCGCCGAGTTCAAGGTCACGCGCAACGGCAAGCCGGTGGTGACGCTGTATCCCGAAAAGCGCCTGTACATCGTGCAGGACATGGCCTTGAGCCAGGCCGACATCGACAGCGGCCCCACGCGCGACCTCTTCGTGGCGCTGGGCGAACCGGTGGGCGAACCCGGCGGCAAGGTGGCCTGGACCGTGCGCATTCAGGTCAAGCCTTTCATGATGTGGATCTGGGCGGGGTGCGTGCTGATGGCGTTGGGCGGCCTGCTGGCCGCGGGCGACAAGCGCTACCGCCGCCAGCAGGAAGCCGCTGCGCGTCAGGCCCAACCAGGCCTGGCCACGGCGCAGCGCCAGGCGCGGGAGGGCTATTGATGCGCTACGTGCTGCCGCTGGCCGTCTTCATGGCAATGGCCGTGTTCCTGGCGATGGGCCTGTCGCGCGACCCGCGCGCCGTGCCGTCCGCCATGATCGACAAGCCGGCCCCGCCCATCAACCTGCCGGTGCTGCAATCGCCCGGCGAACAACTGGACGTGCAAGCGCTGCGTGGGCAGGTGTGGTTGCTGAACGTATGGGCATCGTGGTGCGCGCCATGCCGGGAAGAGTTGCCGGTGCTGCGCGACGCCGCCCAGCGTCACGCCATCCCGCTGTACGGTTTGAACTACAAGGACAACCCCGAAGACGCCGTCGCCTGGCTGGCGCGCAATGGCAACCCGTACGTGGCCTCGGCCAGCGACACGGACGGCCGCGTCGGCATCGAATATGGCGTTTACGGCGTGCCGGAGACCTTCGTCATCGACGGCGCCGGCCGCATCCGCCACAAGCATCTGGGCCTGATCACACCCGAGATTTTCCGCACGCGGATCCTGCCTATCATCGAGGCGCTGAAATGAGCGGGCGGTGGATTCCGTTGACGCTGCGGCAGGCGTTGATGCCGATGCTGATGGTCGCGATCCTGCTGGCCTTGAGCCCGGCGATCGCGCAGGCCGCCTCGCCCTCGCCCGCACTCGCCGCACCCACCGCGCCCGCCCTGCCCGCCCTGTCGCCCACCGACCAGCAACGCGCCGACAAGCTGGCGCACGGCCTGCGCTGCCTGGTCTGCCAGAACCAGACCCTGGCCGATTCCAACGCGCCGCTTGCCCAAGACATGCGCAAGCTGATTCACGCGCAATTGGCCGAGGGCCGCAGCGACACGCAGATCATGCGCTTTTTCGAAGACCGCTACGGCGACTTCGTGCGCTATGACCCGCCCTTCAAACCGATTACCTGGCTGCTGTGGCTGGGTCCGTTCACCTTGCTGGCCTTGGGCTTCTGGGTGCTGGTACGCACGCTCAAGCGGCGCGCCGTGGCCCGCGCGCCATTGACGGCCGACGAGCGCGCCCGCGCCACCCGCTTTCTGGACACCGACCCATGACCTCGCTTTGGATTGTCGTCGTGCTGTTGTTGCTGGCCACCCTGCTGTGCCTGATTCCTCCGCTGCTGCGTCGCGCGCTACCCGTCGCGCCCGCTGCCGACGAGAACCTGCGCGCCTTCTATCGGGCGCAGCGCGAGCAGTTGCAACGCGACCTGCGCGCCGGCAGCGTGAGCCCCGAGGCCGCGTTGCGCGCGGAAGAAGAATTGCAGCGTGAACTGCTGCAAGACCTGGCGGCGCGCCAACCCCGCGTGGGGCTGGTCGGCGGCCAGCGCGCCGGCCTGGCCGCCGCCTGCCTCTTGACCGTGCTGATCCCCGTGGCTGCCGTGCTGCTGTACGGCAAGCTGGGCAACCCGCGCGCCGTGGCCGACATGACGCACACACGCACGGCGCCCGCGCATGCCAACATCGCGGGTAACGGCGTGGGAAATGGCGCAAGCAATGGCGCGGATAATGGCGCGGCAACCGACGCCGCAGGCCCGGCTAGCGATGGCGCCGACATGGCCGTGGCCATCAATGCCTTGGCGCAACGGCTGCGCGCCAGCCCCGACGATGCCGACGGCTGGTATACGCTGGCGCGTTCCTACGAAACATTGGGGCGCTATACGGATGCGGTAGCGGCGTATCGGCAAGTGCTGCGGCTGGTGCCGGGGCAGCCCGTCGTGTTGGCGGACCTGGCCGATGCCCTGCTCTCGGCCAATCAAGGCAAGCCGGACACCGACGCCATCGCGGCGGTGGCACAGGCGCTGGTGGCGGACCCGGACCAACCCAAGGCCCTGGCGCTGGCCGGCATGATGGCGCTGCGCCGTGGCGACGCGGCCGAGGCGCTGGTGCATTGGGAACGCCTGCAAACGCTGCTTCCAGCAGACTCCGAGGCCGCGCGGCAGATCCAGTCGAACATCGCGCAGGCGCGTGCCATGTCGGCTGGCGCGCCGGACGCGAAGCCGGGTAGTGGCATGGGCGCTTCGATCAGCAACACGAACGGCGCCGCCGATGGCGTCTCCTCCAAAGACGCCCCGCCCCCCACGGGCCCATCTCCCGCCCGCATTTCGGGCACCGCGAGCATCGCTGACGCGCTGCGCGATCAGGTTCAGCCCGGCGATACCGTCTTCATCCTGGCGCGCCCCGTCGCGGGCTCGCGCATGCCGCTGGCCATCACGCAATGGCGCGTGTCGGACTTGCCGCGCGCCTTCGTGCTGGATGACAGCAACGCCATGTCGCCGCAGGCCAAGCTGTCTGGGGCCAGCCGCGTGCAGGTCGAAATCCGCATCAGCCGTTCGGGCAAGGCCGCCGCCCAGCCGGGCGATTTGTCGGGCGTGCTGTCCGATGTGGACATCCGCGCACGCGATCTGGAGCTGGTGGCCGACACCGTGGTGCGCTGAAGCGCTCCCCCGGTAGCCGCCCTCGGTTGGCTCGGTTCGCTCGGTCCGCTAAGGCCGCCAAGCGCGTTAAGCCCGCCAGACCCGCTAGACCCGCTCGATCCGCGCCGGCAGGCCCTGGCGCACCGCCGCGCCGGACACCCAGTCGATCCAGACGTTGGCGTGTTCGCCGCGCGTGGCGTCGCCAAAGCCCAGGTCGTTCAGGTTGACGCCCGCCGCCAGCGTGGCGTCATGCGGCATGGGCTTGCCGTCCACCACGTGCGCGCGCGCGCCCAGCTCGGTGTGGCCGTAGCCATGCTCGATGCCAACCGCGCCCGGCTGGATGCCATCGCGCAGCAAGGCCAGCCCCGTCACCGCGCCGCCCGGCGTGACGATGCGCACGGCATCGCCGTTGCGGATGCCCAGCCGTTCGCCGTCCTGCCGGTTGATCGACACCGGGTTGTGCGGATGGACCTGGCGCAGCCGGCTCACGCCGATGGACATCGAGCTCATCAGGTTCGACTTGAACGAACTCAGCAGGAAGGGCCAGTCCGCAGCGGGATACTCGGCGCGCACATCGCGGCCATCCGCCAGGCGTGGCGGATACCAGGTCGGACAGCCGCTGTAGCGTTCTCCCGTCATGGCATGGCGGAACGCCGCCAGATCTTCGCTCCAGACGTGCAAGGGCTTGGCGTAGGCGGCGCGGGTCTGACGGGTTTGGCGGGCTTCGCTTTGCACCCAGGCGTCGTCCATCTTGTCGAAGCGCCCGCCACGGCTCATCAGCATGGCTACTTGCCGCCACTCGCCCGGCTTCAGCTTGTGTTCGAGCAAGGCGCGATAGCGGTCCACGCCGGTCAGCGCCATGTCTTCGTCGCTGGCTTCGGGCACGGGGCGGCCGGCCGCAAAGGCGATGTTGGCCATGCCGCGCAGGAAGAAGTCTTCGGGCGTGTCCAGCGCGTGCTTGCCGCCGTCCTTGTCGGTGATGGCGTTGGCGCCAAAGCCCGGCATGCCCAGGCGCTTGGCGCAGGCAATCAAGAACGTTTCCAGGCACGCCGGTTCATCCGTCGCCGTGCGCGCCACGCGCGGCCGGACGGCGGGCCAGCGCACCGTGGACGCCTTGGCCACCACGTCGGCCCACGGCGCCGACACGCCCCAGCTTTCGTAGGTGACGGTGTCGGGCACGATGTAGTCGGCCAGCGCGTTGGTCTCGTTGATGAAGGGGTTGATCGACACCGATAGCGGCAGGATGCGCGGGTCCTTCATCTTGTCGGCCAGCACCGACTTGAAGCCCGCGATGCCGTAGACCGGGTTGCTCATGTGGTTGAACCACACCTTGGCGCGATACGGATACCCCGCCAGCGCGGACGCCAGCATTTCCGAACTGAGCCCGCCCGTGGCCGGATACCAGGGCGCCGCGGCCGGATACGCAGGCTGCCCCGCCGCCTGCTTGCGCTTGAATTCGCTGGACTTCTCGTAGGGGTAACGGTTGCGCGACAACGCAACACCCTTGGGCGTGGCGCGGTTGGCAAAGCCGGCGATGTTGTAGCGCGGGCCGGGGCCGTAGGGCGGGAACGGGCCGGCGTCCAGCACCAGGCCGCCGTCCACGTTCAGGTTGCCCACCAAGGTGTTCAACATGGCGATGGCGTAGGCGGTGTAGAAGCCCGCGCCGCTCATCGTGCCGCCGTGGGCGTCGGCCACGGCGCGCTTGCCGTGGCTGGTGAAGCGCTGGGCAAGCTGGGCGATCTTGTCGGCGGGCACGCCGCACAGGTCGGCGTATTCGTCCAAGGTTTTACGATGCGATTCCTCGCGCAGCAGCGCCAGCGACGAACAGACGCGCAAGGCTTGCGGCGCATCCGCCATGCCGGGCGCCGCGATGCGTTCGTCCACGAACAAGGTCGCGGGCGACGCGCCGGTGTGCGGCGCAAGCGTGCCGTCTTCCAGGCGCACGACATACACGTCCTGCCATTTGTCGTCGGCGTCCGACGGGCGCGGCCAGCCCAGGTCCGCGCCGCGCAGGAAACTGCCCAGGCGCGGGTGGCCGGGTTCGGCCACGACCAGGTGCGTGGCGTTGGTCCACGCGGCTTCGCCCGCCGCCTGCATGGCCTGCGGGCCGGGCTGCGCCAAGGCCTTGGCGTCAAAGCGCTCGTGGTCCAGAATCCAGCGGATCAAGCCCATGACCAAGGCCAGATCGCTTGCCGGGTTCACCGGCAGCCATTCGTTGCCCGACCCGGCCGACAGGCTCGAGGACGCGGGCAGCACGGGCGACACGACCACGTAGGTGAAGCTGTTTTCTTCCGGACGCACGCGCGCTTCGGCCAACTGCCGGGCCTGGCGCTGGAACGGGTTGCCGGCCTGCGCGGGCGCGGCGCCGATGAATAGGCCAAAGCGGGCGTTGTCCCAATCAGGCTTGCCATGCGGCATGCCCTTCAAATCGCCCAGCGCGGCGCCCGCCCCCACGCGAAAGCTCTGGCCGCAATACGAGCCGTGGTTGCTGAAGTTGACCGTGCCGAAGGACTGCGCGGCAAAGCGCTGGATCAGCGGCGTGCGGCCTTCGTTGGAGGCGTCGGTGAACAGGAACTGGTTCACGCGCGCGCCGTACTCGGGGTTGGCGGGGTCCAGCAGCGTGTCGCGGTCGAAGATGGCGCGCAGGCCATCGACGTGGCCTTCGCCGAACAAGTCGCCGCCTTCGCACACTTCCTGCACCAGTTGTTCAAACGAGATGCTCTGCCACTGGCCTGCCCCGCGCGCGCCTACGCGCTTGAGCGGTTGCAGCACCCGGTACGGGCTTTGCAGTTGTTCCAGCATGGCCGAGCCGCGCGCGCATGACGTGGCGCGCCCTTCCAGGCCGTTGTCGCCGCCCAGTTGCGCGTAGACCTCGCGCACGGGGGTTTCCATGGCGGCTGGCCGCGTGGTGGCCAGCGGATGATAGGGGTTGCCCGCCACGCGCAGGATGCGGTTTTCCGCCGTGTCCACGCGCAGCCGCACGCCGCATTGGGTCCAACAGCCCAGGCAACTGGACGGGCTGACCGTCTGGCCTGGCTGTGGGCTCAGTACGCCCGTCAACGGGTCGATACGGAACTCCGGCGTCAGCGAATTGCCGCGCACGGCATGCGCCGTGGGCACGCCGGCCGTGCCGTGGGCCAGGCCCTTGACGGCGCGCGTGACGGTTTCGCCATAGCCGGCCGCAAAGGCGGCCATGCCACCGGCGACCATGCCGCCCCGCACCATCAGCTTGCGCCGCGCCGCGTCCTGGGGCGTGTCCGGGGTTGTGGTCTGGCCCAGCTTGTCGTCTTCGTGTTGCTTGTTCATTGCTTTGTGTTCCATTGCTGTCAGGCCGCCATGCCGCGTGCACGCGCCGGGTAGGCTTCCAGGGCCCAGGTCACCGCGGTGATCAGGGCCACGCACAAGCCCAGCACCCCCACCATGCCCAGCAGCCCATCGCTGCCCCAGGGCATGTCGTACAGGTACAGGCCGGCGCCATATTTGGGCACGCCCTGCACGCTCATGAAGACCACCCAGCGAAAGATCCAGGCGGCGCCCAGCATCGTCAGCGCCAACATGGCCGAGGGCAGCGGCGCGGCCAGCGCGTGCGCGGGCCGCTGCAACAGCGCGATCATGCAAAAGCCCGTGAAGACGGCGCCCGCCAGGCTCAGGCGCCAGATGGGAAATTCCGCGCACAGCCGCAAGGCCGCGTCAAACGACGGGTCGGCGCCCAACAGTCCCAGCGCCGCCCAGGCGCCCGCCCCCACCGCCATCAGAATCACGGCGGTCAGGCTCAGCCCCCGCAAGCACGCCACCGGCAAGGCCTTCATGCCGCCCGGCAGCCAACGGCCCACCAGGAACATGGCGCCCAGCGCGCCCAGCCAGGCCGTCAAGGCAAAGTTCACGGGCAGGAACGCCGTGTGCCACAGCGGCCGCGAGCGCAACACCATGACTTCCGCGCCGGTGTAGACCAGGATGGACACGGCGGACAGCGCCAGCCCCACGCCCAGCACGCGTAGCCAGACGATGCGGCCCCACCACCACGCGGCGAAGAACAGCACCGACAGGCCCACGAACACGGGCAGCAGCAAAGCGCCCAGCCACATCCACGACCACGGCGTGATGTGCGCGTAGAAATGCCAGAATCGGCCGGGCTGGTGCAGGTCGGCCAATAACGACACGGGCGCCGCGATGGCGCTGACCAGCAGCACGGTGGCCGCGGCCGGCAACAGGCGGCGCATCGGCGAGCCGGCCTCGCCAAAGGCGGCGAAGACGGCGGTCAGCGCCGTGGTGGCCGCGATGCCGATAAGAAAGAAATACTGCACGGCCCACGGCAGCCAGGCGGCGTCGTAGACCGGCGTGAGCAATTCCGAGATCTGCATGAAAGTCCCCTTCAATGGCTCAATGTCCGCCAGCCAGACGCACGCCCGCCTGGCCATCGACCTGATGGACAAAGGCGTCGGGCAGGCCGATGTAGTAGACGTGGGGGTCGGTCTTCATGTCGGGCTTGAGCACCTTGATGTCGGCCTTGTGTTCCGCCAGCAGCGTCGAGATGGCGCTGTCGGGGTCGTTCATGTCGCCGATGACGCGCGCGCCGCCCACGCAGCTTTCCACACAGGCCGGCAGCAGGCCGGCTTCCAGGCGGTGTTCGCAGAACGTGCATTTGTCGGCCGTCTGCGTGTCGTGGTTGATGAAGCGGGCGTCGTAGGGACAGGCTTGCACGCAGTAGGCGCAGCCCACGCAGCGTTCGTTGTCGACCAGCACGATGCCGTCTTCACGCTGAAACGTGGCCTGCACCGGGCAGACCGGCACACAGGGCGGGTTGTCGCAGTGGTTGCACAGGCGCGGCAGCATGACCATGGCGCTTGGCCCCCCGGCGTCGGGGGTGACTTCGTATTGCAGGACGGTGGTGCGGAATTGCCCGATGGGCGGCAGGTTTTCCAGGGAACAACTGACCGTACAGGCTTGGCAGCCGATGCACTTGCGCAGGTCGACCACCATGCCATAGCGCTTGCCGGCCATGCCGGGGCGGCGCGGCGGCTGGCCGTTCAGGCCGGTGGCTTCAGCATGGATGGGGATGATGGTGGCGGCGGCGCTCAGGCCAAGCAGCCCTTTGAGAAAACCGCGTTTGCCGCGTACGGCAGGGTCGGGGGGGACGGGTGAGGCAGGCATTGCGGACGACTCCGGACGGGTAGCTTTTTGTTGCTATTAACTTATCACTTTTGGTTATATAGACAGTTGATCTGAATCAAATCGGGGACGGAGAAAAGATGACAGACGGCAAAAAGCCCGCCGAGATGGGCGGGCTGGGCTGGGCTGGGCTGGGCTGGGCTGGGCGCAGGGTTTGGGGCTGCGGGCTGGGCGCTCGGGTTGCGGCCTTGCCGCGCGCGCCTACACCGTCAAAGCGCGGCGCCAGGCCGCGAGCTTCATGTCGAACGACGCGGCAGCGTGGGCGGGGCTGGTGGACGGCAGATCCACGTAGTCCACCGACCGGTCCAACGTGGGCAGGACATGCCGGCGATACAGCGCGGCTGCCTTGCCGCCGTTGAAGCAGATGCGCGTGATGGCCGGATGGCGGTCCAGGAAGGACGCGAAATCGTTGGGCACCAGCGTGTCGCGGCGGATGTCGGCGTCCAGGCTGCCGGGCCGTTCGCAAGCGTGCAGCACGTCCCATAGCGCAACGCCCGCGGCTTGCAGGGCTTGCAGCCGCTGCGCATAGTCCAGGCCCGCGTCAAAACCCAGCACCTGCGCGGCGATGGGCCAGAAGGCGTTGCGCGGATGGGCGTAGTAGCGGGCTTGCTTGAGCGACGCCACGCCGGGCATGGAGCCCAGCACCAGCACCCGCGCATCGGGCGCGGCGACCGGGGCAAAGCCCCAGACCTGATCGGTGCGCTCTGTCGGCGCAAGGGTGACGCGATGTTCCATGGCGGCAGGATACGTCAGACAGGAGCCGGGCTCAAAAAATCGGATTATTCTTAAAAATCTCGGCCTCAATGCTCAAGATCAAGGCTTCAAAGACGGACTGAAAGCGGTATCAAAGCGGTATCGGAACGTTATCGATGCGATATCGGAGCGGTACCCAAGCGGAATTGAAGTGGTATCGAAGTGGCCCGAATGCGTCTTTAGCAAGGGCTGGCAATCGTCCGATTCATGGAACAGTCCTTATCAAAAACCAGCACTACTGAAACGTGGGCACGCCCCTATCTTTACCCTCATGACGAACGGCCCCGAAGGGGCCGCGCAATAGGAATAGATGCCATGAAGAAGATCCTCGGCCTGCATGCCGCTCCGCGCCCCCACTGGGTGGGCGACGGGTTCCCGGTGCGCTCGATGTTCTCGTATCACGACAACGACAAGATCCAGAATGTCAGCCCCTTTCTGCTGCTGGACTACGCGGGCCCGGCCATGTTCGAGCCAGCCGAGCGTCCGCGCGGCGTGGGCCAGCATCCCCATCGCGGTTTTGAAACCGTCACCATCGTCTACAGCGGCGAGGTCGAACACCGCGACTCCACCGGCAACGGCGGCGTCATCGGCCCCGGCGACGTGCAATGGATGACGGCGGCGTCGGGCATCCTGCACGAAGAATTCCACTCGCCCGCGTTCACCCGCTCGGGTGGTGAACTGGAAATGGTGCAGCTATGGGTCAACCTGCCGGCCAAGGACAAGGCCGCGGCGGCGGGCTATCAGGGCATTCTGAATGCCGACATCCCCACGGCCGCCCTGCCCGACGGCGCAGGCAGCGTCCGCGTGATCGCGGGCAACTTCGCGGGCGTGGCCGGCCCGGCGCGCACCTTCACGCCGATGGACGTGTGGGACGTGCGCTTGAACGCGGGCAAGGCGGCAAGCTTTCCGATCGAAGCCGGCCGCAACAGCATGCTGGTCATGCTGCGCGGCACGGTGCTGATCAATGGCGAATCCGTGGCGCGCGATGCGCAACTGGCGCTGTTCTCGCAGGACGGCGAAGACATCACCGTCGAAGCCAACAACGACGCGGTATTCCTGGTGCTGAGCGGCGAGCCGATCAGCGAGCCCGTGGTGGGCTACGGCCCGTTCGTGATGAACACGCAAGCCGAGATCATCGAAGCCATCCAGGACTTCAACGCCGGCCGCTACGGGCAGATGCACTGACGGGCTGGGGCGGCGCTTTGCGCCTTTAGCCGGGGCGCCGCCACACACTGGCCAACCACGGCTGTTGTTCGCGTGGCAGGCCGTCAGGCCGGTAATAGTGTTCAAGCTCGTCGAAGCCGGCCTCGGTCATCAGCGAGCGCCAGCCGTCCAGATCGTGGTACGCGCCATAGCGCCCGCGGTTCCAGCCTTCCTGGTTGCCACCTCGCGGGTTGGAGCAGAACAGCACGCCGCCCGGGCGCAGCGTGGCCCACAGTTCGCGCAGCACGCGCGGCAATTCCTGGCTTGGCACGTGGAACAGCACCGCATTGGCGAAGACGCCATCAAAGCGCGCCGGAGGCAAGGACAACTGCAAAAAATCCTGCTGCCAGACCTCGCAGCCGGAGGCGGCGCGCGCCATTTCGACAAAGCTGGGCGTGCCGTCCAGCCCCACCGGCCGATGGCCCAACGCGGCAAACGTCTTCAGGTCGCGCCCGGGGCCGCAACCCAAGTCCAGCACATCAAAAGGAGGTTCGCCCCGGATGTGCCGCAGCAAGGCGGCGATGTTCTGGCTGACGTCGTGGCCGCGCGTGCCAGCCTCGAAGTCCACCGCGTTTTCTTCGTAGTTCGCCAAGGTCAACGCGGTGATCTTGGCCAGGTCTTCGGGATCTAGTGTCATGGGGTTATTGTGCCTGGATCACGCATGGCGCGTTGCTCGATCCGCGAACGCGCCCGCCGGGCCGCCTGTTGCAGCCGCTGCGCCATCACTGCGCGTGGCGGCAGGTCGGCCAGATATTGCGCCACGTGTATGCCGGACTTGTCCAGTTCCAGCAATTCGATTTTCTCGCTCTGCATGCCCGCGCAAACAATGATGCCCAGCGGCGCGGCTTCATCGGGTTCGCGTTCGAACGTGTCCAACCAATGCAGGTGGCGTTCCATCTGGCCCTTGTGGGCCTCCCTGAACTCATCGACCTTCAAATCAAGCGCCACCAGCCGGCGTAGCTTGCGGTGGTAGAACAGCAGGTCCAGGCAAGCGTCATCGGCGTCGGCAGGGCTACGCACCTGCCGGCCAATGAAGGCGAACCCCATGTCCAGTTCCAGCAGGAAGGTCTCCATGTCGCGGATAACGGCCATTTGCAGGTCGCCGTCCGGGCCGGGTTCGCGAAACGCCGCCCGGCCGGGTTCGTAGCGAGGTTCGCCCAGATTCCATTTCGATACCACGACAACTCCTCAAACAAGCGAATGAAAAGAGCCATCATGAAATAGAAAAGCCCGCGCGCCTACAGAGCACGCGGGCTTATCAGACCAAGTCAGCGTCAGGCAGCCAGACGCCCTTCAATCTTGGTCTTGGTGGCCGGCAGGTCTTCGGGCAAGCCTTGGGACAATTGGCCAAACAGTTCGTGGTGCAGCGCCAGTTCATCGCGCCAGGCGGCCGCGTCCACCGACATGACCTGTTCGAATTTGTCCGGCGTGAACTCCAGGCCGGTCCAGTCGATGTCCTGGTAGCTGGGCGATACGCCGAACACCTGGTCCACGCCCTTGGATTCGCCGTCGATGCGGCCCAGCATCCAGCGCAGCACGCGCATGTTTTCACCAAAGCCCGGCCAGACGAACTTGCCGTCGGGACCCTTGCGGAACCAGTTCACGCAGTAGATGCGCGGCAAGGTGGCGCCGGTGGCTTCCAGTTGCTTGCCCAGCTTGAGCCAGTGGTTGAAGTAGTCGCTCATGTTGTAGCCGCAGAACGGCAGCATGGCGAACGGGTCGCGGCGCACCACGCCCTGCTGCCCCACGGCGGCGGCGGTGGTTTCCGACCCCATGGTGGCGGCCATGTACACGCCTTCGACCCAGTTGCGCGCTTCGGTCACCAACGGCACGGTGGTGGAGCGGCGGCCGCCGAAGATGAAGGCGTCAATGACCACGCCCTTGGGGTTTTCCCATTCGGGGTCGATCGACGGGCATTGCGCGGCCGGCGCGGTGAAGCGCGCATTCGGGTGCGCCGCCTTGCGGCCCGTTTCGCGGGCGATGGCGGGCGTCCAGTCCTGGCCCTGCCAGTCGATCAGGTGCGCGGGCGGCGTGTCGGTCATGCCTTCCCACCAGACGTCGCCGTCATCGGTCAGCGCCACGTTGGTGAAGATGACGTTGGCCTTCAAGGTGGCCATGGCGTTGAAGTTGGTTTGTTCGCTAGTGCCCGGGGCCACGCCGAAGTAGCCAGCTTCCGGGTTGATGGCGTGCAGGCGGCCGTCGGGGCCGGGCTTGATCCAGGCGATGTCGTCGCCGATGGTGGTGACCTTCCAGCCGTCCATGCCCTGCGGCGGGATCAGCATGGCGAAGTTGGTCTTGCCGCAGGCCGACGGGAACGCCGCGGCCACGTGGTACTTGCGGCCCTTGGGCGACGTTACACCCAGGATCAGCATGTGTTCGGCCAGCCAGCCCTGGTCGCGCCCCATGGTGGAGGCAATCCGCAAGGCAAAGCACTTCTTGCCCAGCAGCGCGTTGCCGCCGTAGCCCGAACCGAAGCTCCAGATTTCGCGGCTCTTGGGGAAGTGCACGATGTACTTGGTGGGGTTGCACGGCCAGGCCACGTCGGCCTCGCCCGCCGCCAGCGGCTTGCCCACGGAATGCACGCAGGGGACGAAGTCGCCATCGGTGCCCAGCACGTCATACACCTGCTTGCCCATGCGCGTCATGATGCGCATGTTCACGGCCACGTAGGGGCTGTCGGACAGTTCGACGCCGATGTGGGCGATGTCCGAACCCAGCGGGCCCATCGAAAACGGCACCACATACAGCGTGCGGCCGCGCATGGCGCCGTCGAACAAGCCATTGAGCGTGTCGCGCATCTCGGCCGGATCGGCCCAGTTGTTGGTGGGGCCGGCGTCTTCGGGGCGGTCGGAACAGATGAACGTACGGTCTTCCACGCGCGCCACGTCGGACGGGTCCGAGCAGGCCAGGAAGGAATTGGGCCGCTTGGCGGGGTTGAGCCTGCGCATCGTGCCGGCCTGGACCATTTGTTCGCACAGGCGGTCGTATTCTTCTTGCGAGCCGTCGCACCATACGACGTGATCGGGCTTGGCCAGCGCAACAAAACTGGCGACCCAGTCGATCAGGCCGCGATGCTTGACGTAGGCAGGCACGTTCAACGCAGCCAAACCCCCATCCAATGGCTTATTCATTGGGGCTATCTCCATGCTTTAGACAAATGGTGATACGGCCCCGATTGCATGGGGCCGTATGTAATTTGCGCCATCATACTTGCAGCGCCGGGCAACCCGTCAACCCATCCACATGGACGAGATTGTCACGGGTTGAGACGAGCTCAACGGTAGCTGCCGTCGCGTAACTCTCGACGGATGATCTTGCCGGTGGCGGTCGTGGGCAAACTGGTTACAAAGCGGATGGCGCGCGGGTATTCGTGCGCGGCCAGGCGGGTGCGCACATGGGCCTGCAAGGCCTTGACCAAGGCGTCGTCGCCGTCGAAACCCTCGTTCAGCACCACATACGCCATGACGATTTCGGTGCGTTGTTCGTCGGGCACGCCCACCACCGCGGCCATGCGCACGGCGGGGTGGCCGATCAGGCAGTCTTCGATGGGCGCGGGGCCGATGCGGTAGCCGGCGCTGGTGATGACGTCGTCGTTGCGGCCCACAAAGCGGATGAAGCCGCGCGCATCGCGCACGCCCAGGTCGCCGGTCAGCAGGGTGTCGCCCACGAATTTCTCGGCGGTGGCGTCGGGGTTGTTCCAGTAGCCCAGGAACATGACGGGATCGGGCCGCAATACGCCGATGTTGCCCTCCTGTCCATCGGCCACTTCAACGCCAAGGTCATCCACAATAACCACGCGATGGCCCGGCGCCGAGCGGCCGATCGAACCGATTTCCGGGTCGAACAGTGACGAGCACGACGACACCAGCATGTTGCATTCGGTCTGGCCGTAGAACTCGTTGATGGTCACGCCCAGCACGCGGCGGCCCCAGTCGATGAGCTCGGCGCCCAGCGATTCGCCGCCGCTGGCCACCGAGCGCAGCGCCAGCGGGCCGGCGCCGTCCGGATAGGCCGCGCCGCGCATCATCTTCAGCGCGGTGGGCGGCAGGAAGGTGTGGGTGACGCCGTGGCGCGCCATCAATTCCAGCGCGGACGTGCCGTCGAATTTTTCAAAGCGGCGGGCCAGCACCGGCACGCCGTGGTGCCAGGCCGGCAGCAACACGTCCAGCAGGCCGCCGATCCAGGCCCAGTCGGCCGGCGTCCACATCAGCGCGGCGTTCTCGGGAAAGAACTCGTGCGACATTTCCACGCCCGGCAAGTGGCCAAGCAGGACGCGGTGCGCGTGCAGCGCGCCCTTGGGCTTGCCCGTGGTGCCTGACGTGTAGATGATCACGGCCGGGTCGTCGGCGGATGTCTTCACCGGCGTGTAGTCATCAGGCTCTTGGGCCAAGGCCGCGTGAAACGGCACAGTGCCCTCCTCGCCTTCGCCATCGATGCAATACACGACCTTCAAGTTCGGCAGGCTGGCGCGTATCTCGCGCAGTTTGCGGCAGCCTTCGGTATCAGTCACCAGCGCCACCGCGCCGCTGTTGGCCAGGCGAAACTGGATGGCGTCCACGCCGAACAGCGTGAACAGCGGCACCGCCACCGCACCCATCTTGTAGACCGCGATATGCGTGACCGCGGTTTCAGGCGCTTGCGGCAGGTACACGGCCACGCGGTCGCCGAGCTGCACGCCGTGGCGCGTCAGGCTATGCGCCAGGCGGTTGGATTGCGCCTTGATGTCGTCGAACGAATAGCGCGTTTGCGCGCCGTCGCTTTTTTCGAAGATCAGGGCCAGGCGGCCACTGCCGTCGGCCCATTTGTCGCAGGCGTCCACGCCGATGTTGAAGTATTCCGGCACCTGCCATTGGAATTGGGACACAAGCTGCTTGTAGGATTCGGCTCGGGACAGCATGGTTTTGTCTCTGATGTTGTTATGGATCATCCAGGGCTTGCTCAACTTGCTTGACCCTGGCTCAATAATAAGCCCCGCCCCACCGCCCTGTTGCCGTCCGCATGGAAAAACCTCCCGTCGTCCCGACCCGCCGCCCGCCGGCCAGCGCCAAGTCCGAGCAGCGCATACGCGACATTCTGCACATGGCCCGCCAGGTCTTTTCCGAAGCCGGGTTCCAGGCCGCTACGACGACCGAGATCGCCCAGCGGCTGGGCGTGTCCGAAGCCACCATCTTCACCTACTTCGGCGGCAAGCGTGAACTGTGCGTGCGGGTGATCAGCGATTGGTATGACGAAATCATCGCCAAGGTGGAAGACAACCTGCCGCACGTGCAGGGCGCGCGTGCGCAATTGCACTATCTGGTGCATACGCACCTGCGGCACCTGCTGGCCGAAGGGCCGGGCCTGTGTGCGTTCATTCTGTCTGAGGGGCGCGCGCGCAACGACGATTTCGGCGAAATCTGCGCGGGTTTGCAGCGCCGCTATACCGCGCCGCTGATGCGCATTCTGGCCCAGGGGCAGGCCGACGGCGACATCCGCCAGGACATGCCGTTGCGGCTGCTGCGTTCCACCGTCTACGGGCCGATGGAGCATGTGCTGTGGGACGCCATTCTGCGGGGCGCGCGTGTGGACGTGGCCGCCACGGCCGAGCAACTGGTCGGCTTTTTGTGGCAGGCCTTGCAGCCCCCGCGCCAGCATGCGCTGGCGCTGGCCCGCTTTCGCGGCGAAGTGCGCGACGCCTTGCATCGGCTTCAGGCCGCGGAAGAATCGGAAGGTTCTGAGAACAAGGACGGCGGCACGTACTGAGGAAAGCCGTTATAGACCTCGCCGCGCTCGGCCGGCTGCAAGGTCCAGGAATGGCGAGCGTTGGGCACGCCGCCGTCTACCCGGATGACCGTGCCGTTGATGAAGGCGGACGCGGGCGACAGCAGGAACACCACCGCCGCCGCCAGTTCGGCCTCGGTGCCGAAGCGTTGCAGCGGCACTTTGGTTTTCAGTTCGCGCAGCACCGCGCGGTAATCGTCGTCGTAGCTGTCCATGCCGCTGGAAGCGATCCACCCGGGCGCCACCGCGTTCACCCGCACGCCCGCATGCGCCCATTCGCAGGCCGCGGTTTCAGTCAGGTTCCACACGCCGGCGCGCGCTGCGCCTGAATGCCCCATGCCCGGCATGCCACCCCAGATGTCGGCCAGCATGTTCACGATGGCCCCGCCGTGCTGGCGCATGTGCTGCGTGTAGACCTCGCGCGCCATCAGGAAGGTGCCGTGCAGATTGTTCTGCACCACGGCGTTCCAGCCATTCAAGCTGATGCGGTCCAACGGCGCGGGAAACTGCCCGCCCGCGCAATTGAACAAGCCGTCGATCGCGCCATGCCGCGCCAGCACATCGGCCACCGCGCCGCGCACGCCCGCTTCGTCGCGGATGTCGCAGGCATGCAAGCTGATGCGCCCCGCCGCTTCGGGGTAGATGCGAGCGATTTCCGCGCTTGCCGCTTCCAGCTTTTCCGGCTTGCGTCCCACCAGCGCCAGGTTCGCGCCCAATGATGCGAGTTCGTGCGCGGTGCAACGGCCCAGCCCGCTACCGCCGCCCGTCACCACCAGGGTCTTGCCGTCGAACAGGCCTGGCCGAAAGACCGAGGCGTACCGCGTGGTGGCGGTGTTGTCGCCTGGGTGGGGGTCCGATTTCGGGTCCGCGTTTTGGTTCGCTTTTGGGTCCATGGCTTGCTCCGATATTTTTTTGAGGATAACTCAATATTTACAAGCAACATATCCCATTCAGGTAGATTTACCCATAGAATCTTCTGACTAGATCCCTACTATTTATTGAGCAGCATTCAAAGAATCAGGAGACTCGCATGACTGCAAACGCCCCGCTGGACGTCGCGCGCGACGGCGCCATCACCCGCCTGACCCTGAACCGGCCCGACATGCGCAACGCGTTCGACGAAGCGCTGATCGCCGCACTGACGAGCGCGGTGCGGCAGGCCGAGCAAGACCCGAACGTGCGCGTGCTGCTGTTGACCGGCGCCGGCAAGGCGTTCTGCGCGGGCGGCGACCTGAACTGGATGCGCAAGATGGCCACGCACACGGATGCGGACAATCGCGCCGACGCCACCCGGTTGGCGGACATGCTGCACGCCATCTGGGCATGCTCAAAGCCAGTGGTGGCGTGCGTGAACGGCGACACCTATGCGGGCGGCATGGGCTTGCTGTCGGCGTGTGACATCGGCATCGCGGCGGACAGCGCGCACTTCTGCCTGTCGGAAACCCGCCTGGGGTTGCTGCCAGCCACCATCAGCCCTTACGTGATTCGCGCCATGGGCGAACGCGCCGCCAATCGCTACTTCCTGACCGCCGAACGATTTGATGCCGCCACCGCGCTGCGCCTCGGGCTGCTCCATGACGTGGTCCCCGCCGACCGGCTGGGCGAGGCGGTCGACGCCCTGTGCCGCACGCTCTGCGCCAACGGCCCCGATGCGGTCAAGGCCAGCAAGCGGCTGGTGCGCGACTTTGCCGGCGCCCCCATCGACGCCGCCTTGATCGCCGACACCGTCGAACGCATCGCCGCGTGTCGCAGCACCGAGGAAGCGCGCGAAGGCGTGGCGGCTTTTCTGGAAAAGCGCGAACCTTCCTGGCGGCGAGGGTCCTGAGGCGGGGTTGCCAGGCGGCTTCGCAAAGCCCGCAGCGGGCTGAATACGTCACCCCTGGGCAGGACGCCACTTGCACGCATGACATAATCCCTGGCGCATCTTCAGGAATTTCTTCATGCCGCATCCGACTTCCCCCTCCCCCGCATTCCCGCCGCTCAACGCCGACCGCCTGTGGGCCCGCGTTGAAGCCTTGTCCCAATTCACCCTGCCCGACGTCCCCTGGACGCGCCGCGCTTTTTCACCGCTGTTCGATGACGCGCGCGCCTGGTTGCGCGGCGAATTCGAAGCCGCTGGCCTGGCGACTCGGCTGGATGCGGGCGGCAACCTGGTCGGCACCCGCGCCGGCCGCGACCCCTCGCGCAAACCCATCGCCACCGGCTCGCATTGCGACACGGTCATGGCCGGGGGCCGCTTTGACGGCATCATCGGCGTGCTGGCCGGCATAGAAGTCGCGCACACGCTGCAAGAGCACGGCATCGAACTGGCGCACCCGTTTGAAGTCATCGACTTCCTGTCCGAAGAACCCAGCGACTACGGCATTTCCTGCGTGGGCAGCCGCGCGCTCAGCGGTCAGCTCACGGCCGACATGCTGGCCGCCTGCAACCCCGACGGCGAATCGCTGGCGCAAGGCATTGCACGTATCGGCGGCGACCCCGCCGCGCTGAACGCGCCGCTGCGCGGTCCCGGGGGCACCGCCGCGTTTGTCGAACTGCATATCGAACAAGGCCCCGTGCTGGAAAGCCGTGGCCTGCCCATTGGCGTGGTGACCAACATCGTGGGCATCCGCCGCGTGCAGATCGTGGTGGAAGGCCAGCCCGACCACGCCGGCACCACGCCCATGGACATCCGCCGCGACGCACTGGTGGGCGCCGCCCGCATCATCGACGCGGCCAGCCGCCAGGCCAGCGCCGCCAACGGCAACCCGCACTACGTGGTGGCCACCGTGGGCCGGCTGTCGATGACGCCCAACGCCGCCAACGCGGTGCCGGGGCGCGTGGAAATGACCCTGGAAATGCGCAGCGACAGCAACGCGGTGCTGGACTCCTTCCCGGAAACGCTGATGGCCGGCGTGGCCAGCGACCTGAAGGCGTTGCGCCTGACGGCGGGCTTCACGGCATTGAGCCGTGCCCAGCCCACCGACTGCTCGCCCTTGGTGATGGACGCCGTCAAGGCCGCGGCCGACCAATTGGGCTACGCGTCGATGCGCCTGCCCAGCGGCGCTGGCCACGATGCCGTCTACATGGCGCCCACCGGCCCCATCGGCATGATCTTCATCCCATGCCTGAACGGCCGCAGCCATTGCCCGGAAGAATGGATCGAACCCGCGCAGTTGCTGGACGGCACGCGGGTCTTGTACCAATCAGTATTGGAACTGGACCGGGTGCTGCGCGGCGCTTGAACCGCGCCCGTCCATCTCGCCCCCGAGGTTATCGGCGGCACCGGGGCGGCGCGCTGCCATAATGGCTGCCTTGCCCCGCCGCATCGCCCCGGATTTGATACGCCATGGAACAGATAGAACTCAACGACAGCACCGCCGACCGCTTCCTGCTGGATGCCCCTGGTCTTACGCTGCTGGTCTTCCATAGCCGCACCTGCGGCACCTGCCGCATCGCGCGGGAACAATTGCCCGCGCTGGAACTGCCGGTGGAGCGCGTCTGCTGGGTGGATGCCGGCGACAA
Organism: Achromobacter spanius; assembly: GCF_029637605.1. Taxonomy (NCBI): domain Bacteria; kingdom Pseudomonadati; phylum Pseudomonadota; class Betaproteobacteria; order Burkholderiales; family Alcaligenaceae; genus Achromobacter; species Achromobacter spanius. The sequence goes on along the minus strand of NZ_CP121261.1, from coordinate 310,081 downwards.
CCGCGGCCTGGTGGAGCGCTACGAGGTCTTTCACCTGCCCGCCATGTTCGTCACGCGCGATGGCGCTTTCTTCGGCCCGGTGCAATCCACGCTGGCCGAATGGGACCTGCGCCAACAGATCGGCCTGGCACTGGACAGCTACCCCGCCGAATTGCCATGAGCCAGTCTGGGTCTGCCGGGGCTGCGCCTGGGTCTGCTTCTGGGTCTGCTTCTGGGTCTGCTTCTGGGTCTGCTTCTGCCCCTGCTTCAAAACCGCTGCGCCTGCCACTGGACGCGCTGGCCACGACCGGCATGCTGGTGCTGTGCGTGTGCTGGGGGTTTCAGCAGATTGCCATCAAGCTGGTCGCGGCCGACATTGCCCCGATCATGCAGATCGGCCTGCGCTCGACCTTCGCGGCGCTGGTGCTGGCGGTGGTGGTATGGCGGGCCGAAGGCTTGCGCGCCGTGCGCGACGGCACGGCGCTGCCGGGGCTGATCGTGGGACTGCTGTTCGCGGGCGAATTCCTGTTCGTGGCGCAAGGCTTGCTGCTCACCACGGCCTCGCACATGTCGGTGTTCCTGTACACGGCACCCATCTTTGCGGCGCTGGGCCTGCATTGGCTGCTGCCCGAGGAACGGATGCAGCCGCTGCAATGGCTGGGCGTGGCGGTGGCGTTCGGTGGCATCGCGGTGGCGTTCCTGGTCAAGGGCGACGCGCCACACGCGGCGGCCGGCGCCCCCAATATGTTGCTGGGCGACGCGATGGGCTTGGCGGCCGGCCTGCTGTGGGGCGCCACCACGGTCGCCATCCGCGCGACATCGCTGTCAGAGGCCGCGCCGTCCAAGACGCTGCTGTATCAAATGGCGGTGGCGGCGGTCGGCTTGCTGGCGTATGCGGCGGCCACCGGCCAGCACGTCATCCACGCGACGCAAGCCGCCATCCTGAGCGTTGCGTTTCAATCCGTGGTGGTGGCGCTGTCGAGTTACCTGGCGTGGTTCTGGCTATTGCGCAGGTATCTGGCATCGCGGCTGTCGATCCTGTCATTCATGACGCCGTTGTTTGGCGTGAGTTTCGGGGTTCTTATTCTTGATGAGCCGCTGGACCCTGGGTTTGCGGTCGGGGCCGTGCTGGTGCTGATCGGCATCACGTTGGTGAGCGGCGGGGAGATGGTCAGGGAGTGGGTGCGTAGAAGGCGGGGGTGATGGGTTGCGCGCGATTTTGGGTGGTGTTCTTGCGCTGATCTTGCCGCGCTTCACCCATCCTACGGGCGACGGTTGGTGATGGGTTGCGCGCGATTTTGGGGGGTGTTCTTGTGCTGATCTTGCCGCGCTTCACCCATCCTACGGGCGACGGTTGGTGATGGGTTGCGCGCGATTTTTTGGGGGGGTTCTTGTGCCGGTCTTGCCGCGCTTCACCCATCCTACGGGCCATCCTACGGGTGCACGTTCGTAGGATGGGTGGAGTGCGAGATGCCATGCATCTGGGAACTGCTGTCCAGCGCACGTAACCCATCTCGCTCAGCCACGCCCGCGCCCCAGGTTCAACACGATCAGCGCCGCGCCCGCCAGCACGAATGCGAACCCCCACCAGTCGGCCGTGCCGGGTCTGTCGCCGACCAGGGCCATTGCGCCCAGCACGCCGACCACGGGCACCATCAGCGTCGTCAGCGCGGCAACCGTGGCGCTGACGCGCTCGCTCAGCACGAACCACAACCAATACGCTACCGCCGTGCCCAGGATGATGTGAAACGACAGCGCCGCGACGATGCGGCCGTTCCATCCTTGGGTGGGAAATGATTCGCCCGCGATCAACACGCCGGTCAGGGCGCAGGCGGCGCCTACGGCCAGTTGCCATGCCGTGATGACGATGCGATGGCCGTTCACGGGCCTGCGCTTCAGATAGACGGTGCCGGCCGCCCACCCGAACGCCGCCACCAGCGGAAAGATCAAGCCCTTGGTTGCCGCCAGATCGTGTTCCGCGAACACCGCGTGCAGCACCGGCCAGGCCAGGACGGCCACGCCTATCGCGCCCAGCATCAACGCCAGCCCGCGCCGCCGGTCCAGGCGTTCGCCGAGGACCAGCCACGCCAGCACCGCCGACATCATGGGCATGGTGAAGGTCAGCACCGCCGCGCGGGACGTACTGGTGCTGAGCTGCGCCCAGGCCACCGCCAGGTTGAAGACGGCCACGGCCAGCACCCCGCCCACGACGATGCCGGACCACGCATCGCGAGGCGGCAGCAGCGCCAGCCGCTTGGCGCGCGCCAGCAGCAGCAACAGGATGGCGCCGCTGCCCAGCCCCAGCACGCGCAGCGTAAACGGCGGGAAGATCGCCAAGATGATCTTCACCGCCGGCCAGTTCAAGCCCCAGAACAGGGCCAACGCCACCGGGATCAGGCGCACGCGGCTTTTTCCATGGCGGTCAGTTCGGACAGCCCCTGGCGTTGCCTGCCTTGCTCATCGAAATTCGCGGGATCCAGCCAGCGCTCGTACGCGGCGCGCAGAGCCGGCCATTCGCCATCGATGATCGAGAACCACGCGGTGTCGCGGCTGCGGCCCTTGTAGATCGTGGCTTGGCGGAAGATGCCCTCAAACTGGAACCCCAGCCGCGCGGCGGCCTGGCGCGACGGGGCGTTCAGGCTGTCGCATTTCCATTCGTAGCGGCGGTAACCCAGCTCGTCGAACGCGCGGCGCATCAGCAGGAACTGCGCCTCGGTGGCGATGCGGGTGCGCTTGAGCTGGCGCGAGAACGACACGAAGCCGACCTCGATGACGCCATTGGCCGGGTCGATGCGCATCAAGGCCAGCGTGCCGATGGCCCGGCCGGTTTCCAGGTCGATGATGGCGTGGTGCAGCGGGTCGTTGCCCGCCTGGGCGGCTTCGGCAAAGGCGCGGTACGCGGCTTCATCAGCGAACGGGCCAACGCCCATGTAGGTCCAGTCGCTATCGTCCGGCGCCTGGCTGAAGGCCCGGTACAGGTCCGCCGCGTGACGCTCGACCGATAGCGGTTCCAGCCGACAGTAGCGGCCGGTAGCGGGTGTCAGCGGGGGTCGCGGACGCGGCGTCCAGCCGGGTACGTCGGGGCCGATGGGTTGTTGGAATGCATTGACGCGGGGTGGCATGCGGCGGGGCCTCATCAAGGGGTAAGCGCGCGCCGCCGGCCGTGGCGGACGCAACACGCATGGCCTCACGATATCGGAATCGTGGCATCATAAAAAGCACCACGTTCCTGGAATTTAATGGGGCCATGAATATGCCAGCCCTGGCACCATCGCAAGTGCGAACCCCGGCGCCATTGCACGTACCAGCCCAAGCAACATAGCAAGCGTCAACCCCGGCGCCAATCCAAATGCCAACCCAAACGCCAAGCCCGAACCTTCCCGCCGACAGCGCCCTGCTGTCCAGCCCGCTTGCGCGTGGCCCCGGCGCGCTGCCCCGCCAGCGCCAGCTTATTCAGCGCTTGAAGCAAGCTATCCTGGCCGGCCAGTTGCCGGCCGGCGGCAAGCTGCCATCGTCGCGCGCGCTGTCCGAAGACCTGGCCATTTCGCGCAACACGGTGCTGATCGCCTACGAGCAGTTAACGGCCGAAGGCTATGTCATCGCCGACCGCCAGGGCACGCGCGTTGCTCCCCTGTCTGCTCCCCTGTCGGCGCCCCAGTCGGCACCCTTGTCCACGGCCCCCCAACCATCAGCAAACCGCACCGCCCAGCGCGCCTTGCCCCCCGCCACCGCCACGCGCCTGTCGCGCATCGTAGCCACGCGCGCGCCCAGCGACAGCTCGTTGCCGATGACGCCCGGCACGCCGGCCCTGACCCAATTTCCCTTGAACGCCTGGCGCCGCGCGCAAGACCGCGCCCTGCACGCAGCACCCGCCACCACGCTGGGCTACGGCCACCCGATAGGCGAGCCGGCGCTGCGCGAAGCCATCGCCCAATACCTGCGCGTGTCGCGAGGCGTGCACTGCGACGCCTCGCGCATCATCATCACCGAGGGCGCCCAAGGCGCCTTGGCCTTGTGCGTGCAATTGCTGACCAACCCGGGCGACACGGCCTGGCTGGAAGATCCGGGCTATCGCGGCGCCAAGTCGGCCTTTCATGGTGGCGACCTGAACGTGGTGGCCATGCGCGTGGACGCCGACGGCATCGTCATCCCCGAAGATGCCTGGCGCACTCAGCCACCGCGCCTGATCCAGACCACGCCCACGCACCAATACCCCACGGGCGCCGTGCTGTCTGTCGCGCGCCGGCTGGACTTGCTGGAACGCGCCCGGCGCGCGGGCGCATGGATCATCGAAGACGATTACGACAGTGAATTCCGCCATCAGGGTGAGCCCATCGCGGCCATGCAGGGGCTGGTGTCCGATGCGCCCGTGCTGTACGTGGGCACCTTCAGCAAGACGCTGTTCCCCGCCTTGCGCCTGGGCTTTCTGGTGCTGCCCGAGGCGCTGGCCCAAACGGCGCTGCCCTCGGTTGTCGAGATGCTGCGCGGCGGCCATCGGCTGGAACAACTGACCCTGGCCGCCTTCATCGACAACGGCCAGTTTTCGCGACACCTGGGTCGCATGCGGCGCCTGTACCGCGACCGGCAAGCCGCCTTGCGCGAGGCGTTGGCCACCCATTTTCGCGTGGATCACGAGGTGCTGGGCGGGCATAGCGGGCTGCATCTGACGGTGCGCCTGCCGCCCGACATGCCGGATCAGGCCATCGTGGCGCAGGCGCGGCAAGTGGGCATGAACCCCAGCGCGCTATCGTCGTTTGCCATGGCGCCGCGCCCCGAAGACAACGGCCTGGTGATCGGTTACGGCAATACCAGTGCCGACCACTTCCCCACCATGATCAAACGTCTGGGGGACTTCGCGCGCCAGGCGCGGCGCTAATTCACCAGGCCGCCCAGTACCAGCATGGCCAGCACCAGCCAGAACAAAAAGCCCAGGATGGAGCGGCGCAGCAAGGCCTTGACGGCTGCCCACAGGAACATCAGCCCCAGCACCAGCAAGACAAAATTGAATATCGATGGGCTCATGCCCATGGCCTTGGACAGCCCGCCGTAGAAGTCGCCCAAAGCGCCGCCCAAACCACCCAGCAGCCACTTGATGCCCGCCACCACCGCGCGCAGCGCTTCGCCGAGCATCACGCCCAGCGACCCGAAGAATCCGTCGTCCTGCGGCATCAGCGGCGCGTGTCCATCAGCATGCGCACGGCCAGGCCGGCCAGCACGGTTCCCATCAGCCAGCGCTGAATCACCATCCACAAGGGGCGCCCCGCCAGAAAGACGGCGATGGAGCCCGCGGTGATGGCGATGACGGCGTTGACCGACAGGCTGATCACCACTTGCGTCATGCCCAAGGCCAGCGACTGCGTGAACACGCTGCCGTGATCGGGCTGGATGAACTGCGGCAGCAGCGACACATACATCACCGCGATCTTGGGGTTGAGCAGGTTCGTCACCAGCCCCATGGTGAACAGCGTGCGCGCGCTGCTCTTGGGCAGCTCACGCACCTGGAACGGCGAACGGCCGCCCGGCCGGATGGCCTGCCACGCCATGTACAGCAGATACAGGGCGCCGCCGATGCGCAGCGCGTCATAGGCCATGGGCACCGTCAGTAGCAAGACCGTGATGCCGAACGCCGCGCAACACACATAGAAGATGAACCCGACCGCCACGCCGCCCAGCGAAATCAGGCCGGCGCGCGCGCCTTGGGAGATCGAGCGCGACACCAGGTAGATCATGTTGGGGCCGGGCGTCAGCACCATGCCCAAGGACACCAGGGCGAAGGCAAGAAGATGAGTCAGGTCGGGCATGTTGAGCCGGCGGTCGCCGGATGTCGTCGAAAAGTGATTCGCACACGTTATCTCAAAACTGTATCGGAACAGGGATTTTTTTGAACTTCCCAAACCCGCTTTCATCTCGTATCGCCGATGCCACACCCGCGTGGATAGGGCCTCTTGATCGGCACTCGCGCCTTTACGAGCGCGCCTGCGTAGCGATACAGTGAACCGATCGTTCGACTGCATGGAGCACCACAACATGCCGAATCGTCATCAGTCTCAGGGGGCAAGCCCCACCATCCGAGTCGGCATCGGCGGCTGGACCTACGCGCCCTGGCGCGGCACTTTCTTTCCCGAAGGCCTGCCCCACGCGCGCGAACTCGAATATGCCAGCCAGCGGCTTACCGCCATCGAAATCAACGGCACTTACTACAGCACGCAAAAGCCGGCCACCTTCGCCAAGTGGCGTAACGAGACGCCGGACGGCTTTGTCTTTTCGCTGAAAGCCTCGCGCTACGCCACCAACCGGCGCGAACTGGCGGGCGCCAAAGACTCGATCTTGCGGTTCGTGAATAGCGGCATCGCCGAACTGGGCCCCAAGCTGGGTCCGGTGGTGTGGCAGTTTGCGCCCACCAAGACTTTTAACGCCGAGGATTTCGGCGCGTTCCTGGCGCTGCTGCCCGACGAAGTCGATGGCCTGCCGCTGCGCCACGTGCTGGACGTGCGCCACCCCAGCTTTGCCTGCGAGGAATACCTGGATTTGGCCCGCCGCCACCGCGCCGCCACGGTCTACACCGACAGCGAGGATTTCCCGTCCATCGCCGACCGCACCGCCAACTTTGTCTACGCACGCCTGATGCGCGCCAGCACCGCGTTCAAAGCCGGTTATGCGCCTAAGGTGCTGGACACCTGGGCCGAACGCCTGCGCACCTGGTCGCGCGGGGCCGATCCGGCCGACCTGCCGCGCATCGGCCAGCCGCCTGCTGGGGCGGCCCGCCCGCAGGACGTCTATGCCTTTTTCATCAACGGGGCGAAGGAACGCGCGCCGGCGGCAGCGCGCGCAATGCTCGAACGGCTCTAGCCTTATTGCGCGACCGGTGTACGCAGCGTCACGAACTCTTCGGCGGCCGTGGGGTGGATGCCGATGGTGTCGTCAAACACTTGCTTGGTGGCGCCCGCCTTCAGCGCGACGGCAATGCCCTGGATGATTTCGCCTGCATCCGGGCCGACCATGTGCACGCCCAGCACGCGGTCCGTCTTGGCGTCCACGATCAACTTCATCAGCGTCTTTTCCTGCGATTCCGTCAGCGTCAGCTTCATCGGGCGGAAACGGCTTTCGAAGAGCTTGACCTCGTAGCCGGCCTCGCGCGCTTCTTCGGTCGTCATGCCCACCGTGCCGATGTTCGGCAGGCTGAACACGGCGGTCGGAATCAGCTTGTAGTCAAGCTTGCGGTATTCCTCCGGACGGAACAGGCGGCGCGCCACGGCCATGCCTTCGGCCAGCGCCACCGGCGTCAACGGCACGCGGCCGATCACGTCGCCGATGGCCAGGATGGAAGGCTCGGCCGTGCGGTATTCGTCGTCCACATCGATAAAGCCGTCTTCACGCAGCTTGACGCCGGTATTCTCCAGGCCCAGGTTGTCCAGCATCGGCCGGCGCCCGGTGGCGTAGAAGACGCAGTCCGTCTCGATAACGGAGCCGTCCTTCAGCGTGGCCGAAAGCGAACCGTCGGGCTGCTTGTCGATACGGGCAAGGTCCGTGAAAAAGCGCAGGTCGACGCCCTTTTTCGTGAGCTCGTCACGCAGATGCTCGCGCACGCCCTGGTCAAAGCCGCGCAGGAACAAGGGGCCGCGATAGGCCTGGACGGTCTGCGCGCCCATGCCATTGAAAATAGAGGCGAATTCCACGGCGATGTAGCCGCCGCCCACCACCAGCACACGGCGCGGCAGCGCCGGCAGGAAGAAGGCCTCGTTGGAGGTGATGGCGTGTTCCTTGCCGGGAATGTCCGGCACGCTGGGCCAGCCGCCCGTGGCCACCAGGATGTTGGCGGCGGTATGGCGTTGGCCGTTGATCTCGACGGTGTGCGGGTCGACGATGCGGGCGTGGCCTTCCAGCAGCGTCACGCCGCTATTGACCAGCAAGTTGCGGTAAATGCCGTTAAGGCGCTCGATTTCGCGGTTCTTGTTGGCGATGAGCGTGGGCCAGTCGAAGGACGGTTTGCCCGCAGTCCAGCCAAAGCCGTGGGCCTGCTCAAACTCTTCGCTGTATTGGGCGCCGTAGACCAGCAGCTTCTTGGGCACACAGCCCACGTTGACGCAGGTGCCGCCCAGGTAGCGGCTTTCGGCCACGGCCACGCGCGCGCCGAAGCCCGCCGCGAAACGGGCCGCGCGCACGCCGCCCGAGCCCGCGCCGATCACAAACAGATCAAAATCGAATGCCATATTGTTTCCTTCGCTATAGCCCGAGCGCCCGCGTTAACGGTCCGGGAAAACCGTATTTAACACCACCGGCGCGCGCCCTGCCGCCCGCGGGCGGCAGGGACGCGGTGCGAGCACGCCCATGCCGGCAGCGATTCGACCCTTTCCCTATGGCAAGGCGGCCGATACGGCCTCGGCGTCGATGCCGTATCGGGCGATGGCCAGGGCGGCCTGGGCCGGGTCTATCCGCCCCTCATCCGCCAGGGCCTTTAGCGCCGCCAGCGCGATGTGATGGCGGTCCACGCCGAAGAACGAACGCAGCGCATGCCGCGTATCCGAACGGCCGAACCCGTCGGTGCCCAGCGTGACGTAGCGCCGCCCCGCCACGAAGGGACGGATCTGCTCGGGCACCGTCTTCATATAGTCGGTCGCGGCCACCACCGGACCCACACTGGCGGCCAAGGCAGTTTCGGCATGGCCGCGCCGCGCCTGGGCCTGCGGATGCAAGCGGTTCCAACGTTCGACCTCCTGGCCATCACGCATCAGTTCGGAATAGCTTGTCACGCTCCAGACATCCGCCGACACGCCGAAGTCCTGCCGCAAGAGATCGGCGGCGGCCAGCGTCTCGGCAAGAATCGCGCCGCTACCCAGCAGTTGCACGCGCAATTCGCCCGGCTCGCCCTGGCGCAGGCGATACATGCCTTGCAGGATGCCGGCCTGTGCGTCGTCGGGCATGGGCGGATGCGCGGTCTTCTCGTTGACCAGCGTCAGGTAATAGAAAACGTCTTCGCCGTCCTGGTACATCCGGCGCAGCCCGTCCTGCACGATCACCGCGATTTCATAGGCGTAGGCGGGGTCATAGGCGCGGCAGGACGGAATGACCGACGCCAGCACGTGGCTATGGCCGTCGTCGTGCTGCAGGCCCTCGCCTTCCAGCGTGGTCCGCCCCGAGGTGGCGCCCAGCAGAAAGCCGCGCGCGCGGATGTCGCCCGCGGCCCAGGCCAGGTCGCCCACGCGCTGAAAGCCGAACATGGAATAGAAGATGTAGAAGGGAATCGTGGCCAGCCCATGCGTGCTGTGCGCCGTGCCCGCCGCGATCCACGACGACATCGCGCCGGATTCGTTGATGCCTTCCTGCAGGATCTGGCCCTTGCGATCCTCGCGGTAGACGCTGAGCTGGTCCGCGTCCTGCGGCGTATAAAGCTGGCCGACGTGCGAATAGATGCCCACCTGGCGGAACATGCCGTCCATGCCGAAGGTGCGCGACTCGTCGGGCACGATGGGGATGACGCGCAGGCCGATCTCCGGGTCTTTAAGCAACTGCGCCAACACGCGCACAAACGCCATCGTGCTTGAAAATTCACGGCCATCGCTGCCCTTCAGATGCGCGGCGAACGCGGCAAGCGGCGGCGTGGCCAAGGGTCCCGGTCCCGCCGAACGGTTCGGCAAATGGCCCCCAGCACGCGCGATGGCCGCCTGGAAGTAGTTGTGTTCGGCGCTACCGGGCGTGGGCTTGATATAGGGAATTTGCTCAAGCTGATCGTCTGGCACGGCAATGGCGAACCGGTCGCGAAACGCGCGTACGGCCGGGTCCGCCATCTTCTTTTGTTGGTGGTTGGTGTTGGCGGCCTCGCCCGCGGCGCCCATGCCGTAGCCCTTGACGGTCTTGGCCAGGATGACGGTGGGCTGGCCCCGATGCGCCACGGCCGCCGCATAGGCGGCATGCACTTTGGCGGGGTCGTGGCCGCCACGGTTCAGCGCGCCGATCTCCTCGTCCGACAGATGGGCCACGCGTTCCAGCAACACCTCGTCCACCCCAAAGAAATGCTCGCGCACGTAGGCGCCGCCTCGCGACTTGAACACCTGGTATTCACCGTCCACGCATTGCATCATGCGCCGGCGCAGGCGGCCGTCGTGGTCCTGCGCCAGCAGCGCGTCCCAGCCGGCGCCCCAGACCACCTTGATCACATTCCAGCCCGCGCCGCGATAGACGCTTTCCAGTTCCTGGATGATCTTGGCGTTGCCTCGCACCGGTCCGTCCAGCCGTTGCAGGTTGCAATTGACCACGAAGATCAGGTTGTCCAGCTTTTCACGGCCGGCCATCGCCACGGCGGCCAGCGTTTCGGGTTGGTCCTGTTCGCCGTCGCCCAGAAAGCCCCACACCTTGCGGCCCTGCGCCGGGATCAAGCCGCGGTCTTCCAGATAACGCATGTAGCGCGCCTGGTAGGCCGCCATCAGCGGCCCCAGGCCCATCGACACCGTCGGAAATTGCCAGAAGGCCGGCATGGTGCGCGGGTGCGGATAGGATGCCAGCCCGCCCCCGCCGATTTCGCGGCGAAAGCCGTCCAACTGCGCTTCGGAAATTCGGCCTTCCAGATAGGCGCGCGCGTAGATGCCTGGCGCGGAATGCCCCTGGATATAGAGCAAGTCTCCCAGGAAGTCGGGCGTGGCGGCGCGAAAGAAATGGCGGTAGCCCGTTTCGTACAGCGTCGTGGCCGACGCATAGGTGGCGATGTGGCCGCCCACGCCCGAAGTCTTGCCGGCTCGCAACACCATGGCCATGGCATTCCAGCGCAGGTAGGCGTCCAGCCGCTGCTCGATGCCGATATCGCCCGGAAAGGCGGGCTGGCACGCGGCGCTGATCGTGTTCACGTAGGGGGTGACGCCCGGCGCCGCATAGCGCCCATTGTCCGCGCGATCCTGCTGGATCAACTGGTCCAGCAGGTAATGCGTGCGCGGCCGGCCTTCGTGGGCCAACACGGCCTGCATGGCTTCCAGCCATTCCTGGGTTTCTTGCGGGTCGGCGTCGGTTGAATCGATCGGGGTGTCCATGGATGGGTTCCTTTGGTGGTGGGGCAGCGCCAAGCCGCAAGACGTCGGCACCTGCGTTTCACATCGTGAGTTGCAATTGCATCATGTGCAATTGCAATCGTATGGCGGCGCCATAACAATTGCAAGTGCAACTATCTTTGCTTAGTGTGTGCCGCTCCGATCACGCATCCCGCCAAGCCGCTCTTACAATCGCGGCTGCATTCCCGATATCAAAAGGAACGACCGAATGGCCACGGGCAAGCCCGACGCATGGAGCCTCTTCCTGACCGCGCACGCGCTGGTGGTGGAAGAAATAGAAAAGCGGCTGTCGGCCGCCGACCTGCCGCCGCTGGCGTGGTACGACGCGCTGTGGGCGTTGGAGCGCGCGCCGGAGGGCACGGCGCGCATGTTTGAAATGGCCGAGCGCATGGTGATCGCGCGCTACAACCTCACGCGCCTGATGGACCGCATCGAAGCGGCTGGCCTGGTCGAACGCTTTCGTTCCGACGAGGATCGGCGCGCGACCTATGCCCGCCTGACGCCCAAGGGCCGTGCCCTGCGGCGCGAGATGTGGAAGGTGTACGGCCCCGCCATCGACGAGCTGTTCCTGTCCCGATTGCCGGCCGCGCAACAAGCCGCCATGGCCAAGAGCTTTGTCGACATCGCCCGCCACGTGCGGGCCATGAACCAGGAACCCGCACCATGAATAGCCCCCCCCTGCACATCGGTATCGTCGCCTGCTCCGCCGAGGGCGCTGCGCTGTGCTATCGCACGCTATGCGCGGAAGGCGCGCAGCGCATGGGGCCGCACGCGCACCCCGAAATCTCGCTGCACACGCATTCGCTGGCGGACTACGTGGTTTGCCTCGACAACAAGGACCTGCCCGGCGTGGGCGCGTTGATGCTGTCGTCGGCCGGCAAGCTGGCGCGCGCGGGCGCCGACTTTTTGATCTGCCCCGACAACACCATCCACCAGGCGCTGGGCCACGTGCTGCCGGATTCCCCGCTGCCCTGGCTGCATATCGCCGAAGAAGTCGCGGCCGAGGCGCGTGCGCGCGGCTACCGGCGCATCGGCATCCTGGGCACGCGCTGGCTGGTCGACAGCAGCGTCTACCCGGACAAGCTAGGCGCGCAGGGGCTGGATTATCTGCGCCCCGCCGACGCAGACCGCATCACGCTGGGCCGCATCATCATGGACGAACTGGTCTATGGCGAATTCAAGCCCGAATCCGTGGCGCGGCTGCAAGGCATTGTTGAGCGCCTGCGCGATGCCGGCTGCGACGCCGTGGTGCTGGGCTGCACCGAATTGCCGCTGGTGCTGAACGACGGCAATTGCGCCCTGCCCACGCTGGATTCCACCCGCATCCTGGCTCGCGCGGCGTTGACCCGTGCCCTGGCGCCGCGCTGAGCGCGTCTAGATCTGGTCCAGCCCGAACTGCCGCAGGCGGTCCAGGTCCAGCACCTTGATCTGGTGGTACGCCAGCGCCAGGATTTCGGCGTCCGCCAGGGTCTGCAAGGCCTGGTTCACGCGCTGGCGCGACAGGCCCGTCAGAAAGCCCAGCTCTTCCTGCGAGATGGCCAGCGTCAGGTCGGTGGATGGATACAAGCGCGGGTTGAACAACTGCGCCAGGGACTGCGCCACGCGCGCATCGGCGTCCAGCAGACGATGGTTCTGGATGGACGCAATGAATTCGCCCATGCGGTCATTCAACTGGCCAATGACGAAATGCGAAAACGGCAGGCTGGCGGCAAGCAGCGCGTGAAAGGTCGCGGCCGGCACCCGCATCACCAGCGACGGCTGAATCGCCACCACATCGTATTTGCGCAGTTCGCGCTTGATGACGCTGCCTTCGCCAAACCAGCCCCCGCGCGGCACGCCGGAAAACGTGCAACTGCGCCCCGATTCGTTATAGATGGCCAGCTTCAGCAGCCCCGTATGCACGCCCAGCCAGTCGTCCGAGGGTGCGTTGCGCCGCGCAATCCAGGCCCCGTTCGCCACGTGTTCCGCCCGCGACGTCGCCAGCACCAGATCCTGGTGCCGGGCTTCCAGCGCGCCAAACCAGGAGCAAGCCCGGAACAGGCTGGCCAGCTCGGCATCGGAAACAATGTTTGAAACGTCGGACATGGGCGGAACCGTGTAAAACTGGAAGTTTGCGGGGGTGGCCGGCGGTCTGTCATGCAGGCGACAGACAGTATTTTCCGGCCGCCCCTAAGCTCACGCAAGCGACGGGAATCAAGCTTCCCGCCATCAGCACACCTCGAACAAGACAGGGGCCGCACGACGAGCCCCATTCGGAGACTAGGCATGAGCAGCATGTTCGACCATGGTTTGGGGCGCCGCGACGCCAACTACACCCCCATGACGCCCGTGGACTTCATCGCGCGCGCGGCGGAAGTCTATGGACACCGGCTGGCCGTGGTGCACGGCCAGGTGCGGCGCACCTGGGGCCAGACCTACGAACGCGCGCAGCGGTTGGCCAATGCGCTGGAACGGGCCGGCATCAAACGGGGCGACACCGTCGCCGTCATGCTGCCCAACATTCCCGCCATGGTCGAAGCCCACTTCGGCGTGCCGATGCTGGGCGCCGTGCTCAACACGCTGAACACCCGGCTGGATGCGCCCAGCGTGCTGTTCATGCTGGGCCACGGCGAAGCCCGCGCGCTGATCATCGACACCGAATACGCCGACATCGCCCAACGCGCCCGGGCCGAATTCCCCCACCTGACCGTCATCTCGGTCCACGACCTGGACGGCGCGCCCGCCACTCTGCCCGGCGCCATCGACTACGAAGCCTTTCTGGCCGACGCCCCCGCCCGCTACGACTGGAAGCCGCCCGCCGATGAATGGGACGCCATTGCGCTGAACTACACGTCGGGCACCACCGGCGACCCGAAAGGCGTGGTCTATCACTATCGCGGCGCCTATATGAACGCCGTCAGCAACATTCTTGAATGGGACATGCCCAAGCACGCGGTCTATCTGTGGACGCTGCCCATGTTCCATTGCAACGGCTGGTGCTTTCCCTGGACCGTCGCCGCGCGCGCGGGCGTGAACGTCTGTCTGCGCAAGTTCGACCCCAAGACGGTATTCGACCTGATCCGCGCCGAAGGCGTCACCCACTACTGCGGCGCGCCCATCGTGCAAAGCGCGCTGGCCAATGCGCCGGTCGAACTGCGCGCCGGCATCACGCACACCGTGCGCACCATGGTGGCGGGCGCCGCGCCAGCACCGGCCGTCATCGCCAAGATGCGCGAGATCGGCTTTGAACTGACACACGTGTATGGCCTGACCGAGGTCTACGGGCCGGCCGCCGTCTGCGCCCGCCAGGACGCCTGGGACGCGCTGGACGACGAACGCCGCGCCATGCTGACCGCGCGCCAGGGCGTGCGCTACCACTTGCAGGCGGGCGTGTCCGTGCGCAACCCCGACACCATGCAGGAAGTGCCCGCCGATGAGCAGACCGTGGGCGAGATCATGTTCCGCGGCAACATCTGCATGAAGGGCTATCTGAAAAACGAACGCGCCACCGACGAGGCCTTCGCGGGCGGCTGGTTCCACACCGGAGACCTGGGCGTGATGACGCCGGACGGGTATGTGCGCATCAAGGACCGCAGCAAGGACATCATCATCTCGGGCGGCGAAAACATTTCCAGCATCGAAGTCGAAGACGCGCTCTATCGCCACCCCGCCGTGGCGGCCGTGGCCGTGGTGGCCATGCCCGACCCGAAGTGGGGCGAAACGCCTTGCGCCTTTGTCGAACTAAAGGCCGGCAGCACCGCCACCGCCGAAGAGATCATTGCGCATTGCAAGCTGCTGCTGGCGGGCTTCAAGGTGCCGCGCGCGGTTCGCTTCGGCGAACTGCCCAAAACCTCTACCGGCAAGATCCAGAAGTTTGAACTGCGCGCCGCCATCGGCGCGACCCAGGCTATCGATCTGGCCGGCCCGTCGGCCGATAGTGCGGTCGACGCTTCAGCCGACGCCGCCCCTGCCCAAGACAACCCCAACAAAGCCGCCTGAACGCCGGCGCCCCAGCCACCTTCATCCAGGAGTTTTTCGGCCATGACGTACCAAGCCCCCGTGAAAGACATGCTGTTTGTGTTGAACCATCTGGCCGGCCTGCCGCAAGTTGCCGCCCTGCCCGGTTTCGAGGAGGCCACGCCTGACACCGCCCAAGCCGTGCTGGAAGAATCCGCCCACTTCGCCGCCGAGGTGCTGGCCCCCCTGAACCACCCGGCCGACCGCGAACCCAGCGCGTGGCGCGACGGGGCTGTCACCACCTCGCCCGGCTTCAAGCAGGCTTTTCGGCAATACACCGAAGCCGGCTGGCAAGGCATGTCGCATCCGCAGGAATACGGTGGCCAGGGCCTGCCCGGCCTGATCGGCTCGCCCTGCTCTGAAATGCTGAATGCCGCCAACCTGTCTTTCGCGCTGTGCCCCTTGCTGACCAACGGCGCCATCGAGGCGCTGCTGACGGCCGGTTCGCCTGAGCTGAAAACGCGCTTCATCGGGCCGATGATTTCCGGCCAGTGGACCGGCACCATGAACCTGACCGAGCCGCAAGCCGGGTCCGATCTGGCCATGATCCGTACGCGCGCACAACCGGTGAGCGACGGCACGTACCGCCTGTCCGGCACCAAGATCTTCATCACCTATGGCGACCACGACCTGACCGAGAACATCCTGCACCTGGTGCTGGCGCGCTTGCCGGACGCGCCCGAGGGCGTGAAGGGCATTTCCCTGTTCCTGGTGCCCAAGTTCCTGGTCAACGAAGACGGCTCGCTGGGCGCGCGCAACGACGTCACCTGCGTGTCCATCGAGCACAAGCTGGGCATCAAGGCCAGCCCTACCGCCACGCTGCAATTCGGCGACGCGGGCGGCGCGCTGGGCTATCTGGTCGGCCAGGAAAACCGTGGGCTGGACGCCATGTTCATCATGATGAACGCCGCGCGCTACGCGGTGGGCGTGCAGGGCATCGCCATTGCCGACCGCGCCTACCAGCACGCGCTGGCCTATGCCGCCGACCGCGTGCAAAGCCGTCCGGTGGACGGGTCCGCGCGCGAGGCCGTGACCATCATTCATCACCCCGACGTGCGCCGCATGCTGGGCACCATGCGCGCCTTGACCGAGGCCGGCCGCGCGCTGGCTTACGTGACCGCCGGACACGCCGACCTGGCCCATGCCAGCCCCGACGCCGACGAGCGCAAACGCCATCTGGCCATCCAGGAATTCCTGGTGCCCATCGTCAAGGGCTGGTGCACCGAAATGTCCATCGACGTCGCCAGCCTGGGCGTGCAGGTGCATGGCGGCATGGGCTTCATTGAAGAAACCGGCGCGGCGCAGTACTACCGCGATGCCCGCATCCTGACCATCTACGAAGGCACCACCGCCATCCAGGCCAATGACCTGGTCGGCCGCAAGACCCTGCGCGACGGCGGCGCGGTGGCGCAAGGCCTGCTGGAAGCCATCCGCCAGACCGAAACGGAACTGGAATCGCGCAGCGAACCCGCCGCTGGCCTGGTGCTCAAACCGCTGCGGCAGGCCCGTCTGGCGCTGGCCAACGTGGTGGACTTCGTGCTGGCCAATGCAGCTAGCGCGCCGAACGCCGTGTTCGGCTCGGCCGTGCCTTATCTGCTGCTGGCCGGCACCACCTTGGCGGGTTGGCAGATGGCGCGCGCGCTGCTGGCCAGCCTGGAACACCAGGGTGTAGACCCTGAATTCCATCAAGCCAAGATCGCCACGGTGCAGACCTATGCCCTGCATAAGCTGACGCAGGCGCCCGGCCTGGCGGCCGTGGTGCTGGGGTCCAAGGACTACGCGGTACAGCCCTGACCGGAAGGTGGCGGCGCCGCCTTGGCGGGCAGCGTCGCCACCCAGAACAACAGCGCCGTCACGCTGATGGCCGCGCCCAGCGCGCAGACGCCCAACCAGCCCGCGCGGGCATACACCGCCGTGGACGCGATCGCCCCCAGGCCGCTGCCCACGGCGTAGAACATCATGTAGCCCCCGACCAGCCGGCTATGCGCCTGCGTGCTGATGCTGAAGATCATCGTCTGATTGGTCACGTGCAGGGCTTGCAGCGCCACGTCCAGCACCAGCACGCCCAGCGCCAGGGCCCACAGGCTGTGGTCCAGCAACGCAATGGGCGCCCACGCCAGGCACAGCAACAGCAGGCCTGCGCCGGTGGTGCGCTGGCCCAAGCCGCGATCGGCCCAGAGGCCGGCACGCGCCGCCATCAGTACGCCCAACACCCCGACCAAGCCGAACGCACCCACCGCCGTGTGCGACAAGGAATGCGGCGGCGCGCTCAGCGGCAACACCAGCGCCGTCCAGAACGCGCTGATGGCCGCGAACATCAGCAAGGCGATCATGCCGCGCACACGCAGCACGGGTTCCGTGGCCAGCAGCGTCGCCATGGAACGCAGCAGGGCAAGATAAGACAGGTTTGCCGTGGGCAGCCGGCGTCGGGGCAAGCGATGCATGAGCACCAGCGCCAGCACGGCAGCCACCACCGCCGACACCCCGTATACGGCGCGCCATCCCCAGGCATCGGACACCACGCCGGCCACCGTGCGCGCCAGCAGCAGGCCGATCACCACCCCGCCCTGCGCCGCACCCACCACTCGGCCGCGTTCGCCGGGCGCGGCCAGGGCGGCGGACAAGGCCAGCAAGCCCTGCGTCATCGCCGTGCCCAGCAGGCCCAGCGCCACCATGCCTGCCAGCAGCCACGGCGTGTTGGCGGATAGCGCCACCGCTACCAGAGCCAGCATCAAGAGGCCCAACTGGCCCAGCATCAAGTGGCGCCGGTCCAGCAGGTCGCCCAGCGGCACCACCAATAGCAGCGCCACCGCGCAGCCCAATTGGGTGGCCGTGACCACCACGCCCACCGCCGCCTGGTCCAGCGCGAACTCGCGGCCGATCGCGTCCAGCAAGGGCTGCGCGTAATACACGTTGGCCACGCTCAAGGCGCAGGCAACGGCCAGCAGCATGACCAGCGAGGTCGGCATGGGGTTGGGTACGGAATCCGCTGAGCCAGCGGGCATGGCAGGGGGATGGGAACGATCTGGCATGGGATTTATCTAGTTTTATTACGAAACCAGAATGCTAGGTCTTTAGGTTTTATAATGCAACCGTTCTATCGTGTGTCGTTCCCGCCGTCCCTACGCCCATCCCTTTGCTTGAGGACCCGACATGGTCAAACGCACCAGCCTTGAAGGCGCCGCCTGTCCGGTGGCGCGCTCGTTAGATGCCATCGGCGACTGGTGGTCGCTGCTGATCGTGCGGGATGCGTTTGACGGCATCCGGCGGTTTGGCGAATTCCAGAAAAGCCTGGGCGTGGCGAAGAACATTCTTAGCGACCGGCTGCGCACGCTGGTCGCCCACGGCATTCTTGCCGTGGCCCCCGCATCGGACGGCAGCGCCTACCAGGAATATGTGCTGACGGACAAAGGCCGCGCCTTGTTTCCCGTGATCGTCGGCTTGCGCCAATGGGGCGAAGACCACTACTACGGCCCCGGCGAAGCCCATTCCACGCTGATCGACCGCAAGCGCGGCCAGGCCGTGCGGCGCCTGGAAATCCGCGCGCAAGACGGCCGCCTGCTGGAACCCGACGACACAGTCGTGCAGAAGACCTCGCCGCCCGCCACCTCCTAAGCCGGCCACTGCCCCGTGGCCAGCGCGGTCGGGGCGTAGTCGTGGAACCGCCACCGCAGCGCCAAGGCGCCGGGGCGGCGCACCACGCGCCGCACGTGCACGCGCCACAGCCGTTCCGCGCCCGCGAAGGTCTGAATTTCAGGGCTGTCCAACACCACCTCCGCCCGGCCGGACACCTGCAACACGTCGCCCTGTTCAAAGTCGATGAACACCAGTCCGGCGCGCGGGTTGGCCGTCAAATTGCCCAGGGTGTTGAAAAAGCGATTCCCGGAAAAGTCGGGAATGGTCAGCACATTGCCGTCCACCCGCACGAACCCGGGCTTGCCGCCCCGGTGCGAGACATCCACCGCCCGGCTGCCCACATCCGGAGCGTCCACATACGACGCCACGAAAAACGTATCGGACGCGCGTATCAGCGCGCGCGCCGCGTCGTCCAACTGGCTGGTTTCGGCTTGCGCCGTGGCCACGCGCAACGACGGCGGACGCGAAAAACTGAAGTCGCGGGCCTGGATGTATTGCGGGCAATTGCCGAACGACTGCGTGACCGCCACGTCAAAGCGCTGACCATCCCACGCGGCAATGTGACCGTTCATGCGGTTGCGACGGCGCGTGTGCAATTCAATCCCCAACAGGCCCACCGACTGGCCCAGGCCCAGCCCCGCGCGCAGCGGGTCGTCGGCATCGGGCGCGGCGGCCACGCTTAGCGTGTGCGGGTCGGGCGATATGGCAAAGCCCGGTTCGCCTTCCAGCACGCCGGCCCAGGGGTCGCCCTGCGGGTCCACCGTGCCCATCACCACAAAGGGCAACTGCGCGAAGAACGCCCGGTGCTGGTCCGGCATGTAGTCGCGGATGACTTTGGGGCCGATCTGCGCCATGCGCTCGGCCACGCCGATGCGCGTTTGCAGCAGGCGTTCGCCTTCATGCCAGGGGGATGCATTGTGCGGCGTAGCGTCAGCGTTCGTCATGATCTGGTCCTTGCGGTGGGGGTGTTGCCGGTTTCAAGCCGCTTGCAGGCCCGCAGCCGTACGCGCCATGGGCACGAAGCCGGGCAGGTTTTCGATACGGTCCAACCACGCGCGCACATGCGGATAATCCGCCAAAGACACGTTGCCTTCCGGCGCATGCGACACATAGGCATAGCAAGCCACATCCGCGATCGTCGGCGTGGATCCCGTCAGGAAATCGCGGTCGCTCAGCTCGCCGTTCATGACCTTCAACAAGGCATGCGCGCGCGCCATGGTGGTGTCCGCGTCGTGGGTCGCGCCAAACACCGTGATCAGGCGCGCCGTCGCCGGGCCGTAGGCCAAGGGCCCCGCCGCCACCGATAGCCAGCGTTGCACGGCGGCCGCGCCGGCCGGATCGCTGGGCAACCAGGCCTGGCCGCCGTAGCGCGTGGCCAGGTAAACCAGGATGGCATTCGAGTCGGCCACCACCGTGCCGTTGTCATCAATCACCGGCACCTGGCCGAACGCATTCAGCGCCAGGAATGCCGGCCGCTTCTGTTCCCCGCCGCGCAGGTCGACGTCAACACGCTGATGCGGCACGTTCAGCAACGACAGCATCAAGGCGACGCGGTGGGCATGGCCAGACAGGGGGAAGCTATAGAAGGTCAACGGGGCGGCGGACATGGAGATTTCCAGAGTGGGTGAACGAGGGCTCCATGTTGGCCCTCCCCGCCCGCCGCGTGAACGGCCAGCCGCAACAAGACACTATTGCCGAAAATGAAAGGACAGCGAGGAAAACGGGGAAACCCCGGCGCCGCCCGTGCGCGGCGGCTCAGACCGGCAGCGCCTCCAGATCGCGGCGCAAGGCCTCCACGCAGAATTCCACAAAGCTGCGCACCTTGGCCGAACTGCGGCGGCCCTCGGGGTACACCACGTGCACCGGCATCGGCGGCAATTCGAAGTCGCGCAGCACCACCTGCAAGGCGCCGCTTTTCAGGTGGCGGGCCACCTGGTACGACACCACCTGCGTCAGCCCCCACCCTTCGCACGCGGCCAGCACGGCGGCCTGGAACGACGTGACGGTCAATTGCGATGACACGTTCATCCGCCGCGGCTCCCCGTCCTGCATGAAGCGCCACTGCGCGCTGCGCCCTTCCATTGCCGCGGTGATGGTGCAAAAACGCGCCAGCGCATCGGGATGCTCGGGCGCACCGTGTTCCTGCAAGAACGCGGGCGCGGCGCACACCACGCGGCGCACATGCCCAACGGGCACCGCCGTCAGGGTGGAATCCGGCAAGGCGCCGATGCGCACCGCAACGTCCACGCCTTCGTCCAGCAGGTTGACCACGCGGTCCACCAACAGCGTGCGCAGCGAGACTTCACGGTGGGCGCGCAGATATCCCAGCACCACCGGCATCACGTGCAGTTCGCCAAAAAAGGCGGGCGCGGTGACATGCAGCGCGCCGCGCGGCACGGCCATCACGCCGGCAGCGGCGTCGTCGGCCTGTTCAACCTCTTCAAGAATGCGCCGGCAATCGGCGGCGTAGCGCTGGCCGGCTTCGGTCAGGCGCAGACTGCGCGTGGTGCGCACCAACAGCAAGGCGCCCAGCCGCCGCTCCAGCGCGGCGACGCTGCGCGTCACGGTGGGTGCGGACATGTCCAGGCGCCGCGCGGCGGCGGCAAAGCTCTGCGCCTCGGCCACCGCCAGGAACACCGACATTTCGTGAAAGCGATTCATGGCTGGACCTTGGCGCGCGGGGCGTTGAATGGGGAGGACGAGGGAGAGGCGGAGGGGGAAGATGGGAAGGAGGAAGTGGATGGGGCCGCCCAGGCCGCGGCGCTGTCCTGGATGCATTGCCGCACGATATCGCCCAAGGCGGCGGTCACGGGATCGGGTTGCGCCTGGGCAAGATACAGCGACAGCGCAATCGACGGCAATGCCGGCAGGCCCTGTTCGCCCGGCGCCAACGCGCGCACGCCGGCGGGCAGGCCCAAGGGCGTGCGCACGGCCAGCCCCAAGCCCGCGGACACCGCCGCCCACAGCCCGGCCAGGCTGGGGCTGGTGAACGCGGGCAGCCAATGCAGGCCGGCGCGGTCCAGAGCGTCGGTGGCGCAGGTGCGAAACAGGCACGGCGCCTCGAACGCCACCAAGGGCACATCGCCATCGCGATTGCGATTGCCATCATCAGTGCCAGTGCCCGCGCGCGCCTCCTGAGCGGGGCCGATCCAGCGCATGGGCAGATCCAGCAAGCGCTGCGCATGCGGCACACGCGCGTCGTGGTCCCAGGCCAGGACCAGGTCCAACTGCCCCACCGCCAGCCGTTCCAGCAATTCGGCATTGCGCGCGACCCGCGCTTCGATCCGCACGTTGGGATGCGCCCTGGCGAATTGGCCCAGCACCTGCGGCAATACCATTTCGCCAAAATCTTCCTGCATGCCCAGCCGCACCCGGCCGGAAAGCTCGCCGCCCTGCACGGCGCGCGCGGCCTGGTCGTTCAATTCCAACAGGCGGCGACCATAGGCCAGCATGGTCTCGCCGGCCTCGGTCAGCGCCAGCCCGCGCCCGGCTTTGCGCAGCAGCGGCACGCCGGCCTGTTCCTCCAGCTTTTTCATCTGCGCGCTGATGGCCGATGTCGAGCGGCCCAGGCGGTCGGCCGCACGGCCAAAGCTGCCCAGGTCCACGCCCGCGACAAAGCTGCGCAGCACATCCAGGTCAAAGGTGACAGGCCGCATTTTATAGTCCCGTTTTTCAAAACAATTGACGCAATATTTCCTGATTTTCAAAACGATAGCAGATGCGCAAACTGGATGGGTCCTGGTTACCTGATCTTGGAGTTCTGCATGTCAGTGCCGTCTGTGCCCCCTTTGCCCCCTTTGCCCCAGTCCGCGCCTCGCTCGGCGCCCCATTCAGCGCACGACCCAGCGCCCCGCCCCACCCATCGCTGGAAAGTGCTGGCAGTGGGCGTGGCCGCCAACGCCGCCTTTTCCGCCGCGGCGGCGGGCTTGCCCACCACGGCGGTGTTCATGCGCGCCGGCTACCGCCTGAACAACGATCAGTTGGGCTTGGCGCTGGGTTTGATGGGCTTGGGCGTGGCCCTGTTCGAACTGCCCTGGGGCTTGCTGACCGATCGCTGGGGCGACCGCCCGGTACTGTTGACCGGCCTGGGCGCGACCGCTGCGGCGCTGGCCTGGATGAGCGGCTTCGCCTCGCCGGATGGCGCCACCGTACCCAGCCTGTGGCTGTTGGCGGTGGGCCTGGTGCTGGTCGGCATGCTGGGGGGCAGTGTCAACGGCGCCAGCGGCCGGGCGGTGATGGCCTGGTTTGACGAAGGCGAGCGCGGCCTGGCCATGAGCATCCGCCAGACCGCCGTGCCCTTGGGCGGCGGGTTGGGCGCGCTGCTGCTGCCCTGGCTGGCGGCGCACGCGGGCTTTGCGGCGGTGTTCGGCGTGCTGGCGCTGATGTGCGCAGTGGCGGCGCTGCTCGCCGCTTGTTGGCTGCGCGAGCCGGCCAAGCGTAGCCAACCTGCCATACCCGGCCACCGCTTGCCGGCCAAGGACCAAAGCGTCGGCCTCTCGCCCCTGCGCGACGCGCGCGTCTGGCGCGCGGCCGCGGCCATTGGCCTGATGTGCTGTCCGCAATTCGCCGTGCTGACCTTCGCCACGGTGTTCCTGCACGACGTCGGCCATGCCGGCATCGGCACACTGACCGCGGTGATGGTGACGGTGCAACTGGGTGCCATGGTGGCGCGCATTGCCAGCGGCCGGTGGACCGATCGCCACGGCAATCGGCGCGCCTATCTGCGCCGCTGCGCGCAATACAGCTTTCTGCTGTTTGCGGCGCTGGGCGCGGTGGCGTGGGCGGTTAGCGGCGCGCCCACGGCGGCGGGCGCGGTGTTTGCCATGGCGGGCCTGCTGGCGGTGGCAGGCATATGCGCGTCCGCCTGGCACGGCGTGGCGTATACCGAACTGGCCACGCTGGCGGGCGCCACGCGCACCGGCACGGCGCTGGGCATGGCCAATAGCTGTGTCTACCTGGGCTTGTTCCTGACGCCGCTTGCGATTCCGCACGTGGTCGCGGCCAGTTCATGGCCCGCCGCCTGGGTGCTGGCGGGTGCGCTGATGCTGGCGGCGCTGCCCTTGTTGCCGCGCCCGGCCCGCCGCCAGACTGCCGATGTCATGCCTGGAATTCCTGCGTCAGCCACGCCAGGAAAGCCTTGACCGGCGGATGGCGTTCGCGCCCCGGCGCGCACAACGCCTGGTAGGCCGCACCCGGCACCCGTACCTGAGGCCGGTAGGAGGCCAGTGTGCCGGCGCGCACGCTGTCGGACACCATCACGGAACTGGCCAGCACCAATCCTTGTCCGGCGATGGCGGCCTGCAACGCGTAGTGTTCTTCTTCATAGGCATGTACCGCCGACGGCTCCCGCCATGCCGGCAAACCCGCCGCCTGGCACCACGCCCGCCAGCCTTGGTCGTACAGATCGGAATCCCGCCAGCGCACGGTAACCAACGCCGGACTGGGTGGGGACGCGGGCGGCGGTGTGCGTTTTTTCGACGGATTTTCCGAGCGATTCTCAGTGCGCTTTTGCGTGCGTTGTTGCGTGCGCTTTTCCAACTGGGCAATTTGCGTCGGCGCACCGTAGACGCCGAACCATTCCGGCAACGTAGCCGCCGTATGCAAGGCGGGATACGGTTGGCGGCTGTAGCGCACCGCCACGTCCACGCTGGCGTCTTGCAACAGGTCCACCGCGTCCGCGCCGGTTTGCAGGTTCAACTGATATTGCGGATAGGCCTGGTGAAAGCGTCCCAGGCGCGGCACCAGCCATAGCGCCGCGAAGGAATGCGTGGTGGACAGCGTCAGCGCGCCCGATGCCGGTTCGGGACGCAAGGCGTCCAGCGTTTGCGCAATTTCCAGCAAGGCGCCATGCACGCTGGCGAACAGGCGCGCGCCGCTGTCGGTCAAGCGCACGCCACGCGGCACGCGGTCAAACAGCGCCACGCCCACTTGGCGTTCCAGCAATTTGATCTGGTGCGACACCGCCGTGGGCGTCACGGCCAGTTCCGCCGAGGCCAGCTTGAAACTGCGCAGCCGAGCAGCCGCCTCGAAGGTGCGCAGCGCGGTGACGGGCAGGGTCGCAAACATGGATTCGAACATTCCTTCAGATGAATTGAATTCATCTTAATCAAGGATTCGTCATTTGTCGCTGGATGGAGTGATACCTACAGTAATGCATTGATTTTGAATCTACCCGAAGGACTCTCCATGAACTCAAATCATCCTACTCAACGCTTGCTTATTCTGGTGGGCAGCCCCCGCCGCGACGGTAATAGCGCGGCGCTGGGCGCGGCCGCGCAACGCGGCGCGAACGCCGCCGGGATTGCCACCACGCTGCTCTTTCTTGACGACTACCTCAACGGCTTCCTGTCGGACCTGCGGCACCAGCCCGCGCCCGAAGACCGCTATCCAGAGCTGTTCCTTGAGCATTTCCTGCCGGCCGACGGCGCCCTGATCTGCACGCCTATCTATTGGTACGGCATGTCGGCGCAGACCAAGGCGTTCTTTGACCGCTCGTTCACGCACTACGCGGGCAGCGGGCCGGAACCAGAAAGGGTCAAGGCGCGCATGACCGGCAAGCGGCTGGGCCTGGCCGTGGCGTCTGAAGAAACCTACCCCGGCGCGGCACTGGGCATCGTGCACCAGGTGCAGGAATACGCGCGCTACACGCACTCGGATTTCGTGGGGTTTGTGCATGGCGCCGGCAACCTGCGCGGAGAAATCGCGGCCGACCCACGTGAGCCCTTGCGGGCGGCCGAGCAACTGGGCGCCACGTTCTTCAGCCGGAAATACTCGGATTACCGGATCGAAACGCCGCGCGCTCGCAACGTCTGGGAATCCGCGCGCAGCAGCGCGCCCGGCGTGCTGCCGTAAACCTGCTTGAACACACGGGTCAGGTGGGCCTGATCCGCAAAGCCCACGGCCTGGGCCGCCTGCGCCAAGGGCAGGCCGGCGCGCAACAACACCCGCGCCCGTGCCACCCGCCAGTTGCGCAACCAAGCCTGCGGCGGCAGACCGTAGCGGCGCGCAAACTGCTTGACCAGCGTGGTGCGATGGCGGTCCTGTGCGCGCGCCAGCGCTTCCAGGTCCGGCGCGCAAGCCGGGTCGGCGGCCATGCGCTCGCGCAGCAAGGCGCAGACGTCCGCCTCGTTCTTCCCGTCCGTCCTGCCGGCCCCATCAGCACCATCAGCCCCGCCAATATGCTCCGCGCTGGCGGGGTTGCCATGCTCGGCCAAGAGCCCGAACAACGCAGCCGAAATGCGTTCGCGGCGTTCGCTATCGGGGATAGCGGCTGGCGTCAGCGCGGCCAGCCATTGTGCGCACAGCGCGGGCGCCGTGATGACCGGCGCGGCCAAGCGCGCGGCGGCGCCAAACCAGGCCCGCGCGTGGTCGTCGAACCAGGCGGCGTCGATGTACGCCATGCGGTAGGCCAAGGGCGCGTCCGACGTGCCGCCCGTGTGCACCTGACCAGGCGCGATCACCACTAGATCGCCCGCGGCAGCCGAATGCGCCACGCCATGCACGGTGAACGCGCAGCGGCCGTGTTCGACAGCACCGATGGACCAGGCGTCGTGGAAATGCGGCGCGTAGCGATAGGCGCGCAAGTCCGCGATCAGCACGTCTCCGGGCAAGCCCGCGCCGCAATGCCAGATGTGTTGGGAAACCGCCATGGAATCGTCAAAAAAAAACGCAATAGCGCCGCTAACCAAAGTACCCGCCGTCAGCCTTCAACGAACGGGCCAGCAGCCACGCATTGCCGGGATTTTCGCCCACGCGGCGGATGGCGTAGGGCCACCAATCGCCACCAAAGGGCAGATAAACCCTGACGTTATAGCCCAAGCCGCGCAGCGCCAGTTGCCAGTCCGGCCGCACGCCATAGAGCATTTCAAATTCAAACGCGTCGGGGGACCAGCCGCGCTCGCGCGCCAAGGCCATGATGGCACCGGCCAGGCGATCGTCGTGCGTGCCGAACACGGGGTAGAAGCCGGCTTCGCGCGCCTCGCGTGACAGCATGATGGCGGCCGCGTCCAGATAGGCATGGTCGATGCGGTCGCGGCCCGCGTGGTCCAGCGCGCGCTCGGGAAACGCGCCCTTCACCAGGCGCAAGGACGTCTGTTGGCGAATCGCCCAGGCCAGGTCTTCCGGCGTGCGCCGCCGCCGCGCCTGCAAGGTAAGGCCGACAGGCAGGCCCGCTTGCAGCAAGCCGCGATGCAAGGCGCAGGTGCGTTCGCGGATGCCGGCATCTTCCATGTCCAGCACCATCCAGTTCCGCCCCGCGCCCGCTTCTTGCCCTGTCGCTTGCCCTGTCGCCTGCCCCGCCGGCTGCCGCACGGCCTGGCCAATGCGCCGCGCGTTGGCCTCGCCCAGCGCGTCGCTGGCCATGTAGCCGATGGCGGTGGGGTCCACCGACACATGCACGTCCAGGCCCGCCGCGGCCAGCGCGCCGCAAGCGTTGATGGCCTGCGATACGTTGTGCTCGATGGCGGCCGGCTCGGCCACATATTCGCCCAGGTAGAACAGCGATGCCCGGATGCCGTGCGCGTCGCGCAGCCGCTGCGCGGTGCGCACGGCGGCGTCCACGTCCGCCCCGCCTACAAAGCGCTGCGCCAGCGATGTGCGCGCCGCCACCGCCCGCATGGCGCGTCCCATCGCGGGGCTACGCGCCAGCGCGATGGTGGTTCTTTGGAAAATGCTCATGGATGCTCCCGCTAGAGAGCAACACTATGGCGGCGCGGCGTGGGCTTGTATTGAACGCCCGTGAATCTTGAACCCCTGCGGATTCAAGGCCGGAACGGCGCGGGGTCCAGCGGCAATTCCAGGCCGGCCATCTGCGCCGTCAGCAGCGCGGCGCTGCCGCAGGCCAGGGTAAAGCCCAAGGCGCCCTGGCCGATGTTGAGCCACAGGTTGTCGGCCGCGGGGCTGCGCCCGATCAGCGGTTTGCCCGTGGGCGTGGCGGGACGCAGGCCGGCCCAGGGAATGGCCTGGGTCAGGTCCAGCGCCGGAAACGCCTCGCGCACCTGTTGCTTCAACAGCGCCACGCGCGCCGGATCAATATCGGCGTTGGCGCTGCCGATATCGACCATGGCGGCAATGCGCAGCACCTTGCCCACGCGCGCGTAGACAATGCGGCGCTCGTAGTCTGTGACGCTGATGCGCGGGGCCACGGTGTCGTCGTCCGCCAAGGGCACGCTCAGGCTGTAGCCCTTCAGCGGATACAAGGGCACGTCATGCCCCAGCGGCTTGAGCAGCGCGCGGGTGCCGATGCCGGTGGCCAACACAATGGCGTCGGCGCCGATATCGCCGTTGCGCGTGTTCACGGCCACGATGCGGCTGCCTTCCCGCTGCAATCCGGTTACCGCGTTGGACATCGCGCATTCCACGTTGCCCAGCGATTGCAGGCGGTCGAACAGGCCTTCGGTGAACTGACGGCAATCGCCGGCTTCTTCGCTGGGGGTGTAGATGGCGCCGGCCAGTTTGCTGCCCATGGCGGCAAGCGCCGGCTCCATCGCCAAGGTCTGCGGGGCGTCCAGCACCTGCTGCTGAGCGCCATGGCCCGCCTGGTACGCGACCAGGGCACGCGCCTTGTCCAGCAAGGCCGCGCTGCGATAGGCAATCAGCTTGCCGTTTTTCAAGTGGCCGAAATCCAGATTTTCCTGTTCCAGCAGCGTGTGCATGACGTCGCGGCTCAGGTAGGACAAGCCCAGCAGTTGCGCGGTGGACGCCTTGGCGACCGACGCGCGGCAGGCCAAGGCAAATTGCAGGCACCAACGCCATTGATGGGGATCGAGCCTGGGCCGGAAACGCAGCGGGGAATCCTGGCGCAGCAGCCAGCCGGGCACGCTGGGCAGCACGCCCGGGCCGGCCAGCGGGGCCACATAGCTATAACTGAGCTGGCCGCCGTTGGCGTAGCTGGACACCTCGGCCGGACGCGCCTGGCTGTCCACCAGCACCACGTCGTGGCCCTGGCGCGCCAGGAAATAGGCGGACGTCACACCGACCACGCCCGCACCGATTACGCAAACGCGCATGCCTTCATCCAAGAGAACAGGGAACGCCTCCATTCTGGAGCGCGCGCGGGCCGTCCGGCAAATGCCAAACGCCGCAGCATCCATAACAAAACATCATGCCCTGGGTTTCAGTTCAGGCGGCGCGGTGCAGCTTGATGATGGCGGCGGCAGTGGGGTCGCGCACCAGGTCGGCCAGGGTGTAGGCGTTGAGTGCGTCATAGAACGCCGCCAGCGTTTGCGCCAGCACGCCCGCCAGCCGGCACGCGCCGTCCAGCGCACAGGGCGGTTCGCGGCAGTCGATCAAGGGCCCTTGCTGTTCCAGTTCGCGGATCAGGTCGCCCACCTGATAGGCAGACGGCTCGCGCGCCAGGCGCAAGCCGCCACCCTTGCCACGCACGGTGCTGACCCAGCCGCGTTGCGACATGAAGTGCACCACTTTGACCAGGTGATTGCGCGACACGTCGAACCGCGCGGCGATCTCCGGAATGGTCACGGCGGCGGGCCGGTCACGGCATTGCGTCAGGTACATCAGGACGCGCAGGCCGAAGTCGGTGAATCGGGTCAGTTGCATGGCGTGGATGGGGGCCCGGGTCGGCCTGGCAAGATCAGGCCGCCAGGATACACCGCTCAGGCAGGCGCGCCGCCGGTGCCGAACGCTTCGGCATGGATGCGTCCCGGGTCCACGCCCAGCTCCAGCAAGGCGGCGCGTTGCGCGGCCATGAAGGGCGCCGGCCCGCACAGGTAGTAGTCGGCGCCGGGCACGATGGCGTCGTCCGAGATGGCTCGCAGATCCACGCGGCCACGATGGTCGTAATCAACGCCAGCCTGGTCGCCGTGGCCCACCTCTTCGTAGAAGACCGCCTTGCGCACGTTGCCGCGCTCGGCCGCAATCTGGTTCACATGGTCTTTCATGGCGTGCACCGAACGGTTGCGACAGCCATGAACAAAACGAATCTGGCGTTCGTCATTGGCGCGAACCAGATGATTCAGCATGGACACCATGGGGGTCAGGCCAACGCCGCCACTCACCAGCACCACGGGTGCATCGCTGTCGTCATTCAAATGGAAATCACCCTGCGGCGGCGCCACGTCCAGCACGCCGCCCTCTTCCAGGCGGTCATGCAAAGCGTTGGACACACGACCCGCCGGCGTGTCGGCCCCGGCCGCTTCGCGCTTGACGGAAATGCGCAGCCGGTCCTGGCCGGGCGCGTCCGACAAGCTGTATTGGCGCGGCTGCATCAGGCCCAGCTCGGGCACGTACACGCGCACCGACACATACTGGCCCGGGCGATAGGCCGGCACGGCCCCGCCGTCGGACGGGGCCAGATAGAAGGATGTGATCTCGGCGCTTTCCGGTTGCTTGCCCACCACGCGGAAGGCGCGCCAGCCCGTCCAACCGCCCGGCTTGGCGGCGGATTCCGCGTACAGGCGGGATTCTTCGGCAATCAGCAGATCGGCCAACTGACCGTAGGCGGCGGCCCAGGCGTCCACCAGCTCATCGGTGGCGGCCGCGCCCAGCACTTCGCGGATGGACGCCAGCAAGTGCTTGCCCACGATGGCGTAGTGCTCGGGCCGGATGCCCAGGCTGACGTGCTTGTGCACGATGCGCGTCACCACCGGCGCCAGCACCGAGGGGTCGTCGATGTGCTCGGCATACGCCGTCACCGCGCCCGCCAGGGCATGCTGCTGCTGGCCTCCCGCCTGATGGCCCTGATTGAAGACGTGCTTCAGTTCAGGATTGTGCTCGAACATGCGCGCGTAGAAATGGCGCGTCAACGCCACGCCGTGGGTCTTGAGAACGGGCGCGGTCGCTTTGACCAGCGCGCGGACTTGGGGGCTCAACATCTGCTGCTCCTTGGAGGGCGATCGGGGATCGCTTTTTAAACATTCATTAATAATACATCTTTAAATTCGAGGGGCAAAACGAAGGGCAAAACAAAGTGGCAACCTGAAAGACCTGGCGTCAGCGATGCTCAGCGATGTCAGTCAGCGTCGCGTAGCCATTCGCCAACAAGTGTTAGCGCAGGCAATGCGCAACCCACGGCGCCGCGCCAGATCGGATACGTTGTGTCATCAGTAGACGCCTGCCAGACCACCGACGCCATCCACGCGCTACCCAGGCGCCAACTGCATGCCCGCCAATTACCCGGCGGCGCGCGCAAGCGCCATCGGCCGTCCGCGCCCGGATCCAGCCCAACCAAGGCCATATCCGCCGGAAAATCCAGCGCCGCCGCCTTGATGAAGGCCTCTTTCAGCGTCCACAGCAGATAAAAATGCTGGCATTGCGCCGGCCCGGTCAGCGCTGCCAGCGTGGCCGCCTCTTGCGGCGTGCATACCCATTCGGCAAGCCGGGAAAAGTCGCGCGGGCGCAGGCTTTCAAGATCGGCGCCCAGCGGCCAGCCGCCTGGCGCGCTGGCGCAGACGGCATGGCCGCCGCTGTGGCTGAGCGACGTTGCGGCCCCAGGGGCCGCGGTTCGCCGGACGTGATGCTTCAGCGCGCGGCTGACCCGCCAGTCTTCCAGCGCCTTGCGGCCGGTCCGCCCCAAGGCGCGTACCGCGTCATCCGCGGACAAGTCCTTCACGCGGTAGTAATCGGCGGCGTCTTTGTCCGCCCAATACATGAATAGTTCCCGATTTTCCACAGCAATAAGTAACTATTTATAGTTATCAAGAAGCCAACTTACAGGGAGCTTGCGGACACAAAGTAACCATCAAAAACAAAATCCGCGTGGCACGCCATAGTAGAATCGCGCGCTATGTTGACGTTTTCAATCGCGCAATGGCAAGGTTGGACGCAAGGAATGGAGTCGCCCGAAGACTGGTTTTACTGGGCGCAACACCCTTACTGTCCGCTTGATGCCCCCCGCGCGCCCCGCCTGGATTTTTTGCCGCCTATGCAACGCCGCCGACTCAGCCCGCTGGCTCGCGCGGTGTTCGAGTGCGCGTGGCCGCTGGCTGCCGACCGCCCCGCGATGCCGTTCGTGTTTGCCTCGCGGCACGGTGAAACCAGCCGCAATTTTGGCCTGTTGCAGTCCTTGGCGGCGGATGAACCCTTGTCACCCACCGCATTTGGCCTGTCCGTGCACAACGCCATTGCCGCGCAGTGGTCGATCATACGCCGCGAAACCACCGAATCCGTTGCCATTTCCGTAGACGACGACGGCCTGGAACACGCCTTCATCGAAGGCGCCATGTTGTTGGACCAGGGGCATGACGACGTGCTGGTGGTGCTGGCCGAAGAGCGCCCGCCCGCCCCTTATGCCCCGTGGATTGACGACGTGCCCTACACCTACGCGGCCGCCTTCCACCTGCGCGCGGGCACTGAATGGACGCTGGCCATGTCGACCGAGCCGGCCCTGCGACCTGACGCGGAGGCCGCCGCGGGCCCCGCCTCCGAGGCATCGCAACCCTGGCCCAACCCCTTGAATCTGCTGCGCCACCTGACGCTGCGCACGCCCTCCTGGGGGCATGCGAATCGCGCCCGACGCTGGACCTGGACCCGCAACGCATGACAAGTACTACGCAAACCCGCCAGGACTTCTGGCTCTGGCGCCTGTTGGCCACCGGCGTGGCGTTCACGATGTTCGGCCTGGGCGGCGTGCTGTTACGCGTGCTGATCTTCCCGCCTCAACGACTGTTGCCCGGCGGCAAGCTGGAACGCCAGCGCCGCGCGCGCTGGGCGCTGAACGGCACGTTCCGCCTGTTCATCCGGTTCATGGTTCGCGTGGGCATCCTGACCGTGGAATTCAAGGGCGCCGAACGCCTGGGCAAGCCCGGGCAGATGATTCTGGCCAATCACCCGTCGTTGCTCGACGTCGTCTTCCTGGTGGGCCACGTCAAGAACGCCAACTGCATCGTCAAGCACGGCCTGGCCACCAACCCGTTCACGCGCGGCCCCATCGCCAACGCCGGCTACATCACGAACGACGAGAGCTTCGACATGTTCGACCGTGCCGCCGACGTGCTGCGCAACGGCGAAACCTTGATCGTCTTTCCTGAGGGCACGCGCACGCCCCCCGATGCCTTGCCGCAGTTCCACCGGGGCGCCTGCGCCATCGCACTGCGTGGGGCGCGGGTCGTCACGCCTGTCGTCATTCAGATGAACCCGCGCAGCCTGACCAAGGGCGAACCGTGGTACCGCATTCCGGCGCGCCGGATGCGCTATGTGATCCAGGTGGGCGAAGACATCGACCCCACCGTCTGGAGCAGCGCGCACCCCCTGCCCGCCGCCGGACGCAAGATGAATGCCTGGCTGCATGCCTATTTCGAAGCCGAGCTGGCGCGCGCGCCGGCCGGTGCTGTCATGAACGAACAAGCCACCCGGGCGGGTGGCAGCGGAGTTGAAGCGGGATGAACCAACTGGAACTTGAGCTTAAAACGCTCGTCATTGAATCGCTGGGGCTGGAAGACATCACCCCCGACGACATCGCGTCCGACTCGCAACTCTTCGGCGACGGCCTGGGGCTGGATTCGGTCGATGCGCTGGAGCTGGGCCTGGCGCTGCAAAAGCGCTACAGCATCGCCATCGACCCGGAAACGCGCAACATGCGCGAGCATTTCACCAGCATCAACAGCCTGGCGGCCTTTGTCACCGCGCAGCGGCGCGCCTGACGCAAGGAGTCCACGATGCATACCCGCGAGGACATCTTCAATACGCTGCGCGATGCGCTGGTCGAACTGTTCGAGATCGAACCCGAGCGCGTCACGCCAGAGGCCAATCTGTATACCGATCTGGAAATCGACAGCATCGACGCCATCGACCTGATCGACCACGTGCGCCGCCAGACCGGCCGCAAACTGGACGCGAACGACTTCCGCACGGTGCGAACCGTCGAGGACGTGGTCCAGGCCATGTGGCAAAAGCAGGCTCCCGACGCATGAGGCGCGGCGTGGCGGCCGGTTTGGCCGTGGCCGGCGTGGCGTACCCCTTCGTGGTGCACGCCACGCTGGGCCGGATCAGCCCCGCGTGGCTGGCCTTGCCGCTGGCCGTTCTGTGGCTGCTGCGCGGCCTGACCGCGCGCGCCGGACAGCCCGGCGGCCGCTTGCTGCCAGCCGCCGCCGTTGCCTTCTGCCTGATTCTTGCCGTGTGCAATACCGAGGCGTGGCTGCGCTGGTATCCCGTGATGGTCAACGCGATGATGCTGGCCATCTTCGGCGCCAGCCTGCGTGTCGGCCGCCCGGTGGTCGAACAACTGGCGTGCCTGCGCCACCCCAACCTGCCGCCCGACGGCGTGCGCTATACCCGCAAAGTCACGCGTGCCTGGTGCGTGTTTTTCACCTTGAACGGCGCGGTCGCGGCGGGCTTGGCCGCGTGGGGGCCGTGGAGCTGGTGGGTGGCCTACAACGGCGCCATCAGCTATGGCTTGATGGGCCTGCTGATGGCAGGCGAATGGTTGCTGCGCCCGGCAGCCGCGAAGGCGGTTTAAGCCATGCGCTGGACACCGCTGGAACACCTGCTGCTGCCGTCGGACGATACCGACAGCCTGTGGATCGCCGACGAGCCGCCGCTTGCGCGTGCCGCCTTCGCGCAAGCCAGCCTGCGCGTGGCCGGGGCCTTGCAGGCCCGCGCGCCGCACCGCGTTGCGCTGTGGTTCGACGACGCCGCGGCGCTGGCCATTGCTCTTTTCGCCTGCTGGCGCGCGGGCGTCATCGCCGTGCTTCCCGGCGATACGCAACCCGCCACCTGCGCCGCGCTGGACGCGGAAGTCGCCGGATGGCTCACCGACGCCGACCTGCCGCTGCCGCCCGCCCGACTATGGCGGCTGGCCAACCTGCAAGACCATTCCGCGCTGGCGCCCGCCAGCCTGGACCCGTCCCTGAGCCTGGTGCTGTGTACCTCGGGCTCAAGCGGTACGCCCAAGCATCTGCACAAAACGTGGCGGCAGTTGTCGGCAGAGGTCCATGCCTTGCAGCAGCAATGGCCCGACCTGGATGCGCCCGTGCTGGGTAGCGTCTCGGCCCAGCACATGTATGGCCTGCCTTTCCGCGTGCTGTGGCCGCTATGCGCGGGCAGGCAGATCGACCGCCGCCAACGGCTCTATCCCGAAGAGCTGCAACAGGCCAGCCTGCGTTATCCGACCTTTACCTGGATCGCCAGCCCCGCCCTGTTGCGCCGCCTGGGCCAACGCCTGGATTGGGCGCAACTGCGCGGCCGGCTGCTGCGCATCCACTCGTCGGGCGGCGCGCTGCCGCCAGAGGTTTCCGACGACATTGAACGCGAACTGGGCCTGCGTCCCACCGAAATCTACGGCAGTTCTGAAACCGGCGCGGTGGCCTGGCGCTGCGGGTCGGCGGACTGGCAGCCGCTGCCGGGCGCGGCCATCAGCCTGAACGCCGACGGCGCCTTGCGCGTGCAATCGCCGTGGGTACATACCGCCGACGAGCAGACCGCCGACGGCGCGCAGCTTACCGCCGATGGCTTCCAGCTACTGGGCCGCCTGGACCGCATCGTCAAGATCGAAGAAAAGCGGATCTCGCTGCCCATGCTGGAACAGTGCTTGATGCGCCACGCCTATGTCAGCGACGCGCGCGTTGGTAGCGCCACCGGCGCCACGCGCCTGACGGGGCTGGTGGCGCTGTCGGCCACGGGCCTGCATACGCTGCGCAACCAGGGCCGCAAAACCGTCGTTGACGCGCTGCGCGCGCACCTGGGCGCCGGATTCGAATCCTTGGCCATCCCGCGCGCGTGGCGTTTTTTCAGGCACCTGCCCAGCAATGCGCAAGGCAAGCTGCCGCAATTTTTGTTCGACGTGGCCGCAGGCCCACGCCCGGTAGACCCCATCACGCAGGAAGTGCCCGGCCAGCCCGCCAACGAACGCCGCTACACGCTGGACATTCCCTACGACCTGGCTTACTTCAGCGGGCATTTTCCGTCCGTGCCCGTGGTGCCTGGCGTGGCCCAGATCAGTTGGGCCGTGTCGCTCGCCCAACGCGAGCTGTGCCCCGGCTTGCGCTTTGGCGGCATGGAGGCCTTGAAGTTCCAGCGTCTGCTGCGCCCGGGCGACCGCGCCCAGCTTGCCTTGCGCTGGGACGACGCCAAACAGAAGCTGTACTTCACCTGCACGGTGGACGACGCCCCTTGCTCGTCCGGCCGCATTCCGCATCAAGACGGCCATGACGCAACAACATAAGCTCTGCGCGGTCATCCCCGTCTATAACCACGGCGCCACCGTCGCGGCCGTGCACGCAAAATTGGCTGCGCAGGGCCTGCCCTGCGTGTTGGTGGACGACGGCTCTGAACCCGGCTGCGCCGCCGTGCTGGACGCATTGGCCACGCAGCCCCGCACGCATTTGATTCGCCGCGCCGAGAACGGCGGCAAGGGCGCGGCGGTGCAGGACGGCCTGCGCGCCGCCGCCACGTTCGGCTATACCCACGCCTTGCAGGTGGACGCCGACGGCCAGCACGCGCTGGCGGACGCCGTGGCCTTTGCCCACGCCTCGCGTGCCCAGCCGCAAGCCGTGATCTGCGGCGCGCCGGTCTATGGCGACGACGTGCCGCGCAGCCGTCTTTACGGACGCTGGCTGACCCGCGTCTGGGTATGGATCAACACGCTGTCGCTCGACATCCCCGACGCCATGTGCGGCTTTCGCGTCTATCCGCTGGCGCGCGTGCTGCCGGTTATTGAGCAGGCCCGCGTGGGCCGCCGCATGGATTTCGACATCGCCATTCTGGTGCGCCTGCATTGGCGCGGCGTGCCGATGGCCTGGCTGCCCACCCGCGTCAGCTACCCCGAAGGCGGCGTGTCGCACTTCAAGGGCCTGCGCGACAACCTGCTGATCAGCCGCATGCACGCGCGGCTGTTCTTCGGCATGCTGGGCCGCGCGCCCGTCTTGCTTTGGCGCCGCCTGGCGCAAAAGGCGCGCCCTTGAACGCCACCGATCCCCACTGGGCCCACCAGGCTGAACGCGGCAGCCCCGCGCTGATGCGCCTGACGGCCTGGGCCGCCCGCACGCTGGGCCGCCGCGTCGTGGCGCCGGTGGTGTGGTTGGTCGTGCTGTACTTCTACGCCTTCGGTGGCCGCGCGCGGCGTGCTATCGCGCAATACCAGCAGCGGCTGTCGCAAACCGCGCCGCTGCGACAAGAACGGCAGCCCCCCTCGCAGCATCCATCGCGAACCGCGCCGCTGCCACGCACCCTGCCGGTGTACCGCCAGTACCTGGCGTTTGCCGACGCCATGCTGGACAAGCTGGATGTCTGGCAAGGCAAGATCACGATGTCGCACCTGGACATCTCCGACCCCGACGGCCTGCACGCGCAGATGGGCGTGGGCCGGGGCCAGATCCTGGTGGGCTCGCACCTGGGCAACCTCGAAGTCTGCCGCGCGCTGGCCGAACAGTCGGGCCTGCTGCGGCTAAACGTCTTGGTGCACAGCAAGCATGCCGTCCACTTCAACCGCCTGCTGGGCGAAGCGGGCGGCGGGCTGCGCATGATTCAAGTCAGCGAACTGGATGCGCCCGTCATGCTGGACCTGGCGCAGCGGCTGGAACGTGGCGAATGGCTTGCCATTGCCGGCGACCGCGTGCCGCTGCAAGGCGACCGCACCACCCTGGTTGATTTCCTGGGCGCCCGCGCCCCGCTGCCGCAAGGGCCGTGGCTGCTGGCCGGCCTGCTGCGCTGTCCTGTCAACGTGCTGTTCTGCACGCGCCACGGCGCGCGTTATCGCGTCGCCATGGAACGCCTGTCCGACGGCATCGAATGGACGCGCGCGACGCGCCAGGAACGCATCGCCCATTGGGCGCAACGCTACGCCGACCGCCTGGCCGCGCATTGCCGCCAGGCGCCGCTACAGTGGTTCAACTTCTACCCATTCTGGAAAGACGATGCGTAAACGAGGCCTTATCGGCGCGGAAATCGACATCCGCGTACCGTTCTTCGACGTCGATTCGCTCAACGTCGTGTGGCACGGCCACTACGTGAAGTACCTGGAACAGGCGCGCTGCGAACTGCTGGACCAACTGGGCCACAACTACGACGCCATGCGCGCCAGTGGCTATGCCTGGCCGGTGATCGATCTGCATCTGCGCTATGCCCAGCCCGCCCAGTTCGGCCAGCGCCTGACGGTGCGCGCCGAACTGGTGGAATGGGAAAACCGCTTGAAAATCAACTACCTGATCCTGGACGCGGCCACGGGCCAGCGGCTGACGCGCGGCACCTCGGAACAAGTCGCGGTGTGCATCGAAACCCGCGAAATGCAATTGACCTCGCCCGCCGCCTTCGTGGACGCCGTGCGGCGCAAGCTGCAATCGCTGGAGTCCGCGACATGATCGCGCCGAACATAAACGCGCTCAGCATGAAGGCACGCCACATGAAGGCGCTCGGCATGAACGTGTTCCGCTCCTTGCACCCGGCCACTCACATTCAGGCCGCGCGCGCCGTCGCGCATCGTGTGGCCTTGCTGCTGTTGCTGGCCGCCCTGCCCGCCCACGCGCACGCCTTTGGCCTGGACGACCTGCAAACCCAGTTGCGCGCCACGCCCATCGTGCGCGGCCACTTCGTGCAGCAAAAATTCCTGCGCTCGCTGCCGCAGCCGCTGACCAGCCGGGGTGACTTCACGCTGGCCGCCGGCAAGGGGCTGTTGTGGCTGCTGCGCACCCCCATCGCGCAAGACCTGCGCATCAACGCCAAGGGCATTGCGCGGCGCGACGAATCCGGCGCTTGGCAAGCCCTGCCACAGCAAACCGGATCCAGCCGCGAGAACCAGCTGTTCCTGGCGGTGCTGGCGGGCGACACGAAGGGCCTGCAAGAAAACTTCGACCTGACGCTGACGGGCCAGGCCGACGCCTGGCAGTTGCTGTTGACGCCCCGTTCCGCCTTGCTGCGCCAGATT
The DNA here is from genome assembly GCF_029637605.1 of Achromobacter spanius. Lineage (NCBI taxonomy): Bacteria > Pseudomonadati > Pseudomonadota > Betaproteobacteria > Burkholderiales > Alcaligenaceae > Achromobacter > Achromobacter spanius. The sequence continues at coordinate 271,621 of NZ_CP121261.1, read as the reverse complement.
TTTGACAACATCCAGATCAACGGCGGCAAGCTTGTCGACCGCATCGAACTGCGCGAAACCCAAGGCGACCGCAGCGTCCTGCAAATGACAGACGCGGCCGCCGCCGATGCGCTGACCGCCGAGGAGCAACGTGCGTTTTCCGATTGAACGCTGGCTGCCCCGACTCTTCAAGCTGGGCTTGTTGCTGGTGCTGTGCGTAGGTGCCTGGCAGTGCCGCCATGGCTGGCCGGTGTCCGCCAACCTGATGGAACTGGTGCCGCACGCCCGCGCCGACGCCACACGGCAGTTGGCCGAAACCCGCATCCAGCAACCGCTGTCGCGGCAGTTGCTGGCGCTGGTGGCCGCACCGCCTCGCGCCGACCCGGTTGCGCCCGCGCGCGCCTTGGCCGCGCGCCTGCAGGAAAGCGGCCTGTTCGCGTCGGTACAGCTTGAATTGAATGTGGACGTGCCCGCGCTGCGCGCGCAACTGCTGGCGGGCAGGCTCGCCATGCTGCCCGTGGCCGACCGCGAGCAACTGGCCTCCGACCCCACCGCCTACGCCCAGCGGCGCGCGCGTGAGTTGTCCGACCCGTTTTCATCGTCGGGACTGGTGTCCGTGGACCAGGACTGGCTGGGCCTGACGCGGCGCGCCGAACAGGCGCTGCGCCCGGGCGGCACCGTGCAATACGACATGGGCAGCGGCACGCTGCAAGCCGATCACGGCGGCAAGCGCTGGGTGCTGGTGCGGGCGGAGACCCGCGCGGATGCTTTCGACACCGACGCGCCGCAAGACCTGTCGGCCCGCATCGATGAAGCCCGACAAGCGCTGCGCGCCGACGGCGCGGAATTGTTGGTGGCGGGCGGCCCGCTGTACGCCGCGGCCGGGCGCGCGCAGGCCATGGCGGAAAGCACGTGGATCGGGTCCATCGCCTTGGCGGGCATCGTGCTTGTGCTGCTGCTGGCCTTGCGCCGCGTGCGCGCCCTGCTGGCGTTCGTGCCCGTGGCGGTGGGCTTGCTGACCGGTGCGGTAGCCTGCGTTGCCGTGTTCGGTTCGATCCATGTGCTGACGCTGGTGATCGGCGCCAGCCTGATCGGCGTGGCGGTGGACTTTCCCATGCACTGGCTGGGCAAAAGCTATGGCATGCCCGACTGGCGGGCGTGGCCCGCGTTGCGCCGCGTGTTGCCGGGGCTGAGCATCAGCCTGGCGGCCAGTCTGGTCGGCTACATCGCGCTGGCCTTCACCCCGTTTCCCGCCCTGACGCAGACCGCCGTCTTTTCGGCGGCTGGCCTGTTGGGCGCCTACGCCTGCACGGTGTGCCAGTTGCCGGCCTGGATGAACGGCTGGCAACCCCGCCCCTGGCCGCCCCTATTGCAAGCCGCCGAGGCCGCGCTGCGCCTGCGCGAACGCCTGGCGGGCCGGCGCATGCTGTTGGTGCTTGGGGCGCTGGCGCTCAGCGCCGCTACCGTCGGCGGCATCAGCCGGCTGGTTATCCAGGACGACCTGCGCCAATGGCTGAGCCTGCCCGCGCCGCTGTTGCAGCAGGCACGCCAGATCGGCGAGATCACCGGCTTCACGCCCACCAGCCAGTTCTTCCTGGTGCGCGGCGCCAACGCTGATCAACTGCTGCGCAGGCAGGCCCAAGTGGCCAACAAGCTGGACGCGCTGGTCAAGCGCGGCGATCTTGCCGGTTACAACGCGCTGAGCCAACTGGTGTCGCCGGCTGAAGACCAGCGGGCGCTGGGCCAACGCCTGGCAGCCCTGGCCCAACAGCCGCAGGTGTGGAAGCCATTGACCGACCTCGGCATTCCCTTCGACGCCGTGCAACACGAACTGCAAGCCCTGGCCGCGCTGCCCGCGCTCAGCATCGACGCCGCGCTGCAAGGACCGCTGGCCGAACGCTGGCGCGCGCAGTGGCTGGGTGAGCACAACGGCGAGGCGGCCGGCATGGTCACCTTGCGGGGCCTGCGCAACACCGCCGCGCTGGACGGCATCACGCAAGGGCTGCCCGGTGTTGAACTGGTGGACCGCAGCGGTGACCTGAACCGCATGTTCGCATCCACCCGCATCGAAGCCGCCGAACTCAAGCTGCTGTCCTACGGGGTGGCGGCGGTGTTGCTGCTGCTGACCCTGGGCCGCGCCGCCACCTGGCGCATCCTGGCGGTGCCCGTGGCCGCCACTGCCTGCGCCCTGGCGGCCCTGGGATACCTGGGCCAGCCGCTGACCTTGTTCAGCCTATTCGGGCTGCTGCTGGTGTCCGCCATCGGCGTGGACTACGCCATCTTCATGTATGAACGCGTGGCGGGCGCGGCAGCCAGCCTGGTCGGCATCTTGCTGGGCGCCGTCACCACGCTGCTGTCGTTCGGCTTGCTGGCCGTGAGCCAGACGCCCGCCATTGCCAACTTCGGCATGGCGGTGGCGCTGGGCGTCGGCTTTTCCTTGCTGTGGTCACCCTGGGTGCGTCCGCCCCCGGCGGCCTGATCGTGGCCAACTTTTATTGCACCGACATGGAATCAACTCGCATGGAACATCGTGAAGTCGTCGTCATTGGAGCAGGCCCCGCTGGCGCGGTCGCGGCCGCGCTGCTCAAGCGGCAAGGCCACGATGTGCTGATGCTGGAACGCCAACAGTTCCCGCGCTTTTCCATCGGCGAAAGCCTGCTGGCCCACTGTCTGGAATTCGTGGAAGAAGCCGGCATGATGCCCGCCGTGAACGCGGCGGGCTTTCAAGTGAAGAACGGCGCCGCCTTTGCGCGCGGCGACGACTACACCTACTTTGACTTCCGCGACAAATTCACGGCCGGCCCTGGCACCACCTTCCAGGTACAGCGCGCGCAGTTCGACAAGGTGCTGGCCGACGACGCCGCCCGCCAGGGCGTGGACGTGCGCTACCTGCAGGAAGTGACCGCCGCGGATTTCAGCAGCGAGCAGCCCGTGCTGAACGTGCTTGGCTCCAACGGCGACAGCTATCAGGTTCAGACCCGCTTCGTGCTGGACGCCAGTGGCTACGGCCGCGTGCTGGCGCGCCTGCTGGACCTGGAACGCCCGTCGTCCATGCCGCCGCGCAAAGCCATCTTCACGCACATCGAAGACCGCATCGACGACCCCGGCTTTGACCGCGAGAAGATCCTGATCAGCGTGCATCCCGAACAGCCCGGCATCTGGTACTGGCTGATTCCGTTTTCCAACGGCCGCTGCTCGTTCGGCGTGGTGGGCGGACAGGATCTGTTCGGCGGACCCGACCAGGACTTGATGACTACCCTGCGCGCCATGGCGGATGCCGCCCCGAACCTCAAGCGCGTGCTGGCCAACGCGGTCTGGGACACGCCCGCCAACACCATCGGCGGCTACTCCGCCAGCGTCACACGGCTGCACGGCCCCGGCTATGCGCTGCTGGGCAACGCCGCCGAATTCCTGGATCCGGTGTTTTCATCGGGCGTGACCATCGCCCTGCGTTCGTCCAAACTGGCCACCGATGCCTTGCACCGCCAATTGCGTGGCGAACTGGTTGATTGGCAGGCGGACTTTTCCGCCCCCTTGATGCGGGGCGTGGAAACCTTCCGCGCCTATGTGCAGGGCTGGTACAGCGGCGAATTCCAGGACGTGGTGTTCCACAAGAACCCGCAACCGGAAATCCGCCGCATGATCAGCTCCATTCTGGCCGGCTACGCCTGGGACACGGCCAACCCCTTTGTGGCCAGTCCGCAGCGCCGCCTGCGCATGCTCAGCGAACTTTGCCGTGGCGCCGCCACGCAAGCGGAACCGGTCTGACTCGCATCATGCATCCCCTTTCAACCCTTCTATCCACGCGCCGCGTCATCGCCATGGCAATGCTGCTTGCCGCCCTGACGGGCTGCGCCGGCGCCCCGCCCGTTCCCGCGCGCGACGCCCACTTTGCCTTGCCGCGCCAATTGCATGTGGTGCAGACGGCGGCCGGCCAGCCCCGGGTGGACACGATGCTGGTGGTGCAGCGCGAAGGCACGGCGTTGCGCTGGTCGCTGTTTGACCCGATGGGTGTGCCGCAAGCACGACAGATGCTGGAAGCCGGCCACTGGCGCAACGACGGATTCCTGCGTCCCAACGCCCAGGCCCGCGATCTTTTCGCCGCGCTGATGTTCGCGTGGACGCCGCAGACAGAGCTGGACGCCGCCTACGGCGCGGGCGCCTGGCGCGCGCAGCGGCACGATGATGGCACTGCTGAACGCAGCCTGCTGGATGGTGCCAAGGTTCGATGGACGGTGCGCTGGCCGCAAGCCGCGCGGCCCGACGTCTTTACCATCAGCGGCGCCGATGGCGTCACGTGGCGGATCGAGCCGCTGAAGGAGTCGCCATGAACGGAAGCCGCAATGGACCGGGCTGCAATGGACCGGGCTGCAATGGACCGGGCTGCAATGAAGGGACCAAAATGAACGGGAGCCGACATGAATAGAAGCCCCATCACCAGTTGGCTAAGCGCTCCCGGCATCGTCTGTGCGCTGGGCGCGGGCGTGGACGCCGTCGCGCATGCGGCCTTCAACGGCGACACCCGAGGCATGCGCCGGCAGACCGGCTGGGTCAACGGTCGCAGCCTGACGCTGGGCGCTTATGACGGCGCTTTGCCGTCGATTTCCGATTCTCTGCCCGCGCACCTGCACAGCCGCAACAACCGCCTGCTGCTTGCCTGCGCGGACCAGATCGCGTCGCCGTTGCAGCGTGCCATCGCCCGCCATGGCCCAGCCCGCATTGCCGTGGTGCTGGGCACCAGCACGTCGGGCGTGAACGACAATGCGCCGGACTTCCGGGCGCTTGCCGCCGAAGGCGCTTTTCCCCCTGGGTACGATTACCGCCGCCAGGCACTGCCGTCGCCCGCGTCGTTCCTGGCCGCGCACCTGGGCGTGACCGGCCCGGCCTATACGCTGTCCACCGCGTGCACGTCCAGCGCCCGCGCGCTGCTGTCGGCACGCCGCTTGTTGGCCCTGGGCCTTTGCGACGCAGTGGTGTGCGGCGGCGCGGATACGCTCTGCCGCCTGACGATCAACGGCTTCGCCACGCTGGAAGCCATCGACGACGGGCTCTGCCAGCCGTTCTCGGCCAACCGCCGTGGCATCAACATCGGCGAAGCGGGCGTCCTGTTCGTGATGGAACGCGACACCTCTGATGCGGATGCCGTGGCGCTGCTGGGCGGCGGCGCCAGTTCGGACGCCTGGCATATGTCGGCGCCCGAGCCCTCCGGCGCGGGCGCGCGGCAAGCCATGCTTGCCGCCCTACAGGACGCCGACGTCATGCCCGCCAACATCGGCTGGGTCAATTTGCATGGCACCGGCACGGTGCACAACGACGCCATGGAAAGCCAGGCCATGCATGCCGTGTTTCCCGAAGGTGTGCCCTGCGCGTCCACCAAGGCCTTGACCGGCCACACGCTGGGCGCCGCCGGCGCCATGGAAGCGGCGCTGGCGTGGATGACGCTGTCCGCGCGCACGGCCGATGGACGGCTCATGCCGCACGTCTGGGACGGCCAGCCCGACCCGGCCCTGCCCGCGCTGGATTTCAGCAGCAGCGTGCACCGCTACGCCCAAGGCCGGCCGCGCATCGCCATGAGCAACTCGTTCGCGTTCGGCGGCAACAACGCCAGCCTGATCCTGGGAGCCCGCCCATGAACGCATGCCCCTGGCCCATCGCCAGCCTGCTGCCGCACGCCGGCAACATGATCCTGATTGACGACGTGCTGGGCTACGACGCCGACAGCCTGCGTGCCCGTGCCGTCGTCAAGCCCGGCCCCTACTCCTTGCCGGACGGCTCGCTGCCGCCCTGGCTGGGCATGGAATTCATGGCGCAAGCCGTGGGCGCCTGGGCCGGTTGCCACGCGCGCGAAGCCGGTGCCAGCGTCAAGCTGGGATTCCTGCTTGGCACCCGGCGCTACGACTGCCACTGCGACAGCCTGCCCGTGGGCGTGGCCCTGTCCATCCACGTCCAACGCGGCCTGATCGACGCCAGCGGCATGAGCGTTTTCGAATGCGAATTGCGCGAAGAGCGTGATGAAAGCGACGAAGGCAACGACACCCGCGTGCTGGCCCACGCCCGGCTGAATGTCTATCAGCCCAAGGACCCCAACGAATTTACTCAGGAAGCCCCCCTCACATGAGCGCCGCCCCCATACTCGTCACCGGCTCCAGCCGCGGCATCGGCCGCGCCATCGCGCTGGCCCTGGCCGACGCCGGCCATGACCTGGTCCTGCATTGCCGCCAACAACGCGAACAGGCCGAAGCCGTGCTGGCCGAGGTCAACGCGCGCGGTCGCCAGGCCCGCATTCTGCAGTTCGACGTGTCCGACCGCGCGCAATGCGCGGCCGTTCTGCAAGCGGACGTGGACGCGCACGGCGCCTACTACGGCGTGGTGCTCAACGCCGGACTGACGCGCGACGGCGCATTCCCGGCGCTGACCGGCGACGACTGGGACCAGGTGCTGCGCACGAACCTGGACGGCTTCTACAACGTGCTCAGCCCGCTGGCCATGCCCATGATCCGGCGCCGCGCGGCGGGCCGCGTGGTCTGCATGGCGTCGGTGTCGGGGCTGGTGGGCAACCGTGGCCAGGTCAACTACAGCGCGTCCAAGGCCGGCCTGATCGGCGCCGCCAAGGCGCTGGCCGTTGAACTGGCCAAGCGCCAGATCACCGTGAACTGCGTGGCGCCCGGCCTGATCGATACCGACATGATCGACGAGCATGTGCCCGTTGAAGAAATCCTGAAGGCGGTGCCGGCCCAACGCATGGGCAAGCCCGAAGAGGTCGCCGCCACGGTTGCCTTCCTGATGTCACCCGGCGCCGCCTACATCACGCGCCAGGTCATTGCCGTCAACGGAGGCTTGTGCTGATGAACCGCGTCGTCATTACCGGCATGGCCGGCATCAGCGCGCTGGGCTCGGATTGGGCCAGCGTGCAGCAAGCATTTCAATCGGGCCGCAGCGCCATCCGGCACATGCCGGACTGGTCGCGCTTTGCCGAACTGAACACGCGGCTGGCAGGGCCGGTGGAAGATTTCCGCGTGCCCGCGCACTGGACCCGCAAGCAACTGCGCAGCATGGGCCGCGTATCGCAACTGGCCGTGCGCGCCGCCGAACTGGCGCTGGATGACGCCGCGCTGCTGGGCGACGCCAGCATCACCGACGGCCGCATGGGCGTGGCCTGCGGCTCGTCGGTGGGCAGCACCGCTGAAATCCGCGCCTTCGGCAACATGCTGCTCAACGGCGTCACCGACGATCTCAACGCCAATTCCTATGTGCGCATGATGCCGCACACCACGGCCGCCAACGTCGGCATTTTCTTTGAACTGAAAGGCCGCATCATCCCCACGTCCAGCGCCTGCACCTCGGGCAGCCAGGGCATCGGCTATGCGTACGAGGCCATTCGCTACGGCCGTCAGCAGATGATGCTGGCCGGCGGCGCGGAAGAACTGTGCGCCAGCGAGGCGCTGGTGTTCGACGCGCTGTATGCCACCAGCCAGCAGAACGACACGCCAGAGCTCACGCCCCGCCCCTACGACCGCGACCGCGATGGCCTGGTCATCGGCGAAGGCGGCGGCATGCTGGTGCTGGAATCGCTGGACCACGCGCTGGCGCGCGGCGCGCGCATCCATGCCGAAGTGGTCGGGTTCGGCAGCAACTCAGACGGCACCCACATCACGCGGCCCGAAGCCGCCACCATGCGGGTCGCCATGGAAATGGCGCTGGCGGATGCCGGCCTGCCCCCGGAAGCCATCGGCTACGTAAACGGTCACGGCACCGCCACCGAACAAGGCGACATCGCCGAAACCCAGGCCACGCATGCGCTCTTCGGCAGCCGAATGCCGATCAGCTCGCAGAAAAGCTATCTGGGCCACACGCTGGGCGCTTGCGGGGTGCTGGAATCCTGGTTCAGCATCGAAATGCTGAACCGCGACTGGTACGCCCCCACGCTGAACCTGCGCAATATCGACCCGCGTTGCGGCGAACTCGACTACCTGCAAGGCGATGGCCGCCGCATGAGCAACGAGTACGTCATGAACAACAATTTCGCGTTCGGCGGCATCAACACGTCCCTGGTTTTTCGCCGCTGGCCTTGAGCCGGCGTCCTTTCTTTCAGCCCTTGATTCACTTTCATAACCGGAAACGCTCGTCATGAAGATTACCTACAAGCTGTTTGGCGCCCTGTCCCTGTCGCTTGCCTGCGCCGCGCAGGCGATGGCGGCGGATCGCACCGTCTTCCTGCCCCTGCAACCCGCCATCGACGCCGCGCTGGCTGCTGGCAAGATCGACGGCAGCGTGAAGTTTTACCTGGCGGGCACCGGCCCCAAGGGCAAGGTGCTGGAAGCGGGCGTGGTCACCAACCGCAAGACCAACGCCTTTGCCAAGAAAGACGCGGACGCCTGCCTGTGGGTGGCCCAATCGGCGGTGATCGCGCTGCATGAAGCGGCCAAGAAGGCCAACGCCAACGCCGTCACGAATATCGTCAGCTACTATCGCAAAAACGAATACAGCAGCAAGACCGACTACGAATGCCATGCTGGCGCGGTCGTGGCGGGCGTGGCGCTGCGCGGCGACCTGACCCGGCTGAAGTAAAACCCGATTTACACTTGCGGATTGCCGCAACACCACCCAAAAGGTTCACTTATGAGCACTGCTACGCTCAAGACCCGCCTCTCTGATGCCGTCAAGGACGCCATGCGCGCCAAGGCCTCGGAACGCCTGACCACGCTGCGTTTCCTGTTGGCTGCCGTCAAACAGAAAGAAGTGGACGAACGCCGCGAGCTGAACGACGCCGAAATCACCGCCATCATCGAAAAGCAGGTCAAGCAGCGCCGCGAGTCCATCGCCGCGTTTGAACAGGCCGGCCGCACCGAAACTGCGGAACAGGAAAAGGCCGAACTGCTGGTGCTGCAAGAATTCTTGCCGCAAGCCGCCACGCCTGAAGAAGTGGCCGCCGCCATCGACGCCGCCCTGGCCGAAGTGGCCGCGCAAGGCGTGACCGGCGCGCCCGCCATGGGCAAGGTCATGGCGCTGTTGAAGCAGGCGCTGGCTGGCCGCGCCGACATGACGGCGCTGTCGCAGCAGGTCAAGGCGCGCCTGGCCTGATCCGGGCCACCGTTCAGAACGCGCCGCCAAACAGATCCGGCTGGCGCGCCTGTTCGGCGGGGTCGGCAAAATTGCTCATCCCCACCCCTGCCAGCCGGTACAGCGTTTCCGGCGGCAGCTCCACGCGCTCGCACAGCAGCCTGGCCACCGAGGCCAGTTCGGCCGCCGAACCGGGCGGGCTCAAGCTGGTCTGGCTGCGCGTCAGGATGCGAAACCGGTCAGTCTTCAGCTTGAGCACCACCGTGCGCCCCAGCGCGCCCTTCTTCAAGGCCTGATCCCAGACCTTGTCCGCCATGCGGTCGATGGCGTCGCCCAGTGCGTCCAGGCGGATATCTTCCGAAAACGTGGTTTCCGCCGACACCTGCTGCAAGGGCTGGTCGGTCTGAACCTGACGTTCGTCGATGCCGCGCGCCAGCTCGTACAAGCGCCTGCCGTAGCGGCCGAAATAATGTGACAGCTCTTCCACGCTGTGCGTGGCCAGGTCGCCCACGGTCTGGATGCCCAGTTGCTCCAGGCGCGCCTGCGTCACCTTGCCCACCCCGGGCACCTTGCGCACCGGCAAGGGCTGCAAGAATTCCAGCACCTTGGTGGGCCGAATGACGAACTGGCCGTCGGGCTTGTTCCAGTCTGACGCGATCTTGGCCAGGAACTTGTTGGGCGCAATGCCGGCCGACGCGGTCAGGCCCGTTTCTTCCTTGATCTGCTGGCGGATGACCTGCGCCACCTCGGTCGCGGACGGCAACCCGTATTTGTTCTGGGTCACATCCAGATAGGCCTCGTCCAGCGACAGCGGTTCGATCAAATCGGTATGGCGGGCGAAGATCTGCCGGATCTGGCGCGACACGTCGCGGTACCGGTTGAAGTCCGGCGGCACATAGATGGCGTGCGGGCAAAGGCGTTCGGCGCGGATGGCGGACATGGCTGAATGGATGCCGAAGCGCCGCGCCTCGTAAGACGCTGCGCACACGACCGAGCGCGGCCCCGTCCACGCCACGACGACGGGCTTGCCACGCAGCTCGGGGTTGTCGCGCTGCTCGACGGACGCGTAAAACGCATCCATATCCACGTGCACGATCTTGCGCAAGGGTTCAGACATTCCGATGAAGACCTGGTGGCCGCCGCCACGCCGTGCTGGCGGGCGCTGGCGGACACTGCAAAAAAATATATTATGACCGGCTGAATCGCTTACCCACTGCCTACCCATCCCGCCCTTCTTCCATGACCGCAACCGCATCCACTGACTATTTCGGCCTGACCATCCCCTTCATGCACTTCATTGGCCTGGTGCCCGAAAGCATCGCGCCGGGATTCGCCCGCACCACGCTGCCCTGGCGCCAGGACCTGACCAACAGCCGTGGCGACGTGCATGGCGGCACGCTCATGAGCGTGCTGGACTTCACGCTTAGCGCGGCGGCGCGCGGGTCGGCCGACGCCACCGAAGGCATGGCCACCATCGACATGAACACCACGTTCCTGTCCCCCGGCACGGGCGACCTGGTCATTGAAGCGCGCTGCCTGCGCCGGGGCGGGTCCATCGCCTTCTGTGAAGGCGATATTCGGCGCGCCGATGGCGAACTGGTGGCGCGCGCCACGGCCACCTTCAAGATCGTGCGCCGCCGCCCGGGCGGCGACTGACGGGTCTCTGACCAACCCCCGACCAGCCCCGCGCTCGGCGCCGGGGCTTAGTCCGGCAGGTCGCGCGAGGGCTTGACGGGGGTGCGCGGGTCCAGCGGCATATAGCTGCTGCACGACGTGATGCTGTAGTAGATGGCGTCTTGCATCGCGCGCATTGCCGCCGCGTCCCAAGTGCCCTTGCCCCACATCACAATGCGCACGTCCGTGCTCTTCGGGCCGGCGGCCTTCAGGTCGACCCGCGACATGACGTTGTCGCTATACGGCGCCAACACGCGCACCACACCCGACTGCGCCGCCTCGTTCAGATCGGTCACCACGCGATAGGCGTTGTCGGTGCTGCGCAGGCAGTTGTTCGACTGCCGGATCACCGAGGCGTAGGCGTCCTTGAACGCGACCGGCGCCTTGAATTCGCTGTGCGGCGACGCGCTGTCCGACGAGATGCCCAACGAGCAACCCGCCAGGCCCAATACCATCGCCGATACCGCGACCAGATTCCTGACCATGTAATTCTCCAGATGAATTGCCGCGATTATCCCGCAAACGGCACAGCGGCATAAGTGGGGCCGGTTCGACACCGTCCGCGCGACTATGGCATTATCGATCGCATCCAAAACGCGGAGGTCTTGCCTTGTTTTCATTCATGACGCGCACTGTCCTGGCCGCCAGCATGGCCGGCATCGTCGGCACCACGCTGGGCGCCTGCGCCACCCAGCCGCCGCCCCGCGCCTATCCTCTCAAGGACTTTTTCCGTAATCCGGAACGCGGCTTCTTCCGCCTGGCCGACGACGGCCGCACGCTGGCCTTCATGCAGCCCACCAGCGTGGACGGCCAGCCGGCCCGCATGAACATTTATGTGCAAGCGCTGCAAGGCAGCAAGCTGGTGGGCGAACCCCGCCGCCTCACCAGCGAAACCGCGCGCGACATCTCCAACTACTTCTGGAAGGGCGCCGACGTGGTGCTCTATCAAAAGGACTTTGGCGGCGACGAGAACTACCACGTGCTGGCCGTCAACGCCAAGACCGGCAAGATCACCGACCTGACGCCGTATGACGGCGCGCGCGCCAGCATCGAAGACGATCTGGAAGACGATCCTGATCACGTCCTGATCAGCCACAACCAGCGCAACCCCGAGGTCTTTGACGTCTACCGCGTCAACGTCCACACCGGCGCGGCCGTGCTAGTGGCGCAGAACCCGGGCAACATCGTTGGCTGGCAGACCGACCACGCGGGCAAGGTGCGCGCCGCCGTCACCAGCGACGGGCTGAACACCACCCTGCTCTACCGCGACGACGAAGCCTCGGAATTCCGCCCGCTGATCACCACCGACTACCGCACCAACGTCAGCCCGTCCTTCTTCACGTTCGACGACAAGAAGATCTACGCGCTCAGCAACCGTGGGCGCGACAAGCTGTCGCTGGTGGTCATCGACCCGGCGCAACCCGACGCTGAAGAAGAAATCTTCACCCCCGACACCGTGGATCTGGACGGCGCGGGCTACTCGCGCAAGCGCCGCGTGCTGACGCTGGCGGCCTACCAGACCGACAAGCCGCAATTCAAGTTTTTCGACGCGCAGTCCGAAGCCCTGTTCAAGACGCTGACTGAAAAACTCAAGGGCTACGACATCGCGCTGCAAGGTTCCAACCGCGACGAAAACGTGTTCATCGTCGCCGCCTACAACGACCGCACGCCGGGCTCGCGCTATCTGTACGACGCCACCACCGACACGCTGACCAAGCTGGCCGACATCAACCCGGCCATTCCGGAAAGCGACATGTCGCACGTGCGGCCCATCAGCTACCAAAGCCGCGACGGGCTGACCATCCATGGCTACCTGACGCTGCCCGCCGGCCGCGACCCCAAGAACCTGCCTTGCGTCGTCAACCCGCATGGCGGCCCCTGGGCGCGCGACGGCTGGGGCTACAACCCCGAAACGCAGTTCCTTGCCAACCGCGGCTTCTGCGTGCTGCAAATGAACTTCCGTGGCTCGACCGGTTATGGCCGCGCCTTCTGGGAAGCCAGCTTCGGGCAATGGGGCCTGAAGATGCAGGACGACATCACCGACGGTGTGCAATGGTTGGTGCAGCAAGGCATCGCCGACCCCAAGCGCATCGGCATCTACGGCGCCAGCTACGGCGGCTACGCCACGCTGGCGGGCGTGGCCTTCACGCCCGACCTGTACGCCGCGGCCGTGGACTACGTGGGCGTGTCGAACCTGTTCACGTTCATGAAGTCGATTCCGCCGTACTGGAAGCCCATGCTGGACAAGATGCAGGACATGGTCGGCCACCCCGAACGCGACAAGGATCGGCTGGCCGCGACCTCGCCCGCGCTGCACGCGGACAAGATCAAAACGCCGCTGTTCGTGGCACAGGGCGCCAAGGACCCGCGTGTCAACAAAGATGAAAGCGACCAGATGGTGGCCGCGCTAAGGGCGCGCGGCGTTGAAGTGGAATACATGGTCAAGGACAACGAAGGCCACGGTTTCCACAACGACGAGAACAAGTTCGAGTTCTACGAAGCCATGGAAAAGTTCCTGACGCAGCACCTCAAGCCTTAACGTCCAGCGCCTTCCTGGGTAACCAGCGGCCCATTCGCCGCTGGCGCCATCCCGACCAGGCTGCTCACGTGCATGCGGCCTGGGGCGCGGCCCCCAAACGCCATTTCCACACGGTCCCGCCCTTGTTCCTTGGCGCGATACAGCGCCACGTCGGCGCGCGCCAGGATGACGTCGGCGCTATCGCCTGACTGATAGGACGCCAGGCCGCCGCTGGCGGTCATGGGCACTTCCACCCCTTGCAGGTATAGCGGCGTGTCGCGCAGTGCATCGCACACGCGCTGCGCGTGCACCAGTGCGCGCGCGGGGTCGCAGTCCACCATCAGCAACACGAATTCTTCGCCACCCAATCTGCCGACACGGTCGGTGGCGCGTACGGCGTTCTGCGCCACCTTGGCAAAGTGGCGCAGCGCCGTGTCGCCGGCTGCATGGCCATAGCGGTCATTGATGGACTTGAAATGATCGATGTCCAGCACCAGCACGGCCAATGGGCAGCCCGCGCGCGCGCAGCGTTGCAGCTCGCGCTCAAGTTCGTCCAGGATGCTGCGGCGGGAATGGACCTGCGTCAGGCCGTCAAAGGTCAAGGCCGCCTGCATCTGCTCGGACAAGCGGGTCTGCACCAGCAGCAGCAGCGCCAGGAACAATGCAGGCACGGTGACGGAACCGCACACGATGAAGAACAGCCCCCAGGGGGATGGCTCCGCCAACGATACCGGCTCGGCCCAGCCCAGGCCATAAACCAGCACCCGCAATCCATGCAGCGCGGCTACGCCCAGAATCGCCAGCATCAAATAAAGCACCACCCCGCGTGTGCGGATCTGCGTGCGCTGCTGGTAGATCACCCGCCCGGTCATCAAGGCGCTGCCACAGGTGAAGCCGGAAAACAGCAGCATGCGGCCAGCCAGATCGTCCGTGCCATAAAGCAGCACCGCGAACGCCAGCACGCACATCGCACTGATTCCCACCGTGCGCACGATATGCGGACGCAGGGAAAAAAACTGGCGCACGCCCACGTAGACCAAGCTGACGGCACACACCCACGCCGCGTTGGACACAATGATGTAAACACCCGGCGGTACCAATTGGGCGGCCGCAAACGACAGCAGGGACAGCACAGCCAGGGCATTCGCGGCAATAAACGCGCGCACACCGTTCACGCTGCGCGCCTGGAACGGCAGCAGCAACGGTAAAGCCAGGGCCGTAGCCAGCCCCCACATCAGGAAAAATAAGGAAGTCGTCATGGTTTTTGCCGGGCCCGCCTTGGGAGCTAGGGCCGTCGCTTCTGACCTGCTGTTTGCACTGGGTTCGTACGGGGACACGCGTTACATGTCAGCATGCTTGATGCTTTTTGTTACCAGATGGACAAAAGGCCAAAATCCCCGCAAGACGACGATGCGTCGTAGCGAGGGCGCGACTTGTCCAGAACCTTTACCGCCCGCGCCAAGACGATTGCGCGGTATGCACGGAGAATACGCCAAGCCAGCGGCGCCTGGCTCACCCTTTGCAGTATTTGACAGTTAAAACTTCTACCGCGTCCGCCATCGGAAAGGACGACGGGCCAGGCCCTAGATTAATTATTGTGGGCCGCCCTTCATAGTCGTCCAAAAGAGCTAGTGCGTGAGCGAGGATCCCATGCTTTAGTGGTGTGCTTTTTCCACTCGCGTCTTTTCCACTCGCGCCTTTTCCACTCGCGCCTTTTCCACATTCGGCAGCAAGATCGCCACCACCCCCAGCAACGGCAGGTACGCGCACACCTGGTACACATAGCCGATGCTGGTGGCGTCAGCCAGCTTGCCCAGCGCGGCGGCGCCCACCCCGCCCATGCCGAACGCAAAGCCGAAGAACAGCCCGGCGATCATGCCCACCTTGCCCGGCACCAGCTCCTGCGCATACACCACGATGGCGGAAAACGCCGACGCCAGGACCATGCCGATAATCACCACCAACGCGCCCGTCCAGAACAGGTTGGCGTACGGCAACAGCAGGGTAAACGGCGCCACGCCCAGAATCGACACCCAGATCACGATCTTGCGGCCGATGCGGTCGCCCACGGGGCCGCCCACCACCGTGCCCACCGCCACCGCGGCCAGGAACAGGAACAGGTACAACTGCGCCTCGCGCACCGACAGGCCGAATTTGTCGATCAAATAAAAAGTGAAATAGCTGTTCAGGCTGGCCAGATAGAAGTACTTGGAAAACACCAGCACGCCCAGCACCGCCAACGCACCCATGACCTGATTGCGCGACAAGCCGTTTTCCGCCCCATCGCGGCGCGCGCGGGGTTTGAGAATGACGCGATTCGCGCTATACCAACGGCCGATGCCCGTCAGCACCACGATGCCGAACAGGGCCGCCAGGGAAAACCAGGCCACGCTGCGCTGCCCATGCGGAATGATGAACAAGGCCGCCAACAGCGGCCCCAGCGCCGACCCCACATTGCCGCCCACCTGGAACAGCGACTGCGCCAGGCCATGCCGCCCGCCCGAGGCCATCCGCGCCACCCGTGAAGACTCGGGATGGAACACCGACGAGCCCGTGCCCACCAGCACCGCCGCCACCAGCAGCCAGCCGAACGACGGCGCCACCGACAGCAGCAACAGACCCAGCAAGGTAAACCCCATCCCCACCGGCAAGGAATACGGCTTGGGATGGCGGTCCGTATAAAGGCCGATGAAGGGCTGCAGCAACGAGGCCGCCAATTGATACACCAAGGTGATCAGCCCGATCTGGGCAAACGACAGGCTGAACGAATCCTTCAGCATGGGATAGATGGCCAACAGGATCGACTGGATCATGTCGTTCATCAGATGCGCCACGCTGATCGCGCCCAGCACCTTGAAAGCGGTCGACGGGGCTGCCGGAGCGGGTGCGGCGGTGGGCGCGGACACGTTGGCGTCGGAAATACCGGCGACGGGGTTCTGGGCGAAAGTCATGGGGCGGAAGTGGTTAGGTGAAAGCCGTGGGGTGGCAGGGGGAACGGACGTGGTGCCCCGGCCAACCGTCGAGGGACCAGCGCACAGTGTAGAAACGCGCCACCGATACGATCTGCCAATTTTCGTCGGCCAAGTGACAAAATAGCGGGGCCGCGCGTTTGATCGCGCCCTCATACTTTCGTCGGAAGTGACACCATGCCCGCCCGCCTGCCGCCGCCCGACCCCGCCCGCAGCGTGAATGCGCAGGACTACCAGGACCGCCCCCGCGTGGTCACCGCGATGGCCAAGGAATTCCGGGCGGGCGCGCAAACCGGCGCGCACAGCCACCCCCGCGCGCAATTGATCTATGCGGCCGAAGGCGTCATGCGCGTCACCACGCCCAGTGGCTTCTGGGCGCTGCCGCCCTTGCGCGCGCTGTGGGTGCCGGCGGGGGTGCCGCATGGCGTGGACATGGTGGGCGCCGTGGCCATGCGATCGCTCTATATCCAGGCCGATGCCGCGGCAGAGTACTGGCCGCAGTGCCAGGTGATTGAAGTCAGCGCCCTGCTGCGCGCACTGATCCTGGCGCTGACCGCCGAACCCATCGACTACCCGCTGGGCGGCCGCAGCGAGCAGATTGCCGCGCTGATCCTGACCGAACTGAGCGCCGCCCGCGTGGTGCCCGTCCAGATCCCCTGGCCGCGCGACCGCCGCTTGCAGACCATCTGCACGGCCATTCTGGCCCAACCCGGCCTGCAACGCGGTATCGAAGCCTGGGGCAGCGAGGTCGGCGCCAGCGCGCGCACCTTGATCCGGCTGTTCCAGGCCGAACTGGGCCTGAACTACCGGCAATGGGTGCAGCAGGTTCGCTTGGCGGACGCCATGTGCCGTCTGTCACAGGGGGAACCGGTGGCGCGCATCGCCGCCGATCTGGGCTACCGCAGCCCCAGCGCCTTCAGCGCCATGTTTCACCGCGCCCTGGGCGCGCCGCCGCAGCGATACCAACGCAACGCGACATGACTGAACGGAAGCTGAATCAGTGGCCGAATGCGCACACTCGCATGCAACCGGTCTTGCCGTTTGTCACAGCGCGCAATACATTTCACAGCGCATTTCCCATTGGCCCCGCGCGAAAGCCCCGTCCCGCGTATCCTGGACCACGTCCCTCAATTTACCTGGCATGCGCCCCCGCCCTGCTTCGGCAAGTTTGGTTACCGAAACCTTATTGCGCCGTGGCCGGTCTATAGCGTTCTGTCCTAGAATCGCCTGCAATGAGCACCCCCCAGCAATCCTCCGCCACCCCGGGCGGCAAATCGGGCCTTCCCTGGAAACGCATCCTGGTCAAAACGGGCATCGTCGCAGCCTGCGTCGGCGCCTGCGGCGCGCTTGCGCTTGGACTGGCGCTGGCGCTGGTCTGGCCCGCCCTGCCCGACCTGCACGCCATGACCGACTACCGGCCACGGGTGCCGCTGCGCATCTACACAGCCGACAAGGTACTGATCGGCGAATACGGCGAAGAACACCGCAACGTGCTGCGTTTTGACGAGATCCCCCCCGTCATGCGCCAGGCGGTGCTGGCGGCCGAAGATGACCGCTTCTACAGCCACGGCGGTGTGGACTGGATGGGCGTGGCGCGCGCGGTGCTGACGAACGTGGTCAAGGGGTCGAAGTCGCAGGGGGGCAGCACCATCACGATGCAGGTGGCGCGCAACTTCTACCTGTCGTCGGAAAAGACCTATTCGCGCAAGTTCTACGAACTGCTGCTGACGTTCAAGATCGAAAACGAGCTCACCAAGGACCAGATCCTTGAGCTCTACATGAACCAGATCTACCTGGGGCATCGCGCCTACGGCTTCGCCGCCGCGTCGCGTACCTATTTCGGCAAGCCGCTGTCGGAAGTGACGCCGGCCGAAGCCGCCATGCTGGCCGGCATTCCCAAGGCCCCGTCGCGCTTCAACCCCATCACCAACTTCCCGCGCGCCGAAATTCGCCAGCACTATGTGCTGGGTCGCATGAAAACACTGGGTTACCTGACGCCTGAGCAGGCCGACCAGGCCTTGCAACAGCAACTGACCATCCGTGGCGCCGACGGCACCAGCGCGCGCGGCTTCGCCGTGCATGGTGATTACCCGTCGGAACTGGCGCGCCAGCTGATGTATGGCGTGTTCCAGGAAGACACCTATTCCAAGGGCATCGACGTCTACACAACCATCGATTCCAAGGCCCAGGAGGCCGCTTACCGCGCTGTACGCGATGGCGTGCTGGACTACACACGCCGCGCTGTCTACCCCGGCCCGGAAGACCAGATCGACCTGCCCGATGACGTTGAAAGCGATCCGCAGGCGCTGGACGATATCCTGGACGGCGTGCAGGACTCCACACCCGACAGCGACGACCTGCTGACGGCGGTGGTGCTGTCGGCCAGCCCCACCGAGGTCAAGGTCGCCCGCAGCGCGCGCGACATCATCACCATTTCAGACAAGAAGGCGCTGGCCGTGGTGGCGCGCGCCCTGAACCCCAAGGCCAGCGACAGCCAGCGCATCCGGCGGGGCTCGGTCGTCTACCTCCACAAGACGGGCGGCAAGGACGGCGACGGCTGGGAAATCATCAACATGCCGACGCTGCAGGCGGCGCTGGTGTCCATGGCGCCGCAGGATGGCGCCATCCGCGCCATGATCGGCGGCTTCGACTACCACCGGGGCAGCTTCAACCGCGTGACGCAGGCCTGGCGCCAGCCTGGCTCCAACATCAAGCCCTTCGTCTACGCCGCGGCGCTGGAACGCGGTTTCACGCCCGCCACGCAGATTTCCGACCAGCCTTTCATGCTGACTGCCGCCCAGACCGGCTCGAAGGACTGGCAGCCCAAGAACGACGGCAACAAGTACGAACCCATGCTGACGTTGCGTCAGGGGCTGTACCGGTCCAAGAACATGGTGTCGATCCGCATCCTGCAGGCCATCTCGCCGCAGTACGCGCAGGACTACCTGACCCGCTTCGGCTTCGACAAGTCGCGCTGGCCGGCCGTGCTGCCGCTGGCACTGGGCGCGGGCGGTGCCACGCCGCTGCAGGTCGTCAACGGCTATGGCGTGTTTGCCAACGGCGGCTACCGCGTCACCCCGTATCTGGTGGACCACGTCACCGACCGCTCGGGCAAGGTGCTGATGCAGGCACAACCGGTCAAGGCGGGCGACGAAGCCGCGCGCGCCATCGATCCGCGTACCGCCTGGATCATGGACGACATCCTGCGCGGTGTCGCCACCAGCGGCACCGGCGCGCGCGCGCATCAGGTGCTCAAGCGCAACGACGTAGGCGGCAAGACGGGCACCACCAACGACGCGGTGGACGTCTGGTTCTCGGGCTTCACGCCTGACCTGGCCACGACGGTCTGGATGGGTTTTGACCAGCCCAAGTCCCTGGGCACCAACGAGTTCGGCAGCGGTCTGGCGCTGTCCACCTGGCTGGACTACATGCAGCCGGTGTTGAAGGGAGTGCCCGAGGTCAAGCAGGCGCCGCGCCCGGACGGTCTGCTGGTGGACAACGGCGAATACTATTTCTCGGAGTTCCCGCCTGGCCAGGCCGTGGCGTCGCTGGACCTGTCTTCCGGGGATGAACTGACCGACTTCCTGAACAACAACCTCAGCACCGATGGCGTGGACACCTCGGTGAAGCCGCTGCCGGCCCCCGGCGCGAACGTGCCACCGCCCAGTCTGAACAGCCCCATCCAGGCGCCGCTGCAGCCCATCCCGCTGCCCAGCGCCGGCAATGCACTGCCGGCGATACCGACGGCGGGGGCTCCGGCTGCGGGCATACCGGCAGCGGGCGTACCGGCTTCAGGCGTACCGGCTGCGGGCATACCCGTCGCCGCGCCGATCAATGGCGCCGACGGCGCCGCGGCCAGCGCCAGCGCAATCACGCCATCCAGCGCCGTGGTCGCGCGGCCGCTCTGATCCTCGGGTCTTGAAATGCCAACGGGCGCCACTGCGGCGCCCGTCTTCGTTTCAGGCCACCAGCAGCCCTATGCTTCGACCACCAGCTCCGTCACCACCTCGCACGGCCATGCCGACAGCGACTCCAGGTCCAGGAACGTGAAGTAGCCCGCACGCCATCCTTCCGTATCGATGTGATAGACATTGCCCAAGGCCAAGGGCGAGGCCACCGGCGTATGCCCGGCCACCACCGCCCGCACGCCCTGAATACCCGTCCGGTTCATCTGCCGCAGCCGCTCGCGCGACCATTGGCAGGCCGCGCTGGTGCGCTTGTAGCGATCCTGCAACGCGAACTCCAGTCGCGGCCAGAACAGCACCGGGCAATCCGCATGCAACAAGCCGACCGCGCCCTCGGACGTTTCGACTTCGATCGCGATGGGCAATTGCGCGAACGCCTCGGCAAACACCTCCTGCCGCTCCGTGGGCAGGTCCAGGAACCAGCCGCCGCCATAGCCGCGCCAGTTCGCCACGTCCACCTGCCCCGTGCGCACATGGCGGATCGCGTAGTCCTCATGGTTGCCCTGCACCGCGTAGAACCACGGTCGCGCCAGCCACTCCAGCACCGCCTCGCATTCCGGCCCACGGTCGACCAGGTCGCCCACCGAGAACAGCCGGTCGCGGGCGGGGTCGAAACCCAGCCTGTCCAAGCTTTCCTGTAAGCGTGAAAAATGCCCGTGCACGTCGCCCACCGCAAAATCGCGGCCAAGCTCGTTACGCGGGACTTTCACAAAACGCTGCTCCATGATGATTCTCGACAACCGGTTGAGGGGGACATGAACCGTCCCTTGAAACACACCGCGGCGGCTCGCGCCCGGTAAACCCCGACCTGTCTTTTTAACCCGCTTTAGATTACGCGAGCCTTGCGCCCACGCCACCAGCGCGGTCAAATAATCCGTTACGAGAATCGCTATTGTTCGTGATAATGTTCCGTACTTCCTCACAAATACCTTAAAGGGGGCCGCGCGCGCCGCAGCCCTCCCGCCGCCATGACAGCCGCGTCCACCATCAAAACCTGGTACTGGATCCATAAATGGACCAGCCTGGTCTGCACCATCTTCCTGCTCATCATCTGCCTCACCGGCTTGCCGCTGGTGTTCCATCACGAGATCGAACACTGGCTGGATGATGGCAAGCCCCTGTCCAACGTGCCGGCCGATACGCCGCCCGCCAACCTGGACAAGCTGGTTGCCAGCGCCCTGACGATGTACCCGGGCGAGGTCGTCGACTATTTGTTCTTCGACCCCGATGAACCCCAGGTGTACGTCGGCATGGCCAAGACCCCGGGCGACGGCCAGGCCTCCGGCCACGCCGTGCGCATGGACGGCCGCACGGGCGAGGTGCTGCTGGACGGCCCGCTTTATACCGAAGACAAGTTCTCTTTCATGGGCATCATGCTGGCCCTGCACGTGGACCTGTTCGCGGGCTTGCCCGGCGAACTGTTCCTGGGATTCATGGGCCTGCTGTTCTGTGTGGCCATCGTATCGGGCGTGGTGCTGTACGGCCCGTTCATGAAGAAGCTGGAATTCGGCACTGTGCGCGCGGCGCGCTCCACGCGCCTGAAATGGCTGGACCTGCACAATCTGCTGGGCATCGTGACGCTGGTGTGGGCCTTTGTGGTGGGGTTCACGGGCGTCATCAATGAATTGTCGACGCCCCTGTTCCGCCTGTGGCAGTCCACCGAACTGGTCCGCATTCTTGAACCTTACAAGGGCCAGACCGTGCCCACCCAGTTGGCCTCGGCGCAACTTGCGGCCGACACCGCAAAGAAAGCCCTGCCCGGCAACGAAGTGTCGTTCATCGCCTTCCCCGGCAACGCCTTCGGCAGCCCGCACCACTACATCGCCTGGATGCGCGGCGACACCCCGCTGACCTCCAAGCTGAACACCCCCGTGTTGGTGGACGGCAAAACCGGCGAACTCACCACCGTGGCCAAAATGCCGTGGTACCTGACCGCGCTTGAAGTCTCGCGGCCGTTGCACTTCGGTGATTACGCCGGCCTGCCCTTGAAGATCATCTGGGCGCTGCTGGACCTGATCACCATCGTGGTCCTGGTCAGCGGTCTTTATCTTTGGATCGCGCGGCGCCGCGCCACGGAAGCGCGCATCAATGAACTCGTGAAAAAGCACCAAGCCGCCGCCGCGCCGCAAAGGACGCCGGCATGAGCAAGCGACATTCCAAAGGCCGTGGCGGCCGGGGCTTCATGTTCGTATGGGGCGCGCCCACCTTGCTGGGCGTCTTAAGCGTGTTCGGCCTGCTGGCCGCCCTGTTGGGCACGGGCGCCTGGCACTGGGCCTCGTGGATCACGCTGACCATCCTGCTGGTGGTCATCCTGCGCTACTGGGTCTTCCCGCTGAAGCACTAGCGCGCGGGCCGGGCCGTGGGGGTCATGGGGCCCCGCTGCCCCACCCCTGGCCTCGTATTTGGCCTCGTATTTGGCCTCGTATTTGACTTTGTACTTGGCCGGCTTAGCTGCCGAACTTCTCCGGGTCCGGACCCAGGCGCGCGCCGTCCTTGATGGCGTCAATGGCAGCCATCTCGTCAGCCGACAATTCAAAATCGAAGACGTCGATGTTCTCGCGGATGCGAGCCGGCGTGACCGACTTCGGAATCACGATCAGCCCACTCTGCAAGTGCCAGCGCAGCGTGATCTGGGCGGCCGATTTATTGTGTTTTTCAGCCAGGTCCACGATGACCTTTTCCTTGGTGACCCCGCCTTGCGCCAAGGGGCTCCAGGACTCGGTCGCAATACCGTGCCTGGCATGGAACGCCCGCAGCTCACGCTGCGCGAACCCCGGATGCAGTTCTATCTGATTCACCGCCGGCGCCACTTTCGACGCCTCGATCAGTTGCTCCAGGTTGGCCTGCGTGAAGTTGGACACGCCGATCGAACGCGCGCGGCCATCTTCCTTCATCTCGACCATGGCGCGCCAGGCGTCCAGGAACTTCGTGCTGCCCGCCACGGGCCAGTGGATCAGGTACAGGTCCACATACGCCAGGCCCAGCTTCTCCAGGCTTTCGTCCATGGCCTTGTGGGCGTCGTCGTAGCCGTGCTTGTCGTTCCACAGCTTGGTGGTGATGAACAGATCCTTGCGCGCCACGCCCGCCGCGCGCAGGCCCGAGCCCACGCCGGCTTCGTTGCCGTAGATGGCAGCAGTGTCCACCGACCGGTAGCCGGCCGCCAGCGCTTCCTTGACCGCGGAAGCCGCCTGATCGTCGGGCACCTGCCACACACCCAGGCCCAACTGCGGGATGCTGTTGCCGTCGTTCAATTTCACTGCGGGTACCTTCGCCATAAGACCCTCCGAAACTTGCACCGCGACGCTCGCACGGCGAATACGCGCCAGGTCGCGCAATCCAGGGCCCAGCCCGGCCAACCCCGGATTGAAGAGATGAAAGAAAACGGGCTTGCCGAGCTGCGCCCGCGCCGTAATTCCAGACCAACATCCCCTGGCAATGGTCCGGAAACACCAGGGGTTATCACCAAATAATAGCGCCCGTGCCGGATAATGCCCTTCACACGGCCTTCCACGCCGCCTTTCGCACCGCCCCTCCCGCCTACGCGCCCCCCTCGCCCAACCATGAATTCCCCTGACACGCCACCCAAGAACCGCGGCGGCTTTTCCACCTTGCGCACCCTGTTCCCCTACCTTTGGCCGCCGGGAAAAACCGGGCTGAAGGTGCGCGTCGTGGCGGCGCTGCTGTGCCTGTTCGCCGCCAAGGCAGCGACGGTCTACGTACCCCTGATCTACAAGCAAGCCATCGACGCACTGGGCAAGGGCGCGCCCGGCGCGGTGACGGTACCACTGGGCCTGATCCTGGCGTACGGCACCGCGCGCGTGCTGTCGCTGCTGTTCTCGGAACTGCGCGACGCCATCTTTGCCCGCGTGGGCCAGCACGCCATCCGCGAGGTCGGCCTGCAAATCTTCCGGCACCTTCATGCCTTGGCGCTGCGCTTTCATCTGTCGCGCCAGACCGGCGGGCTGACCCGCGCCATCGAACGCGGCACCAAGGGCATCCAGACGCTGCTGTCATTCCTGCTATTCAACATCCTGCCGACGTTCTTCGAGATCGGGCTGGTCTGTATTGTGCTGTGGAAGATGTTCGACATCTGGCTGGCCGTGGCCACCGGCGCCACGGTCATCCTGTACATGGCCTATACGCTTGCGGTAACGGAATGGCGCGCCAAGTTCCGGCGCCTGATGAACGAAACCGATTCCGAAGCCAACACCAAGGCCATCGAAAGCCTGCTGAACTACGAGACGGTCAAATACTTCGGCAATGAAGAACACGAGGCGCGCCGCTACGACGCCTCGCTGACCCGCTACGAACGCGCGGCCGTGCGCAGCCAGGTCAGCCTGTCCATCCTGAACGTGGGCCAGGCCGCCATCATCTCCGTCGGCCTGACACTGGTGATGTGGATGGCCGCCACCGGCATTGCCGAAGGCCGATACACGCTGGGTGACTTCGTGCTGGTCAACACGTATCTGCTGCAGCTTTACCAGCCGCTGAGTTTCTTCGGCTTCATCTACCGCGAAATCAAGCAGGCCATCATCGACATGGAACGCATGTTCGAACTGCTGGGCCAGGACCGCGAAGTGGCCGACCGCCCCGACGCCCAGCCCTTGCACCTGGCGGGCGGCCAGGTCGAATTCCGCGACGTGTACTTTGGCTACGACGCGCGCCGGCCCATCTTGAAAGGCGTCAGCTTCAGTATCCCCGCCGGCAAGACCGTAGCCGTGGTGGGCACCTCGGGCGCCGGCAAATCCACCATCGCCCGCCTGCTGTTCCGCTTTTATGACGCTGACAGCGGCGCCATTCTTGTTGACGGACAAGACGTGCGCAGCGTCACCCAGGCCAGCCTGCGGGCGGCCATTGGCGTGGTGCCGCAAGACACGGTGCTGTTCAACGACACGATCCACTACAACATTGGCTACGGCCGCCCCGGCGCCACCGATGCCGAGATCGAAGCCGCCGCGCGCCTGGCCCACATCCACGAGCTGATCATGACCATGCCCGACGGCTACCAGACAATGGTGGGCGAGCGCGGCCTGAAGTTGTCGGGCGGAGAAAAGCAGCGCGTGGCCATCGCCCGCACCATCTTGAAGAACCCCGTCATCTTTTTATTCGACGAGGCCACCAGTGCGCTGGACACCCATACCGAACGCGAGATCCAGGCCAACCTGCGCGAAGTCAGCGTAGGCCGCAGCACGCTGATCATCGCGCACCGGCTGTCGACCGTGGCGGATGCCGACGAGATCATCGTGCTGTCGGAAGGTCGCATCATCGAACGCGGGCGCCATCCACAATTGCTGGCCCAACGCGGCGTGTACGCCGGCATGTGGGCGCGCCAGCAAGACAGCGCCCACAGCGCCCCGGCCGATTGACAAGCCCTGTCCGCTATCCGAAGATCGCACCCTTTTCTTCAAAGGCCCGCCATGCAGGATTCTTCCGCCCCTGACGTCTCTGCGATTCCCGACGCCCCAGGTGTCCACGTCTGTGCCTCCACCGACCTGGTCAACGGCGGCCTGGGCGTGAAAGTGCCCGTGTCCGATGGCGCGGGCCAGACCACCGCGTTCTTCGTGCGCTACCAAGACCGCGTGCACGGCTACCTGAACCGCTGCGCCCACGTCGGCGTCGAGCTCGATTGGGAAGGCAGTTTCTTCACGCGAGCCGGCGACCTGATCATGTGTGCGCGCCATGGCGCCACGTACCAGCCCGACACGGGCCTCTGCGTGGGCGGCCCCTGCAAGAACGGCCGGCTGACCGTGTTGACCGTGTCCGAACGCGACGGCGCCGTCTATTGGCACCCCAGCGGCAAGATCGTTCCGCGCAACGACGCTTGACGCTTGCCAGGACCTAGGCCCCAGCCACCACCGCCTGGGTCGGCTGCTGCCGTTCCGCATACCGACGCGCCAGCACGGCGCACACCATCAGTTGCATCTGATGGAAGATCATCAGGGGCAGTACCACCACGCCCATCTGCGACGTGCCGAACAGCACCGTGGCCAGCGGAATGCCTGAGGCAAGCGACTTCTTCGATCCGCAGAACACCAGCGTGATCTCGTTCTCTTTGGACATGCCCAGCTTGCGGCTGCCCCAGGTGGTGATCACCAGCACCGCCCCCAACAACAGGGCATTCACCAGCACCATCGTGGCCAGGTCTATCGCCGGAAAGGCGTGCCAGATGCCCTGCGCCACGGCCTCGCTGAACGCGGTGTAGACGGCCAACAGAATCGAACTGCGGTCCACCTTGGACAAGGTGCGGTTGTTGCGTTGCGCCCAAGCGCCGATCCACGGCCGCAGCAAGCTGCCCACGGCGAACGGCAACAGCAGTTGCAGCAAGATGCGGCCGGCGTCAGCCAACCCGTGCCCGCCACCCTGCCGATGCAACAGCACCGCCACCAACAGCGGCGTCAAGACGGTGCCCAGCAGATTGGACGCCGTCGCCGCGCAAATGGCGCCGGGCACATTGCCGCGCGCCATCGACGTGAACGCAATCGACGACTGCACGGTTGACGACAAGGTGCACACGAACAGCACGCCCAACCACAACGACGGGGTCAAGAGGCCCGGAAACAGCGCACGCAAGCCCAGGCCCAGCGCGGGAAACAGAATGAAGGTGGACGCCAGAATCAGGGCATGCAGGCGCACATCCTTCACGCCCGCCACGATGGCATCCGTGGACAGGCGCGCACCATGCAGGAAGAACAACAGCGAAATGGCCACATTGCTGGCCACCATCATGAATGACGCGCCCTTGCCCACGGCGGGGAAAAAGCTGGCGAATGCCACGGTGGCAATCAGGATCAAGGTGAACTTGTCTGGCAGGAAGCGGCGCATGGCGTAAGGGTTTCCAGGAAATTACGGAAAACTATAGGCGCGCCGCTTGCCATCGTGAAGCCCACTGATTACTTTAACTGTCATCGGAAATCATAATGACCAGGCCGCGCCTTCCATGCTGAATCCCCTATGGCTCAAGACCTTCACCGCCGCGGCGGCCGCTCCCAGTTTCACGGAAGCCGCCCGCCGCCTGGGGCTGACCCAACCCACCGTCAGCGAACATATCCGGCAGTTGGAACAGTCGGTGAACCGGCGCCTGTTCCTGCGCGACACCCATTCGCTGGTGCTGACCAGCGACGGCCGCAGCCTGCTCGTCCATGCCGAGATCATCCTGGACGCGCACGAACGCGCCGAACGCCTGTTTGATGCGCCACGCCTGCGCGGCCGTGTGCGGCTGGGCACGTCGGACGACCTGGCCATGGGCCCGCTGCCCGATGTGCTGGCCGCGTTCCGCCTGGCCCATCCCGAAGTCGAGCTGGACCTGACCATTGGCGTCACCAGTGATCTTTACCGGCTGCTGGACGACAACGAGCTGGATGTGATGATCGGCAAGCGCCGCCGCGGCGATCGCCGCGGCCAGACCCTGCATAAAGAGGCGCTGCTGTGGCGCGCCAAGGAAGGCCTGCGCTTTGCGCCCGATGAGCCGTTGCCGCTGATTCTGCTGCGCGAACCCAGTGTCACGCGCACGCTGACGCTGGACGCGTTGGCGCGCGTGGGGCGCAGTTGGCAGATTGTGTGCACCAGCACCAGTTACGCCGGTTGCCAGGCGGCTGCCCGCGCGGGCCTGGGCATTACGGTGCAGCCCTCGCACTTGTCCACGACGGGCTTGGCCGCGCCGGGCGGCGCGATTCAGTTGCCGGCGTTGCCGCAGGTGGAATTCATCGTCATCTCGGCCCCGTCGCCCAACAAGCCCACCCGCGCGCTGACGGAAATCCTGATGCGCAGCACCTTGACCTGAAGGCCCGCGGCGCCATTGCCGCAGCCCTTATTCGGGCAGCGGATCGGGCACGCCGTCTTCGTCCACGCTCGTCACGCGGTCCAAGGCATTGCGCGCGGCCGACATCGCTTCGATCGTGCTGCGAAAGCGTCGGCTGACGAAGATTTCAAAGGGCTGGCCTTCGGGCGCTTGGGCTTCCTGGGGCAGGCCATCCTGGGGCAGGCCATCCTGGGGCAGGCCGTCCTGGGGCAGGCCACCCTGGGCCGCATCTTTCGATTCCGCCACGTCGCCCTCTTTGCCCTTGGACGCCAAGCGCCGCGTCTCCAAAAAGGCCCGAGGTGGCGTGCGCCCTTCCGGCTGCGTCGCGTACGCCACCACCGAAAATCCGTTGATCGTCTTCTCTAGCATTCCGGTTCCCTCGCGCCGCGGCCACAGACGGCGCAGCTTGCTCCTAGCGACAACGGCGTGGCACGAGGAAACTTAAGCGCCATGCAAAAAGCCGGCGTTGATCTGCATCAACACCGGCCTTTGCCACCTGCCGACCACACAAGCGACTCTATTTTGTCGACGTAACCGCATCCATGCGCACACGCACGTAATCGGCCACCTGCTCCAGCACCGTAGACAAATGCCCGCGCAGCAATTCAAAGCCCGGGTTGCGTTCGCGCGTGACCTCGTCCATGTACAAGGGGCGGCGAATCTCCACTTGCAGGCTGTGCCGGTTCAACGCGGGCTGCCCAATCTGCGCAATCAATTGCACCCCCTTGTAGGGGTCGTTGCGCGCCACCGTGTAGCCCAGGTCGCGCAGGGCCTTTTCGATCAGCGCGATGAATTCCGGTTCGCACGTCGTGCCGTCACGGTCGCCCAGCACGAAGTCGGCCAGCGGATGTTCACTTTGCCGGCCCAGGCGTTCATAGGCATCGTTGGGCATCGAATGCAGGTTCAGATGCCACACGGCGCCGAAGCGCGCTTCGGCCTGGCTGATCGCGCGCGCCAAGGCGGCGTGGTAAGGCTCGTAGTACGCCTGGATGCGATGCCGCACTTCGGCCAGGCTCAGCTTGCGGTCATAGATGGGCGTGGCTTTGTCCATGCGGCGCCAGATCAGCCCTTTGCCCAGGCGGGTTTTCTCACCGGGCGACAGCGCGTGCGGCCAAGGTTCGGCCAACAGCTCCGGGTCCAGATCCTGCAGCGTGCGGTTCGGGTCGATGTACACGCGCGGAAAGTGCGCCGCAATCAAGGTCGCGCCCAGCGCGGGGGCCGCCGACCACAGCGCGTCCACGTGCGTGTCTTCACCCTGGCGCAATTGCGCCCGTGTGGCGACCGCCCCGAAATCCTCGGGATAGTGCTCGCCGCTATGCGGCGAATCACAGACCAGCGGCAGCGCCGGCCCTTGGGGCTCATGCACGGAAACCACGTTGAAATCGGCAAGCGTCATCGTCAGTCAGCCTGAATGTTGGCGGCCTTGGCCACCTTGGCGTAGCGGGCCAGGGCCTGATGAATCTGGTCCTGGAACTCTTGGGGGGTTGTCGGCATCAGCGTACCACCCACGTCTTCGGCCTTTTTGCGGAACTCGGGATCTTTCATCGCCGCGCGCACCGCCTGGTTAAGCTTGTCGATCACGGCCGTGGGCGTACCCGCTGGCGCCACCAGCCCAAACCAGCCGCCCGTGCCCATGTCGGGGTAACCCAGCTCAATGTAGGTGGGCACGTCCGGCAGCAAGGGCGAGCGCTCGGCGCCCAACACGGCCAGCGCTCGCAGCTTGCCGCCCTTCACTTGCGGCAGCGTCGACGACAGGTTGTCGGTGATCGCGTCCACCTGCCCGCCCATCACATCGTTCAAGGCCGGACCCGCGCCGCGATACGGCACGTGCAGCAAGCGGATGCCGGACAGCATCATGAAGTTCTCGATATTCACGTGGCCCAGCGAGCCCACGCCCGGCGAGGCAAAGCTGTAGCGGTCAGCCGGCGCGGCTTTGGCCATCGCCACGAATTCCGCCATGTTCTTGGCCGGCAGATTCGGGTTGATGGCCAGAATGCTGGGCACCGCCAGCACATTGGCCACGGGCGCGAAATCCTTCACAGGGTCGTAATTCATCTTGCGATACACGGCCGGGTTCGAGCCATGCGTGCTCATCGTGGCCATGCCCAGCGTATAACCGTCGGGCGTGGACCGCGCCACCTGCTCCATGCCCATCGAGCCACCCGCGCCCGCCTTGTTCTCGACCACGATGGTCTGCTTCAGTTCGCGGCCGGCGTACTCGGCCACCAGGCGGGCCACGATATCGGTCGATCCGCCGGCGGCGAACGGCACCACCAGCTTGATGGGGCGCGAGGGGTAGTCGGCGGCGTGGGCAATGCCGGCAAAAGACAAGGTGGCGAACATGCCGGCAAGCGCGAAACGCGCGGACCGGCCAAGCAGGCGGCGAGACATGAGTCGACTCCGAAAAAGGAAGGTGTGGGTTTCAGACAGGCCGCCAGTGTCCAAACTTTACCGTCCCCTTTCAAACGACTATATTGCACTCCTTCATTACCAAAGGTCATGCTAGATGCGCTTGCATTCGCCGTCCATGTCCGAGTTGCATGCCTTTATCACGGCAGCGCGCTTGGGCAGCTTCACACTGGCTGCCCAGACCTTATGCGTGACACAAGGCGCCATCAGCCGTGCCATTTCGCGCCTGGAAGCGCATTTTGGCCAGCCGCTGATGTACCGGAATGCGCATGGGCTGACCCTGACCGCGACGGGTCAAAAACTCTACGATGGCGCGCAAGCGCCGCTGCAAGCCATTGAAAAGCTCAGCACCGAGCTACGCGCCGACGACCGCCGCCGGCACCTGACGCTGTCCATGGTTCCCACGCTGGCCAGCGCCTGGCTGGTGCCGCATCTGCCCGACTTCCACCGGCGTCATCCCGACATCCAGCTCAATTTCTCGGCCTATCGGCGCAATGAAGATTTTTCGGGCACCACGCCGGACGCGAGCATCCTGGCAGGCACGCCCGACCAGTGGCCCGGATGGCAAGCCGACTACGTGATTGGGCGAGAAGTGGTGGTGATCTGCCACCCGGACCGCTTGGCCGCCCGCCAGGCCCAGGGGCTGTGGAACACGCCGCACGGCCTGCTGGGTGAGCCGCTGCTTTACCACACCAATGGGCAAGACAACTGGGCTCAATGGTTCACTGCCGCCGGTGTGCCGCGCCATGCCGTCACGCTGTCACAGGGGTTCGATCAGGTGTCCATCCTGGTCCGTGCGGTCATGGCCGATATGGGCATCGCCGTCCTGCAACGCTGCCTGGTACGCGATGAGCTTCAGTCCGGCCGCGTGGCGGCGCCCTTTCCCAAGCTGCCGATACGCTTGCGGCGCGGCTATCACTTATGCGCGCCGGCTCAGCGGCGCGACCACTACGCGCTGGATTGTTTTCGGCAATGGTTACTGCAAACCGCGCAGGCCGACCCCGACGTCGTGGCGGCCGACCAAATACGTGGCTAGGGAGCAAGCCTCCGAAGAAACCTTTAGTTTCTCGGGATCGGAATTTGGTGCAACAAAATAAAACGGGCCTCTTATTCAGAGGCCCGACTCAAATGCGGCGTTGCGACGCTCAAGGCGCCAGCTTGAATCCCAGATCCACGCCCCACTTATCGGTTTCACGCAACCATTTCGCCCCACAACTCAGGCACCGAAAGTGATCTTCGCGACTTTCTTCGCGCCCTTTTTGCGTGGGATTGGTGAAACCTTGATGTCCCAGATGCGAATGCGGCGCAACGCCTGCAAGGCCCGGATTAATGCGTTGGCACGCCAAACACATGACGCTCATTGATGCTTCCCCACAAACAGTGTTACGGAATTGTAAGGGATTTCACCAATATTTTTCTATCGATTTATATCAAGTGAATGACAATAATTGTTAAATGAGCGTTTAAACAACGTTTGGTAACGCCGCGAGACAGGTCGCCAAATGGTACGGCGATGTCGACGGCATATCGGCGCGCACCACCGCGCCCTGGCCGTCCAGGCATTCGTGCCACCCTCCGTCGTGCAGGAAACGGGCGCGGAAACTGGCCAGCCCCGACTCCAGGGCGGGCAAATCGCCCAACACCGCCAACGCCCGCAGGTATTCCGTTTGCGCCCAGATCCGCCGGGTGGCATCGATGACCACGCCTGACTCGTCCAGCGACGCCACCACACCCGGGCCGTCCACATCCACACCGTGCTCGCGTGACCACCGCACGGCTCGCGGCAAGGATTCCACCAGCTCCAAGCCTTCGAACACTTCGGCCGCGCCGTGCACCAGCGACAACCATTCGAACTGATGCCCGGGCTCGAGCCGATTGTCGGCCGAGCCCTGCAAGGCCTCGGAAATGCACTGCGTGGACCCATGCACGAAGAACTGGCTGACGCCCTGCGCCAGCGAACGCAAACGCTGGGCAAACAGCGCAGGCTCCGCCACTTGGGCGGCAGCCAGATACGCTTCTGTCAGGTGCATCATGGGGTTTTGCGCCGGGGCTTTCAGCGGGTGTAGAAGATCCGCGCTCAGCGCCGCGTGGTACAGCCCATCATTCGTCTTGAAACGCGACTCGATCGTGGCCGCCGTCGACAGCATCAGCTTGCGCGCCTCGGCATTGCGGCTACGCGGGAAGTAAGCCGCGCAGGCCAGCACAATGAAAGCGTGCGTGTAAAGATCCTGCGTGTCGTCCAAGGGGCGCGCATCAGCGTCGACGCTGTACAGCCAGCCGCCGCATTCATTGCGAAATACGCGGCATAGCGAATCGAACAGCCTATCGGCATGCAGACCCGCATCCGTGCCGGGCGCCTCTGCGAACACATACAGTTGCCGCGCGCAAGCCATCGCACGATACCGAGCAGGCGCCAACGGCAGACCTGTCGCGGCGTCCAACGATTCGTAGGGCAGACCCAGTGCTTGATTGAAGCCCTGCCCCATCCATAGCGGCAGGATCACGGAGCCAAAATGCGCCCGCAAGGCGCGGGCATGTTCCGTAAGAGAAAGAGTGGTCTGTGCGGCAGTCATCTTGGAACGACGCATACCCGAAAAGGGCTCCAGGTTTCGGAGCAGCAACGATAACCGAAAATTTCGTCGCAAATTTTTGAGTACTTTCCGAAGCCTCATGCAAGCACAGACCGGTCCAACCGATCAGCTCCGTCCAGGGCGTTTAGCCCTATCGGAAGATGTTTTCCTCGACCCAGTTCTGCGCGAATATTTCCGCGCGATCACGTGCTTCGTCTAACGAAGCGCAGTTGCCCAAGTGGGAAAACGCGGCATCCACCTCGGTGCCGCCCTCGGCCGTTACCGTCAGCAAGACGCCATATCCGCCGGTATCCATGGCCGCCGTGGAAACGTCGATCAGTACTTCCTGGTCACGATGCTGCATGTGCTACCTCCCAGTCGGTTACCTAAACGCGTGAACCACGCGTGACGGTGCGGGAGCAAATTCCCGCGAAATGAATAGACCTGAAAGCGTCACGCAAGTTCATCTTACTGGCGACGAAAGGTGCGCGATACGTCCGGAAGATGCCAAATCGCACATTCCGTCTCAGGAGATTCCCGTACTGGCCCATAAATACCCCCTGAAGTGCGACATAGGACGAAAACATTCGCAAACTATGCGGCAATTCCGCGCATCTTGCTTCAATGCGCAGCAAGCTGAAAGATTTCAAGGGACAAAAAAAAGCGCGGCAAGCGTCTGACGGACGGCGCGCTTCTTTGCCTGGCGGCGGTCAGCGCACGTGGATGGCGCCGGGTTCTTCCATGCGCAGGGCCAGCTTGCCCTTTTCGGTAATCAACCAACGGCCATCGGGGCCAGGTTGAATGCAGCGCAAGGTTTGCAGTGCCTGCGAAATTTCAGCGGGCACCACAGCTTGAGCGGCGTCAGGTTCACAGTTGTCTGCGACGATGCGCAGCCAATGACCCAGTTCGCCTTTTTGGAAACGATGCAATGCCATGCGTGACTCTCTCTTCAATGGCGTAAACGATAGCATGCCCGTCAAGGCCGCCTGGCTACGCCAAAAGCTTGGGCACCGAAGAGACCAGCAGCGCCACGCCAGATAGAGTCAACAGCCCCAGCACGACGCGACGAAACGTCACATCGCTGATGCCCACATACAGGCGAGCGCCCAGCAATGTCGGTAGCAGCATCGCCGGCAAGATGATGGCGAATAGCGGCAGCATGTCGCGTGTGACCACGCCCGTGTAGAGGTAGCCTGCCATCGTCACGACCAGCATCGACAGGTTGAAGTTCTGGATCACCGAACGTTGCACGTCACGATCAAAGCCGCGCAAGGTACACCACAGGGTGGGAATCACGCCGGTAAAGCCGCCGATGCCGCCCATGACGCCACCCATCGCCCCCACCACCCCATCCGCCACCTTGCCGCCCGCCGTGATGCGCGGCAAGCGCGTGGCGAACAACATCATCGGACACCAGACCGCCAACAAGCCGCCAATACAGGCCTTGAATATCACCGGGTCCAGATGCGGCAAGAGCATTACACCAACGGGTATGCCCACCAACCCGCCCGTCACGAAAGGCAGAAGGTTCGACCACGAAAACCCTCGCCGCACGGTGAATGCGGCCAGCAACTGGCCGGTCAGCCCACCGAACACGGTCATGGCCGCCGCCAATCTGGGATCAATCGTCCACGCCCAGAATGACATGGCCACCAGCCCGAACCCAAACCCTGACAGTCCCTGCACGAAGCCGGCAGCCACGGCGCCCACCACGACCAGTACATATAGCGAATCCATTCTGCCGCGCACCCACTAGTGTTGCCAGGCCCCGCCCGGCGCACGCCATTCTAGAGCGTTCTAAGACGGCCGCAGCGCAAGCGGACGCTTCATGCGTGCCGCCACGGCGGATGCCGCAACGCTTGCGGCGATCAAGCCCAGGCCCAGCGCCAGGTCTGCCGAAATGCGTTCGTGAAAGACCACCGAGGACACGATCAAGCCGATGACCGGCACGCACAGCATCGCAATGGACGTGGCCACCGGCGGCAGCTTTTGCGTCATGCCCAGCACCACAATGAAAGTCAGCGCGGTCGCCAACGGACCCGTGTACAGAATAATGGGCCAGGCGTCGGGCACGGTCAGGAAGGTGGGCGCGCCGTCACGCATCCAGGCCAGCGCAACCAACGGCAGCGTGGCCAGCGCAGTCTGCCAGGGGATCATGTCAGCACCCAAACGCACATGGCGGTTGCCGCGCAGTTGGATGATGTTGCACGCCCACGCGAACGAGGCGCCCAGCAGCATGATCAGGCCGATCGCCGTATGCGCCTGCCACGGGCTGAACGCGGGAGCCACGATCACGGCTATGCCCGCATAGCTGAGCGCCGTTGCGAGCCACTGGCCCGCGTTCAAGCGTTCTTTGAGGATCAGGGCGGATAGCGGAATGACC
Organism: Achromobacter spanius; assembly: GCF_029637605.1. Lineage (NCBI taxonomy): Bacteria > Pseudomonadati > Pseudomonadota > Betaproteobacteria > Burkholderiales > Alcaligenaceae > Achromobacter > Achromobacter spanius. The sequence continues at coordinate 236,296 of NZ_CP121261.1, read as the reverse complement.
CATATCGACGTGGCGTACGCAATGACGGATGCGCGGCCGGGCGCCACATATTGCAGCGCCCACAATGCCAAGGCCGTAAACGCGCCCATTTGCAGCAATGCCACGCCCGCCACCAGTGGCCATTCCTGGCGCGTCGGCAAGCGCAGCCGTCCCAACATCGCCAGCACCACCACACTGATCACCGCCGCCGATCCAAACCGGCTGGCCGCCAGCCACAGCGGACTCATGTGCGCCAGCCCCATCTTCATCATGGGCCAATTGCCGCCCCAGATCAGGACCGCACCCGCCAAGGGCAAAAACCTGCGCAACGCACTTTGCTGACTCATCACTGCCTGATCTACCGCTTGAATATTCCGTGCTTTTGCCGATTAGCAAAACGAAGGAATAGTCTATAGGGTAAACCCCAGCACATTTCACCTGAATGCACTCCGATAAACTTCTTCCTCAGCATGAATGCGCTGCCCATCGACAAACACCAGGTGACTTATGCCAGAAATCAATCTGGATGCAACCGACATCCGAATACTGAACGAACTACAACGCGATGCACGCTTGACCAATGTCGAGCTTGCCGCGCGGGTCAACCTGTCGGCCTCGCCCTGCCTGGCTCGTGTCAGGCGCCTGGAAACCGATGGCTTGATCGACCGCCGCGTCACGCTGTTGAATGCGCGCAAGCTGGGGCTGAAGGTCAACGTGTTCATCCAGATCTCGCTGGACAAGCAACGCAAGGCCGCGTTGGACGTCTTCGAACGCGAAATTGCCGTGCTGCCGGAAATCATGGAGTGCTATCTGATGTCGGGCGACGCCGACTACCTGATCCGCGCGCTGGTGCCGGACGTGGATGCGCTGGAACGCCTGATCGTCGAGCACATCACGCGCATCCCGGGCGTTGCCAGCATCCGTTCAAGCTTTGCGTTGAAGCAAGTGCTCTACACCACAGCCGTCCCGCTTGCCTGACGGACGGCGCAACGTGATCGGCAGGCTTGCGGGATCAGGCGGGCCACCGCACAATGCTTGCGTCGGCGCCGTGCGTGCGCCGGCCTTCCCTCCCATCGCTTAGCAAGGAGCAACCATGCCCGAAACAGAATGGTCCCCCGGCAGCACGCTACCCGATCGTCAGGGTTACTTTGAAGTCGAATTCGACACCGGCGAAACTGAAATCACGCGCTACGGCATGCTGGGTTGGGAACCCGAGCCCGAACGCGGTCGCATCCTGCGATGGCGCGGCCTGGACCCCGACATCGAAGAAGCTGAAATCCAACGCGAAAGCGCCGTGCGCAATAACGGAGACAACCTCATCGGTTGATTTGGCGGGTTTGGCTGATCTGTCGAATTCGGCGAATTGGCCAGTCCAAATGAAAATGCCGCGGAAAAATCCGCGGCATTTTTTCATGGGGAAAAGATCTTACCAGTCGAGCTTGGAGATCTTGGTGCCCGCCAGCGAAACCCCAGCCATCAGGCCGCCGTTGTTCATCACGAAACCAACCACCGGTTGCTGCGCCGTGTTGGTGTCAATGCGGCCGTTCGCACCGATATTCACCACGGCCACCGTGGCGTCGGCACCGACCGTCCAGCCGTTGCTGTTGCGGAACTTGTTCAATGCGTCATCCGTCATGAACAGCAGCACCATGGCCTTGGACTGCGCGCCAGCCTGAAAGCCGATCGAGCCCGCCGTCGTGCTGTAGTAGCCGGCGTTGGATCCGCCCACGCGCAGCACCCCCTTACCGTGTTCGGCGCCCACAATGAAGCTGCCGCTCAACACATCAGGGAACACCAGCACGCCCTTGGCACGCGCCACCAATTCCTTGGACTGCGGCGACGCCTCGTAGAGTTTGGACAGGGTTGCGTTGGCTGCGCTATTCATCGAATCGCGCTGCTCAGAGGCCGTCGCGGAAGATTTGGGCGTGGTAGTGGTGCAGCCCGCGAACAGCAGGCCCGCCACACCGATAGTCGCCGCCGCAATGCCTACACGACGCAGGACAGGAAAAGTATCAAGCATGGAACTCTCCTTTATTGTTGTCACTCGCTACCAATGTACCGGGCAAATGCATCGGTACAAGGCATAGGATTGTGATAAACGAAACAAAACCTACCTGCTGCCGCTGGGAACACCAAGGGTGCTTTTCAACAACCATGCGCCTGCGCGCCGGAAACCGCACCCCTGCGCGCGGCAACATTTCGTAGGGGATTCAGCGATCTACTGCTTGTCTACAGAATGCCGTATCGGGGCTCGCCCGTCGCCGCGTCCACGGACACAATGCCCGACAAGACCAATTCCGCGTGACGCCGCGCTACCGCGGCATCGGCGAACGTAACAAAACGAGGCAGGGACCAGCGTTGCTGTCCGCCGTCCTCGCCCGTCCGGCTCACGATTATCTCGATGGCCAGCACACCGGCATCCAGGCTTACGATTTCACAACCCACCTGAAATCCATCGATATGGCGTTGCGGCACCGCACCCATTCTTTTCACTCCCGAAATCGAACTTACCGCGCGCAATATGCCAAAGAATAATCGCGCTGAAAAGCACTCGTTTCAACGGGTTGCGACGCACTATTCCACCTAGTGCAGACGCATCTTGCGATCGACCGAAAGGGGCGAAATCAGCCCGGTTTTTGGCCGGATTCGTGCTTTCCCGTGGACGAAGAAAAAACGCGATAAACCAGCCAGCATTACCGAGGGGTATATTTGCAACGTTCAACAAGAGGCCAACCACTTCCATGCAAACCGCTGCTTTCGAACCCGACACCGCCCCCCTTGAAGTCCTGCCCCGCGACCTCTCCGCCTACCGCGAAGGCAACACCGGCATCCCGTACGTGCATCGTTTCGAGTCCGGCGTGCCCGGCCCCCATGTACTGATCAACGCCATCACGCACGGCAACGAAATCTGTGGCATGGTCGCCGCCACCCACTTGCTGGACAACGGCGTGCGGCCCAAGATCGGCACACTGACGGTCAGCTTCGCCCACGTCGAAGCCTATGAAGCCTTCGACATCGACAACCCCTACGAAAACCGTCAGCTTGTCCACAACCTGAACCGCATCTGGTCCGCAGCCATGTTGGACGGTGGCGAAGACAGCCCCGAACTGCGCCGCGCGCGCGAGTTGCGGCCGGTCCTGGACGCTGCTGACTTCGTGCTGGACATCCACTCTACCCGCGCACCGGTACAACCCTTCTGGGTCTACAACGAGATGGACCGCAACACCGCGTTGGCTGCCGCGGTGGGCGCCCCCGCCGTGCACCTGGTCATGCCGCAGCACAAGTTTCCCGGCACGGGTGTCATGGGCTATGGCCATCATGGCGACCCGGCATCCGACAGCGGTGGCGCGCTGGTGGTCGAATGCGGTCAGCACTTCGCGCGTTCGGCCGCTGAATTGGCCACCGACGTGACGCTGCGCTTCCTGGCTCACACCGGCTTGATCGACACGCCCCAGGACGCCGCGCCCCCGCCCGTGCCGCAGCGGTATCGCCTGCTTGAAGTGCACATGGTGAAGTCTGAAGACTTCCGCTTCACCCGCCCGGTCATTGGCTTTGAGACCTTCGACAAAGGCGAGTTGATTGCCACGAACGGCGCCGAGGAAATTCGCTCGCCTTGTGACCATTGCACGATCTTCATGCCCACCCGCATGCCCATCGTTGGCCGCGAGGCGGTATACCTGACCGTCGCCATCTAGACGCTGGCAACCGTGTCCCTGGGCGCGTCTTGGGTATCGGCGTTACGTATCTCGTTTACGTATCTCGTTTACGTATCTCGTTTACGTATCTCGCTTACGTATCTCGCTTACGTATCCGGAATCAGGCGCTTGCCCAGGCTCACGACCTCATCAAGTTGAAAGCCCAGGCTCTTGTAAAAGCCCTGCACGCCCCGGTTGCCCGAACGGATCAGCAGGTTGATCTTCGGGCAGCCCATATCGTGCAATCGGGTTTCAAGGGCGCGCATCAGCACCGTGGCGTAGCCCCGCCGCTGATGCGCCGGGGACACCGCCAGATAATTGACCCAGCCACGATGCCCGTCATAGCCGCCCATCACCGTCGCGACGATGGCGCCATCAATCTTGCCCACCAGAAACAGATCGGCTTGCACGGTGAGCTTGCGCGCGATGTCCTTGGCCGGATCGTTCCAAGGGCGCGTCAGGCCGCAGTCACGCCATAACTGGATCAGAGCGGCCTCGTCGGCGGATTGATAGGGCTGAATGGTCAAGGCTTGCATAGTCATGCTTCGTTCCTGTAGAGAAGAAAACGAAGGCCTGACGAACCGTCTCGAACGCAGCGATGCAAGCAAATACCATCGCCACAAACCCTGCAAACAAAAAGGCCACGAGAGGTATCGTGGCCTTCAAGGGACAGCGTCGCAAACGCGACGCCTTAACGTGACCAGCCACTCAACGTAAGCGTCGAGTGACTCGTCGGTTGCCTGCCCGGCATGCGGGAGGAAAATGCAGTGCGTTCATGTGGGCCAGCATACACGAGCCCCCCGCGCGCAATCAAGGTGGATTCAGCCCAATTCCGGCGCTGGCAGGGTCCCTTCCATGACCACCACCGCGTGACCCGCCACGCCTGCCCATACGCCGTCGGCGCGAGGTTCGGCATGCGCCAGCAACAAGCTGGCGCGGCCCATGTCGACCCCCTGCCCTACGCGCAGTTCCAACTTCCCGTGGCCGCGTAATGCCGCACGCAGCGCCGTGACGGCCGCCGTGGCGCTGCCGGTTGCGGGGTCTTCCGTCATGCGGCCGGTGAACATCCGCGCCTGAATATCGGTCGGCGCGTCGACCGTGTCACCACTCGTGTCGGTGGTGTAGACGTAGATCGACTTCGCCCCATCCAGCGGCAGCAGCGCCGCGTACCCGTTCGAATCCGGCGACGCGCGGCGCAAGGCGTCGCGGCTGGCCAACTGCGCCACCAGGAATATCAACCCCACCGACACCACTTGCGGCGCATGCTCGGACATCTCGATGTCGGACGGCTCCAATTTCAGCGCGCGCGCCAGGTCCGCGGCGGAGACTTCGCTGGCGCGAGACAACGGTTGCGGCGCTTGCAGTTCCACGCTTTCCACGCCCTTGGCGCCCGACCGCAGGGCGATGCGCACCAGGCCCGCGGCCTCTTCAAAAACAAAGGCATCCGGCGCCGGGCGCCCCGCCGCGACCATTTCGCGCGCCAGCACCACCGCGGTGCCCACATTCGGATGCCCCGCGAACGGCACCTCGCGATCAGGCGTGAATATCCGCACCCAGGCCGTATTGGCGCGATCTTTCGGCGGTAGTACGAAGCTGGTTTCCGAGTAGTTGAATTCGCGGGCAATGCGCTGCATCTGCGCGCCATCCAGTCCCTCGGCGTCCAGCACCACCGCCAGCGGGTTGCCGCAATAGGTCTGCGTGGTGAATACATCGGCCGTCACGTAGCGGTAGCGCATCGAAAGTCTCTTATTGGCATGTGAATGGAAAGAGTATGCGCGCCACCCCGGCAGTTGCGACAGGCACAGAAAGCCACGACTTTCGCCATAACAGCGCGGCGTGGGCGCACAGGTCGAGTACCCTGTCTTCCTGGGCCGTCCTCGCGGCCCGCAGCGCGCTTTACTCCTGCAAGGAATGCACCATGGAAAACCCTTTTGGCGACACCGACGAACCCGTTGTCGGCCACCGGCAATACCTGATCTTGATCGCGGCGTCCAAAGACAACGCCTCACTCGCCCAAAAGCAGCTTGAAAACCTGAAGAAGTACGTCGATGAACGCGCCGCGCCGCTCTGGATCGACGCCAAGGGTATAGGCGTCCTGCTGACGACGGATATGGTGGCCTCGGAAATCTGGCGCGCCATGTTCCAGAAGGAACAGGGCCAAGACCTTGGCGATACGCGCAACATGCTGGTGTTGGAACTGGGCAAGGATTGGGCAGCGCGCCGCGACGACAAGATCGAACACTGGCTGGCCTCGCACGTCGGCACCCCACTGGCGCCCATGCCGCGCGGCGCGGGCAAGAAGCGTTAAGGCTGAAGCGTTGAAGCCTGATGCGCTGAAGCCCGAAGCGCGCGTTCAGGCCTGATTGGCAATGCGATCGATGAACGCCAAGATCTCGGCGGTCAATTCGGCCGGCCGATCCAAGCTAGGCAGATGGGCCGTGCCGGACAACGCTTGACCGGCACCGTCCGTCAGCATCGTCGCCACCTGCCGACTACGTGCCTGAATATGTGGAAAATCGCAGTCACCCCACATCACCAGCGTTGGCTTGCGAATCTCATTTAGACGCCCGTAGGTAGGCAGGTCGTCAACGCTTGCCGCAACATGCCGCGACTGCAATATGGCGGCATTCATTTCAAGAAAGCGCTGACGCGCAGCGCCCGCTACGCGCCCTTCTGGTTCGCAAGGCCCATCGAGGAACAACCGCGCCTTCAACGTGTTCACGCGGTCTCTGTTGCCTTCGGCCTCCGCCTGCTTCAGCTCTGCCATCAATGCTTTGATGCAGGCCGGAAACACCGGCTCGGGAGCACCCGGCACCGTCGGGGCAATCAACACCAGCCCCCGCACGCGGGACGGATGCAGCAGCGCCGCGTCCAGCGCCACCCGCGCGCCCTGCGAACATCCGATCAAGACCACCGACTTGCCGTCCGCCAAGGCATCAATCACCGCCATCAGATCCGCAACCGCCGAATGATCTTCTGCCACGGCATGCGTCTTTCCGTAGCCGCGCCGGTCATACGCAATGGCCTTGTTGCCGATCGCAATGCCCGCCATCTGCACATCCCACATGCGGCGGTCGCAAATGGCGGCATGCAAGAACACAACCGGGTCGCCGCTACCCTCCGCTTCCGCAAAAAGCGTCGCACGACCGCAAGGGATTTGATGTTGCGTACGCATGGCTCACGCAAGCGCGGCGGGGTCGCCCGCCGTATCGGCAGCCTGCGGCACGGACTCGCGATACGCCACCGCGCACATCGCCGTCACAATCACAAGCATGCCGATGCTGATCAGCATGCCGGCCACGGTGAACCCAACGCCAGACATCGTCGGGAAACGCGCCACATCCGCCACCATGGCGCTGGTAAAGCCCACTGACACGAGCAAGACAAACAGCCCAGTGACCAAGGGCCAACGCTTGAAACGCATGGCATCGCGCATTGCCTTGAAGCCATATTCACCCACCGCCACGGCGTGCACCCAACTCAAGGCCACCACCGCGCCGGCATACACAAACGGCACCCACAGCAGGCCCAGCACAATGAACAGCGCGAGGAAGAACCCGGCATCTCCCACGCCGTTCATCGCGAAGTAAAGCAATATCGGAATATCAGCAGACGCCCGCAATATCGCGCCCACCACGACCACAAAGAGCACCAGCAAAGCCAGATGCTTGGCCTCGGCGTTGCTCCCTCGCGCAAGCTGCGCCGCGGCCACATCACGGCCGACAAGCATCGCTAGCCAAGCAAAGGTCAATCGCGCCAACGCCAGCAGGTTCACCATGGCCAGCAGTAGAAACACAAACTGCATCGTGCCCCCGGAGTTCGACAACAGCAACGCGAAAGGTAGCGTAACGATGAATGCGGCCAATACCCCTGGCGCGGTCGCCATCATTCGACGGCCTTGTTGGCGGATGGCTTTGAAGGTCAACGCGATGAACTGAGTTCCAGCGAGTTTGCTAGCCACAGGCTTGCCTTTAGGGACTGAGATGGAGCGATACGTTACACCAGAGTCCGTGATTTTCGTTGGGATTCAAGGGAGGCTCTGACTGACGCAGGGAAACCGGTCAGTCAATGGGATTCATGCCCTTCGACCGCATCGCTGCCATGGTCAGAAAGCTGCGCATCAAACCACTTATGCAACGCATCCGCCAGGTGCACTTCTTTCGCGGTGTACGTCAGTTGCGCCCCACCTTCGACATCTTGGTAGGCAATGTCGATTTGCCTAGAGCTGGCCGCCTTTAGCTCAGCCAATCCTGGCATGTCTTGGCCATGGATGTGGCTCGGACCCGCGAAGTCTCCTTGCAAGAACTGCGCTTGGATTTCCCGCAAATGCTGCCGAATCCGTGCCACTTGATCAGCGTCTGACGCATCCTTCGCCACCACACGCTGAACGCCGCCGTCCGCATTCTTGGTAAAGATATGGGTCGTAGCCGACAAGCTGAAAGGCATCACATCTTTGCCCCGCTCGGAAACCTCTGCCTGACGTTGCGCATCAGCTTTCCCTTTCATGTGAGCCGCATGGTCCATCTTGGAATGATCCATCGGCGATGAATCCGTGTTCTGTGCTTGAGCAAAACCAGTCAAGGCAGAAAGAGCGAATGCCACTGCAATCAGCTTCCGCATTTTTGATCTCCAGTTATGTTGTGGCAATGCATGAGCAAACGCATTACACGCACCAATGATCACTCGCCTGCTTTGACGGCATTGCAGCAACAACAATAGAGCAACCTTCCCAGATTGCTCCAACAATGAGAAAGGGGGTTAGTGATTTTCATCACTAACCCCCTTAGGGTATTGCTGGTCGGGACGGCGGGATTCGAACTCGCGACCCCTTGCACCCCATGCATAGGGGCGAACTAAACATCGTTATTGTTCAACAACTTAGATCTACGCTCGCTGCAAACGTTGCGCAACGATGCTCACAAACGAGCACCTATGTCCCCCACAAAGTCCCCAGCAAGCTCCGCCGATGGATGACTTTCATGCCGGGGCGGTTCCCGACTCCGGCCGGCAAGTCCCGCCGTCAAGCGGGGGGAGCGGAAGGATTCCGGATTTCAGCATGGCCATCGTACCTGCAGGCGCTAGAGCACCTTGGCATGCCTCTTGCCAGAAGCGGGCGTGATCCACTGACTGCGCAGGTCCCTTGAGCTCGTTCGTCCCGCTCAAACTGCAACGTGAGGTGATATAGGCGGCCCTTTGGTCCACGTCCACGCATAGCCCCTACGAAAATAGGGCTACCCGCTCTTCAACGAAACGAGCAATTTCCTGCGGGCTGAACCGTTGACCGTCTACGTAACCGTCTGTTTTAAAGACGCCGTCGACTGAGCCATCGTCCATCTTTACAAACATAATCTTCTTGTGATCACGCTCCATGATAATTTCTTTGATTGCCCGAAACTCGATGCCGCACCAATCCTTCAGTTGATAGTGCCGCCCTATAAACACCACGATCAGTTTAGAGCGGTTTCGGTAAATATCCTGAAGCAGGGTATCAAGCGACGGCCGTGCAAGCTGAGAAACATAGTTATTGTCGTAGAAATAGGAATTTGGACCAATTAGCCTTTCTAACTCCTGAGCGATCTGTTCGACGACAGGCCGCACTTCCCCGGGAAACGACAGCGCCACATCGAATAAGTGAGTCGAAATATCGACGGCTTTCGTAATATCACGAGCCCACCCCGGCAGATTAATCCCCCGCTTTCTGAGCTCACGAGCCACATTTACGTTCTTCACAGCCCAATGAGACCTGTTCAGTTCCCATTTGGTAATGTCTAAGTCAAAAGCCAACGACTGGAGGTCGTCGGCGGACAGGAAGGGGCTGATATCCCTTATTTCGTATTCGATGCGAACCTGATCCTGACGTCGGGTGATGTCGCGGATGATCCCAAATTTTGGGGCCTGTTTGCAGGACGCCTCGTAAGCGAATATACACGGCAAACGCTGAAGTTCGGCGACCGCAGTAGCGTCAAGTTTGCCAAATTGCTTCGTAATTTCAGTGTCGGTATACTCCCTGACGCATCTGCTGGTTTCGATGAGCCAAGGTTCTCCGCTCCAGCCTTCGCCGTTTCCCGTCACCATCAAGTTGTACATGTGCGCGAATCCAGTCCGATAGAATCAACTAGCCATTAAACGCATGATTGGCATCAAAGTTTCGCGAAGCTATCCTGCACCACAGTGCAGGCAGCCGCCGCCGCGGAGAATATCTGCGCTGGAGCATCTGGCTAAAGCTCCTGAGCAGGCAAAATTGAATCTGATAGGCGCGCCAAATCGAGCATAGGTGCACGCCGCAATAATGATACAAGCCTCAGAACAGTATCACCCACGCGCGCAGGCTCTGCGCTTCGAGTCCGCTTTAAAACCATATGGCCTTTCTCAAAATCCAAGACGTAAAGATTTTGCTTGAGTCTAGAACCTGAGTACTGACTGAGATCTAACAAATATACTTCAGACCGCTGACCAGCATGATGAGGGTCGGACAAACTTGCATTTATAAGGTGAATCATGCGCAGATCCGCAAGGGCTTGCAACGCGCGGTACTCGGCTTGATGTAACTCTTTATCGCGGAATTCAATACGAAAAAAAGTGATTTGCTGTTCGCTCAGCAAGAAATCCCTGACAATATTAAGAGAGGCGACCAGAATGGCAGAGCGACCGGAGGTGGCCGCAGCATCGTCCTCAAGCTCTTGTTGTTTTGTCTGACTAATGACACCAGCAGCATTGTTTACGTCTTGAACGCCCACTGTTTTGGCATTTAACCGCTGCCTAGCGGTTTGAAGTGACGCCGCGCAAAGCGTTAAGAAATCTCGAGGCACGCCGCCGGAAGCTAGCACCAGCCGATCGACCGCGGAGGCGCTAACAACGCTGCTCAGCGGAAGGGCGTTGCTTTCTTCCACGTAGCCTCTAAGAATTTTCTCTAGGAAGATTTTCGCCTTTTCCGGTTGTTCTAAGGTCACGTCCAAATTAATAATGGCGGCGTCATGTCCTGTCTGAAGCCCCGTGGGCGGATCAGGAATGAACCAGCGCGTCTGGTGTTGTATACCCGCTACCTTGAGCCAGACGGGGCAATCTCGAGTGACCCCATGAATAAGGTCTAAGAATTTCGGAACATCGCTACTTCTCACATAGTGGATATCATCGAGGAAAATGAACAAAGATGAGCCAGATTGAAGACAAAACCGTGCACACGCTTGCTGTATCTGCGGCACCAGCAAAGCAACGTCTTCCAGTGATGATCCGGTATTCGGCTGAAACCACTGCTCTATCGTGGCACGCAAAAGCTTCAACGATTCATGCCCGTGAGATGATTCGGATCTGGCAGCGTAAGCACCGAGGATCAGGTCACATATCCGGAGCGCTACAGTAAGAAATGCATGCGGAGCTCCCAACGACCGAAGCGACTGCATATTGACCCAAAGAACGTGGGATCCTTGTAATTCCAAGACTCGCTTTGCTTCGAGCAATAAGGCCGTTTTACCAACGCCACGGCGGCCAAAAATCAGATGATGCCGCGGAGAGATAGCCAGGCTGAGCCGTTCTGCCACATCCCCGATATATCGGAGGCTGGGCTGCGTCTCCGATGTTCGGGATCGGGCGTTGAGCAAACGGATGAGGTCGGGAATGCGCTCGTCATGCACGCCGGATACGCGAGCGTTATCCATTCCCAGTGCGACGGCCTTGGAGTGTCGAACGGTAACGAACCCATTATCCAGCAACTCATCGATGCGCTGAGCGACAGACAGGGCAACTTCATAGTCCCTGTCAACCTCAATGATCGCGATCACTTCGTTCGGGAACGTCCTGATCTGGAGAGACACAGGTCGAATGCCCGCCGCCTCAAGCTCGTTCTCGATGATTTTCCGCGTTGTTGCTTCTAATGACATACCGCAGGTTCTCTAAGTTTTGGAATGGAGATAGGCTCGCGACAGTTTCACTAACATGCGAGCATTTTGAAGCAGTTCCCCGGCAGAGTCGCTAAACTCCACGTCGCCTGCGGGGTAAGGGTCATAGTCAGCACGGTTACGCTCAAGCCTGGCAATTTTAAGTCTGTTCTTCCACTCGTCACAGTCAGGAAAATCCGCGGGGAGCTTCATCGGAAGCACTGAGTGCCCCTCATGGTCGTCACCTCCGATCGCCAGATATGTGACAGCGCGAGCGGCATGGTACATAGCATAGTAAGCCCTGCTCACCGTCGCGCGATGGTGTGGGGCCTTCGCCCGTGCTGCAGCACTTGCCTGCCTCAGATGGAGATTGGCCAGCTTTAGTCGATCCAGTGCCACGCGAACTTGCAATTCATGTATTGACCTACCAGACCGAGTGGTCAGCTGAACGCCTCGAGCGAATCCTCTCAGAGTCTCCTGATTGGATTTCGAAACTAACAGCAGTTCGTTTTCAGTGATCCTTGGCATGGGCTAGCCGGGTCGAAGTGGAAGATATACACCACCAAGGTGTGTCGTCCAGATAGATTAGCAGATACATTTCGATATATCAGCTTAGTACGAGAAACGTGGCGGGCGGGGATGGTAGTGGTCAATCAGGGCGTGGGCATCCGTCGAATGGGAGGCCGTTGTAGGCCGCTGGGGGGGATCAGCGCCACGACCAAGGGGACGGCTTGAACAAGGCCTGCAAACTGTCTACCTTAAATGCCCGCAGCGAGACAGCCGCCAGGTCCTTCACATTCAGGAATGCCTGGCGGCGCGAGCAGCAATGCATCATCCCGGCCGACGCGATCTTCGCCCCCGATTGACAGCCGGTGGGCGAAGGACACAGCAAGAAGTCAGTCAGCGCCAGCTCTACGCGAACCAATGACGCACCGCTTGGCATCGCCGCCCTCTGGGATCGCTGGCGAGGCGCCGCCGGTCAGTGGCAGAAGAGCTACACCATGCTGACCACCTACGCGGACGATGCCCCCCCCTGTTCAAGCACCTCCACCAGCCGAACAAGGAAAAGCGGATAGTCGTCATTCTGCCCGAGGGCGCCTACGGCGATTGGCTCACGGCCAGCGACAAGCAAAGCCGACACTTTCTGGCGCCCTTCCCTTCCGACAGGCTCGTCGCCAAGCCTCAATCTAAGCAGTCCTAGCCTAGCTTCTGATAGTACAGATCCTGCGCGGCCGCTAGTGACGCGCGCATCGTAGATCGTGCCGACGTCACCGCGGCTGAACCACAGTTCGTATTGCCACATGCCATCCAGAAAGACGCGGCAAATCGTCCAACCAAGCTGCTCCAGTGCTCCGTCCTGCGCACCCATCACCAGGGCGAGCGTCGCCGCGGCAACTACCCGGGCCAGCCCGTAGTCGGCACGGCTCGCATGTACTCCATGGTCAAGTTCGGCGCCACTGTGCCGAGCGCAATCCCCGATCTGCTGAACCCTCAGTTGCTGACCTTCTCATCGGACCGCAGCATGATGGTCGTCGGCTTCGAAGAAATCGACGGCCGGCGCTACTACCAAGGGTGGAGGATGCAGTGGCTGGCAGCGTATGTTAGAGCTCTAGTCCGAATCGAATGCCTTACGACGACCGGGCTGATTTATGACCACCCGAGTGCTGCTAACTAAGCCCGCTTTCTGTACTTTTCCAAATATGAACCGAGACCTTGAAATGGTATGCTTCGCACCAAAGTAGCAAATATGTATCAATTAGGAGCAACCGTGCCAAGCCTACCCGAGGGTCAACCATGACTGTATTTGTCGTCATTCCGACCGGCTTGCATGAGGTCCTAGAACATTCGATCAAATCGAAATTCCCGGCAGCGCACAAGAAACTGTTGAACGGTGAATGGCTTGTGTCGTTCCCTGGAACTGCTCTCGAGTTGTCGAACGAGTTGGGTATCACTCCGGATGGCGCTGGAGGATTAGGGATGGTCCTCGCTATCACGAGCTACTATGGCCGCGCGCCCACCGATGTGTGGGAGTGGATCCAAACTCGCTGGGAAAAGTGAAGAATGTCACGATCTCGCGCAAGTGATGTCAATCAGGCGATGGGCGCCCCGGGGCAGATGCCATCTTCTGCTCCGACGTTTCCTTCACATGACCACAGTTTCACGCTCCAAACGGTCATGGAGCTGCAGAAGACGGTCGGAGTTCTTCAAGGCAATGTCTCGGCCCTGTCCAAGACGATTGACGACCACTGCACAGCAACTGAACGTCAACTCGATCGGGCTCTCCAAGAAATTAAGGGTGTAGTGAAGGACTCCAGCACTGGCGCGAAAGATGACCACAAGCAGGTCTCGGGGGATCTGAAGGACCTGCACAAATCTGTCCACTGGATCAAGATACAAATATCGACCTTTGCCGCACTTTTGATCATTTGCGGATCGGTAGGCGGATGGTTCGCCAATAATCTTTGGCAGCTAATAAGCTCCGTCGCCACCCCTGCCATCCAAGACTCGATAAAGGCGGCTACCGGCAGCATACCTAAGCCGACGCCTCCCTCATCTCCCTCATCTCCCTCATCTCCCTCATCTCCCTCATCTCCCTCAGCCGTCCCAACGGACGCAAAGAGCTAATGGCGTATGCCCGACACGGAAACAGGCGCCGCATGCGCCTGTTTCATTTGGGCCACGCCCGCACCGTCTCCCGATGCCGAGACGCGCATAGCCCCCACAGCACCAGCACCTGCCCCTGCGCCCAGACCTGCCAGTCGTCGTAGCTGTCAGGGTTTTGCGGCGGATCCGGGATGGGCGGGCACGGCTCGGCTAGCCTGCGGTCCAGCGGCGGCACCTCGCGCGGCACGTACTGCGTCGGTGAGACTGCGCACCCTGACATCATCAGGACGGCAGCCAGCAAGAAGGGGTTTCGCATTTTTCAGTGCCTTAGTGATTTCGCCCACTTGGGCCGGAAGTGCGCCGGCGTCGGCTGCCGCGCGGGCCGCGGCTGCCGCGATCGCGCCGATGTCGACGGAGATGGCGTCCAGTACCGCGGCGTTGGTATCTGCCCTGGTCTGCTGGTGGTCCCGCTGAAGCCTCAAAATGCGGACATCCTTGCGCCAGCCCTGGGCAGTCCATGCCGCGCAGCTGGCCAATGCGGCGGCCGCCAGCGCGACCGCCGCGTAACCTTTCCATCCTGCGAGCACCTGACTAAGCTTGCCGGCGCCACTCATGCCCGGCCTTGCCAGTCGCGTGGAATCTGGAAGTGCGGCCCGTCCTTGAATGACTTCCAGTCGCCGCCCCACTCCACCGGCACGCCCAGCTCCGCAGCGCATGCCTTGACCACGTCGGCCAAATCGGCGAAGGCCAGCCAATCGTTCCAGGGGATCGCCCTCCGCACCAATGGCGCCAGGTCGACGGCGTGGCCGAAACCATCGGCCTGTGGCAGGTGATAGCTGTTCATCGTTTGACTGGCACCCTTGGTCACGTACTCGCGCTGCAGCGCCAGCGTCCGGACGCCCTCCACCACCATGAAATCCACGGCCGTTCGCTGAATCGCCAGTTTGACGACTTCGACAAGGTCGGGGTGAACGCCGACCAAGCGCATCAAGCTACGTTGAGAAAGTCGGAATTGACTCATTTCGGATCCCCCCCAAACTTAAAATCAAGCAGTCGGCGCGCGGCGAATTCAAGCACCTGTTCACCCAAAATCCCAACCGCCGCACCAGCACCAATCATCACAACCTGCGGCGCATTCGGAAACGGGATATAGATCAGCGCCACCGCCGTGCTCAGAGCGCTGCCCAAGATCGTCCGGCCTACCGCCACTTTCCAAGACAGCTTTTCCTTGCTGGTCAACGCACACCCCACCGCGATGAGAGCGCCCATCCCGGCCAGCCACGCAAGTGTTCTTTCCCAATCGTTCATCGCACGCTCCGCTTAGACGCAAAAAAGCCCGCGCAAGCGGGCCGGGTTGGCTAGTATCGAATTAAGCGCCATCACTACGGTCGTTCCGGCCAAACTACATCAGCCGGATAGCCCTCTTGGCTTTCCACCCGATACAGTGCCTGGCAGTAAGCGCGCAGCGCCTCGTGACGCTGCCTCTCGGGGTCCGAGGCGCCACCAGCATCTACGATGACTTGCAATGCTTGGAAGTCCAGTAAGGCAGGGGCCAAAAGGACGTGCATCTTGGCCTTGGCATCTTCGGCAGTGGGCGCCCTGGCAGCTATCTTGCCGTCGACCACGGTCCAATCCCCATCGGCGTCAAATCCTTCGGGTACGGATGAAGCGGGAACACTCCACACCGCTTGATCAATGGGATACAACGCCGACGCATCCCGGCCGAAGGCACAAACTCGGCCCGTCTCGTCCGTGCATACGATCAAGCTGTCGGCGGCGAACTCTTCCTGTGCGGCATACCAATCGACGCCATCATCGTCCTGAAGGTACTGCACGCTTGGCACCGCATCTTCAGGCACATACTTACAAAACACTCTCATCGATGTCTCTCCTATCGTTCGATGGATACGGTTACCCAGCTTCCCCGCCACAGCTTCTGAAGGGGCCGGTACCCGCCACCTTCGTCGGGTCGTACCGTGCGACCTGGGTCCTAGGCACGTCAACGCCAAATTCCTCCCTCACCGAGTCGGACACCTGCTGGGGTGAGTCGTAGCAAGCCAGCTCCTGGACGATGAAGCGCTGGTGCACTTCGGTCAGTCTCGCCATCTCCTCGATCCCCAACCCCAATACCGCGCAAACTATGGTAAACGTCTATTTGTGACCGTTTAATTCATACTGTGTCTAAACTACGATGATGAAAGTTCTTTGGTATGCAATTCTCTGCGCCGCCGTGCTGTCGCTATTCTTTGGGCTGCTGGGTTACCGCACGCTATTTCGTCGAGCCCCTGCAGACATGATGGACACGCCCGTGGTGCCGGCAAATTCGATTGTCGATGCGTGGGGCACGATCTATGCCCAGGCCTCGTTTGCGGAAATGGAACACGCGAAGCTGTATTTGGTTCTTTCCAGCGCTTTGCTGGTCGCATGTACTGCGGCGATGACCTACTGGCCCGGAACTGATCTACCAGTTGCGGCAGTGGCCCTCACACTGTTAGGTCAGTTAGTGGCCGCCCTACCCCTCCTAGGCGCTAGGGATTCACATGAGCGGCGCATGGCCAAGTTTGTCAGTATGAATTTGTCACCACACGATTGGCCACTAAAGGACATGAGCCTGTCGTTACCCATTATTCAATCCAGCCGCACCGTAAAAGCCGCATCCATTTTCTCGTTGTCATGCACTGCGATTGGCGCACTGTTGCTCATTCTGCAGTTGATGTTCTCCTCCGCGAAAAGCTGTAGCGTGCCCATCGCCCCCACCCTCAAAGTATGCCCAGTTAAGGCCGACGCGTCGGCTAAAGCTGAAACCCGCGAGGAGCGTTAACCCAAGATACTCACCATGGCGAACCTCTATAGCAGCGCCATAGACATTACCAACCTCATTCGCTTCCCACTATGCACAACCCATCGTTTCATGAGCCCAAAAAACCACTCTCGCTCGGCAATCTGATCCTCTCCGCCGGGGGCATCGCCGCGATTAGCGGTGTTCTAACATGGTTTGGAACAACTTCCTACGAACGCGGAGAGCAATCCAGTCAGCTTCAACACCTCAGTGTGAAGCTGGCAAAACTCGAGAATGTGGATGAGCGACGAGTGGCCATGAAGGAACGCGCCGAAACAGCTGAAAGGGATGTCAAGGATCTCCGCGATCAAATGTCACGACTGCGAGGCGAGTTGGAATCGGCAAAGCGAGAACTGGGAAAAGCACAGGCTAGTATTTACAAAGCGGAGAAGTGTGTCTATCTGGAGACGCTCGCCCGCAGCAGTGAGATTCAATATCTGACAGCTTCGAAGTGGGCAGTTGACGTCGCAAACGGATATACAAGCCAATACTATAGAGAGGCGTCATCCAATTACGGCCTTGATCGCACAAACCTTACCGCGTGCTTGACTAGTTCAACGAACTAACCGATCCAAAACCTTTTAAGTAAAAGCTGCCAGCAGAGCGAACGCATGCCAAAGAATACACAACACAACGAAGAACCTAGGGAGCCGCAGCGCGCGGCCGAATCGAATTTATTCCTCTTTTGGGTACTCCCCGGCGTTCTAGCCTTAGCGTGCTTAGCAGCTTATGCCATTGTATTTAGAGGAAACCCAGCTGGTGAGCCCGAGTCCTGGGGCCAGTTCGGCGATTTTTTTGGAGGCATGATCAACCCTGTGGTCGGCATGATAACGATCATTCTTCTGGTAAAGACTTTTCGCGCGCAGCAAGAAGAACTTCGCAGTCAGTTGGCGCAAGCTCAAGAATCCGGGGATGCACTAAAAAAGCAAGCCGAAGCCACCGCGTTGCAGAGCTTTGAGCAGACTCTGTTCACATGGTTCGGAAATTACAAACAAATCGTCCATGGGCTACACACTCAGGAATACGACGATTATGGGGAACTAAAACCGCCACGTGTTGGCCTGGATGCCATTCGCAAGTGGGCATTTAAAATTCGATTCTCATGGGAAAAAGAAAACGCCTTCGAAAGGAGATTACAGGAAATGGCAAGGAAGCGAGCCGATCCTGCCACGCTAATTCAAAGCGAGATCGAAGAGGCGGCATCAATACTGATGCAAAAATGGGAGGATCTGATGGCGGACGGTTCTCATGAAATAAAACCAGCCATGCGCACATTATTCGGGATCTTTAAATGGATAAGCTCACACCCCGACGAGTTTCTATCAATTGAAAAAAAACGGCTTTACAGCGGAATAATTAGAGCCCAGCTCACCGACAACGAGCTCCAACTGCTCTTTTTCAATGGTCTAACAAAACGCGGGGAAGCATTTTCAAGTCTCGCAAATAAATTCGCGTTGTTCGACAATTTGGACAACCCGAACGATTTCCGCATGCATATACTGCTTAGGTCAAGCCGAAATCTGTATGAACCTTCGGCATTTGGCACGAACCCGCCCAATTTCTTCATGAATCCGCCAGCGTCGAAGTCGACGCCTTGAGTTTTTGCCTTGGCTCGCTAGAACGGCAGTTAGTGTCAAATTTCGGTCTCAGGGCCAGACGTCGACCTTCCGACGAATATGGCGCGCGATCCATTCGATGACCGGCGGGGCAACGGCGTTTCCGGCAGCATGAGCCTCTGCAAAGTTGGCCGCATCCAATCCGAGGCAAAGCCCATGATCTTTAGACGCTCGCCGCCGCTCAACCATCGAATGCCCGCCCCCTTCGGCAAAGACCAGGCCTGAGCCAGCGACGGAGATTTGAGCTCCAGACTTGCCGGCAAGTAAGGTAGGGTAAGCCCATCCGTCCAGTCCACTGTCCCCTTCGTCCGGGCGCGTCGAGCCAGAAATAGTTCCCACTGGCGCGGCGTCAGCCAGCAGGCCAATGGGGGGCTGCTGTCCCAGACGTCCGACCAAGAAAACGCGACGGCGTTTTGCGGGGACTCCGAAATATTGAGCATTAAGCACCCTCCAGCATCCCACATACCCGCACTCGGCAAGGGTCTGGACGACTGTTTGAAAGTCGCGGCCATCATGGCTAGAGAGGAGCCGTAAGCACCCCTGTCAAGTAGACATCGGTTGATAGACGATCGGAGCAAGGGTTAGCCGGGGCATGAATTGCACCGGCGGGAGGCCACCCAGCGATTCATGCGGGCGGTACTGGTTGTAATCGACCAGCCATTGATCGGTAATCGCCTGGACCTGCTCAAGGTTGGCGAACAGGTGCGCGTCGAGCACCTCGGTTCGATAAGTTCGATTGAAGCGCTCAATGAAAGCGTTCTGATTTGGCTTGCTCGGCTGGATATAGCGGATCGCGATGCCCTTTGCGCTAGCCCATTGGGTGAACGCCTCTGAGATCATCTCCGGACCGTTATCCAGGCGTATTGCGTCAGGCGGCCCATAGCAGTCGATCAAACGGCTCAATACCCGAATGAGGCGTGCAGACGGGATGGACACGCCTACCTCGATGGCCAAGCACTCCCGGTTCGCCTCGTCGATCACGTTCAGAGTGCGAAACCGCCGGCCGCAGTAGAGAGCGTCATGCATGAAGTCGAGCGCCCAACAACGATTAGGCTCTGTGGCCAGATCCAGCGGCTGTCGCGGTCGGTCGGGAAGCCGCTTTTTGCAGCGCCGAGGCAAATTCAGACCCACGTCGCAGTACACCCGATGAACGCGCTTTTTGTTCCAGCCGCGACCGTCGAGGCGCAGCCGGGTGAAACACTTCCAGAATCCCCAACGCCCATGCCGGGTCACAATGGCATTGAGAGCATCAATGACTTGGGAATCCCGCTCAGATGCCGGCATTGGCTTCTTGTAGTACGCCGCCCGCGATAGGCCGGCAATCTGACAAGCGCGCGTGATTGAGAGCTTGGCTTGCACCAGCTGTCCCACCACTTCGCGCCTGGCCGACGGCGTCAGGATTTTCGATTCAAGACATCCTTGATCGCTGCATTCTCCAGCGCCAATTCGGCAAACATGCGTTTGAGCTTGGCGTTTTCAGCTTCCAGTTCGCGCAGCCTCTGCAACTCGGAAACTTGAACGCCGGAGAACTTGCTCTTCCAAAGGTAATACGTGGCGTTGCTGATGCCGTGTTTGCGGCACAGCGGCGACCGGCATGCCGGCTTCGCCTTCCTTCAGAACAGCAACGATCTGGCTCTCGGTAAATCTGCTTTTCTTCAAGGGAATCTCCAACTCAGGGAGGCTCCGAAATTCTACCGGGCGGTGTCTACCTGAAGGGGGAGCTTACGTTGGCAGGGAAATCCCCCGACAACGACGTCGACGCGGTCGAGCTGGTCGGCCCCGACTGCGCACACATCTTCGAATTGCTTTGCGTGAGGGAATCGGTCCGCAAGGACTGCGCGGGCGATTGGGTTGATTTCGACTTGCCAGGCGGTGCGAAATCCGGCGCGTTCAAATCCAATATCGAAACCGCCGATGCCTGCGAAGAGGCTACCGACGGTCGGTTGCGATTGTCCTGCTGCATACATGAGCATCCTCTTGTGTGGATGCTCCAGGGCATGCGCGGAAGTGGCTCGCGGCGCTCTGGGCGCTCAAGGCCATCGAAAATGAGTTCACGGTCTTGCACCGTGAACATTTAATGCTGAGCCGAAGATAACCGGCAGATTCAGCGAGCTTGCGCCCGCAATTGGCACAGCGTAGTTCTTCCATGAGTCAACTTGTAATTTGTGTTACCGTCCTCTCACCTGTACAGGTGAGACGGCCTTGGGTTGCTCACGGGGTTAGACCGTGGGTCGGCTGGCGGTCGTGCAGTTACAGCTGCTCGGCCGTCGCCGTCTTCTTTCAATCGATTTGCTCATTCTTGACACGACGCTGTCATTTCTTGGAGAACCGCTTGCCCCAACATACCGTCACCGTGTCCGTCCCGATGCCAATTCATATCGAGAAGTCCGATAGCATCGTCGACGTCTTTAGCGATGGGAAGCGGCTTGGCAAGCTGCATATCAGCCAGGGTTCCATTGACTGGAAAGCTGCTGGCAAGTCGACACGGGTGAAGCACTATTCCTGGGAGCAGTTTGCCGCGCTCATGGAGAACGGCAAAAAAACGGAAAAACGGATTAGTAAGGCTGCTCCGAAGAAAAAGACGGTGCGAAAGAAGTCCACACCGGTCTAACGCAACGAAAATTCTAGTCAACTGCTAAACACTCTGAAAAGCAGTCAGTCTAGTTATCCCGGCATTTAGCCGACCGCAACCCCATTAATACGATGAGCATTTCTGCAATTTCCCTGGCCATACTTGTAGGCATCGTCTGCATCGGGTTGGGGAGGCTGTCAGCCAATAGTTCTCGAAGCGTGCGCGGCAAAGAGCGGGCGCCTCGCCTCGCTCGCATTAGCTCACCGAAGCAACATCTGTCGCTAAACCAGCAACAGCTGCGAGAGGCAATGCTGGTTGAACGCGAGCTCGCGAAACTAATGGCGACGTTATCCGCCGCCGCCATAGCTGCGCTGGTCGCAATGGGCCAGGCAAAAATGATCGGGACTTTCATGATGACCATCGCCATAACCGGCCTGCTACTTGCACTAGTTGGCAGTCTTGGCGTATTCAGTCGGCATCATGCAATGACCCTAAATCCTGACCGCCGGCAGAAGCTTCAGAGACGCGCGACTACTTTACTAAACAGGGTGAGGGTCACCATGATTTGGACCTTCGTGTTGATTGCATACGCTGCGACGGCGACGATGGCGAAATGTGATCGCTCGCGCGCCCTACCTTGGCTGGTTACGGAAACCATGTGTAGCCAGGTGGCCGAAGTTCTTCGCGGATAGGAAAAATGGGCTTTGACTGCCAAGGACGACCGGGCGAGAACCGATCGTGAAGATCTGCAAGTGAGCACCTGAGGCGACAGTCCCGGATTTACTGCTGCACTGCGTCTACACGATGCATCAATTAAAGCAGAAGGAAAGCCATACTCACAGTTGCTGCGAGTGTGGTGATATTTTTGCCTATTTGTCCGGACGCGTCAACGACCACATACCGAGTCGGTACCGGAGATCCTCGGGAGCGCCAAGCCAATGATACAGTTAGCAATGTTAGTGAAATTGAAATACAATTACCGCGTACAAGTGGTCTGCGGTAAAGGCGTTCTCCTTCATCAAGGTCCGGCTGGACCTTCCTCAAAGAGAAAGATGCAAGTTCAAATCTTGCCTTGTGCAAAAAAACGATGAACACTACCCCTGCTCGAGCTCAATTCAAAAAACACTTAGGCCAAGCTAATCATTTCATGATCACAAGCTTGGTTGGCTTACACCACCTTGAAGCCTCTGACGTGGTAGAAGCTCCAGCAGAATTGCATACAAGCTGGAATCCCCACAACAAGACTGCATCAACTGCACGATCCAGAATTTTTGTGCTTCAGTCTTCGCTTGGCTGGGCAGTCGATTCTCTTGACATGTATATTTCATTGCTCAACAGGAAGCCCGACTACATTCGAGATCCAGCGTTGAAGAGTGAGATCGACGGCGCCGGCCGTTCCGTCTACAAAAAAATATTCGCGGTCGGAAATCACTACAAAATATCGGGCGATGTCTTGGCTCTGGTTGACGTCCTGATCACGTGGCGCAATAACGTTTTTCACCAATTAGGTGACAACGCACTGCGGCAATCGTCAATTGACTTCCTTTTAAGCAACGAAGAGGAAATACAAAGCAAATATAGAGGATTATCGCCCGCCCAGCTACCGGAAAAAGCCGCGAGTGGCGACATTTTGACATTTAAAGAAACTGCGTCTTTAATTTCAGCCGCCCAGCATTTTGTTCAAGAAGTTGACGAAGCCATAATTACCAAGCTGGATCTTCGGACCTTCTGTCAAGAATTAGTTGAAGAACAAATTAATGGCCCCGACCGCTCTATAGGTTTCATATCGAAGTACTTCAGCCTCAACCCTTCCGACAGATCCAGATTCGTTTGTAATTGGCTTCAAAATAACTACGGAATAACGGGTATAAGCAGCGATATCCTTGACGAATGCTGCAGTGTAAAGAGAAGCAGCACTTCATAGGAAGATCGTTTAGCGCGCTCGTCCTTTGCTGTGCTCCTCCTCTCACATTCCAACCACACTCATGATCAGCCACAGCAGGTGCGTTCAACCCCCGTCGCGCAGCCTAAAAGCTCAACAACCCGCTTTGATAAATTGATCCATAACTCCTAGATCTTTCGCCTCAAACTCCGCAATGACCGAATTCCCATCACTTTCCGGCGATCTAATTTTCTTTTCACCGAAAAAAAGTATATCTGCGAATATTGGTATTCAGAGAATACTGCGCCACGGGAAAGCAATGCATAGCCATATAGCAATCGTTGCTAAGCAAGGAAACTCCCTTCACGCGATGCCAAAAATCGGCGTACACATATCTTCAATTCGCTCACTTCTGAAAGACAAGCAGGGAAAATTTTCGGTGTATAGAAATAGAGACTTGTGCACGAGTAGCGATATCGTTGAGCTGGAGGAGCATATTTGGTTTTACAACCATCAAAAATATAACATTCGATTTTTTTTAGCAAGCCGCCACGACGCATCGTTCTGTTCAGAACTAGTTAGCAAAGCGTATGCTGAGATCGAGCGGCCGATATCAAATAAAAATCCTTCCAAAACGCTCCCAATCGATATATATAATTACATAACTTCCAGTAACGAATGGGATAACGTCACGAAACTATATGAGGACTTTTTCGTAAGGGAGGATTACCCGGAAGTCCTAGAACTGGCGAGTAACTTTGTCCAAAGCATAGAAGAAAGAAACCAGGCAATGACTTACCAGCAACACATACTAAGAAACACTATAAGATCAATTGCGGAGAGAGATGGACTACCCAATCCAGAAATAAAAATAAGAAGAAGCTATTGGACTGACCCGATTGCCCGTAGACAATCGAAACTCCTGGACACCTTGCTCGCGAAGACAATATCCACGTTGTTCACGCGAAAATAGTTAGTTGAATTAAGGTTCTGCCTAGGATGGGCACGTAACGACAAGTGCAACATCCCTCATCACGTGGTCTAACGAGGCCAACGCCGCTTCCCGTTCCGACCCGGCCAGACATCGGTATGCCTGCAACACATCGTGCAGAGTCGACTTCGGCACATCGAAACGATCCGAAAGATCGCGAATTCTCGGCCGGCCTCGCAGCATTCGGCAGACCAGCATATCGGTCACCAGGCGCTCCCTGCCCTCACCCACCGGGTTCAGCCATTCCGACACCTTGCGAGCACTCTCAGCGCCGTCCAGCCCCGTAGCATGCTGCGCGCGCAGCAGATGGAACCCAATGCCGTTGCCCAAGGTCCGCTCCATCAGCTTGACGATGAACACCGCCTGCGCGTGCCACTCATGCGGCGAAAGACCCGATAGCGCCTTGCGGTCGTAGGTCGCGTCGAAACGCTCCCGTAGCGCCTCACACACCATCTGCGTTGGGTTCTTCGGCTCGATCGACAGAGCCAACATAAGGTAGGCAACCGCGATCGCGTGCTCTGCGCACGCAAAGGTCCCGGCTTCACGGCGCATTTTTCTTTACTCCCTGCGCGGGTTCCATGTCTAACACGGTCAGCACGACGGCCATGCCCGGCACCAGGCCGTAGATCTTGCGTTTGCTGGCCTGGACCACTTGAGCGTCATCGCGGTATGCGACCCCGTTGCAGCCGTCCTTGATGGCCTTCTCGACGTTGTCGGCATCAGGCTTCACCGTCGGAGCGATCAGCCCTTCAACCGCGCGGCGCTGCCGCACGCCGGACCAGGATTGCGGGATCGGTAGGACTATGTCCAGGTCCATGCGTATAGGCCCCGTATAGGATTCGCGCCCTGCCATAGCCTGGGCCGCGACAAGCTTGACCAGGCTTTCATCCGAGCATGTTCGTGGCCTGCCAGGTCAAGCAGTACGACACCGAGGCCAAACCGAAAGATCGCCAGACCATTTCCATCGCAACCGTCGCGGAGTACCGCGCACAACAGAACAAAGGACGTTGAACATGACGACGGAAACAGCCACCGTTCAAGCGTTGCGTTCCCCTGCCGAGGCACAAATGCCTGCAGTTTCCCCCGGCTTCGGTAGCTTGCAGAGCTTTGAGCTGATGCAGCGCGCCGCGCGCCTGCTTTCCAGCAGCGACCTGGTGCCCGAGCAGTATCGGGCCACCATCGAAAAACGCGACAAGTACGGCAACATCACGGACACGCGCGAGAACCCGAAAGCGCTGGCGAACTGCGTTGTGGCGCTCAACATGTCCGAGCGCATGCGCGCCGATCCCCTGATGATCATGCAGAACCTTCACATCATTGAGGGTCGCCCTTCATGGTCTGCCGCCCGGTCGTGAGGAAGCCTCTGAGCTACGACAGGACCATGCGAGAGGCCGCGATACGCGCGGCTGCGGCGCAGCCTCCGATGGTCCACGCGGTCAGCAACGTGGTCACGTGGCGGGAGACGCCGATATGAATGCGACAACTTTATTGGCTACGAGAGACGTCCCCGACCTGGACGTCGGGAACATGCTCTCTCATGAGATAGAGCCGTCCAGCGTTGACGCAAATTCCACACGCTCCAATAACCCTGCCAAAACCACTTTGCCCGTCGCCGTTTATCGATGCGTCGACGAGCTCTCGGATCTGGCCGACGTACGGCTCTCGCACCCACAACCATGCATCCGAATCAGCAAACGAATGCCCATGGACCGTTGGTTGCTCGCTTGGAAGCACATGCAAAGTCCAGCTGTCGACCGGCTCGCCTTTCGAATCTCGCTTGTTGACGTAAAACGTCCACTCGTTCATGCCAATGCCTCCCGTGGCTCGACCGTTCTTCCAGGCAGCGATCTTCTCACGTCTGCCGTAATCACTGACATGCGGGGTCTAGAAGGACATGCCTAATCTCAAGCCCCGCTTCATCCGGGCCGGAAAGGCACCGGCATATCTAGGGATGTCCCGCACCGTCTTCACGCGCGATGCGAGGCCGCACCTGCTCGAGTTCTCGATAGGCAAACAAGGTATCGGCTTTGACCGCATCGAGTTGGACCAATTCGCCGAACACTACAAGCAGGTACACGCGGTCGAAAAAGACATCCAGCCCTTGCTGCCGCGAGGCCAAGTGGATTCAGAATTGCAGGAAGGAATCACCGGGACATGGCGCAGAAAATCACAGGTCTATACCAGAAAGACGGGATCTGGCATATCGACAAACAAATCAAGGGGATCGGCAGAATTCGAGGCAGCACTGGCACAAGCTCTCGGAAGGCAGCCGAAACCCGACTCCAAGAAGCGATCGACGAGGCTCGCGCCGCCGCGGTAAGCAAGAAAGAAGCCATACGCTCGCCAGTCTTCCGCGAAGCTGCGACCCGGTACCTAAAGGAATACGCTCATCAGCGATCGATCTGGCTATCTGCAACCTATCTAAAGCAGGTGGACCCTTACATCGGGGGGCTGCAGCTGCACGAGATCGATAGCGAGGCGCTGGAGCCCTATGTCGAGGATCGTCTGGAGGCCGGGATCAAGGCAAGGACCGTGAACATCGCGTTGCAGCGCGTAGTACGCGTTTTGAATCTCTGCCAGCGCAAATGGCGGACGGCAGAGAAGCGACCGTGGCTTAACGCCGTGCCGTTGATCGAGATGCTCGACGAGCGCACATCGCGCAAGCCTTACCCGATCTCGTGGGATGAAGAAGACCTTCTGATGGGCGAGCTGCCGCTGTATCTCAAGCGGATGGCGCTGTACACGGCCAATACAGGCTGCCGCGAGCAAGAGGTGTGCAAACTGCGCTGGGAATGGGAGATTCACGTACCTGAGCTCCGCACTTCGGTCTTCCTGTTGCCAGCAGACTTTGGTGACCGGTTTGACGACTCAGGCGTGAAAAATCGCGAAGAGCGGCTCGTGGTGCTCAACGACGTCGCCAGTGAGGTCATCCGGCTTCAACGCGGTTTAGATAAGGAATGGGTGTTCCCATTCGAAGGAGGTCCGATGTCGCGAATGAATGCGACCGCATGGCGTAGCGCGCGCAAGCGCGCTGCGTCGGCTTGGGAGAAGAAATACGGCAAGCCGGCGCATCCGGACTTCGCACGGCTTCGCGTGCACGATCTAAAACACACGTTTGGGCGTCGGCTTAGGGCTGCGGACGTTTCGCATGAGGATCGTCAGGTGCTGTTGGGCCACACGAATGGCAGCGTCACGTCGCACTACTCTGCTGCGGAGCTGGGCAAGCTGATCGAATTGGCCAATCGCATTACACGCACCAATGATCACACGCCTACGTTGACGGTATTGCGCCGACAACAATAGAGCGAAGTCCCCAGAAAGTCCCCACAATGAGAAAGGGGGTTAGTGATTACTATCACTAACCCCCTAGGGTATTGCTGGTCGGGACGGCGGGATTCGAACTCGCGACCCCTTGCACCCCATGCAAGTGCGCTACCAGGCTGCGCTACGCCCCGAAAGAAAAAGAGTATAGCAGAACAAAAATTTGTTTGCACAGATTGGTGCAAAAAAAGTGCTTAATACTCAAAAAAATTTGCGCCTCATGTTCGTCGCTTGCATCAGCTACATACAAGACGGCGCATGACGCGCAAAGGCACTGCGATGTGCAACGCACGTTGCTGAATCAGCGTCGCGCGTTGCGGATATTTCGTACTGTCGGAAGATCTTTGACGACGATGAAGCGGTCGATCGGCTCAGCGCTCAGACCGCGGTGCCAACGTTGCTGCCGCTTGCGGTGTGGGCGGCGCTGGGCGCGTTCGCGGGCAAGCCCAAGGCGTCGGCCAACATCGTCGAGACGTTGGCGAGTTCGTTGCGCAAGCCTTGCATTTCGGCCCCAGACAAACGCACCGCTGCATCTTGGTCGTGCGGCATGTCGCGCGCATCGCCCAAGCGGTT
The DNA here is from genome assembly GCF_029637605.1 of Achromobacter spanius. Classification (NCBI taxonomy): domain Bacteria; kingdom Pseudomonadati; phylum Pseudomonadota; class Betaproteobacteria; order Burkholderiales; family Alcaligenaceae; genus Achromobacter; species Achromobacter spanius. The sequence continues at coordinate 208,350 of NZ_CP121261.1, read as the reverse complement.
GCGTGCGCCGCTGATGGTGAAGCCTTGTTCATACAGCAAGGAACGGATGCGGCGGATCAGCAGCACTTCGTGGTGCTGATAGTAGCGGCGGTTGCCGCGCCGCTTGACCGGCTTGAGCTGGGTGAATTCCTGCTCCCAGTACCGCAAGACATGAGGCTTGACGCCACACAGCTCGCTGACTTCACCAATGGTGAAGTAACGCTTGGCGGGAATGGGCGGTAGCGTAACGGTGGATTCAGTACGTGTCATAAGCGAATTTTATGCCGCGAGTAAGCTGGGTGCCGATAACAATTACCGACAAAGCGTATCACTCCGCGGCGTCGGGTGCCGCAGGGGTGGCCTGCTCCACCACGCTCTTGAGTTTCTGACTCGCGTGGAACGTGACCACGCGGCGTGCGGCGATGGGAATGGTCTCGCCGGTCTTGGGGTTGCGGCCCGGGCGCGGCGGTTTGTCGCGCACCTGGAAATTGCCGAAACCCGAGAGCTTGACGGAATCTCCGCGCGCCAGCGCGTCGCGGATTTCTTCAAAGAAGGTATCGACAATGTCCTTGGCTTCGCGCTTGTTCAAGCCGACCCGCTCGAAGAGCAGTTCGGCCAGCTCAGCCTTGGTCAGGGTGCGTGGCTCGGCAGCAAGCATACTGTTCCCCATGGTTCATGTACGCTGGCGCGCGCCGTGGGCGCTGACCAATGCATCCTTGATGCGGGACAGGCAATCCGCCACACGAGCTTCGTCCAGGGTGACTTCAGTGTCCTGTAGCCAGAAACGGAAAGCAAGGCTTTTCTCCGTGACGGGCTCGCTGCCCTGGGCCTTCTCGCGCCACACGTCGAACACGCGCGCATCCTGCACAACGGCCAGTTGCGCATCGGCCTTGACGGCTGCGAACACAGTATCCAGCATCGATTGCGTAGACACCGAGGCGTCGACCCACAAGGCCAGATCGCGCACCACCACCGGTTGACGCGAGAGCTCGCGCACTTGGGGCAGCTCGCCTTCAGACAGCGCGTCCACGTCCAGTTCAAACACAACGGGAGCATGCACCAGGTCTGCTTGCTGCGCCCAACGCGGATGCAGTTCGCCGATCCAGCCCACTTGCTTGCCGTCCAGTTCGATGCGGGCGCTGCGGCCCGGATGCAGTGCCGGATGGGCGGCGGCTTCGAAACGCAAGCGGCGGCCGCGTGCGCCGAATAGCGCCTCGACATCCATCTTCACATCAAAGAAATCGACTTGGCGCGTGGCAATGCCCCACTGCTCTTCAACGGCCGGCCCCCAGGCGACACCCGACAAACGCATCGGCTGGCGCACGCCTGCAACTTCCAGGGGACCATCTTGCGCATCCGCGTCGCGCATGAACACGCGGCCCAGTTCGAACACACGAACCCGCGACTGCTTGCGGTTGGCGTTGTGGCGGATGTTGGCGACCAGACCACCAATCAGGCTTGAACGCATGACCGACAAATGGCTGGCAATCGGGTTCACCAGGCGCACGGGCGTGTCGTTGCCGGCGTAGTCACGTTCCCAGTCGGCTTCGACGAAGCTGTAGTTGACGACTTCCTGGTAGTCCTGCGCGGCGGTCAAGCGGCGCAGCGCATGCGCGCCGCGGTGCACTTCGGGCTGCGAGAACATCTTGGCGCGCGCCATCGGCGGCACATCGGGAATGCTCTCGAAACCATAGATGCGCGCCACTTCTTCGATCAGGTCTTCCTCGATCTCAAGATCGAATCGGTACGACGGCGGGTTGACGATGAAGTCATCGCCTTCAACCGTGAATTCCAGACCCAGGCTGGCGAAAATCTTCGCGACCTGTTCCTGCGTGACGGGTACGCCCAGCACGCGGTGGCAACGCGCCAGGCGCATGCGCACAGGCGGACGCGCGGGCAGATTGACGGCCTGATCGTCCAAGGGGCCGACTTGGCCGCCACAGATATCAACGATCAGGCGCGTGATGAATTCAGTGTGCTCGGGGATGCTGGCGTAGTCCACGCCGCGCTCGAAGCGATGGCTGGCTTCCGAACTGAACTTATAGCGGCGCGCGCGGCCGGCGATGGCTTGCGGCCACCAGAACGCGGCTTCCAGATAGATGTTCTGCGTGTCCAGCGTTACCGAGGTGGCTTCGCCGCCCATGATGCCGGCCAGGCTTTCCACCTGATCGCCGGCCACAACCACGCCAACCTTCGGGTCCAGCGTGACGGTCTGGCCGTTCAACAGTTCCAGCGTTTCGCCTTCGCGCGCCCAGCGCACGGAGATGTCGCCGCCGATCTTGTCCAGATCGAATACGTGCGACGGACGGCCCAACTCAAGCATGACGTAGTTCGAGATGTCGACGAGGGCCGACAGCGAACGTTGGCCAGCGCGCTCCAGGCGCGACTTCATCCAGTCGGGCGTTGCGGCGCGGGCGTTCACGCCGCGGATCACGCGGCCGGCAAAACGGCCGCAAAGGTCCGGGGCTTCAATCATGACGGGCAAACGCTCGTCAAGCGCCACCGGCACCGCCACGGCGGTCGGCACGGACAGGGGCGCACCGGTCAAGGCGGCCACTTCGCGCGCCACGCCAAGAATCGACAGGCAATCGGCGCGGTTGGGCGTGAGCTTGAGCGTGAAGAGCGTGTCGTCCAGGTCGAGCGCTTCGCGGATGGACTGACCGGGCACCATGCCGGCGGGCAGTTCCAACAGGCCTGCGTGGTCTTGCGACAAGCCCAGTTCGCGGGCCGAGCACAGCATGCCCGACGATTGCACGCCGCGCATTTTTGCAACGCCGATCTTCATGCCGCCAGGCAGTTCCGCGCCGACGCGGGCCAGCGGCACCTTCAGGCCGGCAGCCGCATTCGGCGCACCGCACACAATTTGCAGGCGTTCGCCGGAACCATCGTCCACTTGGCAGACGCGCAGCTTGTCGGCGTCGGGATGCGGCGCGATCTCGACGATGTGACCCACGACCACACCGGTAAAGGGCGGCGCGGCGGGCGCGGTGTCTTCGACTTCCAGGCCGGCCATGGTGAGCCGGTGCGCGAGTTCATCGGTTGCGATTGGAGGATTGACCAGCGTACGCAGCCAGGATTCGGGAAATTGCATGATCAGCCGTCTGTTATTCGTTGAACTGGCGCAGGAAGCGCAAATCGCCTTCGTAGAACTGGCGCAGGTCGTTGACGCCGTAGCGCAACATCGTCAGGCGCTCAAGTCCGGAACCGAAGGCAAAGCCGATGTAGCGCTCGGGATCAAGTCCGAAATTGCGCACCACTTCGGGGTGTACCTGGCCCGAGCCGGAAATTTCCAGCCAGCGGCCACGGTTGGGACCCGAGGTGAACATCATGTCGATTTCGGCGGACGGTTCCGTGAACGGGAAGAACGACGGACGGAAACGCACGACGAGATCATCGCTTTCAAAGAAGCAACGCAGGAAATCGGTGTACACGCCTTTCAGATCGGCAAACGAGATGTCCTCGGCGATCCACAACCCTTCCACCTGGTGGAACATGGGCGAGTGCGTGGCGTCGCTGTCGACGCGATAGGTGCGCCCAGGTGCAATCACCTTGATGGGCGGCTTGTGCATGCGCGCGTAGCGCACCTGCATGGGGCTGGTGTGCGTGCGCAGCAGCAGCGGCAGGCCGTCGGCGTCGTTCATGTCGACGTAGAACGTGTCCTGCATGGAACGCGCCGGATGGTCCAGCGGGTTGTTCAATGCGGTGAAATTGGTCCAGTCGTTTTCCACTTCGGGGCCATCGGCCACGTCGAAGCCAATGGAACGGAAGATGGCTTCCACACGTTCCCAGGTCCGGATCACCGGATGGATGCCCCCCGGCGCGCGACCGCGGCCCGGCAGGGTGACGTCAATGGTTTCAGAGGCCAGTCGGGCGTCCAGTTCCGCCTGCGCCAACGCGGCGCGGCGCGAATTCAAGAGTTCTTCGACTTGTTGCTTGGCCTGATTGATCCGGGCGCCCATCTCGCGCTTCTGCTCGGGATCGAGCTTGCCCAGGCCTTTCAGCAGCACCGTCAGTGCGCCTTCCTTACCCAGGAATCGAGCCTTTGCGTTCTCAAGCGCGGCGGCATCCGTAGCCGCGGCGAACCGTTCTTGCGCCTGGGAGACCAGGTCGTCAACCAATAGAGTCATGAAATCCAGCCTTCAAAACGCAAACGGGGCTATTACAGCCCCGTTTGCAGCGATGCGCGATGAGTTAAAGCGCGCGATCAGGCAGCCAAGGCAGCCTTGGCTTGTTGCACGATGGCGGCAAAGCCAGCCTTGTCGCGCACGGCCAGGTCGGACAGAACCTTACGGTCCAGTTCGATCGAAGCCTTCTTCAGACCAGCGATGAACACGCTGTAGCTGACGCCATGTTCGCGGACAGCAGCGTTGATACGCGTGATCCACAGAGCACGGAACGTACGCTTCTTGTTACGACGGTCGCGGTAGGCGTATTGGCCAGCGCGCATGACTGCTTGCTTGGCAATACGGAACACATTACCGCGGCGGCCACGGTAACCCTTGGCGGCGGCAATGACTTTTTTGTGACGTGCGCGGGCAGTTACGCCGCGTTTGACGCGAGGCATATTAGATCTCCCTTATCAAGCGAAAGGCATCATGGCCTTGACGGAGGCCACGTTGGATTCATGAACCGCCGTCGAGCCGCGCAATTGACGCTTGGCCTTGGTGGTCTTCTTGGTCAGAATGTGGCGCTTGAACGCCTGACCGCGCTTGATGGAGCCGCTGCCGCGAACCTTAAAGCGCTTGGAAGCGCTTTTCTTGGTTTTCATCTTGGGCATGATGATTCCCTAAACTTAAACTCGTAGTTGATTTGACATGACGCCAGGTGCTTGACGCGGGTGGCTGACAGCCCAAAGGCTGGTACCGACACAACGGCAAAACTTGTAGACCTGTTGCCACTTCTTGGGGGTACTGCTGGGGTATTGCTGGGGTACTGCCAGGTATTGCGGAGTTATTGCTACAGCGGCGCCTGACTTACAGCGCCGCTGTTTTCCCGAGGCTTCCCTCAGGACTTCTCCCCCGGAAACGTGGCAAATAAGCAGCCCAGATCCGGGAAAGCCTTTGATTATATGGTGATTTCCGGGGCGCTGTCGAGCCGAAATGCGGAAAAACCCGAGGTGGGTGCACAGCCCGGCTTCCGAGCAACCTTACAAACCCGGCCGGCGGTACTGGACCGCCTGCGCGACGTGACTGGCGCCCAGTTCGTGCGCCCCCTCCAGATCAGCGATCGTGCGGGCAACCCGCAATGCCCGGTGCAGGGCTCGGCCGGAGCCGGACAGCCGGCGCATGGCCTGGAACAGCAGCGCCTGTGCGTCTGCCTGCATCACGCAGTACTGATCAAGCTCCGCCCCACCCAACGCGGCGTTCAGCTTGCCCTGGCGGTCGTGCTGGCGCTGACGGCAGCGTCTCACGCGTTCCGACACCTGGCTCGAGGCTTCTCCCGCCGGACCCGCCATCGCCGCCGGATCCGACGGCGGCAGGGCGACATGCAGGTCGATCCGGTCCAGTAGTGGCCCCGATATCTTGCCCACATAGCGAGCGACCTGGTCCGGCCGGCATACGCAGGCCCGCCCGGGATGTCCGCGCCACCCGCATGGGCAGGGATTCATCGCGGCGATCAGTTGAAAGCGCGCCGGAAACTGCGCGGCGTGCAACGCCCGGGCGATAACCACCCTGCCCGCCTCCAGCGGCTCGCGCAGTGCCTCCAGGGTACGGCGACTGTACTCAGGCAATTCGTCCAGGAACAGCACGCCATTGTGCGCCAGGCTGATCTCCCCGGGGCGCGGCCGGCTTCCCCCTCCCACCAGGGCGGCAACGGATGCCGAATGGTGCGGCGCGCGAAACGGGGGTTCGCCCATCAGGGTTTGCGGCAAGCCCGCCAAGGCAGCGACGGCCGCCGCCTCAAGCGCCTGAGACCGGCTCAATGGCGGCAGCAGCCCCGGCAAGCGCGCCGCCAGCATGCTTTTGCCTGCCCCCGGCGGGCCTACCATCAGCAAACTGTGTCCACCCGCCGCGGCGACCTCCAATGCCCGCCTGGCGACAGCCTGCCCTCGCACATCCGACAGGCACGGGCCGGGTGGCGCTTGCGGCCATGCCTTCGGGATGGCATCGGGCAGCAATTGCGCGCCAGCGGCATGCGCGGCGACATCGGCCAGACTGCGCGCCGACAAGACGCGCAAGCCCGGCACCCAGGCGGCCTCTTCGGCACTGCCCGCCGGCAGAATCAGCGTAGCGCCGGGGGCATCGTGGGCCACGCTCAGCGCAATGACCAAGGGCGCGGCAACCGGCACCAACGCTCCGGTCAGGGATAGCTCGCCTGCGAACACCAGGTCCGCCAGCGATGGCTCGGACGCAGGTGGCTTGCCCGCCACATCGTCGCCACCGGCAGGCGTGGCCAGTTGGCCAGACGCCAACAACAAACCCAACGCGATGGGTAGATCAAAGCGCCCCGATTCCTTCGGGATGTCAGCCGGCGACAAATTGACCGTAATTCGACCGGAAGGAAAATCGAATCCGCTGTTCAAAATCGCGGCACGCACGCGTTCGCGGCTTTCGCGCACCTCGGTGTCGGGAAGGCCCACGACGTTGAAGCTGGGCAGCCCAGGGCCCAAATGGGTCTCGACCCGGACGGCGTGCGCATGCATGCCACTAAGCGCGCGGCTGGCGAGTACGGCAAGCGTCAAGACAGTCTCCGTGAGTGCAGGACCGTCAGTATCGGCAATTCCGCCCGCAGGCCGCAGGTCGAATGGGACAATGATGTCCCTTATCAAGACGCCAATGCCACCTAAGCAAAACGACCGCACAGGGCGGTCGCTTTTTGCTGCGAGTCGGCGAGCCGGCTAGCGGCCAATCACTTTTCCATTGCGGACAAGCGCGATTCCATCTGCTGCACCTGAGCCGCAAGCTGATCAACGCGAGCACGCGTACGGGCCAACAGATCGGCTTGAACATCGAATTCTTCGCGCGTGACCAGATCCAGCTTCGAAAACGCCTGCGTCATCATCGCGCGCACGTTGCGCTCAACATCCGCCGCGGGGCTACGGGCGATCAGGTCGGAAATATTCTTCTGGATGTCTTCCATCCACTGGGTGCGATTGTTCATAGCGGCCTCTCGTGTTCTTGATGGCTCAAGTGTAGTGCTTCGGCGGCCCGTCTCAGGCAGGCGGCCAAACGCCAGGCAAAAAAAAAGGGCGGGCCGCATGCGGTGACCGCCCATCAAAGCACAGGAGAAAACCGGGTTGCCATGGCGGCAACCCCCTACCAACATCGTTACGGGCAACCCATCTGACTTGCTGACTTCGCAAACATGTCAGACGATTGCTTGCATTGGGCCGCCAATTGCGTCTTGTCCGAAATGGCCGCCCACTGCGATTTAGCCGCCTCAAGCTGTTGCTTGACGCTGGCGGCAGCCGGATTACTGCTGCCCAACTTGTCCATACATGCATTCACCTTGGCCACGTAAGCCTCGCACTCCGCCGGGGTCGACGAGGCCGAGCCCGCTATTGGCGGACTAGCCGCGGGAGCAGCAGCCGTTGACGGGACCGGCGTCGACGGCACTGCAGGGCTGGAGGCCGCCGGTGCAGCGACCTTCTCTTCACTCTTGTTGCAGCCCGCCAGGACGCCCACCGACGCAGCCAGTGCCAACACGCCCATCAGCTTGCGTTGAATCCTCATGGAGTTCTTTTCCCACATCCCTTCTTCTTGAGCGCCGCATTGCTGCCTTACTTGCCTTACTCACCAACTTTTGTGAGTTTTGTTGATTCTTCTTCAGCCGCCCCTTCGCAACAAGCTCATGCGTGTAAACCCTGGTATCACACACCCCCTCAGTTTTGAGGACGCTGAATCAAGCGCGGGAACGCAACTGCCGCCATGCGGCAACCCCGCAGCCCCCGGCCAGCATGGCTGCGCGGCCCATTTCGGGTTGGCAGGCGCCGGCCTTCGGGAATGCAAAATGCATACAAACGGCAACGAGCGCAGCATTAACTGGCTACAAATACCCAGCCTGAAACATATTTGGTTGCATATACCCGAATCCCCACGTTACGCACCAAATTGAGGCCGGCTTGTGGTGCATGGCGCCCCATGTTGGTGCGCGCAGGCACAACTCATGCGCCTACAGCCCGCAATTTGCGTATCAAAAAACATGGCATGGATATTGCTTGATAGTCGTAGCCAACGTGCAACCATGAGAGGAAATGCCATGAAACTCATCATCGCCATCATCAAGCCCTTCAAGCTCGACGAAGTGCGGGTGGCTCTATCCGGGATCGGCGTCCAGGGCCTGACTGTTACCGAAGTAAAGGGTTTTGGCCGACAAAAGGGCCATACCGAGCTGTATCGCGGCGCGGAATACGCCGTCGACTTCCTGCCCAAGCTGCGCGTCGAAGCCGCCGTGCCCGACCACCTTGTCGACCAGGTCATCGAAGCGATCGAGCAAGCCGCTCGTACCGGCAAGATCGGCGACGGCAAGATCTTTGCCGCGCCCCTGGAACAAGTTATCCGTATCCGCACGGGTGAAGCTGGCGAAGCTGCGCTGTAAATAAATAAATAAAGACTCATTGGAGCCTGAAAATGGATAAAGCAGATATCTCCTGGTTGCTCGTCTCTACCCTACTCGTATTGATGATGGCCGTACCCGGTCTGGCGATGTTCTATGGCGGCCTGGTGCGCAGCAAGAACGTGCTGTCTGTATTGCTGCAAGTGCTGTGCACGTTCGTGCTGGGCCTGGTTCTCTGGTTCATCTACGGTTATTCGCTTGCCTTCACCGAGGGCAACGCCTTCTTCGGCGGCCTGTCGCGCGCCTTCTTCTCTGGCATGTTCAACCCGGCTGATGGCTCCTACGCCATGTCGAACTCCCTGACCGAGCTGCTGTTCGCCTCGTTCCAGGCTACGTTCGCCGGCATCACCTGCGCGCTGATCGTGGGCAGCTTTGCTGAACGCGCCCGCTTCTCGGCGGTGCTGGTGTTCACGGTGATCTGGTTCACGTTCGCCTACGTGCCGATCGCCCACATGGTGTGGTTCGCATCCGAAACGGCGCCGGGCCTGCTTAATGCCGCGGGCGCGCTGGACTTCGCCGGCGGCACCGTGGTGCACATCAACGCTGGCGTAGCCGGCCTGGTGGGCGCCTATGTGGTGGGCAAGCGCGTCGGCTACGGCCGCGAAGCGATGCAGCCGCACAACCTGCCGATGACCTTCGTGGGCGCCGCCCTGCTGTGGGTGGGCTGGTTCGGTTTCAACGCAGGTTCGGCACTGGCCGCCAATGAGAATGCCACCCTGGCCTTCTTCAACACGATGATCGCCACCGCGGGCGCCGTCCTGGCCTGGCTGTTCACGGAATGGGCCGTCAAGGGCAAGCCCTCGATGCTGGGCGCCGCCTCTGGCGCAATCGCCGGCCTGGTGGGCATCACCCCCGCAGCCGGTCTGGTTGGCCCGGTGGGTGCTCTGATTATCGGTGTTGTCGCGGGCGTGGTCTGCGTCTGGGGTGTGAATGGTCTGAAGCGCCTGCTGCGCGCCGATGACGCGCTGGATGTGTTCGGTGTGCACGGCGTGGGCGGCATCGTCGGCGCCCTGCTGACCGGGGTTTTCAACGCCCAGATCCTCGGTGGCCCCGGCTTGGCCGAGCCCGGCATGATCGCCCATCAACTGTGGGTCCAGCTGGAAGGCGTGCTGCTGACCGTTGTCTGGTCCGGTGTGGTGGCGTGGATTGCCTACAAGATCGCCAACGCCCTCTGCGGCCTGCGTGTGCCGGAAGACCAGGAACGCGAAGGCCTGGACGTCACGAGCCACGGCGAATCGGCTTACCACAGCTAGATCAGTATGGCGGGCCCGCGGCACTTGCAGCGGGCCTTGCAGAGAAACGGCGCCGGGGGCTTAACCCCGGCGCCGTTTTTCATGGTGAATGCCCACAGCAGGAAAGATGCCCCGCAAGAAAAACGCCCCATCACGGGGCGTTCAGCGTATGGCGGCTCAGGCACCAGGGGTCAGGCCGGGTCCAGCGCATCCAGGTCGACGGGCAACGCGCGGTTGAGCGCCGTGGCCACCTTGATCCGCAGCGCGTTCGAGTGCGCCCGGCGCACCTCGCGCTTCACGTCCAGCAGTTGCTGCGGATGCATGGAAAACTCCGTCAGGCCCAGGCCCAACAGCAGCCGGGTCATGCGCGAATCGCCCGCCATTTCGCCGCAGACAGCCACCGGCTTGCCAGCACGCTCGCCCGCGTTGATGGTGTTGGCCACCAGCCGCAAGACGGCGGGGTGCAGCGGGTCGTACAGCGACGCCACATCGTGGTCGCCACGGTCGATGGCCAGCGTGTACTGGATCAGGTCGTTGGTGCCGATGGACAGGAAATCCAGCGCCTGCGCAAAAGGCTCGATCGCAATCGCGATTGCCGGCACCTCCACCATGGCGCCCACTTCCATGTGCGGTGCATAGGCTTGGCCGCGCGCATCAAGTTCGCGGCGGGCGGATTCGATGGCCGCCTTGGTCGCCACCACCTCATGCATGTGCGCGATCATGGGGATCAGCAGACGGACCGGGCCGTGCGCCGATGCCCGCAAGATGGCGCGCAACTGCGTGGCGAACATTTCGGGACGCGCCAGGCAATAGCGGATGGCGCGTTGCCCCAAGGCAGGATTGGTGGCGACGGTGGCCTCACCGTCCAGCGTCTTGTCCGACCCGATATCCAGGGTGCGGATCGTGACAGGCCTGCCCGCCATGACCTTGACCACCGAGGAATAGGCTTCGTACTGCTCTTCCTCGCCTGGCAGGTCCGGGCGCCCCATGAACAGGAATTCACTGCGGAACAAGCCAATACCATCCGCCCCGGAAGCCAGCGCCAGGGCGGCTTCTTCCGGTAGCTCGATATTGGCGTGCAGCACGATATCGATGCCATCGAGCGTAACGGAGGGTTCGTCGCGCAGCAGGCCGAGTTCAGCGCGTTCATCCGCGTACGCAGCCTGACGGCGGCGATATTCCTGAAGAATGCGATCTGACGGATTGACCACCACCGCGCCAGCCGCGCCGTCGATGATGAGCATGTCGCCGTCACGCACCAGCTCGCGCACGTTGCCCATGGCCACCACGGCGGGCACACCCATGCTGCGCGCCACGATGGCCGTGTGGGAGGTGGGGCCGCCCAGGTCAGTCACGAAGGCGGCGAAGCGGCCGCCGCGCAAGCGCAGCATGTCCGCGGGAGAAATGTCGTGCGCCACGACCACCAGCGCGTCGTCGCCGCCCATATGCGACATGTCGGGCAGAATCACCGACGTGCCGGCCAGTACATGCAACACCCGCTCAATAACCTGGCGAACATCAGCCCCACGCTCGCGCAGGTATTCGTCTTCCATGGCATCAAACTGCTGGCCCAGCATCTGGCCTTGCGTCGTCAGCGCCCACTCGGCGTTGTAGTGGCGTTCCGCAATGAGGCCAAGCGTTTGTTCGGCCAGCAAGGGATCGCCCAGCAACAGGCTGTGCACGTTCAGCATGGCGCCCAGCTCGCGCGGCGCATCGGCGGGCAGCGTGTCGGCCAGTTGCCGAAGTTCATGCTGCGCCGACGCCAGCGCCTCGGTCAGACGGCTGCTTTCAGCGGGCACGTCCTCGGGGGCAATACGGTAGTGCGCCACTTCCAGCGCCGCGGCGCCCATGACGACGGCGCGTCCGATGGCATATCCCTTCGCAACGCCTTTGCCATAAAGGCAAACGACGGGACTGGCACCGCCAGCCCCGTCGTGGGCATTGTTCAGGGTCGTAGACAGGCCAGCCTCGGCTATGCCCAGGCTGGCGGATTCAGGGGTTGTTCTATTCCTGCTCACCGAATTTGCTGTCGAACAGAGTTTCGATTTCGGAAAGCGCTTGCTCGGCATCGCTGCCGGAAGCGTCCAGTTTGACCGTCACGCCCAACCCGGCCGCCAGCATCATGACGCCCATGATGCTCTTGGCGTTCACGCGTTGCGCGCCACGAGAAATAAAGACCTCGCTTGAAAATTTGCTGGCCAGTTGCGTCAGCTTGGCCGCGGCCCGCGCATGCAAACCCAATTTATTGCTGATGACGATGTCTTTAGTAGGCATAGGAAATATTATGACCGCGGATTCACGCCGCAGTGTTGATCGCAACAAAGAGCCAAACCGCCAACCGCTTTTCAACTTGAAGTGCCAGCCGACATATTAGGGCAAATTCTAGGGCAAATTTCTGCCCGTCAGTCTACACGCAAGACGCCCTGCACTCCCCCAGCCAAGGCCTTCTCGCGCGTTTCAGCCAACGGAAGATTGCGGTAGGTCAATGCGCGCAAAAGCATCGGGGTATTCAAGCCCGCCAGAACGCAGCATTGGATGCCCTGTGCCTGGGCATCGGCCACGGCGCGCTTGGAGATGTTGGCTGGCGTGGCGCCGATCAGGTCGGTCAGCACAAGCACACCGGCGCCGTGATCCTGGCCCAGAATATCCTTCAGAACGGCCGGCGCCTGATCATCGGGCCGATCTTCGGGTTGGATATCGTGAATGGCCAGCATGCCGTCAAGGTCGCCCATGACGTGGCTGGCGCATTCCCGCATCGCCGCGCCCAAAGGCGCGTGCACGACGATAACAATACCCGTGGTCATGAAGGTTTCCAGAGAGATCAGGCCGCGAGAGCAGTGGTCGCCACGGCCTTCTCAAGCGCCTGGACGAACATGCCCGCGACATCGAAACCGGTCTGTTCGGCAATCTCTACGAAACAGGTGGGGCTAGTGACATTGACTTCGGTGACGTAATCGCCAATGACGTCCAGGCCGACCAGCAGCAGGCCGCGAGCGGCAAGCTTGGGGGCCACGGCTTCAGCGATTTCGCGATCGCGCGCGGACAACTCTTGTGCTACGCCACGACCGCCGGCAGCCAGGTTACCGCGCGTTTCGCCAGCCAGGGGAATGCGTGCCAGCGAATACGGGACCGGCTCGCCGCCAATCAGCAGGATGCGCTTGTCACCGTTGACGATCTCAGGGATATACCGCTGGGCCATGATGGTGCGCGCGCCGTTGTCGGTCAGCGTTTCCAGGATGGCGTTCAGGTTGGGGTCTTTGGGCTGCAGGCGGAACACGCCGGTGCCGCCCATGCCATCCAGGGGCTTCACGATCACGTCGTGATGCGTGTCGTGAAAGGCTTTCAGGCGAGCCATGTTGCGCGTCACCAGCGTCGGGGTGGTGAACTCGCTGATCTCGGTGATAGCCAGCTTTTCGGGATGGTTGCGAATGGCGGCGCCGGTATTGAACACGCGCGCGCCTTGCGCCTCTGCATATTCCAGCAGATGCGTGGAATACACGTATTCCATGTCGAAGGGAGGGTCTTTGCGCATGACCACGGCCCCAAAATCCGCCAGTGGCAGGTCTTGCGCGGCGGACTCCGTCCACCAGGCGTGGCCGTGCAAGTCTGCGTCCGGCACCAGCGCGACGGGCGTGGTGACAGCCTTGACCGTTCCGGCCTCAATGTAAAGGTCGCCCTGCATGGCCACGCTAAGCGTGTGACCGCGCGCCACAAGGGCACGCATCATGGCAACCGAACTGTCCTTGTACGCCTTGAGAAGCGGCAAGGGATCCATAACGAACAATACATGCATCGCGACACCCTGAACGTACGCCGCCTTCCCTAATGGGAAGGCGGCATTTTTTACATCGTAGCGCAGAGCCGCCCAATAAGCGAACCCGCCGGTCACACAATGGACGGCGGGTCGGGTGGGAGGCGGCCTGGCCCTCTAGGGAAGGCCAAGGCTGGAACTTATGCCGCCGACTCGGGCTTGCCCGCAGCGGGCACGGCCTTCTTCTTGGGCGCCAGCACCATGACCATCTGACGGCCTTCGAGCTTCGGCATGGCTTCGACCTGGGCAAGTTCCAGCAGATCGTCACGCACACGTTCAAGCACGCGCATACCAAGTTCCTGGTGAGCCATTTCGCGGCCACGGAAGCGCAGCGTCACCTTGGCCTTGTCGCCTTCTTCGAGGAAGCGGCGCAGGTTGCGCAGCTTGACTTGGTAGTCGCCCTCGTCGGTGGCCGGACGGAATTTGACTTCCTTGACCTGGATGACTTTCTGCTTGGAACGAGCTTCGGCTTGACGCTTCTGCTCTTGGTACTTGAACTTACCGTAGTCCATCAAACGGCAGACCGGCGGCTCGGCGTTCGGCGCGATTTCCACCAGATCCACGTCGCTTTGCTCGGAAAGACGGAACGCGTCGGCAATCTTGACGATGCCCAGCTGTTCTCCGTCCAGACCTATCAGGCGCACCTCGGGGACGCGGATTTCACCGTTGATGCGATTGGCTTTTTCAGTGGCGATGTTGAAAGCTCCTAGAAATGTTAAGCAGCACTGCTATCAGGTTGATTGACGTCGCGACGGGCGGAGACATCCTCGGACAATCGCGCGACGAATTCGTCGTATGCGATGGCGCCAAGGTCCAATCCACCCAGACCGCGAACGGCTACGGTGCCATTTTGTTTTTCCTTGTCGCCGACGACAAGAATGTACGGCACCTTTTGCAGGCTGTGCTCCCGGATTTTACGAGTGATTTTTTCACCACGCAAATCGGACTCTACTCTAAAGCCTTGTTTTTTCAGGCTTTGTGTTATTTCAGCCGCATAATCGGCCGAAGGCTCGGAAATGCAGCATACAACGGCTTGCACCGGGGCCAACCAGGGCGGCATCGCGCCGGCATGGTTTTCGATCAACATGCCGATGAATCGCTCAAGCGAACCCAGGATGGCACGGTGCAACATGACCGGCGGACGGCGCTGGTCGTTCTGGTCGACATACTCGGCGCCCAGACGCACAGGCATCGAGAAGTCGACCTGAATGGTACCGCATTGCCAGTGGCGGCCGATGGCGTCTTTCAGCGTGTATTCCACCTTGGGGCCGTAAAACGCGCCTTCCCCGGGGGAAATCTCGAATTCGCAGCCCGTGCGGCGCAGGCTTTCCATCAGCGCCTGCTCGGCCGTGTCCCAGACTTCGTCCGACCCGATGCGCTTTTCAGGACGCGTGGCAACCTTGTACAGCACTTCGGTGAAGCCGAAGTCGCGGTAGACCTTTTGCAGCAGTGCCGTGAAATCAGCGCATTCGTCCTGCAACTGTTCTTCGGTACAGAAAATGTGGCCATCGTCTTGCGTGAAACCACGCACGCGCATCATGCCGTGCAGCGAACCCGAGGGTTCGTTGCGATGGCACTGGCCAAATTCGCCGTAGCGCAGCGGCAGTTCACGGTAGGAATGCAGGCCGGCGTTGAAAATCTGCACGTGGCCCGGACAGTTCATCGGCTTCAGGCCATAGACGCGGTTCTCGGATTCCGTCGTGAACATGTTTTCACGATAGTTGTCCCAGTGGCCAGTCTTTTTCCACAGCGAGATATCCAGGATTTGCGGCGCCTTGACTTCCTGATAGCCGTTGTTGTTGTAGACGGAGCGCATGTACTGCTCCACCTGCTGCCACAACGCCCAACCCTTGGGATGCCAGAAGATCAAGCCCGGCGCTTCATCCTGGAAGTGGAACAGGTCAAGCTCGCGGCCGATCTTGCGGTGGTCGCGGCGCTCGGCCTCTTCCAGCATGTGCAGGTAGGCTTCCTGTTCGTCCTTGGTGGCCCAGGCCGTGCCGTAGATGCGCTGAAGCATCTCGTTCTTGCTGTCGCCGCGCCAGTAGGCACCCGCCACTTTCATCAGCTTGAAGACTTTCAGCTTGCCCGTGGACGGCACGTGAGGGCCGCGGCACAGGTCGATGAAATTGCCTTCGCGATACAGGCTGAGCGGCTCGTTCGACGGAATCGACGCGATGATCTCGGCTTTGTATTTTTCGCCAATGCCCTTGAAGAACTCGACGGCGTCGTCGCGCGACCATTCTTCGCGCGTCACGATCTCGTCTTTCTTGGCCAGCTCGGCCATCTTCTTTTCGATGGCCGCCAGATCTTCGGGCGTGAACGGACGCTTGTACGAGAAATCGTAGTAGAAGCCGTTGTCGATCACGGGGCCGATGGTGACCTGGGCGTCCGGAAACAATTCCTTCACGGCATAGGCCAGCAGGTGGGCCGTGGAGTGGCGGATCAGGTCCAGGCCGTCGGCATCCTTGGCGGTCACGATCGCCAGGCGCGCATCGCCTTCAATGCTGAAGCTGGTGTCGACCAGCTTGGAATCCGCGCCTTCAAACGTCACGCGGCCGCCCAAGGCGGCCTTGGCCAGGCCCGTACCGATCGACTGCGCCACTTCAGCGACCGTGACCGGCCCCGGATATTGGCGTTGCGAACCATCGGGCAATGTGATCTGTACCATCGGGAGTGCTTCCTGGGGTTCTTGGAACGAGAAAATCAATAAACGAAACGGAAACGAAAAACGCGGCCTGAGAGCCGCGTTTTTGGTTGTCTTGCTGAGTTCTGCCGCTGACCTGACACGGAGGAACCCGACGCACGAAAAACTAACGCGACATAGGGCGAAAGTTCCGGGTCGTAGTTCGTGCCAGCGGGAAAAACATGATTCTAAGCCTGTGGAAAACGCGCCCAAGGCGGCGCGCTAAATATTGAGCAATCAAGTTTGAGCCATCGATTCACGCCGGAACCACGCGGGGAAAACCCCGGACACCAACGGAACGAGTGCAATTAACGTTGCCGATTGTAGCACCATTTGCGCCTATCCCGAATGCGGGCATACGCCCCGCTTGCCGGGGCAAGACCGAATGCGCGCTCGAAGGTGCAACGGTCTGATTTTCGCGTGATTCCTATCCGGACGGGCGCTCGAAAACGTAACCTTCCATCGCAAATTTACGACTAACCGCGGAGCGTGCTCCGGACTTCAACTCTAGCCGGCTGAACCCGCCACCAACGTTCTTTTTCCCGGCTTGTGGAGCATCGATGAAAGCTGTCCCAAAACTTGTGACCAAAGCGGCAACGCCTTCAAATCCGTCTCGCTGCGGCGACGGTGGCGGCCGCTCAGGCGGGCGCCGCCACCTGCTGCTGTCGCGCCTGCCTTCGGTCATCAAGGTTGCAATACTTGACGACCATCCGGTCGTGGCGCTGGGCGTCGGCGCGTATCTGGAAAGCCGGCCCGGCTTTCGGGTATTGCATCGCGAAACGTCCGCGCGCGCGCTGCTGGAAAAGCTGAGCAAATCACCCTGTGACGTTGCCCTGATCGACTTCTATCTGCCCCAGGAACCCTGGGATGGCGTCAATTTCCTGCGCCGCTTGCGGCGCTACCACCCCACCCTGTCCATCATCACCTTCTCGGCTGGGAACCGGCAGGAAACACAATATGCCGCGTACCGCGCGGGGGCCAACGGCTACCTTGCCAAGCAATGGGGCATGATGCTGCTGCCTGAGATCATTCGAGGCGTGCTCAGCGGCAACGATGATTTTCTGTCGGTGCAGGATGGCAAGATCCGCCCGCTGCTGCCGACCCACCCTCATGCGATGCTGACCACGTCGGAAGTCGAGATTCTGCGTCACATCAGCCAGGGCCTGTCGGTCACGCAGATTGCCGCGCGGCTCATGCGTAGCAAAAAGACCATCAGCACCCACAAGCGCCGCGCCATGCGCAAGCTGCAGTTGGCCGACGACCTCTCGCTTGCGCTTTACCTGCGCGAGAAGTTCGCCGAATGAACCCACCGCGCGGCCACGATCTCAAATAATGCGGGAATAGCTGGCAGTGCTGCTGACGCTGCCCAGATAACCGTCAAACACCATGGCGACGGCTCGTACAAAATACCAACCCAGTCCGGTCACCTGCACATTGCCCGCCCGCAGGTTGACCAGCCCCAACTCCGCCAGATGGGCCATTTGCAGCAGTTCGCGGCTGAAGTAATCACCGAACCGCAACCCATGGCGCGCTTCGACCGTCGCGAAGTCGACGCGCCCCTGGCACATGATGTCCATGATGACGTCGCGCCGTGCGAGGTCGTCGGGCGAGAGCATCAGGCCCCGTTCCACCGCGAAACTTCCGGATTCGATCGCGCCGTAGTACGCATCCAGCACCTTTGCGTTCTGACTGTACGTGTTGCCGATGCGGCCGATGGCCGACACGCCCAGCGCGACCAGGTCACGATCGGGTTGCGTGCTGTAGCCCTGAAAATTGCGATGCAGTTCGCCACGCTGCTTGGCGATCGCCAGCGCGTCGGTGTTCAGGGCGAAGTGGTCCATGCCGATGTAGGTGTAGCCCTGTTGCAGGAAGCCATCGATGGCGGAACCCAGCAAGCCGACCCGCGTCGCCCGGTCGGGCAATTCGGCTTCGTTGATGCGGCGCTGAGGCTTGAAGCGTTCTGGCAAATGCGCGTAGGCGTACAGCGCGATGCGGTCGGGGCGCAGCGCCACCACCTGCTTGATTGTGCGAGCGAACGATTCGGCGGTCTGCAACGGCAGCCCATAGATCAAATCCATGTTGACCGAGTCATAGCCCAGCGCGCGAGCGCTTTGCATCAGCGCGCGGACGTCCTCGAAGGACTGCACGCGATGCACTGCCTTTTGCACGCGCGCATCGAAATCCTGCACGCCGAAGCTCAGACGGTTGAATCCCAATTCGCGCAAATGCGCCAGGCGTTGCGGCGTGGCGGTGCGAGGATCAACCTCTATGGAGATCTCGGCGTCTGGCGCCAACTGGAAAGCAGCCCGCAAGTCCCGCATCAGGCGGGACAGTTCGTTGTCGGACAGGAAGGTTGGCGTGCCCCCGCCGAAATGCAGTTGCGTCACGGGAACGCCCGCGCCCAACTCGTTGACGTGCAACGCAATTTCGCTTGCCAGCGCATCCAGATAACGGGCGGCGCGGTCATGATGCCGGGTCACCACCTTGTTGCAGGCGCAGTAGTAGCAGACCGAATCGCAGAACGGAATGTGTACATACAGCGACAGGGGCTCGGTCGGACAGGTGGCGTGACGCTGCCGCAGCGCCAGCCGATAGTCTTGTTCGCCAAAGTTGCCGTGGTAGCGGTCGGCGGTGGGATACGACGTATAGCGCGGCCCGTTCTTGTCCAGCCTGGCCAGCAACTGAGGGGGGAAAAATGGCGCCGCGGTGACAGGCGCGGGCGGCGTGGCGGGTGGGCGTATGGCGGCTTGCATACCCCGGATTATTCGCCCATGCCTGCCACCGCATCTTGATCTTGCGCAAACCCCGCGCGGCTTCGCTCAAGTTGCCCGCGTCGAGGATGTGCACGAATCGCGTCCGCGCGCGGGACCTGCCCGGCCCTTAAAATGCCCCCTTTCACGTTGCATAACAAGGACACCTCATGGGCACTGAACTGGACGGCCGCCTGCTGGCCATGCGCCAGGCGCTGGCAATCGCCATCGCCCTTTCCACCCGCAGCAGCCCCCAAGCCACCGACATGGCGCTGGAACTGCTGAACGACCTGAAGACAAGCATGGACAACGCGCCTTCGGACAGCCCCTTCGAAAAGCCCGAATGGGTGGTGGGCGCACACGACGAACTGGACGGCATCGCGCGCCTGGTTCGCGCTTTCACGCAGACGCCGGAACCCGGCGGCGACAACGGCCAGCAATAGCGCCGCCACGCACTTCCTAACTGGCCTGACCACCAGATAGGAAGACGTGAAATCCCTCTGATCGTTTTCCCTGAAAACGCGATATTTCCCTTCTATTTCAATGGCAGCGTGCCTATATTGGTGGCCTGACCACCAGGCCATAGCATCGCCCCATTGATGAGCACCTTCCAGGCTGTCGCCGCCACCCGCCTTTACCGCATGATCGCCGACCAGATCGCCGGCCGCATCCGTGCGGGCGACTTTGCTCGCGGCGGACGCTTGCCGTCCGAACGCGAGCTGGCGGAACAACTGCAAGTCAGCCGGGCGTCCATCCGCGAAGCATTGATCGCCCTGGAAATCGAAGGCTATGTGGAAGTGCGCGTGGGCACGGGCGTGTTCGTCACCATCGCGCCCGATGGAGCCGCGTTCCCCCTGTTGCCTGCCACCGGCGCGGCCGTGGCCGTCGGTCAAGACGACATCGGCCCCTTCGACCTGCTGGAGGCGCGCATGCTGATCGAACCGGAATGCGCCGCGCTGGCCGCGCACCAGGCCACCCCCGCGCAAATTGCGGTTATCCGCGACGCCCACGCCGCCATGTCGCTGACCGACGCGCCCGGCGACCACGACCGCGCGTTCCACAGCGCCATTGGCGCGGCCTGCGGCAACGCCGCGCTGGCCTCGGCCGTGGCGCACTTGTGGAACCTTAGCCAGGCCAGCTCGGTGTACAGCCGCATGCAGGACTACTTTGTCACCACACGAGCCTGGGCCGCCGCCCATGCCGAGCATCAACGCATCCTGACCGCCATCACGGCGCGGGACCCGATCCGCGCGCGCCACGCCATGCACACGCATCTGTTGGGCATCCTGGCACGGCTGCGTGAAGACTTCGACTCACTTTCCGACCATCGAGGCGCCCCATGACATCGTCTTCCCTGTCCATCAATGGCCAACGGCTGTGGCAGTCCTTGATGGATCTGGCGCAAATTGGCGCGACGCCCAAAGGCGGCAACTGCCGCCTGGCGCTTACGGCGCTTGACGGCCAAGGCCGCGATCTGGTCACCGCCTGGATGCGCGAAGCAGGAATGACCGTCAGGGTGGACCAGGTGGGCAACATTTTTGCGCGCCGAGCGGGCCGCAACAACGAGCTGCCGCCTGTCATGACCGGCAGCCACATCGATACGCAGCCCACGGGCGGCAAGTTCGACGGCTGTTATGGCGTCCTGGCCGGGCTTGAAGTGATGCGCACGCTGAACGATGCCGGCGTGCAGACCGAAGCGCCGCTGGAACTGGCCATCTGGACCAACGAGGAAGGATCGCGCTTTGTACCCGTGATGATGGGTTCCGGCGTGTTCGCCGGGAAGTTCCCCTTGGAGACGGCGCTGTCGGCGCAAGACGCTCAGGGCATCACGGTGCGCGATGAACTCGTGGCGATCGGCTATGCGGGCCCGGACCCGGTGGGCGGGCGCCCGGTGGACGCCTATTTTGAAGCCCATATCGAACAGGGCCCGATCCTGGAGCACGAGGAAAAAACCATCGGCGTGGTGACCGGATCGCTGGGCCTGCGTTGGTACGACATCACGGTGACGGGCATGGAAATGCACGCCGGCCCCACGCCGATGGCGATCCGCCGCGACGCGCTGTTTGCCGCCAGCTTTCTGGTGCAGACAGTGATCAACATTGCCAACGCGCATCAGCCGCACGGGCGCGGCACCGTCGGAGAAATCCACGCGCATCCCGGATCGCGCAACGTCATCCCGGGCCAGGTGCGTTTCACCGCCGACCTGCGCCACGAAGACGAAGCCACGTTGACGCGCATGGACCAGCAATGGCGGCGCGCCTGCGATGACATCGCGGTGGCCCATGGCGTGCAGGTCGATCTGAAAGACGTGCAGTACTTCCGCCCGACACCGTTCGACACCGACCTGGTGGACAAGGTGCGCCAGGGCGCGGCCAAGCGCCACCTGCCCGCCATGAACATCGTGACGGGCGCTGGACACGACGCGGTCTATATGGCCGCCGTGGCGCCGACCGCCATGATCTTCGTGCCCTGCAAGGACGGCATCAGCCACAACGAAATTGAAGACGCGCAGCCCGAGCATCTGGAAGCCGGTTGCAACGTCCTGCTTGACGCCATGGTGGCGCGAGCCAACGCCGCGCGCTAGCGGTCGCGTTTTCATCCGATCAATGCACCGCCCATTCCGACGTCTTACGGCACGCCGCGGTGCACCGCCGATTTCGCCGCAATGGTGCGCGGCCTGCCTTACCCAGCACCTGTACGAAGCATGGCTGTAGCGGCTTCGCCTGTAGTACCCCTGAGAAACCCAGGTGGCACAAGGTTTGCTTGTCAAAGCACGGCATCCGCCGCGCAGCGGCGGTCACCTGTCAGTCCCTTTCCAGCCCGGAGGCTCGCAGTGAAATCGAAGAAATGGTTCTCCCTAAGCATCGGCGCATTGGTCCTTGCGGCCGCGCTACCCGCCACCCAAGCATTGGCCCAGACCAAAGGCGGCACCCTGAACATGATTGTTCAGCCCGAGCCGCCCGTGATTGTCACGGCCATCAACCAGCAAGGGCCTACGCAATTCGTCGCGGGCAAGATCTACGAAAGCCTGCTGACCTATGACACCAACCTGAAGCCCATGCCGGGCCTGGCCAAATCCTGGGAGGCGTCGGCCGATGGCTTGACCTATACCTTCCACCTGCAAGACAACGTCAAGTGGCACGATGGCAAGCCGTTCACGTCCGAAGACGTCGTGTTCTCGCTGGCCGAGATGCTGCCCAAGACGCATGCCCGCGCCCGCGTCATCCTGAACAAGTTCGTCGATTCGGTCACCGCGCCCGACGCCAAGACCGTTGTCATCAAGCTGAAGACCGCCTTCCCGGCCTTCATGCTGATGTTCGAACCGGGCTTTGCCCCCATGATGCCCAAGCATCTTTACGCCGGCACTGACTACATGACCAATCCGGCCAACCAGAAACCGGTGGGCACGGGTCCGTTCATGTTCAAGGAATGGAAGCGTGGCGAATACATCAAGCTGACGCGCAACCCCAACTACTGGAAGCCGGGTCTGCCGTATCTAGACGAGTTGGTGTTCAACGTGATCCCTGACGCGGCCTCGCGCGCGGTGGCCTTTGAACGCGGCAGCGTGGACGTGCTGCGCGGCGGCGACGTGGACAACGTCGACATCAAGCGCCTGCGCGCCTTGCCCAAGGTGGAATACACCACCGCCGGCTGGGAAATGTTCTCGCCGCAGGCCTACCTGCTGTTCAACATGCGCAAGCCGCCCTTCGACAATCTGAAGGTGCGTCAAGCGGTCATGGCCGCGATGAACCGCAAGATGGTGGTCAACAATATCTTCTTCGGCCTGGGCAAAGTGTCGACCGGCCCGTTCGTCACCACCGAAATGTTCTACGACAAGAACACGCCGCCCATGCCGTTCGACATGAAAAAGGCGCGCGCGCTGATCAAGGAATCGGGCATCAAGCCCGAGGACTACACCATCCGCCAACTGAGCTTCCCCTACGGTTCGACCTGGGACCGCTTGGGCGAATACACCAAGCAGGCGCTGGAACAACTGGGCTTCAAGGTGAACCTGGAATCCACGGATGCAGGCGGCTGGGCCAGCCGCACCGGCAACTGGGATTTCGACCTGACCACCAACTTCACCTACCAGTACGGCGACCCGGCGCTGGGCGTGCAGCGCCTGTATATCTCGTCGAACATCGTCAAGGGTTCGCCGTTTGCCAACGTGCAGGGCTACAGCAACCCCGAGACCGACAAGCAGTGGGAAGCGGCCGCCTCTGAAGTCGACCCGGCCAAGCGCCAGGCGCTCTACTCCAAGCTGCAGACGACGCTGGTCAACGAAGTGGCCAACGGCTTCATGGTGGACATGGAGTTCCCCACCCTGTACCGCTCCAACGTCAAGAACCTGGTCAAGACCGCCATTGGCCTGAACGAATCGTTCGACGACGTCTACATCGAAAAGTAAGCGCAGCAAGACGCCGCCGCGGAGCTCCCCGCGGCGGCGGATCCCGGCCGCGCGGCGGGCAGGCCCTTGGCTGCCCACGCCAGCCTGAGAAGGACTTCAAGCATGAAATTCCTGTCTTTTCTGTTGTCCCGCATCGGCAAGGCCCTGGTGGTCGTGCTGGGCGTGGTGATCATCAATTTCTTCCTGATCCGCCTGGCGCCCGGTGACCCCGCCGCCGTGCTGGCGGGCCAGGCCGGCGCGGGCGATGCCGCCTACGTCGACCAGTTGCGCGTGGCCTTCGGGCTGGACAAGCCCATCATGACGCAGCTGATGCTGTACCTGAAGGGCGTGGTGCAACTGGACCTGGGCTTTTCGTATCGCAACCACGTGCCGGTGCTGGACCTGATTGTGGAGCGCCTGCCCGCGACGTTCCTGCTGATGTCCTGCGCCTTTGTGTTTTCCATCGTGCTGGGCGTCTTCCTGGGTGTAGTCGCCGCCAAGGCGCGCTACCGCAACAAGCGCCGCTGGATCGACAGCTCGGTCATGACGGGCGCGCTGCTGCTGTACGCCACGCCCTTGTTCTGGCTGTCGCTGATGGGCATCCTGCTGTTCTCGGTGGTGCTGGGCTGGCTGCCCGCCTTCGGCATGGAAACGGTAGGCGCCGGCTTGACCGGCTGGGCCCGCGCGGTGGATATCGCGCAGCACCTGATTCTTCCCACGGTGACCCTCGGCTGCTTCTTCATGGCCGTTTACGTGCGCCTGACGCGGGCGTCGATGCTGGAAGTGATCGGCATGGACTTCGTGAAAACGGCGCGCGCCAAGGGGGTTAGCCCCAGCCGCGTGATCCGCGCCCACGTGTTGCGCAACGCGCTGCTGCCCGTCATCACCTTCGCCGGCATCCAGCTAGGCCAGATGGCCGGCGGCGCGGTGCTGACCGAAACCGTGTTTGCCTGGCCGGGCATCGGCCGCCTGATGTTCGACGCCCTGCTGCAACGCGACTACCAATTGCTGCTGGGCATCTTCCTCGTCACTTCCATCATGGTGGTGGTGTTCAACTTGCTGACCGACGTGCTGTACCGCCTGATCGATCCGCGCATTGGCGCCGGTGCGCAGCAAGGAGCCGCCGCATGAAGTCTTTTGCCCAACGTTATATGCGCAACTACGGCGCGGTGGCAGGCCTTGCCATCATGCTGGTTGTGGTGATCGTGGCGCTGGCCGCCCCGCTGCTGTATCAGGAGTCGCCCTGGATGATGGTGGCCGACCCCTTGATTCCGCCATTCACGGATGCCGCCTACCCCTTTGGCACCGACATGCTGGGGCGCGACATCACGGCAGGCCTGGTATGGGGCGCGCGGGTGTCGTTGATGGTGGGACTGCTGTCGACCGCGGTGGCCTTGCTGTTCGGGATACTGATCGGCTCGGTGGCCGGCTACTGCGGCGGCCGGGTGGACGACGCGCTGATGCGCTTCACCGAGTTCTTCCAGACCATTCCGCAATTGGCCATGGCGGTGGTGCTGGTGGCCATCCTGAGCCCGTCGGTGTATTCCATCATGGGGGCCATCGCGGTGGTGTCCTGGCCACCGGCCGCGCGGCTGGTGCGTTCGGAATTCATGACGCTCAAGCAGCGGGAATTCGTCCAGGCCGCGATCGTCATCGGCCAGACCCCCGCGCGCATCGTCAGCACCCAGATCCTGCCCAACGCCATGTCGCCCATCATCGTGTCGGCCTCGTTCATGGTGGCGACCGCCATCCTGACGGAATCGTCCCTGTCCTTCCTGGGCCTGGGCGACCGCAACCTGATGAGTTGGGGTTTCATGATCGGCGCGGCGCGTACGATGATCCGCGAAGCCTGGTGGATGAGCGTCTGGCCCGGCGTGGCCATCTTGCTGACGGTGCTGGCCATCAACCTGATCGGCGAAGGCTTGAACGACGCCCTCAACCCCCAACTGCGCAAGCGCGGCGAATAGGAGGCCGACATGACCGAATCCACGCCGCTGTTGTCTGTCCAGAATCTAAGTATTGCGCTGCCTCGGGGCGGCGACCGGCCCTTTGCCGTGCAGGACGTTTCCTACGATATCCGCGCCGGCGAAATCCTCTGCATCGTGGGCGAGTCCGGTTCGGGCAAGTCCATGAGCGCCAACGCCATCATGGGTTTATTGCCCGACTATCTGACGCCGCAGCAGGGCCGCATTTTGTTCCGTGGCCAAGACCTGCTGCGGCAAGACGAAGCCACGCTGCAAGCCATGCGCGGCAAGGACATGGCGATGATCTTCCAGGAGCCGTTGTCGGCCCTGAACCCGCTGATGACAGTGGGCGAACAGATCAGTGAAGTCATGCGCGTCCACAACGCCTATCCCGGCGCCGAGCGCATGCGGCGCACGCTGGAACTGCTGGACTTCGTGGGCCTGCCGGACCCAGCCACGCTTTACCACGTCTACCCATTCCGCTTGTCGGGCGGCCAACGCCAGCGCGTGATGATCGCCATGGCGCTGGCGTTGGAGCCCGCGTTGCTGATCGCCGATGAACCCACCACGGCGCTGGACGTCACCACGCAGGCGCAGATATTGGCGCTGATTGCCCGCATCCAGAAAGAAAAGGGCATGGGCGTGATGTTCGTCACGCACGACTTCGGCGTGGTGGCCGAAATTGCCCACCGCGTCGCCGTCATGGAAAAAGGAATCTTGGTGGAGCAAGGCCCGGCCGACGAGGTCTTGAACCGTCCGCGCCACCCCTACACCCAGCGCCTGATCGCGGCCGTGCCGCACCGCCGTGGCGAAGAACGCGTGGCAACGGCCGACGACACGCCGGTGCTGGAAGTAAAAGACCTGAAGAAGACCTACGTGATTGGCCACGGCTGGCTGGGCGGCAAGCGTGAAGTGCGTGCCGTGGACGGCGTCAGTTTCACCGTGCGACGGGGCGAGACGCTGGGCATCGTGGGGGAATCGGGATCGGGAAAATCGACCATCGGAAAATGCCTGCTGAAATTGGTGGGCATCAATGGCGGCCAATTGATCTTCAACGGCCAGGACATCGCCAAGATGTCGGAGTCGCGCTTTCGCCCGCTGCGCCACGATATCCAGATGATCTTCCAGGATCCGTTCGCCTCGCTCAACCCGCGCCACACCGTAGGCCGCATCATCAGCGACGGCCCCGTGGCCAATGGCGTGCCGCGCGCGAAGGCCGAGGCCCGCGTGCGCGAACTGCTGTCGTTGGTGGGCATGGACCCGTCCGCCTTTGATCGCTACCCAAATCAGTTTTCGGGTGGGCAGCGTCAGCGCATCGGCATCGCGCGCGCGCTGGCCCTGGAGCCCAAGGTGCTGGTGGCCGATGAATCGGTGTCAGCGCTGGACGTATCGGTGCAGGCGCAGGTGCTGCAACTGCTGCATGACCTGCAACAGCGTTTGCAGATTGCGCTGGTGTTCATCACCCACGACCTGCGAGTTGCCGCTCAGATCTGCAATTCGGTGCTGGTGATGCATCGCGGCAAGGTCGTCGAGTATGGCTCGCCGTCACAGATCTTTGACAGGCCCGAGCATGAATACACGCGGCAGTTGATCGCCGCCGTGCCCGGCCAGCACTGGGACCCCACTCAGGCGACAATGGCCTGATCATCCTTAAGCCCCAAGACAATCCCAAGCCAACCCCAGGAGCATCCTCGTGCAACGTCCCGCCGCCGTTCCCACCGTGCAGATCGATAACGAATTGGTCACCGTCACCGAATGGCGCTTTCCGCCCGGTGGCGAAACGGGCTGGCATCGCCATGGCATGAACTACGTGGTGGTCCCGCAAACCACCGGCCCCTTGCTGTTGGACACGCCCACCGGCCAGGTCACCAGCCAGCTCACGACGGGCATCGCCTACTATCGACCGGTTGGCGTTGAGCACAACGTCATCAATCCCGGCGATACCGAATTCGTTTTTGTCGAAATCGAAATCAAGCAGGCCTGACGCATCAGCGAGGATCATCATGAAGGCGTTTTTCTCGGAAGAACAATTGCTGCACACCCCGCAGCAGTTCATGCGGCTGGGCCGGCTCAGTGCCCCCACCGATCTGCCGTCCCGGGCAGAAAGCCTGCAAGGCGCGCTGGCGGCACGCGGCATCGCCGTGGAAGCCCCTTCCGACTACGGCCGCAAGCCGCTCGAGAGCATTCATAGCGCCGCATACCTGAACTACCTGGAAACCGCCTACACACGCTGGCAGTCGCTGAAAGCGCCGGGCGTGGACCCCGGGCCGGAAGTCCTGCCCAACCTGTCGCCCTACTACAACGGGCGTGTCGAACAGGCCGGGCGCGGGCCCTGCCCTTCGCCGTCCATCGTGGCGCAAACGGGCTACTACTTAAGCGATCTGTCTTGCCCGATCGGCCCACACACCTGGCGCTCGGCGCTGCGGTCAACCCATAGCGCGGTGGCGGCGGCGGACCATGTCGCCAGCACGGCGGGCATGGCCTACGCGCTGTGCCGGCCATCCGGCCATCACGCGCATCGTGACCGCGCCGGCGGCTTTTGCTACCTGAACAGCAGCGCGGCGGCGGCCAGCCGCTTGCTGCAAACGTGGTCCAAGGTGGCGGTGCTGGATGTGGACGCGCACCACGGCGATGGCACCCAGAACATTTTCTACCAGCGCGCCGACGTCATGACCGTGTCGCTGCACGCCGACCCCAGCGCCTACTACCCGTTCTATACCGGTTATACCGACGAACGCGGCCACGGCGCCGGTGAAGGCTACAACCTGAACCTGCCGCTTGCGCACGGCTCGGGCAACGATCCCTTCCTGGCCGCGCTGGACACGGCATTGTCGGCGCTGGCCGGCTACGGGCCGCAAGCGCTGGTGCTGGCATTGGGTTTCGACTCCTACAAGGACGACCCCATCAGCGTGCTCAAGCTGGACATCGACGCCTACCGCGACATCGGCGCGCGCGTGGCCAGCCTGCGCGTGCCTACCGTCGTGGTGCAGGAAGGCGGGTACATGGTCCAGGCCATCGGCCCCGCGCTAGACGCCTTCCTGCAAGGCATGGGGCAAGCCAGCGCCTGACGCGCGCGCATCATCCATGGCCTCCGTTCCCGACGCCGTCCTGCCCGCCCCCGCCGCGTCGCGCAACGCGGGCATCCTGCTGTTCTTTGCGGCGCTGGTCGCGTTCGCCACCTTCGACGCCGGCTCCAAGCACATGCTGGAACGCTACCCCGCGCCCTTCCTGAACGTGATGCGGTATTTGGCGGTGATCGTTCTGGCGTTGTACATGCTATGGCGCCACGCCCCCGGCCTGCGACTGCGTGATACGCCCGAGAAACCGCTGCTGGTGTTGCGCGGGCTAACGCTGGCCACAGTGGCCACGTGCTTCATGACCGCGCTGATCTGGATGCCGCTGTCGGAAGCCACCGCCATCTATTTCACCTCGCCGCTCATCATGGTGGCGCTGTCGCCCTGGCTGCTACGAGAACGGGTGCGCCCCGTGCAATGGATCGCGGTGGCCGTGGGTTTTGCCGGCATGCTCTTGATTGTGCGCCCGGGTGCCGACTTGCCGCTGCTGGGCACGCTGCTGATGGCGGTGTCGGCCGTGTGCTACGCGATTTTCCAGGTGCTGACGCGCAAGCTGTCGGGCAAGGTGCCCGGGCCCGTGCAATACGCCTATACCGCGATCATCTGCCTGATCGTCACGGCCTTGCCCGCCCCCTTCTTTCTGCCGGACCCCTGGCCCGGCCCCGCCGACGCCACGCTCATCATCGCGCTTGGCGTATGCAGCGGCCTGGCGCAGGTGCTGCTGATTGCCGCGTTCCAACGCGTATCGGCCGCCACGCTGGCCCCCTTGAATTACTTCCAACTGCTGCTGGCGGTCTTGTTCAGCACGTTCTGGTTTCAGCGGCCGCCAGACGCCATGGCATTGGCGGGCATGGGGTTGATCATGGCCTCGGGCGTGTTCCTGGCGTTGCGCCGCGCGGCCTGACGCCGCCCTTCAACTGGTTTCGCGCTGCACCAGCGTAAAGCCCAAGTCCACATGCCGCTGGGCGACGGTCTCACCCGCCAGGTGGCGCATCAGCAGGTCGGCCGCCGACAAGCCGATCTGGTAGCGCGGCGTGGCGATGGTCGACAAGGGTGGCGTGGTCCAGGCGGTGCCGGCCAGATCATGAAAGCCGATGATGGCCATCTGCTCCGGCACGCGCACGCCCAGCCTGCCGCACTGAAACACCGCGCCCTGCGCCAGGTCATCGTTGCAGAAGAAAACGGCATCGCAATCCGGATGCTGGGTGCGCAAGGTGTCCAGCAAGGACGCCCCCAGGCTGATGGACGATTTCTCCGGCGTCATGATTTCCAGCGTGGCGTCGTAGCAGCCCGCATCGCGCAGCGCCTGCCGCGCGCCTTCGCAGCGGCGCAACGAGCGCGGGTCCAGCTGAGCGCCGATGATGCCGATGCGGCGACGGCCGCGCTCCACCAGGTGGCGGCAAGCGGCATAGCCCGAATCGAACTGCGAAAAACCCACGCTCATGTCTTCGCCATCGGCCAGTGTTTCTATGGTGTGCACCGTGGCGATCCGTTGCGTGCGCAGCAATGCCCATGTGCCGGGATTGTGGTCGATACCGGTCAAGATCACGCCGTCCGGCGAATGCTGCAGATACTTGCGCAGCAAGGCTTCTTCCGCATCCGGCGAATACCCCGTCACCCCGATCAGCATGTGATAGCCCTGCTGATCCAGCACTTCCTTGATGCCGGAAATGATGTCCACGAACACCACGTTGCTCAACGACGGAATCAACACCACCACGGTTTGCGACCGCGCCGACGCCAAGGCACTGGCGGCGTGGTTGGGCACGTAGCCCAATTCCTGGCAAACCCGGACGATACGCAGGCGCAGCGCCTCGGCCACCTTGTCGGGCGTGCGCAACGCGCGCGACACCGTGATGGCGCTGACGCCCGCGCGGCGTGCAACCTCTTGCATGGTGATGCGGCCAGCGTGCGAGCTGCGGGGTTTACGGACGGACATTGGGCCTCGTGGTCGGATGGGCAGCGCGTAGTCTGACGCAAAAACAGGGGCTTGCCAAAGTCGAAATGTTAGCGCTAACATCCGCAAAAGCATAAGCGAAAAAAGCCCCGAAAAACGGGGCAGGAGACAAACATGCAAGCTTCCCATTCCGGGCGGCCCGGCGGTTCACCGTTGGCCCGCGCCGCTGACTGGTGTTTCAAGTTGCAGACCTGGCTGATGGTGGCCTGTCTGGTCGTCATGGTCGTGCTGCTGTTCGGCAACGTAGCGCTGCGCTACCTGTTCAATTCCGGCATCAATGCGTCGGACGAGGTGTCCCGCCTGGCTTTCGTCTGGCTGATCTTCCTGGGCGCGGTCATTGCGCTACGCGATCACCAGCACATCGGCGTCACCATGCTCGTTGATCGATTCGGTCCCACCGCCCGACGCGTGTCGCACGTGTTCTGCCAATTGCTGGTGCTGTGGGTGCTTTGGCTGATGGCGCAAGGCAGTTGGGTGCAGACCGTCATCGGCATGGGCACCGTGCTGCCTGTCACGGGAATGCGCCTGGCGGTATTCAACACCGCGGCGCTGTATGCATCGGTCGCCATGGGCATCCTGACCCTGGTCGACATCATCCGCGTGCTGGCCGGTGGCCCCTTGCCGGCGGAATCCAGTCCGGAAGACCCCGCCATCTGATCCCGGCCTTCCCCCGCACCCGCCTCCCTGCCTCGCCCGGAAACCCGCAATGATCCTGACCGTCTTCCTGCTTGTGCTGCTTGGGCTGATTGCCCTGGGCATGCCGATTGCCTTCGCGCTGCTACTCAGCGCCTTGGCCATGATGTTCCAACTGAATTTCTTCGACACCCAGATCCTGGCGCAGAACATGCTGACGGGCGCCAACAGCTTCACGCTGATGGCGGTGCCGCTGTTCATGCTGGCGGGCGAGCTCATGAACGCTGGCGGCATTTCACGTCGAATCGTGCGCCTGGCCAGCATGTTCGTCGGGCACGTCCAAGGCGGATTGGGCTATGTGGCCATTTTCGCCAGCGTGCTGCTGGCCGCCCTTTCCGGCTCGGCGGTGGCCGATGCCGCCGCGCTCGGGTCATTGTTGATCCCCATGCTGCGCGAAAAAGGTTACGACGCCGGACAGGCCTCGGGCTTGATCGCCGCGGGCGGCATTGTCGCCCCCATCATTCCGCCGTCCATCTCGTTCATTATTTTTGGCGTGGCCACGAATGTGTCGATCACCAAGCTGTTCTTTGCGGGCATCGCGCCGGGGCTGATGATGGGCATGACCTTGGTGGCAGTTTGGACCTGGGTGGCGCGCAAGCACGGCAGCATCACGCCTTCGCCGCGCGAACCCTGGAGCATGCGCTGGAAAGCGCTGCGCGAATCGCTGTGGGCGCTGATGTTGCCCGTGATCATCATCGGCGGGCTGCGTGGCGGCATCTTCACACCGACCGAAGCGGCCGTGGTGGCCGCCGTCTATGCGCTGATCGTCAGCCTGTTCGTCTACCGCGAGATCGGCCTGCGGGACCTGGTGCCGCTGTTCGTGAACGCCGCGCGCACCACGTCCGTGGTGATGTTCCTGGTGGCCGCCGCGATGGTGTCGTCCTACATGATCACGCTGGCCGACATGCCGCAAGATCTGATCGCGCTGCTTGCGCCCATCATGGACCAGCCCAAGCTGCTGATGTTCGCGCTGATGCTTCTGTTGATCCTGATCGGCACGGTCATGGACCTCACGCCCACCATCCTGATTCTGGCGCCGGTGCTGATGCCGGTGGTCACCAAGGCTGGCATCGACCCCGTCTACTTCGGCGTCATGTTCGTCATGGTGGGCTGCGTGGGCCTTTTGACCCCACCCGTGGGCACAGTGCTGAACGTGGTGTGCGGCGTGGCCCGCATCAATATGGAAACTATCTGCAAGGGGGTGTGGCGCTACGTCGTGGCCTACGCGATCTTGCTGATTCTGTTGGTGATCTTCCCCGAACTGATCACCGTACCCGCACGCTGGATGCACTAGCGGCATAGAGAAAACCCCAAGGAGGAGCACCATGACCATTCGATTCAAGACCCGTCTACTTGTGCTGGCTACCGCGCTGTCCTGCGCTGTGGCCGGCGTGGCCGCGGCGGCCGACGTCAAGCCGCGCCTGATCCGCTTCGGCTACGGCCTGAACGAAGAAAGTGTCCAGGGCCGCGCCGCGCGCTTCCTGGCGCAAGAGCTTGAAAAAGTCAGCGACGGCAAGCTGAAGATGAGGACCTTCGGTTCCGCCACGCTGGGTTCCGACGAACAAATGCAGGGCGCCCTGGCCGGCGGCGCACAGGAAATGATGGTGGGTTCCACCGCGCCGCTGGCGGGCATGGTCAAGGAATTTGGCGTGTTCGACCTGCCCTTCCTGTTCAACAGTGAAAAGGAAGCCGATGCCGTGCTGGATGGCAAGGTGGGCCAGGACCTGTTGAAGAAGCTGGAAGCCAAGGGCCTGGTTGGCTTGGTCTATTGGGAAAACGGCTTTCGCAACATGACCAATTCCAAGCATCCGATCGTGCGCGCGGAAGACATGCAAGGCATCAAACTGCGGGTCATGCAGAACCAGATCGCGTTGGGCGTCTTCAACACGCTGGGCGCGAACGCCGTGCCCATGCCTTTCTCGGAACTGTTCACCGCCTTGGAAACGCGCACGGTCGACGGGCAGGAAAACCCCATCACCACCATCCAAAGCAGCAAGTTCTACGAAGTGCAGCCCTTCCTGACCATCACCCGCCACGTCTACACGCCGTGGGTGGTGCTGGCCTCGAAGAAATGGTGGGACACCTTGTCGCCTGACGAACAGAAGCTGATCCGGCAGGCAGCCGCGGCCTCGCGTGATTTCGAACGCAAGGACAGCCGCGCGGATTCGACCAAGGCCATGGCGACGCTTGAAAAGGCCGGCATGAAGATCAACACGGTCAGCCCCGAGGAAGTGGCCCGCATGCGCGAAAAGGTTCAGCCGGTGGTTGACAAGTACACCCAGGAGCTGGGGCCCGACCTCATCAAGCAAATGAACGACGAAATCCAGAAGGCGCGTAATTAAGGCCTGATGGATCAAAGTCTTATGTTCGGGCCTGATATTGAGGCCCGATTACTGACGTCTCATCACTGACGCCCACGCGAAGCAAGCGAGTCACCCATGTCTCAGATACCCCGCAAGTTGCGCAGCCAGAAATGGTTCGACGACCCCTCGCACGCCGATATGACGGCGATTTACGTCGAGCGCTATCTTAACTACGGCCTGACGCGGCAAGAGCTGCAGTCCGGGCGGCCGATCATCGGCATTGCCCAGACCGGCAGCGACCTGGCGCCCTGCAACCGGCATCACCTGGCGCTGGCCGAGCGCATCAAGGCGGGTATCCGGGACGCGGGCGGCATCCCGATGGAGTTCCCGGTACATCCGCTGGCCGAACAAGGCCGGCGGCCCACGGCGGCGCTGGATCGCAACCTGGCCTATCTGGGCCTGGTTGAAATCTTGCACGGCTATCCGCTGGACGGCGTAGTGCTGACCACCGGTTGCGACAAAACCACCCCGGCTTGCCTGATGGCTGCCGCCACGGTTGACCTGCCCGCCATCGTGCTGTCGGGCGGGCCAATGCTGGACGGCTGGCACGACGGCCAGCGGGTAGGTTCGGGCACCGTCATCTGGCATGCCCGCAACCTGATGGCGGCGGGCAAGCTGGACTACGAAGGCTTCATGACGCTGGCCACGGCATCGTCGCCATCGGTCGGGCACTGCAACACCATGGGCACGGCGCTGTCCATGAATTCGCTGGCGGAAGCCCTGGGCATGTCGCTGCCCACCTGCGCCAGCATCCCCGCGCCTTACCGCGAACGCGCGCAGATGGCTTACGCCACCGGCATGCGCATTTGCGACATGGTTCGCGAAGACCTGCGGCCGTCGCACATCCTGACCCGCCAGGCCTTCGAAAACGCCATTGTCGTGGCGTCGGCACTGGGCGCGTCCAGCAACTGTCCGCCGCATTTGATCGCCATGGCCCGCCACGCCGGCATCGACCTCAGTCTGGACGATTGGCAGCGCTTGGGCGAAGACGTACCGCTGCTGGTCAATTGCGTGCCCGCCGGCGAACACCTGGGCGAAGGCTTCCACCGGGCGGGCGGCGTGCCCGCCGTCATGCACGAATTGCTGGCCGCGGGCCGTCTGCACGCCGACTGCGCCACCGTGTCCGGCAAAACCATCGGCGATATCGCCGCGGCCTCCAAGACCCGCGACGCCGACGTCATTCGCAGTTGCGAGGCGCCGCTCAAGCACCGCGCCGGTTTCATCGTGCTGTCGGGCAACTTCTTCGACAGCGCCATCATCAAGATGTCGGTCGTGGGCGAAGCCTTCCGCCGCACCTATCTGTCGGAGCCCGGTTCGGAGAACGCCTTCGAGGCACGCGCCATTGTGTTCGAAGGCCCCGAGGACTATCACGCCCGCATCGAAGACCCGTCGCTGAACATCGACGAGCACTGCATTCTGGTGATACGCGGCGCCGGCACCGTGGGCTATCCGGGCAGCGCGGAGGTCGTCAACATGGCCCCGCCCTCGCACCTGATCAAGCGTGGCGTCGACTCGCTGCCTTGCCTGGGAGACGGCCGGCAAAGCGGCACATCGGCCAGCCCGTCCATCCTGAACATGTCACCGGAAGCCGCTGCGGGCGGGGGCCTGGCGCTGCTGCGCACGGGCGACAAGATCCGTGTCGACTTGAACCAACGCAGCGTAACGGCATTGGTGGACGACGCGGAAATGGAACGGCGCAAGCAGGAACCGGCCTACCAGCCACCGGCGTCGCAAACGCCCTGGCAGGAGCTCTATCGGCAACTGGTGGGCCAATTATCGACCGGCGGCTGCCTGGAACCCGCCACGCTTTATCTGAAAGTGATCGAAACTCGGGGCGATCCCCGGCATTCACACTAAACGGGTAAAGCGGAATACCCCGCGTCGATCCGGCGCGGAACCCTATCGTTGCAACGGCTCGCTACCGGCACCCGTCGTTTTGGGTGCCGGGCGGCTGAGCACATAGGCCGCGCTGGCCAGAAAAAACACGCCGACGCCTACCGCCAGCGGCCACGACGGATGCGCGCTCCACCAGAAAATGCCGTATCCCAGCGCCATGCCCAGGCAAGCGTAGGTTTTGCCCTTGCGAGACACCGCCTTCTGTTCGCGCCAGATACGCAGGGGCGGCCCGTAAGTCGGACTATCCAGCAGCCATTTTTCCAGGCGCGGAGACGAGCGCGAAAAGCAGCCCACCGCCAAAATCAGGAAAATCGTCGTCGGCATGACCGGCAAGAACGCGCCGATGACGCCCAGTGCCAGCATCACGCAGCCCAACGCCAACCATAGAGCTTTGATCATGATGGTCAGCAGAATATCGCAAATGCCGCCAGCGCAGCCGGATTCACCTGCATGATGGGCGGGCTATGAGCGCGGCTCCGGCATTTGGGCGCGTAGCATTTCCATGAATTTCGGGCTTGGTGATCCCCCAGCCGCGCGCGCGCGGACAACCATCGCCCAGGCCTGATCGTATTGCCCGCGCCAGTAGTAGGCGGTGGCCCAGGACGAATACAGATATCCCTTATCCGGTTCGACGGCCTCGCCTTTGCGGTACCACTCGTCGGAACGAGCGGTTGCCGCCACCCGCGCTTCGGGCGGCAGCGTCTTGTCTTCCGCGGCGCAGCGAGCCGCGATACGCCCCGCATCCGCGTAAATTCCCTGGAATGTGGGCGGATCATGGCTGATCGCCTGGTCCATCATGCTCATGGCCTGGCAGAACTTGCCTTGGTCGTGCAGCACGGCGGCAAAGCCGGTATAGACCTCGGGGTTGTCCGGGTTCAACAGCCAGGCCTGATTGAAGCGGCGCATCGCCATGCCCAACTGGTCAGCTTGATAAAAGCGGTACCCCTGCGACACCCAGGCCTGCGACGCCTTGGCAGCGGAGCCAAACGCCTGGACCGCATCCGCAACCAGCTTTTTGTCGCTAGCCTGAAGCTCGGCGGCCGCCGATCGGTCCATGCCGCCGTACATTGGCAACTCGTCGATGCGTGGCTGCGCTTGCGTTGCGGGCCGTGGCTTGACGGCGCAAGCCGCCAGGCACAGGCAAGGGACCAGCAGGAGTGCCTTGAGCGATGTATACATGGTGTGGCCGGTAGGGAAGATACGCCGGACCTTATCAGAGTTGGGCCGACACTGACACAAACCGTGTCTGGCATGTCACTTGCTGAGTGGGACCCAGTTTCTATTCTTGGGGGACAACCATGAAATCCGACGACGTTGTGGAAATGGAACCAGTCGAGCGCGGCCATCGCTCGCTATTTCACGAATTGAAAGACATAGACGCCAGGCGCCCCGACTTTCCTGGCGAACATCTGATCGTATTTGGCTTGGGCGCTTTGCTGATGGTGGCGGGCCTGAAGGGTCGAACATTCTTCAAGCGCACCGTGCTGACGGCCGCTGGCACCGCGCTGATGGGCCGCGCCGCAAGCGGCACGGGCGGCATCGCGAAACTGGCTCGTGTCGTCAAGAAACTGGGCTGAAAGCAACTGCGAGCCCGAGCGAAATACGCACCATGGAAGCACTATGGGATTTTCTTCAATGGCCCGCGATGATTACCTCGCTGGCAGCCGCATGGTTGGTGGCCTCGCAAGGAAAAGCGAAACGCCAATGGGGGTTTTGGGTATTTCTATTAAGCAATGCCTTATGGATTGCATGGGGCTTGCACGACGGGGCGTTTGCGCTGATTGCGCTTCAAGTTGGGCTGGCCGCGTTGAATATTCGTGGAGTGAAGAAAAACAAACGAGCGGGCCGTGCGACGTAGGAAAAGCAGACACCCCATAAATTCGCATCGCCGCCGGGGCCAACTCCGCTTACATCTTTATCAATTCCGCCCCTACTCCAAAAGACTAGGCCCACCCTAGAATCGGTTCACTGCCACTTTTGGCTGATCAGGAGCCATTCCATGGATGCCCCCACTATCAAGAAATATGCCGCTGCCATGATCTGCTGTCTGTACGTGGGTGGCAGCGCAGTTGCCGCTCCGCCCGAAGGGAAAGGGAAACCCGATAACGCGGGCCAAAGTCAGGGCCAGGGCAATAAGAACAACGGCAAGGGCAACGGTAAAGGCAATGGCAACGGTAATAGTGGCAATCAGGGAGGCTCGTCCAAAGGGGGAGCCTCCGATTCCGATAACACTAACGTGACACTGCGCCACGCCGGCATCACGATCTCGGTCGCCAGGGGCTACGCGGACGAGTACGGATTGTCGGGTTACAGCGCACTGCCGCCCGGCGTCCGCAAGAACCTGGCGCGCGGCAAACCTCTGCCTCCAGGCATTGCAAAGAAGATGGTGCCAGGTCCGATGCTGGCTCGTCTACCCGCCTATCCGGGCTACGAATGGCGAGTCGCCGGATCCGAT
This sequence comes from Achromobacter spanius, assembly GCF_029637605.1. Lineage (NCBI taxonomy): Bacteria > Pseudomonadati > Pseudomonadota > Betaproteobacteria > Burkholderiales > Alcaligenaceae > Achromobacter > Achromobacter spanius. The sequence continues at coordinate 170,550 of NZ_CP121261.1, read as the reverse complement.
CTGATCCTCGTGGCCGTCGCGACCGCCGTGGTCGCCGATGTGCTTTTTGATGTTTTTGATTGAAGCGGATCGTAGGCGTAGGCACCCGCGAAACTGCCGGAATGCAGCGCAGAAGCTGAAAACAAAAAGCCGCGAAGTCCGGAAGTCTGAGACCTACGCGGCTTTCTGAGTCGTGCTGGGCGCGGCTTTGCAGGGATCTAAAACCGTTGCGAATGCCAACGGCCGTCGTCAACCAGCGGACGACGAGCGCACATCCCTGTGCGGGTCGGCGCCGATCACCCCTTCGCTCAGCTCGCCTGCAGGAACTGGTTTTCCAAAAAACCAGCCCTGTCCTACGGCGTGCGGCGCACGTTCTACGATGTAGTCAACCTGCCTGCGCATTTCTATGCCTTCCACGACGAGTTGAATGTCCAACTGATTGGCCATTTCGATTACTTGATCCAATACCGGAATGGCGCTGGAAACATCTCCAATCGCCCCGACAAAGATTCTGTCTAGCTTGATCCCGCTGACGTCCCATTGGAAAACGTTCACCAGATTGGAATACCCCACACCAAAATCGTCCAGGAAGACTCTGAAACCCGCTTGGTGATAGCGCTTGAACAGATCTGCCGGTGAGGTGGTTGAGAACCTCGCGGACTCAGTCACTTCAAGCACAATCCGCGTGGGCGAGACGCCACGCTCCGCTACGCAATCAACGAGAAATTCAAGGAACAGGTCGTCTTCCAAATCCGCGGGAAAGACATTGACACTCAAATAGAACGGCTGCGAGGCGGCCAACCGTTCCCGCACGCCGTCAATCGCATTGCGGATGATGTATCTCGTGAAAAGTCGACGCAGTCCCATCGACTCAACCCACGGAATGAACGTGTCCGGAGGAATAGGCCCCACTTCGTCATGCGTCCAGCGGGCTAGCGCTTCAGCGCCAACCATTTCGCCAGTCGCAAGAGAACAGAGCGGCTGATAGTGAACGTGTATTTTCTCTTGACGCAGGGCCTGGGCCATACTCCCTCGCAAACCGTTTGATCCTCGCCACCAGAGGAACAACGCTATGCCACTGGCCGCGCCCAGCACCATCCCGATCAGGGCGGACACCAGCATCGAAACGCGCGCATCCACTCGGGTAAAAGACTCAACACAGACGTCGGGCTCACCAGCCGACGAACACATGACCCCATGCCGAATGATCCCAAGCCGGCTCGCTAAGCGCCCCATAACGCTCGAGTCTTTCGTCGCATGTGGCTGAGAACCGAATTTTTGGATCGTGCTTCCGTCTCTTGAAAATACCCGCCCCCAGAAACGGCCAGAGTGCTCCTCCACCTCGCCAAGTGCATTGGGGATAATAAATACCGCCACGCGATCATTTGCCGCTAGCCCGCCAACGAACGATGGCTGAACCGGGTTTGTCAGATTTCTCCACAGGGTGATGCCGTAGCGCACGTGCTTCCCGCCAGGAGGAAGAGCATACGGTTCTTTCCAGCGTCCCCACACGGCCGAGCATCTCAATGCCCCATCGGAAATCCGAGCGATGTCGCCGGCATACCTAGACCTAAAGAGGCGCGCCCTCATCCGGGCAAGGTCCTCGTCCGAACATGATTCCGCCGGAGCACTCAGCTCAATAATCGTGGCGATTTGCTCATTGGCAATGTCGAGCGAACGTCGAAGTAGGTGGTCATTATTGTGATCAACGATCTCGTCCGCGTGCAAAGCTTCAAGCCAATAGCCGATCACCCCACAAAACACGGTGAGCACCACAGTTGGCACACAGACCAACAGCAACCCATATCGGCCCGGGAGACGCCGTGTCGTCATAATCATCCTTAGGAACTAAGCACGATTCTACGATCAGCACAGATGGCGGCAATCATTCCATCAGGGCCATTTTCCCCGTTGTCTTTTTGGCGCAAAATCAACGGGCAGAGAGAGGTTGGCATGATGCAGGCGCTGATATGAGTCAGGCGCCCGACTCCCCTTGAATCGGCTGATGGCAGCCGCTAGGCGTGCAGCCGGCGACAGTTGGCGGTAATAGGCGAGACAGTTGGCGGGCAGAATGCAAAAAAGCCGCAAAGTCATAGACTTATGCGGCTTTCATGTCGGTGCGTGGCACCTCTTGCAAGTATTCTGGTAGGCGGTATTGGGTTCGAACCAACGACCTCCACGATGTCAACGTGGCGCTCTAACCAACTGAGCTAACCGCCTGCAAAGAAGAAGAATTATATAGTGCTTTTTTGAACCGTGCAAATCGTCATAATCGATTTTTTGCTATGTTCGTTGCGTGGTAATGGCTTTGCTTTTGCTTGCGCTTTCACTAGCATTTCTGCCCACATCACCGCACTACTATTCACTTCAATTTCGCGTCCGCAGCATGTGCCGCATCAACGAAGACCGAGATTCTATCAGAACTTTTTATTCCTTGCTCAAGCTCAACGCCGCTGCTCACATCGACCCCCCAAGGCCTGACGCGCTCGATGGCCTGGCCAACGTTATCGCCGTTCAAACCACCCGACAAGATCAACGGGCGCGACACCGGATCCGCGCGCACCTCGTCCAGCAAGGTGTAGTCAAAACCATGGCCGCTGCCGCCGTAACCGGCGCTGTAGCTGTCGAACAGCCAGCCCGCCGCTTCACCGAAAGCCCGGCAGTACGTGGCCAGGCTTTCCGCCGTATCCAGGCCTGGCGCGCCCGCGCGGAAGGCGCGTAGAAAGCGATGGCTGTAGCGGCCGCAATCCTGCGGTGACTCGTCGCCGTGAAATTGCAGCAACTCCGGCTCCACCTCGTCCAGCACTGCTTGTACCTCAGACGGGTCAGGGTTCACGAACAAGGCCACAACGTCGACAAAGGCCGGTACCGTGCGACGCAACTGCGCGGCGCGCGTCGGCGTAAGGCAACGTTTGCTCTTGGGGTAGAACACGAAACCGATCGCATCGACGCCGGCTGAAACAGCAGCCTCGATGTCTTGTTCGCGGGTCAAACCGCAGATTTTGATGCGTGTGCGCATGGCGTTCTTACCTGTCGTCCAAGGGGACGCGGTCTATCAGTATATCGAGTGCGCCCGCGGCATTCAGGCGCCGGGCTGGCCCAATGTGGAGATCAAGGAATCAAAGCTGCCCTCGGCGACGCGAAACCACGGCACCTCCTTGTTGCGGAAGGCGGTCATGCTGTCGTAGAGCTTTTTGAACATGGGATCCTTGGCGCTCAAGTCCTTGTAAGCCGCCATCGACGCCTCATGGCATGCTTGCAGCACCGGCTTGGGAAACGCCTTCAGTTGCGCCCCCTTGGACACCAGCCTGCGCAGCGCGTCCGGATTGCCGGCGTCGTACTTGGCGATCATGTTGGCGGTTGCCATGCGGCACGCCAAGGCCAACGCCGACTGGAACGGCTTGGGAAGCTCGTCGTAGGCGCTCTGGTTCACATACAGGGATAGCTGCAAGGTACCGGCCCACCAGCCCGGAAAATAATAATTGCGCGCTACTTTATACAGCGCCAGATTCTCATCGTCGTACGGCCCGATCCACGCCACCGCGTCGACCGTGCCCTGTTCCAGCGCGGCATAGAATTCCGCCACCGGCACATCCACCGGCGTGGCGCCCAGGCGCGACAGGACATGGCGCGCAAAGCCGCCCGCCTTCACCTTCAGACCGCGCAGATCGTCCACGGTTTTGATCTCGCCGCGAAACCAGCCGCCCATCTGGGCGCCCGTGTAGCCACAGGGGAAGTTCATGATGTTGTACTTATCGAACAGCACCCGCGTCAGCGCCAGGCCTTCGCCCTCGTTCATCCACGCATTCATTTGCCGCGTGTTCAAGCCGAAGGGAACGCCGGCATCAAAACTCAACGCGGGATCGATGTCAAAGTAACGTGTCGACGCCGTATGGCCGCAGTCCACCACGCGATGCTGCACGGCTTCAAGCACCTGGCCGGGCTGGACGAGGTCACCCGCCGGAAAAATCTCGATGGTGAAGCGGCCGTCGGTGACCTCGGCCACATAACGCGCAACGTCTTCGGCGCCCGCGAACAGCGTAGGCGATTCATTCGGAAAACTGGATGCCAGCCGCCACGCGATCGTCGGCGCCTCTTGTGCGAAGGCCGGCGCGACGATCGTCGCGGACCCCGCGGCCCCCAAGGCGGCTTGCTTCAAAAACGCGCGGCGTTGCATGGCGAAATCCCCCCTCAATAGCGCGATCAAGACGCCGTCGACAACAGCGTCCTATTAATGCGATTGCGTGAATGGCGACAACAACAGAGCGCCGCCATCAAGCTCCTTCAAGCCGAACTCCGCCGGATATTCAATCGCGGACAGGTACAGGCCGTCCGGCGAAAAGGTGGGCGCGCCTTGCGTGCGATCGCGCCAGGACAGCAACTGTGCCATCCACTCTACCGATTCCCTGCCCTGCCCCACCTGCAGCAGTGCGCCCATGATGTTGCGCACCATGTGATGCAGGAATGCATTGGCCTTCAACGTGAAGACCAGAAAGGGCCCGCGCTCCGCGATCTCAAGCCGGTGCATGTGCCGCACCGGGTGCTTGGCCTGGCACTGCGAAGAGCGAAAGCTGGAAAAGTCGTGCTCGCCTACCAAGGCCTGCGCCGCGGCGCGCATGGCGTCCACGTCCAGCGGTTGAAAACACCAGCCCGCCCGCCCTGCCCACAGGGCTGGCCGCACGCGGCCACGCCACAACAGGTACACATAGGTGCGGGCGCGGGCGGAGAAACGCGCATGAAACTCGTCTGACACTTCTTGCGCCCATTGCACAGACACGCTGGGCGGTAGAAAGGCATTGACGCCTCGCACCCAGGACTCCATGCGCCGGTCCAACGCGGTGTCCAGATGGACCACCTGCATCGCGCCATGCACGCCGGTATCGGTGCGGCCGGCGCATATGGTGGGCACGGCTTGCTTCACCCCACAGAATCTTGCCAACGCAGACTCCAGCGTGTCCTGCACCGTCTGCCGATGCGGCTGTGTCTGCCAACCCTGCCAAGCGGAGCCGTCATACGCCAGCCCCAATGCAACTCTAGACATCGTTCAAACCCGAGGACCGCTGACTCGGCGCGGTTCGTCCGTGGGTGGTTCATCCAGGTCGAGATTGATCGTATCGAGCTTGCGGTTCAGCGCTGCCGTGTCCAGCGCCGGCTCGTTATAAGCGTAGGTGTCCTCGTCGTCGTCATCGCGACGCGCGCCGGCTCGGCGCAGCAGCCATGCAATGACAAATGCGATCAGCGCCAGCAAGGCGGTAACGATGACGAGAAGGTTGTCAGCCAGCCAACTGGGCATGCTTGTTGTTACGTCCTTTGTATTGTTGGCGGAAGCGCCGCCTGCCGCGTTGTCGGTGTCGGCCGCGCCGGGCGTGCTGCCATCCATGCTGGATGCGCCCGCAGCGCTGGAAGTTCCTGCGGCACCCGGAGTGCCTGCTGCGCCCGGTGTGCCTGCTGCACCCGAGGCACCTGCTGCGCCCGAGGTACCTGCTGCACCTGATGTGCCTGCTGCGCCTGATGTGCCTGCTGCGCCTGATGTGCCTGCTGCGCCTGATGTACCTGCTGCGCCTGATGTACCTGTCGCACCCGGTGTGCCTGCCGCGCCCGGTGCGCCTGCTGCGCCGGATGCGCCTGCTGCGCCCGGTGCGCCTGCTGCGCCCGGTGCGCCTGCTGTACCCGATGTGCCTGCTGCACCCGATGTGCCTGCTGCACCCGATGTGCCTGCTGCACCGGATGTGCCTGCTGCTCCCGATGTACCTGCTGCACCCGATGTGCCTGCTGCACCCGATGTACCTGCTGCACCCGATGTGCCTGCTGCACCCGATGTGCCTGCTGCACCCGATGTGCCTGCTGCGCCCGGTGTGCCTGCTGCACCCGATGTGCCTGCTGCGCCCGGTGTGCCTGCTGCACCCGGTGTGCCTGCTGCACCCGATGTGCCTGCTGCGCCCGGCGTGCCCGATGCGCCCGGCACGCCTGCTGCTCCCGGTGCGCCTGCTGCGCCAGGAAGACCCGCTGCCCCCGGCTGACCCGCCGCTCCCGTGCCGCCCGTTCCCGCGGCCCCCTGTTGCGCCACGGCTTTATTCAATTCATCGACATTGCTTTGCAGTTGACTCACGCGCCCTTCGACGTCCTTCATCGCGCGTTCATTCGATGTCCTGGCGTCTGCCTGCGCATCGGCTTGCGCGGCGGGGCTGTCCGTTGCCAGCCCCGTGGACAGGCGCACTCGGTCTTGTGGCGGCGCGGCGCTGGCCACGCCGGTGTCGTCCGGTTGCGCCACGGTACCCGACGCCCCATCCTGTCCCTTCACCACCGACGGGTTCGCGCTGGCAGCCGCGCCTATTCGACCGCGATACCTGGCAAACGCCTCGGCATGCTCGTTGAAGATACGGCGAGCTTCGGCCGGATCGATCGCCCTGACCGTTGCCGCATCGGGGATCTTCAAGGTCTGGCCGGCGCGGACCAGATTCATATTGTTCTGAATGAACGCTTCGGGATTGGCGCGCCACAAGGCCACCAGCATCTGATAGACCGAGGCGTTCGGCACCGCGTTGCGTTGCGCGATCGCGAACAGGTGATCGCCACGCCTCACATTCACGGTAGCCGCCGTCGCGCGCGCCGTGCCGCCCACCGCTGCCGGCGTCACATCGGCACCGGTGCCCCGCAGGGGCACCAGAATGCTGACCTGGACCTGGCGCTGCCCGGAACTTGAACTGATGTCCAACAACAGGTCGACCGCGCCGCTTGCAGGAGGCTGCGTGCCCCGGACGCGAAGATTCTTGCGCGTGCTGTCCATGCCATCTTCAACGCGGACCACCATGCTGGCCAACGGCACTGGCGGCTTCAAGCCGGCGCGTTGCCAAGCGGCTTCGTCAGCCACCGACACCTTCAGGGAAGACACTTCATCAGGCGTCAGTTCCTGCAACCCCACGACCGCCTGCAACGGCGCACCCGGCACCGACACCACGCGGGAATGCCCGACCCGCATGGCCAGCGCCGAACTGCACATGCTTGACCCTATCGCCAAAGCGATTGCCCATTGAAGGGCTTTCAAACGGCGGGCATGCTTCACATGGCGCGAACGCTGGGTCATAAGCTGGAATTCCGTTCTTGTAGTCGAATTACGGGCTAGCGCTGGTCTCGCGGCAGATAGGCGGGAACAGGCCTCAATTCACGGGAAAAGTGTAATGGATGATGCCCATTTCACAAACCTGAAAGGCGCGTAGGCGTTGGCTCTCGGGCACATCCACCACACCCTCACTACGATTGCGCAAACATCAAGGGCACCCGAAGGTGCCCCTGCTTGTCCTGACGACCAAGCAGGCGCCTTTGCCAGGCGCCCGCGGCGGGTATCAAGCTTCAGCCAGCGCGATGCGCAGCATGCGGCGCAGCGGTTCGGCGGCGCCCCACAGCAGTTGATCGCCCACCGTGAAAGCCCCCAGGTACTGCGAGCCCATCGAGAGCTTGCGCAGACGGCCAACCGGGATATCCAGCGTGCCGGTGACGGCCACCGGGGTCAGTGCGGAAACGGTGGCTTCCTTGGTGTTGGGCACCACCTTGGCCCACTGCGTGCCTTGCGCGATCAACGCTTCGATCTCGTCCAGCGGCACATCGCGCTTGAGCTTGATGGTCAGCGCCTGGCTGTGGCAACGCATGGCGCCGATGCGCACGCACAAGCCGTCGATCGGCGTGGCGGGCGTACCGAAAGCAGCGCCGCGGCCCAGGATCTTGTTGGTTTCGACTTCGGCCTTCCACTCTTCCTTCGACATCCCGTCGCCCAGGTCCTTGTCGATCCAGGGAATCAGGTTGCCGCCGAGCGGCACGCCAAAGTGTTCGTGAGGCAGCGACGCATCTTTCTGCTTGGCCAGCACGCCACGGTCGATCTCCAGGATGGCCGACGCGGGGTCGTCCAGCAGGGGCTTGACCGCCTGATTGATCTCGCCGAACTGGGTCAGCAGTTCGCGCATGTGCTGCGCGCCACCGCCTGAAGCCGCCTGGTACGTCATGGAGCTCATCCATTCCACCAGGTCGTTGTTGAACAAGCCGGCCAGGCCCATCAACATGCAGCTGACCGTGCAGTTGCCGCCGATGAAGTTGCGCACGCCGCGCTTGAGCGCCGCGTCGATGACCGGACGGTTGACCGGATCCAGCACGATGATGGCGTCATCGGCCATGCGCAGGGTGCTGGCCGCATCGATCCAGATGCCGTTCCAGCCCGCGCCGCGCAGCTTCGGGTAGACCTCGGACGTGTAGTCGCCGCCTTGCGCCGTCACGATGATCGGCAGTTTTTTCAGAGCGTCAATGTCGTAGGCATTTTGCAAGGGGCCCGCGCCTTCAGCCCAAGTGGGCGCGGCGCCGCCAGCATTGCTGGTGGAAAAAAACACCGGTTCGATCAGTGCGAAGTCGTTTTCGTCGCGCATGCGTTGCATGAGCACCGAGCCGACCATTCCGCGCCAGCCGATAAGGCCTACTGCTTGATTCATTTCAATCGCTCTATAAAGGTGGAGACAAGGTCCAGGTGAAAAAGGCGTGCAATCCAACAATTTATCAGAATGCACGGAGGGATGTTGCGGTGCAGCTAGAAAAAAATGGGGACGAAATCATCGAAAACCCCTTTCGCGGCGCCGTCGCAACACGGCCAAAAAAAGGGCCGCTACGCAGGCGGCCTTTCAAAAACCGGGGCTCGCGCCGCAGGGGCGCTACCCCTTGCCAGCTATTCAGGCCAGGGCTTTCAGTACCGCGTCGCCCATGCCTGCCGTGCTGACTTTCGTCGTGCCCGGCTCGAAGATGTCGGCGGTGCGCAGGCCATCGGCCAGCACACGGCGCACGGCGGCTTCAATGCGGTCGGCTTGCGGAGCCAGGTTCAGCGAATAGCGCAACAGCATGGCGGCCGACAGGATCGTCGCCAGGGGGTTGGCAATGCCTTGGCCGGCGATGTCCGGCGCCGAACCGTGGCTGGGCTCGTACAGGCCCTGGCCGCCCGCATTCAGCGATGCCGACGGCAGCATGCCGATCGAACCCGTGAGCATGGCCGCTTCGTCCGACAGGATGTCGCCGAACAGGTTGCCGGTGACGATCACGTCAAACTGGCGCGGGTTGCGCACCAACTGCATCGCGGCGTTGTCGACATACATGTGCGACAGCTCGACGTCCGGGTACTCGCGCGCCACTTCGATGACGATGTCGCGCCAGAATTGCGAGGTTTCCAGGACGTTGGCCTTGTCCACGCTGCACAGCTTCTTGTTGCGTTTTTGGGCCGATTCGAAGCCGATGCGCGCAATGCGGCGCACTTCGGATTCCGCGTAGCGCATGGTGTCGTAGCCTTCGCGTTCGCCCGCGAATACGCCATCGGGCGACGAACGCACGCCGCGCGGCGAACCGAAATAGATGTCGCCGGTCAGTTCGCGGATGATCAGGATATCCAGGCCGGACACGATCTCGGGCTTCAGCGACGACGCACTGGCCAGCTCGGGATACAAGATGGCGGGACGCAGGTTGGCGAACAGGCCCAGCGCCTTGCGCAAGCCCAGAATGGCCTGTTCCGGGCGGAATTCGCGCGGCAGGCTGTCGTACTTCCAGTCGCCCACGGCGCCAAACAGCACGGCATGCGATTCCTTGGCCAGGTTCAGCGTGGCCGGCGGCAGCGGATGTTCGAACTGGTCGAACGCGGCGCCGCCCACGGGAGCTTGTTTGATGTCGAAGGAAACGTCCAGCGCCTTGAGCACGCGCACGGCCTGCTCGACGATTTCCGGTCCGATGCCGTCACCCGGCAAGACTGCGATGTTGTGGGTCATTTAAATGCGATCCTGTGGTCAGAATGGGTTCAGGCGATGGGACGGCTTTCCAGCCACGGGTGGCGGGCCAGGCGCTCGGCCTCGAAGGCACGGATCTTGTCGGAATGGCGAAGCGTCAGGCCAATATCGTCAAAGCCGTTCAGCAAGCAGTACTTGCGGAAAGGTTCGATGTCGAAACCCATGGCGCGGCCGTCCGCGGCAATCACCACCTGGCGGTCCAGGTCGATTTGCAGCTTGTAGTTCGGGAAGGCTTTGACTTCGTCGAACAGGCGGGCGACTTCCAATTCAGACAGCACGATCGGCAGCAGGCCGTTCTTGAAGCTGTTGTTGAAGAAGATGTCGGCATACGACGGCGCGATGATGGCGCGAAAACCGAACTGCGTCAGCGCCCAGGGCGCGTGCTCGCGGCTGGAGCCGCAGCCGAAATTCTTGCGCGCCAACAGGATGGACGCGCCCTGATAGCGCGGCTGGTTCAACACAAAGTCCGGATTCAGCGGACGCTTGCTGTTGTCCATGCCGGGCTCGCCGTGGTCCAGATAGCGCAGCTCGTCAAACAGGTTCGGGCCAAAACCCGTGCGCTGGATCGACTTGAGAAACTGCTTGGGGATGATGAGGTCCGTGTCGACGTTTTCGCGGTCGAGCGGAGCCACCAGGCCTTCGTGAGTGGTAAATGCTTGCATGATGTCGGTACTCGGTGCGTGATCGCTTAACGGAACGTGCGGACGTCGACGAAATGGCCGGCCACGGCGGCGGCGGCGGCCATGGCGGGGCTGACCAGGTGGGTACGCCCGCCCTGCCCTTGCCGGCCTTCGAAGTTACGGTTCGACGTGGAGGCACAGCGCTCGCCGGGTTCGAGGCGGTCGGCGTTCATGGCCAGGCACATCGAGCAGCCCGGTTCGCGCCATTCAAAACCGGCTTCGATGAAGATCTTGTCCAGGCCTTCGCGTTCGGCCTGCTGCTTGACCAGGCCGGAACCCGGCACAACCATCGCCTGGCGCACGTTGGACGCCACACGCTTGCCACGCGCCACGGCAGCCGCCGCGCGCAGGTCTTCAATACGCGAGTTGGTGCACGAACCGATGAACACGCGGTCAACGCGAATGTCGGTCAAGGGCGTGTTGGGCTTCAAGCCCATGTATTGCAAGGCGCGCTCCATGCCGCTGCGGCGCACGTCGTCTTTTTCGCGGTCGGGGTCCGGCACACGGGAATCCACCGGCAGCACCATTTCAGGCGAGGTGCCCCAGGTAACTTGCGGCTTGATGTCGCGTGCGTTCACTTCCACCACCGTGTCGAACTTGGCGCCGTCATCGGTGTGCAGGGTGCGCCAGTACTTGACCGCCTGGTCCCAGACCACGCCCGAGGGCGCGAAGGGGCGTCCACGGAAATACTCAACGGTCTTGTCGTCCACCGCGACCATGCCCGAACGCGCGCCGGCTTCGATGGCCATGTTGCACACCGTCATGCGCCCTTCCACGGACAGCGCGCGGATCGTGCTGCCGGCAAATTCAATGGCGTGGCCGGTGCCGCCCGCCGTGCCGATGATGCCGATGATGTGCAGGACCACGTCCTTGGCCGTACAGCCGAAGGGCAAGTCGCCGTCGACCTTGATCAGCATGCTCTTGGCTTTCTTCATAAGCAGCGTCTGGGTCGCCAGCACGTGCTCGACCTCGGACGTGCCAATCCCGAACGCCAAGGCGCCCAGCGCGCCGTGCGTGCTGGTATGCGAATCGCCACAGACGACAGTCATGCCAGGCAGCGTTGCGCCTTGCTCGGGTCCGATCACGTGCACGATGCCCTGGCGCAGGTCATTCATGCGGAATTCGGTAATGCCGTACTTATCGCAGTTCGCGTCCAGCGTATCCACTTGCAGGCGCGAGATGGGGTCGTCAATACCTTGGGCGCGATTCAGCGTCGGCACATTGTGGTCCGCCACTGCCAGATTGGCGCCCGTGCGCCACGGCTTGCGCCCGGCGATCGCCAGGCCTTCGAACGCCTGGGGGCTGGTGACTTCATGCACCAGGTGGCGATCGATATAGAGCAGACAGGTGCCGTCTGATTCCTGGTGGACGATGTGGGCGTCCCAGAGTTTGTCGTAAAGGGTTTGGGCCATGGATGCGCTCTGCAAATAGACAATCCGGCTTGAGCCTCACGCGGTTGAAAAGCAAATCGCTCCCGCGCCGGCCACTGCGGCATGGATGAATTATGCCCACGCCCCAAACCTAGTACAAGCGCACGATACATACTAGTACCACCACTACCATGATGTGCCGTTGCTCCGCCCTTCAGCTAGGCGCGGCCTCGTCCGTTTGGGTGAAACTGAAGTTAATCCACCACACAATAGATGTAAATAAAATGGATACACAATTATCAAGTCGATATAATCCCGTTTCACTCAGGACACACAGCTTTCGACATAATACGTAATAAACCGTATTAATAAAATCGAAGGAATAAACAGCCTGCGAAGTTCGTGCAAATTCAGTCAAATTAGGTGATGTTGCGCGACGATAAGTTATGGACCGTTCTTTGTTCGTGTTTATGGATTACCAAGACTTAACAAATCTTGACTAGTTCATTTTGACATTTGCATACAACATGGCGGCCATTCATTCCAACCTGACCCGCGAATAATCACTATGGCTTCGTTTTTGCTCAAACGCACGACTACGATTTTTGCCCTGGCCTTTGTTCCCGCTGCATTTGCCCAAACTTCCGCGCCTGTTGCCCCGGCCGCTGTGCCTTCCGCCAGTGCCCCCGCAGTGACGCTGAATCAGATTGTGGAGCAGACCCTGCTCAGCAATCCCGAAATTCAGGCCAAGTACCACGACTTCCAGGCGTCTTTGGAAGGCCAGTCGGTTGCTCGCGCGGCGTTCTTCCCGCAGATCAACGCACTGGGCTACGTGGGCAGGGAATATCGCAGCAACGTGCCCGACGTGGGTTCGCAGCGCTGGAGCCGTCCTGGCTACAACGTTGAACTGCGCCAATTGATTTTTGACGGCTTCCGCACCAGCAACGACGTCAAGCAGGCCGGTTTCGACAAGCTGGCGCGCTTCTATGACGTGCTGGCCACCAGCGACAGCACGGCGTTTGCAGCGGTGCAGGCCTACATCGACCTGCAACGCTACCGCGACATGGAACTGTTGGCGCGCCAGAATTATTCGCTGCACGAAGAAACGCTGAAGCAAATCAGCGAGCGGACGGAATCGGGCGTTGGCCGCCGGGTCGACCTGGAACAGGCGGGTGGTCGCTTGTCCCTGGCTCAGACAAACCTGATGACCGAGACCGCAAATTTGCTGGACGTGCAACAGCGCTTCCAGCGCGTGACCGGCGCCTTCCCGCCTGAAGCCATGCAACCGCCGCCCGACGTCGCCGCCAAGCTGCCCGTCAAGCCGGGAAATTTCAATGACTCGCTGCGCCGCAACCCCAGCTTCCTGTCCAAGCAGGCCGGGCTGCAGGCCGCGCAAGCGGGCGTCGCGTCGTCCAAGGGCGCTTTTTCGCCCAAGTTTGAATTCGTGGCGTCCTCGGGCCGTGACCAGAATGACCCCACGCCCGAAAACCGCGACATCCAAAGCTCCAGTGTGCAGGTCGTGATGAGCTACAACCTGTACCGCGGCGGTGCTGACTCGGCTCGCGTGCGCCAGACGGCCGCGCAGTCCTACGCCGCGCGCGACATCCGCGACTACACCTGCCGCAACGTGCAGCAAGATCTGGCCGTGGCCTGGAACAACATCACCAGCCTGAGCGAGAAGCTGCCGTTCCTGCGTGACCACGAAGTGGCCACCACCAAGGTACGTGATGCGTATCGCCAACAGTTCCAGATTGGCCAGCGTTCGCTGCTGGACTTGCTGGACACGGAAAACGAGCTGTTTGAGTCACGCCGCGCATTGACCAACGGCTTGTATGACCTCAAGCTTGCGCAGTATCGCTGGCTGGCGCTGTCGCACACGTTGCTGCCCGCCCTGGCGCTGCAACCCGCGCGCAACGAGATGCCCGAGGAAAACGGCAAGCTGGAGGTAACCGACGAAGTGATCAAGCTTTGCAATTCGACGGTTCCCGACTCTGCCCGCCTGGCTCCGGTGCGCGTTCAATACAACGAAGGCACGCTGCCGCCCACGCTCGTGCCGCTGAACGCTCCCAACGCCAAACCGTAATGGCGGCAGGACGCAAGGAGGCCATATGACGCCCCAGGGCAACGAATTTTCGCAGTTGGACGCGGACTTTGTCCGCGTTCTGGAAGACTTGATCGACGCCTTGATCGCCAATGGCACCTTGCGCATGACGGACCTGCCTGTTCAGGCACAGCAAAAGCTTTCACAGCGCAAGCAGCAACGCGCGCGCCTCTCGGAACACCTCGACCTCCTGGATGACGAAGATGGACAAGTTATCTGAATCGGCGGCTCGGGAATGGCGCACCGACGCTCGCGCGGCGCACGATGACCCGCTGCTGGACTGCCTGGTTGAAATCACACGCCTGCATGGCGTGACGGCCACAGCCCAGGCCTTGTCTTCCGGCCTGCCGTTGGAAGAACACCGCCTGACCCCTGCCCTGCTTCCGCGCGCCGCGGCGCGCGCGCAACTTTCCGCCCGCGTGGTCAAGCGCACGCTGGACAGCATTTCCCAAGACCTCTTGCCTGCCATCCTGCTGCTGCAAGGCGAGCGCGCCTGCCTGCTGCTGAAGAAAGAAGGCGGCAAGTACCTGGTCAGCCACCCCGAGCTGGGCGGCAGCTCGGTCGAGATGACGCCCGAAGCCCTGGCCGCGCAATACACCGGCCTGGTGTGCTTTGTACGTCCGCAGTTTCGCTTCGACGCCCGCGCGCCCGAAGTCGCCAAAGTGCGCGAGCGCCATTGGTTCTGGGCCGCCATCATGGAGAACCGGCGCCTGTACCGCGACGCCCTGGTCGCCGCGCTGCTGATCAATATCTTCGCCATGGCCATGCCCTTGTTCACGATGAACGTGTACGACCGCGTGGTGCCCAACAACGCGGTTGAAACGCTGTGGGTGCTGGCTATCGGCATTACGCTGGTGGTCATTTTCAACATGGTCTTGTCGACGGCGCGCTCGCACGTCGTGGACAGCGCCAGCAAGCGGGTCGACGTGCGTCTGTCCGCGCAAATCATGGAACGCGTGCTGGACCTGCGCCTGGAGGGCCGCCCGGTGTCGGTGGGGTCTTTCGCGGCCAACCTGCGTTCGTTCGAGTCCATCCGCGACTTCATCGCATCCGCCACGATCACCACGCTGGTCGATCTGCCCTTCATCCTGCTGTTCCTGGCCGCGCTGGCCTGGATCTCACCCTGGATGATCCTGCCGCCGCTGGTCGCCATCGTCTTGATTCTGCTGGTGTCTTTTGCCGCGCAAGCCCGCATGGAGGCGCTGACCATGGCCAGCTTCCAGGCCAGTTCGCAGCGCAACGCGACGCTGGTGGAAGCGCTGACCGGCCTGGAGGCCGTGAAAACGCTGAACGCGCAGGGCTCCGTCCAGCGCAATTGGGAACGCTCCACCGAATTCATCGCGCAGACCAGCGGCAAGCTCAAGCTGATTTCGTCGTCCACGGTGGGCTTTGTGCAGGCCGTCCAGCAAATGGTGTCGATCGCCGTTGTGATCATCGGCGTCTACCAAGCGCAGGAATCCGCCATGTCCATGGGCGGCATCATCGCCGCATCCATGATCGCCAGCCGCTGCCTGGCGCCGCTGGGCCAGGTTGCCGGGCTGCTGATGCAGTACCAGAACGCGCGCACGTCGCTGGGTTCCATCGACAACTACATGAAGCTGCCGATCGAGCGCCCGGCCGAATCCGAGTTCCTGCATCGCCCCGTCTTTCACGGCGGCCTGGAATTCCGCGACGTGACCTTCGCCTATCCCGGCAGCACCCAGCCGGTGCTGAAAAAGGTGTCGTTCAAGCTCAAACCTGGCGAAAAGGTCGGCATCATCGGCCGCATCGGTTCTGGCAAGACCACGCTGGAAAAGCTGGCGCTGGCGTTGTATCAGCCCACCGAAGGCGCCGTGCTGCTGGACGGGGTGGACGTGCGCCAGATCGACCCGGCCGACGTGCGCCGCGCCATTGGCCACGTGCCACAAGATCCGACGCTGTTCTACGGCAGCCTGAAGCACAACCTGGCCATGGGCGCGCCCTATGCCGACGATGCCAGCATCCTGGCGGCCGCCAACCTGGCCGGCGTTACCGACTTTGCCAACCTGCACCCCAACGGGTTTGACATGGTGATCGGCGAACGCGGCGAATCGCTGTCG
Organism: Achromobacter spanius; assembly: GCF_029637605.1. Classification (NCBI taxonomy): domain Bacteria; kingdom Pseudomonadati; phylum Pseudomonadota; class Betaproteobacteria; order Burkholderiales; family Alcaligenaceae; genus Achromobacter; species Achromobacter spanius. The sequence continues at coordinate 154,539 of NZ_CP121261.1, read as the reverse complement.
GGCGGCCAGCGCCAATCCGTGGCGGTGGCACGCGCGTTGATCAACGACCCGCCGATCCTGCTGCTGGACGAACCCAGCAGCAATATGGATCACCAGAGCGAAGCCCAATTGCGCAAGCGCCTTGGCGAAGCCAGCGCCACCAAGACCATTTTGCTGGTGACGCACCGCACCGCTCTGCTGGACCTGGTCGATCGCCTGATCGTGATCGACAACGGCCATATTGTGGCGGACGGTCCCAAGGAGCAGGTTGTCGAGGCACTGCGTCAAGGACGCGTTGGACGCGGGAGTTAAGGGCGCCATGCAGAAAAACCCAGGAGAGATCAAGCACGGCCTGTTGGGCGGCTTGTGGCGCAAGTTGCGCAACATCTTCGTATTCTTTTTTGATCGGCTGCTGGATGGCGCCGACAAAGGCAATCGGGAAAAGCGCTCTGACTATGTCGGCAACGCCGAATGGGTCATTCACGAATCGCAAGCCCGCAGTTCGCGCGTGCTGCTGTGGGTGGCGCTGCTGGCGACGTTCCTGCTGATCGTCTGGGCGGCCACCGGCAGCATCGACGAAGTGGTGCGGGGCGAAGGCAAGGTCGTGCCGTCGCGCCAAGTGCAGGTCATCCAGAGCCTGGACGGCGGCATCGTCGAGGAAATCCTGGTCCGCCCCGGCCAGGAGGTGCAAGCCGGCCAAACCCTGCTGAAGATAGATCCCACCCGTTTTGCGTCTTCGCTCGGCGAAAACAACGCCGAATATCTGTCGTTGCTGGCCAGGTCCGCCCGCCTGAAGGCGCTGGCCACCGGCGAACCGTTCGTTGCCCCGGAAGAGGTGCTCAAGCAAGCCCCCGGCCTGGTCGAAATGGAACGCAACGCCTACCTGGCTCGCAATACCGAGCTGAACGCCACCATCAACGTGGCGCGCGAACAGCTGAAGCAGCGCGAAGAAGACTTGCGCGAAACGATCGCCAAACGCGACCAGGCATCCACCAGTTGCAGTCTGACGTCGCGGGAACTGCAGGTGACGCGGCCGCTGCTCAAGAGCGGCGCCGTGTCTGAAGTGGACCTGCTGCGCTTGCAGCGCGATGTGGCGCGGTATTGCGGCGAACAGAAAGGCGCCGAAGCGCAGATCGACCGCTTCCAGGCATCCATCAAGGAAGCGCAAAGCAAGCTGGAGGAGTCCGAGCTCAATATCCGCAACCAGGCGCGCAGCGAACTCTCGGAAACCAACACCAAGCTGGCCACCCTGCGTCAGGGCAAGCTGGCATTGGCCGACCGCGTGAAGCTGGCGGAAGTCCGCGCGCCCCTGGCGGGCACCATCAAGACACTGTTCAACAACACAGTGGGCGGCGTGGTGCAGCCCGGCAAGGACATCATCGAAATCGTCCCCAAGGACGACACCTTGCTGCTGGAGGTCCGCATCCAGCCGCGTGACATCGGTTTCCTGCATGCCGACCAGAAGGCGGAAGTGAAATTCACCGCCTACGACTTCGCCATCTACGGCGGCCTGGAAGGCAAGATCGAACAGATCGGCGCCGATACCGTGACCGACGAGAAAGGCAATTCCTTCTACGTGGTGCGCGTCCGCACGGACCGCAGCACCGTGGGCGACAAGCTATTGCCCATCATCCCAGGGATGGTGGCAGAGGTTCATATCCTGACGGGTAAACGCACCGTGTTGCAGTACCTGCTCAAGCCGATTTTGCGTGCCAAGGCAAACGCCTTCACCGAACGTTAAAGGAGAGCTGGAAGGCTTTATGAAACCTGTTCCCGTCTTGTTGATTACGCACGACGACCTGCTCTGGCAACACTGGCGCGCGCTGGATTCCACGCGCTGGCTGGCTGCCCGTGGGCGCGGCCTGGCCGACTTGCAACGCTGGCGCGAGCAAGGCCGCACGCTGGCCGTGCTGGATACCGGCGTGCCGCGCCTGCCGTCCTGGCAGGACCCGTCCTGGGCGCCCGCCCTGGCCGGCCTGCATCTGGTCGTGGCCAGCCCCAGCCCCAACGACGAACAAGGCACGCAAGCGCTGGGCGCGGGCGCCCATGGCTATTGCCACAGCTATGCGCCCACTGCCGCCCTGTCGCAAGCGCTGGAAGTGGTTTCGTCCGGCGGGATCTGGATGGGCCGTTCATTAGTGGCGCGCCTACTGAAGCTGGTGACGGAACGCGCCCAGGACTCGCATTCCTGGGATGACGGCGTGTTGACCGAACGCGAGACCACCGTTGCCAGGTACGCCGCCAGCGGCCAGGCCAATGCGCAGATCGCCGAAGCGCTGGGCATTACCGAACGCACGGTAAAGGCCCATCTGTCCGCCGTTTTCGAGAAGCTGAATGTGTCAGACCGCCTTCAGCTCGCCCTGCTGGTCCACGGCATTTCGGCGCCGGCCGACACTCGCAGCAAAATACCCTCCTGAACCTGTCCTTGAGGACAATATCGCGCCGACGCGGCGCTCTTTAGTATCTGGCCATCTTGGATAACTCCCTGAAACGGAACCCACATGGCCAACTCTACTCCCGCAGTCGTCAACGAAATCTCTGGTCGCGCGTGGATACGCAATAGCGACGGCTCTCTGACCGAACTGCATCAAGGCAGCAAAGTCCCCGCCGGCAGCGACATCGTCACGGCTTCGGGCGCCACGGTTTCCCTTCAGGTTGAAAACGGCATGCCGATCGTGATCGGAGAAAGCCGTGAAGTTGCCGTGAATGGCGACATGGCGGGCCCGTTGGCCGATGCCAGCGAAGCCGCGGTGGCCCCGCCCACCGGCACCGATTCCGAACGCCTTCTGGCCGCCCTGCAAGCCGGCCGCGACCCGTTTGACGAACTGGACCCCACCGCCGCCATCGTGGCGGGCGGTGGTGATGCAGGCGGCAGCAGTTTTGTTCGCCTGGCCCGCATTCTGGAAACGACCTCGCCGCTGGATCTGGCCTATACCAACCCGGCCCGTGGCGACGACACCCTGGCCCGCGCGGCGGGTGCGGGCGCAACGGGCGATGATGGCGATGCGGCCGTTCCTGGCGCAACCAACACCGCGCCGTCGGCCTTGAACGACGCCAACACGGGTGACCAGAACGCCGTGCAGCGCGGCAACCTGCTCACCAACGACAGCGACCCCGACGGCGATCCCCTGGCGATCGTGTCGGTCAGCGGCCGCCCCATGACCTCGGACGGCATCACCGTTACCGGGTCCAACGGTGGCACGTTCACGGTTCTGCCCGACGGCAGCTACGTCTTTACGCCCGGCACGGGCTTCCAGAACCTGCCTGAAGGCCAAACCACCACCAGCACGATTTCCTATACGGTCACCGACCCCAGTGGCGCAACGTCCACCGCCACCGTCGAAGTGACGATCGTCGGCGTGAACGATGCCGCCGTGATCACGCCCGCCAATGCGGGTGACGATGCCGGCACGGTCAAGGAAGACACCACCTTCACCGCCAACGGCAAGCTCAACGTCACCGACGTGGACGACGGCGAGGCCCGCTTCGTCGTGCAATCCGGCCAGGCCGGCCAGCATGGCACGTTCTCAATCGACGCCAGCGGCGCGTGGGTCTACAACCTGAACAATAACGACGCCAGCGTGCAAGCGCTGGCCGTTGGCGAGACCCTGACCGAGACCTTCACCGTCACCACGGCGGACGGCACGGCCGGCACGGTCACCGTCACCATCCAGGGCACCAACGACGTCCCGACGCTAAGCGGCCAGGCCGCGGGCGCGGTCACCGAAGACACATCGCTTGTCGCCACTGGCAAGCTGGACGTGGCCGATGTCGACACGTCCGACACCCACAGCTGGACGATCAACAACAACGGCGCCGGCGAATACGGCGCGCTGTCCATTGCGGCGGACGGCACCTGGACGTACAACCTGACCAACGCCAACCCCGCCGTGCAAGCCCTGACCGCGGGCCAAACGTTGACCGAAACGTTCACGGTTACCGTCGACGATGGCAACGGCGGCGTGACCACGCAAGCCGTCACCATCACGATCAACGGCACCGACGACGGCGCGATCATCACCCCGGGCGTTCCTGGCGACGACAAGGGTGAAGTGGTCGAGGACGGCAAGCTGTCGGTCGCGGGCAAACTGGAAGTCACGGACCCCGACGCAGGCCAGGCCGTATTCCAGGCACAGACCAACGCGCCCACCACGCACGGCACGTTCTCGATCGATGCCGACGGCAAGTGGACCTATGACCTGAACAACGGCGACCCTGCAGTCCAAGGCCTGGGCGCCGGCAAGACACTGACCGAAACCATCACCGTCACCACCGCTGACGGCACCACTGGCGAGGTCGTGATCACCATCGTCGGCACCAACGACGTTCCCGTGCTGACCGGCAAGGCCGATGGCGCGGTCACCGAAGACGGCAGCCTGGTCGCGACCGGCAAACTGGACGTGGCCGACGTCGACACCACCGACACCCATACCTGGACGGTCAACAACGACGGCAAGGGAACCTACGGTTCGTTCTCCGTCGACGGCAATGGAAATTGGACCTTCAACCTGGACAACACCAACAAGGACGTCCAGGGCTTGAAGTCCGGAGAATCGATCACCGAGACGTTCACCGTCACCGTCGATGACGGCAATGGCGGCCAGGTTTCCAAGGAAGTGACCGTTACCATCGACGGCACGGATGATGGCGCGATCATCACGCCGGCAAACCCCGGGGACGATGCCGGCGCGGTCAAGGAAGACACGACTTACACGACTGGTGGCAAGCTGGACGTGACTGACCCGGATGCTGGCCAAGCCGCGTTTGACCCGATCACGAACAAGACCAGCGACCACGGCACGTTCTCCATCGATGCCGATGGCAACTGGACGTACAAGCTGAACAACGATGATCCCAAGGTGCAAGCCTTGGCGGTCGGCGAGACCTTGACGGAGAAGTTCACGGTTACCACCGTCGATGGCACGACCGCCGAGATCGTGGTCACCATTGACGGTACGAACGACGAGCCCAAACTGTCCGGCGAACTGACCGGCACGGTCACGGAAGACGGCATCAAGACCGCCAACGGTCAGTTGAACGTTGCTGACGTCGATGCAAGCGACACCCACACCTATTCCGTGGTCGGCGCTGCAACGGGCACCTACGGCTCGTTCGCTGTTGACGCCAACGGCAAGTGGACCTACACGCTGGACAACGACGCCGCCCAGGCCCTGAAGGATGGCGACGTCAAGACCGAGACATACACGGTTCAAGTCAGCGATGGCAACGGCGGATTCGACGAGCAGACCGTCACCGTCACCATCAACGGTGCCGACGACGGCGCTGTCGTCACCCCCTCCAAGCCTGGCGACGACGCTGGTTTGGTCAAGGAAGACACCACCGACACGACCGGCGGCAAGCTCGACGTGACTGATCCCGACGCTGGCCAAGCCGCGTTCGACCCGATCACGAACAAGACCAGCGACCACGGCACGTTCTCCATCGACGCCGATGGCAACTGGACCTACAAGCTGAACAACGACGATCCCAAGGTGCAAGCCCTGGCGGTCGGCGAGACGCTGACCGAGACGTTCACGGTTACGACCGTCGACGGCACGACCGCCGAGATCGTCGTCACCATTGACGGTACGAACGACGAGCCCAAACTGTCCGGCGAATTGACCGGCACGGTCACGGAAGATGGCGTCAAGACCGCCAACGGCCAGTTGAACGTTGCTGACGTTGACACCTCCGACACCCACTCCTACTCGGTTTTGGGTTCGGCCACCGGCACCTACGGCTCGTTCTCCGTTGACGCCAACGGCAAGTGGACCTACACGCTGGACAACGACGCCGCCCAGGCCCTGAAGGATGGCGACGTAAAGACCGAGACCTACACGGTTCAAGTCAGCGACGGCAACGGCGGGTTCGACACCAAGACCGTCACGGTCACCATCAACGGCGCTGACGACGGCGCCGTCGTGACCCCCTCCAAGCCGGGCGACGACGCTGGTTTGGTCAAGGAAGACTCCGTCTACACGACCGGCGGCAAGCTCGACGTGAGTGATCCCGACGCCGGCCAAGCCGCGTTCGACCCGATCACGAACAAAACCAGCGACCACGGCACGTTCTCCATCGATGCCGATGGCAACTGGACGTACAAGCTGAACAACGACGATCCCAAGGTTCAAGCCCTGGCGGTCGGCGAGACGCTGACCGAGACGTTCACGGTTACGACCGTCGACGGCACGACCGCCGAGATCGTGGTCACCATTGACGGTACGAACGACGAGCCCAAACTGTCCGGCGAACTGACCGGCACCGTCACGGAAGACGGCGTCAAGACCGCCAACGGCCAACTCTCGGTCTCGGATGTCGATGCAAGCGACACGCACACCTACTCCGTGGTCGGCGCTGCAACGGGCACTTATGGCTCGTTCGCGGTGGACGCCAACGGCAAGTGGACCTACACGCTGGACAACGACGCTGCCCAAGCCTTGAAGGATGGCGACGTCAAGACCGAGACCTACACGGTTCAAGTCAGCGACGGCAACGGCGGGTTCGACACCAAGACCGTCACGGTGACCATCAACGGCGCTGACGACGGCGCCACGGTCACTCCGGCTAATCCGGGCGACGACGCTGGCTCGGTCAAGGAAGACTCCGTCTACACGACCGGCGGCAAGCTCGACGTGACTGATCCCGACGCTGGCCAAGCCGCGTTCGACCCGATCACGAACAAGACCAGCGACCACGGCACGTTCTCCATCGACGCCGATGGCAACTGGACCTACAAGCTGAACAACGACGATCCCAAGGTTCAGGCCCTGGCGGTCGGCGAGACGCTGACCGAGAAGTTCACCGTCACGACCGTTGACGGCACGACCGCCGAGATCGTGGTCACCATTGACGGAACGAACGACGAGCCCGTCCTGTCCGGCGAATTGACCGGCACCGTCACGGAAGATGGCGTCAAGACGGCCAACGGTCAGTTGAACGTTGCTGACGTTGACACCTCCGACACCCACTCCTACTCGGTTCTGGGTTCGGCCACCGGTACGTATGGTTCCTTCGCCGTTGACACCAACGGCAAGTGGACCTACACGCTGGACAACGACGCCGCCCAGGCCCTGAAGGACGGCGATGTAAAGACCGAGACCTATACGGTTCAAGTCAGCGACGGCAACGGCGGATTCGACACCAAGACGGTCACCGTCACCATCAACGGTGCCGATGACGGCGCTGTCGTGACCCCGTCCAAGCCGGGCGACGATGCGGGTTTGGTCAAGGAAGACTCCGTCTCCACGACCGGCGGCAAGCTCGACGTGACTGATCCCGACGCTGGCCAAGCCGCGTTCGACCCGATCACGAACAAGACCAGCGACCACGGCACGTTCTCCATCGATGCCGATGGCAACTGGACGTACAAGCTGAACAACGACGACCCCAAGGTTCAGGCCCTGGCGGTCGGCGAGACGCTGACCGAGAAGTTCACCGTCACGACCGTTGACGGCACGACCGCCGAGATCGTGGTCACCATTGACGGAACGAACGACGAGCCCGTCCTGTCCGGCGAATTGACCGGCACCGTCACGGAAGATGGCGTCAAGACGGCCAACGGTCAGTTGAACGTTGCTGACGTTGACACCTCCGACACCCACTCCTACTCGGTTCTGGGTTCGGCCACCGGTACGTATGGTTCCTTCGCCGTTGACACCAACGGCAAGTGGACCTACACGCTGGACAACGACGCCGCCCAGGCCCTGAAGGACGGCGATGTAAAGACCGAGACCTATACGGTTCAAGTCAGCGACGGCAACGGCGGATTCGACACCAAGACGGTCACCGTCACCATCAACGGTGCCGATGACGGCGCTGTCGTGACCCCGTCCAAGCCGGGCGACGATGCTGGTTTGGTCAAGGAAGACACCACCGACACGACCGGCGGCAAGCTCGACGTGACTGATCCCGACGCCGGCCAAGCCGCGTTCGACCCGATCACGAACAAAACCAGCGACCACGGCACGTTCTCCATCGATGCCGATGGCAACTGGACCTACAAGCTGAACAACGACGATCCCAAGGTTCAGGCCCTGGCCGTCGGCGAGACCTTGACGGAGAAGTTCACCGTCACGACCGTTGACGGCACGACCGCCGAGATCGTGGTCACCATTGACGGTACGAACGACGAGCCCACACTGTCCGGCGAATTGACCGGTACCGTCACGGAAGATGGCGTCAAGACGGCCAATGGTCAGTTGAACGTTGCTGACGTTGACACCTCCGACACCCACACCTACTCGGTTCTGGGTTCGGCAACGGGTACGTATGGCTCCTTCGCCGTTGACGCCAACGGCAAGTGGACCTACACGCTGGACAACGACGCTGCCCAGGCGCTGAAGGATGGCGACGTCAAGACCGAGACCTATACGGTTCAGGTCAGCGACGGCAACGGCGGGTTCGACACAAAGACCGTCACGGTGACCATCAACGGCGCTGACGACGGCGCCACGGTCACTCCGGCTAATCCGGGCGACGATGCCGGCTCGGTCAAGGAAGACTCCGTCTACACGACCGGAGGCAAGCTGGACGTGACTGATCCCGACGCCGGCCAAGCCGCGTTTGACCCGATCACGAACAAGACCAGCGACCACGGCACGTTCTCCATCGATGCCGATGGCAACTGGACGTACAAGCTGAACAACGACGATCCCAAGGTTCAGGCCCTGGCGGTCGGCGAGACGCTGACCGAGACGTTCACCGTCACGACCGTTGACGGCACGACCGCCGAGATCGTGGTCACCATTGACGGTACGAACGACGAGCCCAAACTGTCCGGTGAATTGACTGGCACCGTCACGGAAGACGGCGTGAAGACGGCCAACGGTCAGTTGAACGTTGCTGACGTCGACACGAGCGACACCCACACCTACTCCGTGGTCGGCGCTGCAACGGGCACCTACGGCTCGTTCGCTGTTGACGCCAACGGCAAGTGGACGTACACGCTGGACAACGACGCTGCCCAGGCCTTGAAGGACGGCGATGTAAAGACCGAGACCTATACGGTTCAAGTCAGCGACGGCAACGGCGGGTTCGACACCAAGACCGTCACGGTGACCATCAACGGCGCTGACGACGGCGCCACGGTCACTCCGGCTAATCCGGGCGACGATGCCGGCTCGGTCAAGGAAGACTCCGTCTACACGACCGGAGGCAAGCTGGACGTGACTGATCCCGACGCTGGCCAAGCCGCGTTCGACCCGATCACGAACAAGACCAGCGACCACGGCACGTTCTCCATCGACGCCGATGGCAACTGGACCTACAAGCTGAACAACGACGATCCCAAGGTGCAAGCCCTGGCGGTCGGCGAGACGCTGACCGAGACGTTCACGGTTACGACGGTGGACGGCACGACCGCCGAGATCGTCGTCACCATTGACGGTACGAACGACGAGCCCAAACTGTCCGGCGAATTGACCGGCACGGTCACGGAAGATGGCGTCAAGACGGCCAACGGTCAGTTGAACGTTGCTGACGTTGACACCTCCGACACCCACTCCTACTCGGTTTTGGGTTCGGCCACCGGCACCTACGGCTCGTTCTCCGTTGACGCCAACGGCAAGTGGACCTACACGCTGGACAACGACGCCGCCCAGGCCCTGAAGGATGGCGACGTCAAGACCGAGACCTACACGGTTCAAGTCAGCGACGGCAACGGCGGGTTCGACACCAAGACCGTCACGGTCACCATCAACGGCGCTGACGACGGCGCCGTCGTGACCCCCTCCAAGCCGGGCGACGACGCTGGTTTGGTCAAGGAAGACTCCGTCTACACGACCGGCGGCAAGCTCGACGTGAGTGATCCCGACGCCGGCCAAGCCGCGTTCGACCCGATCACGAACAAAACCAGCGACCACGGCACGTTCTCCATCGATGCCGATGGCAACTGGACCTACAAGCTGAACAACGACGATCCCAAGGTGCAAGCCCTGGCGGTCGGCGAGACGCTGACCGAGACGTTCACGGTTACGACCGTTGACGGCACGACCGCCGAGATCGTCGTCACCATTGACGGTACGAACGACGAGCCCGTCCTGTCCGGCGAACTGACCGGCACCGTCACGGAAGACGGCATCAAGACCGCCAACGGCCAACTCTCTGTCTCGGATGTCGATGCCTCCGACACCCACACCTACTCCGTGGTCGGCGCTACGACCGGCACCTACGGCTCGTTCGCTGTTGACGCCAACGGCAAGTGGACCTACACGCTGGACAACGACGCCGCCCAGGCCCTGAAGGATGGCGACGTCAAGACCGAGACCTACACGGTTCAAGTCGCTGACGGCAACGGCGGGTTCGACACCAAGACCGTCACCGTCACGATCAACGGTGCCGACGACGGCGCTGTTGTCACCCCGTCCAAACCGGGCGACGACGCTGGTTTGGTCAAGGAAGACTCCGTCTACACGACCGGCGGCAAGCTCGACGTGACCGATCCGGATGCCGGCCAAGCCGCGTTCGATCCGATCACGAACAAAACCAGCGACCACGGCACGTTCTCCATCGATGCCGATGGCAACTGGACCTACAAGCTGAACAACGACGATCCCAAGGTGCAAGCCCTGGCGGTCGGCGAGACGCTGACCGAGACGTTCACGGTTACGACCGTTGACGGCACGACCGCCGAGATCGTCGTCACCATTGACGGTACGAACGACGAGCCCGTCCTGTCCGGCGAACTGACCGGCACCGTCACGGAAGACGGCATCAAGACCGCCAACGGCCAACTCTCTGTCTCGGATGTCGATGCCTCCGACACCCACACCTACTCCGTGGTCGGCGCTACGACCGGCACCTACGGCTCGTTCGCTGTTGACGCCAACGGCAAGTGGACCTACACGCTGGACAACGACGCCGCCCAGGCCCTGAAGGATGGCGACGTCAAGACCGAGACCTACACGGTTCAAGTCGCTGACGGCAACGGCGGATTCGACACCAAGACGGTCACCGTCACCATCAACGGTGCCGATGACGGCGCTGTCGTGACCCCGTCCAAGCCGGGCGACGACGCTGGTTTGGTCAAGGAAGACTCCGTCTACACGACCGGCGGCAAGCTCGACGTGAGTGATCCCGACGCCGGCCAAGCCGCGTTCGACCCGATCACGAACAAAACCAGCGACCACGGCACGTTCTCCATCGATGCCGATGGCAACTGGACCTACAAGCTGAACAACGACGATCCCAAGGTTCAGGCCCTGGCGGTCGGCGAGACCTTGACGGAGAAGTTCACCGTTACGACCGTTGACGGCACGACCGCCGAGATCGTGGTCACCATTGACGGTACGAACGACGAGCCCACACTGTCCGGCGAACTGACCGGCACCGTCACGGAAGACGGCGTCAAGACGGCCAACGGTCAGTTGAACGTTGCTGACGTTGACACCTCCGACACCCACTCCTACTCGGTTCTGGGTTCGGCCACCGGCACCTACGGCTCGTTCTCCGTTGACACCAACGGCAAGTGGACCTACACGCTGGACAACGATGCCGCCCAGGCGCTGAAGGATGGCGACGTCAAGACCGAGACCTACACGGTTCAAGTCGCTGACGGCAACGGCGGGTTCGACACCAAGACCGTCACCGTCACGATCAACGGTGCCGACGACGGTGCTGTCGTCACCCCGTCCAAGCCGGGCGACGACGCTGGTTTGGTCAAGGAAGACACGACTTACACGACTGGTGGCAAGCTGGACGTGACTGATCCGGATGCGAATGAGGCATCGTTCGACCCGATCACGAACAAGACCAGCGACCACGGCACGTTCTCCATCGATGCCGATGGCAACTGGACGTACAAGCTGAACAACGACGACCCCAAGGTTCAGGCCCTGGCGGTCGGCGAGACGCTGACCGAGACGTTCACCGTCACGACCGTTGACGGCACGACCGCCGAGATCGTCGTCACCATTGACGGTACGAACGACGAGCCCAAACTGTCCGGCGAATTGACCGGTACCGTCACGGAAGATGGCGTCAAGACCGCCAACGGCCAACTCTCGGTCTCGGATGTCGATAGTAGCGACACCCACTCCTACTCGGTTCTGGGTTCGGCCACTGGTACGTATGGTTCCTTCTCCGTTGACACCAACGGCAAGTGGACCTACACGCTGGACAACGACGCCGCCCAGGCGCTGAAGGATGGCGACGTCAAGACCGAGACCTACACGGTTCAAGTCGCTGACGGCAACGGCGGGTTCGACACCAAGACCGTCACCGTCACCATCAACGGCGCCGACGACGGCGCTGTCGTGACCCCATCCAAGCCGGACGACGACACCGGCTCGGTCAAGGAAGACTCCGTCTACACGACCGGCGGCAAGCTCGACGTGACTGATCCGGATGCGAATGAGGCATCGTTCGATCCGATCACGAACAAGACCAGCGACCACGGCACGTTCTCCATCGACGCCGATGGCAACTGGACCTACAAGCTGAACAATGACGATCCCAAGGTGCAAGCACTGGCCGTCGGCGAGACCTTGACGGAGAAGTTCACCGTCACGACCGTTGACGGCACGACCGCCGAGATCGTCGTCACCATTGACGGTACCAACGACGAGCCCAAACTGTCCGGCGAACTGACCGGCACCGTCACGGAAGACGGCGTCAAGACGGCCAACGGCCAACTCTCGGTGTCGGATGTCGACACGAGCGACACCCACTCCTACTCGGTTCTGGGTTCGGCCACCGGTACGTATGGTTCCTTCGCCGTTGACACCAACGGCAAGTGGACCTACACGCTGGACAACGATGCTGCCCAGGCGCTGAAGGATGGCGACGTCAAGACCGAGACCTACACGGTTCAAGTCGCTGACGGCAACGGCGGTTTCGATACCAAGACGATCACCGTCACCATCAACGGTGCTGACGACGGTGCGACGGTCACTCCGGCTAATCCGGGCGACGATGCCGGCTCGGTCAAGGAAGACACCGTCTACACGACCGGCGGCAAGCTCGACGTGACTGATCCGGATGCAGGCGAAGCCGCGTTCGACCCGATCACGAACAAGACCAGCGACCACGGCACGTTCTCCATCGATGCCGATGGCAACTGGACCTACAAGCTGAACAATGACGATCCCAAGGTGCAAGCCTTGGCCGTCGGCGAGACGCTGACCGAGAAGTTCACGGTTACGACCGTGGACGGCACGGAAGCCGAAATCGTCGTGACCATCAATGGTACGAACGACAAGCCCGTCCTGTCCGGCGAATTGACCGGTACCGTCACGGAAGATGGCGTCAAGACGGCCAATGGTCAGTTGAACGTTGCTGACGTTGACACCTCCGACATCCACTCCTACTCGGTTCTGGGTTCGGCAACGGGTACGTATGGCTCCTTCGCCGTTGACGCCAACGGCAAGTGGACCTACACGCTGGACAACGATGCTGCCCAAGCCTTGAAGGATGGCGACGTCAAGACCGAGACCTATACGGTTCAGGTCAGCGACGGCAACGGCGGGTTCGACACCAAGACCGTCACCGTCACCATCAACGGCGCTGACGACGGCGCTGTCGTCACCCCCTCCAAGCCCGGCGACGACGCCGGTTCAGTCAAGGAAGACTCCGTCTACACGACCGGCGGCAAGCTGGACGTGACCGATCCGGATGCGGGTGAGGCATCGTTTAACGCCATCACCGACAAGACGGGTGACCACGGTAAGTTCTCGATCGACGCGGCCGGAAACTGGGTTTATCACCTGAACAACGACGATCCCAAGGTCCAAGCCCTGGCAGTCGGCGAGACCCTCACCGAGAAGTTCACGGTTACCACCGTTGACGGCACGGAAGCCGAGATCGTTGTCACCATCAATGGCACCAACGACGCCCCGACCATCGCTGGCACCTCCACAGGCGCCGTGAAGGAAGACGGTACGCAAAGCGCCAGCGGCCAACTGACCAAGACCGACGTCGACACGACCGACACACACACCTGGTCCGTCAGCAACAACGGCGCGGGCGCCTACGGCACCTTTGCGGTGGACGCGAGCGGCAAATGGACCTACACGCTGAACAACGGCAGCGCCAATGTCCAGGGCTTGAAGGAAGGCCAACAGGTTACTGACACCATCACCGTGACCGTCAACGACGGGCATGGCGGCACGGCACAGATGCCGGTTACCGTCACCATCACCGGCACGAACGACGTCCCGGCCATCACGGGCCAGACTTCGGGCACGGTGACGGAAGACTACAAGCTGACCTCGACCGGCAAGCTGAACGTGGTGGACGCGGACGTGGGCCAGAGCGGCGTCATTGCGCAGACCAACGTGGTCGGCAAGTACGGCACGTTCTCGATCGACGCCAACGGCAACTGGACGTACACGCTCAACAACAGCCTGGCGGTGGTGCAGAACCTGCCCGCGGGCGCCTTGTTGTCGGAATCGTTCAATGTAGTGGCCGGCGACGGCACGACGGTGCAGCCGATCTCGGTGTCGATCGTGGGCACCAACGACGCCCCGGTCGCCGCGGACAACTCCGCCAATGTGGAGATCGGCGACAGCCACGTCTTCACGCTGTCCGAGTTCAACTTCAGCGACGGCGCCGAAGGCAACGCCCTGCAAAGCGTGATCATCTCGCGCCTGCCGACCGACGGCACCCTGACGCTCAACGGCAACCCCGTGGGGCTGAACACCGCCGTCTCGGCAGCGGACATCGCCGCGGGCAAGCTGGTCTTCACGCCGTCGGCCCATGGTCTGGATACCTCGATCGGGTTCCAGGTGCGCGATGCTGGGGGTACGGAGCACGGTGGCCAGAACACGTCGGGCACGTACAACTTCGCCTTGAACACGAACAACATGGTGACGGGCGAGAACGTCGGCAGCGGCACGGGCACGACGCCGCCGCTCAATGGCGGTTCGGGTGATGACATCATCCTGGGCGACAAGGGCGGCACGGTTGTGACCGTGGAGCCGGGCAAGAACTACAACATTGCCCTGGTCGTGGATACGTCGGGCAGCATGGCGTACAAGCTGGACGGATCGACCAACGGTTCGGGTCAGTCGCGCATTTCCTTGGTCAAGGAAGCGTTGACGAACCTTGCCAACCAATTGGTTGGTCACGACGGCATCGTCAACGTCACGCTGATCGGCTTTGAGAAGACGGCGGACACGCCTGTCACGCTGCAGAACCTGACGGCGTCGAACGTGAAGACGCTGCTGGACGCCATCGATGACTTGTCGGCGTCAGGCGGCACCAACTACGAAGCGGCGTTCAACAGCGCCGTGGCGTGGTTCAACGCCCAAACCTCCGCTGGCAAGTCGGCGGCTGCCGGTTACGAGAACGTCACGTTCTTCCTGACCGACGGTGATCCCACTTACTACATCAAGGACAACGGCAAGACTGGTGGCGACGGCAGCACCACGGATCAGACGACGGTGCAGGAATCCGTCGACGCCTTCGCACCGCTGTCCAATGTCAGCACCGTGCACGGCATCGGCGTCGGCAACGGCGTCAACGAAGACTACCTGCGCCTGTTCGACAACACGGGCAGCTCGGGCGGCTCGGTGATGACCTACGCCAGCTTCGGTAGCGGTTCTTCCACGACGACGCTGGCCGATTTTGAATCGGGTAGCGGGTGGAGCGACACCAGCGGATGGACCATCACGGGCACTGGCAACGGCAGCTCGGCGGGCAGGGTCAACAATACCGGCTGGTTCAGCAATGACTACTGGCGCATGGTCGACACGAATGGCGGCAGCAGCACCAACGCCATCACCCCGACGTTCAACTACACCGGCTTCGGCAAGATGAGCTTCGAGGTCGAAACGGCCAACTTCAGCAACGGCGACGTGTTCTCGTGGGCGTTGCAGATTCGAAAATCTGACGGCACCTGGATGACCGTTGACAAGGGCAGCCTGACCAGCGCGCAATCGGATTGGAAAACCATCACGACCAATACCTATGCGGGTGGCACCTACCGCTTCGTGTTCGATGTGGCTGACAACACCTCGGGCGGCGGCAATGCCACGGTGTACATCGACGACATCAAGCGCACGAACTACGACGCCAACAACGTCATCGCGGCCCCCGGCGGCGATGTGGACATCGTGATGAAGGGTGAAGACCTGGCCGCTGCCCTGCAAGGCGGCAGCTCCAGCACCGACCCGGCCGTGGTGGGCAACGACGTCATCAACGGCGGCGCCGGCAACGACATCATCTTTGGCGACACGATCAACACCGATCACCTCGCTTGGGGCAACGTCGCCGCCGGTTCGCACGATGGCCAAGGCCTGAAGGCGCTGCAGGACTTCCTGGCTTACCAGAATGGCCATGCGGCAACCACCGCGGAGGTCTATGACTACCTGAAGGCGAACCACGCGCAGTTCAACATTGCGGATGACCCGCGCGGCGGCAACGACACCGTCCACGGCGGCACGGGCGACGACATCATCTACGGCCAGGGCGGCAACGACACCCTGTACGGCGATGACGGCAATGACATCCTGTATGGCGGCGCGGGCAACGACACCCTGCATGGCGGTGCCGGCAACGACACGCTGGATGGCGGCGCGGGCAACGACACGCTGATTGGTGGCAAGGGCAACGACACGCTGTATGGCGGTTTGGGCAGCGACACCTTCAAGTGGGAGTTGAACGACCAGGGTACGGTCGGCGCCCCGACTGTCGACACCATCAAGGACTTCTCGGCTGACACCGTCGCCAATGGCGGCGACGTGCTGGACCTGAAGGATCTGCTGATCGGTGAAAAGGACGGCACGCTGACGCAGTACCTGAACATCCACAAGGACGGCAACAACACGGTCATCGACATCAACACCAAGGGCGATATCGCCCATGGCGTCGACCAGAAGATCGTGCTGGAAAACGTGGACCTGACGGGTAACGGCACGATGAGCAACCAGGCCATCATCAATGACCTGCTGCAGAAGGGAAAGCTGAACGTCGATCACAGCTAAGCGTCAAGCACCAAGGGGACGGCGGGCAACCGCCCTCCCCTTGGTGCCGCCATATTTTTTGCTGACACGTCTTTCATGAGCCGGAAAAATGTGAAAATCCGTTTCATGTCTTCGACTCACCGTTACCGCGGCTTTGTGAACCTGTGCCGGCTGGTGTTGCTGTGCCTGGCTTGCGTCTGGGGCGGAAGTTTCGCGCTGGAGCTCAGCTCGGAACGGCTGCAAAGCCTGGCCGCCAGCCGCTATGGCGCGAAGGGCGCGAAGTCTGTTGGCAACTGGCTGCAGTTGATGCGCAGCCCGCCCCCGTCACAAGAGCGGGACAAGCTGACGGCCGCCAACGATTTCTGGAACCAGGCGCTGCTGTCCGCCGAAGACATCACCCTCTGGAAGCAGGCCGACTACTGGGCCACGCCGCTTGAATCGCTGGGCCGAGGCGCCGGCGACTGTGAAGACTACGTCATCGGCAAGTACTTCACCCTGCTGGCGATGGGCGTGCCCGCCAACAAGCTGCGTTTCATCTACGTCCGCGCGCGCGTGGGCGGGCCGGCCAGCAGCAGCCAGGTCGCCCACATGGTGCTGGGCTACTACGACACGCCAAACGCCGTCCCGCTGGTGCTGGACAGCCTGATTTCAACCATCTTGCCGGCCACGCAACGTCGCGACCTGACGCCGGTATTCAGTTTCAACGCCGACGGTGTCTACGTTGACGGCAAGCCGGCCGCGCCGGTTGACCGACTCAGCCGCTGGCGTGATCTACTTCAACGCATGGAACGGGACGGCATACGCCCCTGATGGCCGGAAACAAGACTATGTCCATACTTCGACAGTTACTGCTTAGCGTGACCCTCGCGATCGGCGTCATCCTGCTGGGCACCTTGGCGCTCAGCATCAATTCGGCGCGCGAATACCTGTCTGGCCAGTTGCAGGTGCAAAGCACCGATGCGGCGGTGTCGCTGGC
This sequence comes from Achromobacter spanius, assembly GCF_029637605.1. Classification (NCBI taxonomy): domain Bacteria; kingdom Pseudomonadati; phylum Pseudomonadota; class Betaproteobacteria; order Burkholderiales; family Alcaligenaceae; genus Achromobacter; species Achromobacter spanius. The sequence continues at coordinate 136,686 of NZ_CP121261.1, read as the reverse complement.
CTTGTCGTTGTCGCAACCCGCCAATAATGATCCGGTGCTGCAGGAATTGCTGATCTCGGCGCTGTACGACGGGGGGCATTTCTCGCTGGTGCGCTTGGCGGACCCCGAAGGCAAGGTGCTGATCGAACGCAAGTCCATCGCCACGCCGAATGCGGTTCCCGCCTGGTTTCAGAAGCTGGCGCCGCTGGACACTCAACCGGCCAGCCACGCGGTCAGCGACGGCTGGCGCCAGTTGGGTGAAGTCACCCTGATCGCCAATGATTCGTACGCCTGGGAAGCCTTGTGGCGCAGCAGCGTGAAGATGATTGCGCTGGTGGTCGGCGCCGGCGTGTTGTGGGCGGTGTTTGCCTTTGTGCTGGTGGGGTGGATCAAGAACCGTCTGCTGCGCGAAATCAGCGACCATGTCCGCAGCATCGGCCAAGACACCCCGCCCGAGCAGGTCGAGGCACGTGTGCCCGAGTTATCCGGCGTGGTGCAGGCGTTGAACCAGACCCGCGAGCGCGTGTACGCCAGCGTGGAAGAACAGAACGCCAAGATCGAATCGCTGGAGCTGGAACTGAACCAGGATCCGGTCACCCGCTTGCCGAACCGCAAGTATTTCGTGAACGAATTCCGGCGCGCGCTTGAAGCGCCCACCGTGGCGGGTGGACACGTGCTGGTGTTCCGCCAACGCGATCTGGCCGACCTGAACCGCCACATGCCGCGCGAATTCATCGACCAATGGCTGCGTGCCGCGTGCGAACGAATTCAGGGCGCGTTGAAGGCGCTGAACGTGGCGTCGCCCTTGCTGGCCCGTCTGAACGGTTCGGATTTTGCGTTGTTGCTGCCAGGCTGCGCCGCGCCGCAGGCCATGATGGTGGCCGAGCAGCTACGGGCCGACCTGCATGCCACGCGCATTCCCGTGGGGGAAGGCCATCTTTGCCGCTGGGCCTTGGCCATGACGGATTACGGCCGGGGCAACCAGGCCGGCCCGGTGTTGGCGCGGCTGGACTTCGGCCTGATGCGCGCGGAAAGCGCCAACAACGATCAGGTCGTGATTGCGGGCGCGACGGATATGCAATCGCCGTCGGAGTCGGGAGAGCGGGCCTGGAAGGACGCCATTCTGTCCGCGCTGGAGGAAAAGCATTTTGAACTGGCCACGGAACACCTGCTGGCGGCCGACGGCACCGCCCTGCGCACCGAGGCAATGCTGATGCTGCGCACGTCCGCTGACCAGGTCGCCATTCCCGCCACGCTGTTCATTCCACCCGCCGTGCGCCTGGACCTGGTGGCGGATTGCGATCTGGAATCGGTGCGCCTGGGCCTGGCTTGGCTTGCCGCCCATGACGGTGAACTGGCAGTGCGCGTCGCCCTGCCGTCCTTGCGTGGCCAGAAGTTTTTCCGCCAATTGGCCCTGATGCTGACAGAACACCGTCCTTTGGCTCATCGCCTGTATCTGGAGATTGATGCGCATGGCCTGGTGGAATGCCATGAGCAGATCGCCACGTTGGCCCGCGTTGTCTCGGACTTTGGCGCGCATATTGGCGTGCGCCGGCTGGCGCAGCAATTCGGCGCGGTGGCTCAGTTGCACACGCTGCCGCTATCCTACGTAAAACTGGGCGGCGGGTTTGTGGGAGGAATGTCGCAAAGCCCGGGCAGCCAGCAGTTGACGGCCTCGGTGCTGGAAACCGCTCGCGCCTTGAACATCGATGTTTACGCCGAAGACGTGCCGGACGCTGAAACGCAGCGCATCCTGGCTGGTTTGGGCATCGAGGTCATGCGTGGTCCTGGCGTGAAGCGCGTGGCAAACCCGGCGTAACCGCGCCGCGCATCAACGACGCATCAACGAATAAGCCGCCCGGGTTTGACCCCGGGCGGCTTATTTTCTTGCGTGGCTGCCGCGCGATGACGACTCTATTTCTTCGCCTGCTGATACAGCGGCAATACCTGCTGGGCGGCGGCTTGCAGATCAGTGATGCGAGACTCCGCCGAAGGGTGCGTCGACAAGATTTCCGGCGGCGCATTGCCACTACTGGCCGCTCCCATCTTTTGCCATAAGGTCACGGCGGCGCGCGGGTCGTACCCTGCCCGTGCCGCGAGTTCGACGCCCATGCGATCCGCTTCCGTTTCATGCGTGCGGCTGTTGGGCAACGAGAACATCACATCGGTCAATTGGCCGCCCAGGTCGGAAGCGGCGCTGGAACCCGTGGCGATGGACAGCACCGACAAGCCCAGGTTCGTTGCCATCTGCTGCGAGACGCGCTCGCGCGCATGCTCGCGCAGCGCGTGGGCAATTTCGTGGCCGATCACCGCGGCAAGCTCATCGTCGGTCGGCTTGATCTTGGAGATCAGGCCGGTATAGACGGCGATCTTGCCCCCGGGCATGCACCAGGCGTTGACCTCATCGCTGGACAAGACGTGGACTTCCCATTTCCAGCCCGCCGCATCGGGGCGAAAAATGCCCGCCTGGGCAACAAGCCGCTGGGAAATGGTGCGCACGCGCGACAGTTGCTGCGCGTCGCGATCCAGCAAGCCCTTGGCTTGCGCCTGTTTGAGGATGTCGGCGTATTGCTGGCTGGCTTCCTGCTCCAGCGCTTGGGACGGCACCAGGCTGGACATGTATTGCGTACGGTTGACGCCGATGGCGCCGGACTGCGTGGTGTTCATGCCGGTGCAGCCCGCCAACACGGCCAGGGCAAGCGCGGCGCCCGCGCCGCGCAACAGATGACGTTTACGATTCATGACGGCCTCCTGGAAACGATGGCGAGAATGCCGGAAGATCAGAGGGGATCGCCGCACTGCCCGCGATGGCGCAGCGCGTGGTCGATCAGCACCAGCGCCAGCATGGCTTCCGCGATGGGCGTTGCGCGAATGCCGACGCAAGGGTCGTGACGGCCCAGCGTTTGGACCATGACGGCCTCGTTCGCGCGATTCACCGAGCGGCGTTCGACACGGATGCTGGACGTGGGCTTGATGGCCAGCGACACGGTAATGGGCTGGCCTGTTGAAATGCCGCCCAACACGCCGCCGGCGTGGTTGGTCAAAAAGCCATCAGGCGTGATTTCGTCACCGTGCTCGGAGCCGCGCTGCGCAATGCAGTCAAAGCCCGCGCCAATGGACACGCCCTTGACGGCGTTCAGGCCCATCATCACGTGCGCGATGTCGGCGTCCAGGCGGTCATAGATGGGTTCGCCCCAGCCGGCAGGCAGGTTCTCGGCCACGACTTCGATACGCGCGCCGACGGAATCGCCATCGCGGCGCAACTGGTCCATATAGGCTTCCAGTTCCGGCACGACTTCGGCATTGGGTGCGTAGAAGGGATTGTTGGGCACCTCGTCCCAGGACAGGAACGGGATCGCGACCGGGCCCAACTGGCTCATGTAGCCGCGCACCTTGACGCCGTATTGTTCGGCCAGCCACTTTTTGGCGATAGCGCCCGCCGCCACTGTGGGCGCCGTCAGGCGCGCCGATGAGCGGCCGCCGCCGCGCGGGTCGCGCACGCCGAACTTGCGCCAGTAGGCGTAATCGGCGTGGCCGGGCCGAAACGTGTCGGCGATGTTCGAATAGTCTTTGCTGCGGGCATCGGTGTTGCGGATCAGCAGGCCAATCGGCGTGCCGGTGGTGACACCTTCATAGACGCCCGAGAGGATCTCGACCTGATCGGCCTCCTGGCGCTGCGTGACGTGGCGTGAGGTGCCAGGGCGGCGGCGATCCAGTTCCAACTGGATATCGGACGCGTCCAGGCTCAGCCCCGGAGGACAGCCATCCACCACGCAACCGATAGCCGGCCCGTGGGATTCGCCGAAATTCGTGACGGTAAAAAGAGTACCTAGGGTATTGCCGGGCATAGGGAGTCAACAGGTCGGGTTTGCAAGCAACCCCGATTATGACACCGCCAAGGCCAAAGCCTGGATTTCAGAGGCTGGCGCGGGCCGGCCGAGCAGAAAGCCTTGCATCACACGGCAGCCCAGCGACTTCAGGATTTCGCGCTGGCCTTCGGTTTCGACGCCCTCTGCCACCACGGGCAGCCGCATCGCCTGGCATAGCCCGAACAGCGCCGAGACAACCTCGCGGCTGCCTGCGTCGGACTCCAGCGCGGAAATGAAGCTGCGATCGATCTTGACCCAATCGATGGGCAAATGGCGCAAATGATTCAGGCTGGAATAGCCGCAACCGAAATCGTCCAGCGCAATGCCGATACCCTGGGCGCGCAGCATGTTCAGCATCTTCACCTGCCTTTCGTAGTGCAGGATGAAGATCGATTCCGTGATTTCCAGCACCAGTTTGCGCGGCGACAGTTGCGTGGTGGCCAATACGTCGGACACCAATTGCACCAGCCCGTCTTCATTCATTTGCTTGACGGACAGGTTCACATGCACACGCCAGGCTGGCGGCCACAATGCGGCCTGCGAACACGCGCGTTCCAGAATCCAGGCGCCCAGCGGCACGATCAGCCCGCTGCGCTCGGCCAGTTCGATGGTGACCGCCGGCGACACACTGCCCAGCGTCGGGTGATGCCATCGCAACAACGCTTCGCACCCCTGCACCATGCCCGAGCCGCTATCGCAGACCGGCTGGTAAAAGAGTTCGAACTGCTCCATGGCTGGCGTGGTCAAGGCCAGCCGCAGGTCGTTTTCCAGACCTTGTTCGTCCCGATGCCGTGCCAGAAGCCGAAAATCAAACAAGTTCCATCCCGGTCCACCGCGCTCTTTCAGGGGAACCAGCGCTACCTGCACACAGCGTTGCAGTTCTTCGACCGTGCGCCCATGTTCCGGGTACAAGGCCGCCCCCACCCTGAATACCGCGATGAGGGGACGCCCCCCTAATTCATAAGGTTCGCTAAGGTCTTCCAGCAGTTTTGTGGACACCTGGGCCGCGCCTACCTCATCCACTTCCGGCACGCAGACGGTAAAGGTGTCGGTGCCGCTGCGGGCAACCAGGCCACCGAGCGTGCGCGTGATCAGGCTCAGACGGTTGGCGACAAGCACCAATAGCGTCTGGTCTTCGCCCGCGCGCAGCATGGCACTGATCTCGGCGTATTGCTCGAAACTGACAAGAAAAAACGCGCCTCGGCGCGCCGGCCCGTCTTTTTGCACCAGCCAGGCGCGGACGCGCCGATGCAACTCCTGCTGGCTCAAGACGCCGGTCAACTCGTCGCGCGTCAACCGGTGACGCAGCGCACGATCCCGGCGCACGAAAAACCAACTTATCGCTGCCAATGCGCCCGCGAGCGTCAGGCACAGTGCGAGCAGGTAACTCTCACGCACGGAGCCCCCTATCTAGATACCCTTGGCGTTGCGGTCCAGGAAAGAACCCAAAGGCTGTAACATTTTTTGAATTATGCATTATTTTCGCAAAAAAACGCCACACTTCGGAGGCAACGCGCCTCTTTTCCTTGAAATCTGAAGGCTCTTTACTCGCTTATGGGTGGTCATGTCGGTCCTTGGTAGCAGCGTGCCGGCCGGTCCACGGACCCATGCCCTGCCCTTACTACGACAGCGAAGCCCTAAAAATTAATACGCCCTGTCTCAATAGTTCTCAAGCTCGTGATCATCACAATAGAAATAATTGCATAGCTCGTCTGACGTTGCGCCGAATTTCGTAATATTCTGTACGTTATGTGACATGCCGAATTACAGTGTAAGCGGTGCCACTGCGGTATTAGTAACGTGTGTCACGTTTCTTATCCAGGCTTCTTTACGTCGGGCCCCTTCTTTGCCCGACGCCCTTTAACCGGCGGCCATGCAGTCTTCGACACGCGCGCTTGCTGCCCGCAAAGGGAACTCAACCACATGTCGACATTACGCCGATTACTTTTTTGCACTGCCCTCCTGGTCGGCTTCATCCTGCTTGGCGCCCAGGCGCTGGGGATGCTGGCCGCCCATCGCTATCTGAACGCCCAACTTGCCCAGCAGAGCGAAGGCGGGGCCAGCGCACTGGCGTGGGCATTGGCGCATGCCTCTTCCAGCCACGAAGAACGGGCGGCGTTGGCTGATGAATTGTTCGAACAAGGGCTGTATACGCAGGTACGCATCACCAACCAGGGCGATACCTCGGTCATTGAGCGAAACAGCCCGCAGGCCGACGCCCGCAACGGCGATTGGCGCAATGCCTGGCTGATGGTTCAAGCCCCGCCGATATCGCGTCCCTATGTGTCATTGGACGGCGGCGCGCGCGGCACGGTAACGGTGCAAGCGGATACCCGGCTGGCGCGCGACACGCTGTGGCAAGGTGGCGTCCGGGTCCTGGGGCTGGTGTTGGCGGCGGGGGTCTTTTGGGCGCTCTTCGCCATCAACCTGGTGCGATGGATCGAGGCGAGGACATCGCGCGACATCTGCGAACGTGTCCGCGCCTTGGCACCCGGTCACAATGCCCCGCCAAGCGGATCGTGCGAACTAGCGGGTGTGGACCAGGCCCTGGTTGACGCGCAGCGCCGGGTGGCCGCCACCGTGGAAGAACAGAATGCCAAGATCGAATCGCTGCAAAGCGAAATCTATCGGGATCCGATCACCCGCCTGTCCAACCGCAAGTATTTCATTGACCAATTCCGAGCGGCGCTGGCCGATAAAACCGGGGAAGCGGGCGGTCACGTCCTGATGTTCCGCCAGCGCGATCTGGCGCAGATCAACCGCCATCTGTCGCGCGCGTTCACGGATCAGTGGCTGCGATCCTCGTCTGACCGCTTGCGCAAGCTGATTACCGAATTTGGCGGACCCACGGCGCAACTTGCCCGGATCAGCGGCTCGGACTTCGCGCTCTTGATGCCCCGCACCTCTGCGCCGCAGGCCAGCGTGCTGGCCGAACGGGTGCGACGCGAACTTCGTTCGCTGCGGGTGCCCATGGACAAGTACGGATGGTGTCGCTGGGCGCTGGCGATGGCCGCTTATGCGCCTGGCGACAACATGAGCGATACGCTGGCGCGGCTGGACCACGCCCTCATGTGCGCGGAAAGCGCCGAGGACGATCAGATCACCCCCGCGAGCCAGGCGGCCGACAGTACGCGCATCGGTGAATACAGTTGGCACGACGCCTTGGCCACCGCCCTGGAGCAGCATCGGTTTTCGCTATCGGTACTGCCGCTGCATGCGGTGCAAGGCGAACTGCTGCACCATGAAGCCAGCCTGACGTTGCACGACACGACCGGCGGCGACCCCGTTCCGGCTTCGATTTTCATGCCCCCCGCGGTTCGCCTGGGCCTGTCGGCCGAATGCGACATACAGGCCATCCGCTTGGGGCTGGACTGGCTGTTCACCCATTCGGCGGCGCTGACAGTGCCGGTTTCTTTGGCGTCGCTGGCGCAAAGCTCATTCATGTCGAGGCTTGAACGCATGCTGGCCGACCGCCCCGCATTGACCGTGCGCCTGATCATTGAAGTGGACGCCGACGGACTGATCGAGCAAGCCGCCGACTTGCGCCAGCTTTGCAGCATCGTCACCGCGGCCGGCGGACGTGTCGGCCTCTCACGTTTGTCGCAGCAATTCGGCGCCATGGAACGGCTGCACGAATTCCCGGTTTCCTATTTGAAACTGTGCGGCAGCTTCATTACCGGTTTGCTTCACAGCCCCGGCAGCCAGCATCTGGCGGCCACCGTCATGACCACCGCGGCAACCTTGGGCATGGCCGTCTATGCCGAAGACGTGCCCGACCTGGCCACCCAGGATATCCTGGAAGATCTGGGTGTCCGCGCGATACGCGGGGCTGTCGTAAACTTCGCCCTTACGCGCGAACTCGCGCCGGATCATCAATGGGTTCCTAGTTGACGGAAGGACTGTTTCTTCGCACCCGCTGTTTTTTCCACCAATGCGGTGCACGAGGCGCCACCGCCGGATCGCAGGCACTGTTGTCGCGACTCGGCATGCTGGCGTGCGCGTTCTTCTGGCCTGGCGCGGTTCTGGCGCATGGCATCACTTCCCCCTACGAAGACATGTTGCTGGGCTTGACGGCGGGCGTGGCGATGACGTGCGGCCTGGCATGCCTGCTGGCCTGGGTCTGCACCCGGTCATCGCTTTTCGGCGCGGGCTTGGCCTTCATGTTGCTGGAAGGCGTATTCCGTTCATTACCCACGCTGCTGCCGCCCGGTGCGTTGCAGGCCGGCTCTTATGCCGCGCTATTGGCGCTGACCGCCCCCCTGCTGATGGGGGCGCCACAGCCGGGATCGCCACCGGCCGCCAGGGTTGCAGTCGCCTGCCGCGGGCTCAGCATGGCGCTGGCGTGCGTGGCCGCATTAGCGCTGATCTTCGTCTACGAAACCGAAAACGGCCTGATTCCCGCCGTCATCGCCGGAACGTGCGCCTGCCTGAGCGTGGCGCTGACTGCCTGGTTTGGAGCGCAAGCCGTTCAACGCAAAGCCGGCCGGCCTCTCGCCTTGGCCATGGTCTGCATCTACGCCGCGTCAGCATGGATGCTGGGCCATGACGCCTGGCTGTCCAACGGTGCGGACACCACCGGCGCGCCGATTGAGCTTGCCAGGCTGCTGCTGGTAGCCGGCGCGCTGCTGGGCGTGGCGCTCAGATGGCAAAGCCATGGGCCCTTCTCCGTGCGCCGCGGGGTTCACGACCACGCCGATGCCGAACACGTGGCGCAAGGCGAACTGCGGGTGGCGGAACTGGCCGGTGCGCTGGACACACAACGCCAAATGAACGCCTTGATTTCGCATGAGCTGCGGGCGCCGCTATCCACCATCAGCGCGGCCGCGCAATCCCTGGACATGATCCTGGCAGACAGCGGTGAAGCCGTCGACACGCGCCTGGGCCGCATCCACCGCTCTGTGGCGCGCATGACGGAACTGATGGATCAATTGCTGAATCAGGACCGTCTGGGCGAACAGGCCTGGACACCGCGAGGCGAACACGCCGACCTGGCTGAACTGGCCCGCGATGTCGCAACGGCGATGCAACCCGACACCGCACACGCGCTGGTGATCCAAGCGGACGCCCCCTTGCCCGTGTTTTGCGACCGCCCGCTGACCAGCGTCGTGGTGCGCAATCTGATTCACAACGCAATCAAATATTCGCCGGCCAATGAACCCGTCCGGATAGAAACAGGCCAGGCCCGCGTTGGTCACGCGCAAATGGCATGGCTGGCCGTGGTCGACCGGGGCCCGGGTATTGAAGAGCAGGAGCAGGCGCGTGTGTTCGAACCGCATTTCCGGCGTTCCGCGCATCGGGAAACGCAGGGCATGGGTATCGGGCTATATCTGGCACGCCGCATCTGCCAGAACCAGGGGGGCTCGCTGACCCTGCAGAGCAAGGTCGGCGTGGGCACCCGCTTTGTCATCACGTTACCCGAGAATGCGCCCAGCCACGCTGGCGCGAATCAGGCCGCGAACACGTAGCCTTGGCCGCGCACCGACAAGACCGGCAGCTTGAGGCCGGCGGTTTGCGCTTTGGCACGCAGACGGCTCACCAGCACATCGATACGGCGCAGCTCGAACCCTCCCGGGCTCTCGGGCAAGAACAATTCCGCCAATACCTGGCGGCTGACGGCATTGCCGGCCGCATCCATCAAGGCCATCAGGAAAGTCCGTTCTTGCGCACTCAAGTGCAGCGACGCGCCGTCTGGCGCCACCAGGATCCAGCCGCCATCCTGCAATGACCAGGTGCTGTCGGCTGATGCCCGCGATTCGGCGTCAGCCGGGCGCGGCGCTTTGGCCAGCCGCATGCGGCGGGCAAGGCTGCGAATCACAGAACTGAGTTCCAGCAGGTCCACCGGCTTGGTCATATAGACATCCGCGCCGCCTTCCAGGCCGCGCACCCGGTCTTCAAGGGCGCTACGACCTGTCAGCATGACAATGCCCACCGGGCTCAAGGCCCGTAGCCGAGTGGCGACGGAAAAGCCGTCTTCACCTGGAAGATGCGCATCCAGAATGACGATGTCGCACGGCTGCTCCTGCAGCCGGCGATAAAACGCCGCCGCATTGTCACAAGCAAACGCTACTCGAAAACCATAGCCGCCCAGGCCTAACGCCAGTTCCTCGCGGAAGTCGGCGTCATCCTCAAGCAGACCGATACATAGCAAACCATCTGCGCCAGGCATATTAAGAGTGCTTTATATTGAAAATTGTCGACAAATGCTCCAGGGATGCGGTATGCGATCCTGAGTGTCCAACAGGCGACAATCTTACGAGATTTACAAAGGAAACGAATGATTGCAGTGAAAAAAAGCGTGATATTTCACTCTCTATCACCGCTTTTTCGCGTAAATCACAAGAATTCGGTATGCGTTTTTGAGCGTTTGACGACAAGTCCGATCAAGACGAGCAGCTGACTTCCAAACTTCCAGCCCAATCCGGGGGCAGACCGGCATAGCGTTCATACCCCGGTTTTGCTTCATAGGGATTGCGCAGCAGCGTCATCAAGGTGTCGATTTCGCTTGCATCGCCCGTCTTTGCCGCCCTGATTGCCTCTTCGGCCAGGTGATTGCGCAATACATACAAGGGGTTGACCCGGTTCATGCCGTCAGCGATTTCCTGCGCGGGCCGTCCGTCCTGCGCCTGGCGCGCCAGCAGCCTGTCGAGCCAGGCGGCAGCCGCCGGACGGTCGATGAACAGGTCTTCGAACCCATTGCGCTTCCCCTGCACCGCATCCGCCAGCCGGCGCCATGACAAAGTGAAATCCGCCTGGTTGGCGTCCATCAGTTTGAGCAGGTCGTCCAGCAGTTCCTCATCGGCTGGCCGCCATGCCGCCAGCCCCAGCTTGGCGCCCATGCGGTCGTGGAAGGCGCGGGTGAAGACCGCCTCGAACTCGTCCAGCACGGCTCGCAGGCGGTCAACGTCTTGCACCAGCGCATGCAGACTGCCGCCCAGACGGTACAGGTTCCACAGCGCCACCGACGGCTGGCGATTCCAGGAATAGCGCCCTTCCGAATCGGAATGGTTGCACACGTGCCCCAGGCGGAATCCGTCCATGAAGCCGTACGGACCGTAATCCAGCGTCAGGCCCAGAATGGACATGTTGTCGGTGTTCATGACGCCATGACAAAAGCCCACCGCTTGCCAGTCGGCCATCAACCGCGCCGTACGGTGCGTGACCTCGCGCAGCAGGTTGATGTAGGGCGTCACGTCACCCGGAGAGTCCTGCGACTGCCCCGCCGGCGCCTCGCGGCATTCCGGATAAAAGCGGTCAATGACATAGTCGGCCAACGTCTTCAACAATTCCGGCTGTCGACGCGATGACCAGTGTTCAAACGAACCGAATCGAACGAAGCTGGGCGACATTCGCGTCACGATGGCGGCGGTTTCCACGGTTTCGCGCATGACCGGGTCATCCGACACCACCAGCGCCAGCGCGCGCGTCGTGGGAATACCCAGGCCATGCATGGCTTCGCTGGCCAGGTATTCGCGCACGGACGAGCGCAACACGGCGCGGCCGTCTCCCATGCGCGAATACGGCGTCATCCCGGCACCCTTCAACTGCAGTTCCCAGCCACCGTCCGGCCCCTGGACTTCGCCCAACAGGTGAGCACGCCCGTCTCCCAACTGGCCGGCCCACACGCCGAACTGGTGCCCGCTGTAGACCGCGGCCAGCGTGTCGCCGCCAGGCAGCGGTTCGGTACCGGAAAAAACCTGCAAAAACTCGGGCGAGGCCAGGACGGACGCGTCCAGGCCAAGCAGCGCGGCCGCATCGGCGTTGGCGTGCAACAGGCGGGGGTTGTTCAGGCCTTGCGGCGTCAGGCGGGTGTAGAAGGCAGCGGGCAACGCGGCAAACGTATTGACCGCGCGCAGTTCTGATAGAGAGTGTGCATTCATGCGCGTTGGCTCCTGGCGGCGCGCTTGGCGGGCCGCACATAGAAAATGGCGCTAAGGAAAAAGGTAGCCGAAAGAACGATCTCGCCCCAGGCCATCAGCACGGAAAGCGGCATCGGATCTGACATGGCTCGCACCACGCCTTCCATCAGATACAGCAGCGACAGCATCGACGCCCACTGATAGGTGTAAAGGTTCCCGCGCAGGATGCCGCGCAGCGGAAACGCCAGCGGCAAGGCCTTCAACAGCATCCAGGATCCGCCCGGCCGCAACGGCGCCACCACGGTTTCCCAAGTCACGCACAGGACGATCAGGGCGAACAGCGAAACCGACGCCAGCAGGCGCAAACGGGGGTTGAGTTCAGGGTTCATGCTGCTATTATCGCCTGATGAATCGCCCAGCCGAGTCCGTCACCGCTACGCCGGTGGCTACCAAACCCTCGACCCCGCGCGCTTCATGGGTTGTCAGGGCAGGACGTATGTTTCGGTTCACCCTGCAACGCGCCGGCGAAGAAAAACTTCTGCAAGTCGCGTCCAGCCTCACCTTCACCACGGTGCTGGCTATCGTGCCCATGCTGGCAGTGGTGCTTTCCCTGTTCACCGCCTTTCCGGTGTTCCAGGAGTTCCGTGTCGCCCTCGAAGACTTCCTCGCCAACAGCCTGATGCCGCCGTCCGTCTCGGACAACATCATGGAATACCTGAACCAGTTCGCGCGCCAGGCGTCTCGCCTGACGGCCATTGGCGGCGCATTCCTGCTGGTGACTTCCCTGCTGCTGATCATGACGATCGACCAGGCCTTCAATGACATCTGGCATGTGTCGCGCCAGCGTCCGCTACGGCAGCGCGCGCTGGTGTACTGGGCCGTCATCACCCTGGGGCCGGTCCTGGCCGGCGCCAGCTTGTGGGCCACCTCTTTCGTGGCACGCGAATCGCTGGGGCTGGTGCGCGACGTCCCGGAAATCATCAGCATCGCCGTTTCCTTTATGCCGCTGATCCTGACGGGCCTGGGCTTCGCGGCCCTGTTCGTCGTCGTCCCGAACCGGGACGTCCTGTGGCGGGACGCGCTGGTTGGCGGGGCCGTGACGGCCATCGTCCTGGAAATCATGAAGTCGGGCTTTGCGTACTACCTGACCCGGTTTCCCACCTACACCATCATTTACGGCGCGTTCGCCACGCTGCCGATCTTTCTGTTGTGGATCTACCTGTCGTGGCTGGCGGTACTGCTGGGCGCCATCCTGGCTTCCAGCGCGCCGCTGATCCGGCTGGGCCGCCGCAAAATCAACCGCTACCCCGGCGCGCAATTCGTGGACGCGCTGGACGCCTTGCGCGCCCTGCGCCGTGTGCAATCCGCCAACCCGCCGGGCCTGCCCGCCAACGTGCTGGCGTCGCAATTGCGCTTGCATCAAGACGAACTGAACGACGTACTGGAAAGACTGAGCGCGATGGGTCTGACCACCCGCAGCCCGGAAGACCTCTGGGTGCTGACCTGCGATGCCCGCGAAACATCGATGGCGCCGGTTGTGGACCATTTTCTGCTGGACCGCGACCAGCCCAGGGTGCGGAACGATCCAGACATCCTGCGCGTCGCCTCGTCCGTGATTTCCCAGGAAAATGCGCCAACGCTGGAAGAACTGTGCGGAGAAGCGCAGAATACCGAAAATGGAGTCGCTCCCTTATTGCAGTTGGAAGCGAACAAGAAATAGCAAAGTATCAGGGCGCAGTCCGCCCAGGAGGAACCGATGTTGAAGGTCAGCGAGATTTTGCGCGTCAAGGGCGACACGCTCTATACGGCGTCGCCGGACATGCCTGTGTCCCAGGCCGTGCAAACCATGAGCGAGCAGGACATAGGCTCGCTTGTCATCATGGAATTCGGCACCCTGACCGGCATGCTCACGTTCCGCGAGATCATCCGCCACATGCACGCGCATGGAGGCGCCGGTGAAACCACCATCCGGTCGATCATGGACGACGCGCCGGTCAGCGTGTCTCCCAACACCAGCGCCGACGAAGTGCAGCGCCTGATGCTGGAAAAGCATGCGCGCTACATCCCGGTCATGGACGGCCCTACCCTGATGGGCGTCATTTCGTTCTATGACATGGCGCAGGCGATCGTGGCGGCTCAGCAGTTTGAGAACAACATGCTGAAAGCCTATATCCGCGACTGGCCGGCCGAAAGCGCGGAAGCCGCCAAGCCCTGATCGCCCTCGGGCTTTTACGCGGCGCCCGCCGCCAGCCAGCCCCTCAGACCCCCGCCGGCGCCGCTTCCAATGCGGCGCCGCGCACGTCCGGTGCCTGCCGCTGGCTGCGCCAGGCGTCATAGATCAAGTCAGGGTTGTTGGCGGCAAGCAGGGCCGGATCCGACAGCATCCGACGCCAGCGCCGCGCCCCCGACTGCCCATTCACCAAGCCCAGCATCGGGCGCGTCATCACACGCAACGGCACGCCCCTGGCCACCTGCCGGGCGGCGTATTCGGTCATGGCGTCCACCACTTGCGCATCCGTGGGCAGGCGAACCGACGGCCACAATTGCAGTGAAACCTCGGACAGGACGCGCGGCGTGTGCCAGGCTGCACGGCCCAGCATCACACCGTCGAACTCGTTCGCGGCCCCAACTGACTGATGCGCGTCAGCCAGACCGCCGTTCAGCACAAACGTGCAATCGGGAAAGTCGCGCTTGAGCTGCTTGACCACGTCGTAACGCAAAGGCGGGATTTCGCGGTTGTCCTTCGGCGACAAGCCCTTCAGCACCGCATTGCGGGCGTGGGCGATGAATACCCGGCACCCCGTGTCATAGATCTTGCCAACAAAATCTCGGACAAATTCGTAGGAATTCTCGTAATCGAGGCCCAAGCGATGCTTGACGGTGACCGGGATGTCGACGGCGTCCTGCATGGCTTTCATGCAATCCGCGACCAGAGCGGGCTCGGCCATCAGGCAGGCGCCGAACGCGCCTTTTTGCACGCGTTCGGAGGGACAGCCGCAGTTGAGGTTGATCTCGTCGTAACCCCATTGGCGCCCCAGCTTGGCCGCCTGGGCCAATGCGTCAGGTTCGCTGCCACCCAGTTGCAGCGCCACGGGGTGTTCGGCCTCGTCGAAGTCCAGGTGACGCGGGACGTTGCCATGCAACAGCGCGCCCGTGGTGATCATTTCCGTATACAGGCGCGCGCGGGGAGCCAGCAGCCGATGGAAATAGCGGCAATGGCGATCAGTTACGTCAATCATCGGGGCGACACACAGCCGCCAGTCGGGGGAGTCCAAGAATCACTCTACAAAACAAGGGGATGCGGTATTTTACGGGCTTCGCGGCAATATGTCCGGCAGCCCGTCCCCGCCTGCCCGCGTCCTTCCCGAACGGCCCAGGCGCTATGTGGTCTAAAATTGCGCCGCCGCCGCCGCACCAGGCATGTTCGAGCGTCCGTTAACTCCTTACCCTGTATATCAATGGCCGTATTCACTCCCGTATCCGACGACGACGCACGCGCCCTCCTGGCGCGATTCGACTTGGGCGAGTTCGTCTCGCTTCGAGGGATTACGGCGGGTATCGAGAACACCAATTACTTCCTGTATACGACCCGCGGCGAATTCGTGCTGACGCTGTTCGAGGTGTTGACGCACGCGCAACTGCCTTTCTACATTGAACTGATGTACCACCTGGCCGAACGCGGCGTCCCGGTGCCGCAGCCGCAAAACCTGCGCGACGGCACCCGGCTGACGACCCTGCACGGCAAACCCTGCGCCATCGTGTCGCGCTTGCCCGGCGGCTACGAACCCGCCCCCGGCGCGACCCACTGCGCACTGGCGGGCGCGACCCTGGCCCGAGCCCATCTGGCCGCTCAGGATTTTCCGATCCAGCAACCCAACCTGCGCGGTCTGAACTGGTGGCTGGAAACGGCCCCCAAAGTCATGCCGTTTCTTACGCCCGACCAAGCCAAGCTATTAAGCGCGGAACTGACTGCCCAACAAGCCGCGGTGACCACGCCCGCCTGGCAGGCGCTACAGACAGGCCCCGCCCACTGCGACCTCTTCCGCGACAATGTGCTGTTTGCGGGCACGTTCGAAGATCCGCTCATGGGCGGCATCATCGACTTCTATTTCGCGGGCTGCGACACGTGGTTATTCGACGTAGCGGTCAGCGTCAATGACTGGTGCATCGAACGCGACACCGGCGAGTTCATCCCCGAACTGGTGCAATCATGGCTGGCCGCCTACGCCAGCGTGCGCCCGTTCACCGACGCTGAACGGGAAGTCTGGCCCCTGATGCTGCGAGCCGCCGCCCTGCGCTTCTGGATATCCCGCTTGTACGACTTTTTCCTGCCCCGACCTGCACAAACGCTTAAACCGCACGACCCGCGCCACTTCGAAAGAGTGTTGCAGGCACGCCACCGCTCACGCTTGCCAATATTGCCGTAACCGTAACGCCCCCCATAATGGGGCTAGCGCGTCCCTTTTTGAGAGACATCCCTCCTTTAGAGAGCCATGCAAGCAGCATTCTTACCCGCGACGTCCGGCTGGCAATGGGTTCGAGACGGCTTCCGTCTGTTCCGCAAACAACCCCTGGCCATGTTCACCTGGGCAATGTTCATCAGCCTTCTGGTCGTCTTCGCCAGCGCGACGCCTCCCGTGGGCCCGATCCTGGTCGTGGCGCTCATGCCCATCATCACCCTCATGACCTTGTCTGCGTGCAAGCACGTTGACGCCGACCGCGTCATGTTGCCGTCCATGTGGGGCAAACCCCTCAAGCAGCCGGGCGTGTTCAGGAAGCTGTTCCTGATGGGCTTGTTGTATGCGGGCTTGAGCATGGCGGCCGGCCTGCTGACTTTCCTGCCGTTCATGGACTCGATGGCGGAGGCTTATCGCATTGCTTCCGTCGAGCGCTCTCTGGACCCCATCCTGATGGCCATGCGGGTTCCGCTGACCATCTTCGCCATCATTTATGTCGTGATCGCGGCCTTGTTCTGGCATGCCCCGGTGTTGGTCGCGTGGCATGGCCTGCGCTTGGTGCAAGCCTTGTTTTTCTCCGGTATTGCATGCTGGCGCAACAAGTGGCCGTTCCTGGTGTACGGCGCCACCTGGGCACTTGTCTTCCTTTTCATCGACCTGTGCGCCGGCCTGCTGGTTTATATGGGCCTGTCGCTCGAATTCGCGGGCACCCTACAGATTCCGTTCAATATCGCCGCGGGCGGCGCGCTGTATTGCAGCTTCTATCCTGCCTATACCTCCGTGTTCGGCATCAATAACACCAGCCCGCATCTCGACAACGGCAACAGCGCCCAGGCATAAGGCAATGCGGCAGGGCGGCAACGCCCTGCGCACCGCCATCACCCGCAGATCCCGCCCGACAAACGCCACGTCGATGGCATAGCGCATGCCAAACGTATGCACGCCAGCGCAGGGCGTGAGCAACACGCCGGACCGCCTGCCGGGCGGCCGACGTCCCAGCAGGCCCCGCATCCGGCGCTTCCAGCCATCCACACGCAAGAACCTCAGGCGCTCAGGCGACAAGGGCAAGCGGCGCTTCATTGCACGCTGTGCAGCATTTGAACGGCGATGGGAAACGCCAGCACAATGAACGTGCACGGGAAAATGCAGGCGATCAAGGGCAATAGCATTTTCACCGGCGCCTGCATCGCCAATTGCTCGGCTCGCAGGTGGCGGTCGCTGCGGCACTGCGCCGCTTGCGCCCGCAGAACCGGCCCCAGGCTGATACCCAATGCCTCGGCTTGCGCCAATGCAGCGGCCCAGGTCCGCGCAAGCGGGCTGTTGCTGCGCTCGGCCAGCGCCTTGATCGCCGTGGTCCGCGTAACCCCTGCCCGCATCTCGGCCAAGGCCTCCGCTAGCGCATTGCGCAGCACGCCTTGCGGACCGCTTTGCGCCGCCAGTTGCAGCGCTCCCTGCACGCTCAAACCCGCTTCCACGCATAGCGTCATCATGTCGAACACAAAGGGAAGGTCGCGCTCAATGCTGCGCCGGCGTGTTGCGCTCAGGCTTCGCAGCCAGGCGCGGGGGGCCAGACCGGCCATGAAGCCCGCCGCCAACGCCCAAGGCGTCCAGCCCAAGGGTGACATGCCGTAGGCCGCCATCGCGCCTGCCGCCACCCCACCAACCAGCAACGCCGCGCTGGCGCTCAATGCCGCCACGTGCGCGTAGCCCACGCTTGCCGGCAAGCCCGCCCATTCGATCGCGCGAGCCAATCGTGTGCGCAGACGCCACGAACATAGCGGCCCCGCTATCGGCGCCACGGCCGACACCCAAGGCCAGGCCGCTTGCCACCACCACGGCAAGCCGGCCGTCAGCGCCTGTTTGCCGCCCAGCAATGGACGCAGCGCAAACCAGGTCAGGCAGCCAACAGCCAATGCCGCCATCCCCATGCTCAGTATCAACAACATAGCTTCCTCCCCATGGCCCCTTCCTTATTGCCTCTTCTATCAGAGCTCGATCCGGATAATGCGCCGGATCAGCAACACACCCGCCGTCTCCAGTACCGCCACAATCGCCAGCACGCTCCACCCCATGGGCGTGTGCCACAGCAAGCTCATGATTTCAGGTTCAAGCTGGTTCAACACGGCAAGCAAAGCCAAGGGCAACGCCCCAACTATCCATGCTTGCAGACGCCCTTGGGATGTCAGCGCCTGCAGCTTCGCCTGTAACTGCAAGCGCGCACGCAAGGTCTGTGCAATGCTCTCCAGCGCCTCGGCCAGGTTGCCTCCGGTCTGCGAAGCAATGCGCATGGCGGCCACCACCAGCGAGGTGGAGTCGGCCGGCATCCTCAATTGCAAATTTCCCAGCGCCGCGTCCCACGGCACACCCAGACGCTGTTCGCGCAGCATCAGGCCAAATTCCTGGGCCAGCGGCACACCGCTCTGCTCGACCACGTGGCGCAGGCCCGTGGGCAATGCGACCCCTGCGCGCAAAGCCGACGCGAGCATCTGCAAAGCCATCGGCAATTGCTGTTCGAAACGGCGTGCCCGTCTACGCCGCAGCATCTCGACCGTCATGCGAGGCGCGCGCGAGGCCAGCCCGGCCAGCAGCGTCGCCAGGATGCCGCTGGCGGTCAGCGAAAAAGTCAGCGCCGCCGACAGGGCCGCGCAGGCGACTGCCGCCAGCCACAACTGTGCCGGGTCGATGAACAGGAACAATTCACTTAGACGGACCCCCGCGTCTTGCGTGTATAGCTCCCGGTAGCGGCGCAACGCCGGCGCAAACCAGGCCTGGGCATGCATCACCAACACCGCCGCGCAGCACATCGCGCCCGCCGCCGCCAACCAGATCATGGAAGCTCCGGTGCAAACCTGGACGAAGGCGATCCCTTCGTTGCCGATGTTTCGGTGAACCACGCCGGGTCCATCGACACACCGTCCTCAGCCCAGCCTTGCGAAAAGCTGGGCAAAGCGCCACTGCCCTTGAACCCCGTCGCCCGATCAAATCGGAATAGCTCCTGCAGTTGTATGCGCCCGCTTTCCATACCCGCGACTTCGACGATCGACGTCACGACTCGGCGGCCATCCGCCAAGCGGGCCTGCTGCACCACAAGTTCGACGCTGGCGGCGATTTGTTCCCGCACGGCGGACAAGGGCAAATCCAGGCCCGCCATCAGGATCATCGATTCCAGCCGGCCCAAGGCGTCGCGGGGTGAATTCGCATGCAGGGTTGTCAACGAGCCCTCATGGCCCGTATTCATGGCCGTCAACATGTCGAACGCTTCGGCGCCCCGGCATTCCCCGACGACGATACGATCAGGCCGCATGCGCAGCGCATTGCGTACCAGCTCGCGTATGGCGATATGCCCCCTGCCCTCCTGGTTGGCGGGGCGCGCTTCCAGCGCCACCAGATGATCGTGATTCAGCCGCAACTCGGCGGCATCCTCAATGGTGACGACCCGCTCGCCATCGGGGATTTCGTTGGACAAGATGTTCAGCAAGGTTGTTTTGCCCGAGCCCGTGCCGCCGGACACAACCAGATTCTTGCGCATTCTGACGCACAGTGCCAGGAACCGCGCCATGGCCTCGCTCAAGGAAGCCGCCGCGATCAAGTCGGACATCTGGGGGCGTCGCTGCGGAAACTTGCGGATGGTCAGGCTGGCCCCTTTCATCGCCACCGGAGGAATGATGGCGTGCACGCGCGATCCATCGGGCAAGCGTGCGTCAACCATCGGAGAGCTTTCGTCGATACGGCGGCCCAGTGGCGTGACGATGCGTTCGATCACCCAACGCACCGATTGTTCGCTGGTGAATGCGGCGGGATGTCGCCAGAGCCGCCCGGCGCGTTCCACATAGATCTCGTCATAACGGTTGACCATGATCTCGGTGATGTCGGGCGCGGCCAGCAAGGGTTCCAAGGGTCCCAAGCCCACGGCTTCGTCCAGTACCTCTCGACACAAGGCCTGCTTGTCCGCATCGTCGGGCAAATCGACGTCCGACGCGACGATATGCGTCAGCAAACGTTCGGCTTCCGCGCGCAACGTGCCGTCGCTCATGCCCGCGACGTCGCGCCGGCGCAGGTCCAGCGCGTCAAGCAACGCCGCGTGCAGGCGCCGCCGTGCCTGCACGCGCTGTGGCGCAATGGACGGCAACGACGTCGCGACCATTGAAGGCGAAGCAGTCTCAGCCGGGGGCGCCACCGCTGCCTGCGGTGATGCGGGCGCGACGGCCAAGGCGACAGCGAGGGCCGGCGCGGCATCATCCGGCGCGACCCACCGGACGCGCAGGCGGCAAGGGCCTATCAGGATATCGTCGTCGGGCAAGACCGGCGCATGACGCACCACTCTTGCTCCGTTCACGATGGTGCCTGCCAAGGTGCCCAGGTCCTCCAGAACGATATCGTCGTCTTGACGAAGCAAGCGGGCATGCTGCCGCCCCACCCGCCAATTGACGATACGCAAGCCGCACTGAGCGCCCCGTCCGATCAGCACCGGTGTCGGCGCCAACAGTCGGCGAACGCCGGAATCTTCAAATGTCATTTCGATATCGAGCATTTCATCACTCTCGCTGTGGCGTCGGCGGGGAATCATCGCGGGCGACCCATTGCGAGCCTGCGCCTGCATAGGGATCCCAAGCTTCGGCGGTCACGGGCGTTGCGGTTCCCAGGCGTGGCGGCTCTGGAAACGCCGTCTCCAACACCCCACGTCCGCGCCGCACCCGATCCTGCATTGCGGGCTCGCTTTGCGACACGATCTTGGGCGTCACAAAAATGGCCAGTTCGGTTTCGCGCTGCTGAAACCGCCTCGACGAGAACAAGGCCCCAAGAATGGGGATGTTCTGCAACCAGGGCAGTCCATTGATTTCCTGGCCTTGTTCTCGCGACAAGAATCCCCCAATGACCAGCGTATTGCCCGATCTGACGTTGAACTCGGTGGAAGCCCGCCGCGTCCGCAAAGCCGGGCCGCCCGCCACACTAAGCGACGTGTCGACAGAACTGGCCTCGACTTCGATCAACGACCGAATCACACCGTTTCGATCGATGCGCGGCGTAATGTTGAGCGACACGCCATACGGTTTGAACAAGGTGGTGGGATTGCCACGCGAATCGGTCGACGTGTAGGGAACCTCGCCGCCCGCCAGGAACGTGGCGCTGGCGCCGCTGCGCGCAAGCAGTTGCGGCTGCGCCAGCATGACGGCTTCACCGCTTTGAGCCAGCGCGGCGATGCGAGCGGACAGCAGAGCATTGACCCCGAAATACCCCGCGGCGGCCGGCACCGGCCCGGTGGTCTCGATGATGGATTCGCCGGGTCGGGTCATGCGCCCCCGCGAGCCGGCGTCCCAGGCCATGCCGGCATTGGCACCGCCTTGGGTCACTCCATCCCAGCGCAGGCCGAACTCGCGCATACGCGATGTGGGAATCTCGACAACCTGCACATCAAGCAGCACCATGCGATCCCATCCCACTTGCCCGGTGAAGTCCAGGATGGCGGGGTAACGTTCGGCCAAGGCGGCGATGCGTGCCCGGTCGTCGTCGGACAAATCGTCTCCTTCGATCACGATACGCCCTCCCACCGTGGTGCTGCGCGCGCCGGGGATACGGGCAAGCAGCGACTCAACCTCTGCCCGCAAACGTGGTGCGCCAGCGGCAACGACGCGCAAGTCATAGGCTTTCGGCTTGCCTCCGGCTGTCCACACGTGCACCGACGACACCCCTTCGGCGCGGGCAAATATCACGACCTCCCGGCCCTCGGTCGCAACAGCGCTCAAGACCTGTCCATTTCCAATGGCCACTCTTTTCACTCCGGGGTGCGGCAGCACCCGGGTTTCACCCACCTGCAACTCCAGCGCTTGCGGCTCGTTTGAGGCGGCGGAGGTGGCTGAGGTGGCGTTGGCCGCTGCGGACGTCAGGGCAAGCGTGATGACGCCCAGGATGAATGCGAGGCGTCTCATGGCCGCTCCGAAGCAATGCCCGCCATTGCGGCGGCGTCTGAAGGAACAGGCGATTGGACCTGCATGCGGTCCCCGTACAAGATCGCAACGCCTGGCGCGGGCGCGGGTTCGGGCGCCAATCCGATGAGCGAGGCCAGATCCGTCTGCGTGGATTCGGCAACGGCCGCCTCATCGTCGCGATGTCGCAGCATGGCCGTCAACGAGCCAGCCTGCCTGGCAGCGACGAATTTCATGGCTTGGTCCGGATCAGCGGCAAGCGTAATGCCGCCGGCACCGGTTGCCGCCTCGTCCTCATCGGCCCCGGCGCCAACCGTCAGCACGCGCATGCCCTGCAGCAAAGGCACGGTGAGTTCTTTTTGGCGATGGGGAAAGGTCACGTAGATATCGATAAGATCTCCCGCATGCAGCATATCGGCCAGCCCGCCAAGGTCAGCCGCGGCGACAGTCAGCGCCCGCTGACCCGCGCGCAATCGGGATGCCAGAGCGGGGGTCGGCATGGAGAAAGTCAGATGTGACTTCAGCAGCGGTTCACCGTGGGCCACATCCGCCACCAGGGTGCCGCCAAGCAAGTTGTTCAATGCCAGCGGGTCCAGGCTGGCGGAAGATGCCCACTGCGCCGGAATTTCGCGCACCGCCACGTCAGCCTCTTCCAGCCGCGTACCCGCGGCAAGGTCATAGGCGGCAACCAGACGCTCGACAACCGGTGTGCGGGCCTCGGCTTCCAATGCCTCTACCCGTTGCTGCACGTGCTCGCGCACCGCCCATGCCGACAACAGCCCGGCCAACAACGCCAAGCCATACACGCCTGCGCGGCGTAGCCGGGACACGCCATGCATCAGTACAGCCTTCATGGCGCCCACCTTCTGACCCGCAGGCCGCTACCCGCATCCAACGGCACCAACGACACCTGCATGCGTTGATTCGCGCGCGTCCATGAATGCAAGGCGCCGTCCTCTGCTTCAAGGCGCCACCCGTCGCGCAACAGGGCCGCTTGTAGCAAGGGCGCCAGCCGAGTAGGCGGCAAGCCGTGCTGCCAAATGCGCTCCCACACTTTGACGCCCGCCTCCATCACCGCAAAATCAAGGCGTAGCCGTGCACCCACTGGCAGCCAGGCGGGCGCCACGGGGTTTGGCGGGGCCATCATGCGCAGCGAGGAGACCGTGCCGACGGTCCGGCTGGGACCTGCACTTTGCAGTTGCACCACCCATTGCTGGTCGTCGATCCAGCCAGACAGGATGAGATGACCCGGCAACACATTCAGATCGGACAAGCCCGGCTGCTGATCCGCCAACGCGCGGACCACCGCACGGGTATCCACCGGTGCGTCGAACACCAGCACTTGTGCCGGATAGCCATGAAGCCACACGCGGTCGGCCAGCAAGGCATGGGTGGATCCTTCGGGCAAGCGCAGTCGGCTCAAGAATGCCGGAGCCGTCGTTGCGGACTGCGAGGGCTGCGCGACGCAGGGTCCCGTCACACTCGCGACCCCTATCGTCAACACCAAGGGGCGAATCAGGCGGACGACGACAGGCCTTGTCCGGCGAATCGAAGTCATTGAGTGCGCATTCATGGCTTTCGTCCTTTACGTGTTCCCAACCGGTCAGGCGGCACCACATCCGCCCATGCCGATAGCCAATCAGTCTGTAGTGCCGGCCGCCGCCAGGGGCCGTCCATGCGCCGTGTGGCGGGCCCGACTCGTCGCGCCTGCGCAAGCGACACGCGTTCAACCTGACGCCATGCAGTCGGTGCATTGCCAATCCGGCGGTGCGCGTCGGCATCTCCGTGTGCATGACCGGCGCCCATCGCCACATGCGCGTGGCGCGCAATGATCGGCGCTCGCCCCGCCTGCGAGGGCATCGAGCGCGCATACACCGACAGCAGGCGCAGGCCCACGCCAAACCATTCGTCTTGCAATACAGACATGTTCGAAGGCGCAAAGCCGGGCAGCTCAAGAACCCGTTGGCGCTGTCCGGTAGCTGCCATGGAATGTGCTGGCGCCACAGGCTGCCCCAGTGCGCCGGACATCGCTGTCTTGCGGCTAGCCTGCGACAACTGTTGCGCCGAAAACTGCAGCCCGCCGGCCCAGGTCACCGCCCAAACCAACACAGCCATCAGCGGCAGCATCAGCAGGGCCTCAACGATTGCCTGCCCCTGTTGCCTCGCCGGAAGACTGGAATACAAACACCTTTGCGTCATGGCGTCCTCCGGGACAGCAAGGCTTCTTGGGGTGTGACTGCGGATAGACGTGCCTGCCAATAGGGTCGAAACAAGGTGGCCAGTTCTTCACGGCGATCCGCACGTTGCTCTGGCCGCAAGAAATACGTTTCGGCGGCGCTGGTCACGGTGATCCCGCCGGACTGCCCCAGGGCGGCATAGCGAAAGATGCCCGTCGGCGACGCCAATACGCTGTCCGCATCGGTGGTCTTCAGCACGGAACCGGACAAACGCACGCGCACGGCAAAACGCAGCCTCGCGCGCACGCGCGACGCCTTGACTTCGCGGTAAGCCGGCAAGCCTTTGCCCGGCCAACGCTGCGCAGACGCCATCGCATAGGAATTCGCCATGGGGTTGGTCACGCCGCTGAAGATGTCCCACGCGGTGGAGTGCTCCACCCAGCGCCAAAAGTCCTCTTGGGAAAAGTCCGCGGGCGGCTCGTCCACGTAGTCCAAGCCATCTGGCGCCCTGGACTTCTGGCCTTGCGCCGTTCCCCAGCCCATTGCGTATTCCCGGTAATAGCAGCCGATCCATCGATTGGACCGCAGCGCATGAAAGGACTGCGTGTCCAAGGCGCCCCAACGCCCATCGGGCCCAAGCCATGTCGAACCGCGGCGGCGCAACTCATGCCGCTTCAACGGACACCGCTTGCTGACCGGCCAGGGATTGCGGCGTGTGGCGTTGCGCCTTTGCAGATATCCATAGCGGTCGGCCGCCTGTTCCACTGCTGGCCGCAACCCCACGCCGCGCGTAGCGACCTGGCGCTGAGCGAACCCGGGCCACGCATCCGACAGCAGATGCAAGGTAAGACCCCGCGCACGTGGCGACTTCCCAAAAGCCGAACCTGATCCCGTATCCGAATCCAAACCCTGATCCGGGTCTGGATCAGCCATGTTGGCTTCCAGGACTTTGCGCATGATGCGATCGCGCGAGGCCGACAGCCCCGCCATGGCCGATGCCGCCGCCGCTTCCAATACCCGATGCACAACATGGTCATGTTGCGCAAACGCGTTTGCCAACCGCGGCTCGGCCTCGGGCAACGCCTGCCCTGCCCGATAAGCAAGCCCCATATCCGGGCCAAACAGCATGGCGATCAAGCCTGCTGGCGGGTTACCCCGGGTACGTTGGGCCTGCATGGTGCGGCCGTACTGTGCGGCGGCCGCCAAGGTGACCAAATGCGCCATGGCGACTTGATGCGCAATCTGCGTACGGTTCACATAGGCAAGGGCATTGAGCGTACGTGCCTGCTCAAGCGCGCCGCTGTATGCGGCCGCATCCGCCGCATGGGTCAAGCGCATCCGGCCTTCCGCCGTTTGCCCCAGGTTGTAGAGCACAACCAGGGATGCCGCCGCAACCGACACGATCAGCATGCCCAGCACCAATGCCTGCCCTTGCTGAAGGCTGGGAGGCATGCGCATCTGCGTCATCACTTCGCATCCGAGGCATTGCCGGTAAAGGACTTGAGGGACCGTGCCTTGGCCTGAGCGGCTGCCTTCTGAGCCGCCTGCTGTGCCGCGCGCGTCTGCGTGCCGCCATCTTCCCCTGCAAGCTCGCGAGCCATGGCGGCGGTTTGTGAGCGCACCACCTGACCGAAATACTGGTAGACGGCAATGGCCGCCACCGCTACCAGCGCCACGACAACGATGTATTCCGTCATACCTTGGCCCAATTGCCGTTTTCGACTGCTCCACATTTCTGTTCTCCGCTGCGTTGAATGAAGCGTCAGTGTCGGCTTGGCACCTGGCCGTCACAATTCGCGGAAGCCGAGGTGGGCAAAAAGATCTCGTAGCCTTGACGTGCGTAAGGACGTGAGGGCCCAACAAGAAAAAGCCCTTCGCGCCGGCGGCGGCGAAGGGCTCATGCAGTTCGTGGACGGACCCCACTCAAGATTCTTGTAACCCTTTAATTTTCTGGGGTTTTCCCTATTGCCGATGGGTTTTCGCAGCAGTAGATTTGAGTTGCCGGGCTGTCTGACACCCATCGCGTGCGAAGCCGGGCAGGAGCGCCTCAGACTCATCTTGAGCTGGGGCGCTCTTCCATTGGCGCGTCGAATTACCGGGCATTCGGCATATCAAGACGGCCAAATCCTCTCGTGTCCGCATCGTCGCAGGACTCTTGTTGCGATAGTGAGGAACGTCCCCGTTTTTGATGGAATATACTGGATATACAAACAGTATATTCCGCCATGACGTTCAAAGCCCCCCTCACCCTTGACGACCTTCGCACCATCCGCGAACGCCAGCCCTGGAACTCCGATGTGATCTCGCTGCTCTGGGAGGTCAAGCGGATGCGCTCGGTGTTGTTACGCGCGTATCAGTTGTCCAGCGACTTCAAGCGGCCTGCAGGGGTCACGGGCGAGCTTTACGACGACTTCATGAAGAACCTGCGCGACGAACCCTGTGTGCAAGAACGTGAAGGAATCACCTCTTCCCTGCTGGAAGCGCCGGACAAGCTTAGAAAGGGAATGGCGCCCCGATAGCCGCCAGGGCGTGCCCATGGCGGGCTGCAGATAGGAGAGTCAATTGGTCCTAGATTGGGCCGGTATGCGCCGCAAAGGTCAGTTCACTTGGTAGAGTGCGATGCATGAACGACTGGCCTATCCCCAATTTCCCGCTCGAGCAATTCAGAGCACTCTCGCTCGCAGACAAAGAAATTTGTCTGGCGATGATCCGCGCATACTGTGCTGAAGTTGCGCTGCAAGAACAAATCGGCTTGCGGCCATCCACGGATAATCTGTCTTTCTATTAGCTAAACCGCGTATCGCCCTGCTCGACGGCAGCATGACCTGACAATGCCGACTGTCTCCGGCGCTCGTGTACGCGAGGTCAAGCCTGCAAGCGGGCTCGCACGGGGGCGAAGCCCGCGCGCCGCTTCCAGGTAAGCAGGCCTTCTCCTCCATGCTCCAGCGCCCCATACCAGATGGCGCGCGCACCACGGGCCGGTGGCGAGTCAGCGTGCAGCAGCCATTGTGCAATGTGCACGTGCATTAGCAGCATGATGCCGTCAGCCAGATGATCGCGGTGCCCCATCAGGTCCAGGTAGTGAACCAATTCGCCGCTGCGCGCGAGCTTGGTATAGGCCACCAGACGCTCTGGGGTTTCAAGTGGCCCGTTGCGATGGCCAGGGCTATCAATGAAGACGCCCCACCACAGTGTCCAATGCGTATCGCAGGCGGGAACCTGCCAGGGCTGCGCATGCTCGGCCTGCTGGCCGATATGCTCAGGCCGTAACAGCCAGCGTGCTAGCACGGGGCCACCGCTACGTACGGCCATCGACGTTTTAATGGCGTGCACATCATGGATGTGGTTCGCTAGCGCAAAGGGACGCACGCGATAGCCGATGCGTTCGGCGCGGCGAATCTTGGACAAGTTGCGCGAAGAGCGGCTGCGTAGCAGGCGATCCAAACCCTGGACATCGCGGCAGGCATGTAAATCCAGCATCATCGGCGTGGCGCCCCGGCCAATGCCTTGCATATCGTAGCGTTGTGCCACGCGCTGCATGCGCACCAACGCCTGCGTCGCACCAGGTCCTTGCGCCCGCGCCCCTTCCAGGCTCAGGGCCGTGGGCACGGGTGACTCCCCCATTGGCGCAAGCGCGCAGCCTGACGCCGTCGCACGATCACGGGATCGAGCACGGCATAGTAAAAACGCATTAGCAGGGCGAGGGGTTGCATACGGTTCCGCGTTGGCAGAGGAAAAATTTATCCTCGAGATCCGCGCCTTATACGTCGGTAATACAGCAAGGCCAGGAGCGAATCGGGACGGTCCGGAAGTATGCCACTTGGCTTAGACGCACGTTACCAACCATGCCAGGACCGTCATGTTTTGGACACTGTAGACGCCAGAAACGACACAGCCGCCATTGCTGGCGGCTGTGTCGTACCTGATTTCTCAGGATTTTCTTGGTAGGCCCCCGAGAGTCGAACTCGGCACCAACGGATTATGAGTCCGCTGCTCTAACCAGGCATGAGCTAGAGGCCCAGGAAATGATTACTGCCCTTCCAGGAAGCTCTTCAGCTTATCGGCCCGGCTGGGGTGACGCAGCTTGCGCAGCGCTTTAGCCTCTATTTGGCGAATGCGCTCGCGGGTGACGTCGAACTGCTTGCCCACTTCTTCCAGGGTCTGGTCGGTGCTCATTTCGATGCCGAAACGCATACGCAGAACCTTGGCTTCACGCGGGGTGAGAGAGTCTAGCACTTCCTTGACCACATCACGCATGGAACCATGCAAGGCCGCATCCGAAGGAGCCAGGGTCGACGTATCTTCAATGAAATCACCCAGGTGCGAGTCATCGTCGTCACCAATCGGCGTTTCCATCGAGATCGGTTCCTTGGCGATCTTCAGGATCTTGCGGATCTTGTCCTCGGGCATGTCCATCTTCTGCGCCAGGGTTGCGGGATCCGGCTCGGCGCCGGTTTCCTGCAGAATCTGACGGCTGATCCGGTTCATCTTGTTGATCGTTTCGATCATGTGAACCGGGATACGGATGGTGCGCGCCTGGTCGGCGATGGAACGCGTGATGGCCTGACGAATCCACCACGTGGCGTACGTGGAGAACTTGTAGCCGCGACGGTATTCGAACTTGTCCACGGCCTTCATCAAACCAATGTTGCCTTCCTGGATCAGATCCAGGAACTGCAGGCCGCGGTTCGTGTACTTCTTGGCAATCGAGATCACCAGACGCAGGTTGGCCTCGGTCATTTCGCGCTTGGCCTTGCGAGCCTTGGCTTCGCCAGTGGCCATGCGCTTGTTGACGTCCTTCAAGTCCTTCAGCGGCAGTACGACACGCGTTTGCAGGTCAATCAACTTCTGCTGCAACTCCTGAACGGCGGGAATCTGGCGTTCCAGCGTCTCGGCGTAAGGATGGCCAGCGGCGACTTCGTCCACCACCCATTGCAGATTGGTTTCGTTGCCGGGGAAGACCTTGATGAAGTGCAAGCGCGGCATGCCGGCACGGTCCACACACGTGTGCAGGACGGCGCGTTCAAGCTGGCGCACTTCTTCCACTTGGCTGCGCAGCGTGTCAGCCAGCTTCTCGACCATCTTGGCGGTGAAGCGGATACCCATCAGTTCGTTCTGGATGGATTCCTGGGCGCGCACGTAGATGTCTGACTTGTAGCCGTCCTTCTCGTACGACAAGCGCATCTTGTCGAATTGCTTGCCCACTTCGTCGAACTTGGCCAGCGCCTTCACGCGCAGGTCTTCCAGCTGCTTGCTGGACATGCCGCCGGCGGGGCCGTCGTCGCCTTCGTCTTCGTCTGCGGTGACACCGGCGCCGGCGTATTCTTCGCCGTCTTCCGGATCAACCAGGCCATCAACGACTTCGTCGATCTGGGCCTGGCCTTCGCGCACGCGCAGAATGTGGGCAAGGATCTCGTTGATCGTGGTCGGGCAGGCCGAAATGGCCATGACCATGTGCTTCAAGCCATCTTCGATGCGCTTGGCGATTTCGATTTCGCCTTCACGAGTCAGCAGCTCGACCGAACCCATTTCGCGCATGTACATACGCACGGGGTCGGTGGTGCGGCCAAAGTCGGAATCCACGGTGGTGAGCGCGGCTTCGGCTTCGTCTTCGACGTCGTCGTCGTTGGACGCAACCGGTGCGTTCTCGCTCATCAGCAGCGTTTCGGCGTCGGGTGCCTGGTCGTAGACCGCGATACCCATGTCGCTGAATGTGCTGATGATGCCGTCAATGGCTTCGGCATCCACCAGGTCGTCAGGCAGATGGTCGTTGATTTCGCCGTACGTCAGGTAGCCGCGGTCCTTGCCCAGCTTGATCAACTGCTTCAGGCGATTGCGGCGCGCTTCGTACTCTTCCGGCGTGACGGGACCGCGGGCGATCAGATCCTTGGGATCAGCCTTGCCGCGCTTGCCACCACGCTTGGGCGGCTTCAGATCGGGCAAGACTTCGCCTTCGCCGTCCATCGTGTCGTCGAAACCGTCGGAATCATTGTTGGCGTTCTTGGCGGGACGGCCAGGGCGGCGGCCGCTCGGGACCGGGCCCGAGCGCGGGGCGCTACCGCCGACCAAGTCGGCGAGCTTGTCCTCAGCCTTCTTGGCGCGAGCCTTCGTCACTTTCTCGGGCTTGTCAGCCGCAGCCGTCTTGGTTGCCTTCTTGGCAGCCGTCTTGGCAGCAGGCTTGGCGACCTTCACCGCCGTCTTGGCGGGCGCTTTTTCCGCCGCCATGCTTACGGCGCGCTTGGCCGCGGGGGCCTTGATTTCAGCCGCATCAATTGCAGAGGAGGATTTGCCGGTGGATTTGGTCATAGTCGCTTCCGTGGTCGTCGCAACCCGTTTGGGCATGTTGCACCGCGCAAGCACCACGCCAGACGGTGGCCTAGCGCGACGCAGCTACGGGTAAAACAGATAAATCGGCGAAGATCACGCGGCTGCGTTGTTCGCAGCGCCAGTTCTTTCGAACCCGTTTAGCGACGTGGCGGTGCAATACCGTTGGGACGCTTTACGTGCATAACCTCATTCCGCGACGGATTCCGGGCGTTGGGGGGGGCTGCCTGCCTATAAATAGGCTTTGCTTGCTTATGGGGTCATTGCCCCTAGCAGCTATGTAGACACAGCACCCAGACCACTAACGCTACGCAAAAATGCTCGCCGTTGAACTGCCTGATTCACCGCTCAGCCTTTGGCTATCAGCCATTGGCCATAATAATTTAATGATGTAACAAACTCGACTGCCGGGCCTGAAGCCCTACGGCCGAATTTCAATTCCTACGTACTCTTTTCTAGTGCCCTTCTTCCAGCACCGATGCTTCACTTTCTACTGATTTTTTCTAAATGCTGCTTCTTTGCTGCTTCTTTTGCTGTTTCCTACTACCTCGCTGCTTCCTACTGCTTTGCAGCTTCCTACTGGCTACTTTCTTGCTTGCTCTTTCTACAACTGCGTTTCAACTACAGCACTTCAGAATTAGATCGCGATATCTGGATTTGATTCCGTCAGACTGCTCCACCGGGCACTCATACCTGCCAGCGGACAACCTTTGATTTTAGCGCATTTAACGTATCCCGGCACCCTTCAGAACGGCTAGTCTGCCGGATAGCTCCACGTAGCGTTTGCGCGCTTCGTCAGTCGACAGCCCGGTCGAGGCCAACTTGGCCATTTCCAGCTTGGCTGAATCGAATTCAATACGCCGCAAGGCGTCATCCCACTCGGTCTGCGGGTCGGGCAGATCTTCCTGCGACAGGATATCCGCGCGCAAGCCTTTCAATACGGTCGCCAAGTCCGAGTCCGGCTCAGCCGCTTCCAGCAAGGCGCCCACATGGCGCGCACCACTGGATTGGGCCAGCATGATCAGGTCTCTTACCAAACCTAGATGGGGACCATGGTCGATGACTTCAAGCTGCTGATCACCCATGGAGTCCACTAATTCAGGATGGGCAAGCAAAAGACCCAACAAACGCTTGGCCAGCGACGGCATCGTGCGGCGCCCTTCGAAGCCGCCGACGTCATTGTCACGGCGCCCCTTCCAGTTACCCTTGCCGCCCTTCCAGTCGCTCTTGCCCTTCCAGTCGCTTTTGCTTTTCCATTCGGACTTTCCCCCCGCCCTCTGACCACCACCGCCGTGCATCTCCGCGCCTTGCGACGGGATATGCCCGTAATCGGCATAGTCAGGCTCATCAGCGGGAATGTCCTGGAAATCATGGCCGGCAAAGTCGTAACCCATGTCCGGGTGACCGCCATCATGGTCCGAGCCGGAGGCGCCCGCTGCGCTGGCCCCTTCGCCAGACGGGAGTTTGGACCCGGCTGGCGCAAAAGGCTTGGCGGGCTGCTGGGCCAGAATCTGCGCCATTTCTTCGGGCGTCAGTTGCACCAGCTTGGCCATTTCGCGCTCGATCTGAACGCGCAACGCGCACTCTGGAATCGTCGCCAACAAAGGCTTGGCTTCATGCAGGCAACTGGCACGCCCTTCCGCTTCGGACATGTTATGACGCGAGGCCAATTCATCCAGCAGGAAGCGCGACAGCGCCACCGCATCGCTCAAACAGGCGCGAAACGCTTCGGCGCCTAATTCGCGGACGTAAGAATCGGGGTCGTGTTCCGACGGCAAAAACAAAAAGCGTATTGCGATATCGTCACGCAGCACCGGCAGGCAAGCCTGCAATGCTCGCCAGGCGGCGCGGCGACCCGCTCCGTCCCCGTCAAAACTGAAGATGACCTTGTCGCTTGCGCGGAGCAGCTTTTTCACATGGTCCGGGGTAGTCGCCGTACCCAGCGTCGCGACAGCGTTGGCGATGCCCTGCTGCGCCAGCCCCACCACATCCATGTAGCCTTCGACCACGATCACTTGGCCTTCCTGGCGGATGGCTTGGCGCGCCTCCCACAGGCCGTATAGCTCGTGGCCCTTGGAGAACAGCGGTGTTTCGGGGGAATTCAGGTATTTAGGCTCGCCCTTGCCGATGATGCGCCCGCCAAATCCGATGAGGCTACCCCTCACATTGCGGATCGGAAACATGACGCGCTCGCGAAAACGGTCATAGCGGCGACCGTCTTCGGACTCGATGACCAGCCCTGACTCAACCAGCGTGGGATCTTCGTAATTGGGAAAAACCTGCGACAGCCCGTGACGGTCGGTGCCCGACCACCCCAAGCCGAAATGTGCCGCGATTTCCCCGGTCAGGCCACGCTGCTTCAGGTAGCGGATCGCGACGGGCGATGCCCGCAACTGCTTCAGATAATGCGCCTGAGCGGCATCCAGCACCTGTGTGTGGCGGGACTCCTCGGCCTTGCGACGCGCGGATTCCTGCTGCTGGCGTGGACTGCGATTTTCTTCGGGGACCGTCATTCCCGCCGAAGCCGCGAGCGTACGCACGGCTTCGGGGAAACTGGTGCCCGTATGTTCCATCAGGAAAGTGATGGCGCTGCCGTGTGCTCCACAGCCGAAGCAGTGATAGAACTGCTTGGTGGGGCTGACAGTGAATGACGGACTTTTTTCGTTATGAAAGGGGCACAGGCCAAGCAAGTTGGCCCCACCCTTTCGCAACTGCACATATCGCCCGACTACGTCGACGACGTCGACTCGGGCGAGTAGATCCTGGATGAATGATTCTGGAATCAATAGATTCGGGAATCAAAAATCAATACAGGCGCGGGGGCAGTTGTTGGCTACGGATGCGCTTGTAGTGGCGCTTCACGGCGGCGGCGTGCTTGCGCTTGCGCTCAGCCGTGGGCTTCTCATAGAACTCGCGCGAACGCAGCTCGGTGAGCAAACCGGTCTTTTCGATGGTGCGCTTGAAGCGGCGCAGAGCGGCTTCAAACGGTTCGTTTTCCTTCAGTCGAACGATAGGCATAAAGTGATTGGCCTGCTTGTAGGGTAACAAAAGTTGATGACAAACCTGGCTTGCTTACCAGCAACGCTGCGCGGGTCCAGGTCCGCGATAACCGCGGAACGTGGAACCTTGAAAGCGCAACCCGAGTTCCTGAAAAACGACTAAGTGGGAAACATGCAGCGCTGCTTGAACAACACCGATGCGCACCCACTTCTACTCGTTCTTGCTTATTTCTCGGATTTCCGCTGGCTGTTTCCGTTACCCAAAGACTACCCAAAGAGTAACAAGCCAAGTTCGGTTTAGCGATAACCAGCGATTCTAGCATGGTCAACGCCGCTTTGACTACTAGGAGGGACACCGGGCGCGTACAAACCCACCCTCCTGGGAAGTTCGCAACAGATCAGCTCGTATGGCCCTTGCGGATCCAGGCTTCCAACTGATGCGGACGCAGGCTGTCGTAATCTTCGAACGGCTGGTGAATCCAAGGATTCGTCGGCAGCTTTTCGACGTAATAGTCGGGGGTGGCCTGGGAATGCCCCTTCCACCACAACACCGCGCTACGCAGTTCGGTAATGTCCGCGAACTGGCGCTTCAAGTGGTCGTAAACCTTGTTAAAGGTTTTCCCGGTATCGACCATGTCGTCAACCAGCAACACGCGCCCGGACAAGGTGCCGCGCGTAATCGTGATGAACTGGGCGATATCCATGTCGCCCTGCTTCGTGCCCGCGGCCTCGCGATAGCTGCTGGTCGCCAGGATGCCCAGCGGCACGTCAAAAATACGGGACATAACATCGCCGACGCGCATGCCGCCGCGCGCCAGACACAGAATCTTGTCGAACTTCCATCCCGATTGGTGCACCTGCAAGGTAAGGCGCTCGATCAACCGGTTGTAATCGTCCCACGTCACCCACAGATGGCTTTCATCATTGGTCGGCGTGCTCATAGGTAAGCATCTCCTGCTTAAAGATACGAAAAGGCCGCCGCCGGTATGAGACCGGCGGCGGCCTTTGGAATATTAACCCGATCAGCCCTTCAGGGGATGACGCAGGACAATGGTTTCGTTACGGTCAGGCCCCGTCGACACCAGGTCAATTGGCACGCCGCAAACTTCAGCAACGCGCTCCAGGTAACGACGCGCCGCGGCCGGCAGCTTGTCGTACTCGGTAATGCCGACGGTGGATTCCGACCAACCCGGCAGCTCTTCCAGGACCGGTTGCGCTTGCGCAACGGCGTGCGCGCCATAAGGCAGCACGTCGCGGAATTCGCCGTTCACACGGTAGCCAACGCCAAGTTGAATCGTTTCCAGACCGTCCAACACGTCCAGCTTGGTGATGCACAGGCCGGAAATGCCATTCAGACGGACCGAACGCTTCAGCGCCGCGCCATCAAACCAGCCGCAGCGACGCGGACGGCCCGTGACCGAACCGAATTCCTTGCCGATGGTGGCCAGGCGGGTACCGATCTCGTCAACCAGTTCCGTGGGGAACGGGCCCGAACCGACGCGGGTGGTGTACGCCTTGGTGATACCCAACACGTAGTCCAGTTGCTGCGGGCCTACGCCAGCACCAGCGGACGCGGCACCCGCCACGCAATTGCTGCTGGTGACGAAGGGGTACGTGCCGTGATCGACGTCCAGCAAAGCGCCCTGCGCACCTTCGAAAAGAATGCGCTTGCCTTCCTGCTGCATCGCGTACAGGTTGCTGGACACGTCCTTGACCATCGGCGCAATGGCCGGAGCCAGCGCCATGGCCTGATCTCGCACCTCGTTGGCCGACACCGCTTCGGCGCCCAAGTACTTGGTCAGCACGAAGTTGTGGTAGTCCAGCACTTCAGCAAGCTTCTCGTCAAACAGCGACGGGTTGAACAAGTCCTGTACGCGCAGTGCGCGACGAGCGACCTTGTCTTCGTACGCCGGGCCGATGCCGCGACCGGTCGTGCCGATCTTGCCCTCGCCCTTGCGCGCTTCGCGCGCTTTGTCGATGGCCACGTGATAAGGCAGGATCAGCGGGCAGATTTCAGAAATCTGCAGGCGCGAACGCACGTCCAGACCCGCCGCTTCCAGCTCTTCGATTTCCTTGAGCAGAGCTTCCGGGGACAGCACGACGCCATTGCCAATAAAGCAGGTGACACCAGGATGCATGATGCCCGACGGGATCAGGCGCAGAATCGTCTTCTTGCCGTTGATCCACAGCGTATGGCCGGCGTTGTGACCGCCCTGAAAGCGAACCACGCCCTGGACGGATTCCGCCAGCCAGTCGACGATCTTGCCCTTGCCCTCGTCACCCCATTGGGTGCCGATTACGACTACGTTCTTGCTCATGTTACGAATCAATATCGAGTTTCTCGGGAAATCCGGAAATCTCCCCGCGGCCCTCTCGTTTCCAAGAGGGAGTTAGTCACAGCGTTCTGACCGTCCAGGCGCCATCTTGCAGCGCCAGCTCGCGATCGCAAACGAATTCGTCCTGATCCTGCTCGTGACCGGGCAATACCTGAACGACAATTTCCCCTGACCGGCGCAGACGGCGAACCGCCTCGGTCAAGGCGGGGGCTTGCCCCCAAGGCGCGCGAACCGCACGCGCCCGTTCCGCTGGCGGCAAACCTGCCGCCAGTTTGCGTAAATCCAGACTGAAACCAGTCGCGGGACGAGCCCGACCGAATGCACGACTGACGTCGTCGTAGCGGCCGCCACTGACCAGCGCATCGTGCCAGCCTTCCGCATACAGCGCGAACTTCACGCCCGAGTGGTAGCCATAACCACCCACATCGGCCAGATCGACTCCGAACGCCACGTTAGGCATCGCGTCCACCAGCGCTTGCAGCGCGTCCAATGCCGACGCCACACCCGGCAACAACGGCAATTCTCGGCGCGCGTTTTTCAACACCTCCGGACCGCCGTACAAATTCGGCAGCAAGGTCAGTGCCTTAAGCGTCTCTTCACGCATGCCCGGTGCGCGCGAGGCCAGCTCACCCAACCCCGGCACGTCCTTATCGCGCAGCAAACGGATAACGTCTTCCGCCAACGCCACGGCAGCCGGATCCGACTCGACGATGGCGCGAACCACACCCGGATGGCACAAGTCCAGACGGGGGTTGCGCACCCCGGCGATCGCCACGGTTTCCAACACAAGCTGGATGATTTCCAGATCGGCTTCAAAACCCGCATGACCGTAGATCTCGGCGCCGATCTGCAACAGCTCACGACTGGACAGCAGATCAGCCGGGCGAGCGTGCAGCACGTTGCCGCAATAGCACAGGCGGGTCACGCCTGCGCGGTTCAACAAGTGCGCATCAATGCGCGTGACCTGAGGAGTCATGTCGGCCCGAACACCCAGAGTGCGCCCAGTCAGCTGATCAACCAGCTTGCAAGTGCGCAGATCCAGATCGCTACCGGTACCGGACAGCAATGAATCGATGTATTCGACCAGGGGCGGCGCGACCAGCTCGAAGCCGTAAGTACGGTACAAATCGAGAAGTTCGCGACGCAATTCCTCGATGCGCCGGGCCTCTGCCGGAAGTACGTCGGCAAGGCTCTCGGGCAGCAACCAGTTACCCATGAATGTTTACCTGAATAACGCCAAGTGATGCGTGGGCGTCGCCCAAACGAAAAAGCGGCTGAGGGGGCGTAAGCCCGCTCAGCCGCTGCGGAATGTTTTCTAGCTTACGCGGTATTGTACATGAGTCAGCGGGCAGCGCCAGCCGGGATTCAGGCGCCGCCAAACCGTCCCCTTATTCCCTTGTGTGGCCCCTGGCCTGGCTGGGTATCAAGAAAAAGCCCCTTGGATTTCCAAGGGGCTTTTCGTTCCGCGATACGCAGCCGACTTACTTGGCGGGCACGGTGACCGGTGCCAAAGCTTCGCCAGTTGGGTCCTTCATGAACTGGAAGAAGCTGGAGCTGGGGTCGACGACCAGCACGTCGCCCGGCTTCGAGAACGAAGCGCGGTAGGCTTCCAGGCTCTTGTAGTACGTGTAGAACTGCGGATTCTTGCCGTAGGCTTGCGCATAGATCGAGGCGGCGGCGGCGTCGCCTTCACCCATGATGCCCTGAGCCTTGGCATAAGCCTGGGCCACGATCACTTCGCGCTGACGATCCGCTTCGGCGCGAATCTTTTCGCCTTCGGCGGCACCGATGGAGCGCAGCTCGTTGGCGACGCGAGTACGCTCCGCCTCCATGCGGCGGTACACCGATTCCGAAATTTCCGGCGCGAATTCAATGCGGCGCAAGCGCACATCGACGATCTGCACGCCCAAAGGCTCGGCGCGCTTGGCCACGTTGGCCAGGATCTCGGCCATGATCTTGTCGCGTTCAGTCGAGACCACGTCGCGCACCGTGCGCACGTTGACCGAAGCGTTCAAGGCGTCGCGGATCAGCGCTTGCAGGCGCTCTTGCGCCACGCGCTCATTGCCCCCCGTCGAAACGTAGTATTGACGGGGATCCGCAATACGCCACTTCACGTAGGAGTCGATCAGCAGGT
The DNA here is from genome assembly GCF_029637605.1 of Achromobacter spanius. Lineage (NCBI taxonomy): Bacteria > Pseudomonadati > Pseudomonadota > Betaproteobacteria > Burkholderiales > Alcaligenaceae > Achromobacter > Achromobacter spanius. The sequence goes on along the minus strand of NZ_CP121261.1, from coordinate 98,631 downwards.
TCTTCTTTTCGGAAGTCTGGATGCGTTCGGCTTCGTTGGTTTCGATGGTAAGAATGCGCTTGTCGAGCGTCACCACGTTCTGAAACGGCGGGGGCGCCTTGAAGTACAGGCCGGGCTCATTGATGGTCTTGCGCACTTCACCCAGCGAGAACACAAGGGCGTAGTCGCGCTCGCGCACGACGAAGACGGTGGACGACAGGGCAGCCAGCACGATAAGCAGGCCGACCAGGATGGGCATAAAACGTTGCATGATCAGAATTCCTCCGGGTTAGCGCGACGTGCGGTCGCGAGGCAGCGTGTTGCTATTGCTGCTGCCGGAAGACTGAGGCACCGGGACCACGTTGCTACGCAACGGCGGTTGAACCGGCGGACTGATCAAGGCAGGCGAACCCGGGTTGCCCACGGTGGACTTGCCAGCGTCTTGAGCTGCCAGATTCATGATCTTGTCCAAGGGCAAATACAACATGTTGTTGTTGCTCTTGGTGTCGACCATGACCTTGGTGGCACGCGTGAAGATGTCCTGCATGCTTTCCAGGTACATGCGCTGGCGCATGACTAGCGGGGCCTTTTCGTATTCACCCAGAATGCTGGTGAAGCGCGATGTATTACCCTGCGCGTCGCCCACGACCTTGGCCTTGTAGCCTTCAGCCTGTTCAGTCATGCGCGACGCCTGACCACTGGCCAGCGGCACAACCTGGTTGGCATAGGCCTGGCCTTCGTTGATCTGGCGCTCGCGGTCTTGACCAGCCTTGACGGCGTCGTCGAAGGCGGCTTGCACCTGCTCGGGCGGCTGCACGTTCTGGATGGCGACGGTGCTGATCTGCACGCCACTTTGGTAGCGATCCAGGATCTGTTGCATCAACTCCTGTACTTGCGTGGCCACCTGGGTACGGCCTTCGTACAGAACGAAGTCCATCGTCTGTTTGCCCACGACTTCGCGCATGGCCGTTTCAGAGGCCTGGCGGACGGATTCGTCCGGGTCGCGCATTTCAAACAGATAGTCAGGTGCGCCATCGGCACGCAGGCGGTATTGCACGACGAACTGCATGTCGACGATGTTCTCGTCCGTCGTCAGCATCAGCGCTTCAGGCAGGACCTTGTTGCGCGAACCGCCACGGAAACCGACTTCGAACGTGCGCAATTGCGACACGTTGACGATTTCCTGGCTTTGAATGGGATACGGCAAGCGCCATTGGAAACCGGCTTGCGACGTGCTCTTGTATTTGCCGAATTGGGTCACAACCGCGACCTGGCCTTCCTGCACGATGTAGAAGCCGCTGGCCAGCCAGATGCCCGCCGCGACCAGGGCGATAACCCCCAGGCCGATGCGCGCACCACGCGGAGAAGGCGGCGTCATGCCGCCGCGGTTGTTGGGGCGATTGTTGCCACCGCCACCGCCCTTGCGACCAAACAACGAGCCGATGCGATTGTTGAAATCGCGCCAGACTTCGTCCAGGTCAGGTGGGCCGTCTCCATTGCCTTGAGGCCGCTTCGGCGGCGGCTCGGAGCCATTGTTGTTCCCACGACCCCAACCGGGGTCATTCAGATTGAAGAGTTTGATAATTCGCGGCATTGTTTCCCACAATCTGTCCGGTCTCCGCAATTGCCCCGCGCAACGCATCCAGACCGGCGCGCTCGGTGGCGCTTACAAATACTCGCGCAATCGTACCATGTGCATCGCGTTCCACCCGGGGTTCCAGCCCAGCCCGGTCAATCTTGTTGTATACCAGGATGGTCGGAATGGTGGAGGCGCCGATTTCGGCAAGTACCTTGTTCACTTCAAAAATCTGCTCGTCGCGCTGGGGGCTGGCTGCATCAACCACATGCAGCAGCAGATCGGCATGCACGGTTTCTTCCAGCGTTGCGCGGAACGCGGCAATCAGGCCGTGAGGCAGGTCACGGATGAATCCCACCGTGTCCGACACCACGACGGACCCGGCGCCTTCGATCCAGATGCGGCGGGTGGTGGTATCCAGCGTTGCGAAGAGCTGGTCGGCGGCATAGCTGTCCGCGCGCGTCAGCGCATTGAACAGCGTGGATTTTCCCGCGTTGGTATAACCCACCAGCGACACCGACAAGGCGCCGCCTCGCGCCCGCGCACGACGCTGGGTCACACGCTGGCGCTCAACGCGGTCCAGCCGTTCGCGCAGCGTCTTGACCTTGGCGCCGATCATGCGGCGGTCCATCTCAAGCTGCGACTCACCCGGCCCGCGCATCCCGATACCACCGCGCTGACGCTCCAGGTGGCTCCACATGCGCGTCAGTCGCGTGGCCAAATGCTGCAACTGCGCCAGTTCGACCTGCAATTTGCCTTCGTGGCTTTTCGCACGCAACGCGAAGATATCCAGGATCAGCGCGACACGGTCCACCACGCGCAGATTAAACGCGCGCTCCAGGTTGCGTTGCTGGGCGGGCGACAGCGGTTGGTCAAACAAGACTATGTCGGCAAATAGGGCCTGCGCCATTCCGACGGCCTCATCCGCCTTGCCCGAGCCGATGAAGAACTTGGCGTCGGGCCGGTCACGCCGGGCGGTCAGGGTGCCGACGACTTCAGCGCCCGCCCCCTTGGCCAGCATGGCGAATTCTTCGGCATGGGCAGCGAAGTCCGGGTCACCCAGGTCGACGCTGATAATCAGAGCGCGCATACATGCACCATATTGGAGCCAAAGCGAAAATGCCCGCCGACGTGAACCGTCCGGCGGGCAAAAAAAGGTAAAGCTGGAGCGAGACTATTCAGCAGGGACTTCCACCTGGAAATTGACGGCGCGTGCGGGAACGACGGTAGAAATGGCGTGCTTGTAAACCATTTGCGTGACCGTATTACGCAGCAGCACCACGTACTGATCAAAAGATTCGATTTGCCCTTGAAGCTTGATACCGTTCACCAAGTAAATCGACACGGGCACATGATCCTTGCGCAGCGTGTTCAGGAACGGATCTTGCAAAGTTTGCCCTTTATTGCTCATTGGCCAGGCTCCATTTGTTTGTTATTGAATGATGATGTGCTTTCTTGTACTGGTGGAGCACATCGAAGCATGTACTCTACAGGGTTTTCCCGGCCCGTGCTACTTGGCCGGGAAGCAAAAGTGACACCAGAGATTTCAAGCTGAAATGGCTCTGAAAATCACGTTTGCAGGACCTCCGCGAGCGCTTTCAGAAGCAGGTTTACCTGCTCGTCGGTGCCCACGGTAATGCGAAGAAACTGGTCAATGCGCGCATGACGAAAATGACGCACGATGATGCTGCGTTCGCGCAAGGCGGCGGCCAAGCCCGCAGCGTCTTTCAAGGGGTGCCGCGCGAACACGAAATTCGCCGCTGACGGCAACACCTCAAAGCCCAACGCCTCCAGGCCCACCGTCATCCGCGACCGGGTTTCGATCACGGCTTGGCGCGTCTGCTCAAAGTACTCTGTATCTTCCAATGCCGCCACTGCGCCGGCCAATGCCAGGCGATCGATGGGGTAGGAGTTGAAACTGTTCTTTACGCGCTCGAGGCCATCGATCAGCTCGGCGCTTCCTACCGCGAAGCCCACGCGCAACCCAGCCAGCGAACGCGACTTGGACAGCGTCTGTACCACCAGCAGATTGTCGTAGCGCGCGACCAGACCCACAGCGGATTCACCGCCGAAGTCCACATAGGCTTCATCCACCACCACGACCGCGTCCGGGTTGGCCGCCACGATACGCTCAACGTCGGTCAAGCTCAGTGCTCGGCCGGTAGGCGCATTGGGATTCGGGAAGATGATGGCGCCTGCCTGCCCGTTTGCGCCCGGCAGGTAGTCATCAACGTTGATGGAAAAGTCTGCCGCCAACGGCACCGTTTCGTACTGGATGCCGTACAGGCCGCAATAGACCGGATAAAAGCTGTAGGTGATGTCCGGAAAGCGCAGCGGCTTGTCGTGCTTGAGCAGCGCCAGAAAAGCGTGCGCCAGCACCTCGTCGGAACCGTTGCCCACAAAGACCTGGTTGGCTTGCACGCCAACAGCGGTCGCAATGGCTTGGCGCAGCTGATCGGACGACGGGTCCGGATACAGTTTGAGGGTGTCGTCACTGGCTGCACGGATGGCCTCAAGCACCCTGGGCGAAGGCCCATAAGGGTGCTCGTTCGTGTTCAGCTTGATCAGGTTCTGAAGCTTGGGCTGCTCGCCCGGCACATACGGACTGAGCGTCCCGACCACGGGACTCCAGAAACGGCTCATGGATCAGCTTTCCTGCGTGTAGGGGTTATGCGACGACTTGAATTCGATACGCAACGGGGTTCCGGCCAGATCGAACGCGTTGCGGAAACGTGTTTCCAGGTAACGCCGATAGGAATCGGGGATAGCGTCCAGCGCGTTGCCGTGGATGATGACCAGCGGCGGATTCTGACCACCTTGGTGCGCATAGCGCATCTTGGGGCGGAAGATCCCCTTGCGCGGGGGCTGCTGCTGCTCGATGGCGGCCTGCAATTCGCGCGTCAGCTTCGGCGTCGACAATTTGGCGAACGCCGCGGCATGCGCCGCGTTGATGGACTTCAACAGCGGCTTGATGCCCTGCCCGCGCAGCGCCGAAATCGTGTGCATGCGCGCGAACGACAGGAACCGCAGCTTGCGCTGGAATTCGCGTTCGATGCGTTCCTTTTCCTCGCCGTCCAGACCATCCCACTTGTTGATCGCAACTACCACGGCGCGGCCCGTTTCCAGCACGAAGCCCGCAATGTGGGCATCCTGCTCGGAGATCTCGGTGTGCGCGTCCAGCATCAGCAGCACGACGTTGCTGGCCTCAATGGCCTGCAGCGTCTTGATGACGGAAAACTTCTCGACAGCCTCGAACACCTTGCCGCGCTTGCGCAGGCCGGCAGTGTCGATCAGCGTGTAGCGGCGGCCATCGCGGTCGAAGTCAATTTCGATGGCGTCGCGCGTCGTGCCGGGCAGGTCAAACGCGATCACGCGCTCTTCGCCCATCAGCGTGTTGATGAGCGTCGACTTGCCCACGTTCGGGCGGCCCACGATGGCCAGCTTGATGCGGTGATCGTGTTCGCCCTCGCCTTCTTCGAAAGGCTCTTCTTCCGCGGGCGGCTCGGCCAGATCCTTCAGTGCCAACTCAATCAGGTCGACGATGCCGTCGCCGTGCGCCGCCGAAATCGGATAGGGTTGACCCAGGCCAAGTTCATGGAATTCGGAAATGGCGGGGCCCAGGCCCATGCCTTCCGCCTTGTTCACCGCCAGCAGAACGCGCTGCTGGCCAGACTTGCGCAGCAGTTGGGCGATCTCGTGATCATGGGCGTTCAGGCCGGCGCGCGCGTCGACCAAAAACACCACCACGTCGGCTTCGGCGATGGCCTGCCGGGTTTGGCGAGCCATCTCCAGCAGAATTCCGTCCTTGGCGACGGGTTCGAAACCGCCGGTATCGATAGCGATGAACGGGATCTCGCCTACCCTGCCCTCACCGTAATGGCGATCGCGGGTCAGGCCGGAAAAATCGGCCACCAACGCGGCGCGAGATCGCGTCAGGCGATTGAAAAGGGTCGACTTCCCCACATTGGGGCGACCGACCAGGGCAACGACAGGCTTGAAAGACACGGTGTAAGGCTTTGTTCTATAGGTTTTAGTTGGCGCCGATCAGGACGAGATTGCCATTGCCCGTCTGGACCAGCACACCTTGGGGGGTGGTTTGCGGCGGCGAAACGACAGCGCCTCCACCCACGGACAGCCGCGCCATCAGGCTACCGTCACTACGCGATAGAAAGTGCAGATAGCCTTCAAGATCGCCAACCGCGAGCGCGCCGCCCAGCAGGGCCGGTGCGGTCAGTTGACGGTTCTTCAGCGCTGCTTGCTTCCACACGTTGCCGCCATTATCCAGCGCAAACGCGCTGACGACGCTATTTTGATCCGACGCGTAGGCAAAGCGGTCATCCAGCGTCATGCCGCTGACGCTGGAGAAATCCTTGGCCCACAGCGGACGGCCGCCAGCCGTAACCTCAAAGCAGACGATACGCCCTTGATAGGCCACTGCGCAAAGAAGATTTCCGGCGATCCGCGGCGTGCCGACGACGTCGGTCAGGCGTTCCAGGTCGCTGGCGCCCCGCGGCGTCGCCACGGTGCCTTCCCACTGCACGTTGCCGCTGTCCGACGCAATCGCCATCAGCTTGCCGCCCGGCAGACCGGTGATGACCAGGCCTTCAGCCAGAACCATCTGCGACACGCTGCGCAAGGCCAGCGAGGGGCCGGGACGCTGCACGCTCCACACACGTTCGCCGCTGTTGGCATCGAACGCCTGGATGCGGTAGTCGCCGCTACGGACCACGACGATGCCATAGCCCACCACGGGAGGTACGGATACGTCGCTGGTGGCGCGAACCTTCCACTTGACCTTGCCGTTGTCGTCGAAGGCGATGACTTCGCCATCAGGCGAAGCCACGGCGGTGGTGGTGCCATCGCTGCCAGCGCCGGCCGACAGCTTGGTATCGGTCTTGGCCTTCCACAACGGACGGCCGCTTTGCAGGTCGAATTTGCCGACCGAACCGTCCGGCGTGGCGGCGTAGACGGCTGAACCCAGCACCGTGGGCGCAAAGCCCAAGCCGGAACCACTGCCGATCGACGTGGACCAGACCTGACGCACCGACATGCCAGCCTTGTACTCGGTCAGCGGCGCGGGATCATAACGGCCGTCGTCATGGGAAAACAGGCCGCAACCGCCCAATGCAAGCAAGCCTGCCAGGCAAACGGCGCCACGCCACGTACGACCAGGTGCAAATTTACGCATTACAGTCACGCTCCGCTCAGGGCATCCAATTTCAGTTGCACGACTTGGGTCAGCGGGTTCGCCGTACCCAGGCCGTCGATGGCGCTTTGCCACGCCGCACGCGCCTCATCGCGCTTGCCCTGCGCGGCCAGCACATCGCCACGGCGGTCCGCGAACAAGGCCGCAAACGCGGCAGGCGGGTTGTTCAATTGCGCCAGTGCGGCGTCGAACTGCTTTTGATCCAGCAGCATGCCGGCCAGGCGCAGCCGCGCAACGGCTTGCATGGACGGGTTCTTGCCCTGCGCCGCCAGCCATTCCAGTTGCTCACGTGCGCCGACATCGTCCTTCTGGGCTTGCAGCGCCTGCGCCGCAACCAACGCGCCGCGCGCGGCATAGCCAGTGGCCGGATACTGTTCGCGCAGCGTGGCGGCAGCGGCCTTGATGCGCACCGACGAATCAGCGCCCCCCAGGCGGGCTGCGTCTTCCAGCGCCTCGAAGTAGCCCATGGCCTGGTTGGTGCGATGCGACTCGTAGGCCTTCCAGCCCCACCATCCGCCCCACGCCAGCGCCACCGCGGCAAACAGCGACACGACCAGCGTGCCGTATCGCGCCCACCAAGCCTTGATGGCGTCCAGCTTTTCCTGTTCTTCGAGATCGTATGCCATGCCTTAACCCTTGTTGTTCAGTACCGCAGCCAGGTCCGCAAGCGGCACCTGTTGCTGCGCGTTGTCGCCCTGGGCGTCCGCACGCAAAAACTTGACGCTGGCGGTCTGCGAAGCGACTTCGTCGGCGCCAAGAATAACCGCAACCCGGGCGCCACTTGCATCCGCACGCTTGAATTGGGACTTGAAGCCGGCCGAACCGGCATGCACGATCACCGACAGACCGGCATCGCGCAAGGTTTCGCCGACGCTCGCCGCCAGGCGCTGCGCGTCTTCACCTTGGTGCACCACATAGACGTCGCATTCCGCGGGCGCATCCAACTGCACGCTCTGTTCCCAGAGGTCCAGCAGGCGCTCCATGCCGATGGCAAAGCCGACCGCGGGCGCGGGCTTGCCGCCCAGCAGTTCGATCAGCCCGTCGTAGCGGCCACCGCCACACACCGTGCCTTGCGAACCCAGGCGATCGGTGACCCACTCGAACACCGTCAGGTTGTAGTAGTCCAGACCACGCACCAGGCGCGGGTTCAAGCTGTATTCAATGCCGGCTTCGGTCAGGCGCTGGCAGACGCCGTCGAAGTGCGCGCGGGATTCGTCGCCCAGGAAATCAAACAGGCGCGGCGCACTGTTGGCCATTTCCTGCATGGCGGGGTTCTTGGTATCCAGCACGCGCAGCGGGTTGGTGTACAAGCGGCGCTGGCCGTCTTCGTCGAGAATGTCGCGGTGCTTTTCCAGGTGCTCGATCAATGCGGCGCGATGCGCGGCGCGCTCGGCGGGCTGCCCCAGGGAATTCAGTTCCAGGCGCACATCCGTCAAGCCCAGCAACTTCCACAGGCGCGCCAGCATGACGATGAGTTCGGCGTCCACATCAGGACCGACGAAGCCCAAGGCTTCCACGTCGACCTGATGAAACTGGCGGTAGCGGCCGCGCTGCGGGCGTTCGTGGCGAAACACCGGGCCAATCGAGTAGACGCGCTGCGGGCGGTCATAGAGCATGTTGTGCTCGATGGAGGCGCGCACGATACCGGCCGTCATTTCGGGGCGCATCGTCAGCGATTCACCGTTCAAGGCATCGGTGAACGTGTACATCTCTTTTTCGACAATGTCAGTGACTTCGCCGATGCCGCGCGTGAACAGGCGCGTATGCTCAAGCACGGGCGTACGCACATTGCGATAGCCGTAGCCGCGCAGCCAGCCGCGCACGATTTCCTCGAATTGTTCCCAGCGGGCGCTCGACCCGGGCAACACGTCATTCATGCCGCGTATGGCGGCGACTTTCTGGAAAGCTTGAGTCATCTTGATCATGCCGCATCGCGCACCTGTCGGCGCGCTTGCGGCTACACCCTTTCTTTTAATGAGAGGCGAGCACGCCGTACCGGCGCGCCACGTAGTCTTCGACGATGGCCTGGAACTCTTCGGCGATATGATCGCCTTTGAGCGTGACCGTGCGTTCGCCATCCACGAATACCGGCGCCGCGGGCACTTCACCCGTTCCCGGCAGACTGATACCGATATCGGCATGACGGCTTTCGCCCGGCCCATTGACCACACAGCCCATGACCGCGACGTTCATGCTTTCGACGCCGGGGTACTGCGCCTTCCAGACCGGCATCTGGCGACGCAGGTAAGACTGGATGCTGTCAGCCAGTTCCTGGAAGAACGTGCTGCTGGTGCGGCCGCAACCGGGGCACGCAACCACCATGGGAGTGAACGCGCGCAGGCCCATGGTCTGCAGGATTTCTTGCGCCACGACCGCTTCGCGGCTGCGGTCGCCGCCGGGTTCCGGCGTCAACGAAATACGGATGGTATCGCCAATACCCTGCTGCAACAGCACGGCCAGCGCGGCAGTGGACGCCACGATGCCCTTGCTGCCCATGCCGGCTTCGGTCAGCCCCAGATGCAGCGGGTAATCGCAACGGGCGGACAGGTCTCGGTAGACCGCGATCAGGTCCTGCACATGGCTGACCTTGCACGACAGGATGATGGCGTCACGGCGCAAGCCAAGCTCTTCGGCGCGCTGCGCGTTGGTGATGGCAGAGACGACCAGCGCGTCACGCATCACGGCCTGGGCCTCCCAGGGCTGCGCGCGCCGGCTGTTTTCGTCCATCTTGCGCGCCATCAGTTCGTGGTCCAGGCTGCCCCAGTTCACGCCAATGCGCACGGGCTTGTCGTAACGGCAAGCCACTTCGATCATCTGCGCGAAGTTGTCGTCGCGCCGCTTGCCGCCGCCCATGTTGCCCGGATTGATCCGATACTTGGACAGCGCCTGCGCGCATTCCGGAAACTGCGTCAGCAACTTGTGGCCGTTGTAGTGGAAGTCTCCTACCAGCGGCACATTCACGCCCATGCGATCAAGCTGTTCGCGGATGGCGACCACTTCGCGGGCCGCCTCAGGCGTATTCACCGTGATCCGTACCAGCTCGGAACCGGCCATCGCCAGCTCCTTGACCTGAATCGCCGTGGCGATGGGGTCCGCGGTATCGGTATTGGTCATGGACTGCACCACGACCGGGGCATCGCCCCCAACCATGACAACGCGATCGCCCCACTTCACCGCAACAGAGCGGGTAGCGCGGCGTATGGCGGCTCCTACGGCGGGAGGCGGCGCATCGTGGCAAGGCAGAGAGGAATCTTGCATCGGCGGAACCGGTTTACTTGGTGGGCTTGGGCAGCCAGTCGAACGGCAGCCATTGCTGCGGCAACCAGCCTTGCCAGAACGCATACGCCACGCCGGCGGCCAGCACCAGCACGATGGCGATCAGCCATCCCCAGGAGGCGGACGACGAACGATCATCGTCAGCGCTGGACTGGGGAATGGAGTGCGCCGAATGCAGGGCGCCCGGGCTCAGTTTCACCGGACCCGTGACGCGAGCCTTGGGGTCCAGCGAATCGACGATGGCCTGGGAATCAGCACCCAGCAGGCGCGCATAGTTGCGGACCAGACCACGCAGGGAAACCCCGGACGGCAGGTCGGCCCACGCTTCGTTTTCAAGGGCTTCAATCTGCTTGGTGGAAAACTTGATGCGGCTGGAAACCTCATCAAGCGACCAGCCCTTGGACTGGCGCAGCGAACGCAATGCCGAGCCGATATTGCCCGCTTCGCTGGCGGGCGTTTCAGAAACTGCAGAAGCGACATCCTGCGTCATGCATGCACCTGTTTAATTGGTATGGTCTGGCGCTGTGCAGCGTTGCGCTCGGTAATCCGAGTGCGGTCGCGCACTTCTCCGGCCAGTTGACCACAAGCTGCATCGATGTCGTCACCCCGGGTCTTGCGCACGGTCGTGATGATGCCGGCGTCCATCAGCCGCTGCGCAAACACCTTCACGCGGGCGGAGTTGGAACGCTTCAGGCCCGACTCTGGGAAGGGGTTGAACGGAATCAGATTGAGCTTGCAACGCAACTGGCGTGCAATTTGGATCAGTTCCTTGGCGTGCTGGTCGGTATCGTTGATGCCGTCCAGCATGCAGTATTCAAAGGTGATGAAGTCGCGCGGGGCAAACGCCAGATAGCGCTCGCAGGCCGCCAGCAACTCTTTCAGCGGGTACTTCTTGTTCAGTGGCACCAGTTCGTCGCGCAACGCGTCGTTGGGCGCGTGCAGCGACACCGCCAGCGCCACCGGACAGTCTTGCGACAGGCGGTCCATCATGGGCACCACGCCCGACGTGGACACCGTGACGCGACGGCGCGACAGTCCGTAGGCATTGTCGTCCAGCATCAGGCGCAGGGCCGGCAGCACCTGGTCGTAATTGAGCAGAGGCTCGCCCATGCCCATCATGACCACGTTGCTGACGACGCGCGTGTCTTCGGTCGCCTTGGCGTTCGCCAGGCGCGCCGTGCCGATATCGGCTTCCAGCACGCGCTTGGCCCACCACAACTGGCCGATGATTTCGCTGGTTTTCAGGTTGCGGTTGAAGCCCTGATGCCCGGTCGAGCAAAAGCGGCAATTGACCACGCAGCCGGCCTGGCTGGAAATGCAAAGGGTGCCGCGATCATCTTCGGGAATGAAGACTGTTTCGATGGCATTGCCCTGCCCCACGTCGAACAGCCACTTGCGCGTGCCGTCGGTCGAGCGCTGCTCGATATTGACGGGCAAGGCCTCGATGCGGCAGTTGGACGCGAGCTGGCTGCGGAATTCGCGAGCCAGGTCGGTCATGGCGTCGAATGAATCGGCGCCGCGCTGGTGCATCCAGCGCTGCAACTGACGGGCGCGAAACGGCTTGCCGCCCCACTGCCCGACAAGTTCGGACAGGGCGGAGCCATCCAGCCCCAGCAGATTGATTCGTTCGACGGATTCCATGACCTGGGTAACGCTAAAAAACTAATTCAGTGCTTACGCGAAAATCAACGGCTGTGGATGTTGATTTCGGGGAAGAAGAAAGCGACTTCGACAGCAGCCGTTTCCGGAGCGTCCGAGCCGTGCACGGCGTTGGCGTCGATGCTGTCGGCGAAGTCGGCGCGGATGGTACCGGCTTCGGCCTTCTTCGGGTCCGTGGCGCCCATCAGGTCGCGGTTCTTCTGGATGGCGTCTTCACCTTCCAGCACTTGTACGAACACGGGGCCCGAGATCATGAAATCGACCAGGTCCTTGAAGAAGGGGCGTTCCTTGTGCACGGCGTAGAAACGCTCGGCGTCGGCGCGCGACAGTTGCGCCAGGCGGGCAGCGATGACCTTCAGGCCGGCTTGTTCGAAGCGGCCGACGATCTGGCCGATGACGTTCTTGGCGACGGCGTCGGGCTTGATGATCGAGAGGGTGCGTTGAATGGACATTAGGAACTCCGAAAACTGATTTCTGACTGGTTTCTGATGAATTGCCTGGCGTGGCTCTGCACTTGTCGGTGTCACCCTTGAAGTGTCATCGCGCGTTGGGCGCGCAGGCGGTCCGGCGTGTTTGAACGATTCCGTTGAACATTCCGGGCCGGCCTGAACCGCTTGCCAAGGCAGGGATTCGACACTGGCCACCGATCGGACGTGCCCATGATTCTTGTCGAGGATACCGAAACGTGGGCTTTTCAGCGCACATTTCTGAAGGAAACCTCAATGAATTCAGGGACTTCTAAAAGGTTTACAGTAACCCGGTATTCTAACACGCTGAGAAGACCGCATTACATCTTAAAATGAGCGGTTTGCTGCCCGTATCCCTACGCCGGGCGCCCTGTCTGCCGGAACCCTGTAATGACTCAAGCTGCTCCCCCGAACGCCGCGAATCCCGCGAGCGACACCCCGGAACTCTCCAAGAGCTTCGAACCCTCCGAATTGGAATCGCGCTGGTATGCCGAATGGGACAAGCGCGGATATTTCACGGCGGGCCAGCACGTAAAAACGGGGACGGAAAGCCAACCCTACGTTATCCAGTTCCCGCCGCCCAACGTGACGGGCACGCTGCACATGGGCCACGCCTTCAACCAGACCATCATGGACGGCCTGGTTCGCTACCGCCGCATGTCGGGCGACGACACCGTGTTCATCCCGGGCACCGACCACGCCGGCATCGCGACCCAGATCGTTGTTGAAAGACAGTTGGATGCCCAGAAGGTTTCCCGTCATGACCTCGGCCGCGAAAAATTCGTGGAAAAGGTCTGGGAATGGAAGGAAAAGTCCGGCAACGCCATCACCGAGCAAGTGCGCCGCCTAGGCGCGTCGGCCGACTGGCCGCGCGAATACTTCACGATGGATGACCGCATGTCGCGCGGCGTGGTCGAGACCTTCGTGCGCCTGCATAAACAGGGCCTGATCTACCGCGGCAAGCGCCTGGTCAACTGGGACCCGAAGCTGCTGACCGCCGTGTCCGACCTGGAAGTGCAGTCCGAAGAGACCGAGGGCCACATGTGGCACATCCTCTACCCCTTCGTGGACGGTCCGCAGACCATCGTCGACAAAGACGGCAAGACCGTCACCTTGCGCGGCATGACCATCGCCACCACCCGCCCGGAAACGATGCTGGCCGACGGCGCGCTGTGCGTGCACCCCGAAGACCCGCGCTATCAGCACCTGGTTGGCAAGGAAGTCGAACTGCCCCTGTGCGACCGCAACATCCCGATCATTGCCGACGATTTCGTTGACCCTGACTTCGGTACGGGCTGCGTCAAGATCACCGGCGCACATGACTTCAACGATTACGCCTGCGCGATGCGCCACGATCTGCCCCTGATCGTGATCTTCACGCTGGACGCACACATCAACGAGAACGGCCCCAAGCAGTTCCAGGGCCTGGAGCGCTACGAAGCCCGCAAGGCGGTCGTTGCGCAGTTGGATGCCGAAGGCTATCTGGTCAAGGTCGACTCGCACAAGATGATGCAACCCAAGGGCGATCGCACCGGCGTCGTCCTGGAGCCCATGCTGACCGACCAATGGTTCGTGGCCATGAGCAAGCCCGCGCCGGAAGGCACGCTGAACCCGGGCAAGAGCATTACCGAAGTGGCGCTGGAAGTGGTGGCCGACGGCCGCATCCAGTTCTACCCGGACAACTGGACCACCATCTACAACCAGTGGCTGAACAACATCCAGGACTGGTGCATTTCGCGCCAACTGTGGTGGGGCCATCAGATCCCGGCCTGGTATTCCGAAGACGGCCAGGTCTTCGTGGCGCACGACGAAGCGGGCGCCATCGAGCAGGCGCGCGCCGCCGGCGTCACGGGCGATCTCACGCGGGATCCGGACGTGCTGGACACCTGGTTCTCGTCGGGTCTCGTGCCCTTCACCACGCTGGGCTGGCCGGACAAGACGCCAGACCTGCAACGCTACCTGCCTTCGAGCGTGCTGGTGACGGGCTTTGACATCATCTTCTTCTGGGTCGCGCGCATGGTCATGCTGACCACGCACATGACTGGCCAGATCCCGTTCAAGCACGTCTACGTGCACGGCCTGATCCGCGATGCCGACGGCCAGAAGATGAGCAAGTCCAAGGGCAACACGCTGGACCCGGTTGACCTGATCGACGGTATCGACCTGGACGGCCTGGTTGCGAAGCGCACCTACGGCCTGATGAACCCCAAACAAGCCGGCAACATCGAAAAGGTCACGCGCCGCCAATACCCCGACGGCATCCCGGCGTTCGGCACCGATGCGCTGCGCTTCACGATGGCGGCCTACGCCACGCTGGGCCGCAACATCAACTTCGACCTGAAGCGCTGCGAGGGCTATCGCAATTTCTGCAACAAGCTGTGGAACGCCACGCGCTTCGTGCTGATGAACACCGAGGGCCATGACTTGACCGGTTCGGACGCGGGCGAAACCTCGTTCGTGGACCGCTGGATCATCAGCCAGATGCAAACGTTGGAAGCCGATGTGGCACGCGGCTTTGCCGACTACCGCTTCGACAACATCGCCAACGCCCTGTACCGCTACGTCTGGGACGAATACTGCGACTGGTACCTGGAACTGGCCAAGGTGCAGATCCAGACCGGCACGCCGGCCCAGCAACTCGGTACGCGCCGCACGCTGATCCGCGTGCTGGAATGCGTGCTGCGCCTGGCCCACCCCATCATTCCGTTCATCACCGAAGAGCTGTGGCAGAAGGTGTCGGTGGTGGCGGGAAAGCGCAAGGAAGGCGTGGCCGACAGCGTCAGCGTGCAGCCGTATCCGCAGGCCAATCCGGCCGCCGTGGATGCCGCCGCCGAAGCGGACGTAGCCGAGCTGAAGGCGCAAGTGGAAGCCGTGCGCGCATTGCGCGGCGAAATGAACCTGTCGCCCGCTCAGAAGGTGCCGCTGTGCGCCCAGGGCGACGCGCCCACGCTCAAGCGCAACGCGCCATACCTGGCCGCGCTGGCCAAGCTGAGCCAGGTCGATGTGCTGGACGTCTTGCCGGATGCCGGCGCGCCGGTTCAAGTGGTGGGTGCCAGCCGCCTGATGTTGCATGTTGAGATCGACGTGGCAGCCGAACGCATCCGCCTGAACAAGGAAATCGCCCGCCTGGAAGGCGAAATCGCCAAGGCCAACGGCAAGCTGTCGAACGCCAGCTTTGTCGAGCGCGCCCCGGCGGCGGTTGTCGAACAGGAAAAGGCGCGCATGGCGCAGTTTGGCGAAACCCTGCAAAAGGTGCGCGAACAGCGCGCCAAGCTGGGCGAATAAGCGACTGCGGATCGCGCGAAAGCAAAACACCCCGGAACGCTCACGCCCCGGGGTGTTTTTTTATCTGGCCGACGTTAACGGCCCCGCACCTACACGCCGCCGTCCGTCATGCGATACCAACTGACGACCGCATTCACATACAGCCGGCGCAAGCCATAAAGCGGAAACGGCACCACCGGCGACAAGGGCACCGGCAGCGCGGCGGCATCACCCGTGGCCACATATTCCGCCATCGCGCGTCCCATGCTCGTCTGCAGCCCGACGCCACGCCCCTGGCAACCAATATCCACCAGCAAGCCCGGCTGCGGCTCGTGCAGATGCGGCAGGTAATCGCGCGTAATCGCCACGCGGCCGCACCAGCGATATTCGAACGGCGTGCCGGCCACTTGCGGAAACATCTTCAACATGACGCGCTCAAGATGCGCCCAATCTTGCGGCCCCTTGGGTTCGCGAAACGGACCGCGACCGCCCATCAACAGACGGCCCTGATGGTCCAGCCGGAAGTACAGCAGCAGATTGCGGGTGTCCGACGTGACGTGACCTTCGGGAAAGATGCCCGCGCGCACCGATTCCGGCAGCGGCGCCGTGGCCACCTGGAAAGTGTTGGCGTCGATGATGGAGGTCTTGAGCCCGGGCAGCAGATCGCCGCCATAGGCATTCGTACACATCACAACGCGGTCTGCGGTAACGGTTGCGCCGCGCGCGGTGGACACCGTCCACTTGCCGCCATCACGCTTCAAGCCGGTGACCGGCGTTTCCGTGTGGATCACGGCGCCCGCGTTCAAGGCGGCGCGCGCCAGGCCGCGCACGTAGCTCAAGGGCTGCACGGCCCCCGCACGCTTGTCGACCCAACCGCCCAGATAGCGATCCGTGCCCAGCAAGCGCGCGACCTGGTCCCGATCCAATGGTTGCGCGTCCACGCCGTGCCGCGCCCATTGCGCCGCGCGCCCGTGCGCAATGCGCAAGGCTTCGGCGGTATGCGCCCCCTGGATCCAGCCTTTGCGCACGTGCGGCACGTCCATGGCGTGGCGGTCGATCAGGTTGAACACCGAGTCCGCCGTGCTGCCCGCAAACCGCAATAGCCGGTCGCCCTTTTCGGGTCCGAACATGGCGATCAAGTCGTCCGGATCGTATTTCAAGCCTGGAATCACCTGGCCGCCATTGCGGCCCGAACCGCCAAAGCCGATTTCGCGCGCTTCCAGCACGACGGTCTTCACACCTCGCTCGGCCAGATGCAAGGCGGTGCTCAAACCGGCGTAGCCGCCACCGATGACCAACACATCCGCTTGCGTGGAAGCGGCCAGCGGCTCGGTCGACGGCGGTGGCGCCGCGGTCGCTGCCCACAACGACGGGGAAAGGGGAAACGGCGCTTGCTGCATGACGGTTCCTTACATGGGATGCAGCACGCGGTGCAGGAAATCCTGCGTCCGGGGATGCTGCGGATGATTCAGCACTTCGCGGGCGGCGCCCTGCTCTACCATGACCCCGCCGTCAAAGAACATGACGCGGTCGGCAACCTCGCGGGCAAAGCTCATTTCGTGCGTCACGACGACCATCGTCATGCCGGCTTCCGCCAGCTTGCGCATGACGCCCAGCACATCGCCGACCAGTTCGGGGTCCAGCGCGGAGGTAGGTTCGTCGAACAAGATGGCCTTGGGCTGCATGGCCAGCGCGCGCGCGATGGCCACGCGCTGTTGCTGCCCGCCGGACAACTGGTTCGGATGCGCATCGGCCTTGTCCGCCAAGCCCACGCTGGCCAGCAGTTCGCGGCCGCGCTCAATCACTTGCGCGCGCGGTTCTTTCTTCACGAAGATCGGCCCTTCAATGACGTTTTCCAGCGCGGTGCGATGCGGGAACAAATTGAAGCGCTGAAACACCATGGCCACTTGCGTGCGGATGGACACGATGGACGGTGCGTCGGCATCGACCCGCTCTCCGTCCACGGTGATGTGCCCTGCGTTGTATCGTTCAAGCCCGTTGATGCAGCGCAGGATCGTGGATTTTCCTGAACCGGAAGGGCCGATCACGCAGACCACCTCGCCCTTGCTGACGTCGGCGTCAATGCCTTTCAGCACCTCCAGCGAGCCGAAGCTCTTGCGGACTCCGCGAAGTTCGATCACTTGGTGGCACTCCTTTTTTCCAGGTGGCGCACCAGCAGAATCAAGGGCACGCACATCACCAGGTACATCAGTGCCACCAGAGAGAACACGGTGGCGTTCTTGAACGTGGACACCGCGATCAGCTTGCCCTGCAGCGCTAGCTCGGCCACCGTGATGGTGGACGCCTGCGACGAGTCCTTGAGCATCATGATCATGATGTTGCCGTAAGGCGGCAACACTATCTTGACCGCCTGCGGCAAGACCACACGCCGCATCGTCATGCTCCAGCTCATGCCCATGGCCATCGCCGCTTCGATCTGCCCACGGTCAATCGCCTGGATCCCCGCGCGGAAATTCTCGGCCTGATAGGCGGAATACGCCACCCCCAGCCCGATGATGGCGGCCTGCACCGCGGTCAGCGACACCCCCATGTCGGGCATCACGAAATAGATGTAGAACAGCAGCACGATGATTGGAATGCCGCGCAGCAGATTGATCACGCCGGCGCTGAACTTGGACAGGAATTTGTTTCCCGAGACGCGCATTAGCGCCCACACCAGGCCCAGCACCGTCGACAGCACGAGCGAACCCAGCGTGACCAGGATCGTCAGCTTCGCGCCTTCCAGCAGTATCGGCATGTACTCTGCCGCGTCCTTGAAGAATTCCGTCATGAACTACCCCACCCCAACAAGACCGCCTGCGGGAACGCGGGATGCGCCCCGCCCGCCGGCGCGCGGATACGCGCCGGCCAGGCTGTTGCAAAAACGCTTGCTTGCTTGTGACTAACGCTGCGTTACGAGCCGGAAAGGCCCCACTTCTTCAGGATGGCGTCGATGGCGCCGTCCGCCTTGAGCTTGGCCAGCGCCTTGTTGATGCGGTCCAGCAGCGCGGTGTCTTCCTTGCGCGTAGCCAGCCCAAGGCTGCCCATCACGGTAGGTTGATAAGACTGCGCCATCTTCAGGTTGGGGTAGTTACCCTGCGTCAGGATGTAGGCCGCGATCGGGAAGTCCATGAAGCCGCCCTGGATGCGGCCGGCATTGGCGTCGCGCATCATGTCGGGCGGGTTGTCATACAGCTTCACTTCCTTGAACACGCCGCTCTTCTGAACGGGTTCGACAAAAGCCGTGCCCACCTGCACACCGACGGTCATGCCTTTCATGTCGGCAAACGACTTGTATTCCTTGTTGTCGCTCTTCAGCACCATCAAGCCCTCTCCGTAGCGGTAGACGGGTTCGGAAAAGCTCACGATCTGCTGGCGCTGCGGAGTGATGAACATCGCGGCAGAGACGATGTCGATACGCTTTGAGGTCAGCGATCCTATCAATGCGGAAAACGCCATGGGCTCGATCTGCACTTCGAAGCCCGCCTCTTTGCCAACGGCCTTGATGATGTCGACCATCACGCCTTCGATGCTATTGGCTTTGGTGTCCAGAAAAGTGAAGGGACTGCCGGTGGGTGTAGACCCCACTTTCAACACCGTTTGGGCTTGTGCGCCCGCGGCCATGGACAATGCTGCAAATACAGAGACAACCAGAGTCTTGAATTTCATGACATTTCCTCATCGTGGCAAAGAAGTCCGGGCAACGCGTTGCGTGTCCGGTGGCGCGACAATCCCCAGAGTCATCGCGCCGATGTGGATGCTGCGCGCTTACGGCGCTTGTTGCGTGTCGTCCCCCGCGGCTTGAGTGATGTTGGAAATGGCCCAGATGACCTCGGTCGTCTGCGACCCGGGATTGCGCCAGCGGCGCGGAGTGCTGCTGGCATAGCAAAAGCTGTCGCCCTCATTCAGCAGCATCACGCGGTCGCCTACCCATAATTCAAGTGAACCCTTGAGCACCACCCCAATCTGCTCGCCCTGCCCCGTCACGAAAAGCTCGTTGCCGGTGGAGCCTCCGGGCTCAATGGTGGCCCGGCACAGGTCCATGCTGCTGCAGGCCGGCGGCGTGTACATCTCTTTGCTGATGCCTTTTTCGCTTAGATCTATGAAGCGATGCGTGCCGGCGCGGGCAACGCGGCCGCCGTCCTCGCCCTGCGTGTGCTCGGCATTGCGCAGCAGTGAATTGACCGACACCTGGAATTCCCGCGCCAGCAGATGCAATACCTTGACCGAGGCGGAGCTCAGGCCGCGCTCGATCTGGCTCAGCAAGCCCAGGGACATCCCGCAGGCGCGCGCCACATCGGCAAGTGATCGGCCTTGCTGTTTGCGCAACTGCCGCAGTTGCTGACCCAACCACATATCCACGGCTGACTCCGGCCTGCCCGCAAACGAAGCCGCCCTTGCCGGCGACGGCGAAGCGCGATGCTCAAGGACGGGTCGGGCCACCCGCGAGGCGGCCGCGTTGGATCTGCTCATGTGAAAATTTCATTTATGTGTAATTTTCAATACTAAGGAGCACGCGGCAAGCTCACAACCTAGGAACATCCCTAGCGGTCATGAAAAGTTTGAAGAGGGGAACGGCTCAGGACGCGTCGGGCGTCTTGGGGGATTGCGCGGAGGTCTTTGACGCGGGCTTGCGTCGGCGCTTGGGCGCGTCGGATGCGGGGTCGTAGGTGCCGGCCAGCTCTGCCAGATAGCGCTCATCCGCCTTGTTCAACCACCCCTTGGCACGAGCCGATTCAATCAGCTCGGGGCGACGCGCCGCCGTCAGGGCCAGCGAACGTTCACGCCGCCAGCGGGCGATATTGGCATGATGGCCGCTCAAGAGCGGCGCGGGCACGGACTCACCTTCATAGACTTCCGGGCGCGTGTAGTGCGGGCTGTCCAGCAGGCCGGACAAGGTGTCGTTGAACGAATCCTGCAAGGCCGAGTCGCCGTCGTTCAGCACGCCGGGCAAGAGGCGCACGGCCGCGTCGATCACCGCAAGCGCGGCGATTTCCCCGCCGGACAACACAAAGTCGCCCAGCGAGATTTCATGCGTGACGCAACGTTCAATGAACCGTTGATCCACGCCTTCGTAGCGGCCACAGATCAGGATGATTCCATCACCCGAGGCCAGGGTTTCAGCGCCCGCCTGGTCGTAACGCTGACCGACCGGCGCCAGCAACGCCACGGGGGCAGGCCCCAGGCCTTGCGCGGCACGCGCTTGTTGGGCGGCATTGACGGCGGCTTCGAGCGGCGCGGCCATCATCACCATTCCCGGGCCGCCACCATAAGGGCGGTCATCCACTGTGCGATGGACGTCCTGCGTGAAATCTCGGGGATTCCAAGCATGCAGCGACCACCGGCCCTGGGTATGAGCCCGGCCGGTGACACCCAGATCGCGCACCACCCCGAACATTTCGGGAAAGAGCGTAATGACGTCAAATCGCATCAAAGATCCGCCGGCCAGTCGCTGTCAATGCGGCGAGCGGCCAGATCGACGGCGTGAATATGCGCGCGTACGAACGGAACAAGCATTTCGGCGGGTCGGCCCTTGGCGTTCAGAATGGGTTCGGGCCCTTCGGCTCCAACTTTCTGGCACAAGACCTTCAAGACGGCATGAGCGCCGTTATCAAGGACTTCGTCCACCACGCCTATCAGCGCGGGCTCACCGTTGGCGCTGGTGTACAACGCGCAGCCGATGAGGTCGACCCAGTAGTATTCGTCTTCTTCCGGCGCGGGAAAAGATCCGCGCGGTGCCTGCACGGAATGTCCGCGCAAGGCTTCAGCCTGATCGCGGTCCGCAATACCCGCCAGTTGGGCCACCACCGTGGCGCCCTGCGAGCGAGCTTGCAACACCTTGATTGCGACAGGCGCAGACGCGACAGCGCCCCGCGCCAATTCAGGCACAGGGCGAGTCAACCACCATTGAGATGCTGAGAGCAGCACTTCGGCATTGGCCGAATGAGGCTGCACCTTAACCCAGCCTTTCACACCGTAGGCTGCAGTGATGCGGCCCAGCTCGATCAAATCCGTAGGCGCCGCGTTAGAGGTTGCGGCATCAGACATGTATCGCGCTCTTGATAGTTATGAAACAGCTAAGAATGGTAGCTTTACAGCTGAACTAACGGCTTGGCTATACGACGCAGGCAATTAAGCCGCGGCGGAAACCTTGGCCGAGTAGTCCTTGACCAGACGTTCGACGGCGGGCGACAGTTGGGCGCCGGTGCCAGTCCAGTACTGCACGCGATCCAGCGCAATGCGCAGGTTTTCCGTGCCTTCGCTAGCGACGGGGTTGTAGAAACCCACGCGCTCGATAAAGCGGCCGTCGCGACGGTTACGCGAATCGGTGGCCACCAGGTTGTAAAACGGACGCTTCTTGGACCCACCGCGGGCCAGGCGAATCACCACCATAGGTAATCCCTTGAATTAGTTGTGAAAAACGGGAAATTCTAGCACTTAAACAAGCCAGCTGGCAAATGCAGGTGCTGAATCAGTTGGGGCGGCGCAATTTGTATCGTAAAACACCGCATCCGGGTATTCTACAAAACGGGCCGAAGCCCGCCGCAGGCAGAAGTGTAGCCGCCTGACCGCGCTTTCGCCTGTCTTTTCCTGCGATTTACCCTCAGTGCGTTTGAAGAATAGCCGGTTGGAGAGATCGGATTTATGTCGTCCTACGCCAGACCCCACGCCTGCTCCGTTTCGCTGCGCCGCCCCGGCACGGCATTCCCCCCTGTTTTCCAGTCTTCCCCCTGACGTTGGATTCCATCCTCCGGCAGCGCTACGCCTGTCCGTTCGTATTTTTTCCCCAACACTTCCTCTATTGGAGGGCGCCACACCATGAAGAACCCGACATCCGTCTTCAAACCCGTCGCACGCCTGGCCTTGACGGGCCTGTTGCTGGGCACGCTGGCGATGCCCATCTCGGCCTCCGCCCGCATTATCGGCGCGGCGATGACCACCGCTTCGGGCAAGGTCACCGCTGTGGATCCGGCCACGCGCACCATCACCTTGCAAGGAACCAACGGCAATACGGTCGAGGTCGTGGCCGGCCCCGACGTCCGCAATTTTCAGCAGATCAAGACGGGCGACATGCTGACCTTGGATTACTACGAATCCGTGGGGGTAGATGTGCGGCCCGCGGGTTCAGGCGCCCCTGAAGTCAAGACCGAAACGGCGGCAACGCGCAGTGCCACGGGCGCCAAGCCGGGCGGCGCGATGGGCCGCCAAACCACGATTACCGCCGAGATCTGGCACATCAACAAGAGTGCCAACCTTGTCACATTGAAGGGGCCACAGGGCGGCATGCGCACGATCCAGGTCAAAGACCCGGCCTTGCAAGCGCGCTTGCAGCAACTCAAGGAGGGCGATTTGGTGGATTTCACGATCACGCAGGCGGTCGCCGCGGCAATCCACCAGTAAGCACCACGCGCAGCGACGAAAAAAGGCCCGCTTGATAGGCGGGCCTTTTCGTGGGTACGGCGTTGCGCCCAACCCGCAGCCTTGATGGTGCTGCCAGATGAGCGCTAGCGCCTGCGCAGGTAGTGCACGCCGCGGCCTTCGATCTCGTCCTGCGCCACCAGCACGTTCCCGGTCTGGCGGGCAAAAGCCTGAAAGTCGCGGATTGCATTGCGATCCGTCGTGACGACACGCAACACCTCGCCGCTAGCCATTTGCGCCAAGGCCTTCTTGGCGCGCAAGATCGGCAGCGGGCACGTCAGGCCACTGGCATCGACTTCGTGCTGGAAAGCAGGCGCTTGCGCGCCGACATCGCCCCCGGTTTGCACGCCGTTCATCAGAGACGCTCGTCAACCCACTTCTGCACGCCGGCAATGGCCGCCGGCAAGGCAGCCAGGTCCGTGCCGCCGCCCATGGCCATATCGGGACGACCGCCCCCCTTGCCGCCCACCTGGCTGGCCACGAAGCCCACCAGGTCGCCCGCCTTGATGCGGTCGGTCAGGTCGGCGGTGACGCCGCCCACCACGCTGATCTTGCCATCGGCCGAGCCGGTGGCCAGCAACACGACAGCCGGCTTCAAACGGTCTTTCAGGTTGTCGACCATACCGCGCAGCGCCTTGGGATCGACGTCGCCAATACTTGCGGCCAGGACCTTGATGCCCTTCACATCGACAGCGGCGCTGGTGGCCAGATCGTTGCCCGCGCTGGCAGCCAGCTTGTTGCGTGACTGTTCCAGCTCTTTCTCAAGCGCCTTGATCTGGTCCTGCGCCTGCGCGATACGCGCCGGAACATCGGCCGGCGTGCTGCGCAGCATGCCGGCGATTTGAGTCAGCAAGGCGTTCTGGTTCTGCACCCAGGCAAGCGCGTTGTCGCCGGTGATGGCTTCGATACGGCGCACGCCCGCGGCGACACCACCTTCGGACACGATCTTGAACAGGCCGATGTCGCCCGTGCGGCTCACGTGCGTGCCGCCGCAGAGTTCGCGCGAAAAGCCGATATCCAGGACCCGCACCGTGTCGCCGTACTTCTCGCCAAACAGCGCCATGGCGCCGCCCTTGACGGCGTCGTCATAAGCCATGACCTGGGCCACGGTGGGCTGATTGGCCAGCACTTCGGCGTTGACGATCGCCTCGACGCGCGCGATCTGCTCGGCGGTCAGCGGTGCATCCTGCGCGAAGTCGAAGCGAGTCTTGTCGGCATCGACCAGCGAGCCGCGCTGCTGCACGTGCGCGCCCAAGACCTGGCGCAAGGCCTTGTGCATCAGGTGGGTAGCCGAGTGGTTGCGCACCGTACGCGCGCGACGCACCGCATCCACACGGGCCAGCAGCGTGGTGCCGACCGACAGCGAACCGGATTCCAGCACGCCATGGTGACCGAAAACGCCGCCCTGGATCTTGAGGGTGTCGGCAACGGCGAATCGCACGCCGTCCGCTTCCAGCAGACCAGTGTCGCCGACCTGGCCGCCCGACTCCGCGTAGAACGGGGTGGCATCCAGCACGACGACGGCGCTTTGGCCGGCCGTCACTTCCTGTACCTGCGTACCATCCACATACAGGGCCGTGACCTTGACGTTGTCGAGCTCCAGCTTTTCGTAACCTTCGAAGCGCGTATCGGCGCCTTCGTAGCTCAGGCCCTCGGCCATCTTGAACTTGCCGGCGGCGCGGGCTTGATCACGTTGCCGCTCCATCGACACCTCGAAGCCCGCCATATCGACTTCCACTTCGCGTTCGCGGCAGATGTCGGCGGTCAGGTCAACCGGGAACCCGTAGGTGTCATACAGGGTGAAAAGGGTCGTGCCGTCCAGCACGCCGCCCTTGGGCACATTGGCCAAGGCCGTGTCCAGGATGCGCATGCCGTGCTCAAGCGTTTCACCGAAACGCTCTTCTTCCTGCTTGAGCACCTGACCAACACGGTCGGCCATGGACGCCAGTTCCGGGTAGGCCTCGCCCATTTCGGCAACCAGATCCGGCACCAGGCGGTGGAAGAACGGCTTGGTCTGGCCCAGCTTGTAGCCATGGCGCAGCGCGCGGCGCACGATGCGGCGCAGCACATAGCCCCGGCCTTCGTTGCTGGGAATGACCCCGTCGACAATCAGGAACGAGCAGGCGCGGATGTGGTCCGCGATGACCTTGAGCGAATTGTTTTCCAGGTCCTTGACGCCCGTTTCGCGGGCGGCCGCGTGGATCAGCTTCTGGAACAGATCGATTTCGTAGTTGGAATGCACGCCTTGCAAAACAGCCGCGATGCGTTCCAGCCCCATGCCGGTATCGACACAGGGGCGCGGCAGACGCGGCATGTTGCCTTCGGCGTCGCGCTCGAACTGCATGAAGACCAGGTTCCAGATCTCGATGAAGCGGTCGCCGTCTTCTTCGGGCGATCCCGGAGGGCCGCCCCAGATCTCTGGGCCGTGGTCGAAGAAGATTTCCGAACACGGGCCGCAGGGGCCGGTGTCGGCCATCTGCCAGAAGTTGTCGGAGGCGTAGCGCGCGCCCTTGTTGTCGCCGATGCGGACGATGCGCTCGGGGGGCACGCCCACTTCCTTGGCCCAGATATCGTAGGCTTCGTCGTCTTCCTGGTAGACGGTGACCCAGAGCTTCTCGGCCGGCAGCTTGTAGACCTGCGTCAGCAGTTCCCAGGCGTACTGGATGGCATCGCGCTTGAAGTAGTCGCCAAAGCTGAAGTTACCCAGCATTTCGAAGAACGTATGGTGGCGGGCGGTATAGCCCACGTTCTCCAGGTCGTTGTGCTTGCCACCCGCGCGCACGCTGCGCTGCGACGACGTGGCGCGCGTGTACGACCGCGATTCCTTGCCCGTGAACACGTCCTTGAACTGGACCATGCCCGAATTGGTGAAAAGCAGGGTCGGATCGTTGCCGGGAACGAGCGAGGACGACGGAACAATGGTGTGTCCCTTCGACTTGAAGAATTGCAGAAACTGGCGGCGAATCTCGGAGGATTTCATCGTGGATGACGCAGATTTAGGCGAATCTTTGATTATAGAGGCTTAGTGCAAAAGCGCGGAAAAGGTGTCCGATGGCGCTCTACCTGACGCAGACATACCCGGTGGTCCACCCCTCGGTTTCGGTCCATTTTCCGCCTGCGGAAACAATCACGGCCGCAAAGCCCGGTGGGCAAGAGCACTGGCCAGTAAGCGGGTTTGCGGTTGAAACGCCTGTGTAATGCCTGCACCCCAGCGGATAATTGACGCTGTAAGCGCCACCAAAACCGCTGCTGGCGCGTTGCCAAAGACCAAATTGGCAGGTCAGCAGTTCGCCCTCGTGTGTAGACGCCATCGTGCCGGCTGCGACGTGGCAAGGCTGGCGGGCCACGGCTCTCGCACCCACGGAGAGGTAGGCCCCCGCGCTGATGGACGACGCGACCGTCAGCGCTCCGCCCAGCATGGGATCGCGCGGATCTCCGATTTTGACGTAGGCGCTTAAATCCGGCATGACCGGCGGGGGGGCCGCCTCGGGTTGCGCCCCGACCCCGGCCCAAAGCGCCACGGTGCCCGCCGACAGCATGGGCGCACCGGCCACCAAGGGGTTGGGAAAGCTGAAGGCGGCGCCTCGGACCTGGCCCGGCGCTTCCGGCCACACCGCTCCGCCATATCCCTGGGCGGCATCGATGACGGCGGCAATGCCGATCAGGTCGGGGGCATGCGTTCCGACTTTCAGCACAGGGTTGGCACTGTAGACCAATGCGTCTATCCGGCATCGCTCGCCCGGGCAGGCTTCGCTTCTGGCGACGTTGATCCGTGCGGCAAACCCCATCGACGCGCGCTCTGGAAAATCGGCCGGAAGATGGGCCGATGCGCGCAATTCGGCAACCGTGGGGGCGTAGGGGTCGGCAAACAGCGGAACGCCCGCTTCGCTCTGCAAAGGTTCGCCCTTGGCGAGCGCCGCAAAGTGTTGCTCCAGCACGCCCGCGGTCGCCTGCCTGACCTGCGTCAGCCAAACCCCCGTTGAACGGGCAGCCGCGTCCTCAATGCGCTGGACAAGCTGGCTAGACGCCCAGATGGCAATCATGGAGGTCAACGCCAGCGTCAGCGCCAGCCCCAACAACGAAAAGCCGCCTTGCCGCCGGCGCGCAGCCACGCGCCGTGCCGCATTTTCCGCAACGGTGGACGACATCATCTTGCCGTGAACGCAAAAGTGTTGACCTCGCCCTGCCCGCATTGCGCTTGCGCCGATGCGGCGCGGTAGAGAACAGCGGGCGTCGCCAACGCATCCTTCACGACCGTCGCCCCTGCACCGCCGCCAATGGAGATGACGTCCGAGACCCGCTGCAACACCGAGGCCAGCGCCGGGCAAGCCGCCTGACTGACGTTCGTCAACGTAACAACAAACGCGGACCCCAGACCTCCCCCACCCGCTGCGGCCGCGGCCACTTCCACAACGCCGTTGCGCCCCGTACCGCTGCCTCCCAGGCCATGCACGACCCGGGCTGACGCGCCGCTGCCCTGAACAGCAAGCACGCTTGAATCACGCAACGCATTCGCCAAGGCGCCTGTGTCCAGTCCCAGGTACGGGGTAACGCCGCCGCCCTGGGCGTTGATCTTCATGCTGGCGACGAACCGCTGGATCTCCTCTCCGACCTTCGGCACCTTGTTTTCAATGACATACGAACCAATTGCCGGAATACCGACGATTGCGATCAACAAGACTATGGCGGTCACGATAGACACCTCCATCAAGGAAAAGCCCTGCTGGCGCACGGCGCCCGATTGAATACGCTTTACTTGCTGCATCACTGCTTGCTGCATCACTGCTTGCTGCATCACTGCTTGCTGCATCACTGCCTCCGTGGGTTGATAAGGTACGTGCGCGTCCGCGGGCGGGGCCCGCAAAGCCGCGCGTGAAGTGCTACTGACTTGCGTAGAAATTGGTCAGCGCGTGACGCAATTCGTCGATGACGCCGTAATGCCAAAGGGTGATGCCCAAGACCGTGGCCAGCGACGCGATCAGAAGCGACCAGCGCAATGCGGACGCCTGCCGGCGCACGCGCGTAAGCAGACGCAGTTCGACCCGCTCGCGCACGCGTGCCAGGCCGGCTTCCAGGCCCAACACGTCCATCATGTCGGCCAGGTACCACCACGTTTCTTGGTCCAGCAGGCCGGTAGCAAATATCTCCGGGCCGCTTTCACCCGCGTCGACGTGCTCCAACATGGCCTGCAGATGAGCATGCATCCAAGGCGGCGCACCTCGCGCTTGCACAGACAGCGCGCGGCGTAGCCGGGTGTCGGCCGCGCCACGCTGCCGGACCAGCACCGACAGCAGGCACAAAAAGCGGATCGCCTGGAAATCGCGATACAAGCGCCACAAAAGCCAGCGATCCAACACGGACCGCAGGCCTCCGGTGAGGTTCGGCAGCGACCACAGGCTCAGGACGGCTGCGCCGAGACTCAGCACGAGCCACAGCAATAGCCATTGATCCAACGCCCGCGCCAGACGAAAGAGGTTGCGCGTCAAACGGCCATAGTCTTCGGGCGGCACCATCTGAAAGACCGCCAACAAGCGCGGCACGCTGGAGTACGGGATAGCGCACAGCAAGGCGAACGCAACGGCAGCCGCCACCAGTCCCGCCGCCGCGGCGGATACGACCGCCAACCACGCTTGCCCCGCCAGCCGCACGGCGCCCGCCAAGTCTCGCAGCGCGGCGGCAAGGTCGCCGCCCTCTTCCTGCACGCAACTGATCAGTTGGCATTCCGCTGGCGGCAGCGTGCCCCGCCACGCTTCTCCCAGGTCGCCCCCCTCTTCCTGGTACGCAGCCGCCCAATGGCGCGACAGGCGGCCCCGCACCGTTCCCGACCCGTAGCGCCGCGCGTCGTCTTCGAAGATGTCGCGCAGGCTCTTTCGACCCTGCGTTCCTTCGATAAGGTCAGCCAGATACGCGAAGTAGTCCGCACGCAGCGGGCGGAAGCGCAGTGCGTCGATCCGTATCGAAATGACCTCAAGCGCCATGCCTGGCCACAAGCGTGTCGGTGCCATTGGCCTGTTCATGAGCGCCCCTGTCCAAGGTCATGGAAAGCAGCACGCGCCGCAACGACGCTGGGCGTCAACGGCAGGTCGAAGCGGCGCAACAGCGCACGTGGGTCCACCTCGCCGATGCTGACCTTGTGCAATGCGCAGTCCAGCGCTCGCGTTCCGCGCAGGGCCGATTCGCGCCAGTCGGCACCGTCTCGCACTGCGCAACCGGCCAGCTGACTCAAACCCAGGTTGTCGCGCACGCGTACGCGCTCCAGAAAGCCTTCCGTGCGTTCGGGCTCGATCATTTCGGCGGCAACGCAACGGCCTGCCGTGCCATTCAAATCCGGTAATTGCGCACGCCGGCATTGCGGGCATCCCGCCGCGTTCCTGACCCGTAGTGCTGAGCCATCCAGTTGATAGGCGTTCAAGATGCCCGCTATCCATGTCCGCCAATCCGGCGCGCCTTCGGACGGCGCCACCGCTTCGCGCCCTAGCCACAGGCTGTCTATCGGCAACGCGCAACCGGCGCACAAGCGTGGCAACAGGGTCTGATAGACCAGCAGCTTCAGAATGCCCGGCGTTGCCAGTACGTCCCGCGACACACCGATGGCGTCTGACGCAAGACGTTCGGGAATCATGGCGGCCGTGCCCGCGTGCGTGGTGGCGTAAAGGCTGACGCCCGAACTGGCAAGGTCCATGAACGCGCGGCCGGTGTTGACATCACGGATCTCGCCGATCAGCAGATCGTTCATCGCGGATCGCTTGATTGTCTTGAGCTTGGCGTCGAACGCGGGCCAGGCGGATTCCGACAATGCGCTGCCCAGGGTGTTCTGCAAGGCATTGGCAATGAGGTATTCCACCGGATCTTCCAGCGTGATGACCTTGCGCGTGGGCTCGATGCCGCGCATCAGGCTGGCGATGGTGGTGGATTTGCCCGACCCCACCACCCCGGCCAGCACGATGGCTCCTCCATCACGGTCGCGGGCGCGCAACAGGGTTGAAATTTGCTGGACCGGATACCCCAACGCTTGCAGGTCACCGTCGGCGGTGGCGTCCAGACGCAGGATGCGCAGGCAGACTGAAGGCCCGGCATCGGTGGCCAGCGACGCCCACCGCAGGACGACAGGAATGCCGTCGACGGTGGTGGCGATGCGTCCTTGCTGCTCGACGGTGGAATCAAATACGGCGCCGTTGCCGCCGCGCACATCCATCCACGCCACCGCAAGCACTTCCAGCAGGGTCTCGTTGGACAAGCCCACAAACCGATGCGTGCCGACGTAGTCGCCGTTGATCGTGTAGCGGATGTCGCAGGCCTCTTGCCGTCGATTCACATTGATGTGCACGTCGCTGGCGCCTTGCATGACGCCCCAGCGGACGATATCCATGAACATGGCGGCCAGGCCCGAGGTGCGTTCGGCCTGCGGCCCCGCGCCGCGCCGGCCCAATCCGGCCGCCGTCAGTTGCCCACGGGCGATCATCAGCAGCAAGGGCGCGGGCAACGCATAGCGCGCCGGATCAGCCAAGCGGTATCCCGCCGCGATCACCATGCGTTGCAGTTCGTCGACGGCATCGCCCTGAACATATTCCTTGACGGCGAAAATCGCCGCATCGCCGTTGTCCAGAAGCACCGGGCAGAGCCGGCCGGCCAAAGAGGCCAGATCGAATTCACGTGCCAGCGCACGTGCAAAGGGAGGATTCAGGCGAGCAACGTCATCGGCAGTTTGCAAGGCCGGCGGTACGTGGATTTTCAGGGGCATGGTCGGCGGATTCATGGGTGGGCCTTGCCGACATCCAGGCAGGCGGTACGGTTGTGTTCATCGCGGCGCAGATGCACGCAAGCGCCCTCCACGGCAAGCAATCGGTACCCGCCAGCCGACACCGCGCCGGCCACGGGCGCGCCATGACCCGCCCGATAGCGCAGCAACGCGCCGTTGACGAGAACGTCGATGTTGAGCCGCCGTGTAGACCCAAAGATGGCAGCGACACGAATGTCGTCCTGCTGCCGTGACGCGCGTTCCCCTGGGTCCGCACGTTCCACCCCTGGCTGGCATACCCCGGGCACCTTGCAATCCGCCAGCGCGGCGGCGGCGTCCGCGCGCAGCAAGGTGCGCACCGTTTCCACCTCTGGCCACGCCTGCGCCTCTTCAACCGGCGGCGTAGCCTTCGCATGCGCAGCCGCGCAAGCGGACAACGCCACGGCCACACAAACCGCCGTGCGCCGGCCAAGGGCAACGACGAGCCTAATCCTGTTCATACAAATCTCCTTGAAGCTCGGCGACCAGCGTGCTGGCGACCAAGGTGGGCCGGTGTTGAGGCTGCACATCGACCATCAGGCGCGACCATCGCGCCGGCGCGATGGCGGCGGGCAACAGCGCAAGCGATCGCAAAGGCCCTTGCAGGCGCAGTGCGCGCCGCCGCAGTACGGGCAAGGGGTTTGCCAGCGCGGCATTGGCGGCGTCCACGCCAGCAGTCGTGGGCGTGGACAAGAGCGCAGGCAACGACAACGCGATGGCGGGCGCCAAGGTCATAGACGAAAAGGCGGGCCGCAAACCCTGCAATATGGCGACAAGCTCGGTGTCGACATGCAATGCAGTGGGCAGCGTCAAGGCCGTCAAAGGAACTGGCGGCGACGCGATCTGCCACGCCAGGGTGGCTTCATCCATGGGCTTGAACGACACCTGCCACCCCGGCGGCAACCGGGCGTACAGCCGCAGGTTCGTGGCTTGCGGATGCGCGCGCACATAGACCGCCACGCAGTTCCAGCCGCTGGTTTGGGCATCGCACTGCGCGCGACGCAGCGCCCAGCCTTGTACCTGAACCGGCAGTTCTCCAACACTGCGCAGCAACCGCGACACCTCAAGAGGCCCATGCGCGGCCGTTGCACTAAGCATCGACTGATAAAGGTTTGGCTGACCCGTCGGCACGGCCTCCGAGGCACGCGGGGCCTGTTGCTCAGGGAAAACATAGGACGACACCGCGCGCCATAGCGGGGGTGCAAGGGCCGACACGGCCAGGCAAGCCAGAAACAGGCGCAGGGCAAACGGCACCCCCGCCCAGCGTGACGGCAGGCGCGCCATCCGTGCGCCGGGAATCTCGGCCCGCAGCAGCGCAGCCCATGCCGCATCGGCATCGTGCTCGACCAAACCGGGGCGTTGCTCCCGCAAACGTGCCTGGGCCTGCGCGGCATCGTCCCGGGAATCGAACACCCGGTCTGCTTGCGACAGCACTACGCCGTCTTGTGCGGCCGCCAGCCAATAACGGCCACCTGGAAGGGGGATCAGGCAATATCCGCCCAACGGATACAACGACGCGTAAAGCTGTGCGGCGGACTGGACCGGAGGTTTGTTGCGATGCCGCGCCCGCTCGCCCTGCCCGCGGATGCGCCATGATGAACGCAAGCGGCCAAAGCCAGCCATGGTGGCAGGAGACCCGCCGACGATGAAATGCGTGGCCCGAAGCCTGCGCCCACGGGCGCGCGCCAATGCCGGGACGTCGGAACCGATCAGCGCCAGCCACCGCAAGCCGAACGCCAATTGGTGGCTGGCGCCGGGACAATCAAGCAGGAAGGGAAGCGGGGCTCGTTTCATGGCGCCTCAATACCCTTCTTCAACCTGCGCCGTGACCAGCATCAGCGTGGTCTCGCGCTCTTGCGCCGCGCTGTCCTGCCCGCCCGCGATCAGGGGCATGCCAGGCGCCAGGCGCTGGCGGTCGTGTTGGTCCGTGCTGCGGTCGAAGCCGGACAGGATGACGGGCTGGCCAGGGCGCAGTTCAATCTGCTGCACCGTGCCATTGCCGTCGATCGTGATCTGCTGCACCTGGACCTGGTTGCCGCGCTCGCCGAACGTGATGGTTTTCAAGGGTTGCGCGACCGCGTTGTCGTAGGCCACGGACAGCAAGATCTGGCCGTCTTGCTGGATGTCGGGCACGAGCGTCAGGAACGAGCCCACGGTTTCTTCTTTCTGGGTGATGGAGACGGCGGGCAACGATCCGTTGGCGCCTCCCGATGTGGTGCCTGGGACGGCAGTGCTTTGCACGCGATCGATGTACGAGAACGTGGTGCGGACCGCGTGGGTGACCGGCCGCCGGTTCAACGTGAGCACAGGAACCTTGCTGTGCCGCACGATCGCGCCCATGGTGCTAAGCGCCGAAACAATGGCTTGCGAGCCTTGCAGCGGGCCCCTGCCCACCGACGCTTCCAGCGTGCCCGCCCCCAAAGCCGCCGCGGCGGGCACGACATAGCGCGCCGACGAACCCGCCGCGGCGTAAAGCGCATTCCAGTCCAGGCCGCCCGATGCCGATTGTTTGACGATGACGGTGATTTCCTCGAAGACGAGACGCACGCGTCGAGTCATGGCCTTGTTCTCGCGCTCAAGGTAGTGCGCCACGCGCTCCAGCGCTTCGGGAGTATCGGTGACAACAATGGAAGATGCCCCGTCCACGGCGTCGGCGACCAAGCCCGAACGGGTCAGGAACGGCACGATGCTTGCGCGCAGCACCGCCACGGCGTTGTGTTCCTTGGCCGACAAGGTGGTGTTGGACGTGCTTTCAAAGCCCTCGCCGTCTTCGCTGCCCGATCGCCCCAACCGCACATCGACCGCGCTGGCAAGCGACAGCGCGCGCACGTCGAATACCCGGGTTTCGGTTCGATAGAATTCCAGCGCGTTGCGCACGTAGCGCCAATGCACCGAGAAGCGCGCGGCAAGCGCGTCCAGCAAGTCGGCAAGCGGCAAGGGGCCGTCCTGGACCTCCATGCGGAGGGGGGCAGGCAGGGACAAGCCTCCGGTGACGGCCAGGCGCGGCAAGAACTGTTCAATGGGAAGCAAGGCTTCCGGTTGCACGCGCACCGGAATACCGGTGGCGGCGCCCAAGCGCTGTGCAAGGGCAAACAGGTCGGTTTCGTCGGCGAGCATCAGCGTGGTGGGCACGTTTTCGCGCAAGGCGGACGGCAGCGACACTTCGCGAGCCAAAGGCTGCGGTGCGCCGGCCACCCACGGCGCGGCCACGTCCTGCGCGGCGATGCGCGCCTGACGGTCGGACAGCGCATCGGCAAATGCTTGATGACGGCCCGAGACGACGGCAAGCCGATCCTTCGCCGCGCGGTTCAGATCCGCAGCTTGTTGAGACGCCACGCAGCCCGCCAGCGCACCGGTGGCGACAACGCAGATCATTCGAAAAATGCTCATGCCCCACCTCCTTGCATGACGGCCGCGCGAGAACACGATTGGGCCAAAGGCACCACGCGCAGCACCTGGTTCCCGTAGAAGCAGGGCTGCAAAGGCTTATCGCCAAGCTCGGTTGCGCTGAGCAATTCACGGACAGCGGATTTGAAGTCCCCGGAAAATTCAGCCGACGCGGACAGGGGGATATCGACGTCCACGGCCCAGTGCCGCGGATAGAACGTCCAGCCGGAATCGCCCGCCCAGCGAGCCAACACGGCGCGCAAGGTGGTGTCGGGAGGGGCGGCGCGATAGAAGCGGGCCGGTGCGCTGGCATCGCCGGAAAGGGACGCAGCCATGGCAGGCACGGAATGCGTTGTCGTCACACCAGCAGCCGTATCAAGCGCGGTGGCTGCCGCCGTTGCCGGGGCGCCACCGGCGCTGCCCATGGGCCCACGGGCAGCCAATTCGCCTACGCCCGACGGCGGGATTGCCACCGAAGGCGTGGCATCGGGCAGCGCGGAGGCTGATGTGGATGCAGACACAGATGCGGGTGCAGATGCAGACGCCATGACCGACGCGTCAACATCACGCTCAGCCCGGGCCGACAGCCTGCCCCCGCGAAACCGCAAAGCGCCCCACGAACCCGCAACCACCGCGTAGGGCTCGCGCCGCGTATACGGCAACGGATGTTCAAGCCCTTCGCGCATGCCGAAGATTGCCGGCAAGGCCTGGCCCGGCGCGAAGTGCAGCCAAACCTCGTTGCCATCGTCGAAGACCTGCATGGGCGCCACCGCCGGATCGCCCGACAAACGCCAGTCAAAACGGAAGCCGCGCGCGGCGGACCCCGTGGTGTGCCAAGCGGGACCCGCGCCGCCAGTGGCGGGCCAGCTAGTGCAGGCCCCCAGGCAGGACAGGCCTGCCGCCAGGAAGAAGATTCGAACCATGCCTCACCGCAAGCAAAAGGCGCACCGGAAGCGGTACGCATGAACGGCATGGTGGACGACGGTTGGGCGTGCCGCCAGACTGGCATATACGCATGGATGAATTGATCCCCCCTGCGACGAGCCTGGGCACAGACGAAAAAAAACCCGATCCTTGAGGACCGGGTTTCGAGGGGCTCGGCAGGCAGCGTACCCGCTGCCAGGCGCGGCTGAAGATCAGCGCTGCGCGGCGATGCTGCGTGCCTGCGAGGCAGCATTGTTCAAGGCCGCCACGGGCGGAACCTTGCCTTCGAAAGCATCATTCAGTTGTTGATTCAACACCGGTTCGATGCGCGTGTAGTTCGCCATGCGGAAGCCGCGGCTGTTGCTGGCCGGACGGTTGCTCATCGAGGCGATCACGGACTGTGCGCCCGGGATGCTCTTGTAGAACGACACGTCGGACGCGCGGAATGCGGCTTCGGTCAGCGGCAGGAAACCCGTGCGCTGATGCCATTCGGCGGCGACGACCGGCTTGGACAACCACGCGAGGAACTGGGCGGTGGCCTTTTCCTGGGCTTGCGGGTGGCCTTCAAGCGCCCACAACGCCGAACCGCTGACAAACGGTTGGCCGGCCGACTTGGTGGCCTGGTCGTAGTAAGGCAGCGGTGCCACGCCGAACGACAGCGACTTGGTGTTCACGAACGTGCCAAAGGCGCCGGAATTCGCGGTCAGCACGGCGCACTCGCCCTTGGCGAAGAGCTTGTCGGCCGAGGCGTCGCCGGTGTGCGCCATGAACAGCAGCGAACGCTTCCAGCTGACCATCAACGAAATGTGGCGCATGTAGAGCGTGTCGAACTGCATGGCGGGCGCGGCGCTTTTCTTGGTGACGGCGTCCAGGCCATTGTTGTTGCTGGTGAACTGCTGGCCGTTGATGGGGGCCAGGTTCTCCAGGTGCACGGTGACCTGGTCGCTCGACGCGTAGGGGCAGTCAATGTCGGCCACGTCGCGCAGCTTCAGCAGTTCGGCTTGCAGCTCGCTCCAGGTGCGAGCTGGCTTGTTCGGATCCAGCCCGGCCTTTTTGTAGGAGGCGGTGTTGTAGAACATCACCGGCACTTCAGCCATCCAGGGGAATGCAAGCAGGCGGCCCTTGCCGTCGCGCGTGAAACTGCTGGTGCCCGGCACGAACCAGTTCAAGTCCTTGATGGGGTACTTGGCCAGCAGCTGGTACATCGGCAGGATGGCCTTGTGCTGCGCCACGACTTCCGGCGAATGGTTGTCGGTCAGTTGCACCAGGTTCGGCGCCTTCTTGGCCTTGACGGCCGATACGGCTTCCAGATTCAAGGCGTCTTGCGTTTTGAAGCTACGCAGCTTGACGCTGACCTCGTCCTGCTCTTTGTTGTATTGCTTGGCCAGTTTTTCGAACTCGGCCTTGTTGGCGTCCGACAGGGCGTGCCAGACCTGGATTTCCACGGGAGCGGCATTCGCCACGCCCGCCAGCGCCATGGCGGCGCCAAATACCCATGCACGCCGGCTGGCGAACATCGCGCGGGCCACACCCGCCAATTGCAGATTCTTCATAGGTTCACAGACCAAGAAAAGGGAATTCCGGTTCTGGCCGCCGTCCGCTGAGCAGATCGGCCAAAGCCCGGCCTGAGCCAACACCCATCGTCCAACCGAGCGTACCGTGCCCCGTATTGATATACAAATTGGGGATGCGGCTGCGGCCGATGATGGGCACATTCGAGGGGGTGGACGGGCGCAGGCCCGACCAATAACTGACGCGATCGAAATCAAGCGCGTCGGGAAAGAGTTCTTGCGCCAGATGGGTCAAGGCTTCGCAGCGGCCGGTGTTCAGGCTGCGGGAGTATCCCGACAGCTCTGCGGTACCCGCCATGCGCAAGCGGTCGCCCAGGCGCGAAAACACGATTTTATGGCTGCTGTCCGTCAAGCTGACCGTGGGCGCGGCGTCCGGCCTGATAACCGGAAACGTCGCGGAATAACCCTTGGCCGGGTAAACGTTGCAGGGGATGCCCAAGGGCCGCAACAGATTGGGGCTGAAGCTGCCCATTGCCACGACATAGGCGTCGGCGGAGAGCGTGCCAAAACGCCCATCGGGTTCAATGATTTCAATGCCCTGCACGGCGCCGCCCTGGGTCAGCAAGCGGGTCGCCCGCGTGCTGTAGCGGAATTCAACACCCGCCTGGGCGCAACGCTCGGCCAGCGCGGCCGTGAACAGATGAACGTCGCCGCTTTCGTCTTCGGGTGTGTAGTCGCCGCCGACGATGGTCTGCCGGTGCGGCGCCAGGGCAGGCTCGATGGCAATGACTTCGTCCGCGCTGACGACGCGGCGTTCGACGCCGAAATCGCGCATCAGGCCCGCGGCCCGTTGCGAGTTCTCGAACTCATGGGGATCGCGATAGAAGTTCAGGATGCCGCGTTCAAGGTGATCGTATTCGATGCCTAGTTCGGCGCGCATGCTGCGCAAGGTGGCGCGGCTGTATTCGGCCATGCGGACCATGGCGCGGATGTTCGGTGCCAGACGGCCGGGCAGGCATTCGCGCAGGAAGGCAAGGCCCCACATCCATTGGCGCCAGTCTAGCTGCGGCCGGAACAGCAGCGGCGCGTTGTCCTGGAACATCCATTTGAGCAGCTTGAGCGGTGCCTGGGGATTGGCCCAGGGTTCGGCATAGGACACCGAGATTTGCGCGCCGTTGGCCAGGCTTGTTTCCTGGGCGGGACCGGTGCAGCGATCAATGACCACGACGTCGTGGCCGGCCTGATTCAGCCACCAGGCGCTGGAGATTCCGATAATGCCGCTACCCAATACCGCTACTTTCATGCCCGCATTGCTCCTTGCGTGCCAAATCGGCCACGGACCCGATGTCCGCCCCCCTTGGCAAGCCGCTGCCAAGGCAGTTTACCCCGCCGATTTGCCTACGCCTACGTATAAAAAAGGGGCGGAAGTCACCAAGCTTTTCAGCCTGTGAATTCCCCCCCGGTGGCTCGTGCAGTCTGGTTACGACGCGGCTTTCGCCAGGTCGGCCTCGGACGTGAAGGCGTCCGCGTAGAACTCTTCCGGCGGCAGGCCGTTCTGCACGCTGAATTCGCGGCGCGCGGCATCCACCATCAACGGCGTGCCGCAGGCATAGACCTGATGGCCGGACAAGTCGGCGATGTCGTGCATGACGGCTTCGTGGACAAAGCCGGTGCGACCGGTCCAGCCGTCTTCCGGCACGGCGTTGGACACGACCGGCACATAGCTGAAGTTCGGCAGCAGGCCCGACCAGGATTGCGCCAGCGCGTCCATGTACAGGTCTTGCGGGCGGCGGCCGCCCCAATACAGCGTGACAGGACGGCTGATGTTCTTGTGGATCATGTGCTCGACGATGGCCTTCACGGGTGCAAAGCCCGTGCCGCTGGCCAGCAGGACGATCGGCTTGTCGCTGTCTTCGCGCAGGAAGAACGAGCCGAACGGCCCTTCCAGCCGCAGGATCTCGCGTTCTTTCATCTGCGTGTCGCCCGCGCCGAAGACGTGATCGGTGAACAGGCCACCCGGCATGTGCCGGATATGCAGTTCCAGCGGGCTGCCGGTGTGCGGCGCGCCAGCCATTGAATAACTGCGGCGGCGGCCATCCTTGAGGATGACTTCAATGTACTGTCCCGCGTAATAGCGGAACTGTTCGGAAGCCGGCAGTTGCAGCTTGATCACCGTGACGTCCGGGGCCACGCGCTCCAGCGTCTGCACGCGCGAAGGCAGCTTGCGGATCTGGATGTCGCTGGCCAGGCGGACTTCGGTGGATTCCACCACCATGTCCGATTCCGGACGCGCCTGGCAGAACAGCGTGTAGCCGTCGGCCAGCTCTTCGGGCGACAGGATCTGGGCGGGATACTGCCCGGCGTCGAACTCCCCGGACACCACTTTGCCCTTGCACGTGGAGCACGCGCCGTTGCGACAGCTATAGGGCAGCACGATGCCTGCGGCCAAGGCGCCGTCGAGCACGGTCTGGCCGGGCTCGACCGGGAATTGATGCTTGCTGGGTTGGATGATGACCTGGAAGCTCATGATGAAACGGTTCAGGGTTGACGGGAGCGCCATCCGGCAGGGCCAGAATGACGCTGCGCTCGGGCCGGCGTCAGGCCGGGAACTTGCGGATTTCCTTGACGCGGTTTGCGTCATCCACCAACACCACTTGCGGCTTGTGGGTGGCGGAGTCTTCTTCGGACATCGGGCCGTAGGTGCAGATGATCAACAAATCGCCAACCTGGGCCCGGCGCGCCGCGGCGCCGTTCAACGAGATGGCGCCGCTGCCGCGGGCCGCCTTGATGATGTATGTGTCGAAACGTTCGCCGTTGGTGACGTTGTAGAGTTCGATGCGTTCGAACTCGCGCATGCCGGCAGCGTCCAGCAGGTCTTCGTCGATGCCGCAAGAGCCTTCGTAATGAAGGTCGGCTTCGGTGACCGTGACGCGGTGTAGCTTTGCCCGCAGCATGATGCGTTGCATGATGAAAATTTCCTGGTTCGCGGTCCGGTCCGCGACGTGTAGCCAAGGTGATGCCCGGCATCCGGTTTTGCCGTTGGAAGCCGGTATTCTATAATTTTTGCCGCAGCGGGACGGCCCGTTGCCGCGCACGGTCAATCGACCGGTGTTTTTTTATCCGGGGACGACCCCTTATTGCCGGTGCAACGCCGGCAGCGCAACAAGAGGAGTCGTCAATGACCTGGATCATCCTGGTGCTCGCGGGCCTGTTTGAAATCGTCTGGGCCGTGGGCCTGAAATACACCCATGGCTTCACCCGCCTGTGGCCGTCCCTGATTACGGCGGGCGGCATGGCCATCAGCGTCTGGCTGCTGGCCGTGGCCATGAAGACCCTGCCGCTGGGCACCGCCTACGCCGTCTGGGTAGGCATCGGCACCGTGGGCGCCTTTGTGGCCGGCATCGTGCTGTTCGGCGAATCCACCAGTTGGATGCGCATCGTCAGCGTGGCGTTGATCGTGCTGGGCTTGATCGGCCTGAAACTGTCTTCGGCGTAACCTACGCCAGGCCCAACCCAGCCCCGGCGACCGGTCAGAAATCCAGTTCGATCTCGACTGCGTCGCCCACCTTCAGGCGCGCGCCGGCCGGCGCATCCAGAATGGCGTTCTGGCCAAACACCACCCCGATTTCAAGATTGCGATAGCCCGCCAACGTGCGGCCCGGTTCTTCGTGCTGCTGCGCGGTGCGTTGGTCAATGTCGGGAATCGAGCAGCGGGTGCACGGCTTGACGAAGGCCATCCTGACGCCTGCCGCCGTGATCATGGCAGTGTGGTCTTCCTCGAACGGTTCCCATTCGCCCTCGATGACGATGTTGGGGCGGAAACGGTCCATGGGCACCGGCGCCACGCCCTTGGCTTGCAGGCGCGCGTTCAGGTCATCCAGCGACGCCTGATTGGCGATCAGCAAGGGAAAACCGTCGGCAAAACCGAAATGGTGTTCGCCCACGAAGGCGTCGGCCAGATCGGGATGCGCGTCGACCCAGCGCGAGACCCAGTCGGGCTTGGCGTTGCGAGCCGCTGCCGCATCCACCTTGAGCAACCGGCACGGCGTTTTCAGGAATTCGGAAAACCAATTGCCAACCGCCGCACTTTCTTGCCGGGCCGAAATGGTGTCGCTCCAGACCGCGACGGTCTGCGCGCCGGGCTCCAGGCCCGCTCCGTCCAAAGGCACGTCCAGGTCGGGCATCCCGGGCGCGCTGAGACGCAACGCGTTGGCGGTGAGCGCCGTGCGGATCAGGGCCATTGCAGGCCACTGGCGCTGCGTCATGAACTGACCATCGGCGCCGATCAACATCCAGCGGCGATCGTGGGCCAGGCCGGCCCGGTCGATGGATGACTCCGCCAGGTCGATACCGGCGCAGGATTTGATCGGGTAGATATGCAGGCTCAGGATACGGGCGGACATGGCGGCATCGGTTTGGCGTGGGAGGAATCCGCGAAAGAATAGCAGAGAGCCCGGCCTTCATTGGCCGATTTTTCACCTGTCGGACGGCCATGAAAAAACCCGGGCATGGCCCGGGTTTCGGTGTGGCGAGTCCCGCCCGCTGCTGTGTGCCGCGGTGGGCTCGTCGCAAGCGGCGGATTAACCGCCCACCAGCTTCAGCGTATCCAACGGAGTCACCGCCTTGAACCCCTTGCGCGTCGCAATATGCTCAGGGCGCGGCGTCAAGCCGTACTTGGGCGGGTTCAGGGTGTTCTCCATGCTGTTGTAGACCATGAAGACATTGGCGCGCGGCCACGGCGAGATATTGCTGTTCGAACCGTGCATGGTGTTGCAATCAAAGAACACCACCGAGCCTGCCTTGGCCGTCATCGAGCGGATGCCACCCTGCTCTACCAGCAATTGCAGGCTGACCGGGTCCGGGACCCCGTATTCCTGCTTTTTCAGCGATTGCTTGTAGTGATCGTTCGGGGTTTCGCCCACGCACGAGATGAATTGCCGATGCGAACCCGGCACCAGCATCAAGGGGCCGTTGCACTCGTTGTTGTCGGACAGCAGCACCGAGCAGCTGAGCGCGCGCATGGACGGCATGCCGTCTTCCACGTGCCAGGTCTCGAAGTCGGAGTGCCAGTAGAACTCCTTGCCCTTGAAGCCAGGCTTCATGTTGGCGCGCGACTGGTGAATGTAGACCTCGGACCCGAGGATCTGCCGCGCCACATTGACCAGCCGCGGGTCGCGCACCAGGCGCGACAGCACGGGGTTCAACACATGGACCATGAAAATCGAACGCACGGCATTGCTGCCCGGCTCGGTGATGGACTCTTCGCGCCGGATGATCGACGGGTCGCGCGTCATGCGCTCGACCTCGGTGGACAAGGCGCGGACCTCCTCTTCCGAGAAGAGGTTTTCCAGCAAGAGGAAGCCGTCGCGCTCGTATTGTCCGACTTGTTCGCCAGACAAGGCGTCGGCGTATTTGCCGTCTTCATAGACCACCGGATCCTGGCGGGTGATGATGGCGGAACCTCGGTCCGTACGGGAGGCGTACGGATCCTGTGCAGGTGAGATCATGCGAACCTCCTTGTATCAAGCCGCTTTGGCTTCGGCTTCAGGCAAGGCGTAGACGCCTTCTTTGTCGTGCACTTCCTGGCCGGTCAGCGGCGGGTTGAAGACGCAGATGACGCGCAGCGGCTCTTTGCCGCCGCACAGCCAGTGCTCGTCGTTTTCGTTCAGGGCGTAGACCACGCCGGGGCCCAGGTCGTACTTCTTGCCGTCGGCAATGGTTTCGATGGAGCCGTCACCTTCAATGCACCACACCGCTTCAAGATGGTTCTTGTAGTGGATGTGCGTACGGCCGCCCGGAAAAATGGTGGTCTCGTGGAAGGAAAAGCCCATGCCGTCCTTCTTCAGCAGCACGCGGCGGCTGACCCAGGTATCGGTGCGGACTTCGTCGGCGGTGCCGATGACATCTTTGACATTGCGTACGATCATTGACGTTTTCCTCCAAATTTAAGAATGCGGGCAGACTGCCCTTCTTCGCTCAGCGCTTCAGCCACGCTGGCCTCGATGACGTCCAGGCCCTTGCTCAACAGTTCTTCCTCGATCGTCAGCGCCGGCAGCAGCTTGAGCACTTCGTCATGCGCGCCCGAGGTCTCGATGACGACGCCCTTCTTGAATGCCTGCTGCGCAATGCGATTGGCCAGCGCGGGGGTGGTGTTGCACACCAGGCCCTGGATCAGGCCGCGGCCGCGCACCGACAGGCCGGCGTTGGGATAGCTGTGGACCAGGTTTTCCAGCCAGTCGCGCACCAGGCGCTCTTTGCGCTGGATGTCGGCGGTGAAGGCGGTGTTGGCCCAATAGGTTTCCAGCGCCTGCGTAGCCGTGACGAACGCCAGGTTATTGCCGCGGAACGTGCCGCTGTGGGCGCCCGGCTTCCAGATATCAAGCTCGGGCTTCATCAGCACCAGCGACATCGGCAGGCCAAAGCCCGACAGCGACTTCGACAGCGTGATGATGTCCGGACGGATGCCGGCGGCCTCGAAGCTGAAGAACGTGCCGGTGCGGCCGCAGCCGACCTGGATGTCGTCCACGATCAGCAGCATGTCGTGGCGCTTGCACAGCTTTTCCAGTTCTTTCAGCCAGCGCAGCGTCGCGACGTTGACGCCACCTTCGCCCTGCACCGTTTCAACGATGACCGCGGCCGGCTTATCCATGCCGCTGCTGGGATCTTCCAGCATGCGCTCCAGGTAGGCCATCGTGTCCACGTCCGGGCCGAAGTAGCCGTCATAGGGCATGAACGTGGTGTTGCCCAGCGCATAGCCCG
This sequence comes from Achromobacter spanius, assembly GCF_029637605.1. Lineage (NCBI taxonomy): Bacteria > Pseudomonadati > Pseudomonadota > Betaproteobacteria > Burkholderiales > Alcaligenaceae > Achromobacter > Achromobacter spanius. The sequence goes on along the minus strand of NZ_CP121261.1, from coordinate 55,427 downwards.
ATGCCTCGCGGAACTTCATGTTGGCGGTCACCGCCAACGAACCGCCGCTGACGCCGTGAAAGCCATGCGTAAACGAAATCACATTGGAACGGCCCTTGACCTGGCGCGCGATCTTCAGCGCGGCTTCCACGGCGTTGGTGCCGGTGGGGCCGGTGAATTGCAGCGTGTATTGCCAGTTGCGCGGCTTGAGCAGCACGCGATCCACCGTCTCCAGGAAACGCTTCTTCGCGCTGGTCGCCATGTCCAGGCCATGGACGACGCCGTCCGCCTGCACATACTCCAGCAGCTTTTCCTTGAGAACAGGATTGTTGTGGCCATAGTTCAGCGTGCCGGCGCCGCTGAAGAAGTCGATGTACTCGGTGCCTTCCTCATCGATCAGCGTCGAGCCCTTGGCCTGGTTGAATATCACGGGGAACGACCGAATGTAGCCCCGCACCTCTGATTCCATCCGGTCAAAGATCTTCAAGTCCATGAGTAATCCTCCCTTTTCATCTAATAAGTTGAATGGACGGCACAATCCCTCCGGATGCGTTGAACGCATTCGGACAGGCACTGCCATCCCGGTAATTCGATAAGTCCGCTGGGGTTGCTCGCCCCTAGGGGGCGGGCAATGCGAACGGGCCTATCCTCAACAACATCTCGTCGTCATGGTCCGCGCCGCCAAACAATTGCCGGTCGAAGAACGGCTGCTCGGAAACGTGGGCGCCCAGTTCGCCGGCCAGGCCGGTAAAGCTGCGGCGCGATGCCTGGTTGTCAGGCCCCACTGTGGTTTCAAGATATCGAACATGCTCGAGCCCCTTGCGTTGCAGGAGTTCGCGAAGCATGGTGCGGGCCAAGCGATGGCCGCGTGCGCGGGCGTGCACCGCAACCTGCCAGACGAACAACACGTCGGGTCGGGTCGGGATCACGTAAGCGGAGATAAAACCGTCGATACGTCCGCCAGCACTTTCGGCAAGGACGCAGGTGTCGCTGAAATGCTCACCAAGGAGCAAGTAGGCGTAGAGGGAATTCAGGTCGAGCGGCGGGCACTCGGAAATGAGATGGTGAATGGCGGCGCCGTCTTTGCGGTTGGGCAGACGCATGGTATGGGTCTGCGCGCGAACCGCCGGCGCCACGGCACTTGAGAGATGGGGGGTGTCCAGTTCGTTTTTCTTCATGCAACGATTCCCGATTCTGGGGGTGCCCCGCCCGTGGGCACTTCAAGGATGGGCGACGATACATCGCCGTGCGGTTCCGCTGCGACTGCCTGGCCTTCTTGCTCCATCAGCGCCACGATGCGTTCCAGCGATAGCGTGATGGTGGCCTGTTCAAGCTCGGGCAACGCATTCAGTGCGTCGGCCAGATGCTTCTGCAAGGGCGACGGTGCGCCTTGCGCCAATTCGCGTCCCGCGTCGGTGGCGGTGACGAAAACAATGCGGCGGTCTTCGCGGCCGCGTTCACGGCGGATCAAACCCTTGTCTTCCAGGCGGTCCAGAATGCCGACAACCGTGCTGGGGCTGACGTGCATTTCGCGGCTGATGGCCGTGGCCGTCATCGGGCCGTTGGCCATCACCGTACGCAAGCACATCAACTGCGGCGCAGTGATATGGCTGACCGCGGACAACTGACGCGAGTGCAGTGCGATCGATCGCGTAATACGGCGCAGGGCTCGCAAAATGCGCAGATCGTACTGCTGGGTGGAATCAGTGTTCACGGGGTTGATCATGGAAGAAAAGGGTTCGGTCAAATTCATTTCTACACGAATCATATGCGCCCGATCTATTCGAGTCAAACAAAAATCCGGGGCCTGATGTAAATAAATGAACACGTAATTGCAGAAGATGGCAGCAGAATTACTGGACTTAATGCCGTTGCATCAAGGGCTTGGCGCTGCGTTCCATCCCTAGTGGAAACTCCCAATAAAAACATATGTTTTATTGAAATATTTATATATATCATTTGTTTTTCCTTCCGATGCGCCCCATGCCCCTGCCTTCACACCTGATACCGACCCTGCAAGAAAAGCTGGAGGATCTGCCCCCGGAATTGCAACGCGCGGCCCATTGGGTGGTGGCGCACCCGGCCGAGGTCGGCCTGTGGTCCATGCGGCGGCAAGCGCAGGCGCTAAGCGTGGCGCCTGCCACCATGTTGCGGCTGGCACGAGCCCTGGGCTATGCCAGCTATGAAGCATTTCGTCAGCCTTTTCAACAGGCTCTTGCTGACCAGGGTCAGGGCCAGCCCGGGCTGCGTGACCGGGCTGCCGCCTTGCAGGCCGCCGCTGGAGACCCCGCCAGCAATCCCGCCGCCCCCGGCCACGACGTGTTGACCGACTACCAGATCCAGGCCGTGAGTTCGGTATGCGCGCTGAACCCGTCGGCGGAATTTGATGCAGCGGTCCAGACCTTGCTGAACGCGCGCCAGGTCGGCTTTTTGGGGACGCGCTCGGCGTTTGGCATTGCGTTCCAGATGCGCTACGCCTACCAACTGGTGCGCCGCAACAGCGTGCTGATCGATGGCCTGGGCGGGGCCCCCGCCGAGCAGGCCGACAATCTGGACGCCGGCGACGCGCTGATCGTCATTTCCCAAGCCCCCTACCCGACCGCCACCGTGCAACTGGCCCGGCAGGCGGCGCAGCGCGGCGTTGCGCTGATTGCGCTGACCGATGACCCGCTGTCGCCATTGGCCGTGGAAGCCCGCCACACGCTGCGATTCGCCCCTCCCGATCGCGACGGCGTCCGAGCCCAGCCCGCGCGCCAGGGCCCTGGCTCGTTCTTCCATACCACCGCCGGCCTCTTGGGCCTGGCCGAGCACCTGATTGCCCGCCTGACCGCCCGTGGCGGCGCCAACATACTGAACCGCCTGACGGAAGTCGAGGAGCGCCTGCGCGCCGACAACGTTTACTGGATCGCCCCCGCCTCGCGGCGGCCTGCCTGACCCCGCTTGCCTTGCCCTGACACCCTCTCACGCATCACGGAATTCCCATGAGCCAGACACACGTCATGCATCGTTCCCTCCGCCAGACCCCGCCCGTTGCCATACGCGGCCAGGGCGTATGGGTCCACGACAGCGCCGGCCGCGCCTATCTTGACGGCTCGGGCGGCGCGGCCGTGTCCTGCCTGGGGCACAACCATCCCGACGTCCAGGCTGCCATGCACGCCCAGATCGACGCGCTGGCCTATGCCCACACCAGTTTCTTCACGACAGACGTCGCCGAACGCTTGGCCGAACGCCTGGTGGCCGATGCACCGGAAGGCATCTCGCATGCGTATTTCGTGTCGGGCGGATCCGAAGCGGTCGAGGCCGCCTTGAAGATGGCCCGCCAGTACTTTGTGGAAATCGGCCAACCGCAGCGCCGTCATATCGTGGCGCGCCGCCAGAGCTACCACGGCAACACGCTGGGCGCGCTGGCGGTGGGTGGCAACGCCTGGCGTCGCGCGCAATTCGCGCCTCTGCTGATCGACGTCGAACACGTCTCGCCCTGCTATGCCTATCGCGACCAGCAAGCCGGTGAAAGCGCTGAACAGTACGGCGAGCGCCTGGCGCTTGAACTGGAGCAAACCTTTGAAAGACTGGGTCCGGACACCGTGATGGCCTTCGTGGCCGAACCGGTGGTGGGCGCCACGTCCGGCGCCGTCGCGGCGGTACCGGGTTACTTCCGGCGTATACGGGAAGTCTGCGACCGCCATGGCGTGCTGCTGATCGCCGACGAAGTGATGTGCGGCATGGGGCGCACCGGCACGCTCTACGCGGTAGAGCAAGAGGGCATCGTGCCCGACCTGATCACCATCGCCAAAGGCCTGGGCGGTGGCTATCAGCCCATCGGTGCCGTGATGGCGCAGCGGCGCATCGTGGACGCCATGCAGCAAGGCAGCGGCTTCTTTCAGCACGGCCACACCTATCTTGGCCACGCCATTGCCTGCGCCGCCTCGCTTGCCGTGCAGGACGTGATACGCCGCGACAAGCTGCTGGAGCGCGTGCGCGAGCAAGGCGCCGGGTTGCGGCAGCGGCTGGAACAAGCGTTGGGCGCGCACCCGCATGTGGGCGACATCCGCGGTCGGGGGTTGTTCATGGGCATCGAGCTGGTGCAGGACCGAGCCACCAAGCAGACCTTCGCCCCGGCCCTGACGCTGCATGCGCGCATCAAGCGCGAAGCCATGGCGCAGGGCCTGATGGTCTACCCCATGGGCGGCACCATTGATGGCCGCCACGGCGACCACGTGCTGCTTGCCCCGCCCTTCATCATTTCCGACGACGAACTGGACCAATTGACGCAACGCCTGGCTGGCGCCATCGACGCCGCCATTGGAGACGCTCGCGCATGACCATGTCCGTCAAGCACCCATTGGGCCTTCGCAACGCCCCTGTGTGATCACCCTGTGCATGTGATCACGCGTGGCCTTGTTATCCGCGTGCGCTTGTTATCCACCTGCGCTTGCTATCCACCTGCGCTTGCCCGCCGCCAGGGCGGCAAGGCCCCGATGGTCAGCGCGCGCAGCAACCATTCCACCGGGCCGTAGGCATGGTGCCGCAACCACCATGCGGACCATGGCAACTGCGCCGCGAAAATCGCCACCGCGATGCCGACGGTCGCCAGGGGTGAGACCGATGCGAATAGGCGCAGGCCCCAGCCGGTGAACAGAAAGGCGCAGACGACGGACTGCATCAGGTAGTTGCTTAGCGCCATCCGCCCGGCGGGCGCCAGCCACCGCAACGCACGCCCAAGCGCCCGCGTGCGCCACGCCAGCAGGAACAGGGCCGCGTACGACATGCTGAGCAGCGGCGCCGTCAAGAGGTCGGCGGCCAGCCCGGGCAGTTCCCAGGCCGCGTCGACAAACGGCAGGGACGACGTCGCGTACAGCGCCGAGCCGGCCAGGCCGGGTAGCAAGCCCAGCGCACACAGCAACCACAACAAGCCCGGCCGCGCCCAGGGGTCCGCCAGCGCATTGCGCCGGCCCAGCGCGTAGCCGATCAGGAACATTGCAAAGACAAACGGGCCTTGCACGAACAAGACCATGAACCAGACGCTGGTGGTCAATTCATGGATGTGCTGCGCGACGGTGGAGCCGATGTCGCCGCGATAGGCCTCGATGGCCGCCAGCGCCTGCGCCTTGTATTGCGCCAGATAGCCCGGCTGCACGGGGTCCAGGAAGCTGAGCCAACCCAGCAGCGCCCACACCGACGCCGCCAGCACGATCAGCCACAGGGCCAAGTGCAATGCGCGTTGCGGCGCCACGGACTGGCATCCCAGCAAACCCAGCCCCAGCAGCGCATAGGTCACCAGGATGTCGCCCTGGTAGAACAACACGGCGTGTGCGGCCCCCAACACGGCCAGCCCGGCCAGGCGACGCAGGAATCGCGGCGCAAAGGCGGCTTGGCCGCGCTCGGCCGCCGCCATCTGCAAGGTGAAGCTATAGCCGAACAGAAACGAGAACAGCAGGTAGAACTTGGTCTCGAAGAGCCACGCGATAAGCCAGCGCACGCCCAGATCCACCGGACGCGAATAGACGGGGTCGGCAACACCCGCGCCATAGAACGGCGACGAGAAAACGCCGATATTCACGATCAGGATGCCAAAGAGCGCAAAACCGCGCAGCGCGTCCACATGCGCCAGGCGCCCGGATGACGGTTGCGCGAGCCCTGGATGCGTGTATGTGTCCATGACGTGGAAGCCTGTTGGCTAGAGGAACGAGGCACCGCCTCGCCCCTCGCGCCTGCCCTACCCCAGTACCGGCGACAGCACCGGCTGCTTGGGACGCACATCCAGTTGACGGCCCTTGCGCGCGCGCTTGCCCACATAGGGCGCCAAGGCGTCGCCCGCCAGGATGTCCTCGGTGAGCTTGTTGCGATAGATGCCTGTTGCGCGCAGGCCGCGTGCGCCGATCGGCACCGTTTGATCCAGCTTGTCGGACGCATCCAGGCCCATCAGGATGGTGCCGCGGCCGCCACCAGACAAGGACTTGCATTCGTCCAGGCCGAACACCAGGAACTTGCCCTTGGCGGACAGCAAGGCTAGCTGCGTGGCGCCCACGAACAGCGGTACCGGGCGCAGCATTTCATCGCCGGCTTCCAGCGTGATGAACTGCTTGCCCGCCCGTTGGCGGCTGATCATGTCGGACAGCTTGGCCGCAAAACCGTAGCCGCCGCGCGTGGCCAGCAGCCAGCGGGAATCCGGTGCCGCGGCGATGGTATGCACAATGCGCGTGCCCGATTCCAGATCGATCATGGTCGTGACCGGCTGGCCATCGCCCCGCGCGGACGGCAGCCCGCCGACCGGCACCGAATACACCCGGCCGTTGTCGCCCATGGCGATCAGCGTGTCGGTGGTGCGGCATTCGAAGGCGCCGTACAGGTCATCGCCCTGCTTGAAGGTGAACTGCGCGGCGTCGTGGCCATGGCCCTGCCGGGCGCGCAGCCAGCCCTTTTGCGAGACGATCACGGTGACCGGTTCGTCTAGCACCTTGGTTTCCAGCACAGCGCGTTCGGCCGTTTCGATCAACGTGCGGCGATCGTCGCCATATTGCTTGGCGTCGGCCTCGATTTCCTTGATCAGCAGGCGCTTGAGCGTCGTCGGATTGTCCAGCAGTTCCTGCAGCGAAATCTGATCCTTGCGCTTGTCGGCCAGTTCCTGCTCGATCTTGAAGCCTTCAAGACGGGCCAACTGGCGCAAGCGCATTTCCAGGATGTCTTCGGCCTGGCGCTCGGACAGCTTGAAACGTTCCATCAGCGCCGCGCGCGGCTCGTCGGATTCGCGGATGGTCTGGATGACTTCGTCCACGTTCAGGTAGACCAGCATGCGGCCTTCCAACACGTGGATCCGGTCGGTGACCTTATCCAGCCGGAAGCGCGTGCGGCGCACGACGGTATTGGTGCGGAACGCCACCCATTCGACCAGGATGTCGCGCAGGCCCTTCTGGCGCGGACGACCATCGGTGCCAATGCACACCAGGTTGATCGACGAGCTGCTTTCCATGCTGGTCTGGGCCAGCAGCGTGTTGACGAATTCGTCACGGTCCACACGCGAGGTCTTCGGTTCAAAGACCAGGCGCACGGCCGCGTCCTTGCCGGATTCATCGCGTACGGCGTCCAGCAGGTTCAGCATCACCGCCTTGGCCTGCGTTTGCTCGGGCGTCAGGCTTTTCTTGCCGGACTTGATCTTGGGGTTGGTGATTTCCTCGATCTCTTCCAGCACCTTCTGGCCCGAGGTGCCCGGCGGTAGTTCCGTGATCACCAGTTGCCATTGGCCGCGCGCCATTTCCTCGAACGTCCAACGCGCGCGCACCTTCAGCGAGCCACGGCCACCGCCGTAGATTTGCGCAATGTCGGCCGCGGGCGTGATGATCTGGCCGCCGCCGGCAAAGTCCGGCCCGGGAATCATGGCGTGCAGTTCGGCGTCCGGCAGTTGCGGCTGCTTGATCAGCGCCACGCAGGCTTGCGCCACTTCACGCAGGTTGTGCGACGGAATCTCGGTGGCCATGCCGACCGCGATGCCGGAAGCGCCGTTCAGCAGCATCACCGGCAAGCGCGCGGGCAGCATCTGCGGCTCTTCCTGGCTGCCGTCGTAGTTGGGCACGAAATCGACCGTGCCTTCGTCCAGCTCATCCAGCAGCAGCTTGGCGATGGGCGTCAGGCGCGCTTCGGTGTATCGCATGGCGGCGGCGTTGTCGCCGTCGCGCGAACCGAAGTTGCCCTGGCCATCGATCAGCGGATAGCGCAGCGAAAAGTCCTGCGCCATGCGGACCATGGCGTCATAGGCAGCCTGATCGCCGTGCGGGTGGTACTTACCCAGCACGTCGCCCACGACCCGCGCCGACTTCACCGGCTTGGCGCCGGCGGCCAGCCCCATCGCCTGCATGGCGAACAGGATGCGGCGTTGCACGGGCTTTTGCCCGTCGCCCACGTCGGGCAAGGCACGGCCGCGCACGACGGAGACCGCGTAGTCCAGATAGGCCTGTTCCGCGTAGCGCGACAGCGTGATGGCGGCATTGGCATCGCCATCGCCATCAGGCGGGGTGGGGTCGAACAGGCCGGGTTGATTGCTATCGGTCATGTTGTATTCAGGTAGACAATTTCATCGAAACGGCGTCAATGCGCCTTCACGCGGACGGGGCCAGTTGGGTGTCGGCGACGTGCGTGCGTATTTGCGCGCGCACCGCGGCCAGCGTGGCGGCGTCCTGGCCGCGCTTGGGAATGATCACGCCTTGCAAGGTGCCCAGAATGACGTACAGGTGCTGCGGGGTTTCCTCGACGCGCCGGATATCCGACCACTCCATGCGCCCGGAGGCCCGGGCGGTGGTGTCCAGAATGCCCTCGGGCCCGAAGTCCAGTTGATGCTGACCCAGGAACAGATCGTCGGGCTGCTTGTTCAGCATGCGGCGCGTGTTCATCCTGACCAGCGGCGGCAACGCGAACTCATAAGCCAGCGCCAACAGCACCAGAATGCCCAGGCCCACCGCCAGCCCCTCGAAATACACGGGCAGCATCTGCGACCAATTGGGCCCCTTGCCGTCCCAGGTCTGCCAGACCAGGTAGGCAAAGAGCGCCACGATCATCAGGACACCAAAGCGCAGGTGCGACCGGTAACGACGGCGCCGCAGTTCGGGGCGCCTGTACACATAGGCGGCGAACTCGGCGTAGTCGTCGGCCGTCATGTCGACGGTCATGCGGGCGGAGTCGGAGGCGGGGTCGGGCACGGTGGACGTCATCAGATATCCAGCTCGGCCAGGTTGCCCTTTTCCTCGATCCAGGCGCGGCGCTGTGAAGACTCGCCCTTGCCCATCAGCATGTCGAACATGCGGGTGGTGTCTTCGGGGGTCTGATCCCCGTAGCCCACGGGCAGCAGGCGGCGCGTGTCCGGATTCATGGTGGTTTCCCACAGCTGTTCCGGATTCATTTCGCCCAGGCCCTTGAAGCGGCTGACCGCCCAGGCGCCTTCGCGCACGCCTTCCTTGCGCAGCTTGTCCTGCGCGGCTTCAAGCTCGCCTTCGTCCAGGCAATAGATCTTCCTGGCCGGGCGCTTGCCTTGGGCGGGCACATCCAGGCGGAACAGCGGCGGCTTGGCCACGTACACGTTGCCGGCTTCGACCAGCTTGGGAAAGTGCTTGTAGAACAGGGTAAGCAGCAAGACCTGGATGTGCGAGCCGTCGACGTCCGCGTCAGACAGGATGCAGATGCGGCCGTAGCGCAGGCCGGACAGGTCAGGCGTGTCGTTCGGGCCGTGGGGGTCCACGCCGATGGCGACCGAGATGTCGTGGATTTCGTTGTTGGCAAAGAGCCGGTCACGGTCCACTTCCCAGGAATTCAGCACCTTGCCGCGCAGCGGCAGGATGGCCTGGAATTCCTTGTCGCGCCCCATCTTGGCGGAGCCGCCGGCGGAATCACCCTCGACCAGGAACACTTCGGTGCGGCTGGCGTCGCTGGATTCGCAATCGGTCAGCTTGCCCGGCAATACCGCCACGCCGGAACTCTTGCGCTTTTCAACCTTCTGGGCCGAGCGCTGACGCGCCTGCGCCTGGCGGATGGCCAGCTCAGCCAGCTTCTTGCCGTATTCAACGTTGCTGTGCAGCCAGAGGTCCAGCGCGCTCTTGGAAAATCCGCCCACCAGGCGCACGGCGTCGCGGCTGTTCAAGCGTTCCTTGATCTGGCCCTGGAACTGCGGGTCCAGCACCTTGGCGGACAAGACGAAACTGGCGCGAGCGAACACGTCTTCGGGCAGCAGCTTCACGCCCTTGGGCAACAGGCTGTGCAGTTCGGCAAAGCCCTTTACGGCGCCGAACAGGCCTTCGCGCAGGCCGGATTCATGCGTGCCGCCGGCCGGCGTCGGGATCAGATTCACGTAGGACTCGCGCACGGCGTTGCCGTCCTCGGTCCAGGCCACCACCCATTGGGCGCCCTCGCCTTCGGCGAAGTTCTCGTGGTCGGCCCCGGCGTACTGCTGGCCTTCGAAGAACGGCACCATGAGTTCGGCGCCGGTCAGCGCCTCGGCCAGGTAGCCGCGCAGGCCGTCCTCGTATTGCCAGGTCTTGGTGTCGCCGCTTTTTTCATTGACCAGCGTGACCTTCACGCCAGGCAGCAGCACGGCCTTGCTGCGCAAGAGGTGCGTCAGTTCGCCCAACGGGATGTTGGGGCTGTCGAAGTATTTGGCGTCGGGCCAGACGCGCACGCGGGTGCCGGACTTCTTGCGGCCGCCCTGGTCGTACGGGGCCAAGGGTTCGGCAACGTCGCCGCCCTTGAACACCAGGCGGTTGACCGCGCCGTCGCGCCAGACCACGACTTCAAGCCGGGTCGCCAGCGCATTGGTGACGGAAACGCCCACCCCGTGCAGGCCGCCCGAAAACGCATAGGCGCCGCCGCCCGCTTTATCGAACTTGCCGCCCGCATGCAGGCGGGTGAAGACCAATTCGACGACGGGCGCGCCTTCTTCGGGATGCAGGCCGACGGGAATGCCCCGGCCGTCATCCTCGACGGACACGCTGCCATCACTATGCAGCGTGACCTGGATCTGTTTGCCGTAGCCGGCCAAGGCCTCGTCTGCGGCGTTATCAATGACCTCCTGCACAACGTGCAGGGGGTTTTCGGTGCGGGTGTACATGCCCGGGCGCTGCCGCACGGGCTCCAGCCCCTTCAGGACGCGAATGGACGCCTCGGTGTAACGTGGAGTGGCCAAGTTATCCCCAACATCTGTGGAAAAAAACCGACATTTTACGGATAAGCCTAGATTCCGCGCGGCTCCCGGTGGGTTGCGCACGACCTGACCAGCTCCGAATTCGGTAGGATGATGACAGTCACAGCCAGCGCGTCAGGGCTTCACGGCCCGGATCACAACGACTGCGCCGCAACATCCTACACAAAACCAGCAAACCCTGTTGTTATTAACAGTGGTGTGCCTGTTGTTATCGACAGTGGTATGCTTTAATCCATTCCACATACAAGAACAACGGCAAGGCGCGTCCCTTTTTACGCGCCTTTTGCTGCCGAACCGAGAATCACCATCATGAGCGACCAAATCAAGAACGTCAGTGACGCAAGCTTCGATGCCGATGTGTTGAAATCCGGCCAGCCGGTGCTGGTGGACTACTGGGCTGCCTGGTGTGGCCCCTGCAAGATGATTGCCCCGATCCTGGAAGAAGTCGCCACCGAGTACGCAGGTCGCCTGACGATCGCGAAGCTGAACGTGGACGAAAACCAGGGTACCGCCACCAAGTACGGCATCCGCGGCATCCCCACCCTTATGCTCTTTAAAGACGGCCAAGCCGCCGCCACCAAAGTTGGCGCGCTGTCGAAGTCGCAACTCACCGCATTCCTGGACGGCGCGTTGTAAACTGCGTGCTGTGAAAGGCGCCGCCCCGGAGGCGGCGCTCATTCAATACCGCGCGAGCCCGTCCGTGGCGCGCCGCCAGAGCCCTCCTTTACTTTTCCCCCACATTCACCGCGATGCACCTCAATGAACTGAAGGCGCTGCATGTCTCGCAGCTGCTCGAAATGGCCGCTGGCCTGGAAATCGAGAACGCCAACCGCCTGCGCAAGCAGGAGCTGATGTTCGCCATCATGAAACGGCGCGCCAAGCAAGGCGAGCAGATCTTTGGCGACGGCGTCCTGGAAGTCCTGCCGGACGGCTTCGGTTTCCTGCGCTCGCCCGAGACCTCGTATCTGGCCAGCACGGACGACATCTACATCTCGCCCTCGCAGATCCGCCGTTTCAACCTGCACACCGGCGATTCCATCGAAGGTGAAGTGCGCACGCCGAAGGATGGCGAACGCTACTTTGCGCTGGTCAAGGTGGACAAGGTCAACGGCGTGGCGCCCGAAGCGATCAAGCATCGCATCATGTTCGAAAACCTGACGCCGCTGCACCCGAACCGGACGATGCGTCTGGAACGCGACATCAAGAGCGAAGAGAACCTGACGGGCCGTATCCTGGATGTGTTCGCCCCCATCGGCATGGGCCAGCGCGGCCTGATCGTCGCCAGCCCCAAGTCCGGCAAGACGGTGATGATGCAGCACATTGCGCATGCCATCACCACCAACTACCCCGACGCCGTCATGATTGTCCTGCTGGTGGACGAGCGCCCGGAAGAAGTGACCGAAATGCAGCGCACGGTGCGCGGTGAAGTGGTGGCGTCGACCTTCGACGAACCCGCCACCCGCCACGTGCAAGTGGCTGAAATGGTTATCGAAAAGGCCAAGCGCCTGGTCGAAATGAAGAAAGACGTCGTGATCCTGCTGGACTCGATCACCCGTCTGGCCCGCGCCTACAACACCGTGGTGCCGGCCTCCGGCAAGGTGCTGACCGGCGGTGTGGACGCCAACGCCCTGCAACGCCCCAAGCGCTTCTTCGGCGCGGCCCGCAACCTGGAAGAAGGCGGATCGCTGACCATCCTGGGCACGGCGCTGATCGAGACCGGCAGCCGCATGGACGAAGTCATCTACGAAGAATTCAAGGGCACGGGCAACTCCGAAGTCCACCTTGAGCGTCGCCTGGCTGAGAAACGCGTCTACCCGTCCATCAACCTGAACAAGTCGGGCACCCGCCGCGAAGAACTGCTGATTGCCCCCGACCTGCTGCAAAAGGTCTGGGTGCTGCGCAAGTTCATCCACGACATGGACGAAGTGCAATCCATGGAATTCATTCTGGACAAGATGCGCGCCACCAAGACCAATGCCGAATTCTTCGACATGATGAAGAAGAAGTAAGCTGGCTTCACGTCAAAAAACCGCCCTCGGGCGGTTTTTTTTTGGTGCGCCGCCAGCACATCGGCAGGCCCAAGCACCCGTCAGTGCTCGATGAATTCCGGTATGCGGCTGCGAACCGGAGCGTTGGCGGGGCGCGGCGTATGCTTGGGCGGCTCTTTGCCGGCGTCGGTGCCCGGGCCGGTGTCCACGCCCTTGCCAGGCGCCTCAATCGGCTCGATCTGCGGATCGTCCCAGTTACCCGTCACCGAATATTCCATGGTCATCGCGCGCGCCAATGGCTGTTTCAACAACCATTGCGTGACAAATGCGCCCAGGCCGATCAGCGGATTCACCGCCAGCGCCGTCACCATGGCCGCGCCGCTGGCGTCCAGGTTCGGAATCACCACGGCCTTCAAATCCCAGCGTTCACGGATCAGGTTGACCCCGCCCGCCAGGACGATGGTCGCCACCGGCCCATTGATCTTGTAGCCCTCGGTGGACACATTGCCCTCCGCCATCTTTACGTGGCCACGAATGGTGTCGAATGGAAAGCCATCGCGCAGCAGATTGGTCGGGTTGACGTCCAGCCGCGCCAGCCGTTGCAGAGATTGCAGGGACAGCAGTTCCAGCAGGCGTGCCGTGCGGGAATTTACGTGCATGAAGCGGCCCTTGTCCAAACTGACGGTGACCTCGCCGCCGATGTCCGCAATATTGTGGGTCCATGGCAGGTTGCGCCAAGTGGCCTGGCCCTGGGCCGTACCAGTGCCTCCAGACACCACCCCGTCGAAACCGATCCGCGTCATGAACTTGCCAAGATCCACGAAGCTGGCGTTCGCGTCCACGCTCAAGCCGCGATCCGGCCCTTCCAGGCGCCAGTTGCCTGTGGCGTTCAGCGTTGCCGCGTCGTTGGTGATGGTCAGCTTGTCCAGCCGCCATTGCCGGCCGCGTTCCAGGTTCGTTCCCACCACCTGTAGCTCGCCCACATTCTTGCCGTACAGAAGAAACTCCTTGGCCTGCAGGTCGATGGCGGGAATGTCCGACAGGTCATTGCCAGAGGCCAGGGCCTTGTCCGCCTCGTTGGTGTCGCCCTCTCCTCCAAACGACAGGTGCTTCATCCGGGCGGTAAGCTGGCCCGCGATCGCGCCAGAGGCCTCCTGCCATTCCAACGACCCCGCGGCCTGGCGTGATTGGATGTCGACACGCCATTGCGACGGACCCGGCCGCATCGCATACAGCGTCAGGTCGTTCAGGGTATAGCCGCTTGCGCGCAAGGAGCCGGTGGCAAGGCTGATGCGCTCGGGCTGCGGAAAGACGGGCTTGGTCGAGGCTTTCCGGGCCCCGCCCTTGCCCGCCGGCGCATCGAAGCCGTCCACCACGGTTTCCCAAGTATCAATATCCAGTTCAGGCAGGCTGGCGTTCAGGCTGAGCCCCCGATCCGGCAGGCTGGCCGGACGGCCAATGCCCAACGCGCCGCGATCGAAGTAGGATGCGCCACCGCTTGCGCCCCGCTCGAACAAGGCGTTTACGTCTTCGCCCAGGCTGGCCGTCAGCCAGCGCCGGCCTTTCGCGCCACGATCCTCGGCTGCGCCCCATTGCAGCTTCAACAAGCGCGCGGACGAGGCGTCCTTGCCTACCGGCGCGGGCATGTCGATCGCCATACCCGCCAAGTTGGATTCCATCGAAATATCGACCGACCCGCCCTTCTGGTAACCCAGCCGGCCCTTGTAGTCCGTCTTGCCGGAGAACCTTGACATGGACGGCGCATTGCTCAGTTGCGACAAACCAGCGCCCGTCAGCGCACCTTCGAAATGCAGGACGTCCGAATTTTGTGCCAATGCGCCGAAAATCTTCACCGGCCCGCCCAGGAACTGCGCGCGGATTTCCTTGGTGCGCACCCCTTTCTCCGAGAATTCCAGGTCGCCATGCAGGTCTCTGAGCAGCGGCATTTCCGGCATGAACGTGAAGCTGTTGTCCGCAAACAGGATGTGGCCCTGCACTTCGGTATCGTCGGTGTTCAACAGCGGCACTTTGAGCTTTAGCGGCACGCGCCAGTCGCCCGTGCCGCGCGCCTCATCCAGCGCGCCGTCCAGCAGCCCGCCTAACGGGGAATTGGCCGCCAAGGCAAGATAGGCCGAAACGGGGCCGGACGTTTCGCCATCTAGCAGTAGTTCGGCGCCGTCATCCATGTTTGGAATCGTGGCCGTCACCGCACCAAGACTGACCGTTTGCCCGGGCCCGGTCAGCGCGGTGGCCCCACCGGCGCTGTCCAGCGTCAGGCTTACCTTGTCGATGCGGAAATTGCCCGACAGGTTCTCCAGCATGGGCCACCCTTTGTGGCTCGGCCCCAGTGGTGCGTAATCGACCTTGGCGCCCGCATATTCGCCGGCAATGACGAATTCACCGGCGGCATCCGGCGCGGCGTAGGGGAAATCATCCAGGTCGCCCTTGAGCGTGACGGCGGCCGAACGCATTTCGCCCGCTGGCAACCCCACCGCCAGCCATTCGCGCGCGTCCGCATTCACCTCAAGCGGCAGATAACGATGGATGGCCGACATCGCGCCGCGCACCATCGTGCCGCGCATGTCGACGCTACCCGCCGCGGTCTTGCCTTCCGGCTTCCATTGCCCCTGTACGCGCACGTCCAGGTCGTCGTTCACGACATGCGCTTGCGCAACGTCTACAAACCAATGATCCGCGTCCGGCCCCTTGACCTGAGCATCCACGGACAGTTCGCGCGCGGCCAGGGTCGGTTCCTGGAACACGCCAGGCAGCGTTACGCGCAGATGCTGCACCGCCCCCTTGATCGACAAGTCGGCAGCGCCCGGGCTACGCGCCAGCGGCACCTCGTCTAGCTGAACGAAGTCGCCCGGCAGCCCCTGCACGCGAAATCGCGCCGACGCGCCTTGTACCGCCGGCCCGTCCTTGGACGCCGCCCAGTTCACGCCTCGCACGGCGACATCGGCCGTCAACACGGTGAACTTGCCACGATCCAGTTGCAGCCATGCCCGGCCGGCGATCCGTCCCGCAATCACAGGCGCCGGGACCCATGGCGCCCAGGACTGCGGCTCGACATCGTCCAGTTCCGTGTAGAGCTGGCCGCTCCAGTTTGCGGGG
This sequence comes from Achromobacter spanius, assembly GCF_029637605.1. Taxonomy (NCBI): domain Bacteria; kingdom Pseudomonadati; phylum Pseudomonadota; class Betaproteobacteria; order Burkholderiales; family Alcaligenaceae; genus Achromobacter; species Achromobacter spanius. Next base: position 39,665 of record NZ_CP121261.1, on the reverse strand, counting down.
TTGGAGGCGTTGGCGGCGAACAGGCTGCGGTTGAATTCCCCGCGAACTTCCACGTTGCGAGCCAGGGCCTCGCCGGCCGACGCCCGCAGCACAAAGCGGTGCGACAGGCTGCCGTTGCGCATCAGGAAATCGACGCCAGTCAGGGGCAGCGGAGGGGCGCGGCGCAGGTCATCCTGCCAGATGATCGTGGCATCGTTGACCCGCAGTTCGCGCTGCCGCACCAACCATCGCAAGGCGGGGTGATCCAGATCGGACTGATGGTCGCTGGCGTTCAAGTCGATATTCTGCCCCGCCACCCACAGGTGGTTCGCGGCATCGCGCCGCAAGGTCAGCTCGGGCTTTTCGATCTGCAACCGCACCAGCCTTGGCGATAGCGTCAGCACGCTGCGCCAGGCCAGCACGGCGGAAACGGAAGGCAGGGACAACACAGGCGTTGCATCGTCGAGGTCGACGACCTGGACAGCAGTAAGATCCAACCGTGGGTTCAGGCCCTGCCAACTGGCCTGGATGCCGCCGATGGTGACGCGGGCGCCCAGGGCATCGCTGACGTACGCTTCTATCTGAGGACGCCATTCGCCCACGCGCGGCAGCACCCAATAGCGCACGCCCAGAAACCCCGCAGCCGCCACGCAATAAACGATCAACACGGCCCAAAATAGGCAGCGGAACACGCATCGCGCGCGCGGCGTGGGAGCTTTTTTTGAAACAGACACGGATCGGTGGGCAGGAGAATATGTCTTGCGGTATCGTCCCCACTTATACCTGAAACGCGCCCATTCGTCTGCCGCCACAACGCCATGTCAACGCCCTCTTTGCTTGCCCCCGCTCTTGCCTGGTCCGGTCACTTGCGCCGCCGCCTGGACGCCCATCCCGATCTGGCCACCTGGCTGGCGGAAGCCGTGCAGCAGCCCGTCACCGCCGCCCGGATGACCCAATGGCAAGCTGAATTGGCCGGCCCCGATGCACCGTCCACCCTGCCGCTGGACACCTGCCGGATGGTGCTGCGCAAATTGCGCGAGCGCGTGTTCAGCGTACTGATCGTGCGCGACCTGTCCGGCCAGGCCGACCTTGAAGAAGTGGTCGGCGCAATGACCACCTTGGCCGACATCGCGGTGGCGCAGGCATACCGCAGCGTGGCCGCCGAGCTGGCCGCGGTGCACGGCGTGCCGCGCGACCCCGCCACCGGCAAGCCGCAGGAAATGCTGATCGTCGGCATGGGCAAGCTGGGCGGCTGCGAGCTGAACGTGTCTTCCGACATCGACCTCATCATGCTGTATGGCGAAGAAGGCGAAACGGATGGCCCGCGCCGCATCAGCCACCACGAGTTCTACGGCCGGCTGACGCGGCGCATGATGCCGGTGATTTCGGAAGTGGATGCCAACGGCCAGGTCTTCCGCACCGACCTGCGGCTGCGCCCCGACGGCGACGCCGGCCCGCTCGCCTGGAGCCTGGACGCGCTTGAACACTACCTGATCGGCCAGGGCCGCGAATGGGAACGCTATGCCTGGCTGAAGGCTCGCCTGATGCCCGCGCAGGCGTTCGAAGGCAGCGATAGCAGCGCGCAAGCCCGCCAACTGGAGAGCCTGCGCGTGCCGTTTGTGTATCGCAAGTACTTCGACTTCGATGCGCTGGCCGCCTTGCGCGCGTTGCGCGAACGCATCCGTCAGGACTGGCAGCGTCGCGCCATGGCGCGCAACGGCATCGACAGCGCCAACAACATCAAGCTGGGCGACGGCGGCATCCGCGAAATCGAATTCGTGGTGCAGCTTGCCCAATTGATCCGCGGCGGCCGCATGCCCGCCCTGCAAAAGCGCGGCCTGCTGGAAGCCTTGCATGCCGAGCGCCTGGCGGGCCTGGTGCCCGAGGAAGACGCGCGCCGTCTCGAAGAGGCCTACCGCTACCTGCGCCGCACCGAACATGCCTTGCAGTATCGCGAAGACGAGCAAACCCACCTGCTGCCGGGCGACCCCGCCCAGCGCGCCGCACTGGCCGCCGCGCTGGGCATGAGCCCGGACGACTTTGAAAGCACGCTGGCCGCCCATCGCAAATTCGTGTCGCAGACCTTCCGCAACGTCTTCCGCATGGTCGGCATGGGCGACGCGGAAGACACCGGCACGTCCACCGACGGCGGCAACGACGCCGAAGAGCCTGGCAGCGATTGCGAGCTTGCCGAACAGATCCGGCAGGCCTTTGGCGACGAGGCCCAGGATTTGCTGCGGCGTACCGAAACGCTGCTGGGCAGCCATCGGGTGCGCAGCCTGCCCGAGAGCAGCCGCCGCCGCATGGAAGCCCTGCTGCCGGCCGCCTTGCGCGCGGCTCGACAGACCTCGGCGCCGCTGAATGCCGCCGTGCGCCTGTTTGACCTGATCGAAAAGATTGTCCAACGCAGCGCCTATCTGGCGCTGCTGGCCGAATACCCCGATACGCTGGCGCGCGTGGCGCGGATGGTGGCCGCCAGCCCCTGGGCCGCGCAGTACCTGACGCAGCATCCGCTGCTGCTGGACAGCCTGATCGACTGGCGCACGCTGTTCGAACCGCTGGACTTTGCGCAGATCGCGCGCCAACTCAGCGCCGACCTGGACGCTTGCCGCCTGCCTGATGGCGCCCCCGACGTCGAGCGGCAGATGAATCTGATGCGCGACGTGCAGCGGCAGGCCAGCTTCCAACTGCTGGCGCAGGATCTGGAAGGCGAGCTCACGGTGGAAAAGCTGGCGGACCAGTTGTCGGCGCTTGCCGACCTGCTGCTGACCGAAACCATCCACCGCGCCTGGCCGCTGGTGAACAAGGTGGACGGCGCCCCGCCGCGCTTTGCCGTCATCGCCTACGGCAAGCTGGGCGGCAAGGAACTGGGCTATGCGTCCGACCTGGACCTGGTGTTCCTGTTTGACGATCCGCGTGAAGATGCCGCCGAGGTCTACGCCAAACTTGGCCGCCGCATGACGTCCTGGCTGTCCACCATGACCTCGTCGGGCCGGCTGTACGAAGTGGATCTGCGGCTGCGGCCGGACGGCGACGCCGGCCTGCTGGCCGTTTCCGTCGAGGCCTTCGAGCAATATCAGCACAAGCACGCCTGGGCCTGGGAACATCAGGCGCTGACACGCGCCCGCCACGCTGCGGGAGATGCCCAGGTCGGCTCCCGCTTCGAGCAGATCCGCGAAGCGATTCTGGTGCAGCCCCGCGACCCCGCCGCGTTGCGGGACGAGGTCCTGGCCATGCGCGAAAAAATCAACGCCGGCCATCCCAACACCAGCCAGCAGTTTGATCTGAAGCATGACCGGGGCGGCATGGTCGACGTGGAATTCGTGACGCAGTACCTCGTGCTCTGCTACGCGGCCACGCACCCCGTGTTCGTGAAAAACCTGGGCAACATCACCTTGCTGCGGCTGGCGGGCGAAGCCGGCCTGATCGCCCCCGAACTGGCCGCGCGCGCCGCCGACGCCTACCGCACCTTGCGCCGCGTGCAGCACGAAATGCGCATGCAAGGCGTGGAAAAAGCGCGGGTGGGGCCGGAACAACTGGTGACCGAACGCGCGGCAGTGCGCGAACTCTGGGAGGCCGTGCTGGGAAGCGGCGCTACGGAGCAGGGCTAAGAGGCGGCGCTAAGAAGCAGAGCTAACCGGCGGACCAGGAAGCAGAGCTAGGCGCAGCGCTGGGGGCAGCGCTTGACGCCCGGCCCGGCGCTCCCCAACTCGCGGTAAAATAAGGAGTTTTCCGCCTTTTTGCCCGCACGCCAGCCATGTCCGAACTCGTCCGCCCCAAGCTTGACCTTCCCGCCGGCCGCAGCAAAGTGCTGATGCACTCGTGCTGCGCGCCCTGTTCCGGCGAGGTCATGGAAGCCATGACGGCTTCCGGCATCGACTACGCGATCTACTTCTACAACCCGAACATCCATCCGGTCAAAGAGTACGAGATCCGCAAGCAGGAAAACATCCGCTTCGCCGAACAGCACGGCATCGAATTCATCGACGCCGACTACGACATGGACAACTGGTTCGACCGCGTCAAGGGCATGGAAGACGCCCCCGAACGCGGCGAGCGCTGCACCGCCTGCTTTGACATGCGCTTTGAGCGCACCGCGCTGTACGCACACGAACACGGTTTTGACACCATCACCAGTTCGCTAGGCATCTCGCGCTGGAAAGACATGAACCAGATCAACGGCTGCGGCGAACGCGCGGCGGCCCGCTACGATGACCTGATCTACTGGACCTACAACTGGCGCAAAGGCGGCGGTTCGGCCCGCATGATCGAAATCAGCAAGCGCGAAAACTTCTACCAGCAGGAATACTGCGGCTGCGTGTATTCGCTGCGCGACACGAACCGCCACCGCCGCGCGCAAGGGCGCGACCGTATCCACATCGGCGTGAAGTTCTACGGCAAGGAAGACCTGATCAACGAAGAGCAGCTCTGATCACAGCGCTGCGTTTGCGTCCTTGACAGGCGGGACCGCAAAGCTTGGAGCCCTAGCGCTCCTGGCGCCGGTATTCGGATGGCGATGCCCCGAAGCGCTTGCGAAATGCATGGCTGAATCGCGCCGCGTCTGAAAACCCATAGCGGTAGGCGATATCGCCAATTTGCCGCGCCGCCTGCGCCGTATCGCGCAGCACGTCGCGGCAGCGCTCAAGCCGGGCGCCAAGAATGAAATCGGCTGGCGTGGTGGATGCCAGCGCGAACAAGTTGTACAGGTAGCGGCGCGACATCCGGAACGCCGCCGCGGCCGACGCCGGCGACAGGGCCGGGTCGTGCAGGTTTTCAAGAATATGCTGCTGCACGCGGCGCAACTGCGCCTGCTTCAAACCGGCCTGATCCTGCTCGGCCAACCCCCCGGCCCGTTCGCTGATATCCAGCCCCATCATCTGCAGCACGGCGTTGGCCGCGTCGCGCGCCGCGCTTTCCGACAAATGAGCATGTTCGCTCAAGGCCACGCGCAACAGGTCCATGGCCATGCGTCCGCACCCCTGCCGGGCGCTGAAGCTGCGCGCCACGGCGTTGTGCATATGGGGTTGCCAGGTTTCGGCATGCTTGCCCGGTACCTGCATCACCAGAAAATGCGCGCCATCATCTACATCAACTTCGTAGGGGCGCGTGGTGTCGTAAATGCTCCATTCCCCCGGCATCAGTAGGGCCGTGCGATTGGATTGGCGGATTTCGCTGCGGCCCGCCAGTTGCAGCGTGACCTTGTAGCCAGCTTCCTCGGACCTCCCTGCCAGCAGCTTGCTGCGGCGCACGCGCTGCGCGCTGCTGCGCAGTTCGCTGACGTGCATCCAGCCCAGTGCGTCCACCGCCACGCTATTACGAAAGCGCGCCGGTGACACCGCCGACACTTCCAAGGGCACGAAGGTGCTGCTGATGCTTTCCTGCCAACTGGCGCAGTCCAGGAAATGCCTGGGCGGACTGTGCAAAAGGGATGATGACATGGCGACTCCGGCGTCTCGAAACGGCGTGCCTTTTGTGCCTGGAACGGCAAGCCCCACGGCACAGCTACAGCGTTGAATGGGATGCTGCCTCTTTCTAGCACCGCGCTTGGGCAGGGAATATCCGTGACAACCCCTAAGCTCTTGCCGGACTAGGGTTTTCTGTCACTGCCGTAAGAATATGCAGACAAGGTGAAGCCCATGGACGACAGCTTGTTGGCCAGATCATGGCGCACCGGCACGACGTCGTCGTACCGGCGCGGGCGCGCCACCGCCACTTCGGCTTCGGTATAGGGCGCAAAATCGGCCGGCAATTGCGGGGCACTGAACTCCGTCAGCACCCAGTTCAGCACAGCCGCCAGCTCGGCATTGCTGAGCTGCGAATGGGCGGCGCCCGGCACGCGGATCAGGTATTCGCGGCCCGCGGGCAAATGCACGAACGCGCCCACCGACTGGCGAAAGTCTGGAATGCCATGCGGGTTGCTACCGCGGCCATCCACGCGATGGCATCCCGCGCATTGCAGCACGTAGTCGGCGCGCACGGCCTGCCGCAAGCGGTCTGACGTGGACGCATCGTCCGCCGCTACAGCCTGCCCCGCAACAAGCAGCAGGAGGGCAATCCCGGCCCCCCCGGCGCCCCCGGCAGCCCAGGGCCACCGACGTCCCGTCATTCGCCGTTTGCCGCCTGGCCTCATGGCTTGGCCGGCGCCTTGAGCTGGGGTTTGGCCAAGCCCACAATCACCGACGTCGTGCAGTGGAAGATCGACGATTCGTTGGACATGCACCAGTTCACGTCGTTGTGCAGGAACATCTGGTAGCCCGGACGTTCCCGTTCGGCTGCCGCGCACATGCACTTGCCGCACGCCGTTTTGCCGCAGCAGTCGTTGTAGCTGATGAGATAGTCCTTGCCGTCCAGGGGGTTGTGGCAAGTGCCCACCCACGATACTGCCGACGGCGAGGTGCCGGGCGGGCACGACGTCATGCTGCCGCCGCAGCACGAACACAAAAAGCCATCCACCGCGCAGTAGCGCCAGTAATCGCACGCCGTGTCGTCCATTTGCGGTTTCTTGCCGGCGGCGGGCGCCGACCGTGCCACCGGCAGCACCGGCACCAGAAAGGCCGTTCCGACCAACAGCTTGCCGATGCGGTTCAGCACGCTGCGACGCGACGTGGCGTGCGCAACCGAGCGCGTGGCGCGCTCTCCAAGTTTATCCAGCCAGTGCATTGCCGCTCTCCTTGCGGGAAATCCGGGTCTCGTCCAGCGTGCTTGCGGCCAGGAAGTCCTGCACCGACGCCACGCCCAGTTCCTTGGCCGTGAACAGGCTTTCCAACTGCTCGCGGGAATTGATCAGGCCCTTGGCGCGCAAGGTGCCCGTTTCGTCCAGCAGCACCGCATAGGGCAGCTTGCTGATCTGGAACTTCATGCCCAGCTCGGCCGACAGCACGTACGGAAACCGCTCCAAGCCGGCCTGCTTGTAGAACGCCAGATGTTCAGGCATCTCTCCGTCACTGGCCAGCACGATGCGCAACCACGCGCTTTCGGTGTTGGCGACCGACTTCAGGATAGGCAGCAGCTTTTTACACACAGGGCAGGTTGGCGACAGGAAAAACAGCAACTGGCTGTGCTGGCCGCGTTCACCGATCGTGATGCGGCGCCCAAGCAGATCAGGCAAGGCAAAGCGCGGCGCGGCCTCGCCCACGGCAGGGCCTTTGTCCATGGTGAGCGCGCCCATCGGCGCCACCCGCTCATACAACACGCCGATCTGCCGGGACAGCGCCAGGATGACCAGCACCAGGCACAGCACCACGCCCCACAGCAGAAAATTGGAAATGATCAAGGCATCCATATGAAACTCCTTCAAAGATTCCGCAGCTTGAGATGCGAGGCCAACAAGTGATTGGCGGTGAAGTACAGGCCCACGGCGGTCATCGCCAGGCCGAACACGGCGGCGGCATCCGCCCATTGCAGGCTGCGCGCTTGCCCCGCCTGGGAAGCAAGGGCTGGCATTGCCCAAAGCGCCAGGACGCCGTTGCGCAGCACCAGCCACCAAGACAAGCCCGTTTGCGCGCCGCCCGGTGCGCGCGAAGCCGGCCCGCCGCAACCGCAATCAATATCGCGATGCCCGCGTGCCAGGTTGTACGCAAGCGCCGCTGTCGCCATGGCCAGCACCCCCAACGCCAACAGAGCGCCCGCGGCTTGCTGCCCGGGGATCAGCAGCAAGACGCCCGCTGCCAGCTCAGCCAGCACGTAGCCGCGCGCGAACATGCCGCTCCAGCTCGACGGCAGGATGTCGTAGGCCGACACCGCTGCCGAGAACGCCGCCACGTCCTTCATTTTTTCCAGCGCGCCCAACAGCAGCACGCAGGCCAGCGCGGCGCTCGCACCATAGAACAGGACAGGATCGTTCATGGCGCCCCCTTGAGCGGCTGCGGCTCGACCTGCAACGCGGTTTCGCCTGCTGCCTGGATGGTGGTCTTGAATACCGGTGCGGCCGGCGCGGCGTCAAAGACGCTGACGTTGCCGCCGTCGATGGTGAACAGGCGCGGCTTGTCGTCCTGCGACACCGACATCGACAGCGCGCCTTTGCCCGGCACACGCGCCACGCGCTTGCGCGATTCCAGGTCATAGACCCAGATCTCGGCGGCGGGCGTCTTGTGCGTGCCTTCCGCGCCGTTCGGATGCATGCCCACGTACAGCCGCTTCAGCGCCCGGTTGACGGCCAGCAGGTTATAGCCGCCCGGCCGCCAGCCCTGGTCTTTGCCGGAGGCGTCCAGCAGCGACCATGGCTTGCCGAAACTGACTTCCTTGCCGCTGAAGTCGGCGGTGTAGACGTTGCCGTTGTAGGACACGAAATAGAAGGTGTCGCCCAGGTTCTCGGTGTGCGTGAAGATGGGGTCTTTTTCCAGGTCGAACATGGGCTGGCTGCGATGCTGGGCGGCGGGCTTGCCGGCCGCGTCCAGGTCGATGGTCAGCAGCGCGCCATCGCCGCATATCGTGGTGAAACTGCGCGGGCGCGAAGGCAGCGGGATGACGCTCCAGCACCCGGCCGCGGCCGTGATCTCGTCAGCGAACTGGCGGGTCTTCAAATCCACCACGGTGACCGATGTGGCGGGCGTGGCATTCTGCACGAAGAGCAGTTCGCCATCGGTGCTTTGGCGCAGGTAGTTGCGGTAGTTCAGCGCTTGCGCGCGCTTTTGCGGAATGGGCACTTCGTACTTGGGCGTCAACGTTTCGGCGTCCCAGGCTTCGACGACGTCGGTGCGCTTGCCGCGATTGAGCCTCTCGTAATAGGTCGTCATGACATAGATGTCGCGGCCATCGGACGACACCGTCATGTGGCCGTTGAACGAGGTGGGCACCAGCCCCAGGAATTTGCCGGTATCGCCGTCATAGATGTTGACCCGGCTGTCGACCAAATGGTTGAAGGCCGCGTCCATGACGTATAGCCGGTGCGCCGTGGCCGGGGGCAAGCGGGTGCCACCCTTGAGTTCCTCTATGGGCAAGTCTGCCCAGGCTAGGCCCGAGGCGCTTGCCAAGGCGGCGCACAGCGCCCAGCGGCCTGCCCGCAACGCTCTTGATCTGGTTCGACGCGCAATCATCGATATTCCTCCTGGTCTCATGATCCGATTCCCTAGAAAGCGTAGACGTAGCGCAGCTGCACGCCACGCATGCGCGGCCCGTTCTCGACCTTCAGGTCGTGGATGTACTGCATTTGAATCTGGTTGGCGTCGTTGATCTGGTGCGTGAGTTCAAGCGCCACCTGGTGATTGCGGGCCCGGGTTGCCACCGTTTCCCCGGACGCGGTTTCGCGTCCGCCCGTTTCGTAGCGGTAGCGGATACCTGTGTAGGTGTCCGGGGTAAGGTTGGTCGAGGCCAGCGCGAAGAAGCGGAACGACGGGTCTTTCTTCAAGGTCTGGCCGTACCAATCGGTGTTGCGTCCGTAGATTTCTACTTCGGCGATCGCTTCCAGAAAGGTGGATTCGCCCACCCCTTTGACGAACGAAAAGTCCTGGATGGTGGACCATCGATTCTTGCCGGGCGACACATCGGGCCGCGAACCGTCGTAGCGCCCCACCGGCGCCACAATGAAGGGCTCCCAGGCGAACCAGGTCTTGGTCTGCTCGTTGTTGTAGAGCCAGATTGCCGAACCCAGCGTCACATCGCCAATGCCGGTTTGATGATCGCCGGGCATGCCCGGCAGATCCAGCGACGTGCGGTACATGGGCACGATGAATTCCAGTTGCACCGTCTTGCCGTAGAAATCACGGTAGTGCATCTGGCGATAGACCAGCGCGTTTACGTCCACCGACGCATCGTCGACCCGCTTGCCTTCGGAATACAGCCCGGACGAGCGCAGGCCCGCCAGATAGCCCGCCACGATATTGGTGCCTACCGGTGCCGGGATCCAGTCGCGCGCGCTGGGGTCACCCGCCCAAGCCGGCTGTAATGCGCCCGCCCCTGCCAACGCCAGCGCTGCGCCCACCCGGGCGCGGCCGTATGTCTTGCCTGCCATCCACTTCCCCTTGGTTGTCGCGAACGCGCCGCCGCCGGTATGCCCCGGCTTGGTCAGCGCTGCCCGCCCTGCTAGTACGCGATGCAAACAGACTTCTTCTCTAGATACATCTCAAGCACGGCTCGGCCATGTTCGCGGCCGACGCCAGATTGCTTGAAGCCGCCAAACGGCATGTTCGGGTCCAGCATGTTGTGGGTGTTGACCCAGACCGTGCCCGCGTCGATGCGCGGGATCAGGCGCTGGACGCGGGTCAGGTCGTTGCTCCAGATGCTGGCGCCCAGGCCGAAGGCGCTGTCATTGGCCAGGCGCACGGCGTCGTCCAGGCTGTCGAAGGGCTGCGCCACGACGACAGGCCCGAAAATTTCTTCCTGCGCGATACGGGCCTGTTGCGGCACGTCCGCGAATACCGTGGGCCGCACGAAGTAGCCTTCGCCCTCGCCGGCCACGCCACCCGTCAGCACGCGCCCCCCTTCGGCCCGGCCGAGACCGATGTAGTCCATGACGCGCTGCTGGTGCCGCGCCGAGATCAGCGGACCGATCTGCGTGGCCGGGTCGAAACCCGACCCCAAGCTCATGCCGGCGGCCACGTCGGCCAGCCCCTGCACGACCTTGTCGTAAAGGCCGCGCTGCACATACAGGCGCGAGCCGGCCGTGCACACTTGGCCCTGGTTAAAGAAGATGGCGGCGGCGGCGCCCTGCACGGCGTGGTCGACGTCGCAGTCGTCCAGCACGATCACGGGAGACTTGCCGCCCAGTTCCAGCGACACGCGCTTCATGTCGTCCATGGCGGCCCGCCCGATCAGCTTGCCCACTTCGGTAGAGCCGGTGAAAGCGATCTTGTCGATGCCCGGATGCGCCACCAACGCAGCGCCAGCCGTTTCGCCACGACCGGTGATGACGTTGACGACGCCGGGCGGAAAGCCCGCGTCAAGCACAAGCTCTGCCAGCCGCAAGGCGGTCAAGGGGGTTTCCTCGGCGGGTTTGAGCACCACCGTGCAGCCGGCCGCCAATGCGGGCGCGATCTTCCACACCGCCATCAGCAACGGGAAGTTCCATGGAATGATGGCGCCCACCACGCCCACGGGTTGCGCCAGGGTATAGGCGCTGTACTGGACGCCAGGCGGGAAAGGAATCGACAGCGACAGGGTATCGCCCGTGATCTTCGTGGCCCACCCCGCCATGTAACGCAGCCATTGCGCGCCGGCTCCCACTTCCAGGCCCTGCGCAATGCCCAGCAACTTGCCGTTGTTCAGGGTTTCCAGGCGGGCCAGTTCGGTGCCGTGCTGCTCCAGCAAGTCAGCCAGCTTGAGCAGCAGACGTTCACGGCCGGCCGGCAGCGTGTCGCGCCAAGGCCCGGAGTCAAAAGCGCGCCGCGCGGCTTGCACGGCCATGTCCACTTGGGCAGGACCCGCATCGGGCTGGTGGGCAATGACGCGGCCCGTGGCCGGGTCATACACTGGGATAGGCTGGCCCTGCCCTTCGTGCACCGGTTTGCCGTCTATCAGCATGAATTCCCGGATGGCGGCCAGTTCCGGGCGGTCGGCAGTGGCACATGCGCTTGCTGAAGACATCTGAAAGCTCCAACGAAAAGTGTGGAGCCAGAATAGCAACGGGCTTTATCGCTGGCTTGTCGGGCCGTGCATGGAAATTTGTCATTCTGCGCACGGGGACATCCAATAAAAAGGCCGGGCAGGCCACGCATTGCGTGCCCTGCCCGGCCTCGACCCGCACCCACCGAGGGGGCGCGCGCCAGATGCAGAGGATCAGTCCAGCATCAACACCGTGGCGCCGGTGGTCTTGCGCGATGCCAGCGCGGTCTGTGCTTCGCCGGCCTGCTCCAGGCTGTAGCGCTGATCGATGCGGACCTTGATCTTCTTCTTCAGGACCAGGTCAAAGACTTCCTTGGAGGCGGCTTGCAGCTTTTCCAGCGTGTTCACATGCACGCCCAGCGACGGGCGCGTGACGTACAGGCTGCCCTTCTGGTTCAGCACGGCCAGGTTGACGCCGGCCACCGGGCCGGACGCATTGCCAAAGCTGACCATCAGGCCGCGCGGCTCGATGCAGTCCAGCGAGGTTTCCCAGGTGTCCTTGCCCACGCCGTCATACACCACCGGCACTTTCTTGCCCTTGGTCAGTTCCAGCACACGCTCGACCACGTTTTCGCGCGAGTAATCGATGGTTTCCCAAGCGCCGTTGGCGCGCGCCAGTTCGGCCTTTTCCGGGCTGGACACGGTGCCGATCAGCTTCACGCCAAGCGCCTTGGCCCATTGGCAGGCGATCAGCCCCACGCCGCCCGCGGCCGCATGGAACAGAATGGTCTCGCCGCCTTGCAGGCGATAGGTCTGGCGGAACAGGTACTGCACCGTCAGGCCCTTGAGCATCATCGCGGCGGCCTCGTCAAACCCGATGCCCTTGGGCACGGTGACCACTTGATTGGCCGGCACGTTGCGCGCCTTGGCATAGGCGCCGATGGGGCTTTGGCCATACGCCACACGGTCGCCCTTTTTCAGGTGTTTGACGTCGGCGCCCACGGCCGTGACCACGCCCGCGGCTTCGAAACCCAGGCCGTGCGGCAGCGGATGCGGATACAAGCCCGTGCGGAAATAGATATCGATGAAATTCAGGCCTGCGGCGTGCTGCTCAATCGTGACTTCATTGGCGGCGGGCGGCGGAACTTCCACGTCAACCAGCTTCAGGACTTCGGGACCACCGTGCTGCTCAATACGAATTGCCTTGACGAGATTGCTGGCCATGCTGGCCTCCTTTCAATGGAAATGATGCGAATAAATCGGGAAAACCAGGCTTTAACGCGATGGCGGTTCCGCCGCGCGCTTTGCGTCGGATACCAGCCTGCTGGCGCCGCCGCCCATCAAGGCGAACACGCCGGTCAACACCAGCGCGGTTCCCGCCAACTGCCACAAGGTAATGGGCTCATCCAGGAACCACGACGCCAGAAACAGCACGGACACCGGCCCCACCATGCCCAGCAATGATGCCGTGGGCGCGCCGATCAGCGACACCGCCCACATCAGCATGAAGACCGGCACCACGGTGTTCAACGTGGCGTGGACCACCGAATACCCGTAAACGCCCGCCGGCTGGATCAGCATCGATGGCGGGTGGATCACGAAAAACTGGATGATGCAGGCCACGCAAGAAACCAGCATGGCGTAGGCTACCAAGCGCGTCGGGCCGACCCGCTTGATCAGTTCGCCAGAACAAATCAGGTAGACAGAATAGCTTGCCGCCGAGCCAAAAACGAACAAAGACCCTAACAGCACCTCGCCCCCGCCGCCAAAGGACAGGTCGTGGGCAAACACCAGCACCACACCGGCATACGACAGCACCATGGCCAGCCATTGCCGGCGCTCGATGGGGCGTTTGAACCAGAACGCGGACAGCAGCACGACCAGCGACGGCGACAGGAACAGGATCAGCCGTTCCAGGCTTGCGGTGATATAGCGCAGGCCCAGGAAGTCCAGGAAGCTGGACAGGTAGTAGCCCAACAGGCCCAGCACGATGACCTGGACACGCTCTTTGGCGGTCATCGTCACGATCTCGCCGCGGGCGGCGCGGCGCGACTGGTGCCAGGCCACCGCCGCAAAGAACGGCATCGCAAACAGCATGCGAAAGGCGATCAGGGTGACCGCGTCGATGCCATAACGGTAGGTGAACTTGACCACGATCGCCTTGGCCGAAAACAGCACCGCGCCCAGCATTGCCATAAGGATTCCGGCCGCGCGGCCGGACGGAAGAGAGGATGGCAAAAGCTTGGCGATACGATTCATGCGATGATTTTAGATTCAGTGCAATGCTCTTGCACGATCAAACATCGCTTTTTGGCATCGACACCCTCCGGCATGACCCGACATCGCGCTCTGACCTACATCCATATTGCCGCCGTGCTTTTCGGCCTGACCGGCGTTTTCGGGGAGTTGATACAAGCCAGCGCCGCCGTCATCACGCTGGGCCGGGCCGTTTTCGCGGTGATCTCGCTGGGCATTTTTGCCCGCATGCGCCGCAAGCCGCTATTGGGCGTGTTGACGCCCGCGCAGCTATTCGTGCTGGTGCTTGCCGGCGCCTTGCTGGCGGCGCATTGGGTCACGTTCTTCATTTCAGTGAAGGTGGGCGGAATCGCCATCGCCACGCTGGGTTTCGCCAGCTTTCCCGCCTTCATCACGCTGTTCGAAGGCCTGCTCTTCCGTGAACGCATTCGCGCGGCCGAATGGATGTTGCTGGGCCTGGTCACTGCCGGGCTCATCCTGGTAACGCCGTCGTTCGACCTGGCCAACCAGGGCACCATCGGTCTGGCGTGGGGCCTGCTGTCCGGGCTGACCTTCGCCCTGTTGGCGTTGAGCAACCGGCGCTCGGCCTCCGGCATGGACCCGATGCAGGTGGCATGCTGGCAAAACGTGGTGGTGGCGCTGGTGATGGTGCCGTTCGCCGTTGGCCAGTTGCCCGCCCTGCCCGCGCTGGACTGGTTCTGGCTGGCCTTGCTGGGCATCTTCTGCACGGGCCTGTCGCACTATCTGTTCGTGTCCAGTTTGACCCGTCTGAACGCCCGCAGCGCCGGCTTGGTGATTGCCCTGGAACCGGTATACGCCATCGCCTTCGCATGGGTGCTGTTCAGCCAGGAACCGACGCCCCGCATGATTGCCGGCGCCGCGCTGATCGTCGCGGCGATTGTCTGGTCGGGCCTGCGCAAAGGTGCGGTCGATGTAGAAGCGGTGGCAAAATCACAGCCTTGACAATAACTGACTAGGCAGTAAAATTCGGCCCATGAATGCCGAAACTGCCCCGCCCGCCGCTGACAACCCCATCCACTATCGCAACGACCACCGTTGCATGGGGGAAGAGAACGCGGGCTACCTCGTCAAGCTGGTCTATCACTCCCTGACCCGGATGCTGGACCAGGAAATGGCGCCGTTGGACCTGACCGCCATGCAATGGCGCCCATTGGCCATGGTCTTTCTCGGCCGCGCCGACACCCCCGCCGAACTCGCCCGCCTGAATGACATGGACACCGGCGCCATGACTCGCGCACTTGACCGGCTTGAGGCCAAAGGCCTGCTGCGCCGCAGCCGCAGCCAAGAAGACCGCCGCGTCGTGAAGATCGAACTGACCGAATTGGGCGAAGCCAAGGCCCGCGAAATTCCTCCTACCATCGCCCGGGCGCTGAATCACCATCTGCGTGGATTTTCCGCTGACGAAGTCACCCAGCTCATGCACTTCCTGCGCCGCATGATCGCCAACGGCTCGGCATCGGGCACGGCGCCCGAGCGCTGACGACGCTGCCCCCGTTTTAGCTACGCCCCATGCGCCTGGGGTTTTATTTGGCATAATATTTGCCTAGGCAAATACAGATCAATCAATTACTTTCAGCAAACAGTCAGGATGAAACGCCTTCTTTCTACCGTATTGGTGCTTGCCCTGAGCGGCTGCGCACTGATGGAACCCGGGTCCGAACCCGTTGTAGCGCTGGATGCGGCCAAGTTGGGATTGACCGGTCACGACACCGCCTGGCCCAACACGCAATGGTGGCAACGCTACGGCGACGCGCAGCTTGACGCGCTGATGGACGAAGCGCTGGCCAACAGCCCGTCGATGAGCGCCGCGCAAGCGCGCCTGGCCAAGGCCAACGCCGCCGTCAGCACTGCCCGCGCGCCGCTTCTGCCCCGCGTGGACGCCGATTACTCGCTGACTCGCGAACACTTGTCGTCCGACTACATCTACCCGGCACCGCTGGGTGGCAGCGTCGTCAGCGATAACCGGCTGGCGCTGGACTTCAGCTATGAGCTGGATTTCTGGGGCAAGAACCGCTCACGCCTGAAATCGGCCGTGTCGGAGCGCGAGGCCGCGACCGCCGACGCGCAAGCCGCGCGCAATGTGTTGGCCAGCGCCACCGTACGCGCCTACCTGAACCTGCAGAACGCCTTCGCGCAACGCGATGTGCTCAAGCGGGTGATCGCGCAACGCGCCGATGTCTTGTCCTTGACGCAAGGCCGCTATAGCGCCGGCCTGGATACGCAAGTGGAAGTGAAGCAGGCGGAATCGTCGCTGGCTGCCGGCCAGGTGGAACTGACGCAGACGGAAACGACGCTGGCGCAGTTGCGCAATCAGGTCGCGGCGCTGGCAGGCGCCGGCCCGCAACGCGGCCAATCGTTGGTTGCCGTGGACCTGACCGCGCCCGCGGGCGTCGTGCCCACGACCATTCCGCTGGACCTGCTGGGCCATCGCCCCGACGTCGTGGCCTCGCGCTGGCGCGCCGAAGCCGCACGCAGCGCCATCGACACCGCCAAGGCGGAGTTCTACCCCAACGTCAACCTGACCGCGTTTGCCGGCTTCCAGGCATTGGGCACGGGCAATCTGCTGGGCGCCGCGGCGCGCACGGCGGGCTTTGGGCCGGCCGTCACGCTGCCCATCTTCCATGGCGGCGAACTGAACGCCAATCTGGCCGGGCGCCGCGCCGACGCCGATCTGGCCGTGTCGGACTACAACCAGACCGTGCTGGACGCCGTGCACCAGGTGGCCGACGCGCTGGACGGCCTGCGCCTGCTGGAGCAGGAACGCGCCCAACAGCGCCAAGCCCGCACCGCCATCGAAGCCGCCTACGAGCTGGCCGTGAACCGCTACAAGGCCGGCCTGGGCAACTACATCACGGTGCTCATTGCGCAAACCGGCGTGCTGACCCAAGCCCGCCTGGATACCGACCTGCGTATCCGCGCCTATCAGCTTGATGCCAACCTGGCCAACGCGCTGGGCGGCGGCTACACCCCACCGCCACAGACGGAGCCCGCGCACACCGCGCAGGCCGCTCCCGCCACGAACCCCATTCATTGAACGATCCCCGGATTCAGACGTCATGAACGCTGCCACCCCCACCGCCAACCCCGCCCGCAAACGCCTCTTGCTGATCGCGACCGGCGTCTTCATTCTCATCGCCATCGCCTACGGCATCTGGTGGGTGCTTTTCGGCGCCCACTTCGAAAGCACCGACGATGCCTACGTGCACGGCAACCTGGTGCAGATCACGCCGCAGGTGCCCGGTACTGTCGTGGCCATTGAAGCCGACGACACCGAAACCGTCGCGGCTGGCCAGCCGTTGGTGCGCCTGGACCCCGCCGACACCGACGTGGCCCTGCAACAAGCACAGGCCAGGCTCGCCCAGATGGTGCGCCAGGTCCGCACCTATTACGTTCAGAACGACGCGCTGGCCGCTGATGTCGACCTGCGCCGCGCCGACATTCTGCGCGCGCAGGCCGAACTGACGCGCGCCCAAAGCGACGTCAGCCGCCGCCAGCAATTGGCCAAATCCGGTGGTGTCAGTGGTGAAGAGATCCTGCACGCGGAAGCCGCGCTGAAATCGGCACAGTCTGGCCTGGCCCAAGCCCGCGCCGCCTTGGCCGCGTCGCAAGCCAAACTGGTGACCAACCAGGCGCTGACGCAGGGCACCACGGTTGCCAATCATCCCGATGTGCTCCAGGCCGCCGCCGGCCTTCGCAATGCCTGGCTGGCTCAGTCGCGTACGGTGCTGCCCGCGCCGGTGGGCGGCGTGATCGCGCGCCGCAGCGTGCAGGTTGGCCAGCGTGTGGCCCCCGGCAACGCGCTGATGACGGTGGTGCCGCTGGACCAGGTCTGGGTGGAAGCCAACTTCAAGGAAGGCCAGTTGCGCAAGATGCGCATCGGCCAGCCGGTCAAGATGGTGGCCGACCTGTACGGCAGCTCGGTCGTTTACCACGGCACGGTCGCCGGCCTGGACGCCGGAACCGGCAGCGCCTTCGCCCTGCTGCCCGCCCAGAACGCCACCGGAAACTGGATCAAGGTGGTGCAGCGCGTGCCCGTGCGCATCCTGCTCGACCCCGAAGACCTGAAGTCGCATCCCTTGCGTGTCGGCCTGTCGATGGACGTGGAAGTGGATGTGGGCCAGCAGGATGGCGAAGCGCTGACACAAGCCGTGCGCAGCGAGCCGGCCTGGTCCACGCGCGCTTTTGAACCGGCACACGATGACGTCGACGCCATGATCAAGAAAATCATCGAACAAAACCTCGCATCATGAGCACGACCGCCCAGCCCGCGGGCGCTGGCGCGCCCCCGATCGAACCCGCCCGCCCGCCGGGTACTCACCCGCCATTGGAAGGCGCGGCCCGCGTCATCGGGTCCATCGCGCTATCCACCGCGGTGTTCATGAACGTGCTGGACACATCGATCGCGAACGTGTCCATCCCCACCATCTCGGGCGACCTGGGCGTCAGCACCAGCCAGGGAACCTGGGTCATCACATCGTTCGCCGTCGCCAACGCCATCACGGTACCGCTGACCGGCTGGCTCACACAGCGCATCGGCCAGGTGCGCCTGTTCCTGATTTCCACCCTGCTGTTCGTGCTGGCGTCATGGTTGTGCGGCTTTGCGCCTTCGTTGGAAGCGTTGATCGCCTTTCGCGTATTGCAGGGCGCGGTGGCTGGGCCGATGATCCCGCTGTCGCAAACGTTGATGCTCGCCAGCTTCCCGAAGTCCAAGGCGGGCATGGCGTTGGCCGTCTGGGCCATGACCACCTTGGTCGCGCCCGTGGCGGGCCCCTTGCTGGGCGGGTGGATTTCCGACAACTACACGTGGCCGTGGATTTTTTACATCAACGTGCCCGTGGGACTCCTGGCCGCGTGGATCAGCTGGCGCATCTACGGCAAGCGCGAATCGGTAACCCGCAAGCTGCCCATCGACAAGCTGGGACTGGTGCTGCTGGTGATCTGGGTTGGCGCCTTGCAGATCATGCTGGACAAGGGCAAGGAACTGGACTGGTTCGCCAGCCCCACCATCATTGCCCTGGCGGCAATCGCTTTCGTGGCCTTCGTGTTCTTCCTGATCTGGGAATTGACCGACGCCCACCCCGTGGTGGACCTGCGCCTGTTCAAGGAGCGCAACTTCACTGTCGGCGCGCTGACACTGGCCGTGGCCTACGGTGTGTTCTTCGGCAACGTGGTGCTGCTGCCGCTGTGGCTGCAAAGCAATATGGGCTACACCGCCACCTACGCCGGCCTGGTGACGGCGCCGGTTGGGTTGCTGGCGATCGTGTTGACCCCCATCGTGGGCAAGATGCTGGCCACACGAGACCCGCGCCAGATCGTGACGGTTGCGTTCCTGATCTTCGCGCTGGTGTGCTTCATGCGGGCGGGTTTCAACACCCAGACCGACGTGCGCACGCTCATGTTGCCCACCATCATCCAGGGCGCGGCCATGGCGGCATTCTTTGTGCCGCTGACGTCCATCACCCTGTCCGGCATCGAACCATGGCGCATTCCCGCCGCGTCGGGCCTGTCGAACTTCCTGCGGTTGACGGCGGGCGCATTCGGCACCTCGATCGCAACGACGCTATGGGAAAACCGCGCCACACTGCATCACTCGCAATTGACCGAGGTCGCCAAGCCCGGCCAACAAGCGTTCGACCAGACCATGAACGCCCTGCAGAACGGCTTGGGCATGTCGCATCAACAAGCCTTGAGCATGGTGGACGGCCTGGTCAACACGCAAGCATTCACGATGTCGGCAGTGGACGTGTTCTTCGCCTCGGCCATCATCTTCCTGATGCTGACGGGCTTGGTCTGGTTTGCGCGGCCGCGCTCAAACAAGGCGGGCGACGGCGGTGCGGCAGAAGCAGCGGCGGGCGCGCACTGACGCGGGCAATCAGGGCGCGCCAGGCGCGTCCTCTTTCAAGAACGCTTGCCAATCGAGCCGCTCGATAATGTCGGGCGACAAGGCGCTGACGGGCGACAGGTTGAACACCGACACGCCACGCGCCCGCCATTGCTCGGCGGCAAAGCGGAACGACGGTTCGATCAAATGCGTGAATTTGCGGGCCAGGCGGCTGGTTTGCGGCTTGCCGCCTTCCTCATAAAAGCGCAGCCCATTCTGTACGGTAAGGTCCAGCCCATGCACATACACCTGCCGCGCGCCGCCGGACATCAGCACCTGCAAGGCCGCATAGGCCACGGTGTCGGCGTCGAACACCCCTAACGATGCATCGAAGCTGTAGCCCAGGCCCTGCTTGGCATCCAGCAATTGCACGTCAGGCGTGGCCGCCGCAATCCGCTTGAGCACCGCGGGCGCCGCGCTGCGCTGATAGGCGCGTTCGGAAATCAATTCGATGATGCAGATGCGGCAGCGGATCTGGTCTTGCGGAATGCCTTGCATGATGTAGCGCAGCACTTCCGGAAACACGTACAGCGTCAGGTCGCGCGCAACGATCTCACGCACCAGTTCAATGCGTTCCCGCACAAAATTCTGGTCGATGATGCAGTAGTACTTGAATGGCAGGTCGAACTTGCGCGCCAGCGCAATGGCGCCGTTCACGCCCATGGCCACGCGAATATCCAACTGATCGTAGGGAATCTGGGCGACCGACGGGCCGCTCAGAATCAAGTGCACCGTTTCATCGGCGCGGTCATAGCCTTGGGCCAGCGGCGTCAACGGCAGCGACCGGCCAAAGGCGCGAAAGCCGGAGATGACGCCCGTGCGGTCTCGCCAGATCCGCACGAATGGCCACAAATGCTGGTTATGCCGTTGCGTGCGTGAACGCAGCAAACGGAACAGCTTGCGCACAAAGCGGTCGGCCCGGCCACCGCCCACGTGGGCGGCGGAGGTAGAAGACATTGAATGTTCCATCAACTAGCCTGAATGGCCGCCCTCGCTAAATACGCTTAACCGGCCGCGATCAGTGACGCAATGGCGTCCCCGACATCAACGGTCGATGCGCTGCCCTTCATATCCCGCGTGCGAGGTCCGTCCGCCAGCACGGTTTCGATCGCTTTCACCACCGCGGCCGAGGCCTCGGGATAGCCCAGGAAATCCAGCATCAATGCACCGCTCCAGATCTGCCCGATCGGGTTGGCGATGCCCTTGCCATAGATATCCGGCGCCGAACCGTGCACCGGTTCGAACAGCGACGGGAACTTGCGTTCGGGGTTCAGGTTGGCGGACGGAGCAATGCCAATCGTGCCCGTGCATGCCGGCCCCAGATCGGAAAGAATGTCGCCGAACAGGTTGGAAGCCACCACCACGTCGAACCAATCCGGATGCTGCACGAAGTGCGCGCACAGGATATCGATGTGATATTTGTCCCAGCGCACGTCCGGATAGTTCCCGGCCATGTCGGCCACCCGCTCGTCCCACCAGGGCATCGAAATCGAGATGCCGTTGGATTTGGTGGCGGCAGTCAGGTGCTTGCCGCGCTTTTGGGCCAACTCGAACGCGAACTTCAGTACACGATCGGCGCCAATGCGCGTGAAGACGCTTTCTTGAATGACGACTTCACGATCGGTGCCTTCGAACAGGCGGCCGCCGCTATTGGAATATTCGCCTTCGGTGTTTTCACGAACAATGAAGAAATCAATGTCGCCGGGCTTGCGGTCGGCCAGCGGCGACGGCACGCCAGGCATCAGGCGAACCGGTCGCAAATTGATGTATTGATCAAATTCGCGACGGAATTTGAACAGCGAGCCCCACAGCGCCTCGTGGTCCGGCACCGTGGCGGGCCAGCCGATCGAGCCGAAGAAAATCGCTTCGTGTTGCCCGATTTGCGCCTTCCAGTCGTCCGGCATCATCTTGCCGTGCTGAGCGTAATAGTCGCAACTCCAGTCGAAATGATCCCACTGGAATTCGATGCCGAAGCGCGTCGCCACGGCGTCCAGCACTTTCAGCCCTTCCGGCACGACTTCCTTGCCAATACCGTCTCCTGGGATCACCGCAATCTTGTGTTTCTTAGCCACCACGTTTGTCCTTAAGGTTTCCTTTGATAGACCGCCCAGAATCATAGGCATAAACGGCCGCGACGCAACACCCCCCGTTACAAAACGGAGGGATGCGTCCTGCCAGTGGACAGGTGGCGTCAGCGACGGGTTTTGGAGCCCAGCAGCGATCCCAGAATGCCGCGTGTCAGTTCACGCGCAATCGAACGGGCGGTGCTCTTGGCCATGGTTTGGACAACGCCGTCGCGCTTGCCCCCACGAGGGCCGGTCGATCCGAACAGCACGTCTTTCAAGCTGCCCATCAAGCCGCCGTCGGAGGACTCGGCGGGCGCCTCGCCTTTGGATTCCGCCGGCTTGCCGCTGGCAGCATCGACCGGGACGGCGGCGCGTCCCGCCAGGATTTCGTAGGCAGACTCCCGATCAACTGCCTTTTCGTACTTGGCGGCCATCGGGCTGCCCTGGCGCAACACCTGGCGCTCGGCATCCGTCGCCGGGCCAATGCGGCTGGCAGGCGGCATCACGTAGGCGCGTTCCGTCGGCATCGGGCGGCCCTTGGCGTCCAGCAGTGAAATCAGCGCCTCGCCAACCCCCAGTTCGGTAATGGCCGCTTCGATGTCCAGCCCAGGGTTCGGACGCATCGTCTGCGCGGCGGTCTTGACGGCCTTCTGGTCGCGCGGGGTGAACGCCCGCAAGGCATGCTGGACGCGGTTGCCCAATTGGCCCAACACGGTATCGGGGATGTCCAGCGGATTCTGGGTCACGAAATAGACGCCCACGCCCTTGGACCGCACCAGGCGCACTACCTGTTCGATCTTGTTCAGCAGCGCGGGCGGCGCGTCGTTGAACAGCAGGTGCGCTTCATCGAAAAAGAACACCAGCTTGGGCTGGTCCATGTCGCCCACTTCGGGCAGCTTTTCATACAGGTCGGCCAAGAGCCAGAGCAGGAAAATCGCGTACAGCCGCGGCGCCTGCATCAGTTTGTCGGCGGCCAGCACGTTGACCATGCCGCGCCCCTGGGCATCGGTGCGCATCAGGTCGGCCACGTCCAGCATGGGTTCGCCGAAGAACTTTTCGGCGCCCTGCGATTCCAGCGCCAGCAAGCCGCGCTGGATGGCGCCCACGCTGGCAGACGACACATTGCCGTAACGGGTCTTGAGCTCGGCCGAGCGGTCCGCCACGTTTTGCAGCATGGCGCGCAGGTCTTTCAGGTCAAGCAACAGTTGGCCTTCATCGTCGGCCACCTTGAATACCAGGGTCAGTACCCCTTCCTGCGTGTCGTTCAGCTCCAGGATGCGCGACAGCAGCAATGGCCCCATATCGGTAATGGTGGCCCGCACCGGCAAGCCCTGCTCGCCGAACACGTCCCAGAGCGTGACGGGGCTGGCGCCCCACGCGGGTTCGTCCAGGCCCAGGCTTTTCAGCCGCTCGGCCAGCTTGGGGCTGGCCATGCCGGCTTGCGATATCCCGGTCAGGTCGCCTTTCACGTCAGCCATGAACACCGGCGTGCCAATGCGTGAAAACGATTCGGCCAGCACTTGCAGGGTGACGGTCTTGCCGGTGCCCGTGGCCCCGGTAATGCACCCGTGCCGGTTGGCCAAAGCGGGTAACAGGGCCAGTTCGGTCTGCGCGTTCTTGGCAATGACGATGGGATTGGGCATGGGCAACGCTCCGGGCCAGGAAGCCAAAAGGATGCCCAAGTGTAGAGCCTGCCGTGGGGCTTGTGCGCGTGGCAATATCGACACAGGCGGGGCCACGCCGGGGCGCTATGGCCGCCGGCACGGTAAAATGCCTTTTTTTGCAGACAATTTCTCCTGGGAAGCCATGGCCGGACACAGCAAATGGGCCAATATCCAGCACCGCAAAGGGCGTCAAGACGCCAAGCGCGGGAAGCTTTGGACCAAGATCATTCGTGAAATCACCGTGGCGGCGCGCGCCGGCGGCCCCGACCCGGACAGCAACCCGCGCTTGCGCATGGCCTGGGACAAGGCCACCGACGCCAACATGCCCAAGGACAACATCCAGCGCGCCATCCAGCGTGGCGCGGGCGGTGCCGACGGCGACGCCTACGAGGAAGTCCGCTACGAAGGCTACGGCATCGGCGGCGCGGCGGTCATCGTTGACTGCATGACCGACAACCGCACCCGCACCGTGGCGGAAGTCCGCCACGCCTTCGCCAAGAACGGCGGCAACCTGGGCCAGGAAGGCTCGGTGGCCTTCATGTTCAAGCATTGCGGCCAGTTCGTATTCGCGCCGGGCACCGCCGAAGACAAAGTCATGGAAGCCGCGCTCGACGCCGGCGCCGAAGACGTAACGACCGACGAAGAAGGCGTGATCGAAGTCGTTTGCGCGCCGGCTGACTACGCCGCCGTGCGCAAGGCTTTCGACGAAGCGGGTTTGAAAGCCGAAGTTGACGGCATCGTCATGAAGGCGCTGAACGAAACCGAACTGGCTGGCGAAGACGCCATCAAGATGCAGAAACTGCTCGACGCCCTGGAAGGCCTGGACGACGTGCAGGAAGTCTATACGACCGTTATTTTCGACGAAGCACAGTAAATCCCACGGTTCCAGCGCGTTGACGGCTTGTCCGCCAGCGTGCCGGAATATGAATCGGTCCCGGGGCTGTCCCGGGTCCGTCGCCTTCTCCACGGGCTAGAGTGGCAACCTTCAGAATCACGCAACATGAAACTCCTGGTAATTGGCTCGGGCGGCCGCGAACATGCCCTCGCCTGGCGGTTGGCCCGCTCCCCGCGCGTACACAAAGTGTTTGTCGCCCCGGGTAATGGCGGCACGCAACGGGCCGAGCAGATGGAAAACATCGCGCTCACCAATGCCGAGGAGCTGGCCGATTTCGTCCAGCGCGAAGGAATCGCCCTGACGGTCGTTGGGCCGGAAGCGCCGCTGGCCTCGGGCGTGGTGGACGTGTTCCGCGCGCGCGGCCTGAAAATCTTTGGCCCCACCAAGGCCGCCGCGCAACTGGAAAGCTCGAAGGACTACGCCAAGGCCTTCATGGTCCGGCACAACATCCCGACCGCGCGCTACGCCACCTTCACCGACCCGGTCCAGGCGCATGCCTATATTGACCAGGAAGGCGCCCCCATCGTGATCAAGGCCGACGGCCTGGCCGCCGGCAAGGGCGTCGTGGTTGCGGCCACGCTGGAAGAAGCGCATGCCGCCGTTGACGCCATGCTGGGCGATGGCTCCATGGGTGCCGCGGGCGCCCGCGTTGTCATCGAAGAATGCCTGGTGGGCGAAGAAGCCAGCTTCATCGTCATGTGCGACGGCCGCAACGTGCTGGCGCTGGCCACCAGCCAAGACCACAAGCGCCTGCAAGACGGCGACCAGGGTCCGAACACCGGCGGCATGGGCGCCTATTCGCCGGCCCCCATCGTCACGCCCGAACTGCACCACCGCATCATGCGCGAAATCATCCTGCCGACGGTGCAGGGCATGACGCGCGACGGCATTCCCTACACCGGCTTCCTGTACGCCGGCCTGATGATCGCCCCGGGCGATGATCCCGACCGCGAAATCAAGACGCTGGAATTCAACTGCCGCATGGGCGATCCGGAAACGCAACCCATCATGATGCGCGTCAAGAGCGATCTGCTGGACGCGCTTGAGCACGCCGTGGACGGCACGCTGAACCAGGCCGACATCGTCTGGGACCGCCGCACCGCCCTGGGCGTGGTACTGGCCTCGCACAATTACCCCAACACGCCGCGCACCGGCGACGTCATCCGCGGCCTGCCCGCCGACGCCGAAGACTGCATGGTGTTCCATGCCGCCACCGAACTCGATGGCGAAAACACCAAGACCACCGGTGGCCGCGTGCTGTGCGTCACGGCCTTGGGCGACTCGGTCAAGATGGCTCGCGACCGCGTGTACGAAGCCATCGACGGCATCCATTTCGATGGCCGTCAGTACCGCGGCGACATCGGCTGGCGTGCGCTCAAGCCGTCGCAACAAAAACCCAAGTCCAACGCGTAACGCCGGAAAGCGCTGATGAACGCCTTGCCCGTTGCCTCTGTCCGCGATTACCTCACCGGCTTGCAGGCGCGTATTGTCCTAGCACTGGAAGCGGCGGAAGGCGGCCCTTTCCGTGCCGATGAATGGGTACGTCCGGAAGGCGGCGGCGGGCTGTCGCGGCTGCTGGAAGGCGGCAAGCTGTTCGAGCGCGCGGGCGTACTGTTCAGCCACGTCAAGGGCACGAAGCTGCCCCCGTCGGCCAGCGCCCACCGGCCCGAGCTTGCCGGTCGTGCGTGGGAGGCCATGGGCGTTTCCATGGTGCTGCACCCGCGCAACCCCTACGTGCCCACCACGCACATGAATGTGCGCATGTTCGTGGCGACGGCCCGCCCCGGGCATGACGAAGCCGACGTCTTCTGGTTCGGTGGCGGCATAGACCTGACGCCCTATTACCCTTTCGAAGACGACGCCCGGCATTTCCATACGGTCTGCCGCGACGCGCTGGCCAGCCACGGCCCTGAGTACTACCCGCGCTACAAGCGCTGGTGCGACGAGTACTTCTTCCTGAAGCACCGCAACGAAACGCGCGGCATCGGCGGCGTCTTCTTTGACGACCTGAACGCGCCTGGCTTTGAGTCCTCGTTTGCCCTGACCCGGTCCGTGGGCGACGCATTCCTGGACAGCTATCTGCCCATCGTCGAACGTCGCCGCGACACGGCTTACACCGAACGCGAACGCGACTTCCAGGCTTACCGCCGAGGCCGCTACGTTGAATTCAATCTGGTGTTCGACCGCGGCACGCTGTTCGGCCTGCAATCCGGTGGCCGCACCGAATCCATCCTGCTGTCCATGCCACCCTTGGCGCAATGGCGCTACGACTGGCAGCCCGAAGCAGGCACGCCGGAAGCCGAGCTTGCCGCCTACCTGACGCCGCGGGATTGGGTTTGAAGCGCATCGGTCTCCTGGGCGGCAGCTTTGACCCCGTCCACGTCGCCCACGTCACGCTGGCAAAAAGCGCGTTGGACACGCTGAATCTAACCTCCGTGGAACTGATTCCCGCCGGCAATCCCTGGCAGCGAGCAGCCTTGCACGCCACGGGCGAACAACGCCGTGACATGCTGGAGCTGGCCATCGCCGGGCACGACGGGCTGCTCGTCAACCCCGTCGAAATCGAACGCGACGGCCCCACCTACACCATCGACACGCTGCGCGGCCTGCCCCAGGGCGCGCGCTATGTCTGGCTGCTGGGTGCCGACCAACTCGCCAATTTTTGCACCTGGCGTAATTGGCGCGACATCGCCAGTCTGGTGGATCTGGCCGTGGCTACCCGCCCCGGCACCCCGCTTACGCCGCCCCCGGAACTGACCGCGTGGCTGCAAGCGCAAGGTCACAGCCTGGAAGAATTGCCCTTTGCGCCCATGGCGGTATCCGCTTCCGACATCCGTCGGCGGCTGGCCGCGGGCGAATCCACTGACGGCCTATTGGCCCCGGCCGTCGCCGCCTATATTGCGGCGCACCAACTTTACCGATAAACCCACACCCGCCCGGCGCAGAAAGCGCCACGGAGCCGGCATCCGCCGTCCGTCCGCGGGTTATATTTGCAGCTATGGATATAACGAAACTCCAACGCGCCGTCATCGATGCCCTCGAAGACGTCAAGGCGCAAGACATCAAGGTCTACAACACCACGCATCTGACAAGCTTGTTCGATCGCGTCGTGATTGCCAGCGCCACCTCCAACCGCCAAACCCGAGCCCTTGCCTCCAGCGTGGCCGACCGCGGCCGCGCACTGGAACTGACCGGCATCACCATCGAAGGCGAGGACACCGGTGAATGGGTCGTCGTCGACCTGGGTGACGTCGTCGTGCACATCATGCAGCCCGCCATCCGCCAGTACTACAACCTGGAAGAAATCTGGGGCGGCAAACCGGTGCGCGTGAAGCTGCTGCCGGAATCGACCCGAGTGGCACCGATCCCCGCCGACAACGGCTACGACAACGCCGAAGCCTGAGTTCCTGCCGTGAAGCTGATTGTTGCGGCGGTGGGTACGCGAATGCCGGACTGGGTAGAGACTGCCTGGGCCGACTACGCCAAACGCCTGCCCGCCGATTGCGCGCTGGAACTGCGCGAGATCAAGCCCGAACCGCGCACCACCGGCAAGACGCCCGCCCAGATGATGGCGGCGGAAGCCAAACGCATTGAAGCCGCATTACCCGCTGGCGCGCTGCGGCTGGCGCTGGACGAACGCGGCCGCGACCTGACCACCATGGCCTTGTCGCAAAAGCTGGAACAATGGCGCGCGGGCGGCCAAGACGTCGCTTTTCTGGTTGGCGGCCCAGATGGCCTGGACGCCGATTTGAAGGCCTCGTGCAGCGGCCAACTGCGCTTGTCGTCGCTGACCTTGCCGCATCCCATGGTCCGCGTGGTGCTGGCCGAACAGCTCTATCGCGCATGGGCCATCATGACCAATCACCCCTACCACCGCGCCTGACCGCTGCCAGGGCGGCGCCCCACAAGATTCCGCATGCCCCACACTGCCGCCCCTGACACCTCGCCCGCTCGCCTCTACCTGGCCTCGGCCAGCCCACGGCGGCGTGAACTGTTGACCCAGATCGGCCTTGCGCACACGGTCCTGCTGGTGCCGGCGCCTCCCGGCGAAGACGAGCCCCAACACGAAGGCGAAAGCGCCGCGGACTACGTGCAACGCACTGCCCGCGACAAGGCGCTGCGAGGCCGCGACTGGATGCGCACCCACAATCTGCCTGATCTGCCCCTGCTGGCCGCGGACACCACCGTCATTCTGAATGGCGCCGTGCTGGGCAAGCCAGCCGACCGCGCGGACGCTATGCGCATCTTGCGTGCCTTGTCCGGACAGGCGCATGAAGTCCGTACCGCCGTCGCAGTCTGCACGGGCGAGCAGCTACTGGAAGCGGTGTCAGTCACCGACGTCCACATGCGCGATTTGAGCGACGACGAAATCGGCCGCTACTGCGATAGCGGCGAACCCTTCGGCAAGGCAGGCGCCTATGGCATCCAGGGTCTGGCCGGTACCTTCATCTCGCGCATTGCCGGAAGCTATACCGGCGTGATGGGCCTGCCGCTATTCGAAACGTCGAATCTGCTGCGAGCGGCAGGCATCCAGATACCCTGAACTTAAACGGGCGTATGGCCCAAGGTGGGCTGCGTGTCGTGCGTCGGCGTATCGGAAGCCGGTACAACAGGCACCGACTGTCCATCCAGGGCGGCGTGCAATTGTTCCTGATCCAGCTCTCCTTCCCAGCGCGCAACCACAACCGCGGCGGTGGCGTTGCCGACCAGGTTGGTCAAGGCTCGGCATTCCGACATAAAGCGATCCACGCCCAGAATCAGCGTCATCCCCGCGATAGGCACGGACGGCACCACCGACAAGGTGGCGGCCAGGGTAATGAAACCGGCCCCCGTGACACCCGCGGCTCCCTTGGAGCTGAGCATCGCCACGGCCAGCAGCAGGATCTGGTCGCCCAACGACAGCGGAATGTCGCACGCCTGCGCGATGAACAGCGCGGCCATCGTCATATAGATATTGGTGCCGTCCAGATTGAACGAGTATCCCGTGGGCACCACCAGGCCAACCACCGACTTCGAACAGCCGGCGCGTTCCATCTTCTGCATCAGCGTGGGCAATGCCGCTTCGGATGAGCTCGTGCCCAACACCAACAACAATTCTTCGCGGATGTAGCGAACCAGCTTCAGGATCGAAAAGCCGTTGTACCGGGCGACAAGACCCAGCACCACCACCACAAACAGCACCGACGTGGCGTAGAAGGTACCCACCAGCATGGCCAGGTTCACCACGGACTTGATGCCGTACTTGCCGATGGTGAACGCCATCGCACCGAACGCGCCGATGGGCGCCGCCTTCATCAAGATAGCGACCAGTTTGAAGATCGGCTGGGCCAGCGCCGTCATGAAGCTCAGGATCGGCTTGCCGCGTTCGCCCACCATGGCCAGCGCGATTCCAAACAGCACTGCCACGAACAGCACCTGCAGAATATCTCCGCCCACGAACGGGCTGAAGATCGTCGTCGGGATGATGTTCATCAGAAAGCCGGTGATGGTCGAGTCGTGCGCCTTGGCCACGAAGCTGGCAACGGCCTTTTGGTCCAGGGTGCTGGGGTCGATATGCATCCCCGCGCCCGGCTGGACGATATGGCTGACGACCATGCCCATGATCAGGGCCAGCGTCGAGAAAGTCAGGAAATACAGCATCGCCTTGCCAGCCACGCGCCCGACCTTTTTCAGGTCGCTCATGCCGGCAATGCCGGACGCCACGGTCAGGAAGATCACCGGCGCAATGATCATCTTCACCAGCTTGATGAAGGCATCGCCCAACGGCTGCATCTGCTGGCCGAGTTCAGGCTTGAACGCGCCCAGCAACACCCCCACCACAATGGCGAAAATCACCTGCACATACAGGATTTGATAGAACTTGAGCTTGCGCACGGGTGCGCTTTGATCCACGTCGATCATCGGGTTTTGTCCCCACCAATGCCCCTTGCCCCCGCGTGGTTGAGCGCAGCGGGCGACAGGGCGTTTTCTGTTTTATGGCATTGCGTTGTGGTCGCATGCCGATTTCACCGTGCGCGGATGTGGCTCGGCTTAGCCGTGTATATGCAAGACCCATGCCAGGCGAGCTCGATGTACCCGGAACTCGGCAAGCCATTGATATGACGGGGCTTTCCCCCCAACACGCAGATGCGTCAGCATCTTGATGGCGGGAAGCCGCACACAACTAAGCTAGAATGTGCGGAAGTCCGCACACCATGCCTCGATCCCATCCCTCATCCTCTGCCCAGCGTTCAGACGCTGCCTCTTCCGCACCCGCCTCGCGTCGTGCGCCAAGTTCGTGGCTCGCGCGTGCATTGGGCATCCTGGTCGCCGTCGCCATCATTGTCGGGGTCTTGCACGCAGCCACGGAGTGGGCACGCGATAACGCAATCAAGAGCGCAACCGCGCAGGCACGCAGCGCCGGCCAGATCAACGCGGCCTTGCTGCGCAACAACCTCGACAAATTTCGGGCCCTGCCTTTCGTACTGACCCGAGATGTTGACGTGCGTGCGGCACTACAAGGGGCCTCGGCCGCCCAGATCGAATCGCTGGACGACAAGTTCGACACGCTGACGCGCGGCGTCGGCGCCTCAGCCATCTATCTACTGGACAAAACCGGGCTTGCAATCGCCGCCAGCAATTGGCGCGAACCCGCCACGTTTGTCGGGGTCGACTATCAATTTCGCCCCTACTTCCAAGGCGCCGTCGCCAACGGCTATGCCGAACACTTCGCCCTGGGCACCGTCAGCCATGAGGCCGGTTTGTACTTGTCGCGCCGCGTCGACGACGCCAACGGTGCCATGTTGGGCGTGATCGTATTGAAAGTGGATTTTCGCGGCCTGGAATCCGACTGGCGGCAATCTGCCGCGCCCATCTTCGTTACCGACGAGCATGGCGTGGTTCTGCTGGGCAGCGTGGCGGACTGGCGTTTCGACGTCTTGGCACCTTTGGCTCCCGATCTGGCGCAAACCTTGCGCACCAGCCTTCAGTTTGGCGATGCCCAATTCCAACCTTTGCCTTTGACGCCGCCTCTATCCCCAGTCAGCACCGGCCAACTGGTGCGCGCCAATCACGCCTTGCCCCAAATTCCCACTGGGGCACCGCTGCTGCACACCACCTTGCCCATCGCGGAGTCTCCGGGCTGGACATTGCATTTACTGTCACCCGTCCAAACGGCCATGAACCAGGCCATCGCCAATGCGCAATTGGCGGCCTTGCTAGTGCAAAGCCTTCTGGCAGCGGCGATTGGCATCGTCCTCTATCGGCGCCATCGCAACCGCGAACGGGCTGGCCAGCAAGCCGCTATCCAGGCGCAATTGGCCGCGCTGGTCAGCGAACGCACTAGCCAGCTGCGCGAGGTCAACGAGCAATTGATGGACGAAATGGATGAACGCCAACGTGCCGAGGCACGCCTGCATACGATGCAGGACGAACTTGTTCAAGCCAGCAAGCTGGCCTTGCTGGGCCAGGTCGCTGCAGGGGTTGCCCACGAGATCAACCAGCCCGTTGCGGCGATCCGCGCCTATGCGGACAACGCGACGGAGTTCCTACGTCGTGACGATGCAGAAGCCGCCAAAGACAATTTGGGCACCATCGCCATGCTGACCGAACGTATTGGCCATATCACGAGCGAATTGCGTGCATTTTCACGCAAAGCGGGCGCGTCAATCGGCCCCACCAGTCTCAACGAAGCCCTCGATGGAGCGCTGTTGTTGATCGGTCCTCGCGCGCGCAGGCAGGGCGTTGCACTGGTACGGCCGCCGGCTGACCAAGATGTACTCGTCCACGCCGACCGCATCCGCCTGGAACAGGTCTTGGTGAACTTGCTGCAAAACGCGATGGAAGCCTTGGAAAGCATTTCCGAAGGCCGGGTCATCGTCGCCCTGCAAGATCTTGGCGCAACCGTGCAGCTCTACGTGAATGACAACGGTCCCGGGCTGTCGGACGGCGCCCGGGCACGCCTGTTCACACCTTTTTATACGACGAAGCCGGAAGGTTTGGGCTTGGGCCTTGTCATTTGCCGCGACATAGTCGCCGAATTCGGCGGTGATCTGCGTGCGAGCCAACCGGGGGAACCCGGGTTTCCGGCATATCAAGGTGCCCCACGCGGCGCCGTCTTCATCCTCACATTGCGCAAGGCAGACGTCGGCCGCGACGCTCAAGCCATTCCTTTTCACCATGATCCAAAACCCTGATACCTTTCCGTATGCGGATCCGGCGCTTCCCGGTCGCGTCCCCGCGGCGCCCCATGTCGTCTTCATCGATGACGACGAGGACCTGCGCCGCGCAAACGTTCAAACCCTGAAGCTGCACGGTATGACCGTCGACGCATATGGAACGGCGCGGTCGGCACTTCCGATCTTGCACCGCGACTTCGACGGCGTGGTCGTGACCGACATCCGCATGCCTGACATCGATGGTCTGCAACTGTTCAATCGGCTGCGGGGCATCGACCCGGAACTGCCGGTCATCCTCATCACTGGCCACGGCGATATCGCTACCGCGGTGCAATGCATGCGCGAAGGCGCCTATGACTTTTTGGCCAAGCCCTATGCGCCCGACCGGCTCACCACCGCCATCCTGCACGCGGCAGAAAAGCGCCGTCTGGTGCTGGAGAACCGCCGCCTGCGCGAAGCCGCGTTTGCGGTGCAAGCCGATGAAGTACCCTTCATCGGTGCCACGCCGGCCATGCAACGTATCAAGGAAACCCTGCGTCACATTGCCGATGCGGATGTCGATGTGCTGGTCGAGGGCGAAACGGGAACCGGCAAAGAGGTCGTGGCAACGGCGCTTCATCGGCTCAGTCGGCGGCGCCATCGCGAACTGGTCGCCATTAATTGCGGTGCGCTGCCAGAAACCGTCATCGAAAGCGAGCTGTTCGGTCACGAGGCTGGGGCATTTACCGGTGCGCAGAAAAAACGTGTCGGCCGGATCGAGCATGCCAGCGGGGGAACCTTGTTCCTGGACGAAATCGAGAGTATGCCGCTAGCGGTGCAAGTGAAACTGCTGCGTGTACTCGAATCTCGCCAGATCACCCCGCTTGGCAGCAACGAGGTGCGCAATCTGGATCTGCGCGTCGTGGCTGCCACCAAAGAAGATCTGGGCAGCCCTGCCATCCGAACCAAGTTTCGCGAAGACCTGTTCTACAGACTCAACGTGGTCACCATCCGCATTCCCCCGCTGCGCGAGCGCCGGGACGATATCCCGCTGTTATTCGCGCATTATCTCGGGCACGCATCGCGTCGATTTCATCGCGACATTCCAGAGATGCCTGCCGCCATCAAGCAGCACGTCATGACGCACGACTGGCCTGGCAATGTGCGCGAACTGGCCCACTTCGCCGAACGCGTAGTGCTTGGGGTGCTGAATATGCCAGAATCTGGCATAGCCCAGCAACCGCATCCAGTTCTCAGCTTGCCAGAACGCATGGAAAGTCTGGAAGCGCAATTGATCTGCGATGCGCTTTCCGCAAACCAAGGTGACGTCAAGGCCACACTTGAGACATTGGGCATTCCACGCAAGACGTTCTACGACAAACTCCAACGCCACGGCATCGACCGCCAAAAATACCTAGCCAGTTCATAATCGAATGGCGGTGACATTAAACAAAAACGCCTCGCGGTATCAGCCGCGAGGCGTTTTCAATTAATCAGTATCGCGAAGATCAAATCTTGGATCTCAAATCTAAACTCAAAACCCAAAAACAAAACCCCACCGGATCACCTGTGGGGTTTTGCGCAATAAAAGCCTGACGATGACCTACTTTCACAGACGTCCGTCCACTATCATCGGCGCGAAGGCGTTTCACTGTCCTGTTCGGGATGGGAAGGAGTGGTACCACCTTGCTATGGTCGTCAGGCGTAACGGGTTGAGCAGCTGCGGGTTAACGCAACGGCTCCAATCTTGGAAGAAACACAACGTGTGGGTGACCAGAGACTAGCTCGATGATCACGCACAGGGGGGATGTAATTGGTGTTGGCTGGCTGCCGACGGTGCAGCCAGATTTTGTATTGAACGACACTTGGAACGCTATACCACCAGGTCATAACCATCAGTGTTATAGGATCAAGCCTCACGAGCAATTAGTATCGGTTAGCTTAACGCATTACTGCGCTTCCACACCCGACCTATCAACGTCCTGGTCTCGAACGACTCTTTAGGGGGATCAAGTCCCCGGGATACCTAATCTTCAGACGAGTTTCCCGCTTAGATGCCTTCAGCGGTTATCTCTTCCGTACTTAGCTACCCGGCAATGCCATTGGCATGACAACCGGTACACCAGAGGTACGTCCACTCCGGTCCTCTCGTACTAGGAGCAGGCTCCGTCAAGTATCCAACGCCCACGGCAGATAGGGACCAAACTGTCTCACGACGTTTTAAACCCAGCTCACGTACCTCTTTAAATGGCGAACAGCCATACCCTTGGGACCGGCTACAGCCCCAGGATGAGATGAGCCGACATCGAGGTGCCAAACACCGCCGTCGATATGAACTCTTGGGCGGTATCAGCCTGTTATCCCCAGAGTACCTTTTATCCGTTGAGCGATGGCCCTTCCATTCAGAACCACCGGATCACTATGTCCTGCTTTCGCACCTGTTCGACTTGTCAGTCTCACAGTCAAGCACGCTTATGCCATTGCACTATCAGCACGATTTCCGACCGTACCTAGCGTACCTTCGAACTCCTCCGTTACACTTTGGGAGGAGACCGCCCCAGTCAAACTGCCCACCATGCACTGTCCCCGATCCGGATAACGGACCAAGGTTAGAACCGCAAACAAACCAGGGTGGTATTTCAAGGATGGCTCCACGCGATCTAGCGACCACGCTTCAAAGCCTCCCACCTATCCTACACAGGCCGGTTCACAGATCAATGCAAAGCTACAGTAAAGGTTCATGGGGTCTTTCCGTCTAGCCGCGGGTAGATTGCATCATCACAAACACTTCAACTTCGCTGAGTCTCAGGAGGAGACAGTGTGGCCATCGTTACGCCATTCGTGCAGGTCGGAACTTACCCGACAAGGAATTTCGCTACCTTAGGACCGTTATAGTTACGGCCGCCGTTTACCGGGGCTTCGATCAAGAGCTTGCACCCCATCACTTAACCTTCCGGCACCGGGCAGGCGTCACACCCTATACGTCGACTTTCGTCTTTGCAGAGTGCTGTGTTTTTAATAAACAGTCGCAGCCACCGATTCTCTGCGACCCCATCATGCTAAGCGCGCAGGCGCTTCACACTACCGGGGTATACCTTCTCCCGAAGTTACGGTATCAATTTGCCGAGTTCCTTCTCCTGAGTTCTCTCAAGCGCCTTGGAATATTCATCCCGTCCACCTGTGTCGGTTTGCGGTACGGTCTCGTACAGCTGAAGCTTAGAGGCTTTTCTTGGAACCACTTCCAATCACTTCGCAAGCAATGCTCGCTCGTGCCATACCCTTGATTTACGCGCCCGGATTTGCCTAAGCGCCATCTTCGATACAGCAACAGGGACATCCAACACCCTGATGATCTTCCGCGATCCGTCCCCCCATCGCACTGTACGACGGTACTGGAATATTAACCAGTTTCCCATCAGCTACGCATCTCTGCCTCGCCTTAGGGGCCGACTCACCCTGCGCCGATGAACGTTGCGCAGGAAACCTTGGACTTACGGCGAGGGGGCTTTTCACCCCCTTTATCGCTACTCATGTCAGCATTCGCACTTCTGATACCTCCAGCAGCCTTTACAAGCCACCTTCGCAGGCTTACAGAACGCTCTCCTACCGCGTGCACTAAAAGTGCACACCCGCAGCTTCGGTTTATCGCTTAGCCCCGTTACATCTTCCGCGCAGGACGACTCGATCAGTGAGCTATTACGCTTTCTTTAAAGGATGGCTGCTTCTAAGCCAACCTCCTGACTGTCTATGCCTTCCCACTTCGTTTCCCACTTAGCGATAATTCGGGACCTTAGCTGGCGGTCTGGGTTGTTTCCCTCTTGAGTCCGGACGTTAGCACCCGGTGCTCTGTCTCCCAAGCTGTACTTGCGGGTATTCGGAGTTTGCCATAGTTTGGTAAGTCGCCATGACCCCCTAGCTATAACAGTGCTCTACCCCCCGCAGTAATACTTGAGGCACTACCTAAATAGTTTTCGGAGAGAACCAGCTATTTCCAGATTTGTTTAGCCTTTCACCCCTATCCACAGCTCATCCCCTAATTTTTCAACATTAGTGGGTTCGGTCCTCCAGCACGTGTTACCGTGCCTTCAACCTGGCCATGGATAGATCATCTGGTTTCGGGTCTACACCCAGCGACTGAATCGCCCTATTCGGACTCGCTTTCGCTACGGCTTCCCTATTCGGTTAACCTTGCCACTGAATGTAAGTCGCTGACCCATTATACAAAAGGTACGCAGTCACCCCACAAGGAGGCTCCTACTGTTTGTATGCATACGGTTTCAGGATCTATTTCACTCCCCTTCCGGGGTTCTTTTCGCCTTTCCCTCACGGTACTGGTTCACTATCGGTCGATCACGAGTATTTAGCCTTGGAGGATGGTCCCCCCATCTTCAAACAGGATTTCACGTGTCCCGCCCTACTTGTCTTACGCTTAGTTCCACACACAAGATTTCATCTACAGGGCTATCACCTGCTACGGCCGGACTTTCCATTCCGTTCGACTATCTTGCGCGCTAAAACGTAAAGGCTCTTCCGATTTCGCTCGCCACTACTTTCGGAATCTCGGTTGATTTCTTTTCCTCGAGCTACTGAGATGTTTCAGTTCACCCGGTTCGCTTCCACTAGCCTATGTATTCAGCTAGGGATACTGCATTGCTGCAGTGGGTTTCCCCATTCGGACATCTACGGATCAAAGCTTGTTTGCCAGCTCCCCGTAGCTTTTCGCAGGCTACTACGTCCTTCATCGCCTGTGATCGCCAAGGCATCCACCATATGCACTTAGTCGCTTGATCCTATAACGCTGTAGGCTATAGGACCTGAGTATTAGCGTTTGTGCCGTTCATAAGTTTCAAAGCAGTCTGAGGTTATTCACCCCAGTCTTGAGAACTTGGAACAAAATAATGCAATCACAACCCGTACTTATCTTCTTCGACTTGCGTCGAGTACTTAATAA
The DNA here is from genome assembly GCF_029637605.1 of Achromobacter spanius. Taxonomy (NCBI): domain Bacteria; kingdom Pseudomonadati; phylum Pseudomonadota; class Betaproteobacteria; order Burkholderiales; family Alcaligenaceae; genus Achromobacter; species Achromobacter spanius. The sequence goes on along the minus strand of NZ_CP121261.1, from coordinate 2,339 downwards.
GTACATTTCGTTGTGCTTCTTCCAGATTGTTAAAGAACGAATATAGCTGTTAGGTAAAACCTAACTCATAACACTGACAACAGCGCTATGAGTTAGCCTCTACATCACCACCAGGGCGATTGTGAGAATCAATGGTGGAGGTGAACGGGATCGAACCGATGACATCCTGCTTGCAAAGCAGGCGCTCTCCCAGCTGAGCTACACCCCCATATCCTGCATCGCAGAATACTTGGTGGGTCTGGTTGGATTCGAACCAACGACCCCCGCCTTATCAAGACGGTGCTCTAACCAACTGAGCTACAGACCCAAAACCTTCTCGGATCAGCAGTCAGGTAGCTGAAGACCCAGGGAAGATTCCCTCGACCCAAGCCTACAACTGATCCCAGCTATATCAAACAACCGATAAGAGTGGACGCTTAACACGAGCACTTAAGCTCTGAAAGGAGGTGATCCAGCCGCACCTTCCGATACGGCTACCTTGTTACGACTTCACCCCAGTCATGAATCCTACCGTGGTAATCGCCCCCCTTACGGTTAGGCTAACTACTTCTGGTAAAACCCACTCCCATGGTGTGACGGGCGGTGTGTACAAGACCCGGGAACGTATTCACCGCGACATGCTGATCCGCGATTACTAGCGATTCCGACTTCACGCAGTCGAGTTGCAGACTGCGATCCGGACTACGATCGGGTTTCTGGGATTGGCTCCCCCTCGCGGGTTGGCGACCCTCTGTCCCGACCATTGTATGACGTGTGAAGCCCTACCCATAAGGGCCATGAGGACTTGACGTCATCCCCACCTTCCTCCGGTTTGTCACCGGCAGTCTCATTAGAGTGCCCTTTCGTAGCAACTAATGACAAGGGTTGCGCTCGTTGCGGGACTTAACCCAACATCTCACGACACGAGCTGACGACAGCCATGCAGCACCTGTGTTCCGGTTCTCTTGCGAGCACTTCCAAATCTCTTCGGAATTCCAGACATGTCAAGGGTAGGTAAGGTTTTTCGCGTTGCATCGAATTAATCCACATCATCCACCGCTTGTGCGGGTCCCCGTCAATTCCTTTGAGTTTTAATCTTGCGACCGTACTCCCCAGGCGGTCAACTTCACGCGTTAGCTGCGCTACCAAGGCCCGAAGGCCCCAACAGCTAGTTGACATCGTTTAGGGCGTGGACTACCAGGGTATCTAATCCTGTTTGCTCCCCACGCTTTCGTGCATGAGCGTCAGTGTTATCCCAGGAGGCTGCCTTCGCCATCGGTGTTCCTCCGCATATCTACGCATTTCACTGCTACACGCGGAATTCCACCTCCCTCTGACACACTCTAGCTCGGTAGTTAAAAATGCAGTTCCAAAGTTAAGCTCTGGGATTTCACATCTTTCTTTCCGAACCGCCTGCGCACGCTTTACGCCCAGTAATTCCGATTAACGCTTGCACCCTACGTATTACCGCGGCTGCTGGCACGTAGTTAGCCGGTGCTTATTCTGCAGGTACCGTCAGTTTCACGGGGTATTAGCCCATGACGTTTCTTTCCTGCCAAAAGTGCTTTACAACCCGAAGGCCTTCATCGCACACGCGGGATGGCTGGATCAGGGTTTCCCCCATTGTCCAAAATTCCCCACTGCTGCCTCCCGTAGGAGTCTGGGCCGTGTCTCAGTCCCAGTGTGGCTGGTCGTCCTCTCAAACCAGCTACGGATCGTCGCCTTGGTGAGCCGTTACCCCACCAACTAGCTAATCCGATATCGGCCGCTCTAATAGTGCAAGGTCTTGCGATCCCCTGCTTTCCCCCGTAGGGCGTATGCGGTATTAGCTACGCTTTCGCGTAGTTATCCCCCGCTACTAGGCACGTTCCGATACATTACTCACCCGTTCGCCACTCGCCACCAGACCGAAGTCCGTGCTGCCGTTCGACTTGCATGTGTAAGGCATCCCGCTAGCGTTCAATCTGAGCCAGGATCAAACTCTTCAGTTTAATCTCTGTATTTGTTTCGTATTCTTGGTCCGAATAAATCCGAACCAGGTCATACGTCGCTACTCAAAGGAAGTGAGGTATGTTCTTAAACTTGACGTCTAAGGTACTTCACTTCTAGTGAGCACTTGATTTCATTGTGCTTGTGAAGCAAGCCAAGGTTTGACCCCAGACCTGAATCACAGTGCATCGCATCAAGCGCCCACACTTATCGGTTGTTTAATTGTTAAAGAGCGGTACTGCTAAATTCTGTACTACCAACTTCTTGCCACTCGCTGAACCCACCAGCTTCGCTGCGGCTTTCGCTTTGCGTCGCTTGCTGTTTTCAGCAGCAGAGAGGCGAGATTATGAAGAAGTTTTTATCGCTTGTCA